>CAVWOM010000012.1:0-206256 GCA_963756575.1 uncultured Actinomycetota bacterium | reverse complement strand
GGCGACGGGCGAGGCACCGCGACCAGGCTGGGCGGCAGGGTGCCGACGCGCGTCTTGCCGTTGGGCTCGGTCCCATTGGGATGGGCCTGGCGCTCCTGCAGGACCCGGATCCGGTTCTGCACGTCGAACGGGATGATGGTGGCGGCCGCGTTCGGCACCCGGCTGACCACGCCGGCCATCTTGTCCGCGGTCCGGTCGTGCAACAGCCGGCCGAGCAGCGGCGAGAAGCTGCGCCGGGGCAGGATCGCGGTCACCTGCGTGCCCGGCGTCTCGGTCTCGCGGGCGGCCAGCTCGCCCGCGGCCCGGGCCACCCGCCGGTCCGGGCAGTCGACGAGCTCCAGGGACACGCCGCGCTCGGGCAGCCACGCGGCGCGCAGGCGCTCGGCCTGCTCGGTGTCGATGACGAAGTGCACCGCGCGCACCACGGTGGGCCGCAGGCTCTTGGCGTACCGGATCGCGGCGATGGTGGACAGGTCGAAGTCGTCCACGAACACGATGACGACGCGGCGGGTGTAGTTCGGCCGGTTCGGGGTCACGCCGGAGGCGCGCCGCTCGCCGATGTTCTGCAGCACCCGGGCCTCGTCGCGGTACTCGTGGTTGAGCCTGATCAGCACGAGCACCAGGACCGGGAAGATGATCACGACCAGCCAGGCACCCTCGGTGAACTTCACCACCGCGAAGATCACCACGACAATGGAGGTGAGCACGCCGGCCGAGAAGTTGATGACGAGCTTGTGCCGCCAGCCGGCTTCCCGGTGCCGCTTGTGGTACCGGGCCATGCCGAAGCCGGCCATCGAGAACGCGGTGAACACGCCGATCGCGTAGAACGGCACCAGCGCGTTCACGTTGGACCCGACCACGCCGATGAGCGTCACCGAGAGCACGGTCAGCACGATGATGCCGTTGGAGAACACCAGCCGCTGGCCGCGCTTGGTCATCCACCGGGGCAGGAACGAGTCCTCGGCCACGAAGCTGGTCAGGAACGGGAAGCCGTTGAAGCTGGTGTTGCCGCCGGTGTACAGGATCAGCGCGGTCACCACCTGCACCACGAAGAACATGAAGTGCCCGGCGTGCCCGAACACCATGTTGGCTTCCTGCGCGATCACCGTCGGGTAGCCGACCCGGTAGGGCGCGGCGTGGGTCAGGTGCGCCAGCCAGGAGATGCCGGCCACCAGCGTGCCCAGGATCACGCCCTCGGTCACCAGCACCCGGCGGGCGTTACGGCCCTCCGGCGGCTTGAACGCGCTGACCGCGTTGGAGACCGCCTCGATGCCGGTCAGCGACGAGCCGCCGTTGGCGAACGACTTCAGCAGCGCGTACACCACCACCAGCATCCCGATCCCGCTGATGCCGTGACCCACCCCGTACAGGCCGGTGAGCTGGTGCACGTTCTGCTGCGGCAGGTCGCCGAACACCTCCCGGCCCAGCCCGATCACGATCATCAAGATGACCACGGCGGTGAACAGGTAGGTCGGCAGCGCGAAGATCTTGCCGGCCTCCTTGATGCCGCGCAGGTTGCCGAGGCACATCAGCAAGATGATGCCGATGGAGATCTCGGTCACGTACGGGCCGATGGCCGGGACCGCCGAGGCCACCGCGGCGGTCCCCGCGGCGATCTGGACCGCCACCGTGACCACGTAGTCGATCAGCAGCGCGACCGCGGCCACCTGCGCGATGCGGGGACCGAAGTTCTCCCGGGCCACCACGTAGGAACCGCCGGCCCGGGTGTACACCGTGACGATCTCACGGTACGACAGCACCACCAGGAGCATGACGAACAAGATCACGCCGGTCATCGGCACGATCACGAAGAACGCGGACAGGCCGAACAGCGGCATCAGCTCGATGAGGATCTCCTCGGTGCCGTAGGCCGAGGAGGAGATGCCGTCGGGGGACAGCACGCCGAGCGCCAGCTTCTTGGACAGCCGCTGGTCGCGGAGCTCGGCGTTGATCATCGGCGGGCCGAGCAGGCGGCGCTTGGCCGAATACCAGAAGGTCTCGGGAAGCTCGTTCGGCTGACTCCGGCTGAGCAGGTCAGCCGCCTTGCGCATGGCCACTGGGCTCCTTTTTTCCGCACGTGACGCTCACGCGAGGATCACGTCTTCCGACGCTAAGCGGGCCGCTCGGCCGTCGCCGTATGGGCGCCGTCAAGCTTCTCCGGCCGGGCGTTAAGGATCCGTTAGGGACGCTGAAAACGGCCGTTTCCGGGGCTGGAATGGCAAGTGCGATGAGAAACAGGTTCGGATACCAGGCGATGGCGGCGCCCTACGCGCTGCCGGCCGCCTTTGCCATGTACCTAGCCGTGGGCACGGCCGCCGCCGCGCTGCACGGCCGCCTGCCCGCGACCGGGGTGCTGATCTTGTGCGCGGCGATCGGTTTCGTCATGTCGTTCGCGGCCGAGCCGGTCGCGGCGGTGTTCCTGGCCGGCATCGGCTGGCTCACCGTGACCGGCTTCTCCCGGCCGCCGTACGCGCAGCTGCGCCCGACCGGGCCGGCCGCCGCGCACGCCGCCGTGGCGATCTCTTTGGGTGCGCTGGCCGGCGCCGGGCTCGGCCTGCTGTTCCGCTGGCAGGCGCGACGGCGCACACTGGTATACGTGGGTGTGCGAGGTGGCCGTCGCGTGGTCTCCGCTGAGGGCTCGTCGCCGTCCGGGGATGGCGCGATCGGCGTCCGGCGGCGGCTGGGCGGCGGGCTGCTGGCCGCCTGCCTGCTGCCGCTGCTCACGCTGGTCCTGACCGCGGCCCGGCCGCACCTGGACCTGGCCGATGACCTGCTCATCTACCTGGTCGCGGTGGTGACGATCACGGTGGTGGGCGGGTTCTGGCCCGCCGTGCTGGCCGCGGTGGCGGCCAGCCTGCTGCTCAACTGGTACTTCACCGAGCCGCTGCACACCTTCACCATCGCCGAGCCGCGCAACCTGCTGGCCCTGCTGCTGTTCGTCACCGTCGCGGTCGCCGTCAGCAGCATGGTCCACCTGGCCGCCCGGCGCGCCGTCCAGGCCGCGGCGGCCCGGGAAGAGGCGGCCGCGCTGCTGGAGCTGGCGCAGACCGTGCTCGGCGGGGCCGACTCGCCCGCCGCCATCCTGGAGCACCTGACCCGCACCCACGGCGGCCAGGCCGAACTGACCGAACGAGCGGGCGGCGCCTGGGTCCGGATCGCCTCGAGCGGCGCGGGCTCCGGGCGGGCTGCGGCGGGCTCCGGGCTGGCCGCGGCCAATCGCATCGATATCCGCGACGACCTGACCCTGCTGATCGCCGGGCAGGACGCCTCGGCCACCCCGGCGCTGGTCGCCGGGTACGCGGCCCAGATGGTGGCCGCGCTCGACCGGGAGCGGCTGCGCACCCAGGCGGCCCAGGCCGAGGCGCTGGCCGAGGGCAACCGGATGCGGACCGCGCTGCTCGCCGCCGTCAGCCACGACCTGCGCACCCCGCTCGCCTCGATCAAGGCGTCGGTCAGCAGCCTGCGGCAGACCGATGTGGAGTGGTCCGCCGAAGACCAGGCCGACTTCCTCGCCACCATCGAGCAGAACGCGGACCGGCTCGACGCGCTCATCGGCAACCTGCTCGACATGAGCCGCCTGCACACCGGCTCGCTGCAGCCGTTCCTGCGGCCCACCGCGATTGACGAGGTGGCGCCGATGGCCGCCGTCGGCCTCGACGACTCGCTGCGGCTCGAACTGGCCGTGCCGGACGGCTTCCCGCTGGTGCTGGCCGATCCCGGCCTGCTCGAGCGGGTGCTGGCCAACCTGTTCTCCAACGCGCTGCGCTTCTCCCCCGCCGGGCGGCCGCCCGAGCTGCACGCCTCGCTGTCCGAGGGCACGGTGTGCCTGGAGGTCGTGGACCACGGGCCCGGCGTGCCGGACGAGCAGAAGGGCCGCATCTTCGAGCCGTTCGAGCGGGCCGGCGACCGGCACCCGGGCGTGGGCCTCGGGCTCACGGTGGCGCGCGGTTTCGCCGAAGCGATGGGCGGCCGGATCCTCGCCCTGGACACGCCCGGGGGCGGGCTGACCATCGCGATCGTGCTGCCCGCGGCCCCGGCGGCCAGCGAGGACCGCTCCGCGCTCGGCGCCGCGGGCTCATGACGCTCATCCCGGCGGCGGCCCGATGACCCGGGTCCTGGTGGTGGACGACGAGCCGTCCATCCTGCGGGCGCTGCGGATCAACCTGAGCGCGCGCGAATACGAGGTCAGCACGGCGGTGGACGGCACCACCGGGCTGGCCGCGGTGGCCCGCGACCGGCCCGACGTGATCATCTTGGACCTGGGGCTGCCGGACATGGACGGCACCGAGGTGATCCACGGCGTCCGCGGCTGGACCACGATCCCGATCATCGTGCTGTCCGCGTGGGGGCAGGAAAGCCAGAAGGTAGCGGCGCTCGACGCCGGCGCCGATGACTATGTGACCAAGCCGTTCGGTATGGATGAATTGCTGGCCCGGCTCCGGGCCGCGGTCCGCCGGGCGGCCCCCGCCCCGGACGAGCCGGTGGTGGTCACCTCCGATTTCACCGTGGACCTGGCGGCGAAGCAGGTGGTCCGGGCGGGCGGGGCCGCGGTCCGGCTGACCCCGACGGAGTGGCAGCTGCTGGAGATCTTGGTGCGTAACAGCGGGCGCCTGGTTTCGCAGAAGCAGCTGCTCCGCGAGATCTGGGGCCCGGCGTACGAGACGGAGAGCAACTACCTGCGGGTGTACCTGGCCCAGCTGCGCCGCAAGCTCGAACCCGAGCCCTCGCGACCGCGCTACCTGCTGACCGAATCCGGCATGGGCTACCGCTTCCGCCCTTGACCTTGCTGGCTTCTTCTGGCCGGCCGGGCGGCCGCCAGCCTGGGCGGCTGGCCTACCAGCGCGGGGTCTTGTCGAAGCGGGGCTTCCAGACGGCGCGGTAGAGCAGGCGCACCGGCGGCGGGAGGGATTTCAGGGTGGCGGCGGCGTCCTCGCGCCCGGCGCCGTCCAGCATCCAGGCGAACATCTCGCCTCCCTCGGCCAGGCCGTTCCGCCGCGCGATCCGGAAGCCGGCGCCGCGCCACTCGGCGGCGGTCAGGGCCACGCCGATCAGCGGCAGGCCGTCCCGCTCCTCGTGCGCGAGATGGCCGGTCAGCGTGCTGACCAGCGCGTCGATCACGTCGGCGAGCCGGTCGTGCCCGGGCCAGTCGGCGGCCTCGGGCTCCCCCGCGAACGCGGCGTCGACCGCGGCCAGCAGCGGGTCGATGCGCGTGTGCTCCTCCTCCATGGCGTCGAGCACCGACAGGGCGTGCGCGCTGTGGGCCAGCCGCGGCCGCAGGGCCGGCCAGATGATCTCGTCCTCGGCCGTGTGGTGCAGGTGCAGTTCGCGCTTGAACAGCTCCCAGCCGGCCGCGACCGACCGGCGGCGGGCCGGCTCGCTCCGCAGCGCCCCGGCGGGCCGGGAGGCCGCGCGGGCCAGCCGGGTCAGGTCCCGGCGGAACGCGCGGTGGGCCGCCAGCATGATGGTCAGGTCGGCGTCGCCGGCGCCGTGCCGGGCGGCATCGGTGCCGGGCAGTTTCTGCGTGGTCATCAGCTTTCCTCCGTACCGAACGTCGCCCGGATCGGCCGGGTGATCTCCCCCGGCGTCCGGATGGTGGTCAGCGGCCTGGTCAGCACGGCCTCGGCCGGTCCCGCCGACGGCCCGATGAGCGGCCGCGGGCGGGTGCTTTCTTCCGTGGTGGTCATGGTGATGGATCCCCTCGTAGCGGTTCGCACTCTCAGACGGAACTCGCCCCCGCGCTGTGACCGGCCCCCCGGCCGGCCCGTCTCGCGGCGCTCGCATCCGCCCTACACTTAGGGAAGCTATCATCTAAGAAAACTAATGTCTAGTATTCTTAAATATCAACTTGCCTAACGAGTGTGGCGGTTCGCGGGCGTGGCGAGCGCGAGTGGTCGCCGGCCCTCGCGGCGGCTGGTAGGAAAGCGGCGGGAGGTGCGACATGACCGAGCGGATGCGGCGGACGCGGCGGGCGGGCGGACGGCCGGGGGACCGGCCGGGGCGCGGGGCGATGCCGGGCGGGCGCGGATGGAGGTCGAGTTCCTGCAGGCGATGCGGCAGACGGGGTCGACCCTGCAGTTGCTCGGGCAGGTGGCGGCCGAACGCATCGGCGTCAATGCCACCGACCTGAACTGCCTGAACATCATGGCGCTGACCGGCCCGATGACCGCGGGCGAGCTGGCCCGGCAGACCGGGCTGACCACCGCGTCGATCACCGGGGTCCTGGACCGGCTCGAGGAGGGCGGCTTCGTCCGCCGGGACCGCGACCCGAAGGACCGGCGCCGGGTGATCGTCAACCTGAACCCGGGCCCGGCCCTGCGGGAGATCGGGCCGACCTTCGGACCGCTGGTCATGGCCTGGCGGGACGCCGCCGCCAGCTACTCCGACGAGGAGCTGCGGCTGCTGCTCGGATTCCAGCAGCGGTTCCTCGGCATCGTGCGGGACCAGCTCGGCCGGCTCCGCGGCGAGGCCGAACGGCGCGCGTGATCTTCACCAGCAGGTCAGGTTCCCGTAAGGAGGGGGCGGGTACGGACTAAGCGTGCGGCAATCCCTCCTCCACCCTGGCCGGCGCACACGCAAGGGAGGCAAACCCTCCCTGCTGTCCCGGCCGTCGGCCCTCGCCGAGCGCATCGAGCGCGCTCACGCCCTCGACCCGGTCATCTCCGGGCTGTCCGACTCCGTGGTCCGAGCGCTCCCGGCGGGCCAGCGGACTGACGCCCTGCACGGCGTCCCGTTCGGCCAGCCCGCCCATCCCGCGCTGGTCCGGCTGCCGCTCGGCTGCTGGACCTCCGCCGTGCTGCTCGACCTGTTCCGCGGCACCGAGCGCGCGGCGGCCCTGCTCGTCGCGGCCGGCCTCGCGGGTACCGTGCCCGCGGCGGCCACCGGCCTGGCCGACTGGTCGGCGCTGCACCGGGACCAGCAGCGGGTCGGCCTGGTGCACGCCGTCTGCCAGGGCGGCGCGGCCACCTTCTTCCTCGGCTCGCTGGCCGCCCGGGCCGGCGGCCGGACCGGCTACGGGCGGGCGCTGTCCGCCACCGGGCTCGCGGTCGCCACCATCGGCGCCTACCTCGGCGGCCACCTGGCGCTGCGCCTGGGCGCGGGCACCAGTCACGCCGAGCAGGTCAGCCACCTGTCCGGGCTGGGCTGGCACGATCTGTGCGAGCTGGCCGAGCTGCCAGAGCGAAGGCCGGTCCGGCGCCAGCTCGGCTACCTCTCCCTGCTGGTGTACCGGCAGGGATCCGAGGTCAGCGTGCTGTCAGATCGGTGCTCCCATCTCGGAGGGCCCCTGCATCAGGGCCGGATCGTGCTGGAACGGGGAACCGCCTGCGTCGCCTGCCCCTGGCACGGCTCCACCTTCGTGATCGCCGACGGCACCGTCGTGCACGGGCCCGCTACCGCCCGCCAGCCATCCTTCGAGACTCGAGTCACCACCGACGGACGTATCGAGCTGCGACCCCGGCCCTGAGAGCCCGGCGGTACCCATCACCCCCGCCGGGGGCACGGCCGGGGCCGGCGCCGAGGCCGGGGGCTCGGCGAACCGGCTGGCGGCCGAGCTGAAGAAACCGCCGAGGCCCTCCAGCGCCTTGCCGATCTCGCTCGGCACGATCCAGACCTTGTTCGCGTCGCCCTGGGCGAGCTGCGGCAGCATCTGCATGTACTGGTAGGCCAGCAGCCGCTGGTCCGGGTTGCCCTCGTGGATGGCGCGGAACACGGTGCTGATCGCCTCGGCCTGCCCGCGCGCCCGCACCGCCTGGGCCGTGGCTTCCGCCTCGGCCCGGAGCACGGCCGCCTCGGACTCGCCGCGGGCCTTGAGCACCGCGGCCTGCCGTTCGCCTTCGGCGGTGAGGATGGCGGACTGCTTGGAGCCTTCGGCGGACAAGATGGCGGCCCGCTTGTCCCGGTCGGCGCGCATCTGCTTCTCCATCGAGTCCTGGATGGAGCCGGGCGGCTCGATGGCCTTCAGCTCGACCCGGCCGACCCGGATGCCCCACTTGCCCGTCGCCTCGTCGAGCTCGGCCCGCAGCTCGCCGTTGATCTGGTCCCGCGAGGTGAGGGCGTGCTCCAGTTCCATGCCGCCGACCACGTTGCGCAGCGTGGTGACGGTCAGCTGCTCGACGGCGGTGATGTAGTTGGCGACCTCGTAGGTGGCGGCCCGCGGATCGGTCACCTGGAAGTAGATGACGGTGTTGATGCCGACCACCAGGTTGTCCATGGTGATCACCGGCTGCGGCGGGAAGCTGACCACCTGCTCGCGCAGGTCGATGAGCGGGCGGAGGTGGTCGATGAACGGCGTCACGATGTTCAGGCCGGCGTTCAGGGTCCGGTGGTAGCGGCCGAACCGCTCGACGATGCCCGCCGTCGCCTGCGGCACGATGCGGACCGACTTGACGACCGCGGCGACCACCGCGATGACGAGGACGACCAGCAGGATCGTCACGACAAGAGAGCTCATGGCGGCCTCGCTCCTGCGCCCGGGGCGGGAATCGGTGTAGTTCCGGGGTTTCCGGGCGTGTTTGCTACGTTACCGACGGCGAGCGAGTTCAGCCAGCGGTTGCTGACTCAGTGCTACCCGGGGGGAGACCTGCCTAGCGTGCACCGGGCGGTCCAGCGGGACTGCCGGTGCTCGATCTCCAGCTGGACGCCGAAGCAGCGGGACAGGTTCCGCTCGGTGAACACCTCGTCGATCGGCCCGGCCGCCAGCACCGAGCCCCGGCGCAGCAGCATCGCGTGGGTGAACCCGTCCGGCACCTCCTCGACGTGGTGGGTGACCAGCACCATCATCGGCGCCTTGGGGTCGCGGGCGAGCTTGCTCAGCCGCCGGACAGATCCTCGCGGCCGCCCAGGTCGAGCCCGGCGGCCAGCTCGTCGAGCAGCAGCAGTTCCGGGTCGGGCATCAGCGCCCGGGCGATCTGCACCCGCTTGCGCTCCCCCTCGGACAGGGTGGCGAACCGGCGCCTGATCAGGTGCGCGCAGCCGAGCGCGTCGAGGATCTCGACCGCGCGGGTGACGTCGGCGGAGTCGTATTCCTCCTTCCACCGGCCGAGGATGGCGTAGGAGGCGGTGAGCACCAGGTCGATGACCTTCTCCCCGGCGGCACCTGCTCGGCGATGGCGGCGCTGGTCAGCCCGATCCGCGGCCGCAGGTCGAAGATGTCCACCTCGCCCATCCGCTCGCCGAGGATCTCGACCGTGCCCTCGGCGGGGAACATCAAGGTGGCGGCCACCTGGAGCAGGGTGGTCTTACCCGCCCCGTTCGGGCCGATCAGGATCCACCGCTCGTCCCCGTGGGCCGTCCAGTCGACGTTGCGCAGCAGGACCGCCGCGTCCCGCCGGACCTCGACGCCCCGCAGCCGAAGCACCTCGTCGGACATCAGGCTCCTTCTCTCCGCGTCGCCGAGACCGAACCTATGCCACCGCGACCCCGTCGAGACCGACCTAGATACACCGCTTACTCCGTCATCCTTTCGAAGGCTCGATCACAAGCACCTCAGGGCCGGCTGATAACGGGACGCCGGCGGACGTGCCAGGCCATCTGCGGTTCACCCGTGCCGGGCACCGGTAGACAAAAATTAAATATCGATAACGCAACCGCATATTCGCTTACCCTGCGCTACGCTGCCTGATCTACTCCACGACCCAGGACCAAGTACAAACGTGCGAGGTTATAGCGAAAGGAGCGGAAGGACTATGCGCATCCGCGATGCTTTCCGGCTGCCTGGCGACCAGCGCGGTGGCGATCATCGGCGCCGGGAGCGGCCGCCCATGCGGCCACGTTGTCCGGGTGGCGGGAGACACCGGCGGAGGCTTGGGCTACGGGAACGGGAATGGGAACCAGACCTGCCCGCCGGGCGAACAGTATTCGTACCAGAAGAAGTGCTGCAAACCGACGCCAACTCCCCCGCCGACGTGCCACTGTCAGACGCCATTGCCCACGCCTCGGGGTGGCAGTGGGTGGTCCCGCCCACACCGGCCCCGGTGTCCACGCCGACCCCGGCTGTCCGCCGACACCGGTGTACACCGCCAAGCCGTTCACACCCGCCGCCGGTCCCTCTGCCGTCACCGCGAGCTCGACCCCGACCGCGGTCGCCCCGTTGTCGCTTCGGGCTCGCCAGTGCCGTCCGGGCCGGCCAACACCGGCGGCGGATGGCTGGCGGCAGTGACATCCCGCTGGCGGCGGGCGGCGGCGCGGTCCCGATGGTCGCGGCGCGGCTCGGGCTGGTCGCATTCCGGCGCTGGCGGCAGGCCCGCGACGCGGACCACGCCGGCGCCGCATAGCTCCGCGGCTCGGCACACCCAGGTGTACCTGCCACGTCACCGGCGTACGCCGCTGGGACGGTGGGCGCTGCCCACCGCCCTGGCGGCGGCCCTGCTGTGCGCCGTCGGCCTCACCGTCGCCGCGGTGGCGCTGACCAGCCACGGCCCGCTGCCGGACAGCGCCGCGTCGCTGATCCCGGCGTCGGTCAAGACGTCTGTGCCGCGGCTCACCGCAACCGGCGGGTCCGGCCGCTGAAACGGTCGGTCCCGGTGCGCCTGCGCATCCGCGATCGGGGTGAACACACCGGTGACGGAGGTCGGGCTGAACCCGGACGGGACCGTGCAGGTGCCGCCGCTCGCCGACCACAACCTGACCGGCTGGTACAAGTACGGCCCGACGCCGGGACAACCCGCCAGGACTCGGTGATCCTGGGGCACGTCGACTCGGTGACCGCCCGGTCGTACTCTGAGCTCAAGAACCTGCGGAAGGAAACAGGATCTATGTCCGGCTGACCGACGGCAGGACCGCGGTGTTCGTGGTGGACGGCCTGCAGAGGACGGCGAAGGACGACTTCCCGCCCGCGCGGTCTACGGCAAGCCCGGTACCCCAGGCTGCGGCTGATCACCTGCGGCGGCCCCTACGACCAGGCCACCGGCCACTACCTGGACAACTCATCGTCTACGCCCACCTTACTAAAGCGGTCCAGGAAGGGGTCGTAACCGGTGGGGTCCTTGCGCCAACCGCTCCCTCAGTGGGGGTGATTGCGCCACCGTCCCGGCCGGTCACCTGAGGAAGACAGGAGCCGCTGCCCCGCGCTCGTGGCGGACGGCGAGCAGGGCGGCCTGGGTGCGGTCCTGCACGCCGAGCTTGGCCAGCACCGCGCTGACGTGGGCCTTCACGGTCTTCTCCGAGACCGTCAGCGCCCGCGCGATCTCCCGGTTGGACCGGCCCTTGGCGAGTTCGGCCAGCACCTCGCGCTCCCGGCGGGTGAGCGCGTCCAGGCCGCGCCCGGCGTCCCCCGCCCCGGCCGGGCGGACCAGCGACCCGGCCGCCTCCGGGGCCAGCAGCAGGTGCCATCGTGGACCGAGGGGATGGCCCGGACCAGCGCGTCGGGGTCGACGTCCTTGTAGAGCACGCCCGCGGCGCCGGACCGCAGCGCCGGGCTGGCCGCGGAGGGCTCGGTCGCGCTGGTCAGCACGAGGACCCGGGCCGGGTGGCCGCCGGCCGTCGAGCTCGGTCAGACGGCCAGGCCGTCCATGCCGGGCAGCTTGAGGTCCAGCAGGATCACGTCCGGGGCGAGCTCGGCGGCCAGCGCCAGCGCCGGCGGTCCCGTCGCCGGCCTCGCCGGCCACCTCGATCCCGTCCTGCACCTCGAGCAGGGCCCGCAGCCCCTGCCGGACGACCGGATGGTCGTCCACGATCAGCACCCTGATGGGCGGCGGCATTGGCTGCCCCCGGCGGGCACGGTCATCCGCACCCTGGGCCCCGGCCGGGCCCGACGACCGTGAGCCCCCGCCGGCCGCGGCGGCCCGGTCCCGCATCGAGGCCAGGCCGAGCCCGCCGGACGGCGCCCCGGCCGGGAAGCCGTGCCGTCGTCGGCCACCTCCAGGACGACCTGGCGCGCGCGTCCGCGACAGGCGGACCCGCACGTGCGCCGCCCCGCGGCGTGCCGCAGCGCGTTGTGCAGCGCCTCCTGCGCGACCCGGTACAGCGCCGCCTCGAGGCCGCGCTCAGCGCGGGCAGTCCGGCCGCGGTGAACGTCACGGGCACGCCGTGCGCCCGCCCGGCCAGCACCGCGTACCGGCGCATCGACTCGGCCAGCCCGGCCGCCTCCAGGTCGGGCGGGGCCAGCCCGTCGATCACCGCGCGCAGTTCCGCGTGGGCCTCGGCGCCGAGCGCGCTGATCACTCGTCGATCTCGGCCTTGACCCGGGCCGCGCTGGACCGGCTCCCGGCGGCCAGGACCGCCGCGGCCCGGGCGTGCGCCCGGAGGCTGAACAGCTTCTGGGTGACCGCGTCGTGCAGGTCACGGGCCAGCCGGGCGCGCTCGTGCATGACCGACAGTTCGCGGCTCCGCTCGTACAGCCGGGCGTTGGTCAGCGCGATCGCGGCGTGCGTGGCGAACAGGGACAGCATCTCCTCGTCCCGTTCGGTGAAGCCGGGACGCTGCGGCGGCGGACCTTGTTGGCCGCGAAGATGATGCCGAGCACCGCCTCGCCGTCGCGGACCGGGACGCCGAGGAAGTGCGACATGCTGCGGGTGCGCGGGGGCCAGCCCTCGAACCTGCGGTCCGCGCGGATGTCCGCGAGCCGTTCCGGCTTGCCCTCGGTGAGCAGCACGCCGAGCATGCCGTGCCGGCGCGGCAGCGGGCCGATGGCCTGCCCCTCGGCCGGGCTGATCCCGTCCACCACGAACTCGGCGAACGAGTCGCCCTCATCGGGTACCCCGAGCGCGGCGTAGCGCGCCCCGACCAGGGACCGGGCCGACCGCACGATGACCTGCAGCACGTCGCGGACGGACATCTGCCGGGTCACGGACAGCACCGCCTGGCTCACCCGGTACAGCTCGTCCAGTCCGTCGCTCATGGCCACCGACGTTAGCCGCGCTGCGGCGGCGCGCATCAGGCCGGCGGTCCTAGGACCATCGGCGGCGGGCGGCGCGCCGCGCGGACCGATGTGCGCGGGGCGGGCGTGTCTAGCGTGAACGGCATGGATACCCCGATAGCCTTGGTTACGGGGGCCTCCCGCGGACTCGGCCGGGCACTTGCCGCCGGGCTGGCCCGCGAGGGCTTCACGCTCATCACCGACGCCAGGGACGCCGGCCGCGCTGGCGCAGCCGCGGCGGGCGATCCAGGCCGGCGGCCGCCCGGTCATCGCCGTCGCGGGCGACGTCACCGATCCGGCGCACCGGGGCGCGCTGCGCGACGCGGCGGATGGCGGGCCGGCTCGACCTGCTGGTGAACAACGCCGGACGCTCGGCGCGAGCCCGCTGCCCGCGCTGGCCGACTACCCGCTGGCCGAGCTGCGGGCCGCGTTCGAGGCGAACGTGATCGCCCCGGTCGCGCTGACCCAGCTGATGCTCCCGCTGCTGCGCCGCAGCGGCGGCGCGGTGCTGAACATCACCTCGGACGCGGCCGGGGAGGCCTACGCCGGCTGGGGCGGCTACGGCGCCGCCAAGGCCGCGCTGGAGCAGGCCTCCAACGTGCTGGCCGCGGAGGAACTCGCGCTTCGTGTCTGGTGGGCCGACCCCGGCGATTTGCGCACCGACATGCACCAGCGGGCCTTCCCCGGCGAGGACATCTCGGACCGGCCCGGCCGGAGTCGGTCGTGCCCGCGCTGCTCCGGCTGGTCACCGAACGGCTGCCCAGCGGCCGGTACCGGGCCGCGCACCTGCTGCCGGTGAGGCCGGAGCCGGTGACCCGGCCTGGACTTCACGCTGCCCGCCGAGCTGGAGGCCCACGACCCGCCGGAGGCCCGGGGGCAGGCCCGGGACGGCGTGCGGATGCTGGTCAGCCGCACCGCGTCCGGGGAGGTCACCGGGCACATCTTCCGCGCGCTGCCCGGTCTGCTGCTCCCCGGCGACCTGCTCGTGGTCAACACCAGCGGCACGCTGCCCGCCCAGGTCCGGCCGGCGGCGAGCCGGGTGCACTTCTCCACGCCGCGGCCGGACGGGTCCTGGCTGGTCGAGCTGCGCCGGCGGGAGGGCAAGACATCCGGCCGGGCGGCGGGGCATCCCCGGTCAGGTCATCACCCTGCCCGGCGGGGCGACCCTGACCCTGGAGGACCGCGCGCGCCCGGCTGTGGCGGGCCCGGCTGTCGGTCGGCGGTGGTGCCCTACCTGCTCCGGCACGGCGTCCCGATCCGGTACTCCTACGTGCGCGGGACTGGCCCTGCCGACTACCAGACGGTGTTCGCCCGGCGGCCGGGCAGCGCCGAGATGCCCAGCGCCGCCGTCCCTTCACCCCGCGCGGTGGTGACCGAGCTGGTCGCGCGCGGGCGTGCTGATCGCCCCGCTCACCCTGCACACCGGGGTGTCCTCGCTGGAGGCGGACGAGGACCCGTACCCGGAGCCGTTCGACGTGCCGCCCGCCACGGCCCGACCTGGTCAACCACGTGCGGGCGCACGGCGGCCGGGTCATCGCGGGCGGCACCACGGTGGTGCGCGCGCTGGAGACGCGCCGCCCGGGCGCGGCGGCCGGGTGACGCGCCGCGGCGGGCTGGACGTCGCACGTGGTCACGCCGGAGACCGGGGTACGGGCGGTGGACGGGCTGCTCACCGGGCTGCACGAGCCGCGCTCCTCGCACCTGCGGATGCTGGCCGCGTTCGCCGGGCCCGGACCTGCTCAGCCGGTGCTACCAGGCCGCGATCGACGCCGGGTACCTGTGGCACGAGTTCGGCGACGTGCACCTGCTGCTGCCGTGACGTTGCGCTGGTGGGGTAGCCTGACGCCCGCGATGACTACCCCGCGGACCACGCTGCTCATCACGCTGACCGGCCGGGACCGGCCGGGCGTGACCTCCCGGCTGTTCGGCGTCCTGGCCCGGCACCCGCTGAGCGTCCTGGACGTGGAGCAGGTGGTGATCAGGGGCCGGCTGGTGCTCGGCGTGCTGCTCGGCTGCGACGACGCCGCCCGACCTGACCGCCATCCACGCCGCGGTCAGCGCGCTGGCCGCCGACCTCGGCCTGGAGGTGGAGATCACCACCGGGCTCCGGTTCCGCTCCGAGCCGGTCGCGCGGGGCAGCGTGCTGCACGTCACGCTGCTGGGCAGCCCGCTAGCGCCCGCGGCGGTTTCCGGCATTGCCGGGCAGATCGCGGCCCGCGGGGCCAACATCGACCGCATCGGCCGCCTGGCGCGGCAGCCGGTGACCTGCATCGAGCTCGACGTCTCGGGCGGGGATCCGGCCACCTTGCGGGAGGACCTGGCCCGCGCCGCCGTCGAGCACGGGATCGACGTGGCGGTCCAGCGCGGCGGGCTGCACCGGCGGGCGCTGCGGCTGATCGTGATGGACGTGGACTCCACCCTGATCCAGGGCGAGGTGATCGACCTGCTGGCCGCGCGGGCCGGCTGCGCCGACGAGGTGGCCAAGGTGACCGCGGCCGCGATGCGCGGGGAACTGGACTTCACCGCGTCGCTCCGCGAGCGGGTGTCGCTGCTGGCCGGGCTCCCTGCCGGCGTGCTCGACGAGGTCCGGGCCGGGCTGCGGCTGACCGCGGGCGCGCGGACGCTGATTTCCACGCTGGACGGCCTGGGCTACAAGTCGGGGATCGTCAGCGGCGGGTTCGTCCAGGTGATCGGGCCGCTGGCGGCCGAGCTCGGGATCGACTACGTGGCCGCCAACGAATTGGAGATCGCGGACGGCAAGCTGACCGGGCGGTCTCCGGCCCGGTGATCGACCGGGCCGGCAAGGCGGAGGCGCTGCGCCGGTTCGCCGCGGCCGCCGGGGTGCCGCTGTCCCAGGCGGTGGCGGTCGGCGACGGCGCCAACGACCTGGACATGATCGCCGCCGCCGGCCTCGGCGTGGCCTTCAACGCCAAGCCCGTCGTCCGCGACGCGGCCGACACCTCGCTGAGCGTCCCCTACCTGGACGCCATCTTGTACCTGCTCGGCATCTCCAGCGACGACGTAGCCGCCAGCGCCTGTAGCCGCCAGCACCGCGTGGCCTCGGGTCACCTAGAGAACAGCACCGATGGCACACGGGGTCACCTAGAACAGCACCGGTGGCACACAGGGCACGCAAGAGACCGTCGAATGGCACCTCGGCTCCGCCGGTGAGCGCCACTCCGGCCACAGGCACAACCCCGCCCCTGATCCAGCCAACGGGCTCGGTGTGCCACAGCACCAGCAGGTTGGCACGCTCAGGCCAAGACGCGGACCGGGCCCCGCGCCGTGGTCGGCGTGGGGCCCGGTTCGGGAACTGCGCGCCGGAGCTACTCGGTGTGCTTGGCGACGGGAGGGCCACGGCCTCGTCGGCGGCGGTCGCCGACGTGGCCTCGGTGCTGGCGGGAGCCGGGGTGGCCCCCTCCACCGCGGGCGACACCGCCCCGGGCACTTCGGCGGCGGCCGGGGTGTCCTCGCCAGGCCGGCCGAGCGGCGCTTGGAGATCACGATGGCCACCACGATGATGACCACCGCGCCGATCGCGACGCCGGCCCGCAGGCCGGTGTTGCCGCTGTACTTGACCACGCTGGTCGCGATGAGCAGCGAGACCAGGTTCATCACCTTGATCAGCGGGTTGATGGCCGGGCCCGCGGTGTCCTTGAACGGGTCGCCCACGGTGTCGCCGACGACGGTGGCGGCGTGCGCCTCGGAGCCCTTGCCGCCGTGGTTGCCGTCCTCGACCAGCTTCTTGGCGTTGTCCCAGGCGCCACCCGAGTTGGCCAGGAAGATGGCCATCAGCACGCCCGCCGCGATCGCGCCGGCCAGGTAGGAGCCGAGCGGCTGGTAGCCCAGCGCGAAGCCGACCGCGATCGGGGCCATCACCGCGAGCAGGCCCGGCGTGACCAGCTCACGCAGCGAGTCCCTGGTGACGATGTCGATCACCCGGCTGTAGTCGGGCTTCTCCTCGAAGGTCATGATGCCCGGGTGGGTGCGGAACTGGTTCCGCACCTCGAGCACCACCCGCTGCGCGGCCCGGCCCACCGCCATGATCAGCAGGCTGGAGAACAGGAACACGATCGACGCGCCGATGATGACGCCGACCAGGACGTTCGGCTGGGCCACGTCCAGGTTGAAGGTGCCGGCCGCCTTGCCGGTCAGCGCCGACTCCACCTGGGTGCGGAACGAGCCGAACAGCGCGGTCGCGGCCAGCACCGCGGTCGCGATCGCGATGCCCTTGGTGATCGCCTTGGTGGTGTTGCCGATCGCGTCCAGCGTGGTCAGCGCCTGGGCGGCGTCGCCCTCGACGTCGCCGGACATCTCCGCGATGCCCTGGGCGTTGTCGGTGACCGGGCCGAAGGAGTCCATCGACACGATCACGCCGACCGTGGTCAGCAGGCCGATGCCGGCCATCGCCACCGCGAACAGCGCGATGGTCGCGTTACCCGTGGCCAGCAGGTAGGCGCCGAACACCGCGCCGGCGATCAGCAGGGCCGAGTACACGCGCGGACTCCATGCCGATCGAGATGCCGGACAGGATGACGGTGGCCGCGCCGGTCTCCGAGCTCTCCCCGATGTCCTTGACCGGGCGCCGGTTGGTCTCGGTGAAGTACCCCGTGAGCAACTGGATGGCGCTGGCCAGCACGATGCCGATCAGGATGGCGCCGAGCGCGATCCAGCGCGGGTTGCCGTTGAACGCCAGGATGCCCTTGTCGGTGACGCCCTTGAGCGCGGCGAAGTGGGCCGGCAGGAAGGTGAAGCAGGCGATGGCCACGCCGATGACCGAGATGATCGCGGAGATGAAGAAGCCGCGGTTGATCGCGGTCATCCCGCTGCGGTCCTTGGCCCGCGGCGCGACCGAGAAGATGCCGATGACCGCGGTGATCACGCCGATGGCCGGGATGATCAGCGGGAAGATCAGGCCCTTGTCGCCGAACGCGCTCTTGCCGAGGATCAGCGAGGCGACCAGCATGACCGAGTAGGACTCGAACAGGTCGGCGGCCATGCCGGCGCAGTCACCGACGTTGTCGCCCACGTTGTCGGCGATGGTGGCGGCGTTGCGCGGGTCGTCCTCGGGAATGCCCTGCTCGACCTTGCCGACCAGGTCGCGCCCACGTCGGCGGCCTTGGTGTAGATACCGCCGCCGACCCTCATGAACATGGCCAGCAGGGCGGCGCCGAAGCCGAAGCCCTCCAGCACCTCGGGGGCGTTGGCCTTGTAGAAGATCACCACCATGGCGGCGCCGAACAGGCCGAGCCCGACGGTGAACATGCCGGCCACGCCGCCGGTGCGGAACGCGAGCCGGAACGCGGGCCGCTCACCGCCCTCGCGGGCGGCGGCCGCCACCCGGACGTTGCCGCGCACGCACAGCGACATGCCGGTGAACCCGGTAAGCGCCGAGAACAACGCGCCGACCAGGAAGAAGATGCTGCGGCCCCAGCGCACCCCGTCACCGTCCGCGGGCAGCACGAGCAGGACGAAGAAGATGATGACCACGAATATGCCGAGGGTCCTGAACTGCCGGCGCAGGTATGCCGCCGCGCCTTCCTGCACGGCGCGCGAGATTTCCTGCATCCGCTGGGTTCCCTGGCTGGCCGCGAGCACTTCCCGCACCAGCACGCCGGCCACGCCGAGCGCGAGCAGCCCGACGACGGCGACAATGATGACCCAGGTCAGGTTGGTGCCGCTCACGCTGACGGGGTTCGCCGCCAGCGCAGAGACATGCCTGAACATTCGACCTCCTGGAAACTCCGAACGGAAGACGTTGCCGATCGGGACTAAACGAGTGGGCGGGAGTCTACGCACGCACGCGCCGAACCACTAACATCGCGCCGTTCCTAACCGTTCCGTGATCTGTTCGTTATCGTGGCGACACGCCAGTGTAACTGGCTGGACCGGGGCGGACAGCAGGCGGGACCACTAGAGAGCCGGCGGGCGCGGCGCGGTACGCCGTGCCCGCCGGCTCGTTGGCCCGCGGGGGCTGGTTATCCGGTGGGAGCGGCCGACGGCCAGCTCATCCGGACGCTGACACCCGCACTCGTGGACGTGACGCGCACGTCGTCGGCCAGGCCGGAGATCACGGCCAGCCCGAACCCGGCCGGGATCCCGGCCTCGTCGGCCCCCTGGACCAGGGCCACCGCGTCCGTGGCCGCGTCGTGGCTGTGACCATTGGTACCGGCCGACGCGGCCCCGCCCGTGGGGGCATGGTCGCTCACCACGACGACGAACCGCTCGCCCTGGTCGGTCATCTCGATCTTGACCGGCTCGGCCGGGCAGTGCCGCCGGTGCGCCTCGACGGCACGCGAGCAGGCCTCACCTACGGCCAGGCGCACCTCGTCGAGCAGCGCTTCGTCCACCCGGCTACGCCGCGCGACGGCGGTGGCGACCAGGCGCGCCGTGCGGACGTGCGCGGGCAGCGGCGTAAATGTGACTTCTACGGTGGGCATTGTCTTTCAGGAGGCTCGTCGTCGGGCCCGGCGGGATTACTTGTCGAGCTTCTTGGCCGCGATGGCGTCGTCGACCGTGTTGTGGATGCCGAACACCTTCGTCAGGCCCGTGATCCGGAAGATCTTGAGGATCCGCTCCTGGGTGCAGACGAGGTCCAGGGAACCGTCGTGCGCGCGCACCCGCTTCAGGCCGCCGACCAGCACGCCGAGACCGGTTGAGTCGAGGAACTCGACCTTCTCCATGTTGACGACGAGCTGGTAGTTGTTCTTGTTGACGAGATCGATGAGCAGTTCGCGGAGCCGCGGCGCCGTGTAGACGTCGATCTCGCCCTCGACGTCGACGATCTCGATGCCGTCCTTGTTGTAGTGACCGAGCTTCAGATCCACAAATCCTCCAGCGCCATCCACGGCGTCATCTCAGGGTCCCGCCCTGGCGCGCGGGCTCACCTACCAGAGCCGAGGGCGTGACCCTCTGCGGCATTCAACCACGCTCCGGTGTCATGTCTATACGAAATCATGCCTCCGGGCATCCCCCAACGGGGCGACACACGGAAAATCTCCGATCATCGCGGGGCAGGATGTCACACTGAAATAGCTGTGTCCACACTTACCCCCCTGCCCCCGGCCGGACCCGTTATGCACGCGCCCGGAACCGAGGCCGGAAACCGCGCCCTGGGCATCCTGCTTGATCAGGCCCAGGCAGGCCGCCCGGTACACGTAGAGCACATCCCGGCCCGGCCGGCCGGGAAGTGCCCTGGCCATCCTGGGTCCCGGCCGAGGTTACCGGCGCCTTCGCGGCTCGCGGCATCCGCGCCCCGTGGAGCCACCAGGCCCAGGCCGCGGACCACGCGCAGGCCGGCCGGAACGTGATCATCTCCACCGCCGCGGCGTCCGGCAAGTCGCTCGGCTACCTGCTGCCCGCGCTCACCTCGGTGCTAGCGGGCGACACTGTGCTCTATGTCACGCCGACCAAGGCCCTGGCCGCGGATCAGCTCGCGTCGATCCGCGCGCTCGGGCTGCCCGGGGTGCAGGCGGCCACGTTCGACGGCGACTCCACCTACGCCGAGCGGTCCTGGGCCCGCAGCCACGCCAGGTACCTGCTGACCACGCCGGACATGCTGCACCGGGCGCTGCTGCCCGGGCACGCCCGCTGGTCGGGGTTCTTCAGCAGGCTGCGCCTGGTCATCATCGACGAGTGCCACGGCTACCGGGGCGTCTTCGGCTCCCACGTGGCGCATGTGCTGCGGCGGCTGCGCCGGGTAGTGGCGCACCACGCCCCGCCGGGCCAGCACCAGCAGCGCCCGGTCTTCGTGCTGGCCTCGGCCACGGTCGGAGCGCCGGGCGTCTGCGCCCGGCTGCTGACCGGCCTGGACGCCGAGGAGGTGACCGAGGACGGCTCGCCGCGCGGCCCGCTGGCCTTCGCCTTGTGGGAGCCGCCGCTGACCGACGCGCGCGGGGCGGCGGGCGCCCGGCTGCGCCGCACCGCCACCGCCCAGGCGGCCGACCTGCTCGGCCGACTGGTCAGCGAGAATGTCCAGACGCTGGCCTTCATCAGATCGCGGCGGGGCGCCGAGGCGGTCGCGCTGGCCGCCCGCCGGTCCCTGCCTCCAGCCGACGCAGGCTCGCCGGGGGCGGGCGAAGCCAAGGTAGCGGCGTACCGGTCGGGCTACCTGCCCGAGGACCGGCGCCGGCTGGAGGCCGACCTGTCCGACGGCCGCCTGGTCGGGCTGGCCACCACCACCGCGCTCGAGCTCGGAGTCAACATCACCGGGCTCGACGCGGTGCTGATCGCGGGCTGGCCGGGCACCTGGAGCTCGCTGTGGCAGCAGGCCGGACGGGCCGGGCGCAGCGGGCAGTCGGCGGCGGCCGTGCTGATCGCGCGGGACGACCCGCTCGACACCTACCTGGTCCGCCACCCCGAGCTGCTGCTGCGGCACCCGGTCGAAGCGACCGTCCTGGACCCGGCGCAACCCGTATGTGCTCGGCCCGCATCTGTGCGCGGCGGCGGCCGAGCTGCCGCTGACCGAGGCGGACCTTCCGCTGTTCGGCCCGGCGGCCAGGGCGGCGGTTGACGAGCTGACCCGCGCGGGGCGGCTGCGCAAGCGCGAGACCGGCTGGTACGGCATGCGCCGGGACGCGGCGCGGGCGGTAGACCTGCGCGGGGCCGGGCTGGCGCCGATCCGGGTCGTGGAGCAGGCGACCGGACGGCTGATCGGCACGGTCGACGAGCCGTCGGCCTACCTGCTCGTGCACGAGGGCGCCATCTACGTCCACCAGGGCGACAGCTACCTGGTCACCACCTTGGACCTCGCCGACCAGGTAGCGCTGGTCGAGCCGGCCGAGCCCGGTTACACGACCACGGCCAGGACCTCGACCCAGCTCGAAGTGGCCGCCGAACTGCGCACGATGACCTGGGGTGACGCCGCGATCAGCTTCGGCGACGTCCAGGTCACCCGGCAGGTGACCAGCTTCACCCGGCGCCGCGACGGCACCGGCGAGTCCCTGGGCGAGACGCCGCTCGACCTGCCGCCCCGGCACCTGATGACCCGGGCGGTGTGGTGGACGATCCCCGGTGAGGCCGCCGACGCGCTCACCGCCGCCGGCATCGACCTAGCCGGGGCCGCGCACGCGGCCGAGCACGCCTCGATCGGCCTGCTCCCCCTGTTCGCCACCTGCGACCGCTGGGACATCGGCGGGGTCTCCGCCGCCGTTCACCCGGCGACCGGGCGGCCCACGGTCTTCGTCTACGACGGGCACGACGGCGGGGCCGGGTTCGCCGAGCGCGGTTTCGCCGCCGCCGCCGACTGGCTCCGCGCCACCCGGGCGGCCATCGCCAGTTGCGACTGCGAGTCCGGCTGCCCGTCCTGCGTCCAGTCACCCAAATGCGGCAACGGCAACCACCCGCTGTCCAAGCGCGGCGCGGTCGCCCTCCTCGACACCCTGCTGGCCGGCGCACCGGAACCGGCCAGCACCGCGAGCCTGGCCGGTGCTCAGGAACTGGCCAATGCCCCCGGCTAAATCATTCCGGCTGGGTATTTACCGCTTATACGACAGCCGCGTATTGCCTATACCGGCAACGGTTTTGCGGCTATGGAACGCGGGCCAATCGGACACTGTCCGCAAACTCAGCCCGCGGTACCGCTGGCGCCCATGTTCCCCATGGGATTGCACGGGAGGGAACTCATTTACCGCGCCCGCGGGCTCAGCCAACGGAATGTAGCTACGGGTAACCGGATCACAACTTGATAACGTACCGGCCTGGCGAGGGTCGGGAGCTCATCCCGAACCTGACATGAGCGTCAGGGTTCGTCGCCTCGTTGGCGCGTCACGCCCGCCCGGACCGGATCTGGCCAGCCATGCGGGCGCGTGCACACGGAGCATTTTTCACTATTAGCACTGAGATAGTGACGGTAAGTAAGAACGTGTTCTATGCCCGAGGAGCTCCATCCTCCCTCTTCCCGTGCTGTCCCAGCCTGTCCCAGTCTTCGCCAGGACCAGCACAAACACCCGGGACGGGGGCGGAGCCCTGGCGGCCGCGCAGCGCTCAGCCCAGGGCGGCCCTGGGAGAAAGTCAGGAGCTGGACACATCCGCGCTCAACCGCAACAGAGATAACGGGAGACACAGGAACACAACCGCAGCAGCCACACAAGCGACTCTCGTCGCGGGGCACGGAAACGATTGCAAAAAAAGGAGGCGGGCGCCGCCGGGGGGGAGAGCGACGCCCGCGCGCACGGTCCGGCCCTGGGGGGGAGGCCGGCTCCGTCCTTATCCTAAGCTTATCCGCAAAGTTCCCTCGTATGCCACCACCTGTGTCGGTTTCCCTACCACTGGTGGTGTATCCGCTACGGGTACCCGTTGCAGCGTCAGCCCAATCGAATTACAACATATGCGGATGGGTCTGAGAAGGGTCTATCGCTAACTTTGCTTGCCCCGCGGCGGGAGTTTTCACTAAGTAAGAGTCCGGGGCACGGGAAGCATCGGCTGTCGGACACGGTCCGCAAACACCACGCATATACCATGCCGGCCGTTCTGTCTAGCCCTGAAAATGACCGGCGGCCGCGAGGGCCGGAGCCAGGCCCGGCAAGTCACTCGTTTACGGCATGTGATCGCGGGAACTGATTAAGATCACGAATTGGTTACATGCTAGGGCTTTGCAGCGTGCGGATTTCGTCGTAGAAAGGTGCTACGGACGTGGAAGCGTCCGGGCACGGCAGCCAGGTACCCACGCGCGACCAGCCGCGGGAGGCGTATCAGACCAGGCCGGACCGGTAGCGGCCGGCCTGGCTGACAAAAAAGGTGCACGCTTGGTAGCCCGGTTTGACGTGGTATCGCAGCGGCGCCCCGGCCAGGGGCGCCGCTCGCTATGCGGTCACCGTAATGAGGTGGCAATGAGGTCGCGGCGGGCGCCGCTTACCCGGACCCATGGAATGTGGCCGTAATATCCGGCGAATCACCACACACCGGTGTAAATGCCACGTGACTCCTAAGCCGGGCAATTGCGTTGGGCCGCCCGGCCGGCCGTCTGCCCGGTATGCTCGCGCCGCGGTGGCAACCGCTGAAACGCCGTACCCGGCCGGGGTGCTCCCATGTTGACGATCAACAACGCTAGCCTTGGACTTTGCCGAACATGAGCTAGCTCCGAGGAGTAATCGGACGCGGGCGCCCGCAGCGGTGCGGGAGCGCGGGTTGCGGTCCGCACACGAGGGAGATGGACACCGATGGTCCACAGCGAGACGCCGGGACCGGCCGGCGGCGACCAGTCACTCGGTGACCTGGTCGCCCTGGCCGCCAAGGACGTATCCCAGCTGATCAGGTACGAGATCGACCTGGCCAAGACCGAACTCAAAGGCGACGCCAAGCGGGTCGGCATAGCGGTGGCCGGGTTCGGGCTGGCCGCGTTCGTCGGCTGCCTGGTGCTCGTCCTGCTCTGCATCGCCCTGGCGTACGGCCTGATCGCGCTCGGCATCTGGCACTGGGCGGCGTTCCTCATTGTGGCCGGGCTCTTGATCCTGCTGGCCGGCGCCGGGTAGGCCTGGCCATCCTGAAGCTGCGCAAGCTCTCCGGCCTGCGCGTAACGCGCAAGACCGTGACCGAAGGCCTGGGGATGCTACGCCATGACGGCCAGCAGCCCCAGATCACGGCACCCGATACCAAGTGAGGTAAGAAGATGGCCAGCGGCGCCGATGCCGTAGTCCAGATCGGCGGCCCCTGGACGCATCGTTCGGTTTCGGCCAACGGAACCAGGTTCCACGCCGTCGAGGCCGGGGACGGGCCGCTGGTCCTGCTGCTGCACGGCTTCCCCGAGTTCTGGTGGACCTGGCGGCACCAGCTGACCACGCTGCCCGCGGCCGGCTTCCGGGCGGTCGCGGTCGACCTGCGCGGCTACGGCGGCAGTGACAAGCCACCCCGCGGCTACGACCTCGTCACCGCCGCCGCCGACGCGGCCGGCCTGGTCCGCGCGCTGGGCGAGGCCAACGCGATCGTGGTCGGCCACGGCCTGGGCGGCCTGATCGCCTGGACCCTGGCCGCCTATCACCCCAAGGTCATCCGGCGGCTGGCCGTGATCTCGATGGCACACCCGCTGCGGATGCGCAGCTCGGTGCTCGCC
Source organism: uncultured Actinomycetota bacterium (assembly GCA_963756575.1). GTDB lineage: Bacteria > Actinomycetota > Actinomycetes > Streptosporangiales > Streptosporangiaceae > Palsa-504. The sequence goes on along the minus strand of CAVWOM010000012.1, from coordinate 181,354 downwards.
GACCCGCTCGGCCAGGGCCGCCGCAGCGGCTACACGCTCGGCGCCCAGCTGCCCATGTGGCCCGAGCGCCAGCTGGTCCGCGACGGCGCCGTCAAGGTGGGCCAGCTGCTGGAGAAATGGTCCGCCCCCGGCTGGCCCGACTCCGAAACCGAGCAGATCTACGCGCGGGCCATGCGGATACCGTCGGTGGCGCACTCGGCCCTGGAGTATCACCGCTGGCTCGCCCGCAGCAGCCTGCGGCCGGACGGCCTGCGCTACGCCCGGCAGATGCACACCCCGATCGTGGCCCCGGTCCTGCACCTGCACGGCGCCCTGGATAGCTGCGTGCTGCCGCAGACCGCCCGCGGCGCCGGACGCTACGTCGACGGCCCCTACCGCTGGCGCGTCATCGACGGGGCCGGCCACTTCCCCCAGGAGGAACGACCGAGATCCTCGGCACCGAGCTGACCAGCTGGCTCGCCGACCCCGAACCCGAACGCTAGCCGCGCCGTGCCCAGGGACCGCGACCCGTCCGGCCGGCCCAGGAACGCACGCCCCCCGCGACGGCCTGGGGCGCCCGCTGGCCCACGCCGGCCCCGGCCAGGACCGGATCCCCGACGATCTCGTCATCACCGGCCGCGACGCCGCCGTTCTCGCCGACGAGCTGCTCCGCGACGGCCGCCCGTTCCACGCGCACGAAGTTCTCGAGGCGGCCTGGAAGGCCGGCCCGGCGGCCGAACGCGACCTGTGGCAGGGCCTGGCCCAGATCGCGGTCGGCCTGACGCACGCCCGCCGGGGTAACCCCCGCGGCGCCGTCACCCTGCTCCGCCGCGGCACCGAGCGTATCCGCGCGTACCAGGCCGGCCCAGCCCGTACGGCATGGACATCGCCGCCGTGGTGGCGGCCGCGGAGGATCTCGCGGCCCGCGTCGAGCAGCACGGCCTGGACCGCATCCCGCCCGCCGACCTGGCCCCGCGCCTGCTGGCCGGGAGCGGCTGAGAGCCGCCGAGGTCGGGGTGGCCGATCCCAGGTGAGCGCCGCGGAGCCGGGGTCAGTCGCAGCCCATGGTGGAGACGGCGGTGGTGGACTGCTCGCCGGACCGGGCGTCGGCGGCGACCTGGGCCGCGGTGAGCGCGAAGCCGGTGTCGGAGACGCCGACGGCGGCGGCGAACACGACGCCGTCGACGGTGCCGTCCGGTGACAGCAGCGGGCCGCCGGAGTTGCCGGACTCGACCACGGCCCGGATCTCGTAGATCTGGCGGGTCACGGTGTTGGTCTGGTAGATGTTCGGGCCCTGCGCGTTCTGGATGCCGCCGATCCTGGCCGGCACGGTGTGCAGTTCCTGGGCGTCCAGCGGGTAGCCCGCGACCACCGCGCTGTCGCCCGGCCGGGCCTGGCCGGCGAACTGCAGCGGGGACAGGTTGAGCCCGGGCACGTAGAGCACGGCCACGTCGACCTGCGGGTCGTAGAACACCACGGTGGCCGGCAGCGTCTGGCCGCCGGTGGTCGTGACCGTCTGCTTGTCCGTGACCCCGGCGACCACGTGCGCGTTGGTCATGATGTGGTCACGGGAGATGACGAAGCCGGAGCCCTCGATGCGGCGCTGGCAGCTCGACGCGACCCCCTGCACCTTGACCACCCGGTCCTGCGCGGCGCGGAAGCCGGGGCTGGACAGCACGTTGGGGTCCGGGGCCGGGATGGCGAGGATGCGCTCGGCGCCGATCCCGCTGAACACCTGGGCGTAGGTGCTGTTGCTGGCGAGCAGCCTGCGGAAGTCGGAGAACATGGTCTTGGCCGGGGTCGGCATGACCTTGTCCAGCGTCTGCAGCGCCAGCGAGTTGTTCACCTGCTGATCGACCACGGGGAACGGCGACCCGTTCAGCACCGACCCGACCACCCAGGCGATCAGCAGCACGGAGACCATGCTGACGGCCGAACCGCCTATCGAGTCCAGCACCGTGGCCGAGCGCCAGGTGACGGTGGAGCGCATGGCCGCGCCGATGGAGGACGCGATGAACTGCCCGATCACGGCGAAGCTCACCAGCAGCACGACGGCGATGACGTCCTGCTGGGTCTGCCCCCCGGCGATGGCCCGGGCGATGCTGGGGCCGAACTCCGCACCGAGCAGCGCGCCGCCGACGAAGCCGAAGAAGCTGAGCACGCCGACGATGAAGCCCTGCCGGTAGCCGGACACGGCAAACGCGGCCACAACCACGATCAAGATGAGGTCGAGCACATCACCGCGCACGACCCTAACGGTATAGGGTTTCCGCCATTCTCAAGGCCGTCAGCGCCTTGTTTCCAGTTCCTCGACCCGGGTGACATCCCACGGTTTCTCCCAGCCGCCCAAGGCGAGCAGCCGGTCCACCAGGGCGGCGGTGAACCCCCAGATGAGCATGCCGCGAACCCGGAAGGCGGGGGTGGTGCGGCCGTCGGTGACGTGCACCATGAGGCGGGTGGCCGGGTCGGCCAGCTCGGCCACGCTGACCCGTTCCACCGCGGCGACCTCGCCGGCGTCGACCGGCGCGACCGCCGACGGCTCGCGCCACCAGGCCAGGACCGGCACCACCCGGAACCCGGTCCGGGGGATGAAGGCCTCGGGCAGGGTGCCGACGACGTTCACGCCGTCCGGGTCGAGGCCGACCTCCTCGACCGCCTCGCGCAGCGCGGCCGCGACCGGCCCGCCGTCGTCCGCGTCGATGGCCCCGCCGGGGAAGGCCGGCTGCCCCGCGTGCAGGCGCAGGGAATCGCTCCGCTGGATGAACAGCAGGTCCGGGCCGTCGGGCCCGGCGCCGAACAAGATGAGCACCGCGGACTTCCGGCCGCCGGTGGCGGGCGGGGTGAGCTGCGGATGCACCTCCATCGTGGCGGCCGCGTCCGCCAGCTCGCGCAGCCACGCCGGGGCCGACGCGGCTGGCCCCGGCTCGCGGCCGGTGATCACGAGAAGGGGCCGGGCTTGACGAGCTTGGCCGCCACCACCGGATCGGTCGGGCCCTCGCCGTACGAGGGGCAGAGCTGGGCCAGCCCGCACGCGCCGCAGGCGGGGCGGCGGGCATGGCAGACCCGCCGGCCATGCCAGATCATCCGCTGGGACAGGTCGGTCCAGTCCTTGCGCGGGATGAGCGTGGCCACCACGGCCTCGACCTTGACCGGGTCGGTTTCCGTGGTCCAGCCGAACCTGCGGGTCAGCCGCCCGAAGTGGGTGTCCACGGTGATGCCAGGGACGCCGAAGGCGTTGCCGAGCACCACATTCGCGGTCTTACGGCCCACGCCCGGCAAGGTGACCAGGTTTTTCAGGCGTCCAGGGACCTCGCCGCCGTACCGCTCGCACAGGGCCTGCCCCAGCCCCATCAGGCTGTTCGCCTTGGCGTGGTAGAAGCCGGTCGACTGGATGATCTTCTCGAGCTCCTCGCGGTCCGCGCCGGCGTAGTCCGCGGCCGTGGGATAGCGCGCGAACAACGTCGGCGTCACCAGGTTCACGCGCTTGTCGGTGGTCTGCGCGGACAGGATCGTCGCGACGATCAGCTCGAGCGGGGTCTTGAAATTCAGTTCGGTGTACACGTCCGGGTAGAGCAGGGCAAGCTCACGGCTGATCCGGCGGGCACGCCGGACCAGCGCGGTATGCGATACGGGCTCGGCGGTCACCCGTCCAGCTTAGAGCCGCCCGGACCGGGACTGGGCCGGGTCATCGGGTCCGGGCCGATACCGGCGGCCGGGACCTAACGGGGTCGGCTTCGGCGCCTCGGGGCCGGCCATCGTGCCCGACGAGGGCGACGGGCCGGGGGGCGACGGGTGCCGGTGCCAGCGGTGCCTGAGCCGTCCGGCTGGGCCGACCAGGAAACCGGGACAACCTGCGTGTCCGAGCCACTGCCCTGGAACGAGATGGCCGCGCTGCCCGCGGCGGAGCCCCGGCTGACCTGCACCGTCACCGTGATGCTGTGCCCGGCCGGCAGCGTGCCGCCGTAGCTGTTCAGGCTGACCTGGTCCGGCGGGACACGCTGGCCGTCCAGCTGACCGTACCGCCCGTCGCGGTGAGCGTGATCTGCCCGGCGTTGCCGGTGCCGAGGGCCAAGCCGCCGGCCGACAGCTGCAGCGTGCCCGGCGCGGCCGGCGTCCGCTGGCGCCGCTCGCCCGCCGCGCCACCTGCGGCCGGCCGCGCACCCGGCGCCTGGTCCGGCGGCATCGGCTGGGTGGCGTCGGTGATCATGACCTGGTTCTTGTCGCCCTTGGTGCTGACCAGCGGGGGCGGCGTGGCCAGCCCGGTTCCGGCCGGGCGGGCGCCCGCGCCGCCCGCGGCGGCGTGGGACGAGACCGGGCCCGCCGCGCCCAGGCCGGCCGCCTGCAGCGCGGGCCCGGCGCCCCCGGCGGCCAGGGTGGGGGTAACGCGCCCGGCCGCGTCGTGCTCGCCCGGCCGGCCATGGCGATCGCCGACGCCATCACGACGGCCGAGACGATCACCCCGGCACCGGCGATCAGCAGCCGGCCCCGGTGCACCCGGCGCGGCCGCGAAGTGCGCTGAGCGGACGGGCTCGATGCCGGGACGGTCGGCGCGTGCGGTCCGGCCGGGGCGGGCGCGGCGGCCACGGCGGAGAAGGCGGCCGGAGCCGCGGACGGAGCCGGAGTAGCGGGCGCGGGCGCGGCCGGAGCCGCGGGGGAAACCGGGGTGAAGGGCGCGGACTCGGCGGGAGCCGGCGGAGCGGCGGGAACCGGGGCCGCCGGGAAACGGGCGGGAGGCTCAGACGCGCGGACATAGGAAGCGAGGGGCGGTCCGAACGCCGACGTGCCCGCGGCGACCGGCGGGGCCGCGACCGGCGGGGCCGCGACCGGGGCGGGGGCGGCCGGGGCCGGGGCAGCGGGGACGGGGCAGCGGGGGTCGGGACGAGGGTGGCCTGCGCCAGCGCCGGGGCGGCGGGGGGCTGGTGGCCGGCGAGGGCGGCGAGTATCCCGGCCCGGTCCTGCGGGGTCAGGGCGGGGACGGGCAGCAGCGCGAAGACGCGCGTGGCCGAGACGTTGCGGGGCACCGCGGGACCGCAGGCCGCGCAGCCGTCCGCGTGCTCGAGCACCCGCTCCCTGGCCTCGGTCCCCAGGGGGCCCGGCTGGCCGGCGCGGCCAGTACCGCCCTCGGCCAGGATCGCCTCCCGGCCCGGGCAGGCGGGGCCGCGGCCGACCAGGATCTCGGCGCCGAGCGATCGCTCCAGCTTCTGCCGGGCCCGGTCCAGCAGGCCGTCGGCTTCCCGGCCGGGCAGGCCGAGGACCAGGGCGAGGTCCACGTAGTGCCGGCAGGCGAGATCGAGCGCCTCGAACTCGGCCGCGTCCAGGCTCATCGCCGCGTTCCAGGACATCAGCCGGGCATCGGCGGCAGGCAGGCCCTGCCAGGCCGGCGACCCCGCCACGGCGGCCGGGGGTACCGCCTGGTGCCGGCGGCATTCCGCCCGGGCCAGCGAGTACAGCCACGGGCCGAGCGACTCCGGGTCTTCGGGGTCGGCCAGCCGGGCGATGTGCGCCTGGCGCGACCAGGAGGTGTCCCGCAGCGCGACCTGCGCCAGCTCGCGACTTCGAGCATGCTCCAGCAGTAGCGGAAGAGCCGGTCACCGTAGGCGTCGAAGAGTTCGGCCAGGGCGTCGGGCGAGCTTTCCAGGAGGGCAGCGGCGAGTCGAGGGTCTTTCATGCCCGTCAAAATAGAGCACGGAAACTACTCCCAGCTACTGATTCAACACAACGAGTGTTCAAACCGATGCTATTTCCTTAGTGCGCGGAAAGGTTCGTGTACGGCGCATCTGCCCGGATCACCGGGACCCGCGACGAGGCGCGCGGCCAGCGCGGCGCCGTACCGGTCGGCCGGGTCGAGGTGACGGCCGAGCACCATCACCGCGACCCGGCCCGCCCCGGCGCGCTTGAGCGCGGCCGCCGCGGACTGGGCGCTGGCCCCGGAAACCCAGGAATCCTCGAGGAGGAGGACGTCGGCTCCGAGCCCGCCCGTTCGGCCTGAAACCGGGCTACGTCGGGGTCGCGGCCCTGCCGCCCCGGCCGGATGACCAGCCGGGCCAGCGGCAGCCGCAGGTACGGCGCGGCCAGCTCGAGCAGGGGATGCGGCCCCGGACGGCCGCAGCCGGTCGGCACCACGGCCAGGCGGCCGGGCGCGGCCATGCCGGCCTGCCGCCACACGCAGCGCGCCGTGGTCGTGCAGGAAGGCCAGCAGCAGGGCCAGCAGGGTCGTCCGGGCGGCGGGGTCGGGACGCCCGGCCTTGTAGCGCCACAGGTCGGCGGCGAACGCCGTGCCCTTAACCGCGTAGGAGACTGGGCACCACGGCGTCGGCCAGCAGGCCCGGGCCGAGTAGTTCGTGCCGCGTGCACTGGTAGCAGCGGGCGTACCCGGGGCCGGCCGGGCCGCGGCACACGCCGCAGACACCCGGGCGCCCGGGCGGCTCGGGCGGGTACACGCGGGACGCACCGGGCCCGCAGGGCGCCCCAGGCGCCGGGCCGGTCCTGACGCTGATCCGGACATGGGGCGATGGTAGGGACCGGGACCGACAACCACCGGGCCGTGACCAGCCTCAAGCCCGTCACCAGGACATACGCGCGATCGCAATTGGTGACGACACCGGGCAAATCTCTCCCATAGGCCCGCCTGCCACCGCGCGATGCGGCAGAATGAGGCCTGCCAGGAAGGCGGCCGGGCCCGAGGCGGCATCTCCCGCCGCCTGTTAAGACATGCCTGTGTGACTGACTGCAGGTAATGTTGTTGTTGAGCCAACCGTGACTGCACGGATCCGCACTGCGGGAACTGCACTGTCGCGACTCAGGCGAGGATTCTGCGTGACCGACACGAGGGACACCGCGTTGCCCGCGGCCAGCCCGGCCGGCTGCCAGGTCGGTGTAGAGCCGGTCGGCTGGGCAGCCCGCGGGTCTGCGTGGACCGGCTGATGTGGGCCACCGTGGCTGGTGCGGCGGCACTGGATGTTCTGGCTGGTGCTGGCGGGCGGGCTGATGCTGCGCGCCATCGCCCAGATCGGCTACGAGCCCGCGCTGCTGTTCATCGACTCGAAGAAGTACATCTTCGGCACCGACTACGTGAACACCATCTGGGGCTCGTTCGACCCGCTGGGCTACTCGCTGCTGGTGCTGCGCCCGGTGATGATCTTCGGCGGGGACCTGGCCTACGTGGCGCTGATGCAGCACGGGCTCGGGCTGGCCATGGCGGTCGCGCTGTACGCGCTGATGCTGCGCCGCGGGGCGTGGCGCTGGCTGGCCGCGCTGGCGGTGGCGCCGGTGCTGCTCGACGCCTACCAGCTCAACGCCGAGCAGACGATCATGCCCGACGTGCTGTTCGAGGCGCTGGTGGTGGCCGGGCTCGTGCTGCTGCTCTGGCAGCGGCGGCCCGGCCTGTTCCTGGTCATCCTGGCCGGGCTGGCGCTCGGCACGTCCGCCCCGGTCCGCCAGGTGGGTGAGGCGCTCATCGCGCCCGCGCTGATCTACGTGGTGCTGGCCGCGGCGGGCTGGCGGGCCAAGCTGCTGCACGGCGTGGCCCTGACGGCCTGCTTCGCGCTGCCGGTCCTGGGCTACATGAGCTACTCCGCGGTGGTCATGCACTACGGGTTCGAGCTGTCCAACATGGGCACCGCGTACCTGTACGGACGGGCCGCGCACGCCGCCGACTGCGCCACGCTGAAGATCCCCGCCGACGAGCGGCCGCTGTGCCCGCGCCCGGCGGTCGCCGCCACCTTGGGGGTGGACGGCCTGGTCAACGCGCCCGAGTCGCCGCGGGTGCTGTACCAGCCGGTGAACGTCGAGGCTCGGCATCTTCGATCGACACCATCCCGATGCAGAAGGCGATGGCCTACAGCGTCATCAAGCAGCAGCCGCTGCGGGTGGCCGGCGACATCGCCAAGGACTCGGTCAAGCTGTTCGCGCTGACCAGGAACACCCAGGAGGGCGACACCCCGATCTCGCGCTGGCAGTTCCAGTTCGGCTACCCGTACTACCCGCCCGGCGTCACCCGGCACGGCCCGAACAGCGTGAACAAGGTCTTCGCGCGGACCGGCGGCGGCGGGCACGCCCGGGTGCACTGGAAGGCCGACATCGCGCTGCGCTACTACCAGCTGCACATCGGGTACACGCCCGGGCCCGTGTTCCTGTTCGGCCTGCTGGCCGGGCTGGCCGGGATCTTCACCTTCCGGCGCGGCGCCGCGACCCCGGGCCCGCGCTGGCCTGCCTGCTCGTCACCGGATCGGCGGTGGCCGTGCTGCTGGGCGCGGACCTGTACGAGTTCTCCTGGCGCTACCAGCTGCCCGCGCTGATCACGCTGCCGGTCGCGGCGGCGCTCGGGGCGACCGCGGTGACCCGGCACATCCAGGCGCGGCGCCCGGCCGCGGGCCGGACGGGCGTCACGGCCGAGCCCCGCTGGCCAGCGGCGAGCTGCCGCCCGGCCGAGCCGAGGTCCGGACAAGCGGCATCGGAGCCTCATGCGTTCCCGAGCGACGACCCGGATATCCGCATGCTCGCCTCCAGCGTGGTCTACGAGGACACCTGGATGCGGCTGCACCGCGACGACATCGAGCGGCGCGACGGGTTTCGCGGCACCTACGCGTACGTGGAGAAGCGCGACTTCGCGCTGGTCGTCCCGGCCGAACGCGGCGGCTTCCACCTAGTCGAGGAGTACCGCTACCCGGTCGGGCGGCGCACCTGGTCGTTCCCCCAGGGCGGCTGGCCGCACGGGGAACCGGGGAACCGGAGGAACTCGCCCGGCTGGAGCTCGAGCCAGGAGACCGGGCTGCGCGCCCGCGAGCTGACCCGGCTCGGGTACCTGCACAGCTCGCACGGTGTCAGCACCCAGGCCGGGCACTACTTCCTGGCCACCGGGCTCGAGCCGGGGGCACCGGACCGGGAGGCCGAGGAGCAGGACATGGGCCAGGCCTGGGTGCCGCGGGCCAGGTTCGAGGAGATGATTGCCGAGGGCCTGATCACCGATGACGCCAGCGTCGCCGCGTACGGCCTGCTGCTGCTGCGCGAGCGGGGGCCGCTGGACCGCTAGGCCGCGGGGCCGGGCTCCGGCGGGGGCGGCCGTTCTGACCTACGGGCTGCCGTCCCCGTAGGGGGACAAGCCGCGGACCGGCGCAGCCGGTCCAGGCAGCGCGCCGCTGCGGCCCGATGCTGCCGACCGGGATGCCGAGCGCCGCGGAGATCTCCCGGTAGGAGTAAGGCGGGTCGTGCAGGAGCATGGCCAGCAGCCGCTGGCAGTCGGACGGCAGCTCGGCCAGGGCCGCGCGCAGCGCGGCGCCCCGCTCCGCGGCGAGGATCTCCGCGACGACGATCCCGTCAGCGGCTTCGCCGGCGGCCGCGTCGTCCGCCCGCTCCTGCCACCCGGCCAGCGGCTCGGACCGGCGCGTCCGGGCCAGCGCGCGCAGGCATTCCCGGGCCGTGGTCGTGGCCAGCCAGCCGGGCAGCGCGGCGGGCTCGCGGAGCCGGCCGATCTGATCAACGAGCCGCAACCACACCTGCTGCCCCACGTCTTCGAGGTCGCGGTCGCTCAGCCGGTACCGCCGGCAGATCCCGTACACCAGCGGGGCGTAGCGCTCGACGATCTCGCCCCAGGCGGCCTGGTCTCCGCCGGCGGCCAGGGGCACCAGCGTGGCCGCCGGGGACTCGCCGGGACCGGGCGCCGGGTGGCCCGCCTCGGGCGCCGCCCCCGGGTGGCCCGCCTGGCGCAGCACGTGGCGCAGCCTGGCCTCGATCTCGTCCCGGCCGATCTGCCCCGCGAACTCGCCGGCCAGGCGAAGAGGCTCCCGAACAGCTCGTCCAGCGACTCGTTCCTGCCGTCAGGCACCGTGTTCACGTGGCCCCCTCCCTGCCGTCGCGGCGCCCGGCCTGGCCGAGCCGCCTGGTCAGCTTCTTGCGGGCCGCGCACAGGTTCTGGCGGACGGCGGCCTCGGTCTTCCCGAGCAGCTCGGCTATCTCCTGCGGGGTGAACAGGTCGACCATGCAGGCCAGCACCTCACGCTGGGCCTGCGGCAGCGACTTCAGCAGCAGCGTGACCCATTCCTGCTGCTCCAGACCAGGAGCCCCGGATCCAGGCCGCCCTCGGCCGCACGCTTCCCCGCTCGATGAGCCGCTCGCGGAGCCGCCCCAGGCCCCGCTGCCTGCTCTGGTACATCTTGTTGAGAGCCGCCTGCCTGGCGTACGCTCGCGGGCGGCCGATCTCGTCCCAGCGCTTGAGCACCTCGACCATCGCCGCGGCCACCGCGTCCTCGGCCTCCTCGGGGGTCGCGCCCGCGAAGATGACGTCCCGCACCAGCGGCTGGTACGCGTTACGGAAGAACTCCCCGAAAGCCAGTCCGGGGAGCGGCGCTTCCGCCCGCTCACCACATCTTCACCTCACCACGCGCAGGCCCGCCAGCGGGCTTGCCTCTGCTCCATAGATCCGGTTACGGGCCCGGGCGTGAGGACTCTTCCGAACCTAACAGCTGAGGCCAGCCAGGCCTAGCCAAGTGGCGACCCCGCCTGGTACGGCTTGTTGTCATGAGCCGTTACGCGCAGGAATTCGACCGGAGCCTGACCGACCCCGAGGGCTTCTGGGCCGACGCGGCGAAGAACATCGACTGGTACCAGCCGCCCCGCGTGGTGCTGGACGCCTCCAACCCGCCGTTCTACCGCTGGTTTCCCGACGGGGTGCTGAACACCTGCTTCAACGCGGTGGACCGGCACGTGCGGGACGGGCGGGGCGAGCAGGCCGCGCTGATCTACGACAGCCCGGTGACCGGCACCCAGCGGACGTACACCTACGACGCGCTGCTCGAGGCGGTGGCGCGGTTCGCGGGGGTGCTGCGCGATCTCGGCGTGGAAAAAGGCGACCGGGTCATCGTCTACCTGCCGATGATCCCTGAAGCGCTGATCGCCATGCTGGCCTGCGCCCGGATCGGGGCGGTCACTCGGTGGTGTTCGGCGGGTTCGCGGCGCCCGAACTGGCCACCAGGATCGACGACGCCACGCCGAAGGTGATCGTCTCGGCGTCCTGCGGGATCGAGGTCAGCCGGGTCATCGAGTACAAGCCGATCCTGGACCGCGCCATCGAGCTGGCCGCCACAAGCCGGAGCGCTGCGTCATCCTGCAGCGGCCGCAGGCCACCGCGGCGCTGACCGCGGGCCGCGACCTGGACTGGGCGCCGCGGTGGCCGGAGCCGAAGCCGTTGACTGCGTGCCGGTCGCCGCCACCGACCCGCTCTACATCCTGTACACCTCGGGCACCACGGCCAAGCCCAAGGGCGTGGTCCGGGACAACGGCGGGCACGCGGTGGCGCTGCGCTGGAGCATGGACAACGTCTACGACACCCGGGCCGGCGAGGTGTTCTGGGCCGCCTCCGACGTGGGCTGGGTGGTCGGCCACTCCTACATCGTCTACGCGCCGCTGCTGGCCGGGTGCACCACCGTGCTCTACGAGGGCAAGCCGGTCGGCACCCCGGACGCGGGCGCGTTCTGGCGGGTGGTGGCCGAACACGGCGTGAAGACCCTGTTCACCGCGCCGACCGCGTTCCGGGCGATCAAGAAGGAGGACCCTTCGGGCGAGCTGGCTCAGCGGTACGACCTGTCCGGCTTCCGTACCTGTTCCTGGCGGGCGAGCGGCTCGACCCGGAGACCTACCGGTGGGCCAGCGAACTGCTCGGCATCCCGGTCATCGACCACTGGTGGCAGACCGAGACCGGCTGGCCGATCGTGGCCGACCTGATGGGCCTGGAGCCGATGCCGACCAAGGCCGGCTCGCCCACCGTGCCGGTGCCCGGCTACGACGTGCGCGTCGTCGACGCCGACGGCACCGAGGTCGAGCCGGGCGAGCCGGCGACATCGTGGTGCGGCTGCCGCTGCCACCGGGCTGCCTGCCCACGCTGTGGCACGACGACGAGCGGTTCGTCGCGTCCTACCTGTCGGCCCATCCCGGCTACTACACCACCGGCGACGGCGGGTACCGGGACGGCGACGGCTACGTGTTCGTGATGGGCCGGATCGACGACGTGATCAACGTGGCCGGGCACCGGCTGTCCACCGGGCAGATGGAGGAGGTGCTGGCCAGCCACCCCGCGGTGGCGGAGTGCGCGGTGATCGGCGTGTACGACGACACCAAGGGCCAGGTCCCGCGCGGGTTCGTCGTGCTCAAGGCCGGGGTCGGCACCGCGCCGGACGTGCTGTCGGCCGAGCTGGTCCAGCTGATCCGGGACCGGATCGGGGCGGTGGCCGCGCTGCGCCGGGTCGACGTGGTGACCGCGCCTGCCCAAAACCCGGTCCGGCAAGATCCTGCGCAAGACCATGCGGGCATCGCCGACGGCCGGGACGAGCCGGTCCCCTCCACCATCGAGGACCCCGCCGTCCTGGACGCCCTGCGCCCCGTCCTGTCCGGCGACTGAACGCGCTCCGGGGTCGGGACGGGCGGAACCCCGCCTTCGCAGTGCTTCCTGACGTTGCCGGAGGCCGAGTTCACATGCCGCCTTGGCCAGGTAGCGGGTGACGAGGTTGATCGCCGGGATCCTGAGGCGGCCGTAGCCCGCCTGTCTAGTCCCGGGAATGTTGAGCTGGTCGTGGGCGGCCTGCCGTCAGCATTGGCCGCGTCAGTATAGCTCAGTACCGCGGGATCGCCTCGCACGCATCTGGTGGTCAACGCTAGCCGAAGCGGTGACGCCACCATTACGAGCTAACGTTGATTACTTTAAACCCAGCTTGACAGACATATTTGCACAAAGATACCTGGCGCAAGGCGGGTGCTGACGTACATCCCTGTGGACAGGCCCGTCGATGGCGTGCACCAGCGGTTGAACCCGCTGGTCATCTCCTTGGCCGGAGGGGCTAGAGCACAGGGCCCCGCTCCGCGTGCAGCCACAAGCGGAGCGGGGTCTTCAGTCGGGGCGACCCGGTCATTCGTGCTGGAGATCTCGGAGGGACACGGTCGACCCCGGCACTGCCGGCCGGGCGTTGGCCTGGATAAGGCGCCCGATAAAGTAACTGCGCCCGTCCGGCCCGGACGATGCGCTCGGTGTTTGGGGAGGCGTGGTTGAGGACGTCCCGCGGCCAGGTGGCCGACGTGTTCGACGGCGTCAGCCTTACCCGTCCGCTGTGGCCCCACCAGGCCAGAGCGCTCGAGGTCCTGGAGCGTAAGCAAACCGGCCGGGCGGCGTACCTGGTGGTGCCGCCGGGCGGCGGGAAAACCCTGATCGGGCTGGAGGAGGCGCGGCGGCTGGGTCGCCCGACGGTGGTGCTCTGCCCCAACACGGCCATCCAGGCCCAGTGGATGGCACAGTGGCACGCCGCGTTCTCCTGCGCCGGGGTACCCGCGACGGCCAGCCGGGAGCTGCCCACCCCGCTGACCGTGCTGACCTATCAGGCCCTGTGCACGCTGGGCACGGCCGGCCACGGCGAAGACGGCGGGCCGGCCGCTGGCCGGACCAACGTGCGGGCTGGTGACGGCGTCCTGTCCCTGCTCCATCCGAACGGGCGTGAGCTGATCACCCGGCTGCGAGCCGGAGGGCCGTGGACGCTCGTGCTCGACGAGTGCCACCACCTGCTCGAGCTGTGGGGGCGGCTGCTGCAGGCGGTGATCGGGCAGCTCGACGAGCCGCAGGTCATCGGGCTCACCGCGACCCCGCCGCACCTGATGACCGCGGAGCAGGCGGAGCTGCACCGGACGTTGTTCGGCGGGGTGGACCTCGAGGTCTCGGCACCGGCCCTGGTCCGGGAGGGGAGGCTCGCGCCGTACCAGGAGCTCGCCTTCTTCACCTGTCCGTCACCGGCCGAGGCCGACTATATTCACGGCGCGGCCCTGCGGTTCGCCGAGCTGCGCACCGGGCTGCTCGACCCCGGGTTCGCCAGCGTCCCGTTCCTGGGCTGGCTGCAGGCCCGGGTGGTGGAGCGGCGGGACCCGAGCGGCGCGCAGGTGGCCTGGACGCGGTTCGAACGGGACGAGCCCGCCCTGGCCGACGCGGCCGTCCGCCTGCACGTGGCCGGGCTGCTCGACCTCCCCGACGGCGCCAGTGTCCGGGAGCAGCACCGGCATCCGCTCACCGCCGCCGATTGGGTGGCGCTCATCGGCGACTACGCCCAGCGCTGCCTGCTGGCCAGCGAGGACCCGCGGGACGAGCGCGCCCTCGGCGCCATCCGCCGGGCGCTGCCCGCGGTGGGATACCGGCTGACCCGGGCGGGCGTGCGGGCCGGGGAATCCCCGGTCGACCGGGTGCTCGCCCGGTCGGAGAGCAAGGCCCAGGCCACGATCCAGATCCTGGCCGCGGAGGCCGGCGCGCTCGGGGCCCGGCTGCGGGCACTGGTGCTGTGCGACTTCGAGGACGCCGGCGGGATGCTGAGCACCCCATTGGCGGCGGACCTGGCGGATGTCCAGCCGGCCGGGAGCGGCGGGACCCGGCTGGTGCTCGAAACCCTGCTCGCCGACCCGCAGGCGGCTGCGCTCGACCCGGTGCTGCTGACCGGCCGGCGCGTGGCCTGCGGCCGGGACACCGCCAAACGCCTGATCGACTGGCTGCTCGCCGCCGAGCCGGGCCTGGACCTGACCGTCACCAGCTGGGACGGCGGGTCGGGAGGCGGCGCCGGGGACGAGGACCTGGCCGAGGTCAGCGGGACGGCGGGCTGGGAGGCGCGCCGTTACGTTCCGCTCGTCACCCGGTTCCACGCCGAAGGCGGCTCCCGCTGCCTCATCGGCACCCGGGCCCTGCTCGGCGAGGGCTGGGACGCCCCGGCTGTCAACGTGGTGATCGACCTGACCGCGGCCACCACGCCGACGTCGGTGGTGCAGGCCCGCGGCCGCGGGCTGCGGTGCGACCACGACTGGCCGGACAAGGTGGCGGACAACTGGGGCGTGGTCTGCGTCACCGGCGACCATCCCAAGGGGGCGGCCGACTTCGGCCGCTTCGCCCGCAAGCACGACCGCTACTTCGCCCTGGCCGCCTCCGGCGACATCGTCTCCGGCGTGGCCCACGTCGACCCGCGGCTCTCCCCCTACGCTCCGCCGCCGGAGGCGGAGTTCGACGCGCTGAACGCCACCATGCTGGGCCGGGCCGCCGAACGCGACGCGGCCCGGGAACGCTGGGCCATCGGCACGCCGTACGCCGACGAGCCGGTCGCGACGGTCACGATCACCACCCGGCGGCCGCTCGGCCTGCCCGCCCGGGTGTCCCGTCCGGTCACCCGTGACCGCCCGGCCTGGATCGGCTGGGCTGCTCTCCTGACGCTCGTCGGCCTGGCCGCGGTGGCGCGGACCGCCGCCCGGCTGGCCGCCGCGCCCGCCAGCGGGAGCCTGGACGACCTGGCCGCGGCCACCGCCGACGCCCTGCACGTCGCGAGCCTGATCAGCCGGGGCGGTGACGCGGTACGGATCGAGGCGCAGCCCGACGGCAGCTACCGGGCCCGCCTGCAGGAGGTCCCGGCGGCCGAGTCGGCCCTGTTCGCCGGGGCCCTGGAAGAGGTGCTGTCCCCGCTGAGCCAGCCGCGTTACGTCATCCCGCGGCTCATCCTGGCCCCGCCGCCGGGCCGGGCCGCGGCCGCCCGGCTGGCCCTGCGCCGCCTGGTCACCGGGCACGTGCCCGCCACCGTGGTCTACCACGCCGTTCCCACCGCCCTCAGCGGCAACAAGAAGCTGGCCACCGCGTTCGAGCGCGCGTGGAACGACCGGATCGGCCCCGGCGCCGTCGTCTACGCAGGCTCGCCCGAGGGCACCGGCATCCTGGCCGCCCAGCGCGGCGACGACCCGTTCGCCCTCACCACCCAGATCCGCACCCTCTGGCGCTGAGCGGCGCACCCAGGATCCAATGGTTGTGGCAACGTAATGGCTCTATCAATTAGGTTGCCACAACCATTGGACCGGGGTGGTGCAGGTGAGGTGGATGGGATGGCAGGGGTCCTTACGCGAGGGCGGGGTCCCGGCGCGGGGGGCGGGGTCCCGGCGCCGGGGGGCGGGTCCTGGCGCGGGGCTGGGGGGCCTGGCGCGGGGTGGGTTAGGGGGGTAGGAGGGGGGCGAAGAGGTCGCCGTGGTCTGCTACGCGGGACAGGGTGTCTTCGGCGGTGAAGAAGAGGTCTTGGGGGTTTTGGCAGGATTCGACTTCGGGCCAGGTGACGGGGGTGGAGACGGTGGGGAACTGGCGGGCGCGCAGGGAGTAGGGGGCGACGGTGGTCTTGGAGCCGTTGTTCTGGCTCCAGTCGATGAGGACCTTGCCGGTGCGGAGCTTCCTGGTCATCCGGGATAGGGCCAGGTCGGGGTGGGAACGCTCGAGGCGTTCGGCGTAAGCGCGGGCCTGGTCGCTGGCTTGCTCGGAGGTGATGCCGGAGACGGCGGCGTACAGCTGCAGGCCCTTGCCGCCGGAGGTCTTGGCCAGCGGGGTGAGGCCGTCCGCCTCGAGCAGCGGGCGCAGCGCCTCGGCGACGCGGCAGCAGTCCACCACGTTGGCGGGGGCGCCCGGGTCGAGGTCGAAGACGAGCAGGTCCGGCTCGCGCACGTGCGGGACCCGCCACATCGGCACGTGCAGTTCCAGCCCGGCCAGGTTGGCCGCCCAGATCAGCGCGGGCAGGTCGTCGACGACCAGGTAGGTCACGGTGGCGCCGCGGGAGCGGGAGCTGTCCGACTCGACCTCGGTGGTGCGGATCCAGTCCGGCCGGTGCGCGGTGACGTGCTTCTGGAAGAAGGCCTCGCCGTCCACGCCCTCGGGGTAGCGCTTGAGGGTCAGCGGCCGCCCCGCGATGTGCGGCAGCAGGACCGGCGCTATCCGCTGGTAGTAGTCGAGCACCTCGGCCTTGGTGAACCCGCTGTCCGGGTACAGCACCTTGGCCAGGTTGGTCAGCGTCAGCGTCCGCCCGTCCACCTGGACGGCGACCTTGGCGGCGTCAGGGCTCACGGACCACGTCCGCGGGGTCGATGTCGTCGCGCAGGCCCTTGTAGACCGGGGCCCGCATCCGGCCCGCCCGGGTCCACCTGTCGAACGCCACCTCGATCACCAGCCGGGGCTCTACCCAGACGGCGGTGCGGGCATACATCTGCGGCACCGGCCCGTCGAACGGCGATGACGAACGGCGCAGCGGTTGCAGCCGTCCGCTCAGCATGCGCAGCGTCTCGGCGCTGAACCCGGTGCCCACGTGCCCGGCGTAGATCAGCCCGGAGCCGTCGTTGACCCCGATGAGCAGCGAGCCGACCAGCCCAGCGCGGTTGCCCTGACCCGGCTTGTAGCCGGCCACCACCGCCTCCTGGCTCAGGTGGTTCTTGATCTTGCGCCAGTCGCTGGTCCGGGACCCGGGCTGGTACCTCGAGTCCAGCCGCTTGGCGACCACGCCCTCCATGCCGTGCTCGGCCGAGACGGCCTGCACGGCGGCGAAGTCCTCGCCGGGGAACGTGGGCGGGGTCTGCCAGGCGGCCCCGGCCAGCTCCAGCGATTCGAGCAGCGCGCGCCGGGCCGAGTACGGCTGGTCGAGCAGCGGCCTGCCGTCCAGCTGCAGCAGGTCGAAGATCAGGTAGGTGACCGGATTCTGGACGGCCAGCAGCCGGGCCTGGCCGGCGTCGCTGACGTGCATCCGCGGCTGCAGCGCCTCGAACTCCGGCCAGCCGCCCGGCCCGAACACCACGATCTCACCGTCCAGGACCAGCTGCTTGTGATCGGTGGCGCGGCCCAGGCCCGCCAGCTCGGGGTACGTGACGGTGATGTCCCGCTCGGTCCGCGACATCAGCCGGACCTGGCCGCGCTCGACGAAGGCCAGCGCGCGGACGCCGTCCCACTTCATCTCCAGCGCCCAGTTCCCGTCGTCCGGCGGCGGCGCCGTCGTCAGCAGGGCCAGCATCGGCCGCAGCCCCGGCGGGAGCGGCTGGCGCTCCCGGTGCATCATCCACTGCTTCCCCCCGGTCTGGAACAACGTGTAACCCCCCGAAACCCGTTGCCCGTACAGCCTGATCTTGACCTCGTTCTTCGCCCACTTCAGCGTCTCGTACCGGCCGTGATCCCAGATCGTCATGGAGCCCGCCCCGTACTGCCCGCGCGGGATCTCCCCCTCGAAGCTCCCGTACTCCAGCGGGTGGTCCTCGGTGTGCACGGCCAGGTGGTTGACGGCCGGGTCGTCCGGCACGCCCTTGGGCACCGCCCACGACACCAGCACCCCGTCGCGCTCCAGCCGGACGTCGTAGTGCAGCCGCCGGGCGTGATGTTCCTGGATGACGAACGTCCCGCCGTCCGCGGTCCCCTCCGCTGACAGTGCCCCGGGAGGCGGGAGCGGGGCGGGGACCGGCTCGGGTGTCCGGGCCGGGTCGCGCTTGTCCCGGTACTCCCGCAGCTTGTCCGCGTCCACGCCAGGTTCACTACCCGCGTTGAGCTGGCCGGGAACGGGTACGCCGCCCCGTTTGGCGCTATGGGTTTGATCGTGGGTTCGTTACAGGTGTTTCCGACAATGCCTAGTTGTAAATTAACGTTGTCGGAAATGTAGGCGGAAGGAGCACGGATGGGCCTCAGCCTCTACGTCGTCCTCGGCAGCGCGGTGGTCGGGCTGCTGGTCGGGCTGACCGGCGCCGGCGGCGGCGCGCTGATGACGCCGATGCTCATCTTGCTGTTCTCGGTCAAGCCAGCCGCCGCCATCTCCAGCGACCTGGTCGCCGCGGTGGTGATGCGGCCGGTCGGGGCCGCCGTTCACCTGCACAAGGGCACGGTGAACCTGCGCCTGGTGGGGCTGATGACGCTCGGGTCGGTGCCGATGGCGTTCCTCGGCTCGTTCCTGCTCCGCGAGATGGGCGACAGCTCCGCCGACCAGGCCAACGTGGAGATCGCGCTGGGCGCCGCCCTGCTGGTGGGAGCGGCCGCGATGGTGCTGCGTCACATCCTGGACCGGCGGTCGGGCAACAAGCGCACCGGCGCGGTCAGGGAGATCACCCTGCGGCCGGTCCCGACCGTGCTGATCGGCATGGCGGGCGGGCTGATCGTCGGCATCACGTCGGTCGGCTCGGGTTCCCTGATGATCATCTTGCTGCTGTTCACGTACCCGGTGCTCAGCGCCGGCCAGCTGGTCGGGACCGACCTGACCCAGGCGGTGCCGCTGACCGCGGCGGCGGCGCTGGGCGCGCTGACGTTCGGGCACGTGGAGTTCGGCGTGACCGCCTCGATCATCGTCGGCAGCGTGCCCGCCGTGCTGGCCGGCTCGCTGCTGTCGTCCCGGGCGCCGGATTCCTACATCCGGCCCGCCATCACCTTCGTGATCTTCGCGTCCGGGCTGAAGTACGTGGGCGTGCCCACCTACCCGCTGGGCTTCGTCATGGGCGCCATCCTGGTCGTCGGCGCGGCTTATGGCCTGGTCCGGCTGCGGGCCCGGCGACGGGCGGAGGAAAACGCGGAGGCCGCTCCCGCGCTGGCGGAAGCGGCCTGCGACCCGGTCGACGACGTACCGGTCAGGTAGGTCAGCCGGCGTACTTCTGCACGAGCGCGCCGAGGGCCGGCAGCGCCATCGTGACGTGCTTGGACGCACCGCCGCGGACGGCGCGGTAGGCCTTCTGGATGGTCGGCCGGGTGGAGATCTCGGCGTGCGCGTCCGTCACCGACAGCAGGGCCTCGGACGCCTCCTCGCCGTGCTTGACCAGGTAGTCGCCGAAGTCACCGGCCCCGGAGGCGGAGAAGTCGTCCCAGAACGGCTGCAGCTTGACGATCATCTCCGGGGCCAGGGTCTCCACCATGCCGCGCACGTAGCCGGAGGCGAACGTGTTGGCGGTCTTGTAGGCGAGCTTGACCGCGGTGCCGGAGACGCCGCCCTTGGTGGCCATCTCCTGGTCGATCAGCTGGACGCAATCGTCGATGACGTGCGGCTGGTTCTCCGGGGTGAGCAGGATCTGCTGAAGCGAATCCATGAAGTCTCCTTAGGCAATCTCAACTGGTCAGGCCGCGCGCCGTGGGAGCCCCCGGGCCAGGCCGTGGCGCCTAGCTCCCCGCTAGGCCGAACCAAGGTAGCGCACCGGAATGCGGCGTGTACCCCGAGTCCTCCCGATGTTACTTCAGCCGCCTCCGCTCGGGGTAACGCCTACAGTGGTCGGCGTGACGGAAACATGGCAGGTGGAACCGTCGGGACCGCTGCGCGGGGACATCACGGTGCGCGGGTCGAAGAACGCGGTGACCAAGCACATGGTCGCGGCCATGCTCGGGGACGGGCCGAGCACCATCAGGAACGCGCCGGAGGTCGGCGACGTCGACATCACGGCCGCGATGCTGGAGGCGGTCGGCTTCGGTGTCGCCCGGGACGGCGGCGAGATCACCATCGCGCCGAACGGGAAGCTGGAATCACGGGTACCGGCCGCGTTCACCGGGCTGAACCGGATCCCGATCCTGATGCTCGGGCCGCTGCTGCACCGGACCGGGGAGGCGTTCGTCCCGCTGGTGGGCGGGGACCCGATCGGGCGGCGGCCGGTCGACTTCCACGTGTCCGCGCTGCGGGCCCTGGGGGCCGAGATCGAGGCGGGGCCGGACGGGATCACCGCCCGCGCGCCGGGCCGGCGCGGAGCTCGTCTGCACGGCGCCCGGATCGACCTGCCCTACCCGAGCGTGGGCGCGACCGAGACCGTGCTGCTGTCCGCGGTGCGGGCCGAGGGCAAGACGGTGCTGCGCAACGCGGCGACCGAACCCGAGGTGGTCGAGCTGGCCCTGTTCCTGCAGCGGATGGGCGCGCAGATCGAGCTCAGCCCGGACCGCCGGATCGTGATCGAGGGCGTGCCCCGGCTGCGCGGCGCCTCCCGGTGGCTGGCCGGTGACCGGCTCGAGGCGTTCTCCTACCTGGCGGCCGGGCTGATCACCCGGGGCGAGGTCCGGGTGCACGGCTGCCCGCAGGACCGGCTGGTCACCGCGATCACCACGCTGGCCAAGATGGGCGCGCAGATCGACATCACCGACGAGTGGATCACCGCTTCGGCCCCGGCCGGGCTGCGCGCGGCCGCCGTCCACACCGACACCCACCCCGGCTTCATGACCGACTGGCAGCAGCCCCTGATGGTGCTGTTCACCCAGGCCGAGGGGATGTCCGTGCTGCACGAGACGGTGTTCGAGAACCGGCTGGTGTACGTGCCCGCGCTGCAGAAGATGGGCTGCGAGATCGAGACGTTCGCGGCCTGCCTGGGCGGGGAGGCCTGCCGCTTCCACGACACCAACGCGGTGCACTCGGCGGTCATCAGGGGCGTGTCCAAGCTGGTCGGGGCCGACGTCACGCTGCCCGACGTACGGGCCGGCTTCTCCGCCGTGCTGGCCGCCGCGGTGGCCGACCGCCCGTCCGTGCTGCGCGGCATCCACCACATCGAGCGTGGCTACCACCGGCCCTTCGACCAGTTCGCCGCGCTCGGGCTGACCATCCACCGGGGCTGAGGTTTCGCCCGGCAGGTTTCGCCGGGGGCTGGATGGCTAGGCTGCGGATATGACCACGGCTTTCGTACTGGGCGGCGGAGGCCTGCTGGGGGCCCACGAGATCGGCATGCTGCGCGCCCTAGCCGAGGCGGGCGTCCGGCCCGACCTGGTGGTCGGCACCTCGATCGGGGCGATCAACGGGGCCCTGGTGGCGGCCGACCCGTCGGGCGCGGCCGACCGGCTGAGCCGGATGTGGCAGGGGGAAGAGCTCCGGCTGGCCTACAGCGAGAGGCTGTGGAGCCGGGCGGTGCGTCTGGTCCGTTCGGGTACGCACCTGCACTCGCTGGAGCCGCTGAGCCGCCTGCTGGCCTCGGTGCTGCCCGGGCCTTCTTTCGCCGACCTGAAGCTGCCGTTCCAGTGCGTGGCGGCCTCGATCGAGGGCGCCTCGGCCCGCTGGTTCTCCTCCGGCCCGGTGGTGCCCGCGGTCATGGCCTCGTGCGCCGTGCCCGGGCTGCTGCCGCCGGTCGAGATCGGCGGCACCCACTACTTCGACGGCGGCCTGGTCGACTCGATCCCGGTCGGCCGGGCGGTGGCGCTCGGCGCCACCGTGGTCTACGTGCTGCAGGTGGGGCGGATCGAGAGCCCGCTGGCGGTGCCGCGCCGCCCGTGGGAGGTGGGCCTGGTCGCGTTCGAGATCGCCCGGCGGCACCGGTTCCACGAGGAGATGTCGGCGCTGCCGGCCGACGTCCGGGTGCACGTCCTGCCCACCGGCGGCGACCGCCTCCCGCCGGGCCGGGCCCAGTTCCGCTACCGGGACCGGACCCGGG
The DNA here is from genome assembly GCA_963756575.1 of uncultured Actinomycetota bacterium. Classification (GTDB taxonomy): domain Bacteria; phylum Actinomycetota; class Actinomycetes; order Streptosporangiales; family Streptosporangiaceae; genus Palsa-504. Next base: position 159,223 of record CAVWOM010000012.1, on the reverse strand, counting down.
TCGGGCTGTCCATCGAGCGCGCTTACACCGCCTCCGCCAGCTACCTGGCCGCCCTGGCCCGGTGAGGGCGGGCGGCCCGTCCTTCCCCGTCGGCGTCCTCCGGGGCAGGCCTCGCGTATCACCGCAAACCATTGCAACCTGGCGTCTTCGCTTTACCTAGTAATACGTACCTGGCGGCCGGTTGACGTGAGGGGATGCTCCCTGGTTCGCTACCCCGCATAACAGGTTTCGGATTTGTTTAATTTTGTTACGTGACGGGATGGCGAAGATGGCCCGGATCGAACTCATCGCGGCCTCGCTGGTTACGGCGCTAGCGGCGGCCGGTGCTGCGGCAGCCGCCACGGCTGGCCCCGCCGCCGCGGCCCCGGCACCGGTGACCGCGCACGTGTGGGTGACCACGCCGGACGGGACGGACAAGCTCACGCCGCTGGCTCCGGCCACGTTCAGCGGCGCGGTCCCCGCCGCGCCCGCGATCGTGGTCGACCCGACGCTGACCTACCAGGTCATGCAGGGCTTCGGGGGGGCCATCACCGACTCGTCGGCCACCGTGCTGTACCGGCTGTCCCCGGCGGCGCGGGCGGCCACGATGCGGTCCCTGTTCGACCCGGTGACCGGGGACGGCCTGGACTACCTGCGCCAGCCCATCGGCGCCTCGAACTTCGTCGCCACCGCGGACTACACCTACGACGACCTGCCCGCCGGGCAGACCGACTACGCGCAGAGTCATTTCTCGGTCAAGCACGATCAGGCGCAGATCCTGCCGCTGCTGCGGGAGGCGAAAGCGCTGAACCCGCGGCTGCAGATCATCGCGACCCCGTGGAGCCCGCCCGCGTGGATGAAGACGAACGGGTCCCTGATCGGCGGCCGCCTGATCGACGACCCGCGGATCTACCGTTCCTACGCGCTGTACCTGCTGAAGTTCGTCGAGGCGTACCGGGCCAACGGCGTCGCCGTGAACGCCATCACGGTGCAGAACGAGCCGCAGAACCGCACCCCGTCCGGCTACCCGGGCACCGACATGCCGTCCGGGCAGGAAGAGAAGGTCATCGAAGACCTCGGGCCGATGCTGCGCGCGGCGGGCCTGCGCACCCAGATCTTCGCCTACGACCACAACTGGAGCGAGCACCCCAACGACGTCGCGGCCACCCCGCCGGACGAGACCGCCGACATCAACGCCTACCCGCAGAACGTGCTGAACTCCCCGGCCGCCCCGTACGTGGCGGGTGTGGCCTACCACTGCTACTACGGCGACCCGAGCGCGATGAGCACCCTGCACGACCAGTTCCCGGACAAGGCGATCTACTTCACCGAGTGCTCGGGCAGCCAGTCGGCCGACCCGGCGAACACCTTCTCCGACACGCTCAAGTGGCACGCCCGCAACCTGATCATCGGCTCGCCCCGGAACTGGGCGCAGACCGTCATCAACTGGAACCTGGCCCTGGACCCGTCCGGCGGCCCGCACGTCGGCGGCTGCACCAACTGCACGCCCATCGTCACCGTCGGCCCGGGCGACGCCGTGACCAAGAACGCGGAGTACTACACGCTCGGACACCTGGCCCGGTTCGTGCGGCCGGGAGCGGTGCGCATCGCCAGCACCTCGTTCGGCACCACCGGGTGGAACGGGCAGGTCATGGACGTGGCCTTCCGCAACCCCGACGGCAGCACCGTTCTGGTCGCGCACAACGAGAACGACAACCCGAGCACGTTCGGGGTCCGCGAAGGCAGCCAGGCGTTCTCCTACACCCTGCCGGGCGGGGCGCTGGCCACCTTCACCTGGCGCGGCACCCCGGCCGGGACCTACGACCAGCGCCAGGTCAGCCCGCAGGGCTGGACCGCGACGGCCGACCCGGGGGCCGACTCGGCGGCCAGCGCGGTGGACGGCGACGCCAGCACCCGCTACACCACCGGCGCGGGCCAGGCGCCCGGTCAGTTCCTGCAGGTCGATTTCGGGCGGGCGGTCCCGGCGCGCCAGGTCGTCTTCGACACCGGGGCGTCGACCGGGGATTACCCGCGCGGCTACACGGTCGCGGTCAGCACCGACGGGGTGACCTGGAGCACGGCGGCCAGCGGCCAGGGCACCGGCCAGTTCACGGTGGTGAACCTGCCCGGCGCTCCGGTCCGGTACGTCCGGATGACGCTCACCGCGTCCAGCGGCAGCTGGTGGAGCGTCGCCGACGTCCGCGCGTACACCGGCTCAGGGCATTAGCAAGGACTTGACGGCGCGGCGCTCGTCCATGGCGCGGTAGCCCTCGGCCACCTCGTCCAGCGGCAGGGTCAGGTCGAAGACCAGGCCCGGGTTGATCTCACGGCGCCAGGTCAGGTCGATGAGCTCGGGCAGGAAGCGGCGAACCGGGGCGGGGCCGCCGCGCACGCCGACGTGGGTGCGGAACAGGTCCTCGCCGTCGATGGCCACGTCGTGCGGGACGCCGACGAAACCGACCATCGCACCGGGCCGGGCCGACCGGATGGCCTGCGTCATCGACTCGCCGGTACCGACGCACTCGAGCACCGCGTCAGCGCCGACGCCGCCAGTGAGGTCCTTGATACGATCCACTCCTTGGTCACCTCGTTCGGTCACTATGTCGGTCGCGCCGAAGCTGAGGGCCAGCTTCTGCCGGGGCTCGTGCCGGCTCATCGCGATGATCCGGCCGGCCCCCATCCGGGCCGCGGACAGCACGCCGAGCAGGCCGACCGCGCCGTCGCCGACCACCGCGACGGTCATGCCCGGCTGGACGCCGGCCGCGACGGCGGCGAACCAGCCGGTCCCCATCACGTCGGACAGGGTCAGCAGGCTCGGGATCAGGTCGTCGGCCGGCCGCCCGGGCGTGGCCACCAGGGTGCCGTCGGCCAGCGGGACGCGCAGCCGTTCCGCCTGGGCGCCGCGGACGGGCTGACGGTGCAGGCAGGTGGTCTGGTAGCCGGCCTGGCAGTTCGGGCAGGTGTTGTCGGAGGCGACGAACGAGCCGATGACGAACTGGCCGGGCTTGATCGTCTGGACGTCGGCGCCGACCTCCTCGACCACGCCGCAATACTCGTGCCCGATCGGGTAGGGCGTCTCCACCTGGGTGATTCCGCGATAAAGCCACAGGTCAGATCCGCACACGCAGGTGGCGGCGAGCCGGATGACCGCGTCCCGGGGCTCTTCGATCCGCGGCTCGGCGCACTCGTCGAGGCGCACGTCTCCCGGGCCGTACAGGACCGCTCCGCGCGCTCCGCGCATGATGGCTCTCCTTATCGGTAACGTGACCGGCAGCAGACCATAGAGGAGCTACCTGTGCACAGAGAGCTTAAGCGGGCATGAGCGCGTTCACCGATCTCGAGATCGAGTACATGGCCTCGCAGCGGCTGGGCCGGATCGCCACCGTGGGCGCGGACGGGCAGCCGCACGTGGTGCCGACCTCGTTCCGCTACAACGCCGAGCAGGACGCCATCGACGTGGGCGGCATGCGGATGAGCCAGACCAAGAAGACCCGCGACGTGCAGCGCACCGGCCGGGCCAGCATCGTGATCGACGACGTGCTGCCGCCGTGGCAGCCGCGCATGATCGAGGTGCGCGGGACCGCGGAGGTCCGGCCGGCCGGCGGCAAGGCGTTCGGCGACAACTTCGAGGACACCATCGTCCGGATCCGGCCCGCGCGCATCATCGCGTTCGGCATCGACCCGGGCGACAGCGCGAACGCGCGCTCGATCTGAAGCGCCCAGGTTGCGGCGGCGCCGTCAGGGCTTGCGGGCGCCGTCAGGGCTTGCGGGCGCCGTCAGGGCTTGCGGGCCGTCAGGGCTTGCGGGCGACGGCGCCGTAGGCGGCTAGGGGGCGGGCGGTGTCCGCGCCGGGACCGGGGCGCCAGCGGTGCAGTTGGACCAGGCCCGGGTCGACGAGGTCCAGGCCGTCGAAGAACCGGCTGATCTGCTCGTGGCTGCGCGCCACGACCTGGGTCGGGCCCATCCGCGTGTTCAGCTGCCGGAAGGCCGGGCCGAGGCCCATGTCCACGTCGCTGGCCGGGTGCGCGATCGTGAGGTAGCTGCCCGGTGGCACGGCGTCCATCAGCGCGCGGACGATCTGGCCGGGGTCGTCCTGGTCGGGAACGAACTGCAAGATCATGATCAGGCAGACGGCGACCGGCTGGGTGAAGTCCAGCGTGGCCGCCGCGTCCTGCACGATCTTCCCGGCGTCCCGCAGGTCGGCGTCGATGTAGGCACAGGCGCCCTCGGGGGTGCTGGTCAGCAGGGCCTGGGCGTGGTTGAGCACGATGGGGTCGTTGTCCACGTAGACGATCCGGGACTCCGGCGCGGCCCGCTGCGCCACCTCGTGGGTGTTGTTGCTGCTGGGCAGGCCGGTGCCGATGTCGAGGAACTGGCGGATGCCCGCCTCGGCGGCCAGGTAGTGGACCGCGCGGCCGAGGAAGGCGCGGTTCTTCCGCACGCCCGTCACGATGTCCGGGTACTGGCGGATCATCGCCTCCGCGGCCTCCCGGTCCACGGTGAAGTTGTCCTTGCCCCCCAGCCAGTAGTCGTAGATCCGCGCGATCGACGCCACGCTGGTGTCGAGCCGCGGCCTGCGACCGGGCTGCTCCTGTGTCACGTATTCCCGGGCCTTTCCGCTATCGGGTGTTGCCATGATTATCTCAGGACATGGCCTCGGCTAGGAGGCTGGCCGCGGTGATCAGCTCGGACTCGGTCGGGAGGGCGAAGCCCAGCAGGAGGGCCGGGGGGGACGGGGCGTGCGTCTCGCAGTGGCGGTGCAGTTCGTGCAGGCCCACACCCAGGCTCCGGGCCCGCTCGGCCGTGGCGTGCTCGTCGGCGCCGTCCGGCAGCCAGGCGAGCAGGTGCAGCCCGGCCTCGGCGCCGCTGATCCGGACCTCGGGCAGGTGGGTGCCGAGCGCCTCGACCAGGATGTTCCGCTTGGTCCGGTAGTTCCGGCGCATCGCGCGCAGATGGCGCTCGAGCGCGGCCTCCTCGATGAACGAGGCCATCGCGACCTGGTCCAGGGTCGGCGGGGACACGCCGGTGACCAGGAGCATGTCCTCCACGCTGTCGATCAGGTGCGACGGAGGGACCAGCCAGGCCAGCCGCAGCGCCGGGGCCAGCGTCTTGCTGGTCGTGCCGACGAACGCCACCAGGTCCGGCGCCAGTCCCTGCAGGGACGCCACCGGATCCCGGCCGAACCGGTACTCCACGTCGTAGTCGTCCTCGACGATCAGCGCCCCGCGCTCGCGGGCCCAGGCAATGAGAGCACTGCGCCGTTCGGCCGTCATCACCACCCCGGTCGGGTAGTGGTGGGCCGGCGTGATCACCACCGCGTCCACGTCAGCCGCGGCGAGTTCGGAGACGACCAGGCCGTCGGCGTCGACGCGGACCGGGACGGCCTCGAGCCCGGCGTGCTCGGCGGTATACCGCTGCCAGCGCCAGCCGGGGTCCTCGATCGCGACGCGGCGGCCGCCGTTCTTCCTGACCGCGTGCCACAGCACGGTCAGTGCCTGGGACGCCGCGCAGCAGACGACCACGTGATCCGGTTGCACCACCACGCCCCGCACCCGGGCCAGGTAGCCGGCCACGGCGTGCCGGAGCTCGGCGGTGCCACGGTGACTGGCGTAGCCCAGCCGCCGGTCCGGCAGCTCGCGCAGGGCGCGGACCAGCGCCGCCTTCCACCGGGCGCGCGGGAAGGCGTGGTAGTCAGCCTGCCCCGGCCGCAGGTCGTAGCGGAAGTGGTGCGCCGGGTTGGGTGCCCGCGGGACGGGCGGGCGGCCCGAGGAGGCCAGCGCGGCGACCCGGGTGCCCGAGCCGCGCTTGGCCGACAGGTAACCCTCGGTGGCCAGCTGGGCGTAACTGTCGACGACCACGCCGCGGGAGACGTCCAGCTGGTCGGCCAGGTCCCGGGTGGGCGGCAGCACCGACCCGGGTGGCAGCCGACCGGACCGGATCGCCACCCGGAGCGCGTCCTCCAGCTGGCGGCGCAGCGCGACGCCCGGCTGGAATTCGACCTCCAGTTCCACGCACAGAAGCTACCCGGTCCGGGACAAGCTGACACGATTGGACCCATTTATATGCAGGCGATTGGACCGAACGGCGAGACCACTTGCCAGTTAGGCTGGCTGACGCCGGGCGTCACACAGCCGGGGGCTGACGCCCGGCGGCGGTGTGCTCAGGGGCCGGGGCGGCTCCGCGGACGGGGGCGAGCACACCGTCTTCCGGCGTGAGGTCTTCCGGCGTGAGGTCTTCCGGCCTGGGCCGGGAAACCGTGACGGGTTTTGTGACGGGGCGTCCGATGATTGCGGTGGCGGGGCGTCGTCTTGATGGGAAAAGCGAATGTGGGAGGAACTATGGGATCGCTTCGCGTGCACGAGTTCATCACCCTCGACGGCGTGATCGACGCCCCGAGCTGGACGGCCTCGTTCGGGTTCGACCCCCGGATGGGCGAGGACCTGGGGCGGGCTATCGGAGACGCCGACGGCGTCCTGCTGGGGCGCACCACGTACGAGATGTTCGCGCCGGTCTGGTCCAAGCGCACGGCCGAGGACGACCCGGGCGCGCCGTTCTTCAACAACACCACCAAGTACGTCGTGTCGTCGACGCTCACCGAGCCGATCTGGCAGAACTCGGAGCTCATCGGGGCGTACGACCCCAAGCGGATCCAGCAGCTCAAGGAGGAGTCCGCCACCTCGCTCTACGTGAGCGGCAGCGCCACCTTGGTGCACGCGCTCCTCACTGACGGGCTCGTGGACGACCTGCACCTGTTCGTCTACCCGGTGACCCGGCCGGGCGGGCCGCGGCTGTTCGACGACAGCGTGCCGGCGGCCACCTGGAACCGGGCGGGTTTCGAGGCCTACGACGGCGGGGTCACCTACCTGCACCTCACCCCGGCGTCGTAACGCGACTCGCGGCCGGGCCGGAGCCTCGGGCTCCGGCCCGGCCGCGGGGCCGACCCAGGACCCCTCCCCCGGGTCGGCCCAGGCCCGCTCGGCCGCGGCCAGCCATCGTGGCACGGCCAGCCACTTCGGTCCGGCCAGGCCGAGCGGGCTATACCTCGTATCGAGGGACCGGCTACAGGCCGACCGACCGGCGGAACTTGCCCATCAGGTGCGGGCCGGCCAGGACGGGTTCGTAGCGCGGCCGCTCCCCCGCGGCCAGGCAGGTCGGCAGGCAGGAGATCGGCGCGGACCAGTTGGCGTTCTGGAAGTACGGCATGCTCTGCCGCCGGGCCTGGCCGCCTCCAGCTGGGTCGGCGACCCGGTGCACCGTGGAGCGCCACCGGTCGTTGGTCCAGCGGGCCATCAGGTCGCCGAGGTTGACCACGAACGCGCCGGGGACAGGCTCGACGCCCACCCAGGTATCACCGGCGGCGAGGACCTCCAGGCCGCCGACCGCGTCCTGGCGCAGGATGGTGAGCGTGCCGTAGTCGGTGTGCGGGCCGGCCCGCGGCTGCCCGGCGTGCTGCTGGCTCGCCGGGACCGGGTAGTTGATGGCGCGGAGCGCGTTCGGCCCGTGCCCGGTCTTCCCGGCGAAGAAGCCGGGCGGCAGGCCGAGGCCGCGGGCGAGCAGGGACATCAGCCGGTTGCCGAGGGCGCGCATGGCGTCGTAGTAGGCCGTCCAGGCGGGACGCAGGCCGGGCAGCGCGTCGGGCCAGAGGTTCGGCGAGTAGGACCAGGCCTCGCCCGGGTCGGCGAACGCGCGCCCCGGGCGGCCGGGCGGCCCCATGTTGAAGACCTCCTTGAGGTCGGGCGGGCCGGCCGTGGCGGCCATCGACTGGCTCAGCGCCTCCCCGGCCAGCGGGATGTAGCCGTAGGGGTAATCCGCGGTCGGGCGCGCCACGCTCAGCTTGTCCGCCAGCGGCAGGTCGAAGAACCTGGTGGCCATCGCCCAGGCGGGCCCGGCGACGGCGTCGCCGATGCCGTGGCCGGTGACCTGGAAGAAGCCCACGGCCCGGCAGATCTCGTCCAGCTCCGCGCCGACCTTGGCGGGGTCGGCCGAGATGTCGACGACGGGAACGCCCCCGCCCTCCCGTCTCACCGGGCGGTTATGACGATGCCGGGATGGCGGGCGGGAGCTCGGGGTGGCGACGGTGGCGGCGCCGGGCACCGCGGGAGCGCCAGGCCAGGACGCTGCCGCTGGACAGCGCGGACAGGACCGAGCCGGCGCTGCCCGCCGAGAGCACCGAACCGGCGCTGAGGAACGAGCCCAGGGACAGGACCGAGCCCGCGGAACCGATCGACAAGATGGAACCCGATGACCCGATCGACAAGATCGACCCGGTGGAGCCGATCGACAGGATCGACCCGGACGAGCCGATGCTCATGATCGACCCGGAGGAGCCGAGGTAACGCGAGACGTCGGTGGGCTTCTTCATCAGGCCATTGTGGCAGGCGGGACCTCAGGAAGCAGCGGCCCGGCGGGCTAGGCCGTCGACGAAGATGTCGATCAGGATCTCGAACCGCTCGTCCGGGTCGGAGAAGGCGAACTCGCCGGCCAGCTCGGTCATGTTCGGGAACTGCCCGGCCGGGAGCGAGGCGATGTAGTCGCGGGCCATGTCCGCGGCCTTCTGCCGTTCGTCCGGGGGGAGCTGCGGGGTGCCGCCGTCCTCCACCCCGGTCTCGTCCACGGTGAAGCCGTTCACCGTGTCGATGAGCAGCAGGTAGCCCTGCACGGCCAGGCGCGGCGCGAGGCCGCCCGCGCGCAGGAGCGCGAGCGTGCGCTCGGTGGTGCGCAGCGCGTTCGGCCCCATCGGGATCCGGCCGATCGAGACGCGCACCAGGTACGGGTGCCGCAGGCTGACCCGGCGCTGGCTCCTGGCCGCCTCCTTGAGCTGCTCCTGCCACCGCGCGGGGTCGGGGTCGGGCACCTCGACCTCGCCGATGATCTCGTCGAGGATCAGGTCGAGCAGGCCATCCTTGCTGCCGACGTGCCAGTACAGCGACGCGGCGCCGGCCCCGAGCTCCTCGCCCAGCCGCCGCATGCTCAGCGCGGCCAGCCCCTCGCGGTCCAGCAGGCCGATCGCGGCGGCCACGATGGCGTCCCGGCTGATCGGCTCACGCCGCTTACGGGCCGAACGGTCCGGCAGCCGCTGCCATGGCGGCGGCGGAATCTCCGGCTCTGCCATCAAGGCCTCCCACGAGCTCTCCAACACTGTACCAGCTATCGAACAGTGTTTGACTAGACCAACGATCGAGTGATAGAACGTCGTTCGATAGTTAAACGTAGTTCGAGTAGTAAGAGGAGTCGAGATGGCTACCAGTCAGACCGTCACCGGCGGCCACGCGGCCCCGGCCCGCGGCGCCGAGGCCGGTTACCCCCGGCGCTGGCTCGCCGCGGTCGTCATGATCACCGGGGCGCTCATGGACATGATCGACGTGACGATCGTCAACGTGGCGCTCCCTTCTATCCGCCGTGACCTGCACGCCAGCGCCACCCAGCTGGAATGGGTGGTGTCCGGCTACATGCTGGCGTTCGCCGCGGCGCTGATCATCGCCGGGAACCTCGGCGACCTGTTCGGGCGCAAGCGCCTGTTCCTGTCAGGTGCCGCGCTGTTCGGGCTGGCCAGCCTGGCCGCCGGGCTGGCCGGAACCGGGGCCGAGCTGATCACCGCCCGGCTGTTCCAGGGCGCCGCCGCCGCGGCGATGGCGCCGCAGGTGCTGGCCACCTTCCGGGTGATATTCAGCGGGAAGGAACGGGGCAAGGCGTTCGGCGTCTACGGGGCGTCGCTCGGTTTCGCGTCGGCCGTGGGGCTGCTCCTGGGCGGGGTGCTGACCGAGGCGAACCTGTTCGGCTGGGGCTGGCGCTCGGTGTTCTTCGTCAACCTGCCGGTGTCCGTGGCGGCCCTGCTGGCCGGACTCCGCTGCGTGCCCGAGACCAGGGAGCCGGGCGCCCGCCGGCCGAACGTCCCCGGTGCCGTCCTCCTGGCCGCCTCCCTGGTCGCGATCGTCTACCCGCTGCTCGAGGGCCGTCAGCTCGGCTGGCCGGCCTGGATGTGGCCGCTGATGGCGGCCGGGGTGGCCGGGCTGGGCGCGCTGGGCCTGTTCGAGGCGAGGAAGCCGGGCCGTAAGACGGCTCCGCTGCTGCGGGCCGGGCTGTTCCGGGTGCCGGCGTTCGCCGCCGGGCTGGGCCTGCAGCTGGCCTTCTTCGGCGGGATGCAGGGGTTCTTCCTGGCCTTCGCGCTGTGGCTGCAGGCCGGCCAGCACTTCTCGCCGCTGAAGGCCGGCCTGACCGCGGTCGCGTTCAGCGTGGGCAGCTTCGTGCTCGCGCCGATGGCGGTGCCGCTGGCCCAGCGCCACGGCCGGCGCATCCTGGCCATCGGGGCCCTGCTCATGGTGGCGGGCATCGGCGGCGAGGCCCTGGCCGCCCCGCACGTCGGGGTGAACGGCAGCCCGTGGCTGGTCGTGCCCGGCCTGGTGGTGGCGGGCATGGGCTTGTCCCTGCTGGTCATCCCGCTGGTCAACGTGGTGCTGGCGGCGGTCCCGGCCGAGGCCGCGGGCGGTGCGTCCGGCCTGTTCAGCACGGCCCAGCAGCTGGGCGGCGCGCTCGGCGTGGCGCTGCTCGGCACGGTGTTCTTCGGCTACCTCAACGGGCACTCGTTCGAGGCGGCCATGGTGCACACCGCGCCGTACGCGATGGGCGCGTTCGTCCTGTGCGGCGCCCTGTCGCTGCTGCTGCCGCGCACGGCCGTATCGGAAGAGGCCCTGACCGGATAGCGGGGCCGCGAGCCACAATGGGTAAATGCTCATCCGGGATGCCCGCGCGGCCGAGGTTCCCCGCCTCCGCGACATCGACCGGGACGCGGGGCAGATCTTCCGTGACATCGGGATGCCGGAGGCCGCCGAGTTCGAGCCGCGGACGATAACTGAGCTCGCGGACAGCCAGCGCGCCGGGCGGCTGTGGGTCGCGGCGGACGAGGGCGACGAGCCAGCCTCGTTCCTTATGGCGGTTCCGCTCGACGGGTGCCTGCACGTGGAGCAGCTGTCGACGGCCCCGGCCGCCGCCCGCCGCGGCCTGGGCCGGGCCCTGCTGGAGCACGCCGCCGGCCGGGCCCGGGCCGGCGGCCGGCCGGCGCTGACCCTGACCACGTTCGCGGACGTCCCGTGGAACGGCCCGTACTACGAACGCTGCGGCTTCCGCGTCCTCGCCGACGCCGACCTCACCCCCGGCCTGCGCGAGATCCGCGCCCACGAGATCGCCCTGGGCCTAGACCGCTGGCCCCGCGTCGCCATGCGCCGCGACCTCACCCCTTAACCACTCCCGCCTCTCAACCCCCAAGCTGGGTCAATGGTTGTGGCAACGTACCCGGTAGAACCATTACGTTGCCACAACCATTGAATTCCGCGGGAGGCGGGGGGCGGGGTTAGCGGGGCGGGGTGGCGGTGCCGGGGCGGGGCGGGGCGGGGTGGTGATGCCGAGGAGGGGCGGGGTGGTGGTTAGCGGGGTGGGGTGATGGTGCCGGTGGGGGCTATCCGGGCGGCGGTGGGGCCGAAGTCGGCGGTCGACAGCTGGCGGACGAAGGTGGCGGCGGTGCCGCCGAGGGCGGGGCGGCCGGCGCTGGACAGCTCGAGGGAGTAGAGGCGGGCCTGCTCGAAGCGGCCGGACGAGGACAGCTTTACCTTCAAGATCGCGCTCATGGTCATGGTGCCGTGGACGGAGAAGTTGCTGTAGCCGGCGAAGTTCCCCAGGCTGTAGGCGATGAGGTGGCCCTGATAGAACTGCAGGCCGCGCAGGACGTGCGGGCCGCTCGCGATGACCAGGCTGGCGCCGGCGTCGATCGCCATGTGCGCGAACGCCTCGGGGTTGCCGCGGTCCTCGCCCAGGAAGATCTCCTCCCGGCCGGTGACGTGGTCGGCGGTGGCGCCTTCGGCGCCGGCGTGCATGTACACCACGACCAGCTGCGCCTTCTGCCTGGCCTGCTTGATGAGGGCGCGCGCGGCGGGCAGGTCGAGCAGGCTCGCGGTGTAGGGGTACGGCGCGAACGCCACGAACGCGACCCTGACCCCGCCCGCCTTGACCGTGGTGATCTCGCCCGGCAGCCCGGTCTGGGCCAGGCCCGCCGCGTGGACGGACCGGACGGTCTGGGCCTGGCCCGCCGCGCCGAAGTCGAAGGAGTGGTTGTTGGCGTCGTTCAGGACGGTGAACCCGGCCGCCCTGAGGTCACGCGCGTAGGACGGCGGGTCGCGGAACGCGAAGCAGTCCGGGTGCGGCTTGCTCCCGCGGCCGCACTTGCCGGAGGTCACGGTGGTGAGCGTGCCCTCCAGGTTGCCGAAGACGATCTGGCCCTGGCGCAGGACCGGTTTCACCGGGTCGAGGTACGCCGCCGGATCGGGCGGCAGGTCCGGCGTGCTGCCGAGCATCGTGTCGCCGACGGCGGTGATGGTCACCGCGCCCGCGGCGGCCGCCTGGGCGGGGGCGTCCGCCCGGGCCGGGGCGGTCACGGTGGCCGGGCCGCCTATCGCGGCCGAGACGGCTTCCCCGGCCGCGGCGACCGCGGCCGCGGCGACCGCGGCCGCGGTCGAGGCCGGGGTCGAGGCCGCGGCCGGGTCGACCGTGCTCTGGGCGACGGAGTGGCCGGGCGAGCACGACGACAGCGCCAGCACGGCGGCAACACCGCCAGCCGCCCAGAGCTTTCTCATGCCGATCAACTTAGCGTGACGGACGCTCCGGCGGCAGGAACCGGGAAAAACGTTAAACTCCCAGGACCTGCTGCTATTAACCCAGCCGCCGGGCCGTACTGATCGTCACCATGAGTGATTGCTTGGTCGCCAGCTTGACCCTCGGGTTAACCTGAGCGGGTGAAGGCGGGAGGTTCGCTCGTCCTGACCGCGGACGCCGGCGAGGCGGCGCGCCGTGCGGTCGACGAGGCCCGGGCGCCGCTCGGCGGCCTGCCGCCGTCGTTCGCGGTGCTGTTCGCCACCCCGCACTTTTCCGGCTCGGCGCAGGCGCTTCTCGCGTCGGTGGCCGAGCTGACCGGCGGGGCGCCGCTGATCGGCTGCGTAGCGTCGGCGGTCGCCGGAGGCGCCCGTGAGATCGAATCCGGGCCCGCCGTCTCGCTGTGGCTGGCGGCCAGCCTCGGCGCCGTCGAGACGTTCGCGATGGAGTTCATCCAGACGGCGAGCGGAGGCGCGTTCGGCGGTTACCGGTTCGGCCCGGAGCCGGCGGGCACGCACCTGATGATCTGCGACCCGTTCACGTTCCCGGCCGGGGACCTGATGACCCACCTGAACCAGCACGTGCGCGGGCCGGTGGTCATGGGCGGGATGGCCAGCGGCGGCGCGGCCCAGCGGCGCACCCTGCTGTTCCGGGACGACCGGGTGCTGACCAGCGGCGCCGTCGGCGCCCACCTGCCCGGGGCCGTGGTCCATCCCCTGGTGGCGCAGGGCTGCCGCCCGGTCGGCGACCCGTACACGGTCACCCGGGCCGACGGCGGCCTGATCTTCGAGCTCGGCGGCCGGCCGCCGCTGACGCGACTGCGGGAACTGGCCGCGACGCTGCCCGCCCTCGAGCAGGAACTGCTGGCGGGCGGGCCGCACCTGGGCCTGGTCATCGACGAGTACCGGGCCGAGGCCGGGACGGGTGACTTCCTGGTCCGCGGCATCGTCGGCGCCGATCCCGCGTCCGGGGCGATGGCCGTGGCGGGCGAGGTCGAAGTGGGGCAGACCGTGCAGTTCCACGTGCGCGACGCCCGTTCGGCCGATGATGACCTGCGGCGGCTGCTGGAGCGGGAGGCCGGCGCGCTCGGCGGCCGGCCGCCGGCGGGGGCCCTGCTGTTCACCTGCACCGGGCGCGGCTCGCGGATGTTCGCCGGGCCCGACCACGACGCCGGCCTGCTGACCGAGACGCTGGGCGGGCTGCCGGTGGCGGGGTTCTTCTGCGAGGGGGAACTCGGACCAGTCGGCGGCCAGAACTTCCTGCACACCTTCACCGCCTCCATCGCCCTTTTCCCGGATTCCCCCAGGTAACACGCACGCCAGATTTCCTATCGCCAAGTTGACCGATTCGATATATATTCAGCGGCACCGGATAGCCCGCCTAAAACGTCTCATGGATAAGAAACAAGGGGCGGGGTGTTTTCCGAGCGGGCCGGCCGTGGGGACGGGAGGCCCGAGCGGGAGGGGGATCCATGAATTCATGGCTGGCGTGGGCGGCATTCTTGCTGGCGGTCTTGCTGCTGACCCTGGTTGGTTATCGCTTCAGCCTGCGCGTGCTCCGGCTCGTCGCGGTATTTGTCGCGATAGCCTCGGCTGTATACATCACCTGGTACGGCTTAACGCATACCGGTAAGACGGCCAGCGGCCTTTCCGGCGCGTTCGCGCCGGGGCACCGACGCGCTCACCACCGCGCTTTTCCGCGCCCACCCGGGGCAGGCCGGATGGATCGTCATCGGCGCCCTGCTCGTGATCGGCTACCGCGAGCTCGAAGTCTGGGCCCTGCACTTCCAGGCCCGCAGCCTGGATATCTCGGCGCTGGCCGACGGCCAGAAGACCGGCGCCTCGGGCGAGGACGAGGCGGCCATGCCGGACCAGCAGCGGCACGACCGGCTCGCCGCCGAGCTCAAGTTCCGGCTGCCCGCGGTGGAGGTGCGCTCACCGGCCATCTTGCCGGGCGGCAGCCGGGCCGGCGGGCTGGCGTCGATCGCCGAGGCGAGCGGGGTCCCCGTCGGCGGCCTGGCCGGCGCCATCATCAACTTCTTCGGGATGCTGTGGCCGGGGCCGCGGCGGCTCCGGGTCCAGGTCTGGGTGGAACGAACCCCTGGTCACACCGGGATCGACGACGTCACCCGGGTCACCGTCGACCTCGACGACCCGCGGACCGGGGCGAGCCTCGCGACCAAGACGCTGGCCGCGAGCGACCTCGACGACGCCGCCTCCGTGGTGGCCGGGTACGTCGCCCGGCACATCTTCGCCGAGGACCGGACGGCCCCGCCCTGGTGCACCGGAGCGACGGACGGCCGCGACCTGGCCGCCCTCCTGCTCGCCCGGCAGGTGCGCGACTACCCCGAATCGGAGAGCCTGGTCCGCCGGGCACGGAAAAAGCAGATCCAGGTCCTGGAGGGGGTGGCGAAGGGCCACCAGTGCGCCGGCGTGGCCCGCTACGAGCTGGCGCAGCTCTACGACCTGACCGGCCTGGCACGTCGAAGCGCTGCTCATCCACGCGATCAACCGGGACAAGTACCCGTACTTCTACCGGGGCCGGTACCGGCTGGCCATGTCGCTCGAGATGATCGCCGGGCCGGGCCGCACGATCAGCGCGGCGGAAGAACCCATTCTCGGCGAGGCGCTGAAGATCCTGCACCGGTGCGGCGTGATCAAGGCGGGCCTGTGCATCCGGAGCCGGGCCGGGGCGGCCGGGACCGAGCTGCAGCCCGGCTTGCGGGCCGAGCTGCTGGATGCCGCCTGGGACGAGCTGCACGCGATCCGGCGGTACCTGTCGCTGCCGAGCGTCGTCTGGCGCTCGTTCTGGCACCGGGACGAGCGCGGGATCCTCAAGCCGTACTGGCGGCAGCGGCACCGGCAGGCCTTCCACGACGGCGTGTGCGCGGCGCTGCTGCTGGTGGCCGTGCGCCGGGCGGCGGCCGACCCGAAGCTGATCCGCCGGGACACCCGGCGGCCGCGCCGGGCCCGGACGATCATCCGGGTCGCGGCCGCCGTCACCGGCGACGGCTCGCCCCTCGCCTGGCGGCTGGGCATCTCCGGAGTCAAGGGCCCGAAGGGCGGGGTGCCGCCGGTGACCAGCAGCCTGCGCACCCGCCACGTGTTCCGGCCGTATTGCACCCGGTCCTGGCAGGCCGGCTACAACCTGGCCTGCGCCTACGCGGCGGTCATCCAGGCGCGGCGGGCCGAGGGCGCGACCGAGGACGAGCTGCGCGACCTGACCGGCCGGGTCGTCGCCAGCCTGGAGTTCACCGTCTGCAACCCCGAGTCCGAGATGGACCGCCCCGGGGAGTGGATCGCCAACGATCCCGACTTCAGCTTCCTGCACGCTGCTCAGGAGAAGGCCTTCGCGGAGTTCGGGGCGTTCCTCACCGCCCAGAAGGGGCGGGACTACCCGTCCGGCGCCCGGCCGCGGACCGGCCGGGAGAACGGCCGGGTCCGCCACCGCCAGGCCCCCCCGCCCCGCAAGGTCACCCATCCCGCGTCGTGAGGCCGGCCGCGGTGAAGCGGCGGCCCCAGTCGCGGACCCGGTCGAGGAGTTCGGGCGGCGAGATCACCTCGAAGTCCGCGCCGAGGCCGCCGAGCAGCAGCATCGGCCACTCCAGCTGGTCGGCCGACATCCGGACCCGGCTGCGGGTCGCGCTGACCTCCTCCACCGTGGCCCACCGGCCGTACCCCTCGCGGACGGCCGCGGCCGGGGCGTCGACGAGGACCTCGACGTCGTAGACGGCCGTCACGCTGCCGATGCCGGCCTGGACGAAGGCGGCGGCGTCGCCGGCGGGCAGCTCGCGCGGCCGGAACCGGGCGCCGGTGCCGTGCGGCCCGGCCAGGCGGTCCAGCCGGAAGCTGCGCCAGTCCTGGCGGTCCAGGTCGTAGCAGACCAGGTACCAGCGGCGGCCGAGCAGGACCAGGCGGTACGGCTCCACGTGCCGCTCGCTCTGCTCGCCGCCGGCCGCGGTGTAGGAGAAGCGCAGGCGCTCGGCGTCCCGGCAGGCCAGCGCGACCGTGGTGAGGACGACCGGGTCCACCGCCACCTGGGCGGTATTCCCCCAGCTGGCTGGCACCGTCGCCGCCGTGAGCGCCTCGACCCGGCGGCGCAGCCGGGCGGGCATCACCTGGATCACCTTGGCCAGCGCGCGCATCGAGGCCTCCGCGGTGCCGCCGGCCGCGCCCTGCGCCACCAGCTGCAGGCCGACGGCCAGCGCGACGGCCTCCTCGTCGTCCACCACCAGCGGCGGCAGCGCGGTGCCGGCGGCCAGCTGGTAGCCGCCGTCCACCCCGCGCTGGGCCTGGATCGGGTAGCCGAGCTCACGCAGCCGGTCGACGTCGCGGCGCAGGGTCCGCGGCGATACCCGCAGCCGCCCGGCCAGCTCGCTGCCCGGCCAGTACCGGCGGGCCTGCAGCAGGGACAGCAGCCGGAGCGTCCGGGCGCTAGTGTCAGCCATATTTCCAGCTTCGCCGAATTCAGGCCAGGAACTGACCGCAATAGGTCATAGCGTGAGCTTAGCCGGAACGACGAGAGGGAAAAATATGACGAACGAGGCGAGCAGCACCACCCCGGCCATCGACGGCGAGCGGGCCGACCTGATCGAGACGCTGGGCAGCACGCGGCACTTCCTGCGCTTCACCGTCCGGGACCTGACCGACGAGCAGGCCCGGCAGCACACCACCGCCAGCGAGCTGACCCTGGGCGGCCTGATCAAGCACGTCGCGGGCACCGAGTCGGGCTGGGTGGACTTCATCTTGGAGGGCCCCTCGGCGCTGGGCGACTTCAGCGCCATGACCGAGGCCGACTTCGCCCAGCGGGTCGAGGAGTTCAAGCTGCTGCCGGGCGAGACGCTGGCCGGCGTGCTGGCGGACTACGCCAAGGTGGCGCAGCGGACCGACGAACTGGTGGCCAGCCTGCCCGACCTGAACATCTCCCACCCGCTGCCGAAGGCGCCCTGGTTCCCGGCCGACGCCCGGCGCACGGCCCGCCAGGTGTTCCTGCACATCATCGCCGAGACCGCGCAGCACGCCGGGCACGCCGACATCATCCGCGAGTCCCTGGACGGCGCCAAGACCATGGGCTGAGGCGGTTCCGATGAGTTTCCCGCGGCGCTCGCGTCTGTACTAGACGCAGAACGAGAAGGGAGCAGCCATGGGACAGCCGGTGGTGCACTTCGAGATCATCGGGAAGGACCCGGCTAAGCTGCGCGGCTACTTCGGCGAGCTGTTCGGCTGGGAGTTCGACGTGCCGTCCCCCGTCGCGGCGGCGGTGTCCGACCCGGATCAGTACGGCTTCGTCAACCGCATGACCACCAGCGACGGGACCGGGATCGCGGGCGGCGTCGGCGGCGGGGCGGGCTACGAAGGCCACGCCGTCTTCTACGTCGCGGTGCCCGACGTCGAGGCGGCCCTGGCCAAGGCCGAGAGCCTCGGCGGCCAGCGCCTGATGGGCCCCGAACGGTCGCCGTCAGGCCTGGTCGTCGGCCACTTCACCGACCCCGAGGGCAACCTGGTCGGCGTCGCGGGCGTCGGCTGACCAGCGGGCCGGGTCTAGCGGGCCCGGTCTCGGTCATGACTGCCCGCTGATGGCGTCGTCCCAGAATTTCTGGATGGCGGGGTAGATCAGCTCGTGGTCGCGGGACAGGCCGGCCTTGACGGTGCGGGTGCGCTCGTCGGCGAGCACCTCCACCTGGCCGGCCACGACCAGGGTGCCTTGGCCGCGCCGCGGCGGACCAGTTCCCGGGTGAAAGCCAGGCCGAGCCCGCGATTGGCCCCCGTGACCAGAGCAACTGACCCGCCGATCTGCATGTCTTCTCCTATTGGACGCCGCCTTCGGGCATCCTATGGGGATGCAAGATTCACAGTCACCCGTGAGACCGGTGACGCTGTGCGTGCTGTTGTGGTCTAACCCCGGCACGGAGAGCGCCCTCACCGCGTACGAGGACAAGGTCCTCGGCTTCGCCTCGGAGTACGGCGGCCGGGTCATCCAGCGGGCCAGGAACATCGGCACCGACGACCACGCCGTGGAAAACCAGCCGCTGGAGATCCAGACCCTCCAGTTCCCGTCGAAGCAGGCCATGGACGCGTTCATGGCCGACGAACGACGGCAGGCCCTGGCCGAGGAACGCGACCGCGTCATCGCGATGACCGAGGTCATCGAGGTCCAGCTCGCCTCGTGACGGGCGGCGACCGTATTAGCTGGGGCAGGCCTCGTGCACCCAGGACCCGCTGATGCGCCGGCGGGTGTCTTGGCGTGCCGTAATCGGCTGCCCGCAGCGGCCGCAGCGCTGCCCGGCCGCCCGCGCTACGTTAGCGTCCAGGTCGGCCGGGTCGGCCGGCCGGATCGTCGCTGTCCGGGCCCAGGCCGATGGGGCCGGAACCGGTCAGCGGGACGCCGGCGCCGCCGGGGCAGAAATGGTCCAGGTGCGCCTGGATGACCCGCTCCAGCATCGCCGCCCCGGGTTTGCGCTCCGCCACCGTGATCTGCTCCTGTCCCCCACGCCGCTACGCCCATGGTGCGTACCGGGTCACGGCGCCGTCACGTCCAGCGGCCCGCTTGCCGACCGCCAGGGCGGAGAGGAGCTCGTAGGCGACGTGGGCGGCGGCGATGCCGGTGAGCTGGGCGTGGTCGTAGGCCGGGGCGACCTCCACGATGTCGGCGCCGACCAGGTTGAGCCGGGAGAAGGAGCGCAGCGTGGCCAGGAGCTCGCGGCTGGTCAGGCCGCCGGCCTCGGGGGTGCCGGTGCCCGGGGCGTGGGCCGGGTCGAGGACGTCGATGTCGACCGAGACGTAGACGGGGCGGTCGCCGACCCGGGCGGCGATGCGCTCGATCATGCCCGGGAGCCGATGTTCTCGACCTCGGGGGACGAGATCACCTGGAAGCCGAGCTCGACGTCCTCGGCCAGGTCGGCCTCGGTGTACAAGGGGCCGCGGATGCCAGCGTGCAGGCAGGCCGTTTGGTCCAAAAGGTTTTCTTCGGCCGCCCTCCGGAACGGGGTGCCGTGCGTGTAGGCGGCGCCGAAGTAGGTGTCCCAGGTATCGAGGTGCGCGTCGAAGTGGACGACGGCGACCGGGCCGTGGACGGCCGAGACGGCGCGGAGCAGCGGCAGCGCGATGGTGTGGTCGCCGCCCAGGGTCAGCACGAACGGGGCCCGTTCCAGCAGCGCCCGCGCGCCGCGCTCGACCGCGGTGATCGCCTCGTCGATGCTGAACGGGTTCACCGCCAGGTCCCCGGCGTCGGCGACCTGCTGGTTCGCGAACACCGGGACCTGCAGGGCCGGGTTGTACGGGCGGAGCAGCCGGGAGGACTCGCGGATGTGGGACGGGCCGAAGCGGGCGCCGGGGCGGTAGCTGACCCCGCTGTCGAACGGGACGCCCACGATGGCCACGTCCGCCTGGCCCACCTCGTCCAGCCGGGGCAGCCGGGCGAAGGTGGCCTCGCCGGCGTACCGGGGCACCTGGGTGGCGTCGACCGGGCCGACCGTACCGCCGGTCATGATGCGCGGGACGGGTTCGGTCATCGTCAGGCCCCCTCGGCCGCCTCGTCGATCGTCTGCAGTTCCCGCTCGCTGGCGCTGATCGCGGCCTGCTCGGCGGCCAGGTTCAGGGAGCGCGACAGGACAAGGTACACCAGGCCGGAGACGATGAGGCCGACCAGCCACGAGTAATCCACGCCGTTCGTCACGTGGGAGGGGAAGTAGCCGGTGTAGTGAATGCTGCCGATCGGCGGCAGCACCATGAACGGGATCTCGGCCGCGAAGCCGACGGCGTAGGCGGTCAGGCCACGCCAGCCCCAGGCGCCGTAGACCCCGTTCGGGCGGAAGATGTCGGTGATCGCGTAGTGGCCCCGGCGGACGAAGAAGAAGTCGACCAGGTTCAGCGCGGTCCACGGCACCAGCAGGTACAGCATCAGCGTGAGCGAGTTCAGCACGGCGCTGACCGCGGTGTTGGAGCCGCTGGTGGAGATGGCCTGGCCGATCGCGTACCAGACGATGGCGAGCACGACCACGACGGCCGCGCGCCAGACCCGGCTGGTCTTCAGCGTCTTGAACGAGTCGATGCCGGTCAGGACGGTCAGCATGCCGCCGTAGGCGTTCATGCCCATGGTGGCCAGCAGGGCCGTGGCGGACAGGAACGCGGTGATCGAGCCGAGCGGGGCGGCGATGATGTCGCCGGACTTCTGCAGGCCGACCAGGCCGTCGCTGATGCCGAGCCGGGTGGCCAGCCAGGCGCCCAGCGCGATCAGCCAGATGGCCGAGCCGGAGGCGCCGAAGAAGACCGCCGCGATGATGCTGCGGGGCGTGGTGTTGCGCGGCATGTAGCGGGAGTAGTCCGAGACGTACGGCGCGTAGGTGATGTTGTAGGCGGCGGCCACCGAGAACTGGGCCATGAACGCGGTGAACAGGAAGCCGCCGGGGTGGGCCGGGCGTGTGCCCGCCGGCGTGGCCGATCAAGATGGCGACCGAGATGATCGCGTAGCACGGGAACGAGATGATCAGCAGGAACCGGAAGACCCGGTGCACCCAGTCGTAGCCGAAGATGGCCAGCGCCGCGGCCAGGACCGCGGTCACGATGGCGACCAGCGTCGGCGTTCCAGCCGAACGCGCCGTTCAGCCCGCTGGCCAGCAGCACCTGGTCGGCCACGTTGAAGGCCATGTAGGTGAACAGCACGGCGAACAGCGCGACCACCACGCCGCGGTAGCCGAGCTGGGCCCGGGTCTGGATCATCTGGGGCAGGCCGAACACCGGCCCCTGGGTGGCGTGGAAGGCCATGAACAGGGTGCCGAACGCGATGCCGAGCACGCCGGCCAGGATCGACCAGCCCAGGGACAGTCCCAGCGCGGGCCCGACGAACCCGATCGGGATCGTGAAGTACTGGAAGTCGCCGAGGAACCACAGCATGGTCTGCTGCCAGGTGGTGCCGTGCCGTTCGGTATCGGGGATCCAGTCGATCGAGTGCACCTCGATCTGGCCCAGGAGACCGCGCTCTTGATCGGCCTCGGCCGTGGGCTCGCGGGACTGTGTGGCCATCGCCGCCTCCAGTGGTGCGACCGGCGCTGCTCGCTGCGGCAGCGCGGTGTGACCTGCCTCACGAGCTATGATCGAGATGGGTTTCCTGGCTGTCAACCCTTGTTTCATAAATGATTCCGGGGTTTCATGAAGGTGGCGTTGGCGGGAGGAGACGTTGATGGCCAGCGGGGACGCGGTGCCCGGTCCGGTCGCGGATTCGGCTGGGGATTCCGTCGCGGACGGCACGCGGATCGGGGCGCAGCTGCGGGCGGCCCGGCTCGCCGCCCGGATGAGCATGGCCGAGGTGGCCGAGCAGGCCGGGCTGACCAAGGGCTTCGTGTCCAAGCTGGAACGGGACCTGGCCAACGTCTCGGTGGCCTCGCTGATCCGGCTCTGCGACGCGCTGGGCATCTCCCCCGGCTCGCTGTTCCAGGCGCCCAAGGGCGAGGTGGTGCGCCGCGACGCCCGGCCGCGGATCAACTTCGGCGGCCGCAAGATGACCGAGTACCTGCTGACGCCGTCCGGCGAGAAGCGGGTGCAGGCCATCCTGAGCGACATCGAGCCCGGCGGCGGCAGCGGGAAGGAGCCGTACGCGCTGCCGTCAGGGGTGGAGTTCGTCCTCATCCTGGGCGGGCAGCTGCAAGTCACCGTGGCCGGGGAGCAGGTCACGCTGGAAGAAGGCGACGCGCTCACGTTCACCGCCGACATGGATCACGCCTTCCAGGCCCCGGCCGGGGGGCACGGGGCCCGGGTGCTGTGGGTGCTCTCCCCCGCCCTGCCCGACCACGGCCTCGAAGCACCGCCGCCCAGATAGCGATGCCCGAACGCGATCATTCGCGTACCCAGCGCTGGCCGAGCCTGCCGATCGGCATCCGATACGCGTGCGAGCACGCACAAGCAGCTGTTGCTCACACCACCTGATGCCGCGGCCGGGTGGCTTAGACCCGGCAGCCTGACCGCAGATCATCGAGTGATCGGCCCCCCTCTAGGCGATGCTGGTCACCGACGCAACGATCCGGCCCGGTCACCGTCCCAGCTAAAAGCAGCCCCCCGCGCGTCAGCCGCACTCGGCGCCTTCCGTCATCCTGGGCCAGAACACCCGCGGGAAGGGAGGTCCCGCACCGGAACCGGGTATGAAACCGCGATTCCCCGCGTTCGAACGCGCTGGAATCCCGGTTTCATGATGGTCGCTCGGCCGGGCGATGGCAGCAGGAACACCTGCATCTCACAGGTCGCACAGGTTGCCAGCCCGCGCGGAACCGCGGGTCGATATCCACCCGGTAATCTACGGCGTGGCCATCCGCGATGGTCTCCCTTCGCTCAGGGCTGGCTGGCTACGATGCGCACGGTGACTGCGGTGCTGCCGTCTGTGCGATCTCGCTCGGCGCGGGCCTGGGCGAGCTCATAATGGACGGGCGGGGGCAGGAGAGGACGGCCGGCGACCATGGTGGACATCGACCCGGAAGCCGAGATCCGCGTCACCGTGGCCGAGGACCAGGTGAGCGCCATGCTGCCGCTGGACGGCCCGGTCACCGACCCAATGGCGGCGCCGCTACGACGAGCTGGCCAAGGCGCGCGGCATCCCGGCCCAGGTCCTGCCCGCCGATCCAGCCTGGATCGCGGTCAACCCGGTGTCCACCGACCAGGATCGGCGTTGAGGCGACCATGGACGCGGCCCGCCAGCTGATCACCGAGATGCAGGCCAGCGAGCAGGCCGCCGTCGCGGCTGAAGCATCCTGCGCGCATGGTGGGCCCGGCTCAGCCCGCCGTGGACCTGATCTCCGGCGAGGTTTCACCAGAGGGCGGCGGGGCGGAAGTCGCAGGTGAGCTCGCCGGTCACGTCGACCGGCACGGATACCGGCAGGACGTAGACCGAATCCATGGGGGTGGGCGTGATCCCGTCCGGGGTCATGGCCGAGCAGGGGCCCTGCCAGCGCTGCCAGCCGCGCGCGGCGTACAGGCGGCGGCCGTCCGGGCTGGCACCGAGCGCACCCAGATGGTAGGCGGACCGGATGACGCGCTCGAGCTCGGCCATCATCGTGGCGCCGTGGCCGTGGCGGCGGCGGTCGGCGCGGACCGCGACGCCCTCGACGTAGCCGGTGCGCAGCGCCCGGCCGCCGTACAGCAGGCGCCGCTGGACCACGCTGCCGTGCGCGATCAGCTGGCCGTCCTCGGTGATCAGCGCGTGCACGCCGCCGAGCGTGTTGTCGAAGGTGTCGTCCGAGACGCCGTCGAAGACGGCGTTCATCAGGTCCCGGATGGCGGACACCGTGCTGGTATCGAGGTCGGCGGTGTGGGCGATGCGCAGTTCGGTCACACCGGCATCGTCTCAGGTCACCGGAGGCAGACCCTTACGGGCGGCCGGCGCCGGGCACCTCGACCGGGAGGGTGAGGATCTCCCCGGTGCGCGGCCCGGTGGCGAGCCGCTCGAGGTTGGCGGGGGCACCGTCGGCCGGGTGCCACTCGGCGGTGCAGACGAACAGGGTCCGCCGGTCCGGGCCGCCGAGCATCAACGCGAACGGGGCCCGGTTCTCCTCCAGCTCGACGCGCTGCAAGATCTCGCCGCCCGCGGCGACGCGGACGACCGAGAACCCGCCCGTCTGGACCCACACCGCGCCTTCGGCGTCCAGGCAGATGCCATCCGGGCCCAGGCCCTCGGCGAACACGCGCCGTCCCGACAGGCCGCCATCGGCGTCGATGTCGAACGCGGTGAGCCGGCCGGCGAACGACTCGGAGATGATCAGCGTCCGGCCGTCCGGGGTGATCACCATGCCGTTGGGGAACTGGATGTCGCCGGCGACCTGGCGCAGCTGCCCGTCCGGCGTGACGAGCTTGATGTAGCCCGGCTCGGGCGGCGCACCCGCGACGAAGTTGAAGTCCGCGCCGTTGACGTAGGCGTTGCCGCGTTCGTCGGTGACGATCTCGTTTGCCCGCTGGTCGGCGTGGACGATCATCGACCCGTCGGGCTCCTGGCGCCGGACCTTGTTGCCGGTCGTCAGCAGCCTGCCGTCAGGCAGCCATCCGATGGAGTAGCCCATCGGATGGCTGGCCGGGTCGCGGGTGAGCATGACCTCGGCCTGGCCGTCCAGGTCCACCGCCATGACCTGCCGGCCGATCCAGTTGCAGAACCACAGCCTCCCCTCGTGCCAGCGCGGCGACTCAGGAATCCCCAGGCCACTCAGCAAGATCTTCGGTTCGGGCATCATGTTCCTCGCTCTCGGGCAGCGTTTGCCCACTACACGAACGGCCATGAGCCCGATCGACAGCGCCGGGACAGAAAGAGGTCAGCTTCCCGGCGAAGCCTGCACGTAGACGGCCTCGCCGTCGTCGACGCCGGTGTAGCTGAAGCCGGCCTTCTCCAGGACGCGGCGGCTGGGCACGTTGCCGGTCAGCGTGCAGGCGCGGAGCTGCCGGACCTCGGGCTGGCTCAGCAGCCAGCCGGTGATCGCGGCCACCGCCTCGCTGCCGTAGCCCTGGCCGCGGGACGGCGCCGCCAGGCCGTAGCCGATCTCGGCGTTCCCCGCCTCGTCGACCGGCCCGTGCAGGCCGCAGTCCCCGATGACCACGCCGTCGGCCACGATGAACCAGCTGAGCGGGAGGCCGGTCGTGACCACCATGGCCAGGCCGTCGGCGGTGTCCTCGTGCGGCCATCCCCCGGCGGGCTTCAGGCCGGAAGCGGCCAGGTGAGAGAAGTCGCCGGCGATGACGGCCCGCGCCGCCTCCGCCGTCACCGGCTCCAGGCGCAGCCGGGTCGTCTGCAGCGGGGCTAGATCCACGCGGCCAGCATTCCAGCGGAGCCGGCCGCTGGCAAGTGATCAGGGTGGCGGCCGGCGGGGATCTACCGGGATTCCCGGGGAGCAACGATTCCCGCCGGCCGCCTGGCCCTCGGTCAGCCGAGCTGGAGCTGGCCCAGGGTCAGGTTCAGGGTGTTACCCGAGCCGGGGATGGTCAGGTTGAGGAGCACGGTGTTCAGCCCGCAGTGCCGGAAGAAGGGGATGGTGTAGCTGCCGGAGAGGGGACCGCCGCCGCCGACGGTGAAGCCGGCTCCGGAGCTGAGGGTCACCGAGAACGGGGAGGTCTCGCAGCTGTTCCCGACCGGGACGGCGAGACCGGCGATCTTCAGCGCGGTGATCTTGAGGGTCACGCTGGCCGTGCTGGTGATCGTGTTGGCGGTCAGGCTGACGGTCCCGGTGGCCGGGCCGTTCTGGATCAACTCGGTGGTGGCCGAGACCGGGATGCCGAGTTCCCTGGCCGACGCGGTGGCCGGCGGCAGGCTCAGCGTGGAAGAGGACGCGCCGGTGTCCAGATCCACGGTGGCGGCGAGGGTGCCGGAGCCGAGGTTGACCGTCGTGTTGAGCTTCTTGATGAACGTGGTGCCGGTGAGGGCGTAGTGCGCGCTGATCGTGGTGTCGGCGGACGCGCTTGGAGCGGTCGCCGCGACGGCGGCGGCCGCCAGCAGGCTGGCGCCGGCGGTGAGCACGATGAGGTGTTTTGCGAGCAGTCTTCGAGGCAGACCTGACACGATGCGGACCCCTTCCGCGACGACGGAGCCAATGAGGTTACTCGCGAGTAATCCGTCACGTTACTAACAAGTAACATCGTTGGCAAGAGGCGCCGGGCGATTCGCCCAACCGTTACCTGGCGGCCGTTTCTGGTCCGGACGGCCCCCGTGCAATCGCACCACCCCCTTTCTGATTTGCTAATATGTCGATTGCTGTCCGTATATGCGAATAGCTGGCTACGGTATTCACATGCACGACAGCGAGGTGGTGGCGGCCATCGCGGCGGGTGACCCCGCCGGGCTCGCCGAGGCGTACGACCGGTACGCGGGCCCGCTGTACGTTTTCTGCCGGGCGATGCTCCGCGAGCCCGCCGACGCCGCCGACGTGGTGCAGGACACCTTCGTCATCGCCGCCCCCCGGATGTCGGCGCTGCGCGATCCGCAGCGGCTGCGGCCCTGGCTGTATACGGTGGCCCGCAACGAGTGCCTGCGGCGGCTGCGCAGCAGTAGCCTGCAGGCGCCCCTCGAGGAGGCGCCGGAGGTGACCGACGAGGCGGACGTGGCGGCGGACGTGGAGAAGGCCGAGCTGCGCGCGCTGGTGCGCGAGGCGCTGCCCGGGGTGGCGCCGGCCGAGCAGGAGGTGCTCGACCTGCAACTGCGCCACGGCCTGGCCGGCAGCGAGGTGGCGAGCGTGCTCGGGGTCTCCCGCAACCACGCGCACGCGCTCATGTCCCGGGCCCGCGGCCAGCTGGAGACCTCGCTCGGCGCCCTGGTCGTGGCCCGCACCGGGCGCCGGGACTGCCCGGAGCTGGACGCGATGCTGGCCGGCTGGGACGGCCGGCTGACCGTCCTGATGCGCAAGCGCGTCAACCGGCACGTGGAGCGGTGCGCGATCTGCTCCAGCCGGCGCAAGCAGGAGATGACGCCGGCCATGTTCCTGGGCGTGGCGCCGGTCATCGCGCTGCCGCTGGCGTCCGCCCTGCCCGCGGGGCTGAGAGATCAGGTCATGCGCGCCGTCTTCGGGAACTCCCCCGCCGCGGCGGCGCAACGGGCGGCCGCGGGGCGGACACCGTACTCGTTTGGTCATCATGGTTTCCCTCAGCCGCTCCATTCGCCGCGGGCGCCGTGGTGGCACCAGCGGCCGCTGCACTACGGCGCGGCAGCGGGCACCGCGGCCGCGGTCGCGGCCGGCGTCACCCTGGCCATCGTGCCGCCGCCGCATCACCTGGGCGGCGGCCGGCCGGGAGGCGGGCCCGCGGTCGTGGCCGACGGCACCAGCCCGGCCGGCGGCGGCATCCTGCCGCCGGTGACGCACGGCCCCGGTGCGGCCGCGAGCGCCCCCGGCCAGCCCAGGGCTAGCGCGCTGGCGACGGCCAGGGCCGGCCTGACGCCCGGTGCCCCCACGCTGAGTCCGAGCGCGGTGGCGGTGCGCGCCTCCGCCACCGCCTCCGCCAGCGCGTCCGCCTCCGCGTCCGCCTCGGCCAGCGCGTCGGCCGGCGCGTCGGCCACTGCGGCCGGGACGCTGGCCGTCAGCCCGGCCACGCTCGGCGTCACGCCGCCGGATACCGGCACGATCACGCTCACCGCGGCGGGCGGCCCGGTCGACTGGTCGGTCGCCGAGCCGCCTGGCCTGGAGAAGAAGGTCGTGGTCACGCCGATGTCGGGCACGCTCGCGGCCGGCGGCACCGCCACGGTGACCGTCACCGTGGACGGCCCCGGGAAGCCGCGCGTGCACCTGACGTTCAGCCCCGGCGGCTCCACCGTGACGGTGGAGATCGGCTGACCGCGGGACCGGTGGGGCGAATGCCGCCGCGCTGGCGGCCTGGCGGCGCGCCGTGGCCGGGAAGATGTTCGCGCTCAGCCACCTGGACGGCGAGCCGCTGCAGGTGAGCGTCAAGTGCGACCCCGAGTTCGCGGTCCAGCTGCGAGCGTCCTACCCGGCCATCGGGCCGGGGTACCACCTGAACAAGCGGCACTGGAACACGATCACGCTGGATGGCTCGGTGGCCGACGAGCTGGTGGGCGAGCTGCTGGGCGACTCGTACGACCTGGTGGTGGCGTCGCTGCCTAAGGCGCGGCGGCCTGATCCGGGGCCTTCGCCACGGCGTCGGGGGCGGCCCGCAAGTACGGCCGGTAGCGGCGTCTGCTTTGGCGGCGGCGCTGATAGCGTGCCGGCATGGGGATTCCTCTGAGCGATTCGGCGTGGCGGCTGGTGGAAGGGAAGAACTACGCGGTGGTGGCCACCGTCAACCCCGACGGCAGCCCGCAGACGTCGGTGATCTGGGTCGGCCGGGACGGCGACGACCTCGTGTTCTCCACGGTGGAAGGGCGCGTGAAGCACCGCAACATGGTGCGGGACCCGCGGATCAGCATTTCCATCATCGACTCGGCCGACCCGGAGAACTACGTCGAGCTGCGCGGCCGGGTCACGATGACGTTCGACGTCGGCCGGCGGGTCGACACCGAGCTGGCCTGGAAGTACGACGGCAAGGACCCGGGTGAGGACAAGCCCGGCGCGGTCCGGGTGGTGGTCCGGATGGTCATCGAGAAGGCCGCCGGCTACGCCGCCTGACGCGCGGCGGACCCCAGACTCTTCGCCTCGCCGATCCCTGTGCCCCCACCCGTACCAACCGGGCTAGATGGTTGTGGCAACGTACCCGGAAGAGCCATTACGTTGCCACAACCATTGAACTCTGGTGTGGTTTCCTGCGGTAGCGATCCGCGATTCTGGCTGATGTCCGGTGGATCGCATCGGTTCCGCGGTGACCGGAACGGATCATCGAGTGTCACGGCACCCCCAGCGGGGGGACGGTGACACTCGATGATGCGGAGAGACCCGGGGGCAGCCGGCAAGGCGCATGTCCGTCCGGTTAGATCGCGGCGGGCGGGGAAGCACTGGTCGTCGCCGATAGAGACGACGACGGGGAGGTTCCGCGATGGCAGGAGTGGGCTACACGCTGATGACCGAGCAGGCCGGGCCGAAGGACCTGGTGCGGTGGGCGGCCCGGGCCGAGGAGACCGGCTTCGACCTGCTCGTCAGCAGCGACCACTATTTCCCGTGGCTGGACGAGCAGGGGCACGCGCCCAACGCCTGGGTGACGCTGGGCGCGGTTGCCCAGGCGACCGAACGGGCGGAGCTGATGACCTACGTCACCTGCCCCACGATGCGGTACCACCCGGTCGTGGTGGCCCAGCAGGCGGCGACCCTGGCCGTGCTCAGCGACAACCGGTTCACCCTCGGGCTCGGCGCCGGGGAGAACCTCAACGAGCACGTCACCGGGGAGGGCTGGCCCGGCGCGGACCAGCGCCAGGACATGCTCAGCGAGGCGGTGCAGATCATCTCGGCCCTGCTGGACGGCGGCTACGTCAACTTCGAGGGCGCGCACTTCCGGGTCGACGCGGCCAAGCTCTGGGACCTGCCCGAGCAGCCGGTGCCGCTGGGCGTCGCGGTGTCCGGACGGCAGTCGTGTGAGCTGTTCGCGCCGCTGGCCGACGTGATGATCGCGGTCGAGCCGGACGGCTCGCTGGCGCAGTGGTGGGACGCGGCCGCCGACACGGGATCGCCCGCGCGCAAGGTCGGCCAGCTGCCCATCTGCTGGGGCGCGGACCGGGACGAGTGCGTCCGGCGGGCGCACGAGCAGTTCCGCTGGTTCGGCGGCGGCTGGAAGGTCAACGCGGAACTGCCGGGCCCGGCGGGCTTCGCCGGCGCCACCAGCTTCGTCCGGCCCGAGGACGTGGCCGAGTCGATTCCCTGCGGCGATTCCGTAGACGCGGTGGCCGAGGCGGCGGGAGCGTTCTTCAAGGCCGGGTTCACCGACCTCGCCCTGGTCCAGATCGGCGGCACCGACCCCGAGCAGGAGCGGTTCTTCGCGGCGGCACCGGAGCTCATCACCGCGCTGAAGGAGACCGCGGGCTAGGGTCCGTCCTATGAGCGAGTACACGATCCGGCCGCTCGGACTGCAGACGTGGGACGCCTACGCCCGGCTGATGGACAAGCACAACGGGGCCGGGTTCGGCTGCTGGTGCACGTGGTTCCATCAGCGTCGCCAGGACCTGGGCATCGACGCCGAGGTCGAAGCCGGGCGGCCGTACAAGGAGTGGCTGGTCCGGCGGGGGCAGGCGCACGCGGCCGTGGTGTTCGACGGGGACGTCGCGGTGGGCTGGGCTCAGTTCGGGCCGCCGGCGGAACTCCCGAACATCCACCACAAGAAGGACTACCAAGCCGGACTCGAAGCCCCGCCCGACTACCGTGTCACCTGCATCTTCGTGGACCGGAACCACCGGCGCGCAGGAGTGGCCGCCGTCGCCCTCGGCGGGGCGCTGGACCTGATCGCCCGGGCGGGCGGCGGAGTGGTCGAGGGATACCCGCAGGACACGGCGGGCAAGAAGATCTCGTCCTCGTTCCTCTACAACGCCACCCGCGGCATGTACGAGAAGGCGGGCTTCGCCTACGAACGCGCCAAGGGCAAGAACCACTGCGTGATGCGCAAGGTCGTCCCGGCGGTGCGCTGACCGCCGGGGATGGCCTTGTCCGCGCGATAATTGATCGTGTCGCGCCTCATGGTCACCGGGGCCGAGAACGCGGCTCACCCGGTGCCCCGCGACGCCGTTCTGGCCGCGTGGGCCGGGGCCACCGGGGTGCGGACGACGGAGGAGCAATGGAAGACACGGATCTGAAGCGGCGCACGGCGTCTTACAGCTCGAATGGCGGCGGCAACTGCGTCGAGGTCGCTGACCACTCGGAGCGGGTAGCGGTGCGGGATACACAAACTCGTTCGGGCCCGGTTCTCTGGTTTTCTCCTGAGGCCTGGCGTCGGTTCACCGGACGGCTGCGGGGACAGCGGCCGTAACGAGGATGCATCCGGATGAGATCGCTATCGACCTTCCGCTGGTCACCCGGCTGATTGCGACGCAGTTCCCGCAGTGGCGGGACCGGCCGCTGACCGAAGTGCGTTCGGGCGGCACCGACAACACGCTCTACCGGCTGGGCCGTGACCTCGCGGTACGCCTGCCCCGCCGTCAGTCGGTGGCTACGGAGGCGGACCGGCTCCCGCGCTGGCTTCCGCGGCTGGCCCCGCACCTCCCGCTGGCCGTGCCGATGCCGGTGGCCCGCGGGGCTCCCGGGACAGGATTTCCCTTCCCGTGGCTGGTCTGCGAGTGGCTCGACGGCCGAGATGTCGCCGGCGATCCCGACGTCGACGTGGCGGACGCGGCCGTCCGGCTCGGGCGGTTCGTCGCCGCGCTGCACCGGCTCGACGCCACCGGAGCACCGCCGACGCCGTTCCGCGGCGGGCCGCTGCGCCTGCTCGACGACCGGGTCCGCGGCGAGATCCGCGACCTGGGCGCGGACGGCACGATCGACCAGCGGCTGGTCACCGCGGCCTGGGACCGGGCCCTGGCCGCCCCGGCCTGGGCGGGCCCGCCGACCTGGGTCCACGCCGACCTCTCCCCGGGCAACCTGCTGGCCCGCCAGCACCGGCTGGCCGCCGTCCTGGACTTCGGCGGCCTCGGCGCCGGCGATCCCGCCGTCGACCTGCTGCCCGCCTGGACCTGGCTGACCGGTCCCGCCCGCGACCTGTTCCGCGCCCAGGTCGAGCCCGACGACGCGACCTGGGCCCGCGGGCGCGGCTGGGTCCTCGGCCTGTGGCTCGGCATCGTCCGCTACTACCGCGACGTCGACCCGGTCCTGGCCGCCAGCGGCCTGCGGGCGATAGCCGAGGTCCTGGCGGGCTGATCTCCAGGTCGGCGCCCAGTTACCCGGCGGGCCGGTGTCTACCTGGACGGAGCCGAGAGGAGATCGCCATGACCATCCACCTGGAAACCACCATCCCCGCCACCCCGGAGCAGGTCTACGAACTGCTCACCGACGGCGCCGAATTCGGTAAGGCCACGGGCATGCCGGGGCACGGCGGCAGCGCCGAAGGCGAGTTCTTCTCCGTGCACGACGGGAACACGTTCGGCCGCCAGGTCGAGCTGGTGCCGGGCGAGCGCGTGGTGCAGGCGATGCGCCTGAAGGCCTGGGAGCCGGGCCGCTGGTCACTGCTCACCTTTACCCTCGCCCCGGCACCGGAGGGAACGCTGCTCACCCTCGATCAGGTCGGCTACCCGGAGTCGATGCACGACCACCTGGTCAGCGGCTACCCCGCGTTCTACTTCACGCCGATGGCCGAGTACTTCGCCGACGCGGACTACGCCACCCGGATCCGCATCGACGTTCTCCCGGAGAAGGTATTCGAGGCGCTCACGACGGCCGGCGGCCTGGCTTCGTGGCTGGCGCCGGCGAGCGGTCCGGGCCCCGGCGAGCTGCGCTTGGACTTCGGCGCGGGCGCGCCGCTGACGATCGGCGTCCTGGCCGCGACGCCGGGCACCGAAGTGCGCTGGCGCGTCGAGTCGGCGCCGATGCTGCCGGAGTGGGCGGGCACGACCATCGCCTTCACGCTGCACCGCAACGCCGCCGGCGTCACCGTGGTCGAGTTCCGCCATCACGGCCTGCGGCGCGAGCTGAGCTGCTACGACGCCTCCGTGGCAGGCTGGCAGCGGTACCTGCCCAGCCTGCGCGGCTACCTGGAGTCCGGGACCGGGAATCCGCGGGGCGCACGGTAGCGGGAGTGGAGTACCTTGCGGAGGCCGGGGCAGCTAACCTGGCGATGACCGGCAAACCGGTCCTGGCCTTCGACGGCGGGAGGGCGCGTGCTTCCACCCACGCCGATCCGCCGTCTGGTGCTGGCGCCGGTGGTCCTGGTCATCTCGCTCGGGTTCATCGCGCTGTCCCCGCTGCTGGCGTTGCTGGCCCTGGTGTTCGGGCTGCTGGCGCGGTCGAAGCCGACCGGGCGGATGCGGAGCCTGCGGCTGGTCGGCTTCGCGCTGACCTGGTTCGTGGCCGAATCGGTGGCCCTGGTCGCGCTGACCGGGCTGTGGCTGGTGAGCGGGTTCGGCGGGCGGCTGCGCACCGAGCCGTACCAGCGACGTCACTACGCGGTCATGCGCCGGTTCCTCGACATGATGTACGAGGGGGCGGAGAAGACGTACGGCCTGCGGGTCGAGGTGGACGAGCCCGACCTCACCGGGGACGAGCTGCTGGCCCGGCTGACCAGGCCGATCATCGTGCTCAGCCGCCACGCCGGCCCGGGCGACTCGTTCCTGCTGGTGCACCAGCTGCTGAGCGTCTACCACCGGCGGCCGCGGGTGGTGATGAAGGCGGCGCTGCAGCTCGACCCCAGCGTGGACATCGTGGGCAACCGGCTGCCGAACGTCTGGGTCAAGTCCCGCCAGGCCGGCGAGCACATCTTCACCGAGCAGATCGCGCGGCTGGCCCGCACCCTCGACCCGCTGGGCGCGCTGGTCATCTTCCCCGAGGGCGGGAACTGGACCCCCGGACGGTGGCGGCGGGGAATCAGGCGGCTGGAAGGCCTCGGCCGTAAAGATCTGGCCAAACGGGCGGCGGACATGCCCAACCTTCTCCCGCCGCGCCCCGGCGGCGCGCTCGCCGCGATCGCCGCCTGCCCCGAAGCCGACGTGATCTTCGTCGCCCACGTGGGCCTGGACAACATCGTCAGCCTCGGTGACGTCTGGGCGCGGTTCCCGATCGGGCAGGTCATCCGGGCTCGCTGGTGGCGGGTACAGCACGACCGGGTACCGCGCACGGCCAGCCACGAGGAGCAGCTGCAGTGGCTCTACTCCTGGTGGGAGCGGATCGACGAGTGGATCTCGGAGAACCGTCCGGCCGGCTCCCCCGCCCCGGAGCCGGCATCGGCGTCGGCCTCGGCCTCCGGCGACGAGCCCGGGTCGCCGGCCGGCGAGTGAGCGGGTAGCCAGAAAGATTTTCGCCCTGGGATGGCGGCCTCGCGGCCGCCATCCCAGGGCGTCGGCGCCTGACCGAAGCCAGGCGCCTCGACCGGATTCCCGCCCCCCCACGGTGTCAGGAACCCGAGTCCGAGGATCTGTGCGCCAGATCTTACGAACTAATACTTAGTGATTATGTGCCCAGCCTATAGTCTGATGTCAAGGGGGTGATGACCAGCACCATGAACCGCCAGCTAGGAAAGCAGGCAATCCTCGACGCCGCTGCCGTCCTCATGGACGAGCGCGGCGTCGACAACGTCACGATCCAGGAGATCAACCAGGCGAGCGGGCACCGCAACCGCTCGGCGGTGCAGTACCACTTCGGCTCGCGCGACGCGGTGATCCAGGCCGTGATGGCCCAGACCATGCTGCCGATCGACGCCGAGCGCAACATGCTGCTCGACCACCTGGAGAGCATCGGCACCCGGCTCACCCCCCGCAGTGCGGTCGAGGTCGTGGTCTCGCCCCTGGCCCGCCAGCTGCGCAGCCCCGAGGGGCGGCGGTACCTGCGGCTCGGTGCTCAGCTGATCAACCATCCCCGGTTCGTGCGCGACGCGGGGGACGCCGTCATGGTCAACACCAGCGTTACCAGGTGCGTCCGGTACATCCTCCCCGTTCTCGCTCACCTGCCGGCGCCGATCGCCGCCGAGCGGACCAGCCAGGTCACCGGCTTCGTGATCCGGGCCCTGGGCGACCAGTGCCGCCTCATGGACAGCGAGAAGCCGAGCCGGGCCGTCCTGTCGGTCGAGGACTTCAGCGCCAACCTCGTGGACACCATCCTGGCCATCCTCCAGGCCCCGACCAGCGTCCCGGTGGAACCGCCCAAATAGGCACGCTGAGGCATGTTCTTTCCGGTAGCACGTATTTATCTTGGTACTGACGGCTCCGCAGGGAGAGCGGAACGTCATCAAAATGCGTGCTGGGGGTTGGTCTTGGTCACCGAACTGCGTCCCGAGGATCCGCAGGCGATAGGTCCTTACCGGCTGGTCGGGCAGCTCGGCCAGGGCGGCATGGGACGCGTCTACCTCGGCGTCTCACCGGGCGGGCGCCCGGTGGCGGTCAAGGCCATCCGGGCTGAGCTGGCCGCCGATCCGGAGTTCCGGACGCGGTTCGGCCGGGAGGTCGCGGCGGCGCGACGGGTGAGCGGCGTGTACACCGCCCAGGTGGTGGACGCGGACGTGGACGGCCCGGTGGCGTGGATGGCCACCGCCTACGTGCCCGGCCCGTCGCTGGCCGAGGCGGTCGACACCCACGGGCCGCTGCCGGAGGCGTCGCTGCTGGCGCTGGCCGCGGGCCTGGCCGAGAGCCTGAACGCGATCCACGCGGCCGGCGTGGTGCACCGCGACCTCAAGCCGTCGAACGTGCTGCTGGCCGAGGACGGGCCGCGGGTCATCGACTTCGGCATCTCCCGGGCCGTCGAGGCCGCCACCATGCTGACGCAGGCGGGCCTGGTCGTCGGCTCGCCCGGGTTCATGTCCCCCGAGCAGGCCACCGGCTACCCGGCCGGGCCGCCGAGCGACGTCTTCAACCTCGGCGCGGTGCTGGCGTTCGCGGCCACGGGCGAAGGACCGTTCGGCACCGGGACCACGGCGGCGATGCTGTACCGCGTGGTGCACGGCACGCCGAGCCTGGACCGGGTGCCGCCGGCGGTGCGGCCGCTGATCGAGCAGTGCCTGGCCAAGGACCCGACCTGGCGTCCCACGGCGAACGGCCTGCTGGCCGCGGTGGGCGCCCTCCAGCCGGACGAGAACTGGCTGCCCGAGACGTTCACCCGCACGTTCGCCGCGAACGCCGCCCCGGGCCCGATGTTCGCCCCCACTCGGGGTCCGGGGTACGCGCCGTCCAACCCGGGGTTCGCGCCGACCAGGGGGCCGGGCTACGTGCCGTCCAGTCCGGGATTCGCGCCGACGAGCGGTGCTGGGCCGGGCACGCCCGCTCCGGTACCCGCGCCGCCGCTGGGCTCGGGGTATCCGCCGCTCACGCCGCCTCCTGGATCGGGGATCGCCGGCTACGTCGTCGCGCCCGAGGCGGGTCCGACGCGGACCGCGCTGGCCGGCGGTGGCGCGGCGCCTCCGCCGGGGTACGCGCCGCCGGCTCCTCCGCCGGGGTACGCCTCGCCGACCCCGCCCCACGGGTACGGTTCGGCGACGTCCCCGCTGGGCAGTGCGCCGCCGACTCCCCCGGCCGGGTTTTCCGGGCCGGGCGGAGCGAACCAGCCGCCCCGGCGCCGCCGGGTGCGGCCGCTCATGCTGGCGCTCATCATCGGGGTGATGCTCGGCGCTATCGGCGCGGCGGTCTTCGTCGTGACCTCGGCCACCAAGCACACGCCGGCGCAGCTCAACGACCAGCCGGCGGCCGTGACGTCCTCGGCGCCGGCGCCCTCGTCGAGTACGCCGAGCAGCGCGTCTACTTCGCCGCCGGCCTCGCACGGCGCCCCGTCGTCGACGGCTCCGGCGTACACGCCTTCGTCGGTCCGCCCGGCGGTCGTGACCCCGACCCCGACCCCGACACCTACTCCGACACCGACGCCCACCCCGACGACGTTGAGTACCCCGACTCCTACGACGTCGTCATCGACATCGGTGAGCCCGCCTCCGTCGTCCCCTCCGGTCTCGACCGCCGCCACTTCAGCCACCACGGCCCCGCCCGCCCCGCCCCCGTCCACGTAGCTTCCCGCGCGCCCGGGTCGATGTTCCGATGCCCCGGTCCCGGGCCACTGCCAGGAATTTAAGGAAGCTCTGTGCGGTCCTCTCCGGGAGAGTTTCTGCTGGTCAGAGCCATTCGCCGCGAGTGGGGGCGGCACCGGGGAGCGGTGCGGGTGCGGGTCGGCTGTGGTAGCACGGCTGCGGCATCCCGGCCACGCCACGCCGAGTCCGCTATATCCATTAATGTCTCAATTTTAAGTTAAGACTTTCCGGGCGCTGATCATGATCGCGGACAGTTTCCGGCGCATGGGAGCCGAAACTGTCCGCGATCATGAAACAGCATGGTGCGAAGGTGCCGCCTTAAGTTCCTGGCAGTGGGTCCCGGGCCGGTGAGTCCGGGGCCGGGGGCGGGTCTGTATTGGTGAGGACCGCAGGCTCGCGAACGTGAGGGCACCGATGACCGCCAGTACCGATTTCACCGAGCTGACCAGCTTGTTCCGGGGGGAATTGCTGGCCCATTGCTACCGGATGCTGGGCTCGGTGGACGAGGCCGAGGACCTGGTGCAGGAGACGTACCTGCGGGCGTGGCGGTCCTTCGACGGCTTCGAGGGGCGGTCCTCGGTCCGGACGTGGCTGTACCGGATCGCCACGAACGCGTGCCTGACCGCGCTGGAGCGGCGCGGCCGGCGGCCGCTGCCGTCCGGTCTCGGCGGGCCGGCCGCCGATCCGGAGGCGCCCCTGGCGGCGACGCCGGAGGTGCCGTGGCTGCAGCCGGTGCCCGACGCGCTGCTGGCGGCCGACGGGGACGACCCGGCCCGGGCCGTGGCGGCGCGGGCCGGGATCCGGCTGGCGCTGGTCGCGGCGCAGCAGTACCTGCCGGCCCGGCAGCGGGCGATGCTGATCCTGCGGGACGTGCTGGGGTGGCCGGCGGCCGAGGTGGCCGAGCTGCTGGGGACCAGCGTGACCGCGGTCAACAGCGGGCTGCGGCGGGCCCGGGCCCAGCTCGCCCGGACGCTCCCGGCCGAAGAGGAGACGACCGAGCCGAACGACCCGGCGCAGCGAGCCATCCTCGACCGTTTCACGGCGGCCTTCGAGAACGGGGACGCGAACGCCCTGGCGGAACTCCTGCGGAAGGACGCCGTGCTGGAGATGCCGCCGATGGCGGACTGGTTCGCCGGACGGGACACGGTCCGGGACTTCTTCGCGGCCCAGGTCCTCACCGGGCCCGGGCGGTACCGGCTGGTACCGACGGCGGCCAACGGGCAGCCGGCGTTCGCGGCCTACCAGCGCGAGCCCGGCGGGGCCTGCCGGCCGCACGCGGTGATCGTGCTGGCCCTGTCCCCCGCCGGGATCACCCGGATCGTCATCTTCCTCGAGCCGGCCTGGTTCGGCCGGTTCGCTGGTTAGCGCGGCCCGGCCGCCCGGCAGCGCCTGGCGGCCAGGGCGGCACCGGAGCTATTGATAGTTATTTAGCTATTTGCCATAATGCCTTGGTGCTGGATGTGGACCTCATCAAGGCCCTGGGCAACGAGAAGCGCCTGCAGGTCCTGGAGTGGCTGCGTGACCCGGTGGCCAACTTCCCTGCTCAGCGCGACGGCGACCTGGTCGACGACGGGGTGTGCGCCCTGTTCATCGCGGAGAAGCTGGGGGTCAGCCCGCCGACCTGCGGCGAGCATCTGAAGCTGCTGTCGCGGGCGGGCCTGATCAGGGGCAAGAAGATCAAGCAGTGGGTCTTTTACCAGCGCGACGAAGATCGTATCGCGCGGGCCAAGGAGGCGCTGGCCGGTGACTGGTGACACGCAAATGGCATCCCCGGCGCCTGGAGAGCACGTCGCCGTGATCATCACCGGCGCCAACATGACACCGTCCCAGCTGGACAGCTGACCCCTGGTACCCGCCAGCAAGGAGGAACGCCCGTGCCCGCCCCCGCCGGCCTGACACTCCGCGCCGCCCGCCCGGGCGACGCCCCGGCCATCGCCGCCCTGCACGCCGCCAGCTGGCAGCGGCACTACCGCGGTGCCTTCTCCGACGCCTTCCTCGACCATGACGCCACCGGGTACCTGCGGCCGCTGTGGACCGCGCGCCTGGCCACCCCGGACCCGCGCGCACGCACGATTCTCGCCGAGCATGACGGCACGGTCGCCGGCTTTGCCCACACGCTCCTCGGCCATGACGCCACCCGGGGCGCGTTCCTGGACAACCTCCACGTCACACACGCGCTGAAACGGCAGGGAATCGGCACCCGGCTGCTGGCCCGGACCGCTCAGGCCGTCCTGGACTGGTCCCCCTCCTCCGGCCTGCACCTGTGGGTCCTGGAGCAGAACACCGGCGCCCGCGCGTTCTACACCGCGCGGGGCGGCGCCTGCGTAGGCCGCGTCCAGATCCCGCCGCCAGGCGGAGACCCCGCCCGGCTCAACGGCAAGCCGGTCAGCCTGATATACGCCTGGCGTGACCCCTCCCAGCTACTCGCCAGCCACCAGGAACGGCGCTCCGCAGCTGACCGGTCATCGCATGAACCCGGCGGCTAACCCGCGTGAGAATGTACCTCGACCATCGTCTGCCCGGCGCCGCAGCAGCGCAACCCAGCGATCCGTCACGCTCACGGGCAGCTCCCCTGAAGACTTGCCAGTGCGGAAAGTACTCTGTGCGCTTTCCATCATGGACTGCCGACCGTGCTCGGGGCGCTGCCCGGGCCGGCCGTGAAATGTCACCCGCTGGCTTTAGGGTGGCGCCATGCCACGTACGGATAAGGGGTCACGGGTGATCGCGGCGTCGCCCGGGCGCGTCTGGGCCGCTCTCGTGGATCCCGAGGCGCTCGCGGTATGGCTCCCGCCGGGCGAGATGACGGGCCGGTTCGAGCGGTTCGAGGCCCGGCCGGGCGGGTCTTACCGGATGGTGCTGACCTACGCCGACGCGTCCGGGGCGCCGGGCAAGGCGACCGCGGGGTCCGACATCGTTGAGGCCCGCTTCGTCGACATCGTGCCCGGCGAGCGGGTCGTGCAGGCGGTGGACTTCGTCTCCGACGATCCCGCCTACGCCGGCACCATGATCATGACCTGGGCGGTCACCGCGGCCGGGCCGGGGACGCGCGTCGACATCGTGGCCGAGGACGTGCCGGACGGCATCTCCGCGGCAGACCACGCGGCCGGGCTCAGCTCCTCGCTGGCTAACCTCGCCGGCTACCTGGAACGGTAGCCCGCACCGGCAGGCCCGGGCAGGAACGGCGCGGAAGTTCCCATCCGTCCGTCATCACCCGGCGAGTCGGGCGGAGACGACGGGTCTAACTCTGTGAAGCGCCATTTACGGGATGCAGAGGGAGACAGCCATGCCTGACATCAAGACGACCGCGATCGTGACCGGGGCCAGCCGGGGGTTCGGCCGCGCCATCGCGGCCGCGCTCACCCAAGCCGGCGCGCAGGTCGTCGGCGTCGCCCGGGACCGCGACCGGCTCGCCGAGGTGCGCGCCGAGCTCGGCGAGTCCTTCACCCCGGTCACCGGGGACGCCGCCGACCCCGACGTGGCCGGGCGGCTCATCGACCAGTACCAGCCGGGCCTGCTCGTGCTGAACGCCGGCGCCACCCCGCTGCCGCGGGCGATCCAGCGGCACACCTGGGAGACGTTCGGCCGGAACTGGGAGGTCGACGTCCGGCACGTGTTCGAGTGGGTCCGGGAGGCTCTGCTGGCCCCGCTGGCCCCCGGCAGCACGGTCATCACCATGTCCAGCGGGGCCGCGCTGGCCGGGTCGCCGCTGTCCGGCGGCTACGCCGGGGCCAAGGCCGCCATCCGGTTCCTCACCTCCTACGCGGCGGCCGAGTCGGGCCGGGACGGGCTGGGGATCCGGTTCGTCTCGGTGCTGCCGCAGATAACCCCGGCGACCGCGCTCGGCGCGACCTTCGTGGCGGCCTACGCCGCCCGGGCGGGAGGTGCGGCGCCAGCGCCAGCGCAGGCGCTCACCACCGAACAGGCCGGAACGGCGATTGTCTCGCTGGCCACCGACACCGCCCTGGACCAGCCCGCCTACCTGCTCACCGCGGCTGGCCTGCGCCCGGCCCCCTAGGGCGCCTGGAGGCTGATCGTCTGTCCCTGCCACTGATCGCTGTTCGGGCTGACCTGGTTCAGCGAGTAGAGGTCCGTGCTTCCCGGCTGGCCGCCGGGGGTGACGGTGAAGAACAGCCGGAGCCGCTCGTGGCCGTCGAGGGCCAGGACCGGGTTGCCCAGCAAGCTGACTCCGTTGTAACCGGGGAGGGCGATCTCGTCGTCTCCGGCCCAGCCCGCGTCTACGTAGGGCGGGGGACCCTGCTGCACCTGGCCCACGGTCTGCGCGCCTTCCTTGCCGCCCAGGTAGAACAGCACGAGCTGTCCGCCGGCGCCGGCGGCGACGGCCAGGTTCGTCACGTCCGTCGGCCGGCCCGCAAGCATGAGCCACTCGTCCCAGGCCTGGCCGGGCGCCTTCTGCTCGCGGCAGTAGGCCGAGTAATCCGGGGGATCACCACCCCCCGGTCCGCCCGGCGTGAACACCCGCAGGCGGCCGTCACCGGACAGGGCGAGGGCGGGCATCCCCTCCAGGGCGCCGGGCGGGCTGTCCAGCGACTGCCACGACGTCCAGTCCAGGCTGCCGGGGGCCTTCTGCCAGGTGTGCCAGACCTTGTCGGCGTGGATGATGTGCAACTCCATCCGCCCGTCCTGGTTCAGCCCGGCCGCCATCGGCACGCCGAGAGAGAAGAGGCCGCCGCTGACCGGAGGCCAGCCGAGCGGGAGCCATTCGGTCCACTGGCTGCCGTCCGGCTGCACCTGGCGACGGTGCCAGGCCTTGCTGGCGGGGTGCCCGTAGTGGGCGACGAACAACTCCAGGCGGCCTGCTTCGTCCCGGGTCAGCGTGGCCGGGCTGCCGACACCCGGTTCCGGGAAGCCCAGCGACTCCCAGCCGACCCAGTTCCCGTC
The DNA here is from genome assembly GCA_963756575.1 of uncultured Actinomycetota bacterium. Taxonomy (GTDB): domain Bacteria; phylum Actinomycetota; class Actinomycetes; order Streptosporangiales; family Streptosporangiaceae; genus Palsa-504. The sequence continues at coordinate 117,677 of CAVWOM010000012.1, read as the reverse complement.
CGGAGCGTCCTGCCACGCGTGGAGCACGGTGCCGCCGTCGGGAGCCAGCGCCACGGTGACGGCCTCGAGGCGGCCGTCCGTATCGCGCGCCAGCATGATCCCGCTCAGTTCAACGGCATCCCCGGGGTTCCCCAGTGACTGCCAGCGAGGCGCCCACTGGTCCGGACCGCCGTCCGGGGCCGGAACTTCGGCGGCCCGCCAGACCGCCCGCGGGGGCAATGAGCCATCGGGCACATCGTCGGTCGCGACGGTAGCCAGGATTTCCAGCCGCCCGTCATGGCCGGCCGCGACGGCGAAATCACGTATTTCCGGCACGCCAAAACCGCCCCTTCACGATTAAGTGTTAATGGCAAACCCGCGCTGCCACCGCCATCCAGTCCACCGAAACATGGCCGTAAATGCGTGTCAAGGGAGCGACGTCTGCCATTTCCGCTAATTGCATTATTACGCCGGAATCCGGCGAGCCGGGCCGAGCCGGCGGGTCTACCTCTCTGAAGCGCCATTTACGGGGCGAAGCACACGGCACGTACCGGGAGACAGCCATGCCTGAAACCAGTTTGATTCAAGACGCCACGGATCCGGGACTCGCCGGTAAGTACCGGCCCGGCTGGACGCTCGCCCTCGCCGGGATGGGGGCGTTCATCTCGGCCCTGGACGTCGTGGTGGTGGCGACCGCGCTGCCGGTCATGCAGGCCCGGCTGGGCGCGAGCCTGGCCGACCTGGAATGGACGATCAACGCCTACAACCTGGTCTTCGGCTGCCTCATGCTGACCGGGGCGGCGCTCGGCGACCGGTTCGGGCGGCGCCGGATGTACGTGACCGGGCTGGTCACGTTCGTGGCCGGGTCGGCCGTGGCGGCGCTGGCGCCTGATACCGGGGTGCTGATCGGCGGGCGAGTGATCCAGGGGGCCGGGGCGGCCATGCTGCTGCCGCTGACCCTCGCGCTGATCAGCGGCGCCTTCCCGCCCGACAAGCGCGGCGCCGCCATCGGGATCTGGGGCGGCATCACCGGCCTCGGCGTGGCCGCCGGGCCGGTGGTCGGCGGCGCGGTGGTCCAGGGCCTGTCCTGGCAGTGGATCTTCTGGATCAACGTGCCGGTGGGACTGGCCGTGGCGGGGCTGTCGGCGGCCCGGCTGCCGGAGAGCCGCGGCACCCGGCCGCAGCTGGACATCACGGGGATGATCTTGGCCGGGGCCGGGCTGTTCGCGCTGACCTGGGGGCCGGTGCGGGCGCCGGCGGCCGGGTGGGGCAGCGCCGAGGTGATCGGCGCGCTGGCGGCGGGGGTGGTGCTGATGGCGGGGTTCGTCGGCTGGGAGCGGCGGAGCCGGTACCCGATGCTGCCGCTGGCCTACTTCCGGCGGCGCGGGTTCGCCACCGCCAACGCGGTGATCTTCTTCCAGTTCACGTCGCTGATCGGATCGCTGTTCTTCATCACCCAGCTGTTCCAGACCGGGCTCGGCTACTCGCCGCTGGCGGCCGGGCTGCGGATCCTGGTCTGGATGGCCATGCCGATGCTGGTAGCCCCGGTGGCGGGCGCGCTGGCCGACCGGATCGGGAACCGGCCGTTCATGGTGGGCGGCCTGGTCCTGCAGGCGGCCGGGCTGGGCTGGCTGGCGGCCGTAGTCAAGCCCGGGGTCAGCTACGGCGCCCTGATCGCGCCGCTGGTCATCGCGGGGGTGGGGATCGCGATGTGCTTCCCGACCGTGGCCAACGCGGTGACCGGGTCGGTGCCGCCGGAAGACGCCGGGGTGGCGGCCGGGACGAACAACGCGCTCAACGCGCTGGGCGGGGTGTTCGGCGTGGCGGTGCTCGCGGCGGTGTTCGCGGCGCACGGGAGCTACGCCACGCCGGCCTCGTTCATCGCCGGGTTCCGGCCGGCCGAGTGGACGGCGGCCGGGCTGGCGGCGGCGGGGATAGTGGCCGCGGCGCTCGCCCCGGGGAAGGCGCCGGCCGCGATACGGTGAGGGCGTGGCTGGCCCGGCGGTGGCAGTGGCGGTAGCGGTACGCGGCGTGCGGGTGGGCTACGGCAGCTTCGCGGTGCTCGAGGACGTGGACCTGACCGTGGCGGCCGGCGAGATCGTCGCGGTGACGGGGGTCAACGGCGCGGGCAAGTCGACGCTGCTGTCCTGCCTGGCCGGGCTGCACCGGCCGGCGGCCGGGACGGTGACCGTGCTCGGCACCCCGCCGCGCGACGACGCGGCGTTCTGGCGGACGGTCGCCCTGGTCGCCGACCAGCCGACCTGGTACCCGGGGCTGACCCTGCGGGAGCACCTGGAGCTCGTCCGGCTGACCCACGAGCCGGTCCGGGGCTGGTGCCTGCCGACGGACGAGCTCATCGAGGTGTTCGGGCTGCCGGGGCGGGCCGACGCGGTCCCGTTCGACCTGTCCTCCGGCCAGCGGCAGCGGCTGTCGCTGGCGGCCGCGCTGGCCCGGCCCAGCCTGCTGCTGCTGCTCGACGAGCCGGAGCAGAGCCTCGACCCCGGGTTCCGCACCGAACTGGCGGCCCTGCTGCGCGAGTACGCCGGGCACGGCGGGACGGTGGTCATGGCCACCCACGACCTGGACTTCGCCGCGGCCGCCGGAGCGCGCGTGGTGCTGGCCGCCGACGGGCAGCTGGGGACGCCGTGACGGTTCTGGCCGGGGCGGCCGCGGCCGGGGCGCCGCGGGTGGCGGCGGTCAGGTCCTTCGTCGGCCAGCGGCGGCGGCGGCCTTGGTACGACTGGTACTCCGTAGGCTTCGCCGTAGTGCTGGCCGTGATCTTGCTGGGCGACCTGCTGGCGCAGCCGTTCGGGCGGCTGACCGGATCGGGCCAGGCGGCGCCGGCGCAGGCGGTGGCGGGCGCCGCGCTGGTAACGGGGGCGGCGGCCGGGCTGCTGATGCTGGCCCAGGCGCTCGGCCCGCTGGTGCTCTCCCCCGCCGACGCGGCCTGGCTGGTGCTGACGCCGCTGGACCGGCGGGAGGTGCTGCGGCGGCCGGCCGTGGTGGCCGCGGTGACCGGGATCGTCGCGGGGGCGCTGCTCGGGGTGCTGGCGCTGGCCATGGCCGGGCCGTTCCTGCGGCTGCCAGGCTGGTTCGCATCGGGTGCCGTGGGCGTGGCTGGTCCTGGCCGCGGTGGGCGGAGCCGGGTTCTTCGCGGCCGCGATGCTCGCGGGGGTGCTGGCTCAGCCGTGGCCGCGGTGGCGGGCACGGTTGCGCTGGCTGGGTGCGGTCGTCGCGGTGGCGGCTACGGCGGGGGCGGTGGCCGCAGAGCGCTGGGGTATCGTCTCGCGGGCGGTCACGGACTGGTTCGCGGGGCTGGATGGCGGGACGTTCGGCCTGATGGCAGTGGTGGGGGCGGCATGGGCGGGTGTCGCCGCGCTGCTGGTGCGGCGGATGCTGCCGCGCTTCCCGGCGGGCGTGATCCGGGCGGGGTCGGCGCGGGCGGGGACGGTGCTGCTGGCGGCGACGTTCCTCAACGTGCCGCTGCTGACCTGGATCGCCGAGGACAGCCACTGGCGCGGGCGGCGGCTTGGCTCGCGGGCCTGGCCGCGGCTGGCTTCTGTGTCGCGGCGGGGCGGGCGGCCGGGGGCGGCGCTGGGGCCGGCTTTGGTGCTGGCCTGGGCCGACTGGCGGCGGCTGGGACGCCGTCCGGCCCTGCTGGTGGCGGTGGCGGTCAGCACCCTGGTCCCCGCGCTGGCGGGCGCGGCCTTCACCGGGCATGCGCACGACTGGATCGTGGCGGCGGTGCTGCTGGCCGGGTCGATAGCGGCGGGCACCCAGGGCACCGCCGCCCTCCGCCGGGACGCCAACGACCCGGCGCTGAGCCGGCTGCTCGGCGTGGACGCCGGGGCCGCGCTGCGGGCCCGGGCCGTGCTGCCGGTCCTGCTCAGCGCCGCGTGGCTGACCCTCGCGCTGGCGCTGCTCGCGCTGACCGGGGAACTGCCGGGCGCGCTGTGGCCGGTGCTCGGACTGGCCGCCGGACCCGGGGCGGCGGCGGCCGCGCTGCGGATCGCCCGCACCGCGCCGCTCAACCCGGCCGACCCAGGGCCGGACACGGCGCTGGGGAACCCGCCGCCGTGGCTGGTGACCCGGGCGGGCAGCGTGCTGCTCGGTGCGGCCGGAGCGTATCCGGCGCTACGGGCCGCCTTCGCCGGGCAGGTCCACGGAGGCACGGTGATCGCCCAGGTGGCCGTGTCCGCGATCGTCCTCGGCGGCTACCTGATGCTCGCCGTCCGCGCTGCCTGAGCGGACGGCTTCAGCCGCGGCCTGCCGGCAGCTCGCCGCCGGCCGTGACGTCCAGGAACTCGGCGCCGGCCGCGACGGCCAGGTCCGGGCCGAACAGGGCGCCCGGCGTGTACGCGCCCGGCCTGCCCTCGCCGCGGGCCAGGCGCAGCGCGACCTCGGCCGTGGCCGCGACGGTGAAGTCCATGCCGTCGCCGGCGCGGAGCCAGCCCTCCCGCACCGTCCCCGACGGCCACTCGACGCGGGCGTGCGCCCAGGACGACGGGCGGGGGCGGGGCCGCGCCTTCATCCGCACCCGGGCCAGGCGGCCGGTGGCGAACGCGGTGACCCCGGGCAGGCGGAACAGGGCCGACACGGCCGGGAACAGCCGTGTGACCGGGCCGGCCGGGACCAGGCTGGAGGCGGCCACCACGGACCCGGCCTGGCTGCCCCGCCACGCGGCCAGCAGTTCCGCGGTGGGAACGCTGGCCGTGGTGACGATCTCGCCGTCGGGGGTGGTCAGGCGCTCCGGGTGGCCGGCCAGCCGGGCGCGGGCCAGGCGGCCGTCCCTGACCTCCTGGCCGCCGTCGCCCAGGCCGCCGAGGATGGAGGCGGCCAGCGCGTAGCCGACGACGCCGGGCTCGGTCGCCACCGACGCCAGCGCGTCCACCCGCACCCGGGACGCCGGCGGCTGGCCGTCGCACACGTGCAGGAGCACGCTCTCGGTCGCCAGCACGCCGAAGCCGGCCCCGGTCACGAGCACCCGGCCGGTATCGGCGGCCGCCTGGTGCAGGTCCAGGATGTCCCGCGCGGCCGGAAGCTCGTTGGTCACGTCGACGTAGCGGGTGCCGGGCGGGCAGGCCCGGGCCACGTCGGCGGCGGTGGCGGTGAACGGGCCCACCGTGTTGATCACCACGGCCGGGGCGGCGCGGGTGAGCGGGGGCAGCAGCTCGCCGAGGGGGCCGGCGGCCAGGCGCGGCGTGCCGCCGAGCTCGTCCGCCAGGTGGCCGAGGCGGTCGCGGTCCCGGCCGGCCAGCACCAGCGGGAGGCCGGCCTCGTGCAGCCGGGCCGCCACCGCCCGGCCGACCCGGCCGGCCGCACCCAGGATCCAGACTTCTTCGCTCATCGTTCGTCTCCGTCCGTCGCGTGATCGCCGTGATGACACGCCATGTCATCACGATAGCAGCCGTGATGACATGGCGTGTCATCGCCTAGAATCCGAGGATGGGCCGATGGGAGCCGGGGGCGCGGGAACGCCTGGAGCAGGCGGCGCTCGAGCTGTTCGCCGAGCAGGGCTTCGCCGCGACCACGGTGCCGCAGATCACCGCGCGGGCCGGGCTGACGACCCGGACGTTCTTCCGGCACTTCGCGGACAAGCGCGAGGTCCTGTTCGCCGGCGAGGAGAACCTGCCCGCGCTGGTGGCCCGGGTGATGGCCGAAGCCCCGGCCGCGGCCGGCCCGATGGCGGTGACCGCCTACGGGCTGGGCACCGTCGCCGCCGAGGTGTTCGACGGGCGCCTGGAGAACCTGCGCGCGCGGCGCGCCGTCGTGCAGGCGGACGAAGGGCTGCGTGAGCGCGAGCTGCGCAAGTGGTCGGTGCTGTCGGAGGCGGTCGGCCGGGGGTTCCGGGACCGCGGCGCCGACGAGCTGACCGCGGCGCTGGCGGCCGAGATGGCCGTGACCGCGTTCCGCCTCGCCCTGACCCGCTGGCTGGACACCGGCGGCGAGCGCGGGCTGGCCGAGATCGTGGCCGACGTGCTCGGCGCCATGCGGTCCGTGGCCCAGGACGAGCCCGTGCGTCTCGGCTCCGGTAATGAGTACCGGAATTGAGTACTTCCCCTGATGCCGTGAAAGCGGGCGGGGGCGAGGGTAAAAGCCATGACGACACCGATATTGACCGAACGAGGCCGGCTCACCGCCCTGCGGGCCGCTTGGCTCTTCGACGGGACCAGCTCCGCCTTGGTCCGCGATCCGCTGGTGCTGATCGACGGCGGCACCATTGTCGCCGTCGACTCCGGGGTACCTACCCCGGAAGGCGCCGATGTTACCGACCTGGGTGGTGTCACGTTGCTGCCCGGCCTGGTCGATACCCACGTCCACCTGGCCTTCGACGCCAGCCCGGACCCGGTCGGCGCGCTGGCCGGGCGTAGTGACGACGAAACCGCCGAGGCCATGCACGAGGCCGCCCGGACCGCGCTGCGGGGCGGCGTCACCACGGTCCGCGATCTCGGCGACCGCGATTACCTCTCCCTGGCCCTACGCGGCCAGCCGGGCCTGCCCACCATCGTGGCGGCCGGGCCGCCGGTCACCACTCCCGGCGGGCACTGCCACTACCTGGGCGGAGTGGCAGTGCCCACGGAGAAGGGCGTCCGGGCGGCGGTGCGCGAGCACGCCGAGCGCGGCGTCGACGTCATCAAGATCATGGCCAGCGGCGGGACCCTTACCCCGGGCACGCACCAGCACCTCCCCCAGTTCACCCCGGAGGTACTGAAGGCGGCGGTCGACGAGGCGCACCGCCACGGGCTCAAGGTGACCGCGCACGCGCACGCCGTCGAAGCGATCGCCCACGCGGTGGCCGCCGGGGCGGACGGGATGGAGCACGTCTCGTTCTGGACCGAGGACGGCGTGGACGCGCCCGACGACCTGATCCGGCTCATCGCGGACCGCCGCACGGTCGTGGGCCTCACCGCCGGCATGCTGCCGCCGCCGCCCGGGCTGGCGCCGCCCCGGGAGCTGCTGGCCCGCCTGCCCGGCATCAAGGCGAACATGCGGCGGCTGTATGAGGCGGGGGCGCTGATGGTCGCGGGCAGCGACGCCGGCATCGCCCCGGTCAAGCCGCACGACGTGGTCCGGCACGCGCCGGCCGCCCTGGGCGAGGTCGGGTTCAGCCCGGCCGAGGCGCTGCGGGCGGTCACCTCCGACCCGGCCCAGGTGATCGGGCTCGGGCACCGCAAGGGCCGGATCGCCCCCGGCTTCGACGCCGACGTCCTCGCCGTCGACGGCGACCCGCTCGCGGACCCGGCCGCCCTGCACCGCATCCGCGCCGTCTACGCCGGCGGCACCGCCGTGCCAGGCTAAGGCCCATGACAAGACCAATAGCGACCGAACGAGGCAGGCTCACCGCCCTGCGGGCCACCGCCGCGTTCGACGGGACCAGCGCCAGCCTGATCCCCGATCCTGTGGTCCTGATCGACGGGGCCGTGATCACGGCCGTCGGCCACGGCGTGCCGGTCCCGGACGGCGCCGACGTCATCGACCTCGGCGGCGCGACGCTGCTGCCGGGCCTGGTCGACAGCCACACTCACCTGGCCTTCGACGCCAGCCCCGACCCGGTCGGGGCACTGGCCGGGCGCAGTGACGACGAGACCCTGGAGGCCATGGCGATCGCCGCCCGGACGGCCCTGCGCGGCGGCGTCACCACGGTCAGGGACCTCGGCGACCGCGGCTACCTGTCCCTCGCCCTGCGCGACAAGCCCGGACTGCCGGCCATCGTGGCGGCCGGTCCGCCCATCACGACGCCCGGCGGGCACTGCCACTACCTGGGCGGGGTGGCAGAACCGACGGAGAAGGGCGTCCGCGCCGCGGTCCGCGAGCACGCGGAGCGCGGCGTCGACGTCATCAAGGTCATGGCCAGCGGCGGGAACCTCACGCCGGGCACCCGCCAGGATCTGGCCCAGTTCCCGCCCGAGGTCCTCGCCGCGGCGGTCGACGAGGCGCACCGGCACGGGCTGAAGGTCACCGTGCACGCCCACGCGGCTTCGGCGGTCGCCGACGCGATGGCGGCCGGCGCCGACGGCCTCGAGCACGTCTCCTTCTGGACCGCCGACGGCGTGGACGCGCCCGCCGGCCTGATCCAGCTCATCGCGGACCGCCAGACGGTCGTCGGACTCACCATCGGCGTGCTGCCGGTACCGGGCCTGTCACCGTTCCCGGAAGTGCGGAAACGGATGCCCGCCATCTTGGCCAACATGCGGCGGATGCACGAGGCCGGCGCGCTGACCGTCGCCAGCAGCGACGCCGGCGTCGCCCCGCTCAAGCCCCACGACGTGGTCCGTTACGCCCCGGCCATCCTGCGCGACGTAGGCTTCACCCCCGCCGAGACGCTGCGGGCCGTCACCTCGCTACCGGCCCAGGTCCTCGGCCTCGGCCACCGCAAAGGCCGGCTCGCCTGCGGCTACGACGCCGACATCCTCGCCGTCGACGGCGACCCGCTCGCCGACCCGGCCGCCCTGCACCGGATCCGCGCCGTCTACACCCACGGCACCGCCGTCCCGGATCACTGACACAGTTCTCCGGTTCAACGTCTCCCGCAGCTACCGGGAACGCGGCGGCACGACGGTGGTAACCAGGCCGGTCTTGACGTCGTAGGAGTAACCGCAGACCCTGATCGCGGATGACACCTGCGGGGCGCTGAGGATCTTCTCGACATCGCCGGGCACGGTGGCGGCCGGGTCGAGGACAGCCAGGGCGGCGAGTTCCGCGTCGTCGAAGCCACGGGCGGCGAAGCCGTGGCGGAGATCGTCGTCGGCGAACAGGCCCGAGCCGCAGTCAGTATGGTGCATGACCGCCAGCTCGAACCAGTCCGCGCCGGGCGTCTTCGTCTCGTGCAGGTAGCTGATCCAGGCCAGGTCCTGGATCACCGCCGGCGTCACCCGGCCGCCCACGGTGCGGGCCACGATCGCGTCGCCGAGCTGCAGGCCGAAGAGCTGAGCCGGATCGACCCGCGGGTCGATGCAGGTCAAGATGTACACCTGCTTGTTCGGGATGAACGGGATCTCCGGGCCGCGGTCCTTGGCGCCGGTCCGGGCGAAGCTGGCGTTGTTGCGCAGGAGCTCATCGAAATCAGGCATGGTTCCAGCATCGGCGGCGGCCCCGGCCGGGGCGAGGGGCAAGACGGCCAGTATCGGTCAGGGTCCTGCCATCAGGCCGCGGGCGAGGTGCCCCGGTGTGACCGGCGATAGGCGGTGGGCGTGGTCCCTGACTGACGGGCCAGGTGGACGCGCAGGGTGGCGGCGCTGCCGAGCCCGCACCGTTCGGCTATCTCGTCGACGGACAGGCTGGTGACCTCGAGCAGCCGGCGCGCTTCGAGCAGCCGCTGGCCGGTCAGCCAGCGCATCGGGGTCAGCTGGAACTGGTCACGGAACCGGCGGGCGAATGTGCGCGGGGACAGGCCGGCCTGCCGGGCCATGCGGCCGACGGTCAGCGGCTGGCGCATCTCGGTTACCGCCCAGCTGAGGGTGGGTCCCAGGCCGCCGTCTTCCGGCAGCGGCCGTGGTGCGTACTGAGCCTGCCCGCCGGGCCGGTGCATGGCCACCACCATCCGCCGGGCGACCCGCGCGGCCGCGGCCGCGCCGTAGTCCAAGCCGACCAGGTACAGGCACAGGTCGATCCCCGCCGCCAGGCCCGCGCTGGTCAGCAGCTGTCCTTGGTCGACGTACAGGACGTCCGGGTTGAGCCGGACGGCCGGGAACCGGGCCCGGAAGTGGTCGGCCTCCTGCCAGTGCGTGGTCGCGGTCCGGCCATCCAGCAGGCCCGTGGCGGCCAGGGCGAAGGCGCCGATGCAGATCGAGGCGATCCGGGTGCCGCGTTCCGCGGTGGTACGCAGCGCGGCCGCTACGGCCGGCGAGGGATCGTGCAGCGGGTAATAGCCGGGCACGATCACCGTGTCCGCGTCACCCAGCGCCTCCAGGCCGAGGGGCGCGCTGATGGTGAACCCGGTCGTGGACATGATCGCTCCGGGTCGCTCGGCGCACACCGTGAACGCGTAACGCTCGCGCTCGTCCCGATGCCCGAAGACCTGCGCGGCGATAGACAGGTCGAAGGCGACGACATCCGGCAGGGCCACCGCCACGACCCGGTGCAACCGGTCACGGGCACCGCCGCCAGCCGTCTCGACCACGGGGACATGCTACGCGTGACAACTTTCCGGGCCGCCGCGGGCGTATGAAGGGGAAAGAGGCTCGCGAGAGAAGGTGCTGGTGGCTGACCGTTCGGATTACCCGGCGTTCGTGGCCGCCTGCTGGACGCGCCTGCTGCGGACCGCTTACCTGCTGGTCCAGGACTGGGCGGCGGCCGAGGACCTGACCCAGGCGGCCCTGGTCAAGGCGTGGCTGGCCTGGCCGCGGCTGGACGGCAACCCGGAGGCGTACGTCCGGAAGATCATCGTGACCACGCATGTGTCGTGGTGGCGGCGGCGCTGGCGGCACCGTGAGCTGAGCACCGGGCAGCCGCCCGAACGGCCGGAGGCGGCGAGCGCGACCGATGCCGTCGACGAGCGCGACGCCGTGTGGCGGGCGCTGGGCCGCCTGTCCGCGGGCCAGCGCGCCGTGGTGGTGCTGCGCTACTTCGAGGACATGACCGAGGCCGAGGTGGCCGGCATCCTGGGCTGCTCGGCCGGCACGGTGAAGAGCCAGACGAGCCGGGCGCTGGCCCGGCTGCGGGTGGACGACACGCTGCGGCCGGCCCCGGCGAAGAGGGAGAGGTGAGCCCCGTGCCCGTGAGTGAAGAGCAGCTGCGGCAGTTGCTGGCCGAGCGCAGCGACCCGGCGCGCGACCGCCCGGTGCCGCAGGAACGTATCACCGCACGCATCCGGAGGGCGCGCATGAAAAGGGCGGCCGGAGCCAGCCTGCTGGCCATCGCGGTAGCGGCCGGCGTGGTGAGCGGGGTCAACCTGGCGCACGACCGTGCCTCGGTGACCAGCTACAGCGGGCCGGCCCTGCCGGCCCGCTTCACCGCCGCCGACGGCGCCGCCTACCGCCAGCTCGCCGTCACCTACATGACCGATCCGGCTCAGCGGTCAGTCTCGCTCACCGTCCAGGCGGGCGCGAACCCGGTCGACGTCATGGCCGCCTGCGACGCCCCCAAGAGCAACGCCTTCGTCGACGTCAAGGTCAACGGCACGGACGCCGGCCTCATCGTCTGCGAGGACTCACCACAGCTGATCGGGCTGCCCGCACGCCCCGGCCACGCGGCTCACATCACGATCTTCTCGACCTCGGCTCTCGGCTTCCCGCACGACAAGAAGATCAGCTGGCAGCTTGCCGCCTACGCCTGGACACCACCCGCCACCATCGGGCCAGCCCCCGCGGCACCGCGGCTGCCGCGGAGCTACCCCCGCAGCACGGCCAACGGCCAGGGAACGGGGCCCCGGCGCCTCCTCGCCAGCCGCAGCGGGGACTGGCCCGGCGACCGCACGGGCAGCTTCACCGTCACCTACCATGGCCGCCAGCTCGACGTCAGCCTGGCCTGTGCCGGCGCCGTCGGCAGCCAACTGGAGGTCAGCATCCGGATCGAGGGCTCGAGCGAGGAACTGCCCTGCTCGCAGACGGCTCACCTGTCCACCGCCGGCGGGGCCGGCCAGCTGGTCACGGTGACCTTCCGCATCCAGGCCCCCAGCCCGTACGCAGCCGCCGACTACGCCAAGCGCGCTGCCAGCTGGACCATCGCCGCCTACGACGAGCAAAAATAACCCCGGCGCCGCCCGTACGGGGGCCGGCGCCGGGGTTAGTTGAGCGCTTAGCTCTCGTCGCCGGGGAGCTCGGTGAGCAGGTCCTCGGCGGTCTCCATGCCCTTGCGCCAGACCGACCGGGAGACGATCTTGCTGGGGTCGGCCCGGTCCCGGTAGCGGCGGGCGATCTCGGTGCCCTCCTCGAGCAGCCCGTCGGACAGCGTGGTGGGCTCCAGGCCGAGGGCCAGGAACTGGTCGTTGGTGACGATCAGGTCGTTCGCCTCGGCCTCGCGCCGCGGGTTGGGCAGGTAGGCGATGTCCACGCCCATGATGTCGGACACCATCTTGGCCAGGTCGAGGATCTGGTGCGTCTCGGTGACCTGGTTGAGGACCCGGGGGCGGTCGCCGGACTGCGGCGGGTTCTCGATCGCGAGCTCGATGCACCGGACCGTGTCCCGGATGTGGATGAAGGCGCGGGTCTGGCCGCCGGTGCCGTGCACGGTCAGCGGGTGGCCGACGGCGGCCTGCATGAGGAACCGGTTCAGCACCGTGCCGTAGTCGCCGTCGTAGTCGAACCGGTTGATCAGAGCGACGTCGCGGGCGGTCTGGTCGGTCTGGGTGCCCCAGACGATGCCCTGGTGCAGGTCGGTGATCCGCAGCCCGTCGTTCTTGGCGTAGAACGAGAACAGCAGCTGGTCCAGGGTCTTGGTCATGTGGTAGACCGACCCGGGGTTGGCCGGGTGCAGGATCTCCCGCTCCAGCTCACCATCCGGGGTGCCCACCTTCACGGTCAGGTAGCCCTCGGGGATCGGCGCGCTGCCGGACCAGCCGTACCCGTAGACGCCCATCGTGCCGAGGTGCGCCAGCGCCGCGTCGACGCCGGTCTCGACCAGGGCCACCAGCAGGTTGTGGGTGGCCCGGATGTTGTTGTCGACGGTGTACCGCTTGGTGGCGGCGGTGCGCATCGAGTACGGCGCGGCCCGCTGCTCGGCGAAGTGCACGATCGCGTCCGGCCGCTGGTCCGCCAGGACGGCGGCCAGCCGGTCGTACTCGGCGGCGATGTCCACGTCGACGAAGCCGATGTCGCGGCCGCTGACCTCCTTCCAGGCCCGCAGCCGCTCGCCGAGGGGCCGGATCGGCGTCAGCGACTCCACCTCGAGCTCAATGTCGATCTTCCGACGGCTGAGGTTGTCGACGATCGTGACGTCGTGACCCTTGTCCGACAGGTACAGCGACGTAGGCCAGCCGCAAAACCCGTCTCCGCCGAGAACCAGAACGCGCATCTGTTGACAGCTCCATACTTCGGTGAAAGGTGCTTAGACGTTACCGGCCACCGAGCACCTGGTGAACCTGCTTTATTAAAGATGATCCACGCCACGCGCTGCCCGTAAAGGCCCATTCACGGACGCGTACCGTAGCCGCATGGGACCGGGTACCCCCGCGCCGGGGGCGTTCGTCGGCCGCGCCGCCGAGCTGGCCCTGCTGGCCGGGCGGGCCGAGGCCGCCCGCCGCGGCCAGGGCGGCGTGGTGCTCATCGGCGGCGAGCCGGGCATCGGCAAGACCCGGCTGGCCACCGAGGCGGCGGCCCGCGCCGGGGCCACCGGGACCACCGGGATCACGGGCGCCACCGGGGCGCCGTGCCTGCGGTCCCGCGCCGTGCCCGACGAGGGCAGCCCGCCGTACTGGCTGTTCCGCCAGCTGCTCCGCGAACTCACCAAGACCTACCGGCCAAACGAGTTCCAGCGTGCCCACCTCACCGTCATCGCCCCGGAACCGCAGGCGCGGCCGCCGCGGTCCGACGGCCCCGCTCACGGCGCGGAACAGCGCTTCGCCGTCTTCGAGGCGGTGCGGGAGTACCTGACCGACGCGGCGGCCGAGACCGGCCTGGTCCTGCTGTTCGACGACGTGCAGTGGGCGGACCCGCCGTCGCTGCGGCTGCTGCGGCACCTGGCCGAAGGCGCGGCCGCGTCCCGGCTGCTGCTGCTCATCACCTACCGGGACACCGAGACCGGCGGACGGCACGAGCTCACCGCGTTCCTGGCCGCGCTGGCCCGCCAGGACACCGTGACCAGGATCTCGCTCACCGGCCTGACCCAGGACGAGGTCGCCCGCCAGCTCGCCGCGATCACCGGCGGCGAGGTCGAGCCCGGGCTGGCCGCCGCGATCGGCCGCCGCAGCCGGGGCAATCCGTTCTTCGCGGGCGAGCTGGCCAAGATGGCGGACGCCGGAGCGGGCGGGTTGCCGGATGCGGTGCGGGATACCGTGCTCGTTCGGCTTCATGGTTTGTCGGTTGCCTGTCAGGACGTGCTGGGGGTCGCGGCCGTGCTGGGGGCGGCGGCGGACCCGGCCGCGGTGGCCGCGGTGACCGGCCGGGAGCCGGCCGCGGTGCTGGCCGCCCTGGACGAGGCGGCCGCCGCCGGGATCATCGCGGCCGGGAGCTCCGGGCCCAGCCTGACGGACGGCCGCGCCAGCTTCGGCCACGACCTGATCCGCGAGGTGGCGCGGCTCGGGCTGCCCACCGCGGACCGGCTCGCCGTGCACGCCCGGATGGCTGATTACCTGCGGCCGCAGCCGGACGCGACGCCCGCGCTGGTCGCCTACCACCTGCTCGAGTCGCTGCCGGTCGGGCCGGCGGAGGCGGCCGTGGAGTGGGCGCGGCGGGCGGCGGAGGCGGCGCTGGCTCAGCTGGCCTGGGAGGATGCGGTCGCTTGGTATGACCGGGCGCTGCGGGTGCGGCCGGGGCCCTGGCCGGAGGAACGGTGCCGGCTGCTGCTCGGGCTGGCCGTCGCCCGGCTGCGCGGCTTCGACCTGTCCGGCGGCAGCGCCACGTTGCGGGAGGCGGCCGCGGTCGCCCGTTCGGCCGGTGACCCGGCGCTGACCGCCGAGGTCGCGCTGACCATGGAGGGCTACACCGACCCGGGCTGGGTCAGCCTCGGCAAGCAGCTGTGCGACGAGGCGCTGGCCGCGCTGCCCGGCGGCGACAGCCCGCTGCGAGCCCGGCTGCTGGCCCAGCGCGCCGCCGAGGCCACCTATCACTGGGAGCCGGACGCCGGGCCGCTGTCGGAACAGGCGCTGGCCATGGCCGAACGGCTGGGTGACCCGCGCGCCCTGCGCTCCGCGCTGCGGGCGCGGCAGGTCGCCCGCGCCGGCCCGGACGGCGCGCTCGAACGGGTCTCGCTGGGGAGCCGGATGCTGGCGCTGGGCCTCGCGGACGGCGACGACGAGGCGATCATGTGGGGGCGGCTGTGGCGGGTGGATGCGTTCGCCCAGCTCGGGCGGGTGGAGTCGGCTTCTGCTGAGCTGGCCGCGGTGGCTTCGACGGTGGCCCGGCTGCGGTCGCCCGGGCCTTTGTGGCAGCTGCGGCGGAGCGAGCTGGCGCTGGCGTACGGGCGGGGAGAGTTCGGCCGGGCGTTCGCGCTGGCGCAGGAGTGCCTGCGGCTCGCGGCGCACGGGCACGAGAACATGCGCTCGCTGACGGCGTCGGTGGTGGTCCAGCTCAACGCGGTCACCGGCCGGGACGAGTGGCTGCCGCCGTCGCTGGCCGATTTCGCGTGGTCACCGCCGTTCGGCATGGTGATGAAGGCGCTGTGGCATCTGCGGCTGGGACGGCCGGACGAGGCGCGGCTTTGCTATCAGCGGGACGAGGCGTTCGCGAAGGCGCCGGGGATCCGGTACCTGATCACCTACGCGATGCTGAGTGAGCTGGCGGCGGCCTTGGGTGACGTCGAGGCGGCTTCGGCCGTGTACCGGGCTCTGGTTCCCTACGCGGACCTGTTCGTCTGCGGGGGCGCGGGACTGACCATGCTGGACGGCTCGGTGCAGCGGTACCTGGGTCTGGCCGCGCTGGCGCTCGGGCGGGCCGACGACGCGGTCCGGCACCTGCGGGAGGCGGTCGCGGCGAACGAACGCGAAGGGCTGTCTGCGTGCGCCGCCTTTGCCACCTTTGATCTCGCCCACGCCCTGGCCCGCCGAAGCGGCACGGTCCGGCCGGATGCCTCAGGGCGGCCGGATGCCTCAGGGCGGCTGGGCGCCTCGGAGCGGCTGGATGCCTCAGGGCGGCGGAGGCGTTCTGGGGACGCGGCGGAGGCCGGGGCGCTGGCGGCTTCTGCCGCCGCGGTGGCGTCGCGGCTGGAGATGTCGCCGCTGCTGCGGGCGGCGCGGTCTCTTTCTGCTGCTCTGGACGATTCCGGGAGCGGGCCGCTGACGCGGCGGGAGGGCGAGATCGCCGCCCTGATCACCCGCGGCCTGACCAACCGGCAGGTTGCCGCCGCGCTGCACATCTCCGAGCGGACCGCGGAGAACCACGTCCAGCACATCCTCACCAAGCTCGGCCTGCACACCCGCACCCAGATCGCGGCCTGGACCACCGCTCAGGGGCGGTGAGTTTGTCAGACCCCGGTGTGATGCTCGGCTCATGCCCCCAGTTTCCGCTCCCGACGGCCTGGCCGAGCTGCTGACGAATCAGCTCTCCGTAGCCAGCCGCGCGCAACTGCGCGGCCTGGGCCTGACCGACAACGCGATGCAGCACCGCCTGCGGGTGGGCGGCCCCTGGCAGCCGCTGCTGCCCGGCGTCTACCTGGCCACGACCGGAGCGCCCAGCCTCCTGCAAAAGGAAATGGCTGCGCTGCTGTACGCCGGCCCCGGCAGCCTGATCACCGGCCCGGTTGCCCTGATGCACCACAGCATCAGAAGCAACGGCAACACCGAAGTCATCAACGTCCTGGTCCCGATCAAGCGGCAACGGATGAGCACCGGCTTCGTGTCGCTGCACCGCACCGCCCGGATGCCGGCCCGGAGTTGGCTTGCTGGGCCGGTCCGGCTAACCCTGGCCCCGCGGGCTGTGGCCGACACCGCCCGGCTGCTCACCGGCTACCGCGACGTCCGGGCCGTGGTCGCCGAGGCCGTCCAGCTCGGCCGGTGCACGCCCAGGGAGCTGGCCGAGGAACTCAGCGGCGTCCCCATCAGGGGTTCGAAGATGCTTCGCTCGGCCCTGGCCGAGGTAGCGGACGGCATCCGTTCCACGGCCGAAGGCGACCTGCGCAGCCTGATCAAGGCGGCCCGGCTGCCGATGCCGCTGTTCAACCCTTCGCTCTACGCGGGAGAGGAGTTCCTCGGGAAGCCTGACGCCTGGTGGCCCCGCGCCGGGGTCGTCGTCCAGGTCGATTCACGCGCCTGGCACCTATCCCCCGAGGACTGGGACCGTACCCGGTACCGCCAGACCCTGATGGGTGCGCACGGGATCATCGTGCAGCCCTTCTCACCCCAGGATCTGCGCCTGAAGCGGACCATGGTGATCGATCGACTCCGGGACGCCCTGGCCCGAGGCCTCGAGCGCCCCCCTCTCCCCATCCGCACCGTCCCCATCCAGTAGCACGTCACCTTCACCGGCTGAGGCACGCCCGTCGTCGTCCTGGAGGTCGTGTCCTCAAGCCTCCAGCTGCGGTACACGTCCTCAAGCCTCCAGCTGCAGTACACCAAATCCTTTATCCTCCCCTTTCACGTCAGCCACAACCTCGTCCAATGGTTGTGGCAACGTACCCGGTTGGACCATTACGTTGCCACAACCATTGACTTCCGCTTTGGAGGAGGGGGACGAGTTCGGGGCGAGGTGGGCAATTCGGTGTATCAGGGCGCGGCGGGTGTACTCTGCTTTACCGGGTAGCGGCAGGGATGGGGGTCGCCATGGGGTACAGCGGGCATACGGGACCTATGCCTGCGGTGCCGCGCCCAGCAGAGGGGGACGCTTCCGGCGAGGGGGACCCGGCCCGGAAGCGGGAGTCGGCTCAGACGCAGCCGGTGGCGGTGCAGCGCAGGCCGGCCGAGAAGTGGTGGCTGGCCGAGAAGCAGGAGCCGGCCGGGAAGCAACAACCGGCCGAGAAGCAGGAGCTAGCCGGGAAGCAGGAGCTAGCCGGGGATCGGCGGGCGGCTGAGACGTGGTGGCTGGCCGGGCAGCCAGACGTGGCTGGGAAGCGGGATTCGAGCGAGACTCAGCCGCTGCCGGTGATGCGGGGGACGGCCGGGAGGCAGGGGTCCGCTGGGGCGCGGGGACTGGCTGAGGCGCAGGGACTGGCTGAGGCGCAGGGACTGGCTGAGGCGCAGGGACTGGCTGAGGCGCGGGGACTGGCTGAGGGGCGGGGCGTTTCGGAGGAGGGGCGGGGGCTGCCGGAGGACTGGTGGGATCCGGGGTGGCAGGCGGTGCAGTCGCCGGGGGCGGTGCCGCTGCAGCCGGAGATCCTGAAGCCGGACGGGGTGGGGAACGGCTCGCCCGGGCCGGTCGGCGACAAGGCGCCGCCGTCGTGGGGGCAGGTACTCGGGAACACGTTCAGCTTGTGGACGGGGCGGCACCTGCGCTGGCTTCGTGGAGCACCGAACCAAGGGCCGGGGCGATCGCGGGGGCGGCTGGTGGCGGTGCTGGCTGTGGCGGCGGGGCTGATCGCGGTGGGGATCGGGGCCGCTGGGCTGGTGACGGCCAGCGTCTCGGCTTCGCCCGGGATCAAGGTGGCGCGGCCGACGCCGATCGCGGCTCCGACCGAGCAGACCGGGCCGGCGGTGTCCGCGGCCGGGACGGCGGAGCAGGGCGCCCCGGCGGGGCAGGGCGGGGTCGCGGGGCAGGGCGGGGTCGCGGGGCAGGGCGGGGCGGGTGGCACGGCCGCGGTGGTGGCCAGGCCGGTGTGGGTGAGCATTCCGGCGATCGGGATCAAGAAGACTTCGCTGATCCACCTGGGGCTGACCAAGAGCGGCGCGCTGCAGGTGCCGAAGACCACCACGGTGGCGGGCTGGTTCACCGGCGGGCCGCGGCCGGGGGCGGTGGGGTCGGCCGTCATCGCCGGGCACGTCGACTCGCACACCGGGCCGGGGATCTTCTTCTGGCTGCGGGCGCTGAAGCCCGGCGACAAGGTGTACGTGGGACGGGCCGACGGGACGATGGCGGTCTTCACCGTGACGCGGGTGCACCAGTACGCGAAGGACAAGTTCCCCACCGAGGCGGTGTACGGGGCCGTTCCCGATCCCGAGCTGCGCCTGATCACCTGCGGCGGGATCTTCGACCGGGCGCGCGGGAGCTATCTCAGCAACGTCGTGGTCTTCGCCCGGCTCGCCGGATAATACCGCTGCGTACCGTAGCGTAGGGGATGCAATCAGGCATTCCGGTAGATAACTACACCGGTGTGTGTTCTGCTGTCTCAGATAGGTAACGAGCGGGACGGGCGGGGGCCGTCGTTGCTGTGTTCTTCCTGAGGTCACGGGCTGGCTTGCCCGCGTGGAGACGGGATAGCGATGCAGATGGCCGGTACGAGCCGGACCAGGGAGGTGGTGAGGTCCGCCACCCCGAAGGCCCCGAGGGCGCCGAAGGCGCCGCCGCCTCGCAACCCTTCGTGGGGCCGGGTGCTGGCCACCACCATCAGCCTCTGGACGGCCCGGCGGGTGCCGCGGCTGCGCCGCCCGCGGCTGGCACTGGTCTTGGTCGTCTGCCTGCTGCTCGCGGCCGCGGTCGTGGTGACCGCCACCGGGCTCACCGGCACTTCCGCGCGGACCGCCCGGACGGTTTCGCCGGGCAGCCCGCAGCGGGCGCCGGCCGGGCGGGCGCCCCGGCCGGGTCCGCCGCGGCCATCCGGTCGCAGACGGCATCGTGGGTGGCCGGGCAGGTCGGCAGCGACCAGAGCATCGCGTGTGATCCGGCCATGTGCGCCGCGCTCGGTGCGGACGGGGTCGCTTCGGGCCGGCTGGTGCCGCTGGGGACAGCGGCCGGCGCGCCGGCCGCCAGCGTGATCGTCACGTCCGCGGCCGACCAGGCCCAGGCCGGCCAGAACGCATCGGTGCCGCTGGCCAGCTTCGGGACCGGCGCCCGCCAGATCGAGGTCCGCGCGGCGACCCCGGGCGGGACCGCCGTCTACGCCAAGGCCCTGGCGGCCGACCTGGCCGCGCGCCGGTCCGGCGGCGCGCAGCTGCTGCACAGCAACAGCATCCAGGCCCGCGCCGGGGCATCCGCGCAGCTCCAGGCGGGCCAGGTGGATTCCCGCGTGCTGATCATGCTCGCGATGCTGGCCTCGCAGCATCCCTGGCGCGTGGTCGCGTTCGGCGGCTCCTCCCCCGGGGTGCCGGTGGCGGACGCCCCGCTGCGGCAGGTCGTCATCACCGGGCCGGACGAGCAGGCGGTGGCCGCGGCGCTCGCCCTGGTCCGCGCGCAGCAGGCGCCCTACGCCCCGGCCCAGGCCAGCGTCGTCCGGCTGGCCGGCGGCCAGCCGGGACTTCGTATCAATTTCGCAGCTCCGGCCCCGCTCGGGCTCCTGACCGGCAATGCTTCTGGGTGAATAGGAGATACAAGCTCCCAGGGTGACGGAAGGGGCCAGTGATGGGGCTCGGTAGGCGATTCGTCCTGCTCACTTCGTTCGTCATCCTGCTGGGCGGGAGCGGCGCCGCCCTGTCGCCCTCGGCGTCCGCCGTCGGGCAACCCGGTGCGGCCGCGGACCAGGGCTTTGTCCGCTGCGCCAACCTGTCGCCGGGCACGCCGGAGGACATCTACCTGTACCCGTTCGGCAATCCGATGCATCCGACCGTGCTGACGCACGACGGCTACGGCAGCGTGTCCGGGTACATGCCGGTCGCGGCCGGGCAGTACACGGTGGCGATGCGCCCGGTCGGCGCGTCGGCCTCCAGCCCCCCGTCGGTCTCGACCAGCTTCATGGTGAGCGCCGGGACGAGCTACACGGTGGCCAGCATCGGATCCGCCGCGGCCCGCAAGCTCGACGTCCTGACCGACCAGACGACCGGCCAGGACGGGGAAAAGGCGCTGGTCCGGGTCATCCAGGCGTCGCTGAAGCAGCCCAAGGTCACGGTCAGCGTGGGCAGCGACACCCTGGCCCGTGAGCTGGCCTTCGGCTCGGCCACCTCGTACCAGGCCATCAAGGCGGGCACGCCGATGGTCAGGTTCACCGCGGCGGGCGGCCGGACCGCGAAGGCGGTCCAGCTGGCGGCTGGTTCGGTGCATACGATCGTGGTGCTCGACGGGGCGTCCGGATCCAAGCTGAAGATCGACAACCTGACCGACGCGGCCGGAAGCGCCGACGCGCCCAAGGGCGGCGCGGCGACCGGGATGGGCGGGACGGCGCCGGGGGCCGGCGGCGGGCCGGGTCCGGCGCCGTGGCTGGCCACGCTGGCGGGTGGCCTGCTGCTGGCGGTGGCGGGCGGGTTCGGCCTGCGCCGGTCGCGCCGCCGCACGGTGACCGCCGAACGCGAGTACGCACGCGAGTAAGGGCGCGCGCGGGTAAGGCGCGGGTAAGCGGCGCCCGCGCCGCCTCCGCCGGGCGGGCGCCCGCGAGTGCGGCGCGTCCCGCGAGTGCGGCGCGTCCCGCGAGTGCGGCGCGTCCCGCGAGTGCGGCGCGTCCCGCGAGTGCGGCGCGTCCCGCGAGTGCGGCGCACCAGCTAGATCAGGCCCGGTCTGGTTAGCGCTGGACATAACGCGTCGCTCCCTCGTCAAGCCGCAGGGAATCCCGGTGGCGCTTGTGACTGCTAGTAAGGTAATGGACACAGGAAGCTAGCGGCCGGGGGGAACGTGGCTACTGAGTTCATGATGCGGGCGGCGCGGTGAGCGCCGTCGTGGTGGCGGGCCTGGGCTACGTGGGCCTGCCGCTGGCGATGCGGGCGGTGGCGGCCGGGCACGAGGTGACCGGCTATGACCCCGACGCGGCACGGGTGAAGCGGCTGGAAGCCGGGGAATCGTACGTGGAGGACGTGCCCGCGGGCGAGCTGTCGGCCGCTCTGCGGTCGGGGCGCTTCCGCCCGTCGACGGACGCCGGGGCGTGCTCCGGCTTCGACGTCGCCGTGATCACGGTGCCGACCCCGCTGCGGGACGGGCTGCCCGACCTGGGGTACGTGGAGGCGGCCAGCCGGACCCTGGCCGGTCACCTGCGCCGGGGCGCGACGGTGATCCTGGAGTCCACCTCCTATCCCGGGACCACCCAGGAGCAGGTGGCGAACTGGCTCGAGGAGGGATCCGGGCTGGTCACCGGCCAGGACTTTCACCTCGGCTACAGCCCCGAGCGGATCGACCCGGGCAACCGCACCTGGACGCTGGCCACCACGCCCAAGATCGTCTCGGGCATCGACGGCGAGTCGCTGGCCGCGGTGCAGGACTTCTACGCCGGGATCGTGGCCCGGACCGTGCCGGTGTCCTCGCCGCGCGAGGCCGAGCTGGCCAAGCTCATCGAGAACACCTTCCGCCACGTGAACATCGCGCTGATGAACGAGCTGGCCATGTTCGGGCACGAGCTCGGCGTCGACGTGTGGGAGGCGATAGATGCCGCTTCTACTAAGCCGTTCGGCTATATGCCTTTCCGGCCCGGGCCGGGCGTGGGCGGTCATTGCCTGCCCATCGACCCGTCGTACCTGTCCTGGCGGGTGGAGCGGACCCTCGGCCAGCGGTTCCGGTTCGTCGAGCTGGCCAACGAGATCAACAGCCACATGCCGGACTACGTGGTCCGCCGGCTGCTGCTGGCGCTGAACGAGTGCGGCCGGGCCGCCATGGGAGCGCGGGTCCTGCTGCTCGGGCTGGCGTACAAGAAGAACACCGGCGACGCGCGGGAATCGCCCGCCATCCGGATCGCCGAGCTGCTGATCCGGCTCGGGGCGCACGTCCGGGCGGCCGACCCGCTGGTCACCGAGGACGCGGTCATCGGCTGGCCGTGGCCCGCGTCGAGGCCACCGAAGAGGAGCTCGCGGCGGCCGACATCGTGGTCCTGCTCACCGAGCACGACGCCTTCCCGTACGCCGACATCGGCCGCCACGCGAAGTACGTGCTGGACTGCCGGCGGGTCCTGGCCGGCCCGAACGTCGAGACGCTGTGACCGTGCACGTCGTCGCCGTGGCGGGCACCCGGCCCAACTTCATGAAGGTCAAACCGGTGACGGACGCGCTCGAGCAGCGCGGGTGCGGGTCACCCTGGTGCACACCGGGCAGCACTACGACGCCGCGATGAGCGCGGTGTTCTTCACCGAGCTCGGCCTGCGCGCTGGTCGCGGCCAGGTTCGGGGTGCGGCTCGCGCACGTCGAAACCCCCTTAGGCCCCATAGCGTGAGCACCGAGGGCGCGGGCCGCCCGGGACGGTATCCCCGGCCCGACTCGAACGGGCGACCTGCTGTTCCGGAAACAGCCGCGCTTTCCAACTGCGCCACGGGGACATGCGGCCACCTTCGGCGGCCACGGGACATGCGTGCCAGGGGAGGGACTCGAACCCCCAATGACCGGACGGCCGACGGCTTTACAGGACGCTGCGCTGCCTATTGCGCGACCCTGGCGTGGGGTGACCGGCGCGGATCGAACGCGCAGCCTCCGGGATCACGGCCCGGCGCTCTGCCTGGTTGAGCTACAGCCACCGTGCCCGGCGAAGGAATCGAACCAGCGTCCCGCGGGTGTTGGCCGCGTGCTCTCCCATTGAGCTAGCCGAGCGTGAAGCGCTCCCGGAGGGACTCGAACCCCCACCGCCGGATCCGTAATCCGGCATGATCTCCTTTTCACCACAGGAGCGTGGTATTTCCCGGTGACGACGAGCCTCGAACTCGCGACCTCCGGCTTGACGGGCCGGCGCTCTGAAACCAGCTGAGCTACGCCACCATGGTTTATTCGCTGGCACGAGGAGACTCGAACTCCTATGACCTTCTTAACAGGAAGGCGTCCTGCCGATTGAACGACATGCCATTGCGGGCTTTCCACCCGGATACATCACGAGCCGTACCACTTTCCGCGTTCATCACTAGGATCGCCACCCTCTTTCCGGCGGGATGCGATCCGTCATGGAACTGACCCCGGCGGGCTGCTTGGCCCGCGGTGCGGGCGGACTAGTGTCACAGCACGCCTACCGGGGGGACGTGACACTCAATGTCGGAAAGCTGGGGGCGAGCCGGATACGGTAGCCCCACAGGGAGTCGAACCCTGTTCCGCGGCTTGAAGGGCCGCGATCTTACCCATAGACGATGGGGCCGTGACGATCGTGACGCGTGCGAGATTTGAACTCGCGTTCTCCTGGTTGAGGGCCAGGTGAGATAACCGCTACTCCAACGCGCCGGGTTCACTTCGTAGGCCGTCAGGGACTCGGACCCTGGACGTCGCGGGTTAAAAGCCCGCCGCTCTGCCGCTGAGCTAACGGCCCGGGTTCTGGTAGCGAGAGTGAGGCTCGAACTCACCACCTGCGGCTTATGAGGCCGCCGCTCTTTCCGGCTGAGCTATCTCGCTGCGGTGGGCAACCCTGGAGTCGAACCGGGCGGCTAACCGCGTATCAGACGGCCCCCTTCACCGGCTGGGTCGTTGCCCTTGCACCATTGACCGAGGAGAGCGGGCGACTCGAACGCCAGCGCTTGCGCGCCCAGCCGTTTTCGGGACGGCGCCTGCGGCCCTGGCAGGTTCACTCTCCGTGGGAGCATGAGGAGCGTGCGGGACTCGAACCCGCGGACCCGAAGGTCGCGCCGTAGCAAGGCGCTGCTGTAGCCGCTGAGCCAACGCTCCAGGTATTTCAGTACAGCTCGAGGTCACCCGTGACCGGGTCGATGAGGTCGTCGTAGTCCGGGCCGACGGCCAGGCAGGTCCGGGTGGGAACCCCGCCGAACTCGGTCAGGCCCCGATCGGTGATCAGCTCGACGACCAACCCAGCCGCGCGCGCCTTGTCGTACACGTCGAGCAACTCCTGCTCCGAACCCACCTTGACGGTGACCTTTCGCATGCTGACGTTTAGCCAGGTTCGTTCGGCCTCGGAGAATTCAACCTGGTCCGCACGGCCAGTTTGGGTGAGATGCGGCATGATCCGCTGCCGTAGCCACGCCATCGAGGCGTGCGCGCCCTGCGCGATCTCCTTGCCGCGGCGCATCCTCAGGTCGCGCCGGATGACGATGACCTGCTTGGTCTGGCGCTCCTGCGCTTGAAGTTCCACGAGCGGTTACCGGGATTCGAACCCGGGGCCCCCACCTTGGCCAGGTGGCGCTCTTACCCCTGAGCTACAACCGCATGAGCCCTTCCCCGGTGCCGATCCGGGCGACGCGTCCCTACCGAGGACACGCGGACGCCGGTCCGAAGGGCGCGAGCCGGGGAAGCGCGATCCGGACGCGCACCAATCTATCGGTCGTCGGTTGCCTCGTTCCGTGCGCTCGGCAGGACTTGAACCTGCGCTGTCCACGTCCTCAACGAGGCCTGCATGGTGCTGGAGTACGAGCGCGGAGCCGTCATCCGGTGCCGACCCGGACCGCCGGCCTTACGGGGGCCGGGTCACAGCCGTGTGTGACGGCACGCTGCCGGGGCAGGCCTCGAACCTGCATTGCGGGGTTCAGAGCCCCGTGGCCTGCCGATTAGCCGACCCGGCACTGCGTGCGGAAGGCGCGATTCGAACGCGCAAGCCGCGAGGTCTGAGCTCGCGAGGTATCCCGGTTCCCGTCACTCCCGCATCGTGCGCCGCCAGGGACTCGAACCCCGAACCGTCAGCTTAAGAGGCTGCTGCTCTGACCATTGAGCTAGCGGCGCGCACTCGTATGAAGGCAGAGCGGATGGAGAGAATCGAACTCTCATTATCAGTTTGGAAGACTGAAGTCCTGCCGTTGAACGACATCCGCATCGCGGTCCCCCGAGGACTCGAACCTCGTACCTGCGCTACTTCACAGCGCCGCTCTTCCCGGTGAGCTAGGGAACCATCGACCGTCGGGAAGCAGGGACTCGAACCCCGTCTACCGCTTCCCGAAAGCGGCGCGCTCACCCTTACACCACATCCCGTTAGTGGAGATGGCCGGAATCGAACCGGCTACGGCAACGCTTGCAGGGCGCGCCCGCTCCTTAGCTGTCACCCCCATCGGCAGGCCTCGGCTTCAGAGCTCTGGCCTGCCGTTTCATGGTGCTCACACTATGGACGTGTCAATAACCAAGCCTGTATTAAAGGCATGCGGGGACGGCAGGAGTCGAACCTGCATTCCGCCGGCTTTGGAGACCAGATGCCTATCCGCTGGCTCATCCCCAGGTAAATGAAAACCGCCCCGAGGGATTCCCCTGGGACGGTCACCGGTAAGTGCCTGCTGGACGCTTACACGGTAACCACGCCACGCCGATTGCTGAACAGGGCAGCTTCGAGTGACGAGTCCGGGTGCATGTACCCGGCTCGTTTCTGCGGCTGCCATGTCGTCATGAATCCATGGTAAGTCTTCACACTGGAGGGAGCAATTGTATTTTCCGGGTTATTCCTCGGGCCGGTCCGCCATAGTGGTCTGGTGCAGGAGACGGAGTTCTGGCAGCGGCTCGAGGTCCGGGTCGGCGCGGAGTTCGCGGGCGGCGCGGAGTTCGCGGGCGGCGCGGACCGCCCGCGCGGCGTGCGCTACCACTGGTGCGATGGCCTGGTCCCCGACGAGTACGACCTGGCCGGCGCCAAGCCGCAGATCCGGGGGGTGGCGTGGTGCGGGCCGAGCGGGCAGGAGCCGTGGCGGTTCACGCTGGAGGCCAGCACGGCGGTCGTGTCCGGCGGGCGGGTGGACTGGGCGGCGCTGATGCCCGGCGACGAACTGACCGGCTGGCTGGTACCAGACCCGGGGACGAAGACCCTGCGGATCCGACTGTCGACAAGCTGTGGATAAGTCGGTGGATAACTGCCCGGGTCCTGTGGACGACATGTGGATGACACAGGAGCAGACAGTAGAGAAACAGCAGGTGAACGACCTTGGGCGTGATCCGTGCGCACTCAGGACGCCGAGGTGCGACCAGGCCCCCTTCAGCTCATACATGAAGGGGGCCTGACGGCATTGTGCCGCGCGGGGCCGCCGGGGCCGAGGCGGCGCGCCGGGCGGCCGGGGCGGCGCGCCGGGCGGCCGGGGCAGCGCGCGGCGGCCGGGGCGGCGCCGGGCGGCGGCCGGGGCCGCGCGCCGGGCGGCCGCCAACGTGGCGGCTCAGGGCGGCATCACCAGCATCGACCCGCCTACCGCGACCGCGCCGAGGGTCGCGGCCAGCCACAGCAGGAACCAGACGACCCGCGGGATGGAGGTGAGCTGCCTGAGGTCGACGCCGTCGCCGGACCTGACGCCGACCTCGAGCACCCGGCGCACCCCGGACAGCAGCAGCAGCCAGGCGATCGCGCAGGCGGTGATGATCTGAGCGGTCACCGGGGTGTAGCGGGCGACGACGTACATCAGCGCGCCGGCCAGCACCACGGTGATCATGCCGTAGGACTTCATCAGCAGGACGGCCAGCACGGCGAGCAGGACCAGCGCCACCCACAGCACGGCCGGCCCGCGCCCGGCCTGGATGAGCCGGGCCACGCCGAGGCCGAACAGGCTCGGCCCGACGTAGCCGGCGAAGCTGACCGCGATGCTGCCCAGGCAGCCGCCCTCCCCCACCCAGGTGCCGCCGGTCGCGTCGGAGTCGAGGTAAATCTCGAAGACCCCGCGGAAAAGCAGCGATCCCATCACCGCGTGCGCGCCCTCGTGGGCCATCATCGTGCCGTGCCGGACGAACCTCCAGCCTGCATCCGCGGTCACCACCCCGAGCGCGAGCAACCCCACCGCCGCGGCGGCCGTGCCGGACAAGTACACCGGGCCCACGATTCGGACGGTTGGCCGGGGACCAGACGCGGCGCGGCCAGGACCAGCAGGCAGGCGGCCAGGGCCGGGCGAGCAGCCGAAGCGGGCGCCCGCGCCAGATCCGCCCCGGAAGCCGCCGAACGAGCCGGCTCACCTCCATCGCCCCTCCCCGCGCCTCGGCGGCCTGGACCGCATCCCCGGTCGGCCGGCTGGCGCTCACCGCCGCACCCCCGGGCCGACGGCGGCGTCAAGCCTGGCCACCTCATTGGCCGGCCGGACTGGGCCCGACGCGGCGACAGAGGCGCGACGCTGGGCGGGCAGGACGACCGGCACCTGGGCGGCGGGCAGGCGCAGCGGCACGGCCTCGGGCCGCGTGGCCGGGACCGAGGTGGCCGGGGCCGAGGTGGCCGGGTAATTTCGCCACGCCCACAGCAGCGCGGCCAGGGCCAGCCCGGCCGGGATCGTGACGGGTGCGACCAGCAGGAACGTCCGGGCGACGCTCATCGCGGTCAGGTGCGGCCAGCCGCTGTTCCCGTCCCGGACCGGGTCCAGCCCGACCGCCCGCCAGCCGCGGGCCGACTCGGCCGCGATCCACACGGCGGTCATCGGCAGCGTCCACCCGGCCTGGCGGCCCAGCCGGGCCGCGGGCCAGCCGCGTCGCCAGGCCACGGCGTACCCGGCCCCGGTCACGATCGTCAGCGGCCAGGTGGCCAGAGCGGCCACGGCCAGCAGCAGCCAGCCGGTCAGGCGGTACACGCGGCGCGACAGGGCGCCGGCTACCCGGCGAACCCGCTGGGCCGAGGGATCGCGGTGCTGTGCTGGCGCGGTCATGTCATCCCCAAGTCTTCACCGCAGTAACAGCAGCCCCCGGCGGCCACTTGTGATCATGCATGTACGAGATGTGACAATTGTTCCGCGCCGCGAAGGGTGGAAAAGCCACTCGCTGTATCCGTAAGCGCACCGTCATGATTACCTTCCGCAACTACGGCGGCCGGGCGAGCTGCAGACCGAGCCGACGGCACCCAGAGCTCCGTGGCCGACGCGGCCGCCAAGATGATCTCGCTCAGCGACAACACGGCCGCCGACATGCCGATCGACCTGCTGGGCCAGCGCCGGCCCCTGCTGGCCAGCACCGTCGACCGGGCCCCGCTGCCCACGCCGGCCGAGGTGGGCACCTGGACCATGCCGCGCGACATCGACAGCCTGGATTACTTCGGCCCGGCCAGCGACGCCTGCCGGGCCTACGCCTCGCTCGCGGACCTGAACCGCCAGCCGGGCCTGGCCTACCTGGCCACTACCGGGACCGGGACGAGCTACGTCGTGACGGTGCTGGCCGAGAACCCGTCCCAGCCGCTCGGCGACGACGCCATCCCGACCGTCCTCTCGACCGTCAAGGGCGCGTTCACGCTGGCGGCGCGCGGCTGAGACAGGGCGGCCCGTCCGGCTAACGGCCGATGGCGTCCAGTTCGGCGACCGCCTCCGGCGGCAGGACCAGGTCCGCCGCGGCCATGTTGTCGCGCAGGTGAGCCAGCGACGAGGTGCCGGGGATGAGGGCTATCGCGGGCGACCGCTGCAGCAGCCAGGCCAGGGCGACCTGGTGCGCCGAGACGCCCAGGCGCCCGGCGACGTCGTTCAGCGTCTGCGACTGGAGCGGGTTGAAGCCGCCGAGCGGGAAGTACGCGGCGTAGGCGATGCCCTCGGTCGCGCACCGGTCGACCATGGCGTCATCGTGCCGGTCGGCCAGGTTGTAGAGGTTCTGCACGGTGACCACCGGGGCGATGGCCTGCGCCTCGGTGAGCTGGGCGTCGGTCGCCTCGCTGAGGCCGAGGTGCCGGATTAGACCCTCCTTCTGGAGCTCGGCCAGGGCGCCGAACGGCTCGGCGACGGATTCCTCGCCGGTGCCGTGAGCCGACAGGCGTAGGTTGACCACGTCGAGGACCTCGAGGCCGAGGTGCTCGAGGTTCTCCCGGACCGCGGCCTTGAGGTCATCGGGCTCGAGCGAGGTGCCCCAGCTGCCGTCCCGGCCCCGGCGGGCACCCACCTTGGTGACGATGCGCAGGTCCGCCGGGTAGGGGTGCAGCGCCTCGCGGATGAGCTCGTTGACCACGACCGGCCCGTAGAAGTCGCTGGTGTCGATGTGGGTGACACCCAGGTTCACGGCCTCGCGCAGGACCGCGAGGGCCTGGTCGCGATCCCGGGGCGGCCCGAAGACGCCGGGCCCGGCCAGCTGCATGGCGCCGAAGCCCATCCGGCTGACGACGAGGTCGTCGGCGAGCTTGATGGTTCCCCCCGGAACACTGTCAGCCATATCCGTACCTCTCCTTTATTCCATCTCCAACGTTGCGGTTGCAGTTTCCGATCCTACCGCTCTCCTGTACCAACCGCAACGTTGCAGTTGGCTTAGCCTAGAATGCTGCCATGGCGTGGGACACCGAGGGAACGCGCCGGCGCCTGAAGGAAGCGGCGACGGCCGAGTTCGCCGAGCACGGACCGGACGGTACCACCATGGCCCGCATCGCCGACCGGGCCGGGATCAACAAGGAACGTCTCTACAAGTACTTCGGCGACAAGCAGTCGCTGTTCGAGATGGTGCTCACCGACGAGCTCGACAAGCTCGCCGCCTCGGTCGCCCCGGTCCCGTCCGGCTTCGAAGACATCGGCGAGTTCGCCGGGCGCACCTTCGACTACCACACGGCCCATCCCCAGCTGGTCCGGCTGCTCCTGTGGGAAGGGCTGGCCGGCGGCCCGGTGGCCGACCAGGCGAACCGCAGCGCGCACTACAAGGACAAGGCCCGGGCCTACGCGGCCGCCCAGCGGGACGGGGTCCTCGACAGCGAGCTCGCCCCCGAGCACCTGGTGTTCATGATCATCGGGCTGGCCGCCTGGTGGGCCGCCGCACCGCAGCTCGCCCTCATGCTCACCGACGCCGGCGACGGCGACCCGGCCGAGCACGCCCGCCGTCGCGCCAGCGTAGTCCGCGCCGCCGAACGACTAGCCCGCCCCCGCCGCTAACCGCGCCAGCACCTAGGGCCTCGCCGGGCACATGGGACCCGGCTGTGCCGTGCCGGGCCCGATGCCAACCGGCGCCCCGCCATGTCCGCCGCCTACCTCGCCACGCCCCGCCGCGGACCCGCCATGTCCCCGCCATGCCCCCGCCGCGGAACGCCACGCCCCCGCCACGCCCGCCGCTGACCTGCCACGCCCGCCGCTGACCCGCCACGCCCGCCGCGGACCCGCCACGCCGCCGCTGGACCCGCCACGCCCGCCGCTGACCCGGCCACGTCCGCCGCTGACCCGGCCACGTCCGCCGCGCCGCCGTGTTTCCGCGGAAACGTCTTGTGCATATTTTCACAAGACGTCTCTTCAGCGAAACGTCGCCGAGGAAGCCCTCCCCTCAGGCATCGGCGAGGCGAGAAGCCGTCCGTGGCGTTGCGGACAGGTACCTCAAATCCCGTGAAACCCATGGGCCCCGGCCGTCCCAGTTCGGGCCTGACGCTAACCGGGTCGATGCCCCACCAACCCGCTGGAACCCAATGTCGCTCAGCTTGAGTTGATCATGAGCGTCAGCTGGCGGCGGACGCCATGAAACCGGGCTTGCAGCGCGTCCGGACGCACTCGAAGCCGGGTTTCATGTCGTCACGGCTGACCCGCGGCGCTCAGATCGCGGTGCTGGCGGTGCTGGCGGTGCCAGTGTTACCTGAGCCGGTTCCCGGGATCCCGCGCCCGGCAGCAACTACAAGCTCAATGGCATTGGCTGGAAACCGGTCGATCCCCCACCCGGTTCCGGTCCCGTCCGGCAGCAGCGCTGCCGTGGGCGGTCGGTTACGGACGGGCCCAGCGGTGCGGATGGGGCACACGGGGCTGGTGGGGTGCACGGGGTGGGGGGTTGAGCGGGTCGCCGGCTGGTAGTGGTGGGTTAGGGGTGGTGGTCGGTTAGGTGGTGGCGGGTTAGGGGTGGTGGTCGGTTAGCTGGTGGGGGTTAGGGGTGGTGGTCGGTTAGGTGGTGGGTGGGTTAGGGGTGGTGGTGGGTTAGGGGTGGTGGGTGCGGTAGAGGTCGGCGACGCGGAAGGCTAGGTCTAGGGACTGGCCGCGGTTGAGACGGGGATCGCAGGTGGTCTCGTAGCGGTCGGCCAGGTCGGTCTCGGCGATGTGGTGGCCGCCGCCGATGCACTCGGTGACGTCGTCGCCGGTGAACTCGATGTGGATGCCGCCCGGGTGGCTGCCGAGCGCGCGGTGCACCTCGAAGAAGCCCGCCACTTCGTCCAGCACGTCGTCGAAGTACCTGGTCTTGTGGCCGCTGGCCGCCTCGACGGTGTTGCCGTGCATCGGGTCGCAGACCCAGACCACGGCCGCCCCGCTGGCGGTCACCTTCTCCGCCAGCGGCGGCAGCGCCTCGCGGATCCGGCCGGCGCCCATCCGGGTGATCAGGGTGAGACGGCCGGGCTCGCGGTCCGGGTCGAGGGCGTCGATCAGGGCCAGGACGTCCTGCGCGGACGCCGACGGGCCGATCTTGACGGCGACGGGGTTGCGGATCTGGCGGGCGAACTCCACGTGGGCGCCGTCGAGGGCGCGGGTCCGCTCCCCGATCCACAGCAGGTGCGCGGACAGGTCGTAGCGGCCCTCGCTGCGCGGGTCGGTCCGGGTCAGGGGCCGTTCGTAGTCCAGCAGCAGCGCCTCGTGGGAGGAGTAGAACTCCACCGCGCGGAACTCCTCCGGATCGGCTCCGCAGGCGCGCATGAACGTGATGGCCCGGTCGATCTCCTCGGCCAGCTGCTCGTACCGCAGGCCGGCCGGGCTGGCCGCCACGAAGTCCTGGTTCCAGGCGTGCACCTGGCGCAGGTCGGCGTACCCGCCGCCGGCCAGGGAACGGCACAGGTTCAAGGTGGCCGAGGAGCAGTGGTAGGCCTCGAGCAGCCGGCTTGGGTCGGGGGTCCGGGACTCGGGGGTGAACTCGATGCCGTTGACCGCGTCCCCGCGGTAGACGGGCAGCTCCACGCCGTCCCTGACCTCGGTCGTCCCGGATCGCGGCTTGCCGAACTGGCCCGCCAGCCGCCCCACCTTCACCACCGGCACGCTGGCCGCGTAGGTGAGCACGACGGCCATCTGGAGCAGGGTCCGGAACTTGCCCCGGATGCTGCCGGCCGTCGTGCCGGCGAACGTCTCCGCGCAGTCGCCGCCCTGGAGCAGGAACGCCTCCCCGCGCGCGACCGCGGCCAGGCGGTCCTTCAGCTGATCGCACTCGGCCGCGAGCACCAGCGGCGGCAGGCCCCCCAGGCGGCGCACCGCGGTCTGGAGGGAACCGCGGTCGGGCCACTGCGGCTGCTGCAACGCGGGTGTAGTCACGGGTCCAGGCTAGCGGCCAGCTGGGCTCGCCAGCGGCGGCCGAGCAGAACGGACCGGGCCGCGAGCCACAGGCCCAGGGCGACCCAGATCCCGGCCAGCCCGAGGCCATGGAAGGCCAGCACCAGCGCCGCCACCGGGACGTAGGCGCCGATGGCGAGGATCATCGCGCGGCGCATGGCCACGTAGTCGGAAATGCCGAGGATGAGCCCGTCCAGGACGAAGGCCAGCGCGGCCACGGGCTGGGTCAGCGCGGCCACCAGCAGGGCGATCGTGGCGGCGTGGCGGATGGCTGGGTCGGGGGTGAACAGGACCGGGACCCAGAACGCCAGCCCCGCGGTGACCACGCCGAGGCCGATCCCGGCCAGCAGGCCCAGCCGCAGGGTGCGCCGCCCGACCCGGCGCGCGCCGTCCAGGTCGCCCGCGCCGAGGGCCGAGCTGACGTACACCTGCGCGGGGACCGCCAGCGCGTCGAGCAGCAGCGCCAGCAGGTACCAGACCCGCATGGCGACCTGCTGGCCGCCGAGCGCGACCGGGCCGAGCCGGGCCGCGATCGCGGTCGTGGTCAGCGGGACCACGCCGAGCGCGATCGTCCGCACCGACAGCCGGTGCCCGTCCCGCAGCAGGGCGGTGATCTCGGCCCGGCCGGGCCGCTCGGGGCGCACGGCCGCCCGCCGGGAGGCGGCCAGGTACAGCCCGGCCGTCACGGCCTGGGCGGCGACCGTGCCCCAGGCCGAGCCGAGCAGGCCCAGGTGCACGCCGTAGACGAGGAAGAGTTCCAGGGCCGCGTTCAGGACGTTGGCGCTGACCGCGATGCGCAGCGGCGTGCGCGCGTTCGCCAGGCCGACCAGGTGCCCGTTGCCCGCGTACGAAACGTACAGGAACGGTATCCCGGCGGCGGACGCCCGCAGGTAGCCGACCGAGCCGGACAGCACGGCGCCGCGCGCGCCGAGCAGCACCGCCACCCAGGGGGCGGTCACGATCACGATCACCGCGACCAGCGCCCCGCCGGCCGCCGCCACCAGGTAGGCGGCGCCGACGGAGCGTGACGCCCGGCTGGATTCGCGCCCGGCCGCCAGCCCAGCCACCGCCGAGGTGGTCGCGGTGGACAGGAAGATGGCCAGCCAGGCGGTCATGGTGAGCGCGGTGGTCGCGATGGCCAGCGCCCCGAGCGGGGTGCGGCCCAGGTGCCCGACGATGGCGGTGTCGGCCAGGCTGTAGGCGGGCTCGGCGGCGATCGCGCCGAGCGCGGGCAGCGCGAGCACCGCGATGCGCCGG
Organism: uncultured Actinomycetota bacterium; assembly: GCA_963756575.1. Taxonomy (GTDB): domain Bacteria; phylum Actinomycetota; class Actinomycetes; order Streptosporangiales; family Streptosporangiaceae; genus Palsa-504. Next base: position 83,879 of record CAVWOM010000012.1, on the reverse strand, counting down.
TCGAGGTCCCGGTCCGCCCGGAGCCGCCCGGGACCGCGGAGCCGCCCGGGACCGCGGAGCCGCCCAGGGCCACGGAGCCGCCCGCGGCCGCGGGCCTGTCCCGCGGTCAGCGCCGCTCGCCCCAGGTCAGCATGTTCACAATGTTCCCGCTGCGGGTGGTACCGGGGCAAAGTCGACCCCTCGTTCGTTACTCATAGTAATCAAGTGAGGACTCTCGCCGCTGAAAGTAGCAAGAAGGTTGAAAACAGAACTTCCTTCGCCCACTTTCAGTGTCTGTTCAGTAGCCTCAAGTTGTCTCTGGGGTGTTTGTCAGTCAAACGCCAATTCGTTTCTGATGGTGTCTATGTTAAAAGAGAGGTAGGGAGCGTGACGGTTTCCGAACAGCGGGAACGGTTCGCCTGGCGGCCCGTGCTGTCCCGGCGGCGCTCCCTGCCCTGGGTGGTCCGCTACCAGGGCCACATGGTCGCGGCCGATGCGATCTGCGGGATGCTGGCCGGCGCGGTCGCGCTGCTCGGCCGGTTCGCCGGGCAGCCCGCGCCGTTGCTGTACCTCACCACGACCGCGGGACTGCCGCTCGTCTGGATCGGCTGGGTGGCCCTGGCCGGAGGCTACGACCCGCGCTTCATCGGCCTGGGGTCGGAGGAGTTCCGGCGGCTCCTGGGCGCCGCGGTCAGCCTGGCCGCCACGATCGCGATCGCGTCCTACGCCCTCAACGCCAACTTCGCCCGCGGCTACCTCCTCATCGCGCTGCCCGGCCTGACCGCCGCTACCGCCGCGGCCCGGTTCGGCCTGCGCCGGCAGCTGCACCGGCGCCGCGCGCGGGGGCTGCACCTGCGCCGGGTGACGGCGGTGGGGCACGCGGACGCGGTGGCCGACCTGATCGTCCGGCTGCACCGGGAGCGGCACCACGGGCTCGAGGTGGTGAACGCGTGCGTGCCCGGGATCGGCGACGACGGAGGTCGCGGGCGTGCCGGTGCTCGGCGGCCTGGCCGACGCCGCCCGGGTGGCGGCCGGGACCGGCACCGACACGGTCGCCGTGCTCGCCTGTCCCGAGCTGGACAGCGCCACGCTCCGCCGGCTCGCCTGGGACCTGGAGAAGGAAGGCACCGACCTGTGCCTGGCCCCGGCCCTGCTCGACGTGGCCGGACCGCGGACCACGATCCGGCCGACCGCCGGGCTGACGCTGCTGCACGTGGACCACGCCGAGCTGACCGGGCTCAAGCGGGCGGTCAAGGGCGCCTTCGACCGGCTGGCGGCCGCGGTCGCGGTCGGCCTGCTCACCCCGCTGCTGGCCGCCATCGCGATCGCCATCGCGGTCCGCGACGGCGGCCCGGTGCTGTTCTCGCAGACCAGGATCGGCCAGGACGGCCAGCCCTTCGCGGTACTGAAGTTCCGCACCATGGTGCGCGACGCGGAGCAGCGCACGCAGGAGGTCCTCGCCCTCGACGAGGGCGACGGGCTGCTGTTCAAGGTGCGCAAGGACCCGCGGGTCACCGTCACCGGGAAGTGGCTGCGGCGCTGGTCGCTGGACGAGCTGCCGCAGCTGTTCAACGTGGTGCTCGGCGAGATGTCCCTGGTGGGACCCCGGCCGCCGCTGCCGCGCGAGGTGGCCAAGTACGGCGACGACGTCCGCCGGCGACTGCTGGTCAAGCCCGGCATGACCGGGCTGTGGCAGGTCAGCGGGCGGTCCGACCTGAGCCGCGAAGAGGCCGTGCGGCTCGACCTGCGCTACGTGGAGAACTGGTCGCTGGCGCTCGACCTGCAGATCTTGTGGAAAACAGGCGCCGCCGTGGCCAAGGGCCGCGGCGCCTACTAGGGGCTGAGCAGCACCACATGAAGGGGGAGAACATGACATCCATCCGACTGGGCTTCCGGGTCCGGCTGAGCCTGGCGTCGGCCGCCGCGGTCGCCACCGCGGTGGTCGCCGCGGCGACCGGGCTGCCGGCCCAGGCCGCCACCGGGCCGGTCTCGTCCGTTCCGGCGGCCGGCACGCCGCAGCTGGCCACCACCGGCAGCACGGAACAGGTGCGCCAGCTCGCGCAGTGCGGCGGCACCATGTACGCGGTCGGGAGCTTCACCTCGATCAAGCGCTATTCCACCGGCTACACCAGGAACAACGCGTTCAGCTTCGCGGCCGCGTCGCCGTTCAAGATGACGTCCTGGGACCCGGACGTGAACGGCACCGTCAACGCGATCGAGTTCAGCGCGGACTGCTCGACCGCCTACCTGGGCGGCCAGTTCACCTCGGTGAACGGGACCGCGGTGAAGAACATCGCCGCGGTGTCGACCAGCACCGGGGCGGTCAGCAGCGCGTTCGGCCATAACGCGGCCGGGCAGGTGGAGACGCTGCTCCGGGTGGGCAGCCACCTGCTGGCCGGCGGCTACTTCACCGCCATCAACGGCAGCTCCGCCAACCCGTACTTCACCAGCCTGAACACCACGACCGGGAAGGACGACGGCTTCGCGCACCTGTCGATCTCCGGCAACTACCAGTTCCCCGGGGTCTCCTCGAACGCGACCCGGGTCTACAACCAGCAGCTCAGCCACGGCGGCACGCTGGACCTGGTCGAGGGCGACTTCACCTCGGCGGGCGGGCAGCCCCGGCAGCAGATCTTCATGCTGAACGTGTCCGGCTCCGCCGCCACGGTGACGCCGTGGACCTCGAGTGAGTTCAGCGGCGCCTGCGCCACCGTCGAGCCGTACTACCTGCAGGCCGCGGCGTGGTCGCCGGACGACTCCAAGGTCTACGTGGCGACGACCGGATACCACCCCTACGACCAGCCGACCGGCTCGGCGCCGCGGACCGGGCTGTGCGACGCGGCGGCGGCGTTCCCCGCCACCCAGGCCAGCGTGTCCCACCTGTGGGTGAACTACACCGGCTGCGACTCGCTGTACTCCGTCGCGGCGGACGCTTCCACCGTTTACATCGGCGGCCACGAGCGCTGGGCCAGCAACCCGAGCGGCTGCGACTTCGCCGGCCCGGGGGCGGTCAGCGCGCCCGGCATGGCGGGCCTGAGCCCGGCCAGCGGGGCCGTCACCTTCAACCCGACCAGGGACCGCGGCCTCGGCGCCGACGACATGCTGCTCACCGGGGCCGGCCTGTGGATCGCCAGCGACAACCTGGACGGTTCGAGCCGGTGCGGCGGAGTCTACGGCTACGCGGGCATCTGCCTGCTGCCGTACGGCAACTAGGGCCAGGCGCACATGTCGGGGGGACAGGTGCGCGTGCTGTACGTCGGGGGCCTCGGCCGCAGCGGCAGCACGCTGATCGAACGGCTGGCCGGGCAGCTGCCCGGAGTCAGCCCGGTGGGCGAGCTCGTCCACCTCTGGGAGCGGGGCATCGCCGGGGACGAGCGCTGCGGGTGCGGTGAGCCGTTCGGCCGCTGCCCGTTCTGGGCGAAGGTGGGCGCGGCGGCGTTCGGCGGGTGGGACCGGGTCGACGTGACCCGGGTCGCCGCCCTGCGCGACCGGGTCGACCGGAACCGCTTCGTGCCCGCGCTGGCGCGGCGGGACCTGCGGCCCGGACGGCGCCGGGAGCTGGCCGAGTACACCTCTTACTACGCCCGGCTCTACGCCGCGATCGCCGAGGTCAGCGGCGGCGACCTGGTGGTGGACTCGAGCAAGCACCCGTCGCTGGCCCACTGCCTGCGCTGGCAGGACGGGCTCGACCTGCGGGTGCTGCACGTGGTCAGGGACAGCCGGGCGGTGGCCTACTCCTGGAGCAGGCAGGTCCGGCGGCCCGACACCGACCGGGAGAGCTACATGACCAGGTACTCCCCCGCGGTGGCGGCCGGCCAGTGGACCGGCCAGAACGCCGCCTTCCACCTGCTGGCCCGGACCGGCGTCCCGGTCCTGCGGATGCGGTACGAGGACTTCGTGGCCGCGCCGGCCGATGCCCTGACGCGGCTGGCTGACTTCGCCGGGCTGCCGGCGCCGGCGAGCTTCCCGTTCCTCGGCGCGGGCTGGGCTCACCTGAACCCCGGGCACAGCGTCTCCGGCAACCCGATGCGCTTCGCCACCGGCCAGATCCCGGTCCGTCCGGACGAACGCTGGCGGGCCGGCCTGCCCGCCCGCCAGCGCCGGGCCGTGACCGCCCTGACCCTCCCGCTGCTGGCCCGCTACGGGTACCTGGGAGGCCGGCCGTGACCGCCTGGCCTTCGGTCGGCGTCGTGATCCCGGCGCACAACCGGCCCGGCCCGCTGCGCGCCGCGGTGGCCGCCGCGCTCGCCCAGGACTACCCGGGCCGGCTCCGCGTCGTGGTGGTGTACGACCGCAGCGAGCCCGAGCTGCCCCCGGGCGAGCGGCTGGACGTGACCGTCAACGCCAGGACGCCCGGGCTGGCCGGCGCCCGCAACACCGGCATCCTGGCGCTGGACACCGAAATCGTCGCCTTCTGCGACGACGACGACGTATGGCGGCCCGGCAAGCTGCGCCAGCAGGTGGCGGCGTTGCGGGCCCGGCCGGAGGCTGAGTTCGCGAGCTGCGCGATCGACGTCGAATACGCCGGGACCACGCACCCGCGGCGGGCCGGCCGGTCCGAGGTGACCCACGCGGACCTGCTCCGGTCGCGCATGGTCATGGTGCACTCCTCCACCTACCTGGCGTGGCGGACGGCGCTGACCGGACCCGGCGGCATCGGCCTGGTCGACGAGGCCATTCCCGGTGGCCAGAACGAGGACTGGGACCTGGCCCTGCGGGCCGCCCGCCGGCACCCGATCGTGCACGTGGACACGCCCCTGGTCCGGGTGGCCTGGGGCGCCTCGTCGTACTACGCGCGGCAGTGGCAGAGCCGGGCCGACTCGCTGCTGTGGATGCTCGAGCACCACCCCGAGCTGGCCGGCACCCGGGCCGGCGCCGCCCGGGTCTACGCCCAGCTCGCCTTCGCCTACGCCTGCCTGCGCCGGCGCGGCGACGCCTGCCGCTGGGCCGGGCGGGCGCTGCGCAGCAACTGGCGTGAGCGCCGGGTGCCGTTCGCGCTGGCCGTCGCCGCGGGCGCGGTGCCCGGCGACACCATCCTGCGGCGCCTGCACGCGCACGGGCACGGGATCTGAGCCGATGAACCCCCGCCTGCGCTACCTGATCGCGGCCATCGTTGTGACCGTTGTGGCTTTTGTGACTGTTGTGGTCATAATTAACCCGTTTTCTTCCCCGGGCCCGGCGCGGGAAATGCCGGCGGCCGCGACCGCACCGCCCGCCGCGACCGCGCCGCCGCACCGCGGCGCCGCCCGCCGCGGCGCCGCCCGCGGCCGCGAGCCCGGCCGCTCCGGTCCCGCCCGCCCGCGGCGCCTACTTCGGCGCCTGGGCCGGCCCGGACGACTTCACCCAGGCCAACGAGATCAGCGCGGTCCGGGGCCTGCAGGAGCAGCTCGGCCGCACGCTCGCCATCGTCCACACCTACCTGAAGTGGCGGGCCCCCTTCCCCACGCCCAGCGACCTGGCCTTCCTGCGGCAGGGCAGCACGCTGCTCATCTCCTGGGCCGGAACCGACACCCGCGAGATCAGCTCCGGCGCCGACGACGCCTGGATCCGTCACCGGGCCGGGCAGATCAAGGCCCTCGGGAAGCCGGTGTTCCTGGAGTGGCGCTGGGAGATGGACCGGCCCAACCTGCGGGCCCAGACACACTCGGGCGCCGACTACGTGCGGGCCTGGGACCACATCCGGGCGATCTTCGCCGCCGCAGGGGTACGCAACGCGGCCTGGGTCTGGTGCCCCACCGCCGCGGGCTTCGCCGACGGCCGGGCCGCGGCCTTCTACCCGGGCGACGCCGAGGTGGACTGGATCTGCGCGGACGCCTACCCGGAGTACGGCCAGCAGGCCAGCTTCGCCGCGACCGTCAGCCCGTTCCTGCGGTGGGCGTCGCACCATGACCGGCCGGTGATGATCGGCGAGTTCGGGGTGCCGGTGAGCTACGGCGACGCCCGCCGGGCCCGCTGGCTGCGCGCCGCGCGGCAGGTCGTGCTGGCCAGCCCGCAGATCAAGGCGCTGCTCTACTTCGACGCCGACCCGGCCGGGCAGGCCCCGCCGGGCCGCTACTCACTCGGCGACGGCGCCGCCCTGGGCACCTTCCGGGCCATGGCGCGGCTCACCTACTTCAACCCAGCTGGAGACCGCTCGTGAGCACCGTAGCCGGACTCGAATTCGACGCCCTGTCCGAGGATGAGGTCGTGACGCGCATCACCGACGACCTGGCCGACGGCCGGGGCGGCTGGGTCATCACGCCGAACATCGACATCTGCCGCCGGGTCAAGAAGGACCCGATCGCCCGCGCCCTGATCCGCCGGGCCTCGCTGGTGGTCGCCGACGGGATGCCGCTGGTCTGGGCGGCCCGGCTGAACGGCGACCCGCTGCCCGAGCGGGTGGCCGGCGCGTCCCTGATCTTCACGCTGAGCGCGGCCGCCGCCGCCCAGGGTCGGTCGGTCTACCTGCTCGGCGGGGCCCTCGGGGTGCCGGAGCTGGCCGCCGCCGAACTGGCCCGCCGCTACCCCGGCCTGCGGATAGCGGGCACCGATTCGCCGCCCTTCGGCTTCGACTCCCGGCCCGCCGAGCTCGCCGCCGTCCGGGACCGGATCGAGCGGGCCCAGCCGGACATCGTGTTCGCCGGGCTCGGCTTTCCCCGCCAGGAGCAGGTCATCACGGCGCTGGCCCCGGCCCTGCCGGGAGCGTGGTTCATCGGCTGCGGCGCGGCCATCCCGTTCGCGGCGGGCACGCTGCCGCGGGCGCCGCGGTGGATGCAGCAGGCCGGCCTGGAGTGGTCCTGGCGGCTGCTGACGGAGCCGCGGCGGCTCTTCCGGCGCTACCTCATGGACGACCTGCCGTTCGCCCTGCGCCTGATCGCGATCGCCGCCGCGGCCCGGGTGGTCAGCGCCAGCTCGGCGGCTGTCCGAGCCAGCCGGTAAGGCGCTCGTCCGAGGAAGCGAAGCGCTCGCCCAGGGCGGCCCGCAGCGACTCGGGCATGGGCGAGCGCGGGCGGGCGTTGTGCCGCTCGAACACCGGGTAGCCGGACCGGCGCAGCCCGAGGAACTCCAGCACGCCGTCGTAGACCGGCTCCGGCTCGGTGAAGAACCGCCCGCTGTCCACCACGTGCACCCGGTCCCGGCCGAACAGCTCGCTCAGCCGCTCCAGCTGATCGGCGTAGTGGCCGCGGGCCAGGTAGCCGTGGTGCTGGTGGCTGTGGCTCTGGTAGCCGGGCTGGCTGACGATCTTCTCGGCCTCCCCGGCCAGCCGCTGCTCCTCGAGCTCGAGCGCCCGCTCGAACGGCTCGGTCTCATACCCCCGGGCCAGCTCGTGGGCGTGGGCCGAATAGGCCCGCTCGACCGGGTCGCGCACCAGCACCAGCAGCTTGACGCCGGGCAGGTCGCGGCTGATCCGCTCGGCTGCCAGCGGGTGGAACAGGTAGTACGGGCTGGACTCGAAGGTTACCGGGACGTCGCCGGCGGCCCGCCGGGCGCGCGCGGCCGTGGCCCGCAGCGGGAAGTGTCCCTGGTACCAGCCCAGGCCGTGATCGTAGCCGGTGTCGAAGTAGTGCACGCCCTTATGCAGCACCGCCTTGAGGATCGCGGGATGCTGGTCCAGCGTCCGGTACATCGAGGTGGTGCCGCCGCGCTGGGCCCCCACGATGAGGAAGCCGGGCAGCATGCGGGCCCGGTGGGTGAGCCGTCCGGCGTTCACCGACACGGCGTGCGCGGTGCGCCGGGCGGCCGGGGGCAGGGTCTTGGTCATAGGTTCCTCAACGCCTCTTCTATCGCAGGGATCAGCCAGGTGCCGGGACGGCCGAGGCGGGCGCCCGCTTCACCCTGGCGGTCGGCCAGGTAGCGGACGGACAGTTCGGTCAGGTACAGGACGCCGGTCAGCCGGGCCTGGCCGGCCGGCACGCCGAAGGGCGCCAGGGTCGCGGGGGCCGACCGAACGCAGGCGGCCGCGGCGGCCGCGGGCGGCTGGCGGCGGCCGACCACGGCGGTCTGCAGGTGGTGGTGCAAAGCATCAAATCCATAAGGAACGGAGTGGGTGAACCGCTCCCAGTCCCACACCAGTAGTCCTTCGCCGACGTTGGCCATGTTCCAGCCGGTCCAGTCCCCGTGCCAGGCCCCGAAACCGAGCTCGGGCCCGTGGGTTCCAGCGGCGGCCAGCGGGCCGAGCACGGCGGCCAGGGCGTCCCGGTCGGCGCCGTCGGGGGCGGTGTCCAGCCGGCCGGCGAGCCGGATCCAGAAGGCGCTGCCCGCGAGCGGGCCGCGGGTCAGGCCGCCTACGCCGGCCAGTTCGGTCATCGCCGCGGTGAGCTGCCCGGGCCGCAGGGGCCGGCGGCGCTGCCAGGTCGGCAGCGCGTTCATGACCAGCACGTCGTGGCCTTGCCAGCACCCGTGGTGCAGCACCCGCGGCACGGCCAGCGTGCGCAGGCTGGCGGTGGCCAGGGCGTGGAGCGCAGCCCGTTCGGCCTGAATCAGCTGGCTGGTCAGGGGGTTGACGCTGACCTTGACGAAGCCGGTCGTCTCGCCCCGGGTGGTGAGCAGCTGGAGCACGGGCTTGCGGTTCGCCCGCGCCGCGCTCAGGTGCGTGCTGATCAGCACCTCGCGGCCGAGCACGTCGCGCAGGTAGGTCTCGATCGTGCCGGCGCCGGCCGGGACGCGGACCCGCAGCCGGCCGCCCAGGCCCGCGGTGCCCGCACCGCCGCGCAGGGCCAGCGCGAGCGCCTGGCGCCCGGCCCGGGCGGCGAGCGAGCCGGGCTCGCCGTAGCGGCGCAGCGCGGCCGCGGCCGCGCGCCCCGAGGCCGGGACGATCAGCCGCGGCCGGGCCGCCGAGGGCAGGACGAGGAAATCGTGCTGGGCTGCGGCGGTCCCGGCGTTCCGGGCTGCTTCTGGACGCCGGCCGGCGTCCAGGGAGGTGGTGGCGGGTGGCGGCCACAGGACGGCGCAGACCTCGCCGAGGTGGTCGCGACGGTGGCCGTCGGCGAGCTCCGGCGGGCCCGCGGCGCGCCCCGGGCCGGCGAGGTCGGCGGTCGTCACCGCAGGGTCGGCACGGGCGGCGCCGGCTCGGCCTGGACCGGTCCTGGCTCGGCCGGTCCCGGCTCGGCTGCCACTGGCTCGGCTGCCACTGGCTCGGCTGCCACTGGCTCGGCTGCTGCTGGCTCGGCTGCTGCTGGCTCCGTTGCTGCTGGCTCCGTTGCTGCTGGCTCCGCTGCTGCTGGCTCCGTTGCTGCTGGCCCGGGCGGGGCCGTGACCGGTCCGGCCGGGCCGTCGACCAGGCGGATCGCGACGACGAAGACGGCCAGGATCAGGCCGCCGTAGACCAGCCCGCTGACCACGTTGGTCAGCCAGTGCAGGGTCAGGTAGGCGCGGCTGTAACCCTCGCTGAAACCGAGCGCGGCGACCACGCCGGCCAGCCAGATCGCGGTGCTCCGGCGGCCGCTGAGCTCACGCCAGATGAGGTAGGCGATGAGTCCGTAGAAGACGATGATCCGGTCGCAGCCACCGGACGGGAAGGTGCCGAGCGGGCTGTCGGGCGGGCCGAGCCGGTGGAAGGTGTGCCGCAGCGCGAGCGTGAGGTAGTGGTCGACGACGATGGCCGCGGCCAGCACCACCGGCGGGAGCCAGCGGCGCCGGCGGTAGAAGGCGGCCAGGCAGGCGGCCGCGGCCGCGGCCGCGCCCCAGGTGGTCCAGGCGTTGCCGACCTTGGTCAGGCGCTCCATGACCTCCTTCCAGGCGTGCACCCGGTGGTGGATCGTCCAGGTGTAGACCGGATGGTCGACGGCCGGGCCCGCGTGCGTCACCAGCACGCCGAGCGCGCAGGTCAGCGCGTACACCACGAGGGCGCCGACGGCCAGGATGAGCAGCATCCCGGTGACCGAGGACCACGTGGAGCGGCGGGCGGCGAGCCCGCCGCCGGGCGCGGCCGCGTGCGTCGGCGCGTGCGAGGACGCGTGGCCGGACGGGCGCCGCGCCAGCAGCGCGGTCCCGCCCGCAATCGCGGCCAGGCCGGCCACAGCAGGACCACCAGCGTTTTCAGCATTTTCAGGCTCCCCCCGGAGGCTGGACGTTTACTGACCGAAGCTACGTGCGCATTACCGGTTATCCGGGTGCGGCCCGGTTGAATTCCGGTTGCCGAACCGGGCTTTGATCCGGGCTTTGAGCTGGGCTTTGAACCGGGCTTTGAGCTGGGCCGCGCCCGGCATGGCGGCCAGGTTGAGGTCCTGGCGGAAACACCACATCCCGGCGGCCAGGATGACGCCGCCCGCGCCGGTCGCGAGCAGGGCGGGAACGACACCCGGGCCGAGCAGCGCGCGCGCCGCGAACGGCAGCAGGCCGAAGGAGAAGGCGCACAGCCCGGCGGAGATCAGGGTGCCCCGGCCGAACGGATGCAACCGCACCGACGCCGCTATCTGGGCCAGCGGCAGCAGGTTGGTCGCGACGATCGCGGCGGACCAGCCGAGCGCGGCGCCGGCCAGGCCGTAGCGAGGGATCAGCAGCACGTCGAGGCCGATGTTGACCGCCACCGCGAGCAGGCCGTTGACCAGGCTCCAGCTGCTCCGCCCGGTGGTAACCAGGACCATGTCCACCTGCCCGCACCCGGTGGCCAGCAGCATGGTCAGGCCGAGGATCGTCATAACCGCGCCGCCGGCCTGGTAGGAGCGGCCGAACACCTCGATGACCTGCGGCCCGAACGACACCGCGAGCAGGTAGAGCGGCCAGGTCAACAGGATGAGCCACGCGGTCGTGGCCTGGTAGACCCGCCCCGCCCCGCGCCGGTCGCCCCGGGCGAACATCTCGGTGAACCGCGGCTGGGCGGCCATGCTGATGGCCTGGTTGCCGAACTGGCCGGCCACCAGGAACCGGGTCGCGGCGGTGTAGACCGCGGCCGCCGCGGGGCCGCGCATGATGGCGACCAGGACGATGTCCACGCGCTGGATGGTGATCTGGGCCAGCGCGGCCAGCCCGCGCGGCCCGGTGAACCGCCAGAACCCCAGCGGCTGCTCACGGCTGGGCGCCGGTACCGGCGGCAGCGGCGGCCCGGGCGGGGCGCCGCGCCGGTGGCTGCGGCGCTGGCGCCGCCGGATGCGGCCGAGCCACAGCCAGACCACGACGGCGGCGGGCAGGTACGGCAGCGCCCACAGCGGGGCGAGCAGCGCCGCGCTCCCGGTCGCGGCCGCGACGGCGATGCCGGCGAGCTGCAGCAGCGGGCGGCCGATGCGGTCCACCAGGACCGTCGGGCCCATGGCGCGGTAGCCGCGGGTCGCGCCGAGCACCGTGTCGAGCAGGGCCGCGAACGGCAGCGCGAGCGCGAGGGCGCGCAGCTCGTTCGCCACCTCGGCCGGCCGCGCGCCGGCCTGGCCGAGGCCGCCCCCGGCCAGGAGCCGGGCGGCCGGCCCGGCCAGCAGGACCAGGGCCGCCGCGGCGGCCACCGAGACCAGGACGACCGGCCGGGTCGCGGTCCGGAGCACCGCCGGGACGCGGTGCGGCTGGCCGAGGGAGCGCAGCCGGGCGATGAAGTACACGGTCCCGGTGGCGGCGCCCAGCCCGGCCACCGCCTCGACGATCAGGAACAGCGACATGGCGGTGAAGAAGGCGCCGGCCTGGGCCTGGCTGAAGGTGCGGGTGATGAGCACGGTCAGCGCGACGGTGCTCAGCCCGGCCACCCCGGCCCCGGCCAGGTTGAGCAGGCCGCCCCGGGCCACCTCGGCCAGCGGGCGCTCCGGCGCGGCCGCCGGCGGCCGGCCCGGGGCGGCGGCCGCCGGGGCGGACGTCCGGTCGCTCAGCGACGTCATGGCCGGGCCCCGGGGCGGGACGCGTGCCGCCGCCACTGGTCGTTGCGCCACAGCAGGGCCACCGCGAGCATGGTGAACTCCAGCGGCGCGGTCACCGACACGTAGGCGAACATGTAGACGAACGACAGCCCGATGACCAGCAGCCCGGCCATCCCGTAGGGCGTCTTGTCCCGCCGGTAGCGCCAGCCGAGATAGCCGAAGAAGCCGAGGAACAGCGCGGTCCCCGCCCATCCGGTGCAGACGAGCAGCAGGTACAGCTGGCCGTTGCTGCCGACCGGGAACTGGCCGCAGGACGGGCAGCTCTGCGACGGGCCGACCGCGATGGAGCTCGCGCTCCCGGCCTGATGCCGGGTATCCCCGAACCCGATGAACGGCGCCGCGTTCGCGTCATCGATGGCGGTCAGCGACAGCGACCCGCGGATCGAGTTGCTCTGCTGGTGCTGCAGCCGGGAGGTGATGAGGCCCTGCAGGGGCGTCGCCACCACGGCCACCCCGACGATCATCAGCGCGGCGCAGAGCAGGCCGAGCACGGCGAGCTTGCCCCGCGCGGCCAGCCGGACCGCGAGGTAGACCACGGCCAGCCCGACGCCGATCCAGACCACCCGGTTCAGCGAGTAGACCAGCGGGATCAGCGCGGCGGCCACGATGACCAGGGCCCGCCACCGCTGCCGCCGGCTGCCCTGGGACCACCAGGCCACCAGCAGCCACGGCAGCAGGATGCTCAGGCAGTCACCCCAGATGTTGGTGTACTCGAACGGCGCCTTGGGCCTGCCCTCGATCACCCCCAGGACGTCGGTGACCTGAGACAAACCCGGGTACAGGGCGGCCTGGACCAGGCTGTTCTGCTGCACGCCGTGCGGCAGGACGTAGGCCAGCGGCGAGGTGAACTGCAAGCTCGGGGCGAGCACGCCGCCGAGGCCGCCGAGGGTGGCGTAGATGCCGACCAGGCCGAGCAGCCAGGCCAGCCGGCGCCGCGGCAGCTCGTCCTCGGTCAGGTTGCCGGCGAACAGCAAGATGACGGTGAGGCCCAGGTAGGTCAGGCCGCGGACGACGAACGACAGCAGCCGGTTCGACAGCGGGCTGTCCACGGTGCCGGGCGCGGTCAGGCCCAGGCTGGCGAACCCGGCCGCCACGACGATCAGGAACATCAGCCACAGGCCGAACGCGGGCGGCACGCGGACCGGCCGGCCGGCCCGGCGCCAGCCGCGCATCCGCAGCAGCATCGGGACGGCCAGGAAGATGACCGACTGGTCGGCGACGCCGAGCGCCCACCAGAGCGGGTAGCCGGCCAGCAGCGCGGTCACCGGCCAGGCCGGACGGGCCGCCAGCCAGGCCCGGAGCGGCCTTTGGCCGCGGTGGCGGCCCCGTGGGGGGCGCGGGGGTGACAGCAGGATCTGGGCGCGGGAGGCGGTGGCGGTCATGGCGATAAGCCCGCGTCCGGCACGGCCCGGGTCCCGGCCGGGGCCAGCACGATCCAGGTCGGCCCGGGCGTGAAGCCCATCAGCGCCCCCGCCGCGTCGAGATAGTTGGTGACCGCGGCCAGGCCGGGCTTGACCCAGGTGCCGGCGGCGGCCGTACCCCGGCTCCCGCCGGACGCCGACCCGGAGAACACGGTGACCGGGCCGCTGCCGACCACCCGGGCGCTCGGCGCCGTCTGCCCGTACTTGCGGCTGAGGTAGACGGTCTTGAACGGGACGACCTGCACGACCAGGTTCGCCACGCTCACCCGCGGGCCGCCCGCGATCAGCACCCAGCGGCCGGCCCGCGCGTCGAAGCGCCACCGCTGGGAAGGCTGGCCCGGCACGTCGATCCGGACCGAGACGGGGTTCGTCTGCCGCACCGAGGCGAGCGGCGCGCCCGCGGCCCGGTAGGTGAACAGGTCCGGCGGCGGCCCGGCCGAACGCACGGCGCCAGCCAGCGCGGCGGTCGAGGTGGTCAGGCCGCCCGGGCCGGCCGAGTACAGCGACGCGTGCCCCGCGTAGCCGGCGTCGATGACCTTGGTGGCGTCCAGCACGGAGACGAACGAGCTCGTTCCCCCGTCGTAACCAGTCACCGGGCGCAGCACGGACAGCGCCTGCCCGTCGGCCGGCCTCGTGCTGGTCACCGGGCCGACCGCGGCCGCCTGGGCCGACTGGAACACGGCGAGGTACCGGACCGGCGCGGTCAGCTCCTGGAAGACCACATCGGCGGAGCCGAGGCCGGTCAGGCTCGAGCCGGCCAGCACGACCGCCACGGCGGGCCGCTGCGCCACCGCGGCCGGCACCGTCAGGCCGGTCAGCGGCGCGACGGCCGTGGGCGCCCCGGCTAGGGCCGACCCGGCCCCGCTGCCGGAGCCGGTCCCGCCGCCGGAACTGGCCCCGGCCGCCGTTGCGGACTTCGCCGCGGACGTGGCCGGCGCGGGCGCGGTGCCAGTGCTGACTGCTCGTGCTCGTGCTCGTGCCGGTGCTGGCCGCGCAGCCGGCCAGCGCGACGAGCGTCCCGCAGACCAGCGCGACGGCTCCCGCCCGCGCGCCGCGGACTCCGGGCCGAGCCTGGTTCCCCCCGGGCACCGGCTCAGCCCCGGCGCAGCGAGGCCGGCGCCTCTTCGGCCTCGGCGCGGTCCCCGGCGCCCAGGGCCAGCGGGGCGGTGTGCTCCAGGGCGGGGACGGCGGCGTCCGGCGAGGGCGGCTGGGGCGGCGGCAGGAGCACGGTGCCGAGCACCGGCACGCCCATCTTCTCCAGCTGCTGGGCGCGGTCGCGCAGCTGGCCGGTGCGGACCCGCCGCACCTCGGTCACCAGGATGGCCGTGTCGGCGAGGTGCGCGAGGGTGTAGACGTCGGGACCCGACGCGACCGCGGGCGCCTCGATGAGGATCCACCGCGACGTCCGGCGCAGCTGATCGAGCAGCCGCTCCACGGCGTCGAGCGGCAGGTCCTCGGCCTCGGGCCCGGCCGCGGCCCCCGGCGTGATCACCCGCAGCCGCGGCGCCGCGGCCGGCCGCTGCCTCGCCTCGGCGGCCGGCAGGTCGCCGGCCAGCACTTCGGTGAGACCCGGGCCCGGCGGCAGCGCCGTCAGGCCGGGGATCACCGAGCCGTCCAGGTTGGCGCAGATCAGCGTGACGTCGGGCTGGTTGCGGGACAGGGCCACGGCGAGGTTGGCCGCGACCAGGCCGACGCCGGACCCGGACGTGGCCCCGGTCACCATGACGACGTGGTTGCCGGCCCCCAGCGAGCCGGTGAGCACGTGCGCCAGCTCGGCGAAGTCCCGGCCGGCGGGCGAGCGAGGCGCCGCGATCGCCAGCTCCGGCCGGGGCTTCTTCAGCGGCAGGCTCAGCAGCACGGGCACGTCGGCCCGGGTCACGTCCTGCGGGCGGCGGATCCGCCGGTCCCGGCGATCGGCGGCGAACGCGAGCATCAGCCCGGCCAGCAGGCCGACCAGCAGGCCGCTGGGCACGATGAGCGTCGTCTTCGGGCTGGACGGGCTCCGCGGCGCCACCGCGGCGCTGATGATCGACCCGCCCGACGGGTTGGCCAGGGCCGAGGTCAGCTGGGCGAACTGGCTGTTCAGCGAGTCGAGCTGGCTGTGATCCGAGCTCAGCTGTTCCTGCGCCGCCGCCCGCTGGGCGGAGTTGGCCGGCAGGCTGGCCACCTCGACGGTCAGCTTGGCCGAGGTCCCCTGCAGCGCGGAGATCCTGGATTGCAGCGCGGCGAGCTGGCTCTTGACCGAGGCCGTGGTGCTGGCGGTGCTGTAATCCAGGTAAGCCTGGGCGAACGACTGCGCACAGGTCGCGGCGCCGTCGGCGGACGAGGCCTGGCAGCTGATCGACAGCACCTGGGAGTTGGCTGGCACGGCCACGCTCACCCGGCTGACCAGCTGCGAAACCGTCTCGGTACTGTGCATCAGCTTGGCCGCCGCCTGCGCCACCGTCGCGGACTGCACGACCTGCGCCTGGGTGTCGAGGCTGACCGCGCCGGTCGTGCGGCCGCCCGATACCTGGTTAGCGGTCCCGGCCGTCGCGGCCACGTAGACCGACGCGGTGGCGGCGTAGGTCTTGTGCGCCGTCTTGACGTAGCCGATGCCGCCGGCCGTGCCGATGACGGCCACCAGCAGGACGATCCACCAGCGGCGGCGCAGCACGCCCAGGTAGTCGGCCAGCTGCAGATCCTCCGGCCCCGAGGTATAGCTCGTCACAGGCCCGCCCCCCTCCGTCCGGCCTGGCGGCCGACGCCGCCCCGAATTGCCCGCGGGGCGAAAGCACTTATCTGATGTTTCGCAAGTCACTTCGATGAAGTCATAGTCATGCTAGTTACACTTTGTGACCAATCACGGCGCATTACAACCCATCGGGCGAAAGTGCAACCCAATGGCAACCGGTGCCGGCCGGACGCTCGCCAGGCCATGATTTTCCGGGGTTAAAGTCCAGTTAAAAGCCTATATAGGCGTTGATATGGGATGGCCGCCCGGTGGCGGTTTCCGGTGTGAAAAGGGCTGGCCCGGGGCGGTGAGGGTCTCCGAATGGGACATACGCCGCGTGACCCCTCGCCAGGATGCACCGGTTGATTTAGTCTTGGCGATCAGTGGGTGGGATGTTGCTTCCGGGGGGATTGAGCAGCCATCAACCTTTTTGGGGATTCTGCGTCTTTCTGGTCGCACTAACCACGTGTGGGCTGCCTGGCAGCGAGTTGCCGGTTCCGGCTTGGGGGGACCTGGCTGACAAGGAGAAGAATGTGCGGAAATATCTGATTACCGTAGCCGCGGCGGCGGGCCTGATCGCGTTCGCCGTCCCGGCCGCGCAGGCGGCGTCGGGCGAACAGCCACCCGGCGGCGTGGTGGCGGCCACGCCGGCCAGCAATACGCCGCACCTGAAGGCGACCGACACGCCGACCGAGCAGATCCGTCAGCTCGTCCAGTGCGGTAACACCATGTACGCCGTGGGCACCTTCACCACCATCGTGAAGGGCAGCACCAGCTACACCCGCAATAACGTATTCAGCTTCAGCGCGACCGCGCCCTACACGGTGACGAGCTGGGCGCCCAACGTCGTCGGCACCTACGGCACCACCTCCAACGTCAGCGCCACGGTCAACACGATCGCGTTCGCCAACGGCAACTGCGCCGACGCCTACATCGGCGGTAAGTTCACCTCGGTCAACGGCACCGCGGTGCAGAACATCGCCGAGATCGACACCAGCACGGGCAACGTGGTCAGCACGTTCGCCAGCAAGGCCTCGGGCGCGGTGCAGACCATCGCCGCGGCCGGCCACCACCTGCTGGTCGGCGGCAACTTCACCGGCATCAACGGCGACACCGCCGACCCGTACATGGCCAGCCTGAGCCCGGCCACCGGCAAGAGCGACGGCTTCCTGCACCTGAACATCTCGGGCAGCTACCAGTACCCGGGCGTGTCAGCCAACAGCACGCAGGTGTACAACCAGCAGCTCAGCCACGGCGGCACGCTGGACCTGGTGGAAGGCGACTTCACCTCGGTCGGCGGCCAGCAGCGGGAGCAGATCTTCATGCTGAACGTGGGCGGCTCCGCGGCCGCCGTCACCGGGTGGACCTCACCGGAGTTCGACGGCAGCGACTCGTCCTACCCCTACCAGTGCGCCACCGTCGAGCCGTTCTACCTGCAGGCCGCGTCCTGGTCCCCGGATGACCAGACGGTCTACGTCGCCACCACCGGCTACCACCCGTTCGCCCAGAACCCGGGGAACGGCCCGTGGACCGGGCTATGCGACGCGGCGGCCGCGTTCCCGGCCGCCCAGTCCGCCGTTCTGCACAAGTGGGTGAACTACACCGGCTGCGACTCGCTGTACTCCACCGCCGCCGATGCCAGCGGCGCTTACTTCGGCGGCCACGAGCGGTTCTCCACCAACACCAACGGCTGCGACGGCCTCGGCCCGGACGGCTACAACGCGCCCGGCCTGGAGGGCCTGGACCCGGCCAACGGCAGCCTGTTCGTGAACCAGGACGGCTCGGCCGGCTACTACAGCCGCGACCGCGGCCTGGGCGCTGACGACATGCTGCTCACCGGGGCCGGCCTGTGGATCGCCAGCGACAACCTGGACGGCAGCCAGATGTGCGGCGGCGTGCAGAACCTGTCCGGGATCTGCTTCCTGCCCTACCAGTAGTCCATCCCCCGAACGGCCGCCGGGCTCATCGCCCGGCGGCCGTTCGGTCACCCTCGTTCAGTCGTTGTCGATCTTCGATCCCTTGGCGTTCAGCACGTACCACTCGGCCCCGAAGTCATCGGAGCCCTGCCCCCTGGCCATGCCGGGCCGGCGTCGCCGGCGAAGTAGTACAGCGGGTGGCCGTTGTAGGTCACCTGCTCGGTCCCGTCCGCCCGCTTGGCCGTGCCGAGCAGGTTCTTGCTGACGCCGCTGCCCGCCTGGGCCATGCCGCTCACGGTGACCGGCGGCCAGGCGGCGGCGCACGGACCGGTGCACGTGGACATGCCGCCCTTGTCGGCTTCCCACAGGTACAGCGCGCGGCCCTGGCCGTCCACCAGGGCCTGCCCCTCGATCCCGGTGATGGACTTCAGGTCGACGGTCACGGCGGCGGCGCTGCTGGCGGGCGTCGAGGCGGCCGCCGCCGGGCTGCTCACCTGGGCCTGGCCGCGCCGACGAAGCCGGCGTGCTGGCGGCGGTGCCCGTGCTCGTGCTCGAACCGCTCGAGCACGCGGACGCGGCCAGCGCGATGCCCGCCGCGCATGCGGCAGCGGCCATCCAGTTCTTCACCATGTTGCTCCCTTGTGACGGCTTTCGGGGCGCCCCTTCGCCGTCAACGCCCCCGGATGTGTTTCGGTCCCCTATCGCTCAAACGAGCCCGGACCGGCGCCGGTTCAGGTAATCGTTGCGGCGCGTCGGGGCGGCGGTGTACACGTGGTGCGTAACGTGGGAAAACCGTCACGGGAAGACCAAGGGGAGCTCGTCATGCCCGTTATCGTCTTCACCCGGCTCCGGCTGAAGGACCCGGGACTGACCGACGAGTTCTTCGCCGACGCGGTCGCCGCGATCGAGCAGGCCCAGAAGGCGGAGGGCAACCTCGGCACGGACGCGCTGGCCGACGCGAATAACGCCTGGTGGACCGTGACCGCCTGGCAGGACAAGCGGCGGCTGCGTACCTACGTGGGCACCGAGCCGCACCGCAGCATCGTGTCGCACCTGGACCAGTTCTGCGACGAGGCGACGTTCGTCGACTGGGAGCAGGAGAGCCCGGACCTGCCGGACTGGCAGACGGGCTGGCGCCGCCTGGTCGCCGAGGGCACGGCCGGAATGCTGACGCAGCCGTCGCCCGCCCATCAGACCCGGGACTTCCCGGCCCCGGTCGTGCCGCCCTCGTAGGGCGGCCCCTCGCCGGGCTGCCCTTCACGCGGCTGCCCCGCGCGGCGGCCTCCGCGCGGCGGGCTCTCGCGCGGCGGGCTCTCGCGCGGCGGGCGGCGGAGCAGGTAGAGGATGGCCGCGTAGGACAGCAGCGCGGCGCCGGTGAGGACCGCCATTCCCATCGAGTCGGCGGCGTCGCCGCTGCTGGTGTAGCTGGTCCCGGCCACGTCGGCGAAGGCCAGCGCGAACAGGCCGAGGACCGACGCGGCGATGGCGCCCGGGTGGCGGCCCAGGACGGCCTGGATGAGCACGCCGAGGGCCGCGAGCCCGAGCAGCAGCCCGGTCACGGCGTGCACGCTGAGCACGGCCGGGCCGTTCGCGACCGCGCGCCCGAGGTCGCCGCCATGGTCGGCCGCCGGGACGCGGACGTACAGGTTGACGTAAACGCCCAGCCCGTACTCCAGCACGGTCAGCGCCAGCACCGCCAGGCTGCCGCGCCGGAGCCGGGCGCCGGCGGCCGGGCGGGCGGGACGGGCCGGGGCCCGCAGGCGGGCCGGCCAGGTTAGCGCCCGCGCGCCCGGAGTCACCGGGTCGCGGCTCACCGGGTCACCTCGCCGCCGGCCGGGTGCGGACGGCGAGGAATCCAGCGCGGGACCGCGTGCCGGTAGGCCACGTAGGCGGACCCGAAGCGGCGGCGCAGCGCCGGCTCCTCGTACCCGGCCACGAACAGGTGGAAGCACACCGCCAGCACGCCCGCGTAGGCCAGCAGCCGCGGCGAGCCGAACAGCCCCGCCTCCCCCAGCACGACCAGCAGCGCGGCGAGGTAGATGGGGTTGCGCACCCAGCGGTAAGGGCCGTGGG
Organism: uncultured Actinomycetota bacterium; assembly: GCA_963756575.1. Taxonomy (GTDB): domain Bacteria; phylum Actinomycetota; class Actinomycetes; order Streptosporangiales; family Streptosporangiaceae; genus Palsa-504. Next base: position 63,961 of record CAVWOM010000012.1, on the reverse strand, counting down.
CGACCACGCGACGCGGCGCGTCCCACGGGCCCGGGGTGCCGCGCCCGACCGCGGCGAAGTTCCAGGCGCACCACAGGTACAGGACCGCCCCGGCCGCGATGACCGGGACCGCTTCCCAGGCGACGGGGGTAGCGGTGCCGCCGTCGCGGGTCAGCAGCCACACCGGGACCCAGACGCCGCCGAGGCCCGGCACCACGACGGTGAACACGATGTTGCGGATCAGCAGGCTGAGCATGCCTTCTCCAATATGTAGCCTTACTACCTATAAGGTTCATCTTAGCCGACAGATTGCCTGCTCGGAAGCCATAATGTAGTGTTGCTACCTATGAGGGCCGAGGAGCTGAAGGGGCACCTGGACGCGATGCTGCTGGCGGCGCTCGAGGGCGGCCCGCGGCACGGATACGCGGTGATCGAGACCCTGCGGCAGAGCACCGGCGGGCGGCTCGACCTGCCCACCGGGACGATCTACCCCGCGCTGCGGCGGCTGGAGCAGGGCGGCCTGATCACCGGATCCTGGTCGGTCGTGGGCGGGCGGCGGCGGCGCGAGTACCGGCTGACCCCGGCCGGGGTCCGGGCGCTGTCCGGCCGCCGGGCCGACTGGCGGGACTTCTCGGCCACGGTGAGCGCCGCGCTCGAGGGGACACCATGCCCGAGCCCGACCCCCGCCTGACCGGCGCGCCCCAGCCCGAGCCACGCCCGGTCGGCGCGGCGGGCCCAGAGCCACGCCCGGTCGGCGCGGCCGGCCCAGAGACCGTGCCCTGGCTGATCCGCGGCTACCTGGCCGCCCTGGCGGCCCGGCTGCCGGCCTCGGTTACCGAGGAACTGGCCGACGGGCTGACCGAGACCTACCGGTTCTACGTGTCCAGCGGCCAGGGCGCGGAGGAGGCCGCCGCGTCGGCGGTAGGCGAGTTCGGACCGTCGGAGACGATTGTGGCCGACTTCGCCCAGGTGAACCCGGCCCGGCGTGCCGCCCGCAGGTTGCTGCGGATCGGCCCCGTAGTCGGCGCCTGCTGGGTGGCGGCCCTGTTCACCGGCCGGCCTGGCCGGTCCTGGGCGGGATGGATGGCGTCGGCGCCGGCCTGGGCGGTAGCGGGCGTGGTCCTGGCCGGGCTCATCGGGCTGCTGGCCGTGGCGGCGCTGGGACGGCAGTACCGGCTGGCCACTGCGACCGGGGTAGCGGGATGCTTCGGCTTCGCGACGCTCGACCTGGCGCTGATCGTCGCCGCGATCTTCGTCCTGGCCCCGCTGGGCTGGGTCACGGTGCTCGCCATGACGGCCAGCGCGACCCGGGTCGCCGTAACCGCCCGCGCTCTGCGCCCGGCCCTGATCCGCTGACGCCAGCCTCTCGGCGGAAACCTCGCAACTCTCACAAAAGCGGATCATTGAGTGTCACAGCACCCCCTATCAGGGGGACCATGACACTCAATGATCCAAAGAGGCTGATCACCGCCTCGATGATCAGATGGCGAGAACAGCTCGCGCTTTCCCGGTCAGGACCCTTCGGTTTCCCGAGGATTATTATCCACGCTGACAGATAGCAGCATCCGGCGTGTTACCGGCAGGAAGCCCCAGACCCGCCTCCCACTGATGCCCTGCGCCATGAAATAGCGCGGAGGAAATGGCTTGCGCGGAGGCAGGCACGGGCGTGTTGCCGCGAGTACCGGGGACCGGGAGGTCACCTGCGGGCCCGGGACTCGGAGCAGCAACCGCAGGCCCGGGGAGCGCGCAGCCGCCCCCGGACCCGAGGAACGCCACCTTTCCCTGGGCGGGGAAGGTGCGGTCAGCAGAAGAGGAAGCCCTGGCTGGTGCCGGTCCAGGTGCACCGGTCGAGCTGGTGACCGTGGGCGTCCCGGAGGATGGCCGTGTCGCCGGTGTTGTTCCAGATGTACCAGTGCTTGTTCCAGTACAGGTCGGACTGGGTGTTGCGGCCGGGACCGGTGTGGATCTTCACGTAGGCGTGCGGCTTGATGGTGAAGGTGCCGAAGGTGAAGACGTGGTTCGCCGCGTCGCGCAGCGTCCAGCCAGTCATGGTGATGCGGGCACCCGAGGTGTTGTGCAGCTGGACCCACTCGTGGTCCAGGCTCGCGGCGCCGCCCCGGTCGCTGCCCGGCGAGTTGTACCAGATCTCCCCGAACTGCATCCGGGCCGAAGCCTGGGCGGGCAGCTGGATGGCCAGGACGAGCCCGAGCACGGCCAAGCCGGCAAGAATGAATCTGCGCATGCGTTTCTCCCCAAATCTGTCATTTAACGCCAGCAGCAGGGAAGCGCATGCAGCCTGAAGTCCCTCCCCTGTCCCGAATGCCCGAGACACGTCAAGACTAAGGGCTGAGGGCGAATGCGAAGTCCGCCGGAGAAATATATTCAAGGCCGGATATGACGACGGGCCGCGAGGAAAGCGGCCGGGCTAGATGATTCTGCTGCTAATTCACCCGCGGACCAGGGGCGGGAGTCAACCCGCGACCCGCAGATTGGCTGAGAAGGAAGCCCGGCCACGGCCTCACCGTTAACCTACGCCGGGCTGAGGTCACCCGCGGCCCAGCGTGACACCTCCGATCCGGCCGGGCCGTCACCGGGTCGAGCACCGCCTCGCGCAGGCACTGGGCCCAGAACTTCATGGTGTCCGGCACGTTCTCCGGAAAGTCAACAAAATAAGAATCATGCCGAACGTGATCGCCTGCCTGCTCTCGTACCACCTCAAGCGCGGCCGAACCGTCCCCCGCCTCACCGCTCACTACCACCCGGCGCGTCTTGGCCAGGATCAGCGCTTCCAGCTGGCTCGCGTTCACGGCCATAACGGTAGTTCTCTGCCGTTACCGCGGTCACCTTTTCTGGGCCTCGTTTACTGGCCCCCGAGACCCGCGTAAACCTTGTACCTTTTCTGGGTGACTTCGATACCTGGCTCCTCCCGGCGTCCCGCCGCCATCGGCCTGTCCGCCGCCGCGCTGGCCCTGCTGGCCGCCTGTTCCTCCGGCGGCAGCGGCTCGGCCGCCGGCACGCCGGCCAGCACCGGCGCCGCGACCGCGAGCGCGGGGGCGCAGAGCACGGCATCGGCAGACACGGGAGCGGCCGGGACGCCGGCCGCCCAGCAGGCCCTGCTCGCGGCCTCGGCCGACGCGCAGCAGATCAACACGGCCGTCACCACGCTGCACGTGACGGTGACCGGCTCCCAGGCCTCGACCGAGACCGGCACCCTCCAGTATCAGCGGCAGCCGTCCCTGCTCATGAGCGAGGACCTGCACATCGCCGCGCAGGGCGGCAACACCGAGATCAAGATGATCCTCACCAGCTCGGACGTGTACTTCAGCGAGCCCGGCCTGTCGGCCACGTGGACGAAGCTCAGCCGGTCCGCCCTCAACGGGACGGCCGCGGCCAGCTTCGGCAAGCTGATCCAGGGCATGCAGAGCAACAATTTCTCGAATCAGCAGCAGATGCTCGCCGCGGCCAAGAACGTGCACGAGGCGGGGACGCAGACGATCGACGGGGTCCAGACCACCGAGTACGACGGCTCCATCCGCGCCTCCGACGCGGTCAAGGCGCTGTCCCCCAGCGTCCGTGGCATCCTCGGCGCGCAGCTGGCGACGCTGGGCAACAGCCTCATCACCTTCCGCGAGTGGATCGACGCCCAGCACCACGCGCGCCGCGTGATCGAGACCGAGCAGGTCAAGGGCCACCCCGTCACCACCATGATGGACGTCACCGGGATCAACCAGCCGATCAAGGTCACGCTGCCGTCCGGCAGCCAGGTCACGACGCCCTGACGCCTCAGGTACGGGCACGCGCTCGCCCGGCAGGGTAACCCGATCGCCCGCCAGCCGCTGGTGAAGGCGTAGTGGTGCGGGATGGCCAGGTCCGGGCGCAGCACGGCGGTGAGCGCGGCCGCCTCGGCGGCGTTCATCACCACCTGCGCGTCGTTCACCGGCCGGATGCACAGGCCGTTGGCCGCTGATCGACGAGCTGACCGAGCGCGACGAGCTGCTCAGGTCCTGGCGGGGCGAGCACGCCGTGCAGGCGCCCGAGCCGGTGAGGAAGCGGACGCGGCGTGCCGGTCAGCTATTCGATCAAGGGCGGCGGTCACTGACGATCGCGGTGGCCTGGGACCAGACGGCTTGCCAGGTGCCGTCGCGCAGGCGGTAGCAGTCGGTGTGCCAGCAGGTGATGCCCGGGCCGTCGTCGAAGCTGATGCGGGCCTGGTAGCGCAGGACGGCGAGGTCCGTGCCAGCCAGGACCGCGATCTCGGATACGGGCTCGAACACCTGGTACCTCAGCTCTCCCGAGGCGATGGCGCCGAGGTAGCCGTCCTTGGTGAACGTCGCACCGTTCGGGGTGATGAGCTGGTAGTCCTCCGCGTGCAGCGGGGCGGCGGTGGCCGTATCCGCGCTCACCAGGGCGCGGAGCCGCCGGCGCTCGGTAGCGGGCAGGAGCTCGGTGGCGGGGCGCACAGCGCGAGCGTAGCGCGCTTTGGCGGTCCGCCGCCGGGGCATCCTGGTCGTAACGGGATATTCGGAGGTAGTGATTCATGACCGGCGAGATGATCAGCGAACTGCTCAAGCCCCTCATCGGGCAGTCCGGCACGATCTACATGGTGATGGCCCAGACCGGCCAGTTCGGGTTCACGACCGCCGAGAACAAGAAGCTGACCGGCGTCGAGGTCCGCCCGGACGGGCTGGTCCGCGTCGAGCGCGAGAACGGGTGGGCCGTCATCGACCCGGCCGGGGTCGTGGCCGTGGTCTGGAGCGGCGACACCGACAACTCGCCGGGCCAGTTCCTCTAGCCAGGGTAACCCTCCGCCCGGTGGAGGGCTGGCGGCTGGCCGGGCTCTTGACCCTCCTGTTGCGGCTGGCCCGATGGTGGGCTCAGCCGAGATTGGGAGGAGCCAGGCCATGCTGGACGGTAAGAGGGCGCTCGTTACGGGCGGGACGCGCGGGATGGGGGCGGCCGTGGCCGCGCTGCTCGCGGGGCGCGGGGCGCGGGGGTCGTGGTGACCGCTCGAGGGCGGGAGGAGGGCGATGAGGCCACTTCGTTCGTTCCGGCTGATCTTGCTGCTCCCGATGGGGCGGATTTTGCCGCCCGCCAGGCCACCCGGATGCTGGGGGGCTGGACATCGTTGTGCACTGTGCCGGGGCTTCGTTCGCGCGGCCCGGCGGCACGCTCGCCCTCACCGACGACGACTGGATGCAGCCCTTCGGCCTCAACCTGCTCGCCGCGGTCCGGCTGGACCGCGCCGTCCTGCCCGGGCTGGTAGCGCAGGGTTCGGGTGCCATCGTGCACGTCTCCTCGCTGCAGTGGAAGCGGCCCCACCCGTCGTCGCCGGCGTACGGGCCGGCCAAGGCGGCGCTGACGAGTTACAGCAAGGTGCTCGCGACCGAGTTCGGCCCGCACGGCATCCGCGTCAACGGTGACGCCCGGGTACATCGCCACCCCGGCGGCCATCGGCGGGGTGCCCCTCGGGCGCCCCGGCACGCCCGCCGAGGTGGCGCAGCTGGTCGCCTTCCTTGTTTCCGGCGCGGCTTCTTACATCAGCGGATGCGAGTACGTTATCGACGGGGGCAACAACCGGGTCCTGTAGAGGGGTAGGAGCTGAGAGCATGGACGGCGCGACCGTACCCGTAGCCAGCGTGACCAGCAGCGCGGAGGCGGAACTGATCGCCGGCCTGCTGCGCAGCAACGGCCTGACCGCGGCCGTGTCGGCCGACGACGCCGGCGGCGAGGAGCCGGCGCTGCAGCTGCAGGGGGTCCGGGTGCTGGTGGCCCCCGCCGACGAGGCCACCGCCCGCCGCATCCTGGCCGAGGTCGCCGAGGACCCGTCCTAATATCCCGAACGAGTCAGGTGTTACCAGCCGCCGCCATCGCCGAAGCCGCCGCTGTCGAAGCCGCCACTGTCGTCGTACTGGCCCTGGTCGTACTGGCCCTGATCGTACTGGCTCTGGTCGTCGTACTGGCCCTGGTCGTTCTGGCCCTGGTCGTTTTGGCCCTGGTCGTCGTAGCGTTCGGCGTCCTGGCGGCCGTCGTCGTAGCCCTGGTCGAAGGCCCGCTCGTCGCGGTCGCCGCCGAACAGGCCGTCCCCGCCGAACAGGTCGCTGATCGCCTCGGCGGCCAAGATGCCGCCGCCGACGCCGAGGGCGATCTGGCCGGCCCCGGACAGGAAGCCACCGCCGCCGCCCCGCTGGTAGCCGGATGGCGGCTGGTACGGCTGCCCGTAGCCGCCGTAACCCGGCTGGCCGCCGCCGCCACGCCACCAATGCCGTTCCCGCTGCTGGAGCTGCTGCTGGGCCTCGGCGAGCTGGGCCCGCAGCTGCCGCAGCGCGGCTTGCTGCCCCACCAGGGTCTGCGCCATCTGGTAGATCAGGCCCGGCGGTCCCTGCTGGATGTGCTGCCGGATCCTGGCCTCGGCCTGCCCGTCCGGCGGTCCCGCCTGGGCGGCGGTCTGGTTGAGGTGCTGGAACAGGTCGTCGATGGCCTGCTGATCCTGTCGGTTCACGCAGATGCAGATACCCGGCATATGCGAACTGACACCGGAGATCACGATCAGGGCGCCGGGCGGCCCGGGGGCTGGTCGATGCGCACCAGGTTGCCGGACGGGTCGCGCACGGCGAAGTCCTTGGTGCCCCAGAACTGCTCGGTCGGTTCCTGCACGATCTCGGCGCCCGAGGCGCGCACCTTCTCGAAGGTGGCGTCGATGTCGTCGGTGCGGAAGTGGACGCCGTTGAGGGCGCCCTTGGCCACCAGGGCGGCGATCATGTCGCTGTCGTCCGGGCTGCCGTTCAGGTAGTTCGTGATCACGATCGCGATGCCGGGCTGCGAGGCGGAGCCGACGGTGATCCAGCGGAAGCCGTCCCGGGCGACGTCGTTGCGCACCTCGAGGCCGAGCGCGTCGCGGTAGAAGGCCAGCGCGAGGTCGGGGTCGTGAACTTGGACGAAGCACGTGGAAAGAGTGAGGTCCATGTCCCCAGGTTAGGGAATCAGCGCCGCGCGCGCTTTCTTGCTGTCCTTCGGCTTGCGGCTGGGCCGGGTGAGGTCCTTGGCGACGCAGCCCGACACGTTCGCGAGCGCGCTGTGGTCACGGGCCCGGTAGGCCGTCGGCGTCTCGCCGACGAGCTCGGTGAAGCGGGCGCTGAACGAGCCGAGCGACGAACACCCGACCGCCATGCAGACGTCGGTGACGGTCAGGTCGCCGCGGCGCAGCAGCGCCTTGGCCCGCTCGATCCGCCGCGTCATCAGGTAGGAGTAAGGCGTCTCCCCGTACGTCGCGCGGAACTGCCGGGCGAAGTGCCCGGCCGACATCAGCGCCGTGCGGGCGAGCTCGGCCACGTCGAGCGGGCGCGCGTACTCGCGGTCCATCAGGTCGCGGGCGCGACGCAGGTGGGCGAGGTTGGCGAACTCCTCCGGCGTCACCGTTCCAGCGTAGCAAGCGAGCTGGCCGTCGCCGAGCCGCTGACCGATGCTGTCGACGGCGTCGCCGCCGAGGACCAGGCTAATGCGGCTCAGGCGGCGGCGCGCTCGCCGGCGGGCTGGCGGCGCAGGCCCGGCTGCTTGAGGGCCGGGGGCAGGTAGGCCGCCTGGTCGGGCGCGCCGACATCGGTGCCGGGCGGGACGATCTCGTCGATCCGGTCGAGGATGTCGTCGGTCAGGGTGACGTCCACGCCGGCCAGCAGGTCGTCGAGCTGCTCCATCGTCCGCGGCCCGATAATCGCGCTGGTCACGCCCGGGTGGGCGATGGCGAACGCCATCGCCAGGTGGGTCATGCGCAGGCCCGCCTGCTCGGCCAGCGAGACGATCCGCTCGACGGCGTCGAGCCGGGGCTCGTCGCTGAAGCTGGTGAAGATGGCGGCGCGGCGCAGGTCGGTCTGCTGCCCCTTGCGGATGCGCCCGGTGAGCATCCCCTTCGCCAGCGGGCTCCACACGAGCGTGCCCATCCCGTAGCGCTCGGCGACCGGCAGCACCTCGGCTTCGATGCCGCGGTTGAGGATCGAGTAGGGCGGCTGCTCGGTACGGAAGCGGGCCAGGCCGCGACGTTCGGCGACCCACTGGGCTTCGACGATGTCGGAGGCGGGCATCGTGGACGAGCCGATCGTGCGGACCTTGCCGCTGCGGATCAGGTCCGTCAGCGCGGACAGGGTCTCCTCGATGTCGGTGTCCGGGTCCGGCCGGTGGATCTGGTAGAGGTCGATGTAGTCGGTCTGCAGGCGGCGCAGCGAGTGCTCCACCTCGGCGATGATCCAGCGCCGCGAGTTACCCTGCTGGTTCGGGTCCTGGCCCATCGGGCCGTGCACCTTAGTGGCGAGCACGATGTCGTCGCGGCGGCCCTTGAGCGCCTTCCCCACGATCTCCTCGGATTCGCCCTGGGAGTAGCGGTCGGCGGTGTCGACGAAGTTGATCCCCGCGTCCAGCGCCTTGTGGATGATCCGGATCGAGTCCTCGTGATCGGGATTGCCGCCCGCGCCGAACATCATCGCGCCGAGCGCGTAGGGAGTCACCTTGATGCCGGTCCGGCCGAGGGTGCGGTACTTCATGGCGCCTCCTGTACGATGGACTAACCGGAACGTCTTTCCGTTACTATACGGAAACCTTTTCCGGTTAAGCAAATCAGGGAGGGCTGGTGATCGGAGAAACCGCGCCGCGCCGGCTCCGGGCCGACGCCCAGCGCAACGTCGACTCTCTGCTCGAGGCGGCCAAGGCCGTCTTCGCGACGTCCGGCGTGGACGCGCCCGCCAAGGAGATCTCCGACCTGGCCGGGGTGGGGGTCGGGACGCTCTACCGGCACTTCCCGCAGCGGTCCGACCTGGTCAAGGCCGTGTTCCAGCGCGGGGTGGACGCCTGCGCCGACGCCGCGCCCACCCTGGCCGCCGCGCACGAGCCGGGCGCGGCCCTCGCGCACTGGCTCGGCCGGTACACCGAGTTCCTGGCGACCAAACGAGGGCTGGCGGCCGCCCTGCACTCCGGCGATCCGGCCTACGGCGCCCTGCCCGGCTACTTCATGCAGCGCCTCGGCCCCGCGCTCGGGTCACTGCTCGAAGCCGCGGCGGCCAGCGGCGAGATCCGCGCCGACATCAGCCCCGAGGACCTCCTGCACGCCGTCGCCACCTTGTGCGTGCCCGGGCCGGGCGAGGGAGTCGCCTACAGCCGGCGGATGGTCGCGCTCCTCATCGACGGCCTGCGCTACGGCGCGCCGGGCACCGGAGCCGCTCACCGGCCCTAGGTTGCGCCGTGACGGTCGCACGACATCGGCACCGACCTGGGCCGCTGACTACGCGGGGCTTCTTTCGCTTAGCCGGGCTCCCGCCGGCTGACTCGGGCTTCCGCCGACTGAGCCAGCGGCGGACGCTCTGGCGCCACCGGGGCCGCTGCACCCCGAGCTGGGCTCGGCGGGCGGCCGTGGCCTGCGCGCTCTGGTAGAGCTCACGGCTCGCCTGCTCGGCCTGCCGAAGGTCCTGCGAGGGGTTTGGCGGTACGTACATGACGGCCTCTTGATCTGCGCCGTGTACCCGGGCGACGCCGTTGCGCTGGTGTAAGTGCTACTGAACTCAGTGTAATGCGGTCACCGGCTATCGTTCGGCCGCGGCGTTCAGGTGCGGTAGTACTGGCGGAGGGCTTCCTCTTCGCTTTCGCTGATGCGCTGGTCCGAGTCGATGTTGGGAGCGTCCTTGACCTGGTCCTTGGAAACGGCCAGGGTGACGGTCGGCGTGTCTTCGTCGAGCCGGGATCCGCTGATCGGCGCGAAGCTCTGCTTGGTGCCGAACAGGCCGGTCTCCACGAGAAGCCACGCGGGCTCCCCGCTCCGCTCGTCGCTGTAGACCTTGGTGATCTTGCCGATCCGGTTGCCCTCGGCGTCGACGGCGGCGCGATGGATGTATTCCTGGATTTCGTTCGGCGTAGTCATGACAGTGCGGGCTACCCGGCGGGGACAGCGGCAAACCGTGACGGCGTGATAGCTGCTAGCCGACGGCGGCGAGGAAGGTGAGGACACGCCGGGTGAGCTGGGTCGCGGCTGGTTCGTCGTAGGAGGGCAGGCTGGCGTCGGCGAACAGGTGCCGGTCGCCGGGATACAGGAACAACTCGGCGTCCGGCGTGGCCTGCACGAGCGCGCGGGCCGCGTCGACGTCGCCTTCTCCGGCGAAGAACTCGTCTGACTCCATGCCGTGCACCTGGACCGGGACTCCCGCGGGCCAGGTGCCGCCGAATTCAGAGATCGGCACGCAGGCCTCGAACAGCAGGGCGCCCCTGGCGCCCGGGCGGGTCTGCGCCAGCATCTGCGCGGGCAGCACGCCGAGGGAGAACCCGGCGTAGACCAGCTCCGCGGGCAGTTCGGCGGCCGCGGCCTGGCCGCGCTCGATGACCGTGCCGAAGCCGATCTTGGCCGCGTATTCCGCGCCTTCCGGCAGGGTGGCGAAGACCTGCCCGTCGAACAGGTCGGGGACGTGGACGGTGTGGCCGGCGGCCCGCAACTGGTCCGCGAAGCCGGCGATACCCCGGGTGAGCCCCTGCGCGTGGTGGAAAAGCAGCACGTCAGCCATGTTGTTCCTTTCGAGTCGGCGAGTCGGCGAGCGGCTATCCCGGCGGCACCAACTATCACACGGATTCCCGACATCTTCTGACGGTAATTAGCGCGATCATGGAATCGTGCGCGCGTCCCGGATGATGAGCCTACTGCTGCACCTGCAGGCCCGCGGCCAGGCCAGTGGCCAGGACCTGGCCCGGCTGCTCGAGGTCAGCGAGCGGACCGTGCAGCGAGACGTCGAGGCGCTGGCGGCGGCGGGCATCCCGATTCGTTCGGCCCGTGGTCCTGCGGGCGGCTACCGCCTCGACGGCGGTTACCGCACCCGGCTGACCGGCGTCGGCCTGGACGAAGCCGGCGCGCTGGCCTTTCTCGGTCTAGCCGGCCCGGCCGAGCAGCTCGGCCTCGGCGAGCTGCTCGAAGGCGCCCGCATCAAGGTGTGGGCCAGCCTCACCGGCCAGGCCCGGGACCGCGCCCGGCACACCGCGGAAAGGTTCCACCTGGACCCGGTCCGCTGGTACGGCACGCCCGAGCCCGTGCCCTGCCTGCCGCTGCTCGCGGCCGCGCTGTGGCGTGATCGCCGGGCCCGCATCGAGTACGTGCGCGGCGGCACGGCCGCCCGGCGGGAGATCAGCCCGCTGGGACTGGTGCTGGCCTCCGGTCAGTGGTACCTCCTGGCCCACCGTGACCAGCAGCGGCGCACCTACCGGGTCTCCCGGATCCGCTCGGTCGAGCTGCTCGACGAGCCCACGGCCCGGCCGGCCGGCTTCGACCTCGCGCAGACCTGGGCCCAGTCGCGCCGCGAGCTGGAGCACGAGAGCACCGCGGTCGAGGTGACGGTCCGGGTCCAGCCCGGCGCGCTGCCCCGGCTGCGCCTGGCTCCTGCCGGTCCACGGGCAGGATCGCATCCCCCTCATCCGCACCGAGCAGATCGATGTCACCGTCCCGTTCGAGAGCGAGGACTGGGCCTGCGCCGCCCTGCTCAGCCTGGGTGAAGCCGTCGAGGTGCTGCGGCCCGCGGCCATGCGCGAGCGGGTGGCCGGCCAGGCCCGCGGCGCCGCCGCCCGGTACGGCTGATCACGGATCCCGCCGTGCCCCCGGGAGCCCGTCGATCATCAGGCCGATGGTGAAGCCGAAGCGGTCGTCGCCGGTGCCGGCGGTGAGCTCGGCGGCGTAGCGCCTGGTCTGCGGGAAGGTGCCGGGCAGGGCCGCGAACCGGCGCAGCATCTCGTCGCGGCTGACGACCCAGTCGTCGTCACGGTCGCGGCGCCGCTGGTTGGCCAGGGAGGTCTCGAGGCTGTAGGCGTTGACGTAGAGCGTCAGGGAGTCGATCGCCCAGGCCGCCGCCTGCGGGTCGATGCCCCCGGCGAGCAAGATGGCGAGCATTCCCTCGCTGACGCGCAGCGTGTCCAGATTGGACGGAGCGGCGGCGAAGGCCGCCTGGGAGATACCCGGGTAACGCAGGTACTGGTCCCGCAGCTGGGTGCAGACGCCGATGATCTGCGGCCGCCAGCTCGCGGGGTCCGGCTCGGGCAGGCTGATCCCGGCGCACAGACGGCCGATGAGCAGCTCGTCCAGGTCCTCCTTGTTGACCACGTGGGCGTAGAGCGACGACGGCCCCGTCTCCAGCGCGCTGGCCACGCGCCGCATGGTCAGGGCTTCGTACCCTTCCTTGGCCACGATGCCGAACGCGGTGCTGATGATGGCATCGACCGTGATCGGCCGCTTGCTGCCGCCGGACGGGCCGCGCCGGGCGGCGGGCGGGCCCGGATCGAGGCCGAGCCGCGCGGCACGGCGTTGCTGCGGAGTCGGTGACATAGCGGGCAGTCTAGCGAATCGGCGAACAGTGTTCTAGGTCACCTTGAACGCTGTTCGTATTGATCAGAACGGCGATCTAGGGTAGAACGGTGTTCGTGTCCCCTAACCAGCACCTATCCCCAGCGCCCGCCGCCAGCACGCTGCCGCTGCGCGCTGCCTGGCTCGTCCTGGTCGTCGTGGTCATCGCCGACATCATGGACCTGCTCGACTCCAGCATCGCCAACCTGGCCGGCCCGTCCATCCGGGCCGACCTCGACGGCGGCCAGGTGACGGTGCAGTGGGTGCTGAGCGCCTACACCGCGGCCTTCGCCATCGGCCTGATCACCTCGGCCCGGCTCGGGGACCTGCTCGGCCGCCGCCGGCTGTTCCTGCTCGGCATGACCGGCTTCACCCTGGCCTCGCTGGCCTGCGGCCTCGCCCCCGACGTCGTCTTCCTGGTCGCCGCCCGCACGCTGCAGGGCCTGCTCGGGTCGGTCATGATCCCGCAGGGCCTGGCCCTGATGAAGATCGTGTTCCCGCCCGAGCACCTGCGCAAGGCGCTGACGCCGGTCGGCCCGATCATGGGCGTGACCACCGTGGCCGGCCCCATCCTGGCCGGCTGGCTGCTGCACCTGGACCTGTTCGGCAGCCAGTGGCGCTCCATTTTCCTGATCAACGTCCCGATCGGCATCGTCGCCCTCGCGCTCGGCGGGCGCGTCCTGCCCCGCCAGGGCGGCGAGGACGCGGCCGCCCGCCTCGACCTCACCGGGGTCGGGCTGCTCACCGCGGCCTCGGCCCTGCTCATCATTCCGCTCATCCAGGGACGCGAGCTCGGCTGGCCCGCCTGGACCTACGCCATGATGGCCGCCGCGGTCGTCGTGCTGGCCCTGTTCGCGGTCTCCGAACGGCGCAGCCAGCACCCGGTCATCACCCCGTCGCTGTTCGGCCGGCGCAGCTTCGTGGCCGGCCTGGCGATCGTGGCCGGGTTCTACGCCTCGCTGAGCGCGTTCGTCCTCGTCATCAACCTGCTGCTGCAGCTGGGCCTGCGCTGGACGCCGCTGCACACCGGCCTGACCCTGATCCCCTGGGCCCTCGGCACCGCCGTCGCCGTCCTGCTGGCCGGCGGCGTGCTGGCCGAGAAGCTGGGACGCGCCAGCCTGCACCTGGGACTGTCCGTCGCCGTCGTCGGCCTGCTGGCCCTGTGGTGGACCGTCGCCCACTGGGGCACCGGCGTCACCTTCTGGAACCTGACGCCCGCGCTGCTGGTCACCGGCTTCGGGGCCGGGCTGGTGTTCGTCCCGCTGACCGACTTCATCATCGGCGACGTCACCACCGAGGAAACCGGCTCCGCCGTCGGCGTGCTCAACGCCGGCCAGCAGTTCGCCGGCGCCATCGGCGTCGCCGCCCTCGGCACGGTCTTCTTCGCCCGGGTCGGGCACCCGACCGCCGGTTCCTACTTCGCCGCCGCGGAACTGGTCTTCGGCATCGTCGCGGGCCTGTACTTCCTGACCCTGCTACTGGTCGGCCTGCTACCCAAGCACGCCCGGCAGGCGCACGGCTAGCTTTCCCCTCCGCCGGGGCTCCCGATGGCGGGGCGGGGGCGGGGCCGGTGGCGAAGCTTACCGGGACGATGCCGGGCGCGGGAGGCCGAGGTGGTCGCGCAGGGTGCGGCCGGTGTACTCGGTGCGGAACCGGCCCCGGCGCTGCAGGATGGGCACGACGTGGTTGGCGAACGCGGCCAGCTCGTACGGCAGCGTCGAGCCCATGATCGTGAACCCGTCGACGGCGCCCGCGTCCTGCCAGGCGATCACGTGGTCGGCGAGCTGCTCGGGGGTCCCGACGAAGTGCGACTGGCCCGCGCCGCCGGTGATCTGCCGGGTGATCTCGCGCAGCGAAGCATCCGGCCGGGCCCGGGCGGCCGCGTACAGCTGCTCGGCGCGGCTCGACGGGGCCGCCTGCCCCTCCCAGAGCTTGGCGGGCAGCGGAGCGTCCGGGTCGAAGGCGTCCGGGTCCAGCCCGGCGGTGTAGAGCGCGTTCTGCCAGCGGAACTCGGGGCTGGCCAGCTCTTCCAGCCGCCGGGCCCGCGCCTGGGCCTGCGCTTCGGTGCCGCCCAGGGTCACCATCAGCGCGGGCAGGACGAGCACCTGCGCCGGGTCACGGCCGGCGGCGGTGACCTGAGCGTGCAGGTTAGCCCGGAAGGCGACCGCCGACTCCAGCGACGGCGGCCCGGAGAACACCAGCTCGGCGTAGCGCGCGGCCAGCCCGACGCCGGCCGCGGACTGCCCGGCCTGGACGAGCACCGGGTGGCCCTGCGGGGAGCGGGGGAACGGCAGGACGCCCTCGGCGTCGTAGTACTGGCCGTGGAAGTGCGGGTCGTGCAGCTTGCCGCGGTCGGCCCACACGCCGCGCTCGCGGTCCCCGGTAACCGCGTCGTCCTCCCAGCTGTCCCAGGCGCGCAGGACGACCTCGACGAACTCGTGGGCGCGCGCGTAACGGTCGGCGTGGTCAGGATGGGCGGGCTCGCCGAAGGCCGCCGCGGCCAGCGGCGTGACGGTGGTGACGATGTTCCAGCCGGCCCGGCCGCCGCTGAGATGATCCAGCGTCGCGAACCGGCGGGCGAGCTCCCACGGCTTGCTGTAGGTGGTCGAGCCGGTTCCGATCAGCCCGATGCGGCTGGTGACGGCGGCCAGCGCCGACAGGACCGAGATCGGGTCGAACTGCGTCTGCGGGAGGTGCGTGGCGCGGTACTCGGCGATGGCGATGTTGTCGGCCAGGAAGATCGAGTCCATCAGGCCGCGTTCGGCGATCCGGCCGATGTCGGCGTAGTAGGGGAGGCCGAGGACGCCGCGGACGTCGTCCTCGACCACGCGCCACGCGGACTCGTGATAGCCGTTCGGCCAGATGAAGGCGTTGAAGTGCAGGGGCCGTGCGCTCATGGCTGAATCCTAGCCGGACCGTAGTTACCTATCCGTTATTATCTACTTTTCAGACTAGTATGGTGGGATTTAGGGCCCGAAGACCTTCTAGCCGGAAGCATGATCAACTTGCCAGCGCCCTTCCCTCTTCGCACAGCAGGTGGACTGGCCACCGCGGTGGCGGCCATCGCGCTGACGCTATGACGGAGAGCTCGTCGAGCTCGCCGGCGCCGAGGAGATCTTCACTCCGACCTGCGCGAGCACGGAGACCAGGCTCGCCGGGCGCAGCCGGGGCGGCGCCGGAGGCGGTGAAACCGGGGTTCCAGTGCGTTTTGGCGCGCTCGAACCCGGGTTTCATGTCGTGCTGGCTGATCCGGGAGCTCGCCTGGCGGAATCCGGTTGGGTGACCGGTGTGCTAGCGGCCGGCGGAGTTCTCCGCTAGCTCGGCGACGTAGGGCTTGCCCTCGCGCCACGCGGCGACCTGCTCGGGGCGGCCGAACACCTTGAGGTAGTTCTCCACGCCGTCCTTGAGCAGCTCCCACTGGGTCACCGGCTCGTAGTCGGTTTCCTCGCCCGGGTCGACGAACGGGGCCAGCGGCTCGAGGACCTGCTCCAGGCCGGGGTAGTAGAAGATGGCGACCGAACGGCGCTTGCGCGTGCCCCCGGCCACCACCCGGTGCCGGGCCGGGCGGAGCAGCCCGTTGGTCCAGCGGGTGAGCAGTGAGCCGGAGAAGACCTGCAGGGCCCCCGGCACGAGCGGTACCGGCAGCCAGTCCCCGTCGGGCCGCTGGACCTGCAGCCCCTCGTAGTCGCCGTCCTGGGCGAGGATCGTCACCGCCGAGTTGTCGGCGTGCTCGAGCAGCAGGAGCTTGTCCTCGTCGTTGCCGGTCTCCGGGTACGTCCAGGTCGGGTAGTTGTTCACGGTGAAGCTCAGGTACGGCAGCGGGCTCACCGGGAAGGTGCCGTCCGGCAGCCCCTGCGTGCGGGCGTACAGGCCGAGCACGCGCTCGGCGAGTGACCGGCCCGCCGCGATGTAGCGGAAGGTCAGCTCGCGCAGTTCCGGGTCGTCATCCGGCCAGACGTTGGCGTGGGCGTAGAGGCCGAGGTACTCCTCGGCCAGCCCGGCGTCGGCGGCCTGCTTGGCGTTGTCGAACTGGCCGACGTTGAAGCGCTCGAGCTCGAGGCGGCCGAAGTCGTCCGGCCACTGCCGCCAGCCCCGGTACGGATGCCCGGTCGGGCTGGTCAGCTCGGCCTTGCGGTCCCTCGGCAGGTCGAGCAGCCGCCCGATCCGCTGGTCGTACTCGCTGATCAGGCGCTCAGGAACACCGTGGTTGACGACCTGGATGACGCCGACGGTCTCGGTAGCTTCCTTGATCTGCTCGAGCAGTTCCCGCGGCGCGTCCGGGGCGGTCGCGGCGGCGAGATCGATGACGGGGAGGGCAGAGCTCATGACGCTGAATACCTCGCTTGATGCTGACGGATGACTACGACCAGTGGGTGACCGGGCGCTCCTGCGGCACGCCGTCCACCACGATGTCGACCTTCTCGTTGAAGAAGGCCAGCAGGTTCTCGATCTTCGGCGCCTCGGGGATGGGCGCGGGGTAGCCCCACACGATGTCCTCGTGCAGGTCATCGCCGACCCGCACCGACCAGTAGGCGGCTTCGCCCTTGTACGGGCAGCGGGTTCGCGTCGGGCTCGGCTCGAGCAGGTCGAGCCGGACGTCGAGCTTGGGCAGGTAGTAGCGGACCGGCAGGCTGGTCTCGAACAGCAGCCGGGGACGGTGGCTTTCCGCGATCACGACGCCGTCCACCAGGACCTGGACGTGCCGGGAAGAGTTCAGCACGTCCACCCGGTGATACGGGTCGCGGGCA
Source organism: uncultured Actinomycetota bacterium (assembly GCA_963756575.1). GTDB lineage: Bacteria > Actinomycetota > Actinomycetes > Streptosporangiales > Streptosporangiaceae > Palsa-504. Next base: position 46,885 of record CAVWOM010000012.1, on the reverse strand, counting down.
TGCTTGAAAACCTCGTCGTCCTCCTCGTACCAGGCGTCCGCCTGCTCCCAGTAGAAAGCGACGTAGTCCCTCAGCTCGGGCACCTCATCGATCGGGTCCGGGTAGGCCCACACCGCGTTCTCGTACCGCTGCCCGCCCGCGACCACCGTGTAGTACGAGGCGTCGCCCTTGTACGGGCAGTGGGTCTGGTGGCTGGTGGGCTCGAGCAGGTCGAACCGCACGTCGTCGCGGGGGAAGTAATACACCGGCAGGTGCGCGGTCTCGAACAGGTAGAGCGTGCGGCGGCTGTCCGCCACCGCCTCGCCGCCGAAGAACACCCGCACCCGCCGGTGGTTCGGCTCGGTCCGCACCCGGCCGGTGCGGCTCGTCTGGCCGGTAGCTGCTTCCGTCGCCTGTGTCATCGCTGCCCTTCTGACTCGGTCTTCAGTAGCTGGTCAAGTGCCGCGGCGAGCGCGGCGGGCCCGGTCCCGGTGATGTCCGTGCCGTCCCCGGGAATCGTGATGACCTGGACGTCCGGCGCTCGCTCGCGCAACGGTTCCAGGCCGGTCGCGTCGCCCCGGATGAGGGCGGCCGCCGGGCCGAGCTGACCGAGCTGCTCCCAGAGGGCCTCGTCCGCCTGGTCAGCGCCGGCCGGCGCGGGCGGCAGGTTGCCCGGATGGTGCCGCCACGCCCACGAGCCGTCCTGCTCGCGGGCGAGCTCGTACTGGACCTCGCGGCGCACGGACTGCTCGCTGCGCTCCGGCCGCTTGACGGCCAGCGCCGCGACGGCCTCGGCCGGGCTGGCGAACCGCTCGTCATCGGGCCATTCCCGGGCTGGGCCCGGCACCGAGCCGGGGAGCGTGCCGACCAGCACGAGCCGCGGCAGCAGCCGGGGCTGACGCCGGCGCAGCGCGAGCGCGGTGAGCCCGCCGAGGCCGCTCCCGACGACGAGCCGGGCACGCGGCGCGAACGACCGGAAGGCCTCCGCGACGGCCGAGGCGAGCTTGGCCGGCTCGTAGCGCCCGTCACGTCTCCAGTCTGAGCGCCCGTGGCCGGGGAGGTCGATAGCTACCGAGGGCCGAGCGATGGCCAGCGCGACGGCGTCCCAGGCGCGGGCGCTCTCGCCGAGGCCGTGGAGGAACACCACCTCCGGCGGCCCGGCGCCCCAGAACACCCCGCTGACGTGGCCGCCGGCGGGCACGTTGACCCACCCCCGGCGGACCCGGGGCAGCTCGCCCGGCGGGACACCCACCTCGGCTGCCGTCTGCGCGACGAGCGTAAACTCGTCGCTGAGCTCTGTGAATTCCTCGGACTCCACGGCCATAGGCCCAGCCTCACCCCGGCGCGGTCAAATGTCAATAATCTCGGTCAATTTAATGGGAAATAGACAACGGGCCCGCCAAGGTCCCGCCTACAGGCCGAACGCGCCGCCCTAGATGCCGAACGCGCCGCCCTGGATGAGGATGAACAGGCCGAGGGCGATCAGCACGAGCGGGTGCAGGACGTGACCCCAGCGACCGAGGACCTTGGCCACGGCGGGACGGGTGGCGAAGAACCGCCCGGCGGCGCACCAGACGCCGACCAGGATCAGGAAGACCGCGATGTACACGGCGACCCCGGCGGCCTCGGTCCTGGCGAAGACCGGCAGGTAGACGCCGACGTTGTCACCGCCGTTGGCGAAGGTGACGGCGGCGACCGACAGCGTCTTGGGGCCGTCCCGCTCATCCTCGCCCGGCCGCGCACCGTTACCGGGCCGGCGCTCTCGCCACGCCTGCCAGGCGGCTCGAAGGCCCAGGGCCAGCGGCAGCACGCCCAGGTAGGGCAGGGCGGACCCGGGCAGGAAGGCAGCACCGAAGGCGGCCGCGACCGCGATGACCAGGAGCGCGGCGAAACCGAGGTACTGCCCGGCCACGACGCGCCTGGCCGCGCCGTCCCGCCCGGCGCCGCGGCCGAAGAACAGCGACAGCACCACGAGGTCGTCGACATTGGTAACAGCGAACAGCCCGGCCGCTTCGGCCACGATGCCGGCGTTCATGTCCGCTGAGGCGCAGGCTCCTAGCTCGCGTTACCGTTCTTGATTCTGGCCGCGAACTCGCGCCAGGCCTGGGCGGTGAACCCCAGGCGGCCGCCGTCAGGGTTCTTGCTGTCGCGCACGAGGATCCGGCCTGATGCGGCCATCTCCACGCACTGGCCGCCGCTGCTGCCGCTGTAGCTCGACTTCCGCCAGCTCAGGGTGCTGTTTCCGGCCATCGTTCCTGAATCACCTCTTCTATCAGGTCCCGCGATGCGCCCTTGGACAGAGCATCGCCCCGGAGGCTGTGAAAACGTAGCGCCACCATGGACACCGTAGCCGTGTCCTCGGCCACCCGCCCCTCCGTGATGTCCTCGATGTTCACGATACTGGGCGAACCCCCCAGGTCCGCGACGGTAAATGCACCCAGAAGGCCGAGATGCACACCTGTCTCAGGGATGATCTGGACCGTGACGTTCGGACGGCGTGACATCGCGGCCAGGTGCACGAGCTGATCACGCATCACCGCCGGGCCGCCAATCTCGCGGTTGAGCGCGCTCTGGTCGATCAGCGCGCACACCACCGGAGGCGGCGGGTCGTCGCGGTCCAGGATCGCCTGCCGGGACAACCGTCCCTCCAGCCGCTCGCGGACCACGTCCTCGGTGACATCGGGATGGGTCTCCAGGATCGCCCGGGCGTACGCCTCGGTCTGGAGCAAGCCCGGGATCATGCTGTGCTCAAAGGTGTACAGCGCCGTCGCCTCCGCCTCGTGCGGCGCGAAGGACCGGAACGAGGCGGGAAACGGCAGGTTACGCAGCCTGGCCACCAGCCGTCCGAACGTGCCCGGAGTAGCCAGCTCACCGGGAACGTCTCCGGTGAAGCCGGGCGTGGCGAACACGCGGTCCAGCGCCCGGGCCAGCTCCGGGGTAGGCGCCTTCCGGCCCGTCTCCACCTGCGCGATCAAAGACTCGCTGTAGCTGGTCTTGGCGGCCACATCGGCTTGCGTCCAGCCGTTTGAGCTGCGGTGGGCCCGCAGCTCGTCCGCGAACCAGGCGAGCGCGTCACGGTCCTTACGTCCTGCCGCCATTCCTCACCCGTCCTTACCAATCGTCTCCGGTCCAGCACGGAACGCATGTACCCGTAGAGGACATTACGCGCGCCGCAGCAAAGTTGTCACTGCGCGCCCGGGGAGCTTGGACCTTCCCGGGCGCGCCCCGAAGACCACGGTGAGGAGACACGGTGAGCAGCGCAGCGGCACCAGCGGCCACCCGGTACCAGCGGACGTTCCACGGCCAGGCGGCGCGGATCAGCCAGGTCCGCCGCGACATCACCCGCCACCTGGCAGGCCACCCGTCCGCCGACGAGGCGGTCCTGATCGCCAGCGAGCTAGCCGGGAACGCGGTGACCCACTCCGCCAGCGCCGGGGAGTTCTTCATCATCCGCTGCGAGGCCTATCCCGGCTACGTGTGGATCGAGTGCGAAGACCTCGGCGGTCCGTGGCACTCCCCCCGGCCTGACGACCGGCCGCACGGGCTGGACATCATCGAGGCGCTCACCGGGCCGGGCAACTGGGGAACCGAGACCACCGGCGACGGGAACCGCATCGTGTGGACCAGGCTGAACTTCCACGGGCCAGGCCGGAGGTGATCACGCGGAAACTCGCTTGGTCAGCTTCTCCCCCGCTGGCAGGCTGGGTTCGTGAGTACCGAGGAAACGCCGCTCGCGATCTGGGGCAGCGGCGCGGCCGCGTCCAAGGCAAGCCGACGCCAGGACGTGGTGCTGCGCCGGGCGGGACCATGGAGCCGTTCGGTCATGGCCCTGCTCAAGCACCTGGAGGCGGTCAGTTTCGAGGGCGCGCCCCGGCCCGTCGGGGACGGCTTCGACGCGGATGGCCGGGAAGCGGTCACCTTTATCCCCGGGACGTCGCCGCATCCCGGAGCCTGGGATGACCAGGCCGTCAGCGCGATCGGCGCCCTCCTGCGCCGCCTGCACGAGGCCACGGAATCGTTTCAGCCGCCGGCGGACGCGAGCTGGCAGCCTTCGCTCGCCCGCCTCCTGCCCGGCGATCATCCGGTGATCGGCCACGGCGATCTGGGTCCGTGGAATGTCGTCGCTCAGGACGGCATCCCGGTCGCGTTCATCGACTGGGAGTTCGCCGGGCCCGTTGATGCCCTCTGGGAACTGGCCGAAGCCGCGTGGCTGAACGCTCAGCTTCATGACGACGACATCGCCGAACGGGCCGGCCTCCCGTCCGCCGCGCTTCGCGCGCGGCAGGTCCGGCTTCTTCTCGACGCCTACGGCCTGCCCGCGGCCGAACGGGCCGGTTTTGTGGACCGGATGATCGAGTTGGCGGTGCACCGCGCCTGGTCCGAAGCCGTTCGGTATGGCGTCACTCCTGATACCGTGGCCGCCGTGGACCCGTCCGGTTATCCGGTCCTGTGGGCCATCACCTGGCGTACCCGCAGCGCGTCATGGATGCTGCGGAACCGGCCGACGCTGGAGCGGGCCCTGACGTGAGCATCCTTCGATGAGCAAGGGGCCGAACGATATGGCGCGACCGGAGGACGGCCGTCTCTGGGCTCTGGCGCACGCCGAGCGCGCCGCGCTGGCGGAAGATCTCGCAGGCCTCGGCGCCGGGCAGTGGCGGCATGACACCCTGTGCGGGAACTGGAACGTCGAGCAGGTGGTCGCCCACCTCACGGCGGCGGCGAGCCTCAGCCAGCGGCAGTGGCTGCGCAGCATGCTCGCCGCGCGTTTCCGCACTGACGTACACAACCAGCGGCGGCTCGCGGAGCACCGCGGCAGCACCCCCGCGGAGACGCTGGACCAGTTCCGCGCCGTCATCACCAGCACCACCGCGCCCTCCGGGCACACCCCGGCCTACCTCGGCGAGGTCGTCGTGCACGCCCAGGACATCCGCCAGCCGCTGGGGCTGGCGCGGACACCGGGCGTTGACGCGCTGACCCCGGTGGCCGACTTCTTCGCCCGGCGCGACTTCGCCGTGGCCAGCCATACCCGGGCGGCCGAGCTGCAGCTGCGGGCAGACGACGGGCCGTTCGCCGCGGGCACCGGCCCGCTGGTCACCGGATCGACCCTCGCGCTCGTGATGAGCATGGCGGGCCGCACAGCGTACGTGGCCGAGCTCGACGGCCCCGGCGTGCCGACCCTGCGGTCACGTCTCCAAGCCTCGACCTGATGAACAGAAGCGGCCTCCGGCCCGTGTTAGTAGAGGAGCCGCCCGGTACGAGCCTGGCTGGCACGCGAGGGAAGAGGTCCCGTGACCACCACGACGGACCGGCATCATTCCTACGCCGCGTCAGTGTCCTATCTCGCGATCGCGATATGGGCATATGAGGAGCTGGTGCACGGAGTCAACTGGTTCCGGCGCCTGCTGGGACTGGCGGCCATGATCCTCGTGGTCGTGCGCGTGGCCGGCGCGTGGCCCGGCTAGGCGGTTAACGCATTTTCGCCCGGGAGACGCGGTAGGCCAGCACGCTGTTCGCTATCGCGCCCGCGAGGGTCAGCAGCGCCCAGCCCCAGAGCCCGGCGGCCAGCAGGATGCCGGTCAGGGCGAGCAGCCAGGCCGTTACCAGCAAGCGGATGACGATCACGGTACGCGGATGCCTGCGGTTGAAGCTCGTGCCCAGGTTCATGATGATCTCCTCAGCACAGGGTACGCCGCCCGGACCACGGGATTACAGTGAGCATACAGCGACGCTAAGTGAAATCTCCTGGTAGCAGCCGCGCGATGGCCGTCAGTGGGCCGCCGCTGCCGGCCTGCCGGTCGTGTCCACGCCGGGCAGGTCGCGCCGCATGGCACTCCAGAACTTGCCCGGAGCGTCCGGGAACGGGACCACGTCGAAATGCAGCGTGATCCTCGGATCAGGCGAAAGTGAGAGCCTGCGGCACAGGCGCGGGCTCTCGGCCGAAGTGACGTCAAGCCGGTACCCGACGACGATGCGCGTTTGCGGATCCAGGTGCCGGAGGTGCTCCAGTGACACCGGCGCTTCGGCCCGCTCCGCGATCCGGAGGAGCCGGTCGTCCGCGGCCAGCTCCGCTATCTCGCGGATGACCTCGCGGAATTTCGGCACCAGGCCGGTGGTGGTCTCATAGGCGCCGCCGGCCCGCTGGAGCAGATCCCCGAGAACAACTCCCGGTTCGACGCGCATATCGCGCTCAAAGTCGGCAGGCCGGTATCGGCTGGGGCGCCAGGTGAGGCTGGTCCGGTAGATCTTCATCATCGGATGGTCAGGCCTGAGAACCTCCGCGTACGTGGTGAAGGTCGCCATCGGGAATCACCCGGCTCTCTTTTCTCCGCTTTTCCGGCTTTCTCCGGCGAGCGGCCGCGCCGCGAGCAGCATGCGCGGCCATGCCCAGTCTGTCACGCCAGGGCGCTGCGGATGGCGGCGGCGAGCTCGCGGCCGTTGGATCCGTCTGGGTCGATGTCGGGGTTGTAGATCGCGACCTGCAGTCCGGCAGCCTGGTCGGAGGCGACGGCCGCGCGCAGGATCGCGATCCCTTCGTCCCAGCTGAGACCGTCCGGGCGCGGGTCGTCCACTGACCGCATGATCGTCTCGTCGAAGACATCAGCGTCAACGTGGATCCAGAAGCCGTCCGGCGGGTCGTCCCGCCGGGTCAGGGACTCAATAGCCTGGCGAGCCGCGTCTTCGGCCCCGGCCCGGCGGACGTGATCGCGGTCGAGGACCAGCATGTCGTCCGGTAGCGGCTGGCAGCCGCGACGTTCCCGGTCAGCCGCGTCGCGGCAGGCGAGCACGACCACGTCGTCGTCGCGCACCAGCGGCCGCCGCCCTTCCAGGTCACAGACCACCTCGGGGCCGCGCCCGGTCGCGAAGGCGAGATCGCTCGCCGATGCCGCACCGTCCAGCGGGTTGACCTCCGGCTGGTAGAAGTCGGCGTCGCCGTCCAGGTAGAGCACGCCGTACCGCCCGCGCCGCCGCAGCGCCAATGCCGCCCCGAGCAGCAGCGAGCAGTCACCTCCCAGAACGACCGGGAACTCCCCGCGGCCGAGGATCGCTTCTATCTCGTCGGCCAGCGAGATCGAGTAGTCGCGCAACGGCTGCGGGTTCATCACCATGGTCCGCGGGTCCCGGACGCCGGTGTAGCCGCGGCCGGGGAGGCAGCCTGCCCGGCGGGCGCCGAGGCCGTCGGCCAGGCCGGCTTCCAGCAGGACACCGGGAGCGCGCTCCACCCCCACATGCGCCGGAACGTGCCCGAGCGCTGAGGATGCCTCGAGAATGGCGTACCTGCGTTCCATGACCCACGCACTACCCGGCCGGATGTGTCCTTAACGGCACGCGCGGGTCGACTGCTCGTGATTGGTCAGCCACGTGTCGGGTAGCCGCTGGAGGCCTCGTCGTCGAGAGGAAAAGAATATGCTCCGCCCGGCGCCTCGCCCGGTGTGATCGATCAGGAGCCGACTCTGCGGCCCTGACGAGTGCGTCGCCCCGACCGACGCGATAGCGCGCATCGACGGCCGCGCGGTGGCAGCATGTGCTCGTGGCTGAGGAGCGGCTTGAGGGCGGGTACGACGATGGGGCGGTGCGGGTCGGGGACACGGTTCATCGCCGGGCCGGTCCGTGGACACCAGCCGTGCACGCGCTGCTCGCCTACCTGGCCGACCAGGGATTCACGGGTGCCCCGCGGCCGCTCGGGTTCGATGAGCAAGGCCGGGAGGTACTGACCTTCCTGGCGGGCGAAACCGCCGGGCGCCGTAAACCACGGCCCGCCTGGGTGTATGCCGAAGACACCCTGGTCCAAGTCGCCCGCTGGATGCGCGACTACCACCGGATCGTCGCGGACTTCATCCCGCCGCCGGATGCCGTCTGGCGCGACGGCGGCACCTGGTCACCCGGCCTGATCATCGCCCACAACGATGCGACCACCCACAACGCCGCCTGGCACCAGGGCCAGCTCACCGGGTTCTTCGACTGGGACGTCGCCGGGCCCGCCGCGCGGGAATGGGATCTGGCCATGACCGGCTACACCTGGGTGCCTCTGCATGCCCGGTATGTTGTCGCCGCCGAAGGGTTCACCGACTTCGCCGACCGGCCCCGCCGACTCGGCCGGTTTCTGGACACCTACGGCTGGTCGGGAACCACCAGGGAGTTCCTCGAAGTGGTCCGAGCGCGAATGACCGCCCACGCCGGCAAGATCCGCGATCTGGCCGGGGCAGGTGACGAGGCATCCAGGCGGCTGCTCCATCAGGGCGTGGCCGATGCCGTCGACGAGGCCCTCGCCGACCTGGCGGACTTCCCGCGGTAAACGGGTCCTACCTGGGAGCCGCCTATCGGCATCGAACCGATGACCTACGCATTACGAGTGCGTCGCTCTGACCGGCTGTCGGTCCCGCCCGGGGGTTATGTCCAGACTTGGCTGAGCGGCATTACCTGAATCCAGCCATCTTGCCGGTAGGCGTACTCGCCGGTGTAGAGGATGAAGGCGGCTTGCAAACGGGGACCGAGCCGGTCCCTCAGCAGGCGGAGGCCGCGCAGGTCGTCACCGCCGACCCGGGTGCCGGCTTTGATCTCGAACGCGATCACCTGTCCGTCGTCGCGCTCAAGCACGAGATCCACCTCGTTACCGGACTCGGTCCGGAAGTAGCCGGTCGCTACTGGGGCTTCCGACCAGCTGACCTGCTTGAGGATCTCACCCACCGCAAACGTCTCAAGCAGGTGACCGTAATCGGTAAGGGTCGAGGGTGACGCCTGCGCGATCTTCTGCGAGGTGAGGTTGAGCAACCATGCCAGCACGCCGGAATCGACTATGTGCACCTTGGGGTGCTTGACGATCCGGGAACCGAGGGTGGTGCCCCAGGCCGGAAGGCGGTGGATGAGGAAAACGGCTTCGAGGAGCTTGATGTAGTTCTCCGCCGTCGACCGCTCCAAGCCGATCGCTCCAGCGACCGCGCTGAGGTTGAGTACCTGTCCTGACCTGGCCGCGAGCTGGCCGAGGAGCCTCGGCAACATCTCGCGCTGCCGGACCCGCGAGATGTCCATCACGTCTTTGTCCACGACCAGGTCGACGTAGCTGGCGAACCAGCGAGACCGCGAGTTCCCCGGCGGCCGTCGCAGGGCGACCGGCATGCCCCCTGACGTCGACCGACGCGCATATTCGTCCCGGGTGGAAGCCACCGTCCCCGGCAGGGGGCCTTCAACGGCGTCGCCGCTGATAAGCCTGGCTACGAAGGTCTCTTGCACGCCGCCGATCTCGCCCTGGGTCAGCGGGAGCACGGGGATGATATCGACCCGGCCCGTCAGCGCTTGGGCCGCTGCAGGGATGGCGGCATACCGGGTGGAACCGGCGAGGATGTACCGGCCCGGGCGAAGATCTCGGTTGAGCTGAGCCTTGATGGCGTCGAGGAGTTCCGGAACATGCTGGTACTCATCGATCAGTACTGGCTCGCCCGACTCAACGAACCGGCCAGGATCGGCACGCACCGCCGAGCGCGTCGCAGGATCGTCAGAACCTCACGCACAAGGTAACCTTACCTGGCGTTTTCCCGGATTCCGACTCGTTTTTCCCCTTCTCCGAGCTTTTTCTTCCCGTTTTCCGGCGGCTGGATTCCGCAAATCCTGGGTTGCTGAGCTGGCAGCCAGCAGCGTGGTACGCCGTAGTATGCTTAACGCATGACATCCCCAAGCGGGCAGCCGACTAACATCAGCGTCCGCCAATTCGTGGCGGACTCCGGGGCCGTAACGCGCGGGCTGCGGCAAGGGCGCGCGTACACACTCACCCTCAACGGTGAGCCACTGGCAAAGATGATTCCGGTCCAGCGGCGCCGGGCGGTTCCGAAGGAAGAAGTTCTCGCCATCTTCGCCACGGCACCGGTGGTAGATGTGGACGAGCTCCGGGTCGATCTGGACGAGACCGTCAGCCAGGATCCGCGCGATCCATACGACGGGACCGGCCTGTGACGGCGCACGACGCCGCCATCGTGGACACCAGCATCATCGCGGCGCTCAAGCTCTTCGACCCGGCCGAGCTACCCGGCACGATCTTGATCACGGCTGTGACGCTAGGCGAGTTGTCCTTCGGCCCGCATGCGACCGACGATCCGGTCAAGCGAGCCGGACGAGTGGCTGTGCTGCAACATGTGGAGGCGACGTTCGACCCGCTCCCGTACGATCAGAGCGCGGCCAGGCTCTACGGCCAGATTTGTGCGGTGGTGCGTGCAGCGGGACGGGAGCCGCGCAAACGGGCCTCGGACCTGATGATCGCAGCGACGGCAGCCAGTAACCAACTCCCGCTTTATACGGCTAACCCAGACGACTTCAAAGGCGTCGGCGGCTTCCTCGAGGTGGTCGGCCTCAAGGCTCGGCCGAACAATCTCTGAGTGGAACTGCCCGCGGGCTGCACGGCTCACTTCGCCGGCCCGGCTGGCAGGCGTGGCAGCTCATCGCCGTCTGGAGCAGCGAGGAGCGGGCCGCCGAATTTGGCCAAGCTCTCACCCGGGAACCAGAACCGAGATGTCAAGCATCTACCGGGATCGCACACAGCACCGCCTTACGATAGGAAGAGTTCACCGGCTCGGGGAGAGCTGAACGGCGCAGCTGGTATTGAGGTGCAGCGAAAGGAAAGCCATGTTTGCCGTGATCTACCAGTGGCGGGTGCGCCCTGGGCGCGAGGAGCAGTTCGTGGACGGGTGGACCCGGCTTACCCGGGCGATCCAGCGATCGTGCGGCAGTTACGGCTCCCGGCTGCACCGGGCCGCAGATGGCAGCTGGGTCGCTTACGCCCGCTGGCCAGACGAGCAGACCAGAAAGGACTGCCAGCCTGACGAAGCTGAGGGCGCTCGCCTGATGGGCGAGGCTATCGCCGAAAGCCTTCCGGAGATCACCATGGAGATAGTTAGCGATCTGCTCGCCGAACCTCGGCGCACCTGACTCGTCTGATAGGAGTACCCGCCAGCTCCCGGGATCAGGCGCACCTCCAGGACATGATGGCCTGGCCGAGCTAGATCGTTGATCGGTATTTCCTGGCTGGTGGGAGGGCCTTGCGGCGACACGCTGTAGGGGTGCGCGACTGCCGCTTCTCGATGAAGACTTGTCCGGGCGCCTGCTCAGGCGTGGCCGTTCTCGCTGAGCACGGTCCGCAGCGCTTGCCTAAGCCCGGCCGCTCCAGCGTCGCCTAGCGTCGCCGTGAAGTCCCGCTCGGTCTCGGAGTACCGGCTCTCTGCCTGCCGGTATACCTCCCAGCCGTGGTCGGTGAGCGCGATGATGTTGCGTCGCCGGTCTTGTTCCGAGGGCCTGCGCGCGACGATCCCCTGGCGCTCGAGCGCGTCGAGGAGCGCGACCATCGAGGTGCGGTCGACGCCCAGCACGGCCGCGGCTTCCTGCTGTGACTGCGCCTCCCCGCTTGCGATGACCCTGAGCACGCCGAGGTCGCGCACGGTCACCCCCACGTCGGCGAGCGCGGCCTGCGCCCGGTGCTCCAGCGCGAGGTGCGCGTGCTTGAGGAGATAGCCGAGCACGTCGTCACGCGCGCGGACCTGGCCCGCTGCTTCAGAACCCGGCCTCGACACCCCCCGATAATACCAGTAGACTGATCGTCAGTTATACTGATGATTTGCTATGCTGACGAAAGGAACGTGATGATTCTCGTCACCGGAGGGTCCGGGTTCATCGGCTCCCACACCGTCCGCGCGCTGCACGGCCTCGGCGAGCCGAGCGTCGTGATGCAGCGCCGCAGCGGCCAGGTCCCCCCGCATCTCGCGGACCTGCCCGTCGTCGCGGAGCAGGCCGACGTCGCCGACCTGGACTCGCTGCGGGCGATCGGCGAGCGCCACGAGATCACCGGCATAGTGCACCTCGCGGGCTACCCCGCACCGCGGGGCACGGCCGGGGGCATCGAGGCCACCCAGGGCCTGCTCGACGGGCTCCTCAACATCGCCCGCGCCGCCGCGGAATGGGGCGTGCGCCGGGTTAGCCTCGCCAGCACGCTCGGGGTCTACGGCGGCATCGCGCACAGCGGCCCGCTGACGGAGGACCTGCCGGTGCTCCTGACCGCCCCGCACCCGATCCCGCGGTCGAAGAAGATCGCCGAGCTCCTCGGGGAGCAGCTCGCGGAGGCGACCGGCACGGAGATCGTCAACCTCCGGATCTCCGGCACCTGGGGCCCCCTCGGTCACGAGGACCCGTTCTTCGCCGCGCCCGCGCTCATCCACGCGGCAGCCAGCGGCAAGCCCCTGGACCTGTCCGCCCTGCTCATCCCGCCGCACCTCGGCGACGGGCTCGACCTGTGCTACGTCAAGGACACGGGCCGCGCGATAGCCCTGATCCAGCTCGCCGGGCATCTCCAGCACCGCACCTACAACATCGCGTCCGGGCGGGTGACCACGAACGCAGAGGTGATCGCAGCCATCCGCGAAGCCGTGCCCGAGGCCGCACTCGACCTCCCGGCCGGCGCTGGCCGGGCAGGTGCCGCTCTTGACATCACCCGGCTCCGCCAGGACACCGGGTTCGCGCCGGAGTACGACACCGTTCGCGCAGCCGCCGGCTACATCGCCTGGCTCAGGGCGGGCAACGAACGCTGACCCGCACCGGCGGCAGTCCCGCCGCCACGTCGCCGGCATCAGCCCGGCGCGGCCAGAACGGCGGACACCGGCTTTGCCGGATCGCGGGCGCGGCCGCCCGTCGCGAACAAGGGCGGCCGCTGCGCACGAGCAGCTACACATCCGGACCCCGGAGCCCGTCATGATCGCCGACCTGGACACCCTCCTGACCGCACTCTGCGTGGAACTGACCGACCGGATCATCCCGCTTCAGCCAGGCCACCGCGGGCCGGGAAGGCCGCCGGAAGTCACCGACACCGAGCTCGCCTGCCCGGCCGTGGCGCAGGTCCGGCTCCGGTGCACGCGACGCCTGGCTGCGCGCCGCGCCGAAGCTCGTCGGCCACCTGTTCCCGCGGCTGCTGGCCCAGAACCAGTACAACACCAGGCTGCGGCAGCTCGCGCCGCTGATGGAGGCCGCCCTGCGCTGGCTCGCCGACGCCACCCCGGCGACCGCGGAGCTGCTGCGGCTGATGGACGCCACCCCGGTCCCGTGCGGCACCTCCGCCGTCACCGGGTTCAGCCTCGCGAACCCGAAGCTGCACGGCGAGCGGGCCGCGCGTGACCTGCCCACATTTCCCGATCACCGATCTAAGCCCCTATCCAAAAGTTCTGCGCGTAACCAGGTGTGAGACCGGCGGCTGAGGGGCGTTGACAGCAGCCTCGCCGGGGGCTGGATTGAAGTTGCCACAACATCCGCCCGCCGGCGAGGTCGTGATCAGTATGCGCCCGGTCAGCGTGTTCGCCAACGATCCAGGTAGCCAGATCGTGCAGCTCCGCAGTGACCTGCACGGCCGGTGGCGGCAGGCCACCCGCGCCGTGATGATCCTGCTGTCCGCGCATGGCTTACCGCCTGCCCAGATCGCGGAATTGCTGGACTGCCACCCGGCCACGGTCCGCCGCTGGATCGGCCGGTTCAACGCTGAGGGAACGGCGGGGCTGGCCGACCGGCCGCGTTCAGGGCGGCCCCGGCTGGGCGGACGCCAGCTGACCAGCCGGATCGCCGCGCTGCTGGCCCGGCCCGGGCCCTGGACCCTGCCCCGGATCCGGCGGTACCTGGGCTGGCCGCAGGTCAGCCCGCGGACGCTGTACCGGCGGGTCCGGCTGGTCGCGATCTGGCGGCGGCCCAAGCTGACCGCCCGCGGCGACCCCGCACATGACCACGTTGTCGCCCAGATCGTGGCCCGGCTCATCGAATTGCCCCGCCGGTCGGTGGTCCTCGCCGAGGACGAGACGCACCTGAACCTGCTGCCGCACGTGCGGGCCAGCTGGACGCTGCGCGCCGCCCGCCCCCTGATCCCTACTCCGGGCACGAACCGGCAGGTCACCGTCTTCGGCGCGATCGAGATGACCACCGGCGCGTGGGTGTACCGGCTGGGCCGCCGCTGCGCTGCGGACTTCATCGCGCTGCTGGACCAGGTGCTCCGGGCGTTCCCGGCCGCTCCGGTGATCGTGATGATCTGCGACAACGACAGCATTCACCACGCCCGCAAGGTCACCGCCTACCTGGAGAAACACCCCCGGCTGGAGCTGCTGTACGGCGCCCGGTACAGCCCGGACGACAACCCCGCCGAACGGGTCTGGGCGGCACTGAAGAACTACGTAGCGAACACCGCCGTGAGCTGGCCCGGCAGGCTCCGGCAGATCCACTCCTTCTTCCGGGCCCGCTCACCCGATCAGATGCTGGCCACCGCTGCGCCCTGGACCAGCCCCTGGCTACCCCAGGGTTACGAACAGAACTTTTGGAATGCCGCTTAGCTGAGCCGCCTAAGCAGCAGGACGAGGACACCGGCGATGCAGAAGCTTACGAAAGTGCCTGATAGAAGTGGTGTTCGGGGTGGAGCCGCCTATCGGAATCGAACCGATGACCTACGCATTACGAGAGGCATGCTCCCGAGCCGCCCACGCCCTAGCTGCACCGATAGCAAGGGCAATCGCACGGATGGCACTCACGGCGCTGGGATTATCTGGCGACTCGGTCACGAATCGGTCCACGCCCGCCCTCGTCGCCCGTGTCACCGAGCTCGCCGAAACCGGCCGCATTAACCAGCGGATCGGCGACGCCCTCAACGCCGAGGGATTCCGGCCGTCCAAGCGGACAGTCGGTTCGTCGGCGGGCAGGTCTGCACCCTGATCAGCCAGCGCAATATCCGCGGCCAGCGGAAAGGCCCTCCGCCGTGCTCACCGGCTTGCCATCTGGCCAATAGTCGGTCCCCGGCCTGACCGCCGAGCTGGGCATGCCTACCGCCACCAGCTACAACTGGATCTACCGCGGCTGGATCACCGCCCGCCACGCCCCCTAAGTTCCCGTGATGTCGACTCGGTGACACTCGACTTTCGGGCTCCCGGCGTTCCCAAGGAAGTCAATAGCGTCATGCGCATGATTGGTTACACAACTGTAGCCGCCTGGATAATATCCAGTCGCAAATCAGACACTTAGCGTAATTTTCGGTAGCACGCTGTCGCGGCACGCTCCAACTTGGCAATGCGCGTGCTCTAGGGAGTTCGCTGATGGTCCCGGGCGACCGGTTGACGCTTTCCTGGATCGGGAAAGACCAGACGCTGATACGGACGCTCCAAGGTGGTTACGAGTGGGTGGGTCGTCACGATCCGCGAGTTACCGAGGTACGGCTTCTGCATGACGTACAGGTCGTCGGCGAGTCTGCCCTAGACCCGGCTGGAGACAATCTGCTGATACTCGGGGACTCTTATGATGCTGTCCGGGCGCTGACCCGTATCCCGGAGTTCGGGGCAGAGTACCGCGGCAAGGTAAAGCTGGTCTACATCGATCCGCCGTTCAACACGGGACAGGCATTCGACGCCTATAACGATGCTCTCCAGCACTCGGTCTGGCTGACCATGATGCGCGACAGGCTACGGGTACTTCACGACCTGCTGGAACCGACAGGCACGATATGGGTCCATCTGGACAGCACCGAGGTACACCGGTGCCGTTGCCTCATGGACGACGAGTTTGGTCCGGGAAACTACCTGGCGACGGTGGTTTGGCAACGGACGAGCACGAAAAGTCTCGCCCGCCGAACCCTGGGCACCATGCACGAGCAGATCCTGGTCTACGGAGCGTCCGAGGCCGCCAGGTTGAATCCGCAGTTCATACCGCTAGACGGGACATACCGGGCGCGCCGGTTCTCCCGGTCGGATGCTGGGGGCCCGTACAACGCAGAGAACCTTACGGCCGGGGACTACCGTCCGCACCTCGATAGCGGGCAGCCATGGCGCGGATTCGACCCCAGTGCCAAGCGACGTTGCTGGGCAGTCCCCAGCAACATCCTAGCGGAGATTGGCCTCAGCTCCCAAGCAATAAAGGCTATGTCTATGCGTGAAAAGCTCGACGCACTGGACGAAGCGGGCTACATCATTCATCCTGACAAGCCTGGCGGTTTCCCCCGCTACAAGAAGTACCTGCACCGCCTTAAGGGCAGGCCGGTGGGCGACCTGTGGACCGACATCAACGTGATCAACTCCCAGGCGACTGAGCGCACAGGATTTCCCACGCAGAAACCGGAAGCGCTGCTCCGCCGAATCCTCGAACTGGGGTCGTGCCCAGGCGATATTGTGGTCGACTGTTTCGCTGGATCGGGCACCACGGCAGCCGTGGCCCACAAGCTGGGCCGACGTTGGATAGCGGTCGAGCTAGAACCTGCGGCATTCGGCCGGTACGCCTTGCCGAGACTCAGCCGCGTGGTCGGCGGGACAGCTAGGGGCGGGATCACCGAGGCTGTCGGCTGGACAGGGGGCGGCAGCTTCCGGGCGCTTGCGGTCGCTGACTCGATCCTCGAGCAGCGGGACGGACTGTTCCTGCTGTCGGAGCGAGCAACGAATGGGGAGTTCGCCTTGGCGGTCTGCCCGCAGATCGGATTCTCGGTCGTGCCCGACCCACCATTCGTCGGGCGCAAGGGCAGACAACGGCTAGCCGTGCTTGACGGCGTAGCCGATGAGGAAGCGATACGCGCCGTAGTATCCCGCCTCGGAGATGGCGAGCTCGCAATCGTGGTCGCCAAGGCCGCGACGCATGAGGCCGAGGCGACCCTCGCACGCCTGAGCCCGGGGTCCCGGCTCTGGAACGCCCCTACGACATCCTTAGCCGGGCTGGTGCGCGGTGACCTGGCTGGCCTACGATCAAGGGCTAATCCAAAATATCGCGGCGCGGCTTGACCTGCGCGATCCCAACAAACGGGCGCTCTCAGCCATCATCAGGCAAATCTCTGCTGACGAGTTCCGCGAGGTCGTCTGCGACCTCGCCACCGGGGTCGGCAAGACCTATATCATGGGCGCGCTCGTGGACTACCTGGCCGAACAGGGAGTTCGTAACATCGTCATAGTGACGCCCGGCGCGACGATCAAGGAAAAGACCATTGCCAACTTCACACCGGGCAATCGTAAGTACGTGGCGGGCCTGGATGTGTCTCCATGGCCTCGTCACCCTGGAGACCTTCCGGAGCGGCCGGGCGGGCGAGGCCCTGAGAGACCCACGAATCCTGAAGCTCTTCGTCTTCAACGTACAGCAGCTGATCGAGCCGTCGGCCAGAACATCTCGGCGCATGCGGACGCTAGATGAGCTGATCGGAACCGACCTATACAGCCATCTGCAGGCTGCCCAGGACTTGGTAATCATTGCGGACGAGCACCACATCTACCGGGCGCAAGCCAAACGGTTCTCCGCGGCCGTGCGCGACCTCCAGTCTCGCGCCCTCGTCGGCCTGACGGCAACACCGGAACCAGCCGACGAAGACAAGGTGATCTTCCGGTACACGCTCGGGGAGGCCATCGCCGACGAGCTCGTGAAGGTCCCGGTCATCGTGTACCGCAGGGACGGCCACACCGACGTCCGGACCCAGCTCGCCGACGCCTGCCACCTCCTGCAGATCAAAGCCTCGGCCTACGCGACCTGGGCCGCCTCGAAACCATCAAGAAGCCGTCAGCCCGGTGCTCTTCGTCGTCTGCCGTACCGTACAGGAAGCCGAGAACACCGCCGCTTTGCTGGCTGCGGAGGACATGATCGGCGACCCGGCCGCCATCCTAGTGATCACTTCCCAGTCCACTGACGAGGCGCTGGCGTCACTTGCGACGGTCGAGGAACCCGGCTCACCACTCCGCGCGGTGGTCAGCGTCGACAAGCTCAAGGAGGGCTGGGACGTCAAGAACATCGCCGTAATCGTCGCCTTGCGCGCGCTCATCTCGCAGACGCTTACCGAGCAGATCCTGGGACGTGGCCTTCGCCTTCCCTTTGGCAGACGAACCACCGAACCCCTGATCGACCAAGTTGACATCGTCGCTCACGACTCCTACCGGCGACTGCTTGCGCAGAAGGACAACTTGATCCAGCAGGTCATTCCATGGCCACGTAGTGCGGGCTCGTCGGCGGCAGCCGCGCCCAGCACGGACCAGCCGGGTGACACGGAATTCGAGGTGACTGAGTCGATCTACCAGGGAACCATCCGCGCGGTGACTCACGCCCAGCATCGGATGATGCCCCCCAGGGAGACGCGCCGTTGCTGATCATCCAGGACTTCGAGACCGCAACCGGGCAAGGACAGCAAGAATCCCAGCCGATGGCCCTCCAGCGAGTACCGGGCGCGCCGCAGATTAAGTTCCCGCGGCGGGTGCGGAAGGTGACCTTGGTGCAGTTCTCGCTCTCGGACATCACCGACGCCGAGGCGAGAGCAGCAGGAGCCGGATTTCGCGAAGAGGTCACCGTGCCGCTAGTCCGGGTGGCGCTCAACGTACGTCGCGCGACAGCGGGCGGCATGAGCGTCAGCCAGGAGGCCCAGCAGCCTGAGACGGCCACTCAGCGATGGCTGCCGGTCAGCGAAGTCCAGCGTGACCTTCAGCGCCGCGTTTTCATGCTCGGCTTGGTGTCGAAGACGTGCCGGAGCTGAACGCGGCAGCCCGGTAGTCGCGTCCTTCCTCACGGGTGCCGGGGCTGGCGCCGATCGGGAAGTGGACTGGAGCGCCGAGCGCGCCCGCCAGGCGGTGACGGGCATCGACGCGCTCATCCGGCGGAAGTACGACGCCCGCAGGCTCCGGCCCGAGTACGAGTCCCGGCCCGTCGCCCTGCCGGTAGAGCCGCGGCCATGCCGGCCGAGCATCCTTGACAGGTACGACCGGTTTGAACGCGGGCGGTGGTATGCAGGATGGGCCAAGTCCCTCCTTCCTGTCGCGTCGTTCGACGCGGGCACCACCGAGTTCAGGCTTGCCGAGATTATGGACAGCAGTCCCGGGATCGTATGGTGGCACCGGTTGCGGACAGTCGACGGCGCCTATATCGAACTCGACGCTGGCGGGAAGTACTACCCGGATTTCATCGCCCTCGACGTGGACGGCGTGTCCTGGATCATCGAGGGCAAGAGCGACGCCGAGGCCGAGAGCAAGGACGCCCAGATAAAGAGGGCAGCCGCCGAAGACCACGTTAGGTACGTCAGCGACGACAGCCGGTTCGGCACTTGGCGGTACCTTTTCTGTACTGAGACCGCCATCAAGAACGCGGGGACAGCTGGGACGCGCTGAAGGCAGCAGCCGGCGGCGGCTCGGGCATTCAGATGGCGCCCAGGGCTCGACGTTGGCCAGCCGTTTACAAGAAGTACGGCCTCCTGCACCGAGCGCGCTAGCTGCACCGATGGCACGGGTTATTGCACTGATAGCCCCGTTGCGCTGGGGTTATCCGGCAGAACGTTCCACGAACCGTTCCACGCGGACGAGGGCTACACCCGATGGCCACGACCGAGAGTAGCGAGCAGGACTGGCCACTTCGACGCGTCATGAAGACGACATGTCACTTGAGCAGCTTATCCTTTGCCGGATCGAGCCGTTCTTAGCTCAAGCGCGGTACCTGCTGCGTACGGTCCCGGCGCCAGCGACGCAGCGCTTGGCCTTGGGAGGGCCGCCCGGCACACACCGGGTCACACCTACGCGCCGACCAAGTGAGGCTCACCTGACAACAGGCCAGTGACAGTTCGTGCCGTCCGTTCTTGGCGATTGGGTGTAACTCGCGGCTACAGCGTTCGGCCGGTCCGCCGCGCACGATCCAGGAGTCACATTGTCTGGCCAGGGCCGGACTTGAGAGCACGTACTCCTCACTCGTCATGATGCCCGCTTCTGAAGGTGGCAGACTGAGTACGAGATTCACTGCAGCAGCCCGCAGCCTTGAGTACGCGATGTACTAAGTTCCGACTATGAGCCCACAGGTGACGGCCGCGATCATTGCAGGCTGTGTTGGAATTCTCACATTGATCGGCACCGTGATTGCCCAGATCATCGGCTTCCGCTCAACGAAAGCCAACACTGAAAAGCAGATTAAGGCGACTCGTACAGACACTGCTGAGACGCTCCAACAGCAACGCGAGCAGCTCGACAAAACACTAGAGGCACAGGGCGACCAACTGAAACAGACACTCGCGGAGCAACGTACCCGAACCCTGAACGAACGCTTTGCCACGGCAGCCGAGCAACTTGGCAGCGACAAGCCGCTGTCCGGCTCGCTGGAGTGTACGCTATAGCCGGCCTAGCAGATGACTGGGACGAGAACCGCCAGACATGCGTCGATGTCCTATGCGCCTACCTCCGCATGCCTTATGAGCCCGAGCCAGATGATGATGCTCCGGCTGTCGAGCGGTTGACGTATCTAGGCAATAGGGAAGTCCGCCATACCGTCATACGGATTATCGCCGACCATCTTCGAGATAAGGCACCAGTATCCTGGCGCGGCCAAGACCTCGATTTCACCGGCGCCATCTTCGACGGCGGAAATTTCCAACGCTGCGTGTTTTCCGGCGGTGAAGTTAGGTTTGATGATTCCAAGTTCGTTGGCGAGGTATCCTTTAGTTACTCGGTGTTCTCCGGCGGGGTAGTCAGTTTCCACAGCGCCGAGTTCTGCGGCGACGCAAACTTCAATGGAGTGGAATTTTCCGGCGGGGAAGCCTATTTCTACTTCGCGAAGTTTTCCGGCGGAATTATGAACTTTATGGGTGTCGAGTTCACCCGCGGAGAGGTGCCATTCGATTATGCCGTGTTTTCGGATGGCTTGATCACTTTCGACCGGGCTGAGTTTTCTGGCGGACAGGTTAGCTTCAATAACGCTTTGTTCACGGGAGGGCAGTAACCTTCGGCGGCACAGAGTTCTCCGCAGGCACAGTCACGTTCGCTAGTAAATTCGACTCAACAAGTACCGTTGACAAATCCGGGAAGGCCGTATCTGGCGGCGAGACAACCCTAAGAGATTGTGAGGCAATATTTTCCGGGACCAAAGTCGACTTCAGCGAGGCGGCAGACTGGTCCCATCCACCAAAGTTCAGCTGGGCTGGAACACCACCGGTCGGTATCATACTGCCACCTGCAAAAACTAGGACATCAAAATCTGGTCGCCCTAGAAAATAGCAATCGAGCCGGAGAAGGCAAGAGGCGCAATAAGTGGAGGTCAGCGCTGCATTAGAGACCGGATGAGACGACAGAGAAACACGCTCTATGGTTCATAATCGCAGCGACGATCGCTAACGCCTTATTGCGCTAGTACGGGCCCCAGCAGCGCATTACGAGAGGCCAGTTCGCTCGCTCTGATGGCATGACCTGCACAGATGGCACGACGGATAGCACCGGAAGCACCGATTGCACTGGGGTTTCGCGGCCACCCGTTCCACGACTCGTTCCACAGTCAGCCACCCACCGTGGGCTCAGCGACATTGCTCTCCATAGTAGCGAAGCCCGGATTGGCCCGCTATCGCTGGGTTATGAGCCATACGACGTGTGTCTCTGACGTCTCGTCTGGTCTCCGATGGCGGTGCTGACCTCGACGAACGGATGTGGCTTGTTCGTGACGGTGTAAGGCGTCTCCCGCGTATCACCCCGTCATGAAGCGCCTTGTGCACAAATCCGCACAAATCAGGTATCTGAGCTGCGGGCTTCCGGTTGTTCCGATCCCATAAATGAGACATCACCTTTCCAGCTGGCTCGCCGCCCGGGAGCGCTTCGAGACGTGCCGACTACAACACCATGGACACGAGCATCTCTGATCCGTAGGAGCGGGCAAGTCCTCCACGGCCATCTGCCTGGGCCCGTGCGCCCAGGCCGACAATCCGCTCTGCTCACCGAAGCGGGGTGCTGTCTACCGGCTTGGCAGCAGCCGCACCCGGGGTGGCTTCGGATCCTTGACCGAGCGGCAGGCTCAAACCTAGGCGCCATGCGGACGAACCAGCGGATAAGCCCACATGATACGGTCAGTACCGGTAAGGTGACTCCGTGTCTAACCGTTTCCCTCGCTCAATGAGCGAGCGATGCTGGCTGTACTGCGGCGTAAGCTAGGTTACGAGATCGTTGGTCAGCGTGGGTCTCATCGTCACCTGGAAGCGGAGGGAAGGCCGCCGCTGACGTTCGCGTTCCATCCTGGTGTGGGCTTGCCTCCGGGTGTCGTGCGCGACATTCTAGTTAAGCAGGTAGGACTGACCCAGGACGAGGCGTTGGAGGTGGTGAATAAGTGAACGAACCGATCCATCTGCTGGTCAGGCGGTCCAAGGACGGATCAGTTTACGCGACTTCTCCACAGGCTCCTGGCTTGTTGTACGGTCGTTCATCACTGGAGGAACTGCGTGCCAACCTCCAGGATGTGCTGTCATTTCACTTCGACCAGCCTGGCCCCTTCAAGGTCATCGAGCATCAGGAGGTCCATCAAGATATTGGTGGACGTGCGATCGTAACCCGGCTCGCCGTAGATGAACACGCACAAGCTTGCGCCGAAGTGCATAACCGTATAGGGCGGGCCATCCAAGTGCCGGGACCAAGCGGATGCACTCCTGTCGGCTGTGACTAATCCTGCAGGGGAAGCCGTTTACGTTTGCGCAGTTCCATCCGACACAATCGGCTGGATAGTAGCTCAGCTCGATCCGCCGGCGACGCTCTGACCGCTGCAGTAACGATCGCTGATGCAGATGCTTTTCGCCCTGCCGTTTGCTTGTCCATGACGGCATGAGACCTGCATGGCAACGAGCTCTCTGATACCCCTGATACCACCCTGTCAGAAATCATACAGCCGTTCGCCGGTGGTGACGCCGCCGCAAGCGCCCTCCTAGAGCCTTTGGGCTTGCTCCGCTTTGGCAGACAGGTTTCTTGAGTTGATCATGCCGCCTGGCGGGCGGCGTTGTGGTGGATTGACTCGTAGTCGGCTGGGCTCAGATATCCAGGGAGGAATGGAGCCACGGGTGTTGTACCAGCCCTCGATGTAGTCGAAGACGGCCCGGTGCAGCCCGGCCCGGGTCGGCCAGGCCCGGTCATTGACGAGTTCCCGCTTGATGGTCGCGAAGAAGCTCTCCGCGACGGCGTTGTCCCAGCATTCCCCCTTCCGGGAGACGGACAGGATCACGCCGTTTGCCCTGGCCAGGGCCGCGAAGTCCTTACTGGTGTACTGGCAGCCGCGATCGGAATGGAAGATCACGCCCGCAGCCGGGCGGCGCTGGGCAAAAGCCATCGCCAGGGCGTCCTCGACGAGCTCGGTGCGCATGTGGTCCGCCAGGGCCCAGCCGACCACGCGGCGGCTGGACAAGTCGATCACGGTGGCCAGGTAGGCCCAGCCTTGCCAGGTCATGATGTAGGTGATGTCCCCGGCGTAACGCTGGTCGGTGCCCGGCCGGGGCGCGAAGTCGCGCTGGATCAGGTCCCGGGCGCGTTCCGCGGCCGGGTCCGCGATGGTCGTGGTCCGCCACCGCTTCGTGCGGCGGCCCTCGAGCCCGGCGGCGCGCATCAGCCGGGCAACCCGCCGCTTCCCGCAGCTGGCGCCTTCGCGGCGCAGCTCCTGGTGGACCCGCGGCGAGCCGTAGGTGCCCTTGGACTCGGTGTGGATGCTGGCGATCTTCGCGGAAAGGACAGCGTCCGCTGCGACCCTCGGGGAGAGGGCACCGTCGCGGCGCTGGTAGTAGGCGGCACGGGAGACCTTCAGCAGGCGGCACGCACGAGCGATGCCGTGGCCTGCGGCTTTTTCCGCCCCGACGAAGGACTGGGCCTTCACCGGGTCTCCTTCGCAAAAAAAGCCGTCGCCCGCTTCAGGACCTCGACGTCCTCGCGCAGCGACCGGTTCTCCCGCCGCAGCCTCGCCAGCTCGGCCCGCTCATCGCTGGTCAGCCCCGGCCGCTCGCCCGCATCAGTCTCCGCCTGGTTCACCCAGGCCCGCACCGCCGTCTCGGTCAGGTCGAAGTCCCTCGCGACCTGACCGATCGTCCGGTCACCGGCCCGGCACCGCTCCACGATCTCCGCCTTGAACTCCGGCGTGAACGACCGGCGGCGACGCTGCTTCCGCCCCATGGTCTCCATGATGAACATCCTTCCGTCCGGGGCGTAACCCCTGATGGTGAATGTCCGTCAAACCGGAGGAAGCCCACCTTGCTAGCTGCGTCAGCCTAGGCCGTTGGTCCCTGGTTCGTCTTATCTTCCTCATAGCTGCTATGCCCTTATGAGCGGTTGACAGGTCAAGGGTCGGCGAATGCCGATTGCGCAGCGACGTGCGGAGTGCGCCCTTTACCTGACAATCGCGATTAGGACAATCGACGGCGAAGAAGTGAGCGCGTTCCCAGCCAGGTAGGGTGCCCGTGTCGCCGACCCAGTTAGTGCAGCTTTCGTAGCCGGGATGCACGCCCGCGCCTGGGCGGGCCGTCAAGGCCAAGCCCGGTGGCGGGTGGCGCCGTGCGGCAGGGCGGAGCACTGTCGCCTTGATGGAAACTTACGGCTGGATTCGGCAATGGAAGCGGCCTCTTCGTCCCGAAGCCAACATGCGGCGTGAGATGCCGGGATCTGACCACTCTAGCGGCGCGATCTTCATATTGGCTGGCGGGTCGCCTCCGGGCACCTGTAAAGATCCAAACAGTTGGCAACCTGCTCGGCGACACGGCGCTGAAAGTGTCCTCAACGTACTACTTACGCTTGACGCACGCCGGTTAGCCGATCAGTTTCGCCTTGGCTTTGTCGAACTCTTCTGGTGACAATACTCCGGCGTCACGAAGCTGTACTAGCTTCGTGAGTTGGTCCGCGATGTCGACCTGGACCGTGCCTTGCGGTGCAACCACTGGCGCGTTCTGCGGAACGTTTCCGCGAAACGATGGATGCGCTCGAATCCACGCTTCGATCTTCTGTGCGGTTCCGTAGTTAACCGGGCAAGTTGCGAGTTCCGTCCCACTGCCCTGCAAGACGAACACTTGCTGCAACGCCGTCGCGCCGTTCTTCTTGTCTTGCTTTGTCGCTTTGCGAACCGAGAAGCCAGTTACGTCCGCAATGTTGACCTTGAAGGCCGGAAGCAACTTGCCGGTTTGCCGGTATTCGACGATGCCACCGCCGTAGTCGATGATGCTGCCGTTCCCGAACCCGAGCCCGTGGCTCTGTCCTCGCGCCATTACGAGTCCTTCCGTAGTTTGAGGCTTGAGGTTAGTCTCGCGGCTCGCCGGGCGCGAGATCAACAGACTACGGGCATGTCAATGCTGACTGTGGCGAACGTGCTGGAGGGCCTGTTCTTCACGTTCACGATGGCGAACCTGGTGGGCTGGGTTCTGGCCTCTGCATGCGGAGCGAGGCACAGGCAGCGGCCCTGATGGACAACTTGATCAACGGGCTCGTCGGGGAGCG
Source organism: uncultured Actinomycetota bacterium (assembly GCA_963756575.1). Taxonomy (GTDB): domain Bacteria; phylum Actinomycetota; class Actinomycetes; order Streptosporangiales; family Streptosporangiaceae; genus Palsa-504. The sequence continues at coordinate 21,713 of CAVWOM010000012.1, read as the reverse complement.
CGCTCAAAGCTGCGGCGTTACAGCTCAAGCTCGACGTCGCCCCGGGCTTCTGCCTGCTGCCCGGCCTCGGGTTGGGTCTGAGCTTGCAACTCCATCCGAGCGGCGTAGTCGCTACTGGCGTGCCGTTCGGCTTGCTGTGCCGCGATGCGCTGCGCTGCCTGGTCCGCTCTTGCTAGCAGCTCGTCGAGCCGTGTTGCCCGGTCATCCGGCTCGGGTTCGTTCTCCCGACTCGTCCGTGGCTCCGGCTTGGGAACGGACGGCGGGTTCATATTCGCGATGCGCTGTGATGGCTGGGAATTCGGATGGGTTGCTGGCGGCCTGGTATTCGCTGGTATCGGCCCAACTCACGCCCGCTCCGCCTCGAGCTGCTGCCACGCATCCGGCCGTCAGTTGCGGTTTGTCTTCCGGCTGGGCATCTGGTTCGCCGTCTGGCTGGGCCTGTCCTCGTCGATGTAGTTCGGCTGTGGCTTTCCCGGCGGTGTCCCTGGTGACGTGGGTGTCGGCGGACCATTGCTCGTACCGGGCGTTGGCGGCTTCGAGGCGCTGACGTTCGGCGGCCAGCTGTGCGGCGAGGGCGGCGGCGCTGGCCGCGCCGGTGTGGTCGTGCTGGACGCGGGCGTCGGCGGATTGCTGGAGGCGTCGGCTTCGGCTTGCGCGGTGAGCCGAAGCTGGCGGTGACGTCGGGCGGGGCGGCGACGCGGGCGCGCTGGCCTTGGAGGGCTCGTGCTTCGAGTTCGCCGCGGTCCAGGCCGCGGATGATGTCGGCTTCGTCGCGGATCTCCAGGGCGGCGAAGACGGCCTTGCGCATGGCTTCGAGTTCGGGTCTGCTGCGGTGCGGGTCGGGTGAGACGGCCTGGTCGGGGTTGGTGATCCCGGCGGCTTCGCGGTAGGCGGCGGCGATGCCGGCGCGGCGGGTGTATTCGGCGCGCAGCGCGGGGGACGCGGCGGGGGCGAGGACGCCGAGGTGGCGGGCGAGCCAGGGTTCGGGGCTGGCGGCCAGACTGTTCGCCGAGGGCGCGGGCCCGGTCGTCGAGCGCGGCGGCGAGCTCGTGGGCGAGCGGCGGGGCGGTGGCCGGTGTGCGCTGGGCCCAGGTCAGCTCGTGGCGCAGGTCGGGCAGGGCGAGGCGCTGGAGGCGGTCGTGCAGGACGCTGGTGATGGACCGGGCGCGGTCCATCGGCGCGGCGGTGATCTGGTCGATCAGGGCGCTGATGTCGTGTCCGGCGAGCTGGGCGGCGCGGAGCCGCTGGTGCAGGGCCTGGCGGGAGGGCTCGCGGTCGTACCGCCAGGCTTCGGGTTCGGTGAGCCGGGCCTTGATCTGCTCGATCGATGTCCGGGTGCAGGGTCTGCCGGATGGCGGCGGACCACAGGGTGAGCAGGTGCCCGGTTCCGCCGGCCCGGTCCTGGGCCTGGCGGATCTGCTCGGTGGCGGACAGGTCGCCGTCGTCGCGGCCCATGATGCCGGCGAGGACGGATTCGGGGGTGGCCTGCTGGTAGGGCTCGTGGCCGGGCGGGGCGGTGTTGCCGGTGACGACGTGGGCGGTGTTGGCCTGGCGGCCGCGGGTCATGCCGACGTACAGGGCCTGCCGGGACAGCGAGTCGGTGACCAGGAGGTGGGCGGTGTCGACGGTGCGGCCCTGGGCGACGTGGACGTTGCCGGCGTAGGCGAGCTCGGCGCTGGCCGCGAGGTAGGCCCGGGGGACGCGGAACGTCTCGGTCCAGGTCCCGTCCAGGCGCTGCCGCCGGACTTCGGCGTCGGGGCCGCGGAATGCGGTGATCTGGAGGGTGTCGCGGTTGGTGAGCGGGCGGCCGCCGGCGTCGATCTCGGTGTTGAGGCGGGCGCGGATCAGGTCGCCGACGCCGGCGTGGTTGCCGTCGGCCAGCGCGGCCTGCGGCGGGCCGACGTGCCGAGCTGGGTGAGCTTGGCCTGGACGCGGCGGGCCAGGTCGGCGGCTTCGGCGTTGGACCCGGCGAGCAGCAGGACGTCCTTGCCGCGCAGGTGGTCGGCGAGCCACAGGGAGGCGGCCCGGTCGTAGGCGGTCTCGTGGTCGGCGCCGCGGATCCGGCCGTGCCGGTCGTAGGCGGCGACCGCGGCCGGGTCGCCGTCGCGGAGGCGGATGCTGGCGTGCCGTTCCCATTCGGCGTCGAACCGGCGGACCTCGTGCAGCTGGGCGGCGGGGACCTCTCTGGGCGAGGAGCCGGAACATGCCGCCGGCTTCGACGGCGCCGAGCTGGGCGGTATCGCCGGTGGCGATGATCCGGGCTCCGGCCTGCCGGGCCGCCTCGCCGATCATGGCCAGGTCGGCCGTGGCGAGCTGGCTGGCCTCGTCCAGGACCAGCACGTCGTCCCGGTGCAGCGGGACGGGGCGGCGCAGCTCGTCGGAGCCTTCGGTCTTGCCGAGGAACTGGGCGATGTTGTAGCTCTCGGCCAGGCCCTCGTGGGCCAGGACCCGGGCGGCGTTGGTGGAGGTGGTCAGGCCGATGACGCGGCGGCCGGTGAAGGTGGTCCACAGCCGGGCGAACCCGGCCATGGTGTGGCTCTTGCCCGCCCCGGCCGGAGCGACCAGCACGGTCGTCGCCGCGGTCGCGGTGAGCATCATGACCACGGCGTCGCGCTGCTCGGCGTTCAGCCCGGTGCGCCCGACGGCGGCCCGGGCCTGCTCGCCGCTGACGAGCTGGGGCACGGTCCGCTTCGCGGCCGCGAGGATCTGCTCTTCGGTGTCGAGGTGGGCCAGGGTGCAGTACCGTTCCTCGTTCGGCGGCCGGTAGATGCTGCCGCCATCGGAGGCGCGGACGCCCAGGCTGGTCACGTCGGCGAGGTCGGGGGCGGTGACCTGGACGACGTCGGTGCCGGCCCGGCCGCAGACGGCCAGCCTGGCCACCTCGTCGACCACCGCCGGGCCGTCGATGCTCGCCTCCAGGACGGGGAGCGCCCGGTGCACCTCGAACCGGAGCTGGGCCATCGACCACACCGCGTGAAGCTTTTGCACCTCGGCCACCGCGATCCGCGCGGCCGTGCGCTTGGCCGCATCATCCAGCACGGCCGGTGCACGCGCCGGCGCGCGGCTGGCGGCGAACGCCGCGACCTGCGCGTGCACGGCGGACAGCGCCTGGATTTCGCGCCGCGCGGTCTGCGCTTCCCACGCGGCGAGCCGCTGCGCCTCGGTGGGTTCGGCCGCGCCGGTCTGCCCGGCGATGGTGCGGCGGGCCTGGGCCTTGGTGCGGCGGGTGTTCTGCCCGGCCTGCTGGTGCAGCAGCCACAGCGTGCGCCTGCGCGGCGGCTTGCCGTGCACCGCCTGGTACTCGCGGGCGAGCCGGTCCAGCTCGCCGGTGACGGCGACGGCGCGGGAGCTGAACAGGTCCTTCACGTCCTGGCCGACGCCGCCGATCTCGGCGCCGTTGCCGTCCGCCCGGGGCACCATGACGTAGCCGAGGGCGGACAGCTTGGTCTCCAGGATCCGGTCGGCGACCGGGGCGACGGCGAGCCGCTGGTTGTGCAGGCTGCGCGAGTCCAGCGTCCGCCACTTGGCGTCGGCGCCGTCGGCGCGCTGGACCCGGTTCCAGATCGCCACGTGCACGTGGAGCTGCGGGTCGCCGTCGCGGGACAGGTGGTGCAGGAACAAGCTGGCGGTCAGCCCGGCGCCGTCGCGCCACTCCCCCGTGCGCGCCGAATGGTGCCCGGTGCGCGTGTAGGTGGCGTGCTGCTCCAGCCAGGCGACGGCTTCCCGCGCGGAGTCCATCAGCGCGGCCTCGATCTCATCGGCGCGGGCGTCGAGCGCGGCGGCCTGGTCCTGGTCGCCGCGCTGGCGGGCCTGCCGGGCCGCGACCCGGTAGGAGGCGTGCAGGACCGAGACGCTCTTGACCGCGCTGACGGTCAGGTCGAAGTACGGCACCTGGCGCGGATCCTTGCCCCGCTCGGCGGCGCGGACCTCGGCCAGCTCGGTCGCGCTGGCGTACGGGTGCGCGGCCAGGTACGCCGCGACCGCGGCGGCCTCGCGGTCCGCGGCCGCCTTGGACTGGCGCCGCTTGACCAGGAGCTCCCCGCCGGGTCCGGTGTTGTCCTGGTACAGGCGCTCGATGACGTCCGGGTCCACCAGCGCCGCTCAGGCCGAGCGTCGCGGCGCCCTTCCCGGCCCATTCCCCTGGCGGTTCCCCGGCCGCGGTGTAGTACGACATGGCCCCGGCGCAGCCGCCGCGGTGCTGGCCGCGGGTGAAGTAGGCCACGTCGTGGCCGGCGTGCAGGGTGACGTTAGTCGACACGGCGCGCCGGCCCGTTCCGCGTTCATCGTTCGTGATGCCTGTGTCCGATGGGTTTTAATCACGAACGGACGGTACGTCCGGACAATGCACATTTTGCGGATTAGCCCTGGCGGCCGACGGCTGGGCAGGAAGCTGCATGACAGGAAGAGAGGAGAAACCGTCCTTGGCCGCGACCGGGCGCAGCGCGACCGACCGGCACCGATTTGTGCGAAGTTCGCGCGCTGCATCCGCCGGTTGCCCGGCCCCCTGGACGCCCAGGATGCGCACGTGCCGAGCAGCCGCGATACGCTCGGCGAGATGTCCGCGGCGCCTCGCTGCCCGATGCTCTCGGACGTTTCGGCGTACGATTGCGCGAGCGTTACAATTGACCGTTTCCCGGGGAAGTACAAAAAGGCCCCCTGGACCATCCGCCAAGATCACCCAGGGGGCAAGGCCCCTGCACTAGGAACCCATCACGAAACCTAACACGCAAAACACCCACCACCACACCGACCTGACGGTCCCGCCCGAGCTGCTGGAGACACTGGCCCGGGCCCTGGCCGCGGCGCTCATCCCGCCACCGCGGCCCCCTGCACCGATCGAAGTTGAGGACGCCGCGGACTTCCTGACCGCCGCGCAGCTCGCGCAGCGGCTCGGCGTCTCCCGCGAGACAGTACGGCGGCTGGCTATCGCCGGGGCGCTGCCGCACACCGTGGTGTGCCGCGGCGCCCGCAAGACCACCCGCCGCTACCCGCGGCGGTTCGCCGAGGAGTTCGCGGCCAGCGGCCTGGAGGTGGCCGACCTGGCCGCCTTCGCTGCCGCCTGGCGGGCGCGGGTCACCGCGCCCGCACGGTGACGGGCCGCCTGCCGCGGTACCGCAGCCTGGCTGCCCCAGCGCGTTTCGCCGCGCGCTGGCGGGAGCAGGCTGCGTGCCACGGCACCGACCTGAACCTGTTCTTCCCCGAACGCGGCCAGTCGGCCGGGCCCGCGCGGCAGGTCTGCGCGCGGTGCCCGGTCCGGCAGCCGTGCCTGGAGTACGCCCTGAGCAACCGGATCACGTCACGGCATCTGGGGCGGGCTGACCGAGCGGGAACGCCGCCCGCTGCAGTCCCGCTGGATCCAAGCCGAGCGGCGGGATCGTGACCGGGCGATCCTGGCCGCCGATGCAGCCGGGTACACGACGGCGGCGATCGGCCGCTCGTTCGGCCTGTCCCGTACCTCGGTCACCCGGATCGTGCGCGGCGGGAACGGCGCCGAGCGGACCGGTCCCGGAGCCAGGCCAGGTTCGCCCCTGCTCTGGCTGCTGGGCACGCGGTACGTCACCTTCGGCCGAGGAGGACGATGAGCCGAGCCCGCAGGCTGAACCGCCCGCGCGGGCTCTCGGTGAGAGCCTGGCCGCCCTGGCCGTCCAGGTGGCCGCCTTGCGCGGCCAGGTCGCGCAGATAAACGAGCGCCTCGACCGGGCCGGGCTACATGGTGACCTGGACCTCGCCGCCCGCTTCGAGGAACTCGCCCAGACCGTCGCCGATGCACTGGACGCCGTCGCGCCCCGTGGCCCCGCCGCCCCTTCCTGGATCGGCCTGGACCGGCAGGCCTTCGCGCGCAGCTCGCCGAGCTGCGGCGGTGGGCCGATGCCGTGCTGCGCCAGCACTACGCGGGCTATGAGCTGCGGGATTGCTGGCCGGCCACATCCACGCCGTCTGGGAACTGTCCACCCTGGCCGCCGCATGGCACCATGCCTATGGCGGCCAGCGCCCCGACCTGGGCCGCGCCCTGGAGTTCTACGATCGCTGGCTCCCCGGCACCATGCGCCGCATCGACCGCATTACCCGAGGATGCGTCCCGGATTGCGCCATGCGCCGCCGCGCCTGGTGACAGGACCTGTCAGCCGTCTGCTGGCTCGATCGTGGATGAGCCTCCACCCGCAGCAGGCGCCCGGCAGGCCGGATGCTACGCGCCCGTCTTCACCCGGCCCGCGAACTCCTGCCACGTCGGGGCGCAGACGACCAGGCGCGGGCCGTCCCGGTCCTTGCGTGTCGCGGATCAGCACGGCGCCGGGCGTGCTGGCCGACCTCGGCGCAGTCGCCACCGCCGTTCCCGCTGTAGCTGCTCTTCCGCCAGGTGTCGCTCATGGGTTGTGTCGCTCCTTCGCCATCTTCTGGATCAGGTCGCGGGACGCACCCTTCGGCAGGCCTCGCCCCGCAGCGCCTCGAAGCCCCTGCGTGGCGGGAGACCATCTCCTCGTTCTCGGTAACCTGCCCGTCGGCCAGGTTATCCAGGAACACCGTCACGGTCCCGTCGCCATCCTGAGCGATCACCAGCCCGCCCTGCAACCCGATATGAGCCGCCGAGCGCGAACGGGATCACTTGCACCGTGATGCTCGGCTGCCGCGACAGCGCGACCAGGTGCTTCAGCTGGTCCCGCATCACCTCCGCGCCGCCGACCTGGCGGTGCAGCGCGGCCTCATCGAGCACCGCGTAGACCAGCGGCGCGTTCTCACCGTCCAGGATCTCCTGCCGCGCCAGCCGCGCCGCCACCAGGTTCCCACCTCATCGGCGGTCACGTGCGGGCGGGCCGCCAGCATCGCCCGCGCGTACTCCGGCGTCTGGAACAGGCCGGGGATTAGCGTCACCTGGAACATCCGCAGCATCCGGGCGGCCCGCTCGTGCGGCACGAACGGCCGGTAGGACGGCGGGAACGGCAGGTCCCGCAGCCGCTCCTCCATCTTCTCGAAGATCTCGGGTAGCCGAAGAACTCATCCGACCGTCGGGCGAAGTCCGCCTGAGGCGTCAGGTGCCCAGACTCGATCGACCGGATCAGCGCGCCTGAGTATCCCAGCTTGGCGCCAGCTCATCGCTGCTCAGGCCCGCCTTGTGCCGCGCCTCGCGGAGCACCTCCGCGAAGAGCGACAGGCCCTGGCCATCCCTGTTACGCCTGCCTGCCATCTTGCTACGCCTCGCTACCCGTGATCATCCCATTACGCGCATATAACCCGATCCTGCACACGTCGTCACACAGCGACACCGCACGCCGATCCCGGCACGCTGAAACCACCCGCCCGCAGGTCCAGGCCCTCCGGGCCGGGGACCGCGCAAGGGAGAACCGATGACCAGCACAGCCCAGGCAGCGACCGGCTACACCAGCACCTTCCCCGGCCGGGCCGACCAGCTCAGCCAGGTCCGCCGCGAGATCGCGGCCTACCTGGCAGGCTGTCCCGCCGCCAACGACATCATCCTCATCGCCAGCGAGCTGGCCGCCAACGCCATCATCCACACCCGGTCCCGAGGCGGCACCTTCACCGTCCGCTGCCACGCCAGCCACCGGGCAGGCCCGGATCGAGGTCGAAGACCTCGGCGGCCCCTGGCGGCCCCGCAACCCCGGCGACCGGCCCCACGGCCTGGACATCATCGCACGCGCTCACCGGCCCGGACGAGTGGGGAACCGAGACCACCGGCACCGGAGGACGCATCGTCTGGGCCAGGCTCACATGGTGAGCATCGGCATCGGCCCAGCCGACCCCCGCGCCTGGGTCCGGGCCGCCTACAAGCTCATCGAAGCCGCCGAAGCCGCCGCCCCCGGCGACAAGCTCCCGACCCAGGCGCAGATCACCGCCGAACTCGGCATCTCCGAAGCCACCGCCCGCCGCGCCTGCCGCGAACTCGCCCGTCTCGGCCTGATCCGCCACGTCCCCGGCCATGGCTACTACCCCGGAGGCCAGCCGTGACCGCCAGCCCGGACCTCGGTCCCTGGCTCCGCCAGCAGCGCGAGCAACGCTCCTGGAGCCGCAACGAGATGGCCCGGCGGCTCATCCGGACCGCTCAGGTCACCGGCGACACCGCCATGCCCACCGTCCAGGATGTCGCCGCGAGCATCTACCGGTGGGAACGCGGCACCGTCAGCCCCTCTGACCGGTACCGCCTCTACTACTGCCACACCCTGGGAATCCCGCCCGACCGGTTCGGCGACCCCGAATACGGACCCCGCCCACGACACTCCACGGGTCATCATCACCATCAGTCTGCCCGAGGGCACCGATACCCAGCTCAGGCTCACCAGCCTGGATACCCTGCCCGGCCAGTAACCACTAGAGCCTGTCCGGTCGATCATGTGCCGGGTAGCGTTCCGGTGTTCCAGGACCGATGTGCAAGGCCCCGGGGGGTTCCCTGGATGTCCAATTGATCATGGGATGCCGTGGAGCGCGAGGCGCTGATCGGGTTGAGGTGGGCTCGGCGACCCGCTTCGTCACTCCAGGCCCGCCAGGGCACGGAACGCTCCGGGGCCGTGGGCCATAGTGACGCGGCGCAGGCAGCCGCGAATGTCAGACCCCGCTATTAGGCTCCCCGTCATGCGGGAACTCGTTGACGCTCTGGTCCGGTCCGCCGGACGAGAGGGCATGGAACTCTACGGAGTGCACGTCTACCGCCGTGGTGCCGAGCCGGTCGAGCGCAGGCTCCGCTCGGACAACCGGGTCGACGTGCACTCGGTCTCGAAGACCTTTATGTCTGTCGCGCTTGGCATCGCCGAGGCCGAAGGCCGCCTCGCCCTGGACGACCCCGCCCTCACGTACTATCCCGAGCTAGCCGGCACTGCCGCGCCCGGCCTGGACCAGGTCACGCTCCGGCATTTGCTCATGATGACGTCCGGCAGCCCGCACTCCTGGAACTCCGACAACCCCGTCGTGGTCCCGGACCTAGCCGCTGACTTCTTCGCGACCCCGCTGGCGCACGAGCCCGGCACGCATTTCAGGTACGCCGACATCGGCCCGTACGTAGCGGCCCGCGCCCTGCGCGCCGCGACCGGCGCCAGCGTCCGCGACTACCTGCTGCCCCGCGTCTTCACCCCGCTGGCCATCCACAACCCCCAGTGGCACACCTGCCCCCTCGGCCACCCGGTAGCGTCAAGCGCCCTCTACCTGAAGACGTCCGAACTGGCCCGCTTCGGCCGCCTCCTGCTCGACGAGGGCCGCCACGAAGGGCGCCAGCTGGTCCCCGCCGAATACTGCGCACGAATCGCGACAGAAACCGTCCCGACCGCCAAGGACCCGACAGACGAAGCCTTCCGCCTCTCGGACAGTTACGGCCTCGGCGTCTGGTGCACCCCCGGGGAGAAAACGTACAAAATGGCAGGCCTCTACGGTCAGCTCTGCATAATCTGCCCGGCTGAGGAAGCGGTGGTAACTGTAACAGCCCACGTGGAGGGGGGCTCCCCGCGAACCTCGATCACAGCCCTGATAGACGAAGAGATCGTAGCCCGCCTATAAAGGCATGCGTTCCTCGGGCACAAGAGAATGGCGGCCCGCAGCCCATGGCGCGGGGCCCGGAGTGTTCCGTGTTTGACCGGGTTTGAGGCTGTTGTGACTGGCGGGCCTGGAGTGACGAAGCCGGTCACCGAAGGCCGAACCGCTCGGGAAGGTCGCGCCAGTGCGCCCCGGTCCGGATCCGGTGGAGAATCCCGTGATCACCTGTCGGTGATCACGCCACCGTCCGCACCACCTATTGCTGACCGGCAGAAACGGTCGCAACTGCTCTTACTCAGCGTCTGCCAGATCGCCCCCGCCCCATGCCAGGACAACGAGCAGGACTGCCCAAAGTCACATGATCGACCGGACAGGCTCTAACCGGCAGCCTCGAACTCGGTGAGCCACGCCAGGGCGATTTCTCCTTCGAGTCCGGCCTGCGGGCCGATGACGGCCGCGAGGGCAGCGAGACTGTCGCTCCCGGCAGCAAGCTGGTGTTGGTCGTATAGCTCGCGCAGGCGTTCCTTCTTGCGGAGCCCGTCGAGCTGGGAGGGAATCACCGCGGCGGCGCGCTGGTCGGCGGGCCGGGTGAACTGGGCGTAGAACTTCAAGGTGGTGGAGCCCTCCGCGTGCCCGAGGCGCCCGGCCACGGTGTTCAGGTCGGTGCCCGCGGCCAGGAGCTGGGTGGCCGAGTAATGGCGGAGCTCCTTCAGCGAGCTGGCAATGCCGACCCGGCGGGCGTACCGGCGGTAGCGATGGGTCATCGTGTCGGGGTTCCACGGCTCGCGGCCGGCCGGGTCGGGAGAGAACGCGAACGCGTCCTCGGGCACCTGGACGCCGAGAGCACCCGCCGAGGCACGGCGGCGCCGGAAGTGCTCCTGCAACAGCTCGCAGGTCAGCAGGTCCAGCGACAGGACGCGGCCTTCTCCGTCCTTCGGCGCCTTCTCAATGCGCTGGCCCTGCTTGACCAGGTAGTTGCGGGCCAGGCGGACCTGCTGGCGAGTGAAGTCGAACCGGTTCTCGCGCAGGGCACTGACCTCGCCGCGGCGCGCCCCGGTGGTGAACGCGGTCCACAGGTACAGGCCGAACTCCTCGTCCTCGGCCCAGACCAGGTTGAGCAGCCGCGCCGCCTGCTCCGGCGACGGCGGGTCCGGCTCGCGCTTGCGCGGATGCGGCGGCCGGGCATTCTTCGCCACGTTGCGGTCCGCCCAGTCGTACCGCACGGCCAGGTCCAGCGCCGAGGAGATGATCGAGTGGATCCGCAGGATCGTCGCGGGCTTCATCGGCCGGCACGCGTGCGGACGGCACCGGTCATCACACACGTGCGGCCGCGTGGTCCGGTGATCCCGTAGCGGCCCGCACCGCCCGTCGCAGGCATGCGACCCGTCCGCGTAATGCTCGGTCCGCGGCAGCCGCCCGCACAGCCGCGAGCACTTCTTCAGCGCCGTGTACAGGGAATCGAGCGAGTCCGCGCCGAGCTTGCGGAGCCTCACCTCGCCCAGCACCGGCCTGATGGTGCGGCGGATGTAGCCCTCATGCGCCTCCCGAGTGGACACCTCCAGGTCGGCGACCTCCAGGTACTTGTCGAGCGCCTGGCCGAGAGTCGCCTGCCGGTCGGGGAACCGGCCGCCGTCGGCCTCGGCGAGCAGCCGTCCGAGCGCCGCGTGGGCTGCGGCCTCGTCGGGGCAGGTCTGCCTCAGCAGGCGTTCCTTGCCGGTGACCGGATCGGTTCCCGCATACACCTTGACCCGGAACGAGCCGCTCGGCAGTCGCTGGATGTGACCCTTGCTGGTACTGGCCATAACAGCACGATAGACCGGATCATGGACATTCGGTCCACAACCCGGTCCACGCTATCGAACAGCAGTGTTCGAATTACGCTATCTAGCTGGGAGCCGCCTATCGGAATCGAACCGATGACCTACGCATTACGAGTGCGTCGCTCTGACCGACTGAGCTAAGGCGGCACGCCGTCCGGCGGACGACGCGATGAGTCTACCGGAAGCGGCGCTCGGGTCCGGCCCGGCCAGCAGGTTGCGGGCTCGTAATATCCTCAGGCGTGCGGCTTCCCGATCCTGACGGGCCGCCGGCCGACGGCCGGGCGGTTGAGCTCGCGGGCGAACCGCAGCCGGCCGTCCCCGACGACCAAGGGACCAACGGGCCAAACGGGCTCACCGCACGCACCACGCAAGCGCTGCGCCGGCACTGGGTGTTCGCGGGGCTCCTCGTGCTCGCGGCCGCGCTGCGGGGCGTGGTGCTGGTGGCGTACCACCCGGCCCTGATCTTCCCGGACAGCGTGCGGTACCTGCAGTACGCGCACAACTTCACCGCCGGGCGCTGGAGCCCGGACGCGCTGCGGCAGAGCGGGTACTCGGTCGCGATCATCGCGGTGCCGCTGCTGCACGCCCTGTGGCTGATCCCGCTGGTCCAGCACCTGGCCGGGCTGGCCACGGCCGGGTGCGTGTACGCGATGCTGATCCGCTCCGGGGCCCGGCCCTGGCTCGCGGCGGTGGCCGCCGTGCCGGTGCTCTTCGACCCGCTGCAGCTGGTCCTCGAGCAGTACGTGCTGAGCGATGCCGGGGCCATGCTGCTGATCCTGGCGGCGCTGGTCGTGCTGGCCTGGCGGCGGGAGGGGCCGCGGCGGCGGGAGGCGGCGGTGGCCGGGCTGCTCCTCGGGGCGGCGGTGACGTTCCGGGACCAGGACCTGATCATGATCGTCCCGGCCGGGCTGTACCTGCTGGTGGCGGTGCGGCCCGCCCGCAGGCTACTGACCCGGCTGGCGGTGACGGGCGGCTGCTTCCTCATCCCCGTGGTGGGCTACCTGGGCTGGTTCGCGGCCGCGCACGGCCCGTGGAACTTCACCACCTTCGACGGCGCGTTCCTCTACGGGCGGGTCGCGGACTTCGCCTCCTGCTCCGGGCTCGAGCTGCCGTCCTACGAGCAGCCGCTGTGCCCCGCCCAGCCGCCCGCGCTGCGCGACGCGGACTTCTACACCTGGGACCCGCGGTCGCCGCAGTGGACCTTCGATCCCCCGGCCGGGACGTCCAGGGACGCGGTGGTGCGCGACTTCAGCCTGCGGATCCTGCGGCACCAGCCGGCCAGCTACGCCGAAGCCGTCGGCCGCGACCTGCTGTACGGGTTCTCGCCGGCCCGCGGGGCCGGCCCGGAGCAGTACTCGCCGGCCTACCTGCGGTTCAGCACGTCCGTCCGGCCGGACCAGGCGGCCTACGCCTCGGTCGCCGCGCTCGGCTACCCCGCCCCGGCGATCGCGCCGGGACCGGCCGCCTTCCTGACCGGCTACGGGCGGTGGGTCTACCTGCCCGGGCCGGTGCTCGCGGCCGGGCTGGTGCTGGCCCTGGGCGGCGCTGGTCATCGGCCGGGGCCGCGACAAGGCGACCTGGCTGTTCACCGTCAGCGCGATCGCGATCCTGCTGCCCCCGGCCCTGTTCGCCACCTTCGACTGGCGGTACCAGCTGCCGCAGCTGAGCCTGATCCCGGTGGCGGCGGTACTGGGTCTGCAGACAATGGGCTCTCACGCAATAGCCAGGCGGCGGTCAGCAGGTATCCAGGCGGGCTAGCCAGCATTACCTCGTGACGGCCACCAGGCATGACGCGCGTGAGCAGGCGCTGAGCCCAGGGGGTGTCGCGCCCGGCGGGGCACGCGGGGTGGGCGGGGCGGGGTGGCGGCTCGTTCGGCGGCATTGGATTTTTGCTCTTTTCCTGGCGGCCGGGCTGGGCCTGCGGCTGCTGGCCGAGGTGGCCTACCGGCCGGCGTTGCTGTACATCGATTCGGCGAAGTACCTCCAGGGGCCGGGCGGGACCGCGCCGCAGGGGTACCGGGGGCTGCTGCGGCTGCTCGACCCGGTCGGCGGGTTCGGGCTGGTGGTGGCGGTCCAGCACCTGTCCGGGCTGGCCATGGGGGTCGGGCTGTACGCGGTGCTGCGGCGCCGGGGGGCGCCGCGGTGGGCGGCGGCGGCGGCCGCCGCGCCGGTGCTGCTGGATGCGTACCAGCTCCAGCTCGAGCAGACGATCATGCCGGACGTGCTGTTCGAGACCATGATCACGGCGGGGCTGGGGCTGCTGCTGTGGCGGCGGACGGCGAGCGCGCGGCTGGTGGCGGCGGGGGCGCTGGTGCTCGGGGCGGCCGCGACCGTGCGGGAGATCGGCGCGGTGCTGGCGGTGCCCGCCGTGGCCTTCGCGGCGGCCAGCGCCGGGGCGGGCGGGCGGCGGCGGGCGGGACGGGCGGCGCTGGCCGCGGGGTGCTTCGCGCTGCCGGTGCTGGGCTACATGACCGGGGCCTTTGTCGCGGGCGGCCACTTCGGGCTGGGCAGCAACGGGCCGGGACCCGAGTACGGGCGGGCGGCCGCCGCCGCGGACTGCGACACCCTCGTGGTCCCGGCCGACGAACGCGCGCTGTGCCCCTCCCCCGCCCAGACCCTCGCCCTGGGCGGCATCGACGGGCTGCTGCACGGCCCGGCTTCACCCAGCCACACCGGGCCGGCGCCGCCCGGCGTCACCCGGGGGCAGCTGCTCGACCGGTTCTCGCTGGCCGTCATCCGGCAGCAGCCGGCCCGGATCGCCTGGTCGGTGCTGCGCGACTCGCTCCGGCTGTTCGCGCTCACCCGGGACGGCAACCCGCAGATCACCCCGATCACGCGCTGGCAGTTCCAGACCAGCTACCCGGTCTACCCGCGCCGGTACTCGCTGGCCTACTTCACCAAGCTGGCGGAGCGGAACAACAGCGGCGGCGACCTGGTGGCGGTCCGGCCGGCCGCGGACATCCTGCGCAGCTACCAGCTCGGCGGCGGGTTCACGCCCGGCCCGCTGTACGCGGTCTTCCTCGGCCTGGGGGTGGCCGGGGCATTTCTGGGGCGCCGCCGCCGCAGCGGCCTGGCCGGGGCGTGCGCGCTGGTCACGCTGGCCGCCGTGGTCCTGCTGGTCAGCTCGGACGCGTTCGAGTTCTCCTGGCGCTACCAGCTCCCCGCCACGGTCATGCTGCCGCTGGCGGGGGCGCTGGGGCTGACGGCGCTCACTGCTGCTCGGACCGCCAGCGGCGGTAGAGGTCGACGAACTCCGCCCGTACCGGCGGAGTCAGGTCCTCGGGCGTCAGCTGGCCGGTCAGCTTGATGGTCTCGCGCATCTGCGCCAGGTACTCGGTGCAGTGCGGGCAGCCGGCCAGGTGGGCCTCGAAGCGGCGCCGGGCGGCGCGGCTCAGCGTGCCCTCCAGGTAGTCGGTGACCAGCTCGACGGCCTGCTGGCAGACGACATCGCGGCTCGTCAGGAAGGCGAAGACTCTCATCGCACCTCCCGGTGCTCGTCCTCGAACAGCTGCCGGAGCCGGCTCCGGCCGCGATGCAGCAGGACCCGCTGGTTCCCCTCGGTCAGGGCGAGCACCGCGCAGACCTCCTCGCTGCTCATCCCCTCGACGTCGCGGAGCAGGACCACCTCACGCTGGCGGGGTGGCAGCTCGTCGATCCAGGCCCGGACCTGGTGGGCGAGCTTGCCGGCCTCGATCCGCCGCTCGGCCGCCTCGATCCAGTGCTCGGGCGGGTCGGACCACCCGCCCCCGCCGTCGAACCGGGACGGATCGACGGCGGGTTCGGGATCGGCGACCGGGACGCTGCGCTGCTCCTTGGTGCCGGTGGTGCGGGCGCGGTTGACCAGGATGGCGAACAGCCAGGTCTTCAGCGACGAACGTCCCTCGAACCCGTCCAGGCCGCGCAGCACCGCCAGCCAGGTGTCCTGGACGACCTCTTCGGCGACGGCGCGGTTGGGCACGAACGAGGCGGCCAGCGTCAGCATCGGCTGGTGGTAACGCCCGACCAGGCCGGTGAACGCCTGCTCGTCACCCGACCGCAGCCGGTGCACGAGCTCGGCGTCGGAATCCATCACGGACAGGATAGGGCGAACCGGCCGGGCCCCGCGCAGGGGCCTCGGCCGGCGTCACTCGTGTGACGCGTTGCCTCAGGAGGCCACGATCCCCTCGCCGCCGATCGCGCCCGGCACGGTGACCGAGCCGATCTTGGTCAGCGAACCGCCGGCGCCGATGGCGAACTCGTCGACGATGCCGTTGCCGCCGGTCTGCACGTACAGGAACCCGGCCGCCGACGCCGCGTCCACCGTGCCGGGGTCGGTCCCGGTCTGGCCAAGCAGGGTCAGCGCGCCCTGAGCGGAGGAAATGAAGCCGCTGACGTCGGCGCTGCCCGCGTTGTCCGCGAACAGGTAAGCGCCGGCCGGGGTGACCCAGCAGGTCGCGGCCTGGCCGGTGCCGGCCGCGTTGAGCAGGCTGGCCGTGCCGTGCGGGCTGAGCGCGAAGGTGGCCAGCGCGTTCGTCCCGGCCTCGGCGATCACCAGGTGACCGGACTGATCGAAGGTGATCGCGAACGGCACCGTGCCCGGCTCGGAGTTGACGACCGGATGCGCCGACAGCCACCCTACGGGGCCGACGCCGAACACGTCGATGTCGTTACCGTTGTTCTTGGTGGTGACGACGAGCTGGCTGCCGTCCGGGGTGAAGGCGACCTGCCCGGGGGTGCTGGTGAACTGCGGGGTCTCGGCCGGGTCGAGGCCGAGCGCGCGGCGCGAGCCGGGCAGCGGGGCCAGGATGGATCCGATCACCTTGAAGCCCTGCACGTCGCCGTCGTTCAGCGCGTTCAGCACGTACACCAGGTTGCCGTGGACGGCGATGCTGACCGGGAAGGTGCCGCCTGAGCGAAGTACCTCGCGCAGCGCGAGCCGGTCGCCGCGGACGCCGAAGACCGAGATCGTGTTGCTGCCCGCGTTCACCGCGTACAGCAGGCCGTGGGCCGGGTCGTAGGCCAGCGAGCCCTGCGAGGCGGTGTGGTCGACCACCGATCCGCCCAGGATCCCGCCCCGGCCGCCGGTGGCGTAGCGGCCGGCCTGGGTCAGCGTGCCGTCGGCGGCGCGGCGGTAGGCCACCACCTGGTTGCCCGCGGTGTTGTCGGTCTGCACGAACACAGCGCTGCCGCCGGTGCCGGTCGTGCCGGTCGTGCTGGTCGTGCTGGCGAAGGCCGGGGTCGCAGCGCCGGCGGCGGCCGCCACCGCCGCGGCCGCGATGGCGATGCGGATCGGTACTCTCACGTAAGACTCCTCGCGCGTGTCGGGGATTGCCCCCTTCAGTACCGCGCGGCGGGCTCGCGTTACATCAGCCGCACACCATGCCGCTGCGCGGCACCTCGAGGCTGATGAAGTAGTCGTTCACGATCGTGTCCACGCACGAGCTGCCCTCGCCGTAGGCGGTGTGGCCGTCGCCGTTCCAGCCGAGCAGCACGCCGGAGGACAGGTCCCCGGCCAGCGCCCGCGCCCACCGGTACGGCGTGGCCGGGTCCCGCAGCGTCCCCACGACCAGGACCGGCGGCGCGCCCGCGGCGCGGATGGCAGGCAGCGGCTCGGACGGCACCGGCCAGTAGGCGCAGGTCAGGTTGCCCCACACGATCGACTCGCCGAACAGCGGGGCCGCCTGCGCGGCCTGCTTGGCGGCGGCCTGCCAGGCGGTCAGGGACCGCGGGAAGGGCCGGTCCAGGCAGCTGATCGCGGTGTCGGCGTCGACCAGGTTGGAGTAGGACCCGTCCGGGCTGCGCTCGAGCAGCAGGTCGGCCAGCTGGAGCAGCACCGAGCCGTCTCCGGAAACCGCGCCGGCCAGGCCCTCCTTCAGGTCCGGCCACAGGGACCGGCTGTACAGCGCGGAGGCCACCCCGTTGAGGAGCATGGCCCCGTCCGCGACCTGGCCGGTGCCATCGTGACTGGCCAGAGGATGAGAATTAGCCCGAACGACGATGGCCTGGAGCCGTCCCACCGCCGCCCGCACCGGGCTGCCCTGGGCGCCCAGCGGGCAGCCCGCGGCGGCCAGGCAGGACGCGGTGAACGCGTTGAGCGCGACCTGGAAGCCCTGGGCCTGGACGATGTCGTCCGGCAGGGCCGGGGTGTCCGGGTCGAACGCGCCGTCCAGGACGAGCGCCCGGACCTTGCCCGGGAACAGCTGGGCGTACCAGGCGCCCATATAGGTGCCGTAGGACTTGCCCAGGTAGGTCAGCTTGGCCTGGCCGAGGGCGGCGCGGAGCACGTCCATGTCGCGGGCCGCGTCCTTGGTGCCGACGAACGGCAGCAGCGCGCCGGAATCTCGCTGGCAGCGGGCCGCGTACTGCTTGCTCTGCCTGACGATATCTGCCACCTGGGCGCTGTTTTCCGGCATGTCGTCGGTGGCCAGGAACGTGTCGGTCTGCGGGCCGGTCTGGCACCGCAGGGCCGGCTCGCTGCCCGCCACGCCCCGCGGGTCGAAGCCGACGATGTCGAACCGGGCCCGCAGCGCGGCCGGGAACTCGGAGCGGGCCCCCAGCGCGTACTGGACGCCGGATCCGCCCGGGCCGCCCGGGTTGACCACCAGCGCGCCGACCCGGTGAGCGGGGTCGGTGGCGGCCAGCTTGACCACCGGCAGGGAGAACCGCTTGCCGCTGCCGGGGTGGGCGTAGTCGAACGGCACGACCAGGCGGGCGCACTGGAAGCCGTGGTCGCACGCCTGCCAGTCCAGGTGCTGCGCGTAGTACTGGGTCAGGCTGACCGGTTTCGGCGCGGGCGGGGGCTGGTCGGTGGTGCCGATGCTGGTGCCGCCCGAGCAGGCGGTCGCGAGCAGGGCCGCCGTCGTGACGACGGCGGCTCGCCAGCGGCTCACTGGTCCTCCTGGGCCGCCTTCGCCGTTTTCCCGTGCACGGACTCGTAGGCCTTGCGGGACCCGCACACGCTCGCCTTCGGGCAGGCGCGGGCCTGGCCGTCGGCGTGCAGCTTGACCACCACGGTGTCGGACGGGACGTTGTGGCCGATGACCGTGCCCGGGCCGTCGGGTGAGGTGACGGTGGCGCCGACCGGCGGGGCGTCCTTGCGGAAGTCCTGGTACAGCGGGTGCTCGTACTTCAGGCAGCACATCAGCCGCCCGCACGCCCCGGCGATCCGCATCGGGTTGACGGGCAGGTCCTGGTCCTTGGCCATCCGGACCGACACCGGCTCGAAGTCCTTCAGGAAGGTGGCGCAGCACAGATCGCGCCCGCACGGGCCGATCCCGCCCTGCAGCCGCGCCTCGTCCCGCGGGCCGATCTGCCGCAGCTCGACCCGGGCCTTGAGGCGGCCGCCCAGGTCGCGGACCAGCGCGCGGAAGTCGACCCGGTGCGGTGCGCCGAAGTACACCACGAACACGTTCTCGGCGCTGAGGTAGTCCACCGCGGTGACCTTCATCGGCAGCTTGTGCTCCCGGATCAGCCGGCGCGCGGCCAGCCGTCCCTCGGCCCGCCGCCGGCGGTTCTCCTCGTCCCGGGCCAGGTCGTCCTCGCCGGCCAGGCCCGCGCAGACCGGCAGCCCGCCGACGTCCTCGGAGATCCACTGCGGCGCCCACACGCACTGGGCCACCTCGGGCCCCGAGTCGGTGGGCACCAGCACCTTGTCACCGATGGCCGGCGAGTAGTCCCCGGGGTCCAGGTAGTAGAGCCGCCCGTACCGCTCGAAGCTGACCGCCATCATCATGCCCACAGGGTCAGACTACGTTGTCCTGGTTCACCCGCTACCAGGCGGTGATCGGGAACGTGAGGTAAGGCTGCCGGACGGGCAGCGGATGGAACTGGCCCTGGCTGATCCAGCCGGTGTGCCAGCCGCCGCTGTTGCTGACATAGGTCAGCAGCAGGTGCTGCCCACTGGGATCGGCGGCGAACTCGACGGCCGACGCCATGTGCCCGGCTAGCTTGTTCACCCGGCGGTATTCGATGCCGAGGACCGACCCGCTGCGGGCGCTCACGCGTTCGACGGTGACGGCGGGCCAGGGACCGCCGTCGGTCGTCCGGCCGGACAGCAGGACCAGGGTGAGCTCATCCGGGCGCGGTCCGGCCACCGCGGCCGCGATAACCGGGACGGCGCCGCCGGGGACCAGTTCGCTGGGGCCGCGGCTGAGCAGGCCGCCGTGAGACGTCACCGGAACCGAGCGGACCTGCTCCACGCGGGAGGTCGTCTGATCGAGCGCGTACTCGCAGACGTCGGCGTCCATGCCGGTTTTGCACCAGAGCGCGAGGAAGACGACCGACCGCCCGTCCGAAGTCCAGGAGACGTCCGCGATCAGCAGCGCATGGCCGCCGAGGTCCAGGCCGCCCGCCCATATTGCCCGTGCCCCGGTCCGCAGGTCGACGACGATGATCTTGGCCATCGGGCCGGGGCCGGGGCCGCTGATGCCGAGGTCCGGCGCCGTCACGGTGAGCGCCAGCTTCGCGCCGTCAGGTGAGACGGCCAGGGCACCGCGGAAGCCCATGACGACGTCCTGCGCGATCACGCCGCCCTTGATCATGGTCAGGTGAGAGTCCGTGGTGCTGAACCGGTAGATCCAGGTCTGCGGGAGGGGAGAGATACCGGACGGCTGGGCCGTGTAGGCGACGTAGAACGTGCGGCCGTCCGGCGCCGCGGCCATGGCGGCGCCCTGCAGCGACCACCCGGCCCGGTGCGGCGACGGCGCCGACGCCACCACCGCCCCGGTCGCGACCGAGCGGATCTCGACGCTCCAGTCGGTCGCGTTCTTGCCCGGGAACCGCACGAAGTATTTCGGCAGCGGGGTGGCCGCGGCGGCGGCCGCGCCGCTGCGGCCGGCCGGCGCCCGGCCGCCTAGCCGGGCGGGCACGCTGGTCAGGGTCAGGACCAGGCCGATGACCAGCACGACGCTCGCGGCGGCGGCGGCCGGCCCGAGCCAGCTCCGCCAGGCGCCCGGCAGCCAGCCCCAGGGGGCGGCGCGCGCCCGCCGGGGCTGCCGGGACTGCCGGGGCTGTCGCGTTCTGGGCTCGAGCTCCGGCAGGGGGCGCAGGCGGTCGTCGCGCACCTGCGCGGCCGACGCCCGCAACGCGTCCCCGAGGCGCTCTTCGGTCCTGGTCATGACGTCTCCCCCAGATCACGGGCCAGCGCGGCCAGGCCCCGGGCGGCGGTGGACTTGACGGTGCCGGGGCTGACGCCGAGGACGGCGGCGATCTCCGCCTCGGACAAGCCGAGGTAGTAGCGCAGCACCAGGACCTCGCGCCGCCGCCGGGGCAGCCGGGCCAGCGCGGCGAGCACCGCCCGGCGGTCCTCGGACAGGATGACCTCGCTCTCGGCCGAGGCCAGCGCCCCGTCGCCCCGCTGCGAGGCGTGGTGCAGCAGGCCGGCCCGCCGGGCGATGCCGCGGCGGCGCAGCGCCGACCGGCAGCCGTTCAGCACCGCCGCCCGGACGTAGGGCAGCGGGTCCCGCGGCTCGCGCGCCCGGCTGTGCAGGCTGGCGTAGACGTCCTGGACCACGTCCTCGGCGGTGGGCAGGTCTCCCACCATGAGCACGGCCAGCCGCACCAGCTCGCCGTGGTGGTCACGGAACAGCTCCGCCGCCGTGGGGCGGGCCGCGAGACGGCTGTCGCCCATCGCTCCCGCCCATCCGGTCGCCGGTTCAGGAACCGAAGTATGTCCCATACCTAGTTCACGAACCAGCGCTCGTCCGGTTGCCTGGATTACGCCGTGACCTCACGCGGGAAGCCGGCCTGGGCTGCCATGCTTGGGGCATGCCGCGTACCTCCTCCTTCGACGGCCTGCGCAAGCTGCTGGACAAGCAGCTTTCCGTCGCCAGCCGCGGGCAGCTGCTCGACCTCGGCATGGCCGACCGGGCCATGCAGTACCGTCTGCGGCCCGGCGGCCCCTGGCAGGCGGTACTGCCCGGCGTCTACCTGGCCGTCACCGGGACGCCGACCTTCGAGCAGAAGGAGATGGCGGCGCTGCTCTACGCCGGGCCCGGCAGCCTCGTCACCGGCCCCGCCGCGCTGATGCACCACGGCATCCGGATCCCCGGCCTCCGGGCCCTGGACGCCGTGCCGGTCATCGACGTGCTGGTCCCGGTCACGCGGCAGCGCATCGACCTGAACTTCGTCCGCCTGCACCGCACGGCGCGGATGCCGGCCAAGCCGGTGGCGGACGGCCCGCTGCGGCTGGCCCCCGTGGCCCGTGCCGTGGCCGACGCCGCCTGGCAGCTCACCAGCCCCGGCGACGTCCGCGCCATCGTCACGGACGCGCTCCAGTCCGGCCAGTGCACGGTGAGCCAGCTGACCGCCGAGCTCAACGAGGGCCCGATCCGCGGCTCCGCCGCCTTCCGCTCAGCCCTAGCCGGCCTAGCCACCCCAGCCACCGCCACCGCGCCATGATCGTGGGCAGTTCCGGGCGCAGATGTGGTTAGCCGTGGGCTA
>CAVWOM010000011.1:0-251668 GCA_963756575.1 uncultured Actinomycetota bacterium | reverse complement strand
AGCGCATCGAGCATTTTCCGCATCGGCTCCGTGTCGCCGTGCATGATCGCCGCGGATGCCTCGATGTTCCGGGCGGCGTCAAGATGCTGCCAGTTAAGCGTAAACCCCGCTTCGCGGGCGAGCTGCTCGAAGAAGGCTCGCTGGGTCCGCCCGTTGCCCTCACGGAAAGGATGAACCGCGTTGACCTCTCCCAGGGTGACTCGCCGAGCAGGATCAGGGCTGCGTGGGTGATCTCGCGCTCGGCGGCCGCAAGCTCCTGCGGTGTTCCCAGCCCGAGCTTGTTGCGCAGGACTCCCGTAACCGGGTCGGTGTACGGATCGTCGGGCACTTACGGCTGCCGGTACCGGGCCACGGTCCTGCGGTACAACTCCGCCGCGCTGATCTGGCCGTCCACATAGGCCGAGACCTCGCGATCATGGTCCGGGCCGAACGGCCCCGGCAGCTCGACCTGGACGGACTGGGCCGCAGAAAGGGCGTTGTCCAGGCGTGCACGCTGGCGCGACAGCGCTTCGTACCGCTCATAGACCTCGTACGGCACGAGAACGGCCTCTGGCTTGCGGTGCGAGCCGAAGGCGACGGGCTCGGCCGCGGCACCCTCACGGCGGAAGCGGGCGAGGATCCCGGAAAGCCGCTGCCTGACCTCCGACAGCGGATGCACCTGGATCACCACAGGGCTGCTCATAATCAAAAGTGTACCAAAACTTGTACAGAAACTTGGCTACCACGAGGGACTGCTGCCCGGCTGTCCGGGCGCTGACCTCATTGCCTAGGACGCCTACGGTGAGCTGTTGACTATCCTGCGGGGGATGCACATTCCCGGCAGGATGGATGTGCTGTCTGGGCGTACACGCATGCGGGAAGTCCGCGTGGAACACGATGACCGACGGCGCGAGATCGAGTCGTTCTACCGGCGCTGCAATGATCACGAGTTCGGCGGCCTCGGCGAGTTCGTCGCTGACAGCATTCAAGTTACCGGTGGGAGCTGCAGTACCTGCTCATCGACGGCGGCTGGATCTCGGCTCATTTTCACGACAGCGGGACGCACCAGGATTTTTACCTGGGCGTCCCGGCAACGGGGAGAGTGGTCAGTAGCCAGGAGTTCGCCCTGTACCGGTTGCAGGGCAGGAAGATCGCAGAGGTGCGGGTGACTGCGGACGATCTCCGCCTACAGGATCAATTGCGCTGATTGCATGCAGTCTGGTCAGCGATAACCCCGGACCTTGATGGCCACGCTCAGATCACCCGCGACGTGGTCGAGGTAATCCTGGTCGAGCACGCCCGCCGCAGCTCGACCCCGACCCGTAGCCGCAGGTAGGTCTCGGCGCGTTCGTCGCCCACCTTCTAAGCGTGCACCATGGCGGGGCGGGCGCAGATATACCAGTATCCGGCGACGCCGGGGTTTCCACCGCCAGGCGGCCCGAGGACGAGGCCGGGTTGATCGTGACCAGTTCGACTGGGTGGACGACGGCGAGATCCCAGGTCATCCGGTTTGCGCCAGTGGCTGTTCCGGCCGTTCGGCGCCGAGGGACGGGTGGTGCTCGTCATCGATCCGAGGCTCACGGCCTGAGGCGCCGAGCCACAGCTTGCGGGAAGAATCTCTGATAATCGGCGGAGAGGTTGCCGACCGTTGCGGTTTGGCAACGCATTGCCGACCGCAACGATTTACCATCTAGAGATGTCCGCTGATGCCTACAAGAAGCTGGACTTTGTAGTGCCAGCTGACGTCATGGCTGGCCACGCCGTTGCCAGCGCTGCCTGGCGACGCGCGCTTAATGAACTCCTTGGGGATAAGCAACGTTTTGACTCATGGCGGAGGCAGCGTTATGCCTTTGCGCACCGTGTCGGAACGTTGCTGACCGAGGCACACCCGCCGGCTCCTGCCGCGACCGGCCCGGCGCTCTATGGCGTCTACCTCCCGGGAACCGGCCTCTGCTACGTGGGACAAACCCAGGAGGCCCGGCGAAGGCTACGGGATCTTCCGATCGGGGAGAGTCATCATCTAGCCATGACCGCCCCGCCGGAGCTCTGGACGCGCGTCATCGTCGTGCATTGGGCTGAGGTGCTTGTTCGCGCAGATGGACAAGAATGGATTATCCCCGACATGAGGGCCTGCGGGCAAGCCCTCGAGTATCTCCTGCACTGCCACTTCCGCCCCACGATCAACTGCTACGCCCGGACCACCGACGGCCGCTATCGCGAGCGACTGCCAGAGAGAAGCAAATCGAAGGCCGCTGTTGGCGCCACTGCGTACTTGGATCTGTTCAAGGTCGTGCTCGGAGTGTGGTCAGATCTGGAGGCCGTCCAAGAGCCGACGTCCTGTGAATCCCGGATTGCGGATTACAGCCCGTTCGGACGGGTGATCTTTCCTGTTGCGCTGCTCGATGGCGGTGGATTTCGGCAGGCATAAGCTCTGCTTAGGCTAAGTTGCCAATTTGATCAGGAAAGCTCGAGAACAGCAGGGCCACCCGCGCCTGGATCATCACCGCTCGCCGCTAACTCCTCCCGTAGAACAATGCGCTATCCGGAGGTGCGCCGGACTGGTCAGGCAGCGAAGATGTTGGTCTTGTGCCAGTCGAGATACTTGCGGGCAGGCAGCTGGGCCTGGTCCGGGAGCAGGATCGTGTCGCGCAGCGGCGGGCGCCCGTAATACTGCCGGGTCAGCGGATCGGCGCCAACCGCGTCGGCCAGTTTGCCTGACACCTGGACCTGAAGGCTTAGGTTCACGGTGATCAGGCCGGTGTCGAAGGCCACATCGTGGCTGGGGCAGGCGGCCAGGCCGTTGCGCAGATCCAAGCGCTCGGCGGACGTGCTGTCCTTCCACGGCTTGATATGCCCGGCGACAAGCATGCGTTTACCACCGAACGGTCCCGGGTTCAGCCCGCAGAACACGCACCGCCCTCCGCAGTTGGCAAGGACGTTCAGGGCGAATACATGCTGCCCGACCCTCGCCGCAGCCAGCAGGATGCGCTCGGTCTGCTGTTCGGTCCAGGTACTTTCGGTGGCGGCCTTTGCGATCTGGTCCTTGAAGGCATTCTCCAGGGCCGACGGGCCGAGCTCGTCCTGGCCGAGGAGGTCGAACTCGCCACCATGCTCAAGGTCGAGGAAATCCGGCAGACGGTTGGCGCCGATGCCCTCGAGCCGGGCCGCGGTCATCAGCGTGCGGTAGATCTGGGTGAAGTGCGCGGGCTCGTCGCGGAGGATGGCACCGGCCAAGATGTCCCACTTACCGCCGTGAGACCGCGAGCCGTCGAGGTTGGCCATCTTGGCCAGGATGCTTGAGGGCGGGCGGGAGAATAGGCGAGCCAAGGAAGGAATCGGCTCAGGAGCCTGGTGTGCGGTTGAGCCGCCGAAGCGACGGTGGTTGACCAGGAATGATACGGCCAGGCAAAGCAGCGTCTCGACGGGGAGGAATACGGCTTGCCTGCCAGAAGAGATGGGTCTCCGGATTTTGAGCTCACGGAATTGCTGGCGCGCCTGGCTCATCGTCAGATCCAGGTAGTCAGCGAGTTCGGCCACATGATGAGGTTACTCCCGGCGCGTCCTTCGTTCAGAGAGACTGTGCGGTACGGTCATTGCGGTGGGCGAATTCAACGCTGATAAGTGCATCTTGGGTGGTCAGGTCGGAGGGTGCAGGGGCGGCAACCTAAGGCCTTCGGCGTCGCGGTGGGCTTGGACCATCCGCAGCAGGCGGGGCGCTTCGCCTCGGAGACTTACGAATGCTTCGCCTTCACCGAGGGTTCGGATTTGCTCGGACAAGCGAGGGTTATCAGGTTCGAGCTTGCGGGCGGCCATGGCGGCGACGGTGGCGTCGGGCAGGCCGAAGCAGATTTTGGTCTGGGCGTTGGCGGCGACTACATCGGGCAGGTCGAGCGGCTGCTGCGTGGCAAGCACGACTGACAGGCCCTTGGACCGTCCTTCCCGGATCATGGTCTTGATGGCCTGGAAGGCAGCAACGCGGTGCGCTTCGTCCACGACGATGACGTAGCGGATCGTGTTGGGCACGGGCGGGAGATTCTGAATGCGCAACAGAAGCGCGGAGAGGATAAACCCGGCGGCCAGGACAGTGGTTTGCCCGTTGCCAGGGATTTTAGACAGGCCGAAAACGACGTTGTGGTCGATGACATCACCGAGCGGCTGGCCGGACTTGAAAAGCTCGTGGCGGGTTAGGTCACCCATCACGCCTGCGAGATCGGCGTCGAGCTGGTCGTCGAGGGTTCGCAGCGTCGGCCAGCGACCGTTCTTCCTGCCGCTACGGCGTATGCGTCACGAAGCGCCTTCTCGAGCTTGCGCCTTCTGACGGACACCCATACGGGTGAATGCACGAGTGGCCTCCTCAACGGTGTCGCGCAGTTCGATGACGGCGGTGTCGATGGCGCGCGGGCTGTCGTCGGCGAGAGCGAGCGGGTTGTACGGTGCGCCTACGTCCCACAGGTCGAGGAACTCTGCGGCAGCGAAGGCTGGAAAGCCGGTGTCGCTGCTGTAGTCATTCTTGAAGTCGGCGATACCGAACCGGCTGCCGCTGTGCCGCGCAAGCTGGGCAAGAAGGCTCATCGCGAACTGGGTCTTGCCCATGCCCGACGAACCCCAGACCTCCACGTGGCCGTTGAGCAGGTCCTGGCCCGGTCCTGCTGGGTGCCAGCGGACTTCCTCGCCGGTAGCGGCGTCCCATCCGAGCACGGGTGCGGCGAACAGGGACGACGCTCCGCCACTCAGCCGGAGCTGCCCTGCCCGATCCTCTGGCCCAGTCGCAGCAGCATCGCCGACGGACTTCAGCCGAAGGCACTGCGCGGTCGTACGTAGGCTGGATCGATGCCGGATTCACCGGACGGTGGCTCGGGTCGGCGGGCGTGCGCTGCTATCTCGGCATTGCCTTGCGCCGAGTCTGGCGCCATCCGGAGGATCGCTCTGCCAGCCGCTGTGCTGCCGGCTTGCCTTCAGGGCGACGGCGGACGCGGGTGCTCTGCAGCGGGGGACGGTCGGTTTCGACCGTGCGCAGCTGGGTCAGGTCGGTGGCGGTGGCGGCGCGCAGCAGTTGCTCGGTGAGCTGGATGCTGTGCAGAGCGACGGGAACGATGTCGTTGCCGACCGGGTTTTGCTGGATCTTGCGGAACGGGCTTGACGTTCGGGCCGAACACGAGGCCGACGCCCGCCCATTCCAGGCTGCCCCGGCCGAGCCGGAACGCCTCGAGGGCTGTGAGTTCGGCGGCATCGAGCTTGAAACGGGATTCGCGGGCGACCGCGTAGGCGGCTTCGGCGATGCGGTTGAGCCAGAGCCTGCTGTGGATGCTGCCCGGCTCAGGGTAGGCCGCCCAGCGGGTCGCAGCGAGAGTCTGGTTCAGCTGGTCGAGAGCACCTGCGGCGGCATCGATTTCGTCGCTGCGGCGAGCCTTCACTTCGATGGTGGCGACGTGGACGCCGCCTTCGCGAGGATCAAGTGCGATGGCCAGCAGGTCGGCCCGCTTGCCGGTGAACCAGTGCCGGTACTCGTCGAGGCTGACAAGCAGCACCCGGCAGCCGGGCGGCAGCGGCCAAGGAGTTGTGGTGGTGGCGAGAAGGCTGAAGGCGACCACGTGGCCGACGAGCTCGTTGATTCCGGCGCCACTGGTGGCGGCTTGCAAGGCAAGGATGCCATAGCCCTGGCTAGCGACCTTGCGGAGTTCGGTGCCGATGCTGAGGGCGACGTCCGGGTTGTCGACGATCCCTGCAGCGCGCAGACTGCGGCCGATGGCTCGGTCAGCTGGACCGCCCGATTTCTGGCTAAGAACCAGGGAGAGCGGGCTGTCGCCACCGAGCCGTCGTTCCTGATGCAGGATGGCGACATTGTCGCGGCCGAGGGCCTGCTCGAGGCTGTCTCGGGTTGCGTAACGGTCGAGGGTGGCGACCCACAGCGCGAGATCGTGGACTTGGATGAGCTGGGTGCGGATGTCGAGCGTGCCAGTGCGGACTTCGGGAACCCGGATCGGCTGGCCCGGCTCGGGCCAGGCATCCTCGACAGCGTTCTGCAGCCGCAGCCAGGCATGCCCGCTGGGCGTAGCCGCAGGCGGCATCAGCAGCGTGCGGCGGTCTTGGCGCGGTCGCTGCCAGACCCGAGGGGCAAACAGCACTTCACTGTCGTGCGCCGGGCGGCTGAACTTCAGGAGATTCGATCTGCAGCCGCTGCCGCCTTCGGTGAGGCCGGTGACGAGGGCGAGGTGCACCGCAGGGCTGTCGTAGGCAGGCGTGAGCACGTCACGGCCTCGTCGAGGTCGTCCATGTACCGCAGTTGCAAGGACGTCGCGCTCGCCGCGCAGCTGCGTCGTCAGCGGCGGCCAGGGTTTCGCGCGGTCGGCTTGTCGTGCTTCGCCTGAGCCGATGCAGAAGATCTCGATCTTGCTGATGACACCACGGCCCGCCCGGGTGCCGATGAGCCGGACGGCTTCCCCAGCGAGCAGGTCGGCGGCGCCGGGTCCCCAGGCAAGGCAGCGCAGATGCCCGGCAGCTTCCGGCTGCAGGGTGAGCAGTTGGGTCACTACCGAGCGGAAGGCCTCGCCGGCGAAGCCACTTTCGTCGCGGGTAGTGTCGCCGCCGTAGAGACTCCAGATACGGCCCTCGCTGGCGGGCAGCAGCGCCCGGTCCTGCGTGCTGCAGGCGCAGATGGGCGGGATGATGGGCAGCGGTTGCGCGGGCGATTGCCTGTAGCGGCAGCGACCGCGTCGCCCGGATCCACGTCGCTGCTGGGTTCCTCGGCCTGGTTGACCAGCTGCCACAGGGCCTCGAGGTACTGCGCGAGCCATTCGGCCTTGAGAGGAGCAAGGACGGTCAGCGCCGCGCCGCGGTCGCCGCGGACAGCGCCGGCGAGGGCGAGGGCTTCGGCGCTGCTCGACGTCGTTGGCGGCCTCCCGCTCGGCGACACGTCTCGTCCAAGCGTCTGCCCAGGCTTGCAGGCATGGCCGGGTGAGGCCGCGGTCGAGCGCGTCGCGGGCAGTGGCTTTGCAGGGTGCGCGCCAGCGGGACCAGCGGCGCAGGACACCGGCTGGGCGATGCGGAGTCTAGTGGCACCGCAGAAGGCACGGAGTGTCGGCTCGCCGGGCATCGTCAAGGGTCAGCGCGGGCGCCTCGGCAAAGCAGCAGCGCGGAACGCAGCAGCGCGACGTCGTCGAGGTCGGGACGCCAGTCCACCTGGACGGTGCTGCCGTCGTCGGCGTGCAAGTCGCAGCTGCAGCAGACGGCAGCGGAGCGCCAGTGCCGAGGCCGGCGTCGCCGAATGCGGCGAGCACGTCGCCCAGGTCTTCGTCGTCGGCTGCACGGAGCAGCAGGCCGTCGACGTCGCCTCCGGCCTGGTCCCACTCGTGCATCAGGCCACCGAGACGCAGCCGGGCACAGGCGAGGGTCAGGATCCGGCCGGCGCCGGTGCGATTAGTCGCAGCGCGGACTATTGGGCGTCGGCGGTTTGGGTTCAAGGACCTGGACGCGTTCGATTAGGCCGCCGAGCTGCTGCGCCGCCCGCACGATTGCGGCTTCTGGACAGGAAGGATTGCTGCCGTTGACCGACTTGTCCCGCAGGAGGCGTTCGAGCTTGCTGCGGGTGGGCTTGGTGAAGACTTGCCGCTGCTGGGCGTCGTCGAGGTCGCATAGTTCTTGCGCCGCGGCGCGCTGCATAGCGCCGCGGCCGAGGTCGTCGGCGCGCTGCTCGTAGATGCTCCAGGGCAGCATCGTGGCCTGGCTGCTGGGCTGCAGGCCAGCCCGGATACTGATTGATCTCCCGGCGGACGACGGCGCTAAGCGCCTCGGATCGCTGTTCGAGGATCTCGCGCGCTTCGTCGAACCGCAGGCCGGACAGCAAATCGGCGCTGCCGGCCTGCAGTTGGCCATGACGTCGTCGGCCGACCTGCAGCTAGCTCAGGCCCGGCTACGCAGGCCTGGCCGCTGCGCCAGCACTCGTTCAGCCCGCTTGCGCAGATCGGCGAAGGAAGTTGGCTTAAGCAGGTCTTCGCTGGTTCGCCGAGCGGCGAGAGCGAGGTTGTCGCTGACCCGGCCAGATTCGACGCGCTCGTCCGTCTGCGCACGTGGTCGGTAAATGCGCCGATCGTCCGGCAAGGGCGCGCAGCGGATCTGCACCGCTCGCCAGCTGGTCGAGGTAGGCCGCGACGGACAAGGCGCTGGGGCGGTTGCGCGACGTCGGCTTGGATGATCGCCTCGCGCACCGCTCGTGCCGGGCCGTCGAGGTCCACGGGCGGTCGTTGCTGAGACAAGGATGCCCATGCCCTCGGCGCTGTCGAGCAGGACGCTAGGAGACACCGATTCGAACAAGTTGAGCGACTGGCGGTCGGGAACCTGCTCGCCGTCGCACAGCACAAGCACGACCCCGCAGTGCCTGGCTGGTTGCGAAGCTGGGTGCCGGAAACCTCGCTCAGCGCATGGTGACCGAACCGGTGCGGCTCAGGAGAAACGACGGCCAGCGTGGCAGCGAGTCATCCCAGGCCCGGCTCATGCCTTCGGCAACGTCGGAGGTCACGCCTTCGACCAGGACGAAGTTGCCTTGCCCACGGGCGAGGTGGCGGCGCAGGTATTCGGCGAGCGCCGCGCCCAGGCGCGCGCTCATACGCCTGCTCCGGCTCGCGCGCTCGCCGACCATTGTGGTGCGGTCTGACAACCCAAGCGCCAGGCCAGCGTCACTCATGAGCTTCTCCGCCTTCCTGGCGTTGCGTTCGAGGCCGGCGCCATCGAGTTGCTGCAGCGAGCGTGGTGTCGGCTGCCGATTCCTGGTTGATGACCAAGCCCCATTCTCGCCGGACGGCTGCGAAGAACTCGCGGCTGGGCATAGGCATCTGCGCGGACAAAGCGCCGACGAGACGCCGCAAGCAAGTCCGGCCCGGCCGTGAGGTACCGGTAGCTGCCGGTGCCGACGAGCACGCCGACTGATTCGAGCAGCACGCGGAAGCCGTCCTCGGCGCCACGGCTGTAATCGGCGGTTTCGATCGTCGCGCGCGCTATCCGCAGATAGTCCTCTGTGGCGGCGAGACGAGCGAGGCTTCCTGAGCTGGCTGCTAGATGCTGGCCTCTGTCAGCGTCGGTCTGAGAGCCTCGCCGGAACAGGAACTCCGAAGACCAGTCGACGCGTTCGCCTCCGTCAGCCAAGTTCTTGCATGCGGCGAGCAAGCGTCCTCACAGTGGCGTCGCTCAGCCGAATCCGCGCGCGACGGTAAGACTCTTCCGAGCGCTGGCGGACTGGGTCTTGAGCACGGGGACCTGTCGCCGAAGCTGAGCAGCAGGTAGCGCTCGGCGTCCGGGGTCGCAGTGGCCTGCCATGCAGTCCGGGCGACATGGACGGCGAGGTCAAGGGCGAGGATACTACGCAGCTGCCAGAGACGGGCAGGGCCGCTGGCGCCTGCCTGCAGCATCACGCCTTCGGCGTGGCGGCATAGCTGGGCGGCCAGATTGGCGAGCTTCGGATCGGCGCCACGATCCCAGGCTGCCTGCTCGTCGTGCCTCGAGGATCGGGCGGCCGGTTGTAGGAGCGCGTCGTTGGGCAGGAGCGCTCTCGAGTCGAGCACTGATCGCGGCAAGGGGGCTATCGCCGGTGAGTGCCTCGCGGATCGCGGTGACAGCGGCGCTAGTCCGAGCTCGGCTGCGGCGGGATCGGCGGGATCGGCCAGCAGCCGGGCAAGAGTGATGCCGCTACCACGCATGTAGACCTTGCGAACTGTGTATTCGCTGCTCTTGGTGCCGGCCTTGCGGGCGTCATACCACAGCAGCGATTCGTGAAAGGGACGTAGCAGCCATGCGCCCGGCTGGCTGCCACGCTGCGTGTCCGGGTCGACGAGCCCTTGCAAGGTCTGATGGGCCAGCGATCAGATGTGGTGGAGCTGCGCACGTCGCGACCAGCAGCGAGACTGGCACCGTATTCGGCGGGAGTCGTCTCGTCGTCGCCGGCGCGACCGTCATCCCGGCCGCCCAGGAAATTCTCACCCAAGGCGAGGCTTCGCAGCGCGAATAGCTGCCGCTTCGGACTAACGAGCTGGCCAGCTACCAGGTGCACGGTAGCCGTTCTGGACCAGGGTCAGCAGAGTCTCGGCGCACAACTGAGGTGCGCGTTCGTCACGGTCGGGATCCAGGCAGAACAGTTCCTCGGCGATCGCTCCGGGCGTGAGCCGTGGCTGCCGTTGGCGGTTCTTTTCGCAGCCATCAGCGCTCCGCGAAATGAGGAAGGGTGATGCGGAGCAGTGCCGCGGATGAGACTCAGGGTCGGCGACGCGCAGCGATTCCTCGGCTGGGAAAGCTGGCAGCGAGACGCCCGTAGAAGCCACGCAGATCGTTCATCTCCGCAACGCCCTGGCCGACAGGTCCGCTGAATTCAGCTGCTTCGCGGATGGCCTCGTACATTCGCGGCCCGATCCGCAGCCCAGGTCGCTGGAGCCGTCGACAACTAGGTCAACGTCAATGTGATCGACGTCGAGCAGTTCTTCGACCAGCCCGCGGTCAGGGACCGACACGGCGAGCCGATCTCTCGATGACCAGGCTGTGCACCAGGGAGGGGCGGGCCGGACGGAACGCACCGGGGTCACGCGCGAACAGGCACGCCGGGTCCGGGACGATCAAGCCTTCGTCAGGACTCGCGAAACCAGTGACGAGGAAATTTAGCCCCCGCACTATTTCGCTCAGCTCGATGAACAGTGTCTGCCGCCGCTCGCGGCCTTAGCCGCAAGCGCGACCAAGTCGTGAGCGTGACGGAAGTAGAGCAGGCGCCGCGCCGCGGCGGCAGCTCCCCCAAGCTCGGCAGACGCCTCGAAGTACAGCCGCTGCCGCCACAGAGTCTGTGCCGGGGCATTAGCACCGCCGTCCCCACGGACCAGGGCGTCGAGGCCGTCCTCCACGCGGGTCGGGTCCTCGTCGGTGCTGACCATCTCACCGAGGGCATGGAAGGTCATCTCATGCTGCTTGGTCCGGACGCGGTCCAAGCGGCGAACGACTACCTGCCAGGCCGCGTCGGCTGGCGCTCATGTCACTAGAGATATCGGGATCGCCTGGGCTTGCTCCGCTTTGGCAGACAGGTTTCTTGAGTTGATCATGCCGCCTGGCGGGCGGCGTTGTGGTGGATTGACTCGTATTCGGCCGGGCTGAGATAGCCCAGGGAGGAATGGAGCCGCCGGGTGTTGTACCAGCCCTCGATGTAGTCGAAGACGGCCCGGTGCAGCCCGGCCCGGGTCGGCCAGGCCCGGTCATTGATGAGCTCCCGCTTGATGGTGGCGAAGAAGCTCTCCGCGACCGCGTTATCCCAGCATTCGCCCTTCCGGGAGACGGACAGGATCACGCCGTTTGCCCTGGCCAGGGCCGCGAAGTCCTTACTGGTGTACTGGCAGCCGCGATCGGAATGAAAGATCACGCCCGCGGCCGGGCGGCGCTGGGCAAAAGCCATCGCCAGGGCGTCCTCGACGAGGCTGGTGCGCATGTGATCGCCAGGGCCCAGCCGACCACGCGGCGGCTGGACAGGTCGATCACGGTGGCCAGGTAGGCCCAGCCTTCCCAGGTCATGATGTAGGTGATGTCCCCGGCGTAACGCTGGTCGGTGCCCGGCCGCGGCGCGAAGTCGCGCTGGATCAGGTCCCGGGCCCGTTCCGCGGCCGGGTCCGCGATGGTCGTGGTCCGCCACCGCTTCTTGCGGCGGCCCTCGAGCCCCGCGGCGCGCATCAGCCGGGCGACCCGCCGCTTCCCGCAGCTGGCGCCCTCGCGGCGCAGCTCCCGGTGGACCCGCGGTGACCCGTAGGTGCCCTTGGACTCGGTGCGGATGCTGGCGATCTTCGCGGCAAGGACAGCGTCCGCTGCGGCCCTCGGGGAGAGGGCACCGTCGCGGCGCTGGTAGTAGGCGGCACGGGAGACCTTCAGCAGGCGGCACGCACGAGAGATGCCGTGGCCTGCGGCTTTTTCCGCCCCGATGAAGGACTGGGCCCTCACCGGGTCTCCTTCGCAAAAAAAGCCGTCGCCCGCTTCAGGACCTCGACGTCCTCGCGCAGCGACCGGTTCTCCCGCCGCAGCCTCGCCAGCTCGGCCCGCTCATCGCTGGTCAGCCCCGGCCGCTCGCCCGCATCGGTCTCCGCCTGGTTCACCCAGGCCCGCACCGCCGTCTCGGTCAGGTCGAAGTCCCTCGCGACCTGACCGATCGTGCGGTCACCGGCCCGGCACCGCTCCACGATCTCCGCCTTGAACTCCGGCGTGAACGACCGGCGGCGACGCTGCTTCCGCCCCATGGTCTCCATGATGAACATCCTTCCGTCCGGGGTGTAACCCCTGATGGTGAATGTCCGTCAAACCGGAGGAAGCCCACGCCGGCTATTACTCGGACCGAACTGGGAGCGCCGTTAGCATCGCGTAGCCAGTCATCTACCTGGAGATCGCTGACGTCACCGAGACCACACGACCGCAGGCCAGCCATCAGTGGCGAACGTTCGGCAGCGTCACCACTCATCCCGCCACCTACGACCCTGGTGAAATAGCCATCCGTAGCAGTGAACGCCGCTTGCTCGAGGTCTCGATAGCGTTCCTTAACGCGGCTACAGGACTCCCGCCCTACGACGGCCCAGGAAAGGATCGCTAGTACTTCCCGAAGTGTCGGGACAGCTTCGCCGGCGCCGAGCCGGAACAGGGTGCGCAGCTGTTCACGAACATCTGGGCGACGCAACTGCTCGGCGTTGCTGCGCATCGGGCAGCCACCAACGTCGTATGGGCAGTCCGTGCAACCGGTCCACAACTGTGCTCGGGTCACATAGTCAAGCAACTGATCCCACAGCTGCTGACCGGTCGGCCGTTGCCGGTTAACGTTTATCACCGTCAGGGCGCTGTCCTGGGCAGCACCATGACGCAGTGCCGCCTCAAGGGTTTCGGTCGTGGCGTGCAGCTGAAGGTCGGCGAGAGCATCTCGTAGCACACCTTCATTCGCGCAGACTAGGGTTTGGGCACCATGGACACTAAGTGCATGCTGAAGCTCTCGGGCGCGCGATGCGGGATCCGGCAGGCCAGACAGATCCTTCAGGACGCGCCGGGCCGGGCCGACCTCCACCAAGGCATCGTAGGCAGGTAGCGGCACACCGAGAGCCCGGCAATAAGCCTCAGCGGCAGCGGTCTTGCCGGTCCCAGCGTTTCCTGTGAGCACAACCGTGCCTGGCTGCCCCGATTCCGCCCAGCTGGTCAGAAACGCTCCAAGCTTGGTCTTAACATCA
This sequence comes from uncultured Actinomycetota bacterium, assembly GCA_963756575.1. GTDB lineage: Bacteria > Actinomycetota > Actinomycetes > Streptosporangiales > Streptosporangiaceae > Palsa-504. Next base: position 238,475 of record CAVWOM010000011.1, on the reverse strand, counting down.
TCGCCAAGAGCGACGGCCAGTGCAGCAAAATGTTCGCGGTACGCTCCGGCCTGGTCTGCGCTGAACACAGATAGCGCACGCAAGCGCGGCCACCACGGGCAATTCGTCAGGACCACGGTTTAATGTCGGCTCGGGGCCAATCACTCGCCAGCCGCCTTTCTCTGCGAGGACATCCGCTCAGCCAGATGCACCTGACTGCGCTGAGCTGCGGCAAGTTCCTTTGCTGTACGTGGCCGGACGCCGGCCTGCGCAAGCACGTCAGCGAGCGCGGCGACTATGAGCTCGGCCGCAGGCGGAGGAACTGCGTTTCCGATCTGGCGGCGCACCCGCGGGTACATGGATCTGGCTTCTCGCTTCCCAGGTCCGCAGCCATGCTCGAATACAAAGGCGTCCGGAAATCCTTGCAGGCGAGCCTTCTCCCGGTTACTCAGGCGTCGAGGTTCGGTGTGGTGATAGCCATGAGTTCCACCACCACCACCCGCGATCATCGTGTAGGAGGGCTTGTCAGGGTCCAACCGACGGTACACATGGCTTATCAAACCACGTACTGCGAGCGGATGCCCATATGGGATGACTTCATAGTTGCTACCGGGCGGAATCAGTTTGAGTCGTTCGACGACGTCTGGGCTATCAAGCCCCACCTCGTGGTTGGGTGCGTCTGGTGGGAGTGGATTAACGTCTAGAGCTTCACGGACGGTGACCGGAGACCCAGCGAACGGGGTGGGGATAACAGGCGGGCGTACGCCGAGATCCCTTCGCACGCCAACTACGATCAACCGCTCCCTGCGTTGGGGAACTCCGAGATCGGCCATGTCGATGACCTGCGCACTAAGGTCGTAACGGACGGAGGAACCACCCTGCTGCCCGCCAGCAAAGCTCGTCGGGGCACGCAATGCGTGCCGGACGAGAGTCCAGGCTGCCCCTCGGTTTGCCGACAGAAGGCCGGCCACGTTCTCCAGTACGAACCCAGCCGGGCGCAGCACATCTAGATAACGGGCTACCTGGCGGAACAAGTTGCCGCGGGCCGTCTTAAGACCATCGTGATTCCACAGAGTGGAATAATCCTGGCATGGAGGACCTGCCAGAAGGATGTCGCACGGCACCTCGGGCACTGGCGTTTCCGTGATATCGGCTTCGACAATGTGCCGGCCAAGGTTGCGCCGATACGTCTCGACGGCCCAATGCTCATTGTCGATCGCCCAGACCACCTTCGCGCGCCGGATTGCTCGGCACCAGGTCCATCCCTCCACAGCCAGCGAAAAGAGAAACAGTAGCATAGCGCTGCGTAGCTGGCGGCATCAGACTATCCGTTTCTTTTCGATAACGATTGCCGTATCGCCCTTAGCGTCGGCGACAACGTGACCGATCGAGTAGAGACTGGTCCGCCGCTGGCCTACTTTCAGTCGGGTCATCGCAGACCAAATAATCGCGGCGCGACAGGCTACCGCCTCCTCTTTCGTGCCTGCTACCAGCCACAAGAGGCCATGCCGCGCTTCGGCAAAATATATTTCACGGCTGCAAGGGCCCTGGTTTTCGGAGAGCGCCAACATGTCGGTAACGCTATAGGGGATGTACGACAATCTCGGCGGCACACCGGCGATCTTCGCAGTAGCTGATCTGTTGCGCAACTGGTACCGCAGCTCGGCGCCTGACGACTAGACGTAGAAGTCGACTGTGACTGAGGTCGGTGACTCAACGCAGTCGTTGGTCACGGTTTACACCTATCTAGCTGTCCACAGGTTGGGTACAGCCAGGTCGGATAGGCTAACTTCTGGTCGACCTGCTCTTGCTAGACCATCGTCCAGTAGACGACAGTAATCGCGTGCTGCATTCCTGGCCGTTTAGTCGTTGCTCCAAGCAGAGCTGTGGAAAGTCACAGGTTGAGCCCAGCGCGCGTCAATTTCACATGGTTCCTTTGCAAACCTGATTGTCGTATCAGGCTCGTGCCGACGATCAGTGGGTCAGCTGGTCTCCAGGGGCACCGGCTTGGCACCGTGCCCGGCGGCGATCGCATCGATGTATGTGGCCATCTCCAGGTCCCGGGCGGTGATCTTGTCCCCGGCGTCGTGGGTGGTGAGTATGAAACGGATCTGCTGCCACCGGATGTCGATGTCGGGGTGGTGGCCGAACTCGCGTGCCTTCGCCCCGACGTACATCGCTAGGTGCAGGCACTCGTGGTACGTGTGACTGAACGTCCTGGCGATCGCGTCCCCGGTACGGGCCCACCCGTCGAGCACAGCCAGGCCGTCTGCGATCTGGTCGTCGGTCAGCGGCACAGGTTCGGACATCGGGCACCTTCCTTGGGCGGTCAGGCGACGCTGCCGACGATCGCGCGGAGCTGCCGACCATGGGGCGTGTTCCGCCAGGCGGCGGCCTGGCGAGGAAGCGCCATCAGTTCCTTGTGCAGCCGCGCCGAACCGGTTACCTGGACCAGGCCGGCCGCATCGGCGGCGATGGCCGTGACCCGTTCGGGGTCGGGGATGGCGGCCAGCGCTGCAGCCTGCCGGGTGCGGAACACGGCGTTGTCGCGGCGCAGCGAGCCGGGCATCCCGCCCATGATCTCGTCCCACAGCGCGGCGGCGTCGGCGGTGTCTTCCCGTCTGCCTGTCCGGCCGTAGCAGGTCGCCCGCTGGACGTTGACGTAGCTGGGGTGCGGCGGCAAGCGTTTCCCCACGGGTACTCGTCGTCTACCAGGCCGGTGAGCATCTCGGCGGTGTCGAGCAGCCGGTCGGCTTGCCTCCGGTCAGCGAGCATCGCGTGGCCGTGCGCCTGGTGCTGCAGGGCCAGGACCCGCACCTTCGGGCATAGTTGGGGCTCGTCGGTAAGGGCGGCCTGGGCGAAGTCGACGACGGCGCTGCCGTCGCCGAGGTCAACGGCCATCATCGCCTTGTTGGTCAGCGCGTAGCTGATCAGCTGGGCGTCCGTGGAACGGTGCGCCAGGCCGAGGGTCAGGTCCCGCCACCGGACGCCTTGAGGTCCCCGGCGTCCTGATAGAGCCAGCCGAGCAGCGCGGTGTACGTGGCGCCGACGCTGAGCAGGTCGCGGCGCACCGCGGTCTCGGCGTTCTTGAGTAGGGCGACGATCAACTCTGTCTGGGTCTGGACGGTGGGGATCAGGTTTCGGGGGCCGAGGAACATGTCCGCCTTGTAGTGCCCGGCGAGCTGGTCGCGGAAGTAGTCGACGAGCTCGGGGGCGACCGGTCCGTTAAGTGACCCTGCAGAGCCGAGCGGCCGACCGTCGGGGCCAGGCGGGGGTGCTGCTGCGTCCACGATTTCACCTCCGGCACCCAGAATGCCATCGAGGCGTGCGGCGATGGACGGGGTGCATGGCTTCCTGCCGTTGAGGACCTTCGACAGGTAGCTCGGATCGTAGTTCAGCTCGCGGGCGAGCCCACGCAGGGAAAACCCACTGTCCTGCATAAACCGCCGGACTGTGCCCGGAAAGTCCGCCATTCGCATATGCCAATCGCGCGGGGGTGTGGACCTGTAGACCTGTGGAACTGCCTGCCCGAAGGCCACGGGTCCACACTTTCAGGCTACGCCACGTACCCGGTTGACTGCCGATATACGCGAATTGGCATACGCGAATTGGAGGCCTCCGCCATAGAACGAGCGGCAGAACCTGACGCGAGGTCGGATGATCAGGCCTTGCAGCCGTTTGGCTGGGAAAAGGACACACCCGAGCTGCGGAAACGGATCCGTATAGCTGTCGCGGGCTGGCGGCAGCGGCACCCGCAGGGAAATTACGGAGAGATGGTCAGCTCGCTGTGGCCGGACTTCCCCTTCAAAGAATTCGACGTCGTGCTTCGCGGGTTCCTGACCGCGGTCGACCGGCACGACGCGAGGAAAACCGGGGGTGCCCGGTGATGATGCGTGCGGCGGCAGCCTCTTACTCATTCCATCCTTTCCCTCACCCTCATTCCTCCCGCTCGCTGCGCCCGCCTGGTGGCCGGGCATGACCGGCCGTAGCGCTGGCGCGATCGCGGGCGGGCCCGTCGAGCTGGACGGGGTGACCCGCAACGGTGACTGGTTCGAAGCCTGCATCGTATTTCCGGGGCTGGCCGAGCATGTCCGTACCGCCCGGGACTTTACCGGCCGTGTACTCGACGGGCATCCGTGGGCGGACGTAGCAGTGCAGTTGGTCAGCGAGCTGGTCACTAACAGCGTGCGGTACAGCGAGTCGGCGGGCCCGGAAGGCATCATCGGCGTCACCGTGTCCGGCTCCACGAACAGAGTCAAAGTCGAGGTCGCTGACGCTGGCGGCGAGACCGTGCCGGAGCTGCGTGAGACAGGTGATCTGCAGGACGAGGGCGGTCGCGGGCTGCGGCTGGTCGCCGCGATGTCCGACCACTGGGGATTTCAGTTGCGCGAAGACGGGTGCGTGACGTGGTTCCAGTACTCGGCGGGTGATACAGGTGGCCGTCCTGCCGCCTCCTGCTGACGCTGCACGGGGCTCCTGCTTTCTGGGTGGGCCAGCTGCGGTGTCCATTTACTGGGGCAAGACGCGCTCATTCTCGGGAGACAGCGGCTGCCAGCCATTCTGGAAGACCAGATCGCAGGCGAGAATGGTCAAGATGACAGACTTGTCGCGTTTGGCAACAAGTTGAGGTTATCGCGACAGGATCGTCTCGTGCCGCTGCCTGGCTACCGTGAACAGTTCCTGGCGCAGTTGCTCCCGGGTGCGGCCGCGGGTCTTGATCGCGTGGCAGTTGGGGCACAGCGCGATCATCTGCTCGGGGTGGTCCGGGCCGCCCAGGGCGAGATCCTGGATGTGGTCCACTTCCAGGATCGGGCGTCCGGCATCGGTGGTGTCCTGGGCCTCACCCGTGCAGTGCGGGTTCTCGCAGTGGCCTTTGCTGCGCAGCAGTACGGCACGGCGGGCCGACCCCAGGCGCAGGATGTCCACGGTTGTCCGCGGCTGGCCGAACCTGGTGCCTTGACTGCTAGCACCGGCTCCGATCCCGCACAGGCGGCGGTACTCCTCTTCCAGCGGACTCTTGACCACGATCACGTCATCGGCCGGGGTCTCGTCGTCGGCGACGTCAGGATCCGCCAGCCCGGCATCATCAAGAATCGCTGTTTCGTTAGCTTCCGGCAGGTACTTACCGACCAGCGTCGCTATCGCTGCTACGCGGGCCTCGCCTGAATACCGGACGAGGTTGTAGACCGGTGCGGGCAGGCCGCTCGCCGGCTGGTTGGTGGTGAACCAGCGCTGGGGCGCGTGGTCGTGCGAGGGTGGCACCGGCCACGGGCCGCCGAGATCCCACAGGCCAGCGTGGTAGAGCGCCGTGACTGGGTAGTACGGCCGTGGCTTTTCCCCGTGGCGTTCGAGGAACTCGCCGAGCGCGGTCTCCGTCTCGCCCCATGGCGTCATCCGCGCCAGACCCTGGTGGGCCCGGCCGAAGGCCCACAGCAGGGTGAGCGGCTGGTAGAGCGCCTGGCGGCCATCCGGTGACCGGTACGGCCGCAACGCGGAAAGCTCTTCGATCAGCTCTTCTACCGTCAGGACAGACGCCGCCTGACGTCACCTGGAAGCCGAGACGTCTCAGCAGGCGCCCGACGGTCGCCTCGCCGCCGCTGAAGTCAGCGGCGGCAAGCCGTTTCTGGCCGGGAAGGAAGCCGTGGGCTACGCCCACGATCGCCTTCGAATCGTAGGGCTTGCCGTCAATCACCAGCAGGTACGAGCGGGCCGCGCCGAAGTTGTACTTCTCGAGGAACCCGTCCCGGCCAAGCTGGTCATACTCCGTCACGGCCTGGAGGATCTCGCGGCGGGACAGCTCCGGCAGGGCCACATGGACATGGTAGGCACTTGCGGTCGGCAACGCGTTGCCGTCAATAGACATGGCGGTACAGTCTCGGCCACGTGTGTCGCCTACTGGGCGGCCGCCACTATGTCTGTCAGTTCGCTGCCCTCGGACGTGCGCCAGTGCAGGATGCCGGTCAGGACGTCTAGGCGGCTGGCGACTTCGGGCAGGGTGGACTGGCCGCGGCGCCATCGGTCGGCGCGCCACAGCATTGAGCCCAGGGCGCGGGTCACGATCAGGTCGGGCAGGGCGGCCAGCTCGGCGCCGGTCAGCCGGTCACCCCAGGCGCCGCCGCGGGCGACGGCGGCCGCCCGGCGCGGCCAGCCCGGCCCGTGCGCTGCCCCGGACAGGGCCAGGGCCACGGCCAGCTCCATGGCCCGGATCCAGTAGCCGGCCATTTCGAAATCCAGCACCCCGGTCACGGCCCCGGTGTCCGGGCTGACCAGCATGTTGGACACAGCCAGGTCGGCGTGCACGACCTGGTTCGGCAGCCGCCCGGCTATCCCCTCCCAGGCCGTCGCCGCCCGGTCCGCGCCGTCGCGCAGGACGGCGGCGCGGGCGGCGTCGAGCCCGGCCGCCGTCAGGTCCCGGGCCAGCGCGGCCACATCGGGGGGCGGCGGCAGCGGGGCGTCCTGCCAGTCGTACGGGGTGTCTTGCGGCGGAACGGCAGCCAGCGCGTCGTCCAGTTCCGCCACGGCCCGGCCGAACCGCTCCAGCGCGGGCTCCTGGCTGAGGTCGGGCCGGACGCCGGGGATTCGCTCGCACAGGGTGGCCGGGCCGCCCGATGTGGCGGCGACGGTGCTGCCGTCCGGCAGCGGCACGGGGGCGGGTACCGCGAAGGGCAGGCCGGCCTGGGCCAGCCGGGCCAGCAGCCGGTGCTCGGCCTGGATCTGAGCCGGGGTCAGGTTCTGGCTGATCCGCAGGAACCAGTGGCGATCCCCGGCGGTCACCTGGAGGGTGCGGTTGTTCGTGCCGCGCTCGGTCGGCGCCACGGCCGCACCGGCGGGGACGCCCCAGCGGGCCAGCAGCTCTGATATCGGCTCGCTCAGCTGCGCTAGGTCGTCCATCAGACGGAGGCGAGGCCAGTTAGGTCAGGCGCCTGCCTTCACCTGGTCGGTGAATGTCTTCCAGGTGTTGGCGGCGAAGGCTAGACGGGGACCGTTCTGGTCCTTGCTGTCGCGGACGGCTATGGCTGGGCCGGTGGTGCCGACCTCGATGCAGGCTCCGCCGTTGCTGCCGCTGTAACTGCTCGTGCGCCACGCGATGCCGGTCACGTCCATCGTTCCTCGGCTACTTTCCTGATCAGGTCGCGAGAGGTCGCCCACGACTCGGCTCCTGCCCGGAGTCTATCGAACGTAAGAGCTACGTGACCTACTGCTGAGGAGCTGTCGGTGACTTGCCCTTCGGCCGCAGTCTCTAGGTAGGCCACGGAGGGCTTGCTGTCCAGGTCGGCGATGATAAATCCGCCCAGCAGACCGGCGTGGGCTCCATCAGCACGGATGACCTGGATAGTGGTTCTGGGGTGTTCGGCTACTTCGGCTAGGCGGTAGAGCTGGCTGCGCATTACCTTGGCACCGCCGATGGCGCGGTGCAGGACGTTTTCGTCGAGGATGCACCAGAGCTGGGGGGCACTCGTTCGGTCCAAAATGTTTTGGCGGGCTAGGCGGGCGGCGACCTGCTCGTCTAGGTCGGACAGGTTGCCGTCGGGGCGGGCGGACAGGATGGCGCGGGCGTAGTCCTCGGTCTGGAGCAGGCCCGGGACGACGAGGGGCTCGTACCAGCGCAGGACCGTGGCCTGGGCTTCGATGTCGGCCCATTCCTGGAACCAGCCGTACAGTCTTTGCTTCTGGCCCTTCTTCAGGTGCTCCCACAGGCGGGTCAGGGCGCCTCTGGTGTCCAGCTCGGGGACCGCGTCGAGGCGGGGCGGGAAGTCCTCAGCGGGAGGCCGCTCCCCCGTCTCGATCTTGCTGATGACGTCGTTGGAGACGTGGACCAGGGCGGCCAGGTCCTTCTGGGACAGGTTGGCCCGGGTGCGGTAGAAGCGCAGCTCGGCACCGAATACGCCTGCGGGTGTTCCGGCTCGGTCGGCGTCGTTCGGCATTTGTTCGGCATCCTCTCGGGGAGGAGGGGCCCGGGCCGGCGATCACTGGGCACGCGGGTCGTTTCCGTTCCCAACGGTAGCCCTCGCGCGACAGGCTGTGAAACATAAATCCGGACATGAGGGAGACGGACAGTGACCACGACAGCCACGACGGCGGGGACGCGCCGTCATACCGGGACCTATCCGGCCGAGCCCGGGCAGGTCAGGGTGGCGCGGGCGGCGCTGGCCGGGTGGCTGGAGGGCTGGCCGCGGGTCGACGAGGCGGTTCTGATCGGGTCGGAGTTCGTCACCAACGCGGTCCTGCACAGTGCTTCCGCGGACGGCGGTGCAGTCACCCTCCGGGCCGAGGTCGGCCGGGATCGGCTCCGGATCGAGGTGGAGGACGCCGGAGGGCCGTGGCGTGGCGGGGGGCGCGACGACGGACGGCCGCACGGGTTCGATGTGGTGACGGCGGTCGCCGGGGCGGGGAACTGGGGCATCGACGGGGATGACGGCGGGCGGGTCGCCTGGGCCTGGCTCGGGCGGTGATGTGCGTGGCCGTCCTGCCTCCGCCTGCGGAAGCGGGAGCGGCAGGCCGGATGGCGGTGCAGCTAAATGATCGTCAATGACTGACACAAGGTGCCACGGCGGAATGGCATCCTCTGGCTCATGAGCGAGATCACCGACTTCTACCGGCGGTTGAGCCCGACCTCCGATCCCGGACGCCACAAAGAGCTCGTGCTCGGCTTCCCGGCCGATGCCGAGGCGCTCGGCACTATCGTGCGCGGATTGCTGATCCACAACTTCGAGGTGAAGGTCCGGGGCCTGCCGCTGCCGGCCGAGCGGATGTCGCATATGCAGGCCGTTGGTGCCGAAGCGATCCTGGATAACGTGATCGGCCTCGATCCGGGCCCGCTCGGTATCAAGCGGCGGCGAGCGCGACGTCGGTCGAGGCACTACAGGAGTGCTTTGACCTTTATCCCGAGTTGCAGCCGCCAGCGGACGCCGTCGCGTGTTAGGCCGCAGTGGGGGGACGGACAGTGACGGGCGGCTCGCTCGTTGGGGCGTGTCATGCTTGACAGCATGTCATCGTCACTGAACTGCCTGGTTACAGGCGCGTCGGGGTACATCGGCGGGCGGCTCGTCCCGGAGCTGCTGAGCGCGGGATACGCGGTCCGGTGCATGGCGCGCGATCCGGGGAAGCTCAGCGACCGCCCGTGGTCGGACGATGTCGAGATCGCGGTCGCCGACGTGATGGACGAGAGCGCGGTGCGGCGCGCCCTGCAGGGGGTGGACGTCGCCTACTACCTGGTCCACTCCCTGGGCACGGACGCGTTCGAACAGCACGACCGCACCGCGGCGCAGACCTTCGCCACGGCCGCGAAGGCCGCGGGAGTGCAGCGCATCGTCTATCTGGGCGGCATCATCTCCGGGCCGCCCGGGGACCTGTCCCCGCACCTGCGCTCCCGTGCGGAGGTTGGCGACATCCTGCTGGCCAGCGGCGTGCCGACGGCCGCGCTGCAGGCGGCGGTGATCATCGGCAGCGGATCGGCTTCGTTCGAGATGCTCCGCTACCTCACCGAGCGCCTGCCCGCCATGGTCACTCCCCAGTGGGTGGACACCCGCATCCAGCCGATCGCCGTCCGCGACGTGCTGCGTTACCTGGCCGGCAGCGCCACGCTGCCGGCCGAGGTCAGCCGCCGCTTCGACATCGGCGGTCCCGACGTGCTCAGCTACGTGGAGATGATGCGCCGGTACGCCGCGGTGGCCCGTCTCACGCCGCGGGTCATCGTGAAGGTGCCCATCCTGACGCCGCGGCTGTCGTCGCTGTGGGTCGGGCTGGTGACGCCGGTACCCGCCAGCCTGGCCCGGCCGCTGGTGGAATCCCTGCGGAACGAGGTCGTCTGCTCCGAAAAAGACATCGCCGGGTACATCCCGGACCCGCCCGGCGGCCTGCTGACCCTCGACCAGGCCATCGCCGCGGCCCTGCAGTACACCCGCGAGGGCGCCGTCTCGACCCGCTGGTCGTCGGCCGCGACGCCTGGCGCGCCCAGCGACCCGCTGCCGAACGACCCGTCGTGGGCCGGCGGATCCCTGTACGTCGACGCGCGGCATGGCGTCGTGCGGGCTTCGCCCGCGGCGCTGTGGCGGGTGATCGAGGGCATCGGCGGCGAGAACGGGTGGTACTCCTTCCCGGCCGCCTGGGCCGCCCGCGGGCTGCTCGACCGGCTGTCCGGCGGAGTGGGACTGCGGCGCGGCCGCCGCGACCCCCGGCATCTGCTCAGCGGCGACGCCCTGGACTTCTGGCGGGTGGAGGCGATCGAGCCGGGGGCACTGCTGCGGCTGCGCGCGGAGATGAAGCTGCCTGGCCTGGCCTGGCTGGAGCTGTCCGTGAGCCAGGACCCTGACGGGCTGACCGTCTACCGCCAGCGGGCGATCTTCCGGCCACGCGGGCTCGCAGGTCACGCGTACTGGCGGTCCATCTCGCCGTTCCACGGCGTCGTGTTCGGCGGCATGCTCAAGAACATCACCGCCGCCGCCGAACGAGCCGAGCGGACTCCTAGCCGGACGTCAAAAACCTGACCACGCGCCAGGTCTGCCCGCCGTTACCGGTCAGCAGTAGCTGGCCGAGCATGTCGCCGTATTGCGGGGGCCCGTGGACGACCACGCCGTCATGGGCGGTGGTGAACCCCGGGTCGTTCCAGCGGTTAGCTACGGTGGGAGCTGTGGCTGGTTGCGGGCGGCAGCGCACCCGGCGGCTCTTGAGCAAACTGGACGAAGAAGGAAGCCTGCGTGAGCTGACCGCCGCGGCTGATGTTGATGTGAGGCCGGGTGATCTGAAAAGGTCGGGGAATGGCCGACGAGGAGCGGGGCGGCAGGTGGGTGATCCGGCCGTCGGTGTGGTTCGACGCCGTGTGCCTGATCCCGCTGCTGGCCGGGATGCCGTTTTACACCTCCCGACATGAGCAGGACGCCCGGTGGTGGCAGGAGCGGTTCGGATCGGTCGCCGGGGCCGAAGCCGGTGACGGGCTGTCGGTGCTGCGCCGTGAGGTCGCGGACGGGGCGGGCAAGCCGTTGCCCGCGTTCCTGGCGCTCTGGACTTCTCCGGCCGCGGCACCCGGTGAGAGTGCCGCGGACGGCCTGGATGGCCTGATCGCCGCGGTAGCGGACCCGCAGCGGCTGCCCGGCGCCATGCGGGAGATCTCGCCGCGCTGGAACGAGCCGGACGACCGGCTGTTCCGCTCGGTCCGTCCTGCCCTGCTGGCCGTGCTGGAGGGCTTGCGCGCCGCGGGCCTGGCCCAGTGGTGGGCCGAGCACGCCGAGGATGATCTTCGCCGGCGCTGCGCTGAGCTGCACTCGTCTCTCGCCCGGTATGACCTGGTGCCGCTGGTCGAGCAGCACACCGGAGTCCGCTTCGGCTCCCGGGCGGTCGAGCTGTGCGTGCTGCGCTGGGCGGCGCCCCATGGCATCCGCGTCACCGGCACGCGCTTTCTCACCGACCGCCGGTACGACGCCGACCGGGTCCTCAATATCGCCGTGCACGAGCTGCTGCATCCGCCGTGGCCGGGAGGCCATCCGGCCAAGGGGCTCCTCGACGGGCTGGCCGCCGACCCGTTCCTCGCGGCCCGCTTCGCCGGACGCGACCCGGCGGCCGGCTGACAACACCTGGGCCGGCTACGCCGAGGAGGACGCGGCCCAGGCGCTCGATCAGTACCTCAACACCCAGCTCGGACAGAACACGCGCGGAGATCCGGTGACCAGGTGGACCACCGCCGATGACGGCATGCACGTGCTGGCCCTGCTGCTGTACGACGCCTTGCGGCGCGGAGGCTTCGACCCGGCGGCCGGCACCTACGCTGATTTCCTCGCCCGTGTCCTTTCGGGCGGAGATGCCTGGCCCGGTGATCTGCGAGCCCGGTATCTCGAGCTGACGAAGACCTGTCCTTAGGACCGGGCTGGCTCGTCCCCCTCGACCTGGTCGACGCTGGTCAGCTGACGGGGCACGTGACTCGGGTTCTGAGGTTTGTTAGCTTGTGTGCCATATGGTTTGGATCCGACCAGGACCCGACGTGGTGTCGATGGGAGAGATCTGGCGATGGCAAAGCTCATGCGGCCTGGGCGGCTGGCCGCCGCCACGCTGGCGATCGTGCTGGCAGCGTCCGGGGCGGCGGTAGCCGGCGCGGCCTCGGCCTCGGCCTCGGCGGCGGTCGCGCCGCCGTACCCGTGCCCGGCCGGCGGCGGCCCGAACTTCACCACGGGAACGGACTCATCGGCGATCGGCTGGCTCGGCAACAACCAGGGCGCGAACGCCTGCCTCGGGGGCAGCTTCTACGTGCCGAACGGCATCGACACCTTGTACGGGTTCGGCGTCTACAACAGCTCGCCGACGACCTGGACGAACGCCGACGGGTACCTGCCCGCGCTGGTGACCAGGTTCACCTCGGCCGGGGCGAAGGTCTCGATCACGAACTTCGGCGACCGCGTGGTGATCGGCGGCCACCCGTTCGTCCTGATCTACAGCCGGGTGGCGGTGCACAACCCGACCGGCCAGACGGTCACCGTCGACCCGCAGCCGTCGACCGGCCTGGTGCCCCTGAACAGCGCGCCTAACCAGGTGAAGCCGGGCGCGACGGTCGACCACGACTACGTGGTGGCGGAGGACAAGTTCGGCGGGACCTACTCCTGGCCGACCACGCCCCAGCTCGCCGCGGCGGGCGGCTACGACGGCCACTTCGCCCACATGCGCGCGTTCTGGAACCACCAGCTGGCCGGGATCACCCAGCTCAGCCTGCCCGACCGGCAGCTGGTGGACGCCTACAAGGCCGACTTCGCGTACACGCAGATCGACCGCAGCGGCAATGCCCTGGACGTCGGCACCAACGGCTACCACGCGGAGTTCGAGCACGACACCATCGGCATCCTCGCGAACATGTTCAACGAGGGCTTCTTCACCGATGCTCACGCGCTGCTGGACGAGGTCGACAAGGTGGTCGGGACCAACACCCAGTACTCGGACGGGACGTGGGTCTACTCGTGGCTGTGGGCCGTGTACGTCGAGAAGACCGGTGACAAGAGCTTCCTCGCTTCGCGCTTCAGCTCGCCGGGGCCGCTCGGGGCGACCGCGCAGCCGAGCATCGAGGCGACCGCGAAGATCATCGCGGCGGACCGGACCGGGCCGGGCGGCATCATCGGCCAGACCAACGACATCGACGCCAACGGCTACTGGACCAGTGACAACTACGAGGCCCTGCTCGGCCTGGCCAGCTACGAGTACCTGGCCAAGGTCCTGGGCAACACCGCCCAGGAGCAGTGGGCGGCCGGCCAGTTCGCCAGCCTGCTGAAGGCGGTGAACAAGACGCTGTCGGCCACCATCGCCACGAACAAGCTCGACTACATCCCCTGCTCGATGGTCGAGCCCAACACCGCCAACCGCTGCTCCAACCCGGAGGACGCCAACTGGGCCGCGCCCGGCGTCTACTTCAACTATGCCTGGAACGGCTACCTGCTCGGCGCCTCGACGGCTGGCCCGGCGGGCGGAACCGTGGGCGAGTGGGTCGGCAAGACCTTGTTGTACGGGTTCGGCCGGCTGAAGGGGCTGCTGCCGGCGGACACGTTCGGCGGGTATCCGGGCGAGGGCTTCTGGTCCACCGCCTACAACGGCGCGTACGGCGCCTGGGGGCTGGCCAGCAGCAACTACCGCGACGAGGGCATCCGCGCGCTGGAGTTCCTCATCAACACCGACCAGGCCGGCCCGTACGCCTGGTGGGAGGGCTCGACCCCGCCGGGCACGTCGCCGTGGATCGGCAACCACCCGGCCAGCGGCGGCGGCTCGTCCCCGCACTCGTGGGGCATCGCCATGGGGACCCTCGGCCTGCTCGACTCGCTGGTGTCGCAGCGGACCGACGGGTCGCTGATCGTCGGCCGGGGCGTCCCGAACAGCTGGGTGGGGTCCGGGCAGCGGATCGCGGTTTCCAACTTCCCCGGCACCAATGGTCACCGGATCGGCGTGCGGATCACCACGCGTGGGGACGCGGTCACGCTGAAGCTGACCGGCGATCTCGCGGGACCGGTGGTCTTCGACCTGCCCGCGTTCGTCCATGACATCGCCTCGGCGTCGGCGGGGACGGTGGATAACGCGGCCGGGACCGTGACCGTACCTTCGCACGTGCGGTCGGTTACGGTCACGCTGGCCCATGCGCCGGCGGGGTCGTAGCGGCTATCTGGTAGATCAGCCAGGTTCCCGTCGGGGCGCGCTGAGGATGGCGCGCTCGCGAAGCCGCCCGTCGGCTTGATCTCTGTATCAGAAGCGGGCAAAGGGGCTCTGTTCAGGTGACGGCGCGGTGAATGTCAGATGACGGGGACACTGCGCACACGGGGAGCTCGGGGGAAGTTCGATGAACGGGAAGTATGTCGGCTATGTGGCCAGGGATGATCCGCTGAGCGGCTTTCTCGGCAGGATCGCGCGTGACCGGCTGGAGGTGCGCGAACCGCGGCTGGCGTTCCGGGCGTTCCGGCTGTGCGGGAGCAACGAGGTCTACGCGTACGAGGAGAAGTTCAGCGGGGCCAAGGTGATCTGCAAGTTCTACGGCACGAGGTTCGCGACGGATCTCGACAAGGCGGCCTGGATGGCACGCCAGGAGTACGAAGGGCTCGAGACGCTGCGCCGGTACCACCTGGTGGGGTCGCCGCACCACGTGATCCGCCCGCTGGGACTCAGCCGCGATATCAACGGCGTGCTGGCCGTCGAGTACTACGCCGGCGAGGAATTCAGCCAGGCGATCGCGCGCGCCACGCAGCACGGGGACGAGGCGCACCTGTACTGGCGGCTGAAGGCCCTGGCGTACTTCCTCGCCACCCAGCACAACCGGACGGCCAACGGGGCAACCGTGGACTTCGATCCCGAGTGCCGGTACTTCGACACGATCGTCGGCAGGCTCAGCCGGGCCGGGCGCATCGGGCAGCAGGACGTCGACGAGCTCGGCGGGCTGCGCGACCGCTGGCGGGAGCGGCCGCAGATGTGGCAGGACCGCCAGGTCTGGCTGCACGGCGACGCGACTCCGGCTAACTTCCTGTTCGGTCACGGACTGGACGTGGCCGCGATCGACCTGGAGCGCATGAAGCGCGGGGACCGGATGTTCGACGTCGGCCGGGTGGCGGGCGAGCTCCAGCACGTGTTCATGCGCGACTCCGGCGACTGGCGTAACGCGGAGCCGTTCATCGGGCACTTCCTGTGGGAGTACAGCAGTCATTTTCCCGACCGCGAGCAGGCGTTCGAGTCGATTACCGACCGGGTGCCGTTCTACATGGCGCTGAACCTGCTGCGGGTCGCGCGCAACGGCTACATCAGCCAGGATTACGGCAGGAGGCTCGTCCGGCAGGCGAAGCGGATGCTGCGAGCGGCCTAGACTCGGGGGCGACGTCCTGTCGAGCGAGGGGACCTAGCCCAGAGCATGGACATCCGAGCGGTGGCCTTCGACGTGAACGGCACCCTGGTCCGGATCCTGACCGATGACGGCGACGAGCAGGTCTTCCGGGCCGCGGCTCACTTCCTCACGTACCAGGGCATCGACCTGCACCGGCACGAGCTCCGTGACCTTTACTTCCAGATCATGAAAGAGCAGCTGCGGGCCAGCCCGGAGACATACCCCGAGTTCGACGCCGTCGGCATCTGGCGCAGCATCATCGACGATCACGCCACGGAATTCACCCGTGCCCTGCCCGCGGGCAAGCGCCAGCAGCTGCCGCTGTTCGTGGCCGAGATGACCCGCGGCGTGTCGCGGCACCGACTCGGCTTGTACCCGTACGTCCGCGAGGTGCTCGACGTCCTGCGCGCCCGCGGCCCGCTCGCGATCATCACCGACGCGCAGAGCGCCTACGCCCGCGGCGAGCTGCACAAGGTCGGCCTGCTGGATTACTTCGACCCGATCATCGTGTCCGGCGACTACGGGTACCGCAAACCCGACCGGCGGCTCTTCGCCGCCGCGCTCGACGGCATGGGGACGGCGGCCGAGAACGCGCTGTACGTCGGCAACGACATGTACCGCGACATCTACGGAGCGCGGGAAGCCGGCCTGACGACCGTGATGTTCGATTCCGATCAGGGCCAGAAGACCTACCGGGATTGCCAGCCCGACTACACGATCGCGGACTTCCGTGACCTCCTGCACATCCTCGGCCTGCCCTGACGGCTGATGTTGATGCGAGGCGCCGGCCGGATCACCTGCGACGTCGGGTCCGGCACCGATCCTGACTGGACCGGTGCCGGACCCGGTGATGTGGCCGCCTGGGCTCAATCAGCCGAGGTCGATCGGCTCAGTATTTCCCGAACGGTCCCAGGTCGCCGTGAACGACTTGCCGCTCAGCGCGCCCACGGTGTCGAGGGAGATGAAGCCGCCGCCGGAAACCGGGTCGACCATGTTGATCGGGATGTTGGTGAAGCCCGCGACGCCCTTGACGTTGCCGCCGGTGACCTGCGCTTCGTCCCCGCTCATGGTGGTGGTGCCGAAGTCGGCCAGCTCGGTGAGGAAGCAGTTGGTCAGGGCGTTGTTGCACAGCGCGGGCCGTTCGATGATCCACTCGGCCGACGCCCGGGCGCAGTCCGCGCAGGCCGCGGTGGTACTGCTGGTCTTGCCTGTGCTCAGGTCGGACACCGCTAGCGTGAATTCGCCGTTCGCGTAGCTGACGGACGCGTCGATGATGTCGCCGGCGTGGACGGCGAACACGTTCACCGAACCCGCCGGGTACAGCTCGTACCAGGCCTCGTACTTGGGCGTCGTGTTGCCGGCGCCGCCGCAGTGGCCGTCCGTGCCGTCCTGCTCGACCGTCGGGGTGTTGTAACCGTCCAGGCCGACCCATTCCGACGCCCACTGGTTGGCGACGCCCGGGCAGGTGATGGCGGGCACCACCCAGCTCGAGTGCACGTAGGTGAACTGCTTCTTGCCCGCCGTCGCCGCGTAACCCGACCAGTTCTCGCTGACGGTCGTGGCGGCCGAGTGGCCGGGGGCGTTCGCCTTGACCATGGGGCCGCCAGGGACAGGGACGTTGGCGGCCGCTGCGGTGCTCGTGACCGCCGCGCTGGCCACTCCCGTCGCGCCGGTCAGGCACGCCGCACCGGTCAGGGCGGCCGCTACCAGCGCTGTCATGAAGATTCGTTTTGTTGACATCCCCACCCCTTCACTCGGGTTAAAACCTGTTTGCTCAGGTTGCAACAACCTTCAAACTTTTCTCCCGTTTCGTCAAGGCGGTTCGTCGCGAGACCGATCGTGGGGACTATCGCCCGTTCGGTCCGGAGGGAGCCCGATGTCGCCAGGCATCCCCGGTCGCGATCGGGTCAGCCAGCGGGCGGTGGGCGGCGATCGCCCATGGCATCGCCGGTCTTGTGATCCTTTTTCTCGTGTCGTGGAAGAGCCGGGTCGTCCGCGGGGGCCTGCGCCGCGGCCGCCGCACCCCGTGGGTGTCGCTGCTGCTGGCGTCGCTGGTCGTGATCACGTTCGGGGCGGCCGGGCTCTACTTCGCCACCGCCGGGGCGGTGCCGGTACCGGCCGTCGATCCTGGCCAGTGACGGCAGGACTGGAGCGGGTGCCGGTCAGTTCGCTGCTGCGGAGCACCGGAGCCACTGCCAGGAACTTAAGAAGCACCCCCGCACGGCGCTGTTTCATGATCATGGACATCTTTCGTCAGATAGCGCCAGAAACTGTCCATGATCATGGTCTGCGCCTGAAATGTCTCGACTTGAAGTTGAGGTATGACTGGATATTGCGGCCCGATTCGGGCAGCGGATGCCGCCGTGTCACGGTCTGCTGGCGAGCCGGGCGGCTCGCCGGCCGCGTCCCGCCCACTGCAAAGGAGCCTGACCAGGAAAAATAGCTCGCAGATCCGGTAAATGACCCGCCTTACATTCCTGGCATGGGGCCCGGAGCCTGCTCGTGCGCTCGGTCACCGGGTACTGGATCCGGCTGCCGGTGAGCGACGTCGGCCGGCTGCCGCTGGCGACCCAGGTGGGCGGGGCTTCCCTGTCCGCCGGCACGGTATCCGCTGCGCCTGGTCGCGCCCGGCCGGCGCGGGTACTGGTGGGTCAAGTGGTCGACCGGATCGGGCTGCAGACGACACCCTGGTGGTGGCAGCCGCCATTCCCGGTTGGCGGCCGCGTGGAGCCCGGACAGCGAGGGGTTATAGTGCTAATGTGAGTAGCACCAGGCCGACAGTGGAGATTGACCACTCGAGCCCGGTACCGCTGCACGAGCAGGTCGCGGCGGCAATCCGGCGTGCGATAGCTGACGGCGAGGCGCGCGCGGGCGAGCGGCTGCCTCCCGCCAGGGACCTCGCGGCGGTGCTCGGCGTCAACGCCAACACGGTGTTCCGGGGGCTGCGTACGCTGCGGGACGAGGGCCTGGTCGAGTTCCGGCGCGGGCGGGGAGTGACGGTGAGCGGCATCGGGCCGGAGCGAAGCGCCGTGGTGGCCAAGGCGCGCGAACTGGTCGCGCTGGCCCAGCGGTGCGGGTACCGGCCAGAAGAGCTGGCAGAGATCATCGCGCAGGTGTCATAGGAGCCGGTCATGAAGAACACGGTCGTGGTGCCCGCATCCGGCCCCGACGCAGAAGCCGAGGCGATCATCAAGGAGGCGCGGCGGCGCCAGCGCAGGCGTTACGCCGCGACCGGTGTCGCGGTGGCGGTCGTGCTGGCCGCGGCGCTGGGCGCGCTGGCCGGTCTTCGCGGACCCAGTCGACCCCACCCGGCGAGCCAGCCCCGGCCGAGGGCCGCCACCGGGCACCGACCGCACGGACCCGGCCCTATTCCCGTGAGCACCGACACGACGGTGCTGATGTGGCCGGCCGGCCCGCAGCAGGAGGGCGCGGTCTACCTGGACAACCTGCGTACCGGAAAGCTCAGGCAGGAGGCTCCGGCCGCCGACCCGGGCGAGTATCAGCCGATCATGCTGGTGGACGGCGAGATCGTCTATGTCACGAACAACGGCGTCCGGGCCACCGATGCCGTGACCGGCAAGACGCGGGTACTCGGGAACACGCTGGCTTTCGCCGCGTCGGCCGCGCCTGGCGATGTCTGGCTCGAGTACGGCTCCTACCAGGCCAGCGCCGCCGTGGTCACGGTGCGGTCCGTCCCGGTGGCCGGCGGGCGGCCTGGCCCGGCGGTCACGCTGCCCAGGGGAACTCAGCTGATCGCCGGAACGGACGCGGGCCTGCTGCTGGAGCCGCGTGGCGAAGTGGCTGGCCCCTTCTGGCTATGGACTCCCGGTACCGCGCCCAAAGCGCTGCCGTATTCGTCGTCCGCCGAGGGCTTCGCGGTCAGCCCGCACCTCGTCGCCTACGGCGGTGACTGCGTGAACCCGTCAACGGCGCAGAACCTCGGCTACGGGGGTAATTTCGGCTACTACGCCTGCCGCACGCTGCGGGTGCTGGACGTCGTCACCGGAAGGCTCCGCTCGTTCGCGGCGCCGCCGGGAACGGCCGGATGGGTACCGACCCACGGAGGTAACTGGACCTGGTCGGCCAGCGAGATAGCGCCGTCAGGCCAGGTGATGGCGGCCGAGGCGGTGGTTCCGCCGGAAAGCCAGGGCGTCGCCCGCACCTTCGTTCTTCACCTGACCGGCGGGAACATGCAGGCGACGGCGGTCCCGTCGTCGGCTGCGTTCCTGCTGTCGGTGACCGCATGGTCAGCCGATAGCTCGTGGCTGTTCTACCAGGGCCCCGGTGAGCGGATGTGGGCGTACCAGGTCACCACCGGGCACGTACGGTCATCTAGCACTACGTGCTGCCAGTACGCCGTGATGGCCACGATGAAGAGCCCGCTCAGGGCGGCAAGAGGTCGGTGAGGGAAACCCCGATCCCGCCTCGAGGAATACTTTTGGTAGGATAAGGAGCATGAGTGAGCCTACCGGAAAATACTCGATTACCATGCCTCGCGATATCGCGGAAGCGGCCCGCGCCCGCAGCGGTCCGTCGGGCTTGTCAGGCTACGTCGCTGCGGCTGTCGCCCGGCAGGTTGAGCGGGACGACCTGAGCGAGCTGATCGCCGTGGCGGAGGCCGAGCACGGTCCGGTCACTGAGGAAGAGGTGCGCGCCCGGCGTGAAGAACTGCGGCGCGCGCGCACCGAGCAAGGTCGCCCCAAGTCCCGGCCCGCGTGAGCCGGGCTTCCGCCACTCCGGCGGGCACGCTTGTGCTGGACAGTGAAGGACTGGCGAAGGCGGTTCTGCGAGCGCGGGAGGTCACCCAGTGGCTGGCACTGGCACTGGCCGATGATCTGCGGGTAATCACTAGTGCCGCCACCGTAGTGGAAGTGGCGCATCCGCGGCTCAGCCTGCCGGCGCTGGAGTGGACGCTGTCCCGCGTCGTCGTGGAACCAGTTACCGAACCGATCGCTCGCCGCGCAACGGCCATCCTCGCCGAAGCCGGTCTGCACGGTCACCGGCATGCGATCGATGCGATGCTCAGCGCGACAGCCTTGGCCGCGCCTGGCCCGGTGACCGTCCTCACGTCGGACCCCGAAGACATCGCCACCCTGTGCGGCCGGAACGTGACCGTCATCAAGGTCTTACATGACGAGGTGCCGGTAGCGTTCGGCTGACTGCTGCTCGCGCTCGGCCTTCGCGCGGCGCCGCGCTTGGTACCTGCCTTGACGCGGGGCGAACAGTGTTCTGACAACCCCTAGTTGACATGACAACTAGGGGTTGTCAGAATGAGCCGTGGCGGTGATACGGCAGCGCGGGGTGGTCTACGACGTCGGGCGTTCGATGGGGTCGCTGTCCATGAACTGGCGGCCCGACTACACGGAGGCGCTGATGCGCCGGGAACTGGACATCATCAGGACGGGGTTGCACGCCAACGCCGTTCGGCTGGGCGGCCGTGACCCTCGCCGGCTGCTGGCCGCGGCCGATTACGCGGCGTCCATCGGGCTCAGCGTGTGGCTGGGACCTGAGCTGTGGAACGCCACGCCCCGGCGGACGCTGTCCTATCTCACCGCGGCGGCGGCCGCGGCCGAGCCGCTGGCGCGGCGCTGGCCGGGCCGGGCTGACCTTCAGCGTCGGCAACGAGCTCACCCTGTTCATGCGCGGCATCGTGCCGGGCCGCACCCTGGCGCAGCGCAGCCGCCTGCCCCGCCTCCGTCAGGTCGTGCTGTCCGGGCAGGACACGCTGCGCGCGTTCCTGGCGCAGGCGGCGGCCTCGGTGCGCCGCGTCTACGGCGGCCCGGTCGGCTACAGCGCGCTGCCGTTCGAGCGGGTCGACTGGGACCACTTCGACGTCGTCGGCGTCAACTACTACCGCCAGCAGGCCCGCAGCACCGAGGAGTACCTGGCCAAGATCAGTAAGCTCCAGGGCGCGGGGAAGCCGGTGGCCGTCACCGAGCTCGGGTTCGCGGCCTGCCGGGACGGTGACGACCCCAAGCTCCTCAGCACCTTCAACGCGGCCCCGTTGTCCCTGCTGGGCATGCAGCTGCCGGTCGTGCGGCGGCTCATCCGGCCGCGGGTGCGGACGGTACATCCCCGGGATGAACCGGCCCAGGCCAGGCTCCTCATCGAGCAGCTCGAGCTGCTCGGCCGGGCCGGCGTCGACCGGGCGTTCGTGATGAGCTTCAGCTTCCCCCTCGCGCCTTACAGCGAGGACCCGGGCCGCGACCTCGACGCCACGGCGCTCAGCATCGTCCGCGCCCTGCCGCGCGGCCAGCACGGCACGACGTATCCCGACGTCGGCTGGGAACCCAAGGAGGCGTTTCATGCCGTGGCCCGTTACTACCATCAGCAAGCGGCCGGGTGACATGAGCGCCTGAGGCGCGGACGGCGGCAGACGGCATGGCTGCGGCGCCCGGGGGCAGAAGCGCACGGAGGACGGAGAGGAGACCGTGCCATGGCCCCGGCCCTTGTGCTTCGTAATCCCGGTGACGTCTACTCGCTGATCAACTCGGGCCGGCGCAGGCCGCGCCGGGCGACCATGGTGGCCGCGGTGGCCCTGGGCAGCATCTTCCTGGACGGCTGGGATCTGGGCAGCTTCGGGATCGGCACCGTCCAGATCAGTCACACGTTCCACCTCAACGCGCATTCGAACTTCGGGTTCCAGAGCCTGCCCTTCCTCAGCGCGGCGGTGCTCATCGGTGCCCTCGTGGGCGGCCTCATCGGCGGTTACTTCACCGACCGGCTGGGGCGCCGGAAGATGTTCCTGTTCGACCTCGTCTTGCTGTTCTTCGTCACGATCTTGTCCGCGACGGCGCCGAACGTGGAGCTTTTCTGGTTCTGGCGGCTCATGATGGGCGTCGCGGTCGGCATGGACGTGCCGGTCGCGCTGGCCTTTATCGCCGAGTTCAACGCGATCAGCGCCAAGGGCCGCAACGTGATGCTGGCGCAGGTCATGTCGACGGGCGCCTCGGTGGTCCTGTTCCTGGTCATGATCGGTGTCTACGCGGCGGGGGTGGGCGATTCGCTCTGGCGGTACGCCATCGGCCTGGGCGCGATTCCGGCCGTCATCGTCCTCGTGCTGCGGTTCTTCTACACGTCGGAGAGCCCGATGTGGTCGGCCGCCCACGAGAGCCTGGACGACGCCGCCGACATCATCAAGAAGACGTATTACGCGGACGAGATCGTGGTCGAGCCGGACCAGCGACAGGACCAGGAGCAGGCCCGGCGGGCGGTCGTGCGGCCGGGGGCGATCCTGGAGCTCTTCAAGACGCCGTACGGGATCAGGACGCTGCTGGTCAGCATCTTGGTGGTGACGCAGGCGGTGGAGTTCTACGGGATCTCCCTTTACACGCCGAAGATCCTCACGGCCCTGCTCGGCAACCGGGTCGAGCTTGTGCTGCTGCTGTCGGCTGTGGCCAACACGTTCGGGGTCATCGGGGCGGTCCTTTGCGTGATGAACGTCCAGCGGCTGGGCATACGTCGCCTGGCGATCATCGGCTTCGCCGTCACGTTCGGCTGCCTGGCGGTTATCAGCGGGGCCTATCCGCTGCTCGCCATCCCGGTGGCCACGGGCCTGATCTGGATCTTCTACGCCGGGCACAACTTCGGGCCCGGCTACGCGGGCACCGCGATGGGGTCGCTGTCCTACCCGACGAACATCCGGGGCATCAGCGGCGGGTACACCCAGGCCATCACGCGGGTAGGCGGGATCATCGGGGCCTACGCGTTCCCGGTGCTGCTGTCGGCCGTGGGGCAGCGGGCCACGATCGGGTACATCGCGCTGGCGCCGCTCATCGGGCTGCTGTTCGTCTTGCTGATCAAGTGGGACCCGATCGGGAAGGACGTCGAGGTGGCGCCGCAGGACACCGAGGCCGGCCGTGCGCCCGGCCGGGATCTCGTCTTAGCGCGTCGTCCGGGATGCCGGTACCGGGGCGGGCGTGGCAAAGTGTCGGCACAGACCAGGAAAGCGGATGCCGGCGGAAAGGGAACGGTCGTGAACGACGCGAGGGCAGAAACGGGCGGCCCGAACCGCACGCCGCGCAGTGAGATCCGCCCGGCGGTCTCGGCCAACCGCAAGAGGGAACCGGTCCTCCTGCTGGACCTGTCGACCAGCATGAACTGGGGGGCGGCGGACGAGTTCGGCCCCGAATGGCCCGATGCCGGCAGCCGCCGGGCCATCGTCATCGAGGCGCTGCACGGCCTGGTCCGGGTTCTGGAGCGGGAGGACAGCGAGGCCGCCGCCGAGCAGGCCGACGGCAGTGACGAGCTCGGGGGGCTGATGACGCACGGGTTCGGCAACCGGCATGTCGAGATCGGCGACCTCAACACCAGCAATCTGCAGCGCAGGCTCGGCGAGATCAAGTGGGGCGGCAAGACCTACATCATGCCGGCCTGGAAGGCGGCGCTGGCGGACTACGACGAGGAGTTCGGCGACCGGGATCCCGACGAGCAGCCGGTCATGCTCACCCTCGTGGTCACCGACGGCGAGGCCGACGACTGGCGGGAATTCGAGCCGGTGCTGGAGAAGGCGACCGCCAAGCGCGTGTTCGTGGTCGCGATCGTGGGCCACGGCCGCAAGCACGACGCCACCCTGGCCGCTTACCGGCAGGCGGCGAGGAAGAACCTGGCCCAGGACAAGTTCGGGAAGGCGCACGTCGCCGTGGTCTCGTTCGACGCCGTGACCGATCCCGGGGAGATCGCGCTCGACCTGATCACGCTGGTCAGCTGACCGCCGCAGTTAGGCGAATCCCGGGATGGCGTCCAACGCCATCCCGGGATTTCGTCGTGCTGGGTTATGCGGGGTCGTAGGAGGGTTCCAGGTTCGGCTGGGGTTCCGGTCTGGCGGCGGGCTGGCCGCGGGTGTTGGCGGCGCGCAGCGCGATGGCTCCGGCGGCCACCAGGCAGAGGGCGCTGACGAGCAGGGCCCGCTGGAAGCCGGCGGTGAGTGCCTCCGGGGGCGGGGTGCGGGCGGCCAGCAGGTGGCTGGTGCGGCTGGCCGCGATGCCGCTGAACACCGCCAGGCCCAGCGCCGACCCGAGCTGGAAAGAGGCGGTGATCAGGGCCGCGGCCAATCCGGCCTGCTCCTGCGGCACGCCCGCGTTCGCGGCCGTCTGCACGCCGGCGTACAGCAGCCCCAGCCCGGTCCCCATGATCACCAGCGGGGCGAGCAGGTTGCCGAGATAGGTGCCATCGGCCGGGATGCGGGACAGCCACAAGATGCCGCCGGCGGCGAGCAGCGCACCGGAGACGATAACCGGGCGGGTACCGGTCCGGACGAACAGCTTCGTCGCCACGGTCGAGCCGACCCCGATGCCGGCGCTCACCGGCACATACGCGAGCCCGGACTGCAGCTGGGAGAAGCCCAGGACGTTCTGCATGTACAGGGTGACGAAGAAGAACATCGAGTAGAACCCGGCCCAGGCGATCACCTGGGTGGCATCGGCCGCGGCCAGGCCCTTGATCCGGAAGATCGACAGCGGGACCAGCGGGTGGCCGCGCCGCTGCTCGTTGACCACGAACGCGGCCATCAGCACCGCCGAGGCGGCCAGCCCGCCGATGGTGCGGCCCGCGGCCCAGCCCACGTCCGGCGCCTTCACCAGCGTGAAGATCAGCGCCAGCATGCTGGCGGTGACCAGCACCGCGCCGACCGCGTCGAAACCGCCCGGCCCGGACCGGCCGCGGTCGGCCGCCAGGATCCGGAACGCCCCGAACAGCACCAGCGCACTCAGCGGGAGGTTCACGAGGAACACCCAGCGCCAGCCGAGGTCCTCGGTGATCAGCCCGCCGAAGAACAGCCCGACCGCCGTGGCCATCCCGCTGATCCCGGCCCACACGCCCAGCGCCTTGTGCCGGTCGGAGCCGGCGAAGGTGGTGGTCAGGATGGACAGCGCGGCCGGGGACATCATCGCCGCCCCGAGCCCCTGGGCGAGCCGGGCGCCGACCAGCAGCCCCTGGTTGCCGGCCAGCCCGCAGGCCAGCGAGGAGACCGCGAACAGCGCGGTCCCGGCGATCAGCAGCCGCCGGCGTCCCAGCAGGTCCGCGGCCCGGCCGCCCAGCAGCAGGAACCCGCCGTAGGTGATCAGGTAGCCGCTGACCACCCACTGCAGGTTCTGCACCGAGAACCCCAGATGGTGACGGATGGTCGGCAGCGCGACGTTGACGATCGCGCCGTCCATGACGTCCAGGAACGTCACCGCGCACAGCAGCGCCAGCGTGACCTTGCCGCGCGCGGTCGCCAGGAACGACCCCGTTCGATCTGGTCATGACGTCGCTCATGATCCGGCGGCTTCCATCACCGGGCCGACCTCGACCCCGCCGCCGACCCGCAGCACCGGGCAGTCCTTGGCCAGCGCCAGCGCGGAGTCCATGTCCTCGGCGGATACCACCGAGTAGGCGATCATCCGGGAGCCGCTGCCGCCGACCTCGCCGACCGAGGCGTACTCGGTCACCGCGTGGCCGACGTCCACCAGGGCCGAGCCCAGCCCGCCGAACCAGGCCCGCCACTCGGCCGGCGTCCCGGCGTCGGGCGCGTAGCCGGCGGGCACACGGAAGGAGAAAACGTACGTGGCCATGATCTGTGATTCCTTTTCTGTTCCGGGGCGCGCCCCGGACTGGGAGCGCCTCCAACCGGGTAGATGCCGCCGCCCGCCCGGAATTGGTCGGCGCGACGCCGCCCAATCCGTCCGGCCGACGGCGTCTTTATGGTTGGCCGAGCCGAACGAGCCCGGCGGAAAGAAGAAAGCGAGGATGCAGGCCGATGGAGCTGGACACGACGGACCTGATCACCCGGGCTCGGGCCGGCGACCACGACGCGTTCCGCGACCTGGTCCAGGGCCACTCCCACGAGTTGCAGGTGCACTGCTACCGCATCCTGGGATCGCTGCAGGACGCCGAGGACGCGCTCCAGGAGACCCTCGTGTCGGCCTGGCGTAACCTCGGCGAGTTCGGCCAGCGGTCCTCGCTCCGGACCTGGCTGTACCAGATCGCGACCAACCGGTGCCTGAGCATGTTGCGGGCCAGCAGCCGGCGCCCTCGCATCGCTCCCCCGCTGCCCGAGGTCACCCTGCCCGAACCCACCGGCGCCGGCGACGCCCCGCCCTGGCTGGAGCCCTACCCCGACGTCCTGCTCGACCAGCGCCCTGGGCCGGAGGCCCGTTACGAGACCACCGAGGCCATCTCGCTGGCCTTCATCACGGCCCTGCAACTGCTGCCCCCGCGCCAGCGCGCCGCGCTCGTCCTCCGCGACGTCCTGGGCTACCACGCCGCCGAGGTCGCCCAGATGCTCGGCACCACCAACGAAGCCGTACAGAGCGCCCTCAAACGCGCCCGCGCCACCGTCGACAGCCACCTCGCCGGCTCCGGTAGTACCGGGCCCGCACGCCAGCCCGACACCGCCGCCGAACAGCGGCTCGTGGCCCGGTTCACCGGCGCCCTGGAACGCGCCGACCTGGACGCCCTGATCGAATTGCTCGTCACCGACGTGAGGCTCTCCATGCCCCCGGCCATGCTGGAATACCGCGGCATCGAATCAGCCCGGCGCCTCTACGCCACCGTCACCTTCCGCCCCGGCCGCGCCTACCGCGTGGTACCCACTCGCGCCAACGGCCAGCCCGCCTTCGGCTTGTACCTGGCCGACCCCCACGCCAGCGTCTACCGCGCCTACTGCCTCCTGGTCATCACCACCGCCGGCGACCACATCGCCGCCATCACCAGCTTCAGTACCAACGTCATGACGCGCTTC
Source organism: uncultured Actinomycetota bacterium (assembly GCA_963756575.1). Taxonomy (GTDB): domain Bacteria; phylum Actinomycetota; class Actinomycetes; order Streptosporangiales; family Streptosporangiaceae; genus Palsa-504. Next base: position 211,446 of record CAVWOM010000011.1, on the reverse strand, counting down.
GGACTACCCCGGTCCTTCCCCGATTGACGCCGGGCCGGTCAGTTACGGCTGGGAACGCGGCGATCACGGTCTCTAGCGCGATGCCGCCCGCCAGCTCTTCGGCGACCCCATCGGGGCCCGCGCTTCCTGGATCACCGGCCACGCGGTGCTCATGGCCGTCGCCCTGGCCGCTGCTGCTGACCGCCGTCTTCTTCCCGCTCTCCGTGCACGGGTACCGGCGCCGGTAGCGATTCCTTTGCCGATCTCGACGAGTCTTTCCAGATGTAGGTGAGCCGGACTGGCTCACACCGGAAGACAACGGGAGCAACAGGCATGACCATGACAGGCAAGACGATCCTGGTGACCGGGGCCAACCGCGGCATCGGCCGGGCGCTGGCCGCCGAAGCCCTGACCCGAGGCGCGGCCCGGGTATACGCCGGGACCCGCCAGCCGCTGCAGCACCCCGATGGCCGGGTGACGCCCCTGCGGCTGGACATCACCAGCGCGGCGCAGATCGAGGCGGCGGCCAGCCAGGTCGGGTCACTGGACATGCTGGTCAACAACGCCGGCATCGCGCTGCCGGACGACCTGGGTGACCCGGCCATGCTCGACCGCCACCTAGCCGTCAACCTCTTCGGCACCCACGCCGTGACCCAGGCCTTCCTGCCCGCCGTGACCCGCGCCCGCGGGGCCATCGTGAACATCCTCTCGGTGAACGCTCTGGCCCCGTTGCCGTTCATCATCCCGGCCTACTCGGTCTCCAAGGCGGCCGCGTTCTCCCTGACCCAGTCGCTGCGCGCTCGCGTGGCCGGGCAGGGGGTAAGCGTGCACGCGGTCCTGGCCGGCCCGGTGGACACCGACATGCTCCGGGGATCCGACGTGCCGAAGGCCTCCCCCGCATCGGTCGCGCGGGCCATTTTCGACGCGGTCGAGGCCGGGGACGAGGAGATCTTCCCCGACCCCGCTTCGGCGCCGCTGGCCGCCGGCTGGCGCGAGGGCGCCGCCAAGCTGCTCGAACGCCAGCTCGCCCAGGCTGCCCCCGCCAGCCCGTAGCCGGGGGAGCAAGCCGCCAGACCGCGGTTCCATTTCATCATTGCGTGATCAACGCGTGAACCTGACGCGGACTCCGACGGTTGAGCGGACCCGGGAATTCATCGCGGAGGGGCTGGCCAGGACGGCGGCGACCGGGCTCGCGGTCTTGCCCATCCGGCACCGTCACGAAGGCGACTTCATCGGCTATTGCGGGCTGATCATCGGGCGGGCCACGGCGGACGAGCCGGAGATCGCGTATGAGCTGCTGAAGCGGGCGCACGGGCACGGCTACGCTACGGAGGCGGCTCGCGCGGTGCTCGATGCCGCCATAGCAACGGGCCGGAGGCGGCTATGGTCGACGGTCCGGGCCGCCCGGTATTCCCTCAGCCCCGTCAGCCCGGCCCGGCCCGGCAGCCCCCGGATCTCCCGCCCGCCACCCGGCGCCGGCCCCGGGCAGCCACGTCAATGTGACTCTGCGGTGGCCAGGACCACGTCGATGTGGCATTGCGGTGGCTGCCGGGGCGCCCCCGGGCAGTACCGCACGCCCCGCCCGGTCGATGACGCCGACGGGAATGCCCCGGTTCAGCCACCTCGCCCGGTACTGCTCGACGGGGAGCCGCTCCACCCGGACAGCGTGGACGCGAAGGAAGGTGGCGGCCATACGACTCAGCCCGCCGGGAACGCTGGTGACCTGGAAGCCTATGCGCCCGAGTCTAGCTCGGCTCGCTACGAGGGCGTGATCCCTCAATCTGGCGATCGGGAAAGTCCGGAGGCGGTCCGCTACGGTGGGCCGGAGAGATGCCCGCGATGGTCGTGAGGGGAAGGCAGCTATGGCCGGAGAGACCGAGTTCGCGATGGGGGCCGAGGCGAGTTGCGCGGACGGCCCGGTCGGCAAGGTGGCCCGCGTGATCATCGATCCGGCGACCGAGACGGTGACGCATCTGGTCATCGAGCCGAAGTTCCGGCTGGGGGCGGGCAGGCTCGTTCCCCTCGGCCTGGTCCAGGACACGGCCGATGGCATCAGGCTGCGCTGCACCATGGAGGAGTTCGACCGGCTCGAGGCGGCCGAGGAGACGGAGGTGGTGGACGGCCTGGTCGGCGGCCTGGCGGTCGGCGGCCTGGGGGCGCCGATGGGGGTCGGAGCTCCGGTGCAGGCCATTGTCCAGGACGTTGCTCCGATCGGCGAGGAAGACATCGTCCGCGGGGAGCCCGTCCATGCCCTCGACGGCGCGATCGGGCGGGTGGAGGGAGTCCGGGTCGATCCGGGCGATCACCGGGTGACCCACGTGCTGCTCGGCGAGGGGCATCTGTGGGGACGCAAGGAGGTCGTCATCCCGGCCAGCGCGGTGGTCAAGGTCGAGAACGGGATCTGGCTCAACCTGACCAAGGAGCAGGTGGAGAACCTGCCGCCGGCCGGCTAGTGGCGCTCAGGCCAGCGCGGGCACGATGTGCTCCAGCCCGGAGATGGCGTGGACGACGCGGCCGGCTAGCTCGGCAGGTGGGCCAGGACGGGGTCGTCCAGGGTGAGGGCACCGTCGCCTTCGAGCATGCCGATCGCTAGTGAGGTCACGGTTTTGGAGACCGAGAACACGTCACGGCGGATGGTGTCGATGCGGTGACGTTCGGCATAAAGGTCTTGGCCGGCGGTGACCTGGATGGCGTCGATGCCTAGCTGGCGGGCGTCGGCGGCCGCCCAGAACTGGCCGAGGGCGGCGTCGAGCTCCATGGCTTCAACGCTACTGATGCGTCGCCCGCCGCTTGACCTTGACGCAGCGTCAACCCTTCATGCTGGCTGTCATGAGCATCCCACGAGCAACCAGCCGGGCCCAGGGGCCCGCGATCGGTGTGCAGGGCCTGGAGAAGTCGTACAAGGAACTTCGCGTGCTGCGCGGGGTCGATTTCGAGGTGGCGCCGGGCGCCATCTTCGCCCTGCTCGGATCGAACGGGGCGGGCAAGACCACGCTGATCAAGATCCTGTCCACGCTGCTCAAGGCCGATACGGGGACAGCCCGGGTCAACGGCTTCGACGTCGCGACGCAAGCCGCCGACGTACGCGAGTCCATCAGCCTCACCGGGCAGTTCGCGGCGGTCGACGAGATCCTCAGCGGACGGGAGAACCTCGTCCTGGTCGCCAGGCTGAGGCATCTCGAGGACCCGGGCGCGATCGCGGATGACCTGCTGAGGCGCTTCTCGCTGACCGAGGCGGGCGCCCGGAGGGCGTCAACGTACTCCGGCGGCATGCGCCGCCGGCTGGACATCGCGATGAGCCTGATCGGGAATCCGCCGGTCATCTTCCTCGACGAGCCGACGGCCGGGCTGGACCCGGAGGCACGCATCGAGGTGTGGCGGGCCGTCAGGGAACTGGCCGGAGGTGGCACCACCGTGCTGCTCACCACGCAGTACCTGGACGAGGCCGAAGAGCTCGCCGACCGGATCGCGATCCTGCACGAAGGCCGGATCATCGTCAACGGCACCCTGGCCGAGCTCAGGCAGTTGCTGCCGCCCGCCACGGTCGAGTACGTCGAGAAGCAGCCCTCCCTCGAGGACATCTTCTTCGCGGTCACCGCGCGCGGCTGAAAGGAGAGAGAAAATGCACTTCCTCGGCGACACCGCCGTCCTCACCGGACGGACCCTGCGCCACGTCACGCGCAGCCCGGACACCATCATCACGACCGCGGTCATGCCGGTCGCCATCATGTTGATGTTCGTCTACGTGCTCGGCGGGGCGATCCGGACCGGGACGACCTCGTACGTGGACTACACGTTGCCCGGCATCCTGCTCATCGCCATCGCCTCGGGCATCTCCTATACAGCGCTCCGGCTGTTCACCGACATGCAGGGCGGGATCTTCGAGCGATTCCAGTCCATGCCGATCGCCCGGTCGAGCGTGCTGTGGGCGCACGTGCTGACCTCGCTGGCCGCCAACGTGATCTCGCTGGCGGCCGTCATCGGCGTCGCCGTCGCCGTGGGCTTCCGCTCGGGCGCCGGAGTGCTGGCCTGGCTCGCCGTCGTCGGCATCCTCATCCTGTTCACCCTGGCCCTGACCTGGCTCGCCGTCATCCCCGGCCTCACCGCGAAGAGCGTGGACGGCGCGGCCGCGTTCGCCTACCCGCTCATCTTCCTGCCGTTCGTCAGCTCGGCCTTCGCGCCGACCAGCACCATGCCCGGGCCGGTGCGCGCCTTCGCCAACAACCAGCCGGCCACCGCCGTCGTCAACACGATCCGCGACCTGCTTGCCCAAAGGCCGGCCGGCACCGGTATCTGGACCGCCCTCGCCTGGTGCGCCGGCATCCTCGTCGCGGGTTACGTGTTCGCTACCATCACCTACCGCCGCAGGACATGATCAGAGCATGCTGACGATCGGTCAACTGGCGGCGTACGCCGGCGTCACCGTGCGGGCGGTGCGGCACTATCACCAGATCGGACTGCTGCCCGAACCGGAGCGGGACGCCTCGGGTTACCGGCGGTACGGCCCGCGGGCAGCCGTGTCCCTCATCAAGATCCGCACCCTGGCCAGCGCCGGCGTGCCGCTTTCCCAGATCGGCAAGCTGCTCCAAGCCGACGCGCCCGCCTTTGCCGAAGCGATCCAAGAGATCGACAGCCACCTGCGCGACGAGATCGAACGGCTCGAGACCAGCCGCAAGCAGGTCGCGCAGCTCGCGGCGGGGGACGGCCTGGTGCTCCCGGCGGAGGTGACCTTCTATCTCGACCGGCTCCGGGAGATCGGGGCATCAGAGCGCATGGTGGCGACCGAGCGGGACGCGTGGATCCTGGTCGCGGCCCGCTGGCCCGACCACGTCCGCGAGTGGATGCCCGCGAAGCTCGCGGAGCTCGATGATCCGCAGCTCGTCCGGTTCTACCGCCTCGCGTCGGAGCTCTTCGACTCCGACGTGGCCGACGACCCGCGAGCGGAGGAACTGGCCGACATCCTGGCCGCCCTGCTCGAGCAGGGCGGCGCCGCTAGCGAGAACCCCGGCGAATGGACCCACGACGACCTGCCATACGACCTGCTAGCCACGCTCGCCGACGAGTCCGACCCGCGCATGGCGCGGTTCCGGAAGCTGATGCGCGAGCGTGGCTGGGCCGACTGGATCCGGGCGGAAAGGGTGGCGGAGCCGCCCGTCGCTTAGCGGCCGATGACGACCTGGGTGCCCGGGTGGTAAGGGATCTCGGGGGTGCCGCAGACGATGGTGTCGGCGCGTTCCCAGGTCCGCTGGCCGGTGTTGAAGGGGATTTCCTCGGCCAGCCAGCCGTCCTCGTCGAACGGCGCCCCGGCCGCGGGGCGATTGGCCAGGTCGGCCGCCGGGCGGTTGGCGGCCCGGGCGGCGGAGCGCCGGGCTAGCTCCCTCTCGTCGGCTTGGACCCAGATCAGGGTGTCGATCAGGTGGGCTACTTCCCGGCGGCCGGCCCCGTCGCCTTCGATGATCAGCAGCGGGCAGCCGGCCGGGACCTCGATGGATCCGGCCCGGCCGTGCTCGTCCCATCGGGGTGGGCGGTAACTGACCTTTCGCCCCTGGTGCAGGGGGGTCAGGATGCCGTCGACCAGCAGGTCGGCCCAGCCGAAGCGGGAATGCTCCCAGGCGATGTCGTCGGTGTGGATGACGACGGATCCGGGGACGAACTCGCTGATCCGGGCGGCCAGCGTGGTCTTGCCGCTGTTGCTGCGCCCGTCTACGGCCAGCACGGCCGGACGGCTTTGGTCCGGTCTGCGCCTGGTCGCCGCGTTGACGAGGGTGGTCAGCCGCTCTACGCGCCACGGACCGGCTTCGGGCTCTTCCGGGGCTAGCCGCATGTTCTCTATCGTGCCCTAGCCGGGGCTGAGCCAGGTGCGCCACTGGTGACCGTCATCCGATTGCCGCCGCCCTGAAGACAACGTGGTGCTAGTTCCCGTCGAGGGCGCGCAGCGCCGCGCCGACCGCGGCGCTCAGGGTGGTGGCGGGCCGTCCGGTCAGGGCGGTGAGGTCGCCGCTGGCGGTGTAGAGCGCGCCGTGGGCCGCGGCGGCGTCGGTCTCGGCGACCATGGCGGCCATCAGCTCGGGCGCGCCGTGGGCCTCGAGGGCCTGGGCGTACTCAGCCTCGGGCAGGTCGGTGTACCGGACCTGCTTCCCCGACTGGGCACTGATCTCGGCGGCCAGCTGCGCCAGCGTGAACGGCTCGTCGCCGCCGAGCTCGTACGCCTGGCCGGCGTGCCCGTCCGTGGTCAGCACCCGGACCGCCGCGGCGGCGTAGTCGGCCCGCGCCGCGGCGCTGATCCGGCCCTGGCCGGCGCAGCCGGGTATCGCTCCCTGCGCCAGGAAGGCGGGCAGCCGGCCGGTGTAGTTCTCGTGGTACCAGCTGTTGCGCAGCAGCACGTAGGGCACGCCGCTGTCGCGCAGCAGCTGCTCGGTGGCCTGGTGGTCCGCGGCGAGGCGGATCGTCGTGGTGGCGGCGTTGACGATGCTGGTGTAGGCGAGCAGGCCGGTGCCGGCTTCCCGGGCCGCGTCGATGACGTTGCGGTGCAGGGCCACCCGGCCGCCCGGCTCCATCGCGGAGACCAGCAGCACGCGGTCCGCGCCGGCCACCGCCGCCCGCACCGCCGCCGGGTCGCCGAAATCCACGGCGCGTACGTGCACGCCCCGGTCGGCCAGGTCCTTGACCTTGTCGGTGGCCCGGCCGGTGGCGGTGATGTCGCCGGCCGGCACGCCGGCCGCTAGCAGCTGCTCGACGACCAGGCGGCCGAGGTGGCCGGTCGCGCCCGTGATCAGGAGTGGCATAGGTGAGGTCCCTTCGGATTCCGTATCGGTCGCCGGTGACAACCGGGCAGGTCCGCGACACCTTCCCTTCTGCCGGTACCCACTTTGAAGTAAGGTACTGGTGTGAAGGTAAGTATGGAGTCAGCGCTGGCGGAGCTGCACGCCGGGCCGGACGCGTTTACTCCGGACTGCCCGACCCGGGTACTGCTGGATCACATCACCAGCCGCTGGGGTGTCCTGCTCCTGGTCGCGCTGTCCAGCGGGACGATGCGGTGGGGGGAACTGCGCCGCTGGGCCCGCGGCATCAGCGAGAAGATGCTCGCCCAGACGCTGCGCACCCTGGAAGCGGACGGCCTGGTGCTGCGGGAGCAGCGGCCGGTGGTCCCGCCGCACGTCGACTACAGCCTGACCGACCGCGGCCGCGAGCTGTCGGCCCTGCTGCTGCCGCTGATGGAATGGATCATCGCGACCGCCCCGCCCCAGCCGGCCGCAGCCCCGCCTGACGTGCCGGATGCCCAGTTACCTGGCCGGGTATGCTCCTCATCGTGGGTTACTGCTACTTCAAGCGTCCGCGCGCCGTCTGAGGCGGTGCGCTGGACCGGGCGGCTCTGAGCTGCCCGGCTCTGCGGTGTGAGTCCCTCATGCGGGCTCCGGTGTCTGAGCGTGCCGCCGTCGGCTGGTCATCCTTCCGACCCGACGGGACGTTCCTGTGGACCCACGCGATCTTGCCTGCCCGCAACGCGACAACGTACCTTCGCCCGCTGAACGGCGCCGGGCACTCGCGGCGGCGGCCGTGTACCTGCGCTGCCCGGTCTGCGCTGGCCGGCTGCACCTAGGCGGCAGCCAGCTGGCATGCCGCCGCCATCATGGCTTCGACGTAGCCCGGCACGGCTATGTCAACCTCACCGCCGGCCGGGCGGGGCCGGGCACCGGCGATACCGGCGCCATGGTCGCGGCGCGCGACCGCTTCCTCAGCCGCGGTCATTACCAGCGGCTCGCGGCGGCCGTGCAGTCACTCGCCGCGTGGCACGATCCCGGTACACCCGGCCTGGTGGTCGACCTGGCCGGCGGTTCCGGCCACTACCTCGCCGGTGTCCTGGATGCCCTGCCGCACCGGCGCGGCGCGTGCATTGACCTGTCGGTACCGGCGCTGCGGCGCGCCGCCCGGGCGCACCCCCGGGCGGCGGCCCTGGGCGCGGACGTGTGGCGCCCCCTGCCGCTCGCGGACCGCTCGGCTGCCCTGGTGCTGAGCATCTTCGGGCCGCGCAACGCCGCCGAGACCGGCCGCATCCTCACCCCCGAGGGAACGCTGCTCATAGCTGTGCCGGGCCCCGGCCACCTGCGCGAGCTGCAGCGGCCGCTCGGCACGATCAGCATCGACCAGCGCAAGGCCCAGCGGCTCGCCGGGACCTACCGTGACTACGCTCGATCCGTCACCAGCGTGGATTACCAGCTGAGCCTGGACCACGCCGATCTCACCGCGCTGGTGTCCATGGGGCCCAGCGCCCGCCACATCACGCCACAGGCGCTGGAAGACCGCATCCGCTCTCTGCCCAGCCCGTTCACCGTGACCGTCGACCTGCAGATCAGGGTCTTGCAGCGCCGGGCGGCGCAGCCATGCTGAGTTGTATGCTTTTCAGCGGTGGTTCCCGGCCGCCGCTGGGTCCGCGGGCAGGGCTGCAAGCTCACCGGGTGCAGGTGAAGTCATCGGTGGTCGTCCTTCCCGCCCGATGTCGCGGACCCCCGGGCATTGGGAGAGGGACTGCCATGTCCGATCAGTCACGTTCGCTGCCCGACCGGCCTAGCCTGCGCTACCTGAAGCTCGAGGCCCGGCGCCGCCACGCGGCGGGTGAATTCCCCACCTTGCACGAGGCGCAGCTCGCCATCGCCCGCGAGCACGGCCAGTCGAGCTGGACCGTGCTCAAGGAGCTCATCGGCGACCGCCAGCCGGACCCGGAAGGCGCCGCGCTCGAGCACGTGCGCTGGGTCGCCTCCCGGTTCGCCGGGGCGGCCCAGCCGGACTGGTCCCCGCCCGCGGCGGAGGAACTGGGCGAGCACTTCGAGGAGCCGTTCCTGGACAAGGTCACGCCGGGCCGGCTGGTGTCGACCCTGTCGTCGCTGGCCCGGGGCGGACGGCTGCGCGACGAGGTCACCGTCCTGGCCGAACGCCCGCTATTCGTCCGGGCGCTGGCCGGCGACGTGCAGATCCAGGCGGCCGTCGCGGTCGAAGCGCCGCACCGGCTGCGGGGAATGATGGCGCACCGCGTGGGCGAGGCGGTCAACGACGCCCGCGTGGCCACGCCGCCGACCGACGTGACGGGCGAGGTGCCGGCGGAAGCGTCCGCCGTGGCGGAAGAGGTATTCGGCGAGCTCGGCCTGCCGGGGCTGGCCCTGGCCGGGAGCGGCCAGGCTAACGGCGACGGGTCGCCGTGGGCACTCGCTCGCGGCTGGGCCGACCTGGACCGGGGCGAGCCGCTGAGCACGGCGCACCGGTTCCCGGTCTACACGATCACCACGCTGATCACCGCGACCGCCGTGCTGCGGCTGGTGGCCGACGGGCGGATGGAGCTGGACGACACGGTCCGGGATCTCCTCACCCGTAACGACGGGTACGCCACGCTCGGGACGCTGATCGAGGACGTCACCGGGCGGCCGTACCCGGACGCGGCGGCCGAGCTGGTGCTCGGCCCGCTGGGAATGAGCAGCTCGTGGTTCCCGGCGCAGCGGCCGGGAGCCGGCGAGCGGGCCGTCACGGGCTACGCGCTGAACGAGGAAGGCGCCTTCCGGCCCGTGGCCGAGGACGTCGAGACCGTCCCGGCCGCCGCGGGGCTCTGGACGACAGCAGGCGACCTGGTGCGCTTCGGCCGGGGCTGGTCCTCGCGGCTGCCGGCCGAGCTCGCCCGCGAGGCGCTGCGACCGCAGGTCCGGCCGAACGGCGACGCGATGCCCGCCGTCGGCCTGGGCTGGCGTATCAACGAGGCCCTTGGGGTGGCGGGGCAGGCCGGGCGCGCCCGCGAAGGGGCCGCGTCGCTGGTGCTGCACCTCGATAGCGGGCAGGTCTACGTGGCCATGACCAACCGCAGCATCCCGATCGAGCCGGTCAACGGGCGGATCGTTCGCGCAGCCCATCCAGGATGAGGAGGAGGAGGTGCCGGGCTCTGGTGTCCCATTCGTCCGGCTCGAGGCGGGTCAGGTAGCCGATGAGGAGGATGACGTCGCGAGCGTCGACGTCGGGACGGATGGTGCCGTCGGCTTTACCGGCGTCGAGGAGGAGGGTCAGGGCCTCACCGATCGGGCCCAGGCTGTGCGCGGCCAGGGCCTGGGAGAGGCCGGCCTCGACGGCGGCGAAGACGCCTTGCTTGACGCGGGCGTAGGCGGCGACCCGGTCGAACCAGTGCGCCAGCGCGGCGAGCGGCTCGTGCTCGGCGAGCAGGGCGGGCGCGGCCGCGACGAGCTCGCCGACGTCTTCGCGGTAGACCTCGGCGAGGAGGTCTTCGCGGGTCGGGAAGTGGCGGTAGAGGGTGCCCTGGCCGACGCCTGCCTGCTTGGCGATCGCGTTGAGCTTTACTTCGCCGGTGTCCGCGATGGCCGTCCGGGCGGCTGCGATGATCCGGGCGCGGTTGCCCGCGGCATCGGCCCGGAGATGGGGCGGGTTCATCGGCCTCCTGCCCGGTGACTGGCTAAGTGGACACGTGTCCGGTAGTCTTGCATTAACCGGACATGTGTCCATTTTAGCGGAAGGGAGACCTCGATGACTGGGATCAGCGGCAAGGTCGTGGCTATTACCGGGGCGAGCAGCGGGATCGGGGAGGCGACCGCGCGGCTGCTGGCCGAGCGGGGGGCGGCGGTGGTGCTGGGGGCGCGGCGGACCGAGCGGCTGGAAGAGGTCGCGCGGCAGATCCGCGACCAGGGCGGGCGGGCCATCAGTTGCTCCGTTGACGTCAGCCGGGGCGTGGACCTGCGTCGTTTGGTAGATATGGCGGTCGTGGAGTACGGGCGGCTCGATGTGCTGGTCAGCAACGCCGGGATCAGCAAGATCGGGCCGATGGCCGATCTCGACGTCGCGGGCTGGGAGGCGATGATCGACGTCAACCTGCGGGGCGTGCTGCACGGGATCGCGGCCGCGCTGCCGGTGTTCCGGCGGCAGGGGCACGGGCACCTGGTGACCACCGTGTCCACGGCCGGGCTGAAGATCGTGCCGACGCAGGCGGTCTACGCGGCGACCAAGAACGCCGTCCGGACCTTGCTGGAGGGGCTGCGGCAGGAATCGACCGACGGGGTGCTGCGGACGACGTCGGTGTCGCCCGGCTTCGTTCGGACCGAGCTGGCCGACTCGATCGATAATCCCCAGGTGCGCGAGCAGATCCGGCGCAGCCGGGACGAGTTTGCCATCTCTCCCGACGCGGTGGCGCGGGCTATCGCCTTTGCCATCGAGCAGCCGTATGACGTCGAGATCGGCGATATCACCATCCGGCCGGCCGTCCAGGGCTAGGGCGGGGCGTGAACCTGGTGACGCTGGCGCCAGCCGGGCCGAAAATCACCGAGGCTTGCGGGTTGCGGTATCCGGCCGGGAGGATCAGGTCTCGGGGCCGGCGGCAGCGGAGCCGGCGGCGAGCGGACGGAGACAGCGCATGCGGATCGGCATCATGGTGGAGGAGCGGGGCGGGGACCAGGCCCTGGTCAAGCTGGCTGATCAGCTGCGGCGGGCGGCTGATGACGGGTTCACGTCGGCGTGGATGTCGAACATCTTCGGGCTCGACGCGCTGACCGCGCTGGCGGTGGCGGGTAGCCAGGTGCCGGGCATCGAGCTCGGCACGGCCGTCGTCCCGACCTACCCGCGGCATCCGGCGGTGCTGGCGCAGCAGGCGCTGACCGTGGCGCTGGCGGTCGGCCCCGGCCGGCTTTCGCTGGGTATCGGGCTGTCGCACAAGATCGTCATCGAGGACATGTACGGGCACAGCTTCGACAAGCCGGCCCGGCACATGCGCGAGTACCTGTCGGTGCTGGTACCGCTGCTGGACGGGACCCCGGCCAGCGTCGACGGCGCGACGCTGAGCGCGCACATCGGGCTGTCGACGCCGCGGGCGGGCCGGGTGCCGGTGCTGCTGGCCGCGCTGGCGCCGCGGATGCTGGAGCTGGCGGGCGGCCAGGCCGACGGCACGGTGCTGTGGATGACCGGGCCTGCCACCGTCCGCGACTACGTCGTCCCGGCCATCACGGCGGCGGCCAGCGCCGCGGGGCGGCCTAGCCCGCGGGTGGTGTGCGCGCTGCCGGTCTGCGTGACCAGCGACCCGGACGCGGCCCGGGCCGGCGCGGAGAAGGAGCTCGCCATCTACGGGCAGCTGCCGTCCTACCGCGCGATGCTGGACAAGGAAGGCGCGGCCGGGCCCGGCGACGTGGTGATCGCCGGGGACGAGGACGCGGTCGCGGCGCAGATCGGGGCGCTGGCGGACGTCGGCGTGACCGACTTCGTCGCCGTCGAGATCGCCCGGGGCGAGGACGGGGAGAGGACCCGCCGCCTGCTGAAGGGGGTCATCGCCGGACGTTAACGGCTCCCCCGGCCGAGGGAGCGGGTTCACTCCTGGCAGTGATGAACGGGCGGCGGCCGCCGGGCACCGTGGAAGCACGGGGGCCGCACCTAGCGGCCCGGGCTTCCAGGAGCAGCACATGACTACAGTCTGGGCGGCCGCGCACGCGCCCGCGGCCGGGGTTTCGCGATGGGCCAGGCTCGCCGCCTTGGCCGTCCCGCTGACGGTGATCCCGTCGAGCGTGTGGCGGATCGTGGCGTGCACCTTCCATGCGCCGATCATGCGCGGCGGCCTTCAGCCGGCCGAGCTGTCGTCCGGGCTGCCGGGGGTGCCGCTCGGGCTGTACGTGGTGCTGCTGTCGGTCGTCTCGGAGCTGCTCGCGTTCACCGCGGTCGGGCTGGTGTCGACCTGGGGCGAGGTGTTCCCGCGGTGGATCCCGGGGCTGCGCGGACGGCGGGTGCCGGTGCGGCTGGCCGTCGTTCCCGGGGCGGCGGGCGCGGCCGTGCTGACGCTGCTCTGGACCTGGGCGGCGGTGAGCATGCTGCTGGGGCGGCGCATCGACGGCCGCGCGCTCAGCGCGAGCGCGGCGGTGAGCTTCGGCGACTGGAAGGGCCTCGTCGCCGTGGCCGCTTACGCTCCGCTGCTGCTGTGGGGGCCGCTGCTGGGAGCGGTGACGATAAGCTACTGGCGGCGTCGCCGTCAGGCTGAGCCCGGGAGCCGCTGTCAGCTATGAAGATCGTGAACCTGCTGCAGGCCGTGTTCGTGCTGGTCGGCGCGGCGCTGGCGCTGGCCCTCGGCATCGCCGTCTTCACCGTGAGCTCGCTGGTCGACCGGGCCGGGGCGCCGGCCTGGGTGACGGCTCTCACCGCGGTGGTGCTGGCCGGCGGGCCGCTACTGGCGGGGCTGGTGCCAGCCGCGCGCCAGATCGAGGGGGTGGCGGCGCAGGGCCTGCTCGGGGTCGACTTCCCGGACGGGCCGCCGGACGCCGCGGCCGGCTGGCCGCAGCGGCGCCGGACCCTGGGCTGGTTCCTGCTGCACGTGTTCACCGGCCTGCTCGTGGTGGGCGCCGTGCTGGGGCTGATCGCGCTGGACGGCAGCTGGTGGACGGCCCCGGCGGCGGCGGGAACGGTGCTGGGCACGCTGCTGGCCGGGCGGTTCCTGGCGTGGCTGGGGCCGGCGCTGCTCGGGCCGTCCTACGCCGAGCGGCTGCAGCGGCTGGAGGCCGACGCGGCCCGCGCCACCGAGCGCAACCGGATCGCCCGCGAGCTCCACGACAGCGTCGGGCACGCCCTGTCGGTGGTGACCGTCCAGGCGTCGGCCGCCCGCAAGGTCATCGAACGCGATCCGGGCTTCGCCGCCGAGGCGCTGGCGACGATCGAGACAGCCTCGCGCCGGGCGGCGGCGGAACTCGACGACATGCTGAGCCTGCTGCGGTACGAGACCACGGACCCGGTGGCGCCGGCGCACGACCTGGGCTCCCTGGGTGAGCTCCTGACCTCGGCCCGGTCGGCCGGGCTGAGCCTGAACTCGGTCGTGTCGGGCGACCTGTCCCGGCTGCCCGCGCTGGTCAGCCAGGAGGCCTACCGGATCGTGCAGGAAGGCCTGACTAACGCGCTGAAGTACTCGGGTGATGGCACCGCGGCGTTCGGCCTGACGCTCAGCCCGGAAACGCTGGGCATCCGGCTGAGCAGCCCGGCCAGTGCCCGGCGGGCGGCGCGGGCCGGGCGGGGGCTGCTGGGGATCAGCGAACGCGCCGCCGCCCTGGGCGGCACCGCGACGGCAGGACTGCGGGACGACCGGTGGGTGCTGTCCGTTTCGCTGCCCGTCCGGGAGGCGCGGCCGTGACGCCGATCCGGGTGCTGCTGGCCGACGACGAGCCGCTGGTCCGCAGCGGGCTGCGGGCGATCCTGGAGTCCGAGCCCGACATGACCGTGGTGGGCGAGGCGGATGACGGGGCGGCGGTCATCGCCCAGGCCCGGCGGACGCGTCCCGACATCGTGCTGATGGACGTCCGGATGCCGCGGGTCGACGGGATCGCGGCCACCAGGCAGCTCGCCCAGTTCGACGGCGGCGGGCCCGCGGTCATCGTGGTGACCACGTTCGAGAACGACGACTACGTCTACGACGCGCTGCAGGCGGGCGCGCGGGGGTTCCTGCTCAAGCGGGCCACCGCGGACGATTTCACAAACGCGATCCGCACCGTGCACAACGGGGAATCCCTGCTCTTCCCGGCCGCCGTCCGCCGGCTGGCGACCCGCCACGGCAGCCCGGGCGGCGGGCTGGCCGAGGCGAACCTTACCGAGCGCGAGGCCGGGGTGCTGCGGCTCATCGCGCAGGGCCGGTCCAACGCGGAGATCGCCGCCGAGCTGTTCCTGGGGGTGGAGACGGTCAAGACCCACGTGCGCAACGTGCTGGCCAAGCTGGGCGCCCGGGACCGGGTCCAGGCCGTCATCACGGCCTACGAGAGCGGCTTCATCCGCTGAGGTTGACGGAGCCGCCGCCGAGTCTTACGGCTTTACCCATGGTTACCGTAAAACCAGATGATGGTGACTTGTCGCCGATCGCGTTCTACCTGGACCGGGGGTCGGGGGTGCCGACCTACCTGCAGTTCGTGCACCAGGTCGACTACGCGCTGCGGCTCGGCTTCCTGCGGGAAGGCGACCAGCTGCCGCGGATCAAGGACGTGACCCGGACGCTGGCGGTGAACCCGGACACGGTGATGAAGGCGTACCGGGAACTGGAACTGCGCGGGGTGGCGGCCGGCCGGCCTGGAGTGGGCACGTTCATCACGCAGGCGCCCGAGATCGCGGGGCTGAAGCAGATGGCGGCCCTGCAGAAGAAGCTGGCCGGCCTGGCCACCCCGACGACCGGCACGGCTACCGTCCTCGGCACCGCGCCGGGCAGCCCGCAGGCCCGCGCCGCCGGCCGGCCAGGGCCAGCAGCACCACCGCCAGCCAGCCCATCATGACCACCACGGGGCCGCCGAGGTCGGGCACGAGGTCGAGCCGCCAGAAGGGAAGCGCCGGCGAGGTGTGATCGAACGCCGCTTCTACCCGGACGTTCTCGGCGAAGTTCAACACGGAGAGGATCAGCATCACCAGCGGGACGACCAGGCTCAGCACGGCCAGGGCGTCCGGCCAGAGGCCGGCGGCCAGGGCGCGGCGGGCTCGGATGGCCAGGCCGCAGGCGACCAGGTTCAGCGTCTGCCCCGCGCCCGGCCCGCGCTGCCCGGGGCGGGCGGTAGCGAGCAGCACGCCGAGCATCTCCTCGCGGTGGGCCGCGCGGTGGCTGGGCGGGTAGCAGCGCAGCAGGCGCCGGTAGCGGAGCTCCAGTGCCGCCGGCTCCTGGGCTACCGGGTCCTGGGCCGCCGGGTCCTGGGCCGCCGGGTCCTGGGCCGGGTTCACGCGGGGCCTCCGGCGAGCCTGGCGCTCAGCCGCTGGGCCGCGATGGTGGCGCTGGCGCGGCGGCGTCCGGTCTCGGCGGCCAGCTCGGTCGCGCCGTCGTCGGTGAGGCGGTAGTACCGGCGCAGCCGGCCGTCGGCGACCTCCTCCCGGTCCGGCTCGACCAGCCCGGCCGAGCTCAGCCGGTCCAGGGCCATGTACAGGGTCCCGGTCTCACTCATCTACTCATAGCAAGAGCCGGGCTGGCGACCCAGCACATGATCGTGACGTCGGCGGGTAGGGGGCCGCTCCGTTGATCCGGACGAAGGGTGGGGACATGGCCGGGGATTTCCGCAAGGGGGACAAGGTCCGCTGGAACTCGCACGGCAGCGAGGCGGTCGGCGAAGTAGAGGAGAAGATCACCGAGGACACCGAGGCGGCCGGGCGCCAGGTCCGCGCCAGCCAGGACGACCCGCAGTACCTCGTCAAGAGCGACAAGAGCGGCGGCGAGGCCGTGCACAAGCCGGACGCGCTGAAAAAGGACAACCGGTAGGTTCCGGGTCTCACCACGTCAGTGTCGAGGGGGAACTGGGCGGGGACGCCACTCGTTTGGTAGCGGACTACGGCGGGTTGGGGTTACGGCGGTCAGGGTGGCTGGCTTGGGGTTTTGCGGGCCGGCTGATGAGGGGCGGGCAATACAAGACTGTTTTTCCGTGATTTCACCCGGCAATCTGGCGAGGGGATCTGCGCAGGGGAAGGGACGCCGTTGCCGGTGAGTGAGGTCAGCCGTGAGCAGGAATACATCGGGAGGCTGTACGAGCGCGTCGACGGGCTGCGGGACGGGGCGGCGGCGCGGCTCGCGCTGGCGCTGCGGCAGGACGGCGGCACGGCGCAGGCCCGGCTCGACCGGGATGCCGCGGTATTCCGGCACGACGAGCAGCTGGCGCGGCTCGACGCGGCGGAGGACGGGCTGTGCTTCGGGCGTCTGGACCTGGAGACCGGGGAAAGCCGGCACATCGGGCGGATCGGGCTGCGGGAGGAGTCCGGCGAGGGCGAGCCGCTGCTGATCGACTGGCGGGCCCCGGCGGCGCGTGCCTTCTACGTGGCCACCGCGGTCGCGCCGCACGGGGTCAGGCGCCGCCGGCACATCACCATGCGCGGCCGCCGGGTGACCGGGGTGGACGACGAGGTGCTGGACCGCGGTTCGCTGGCTGGTGCCTCCGGGCTGGCCGGGGAGGGGGTACTGCTGGCGGCGCTGGAGGCGACGCGGACGGGGCGGATGCGCGACATCGTCGGGACGCTGCAGGCCGAGCAGGACGCGATCATCCGGTCGGCGCACGCCGGCGTCCTGGTGGTCCAGGGCGGTCCCGGCACCGGGAAGACCGCCGTCGCGCTGCACCGCGCGGCGTACCTGCTGTACACGCACCGGCGCCTGGCCGAGCGCGGCGTGCTGGTGGTGGGGCCCAATCCGACCTTCCTCGGGTACATCAGCCAGGTGCTGCCCGGGCTCGGGGAGACCAACGTGCTGCTGCGCACGGTCGGGGAGCTGTTCCCGGGGGTCGCGGCGGATCGCGCCGAGGGGCGGCTGGCCGAGGAGGTCAAGGGGCGGGCGATGATGGCCGGCGTGATCGCGGCGGCCGTCCGGGACCGGCAGGCCGCCGAGGCCTTTGCCGCCGCCGGGGCCGAGGTTGAGTTCGAGTTTGACGGGGAGAAACTCCGGCTTGACCGCCGGCTCGTGGCGGAGGCCGCTGGGCGGGCGCGGGCGACCCGGCTGCCGCACAACCAGGCCCGGCCGTTGTTCCAGCGGCAGATCATCGCCGCGCTGGCCGAGCGGTACGCCGAGAACGCGCGTGAGCTGGCCGAGCGGATCGAGGCCGACGTGGCCGACGTGCTGGCCGGGGCCCGCGCGGCGATCGAGGCTGACCTGGCGGGGTTGCCGGAGATGGCCGGCTTCACCGGCGATGAGGAGCCGGACCTGGCTGAGATGCGGCGCGAGCTGCGGGCGGATGCCGGCGTGCGGGCCCGGCTGGACGAGCTGTGGCCGCTGCTCACGCCGCAGCGGCTGGTCGCGGAGTTGTTCGCTGACCCGGCGCGGCTTCTTGCTGCGGCGCCTGACCTGACGGCGGCCGAGCGGGCCGCCTTGCGGCGGGAGCCGGGCGGGTGGACCGCCGCCGACGTGCCGTTGCTCGACGAGGCGGCCGAGCTGCTCGGACAGGACGAACGGGCGGCCCGGGCGCGGTCGGCCCGCGAGCAGGCGCAGCGGGTCGCGTACGCCCAGGGCGTGCTCGACATCGCGGCCGGCTCCGGCCCTGCGGGCGAGGAGACCCTCAGCGTCGGCGACCTGCTGGACGCCGGGGAACTGGCCGCACGGCATGAGGCCCCGGACCGCCAGACCATGGCCGGGCGGGCCGCCGCCGACCGCACCTGGACGTTCGGGCACGTGATCGTGGACGAGGCCCAGGAACTCTCGCCGATGGCCTGGCGGCTGCTGGCGCGGCGCTGCCCGGTCAAGTCGATGACGATCGTCGGGGATGTCGCGCAGACTGGCGGACCGGCTGGGACCACGTCCTGGGAACGGGTGCTCGAGCCGCTGGCGGGCGACCGGTGGCGGCTGGCGCGGCTGACCGTGAACTACCGGACCCCGGCCGAGATCATGGCGGCCACCGCCGGCCTGCTGGCGGCGATCGATCCGGGGCAGCAGCCGCCGCAGTCCGTGCGCGAGACCGGCGTGCAGCCGTGGCAGATGGCTTTGAGGAGCCCTGACGCGCTCGCCGAGGTCATTGTGCAGGAGGCCGCGAGGGGCGGGCGGCTCGCGGTTATCGTGCCCGACGCCCGGGTGCGGGAACTCGGGGACCTTGTCTTTGGCGCGGTGCCGGGCGTCTCGTTCGGTGACCGTCCCGATCTGACCAGCGAGATCGTGCTGCTCGGGGCCGGGCAGGCCAAGGGGCTGGAGTTCGACTCGGTGCTCATCGTTGATCCGGCCGCGATCCTGGCCGGGTCGCCGCGCGGCCGCAACGATCTCTACGTGGCGATGACTCGCAGCACCCAGCGGCTGGGCGTGCTGCACGTTGGGCCGCCGCCCGCGGAGATCGCGGGGATGGCGGCCCGGTTATTGTCGGTGGCCGGTGAGACGCTGGGGGCCATGACGGCTATCACGACACGGCGGTGGACCGAGGCTGGGACGACCTGGTTTGCCGTCGGCGGGGTAGGACCCGAGCTGGCGGCGCCGGCCGAGCAGGTCCTGATGGACTACCAGCGGGACGGCGGCGAATGGCGGCGCGGCTACCCCGCGGACACCCCGGGACTGAACCGCTGCTGGCAGAACTTCGCCGGCTGCGCCGAGCTGATGCTGCGGCAGGCCGCCCGGCTGGAGCCCGTCCCGTGGCGCGAGACCCTGCGTGAGCTGTGCCGGCGCACCAGCGGACGGGAGTCAAGCTGGTGGCTGGCCGGCAGCACGGCCCTGGCCGTGCGCGGCGCCGGCGTCGAGCCCGGCGACATCGACCTGGTGTGTTCCGGCGACGGCGCCGTCAGCCTGGGCGCGATCTTCGCCGACGCCCTCATCGAGCCGGTCGCCTACGACAGCAGCGGCTTCCTCGGCGACTACTGGGGCCGCGCGTTCCTGGGGGCCAGGCTCGGCCGCGCCCGGCTCGAGACCGTGACGTGGGAAGGCTGGCCGCTGCGGGTGCCCCCGCTTGACCTCCAGCGGGCGGTCAGCCAGCGGCGCGGGCTGACCGCCCGGGTGGCCCTCATCGACGCGCTGCTCGCCGCAGACGCTTAGCCGGTGGTGCGGCGGCGGTAGAGGAGGGTGGCGAGCGGGGCGAAGATCAGCAGGAGCGCGACGGACCACAGCAGTGAAGCTTCCACCGGGTGCTGCATGGGCCAGGCGTGGATGGTCGCGGAGGGGTTGGGGTTGCCGAACAGGTGGCGGGCGGCGGCGGTGACCGCGCTGACCGGGTTCCAGTCGGCGATGAACCGCAGCACGGCCGGCATGCGCTGGGTGGGGACCAGGCCGTTGGACACGATGGCCAGCGGGAACAGGATGACGAGGCCGACGCCCTGGGCCGACTCGGGGCCCTTGCTCACGATGCCGAGGCAGCCGCAGCCCCAGGACAGGGCGTAGCTGAAGAGCAGGAAGAGGGCGAAGCCGCCGATGACGTCGCCGATGCTGGCGTGCGGACGCCAGCCGATGACCAGGCCGGTGAGGGCGACGATGAGCGTGCACAGGGCGGCCGTGGACAGGTCGGCCAGGGACCGGCCGACCAGGACGGCGGCTCGCCGCATGGGCAGGGTGCGGAAGCGGTCGATGACCCCGCTGTTGAGGTCGTTGCTCAGGCCGACCGCGGTGCCCATCGCCGAGGTGGTGAGGTTCAGCGCGAGCAGGCCGGCGATGGCGAAGTCGGTGTAGCTGCCGCC
Organism: uncultured Actinomycetota bacterium; assembly: GCA_963756575.1. Classification (GTDB taxonomy): domain Bacteria; phylum Actinomycetota; class Actinomycetes; order Streptosporangiales; family Streptosporangiaceae; genus Palsa-504. Next base: position 191,382 of record CAVWOM010000011.1, on the reverse strand, counting down.
GCCGGGCAGGACCACCCCGGAGCCGAACACGTAGACGAACAGCAGCGTGAACAGCACCGGCTGGATGGTGACGTCGGAGAGCTGCAGCGGCTCGCGCGCGATGTGCACGAGGTTGCGGCCGGTGAGCACCATGGCATCAGAGAACCCCGTCATGACCGGGCCACCTCCAGGTCTTCTTGGTCGCGTCCGGCGGTTTGCTCCGCCTCGGCGGGGCGGCCGGTGAGCGCGAAGAACACGTCGTCGAGCGAGGGCTGATGGACTTCCACGTCGTCGACGGTGATCCCGGCGGCGTCGAGGGCGCGCACGACCGTGCTGGCCAGGCCGCCGCCGCCGCGGACCGGCGCCCGCAGCCGCCTGCCGTCCTGGCTCACGTGGACGGGGCCGGACGCGAACGGCTCCAGGGCTCTGGCGGCAGCGTGGTCGGCTTCGGTGAGGGTGACCTCGAGCCGGGCTCCCCCGGTCTGCGTCTTGAGCTCGGCGGGCGCCCCTTCGGCGATGACGTGGCCGTGGTCGATGACCACGATCCGGTCGGCCAGCTCGTCCGCCTCGTCGAGGTACTGGGTGGTGAGCAGCAGGGTCACGCCGCCCGCGACGAGGTCGCGGATCACGTTCCACATCCGGAGCCTGCTGGCGGGGTCGAGCCCGGTGGTCGGCTCGTCCAGGAAGAGGACCGGCGGCCGGGTGACCAGGCCGGCGGCGAGGTCGAGGCGCCGGCGCATGCCGCCCGAGTACTCCTTGAGGATCCGGTCGGCGGCGTCGGTGAGGTCGAACTGGCCGAGGAGCTCGACCGCGCGGGCCCTGGCCTGGCTGCGGCGCAGGCCGCTCAGGCGCCCGATCATGACCAGGTTCTGGCGGCCGGTCAGGACCTCGTCGACGGTGGCGTCCTGGGCGGTCACGCCGATGTTGCGCTGGACGGCGGCGGCTTCTTTCACTACGTCGTGACCGGCCACTCGAGCCCAGCCTTGGTCGGGCAACGACAGCGTGGTCAGGATACGGAGGGCGGTGGTTTTGCCCGCCCCGTTCGGCCCGAGGACGCCGAGGATGGACCCGGCCGGGACCTGCAGGCCGACGCCGGCCAGCGCGACGGTGGGACCGTAGCGCTTGGTCAGGCCTTCGGCTTCGATCATGAGAGAGCTCACTGGCACCTGCTTACTTGTCAACTAGTAAGTAACGTGTGTTCTGGCATGGTAGCCATGACTACTTACTGGTTGTCAAGTAAGATAACGGCCATGCCCCGACGTTCCGCTGCCGCGCTCGACCCGGGTGATACGCGCGAGCGGATCCTCGACGTCGCGCTGGACCTGTTCATCGAGCAGGGTTACGACAAGACCTCGCTGCGCCAGATCGCCGAGCCGCTCGGCTTCACCCAGGCCGCGATCTACTACCACTTCGCCGCCAAGGAGGACATCCTGGTGGCGCTGCACCTGCGCCTGCACGAACTGGCCCGGCCCGGCCTCGAGCAGCTGGCTACGCAGTCGGGGCCGGCGGGATGGGCCGCCGTGCTGCGGGGGCTGGTGGACACGGTGCTGGCGAACCGGCAGCTGTTCGTCCTGCACCAGCGCAATCAGACGGCGCTCGCGGGCTTGCACATCAAGGGACACGAGGGCGACCACGAGGAGCTAGAACAGCAGTTCCGGCAGGTCCTGGGCGACCCGGCGATCCCCGCCCGGGACCGGATACGGCTGGGCTGCGCCCTCGGGGCGCTCCTGAGCGTCCTGCTGTCCCTCAACGACCTCGCGGATATCAGCCCCGAGGTCTACGGTGACCTGCTCCGCGAGGCGATCACCGACCTGCTCGAGCCACGAGCTGGCGGGACCTAGCCGGGTCAGGCGGCGCGGGTGCCGGGCTCGTGGCTGGCTTTGCGGTTCTTGTCATTGGCCAGGCAGATGTAGATGGCGTGGTCCAGGTCCAGCCGCTCACCGAACCACGGCGGGATGATCGTCTCCGGGGTGATGTCCGCGTCGTGAATGTCGGCGATGTCGCCGGCCGGTTCCGGCAGGGGCGGGCTCGGCGGGATCGCGGCGCCCTGGGGGTCGTAGAAGGTGAAGGCGGCGCCTTGGCCTGCGGCGATGAGGTAGCCGCGGTCGTGGACGGCCATGTGGTGCCGTTTGCACAAGCAGATGAGGTTGTCCAGGCTGGTGCGGCCGCCGCTGGACCAGTACTGGATGTGGTGCAGGTCGATGCGGCGGGACTCGCAGCCGGGGAACCGGCACCGGCCGCGGTCGCGTTCGCGGGCCGCCTTGCGCCGCGCCGCGCTCGGCCGGCGGCGCTTACGGCCCAGGTCCAGGATTTTGCCATCGCGGCCGTGGAGCATCCACGACAGCGCGGCGGTGCAGGTGACCATCTGCGCGGTGGTGACGCTGATGGCCTCGCCGTCCTCGATGTGGCAGCGGGCTGGGTCCGCCGGGTCACCGGGCGTCTCCGCGGAGACGCCGGCCGGCGAGGCGGGATGGGCGGATGCGGGATGGGCGGCGATAGCATCGGTGCCGGCTGAGGTCCGAGGAGGTCACCACCATCCGGCCGTCTGGGGGCGGTGGCGTTTCCGCCGAGACGTCGGCCGGCGGCTGATCCGGGTCAGCCGCCGCCGCGCGCAGAGCCTTCAGCAGTACCGCTCCGGGCAGGACATCTGGCACTTCCACGACAGCCACGCCGCGCAGCTGTTGACCTCGCATGTCGCCCAGCCGCGGCGGGCGTCGAACTCGGCCAGCAGCACCAGGAACTGGCAGGTGGCCGCGGCGAGGTGGCCGGCCACCTGACAGAGCTGCGCCTCCAGCCGCTCCAGCGGCACCGGTGTAGCTGGGGGTAGCTCCAGGACCGCGTGGCCAGCGGCCTGGTCAGGCGCCTTACTATCGAACATGTATTTGACATTAGCATCGGGAACTGACATTCTCGGATAAAGCGGGAGTTCTACCGCATCGCAGACGGCCTCATCGCCGAGGAATGGATCTGCTCGGACATGGCCACGCTGCTGGGCCAGCTGGGCTGACGCTGCGGGGCTGATCCGGGCCGCAGGGGGCGCCGCCGCTAGCCCGGCAGCCGGTCGATTACCCAGCGCCCCGGCGCCGTGAGTGCGATCCACAGCGGATTGCGCATCGCGCTGACGAGCAGGAAGACGTGCACAGGCACCCGTGAGGGCGTGACCAGCGCAGAGTTCCGGCGCACTCGCATCACGTACCGGTTGGCCGGCTCCCCGGCCACAAGAATCACCGGGGCGAGGATAACGATCAGCGGCCACATGGCCACGTCGATAGCCGTCTGGGTGGCCGACCGCGGGTGCCTCACTCAGCCAGCATAAGCCGGCGTAACGATCACTGAGCGGCTACCTCGGCGCAGGCTCGGGGTACGGGGCCGTGTTTGGTGCTATTCATCGCGGCGTAGGTGCGGGGCTTTCCGTCCAGATACGCGGCGAGGCGGCACCGCGGCGAGAACCCCGTGACCGCGTGCACTGATGTTCCGGCGGACAGCGCCGTGGCGGTGTCGTTCGCGAAGTGAGACGGGGGCGCGTGCGTATCCGGGTAGGTCGACATCGAGCACTGGATCCGGGTGAGCACCGAACCGATCTGCGATGCCGTGACCTGGACGGCGGGCAGGTATTCGTAGCTGACGGAGTCGTGCCAGATGCTGTCGGTGTAGTCGACCGCGCCCTCCGTGCCCGGCGGGTACGCGCTTCCCTCCGGGCAGGCCGGGTGTGTCGGCGTGGGGTGGGCCGCGCCGGCCTGGGGCTGCGAGCCGCAGCCGGCCAGGGCCGCGATAACCGCCGCCGACACCACGTACATGCGCACCTTCGCGTTCATCCCCGTGCCTTTCCGCCGATCCGGTCCCGCCAGGATCAGACGCACGAACCCGTCTGGCCGGTTCCAGTCAGGGTCGCCACGAAGATGGGTTCCACACCGTCAGCATGCCCGAAGGGTCTGACAATTCGTCAGAGGGCGGCGGCGTAGGACGCGGCCAGGCGGTCCCTGACGGTGGGGCCGTCTCGTTCGGTGGCCGGCTGGCCGAGATGGACGGTCCGCAGCTCGGCCATGAACTCGTGCCACAGTTCCGGGCCGCCGGCGGAGAGCAGCTCGGCGCGCACCCGGAGGCGTTCGGTGGTCGGGCGGTGCTGCAGGCCCCACTCCCCCAGCTGGGCGAAGACGGGCACCAGCTGGATCGACGCCTCGGTCAGGCTGTAGGCGGCCCGCCGGCCTGGCCCCGCGTCCTCGCGGGTCAGCAGGCCGGCCCGGACCAGCCGCTTCAGCCGGTCGGCGAGGATGTTGGAGGCGATTCCCTCCTCGGACCCGGCCAGCAGCTCCCGGAAGTAGCGTTTGCCCCCGAACATCACGTCCCGCAGCACGAGCAGGCTCCAGCTGTCGCCGAACGCCTCGACCGCGGCGTTGATCGGGCAGCCTGACCGCGCCGGCTCCGCCATCTCGCACCCCACTCTCAAACTGGTTGCAATCTACCATCAGTTGGCCTAGCGTGGCCACCCATGGGTGATACTGAGCCGCAGAGCGCGGACGGGAAGGTGCTCTTTCACTTCGCGATGTCCCTCGACGGGTTCGTGGCCGGGCCGGACCACGCGATGGACTGGCTGACCGGGTTCTCCGTCCGCCCGGGCTTGGCCGAGGAGTACATAAAGACGACGGGCGCTGTCCTGGGCGGCCGGGACGGCTGGGATCAGGCCATCGACGGCACGCGTCCGTACGGCGGCGCCTGGCAGGGGCCGATCTTCGTGCTCACCCACCACCCCGAGGACGCGGCGCGCGCGACGGGGTCACGTTCCTCACCTGCGGGCCGGCCGAGGCGGTGCGGATCGGGCTGGCGGCGGCCGGCGGCAAGAACCTCGAGGTCCTCTCGCCCACCATCGGCCGTCAGCTTCTCGAGCTGGGACTGATCGACGAGATCGACCTGCACATCGTGCCGGTCCTGCTCGGTGACGGCGTCCGGCTGTACGACAACCCCGGCGGCAAGCCGGTCCGCCTCCGCCAGGCCGGCGAGGGCGACCCCATGGCGGCCGTGAACGTCCGGTACCGGCCGGTCAGCTCGTGATGGACGGCGAGCGGATGATCAAGGTCAACGGAGTCGAGCTGTGCGTGGACACGACCGGCGACGCGGCTGACCCCTCGATCCTGCTCATCGGGGGCATGGGGGCCTCGATGGACTGGTGGGAGGAGGAATTCTGCCGCCGGCTGGCCAGCGGTCAAGGCCAGGGCAGGCGGTTCGTGATCCGGTACGACCACCGGGACACCGGGCGTTCGGTCGGCTACCCGGCCGGGAAGCCGGGGTACGCCGGTGCGGACCTGGCGGCGGACGTGACCGGGGTGCTGGACGCGTTCGGGCGGCGGAGCGCTCAGCTGGCCGGCATCTCGATGGGGGGCGCCCTCGCGCAGCAGGTCGCGCTGGCTCATCCGGAGCGCGTCGACTCGCTCGTGCTGATGTCGACCACCCCCGTGGTCCCGGTCCAGGCCGGGCTCCCGCCGATGGCGGAGGACCTGCGCGCGTACCTCGCCGAGCAGGTCCCGCCCGATTGGACCGAACGGGCGGCCGTCATCGACTACCTCACCGGCTACGAGCGGCGGCTGGAGGGGGCGGGGTACTTCGACGAGGCACACGTGCGCGCCCGGGCGGAGCGGGTCGTGGACCGCACCCGCGACATGGCCGCCAGCATGACGAACCATGCGCTGGCCGAGCCGGGCGAGGCGCCGGGCGAAGGGCTGGACGAGATCACCGTGCCGACCCTGGTGATCCACGGTACGGCCGATCCGCTGTTTCCCATCGGTCACGGCGAGGCGCTGGCCGACGGGATTCCCGGGGCCAGGCTGCTGCCGCTGGCGGGAGTCGGTCATCAGGTGCCGCCGCGGCCGTGGTGGCCGCGCGTCATCGAGGCCATGCTGAGTTGTCCGCCCTTGGTAGATTCTGGTTATGCCTGAGGGGACCGGCGGGCAGGGGAATCCGCCCGAGGACGAGATCGACCGCAAGCTTCGCGAGCTGACCGAGAACCTGATGGGCGAACCGCGGTACGTCGAGCCGACGGCGGCCGAGCGCGCGAAGCGGGCCGCGCAGTACCGCAAGCAGGTCCAGCGCGAGCAGCGCAGGCAGCGGCGGCAGGCCCGGCGCGGGCGGCTGGTCGCGGGGGTCGTCGCCGTCGTCGTCCTGGCCGCGGCCGGGGGCATCGTCTGGCTGCGCGTCGCGCATCCGCAGGCGTCCAGTGCGGCCGGCGTCCCGGGGACGGGATCGGCTCCGCCCGCGGACCCGTTCGTCGGCAGCGAGGCGGGGACCTGGGCCGATGGTGCGGCCGGGATCACCATCCCCGCCGCCAAGCCGGTCGGTAACTTCACCGCCGCGCAGGTCGAGGCGGCCTACCAGTCGACCAGGAAGCTGCTGATCGCCGCGAACCTGGACCAGCAGACGCTGCGCGGCGGCGCGCCGACCGCGTTCGCGGGGCTCCTCATCAAGCAGCAGCGGGATACCTTCCTCGCGGGGCTGAACACGACGGGAACGAACAAGGGCGGGTACCCGCTCAGCACCCGCAAGTGGGTCGCCTCGTTCGCCCCGGGCAGCGCCGAGTTCATCGGGAACGTGATCAAGGTGCACGGCACGATGAGCGCGGCGAGCGCGCGGGAGGCGGGCGGCGTGGTGCTCGCGGTCAAGGTCAACTACCTCTTCGCCTACGCGGTCGAGCCGCCCGGCCAGCCGGCCGACTGGATGCGCGTCATCGACCACCAGTACGGCAGCTTCGACTTCGCCCGCTGGGACGACCCCGGCGGCCCGCTCGAGCCGGCCGACCAGACGATCATCGGCAACGCCGGCATCACCTGCGGCACCACCGACGGCTACATCCATCCGGCTTACCCCAGCGAGCGGTCGGCCGGCGCCACCCAGTCGGGGCCGGCGGTTAACCCGTACTCGTCGGCCACGTCGGTGGCCGGCGGCGGAGCCGTCTGCGGGCGGACGTCGGGTACTTAACCCGAGGCGCTCTTCGGGAGCCTGAAGCCCCAGTTCAGCAGCTTCTCGGCGTCCTGGGCGCCGGCGTTCACGCCGGTGGCGGGGCTGGCCAGGACGACCCCGATCAGCGTCCGGCCGTTCCTGGCCGCCTCGAACAGCAGGCAGTGCAGGGCCTTATCGGTGTAGCCGGTCTTGATCCCCAGGGCGCCCTGGTAGGAGCCGATCAGCCCGTCGGTGTTGTCCCACCAGTACTGGTGGTGCTGGCCTTTGACTTTCGGCAGGTTGTCGAAGCGGAGGTTCACGATCGACCGGAAAACCGGGTACTTCATCGCCGCCAGGCCGAGGGTGAGCAGGTCGGACGGGGTGGAGTAGGTCGAGGTCTCGGTGGGATAGGGCAGCCCGTCGGGCGAGGTGAAGTGGGTGTGCAGCATGCCCATCTTGATCGCGGTCGCGTTCATCTTGGCGACGAACGCGTTCATCCCGGGACCGTAGGTGCTGGCCAGGGTGTACGCCGCGTCCGCTCCGGACGGCAGCAGCAGCGCGGCCAGCAGTTGCTGCGCCGTGAGCTGGTCCCCCGGGTGCAGCCCGGCGCTTTCGCCCCCGTTCTTCCAGGCGTAGCTCATCGCCGCCTTCGAGATCCGGATCTCCTGGCCGAGGTTGCCCGCCTGCAGCACCAGGAGGGCGGTCATGACCTTGGTGACGCTCGCCATGGGCCGTTCGGTGCCGAGGTCGCGGCTCCACAGGACCTGGCCGGTGGATGCGTCGGCGAGCACCGCCCCCTTGGCCTTGACCCCGCCGGGCGTGCCGGTGACCTGGATCTGCGGGCTGGCGGACGGGCTCGGGTTCGGGCTGGCGGAGGCGGCGGACGGGCGCGGCGTGGTGGTCAGGGCGATCTTGGCCGCGTGCTGCCCCGCCGCCGGGGACGTGCAGGCCGCGAGGCCGCCGGCGATGACGGCCACCGCGGTCAGCTCGACGATCCGGACCCTGAGCCGCATGCCCCTAACCTCGCATTAATGGGTGGCTGGCCGGGTCGAGGATATGCCACCCTCGCGTGACATGGGGACAGATGACGCCCTGCGCGCGTACTACGAACGGGGCATGGAACGGGAACGGCTGAGCGACGGGCGCGGCGAGCTCGAGTTCACCCGGACCACCGAGATCGTGCGGCGCCACCTGCCGGCCGCGCCCGCCGTGGTCGCGGACATCGGCGGCGGGCCGGGGCGGTACGCCCTGTGGCTGGCCTCGCTCGGCTACCAGGTCGAGCACCGGGACCTGATGCCGCTGCACGTCGAGCAGCTCACGGCGGACGCGGCCGGGGTACCGGGGATTCACACCGCGGTCGGCGACGCGCTGGCTCTCGACCTGCCCGGCGCCTCGGTGGATGCGGTCCTGCTGCTCGGGCCGCTCTACCACCTGACCGACCGGGCGGAGCGGGTGCGGGCGCTGCGGGAGTGCGCGCGGATTCTCCGGCCGGGCGGGGCGGTGTTCGCGGCCGCGATCTCGCGGTGGGCGGCCCGGATCGACGGCATGCTCCGGGAGCGGATCTACGTGAAGTACCCGGCGGCGGTGGATCTCATCGACGAGATAGACCGCACCGGGATGCTGCCGCCGTTTCAGGACGGGGCGTTCACCGCCTTCTGCCACCGGCCCGGCGAACTTCGGGAGGAACTCGGGGAGGCCGGGCTGGAGGTCGCGGACCTGGTGAGCGTCGAGGGGCCGGCGTTCATCTTGGGTGACCTGGACGCGCGGCTGGCGGATCCGGCCGACCGGTCGGTGGCGCTGGAAGTAGCGCGGGCTATCGAGCGGGTACCTGAACTCGTCGGCTTCGGGCCGCATCTCATCGCTACCGGCATCCGGCCCTAACAAGCGTCCAACATTCAGTTGGCTGGGTGGCCATCAGGGCAATTACTGCGGGTAAGATTGTGGGTCCGGGGCTGGCTGGCAACTGGCGGCTGCTGTTAACCTCCCGTCAGGATAAGCAATGATTGTCGACCACGGACGACAGAGACTATCTGGCGCGAGGCGGCTGCGGTCAGAATGCGCGCATGGCTGACGTATCCACCATCGTTGTGGGCGTGATAACGGCGTCTGCAGCCGTCCTAGGGGCGGCAATCAGCCCGCTCAGCGCCGCGATCCAGAACGTAAGGCAGGCCGGGCGTGACCGCCGGGATCGGCACGCGACGGAACTCCGGCAGGCCTGTGTGGATCTGCTTGGTGCGGTGACGGACCTGCGTACACAGGTGATAAACAACCACGACTACCATGGCCCGGAAATGAGCGCCCGGCTCGCTCAGGCCCGACAATTCGCGGGGCAGGCTAGGGCGTACGCGTTTGCTATCGCCCTACTGGCGCCGCGCTCGCTGGCTGCCGCGGCGACGGAACTCGCTACCGCAGCCGGGCGCGTGGCTGAGTCAGCTGCGACGAACACTGACCTGCAATTGGGTAGCTCGGTCCGGCCTACAGACTGCGCCGAGCTAGATGCGCGTATCGAGGCCTTCTGCGGACACGCCGTCGAACTTTCCGCGAGCTGACGAGCGGAACATTCAGCTGTGGGCGCGTCCCGCCAGATTACAGGCCGCCTGACGGTGTGACGGCGACAGTGGCGGATCGGTGGCGTCGGCCGCCTGCTGCGCGAAATCCCTCGCGGCAAGCTCATCTCCACTGCTGGAGAAAACGCGCGCGGCGGCGAGCAGGACCTGGCCGTTGCGTGGTCCCTCCGCAAGCGCGGCCTCGATCTCCTTGCGCGCTGCCCACTGATCGCCGAGCTCGGCGAGCGCAAGGCCCCGTGCAGCCTTGACCTGCGGACCGTCCATAGAAGATACACGGTTCAGGTCGAGCATCGCTTGCTTTGCCTCACCGATGAAGGCGAGTATCTCTCCCCTAGCCCGCAAGGCGGCGCGATTGCCACCATCGATCCGAAGCACATCGTTCAGTATTGCCACGGCCGCCGCTCCCCTGCCGTCCTGCCAGAGGGCCTCGGCTAGCTCGGTCGCCAGCAGCGGGTCGCTGGGTAGCCGGGTGACTGCGGCATGCAGTTCCCGGGCTGCTTCTGCTGCGCGCCCCTGGGCCAGCAGCGTCTGCCCAACTGCCGCCAGCTGGCAGGCAGCACCGCGTATGTCTTCCGCGGCGGCGAACAATTCCGCTGCCTTCCTATACCGGGACTCAGCATCCATTGGCTTGCCGCGTTCGTAGGCGATGTTGCCGAGCAGGGACTGCGCGTTGGCGCGCAACCGCAATCCGGTCGGTGACGTAGGCCGCAGCATCTTCTGCGCACAGAGCTCAGCCTTATCCAGGTCACCCTCGGATAGGGCGCGCTCAGCGGAACGGAACTGCTCGTCCGGTTCAACGAGCGCCGGATGCATCATCGGGGCCTGACGGAGCGGCTCGATCAGCCGGTCACTGAGCAACTCGTACCAGCGCGATCCGTTTTGCCATCGTGCGGTCAGCAGGTGCCGGTCTTCGAGCGCGCGCACCACCTCGTTGGGCATTCCGGCCGTCGCCGCAGTGGCCTCGTAGGCGATCCCCCGGGTGCCGAGTTCGGTTATGAAGGTGCCGATCAGCCACGTTCGCAGCTGTTTTACCTTGCGCTCATGGTCCTCGGCCACCTTAGCGATGACCCCGCCGCAATGCTCGGCCAGCACGGCGTCTACGTCACCGTAAGCGCGGATCTCACGCTCAGTGATTTTCGCGCTACCAGAAGGAAGTGCGTTCAGCAGGCCTGCGCACGCAACCTGAAGTAGGACTGGTTCTGCGCGTTCGTCACTTACCAGCCTTTCCTGTCCGCCCTCTCCAGTGACCCGGCTAGTTTGCAGGTCGGCAAGAAGGCTATCCGCCGCCCTTTCGTCGAACGACCATGAGGTCCCGGCTAGCGGCCTCGTCATGGCTTCCAGTGCCGATGACCAGGTCAGCGGTTCCAGCTCGTACCGCAACCCGCGACCAAGCACGTCCGCGAACACGTCGGCGCCCTCTTGGCGACCGACGAGCAGCATATGCAACCGGGGCTGAGCGTCGAGCGCATCTCGCAGCTCGGCAAGAAACCGGTGCCGGTGGAATCTGCGTGAGCCCGTTACGAAGACAAGTTCGTCGATTGGGTCGATCGCAGCCAGGACGGCACCTGAGGCTGGCAACTGCCGGACAAAATCGGCGATCGAAAGACCCGCTAGTCGCGTGGTGGCCTCTCCAGGCGCCCACGAGCGCAGCAACGCGAGCGAGTAGGGATTATGCACAGGAAGTGTGGCGGCTGGGAAGGCCGCACCCTCGTGCAGCCGCCCGATAGGAAGCACAGTCGCTTTGCGGGACGCGAGCAGAGGTCGCAGGCCAGCCTCGAGCAGCGATGTCTTCCCACGGCCCGCGGAACCGGTGAGGTAAGTGAGGCGGTTACTCAGCCAGTCCTGCGCCAGTGCGGCGACCTCTTCGGCACGGCCGAAGAAACGTCTCCGGTCAGCCGGGCCGAACGGCCGCGGACCAGGGTAGGGCCGGCCAGAGGCATCATGCATGCGTGACCTGCCTCGCAGGAGCTCTTATATGTAGCTGTTGAAGGAGTAGCAAATGTTGTCGCTGGACTCGAGCAGTCGGTCCAGCGCTGTCTCGATCTCTGTGTCGCAGTGCTCGGTGAGCAATTCGCCAAGATCCAAGCCGCGCACGTCGATTAGCAGGCCGTCGGATACATCCTCGCCCATAGTGCTCCTTTCGACTTCCGCGCCTTTAAGGTACGCCGAATACACACTGTAGGGCAATGGCCAATCATGTAACCTGAATCGCATCCGACTCATTAATTTTCCGTCGTAACTTCGATTCACAACAGTAAGAGCACGTCCTGACAGAATCGGCTAGCACGAGTACGCTAAGTTGTCATGACGGAAACGGGCCTCGGGTCGGGAGCGGTACCCGCTGTCTGGGGAGATGTGCCGCCGCGAAATAAGAACTTCACCGGCCGAGAGGCGGCCTTTGAGCGACTTCGGCGGGATCCGTCGAGCAAGGTCACCGTAGTCCTCCCCGAGGACCCTCTGCCGACCGCCCTGCGCGGGCTCGGCGGTGTCGGGAAGACTGCCATCGCCATCGAATACGCGCACCGATATCGATCCGATTACGACATCGTATGGTGGGTCCCCGCCGATCAGATGCCGCTGGTCCGTTCCTCCCTGGCGGCACTCGCCGGGAGGCTCAAACTGGAGGGAGCGCTGACGGTCGGCATCGAGGGGGCTGCAGATGCCGCGCTGGACTCACTCCGCCGCGGCCAGCCACACGGTAGATGGCTGCTGATTTTCGATAACGCCGACCAACCGGAAGACCTGCGGGAATACATTCCTGCCGGACCGGGTGATGTCCTGATCACTTCACGGAACCCTGCATGGCAGGCTACCGCGGAGACGGTTCAGGTCGATGTATTCACCCGGGCGGAGAGTAAGGATTTCCTTGACAGACGGACCGACGGGCAGATCACCGGGACAGACGCCGAGCTGCTAGCCGACAAGCTCGGCGACCTGCCGCTGGCGCTAGATCAAGCGGGCGCAATGCTCTTCGAGACGGGCATGCAGGTAGAAGAGTACGTGACGCTGCTTGACGAGCAGATCTTGAAAATCATGGCCGAGGGGCGGTCGGCCGAATATCCGTTGTCAGTGACAGCTGCATGGTCGATCTCAGTCGAAAAGGTGCAGCAATTTCTGCCACAGGCACGGGAACTTCTGCGCTGCTGCGCGTTTTTCGGTCCAGAACCAATTCCACGTGACGTATTCCGGCGCGGCTCGCAGGCGACGGGGACCCGGGTCAGTGACCTGATGGCGGATCCCATCCTGCTGTCGCGGGCCATCAGGGAACTCGGCAGGTTCGCGCTAGTGACCATTTCCGGCCGCGCCATCTCCGTTCATCGCCTTGTTCAGGCGCTGCTACGCGGCGAACTCGATGGTCAGCAGCAGGAAGAGTATAGGCATGATGTCCATCTTATCCTGGCAGCGGCCGTACCGCCTGATCCGGCTGATGATCGACAGTGGGATCGATTCCGTGAATTGCTTCCGCACGTGACTTCGGAGGCAACCGGGCTCGCAGAGTGCCAGGACCTCCGGGTGCGCACCTTCGCACTGAGCATGATGCGCTACCTCTATCTGTCGGACGACCTAGCCTCATGCGAGTCGCTGATCAAGCAATTCATCGACCGATGGACGGCCGTATCGGGCCCGGACGATCTTTCGGTACTCACCGCGCGTCGGCAGTACGGTGACGTACTCCGCCAACTCGGCCGCTTCACCGAGGCGTACGAAACGGTCCGGACGACATGGGAGACGGCCCGGGCGGTGCTCGGCGAGCAAGACCGGTTGTCGCTGGCACTGGCCAATGCGCTCGCGGCTGACCTCCGGATTCGCGGCGACTTCACCGAGGCCCTGCAGCTCAGCCAGCAGTCCAGGCACCTGCATGAGGAGGCGTTCGGCCGTAGCGATCCGCAGACCATGCGCGCCATCAACGGGCTCGCCGTGGACTGCGGCCTGAACAGCGACTACCGGCAGGCCAGACAGCTCTGCCAGGTGGCCTTCCAACTGATGAGCGAGGCATCGATTGGCGTATCTCCTACTGAGGTGCTGATCACGTGGTACAACCTTGCATGGACTGTCCGGCTCGAGGGCAAGTATGCCGAGGCGCGCGATGTTGGTCAGGACGCCCTGGACTACGGACAGGAGCGGCTTGGACCTGAGCACTTCGCGACACTACGGACGGCTATCGGGCTGTCTGCGGCGCTGCGTCGGATAGCCCCCGCGCGAGAACAAGCACTCGTGATCGCCCGCGACGTGTACGACGTCTTCGTCAATCGTCGTGGGGAGACGCATCCGGACACGATGGCGGCAGCGGTCAACCTGGCGAACGCCCTGCGCGTCAACGGGATGATCGCCGAGGCTCTCGACATGGCGGTGGCAAGCGCCGAAAACTACCCGACCGCCTACGGGGACGACCATCCATTCTCTCTTGGATGCACGGCGAACGTGGGCTTGCTGCGCCGCATAGTCGGTGATGCTGACGCTGCGCGGCGAGATAATCAGACGGCGTTGGACGGCCTCCGGGCGCGCGTCGGTCCCGATCACTTCTTCTCGTTGGCAGTCGCTGTGAACCTGGCCAGCGACCTCTCTGCGCTCGATGAGAACGAGGCAGCTCGCGCGCTTGGCGAGGATACTCTGGTGCGAGCAAGCAACGTGCTTGGCCGTGATCATCCGCTCGTTCTGGGCTGCGCGGCGAACCTTAGCCTGGACCTGCGCACTCACGGCTCGGCGGCAGATTCGCTGCGCGCGGAAACGATGAAGCGGTACGAGAGTAGTCTCGGCCTCAGTCATGCGGACGCGGTCACGGCCGCGGAGGGCCGTCGGCTCGACTTCGACTTCGACCCGCTGCCAATCTGATCCCGCCCCGATGGCTAAGAACGCGGGCCATTCGCCGATTCCCACCGGACTTGATGTGCCAGTTCTGCACGCCTGGCTGCCATCCACGCCGTTGCGGGGACGGAATCTTCCCTCCAGAAGGCAAGCGTCCGTTCCATGCCTGCGACAAACTCCTGCCCGGCGGAGGTAAGCCTTCTGCTGTTCTGCAGCGTCTCAATCGCCACTCTTACCCCCTGTAGCGAGCGAGCGAACTTACGGTCAGCTCCGTTGCTGGGCTCTCCGATGTACCGTTCCCACCAAAACCTTGTGATTCCGAGGAACGCGTACGTCCCCTGCATAAGGCCGCCGAGCGGGCGCGGATCGTCTCGCCATGGTGCGTAGTACCGTCGGCCGTCATCAGGCAGGGTCAGCCGTACCAGGTCAAGTAGTGCCACTAGCTTCAGATGCTGAACCTCATGTACCAGCGATTCGGCGCCGCTAACAGGGTCTGGCGGTATGGACATCGCGACCGCGCCGAAAGTCTCAGGCGACGAGGAACTGGAAGCCCGGTCTGAACCCGGTGATTGGGGCACAATGACCGAGACGGCTGCACCGACCTCAGCAGCAAGGTCCTTATGGTCCGACTCGAGGATTAGCCAGGCTCGCTGAAGCGCGCGCTCCCAAGCCTGGGAAACGCTGAGCCGTGGCGATTGATCCGCCAGGCCGGGCATCCGGAATGGATGGAGATCATCGATGAGGACATCAAAGGCTCCCGCATGAACGCGACGTAGTGGCAGCCACCCGGGTGCCTCGACGTGTGGATCGGGCGGAACGCTTACTGGGCCTACGGTCGCACCGTCCGGGGAACTGTGTATCGTGACAACTCGTTCCGGACCCTCCGGAATGACCGCGGCGCCAAGCGACGGAAAAACAATCTGGCCATCCCGAACCGAGACCCTCATTCGTGCATCTAGGCCCGCGCGTATCGCCGCGGCGGCGCCCACGATCAGAAGGTCGCCTGCTTCCGCAGCCGGGCTGGCGGCCTGGGCTGGGAGCGCTTGTACGGTCCTGCGGGCCCAAGCGCCGACCGCTGGATACCTGACCACGGCTTCGGCTGCCCGCGGGCTGGTCCGCCAAGCCTCGGCCAGCAAGTCGCAGCCCTCCCGGGCAGGCGCATAGCACGCGGTGCCCTGGGCGGCGCGCAGTACGCCGTTGAGCAGGATCACGTGCTTGCAGTATTCGGCAGCGGTCAGCGAGGCGATCGCGTCGGGGCCGCCCCTGCCCGACGCGAGGGCCGCGAACATCTCGTGGGGCAGCCGATACCGACGCAGGTTCATGATGCTTTCCTACGCAGCCGACCGCTGACGTCGTCCTGCACAGTAGCCTGGATGTGGGCGATCAGCTTGATCAGATCGGGACAATACACGGAGGGGTTAGCGAACCCCGAGCCGGACCGGTAGCGGTGCGTGTACATGCCGCCCCCGCACACCCGATGCACAGGACACGCCCGGCAGATCGCGGACAGCCCGTGTATCCCGATCTGGCGGGCCACGACACCGGGCAGCATGAGGGCCGCGTCGAACGGATCCCTGCTGACATGCAAGCCAGTCACCGAGGCGCCATGGTAGGCGGCCTTCAGATTATCGGTCTGCTCGATCCATCCGTCAGTCTCGATGACCACCATCCTGGCCGGGGCCAGCCCGAGCGCCTCGCCCGATGAGGTCCCGCCGAGAATCAGTCGCATGATCTCCGAGAACAACCGGACATCGGTCCGCGGGCTTCGGTACCAGCGGTCGAAGACCCGGATCAGCCAGTCGGCGTAGGGGGTGTCAGCGGAGTCTGATGTCCGGCCCGGCGGCGGGGCGTCCCATGTCCCGTGCGGAAGCAGGAAGTCGATCCGCGGCGGGTCGAACGCAAGCAGCGCCTCGTAAGTCTCGACAGGATCGCTATACAGGTCAATCGTGCATAGCAGTCCGCTGAACAAATGCCGGAATTCATCCTGGAGCAGCCGAGCCAGCCCCGCTGTGACGGCCGCGTGACTGCCGCGTCCGCTAGCAAATCGGCGGTGGCGATCATGTGCCTCTGCCGAGCCGTCCAGGCTCACCCCCACCTTGATGTCAAGTTCGGCGAACAGTCGGAGGTAAAACTCAGTCAACCCGACCGCGTTCGTCTGGACGTGCACGTTGACATGGACATCGGGCCCGGAATGCTTGCGGGTAGCCGTCGTGAGACGCCAGATTAGTTCGTGCCCAGCCAACAGTGGTTCACCGCCATGCAGGATGAGGGCAAGATCAGTCATCTCGTGGCTGCGGGCGTGTGTTCCGATCCGGGCGGCTGTCTGCTCTGCAGTGTCGGTCGACATGCGCCGTGGACGCTCACGCCAAGACTGATCCGCCATCTCGTACATGTAGCAGTAATCGCATGCCAGGTCGCACCGGCTGTGGATCTTAACGATGAAGTCCCGGAACGGAACGGGGCGCCAGCCTTCGGCTATAAGCGCGGATACGTCAAGCGTGGCGGGCCACTCGCGGCGGAAATCCGTCATGTAACGATTAAAACACAAAGATAATAAAATTCAATGATTTCGCCGGTATGGCTAGCTTGTTAGCTGGACTCACATAATTCAATGCGCGACCCATCAGTCACACGCGCGTCATCGTTAGGGTAGGCTGCCCAATGGCGTACGACGCCCTCAGGGGAATGGGAAAGCCGTGGCCGATCGTCGTGGCGGCACTCAATTAATAATCGCAATATTGCCGTAGAGCAGCTATTCTGTCTGCCTTCCGGGATCACGAAGTCCAAGCGAACGGACTCCGGAACCGATACGTTGACCATGTGCTGACGACGACTCCGAGAGCGCTGCCCTCTGGTAAGGATATTTCAGGCCAGATGTCCGGTTCACCTGTGTCGCTCAAGGGGTATAAGGAGTTCCGTCGGCTACTACTTAGTTCCGCCACGTCCATGCTGGGCAGCAGGCTGACTACCATCGCTTTCCCGATGCTCATCCTGGTCCTCACTGGTTCGGCGGCCACTGCTGGCTTTGCGGTCTTCGCCGTGACCGCGCCGAGCATTCTTGTGTACATCCCGGCGGGCGCTTTTGTAGACCGCTGGAATCCACGGTGGACCATAATCGCAGCTGAGTCAGGGCGCGGAGTGGCCATCTCAGCCATACTTGGCATGCTCGCCTTGCACCGGCCAAACGTACCTGCGATCATTTGCTGTGCCATCGTGGAAGAGATCCTTGAGGTCTTCGCCATCCTAGCAGAACGTCGCTACGTATCTACGCTCGTCGGACCAGACTTGTCCAGTTCAGCGCTGATGCGCACCGAGGCACGCACCCACGCCGTCGTCCTGATCGGCCGACCCCTCGGCGGTCTGCTCTTCGAGATCAAGTCCCTGCTTCCGTTCGCCGCCGACGCAGCTTCTTTCGTCGTCTCGATCGCGGCCCTCGTCGGGCTGCGCGATGTCGCCCCGGCCCGCAGCTCCGGCACCGATTTCCGGCAAGTAGGAAATGAAATCCGCGACGGTCTCCGCTTTTTGCGCGGCGATTTCCGCACCCGCATAACGATAGCACTGAAGACGCCGATGACAATGGTGTCCCAAGCTCTCATCATGATATTCGTCGCCGAAGCCCACGGCAGAAATATGTCTGCGATAGCGGTCGGTTCCGTGCTTGCTTGCTCCGGCCTCGGCGGATCTCTAGGGGCGCTAATAGGTTCACGAATACGCATTTTGGATAATCACTCCAGAATAAAAATACAACTTATTATATGGGCAGCTGCTCTTTTCGCTCTCTCTGTTTCCGGACCTTCATGGCAAGTTTATTGCATGGCCGGGGTTATGATAATGTTCGGATTTACTGGCGCCATGGGAAATATCGAGTTCGACGCCTACCTTGCCTCCCGGGCACCGGACATGCTCGCACGGGTGACCAGCATCGACCGACTGACGTCCTTCGCGGCGAGCGCAGCCGAACCCGCGCTCGGCGGCATCCTAGCCGAGGAATTCGGCTACCAGACGGCGGTGCGCGGGTTGTTCGGTCTGACCATTAGCGTTGGCCTAATTTCCGTAGTTACAGTTCGGGCACGCAGGCGCGCATTGCGGGTTGCAGACTCGGTTCTCCCTGCGTAGATGGCTACACTGCGGGCAGTAGTGCCTATGTCAATTCGGGTGGCCTGGCCGTGTCGGCATGGAGTAAAAGGCCAGACCCGGCTGTCCGTCATTGATGTACCACGGAGGATTCTCGACTACCCAGCCGAGCGCCTACGGCTGCTGATCTTGTTACCGAATCCCGCATCAATGCATGGCACGGGGATAGCGACAAAGAGTTCCTAGGCGGCCTGATACCTTTCTGGAGTGATTGCTTCGACCACGGGACGCGGGAACGCTCGCTTAGCCAACCCGCGCCATTCTGCATCGAATTCTGCGGCACGCCTGTGCATGGGCGCGGGAGCGCCTCCAAACAACCGCCTCCGGATCAGCCGTCGCTAGCCGGACATGCTCTGCGAGCTGCCGTCGCAGGCGCCGTTGCTAATCGGCTCCGAAAATCAAAGGAGGACATTGGAGGAAAGGAGGACATTGGAGGAGCCGTTGAATGTCATCCTCTCATCTCTTCGCGGATGCGCGTTCGGTCAAGTACTCAACAGCATGGACAGGTCCGGTCGCATCCCCGTGCTGTGGGACCACCTGATTCAAGAGGCGCTTGGCTGTGATCGCTTCGGCGCGCACAGCGGAGACGGAGCGATGGTGACCAGCCGCCTGGCTAAGGAATTCCCCAGCTATCTCACGAGAATTCATGTTGCTCTGCCGGGTGGACGCAATCTCGGTCCCAGCGTGACGACGCCGGGTGTCGCTGCGCCTATCTGCAACGCACCAGATCACAATCCCTCGCCTGCACGCTCGGCGACTCGCCGACGGTACTGTCGGCATTGATCCTGGATAAGTGGCGGGTGTGGAGCGAATTCGGCGATGACCTTGAGTCATGCGTCGCCCAAGAAGAAATGCTGACCACCGCCATGCTGTTCAGGGCGGTTAACAGCATCAGTTCTAGGTTTCGGATCCGCCGACACCGAGCGCTCGACGCAGGCTGCCGACCTCTTGCATGGCTAGGCCGCGATAATGTACCACCCGAGATGGAACAGCACTTTCCGTGGAGCGAGTGCGTCGAGATACCGGCTGCCGTGAACCTCCAGGATGCACGATATCCTCGCGAATGGACCGAGTGTTCCAGAAGCGATCTATCCCGCTTCACGACGCTTCTCCATAGTAGCCACCTTGCCGCCCTCGATCGGCCCGCGCTGCTCGCCGGGAAAACGCGGCGCACGTGGCTATCCGGCGGCTGAGGCTCGACACCGATATCTTTTCACGGGATGCGGCTCGCGCGGGGAAGCCGACAGCAGGGTGGCGTTTTGCGCGGCGGCGCGTCTGGGCGCGCATGTGTTCCGGCGTCTTGCCGATCTAGGTTCGCAGCGGCATCCAGGTTCCGTGGTCAGTGAGGTGGAGTTGCGCAGTCAGGCCGGCGTCGTCGAAGGCGCGGGTGAGGTCGTCGCGGCCTTCGCTGAAGTGGGTCCAGCCGTCGTAGTGGGCCGGGATGACCGCGGCGGGGCCCAGGATCGCGGCCGCGGCGGCGGCCCGGACGCTGTCCAGGCTCAGCGCCCGCCCCTCGAACCGGCGCTGGACGCGGGCAGCGCCGGCGTGCAGACGACCGCGTCGATGGCCGGGGTGCGCTGGGCGATCTCGGCGACGGTGCCGATCGAGGCATTGTCCCCGCTGACGTAGATGACGGGCAGGTCCGGACCGGACAACACGAAGCCGATGACCTCGCAGTTGACGAAGCCGTCGGGGTCGCGCTCGGCGTCTTCGGGTCCGTGCACGGCGGGGACGGCGGTCACGGTCAGCTCGCCGCCGTCGGGACGCGGGACGGCATGGCTGGTCCAGGGGGCCAGGCCGGTGGCCGGCGAGCCGAGGCGGCAGGCTCCGCTGCGGGTGGTCAGCAGCAGCGGGGCGGCCAGGGCCAGGGCGCGGCCGCGGTCGTCCAGGTTGTCGGCGTGGTTGTCGTGGCTGACCAGCACTAGGTCCACCGGTCCGAGCTGGTCCGCGGCGACCGCCGGGCCGGCGGTCTTGTGAGATAGCCGTGCGGGCCGGGGTCGTCGAAGGTGGGGTCGCTGACGATGCGCAGGCCGCCGACATCGAGAATCGTCGTCGGGCCGCCCAGCACCATGGCCGCGCACTCTTGCCTCGTGATCACGGGCTCTACCCTACGACGGGGGGCTGGCTGGATTCGGCGATGCGGTCGAGCCAGTCGCCGAGGAGGGCGCGCTCGGCGGGGGTGAGGGCGGTGAGGCCGGGGAGGGCGGCGCGCAAGGTCACGGCGGCGGCGGCCGGGCCGGGGATGGCGGGGCTGGCCGAGTCGGTGAGGATGGCGGCGCAGACTGATTCCCAGGCGGTGTCGGCGAGAGCCTCGTCCCGCTCGTCCTCGGGCTGGTCGATGAGGGTGAAGACGACGCCGGTGCCGGCCGCGCTGATGAGCTCGACCGCCCGCCGCTCGGTCACCCGCAGCCGTCCGGCCTCGGCGAGGCGGCGGACCCGGGCCTGGAGGACGCGGGCGCCGGCCGCGGCGGCGGCCCGGCCGTCCGGGGTGCGCAGCTCCGTATGCATGAGGCGGAACAGCTCGGGGTTCGCGAGCCCGAAGCCGACGTGGAGGTCCCATCCGGCCCGCAGGCCCGCGACCGGGTTGGCCTCGGCGTCGGCGGGGGGCTTGCGCGCGAGATAGCTGGCGAAGCCATGCTCGGCGACGGAGCCGAGCAGGCCGCTCTTGTCGCCGAAGAGGCGGTAGATGGTGGGCGCCTGCACGCCGGCCGCGAGGGCGACCGAGCGGGTGGTGATCGCGTCGGGGCCCTGGGAGGCGAGCAGGTCCGCGGCCACCTCCACCAGATGGGCGCGCGTCCGGTCGCGCGATGACACGGGGTTCGGGTCCGTCACGTTATCGATGATAACAAAAACTTGCTATCCGTGCGTTTCCCTTGATAGCGTGACGAACGTATCGCTGATAACACGGGAGGCGGCTTCTCTATGATCATCGTCACCGGCGCCACTGGCGCCCTCAACGGCGCCACCGTCGAGCACCTGCTCGAGCGCGTGCCCGCGGACCAGATCGGCGTGAGCGTGCGTGACGTCGCCAAGGCGCAGCATTTCGCCGACCGCGGCGTTCGCGTGCGGCGTGGCTCCTACGACGACCCGGCGGCCCTGCTCGACTCGTTCGAGGGCGCCGAGCAGGTGCTTCTCGTCTCGTCGAGCGACCCCGGGGCCGACCAGGTGCCGTTGCACCGGGCCGGGATCGAAGCAGCGGTCAAGGCCGGGGCTCGCCGCATCCTCTACACGAGCCATCAGGGGGCGGGGATCGACAGCGCGTTCGTTCCGGCTCGTATTCATGCTGCGACCGAGATCCTGCTCGCCGACGCCGGCGTGGCATGGACCTCCCTGCGCAACGGTTTCTACGCGCACACGCTCGACTGGCTGCTCGGGCCCTGGCGGGAGACCGGGATCATCGCGGCGCCGGCCGACGGGCCCGTGTCCTGGACCGATCGCGGTGACGAGGCGGAGGCGGCGGCCGTGATCCTGGCCGGGCCGCGGGCCTTCGACGGGCCGGTCACGCTCACCGCGGATTCCGCCGTGACGTTCGGCGACATCGCGGGGCTGGCCTCCGAGCTGACCGGCCGTGAGGTCCGGCGGGTGGTCGTCGACGACGACGCGTGGGTGGCCGAGCGGGTCGCGCACGGCACCCCGGAGCCGATG
The DNA here is from genome assembly GCA_963756575.1 of uncultured Actinomycetota bacterium. Lineage (GTDB taxonomy): Bacteria > Actinomycetota > Actinomycetes > Streptosporangiales > Streptosporangiaceae > Palsa-504. Next base: position 169,324 of record CAVWOM010000011.1, on the reverse strand, counting down.
GCGCGGTTCTTGCTCGGGACCTTCCTGGCCGCCCGCGCGGGCGGCTTCGCGGGCGTGGACCCGGTCCTCGGTGAGCTCCTCGGCCGGAAGCCGCGTACGGTACGCGACCTGCTGGCCGCTTAGGTGACGCGCTTGACGAGCGCTGGGTGCCTCGGGAAGAGTTGTGCACGGCGACGACCGGTCGCCGAGCTGTGGAACATCCGCCCCAGCCGGGGTTCCACCGGCGAAGGGGATCTCGCCCTCTCGGTCGTCAACGTCACAGGCCATCTTCCGACACCGCGCCGCTGGGGGACGAGGGGTGTCAAGGAGAGGCTTGTCCATGACCAAGGACGCCAGCTTCAAGAAGGTTGTCCGGCGCCACGCCGAGGAGACGGGGCAGCGCTACACCGAGGCGCTGACGGATCTCGAGGGCCTCGGCGCGCGCATGCACCACGAGCCCGTTCCCGAGCGGCTGCTCGCTCATCTCCGGGACCACTACGGCATCGACCCGGTTGCGGCGACGAAGCTCAGCGTGCACAAGACCTACGTGTTCCGCGTCGACCGCAATGACGGCGGCCCGTGGGTCGCCCGCGCGTTTCCTCCCGCCCGGCCGCGGGCCGGGGTCGAGGGCGACGCCGCCATCCTGCGATTCCTCGAGCGGCAGGACTATCCCGCGGAGCGCCTGGCGGCCGGCGACGCGGTGTCCGACTTCGAGGGCAGCGCGGTCCTGGTGACGCGGTTCGTGGCGGGCACGCAGCTCCCCGACGGGGCCGCGAAGTTCGCCATGATGGGCGATTTGCTCGGGCGGCTGCACGCGCTGCCGTACGACGAGAGCGCCTCCCGCCCCGGTGGGGCGAGCGGTGAGGATCCGCGCCACGAGGGCGCGCCGCGTCAGGACCTGCTCGCGGCCCTGTCGTTTCTCGACGCGGTCGACACGAAGGTCGCGGCGGCCGAGCGTGAGCGATTCGAGCGGCTCCGCGACCAGGTGCGCTCGGCTGACGACGGTCACGGGCTGCCGGAGGGCCTGCTGCACGGAAACCTTCTCCACGCGCCCGATCACGCCGTCCTGAGCGAGCACGGGCCGGTCGCGATCAACTGGAAGGCGTCCGGGCGCGGGCCGCGCCTCGCCGACTTCGCCTACCTCATCTGGGGCACGGGTGCGTGGCGCCCGCGCCGGCCGAACCGGGAGTGGATCGACGCAGCCGTCAGCGCCTACCGCCGGCACGTCGAGCCGACCGATGACGAGCTCGGCCGGCTCGAGGCGGTCATGTATATCCGGACGCTCTACCTCGCCTGTTTCGGTTACCGGCGCGCCGTCACCAACGGCACGGCCTTCAACGAGTGGGGCTTCATCGAACCACCCGAGTACTTCAGGTCGACCGCGGCCGCGGTCCGGGCCGCGTTCGGCCGGTAGGTCGTCAGGCGCCGGTCACCTCTTCCAGGATGCGGGGGTCGGCGAAGTCGCGGACGAGGACGATGTGACCGTCCCGGATCCGGAGGACCTGGATGGCCGCGGCCGTGATCGACCGGCCCGAGGTCACGGTCGCCTTGGCCCGCATCTCCGCGATCACCACCTCCGGATCCTGGGACTGGTAGAGCTCCGTCACCTCGTACTCATCCAGCCGCAGCGGGGACGCCATGACGCGACGCGAGTACTCGCGGATCGCCTCCTGGCCCTCCAGGCGCACGGGCGTGCCGACCGGGCCGTGGAAGCAGAACTCCATCACCGCATCGGGCGCGAACAGGTCGGCGAGGCCGTCGGCATCCCCGGTCAGCATCAGGTGGCGGCGGCGGGCCAGGACATCGGCGGGCGTGACGGACGGCATGCGGTCTCCCTCGCGTAACGGGCATCTCGTTCAACGGACGTTCATTGAACAACCGTAGAACCAAATCGATTCTCGGTCAACAACCGTAGAATGAAAGGATGACCACTCCCCGGCCCGGCTCCCGCGCCGAGCAGCGCCGCCGCACCGAAGCGCGCATCCTCGACGCGGCCGCCCGGGTCTTCGTCGATGACGGGTACGAGCGGACCACCATCCGGGCGGTGGCCTCGGCCGCGGGAGTCGACGCGGGCCTGGTCATGCACTACTTCGGGTCCAAGCAGGAGCTGTACCGGCGGGTGATCGAGGTCGCCCCCGTGCCTGAGGTCAGCGGGACGCCGGGCGAGGCGGCCGAGCAGATCCTCGCCACGCTGGCCGACCGTCTCGCCAGCACGCCGGTGGCGTCGCTGGCCCTGCTGCGCTCGATGCTGACCAACCCCGAGGCGGCCAGCGTCGCCAGCGCCGGCATCGCCCGCTACGAGGCGCAGATCGCCCAGGCCATCCCCGCCGGCGACGCGGACCTGCGGGCCGCGATCATCAGCGCCATCACCATCGGCATCACGGTCTCGCGGCACCTCATCAAGTCCGACGAACTCGCCACCGCCGACCCGGCGCAGGTCATCGCGCTGCTGCGGCCCTGCGTGCACTCGCTGACCGCCCGCCCCGGCCCCGGCCTCCCTTAGTCTGGTGATTCGTTTACGGGAGGATCTGGCGTGTCCTACAGCAAAGACATCGGTGAGGTCAGCGCGCGTTACCGTCCGGGCGGCGAGGTGCCGTCGGTGACGTACCCGTCGGGCACGCACGTCGTGTTCACCGCGCCGGGCTCGGCCACCAACGGCCAGTACGGCCTGTTCGAGTGGAACATGACGGAGACGCCGGGGGGCGCCAGCCCGCATTTCCACAAGACGTTCTCCGAGTCGTTCTACATCGTGGAGGGCACCGTCCGGCTCTTCAACGGGGAGATCTGGATCGACGCGGTGAAGGGCGACTTCCTCTACGTCCCGCAGGGCGGGATTCACGCCTTCTCCAACGAGAGCGGCGCACCCGCCCGGATGCTGATCGTGTTCGCGCCCGGGCCGCCGCGTGAGGAGTACTTCACCGAGCTGGCCGACATCCGTTCGGCCGGGCGCAAGCTGACGGAAGAGGAATGGATCGAGGTATGGGCCCGGCACGACCAGTACCCGGCCTAACCATCGGGGGCTCTCGCGCGTCAGGGTAGGTATGCGTCTGCCCTTCATGACATCGGCTACATGCGCCCTGCTCGGGGTGAGCCTGGTTACGGCCGGGCCGCCTGACACTCACCTGGTCAGGGGCCAAGCCGCCGCGCCCGGCCCCCGACCGCTTCCGGCTGACGCCGCCGCCCGGCTGAGCTTCAGTAGCCCAGCGCCTGGACGATGCGCACGATCGTGAAGCGGACGAACGGGGAGACCTCGAGCTCCCAGCTGCCGCCGTCGGCGAAGGTGATGGTCAGGTTCGAGCGCAGGAAACCACGGCTCACCCTGGCCCCGGTGACCTCGCTGCGGGGCATCCGGCCGGCCACCTCCGCGGTCCCGTCCTTCAGCTTGCCCCCGCCGATCTTGACGAGCGCGACTTCCCGCTCGTTGACCGCCAGCAAGGCGGTGTGGCCGAACTTCGGGGTCTGGGACGGGCGCTGGGCGGTGTACCGCGCGGCCGCGTACCCGAGGGCCACTGACCCTACGAGCCCGGTCGCGGGCACCCGGGCCGCGTGCCGCAGGCCACTTCCGCGCGCGGTTACCACCGCGCCTGCCAGCTGCTGTGATCCCAGCACCTGCGATGAATCGAGCTTCATGACGCCCTCCAAATCCGCCGTCTGCGTCGTGTTCGACACCGGGTCAGAGGGGAGCTAGTCCCGCTTGATACAAAGTCATGGCTTGCGGCGAGGCCGGCGTAGCCCACTAGGCCGCCGACGGTAGGACCTCCACGGTTCGGTCATCGCAGACACTACCGGGCGCGAGGTGACTGTTCCTAGCTCGCGTCGGGTGCCGCGCCCTCCGCCTGCCTGGTCCAGTAGGCGAAGTTGGCGCGGGCAGTCAGGGTGCCGGGGTGCTCGGGGCCCTGGACCCGCTCACGGAGGGGCAGCAGGACGGCGTACTGGTCGCGGGCCCCGGCCGCATCCCCCGCCCGCCCGGTCCAGGAGGCGAGGTTGTGGCGGGCGGCCAGGGTGTCGGGGTGCTCAGGGCCTAGGACCCGCTCGCTGATGGACAGCAGGACGGCGAACTGATCGCGGGCCCCGGCCACATCCCCCGCCTCCCCGGTCGCGAAGGCAAGGTTGCCGCGGCCGGCCAGGGTGTCGGGGTGCTCAGGGCCTAGGACCCGCTCGCTGATGGACAGCAGGACGGCGAACTGATCGCGGGCCCCGGCCACATCCCCCGCCTCCCGGGTCCAGAAGGCAAGGTTGCCGCGGGCGGCCAGGGTGTCGGGGTGCTCAAGGCCCTGGACTCGCTCGCTGACGGGCAGCAGGGTGGCCAGCTGGTCGCGGGCCTCCGCCGGATCCCCCGCCTGACCGGTCCAGCGGGCGAGCTGGTTACGGGTGACCAGGGTGAAAGGGTACTCGGGACCCTGGACCCGCTCACGGAGGGGCAGCAGGACGGCGAGCTGGTCGCGGGCCCCGGCCGCATCCCCCGCCTCCCCGGTCCAGAAGGCGACTTCGTGGCGGGCGGCCAGGGTGTCGGGATGCTCGGGGCCGTAGGCGTCATCTTCTGTGTGCGCGTCAGCGATCAGCCTGAACAGGTCCCGGGCCGCCGGGTAGCTGCCGCTAAAGCCGAGGTAGCGTGCGATCTGCCACATGCCGTTGCTGGTCAGATCTAGGACGGCCCGGGCGTGCGGCAGCAGCACCGCGCACGCCGGCCACGCCGCGGGCAGTCTCGCGTCGGCGGGGACCGCCGCTCCGACCAGGGCGGCGACGGCCTGCTCCCACTGGGTAGCCGTCTCCGCCGTCAGCTGGGCGCGAGTAATGGCCTGCACCAGGCGGTGCACCAGCACCAGGCCGTCCCCGGCCGGGCTGATCAGGGAGTAGCGGCGCAACGCCGTGATCGCATCCCCCGTCGCGACCGCATCACCTAGCAACGGCCCAACCGTGGCTACCACCTCCGGGCCGAGCAGGCCCGCGGCCTTCTCGTCGGCGAGCAGCAGGGCCAGCGGGACCGGCTCGGGGGCCAGGAACGCCAGCAGCCGCACCAGCCCCGCAGCTGCCGGGGCCTCGCCTGCCAGCCGGGACAGGGCCAGCCCCAGCGTGGCGGCCACGTCCGGGTGCCCGGCGACCTCGCCGCGGGCCAGCAGGTCCGCCTGCCGATCGCGGAACAGCGGCAGGTACCGGGCCAGCGTGGTCCCGGTCGCCTGCATGAAGGCGGCGGCCTGCTCCAGCGCCAGCGGCAGCCCGCCCAGCCCCGCCGCCAGCTCCCTCGCCGCCGCCTCGTCCGCATCCCCCGTCCGGTCTGTCAGGAAACCCGCCGCCACCTCGGTATCCAGCACCGGCACATCCAGTACCTGACCCGGCGGCCAGTGCTGATTCTGCGTGGTGATCAGCACCCGGCCCGGCCCGGCCGGCGGCACGAACCGCGCCACCGACGCCCGGTCCGTCGCGTTGTCGAACACCACGAGCCACCCCGCCTCGGCCCGGGCCAGCGCCGCGTGCACCGAGGCCACCGGATCCCGTCCGCCTGCCGCTTCCCGCGCCCCCAGCTCGGCGGCCAGCACGGCGAACTCCGGCGCCAGCACCGCCGGGTCCTCCGCCGCGAACTGCCAGCACACCCCGACCTCGGCCAGATGCCGGTGCGCGTACTCGATGGCCACGCTCGTCTTGCCCGCACCGCCCAGCCCGCACAAGACCGCCACCCGCGGCCCCGCCCCGTCACCCACGCCCAGTCGGGCATCCAGGTCCGCCAGCAGTTCCTCCCGACCGGCCAGGAAAACCGGCCGCGGCGCCAGCCGCAACGCCACCCCCGCCGCCGGGCCGCCCGGCCGATTGCCGAGCCTGGCCAGCGCGCCCTGAACCCCGGTGCTCAGCCCCTGGATCAGTCCTTGCAGGTCGCTGAACTCCGCCGGGCGCACCGCCCCGGCTACCTCGTCGCGGAACGCGAGCACCAGTGGAGCCCGGGCCGGATCCAGCAGGTCCGAGGTCCGCACGTCCGGGACGCTGGTCCGCAGCAGCGCCACCCGCGGGATCCCGCACTCACCGGCCCGCCGGAACTCCAGCTGCGTGATCGACAGGTGCTCCGGGTTGCCGTCCGGAGGCTGGAAGCCGTACCGGTGCCCCGCGATCAGCACGTACAGGTCGCAGCCGGCGACGTCGGCCAGGCAGCTGTCCCGTACCGTCTCGCTGCCGGGCAGGTAGCTGTCCAGGGCCTGGTGCCGGGCCAGCCGCAGCCAGTCCAGCACCGCCCGCCGCTCCTGCGCCAGGTCGGCGATCGTGGACGACACGTACACCTTGGCCACCCGCACCCCCAACTCCGCGCACATCCGAAGTTACAGGCTCGGGGGGTCTGGCGATCAGGGTCCGGAGGTTCCGAGGTCGTCGGAGTGGCCGGCGGCGAGCCTGACCCACTGCGGGATGGGGCGGCCGGCGGGCCATTCGGGGACGGGGGTCCAGGCGGGCGGGCCGTCCATGGTGCGGGTGTTGGTGCACGCCTGGGGCCAGCCCGCGGGTGAGTCCTCCCAGGACTCCTGGCGGCCGTAGGCGGTGAGGTCCATCAGGGCGAGGCTGTTGTCCATGGCCTCGACGCCGCGCAGGGTGGTCCAGTAGGTCTCGAAGACGCGGTCGCCGTCGCGCAGGTAGCAGACCAGGTGCATCCGGCCGGGCTGGCGGGGCGGCGGCAGCAGGTCGGCGAGGGAGGCCTGAGCCGAGTACCAGGGCATGTCCCAGCCCATGAACGCGCGGTAGCGGGCGCTCTCGGGGTAGGGGCCCTGGGCGAAGACGGCGTAGGTGATGTCGCGGGAATGCAGGTAGGACAGCTCGGCGACCTGGGTGGCGCACCAGGTGCAGCCCTCGCACTGCTCGGCGGCCGGGTGGCCGTCGTGCCACATGAAGTAGTAGGCGATGAGCTGGCGGCGGCCTTCGAAGGCGTCGAGCAGCGTGACCGGGCCGCCGGGGCCGGTGAGCGGGGTCGCGGCGTCCCGCTCGACCATGGGCAGGCGGCGGCGGGCCGCGGCGATCGCGTCGCCTTCGCGGGTGTGCGCCTTTTCCCGGGCGCGGAGCTGGTCGAGCTCGGCCTGGAACGTGGGCTGGTCGGCGATAGGGGGGCGGGCGGCCGACTCGTTCGTCATGATGATCTTCTCCTTTGGTTTTCCGCGTGCGCGGTCTCGGCGAGACGTTTGATCGCGGCGAGCCGCTGGTCCCACTGGGCGGCCAGGTCGGCCATGGCCCGGGCGGCCTGGTCGAGGCGGGCGGCCTGGACCTGGTACAGGACTTCGCGGCCCTGCTTGCGGCGGCGGATCAGCCCGGACCGTTCGAGCACGACCAGGTGCTTGGAGACGGCCTGGCGGGAGAACGGCACCTGCCCGGCCAGCCAGCTGGCGCTGACTTCGCCGTGGCTGACCAGGAGGTCGAGGACCTGGCGGCGGGACGGGTCGCCGATGGCCGACCACAGCTCGTCGTCGGGCGGCGTGGTCATGCGGGTTACCGCTTCGCGATCAGGGTGTCCAGGCGGTCCAGGAAGTCGCCCCAGCCCTGGAGGTGCTCGTCCGCGTAGCGCTGCTTCTCCGCGTCGGGCCAGGACCGCGACTCGTGGCCGGTTTCGGTGACGCGAAGCCTCGTCCGTCCGGCCGCTTCCTGGGTGAGGGTGAATTCGACGAGCTGCGAGTTGCCGTCCACGGGTTCCTCGCCGCGGGGATGGTTCCAGCGGAACGAGAAGCGGGTGGGCGGGTCGACGGTCTCGACGACGACCGGGCCGCCCTGGTCCCCGAATTCCAGGTAGCCGCGGGCGCCCGGCTCGACCACGAGGTCCACCCGGCTGGCGAACCACTGGCTCATCTGGGCGGGCTCGGTGATGGTGCGCCACACCACCTCGGCCGGCGCCTCGATCAGGATGTCCCGCTCGATCGTGAGGCCTGGCATCAGCATCTCCTTCGTCTCGGCATCTGCAACCGACGGTAGCACTTCATCCGGCCCATGTGCAACCGATAGTTGCAATTGATGGCGAGAACCTGCGTCGGTCATAGGTGGGCGGCCAGCTGGCTGATCGAGATCAGGGGCAGCGACCACGCCAGGGCGAAGCGCTCCACCGCGGACCCGGTCAGCATGTGCCCGTCGGGGCCCATGACCTCGCAGATGGCGGCGACGGCGGGCAGGCCGGCGGCGGCGCAGAGGGCGAGCGATGCTTCGGTATGGCCGGCCCGCTCGGCCAGGCCGGCGGGGCGTCCGGCCAGCGGGAAGACATGGCCGGGGCGCAGGAAGTCGGCCGGGGTGGCGTCGGGGTGGGCCAGGCGGCGGATGGTCGCGGCCCGGTCGTGGGCCGACACGCCGGTCGTGGTGCCGGCCGCGACGTCGACCGAGACGTGGTAGGCGGTCCCGTGCCGGTCCCCGGGGCCCGGCATCGGCTCGATCTCGAGCCGGTCGAGGCGCTCGCGGTCGCACGGGACGGTGGTGTGCCCGCACACCTGGGTGAGCAGGAACACCATCGACTCGGGGCGCAGCCGCGCGCCGGCGAACACCACGTCGGCCTCGGCCTCGCGGTCCGGGTCGTAGATCAGCACGCCGCCCCCGGCGGCCAGGTGGCTGACGCACTTGCCGACGCCGGCCGGGCCGGTCAGCTCCCCGGCCCACGGCAGGGCGGCCAGGGAACGCGCGGCGACCAGGTGCGCCGACTGCCACAGGCCGCGGGCCGACTTGACGAACAGGTCCGACTCGAGGTTGACCCGCTGCTCGGGCCGCAGGCCGGCCAGCGTGGTCGCGGCCAGGGTGAGCGGGATCAGGGCGACCGAGAACCGGTCGGCCAGCACCTCGGCCACCGTCAGGCTGACGCCGTTGACGGCGACCGAGCCCTTGGCCACGATCTCGTCCAGGAACCGCTTCGGCGGCCGGATCCACACCCGCCGGGAAGCGCCGTGCTCCTCGTCGACCCGGGTCACCTTGCCGATCGCGTCGGTGTGGCCCTGGACGAGGTGACCGTCCAGGATGTCGCCGACGCGCAGCGGCATCTCCAGGTTCACGGTGGCGCCCGGCGCCAGGTCACCCAGGGTGCTGCGGCGGGCGGTCTCGGCGGAGAGCTCCGCCCGGAAACGGCCGGTCGCGTCGTCGGTCGCGACGGCCGACACGCAGGTGCCGTTGACGTTGACCGAACCGCCCGGGGACAGCCCGGCGGTGGTCTTGGCGGCTTCGATGACCAGACCTGAGCCGGTCTCGATCACGGTGCCGATCTCGGTGATGCGTCCGCTGTACATGGCGTGACAACTCCTGAAGTCCGCAGATGATGGCGTTCCTTCGGACTGTCACCGATGGTTCCGGAATCGCGCCGGATCGATCCGCCAGCGGCGGAACTCGCGGACTATGACCGCGCAGCACGGGCTCGCACCGTTCCCGGCCAGCATACGCTCCTGGCGGTCAGGTGTCCTCGGCCACGAGCTCTACTTCGTAGCCGTCGGTGCTGGCGAGGTAGGCGGCGTAGTGGCCGGGGCCGCCGGCGTGGGGGTGACGGTCGGGGAACAGCAGGGTCCAGCCGTGCTCGGGGGCTTCCGCGGTGAGCTTGTCGACCTGCTCGCGGGGGCCGGCGTGGAAGGCGAGGTGGTTCAGGCCGGGACGGAGGCGGTCGTGGTCCGGGGCGGTCATGGCGGGTGACTGCTCGACGACGAGGTAGGTGCCGCCGAGGTTCCAGCTGCGGCCGGCCTCCCAGTCCTGGAACGGCTCGTAGCCGAGGCGGGTCAGCAGCCAGCCCCACTCGGCGACGGCGCGGGGCAGGTCGGGGACCCACAGTTCGACGTGATGGAGGGTGCCGCTGGGCGGGGCCGGCTGGGTCATCTCGCCATCGTAGGCTCGGGTAGGCCCCCGGTGAGGAGACGGGCGGCTCTGGCCTGTCCCGCAAGGCGATCCTGGAGCAGATCGACGCCTCCCTGGCCCGGCGGGGCACCGACAGCGGCGTCACCATGGCCCAGGTCGCGCTGGCCTGGGTGCTGCGCCATCCGGCCGTCAGCGCTCCGATCGTCGGCGCGACCAAGCCGCATCACCTGCCCGAAGCCGTCGCCGCGCTCGAGCTGAAACTGACCGATGACGAGGCCGCCGCCCTCGAGAAGCCGTACATCAACCAGGGGCCGTCCTGGTTCTCAGCTGGTTCAGTAGCGTTCGACCAGGTGGGTGCGGGTGGCGGGGAGGTCGTAGGGGTCGGGCCAGAAGTCGGTGATGGCGGCGATCTTGCCGTCGTCGGCGAGGTCGAAGAAGCACAGGCCGGGCTGGGTGCCGTCGGGGCCGGTGAACTCGATCCAGCTGGCGGCGTGCTGGCCTTCGCCGACGATCCGCTGCACGGTGAGGTGCCAGTCGTAGGCGAAGCCTTCCGCGTTGAACCGGATGTAGGCGTCCCGGCCGCGGACCTGCTCCCGGGTCTGGGGGCCGCGGTAGACCACGTCGTCGGCGAGCAGCGCGCCGAACGTCTCCCAGTCCCGCGCCTCGGCCGTGGCCCAGTAGGCGGCGACGACCTCGTGCGCGCCGGTGCGGCGGGGGCTTTCGTTGGCGTGCAGGCGCAGCTCGCCGCCGCTGAGCCGGAGCGTGGCGTGGCCGATGGTGACGCTGTCCTGCTCGGTCAGCAGCACGTGCGTGATCCGCTCGCCGTTGACGAAGGTCCCGCCGTGGCTGCCCACGTCGACGAGCTCGTAGCTGCCGTCCAGGTTGCGGCGCAGCTCCGCGTGATGCCGGGAGACGTCGAGATCCGGCAGGATGATGTCGTTGTCCGGCGTCCGCCCGATCCGGGTGGTCGCGGCCGGCCAGGGATGCGTGTCCGTCATGAGGCGATACTAAGCACGGCCGGGGAAGAACTCTTCCAGGAACGACCGCGCATCGCCGAACGCGTGCGCGGTCTCCGCGCGGGCCCGGTAGGCGCGGGTTTCCCGCAGGACGTCGGAGGCGAGGAGGACGGCGTCGCGGTAGTGGTCCCGCACGGCGTCGTCTCCCTCGAGCACGGCGATCAGCAGCGCGGTGCCGGGCGGCTCGACGCCGAACAGGATGCGGATGCCGCTGTCGGCGGGGGCGCCCGGCCGGAGCTCCAGCAGGTCCCCGGCCGGCGACCCGACGCCGACCTCATGCTCGATCTGGCTGGTGACCTCGTCGAGCCGGGCCGTCGCCTCGGCCGAACCGGCGGGGGTGAAGGTATCGCCGCCGGCATTGCGCGCCTGCTCGACCAGTTCCTCGGCCTGGGCGGCCAGGTAGGCCGCCTTCAGGACCTCCTTCCTGGTCCGGAACGCATCGACCCGCATCTGCTCCCGCTGGGACACCGCGGTCAGCCGGTCCTCGGACGCTTTCGCGGCGGCGAACCGCTCCTGCAGCCCGGCGGGGTCCGGCGGCGACTCCACCCCGGTGAGCTGAAGCTCGATGCGCTTCCTCAGCGTCGCCGCCGTGGCCACCTCGCGGCGCATGGCATTCATCGATTCCAGCTGGTCCTGGTAGTGCTGCTCCAGCACCCGCTCCACGTCGTCGGCTGACAGCCGGGCGGTCACGGCGGTCACCAGCGGGGGGCCGAGACTGTCGCCCTCGGTGGCCAGGGCGGCCAGCGCCTGGGCCGCCAGCGCGGCGGCGGGCGGGTCGCTGTCGCGAAGCTCGGTCAGCCAGTCGTAGATCTCGGCGGACATCTGCAGCCGGTAGCTCATAAGCCGTAGGGTACGGCCGGGTTCAGCGGGCCAGGGCCTCGGCGTAGATCTGGTCGATGGCGGCGGTGTCCTGTTCGCGCAGGTTGAACATGGTGAAGTGGCCCCAGCAGGTGCCGGTCTCGACGTACGTGGCGCCGGGGATGCGGTCGGCGTCGGCCTTGATGTCCTCGGGCGGGAAGAACAGGTCGCCGGTGAAGGCGACCAGGGTGGCGGCCGCGGTGATCCGGCCGAGGGCTTCTTCGGTGTCGCCGCCGGCGTTGCGCGAGATGTCGGCCGAGCGCCACTTGGCGGCCTGGGTGAGCAGGTTGTTCGGGTCCATGGGCAGGAAATAAGCCTGCAGGAAGCCCTGGACGAAGCCGTCGCGGCTGGTGAAGCCGAGCTCGCGCCACACCTCGCCGCGGTACATCGCGGAGGTGGGGCCCATCAGGGCGAAGGCCTGGGCGTGGCGGCGCAGGCCGACGTGGACGTCTTTCGAGTCCGCGTAGAAGCCGTTGTCGAAGGCGGGGTCGCTGCGGAGCGCGTCCATGTGCAGGTCGCAGAAGACCGTGCAGTGGTCGGGATTCCTGGCGGTCGCCGCGAAGGAGACGGCGCGCTTGAGCGCGTCGGGGTAGCGGACGGCCCACTCCAGGGTCTGCTGGCCGCCCATGGACCAGCCGCTGACCATGGCCAGCTGGCTGATGCCGAAGTGCTCGGTGACCAGCTTGTGCTGGGCTCTGACGTCGTCGGAGATGGCGACCGGCGGGAACGCGCCGCGGTCGAACGGGGGCGGGGTGTTGCTGGGCGAGGAGGAGAAGCCGTCGCCGAACTGGGCCGGCAGGATGAAGAAGTACCTTTCCGGGTCCAGCGGACGGCCCTCGCCGACATAGGCCGTCATGAACGCGGACGTGCCGGTGTACATGTGCGGCAGCAGGATCGCGTTGTCCTTGGCCTCGTTGAGGGTGCCGATGGCCTTGTAGGCGAGCCTGGCCTCGGGGAGGACATAGCCGCTGGCCAGGTCGAAGTTGCCCAGGTCCAGGTATTCGTGCGGGCCGTGTACCTCTTCGGTGTAATAACCGTCCATCTGCCGAGATGTACCACGGTGCTGCCTGACATTCCAGGGGTGCGTGTCGTCGGGGTGATGAAGAACTCGATCACCAAGCCTCAGGAGAGGAGGGCGTCGTCGTCTATGCCGAGCGCGTGGAGCTTGCGGTACAAGGTGGTCCGGCCGATGCCCAGCAGGCTCGCCGCCTGTGACCGGTTGCCGTCACTTTGCCGCAGCGCCGCGAGGATCTCCGCCCGCTCGACCGACTCGATCCGGGTCAGCGGACGGCGGTTCGCGGCGTCCCACATGCGTTCGGGCAGGTGGTACGGGCTGACCGACTGCCCGGGCCGTTCGGCGGCGAGACTGTGCAGCAGCTGCCGCAGTTCCGCGACGTGGCCCGGCCAGTCCCAGCGCAGCAGGCTCTGCATCGTCGCCGCCGAGATGACCGGCCGCCGTCGCGGCTCGATCTCGGCCAGGAGCGCTTCGACCAGCGACGGGAGGTCCCGTCGGCGGCTCGCCAGCGGCGGCAGGTCGATACCGGTCGCGACCTGGGAGAGCACCCCGACGATGGCCTCGGAACAGCGGCTCAGGTCGGCCGTGAACACCAGCCGGGCGGCCGGAGTCAGGCGGGCGGCCACGGCCTTGAGCGCGTTGAGCTGGCTAGCGTCGATGTCTTCCAGCCGCCGCAGCACGACCGCGTCCCCGGAGCCGAGCGCCGCCATCGCCTCGCGCCGCCAGGAACCGCTGAGTTCGCCCGCGTCGAGCACCAGGGGATGGTCGTGTCCCTCGGAACGGAGCCACTCGCGGACGACGTGCCACTTGCCGGAGCCACTGGGGCCCGTCACCGACAGCGCACCCGGACCTCGGGCGGCCAGGCGCTGAAGGCTGCTCACGAAGGGGTCGCGGCCGGGCTCGCGCCGGACCGGGCTCCCGGACGGGCTCTGCCGCTCGCTCTTGGCCGGGTCGTGCCGCTGGCGATCGAGGATCTCCACCGCGAACGCCGCGTCGTCCAGGTCGTCGAGCCGGTGAGCCAGCACGCGCGCCTGGAGGGCCTCGAGGTCGAGATCCAGGACATGTGGTCCCCGGTCCCAGTCCTGGGACAGGAGCGCATCCCACAGCCGGGCGTGCATCTCGACGTTGAGGAAGGACAGCCCGGTGACGTTGGTCATCACGGTGTCGCTGTTCAGGACGATGACCGGGCCCTTGGCGCGGTGCCGCTGGTAGCTGCGCCCGAGCGCGACCTCGCGCCGGCCGGCGGTGGCGTTCAGGTTGTCGACGACCTGCCGGGCGCCCTCGCGGGCCATGGCCAGCATCATCAGCTCGGCGGCATCGGCCGGGGCGGCCAGCGACAAGGAGCCGACGAGCCGGCCGGTCGCGGGGTGCCGGATCCCGGTGCCTGCGCAAGCCAGCGCTTCCAGGGCGTCGTTGAAGTGCTCCGGCCCGCGGACGAAGACGGATGAGCTTTCCCGGAGCGCGGTGCCAAGGCCGTTCGTTCCTATGCTTTCTTCGGAGAAGTCGAATCCTTCCGCGGCGGACGCGTTGTCGAACCTCGCCCGTTCGGTCCGGCCGGTGACCCGGCGGGCGACGATCTGGCCGGTCCGGTCGGCCAGGAAGATCGCGGTGCCCATGTCCTGCAAGGTGGCCTCGAGGCGGTCGAGCACCGGGAAGGCCGCGTGGCACAGCTCGCTGTCGGCATCAAACTCGTTGATGAACGGGAAGGCGCCCGCGGCCCGGCTGGCCCCGGCGCTGATGGAACGGCGCCAGCTGCGGTCGATCTCGCCGGGCAGCCAGGCCGGCTGCGTGCCGCCGCTCCGGATGAGGCCACGGGAGATGAGGGTCTCCTTCGCGGAGCGAACCTCGTCGTCGCCGGCTGAGGAGCGACGCACGGCCGTCATGGCTGTCACCGCCTCGGCGTCGTGGCTACGCCTTCATTATGTGACGCTGGTCACAGAATCGGGAAGGGGCTGTGTTCCACATCGGAACAGGCCGGGCCGGCCGGGCGCGCCTAGCGTCGCTAATCACAGCGGTACCGGGAAAGGAAGCACCGGAATGAGCGATCAGCAGCCTGCCAGCCAAGATCCCCTCAAGGATCTCTACGCCGACTGGACCGAGATCATCGCGACCACGCCGGACCTCACGATGCGCCTGTTCCGGAGCATCTTCGACGAGTGGCACCAGCCCACCACCGAACCGGAGGACGTGACCTACGCCGAGGAGAGCATCGGCGGCGTCCCCGGGATCTGGTGCCGTCCGGACGGCGCGGACGCCTCCCGGGTCCTGCTCTACACCCACGGCGGCGGCTTCGCCGTCGGCTCGGCGTCCAGCCATCGCAAGCTCGCGGGCCACTTCGCCAAGGCGCTGGGGGTGCAGGCCTTCGTCCTGGACTACCGCCGGGCCCCCGAGCACCCGCACCCGGCCGCCCTGGAGGATGCCGTCTCGGTCTTCCTGGCCCTGGTCGAGCGCGGCATCGCGCCGGCGAACATCACGACCGTCGGGGACTCGGCCGGCGGGAACCTCGCCGTCGCCACCGCCCTGGCGCTGGCCGAGCGCGGCCAGCCGGGGCCGGGCTCGGTCATCGCCCTGTCGCCGTGGCTGGACATGGAGAACAAGGGCGAGACGCTGGCCACGAACAAGGCCACGGACGCGCTGGTCACCGTCGAACTGCTCGAAGGCATGATCGCCGGCGTACTCGGCGACCAGGTCAGCCCCACCGCTCCGCTCGCGAACCCGCTGTACGCCGACTACTCCGGCTTCCCGCGGCTCTATATCACCGCGGGCGGTGACGAGTCGCTTCTCCACGACGCCATCAGGCTCAGCGACCTGGCCCAGGCGGCCGGGGTCGACGTGACCCTCTCCGTCGTCGAGGGCCAGCAGCACGTGTTCCCGTTCAACGCCGGCCGCACCGCCGCCGCGGACAACCAGATCGCCGCCATCGCCGCGTGGTACGCCGGCTGAGCGCGGGCTCCCCCGCTCATCAACTTACGGAGAGAACCATGACTACCTCCTACGACGCCATCGTCGTCGGATCCGGCTTCGGCGGCATCTACGCCCTGCACAAGCTCCGCAACGAGCAGGGCCTGACCGTCCGGGCGTTCGAGAAGGGCGGTGGCATCGGCGGAACCTGGTACTTCAACCGGTACCCGGGCGCGAAGTCCGACACCGAGGGCTTCGTCTACCGCTACTCCTTCGACAAGGACCTCCTCCAGGACTACGACTGGTCCACTCGTTACCTCGAGCAGGAGCACATCCTCGGCTATCTCAACCACGTTGTCGACCGCTTCGACCTGCGCCGCGACATCCAGCTGAACACCGAGGTCACGGGCGCGCGATTCGACGAGGCCCGCAACGTGTGGGTCGTCCGGACCGGCACCGGCGAGGAGTACACCGCTCGCTACCTGGTCAACGCGCTGGGCTTGCTGGCGAAGACCAACATGCCCGACATTCCGGGGCGCGATTCCTTCGCGGGCACGCTGGTGCACACCAACGCCTGGCCCGAGGATCTCGACATCACCGGGAAGCGGGTCGGCGTGATCGGCACCGGCTCCACCGGCACCCAGTTCATCGTGGCCGCGCCCAAGATCGCCGCTCACCTGACCGTCTTCCAGCGCTCGCCGCAGTACTGCGTGCCGTCGGGCAACGGGCCGGTGGACCCGGCCGAGGTCGAGCGGACCAAGCAGAACTTCGACGCGATCTGGGACCAGGTCCGCAACTCCGTGGTCGCCTTCGGGTTCACCGAGAGCGCCGTCGAGGCGATGAGCGTCTCCGCCGAGGAACGGGACCGTATCTTTCAGGAGAACTGGGATAAGGGCAACGGCTTCCGGTTCATGTTCGGCACCTTCGCTGACATCGCCACCAATCCCGAGGCGAACGAGGCGGCGGCGGCCTTCATCCGGTCCAAGATCGCCGAGGTGGTCGAGGATCCGGAGACGGCCCGCAGGCTCACCCCGACCGACCTGTACGCCAAGCGCCCGCTGTGCAACGAGGGCTACTACGAGACCTTCAACCGCGACAACGTCACGCTGGTGTCGCTCAAGGAGACCCCGATCGAGGCGATCACTCCGCGCGGCGTGCGGACGGCGGACGGCGTTGAGCACGAGCTGGACGTGCTGGTGTTCGCGACCGGCTTCGACGCCGTCGACGGCAACTACCGGTCGATGGACCTGCGCGGGCGGGGCGGGCAGCACATTGACGAGCACTGGGACGAGGCCCCGACCAGCTACCTGGGCATCACCACGGCCGGGTTCCCCAACATGTTCATGATCCTCGGCCCGAACGGGCCGTTCACCAACCTGCCGCCGAGCATCGAGACCCAGGTCGAGTTCATCACCGACCTGATCCGGGACGCCGAACGCCAGGGCGGCGCGCTCATCGAGGCGACCGCCGAGGCGGAGGACGGCTGGACCGCGACCTGCAACGAGATCGCCCACATGACGCTCTTCCCCCAGGCGGACTCTTGGATCTTCGGCGCGAACATCCCGGGCAAGAAGAACGCGGTCATGTTCTTCATGGGCGGCCTGTCCAACTACCGGGCGGCTCTCGGAGACATCCGGTCTCACGACTTCAAGGGCTTCCGCTTCAGCCGGGCCGCGAGCTAGGCGGGGCGGCCTGCCTTACCGGCGCTGGTCGCGGTGCTCGTGCCGGTCGTGGTGGTCGTGCCGGTCGTGCCGGTCGTGCCGGTCGTGGTGGTCGTGCCGGTCGTGCCGATCGCCTTCGATCAGGCGCCGGATGATGAGGAACACGATGAGGACGGGTATCAGGATGCCTACGATCCCGTGACCGGTGATGAAGCCGCCCAGCACGATGATGGCCACGATCACCAGGGGCACGATCGGCACGTGGCCGGGCCGGGCCGGTGCGGAGCTGGCAGGAGGCAGAGCGAGCCCGGGTCCGGTGGCTGACTGCGGCCCGGGGCCGGGCACGGCGGACGGCTTGCGCGGCAGGTCGGTGAACAGCTCGGCCAGGTCGCCGACGGTGCGGGCCTTCAGCGCCCGGTCCGTCCGGTCCTCGAACTCGTCGGTGGTGAGCCGGCCGGCCTGGAAGTGCTCGCTCAGCTCGGCGATGGCGCGGTCCCGGTCGGCGTCGGATACCCGCAGGCCGCCGGGCTGGTTGTCCTGGGCGGAAGTGTTCATGCTCGGTCGTCCCTTTCAGCGGCACATCACGACACTGACCAAACTACGGACCGGCGGGCGTCCTGCCATCGGCCCGTGAGTGGAGATCGGGAAATCAACCTTTGGGTGGACCCGTGTCAACCCGGCCCTACCCGAAGCGCGGGCAGCACCGGATGACGCCGTGGTCCAGGTTGGCCTGGCGGGCGTCATCCGGTGCTTGCCTTTGCGCGCTTGCTCGGGGCCGGGGTATTACGCCGGCTCGGGCGGGTGGTCCGTGGCTGTGGAGCACCTTGGTCTTGTCTTTGTTCCAGGCGGTGGTGGTGCCATCGGGGTTGACGACCAGGGTCCAGCCGAGCCGGTGGATCATGACCTGGTGGTGGTACCAGCACAGCAGGACGCAGCCGGTGAGGCTGGTCTGCCCTCCGTTGGCCTTGTGCTTGACGTGGTGGACCTGGCAGGCGGCGGCGGGCTGGCTGCACCGGCCAGCCCACTGGCAGTGCTGGTCCCGGAGCCGGACCGCGTTGCGGATCGAGGCCGGGATGGTCTCGCTGTAGCCGATGTCCAGCGGCAGGCTCGGCCCGCCCGCCCGGAGCCCCAGATGACGGCGCAGGAAGCTGGCCAGGCCGTCCGGCCCCGACAGCAGCTCGACCGCCTTGCCGAGGATGGCCTGCACCAGCTCGCCATCGCCGGGCTGGTCCGTGCCGGGCAGGTCCGCATCGAACTCGTCCTCGCCGGACGCGTCCTGGCCGGGGCCGTGCCGGAGCTCATCGAGCTGGGCGCACAGCTTGATCAGGTCACCGAACGCGGCCGGGTTCACGTTCCCGACGATGACCGGGGTGACGGGCGCGCCGCAGGCGATGCCCTTGGCGGCGTCGCCGTCCAGCCACAGGCCCTGGTGGCCGCCGGCCTCACCGGCGGCGGCCCGCCGCCCGGCCCACTGCGCCGCCAGCCGCCCGGCCCACTCCTGCAGCAGTTCCGCGCTGCCGTCGAGCTGCATCAGGTCGGCCAGCGAGATGTAGGCCCAGACTTTCAGCGGCTGCCCGCTCTGCTGCGGCACCAGGCCGCCCGCGACCAGCCGCCGCATCGCCTCTTCCAGGGCGTCGTGATACCGCTGCTCGTGCGTGCGGTCATCATCGGCGCCGGCCGGGGCGGACAGCGCATCCAGCACGGTCCTGACGAACTCCGCGCACTCCGGCGTCAGGTCCCCGTGGATGACCCCGGCGCCGCCGATCGTGCTGGCCAGCGTCACCGACCGGTCATCGAACGCCGTGCCCGGGTCTTCGCTGCCGTCGCCGGGATCGCTGTCGGGCTGGCCCTGCCGGGACCGCTCGTACATCTCGGCGGCCAGCCCGGCCAGGTCCTCAAGGCCCAGCCCTGAGGACGCCGCGCCGAGGAGGATTTCATCGGCGGCCCGGCGGGCGTCGTCCGGGAGCTTGTCCGTCCACCAGCAGATCTCCCGGGCGTAGGACTTGCTGACCGCCCGGGCCGCCAGCGCCGCCATGACCGCGGGATGCCCGGCACCCCGCTTCACCCACGCGCTGTGATCAGCCGCGGTGCCCTTGGTCACCTGGGTCCGGTACCGCAGCCACGAGCACGGACTGTAATCCCCGTCGTCCGCGTAGTCCTGCCCGGCCGTGAACGCCCCCAGCACCGCGGTCCGCGCGGCGGTGGCTACCGCGTCGGCCTGCTCTAGTTCCCGCAGGCACCGCGCCCGCTCCTGCACGCCCATCGCGGTCGCGTCCGCGGCAGCCAGGAAGGCCAGCCCAGCGTGGATCATGTCCAGCGCCTCACTCGAGCTGGCGAAGGCGGGGGTTGTGCCCATGCCGGGTCACCTCCCTTCTGGCTCACAGGGCCGTCGGGCGCGGGGCCAATCGCTAGATTCTGAGTTCGATAATATCGGGTGGCTACGACATTTCCTCGGAAGAAAACACGAGTCCGGCGAGATAGGTACCCCTGGCTAGAAAGAGGTCCATGGGACTACAGAGGCCGGGCTGGGTGGATCAAGGCTGGGATCAGGGCTGGGTGTCTTGGCTGTGGAGTTCGGTTTCTAGCAGGTCCATGGCCTTGAGGAAGGCTTCTTGCTCGCTGGGTGAGAGCTTGTCCAGGACGCGGGCCAGGGGTCTGGCGGCGCCGTCTAGCCATTCCCCGACCAGGGCGGCTTGGGCCGGGATGACCTGGACGATCGTGCGGCGCCGGTCGGCCGGGTCGGGGTGCCGTTGGATGAAGCCCGCGCGGTCGAGGTCGGCGAGGACGCCGCTGACTGTGGTCAGGGTCAGGCCGAGCCGGGCGGCGAGTTCGCTGACGGTGACCGGGCCGTCGAGGAGCTGCTCGAGCGCGGCGACGTGGCGCGGGCTGAGCGGCGCGGTCGCGGGCGGCGCGGCGCCGTCTTGCCAGCGCCGCATTCCCCGGCTCACGCGGCGGAACACCTGCATCAGGCGCAGGCACATCACGGAGTGCTGCGGGGCGGCCGCTTCCTCCGTCATGACCCCTCCCCCGGTGTCGGCTGACTTCTTCGATGTCGCCAACCACCCGGACCTCACCTTTACCGTCGACGGCGTGAGCCCGGCCGACGGGGGCGTCCGGGTCGCGGGCAGCCTCACCGTCCGCGGCAACACCCGCCCGGCCGCCTTCGACGCGAAGGTCTCCGCCACCGAGAACGAGGTGGTGCTGGACGGCGCCCTCCCGGTCAACCGGGCGGACTTCGGCCTGACGTGGAACCGGATGGGCATCGCGTCGATGGACAACACGATCGTGGTCCACGCGGTCTTCACCCGTTAGCCGGCCCAGCTAGCCGACTGGGCCTGGTCAGATGTCGAGGTCGTCCAGGTGCCGGTGAATGTCGCCGGCGAACCGGCCGATGAGGCGGGCGAATTCGCGCCGTTCCTCGGGCGGCCAGTCGGCCAGCAGCATGGTGTGCCCTGGCGTTGTATCCGGTGCTCCGGCGGCGGGCACGGTACTGGCCTGCCTGACGTGGGCCGTCGTTTCACGACGCGCGGCGGGCGCCGCCGGAGGGGATCGCGGCCAGGTAGTGCGGGGCGGGCCAGCCGCGATGCCCGAACCGCTTGGACACGGCGGCGCGGACCCCGGCCTCGCGGCCGGCGGGCACGAGGGCCACGACCGAGCCGCCGAAACCGCCGCCGGTCATGCGGGCGCCCAGGGCGCCGTGGTCGATGGCGGCCTCGACGGCCGCGTCGGCCTGCGGCCAGGACATCCGGAACCGGTAGCTGAGCGAACGGTGTGACGCGGTCAGCAGGTCGCCCACCGCCGCCTGGTCGCCCGCCCGCAGCAGTTCGGCGACCCGCAGGACGCGGCCGTTCTCGGCGATGACGTGCTCGCAGACGCTCCGCAGGGCCGGGTCGGCCAGCCGGGCCGGCGCGCCGGGATCGTCGACGACGTCGCGCAGCGACCGGACGCCCAGCGCGGACGCGGCCTGCTCGCAGGCCTGGCGGCGGTTCCCGTACTGGCCGTCGCCCACGGCGTGCCGGACGCGGGTGTCGATGACCAGCAGCGTCAGGCCGGCCGCGGCCGGGTCGAGCGGGACGGCGGTCTCGGTGCCGGTGCGGCAGTCGAGCAGCAGCGCGTGCCCGGCCTGGCCCAGCAGCGCGGCGAACTGGTCCATGATCCCGGTGGGCACGCCGGCGAACTCGTTCTCCGCCCGCCGGGCCAGCGCGGCCAGCTCACGCCGCGGCACCGCTACCTGGTAGAGCTCGGTCAGCGCGAGCGCCACCGAGCACTCCAGCGCGGCCGACGACGACAGCCCGGCGCCCGCGGGCAGGTCGGCGTCGATGGCGATGTCGGCCCCGCCGGCCAGGTGGCCCGCCTGCCGCAGGGCCCAGGCCACCCCGGCCGGGTAGGCCGCCCAGCCGGTGACCGAACCGGGTTCGAGCGCGTCGATGTCCAGCACGACCGGGTCGCCGCCGGCCTGCCGGGAGGTGAGCGTCAGCTGCCGGTCGGAGCGCCGGGAGGCGGCGGCGTAGACCCCGGCGCCGAGGGCGAAGGGCAGCACGAACACTTCGTTATAGTCGGGGCCGCCGAGCAGGTTGACCCGCCCGGGCGCGAAGAAGGTAGCTTCGGGGGTGCGGCCATGACGTTCGGTAAAAAATGGGGCGGTCACGGGGGTACCGACCTGAGCCGGGCCGCGGCCTGGGGCGGGTCGACCGGGTTGAAGAAGACGCCGGCGCCGAACTCGGCGGCGGCCAGGTGCCGGCGCACGCCGGGCGCGCGCAGGGCGGGCGCCAGGTGCAGGTGCAGGTGGGCGTCGGGCCAGTCGCCGCCGTCGGCCGGGCGCTGGTGGACCCACAGCATGTACGGGGCGTCGGGGCCGAGGAAGCGCTCCACCCGGGTCAGGGCGTCCACGAGCATCGCGCCGAGGCCGGCCCGCAGTTCCGGGCCGGCCGCGGGCAGGTCGGCGACGTGGCGGTCCGGGGAGATCAGCAGCTCGTACGGCCAGGAGGGCGCCCACGGCACGGCCGCCTGCCAGCCGGCCCGGCGGGCGACGAGGAGGTCGTCGTCGCTTTGCTGGCAGAACGTGCACTTGCCGGCGGTGAGCTCGTAGGCGGGGACGGGCGGGATCGCGTCGAAGGCCATGATCTGGCTGTGCGGATGGTCGATCGTGGCCCCGATCGCCCGCCCGCGGTTCTCGAAGACGAACACGTAGGCCACGTCCGCGCGGGCCCCCAGCGCCGCGGTGCGCGCGGACCAGAGGTCGACGACGCGGGCGGCCTGTTCTTCGTCCAGGGCGGGGAAGGAAGCGTCGTGATCCGGGCTGTGCAGGACGACTTCGTGCCGGGCGTCGGGCAGGGCGGGCCAGCGGTTGGTGAAGTGCCTGACGTCGTAGGCCTGAGGAGCCTCGAGGCCGCCGGGGCAGAACGGGCACGGGCCCGGCGGCAGGTTGGGCCGGTGCTGCCGCCACGGCGTGACGACGACGTTGGCCCCGGTCAGCGGGTCGATACGCAAGTCGGCGGCGGGCACGCTCCAGGTTAGACGATGAGGCGGCCGCCGTCGGGGGTGAACCCACGCAGGCGGAGGCTGTTCCAGACGACGAAGACGGAGGACAGGGTCATGGTGGCCGCGGCGACCAGGGGGTTGGCCAGGCCGAGGGCGGCCAGCGGGATGGCCGCGATGTTGTAGCAGAAGGCCCAGGCCAGGTTGGCGCGGATGGTCCGGAACGCGGCCCGGGCCAGCGCGATCGCGTCGGGCACGGCGCCCAGGTCGTCGCGGAGCAAGATCATGTCGGCGGCGACGATGGCGACGTCCGTGCCCGACCCCAGGGCCAGTCCCAGGCGGGCGGCCGCGAGGGCCGGACCGTCGTTGACCCCGTCCCCGACCATGGCGACCGAACGGCCTTCGTGCTCCAGCTCGCCGATGACCTGCGCCTTATCGGCGGGGAGCGCCTCGCTGCGGATATCGTCGATGCCGACGGCGCTGCCCACGGCCTGGGCGGTGGCGGCGTTGTCGCCGGTCAGCAGGACCGGGTGCAGGCCCAGGGCGCGGAGCCGGGCGACCGCGGGCGCGGCCGAGTCCTTGACCGTGTTGGTGACGGCGAAGGCGCCGCGGATCTCGTCGTCCCAGGCCGCGAGAACCGTGGTGCAGCCGTCTTCCTCGCGGGACTGGCACCAGGCGGCCAGGTCGTCTGGGATCGAGACGTTGTGTTCGGCGAACAGCCGGGACCGGCCGATGACGATCATGCGGCCGTCGACCAGGCCGCGGGCGCCCAGGCCGGGGAGGGCCTCGAAGCTGTCGGCTTCGGTCAGCTGGCCCGCCAGCGATGGGGGCTCGGAGCGGGCCAGGTGAGTGATGGCTCCCGCTACGGCGTGCTCGGAGGCCTGCTCGACCGAGCCGGCGTGGCGGAGCAGGTCGTCCCGGCTGACGCCGGGGAGCACCCGCACGGCGGCGACGGCCATCCGGCCGGTGGTGACGGTGCCGGTCTTGTCCAGCACCACCGTGTCGATGGCGCGGGAGGACTCCAGGGCCTGGTAGCCCTTGATGAAGATGCCCATCCGGGCCCCCCGCCCGGTCGCGGCGATGAGCGCGGCCGGGGTGGCCAGGCCCAGCGCGCACGGGCAGGCGATGATCAGCACGGCCAGCGCGGCGCTGACCGCGTGGCCCGCCCTGTCTTGACCGGCGGGGCTCCCGGCCAGCAGCCAGCCCGCCAGGGTCAGGACCGAGCAGGCCAGCACGGCCGGGACGAACACCGCGCAGATCCGGTCGGCCAGCCGCTGGACGCCGGCCTTGCCCGCCTGGGCCTGCTCGACCAGCTTGAGCATGTGGGCCAGCTGGGTGTCCGCGCCCACCTTGTCGGCCCGGACGATCAGGCGGCCGGTCACCGCGATGGTGCCGCCGGTCACCGCGTCGCCGGGGGCGGCGTCGACCGGAACCGATTCGCCGGTCATCATGCTGCGGTCTACCGCGGTCTGGCCGGTTAGGACCACGCCGTCGGCGGCGATCCGCTCCCCCGGCCGGACCACGAACCGCTGCCCGGCTCGGAGTTCGGCGGCCGGGATCCGCTGCTCGGCGCCGTCGTCGTTCAGGACGCAGACGTCGCGGGCGCCGGCCGCGGCCAGCTCGCGCACGGCCCGGCCCGCGGTGCGCCGGGCCCGGGCCTCGTACAGCCGGCCGGCCAGCAGGAACGTGGTGACCGCGGCGGCCACCTCGAGGTAGATGCCGCCGCCGGAACCGTGCAGCAGGTTATCCAGCCCGCTCGGGCCTTTTCTCCCTCGGTCGAGCGCGAACATCGCGTAGACCGACCAGCCGCAGGCGGCCAGGACGCCCAGCGACACCAGCGTGTCCATCGACGAGGACAGGTGCCGCGCCTGCCGCAGCGCGGCCGCGTGGAACGGCCAGGCGGCCCAGGTGGCCACCGGCGCGGCCAGCGCGACCAGCGCCCACTGCCAGCCGGGGAAGCGGGTCCACGGGAAGATCGACAACATCATCGACGCGTCGGTGAGCGGGACGAAGAACACCAGCGCCAGGATCAGCCGGCGGCGCAGCCGCCGCACCGCGGCGTCCTCGGCGCTCTCCTGGGTGTCCGGGGCTTCAGGTTCCGCGGGCCGGGCGACCTCGGCGGTGTAGCCGGTGGCCTCGACCACGCTGATGAGAGCGTCCGCGGGGAGGGAGAGCGGGGCGGATACATAAGCACGTTCGGTCGAAAGATTGACGGAGGCGGTGACGCCGGTCACCTTGTTCAGCTTGGCCTGGACCCGGGCGGCGCAGGCGGCGCAGGTCATGCCGCCGATGACCAGCTCGACCTGCGTGGTCTCGGCCGGCGCCGTGGTTACCGCCATCGTCCTCCCCCTGGGCCAGGGTTCCAGTATTCACCGCTAAGATCACCGGCGTGGCCACCCTGGAGATTCTCGTCAGCGGCATGACCTGCGAACACTGCGCCCGTGCGGTGCGGGCCGAGGTCGGTGGGCTACCGGGGGTGACGGCGGTGGACGTCGACGTGGCGGCCGGGAAGGTCGTGGTCACCGGGGCGCCGCTGCCCGGGCCCGATGCGCTGCGCGAGGCGATCGCGGAGGCCGGCGTACGAGCTGGCCGGCCAGCCGTCGCCTCACTAGCCGCCGCCTCACTAGCCTCCGCTGTCCCATCTGCACCAGCGCAGTTCAATGGTTGTGGCAACGTCATTGATAGAGCCATTACGTTGCCACAACCATTTCAGAGCATGACGACCAGCATGTAGCCCATGGTTACGGCCATGGCGATCTTGCAGCAGGCGGCGCAGCGGGGGGCCAGGTAGGGAGCGGCCGGCGTGGTGGTGCCGGTGGTGGTGGTGCCGGTGGTGGTGGTGCCGGTGGTGGTGGTGCCAGTTGCTGTGGCTGTTGCTATGGCTGGGGCGGGGGTTAGGGCGGACAGGTTGTTGGCTAGCCACATGACGTAGCCGACCATGAACAGGACCAGCAGCAGGGTCAGCGGGGAGAAGCGGGCGGCGGGGCCGGTGAGGGGGCTGGTCATGGCGGCCATGCCGGTGGCGGTGGTGGCGGGGAGGGCGAGCATGAGGATCATGGCGGCGCACTCGATCAGGTGGGGCAGGGGGTGCGGGCAGCGCCAGGTGCCCAGCGCCTGGCCGCGGCGGGTGCGGAGGCACTGGTAGCCGAACCAGACGCCGGAGGCAGCGAAGAACGCCTGCCAGAGGCGGGGCGGGGCGAAGCTGAGGGCGGGGGTGAGCATGCCGGCCATGGCGACGCCCATGACCACGTGCGCGCCGTCGGCGTCGAGTTCGGCCGCGCGGCCCCGGCGGGGGGCGGCGACCAGGCGGGTGGCGTTGTAGGCGGCGACCGTGAGCATCACGGCGGCGAGCAGGCCGGTGAGCCAGCCGGGGCCGGGCATGTCAGGCTCCTGCGGTTTCGGGATCAGTCTTAACGCGGGCGGGCCAGTAGGCCAGGGCGAGCAGGATGAGGAGCGGGCCCGAGCCGGGGTCGGTGGCGGCGCCGGTGAACAGGGCGCCGAAGCCCTGGGCCAGCCACAGGAACGCGGCCAGCACGAGGGCCGCGATGATCGCGGCGCGGGCGGCTGGGAGCCAGCCGCCGAGGGCGGTGACGGCCAGCGCGGCGGCCAGCAGGATCGCGGTGAGCGGCCCCTGGCCGGCCAGCAGGCTCGCGGTGTGGGCGACCAGCCAGGACACCGAGGTGGGCTGGCCGGCGGCCATGTCCTTGATGTCGTCGCCGAGGCCCGGCTGCAGCGCGAAGTACGCCATGCTGGCCCACAGGACCGACCACAGGGTCAGGGCGGTCTTCTCGCCGACGGCGCGGCCGGCGATGAAGCGGGCCGGTCGTTCCTTTTCGGCTGGCCAGAGCAGGATCGCGAGCAGCGCGTACAGGATCACCGCGCCGGGGGCGCCGTCGGCCAGGCTGGTCGTCCCGGCCAGCACGCCGCCCAGGCCCTCGCCGAGGAACCATACCGCCAGCGACCACAGCACCGAGGCGGCCAGCGCCACCCGGAGCGTGGGCCGCCACGCGATCCCGAGGCCCAGCGCGACCTGGATGGCGGCGAAGACGGCGTTCAGCACGACCAGGTGGTGCGAGATGAGGGCGGCCGACCAGTTAACGGGGCTGGCCACGAAGGCCGGGTTGCCGGCCGCGGTGCCCGCGAGCAGCTCGGGGAACGCCTTGGTGAACATGGACGGCTGGAACTGCAGGATGCCGTCGAGCAGCCAGATAGCGCCCAGGGCCAGCTGCAGCTTGCGCCGTGTGTCCAGGGCCGGCGCATGGGCCCGCGGAACGGCGCGGCCGATAACGAGGCTTTCGCTCATCCCCCGGTTCCTTTTCTCGAGACCGATAAGACGATAAAAGATGGACGTGGGTATTGAATAGACCCGGGCCGGGTATTGGATAAACCCCTTTGGGGTATTCGGATAAACCCGGCCCGGGTATCTTTCAGCTGGTGAACGTGGGGTCGCCGCCGCGGACGGCGGCGGTCCTGTCCTTGGGCTCTTCCCAGTCCTCCTGGCGGCCGAGCGCGGTCATGTCCAGGAAGGTGTAGGCGTTCCCCACGTATTCGCTCCCCCGGGCGAAGGTCGAGTAGGTGTGGAAGATCTCGTCGCCCTCGCGCAGGAAGCAGCTGTAGCCGGGCATCTCGGCGGACCGGTCGCCGCCGAGCAAGTCGGGCTCGGCGCGGTAGTTGTAGTCGGACTGGCCGCGTTCGGCGTCGAGGGAGACCTGGTAGTCGTAGTTGAAGTCGCTGCCGAAGGTGGAATACCAGGGCACGGTCCAGCCGCGCTCCGCGGCCTTGGCCGCGATCTTCTCGTACGGGGCGCGGGAGGCCAGCACGAAGGCGGTCTCCCGGGAGGCGACGTGGCCGAGCACGCCCGGGTTGAGCTCCTCGATGGCGGCCGAGCAGCCCGGGCAGGGCTGCTCCCAGTCCGGGCCGAACATCACGTGCTGCACGATCAGCTGCCGCTTGTCGCCGAACAGGTCGTTGAGGGTGACTTTTCCGTCCGGGCCCTCGAACACGTAGTCCTGGCTGACCTTGACCATGGGTAGCCGGCGCCGGGTGGCGTTGAGCTCGTCGTGCCGGCGGGTCAGCTCCTTTTCCTGGGCCAGCAGCCGCCGCCGGGCGTCGAGCCACTGCTCGCGGGACACGACATCGGGAAGACTCATCGCGGAACCTCCTGTGAGGGATCGGGGACTCTCACAGGGACGACGAACCGGCGCGACGGAAATGGACGGTCGCGGGAGAAGAAATTCAGGCTCGGCCGGGACCGGGATCCGCCCCGCGAGCCTGCTCGACGAAGGCCGACCATGCCGCCGGCCATCCCGGCGCAGCGGGCGAGCGACCCTGGCCGCCCGCTGGCTAGCTAGCCGGCTGGCTGGCTGGCTAGCTGGCGGCGCCAGACGGCGGACTCCCAGGGACGGAGCCGCAGGTCGGGCGGAGGCTGCCGGGGGGCATCGGAATGGCTGGTCACCACGGCCACGGCGGCTGACCAGCCTGGGTCCACCGGCAGCCGCACGGTCACCGGCTCGGCCGAGAAGCTGGCGGCGACGAGGAGTTCCGCCTCCGGGGTGCGGCGGAGGAAGGCCCAGACGGCGGGGTGCTCGGGGAGGAGGAGCTCGAAGTCGCCGTCGGTGACCACGGGGTCCTCGTGGCGCAGGGCGGCCAGGCGGCGGTAGTGGGCGAAGACCGAGGCGGGGTCGTCGACCTGGGCGGCCGCGTTGACGGTCACGTGGTCGGGGTTGACGGCCAGCCACGGCGTGCCGGCGGTGAAGCCGGCGCCCGGGGAGGCGTCCCACTGGACCGGGGTCCGGGCCAGGTCGCGGCTCATCTTGGCCATGGCGAGCAGCAGCATGGCCAGGTCCTCGCCGCGCTCGGTCGCCTCGGCGTAGAAGCGCAGGGCCTCGATATCGCGGTAGTCGGTGATCACCTTGAGCGGGGCGTTGGCCATGCCGAGCTCGTCGCCCTGGTACACGTAGGGCGTGCCGCGGTGCAGGTGCAGGACGGTAGCCAGCGTTTTCGCCGCGGCCACACGGTGGGCCGGGCTGTCGTCGCCGAACCGCGACAGCGAACGCGGCTGGTCGTGGTTGCCGAAGTAGAGCGAGTTCCAGCCTCGTTCGGCCATACCGTATTGCCACGCGGCCATCGAGGCTTTCAGCTTGGCCAGTTCCAGGGGCACCGGGTCGAACTTGTTCGTGCCGATGTCGAGGGACACGTGCTGGAACTGGAAGACCATGTCCAGCTCGTGCCGGGCCGGGTCGGTGAACTTGATGCCGTCTTCGATGGTGACGCCGGGCATCTCGCCCACCGTGAGGACGTGCGCGTCGCGGCCGGCGAAGACCTCGCGGTGCATCTCCTGCAGGAACTCGTGGTTGCGGGGGCCGCCGACGAAGAACGGCTGGCCGGGTCCGTAGCGGGAACCGGGGCGGGGCGTGGTGTCCGGCAGTTTCACGTTCTTGCTGATCATGTTGATGACGTCCATGCGGAAGCCGTCCACGCCGCGGTCGAGCCACCAGCGCATCATCGCGTAGACCGCCTGGCGGACCTCGGGGTTTTCCCAGTTCAGGTCGGGCTGCTTGGGCGAGAACAGGTGCAGGTAGTACTGGCCGGTCTTCTCGTCCCAGTCCCAGGTGGGGCCGGAGAAGTAGGACTCCCAGTTGGTGGGCTCCGCGCCGGGGGTGCCGGGGACGGCGCCCGGGCGGGGGTCGCGCCACCAGTACCAGTCGCGCTTGGGATTGTCGCGGCTGGAGCGGGACTCTTTGAACCAGGGATGCTCGTCGGAGGTGTGGTTCACCACCAGGTCCATGACGAGCTTCATGCCTCGTTGGTGCAATTGGGTGATGAGCTCGTCGAGGTCCTGGAGGCTGCCGAAGAGCGGGTCGACGTCCTGATAGTCGCTGATGTCGTAGCCGTTGTCGTCCATCGGGCTGCGGTACACCGGGGAGAGCCAGATGACGTCGACGCCGAGGCGGTGCAGGTAGTCGACGTGCTGAAGCATGCCCTTGATATCGCCGATGCCGTCGCCGCTGGCGTCGGCGAAGCTGCGCGGGTAGATCTGGTAGACGACCCAGCGGCGCCAGTCGCTGGGGGCCGCGTCAGGACTTGACAAGGCGGGCGATCGCTTCGGAGGCTTCCTTCACCTTGGCGTCGGCCTCGGGGCCGCCGGCCTCGATGGCCTGCGTCACGCAGTGGCCGAGGTGGTCCTGGACCAGGCCCAGGGCGACGGCCTGCAGGGCCCGGGTCACGGCGGAGACCTGGGTCAGCACGTCGATGCAGTACGTGTCGGACTCCACCATGCGCTGGAGCCCGCGTACCTGGCCCTCGATTCGGCGTAGCCGCTTGAGGTAAGCGTCTTTGTCCTGCGTATAGCCGTGCATGCCTACAACTGTAAGCGTTTGGCCAGGCTGGCGAAACGCTGATCACGGTAACCTCGCGGCATGCGTGACGACACGATCGCGAGCTTCCTAGACCAGCTGGCCGCGCGGGTCCCGGCCCCGGGCGGCGGCGCTACCGCCGCGCTGCACGCCGCGCAGGCCGCGGCGCTGCTGGCCATGGTCGCCCGGTACAGCGACGGGGCTCGGTATGACGTTTCCCTGATGGGACGGGTTGTCGCGGAGGCGGACGCGCTGCGTGCTTCGGCCCTCGGGCTGGCCGAGGCGGACGCGGCCGCGTTTTCGGCGGTGGGCGCGGCGTATCAGCTGCCTCGTTCGGCCCCGGATCGTGCGGAGATGATCGCGTCGGCGCTGGCCGGGGCGGCGCGGCCGCCCGCTGACGTGGTGCGGCTGGCGGTGCGGCTGGTCGCGCTGGCCGAGTCGCTGCGGCCGGCCGGGAACCGGAACGTGATCACCGACGTGGGGGCGGCGGCCGAGGCGGCCCGCGCGGCCGCGGTCACGGCACGGCTCAACATCGAGGTCAACCTGCGCGGGATCACCGACCCGGTGCTGCGGGACTCGCTCGCGGAGACGGTTGGGGTCGCTGATGCCGTTGTGGTCCGGGCGGATCAGGTGGTCGCGGCCGTCCGGGCGGAGATCACCCGATGAGCGCGGTGCTGCTGCCGGGGCGGGAGCTGGCCGCGTCGATCCGGGCGGCGGTGGCGTCGCGGGCGGCCGCGCTCACCGCGGCCGGGCGGCCGCCGCGGCTGGCGGTGGTCATCGCCACCACCGACGAGGCCAGCGCCTCGTACGTCCGCTCGCTGGAGCGTTCGTCGGCCCAGGCGGGCATCGCCTGCGACGTCACCGACCTGAGCTATGTCTCGCCGGCGGCGGCCGTGTCCGGCATCCGGGGCACGCTGGCCGCGCTGAACGGCAACCCGGTGGTGCACGGGATCTTGCTGCAGACGCCGCTGCCGGGCCGGGCCCGGCTGGCCGACCTGGGCGGGCTGATCGACCCGGTCAAGGACGTGGACGGGGCGAACCCGACTTCGCTCGGGCGGCTTTCGACCGGGCTGCCGGCCTTCGCGCCGGCGACGGCAGCGGCGGTGCTGGCGCTGCTGGATCACCACCAGGTGGCGTTGAGCGGGCGGCGGGTGGTTGTGGTGGGACGTTCGGCGGTGGTGGGCAAGCCGGTGGCACAGTTGCTGCTCGCCCGGGACGCGACCGTGACCGTGGCGCATTCGCGGACCGCGGACCTAGCGTCGGTGACCGCGTTGGCCGAGGTGCTCGTGGTGGCGGCGGGACGGGCGGGGCTGATCGGGCCTGGCTATGTTTCTGCTGGAGCCGTCGTGGTGGACGTGGGGATCAATGCCGTGGCCGAGGCAGGAGTGGCCGGGGACGTGGATCCGGCGGTGGCGTCGGTGGCGGGGGCGCTGAGCCCGGTGCCGGGCGGGGTCGGGCCGGTGACCGCGGCGATGCTGCTGCAGCACGTGGTGGAGGCGGCGAGCCAGTCCTAGGTGCTGCCGGCCCTAGGTGCTGCCGCCCTTGGCTGCTGCCGGCCTTAGGTGCTGCCGGCCTTGGGCGCTGCCGGCTAGCTGCTGCCGGTCGGGGCGATCCCGTTCTGGGGGCCGAGCATGCTGCGGTAGACGGCGATCAGCGCGGCCTTCTGCTCGTCGCCGAGGCGCGGGTCGGCGACAATGGCTTCCTCGGTGCCGGGGATCGTGCGCTCGGCGGCTTCGTCGTCCTTGGCCCCGGACGGGACCATCGCGTCGATCAGGCCGGCCTGGGCGAGCAGCGTTTCCGCGGAAACGTTGAGGGCACCGGAGAGGGCCTTCAGGACCCGGACCGACGGCTGGTGCAGGCCCCGCTCGACCTGGCTGAGGTACGGGTTGGACAGGCTGGTCAGCTCCGCGAGCTGGCGGAGGGACAGGTTGGCGCGCTTGCGCTGTTCCCGGATGAAGGCGCCGAGCGCCTCCCGCTGCGCTTCCCACGGGTCCGTCACGGCGCCTCCTTTTAACGTCCTGCTAAGGAACGTTCTGCTAAGGATAGTACGCGGCAGCGCCGGGAGCCGGCTCTGCCGCGTACTTGTGTGATCTGGGGTTACTGGCGTTATGTGGCGCCGTTACTTGGTGTCCTCGGCGGCCGGCAGCAGCGAGGCGGTCGCCTTGACGACTTCCTCGGCGAACTTGCGCTGGCTGGCGAGCAGCTGCTCGGCGAAGTCGTAGGCGCTGGCCACGAGGTCTTCCGGCTTGGGCAGCTTGTCGGCGCCGGGCACGGGTACCGACGGCAGCTTCGGGGTGATGGACTGAACGGTCTCGGCCCAGGTCTTGAGGGCGTCGATCACCGTCTCCTGGCTCTTGCGGACGGTGTTCAGAAGCTCGTCCTGCAGGCCCTGGTTGGGGGTGTTAGCCATGTGCTCTGCCTCCTCGTTCGGCGTCTGTGCTAAGTTTATCAAGCATCTGATTGGAATGTCAAGCGGCGCGCTTGGGGAATGCAGCGGCGCTGTGGGGTTTGGCGGCACTGAGGGCGGACGGCTTCGGTGCGGCGAGCGGGGCTGGCGCACAAAGGAGTGCGCGGCCGGTCCGGGTGGTCCGGAACGGCCGCGCACTGCCTGCGCCAGGGGGCATTGCCCTGCTTGGCGTGGCTTACCTGGCGGAAGCCCTCGGGGCGCTGTCGGTCGTGCCCGGCAGCAGCGGGGCGGCGGCCTTCACGACCTCGTTGGCGAACTTGCGCTGGCTGGTGAGCAGCTGCTCGGCGAAGTCGTAGCCGCTGGCCACGACGTCCTGCGGCTTAGGCAGCTGGTCCGCGAACGGCAGGTCCACCGAGGGGATCCTGGGGGTGATGTTCTGGATGGTGTCGACCATCGTCTTGATCGCGTCCAGGGCGATCTCCTGGCCCTTGCGGACGGTGGCGAGGAACTGGTCCTGAAGTTCCTGCTGGGTGCTGGTGGTGCTGGCCATGGTATGCCTCCTGTTTGGTCTACTGCTAACTTTATCAAGCATTGCTTGGTAAGTCAAGCAGTTTTGCTTGGGTTATTTTGCGGCGGGTCGCTGGGCGGCTGGATGCCTCAGCTGGTGCCGGTGCTCTTGGGTGCGGAGCGGGGAGCGGCCGGCTTGGGGTCGCTCTTGGCGGCCGCGCTCTTCGAAGCGGCGGACTTGGGCCGCGGCGTCCTTGGGCGTGGCGTCCTTGGGCGCGGGCTTCGACGTCGCGGGCTTCGGGGCGGCGGGCTTCGCAGGGGCGTTCGCGGACGCCGGCTTCGGGGCGGCGGGCTTCGGCGCGCGGGCTTCGGCGTCGCGGCCTTCGGAGTCGCGGGCTTCGGGGTCGCGGGCTTCGGGGTCGCGGGCTTCGGGGTCGCGGCCTTCGGGGTCGCGGGCTTCGGCGGCCTCGGCGGGCTTCGGCTTGGCCTTGGCGGCCGGGGCCTTGGGCGCGGTCGTGACGGTCACCTTGGGAGTGCTGTCGGCGGTCGGCGCCTTGGGGGCGGCGGGCTTGGGGGCACTCTCGGTGACCTGCGGCTTCGGAGTGGCAGCCTGGGGGGTGCTGTCTGTGACCTGCGGCTTGGGGGCGGCGGCCGGGGGGGTGCTGACCGTGACGGGCGCCTTCGGGGCGCTGTCGGCCACTGGGGCCTGGGGCGCCGCTTGAGCGGGCTGCGGCTTGGGGGCGGGCTGCGGCTTGGGGGCGGGCTGGGGCTTGGGGGCGGCCTGCAGCTTCGGAGCGCTGACGGCTGCTTGAGCCTTGGGGGCGGTCCGGGTAACCGGGGGCTTCGGGGTGACCTCGGTGACGGCCCTCTCGGCGGCCTGGGCGGTGCCGGTGACCGCGGTCTTGGCGGCGGCCGCGGTCTGGCGGGCAGCCGTAGCGGCGTCGGTCACGGTCTTGTGAGCCGCCGCGGCGGCGTTGCCCCTGGTCGCATCCTTCCAGGCGCGCTTGCCGTTGCCCGGGATCAGCGGCTCGGTGGCCGCCAGCACGTCCTCAGCGAACTTGCGCTGGATGGCGAGCAACTGCTCGGCGAAATCATAGCCGCTGGCCACGACGTCTTCCGGGGTGGGCAGCCGGTCCGCGAACGACACCGTTACGGACGGCAGCTTCGGGAGCCGGTCCGCGAGCGGTCCGGGAACGGACGGCAGCCTCGGGGTGACGACCCTGACCGTCTCGACCCAGGCCCGGATCGCGCGGATCATGGTTTCCTGGCTCTTGCGCGTCGCGGCCAGAATCTCCTCCGGCAGGTCCCGTGTGGGGGTGCTAGCCATATGTATGCCTCCTGATTACTTTCTCCGCTAAGTTTACCAAGCATGATTGAGATGTCAAGCGGAGTGCTTGGCAAATGAAGCGGCGCTTCCGGGGGGCTTCGAGAGGTGAGTGGCGGTACTGCCAGGGGCCAGCACTGCCAGAGGGCAAGCACTGCCCGGAGGGCCAGCGCTGCCGGAGGGCCAGCACTGCCAGAGGGCAAGCACTGCCCGGAGGGCCAGCGCTGCCGGAGGGCCAGCAGGGCGCGACGGACCACCGCGATACGACATTGACGTGGCTGGGACGCAATGCCAGGAATTTTAAGGCGGGTCATTTACCGGATCTGCGGGCTGTTTTTCCTGGTCAGGCTCCTTTGCAGTGGGCGGGACGCGGCTGGCGAGCCGCCCGGCTCGCCAGCAGACTGTGATACGGCGACATCCGCCGCCCGAATCGGGCCGTAATATCCAGTCATACCTCAACTTCAGGTTGAGACATTTCAGGCGCAGACCATGATCATGGACAGTTTCGGGCGCTATCTGACGAAAGATGTCCATGATCATGAAACAGCGCCGTGCGGGGGTGCCTCTTAAGCTCCTGGCATTGGGTCGGGACGCCGCGATGTGACATGGGCGCGGCTCCTTTTCTGTGAGCCCGGTCCCGGGGCGCTCGGGTTCCTGCCTGCTGAGCTCGGTCCGGGGGCGCCTGATCCGTGCGGTGCCGGCCGGGGCCGCCTGGGGGCGCCTGGCAGCCACCGCACTGCCACATCGACGTGGTCTTGGCCACCGCAGGGTCACATTGACGTGGCTGCCCGGGGGCCGGGGCGGGGTGGCGGGCGGGAGATCCAGGGGCTGGGGGGCCGGGCCGGGCTGACGGGGCTGGGGGGAATACCGGGCGGCCCGGCTCGCAGCGGCCGCCAGGCCGCTCACACGAAAGGAGCCGCACCCATGCCACATCGCGGTGGTTGGCTCGCGGCCAAGTCATCGGCGGGAACACTGTCCGGGATAGCGTTGAAACAGCACCCCGGTTATATCTCCTACAAGCTGTAGTAGTTGACTGGAATCGTGATGTTCGCCAGTGTTTTGGGAGCCGCTCCCGTTGATCAGCGCTACCTGTTCGAGGCGCGCCAGATGCAGGCGCTCTCGCTGACCGTGCACATCCCGCTGGTGTGCTTCGGCATCGCCTTCCCGGTCATGGTCCTGTTCGCCGAGTGGCGCCACCTGCGCACCGGCGATCCGGTGTACCGGACGCTGGCCCGGCGCTGGTCCAAGATCATGCTCGCGCTGTTCGCGGTGGGCGTGGTCACCGGCACGATCTTGTCCTTCGAGCTCGGCCTGCTGTGGCCGGTGTGGATGCAGGACTTCGGCAACGTCTTCGGGCTCGGTTTCACCCTGGAGGGGTTCTCGTTCTTCGTCGAGGCCATCTTCATGGGGATCTACGCCTACGGCTGGGACCGGCTCAGCCCGCGGCTGCACTTCGCGAGCGGCATCCCGATCGCGATCGCGGGCGTGGCCGGCTCGCTGTTCGTCATCGCGGTCAACGCCTGGATGAACCACCCCACCGGGTTCCGGCTGGCCGGCGGGCGCGCGGTGGACGCGCACCCGTGGTCCGCGCTGTTCGCCAACCCGTTCTTCTGGTCCGAGTACGTGCACATGTACTTCGCGGCCTACATCGTGGCCGGCTTCTTGATGGCGGGCACCTACGCCTGGGCCTTCCTGCGCGGGCGCCGGGGCCGGTACGAGCGGGCCGGGCTGGGCATCTCGCTGACCGCGGCCGCCGTGGCGGCGCCGCTGCAGGTCGTGGTGGGTGACTGGGCGGCCCGGGACGTGGCCCAGGCCCAGCCGGTCAAGCTGGCCGCGATCGAGGGCCTGGCGGTGACCACCCGGGGCGCGGCCGAGCACCTGCTCGGCTGGTACAACGGCCACTCGGTGGTGTACGGGATCGAGATCCCGCGGCTGCTCTCGCTGCTCGCCTTCCACAACCCGAACGCGACGGTGAAGGGCCTGAACATCGTCCCGCTGGCCGACCAGCCGCCGGTCAACGTGGTCCGGTTCGCCTTCCAGACCATGGTGGGCATCGGCTCGCTGCTGGCCCTGCTCGGCCTGGTCTACCTGTACCTGCGGCTGCGCCGCCGGCGGCTGCCCGCGGCCCGCTGGTTCTACTGGGCCGTGGTGGCGGCCGGGCCGCTGTCCGTGGTGGCGCTGATCGCCGGGTGGATCACCACCGAGGTCGGCCGCCAGCCGTGGATCGTCTACGAGGTGATGCGAGTGGACGCGGCCGTGACCGGGGCGCACGTCATCCCGTTCGGCTATACCGCGTTGTGCCTGGTGTACCTCGGTCTCGCGGTGGCGGTGTGGTGGCTGCTGAGACGGTTCAGCCGGGTGCCACTGGAGGTGGACGATGCTGGCTGACGTGCCGATGGTGTTCATCCTGCTCGGCATCACCGCCTACACGGTGCTGTCCGGAGCCGACTTCGGCGCGGGGCTGTGGACGCTGATACCCGGGGGCGGGCAGGCCGGGGCGACCGTGACGCGGGACCACACCAGGCACGCCATCGGTCCGGTGTGGGAGGCCAATCACGTTTGGCTCATCTTCGTGCTGACGGTGGCCTGGACGTGCTTTCCGGTCGCGTTCGGCTCCATCGTCTCGACGCTGGCGGTGCCGTTGCTGATCGCCGCGATCGGGATCATCTTCCGGGGCACCGCCTACGCGCTGCGGAGCCAGTTCGGCGGCAGTGCCTCCGGAAGCGGGGAGGAGCGCGGCGTGCGCCTGGTGGAGCGGCTGTTCGCGCTGTCCTCGGTGCTCACGCCGTTCGCGCTGGCCACCGTGATCGGCGCGATCGCGACCGGGCGGGTGCCGGTGGGCAACGCCCGCGGGGGGCTGTTCTCTTCGTGGCTGAACCCGGTCTCGGTGCTGGCCGGGGTGCTCGCCGTCGCCTTCTCCGGCTACCTCGCCGCCGTCTACCTGGCCGCCGACGCCCGTCGTCAGTCGATGCGGGCGCTGGTACACGACTTCCGCATCCGGGCGCTGGGCGCGGGCGTCGTCGCCGGGCTGCTGGCCCTGGCCGGGCTGCTGGTGATACGGGCCGAGGCGCCGGCGCTGTGGCACGGCCTGAGCTCCGGTCTCGGGCTGGCCCTGGTAGTGGCGAGCGCGCTGGCCGGGGTGGTGACGATGGTGCTGGTGTGGCTTGACCGTTTCGGCTTGGCGCGGGCGTCGGCCGCGCTGGCGGTGGCGGCGGTCATCGCGGGCTGGGCCGCGGCCCAGGAGCCGCGGGTGCTGCCCGGCCTGACGGTTTCGCAGGCGGCGGCGGGGCGGGAGACGCTGATCGCCACCATCGTGGCGGTCGGGGCCGGCGCCGTGATCTTGGTGCCGTCGCTGGGCTTGCTGTACTCGCTGGTGCTGCGGGGGCGACTGGATACTGCTGTGACGGAGGATGCCCCTGAGGTGTCGCGGGCGGCCGGGGCTGCGGTTGCCGGTTCTCCGGAGACGGCCTCGGCTGCGCGGGGCTCAGGCGCGGCGCGGTCGCGGCTGGCGGCGGCGTTCGCCGGGGTCACCCTGGTCGCGGGGGCCGGATTGCTGGTCTTCGCGCCGCCGGCCTGGGCGCAGGGGCTGGGGGCGGCGGCCCTGGTCGCCTGTGCGGTGACGGTATTCGGGCTGGCCGCCGGGCCGCCCGGAGACGAACCGCCCAGAAATGAGGCGGTCTAGTGTCGGTATGGTCATGACTGCCATTGCCCCGGTTGAGGTGACCGTCCGCGTCCCGGCCGCGCCGGCGGACGTGTTCCCGTATCTCGTTGACCCAGGCCATTTTGTGCGGTGGATGGGAAGCAGGGCTGAAGTACGCGGGTCGCGGTGATGCTGGCGGACGAGGTGATGGCGAGGCGGTTGCCGGACTCGTTCGGCGGGTATGGGGTTAGATTCGACGTTACCCGGGACCCGGGCGGCGGGGCGCGGCACCGGGTGGAGGTTTTCGGCCTGGGCGGCTGGCTGAGGCGGCGGCTCGGCTTCGATCCCCGGGACGGGGCGACCGTACCGGACTGGCTGGGGACGCCGTGGCAGAAGCTGGCCGAGGTGACCGGCGGGGCAGTCTTCGCGGACCGAACGGGTGAGCTGGCCCGCGTCCGTACCGCGCTGAGCTGTACCCGCGGGCCGTGATCTCGGCGGGATGACCGGGGCCGCTATCAGATCGAGATATGTCCGTCGTGGGCCGCAGGGATTACCAAGATCTACTGTTGGGGTATCAAGCGGTTAGCGGGGTGACAAATCATGCTGCCCCGAGACTCTCGCGGAGGTTCGGGGATGCGACGTCTGTGGTTGTCTTTGCTGCTCGTGCCGGTCATCGGGGTGGCCGTGCCTACCGCGGCCTGGGCCTCTCCCGCGGCACCCGCGGCTAGATCCGCGGCCGCGGCTCGCTCGGCGCCGGCCAGCGCTGTGCAGGTCGGCTCCAAGGGGTCGTCGGTCAAGGCGCTGCAGCGCCGGCTGGCGGCGCTGAAGTACTACCCGGGCTCGATCGACGGGAGCTTCGGCACCAGCACGCTCGAGGCCGTGTGGGCGTTCTACGAGGTCCAGGGGCTGGCGCCGCACGACTACGTGGACAGCGCGATGAGGTGGGCGCTGGCCCACCCGAAGGCGCCGCGGCCGCTGGTCTCGCACGGCGGGGCCAACCGGATCGAGGTCAACCTGTCCCGCGAGACGCTGGTCCTGTGGCGCAACAACAAGGTGCAGCTCATCAGCCACGTGTCGACCGGCGGCCACTACTCTTACTGCTCCCCCGGCGGCGGCTGCGGCGTCGCGATCACCCCGACCGGCAACTACCACATGGTCGTGTTCATGCGCGGCTGGGTGCACGTGCCGCTCGGCGAGATGTACAACCCGTCGTTCTTCATCGGCACCGCGTACGCCATCCACGGCGACACCGACGTGCCGCTGGCGCCCGTCTCGCACGGCTGCGTCCGGATCCCGATGGACATCGCCGCCTTCTTCCACACCCTGATCAAGATCCCCGGCGAGCCCGTCTACATACGATGAGGTTCGGGCGGGGCTCGGCGTCTCAGGAGTCGAGGTAGGCCAGGACGGCCAGGACGCGGCGGTTGTCGTCGTCGGAGGGCGGCAGGTCGAGCTTGGCGAAGATGCTGGTGCAGTGCTTGCTGACCGCCCGCTCCGAAACGACCAGGCGCTGGGCGATCGCGCTGTTGGACCGGCCCTCGGCCATCAGCGCGAGCACCTGCGCGTTCCCGGTCGGTGAGCCGGGCCACCGGCGCCTGGCCGGACTGCCTGGCCAGCAGTTTCGCGACGACCTCGGGGTCCATGATCGTGCCGCCGCGGGCCACCGTGCGGAGCGCGTCGGTGAACTGCTCGTCGGTGAACACCCGGTCCTTGAGCAGGTAGCCCACCCCGCCCGCCTGATCGGCGAGCAGTTCCCGGGCGTACAGCCGCTCGACATGGGTCGAGAGGATCAAGACGGGCAGTCCCGGCACCTGACGCCGCGCGGCCAGCGCCGCCCGCAGGCCCTCGTCGGTATAGGACGGGGGAAGCCGGACGTCGACGATCGCCACATCCGGCCGCTGGCCGGTCAGCGCCGCCAGCAGCGACGGGCCGTCGCCGACGGCTTCGGCGACGTCGAAGCCGTGCCCCTTGAGCAGGCTGGCCATGCCTTCCCGGAGCAGGTACAGGTCTTCGGCGATCACGACCCGCACGGCACCTCGATCACCACGATGGTCGGCCCGCACACCAGGGCCCGCAGCTCCGCCAGCGCCTGGGCCGAGCCTTCCCGCGTCTCGGCCGCCAGCGCCACCGCGGCGTCCGGGTTGGTCCTGATCAAAGGCTCCATGGACCGCAGCGAGATACCCAGCGCGACCATCCGCGCCTGCGCCCCGTCGTGCAGGTCGCGTTCGATCCGGCGCAGTTCGGCCGCGGCCGTGTCGACGGCATCCACCCGGGTGACGGTCAGCCGCCGCACCCGGGCCAGCAGCTCGGTATTACGCCGGGTCAG
This sequence comes from uncultured Actinomycetota bacterium, assembly GCA_963756575.1. Lineage (GTDB taxonomy): Bacteria > Actinomycetota > Actinomycetes > Streptosporangiales > Streptosporangiaceae > Palsa-504. Next base: position 129,086 of record CAVWOM010000011.1, on the reverse strand, counting down.
CCCGGAGCGGGCACCGACGGTGCGCGGCACCAGCCACGTCCCGAAGGCCAGCAGCACGAGCCCGGCCCCGAGGTCCACCGGATGCCAGCCGAGGCCGTAGACCAGCCGGTGCAGCGGGTAGCCGGCCGTCGTGGGTGAGCCCGACGGCAGCGGGCTGCTGCGCAGGGACAGGGCGAACGCGACGGACGCGAAACCGATCAGGGCCAGCGCCAGCAGATCCGCGGCGACCGCCGGAGCCAGCAGCACGACGACCACGGCGCCGAGAACCACGGACCCGGTCCACGGGCGCTCCCCCCAGCACACGACGCACAGGCACAGCACGACCGGGAACAGTGCGGCCCAGCCGAGGCGCCGTGGCAGCAGAGCATTCGGGACGCTTTCCATGCCGTCCATGGTGGCCCGCCCGCGCGGCCGTCGCCATGGGGCCGGCTTCACTCATCGGCGGTACGTGAACATCTACCACCGGGCGGCTAGGGGCCCAGGCGAGGCCAGGCGAGCACGGCCAGGACCGCGCCGACGATCATGAAGGGGCCGAACGGGATGAGCTGCTTGCGGCCGGCCCGCCCTCCGGCCAGCAGGGCGAGGCCGGCTAGGCCGCCGAGCAGGAAACCGGCGGCTCCGCCCGCGATCAGCACCCGCCAGCCGAACCAGCCCAGCAGCGCGCCCAGGCTCGCCGCCAGCTTGACGTCGCCCAGGCTCATCCCGGACGGGCTGATGATGACGATGAGCAGGTAGAAGCCGGGCAGCGCGAACCCGCCGAGCACGGCCCGCGGCAGGGCGGCCCAGGAGGCCCCTTGGTCACCAACGGCGGCGGCCAGCAGCAGGAGCACGACGGTACCCGCGTAGGCGGCCGCGGTGAGCGGGTTGGGCAGGCGGCTGACGATGGCGTCGACGAAGGCCAGCGGGACCGCGCAGGCGGCCAGCCAGCAGGCCGCGGCCAGGACCAGGCCGCCCGGGACGCGGGCCGCGAGCGCACCGAACAAGATCGCGGTCACGCAGCCCGGGAACAGTGCGGGCAGGCGGGCCCGCGCGGTTCGCTCGCCCGGGGGCCGCTCGCCCGGGGGCCGCTCGCCCGGGGGCCGCTCGCCCGGGGGCCGGAGGTCAGGCGACGGCGGGGCGGCGGGGGCTGGCTGGGCGGCGGGGTGCGGCGGCTTGGACGGGACGGCCAGGCGGACGATGAGCGCGCGCTGGGGCCAGCCCGCCAGCAGGCCGACGGCGGCCAGGGATCCGGTCAGCGCGAGCGGCACGGGCTAACTCCGCGGGCGTGGCCACGTGGACCATGGCCAGCGAGCGGGACAGTTCGATGCAGCCGATGGCGACGGCGATGACGGCGACGACCTCGGCGGCGAGCAGCCAGCCGCCGGTCTGGATGTCCTCACCGAAGACGGTGACCCCGTAGCACGCGCTGATGAGCGCGTCACCCAGGGTGAGCGGCGGCTGGACGGCCACCAGCGAGCGGCCTGCAGGGCGTTCTGCAGCAGGAACAGCGCGCCGACCCCGGCGACCGCGGTCCCGTACAGCTCCCAGGTGCTGAGGAACGCGACGAAGCCGTGCTGGTCCAGGGTCGATACCGCGCTCTTCATCAGCGTCGCGGTGAGCGCGTAGCCGCAGGCGGCGGCCAGGCCGAACGTGGCGGCACGGGCGTTGCCCCCGGCCCGGACGCCGATGGTGATGAGGACCGCCTCGAAGACGGCGGTGACGATCAGGGTCAGCACCCAGACCCGGATCGGGGCGTAGTCGCCGCCGCCGGACGGCGCGGCGGCGGCGAGCCCGGCGCCGAGGGCGACCGTGACCAGGCCGACGGCGTACCAGGTCATCCGCGGCAGCTTGCGGTGGGCCAGCTTGCTCGCCACCAGCAGGGTGAACGGAAGCTCGATGATGAAGATGGGCTGGACCAGGGCCACCGGGCCGGTGGCCAGCGCGGTCGCCTGGCACACCGAGGCGAGGATGACCATGCCGATGCCGGCCAGCCAGACCTTGTGCCTGATCAGGTAGCCGAACAGGGACAGGTGCAGCGCCTTGGCGGCCGGGGCGGTCGAGGCGGCCATCCGCTGCAACACGGAAGCCAGCCCGTTGAACAAGGCCGTGAGCAGCGCGAACAAAACCGATACCACTGCCGTATCCTAGCCGCTGCCATGACCGGCCGGTAGCGGGATCAGGGCGGCGGGCTGACGTAGCTGCCGCGCTTGGACACGGTGAAGATCAGGCCGTCGTCGCGGAGCAACCGCAGCGCGTGCAGCACCGTATCGCGGCCTACGGCGTAGTCCCGCTGCAGGGTCTTGACCGCGGGCAGCGGGCCGCGGGCCCACTCCCCGGCCCGGATCCGGCCGGCGAGGATGGCCGCGAGCTGCTGATACGCCGGTTGCGGCAAATGCGGATCAACCGCCATAAGTTCGGCCACGAGATCAACTTAGCAGACCAAGATCGACCAGAGTACGTATCTGTTCTGGACTGGTCTGATCTGGTCTGGTAAGGTCGTACGTGGATCCCACAGGGGGGAATGACAGCTCCGGTACCGGCTCCCACTCCCAGGTACCGGAGCTGTCTAACCGCCTGTCCGCGCCCGTCTCGCCCGAGCGCACCGTCCCGGTGGGCTCGGCTGCCGCGGGGTCAGGGGGCGGGGACGCGGAAGATGCGTAGCTGGAGGGCCAGGGTGGCGTAGTAGCCGACCAGGCTGGAGAGCTCGACTAGGGCTTGCTGGCCGAGGACGGCGACGGCGGTGTCGTACTGCTCGTCGTTCAGGTCGGCGTCGGGGCCGGTCAGGGCCCGGACGACGGTGTAGGCGACCTGCTCTTCCTTTTCGGTGAAGGCGGGATCGGCGCCGGTGCGCAGCGCCTCGAGCTCGGCCTCGGTGAGGCCGGCTTCGCGCCCGATCGGCTCGTGCGAGTCGCGCTCGTAGGCGCTGTCCCAGGCCTGGGCCACGACCAGGATCGCCATCTCCCTGATCCGGGGGGCCAGCTCGGTGCGGAACCTGATGGCCACGCCGAGGTCCTGCAGGGCATGCCCCACGGGCGGTGCGTACAGCATCGCGTTGAACGGCCCGGCCAGGCCCGCGTCGCCGCTGGAAAGCAGCACCGCGCGCGGGCCCTGGCCGCGTGGGCCGCCCAGGATCTCCCGGTACAGGTCCACCTGCTCGGGGGTCATCTCCTCGGAGGACAGAACAGGAAGGCGCATACGGGGTATCTGCCCATCGCGAGGTGGGCATGCACCCGGGTCGTCGGTAATTGCGTAACGTTTCAGGCGTTGGACCTGCTACTGCGGCGGGCTACGGTGTCGATGGTGACGGCGGCGAGCAGCACGGCGGCGGTCCAGATGTTCTGGGACGCGGCGCCGAGGCCGAGCAGTTCCAGGCCGTTGTAGATCACCGCGACGATGACCCCGCCGAGGACCGCGCCGAGCATCCGCCCGCGCCCGCCGAACAGGCTGGTCCCGCCGATGACGGCGGCGGCCACGGCGTACAGCACGTTCTGCCCGCCCTGGACGCCGGTGGAGACCGAGCCGAGGTAGGAGGCGAAGATGATGCCCATGATGCCCGCGGTCAGGCCGCCCAGCGTGAACGCGATGACCCGGACCCGGTTCAGGTTGATGCCGGCCCGGCGGGCTGCCTCGGCGTTGCCGCCGATCGCGTAGACGTACCGGCCGAACCGGGTCCGGCCGAGCAGGAAGCTCCAGGCGACCAGCACGATCAGGATGACCAGGACCACCCACGGCACGCCGCGCAGCACGGTGAAGCCGGCCCCGCGGTTGGTGTTGCCGACCAGGACCACGGCCACGCCCGCGATCGCCATCACGACCACCTTCAAGATGGTCACGCTGAGCGGCGGGGCGGCCAGCTTGCTGGCCCGCCGGCGGCCGTCGCGGATCGCGAACAGCGTCCCGGCCACCGCCACGGCCACGACCATGACGATCCAGCCGGTGAGCGGGCTCATCGCGCCGCCCTCGATGTCGGACAGCGTGCTGCTGTAGAGCCGGATAGTGCCGCCGCCGTTGGGGGCGGCCTGGTCCATGATGTACAGCAGCAGGCCGAGGCCGGCCAGCTGGCCGGCCAGCGTGACCACGAAGGACGGCAGCCGCAGCCGGGTGATGATCACGGCCTGGACCGCGGCGAACAGCGCCGGGAAGGCCAGCCCGACCAGCACGGCCAGCGGCCACGGGGCCGGGTTCGGCGGCACCAGCAGCCACAGGGTGAAGGTCGCGCCGATCACGGAGGAGAACCCGATGGACAGGTCGATCTCGCCGAGCAGCAGCACGAAGACCTCGGCCATGCCGAGCGTCACGATCCAGGCCGCCTGGGTCATCAGGTTGACCAGGTTGCCCGCGGACAGGAACAGGGAGTTGCGGACCTGGAAGTAGACGACGATGGCGACCAGGCCGAGCACCACCGGCAGCACGCCGCTCTCGCCGCCGCGGACCCGGACGGCCCAGATCTTGACGTAGTCGCCCAGTGAGTCCGCGATGACCTCGGGTGCGGCGGTCGCGACCGCCTCGGCGGCCTCGAGTTCGTCGGCTTCGGCCGCGTCGGACGGTGGCTGGACGTCAGTGCTCACTGGAGCCCCCTGATGAGTGCTGGGCCGGCTCGCCCGCCGGATCGGTGGCCGGCCCGGTGGCCGGCTCGGTCGCCGGGTCAGTGGCCGGCTCGGCGTCCGATTCACGGGCGAGTCGCCTGGACGTGCCGGTGGTCATGAGGTCGACGATGGACTCGGCGTCGAACCGCGACTTGGGCCCGGTCGCGACCACGCGGCCCAGGCGCAGCACGGCGATCCGGTCCGCGACCGAGAAGACGTCGGTCAGGTTGTGCGAGATCACGATGACCGAGATCTTCTGGCTCTTCAGCCGCTGGATGAGCTCGAGCACGACGCGGGTCTGGGTGACGCCGAGCGCCGCTGTCGGCTCGTCCATGATGACGAGCTGGGCCTGGCGCAGCACGGCCCGGGCCACCGCGACGGCCTGGCGCTGGCCGCCGGACAGCGACCCCACCGGCTGGCGGACCGAGCGGATCGTCACCACCGACAGGTCGGCCAGGGTCTGCTTGGCGTCCTTTTCCATCGAGGTCTCGTCCAGCACCAGGTGCTTGACCGGCTCCCGGCCCAGGAACATGTTCTGCACGACGTCCAGGTTGTCGGCCAGCGCGAGGTCCTGGTAGACGGTGGCGATGCCGAGGTCGGTGGCGTCCTTCGGCGAGTGCAGCCGGACCGGCCGGCCACGCCAGAAGATCTCGCCCTCGTCCTGCTGCCAGATACCGGAAATCGTCTTGATCAGCGTGCTCTTGCCCGCCCCGTTGTCGCCCACGATCGCGGTGACCTGGCCCGGCGGGATGTCCAGGTCGATGCCGATGAGGGCGCGCACGGCGCCGAAGTGCTTGCCGACGCCGGCCAGCCGCAGGATCGGAGCCTCGCCGTTAGTCTCCGGAGCTGGCTGAGCGGTGGCTGGCTGAAGGGGGGCGGACGCCCGGCCCGCGGTAGCGGGCCGGGCGTCGTCTGCGCTCGGAGTGGTCACCGGGCGCGCCTCCTCGCAGTCAGCCGGCTGAGGCTCATACGTTGATTCCGGCGGCCTTGCAGTCGGCCGTGTACTGGCCGACGCACAGCTGCTGGGCCGGCACGAACTGGTCCGCGATGACGGTGGAGTTCATGTTTGCCGTGGTCACCCAGGTCGGAGTGAGCAGCACCGACGGGACGCTGGTGCTGGTCTGGGAGTCCTTGGTGCTGCCGTTCACCAGGGTGCTCGGCGGGGTCTTGCCGGCCCGCAGGTACATGGCCAGCGCGACGGCGGCCTGGGCCTCCAGGTAGATCGGCTTGTAGACGGTGCCGCACTGGTAACCGGCCAGGATGTTCTGCAGCCCGACCAGGGTGGCGTCCTGGCCGGTGATCGGGAAGGTCTTCGCCTTGATCTTCTGCCGCTGCAGGTAGGTGATGATCGGCGCGGCGTTCTCGTCGTTCGGCACCACGGCCGAGTTGATGTTCTTGTGCGCGGTGTACTGCTGCTGGAACTCGCTCTCCGCGGTCGGCGGGTCCCAGGTGCCGGCGGCCGAGCCGACCTGGACGTAGCTCTTGTCGGAGAAGTGCGAGGCGAGCGCCGCGTCGTAGCCCTGGGCGAACAGGGTGGCGTTGTTGTCCGTCGGCGCGCCCTTCATGACCAGCACGTTCGGCTTGGACACGTGCCAGGCGGTGGCGCAGGCCTCGAAGCCCTGGCCGATCAGCGTGCCGACCTTGACGTTGTTGAAGCTGTCGTAGTACGCGCGGCTGCCGCCCAGGGTCAGCCGGTCGTAGTCGACGACCTTGACGCCGTGGGACTTGGCGTAGGACTCGATCTGCGCGCCGACGCCTGAGTCCAGCGGGTCCATGATCAGCACGCTGGCGCCCTTGGTGATGGCCTCCTGCGCGTCGGAGAGCTCGGTCGCGTCGCTGCCCTGCGCGTTCACCACGGAGAACTGCGAGGTCGACAGGCCAGCCAGGGCCAGCGCCTGGGACAGGTACGGCGCGTCGAACTCGGTGTACCGGGCCGAGGTCACGGTGTCCGGCAAGATCACGGCCACGTTGCCCTTGCCGGCCGAGGCCAGGGGCTTGAGCTGCGACATGGCCGACAGGGAGCGGTTGAGCGAGCTGACCGATATGGACGGCACCGCCGCCGAGCTCGAGCTGCCGCCGCTCGCGGCGGTACTGGACGAGGAGGAGCTGCAGCCCGCGGCGGCGAGGCACAAGGCCACCGACACCGACGCTACAGCAGCCCCTTTCTTGGCCACCGGAATCATCTAAACCACCTCGTGTCTTAAAGGAGCGGCCGTCTGGAAGGCATGCGTCATGACCACGCTGCCGGGCGAACTTCGCGGCCCTAGCGTCTTAAGACAAGACACTCTCACGCCGGGAATTAACGTGGCCTTAACATCGGCGGCGACCCGTGAAGATACCGTGAACGGGCACGTCAACGTGTTCTTCTTGATCCGCGTTCGTCATCTGGGCGTTATTTTCGGCATTAGCTATTCCGGGGCCAGGCGGTAGCCGGCCCGCGGCTGGGTGAGGATGAGCGGGGCGCTCTCCTCCGCCTCGAGCTTGGCCCGCAGCCGCCGCACGTAGACGCGCAGGTACTCGGTCTCGGTCTCGTACCCGTGGCCCCAGACCCGGCGGAGCAGGTGGGCGTGGGTCAGCAGCTTGCCCCGGTTGACCGCGAGCTCGCGCAGCAGCGCGAACTCGGTCGGCGTCAGGTGCACCGGCTGCCCGTTCCGGCTGACCTGCTGCAGGGCCAGGTCGATGACGATGTCGCCGACCACGATGACCGGCGGCGCCTGCTGCTCGGTGGGCGCGGCCGGGCGGGTCCGGCGCAGCGTGGCGGTGATCCGGGCGAGCAGCTCCTCGATGCTGAACGGCTTGGTCATGTAGTCGTCGGCGCCCATGTGCAGGGCCGTCACCTTGTCCCGCTCGCCGCCGCGGGCCGACACCACGATGATGGCGACCGGCGACCGCTCGCGGATCTGACGGCACAGGTCGAACCCGTCGGCTTCGGGCAGCATCAGGTCGAGCAGGACGATGTCCGGGTCCTCGGTCTCCAGCAGCTGCAGCGCCCGCATGCCGTCCACGCTCACCACCGTGTCGAAGCCCCGGACGGCCAGGTTGGAGCGGATCAGGTCGACGATGTTGGGGTCGTCCTCCACCACCAGGGCGCAGGTCTTGCGGGCGCCTTCGGTCACCGACGTCATTCTCCGTCTCCTGTCGGGAGGTACACGCTGAAGCAGGTGCCCTTGGGGGGCGACGTCAGTTCCAGGCGTCCGCCGTGGGCCGCCACGATGCCCTTCGCGATCGACAAGCCCAGGCCGGCGCCCGCGTTCTTGCGGCTGGTGCCGTTAGGGCGGCGGGAGGCCACACCCGTTTGGCTCAGATTATTGGTCCGGCGGGCCGGCTCGAACGGGGCGGCCGCCAGCTCCGGCGGCATGCCCTGGCCGTCGTCCTGCACGCTGATGACGACCTCGCCGGCCCGGCGCCCGCTCTGACCTGGACCTGGGTCCCCGGCGGGTTGTGGCCGAACGCGTTGTTCAGCAGGTTCACGAAGACCTGCTCCATCCGGTCGTGGTCGGCCCACACCACGGGCAGGGCGGCGTCGCAGGTCAGCGTGACCTCCTTGGCGTTCTCGGGCGGCAGGCAGGCGATGGCCGCCTCGATCACCAGCCGGATGTCGCACCAGTCCCGCTGCAGCCGCATGATGCCCGACTCGATCGCGGAGAAGTCCAGCAGGTCGTCGACCAGCCGGCCGAGCCGCGCCGACTCCGCCGCGATCCGGTCCAGGAAGCGCTGCTGGGAGTCGCCGTCCCAGGTCACGTCCGGCTGCATCAGGCTGGACGCGTACCCCCGGATGGCCGTCAGCGGGGTGCGCAGCTCGTGGCTGAGCCGGGACAGGAAGCCGCGCTGCAGCTCACGGGAGCGCCGCAGGGCGGTGGCTTCCTGGTGCGCGTGCGCCGCCTCCTCGCGCTCCAGCGCCAGCCGCAGCGAGTTGGCCGCGTCCTCGAGCAGCGCGGTCTCCTCCTTGGTCGGCGGCACCCGGCGCCAGCTGGCCAGCAGCACGGTCGGGCCGCCGGCCGCGGTGAACACCACCGCCCGGGCCCGCTGCCGGCGGCTGCTGCGCAGCTCCCGGGCCACGCCGTCGGGATGGGTGCCGGCCAGCGCGACCGCGGCCAGTTCCCTGAGCGAGGGCGCGGCCTCGGCCGGGTTGGTGCCGTGCGGCCCGGCGTAGGCCCGCCAGCTGTCGGGCTGGGTGATCAGCGCGACCTCCTCGGCCTGCAGGCCGTGGCGCAGCGACTGGAGCGCGACGACCAGGCCGTCGCTGACCATGACCGGGCCCGCCAGCGTCTCCAGCATCTCCCGGATCGTCTCCAGGACCCGGTTCCTGGTGGTCACCTGGTCGAGCAGCCGGTCCCGCTCGATCGCGCTGGCGGCGTAGCCCGCGTAGACCGTGACCAGGTCCAGCTCGTCGCGCTGGGGCGCGCCGTGCTCGGCCCGGAACACCGTGATCACGCCGGACAGGCCGCCCGGCCCGAGCACCGGGACCGACCACGAGCTGGCCACCTTGACCGTCTTGGCCAGATCACGGAAGGTACGCCAGGCCGCGCCGACGCGCACGTTGTCGGCGATGACCGGGCGTTCGTCGGCCGCGGCGAGGCCGACCGGGCCGCCGCCGGGGCCGAACGGCAGCCGGTCCCACGGCTCGAGCTGGCCCGGCGTGAACCCGAGCGAGGCGGCGCAGAACAGCATCCGGTCGGTGACCAGGTGGATGCAGAGCCGTTCGCTGCCGAGGGCCGCGCCCAGGGCGGACAGGATCAGGCTCAGGCTGGAGCCCGGGTCGGCGCTCACCAGGCGGTCGGTGAGGCCGTGCAGCCGGGTGAGCTGGCGGCGGGCGCTGCTGTCGACCTGCTGGCCGGACAGCAGCGCGACCACGTCGTCGGGGTGCGTGTCGGCCGGGCGCAGGTCGGCCACGACCCGGCCCTGGCGCAGCACCACGATGCGGTCGGCCAGCCGGAACATCTGATCGATGTCGTGGCAGGCCAGCAAGATCGTGGTGCCCTGCTCCCGCAGGCCCATGATCAGCTCTTCGACCTGAGCCGATTCCTTGACGCCGAGGTTCGCGGTGGGCTCGTCCAGGGCCAGCAGCCGCGGCTTGCGGCCCATGGCCCGGGCCACCGCCACCAGCTGGCGCTGCCCGCCGGACAGGTAACGGACGTTGCGGGTGGTGTCCTTGAGCGGGATCCTGAGGCCCTTGAGCAGGTCGGCGGCGGCCGCGTGGAAGCGGGTGTCGGACAGCAGCAGCCGCTTGGACTCCTGGCCGAGCATGATGTTGGCCGCGATGTCCAGGTTGTCGCACAGGGCCAGGTCCTGCCAGACCACGGCGACGCCGTGGCGGGCGGCGCCGCCCGGATCGTTCGGCACCCGCTTGCCGGCGACGTAGATATCGCCGGCGCCCGGCACGATGTCGCCGGCGATGCAGCGGACCAGGGTGGTCTTGCCCGCGCCGTTCTCGCCCGCCAGCGCGACCAGCTCGCCGCTGCGCACGCTCAGGTTGATGTCGTCCAGCGCCCGCAGGTGGCCGTAGCTGCAGCTGAGGCTGGACACCTCCAGCAGCGGGGCCGCGCCGGGGTCTTTGAGCGGTGCTGCTTCGCGGTCGCGGTTCGCGGGCCCGGAGTCAGCGGCGCCTTTGGCCCCGCGCCGGGCCGCGGCGCGGGCCGACACCCGGGCGGCGACGAGAGAACCGGTCATGCCGTCATTGTGTGGCCTGAATCGTGCGGTTGGCCACAAAGTTCGCCCAGCATGTGGACCTGACCTGGGATTTTCATTGTTTTTAAATGTTAAGCCGAATTTCACGGTGGCGGTGACGCGGGGGCGGGGGCGGCTGCTCCGGTGCAGGTGGCGGCAGGGAGGCGGGTCCGCGTCGTTACCATCGCGGGGAGGGGGAACGGGAAGGGAGAGGGCTGTGCTGGTTGCGTTTTCTGTTACGCCGCTGGGGGTCGGGGAGGCGGTCGGCGAGGTGGTGGCCGAGGCGGTCCGGGTGGTCCGCGAGAGCGGGCTGCCGAACCAGACCGACGCCATGTTCACCACCGTCGAGGGCGACTGGGACGAGGCCATGGCGGTGGTCAAGCAGGCCGTGGACGCGGTGGCGGCCCGGGCGCCGCGGGTCAGCCTGGTGCTCAAGGCCGACATCAGGCCGGGTGTGACCGGGGCCCTCACCGCGAAGGTGGAGGCCGTGGAGCGATACTTGCAGGCCTGAGCGCTCAGGTTAGGTGGGCGAGCCGCAGCAGCGCGGTCACCGCCGCGGCGGCCAGCACGACGACCAGGAACGGGGCCTTGCGCCAGGCCAGGAAGCCGGCCACCAGGACCCCGGCCGGGCGGGCGAAGCCGGAGAAGCCGTGTCCCTGCGTCAGCGCGGTGGTGGCCACCAGGGCGGCCAGCAAGATCACGGCGGCGGCCTCGAGCAGCCGGGTGACCCGGGGCGGGAAGGTGATCTTCGCCCGCAGGACCTGGCCGGACAGGCGGAAGGCGTAGGTCCCGGCGGCGAGGGTGGCCATCCCGGCCACGACCAGCGTGGTGTCCTTCACCGGGCTCCTTCGGTCGTCGGGGCCGGCTGCTCGCCGGCGGCCGGGGCGGGCTCCCGGACGAGCAGGAGGACCGCGGCCAGGGCCAGCAGCACCGGCAGCCCGGCGGGCAGGAACGGGGCGGCGGCCAGCGCGATGGCCGCGCCGGCCAGCGCGGCCCGCAGGAGGCGGCTGTCCCGCAGGTCCTTGACGATCAGGGCCAGGATCACGGCGGGAAACATCGCGTCCAGGCCGAACGCGCTGGTGTCGTGCACCGCCGACCCGATCAGCGCCCCCAGCACGGCGCCGCCCGGCCAGCCGATCAGCACGCCGAGGCCGCACGCCCAGTAGGCGGCCCGCTTGGCCGGCCGGTCCTCCTGGGCCAGGGCGAACACCACGCTCTCGTCGTTCATCAGGTGGGTGCCGAGCAGCCGCCGCCAGTTCCAGCCAGTACTGCCTCGGCCGGTGGTATCGGCCGGCAGGGCCAGGCCGTACGGCAGGTGGCGGGAGTTCACCAGCAGGCCGGCCAGCGCCGCCGCGAAGGGGCTGCCGCCCGCCGCGACGATCCCGATGAAACCGAACTCCGACGCGCCGGCGAGCACGAGCACGCTCTGCACGGCGGGGACCCAGAGCGGGAAGCCGGACGCGACCGCGATGGCGCCGTAAGACAGGCCGATGAAGAACACGGCCAGGCACGCCAGCGCGATCTCGGTGAGGACCCCGCGCTCTAGAGTTCTGCGTATCGAACTCATGGAGCCTAGTCTGAACGCCGAACCGTCGTTCGTCAAAACGAACGGATGAACTTATATGTCGAACACCGACGGCGCGCCGCTCGAGCTCATCGCGGCCTCGCTGCGGCGGGAGCGCCGCCGGTCCGGCCTGTCCCTCACCGAGGTGGCCCGCCGGGCCGGGATCGCCAAGTCCACGCTGTCCCAGCTGGAGTCCGGCACCGGCAACCCCAGCCTGGAGACGCTGTGGGCCATCTGCGTGGCGCTGGACGCGCCCTTCTCCCGCCTGCTCGACCCGCCGGATCAGGAAATCCGGGTGATCCGGGCCGGCGAGGGACTCACGGTGACCGCGGCGCAAGCCGACTACCAGGCCACCCTGGTGGCCGCCTGCCCGCCGGGCGCGCGCCGCGACATCTACCGGATCGCGGCCGAGCCCGGGCACGCGCGCGCCTCCGAGCCGCACATGCCCGGCGTGGTGGAGCACGTCGTCATCGGCGCGGGCCGCGCCCGGGTCGGGGTGACCGGCCAGGCGTCCGACCTCGGCCCGGGCGACTACATCCGCTACCCGGCCGACCTGCCGCACGTGTTCGAGGCGCTGGAGCCCGGGACCCGGGCCGTGCTCCTGTCCGAGCACACCTGAGGGCTCCTTCAGGGTGGCCCCTTTGGCGGCCCCTTCAGGACGGCCCTTCAGGACGGCCCCTTCAGGACGGCACCGTGGTGTAGGCGGCGATGGTGCGCTCGGCCATCGCGCGTGCCTGCGTCTCGTCGGCGCCGCTGGCGACGTGGGCCTCGCCCCAGCGCTCGCCGCTGAGCGTCATGAACCGCCTGCCCTCGTCGGAGGCGGCCCAGGCCGCGCCCTCGGCCGGGTCGAGGGCCGGGCCCCCGGACAGGTGCAGGCTCAGGCCCAAGATGGCCGAGTCCCAGCCGATGCCGACCGCGCCGGGACCGAACTGCGCCCAGGTGTCGTCGTCGACGTGCGCGATGTGCTCGATCTCCAGGCGCGTCCGGGGCGCCACCCCGGTCGGTGTTCCGGTCGGCGTCCCGTCGGCTCCGGCGGGCGTTTCCGGGGTGAGGCGGACCTCGACCCAGCTCACCTGGCCGCCGAACTCCCAGGTGAGGAAGAAGCTCCGCGGCGGGTCACACCGTTCGATCGTGCCGCCCGCGTTGCCCTCGAGCTGGTAGCGGCCGCCGGGGCGGAGCTCGCCCGAGACGGGCAGGAACCAGCGGGGGATGCGCTCGGCGCTGGTGCACGCGTCCCAGACGTCCTCGACGGCAGCGTCGTAGACCTGGCTGACGACGACGGTGCGCGCCTGCCCCGCGGCCAGGGCCCGGGCGCCGACCCGGCGCTGGACGGCGTTGATCTGGTGGACGACGTTGATCATGCGGATCCCCTTTCATCGCTGAGGCGGCGCTCGCGCCTGCCCCGGGCCAGTTCGGTGGCCAGCGCCTCCAGGTGCGGAGTCCAGAAGCGCCGGAACCGGTCGAGCCACACGTCGACCTCCTGCAGCGGCGCGGAGTTCACCGCGTACAGGCGCCGGGTCCCGTTCGGCCGCACGGTGGCCAGGCCGCTGTCCCTGAGCACCCGCAGGTGCTGCGAGACGGCCGGCTGCGAGATCCCGAACTCCCCGGTGATGACCGCGCAGATCGCGCCGGAGGCCAGCTCGCCCTCGGCCAGCAGCTCGAGGATCCGCCGCCGCACCGGGTCGCCGAGTACGTCGAGCGCGTGCACCCCGTGAAGATATCAGCTGTAACTTATATAAGTCAAATCTTATAAACTAACGAGGCGGGGTGCGCCTTGGGGATCTGGTTGATCAGGGCGGCCAGGCCGGCTTGGTCGAGGAGGTCGGCGGGGCGGACGGTGCGGTCGTGGGCGACGTAGTAGAAGGCGGCGCGGACCTCGGCCACCGGGACGCCGGCCAGCGCCGCCCAGGCCAGGCGGTAGGCGGCGAGCTGGACGGAAACCGCGCGGCGTTCGGCGGCGGAGGCGGGCGGGCGGCCGGTCTTCCAGTCGACGACGTCGTAGCCGCCGCCGGGGGCGTCGGCGAACACCGCGTCGATCCGGCCGCGGACCAGCTGGTCGCCGACGAGGGTCTCGAACGGCACCTCGACTGCCTGGGGCCAGCGGTCGGCCCACTCGCCCTGCTCGAACCGGTCCCGGAGCGCGGCCAGGTCCCCCGCGGCCTCCCCGTCGTCCTCGGGGTTCTCGGGACCGAACAGCGCGTTGTCGTCGATCAGCAGCTGCTGGCCGAAGCGCTGCTCGAGCCACTGGTGGAAGGCGGTGCCGCGACGGGCCTGCCCGGCCGGCGGCCGGGGCATCGGGCGGCGGACCTGGCGGGCGAGCTCGTCCGGGTCCCGGGCCAGCGCCACCAGCGACGACACCGACAGCCGGGCCGGCAGCGTCACCTCGGTCGGCCCCTCGGCCCGGCGCTGCTCCCGCTCGGCGAGCAGCAGGCCCGCGTCCCGCTCCCAGGCGGCCACCAGCGCCTGGTCGGCCGAGGTGAGGGAATCGGCCGGGGCGGGCGGGCCGGTTGAGGCGGAGACGTTCTGAGCCAGGTTCATCTCGACCAGGGCGGCGGCTTCGCGGACGGCTTCGTAGTTCCGGCCGGCCGGGGTGGTCGGCCAGTCGGCCGTCTCCACCGCGACGAGCAGCGGGTTTTCCGCGTCGGGGGCGGGCTCGTCCGCCCAGGGGCCGACCTGGGCGGCGCCGGAGCGGCGGACCTCGGCCAGGAACGGCGAGGGGCCCAGCCGGCTGCTGCCGCTCTCGCCCCACCAGTAGCCCGAGCAGCCCAGCCAGAACGCCGCCCGGGTGGCCGCCACGTACATCAGCCGGCGCTCCTCGGACAGGTCCCGGGCGGCGCAGCCTTGGACGAAGGACTCGATCGAGGCGGCGTCGAGGCCGAGCAGCTCGGGCAGGTCCCCCGCGTCACCGCGCAGGCCGAACGGGATCAGCCGGGGGTTGTCGGTCCACCGCGTGGAGACCCGGGGCCGGGCCGGGAACACCTGCGACCGCTCCCCCATGGACAGTCCGGGCACGAACACGGCCGGCCACTGCAGGCCCTTGGCCGCGTGCACGGTGAGCAGCTTGACCGAGTCCGACTCGCCCACCCGCCCGGTCTCCAGGCCGAACTCCTCCTGCTGGGCCGCGGCCAGGTAGGCCAGGAACGCGCCCAGGCTCGGCTCGGCGCCCTCGCCGGTGAACGCGTCCGCCACGTCGGTGAAGGCGTCCAGGTCGGCGCGCGCCGCCACCGGGTCGACGCCGGGCCGCGCGGCGACCTCGATGTCCAGGCCGAGCACGCGCTCGGCCTCGGCGGTCAGGTCGGCGAGCGGCCGGCCGATGTGCGCGCGCAGCCGCCGCAGCTCGCCGGCCAGGGCGTGCATCCGCGTGTAGCCGGTCGGTGAGTAGGCGGCGGGCTCGCCCAGGTCGTCGAGCGCCTCGACCAGGCTGCCGTTCTCCGCGGTGAGGTCGGTGATCGCCTCGGCCAGGGCGTCCTGGGCGTCGTGCTCCACCGCGGCCGCCCGGGTGACGGCCCGGCCGTCCCCCTCGCCGCTGGCCAGCGCCCGGGCCCGGCGGCCGAGCGCGACCAGGTCGCGCGGCCCGATCCGCCAGCGCGGCCCGGTGAGCAGCCGGGCCAGCGCGTCGGAGGCGCCCGCGTCGTGCAGCACCCGCATCGTGGCCACCACGTCCTGCACCTCGGGCACGGCCAGCAGGCCGCCGAGGCCCACCACCTCCACCGGAATGCCGCGGGCCTCGAGCGCGTGCCGCAGCGGCACGAACTGGGCCCGCTTGCGGCACAGCACGGCGATGTCGGACGGCCGTACCTCCTGGGCCAGGCCGTCCGGCCAGGGCTGCCCGTCGGGGGCGAGGCCGCGGCCCGTGGCCAGCAGCGCGGCGGCCTGCGCGGCGACCCACTCGGCTTCGTCGAGGCTGGTTTCCAGGAGGGCCGCGGATACAAAGCCCCGTTCGGCTCGATCGGGGGCGGAGATCAGCCGGGGAACGTCGGGAGCCTCGTAACGGAGCTCCTCCTGGATGACGGCGGCCGCGTCCAGGACGCGGGCGGCGTTGCGGAAGCTCGTCGACAGCTGGAGGACCGGGCCGGCCCGGACGGCGCCGAGGCCCCGAACGGGCGGCCGCGGGACACCACCGGGAAGTCCGCGGTGAAGCGGCGCAGGTTGCCCGCGCTGGCGCCGCGCCAGCCGTAGATGGACTGGCACGGGTCGCCGACCGCGGTGACCGGGTGGCCGCCGCCGAACAGCGCCCGCAGCAGCACCAGCTGGGCGTGGCTGGTGTCCTGGTACTCATCGAGCAGGACCACCTGGTAGCGGGCCCGCTCGGCCGCGCCGACCTCCGGGTGCCGGCTGGCGATCCGGGCCGCCAGCGCCACCTGGTCGCCGTGGTCGAGCACCTCGCGCGCCTTCTTCGCGAGGGCGTAGCGGCTGACCAGCGGCAGGAGCTGCTCCCGGGCGCGCTGGTTGGCCAGTATCTTCTTGACGGCCGCGGTGACCCGTCCCGGCAGCGCGTCATGCTCCGCGGTGAGCCACAAGCCCACGGCGCTGACGTCGCTCGCGTCGCGCAGGTGCTCGGACAGGTCCCCGGCCAGGTCGAGCACGGCCGCCGTCACCGTCTGCGGGGTCCAGGTGATCTCGTCCATCGGCCCGTCGTAGGCGGCCACGATCTGGGCCGCGAGCTGCCAGGACAGCGCCGGGGTGATCAGCCGCATGGACGGCTCGAGCCCCTCGCGCAGCGCGTTGTCCCCGACCAGGCGCCCGGCGTAGGCGTGGTAGGTGCCGATCACCGGGTCGCCGGGGAAGGCCTCCTCCGCTCCGGGGGTGCTCTTCGCGGCGGGCAGGTCCAGGCCGGCCCGGCGGAGCCGGTCGAGACGGGAGCGCACCCGGTCGGCGAACTCGGCCGCGGCCTTCCTGGTGAAGGTGAGCCCGAGCACCCGGTCCGGGCGGACCATCCCGTTGGCGACCAGCCAGACCAGCCGGGCCGCCATCGTCTCGCTCTTGCCCGAGCCCGCGCCCGCGATGACCGCCAGCGGGCCGAGCGGCGCGGCGATCACCGCCGCCTGCTCCGCCGTCGGCTCGGGCAGCCGCAGCAGCCGGGCCAGCTGCGCGGGCCCGAGCTGGGCTGACCCGAGGAGTGCGGTTCCGGACGAGGCTGATCCGGACGAGGCTGATCCGGACGAGGTGCTCACCCCTTCATTCCAGCAGAGACCACTGTCATTTCGCAGGGTGGCGCGCGAGCCGCAGGCCAGCCAGGAGCAGGACCGCGCAGGCCCCGATGAGGACCGGCTCGACGGTGAACGCGGCGCGCAGGCCGAGATGGTCGGCGAGGGTGCCGAGGAGGTAGGGGGCGATGATGACGATCACCCCGCCGAGCAGCTGGGTGCGGGCGTTGGCGGCGTCGCCGTGCCCGGGCGCGGCGGCCAGGGTGAGGGCCAGCGAGAGCGGGTAGAGGTTGGCCAGGCCGAGCCCGCACAGGAACAACCCGATGATGGCCGGGACGGGCAGGCCGGCCAGCCAGAAGAGCACGAACCCGGCGGCGGTGAGGGCCAGCGAGGCCCACAGCACCGGGACGGCCCGCCCGGGACGGCGGGTGAGCCACGCGCCGCCGACGCGGCCGGCCAGGATGCCGAGGTAGAAGGCGCTCAGCGCGGTGGCGGCCTGGGCGGCGCGCAGCCCGGTCGAGGTCAGCAGCTCGGCGCCGAAGTAGACCGGGCAGAACTCGATCGCGATGCCGGCGGCGGTCATCCCGGCCAGCAGCCAGCAGGCCAGCGGCAGCCGGCCCACGCCGGCCCGCCTGACCGTCGCCTCGGGCAGCGGCTGGTGCCGGTAGCGCAGGTACAGGCCGCCCAGGAGGAGGACGGGCAGGCCGAAGGCCGGACGCCAGGTCGCCGGGGTGCCCTGGAGCAGGCCGAGCAGCAGCGGCGCGAGCACGGCGCAGCCGGCCGCGAGGACGTTGGCCTCGGTCAGCGCGCGGTCGCGGCGGTCGCCGTGCCGGTCGGACAAGATGGCCTGGGCGCAGGTGAGCAACGTCGTGCCGGCCAGGCCGGTCAGCGCGGCGCCGAGCAGGGTCAGCGTGACGGTGCGGCCCGCGGTGAACAGGGCGACGCCGGCCACCGAGCCGGCCGCCGAGTACCACAGCACGGCGGCGCGGGGCAGGCGGCGGGCGAGCCGGGCGAAGCCGAACCCGGTGACGACCGCGCCGGCCGACCACAGCGCCGAGTAGAGGCCGACCAGGGTGTAGGAGAAGTGGAGTTCGGCCTGGAGGAGGGCAAGGGCGGGGCCGAACGCGTACAGCCAGAACGCGTAACCGGCGATCGCGAGATAGCCGAGCCTGGTCGGCGCGTCCCGGAAGCCATCGCCGCCGCGCGAGGGCTCGCTCCGGGGGGCCTTGAGGCGGGCGGCCTCACTCCGGGCGCCCTCGGGACGGGCGGCCTCGGGACGGGCGGCCTCGCTCCTGGCGGCCTCGGGACGGGCGGCCTCGGGACGGGCGGCCTCGCTCCTGGCGGCCTCGGGACGGGGGATCTGCGCGGCCCGCGGGCGGCGCGCCGGGGCCAGTTCTCGTTTTGTGTATCGATACACAATTACAGTATAAGGCGTGGACCAACGACGGAGCAGGCCGACGCTGCGCATGGTGGCCGAGGCGGCCGGGGTGTCGGTGATGACGGCGTCCTACGTCTACTCCCAGCCCACCCGGGTCGCGGCCGGCACGGCGGCGAAGGTCCGCGCGGCGGCGGACCGGCTCGGCTATCCCGGCCCGCACGCCGGGGCCCGGTCGCTGCGCCGGGGCCGGGCGGGCAGCCTCGGGGTGATCCTCGGGGAACGGCTGACCTACGCCTTCGACGACCCGCAGGCGGCCCGGCTGCTGGCCGGGGTGGCCGAGGTCTGCGCGGCCGAAGGCGTCGGCCTCACCCTGGTCCCCACCACCGGGGCCGACACCGACGTGCAGCGGATCGCCGACGCCGTGGTGGACGGGTTCATCGTGTGGACCACCAGCGACGACGACCCGGTGCTGGACGCGGTCGAGGCCAGCGGGCGGCCGGCCGTCGTGCAGGCCGGACCGCACCGGCAGGGGCTGCCCGTGGTCGGCATCGACGACCGGACCGCGGCCGCGGCGATCGGCCGGCTGGCCTTCGCCGGGGCTTCCCGGCCGGTCGTGCTCGGCTTCCCGGTCAACCGTGACCGTGACCGGGTCCTGCTCACCGGCGCGCCGACCCCGGCGGTGACGTACGCGGTCTCCCGGCACCGGTGGAACGGCTACCTCGACGCCTGGCGCGAGGCCGGCGGCGCCCCGGCCGACCTGCGGGTCGCGGCGTGCACGGCCAACGCCACCGGGCTCGGTGAGGCCTTCGCCGGGGAACTGCTGCGCGGTGACGACCCGCCCGACGCGATCGCGGCGATGAGCGACGAGCTCGCCCTCGGCGCGCTCCGCGCCGCGGCGCAGGCGGGCGTGCCCGTGCCCGGCGGCGTCGCGGTCACCGGCTGGGACGACACCGACGCGGCCGCGCCCGCGGGCCTGACCACCGTCTGGCAGTCGCTGCGGGACCAGGGCGAGCGCTGTGCCCGCATCGCCCTCGGCTACCCCGTGGCCGCGGAACTGCGGGACCCGCCGGGCTGGAAGGTGATCCGGCGCGCGAGCACCCGGCCGGCCTGACGCCGGAACCGTCGCGCGGTCCGCGACGTTGGGCGGGGTAACCGGTTACGGGGTGACCTGTTCGCCCTCGGGGTTGACCGGGCAGCAGGAGGCGACCGGGCAGGTGCGGCAGCTCGGGTTCACCTTGGCCTCGTAGACCGGGCCGGCCATCCCGGCCGCGACGGTCTCCACCAGGTCCTTGGCCCAGCCGGGCTCGTTGTCCTCGGCCAGCGCGCCCTGCCGCTGCACCTTGGCCCGCAGGGTCACCCCGGCCGCCTTGCCCACCTGGACCAGCTCGGCGCCGCCCGGCTCGGCCAGGCCGAACCGCTCGAACGCGCCCAGCAGCACGGCCAGCTGGTACACGCCCAGCTGCGGGTGCCGGCCGAGCTCGTCCTCGCGGGGCGCGCTGCCGCCGGTCTTCAGGTCGACCACGACCGCACGGCCCTGATCGTCGGACTCCAGCCGGTCCACCCGGCCGGTGATCTCCACCTGGCCGATCCGGACCTTGAGCGCCTGCTCCACCGCGACGAGCTCGCGCGGGTTGGCGTCGTGCCAGTCGAGGAACCGGCGCACCATGCGCTCAGCCAGTGCCCGTTGCTTGGCGCTATACCAGGCGCTGCCGAAATCGAGGTGGTGCCAGATCTCATCGATGCGCTCGGCGACGGCCTGCTCGGCGGCTCCGTCGGCGGCGAGGACGGCGGCGGCGTGGATGACGGTGCCCAGGTGACGCAGGACGTCCGTGCTCCCGGCGCCGACGGCCGCCTCGAGCAGCCAGCGCAGCCCGCAGCGGGTGAACGACTCGACCTGAGAGGGGGACAGGCGGACCGCCTCGCCGCCGGCCACGATCGGGCCGTCGTCGGAAATCTCGGTCAGGGCGTACCAGTCGCGCGGGTGCGCCGCGCGGACCCCGGCGTCGGCCAGCCGGGCCAGCTGCGCCGCCGCGGCCTGCCGGACCGGCCGCGGGCGGGCGGTGTCGGCGGCGGCCCGGCGCAGGTCGGCGACCAGCGCGGGCATGGACAGCCAGCGGTGCCCGCCGCGGGCGTCGGCCACCCGCTCGATGCTGATATCGTCGCCGGCCAGCTCGGTCAGGAACCGGGACGGCCGGGTGTCGGTGTCTTCGCCGCCGACGGCGGTGACCACGAGCCGCTTCCTCGCCCGGGTGACGGCCACGTAGAACAGCCGGCGCTCTTCGGCCAGCAGCTTGGCGGCCAGCATGGCCGCGTCCACGTCCTGGCCCTGGCCCTGGGCGGGCGACCGGTCGGGGCGCCCCGCCCCCGGCGGGCCGAGGTACACCGTCTCGGCGAGCTCGTCGACGCCGAGCAGGGATCCGCGCAGCCGCAGGTCGGGCCAGGCCTCCTCCTGGACGCCCGCCACCACCACGACGTCCCACTCCAGGCCCTTGGAGCGGTGCGCGGTCAGGATGCGGACGCAGTCCTCCCGGACCGCCCGCTCGGCCAGCGTGTCGCCGGCGATCTCCTGCCCGGACAGGCTGTCGGCGAACAGGCCGGGCGCGCCCGGCGGCATGCTGTCGGCGAAGTGCGCGGCCTTGTCGAACAGGGCCAGCACCGCGTCCAGGTCCCGGTCGGCGGCCGCGCCGGCCGGCCCGCCCGCCGCACTGGCCCGCTGCCACTGGGCGGCCAGGCCGGATGCGTCCCAGATGGCCCAGAGGACCTCCTCGGCGCTGGCGCCCTTGTCGATGGCCTTCCTGGCGATGGCGAGCAGGCGGGCCACCTTTTTGGCCGGCTCGGCCACCCGGTCCGGCACCACAGCCAGGTCGCGGGGGTCGAGCAGGGCGTGGGCCAGCATGTCCGGGCCGGCCTGGCCGTCGGGGCGGCGCTCGGTTTCCGGATCGGCATCGGCGAGGAGCGCCAGGGAACGGCGCAGGCGGCGCAGGCCGAGGGCGTCGGTGCCGCCGAGCGGCCCGCTGAGGAGCTCGGCGGCGGCCGGCTCGTCGAGCTCGGCCGGACGCAGCGCGCAGCGCAGCAGCATGAGCAGCGGCCGGGTACCCGGCTCGTCGGGCAGCGGTAGCTCGTCGCCGGCCACCGCGACCGGGACGCTGGCCGCGGTCAGCGCCCGCCGCAGCAGCGGCACCTGCCGGGTGGCCGAGCGGACCAGGACCGCCATGTCCGGCCAGGGCACCCCGTCGGCCAGGTGGGCGCGGCGCAGCGTGTCGGCGACCAGCGCCGCTTCCTGGGTGGAGCTGTCCGCGATCAGGATGGCGATCTCGCCGGGCGGGCTGTCCGGGACGGGCACCAGCATCCGGTGCCGGGCCTGGGCGGCGCTGGCCCCGGGCGCGGCCGGGAGCCGGCGTGCCACCCGGCGGGACGCGGCGAGCAGCTCCGCCCCGCTGCGGCGGCAGGTGCGCAGCGCCACCACCGGCGCCGGCCGTCCGTCCGCGGTGCGGAAGCGGTCGGGAAACTCGGTGAGGGCGCGGACGTCGGCGCCGCGGAACGCGTAGATGGACTGGTCCGGGTCGCCGACCGCGATCAGCTCGCGGCCGTCTCCGGCCAGCGCCATCAGCAGCGACTCCTGGGCGGGGTCGCTGTCCTGGTACTCGTCCACCAGCACCACGTCGTAGGCGTCGCGCTCGCGCTGCCGGGTCTCGGCCCGGCCGAGCAGGGCGGCGGCGATGCGGACGATCTCGGCGTAATCGTAGGCCGGGACGGGGGCGAGGTCGAAGCGGGCCGCGTACCGGTCCAGGAACGCGGCCGCGGCCTGCCAGTCGTCGCGGTCCTTCACCTTGCCGAGCTGGCGCAGGCCGCGGCCGTCCAGGCCGCGCTCGGCCGCGCGCAGCAGCAGGTCGCGCACCTCCTCGGCGAAACCCCGGGTACCCAGGGCCGCCCGCAGCCGCTCCGGCCAGCGGGAACCGCCGTCCTGGGCCTCCCCTTTCAGCATGCGGCGCACCTCGAGCAGCTGCTCGGGCGCGGACAGCAGCCGCGGCGGCTCGTCTCCGGCCAGCACGAACTCCCGCCGGGCCAGCGCGTAGGCGTAGCTGTGGAAGGTCACCGCCAGCGGCTCGCGGGTGGTGCGCCTGAGCCGGGCCGTGATGCGCTCGCGCAGCTCGGCGGCGGCCTTGCGGCTGAAGGTCAGGACCAGGATCCGCTCGGGGCTGATGCCGCGGTTCTCGATCCGGTCGGCCACGGTGGCCACGATCGTCGTCGTCTTGCCGGTGCCCGGCCCGGCCAGCACCAGCAGCGGGCCACCCGCGTGGTCCACGACCTGCTGCTGGGACTGATCCAGGCGTGGCGGCCCACCCGCCGTTCCGGCCGCCGCTCGGGGGCGGCGGACGAGGCGGTACGCGGGCGCGTCGGGCTGGTTCATTACTGGCAATTCCAGCAGATGGCACTGACATTTTGCGGCCATCCAGGGAAGCGCCAGCGTGTCGCGGCGGTGAGTTTCCTGTGACCGCGCGGAGGGCGGCCGGCACGTTCCCGGCGGTCACGGGAGCCGGCCTGATACCGCTTCTCAGCAGTCACGCGAGTCACCCGGCGCAGCCGGGGCCTGGAGTCACCCGGCGCAGCCGGGGCCTGATCGTGACCTCACTCGCTTCCCCGGCCCCACTCGTACCATTCCTCTTCAATGGTTGTGGCAACCTACCCGATAGGGGCAATAGGTTGCCACAACCATTGAATTCTGAAGATGGGTGGACGGGGCGGGCGGGATCAGGGGCCGGGCCAGCGGGCGCGGCGCATGTCGACGCGGACCGGGGGGCGGGCCGAGCGGAGCGGGGTGCCCTCGGCCAGGTAGTGCCGGAGGGCCACGCTGTCGTGGCCGGGGGCGGGGGTGCCGTCGGAGTGGATCACCCGCCACCAGGGCACCGCGCCGCCGTAGACGGCCATCACCCGGCCGACCTGACGGGGCCCGGGTCCGGTGGCCAGGTACGCGGCGATATCGCCGTAGGACATGACCCGGCCGGGCGGGATGGAGTCGACCACGTCCAGGACGTGGCTGGCGAAATCGTCGACCGGCGGCGGCTCGCTGATGTCACCGCCGGGCGGTTCGCGGTCGCCGGCGGTGGGTTCGTAGCCGGTGTCGCCGTTCGGTGGCGGCTCGCTGGTGTCACGCGGGCGGCCGCTGGGGCGGCGGGTCACCGGCTGGCCCGGCGGAGGATGGCCAGCCGGGTCGCGGCGGCGGCGGTCAGCGCCAGCGAGGTCAGCGCGAGCAGCGCGAACAGGACAAGCTGGCCGGAGCCGCGCGGCGGGACCGGCGCGGCCGTTAGCGTGCCGTGGTATCGCGCCGTCTCCTTGAGGCTGGCTTCTACCGGGCGGGCGCCCGCCAGCTGCCCGGCCCGGGTCAGGGCGGCGGCCGCGTCCACGATGCCGAACCCGACCCGGCTGTTGTAGCCTCCGGCCGGCCGGTCCGTGGTGGTCGAGGTCAGCGCGCTGGCGACCAGGTCGGGGGCGAGGTGCGGGTACTTCGACTTGATCAAGGCGGCCACCCCGGCGACCAGCGCGCAGGCCGGGCTAGTGCCGCTGACCAGCCAGTACTCCCCGTCCCGGCCCTGCGCGGGGACTCCGACGCCGGGCGCCGCCACCTGGACGGAGAGGTTGTCGCTGGAGAAACCGGCCACCGTGCCGCTGGAGTTGACGGCCCCCACGCTGATCACGCCGGGGTAATCCGCGGGGAAGGACTCGGGCGCGTCGCCTGGCCGGGCCGTAGCCGACGGGGCGCCGGAGTTCCCGGCCGAGGCGATCACGACCACGCCGTGGTCGTAGGCCCGCTGCAGCTCGGCCCGGACCGTGCCGCTCGGCGCGCTGTAGCCGATCGACATGCTGATGACCTGCGCGCCGTGCGCCACCGCGTAGCGGATCCCGTCGGCCAGCGACTGCTGGATGACCGTTTCCTGCTCCCGCTCGTACTTGGCGTAGTGCGGGTCAGCGCGGTCCGGGATGACCCGGATGGACAGGATCCGGGCGTGCGGCGCGATGCCGGTGACCCCGTCGAGGCCGCTGTCGTGCCCGTGCCCCGCGATCAGCGACGCCATCCAGGTGCCGTGCACGCCCCAGTTCCGGTTGGCCGGGCTGGTGGTGACCCCGGTGTAGTCAGGACCGGTGACGACCGACCCCGCCAGGTCGCTGACGCCGGGGTTGACGCCGCTGTCGATCACCGCGACGGTCACCCCGGCGCCGCGGGTCACCGACCAGGCCGCGTCGACGTCGAGCATGCTCAGCACCCACTGCTGCTTGTCCGCGATGCCGTCGGCGACGGCCGAGCTCGTGAGCGGGGCGCCCGGCACCCGGAGGTCCGCGCGGGCCGGGCCGGGCGGCGGCGCGGCCAGGGACACCAGGCCGGCTACCGCGGCCAGGGCCAGCGTGGCCCGCCAGCGCGAGGTCAGCATCCGGGCGCTCCCGGGCAATGCGGCGGGGGCGGGGTGGCGGCGAGCGTCGTCGCGATCTTGTGAGCGACGCCCGAGGCCATGTCGGTCATCTCCGCGTCGGAGTACTCGTCCTGGGACACCGGCACCCGGGGCCGGCTGTCGGAGTACCCGGCAGCGTACATGACCACATAGGGGCCGGCCGTGAAGCTGGCGGAAACCTGCCGGTTGTAGTTGACCGCCCGCCCGGCCGCCCCGCCGTACCTGAGCACCAGGACGCCGGCCGGGAGCAGATCGGCCCCGCCGGCCTGCCGCGCCGCGACCAGCCGGGTCGCCGCCAGCCCGCTGCGGGCGGTGGCGGCGGAGCTGGCGTCCGGCAGCACCGCCACCCCCACGGTCATCACGAAGGTCCTGGTGGCGTCCACGTAGGTGGCCCGGAGCACCGCCTGGCACCCGTTCTTGCGCAGCACCGCTCCGGCCGCCGCGCTGGTCACCGCCTTGGCGCAGTCGGCTTCCTGCGGCGCGATGCTGACCCGGAGCGCGGTCAGCTGGAGCGGGGCCACGTCCTGGAGCACGTGGGCGGACAGCTGGTAGGAGACCGAGGCCGGGAAGATCCGTCCGGCCGGTATCAGCTGCCAGCGCCGCATGACCTGCCAGGCCTGGATCTGGCGCTGCTGGTCCGCGGTGAAGTGCCGGGGCAGCGTCTGGACGGCGACCCCGGTCAGGGAGACGGCGAACCCGGCGACGCCGAGGAACAGGGCGATGACGGCCGCGGCGCGACGGCCGCGCCCCGAAGAGCGGCCGCGCCCCTGGAGGTCGCCGTCCGTCCCGTCGGCATACATCCCGTCACCGCGCATCCCGTCGCCATGGCTCCGGTTACCGTATACCCACGGCGCGGGGTGCCATTGGTCACCGCGTGCCCCGGGATCCGCTGCCACAAGCAAAATGGTAGGGCTAGATTCAGGCATCTTGACTGGCCGGAGGAACTAATGCCCTGGTTTGACCTGCCATTGAACCAATTGCGAGAATATCGCACCGATACCGTCGAGCCCCCTGGCCTGGACCAGTGGTGGCAGCAGCGGCTCGAGGCGGCCCGCGCGACGGCGAGCCCGCCCACCCTGACCAGGTACCAAGCCGGCATCTACGCGCCGGTCGAGGTGTACGACACGGAGTTCTCCGGCGCGGGCGGCGACCGCATCCGGGCCTGGTACCTGCGGCCCGCTGGCGCGGACGAGAGCACGCCGGTGGTGGTGAAGTTCATCGGCTACGGCGGCGGGCGCGGCTTGCCGGCCGAGCACACGCTGCTCCCGGCCCTGGGATACGCCGCCTTCGTCATGGACACCCGGGGTCAGGGCGGCCGGTGGACCTCCGGCGCCACCGGCGACCGCCAGGGCGACCCGGCCGCCGGGCCGGAAAACGCCCGGGTCATGACCAGGGGCATCGCTGCGCCGGAGGGCTATTACTACACCCGTTTGTTCACTGATGCGGTGCTGGCGGTCCAGACGGCCGGTGAGCTGGCCGGCGTGTCCCGGGTGGCGGTGAGCGGCGCCAGCCAGGGCGGCGGGCTCGCGCTGGCGGCCGCGGCGCTGGCCCCGCAGGCGGTCGCGGTGTGCCACGCGGACGTGCCGTTCCTGTGCGACTTCCAGCGCGCCATCACGCTGGCGCCGGATGCGCCGTACAACGAGATACCCGAGTTCCTGGCGCACAACGTGGACCTCGTCCCGGCGGCGCTCGATACCTTGCGGTACGTGGATTGCGCCCTGCTGGCCCGCCGGATCACCGCGCAGTGCCTGCTCAGCGTGGGCCTGATGGACACGATCTGCCCGCCGTCCACGGTGTTCGCCGCGTACAACGAGATCACCGCGGGCAAGGACATCTCGGTGCACCCGTTCACCGGCCACGTGGTGCCGGCCGCGCACGTTGAACGACAGCTACGTCACCTCAGGGATTTCCTGCGCTGAGCCTGACGCCAGTTGTCCTCTAGGGTGACCGTAGCAGCGCTGCGGAACCTGAAGGGAGGTCCTTCGTGACTGAAGGGAACGGGCATGTCATCGACCCGAACGGGGACGCTCGGCGTGTCCTGCTTCAGGCCGTGGCCGAACACGGTCCCGAGGTCCTGGCGGACGCGGCCGCCATGGACACCGTCTGCCGGGACCACCTCACCGGCCTGCCCGGGGAGTCCATCCTCATCGGCAACGCGGCCCGGACCAACGTCCCGGGACTGCTCAGCGAGCTGATCCCCCAGCTGGGCAACTACGGAGCGATCCAGTCGGCCGCGGCCAGGCTGGCGGGGGAGCACAACCTCGACATGGCGGCGTCCCTGTGGGTGGTCCGCGAGTACGCCCGGGCGCTCGGCTACATCGCGCCGGCGACCGGGACCTCCGCCTCCTTCCCTGGCTCTGGTCCGCGCCCCGTGCCGGACTCCGGTCCCCGTCCCGGTTCCCGGCTCTGGTCCCCTTCCTGTTCATGGCTCGGTCTCGGACGCCGGCTCGGCCGGGCAAACGGCTCAGCTCCCGGTGACTCCTCCGGGCGGCGCTGAAGCTGGCCGTGCGGTCGCCGAGGGGGCCGCGGCTGGTGCCGTGGCCGCGGGTATGGCCAGTGAAGAGGCTGACGGCGGCGCGGGCGGTCTAGGCGGAGCTGACCAAGGCGGCGGGCACGCTGGAGGTGCGGACGGCGTCGGTGGCGAGGCCTTGGCCGCCGGGCCGGCTGACGGGACCGATCGGCGGCGGGTCGGTCAGCACCGGGCCCACGGGCAGCAACCCGGCGACCGGCGGATCGCAGGGCAGGCCCTGGGGCGAGGCGCCCCCGGCAGGCGGATTCCAGAGCGGGGCGCCCGCGGCGGCGGGTACCGGAGGCAGCGGACCCTGGGGCGGGGCTCCGGGCGGGGCGGCCCCTGGTGGCAGGGTCACGGGCGGCGGGACTCCGGGGGGCGGGGCGACCCCGGGGGGCGGGGTTCCGGGGGGCGGCTTTCCTGAGCGGGAGCCTGGCTTTCCGCTGCCACTGCCCGCGGGCCGGCTGCCGGGGCGGCAGCGATCCAAGGTACTCAACCGCAACACGGTGGGAATCGCCGCGGCCGTGGCGCTCGTGGCCGGGTACCTGGGGGTCGCCGCGGTGGCGCACCTGAGCCCGTTCCCGGCCAAGGCGCCGCCGGCGGCGGCGTCCACGTCCCAGTCCTCGAGCCCGCCGGCGAGCACCAGCTCCAGTCCGGCCTCCTCCCCCGATCCGTCCGCCGACCCGACCCCCACGTCGCAGTTCGACATCTTGATGACCAAGATCCCGCCCGCGGTGCGGAATCAGGACAATCAGAACAGCTGCCAGAACGCCGGCACCGAATTCGGCGCGACCGCGGTGAGCCAGTGCCAGCGGCTGCAGGGCCTGGCCGCGAACCTCATCATCTACTACCAGTATCCCGACCGGGCCGCGCTGGCCAGCGGGTTCAGCGCCTTCCTCAAGAAGCAGAAGTTCAGCAAGGCCAGGGAGTGCACCACCAACGGGAACTTCAGCGACTTCCTCGTCGAATGCCAGTCGGACTTCACGATCAAGTCCCCGGGAGCGACGGGCAGCGTCGCCGAGTACACCAGTACCACCCAGAACCCGATCATCGTCAGCACCGACAACGCCCAGGACGTCATGGCCGTCATGGTCGGGACGGACGACGGTAACCTGCTGGCGTACTGGAACCGGCTGGACTGGGTGGTGAGCCCGTAGCGGGGCTCAGCGGGGGCCGGGCGGCGGCTTCGGCCCGTTCCCGCCTGCGCTGCTCCCGCTCCCGGTGACCAGGCGCCAGATGCCCCAGGCGCCCGCGACCAGGCCGCCGATCGAGACGATGGACAGGCCGGCCGACGCGCCGATGATCAGGAGCACGATCCCCAGGCCGAGCGCGATCGCGCCGAGCAGCGGGGTCGGCCGCGGCGGCTTGGCGACCGGGGCGGAGCCGGCTGGGCCAGGTAGGACGGGCCTGGTCCGGGCGGGACCTGACCGCTATAGGGCGCGTAGCCCCGGGGCATGGGCGCCGGCGGCACGGAGCCGTACGGCGCCGAACCAGCCGGACCGTGCGGGCCGGGCCGGGGCGGGCCGGACGCCGCCCCGGGCAGGGCCCACCAGATCGTGTCACCGGGCGGCACCATCTTCTGGCTCAGCTGCGGCAGCGGCCCGGTGCCCGCCGTGCTCAGCGGCGCGGACAGCGGGGGCGGGGTCGGCAGGGTGATGCCGCCCGAGCCCGGCGCGCCGGCCGGGGCGCCAGGAGTCCCGGGAGCCGGCGGGTAGCCGGCCGGGGCGGGCGGAGCCGCCGGGGCCGCCGGGCCGCCGGGAAGCCTCGATGACCCGGAAGCCGCGGACGACCCGGAGGTTCTGGACGAGCCGGGAACACCGGACGAGCCGGGGCCGCTGGAGGAGCCGGGAACGGGCGGGTAGGACGGGCCCGCGGGGGGCGGGGGCGATGGCTGCGGCCACGGCCGGGAAGGGGTGGCGGCGCCCGTGGGCGGCGGCTTCTCCCACCAGCGCTGTCCGGCCGGGATGGACGGGGTCACGGGCGGGGCCGCGGACGGCGCCGCCTGGTCCAGCATCGCCTCCAGGCTCCCGGCGGCCACCCAGTCGGGGGTGCAGCACTCCTGCAGCCGCTGGGTGAGCGCGTCGACCTGCGGGTCGCGCAGCGCGGCGAGCTGCTTCCACACCTCGGTCTCGAACGGGGGAAAGAAGTCGTTCTTGGCGAACAGCAGGTTCTTGGAGTTGTACAGGGCCAGCCACAGCGCGGGCTCCCGGCCCAGCGCGGTCAGCGACAGGTAGATGACCAGGGCGGAGAACGTGTCGACCCAGCGATCCCAGACGCGCAGGCCCGGGTGCTGGTAGTTCGGATGGCCGAACTCGCTGGGCGGAGACTGGCTGGCCAGCTGCGGGATCCACACCCCGTCGAAGTCGACCAGGCGGAGCTGGCCCTCCTGATCCACCATGACGTTGCCGTGCTGCAGGTCGCCGTGACCGAACTCGCTGCGCTGCAGCAGCGCGATCAGCTCGCGCCACCGGCCCGCCAGCGTGGTCAGGGCGGTCGCGTTGGACCCCGTCACCAGGAAGTCCACGTACTCGTTCAGCGTCCGCCCGTCGATCCATTCCATGGTCAGCACCGGCCAGGGCGACCGGTTGACCATGATGGCGCCGTCCAGCCAGGTGGTGCCCGACACGTACGGGTTGAGGTCGTGACCGGCCAGGTAGGCGTTCAGCGCGCTGTACCGGTCCCGGCTGGAGGCGTCGTTCCTGATGTAGCAGCGCAGCGCCTGGGTCCGGCCCTCCACCGAGGCCTGGAACACCACCGCGCTGCTGCCGCGGGCCAGGGTCGGCCCGAGGCTGTCCCAGACGAACTCGGCCGTCTGCAGCTTCGGC
Organism: uncultured Actinomycetota bacterium; assembly: GCA_963756575.1. GTDB lineage: Bacteria > Actinomycetota > Actinomycetes > Streptosporangiales > Streptosporangiaceae > Palsa-504. Next base: position 98,985 of record CAVWOM010000011.1, on the reverse strand, counting down.
ACGGTGAAGACCCGGGACGGCGCCTGCACCGCCTTGTAGTAATCACCCGCGGCGGGATACGCGGTCATCGGCACGCCAGCAGGTAGGCGGGCTGGCTGTCCAGCATCCGCAACCGCATCAGCGTCACGTCGTCGTTCTTCATCCTCTTCGAGCTGTCCTGCTCTCTGCGTTGATCCGCGACCAGCTGGGCGAACACGTCGGGGTGGGCCAGCGTGGCGAGGGCGTCCCAGACCCTGGCCTCGCCGCGGGCGATGGTGCGCAGGATCCACTGCGCCATCGCGTCGGTGGCCGCGAACAGGAAATCTCCGGCTTCCAGCACCCCGCCGCCGAGGAGCAGGCGCTCGGACATCTTGTCCAGGCTGGCGGGCAGGGTGTGCACGCCGTCCGGCAGGGTGCCGAAGTCCTCGGGGCCCAGCGGCGGGAACGTGGCGAGCAGGTGCCCGGCCCGGACGTGGAAGAGCACGGTGTCGCCGAGCGCGACCGCCCGCCAGTAGGGTTCCGGGCCGTCGAGCCCGTAGATCTCGAAGCCGAGCAGGGTCGCGAACGAGCCGACCTCGGCGAACTTGCGTTCCTCGATGATGGAGTCGAAGTCCCGCACGTCCTTGGCCCACCGGTCCTGCATCTCGGCGAACCAGGCCCGCATGGCGGCGGGCTCGAGCCGGGGTCCCCGGCCCGCCGGGGACCCGTCCGTGCCGTCCGGCGGCGGCGCGAACGACCGCACCAGCTGATCCACCCAGCGCACCGGGTCATAGGCCGTGGTGGCGCCGTCGAGGACGACGAACCGGGCCTGGTGCGGCGCCCCGGTGCCGTCGGGGATGACCCCGCCGGAGGCGCCGTCCTGCCACTCGCCGGGCGCGTTACCGTCCTTGGCGGTGCTGAAGGTGACCATCTGGATCTGCATGGACGGACCTCGGCTCAGTCCCGCACGTCGACTTTGGTGCCGACCTCGAGGAACCTGACCAGCATGGTGGCGTCGGCGTTGAAGCCGAAGCCGCGGGCCCCGGGCTCGATCACCGCGCCGGTGCTCTGCGCGCTGGCGATCATCGGCGGCGGCAGCGGGCTGCTGATCCGGAACAGCTGCGGGCCCGGCTCGGGCAGCCCGTAATCGGTGGAGGGGAACAGCACGCCGTTGGACGCCGCCGGGGATACGAAGATGTTGAAGAACAGCGCGGGCCCGTCGCTGGTCTGGATGTTGGTCAGCCGCTGGGCCCACTCATCCAGCGAGGCGCCCTCGTAAGGGCTGTCCGTCACCATGCCGTCGGTGATGTTGATGATGATCGGCGGGAACGAGTCCGGGTGCGCGTTCGCCCACTCGTACACGTGGGCGCCGGCCACCGCGACGGCCTGGCACATCGGGGTGCGGTAGCCGTGCACCGGCTCGACCCAGACCGGCACCCGGCTCGGCGGCGCGCCCACGTCCACCAACGGCGTCTCGCGCACCGCGATCGGGTTGTCTCGCAGGTCGGGCAGCGCCACCAGCGGCTGGCCGGTCAGCTTGCCGCCGAACGCGGGCTCCACGCCCTCGCCGCCGGCCACCGGGCGCAGGCCGTAGCCGAAGATGCCGACGTCGAAATAGTGCCGCGCCTTGCCGGGCTCACCCTGGGACGTGAAGAGCAGTTCGAGCAGGATCTCATTGAGGACCCGGGCCGCGCCCTCGGCCAGCGTCTCGCGGCTGTTCACCCAGGTGGACTTCATGGAATCGGAGCGGTCGAGCAGGAAAACCACGCAGCCGGGATCCCTGCGGCTGATATCCCTCTCGTACATGACATGACCTCCGTTGCTTACCACGATTACATGGAACGAGCCTGGACGGTTAGCCGGTTCACGGGGCAGGGGGGCGGGCTCCCCCCGGCATGACCCGGACCGGCGGCCACGGCGTGCCGGGCTGCCAGGTCCAGACATGATCGCAGGACTCGCACCGGAAATCCCAGCCGTTCCGCGCTCGCCGGTGGTCGAACCGGAACGCGCCGCAGCGCGGGCACTGCGCGATGAAGGTAGACGCGAGATAGGTGGACAGGTCCGGCGCGGGCGACCGCTTGGCGCCCGCGCTCGGCGCCGGGGCGCCCTGGGCCGAGTCCCACCAGGGTGCGTCCGCCTGCCCATGACCCGCCTGCCCTTGACCCGCCTGCCCTTGACCCGGGAGTGGCAGCAGCTCGACCACGGTCTCGGACCCGGCAGCAGGCGGGGGCACGGCGCCCCGCGCGCTGGCCGGGGCCGGCGCGGCAGGCTGGGCCGGCCCGGCGGACTTCGGGTGCGGGCGGGTGGGGGTGTAGCGGTCCGGCGGGACCCGGATCCCGCGCGTCTCGTCGTCGGCGTAGCCGGCGGCCAGCTCGGGGGGCCGGGCGGGCGACCGGAACAGGATCACGACGCCGAGGGCGCCCGCGGCCAGCGAGACGATCACCGCGATGACAAGCGAGGCGTGCCCGAGCCGGTCCGCGGCCAGCCCGCCGATCAGCGCCGCGACGACGACCACCAGGGCCCAGCCGAATTGGGCCGGGCCCGCTTGAGCGGAGCCGCTCGGTTCCGGCCGGCGGCGGCCGTGGGCGCTCACTGGCCCGCCTGCGGGATCTGCGGCGTCAGGTGGAACGTCACGATCTGGGGCCCCTGCCTGAGATCGGCCGCGGCGCAGATCCAGCCGGACAGCACCTGCGTGCCGTGGACGGCGCTCCCCCAGCCGATCGGCGGGTCGATGCACACCTGGTACTGCCCGGCGGGCACGTTCGCGGCGTATTCCTGCGCCGGGTTCAGGGTGCCCGACGCGGCGCTGGCCAGCGAGCCGCTCTGCAGCACCCGGACCTGGCTGCCGGCCACGTCGTGGCCGGCCGCGCTCAGGCCGTTGACGCCGTGCTCGGACACCTTGACGCCGAGCTTCACCGCGGGCCCCTTGGTGCTGTCCGCACTGGCGCCGCGGCTAGGGCTCACGCTGCCACTGGGGCTCGCGGTGACCCCCGGCCCCGGCGTCTTCGTCGAAGCGTGGCCGGTGAAACCGCCAATGACCAGCACCACGACGAACGCGCCGGCCTGCGCGAACAACGGCACGGCAAGCTTCCTGCGGTCGAGCATGACCACCTACTGCTCCCACCACGGTTTGGGGCGGGGTCTGGGTTCAACCCGCGTGGTGGGCAGCGTAGCGCTGTTCTGCGACGCGGCGGCGCGAGGGGCGGGGCGGGGTGCCTGGGGCGCGGAGCGCGGCGCCTGGGGCGCGGCGGGCTCGGGTGGGGGCCGGGGCCGGCCACGGGCTGCCACCACACCTGCGGCTGCCCCGGGGGCGGCGGCGGGGCACCGGGGCCGGGACGGGGCGGCTGGTGTCCGGCGGGGGCGCCGTGGGCCGCGGGCGGGGCGAGGTGACCGACCGGCCAGGGGGCGGTATACCCGTAGGGCGAATCCGGGGCGCCCGCGGCGGCCTGCTGCGGGAGCCATGCTCCGGCCCGGGCGTAGGCCAGGAACAGCAGCACGCTGATCAGGGTGACCAGGACCCAGGCGGCGTGGGAGTTGACCGGGCTCCAGTCGTTGAGGCCGTGCAGGATGGCCGCGATGCCGATCCCGAACGGGGCGACCGAGTACTTGCGGCTCTGGCCGGTGATGGCCAGGCCGATGAAGTAGCCGGTGATGCCGGCCCAGCAGGCGTGGTCGATCGGGTCGGTCAGGAAGCGCCAGACGTACTCGAGCGTGAGGGCCTGCAGGTCCGGCCCGGTGGCGTTGCCGGACAGGTGGCCGAGGACGTCGGTGAAGTAGTGCACCACCTCGGCCGCGCCGAACACCAGGCCGCTCACCGCGCCGAGGAACAGGTAGTCCCGGGGGGTCTGGGTGTGCCAGAAGCGCCGCCAGATCCACGCCACCACCACGATCGGGATGGCCTTGGCCAGCTCTTCGGGGACGCCGATGGTAAAGATGTCGAGCAGGCTGCTCGTGCCGGCGTGCAGCTCGGTCTCGAGCCAGATCGCGATGGGCGCCTGGGTGGCCACGCCCACCACCGCGACGGCGGCCAGCATGGCCCGGCTCACGTGCTGCGGGCGGACGATGACGCCGAGCAGCAGCAGCCAGGCCACCGCGAAGTAGGCGGCGAAGATCCAGGCGATCAGGTGAATCCTGGCCTCGTTCGTCGCGGTGTTGAGCAGGACCAGGCCGATGGGCGGCACGCAGACCAAGGCGACCAGCAGCAGCACCGGCCAGCTGCGCAGCGTCGGGTCGTGCAGCCAGTGCCGCACGGGCACGAGGGAGGAGAAGGAATACTCCGGAGATTTCCCGCCGGGCGGCCGGCCGGAATTAGGAAAGTCGCCCCCACCCATAAATGCCCACCCTTTCCGCGATCAGGACACGGAATAGGTCGCTCGGCCGGGGTCCGCCGGCCCCTAGCTGCCCCGAGTCCGCGGTGTTTCCCCGCACTGATCGCGTGCGTGCGCCTGCTCCGAACGCCAATCCTAAACTAGCCGCGCCGGCTTGCACTAGAGATCGCTTTTGGCCGCGGCCGCCTGAGATGACGGGATTGTCAGTCGCCGATTACCACCCGGTTGGTGAGGGTCCCGATGCTCTCGATCGTGACCGACACCTCGTCCCCGTCGGTCAGCGGCCCCGCCCCGCCCGGCGTCCCGGTCAGCAGGACGTCGCCCGGCAGCAGCGTCATCACCTGGCTGATGTGCGCGACCAGCCCGGGCACGTCACACAGCAGCTCCGACGTGCGGGCCTGCTGCCTGACCTCACCGTTGACCGTCGTGGTGAGCTCGAGGTCGGACGGGTTGGTCCCGGTCTCGATCCACGGCCCGAGCGGGCAGAACGTGTCGAAGCCCTTGGCCCGGGTCCACTGCCCGTCCCGGGCCTGCAGGTCCCGCGCGGTGACGTCGTTGGCGCAGGTGTAGCCGAACACCACCTCCTCGGCCCGCTCCCGCGGCACCTGGCGGCACAGCCGGCCGATGATGACCGCCAGCTCGCCCTCGAAGTCGACCCGGTCGGTGATCTTGACCGGGTACTTGATCGCGTCTCCCGGCCCGGTCACCGAGGTGGACGGCTTGAGGAAGATGACCGGGTCGCTGCCGTTGGCAACAGAACCCTTGGCCGGCGTCTCGCCGTTCATCTCCCGCGCCTGCGACGCGTAGTTCCGGCCCGCGGCCACCACCTTGCTCGGCAGCACCGGCGCGAGCAGCCTCACCTCGGCCAGCGGGAACCGGTTCCCGGTCAGCCGGACCCCGCCCGGATCCACTCCGAACGGGTGCCCGTGCAGTTCCGCGATCGTCAGCCCGGGCCGGGGTGGCCGGCCTCCGCTTTCTGGCTCGCCCTCGACTACGCCGTACGCGACCCCGTCGCCCTTGGCGAATCTCGCGATGCGCACGCCACTCCTCGTGTATTGAACTGTGTCAGCAGTGCTACTGCTGGTAGCCTTCGACCTCGCTGACCGGCCGCGCCGCCGCCCCGTCCGGGCTCTCCCCGAACTCGCGGCGGGCCCGTCGCTGCCGCAGCAGGTCCCAGCACTGATCCAGCGCTTCCTCGGCCGACCGCAGCTGCTCTCGCTCCTGCGGGCCGGTCAGCTCACCGGCCGCGTGCTGCTCGCGGAGCGCGTGCTCAGTCGCGATCAGCTCGCTGATGTGAGCCATGATCTCCTTGTCCTCCATGTCCCTACCGTAAATCCCTGACCGTCCTGCTGCGGCCATGGGTCCGTTAATTAGCCCGAACGAACCTGGCTCGCGCCCTGCTTCAGCTATTCCCCATCCGGGACGAAGCGCACATCGCAGGTGCTTGCGGCCGGCCCGGCCAAGGCCAGCAGCCGCTCCCCCTCGGCCGCGATCGCGGCCTGGTCCGCCGGCGGCAGCGGGACGGGGCGGCGCCGTCCGGGCCGGCCAGCGGGCGCAACCGGGCCGGCCAGCGAGCACGGAGGCGCTCGGTGACCGCGCGCAGCCGGGTCAGCCCGGACCAGGCCTGAATGTCGGCCACCGTGGCCGGCCCGTAGGCGGCCAGGTACCGCAGCACCAGTTCCTCGGCCGCGATGGCGAGGTCCGGCGGTGTCCGCGCGGCTGAAGGGGCCAGTGTGTGGCCAGCGCGGCGCCAGCGCGCGGGCCAGCTCGGCGCGGGTCAGCGGAGTCTTCGCCAGCAGGGGCGCCGCGACCGTCGCTACTGCCGACGTACGGAGGGCGCGGGGCCTGGACCTGCAGGCCGGTCAGGTGAGTGATGGCCTGGGGGCGGTCAGGGCAGAGCGGTCGAGGAGGAGCTGGCGGGCGAGCGTGATGCGGTTCAGCGCGCGCAGGCTCAGCCGGCTCTCAGTCACGGGGCTGGCTCTCAGTCACGGGGCTGGCTTTCGGTCACGGGGCGAGGGCGGCGGCGGTGCGGTCGTCGGCGGGGTAGAACGACTCGATGGCGAGCTCCTCGACCGTGATGTCCATCGGCGTGCCGACCATGGCGGTGATGCTGAGGAAGGAGAGCTCGGCGTGATCGGCGCGGTAGCGCAGCGGGACCACGACGTCGGTCCGGTCCGGGCGCGCCGCCTCGCCGCCGGGGTAGCCGCTGAGCTCGTCGTGCAGCTCGGCCAGGCGCTGGTCGCCGGTTGTCTCCAGCTGGCGGTGCAGCCGGGCCAGCAGGTGGGCGCGCCACTCGGGCAGGTTGGTGATCCGGGGCGCCATGCCGTCCGGGTGCAGGCTCAGCCGCAGCACGTTGACCGGCGGCTCGAGCAGCGCGGGGCTGACGTGGCGGGTGAACTGGGCGATGCCGCTGTTCGCGTCGACCAGCTCCCACCAGCGGTTCACCACCACCGCGGGATAGGGCTCGTGGCTGGTCAGGACGCGCCCGAGGGCTTGCTGGACTGCCTTGAGCTCGGGCTCGTCGAGGCCGCGTTCGGGGTAGGCGGGGGCGAAACCGCCCGCCAGGAGCAGGGCGTTGCGGTCGCGCAGCGGGACGTCCAGGTGCTCGGCCAGGTGCAGGATCATGTCGCTGGTCGGCTTGGACCGGCCGGTCTCGACGAAGCTCAGGTGGCGGGACGAGACGTTCGCGGCGATGGCCAGGTCGAGCTGGCTCAGGCGGCGGCGCTGGCGCCACTCGCGGATCAGGTCCCCGGCGTGCATTTTTGTGAGCTTAGCTGTTTGCGTCGGTGTTCGCCTTACCTCAGAGGTAATTGCGGCGCTTCCCTGCGGCCCGCAGTCTGGGTGGTACCTACGGAGGGAGAAAACAATGCAGGAGATCGCCGAGCGCTACCTCGCCGCGTGGAACGAGAAGGACGCGGCTAAGCGGCGCTCGCTCGTGGATGAGCTGTGGGCGTCAGACGGCAGCTACACCGACCCGCTGGCCGACGCACGCGGGCGGGCCGAGATCGACGGGCTCATCGGGGCGGTGCAGCAGCAGTTCCCCGAGTTCGTGTTCACGCTCGGCGGGGCGGTGGACGCGCACCACGACCAGGCCAGGTTCACCTGGCACCTGGGGCCCGCGGGGGCGGCCGAGCCGGTCGTGATCGGCTTCGACGTCGCGGTCCTGGACGGCGACGGCCAGATCCGCAGCGTGTACGGCTTCCTGGACAAGGTGCCGGGCTAGCCGGGTCGGTCCAGGGGCATGAAACCCGGGTTCCAGCGCGTTCGAGCGCGGTGGAACCCGGGTTTCATTGCCTGGCGGGCGGGGCTGGCGGGCGGGGCGGGGCGGGCTGGCCGGGGCGGGCTGGCCGGGGCGGCCGGGGCGGCCGGGCGGGGCGGGGCTGGCTGGGTTAGCTGGGTTCGCGGCCGGCGCGGAGGAGGCCGTAGGTGACGGCTTCCTCCAGGGCGTGCCAGGAGGCGGCGATGATGTTCTCGTCCACGCCCACCGTGCTCCAGCTGTCGCCGCTGCCGTCGCCGGACTCGATCAGCACCCGGGTGATCGCGTCGGTGCCGTGCGTGCCGGCCAGGATGCGGACCTTGTAGTCGGTCAGCTCGAGGCTGGCCAGTTCGGGGTAGAGCTGCTCGAGCGCGGCCCGCAGCGCCTTGTCCAGCGCGTTCACCGGGCCGTTGCCCTCGCCCACCGCGACCTGGCGCTCGCCCTTGGCCTCCAGGCGCACCGTGGCCTCGCTGGTCATCCGGCCGTCGGGGTGGCGTTCGACGATGACCCGCCAGGATTCGACCGTGAAGTACTCGTGCTTCTGGCCGAGCTCGTCGCGCAGGAGGAGCTCGAAGCTGGCGTCGGCGGCCTCGAAGGTGTAGCCCTTGGCCTCGAGGTCCTTGACCCGGTCGGTGACCCGGCCGATGGCTTCCTTGTCACCGGACAGGTCGTAGCCGAGCTCGCGGCCCTTGAGCTCGACACTCGCGCGCCCGGCCATGTCGGATACCAGCATCCGCATGTCGTTGCCGACCAGGGCGGGGTCGATGTGCTGGTAGAGCATCGGGTCGACCTTGATCGCGCTCGCGTGCAGGCCCGCCTTGTGGGCGAAGGCGCTGACCCCCACGTAGGGCTGGTGGGTGTCCGGGGCCACGTTGGTGACCTCGCTGATCTGGTGCGCGATCCGGGCCATCTCGCTGAGGCCGGCCTGGGGGACGACGTTCTTGCCCTTTTTGAGCTGCAGGCCGGCGACGACGCTGAACAGGTTGGCGTTGCCCGCCCGTTCGCCGTAGCCGTTGGCGGTGCCCTGGACGTGGGTGACGCCGGCGTCCACCGCGACCAGCGTGTTGGCGACGCCGCAGGCGGTGTCGTCGTGGCAGTGGATGCCGAGGCGCGCGTTCGTGGCGCCGGTGACGGCTTTTACGACGTCGCCGAGCTCGTTGGGCATCATGCCGCCGTTGGTGTCGCAGAGGGCGACGAGGGCCGCGCCTGCTTCCATGGCCGTCCTGACGACCTCGAGGGCGTAGTCCGGGTTGGACTTGTAGCCGTCGAAGAAGTGCTCGGCGTCGAGGAAGACGCGCTGGCCGTTCTCTCGCAGGTGGGTGATCGTGTCCGCGATCATGGCGAGGTTTTCCTCGAGGGTGGTTCTCAGGGCCAGGAGGACGTGCCGGTCGTGACTCTTGGCGACCAGAGTCACGACCGGCGCGCCCGATTCGCGCAGGGCGGCGACCTGGGGGTCGTTGGCTGCCTGCACGCCGGGCCGGCGGGTCGCGCCGAACGCGGCGAGCTGCGCGTGCTTGAGGTCCAGTTCGGTGACGGCGCGGCGGAAGAACTCGGTGTCCTTCGGGATCGCGCCCGGCCAGCCGCCCTCGATGAACCCGACGCCGAGCTCGTCCAGCTGCCGCGCGATGACGAGCTTGTCGGCCACCGTGAGGTTGAGGCCTTCCTGCTGCGCGCCGTCTCGCAAGGTCGTGTCGTAGACGTGGAAACTGTCGTCGAGCATCGGATTCTTCTCCTGGGATGGTTTTGTGTCCGGGGCTGTCGCCTATCGCGGCAAAACAAAAGACCCCTCGCGAATACGCGAGAGGTCTGCGCGACGGCGGGCCAGGTCCTTGCGGGGGTCCGGGGGTCGTCCCCCGGGTCAGCAGAGTGCCTGGCGCTAGGGCCGGTGCCCTAGATGCCGACGCGCCAGCCGATAATAATGCGGCCGAACGTCACGCTGTCAGTCTGCCACAGTGCCGCGAGCCGCGACGCCGTTTAGCGCCAGCCCGCCCCTTCGTCTCACCATCCGAGACGGTTCTCAGGTGCCTTTCATGATCGTGGACAGTTTCGGGCGCTATGTGACGAAAACTGTCCACGATCATGGTGGCACTAGGCGGCCTCAGCAGACCTTGTGGGTCCAGTTGAAGGGGTCGGGGCGCTGGCCGTACTGGATGGCGATGAGTTCCTCGCGCAGGCGGGTGGTCACCGGGCCGGGCTCGCCGTCGGCGACGGCCCAGTTGGCCGATTCGCTCTTGACCTGGCCGACCGGGGTGATGACGGCCGCGGTGCCGCAGGCGAAGGTCTCGGTGAGCTCGCCCGCCGCGCACTCCGCCTGCCACTGGTCGATGGTGATCGGCTCCTCGACTGCCTTGATGCCGAGCTGCGGAGCCAGCTTGAGCAGCGAGTCGCGGGTGATGCCGGGGAGCAGGGTGCCGGTCAGCGGGGGGGTGGCGATCCAGGGCTCGGCGGTGCGGCCGCCGCGGACGAAGAACAGGTTCATCCCGCCCATTTCCTCGACCCAGCGGTGCTCGGCCGCGTCCAGCCAGACCACCTGGTCGCAGCCCCGGTCCACGGCCTGCTGCTGGGCCACGAACGCGGCCGCGTAGTTGCCGCCGGTCTTGACGCCGCCGGTGCCGCCCGGCGCGGCCCGGGTGTACTCCTGCGACAGCCACACCGTGACCGGCTTGACGCCGCTGGCGAAGTACGACGCGGCGGGCGAGGCGATGACGCAGAACAGGTACTCGCTGCTGGGGTGGTTGACGCCGAGCCCGCGCTGGGTGGCGATCATGAACGGCCGCAGGTAGAGGCTGTTCCCGGCGCCGGCCGGCACCCACTCGCGGTCCTGCGCGACCAGCAGCTCGAGCGCCCGGATGAAGGTCTCCTCGGGCAGCTCCGGCATCGCCATCCGGCGGGCGGTGCTGTTGAACCGGGCCGCGTTGGCGTCCGGCCGGAACATGGTGATCGAGCCGCCGTCCTGGCGGTACGCCTTCAGCCCCTCGAAGAACTCCTGGGAGTAGTGGAACACCGAGGTGGCCGGGTCCAGGGTGAACGGGCCGTAGGGCTCCAGGCGGCCGTCGTGCCAGCCGTTCTCCGCGGACCAGCGCAGCGTGATCATGTGGTCCGTGAACACCTGGCCGAACCCGGGCGACCGCAGCGTCGCCTCGCGTTCGGCGTCGGGCACCGGCTGTCCGGAGGGGCGGATATCGAAATCAGTCATGGTGCGGAACTTCCTCCTCGCCCGCGCGGGCAGGCTTTTTCTCTAGGTTCTCACCTGGTCGTGCGCGCTGCGGACCTGCCCGGCGGGGTATGCCTGCCGGCGAAGCCCGGCAGGCGCGTTGGCATGGCCGGTCTCAGCCGGCTACTCGCTCGGCGATGTCGTCGCCGATCTCGACGGTGGTCCGGGCCGCCCAGGCGCCCTGACGCTCGACCAGGTCCTCGGCGACCGCCTGCTCGATCCGGGCGGCTTCGGCGGATAGGCCCAGGTGGTCGCAGAGCATGGCGGCCGACAAGATGGCCGCCGTGGGGTCGGCCTTGCTCTGGCCCGCGATGTCCGGGGCGCTGCCGTGGACCGGCTCGAACATGCTGGGCGCGGTGCCCTCCGGGTTGATGTTGCCGCTCGCGGCCAGCCCGATCCCGCCGGCGATGGCGGCGCCCAGGTCGGTGAGGATGTCGCCGAAGAGGTTGTCGGTGACGATGACGTCGAAGCGCTCGGGCTGCGAGACGAAGAACATCGACGCGGCGTCCACGTGGCAGTAGTCCACCGACACGTCGGCGAACTCCTTGGCCAGGCTGTCCACGGTGCGCTGCCACAGGTCGCCGGCGTAGGTCAGCACGTTCGTCTTGTGGACCAGCGTGAGCTTGCGGCGAGGCCTCGTCAGGGCCCTGTTGAACGCGTAGCGGGCCACCCGCTCCACGCCGAACGCCGTGTTGATGCTCTCCTGGGTGGCGATCTCGGCCGGGGTGCCCTTGCGCATCACGCCGCCCGCGCCGGTGTACGGGCCCTCGGTGCCCTCGCGGACCACCACCATGTCCACCGCGTCGGGGCCGCCCTTGGCCAGCGGCGTGGTGACGCCGGGGTAGAGCCGCACCGGGCGCAGGTTGACGTAGTGATCGAGCTCGAACCGCAGCCGCAGCAGCAGGTTGCGCTCCAGCACCCCGCTCGGCACGCTCGGGTCGCCGACCGCGCCGAGCAAGATCGCGTCGTGTCCCCGGATCTCCTCGAGCACCGCGTCCGGCAGCGTCTCCCCGGTGCGGTGCCAGCGCCGCGCGCCGAGGTCGTAGCTCGTCTCGTCGATGCTGATCCCGGGGGTCGCCGCCCGCAGCACCTTGAGCGCCTCGGCGGTCACCTCGGGGCCGATTCCGTCGCCACCGACGACGGCAAGCCTGATCGTTCGTGAATCCATGCCAGAACCTTACTGGCGGGCCTGGCTGACCGCGGGCGCAGCGGCTGAGTGTGTCGCTGCCTGGGTCACTGCCTGGGCATTGCCGCCGTTGTCCCGCCGGTCGAGGGCCACCTGGACCGCCTGAGCCGGGGAGATGTCGCGGGGAGCCCGGGGGGCTTCGGCGCTCCTGGCGGCGGTGGCGGCCTTAGCGGGCTTGCGGGCGGGATTGCGCCACGAGCGCAGGGGCTGAGGGGGGTACTCCCCCTGGCTAGCGGAATCCCAGGGATACATGTCGTACATGAGAACGCTCCTGATAGGTGAGCCAGATTGGTTGTCCGGCCAGCAATCAGCCCCGCAGCGGGTCGCTGGCCTACCTGGATCAGGTGCTTGGGCTCCCGCTGCGGCTGGCTACGAATACGAAGCGCCGCATAGTGCTGTCCACGCTACCCGAGCACGCCGCCGAGCGGACGCCCCTCAAGACGCTCGTCTCATCATCCGAGACACTATTTTTAGTTCCTACTTCTTCGCGCGCAGGCCGTGGCCGAGGTGGCGCGCCGTGCCTGAGGCATCGCCGCAGCGCCGGGACTGGAACCGGGTCGGCGGAGCATCGAACCGGTCGTTACCGGCTGGGCGGAGCATCGACCCGGTTCGCGTCCGGGGCGGGCGCGGGGCTTACGGGCTCAGCGGAGGTGCGGGGTCAGGGGAGCCACTTGAGGTGGCGGCGGCGGGAGGCCTTCTTCCAGGTTTTGCGGGTGGCGGACTGGAGCTCGGCGGCCCGGTGGTGCTCGTGCTCGTAGAGGAGGCCGTAGGTGAAGGCGTTCTCGCCGGCCAGGTGGGCGCCGATGCCCAGATCCCGGGCCGCCTGCCGGGCGATCACGGTGTCCTGGTGGTCGCCGATGACGGACTGGACCTTCTTCATCTGCTTGGCGAAGGTGCGGGCGGGCCGTCCGGCCGCCGGGCGGGCGGCCTCGGCCGCGTAGCGGGCGCGGCGGGCCGACTTGCGCGCCTCGTGCAGGGCCACGTCCCGGGCCGGGCCAGCGGGCTCGTGCCGGGCGCGGCGCATCCGCTTGCTGGCCTGCCGGTATACCTTGCGGACGGCGGCCGGGAGCACGTCACGAGCCGGGTCCGCGGCCTGCGGGCCCAGCGGCGGGTCGAAGGCCAGCCGATCCAGGGCGGCCACCAGCGCGGTGTAGCGCTCGGAGTCGAGGACCTTGATGAGCTCTTCGCGGCCGGCCGCGCGCCGGGGAGCGAAGTAGCCCTGCACGCGCGCCTGGACCGGGCCGATGACAAGCTCGGCCGGGAGCGGCTCGAGGTTGTCGTGCAGGTGCTTGGACAGCACCTCGGCGTCCCTGGCCTCGCCGAGCAGGCCGCCCAGCCACTTGAGCTCCGCGGCCACCTGCTCGGTCCGGGCGCGCGGGATGACCTTCCCGAACGAGCGCAGGGTGCTGCGCAGCCTGCGGGTCGTTACGCGCATCTGGTGGACGGCATCGAACTCGTCGGCGCGTACCTTCGGCTCGAGTGACTGCAGCTCCGCGACGTGGACCTTGAGGTACGCCGTCACCACCTCGGCCGCTGAGGCCGACGCCCGCGGCTTCGTCCCGGCGACGGAAACCGGGCGCGGTACAACGCGAGCCTGCCCCGGGCGGGAGCGCCGAGCGGAGGCGGCCGGGGTCGCCGGGGCCTTCGCGGCGCGAGGGGCGGTGGTGGTGCTTCGGGTCTTGGTCTGGGTGCTGTTCACTGCCATCCTGACCCGATACCCCGCCCGGGGCGCTTAAACATGGGAGCTACTCGTCGTCGGCGAGCCAGGACATCAGCGGGCGGAGCTTGGCGCCGACCTGCTCGATCTGCTCGTTGTGCTCGGCCTCGCGGCGCTTGAGGAAGTTCGGCTTGCCCGCGTCGAACTCCTCGACCAGCTCGCGGGTGAACGAACCGTCCTGGATCTCGCCCAGGATGCGGCGCATCTCCTCGCGGGTCTGCTCGTTGATCAGCCGCGGGCCGCGGGTGTAGCCGCCGTACTCGGCGGTGTCCGACACCGACCAGTACATCTTGGAGATGCCGCCCTCGTACATCAGGTCGACGATCAGCTTCACCTCGTGCAGGCACTCGAAGTAGGCCGACTCGGGCTGGTAGCCCGCCTCGACCAGGGTGTTGAAGCCCGCCTTGATCAGCTCGGACAGGCCGCCGCAGAGCACGGCCTGCTCGCCGAACAGGTCGGTCTCGGTCTCCTCGGTGAACGTGCTCTTCAGCGCGCCGGCCCGGGTGCCGCCGATGGCCTTGGCGTAGGCCAGGGTGAGCGGCCAGGCGTTGCCGGTGGCGTCACGCTCGACGCAGACCAGCACCGGCGTGCCGCGGCCCTGCGAGAACTGGCGCCGCACCAGGTGTCCGGGGGCCTTCGGCGCGACCATGCACACGTCGACGCCCTCGGGCGGGGCGATGAGGTCGTAGCGGATGTTCAGGCCGTGCGCGAAGAACAGCGCGTCGCCCTCCACCAGGGCCGGCGCGATCGCCTCGGCGTACAGCTGCCGCTGCAGGTGGTCCGGGATCAGGACCATGATCAGGTCGGCTTCCTCGCACGCCTCGGCCGGCGTGACCACCCGCAGGCCGTCGTTGACCGCCTTCTCCCGGCTCTTCGAGCCCTCGGGCAGCCCGACCCGGACGTCGACGCCGGAGTCGCGGAGCGAGAGCGCGTGCGCGTGCCCCTGGCTGCCGTAACCGAGGACGGCCACGTGCCTGCGCTGGATGACGGACAGGTCGGCGCTGTCGTCGTAGAAAATCTCTGCCACTGAAACGGGCCTTTCTTGTGTTGACGGAAGTTAAGCGCTGCGTTCCACGGGCCGCAGGGCCCGGTCGGTGATGGAGCGGCCGCCGCGGCCGATGGCGACCATGCCGGACTGGACCAGCTCCTTGATCCCGAACGGCTCGAGCACCTTGATCAGGGCATCGAGCTTCTCCCGGTTCCCCGTCGCCTCGACGGTGATCACGTCGAGCGCCACGTCCACGACCTTAGCCCGGAACAGGTTGACGGTCTCGAGCACCCGGGACCTGCTCTCGGCGTCGGCCCTGACCTTGATCAGGATCAGCTCGCGCTGCACCGTGCTGCCCGGCTCGAGCTCGACGATCTTGAGCACGTTGATCAGCTTGTTGAGCTGCTTGGTCACCTGCTCGAGCGGGTGCTCGTCGCAGTTGGCCACGATCGTGATGCGGGATATCTCGTCGTGCTCGGTGGGCCCGACGGCGAGCGAGTCGATGTTGAAACCGCGCCGGGCGAACAGCCCCGCGATCCGCACCAGGACACCCGGCTTGTTCTCGACCAGCACGGACAAGGTATGCCGAGTCATGCTGCCGCTCCTTCGCTTGCGTCCGTACGCCGATGCGCGTCGCGGCTAGTCATCGGAGGCCCCTCCCCAGTCGGGCGCGAGGCCGCGCGCGAACTTGATGTCGTTGTTGGACGTGCCGGCCGCGACCATGGGCCAGACCATGGCGTCCCGGTGCACGATGAAGTCGACCACGACCGGCCGGTCGTTGATCTCCATGGCCCGCTCGATGGTCTTGTCCACGTCGGCGGCGTCCTCGCAGCGCAGGCCCTCGCAGCCGTAGGCCTCGGCGAGCTTGACGAAGTCGGGGATGCGGGTGCCGGCGAGCTTGCGCGCCCCGCCGACCGGCGGCAGGTCGGCGTCGGAGGGGTGCAGGTCGGTGTTGGAGTAGCGCTCGTTGTAGAACAGCGTCTGCCACTGCCGGACCATGCCGAGGCTGCCGTTGTTGATGATCGCGACCTTGACTCCGATGCCCTCGATGGCGCAGGTGGCCAGCTCCTGGTTGGTCATCTGGAAGCAGCCGTCGCCGTCGATCGCCCACACGGTGGCGTCCGGGCGGCCCATCTTGGCGCCCATCGCGGCCGGCACGGCGAAGCCCATCGTGCCCGCGCCGCCCGAGTTGATCCAGGTGCCCGGGTTCTCGTAGTCGATGAACTGGGCCGCCCACATCTGGTGCTGGCCGACGCCGGCCACGTAGATGGCCTCCGGCCCGGCGATCTGGCCGATGCGCTCGATCACGGCCTGCGGGGCGAGCGTGCCGTCGTCCGGCTCGTCGTAACCCAGCGGGTACGTCTCGCGCCACGAGGCCAGCTGGGCCCGCCAGGCCGCCGATGTCCGGCTGGCGGCCCTGCTCGTGCTCGGCCCGCACGGCGGCCACCAGGTCGGCGATCACCTCGCGGCAGTCGCCGACGATCGGCACGTCGGCGCGGCGGTTCTTGGAGATCTCGGCCGGGTCGATGTCCGCGTGCACGATCAGCGCACCCGGTGCGAACGTGTCCAGCTTGCCGGTCACCCGGTCGTCGAACCTGGTGCCCAGCGCGATGAGCAGGTCGGCCTGCTGCAGCGCGCCGACCGCGGCCACCGTGCCGTGCATGCCGGGCATGCCCATGTGCTGCGGGTGCCGGTCGGGGAACGCGCCCCGGGCCATCAGCGTGGTGACCACCGGGATGCCGGTCAGCTCGGCCAGCTCGCGGAGCTGGGCGGAGGCCTGGGCCTTGATCACGCCGCCGCCGACGTAGAGCACCGGGCGGCGGGACTCGCTGATCAGCCGGGCGGCCTCGCGCACCTGGCGGGCGTGCGGCCGGGTCACCGGGTGGTAGCCGGGCAGGTCGAACGGGACCGGCCAGGAGAACTCGGTCATGGCCTGCATCGCGTCCTTGGCCACGTCCACCAGCACCGGCCCCGGCCGCCCGGTCGAGGCGACGTGGAAGGCCTCGCCGATGGTGCGGGCGATGTCCTCGGGCTTGGTGACCAGGAAGTTGTGCTTGGTGATGGGGAGGGTGATCCCGGAGATGTCCGCTTCCTGGAAGGCGTCGGTGCCGATCATGGTCGACGCGACCTGGCCGGTGATGGCCACCAGCGGCACCGAGTCCATGTAGGCGTCGGCGATCGGGGTCACCAGGTTGGTCGCGCCCGGGCCGCTGGTCGCCATGCAGACGCCGACCCGGCCGGTGGCCTGCGCGTACCCGGTGGCCGCGTGGCCGGCGCCCTGCTCGTGCCGGACCAGGATGTGCCGGAGGATCTTCGAGTCGAGCAGCGGGTCGTAGGCCGGCAGGACGGCGCCGCCCGGGATGCCGAACACTACTTCCGCGCCGACCCGCTCGAGGGCGTACACCAGCGCCTGCGCGCCGGTCGCCCGGACCTTGCCCGGGCTGGTCACGTGCGCGCGCGGCGCCTCGGACCCGGCGGCCCCGGGAATCCCGGCGACCCCGCCGTTCTGGGCGGGCGCCGGCATCGGCGCCTCGGCCGGACGCGGCTGGTCAGCGGCGCGCGCGGGCTGGTGCGGTGAACGGGCGGCCAGGTCCCGCGGGCTCGGTCCCGAAGGAACCGGAGTCCCGGGGGAACCGGGGGCGCCCGCGGCGACGGCCGCGGGCCCAGCGGGCCGCTCCGTGCCTGCGGGGCCCGTACGGCCCGTCATCTGCTCGGTCATCGGTAAGTCTCCATTGGCTCTGGACTCGGATCCGGCGGCATAAAAAATCCCCTCGTGCCGGACGGCAGTCGAGGGGAGCGCGCAGTGAGCTGCTTGGTCAGCTGCCTGCGCGCCGGCCAAGTACGAGGATCTGCGGGTACTTCACGGATAACACCTTACTGCCATCGGGAATCACCGCGTCAACCACTGACGCGACTTGTCTCACATTCCGAGACGGAAGGCCGCTCTCCGTGGTCAGCCCCGTGATCCTCGGGGTGATCATCGGGGGCGCTACCGGACGTTCTCATCAGGGCTTCCACGCCCGGAGCACCCATCGGCCTGGCCACCAGGAAGCCCTGGCCAAGCTCGCAGCCCATCTCGCGCAGCACCATCAGCTGCCGCGGCTGCTCGATGCCCTCGGCGATGACCCGGAGCCCGAGGTCGCGCCCGAGCTGGACCACGGTCCTGGTCAGCAGGGTGAGCGTCTCGTCGTGACCGAGCCCGGCCACGAACGAGGGATCGATCTTGAGGATGTCCAGCGGAACCTGGCGCAGGTGGGCCAGCGAGGCGTAGCCGGTGCCGAAGTCGTCGAGGGCCAGCTTCACGCCCAGCTGATGCAGGCCGGCCAGCCGCTCGATGATCAGCTCGTCCTCTTCGACCAGGATCCGCTCGTTGACCTCGACGGTGAGCGCCTCGGGCGGCAGCCCGGTCTCGGCCAGGATCGCGGCCAGCCGCGCGCCGAAGGCCGGCGCGGTGAGCTGCCGGGCGGACAGGTTCACCGAGATGCCGATGTCCTCCGGAGAACCCCCGGGCGAGTGACGCCAGGCCGCGCCCTGCGCGCACGCCTCGCGGAGCACCCACTCGCCGAGCGGGACGATGAGACCGGACTCCTCGGCGGCGCCGAGGAACTCCTGCGGCGGGACCACCTGACCGTCGCGCCACCAGCGGACCAGCGCCTCGGCCCCGGTCACGCGCGAGGTGGCCAGGTCCACGATCGGCTGGAACTGCAGCGTGAACTCGCCTTCGCTGATGGCCCGCTGCAGGTCGCTGACGATCTCGAGGCGGCGGACCACGTCCGCGTGCATGTGCGCGGCGTAGACCTCGACCCGGTCCCCGCCGCTGTCCTTGGCCCGGGACATGGCCACGTCGGCGTTGCGCAGGACCAGCCCGGGCGGATCGCCCGGACCCAGGTCGGCCAGGGCCACGCCGACGCTGGCGGTGAGGGCGATCTGCTGCCCGGCGACCCGGAACGGCTCCGCCGCGACCGCGCCGGCCAGCCGGTCGGCGATCTCGGCTACCTCTTGGTCGCTGCCGGCGTTCTCCACCAGGACGGCGAACTCGTCGCTGCCCCACCGGGCCACCGTGTCGTGCACGGGGACGACGGCGCGCAGCCGCCGGGCCGCCTGGGCCAGCACGAGGTCGCCGGCGCCGTGGCCGACCGAGTCGTTGACCGCGGTGAAACGGTCCAGGTCGAGGAAGATGACGCCGGTCCGGCCCGCTTCGGCTCGGCCCCCTTCGGGGGTCCGCAGCGCGTCGATGTCGCGCAGGACGTCGCGGGCGCGCTCCTCGATGTAGGCCCGGTTGGGCAGGCCGGTCAGGCCGTCGTGGAAGGTGAGGTGGGTGACCTGCTGGCGCAGGGCGACCTGGTCGCTGACGTCGCGCGCGGTGACCAGCATCTGGATCGGCTCGCCGGGCGCCTGGTAGCGCAGCAGGGTGGACTCGATGTGCCGCCACGTCCCGTCGGCGGCCCGGACCCGGACCCGGAACCGGCCGGAAACCCCGGGGCCGCCGGATCCCTCGGCGCTCTCGCCGGAGTCCTCGCCCGTCCCGGTGTCAGCTCGCAGGGGGCCGGACGGCACCAGCGAGCCCGCCGCCTGGTAGCCGCCGAGCGCGAGCCGTACGGAGGCCAGCGCGGCGGACCGGTCCTCGGGATGCACGTAGTCCAGCAGGCGGCGGCCCGCCAGCGTCCCGGGCGCGTACCCGTAGTCCGCGACCGTCGGGCTGGCGTACCTGACCGAGCCGTCCAGGTCGCACACCAGGACCACGTCGCCGGTCCGGCTGGCCAGGTCGCGCAGGCTCCGGCTGGACTCCCGCCAGGTGCCGAGGACGGCCAGGTTCTCCCGGACCAGCATGAAGACCCGCCCGGCGAGCACGAGCACGCCGGCGCCGCCGGCCACGACCAGCGCGACCCCGGAGGCAGGCGCCCCGGCCAGGCCGTTCGCGATCACCACCAAGGTGGCCGCGGACGCGGTCAGGGCGGCGACGATGGTGGACGCGGCCGAGCTCGTCGCGCGCCGGGTCCAGTGCGACCCGAACCCCTCGGTGACCCGCCACGGGGACACGCCGAGCAGCAGCGCCGCGAGCACCGGGAGCAGCTGGGCCGCGATGCCCGGGTGGCCGCCGAGCACCCGCTGGCCCACGGCCAGCGAGTCGCCGACGGCGATCACGAGCACGGCCAGGTAGGGCAGCATCACCCGGCGCCAGGCGGCGGTGACCATGGGCAGCAGCGCGCCGAGCACGGCCAGGTCCGCCAGCGGGTGGACGAGCGCGAGCAGGAAGGTGCCGGGCCGGTCCCCCGACCGGTGGAACTCCCCGCTGAACACCGTGGTCCAGCCGATCACGAGCAGGGCGACGGCCATGACGTAGCCGTCCGCGAGCCCGGGCATGATGGAGTCCCGGGCCCCGGCCGCGCTCTCGCTCCCGTCCGCTGGCGCGCGGTGCGGGGCGGTTCCGCCGTCCCGTTCGGCGGTGGCCAGGACGGCGATGCCGACCGCCGTGGTGGCCAGGGCCAGCAGGGCCGGCAGGTTGGTGAAGGACAGGCCGGGCGCGGGGTTCAGCGTGCCGCCGAGGATCTCCAGGACGACGAGCCCGCAGCAGTACAGCCCGGCACCGGCGGTGAGCCACTGGTAGGCCCGCCCGATGGCATGGTCGTAGCGGCGCGCGCCGAGCCACAGGCTCACCGCCGCCGCGAACCACGCCAGCATGCCGATAACGGTCATACTCGGCGCTCCGTGATCATGAAGCGCACCCGGGCTCCTTCCGTTCCGCCCCGCTGTCCTGAAGTACTCAACGCACGCTGGGCAAAAGCGGATAGCTAAGTCACGCTTTCGTTACCTCGTCGTAACGAAAAGTCGCGTCGCCACGCAGATCCGTGCGTCGGCGATCGCCGAAGGTCCCCAGCCCAGTGAACGCGGCCCAATTGAACCCGGCCCACTGGGTACTGCCCCAAGCGACGGTCTCGTCAACCGGTCTGTCGCTCACTCTACGTACCCGAGATCACACTTCGGTTGAGGAAGGGCGTCCAGCGGGCGACAAACTCGCGCTGGCCCGCCGGCCAGGAGGGTTTTCGCTGGTGCCGGACCTCCTTATCAGCAAGCATGTGCCTGTTATCACACTCTTGCCGGGCTTTTCCGGGTAACCGGATCAACTGACGCCAGTGTCAGCATGGCAGCATGAGGTAACTGATCTAGACTTCCTGCGCAGCAGAACCTGGGAGGACGCAGTGCGCAAGGTGCTGATCGCGAACCGCGGGGAAATCGCGGTGCGGATCGCGCGGGCTTGCCGTGACGCCGGCCTGCCCAGCGTGGCGGTGTACGCCGAACCCGATCTGGACGCGCTGCACGTACGGATGGCCGACGAGGCCTACGCGCTGGGCGGGACCACGAGCGCCGAGACCTACCTCGATATCGAGAAGATCATCAAGGTGGCGTCGGAGTCAGGCGCGGACGCGGTGCACCCCGGCTACGGCTTCCTGGCCGAGAACGCCGGGTTCGCCCAGGCGGTCATCGACGCCGGGCTGACCTGGATCGGTCCCCCGCCGGAGGCGATCGAGGCGCTCGGAGACAAGGTCCGGGCCCGGCACATCGCGCTCGAGGCCGGGGCCCCGCTCACCCCCGGCACCCCGGATCCGGTGCGGGACGCGGACGAGGTCAAGGAGTTCGGCCGGGAGTACGGCTACCCGGTGGCGATCAAGGCGGCGTTCGGCGGCGGCGGGCGCGGGCTCAAGGTGGCCTGGAAGGAAGAAGAGGTCGCCGACCTCTACGAGTCCGCGGTCCGGGAGGCCACCGCGGCGTTCGGCCGGGGCGAGTGCTTCGTCGAGCGCTACCTGGACCGGCCGCGGCACGTGGAGACGCAGTGCCTGGCCGACGCGCACGGGAACGTGGTCGTGGTCTCCACCCGGGACTGCTCGCTGCAGCGCAGGCACCAGAAGCTGGTCGAGGAGGCCCCGGCGCCGTTCCTGAGCGCGGAGCAGACCGAGATCCTCTACCGCGCCTCCAAGGACATCCTGCGGCGGGCCGGCTACGTCGGCGCGGGGACCTGCGAGTTCCTGGTCGGCCAGGACGGCACGATCAGCTTCCTGGAGGTCAACACCCGGCTGCAGGTCGAGCACCCGGTCAGCGAGGAGGTCACCGGGCTCGACCTGGTGCGGGAGATGTTCCGCATCGCCGAGGGCGAGGAGCTCGGCTACGACGACCCGGTGGCCCGCGGGCACTCGATCGAGTTCCGGATCAACGCCGAGGACCCGGCCAAGAACTTCATGCCCGCCCCGGGCACGATCACCGCGTGGAACCCGCCGTCCGGGCCCGGCGTGCGGCTGGACACCGGGTTCACGGCCGGGATGACGGTCCCCCAGGCGTTCGACTCGATGATCGCCAAGCTGGTCGTGACCGGCGCCAGCCGGGAGCAGGCGCTGCAGCGCTCGGCCCGCGCGCTGGCCGAGTTCGAGGTGGGCGGGATGCCCACCGTGCTGCCCTTCCACCGGGCCGTGGTGACCGACCCGGCGTTCGCCGGGGAGCCGCTGCGGGTGCACACCCGCTGGATCGAGACCGAGTTCGACACGCCAATGCCGGCCCAGGACACCCCCGAGGTGACCGAGCCGGCCGAGCGCGACGCGGTCACCGTCGAGGTCGGCGGCAAGCGGCTCGAGGTGATTGTGCCTGCCGGGGTTTGGGGGTCCAGAAGGTCGGGTGGTGCTGGCGGCGCCGGGGGGAAGCCGGCCGGGCCGGCGCGCGGGCCCGGAGCAGCCGGTCGGTCCAGGCCAGCAGCGGGGACACGCTCACCAGCCCGATGCAGGGGACGATCATCAAGATCACGGTGACCGAGGGGCAGCAGGTGTCCGCGGGCGACACGGTGGTCGTGCTCGAGGCGATGAAGATGGAGCAGCCGCTGACCGCGCACAAGGACGGCACCGTCACCGGGCTGGCGGTGGAGGTGGGCCAGACCGTCTCCGCGGGCGCGGTCATCTGCGAGCTCGCGGACGGCTAGGCTCCAGCTGTGAGCAGGTTGCCGGGAGACCCGGGCCTGGGCCGCCAGGCCCTGTTCGCGCTCGGCGCGCGGCTGCCGGACCGGAACCGGGAGTGGGTCAGGCACGAGCTGACCGACGCGGGCTGGCGCGGCCGGCTCATCGGCCGCCACCTGATCGTGACGGTGCCCGTCTGCGTGGTGTTCGTGCTGCTCCCGGGCGCGCTGTGGATCCGCCTCATGGTGGCCGGGTTCTTCTTGCTGTGCACCGTGGGCATCGTCGCGCTGTACACCGACGACATCCGGGTGTCGCGGCTGCGCCGCCACGGGCTCGAGCCACCGGACGACCCTGACCTCGGGCGCCCGTCGCACTGAGAGCGAGGTGGGGAACCGGCCTCGTTAGGTATATTCCATGAGCTTGCGGGCGGCCTCGGTGACGCTACCGGACAGGCTCGGGTAGACGGCGAACGTCTGGGCCAGGTCCTCGGCCGTCAGGCGCTGCTCCATCGCCACCGAGACGGCCAGGATCAGCTCGCTGGCGCGCGGCGCCACGACCACGCCGCCGAGCACCACGCCGGTGCCCGGGCTGGTGAACAGCTTGACGAACCCGTCACGGAAGCCGGCCATCTTGGCCCGCGGGTTGGTGGCCAGCGGCTGCTTCAGCGTGCGGGCCTGGACTTCGCCCGTGTCGACCGCCCGCTGCGAGACGCCCACGGTGGCGATCTCCGGGTTGGTGAAGATGGTCGCGGCCACGTGGCCGAGCCGGATCGGGTGCACCGCCTCGCCGAGCGTGTGCCACATCGCGATCCGGCCCTGCATGGCGGCCACCGAGGCCAGCATGAGCACCCCGGTGCAGTCCCCGGCCGCGTACACCCCGGGGACCGAGGTGCGCGAGACCCGGTCGACCTCGATGAAGCCGTTCTTGTCGGTCTTCACGCCGTGCTCGTCGCAGCCGATGCTCCCGGTCCGGGGGACCATGCCCACGGTCATCAGGCAGTGCGTGCCCGTGATGGCCTGGCCGCCTTGGAGGGTGACGGTGACGCCGTCCGGGGTTCGTTTCACGGACTCGGCGCGGGAGTGGCCGAGCACGTGCATGCCGCTGCGCTTGAACACGTCCTCGATCAGGTTGGCCGCGTCCTCGTCCTCCTGCGGCAGCACCCGGTCGCGGGAGGAGACCAGCGTGACCCGCGAGCCCAGCGCCTGGTAGGCGCAGGCGAACTCGGCCCCGGTGACGCCGGAGCCGACCACGATCAGGTCCCGGGGCACCTCGGTCAGGTCGTACAGCTGCCGCCAGGTGAGGATACGCTCGCCGTCGGGCTCGGCGCCCGGGAGCACGCGAGGCATGGCACCGGTGGCGATCAGGATGGCGTCGGCCTTGATGGTCTCGCCTTGGTCCGTGGTGATGGTGCCGGGGCCGTTGAGGCGGCCGTGCTGTTTTATGACCCTGATGCCCTCGGCGTTGACGCGATCGGTAATGTCGCGGGACTGGGCGCGGGCCAGGTTGGTGATCCGCTCGTACAGCCGCGCGGCGTTGACGGTGGCCAGGCCGCCGGTGGCGATGCCGAGGTCGGCGCTGCGGTTGAGCAGCGTCATCGCGTTGGAGGTCTCGATCAGCGACTTGGACGGCACGCAGTCGGTCAGCACGCAGGCGCCGCCGAGCCCGTCGGAATCGACGACGGTGACGTCGGCGCCGAGCTGGGCGGCGACCAGGGCGGCCTCGTAGCCGCCGGGTCCGCCGCCGAGGATCGCGATTCTCTGACGTGGCAAGGTCACGATAGGTAATTCTTTCCGCTGGGATGGTCGCAGTCAGGTATCGGGTGCTTGTTTATGCGCGGCTTGCGGCGGCGGTTCGCCGTACGCTTTCCCCCGTGGCACTGTACGCCGCCTACGGCAGCAACATGGACCCGGCGCAGATGCTGCTGCGCTGCCCTCATTCGCCCCAGCGTGGAACCGGGTGGCTCGAGGGGTGGCGGATGACGTTCGGCGGGGAGGACATCGGCTGGGACGGTGCCCTGACCACGGTGGTGGAGGACTCTGGGTCGCGCGTCTTCGTGGTGCTGTATGACCTGTCCGAGGGTGACGAGAAGGAACTGGACAACTGGGACGGCGTGTCCCTGGGGTACTACCGCCGCGTGAAGGTGCGGGTGGAGACCCTGGACGGCGACGTGCTGGCCTGGCTGTACGTGCTCAACTTCTACGAGGGCGGCCTGCCGTCGGCCCGCAGCATCGGCATTCTGGCCGACGCGGCCGAGCAGGCCGGCGCGCCTTCGGACTACGTGTCCACGCTGCGCGCCCTCCCCTGCACCAAGCTCGGCGACTCCAACACCAGCTACGGCAGCCCCGGCTACGAGACCCCCGGCGGCCCGTGAGGTCCCGGCCCGTGAGGTCCCGGGCCCGGGAGGTCCTGGGCCGGTGAGGTCCCGGGCCCGTGAGGTCCGTGAGGTCCCGGAGGCGCCTGGGGTTCCGCTGACGCGGACGGCTCTGCGCTGACCGAGCGCCAGCGGAACTTGTTCACCACGAGCCACTGCGCCATTCAATGGTTGTGGCAACGTAATGGTCCTATCGGGTACGTTGCCACAACCATTGGAGGGGTCAGGGAAGGGTGGGGCTTCTGGGACTCGAAGTGGGTTGGAGGGGGTGCGAAGGTTGGGCGCTCGTGGGGGGCGGGGGCGATCGCGTGGGGCGGGGGCGATCGTGTGGGGCCGAGGCGAGCATGTGGGGGCGGGGCGAGCGTGTGGGCGGGGCGGGGCGAGCGTGTGGGGCCGGGCTAGAGCAGGATGACGATCAGGAGGATCAGGGCGGGGAGGACTAGGGCGGCGATGGCGCGGGTGCTCCAGGTGCTGGTCAGGAGCCTGGTGCTGGCGGCGGCTGGGGAGGTCGTGGCGGGGCTGGCTGGTGGGGCGGCTTCGGTGGACGTGGCGGTGGCCCCGGACGTGGCTGGGTCGGCGGGGGTGGCGGAGGGGGCTGGGGTGGCGGAGGGGGCGGGGGGCGGGGGCTGGGGCGGAGGGGGCTGGGGCGGCGGGTGGCGGGGGTGGCGGTCCAGAGGGCTTTGGCGCGGGCGGCGGTGGCGCGTTCGCTGATGAGGCGGACGATCAGCTTGGCCTCGGCCTCGGTGTCGTGGCTGGAGGACCGGGCGGAGGGGGCGGCGGGGACGGGGGCGCCGTAGGACATGCTGCGGGTGGCGGCGGCGAAGCCGCCGCCGAACAGGGACGGGCGGCTTCCGCCGGCGGTGCGGGCGGCGGCGCGGCGGGCCTTGGTGTCGGCCGAGTACTGGCGCCGCCGGGAGTAGTGGATGGCCCAGGAACTGATGACCTTGCGCCGTTCGCCCTGGCCGCTGGCCTGCGGCAGGGTGCAGTGCACGCGCAGGAGGTCCATCAGGTCCACGTCGGTGACGGCGGCCCAGGCGATGCGGTGGTCGCGGACCGGGTTCTTGATCGTCAGGCCGGCGTCGTCGAGCAGGACCCGGGGGCGCAGCGCGGTGACGTAGGCCACCCCGGTGGCCAGCAGCAAGATGGCCGCCGCGACCACGGACGAGTGGTCGCGGCCCTGGACGGCCAGGTCGATCCAGTTGCCGACGGCGAACAGCAGCCAGACGATCCAGACCACGAGCGCGGTCGTCGAACGGTACGTCTGCGGCTGATCCACCCGTTTAGGGTACGCCGTGCCAGCTAGCGGGTGGGTGAGAGCGCGGTGCCGGAAGGGTCAGGCTCCGGTCACGCCGGGCAGCGGCTGGGCCACGATCGCGCCGTCGTCCCACAGCGCGGTGATCGCGGTGGACGCCATCACCCGGACTCCGACGCCGATGGCGCGCTCGTCCACGTCGAACGTCGGCTGGTGGATGTCGAGCGAAGCGGTCGTGCCCGGCACCCGGGTGCCGAGCCGGGCCAGCGCCCCGGGGATCGACTCCAGGTACCAGGCGAAGTCCTCGCCGCCGAGGCTCTGCGGCGTCTGCACGACCGATCCGGCGCCGAGCACGTCGAGCGCGGCGGCGGAGATCATGGCCGCGCTGGCCTGGTCGTTGACCGTGGGCGGGACGTAGCGCTGGTAGCTGAACTCGGCGTTGACCCCGTAGGAGGCCGCGACCGCGTCGATGAGCCCCTTGAGCAGGTCGGGCGCGCTGTGCCAGGCCTCGTCGTCGAGGCAGCGGACGGTGCCCTCGGCGATCCCCTCGTCGGGGATCGCGTTGGCCACGGTGCCGGCGCTGACCCGGCCCCAGACCAGGCTGAGGCTGGACCGCGGGTCGACCCGCCGGGACAGGGCGGCCGGGACCTCGGTGAGGATCTTGCCGAGCGCGTAGACGAGGTCCGCGGTCAGGTGCGGGCGGGCGGTGTGGCCGCCGGGGCCGGTGATCCGCACCTGGATCCTGTCGCAGGCGGCGGTGATCGCGCCGGAGCGCACGCCGAGCTGGCCGGCGTCGAGCCGCGGGTCGCAGTGCAGCGCGAAGATCCGGCCGACCGAGGCGATGCCGCCCGCCGCGAGGACGTCGAGCGCGCCGCCGGCCGCCTCCTCGGCGGGCTGGAAGAC
The DNA here is from genome assembly GCA_963756575.1 of uncultured Actinomycetota bacterium. Taxonomy (GTDB): domain Bacteria; phylum Actinomycetota; class Actinomycetes; order Streptosporangiales; family Streptosporangiaceae; genus Palsa-504. The sequence continues at coordinate 71,875 of CAVWOM010000011.1, read as the reverse complement.
CAGCCTGACCCGCCCGGGCAGCAGCCCGGCGGCGGCCTGCTCGGCCAGGAACAGGCCGGCCCCGAGCAGCACGGTGGTGTGCACGTCGTGGCCGCAGGCGTGGCAGGCGCCGGGCACGGTGGAGCGGTAGGGGACGTCCTTGTCGTCGGTCATCGGCAGCGCGTCCATGTCCGCGCGCAGCGCGACGACCGGCCGCTCGGTGTAGGGAACCTGCTCGGAGCCGATGTCCACGAGCAGGCCGGTTCCCTTGGGCAAGATCACCGGCCGCAGGCCCGCCGCGGCCAGCCGCAGCGCGACCCGGCGGGTGGTCCGGTGCTCGTTGAAGGCCAGCTCAGGATGAGCGTGAAGGTCACGACGGAACTCGATCAGCTCCGCTTCGTGCTCGGTCAGGAACGCGTCCAGATCCGCCAGCAGATCATTGCCCGGCTCATTTCCGGCCATGCCCACCATCCCCGTGCGTGCAGAATCTATCTTCGGCGAACTCGGTAACGAGGGCGTCTACGACGTTGCTTAGATCCCCGGTCCGTGCGTAGACAGCTCGCTGCCGTTCGTAAGAGGCGCCATGCTCGAGCACTTCCGAAACCACGGAGAGCTCGTCCTGACAGCCTAGTCTCGAGGCTACCGGCTCAAGCTGAGCGAGGAGCTCATAAAGCTCATCACGCAGCGGTGCGGTGGCGCCGGCCTCGTCAGTGATCACGATCGCGTCCAGCCCGTAGCGCGTCGCGCGCCATTTGTTGTCCCTGACCACCCACGACGACGGGCTGGGCAGCGTGTAGCCGCGGTCCAGCTGGGTGTCGAACAGCTGGACCAGGCACTGCGACAGCGCGGCGACCATGCCGACCTCGCGCAGCGTGGGCACACCGTCGGACATGCGGATCTCGACGGTGCCGAAGTCCGGATGCGGCCGGATGTCCCACCAGACCTCCTTGATGCTGCGGATGGTCCCCGCCCGCAGCAGGGTGTCCATGTAGTCCTCGAATTGTTTCCAGTCCGCCAGCCGGTGCGGCGGTCCGGCCGTCGGCAAGGCGCCGAAGGTCACCGACCTGCTGGAGGCAAGCCCGGTGTCGTACCCGCACCAGAACGGGCTCGACGCGGTAATGGCGAGAAAATGCGGAAGGTATGCGGAGAGGGCATTGACGATCGGTATCGCCTTGCGCCCGTCCCTAATCCCAACATGAACGTGCACGCCGAAGGTCTGAATCCGGCGAGCCAGCCACTGCATTTGCTCGACAAGCTCCGCATAGCGCTGGATGGGCGCCATCGTCGCGTCTTGCCAGTCACTCACCGGGTGCGTCCCGGCGCACGCCAATAGGATACCGTGCTCAGCCGCCATGCGCTGGAGTTCGGTGATCGTTACGGCGAGGTCGTCTTTCGCCTCGGATACCGTGCTGCAAATACCGGTGACGAGCTCAAGAGTGGACTGCATCAGCTCGTGCCTGATGCGTGGGTGCTCCCCGGAATCGGCGCCCACCGGAAGCTCGTCGAGCAGCTTGCCGGCCTCCTGGCGCAGCAGCTTGGTCTCGCTGTCGATGAGCTGGACCTCCCATTCGACGCCGAGCGTTGCGCCACGGGAAGGATTCCACTCGATGGCCATGCCAAGCCTCCGTGCTCGCTACCTAAGGGCCGTGCTCGTCACCGGTGCCGCGCGCGGGATAGCTACAGTTCGCTGGGGTGATACTCGCCCCAGACGTCTCGGAGCGCGTCGCATACCTCACCGAGCGTGGCGTCGGCCCGCAACGCCTCCCGGAGCGGGTAAAGGACGTTCTCGGTTCCCTCGGCGGCCTTTTTGAGCGCGGAAATGGAGCGGCTCACCGCGCCGGGGTCACGCGCCTCGCGCAGCTTGGCCAGCCGCGCCGCCTGGTTAGCCTCAATGGCCGGGTCGAAGCGCAGCGGCTCATACGGCTCTTCGCCGTCGGCGGCGAATTTGTTCACGCCCACGACAATGCGCTCGCCCTCGTCGATTTCCCGGGCGACCTGATAGGCCGCGTTCTCGATTTCGGCCTTCTGGAATCCGCGCTCGATGGCCGCCGCCGCCCCGCCCATTTCCTCGATGCGGTCCATCAGGGCCTCGGCGGCCGCCTCGATCTCGTCGGTCATCGCCTCGATCACGTAGGAGCCCGCGAACGGGTCCACGGTCGCGGTCAGGTCGGTCTCGTTGGCGATGACCTGCTGGGTGCGGACGGCCAGCCGGGCCGCCTTGGTGCTGGGCAGCGCGAGGGCCTCGTCGAAGGAGTTCGTGTGCAGCGACTGGGTCCCGCCCATCACGGCCGCCAGCGCCTGCAGGCTCACCCGGATCAGGTTGACCTCGGGCTGCTGGGCGGTGAGCTGGACGCCGGCCGTCTGGGTGTGGAAGCGCAGCATCTGCGACTTCGGGTCCTGCGCCTTGAACTCGTCCTTCATGACGCGGGCCCACAGCCGCCGGGCGGCGCGGAACTTCGCCACCTCCTCGAGCAGCGTGGTCCGCGCCACGAAGAAGAACGACAGCCGCGGGGCGAAGTCGTCGACGGCGAGACCGGAGCTGATCGCGGCGCGGACGTACTCCCTGGCGTTGGCCAGCGTGAACGCGATCTCCTGGACCGGCGTGGCCCCCGCCTCGGCCATGTGGTAGCCGGAGATGGAGATCGTGTTCCACTTGGGCAGTTCGGTCCGGCAGTAGGCGAACGTGTCGGCCACCAGCCGCAGCGACGGCCGCGGCGGGTAGATGTAGGTGCCGCGGGCGATGTACTCCTTGAGCACGTCGTTCTGGATCGTGCCGGTCAGCTTGTCCGGGCGCGCCCCCTGCTCCTCGCCCGCCGTCTGGTACATCAGCAGCAGCACGGCGGCCGGCGCGTTGATCGTCATCGACGTGGAGACCCGGTCCAGCGGGATGCCGTCGAAGAGCGCGCGCATGTCGGCCACCGAGTCGATGGCCACGCCGACCTTGCCCACCTCGCCGTGCGCGACCCGGGCGTCGGAGTCGTACCCCATCTGAGTCGGCAGGTCGAAGGCGACCGAGAGCCCGGTGGTGCCGGCCTCGATCAGCTCGTGGTACCGGCGGTTGGACTCACTCGCGGTGGCGAACCCGGCGTACTGGCGCATCGTCCACGGGCGGTCCACGTACATCCGCGGATACACTCCGCGAGTAAATGGATACTCTCCCGGCCTGCCGAGCTTTTCTTCGGGCCGGAAATCCGTAAGCTTGCTTGCGTCGTAGACGGGATCGATGGGGAGCCCTGACTCAGACGTGCGTTCCATAGTGATCAGGTTACTTCGCCGTGATCAAGCGCCCCCAGGAGAGAGCGCCGGGAAGAGAGCGGGGACTCATGCTGGACCGGTTCGGCCCGCTGCGGACCGTGCTGGCCGCCGCGGGTGCTGTCCTGGCCGCGAGTACGTTGGCTACGGTCGCGGTGGGCGCCCCCGCGGCCACGGCGGCGTCGCCCGGCGCCATCGGCGGGGACCAGCTGGGCGGGCGCGGCGTGATCGTCAACTACCCGTCGGGCCCGGCGGTCAAGCTGCCGGGCATCAAGGCCTCGGCCTGGGTCATCGCCGACGCCGGCACCGGCCAGGTGCTCGCGGCCAAGGACCCGCACGGCTGGTACCGGCCGGCCAGCACGCTCAAGGTGCTCACCGCGATCTCGCTGATCCCGGTGCTCAACCCGGACGCCACCACGGTGGCCAGCAAGGCGGCCACCTCGGTCTCGCCCAACATCGTGGGCCTGCTGGCCGGGCACGCCTACAAGATCGCCGACCTGTTCACCGCGCTGCTGACGATCTCGGCCAACGACGCCGCGGTGGCGCTGGCCCAGGCGACCGGATCGCTGGCCCAGGGCATGACGGTGATCAACGCCGAGGCGAAGCACCTGCAGGCCGACGACACGGTGGCGGTCACGCCCAACGGGCTCGACGCCCCCGGCCAGCACACCTCGGCCTACGACCTGGCGCTGTTCGCCCGGCAGGCGCTGACGCAGCCGGCCTTCCTGAAGTACGACGAGACGACCAGCGCGCAGTTCCCGGTCAGCCAGAAGAAGTCGGTCGGCCTGTATAACCAGAACTCGCTGCTGGCCACGTACCCGGGGGCGATCGGCGGCAAGATCGGGTGGACCAGCGCGGCCGGCGCCACGTACGTAGGAATGGCCAAACGGAACGGCCACACGCTGGTCGTGACCCTGCTCCACTGCCCCGCGCTGACCGAGATCGACGCGGCCAAGCAGCTGCTGAACTGGGGCTTCTCGGTCGACGGCAAGCAAAGCCCGGTCGGTGAGCTGGCCAGCCCGCTCAAGCCCGCGGCCGGGCCGGCGCCGGCGCCGAGCCGGCCGGCCATCGCGGCGCCGCCGGCGACCAGGGCGCAGGCGCCCGGATCCAGCCCGTCGGTGCTGGCCGCGGCGGGGTTCAGCGGCATGGCGGTGATCGCCGCCGGGCTCGGCTTCGCCTACAGCCGCCGTCAGCGCCCCCCGCGCGCTCAGTCCGCGGGGGGTTCTGGGGCCGCTGGGGGGCGGCGGAGGCCGTGAGGCCGAAGACGTTCGGTAATCAGGATGTGAGCAGGCCGATGCGGTCACGGACGGCGGCCATGGTCTGGCCCGCCACCTGGCGCGCCCGCTCCGCGCCGACCGCGAGCAGGCGGTCGAGGGCGGCCTCGTCGGCCAGGAACTGCCCGGTCCGCTCCCTGATCGGGGTGAAGCTGGCCACCACCAGCTCGGCTAGGTCTTTTTTGAACCCGCCGTAGCCCGAGCCCTGGTACTTGGCCTCCAGGGTGGCCACCGGCTCGCCGGACAGCGCCGAGTAGATCCGCAGCAGGTTGGTCACGCCCGGCTTGGCCTCGGCGTCGGCGCGGATCTCCGAGCCCGGGTCGGTGACCGCGCGGGCGATCTTCTTGCGGATCACGGCCGGGTCGTCCAGGACGTCGATGATGCCCTGCGGGGAGCTCGACGACTTGCTCATCTTGGCCGTGGGGTCCTGCAGGTCGTAGATCTTGGCCACGTCGGCCAGGATGTACGGCGCCGGGGGGACGAACGTCTGGCCGTACCGGTGGTTGAACCGGGTGGCCAGGGTCCGGCTGAGCTCCAGGTGCTGCCGCTGGTCCTCGCCCACCGGCACCTGGTCGGCCTGGTACAGCAAGATGTCGGCGGCCTGCAGAATCGGGTAGGTGAACAGGCCGACCGAGGCCTGGTCATTGCCTTCCTTCGCCGACTTGTCCTTGAACTGCGTCATCCGGCTGGCCTCGCCGAAGCCGGTCATGCAGCCCAGGATCCAGGCCAGCTCGGTGTGCTCGGGCACCTGGCTCTGCACGAACAGCGTGCAGCGGTCCGGGTCGAGCCCGGCCCCGAGCAGCTGGGCGGCGGCCACCCGGGTGCGCTGGCGCAGCAGGGCCGGGTCCTGCGGGACGGTGATCGCGTGCAGGTCGACCACGCAGTAGAAGGCGTCGTAGCTGTCCTGCAGCGCCACCCACTGGCGCAGCGCGCCCAGGTAGTTGCCCAGGTGGAACGAGTCGGCGGTGGGCTGGATGCCGGAGAGGACGCGCATGGTCGGTGAGTCTAGTGGCGGCTGGCGGCGGGGCCGGAATCGGCGACGACGACCTCGACCCGCTGGAATTCCTTCAGGTCGGAGTAGCCGGCCGTGGCCATCGTGCGGCGCAGCGCCCCCATCAGGTTCATCGAGCCGTCCGGGACGGTCGACGGGCCGTGCAGGATCTGCTCCAGCGTGCCGATCGTGCCGACCTGGACCCGGGCGCCGCGGGGCAGCTCGGTGTGGTTGGCCTCGCTGCCCCAGTGGTAGCCGCGGCCCGGCGCCTCGGCGGCGCGGGCCAGCGGCGAGCCGACCATGACCGCGTCCGCGCCGATGGCCAGCGCCTTGGCGATGTCGCCGCTGGCGGTCATGGACCCGTCCGCGATCACGTGGACGTAGCGGCCGCCGGACTCGTCGAGGTAATCGCGGCGGGCCGCGGCCACGTCGGCGATCGCGGTGGCCATCGGCACCGCCACCCCGAGCACCTTGACGGTCGTGTGGCCCGAGCCGCCGCCAAAGCCGACCAGCACGCCGGCCGCCCCGGTGCGCATCAGGTGCAGCGCCGCCGTGTAGGTGGCGCAGCCGCCGACCACCACCGGGACGTCGAGCTCGTAGATGAACTGCTTGAGGTTGAGCGGCTCGGCCCGGCCGGAGACGTGCTCGGCGCTTACCGTGGTGCCGCGGATGACGAAGATGTCCACGCCCGCGTCGACCACGGCCTTGGCGTAGCGCGCGGTGCGCTGGGGGGACAGGCTGGCGGCGGTGGTCACGCCGGCCCGGGCGACCTCTTCTATGCGGCGGCCGATGAGGTCTTCGCTGATGGGTTCGGCGTACATGGCCTGGAGTCTTTTCGTGGCCGCCTGCTCGTCGAGCTCGGTGACTTCAGCCAGCAGCGGCTCCGGGTCCTCGTACCTGGTCCACAGGCCTTCCAGGTCGAGCACGGCCAGGCCGCCGAGCTGGCCGATCGCGACGGCGGTGGCGGGCGAGACCACGCTGTCCATCGGGCAGGCCATCAGCGGCAGCTCGAACCGGTAGGCGTCGATCTGCCAGGCGATCGACACCTCCTCCGGGTCCCGCGTCCGGCGGGCGGGCACGATGCCGATCTCGTTCAGCGAGTAGGCCCGCCGTCCCGTCTTGCCGCGGCCGATTTCCACATCTGTCATCTACTTCGTCCCGTCACGGCCGGCCCGGCCGGCGTAGTTCGGCGCCTCCACGGTCATGTGGACGTCGTGCGGGTGGCTCTCGGTCAGGCCCGCCGCGGTGATCTGGATGAACTGGGCCTGCTGCAGCTCGGCCAGGGTGCGGGCGCCGCAGTAGCCCATGGCCGCGCGCAGGCCGCCGGTGAGCTGGCCCGCCACCGCGGCCAGCGGGCCGCGGTAGGGCACCTGGCCCTCGATGCCTTCGGGGACCAGCTTGTCCTCGCGCAGCACGTCGTCCTGGAAGTAGCGGTCCTTGGAGTAAGACCGGCCGCGCTCGCGGTTGCGCATGGCGCCGAGCGAGCCCATCCCGCGGTACTGCTTGTACTGCTTGCCGTTGATGAAGACGACCTCGCCCGGGCTCTCCTCGCAGCCGGCCAGCAGGCTGCCGAGCATGACCGCGTTGGCGCCCGCGGCGATGGCCTTGGCGATGTCGCCGGAGTACTGCAGGCCGCCGTCGCCGATGACCGGCACCCCGGCCGGCCGGGCCGCCTTGGCCGCCTCGTAGATCGCGGTGACCTGGGGGACGCCCACCCCCGCGACCACCCGGGTGGTGCAGATGGAGCCGGGACCCACGCCGACCTTGACGCCGTCCGCGCCCGCGTCCACCAGGGCCTGGGCGCCTGCCCTGGTCGCGACGTTGCCGCCGATGACCTCGATGTCGGAGTTGGCCTTGAGCTGGCCGATCATGTCCAGCACGGCCTGGGCGTGCCCGTGGGCGGTGTCCACCACCAGGAAGTCGACGCCGGCCTCGATGAGGGACTGGGCCCGTCGTTTGGCGTCTTCGCCGACGCCGACGGCGGCACCGACCACGAGCCGCCCCTTGGGGTCTTTGGTGGCGCTGGGGAACTTCTCGCTCTTCGTGAAGTCCTTGACCGTGATCAGGCCTCGTAGCTTGCCGCTGCGATCGACCAGGGGGAGCTTCTCCACCTTGTGCTCGCGCAGGAGCTTGAGGGCCTCGTCCGGTTTCACGCCCACGGGGGCAGTGACCAGCGGCATCCGGGTCATCACCTCGGCCACCCGGCGGCTGTGGTCGGTCTCGAACCTGATGTCGCGGTTGGTGACGATGCCGACCAGGGTTCCGTCCTGGTCGGTGACCGGCACGCCGGAGATCCGGTAGCGGCCGCACAGGTTGTCGACGTCGGCGATGGTGGCGTCGGGCCCGCAGGTCACCGGGTTGGTGATCATGCCGGCCTCGGACCGCTTGACCAGGTTGACCTGCTGCGCCTGTTCCTCGACGGACAGGTTGCGGTGCAGCACGCCGACGCCGCCCTGGCGGGCCATGGCGATCGCCATCCGCGCCTCGGTCACGGTGTCCATCGACGCCGACACCAGCGGCACGCGCAGCCGGTAGCGGCGCGTGATCTGCGTGCTGGTGTCGGCCTCGCTCGGCATCAGCGCGGAGTGGGCCGGCAGCAGGAGCACATCGTCGAAGGTCAGGCCGACGGGCGCGAACTTGTCATCCGGGACGTGGTCAGTCATGGCACCTTCAGCGGGAAATGGCAGCGGGGATCTCACCATCTTATTGACGACCGGGCCGGGCCGGGGCAGAGGTCGGGGGGGCTGGCGCTGGCATTCTCGCGGGCGGTGGCGCTGGCGTGCTCGCGGGCGGCGAGCGCGCGGAGGCGGATCAGCGCGCGGTGCTGGGCCACCCGGACGGCGCCCGGCGACATGTCGAGCACGTACCCGGTGTCCTCGGCGGACAGGCCCGCCACCACCCGGAGCAGGAGCAGCCGCCGTTGCCCGGTTGGCAGCCGGGCCAGCAGGACCCGCACCTGCCGGGCGTCGACGCCGGCCACCACGATCTCCTCGGGCCCCAGGCACCGGTCGGGCAGGTCGGGCAGGACCGGCACCGGCAGCGGCGAACGGGCGGCGCCGCGGGCGGCGTCGGCCACCTTGTGCGCGGCGATGGCGAACACGAAGGCGCCGAACGGCCGCCCCATGTCCTGGTACGACGGCAGCGCGGACAGCAGGGCCAGGCAGACTTCCTGGGCTAGGTCGTCCTCGTCCTGGCTGCCGCTCTGAGCCAGCCGGGTCTGGGCCAGCCGGGCCCGGCAGTAGCGGACGATGGCCGGCCTGAACTGGCGCAGCAGCGCCTCGATGGCATCCTGGCGTCCTTGCGCCGCTAGGTAGGCGGTGTCGGTCGTTTCTTCGTCATTGATCGCGAGGCAGTTCCATCCCGTCACGCGGAGTTAATTCCCGCCTGAGCCCCGGATGTCCCCGCGAAACGCCGGGCGAGGCCGCCACATTCTTATGGCGCTAGCGTCACCCCCACGTTGCCTAGCGTTAACCGGCGAGGCCGGGGCGGCCGGGGCGGGGGGCCGCGGCGGACAGGGCGAAGGCCGGGTTCCAGGGGATGGAACCCGGCCTTCGTAGCCGGGACGGGCCTGGGCTCGCGGGCCGCTTGGGGCGGGCGGGCCTGGGCGCGGCCGGGACTAGTGCGGGTGGCTGTGCCCGTGGCCGGCGGCCGCGGGAGCCTTCTCCTCTTCCGGCTTCTCGACCACCAGGGTTTCGGTGGTCAGGAGCATGCCGGCGATCGAGGCCGCGTTCTGCACCGCGGACCTGGTCACCTTGACCGGGTCGATGACGCCCTGGGCCACCAGGTCGCCGTACTCGCCGGTGGCGGCGTTGTAGCCGTGGCCGACGGGCAGGTCGGCGATCTTGGCGACCACGACCGAGCCCTCCTGGCCGGCGTTCAGCGCGATCCAGCGGGCCGGCTCGCTGAGCGCCCGCTTGACCACGCCCACGCCGGTGGCCTCGTCGCCCTTGCGGCCGAGGTCATCGAGGCTGGCGGCCACGTGTACCAGGGCGCTGCCGCCGCCGGGGATGATGCCTTCCTCGATGGCGGCCCGGGTGGCGGAGATGGCGTCCTCGAGACGGTGCTTCTTCTCCTTGAGCTCCACCTCGGTGGCGGCACCCGCGCGCAGCACGCAGACGCCACCGGACAGCTTGGCCAGCCGCTCCTGCAGCTTCTCGCGGTCCCAGTCCGAGTCGGTGTTCTCGATCTCGGTCCGGATCTGCCTGATCCGGTCCTCGATCTCCTGCTTGTCGCCGGAGCCGTCCACGATCGTGGTGTCGTCCTTGGTGATGACGATCCGGCGAGCGCGGCCCAGGTCCTCCAGGCCGACCGACTCGAGCTTGATGCCGAGCTCCTCGCTGACCACGGTGCCACCGGTCAGGGTGGCGATGTCGGCCAGCATGGCCTTGCGGCGGTCACCGAAGCCGGGCGCCTTCACGGCCGCCACGTTCAGCAGGCCGCGGATCTTGTTGACCACGATGGTGGCCAGCGCCTCGCCCTCGATGTCCTCGGCGATGACCAGCATCGGCCGCTTGACCTGGGCGACCTTCTCCAGGAGAGGCAGGAAGTCCTGCATCGAGGAGATCTTGGCCTGGTGGATCAGGACGTAGGCGTCCTCGAGAACCGCCTCGAGCCGCTCGCCGTCGGTGATGAAGTACGGCGAGATGTAGCCCTTGTCGAACTGGAGGCCTTCGGTGAACTCCAGCTCGAGGCCCATCGTCGGCGATTCCTCGACGGTGATGACGCCGTCCTTGCCGACCTTGCTGAACGCCTCGGCGATCAGCTCGCCGATCTTGGGGTCCTGCGCGGAGATGGTCGCGACGTGCGCGATCTCGGTCTGCTCCTCGACCTCGCGGGCCGCGGCCAGCAGGCGCTCGGAGACCGCGGCGGCGGCCGCGTCGATGCCGCGCTTGAGGTCCATCGGGTTAGCCCCGGCCGCGACCGAGCGCAGGCCGTGGTGCACCATCGCCTGGGCCAGGACGGTCGCCGTCGTGGTGCCGTCGCCGGCGATGTCGTTGGTCTTAGTGGCGACCTCCTTGGCGAGCTGGGCCCCGAGGTTCTCGTACGGGTTCTCCAGCTCCACCTCCTTCGCGACGGTCACGCCGTCGTTCGTGATGGTGGGGGCGCCCCATTTCTTGTCAATCACGACGTTGCGGCCGCGCGGCCCCAGCGTCACCTTGACGGTGTCGGCGAGCTTGTCGACGCCACGCTCAAGCGAGCGCCGGGCGTCCTCGTCGAACTCCAGGATCTTGGGCATTTACTACCTCAACCTACGGTTGGATCGAGTTCTCAGTCAGCATGCCGGGCATGCTCACGGGCTTGGTCCAGCCGGTGGCTGGACCAAGCCCGCGGGGTCACTACTTTTCGATGACGGCGAGCACGTCACGGGCGGAGAGCACGAGGTACTCCTCGCCCGAGTACTTCACCTCGGTGCCGCCGTACTTGCTGTACAGCACCACGTCACCGACCTTGACGTCGACGGGCACGCGCTTGGAGCCCGCGTCGTCGAAACGGCCCGGGCCCACAGCCAGGACTTCGCCCTCCTGGGGCTTCTCCTTGGCGGTGTCCGGGATAACCAGGCCGGACGCCGTGGTCTGCTCAGCCTCGAGCGGCTTGACCACGATCCGGTCTTCGAGCGGCTTGATAACTACCTTGGTGGCGGTCGTCATAATCGGACCTCCCCCTCCGGAAAGGCTAATGGTGAGTTGCTAGAGAGGGCGAGCTCAGCGGCCTGTCGTCGCGGGTGCCAGACTGCCTCGTCGCGTTAGCACTCTACCTTAGTGAGTGCTAATCCGGAACACTAGTAGGCCCGGGCGAGCGCGTCAAACAAGCGAGGCCGGACCAATCGGGTACTTTCACATTCTGTACACGAGCGATTACTAAGAGCTACTAGAGTCGGCTGGTCCCCGGTGCCAGCGGGCCTGCCGAGCGGGCCTGCCCGGCTACCGGGATGGTCATTCCTTCTGGAGGCATCATGGATCAGCCGGGCAACCACGTCCTGATTCGCGGAAACCAGCCAGCCGCCGCCGATCGCATGCGCGAGCTGCTTGCCCGCACGGTACAGGACCACGTCAGCGACCAGCGGTCGAACGCCGGCACCCTGGAAGACATCCGGCAGCGGATGGAAGGGCTCGAGTGGCTGGTCAAGGAGGTGCGAGAGCGCGAGGTCCCCGGTATGACGGCCCAGCTGGAGGAGCTGGCCAAGCACCTGGACGAGACCACGCAGAAGCCGCCGCAGTGGGCCGAATCGCTGGCCGAGCACATGGAGCTGCTCCGGTCCCAGGTTGCCCCGGTGGCCGAGCTGCACTCGCTGTGGGCCGACGTGGGCACCGTCTCGGAGAACGTCGAGGCGGCCCTGCCCCAGCTGCAGTCGGTGTGCGACACCGTCGGCCAGGCGGTAGAGGCGCTGCGGTCGCAGGACGACCGGCTGAACAAGCTGCAGCAGAGCGTGGGCAAGCTGCAGCAGAGCATGGAATCGGCGGCGAGCCGGTTCAGCCGGCTCGACAAGGCGGTCGCCGAGCTCACGCAGCGGACCGGTCAGCTCGACAAGGAGATCTCGGCGGTCAAGGGGCGCGCCGAGGTGAGCTTCGGCGCGCTGACCGCCAAGGTGGACCAGAACGCGGAGGCGGCCAGCCGCCAGGTGGCGGGCATCGGCGGGCAGGTCGACCTGATCGGCGGCCAGGTGCAGGTGGTGCACGGCCGGATCGAGCTGCTCGACGAGCGGCTGGCGGACACCGACGACAAGCTGGGCTCGCTGGACACCCAGCTGACCACGGTCAACGAGAAGGTCGGCTCGGCTGACGCCAAGATCGGCGCGCTCGACACCAAGATGGAGCAGTTCGACGGCCGGCTGGGCGAGCACGGCCGGGGGCTCACCTCGGTCGAGGGCAAGCTCGGCACGGTGGCGGGCCGGCTCGGCATGGTCGACGGCAAGGTGGGCGCGCTCACCGGCCGGCTCGACGGGCTCGACGGGCGGCTGGAGGGCATCGGCGCGAAGGTCGAAGGCTTCGGCGATAGCTTCGGCGCGAAGATCGAGGGCTTCGGCAACGCCTTCGGGGCCAGGATCGACGGCGTCGGGGTCAGGATCGACGGGCTCGGCGACACGTTCGGCACCCGGATCAACGGGCTCAGCGACACCTTCGGCACCCGGATCAACGGGCTGAGCGACACGTTCGGCACCCGGATCGAGGGGCTCGGCACCACCGTCGGCGACAAGTTCGGCCAGCTGGACGGCAAGCTGGACACCGCCAGCGGCCAGTTCGCCGGCGTCCGCGGCCAGCTGGAGACGCTGGGCCGGGAGCTGACGGCGGTCGGCCGGCTGGTGGACAGCAACGCCGAGCAACTGTCCGGCCAGATCGAGCCGCTCGCGGACGAACTGCGGTCCCGGCCGGGTCACATGGACGTCCAGGAGATCCTGGCCAAGATCGTGGACGCGGCCCAGAGCGACGTGGCTACCCAGCTCGGCTCGCTCGAGGAGACCGTCCTCACCCTGGCCGAGGCCCTGCTGCGGCCGACGGGGCAGGGCGGCGGGCGGCCCCAGGAACGGGCGGAGGTCCGGCCGGTCCCCGCGCCCAGGGACAGCGCCGAAGTGTAGTGATGCACGGGGCGGACGGGGCGAGCGGCGCGGGTGGCCGCTCGCCCCGTCGTCTTCGCGGCTGGGGCGCGGGGTGGCGGTCAGGGCCGTGGGGGCGGGGCCGGTGGCCTGGGAGTTATGGTGAGCGGTATGTCCCAGGTGCTGGAGCGGGCTTACGCCCAGGAACTGGACGCGGCCGATCCGCTGGCGGGGTTCCGTGAGCGGTTCGCGTTCGGCGATCCGGGTCTGATCTACCTGAACGGCAACTCGCTGGGCGCGCTGCCGCGGGCCACGCTGCGGCGGCTCGAGACGATGATCCGCCAGGAGTGGGGCACCGCGCTGGCCCGCTCCTGGGCGCACTGGCCGGCCCTGCCGACCCGGGCCGGCGACCTGGTCGGCGAGCTCACCGGGGCCGGGCCGGGCCAGGTCATCGTGGCCGACAACACCACCGTGAACCTGTACAAGCTGGTCTGCGCGGCGCTCGACATCCGGCCGGGCCGGAACGTGATCGTCACCGACCGGGACAACTTCCCCAGCGACCGCTACGTGGTCGAGGGCATCGCGGCCCAGCGCGGGCTCGAGCTGCGCATGCTGGACACCGACATCGACTCCGGGCTGGACGCCGAGCAGGTCCGGGCCGCCGTCGGCGACGATACCGCGCTGGTCAGCCTGTCCCACGTGGCCTACCGCAGCGGGGCCCTGGCCGACATGGCGGCCATCACCGAGATCGTGCACCAGGCCGGGGCGCTGATGCTCTGGGACCTGTGCCACTCGGTCGGCGCGGTGCCGGCCGAGCTCGACCGCTGTGACGTGGACCTGGCCGTGGGCTGCACCTACAAGTACCTCAACGCCGGCCCGGGCGCCCCGGCGTTCCTGTACGTCGCGGCCCGGCTCACCGAGGGCTTGCGCCAGCCGATCTGGGGCTGGTTCTCCCAGCGCGACCAGTTCGCCATGGGCCCGGCGTACGACCCGGCCGCGGGTATCGCCCGGTTCGGCACCGGCACCCCGTCCATCCTGGGCACCGCGGCGGTCGAGGAGGGCGCGAAGCTGCTGCTGGAGGCGGGCCTGGGCCCGATCCGGGCCAAGAGCCTGCGGCTGACCGGGTACCTCATCGAGCTGGGCGAGGCGTGGCTGGAGCCGGCCGGCTGCGCGCTGGCCACGCCGCGGGACGGCGGCCGCCGCGGCGGCCACGTCACGTACCGCCATCCGCGGGCGGAACGGATCACCGCGCGGCTGGACGAGGCGGATATCGTGACCGACTACCGGACGCCGGAGCGGTTCCGGTTCGGCTTGTCCCCGCTCACCACGCGCTTCACCGACGTGTGGGACGCGGTCACCGCCACCCGTGACCTGATCGAGGACGGCGAGGATGACTGAATCCGTCAGCTACTCCGGGTACCTGCGGCTGGACCAGCTGCTGGCGGCGCAGCAGCCCCGGTCGAGCGAGCACGACGAGATGCTGTTCATCGTCATCCACCAGATCTACGAGCTGTGGTTCAAGCAGCTGCTGCACGAGTTCGGCAAGCTCCAGGCCGAACTCGAGGCCGGCGGCACCACCCACGCCATGCGCACGCTCCGGCGGACGCTGGCCATCTTGAAGATCGTGGTTTCCCAGCTCGACGTGCTCGAGACCATGACGCCCACCCAGTTCACCCGGTTCCGCGACTGGCTCGGCACCTCCAGCGGGTTCGAGTCGGCGCAGTTCCGCGAGCTGGAGGCGGTGCTGGGCCGCCGGGACCCCAAGATGCTGGCGGCGCCCGCCCTGACCGGCGCCGAGCGGGAGCGCATCACGGCGGCGATGTCGCGGCCGTCCCTGTTCGACTCCTTCGTCCGCTACCTGGCCGGGCAGGGCTACGACGTGCCCGCCGAGATCGCGAACCGCGACGTCACGGCGCCGCTCGAGGCCTCCGACGCGATGCAGCAGACGCTGAAGAAGGTCTACGACGACGACACCGACGCGACCGCGGTGTGCGAGCTGCTGGTCGACCTCGACGAGGGCATCCAGGAGTGGCGCTACCACCACGTCAAGATGGTGGAGCGGACGATCGGCGGCCGCCGCGGCACCGGCGGCTCGCCCGGCTCGGCCTACCTGCGGTCCACCCTGGCCGCGCCCACGTTCCCCGACCTGTGGGCCGTACGCGGCCTGGGCTAACGGGGCGCGGGCTCGGCGAGCGGGGCGGACGCCGGGCCGGCGCCGCTGGCCGCGGGCGGGGCGGGAGCGGGCGAGGGATCGGCCAGCTCGACGCGGTTCCGGCCCTGCCGCTTGGCCAGGTAGAGGGCGGCGTCGGCGAGCCGCTCGAGCCGGTCGGGGGTGCTGGCGTGGTCGGGAAAGACGGCCACGCCGATCGAGGCGGTAACCGAGACGTCAGAACCGGGCAGGGAGATCTCGGCGACCGTCGCCCGGACGCGCTCGGCGATCTCGAGCGCCTCGGTGATCGACGTGTCCGGCAGCAGGACGGCGAACTCCTCCCCGCCGTTGCGGCCCGCGAAGTCCCTGACCCGCAGCACGTTGCGCAGCGTCGCCCCGACGTTGGCCAGGACCTGGTCCCCGACCTGGTGCCCACGCTGGTCGTTGACCTGCTTGAAATGGTCGAGGTCGAGCAGGAGCAGGGCGAGGGGCGCCTGCGTGGTCGTGGCCTGCGCGAACGTCCGTTTCAGGGCGTCGGTGGCGGCACGCTTGTTGGGCAGCCCGGTGAGGCCGTCGGTGGCGGCGCGGATCTCGGCCACCGCCAGGTTGCGCAGGTTCGCCAGCACGGGCGCGGCCTGGCCCACGGACTCGCGGATCCGCTGCTCCTCGGCCTCTGAGTAGGGCTCCGGCCGGCTGAGCAGGACCGAGCCGATCACCTCACCGCCCACGGTGAGCGGGACGCAGCACGAGGTGCCGGACACCGGAGCGCAAACCGGGCAGGACAGCAGGGGCAGCCGCCCGCCGTTCTCCCGGTGGGTCCGGCCCGACCGCACCGCCAGGCAGGATCGCGGCTCGGCGCCGCGCAGGGTCCCGGGCAGCGGCGAGCCTTCCGGCAGCGGCGTGACCGCCTCGAGCCGGTCGGCGCTGTTGTTCCGGTTGAGCACCACGGCGCTGGTCGCCGGGAGGGTCCGCTCCAGGTGCCGCCGGAGCAGCCCGTGGGCCTCGTCCTCGTCGCCGGCGATCTGCAGGGTGTCGGCGAACTCAGCCTGGTCCTGGCTCGGTTCGAGGCTGGCACGGATGCGGCGGAGCCCGTGAAGCAGGAGGAAGAGGCCGAGCGCCAAGCCG
Source organism: uncultured Actinomycetota bacterium (assembly GCA_963756575.1). Classification (GTDB taxonomy): domain Bacteria; phylum Actinomycetota; class Actinomycetes; order Streptosporangiales; family Streptosporangiaceae; genus Palsa-504. The sequence continues at coordinate 55,574 of CAVWOM010000011.1, read as the reverse complement.
AGCGCCGCGGCCCCGGCGATCAGCCCGGTGGCCCGGACCGCGCCCGCGTCGGCGTCGGCGTGGTCGGTGCGGGCGTCGTCGAACTCGCGCCCGAACAGCCGGGCGAGGTGGGCGCTGAGCGGAGCGTAGGCGGCGGTCAGCGCGGCACCCGCCTGCGCGGTCGCCGCCGCCGACGTCGGCCTGGGCGACAGGTCCACCGGGCCGAGCCGGGCCCTGACCGCGGCCCACTGCCGGCCGAACCGCTCGATATCGGCGTGCTCGGCCGGACGGTCGTCCGCGTGCAGCTGGTTCAGCGTGAACAGCCGGGCGTCGACCGCGGGCAGCAGCTGAGTGTAGAGGGAGCTGAGCAGCCGGGAGCGCTGGGCGGGAGCGGCGGACACGGCCTCCTGGCCGGCCGTATACGCCGCGTCTATGCTCCGGGCGAGCTGGCCGGTCACGATCGCGGTCGTCAGCTCGTCGCCGGCGATCTCGTTGCCCTGCCCGGTGGCCGCCCGGGTGCCCGAGATGCCGATGGCGGCGACCGCGGCCACCACCAGCGCGAGCGCGACGCCGAGCACGACGAGCGACCTGGTGGCAGCCCCGGCAAGCGTTCGCATTAACCGATGGTAACGGAAGTGAATGGCTGGCACAGAAATGGCGGCGAGGCGGCCCGCGGTGGGCAATCCCGCTATTTTGGCATTTATTTACTTTTCTCCACCGCAGCTCAAAGCCATGTACCGAACGAAGATGGCCTCTCGTTCGGTATAAATATTTCCCTATTCCCATTCGATCGTGGCGGGTGGCTTGCTGGTGACGTCGAGCACCACGCGGTTGATCTGCGGAACCTCGTTGGTGACGCGGGTGGAGATCCGGGCCAGCACCTCGTCCGGCAGCCGGGCCCAGTCGGCGGTCATCGCGTCCTCGCTGGTCACCGGGCGGAGCACGATGGGGTGGCCGTAGCTGCGGCCATCGCCCTGCACGCCCACCGAGCGGACGTCGGCCAGCAGCACCACCGGGCACTGCCAGATCACGGGGTCGAGCCCGGCCGCGGACAGCTCCTCGCGGACGATGGCGTCGGCTTGGCGGAGCACCGCGAGGCGTCCGGCGGTCACCTCGCCGATGATCCTGATGGCCAGCCCGGGGCCGGGGAACGGCTGGCGGCGGACGATCGCGAGCGGCAGCCCGAGCTCCTCCCCCACCCGGCGCACCTCGTCCTTGAACAGGGCGCGCAGCGGCTCGACGAGTGCGAACTTCAGGTCGTCGGGCAGCCCGCCGACGTTGTGGTGCGACTTGATGTTCGCGGTCCCGGTGCCGCCGCCCGACTCCACCACGTCCGGGTACAGCGTGCCCTGGACCAGGAAGTCGCAGGCCTCGCCGTGCTGGCCGGCCTTGGCGGTGACCTCCCGGGCGGCGCGCTCGAAGGCGCGGATGAACTCGCGGCCGATGATCTTGCGCTTCTGCTCGGGGTCCTCGGCGCCTTCGAGGGCTTGGAGGAAAACGTCAGCCTCGGTGGCCACCTTGAGCTTGACGCCGGTGGCGGCGACGAAGTCCTGCTCGACTTGCTCGGCTTCACCCTGGCGGAGCAGCCCGTGGTCGACGAACACGCAGGTGAGCCGGTCGCCGATGGCCCGCTGGACGAGCGCCGCGGCGACCGCGGAATCCACCCCGCCGGACAGCCCGCAGATGGCCCGGCCGCCGCCGACCTGCTCCCGGATCGCCGCGACCTGCTCCTCGACGATGTTGGTCATGGTCCAGGACGGGCGGCAGCCGGCCAGCTCGAGGAACCGGGCCAGGATGCGCTGGCCGTGCTCGGTGTGCATGACCTCGGGGTGGAACTGGACGCCGTACAGCCCCCGTTCCGGGCATTCGACCGCGGCCACCGGGGTGACCTCGGTTCGCGCGGTCACGGTGAAGCCGGGCGGGGCTTGCGTCGCGGTGTCGCCGTGGGACATCCAGACGCGCTGGGTTTCCGGCGTCCCGGCCAGCAGGGTGCTCGTGCGGGTGGCCTCGAGGCTGGTCGCCCCGTACTCCCGGGCGCCGGTGTGGGCTACGGTGCCGCCCAGGCCGTTGACCATGAGCTGGAAGCCGTAGCACAGGCCGAGGACGGGGACGCCCGCGTCGAGCAGGCCTGCGGGTGCGGGCGGAGCGCCCTGCGCGTAGACCGAGGCGGGACCGCCGGACAAGATGATCGCCTTGGGCTTCTTGGCCAGCATCTCGGCCGCGGTCATCGTGGAGGGGACGATCTCGGAGTAGACGTGGCACTCGCGCACCCGGCGGGCGATCAGCTGCGCGTACTGCGCGCCGAAGTCGACGACGAGGACGGTGTTGAAGCCACCGGGCACGCTGGTCACCTTTTCCTACGGGCTTTTAACGGAGTCCCCGTCCTGCGGGGCCTCCGAGTCTAGCCGGACCTGACCAGCGGAAACCGGCGTGCTGACGGGCGCGGCCTGGCTCGCGGCCTGGCTCGGGGCCTGGCTCGGGGCCTGGTTCGGGGCGACGCGGAGGCGGGCGATGCGGCGGCCGTCGAGTTCGGTCACGGTGATGGTGCGGCCCGCCACCTGGACGTTGTCGCCCGCGGAGGGCAGGTCGCCCAGGGCGGCCAGCACGTAGCCCGCGACCGTCTCGTACGGGCCCTCGGGCAGGTCGATACCGGTCTGCTCGGTGAACTCGCTCAGGTTGAGCAGGCCGTCGACCTCGACGTCGCCGGCCGGGAGCTTGGTCGCCTGGTCCTGCTCGATGTCGTACTCGTCCCTGATGTCGCCGATCAGCTCCTCGACCAGGTCCTCGAGCGTGACGATGCCGGCCGTGCCGCCGTAGTCGTCGATGACCACGGCCAGGTGAGCCCGCTCGCGGCGCATCTCGGACAGCGAGGACAGCACCGTCTTGCTGATCGGCAGGAACTTGACCGGGCGGCTGATCCGGCTGACCGGCACCTCGTTCTTGGCCACACCCGGGCTCTGCCCGCTCCGGGGGGGACTGCCGCCCCGGTCCCCCCCGCCGAGAATGAACAGGTCGCGGACGTGCACGAAGCCGGTCACGTTGTCGTAGCTGTCCTGGTAGACCGGCAGCCGGGAGTGCGGCACGCCGGCCGCGATGCCGGCCGCCACCTCGACCGGGGTCTCCGCGTCCAGGAACACGACCTCGGTACGCGGCACCAGGACCTCGCGGATCTGCCGTTTGCCCGCGTCGAAGACCTCGCTGACGATCTTGCGTTCGTCCTGGCTGATCGTCTGCGTGCTGGCGACGAGCTCGCGCACCTCCTGCTCGGTCATGGCCTGGCGGCCGATCCGGGGGTCGGCGCCGAAGACGGCCACCACCAGGTTGGTGCACCTGGTCAGCAGCCAGACGAACGGGCGGGCCAGCGTGGCGATCCGGTCCAGCAGCGGCCCGGCCAGCAGCGCCAGCGCGGACGCCCGCTGGAGCCCGATCCGCTTCGGGGCGAGCTCGCCGAGGATCAGGCTGAAGAACGTGATGGCGATGGTGACCGCGAGGAACGAAACCGGCCCGGCCCAGCCCGGCGACAGGTGCTGCTTGATGAGGTAGGTCTTGAGCGCCCCGGCCAGCGTCTCGGCGCCGTAGGCGCCGGAGACCAAGGTGGCCAGGGTCACGCCGATCTGCACGGCGGAAAAGAACCGGTTCGGGTCCTGGGCCAGCCGGGCCGTCTTCTGCCCCCGGCGGCCGCGCTTGGACAGCGCCCGGATCTGCCCCTCGCGCAACGAGACCAGGGCCATCTCCGAGGCGGCGAAGAACCCCCCGATACAGATGATCACCAGCACGACGACGATCTGCAGGATGGTATTACTCATTCTCTCGCTCGCGCTTTACTCATTCTCTCGCTCGCCTCCGGGCGCCTTTGAGGCCGTGCGCTCGCTCGGGGAGCTCGCCTCCGGTTCGCGGCAGGCCCCCGTTGCCGACCGCACGACGTGCTGGTCAGTCTAGACGGGATAACGTTCTACTCCTGTGGACACGCAATCAATCTGGAAGTCCAGCGCGTTGCTGGCGGACGGCCGCGAGGTCATCTACTTCGACGAGGCGCCCGGCTCTGGCCGCGCGCAGGTGCCGGATACCCGGCCGCTGGGACCGCGGACGCCGGGGCCGGCGCTGCCGCTCGGCCGGCCTGAGTGGGGCATCCGGTGGGATCCGCTGGCCGGGGAGTGGGTGGTCATCGCGGCGGCCCGCCAGGACCGGACCTTCCTGCCGCCGCCCGACCAGTGCCCGCTCGACCCGTCCAAGCCGGGCCACCTGACCGAGATACCGGCGGGCAGCTACGACGTGGTGGTGTTCGAGAACCGGTTTCCCTCGCTGGCCGAGCCGCTCGGCCGGTGCGAGGTGGTCTGCTTCACCTCTTCCCATGACTCGTCGTTCGCGGCCTTGCCGCCGCGGCGGGTGCGGACCGTGCTCGAGGCCTGGATCGACCGGACTCTCGCGCTCGGGGCGCTGCCCGGGACCCGGCAGGTGTACTGCTTCGAGAACCGGGGCGAGGAGATCGGCGTCACCCTGCACCACCCGCACGGGCAGATCTACGCCTTCCCGTTCGTCGCGCCGCGGCTGGAGCGGATGGTGGCGCAGGCCGCCTTGTACGAGGGCGGGAACCTGTTCGACGATCTGCTGGCTTCAGAGGTCGCGGCCGGCGTCCGGATCGTGACCAGGAACGAGCACTGGATCGCCTTGGTGCCGGAGGCGGCGCGGTGGCCGTACGAGGTGCGGATCTTCCCGGTTTCGAGGGTGCCCGACCTGCCCGCTCTGGGTTCGGACGCGCGGGCGGCCTTCGGGCCGTTGTACCTGGACGTGCTGCGGCGGTTCGACGCGCTGTTCGGCCAGCCGGCGCCGTACATCGCGGCCTGGCACCAGGCTCCGGTCGGTGATCCGCGGGCACGGGACCGGTTCGCCGTGCACCTTCAGGTACTGTCAGTCCGGCGCGCGGCCGGCAAGCTGAAGTACCTGGCCGGCACCGAGTCCGGCATGGGCGTATGGATCAACGACATCGTCCCTGAGCAGGCCGCGCAACGGCTTCGGGAGGCCTGATGATGAGGGTGCTTGTCACCGGCGGGGCCGGCGACATCGGCAGCGTCGTCGCGGCGCAACTGGTGGCGGCCGGGCATGATGTCGTCGTGCTCGACGACCTGTCCACCGGGTTCGCCGACGCCGTGCCGCCCGGCGCCACGTTCGTCCAGGGCACGCTGCGCGACTGCGCGGCCGAGGTCCTGTCGGACGGCATCGAGGCGGTGCTGCACTTCGCGGCCAAGTCGCTGGTCGGCGAGTCGGTCGCGGCCCCGGCCAGGTACTGGTCGAACAACCTGGGCGGCACGCTCACGCTGCTCGAGGCGATGCGCGAGATCGGCGTCCGGACGATCGTCTTCTCCTCCACCGCCGCCGTCTACGGCGAGCCCGAGCGCTCCCCTGTGCTCGAGACCGACCCGACCCGGCCGACCAGCCCGTACGGCGCGTCCAAGCTCGCCGTGGACACGACCTTGACGGAGTTCGCCCGGCTGTACGGGTTCGGCGCGATCAGCCTGCGGTACTTCAACGTGGCCGGCGCGCACTCGGTACCTGGTGGCGCCGACGGCGCCGGCCGCTGGCTCGGCGAACGGCATAACCCGGAGACGCACCTCATCCCGAACGTGCTGGCCGCCGCCACCCAGGACCGGCCCGTGCGGATCTTCGGCGACGACTACCCCACCCCGGACGGGACCTGCATCCGCGACTACATCCACGTCACCGACCTGGCCGACGCGCACCTGCGCGCGCTGGCCGCGTGCCGTCGGGGCGAGCACCGGATCTACAACCTGGGTAACGGGGCGGGCTTCTCCGTGCGCGAGGTGATCGAGGTATGCCGTTCGGTCTCCGGGATTGACGTTCCGGTGGAAACCGGGCCGCGGCGGGCCGGCGACCCGGCCGTGCTGGTCGCCTCGTCCGAGAAGATCCAGTCCGAGCTGGGCTGGCGGGCCGCGCGGGATCTGCGTGCCATGGCCGCCGACGCCTGGACCTTCACGCAGGCTCGTCCGCACAAGTGAGAGCGGTCGCGCTTTTCCGGGAGCGGTTCGGCGGGGAGCCGGACGGGGTGTGGCTGGCGCCGGGCCGGGCCAACCTGATGGGCGAGCACACCGACTACAACGACGGGTTCGTGCTGCCGTTCGCGCTCGGCCAGGGGGTCACGGCGGCGGCTTCTGGGTCTTCGGCGTCCCGGCGGCTCACGTTGTGCTCGCGGCAGGAGCCGGGCACGGCGGTCTCGGTCGAGCTGGACGGGCTGGCGCCGGGTCAGGTGACGGGGTGGGCCGCCTATCCGGCCGGGGTGGCCTGGGCGCTCGAGGCGGGCGGCTACCCGGTGCCCGGCGCCTGCATCGCGATCGACTCCGACCTGCCGGTCGGGGCCGGGCTGTCTTCCTCGGCCGCCCTGGAATGCGCCACCGCGCTGGCCCTGACCGCGCTGGCCGGCCTGGAGGTGCCCCGCGCCGACCTGGTCACGATCGCCCGCCGGGCCGAGAACGAGTTCGTCGGGGTGCCGACCGGCATCATGGACCAGTCCGCCTCGCTGCGCTGCCAGGCCGGGCACGCGCTGCTGCTCGACTGCCGCTCGCTCGAGGTGGCGCAGGTCCCGTTCGACCCGGCCGGGGCGGGGGCGGGCCTGCTGCTCATCAACACCCGGGCCGACCACGTCCTGTCCGACGGGGAATACGGGCAGCGGCGGGCCGAGTGCGAAGAAGCCGCCCGCCGGCTGGGCATCCCGTCGCTTCGCTCCCTGACGGAGCCGGCCGACGTGGACCGGCTGGACGATCCGGTCCTGCGGCGGCGCGCCCGGCACGTCGTCGCCGATAACCGCCGCGTGCTCGAGGTGGTGGCGCTGCTGCGCTCGATCTCTGGTTCTTCCGGTGCCCCGGATGCTTACGCCGGGATCGGGGGGCTGCTGACCCAGGCGCACGCGTCGCTGCGGGACGACTTCGAGGTGTCCTGGCCGGAGGCCGACGCGGCGGTGGAGGCCGCGGTGACCGCGGGAGCGGCGGGCGCCCGGATGATCGGCGGCGGGTTCGGCGGCTCGGTGCTCGCGCTGGTGCCCGCGGCTTTCGCTGGTCCGGTGCGCGACGCGGTCACGTCGGCGTTCGCCCGGCACGACTGGACCCCGCCCGAGTTCCTGTCCGCCACCCCGGCCGACGCCGCCCGCCGCCTGGCCTTAGCCCCGCCGCTTTCATGATCATGGCCAGTTTGGGGTAAACAGCCGCCATCGCCGCGGCCCGGCGGCGCGCGATATGGTGACCCCGAATGGCCCGGTGAGCCGAGGAGGTACCCGTGTCGGTGCGCGAGGAAGCGGCGAAGCTAGCGGACGACATCGCCGAGCTGCGGCATGCCATCCACTCCGAACCCGAGATCGGCCTGAACCTGCCCAAGACGCAGGCCAAGGTGCTGGACGCGCTGGCCGGGCTGCCGCTCGAGATCAGCACGGGGCAGTCGCTCAGCTCGGTGACCGCGGTGCTGCGCGGCGGCCGCCCCGGCCCGGTGGTGCTGCTCCGCGGCGACATGGACGCGCTGCCCGTCACCGAGGAGACCGGGCTGCCGTACGCCTCGGCCGTCGACGGCACGATGCACGCCTGCGGCCACGACCTGCACACCTCCATGCTGGCGGGCGCGGCCCGGCTGCTGTCCGCCCGGCAGGCCGGGCTGCCCGGCACCGTGATCTTCATGTTCCAGCCCGGCGAGGAGGGCTACGCCGGCGCCCGCCACATGATCGGCGAAGGCGTGCTCGACGCGGCGGGCGAGCGCCCGGTCGCGGCCTACGGCCTGCACGTGTCCGCCAACAAGCTGCCCACCGGGATGTTCTCCACCCGGCCGGGCCCGATGCTGGCCGCCGCCGACCAGATCACCGTCACCGTGCACGGCCGGGGCGGCCACGCCTCCCAGCCGCACCGGGCGGCCGATCCGATCCCGGTCGCGTGCGAGATGGTGACCGCCCTGCAGACGCTGGTGACCAGGAAGTTCGACGTGTTCGACCCGGTCGTCATCACGGTCGGCAGCTTCCACGCCGGCACGACCGACAACGTCATCCCCGACCAGGCGAAGTTCCTGGCCACCGCCCGCTCCTACAGCGCCGCGTCCCGGGCCGCCCTGGCCGAGCTGGTGCCCGGCCTGATCAAGGACATCGCCAGCGCGCACGGGCTGACCGCGGACGCCGAGTACGCGGCCGAGTACCCGGTCACCGTCAACGACGCGACCGAGGCGGAGTTCGCCCTGCGGGTGGCCGCGGATGCGTTCGGCGAGGAACGGAGCCTGCGGGCGCAGTTCCCCATCACCGGAGCCGAGGACTTCTCGTTCGTCCTGGAGGAAGTACCCGGCGCGTTCGTCTTCCTCGGGGCCTGCCCGCCCGATCGCGACCCGGAGACCGCCCCGACCAACCACTCGGCCGTCGCCCGGTTCGACGACTCCGTCCTAGCCGACGGCACCGCCCTGTACGCCGAGCTAGCCCTGCGCCGCCTCGCCCAGGGCTGACCCAGGGCACAATCGGAGTGTGGCTGGGGTGGGGGTTTCCGGGACGGGCGTGTCAGCCCGGGAGGCTGAGGTGCTGGCCGCGCTCGGGGAGCACCTGACCAACGCGGAGATCGCGGCCCGGCTGTTCATCTCGGTGCGGACCGTGGAGAGCCACGTGTCGTCGCTGCTGCGCAAGCTGCAGCTGAGCGACCGCCGGGAACTGGCGATCGCGGGGACGCTGGGCGCGGGCGGCCTGGCTCCGGGGCCACCGGCTGCGGGGACACCGGCTCCGGGGACACCGGCTGCGGGGACACCGGCTGCGGGCGCGCTCGGCTCGGGAGTGCGGGCGGAGGCGGCGTTGCTGCCGACGCCGCTGACGTCGTTCGTGGGGCGGGCGGCCGAGCGGGCCGCGCTGGCCGGGGAACTCGGGGAGCACCGGCTGGTGACGGCGGTGGGGCCGGGCGGGGTCGGCAAGACCCGGCTGGCGCTCAGCGTGGCCGGCGACGTGGCGGGCCGCTACGCCGACGGCGTTCTGGTACACCGATCTCGTGCCGGTCACCGACCCGGCCATGGTGGCCCCCGCGATCGCGGCGGAGCTCGGGCTCGGGGAACGCCAGGGGCGCTCCAGCGAGGACATCGTGCTCGGCTGGCTGGCGCCCCGGCAGGCGCTGCTGATCCTGGATAACTGCGAGCACCTGCTCGACGCGATGCCGGCCCTGGTCGAACGGCTGCTCGCGGGCTGCCCGCGGCTGTCGGTGCTGCTCACCAGCCGGGCCCGGCTGCTGGTGCCGTTCGAATGGGTGTTCCCGGTACCGGGCCTTTCCGTCGCAGGAGACGGCGGACCCGGCGACGCGGTGGAGCTGTTCGCGGCGCGGACCGCGGCGGCCGGGAGCCCGCTGGGGCCGGGAGACATGGAGCGGGTGGCCGCCATCTGCCGCGGGCTCGACGGCATGGCGCTGGCCATCGAGCTCACCGCCGCGCGCTTCCCGTCGCTCGGCCTGGACGGGATCGAGGCCGGGCTGGCCGACCGGATGAGCCTGCTGGCCGGCGGGCATCGCGCGGATGACAGGCACCGCTCGCTGCGGTCCGCGCTCGACTGGAGCTACGCCCTGCTCGCACCCGAAGACCAGGCGGTGCTGCGCCGGCTCTCGGTGTTCGCGGCCCCGTTCACGGCCGCCGCGGCCGAGGTCGTCGGCGACGGCTGGCCGCCGGCCGAGGGCGGCGTCATCGGGGCGGCGCTGGCCCGGCTGGCCGACCAGAGCCTGCTGATCCTCGTCGCGGACACGTCGGGGACCCGGTACCGGGCGCTGGAGACCATCCGCCAGTACGGCGCCGGGCGGCTGGCGGCCGAGGGCGAAGCGGCGCAGGTGGCGGCCCGCCACCTGGGCTGGTGCCTGGACGCGGCCGGCGCGCTCGGGCTGCCGCCCCGCGACGACCGGACCTGGCGGGTGGCGTTCGACCAACTGGCCGACGAGCTGCGGGCCGCGCTCCGCTGGGCGGCCGGCCACACCCCGCCCGAGCCGCAGGCGTACCGGCTGGCGATCACGCTGGCCGAGCTGACCTTCGCCCGCGGCCTGCCGGGCGAGTCGCAGCGGCGGTACGAGCAGGCCGCGGAGCTCGCGGCGGACGCTGGACAGGCGGCCAGCGCGCTGCGCTGGGCCGCGGGCGCGGCCAAGTCCCGGCACGTCGGCGACGACGCGTTCCGGCTGCACCAGGCGGCGGCCGAGGCCGCGGTCCGCGCGGGCGACCGGGCCGGTGCGGCCGCGGACCTGGCCGAGGCGGCCGAGATGATCGGGCGGACGCGGGGGCTGATGGCCACGGCCCCGGCCGACGGCCAGGCGGAGGCGCTGCTGGCCCGGGCGTGGGCGCTGGCGCGGGCGGACCGGGACGTGGCCGATCCAGGCCGGCGGCTGACCGCGGAGGCCCGGCTGCTGACCGCGGAGGCTTTCAACCGCGACGACATCGATCCGGTCACCGCCGAGCTCACCGACCGGGCTATCGCGCTGGCCCGCCGGGCCGGGGACCCGCTCATCGAGAGCGCGGCGCTGGACCAGCTCACCGGGGTGCAGCTGGCCCAGGGCGAGCTGCGGGCCGCGCTGGCCAGCACGCTGCGGCGGCTCGAGATCTTGAGCCCGCTGCCGATGACGGCCCGGGGCGCACTCGAGCACGCCGACGCTCTCTACATGGCAACCGAGTGCGCCACCGCCGCCGGCGACCTGGGCACGGCCCGCGAACTGGCCGAACGAACGCGGGAATTGCCGTTCCACCGCGAGGAGGGGCACCTGGCCACGGCCCGGCTGATCGTCGTCACCACCCTGACCGGTCAGTGGGACGAAGCCCTCGCCCTGGCCGGGCAGTTTCGCGAGGGCTGGGAGCGGGCCGGGCGGCCGCGGGCCGGGAACCTCACCCGCAGCGCCTACGCCGCGGCCACGGTCCACGGCCTGCGCGGGGACGACGAGGCCAGGACGGCCTGGCTGGACATCGTGAACGCGCTGGCCACGCCAGCCCGGCCGCTGTCCACGATGGCCTTCAGCGAGTTCTTCGACGCGCTCCTGCTGCTGCACCGCGGCCAGGCCGAGGCGGCCATGCGGCGGCTGACCGCGCCGCCCGGGCAGTTCCGGGACTGGGCCGGCGGGATGTGGCGGCCGTGGTACGCGGCCCTGTGGGCCGAGGCGGCCGTGCTCAGCGGGCACCCGGACGGCGCCGCCCGGATCCACCGGGCGCGGCTGGCCACGCTGGACAACCCCATAGCGGCGGCCATCGTGGCCCGCGCGGAGGCGCTCATCGGGTGGAGGGCCGGGGATCGGGCCGGGGATCAGGCCGGGCTGGCCCCGGCGGCCGCCGCGCTGGAGGCCGCCGGGTGCCGGTATCAGTGGGCCCGGACGCTCGTCGCTATGGGCGGAACCGAACGGGCCCGGGGCGAAGCCGCCTTGGCCGCGATGGGCGCGACCGTCATGGCCTGGCCTCCAGGATGAGGTTGAACGGGGTCTGAGTGGCCCGGCGCACCAGGCTGAAGCCGGCCGCGCGCAGCACCTCGCCGAGCCGGCGCTCGCCCGCCTGCGCGCCGAGCCCCAGGCCCACCTCCTGGTCCAGTGACCCCGGAGTGCAGATCACGGTGGACAGGCCGTAGAAGGTCCGGCCGACCGGGTTGAGGTTCTCCTCGAGCCCGTCGCCGGCCATCGGCTCCACCAGCAGCAGCGTGCCGTCCGGGGCCAGCGCCTGGCGGATGCGGCGGGCCGCCCCGACCGGGTCGCCCATGTCGTGCAGGCAGTCGAACATGGTCACCAGGTCGTAGCCGGTACCGGGGAGTTCCTTGGCCGGCGCGACCTCGAACCTGGTCCGCCGGGCCACACCCGCCTCGGCCGCCGCCGTGCGCGCGTCGGCGATCGAGGTCTCGTGGCTGTCGACGCCGAGGAAGCTGGATCGCCCGAAGGCCTGCGCCATGATGATGGTGGACGCGCCGAGCCCGCAGCCGACGTCGGCCACGCTGGCGCCGGATTGCAGCTTGTCCACCACCCCGTCCAGCGCGGGGAGCCACTCGCTGACCAGGTTCGCGGCGTACCCGGGGCGGAAGAGCCGCAGCACGCCGGAGAACAGCCGGCCCCCGCCATCGCCTTGTAGAGGCCGAGCCGGTCCCCCATATGCAGCAGCAGGCCCGAGATGGCCGCGCCCATGTCCGTGACCGCCTGCCCGACGAAGGCCTCGAGCTTGGCTCCGTCGAGCGGCGTGGTCTGCGTAGTGCTCATCGTGTCTGCCGTCTTCACCGTGCGGGTCCGTGGCGGACTCGCACTGCGAGCCTGCGGGCCGGCCAGCACGGAGGGCATCCGTGGTCAGCACGGAACCAGGGGAATCCGTGGTCGCCACCGATGCCGGCCCGGGCCCGCGCGGCGCAGATTGGAAGACGTCACCAGTTAAGGAGCAAGGTCATGATGATCCACCCAGATTTCCAGCGCGCGATGGTCCGTGAGCGGTCCGCGACGCTGATGGCGGCGGCCACGGCGCAGCGCCGGGCCCGGCAGGCCAGGTCGGCGGCGGCGGCCGTAGCGGCCGACGCGGTCACCGGCGAGCAGGCAGGTCAAGCTGCGGGACGGGTCGGCGGTGCTGATCCGGCCGGTGCGCCGGACCGACACGTTGCTGCTGGCGGACGGCTTCGCCCGGCTGAGCGAGCGGTCCCGCTGGACACGCTTCCTGGGCCGCAAGAACACGCTGACCGAGGCCGACCTGCGCTACTTCACCGACGTCGACCACCACGACCACGAGGCGCTCGGCGCGCTCGACCACGTCCGCGGGGGCGGCGTGGGCATCGCCCGCTACGTCCGGGACCGCGAGGACCGGCGCGCGGCCGAGATCGCCGTCACGATCGTGGACGACTGGCAGGGCCGCGGGCTGGGCACCGAACTGCTGGCCCGGCTGTCCGACCGGGCCTGCCAGGAGGGTATCCACCGGTTCACCGCGGTGGTCGCGGCCGACAACGCGGCCGCGAACGGGCTGCTGCGGAACTCCGGGGCGAACCTGATCCACCGCGGGCGCGGCATCGTGGAGTACGAACTCGACCTGACCGGCGTGTGCGCCCAGGCCAGCTGAGGAGGACTGAGGCGGCGGACGTGCGACGCCCGGCGTCTCCGCGGAAACGCCGGGCGAGGCTCGTTCAGAGGCTGGCTACGTCGGCCTGCTTGGAGCGGACGGCCTCGGCGGCGGTGCGCAGGGCGGCGACCTCGGATTCGGTCAGGTCGCGCTCGACCACCCGGCGGATGCCGGCCGCGCCGATCTCGGCCTCGACGCCCAGGTAGACGCCGGAGATGCCGTACTGGCCGTCCACCCAGGCGCAGACCGGCATGACCGCGCCGGAGTCCTCGGCCACGGCGCGGGCCATCCGGGCCGCGGCGGCCGAGGGGGCGTAGTAGGCCGAGCCGGTCTTGAGCAGCCCGACGATCTCGCCGCCGCCGTTCCTGGTCCGGGTGACCAGGGCCTCGATCTCGTCCGCGGGCAGCAGCCCGGACAGCGGCTGGCCGTTGACCGTGCAGGCCGAGGGGACCGGCACCATCGTGTCGCCGTGCGAGCCGAGGGTCAGCGTGCGCACCGCGCCCACCGGGACCGCGAGCTTCTCCGCCACGAAGTAGGTGAACCGGGCGGTGTCCAGCATGCCCGCCTGGCCCATCACCCGGCCCGGCGGGAAGCCGGACACCTTGGCGGCCAGCGCCGTCATCTCGTCCAGCGGGTTGGACACCACGATCAGCACCGCGTCCGGCGCGTACTTGGTGACGTTCTCCACCACGTTCCTGACGATCTTGGCGTTGGTCTCGATCAGGTCCATCCGGTTCATGCCGGGCTTGCGCGGCAGGCCCGCGGTGATCACGACGATGTCCGAGCCGCCGATCGCCTCGTAACCCTCGCCCGCCGGGCCGGTGCTCTGGCCGGTGACCTTGGTCTCGAACCCCTCGACCGGGCGCGACTGGTTCATGTCGAGGGCCAGCCCTTCCGGCTTGCCCTCGATGATGTCGGTGAGCACGACCTCTTCGAAGATGTCGTACTCGGCCAGCCGCTGCGCGGTGGTGGAGCCGTAGAACCCGGCCCCGACGACGGTTACCTTGCCCTTGCGAGCCATAGCGGGAGAACTCCTTCGTCCGTGTTGTTGCTCCGTTGATCTAGCTAGGAACCCATGGCCTTGCGCAGGTTCTCGTCCAGCGCGCCCAGGAAGTCCTGGGTGTTCAGGAACGCCTGGTCCGGGCCGACGAGCAGGGCGAGGTCCTTGGTCATCTGGCCGCTCTCGATGGTGGAGACGCAGACCTCCTCCAGGGTCCGGGCGAACCCGGTGACCTCGGGGGTGCCGTCCAGCTGGCCGCGGTGCTCCAGGCCCCGGGTCCACGCGAAGATGGACGCGACCGGGTTGGTGGAGGTGGCCTGGCCCTGCTGGTGCTGACGGAAGTGCCGGGTCACGGTGCCGTGCGCGGCCTCGGCCTCGACCGTCCGGCCGTCCGGGGTCATCAGCACGCTGGTCATCAGGCCGAGCGAGCCGAAGCCCTGGGCCACCACGTCGGACTGCACGTCGCCGTCGTAGTTCTTGCAGGCCCAGACGATGCCGCCCTCCCACTTGAGGACCTGGGCGACCATGTCGTCGATGAGCCGGTGCTCGTAGGTGATGCCGGCCGCCTCGTACTCCGCCTTGAACTCGGACTCGAAGACCTCGGCGAAGATGTCCTTGAACCGGCCGTCGTAGGCCTTGAGGATCGTGTTCTTGGTCGACAGGTACAGCGGGAACTTGCGGTTCAGCGCGTACCGCATGGTGGCCCGGGCGAAGTCGCGGATCGAGTCGTCGTAGTTGTACATGGCCATGGCCACGCCGCCGCCGCCGAACTTGGCCACCTCGATCTCGAGCGGTTCCTCGCCGCTGTCCGGCACGTAGGTGATCGTCACCGTGCCCGGCCCCGGCACCACGAAGTCGGTGGCCTTGTACTGGTCGCCGTGCGCGTGACGGCCGATGATGATCGGCTTGGTCCAGCTCGGTACCAGCCGCGGGATGTTGGAGATCACGATCGGCTCGCGGAAGATGACGCCGCCGAGGATGTTGCGGATGGTGCCGTTCGGGCTCCGCCACATCTTCTTGAGGCCGAACTCGGTGACCCGCGCCTCGTCCGGCGTGATGGTGGCGCACTTCACGCCGACGCCGTGGCGCTGGATGGCGTGCGCCGCGTCGATCGTCACCTGGTCATCGGTGGCGTCGCGGTGTTCCACGCCCAGGTCGTAGTAATCGAGCTCGACGTCGAGGTAGGGCAGGATCAGCTGGTCCTTGATGTACTGCCAGATGATGCGGGTCATCTCGTCACCATCGAGTTCGACGACGGGGTTCGCCACCTTGATCTTGGCGATATTGGCCATGGTTATTCAGGATCCCTTCAGGAAGTGCTGCTTATGGCAGCGACAGCGCGACCGCGAGCATCGCGGCGCCGAGCACCGCGAAGGCCAGCACGTCGGAAGCTTTTCGGCGGGACGCCAGCACGCCGGCGAAGCGGTCCGGCAGGATGAGGCGGGTCAGCGCGGCGGCGAGCAGCGTGCCGCCCAGCACGGCGATGCCCCTGACGGCGTAGGCCGAGCCCTGGGCCACGACGAACAACCCGGCGCCCGCGCCCCCGAGCACGATCACGTACGGCAGCCAGGCCAGGACGCCGGTGACGGCAGGCTCATCGCGGTCCCTGGCCCGGACGGGACGAGGGCCGGTAGCCCTGTGACTGCCCGAGCCGGCGCTCGCCGGCCTATTCGCCATCCATCTGCCTCCCGGCTTCCGACGGAAGTTTACCGGGCACACGCTCGGGCGATGTCACGGGCCGATGCCACGGTGCGCCTCAAGATGAGATAGGGCGTCTCAGGGGCGGGTCGTACTGTCGCGGTAGGACCCCGTGACACGGCGGGTAACCCGGTGGTAAGACTTTAGTCACGACTCCGACAGAGAGGGGAACCCCGCGGTGGACACACCTTTCCTCCGTATCGAGGAAACCGGCGACGTGTTCCCGCTGCGCGACGACGTGACGACCGTCGGGCGAGGCCAGGGCGTCGACATCCGCCTGGAGGATCCCAGCGTCTCCCGGCTGCACGCCGAGCTCGTCCGCCGCGGACCGTACGTCTACGTGGTCGACCTCGGTTTATCACGCAACGGGACCCGCGTTAACGGACGTCCCATCGCCCGCCGGGTCCTGGAGGAAGGGGACGTGCTGAGTTTCGGCGCGGCCCGCGGCCGGATCGGCGGGGTACCGCAGGAAGAGATCACGGCCGAGGCTGAGCTGCGTCGTTCGGCCGTTCCCGAGCTGACCCGCCGCGAGCTGGACGTGCTCACCTCGCTGTGCCGCCCGGCGCTCTCGGACGAGGCCTTCGCCACCCCCGCCACGGCCCACGAGATCGCCTCCGACCTGGTGGTGACCGAGGCGGCGGTCAAGCAGCACCTGCTGCGGCTCTACCAGAAGTTCCGGATCCCGGAGGGTCCCAACCGGCGCACCCGGCTGGCCAACGAGGTCGTGGCGCTCGGCCTGGTCAAGCCGATGCCGCAGGCCGACCTGGGCGAGCAGCCATTACCGCCGCCACCTCGGCAGCCGCCGGCTCAGCCGCCGAGGGCGCCGCTAAAAGTGAATGTTCCGCAGCAGCCAGTGCGAGGCTGACATGATCACGCTGTGCAGGCCGGGCCACTGCCAGGGCAGGTGCGGATCCGGCGCGGGCCAGAAGTACGGGGTCTGCGACGAGGCGAACAAGATGGCGGCGGCCGCGGCCGCCCAGAAGGCGAGCGTGATCACCGCCGCCGCGGCCGGGGTGCGCGCCACCGCCCCGGCCATCCGGTTCAGCTGCCGCCGCGGGCGGCCCGAACCGGGGCCGAGGCCGTACCAGGCCACCACGGCGGCGGCCGCGTAGGCCCCGGCGCGCGGCATGTTCATGCTGTGCGTGAACACCACGGCCAGGCCGTAGGCGGCCGTGCCCATGACGAGCGCCAGCGGGGCCATCAAGATCTCGGTCAGCAGCGCCCGGGCCACCGTGAGCGGCGCGGTGACCAGCACGATCACCAGGTCGCTGGCCCGCGGGCCGTACACCGAGCGGCGGACCGTGAGCTTGCTCGAGGCCAGGTCGGCCGCCCGGAGCAAGGTGATCACCGCCAGCGAGACGACCAGCCCGGCGACCGGCAGCACCACGGTCAGCGCGATCGCGGCGACCATGAAGGCGAGGCCGACCGCGGTGCTCGGGCGGGACGGCGGGCGCGGTTCCTTCCGGTCGCGTGGGTCTCGCTGGTCGCCTTGGTTGCGTGGGTCGCGTGGGTCGCGCTGGTCTCGGGGGGCGACGGCGGGCCTGGGGCCCTGGGGGCCCCACGGGCCCGCGGTGCCGGGCTGGGCGGCCGGCGGCGCCGGGCGGGACGGCGGCGTGTAGTCGACCGGCGGCAGCAGGTCGGCGACGTCCCGCGCGGCCTGCTTGGGAGCCAGCGGCGGGGCGGGCTTCTGGAGCGCGGGCCCGGCTAGGGCAGGGCTAGGGCAGGGCCGGCCAGCGCGGGGCCGGCTAGGGCGGCTTCGGCTCGGGCGGCTTCGGGGCTCGCGGCGGAGGGGGTGAACGTGGGCTGCCGGGCCGGCTGCCCGGGCGGAGATCCGGCGTAGGTGCTGGTCGGGGCGTAGCTGGCGATCGCGGGTGAGGCGGCGGCCGACATGTCGAGCGTGCTGGCCTGGGCGCTGAGCCAGGCGGCCGACGGCCGGTGCGAGGGATCCCGGGCCAGCGCGGCCGAGATCAGCGGGATGAGCGGGGCGGGGACGCCGGTCAGGTCGGCGCGGCCGGAGACGATGCGGTAGAAGATCGTCTCGTAGGAGCCGCCGCCGAACGGCAGGTGACCGGTGGCCGCGAACGCCATCGTCGAGCCCCAGGAGTGCACGTCCGAGGCGGAGCTGCTCGACTCGCCCTCGATCACCTCGGGGGCGAGGTACCCGGGCGTGCCCATGACCAGGCCGGCCTGGGTCAGCCGGGTGGCGTCGCCGGCCTGCGCGATGCCGAAGTCGATCACGATCGGCCGGTCATCGGTGAGCATCACGTTGCCCGGCTTCAGGTCGCGGTGCACCACGCCCGCCGCGTGGATCGCGGCCAGCGCCTCGGCGATCCCGCAGGCCAGGCGGCGCAGCCCCGCGCCGGACAGCGGGCCGCGGACGCGCACCATCTCGTCCAGCGTGGGCCCGGGCACGTACCGGGTGACGATGTAGGGGTACTCGCCGGTGACGTCGGCGTCGAGGACCTCGGCGACGTAGGGGCTGCGCACCCGGCGCATGGTCTCCACCTCGCGGGCCAGCCGCCGGCGGGCGGTGGCCGCCTCGGTCCCGAGCGGATGCAGCACCTTGACCGCCACCGGGCGGCCCTCCGCATCGTGGGCGAGGTGAACTACCCCCATACCGCCTTCCCCAAGGCGGTCCTGAAGGCGATACGGGCCGAGGGTCCTCGGCAGGCGTTCCGTCACAGGCATCGCGGCTTCCAGAGTACGAAACAGATCGCGTGTTGTGGAGCGAACAAGATGTTGCCTATCTGTAACGGTCCTGCCGCTCCTGGTACGGCTGGGGACTGATACGGCCGGCGGCACTACAATCGCAAGCGAATCTCTAGCTGTGGGGCTGACCGATGACTGAGCACGACGACGCGCTCTCGCTTGACCTGGTGACCGCCGCGCTGCGCGCCGACAGCACGGACGTGGCGATCTACGCGCGCGTGCTGGCCCAGTCCCTGGGAGAGGCGCTGCCCGCCGACTCCGTGACGGTGGAGCGGGAACGTTCGATGTCCGACCGCATGCGCGGCCGCCCGGGCGAGATCTCCAAGGTCGTGGCCAAGCTGGGCGAGCTGCAGATGACGCTGGCGGTGCGCAACGGCCAGCCGACGGCCGAGGTCTGCCGGGCGGTGCGCGGGGTGGTGCTGTCCCGGCAGGCCGTCCCGATCGGCGAGTGGGCCGCCACCTTGGCCGGCGCGCTGGTCAGCTACGCCGAGCAGAACGCCCAGGCGGCCCAGGCCCTGCGCAAGCTCGTGGCCGGCAGCTGAGCCGGTTACCGGCGTTTACCGGGCGGCCTGGGCGTACTCCACCAGGGCGTGCAGGTCCCTGGCCGCCTCGGCGGCCGAGATCCCGGCGATCAGCACCAGGAGCGCCGCCACGGCCAGCAGCGCGAGCTGCCGTCCCGGCGGCGGGGCCAGGAGCGCGGCGACCCGCCTCGGCACCGGCCCGGCCCAGGCCAGCGACACGCGCCGGCCACCGGTCCCGGTGGCGGCGAGCGCCGCCGCGCGGGTGCGGCGGGGACGGGCGGGGGCGAGCAGGGCGACCCGGCCGATGGTGGCGGCCACCAGGCGGCGGTCGCCGGTGACGGCGGCGGCGCGCTCGTCGGCCCACCGTTCCACGGTGTAGTCCACCGCGCGGGCCACCGGCAGCAGCAGCGGGTTGGCCGCGGCGGCCAGGTGCGCGACGGTGGTGAACAGGTGGTGCCGGGCCGTCAGGTGCGCCTGCTCGTGGGCGAGCAGCGCGGCCCGGCCGCGCTCGTCGAGCACATCCAGCAGGCGGCCGGACACCACGATCCGGCCGGGCGCGCCCGGCAGCGCGTACGCCTCGATGGCCTGCCCGGGCACGATGACGACGGGGCCGTCGGGGGTCATCCGGGCGGCCCGCCGGTACGACTCGGCCAGGCCCCGGGCGCGGGCGCGGATCACCACCGCGACCGCCACCGCGGCCGCGGTCAGCAGCAGCGCCGCGGCCACTCCGGCGCGTACGGGGACCGGGTCGCCGCGGCGCAGCACCGGCTGGGAGTAGTCGCCCAGCGCGGCCAGGGCCGGGACCCGGGCCAGCGCCGCCGCGGCCAGCAGGGCCAGCGCGGCCGTGCTGAAGGCGGCGAGCGCGACCGTGACCGCGGTCAGCAGCCAGGTGGCCAGGCGCGGCTCCAGCCGCGCCGCCAGCGGCCGGGCGGCCGCCGCGGCCAGCACGGGAACCAGCAGCGGCAGGTAGACGAACGCGTCCATCCGCTAGTCCCCGGTTTCGCCCAGCAGTTCACGCAGCATCCGGGCGTCCCGGCCGGACAGCCCGGAGACGAACCGGCTCAGCACCGCGTCGCGATCCGAGCCGGCCTGCAGGGCCTGGCTCATCTGGCTGGCGGCCCGGCTGGCGTCGTCGACCGGCCGGTAGACGAAGGCGCGCCCGGTGCGCTCGCGCTCGAGCAGGCCCTTGGCGTGCAGCCGGGACACGATCGTCACGACCGTGCTGTAGGACAGGTCCTCGGCGAGCCGCTCGCGCACCTGGCCCGGGCTCAGCGAACCCGGCGCCGTCCGCAGCACGTCCATCACTTCCGCTTCGAGCGCGCCGTGCGGGCGCCGGGACGCGCCCGGGGTGAGCTCGTCATCACCCATGCCAGGCCCCCTTTCGGTCACGTCGCATCTACAAGTCTCGTAGATGTTCTACAGTGTTTGTAGAACATAGCCGGACCTCATTATGACACTACGACACCGTCTGGCCTGCGCCTGGACCGTAAGGACATTGAATTGACGCACCTGACCTACCTGGAGGCAGCCGTCGTCGGGCTCGTCCAGGGCGTATCCGAGTTGTTCCCGGTGTCCAGCCTGGGGCACAACGTGCTGCTCCCCGCCCTGATCGGCGGCCAGTGGGCGGCCGACCTCGACGTGTCCAAGCCCGAATCCCCCTACCTGGCTTTCATCGTGGGGCTGCACGTGGCCACCGCGATCGCGCTGCTGGCCTACTTCTGGCGGGACTGGGTCCGCATCGTCGGCGGCTTCGTCAGTTCCCTGCGCGAGCGCCGGGTGGAGACCGCCGACCAGCGCCTGGCCTGGATGATCGTCCTGGCCACGATCCCCGTGGGGCTGGTCGGGCTGGTGGCCGAGCACCCGTTCCGGGTGATCTTCGGCAAGCCGGTCGTGGCCGGGGTGTTCCTCGCCGTCAACGGCGTGATCCTGATCGCCGGGGAACGATTCCGCCGCCGGTCCTCGCTGGACGCCGACACGCGCCTCGCGGCCGCCCGGCGGCCGGAACCGGTGGCCGTGGGCGGGGGGACGGCGGCAACGGGTCCGGCCGGGGTGACTGCGGCCGGGGCGCCTCCGGCTGGCCCAGGGCCAGCCGGGATGGCCCCGGCCGCGGCGGTCATGGCCGACCGGAGGCTGTCGGCCATGGGCTACGGGCGGGCGATCGTCATCGGCTCGGCCCAGATCCTGGCGCTGCTGGCCGGGATCAGCCGGGACGGGGTCACCATGGTGGCCGGGATGCGCCGCGGCCTGGCCCGCGAGGACGCCGCGCGGTTCGCCTTCCTGCTCTCCACCCCGGTGATCCTGGCCGCGGGGGTGCTGAAGATCCCGGACCTGTTCGGCCCGCTGGGCCACGGGATCCACGGCCAGATCCTGCTCGGCAGCGTGCTGTCCGGTCTGGGCGCCTACGCCGCGATCCGTTTCCTGGTCCGGTACCTGCAAACGCGGAGCCTGACCCCGTTTGGTATATATTGCCTGGTCGCGGGCCTAGCGTGCGTCGCCTACCTCGGCCTGGTCAAGTAGATGCAGCATCTCATCGCGACCTACGGGTACCTGGCCGTGTTCGTCCTCATGCTGGCGGAATCGGCGTGCATCCCGGTCCCGTCCGAGCTGATCATGACGTTCGGCGGGGCGCTCGCGGCCGGGGCGGTGCCCGGCACGAGCCTCAACCTGGCCGGGGTCATCCTGGCCGGCACCGCGGGCAACGTGGCCGGCAGCTACGCCGCCTGGGCGGTGGGCCGCTACCTGGGGCTGCCCGCGCTGCACCGCTGGGGCCGGCTCGTGCGGCTGCGCGAGCACGACCTGGACCGGGCCATGGCCTGGTTCGACCGGCACGGCGGCAAGGCCGTGCTGATCGGGCGCGTGCTGCCGGTGATCAGGACGTTCATCTCGCTGCCGGCCGGGATCGCGCGGATGAGCCCGGTGCGGTTCGGCGTCTACACCACGATCGGCTGCATCCCGTGGACCGCCGCGCTGGCCGCGGCCGGCTTCGCGGTCGGCGCGAACTGGCAGTCCGTCGTCAATGCCTTCCACGGCCCGACCTACATCATCGCGGCCATCGTGCTGCTGGCGCTGGCGGTGGCCGTGTGGCGCTTTGTGCGGCGGCGCCCGGCGGAGCCGGAACCGGCCGAGGAAGCCAGGCCAGGCGAGCGTCCGGCACCAGGCGAGCGTCCGGCACCAGGCGAGCGTCCGGCACCAGGCGAGCGTCCGGCACCGGGCGCCCACCGGCGCTTATAGGCCGCACTCACCACGTTAAAGCCCACCCCGTTTGGTACGAATGTTCCTTTCGGGGCGGACGGCACACGTGAGGCGCGACCCGGCCACCCGAGTGCGCCGCAATTCGAACATAACGCGGAAATAATGGCTTATGCGGAGGATATGGGTGCCTATAGACTCCCAGATCCTCCGCATAAGCCGGATGCTCCGCGTTAAGCGTTGCGGATGGGGTGATAGGGGCATGAGGGGGTGGGACGCGGGGCTGGCGGGTGGTGAAGTTAGGTGGCGGGGTTAGCGGCCGGTGAAGGTGGCTTGGCCGGGGCCGTTTTCCAGGAAGCTGCGCATGCCGGCGCGCTGGTCCTCGGTGCCGAACAGGGCGGCGAACTGCACGCGTTCCAGTTCCAGGCCGGTGGCCAGGTCCACGCCGAGGCCCGCGTCGATGGCCTGCTTGGCCGCGCGCAGCGCGAGGGCGGGGCCGGTGGCGTAGCGCCGCACCATGTCGACGGCCGCCTGGTAGACGGAATCGTCCGGGACGACCTGGTCGACCAGTCCGATCTCAAGAGCCTCGGACGCGGTGACCATGCGGCCGCTGAAGACGAGGTCCTTGGCCTTGGCCGGGCCGATCAGGCGGGGCAGGCGCTGGGTGCCGCCCGCCCCGGGGATGATGCCGAGCAGGATCTCGGGCTGGCCGAGCCGGGCCCGCTCTCCCGCGATGCGGAAGTCGGCCGCCAGCGCGACCTCCATGCCGCCGCCGAGCGCGTAGCCGGTGATCGCGGCGACCACCGGCTTGCCCAGGGCGGCGATCAGGTTCACGGCGCCCTGGAGCCGGGCGCCGCGGGCGGCCATCTCGGCGTAGCCGGCCTCGGCCATCACCCCGATGTCGGCGCCGCCGGCGAAGACCTTCTCGCCGCCGTAGATGATCACGGCGCGGACCTCGTCGGCGGCCTCCGCGGCGCGGGCGGCCCCGGCCGAGCTCCTCGGTCACCTGGTCGTTCAGCGCGTTGACCTTGGGACGGTTGAGCCGGATGGTGCCAATGCCGTCCGTGATCTCTAGCGTGACGAACTCAGCCATAAAGGGACCCTACTTCGGCGGGAGGGTGACCCCTAACGCAGGTCCCCGTTGGTCATGCCGGCCGGGGCCTGCGGGTAGGTGACCAGGCCGAGCTCGGCGCGGCTGTCGAGCAGCGGGTGGTTCGGCAGCACCCGGACGGTGTAGCCGAACGGCCCGGGCTGATCCAGCGGCACCTCGCCCGCGTAGCGGACGGTGCCGTTGACCGGGGCGGGCTCGGCCGTCAAGGTGGCGTAGGACGGCGCGACGAGCTCGTCGGCGTCGTCCGGGCGCCCGTAGACCACCTCGACCATCACGTCGCCGGGGGCGAGCTCGCCGAGCGAGACCGAAACCCGCACCTCCAGCGCCGAGCCGAGCGCCTGCCCGGCGGCCTGCGACTCCACGTGCTCGACCCGCAGCTGCGGCCAGGCCGCCACCACCCGCCGCTTCCAGTCGGCCAGTTCGCGGGCCGGGCCGAACCCCTGATACCCCTGGTCGTCGGCCAGGCCGCGGGAGGAGGCCGCGGCCGGCACGTACAGCCCCGTGACGTACTCCTGGACCATCCGCTCGGCCTGGACCTTCGGCCCGAGGGAGCGGAACGTGTGCCGGACCCGCTCGAGCCAGCCCTGCGGGATGCCGTCGCCGTCCCGCTCGTAGAACAGCGGCGCGACCGACTTGCCGATCAGCTCGTACAGCGCCGTGGCCTCGAGCGCGTCGCGGCGCGAGGCGTCGGCCACGCCGTCGGCGGACGGGATCTCCCAGCCGTTCCCGCCGTCGTACCACTCGTCCCACCAGCCGTCCCGGACCGACAGGTTGAGCCCGCCGTTCAGCGCGGCCTTCATGCCCGAGGTGCCGCACGCCTCGAGCGGCCGCAGCGGGTTGTTCAGCCACACGTCGCAGCCCTGGACCAGGAACTCGGCCATGGCCATGTCGTAGTCGGGCAGGAACACGATCCGGCGGTGCACGTCCGGGTTGTCGCTGAACTGCACCAGTTGCTGGATCAGGCCCTTGCCGCCCTCGTCGGCCGGGTGCGCCTTGCCCGCCACCACGATCTGGATCGGCTGGCCGGGGTCGTTGAGCAGGCCGCTCAGGGTGGCCGGGTCGTTCAGCATCAGGGTCAGCCGCTTGTAGGACGGCACCCGCCGGGCGAACCCGATCGTCAGCACGTGCTCGTCGAGCACGTCGTCGATCCAGGTCAGCTCGGCCTCCGACGCGCCGCGCTGGCGCCAGGAGGAGCGCAGCCGGCGCCGCGTCTCGGCCACCAGCCGGGCCCGCAGCGCGTGCCGGGTCTCCCACAGCTCGCCGGCCGGGGCGGCCGCGGCGCGGCCCCAGTCCCAGCCGGTCGCCTCGCCCGGCGAGGTGCCGGTCAGGGACAAGATCTCCGGCGCCACCCAGGTGGGGGTGTGCACGCCGTTGGTGACCGAGCCCAGTGGCACCTCGCGGGTGTCGAAGCCCGGCCACAGGCCGGCGAACATCTCCCGGCTCACCTGGCCGTGCAGGATCGAGACGCCGTTGACGCGCTGCGCCAGGCGCATGCCCATCACGGCCATGTTGAACACGTCGGGGTCGCCGCCCGGGTAAGCCTCGGCGCCGAGCGCGAGCACCCGGTCGATGGGCAGCAGCGGGTCGTGGTCGAAGACCGCCCGGATCAGGCTGCACTCGAACCGGTCGATGCCCGCCGGGACCGGGGTGTGGGTGGTGAACACGGTGCCCGCCCGGGTCAGCTCCAGCGCCTCGTCGAAGCTCAGGCCCTGCTCGGCGTACTCGCGGATCCGCTCCAGGCCGAGGAACCCGGCGTGCCCCTCGTTGGTGTGGAACACCTCGGGCGAGGGGTGGCCGGTGAGCTCGCAGAAGGCCCGGACGGCGCGCGTGCCGCCCACGCCGAGCAGCAGTTCCTGGCGCAGCCGGTGGTCGCTGCCGCCGCCGTAGAGCCGGTCGGTGACCTCGTGCAGGTCGGCCTCGTTGGCCTCGACGTAGGAGTCGAGCAGGAGCAGCGGGACGCGCCCGACCTGAGCCACCCAGATCTGCGCGGTCAGCGACCGGCCCTCGGTCAGGCCCACGCTCACGTGCACCGGCGATCCGGCCTGGTCGCGCAGGAGCTCGAGCGGCAGGCCGTTCGGGTCGTCGGACGGGTAGCGCTCGGCCTGCCAGCCGTCGGCCGACAGCGACTGGGTGAAGTACCCGTGCCGGTACAGCAGGCCGACCCCGATCAGCGGCACGCCCAGGTCGCTGGCGGACTTCAGGTGGTCCCCGGCCAGGATGCCGAGGCCGCCGGAGTACTGCGGCAGCGCGGCGGTGATGCCGTACTCGGGCGAGAAGTACGCGATCGCGGCCGGACCCGCCGTCACGGCGGAGGCGTACCAGCGCGGGTCGGACATGTACCGCCGCAGGTCCAGCTCGGCCTCGGCCAGCCGGGCGAGGAATTCCCCGTCGGCCGCGAGCGCGGCGATCCGGGCCGACGGCAGCGCGCTGAGCATCGCGACCGGATCGCCGCCGGACGCCCGCCAGGCGGCGGGGTCGATCGACGCGAACAGGTCGGCGGTCGGGCGGTGCCACGACCAGCGGAGGTTCAGCATCAGGCCATGCAGCGCGGCCAGCGGCTCGGGCAGGGTTACGCGCACGGTGAACCGGCGAATCGCTTTCACGGGCCGAGGTTAACGGGTCCGTGCCCGTCCCGACGAACCGCCGACGGTATACGGCGCCGGTCCGCGCCAGTTCAGGCCGGAAATTCAATTCAAATTATACCGAACGAGGTGGCGTTATGCAGGTTGCCTCGGTTCGTCACCCGGCCCGGCCGGCGCGAAAGAATTAGGGGTACCCACGCTGGCATGAAGTCAACCGCGCTCGGTAGCGTAACCAGGGTGATTGGACGAATCCCGATCCTTGACGTGGAGCCAGCGGTCGAATGCGGCCGCCGCCCCGCGCGGGCGGTCGCCGGCGAGACCTTCGGCGTCAGCGCCACCATCTTCCGGGAAGGGCACGGCATCATCAACGCGGCCGCCGTGCTGCGTGACCCGGACAGACAGGCGAGCCCGCCGCGGTACATGCGCGAGCTCGCGCCGGGTACCGACCGCTGGGGCACGGACGTGACCGTCACCAGCGAGGGCGTGTGGCGCTTCCACGTGGAGGCGTGGTCCGATCCGATCGCCAGCTGGCACCACGACGCGGCCATCAAGATCCCGGCCGGGCAGGACGTGGAGCTGATGCTCACCGAGGGCGCGCTGCTGTACGAGCGGGCCGCCCGGCGCATCCCCCAGCCGCCCGGGGCGGGCCGCCCGGCGGCGGCCCGGGCCGCGCTGCGGGAACTGGTCGCCAAGATGCGCGACCGCGGGCTGACCCCGTGGGACCGGCTGGCGGCGACCGAGGATCCGCTGATCGCGTCCATCCTGCTCAGCTGGCCGCTGCGCGAGCTCACCACCCGGTCGCGGCCGATGACCGTCCAGGTGGACCGGGAGCGGGCCCTGTACGGCTCGTGGTACGAGTTCTTCCCGCGCTCCGAAGGGGTTCAGGTTGACCCAATGGGCCGCCGGGCGCCGGCCTCGGGCACGCTGCGCACCGCGGCCAAGCGGCTCGACGCCGTCGCGGGCATGGGCTTCGACGTGGTCTACCTGCCGCCGGTGCACCCGATCGGGACCACGTTCCGCAAGGGCCGGAACAACACGCTGACCCCGGCCGAGGGGGACCCGGGCTCGCCGTGGGCGATCGGCTCGCCGGACGGCGGGCACGACGCGATCCACCCGGACCTGGGCACGTTCGACGACTTCGACGCGTTCGTCACCCGGACTCGCGAGCTCGGCATGGAGGTCGCGCTGGACCTGGCGCTGAACGCCTCGCCCGACCACCCGTGGGTGAAGGAGCACCCGCAGTGGTTCACCACCCGGGCCGACGGGTCCATCGCCTACGCCGAGAACCCGCCCAAGAAGTACCAGGACATCTACAACTTCAACTTCGACAACGACCCCGAGGGCATCTTCGCCGCGTGGCTGGGCGTCGTCCGGCTGTGGATGGGCCACGGGGTGCGGATCTTCCGGGTGGACAACCCGCACACCAAGCCGCTGAAGTTCTGGGAGCGGCTGCTGGCCGACGTCCGGGCCACCGACCCGGACGTGCTGTTCCTGGCCGAGGCGTTCACCCGGCCGGCCATGATGGCCACCCTGGCCAAGATCGGCTTCCACCAGTCCTACACGTACTTCACCTGGCGCAACGGCGCCGAAGAGCTGACCGAGTACATGCTCGAGCTTTCGGGTGAGGCGGCCGCGTACATGCGGCCGAACTTCTTCACCAACACCCCGGACATCCTGAACGAGTACCTGCAGCACAGCGGGGAAGCCGGATTCAAGATCCGGGCCGTGCTGGCCTCCATGCTGTCGCCCACCTGGGGTATCTACTCCGGGTACGAACTGGGCGAGAACGTGCCGATCCGGCCGGGCAGCGAGGAATACATGGACTCGGAGAAGTACCAGTACCGGCCGCGCGACTGGGAAGCCGCCGCGCGGGACGGCCTGGGCATCTCCGGGTACATCACCGAGCTGAACCGCATCAGGCGTAACCACCCAGCCCTGCACAGGCTGCGTAACCTGCGCTTTCACGGCGTTGACCAGCCCGGGATCATGTGCTTCTCCAAGCGCGTGGATACTGTCCCTGCGACCGGGCGGAGCGATACCGTACTCGTGGTCGCGAACCTCGACCCTTACCAGACCAAGGAAGCCACGGTCTGGCTCGATATGCCCGCGCTTGGCGTGGACCGCGAGTTCATCGTGACGGACGAGCTAACCGGCGAGTCCTACCGGTGGGGGCATGCCAATTACGTGCGCCTGGACCCGGCGACGCGGCCTGCCCACATCTTCAGCGTCACCCCCGCATAGGCCCGCCGTGCCTGAATACGCACGAAACCAGTAAGACCTCAGGAGATCTTGCCGTGACCGAGCATCACGAGGCGATAGCCGACTCTTTCGCCGTTGACCAGCCCCGCGACCCGGAGTGGTACAAGCGCGCGGTTTTCTATGAGGTGCTCGTCCGGGGCTTCTCCGATTCCACCGGCGACGGCACGGGCGACCTGCGCGGGCTGACCTCGCGGCTGGACTACCTGGCGTGGCTCGGCATCGACTGCATCTGGCTGCTGCCGATCTACTCCTCCCCGCTGCGCGACGGCGGCTACGACATCGCCGACTTCATGTCGGTGCTGCCCGACTACGGCAACATCGGCGACTTCGTCAGCCTGGTCGACGAGGCGCACAAGCGGGGCATCCGGGTCATCGCCGACCTGGTCATGAACCACACCTCGGACCAGCACCCGTGGTTCCAGGCGTCGCGGACCGATCCCGGCGGGCCGTTCGGGGACTTCTACGTGTGGTCCGACACCGACGACAAGTACACCGACGCGCGGATCATCTTCGTCGACACCGAGCAGTCCAACTGGTCCTACGACCCGGTCCGCGGCCAGTACTTCTGGCACCGGTTCTTCTCCCACCAGCCCGACCTGAACTTCGAGAACCCCAAGGTCCAGGACGCGATGATCGAGGTCCTGCGGTTCTGGCTGGACCTGGGCATCGACGGCTTCCGGCTGGACGCGGTGCCCTACCTGTACGAGCGGGAGGGCACCAACTGCGAGAACCTGAAGGAGACGCACGAGTACCTCAAGCGGATCCGGTCCGAGATCGACAAGCTGTACCCGGACAAGGTGCTGCTGGCCGAGGCGAACCAGTGGCCGGCCGACGTGGTGGACTACTTCGGCGACGCCGAGATCGGCGGCGACGAGTGCCACATGGCGTTCCACTTCCCGCTGATGCCGCGCATCTTCATGGCGGTGCGGCGCGAGCAGCGCTACCCGATCTCGGAGATCCTGGCCCAGACCCCGGCCATCCCGGCCGGCTGCCAGTGGGGCATCTTCCTGCGCAACCACGACGAGCTGACGCTGGAAATGGTCGCCGACGACGAGCGTGACTACATGTACGCCGAGTACGCCAAGGATCCCCGGATGAAGGCCAACATCGGGATCAGGCGCCGGCTGGCCCCGCTGCTGGAGAACGACAGGAACCAGCTCGAGCTGTTCACCGCGCTGCTGCTGTCCCTGCCGGGCTCGCCGGTGCTGTACTACGGCGACGAGATCGGCATGGGCGACAACATCTGGCTGGGCGACCGGGACGGCGTCCGGACCCCGATGCAGTGGACGCCGGACCGCAACGGCGGCTTCTCCCAGGTCGACCCGCAGCGGCTGTACCTGCCGCCGATCCAGGACGCGATCTACGGCTACCAGTCGCTCAACGTGGAGTCGCAGCAGCGCAACTCCGGCTCGCTGCTCCAGTGGACCCGGCGGATGATCGAGATCCGCAAGCGGCACCCGGTCTTCGGCACCGGCGTCTACGAGGAGCTGACCTCCTCCAACCCCTCCGTGCTGGCCTACGTCCGGATACCCGACGCGTCGCTCGACGGCGACTCGGACGGCTCGGACCGGATCTTGTGCGTCAACAACCTGTCCCGGTTCCCGCAGCCGGTCGAGCTCGACCTGCGCCGGTTCATGGGCGTCACGCCGGTCGAGTGCATGGGCGGCGTGGTCTTCCCCCGGATCGGCGAGCTCAGCTACCTGCTGACGCTCCCCGGCCACGGGTTCTACTGGTTCCAGCTGCCCGCGGCCAGGGACGAGAACGGCGCCCTGGTGGCCGCCGTCCCGGGTGAGGACGGCGGGCGGTGGGCCGACAGCGAGCCCCGGTCGGGGATGGGCGAGCACCTGCCCGGACCGCCCGAGAGCCACCAGCACTGACAACTCGATGACCCTGGCCGCGCTCCGGCGATACCGGACATCCGGTACGGAAACCGGCCAGGGAGTGTTTGCCCGGACCAGCCACGGGGAGTGTGGTAAGCGCTCATGACTTTCGAAGACACACTGGCAACCTGGCTGGTCAAACAGCGATGGTTCGCAGGTAAAGGGCGAACCGTCCATGATCTCGCGGTCGTCGCCGACACCGAGATCATCCCGGGTGACCCCGGACTGCGGCACCTGATCGTCACGGTCTCGCACGGCGCCACCTCCGACTGCTACCAGCTGCTGGTCGGCTCCCGCGCCCGGCTCCCGGCCCGGCTCCGGCACGCCCGGATCGGCACCGACGCCGGGATGCAGATCTACGACGGGCTGCATGACGCGGACCTGACCCGGGAGCTGCTCGACGCGATCGTCGCCAACCGCACGGTCGGGCTGCTCCGGTTCTGCCGGATACCCGGGGCCGAGATCGAGCCGGGCCAGGACAGCCTGGTCCTCACCGGCGAGCAGAGCAACACCAGCCTGGTGTTCGGCGAGTCCGCCATCCTCAAGGTGTTCCGCCGGGTCTCCCCCGGGCCGAACCCCGACCTGGAGGTGGCCACGGCGCTGGCCCAGCTGGGCTCGGAGCACATCGCCGAGCCGCTCGGCTGGATCGAGACCCGGATGGACGGCGCCCCCGCCGTGCTGGGCATCTTGTCCGGGTACCTGCGCGCCGCCTCGGACGGCTGGGCGCTGGCCGCGACCAGCGTGCGCGACCTGTACGCCACCCCGGACGGCACCCCCGCGTTCGAGGCCGGCGGCGACTTCGCCGGCGAGGCCGAGCGGCTGGGCGCGGCCAGCGCGCAGGTGCACCGGGACCTGGCCGACGCGTTCGGCCACTCCGAGCTCGAGCCCGAGGCCATCCGCGAGCTGGCCGAGCAGATGTTCCGGCGGCTCGACCTGGCCATCGCGGCCGTGCCCGAGCTGGGCCAGTACGCCGACAAGGTCGGCAACGCCTACTCCGCCCTGGCCAAGCTGATCGAGCCGATCCCGGCCCAGCGGGTGCACGGCGACTACCACCTGGGCCAGGTCATGCGGACCCAGACCGGCTGGGTGGTGCTCGACTTCGAGGGCGAGCCGGCCAGCCCGCTGGCCCAGCGGCGCGCCCGGTCCACCCCGCTACGGGATGTGGCCGGCATGCTCCGTTCGTTCGACTACGCCGCCCGGCACCAGCTGGTCGCCCATCCGGAGGCCACCAGCCTCGCGGCCAAGGCGGGCGACTGGGTCCGGCGCAACAGTGAGGCCTTCTGCGCCGGCTACGCCGCGGCCGGCGGACTGGATCCAGCCGAGAACTCGGTCGTGCTCCGGGCGATGCTGCTCGACAAGGCCGTGTACGAGGTCATCTACGAGGCCAGGAACCGGCCGACCTGGATCCCCATTCCGCTAGAGTCCATTGCCGAGCTTTAGGCCCCCCTGCTGACCGATTGGGTCATGATGACGACACCTGAACCAAGCCTGGGCGAGATCGAGCGCATCGTCGCCGGACACCACCACGACCCGCATTCGGTGCTGGGGGCGCACCCCGGCCCCGACGGCGTGGTGATCCGCGCGCTGCGCCCGCTGGCCACCTCGGTGACGGCCGTCCTCGACGATGGCAGCAGGCTGCCGATGGAACACGTCCACCAGGGCGTCTTCGCGGTCACCGTGCCGGACGAGAAGATACCCGGCTACCGGATCGCCGCCACCTACCCCGGCAGCGACGCTGAGGACGTGCGCGACGACCCGTACCGGCACCTGCCCTCGCTGAGCGAGTTCGACCTGTACCTGATCGGCGAGGGCAGGCACGAGGAGCTGTGGCGGGTGCTGGGCGCGCACGTCCGCGAGTTCGGCACGGTCAGCGGCACCGCGTTCGCCGTCTGGGCGCCGAACGCGCACGGCGTCCGCGTCACCGGCGACTTCAACCACTGGGACGGCCGGGCGTACCCGATGCGCTCGCTCGGCGGGTCCGGGGTGTGGGAGCTGTTCATCCCGGGGACCGGCGAGGGCGCCCGGTACAAGTACGCGGTCTGCGGCCCGGACGGGGTGTGGCGGGAGAAGGCCGACCCGCTGGCGGCCGCCGCCGAGAAGCCGCCGGCCACCGCGTCGGTGGTGTACACCTCGCGGTACACCTGGGACGACGAGACGTGGATCACGGCGCGGGCCGGGCGCCAGCCGTCCAGCGAGCCGATGAGCATCTACGAGGTGCACCTGGGCTCGTGGCGGCCCGGCCTGTCCTACCGGGAACTGGCCGTCCAGCTCACCGAGTACGTCACCGAGATGGGCTTCACCCACGTGGAGTTCCTGCCGGTGGCGGAGCACCCGTTCGGCGGGTCGTGGGGCTACCAGGTCACCTCGTACTACGCGCCGACCTCACGGTTCGGCCGCCCGGACGACTTCCGGCACCTGGTCGACGCGCTGCACCAGGCCGGTATCGGGGTGATCCTGGACTGGGTGCCCGGGCACTTCCCGCGGGACGAGTGGGCGCTGGCCCGGTTCGACGGCACCCCGCTGTACGAGCACGCCGACCCGCGCCGCGGCGAGCAGCCCGACTGGGGCACGCTCGTCTTCAACTTCGGCCGCACCGAGGTGCGCAACTTCCTGGTCGCCAACGCCATCTACTGGCTGGAGGAGTTCCACGTCGACGGGCTGCGGGTCGACGCCGTGGCCTCGATGCTGTACCTGGACTACTCGCGCAAGGACGGCGAGTGGATCCCCAACCAGTACGGCGGCCGGGAGAACCTGGACGCCATCTCGTTCCTGCAGGAAGTCAACGCCACCTGCTACAAGCGGGTACCCGGCATCACGATGATCGCCGAGGAGTCGACCGCCTGGCCGGGCGTGTCCCGGCCGGTGCACCTGGGCGGGCTCGGGTTCGGCTTCAAGTGGAACATGGGCTGGATGCACGACACCCTCTCCTACCTCAGCCACGACCCCGTCTACCGCCAGTACCACCACAACGAGATGACGTTCTCGCTGGTCTACGCGTTCTCGGAGAACTTCGTCCTGCCGCTGTCGCACGACGAGGTGGTGCACGGGAAGGGCTCGCTGCTGGGCAAGATGCCGGGCGACGAGTGGCGCCGGTTCGCCGGGCTGCGCTCGCTGCTGGCCTTCATGTGGGCCCACCCGGGCAAGCAGCTTCTCTTCATGGGCTCGGAATTCGGGCAAGGCAGTGAGTGGTCGGCCGACAACGGCCTGGACTGGTGGGTGCTCGACTTCGACGTGCACCAGGGCGTGCAGAAGCTGTCCCGCGACCTGAACGCGATCTACCGCCGGTCGCCGGCGCTGTGGCAGCTGGACACCTCGCCCGAGGGGTTCAGCTGGATCGACTCCAACGACGCGCAGGGCAACACGCTGTCCTTCCTGCGGTTCGGCGCGGCTTCGGGCACGACGGCGGCGACCCAGCCGGACCCGGCCCACGTGATCGCCTGCGTGGCCAACTTCTCCGCCGCGCCGCACCTGGATTACCGGGTGGGGCTGCCGCAGGCGGGGCGCTGGCGGGAGGTCCTCAACACCGACGCGGCCAGCTACGGCGGCAGCGGCGTGGGCAACCTGGGCGGCATCGAGGCGCGGCCGGAGCCCTGGCACGGCCGGCCCGCCTCGGCCACCATCACGCTGCCCCCGCTGGGCGTGCTCTGGCTCACGCCGGAGGACCCGGCTGACGACGCGTCTTCGCCTGGATAGACAGCCGGGCGCCCGCGGCATCCAACACCGGTCACCCGGGTGATGGGCGAGGCGTGCGGTGCTCATGCGCCAGTTGAGGTCCGCGCTCAGCGGCGCGAGGTCACCAGCGCGCGGCTCTTTGGAACGGCGCGATGTCACCAGGGTGCGGCTCTTTGGAAGGAGCGGCGCGATGCCACCAGGGGTGCGGCTCTTTGGCAGCGAGCGGTGCGATGGCACCAGGGGGTGCGGCTCTTTGGCAGGAGCGGTGCGATGCATCAGGGTGCGGCTCTTTGGCAGTGAGCGACTCCGGGCCGGGGACGGCTGGTTCTTGCCAGGCCGGGGACAGCTGGTTCTTGCGGGGCGTGCGGTACCGGACGGGGCCGCTTGGGCCGGGCTTTCTACCACGTCGATGTCACATCGACGTTGTTCTGGCCACCGCAGCTTCACATCGACGTGGTTGCCGTCGCCTCGCGTCCGGTGGCGGGCGGGAGCCGCGGGACGGGTGGGGGCGCCGGGGCCGCGGGACGGTAGGGCTGCCGGGGCCGCGGGACGGGCGGGGCTGCCGGGGCCGCGGGACGGTAGGGCTGCCGGGGCCGCGGGAGCCGCGGGACGGGCGGGGCGCCGGGCCGCGGGAGCCACGAGGAGGACCGCGAGTCGTTGTGGGTCAGCACATCCATCAGCGGGGGTGAAAGGGATTACGATGACGGAAAGGCCAGGTATGCCCGCGATGAGTCCAGCGCCTTGCGCCCGTTACGGGAGTTGACCTTTCGCGAAATTGGGCCGCAATGCCCTAATGGTGAATACCAATCTTGATCTCGGGCAATGGCTGACGCGACGATATGATGCTGGCATGGGACGAGATAACAATGCCGTCATCGAAAAACGCCGTCCGCATTATGCGTCGCTCATAGCAGAAGGCCCGTTGGCCTTTTTCGAGGAGCAAAGGAAAGATTGCCCGTTCTGCGGGTCAGGCGAGCTGCGGCAGCTACTGCGGACCCGGGACCGTTTCCAGCGCAAACCGGGGCTTTTCCGGCTGGACGAGTGCGCCGGCTGCGGCCTGGTATTTCAGAACCCGCGGCTGAGCGGCCGGGGGCTCGACTATTACTACGGCGACTATTACGAAGGCCTGGGCGCCGAGGCCACCGAGCGTTATTACGGCCTGGGCAGGCGCGGCAAGGCCGGCCAGGCCCGCCGGGTCGCGGGACTGGCCCAGCCGCGCCGCTGGCTCGACGTGGGCGGCGGGAACGGTTCCTTCTGCGCGGCGGCCGGGCCGGTCTGGCCGGACACCCGGTTCGAGGTGCTCGACAGCTCCAGCCTGGCCCAGGACGCCGTGGCCAAGGGGTGGGCGGCCGAGGTGCACCGCGAGCCGCTGGTCGACGCCGCCCAGGACATGGCGGGCCGCTACGACGTGATCACCATGCACCACTACCTCGAGCACACCACCGACCCGGAGGCCGAGATAGCCGCCGCGCACCGTGCCCTGGCCGACGAGGGCATCTTGGTGGTGGAGGTCCCGGACCCGGAATCGCGGTACGGCCGGCTGATGAAGTCGTACTGGTGGCAGTGGCTGCAGCCGCAGCACCTGCACCTGTTCCCGGCGTCGGCCATGACGAAGCTGCTCGAGCGGAACGGATTCCAGATCGTGCGGGTCGAGCGGGCCGAAGCCCACATCCCGGTCGACTTCGTGTCCACCGTGGCCCTGATCGGCATGCGGCTCGCGCCGGCCCCGGTGGCCCCGTGGACGAGCGCGAAGGGCGGCTGGCGCGGCGTCGTCCGCAACCTGACGCTCATCGCGTTCCTGCCGCTGCTCGCGCTGGCCCTGGCCGGCGACGTGGCCTGGGCACCGCTGGCCCGCCGGGGCCGCAACCTGACCAACGTCTACGCCGTAATCGCCCGCCGCACCTGACCCAGCCGCGGCCGGAGATGGGGCTGGTGTGGGCTCATCTCCGGTAAGCCGCGGCCGGGGCGGAGGTGGCTGGGGTTCTAGCTGGGGTTTTAGCTGGTTTAGCTGGCGGCCCAGATTCCGCCGTCGACGGGGATGATCGCGCCGGTGATGTAGGCGGCGCCGCGGCTGCTGAGGAAGACCGCGACGCCGGCCATGTCGTCGGGGCGGCCGATGCGGCGGAGCGGGGCGGAGGCCGCGATCTCGTCGCCGCGGGTCTCCAGCGTGTACGCCATCATCTTGGACTCGAAGGGGCCGGGGGCGACGGCGTTGACGGTGATGTGCCGCGGGCCCAGTTCCCGGGCCAGCACCCGGGTGAGCTGGTGCAGGCCGGCCTTGCTGGCCGCGTAGGAGTAGGTGTGGAACGGCGGCACCTGCAGCCCGTCGATGCTGCCCACGTTGATCACCCGGGCCGGGTCGTCGGCGGTGCCGTCCGCCTCGAGCA
This sequence comes from uncultured Actinomycetota bacterium, assembly GCA_963756575.1. Lineage (GTDB taxonomy): Bacteria > Actinomycetota > Actinomycetes > Streptosporangiales > Streptosporangiaceae > Palsa-504. Next base: position 19,546 of record CAVWOM010000011.1, on the reverse strand, counting down.
GCGGCAGGAACGCCCGGGTCAGGTAGAACGGCGTCTTGAGGTTGAGGTCGACGACCTTGTCCCAGCCCTGGGCCGGGAACTCTTCCAGGGGCGCCGCCCAGTTGGTGCCCGCGTTGTTGACCAGGACGTGCACGCCCTCCTCGGAGCGGCCGACCTCCTCGGCCAGGCGCTGGCACTCCTCCTCGCGGGACAGGTCGGCCGGCACCGACAGCACGGTGCCGAACTGGGCGAGCTCCCTGGCCGCGGCGTCCCCCGCCTCGGCCTTGCGCGAGCTGATGTAGACCGACGCGCCCGCCTGCAGCAGGCCACGCGCCATCATCAGGCCGATCCCGCGGGTCCCGCCGGTGACGACGGCCACCTTGCCGGTGAGGTCGAACAGGTCCACGCGGCTCCTCCAAGTCCCGGGGGTCTCTCGAGGCATTGTAGGCCTCGTCGGTAATGCCCGGCTTAGGCCGGGCGGCCGGGGTAGCCGCGGGCGACGGTCCGGGCCAGGATGCCGAGCGTGGCCCGCAGCGCGGCCTCGGAGACGACCGGGAAGATCCCGGCCTCGCGCCAGTGCGGGTGGATCTCGGACCAGTCGTAGTACGAGGTGACCAGCGTGCCGGTTTCCCCCGCCGGCTCGAGCCGGTACCCGTAGGTGTGGCCGACCTGCGGCCTGATCCGGCCGGTAATCCCCCAGGCGATCTCGGTGTCCGGGACCAGCGTGGTGATCGTCACGGTCACGTCGTAGCGGCCCAGCGGGAAGTCGTTGAGCGCCTCCCGGTCCATGTGGACCACGAAGCTGTCCCCCGCCGCGCTGACCGGATCGCCGGTCGCGTCCATCAGCATGCCCGTGCTGTCGATGGCTACGTGCCCCTGCGGGTCGCACAGGACACGGAAGATCGCGGCCGGGTACGCCTCGATCAATCGCTGGACTTCCAGCCGCGCTACTGTCATCTCTTTTTCGGGCACCCGGTCATCGTCGCACGCGCGGGTAACGATCAGGGGTGCCAGGGTCCGGGCCGGCGGCGGACGCCCGGGCCGCGGCGCAGCCGGTTCTGCCAGCAGGTGGTGTGCCAGTGCCTGCGCTCCTCCACGCCGACGCCCCCGGCCATCCGGGCGCCGTCGGCGGGCCAGGCCACGACGTGCGGGGTACCCGGCACGATCTCCTGGTCACACCCCGGGCAGCGGTACGGCTTGGCCGATCCGGCGCCGGGGATGCGGCGAACCGCCCAGTCGCCGTCCGGCCACGATTCGACGCGCTCGGGCCCGGGCACGGGATCGGGAGGGCCGGAGCGGTCGCGGCGGATCCGGCGCGGGCTCACGCCTGCCGAGCTTAGTAAAGCCGAGCGCATCAGTTTGCCGCCCGGCGGCCAGTAGAGTTACCGAACGTGCGGCTCGTCATCGCCCGGTGCAGCGTCGACTACGTTGGCCGGCTCACCGCTCACCTCCCCGAAGCCCTGCGCCTGCTCATCGTCAAGGCGGACGGCTCCGTCCTCGTGCACTCCGACGGCGGCTCGTACAAGCCGCTGAACTGGATGTCGCCGCCGTGCTGGCTGGCCGAGGAACCAGGCCGGTGGTCGGTCACCAACAAGGGCGGCGAGACGCTCGCCATCACCCTCACCGAGGTGATCAGCGACACCTCGGTCGCGCTCGGCGTGGACCCGGGCCTGGTCAAGGACGGCGTTGAAGCGCACCTGCAGGAACTGCTCGCGGTCCAGCTCGACCTGCTCGGCGACGGCTGGCGGCTGGTCCGCCGCGAGTACCCGACCCCGATCGGCCCGGTCGACATCATGTGCCGGAACGAGGCCGGCGAGAGCGTCGCGGTCGAGATCAAGCGGCGCGGAGAGATCGACGGCGTGGAGCAGCTCACCCGGTACCTGGAACTGCTGAACCGCGACCCGCTGCTGGCCCCGGTGCACGGCATCTTCGCCGCCCAGGAGATCAAGCCGCAGGCCCGCACCCTGGCTACCGACCGCGGCATCCGCTGCGTCACCCTCAACTACGAGGCAATGCGCGGCGTGGTCCCGGAGAACACCCTGTTCTAGTTACCGGGTGCGGCAGACGCCCGAGCGGTGATCGATGCGGACGACAGGGACGATCCGTTCGGGCTCGTCGATGCGGTAGACCACACGGTAGGCACCGCGCCGCGCGACTCGGTTGAAGGCTGCTCGGCCGGACGCTGTTCAGCTTGCCGGGGCTGGTCCATCAGCCGCCGGAGTTCGTCCGCGCCGATTGCCTCGCCACGGTTACCGGATAGCGCAGGGCAGGGAGACGACCAGTAGCTTGGGCGGTATGGGAGTTGACGAGCACGGGGGCGGGACGGGCGAACCTGGTGATGCGGCAGGGCTGGCGGACCGGCTGTTCCGGGACATGGCCGGAGCGCTCGAACTGCTCACCGTGTACCTGGGCGAGCGGCTGGGGCTGTACCAGGCCCTGCGGGCCGGCGGCCCGGCGACGTCCGGGGAACTGGCCGCGCGGACGGGCACAGCCGAGCGGTACATCCGGGAATGGCTGGAGCACCACGCGGCCAGCGGGCTGCTGGAGACCGATGATCCGGCGGCCGGGCCGCTGGCCAGGCGGTACTCCATCCCGCCGGGGCACGTGCCTGTTCTCGCCGACCCCGGCGACGCCCGCTACGAGGCGTTCAAGGGCACCGAGATCGTCCGCGCCGCCCGCCGGATGGCCGAGCTAGCCGAGGCGTTCCGCAGCGGCGGCGCGCCTCCTCCGTTGCCGTGGGCACCGGAGGGCCGGCCGGAGTTCAACCGGGCGACGTTCCTCAACCGGCTGGGCCGGGAATGGCTGCCCGCCATCGCGGACGTGGACCGGCGGCTGCGCGCCGAGCCGCCGGCCCGGGTGGCGGACCTGGCCTGCGGGACGGGCTGGTCCAGCATCGCCCTGGCGCAGGCGTACCCGCTGATCAGCGTCGACGGCTTCGACCTGGACACCGATGCGATCGGGGCGGCCCGGCGCCACGCGGCCGAAGCCGGCCTGACGGACCGGGTCACGTTCACCGCCGCGGACGTGTCCAGTCCCAGCGTGTCCGGCCGGTACGACCTGGTGACGATCCTCGAAGGGCTGCACGACATGTCCCGCCCGGTCGATGCGCTGCGCGCGGCCCGCGGGATGCTCGCCGAACCGGGCTGCGTCATCGTGGCCGACGAACGGACCGAGGACGAGTTCGCCGCCCCCGCCTCGGTCGCGGAGCAGTACCACTACGCCTGGAGCGTGGTCGCCTGCCTGCCCGCGGTCATGGGCGACCCGGACACCGCCGCGACCGGGGCCGTGATGCGGCCGGCCACGCTGCGCCGGTACGCCCTGGAAGCGGGCTTCCAGGGCCTGGAAATCCTCCCGGTCGAGGCGGACATGCTGCGCTTCTACCGGCTGACGCCGTGACCCGCTGACGCCGTGACCCGCTGACGCCGTGACCCGCTGACGCCGTGACCCGCCGGAGCCGTGACCCGCTGGCCCCTTAAGCCGCGTGCGCGAGTTCCGGGACGAAGCTCTTGCCGTTGACGCTGCCGAGCCCGGTAACCAGGTTGTAGCCCTTGCGGACGGAGTAGCCGTGCACCGTCACGCCGGAGAACGAGACGGTGTTGTTGCCGGACGCCACCGGGACGATGCCCGCGGCGTGCTTGCCCGCGAGGGCGTAAAGCGCCGGGTTGATCAGCCCGAGCCCGTGGCCGGCCTCCTGGGCGGCGAGCGCGACGATGGCCGCGAACATCGGGGCCGATTCGCTGGTGCCGCAGGACGCGGTCCAGCCGCCCTGCCCGCCGCTGTAGGTCTCGAAGACGTTCACCGCGACGCTGCACGAGGCGCTCATCGAGATGTCCGGGATGCCGCGCTGGCCGCCGGTGACGCCGCGCACGCCCTTCTGGTAGCTGGGCCGGCCGTAGTACACGGACTTCCCGCCGCCGGTGGCCAGCGGGTTCGGGCCTGAGTTGCCGAAGAAGAAGTTGTTGACCGCGGCGCTGTAGGTGTCGTTCCAGGCCGTGTCGTGGCCGTTGCGGCCGCCGCTGGCGTTCAGGTTCAGCCTGGTGCCGCCCACGGCGGTCACGTACGGGCTGGTAGCGGGCCAGCTCGAGACCGGGTGGCGGTAATTGCTGCCGTCGTTCTGCTGGCCGGATGCACCGCTGTCGCCGGAGGACGCGACGATCGTGATGTGGCTCTTCGCGGCCTGACTGAAAATTGAGCTGTAGGCGTTGACGAACTGCCGCCCGAGGTCCTGCTCGGGCAGTCCCCAGCTCAGGCTGATCACGTCGCCGAGCTTGTGCTGGACCGCGTACTTGACGGCGAGCGCGAGCTGCTGCAGGTTGTCCTTGCCCACCTCGACCAGCACGAGCTTGGCGCCCGGGGCGCCGGCGTGCGCGTACTCCACGTCCAGCGAGGTCTCGCCGGCCCAGCCGACCATGTTGCCGTTGCTGGAGTTGTAAGCCGGCATCTTCCCGAACTTGACGACGCGCAGCGGGGGGGTGCCCAGGCCCAGGTACTGGTCGAACTGCAGCAGGTCGTCGCCGATCGTCGGTGATCCGAACGCGTCGACGACCACGATGGTGCGGCCCTTGCCGGTGATGCCGCCGTGGTAGAGGGAGGGCAGGTTGTACGCCGCCTCGACCTGGTCGGGAACGTAGCACTTGATCTGGAAGGTGGCCTCGCACTGCGGGTCACTGAACGGGACCGGCGCCATGAACGTGCCGTGGACGTTGTGGGTGGCCGGGTGCACGATCAGAGCGCCCGGTCCGCTCGCGCCGCTGGCGAGCGCGGCGGTGCTGCCCGCGACGGCGCCCCCGGCTACGGCGGTCAATACGGCGGCGACGGCGAACGCCCGCCGGGCGGAACTCGCTCTGGACAGGCGCATCGGACGACCTTCCGACAGTCAGAAAAACCTTAGGGAAGGCTGAAGATAACAGGACGAGCCGGCCTTGATAGCGAGATTTCGGAAAGGTCCCGGTTTAGGCGCGCATTGTTCCAGCGCCGATTACCAAATTGTTACGCGCACCCGGGGCATACTGTGCCCATGGTGGCGTGGAAGGACGTGGAGCAGGCCGAACCCGAGTTCGCGGCGCGGGTGCGGCGGCTCTTCGACGCGGGCAGGCACAAGACCATCGCGACGTTGCGGGCCGACGGCTCGCCGCGGATCTCGGGCATCGAGTGCGAGTTCGCCGGCGGTGAGCTCAGGTTCGGGTCGATGCCAGGCGCGCGCAAGGGCGCAGACCTGCGGCGGGATCCGAGGTTCGCGCTGCACGGCCCGGTGGTTCACCCGCAGGAGGGCAAGGAAGCCGAGTGGCCGGGCGAGGCGAAGATCGCCGGCCGGGCGGTCCCGGCCGGACCGCCCGGCGAAGAAGCTGACGGGGATCAGTTCCTGGCCGACATCGGCGAGGTCGTCATCACCCGGCTCAACCCGGAGGCGACGTTGCTGGTCATCGAGTCGTGGACGCCGCCCCGCGGGCTTCGCGTGACCGAGCGCGAATGACGAGGACGGCCTTACGCGTCTACCCCGTAGGCCGCGGCGATGGCTTCGGAGCCGGACCAGCGGCTGTAGGTAGGCGACTGCGGCCAGCCCTCGGGCGAGTCCTGCCACTCCTCCTGGCGCCCGTAGGGCAGCAGGTCGATCAGCGCGAAGCTGTGGCTGAGCTGCTCGGTGCCGCGGCCGCTGGTGTGCCAGGTGCGGTACACGGTGTCCCCGTCGCGCAGGAACACGTTGACCGCGAAGCCGCCGCCGGGCGGCGCCCCGACGTCGCTGCCGAACGGGCTGTTGGCCGTGGAGTACCAGGTCATCTTGTTCCCGACCCGCTGCTTGTAAGCAAGAGCTTCGGAGATCGGGCCCTGGGTGACGATGACGAACCGGGCGTCGTAGCTGTCCAGGAACTCCAGCCGGGTGTACTGCGAGGTGAACCCGGTGCAGCCGGGGCACTGCCACTTCTCGCCGGGGAACCACATGTGGTTGTAGACGATCAGCTGCGACTTGCCCTCGAAGACGTCGGCCAGCCGGACCGGGCCCTGCTCCCCCTCCAGGGTGTAGTCGGGCATCTTGACCATCGGCAGCGCCCGCCGCTGCGCGGCGACGGCGTTGAGTTCCCGAGTCGCGGCCTTCTCCCGGACCCGCAGCGCGTCGAGTTCGTGCTGCCAGGTGTCCGCGTCGACGACGGGAGGTAGTGCGGCAGTCATGGGGCCTCCTGACTGATCATGGTCACGGGCTGCGATCTGCAGCCCTTAGGTACAGACGCGGCCCGGCCGGCTAAGTCATCGGCCCGGCCGAGCCGCCTCAGGGCAGCTCGGCCGGGCCCTCGATCACCCGCAGGCCGAGCTGGGTGGCGATCTCGCTCATCACGTCCTGCACGGCGACCGTGTTGGCCAGCGGCATGATCGCGCTCTCGGTGTTCCCGGCGGCCACGCACGCGGTGACCTCGGCTAGCTCGTGGGCGTAGCCGGCGCCGGTAAGCGGGGCGTCGATGACCTGCGGGTCGCGCCCGGTGCGGTGCAGCACGATCCGGCTGGCGTAGTGGAATCGCGGCGGCACGCCGATCCAGCCGGCCGTGCCGAGCACCCGCGCCTCCCCGGGGGCGGGGCTGCGCAGCGACGCGAACAGCTGGGCCGAGCGGCCGCCCGGGTAGCGCAGCAGCACCGATTCCTCCACGTCGGCGCCGCTGGCGAGCACGACGCCGTGCGCGACGACCGAATCCGGCGCGCCCAGCAGCATCTGGGCGAACGAGACCGGGTAGACCCCCAGGTGGAACAGCAGGCCGTCCCCCTGGGCCGGGTCCAAGGACAGGGTGGCCGGGTCCACCGGGTGGCGCACCCCCAGGTCCGCGGTCACCGCGCACACCTCGCCGATCGCCCCGTCGGCCACCAGTTCGCGCAGCCGGGCCACGGCCGGGCAGAACCGGGTCCACATCGCCTCCATGGCGAAGCGGCCGGCCGTGCGCGCGGCCGCGACGATCTCCCGGGTCGCCGCCGGAGTCACGGTGAACGACTTCTCGACCACGATCGCCTTCCCCGCGGCCAGCGCGGCCAGGGCCAGGGCGCGGTGGTGCGGATGCGGGGTGGCCACGTAGACCACGTCCACATCCGGGTCGCCGATCAGGTCCCGGTAGGAACCATGCGCCGCCGGGACCCGGCCGGGGCCGGCCGACGCGGCGTAGGCGGCGGCGAACGCCCGCGCCCGCCCGGCCGAACGCGAGCCGACGGCGGTCAGGACCGCGTCCGGCACATGGGCTAGGTCCCCGATCACCTTGCCGGCGATCGGCCCCGGCCCGGCCACGCCCCACCGTACGGTCATGACCCGATCATGGCCCAGCCGCCCGCCGCGGTCACGACGAGGGCGAGGGCGGCCGGGACGAGGAGGGCGTTCCGCAGGCCGACGGCGGAGGCGATGGCGCCGATCGCGACCGGGCCGCTGAGCAGGCCCGAGTAGGACACGGCGGCGATGCGGCCGATGTTGCGGCCGGCCTGGGCGGGGTCCAGCCGGGCGGCGACGGTGACGATCTGCGGGAAGATCCCGGCCAGGCCCGCGCCGAGCAGGGCGAAGCCGGCGATGGCGGCCGCGGGCGAACCGGCCAGCAGGCCGGCGGCCAGGCCGATCCCGGCGACCAGGCCGCTGGCCCGGACCAGCCGGACCGGGCCGAACCGGGCCGCCAGCCGGTCGCCGGCCAGCCGTCCGGCCGCCATCGCGACCGAGAACGCGCCCAGCCCCACGGCGGCCACGCCGGGCGAGGTGCCCAGGTTGACGTGCAGGTAGACGGCGCTCCAGTCGCCGGCCGAGCCCTCCCCCACCTGCCCGCACAGGGCGAGCAGGCCGAGGATCCAGATCACGGTGGTGATCTGCCTGAGCGTGCGGCGCGGAGAGCCGCCGGCGTGCTCCGGGATGGCCGGGGGTTCGGGGAGCACGACCCGCGGGCCGAGCAGCAGGCTGCCGGCGGCCAGCGCGGCGGCGGTCGCGGCGAACGCGGTCAGCGGGCTGAAGCCCAGCCAGGCCGAGATACCGCCGATCCCGGCGCCGGCCAGCCCGGCGATGCTGTACGCGGCATGCAGCGAGGACATGATGGGCCGTCCGTAGCCGAGCTCGAGCCGGGCCGCGCAGGCGTTCATCGACACGTCAAGCAGCCCGAACAGGGCGCCGTAGACGGCCAGCGCGATCATCAGCACGACCAGGTCCGGCGCCAGCCCGAGCAGGACCAGCGCGGCCGGGTTCAGCGCGCCGGCCACCCGCAGCATCCGGGCCAGGCCGACGCGGTTGGCGACCCGGCCGCTCACCGGCAGCGTCAGCACGCTGCCGGCGGGCATCGCGAACAGCGCCAGCCCCAGCCGCCCGTCGCTGAGGTGCAGCGACTCCTTGATGGCGGGCAGCCGCGCCCCCCACACCGCGAAGGCCGTGCCCAGGATGAAGAAGTAACCGCCGATCGCGAACCGCGACCAGCGGAGCTCAGGCGGTACTGGACTCGACGAGATGGGCGTTCACCGCCCGGGCCCGGGGGGCCAGTTCGGGGACCTCGGTGACGTCGAGGCCGGCGGCGCGGAGCTGCTCGGCGCCCTGCCCGTCGGTGAACAGCCGGGGCTCGCGCCAGGCGAACACGACCCGCGGGATGCCCGCCGCGACGATGTGCTGGACGCAGGTCAGCGGGCGTGAGGCCCGCGCCCCGCAGGGCACCAGCGAGCTGTAGACGGTGGCGTGCTTGAGCCGGGGGTCGGGTCCGAGCTTGCGGAGGGCGACCTCTTCGGCGTGGTCGTGGTCCTCCTGCTCGCGGGAGAAACCGGTGGCCAGCACCTCGCCATCCTGCGCCACGATCACCGCGCCGACCGAGAACGCCGACTCGGACGGCGGGCACAGCCGGGCCAGCTCGACCGCCCAGCGCAGGAACCGGTGGTCCGGGCCGCCCGGGCCGAGCAGGTAGCGCAGCACGGCGATCTCGCCGACACGGGACGACCCGGCCAGGGTCATCGGGCCGTCCGGGGCGGGCGACGGCAGATCCAGCCGGGGGGCGGCGGGGTCGGCGATGAAGAACGGGGCCACGGCGTGCTGGAATTCATCGGCCAGGCCGCCCGTGAAGAATTGGCCGAGGAGCCGCGCGCCGCCTTCGACCATGACGCGACGGATATCTCGTTCGGCCAGATCATCGAGCATGAAGGGGAGGGACAGCGGATCGCCCGCGTCGATGACTACGGCGGCATCCTGCAGGCGGTCCCGGGTCCGGGCCAGGGCGGGGGTGGCGCAGTAGACCAGGCGGAGCGCGCCCGGAGCGAAGAAACGGGCGGCCGGATCCAGGTCGCCGGTGGCGGTGAGGGTCACCCGGGCGGGATGCGCGGGCAGGCCGCGAGCGGTCCGGCGGGCGCTGCGCCGCGGGTCCCTGATCAGCAGCCGCGGGTTGTCCTGGCGGACCGTGCTCGCGCCGGCCACGATGGCGTCGCAGCCCGCTCGTTCGGTGTCCACGCGGTCCAGGTCAGCGGGCCCGGACAGGATCAGCCGGTGCGGGCTGGCGTCGTCCAGGTAGCCGTCGGCGGACGTGGCGCAGGACAGCAGGACGTACGGGCGGGACGGCACGAACCCCAGCGTAGCTATCAGGCGAGGCTCGATGCTTTACTGGTCAGGCGATGCTTGAGACAGTAAACCCGGCGACCGGGGAAGTGCTGGCCACCTTCCCCGTACACGGGCGCCGAGAGGTAGAGGCCGCCGTGGCCCAGGCCCATGAGGCCGCGGCGTGGTGGGCCGGACTCGACTGGTCCGGGCGGCGGCTGCGGCTGCTCGCCTGGAAGTCGCACCTGACCCGGTACCTGGGCCGGCTGGCCCAGCTGGTGCACGAGGAGACCGGCAAGCCGCTGGACGACGCCCGGCTGGAGATCATCCTGGCCATCGTGCACATCGACTGGGCCGCCAGGCACGCCCGCAAGGTGCTGCGCCCGCGCCGGGTACGCCCGGGCCTGGCCGCCCTCAACCAGGCGGCGACGCTGGAGTACCAGCCGCTCGGCGTGATCGGCGTGATCGGGCCGTGGAACTACCCGGTCTTCACCCCGGTCGGCTCGATCGCGTACGCGCTCGCGGCCGGGAACGCGGTCGTGTTCAAGCCGTCCGAGCTGACCCCGGCCACCGGGAGCTGGCTGGTCCGGTCGTTCGCCTCCGCCCTGGAGGTGTTCGGAGACGTCAAGCCGGTCCTGCAGCTGATCACCGGGGCCGGCTCGACCGGAGAGTCGCTGGCTCGCAGCGGCGTGGCCAAGATCGCCTTCACCGGCTCGGCGGCGACCGCGCGCAAGGTCATGACGGCGGCGGCGGACACCCTCACGCCGGTGCTGGCCGAGTGCGGCGGCAAGGACGCGATGCTGGTGGCGGCCGACGCCGACCTCGAGGCGGCGGCCGACGCGGCCGCCTGGGGGGCGATGTCCAACGCCGGGCAGACCTGCATCGGGATCGAGCGGGTCTACGTGGCCGACGCGGTGTACCACTCGTTCATGGAGCGGCTGACTCTCAAGGTCGCCGACCTGCGGCCGGGATTCGACGGCGAGGCTTCCTACGGGCCGATGACGCTGCCGTCGCAGCCGGAGACCGTGGCCAAGCACGTGGCCGACGCGCTGGCCCGGGGCGGTAAGTCCGCGGTCGGCGGCCCGGACGCGGTGGCTCCGCCGTACGTGCGGCCGGTCGTGCTCACCGAGGTGCCTGAGCATTCGGCGGCGGTGACGGAAGAGACGTTCGGCCCGACGGTGACGGTGACACCGGTGGCGAACCTGGCCGAAGGGGTGTCGTTCGCCAACGCGGGGCGGTACGGGCTCGGGTCGGCCGTGTTTTCTCGTGATCGCGGGGCGGCCATGGCGGCGGCGCGGTCGCTGCGGACCGGGATGACCTCGGTGAACTCGGTGGTCGGGTTCGCGATCGTGCCGGCCCTGCCGTTCGGCGGGGTGGGCGAGTCCGGGTTCGGGCGGATCCACGGGGCCGACGGGCTGCGGGAGTTCTGCCGCCCGAAGGCCATTACCCGGCAGCGGATGAAGCCGCCGGTGAACCTGACCTCGTTCGGCCGGACCGACAAGGACATGCGGCGGATCGTGACCGTGATGACGCTGCTGCACGGGCGGCTGTACCGGCCGCGGCGGTCGCGTTCTTAGCTAGCCGCGGTCACCATGGCGTCGATCGGGTCGGCGGGGTCGGACGCGGCCAGCGGAGCGCGGCCGGCGATGAGGTCGGCGGCCCGCTCGGCGATCGCGATCGTGGGCGCGTTGGTGTTCCCGCGCGGCACGAACGGCATCACCGACGCGTCGACCACCCGGAGCCCGGTCACGCCGCGGACCCTCAGCTCGGGGTCGACGACGCTGTTCCACCGCGACTCGCCGCCCATCGAGCAGGTGCCGACCGGATGGTAGAGGGTCACCACGCTGCTCCGCACGTACTGCAGGAGGTCGGCGTCGGAGCGCACGTGCGCGCCCGGCGCCAGCTCGCTGGAGCAGATCTCGGCCATCGGCTTGGCCGTGACGAACTCCCGGGCCATCTTCAGCCCGGCCGCCAGCGCCCGGCCGTCCCGTTCGTCCGACAGGTAGCCCGGGTCGATGGCCGGGCGGTGCCGGGGATCGGCGCTGCGCAGCCTGATCCGGCCCCGGCTGGCCACGTCGACCAGGCCGACCAGGACCGTCATGGCCCGCTGGGCGGGATCGTCGAGGCCCTGGTTCACGTACGGCGCCGGCAGCACGTGCAGCTGCAGGTCCGGCGCGGGCAGCCCGGGCTCGGAGTGGGCGAAGCCGCCCGACTCGGCCACGTTGCTGGCCAGCGGGCCGCGGTGGGTGAGCTGCCAGCGCAGCAGGTTTTTAGTGTCCGCCTTTTCCCACAGGCCGCGGAGCCTGGGCGTCGACCAGATGACGGGCAGCACCGGGTGGTCGCTGAGGTTCTGGCCGACGCCGCGGCTTTCCGCCACCACGTCGATGCCCATCTCGATCAGGTGCTCGGCCGGGCCGACGCCGGACAGCATCAGCAGCTGCGGGCTGTTGACCGCGCCGCCGCAGAGGATGACCTCGGCGTTGGCCTGCTCGGTCTTCGGCTCGCCGTGGTGCAGGTAGCCGACGCCGACGGCCCGGTTATTTTCGATGATCACCTTCGTGACCAGGGCGTCGGTCTGGACGGTGAGGTTCGTCCTGGTCATGGCGGGGTGCAGGTAGGCCGCGGCGGCCGAGCAGCGCTGGCCGTTCCTGATGGTGGTCTGGTACCAGCCGACGCCGTCCTGGCGCGGGCCGTTGAAGTCGTCGTTGGCCTTGGCGCCCTGCTCCTGGGCGGCCTGGATGAAGGCCTCGCAGGCTTTTGACTTGTACCGGGGGTCGCTGACGGCCAGGGGGCCACCGGCGCCGTGGTACGCGCTGGCGCCGCGGGAGTTGTCCTCGGCCCTCCGGAAATAGGGCATGAGGTCCTCGTAGCCCCAGCCGGTGCAGCCGTGTTCGTCCCGCCAGCTGGTGAAGTCGTGGCGGTTGCCGCGGATGTAGATCATCGCGTTCATGCTGCTGGAGCCGCCCAGCGTCTTGCCGCGCGGCCAGTACACGCTCCGGCCGCCCGCCCGGTGCTGCGGGACGGTGGTGTAGTTCCAGTCATAGTTCGTCTGGAACAGGCGGTTCAGCGCGGCGGGGGCGCGGATCTCGTCGGCGTCGTCGGGCGGCCCGGCCTCGAGGAGCAGGACCTTGACGCCCGAGTCGGCGGACAGCCGCGCCGCCAGCACGCAGCCCGCGCTCCCGGCCCCGACGATGATGTAGTCATACACGGCGCTCTCCTAATGGGATAAGGGGAACAATAACGCCCTGTGGTGTTGGGAGGGCCGACGGGGCGGTGAGCTGCGGGGTTTGGTGGGTGCGGGGCTGCGGGCTTTGTGGCTGCGGGGCTTTGGGTGCTTTGCGGCTGCGGGGCTTTGTGGCTGGGGGCTTTGTGGCTGGGGTCGCGCCCTAGTTGTGTCCCCAGAGGTCGCGGTGGTAACACCTGTCCCGGCCGCCGCATCCGTCACTCGTAGTCGGCTGCAGCGCCGACGCCGGGATCGGGTCAATGGAGCATCGACCCGGTTACCACCCATGCCGCTTGGCTTGTAGTCGCTGCCGGGTACGGGATCCTGGAACCAGGTTCAGGTAACACTGGCACCGCCAGCACCGCCAGCACCGCGATCTGAGCGCCACGGGCCAGCCGTGACGTCATGAAACCGGGCTTCGAGTGCGTCCGGACGCGCTGCAAGCCCGGTTTCATGACGTCGCCGCCCAGCTGACGCTCATGATCAACTTAACTAGCGGCATTGGCGGCTGCCGGATCGAAGTGGAGCATCGACTCGGTCCGCACCCGGTCCGCACCAGGCCCGCACCAGGCCCGGCACGAGGCGTCTGGGACACACGAGGCGCACGAGACCCCCGGTACCGCCCCTACAGACTCCTGCGACAGGATGAAACCTGCGCCGGTCCGCCTCCCGCGAGCCAAAGTGGCGCGCTCCCGTCTGGACTGACGAGCGAGGAGCCTGCGAGGAGCGAGGAAGGAAGACGGGAGCTGCGGGCGCCCCGGCGACGAAGGGGGCTAGCGGCAAAGGGGGCTAGCAGAGCGAGCGGGCTAGCAGAGCGAGCGGGCTAGCAGTGTCCGGGTCCGGCGGGCCCCCGAGAACCGCCGGACCCGGACGTGTCGCGGTCTGGCATGCATGACATGGCAGACACGCACGGTGACAGCGCTGGGAGACAAGAGCCTCCTGGCGGCTGCTGATCACCTGCGTGATCACTAACCGTAGTGATACGATGCCACATCGTGCGCTGAATGTGAACACCCCTGGTCAATCGATTGGTCTCTTTTTGGTCGCGGGCGTTCTGCGAGGTTCGCCCGGCCCTTCCCTTAGGGTGGGTTCATGGCCCGCAACCCCAGCGAAAACCCGGTCGTTCTGTCCCGCATCTACACCCGGACCGGCGACGATGGCACCACCGCTCTCGCCGACCTCAGCCGGGTGGCCAAGACGGACTCGCGCCTGGCCGCCTACGCCGACACCGAGGAAGCGAACTGCGCCATCGGCGTGGCGATTACGTTCGGTAATCTCGCGGCGGACATCTCGCAGGTGCTCTCCCGGGTGCAGAACGAGCTGTTCGACGTCGGCGCGGACCTAGCCAACCCGATCAGCGACCAACCGCCGCCCTACCCGCCGCTGCGGATCGACGAACCCTACATCACCCGGCTGGAGAGCGAGTGCGACGCCTTCAATTCGGCGCTGCCGACGCTGCGCAGCTTCCTGCTGCCGGGCGGCAGCCCGGGGGCGACGCTGCTGCATTCGGCGCGGACCGTGACCCGGCGAGCCGAGCGCAGCGCGTGGGCCGCGCTGGAGGAGCACGGCGATTCGGTGAACCCGCTGACCGCCCGCTACCTGAACCGGCTGTCCGACCTGCTGTTCATCTTGTCCCGGCAGGCCAACACGGGCCACGATGACGTGTTGTGGAAGCCAGGCGGCGAGCGCGGCTGAAGGAGCGAGGCGAGAACCTGGTTGTCCGCGGGCCGTTAGAGGTCGGCGCTCAGGTGATAGCCGGGCGGCGAGGCCTCGAGCCAGGACAGCAGCCCGGTCAGGGCCGCCTCGCCCAAGGCCAGCTCGACGGTACCCACGGGCCCCCCGCCGGTACCTCCGCCATCGGAAGCATCACCCGAGGCGGAGGCGCCGTCGGAACCGGAGGCCCCGGGGGCGAGCTGGGTGGCATCCTCGCCGAAGCGGAATACCACCACGATCATGCCCGGCCCCAGGCTGGCCGCCTCGGCTTCCGTCGGCGTGCGACGGGACACCACGGCCAGGTCACGGCGCGGGAAGACCTCGTCCGGGCGCACCGACAGGCCGAAAATGCCGTACCAGCGCAGTTCCTCACCCCGGTACCTGGCCACGCCAAGACGCCAGGAGCCGTTCTCCTTGCGCAGGCCGCACTCGACCGTGCCGCCGCCGCGCTCGAGCAGGAACCTGCGCCCGGCGATACCGACGGCGGCCAGCACCAAGATGACCAGGAAGGCGGCGAGGAGCCAGGCTGCATCAAGCGCCAGCGCCCCGCCCACCGAAGGCTAAGCCTGGTCCCCAGCGGCCCGCAGCAGCGCCCTGGCGTACTTGGCCTCGGACGGCTCCTCAGGTCCTCCGTCGGCATCGGACAGCGCGGTGTCGAGTTCGCGCCGCGCCTCGTCCTTGTTCACTTCGTCGCTGAGCAGGGCCCGCTCGGCCAGGATCGATACCCGGTTGTCGGCCACCGACAGGAACCCGCCGCTGACCGCGGCGCGTACCGGGTCGGCCTCGTCGCTGAGGATCTCGACCAGGCTGCCCTCGGCCAGGATGCCGAACACCGGCGAGTGCCCGCTGAGCACTCCGATGTCACCTTCGGTGGTCTTGGCGATCACCGTCCTGGCCTCGCCGGACCACAGCTCGCGGTCCGGTATCACCAGCGCTACCTGCAGCGTCACCGTTCCAGCTCCCTGGCCTTCTTCTCGACGTCCTCGATCCCGCCGACCATGTAGAACGCCTGCTCGGGCAGGTTGTCGTACTTGCCCTCGGCGATCGCCTTGAACGAGGAGATGGTCTCCTCGAGCGGGGTGAACACGCCCGGCTGGCCGGTGAACTGCTCGGCCACGAACATGGGCTGGGACAGGAACCGCTCGATCCGGCGAGCCCGCTGCACCGTGATCTTGTCCTCCTCGCCGAGTTCGTCGACACCGAGGATGGCGATGATGTCCTGCAGCTCCTTGTACCGCTGCAGGATCCGCTGCACCTCACGGGCCACGTCGTAGTGGTCCTGGCCGATGTACCTGGCGTCCAGGATCCGTGACGTGGAGTCTAGCGGGTCCACCGCCGGGTAGATCCCCTTCTCGGTGATGGCCCGGGACAACGTGGTGGTGGCGTCGAGGTGGGCGAACACCGTGTGCGGGGCGGGGTCGGTGATGTCGTCGGCGGGTACGTAGATGGCCTGCATCGAGGTGATCGAGTGACCGCGGGTCGAGGTGATCCGCTCCTGCAGCTGGCCCATCTCGTCGGCCAGCGTGGGCTGGTAGCCCACGGCCGACGGCATCCGGCCGAGCAGGGTGGACACCTCGGAGCCGGCCTGGGTGAACCGGAAGATGTTGTCGATGAACAGCAGCACGTCCTGGCCCTGGACGTCGCGGAAGTACTCGGCCATGGTCAGCGCGGTCAGGCCGACCCGCAGCCGGGTGCCCGGCGGCTCGTCCATCTGGCCGAACACCAGGGCGGTGTCGGCGATGACGCCGGACTCGGTCATCTCCAGGAACAGGTCGTTGCCCTCACGGGTACGCTCCCCCACCCCGGCGAAGCAGGACACGCCGCCGAAGTTCTGGGCGACCCGGCGGATCATCTCCTGGATGAGCACGGTCTTGCCCACGCCGGCCCCGCCGAACAGGCCGATCTTGCCGCCCAGCACGTACGGGGTCAGCAGGTCGATGACCTTGATGCCGGTGGTGAACATCTGGGTCCGCGGCTCGAGCTGGTCCAGCGGCGGCGGGTCGCGATGGATCGGCCAGCGCTCCTGGATGTCCAGCGACGAGGTGGGCACGTCGAGGGACTCGCCCAGGGCGTTGAATACGTGGCCCTTGGTGACGTCGCCGACCGGCACCTCGATGGGCGCACCGGTGTTGACCACCTCGGCCCCGCGGACCAGGCCGTCGGTGGGCTGCATGGCGATGGCCCGCACGATGTTGTCGCCGATGTGCTGCTCGACCTCGAGGGTCAGCAGGCGGGTCTCCTCGCCGATGGTGACGTCGGTGTGCAGCGCGTAGTAGATCTCCGGCATGGCGTCGCCCGGGAACTCCACGTCGACGACGGGGCCGATGACCCGCGCCACGCGGCCGGTGCTCGCGACGGCTTCGCCGCTCTCGGGTGTTTTCTCGTCGGTCGCGGTCATGTCTTCCTCACTCATCCGTTGCACTTGCGTCGGCCAGGGCGTTGGCGCCGCCCACGATCTCGCTGATTTCCTGGGTGATCTCGGCCTGCCGGGCGTTGTTCGCCTCACGGGTCAGGGTCTCGAGCAGGTCACCCGCGTTGTCGGTGGCCGCCTTCATGGCGCGTCGCCGCGCCGCCAGCTCGGCCGCGGCGGCCTCCAGCATCGCGTAGTAGATCCGGCTCGCCACGTACTGCGGCATCAGCGCGTTGAGGACTTCCTCGGGCCCGGGTTCGAACTCGTACTGGGGCAGCGGCCCGGACGGGCTGGGCTCGTCGGTTTCCTCGATCTCAAGCGGCAGCAGCCTGCGCACCGAGGGCCGCTGGGTCAGCATGGACACGAAATCCGTGCTGACCAGGTGGACCTCGTCCACCCCACCCTCGTCGGCCCCGGCGTTGAAGGCCTCGATCAGCAGGTCGGAGATCACCTCCGCGTCCCGGTACCGCGGCGCGGCGGAGAAGCCGTCCCAGCTCTCCGCCAGGTCCAGCTCGCGGAACCGGTGCCAGCCGATGCCCTTGCGGCCGGTCACGTACAGCACCGGCTCGACGTTGTCCTCGCGCAGCGCCGCCCGCAGCCGGGTCGCCTCCCGCAGGACGTTGGCGTTGTAGGCGCCCGCGAAGCCCTGGTCGCTGGTCAAGATGAGCACCGCGGCCCGGTTCCGGTGCTCCGGCTCTTTGGTGAACGGGTGGTCGATCGTGTTGGACCGGCTGATCACCGCCTCCACCGCGCGGGTAAGTTCCCGCGCGTAGGGCTCGGCGGACCGCATCTGCTGCTGCGCCTTGACGATCCGGGACGACGCGATCAGCTCCTGCGCGCGGGTGATCTTGGCGATCGACTGCACGGAGGAGATCCGCCGCCGGACCAGGCGAAGCTGGGCTGCCATCGGCTACTTCTTCTCGGGTTCGGGCTGGCGGCGGCGGGCGATCTTCTCCTGCTCCTCGCTCTCCAGCGGCTCGGCGTTCTCGTCCTCGGCGCTGAGCAGCTCGCCCGCGCTGGTCTCGAAGCCCTTGCGGAACTCGTCGACCGCGTCCTTGAGCGACGCGACCGTGTCCTCGGACAGCTGGAGCGTCTCCCTGATCGTCTGCAGGATGCCGGCGTGCGACCGGCGCAGGTAGTCCAGGAAGTCGGTCTCGAACCGGCTGACGTCCTCGACCGGCACGTCGTCCAGGTAGCCGTTGCCGCCCGCCCAGATCGAGACGACCTGCTCCTCGACCGGGAACGGCGCGTACTGCGGCTGCTTGAGCAGCTCGACCAGCCGGGCGCCGCGGTCGAGCTGGGCCCGGGAGGCCGCGTCCAGGTCGGACGCGAACGCGGCGAACGCCTCCAGGTCGCGGTACTGCGACAGGTTGAGGCGCAGGTTGCCGGCGACCGACCTCATCGCCTTGACCTGCGCGTTACCGCCGACTCGCGACACCGAGCGGCCGACGTTGATAGCGGGCCGGACACCGGAGTTGAACAGGTCGGTCTCGAGGAAGATCTGGCCGTCGGTGATCGAGATGACGTTCGTCGGGATGTAGGCCGAGATGTCGTTGCCCTTGGTCTCGATGATCGGCAGCCCGGTCAGCGACCCGCCGCCCAGCTCGTCGGAGAGCTTGGCGCAGCGCTCGAGCAGCCGCGAGTGCAGGTAGAACACGTCGCCCGGGTAAGCCTCGCGGCCCGGCGGGCGGCGCAGCAGCAGCGAGATGGCGCGGTACGCCTCGGCCTGCTTGGACAGGTCGTCGAAGATGATCAGGGCGTGCTTGCCCTGGTACATCCAGTGCTGCGCGATGGCCGAACCGGTATACGGCGCGATGTACTTGTACCCCGCCGGGTCCGAGGCCGGCGCGGCCACGATCGTGGTGTACTCGAGCGCGCCCGCCTCCTCCAGGGACCCGCGCACCTGCGCGATCGTCGAGCCCTTCTGGCCGATGGCGACGTAGACGCAGCGGACCTGCCTGACCGGATCGCCGGACTCCCAGTTGGCCTTCTGGTTGATGATCGCGTCGATGGCGATGGCGCTCTTGCCGGTCTGCCGGTCGCCGATGATCAGCTGCCGCTGGCCCCGGCCGATGGCGGTCATCGCGTCGATGGCCTTGATGCCGGTCTGCAGCGGCTCCTTCACCGGCTGGCGCTCGACCACGGACGGCGCCTGGGTCTCCAGCGGACGCAGCTCGGTGTCCTCGATCGGGCCCTTGCCGTCCAGCGGCTCGCCCAGCGGGCCGACGACGCGGCCGAGGAAGCTGTCGCCGACCGGCACCGACAGGATCTCGCCGGTGCGGCGGACCTGCTGGCCTTCCTCGATCTCGTTGAACTCGCCGAGGATGACCACGCCGATCTCGCGCACGTCCAGGTTCTGCGCGAGGCCCCGGACGCCGTTCTCGAATACGAGCAGCTCGTTGGCCATGACGGAGGGCAGTCCCTCGACCCGGGCGATGCCGTCGCCGCACTCGATAACGGTGCCTACCTCTTCCCGTGAGGCACCTTCTGGCTCGTAGTCCTGGACGAAGCGCGCCAGCGCGTCCCGGATCTCGTCCGGCCGGATCGTCAGCTCAGCCATTGTCTCTTTCTCTCCGTACGTGGTCTTCCGGCTTGGTGTCTTTCCTCGGCGGATTGGCGGCCATCGTCAGCTCGCCAGCTTGCGCCGGACGGCGGACAGCCGGCTGGCCGCGGTCCCATCGATAAGCTCATCCCCGATCTGGACGGAAAT
>CAVWOM010000010.1:0-126759 GCA_963756575.1 uncultured Actinomycetota bacterium | reverse complement strand
ATCGGCCCTTCCGTGGCGTGGCACTGTCCGGAAGGTGAGCAAGGATGGGTCCCGGTATCAGGCCTGTCATGATGCATTTCCCTGATCCAGTGGTGGGTAGTAGGCGGTGCCGTCCATCAGCCGCCGGGCGGTGCGGCTGAAGCCGAGGACGTCGAAGGTGACGCCGCCGGGGCCGCCGCGGGTTTCGACCTTCGCCGGGGTGATGCCGGAGGGGTGGCCGATCAGCAGTTCACCCGGCCGCCGCCCGGCGGTCACCGCCTCGACAACGGAACCGGGAGTCTTTGACGCGGCGGCCAGGCAGATCGAGCCCGACCCGGCGATGCTCTCGTGCAACCGGTTCATGAACAGCAGCCGGGCCCGCAGATCCATCTGCTTCTCCTCGACCTCGCCCCCGGACAGGGTGCGATATCCCTCCGGCGGTGCGACGAGCCCGACCATCGGCAGGCCCGGCGACTGCTTGTCGACCCGCGCCCAGTCGGTCGCCAGTCCCATGAGGACGGCGGCTTTGCCTCGGATTTCCCGCGTGATGCCGATCAGGCCGGCGTCCTGGTTGATCTCTTCGGCGAGCTCGCTGCCGGTGCGGCCGAGTTCGGTGGCGAGCACCCACACGCACGCGTTGCCGGCGTCGCACAGCGTCGCCCGAACCGTCGCGCCGCTCTCCAGCGTGATCTCGTCTACCGCCCGCCCGGTGGGCAGCAGGCGGCCGGTCTTGGCGCCGATCGTGGCGACCCAGTTCATCACTATCTCGGCGCCGGTGCCGGGCACGCCGGGGATGGCCAGGTCCCCCGTCACCCGCGCGCGCCCGCCGTGGACCGGCACCTCGGCGACGATCAGGGCCTGGGTGTTGGTGTTGAAGATCCGGACCCTGGTCACCGGCTCGCCCGCCTCGACCAGGCCCTCATCCACGGCGAAGGGTCCCACCCCGGCCGAGATGTTGCCGCAGTTGCCCGCGTAGCCGACACCGGCGCGGTCGATCTCCACCTGCGCGAAGGTGTAGTCCACATCGGCGTCGTCGCGCGCGGACGGCGCGATGATCGCGGCCTTGGAGGTGATGGGCCGGGAGCCGCCCAGGCCGTCGATCTGCAGGACGTCCGGGGAGCCCATCAGCCGCAGCAGCATCGCGTCCCGCCGCGGTCCCGGCCCGGGCAGGTCGGCCTCGTGGAAGTACAGTCCCTTGCTGGTACCGCCGCGCATCAGCACGCAGCGGACTCCGGTCTGCTCGGCTCCGGTCATGCCGCGTCCCGCCGGGGCAGGTAGCCGTCCGCGACCAGCCGCGGCAGCAGGCCGCCGGCGTCGAGGATGTCCAGCACCATCCGGGGCAGCGGCGCGGCCTCGATGCGCCGGCCGCCGGCCGCCAGCCAGCCCTCGGCCAGCTGGATGGTGATCTCGTCGCCCTCGCGGACCAGGTTGCGGACGCCCGGCACGGTCAGCGCGGGCAGCCCGTTGTTGATCGCGTTCCGCAAGAACAGCGAGTTGAACTCCTCGGCCACCAGGGCGGTGACGCCGAGGTGGCGCATCAGCGCGGCGACCGGCCGGCTGGAGCCGATGCCGAAGTTGCGGCCCGCCACGACGATATCGCCGGGCCGCACTTCGTCGGTCCAGCCGGGCCGCAGGTCATAGAAGACGTGCCGCGCGGCCTCGGGTATCGGCAGTTTCATCGCGAAGCCGGGATACATGGCGTCGGTGTCGATGCTGTCGCCGAACACCCATGCCCGCCCGCTGAGTTCGTAGTTCATGCCAGTGCCTCCCTGGGGTCGGTGATCCGGCCGGTGATCGCGGAGGTCGCCACGGTGGCGGTGGAGGCCATGTAGATCTCCGCGCTGGGGCTGCCCATCCGGCCGCGAAAGTTGCGGGTGCTGGCGGTCAAGCACACTTCGCCGTCGCCGACCAGGCCCATGTGGTAGCCGAAGCAGGCGCCGCAGGTGGAGTTGGTGACCACCGCGCCGGCCTTGGCGAGCTTCTCGACGTAGCCCAGCCGGACGGCGTCGAGGTAGACGGCCTGCGAGGCCGGGGTGACGATCAGGCGCACCCCGGCGGCCACCGACCGGCCGTCGAGGATCCCGGCGGCGATGCGCAGGTCCTCCAGTTGCCCGTTGGCGCACGAGCCGATGAAGCATTGCTGCACGCTGCGGTGCTCGACCTGCGACACCGGCAGCGCGTTGCCGCTGACCTTGCCCGGCCGCGCGATGTACGGCTCCAGCGCGCTCAGGTCGATGGTCCGGACGTCGGAGTAGACCGCGCCGGGGTCGGGGTCGGCCGGCTGGTAGTCCCCGGCGTCGTGGGCGTCGAGGAATTCCGCGCAGCGGTCGTCGAAACCGAAGGTGGTGAAGTCCGCGGAGATCTCCGCGCCCTGGGTGGCGATGGTGCGCCGGTCGTTCATCGGCACCGACGCCAGCCCCGGCCCGCCGAACTCCAGGTTGTGGTTGGTGGCATCACCCCAGGCGTTGGCGAGATACAGGAACACGTCCTTGCCGCCGATGCCGGCGGCAGCTCGCCCGCCAGCTCATAACGGATGGTCGGGCCGACGGTGTACCAGGTCTGGCCGGTGCACAAGATCGCGATCACCTCGGCTGGGCCGAGCCCGCGGGCCGCGGTGTTATACGCGCCGCCGGCGCAGGTGTGCGAGTCGGTGCAGGTCAGCACCTGACCAGGCAAGGCGAGCGCGTTCTCCGCGATGACCTGATGGCAGATGCCGTGCCGACCGACGTCAAAAAATTTCTCAATACCGAACGACCGGGCGAATTCGCGCGCGGCCATCCCTCCGTTCGCGTCGGCGAGCGTGGGCGCGGGCACCGCGTGGTCCATGATGATCGCGGTCCGGGTGGGATCGGCGATCTTCACCGGGTCCGGCCAGTTCGTGAACATCAGGTCGATCAGGACGTTCATGTCGACGCGGCACACGACCGTATCGCCCGCGCTGACCCGGTCCTGCCCGGACGCGCGGGCCAGGATCTTCTCGATCATGGTCATGCTCATGGGAATCCCTTTCCTGTCACTGGTATCGCTGGTCAAGCTCGGTCCATTCGCCCAAGCCCACGAGGCCGAACACGCCGGCGGGCCCGGCGACCTCCCCGGCGGGCCGCCCGCCCAGGCCGGCCAGCGACGTCGCCATGGCCGACACCACCGGGCCGAGCAACGCACCCGGGTAGATCGCGAGCTTGTACCCGAGCCGTTCCAGGTCGTCCTCGCCGATTTCGGGGCTACGGCCGGACGGGACCACGTTGAACACCAGCGGCGCGTCGACCTCGGCGGCGACCCGTTCGATCTCGTCGCGGGACTCAGGCGCCTCGACGAAGATCAGGTCCGCGCCCTCCGCGGCGTACCGGTTCGCCCGGGTGATCGCCTCGTCGATCCCGGCGGGCCCGCGGGCGTCGGTGCGGGCGATGATGACGGTGCCGGCTTCCCGCGCGTCCAGGGCCGCGTGCAGCTTGCGTGCGAACTCGTCGGCGCTGACCAGTTCCTTGCCGGTCAGGTGACCGCATCGTTTGGGGAACGCCTGATCTTCCAGCTGGATGGCCGCGACCCCGGCCCGCTCGTAGCCGCGCACCGTGCGCACGACGTTGATGGCGTTGCCGTAGCCGGTGTCCGCGTCCGCGATCACCGGCAGCCCGCTGGCCTGCACCACCAGCGCGACGCGGTCCACCATCTCCGAGCCGGTGACCAGGCCGATGTCCGGCAGGCCGTAGCCGGACACCGCGACCCCGGCCCCGGTCAGGTAGGCCGCGGAAAACCCGGCCCGGCGGACCAGGTGGGCGCCGAGTCCCTCGAATACTCCCGGGGCCCGCAGCAGCCCCGGCTTGGCCAGCAACTCCCGCAACACCGCGGGCGCGTCTGTCAGCACGTGCTTCTTCTTTCTCTCGTTGGTGGGCGGTGCCGGCTCAGGGCGAGCCGGGGAAGCCGTAGAGGCGGTGCGCGTTGGCGGTCAGCAGCGCCCGCCGGGTCGCGGGATCCGGCACCCAGTCGGCCAGCAGGTCAAGCAGCTCGCCGACGTTGGGCATCCGGCCCCAGAAGCCGACCTGAGGCCAGTCCGAACCCCACACGCAGCGGTCCGGCGCGGCGTCCACCAGCTCCCGCGCGAACGGGATGATGTCGGCGTAGCCAGGCTCGCTGGAGAGCCGGAACGCGCCGGACAGCTTCGCCCAGACCCCGTCCCTGACCAGTTCGAGCAGCAGCTTCCAGCCGGGCTGGCCCAGCCCGCCGGCCACCTCGACGTCGCCGAGGTGGTCGACGACCACCGGTACCCGCAGGCTCGCGATCCGCGACGCCACCGGCTCCAGCCGCCGGGTGCTGGTGAGCAGTTGCAGGTGCCAGCCCATCTCGGCGCAGATCGCCTCGTAGCGGTCGATCCGGTCGAACCCGAACCCGCCGCCGGAGATCGTGTTGAGCCGCAGGCCGACCACGCCGGCGTCGGCGAGGCGGCTCAGTTCGGTGTCGGAGACATCGGGGGCCACGACCGCCACCCCGCGCAGCCGGTCGCGGTGCGCAGCCAGCACGCCGAGCATCACCGAGTTGTCGGCACCGTGCACGCTGACTTGGATCAGCACACCGTAGGTCATGCCAGTGGCGTCGAGCATCCGCAGGTATTCCGGGCCCGGCGCGGGCGGCGGGGTATAGCTGCGCCGCTCGACGAAGGTGTCGCCCACGACGTGGGCGTGGCTGTCGACCGTGCCGGGCGGCACCGTGAACCGCACCGGAGGGCGCGGGTCCGGGTCCGGCCCGGGGCAAGTCGTGTCTCGATCGACGTCGGTCCGCACGGTGATCAGCTCGCGTAGTACGGGTAGGGGCTGTTCTTGCTCTCTGCCTCCACCCGGCGCAGCATCGCGGGCCATTCCAGCAGGCCGTAGCGCCGGATCGTGCCGGGCGCGAAGATGTGCGCCGTCAGGTCAATGACCTCCGGCGAGGGCTCCTGCACCGCGTCCTGACCGGCGGCGAGGGCGGAAACCTGGGCCCGGCAGGAGATCTCCAGCTGGTACAGCAGGTTGAACGCCTCGGCGATGGTCGGGCCGCCGACCAACAGACCGTGGTTGCGCAGGACCATGGCCCGGTGCTCGCCGAGGTCGGCGACCAGCGTCTTCTTCTCCTGCTCGCTGAGGGCCGGTCCCTCGTAGTCGTGGTAGGCCAGGTGCCCGCTGAAGCGCATGGAGTGCTGGCTCAGCGGCAGCAGCCCGGACTTCATCGCGGCTACCGCCATGCCGGCCAGGCTGTGCGTGTGGATGACCGCGTCGATGTCGTCGCGGGCCGCGTGGATGGCGCTGTGGATCACGTAGCCCGCGGCGTTGACGCCGTAGCCGGTGCCCTCGGGCTTCCATACGATGTTGCCGTCCAGGTCCACCTTAGCCAGGCTGGACGCGGTCACCTCCTTGTACAGCAGGCCGTACAGGTTGATCAGGAACGTGTCGGTTCCCGGCACCCGCACCGTGATGTGGTTGTAGGTCAGGTCGCTCATCCCGTACAGGTCCACCAGCCGGTAGCACGCCGCGAGATCGACCCGGGCCTGCCACTCCTCCGGACTCACCTGGTCACGGATAGACGGGAAGTCCGCCGAGTAGTTCGCGGTACGGACCGCGTCGTCGCCCTTGTAGTTCGCCAGGGCACGCGCGGCGTCGAGATCGATGGTGTTCGTCATCGTCGTTCCTTTCTCTTGATCCTCCGGGTCACCCCCTGCTCTCCACCGTCGGTCGTGTCCCGAATCTGGTACAACTGAAGTTGCAGTATCTGAAACTCGAAGGATCGCGATGGCCCCATCGGTTCAGGAGGACGGCCACATCCGGGCGCTTCGGGTGCTGGAGACCCTGGCCGGCCTGCAGCAGCAGGCGTCGCTGCCGACGATCGCCGACCGAGCTCAGCTGACCAAGACCAAGGCCTACCGGATCCTCCGCGGCCTTCAGGACCACGGGTTCGTGGACCATGCCGGCCGCAATGGGTACCGGATCGGGAGCCGGGCGGTGGCCCTCGCCTCGCTGATCGGACCGCGGCCCGCGCTGCTGCGGCTCGCCCGGCCGGTTTTGGCCAAGCTCGCCGCGGAGGCCTCGGAAACGGTCACGCTGCACCTGCGCAGCGGCGCGCACCGGGTGCTGGTGCTCGGCGCCGAACCGCCCGGCAACCCGCTGCGCAGGCTGCCGACGATCGGCGAGCGATCGCCGCTGACCGCGGGCTGCAGCGGCCGGTCGATCCTCGCGTTCCTGCCCGAGGAAGAAGCCGCGGACATCATCCGCAGCCACGCGCCCGAGGCCGTCCGGCGCGGACTACCAGCCCTGCTCGCCCGCATCCGGGCGCAGTCCTACGCGCTGTCGTTTAGCGACAATCACGTGGAAATGAACGGAATCGCTGCCCCGCTGCTTGATCCGGACGACGGAACCGCACTCGGCTCCATCGCCATCGCCGGACTCGTCCCGCGCCTGCCGAAGGAAACGCTGCTGCAGCTGGTCGCACCACTGCATGCCGCCTGCTCCCAGCTCGCGCCGCGGCTGGCCACGGTCCTCGGTCCGAACTCCTCGGTGCACCTGGAGTCTCTCGACGTCACCATCCAGGACTTCCTCGACCACCACGAGTCTCCGCGCTGAACAGCAGCGAGTCATCAAACGTGGAGGACTGGCCGCATATCAGTGAAGGGGCGGGCTCGCTTGGTAGAAGGCGCGCGCGGCGTAGCCGATCCACGGTCCGCGCTGCGGGCCGAAACTTGTTGCGCCGGCCGCCAGCGGCGGCTGCCCAGCACCCCACTGGCCCGTTACGGCCATCGGCCGCGGCTTCGGCAACCTGCCGCTCACCGCGCCAAGCCTGCTCTAACAGGCGCTGAGCATGGCGGCCTCGGTGACGGTCCGTGCGGTGCGCACGACGCTGGCGATCGCATCCTGCGGTGCCAGTCCCGCCAGGTCGGTCAGGGTGAACAGGGCTTCCGCGCTCATGATCACGGCCAGGTCGTGCTTGAGCTGGGCGAGGCGGCCCGGTTCCATGGCGCCGGGCGGCCGCTCCAGCGGCGCGACGGCGAGGTCGATCAGGCCGAACTGCTTCCCGGGGCGCGGGAAGGTCACTTCCTCCCGCGTGATCGTGGAAGCGATCATGGCCCGGACCGCCCCCTGCATCCTGACCACGTTGCGCAGCATGAAATCGGTGGCCTGGGCCACCCGCTCGGGGACGTCGGCATAGTCCCCGGCGCGCGCCAGCTCCTCGGGGGTATCCGGCCACAACCCGGTGAAAGCCTCGCGCAGCAGGGACGGCAGGTCGGGGAAGTGCCGGTAGGCGGTCGCCTCGGACACGCCCACCGCGGCGGCCGCGGCCATCATGGTGATGCGGTCTCCGTCGAGGATCAGCCGGCGTGCCGCGGTGATGAGGGCCGCGCG
Source organism: uncultured Actinomycetota bacterium (assembly GCA_963756575.1). Lineage (GTDB taxonomy): Bacteria > Actinomycetota > Actinomycetes > Streptosporangiales > Streptosporangiaceae > Palsa-504. Next base: position 119,419 of record CAVWOM010000010.1, on the reverse strand, counting down.
GGTCCGCTCCTTCTGGCGGACCCGCGCGGACACGGCGGGCCGGAGATTCCCGCCGCTGGCGGGTATCTGCCCCTCAGCGGTCACGGCTCATGAGGCTACCCCACTGGGGATAGCGGCACGGGATCTGGCGAGGGTATACCCTCGCGAGACAGGGGCCTCCGCCCGGACCACGCGGCTGCCCGCGACCGGACCAGTACGGGACATGCGCGGCTGCAACCGCGCATGCCGCCAGTCAAAGGAGCAGCCATGCCCGACGAAACCGCCTTCGACGCCGCATCGCTGGTGACCAGCGCCCAGACGGCCGCCGGCTTCTGGCAGATGGGGATCTTGCGGACTCCGCTGATCCCCGGTGAGTCCACCCGCGGGACCTACTCCCTGATGGAGCAGCTGATGCCGGCCAAGGCCGGCCCGCCGCCGCACGTGCACGACCAGGGCGAGGAAGTCTTCTACATCCTCGACGGCGAGATGGCCCTGCAGCTCGGGGACCAGGTCGTCATCGGCACCAGCGGCCAGCTCGTGCGCATCCCGGCCGGCACCCCGCACGCCTTCGCCGTCCGGACCCAGACCGCGCGGGTACTGAACTTCTACGTCCCCGCCGCCCTCGACCTCCAGGTCGCCATGCTCGGCACGCCGGCGACCAGCCCGGTCCTGCCCCCGCCCGGAACACAGCGGCCACCGACCGCGGAGCAGGAGCAGGCGTTCACCCAGCGGGTACACGACCTGGCCACCCAAAGAATGTCCGCACAGCAGGACCTGCTCGGGCAGTACCGAGACCACGGCGCCGCGCACCCCAACATGCCATAAAAACCGGCACACCTTCCGCCGCAGGAAGCCACAGCAGCCATTTACATCGCTGGGGGGACGTGGCTAGCGGGACGGGCACAAACCATCGAGAGGGATGAAACTTCGGCCTGGGGCCGCCGGACTCGCGACTTATCAGAACGTTCCCCTCACCGAGGAGGACCGCGTCCTCCAGATCGACCTTCTCGCGGATTATCTCGCAAATCTGAGCAGGGAAAACCGAGTCGTCGATACGCGTGGTCCCGCCGTTGTCACCGGCGCTGCTGTTCGCCGTAGCCCGGCTGGCTGGGATACACCCGGACCGAGATTGAGTCCCCCGTGCGCTGAGCGGGGTGCTGTTCGATGATGCGCAGGTCGGCGCCAGGCCCGACCCGGCCGCGTTCGCGGTCACGGCCTGCCTGGCTGCGGCGGCCCGGCAGGCGAGCATCGTCACCGCGCACACCGCTGGGGAGATCCCGCCGCCGAGGTCGCCCGCCGCGCCGGGCACGGCGTCGCGGTCCTGCTCAAGATCTACGCATAGCGGACGGCGGCAGCCCGTAAACGCGCCTCGAAGCGCGTCTGCGCTCGCTGTCCTAGACGGTCGCTCGCTTCTCCAGGAAGCTGCGCGCGCCCTCGGTGGTCTCCTTCGGCACCTCGCCCTGGGCGGACAGGTCGTGGATGACCTGCTCGGCCTCGCGCGCGTCGACGTACTTCAGGTCCAGCGCGACCGAGCGCTTGATCGCCACCAGCGACGTCCGCTCCTTGGCCGCGATGACCCCGGCCAGGGCGCCGGCCACCGCGTCCAGCTCGGTCCGCGGCACGGCCCGCTGCAGGAACCCGGCCTCCAGCATCTGCCGCGCGCTGTAGCGGGCCCCGGTGAAGATCATCTCCCGGACCAGGCCGCCGGGCAGGTTCAGCCGCCGCAGCGAGCCGCCGCTGCCCGCCGTCAGGCCCCGGTCGACCTCGGGCATGCCGAAGATGGCCTCTTCGGAAGCGACCCTGATGTCGCAGTAGGACGCGATCCGCATCCCGGCGGCCAGGCAGAAGCCGTGGATCTTGGCGATCACCGGGACCGGGATCTGCACCAGGTTCTCCACCATCTCGTCCACGATCGCGAACTTGGAACGCCGGGCCTCCTCGGTCACGTCGTGCAGCACGTCGTTGATGTCCGCCCCGGGGCAGAACCCGCGGCCGGCGCCGCTCACCACCACCACGTTCGTCCCGGTCATGGCGGCTACCTCGCCGAACGCGACCCGCAGCTCGTCGTAGGTCTGCCGGTTCAGCGCGTTGACCGGCGGGTGGTCGATGGTGATCTCGTAGATCCGGCCGCGCTGACTGGTCTTGACGAACTCGAACTCGGTCATGGCAGAAGGAACCTCCAGTTAGGTGATCGCGATGCTGTTGGCCGGCGAACCGACGCCGCCGGGCAGGTTCAGCGGTACCCCGGCGAAGAAGCAGCTGTAGCGGTCCTGCGCCGCGCACTCGGCCGCCAGCGAGTCCAGGTCGAACCACTCGCCGAGGGCGAAGCCGAGCAGCGGGATGAGCCTGCGGTGCAGGAAGCCGGCCACCGGGTCGCCGGGCTGGCTCTCGACCGCGTGGTTGTCCGCCGCGACCGCGGCGAACCGGTGGTCCCACAGGTACCGGGCCATGTCCTCGTCCGCCGCGAGCCCGGGGCAGTCCTGGCGGGCCGCGAAGTCCGCCCGTCCGGCCTTATCGGCCCGCAGGTAGGCGCCCACGAAGCCGGTGCGGACCAGCAGGATGTCCCCGCCGAGCAGTTCGGTGCCCTGGCGGGCGAGCACCTCGGCGAGCAGGCTCGCGGTGATCGCGAACTCGCGCCGCGGGTCCAATGGCGTGCCGCGGGCGGCCAGGTACGCCGGCCACGTCGGCGAGCACCCCGCGCCCGGCGATGCCGTGCCGGGCCCACGCCTCGATGCCGAGCCGGCCTCCGCCGGGACCCGCGTCGTCGGCCCCGACGCCGTTGTAGAAGCCGAACTCCCTGGCCCGGACGTGCCGCAGGCCGTCCCACTGGCTGGAGGCCTGCGGGTAGAACCCGTCCAGCACGTCGTCCTGCATGTTCCGGGACGGGCGGAAGATGCGGTGGGTGTAGGGATCGCGGGGAGCCAGCGCGGGGTAGGGGACGTCCAGCGGCAGGCAGAGGCGGTGCACGGTGCCGCGCCGGATCTCGGCCGCCGCGCGGGTCACCACCTCGGGGGTGAGGAGGTTGACCGTGCCCAGGTCATCCTCGGCGCCGAACACGCCCCAGCAGTGCCGGGCCCGCAGCGTCTCGTGGTACGGAAGCTCGTCGTAGCGGGGGAGCGGGCCGCCGGGACCCACTCAGGCCACCACGCCGGAGCCGTAGAACCCGGCGATCCGCACGTCGTCGTAGCCCAGCCCGGCCAGGATCTCGAAGGTGTGCGCGCCGTGGTCGGGGGCGCCGTGCAGCGGGATGTCCTCGACCCCGATCGGGGACTTCACGAACGTCAGCCCGTTGTCCAGCGTGACCAGGTAGCCCTCGGCCGCGACGTGCTCGTCGGTCAGCAGGTCCTCGACGTGGTTGACCGGCGCGACCCCGACCCCGATCTCGCGCAGCACCGGCAGCCAGTCGTCCCGGTCCCTGGTGCCGAACCCGCGGGTGAAGATCTTCATGACCTCCTTGCTGGTCGCGGCCTGTTCCTCGGGGCCGGCGGCCGGGCCGAGGGCGCCCTCGCCTGGCCGCGGCTGGAACCGCGGGTCCGCCAGGACGTCCTCCATGCCGAACAGCTTCAGCATCGCCGGCCACTCGGTGTCGACCTTCTGGGAGGACAGGGCGAGCCACTCGCCGTCCCGGCACGGGTAGATGGCGAACCAGGGGGAGAGGTTGTTGTTGGAGTCGAAGTTGCGGCCGAGGTTGGCCGCGGCCGCGATGTTGTAGCACTGCATCCACATCAGCGTCTCCAGCTGGGAACTGGTGGCCAGCTGGGCCTCGCCGGTCCGGTCCCGGGCGATCAGCGCGGCCAGCGCGGCGAACGCCAGGTTGGTCCCGGCCTGCACGTCCGACATGGCTCCGAGCGGGTAGTGCGGCTGGCCGTCCTGGGCGCTGACGGTGTACATCAGGCCGGCGTAGGCCATTCCGGTGGTGTCCATGGTCCGGTCCTGCGCCCGCGGGCCCTTCGCGCCCAGGCCCTCGGCCAGCGCGTACACGATCCGCGGGTTGACCTGGCGCAGCGCGTCGAAGTCGGCGCCCCAGGCGGCCAGCGTCGGGCGGCGCAGGTTGGTGACCACGATGTCGGCCCCGGCCACCAGCTCGCGGAAGACGGACTGCCCGTCGGGGGTCTTCAGGTCCAGGGCCAGCGAGCGCTTGTTGCGGTTGAACGACTCCCACAAGATGTGCCGGCCGCCGTCGGTCACCAGGTACAGGCCCTGGCCGTAGACGAACGCCCGGGTCGGATCCGGCGCTGTCGGGCTCTCGATCTTGATGACGTCGGCCCCGAGGTCGCCGAGCACCATGCCGGCCATCGGGCCCGCGATGTAGTGGGAGATCTCGATGACCTTGATCCCGGCCAGCGGCGCCCGCACCTAACCCCCTTTGACTGATTGTCTGACAGTTAGACCAAGGCTAGCGGCGGGCCGGACGGGGTGTCAACCCGCAGGTCAGCCGCCTTCGGTGGGATGCCCGTTGCGGACCAGATGCGGGTACCTGATCGATACTCCGCCGTCGACCACCAGCGCCTGCCCGGTGACGTAGCGCGACATCGGCGAGGCGAAGAACACCACGACGTCCGCGATGTCCTCCGGCTGGCCGCGGCGCTGCAGCGGGATCTTCGCCGTCATCTCGGCGTACGCCGCGTCGGTCTGGCCGCGCACCACCGCGGGCGCGTCCACCGAGCCGGGCGCGACCACGTTCATCCGGATCCCGGATCGCCCGTACTCCGCGGCTACGCTCCGCGCCATGTTCACCAGCCCGGCCTTGGCCACCCCGTACGGGACGTGGTGCGGCGCGCTGACCGCCCCGCTGATCGACCCGACGCTTACGATCGAGCCGCCGCGGCCCTGGGCGAGCATGATCGGCACGGCCGCCCGGACGACCCGGAACACGTAGCGGAGGTTGACGTCGAGAAGCAGCTCCCACTCCTCGTCGGTGTACTCGTGCAAGTGCCTGAACTGGGCGAACGCGTTCATCCCGCCGACCACCGTGACCACGGTGTCGATCCCGCCCTGGCGCTCGGCCGCCGCCGTGAGCACGCGGTCTATCTCGCCCGCCGAGCGGACGTCGGCCGTGAAGGCCGTCGCCGCGGCGCCCGTGTCACGCAGCAGGTCCACGGTCGCCTGGGCCCGTTCGGCCTCGAGGTCTACGACGGCCACCGTCCCCCCGGCTGCCCCCAGGGCCAGGGCCGTGGCCCGGCCGATGCCCCGGCCGCCACCGAAGATCACCGTGCTCTGCCCCGCGAGCAGCTGCGGGCGACTGTTCATAGCTGCGACCCTCCTATGTCAGACAATCTAACAATCTAGCACGCGGCTGCGCGCCCGCCAGGCCGCCTGCGTCCACCCCCGGCCGCCGCCCCGCGCCAAGCGCCCCGCTGCCAGGCGCCACGCGCCCAGGCGCCACGCGCCAGGCGCCCGCGCCACGCGCCACGCGCCACGCGCCATGAAACTGGACTTCGAGCGCGTTAGGACGCGCTGTAACCGGGATTTCATGATGCCTTTGGCGTGCTTATAGCTGACGTCATTGAATTCATCACGCGAGAGCGTCACCAGCGTTTCAGCAGTTCCCGGACCGCAGCCGCCAGGCGGTCGTAGTCGTCCGGCGTGTTGTAAGGCGCTGCGGCTATTCGCAGGTACCCGGTGCCCCCGAAATAGACCGGCGCCACTTCGACCCGCTGGCCCGACAGGGCCTCGTAGAACGGGTCGGCCTGGCCGGGGCCGTTAAGGACTCCGGCGGGCAGCGGGACCAGCCGCATGGCCGGCGCGGGGACCGCCGGGAGCCGCTCGAGCCGGACGCCGAGTGCGTCGGCGACCTGCTGCTGGCCGTCCGTTACCAGGCGGGCCAGCCGGGCCACGGCGTCCCAGCCGCCCAGCGCCTCCCAGTACGCCAGGCCATCCGGGGCGGCCAGCCAGCCGGCGTAATCCCACGTACCCGGGTAGTCGAACGACGCGGCGTACCCGTCCTGAAGCTGCCAGCTGAGCACCGTGGGCGTGACGTCGGCCCCGGGCCGGCTCCACAAGATCGCGCTGCCGCGGGGGGTGTACGCCCACTTGTGCAGGTTGCCGATCCAGTGGTCGGCGCCGAAGGCCGCGATGTCGTCGCGCAGCTGGCCGGGCGCGTGGGCCGCGTCGACCAGCACCAGCCGGCCCGGGGCCGCGACGGCCGCCGCCACGGCGGCGACGGGGATGACGGTAGCGGTCGGTGAGGTGATCCGGTCGACCACGACCAGCCGCGTGCGGGAGGTGCAGGCCGCCGTGTAAGCCAACACGATCGCGCCGTCATCGGCGCCGACCCGGTAGTCGGCCTCGACGACCCGTGCTCCGGCCCGCGCGGCCTGATGGCGAAGCGCCATGCCGACCGCGCCGTAGCCGTGCGTGCTCGTCACCAGCTCATCGCCGCGGCGTAGCTCCAGCGAGCCGAGCACCGCGGAGACGCCCTCGGACACGTTACGAACCCACGCCGCGCGGGACGGGTCCAGGCCGAGGAACCCGGCCGCGCGTTCCCGTGCCGCTGCTACCAGGGGCGGGAGATCGACGCGGTTGAAGCGGTGCGGATTGCGCTCGGCCCGTTCGCGCCAGGCCGCGGCGGCCGTGCGGACCACGGCCGGCGCGACACCGAACGCGCCGTGGTTGAGGTGAAGGATGTCAGGGTCGAGGCCGAAGGACTCCAGCGAGGCAGCATCCACACCGGCGATTCTGCCAGCGGGCCGGCCTACAGCGACTTCAGCCAGTCCACGAGGAGCCGGTTGACCTCGCCGGCCCGCTCCTGCTGGACCCAGTGCCCGCACCCGGGCAGGATGTGGCTGCCCCGCAGGTCCGGCAGGGTATCGGGGAAGCGGGCGATGGCCCTGCCGCCCCACCTGGTCGGGCCGTCCAGCTCCCCGCCGATGAACAGGGACGGGACCCGGATAGGCGCGCCGCGCCACGGCTGGAGGTCCTGCCAGTCCCGGTCCACGTTGCGGTAGCGGTTGAGGGCGCCCCGGAAGCCGGTCCGCTCGAACTCCCCGGCGTAGAACTCAAGGTCGTCCTCGGTGAGCCAGCCGGGCAGCGGGCCCGGCTCGGGAAAGCGATCCCGCATCATCGTGCCGCGCGCCACGGTGGCGATGCTCGCGGCGCCGGGCGCCGATCTCGCCCCGTCGCCTGACGCCGCGACGTAGAAGCCGAGCAGCCACGATCGCACGTCGGTCTCGGCCTCCCGCTCGGCCCGCCCCGGCTCCTGGAAGTAGCTGATGTAGAACTCCTCGCCGGGCAGGCCTGCCTGCCCATCTCGGCGAACGCCTCGGTGGGCCGCCGGCGGCCCGGGGGGCTGTAGGGGACGCTGAGCATGGCGACCGCGGTGAAGATGTCCGGCCGCAGCAGGGCCGAGTGCGCGGCGATCGGCGCCCCCCAGTCGTGCCCGATGACGATCGCCGGTTCCCCTGGCCCGGCCAGTGCCTCCACCACCCCGAGGTTGTCGCTGACGTGCTGGAGCATCCCGTAGGCCTCGACCTCCAGCGGCGCGGAGGACCTCCCGTACCCCCGGACGTCGATCGCCACGGCCCGGAACCCGGCCGCGGCGATGACCGGCAGCTGGTGCCGCCACGAGTACCACGACTCGGGGAAGCCGTGGACGAGCAGGACCAGCGGGCCCGATCCTTCCTCCACGTAGTGGATCCTCGTCCCCCGGGCGTCTGCCACCTGGTGCCTCATGAGCGCAGGCTACGTGAACCGCTGGCGTCACACCTCCCGCCGGGCCGATAACCGGTTGCCCGGCCCGGGCCGGCCCGGCGATGATGCTAGCGCGGTGACGGTCGTCGCGAGCAGGCACGGGAAGGCGTCGATGGCAAGCGAGGAACTGGCGGCGGTCCAGGAGATGCTGCGCGGCTTCGATATGGGCGATCTGACGATCGCCGAGCGCCGCGCGGCCATAGATTCGGTCGCCGCGCCCCCGCCGCCGGGCACGACCGTCGAGCCGGTCGACGCCGGGGGAGTGCCGGCCGAGTGGGTGATCGCCGCGGGCGCGGACAACGCCGCCGTACTGCTGTACCTGCACGGCGGGGCCTACCAGGTCGGCTCGCCGGCCACGCTGCGGCGGATGATCGCGCTGATCTCGGCGGCCGCGCAGGCGCGCGTGCTCAGCGTGGCCTACCGGCTGGCGCCCGAGCACCCGTTTCCCGCCGCGGTGGACGACGCGCTGACCGCCTACCGGTTCCTGCTGGGCGGCGGCGCCGACCCGGCGGCCATCGCGATCGCGGGCGATTCGGCCGGCGGCGGCCTGACCCTCGCCACGCTGGTGGCGCTGCGCGACGCCGGCGATCCGCTGCCCGCGGCGGCGGTCGCGATGTCGCCCTGGACGGACCTGGCGCTCACGGGTGAGTCGCTGGTCACCCGCGCCGACGTCGATGTGATGATCAAGCCGGACGGGATGCGCGAGGACGCGGAGACGTACCTGGCCGGCGCGGATCCCCGGCACCCGTATGCCTCGCCGCTGTACGCCGACCTGCACGGGCTGCCGCCGATCCTGATCCACGTCGGCGACGCTGAGGTGATCCTGGACGACTCGACCCGGTTCGCCGCCAAGGCCCGCGCCGCCGGGGTCGATATCACGCTGGAGGTCTGGGACCAGATGCCCCATGTCTTCCAGGCGTTCGCCGGCTTGCTGCCCGAGTCTGACCAGGCGGTCGAGCGGATCGGCGGCTGGCTCCAGGCGCGCTGCCCCCGGAGCTGACCGCCCGGCTGTCAGCGTCAATGGCTTCATTGTGATATTTGCTAATCACCAACCTTTAGCCAAGGCGGTTGGCGAAGCTGTGCGGTGCGCCCGGCGGGACCATCACCAGCGTGCGGGCCGGCGCGTCGAACGACGTGTCGCCGCTGGTGAACCGCACCGTGCCGGACACCACGTAGAAGCCCTCGTCGTGCTCGCCGTGCCGGTGCTGCGGCGGCCCCTCGGTGTGCGGCGCGATCACGATCTCGGCTATCCCGAGCCGGTGCGCGGTCGTGCTGCCGTCTTCGAGTATCCGCAGGCTGACCGGCCCGGAGAGGGCGACCTCGCCGTCGTCAGGACCGGTTATCCGGATCTCGCTCACCGGGCGAAGGCGCCGATGGCGGCCAGCAGCGCCGCCGGCGCCTCTAGCTGCGGCAGGTGCCCGGCCTGGTCGAGCACGACGAGCTGCGCGCCGGGTATGGCCTTGGCGAACGCCTCCCCGTGCTCCGGCGGGTAGATGCGGTCGGCCGCGCCCCACACCACCAGCACCGGGACGCGCACCGAGCTGAGCTGGCCGAGCAGCGAGGGGTCGGTCATGCCCTGCGTGGTGTAGGCCCGCAGCGCGGCCCGGTTGCCCGCCATCGCCGCCTTCGCCTGCTCTGGCAGCGCGGAGACATCGATACGGAACTTGTCGGGCTGGTGGTACGCCATCTCGGTGACCTGGTCCGGCGTGAGCGAGAAGAAGTCGGCGCCCGGGTGGCCGTCGACCTCCAGGCCGCCCGCGTCGACCAGGACGACGCCGCTGATCCGCGGGCTCGCGTGGATGGCCATCTCGGCCGCGATCCACCCGCCGACCGAGTTGCCGATGACGGTCACGCCGGTCAGGCCGAGCTCGTCGAGCAGCTGGGTGTAGGCGAGCGCGAGCCCGCGCATGCTGTGCAGGTACTCCGGGCGCGCCGTCCCGCCGAACCCGGGGTGCACCGGCACGATCACCCGCGATCCCGTCGCGGCCAGCATCTCGCCGAATCCGGCCACCGACTGCGGCCCGGCCCCGCCGTGCAGCAGCAGGAAGGCCGGCCCCGCGCCCTGGTCGGTCAGGTCTACCTGCACCGGCCCCAGCCGGCCCGCCTGAACGGTGTACGTCGTCATCTGGCTGACTCCTTCGTAAGAGTTGACTCTCATGAAGCCTAGGGCCCGGGAGTGCTTCATGCAAGTCTTCTCTCATAAAGAGAGTCAACTTGACGGAAGGATCCGTGCGCAGGCACGATAGGCGCGTGGGAACCCGGGTGAACCAGAAGGCGCGTACCCGCGCCGCCATCGTTCAGGCGGTCCACGAGCTGGCCAGCTCCGGCGCCGAGATCACGATGCCGTCGGTCGCGAAGGCGGCGCTGGTCTCCGAGGCGACCGCCTACCGGTATTTTCCCGATCTGGTCACGCTGCTGCTGGAAGCCGACCAGGGCAGCTGGCCGGACCCGGCCGAGGCGCTCGCGCCGGTCGCCGACACCGCCGATCCGGCCGAACGGGTCGGGTTCGCGGCCCGGCTCCTGCTGGACGGCGTGCTGGCCAACGAGAGCGCGGTCCGCGCGATGATCGCCGGCTCGATCACCAGGCCCGGGGTGGCCGCCCGGCGGCCCGGGCACCGGTTCGGCCTGATCGATGCCGCGCTCGCCCCGGCGGCGCACCGGCTCGATCCAGCCGCCCTCGCGCAGCTCCGGCGCGACCTGGCCGTGGTGATCAGCGCCGACGCGCTGTTCACGCTCACCGACCTGTGCGAGCTGAGCAGGCCGGACGCGGTCGATAGCGCCGTGCGGACCGCCCGCGCGCTCACCGGGTCCGCGTTCCGCGCCGCGGGCACCGGATGAGATCGTCCGGTAGCCCTTAAATCGCGATGAAGGCGGCGATCCGGTCGTTAAGCTCGTCGATCCGGTTAAAGCCGCCGTGGCGGCCGGCGACGATGCGCCTGTTCCCCGCAGCCACGGCCTAGTGAACCCGGTCCGGCAGGCCGAACGACGCGAAGACCTCGGCATCCTGGAACACCGAATTCCGGCTGATGCCCTCGGCGGTGACGGTGAAGACCTGGAGCGTGTGCAGCTCGTACCCGCCGCCGGCGCGCCGGTAGGCGGCGAACCCGGGCTGGCCGTTGGCCGCGACCGCCGTCAGGCGCCAGTCCGTTCCGGCCGCGGCGAATACCCACTCCATGAACAGGCCGTAGTTGCCGGGCCCGGAGAACCAGTTGATCATCGGCGGCATCTCCATGAGCACGTCCTCGGTGAGCAGCCGCTTGAGCCCCTCGACGTCGGCGCGCTCGAACGCCTTCATGTAGCGGTCGACCCAGGCGCGCTGCCCGGCTGCGGACGGCTCGCTGACGGGTTCCTGCCCGGCCCCGGCTTCCTTCACCCGGGTCCGCGCCCGCTGCAGGGAACTGTTCACCGAGACGACGGTCGTGCCGAGGATCTCCGCCGCCTCGGCCGCGGAGAAACTGAGCACGTCCCGCAGGATCAGCGCGCCGCGCTGGCGGGCCGACAGGTGCTGCAGGGCGGCGGCGAACGCCAGGCGCAGGCTGCTGCGGTCGATCACGGTCCGAGCCGGATCGCCCGCGTCCAGCAGCGAGTCCGGCAACGGCTGCAGCCAGCTGAGGTTCTCCCCCCGGACGAGGGGCCCGAGCGGGTCCGACGCGGCCACCAGCCCCGACGGCAGCGGCCGGCGGCCGCGGACCTCCAGGGCGGTCAGGCAGGCGTTCGTCGCGATCCGGTAGAGCCAGGTGCGCAGTGAGCTGCGCGTCTCGTCGTACTGCTCCCGCGCCCGCCAGGCCCGCAGGTACGTGTCCTGGACCAGGTCCTCGGCGTCGTGAGCCGAGCCGAGCATCCGGTAGCAGTACGCCAGCAGCTCCGTCCGGAACGGCTCGACCAGGCGATCGAAGCCCTCGACCTCCATCGTCACGCTCGCTCCTCATCAGATCACCACGGCCGGCTACAGGAAAGAAAGGTTCAGTGCCCAGGCGCCAGCACCGGGCTGTTGTGATAGGCGGCGATCAGCCACTGGCCGTCCCGCTTCTCGAGAACCCAGGTCGCGTTGACCTTACCCGCGTCCGGAACGTCGGTCTGGCCGGCGAGCAAGATGCCGGATTCGCTGACGACGATCGCGGCGTCCCGCCCGACGAAACGGAGGCTGAGCTGCTTGTTGCGGGTCGAGCTGCCCTTGAGCGGCCCCTCGAAGGCCAGGGCCATGCTCTCGCGGATCACCTCTCGGCTGCCGCGGAGCGAGCCGGGCAGGATGGCGGTCGCGTCCTCGGTGTAGTCGGCGACCATGCCGTCGGCGTCGCCCGCCTCCCACGCCTTATAGGAGTCGGACAGTACGGCCTGGATGGCGGCCTCGTCGGCCGCGCGAGTGTCTGACATCGGGTTCTCCCTCGTATCGGCTCGCCCGGGCTATTCCGGTGAACTCGCCAGTACATACCGGCGGCCAGGCCGGAACTCATCGCGCCCGGCCCGGTGGAGATGGCCGACCATGATCGGGAATGATTATCATTACCATATTGTTCTACAAGCATGAGTCACAGCACACTTCGCCCCATCATCAAGCTGAGGTCGACCGCTGGGACTGGCTACACCTACGTGACCACGAAGAGCCGGAGAAATGATCCGGACCGCCTCGTCGTCCGCAAGTACGACCCAGTGACCGGCCGCCACGTCGAATTCCGGGAGGAGCGGTAATCATGAAGCACGGAATCCACCCCGACTATCACCCGGTCGTCTTCCGCGACCGCGGGGCCAATTTCGCCTTCCTCACCAGGTCGACCGCGACCAGCGAGCGGACCATCACCTGGTCGGACGGCCGTACTTATCCTGTCGTCGACGTCGAGACCTCATCGGCGAGCCACCCGTTCTACACCGGGCAGACGCGCGTCCTCGACTCGGCCGGACGGGTAGAGCAGTTCTACCGCCGGTACGGCAGCAACGCCAAGGCCGCCTGACGGTCTTAGCCAACTCGCGCCCCGGCGATACGGGCCGCCTCGCTTGAATGCGGGCGGCCCGTTTCCGTGTCCTCGTTGTCCGGGCCGTAGACCGCTTGCTGGATAATGGGCGTTGAAAACCACGATGCCGACAGCGGACAGGACGGTGTTCCCGTGGAGGCCTTCTGGGAGTCGTTCCGTCTTGACCCGCGGCAGCCTGAGCACGCGGCGATGCGCGCTTCGGACGCCGACCGGGAGATCGTTCGCGTCGTGCTCGCCGATGCTTACGCGGACGGGCGCCTCACTCGCGAAGAGTACGACGACAGGCTGAACACCCTGTACGGCAGCCGGACCCTCGGCGAAATACCCTCCCTGGTCGCCGATCTCGTGCTCGCCGACAGCACGCCTGAGGCACCCGCGCCGCTCCAGCCCGCGGATCTGAGGACGCGTGGCGCCCGCAAGTGGCGCAAGGAGGTGGAGGAGTCGTTCGCGGCCTTCCTCGTCCCCAGCATCATCTGCACCGTGATCTGGATCGCGGTCGCCGGCCGGGGCTTCTTCTGGCCCGCGTTCCCCATGCTGTTCCTCGGGCTCAACCTCGTAAAGACCGTCGTGCAGCGCGAATCGGTCATCGAGCGCGAGGTCCTCCGGCTGCAGGAGCAGGCGGCCAAAGACGCTGCTCCGGAACTTCCCGCCGGGCCCGGCGGCCCGGACGAGGCCAAGGAAGGATGAGCTGGCCTCAGCGGGGGTTATGACGGGGAATGGGGGCGTCGTTGAGCTGCTGGTCGATGTCAACGAGGATGGCGTCGTCCTCGATTTTGCATGCGTAAACGGGGATGGGACCACAGGCGAACACGCCGACCGCCTCGCCGGTGGTCAGGTCGTAGCGCGACGCGTGGGAGGCGCAGACGAGCGTGTCATCGTCCTGCAGGCTGCCCTCGTGCAGGGGCTGCTGCTGGTGGGTGCACGTGTTGTGGATCGCCCTGACGTCTTCGTCGTCGAGGCGGATGAGGCAGACCGGTTCGCGCAGCTCCTCCACGAGCATGGTGTCTCCGACCTCTAGGTCATCGAGGTTCGCGACGACGACGAACGTCATGGCTGTTTCCTTTCGTTTGCGGGTCGCCGAGGTGCTGGCTGGCTGCCACGCACCTCTATCCAGCCGTTGCGGATCCGGGTAGGGAGCACCGGTTGGGGCTGGCTGGCCGGGCCGCGGCCGACGCAGCCGTCGGTGAGCGCGAAGCGGGCCCCGTGCAGCGGGCACGTCACGGTCAGGTCCGTGACCATGCCGCGGCTGAGCAGGCCGCCGGCGTGGCCGCAGACGTTGTCGATCGCGTAGAGGCTGCCGGCCCTGGCGGTACAGCATGATCTGCCGTCCCTCCGCCTCGACGGCGGTCGGCGAGTCGTCAGGCAGGTCGGCGTCCTGGAGCGCGCGGGTCCACCGGCGCGGCCCGGCGTTCCACGCCACCCGGTTGACCATCACGCCCTTGGTGAAAACGAGATGCCCGCCGAGGTAACCGGCCGCGGCCGTGATCGTGAGGCTGGCCGCGCCCAGCGCGCGGGCCGTACTGCGGTGACCGGCCAGCCGGGTTCCCAGCGAGGCTCCTTGCAGCCCCAGGGCCACCGTATTGATGAGGCCGTGGAAGAGCCCGACGCGGCGGTCCTGGTCTTCACTGACGGTCCAGTCCGCCAGGCCGGTGACGGCGGTAGCGCCCGCGGCGACGATGCCGGCCGCGCTGAGCATGCCCGCCGCATCCATTCCGCGGCTGGGAGCCGGGTCGCGGTCCAGGACGTCCAGCACCGTGACGCCGGTCCATAGCCCGATGGGCAGGTCGCTCAGCGCAGGGTGCAGCGGGTGGCCGATCCACCGGCCGCCATGCAGCAATTCGACCACGAGATTGTCCTGATGCCGTTCGCGGACGGGCACCAGTACGGCTGCCACCCGATCGCTGAGACCGCGTAGCCAGCCGAGCCGGTCGAGGCGAGCCAGGAGATCGCCATGCCAGGCGACCAGTCCGGCGGCAACTGGCCCGGGCTTCCGGCTGGCTGCTCGCGGATCGCCGGCTCGGTCGCTGCCTGGTCCCATTAGGTCCTCCACCGTGGCGTCAGGTTCTGACGGGAATCCTCTAGCTCTCCGCCCATTCTGCGCGTCAGCCACCTCGCCGCCGATGTCGAAATGAGAATTCTCCTGGTTAGCGCCCCGCAGAGACGGGCCTCGACTCGCTAGTGCCGTGGCCAGGCAACGTTTGCCTCGTTGGCGGCGTGACTCCTATCCGGCGATCTGGGGCAGTTCAGCTCGGAGCGATACCGTGCGGTTCTCTAGCCTCAGAATCAGTCCCCCTAGCGCGGCCGCCGGACTACGACGAGAGTTCAGCCCGGCGCGACCACCAGGCCTCGGCGGCGGTCATTGCGCTCTCGGCCTCGTGTATGCCGTCACCCACGAGCCCTGCGGTGGCAGCCCAGTGCAGGGGTACAAGGGCTAGAGCCCCGGGGAGCCATCGGTGCTCGTCGCGAGTGAGCGGTTCCGGAGCCGTGCTTTCGTAGGCGTCGAGCAGTCGTCGCGGCTCGGGCAATTCGCCGTCCTGTGCGACGTGGTGCAGGCTGGCCGCGATGTCGTACAGCCGCTCCCTGACCCTCGCGAAATCCAGGTCGAAGGTGGCCCATGAGCCGTCTGACAGTTCTCCCGCGTTGCCCAATTTGTAGTCCCCATGAATCGGAGTGCATGGCAGTTCGACCTCCTTCCGGAGCTTGGAGAGCTCGCCAGTCAGCTGGCGCATCCGATGCACGACCGGCTCGCTGCGGGGTCCGAGCCTGCGGCGTGTGAAGCCGACCGAGTAACGCAGTTGGCCGAAGGTTCTGTGGTCGTCGAGGGGTTCGGGCGGACTGGGCTCCCAGACTGATTCGAGCGCAGTGTGAAGGCGTCCGAGCTCCTCGAATAGGCGGACGTAGGAGTCCTCGTCCGCCCGTGGCTGCACGTGATCGATGAACTCCTCGATCTCAGCCCAGCGATCAGCGACCCTCAGGAGGTCGCAGCCGGAAAACGGAATCGGCCGAGCGACGCGGACTTGCGTCCGCTGGAGCCGCTTCCGCAGACGCCGCAGTCCCGCGACCCGCCCGCTGCGGACCCACGGCCTGTGAACCCGGAGGACAACCGGCGGCTCAGCGTCTATCCGCAGGTTGAGGTTGAACCCACCGCCGATGTCTGCCCATCCGGCCCCGCGCGTGACGCGGGCGATCAGGGCCGAGACAGCCGGGTCATCTGGGCTGGCTCTAGGTCCGAACCAGCGCGGCAAGGGAGGGGGAGAGGTCGAAGCTTCGATTCCGGTCATGGCGGTGGCCCTCCAGCGCACCCGACGATGGGTCCGCCGGCGGACCCATCCTCCTCGATGCGGGGCGATCGTGCCACGCATGTGCCGTTGTAGGGACAGGGCGAACGTTGCCTGACGCGGCCCTAGTCATCCTCGCCAGGCTCCGCCGTCCGCTCGATCAGAGATCCAGAGCTACTGGCCTTATGCTGTTCTAGCGCGAACCTTTGTTTGATTAAATCCGGCTGGAGCGTTAGGCTCTGCTCCAGGATGTCGGCAGGCGGAGGGCCCAATGACGAGTGACATGGCAGAAGTCACCACCAGATCAGCCGACTGGGCCGGCCCGGATCCCGATCATGTCCTGAGCGAGCGGCAGCAACGGATCCTGCACGCCATCGCGGACTTCGCCGACCGCCGTGGGTACGCACCCACCTTGCGGGAGATCGGCGATGCCGCCGGGCTGGCCAGCACATCCAGCGTCTCCCACCAGCTCGCGACCCTGCAGCGCAAGGGATACCTCCGGCGGGACCCGAGGCGACCGCGCACGATAGAACTGCGACTGCCGGGTCAGCCCGCCGTCCGCCTGGAGGTCGAGGACCTAGCCGGCCCGGTGAGCATCCCGGCCCGCGGCGCAGGCTACGTACCCGTCCCGGACCACGGCCATATCGCGGCGGGGCCGCCCAAAGACCTGGCCGGGCACGCTGACGGTGATCTCTGGGAACTGCCCAGGGAACTCACCGGCGACGGGACATTGTTCCGTCTTCAGGTCCGCGGTGATTCCATGATCAACGCCGCGATCGCGGACGGAGACGTGGTTGTCGTGCGCAAGCAGCCACAGGCCGAGAACGGCGAGATCGTCGCGGCCATGATCGACGGCGAGATGACGGTCAAGACCCTCCAGCGGGCCGGAGGCCAAGTCTGGCTGATGCCGCACAATCCCTCGTACCAGCCAATCCCCGGCAAGGACGCCACCATCCTCGGCAAGGTCGTCACCGTACTGCGCCGAGTCCGGTAGAACGGGGCGTCTTCCCCGCGCCCTGGTAAGCACGCCGAAGATCTTGACGGGTCTTTTCAGTATCGGGATGGGCCGAGCCGAGAACCCGTTCACGCTCGGCCAGCGTGCGCTCGAAGAGCGGGACGGCCTCGTCGATCCGGCAGGCGTCCCGGTAGGTCTCGGCGAGGTTGTTGCGAGTTCTCAGCGTATTGGGGTGGGACTCGCCGAGAACCTGCTCGCACTCTGCGAGGGTGCGCTCGAAGAGGGGGACGGCCTCGTCGATCCGGTGGGCGTCCCGGTAGATGAGGGCCAGGTTGTTTCGTGAACCGAGGGTGTCGGGGTGGGACTCGCCGAGAACCTGCTCGCACTCTGCGAGGGTGCGCTCGAAGAGTGCAGTGGCTTCATCCAGCCGCCCGGCGTCTTGGTAGGCACTGGCGAGGTTGTTGCGGGATTCCAGGGTGTCAGGGTGAGACTCGCCGAGAATGCGCTCGCGATCGGCGAGAGTGCGCTCGAAGAGCGGGACGGCCTCGTCGAGCCGTCCGGCGTCCCGGTAGGCGAGGGCGAGGTTGTTGCGGGATTCCAGGGTGTCAGGGTGAGACTCGCCGAGAATGCGCTCGCGATCGGCGAGAGTGCGCTCAAGGACCTGGATGGCCTCATCAAGGCGCCGGAATTCCCGGTAGGCTTCGCCGAGGTCGTTGCGTGATTTCAAAGTGGCCGGGTGAGATGAGCCAAGGATTTGCTCGGCCTCGGTAATCAGGTGCTGACCGAGCTCAATGGCCTGGGCCGGATTGTCACCGAGTTCGACCAGGCACCACAATGCCCAGGCGCGTAGCCGCAGCAGGGTTTCGGCTAGCGTGGCCTCATCCTGGCCCAGGTGGGGCGCGAGGTGCTTGTGCAGGGCCGTGATCTGCTGGATGGCGTCTTGAGCGATCGGTCGTTCCTGCCAGGGTTCGGCGAGGGACTGGGTCACCTCTCCCAGTAGCTGCGCTATTTTGGTGCCGAACCCGGCCAGGTTTCCGTCCTGCGCTTGCCGTTCTCGGGCTACCCGCATGGTCAGCCGATGCGCGGTCACCGTGCTATCGTCCATGCTGAAGGTCAGGAGGGAGGCGCCGGCCAGTATCCCGAGCGCCTCGTCAATCTTTCCCGGTCCGGTGTCTGCGCCGGTGAACTCGAATAGCCCTTTCTGCCCGGCAAAGTAGAGCAGTGCCCTGGTAACGCCGTCAGTCGATAGCAGCGCGATCATATTCATAAGCCCACCGCACAGGCCGGTCCGGTCCTTATCGGCCACCATGGTGAGAGCCAGCACGATGGCCTCGGCAACACCATGGGCGTAGGGCTGTCCCGATGCCCGCCCCAGCAAGGTTTGCACCGGCATGCCGCGCAGCCTGGTGAGGTAGGTCTGGTAGTCCAGATGCTGGGCATCGATTACCGCGGCGGCTTGCGCTAGGGCCAGCGGGAGGAACCCTAGCTCCTCGGCGAGCTCCTCGGCCTTGGTATCGATGCGACGGCCGGTGCGCTGGTTGAGGAACGACAGTGCTTCCTGCCTGGTGAAGACACCGACGGCGATGGCCTCGCCGAATTCCAGCGTCTCCAGCTGATTGCTGGTGATGATGACCTGGCACTGCCCGGTTGAAGGCAAGAATCTGGCTAGAAAATCCGTGTCAGTGACATTATCGAAAATAACCAGGCGCCGTTCCCCGTCAGCCTCCAGCCAGTGGCGCACAGCCTCACCCATGCTCTCGAGGTCAGCGCGCGAATTATCCAAGCCAGCAGCTGCAGCAATCTTTGCGATTCCATTTAGTGCCGTGGGCGGGTTCTCGGCGTTTACCCATGCCACCAGTCGCCAGCGTTCCTCGATACGAGACCGGGCGTAGGCGGCGGCGAGTTGGGTCTTACCCACTCCGCGCATCCCGGTCACCGTGCGCACCACCGCGGTGCCCGGCCCGTCCTCGCCTAGCCGGATCATCAGGTCCTTGCGGGCCTGGTAGGACGGCACCCGTCGTGGAACGTCGCCGACGATGGCGCAGCCTGGCACAACAATCATCGGGGGACGCATTTTCTCGAGGTAATTATCGAATTGCTGAGCGGTCTCTAAACTGCTCGCTCCCGAACGAGCAGCCTGACCGATCATCAGCTCCGCCCGCGGATTTTTCCCAGGGAACGGCGTCGGCGCCTTGCTGTTCCCTCGCATCAACGGAATGATCCCGAACACGATTGTAGCTATAGTGCCGGCGGCACCCGTCACCGTGCCTACTATCTCCCAGGCGAGCGCATCCATCCTAGGATCATACCTAATTGGCTATGCGGAACCTGGGGCAACACCAAGCTCACTGGCCGGATTTCTCCATGCGGAGGTGACAAGCTGCTTTTAACTCTTTTCCGATAAAAGATGAAAAGTTCCGTATGCCAGGGTCCGTGCCCGCTGCCAGTGCGGACGGTGAGGTAGGCGATGCCCCGAAGCAGGCGCAGATACGACAAGATCCCCACCGCGACACCGCGAGTGGGGACCTTCCTGGTGGGCCGTACTGGATTTGAACCAGTGACCTTCTCCGTGTCAGGGAGACGCGCTCCCGCTGCGCCAACGGCCCGAGATGACGAGAGCCTACCAGACTCCGGAGCAGCCAGCGTCCACTCAGGCAAGCGCCGGCGGCAGCCCGAACCGCGCCAGGTTCCCGTTGTCCTTGAACCGCGTCAGCGCCGCGATCCGGTCGCCCTCCAGCGTCAGCACCATCATCCCGTTCGCCCTGAACACCCCGGCCGGAGCGTCCTGCAGGTAGCAGCCGAACGCCGGCTGCCCGTTGGCTCGCACCGGTACCAGCCGGTACCGCCGACCCCCCCGCCACCTGCGGATATCCCGCAGGAAGCCCCCGATAGCCTCGCGCCCGCGGAACTCCAGGGTGGCCGGCGGCATGGTGAACCAGGCGTCCTCGGTCAGCAGCGCCACCACCGCGTCGATGTCATCCCGCGTGAACGCGGCCGCGAACCGCCCCGCGACCTCCCGCTCCCGGGCCGAACGCGGCCGCGGCGCGCGCTCCCGGCCAGGTCCGGGCCGTCGCTGGGCCATCGTCGCCCGGGCCCGCTGCAGCGCGCTGTTCACCGAAGCCTCGCTGCTGTCCAGCATGTCCGCTACCTCGGCCGCCCGGAAGCCCAGGACATCCCGCAGCACGAGCACGGCCCGCTGCCTCCCCGGCAGGTGCTGGACGGCGGTCACGAAGGCCAGCGCGACCGCCTCTTTGGCCTCGTACCGTGCCTCGGGACCCGCGTCCGCATCCGGTATCCGGTCGAGCAGCGCGTCCGGGTAGGGCTCCAGCCATACCGGCTCACCGAGCCGGGTCGGCGCGACGGTGAGGAAATCCGGCCCGGCGGGCGCGGTGCGCGGGCGCCGCTCGCCGGCCCGCAGCGCGTTCAGGCACCGGTTCGTTGCGATCCGGTACAGCCAGGTGCGCACCGACGCCCGCTCCTCGTACTGGCCGAGCCCCCGCCAGGCGGCCAGCAGGGTCTCCTGCAGGACGTCCTCGGCGTCCTGCACCGAGCCGAGGATCCGGTAGCAGTGCAGCCGCAGCTCGCCCAGGTACGGATCGGTCAGCTCGCCGAACGCCCGGTCGTCCCCGCTCCGGGCCCGCTCGATCGTCGCCTCTGTCACCACGGCAGTACAGACACCGCGGCCGGGCGAAAGTCATCGCTCAGCCGGTGCCCGGCCCGGTGTCAGTACCAGTGACAGACCACGAGGAGGACGACGTGAGAACGAACGACACGACGGCCGGGCAGCGCTGGGTCCTGGCGCTGACGTCGGTGGCGTCGCTGATGGTGTCGCTGGACACGCAGGTGGTGGCGACGGCGCTGCCGGTGATCCGGCTGCGCCTGCACGCGTCGCTGGCCACCCTGGAGTGGACGGTGAACGCCTACACGCTGAGCTTTGCCGTGCTGCTGCTGACCGGCGCGGCGCTGGGGGAGCGGCTGGGCCGGCGGCGGATGCTGACCGCCGGGGTCGCCTTGTTCACCGCGGCCTCGGCCGCGTGCGCGCTGGCGCAGGACGCCACGGCGCTGGTCGTGGCCCGGGCCGTCCAGGGCGCGGGCGCGGCGCTGATGCTCCCGCTGGCGCTGGCCCTGCTGTCCGCGGCGTTCCCGCCGCAGCGCCGGGCCTGGGCCCTCGGGATCTTCAGCAGTGTGACCGGGATCGCGGTGCTGGCCGGCCCGGTCGTCGGCGGCGCGGTCACCCAGGGCCTGGACTGGCCGTGGATCTTCTGGCTGAACGTCCCCATCGGCCTGCTCATGCTCCCATTGATCAAAACCAAGATCCCATTGACCGAACGAGTTCCTGCCCGCCTCGATCCAGCCGGACTGGCCCTGGCCACCGGCGGGGCTCTCGGCCTCGTCTGGGCCCTGATCCGGGCCGGCACCCTGGGCTGGGGTAGCCCCGAGATCGCGGGCACGCTCGCGGCCGGCCTCGTGCTGGCGGTGGCCTTCGTCGCCTGGGAACTGCGAGCCGCCGCCCCGATGGTGCCGGTCCGGCTGTTCCGCTCGCGGCCGGTGGCGGCCGGCAACGCGGCCACCTTCGCCGTCTTCGCCCTGCTGATGGCCATGGTCTTCTTCATGGCGCAGTTCCTGGAAACCGGCCTGGGCTACGGGCCGCTCGGCGCCGGGCTGCGGCTGCTGCCCGGCTGGGCCACGCTGGCCCTGATCGCGCCGTTCGCCGGGCCGCTCATCGGCCGGGTGGGGGAGCGGCCGCTCATCGTCGGCGGCCTCACCCTGACGGCCGGCGCCATGACCTGGATCGCGCTGATCGCCCGGACCGGCCTGCCCTACTGGCACCTGGTCGCGCCGCTGCTGCTGACCGGGTGCGGGGTCTCGGTGGCGATACCCGCCACGATGAGCGCGGTGATGACCGCGGCGCCGCCCGCCGCGATCGGCCCGGCCTCCGGCACCCTCAACATGCTCCGCCAGCTGGGCGGGGTATTCGGCGTCGCGATCTGCGCCGTCGTCTTCGCCGCCTGGGGCCGCTACGGATCGCCCGCCTCGTTCGTCTCCGGATTCGGGCCGGCCATGCTCGCCTGCGCCGGCCTGGCCCTGCTCGGCGCGCTGGCCGGCCTGGCCATCCCCGGTCATACGGTCGCGGCCACGACCTTCTCCCAGGGCGTCGGCTTCAGGCCGAAGGTCCCCTGGGCGGCCGAGGAGTCCATCACGAAGGCCTCGCGGAACTGATACTCGGTCTCACGCAGCTCGCGCATCAGCGGCGAGACCAGGCCCATCCCGCGCAGCAGCCCCGAGGGGAGGGTGCCGACCCGGACGGAACCGTTCCCGGCCGCCAGCGCGAGGTCATCGACGGCCTCGCGCTGGCTGCGCGGCCCGTTCGACGGGGCGTGCCAGGCCCTTCCCCAGGCGCTGGGATCGCTGCCCGCCACCACCAGCATCCCGGCCACGTCGTCGGTGAACGACCACGTGTGCGGCTGGTCGGCCCGGCCGAGCACCGAGACGCCCCGCCCTTGCCGGATCCGCCCGAGGACCCGCTCGCCCAGCGCGCTCTGCGCCCCGCGGCCGATGAAATCGGAGGCGCGGACCTCGGTCGCCCGGACCCGCCCGGCCTCGTGCGCGGCCAGCGCGTCCTGCCAGACGCGGGCCCGGATCCGTCCCTTGGGCCCGGTCGCGGCCAGCGGCGTGGCCTCGGTCATCGGGTGCGCCTCGTCGTACCCGGCGGCGCCCAGCGAGCGGGCCGCGGGGCCGTAGCCGTACAGATTCGACAGCGTGACCAGTACCGCCCCGCTGCTCATCGCGGCGGCGAGCACGCTGGCGGCGATCGGCGGCCAGTCGGCCGGCCAGCGGTGGTAGGGCGGGTTGACGCAGTTGTAGATGACGGCGGTGCCCGCGGCCAGGCGGGCCATCGCCGCCGCGTCCGCCGCGTCGGCGGCCACGTGCGTGACCCCGGCGAGCTTCTCCGGGCCAGCGCCCCGGCGGCTGACCACGGTGACACGATCCCCGCGCCCGGCGAGCAGCTGAGCGACCCGGCGGCCGATCACTCCCGCGCCGATGACCAGATCGGACTCGCTCATCAGAACCTCCTCGTAACTACCGCTCTCATGTGTGAGCAGTGCTCTCGATCACAGCGTAGACGCTGGCCGGCACAACGCAAGAGCGGTGCTCTTAAATGTTTTCACTGATCTCGTTACTGTGCGATGATCGGCCGGTGACGTCAGTACCGCGCACGGCCCGCGAGCGCGCCCGCGCCGAGATCACCGCGGAGATCCTGCGGTCGGCCCGCGCTCACCTGGCGACCGACGGCGCCCCGGCGCTGAGCCTGCGGGCCATCGCCCGGGACCTCGGCATGGCCTCCTCCGCCCTGTACCGCTACTTCGGCAGCCGGGACGAGCTGCTGACCAGGCTGATCATCGACGCCTACGACTCACTCGGCGCCGCCGCCGAGGCAGGCGAGGCAACCATCGAGCCGAACGACCTGGCCGCCCGCCTGGCTGCCGTCTGCGCGTCGGTCCGGGCCTGGGCGCTGGCCCATCCGAACGAGTACGCGCTGATCTACGGCTCGCCCGTGCCGGGGTACGTGGCCCCGGCCGATACCGTGCGGCCTGCCTCACGGGTCACCGTCCTGGTGCTCCGGATCGTCGTCGAGGCCGCGCTCGCCGGGCGCACCCCGGACGCGGACGGCGCCGGCGAGGCCCCCCGGCTCGCCGCCGCCCTCGCCCCCATCCGCTCCTACCTTCCCCCCGGCGTTCCCGCCCCGCTGGTCCAGCGCGCGCTCATGGTGTGGACCAACCTGTTCGGCGTGGTCTCGTTCGAGCTCTACGGCCAGCTCCACCACGTGGTGGGGGAGCAGCCCGGCGACCGGGAGGCCTTCTTCGCCGACTGCGTCCGCCGGTGGACCGAGTTCATCGGCATCACCTGACCTGGCCCGCCGCGGGCGCCCATACTTGTTCGGTGCCTGATCTCACCACGCTCCTGGATCACTACCGTCCCGACGGTGACACCGAGGCGGCCGACGTGCAGCGGGTCCGGACGCTGCTCGACTCGGCCGGCGACCCCTACCGGCGCGATCTCCCGCTCCATGTCACCGCGTCCGCGCTGATCGCCCACCCGCCCACCGGCCGGGTCTTGCTGCGCTGGCACCAGCGCCAGCAGGGCTGGCTGCAGGTCGGCGGGCACGGCGACCCGGGTGAGACCGACCCGCTCGCCATCGTGGCCAGGGAAGCGGAGGAGGAGACCGGCCTGACCGACCTGGTGCCGTGGCCGGACACCGCGATCAGGCAGGTGGTGATCGTCAGCGTCCCCCCGGGCAAGGGCGAGCCGGCCCACGAGCACGCCGACGTGCGCTTCTTCATGGCCACGGCCGACCCCGGCGCGGTGCGCCCGGAAAACCCGGACGCCCCGCTGCGCTGGCTGACCCTGCCTGAGGCCCGCGCCACCACCTCCGAGCCCAACCTCAGGGTCGCCCTGACCCGGCTGGAGCCGTTGCTGGCGCGGTAGATCCATGGCCGCCGCGGCGGACACTCCCGACCCTTACGGCTATACGGTCACAGACTTACCATTGGGTCATGGCAGGTATACGGCTCGCAGGTCGCATGGCCAAGCTCGGCACCGAGTCCGCCTTCGAGGTGCTGGCCCGCGCGCGGGCCATCGAGGACGCCGGCGGGAAGGTCATCCACCTGGAGATCGGCGAACCGGATTTCCCGACCGCCCCGCACATCACCGAGGCCGCGATCGAGGCCCTGCACGCGGGGGCCACTCACTATGTGCCCGCGCCCGGCATCCCGCCGCTGCGCCAGGCCGTGGCCGCCTTCCTGGAGCGAACCGGCCGGATGCGGGTCACCCCGGACCGCGTGGTGGTGACACCGGGCGCCAAGCCGATCATGTTCTTCACCATCCTCGCCCTGGCCGGCGAGGGCGACGAGGTGCTCTATCCCGATCCCGGGTTCCCGATGTACGAGTCCATCACCTCTTTCGCCGGCGCCGTCCCGGTCCCGGTCCCGCTGCGCGAGCGCAACGGCTTCCGCATCGACACCGACGAGCTCGAGCGGCTGATCACGGACCGGACCAGGCTGCTGATCATCAACTCGCCGCACAACCCGTGCGGCAGCGCGCTCACCCGCGAGGACTGCGAGGCGATCGCCGCCATCGCCCTGCGGCACGACCTCATCGTGCTGACCGACGAGGTGTACTGGGCCATCAGGTACGGGCAGCCGCACGCCAGCGTGCTCGACGTGGAGGGGATGGCGGACCGGACGATCCTGCTCGACGGGTGGTCGAAGACGTTCGCGATGACCGGCTGGCGGCTCGGCTTCGGGGTGTTCCCGCCCGCCCTGGTGGAGCCGGTCACCCGGCTGGCCATCAACTCGGTCTCGTGCACGTCCGCGTTCAGCCAGTACGCCGCGATCGCCGCCCTGGAGGGGCCGTGGGATCAGGTCGAGGCCATGGTGGCCGAGTTCCGCCGCCGCCGGGACATCGTGGTGGCGGGCCTCAACGACATTCCCGGCGTCAGCTGCCTCGAGCCGCAGGGCGCGTTCTACGCCTTTCCCGACATCAGCGGAACCGGGCAGCGGTCGGCCGGCCTGCAGGCCAGGCTGCTCGCCGACGCCGGGGTGGCGGCGCTGGCCGGCACCGCCTTCGGCCCGTACGGCGAGGGCTTCCTGCGGTTCTCCTACGCCAACTCGGTCGAGAACATCCGGCTGGCGCTGGAGGCCATCAGGGCCCAGCTGAGCTAGACCGGCTCACCCTCGTCTTCGTCCAGCTTGAGGAACTCCGTCGCGGCCGCGCCCATGGACATGTCACCGGGCTGGAGTCCTTCGGCGAGGCCAGGGGGGCTGTCCGGATTGATCTTGACGAAGGGCGGAAGCTGCGGTTCCGACCAGACAACCTTCTTGCGCTTGCCGATGACCCAGCGCTTAATCCTGACCATGCCCCTTACTTACCCATGAGATCATTAATAACCGTCGTGGGCGGATCTGCCTGAAACCATTTCCGGGGCCGTGCCCGGGCCGGTGCCGCCGGGCCCGGGCGGCTGGATGTCGCGACGGGTGACGGCGAGGTAGCCGACGCCGATGGCGACGGCGATCGCCACGATCACGGCGACCCGGCCGGATCCGAAGCCCGCGCCGCTCAGCGCGCGCGCCCGGCCGAAGTAGTCGGCGAACGACGCGCCCAGCGGACGGGTCACCACGTAGGCGAACCAGAAGGCGGCGACGGCGTTGAGCCCGAACCGCCACCAGAACAGGGCGGGAATCACGATGATGCCGACGAACATGATCGCGGACGCGAGATAGCCCAGGCCCAGGACGCTGGCGGTGAAGTCGCCCAGGGCGGTGCCGAGGGCGAAGGTGGCGAACACCACGGACCAGTAGTAAGCCTCGCGCCGGCGGGTCACGATGCTGTGGATGGACAGCGTGCCCTCGCTGCGGTACCAGAGCCAGAAGACCAGCGCGAGCACCACCGCCCAGAGCAAGGTGGTGCCCGCGTACGGGATGCCGACGAACAGGTGCAGCGCGTCCGACACGCCCGTGCCGAAGATCGCGATGGCGTAGGCCAGTGACCAGTAGGCGGCCGCGACGTAGCGCCGCGTCCTGAACTGCCAGGTCAGCGCGATGACCAGCAGTCCCGCCTCCACGACGGCGCCGACCGGCCTGCTGCCCTGGGCCAGGTAGTCGGAAACGGCCTCGCCGCCGCAGGTGGTCAGGATCTTGATCACCCAGAACCAGGCGGTTACCTCGGGCACTTTCGCGGCGGCCGGCTCGGGGAACAGCCCTCCGGCCCGGCTGGCCCAGGTCCGAAATCCAGCCGGGCGGGAGTTGGGTGGCAAGGAGCCTCCTGCAGGAAGTAACGACGCAAGGCAACGGTAAGTTGCAGCCGCCCGCCAGCGGGACCTCCCGGAGGACGAAATCCCGCGCCGCGACATCATCCTCAGGTCTGATGAACCGGCGGGTACGCTGCCGGTAGGCCAAGAAGAAGGACACCCATGGGCATCACGACCAGGCTCCCCGCCCCGCTGGGGACCGGGGCACGGTCGGCGCGCGAGTGGGCGGGCGAGCAGCTACCCGACGAGATCTCCCGTGGCCTGTTCGGCCAGAGCCGCCGGCTGACGCGTACTCATCCGCTCGCCACCGACCTGCTGCTGGTCGGGCTGCTCCTGGCCTCGTGCTCGGGGTGGCTGGCGTGGTCGGGCATTTCCGGCAGCGAGCCGGCCATCATCCAGACCGCGCTGATCATCGCCTTGGTGGGCCGCCGCCACTTCCCGTCCGCGGTGTTCCTGGTCACCAGCGCTATCGCGCTCGTCCAGTGGCTGCTCGGCTTCCCCCTGCTCGGGGACGCGGCGCTCCTGGTCGCGCTGTACACGGTGGCGGCTCACGAGTCACGGGTCCGCGCCCTGCTCGCCACCGCGGTGCTCGAGGCCGGGGCCGCCATGGCGGCGGTCAAGTGGCAGCCGGCCGGCACGGGTCCGCGCTCGCTGCTGTTCCTGTCGGCCATGGTGGTGGCCGCGCTCTTCGCCGGGCTGGCGGTCGCCTCGGGGAGCAGGTACCTGGCCTGGATGGACGAGCGGGCCCGCAGGCTCGAGTTCGAGCGGGACCAGCAGGCGGTGATCGCGGCCGCCGCCGAGCGGACCAGGATCGCCCGGGACCTGCACGACATCGTCTCCGCATAGCCTGTCGGTCGTGATCACGCTGGCCGACGCGGCCGCCGTCGTCGGCCGCGCCGATCCTGCCCGCGGGGCCGAGGCGATGACCGAGGCCTCGGAGGTGGCCCGCCAGGCCCTGGGCGACCTGCGGGCGATGCTCGGCGTGCTGCGCACCGACGAGCCGGCCGCGGGCCTGGCGCCGCAGCCCGGCCTCGGCGACCTCGGCACGCTCGTGGAGCGGATCCGGGCGACCGGGCTGCCGGTGGACCTGGCCGTGTCGGGGACGCCCTTCCCGCTCGGCGCCGCGGCCGAGCTGACCACGTACCGCATCGTCCAGGAGGCGCTGACCAACACCCTGCGCCACGCCGCGGCCCGCCAGGCGGCCGTCACCATCAGCTACGACCGGCCCCAGGTCCGGATCCGGGTCACCGATGACGGCTCGGCGCGGGCGACGGGCCCGCGGGTGACGGGCCCGCGGGGGGCTGGCGGCGGGCACCGGGGACACGGCATCGACGGCATGCGCGAACGGGCCGCGCTGCACGGCGGCACGCTGCGGGCCGGGCCCGACCCGGATGCCCCGCAGGGCTGGCTGGTCGAGGCCACCCTCGGGCGGCCCGGGTGAGCGTCACCGTCTTGCTGGCCGACGACCAGCCGTTGCTGCGCCGCGGTTTCCGCATGATCCTCGAGGCCGAGGGCGACCTGACCGTGGTGGGGGAGGCGGGCAACGGGCAAGAAGCCGTCGAGCTCGCCCGGCGGCATACCCCGGACGTGGCGCTGATGGACATCCGGATGCCGGGCACCGACGGCATCGAGGCGACCCAGCGGATCACCGCCGCCGGGCCGCTGCCCAAGGTGCTGGTCCTGACCACCTTCGACCTCGACGAGTACGCGTTCGGCGCGCTCCGGGCGGGCGCCAGCGGTTTCCTGCTCAAGGACGTCCGCCCCGGCGAGCTCGTCGCCGCCATCAGGACCGTGGCGGCCGGGGACGCGGTGGTGTCCCCGCGGGTGACGCGCCGCCTCCTGGAGGAATACGCCCAGGTCCTGCCGGTCCCCGCGAGCCAGCGTGAACCGCGCTTCCCCCGGCTCTCCACGCTGACCGAACGCGAGCGGGAGGTGCTCATCGCGGTGGCCCGGGGCCTGTCCAACACCGAGATCGCCGCCTCCCTGTTCGTGTCCGAGGCGACCGTCAAGTCCCACGTCGGACGGATCTTGTCCAAGCTCGCCCTGCGCGACCGGGTCCAGGTCGTGGTCCTGGCCTACGAAGCCGGCCTCATCCACCCCGGTGACAGCTAGGCCAGCGGTCAGCTGCTGTAGACCTGGACCTCCCACAAGCTGTAGCCGTACTGGGTAGCCCGGGCGGTCCCGTACACCCGGATGTACCGGCCGGTCCCCGACACGGCCAGGGTCTGGGTGCCGCCGGTGCCGGTGGTGGTGGAGTAGATCGGTGTCCAGGTGGACCCGTCGGTCGAGACCTGGATCTGGAAGGCGGTCGCGTAGGCGGCCTCCCAGTTCAGGGTGACCTGGCAGATCGGCTGGGACGAGCCGAGGTCCACCTCGAGCCACTGCGGGTCGGAGAAGGCGCTGGACCAGCGGGTGCCGGTGTTTCCGTCCACCGCGTTCGCCGCCGGGAACGAGGCGTTCTCGGTCGAGGACGCCGTGGCCGTCTTGCCCTGGGCGACGTTCGCCGTCCCGCAGGTACCGCCGCCGCCGCCGGAGGAACTGCCGTAGACCTGGAATTCCCACAGGCTGTAGCCGTAGGGGGTGGCGCGGGCGGTCCCGTACATCCGGATGTACCGGCCGGTCCCCGACACGGCCAGGGTCTGGGTGCCGCCGGTGCCGGTGGTGGTGGAGTAGATCGGTGTCCAGGTGGACCCGTCGGTCGAGACCTGGATCTGGAAGGCGGTCGCGTAGGCGGCCTCCCAGTTCAGGGTGACCTGGCAGATCGGCTGGGACGAGCCGAGGTCCACCTCGAGCCACTGCGGGTCGGAGAAGGCGCTGGACCAGCGGGTGCCGGTGTTTCCGTCCACCGCGTTCGCCGCCGGGAACGAGGCGTTCTCGGTCGAGGACGCCGTGGCCGTCTTGCCCTGGGCGACGTTCGCCGTCCCGCAGGTACCGCCGCCGCCTCCGCTGCTCCCGCTCGGCGTGGACCACTGCTGCTGCGCCGAATCGGTGCAGGTCTCGATGTCCAGCCGCGCGCCGGTATTACCTCCGGGGTCGGTCAGGCACAGACCCGAGCTCGGATTGACCAGCTCGCCGTTGGCCTGATGGGTCCAGTTCTGGGCGGGGGTGCCGTTGCAGGGGTACCAGTCCACATTGGTACCGCTGGCGGTGCCGGCGCTTACCACGTCCAGGCAGCCGCCCTGGACCCGCAGGGTGCCGTCGGAGTACGTCGACCACTGCTGGCCCGCGCCGCCGTTGCAGGTGCTCACCACGATCGGGTTGCTCTCGGTGTTGAGCGCGTTCTGGTTGGCCAGGCACAGGCCGCCGATTCCCTTGACCGCCCCGGTGGCGGTGGCGGTCGCGGTGGGAGTGGAGTTGCCGCCTTCCTCGTATACGGCCACGTACCCCACGCTCATGGACGCCCCGGAGGTCGTGGCTGACGTCGGGGTCGTGCAGTTGCAGATCCCGTTCGGGTAGTTACCGCCCATGGCCAGGTCGAAGATGATGAAGAAGCCGTGGTCGATGGCCTCCTGCCAGGCCGTCGTGCCGACCGAGGCCTCGGTGATGGTGCTCTCCACGACGCCGTCCATGACGAACTGGAGAGTCTCGGCGCTGGTGTTGGTCCGGTCGATGATGACCGAGTAGGTGTGGTAGCCGCCCTGGCAGCCCGAGCCCGCGCCGGGACACGCGATAAGCGCGTGCCCCGGGCTGTTCGCCGCGTCGTGCAGAGTCTGGGAGGCCTCGTTCAGGCCGTTGACGTCCTCCATCATGTCGATCTCGCCGGAGGTGGGCCAGCCACCACCCATCCGCATAGGTGACCCGAGGGCCCAGAACGCCGGCCAGTATCCGAGCCCGCTGGCCGGATTGGGCTGCTCGATCGACGCGGTCATCTCGAGCTTTCCGCCCGGCGGGGCCTGGAAGTCGTCCCGGGCGCTCTCGATCCGCCCGGATGTCCACGTCCCGCCGTTGCTAGTCGCCTTCAGCACCAGATGGCCGTTGCCGTCCAGGTAGACGTTATTGGTAGAGCTGGTGGTGTTCTCGATCTCGCCGGTGCCGTAGCCGGTGCCGATGTCGTAGAACCAGTTCGACGACGGTGCCGAACCCGCCGGGCCCGCGAAGTTATCCCCGAACACGGTCGTCCAGCCGGCCGGCGGGGGCGGCACGGTATCGGCCCGGGCCGCGGGGGCGGCGACGAACGCGGTGACGGCACTGGTCAGGCTGCCGGCCAGCAACGCTAGCGCGGTCAGCAGCGGCAGGCGTCGCGGACGCCGTGCCCTCATCGTCTGCATCATGAGCCGAACCTCCTGTCGAGACCGGTTACCAGCCGACGGCGACGACCATGTACTGGGGGCTGGCGACCGAGATGTCCGAGGACTGCCCGGCGTCGTCGTCGTAGGGGAAGCCGTAGGCCAGGCCGTTGATCGCGTTCTGGTGCCAGAACTCGGCGTAGTAGTTCGCCGGGGCGGCCTGGTAGAAGTTGGCGGGGCTGGATTGCTGCGCCGCCGGGAGCTGCGCGACGTGCCGGTTCAGCCCGGCGCACAGCGTGGGGTTGCCGGCCAGGGTTCCGCCGCAGCCGAAGATCTGCGCGGTGGAGTCGGTGGTGTCGCCCTCCGCGGCCGCGTAGCTGGTGAAGTAGCTCGCGTCCGCGCCGCCCGGCTGGAAGGCGGGATCGTTGCCCGGCGAGGGGATGCCGTAGGGCGCGTCGTCGGTCGCCAGTTCCTTGAACTGGGCCGGCACGAAGTTCTCGAACCGGGCGAAGGTGGCCGCGCGGCTTTCCGTGAAGGTGGCGTAGTTCTCGCCGACCTCCTGGTTCGAGCCGTCGTGGCCGTGCAGCAGCAGGGCCAGCTTCAGCCCGAACCGGTCGACCCGCGTCGTGTCCACGTTGATCGAGGACGTGCCCACGGTGAACTCGATGAAGTCGAAGTACGGGCCGTTCGGCGTGCCGAGGTAGAAGTACATCCGCCCGGCCGAGTTGGCCGGCATGTCGATGTAGGGCTGCTGGGCGATGGACTCGGTCTGGCCGTTGAAGCTCCAGTAGACCTGGCTGTCCGGATACTGGCCGTTGGTCTGGTTCACCACCGAGACTTCCAGCACGTTGCGGGCGGCCGGGATGGCGCTGGTGTTCCCCCAGAACGAGGCGGGCGGAGCCCCCGAGCCACCCGAGCCGCCGCCTCCTCCGGTGCCGGACGAGGTGCCGTAGACTCCGAACTCCCACAGCGAGTAGCCGTACGGGGTGGCGCGCGCGGTCCCGTACATGCGGACGTACCGCCCGGTGCCCGACACGTTCAGCGCCTGGACGCCGCCCGTCCCGGACGTGGTGGAGTAGATGGTGGTCCAGGTGGAGCCGTCGGCCGAAGTCTGGATCTGGAACGCGGTCGCGTAGGCCGCTTCCCACTGCAGGGTGACCTGGCAGATGGCCTGCGACGAGCCCAGGTCCACCTCCAGCCACTGCGGGTCGGAGAACGCGCTGGACCACCGCGTCCCGGTGTTCCCGTCCACCGCGTTCGACGCCGGGAACGAGGCGTTCTCCAGCGACGAGGCGGTCGCTGTCTTGCCCTGCGCGAGGTTCGTCGTCCCGCAGGTGGCGGCGCCCGCCGGCCCGGTCGTCAGCACGGTGACCAGCATCCCGGCCACCAGGCTGAGCACCGCGGCCACGGCGGCGATTACCCGATGCAGCGCTTGCGTACGCGGGATGAGACTCATAGCCGTCCTTCCGGCGCGAAGGGTCCGTTCTCGGATCGCCACGTGGCCCAGCCCGGCGGCCCTGCCTACGAAACGACTTGATACAAGGCTTATTTCAAAGCGAAACTTAACTAGCCTGACACGAACCGTCAAGGTCGAACAAAAGGAAAATAGTATTAACGCTCGACCTGAGGCAGCGGGCCGCCTAGCTTCCAACAGACCTCGTAACCGGGCAGCTCCCGCACCATGCATCACACCAGTCCCATGCCTCACGACGAACCAGCATCACTAGCGTCATGAGCCCCCGGTTCCAGTGCGTTAGAACGCGGTGAAACCAGGGTTCCACCGCGCCGACCGCGCACCGCGCGCACTGCGTGCACCGCGTGCACCGCGCTCGGGCCGGCCAGGTGCGTTCAGCTGGCGGGGCGGTCGCTCCTGGCGGTGAGGACCATCCCGCTGAGCAGCGCCTCGATGGGCAGCGTGGCGGCGCCGAGGGCGACGGCGTCCGGCCCCAGCCGGCCGAGCTCGATCGAGGTCTGGGCGAACGGGTACCGCAGCGAGTGCTCGCGGGCCGCGGCCTGGATGGCGGGCAGCATCCGCTCGCCGAGCAGCAGGCCCGCCCAGCCGCCGATGATGATCCGCTCGGGGTTGAACAGGTTGATCAGGTTGCCGATGCTGACGCCCAGGTAGAGCGCGGCCTGGTCCAGGACCTCGGCCGCGCGCGGCGACGTGGGGGCCAGGGCGATCAGCGCCGCGAGCGCCGACTCCTGGTCATCGCCCGGCAGCGGCTCGCCGTAGGCCCCGAGGATCGCCTCGCCGCCGGCGTAGGCCTCCAGGCAGCCGCGTGCCCCGCACCGGCAGGTGCGGCCGCCCGCGATCACGGTGGTGTGCCCCCACTCCACCGCGCTGGAGGTGGAGCCGCGGTGGGGGGAGCCGTGGGCGATGATGCTCGCGCCCACCCCCGAGCCGATCAGGCACACGACGGCGTGCTGGGTACCGCGCCCGGCCCCGAACCACAGCTCCGCCTGCCCCATCGTCTTGGCGCCGTTGTCGATGTACAGCGGCAGGCTGGTTCCCGAGCGCAGCAGCCGCTCGAGCGGCACCGCGTCCCAGCCGTAGCTCTGCCCGTGGATCCGGGCGTCGGGTCCGTTCTCCACGATGCCGGGCACCCCGATCCCGACGCCGAGGACGGCCGCCGGGCTGACGCCGCTGCGGGCCAGCACCTCGTCCAGCCCGGTCAAGATCGCCTTCACGATCACGGCGACGTCATGCTGGCGGGGATCCAGCGGGTAGTCGACCTTGGCCCGCTCGGTCATGGTCAGGTCGAACAGCTCGACGCGGACCCGGATCTCGCCCACGTCGACCCCGATGACGTACCCGTAGTCCGGGTTCACCTGCAGCAGGACACGCGGCCGGCCGCCATCTGAGTCGACGGATCCGGCCTCGACCACGATGCCCTCGTCGATCAGCTCGCGGACGACGTTGCTGACCGAAGCCGGGCTGAGCCCGGTGCCCTCGCTGAGGTCGGGACGGCTCTGCGGCTGCTCCAGGAACAGCGAAGACAGCAGCACCGAGCGATTGTCGCGGCGCAGGTCACGAACGGTCCACCGCCGTCGCTCGCGCATGCTTCCCCCAAGAGGCCTCCGGCTGATTAGACCTTATAACAAGCCGTTCACGAAATGTTTATACCGGTCGGAGGGCGTCATGCGGCAATCCCGTCACATCCGCACACATCTGTTGCGACATCTTGACGGTCTGTGTCGGAACAATTAAATTACGCCATTAACTAAGCCTTGTATCAACCCTGACCAGCTCGAACGTGGGCGGTTCAGGGGCCCGTCAGCCTGCGGTGCCACTAGTCCAGGAGCCGTTGCCCATGCCTCTCGCCCCGCCCCTCCGCCTGCTCACCCGTGCCCTCGCCGGCGCGGCACTGATCCTCACCGCGCTCGTCCCGCTCGCCCAGGCCCCGGCCGCATCGGCCGCCACCTGCGGGACCACCAATATCGCCCAGGGCAAGACCGCCACCGCGTCCTCTACCGAGAGCGCGAGCTTCCCCGCCGCCAACGCGGTCGACGGCAACACCGGCACCCGGTGGTCCAGCGCCTTCTCCGACCCGCAGTGGCTGGAGGTGGACCTGGGCAGCAGCCAGTCGATCTGCCAGGTCACCCTGCAATGGGAGACCGCCTACGGCAAGGCCTTCCAGATCCAGGTCTCCACCGACAACTCGACCTGGACCACCATCTACTCCACCACGACCGGCACCGGCGGCACTCAGACCCTGCCCGTCACCGGAACCGGACGCTACATCCGCATGTACGGCACCGCCCGCGGCACCCAGTACGGGTACTCCTTGTGGGAGTTCGGAGTCTACAGCGGCGCGTCCACCACCGGACCCGGCTGCACCGGGCAGTCCAACACCCCCAGCTTCGGGCCGAACGTCTATGTCTTCGACCCGAGCATGTCCAGCTCGAGCATCCAGACCACGCTCAACAACGTCTTCAACACCCAGAAGCTCAACCAGTTCGGCACCCAGCGCTACGCCCTGCTGTTCAAGCCGGGTACCTACAGCGCCGAGGCCAACATCGGCTACTACACCTCGATCCAGGGCCTGGGACAGAATCCCGATGACGTCACGATCAACGGCGACGTGACCGTCGACGCGTTCGACGGCACCGGCAACGCCACCCAGAACTTCTGGCGGTCGGCCGAGAACCTGGCCATCAACCCGTCGGCCGGGAGCGACCGCTGGGCGGTGGCCCAGGCCGGCCCGTTCCGCCGGGTCGACGTGCACGGCGGCCTGGAGCTCTACCCGGCCAGCTACGGCTACGCCAGCGGCGGCTACATCGCCGACACCAAGGTCTCCGGGCAGGTGTCCAGCGTGTCGCAGCAGCAGTGGTACTCCACCGACAGCAACTTCGGCAGCTGGAGCGGCTCGGTCTGGAACATGGTGTTCTCCGGCGTGACCGGCGCGCCCGCCCAGAGCTTCCCCAGCCCGCCGATGACGACGCTGGCCACGACCCCCACGGCCAGGGACGTCCCGTACCTCTACGTGGATTCTTCGGGTAATTACCACGTGTTCCTGCCCAGCCTGCGGACGAACGCGTCCGGCGCCAGCTGGGCCAGCGGCTCGACGCCCGGAACCTCGCTGCCGATGAGCCAGTTCTTCGTGGCCACTCCGTCGGACACCGCGGCGCAGATCAACGCGGCCCTGGCCGAAGGCTGCAACCTGTTCTTCACCCCGGGTGTCTACAACATCAACCAGACGATCAACGTCACCAACCCGAACACCGTGGTGCTCGGCGTCGGCTTCCCGACCCTCATCCCGCAAAACGGCGTCAACACCATGCAGGTCGCGGACGTGGACGGCGTCCGGATCGACGGACTGCTGTTCGACGCCGGCACCACTAACTCCAGCGCCCTGCTGACGGTCGGCACAGCCGGGTCGACGGTCAGCCACGCGAGCAACCCGATCTCGGTGCAGGACACGTTCTTCCGTATCGGCGGTGACATCGCCGGCAAGGCCACGAACAGCCTGGTCGTCAACGCGAACAACACCCTGGTCGACGACATCTGGGCCTGGCGCGCCGACCACGGCAACTCGGGCACCGTCGGCTGGACCGTCAACACCGCCGCCCACGGCCTGGTCGTGAACGGCGCCAACGTGCTGGCGACCGGCCTGTTCGTCGAGCACTACCAGAACTACGACGTGCAGTGGAACGGTAACGGCGGCGAGACCATCTTCTTCCAGAACGAGATGCCCTACGACCCGCCGAACCAGGCGGCCTGGATGAACGGCTCGTCCGACGGCTACGCCGCCTACGAGGTAGCGCCGAACGTCACCAGCCACACGGCCTACGGCCTCGGCAGCTACTGCTACTTCAACGTCAACCCGTCGGTCGTGGCGGACCATGCCTTCGAGACCCCGACCGGATCGGGAATCCACCTCCACGACCTGCTCACCGTGTCCCTGGGCGGAGTCGGCGTGATCGAGCACGTCGTCAACTCCACCGGCGGGGCCACCCCGTCCAACACCACCCCGGTGGACGTCACCAGTTATCCCTGATCCCCGGAAACAAGCGGGGCCCGGCCTGATCAGGCCGGGCCCCGCTTGATGTAACCGTGGAGGCGGAGACGGGAATCGAACCCGTGTACAGGGCTTTGCAGGCCCTTGCCTAAGCCACTCGGCCACTCCGCCACAAGGAAAACAGCGCCGCAATGACCCTGCGGTTCCCCTTACAGAGCGGACGACGGGATTCGAACCCGCGACCCTCACCTTGGCAAGGTGATGCTCTACCAACTGAGCCACGTCCGCACCGCATCCCCCTTGAGGGCTGCGATCAGAACTGTAGCCGATCCTGCCGCTCACGCAAACTCGGAATGCCTCACCCGGTTACCTCGAGTTCCCGACATATTCCGCGTAGCCCGACACTCCGGACACGTGCTCGGCGATACCACGCAACGTCCAGGCCGGGGCACGCGACGCGTCCCAGGCCTCTTGACCAGCCATTTCGTAGGTCAGCAGGGTTGTCTGTCACCCTTCGATGCTGCTCGAAAGATAGTTGGGCTAGCGTCGAATCATGACCGCAGTGCCAGAGCCAGCCCTAGCGCAGCCGTACGACACGGATATCGCGCCGGCCGCGGCGCTGATGGCCGACCCGACCCGGGCCGCGATGTTGCGGGCGCTGCTGCCCGACCGCCCGCTGGCGGCGGGGGAGCTGGCCCGGATGGCCGGGGTCAGCGCGGCCACCGCCAGCTTCCACCTGGCCAAGCTGCTCGAAGGCGGCATGATCGCGGTCGCTCGCCAGGGCCGGCACCGCTACTACCGGCTGGCCGGCCACGAGGTCGCGGCCGCCATCGAGGCGCTCGGCCTGATCAGCCCGGCGCTGCCGGTCCGCAGCCTGCGCCAGTCCCGCGAGGCGACCGCGCTGGCCCAGGCCCGCACCTGCTACGACCACCTGGCCGGCCGGGCCGGGGTCGAGCTGCTCGACGGCATTCTCCGCCGCGGCCTGATCAAGCAAGAACAAGCACAATCAGGCCGAACGAGCTGGGCTGATACGCCCGCCACACGCTTCGAAGTCACCGGGGCCGGAGCGATGGCGCTAAGTTCGTTCGGCCTCGATGTCGGCGAAGTACGGCGGTCACGCCGGCACTTCGCCGGTACCTGCATCGACTGGACCCAGCGGCGCGGGCACCTGAACGGGGCGCTGGCCGCGGCCATCACCAGCCGGCTGTTCGAGCTCGGCTGGATCGAGCGTGGCCGGGGAAAGATAGCGAGTCATCGCAGCGTCTGCGTCACCCCGGCCGGTATCGAGGGGCTGGCCTGCACCTTCGGAGTGGATCTTCCCTAAGCTACCGGTCATGCGAGAAGTGGTAGTGGACGGAAGCGCGCTGACCGTTGAGGACGTCGTGGCGGTCGCGCACGGGCAGGCCCGGGCCACGCTGGGCGCGGACGTGGCCGGGCGGATGGAGTTCAGCCGCTCGGTGGTGGTCCAGGCGCTCAGCGGCGGCGCGCCCGTGTACGGGGTGAACACCGGGTTCGGCGCGCTGGCCGACACGCCGGTGGGAGAGGACGACCTGACCGCTCTGCAGGGCGCGATCGTGCGCTCGCACGCGGCGGCCGTCGGCACGCCGCTGGATGACCCGGCCGTGCGCGCGCTGCTGCTGCTGCGGGCCCGGACGCTCGCGGCCGGTTACTCGGGGGTCCGCGCGGACCTGCCCGCCCGGCTGCTCGAACTGCTCGCCCTCAACCTGCTGCCGGTCATCCCGGGCAAGGGATCGGTGGGCGCCTCGGGCGACCTCGCCCAGCTCGCGCACCTGGCCCAGCCGCTGATCGGCGAGGGGCGGCTGCGCGCGCCCGGCGATCCGGCCGAGGGCCGCCCGGCCGCCGAGGTCTTGCGCGAGCACGGGCTCGAGCCGCTCACGCTGGCCCCCAAGGAGGGCCTGTCCCTGGTCAACGGGACCGAGCCCATGCAGGCCCTGCTGGCCTTCTCGGTCTACGACGCGGCCATGCTGGTGCAGGCGGCCGACGTGGCCTGCGCGCTGTCGGTCGAGGCGCTGCTCGGCACCGACCGGCCCTACGACGAGCGGGTCCAGGTGATCAGGCCGCATCCCGGGCAGCTGGTCAGCGCGGCCAACCTGCGCGGGCTGCTGGCCGGGTCCGGGCTGCTGGCCAGCCACCGGCACAGCCGGCACGCGGTCCAGGACGCCTACTGCCTGCGCTGCGCGCCGCAGGTGCACGGCGCGGTCCGCGACGTGCTCACCTTCGCCCGCCAGATCATCACCACCGAGCTCGGCGCGATCGTGGACAACCCTGTCATCGTGCCCGACGGCGAGGTCATGACCACCGGGAACTTCCACGGCGAGCCGCTCGCGTTCGCGGCCGACATGCTCGCCATGGCCATCTCCGAGCTGGCCTCGATCAGCGAGCGGCGGGTGGACCGGATGCTCGACCCCGCGTTCTCACGCGGCCTGCCGCCGTTCCTGGCGCCCGCGGCCGGCACCAACTCCGGCTTCATGCTGGCCCAGTACACGGCGGCCTCACTGGTCAGCGAGAACAAGGTGCTCGCCCACCCGGCCAGCGTGGACACCATCCCGACCTCGGGCAAGCAGGAAGACCACGTGTCGATGGGCTGGACCGGGGTCCGCAAGCTGCGCGAGGTCGTCGGCAACGTGCGCGCCTGCCTGGCCGTCGAGATCTGCTGCGCCGCCCAGGGGATCGACCTGCGGGCCTCCGTGGCCGGGCCGAGCGTCCCGCTGCGGGCCGTGCACGACCTGGTCCGCGCCTCGGTGCCCCGGATGGACGTCGACCGGGAGGTGGCCATCCAGCTCGCCACGATCAACGACCTGCTCCCCGCCATCTGCGAGACCGCCGCCGGGGCTTTCCCCGCCTTCGCGTAACCCGGCCGCCGTCCGGGTCGTCACGAAAAGTAACCCCGGTCCACCACGGGGGAGTGGACCGGGGCACTCTGGATTTCCCGGCTGGGCATTCCCGGCTGGCGGCCCGAAGGCGACGGGCCGAGAGGTTTGTCAGGCCTTGCGCAGCAGGTCGTTCAGCTCCGCCTCGATGTCGATGTAGCTGCTTTCCTGCCCGGCTGGGACGATTTGATAAGTCCGCCGCAGGAACACCGACATCGCCTGGGCCGGCGCCTCGAAGTGGGCCTGGCCAAAAGGTGACGACAGCTCGATATTGAGGACCTTTTCCCCGGACTCCGGGGCCCCGCTCACATCCGGGTCACTGGTTTCCGCGCATGGCCCCGGCGAGGGCCACACGTGCACGTCTCCCTCGCCCTGCCGCGACTCGATGCCGGCCGCGAGCAGGTCCCTGGCGAAGATCCACTCGACCGGCTCGTCGGTGCCGACGTGGAACGCCATACGCACCGCGTACGGGTCGCTACCGCTGTAGAACATACTGGCCACAAGCGGGACAATCGTTTGCTGCGGGACAACAAGCCTTAGGCCGAGCTCGGCAGAGATCGTGGTGCTGCTGCTTCGGTTCATCGCCTACCCACCCCTTATCTAGCCGGGGCCCGGACAACCGGGCTTTGCCAATCCAACGCGACCTGCGGGCAACTATGACGCGCACGGAGGGTGAAGTTTTCCCAGATGGTACACGCTCCGTTTTGCGCCTTTCGTTCCTCGCCGGAAGACGAGCTCTCATCATTGCCTTGACCTGGACAAATGACGTTCAGGCGGGGCGACGATGTTGATGCAGTTTAGTGTTCCGCCCAGTCGATTGCATAGCCTGTGGCCCTCATCTCATGCACTTATCTACGACGCGTTTCAATATCAATACTGAGCGTAATTAAAGACGTTCCGAAGCGCACGTTTGCAAGATTTGGCCATTACTCAGAGTGATGATGATCCCTCCAGCATCGCCTGAGGGTGCCTCGCGGCCGGCGCGTCGCTTCCTGCCGCCGGCGCGTCGCGTCCGACGTGCCGCGCACCCCGAAGATGCGCTAACCTATGGGAGCGCCGGGATGAACTCCCGGCGATGGGCGATTGGCTCAGCGGGAGAGCGCCTCGTTCACACCGAGGAGGTCACTGGTTCGATCCCAGTATCGCCCACCCAGCTCAGCGGCCGGTTCCTTTTAGGGGAATCGGCCGTTTTGCTTCCCGGCGCCGTCGCCCCCAACGAGATGACACCCGGGTTGAGCCGATCATGGCGTACTCGACCCGGGTTGCTGCATGGAGCGTCCGCTGCCGTGCGGCCGGCGTCATGCAGCCGGGCCACTGCCGTGCGGCCGCGTGCCGTGACGTGCGGCACGTGCCGGTGCCCGGTGCTGTGGCCGTGTGCCGTGCACGCGGCGGTGCTGGCCGGAGCTAGCCGCTCGAGCATGCTGGCGACCTTGAACGAGGTGCCCTTCGGCAGCAGGCCGAACCGGGTCATCGCGCTCACCACCCGCTGGAGCCGCACCGGGTCGACGCCGAGCGGGAAGGCCGGGAGCGAGATGAACGCCGCCGACTGCTTCGGGATGCCCAGGTACTTCTCGATGGCCGCCTCGGTCGCGGCGCGGTCGGTGTCCGCGATCTGCTGCCCCTGGGACAAGGCCGTGGTGAACGCCTTCAGCGTGTTGGGGTACTTCTTCGCCCAGTCCGCGGTGACCGCGTAACCCTGGATCGGGAAGTCCTGGGTCGAGCCCTGGTCGAGGTCGGCGAGCTCCTGCAGGCCAGCCTCGGCCTCGCCGGCGCTGACGAACGGCTCGGGGGCGAACGCCGCGGTCAGCATGACTCTCGGCGCGGTCAGGGCCGTCCGCCACGCCCGGGAACGCCACGGTGGTGTAGTGGATCTGCCGCGGCGTCAGGCCGTGCGACACGAGCAGCGAGTCGATCAGCAGGGTGCCGATGTCGTTCGGCGCGTTGACCGAGACGTTCTTGCCCTTGAGCTCGCCGACCTGGCTGATCTCCGATCCGCCCTTGACCAGGACGGTCAGCACGTTCGGCTGCAGGAACGAGGCCTCGGCGACGATGCGCAGGTCGTGCTGGGGGCGCCGTCGGCGCCGAGCTGGTCCTCGATGTAGGTCCCGTAGTCCCCGGCAGTGATGTCTACGAGCCAAGCGACAGTGGCTTCCAGGGGGATCATAGAGCATCTCACCCGGTTCCCCGCCGGGCCGGGAACGTGGCTGGGACGAGCGGGGACGAGCGGGACGGGTGGCGTCGCGGGACTCGCCCGGTTAGCCGCGAGCACGGCGGTGACCTTGAACGAGGTGTCCTTCGGCAGCAGGCCGAACCCGGTCATCGCGCTCACCACCGCTGCCGGCCGCGTACCGGGTCGACGCTGAGCGGGAAGGCCAGGCGCGCCGAATGACGCCGCCGACTGCTTCGGGATGCCCAGGTGCCGACCGGGTGAGTCCCGGGCGGCCTCGGGCGACGTTTAACGTGCTGGTCACGGGTAGGGGAGCCAAAACGAAACGATGACCAGGATACGCGACGCGTATCCGTCGCAATAGACAGTCGCAATAGACACAGGCATTACGCGAGAGCACCGAATGACACACGAGCATGAAGCAGCTGTCACCGGGGAATTCGCCGCCGCGGGGAATATCAAAGAACTGCACGGCGCATTGCTCAGCACGCACGGCGTGGAGGAATTCCTGCACGAACTGGCGATACTCGCCGCCCGCCTGGTCCACGGCGGCCTCGCCTGCGGGATGACCATGCCGCCGGGCGGGAAGCCCGTCACCGTGGCGTGCAGCGATCCGCTGGCCGCGCGGGTAGACGGGGTTCAGTACGAACTGGGCGACGGCCCGAGCCTGCACGCCATGCGGGGTGGCCAGGTGGTTCGCATCAAGGACACCGCCGAGAAGGCACGCTGGCCCGAGTTCGAGGC
This sequence comes from uncultured Actinomycetota bacterium, assembly GCA_963756575.1. Lineage (GTDB taxonomy): Bacteria > Actinomycetota > Actinomycetes > Streptosporangiales > Streptosporangiaceae > Palsa-504. The sequence continues at coordinate 77,253 of CAVWOM010000010.1, read as the reverse complement.
CCAGGCGGCCTCCCACGGCATCCGGTCGTGCCTGGCCCTGCCGCTGAGCGCGGACGGCAAGCCGGTCGGCGCTCTCAACCTGTACGCGCGTGAGGCCTCGGCCTTCGGCGTAGCCGAAGCGCGGCTTGCCGAGAATTTCGCGGAAAATGCCTCCGGTGCGCTTTCACTGGCCATCAGGCTGGCCTCGCACGCGGCGCTGATCGAGCAATTGCGCTCGTCGCTCGCCTCGCGGGGAGTAATTGATCAGGCGCTCGGGATAATCATGGCCCGGGAGCATTGCACGCAGGGCCGTGCCTTCGCGATCTTGCGCTCCGCATCGCAGAACAGCAATGTGAAGCTCCGGGATATTGCCAGCGCGGTGGTGACCAGCGTGACCGGCGAGCCGCCGCAGCCGTCCCCGCCGTTCGAGGACGGCCAGTTCACCGAGGGGCAGTTGGCGGAGGGAAGCCCCTGAGCTCGCAGCGGGACGGGCTAAGCGCCGCCGCCGTCGGTATCGGCCGTGGCGGCCGCGCCGTTCGGCTGGGCCTGGTCCGCGGAACCGGGCGCGCCCGCCAGTGAGGCGGCGACGCTGGGAAAGATGTCGACCAGCCGGTCGACCCCGGTGATCGACAGCACCCGCTGGACCGACGGCGTGCCGACGACCAGTCGCATGCGACTGGCGCTCGTGCTGGCCTGCCGGTACGTCCGAACCAGGGCGCTCACCCCGGCGGAATCGCAGAACTCGGTCTTGCTCAGGTCCGCGATCAGCAAGGTCGCACCCTGATTCAAGACGGCGAGAAGCTCAGCCTGGACCGCGTCGGCGATGGTCACGTCGATCTCCGCCGGCAGCGTGACCACGGCTACCTGGCCGATCCACAACACCGGATAGCGCTCTTGAGACACGTACCACCGCCATCTGTCCGCGCGAAAAAAGGGAGGTAGGCCGCGTCTCTGGACCTGGGAGCGGCCAACCGCTGGCTTCGCCGCGCAGCGAACATTATTCACGGCCGCGCGCCGGCCACGCAAGATTACCGCGCCGGCGCGCCTCAGCCCGTCACGTCATGACGGCCGGATGTGCCACTTGATGCCCTGGCCGGCGCGTATCCGGCTGACCGCATCGCCGTACGACTCCAGCGGCAGCGGCTCGCTGAGCAGGGGCCGCGGATCCACCGCCCCGCTGGCGAGCAAGTCCACGGCCTGGCCGAAGCTGCGCAGGATAGCCATCGACCCGGTGATGGTGATCTCGTCGTTGTAGACCCGGAACGGCGAGACGCGGATCGTGGCCTCGGCGGGCGACACGCCGAACACCAGCATCCGCCCGCCCCGGTCCAGCAGGCCGATGGCGGTCTCGACCGCATCCGGCACGCCGGTGGCGTCGACCGCGATCTCGAACCGGGCCCCGTCGAGCGTGCTAGCGTCGGTCACCGCCTGGGCCGCGCCCAGCTTGCGCGCGACCTCCAGCCGGTCCTTGACCCGGTCCACCACGGTCACCGGCCCGGCCCCGGCGTGCAGCAGCAGTTGCAGCATCAGCAAGCCCATGGTGCCGGCCCCGATCACTACCGTCGGCTCGGCCGATACCGGCCCGGCCTGCCCCAGCCGCCGCAGGCCGTGCACCGCGCACGCCAGCGGCTCGGCCATCGCCCCGAGCTGCCCGTCGAGCTGGTCGGGCAGCCGGTACGCGTTCACCGCGGGCACCGCGACGAACTCCGCGAACGCGCCGTTCACGGTGTCGCCGATCGCGGCCCAGTTCTCGCACAGGTTGTCTCGCCCGGCCCGGCAGCGCCGGCAGTACCCGCAGTACAGCGACGGGTCGACCGCGACCCGGGTGCCGACCGGCAGGTCAGGCTTGGCGTCCGCGCCGCGCGCCACCACGATGCCCGCGAACTCGTGCCCGGGCGTGATGGGGTAAGGAGTCGGCGGGAACTCGCCGTCCAGGATGTGCAGGTCCGTCCCGCAGATGCCGCAGCACTCCACCCGGACCACGATCTGACCGGCCTGCGGCGTGGGATCCGGTACGTCTGCCACCCGGAAGCTGCCGGGGCGGTCTAGCACGAGAGCCCGCATTTAGTCCTCCGTCGATCGCTCAGGCCGCAAGGCGGGCTCCTGTTTCCGGATGGAAGGCGAAGATGTCCTCTGGCTGGACGCGGAACGTGACCTGCTGGCCCGGCGCCGGCGTCCGGCGACCCTCGGTGCGGGCCACGATCAGGTCGCCATCCTCGGCCAGGCGCACGTGCAGCAGGGCGTCGGCGCCGAGTTCCTCGACCAGCGTCACCTCGCCGGCCAGGTCGCCCGAGCCGTCCGCCAGGTGCAGGTGCTCGGGGCGGATGCCGATGACGAGCTCGCTGAGCCCGGCCTGCCGGGCCGCGGTGCCGACCGCGGGCGGGAGCGCCAGCGTGGTCCCGGCCAGCCGCGCCCCTCCCTCGGCGAGCGGGACCTTCTGCAGGTTCATCGCCGGTGAGCCGATGAAGCCGGCGACGAACTGGTTCACCGGGTTGTCGTACAGCTGGCGCGGCGTGTCGCACTGCTGCAGGTGCCCTCCGGCCAGCACGGCTACTCGGTGCCCCATGGTCATCGCCTCGACCTGGTCGTGCGTCACGTAGACGGTGGTGATGGCCAGCCGGCGCTGCAGCTCGGCGATCTGGCTGCGCGTCTGCACCCGCAGCTTGGCGTCCAGGTTGGACAGCGGCTCGTCCATCAGGAAGACCCGGGGTTCGCGGACGATGGCCCGGCCCATGGCGACCCGCTGCCGCTGCCCGCCGGACAGCGCCTTGGGCTTGCGGTCCAGGAGCTTATCGTCCAGGTCGAGCAGGCCGGCCGCCTCGCGGACCCGCCGGGCCCGCTCCTCCTTGGGCACGCCGGCCATCTTCAGCGCGAAACCCATGTTCTCGGCGACGGTCTTGCTCGGGTACAGGGCATAGTTCTGGAACACCATCGCGATGTCCCGGTCCTTGGGCGGGACGAAGGTGACGTCGCGCTCGCCGATCTCGACCCGGCCGCCGTCCAGGGGCTCCAAGCCGGCCAGCATGCGCAGCGCGGTGGTCTTGCCTGAGCCGGACGGGCCGACCAGGACCATGAACTCGCCATCCTTGATGTCCAGGTCCAGCGCGTCGACCGCGGGCGGCGCGTCCTTGGCGTACACCCGGGTTGCCGACACGTACTTCACGCCTGCCATGAGGAACCTCCGTCTCGGGCGGCACTAGATGCCAGGGCGTTCACGTACTTCACTTGATGGCTCCCATGGACAGGCCGCGGACCAGCGACCGCTGGGCGATCCAGCCGATGATGATGACCGGGACCGAGGCCACGGTGGCGGCCGCCGACAGGTGCGCGAGGTACAGCCCTTCCTGGGGAACGGAGCTGATCAAGAACATCGGCAGGGTCGCGGCATTGGTGACGGTCAGGTTGAGCGCGAGAAACAGCTCGTTCCAGGCGAAGATCACGCAGATCAGCGCGGTGGAGATCAGCCCGGGGGAGACCACCGGCATGATCACTTCGGTGATCTCCCGGATCCGGCCCGCGCCATCTAGTTCGGCCGCCTCGAGCATCTCCTTGGGCACCTCGAGCATGAACGAGCGGATCATCCAGACGGCCAGCGGCAGGTTCATCGCGGTGTACAAGATGATCAGCAGCCAGATGCTGTCGAGCAGGTGCGCCTTCAGGGCGATGACGTAGAGCGGGCCGATGGCGGCCACGATCGGCAGCATCTTGGTGGAGATGAAGAAGAACAGGCCGTCGCGCCAGCGCCCCACCGGATGTACGGACAGCGCGTACGCGGCGGGCACGCCCAGCACCAGGACCAGCAGGGTGGACACCACGGTCGCGATCGCCGAGTGGGTCACGTACGGGCCCCAGCCGGAGAACACCAGCCGGAACTGGGCCAGCGTCGGGCTGAAGGTGAACTTCGGCGGCCAGGTCTGCGCGGCGGACTCCGGCTTGAACGCGGTCAGCACCATCCACAGAACGGGCAGGAAGAACGCGATGCCCACGACCCAGGCCAGCACCGCCCAGCCCGCCTGTCCCGACATCCGGCGGACCCGCAGCGCTGTCGGCTCGTTATCCCGCATCGCGACGGCAGTCATCTCATGCCTCCTCGAACTGGAAGACCCGGGCGAACATCCGCAGCGCGAACGTGGCCACGATGATGGTCAAGATGACCGTGACCACCCCGGTGGCGGCCGCCCCGCCGATGTCGAAGGCGTTGTTCACCTGCTGGTACAGGTAGTAGGGGAGGTTGGTGCTCGAGGTGCCCGGGCCGCCCTGGGTCATGGCTTTCACGGCGTCGAACACGTTGACCAGGTAGACCGAGCCGAGCAGGATCCCCAGCTCGATGTAGGGCCGCAGGTGCGGCAGCGTCAGCTCGCGGAACGTGGCGAAGGCCCCGGCGCCGTCGACCTTGGCTGCCTCCAGCGTGTCGGCGGGCTGGCTTTGCAGGCCCGCCAGCACGATCAGCGTCATGAACGGGGTCCACTGCCAGATCATGACCACGATCACCGAGCCGAGCGCGTGCGTGGACAGCCACGCCACGTGATGGATGCCGAACGGCTGCAGCAGGTAGTTCAGCAGCCCGAAGTTCGGGTCGAGCATCGGGCCCGCCCACACCAGCGCGGCCGCCACCGGCATGATCAGGAACGGGGTGATGATCAGCGTCCGGACCACGCTCCGGCCGATGAACTTGCGGTCCAGGAGCACCGCGAACAGCACGCCGAGGATCATGGCCACGACCACGGCGACGACGGTCATGACGACCGACCGGACCAGCGAGCCGCGGAAGGCCGGGTTGGTGAAGACCGTCTTGTAGTTGCTGATCCCGGTGAAGTGCGCGGGTGCGGGGGTGTTCCAGAAGTAGCTCTGGAAGCTGTACCAGAGGTCACCAGGAACGGGATCTGGGTGACGATCACGGTGTAGATCAGCGCGGGCAGCAGCGGCAGCCGGAGCTGCCACCGCTCACGGCGGCTGGCCTGGTGCGGTCTGACCTCGGTCTTAGGAGGTGGTGCCGCGACTGAATCGATTACTGCCACGGGAACGTCCTTCTCGTCAGATGAGCACGGCCGTTGCCGGGGCCCCGGCCCCGCCGCCCGGGGCCCCGGCAAGGCGCGGCTAACCGCCGGACAGCTGCGCCGGGGTGTACTGGGAAGCGGCCGACTGACCCGCCTGCAATGCCTGGCTCACGCTCTCCGTGCCGGCGATCGCCCCCGCGATCTGCTGGCCGACGGTCAAGCCGAGGCTCTCGAACTGCGGGACGTCGACGTACTGGACGCCGACGTAGGGCACCGGGTTCAAGGTCGGATGCTCCGGATCGGTCGAGTTGATGGACCGCAGCGTGATGTCGGCGAACGGCTTGGCCGCCGCCTGGTACTGCGGGTTGCTGTACAGCGAGGTGCGGGTGCCGGGCGGGACCGCGGACCAGCCGTACTTGGACGCGACCAGCTGGTCGTACTGCTTCGAGGTGGCCCAGGACACGAACTTCCAGGCCGCGCCGGAGTTCGAGACGCCCTGCGGGATACCCAGGGCCCAGCTCCACAGCCAGCCGGAGGACTTGGTCTTGTCCACCGGCGCCAGGGCGTAACCGGTCTGCTTGTAGACGGCCGGGTAGGTGGTGGCGATCGAGGTCGCCGCCACCGTGGCGTCGTACCACATGGCGCACTTGCCCTGGCCGTACAGCGTGAGCAGCTGGTTGAAGCTGTCGTTGGACGCGCCCGATTCGCCGTACTTGCGGACCAGGTTGACGTAGAAGTTGGTCGCGGCCTCGAACGCGGGCGAGGTGAGCTGCGGCTTCCAGCTCGTGTCGAACCACTGGCCGCCGAACGTGTTGACCACCGTGTCCAGTGCCGCCATGTTGTCGCCCCAGCCGGCCAGGCCGCGCAGGCAGATCCCCGCCACCTTGCCCGGCTGGTTGAGCTTGGCCGCGAAGCCCTGGACCTGGTCCCAGGTCGGGTTGGCCGGCATGGTGAGCCCGGCCTGCTGGAACAGGGACTTGTTGTAGAACATCATCGACGACTCGCCGTAGAACGGCGCCGCGTACAGGTCGCCCTTGTACGACAGCGCCTTGGCGATCGGCGGCAGCAGGTCGCTGGCGTCGTAGCTGGAGTCGCTCGCGATGTACTGCTTGGACAGGTCGGTCAGCCAGCCGTTCTTGGCGAACAGCGGCGCCTCGTACGGGCCGATCATGACGACGTTGAACGCGTTGCTGTGCGTGCTGACGTTCTTCTCGATCGCGGCCCGCAGGTCACCCTCGGTGTAGGTGGCGAACTTGACCTTGATCCCGGGGTTCTGCTTCTCGAAAGTGGACGAGGTCAGCGGGATCATCTGGCCGGTGATCAGCGGGTTGGACACCACGGCCACCGTTATCGTGCCGGAATTGCTGCTGCTGCCTGAACTGCCGCCTGAGCCGCCGCTCGAACAGGCGGCCAGTGCCGCCAGGGCGGTCACGCAGCCCACGGCCCCGACCGCGCGGAGCCTGACTCGGGGATAGCGCATATACGAACCTCCGCATCCATGGGGATGTTGTGACGGGCGGGACCGGTCAGGATCCCTGGCGGCCTCATCCGGGCATGACTGCACACCTCATGTGCGCTCATCTGAGCGGATCACCGCTCAAATGAACCCACCTGCCCACACAGTGAGCCGGTTCCTAGGCAAAGTCAAGAAAAGCTGCAAATATGAGATATGGATGCTCAGATGAGCAGCCAGATCGGCAGGACTGGAGGAGTCATGGCCGGCTTGTCGGCAGACCGGCCGTCCGAGGTCGTCCTCGCGGCCCGGGTCGCGCGGCAGTTCTACCTCGAAGGCGTCTCCAAGGTCGACATCGCCGACCGGCTGGGCATCAGCCGCTTCCGGGTCGCCCGGCTGCTCGACTCCGCCCGGGACGCCGGGATGGTCCGCATCGAGATCGGCCTGCCCGGCGGCAACCTGGACGCGGGCCTGTCCGCGGAGCTGTGCTCGGCCTTCGGGCTCAGGCACGCCTTCGTCTTCAACTTTCCCGACGAGGACGAGCAGGCCCTGCGACGCCGCCTCGGCGAGGCCGCGGGCCAGGCGCTGATGGACCTGATCACGCCCGGCGACGTCCTGGGCATGTCCTGGTCGCGCACGCTGAGCGGGCTGACCGCCTCGCTCACCCAGATCCCGCCGTGTCCCATCGTCCAGATGACCGGCGCGGTGCCGCCCCCCGACGGCCGGGACCTGCTGGACCTGGTCCGCAGCGTGGCCCGGGTGGGCGGCGGCCCGGCCCATGTCTTCTACGCCCCGATGCTCCTGGACGACGCGCAGACGGCCGCGGCCATCCGCCGCCAGGGCGACATCGCGGAAGCCTTCGCCCTGCTGCCGTCGGTGACGATCGCGGTCGTCGCCATCGGCGCCTGGGCGCCCGGGCTCTCCACGATCTATGACGCGATTACCCCCGGGGAGCGAGAAGCCCTGGCCGCCCTGGGGGTGCACGCCGAACTGGCCGGGGTGTTCATTGGCGCCGACGGCAGGCCCGTCGCCACGCCGCTCGACAGCCGCATGATCGTAGCGCCCGCCTCGGCGCTGGAGCGGATCCCCTTCGTACTTTCGGTCGCTTTCGGCGCCGCCAAGAGCCCCGCGGTATGCGCCGCGATCCGAGGGAGGCTTATCCATGGCCTGGTCACCCACGCGAGTCTTGCCCGAGCGATGCTTGCCGCGGCCCCGGAAGCCGGCATCGACAGCCGCCAGCCATAGCCCGCAGCCGCTCTTCGGCGGCACGGCCAACCGCGGCCTGGTCATGCGGGTCGGCGATGCCGTGCTCCGGCCGGCCGCGCCCTGCCGGCGCGCCACCCACGCCCTGCTCGACCACCTCGCCGCGGTCGGGTTCGACGGAGCCCCGCGGGTCCTGGCGGCCGGGCCCTACAACGAGACGCTCACCTACATCGACGGCCAGGCCGCCGTCCCGCCGCTAGCCGAGGACATGCTCACCGACGCCGCCCTGATCAGCGTGGCCGACCTGCTGCACCGCTACCACCTCGCCGTGGCGTCCTTCGACCCGTCCGGATACCAGTGGCCCCGGCCGATCCCGGCCCGGTACCGGACCGGCCTGGTCAGCCACAACGACGTGCACCCGGCCAACCTGGTGTTCCGCGGCGGCCGGGCCGTCGGGCTCATCGATTTCGACCTGGCCGGCCCCGGGGGAGCACCCTGGGACTTCGCCGCGGCCGCGCGTTACTGGGCGCCCCTGCAGGACGACCAGGACATCGCCGACAGCCGCCGCGGCCGTGCGCTCGAGCGGTTCCGGATCTTCCTGCACGCCAGCGGGCTGGGCCGGGCCGAGCGCCGCCAGGTGGCCGAGGCGGTGGTGGCCAACCACGACTGGACCTACGCGATCGTCACCGAGGCGGCCGCGGCCGGCCACCAGGGCTTCGCCGACCACTGGGACCTGGTGGCCGAGCCAGCCACCCGCGCCCGCCTGTGGTGCCAGCGGCACCAGCGCGACCTGATGACCGCGGCCCGGTGACCGGTGCCGCTACGCTCGAGCCATGATCACTGTCGCGGGTGAGGCCCTGATCGACCTGATCGTCGACCAGGCCGGGCAGGTCGATCCCCGGATGGGCGGCGGCCCGTTCAACGTGGCCCGCGCCGTCGCCCGGCTCGGCCAGCCGGCCACCTTCCTGGGCCGGCTGTCCGGTGACCGCTTCGGCCAGCTGATGCGGGCCGACCTGGAGCGCAACGGCGTGCGGATCGCCATCGCCGACCCGTCCGACGAGCCCACCACGCTGGCCCTCGTGGACGTCGACCAGGCCGGCGTGCCCAGCTATCACTTCTACCTGGCCGAGACCTCCGCGGCCGCCATCGGGACCGCCGAGGCCATCTTGCCCACCGGGGCCTCGGCCCTGCATGTCGGCACCCTCGGCCTGGTCATGGAGCCGGCCGGGACCAGCATCGAGGGCCTGGCCGCCCATGCCCCGGGCGATGTCATGGTGATGCTCGACCCGAACTGCCGCCCCGGCGCGATCCCCGACCGGCAGGCCTACCTGGACCGGATCGGCCGGATCCTGCGCCGGGCCGACGTCGTCAAGGTGAGCACCGAGGACCTCGCCTACCTGTTCCCCGGCCGGGACGCCGGAGCGGCCGCCGCGGACCTGCTCGGCCCGGGACCCGCCTGCGTCCTGGTCACCGACGGTGCCGGCCCGGTGCGCGCCTACACCGCGGCAAAACAGCTCGAGGTCGATGTCCCCGCCGCCCCGGTCGTCGACACCGTGGGGGCCGGCGACTCCTTCGGCGGGGCCTTCCTGGCTTGGTGGACCGGCAACGGCCACGGCCGGGCCGGCCTGGCGGACCCGGAACTGGTCCGCGAAGCCACCCAGGCGTCCGTCTACGCCTCGGTGGTGACCTGCACCCGCCGCGGCGCCGAACCGCCCTGGGCTTACGAACTGGCCGGTCACGACGGATGGCGCTGGCTGCCCCCCGCCTAGTCTGATGGCGTGACCATCTCGACCCTGCTCACCTTCATCCTCGGCGCGACAGTCGACGTCACCCTGCTCGCCTACGGCGCCCGCCGGCTGCTGGCCGAGCGCCGGTTCTCGCTGTCCCGGACCATCGTCGCGGGCCTGGCCGGCCAGGCCCTGACCAGCTCCATCTTCTTCGCCCTGGCCAGCGGTTGGCACCTCGGCGCCCGCGGGCCCTCGCTCGCCTACGGGACAGTGCTCGGCTTCGCCGCCCTCAGCTGGGCCTGCGGCCTCCTGCTGGCCATGGCCATCCTGGTCACCTGGCAGGCCTTCATCCCGGCCGGAACCATCCCGCCGCCCGCCGCCTGGCCGCGCAGCCTGCACTCGCGCGCCGCCCGGAGCCGCCGCTACTGGCAGATCGTCCGGATCTTCGCCAGTTGCGGGGTCGGCCCGATGCTGGCCCGCGGCCCGCGGTCGGCCGCGCTGGCCCGGTCGCTGACCGAGGCGCTGGACCGCAGCGGGGTGGTGTTCATCAAGTTCGGCCAGGCGCTGTCCACCCGGCGGGACCTGCTGCCGTCGGAGTTCATCACCGAGCTCGGGCGGCTGCAGGAAGGAGCCAGCCCGCTGCCCTGGGAGCAGATCGAGCAGGTCCTCGGAGCCGAGCTCGGCGGCACCGACATGTTCGCCGGCATCGACCGTGAGCCGCTCGCCTCGGCCTCGATCGCGCAGGTCCACGCGGCCACGCTGCGCACCGGCGAGCGGGTCGTCGTCAAGGTCCTGCGGCCGGGGGTGACTCAGCTGGTCGAGCGCGACCTGGACATCATCGCCCGGCTGGCCCGCAGTACCGAGGCCCGCGCCGCGTGGGCCCGGGCCATCGGCGTGGTCACCCTGGCCGAGGGGTTCGCCGTCGCGCTGCGCGAGGAACTGGACTTCCGGATCGAGGCAGCGAACCTCGCGGCGGCCGGCGCCGCCCGGGGGCCGGACGGGCCGGGCCTGGTGATCCCGCGGGCCTACCACGACCTGAGCACCCAGAAGGTACTGGTCATGGAGCGGCTCGACGGCCAGGCGCTGAGCAAGGCCGCCCTCGGCGCCCTGCCCGGCCCCGATCGCGAGCGGCTGGCCCGGGACCTGCTCGATTTCGTGCTGCGCCAGATCGTCATCGACGGCATCTTCCACTCCGACCCGCACCCGGGCAACATCATGCTGCTCGAGGACGGGCGGCTGGGGCTGATCGACTTCGGCGCGGTCGGCCGCCTGGACTCCGAGCTGCGCGCCTCGCTCCAGCGGCTGCTGCTCGCCCTGGACCGAGGCGACCCGGTGGCGCTCACCGACGCCCTGCTCGAGGTGACGGCCCGGCCCGACGACCTGGACGAGCAGGCGCTGGAACGGTCGGTCGGGGGGCTGCTGGTCCGGCACCTGGCCACCGGGCGGGCCCCGGACGTCACCTTGTTCACCGAGCTGTTCCGCCTGGTGACCCGGCACGAGCTGGCCGTCCCGCACGAGTTCGCCTTGACCTTCCGGGCGCTGTCCATCCTGGAGGGCGGCCTGACGCTGCTGGCGCCCGGCTTCGACATGGTCGCCGAGGCGGAGCGGTTCGGGCAGGCCCAGCTGGCCAAGCGCCTGGGCCCGGGCTCGCTCAAGGAGGCGGCGGCCGAGGAGGTCGTGGCGCTGCTGCCGATGCTGCGCCGGCTGCCGCGGCGGGTGGACCGGATCGCCGCCGCGGTCGAGGGAGGACGGCTCAACGTGAACGTCCGGGTGCTGGCCGACGAGCGTGACCGCAAGGTCATCACCGGATGGATCCAGCTGGGCGTGCTGACCATCCTCGCGGCCACCGCCGGGTTCATGGCGGTGGCGTTGCTCGCGCTGAAGGGCGGCCCGGCCATGACCCCGGTGATCGGCCTGTACCAGTTCCTCGGCTACTGCCTGCTGGTCGTCTGCGCGCTGCTGGCGCTCCGCGTGCTGGCCGCCGTGTTCAGGACCGGCCCGTTAACCCGGTTAACTCAGCAGGATGCCGCGGACGAACGCGGCCTGGCCGACGTGCTGCGCGCAGTCGTCGATCACGCTGACCAGCCGCACCGCCAGCGTCACCGGCGGGTCCCAGCGCTCGTCGACGACCCGGGGCAGGTCGGCGTCGGTGACGCCGGACACCAGCCGGATCGTCTGGGCGTGCACCGCGTCGTAGTAGCCGGTCAGCAGGTCGGGGGAGTCCACCGTGACCTGCGCCACCTGTTCGGGGGAGTGCCCGTACCCGGTGTCGGACGGCTCGAGCGGCAGCTCGAACCGCTGGCCGTACTCGGTCCACACCTGCGGCACCCCGAACGCGTCCGCCACGTGGTCGTCCTGCACCCGGGTCAGGTGCCACACCAGCCAGGCGATCGAGTTCGCGCCCGGCGCGATGCGCTCCGCCAGCTGGCCGCTGGTCAGCCCCCGCACCACCGCGTGCACGTTCTCCTGGACCCGGCCGAAGGCGTCCGTCAGTATGTCTGCGCTCGTCATCCGCTGCCCTTTCCGTCGCAAAGCCAAGAATCTACCGAACGGCGCTCGTGACACGCCGTCGCTACCTGCTCAACGCCCCGCCGGGTGGTCGCTGACGGTGGTGCGAGGTACCGTTCCGACGTGCCCCCAGCTCGCAAGCCCAAGCCCACCGACGATCCCGGACATAGCCTGGGCGAAGCCGTGCCCGATGTCGACGCGCTGCTCGCCGCCGCCGTGCAGGGTATCGGCGGCGCCGAGCGGCCAGGCCAGGTCCAGATGGCCGAGGCGGTGCGGCACGCCATCGAGGCGGGCGAGCACGTGGCCGTGCAGGCCGGCACCGGCACCGGGAAGTCGCTGGCCTACCTGGTCCCGGCGGTGCGGCACGCGATGGCCACGGGCAGCACGATCGTGGTGGCCACCGCCACCATCGCGCTGCAGCGCCAGCTCATCGACCGCGACCTGCCGCGCCTGGCCAAGGCGCTGACGCCGGTGCTCGGCCGCGAGCCCGCCTTCGCCATCCTCAAGGGCCGGCGCAACTACCTGTGCCTGAACCGGCAGACGGGCGGCGTGGCCGAGGACCCGCAGGACGCCCTGTTCGACCCGGCCGACTCCGGCCCCGCCTCCCCCCTCGGGCGCCAGGTGAAGCGGCTGCACGAGTGGGCCGAGCAGACCACCACCGGGGACCGGGACGAGCTGGTGCCCGGCGTGCCCGAGGCGGCCTGGCGCCAGGTCTCGGTGAGCGCGCAGGAGTGCATCGGCGCGCAGCGCTGCACGTTCGGCTCCCGCTGCTTCGCCGAGAAGGCCCGGGAGGCGGCGGCCCGGGCGGACATCGTGGTGACCAACCACGCGCTGCTGGCCATCGACGCCACGTCCGAGATCGAGGTGCTGCCCGAGCACGACGTCGTCATCGTGGACGAGGCGCACGACCTCGTGGACCGGGTCACCTCGGCCACGACCGGGGAGCTGTCGGGGCCGGCCGCCGACACCGCGGCCCGCCGCGCCGCGCGGCTGACCGAGTCCGCCGCCGACGTGGGCGCGGCCCCGGCCGTGGCCGACCAGCTCCGCCAGGCCGCGACCGCGCTCGTCATCGACCTCGGCGACGCCCCGGCGGGCCGGATGGACGTGCTGCCGGAGACGCTGGCCGCGACCCTGGCGGCGGTCCGGGACGCGGCCGGGGCGTGCTCGGACGCGGTCCGGGCCAGCGCGTCGTCCCAGGAAGAGGACCAGCAGCGGCTGGCGACGACCCGGCTGACCGTGGCCTCGCTTGATGAGCTGCAGAGCACGGCCGGCCGGATCCTGGCCGCGTTCGAGCAGGACGTCACCGAGCGCGGCGAGGTGGTCTGGCTGGACCGCCCGTTCATCGACGACGGCCGCCGCCCGCCCACGCTGCGGGTGGCGCCGCTCGAGGTGGGCCGGGTGCTGCGGAACCGGCTGTTCGCCCAGCGCACGGTGGCGCTCACCTCGGCCACCCTGGCGCTGGGCGGCTCGTTCGCCCCGCTGGCGGTCCAGTGGGGCCTGCCTCCGCAAGGCGCCTGGGAGCCCACCGGGGAGGAACACGAGCAGCCGATGACCTGGACGGGCCTCGACGTCGGCTCACCGTTCGACCACGGCCGCAGCGCCATCTTGTACGTGGCCCGCCACCTGCCGCCGCCGGGCCGGGACCAGCTGCCCGAGGCCTACCTGAACGAGCTGACCGAGCTCATCGAGGCCGCGGGCGGGCGCACCCTCGGCCTGTTCTCCTCGATGCGGGCGGCCAAGGAGGCGGCCGGGGCGCTGCGCGAGCGGATCAGCTACCCGCTGCTGTGCCAGGGGGACGACCTCACCGCCCAGCTGGTCAGGCAGTTCAGCGAGGACGAGCCGACGTGCCTGTTCGGCACGCTGTCGCTGTGGCAGGGGGTGGACGTGCCGGGCAATTCGCTCCAGCTCGTGGTCATCGACCGGATCCCGTTCCCGCGGCCCGACGACCCGCTGGCCTCGGCCCGGCAGCGCGCGGTGGCCGCCCGCGGCGGCAACGGGTTCATGTCCGTCGCGGCCTCGCACGCCGCGCTGCTGCTGGCGCAGGGCGCGGGCCGGCTGCTGCGGACGATGACCGACCGCGGCGTGGTGGCGGTCCTCGACCCGCGGCTGATGACGGCGCGCTATGGTGACTTCCTCCGGGCTACGCTGCCCCCGTTCTGGACCACCACCGACCCTGTTCTCGTCCGCGCCGCGCTGCGCCGCCTGGCCGCGGCGGCGGATCCGGTCCCGGAGACCCCAGCGCCGGCCTGATTCCTGGGCGCGCGCTAACGGCCCGCTTACTGGGCCGCGCCGGTACGGATGAAACCCAGGATGCTGGGTAACATTTTGGGAACTACGGACACCGAAGAACCGTTTTGCAAGAGGACTGGCCCACCAGTCGCGGCGGGGAGGTCACTCATGCGGAGGCAGCCGCGTACCGAGCCGCCTCGTGCTGGCGGCAAGCGGCACGTGCTCCGCTGGGTTGCGGTCGCCGCGGTCGTCATCGTCGCCGCGGGCACGCTGGGCGTCTACCTGAAGTACCGGGCCGTCTACGACAGCATCACCCGCGTGACGGTGCCGTCCACCGCCCTCGGCCACCGCCCGCCGGTGTACAGCACCACCTCGCAGAACATCCTGGTGTACGGCGATGACACCCGGACCGGCCTGACCGCGCACCAGCAGTACATCCTGCACGCCGGCCACGACCAGACCAACAACACCGACACGATCATGGTCGTGCACATCTCGCCCGGCCACCACGGGGTCACGGTGGTCAGCATCCCGCGCGACACCATGGTCCCGGTGTACGAGTGCGACAAGGGCCCCGGCTACAGCGGCCAGCAGGCCAACCCGGCCGGCGCCGTGCAGATCAACTCGCTGCTCCAGATCGGCGGGCCGACCTGCCTGTGGAAGACCGTCGAGCAGGTGACCGGCATCCGCATCGACCACTTCATCGGGATCGGCCTGCTCGGCTTCACCAAGGTTGTCAACGATCTAGGCGGCGTCGAGGTCTGCGTGCCGTTCAACGTGAACGACTCCATGTCCGGCCTGAACCTCAAGTCGGGCGAGCAGCACATCAACGGCGTCCAGGCGCTGGCCTTCTGGCGGACCCGCGAGGACCTCGGCGACGGCTCTGACCTGGAGCGGATCCAGCGCGACCAGTTCATGTCGGCGCAGGTGGTCAAAGGCGTCCTGCACAGCGGCCTGCTGTCCAACCCGATCAAGCTGCTGAGCGTGGTCAGCGACGCGGCCGCCTCGATGACCACCGACTCCGGCATGTCGGTCTCCGACCTGGTGCATCTAGGGGAGAGCTTCCGCAACCTGTCCGGCGGGAACGTGCAGTTCATCACCGCGCCGAACGAGCCCTGGACGCAGAACGCCAACCGCATCCAGCTCGTCCAGCCGCAGGCCGGCCAGGTGTTCGGGGCCATCGCCCGGGATCAGACCGTGCCGAAGGTCTCCGCCACCTCGGGGACCGGCGGCCAGGTCCTCACCACCAGCCCCGCCAACGTCAAGGTCGAGGTGCTCAACGGCTCCGGCGTCCCGCGCGTCGCCAGCCAGGCCGCGGCCGGGCTGACCAGCCGCGGCTTCACCGTGACCGGCACCGGGCAGGCGCCCGACTTCGCCTACACCACCTCGGTCATCGAGTACGCTTCGGCCGCCGACATGGCCGCGGTGAACACCCTCAAGAAGGAACTCACCGACGTCACCGCGCTGCAGGTAGCCAGCCTGACCCCCGGCACCGTGGACCTCATCCTCGGCTCCAGCTTCTCCGGCCTGGCCCCCAGCACCCCCCAGGCAAGCGCCACCCCCACGGCCCAGTCCTCGCAGCGCCCCTCCTCGGCTTCCTCTTCCTCCTCGGCCAGCCCCTCCGCCTCCGCCTCCGCCTCCGCCTCCGGCGTCACCGGCCTAGCCCAGGCCAACGGCGGCATCACCGCCGCCGCCGCCTGCACCGCCGACAGCAACGCCTTCTCCGGCCCCCTCAGCCCCTGAACCGCCCCTCTCCCGCCACCCGCGCCTTTGGTTGCGTGGTGCTGGGGCCGGATGCGGCGGAGGGGACCGGGGCGGGTCAGGCGCGGGGCGCGATGGCGCTGACGTCGGTGACCGTGTCCGGGAGGCGGCGCATGCTGGTGATGCGCCGGTCCGCGAGCTTGGCCGGGTGTCCGGTGAGGTCGCGGTCGACCCATACCGAGCGGAGCCCCAGCCGGGCGGCCGGCATCATGTCGAGCGGCCAGCTGTTGGCCACGTGAATCCAGTTTTCCCTGGTCGCCCCGGTCTTCTCGGCGAACCTCCGGAAGTGCGCGAGGTCCGGCTTGTAGCTGCGCACCTCCTCGGCCGTCACCCATTCGTCGAACGGCACGGGCAGCCGGTCCCTGGTGGTGGCGAACAGGTCCTCGTCGCAGTTCGTCAGGAACGCCAGCCGCCAGCCGCGCTCCCGCAGGGCGGCCAGCGCGGGCCCCGCGTCGTCGAACACCGGTATCTGCGGCCAGGCCCGAACGAACGCCTCCTCGCCGCCCCGCGGCAGCGTGACGCGTTCGCGGGCGGCCGCGCGGGCCAGCCCGGCGACGAGCACCTCCCGGTACGGGCGCCAGGGTTCGGCCTCGATCTCGAGCTCGGCCGGGTGATACGCGCTGAGCAGCCGCCCGGCGTCGGCGCCGGAAACCCCGGCCAGCCCGGCCAGGGCCCCGCTCATGCCGCTGTTCCAGTCCGCGACCGTGCCGTAGCAATCGAACGTCAGCCACTTATCCGCCATCGCTAACCTCCGTACGCTACCCCACCCCCACCATCCCACCTCTCACCTCCGCCAAACCCGCCCCACTCTCAACAAATCCTGCGAATTGCCCGTACCGCCCCGTGGCACCGAGCCCCCGGGAGCAGTGATTTCATGGGGAGGACGAGCAAGGAGGCAGTCATGACCGACGTGGCGGTCCGCCCGCAGGACGCGGAGAAGGGCACGGCGAAGTACGCCTACCAGGCGGGTTTCGGGAACGAGTTCGCCAGCGAAGCCGTCCCCGGGGCGGTGCCCGCGGGCCGCAACTCGCCTCAGCGCGCGCCGCTCGGCCTGTACGCCGAGCAGCTCAGCGGGACCGCGTTCACCCAGCCGCGCGGAGTCAGCCGGCGGACCTGGGTCTACCGGATCATGCCCTCGGCCGCGCATCCGGCGTTCTCCCGTATCGGCAGCGGCGCCCTGCGCGGCACCCCGTTCGACGAGATCGAGCCCGACCCGAACCGGCTCCGCTGGAACGCCCTGCCCATGCCCGGCGGGGACGCCGACTTCATCGACGGCCTGTACACGATGGCCGGCAACGGCGACCTCAGGACGCGCAGCGGGATGGCCGCGCACCTCTACGCGGCCACCCGCTCCATGGACAGCCGGTACTTCGTCGACGCCGACGGCGAGCTGCTGTTCGTGCCCGAGCACGGCCCGGTGCTGCTGCGTACCGAGCTCGGCCCGCTGGCGGTGGCGCCGGGCGAGATCGCCGTGGTGCCCCGCGGCATCAGGTTCGCGGTGGACCTGCCGGCCGGGCCGGCCCGCGGCTACCTGTGCGAGAACTTCGGCGCCGCGTTCACGCTGCCCGAACGCGGCCCGATCGGCGCGAACGGGCTGGCCAACGAGCGCGATTTCCTGGCCCCGACCGCCGCCTACGAGGACCGGGGCGGCCCGGTGCAGGTGGTCCAGAAGTTCGGCGGCAACCTGTGGGCCGCCGACTACGACCACTCGCCGCTGGACGTGGTTGGCTGGCACGGGAACTACGCGCCGTACAAGTACGACACGGCGAACTTCATGGTCATCGGCACGATCAGCTTCGACCACCCGGACCCGTCCATCTTCACCGTGCTCACCTCGCCGAGCGAGCTGCCGGGCCTGGCCAACGCGGACTTCGTGATCTTCCCGCCGCGCTGGCTGGTCGGCGAGGACACCTTCCGGCCGCCCTGGTACCACCGCAACATCATGTCCGAGTTCATGGGCCTGGTGCACGGCGTCTACGACGCCAAGGCCGAGGGTTTCGTGCCCGGTGGGGCCAGCCTGCACAACACCTTCGCCTCGCACGGCCCGGACGCGGAGACCTACGCCCGGGCCAGCGTGGCCGAGCTGGCCCCGCAGAAGATCGAGGGCACGCTGGCGTTCATGTTCGAGAGCCGCTGGATGATGGTGCCGACCCGGCAGGCCATGGAGGCGGCGCACCGCCAGCGCGACTACGACGCGGCCTGGGCGGGCCTGGCCCGGTCGTTCCGCGGCTAGAGGAGGAGAACCTGATGTACATTCCCGCGCATTTCGCCGCCGATGACGCCGCCGTGCAGGAACTCCTGGCCCGGCACGGCGCGGCCGACCTGATCACCTTGACCGCGGACGGCCTGCTGGCCACCATGCTGCCGTTCGCGTACGTGCCCGCCGCGGGCGAGCACGGCGCCCTCTACGGCCACGTGGCCCGCAACAACGACCAGTGGCGTAGGGCCGCCCAGGGCGAGTCGCTGGCCATCGTCCGCGGTCCGGACGCCTACGTGTCGCCGGCCTGGTACGCGGCCAAGGCCGAGCACGGCCGGGTCGTCCCGACCTGGAACTACGTCACCGCGCACGTCTACGGCCAGCTGGTCGTGCACGACGACCCGGCCTGGGTCGAGGACGTCGTCCGTCGCCTGACCGCCAAGCACGAAACGGCCCGCACCGAAACCGCCGGGCAGGCGGCCGCCTGGTCGGTGGACGACGCGCCGCGGAAGTTCATCGAGGGCCAGCTGCGCGCCATCGTCGGCCTCGAGCTGCGGATCACCCGGATCGAGGCCAAGGCCAAGCTGAGCCAGAACCGCCCGGTCGGCGACGTGGCGGGCATCGTGGCCGGCCTGACGGCACGCCACGAAGACCGCAGCGCGGCCGCCGTCGCCGGCGCCAACCAGGCCCGGGTCAGCGACTTACCGGCTGGCTACGGCGGGAATGACGTCGGCGGCGATCACCTCGAGCGGGGTGACCCGCCAGACGTCGGCGACCCCGCCGATCGCGACCTCGAAGCCGAGCTCGGCCAGGCGGCCGAGCTGATCGACGGTCTCGGCGGCCCGCTCGCCCTTTTCGCCCACGTCGAAGCGGAAGTAGCAGGTCTTGGTGATCTCGTCGTAGTCGCGGCCCTCCGCGTCGCAGTGCGCCCGCAGCACGTCCAGCTTCCTGGCCAGGTCCGGGCCGGGGAACAGGTTGCACGCGTCGGCGTACTTGGCCACGAAGCGCAGCGTCTTCTTCTCCCCGCCGCCCCCGATCATGATGGGGGGATGCGGCCTGGTCAGCGACTGCGGCGAGTTCAGCAGCCGGTCCAGCTGGTTGTGCTGGCCGCGGTAGGGGCTCTCGTCGCCGCTCCACATCTGCAGGCAGATCTGGAGGGTCTCCTCGAGCCGCTCGAACCGCTCGGCCACGGGCGGGAAGGCGATGCCCAGGCCGCGGGACTCCTCCTCGTTCCAGGCGGCGCCGATGCCGAGCCAGGCGCGGCCCCCGGACAGCACGTCGAGCGTGGTGATGATCTTGGCCAGGATGCCCGGGTACCGGTAGATGGCGCCGGTGACCAGGGTGAGGAGCTTGGCCCGGGACGTGCAGGCCGCGAGGTAGCCCAGGGTGGTGTAGGCCTCGAGCATCTCGCGCTCAGGCGGGCCGACCGAGCCGATCTGGAAGAAGTGGTCCATCAGGGCGATGAACTCGAAGCCGCCTTCGTCCGCGGTGCGGGCCACGGTGGCGAGGTCCGCACCGAGCCGCGGCGGGCCGTCGGGCGTGGTGAAGTCAGGGATCTGCAAGCCGATTTTCACGCTTCATACCCTCTCACGGCGCCCGATAGCGCTCGTACAGGGCCTGGAGCGACCGTAGGAACGCGTCGCGGTCGGCGGGCGGCAGCGTGGCCAGGACTTCGGTTTCGCTGCCGCGGATAGCGGCCTGCACGGACTGGCGCAGCCGGTCCCCGGCCGGGGTAAGGGACAGCAGGTGCACCCGCCGGTCGCAGGCATCCGGCTGGCGGCTGATCAGGCCGCGCTCCTGCAACTGGTCCAGGACGCCGATGATGCGGCTCTTGTCGGCGCTGATGGCCTGGGCGAGCGCGGCCTGGGTCCGTACCGAGTGCTCCGCCAGCGCCGTCAGCACCACGTAGCCCCACATCGAGATGCCGTGCGCCCGCAGGGCCGGCTCCTCGCGCGCGACCATCGTCCGGGCCAGCGGGGCCAGCATCGCGGCCAGGTCGCGGCGGTCGTCGGGGAACGCGCTCATCGTGCCGGAATGATAACAGGCCACAGATAATAAGTTGGCGCCCATCATAAGCACTGTCATATGATATCCGCAGGAGGTAGATCCCCGTGACGACAGAGAACATAGCTGGCCGCGCCATCGTGGACCTCGACGCCCGGGCGGTCGAGGCCACCGTCGGCGTGGTGAAGCGAGCGGGCCTGGCTGACCTGGACCGGCCGACGCCCTGCGCCGGCTGGAACCTGCGCGACCTGATCGGGCACATGACCGCTCAGCACTACGGCTGGATCGCGGCGGCGGTGGGGCACGGCGCGGACCCATCGGTCTGGCCGCCGGGCCCGCCGGCGGCCGACCCGATCGGGGAGTACGCGGAGGCGTCCCGGCGGGTGCTGGAGGTGTTCGGCGCGGAGGGCGTGCTCGACCGGGAGTTCGCGCTGGCGGAGATCAGCCCGGTCCTGCGGTTCCCCGCCGCCCAGGCCATCAGCTTCCACTTCATCGACTACCTGGTGCACGGCTGGGACGTGGCCCGCTCGCTCGGCCTGGACTACCAGCCCGAGCCGGACCTGCTGGCCGCGGCGCTGCCGGTGGCCCTGGCCGTGCCCGGCGGCTCGGCGCGGACGATGGACGGGGCCGCGTTCGCGCCCGGTCTCCCCGTCCCCGGTCAGGCCGGACAGCTGGACCAGATCCTCGCGCTGCTGGGCCGGAGCCCCGCCTGGCCCCAGTGAGCGGAGCACGGTGAGCGGCCGGGTTACCGTTGCCTCATGAGCACCGAACGGGCGGACGTGATCATCGTGGGCGCCGGGCTGGCGGGGTCGGCCGCGGCCCGGGCCCTGGCCGCCCGGGGGCGCTCGGTGGCGCTGGTGGAGGCGTTCGAGCCCGGCCACCGGCGGGGGAGCTCGCACGGCAGCGCCCGGATCTTCCGCCGCGCCTACCCGGACCCGCTCTTCGTGCGGCTGACCGGCCGGGCCCAGGAGCTGTGGCGGGAGCTGGCCGACGAGGCGGGCGAGGAGCTGATCACCGCTACCGGCGCGGTCGACTACGGGCCGGCCAGGGAACAGGAGAAGATATACGACATCCTGACCGCGCAGGGCGTGCCCGCCGAGCTGATGCCGCCGCAGGAGGCGGCCGAACGCTGGCCCGGCATGTCGTTCGGCCGCGAGCCGGTCATGTTCCATCCGGACGGCGGCGCGCTCGACCCGGAGCGGGCGATGACGGCGATGCGGCGGGCCGCCACTGCCCGCGGCGCCCAGGTCAGCTTCGGCACGCCGGTCCTGCGCGTCGAGGCGGACCATGACGGCGCGACCGTGCACACGGCCGGCCGGTCCTGGCGGGCGCCGGCCGTGATCGTCGCGGCCGGCGCGTGGCTGGAGCCGCTGCTCGGCGGGCAGGTGCCGCTGCCGCCGCTGGAGGTGACCCAGCAGCAGGCATTCCACTTCGCCCCGCGGGCCCCCGGCCCGTGGCCGGCCTTCATCTACTACGACGAGGTGGTCAGGTACGGGCTGCCCGCCGGGCGGGACGGGGAAGTCCCGGGCGCGGTCAAGCTCGGCGAGCACCACTCCGGCACGGTCACCACCGGCGACGGCCGGGACGGGATCGTCAGCCCCGCGGTCAGGGACCGGGCCGTCGCCTTCGTCCGGGAGCACCTCGGCGGCCTCGACCCGGCCCCGGTCGGCGAGATCACCTGCCTGTACACCTCGACCGCGAACGAGGACTTCATCCTGGACCGGCACGGCCCCTTCGTCGTCTGCTCGCCGTGCTCGGGTCACGGGGCCAAGTTCGCGCCGCTGGTCGGCGAGATCGCCGCCGACCTGGCCTGCGGCGGCGTCCAGCCCGAGCGCCGATTCACCCTCGCGGCGCACCTCTCCTAAGCGGCGTCCGCGCGCACGATCCGGTGCGTAAGCGGACGGATATGGTTGCCCTATCTCCTTCCGGTCATCTAAAGTTGGCCGGTCCTGTGCGCGGCATCGTTCCCGAAGCCCGAGGTGACAGGTGACAGAGGACCCGGACGCGACCGCCGGCCGTCAGGTCAGGCTGCCCCGTCCCGCGCTCCCCGCCGAAGGCTCGCCCGCCGTCGCCGGGGGCGGGCTGTCGCTGGGGGCCAGCATCGACCTGGCCGAGATCACCCGGCTGGTCCTGGCCGCCAGCGTGCCAGGGTTCGCCGGCGGGGCCAGCGTGTTCGCCCTGGAGCACCTGCTCAGGGGCGGCGAGCCGGCCGGCCGGGCCCACGCGAGCCACGGCGCCCAGGTCGTGGCGCGCAGGCTCGGCGCGAAGTTCGCCATCCCCGGACGCCGGGTCCCGGACGGCGCCTTCCCGCCCGGCGAGGTGCTCGCCTTCGCCGCGGATTCGCCGCTGGCCGCCTGCGTGAACAGCGGCGCCCCGACGCTCTTCGGCGAGATCGGCCGGCAGGGGATGGAACAGCTGGGCCCGGCCGGCCGCGAGGTGCTGTCGGGGTACACCTCGTTCCTCGCCGTCCCGATGACGGCCCAGGACACCGTCGCCGGGCTCCTGGTCCTGGTCCGGGCGCCCGGCGCGCCCGCCTTCAGCGAGCGCGACGCCACCGCCGCCGCCCGGCTGGGCGCGCAGGCGGGCGCGGGCATCCTCAACGCCCTGACCCTGATCCGGCAGCGGTCGATCGCCGACGCCCTGCAGCGCGGCCTGCTCGCGGCCGAGCCCGTCACGCCGCCCGGCCTCGAGCTCGCCGGGCGGTGCCTGCCCGCGGCCGGGCACGTCATCGGCGGCGACTGGTACGACGTCATCCCGCTGTCAGCCAGCCGGACCGGTCTCGTCGTCGGCGACGTCATGGGCCACGGTCCCGAGGCCGCCGCGATCATGGCCCAGCTGCGGACCGCCGCGCGCGCCCTGGCGGACCTGGACCTCGCCCCCGCCGACCTGCTGCAGCGGCTGAACCGGGTGACCGCGACGCTGCCGCGCATCACGCTTGCGACCTGCGCGTACGCGATCATCGACACGGACGCCCGCACCTGCACTCTGGCCGGGGCCGGGCACCTGCCGCCGATCCTGGCCCTGCCCGATGGCACTACCCGGGTCCCGGAGCTTCCCCCCGGCCAGTCGCTGGGGATCGGCGTGGCCAGCTACGGGCAAGCCCGCATCAAGCTCCCCCCGGGCGCGATCTTGGCCCTGTACACCGACGGCCTCGTGGAGAGCCGGACCCGTTCCTTTGACCAGGGCATTCTCGCGCTGCGATCGGTGCTGGCCCGGGAACACGGGAACCTGGAAGCCATCTGCGACGCCCTGATCACCTCGCTGGCCGGGCGCTGCGAAGACGACATCACCGTGATCCTGGCCCGCGTCCCGGCGGAGCGCCCGGGCTGACCGCGGACTCGCTGTATCACCGGGCATCCGCCGGGCTCTGGTGACCAGACGGATCTTTTGCCTCGTTGATCGGCCCGGATATATATCCGCAACAGGTATTTCGCTTAACCTTCATGCAGCGGGATGCCACGCCGCCTGGAGTCCTCATGAAACCGCTTCGCCTCGTCACGAGCTACCGGCCGGCCGCGCTGATGGCGCTGGCCGCCGTCGGCCTGGCCGCCATCGCGGCGGGCGGGCCGGTGCCCGCGGCCCTGGCCGCGGTGCGGGCCCCGCGGGCCCGGATACTGAATCCGGGGCCGCCCGCCGGCCTGGCCGCGACCGCGGGCGACGGCCGGGTCACCCTGTCCTGGTCCGCGCCCGCATCCGACGGCGGTGCCCCGATCGTCGGATACGACGTCTTCGAGGGCTCCAGCGCGGTCAGCGGCCTGGTCGGCGGCACCAGCTACACGGTGACCGGCCTGACCAACGGCACCGCCTACTCCTTCACGGTCAACGCGGTCAACAGCGCCCAGCTGCACAGCGCGCCCTCGGCCCCGGCCTCGGCGACCCCGGTGGCGCCGGTCACCGCGCCGGGAGCGCCCAGCGAGCTGACCGCGGCCCCGGGCAACGCCCAGGTGAGCCTGTCGTGGGCGGCGCCCAAGTCCACCGGCGGCGCGGCGATCACCAGCTACAACGTCTACCAGGGCGGCAAGAAGGCGGCCTCGGTCGCCGGTACCGGCGCGACCGTGAAGAACCTGGCCAACGGCACCACCTACTCGTTCACCGTGACCGCGGTCAACAGCGCGGGCGAGGGGCCCGCGTCGGGTGCCGCCGCCGCCACGCCGGCCGCCGCGATCACCACCCCCGGACCGCCGAACGGGCTCGCCGCGAGCCCGGGCAACGGCCAGGTCACCCTGTCGTGGGCGGCGCCCAAGTCCACCGGCGGCGCGGCGATCACCAGCTACAACGTCTACCAGGGCGGCAAGAAGGCGGCCTCGGTCGCCGGTACCGGCGCGACCGTGAAGAACCTGGCCAACGGCACCACCTACTCGTTCACCGTGACCGCGGTCAGCAAGGCGGGGGAGGGGCCCGCGTCGGGTGCCGCCTCGGCCACGCCGACGGGCGCCTCGGCCTCGGCCTCGGCCTCGGCCTCCGCGTCCGCTTCGGGATCGGCCTCGGCGTCCGGCTCGGCCTCCGCCGCCGCGTCCGCCCCGGGGTCGGCGTCCGCGTCCGGCCCGGCGAGCCCGGCGGCCGGGGCCGCCGGCACCCCGGCCGGATCGGCAGGCCCGGCCAGCGGATCCGCCCAGCCGACCCGGCTGGCCGTGCTGACCTCGGAGGTCAAGAAGGTACCCAAGCCGCTCCTGTTCACGCTGGCCGCCCTGGCCCTCGCGGCCGTCGGCGGAGCCCTGACGCTGACCCGCCGGCGGCTGCGTAAGCGCCGCAAGCGCCCGCCGGCGGCGCCCCCGGTGGACGTGCGCGCCGTGCCGGAACTCGGCCCGCCCAGCCCGGTGAGCTTCCACCAGTTCAGCGTGGAAGAGCACGAGCTCAGCGTGGGGAACCATGAGGTCGTCATGGAGGAGACGTACACGGTGCGCCTCGAGCCCCTCCCGGCCGGTATCTACACCACGTTCGAGGAGCTCGGGGTATGACGACGGCCGCCCAGGAAGGCGGGCTTACCGCCGCCGACCTGCTCTTCGGCTCGCAGGACAAGGCGCAGGAAGCGCTGGCCCGGCACGTCATGGCGGACGGCCGGGCCTTCGCCCGGTCCCTGGTGCACCTGCCCCGGGTGACCAGGGAAGCCGCCGTCCGCGAGGCCGCCGTGGCCGCGAGCGGGCTGCTGAAGGTCGACCTGATCGAGGTCCTGGTGGCCGGCTGGCGCGAGAACCGGGACATCTTCACCGCCGCGCGCCGCACCCTGGAGATGCCGGGCAGCTCCGAACTCGTCGGCCTGGCCCCGCACCGGATCAGGACCGTGCAGCAGCCCGCGGTCGGCATCTTGATCGACGGCAAGCGGGTCCACACGCTCCAGCTCGGATTGTCGATTTTCTTCGAGGTCACGGGCCTGGTGGCCGGCATCAGCCACGGCCGCCTGTCCGCCGTCCACGCCGGCCGCGGCCACGTCGGCGTCGCCCTGACCATCCACGAGATCGAGGTCCTGACCAAGCGGTCCCACCTCGAGCTGCCCGGCCACGCCGGCCTCAAGCGGGGTTTCCGGCTCCTGCCGGCCGGCCACTACCCGGACGAATCCCAGCCGCGCCCGTCCGGCGTGCACCCGGGCGCTGACCTCCCGCTCGCGGCCGAGCTCATGAACGCCCCCCACCCCGGTACCGAGCTGTCCGCCAGCCAGTTCCCGGGCGTGAACCTCACCGACGGTCATTACCCGGCCACGTCGGCCGCCGCGGCCCAGAACCCGGCCGTCCCGGTCAGCCCGCCTTACGGGCCTGAGCACCCGAGCTCTGCGCCTGCCCCCGAGCATGACTCGGTGTCCTGGTGGCAGAAAACCCAGGCCGCTCCGGTCCGCTCGGCTGCCCCGGACGACCAGCGCTAGCGGCCGCGGCCGACCGGTCCCGTCAGGTGGATATCGGGCGTATACGGCGAGCCTGCTTGCCGGGCCCCGGTCAAGGCCCTAGAGTCCAAAACCAGGTTCCGTGGGCATCGTCCCGGCCATAGCACGGGAGGTTCGCACTGGTGGCAGCAATACGTTTGTCCGAGCCCCAGGCAGGAGAACTTGGTCCGACCGGCAGGCCCTATTCGGCCTTCCCCGATCCCGCGCCGCTCGTGGAGCACGGTCCCGCGCGCGTCGTCGCGATCTGCAACCAGAAGGGCGGCGTCGGCAAGACGACGACCACGATAAACCTCGGCGCGGCCCTCGCCGAGCAGGGCCGCCGGGTGCTCCTGGTGGACTTCGACCCGCAGGGAGCGCTGTCCGTCGGCCTGGGCATCCAGCCGCACGACATCGAGAGCACCGTCTACAACCTGCTGATGGAGCGCGACGTCACCGCGCACGACGTGCTGTACAAGACCACGGTCGACGGCATGGACCTGCTGCCGAGCAACATCGACCTGTCCGGCGCCGAGGTCCAGCTGGTGCACGAGGTGGGCCGCGAGTACGTGCTGGGCGGGGTGCTGAAGCCGCTGCTGCCGGACTACGACGTGGTCATGATCGACTGCCAGCCCTCCCTGGGCCTGCTGACGATCAACGCGCTCGCCTGTGCCGACGGCGTGCTCATCCCGCTGGAATGCGAGTACTTCGCCATGCGGGGGGTGGCCCTGCTGATGGAGACCATCGATAAGGTCTCCGCCCGGCTGAACACGAAGCTAACAATCGACGGCCTCCTGGCGACCATGTACGACTCGCGGACGCTGCATACCCGCGAGGTCCTGGCCAGCATGGTCAATGGCTTCGGCGACCAGGTATTTCATACCGTAATCAACCGCACGGTGAGGTTCCCGGACGCTACGGTGGCCGGAGAACCTATTACCAGCTTTGACCCGGGATCAATGGGGGCTCATTTTTACCGGGAGCTGGCCAAGGAGGTACTGGAGCGGTGGCGGCTGGCCGGGGAAGATCACGGAGGGTAAGCCTGCCCGGAGTCGCTGAACTGTTTCGCCCGGCCGCCCCCGCCGACCCGGACGGGGGCGATCAACGCCGGGCCAGCGGCCGGGAGCGGCACACCCAGAAGATCACTGTCTACCTGTCCGCCGAGGAACTACTTGACCTGGAACGTGCCCGCCTGGCGCTGCTGCGCTACGGCGCCGCCGCCGACCGGGGCCGGATCGTCCGCGAGGCGATCGCCGTGCTGCTCGCCGACCTCGACGCCCGCGGCCAGGACAGCCTGCTGGCCCGCCGCATCGTCCGCACGAGCAGCGAGGAAGCCGGACCGGAGCCGGACCCGGGGCCGGTCCCGGGACCGAGTGAGTCCGCGGTGTAGCCGGGACCGGCTACCTTCATGACCGTGACCTCGGACCTGAACTCGCTCGCCAGCGACGATCCTGAGGGCGCGGCCCGGTCCAGCGCCTTCCAGGTGCACCTGGACGTGTTCGAGGGCCCGTTCGACCTGCTGCTCGCGCTGATCTCCAAGCACAAGCTGGACATCACGGAGGTGGCCCTGTCCCAGGTCACCGACGAGTTCATCGGTTACATCTCGCACCGCTCCGACGGCTGGGACCTGGACCAGGTCAGTTACTTCCTGGTGGTCGCGGCCACGCTGCTCGACCTGAAGGCGGCCCGGCTGCTGCCCTCGGGGGAGGTGGAGGACGAGGAGGACCTGGCCCTGCTCGAGGCCAGGGACCTGCTGTTCGCCCGGCTGCTGCAGTACCGGGCCTACAAGGAGGTCGCGGCCATCTTCGCCGCCCGGATGACCGCCGCCGCCCGCCGCTTCCCGCGCCGGGTCCCGCTCGAGCCCCGGTTCGCCGGGCTGCTGCCCGAGGTGCTGCTCGGCCTCGGCCCGGCCGAGTTCGCCCGGCTCGCCTCGCTCGCGCTCGCCCCCAAGCCGCCGCCTACAGTGGACACCCAGCACATTCACTCCCCGGTGATCACCGTCAGGGAGCAGGCCCGGATCGTCGCCGCCATGCTGCGCGAGCTCGGCCGGGCCAGCTTCCGCCAGCTGACCGCCAGCGCCGCGGGCAGCTACGAGGTGGTCGCTTCGTTCCTGGCCCTGCTCGAGCTGTACCGGGAGGGCGCGGTCTCCTTCGAGCAGATGACCCCGCTCGGCGACCTCTACGTGACGTGGACGGGGCCCGCGGACACTGATAGCGTCTTCCAGCTGACGGAAAGCGACAATAATTGACGACTAGCGAAACCCCTGAGGTCCTCGAGGACGCTCAGGCCCCCGCGGATCAGGGCGCGGCTCCCGGGCTGCGCGCCAGCCTTGAGGCCATCTTGCTGGTGGCCGACGAGCCGGTGCCGCTCGTGGTGCTGGCCCAGGTGCTCGAGCGGCCGCGCAGCGAGGTGGAGGCCGAGTTGCGGGACCTGGCCCGGTCCTACCTGGCCGAGGGCCGGGGTTTCGACCTGCGCGAGATCGCCGGCGGCTGGCGGTTCTACACCCGTGAGGACTGCGCGCCGCTGATCGAGCGTTTCGTCAGCGACGGGCAGGAGGTCCGGCTGACCCAGGCGGCGCTGGAGACCCTGGCCGTGGTGGCCTACCGGCAGCCGGTGAGCCGGGCCCGGGTGTCGGCGGTGCGCGGCGTCAGCTGCGACGGCGTCATCCGCACGCTGGTGCTGCGCGGCCTGGCCGAGGAGGCGGGGACGGATTCCGAGACCGGGGCCATCTTGTACCGGACCACCGGGTACTTCCTCGAGCGGCTGGGCCTGGCCAGCCTCGAGGACCTGCCGGACCTGGCACCGTTCCTGCCGGAGAATATTGAGGACATCGAGGATGAAAACGCCCGATCGTAATTTCGAAGCCGATGACGACGACGATGATTTCGATGATTTCGAGGCCGGCGAACGGGATTCGCTGACCGACGTCCCGGGCGGAGTCCGGCTGCAGAAGGTGCTGGCCGAGGCCGGGGTCGGCAGCCGCAGGCACTGCGAGGAGCTCATCGGCGAAGGCCGGGTCGAGGTCGACGGCGAGACGGTCCGCCGGTTCGGCGCCCGCGTCGACCCCGATCACCAAGTGATCAGGGTGGACGGCAAGCGCATCCCGGCCAAGCCCGGCCTGGTCTACCTGGCCTTCAACAAGCCGGTCAAGGTGCTGACCGCGATGTCGGACCCGCGCGGCCGCAAGACCGTGACGGATTTCCTCGGCGACCGGGCCGAGCGGCTGTTCCACATCGGCCGGCTGGACTACGACACCGAGGGCCTGATGCTGCTCACCAACGACGGCGAGCTCGCGCACCGGCTGGCCCACCCGAGCTTCGAGGTGGCCAAGACCTACCTGGCCGAGGTGACCGGCGCGGTGCCGAAAGACCTCGGCCGCCGCCTGATGGCCGGCATCGAGCTCGACGACGGCGTGGCCAGCGCCGACCGGTTCCGGATCGTCGACCGGTCCGGGAACCGGGCACTGGTGGAGATCACCCTGCACGAGGGACGCAAGCACATCGTGCGGCGGATGCTGGCCGAGACCGGCCATCCGGTCGCCCGGCTGGTCCGCACCGACGTCGGCCCCATCAAGCTCGGCCACCTCAAGCCGGGCAGCACCCGCGAGCTGACCACCCCGGAAATCGGCGAGCTGTTCGCCGCGGTCGGCCTGTGACCGGGCGGACACTGTAACCTGTGGGGCGATGGGAGGGCTGATGACAGTCAGGGCGGTGCGCGGTGCGATACAGGTCGGCTCGGACGGCCGGGACGCGATCCTCGAGGCGACGGCCGAGCTCGTCACCGAGGTGATGTCGCGCAATGACCTCACCACCGACGACGTGATCAGCGTGCTGTTCACCACGACGCCCGACCTGACCGCCGAGTTCCCCGCGCTGGCCGCGCGCAAGATCGGCTTCCACGACGTGCCGCTGATGTGCGCGGCGGAGATCGCCGTGCCCGGGGCCATGCCCCGGGTCGTGCGGCTGATGGCGCACATCGAGACGGACCGGCCGCGGTCCGCGATCCAGCACGTCTACCTGCGCGGCGCCGCTGCCCTGCGGCTCGACATCGCCCAGTAAGGGGCTACGGTGCGGGTCGCGGTTCTCGGGACGGGGCTGATCGGGACGTCAGTGGCGCTCGCGCTGCGCGAGCGCGGCGCGAGCGTCTGGCTCGCCGACGCCGACCCGGAATCGGCCCGCCTCGCGGTCCACCTGGGTGCGGGCGAACTGCTGCCGGACGACGCTACGCAGTTCGGCGCGGACGTGGCCGTGATCGCCGTGCCGCCCTCCGCGGTGGCGGACACGCTGGCCGCCGCGCAGGCCCGCGCCCTGGCCGCCTGCTATACCGACGTGGCCAGCGTGAAGCAGCTTCCGGTCGGGCAGGCCCGGGCCCGCGGCTGCGACCTGGCCAGCTACGTGCCCGGGCACCCGCTGGCCGGGCGGGAGAAGCACGGTCCCGCCGCCGCCCGCGCCGACCTGTTCCTCGGCCGGACCTGGGCGCTGTGCCCGGAGCCCGAGACTTCCGAGCAGGCCGTGGCGGCCGTCACGGACCTGGTCACCGCGTGCGGCGCGGTGCCGATGCGGATCGCCGCGACCGAGCACGACCGCTGGGTGGCCCTGGTCTCGCATGCACCTCATCTGGTGGCCGCGGCCATGGCCGCCCGGCTCGAGCAGGCCCCGCCCCCGGCTCTCGACCTGGCCGGGCAGGGACTGCGCGACGTGACCAGGATCGCCGCCGGCGACACCGGCCTGTGGACCCAGATCCTGGCCGCGAACGCCGGGCCGGTGGCCGAGGTCCTGGCCGCGGTGGCCGCCGACCTGGCCGAGGCGGCCCGGATGCTGACCGACGGCGATCCCAAGTCGGTCGCCGCGCTGCTCGACGTCGGCCAGGCCGGAGTAGCCAGGATCCCGGGTAAGCACGGCGGCGAGCCCCGCGAGTTCACCGTGGTCCAGGTGGTCATGCCCGACCAGCCGGGCGAGCTGACCCGCCTGTTCGGCGCGGCCGGACAGGCCGGCGTCAACATCGAGGACGTCAGGATCGAGCACTCGCCGGGCCTGCCCGTCGGCGTCACCGAACTGTCCGTCCGGCCCGCCGACGCGGGCCCGCTGCTGGACGCGCTCGAGGCGGGCGGCTGGCCGGTCCGCCGCTAGCCGCCGCGCCGTCTCCGCCCCGTTTATCCCGGACCATCCGGCTGCCTGGCCCGCGCACCTGCAAGCCCCCGGTTTGCCCCGCGAACCGAGGGGTAGCCGAGGCCTCGCCCGTACGTGAGCGCGCCCTTAACGCCGGATGTGCGACAGGAGGCTAGGTGGTTTCTGGCGAGGAAATGCAGGCAACCGCGACCCGGCCCGCCTCGACCGCCGCGCCGATCGCCTTCAGGAACGTCTCCAAGCGCTACCCGGGCCGCGGGCAGACTGCGGTCACCGACCTGAGCTTCGAGGTGCCGAGCGGCGAGATCTGCGTGCTGATCGGGCCGTCCGGATGCGGCAAGACGACCGCGCTGAAGATGGTCAACCGGCTGATCCCGATGTCCGACGGCGACATCACCATCGACGGCAAGAGCGTGAACGGCATCGAGACGACGCAGCTACGCCGGGGCATCGGCTACGTGTTCCAGCAGATCGGGCTGTTCCCGCACCTGACCGTCGCGGACAACATCGGCACCGTGCCGCGGCTGCTCGGCTGGCCCAAGGCCAGGATCCGGGAGCGCGCGCTCGAACTGCTCGAGCTGGTCGGGCTCGGCGGGGAGGACAACCTGCACCGCTATCCGGGGGAGTTCTCCGGCGGCCAGCAGCAGCGCATCGGGGTCGCCCGGGCCATGGCCGTTGATCCTCCCATCATGTTGATGGACGAGCCGTTCGGCGCGATCGACCCGATCACCCGGGATCGCCTGCAGGACGACTTCCTGCGGCTGCACCATGAGGTACGCAAGACCATCATCTTCGTCACGCATGACATCGACGAGGCGATCAAGATGGGCGACCGCATCGCGATCATGCGGGACGGGCACCTTGTGCAGATCGACACGCCCGACAACCTGCTGGCCGCGCCGGCCGATGAGTTCGTCGCCGATTTCGTGGGCGCGGACCGCGGCCTGAAGCGCCTGCGCGTGTGGACGCTGAACGACCTTCAGCTCGACCCGCATACCGGCGGTTCGCAGCCGTCCGCCCCGGCGGAGACCACGCTGCGCGACGCGCTCTCGCTCATGCTGACGGCGGGAGCGGCCCGCGTCACCGTGACCGGCCAGGACGGGGCGGCCACGGGCTGCGTCAGCTTGGAGGCGATTGCCGCCATGCTCGGTCCCGGAGCACGGGACCCGGAGCAGCAGGCGCCGGCGCCATGAGCGCGCTCGCGCCCTTCGGCAGCAGCCCGTCGCCGAGCCCGGGCCCGGTCATCCCCACCTTCGGTGGAGGCGGCAGCCAGACGTGCGTCGCGAAGAACGGACAGTTCTGCGGGTCCTGGTTCGTGGACAACTTCGGCTCGCGTTTCGCCCCGGCCCTGGTCCAGCACATCGAGCTGACCGCCATCGCGATCGGCATCGGCATGGTGATCGCGATGGCCGCGGCGCTGTTCGCGCACCGCCACGGCTGGTTCGAGACACCGTTCTCGCTGTTCGCGGCCTTCCTGTACACCGTCCCGGCGCTGGCCTTCTTCGAGCTCATGGTGCAGGTGACCGGCATCAACCGGTTCACCGCCGAGATCGCGCTGGTGTCCTACACGTTGCTCATCCTGTTCCGCAACGCCCTGGCCGGGCTGCGCGCCGTGCCGCCCGACGCGCTCGAGGCGGCGCAGGCGATGGGACTGTCTCGCCGCCAGATGCTGTTCCGGGTCGAGCTGCCGCTGGCCCTGCCGCCGATCATGGCCGGGCTACGGATCGCCACGGTGACGACGATCAGCCTGGCCACCGTGGCCGCCTACATAGGCGCGGGCGGCCTGGGCGAACCGATCTTCGACGGGATCCAGACCGGCTTCAAGACCGAGTTCATCGCCGCCGGCGGGCTCGCCATCGTGCTCGCACTGGCGGCTGACGGGCTGCTGGTCGTGGCTCAGCGGTTGCTCACCCCGTGGGCCCGTCGCAGGAGGGCGTGAGCATGCAGACCCTCATCGACTCGTTCACGTTCTTCGGACACCACCCCGGCCTGATGTGGAGCAAGACCCTGGCTCACCTGGCCATCTCGTTTGCCTCGCTCGGGGTGGCGCTGGCCATCGCGATCCCGCTCGGGGTCTGGCTGGGCCACCTGCACCGGGCGTCGTTCCTGGCCATCAACGTCTCCAACGTCTTCCGCGCGCTGCCCAGCCTGGCCATGATCTCCATCGGCATCGGGTTCCTGGGCATCGGCTTCTGGAATGTGCTCGTCGCGCTGGTCGTGCTGGCCGCGCCGGTCATGCTGACCAACGCCTACGTGGCGGTGGAGCAGGTGGATCGCAACGCCGTCGAGGCCGCCCGCGCGGCGGGCATGACCGCCTGGCAGGTGCTCACCCGGATCGAACTGCGGCTCGCCACCCCCCTGATCTTCGCGGGTGTCCGCACCGGCGCCGTGTATGTGATAGCCACCGCGACGCTGGCTACCTTCGCCGGAGGCGGCGGGCTGGGCGACATCATCGTCAACGAGCCGACCTACGGCGTCCCCGGGGTGATCGCCGGGTCGCTGGCCATCATCGCGCTCGCGTTCGTGGTCGACGGGCTGGTGGCCCTGGTGCAGCGCGGCGCCACCCCCCGACCACTTCGCAAGCGCGGGCGTCTCGGCCGGGCCGACGCCGTCGTCACCACGTCCGCGACGGAGGATCTCGTCGTCCAGCAATCCTGAGAAGGCAACCGGAGGAGAACATATATGTCCCGTCATCCCGGGGGCCAGGCACCTGGCTACCGCAGACTAACGCGCACCGCGGCGCTCGCCGCCCTAGCCGCCATCGCCATGCTGCTGGCGGCGTGCAGCAGTAACAGCAGCAGCAGCAGTCCGGGCAGCACCGGCGGAAGCAGCAGCAGCAGCAGTTCTTCGGGCTCATCGAACGTGGGGAACGGCCGGACGGTCACCCTCGGCACCAAGAACTTCACCGAGGAGTTCATCATCGGCGCGCTGTACCAGCTGGCCCTGCAGGCCAAGGGCTACAAGGTCGCCTACAAGCCCGACATCGGGGCCACCGAGGTCGTCGATAAGGCGCTGACCAGCGGGCAGATCGACGCCTATCCTGAGTACACGGGCGAGTCGGCGGCCACGGTGGGCGGTATCAACCAGACGGTCACCTCCCCGCAGCAGGAGTACGACCTGGCCAAGAACTTCTACGCCAAGCGCGGTCAGTCGATGAGCGCCATGACCCCATTCTTCGACACCGACGCGATCGCCGTGACCAAGGCCTACGCGGACAAGTACGGGCTGAAGACCACGGCCGACCTGAAGAAGGTCCCGCACTTCACGCTCGGCGCGCGGCCGGAATTCCAGGGCCGTGAGGAAGGCGCGGTCGGCCTGCAGAAGGACTACGGCATAAAGAACTTCACCTTCAAGTCGCTGGCCCTTGGCCTGCAGTACCAGGCGCTCGACTCCGGCGCCGTCAACGCGGCCGACGTGTTCACCACCGACCCGCAGCTGGCCAGCGGCAAGTACGTGGTGCTCACCGACCCGAAGCACATCTTCGGGTTCCAGAACGTGGCCCTGGTCATTAACACCAAGAAGCTCAGCGAGCTCGGTGGCCAGCAGTTCATGAACATCATCAACCAGGTCAACGCGCTGCTGACCACCCCGGCCATCACCGCGATGAACAAGGCGGTCGCGATCGACAAGCAGCAGCCCGCCGACGTGGCCAAGAGCTTCCTGACGGCCAACCACGTCATCTCCTAGCCGCGCAACGCGACTCTCCTGACCTCAACGCCGCGAAACCGGGGTTCCAGGGCGCTCCCGCGCCCTGGAACCCCGGTTTCATGCGGGTCACGTCCTGGCGGCGGCCCGGGCGTGCCGCGGCCGGTGCGGGTCCCACTGGAAGAAGCGCACCGACAGCAGCAGGCATCCCACCGCCCAGGCGGCCAGGACGGCCAGGTCGCGTCCGGACATGCTGGCGCCCGGCTCGAGCGACCGGGTCACCGCGTCGATCATCGGCTGG
Organism: uncultured Actinomycetota bacterium; assembly: GCA_963756575.1. Taxonomy (GTDB): domain Bacteria; phylum Actinomycetota; class Actinomycetes; order Streptosporangiales; family Streptosporangiaceae; genus Palsa-504. The sequence goes on along the minus strand of CAVWOM010000010.1, from coordinate 42,272 downwards.
GCGGGCAGGTAGCTCATCAGCGTGGTCAGCCAGTGCGGCAGGCCGGACAGGCCGCCGAAACCACCGGAGAAGATGACGAGCGGGATGTAGGTCAGCGCGAGCAGCTGGTTCGCGCCCTGCGCGGACGGCAGCAGCGCGGTGACGGCCGTCCCGGCGGCGGCCAGCGCGAGGCCGCCCACGGTGGCCGCGACCAGCAGGCCGGCGATCCCGGCCCCGGTCAGGTGCAGGCCCGCCATGGCCACCCCGACCAGGACCAGGATCAGCGCGGCCGCGTCGGCGATCAGCACGGCGGCCCCGATGCGCCCGGCGAAGTACCCCCAGTCCGGCAGCGGTGTCGCGCGCCAGCGCCGCAGGATGCCATCTTCCCTGGCTGCCACCAGGCTGGCCGCGTGGGTCAGGTAGGCCACGCTCATCGCGCCGAGCACGACGAGCCCGGCCACCCGGGCCGCGAGCAGGTCCGCGGCGGCGCCCTGGCCGATGTGCTGGACCCGGCCGAGCTGCAGCGCGAGCAGCGCCCCGGGCAGGATCAGGCCGGCCATGAGCGTGCGCGGGATGCGCAGCAGCAGGGTCAGCTGATAACGGAGCTGGCCGCCGATAACCGGGGCTACCCCCGGCAGGCGGATGGTCTCATCCATGGCGCAGCTTTCCTTCCTCGCTGGTGAGGGCCAGGTAGGCGTCCTCCAGACTGGGCGGCCCGACCTCCAGCCCGGTCAGGTCCACGCGGTTGTCCCGGGCCCAGCCGGTCAGCCGGGCCAGGTCCGCGGTCACGTCGGCGGAGGGCAGTGTGAGCTGGCCCGCGGTCACCCGTTCGGCGAGCCCGGCCGGAAGGTCCGGTGCCCCGGCCGGGAGCCGGTACCTGATCACCGGGGCCCCGCCCATGGCGCGCAGCTCGTCCGGCGTGGCGTCGGCCGCCACCCGTCCGTCGGCCAGCACGATGACCCGGCGGGCCAGGCGCTGCGCCTCGTCCAGGTAGTGGGTGGTGAGCAGGACCGTGGTCCCGCCCGCGGTGAGGTTCTCGATGACGGCCCACAGCCGCCGCCTGGCCTCGGGGTCCAGGCCGGTGGTCGGCTCGTCGAGGAACAGCATCTCCGGCCGCCCGATGATGGCGATGCCCAGGTCCACTCGCCTGCGCTGGCCCCCGCTCAGCGCGCCGATCCTGGTCCTGGCGTCGTCCGTCATGTCGATGACGTCGAGGATTTCCCCGGCCCGCTGCGGGCTGGGGTACAGGCGGCCGAACACGGCCAGCGCCTCGGTCACGGTGAGCTGCGCGTCCAGGCTGGTCGACTGCAGGACCAGGCCGATCCGGGCCCGCCACTGCCGCCCCGCGCGGCCCCCGGCCCGCGGGTCGGTGCCGAGCACCCGCACGGTGCCTGCGGTCGCACCCTGGAAGCCCTCCAGGATCTCGATCGTGGTGGTCTTGCCCGCGCCGTTCGGCCCGAGCAGCGCGGTGACCTGGCCCGGAGCCGCTGTGAAGCTGACCCCGGCGACCGCGGTGAAGCCGCCGAAGCGCTTGATCAGGCCGTCAACCTCGATGGCACTCATCGCGCCGGTCCCTGGGGCCCCTTGGTCTCCTGCCTGCGGTGCAGCCACTGGACCGCGCCGATCACGAGGGCCGCGGCGCCCGTCGCATCGAGCACCACCGAGTGCAAGACCAGCCCGATGACCAGGATCACGACGCCGACGGCGGCCCGGATAGCGGGATTGACCGACCCGAACATCCCGAACAACATGTCTTCCTCCTCGTTCCGTTCGTCTCTTCCGAGCCTGCCGGGCGGCGAGCCTCCCCGTCTTCGGCGCGACGGCTGATCCGCCGGGCCACCCCAGGGTGGAGACCGGCCTCCACCCTGGTGCCGGCGACGGGCGGCGCGCGGAATCGTAATCTGGCTCATGTGAGTGATCAGCCCGCCACCGGGTCATCGGAGCTGACGCTGGCCGCCTTGCGGCAGGCCCGCGCCAGCCGTGAGGCGCTCCTGCGCCGGATCCTGCCGGTCGGACTCGCCGGTGTGACGATCGTGGTGGTGGCCAGCTCGCGGGCTAAGCCGGGCGCGGGCCTGCACGGCGCGTCGCTCGGCGTCAGCCTGGCCCTGGCCGGTTTCGCGCTGGCCGCGCTGTTCGGCTTCGGCACGCTGATACTGCGCCGGATGGGTGCCTGGATGCTGCCGCCAGTGCTGGGCTTGCTCGTGGTGAGCTCCGCGGTGCTGGTGTGGCTGCAGCCCGACGGGGCCGGCGCGGTGGGGATGCTGATCGCGGTCGGCATCGCGGCGCGTATCGTCCCGGGTCGGGCCAGCGTCGTGCTGCTCACCGCCTGCCTCGCGTTCCTGCTGGTGGCCGAGTCGGTCAGCCAGGATCACAAGCACCATGGCACGCTCGAGCTGCTGGTCAACACGATCCCGCTGGCCGCGATCTACATGATCGTGCTGTTCGGCCGCCGGATCAGGATGCAGGAGGCCCAGGCCGAGCAGCTGCTCATCGAGCTCGAGGAGACCCGCGGCGCCGAGCTGCGGGCCGCCGCGCTGGCCGAACGGCAGCGGCTGGCCCGCGACATGCACGACGTGCTGGCGCACTCCCTGTCCGGGCTGCTTCTCCAGCTCGAGGGCGCCCGGCTGCTGGCCGTCTCCGACCCGGGCGACGAACGGCTGGCCGGCACCATCGACCGGGCCCACGAGCTGGCCCGCAGCGGCCTGGACGAGGCACGCCGGGCCATCGGCATGCTCCGCGACGACGAGCTGCCCGGGCCGGGCCGGCTGGCCGCCCTCACCGCGTCCTTCCAGGCCGACACCGGCGTGCCCGCCCGGTTCACCTCGTCGGGAACGCCCCGCGAGCTGGCCTCGGCGGTGCGGCTCGCCCTGTACCGGGTCACCCAGGAGGCCCTCACCAACGTGCGCAAGCACGCCCGCCCCGCCCGCGTGGAGGTCCGCCTGTCCTACCTCGAAGACGAGCTCACCCTGTTCATCGAGGACTTCTCCGCCACCCCGTCCAGCCCGCCCGCTCCGCCACCGGGCGGCGGCTACGGCCTCACCGGCATGCGAGAACGAGCCGAACTCCTGGGCGGCACACTGGACGCCGCCCCCACCGCCACCGGCTTCCTGGTCCAGCTGCGCGTCCCGACAGGAGACAGCTCATGACCGAGCCCAAAATAAGAGTCCTGGCGGCGGATGACCAGCGGGTGGTGCGTGAGGGGCTGGCCATGCTGCTCGGCCTGCTGCCCGACGTGGAAGTGGCCGGCACCGCGGCGGACGGTGAGGAGGTGCTGGCCCTGGCGGCCGAGCTGAAGCCGGACGTGATCCTGATGGACCTGCGGATGCCCCGGATGGACGGGGTGGAGGCCACCCGGCGGCTGCGCGAACGCGACCCGGCGGTCAAGGTGGTGGTGCTGACTACCTACGCCGACGATCGCTCGGTCATCGACGCGCTGCGGGCCGGCGCGCTCGGCTACCTGACCAAGGACGCCGGCGCGGCCGAGATCCAGCAGGCCCTGCACCGGGTGGCCGGCGGCCAGGCCGCCCTGGACCCGGTGGTGCAGCGGCACCTGGTGGAGGCGATCGCGGCCGAGACGCCGCCGCCCGCCGAGCCGATGCCCGATGGCCTGACCGCGCGCGAGGCCGAGGTGCTCACGCTCATCGCGGCGGGCCTGTCCAACCCCGAGATCGCCGAGCGCCTGGTGGTCAGCGAGGCCACGGTCAAGAGCCACGTCAACCACCTGCTGCCGAAGATCGGCGCGCGGGACCGCGCCCAGGCCGTCGGTTACGCGTACCGGCACGGACTCGCGCCCCGGTAGCATCGCACGGGTGAAGACTTCAGCCAGCCTGGACAGCGACCAGGAGAGCGACGTGGATCGGGGGACGGAACTCGTCGTCGCGATCGACGGGCCCTCGGGCGCGGGCAAGTCGAGCACCTCGCGCGGCGTGGCCCGCGCGCTCGGCCTGCGCTACCTGGACACCGGGTCGATGTACCGGGCGCTGACCTGGTGGCTGCTCGACCGCGGCGCCGCTACGACCGACCCGGACGTGGTGGCCGGGCTGGCCGCCGAGCCGGTCATCGAGGTCAGCACCAACCCCGCTGTGCCGTGGACCAGGGTCGATGGCACCGATGTGTCCGAGGCGATCAGGAGCCGCGAGGTCACCGACGCGGTCAGCGCGGTAGCGTCCGTGCCGCAGGTCCGCGCGCGCCTGATCGCGATGCAGCGGGAGATCATCGCCGCCTCCGGCGGGATCGTGGCCGAAGGCCGCGACATCGGGACCGTGGTCGCGCCGGGCGCGCAGGTCAAGGTGTTCCTGACCGCCGACGGCACGGCCCGGGCCAGCCGCCGGGCCGCCGAGGCCAGCTGGTCCACCCAGGCCGACCAGGAACGCCGCGACCGGCTGGACGCGGCGCAGAGCGCGAAGGCCGCCGACGCGGTCGTGGTCGACTCCACCGGGCTCGGCCTCGACGAGGTCGTCGGCCTCATCGTCGGGCTGGTCCCGCAGGCCCTGCCGAAGAGCAGGTAGAAGAGCAGGTAATGATGCCGAACGAGGCCGTCTCCGTCCCCGTACCCGTGGTCGCCGTGGTCGGCCGGCCCAACGTGGGCAAGTCAACGCTGGTGAACCGGATCCTGGGCAGCAGGCAGGCGGTGGTGGAGGATGTCCCCGGGGTGACCAGGGACCGGGTCACCTACGACGCCCTGTGGAACGGGCGGGCGTTCACCGTGGTGGACACCGGCGGCTGGGAACCCTCGGTGGAAGGCACCGAGAGCCTGGCCGCCCGGGTGGCCGGCCAGGCCCGGGTGGCGGTGGACGCCGCCGACGCGGTGCTGTTCGTGGTGGACGCCACGGTCGGCGTGACCGACGCCGACGCGGCCGTGGCCGACGTCCTGCGCCGCTCCGGCAAGCCGGTCGTGGTCGCGGCCAACAAGGTCGACGACACCCGGGCCGAGGCCGAGGCCACGGCGCTGTGGTCGCTCGGACTCGGCGAGCCCGTCCCGGTCAGCGCGCTGCACGGGCGGGGGAGCGGCGACCTGCTCGACCTGATACTCGCCGCGCTGCCCGAGGCGCCCAAGGACCTCGGCGACATCGAGGGCGGGCCGCGCCGGGTGGCCCTGCTCGGCCGCCCGAACGTGGGCAAGTCCAGCCTGCTGAACAAGCTGGCCGGGCACGAGCGCTCCCTGGTCGACTCGGTGGCCGGCACCACCCGGGACCCGGTGGACGAGCTTATCGAGCTCGGCGGTATCACCTGGCGCTTCGTGGACACCGCGGGCATCAGGCGCCGGTTCAGGGAAAATCAGGGCGCCGACTACTACGCGGCGCTGCGCACCGCGGGCGCGCTCGACCTGGCCGAGGTCGCCGTGGTCCTGGTGGACGCCAGCGATCCGCTCACCGAGCAGGACCTGCGCATCATCTCCATGGTCATCGAGGCCGGCCGGGCCCTGGTCATCGCCTACAACAAGTGGGACCTGGTCGACGAGGAACGGCAGCACTACCTGGAACGCGAGATCGAGCGGCAGCTGTACAACGCCCGCTGGGCCCCCCGGGTGAACATTTCCGCCGCCACCGGGCGGCACATGGACCGGCTGGTGCCCGCGCTGGAGAAGGCGCTGGACGGGTGGGAGACCCGGGTGCCGACCGGGCGGCTCAACGCGTGGCTGACCGCGCTGGTCGCGGCCACCCCGCCGCCGGTCCGCGGCGGCAAGCAGCCGAAGATCTTGTTCGCCACCCAGGCGGGCGTGCGCCCGCCGCACTTCGTCCTCTTCTCCTCGGGTTTCCTCGAGGCGTCCTACCGCCGGTTCGTGGAGCGGAAGCTGCGCGAGGAGTTCGGCTTCGACGGGACCCCGGTGCAGGTCTCGGTCCGGGTCCGGGCCAAGCGCGATGGCTCGGGGCGCCGCCGCCCGGCCCGGGCGGGACGCAAGCAGTAAGGCGGTGAGCCAGCCCGTTCGGCCTGATGACCTTCTGGGGGCTGACCGCAGGCACGTGTGGCACCCGTACGGGCCGATGCCGGGGCAGACGGCGCCGCTGGTGGTCGAGTCCGCGGCCGGGGTGCGCCTGCGCCTAGCCGGTTCCGGCGCCGAGCTGGTCGACGGCATGTCGTCGTGGTGGGCGGCTATCCACGGCTACCGGCATCCCGCGCTCGACGCCGCGGTCGCCGGCCAGCTGGGCCGGATGAGCCACGTGATGTTCGGCGGGCTGACGCACGAGCCGGCCGTGCGGCTATGCGAGCGGCTGGTCGCGCTGGCCCCGCCCGGGCTGGAGCATGTCTTCCTGTGCGACTCGGGCTCGGTCTCGGTCGAGGTCGCGGTCAAGATGTGCCTGCAGTACTGGCGCTCGGCCGGCCGGACCGCCAAGCGGCGCCTGCTGACCTGGCGCGGCGGCTACCACGGGGACACGTTCATGGCCATGTCGGTGTGCGATCCCGAGGGCGGCATGCACGCGCTGTGGGACGGCGTGCTGCCCCGCCAGCTGTTCGCCCCCGCGCCGCCGGCCGGCCCCTTCGATCCCGGCTACGCCGCCGCGCTGACCCGCCTGATCGCCGAGAACGCGGCCGGGCTGGCCGCGGTGATCGTGGAGCCGGTGGTCCAGGGCGCGGGCGGGATGCGCTTCCACGACCCCGGCTACCTGCGGGTCCTGCGTGAGGCCTGCACCGACTGCGACGTGCTGCTGGTCTTCGACGAGATCGCCACCGGGTTCGGCCGGACCGGCTCGATGTTCGCCGCCGGGCACGCCGGCGTCAGCCCCGACGTGATGTGCGTGGGCAAGGCGCTGACCGGCGGGTACATGTCGCTGGCGGCCACCCTGTGCACCCCGGGCGTGGCCGCCGGGATCTCCCGCGGCTCGGTGCCCGTGCTGGCCCACGGACCCACGTTCATGGGCAACCCGCTGGCCTGTGCGGTCGCCCTGGCCTCGCTGTCCGTGCTGACCGGCCCCGAGTCATCCCCAGACGTGCTGGCCGGCCCCGAGCGGTACCCGGGCGGCTGGCAGGCCTCGGTGGCGCGTCTGTCCGCCGGGCTCGAGGCCGGGCTGGCGCCAGCCCGCGGCCGGCCCGCAGTGGCCGATGTCCGGGTGCTCGGCGCGATCGGCGTGGTCCAGCTGACCCGTGAGGTCGACGTAGCCGCCGCCACCGCCGCCGCGGTCCGCGCCGGCGTGTGGCTCCGCCCCTTCCGCGACCTCATCTACACCATGCCCCCCTACATCACCAGCGACGACGACCTGGCTCTGATCTGCCGCGGCATCCTAGCCGCCATCGACTCCCAGCCACCCCCCTAACCCCACCCGCCCCGCCCCGCGTCCTTAAGAGCCCTGCCCAGCGTCCTAAGTTGATCATGAGCGTCAGCTGGGCAGCGGACGTCATGAGCTAGGCGGCGGACGTCATGAACCCGGGCTTTCAGCGCGTCCGGGCGCACTCGAAGCCCGGTTTCATGGCGTTACAGCTAACCCGCGGCGCTCAGATCGCGGTGCTGGCGGTGCCAGTGTTACCTGAGCCGGGTTTCCGGGATCCCGTACCCGGCAGCGGCTACAAGTAAAGCGACATTGGGCTTCCACCGGGTGAATGGAACATGGGTGCGGCTCCTTTCGTGTGAGCGGCCTGGCGGCCGCTGCGAGCCGGGCCGCCCGGTATTCCCCCCGGCCCCGTCAGCCCGGCCCGGCCCCCCAGCCCCGTCAGCCCGGCCCGGCCCGGCAGCCCCCGGATCTCCCGCCCGCCACCCGGCGCCGGCCCGGGCAGCCACGTCAGCCCGCCCCGCCAGCCCCCGGATCTCCCGCCCGCCACCCGGCGCCGGCCCGGGCAGCCACCTCAATGTGACCCTGCGGTGGCCAGGACCACGTCGATGTGGCATCGCGGTGGTTGCCGCCGCGCCCCCGGGCGGCCCCGGCCGGTACCGCACGCCCCGCCCGGATCAGGCGCCCCGGGACCGGGCTCAGCGGGCAGGAACCGGGGCGCCCGGGGACCGGGCTCACAGAAAAGGAGCCGCACCCATGGAGCATTGAACCGGTTAGCCGCGCCGCCAGAACCCGTGCGGAACCTGGACCAGACCACCCTTGCGCATCTGGGGCACCACACCCCAAAACACCAGAGGAACGCCAAATACCCAAGGGGTACACCAAGCACCCCGGGAACGCCAAGCACCCCAGGAACACCACGCGCCCCGGAGAACGCCATGCACCCCCTAGAACGCGAAGGCCTCGGGCGGCGCGGCGGGGGAGGGGGCGGCGGTGGCGTCGGTCACCGGCTTGGCCCCGGCGGTGAAGCGGTCGAGGTCGCGGCCGTGCAGCACGCGCCCCGGCATCGGGTCCCCGGCCGCCCGGCGGGTGAGCGCGTCCACGGGCAGCGGCTCGGGGCTCGCGACCAGCACCAGGTTGCCGAACCGGCGGCCGCGCAGCACCCCGGCGTCCGCGATCAGGCAGGTGTACGGGAAGGCCGTCCGCGCGGTCGCGACCTGTGCCCGGGTGTGCGCCAGCGGCGCGCCGTCGGCCACGTTGGCCGCGACCACGCCGGTGCCGCGCACCGCCCGCCGGGCCGCGGCCCAGAACTCGGCCGAGGTCAGGTGAGCCGGGGTACGCCCCCCGTCGAACACGTCCGCGATCACCACGTCGAACGAGGCCGGCCGCAGCCGCTCGAGCTCGGCCCGGGCGTCGCCGATGCGGACCCGGAGCCGGGGGTTCCGCGGCGGCAGCCGGAGCCGGATCAGGTCCACCAGCGCGGCGTCCACCTCCACCGCCAGCTGTGACGAGCCGGGCCGGGTCGCCGCCACGTAACGGGCCAGCGTGAGCGCCCCCGCTCCCAGGTGCAGCACGCGCAGCGGCTGCCCGGCGGGCCCGGCCGCGTCGATCACGTGCCCGAGCCGCCTGACGTACTCGAAGTCCAGGTAGCCGGGGTCGTCCAGGTCCACGTGCGACTGCGGCACCCCGTCGATGAGCAGCATCCAGGCGCCCGGTCGGTCGGCGTCCCTGAGCAGCTCGGCCCGTTCCGGCCCTTCCGTTTCCCGCTGCCTCCCCATACCGGTCATTATCGGTGGTTCCATGCCCGCACCCGGAAACCGGTTCGGCGAAACGGCCCGGGTGTGGGACTCTGTGTCTGTACTTCTCTGCCGCAGGAGGTTTCGCATGGCCACCGATCAAGCCGGAGCGCAATCCGGAGGCGAGGCGTCCCCCGCCTCAGAGGCTACGGAGGCTGCCGAGACTGAGGCTCCAGCCCAGCCTGACCTCGACGATACGAAGCGCAAGTTCCGCGAGGCGCTCGAGCGCAAGCGCGGCAACCACGCCAGTGCCCAGGGCGTGGATAACACCGGCAAGGTGCACGGCTCGCACGGGCCCGCCGCCAGCCGCCGCTCCTTCCGCCGCAAGAGCGGCGGCTGACGCGGCTGGGATCCCCGCGGCTCAGGCCGGGCCGGCCCGCCGCCAGCCGCCGTCCTTGGTGCTCTCGGCGTCCGCCACCGACGCGAACCAGCCCGGTGCGTGCTGCTGGATGATCACGCTGCCCTGGGTCCGTGACGCTGCCTGGTTAGCGTTGCCCGTTCTGGCCGTGCTCGTACCTGGCCGCCGGGGAGGGAAGGCCGGCGGCGGGCCTGACGCGGTTCAGACCGTGGCGGGCCGTGTGGTCGCGGCCCACAGTTGCGCCGTCCGTCCGTCTGGACGGCCCGGTGGCTCCGGCGGGCGCCCGGCCCGCGCGCCCGGCTGCGGGTCAGCGGACTCCGGGACCTGCAGCGGCCGGTCGGCCGTCGGCAGGTGGAACCAGACCGTGGTGCCGGCCGGGTCGCGGAGGTAGCCCCACTGGGCCGCGAGGTGCTGGACCAGGAAAAGCCCGTGTCCGTCGGCCGCGTACAGGTCGCCCTTCACGACCGGCGAACCCGCGGAGCCGTCGTCGATGATCTCGACCAGGACGCCGTGCGGCACGCGGATGACCACGATGGTGACGGTGCCGTCCTCAACGCCCGACTTGGTGTGCTGGATGGCGTTGGTGACGATCTCCGACGTCAGTAAGGTCGCCGCGTCAGCGTCCGCGGCCACGCGGTGCGAGCCGAGCGTCCGCGAGACGAAGGCCCTGGCCTTGGCGACCTGCTCAGGACGCCCGGGGATGGTCAGCGAGCCCAGGACGGTGGCGCGTGTCCCGCCGGCGGTCCCGCGAGGCCCCGAGGGGCCCGGCCCGCGCTGCGGGCCGGGCCACGCTCGCCGGGGATTGCCTTCGGGCGTTTCCATGTTGAGTCCCTCCAAATGGTGATCTCACCTGCTCACGACCCGATGGCATGAAGCGCCTTTCTCTTCGAGTGTCACATCAGTAACACTGCCACCGCGTTTCACCTGGTCGTTATTAATCACTCAAATCAACATCAGTCGCACCTTTAGCCAGCCTGCCGTCAAAAGAAGCCGCGCAAGCTTACTCGCCGTTCACCTTCGCAATATGTCCTAATTTGCACCTTCAAGCCGGGATGGGCTTTCCGGGGTACCAGAAACGATGATGGTGCTGCCAACCCACGCGGCGCAAGTGCGTGAAGGAAATTTCCTCGCTGAAATCCCGGATGGGATTTCATCCACAGCGTTAGTGCGGTATCGTACTGCTTGTCAGGGACGATGCGGAGTGTTCCGGTTACAGTCTGATGCTCGGATTGGGTCGCATCCGGATTTTTCCGTGAAGTTCCTGGTAGCTAGCCCCCCGCATGCCTCATGAGGAGGCGAGTTTCTCGTGCCTCTTGGTCCTACCGTCCGTCGTCGCCGTCTCGGTGCCGAGCTCCGGCGCCTGCGCGAGGGGCATTCGCTCAAGCTCGAGGAAGTAGCCGAGAGGCTCGGCCTGGCGCCGTCCACGCTATCCCGCATCGAGACGGGCAAGGCTCCGACTAAGTCGGCCTACCTGACCGCCATGCTCGAGATGTACAAGGTCGAGGACCCCGGCGCGCGCAAGGTCCTCGTCGACATGGCTCGCGAGGGCCACCGCAAGGGCTGGTGGTCGATCTACGACGACGTCCTGCCCTCGGGTTTCGACATCTACGTCGGCCTCGAGGCCGAGGCTTCCGGACTGCGCTGCTATGAGTCGGACGTGATCCACGGGCTGCTGCAGACCACCGATTACGCCCTGACGGTGCTGCGCGAGCTGCGGCCCAAGGACAGTGACGAGCAGATCCGCCGGGTGGTCGACCTGCGCATGGAGCGGCAGCGGGCTCTTGACCAGGACCCTCCGCTCGAGGCCTGGATCATCCTCGACGAGGGCGCGATCAGGCGGAGCATCGGCGGCGCCGCGATCATGCGGCGCCAGCTCGAGCACCTGATCCAGGCCAGCCGGTGGCCCAACGTGACCCTGCAGATCCTGGCGTTCGAATCTGGCGCGCACGCCGGGCTTACCGGCCCGTTCGCCATTCTCGAGTTCCCCGAACGGACCGATTCCGACGTCGCCCACACCGAAGCCCTGGGCGGCATGATTTACCTGGAGAAAGACCGCGAGGTGCGAGCGTGCGCCGAGGCTTTCGACCGGATGCGGGCGGTGGCGCTTTCCCCGGTCGCATCGGTCGAGCTGATCGAGCGGGTACTGAACGACCTTCGCTGATTACGACGTTCCTGGAAACCGCACATATAACCTGATGGAAGGAGAGGCGGATGGAGACCGACCTCACTGGTCTGCGCTGGTTCAAGAGCAGCGCAAGCAGCGCTGCTGGCTGCGTGGAAATTGCGCACCTCCCCGAGGGGGGAGTCGCGGTCCGTGATTCTAAGGACCACGGCAAGACCCCCCATGTCTTCAACCGGCACGAATGGGAATGCTTCCTGTTCGGCGCGAAGAACGGGGAATTCGACCTCCCGGTTAGCTAAGCCTTTTCGTCTCCTGAGCGCCGGCGGGACGTGGCGGGCGGGGCTACCCCATTCCGGCCCCGTCCGTCCTTTTCCGCGGCAGCCCGCGCGCACGGCAGATGAACTGGGGGGAAGAGCGGAGGGCGGCGGTCCGGTCGGACCGCCGCCCTCCGCGTGCCTGCTCACGTCACGGCGGCCTGGTCTTAGTCGAATTCGCCGTCCCTGGCCCCGCCGACGAAGGCGTCCCACTCGGCGGCCGTGAACACCAGGGCGGGCCCGGCGGGATGACGGGAGTTGCGGACCGCGACCTGGCCGTCCGCCAGCCGCGCGATCTCGACGCAGTTACCGCCCTGCGGCCCGCTCCGGCGGCTCTTGCGCCACGTCACCTCGGACAGCTCGGCGGCGGGCATTCCGTTACGGACGCTCATCGGCTACTCCTCCAGGTCATTGATGATCGTGGTGATGATTCCTGGTGTCTCGCTCGGCTTGGCGCTGATGATGCTGAGCCGCTCCATCGCCAGCAGGTAGCGATCCACGTCGGACTTCTTGTCGAAGTAAAGCGCGCTGGTGAGATGCTCCAGGTAGGCGACATCCGGCAGGTCCGGCTCGCTGAACCGCAAGATGCTGAACCCGCTCGGCGCCGCGTGCCCGCCCATGCCGAACGGGACGATCTGCAGCGTGAGGTTCTGCCTGCTGCTCAGGCTGAGCAGGTAGCGAAGCTGATCGCGCAGGACCTCCTTGCTCCCGATCGGCCGCCGCAGCGCGGTCTCCTCGACGATGGCCCACAGCTTGAGCCGTCCCTCGGTGAACCGCCGCTGTCGTTCCTTGCGCAAGATGACGTGCCGCTCGGTCTCGCTGAGCGGGATGTCGCCGACGGCCAGGACCGCGGCGGCGTACTGCTGGGTCTGCAGCAGGCCGGGGATGAACTGCGCCTCGTAGATCCGGATCGACGTGGCGGCCTCTTCCATCCCGACGTAGGACTGGAACCAGTCCGGCAGGATGTCGTTGTACCGGTGCCACCAGCCGGGCCGGTTGGCCTGCTCGGCCAGGCTCAGCAGCTGCTCGCGCTCGACCGCCCCGACGCCGTAGTAGGTGAGCAGGTCGAGCACGTCGATCTCGCGGATGGCGTTGCGGCCGAGCTCGATGCGGCTGATCTTCGACTCGGACCCGCGGATGGCCCGGGCTGCCTCCTGTGCGCTGATGCCACGACTCTCCCGCAGCCGGCGCAACTGCGTGCCGAGCAAGATACGCAGCACCGTCGGCCCTTCCGTCGGCTCAGCCATGACGCCTCCCGGATTTCCCTACCGTCGCGGAATTGTTTCTCGCAATTGCGTGGAATGCTAGCTGGCACTGCATTGCCACCTGCCGTCCGCCATCGTCATGGTATCCCATATGGGATTGCATGCCACCCCCCAGTATTGGCCGCCTGCCCTTCTGGGGAAGGACACAACTGTCTGCCGACAGTTCTGTCCGGCCGGACAGAAAAGGATCCTCAAAGTGTCTGGCGCGTGCCCCCGGGGCGGCGCCCGGCGGGCGGCCGGAGCCAGCGCTGTCCGCGGCCCCGGGCCTGCGCTGCGCCCCCGGTAGTGCGTCCGGGGCGCCGCGCGTCCGGGCGACGGCACGCCCGGGTCCGCCCCGGCGGCCGCCTGCCGGCTAATACTCAGCGGCGGGGCGCCGGTATTCCCGCGAGAAATGCGGGTAATACCTCTCATGTATTCCGGGCCTGACATGGCTTTACGGCAATCTGCCGATAAGAGATAGCGATCGCCCGGGCGGAATAGAAGTCGGCCTGCGAGCATGCTGAACTAGGGAGTATTGGCCGGTCGGCAACGTGGGACCGTCCCTTTCTGCGATCATCGCGCGCTTTCTTGTCAATGGAGGGAACCGATTTGTCAATGGAGCGCAATCCCCCAGGCTACCGCGATCGGCATCGCGTTGCCGTCGGCTGGGCACTTCTTTACTGTGAGTTCGCTCATCGTTCCCGACGGTGTCCGCCGGGCCCGGCGGACACCGTCGGGAAGGCCAGGCGGGCCGCCTGCGGGGAGACCGCCCCTAGGCGGGGAGCCCAGGAAGCCGCCCCTAGGATGGGGACATGCGCTATAGGCCCCTGGGGCAGTCGGGACTGCTGGTGTCGGTCGTCGGCCTCGGCTGCAACAACTTCGGCAGCCGCCTGGACACCGAAGCGACGCGAGCGGTGGTGGACGCGGCCATCGAGGCCGGGATCACCCTGTTCGACACGTCGGACACATATGGCGGTGGCGGCGGCTCGGAACGCGCGCTGGGCGAGATCCTCGGCTCCCGTCGCGATGAGATCGTGCTGGCCACGAAGTTCGGTCATCAGGACGCGGATATGGGATACGGCCCGGCCGCCGGCGCGAAGGGCGGACGCGCCTACATCAGGCGCGCGGTCACCGAATCGCTGCGCCGCCTGCGTACCGACCACATCGACCTGTACCAGCTGCACACGCCGGACCCGGTGACCCCGATTGAGGAGACCATCGCCGCGCTGCACGAACTGGTGGCCGAGGGCAAGGTCAGGTACATCGGCCACTCGAACCTCTCCGGCTGGCAGCTGGCCGACGCCGCCCACCTCGCGGTGCGCAACGGCCACACTCCGTTCGTCTCCGCGCAGAACCACTGGTCGCTGCTCGAGCGAGCGGCCGAGGCGGAGGTCCTCCCCGCGGCCCGGCACTTCGGCCTGGGCGTGCTGCCGTACTTCCCGCTCGCCAACGGCCTGCTGACCGGCAAGGTCCGGCATGGTCAGGCGATACCGGCCGGGACCCGGCTGGCCGGCCGCCAGGGCTATGTCACCGACGAGAAGCTGGCCAAGGTGGAGGCGCTGATCGCCTGGTCGCAGGAGCACGGCGTCACGCTCCTGGAGACGGCGATCGGTGCCCTGGCCGCTCGTCCGGGCTGCTCCTCCGTGATCGCCGGGGCGACGAGCGCCGAGCAGGTCAAGGCCAACGCGACCGCCGCGCAGTGGTCGCCGTCCGAGGCCGAGCTGGCCGAGATAGACGCGATCGTCCCGCCGCCCGCGGCGGCGTAGGCAGCCGCTAGCTGGCCTCGGGGCCGCTCTTATCGAGCCAGTCGATGATGCCCTCGACGTTGCCCACGGCACTGCTGACCCGCTCGAACTTCTCGGCCAGGGCGGGATCGGCGTCCGGGCTCGCCGCGGCGTACCGGTCCCTGGTCCGGTCCCGCACCATGGCGACGGCGTGGTCCAGGTCCAGGCCCGCGCCGAGAACCCGCCGGGCCCGGCGGGTTTCCTCCACCCAGACGATGATCTCCTCCGCCGACCGGTCCAGGATCTCGCTCACCCGGCCGACCGGGCCGTAGTGGCTGAACAGCAGGCGCGAGGGCTGCAGCGCGGCGAACCTGCGCACCGAGGCGAGCGCGGTCTCCAGGTCGAAGTCGGGCGGCGGCGTGGCGGGCCGGACGTCCCCGGTGTCCGGGAGGTAGACGCCCGCCGCATCGCCGACGTACAGGTCGCCGGTTTCCGAGTCGAGCAGGCCCACGTGATGCCTGGCGTGCCCGGGGGAGTAGTGGCTGTCCAGGCGGCGCCCGCCGCCGAGGTCGATGGTGCCCGTGTCGTCGAGCGCCGTGATGCGGCCGGCCGGGACCGGCGCGAGCACCCCGAAGAGCCGGTCGAGCGCGTCTCCGTAGACCATCCGGGCGCTGGCCATGAGCCGGGCGGGGTCGGCCAGGTGGCGCGCGCCGCGCTGGTGCACGACGACCTGCGCGGCGGGAAACATCGCGGCGATGTCGCCGGCTCCGCCCGCGTGGTCGAGGTGGATGTGCGTGACCACGACCGTGGCCAGGTCGCCCGGGCCGATGCCGAGCCCGGCCAGGGCGTCGCGGACGACGGGCGCGGACGGCGCGGTCCCCGTCTCCACCAGGCAGGGCCGGTCGCCGCGGATCAGGTAGCCGGCGGTGATCCCGTCGAACCCGGCCATCCGGGTGTCGATCTGGAACACCTCATGCCCGAGCGGGACCGCGCCGATTCCATGGCTCACGCGATCATTGTCCCGCGGCCGGGCGGCCGCGGCTCAGTCGGCCGGGCCGAAGGTGCGCAGCACCAGGCCGGTACGCGGTTTGGGGCCGAACGACGTGGACTTGCGCGGCACTCGCTCGCCGCGAGCCGCGATCCGGATGACCGCCTCGAAGGACGCCGGGTTGGAGATGACCGCGGTGCCCCTGGCCGCCGGGACCTGTCCCGGCCCTCGCTCGGCCACGTCGGTGGCGGTCGTATCGCCCGAGACCGCCCGCACCGCGTCGGCCGCGTCGTGGTCGATGAGCACGTCGTGCTCGCTGTCGGTGATGCCCCACAGCCGTCCGAGCAGCAGGTACTGCATCGCCGACGCGTCCAGGCGCTGCCAGGACGCGGACGTCCCGGCCGGCATCGAGGCCGCGAGCTGTACCGGGTCGGGGTGGCTGAGCAGGCGGAAGACCGGGCCGCCGGCCAGCAGGAACGCGGTGCCCTCGCGCCCGGCCGCGACCAGCCGCCGCAGCGCGTCGTCCAGGCTGAGGCCGGCCGGGAGATCCTGCACGGTGAACGCGGCCTTGGCCAGCTCGGCCGCACGGTCCGGCGGCAGCCCGGGCAGCACCCGGTGGATGGCGCCCAGCCGCGGCGGGTAGGCCGCCGAGTCGACCAGGAACGCGAGCCCGTAGTCCCACGGCCCGCCGCCCAGGCCGCTCTCCCGCATCTCCGCCTGCAGGTCCAGGTAGGCGGCGTAGCGGTGGTGGCCGTCCGCGATGAGCGCCCGCAGGCCGGCCAGGTCGGCGGCGATCGCGGCCTGCTCGGCGGGATCGCTGAGCCGCCACAGCCGGTGGGTGATGCCGTCCTCCGTGGTGATCGATACCAGCGGCGCCCGCTCGGCCGCGACCCGGTCCATGATCTCGGTGGCCGTATCGGCCGCGGCGGCGGCCTGATCGCCGTCGTAGATGAGGAAGATCGGCTCCAGGTTCGCCTGGGTGGTCGCCATCAGCTCCCGCCGCCCGGCGACCAGGCCGGGCATGACGCCCTCGTGCGGGAGGATGCCCGCCTCCTCGGGCGGCCCGAGGCGGACCAGGCCGACGATGCCGCGCTGCAGACAGCAAGAGTGCGGGCCGTGCTGCCCTGCGAAGGACTGGCCGCCGGGTTCCGGCGGTTCGGCGAAGCTCTGCTCGTAGATATAGAGGGCGGCCATCCGGTCCCTGATGAGCACGCCCGCCGACAGCCACTCGCGCAGCAGCGCGGCCGCGGCCTGGCTCGCGCCCGCGTCCTCCCCGGGCAGGATGAGACGGACGACGTTGTGCGGGTCCGCGGCCCGCAGCTGATCGAGAATGCCGCCGTTTATTACGTCGTACGGTGGTGATGTGACGTTTGCGATACCGCTGACCCGGTCCCGGGCATAACGGATACCGCGGAAGGGCGCCAGCACGAGACCGGAACCAGCGTCGGACGGAAGGGTCTGCACACCATGTCAAAAGGATCAAGTACGAGCAGGGATTCCCATCCGGAAGAAAACTTCCCTGGCCCGTCCCTTCCCGAAGGATCTGCGGATGACGTGCACGCCTGGTACCGGCGCGGCATGGAGCTGCTCGGCCGGGGCAGCCCCGCGGCCGCGGCCCAGGTCCTGCAGCGCGCCTCGACGGCCGAACCCGAGGCCCGCAGCGTCCGCGAGGCCCTCGCCCGGGCTCAGTTCGACGCGGGCCGCTACGCTGAGGCCGCCGATAATTTCCGGTTGATCGTGGAGGCGAGTCCGTCGGACGACTACGCGAACTTCGGACTGGGTCTCGCCCTGGCCCGGACCGGGAACCATGCCGCCGCGGCCGAATACCTCGCGCTGGCGGCCGCCATGCGGCCCGACAACACCCATTACACCGAGGCCCTGCGCTCGGTCCGCGCCACCTTGAGCGCCAGGAAGGCCGGCGGCCCGCGGGACGGTGCGCAGTGACCGACGACCAAACCGGGGGCGGCGCCTTGCGGGCCAGCGAGAAGCCGCTCAACGCCGTCTACGACGTCGCCCTGCTCGACCTGGACGGGGTGGTCTACCTCGGCGGCACCGCCATTCCCGGGGCGTCCGGGGCGCTGCGACAGGCTGACGCGGCGGGCATGCGGCTGGCGTACGTGACCAACAACGCCTTCCGCACCCCGGCCGCCGTCGCCGCGCTGCTGACCAGCCTCGGCGTGCCGGCCACGGCGCAAGACGTGGTGACCTCCGCCCAGGCCGCGGCCCGGCTGCTGGCCGACCGCCTTCCGGCGGGGGCGCCGGTCCTGGTCATCGGGGGCAGCGGCCTGCGGATGGCGCTGCGGGAACGCGGCCTGCGCCCGGTCAGCACGGCCGCGGACAAGCCGAGCGCGGTCGTCCAGGGATACGCGCCCGGCGTCGATTACTCGATGCTGGCCGAGGGCGGCCTCGCGGTGGCGGCCGGCGCGCTGTTCGTCGCGTCCAACGGCGACCTGACGATCCCCGGCCGGGGCGGGATCGCGCCGGGCAACGGGTCGCTCATCCAGGTAGTCGCGACCGCGACCGGAGTGAAGCCGCTGGTGGCGGGCAAGCCGGAGCCGCCGCTGCACCACGAATCGGTGCTGCGCACCGGGGCCAGGCACCCGCTGGTCGTCGGCGACCGGCTGGACACCGACATCGAGGGCGCCCACCGGGTCGGCGCGGATAGCCTGCTCGTGCTCACCGGGGTGACCGGCCCGGCCGAGGCGGTGCTGGCGCCGCCGTCGCAGCGCCCCACCTACCTGGCCGAGGACCTGGCCGGCCTGCTCGAGCCGCACCCGGAGATCGAGGAAAAGGACGGCGGCTACGGCTGCGGCGGCTGGACCGCGCACCTGGACGGGGACCGGCTGGAACTGGACGGCCAGGGCGAGCGCATCGACGGCCTGCGCGCGCTATGCGCCGCCGCCTGGGCCAAGGACCGGGCCAGCCAGGACGCGCCCAGCCAGGACGGGACCAGCCAGGACGGGACCAGCCAGGATGGGACCAGCCAGGACGGGACCAGGCAGGACGGGCCCAGCGAGGAATCGGTCCGGGACGCGGTAAAGCGCCTCGGGCATAACCGTTAGGCAAACAGCACCACGCGGTCACCCGCCGTGTAAGCTGTAGCCCATGTCACGCTGCGCCGCCCACGGGACCCACCCGGGTATCACCGCGATGCTCGCGCGCGTGCTCTGTCCTTCGTGTTGTTGCTGACAACGACCCTCAGCTGACCGTTGTCGCCACCGGCGTGCCCTTAGAGGCTGCGCGCCGAAGATCCGCGAAGGAATTTCCCGTGACCGCTGATATGTCTGTTGCTCCCGAGATCGCCCTGCTGGCCGACGCCAGCTTGTTCCTGGCCGCTCGGCCGGCCGGGGCGCCGGGAGACGGCCCGCTGACCCTCGGCACGCTGGCGCGCCGGCTGCGGATGCTCGCCGCCACGCCCGAGCGATGGTGGGGCCTGGTCCGCTTCGACCCCGCCCGTTCGGTAAAAATCGAGGTGGAAGGCCAGCCGGGGTACGCCGCGTGGCTGATGATCATGCCTCCAGGTGACGCGGGCCGGGAGTGTGACTGCGACGTGGCCACGCTGATCGCGGGGGAGGCGACGGAGGGCGCCGCGGTCCTGCGGCCCGGTCCGACGCGGGTCCACGGCCAGCGGCACTGGCTGCGCGGGCACGGCGCGGGCTACTCGATCAGCCTGCACGCCCGGGCGGATTCTCACTAACTGAGCCGGCGGCCCGCCGCGACCGCGCAATTCAGCTTCCGTCCATGTCCGGGTAATAGGCTAATCGGGTCGGGGCGGGAAATTCCGAGCTGCCGCCAGAAGGGACTCAGCTGATGATCGAGGTACGGGGGCTTAGCAAAAGGTACGGCGACAAAATCGCCGTCAACAACTTGACGTTCGATGTGGTCCCGGGGAAGGTCACCGGCTTCCTCGGGCCGAACGGGGCGGGCAAGACGACCACTATGCGGCTCATGCTGGGCCTGGACTACGCGGACACCGGCGCCGTCACCATCGACGGCAAGCAGTACGCCACCTTGGCTAATCCGATGCGCGAGGTGGGCGCGCTGCTGGATGCCAAGGCGGTGCACGGCGGCCGTTCGGCCTACAACCACCTGCTCTGCCTGGCTCAGACGAATAACTTGCCTAAGCGCCGGGTGGACGAGGTGCTCGAGCTGGTCGGCCTGACCGAGGTGGCGCGCAAGCGGACCAAGGGGTTCTCGCTCGGCATGAGCCAGCGGCTCGGCATCGCCGGGACGCTGCTCGGCGACCCGAAGATCTTGATGTTCGACGAGCCGGTCAACGGGCTGGATCCCGAGGGCATCCTGTGGATCCGCAACCTGATGAAGGCGCTCGCGGGCGAGGGGCGCACGGTGTTCGTCTCCAGCCACCTGATGTCGGAGATGGAGCACACCGCTGATCAGCTGATCGTGATCGGCCGCGGCGAGCTGCTCGCCGAATGCACCATGGAGGAGTTCATCGCCCGCAGCTCGGGCCAGACCGTCCGGGTGACCACGCCCCAGGCCGACC
Source organism: uncultured Actinomycetota bacterium (assembly GCA_963756575.1). Classification (GTDB taxonomy): domain Bacteria; phylum Actinomycetota; class Actinomycetes; order Streptosporangiales; family Streptosporangiaceae; genus Palsa-504. Next base: position 22,038 of record CAVWOM010000010.1, on the reverse strand, counting down.
AGCTGGCCAAGGCCGTCACCGCGGCGGGCGGCACCGTCGTCACGGGCGCCGACGGTGCGCTGATCGTGTCCGGGATGATCGCCGCCAGGATCGGCGACCTCGCCTTCGAGCACGGCGTGCGGCTGCACGAGCTGACCGTGGTCCGGGCCTCGCTCGAGGCGGCCTTCATGGAGCTGACCGCGGACAGTGTCGAGTACCGGGGCGGCGAGGGCCAGGAGCCCCAGGTGCCTGGCCCGGCCCAGGAACAGCTAGCTCCGCATGAGCAGTTCAGCGCCGAAGGGAGGGCCTGACATGGCCACGATCACCAAGGCTTCCGGGGCCCCGGTCCTGCCTCCGGCGTCCGGCCGGGCCGGCCTGGGCGGCACGCTGCGCTCGGAGTTCACCAAGATCCGTTCGGTCCGCTCGACCTGGTGGACGCTGCTGGCGCTGGTCGTGGTCAGCGTCGGGATCGGCGCGGCCATCTCCGCGGGCGTGGCGGCCAACTGGTCGCACACATCGGCGTCCGACCGGGCCACCTTCGACGCCACCCAGGTCAGCGTGGCCGGGCTGTTCTTCCTGGGCCAGCTGGTCATCGTGGTATTCGGCGCGATCGTGCTCACCTCCGAGTACTCCACCTCGATGATCAGGACCTCGCTCACCGCGATGCCGCGGCGGCCCACCTTGTACGCCGCCAAGGCAATGGTCTTCGCCGCGGTCGCCCTCGTGGTCACCTTGGTGACGGCCTTCGTCGCGTTCTTCCTCGGCCAGGCGATCCTGACCAGCACGCACGACAGCGCCACGCTGTCGCAGCCGAACGTGCTGCGCGCCGTGATCGGCGGCGCCCTGTACGTCACCTTGTGCGGCCTGTTCGCGTTCGCGGCCGGGGCCATCTTCCGGCACACCGCGGCCACCATCACCTCGGTCATCGGGCTGCTGTTCGTGATCCCGATCCTGGCGCACCTGCTGCCGAGCAACTGGTACGACGACATCGCGCGCTGGCTGCCGAGCTCGACCGGCGACGCCATCTCGGTCGTGGTCGGGCCGGGACCCGATCACCTGTTCTCTCCGTGGGGCCAGTTCGCCGTGTTCGCCATCTACACGGCGGTCCTGCTCGTGGTGGGCGGGATCTTGTTCCGCAGGCGCGACGCCTGATCCTGTCGCCGGGGCGGGCTCCGCGCCCGCCCCGGCTACCGGGGCACGATCAGCGCCAGCTGCCGGGACTGGGCGACCAGGACGCCGGCCGAGTCCCAGACCTCGAAGTCTTCTTCGTGGTACCCGCCGCTGACGAACCGGGTGACCGCCCGGCAGGCCAGCCAGCCGGGCGCGGGGCGAGCCCGCAGGTGGACGGTGAGCTGGACGGTGGTGGACCCCGCGCCGGGCTCGAGCGCCGCCGGGGCGGTCGAGTCGACCAGCAGGGGCAGGGCGAACAGGTCGGCGTCCCGGCCGTCGGCGAACCGCATCCAGAACTCGCTGGCCGGCCGCGCGGACGGCCGACCGCCGCGCCAGCCCGCCCGGGCGGGGGAGCGGAACTCGATGCGCTCGGCGATGCTGGCCTGGCCGCGCGAGCCAGGCAGCGCCCGCGCACTCCCCGGGCGGCGGCAGGCCAGGCGGCGCGCCGTCGGTGAAGACCGGCCCGTCGCGGCCGAGCCGGGCGAAGGCGGCCGTGGCCCGGATGACTTCCTTACCCTCCTGGACCAGCACCGACTCGCCGAACGCGGTGGTGCGCCCGCGGCGGATCACCGACGTGCGGATGCGGGCCGGCCAGGCCGCGCCGGGCTTGAGGAAGAAGCCGGAGACCACGACCGGATCGGGGAACGGCATGGCCAGCGCGAGCGCCCGGAGACAGGTGGCCAGCATGTACCCGCCGTTCACCGCGCCCGCGGTCCCGTCCCAGCGGCGGGTGAGCTCCGCCGCGTAGACGCCCTCGTCCCCGGTCGCCTCCAGCCGGCTGTCCGCGTCGAACGCGAACTCGCCGCCCATTACGGCAGGGTCAGGATCTCGTACCCGTCGTCGGTGACGAGAATGGTGTGCTCGAACTGGGCGGTGCGCTTGCGGTCCCTGGTCACCGCGGTCCAGCCGTCCGGCCAGACCTCGTAGTCGATGCTGCCCAGGGTGAGCATCGGCTCGATGGTGAACGTCATCCCCGGTTCCATGATCAGGTCGGTGTGCGGGTCGTCGTAGTGCGGCACGATCAGCCCGGAGTGGAACGTGCGGCCGATCCCGTGCCCGGTAAAGTCCCGCACCACCCCGTAGCCGAACCGCCGCGCGTACGACTCGATCACCCGGCCGACCACGTTCAGCGCGCGGCCCGGCGCCACCGCGCGGATGCCGCGCATCATCGCCTCGTGCGTGCGCTCCACCAGCAGCCGCGATTCCTCGTCCACGTTCCCGGCGAGGAACGTGGCGTTGGTGTCCCCGTGCACGCCGCCGATGAACGCCGTGATGTCGATGTTGACGATGTCGCCGTCATTGACCACCGTGTCGTCGGGGATCCCGTGGCAGATCACCTCGTTCAGCGAGGTGCACAGCGACTTCGGGTAGCCGCGGTAGCCCAGCGTGCTCGGGTACGCGCCGTGGCTGACCAGGAAGTCGTGCCCGACCTGATCCAGGTAGTCGGTGGTTACGCCGGGGGCCACGGCGGCGCCGACCGCCTCCAGCGCCTGGGCGGCCAGCTTGCTCGCCACCCGCATCTTCGCGATGATCTCCGGCGTCTTGACGTCGGCTTCCCCCGTCTTGGGGCGCTTCTTGCCCACGTATTCCGGCCGCGTGATCTCGGCGGGGACCTGACGCACGGGGGAAAGCCGGCCCGGATGAAGCACTGTCGCCATGCTTTGCGAGTCTAATGTGCATGAACAGTGAACAGGGAAAGCGATGGTGGTACAGCCTCAAGACCAACACGGTCGAGGACGACGACGGTCCGACGGCCGGCAAGGACCGGCTCGGCCCGTTCGCGACCCGGGAGGAGGCCGCCCGCGCGCTGGAGACAGTGCAGCGGCGGAACGAGGAATGGGACGCCAAGGAGTAGCCCGCCCGCCGCGGAAGCCGGGCGGCGCCTGGCCCTGGCCCGGATGACCCGCGCAGCCGGGAGTCGGGGATCGGGATAGTCTTTAACCGTGAGCAATGAGCTGCCGGCTTCGGCGGAAGCCCGGATGGCGGAGATCCGCCGTAGTGGCACCTGGGGCTCGGCGCTGACCTCGGACGAGTTCGCCGCGATCCGCAGCGTCGGGTTCGAGCCCGTCGGCCAGGTGCTCGGTGCCTGCGTGTACAACATCGGCTACACCGGCGGCTACGCCTGCCCGGGCGCCTGGGGGTCCTGGGGCTACGCCGCGCCGGTCCGGACCACCACCCAGGTCTCCTCGCGCGGCGGCTACGGTTCGTTCGGCCCGCTGGTGAAGGCGATGTACGAGGCGCGGCACAAGGCGCTGGACCGGATGGCGGCCGAGTGCGAGGAACTGGGCGGTCACGGCGTGGTCGGCGTCCGGCTCACCATCGGCGCGTTCCCGGCCGGCGGCCTGGAGTTCAAGGCGATCGGCACGGCCGTCCGCGCCCCCGGCGTCGGGCCGGTGTCCACCTGGGAGCATCCCCGGCGAGGTAAACAGGGTCATCGCCACCGCCCCTTCACTTCCGACCTGTCCGGCCAGGACTTCTCCAAGCTGATCTTGAAGGGCTGGGTGCCCGCCGGGCTCGCGCTCGGCATCTCGATCGGGTCCCGGCACGACGACTGGCTGACCGTCGGCCAGACCCGCTGGGGCGCGGGCAACGCCGAGGTCGTCGGCTACACCGAACTCGTCAACGACGCCCGGCATGACGCCCGCCAGCAGCTCGAACGCGATGTGACGCGGCTGGGCGGCGAGGGCATCGTGATCGCCGACATGGAGATGCACGTGCGCGAGCGCGAGTGCCCGGTGCAGGAGGGCCGCCGCGACCACATCGTGGAGGCCACCACCATCGGCACCGCGATCGTCCGGTTCACCCAGCACGAGCAGCGGCAGACCAAGCCGACGCTCGCCATCATGTCGCTCGACCCCCATCGCCGCCAGGCGGCCAGGATCCGGATCTAACGGGAGAGACCATGACCGACCAGGCGAACATCGCGACCGAGCTGGATGCCGCGGGCGTTCCTAAGGACGCCATGAAGCGGCTGTCCGAGCTGCAGCCGGGGCGGCCGGGTTCGATCTTCACCTCCGACCTGTCGGTCAACGAGTTCCTGCTGGTCCGGGAAGTCGGCTTCCGGCCGCTAGGCCTGGTCCTGGGCAGCTCGATCTACCATGTCGGCCTGCAGGTCGGCCGCTGGGGCGCCAACCAGGAGCTCGACGTACTCTCGCAGGCCATGTACCACGCGCGCGAGCTGGCCATGACCCGGATGGAGGCCGAGGCGGACGCGCTGGGCGCGGACGGCATCGTCGGCGTCCGGCTCGACGTGGAGATGAAGGAGTTCGGCGCGGACATCGCCGAGTTCATCGCGGTCGGCACCGCGGTCAAGGGCGAGCCGGGCGCGGGCGGCGGCGGCGTGGACAACTGGCGCAACAACAAGAACCAGCCGTTCACCTCGGACCTGTCCGGGCAGGACTTCTGGACGCTGATCCGGGCCGGCTACGCGCCGCTCGGCATGGTGATGGGCTCGTGCGTCTACCACGTGGCCCACCAGAAGTTCGGCAGCAAGATCGGCAACATCGGCAGGAACGTCGAGATCGAGCAGTTCACTCAGGCCCTGTACGACGCGCGGGAACTGGCCATGAGCCGGATGCAGGCCGAGGCCGAGGAACTGCACGCGGAAGGCATCGTCGGCGTCCAGCTCCGCCAGCACAGCCACACCTGGGGTTCGCACACCACCGAGTTCTTCGCCATCGGCACGGCCGTCCGGCCGCTGCGCCCGGACCACATCATCGAGCGCCCCACGATGGTCCTGTCCCTGGACTCCTAGGACTACGCATCCCGCCAGACGCGAGAGACGCGGCACCGGAGGCGAGAGACGCGGCACCAGAGGCGAGAAACGCGGCACCGGAGGCGAGAAACGCGGCACCGGAGGCGAGTGAAACCGGGCTTCCAGCGCGTTCTGGCGCATTCGAACCCGGGTTTCATGTCGTCCCAGCTGATCCCGAGAGCTCGCCCGGCGGTGCCAGTGTTACCTGGGTTAAATCTGCGCGCTCCTGGTGCCCGCCCGCGGCCCCGGTCCGGTCTGCGATCCTCAGCCGGTCGGGCCGCTGACCGCGTCGAGCAGCCGGGCTACCCGGTCGCGCAGGCCGCGGACGCCCGGCCGGTACCGCTGGTAGCCCACCATCCCCGGCTGCGGCAGCCGGGAGTCGGGGCTGGCCACGCCGAACTCTCCGCGCTCGAGGCGCTCGGCCGCGCCGACCTCGCCCACCGACGAGCTGATCAGGTGCTGCGCTCCGCCGAACGACACCGCGTCCAGGCCCGGCCGGATCGCCATCGACTCGTGGGCCAGCGCGTCGAGTTCCGGGTCGCCCGCGTCGAGCGCGAAGATCGTGGCCCCGGTGTGCCGGGCGTCGTTGACCCGCTCGAGCAGCGGGACCGGCGCGCTGTCCGGCGACACGACGAAGAGCGTCTCGCCCCGCCGGGCGGCCTCCAGCCGCTCCAGGCCCACCCGCAGGTGATCCGGCGCGCCCCGGGGCACCTGCCAGCGGACCAGGGTGGGCATGAGCTCGGGGATCCCGCACAGCCGGCTTTCCTCGTCCAGGTGGGCGGTGAGGTGCCAGGGCTCCTCGTCGGGGGTGCCGACCAGGAGCAGGCCGCCCGGGGAGCGGGTGGCCTTGCGCAGCCCTTGCGCGAACACCCGGGTCCGCTCGAGCCAGCCGGTCGGGGCCAGGAGCGCACGGAGAGTGGTCACCTGATTCGCGTCCACGTATCTATGGTGCCTCCATTCGCCTCTCCGCGCAGCCATATCCGTACGGACAGTTGCGATCTTTACGAACCCGCAGGTACCGCCCGCCTCGCCACCGCCCCTGTGCCACCTCGCCGGGCGCATCTGAGAGGATGCAGACCATGACTGAGCGCGAAACACCCTCCGTCGACGGACTGGTCATCGGCATCCTCGGCGGTACCGGGGATCAGGGACGCGGCCTGGCCCGCCGGTTCGCGCTGGCCGGGCACCAGGTGATCATCGGGTCCCGCAGCGCCGACCGGGCGGACAGCGCCGCGCAGGAACTCGGGCACGGCGTCCGCGGCCTGGCCAACGCCGAGGCCGCCCGCGCGGCGGACGTGGTGATCGCGGCCGTGCCGTGGGAAGGCCACGGCGACCTGCTGTCCGCCCTGGCGGACGACCTGTCCGGCAAGATCGTCGTGGACTGCGTGAACCCGATGGGCTTCGACAAGCAAGGCGCCTACGCCCTGCCGGTCGCCGAGGGCAGCGCCGCCCAGCAGGCCGCCGCGCTGCTGCCCGGCAGCCGGGTGGTGGCGGCCTTTCACCACGTGTCCGCCGTCCTGCTCCTCGACCCCGAGGTCGACGCCATGGACCTGGACGTCCTGGTCCTCGGCGATGACCGGGAGGCGACCGACCTGATACAGGCCCTGGCGGGCGAGATCCCCGGCGTCCGCGGCATCTACGCCGGCCGGCTCCGCAACTGCGGCCAGATCGAGGCCCTGACCGCCAACCTCGTCTCCGTCAACCGCCGCTACAAGGCCCACGCCGGCCTGCGCATCACCGACATCTAAGACCTTTAGGCCAAACGGGGCTCCGTTCCCTCCTCGCTCCCGACCTCGCGCCTCGGAGCGTCGGTGCAGTACCTGGCTAATCCATGACTTCAGATCATGCTTTGGTCGCGACTCAGTCATTGGACGCATAGTTCAAGGTGACGAACACTGAAGAGAAAGGAACGTGCTACCACCTGAAAGACAACACGTATGCAGAGGACAGCTCACCGATTTGCGTCACTGTGGACCACGGTCCGCACCCAGCTTCGTGACAGCCGTGGCGCCCAGGCCGCGTCCGGACCGGAGCCCGCCAGTTACCACGCCCCGGAAATCCTGGATGGCCTGAGCGCCTTCCTGTGCCACCGGATCTGAGCCGCCGGATCTGAGCCGCCGGATCTGAGCCGCCGGATCTGAGCCGCCGGATCTGAGCCGCCGGCAGGCGTTACTCGGTGGTGACGGCGCGCAGGATGTCGAGGCGGGCGGCGCGGCGGCTGGGCGCGATCGCGGCCACGATGCCGGCCAGTCCGGCCAGCCCGGCCATGGCGAGCAGCTGCCCGGCCGGGAAGACCAGGGTGGTGACACCCTTGGACCGCAGCACGGCGACGATCGCCCAGCCGAAGATCATCCCGAGCAGCAGCCCCTCCAGGGCGCCGAACAGCGAGATGATCAGCGCCTCGGCCCGCACGATCGAGCGCAGCTGGCCCCGGGTGGTGCCCACCGCCCGCAGCAGCCCGAGCTCGCGGGTTCGTTCGTGGACGGACAGGGCCAGCGTGTTGGCGATGCCGATGAACGCGATGATCACGGCCAGGGCGAGCAGCCCGTAGATCAGGTTGAGCAGCTGGTTGACCTGCTGTGACTGCTGTGCCTTGTACTGGACCTGGTCCTGCAGGGTGGCGCTCGGGTAGGAGGCCAGGACCTTGCCGATGGCGTGGCGGCCCGCCGGGCCGCTCACCCCGGGAGCGAGCTTGACGAAGACGTCGACGTCGAGGGCCTGCGGGAAGTACGCCTTGGCCGCGGCCAGCGGCAGGATGTAGTCGCCGGTCACGTCGCGCACGCTGTAGATGACCTGCACGACGTAGGTCTTGCTCGCGTTGCTGGCGAACGTGACCCGGACCGGGCTGCCGAGGGTGAGGTGCTTGCTGGCCGCGGCCTGCGTCGACACCGCGATACCGCCCGCGGTCATGCTGCCCAGGGCGCCCCGGGTGACGCCCAGGTTGAACAGCGGGGCGGCCTGGGCCGGGTCGGTGGCGACCACCGAGGTCACCTGGCCGGCTATCTTCACCACCCCCGACCGGAGCCCGGCCGTGGCCCGCACCTGGGGGAGCGCGGCCAGCGAGCGTTCCAGGCGCGGGCTGAAGCCGCCCGAGCCGCCGAGCGCCGAGCCGCTGGTGACGACGAAGTCGGCCCGGATCGCCGAGTCGATGATCGAACCGACGGAGGCCTTGACCGACGAGGCGACGATGGCCGTGAGCGAGACCAGGGTCACGCCCACCATCAGGGCCGCCGCGGTCACCGCCGTCCGGGACGGGTTGCGCATCGCGTTCTGCTGGCCTAGCTGGCCGGTCGTGCCGCGGGCCGCCAGCGGGGCGCCGAGCAGGCGGCTGACCGGGCGCGCGACGAACGGCCCGAGGAGGGCCACGCCAATGAACACCGCTACCGCTCCCGCGCCGGTCAGCATGACCCGGTTCCCGTTCCCGGCCGCGCCGGACAGGCCGGCGCCCAGCGCCGCCGCGCCCCCGGCCGCCAGGACGGCGCCGCGGACGGCCCGCAGGACCGACGGCCGGCGGGGTTCGGCGGCCACGTCCTGCATGGCGGCCACCGGCGGGATCCGGGCGGCCCGGCGCGCCGGGGCGATGGCGGCCGCGATCGTGATCCCGATCCCGGCCGCCGGGCTGACGAGCATCGTCCGCGGGTTCACCACCAGGCCGGTGGACGGCAGGTCGAAGCCGATCGCGGCCAGCCCCGCCTTCAGCAGCACGGCCAGCCCGATGCCCGCCCCGAGGCCGGCCGCCGAGGCCAGTATCCCGATGATCAGGGACTCGCCGAGGACCGAGGTCATCACCTGGCGGCGGCTTCCGCCGACGGCACGGAGCAAGGCCAGCTCGCGCAGCCGCTGGGCGACGATGATCGAGAAGGTGTTGAAGATGACGAAGGACCCGGTGAACAGCGCCACGAACGCGAACACGAGCAGGAACACGCCGATGAAGCTCAGCGCCTGGTGGATGCTCTGCTGGCCTTCCGCGACGACGGCCTGGCCGCTGACCACCTGGACGCCCGGCGTGCCGCGGACGGCCGCCCGCAGCCGGCTCATCAGCAGCGGCTGGGGAACCCGGGGCGCCGCCTGGATGTCGATCTGGCTGACCTTGCCCGGCTGGCCGAGGACCCGGGCCGCGCGGGCGGGCGTGAACGCGGTGACGGTGGCGCCGAGCACGCTGTCGGCCCGGCCCCAGGTGACGATGCCGGTGATGGTGTACGTGGCCGGGTGCTGCTGGGACAGGACAGTCACCTTGTCACCGACCCGGAAATGCCCCACGGTGGCCGAGTGCTTGTCGATCACCACCTCGGAGCTGGTGCGCGGGGGCTGCCCGCCGGGCAGCAGCCGCAGCGGGTTGAGGGACGACGAGCCAGTCCACGCCACCCCGAGGGTGGGCGCCCCGGTCGAGGTGCCCTTGATCGGCTTGCCGTGCCGCGTGACGAGCTGGGCGTAGCCCTCGATGTCGGCCGCGACGGCCTTGACGCCCGGCACCTTGGCCAGCCGGCCGACCAGGCTGGCCGGGATCCGCTGGCGCTGGGCCTGCAGGTTCGTGCCCGGGTTGAACGGCTCGGCCGCCCGGGCCACGGCGCTGGTGCCGGAGTAGATCTGGTTGAACAGGCCGTTGAACGAGGCGTTGATGGTGTCGTTAAGTACGAACGTGCCGGCGATGAACGCCACGCCCAGCAATACGGCGAGGGCGGTCAGCGTATAGCGCAGCCTGTGGGCCAGTACCCCCGCCAGCGTTACCCGCCACATGGCCAGCCTCCTGGTGCGATCCCGTAGAACGGTCAAGGGGGTGCGTTAAGCCCTCGCCGTCCCGGGGCTCGGTGAGCTCGCGGATGGTGTCGAGGATCCGGTCGGCGGTGGGCGAGTGCATGTCGCTGACCACGCGGCCGTCGGCGAGGAACAGCACCCGGTCCGCGTACGCGGCGGCGCGCGCGTCGTGGGTGACCATGACGACGGTCTGCTGGTACTCGTCGACGGCCCGGCGGATCTGGTTCAGCAGCTCGGTCGCCGACCGGGAGTCCAGGCTGCCGGTGGGCTCGTCCGCGAAGATCAGGTCGGGCCGGGTGACCAGGGCCCGCGCCGTGGCGACCCGCTGCTGCTGCCCGCCGGAGAGCTCGGAGGGGCGGTGCCCGAGGCGGTCGGCGATGCCGAGCGTGCGCGCCAGTTCCCGCAGCCATCCCCGGACGGGTTTCTTGCCCCCCAGGGTCAGCGGCAGGAGGATGTTCTCGCGCGCGGTCAGGGTCGGGATGAGGTTGAAGGCCTGGAAAACGAAGCCGATGCGCTCGCGACGCATCAGCGTCATGCCCTTGTCGTCGAGCGTGCCGAGATCGACGTCCCCGAGCAGGACCTGCCCCGAGGTCAGCCGGTCCAGGCCCGCCAGGCAGTGCAGCGTGGTCGACTTCCCGGAGCCGGACGGGCCCATGACCGCGGTGAACTGGCCGGCCCCGAAATCCGCCGAGACCCCGTCGAGCGCCCGGACCGCGGTGGGCCCGCTTCCGTAGACCTTCACGCCGCTGACGATGCGCGCGGCGGGCGCTATCGCGCGCATCTCGGCCGTCTGCTCGCTGGCCATGGTCAAGTTCATCGGTCCGGCCTTCCCTACCACGATCCGGTGGAGCCGCCGGTTAAGCGCAATGCCCCCATCGTCCTGACCACCGGAGTATAACCACGCGGGCGTCTATTAACCGGCTCCTGCGAAGCCTCGTTGATAATGTCCGCTAAGCCTTTTTAGTAGATCCCGAAATAAACGATTTAGTCGCATTCATGTCAGCATATGCCGTGGTGAGAGCCATGGTGACCTCGTGCGCCGTCATCTCGAATGAAATGAAATTCTCGTCCAGAAGATTGGCGGCCTGAAATTAAGCTGCCTATCGGCAGGTTCAGTCCCAGCCTGATGCCGTGCACCAGGCCATCCTGGTCACCGGCGATCAGGATGTCGCCGACCACGGCGGGCGCGGAGTAACACTGGGCGCGGGTCAGCCGGAGCGAGCCTGCCAGCTCCCCGTCGGCGAGCCGTACCCGGACCAGCCATCCGGCTGCGGACACGGCCCAGGCGCTGTCCCCGGCGACGGCCAGGCCCGCGTTCTGCATCCGCACGCCGAGACTGGCCCGCCACACCGTGCCGCCGTCGTCCAGGCTCACCCGGGAGATGACGCCCTGCTCGGTCGTGAGCAGCACGGTGCCGTCGCCCAGGAGCACCGCCGACGGGTACATGGTGCTCCCGGGAAACGTCCAGCGCGGCGCGCCGGTGGCGGCCTCGAGGGCCTGCGAGCCGGAGACGGTCGCGACCAGGACCGTCCCGCCGCTCAGCGCCACCACGTCGTTCCAGCCGCTGTACAGGGCAATGCGGTGCGAGTCGCCCGAGACCATCGGGTGCGACCAGGCTTCCCGCCCGGTCCGCAGGTCGTGCGCGCGGGCGTACCCGTCCGCGGCGGCCGTATAGACCCGCTCCCCGTCGCCCGCGGCCCGGCCGGCCGAGAACCCGCGGCCCGGCACGGACCAGGCCAGCCGCCCGGTAGCTGCCTCGACGGCGAGCAGCCGGTCCCCGGCGGTGAAGACGACGTAGTCGTCCGCCGCCAGCGGCTCGCTGAGCACCGGGGCGCCGGCGGCGAACCGCCACCGGATCAGCCCGGTGGCGGCGTCCAGCGCGTACAGGTGCCGGTCGGCGGACGGAACGAACAGCGTGCGGGCGGTGCGGTCGACGCCGGGCCGCCGGTACACCGGCCCGAGCCGCGTCCGCCACAGCCAGCTGACCCGCCGGTTCCCCGCACCGGCCTCCATGCCGAACGACGTGATGTCCCCGCTGGTCCCAGCGGCCACCACGGCCCGGCCGGCGACGGCGATCCCGGCCTGTACCGAGCCGTTCAGCTGGAGCCGCCACTGCGAGCGCGGGAGCCCGGCGGCGGCCGGGAGCCGGCGCGGCGGCGCGGCGTGGGCCCGGGGCGGGCGGCGCCCGGCTAGCGGAACCCGGGCGACCGGTACGCCGGCCCGTGCGCCGTCACCGGCCACGGTGACGCGGCTGACCGCCAGCGCCGGGCCGTCCACCAGGTCCGCCCAGTAGAAGACGGCCTCGTCCCGGACCGCCCGCAGGGTCACCTGGGTCAGCCCGTCCAGCGGCGTGACGGTCTCGCGGTGGATGTGCCCGGCGAACAGGCCCCGGACGTCGTGGCGGGCCATCAGCTCGAGCAGGGCGGTCTGGTCGTCCACCAGGTCGTGCTCGGCGCCGACCGGGAAGTGCTGGAACAGCAGCGCCGGCGTGCCCAGGGCCAGCTGGCCGAGGTCGCGCGCGAGCCAGTCCAGGCCCGCCGTCCCGCAGTGGCCCGGCTCGAGCAGCGGCTGCGTCGTATCGAACGCCGTGAAGTGAACGCCTCCCGCGTCGAAGGAGTACCGCTCGGTGCCGAAGCGCGTCCGGTAGAGCTCCTTGGCGGTGGGATCCCAGCGCACCTCGTGGTTTCCCGGTACATGCCTGATCCGCCCGCGCAGCGCGGGCGGGACCGCCTCCTGGTAGCGGTCATACTCGCCCGGCAGCCCGGTATCGGTGATGTCGCCGCAGTGCAGCACGAAGTCGGGCGCGAGCCGGGCGATGGCCTCGTATACCCGGCTCAGCCGCTCCGCCAGGTGAGAAGGCGGCAAGCCCACGTGCGTGTCGGACACCATGGCGAACCGCAGGCTCATAGGTCACCCGCCTCCCCTGGCCGCGGTCAGGACTTGCGCAGCGCCGCGGTGTTCTGCTCAACGTTGTCCGTCCACCGGTAGGCCAGGCTGGCGCCGCGCCGGGTGAACGTCACGGTTCCGCCGACGCACCCGCCGGCCTGCGGCTCGTCGAAGGTGAGCACGGCCGGCGTCGCCTCGCGCAGGGTCAGCGTGTTGACGCAGGTGCCGCCGTAGCTGTCCTGGTCCGTCTCATGGATGGTCCGCGCGCCGGCCACGAACGTGAACGTGATGTCGTTCGTCAGCGCGATGCTCGTGTCGCCGACGGAGGCCATTGTCGCCTTGCCCTTCCAGGTACCCGCGAACGCAGCCGGGATCGTGGCTCCGGTGGTGGCGAGCGCGGACGACGCGGCCTGCGACTCCGTGGTTTGTGACGCCGTGGTTTGTGACACCGTGGTTTGTGACACCGTGGCGCCTCCCGAGGCCGGCGGTGATCCCCGGGTGAGCAGCACCACGGCGAGGGCGATGACGGCGGCGGCCGCGACCGCGCAGGCGGCCAGCACCGGGGCCCGCCGTGAGCGCGCGGGCGCCGGATCACGGCCGGGGAAAGTGGAGCTGGCGGGCGGGTACGCCGGCCCGGTGACCGCCGCCGGCCAGCCCGGCGGCACGGAGTCGGCCTGCGGCGCCGGGGCTCGCTGCGCCGAGGGGTCGACGAGGCGGAGCAGGAGGTCGCGGGCGCTCGGCCGCCGTCCCGGATCCTTGGCCAGGCATTCCTGGGCGATCCCCCGGAGCGACGGCGGCAGGCCGCTCACGTCCGGCTCCTCGTACAGGATGCGGTGCATGACCGCGGAGACGCTGTCGGCGCCGAACGCCAGCCTGCCGGTGGCCGCGTAAATCAGGGTCACCGCCCACGCGAAGATATCCACCGCGCTGGTCGGCCGCGCGCCGGCCAGCTGCTCGGGCGCCACGAAGGACGGCGTGCCGATGAGCCCGCTGGTAATCGTCGACGCGTCGGTCAGCCGGGCGATGCCGAAGTCGACGACCCGCGGCCCGTCGGGGCCGAGCAGGACGTTGGCCGGCTTGAAGTCCCGGTGCACGACCCCGGCGCCGTGGATCGCGGTCAGCGCGGTGGCCGTGCCGACCGCGAGGCGCTGCAGCTCTCCCTCCGGGAGCGGCCCCCGGTCATCCACCCGTTCCTGCAGCGAGGGGCCGTCGATGAACTCGCTGACGACGTAGCGCCGCTCGCCCTCGGCCGACGCCTCGATGACTCCGGCCGTCACGAAGGGCTGTACCTGGTGGATGGCGTCGAGTTCGCGGGCGAGCCGCTCCAGGACGTCGGCGTCGGCGGTCGACCGCAGCACCTTGACCGCCACCCGTTCTTCCCCCGGGGCCGGCCCCCGGCCCAGGTAGACGACGCCCTGGCCGCCCTCGCCCAGCCGCCCGAGCAGCTCGAAGCGCCCGAGGCGCTGGGGATCGCCCGGCTGCAGGGGCTTAGGCGGCATGGCTGTGAGAGTACCCGCCCGCCGGGGACCCGGTCTTGCCTCGTGGCTGGATACGGCGATGCTGGGTAGCGAAGACTGCACGGCCCGCTGACGAGGAGGTTCTTAGATGATCGTTGACTGCGCTCACTATCAGGACGGGCGACGCCGGGACGAGGGCCCGGTGCCGCTGCAGGAGGCGGCGTCCCGGTGCGGGGAGGGCGGTTTCGTGTGGCTGGGACTGTTCGAGCCGGGGGAGGAGGAGCTGGCCCAGGTCCGTCACACCTTCGGCCTGCACGAGCTGGCCGTCGAGGACGCGCAGACCTTCCACATGCGGCCCAAGATCGAGATGTACGACCAGGACGTGCGGCTGGTCATCCTGCGCACGGCCCGCTACGACGACGCCGCCGAGGAGGTCGACTTCGGGGAGATCAGCGTGTTCCTCGCGCCGAGCTTCGTGATCACCGTGCGGCAGGGGACGGCGAGCGAGCTGCGCGGGGCCCGGCAGCGGCTCGAGCAGCGGCCGGAGCTGCTGGCGGCGGGCAGCTCGGGCGCGCTGTGGGCCATCCTCGACGTGGTGGTGGACGGATACGCACCCGTCGTCGCCGGGCTCGAGCGCGACATCGACCAGATCGAGGCCACCGTGTTCTCGGGCGCTGTCGCGCCGACCGAGCGGATCTACTCCTTGCGCCGGGAGGCCACCGACTTCTACCGCGCCGTCCATCCGCTGCTCGGGGTGACCGCCGCGGTCGAGCGGGCCTCCGACAAGAAGCTGCGGCCTTATCTCCGCGACGTGCGGGACCACCTGCTGCTGGTCGACGAGGAGGTCGCCGCCCAGCGGGACCTGCTCGGCACGGTGCTCGAGGCCAACATGGCCGTGATCTCGGTCGAGCAGAACAAGATCAGCGTGCGGCAGAACACCACCATCGAGCAGCTGACCATCTTGGCCACCGTGTTCCTGCCGCTCACGTTCGTCACCGGATTCTTCGGCCAGAACTTCGGCTGGCTGGTCGGGCACATCAATACCGACGTCGATTTCGCGGCCTTCGGCATCGGCGGGCTGGTGGTGCCGCTGGTGCTGCTGTTCTGGTGGTTGCGGGTGCGCGCGCCGCGCGCGAGCAGGGCCCCCGAGCCGCCTGCTCGCTGACATCCGGTTCCCCGTCCGCGACGCGGGTGCCGCGGCCGGATTGTTACTTGATGTTCGCGTATGCCGCTTGACGCTCGCAGCGCGGCGGCGGGAGGCTCGGGCAGGTCTCGAGGAGGGTCCGCCATGGTTCGCCGACGCCGTTTCATCCCGCTCGCCGCCAGCGTTGCCCTGCTGGCGGGCCTGGCCGTCACCGTCCCGGCCGCCAGCGCGGCCGCGGCCGCCGCGGCGGCGCCCGGTGCGCCCGGCGCGGCCTCCTATTTCGACCTGGCCAGGAAGGACTGCCTGGGCACGTCGGCCGGCACCGGGTCCAAGGTCTGGTACACCGTGGCCGGCGGGGTGCTCTCCGACGTCTACGAGCCCACCATCGACAACACCGACGTGAGCACGCTGCAGTACATCGTGACCGACGGCGGCACGTTCACCGACCTGCAGACACGTGATATGACCTACACGGTCGCGGCCGATCCCACCGGGATGGCCTGCACGGTGACCTCGACCGACGCCAAGCACGGCTACCGGCTGGTCACGACCTACCTCACCGATCCCGGCCGGGATACCGTGCTGATGCACACTCAGCTGCAGGGCGTGCCCGGGTCCAAGGTCAGCCTGGCCGGGCTGCACCTGTACGCCCGGCTCGACGCCCACGCCAACGGCAACGGCGGCGGCGGGACCCAGAACGCCGGCGCCAACTCCGGCGTGGTGGACGCCTCGGGCGTCCCGGTGGTCTTCAGCACCAACACGGTCACCAACGCGAGCAACCGCGACTACGCGGTGCCGACCTACATGGCCCTGGCCAGCACGTCCGGTGGCGCGGCCTCCGTCGGCTACGCGGGCACCGCCAGCGACGGCCTCACCCAGCTGGACTCCGCGCGCACCCTGACGCCGTACACCTCCGCCCCGGACGGCCACATCGTGGCCACCGAGAACATCACCCCGGGCGCCAGCCACCAGCTGACCCTCGCGCTGGGCTTCGGCCGGGACCAGGCGCAGTCGGTGTCCGTCGCGCAGGGCTCGCTGAGCCGCCCGTTCGCCCTGACCGCGGCCAGCTACCTGGCCGGCTGGGTCGCCTACGACGCCAGGCTGCGGCCGCCGCCCGCCCGCGAGGCCAAGCTGGCCACCCATTACTACCTGTCGGCCAACGTCCTGAAGGCCAGCGAGGACAAGACCTTCCCGGGCGCGATCGTCGCGTCCCTGGCCAGCCCGTGGGGCCAGTCGGTGCCGGCCGGGGTGACGGCCAACGGCGAGCCGTCCTACTTCGGCTCGTACCGCGAGGTGTTCTCCCGGGACCTGTACGAGGCCTTCACCGGGCTGATGGCCGACGGGGACGTGGCCACCGCCCGGGCGGCGACGCTGTTCCTGTTCGACCACCAGCAGCTCCCGGACGGGGCGATGCCGCGCAACTCGCTGCTGAACGGGAAGGCGGCCCCGGACACCGGCGGCACCCAGCTCGACGAGGCCGCCTACCCGATCCTGATGGCTTACCTGGCCGGGCTCGGCGGCGACGCCTCCCTGTACACCGGCCACATCCGGCCGGCCGCGGACTTCCTCGTCGCGAACGGCCCGTCGGACGGCGTGGAGCGCTGGGAGGAGCAGACCGGCTACTCCCCGTCCACGATCGCGGCCGAGATCGCCGGCCTGACCGCGGCGTCCGCCATCGCCGCGAGCCACGGCGACGCCGTCCGCGCGCGGCTGTACCAGGCCACCGCCGACGACTTCCAGCGCAACATCAAGGCCTGGACCGTGACGACCACCGGCCCGGATGCTCCGCGCTACTTCATCCGGCTGTCGAAGACCGGTGACCCGAACGCGGCCATCAGCTACAGCCTCGGCAACGGCGGCCCCACCCTGGACCAGCGCGCCGTGATCGACGGGGGCTTCCAGGAACTGGTCCGGCTCGGCGAGCTGCCGGTCACCGACCCCGACATCCAGGCCTCGCTGAAGGTGCTCGACAAGCAGATCTCGGTGTCCACCCCCAGCGGGACCGGCTACTACCGGTACGGCAACTCGGCCGCCTCCGGCAGCGCGGACGGCTACGGCGACTGCTACCAGCCCAGCCAGACCTCGTGCACGACCCCGGGCGCCCCGTGGCCGCCGACCGACATCGGCACCGGCCACCTGTGGCCGAACCTGTCCGGCGAGCGCGCCGAGTCCGACCTCGCCGCCGGGTCCGCCAGCGGGGCGCAGTCCCTGCTCCAGGCGATGGTCAACTTCTCCTCCGGCGTCGGCCTGGTGCCCGAGCAGGCCTGGGAGGACCCGGACCTGGCCGCCTCGCCGTTCGGCAGCGACCCGGCGACCGCCTCGATCGGCTTCACCGACGGCAAGGCGGCCGGATCGGCGTCCCCGCTGACCTGGGCCCAGGCTCAGGAAGTGCGGCTGATCGACTCCCTGGGCGCCGGGCACAACGTCGATACCCCGGCCCTGACCACCGCGCGCTACGTCACCAACGGGCCGCCCGGCAAGCTGCCGGTGACCATCACCGCCCCGGCCGCGGGCAGCACGCTGGCCGCCGCCACCACCACGGTGACGGGCACGACCGCGCCCGGCGCGGCGGTGACGGTCCAGTCGGACGACACCACCACCAACGCCCCGGCCGCGGTGGCCAGCACCACCGCGGCGTCCGACGGGACGTTCTCGGCCACCGTGCCGGTCAGCTTCGGCAGCAACGCGATCACCGTCGCGGCCAGCGCGCCCGGTGGCCGCAGCACCGGGTACGCACAGGTCACCGTCACGAACGAGGGGGGCGGGAGCACCGTCCTCGATGTCACCGACCCCGCCGGGGACGACAACGGGCCGGGCACCTACCAGTACCCGACCGACGCCAGCTTCCACGCCGGCGCGTTCGACCTGACCAGGTTCCAGGTCGTGTCCGACGGCACCTTCGCCTACCTGCGCACCACGCTGGCCAACCTGGACCCCACCTTCGGGGCGACCGACGGAGCGCAGCTGCTCGACATCTACGTGCACGTGCCGGGCGCCTCGGCGACCTCCACCCAGGCCGCCGCCGCCTCCCGCAACTACACGATCGCGCCGGCCGGCGCCTGGAGCCAGCGGATCGAGGTGCAGGGCTTCGCGGACCCGGTCTGGGTGAACGCGGCCGGCCGCAGCGTCGGCACCGCGTCGGTGCTGGCCGAGCAGGCCGACCGCACGATCACGATCGCCCTGCCCGAGGCGCAGTTCGGCACCCCCGCTTCCGGCTGGGGCTTCAGCGTCGTGCTCACCGGCCAGGACGGCTTCGGCACCGACCAGGCCCGCAACTTCACCGCGACCCCGGGCGGCTTCACCTTCGGCGTCTGCGCCCCCGGCGGCACCGCGCCGATCTGCACCGTAGACCCCAACACCGTGCCCAAGGCCATGGACGTCCTCACCCCGCCCGGCGTCTCCCAGGCCACCGAGCTCGACCCCACCCTCGCCCCCGTCGCTATCCAGCCGGTCACTGTCCCCTAGGCGCCCACTCTGGTTCAGCTCATCAGGTATCGCTCTTGCGTATCTCAGCCCGCAAGCCCATATTCGACTTTCAGGTCCACCCCAGCGCGCGGCCGCCACTCCTGCCACTTGTACCCACTGGCCCTGCCGGTCATCGACATTTTGCCCATGGCAACACCATGGGAGCATCGTCACCGACTCCGGCCCGTTAGGCGGCGCGCTCGCTGACGGCCGTTCCGGCCGCCGCTGGCACAGCTACCCTGCCGTGGCTCCACGGCAGGAACAACACGCTGGCCAGGCACACCACCCCGCCGAAAGCCAGGACCAGCCGGATGCCCAGCACGGCAGTCAGCGCGCCGCCCGCCGTGATGAACAGCGGCTGGACCAGCTTGGAGCTGACCGACCACGACGAGACCACCCGGGCCATGAAGGCGTCCCCCGTGGCGTCCATCCGGTACGTGCTGAACGACGGGTTGAACACCCCGGCCGCGAACAGCAGGCCCGTCTCGGCCAGCACGATCAGGGCCAGGCCGCCAGCCCCGCGCGGGGCCAGCGGGATCAGCAGCAGCCACGGAGCCCGTGCGGCCCCCGAGGCCAGCAGCACCCGCCGCTGCCCGAACCGGGAGACCAGCCGCGAGGCAACCCAGGAACCGGTTATCCCGCCCAGGCACGGCAAGCCCAGCGCCAGGCCGTAATCGCGGGGCGACAGGCCCAGGTCGCGCAGCATCAGCACCGCCATCAGCGCCGAGACCATCATCACCGGCCCGCCGAACAGCATCGCATTGACGAACAGCGCCCGCAGCCCGGGGCTCGCGAAGATGTACCGCCACCCCGAGGCCAGGTCCGTGCCCGCCCGCCAGCCGCCTGCCCGGCGGGGCGGCGCGGGCTCCGGCCGGCGGATACGGCCCACGCCCAGCGCCGACCCCAGAAACGAGACCGCATCGACCGCCATCGTCACCGTGGCCCCGCACGCGCTGATCAGCGCCCCGCCCAGCGGCGGCCCGGCCGTCTGCGACATCCAGTTCGTAGTCTCAAGCCGCGCGTTAGCCGCCATCCGCCCCTCAACGGGCACCAGCGCCTTCAGGTGCGCCCCGCTCGCCGCGCCGAACGCGATCGTCGCCGCAGCCTGCACCACCCCCACCACGCACAACTGGGCGAACGTGAGCACCCCGAACCCGGCCGCCGCCGGCACGCTGGCCAGCGCCGCGAACCGGGCCATGTCCGCGCTGATCATCACCGGCCGCTTACGGCGGTACTCGATACCCGGCCCGAACGGCAACGCGATCACCGCGCTCGCCACCCCCGACAACGCGGCCAGCGCCGACACCTGCAATGCCGACGCCCGCAGCACCAGCACCGCCACCACCGGCAGCGCTCCCGCGCCCACCCCGCTCCCGGCCGCGCTCACCGCGAAAGCCGCCCACAACCACCCGAAGTCACGGCTCAGCAACTGCCCGCGCACCCGCCGATCCTAACCGCTGCAGAACCGGCCGCTAGGCCATGCCGCCGCATTTGATGCTCACCCCGGACATGACGAAAGGAGGCATCCCCGGTCATCAGGCACGAGAATGCCCCTACAAACGCTGGCTCAGGTCAGCCGCTAACGAGCGCTTGACCTGATCAGCGAACCGCCGCCACGCGGCCGGGCCGAACGCCAGCACCGGCCCAGTACGGTCGGTGGTATCGCGGACCAGGACGGCACGATCCGACGCCACTTCGATGCAGCTTCCGCCGTTACCGCCGCTAGCAGCCGGTCGAACATCTGCTGTGCCTGGACTGCCTACACCGCCGATGCCAGCCGCAGCTTCAGCCCACGACCACGCCACCGCCCCCGCCGCACCACTCGAAGCGGTACCGGCCAAGCCGGAGCATAAGGTCGGCCAGCTCACCACCGCCGAGCTGACCAGGGAGGCCAGCAAGCTGGAGGCCGCCCTGCGCAGGCCATTCGCTGACAGCATCAAGGCCCTGCTGCGCGCACGGCTGGACGCCGTGCGCGCCGAGCAGGCCGAGCGTGCCCGAAGGCGCGACGAAGACCTGGCCGCCGCCAAAGCCGAACTCGCGGCCCAAGACGCCGACCGGACGACCACTGCCGCCCGCCCGACTGACGACCAGCCCGCACCGCTGCTCGCGCTGAGACGCGCGTCTCAGCGCGGACAGAGGGTGGTCTCTGCTCGCACATGCCGTGTTCATCCAGCGGTAACCGACACCGAATCCCAGTAGGCCATCTGATCAGTACCCCTAGAGGCTGCTGCCTGATGGCACATCGACGCAGTCAGCGTTCAATGCCAGGAATTTAAGGTGGGTCATTTACGAGATCTGCGGGCTGTTCTGCCTGGTCAGGCTCCTTTGCAGTGGGGTGGGACGCGGTCGGCGGGCCGCCCGGCTCGCCAGCAGACCGTGACACGGCGACGTCCGCTGCCCGAATCAGGGGGCGATGTCCAGTCATACCTCAACTTCAGATTGAGATATTTCACGCGCAGACCATGATCATGGGCAGTTTCGGGCGCTATTTGACGAAAACTGGCCATGATCATGAAACAGCGCCGTGCGGGGGCGCCTCTTAAGTTCCTGGCATTGAGTCAGCGTTGCCGCGGGCCGTCAGCGGGACGATGCCGTGACGGACCAGGTCAGGTACGGAGGGTGGACGCGGGCGCAGATGGGGTTGCCCTTGGCGTCGGTCAGCCGGATCCGGGCGAGGAGCTTGTGGCCTGGCCGCAGGGCCTGCTCGATGAGCTCCGGGGCGACGTCGACCAGCCGGAGCTTGGCCCCGCGGAACACCCGCAACGTCTCCTCATCCACCAGGTCGCCCCAGATCAGCCCGAGGTGACGGTCGTCGCGGGGGCCGCGGACGAACGGCCCGGTGAAGTCGAAGCCGTCGTCGCCCCGCCGGACCGTGACCGGCATCTCCCAGCGCGCCGCCGGCGCGTCGCCCGGCACCGGCTCGATGGCCATTTCCGGCTTGCCCGGCACGGTCAGGCCGGGCCGGTCGGTGCTGCGGCCGCCCAGCGCGACGTGGACGTTCTCATGACGCCCGTCCGGCCCCGGCTGGCACGTGCGGCCAGGTAGCTCCGAGCCCTCGATCACCACGGTCATCGTGCCGGCCTTCGCGCCCGGCCGCCTGGCCGGGCGGCGCGTGGGCGGCGGCCCCGAGTTCTCGCTATAGGCGCGCCGCATCAGGTCGCGGACCTCGCCGTCGACGTCCTGCGGGCGGGTCAGCGCGATCCGCACCGTGACCCCGCCCCCGCCCACGTTCCCGGCGGCCAGCAGCCGCCCGCCCGGCTCGGCATCGTCCAGCCGCAGCCCGAGATCCACCCGGCTCCTGGTCGTCGCCCGGATCGCGGCGAACGCGCGGCGTGGCGTGAACAGGGTCACGAGGGTCCGGCGGGCCTGCACGGTTACCGGGCCGAGTCCCGGCACCACCGCCAGGACCGCGTCCAGGACCGGGCGGA
>CAVWOM010000009.1:0-275617 GCA_963756575.1 uncultured Actinomycetota bacterium | reverse complement strand
ATACGCCGGGACGGGGGCGGTCATCCCGGCCCTCGGTCAACGCCCACGGTCGATGGCAATCGCGTCTACGCGCTCGGCCTCAATGGCAATCTTGTCTGTCTCGATGCCAGAAGCGGCAAGGTTTTCTGGCGGCACGACCTGGTCGGCGAGTTTGGCGGACAGGTGGGCAACTGGGGCTACGCGGAGTCGGTGCTGGTCGACGACAAATGGGTGCTCTGCACGCCCGGCGGCGAACAGGCCACCATCCTGGCCCTGCTCAAGACCAGCGGCAAGCCGGTTTGGCGGTCGACGTTGGCGCTACGGCCGACTATGCCTCGATGATCGCCATCCAGGTAGGCGGCATCAAACAATACGTGCAGTTCACCAAGCAGGCGCTGGTGGGTGTCAGCGCGAAGAACGGCAGCCTGCTCTGGCAGTATGACAAACCGGCCAACGTCACGGCCAACTGCGCCACGCCCGTATTTGGCGACGACTGTGTGTTCGCCGCCTCCGACTACTCGACCGGCGGCGGGCTCGTGCGCCTGAAAAAGAACCGCAAGAACTGGGAGGCGAACGAGGTCTATTTCACTCGCGATATGAACAACCATCATGGCGGCATGGTGCTGGTCGACGATTGCCTGTACGGCTGCGACGACCGCGTACTTCGCTGCCTCGACTTCAAAACGGGCAAGTCGCTGTGGCAAGACCGCTCCTGCGGTAAGTGCTCACTCGTGTATGCCGACGGCCTGCTCTATTGCCGCGGTGAAGACGGGCTGGTGAGTCTGGTCGTTGCCAAGCCGGAGGGCTTCGAGCTCAAGGGCCGCTTTGAGCAGCCGTACCGCAGTGAGCCTACGCCTGGCCGCATCCGGTCATCGCGGGCGGTTGCCTTTACCTGCACAACCAGGACAAGCTGCTGTGCTACGACCTACGTCGCCTTGGGCACCAGTAATCCCGATTCGAGCTTCTGCTTCCAGCGCTGGATGGAGGTGCGACGCTGCTTTTCCGGATCACCTGGCAGATAGTACAGGCGGAACCCGGTGATGTGGTGCAGGTTCCAGAAACTCAGCACGCGGAAATCGAGCTGGTCGTCGGCACCACCGAGCCACTCGATAAGCTGCTCCGCGGCCCCGTCGGCCAGTTGCTGCGACGTGTAACCCCAGAGCATGCGATAGAGCTCAGCGCTTTCTTCTTTACCACGCGACGTTTGAAACGCTGGCGAAGCAAGGCGGCCGTCTTGGGCCCGCGGGCCACCGCCGCCCGCAAGCTTTCGATCTGCGGATCCCAAACGATACGGTATTTGGTGTCGTTCAAGAGTCCATGGGCTCGAAGTCGTCGATCATGGCCAGGCTTTGCACTGCCAGCAGGATATTTTCGATCTTGCGGTGCGTCGCCAGGTCGGCCAGGGCAGGACCGACCGGCTTTCCGGCGCAAGAAGGTTTCCACATCGGCCAAGGCGCCCCGCTCCGTGGGGTTCAGTTGATTGGCTTCCATCCAGGTGGGCAACTCTTCGTCTGCCTGGCTCGCCGGCTTCGGCACCCCAGCGTTCAATGCGCATGGCCGCTAAGTTTCTCGCTGCGCCCCTTCTGAGCGATCCAGCTCGCTTCACCGCTGCCGAGATAGAGATCGACCGAAGTCGGCACCGGTTCCTGCTCGGGATCGGCGCCCTCCGGCAACAGGTGCCGCAGTTCCACCGCCAGCACCGCCTCGTCCCGGCCAAACTCAATCGTGCCTTGATAATCGCCGGCACGCAGGTGAATCTTGGTTTCGGGCTTGGCTACCGTGAGCAGCAGGATGCGACCGGAAATGAGCTCAATCCGCCCCCTCCGTCATCCGCCGGCGGCTCAAGTGAGACAATCGTGCCGCCGATCAATTGCAGCGTAACGCCATTGCTCATGGTCACGCTCGGACGGTAGGTGGGCAACGCGACTAGCCGTTCGCCGGCGTGCACCGTTCCGCGATCGGCAACGCGCTGCCATTGACCGTCAACCGCGCAACAGCACGTCGTCGTCGGAGATCAGCCGGCCAATGCCCTCGCCCGACGCCGCCTCGCGCGGCACTTCTTCATCCGTGGCCTTTGGGCTGCGCCTGGCCGTAGCCGCTGCCGGTTGCTCCTTGGCAGCCGCTTCTTCCTCGTCGACCTTTGTATTGTTGGAGCCGGTTTTTTTTGAGGCGGGGCGAGACGGTCGGGCCGCCGGGTCGGCATCGAGCATCTCCGGCGGCTCGATCGGTGCGGCGAGTCGTCGTTTCGCCGCCGGGTGTTTCGCCGTTGGATCTTTCACCGTCGGCGCGAGACGCAGGTGATTGACTCTCCGCATTCGCATCTTCTTCGACCGCGGGTTCGGCCGGCGATTCTGTATTCGTCGGTGCACTCTCTTTGGCGTTCGCGTTTGCACCGCGATTTTCCTCGGCCTGCGAGGGGTTGTTGGCTGCGACGCGGGTCTCGCTGGCCTCGTCAGGCTTGATAACGGGTAAATGCCGCGCTATCTCCGGCCAGTAAGTGAACAGCCCCGCGCCGCCCAGCACCAGTAACAAGCCAACTGCCACCAGCGGCATCCAGCGGCGCGGCGGCGGCTGGGGCTGCGCGGCTCGCGCAGGTATTCGGGCACCTTCACTTTGCGCCGCTTCTTTTTGGGGCGTTTGCTTAAACGGCCGCTGCCGTTGCGCGGCACTTTCTCGGCCGTTGCCGGCGCACGCGCCGCCGATTCGGCCTGCTGCGGCATTGCGTACATCCGCTGCCGGCCCGTCGCTTCGATCTCCGCCGGCTCGCCCAGCACCAAGGCCAGAATCTGATGGCACGAGGCCACCTCCGCCAAATGCACGTCCGATTCGAGACAGACCTTTTCAAAATCGGCCACGCGCTCCGATGGAAGCGTGTTGTCGAGGTATTCGGCGACCGTGTTGGGATCGTGCCCGATGCCACGGCCAAAGAGTTTTGGCGCGCCCAGCCTCAATCGCCGGGTAACATCGCGCATGCGGTGCATCAGTCCCGTGGCAAACTCGCTCTCCGCGATCTTTTTGCCGACATCCTGGGCATCCGCCGCCTCGAGGATGTCGTCAACGTAAGCCAGCATCGTCCGCAGGGTTAGTCGCATAAACTAGTGCTCTGTGAGCTTTAGGTATTGGGGGTCGTTTACGGATCTGCTCGACTCTGCGGAATCGCACCGGGACTCCAGAAGGGGTCGTCACGATCCTCTCTCATTATTAGTGCCATTTTCCTCCTCCGGCCGTGCAAAAAAAAGCTTGCGGTTTATCTGGTAAGTCGCTACATTAGCCGCTGGAACAGTCTAGCAGGCGCTGCACCGCGGTGATTCCCGGTGCGGTTCATGTCCAAGTTCGTCCGTCAAAAACGATACGGCGCCGGGAGTGCTGACATGTTCGCGTTTTGCCGTCCCTCAGAAAAGGCGGCCGAGGATCGGGCTCATTCGAGCTCGACCGAAAGGCCCTGTCGTTCGTTCTCAGCGGCGTTCCGCGTGGATCGCCCACGTCTTCTCCGTTACCTGGCGCAATCCCTGGGGCTGGCCTGGTTGACCGCCGCAATCCTCGCTTTGCCGATCATCGATCTGAAGCGTGAACGCGCCGCTCGCGATACGGTCAAGCGGCTCGGTGGATACTATCATGTCGATCGCCGCCCGATGGCCGACCTTTTGCCGATGGCGGTCGTCAATTGGTGTGGCGTCGATAACCTGCATTCGCTGCGCAGCGTGAACTTGAGCCATTCCAAGGCCACCGACGACGACCTGGAAATCCTGTCGCGTGTCAAATCGCTGGAACAGGTGAATGTCTGCGATTGCCCGCAAGTCACGACGGCGGGAGTCGAGCGTTTACAGAACATGCCACG
Organism: uncultured Actinomycetota bacterium; assembly: GCA_963756575.1. Taxonomy (GTDB): domain Bacteria; phylum Actinomycetota; class Actinomycetes; order Streptosporangiales; family Streptosporangiaceae; genus Palsa-504. The sequence continues at coordinate 271,800 of CAVWOM010000009.1, read as the reverse complement.
CATGAAACTCGTATGGATCGACGGCATGACCCTCGAAGACGCCAGCCGCTGTTTAATGGGCGAACCGATTGCCGGCGTCAGTCGCTGAAATGGTGATATGCTGGTCATCTTCCACCACGATGGGTCTTGCCCCTCGTGGTTCGACACATCTCCGCAAATCAGTCGCGTCGATGAGCCGGCTTTAGCCGGGCTTGTCGCCCTTGCCACCAGCTTTAGCGCTTTAGCTGGTGGTCGCCGGCACTTCACCTTCCGGTTAGCCGGCTTTAGCCGGGCTTCTCGATCGTGGCTTTAGCCCTTGGTCGCCGCTCAGGGCTTGCCGAAGTGCTGGTCCGCGAAGTCCCAAAACACTTGCCAGTCGGTCAGCGTCATCGAGTGTTTGCCCGGCCGGATGAAGTAACCAAGCTTTTGCCCGACCAGCCGCCCAGGCTCGGGCAGCTTGGTTTCATCGATGCCACGGGTGCCCAGCAGGCGGTATACCGGGTCGGCCGCTTGCAGCACCTCGAATTGACCGGCCGGGTTGGCCCATTGGTCTTCCACCGCGTTGGCAAACAAAACCGGCCGCGGGGCCACCAGCGCCACCAGCGAGTGCTGGTCGAACGGCAGCCGCTGCGGCTTGGGTATTGAACTGTTTAAAGGTGCCGCAGAACCAATGAGGAAAATGGTCGTTGATTTGCGCGACCGATTCACCGATCTTGCCGCGGCTGGGAGCCGTGCCTCCGCAGCCGGCCTGCAACGGAATGGCCAGGGCGATGCGCTCGTCCATCGCCGCCGCCAAGAGCGCCGTCTTGCCCAACCGCGAGTGACCGACGACGGCGATGCGCTGCGCGTCGATCTCGCTGTCCGTGACCAGATAATCGACCGCTCGGCTGATGCCCCAGGCCCAAGCGGCGATGGTTCCCCACTCGTGCGGGCCTGGCTCCGTCTGGCCGGGCTTGAAGTAGCTGGCGTGCACGCCGTCGCTGAAGTCGGGCTTGTCGGGGTCAACGTCGCCGCAATAAAAGGTGGCGACGGCATAACCCCGATCGATCGAGCCCTCCAGGTTCCACACGCCAATTTCAGTGCCCCGCCCCGCCTCCGTCGCCTGATGATCTTTCACCCCCGGCGTGCGGTCGGGCATCCAAGCGGTCGGCAGCGCCACGGATGGGTCGTCGACGAGCGTATGGTTGCCATGAAAGTTCATGCCCACAAACACCGGCGCGGAACTCTGCCGCCGGTTTGGCACGACGAGCAAAAGGTGAATCGCCGGCGTGCCCGGCGGCCCAAAGGTAATCGTCACTTCCTTCTTGGTCGCCTTGCCGCCGAAGTATTTTCGATCGCTGCGCTCGGTCTTCGCCTGCAGGTTATCGGGAGCGGCCGGCGCCCGGCCATACATGTAAAACTCGAACAGGGCCTTGAGTTCGGGCCGGCGCTTCTTGTGCCATTCGTCGGGCGTGGTCACTCGCTCTGCGTTAAACATCACCAGCGGATCGGGCAATTCCGCGTGTGCGGGCAAGTCGTTCGCGGGCGGAAAATCGTCGCCTCCGGCGCTTTCTATTGGTAATATCAGGAGGGCAAACAGGGCGATGCGGCAACACATGGTAATCAGGGCCAGGAAGAGTTTGGGCGGAGTGCTGCGATTCTCGTTGGCGTCGCGACCCGCGTCAATGATGGGCGTCGGGCGGGTGGTGTCCTAGCCGTGAATTGGCGTCGTAATTCGTGGGCTGGACCCCATCGAGCTCGCCTCTGATGTCGCGAGAATAAGCCATGATGCCACCCGCTCGCCGGGTGGAGACTCACGTTTGCTGTCTAAATCACGCCTTGCCGTGGTCATTCCGCATCGCCACCACCGGGCTCGCCCCGTCAAGTGCTGACTGACAGGCTAGAAACGACACAGCGTATTTTCCGTTCTTCCATTTCCGCGTCGCATCCGCCGCCGGAGGCGGCGGATGCGACGCGGAATGAAATGGAGTCGCGGGGGATACGAATCTAGCCTGTCAGTCAGCGTCTCGACGGGGGCAAGCCCCGTCGTGGCGGAACTCGCTTTTAGGACACTCACCCCTCGGCCAGGGAAATCGTCCTCTACCATAAACTCCGCTTCCGACAAAAAAATGCTTGCCAAACTGTAACCTAAGCGTTAGATTGACGGCACTCGGAACGTTAGGCGGTACGTATCAGCCGGTGGCCGTCAGGGCCGCTCGGCTGAGTTCCCAAAATCTTCCTGTCTTGCCGCGGTTCGCCGCGAAGCCTGGGAGCGTGCTGACAATGGATGTGCATCGTTTCTCGGCGAATTGCAGGGCGGTGGCTGACACCGCAACTGTAAGTCGCTGCTTTTCGCGTTATACGCATCTCGCGCCCGCGAGTTTCCCTTCTTCGGGCCAGGGCCGTCATCGCGAGCGATCTGGTCTGGGCCGGTCCTTTTTCATTCGGGAGTCTACAAAGATGGTACGTCGCCGTGCTTTTACGCTGGTCGAACTCTTAGTCGTCATCGCCATCATTGGCATCTTGATCGCGCTGTTGTTGCCGGCCGTGCAGGCCGCGCGTGAAGCGGCCCGCCGCGCTCAGTGCGTCAATAATCTGAAACAGATCGGGCTGGCCCTGCAAAACTACCACGACACGATGAAAATCTTTCCGCCTGCCATCTTAGCGTTCGGGCGATTCAACAGCGGCGGCGCCGTTCCCGGCCGGCCTGGACCGGCCAAACCCTTATCACGTTTACAATACGACGGGCTTCGTGATGATGTTGCCCCAGCTCGAGCTGAGGCCGTATGTATGCGCAGTACAATTTCAACGCTCCCTCCAGCTTTCTCGAGTCCATATAGTTGGCCAATCGCCAATGGCATATAACGACCAGCGATACAAACAAAGTCGTTTATGGGCAAGCAGTGCCCGTTTTCACGTGCCCGTCCGACAGCTATCCCGCCGAGCATTTTTACGTACCAAGTCCGAACGTAATTGGCGGCAGCCAGTTCTACGAAGCCAACGGCAGTCGCCAGCAGCAACTATCTGTTCAACACCGGCGATATACAGACTATACGCCCATCCGCATCACTACCCGGCAAATTGTCGCAACGGGCGGAGACGTAAATCCGTTTACTCATATGGGCGTGTTTGGCAACGATGGCGCCGCCACCTTGGCTCAGATTCGCGACGGAACGAGCTGACCATTGCCGTCGGCGAATCGAAGCAAGCGAGCAAAGGAAAAACGTCCATCGCCTTCGGACCCTATTGGGGTGCGGGGTTCCACACCGCGGTCCATCGGCAGACACGCTATGCCCCGGGAACTATCGCCACCTACAAATCGCCCAATGGGGCTTATACTTGGACCGGTCCCACAGACTTCTTCTATTCCTCAATCAACTTTGATGAGTCGCTCGGCCATACACTTGGACCAACAATATGCCTGGCAGTGGGGCAGCTACCATCCCAATGGCGCCCTGTTTGTTTTTTGCGATGGTTCGACACACTTTATCAACGAGACATTGATTATTATGGCGTATTTGTCTGGATGACGCGTCCCGATGACAAGAATAAGGATTTGATATGCCGACTAATTGACGGCCGTTCGTGGCGTCGATCGCGTGCACGAAACGGGGGCTCATGCGGGATCCTCTTGCGACGGCCGTATTGTAGGCATAGCATTTTCCACCCACGGAGAAACCAAAGTGCTTTTTGTGAAAAGCCGCTGGCTGGCACTGGCCATGATATGTTTGGCAGCGACCGCTGGTTGCTCCAAGCAAAAGAAAGAACCGCAGCTCGATCTGACACCGGTGTCGGGCACGATTACACTCGACGGAACGCCTTTGGCCGACGCCAATGTCATATTCGCGTTATGAAGGGCAGCCTCCCGCCGGTTTCTACGGGAGTGCGGGGCGGACCGATGCAGAAGGCAAGTACACTCTGCTCGTTGGGGAAAAGCAAGGGGCGGTTCCCGGCACGCTATAAGGTGGCGGTCAGCCGAATCGAGGCCCCTGGCGGCGTTACGCTTAAGCCTGAGGAAGGCATGGACCTTGAACAGTTAAAGCCTCCGGCCAGGCCAAGAGACGGTTCCTGACAAGTACAACAACCCTGCGACTACCGTGCTTTCCGTAACCGTCGAAAAGGGAAAAACCGATGGCTATAACTTCGATCTGAAGAGAGGTTGAATTGATCGTTGCAAAGACCCGCGGTGGCTGGGGCAGAAGCTGGGCCGTTAAAAAGTTGACCTTGTCGGGCGGAATCGATGTTTCTGAAGTAGCCCTGATTTGTTCTTGTGCCTTCGACCCCATCCAGCTTGCCTGGATGGTGAAGCAGATGGTTGGCTAAACGTCGCCGGCGCCAAACAATCTCTTCGACCCCATCCGGCTTGCCCGGATGGTGAAGGAGATTATCCCGCTACAGTCAGTAGCCCGGGCAATCTTATTCACCATCCAGGCAAGCTGGATGGGGCTTGGCTCTCAACTTCGCGCACGTCTTAGCTGTCCATCTTATTCACCATCCGGGCAAGCCGGATGGGGTCTTGGCCATCTCGGCTGTGCCGGACCAAAAGCGGTATAATGTCCATCCTCACGCAAGCCCAACTTTTTAACGGCCCAGGCTGGCCGCGATCGACTGTTGACCTCCCCACGGCGCCGTCGGCCAGCGATGCCCCGGCTTCGACGCACCGGGGCATCGCCGCTGCACAATCGAGCGGCCAAATTCGCTCAATGGCGCGGCTCTGCCCCAGCCACCGCTCTGACGTGTGATTCTGGTGGGCCCGCGCTCGCAAGCTGCCTTTCCGTCCGTTGCACGCCAAGATTGGCCGAAAAACGACATTACCGGCACGCTTACGCGTGCCGCTCGCCTAGGCCCACCGTACATACTCCTGTCGCGATGCGGCGCTCGTGGTACAATGGCCGCCATGCGAATGCCAGCCGTCTTCCTCCGCCGCTTGTTTCCCGCCGCCGAGCGATCAGCGTCGGCGGGCTCGGTTTGCTGGGTCTGAATTTGCCGCGGTTGTGGGCGGCCGAGGAGCGAACCACCATTCGCCCGCGGGCGAAGTCGGTGATTTTTCTCTATCAGTTCGGCGGCCCAAGCCATGTCGATATGTTCGACATGAAGCCCGACGCGCCGGAGAAGATCCGCGGCCCGCTTCGAGCCGACGGCCACGAAGCGTGCCGGGCCTGGCGATCTGCGAGAATCTGCCGCGCGTCGCGCAGGTGATGGACAAGGTCACGCTGGTGCGCAGCATGCACCACGAGATGAAAAACCATAACTCGGCCGTCGTATTACGCGCTCACCGGCCGTGCTCCGCCGCTCGACGACATCCGCCTGCGGGACTCGCTCGATCTGTTTCCGGCCTACGGCTCGGTGGTCGACCGGCTGGCGCCGGTGCGACGGCATGCCGACGTTCGTCGCTTATCCCTACGTGATTCGCGACGGCTCGGTCACGCCGGGCCAGCACGCCAGCTTTCTGGGCAAAACGCACGATCCGCTGCTGATCACTGAAGATCCCAACAGCGACCAGTTCCGCTCTGCCCGAATTGAGCCTGCCCGACAACTTGCCGCTGGCCCGCGTCGAACATCGCCGCGAGCTGCAGAAGCTGATCGACCGCCAGAGCCGGCTGCTCGACTACTCGGCCACGGCCCAGGGAATCGACAGTTATTATGAGCGGGCACTGGCGATGCTCCACTCGCCACGCGTGGCGCGGGCCTTCGATCTTTCGGCCGAGCCGGCAAAGCTGCGCGACGAATATGGCCGGCACACCTACGGGCAAAGCTGCCTCTTGGCCCGGCGGCTGGTCGAAGCCGGAGTGCAGTTCGTCAACGTCTATTTCTCCGACTCGATCGGCGGGCAGAGCACCACGTCGGGCGGATGGGACACGCACGGATTCAACAACACGCGCATGTTCCCGATCATCGAGAAATATCATCTGCCGATCACCGACCAGACGCTGCCGACGCTGCTGACCGATCTGGACGAGCGCGGCCTGCTCGACGAGACGCTGGTGGTTTGGATGGGCGAGTTCGGCCGCACGCCGCGGATCAACGACAATATCAGCCGCGATCACTGGCCGCAGTGCTACACGGTGCTGCTGGCCGGCGGCGGCGTGAAGCGCGGCTTCGTCTACGGCGCCTCCGACAAAAACGCCTCGCTGCCGGACCGCGACCCCGTGCGTCCCGACGACCTGGCGGCGACGATGTTCTATTTGCTGGGCATCGATCCGGCGACCGAGGTCTACGACCGCGCGAACCGACCGCTGGTGATCGCCGCCGGCAGCCCGATTCAGCAATTGATCGCGTAGCGCGGCAGGCTGAATCCAGGACTACGCCTTTTGATGTTTGCGTTTCCCTGCCCCGGAGGGGCAACGGAGTTTAGCCGTGGGTGTCAACCCACGGAAAACAGGGCAAAGATGCACAAAGCCGCGAGCGGCGACGGCGAGCTACTGCGCCGCTCCGTCGTCTTTGCGAGGCTTTGCGAATTCGCCGAATTTACCGTGGGTTTGCACCCACGGCTAAATTCCAGCGCCGCTACGCGGCGGATGCGGAAATGCGCAACATCAAAAGCTTCGCCCCTGGGCTATCGAATGACGCACCGTCTGAGGCACCTTCGGTGCTACGGCGGCCTTCGGCCTTATCGGTCGTTTCAGAAAGCAGGACGATGTCTAAAGCTGATGGCCGATGAGGAATACCGGCGCCGTATGCACGCTCGCTTCGTTTTCTGGACGAAGCTGCCAAACGGTATCACTACGCGCCGCTTCGCAAACTTGACATCTTTTTGCCGCCACATGAAGATGCGACAGACATGGATGCTCTACGACGGAGACTACTGATGATCGCCGAACAGTATTCAACGCATTTGCGCAGGGCACGGATGACGTTGCTGCTGGGTATCTTCCTCATCGGCAACTCCCTCACTCTTTTCGCCCAGGACGCCAAGCCCGAGAACGCTGCCACGCGCGACTATGCGGTGGCGGTGGGGCTGGAGAACAAGCAGCTTTATCCGCAGGCCGCGGCTCGCTGGCAGAAATTCATCGATACCTATCGCGGCGACGCGCGGCTCGATCGCGCCCATTACCATCTGGCCACCTGCCAGCTTCAGGCGGGCGAAGCCGACAAAGCGGCTGCCGCCTATCGCAACTTGCTCGCGGCGTTTCCTGATTTCAAAGACCGCGACGCCGCCCAGTTCAACCTCTCGATGGCGCTTTATCAAGCTGGCCCAGAAGTCACAGAAGGCCGACGATTGGAAAGCCGCGGCCGACGCCTTTGCCGCAATTGCCGGTCGCCTATCCCCAGAGTAAGCAGCTTCCGGCGGCGCTCTATTATCAGGGCGAAGCGCTGTACGCAGCCGGGCAAACCCAGGCCGCCGCCGATCTGTATCAGAAGGTCGTCGCCGCCTATCCCAACAGCGATCTGGCTCCTCAAGCACGCTACGCCTTGGGCACCGTACAACAAGACCTGGGGCAAGACGCCGCGGCCATTGCGACGTTTCAAGCGTTCCTTGCCGCCCACGCCAACGATCCGCGTGTGCAACTGAGGCCCGGCTGCGGCTGGGCCTGTCGCTGATGGCAGACAAAAATTCGCCGAAGCGGTGCAGCCCTTGTCGCAGGCGGCGGCCGTTCCCAAATTTGAATTGGCCGATCTGGCACTCTTGCGGCAGGCTCAGTGCCTGGCCGAGCAGAAGCAGAACGATCAGGCCGTGGCCCTGTATCAATCGCTCGCCGGCAAATTTCCCAAAAGCAAGTATATCGGGCGCGCGCAAATCGCGGCGGGCAAGCTCCTGTACTCGACGGAAAAATATCCGCAGGCCCAGCAGGCGCTCGCGCCGGCGGTGGCGGCCGCCAACGACGGCTCGCCCGAAGCGGCCTATTGGCTGGCCAAAACCTTGCTCAAGCTCAACCAGCCGCCGGCGGCGCTCGCCGAGCTGGAAAAAGCCATCCAGGCCTATCCCAAGAGCAGTTTCCTGCCGTCGCTCGAGCTGGGCCGCATCGACGTGCTGTACGAAATGCCCGAGCGTCGCAAAGAGACGTGTCGCGCTCTACCAGCAGTTCGCCCAACAGCACGCCGAGCGGACGAGCTCGCGCCGCAGGCCGCTTACATGGGCGCGCTGGCGGCCCTCTCGCTGGGCGATTATGCCGAGGCCGATCGTCAGGCCACCGCGTTTCTGCAAAACCCCAAATATCAGTCGCACGCCCTTGTGCCCGAAGTGCTCTTCGTCGCGGCGGAAAGCCTGGTATTGGCGGGCGGCGCCGTCGACCCGGTGCCGCAGGTTGCCAAGGCCGAGCCGCTCTACCGGCAGATTGTCGAAAAATTTCCGCAGCACCGCCATGTGCCCGCCAGTCGGGTGCGCATCGGGCTGTGTCTCTATTTGCAAAAGAAATACGACGCCGCGATCGCGCAACTTTCGCAGAGCCTCGGCCAATTGACCGACGCGGCGTTGCAGGCGGAAGCTCAACTTCTCATCGGCCGCGCACACCACGACGCCAAGCGGTTGCCGCAGGCGGCCGCGGCGTTTCGCGAATCGCTGCGGGTCAAGCCCGACTGGCAGCGTGCCGACGAAGTGCTGCTCGCACTGGCCGGCAGCTTACAAGAAGAAAAGAAGCTCGACGAAGCGGCGGTCGAATTAGACCGGCTGGTGACGACGCTCCAACGGTAGTTCCCATCGGCCGCAGGCGCTGGTCGAACTGGGCGACATCGCCGCGCGGCAAAAGAAATATGACGACGCCATCCGCCGTTTCGAGCAGTGCTCAGCGAATACGCCACCAGCCCGCTGGCGCCGTCGGCCGCTTATGGTGTTGGCAAGGCGAAGTTTGCCAAAGACGATTTCGCCGGCGCCGTGGCGGCCATGACGATCGTCATCGACCGTTTCGCAGCCAGCGATGTGGCAACTCGGGCACGCTATGTGCGCGGTTTGGCACAGCAGCGACTGAAGCAATATCCAGCCGGCCATCGCCGACCTGGAAGCGTTCGTCGCGAGCAAGCCGGCCGGCGGCCGACGCGCACGACGCGCGCTTTACCATCGCGCTATGCCAGATTGCGCTTGAAGCAAACCGATCAGGCCGCCGCCACGCTCAAGGCGCTGGTTGAACGAGGCGCCGAACTATCCGCGGGCCGGACGAAGCGTATTATGAGCTTGGCTTCGCCCTGGCCGAAGCCAAGCAGGACCAGGCGGCGGCCGAAGCCTGGCGAACGCTTAGCAACGAAGTTTCCCAAGAGCGACCTGGCCGCCGACGCCTGGTTCCGCGTCGGCGAATATCACGAGCTGAAAAAGGAGTGGAACTCGGCCCGCGAAGCGTATCAGCATGGCCGCACGAAGGCCAAAACGCCCGACTTGCAGGAAAAGCTGCAATTCAAGCTCGGCTGGGTGCAATATCAGGCGGAGCATTTTCCGCAGGCCGCGGCGGCGTTTCAGGCGCAGATCCAGTCGTTTGCCTCACGGGCCGCTGTTGGCCGACGCCACTTATCTGGCCGGCGAGTCGCTTTATCGGCAGAAGCAATATGCCCCGGCGCTGGAACGATTCAAGCAGGCCATCGCACAAAAAAATGAAAAATATCTGGCCCGTGCGCTCTATCGGGCGGGCGACTGCGCCGCCCAACTGAAGCAGTGGCCGGCAAGCGAGGAGCACTACCAGGCGCTGGTCGAATCAGTTTCCCAAGTTCGAGTTGCTGAACGAGGCCCGCTATGGCCTGGGTTGGCGCAGCAGAACCAGGAGAAGCTCGCGCAGGCCAAGCAAACCTACGAGCAGGTGACGAAAGAGACCGACACCGAAACGGCGGCCAAGGCCCGTTTCATGATGGGCGAATGCGCCTTCCGCGAAAAGAAGTATGAAGAAGCCGTCGAACACTATCTGACTGCCGCGCTCGGCTATCCCTATGAAGAATGGCAGGCGCTCGGTTATCTGGAAGCGGGCCGCTGCCTGCTCGAGTTGAAAGACAATGCCAAGGCGAAAGACATGTTCGAGACGCTCATCAAAAAATACCCGAACCACCCCAAAGCCAAAGACGCCGCCAGGCTGCTGGCGAGTATCAAGTAGCTCGTAGCATAAGCGTCCTCGCTTGTGCGCGTAGCACGATGGTAGAAAAACCACAAAGACACAAAGTCACAAAGCGACAACAGCAAAAGTCAAAATGCAAAATACAAAAGTCAAAAGTCAAACCGGAGATGTACCGGTCCATTTTGCATTTTGCGTTTTGCATTTTGCGTTTTGCATTTTGACTTGATCCGCTACGCGACTTGGCGCGAGCCGCGCCCTCGGAGCTTTGCGAAGAAAAAGAACGTTCGTACTGGGAGATTCGGTCCTGTGAGACTACCATTTATTCTTGTCTTGGTGTCTTTGTGTCTTTGTGGTTTCTTTCCCTCCCCATTATTAGCTGAAGACGCCGAACCAGAAACGCGATCGGTTGCTGCGGTCCCGCTATCCGGCCAGGCTCCCAGCGGTCCCAAAAAGCCGCCGGGCAATCTGTGGGAAATGATCGTGGCGGGCGGGCCGGTCAACGTGGGCTTCATGGCTTTCCTGGGGATGATCTCCCTCGTCGCCGCCGCGGTGACCTTCGAGCGGCTGGCCAACCTCACGCGGGGCAAGGTTCTGCCGCCCACCCAGGTGCAAGGGCTCAAGGAACTGGTGCATGCGGGCGAACAGCGTCTGGAAAAATATCAGGCGCTCTGCGACCAGCACCCTCGCCGCTGGCCAGTGTGTTGCGCGCGGGGCTGCTGCGCGCCGGGCGTCCGCTGCCGGAAATCGAAAAAACGCTGGAAGACGCCATCGGTCGGCAGATGGCCGAACTGCGTGCACGCGTGCGGCCGCTATCCGTGGCTGCCAGCGTCGCGCCGATGGTCGGACTGCTGGGCACGGTGATCGGCATGCTGCAAGCGTTTCGCGTCGCCAGCCAGGCCGGCCTGGGCAAAGCCGAGTACCTGGCCGAGGGCATCTACCTGGCGCTCGAAACCACGGTTGCCGGGCTCTTGATCGCCATCCCCGCCATGCTCTTCGCCGCCTACTTCAGCAGCCGCGGCGAGCGCTTCATCCGCGAGATGAGCGACCACTTGACCGAAGCCCTGCCGCTGCTCGCTCAGCTCGGCCAGCGCAGTGCGGGCCGCAGCGGCAATGCCAATCCTTTAATGGCGGAGTAGGCGGCAGCATGAGCTCATTGTTTCTATCGAAGGGCGGCCATGAATTTCAAGCAATTCGGTCTGCGATTCATGGATGAATGTGCTTGCACTTGCCGTTACCGCGGCTGTGTTCCGAGGCTCGGCCGCTTCCCCATTTCATCGGTGCCGGCACTGTTACGACGCCCAATTCTCCACAGTGATTCCGCGAATCGCCTTTAGGTCAGAATCTTTCGATACGACGACGCAGTTCGGCAGTGTTCGGGCGATGGCGCCGATCTGCATGTCGATTTGCTGCATGGGTCGGCCCGTCTGCTTCAACTCGGCGAAAATTCGCCCGTATTCCTGGGCGGCGTCCGTTGTAAACGGCCAAATGATCAAAGTTGAGATCGCGTGTCGCAAGCGGACTAGATTTCGCTCGCGGCTGGCGCTGCACTCAACGCCGCTCCACAATTCGCCCAAGACTGGCACGCAGATCCCGATGCGATGCCCCTTGGCGCGGTTTACAATCGCCGTTTCGCGAACCCCATGCCTACCCGCCTGGTAGTCCTGAGCGATGCCGGTATCGAGTAGATAGCGACGCTTCATGAGCCGTCACCACTTGGCGGATCGTGCATTTTCTTGCGGACAGCTTCGATGTTGAATCGGCTCTGGTCCGCGTCGTAGCGTTCGAACTCTTCGCGTTCACCATTCTCCCAAATCAGCGGCTCGATTTGCTCAACGGCCGCTACCCACGCCGCAATTGACTCTGGATCCTCACGCCACTGGTCCTCGCTGAGACCGATCTCCGCTCCGTTCGTTGCGATCGGTTCTACCACCAGTTGGCTCCCTTCAGGCCAATCGACAGGCTCGGCCGGCACAATCTGGCCGTTCATCCAAGTTGCTTTGACGGAGTTCACAACCTTACCTCCTCAATAAATTCTAAACGGCCGGCTGGGGTGCGCATAGAGTCGGCCAGGGACGTTGCGACCACGCAAACTCGCGGCACGTTAGACGCCGACCGCAGGGGCTTGAAAATCGCATCCTTATTTCCAAAACTCGCTTCTCGCGGGTTCAGCCGATTGGCGAAGCTCGTCGAGGAATGTTTGAACTTTTGTGAGGAAGTCCTCGATGGTACCGGCCACCCATGCGTGGCGGCCGAAGCGGTCGAGCTCGGCGAGCATCGATCGTGCACTATCGAGCAACTCGCTCGCTTCCGTCCACCGCGGGTGGCGCTCCTTCTGCATCATTGTTTCCAGCATCTGCAAAACATCGATTAACGAGAGCAGCCGCCGGCGGCGTTTGGAGAACAGGCTGCGTGACTTGAATGTCTTCAATGCCGCCGCGAGGCGATCTAAAACTTCTGTGATAGTCAACGGCGCTTGCGGGACGCATAATGCTGGTGCCCCGACCTGGAAGAGCTCCTTCATAAGAGGCGAAGGTTCGGGCGAACAGGCAAGCGCATACAATCGGCCACTTGCCATTTGAGGTGGCAACCAGCCTTCCGGCAGTTCGACAGGCTGAACGATTTCTCTCGGCTTGCCGTCGGATTTGACGACCTCCGACCGGTCGACCGCCACATAGGCCGTGAACCGCGATAAGACGTGGCTCTCCAGGGATACGGCAACAATCTCGTGCGAAAGCCTTTCGTCTTTGACGCCCAATTGGCTCGCGTAGCGGTCCTCCAGCTCGCGGACGCGTGCCCGGCCCCAGAGGTTCGTCAGCGTTTCGCCGGTTGTCGCTTGCCCGCTCACTTCTTGCCGCCAAGGCAGGCCCGCGGCGTCCGTGCCGGTCACTCGCAACCGTAGGTCGCTCGTGCGCGCCGGCAGTATCGGCCAAAAATGGTTATCGGCCTGTCAACAAATACATCGCAGAGGTTCGCCGGCGCCAGACTTTCCTCGTCCCATTGCCAGCCGATCGGTTCGAGTCGCACGTCGCTCAACACCGGCGAGCCGATCAGCCGATGCAAGCGTCCCATGACTTCGTCCAGCCGTTCTTCTGTCTCGACCAACTCACAGGCGCCGCGGCCCAGGTCGGCCAGCCGTCCGCAAAAAGCCGGCGTTGACCGCCTGGTCGATGCCCACCGCAAAGATTCGTGGCGGTCGGCCGTTAGCGGCGCCGGGCCAGCGTCTTCAGCAGCGAGTCTTCTCCGGCGACCTGGCCGTCGGTAACCAATACGATCATTGGCTTCGCGCGTGGCGTCGTTCGCCGGCCAGCACCCAGCGGCCCCGCTCGAGGCGCCGGCCATCTCGGTGCCGCCGCGAGCCTCGAGCTTCGCCAAGCCACTCGATCGTCCGCCACCGCGCCGGTTGTCCGCAGCGGTCAGCCGCCGCGGCGTTTCGGGCGAAGAATTCCACCGCATGGTCAAAAGCGAGCACGCTGAAGCGATCGTGCTCCGGCAACGTATCGAGCAGACGGCCCACGGCGCGCCGCGCCGCGACCATCTTCCAGCCGTTCATGCTCCCTGAGCGGTCGAGGATGAACACGATATCGCGCGGCCGCGCGGGGATCGGCTGTCTCGGCCGGCGGCACGATCGACAGGGCAAACGTACCCGTGCCGCGATTCTTCGGGCGGGGTGAATGAAAGCATGCTCTCGCGCCGCCTGGTCGGCCAAGGAGAACCGCAAAATGAAATCGCGGTTCAAGCGCTCGCCTGGCTGCAATCGCACCGTCAAGCCCGCCGACGTCGTCGACAATCACGCTGTGCAAGCTGGAGCGAAAGCGATTGAGTGAGGCTTCGATGCGTCGTCGGCAGGCTGCCGCTTCAAACTCGACCTCTAAGGCGAGCCGCACGGGATTCGGAAAGCCGGGCAACAAGACCGGCGGCGTGATGCGCGAGGCGTCGGGCACCTGATCGGTGTCGGGTGCGACGCCCAGACCCGACCGACGGCCCGTCGAGCGGCACGCCCGGCACGTAACGCGGCGCCACGACCAAGGGGAAAGCGAAACTCGGCCTCTCCATGTACCACCGTCAGCGGGCCGACGAGTGCCAGCTCGACGGAAATGTCTTCGCCCGGCGGCACGTTGCCGACGCGCAGACTGAACGTGCCGCTGCGTTCCTCTTCGGCGATGGCGGCGCGGTGCCCGGCGGCGATCGCCTGATCGTACTCCTGCGCGGGCCTGCTGCCGCTCGCGCAGCACGCCTTCGACGACGCGACCGGCCACGCGCAGGGTAAACGAGGTCACCGCCGCGCGGTCGGGCAACGGAAAGATATACGTCGCTTCGATCGCTTCGGCGAAGGCATTGTGAAACGTCTGGCGAACGATCGTGCTGCGCGTGCAGGCCGCAGATTCTTGTGCGAACCTCAAGCGACCTTCAGCGGCAGGCAGCCGCGCTCGCTGCGCAGGGCGCCAAAACCGGCGTCTTCGTCGTGGGCCAAGGCTATCGTCGAGTTTCAAATGGTGAACGGCTCGGATCATGATCGGCTCCTTTCCGCGCTTGTGGTCTTGCGTGCAACCGACGGCGGTTGTGCAATGTCCGTTACAACCGGGCATGGTTGTGCAATGAGTTGGCGCAATGGTTTTACGAGCCCCCGAGCGGCCTGCTCGATCGCCGCCAGTTTGTCACGGTTCCAAACCCCTGGATCGACGCCTTCGAGCACCAGCGTCATCCCCTCGCCCAACTTGATGTGCAGCGCGGGCGAAGCGCCCGGCGCTTGCGTGTCCGAGGGTTCGATTTGCCCGCCCATGCGGACCAGCCGCCGGCGCATCGGCCCAGAATGTAGGACGGGCTGGGACAGGCTGAGAGCGACGAAGTGTCGTCGCTCGTTGGCGAGATAGCTTCGCCCCGAACGAGTAGCTCGGATACCTGTGCCAGCTTTTTCAGGGTGCGATCGTCGGCCCCGGCGAGCCGCTGCTGCATTTCGACCAGTGTCAGGCCGGCAGCCTGGAGCTGTTTGATGGCCAACAACTGCCAAACATGCCGCCAGCCATAGTATGCCGTGCGGCCCTGCATCTCCAACGGCCGATCGATGAGCCCCAGCGTGGTGTAATAACGGATCGTGCGCGAGTCGGGGACTTCGCGCACTCTCGCGGAGCGCTGCTCGCGCTGCCCGGCGACGTGAAGCACCCTCTCCACCAACTCGGCCAATTCGGCGATTTTCCAGCGCGGCTCCATACCGACATATTACACTGTCATATAACAGTGTCAAGAGCCTATGCGAATTTATTGCGCCTGGATACCGGCAGCCAGCTATAGCACTCTTAGGGCACCGCCCACAATCGGCGCCAGCAGCCGCACTCCTACGAAGCACAACGCGAGCGCCAGAGAGCGCACGATCATCGACCCGTGCAAGCGCGTCGACAGGGCCGCTCCGAGCGGCGCTCCCATCATCACGCCGATGGCCAGGTACGTCGTCTGCGCGAGGCCGCGTTGAAACTCCCCCATCGCGACGTGCGTGACGGTGGCCGTCAAAGCCACGAACGTCAAAACGAAGTGCGACGTGGCGGTGGCTGTGTGCGGGGGCATCCGCAACAGGCGGATCAAAAACGGCACGTGAATGATGCCGCCTCCGATGCCCAGCAAGCTCGATAAGACGCCGATGTAGGCGCTGCCGACCGAGCCGAACAGCAAGCGACGATCGGACAGGCGGCGCGGCGCCTGGCTCGAGATCGCCGCCGACACCCAGAGGGCTGGCGACCAGAAGGCCGCCCATGGTCAACAGCAGTGTGCCGAATATCGGGTCAAACAGACGTCGCGGCATTTCGTGCACAAGCAGTGTGCCCAAAACCGCACCGGGCAGGCTCGCCAGGGTAAAGAGCACGCCCGCCCGATAGTTCACGCGCCCATCCGCACGTAGGCGATCGTGCCGGAGTAGGCGTTGAAGAACACGACCGCCAGAGAGATCGCGGTGATCGTGGCGGGCGACTCGTCGGGCAGAAGCAACAACAGCGAGGGGACCAACACCGATCCGCCGCCGGCGCCGACGAGCGTGCCGTACGCGCCCACCAGCAGTCCTAGCGGAGCCAGACGGATAAATTCTTGAAGCTCTGGGGTCATCGACTTCAGATCTGGTAATCGTACAGTGAGCTGGATTGACCGGACGGCGGGGCGCTGCCGTTGCCTTCGCGTGCCGGCCAACATCGCGCGATGAGCCAATACATCGCCCCGCCCCAGAGAAGTGGCACGAGCGATGCCAACAGGATCAACAGAACAAGCCGCATTGCTTTATTTCGTTTTCCGGACTTTGCCCGACTTCAGGTAAGCGTCCCACTCTACCACACCACTTGGGCCCGTGTCTCGAAGATGTTGGCGTAGGTCGTCAGGTTGTGGACGTCATTCATGGCATAGATGTAGTTGGCCATGATTTTCATCTGCCGCGTCAGGTACCAGTTCAGTCCCAAGGTGACGTCGTTCAAACGCCCGCCTTGAATATAGCGATCGCTCAAATTGAGTTGTGAAAAGCGAACCGCGACCTCCCATGCACCGGGGCCGGTGAGGATGCCGCGGTCGGCACCGCGCACGCGAAAGAAGTTCCTGAACGGTGTAACCGACGTATAAATTGCCTGAGTGCGGTTGTAAACGCGGTGCTCCCCAGTAAGAAAATAGCTGCCGAACACATACCATCCGGAGAAGAAGAGGTCTCTACCGGCGAGCGGACTGATCGTCGGATCGACGAACACGCCGTAGTATTCCGCCTGAAACGAGAACGGCCCCAGCACGGTCGAGGCCTCGGCCTGCACGGTATTGGTGTTTCGGGCGACGAGGTTGTCCGTGTCGACGAAGTTGGGGATGACGTTGACCACATTCTCATATTGCAGCACCGCCTCCGGCGCCGAGCCATATCGAACATTGCTGTTGCGCATGTTCGAATAAAGATATCCCGCGCCGAGTTGGAACAGATAGCGTCCCTCGGACGGCTCGTCGTACCACGGCAGCAATACGATCCGCTCGGTCAGATCGACGCGGCCCGACTTGCCGAACTGCTCACCCGCGGCGTTGGCCTGCTGGGTGGAAACGTCGCTATACCAGGATAAGAAATAGTCCTGGGTCGAGTTCATGGCCATGATGCCCAGCTCGCGCGCGGGATTGAATGCCTGGGGCAATCCGCGCTCGATGAACGTCAGGTCGTTGGCACTGGTGACACGTTCGATGCTCAGTGGCACGCGGAACTGACCCATCCGCAGAGTGCCGAAGGGCAGTTCGCGGACCTCGGCATAGGCATCCGTAATGCGCGGCGCCCGGCCTGTTACCGGATCGGGCTGGGCGAAATCGGCCTCGAAACGATAGAAGTACACGTCATACCCGGTGCCTTGCACACCGAGGCGCGCCCGCTCCAGCTCCGTGCCGTTCGGTGCGTGCCCTACCTGGGCGATGTTCGACGGACTCTGGCCGATGGTCACCGTGTCGCCCTGCAATCGTCCGAAGACGTAGTGCTGCCATCGGCCGGATCGTAGTGGCACATCGTAGCCGCCGGCGCTCTGCCCGCGCTCCAACTCGCCTACACGCCGGTTGAGCGAATCAAGCGAGACTTCCCCACCGTTCTGTGCCAGGCTGCCTTGATAGTACGCCAGTCGGGCATCAGGGCGCATTGCCACAAGCTCGGCATCGGCCGTTTTGGCGAAGTGCTCTGCCGGGCTGCCGGCTGTAAATGGAGGATGGCCCTCCCGGGCCGTCAACGTTTCACTTAACGGACCAGTAAACCCATTGTCCCTCGCGGCCGCGGCAAACCGCACAGGGTTTTTCGAATCTTCTGTAGGCGGCAGCCGGGCAAGTGGTAACGACGGAAGCTGTGCCGACGTCGGCACGGCCGCGGCGAGTGCGATCGCAACCCCTAGCGGCGCCAGGAGCAACGGTCGCACAAGGCGGCGTACCAACAAATGGTTATAAGCACGATCGCACACTGTCCAGGCTCACAGCTACGGCGCCCCCTGCCAGATTATCGTCGCGTAAAGTATGCTCATGGCAACGGTATTTGGGTATTTGCGCCCGTGAAGGCCGCGCCTTACATTTTGATCCCATCAAAGAACAAATCGTCGACGACACCAACGCCAACAACCTATTGCATCGCGTCTACCGCGACCACTGGGCCACTCCCCAGGATGTCGCGTGAAGTCAAGCTGCAACGCATTGAGAGAAGCCGATGAAATACCTCGCTGCCATCCTTGTGCTACTTGTCGCGAGCTCTGCCGACGCGGACCAGGCCGAACGGCCGAACGTCGTTTTGATCCTGGCGGATGACGTAGGCTACGGCGACCTGAGCTGCTACGGCGCCAAACAAATCAAAACGCCCAATCTCGATCGCCTGGCCGCGGGCGGACTACGGTTCACCGACGGCCATGCCCCCTCGGCCACCTGCACGCCCACGCGCTACGCCTTGCTGACCGGCGAATACGCCTGGAGAAAGAAAGGGACCGGCGTGTTGCCGGGCGATGCCAATCTGATTATCGAGCCGGGCCGTTTTACCCTGCCCGCCGATGCTGAAGCGGGCCGGCTATGCCACGGGCGTTGTCGGCAAGTGGCACTTGGGCCTGGGCCAGGGCAAGATCGACTGGAACGGCGAAATCACGCCCGGCCCACGCGAAATCGGATTCGACGAGAGCTTTATCATTGCCGGCACGGGCGACCGCGTGCCCTGCGTCTATGTTGAAAACCAGCGGGTGGCCGGGCTCGATCCGCGAGATCCGATTGAAGTGAACTACCAACACAAAGTGGGCGACGAGCCGACCGGCCGCGAAAACCCCGAGCTTTTGAAGATGCCGCTCAGCCACGGCCACGATTTCACCATCGTCAACGGCATCAGCCGCATCGGCTGGATGCAGGGCGGCAAGTCCGCTCGTTGGGTTGATGAAGATATGGCCGACACGCTCGTATCAAAGGCCACCGCGTTCATCGAACGCCACCAGCAAGAACCCTTCTTCCTTTATTTTCCGACGCACGATGCCCATGTGCCGCGTGTGCCTCATGCTCGCTTCAAAGGCAAAAGCGGCTGCGGCGTGCGCGGAGATGCCATTCAGCAACTCGACTGGTGCGTGGGGCAAGTCATGGAAACGCTCGATCGGCTGCGGCTGACCGATAAGACGCTCATCATTTTCACCAGCGACAACGGCCCGGTGCTCGACGATGGCTATGCCGACGGCGCGGTGGCCGACGCCAACGGGCACATCCCCGCCGGCCCTTGGCGCGGCGGCAAGTACAGCACCTACGAAGGAGGCACGCGCGTGCCCTTTCTGGTGCGCTGGCCGGCCGGATCAAGCCGGGCACATCCGAAGCGTTGGTTTGTCAGATTGACCTGTTGGCGTCGCTGGCCGCGCTGGTCGGCCAAGCCGTGCCCGGCGGCGCCGGCCCCGACAGCGAAAACGTGCTCGCAGCACTGCTAGGCGAATCGCCCAAAGGTCGCGAGCTGCTGGTGGAGCACGCGGCCGGCCTGGCCCTGCGCAAGGGTCAATGGAAATACATCGCTCCGCGTCCGCCGCGCGGCGCCTCGGCCAAGGGGCAAGCGGCGGCTCAGTCGTCGCCGGGTGAGTTGTACGATTTGGCGGTAGACCCCGGTGAGACGAAAAACGTGGCGAGCGAACGTCCCGAGCTGGTGCGCGACCTCAACACGACGCTTAATGAAATCCGCGATCGGGCAAGTCGCTAAGCGCACACAAACCCGAAGCACAACTTCGCATTGCCGTTGCAAAAAATCGGTGGCTGGGTCAGAGCGTAAGCGATGCCCCGGTCGCGAAATGCCGGGGCAGCTTTTCCTTGATCTCGGCTTTCTGCTTATCCTCGGGGGCGTCGGCGAGCTGCCGGGCAAGTGATTCCGCCTCTTGGCCAAGCTGGGCGTCGCGCCGCAAAAGTGAGGACGATTTCCGGAAAGCACGCTCAAAATCGAATCCTCGCCACCGCAAGTGTCAGCATGGGGGCCTTCTGCTTGGGCACGACTAGCTCTCCTTCGGAGCTAAGCAAGGCGGCCGGTTCGCAGACTCCGGGCGTGCCGACGTATTTTTCAACCGTCGCCGACGGGTTCGGCGCGGCGACTTTCTTGAGTTGTTCGCTGGGATAGCAAACCATTTCGAGCTTGTGTTTGGAGCAAAACTCCAACAGCGCGGGCTCCTCTTGCTTCAAGTTCGACCGTGGCCAGGTTTCGCACCGATTTAAACGAGAGACCATGCCGCTCAAGGGTCGAAAAGACGAACTCTTCAACCTGCTCCAGGGTGACTCCACGATCGCAACCCATGCCCAGCACCAGCGATTTGGGCCGATAGACCACCGTCTTCGAATGAAACTCCGGCTCGACGAGCCGATCGGTGACAATCAGTGCCGTCTTGTAGTTACGCGCTTCGTCGAGAGATACGATATGGATATTCTTTGGCAAAGGCGTGTCGCGGCGCCACCAGTTCTTTTCGCCCGTCAGTTGCACAAAGGCGATCGGTTCTTCGTTCACGACCGCTGCACTGACCTTGGTGATGTTCTGCTCCAGGTCCGTCGTCCAACCCAATTCGCGCCCCAGGATATCGACCGGAATCGTCTTGCCCACGTCACTGGCGGTGGTAACGACCGCCTGAGCGCCGAGCTGCACCGCGATCCGCTCGGTCAATTCATTGGCGCCGCCCACGTGCCCGGAGAGCACGCTGATGGCGAAATTGGCCTTGTCGTCAACCACGATCACGGCCGGATCGACGTGCTTGTCTTTGAGAAAGGGCGCGATCGTGCGGACCACCGCCCCCAGCGATACGACGTAAACCAGCGCTTCATACTGCGACCAGATTTCGGCCGTCAGCTCCTTGATCGGCTTTTCGAAGTAGTTGGCCGGCTCGTCATTGCGGAACTTGGCCGAAATATAACGGTCGCCCTCCAGCTTGCGTGCCAGGGCAGCCCCGTGTTTGGTGATGGCGATAATGGCGGTTTTCATGGTACTTTCCCACTTAGGTCTGCCGCGAAACTCGGTGAGCCACGATCCAGACTTCTTCCTGCTGGCTGCCGTTGCGCCGATAGGCGGCTGATATGAAGCGTTTCAATTTCGACATTTCGCCGCTGATTGACCACTTCGCCCCAACCGACGGCCGCGCAAAGTCAATCATCACGATGACGATCGCATCTTCCACCCAAGCACGCTCTTCATCGCTCCACCAGAAACCGGTGAACACGGCGGGCATTGGCTCGCTGTGGGTAAAGCCAGTCACACCGACGTTTCGGTCCTTCAGTCCTTCTATGTGCGCGATGATCTCGTAAAATGCGCTCTCCTCGCCGGAATCATTAAGGGGTAAATTGAAAACGACTCGCGTGCGAGGTTCGTGCTTGGCGGGATTGTTCGCTGGCACGGCCGGACTCCATTTTCTAGACTTGCCGTTCCGGCTAGCTGCTCGCCTTATGATCACCGCGCCTCGCCGGCACGACCGGGTACTCGACAAAGTCAAAGCCTCGAATGCGAAACAGCGATACTGCTTCTTGCGGAACGATCATCGTCAAGGCACCCGCGGGCGAACGTGGCATTCGATAAAGTTCATCGTTGGGATTCCACAACGCCTCGATCGCTCTTTTCAGTTCCTCCGCGTTTTGAAACGTAAGGGCCCGCTTGGTGTGATACATGCCCAGGCGACCAAGCCAGCGGCTACTCGCTGCCTGCTTCGTCACGCGCGGCGACCCGTTTTTCGCTATTGGGCGTTTTTTGGCAGTCATAATACCTCGATTCTAATGGTTTCGATGCCCAAAAACAACGTTGCGCGTGCAGCATCGAGGCATGCGGTTGATAACGGAACTGAAAACCTAGTCCTTCTCCCAGCAGGCAATAAACACTGGATTGAGTGCCTCGAAGCGGTGCAAGTCGAGAATCGGCCGCGTGCGGCTGATTTGCACCAACGTGACGTCGCTGGCGGGAACTTGCCCGAGGTTTTCGAGCGTCGCGACGTTCGCCACCAATCGGCCACCAGCCAAAAGACGCTCCCGCGCAGATGCCGAATGATTTCGCCCAGCTCGCCGCCGCTGCCGCCGATGAACACGGCGTGGGGATCGGGCAGGTCGGCCAGGGCCGCCGGAGCGATGCCGTGGACCACGGTGATCGGCGGCGTGCCGAATTTTTCGATGTTGCGGCGGATGATGTCGCAATCTTCCTTGTTTTTTTCGACGGCCCACACTGTCGCTCCCAAAAGCGCCGCTTCGATGGATACCGAGCCAGAGCCCGCCCCAATGTCCCAAACCACGTTGCCCGGCCGCAACCGCAGGCGCGAGAGGCTCAGCACGCGCACTTCCGTCTTAGTGATCAATCCCTTGAGCGGCTGCCGTTGATAAAAAGCTTCTTCCGGAATGCCAAACGTCCATTCCCGCCGCTCCAGCGGCGCGGCGTCCGCCTGTTTGGTCAGCACCAGTACATTGAGTGGCGCGAACTCCCGCTCGGCCAGCTCCTGCAGGCCGCAAGAGGTGACGCGCTCGTCGGCGCCGCCCAGGTTCTCGCACACGCTGGCGCGAAACCCGCCGATGCCGGCCTTCAGCAACTCTCGCGCGAGGCGGGCGGGCGTGTTCTCGTTGTCGGTGAAGATGCCCACCTTCTTGGCGTCGCGGATGATGTCCAGCGCGTTGTCGATCGGTTTGGCGTGGCAGCTCACCAGCGCGGCATCGTGCCACGATTCCTTCAGCCGGGCGAAGGCGAGCTGCATCGACGAGATATTCGGCAGGACCTCCAATCGATCACGGCCGATTTTCGTCGCCAGGTAACCCGCGATGCCGTAAAAGAGCGGATCTCCCGATGCCAATACCACGGTACGACGTGTCTCCGTCTGTAACCGCGCGGCGACCTCCTTTAAGTTGTCGCGAATGGCCATCTTTTCGGCCGGATGATCGGCAAAGAACGACAGGTGCCGTTCGCCGCCGAACAAGACTTCCGCGTCCGACACCGCCCTTAGCGCCTCACGCGAAAGGCTATCGATGCCGTTATCGCCGATTCCGACCACAATTATCTTGTCAGGCATGGACCCATTCCAACGTGTTTACGAGCGATGTCAAGGCGCCGATACCATCCTGATGGCCGTGCGGTTATAATTGAACGATCGGCGCAGAGTCAGCTACCCCTTCTTTCAACTTCGGGCCCTTGTTCGCCTATCTCACTATTACGGCGGGTCAACGCGCGGGCAGCAGCGTTCTGCTCGACCACACCAAGAAAACGCGCATCGGACGCGGCGCCGAATGTACGCTCATGCTCAGCGACGCCCTTTGCTCGCGCGTTCACGCCGTCATCTCGTTCGAAAACGGCGCCTGGTGGGTGCGCGATGCGCAAAGCCGCAATGGCACTTTTGTCAATGGCCAGAAGGTCGATGAGGCCGCACTTGACGACGGCCACCGCGTGCGTGTGGGAGCGACCGAGTTTCTCTTTCACCAGAGCGAACAGCCGCCCACGGTCGGACCGATGGCCGATTTCAGCGTCACGCAGACGCTCATTAAAGATACCCGTGTCGGCGTTGCCGACGGCGAGGCGTTTTCCGTCTCGGCCATTCACGACTCAGAGCAATCCAAAGAACTGTTGCTGCTCTATCAGCTATGCATCCGCTTGCTGGGGTGCAGCGATCCGAACGAGCTGATGCGGGTGTCGCTCGATCTGTTGCGCGAACGCACCGAGGCATCGGTGGCCGGCTTTCTGTGGATCAGCGACGACGGCAAGCTCAAGCCGAAGCTGGTGATCCCGGAACAATCTTCGGCGCCAGTCACGCTCAGCGAATCGCTTACGCGACTGGTGTGCGATGAAGGCCACGCCGTCTGGATCGCCAACCAGCACGCCGCGGCGGCGGATGACGACTTGCAACATTACGCCGATGCGATCTGCGTGCCGCTCATGTCGCGCCGCGGCGCTGCGGCGCCGTTCATATCTATCTCGATCAGGGTCGCTTTCGCCAATCGCACTTCGATTTCGCCATTTCGGTGGCGAACATTACCACCGTCGCCTTGGTTCGCGCACGCAAGGAAGAAACGCTGCAACGCGATTTCGATCGGCTGCAGGCCAAGACGGCCGCCTACGACGAAATGATCGGCGAAAGTCCGCCGGTCCGCGATCTAAAGGACAAGATGAGCCGCATGAGCCGGGCCACGGGCTGCGTGCTGATCCGCGGCGAAAGCGGAACCGGAAAAGAGTTGGTCGCGCGAGCGTTGCACCGCGCCAGCCCGCGTGCCGATCGGCCGATGCTCTCGGTCAACTGTGCCGCCATCCCGGCCGACTTGATGGAAAGCCAGCTCTTTGGCCACAAGGCCGGATCGTTCACCGGCGCCGAGCGCGACCACGCGGGCCTGTTTCAGCAGGCCGACCTGGGCACGTTGTTTCTCGATGAAATTGGCGAGCTGACGTTGCACGGCCAATCGAAGCTCTTGCGCATTCTGGAAGGGCATCCGTTTTTACCCGTCGGGGCGACCAGCGAAATCCAGGTCGATGTGCGGGTAATGGCCGCTAGCAACCGAGACCTGTTGGCTTATGTGTCCGAGAAAAAGTTCCGCGAGGACCTGTATTATCGGCTGAGCGTCTTCGAGCTGGTGGTGCCGCCGTTGCGCGATCGCAACGGCGACATCGCGCTGCTCATCGACTACTTCCTCGATCACTTTCGCAAGCAGCACGGGCGGCCGGGCTTGGAGCTTTCGCAGGAAGCTCGCAACAAGCTGCTCACCGCCCCTTGGCCGGGCAACGTGCGCCAGTTGCGCAACGTCATGGACAGCGCCGTCGTGCTGGCGGCCGGCGAACGCATCGAGGCGGCCGACCTCGGCCTGCGCGACGCCACGCAGGGCGCTCTCGATTCGTTGCGCATGGACCATTGGGAGCGCAAGCTGATTTTGGAAGCGCTTTCGCGGTCCGGCGGCAGCGTGCCCGAAGCCGCCCGCCTGCTGGGCATCGGCCGCGCCACGCTCTATCGCAAGCTGGAAGAGTACGAAATTCCGCGATAAGCTTTGGAGTGCGGCGATTCATCGCCGCCTCTTTTTGCTGCTATCGCCGACTCATACCGCGCTTGCGACTTCTCAAGAGTCGGAGGTTGCCGACGATCCGAGCCCGAGTTCTTCCAGGGAGGCTGCCGACAGAATCGCGCGAGCCAATTCCGTCAACCGCTCACGCGGCCAGTCATCGAGCCGCGCGAGGGCCGCGGGCGGCAACGGACCAAAGCGCGTTTCGAGTTGCTCGCAAAGCAGCTCTCGTTGCGCTTCCAGCTTCACGTGGTCTAATAAGCCCATCTGCATCGCTTGTACTCCTGAATCGGGGTGATTACGCACCATCGTCTCAAACTGCCGGCGCTCTTCATCGTCGACCGGACTCACGAATGAGTGGATCCGTCCCCGTTCGACTTCGCCCTCTGGCGCAAGCAACCGAGCACGTAGTCCTGACCGCGATGGCTGGCCTGCTTCAATCGTGCGGCGAAGCGATTCAGCTTCGGCTTCGCGCCGCCGCAGATAGTCGTTGACGGCGGCACGATTTCGTAGGCAATAGCTTGTGGGTCGAGACGAAGAGGACTCGAAGTTCGAACGATCGGGTCCGGCTTGCTCCGGCCATCCACGGTTCCTTTACAATCGTCAATTTACTTGCGTGGCACTCTTATTAAAGCAGCTAAAGCGGCCCTTTCCCCGTTTGGCGCTGTCACCGTTGCCACGGTCATTCACCCATCCACGCCGTCCTTCTCGACCCGCACTTCACCATCTCCGGGCCAGACGGAGATGATCGTTTCGCCATTGCTGGATTCGCCCAGACGCTCAGCACGTACGACTGTTCTTTATCCGTGCCCATCCGTGCCATCCGTGGTCTAACGAATTTCATTCGGAACCACGGAGAACACGGATGGGCACGGATGGAAAACAACGCTCACCTATCGGCGGAGGGGACTCTTCTTGCCGGCTACGTTGTTTGTTTAAAGGACGGACAGCGTGTCGGCATGAAGGAAATATGTGCCAGCAACGCGATATGCGCAAGCCGCGTAATGGTTGCACGAACCAGTGTTCCGGTACATGGCACACCGCACAGCGCGGACGGCTGGAACCGGCGGCGAGGTATGGTATCTTGGTGTGTCCCGCTATGTTTCCAGCCTGTTAAGGATATCCGTCATGCCTCGCCTTCCGATCCTCGTCGCCGCGTTTGCCTTTGCCGCAGTTACGCGCGGCATCCGCCCAGGAATGGACACGCTTCCATGGACCAAACGGCACGGGAGTGAGCGATGCCGACGTGCCGGCGGAATGGTCGGAGAAAGACATCAATTGGCGCATCGAGCTGCCAGGCATCGGTCATTCGTCGCCGGTGTTGTGGGGCGACAAGATTTTTCTGACCAGCGCCTTTGAAGATACCTGCACGCGGCTGGTGCTCTGCCTGCGGGCCGCCGATGGCCAGATCGTGTGGCAGCGCAAATATACCTCATCGCTGCACGCCAAGCACAAGTTCAACAGCTTCGCCTCGAGCACGCCGTGCGTCGACGCAGAGCGGGTTTATTGCTGCTGGTCGACGCCCGATGAATATACGCTTCTGGCCCTCGACCACGACGGCCGAGGAGGTGTGGCAAAAAGGACCTCGGGCCGTATGTGAGCCAGCATAGCTGCGGCGTTTCGCCGGTGGTTTATGGCGACCTGGTCGTTCTGGGCAACGACCAGGGCGACGAGAACCATCAAGGCACGAGCTCGCTGGTGGCGGTCGATCGCCGCACGGGCGAGCTCGCATGGAAGCTCGATCGCCGCACGGCGACGGTGGCTTATTCCACGCCCTGCGTCTATCAGCCGGCAGGCGGCGAGGCGGAATTGATCTTCAACAGCGAGTCGCACGGCATCACCAGCATCGATCCGGCCAGCGGCCGCGTGAATTGGGAAATCAACGTCTTCAGCAAGCGCAGCGTCAGCTCGCCGGTCATCGCCGCTGGGTTGATCTTCGGCTCCTGCGGCTCGGGCGGAGGCGGCAACTATGTCGTCGCCGTGCGGCCGCCGGCCGACAAAGGCGCATCGCCCGAAATCGCCTACAAGCTCGAAACCGCGGCACCCTACGTCCCCACGCCGGTGGCCCTGGATGGTCTGCTGTTTTTCTGGAGCGACAACGGCATTGTCACCTGCCTGCGGGCCGCGACGGGCCAAACTGTTTGGCAGAAGCGCGTCGGCGGCAACTATCACGGTTCGCCCGTGTGCGCGGGCGGCCGGCTTGTATTGCATCGCGCGAAGATGGCGAGGTGGCCGTGGTCGCCGCCGCCGAAAAGTTCGAGCTGCTCGGCCGCAATCCGCTGGGCGAAGAGAGCCGCAGCACGCCCGCCGTGGCCGACGGCCGCATGTATCTGCGGACCTACTCGCACTTGGTTTCCGTAGGCGGGAAGTGATCTGCGATTTTGGATTTTGGATTTCGGATTGGACGAAGACGGTTTAGCGCAGAGCATGGCGCATCACCTTCCGTACATCTTCGTTCGGATCTTTTAGCGCTTGCCGCATCAGTTCTTCGAGCGGGCGCGATCGGGAGCCGACCCGGTCGAGCCGATTGGCGGCGTCGAGGCGAATATATTGATCCTTGGAGGATAGCCCGGTTGCGAGAACGCTGAGGCCCGCGTCGCATCTGTCTGCGCGGCAAAGTAGCTCCGCGGCGGCCAGGCGAACGTTGGCCGAGGAATCCGTGGCGGCCTGTTCGATCGGCGGGCCTGCTTCCTTTAGCGGCCTCGCGACCGGCGATAATCGCACTAACGCCCACCAGCGGACGGCCGCATCGCCGTCAACCAAAAGCTCCGTGGCGTCTGCCTCGCTAACGCTCGCCCTCCGCGCCGCGGCAAGGATGCGCTCTTGCGGATAGAGAGCCGCGCTGCGTCCCATTTCATAGGGCGTGCCTGATGCGGTGCGCTGCCACATATCGGCTTCGGGCAGGAAACCCAGGTCTCGCGTGTCGCGAAGCCACTTGAGATGGGCCTCCCGCAACCGCTCGAGCACTTCCCGATGTTCTTCACTCGATGCGAGATTGTGGATTTCATCGGGATCGGACTCGATGTCGTAAAGCTCTTCGATCGGCTTGGTCGGCTCGAGGAAAAGAGCCGCCGGGCCGTTGAGCCGGCCCTCTGCCGCGAGCCGCCGCCACTCGCGCATGGTGGGCATCTCTTCCATGTATTCGATCGGCTGCGCGTAAGGCAGCTCGGGGTGATAGTTGCGAATGTGCTTCCAGCGCCGGTCGCGTACGGCTGCGCGTCAGGTCGTAACGCTCGTCCATTCGATCGCGGATGCCGTAGACGTACTCACGCGGCGGACCGGCCCGCGGGCCCAGAAACGCTGTCCCTTGCAAATGCTCGGGCAACTGGACGCCCGCCAGGCTGAGCACGGTCGGAGCGAAATCGACGAAGCTCACCAGGCGCTCGCACGTGGTTCCCGGCGCGCCAGAGGCAAGCTGCCGGAAGTTGTCAGGAAAGCGAATCACCAGCGGCACGTGCATGCCGGTGTCGTACAGCCAACGCTTGCCGCGCGGCAGGCCCACACCGTGGTCGGAGTAGAAGAAGACGATGGTGTCGTCGGCCAGACCGTCGGCTTCTAGCTGATCGAGCAGCTCGCCGGCTTGTTTATCCATCACCGTAATCAGATCGTAATACCGCGCCGAGTCGCGACGTACGACGGGCGTATCGGGATGGTATGGCGGCACCGGCGCGCTGCGCCGGATCGTGTCGCTCATTGCCGCTGAGGCTTGCCGTGCGCTTGGCGAAGGCCGCGTCGGCCAGCCGGATTTGGCTCTCGTGTGTCACGACCAGGTTGAAGACCGAGAAAAACGGCTGACCTTTCGCTCGTTTGCGCCAGTGGGCCATGGGGCTCGATTCATCCCAGGCCGTTTTAGGCGTCTGGAAGTTGTAGTCTTCTTTGCTGTTGTTCGAGCAGTAGTAACCGATCTCTCGGAGATACTCGGTAAAACATTGGATGAAGGGCGGCAGTCGGGTTGTCGAACGCATGTGCTGTGAGCCGATGGTCGAGGGATACATGCCTGTGATCAGGCACGAACGGCTCGGTGCGCACACGCCCGCCACGCTGAAGGCCCGCGTGTAGCGCACGCCTTCGGCGGCCAACCGATCGAGATTGGGCGTGATGGCGTAGCGGTCGCCATAGCAACCTAGATTTGGGCTCATGTCCTCGCAGGTAATCCACAAAATATTGGGCCGCGGCGCGTCGGCGGCGAAGGCCGAGTGACACAAGACGACGGCGATGGCGAGTGAGAGGTTCGTCGATGTCATAGTGGTCTCCGGATCGGTCTTGCGAAACAAAAATGGAAAAAACGAGGCCAAGGCGAGCGGGAGGCATGAGCCTCCCGGTAAGTCCGTTCTATCATCACACACAGCGGCTCACAGCAGTCGCACAATTAATTGCATTACCGGGAGGCTCACGCCTCCCGCTCGCCTCGGAGTACGGCGCCTGCTACTTTACGGCTCGTAGCCGAGATTCGGCGAGAGCCAACGCTCGACCTCGGCCAGTCGTCATTCCTTTGCGGCGGGCGTAGTCTTCCACCTGGTCG
This sequence comes from uncultured Actinomycetota bacterium, assembly GCA_963756575.1. GTDB lineage: Bacteria > Actinomycetota > Actinomycetes > Streptosporangiales > Streptosporangiaceae > Palsa-504. Next base: position 242,400 of record CAVWOM010000009.1, on the reverse strand, counting down.
CGCGTGATGCGGTCGACGGAAAAATAACGCGCGTCGGGATGGGCGAAGTAAAGGCCGCTGACGCTGGCCGCCGGATACATGGCAAAGTTCTCGGTCAGCCGGATGCCCGTGGCCGGCTCGGCGTCGAGCAAGTCGAAGAGGATGCCCTTCTCGGTGTGGTCGGGGCAGGCCGGGATAGCCGGGCGCGGGACGGATGCCGCGATATTTTTCGTCGATCAAGTCGTCGTTCGTGAGCTGCTCGTCGCGGCCATAGCCCCAGTCGCGCCGGGCCATCTCGTGCAGCCGCTCGGCAAACGCTTCGGCCAGCCGATCGGCCAGCGCCTTGGCCATGATCGCGTGATAATCGTCGTGGTCGGCCTCGAAACTGCCGCACCAGCTCGTCGGTGCCATGCCCGGCCGTGACGGCGAAGGCGCCCAGGTAGTCGCGCCGGCCGCTGTCGAGCGGGGCGATGAAATCGGCCAAGGCGTAATACGCCTTCGTCCCTTTCCGCTCCCATTGCTGACGCAAGGTATGGAAGCGCGTCCGCTCCGTGGTGCGGCTGTCGTCGGTGTAGACGACGATGTCGTCGCCGATCGACAGCCGCCGGCCAAAAGCCATACACGCCTCGAGCGCGCAGCAGTTTCTTGGCAACGATCTCGTCCAGCAACCGCCGGGCGTCGTCGAACAGCTTGCGGGCTTCGCCGCCGACCGTCGGGATCGTCGAAGATCTTGGGGTACTTGCCGCGCAGCTCCCAGGCGGAAAAGAACGGCGACCAGTCGATGTAGCGCGTCAGCTCGTCGAGCGGAAAATCGTCGAGCACGCGGCTGCCCAGAAACGACGGCACGTCGATGCGCACGCTCGCTCCAATCGGTCTGGAACCGGGCGGCGACCGCCTGGGCATAGCTGCACCAGGTGCACCGACTGCCGCTCGTGGTAGGCCTCGACCATGCGGCTCCTGCTCCGCGCGGTTCTTGCGGTCGAACTCGTCCTTCGACTTGGGATTCAACAGCTGCTCGACCACGCTCACCGAGCGCGAGGCGTCGAGCACGTGCACCGTCGGCTGGCTGTAGGCCGGGGCGATCTTCACCGCGGTGTGCTTGGCGCTGGTCGTGGCCCCGCCGATCAACAGCGGCAGTCGTGAACTGCTGCCGCTCCATTTCTTTGGCCACGTGGACCATTTCGTCGAGGCTGGGCGTGATCAGGCCGCTCAGGCCGATCAGGTCGACGCCTTCCTTGACGGCCGTCTCCAAAATCTGCTCGCAAGGCACCATCACGCCCAGGTCGATCACGCGGTAGTTGTTGCAGCCCAGCACCACGCCGACGATGTTCTTGCCGATGTCGTGAACGTCGCCCTTGACGGTGGCCATCAGAATCTTGCCGCGCGGGGCGTCGCTCTGGCCGCTGGCCGCTTTCTCGGCCTCCATGAACGGCAGCAGATAGGCCACCGCCTTCTTCATCACTCGGGCACTCTTGACCACCTGCGGCAAAAACATCTTGCCGGCGCCGAACAGATCGCCCACCACCTGCATGCCGGCCATCAGCGGCCCTTCGATGATCGACAGGCCGGTCGGGATATTTTTGCCGGGCCTCTTCGACGTCGGCGTCGATGTAATCGACAATGCCGCGCACCAAGGCGTGCGAAAGCCGCTCTGTCGACCGGTGCGTTCGCGCCAGGCCAGATCGGCGCCCGGCTGCTTGCCGCCTTGCCGCTTGACCGTCTCGGCGAACTCGACCAGCCGCTCGGTGGCGTCGGGCCGGCGGTCGAACAGCACGTCTTCCACCCGCTCGCGCAGCTCGGGCGGAATGTCTTCATACACCGCGAGCTGGCCGGCGTTGACGATGCCCATGTCGAGGCCGGCGCGGATGGCGTGATAGAGAAACGCCGAGTGCATCGCCTCGCGCACCACGTCGTTGCCGCGGAACGAGAACGAAATGTTGCTCACTCCGCCCGAGACTTTCGGCCCCGGGACAAACCTGCTTGATCTGCCGCGTGGCCTCGATGAAGTTGATGGCGTAGCGATTGTGCTCCTCGATGCCGGTGGCCACGGTCAGGATGTTCGGGTCGAAGATAATGTCGGTCGGCGGCATGCCGATTTCTTCGGTCAGCAGCTTGTAGGCCCGGCGGCAGATGCGCACCTTGTCTTCGATCGTCGTCGCCTGCCCCTGTTCGTCGAAGGCCATCACGACGACGGCCGCGCCGTAGCGGCGCACCAGCCGGGCATAGTGCAGAAACTGCTCTTCGCCTTCCTTGAGGCTGATCGAATTGACGATCGACTTGCCCTGCACGCACTTCAGCCCGGCTTCGATGACCGACCACTTCGAGCTGTCGATCATGATCGGCACGCGGGCACACGTCGCTCTCGGCGGCCAGCAGGTTCAAGAACCGCGTCATGGCGGCCTCGCCGTCGAGCATCGCCTCGTCCATGTTGACGTCGATGATGTTCGCGCCGCCTTCGACCTGCCCGCGGGCGACGGCCACGGCTTCTTCAAACTGCCCGTTGAGCACCAGCTTGGCGAACTTTTTCGAGCCGGTGACGTTGGTCCGCTCGCCGATCATGATGAAGTTGCTTTCGGGGCGGATGGTGAGCGTTTCCAGTCCGCTCAGCCGCGTGTACGGCTCGGGCCGGGCACGCACGCGCGGCGGCTGGCCTTCGACCGCTTCGGCGATGGCCCGAATGTGCTCGCGGCGTCGTGCCGCAGCAGCCGCCCACGATGTTCAGCCAGCCCTGCTCGGCGAATTCGCCCAGCGTGGCCGCCATTTTCTCGGGCGTCTCGTCGAAGCCGCCGAAGGCGTTCGGCAAGCCCGGCGTTGGGATAGCAAGGCGATCGCCGCCGCCCGCCGGGTCCCGCCCGAGACGGTCGCCAAGGAGGTCGACGCGGTCTTCGTCAAGCTGGCCGAGGACGTGTCATCGGGCAGCGGCAGCGCGCTGCAGCGGCTGCGCCAGCTGCACCAGGCCATCGTGGACCGGGAGGAGCAGGGCGAGACGCTGTCCCGTCTGCTGCCGAGCGGGCTGGCCCAGAAGCTCCGGCTGGAACGGCGAGACATCGGAGAGACCGAACGGGTGGTCGTCACCGTCTTGATGAGCGACATCCGCTCGTACTCGACCATCGCCGAGCACGCCGATCCGAGCCAGCTGGCCGGGCAGCTCAACACGCACCGGGCCGCGATGAACCAGGCCATCCTGGGCCAGTCCGGCACCGTGATGCAGTTCGTCGGCGACGCGGTGATGGCGGTCTTCGGCGCGCCGTTCCCGCAGCCCGACCACGCGGACCGCGCGGTCGCCGCGGCGCTGGACATGCACGCCCTGCAGGCGGAGATCAACGACCGCTGGCGCGCCGCCGACCTGCCCCCTTTCGGGCTCGGGCTCGGCCTGTCCACCGGCGAGGCGGCGGCGGCCCTGCTCGGCTCGGCCGAGCGGCTCGAATACACGCTGGTAGGCGACACCGTGAACATGTCCCAGCGCTTGCAGCAACTGGCCGACCCCGGAGAGACTGTGTTGTCTGAAGCCACGTTCAAGGCGCTGCGCACGCAAGTGCAGGCCAATGCTCTCGATGCGCAGCGGGTCAAGGGACGCGACACTCCGGTCTACGCCTACAAGATCAACAAGGTGGGGGAATGATGAGCGAGAACCTGGGGCCGGCGATGGTGAGCGAGCCCCGCCCCGCGCTGGCCGTGCGCGGCGTGCGCAAGACCTTCGAGGCCGAGAACGCGCCGGTCCGCGCGCTGCGGGGGGTGAACCTGACGATCGGGGCGGGCGAGTTCGCCGCCCTGATGGGCCCGTCGGGCTGCGGCAAGTCCACCTTGCTGAACCTGGTGGCCGGGCTCGAGGTGCCTGACGAGGGGGAGATCACGGTGGCCGGCGAGCTGGTGACCGGGCGGACCGAGGACGAACTGGCCCGGATGCGCCGCCGCCACGTGGGCCTGGTCTTCCAGTTCTTCAACCTGCTCGAGGGCATGACCGTGCTGGAGAACGTGGCCCTGCCCGCGGTCATCGCGGGCCGCAAGCGGAAGATGGCGGAGACCCGGGCCCGGGACCTGCTCGACCTGCTCGGTATCGGCGACAAGGCCGCCGCCGTGCCGGGCGTGCTGTCCGGAGGTCAGCGCCAGCGGCTCGCCATCGCCCGCGCCCTGGCCAACGAGCCCACCCTGCTGCTGGCCGACGAGCCGACCGGGGCGCTCGACTCCGAGGGCGGGCACGAGGTGATCGAGCTGATGCGGCGGCTGCATCGCGGCGGCCAGACCATCATCTTGGTCACCCACGACGCGGACGTGGCCGCGGCGGCCGAGCGGGTCGTGCGGATGCGCGACGGGCGGATCGTGGACTCCGAGCCGGCGGTCGGTGAGGACGCCGTCATCGGAGCGCGATGAGCATGGATCCCGCCGTCACCGCCCGGGCGCACGGCTGGACCCGTCTGGTCGTGCCCGGGCTGCTCGCGCCGGCAGCCACGGTGGTGGTCGCGGCCGCCGGGCTCCGGGTATCCGGGCTGGGCGCGGTCGACGCGGCCGGCTTCGCGGTGGCCATCGCCTTCGCGATCGCCGGGCTGATCTCGGCCCGGTCCGCCGATCGCGGCGCGGCCGCCCTGATCACGCTGGGCGCGCTGGCCGGAGCGATCGGGCTGACCGCGGCCCGGACCGGGGCGTCGGAGGCGAACGCCCGCGGCCCGGCCCGGGTGCTGGCCACCCTGGCCGCGTGCGCCGTCATCGCGATCAGCTTCCATTACCTGCTCGCGCTGCCGGACGGCCGCCTGGGCCGTCCGGGGCGGCGGATCCTCGCGAGCCTCGGCTACGCCAGCGCGGCCGGCACCGGGATCGGCCTGGCGGTGGCCGGGCAGCCGTTCACGCTCACCGCGGGCGCGGTGATCTGGCCGCTCGCGGTGGCGTGCGCCCTGCCCGCCACCCGGCTGCGGTACCTGCGGGCGGCCGGCCGCGACAAGGAGCGGCTGCAGTGGCTGGGGGCCGGCCTGGTGATCGCGGCCAGCGTGGCCCTGCTCAGCGCGATCCTGCACCTGCTGGTGGACTGGCCCGGCCCGGCGGACGTGGTGGCGGCCTGCGCGGCCCTGGTGATCCCGCTGGCCCTGATCCTGGCCGAGCTTCCCCCGCTCGCGCGGCACGGCGGCCGGGTGTTCGTGCAGGCGCTCACGATCGCGGGCTCGAGCACCATCGTCGCGGCCATCTACCTGGTCATCGTGCTCGGCCTCGGGAACGCGCCCGGCGACCCCGAGGATCGCCGGATCCTGGGCATGTCCATGCTGGCGGCCGCGGTGGCGGCGATCGGCTACCTGCCGGCCCGGGGACGCCTGATCGCCTCGGCCACCCGGTTCGTGTACGGCACCCGGGAGGCGCCCGGCGAGTCGCTGCGCACGTTCGGCAGCCGGATGACCCGCGCCGTGGCCATGGACGAGCTGCTGCTGCAGCTGGCCGAGTCGCTGCGCAAGACCATGCAGCTGACCTGCGCCGAGATCTACACCGGCCTGGGCGACGTGCTGGAGCGCGCGGTGTCGGTCCCCGACGCGGACCACAAGTCGATCGTGCTGACCGACCGCGAACGCCCGGTCGTGGCCCGGGCCGGGGTCTCGGGCAGCGCGTGGGCCTCGGTCTGGCTGCCCGCCCTGCTGGACGGGCGCGAGCAGGCCCAGCTGCGGGTCGCGCCGATCAGCCACGCGGGCGAGCTGCTCGGCCTCATCGTGGTCGAGCGGCCCGCCCGGGCGGACACCTTCACCGACGAGGACGACCGCGTGCTGACCGAGCTGGCCCGCCAGGCCGGCCTGGCCTTCCACAACTCCCAGCTCGACTCGGCGCTGCAGACGACGCTGGACGCGCTGCGCAAGCAGGCCGACGAGCTGCGCGATTCCCGGGCCCGCGTCGTGGCCAGCGGGGACGCCGAACGCCGCCGGGTGGAACGCAACCTGCACGACGGCGCCCAGCAGCATCTCGTCGCGCTGGCCATCAACCTCCGGCTGACCCGCGACATCGTGGCCGAGGATCCCGAAGGGGCGGGTGAGATGCTCGGCCAGCTGGCCGAGGACGTGCAGACGACGATCAAGGAGCTGCGCGAGCTCGCCCACGGGATCTACCCGCCGCTGCTGGCCGACAACGGCCTCGGCGACGCGCTGCGCGCCGCCGCCAGCCGCAGCCCGCTCACCGTCCGGGTGGCGGTGGCGGACGACGTGGGGCGGTACCCGGCCGAGCTGGAGGCCGCGATCTACTTCGCCTGCATGGAGGCGCTGCAGAACGCGGCCAAGCACGCCCAGGGCGCCACCGTGGACCTGCGGCTGTGGACCGAATCGGGCGGCCTGCTGTTCTCGGTCGCCGACGACGGCCCCGGATACGACGCCGCGGTGGCCCGGCGCGGCCATGGCTACATCAACATGGCCGACCGGCTCGGCGCCATCGGCGGCACCGTCCGCTGGGACTCCTCCCCCGGTCACGGCTCCTCCGTCAGCGGCTCCGTCCCCCTGGTCGCCTAGCTCCCCCGCTCAACATTTCCTGGCCGCCGGCGTCCTATAGATATGACGGTCCCCGCATATCGGGCTGGCACGGGGTCACAGCCCGATCCCCCGCCCGCCACGGCCAGGGCATCGGTCGACGACCTGTTCCGGCTCCACGCCGTGGACCTGGTGCGGTTCGCGCTCATGCTGGTCGGCGACCAGTCCACCGCCGAGGACGTGGTGCAGGACGCGTTCCTCGGCTTGTACCGGGCCTGGGACCGGGTGCGCGACCCGGACGCCGTGCTCGGGTACCTGCGCACGGCGGTGGTCAACGGCGCCCGTTCGGTCCACCGCAGCCGGGGCCGGGCCCGGCTGCTGCGGGTGCCGCAGGACCCGCCGGTCTGGTCGGCGGAGGCCGCGGTCATCGACGGCGAGGACCGTCGCGCCGTCCTGGCCGCGATCGCCACGCTGCCGCAGCGCCAGCGTGAGGTGCTCGCGCTGAAGTACTACCTCGACCTCAGCGAACGTGACGTCGCCGCCATCATGCGGGTCAGCCGCGGCACGGTCGCCGCGGCCGGTGCCCGCGCCCTGGCCGCGCTCGCCCGCCGCCTCCGGGAGGACCAGTGAACACCCCGCTGCCCAGCGACCTGGAAAACCGGGTCCGCGACGCCTACCAGGCGGCCGGCCGGACGGTACAGCCGCAGACCCTGCGGCGCACCGCCCCGGGGGTCGCCGCCGGACCGGCCCGGCGCCCGGGCCGGCTGAACGCGCTCATCCCGGTGGCGGCGGCCGTGGCCGTGCTCGCCGTCATCGGCGCCAGCGTGGCGCTGCCGCGCCTGCTGACCGGCGCGGCCCCGAAGCCGGGGATCAGTGCGTCCGCATTCGCGCACGAGCCGCCGTTCCAGGTCATCGTGACCGCCGCGGACAAGGGCGGCACCAGCCTGCTGGTCAGGACGCCCGCCGGGCACGTGGACAGCACGCTGGCCCCGCCGCCTGGCACCGACTGGGGCGGCGTCGCCGCGACCGCGAGCCCGCGGAAGTTCATCGTGGCCACCTCGCCCAGGACCCGCGCGAACTGGAACCCCACCCGGCTCTATACGCTCACGCTGTCGGCACGCGGCGCGGTCACGCACCTGACCCCGCTGCCCGCCGGGTCGCTGCCGGTCCAGCTCGGCTCGCTGGCGGCGGACGCGGACGGCGGCGTCATCGCCTTCTCGGGACAGCGCTCCGGCGGGGCCTTCGTCGTCGGCGCGGTCATCGGGAACCAGGTGAAGCAGTGGAGCGTCGCCGAGAAACAAGCCGTTCCCGGGAGCGTCGCGGTGACCAGCGCCGGGGACAAGATCGCGTTCATTACCCAGTACGACGGCCCCGGCAGCCACTTCGCGGCGATGGTGCTGGCCACCGGCTCGGCGCCGGGCTCCCTCCTGGCCAGGGCCAAGACGGCCGGCAGCTACGACTACCCGAGGAAAGAGTTTTTCATGTACGCGGTGGCGATCAGCCCGGACGGTACCTGGGTCTACGTCGCGACCCGGCCGGTCCCCCCTTCCCTCGTCGAGGGTAAGCTGCCGACCACGCTGACCGCGTACAGCGCCAGCCGCCGGGGCGCGCCGGTGACGATAGCGACCTGGACGGGCGGTGCGCCCTCCCTGCTGCCGATCGGCGGCAGGCTGTTCGCCTGGATGTATTACACTCCCAGCTCTGCCTCAGCACCCAGCGCGGCTTCGACCGCCTACCTGATCGACCCGGCCACCCGGACCAAGACGGCGGTGCGGTTGCCGGGGCTGCCGGGCGGCCAGTACGCGGGGCTCGCCTGGTGACCGGCCCGGGTGCGTTACAGGGTGGCGAAGTCGGTGGTGGCGCGGTTCTCCCAGAGCTGCCGGAGGGCGTCGGCGCCGAAGTGCTCCTTGTTGATGTAGGCGCGGGCGCCGCTGGTCGGGGCGCCCGGGGGCAGGTCGGTCACGTCGTGGGTGGAGCAGAGGAAGACCACGACGTCCGGATGGGCCGCCACGATGCGGCGGGTGGCCTCGATGCCGTTCATCTCGGGCATGTTGATGTCCATCAGCACCAGCGCCGGGTGCACCTCCTCCACCAGCGAGATGGCCTCGGGGCCGCTCTTGGCCTCGCCTGCCAGCTGGAAGGACGGCAGGCGGCGGAGCACGGCCTTGACCGCGAAGCGGAACGGGGCCTGGTCGTCGACGATGAGGACCGTGAGTACAGGGAGCGGGCTGGTCACCTTTTCAGCTTGGCACACGTTCTGTATACCGAGGAGTGTGCTGGCATCCCCCTCTCGGGGGGGTCAGCCCCAGCCCCCTGGCCCCGGCCCAGGAACAGCAGCACCGCCATGACCCGGCGGTTCACGTCCTTTTCCTCGCTCAGCCCGAGCTTGGCGAAGATCGAGTTGGTGTGCTTCTCCACCGCCCGCTCGGACACCATCACCGCGGCGGCGATCGCGGCGTTGTTCTTGCCCTGGGCCATCTCGGCCAGGATCTGCGTCTCCCGGGCGGTCAGCGTGTCCAGGCTGGACGAGCTCGGGTGGGAGCGCGACTTCACCAGCTCGTCCACGACGAGCGGGTCGATGACCGAGCCGCCGGTGGCCACGGCGCGGATGGCGCGCACCAGGTCGTCCACGCTGGCCACCCGCTCCTTGAGCAGGTAGGCGCGGCCCGACGAGCCGTGCTCGAGCAGGGCCACGGCGTAGGCCGGGGCGGTGTACTGGCTCAGCACCACCACGCCGACCCGCGGGCGGTGCTCACGGAGCCAGGCGGCGGCCTGGATGCCCTCGTCGCGGCCGGTGGGCGGCATCCGGATGTCGGTGATCACGACATCCGGGTCGCTGCTCTCGATGACGGCCAGCAGCTCCGGCAGATCCGACGCGGTGCCGACGATCTCGAAGTCCGGCTGCGCGGAGACCAGCCGGGCGACGCCCTCCCGCAGGAGGACGTTGTCCTCGGCCAGCGCGACCCGGATGGTGCTCATGGCGCCTGATCGTAGCGCGACCGGTACTTATTCCGTGCGCAGGATGTGGGCAGCGCGCAGCCGGGCGGCGCGGCGGGCGGGCCAGGCGGCCAGCAGGTTGGCGGCCACCAGGGCCACCGGCACGATCAGCAGCAGCGCCAGCGCGGCCAGCGGCGGCTTATAAGCCAGCGGGGTCGTGTCGGCCGCGGCGTGCCACAGGAGCCGGCCGAGGGCGAGGCCGAGCGGGATCCCGAAGACCAGCCCGATGACCGCGAGCAGGGTCGCCTGGGTCCCCACCACCAGCCGGGACTGCCGCCGGGTCAGGCCCAGCGCGCGCAGCACCGCCAGCTCGTGACCGCGGCGCCGGACCGCGATGGACAGGGCGTGCCCGACCGCCCCGACGGCCAGGACGGCGAGGAAGGCGCTCAGCGCCAGCGGCAGCACGGCCACGTCCTTGACGATCTGGACCTCCGCCAGCGGATCGGGCGGTGCGAAGGAGAACCCCTGGCCGCCCTTGATGCCCTGCGCCGTCTTGTCCAACCGCGCGGCCACCGCCTTGACATTCGCGCCCGGCCGCAGGGAGACCACGGCGAGATGGAACTTAAAGGCGAAGTGCGCGCCGTGGAACAGCCGGTCATACCCCGCCGGGGTGAGCCACGCGCCCGTGTCGTAGGTATTGTGCGGACCGGACGGCACGAAGCCGATGCCGGTCACGGTCAGCGGCCGGGGCCCGGCGGCGCCGGACAGCCGGACCACCGAGCCGGTGGTCGCGTGCATTTCGCTGGCGGTGGTGGGGGCGAGCACGATCTCATCGGCCTTGGTCGGCATGCGCCCGCCGGTGAGCACCACCGGCACCTGCTTGCCTCCCACGGCGTCATAGGTAAAGCTCTCCACCGAGACCTGACCGGACTGCGCGCCGCCGATCCGCGCGTCGTCGACCCCGGTGACGTCCTTGTCGGCGGCCACGGCCCGCAGGACCTGGCTGGCGGCGGGGCCGAAATCCTGGCCGGACAGGCCGAGGAACGTGCCCAGCTGCCAGGTCTGGCCGAAGCGGGCCAGGTTGGCCGAGGCGTCGGACACCCCGGCCGAGAAGGTGAAGGCGGCCAGCACGCCGAGCACGCCCGCCACCGCGCCGAGCAGGGCGGGCCGGACCGGCACCGCCGCGCGGCCGCGGCCCGGCTCGAGCGCGAACCGCGCGCCCACCACCACGGGCACGCCGAGCCCGGCGGCCGCCGCGATCCCCGCCACGGCGGACCGGCGCGGGACCGCCCGTCGCCGGCCGGCGGCCAGGGCCAGCGCTGCGGCCGCCGCGGCGCCGGCCGCCACCAGGACCGGTGCCAGCAGCCAGCCGGGGCCGAGGACCAGCCAGTCGGCTTCGATGCCCGGATGCGGCTCGTTGTACGACGCGAGGCCGATCGGCATCCACCGGGAGGCGACGATGGCCGCCGCCACGCCGAGCGTCGACCCGGCCGTCGCCGCCAGCGCCGGCGCGGCGGTCGCCGACGCCACCGCCTGACGCGGCGTCATCCCCACCGCCTGCAGGACCTGCAGGTCGGCCATGGTCGCCGAGGTATACCGGGCCACCGCCTGGCCCACCAGGAACAGCGCGGCCACCAGGGCCGCCAGCGCGAAGGCGAGCAGGCACGCCGCCTCGTACCCGCTGATCCGCTCGATCTCACCGCCGAAGAACTCGCGGTCGTTCCACACGTCGATGTCCGACCGGCCGGTCACCCGGGCCAGGTCGGCGCGGAACGCCGGGATGGCGGCGGTGCCGCCCTTCAGCCGGATCAGCGCGTTGATGTACAGCTGCCCGCTGGTGCCGATGATGCTGGCCTTGTACTTGGCGTACAGGGCCGGCGACGGCAGCACGCCTCCCGTCGTGTGGGCGCCGTCCGTCGTCGCGGATCCGAAGACGCTGCGTCCCACCCCGACGATCGTGGCCTGGATGACGGGGCCGAGCGGCGGCCCGCTGCTCCCGTCCCACCCCTCGTCGACCTGCTTCGGGCTGGCCAGGCGCATGGTCACGCGGTCGCCGGTGCCCTTGTGGTAGTAGGCCGCGAACTCCGGGGTGACGATGAGCTCGTCGGCCCGGCCGGGATCGAACAGGTGCCCGGACAGCAGGTCCGGCCGCTCGATGGTCCGGTTCATCTCGTCGCCGATCGGCGCGAACGAGATGCTCGCCCCCGGGCAGCAGGTCAGGACCAGCGGGCCGCCGTTGACCGGGAACTCGCTGAGCACCTCGACCTCGGGCAGGGCCTTGACCTTGGCCCAGTCGAACCCGGGCTGGTTGGGCAGTACGGCCACGGTGGCGGGCAGCGTGCTGTCCCATAGCCGGCCGAACGCGGTCTGCCCGCGGCGAGCCCCTGCCGTCGCCGTGAGCACCGTTCCCGTGGCCAGCGCCACCAGCAAGGCCAGCACCAGCAGCGACCGCCAGCGTCGCCGCGCGTCCAGCCGCAGCCAGGTCAAGGTGATGCGCACGTCCGACCCCCCACTACCAGGAAACAAGCAGGTTCCTAGTAGATGATCTCCGGCGGATGGTGACAAGAGTGCTAAGGCGACCGGCTCGCGGGGATGGTGGCCCCACCTAGCCCAGCGTGCTGGCACCCGCGGTTCCGGCCGGGAGGCACGCTGGCCAGGAACGACGCAGGTCAGCACAATGGGCGAGTATGGGAGGGAAAACGTTGAGCGTCGCGCTGGCCTGCCGCCGGTCTACCCTGAGGCGATCCTGGCGGCAGGCCACCGTGCTGGCGCTGATCATCGGCATCCTGGGCGCGGTGGCGCTCGGGGCGCTGGCCGGCGCACGGCGCACCGCGACCGCTTATGACCGCTATCTGACGTCCATCAACGCCAGCAACGCGTTCGTGAACGTGCCGGGCGTGCTGCCCGGCATGCCGGTGACCCGGCCGATCGACCTCATCTCGGCGCTGCCGGGGGTAATCTCGCACGCCACCTACGTCGGCCTGAACGCGTTTCCGGTGCTAGACGGCAAGGTCGACGACGACTTCCTGACCTCCAGCATCAACGGCAGCCTGGACGGCGAGTACTTCAGCCAGGACCGGGCGAGCGTGCTGGCGGGCGCGCTGCCGCCGTCGGATTCGACGACGACGGTCGTGCTCACGCCGGGCACCGCGCGGGCGTTCGGGGTCGGCGTGGGTGACACGGTGCGGTACCAGTTCAGCCGGCGCGGCCCCCAGGGGCAGCAGGTCGGCAAGCCGGTCATCCGGTCCTTCCGGGTGGCGGCGATCACCGAGATCCCGCCCGCCCTGGTCGACCAGAGCGACGAGGCCGAGGGGACCATCCTGCCGCCCGGTGCGACCCGGCAGCTGCTGAGCGCATACTTCTACGCCTGGATCGGCCTGCGCCTGGCCGACGGCACGGCCGGTATCCCGCGGCTGCAGCAGCAGCTGACCGCGCTCGCCACCCGGCTGGAACGGCAGATCAACGCCGAGACCGGCCAGAAGGGCGACGACCTGTCGTTCACCATCAACCGCACCGACGTCGTTGAAAACCAGGTCCGGCAGGCCATCACGCCCGAGGTGATCGCGCTCAGCCTGTTCGGGGCCATCGCGGCGATCGCGATGCTGGTGCTGGCCGGCCAGGGCCTGGCCCAGCTGGTGGGCAGGCGCGCGCCGGACATCGCGGTGCTCCGGGCGCTGGGAGCCACCCGCGGCCAGGCCGCGCTGACCGCGGGCCTGCCCGGGGCGATCGCGGTCCTCGGCGGCACCGTGCTGGCCGTGGCCGGCGCGATCGCGCTGTCCCCGCTGGCGCCGGTGGGCCCGGTCCGCCGCTTCGACCCGAGCCGGGGAATGGAGGCGGATCCGCTCGTGCTCGGCGCGGGCGCCGCCGCCTGCGCGGTCCTGCTGCTGGGGCTGCTGACCGTGCTGGCGGTCCGGACGGCCAGCACGCGCGGCACCTGGGCCGGCCCGCGCTCGTCCGCCCTGGCCCGGGCGGCCGCCGCCGCGGGCCTGCCCGCGACGGTCGTGGTCGGGACCCGTAACGCGCTCGAGCCGGGGCGCTCGGTGCCGGTGCGGTCGGCGCTGATCGGCGCCGTCGCGGCGGTGACCGCGGTGGTGAGCGCCGTGGTGTTCAACGCCAGCCTGGCCGGGCTGGTCACTCATCCGGCCCGGTACGGCTGGGACTGGGACACGGTCATCCAGGCCGAGTCCGGCTACGGGAGCTTCAACCCTGGGGTGATGAAGAAGCTGCTGGCCGGCCAGCAGGCCGTCGGGGCCTGGTCCGAGTTCGCGTTCACCCAGCTGCCGGTGGACGGCAAGTTCGTCCCGGTGCTGGGCGTGCGCCATGACCTCGGCTCGATCCAGCCGCCGACCACGGCGCCGGCCCCTGACCGGCGGTAACCAGATCGAGCTGGGCACGGTGACCCTGGCCGCCCTGGGCAAGAAGATCGGCGACACGGTCCGGATCGGCATTGCGCCGTACACCCGCACGGCGGTGATCACGGGCACCGTCACGCTGCCGTCGTTCGGCGTCGGCGGCGCCGAGCACGTCTCGCTCGGCCGCGGGGGCATGCTGCCCGAGGCCACCCTGCTGGCGGTCACGGGCGCGACCACCCCGTCGGCGAGCGCGAACCAGTCGATCCCCGCCTTCCCGTCGGCGGTGGCGGTCGACTGGGCCCCGGGTAGCACCGCGGCGCAGCGAGCCGCGCTGATCCACCGGGTCACCTCGGCCAACCCCGACGGGACGCCCGGCGGCACCTACGAGATGCGCAGCGCGCTGGCTTCGGCGATCGTCAACACCGAGCAGATGGGCGGCCAGCCGCTCGCGCTGGGCATCGGGCTGGCCGCGGCGGCGGTGCTGTCGCTGGCCCTGACCGTGCTGAGCCTGGTCCGCCGGCGCCGCCACGAGCTGGCCCTGCTTAAGACCATCGGCATGACGCGGCGGCAGATCCGGGCGGTCGTCGCCTGGCAGACCACGCTCACGCTGCTGATCGCCGTGGTGATCGGCGGCCCGCTGGGCGTCATCGGCGGCCGGCTGGCCTGGCGCGCCTTCGCCGGCTCGCTCGGGGTGGCGCCGATCGTCGAGGTGCCGCTGGCCGTGGTCGTGCTCGGGCTGGCCGTCCTGGTGCTGGCGGGCGATCTGCTGGCGGCGCTGCCCGCCGCCGTGGCCGCGCGGACCCGGGCCGCCATCGAGCTGCGAGCCGAGTAGGTCCCTGATCCGCGATCCAGGTCGTCGCTTGGCTCTTCCGTGCCGAGACGTTAACCTCATGATTCATGGTGGTTCGTGGCTCCGCGCGCTCCTCCACAAGCCGGTCTTTTACCGTCGCCGGAGCCAGCCACCCTGACCTCGCACAACGATTCCTGGAGAGAAAGCTTTCCCGGAGAAACCGGGCTGATGCAGCCAGGCTGGTTGTGAAGGTCGCCGCTGTCCGCCTGTATTCGGCCGTCGCTTGCCTTATATCCATGCTCCTCACGGCATGGGCCGGGGCATTCGGCCGGGCGATCAGCGCCCATCACTGGCATGCCTTCAGGGTCCTGGACGGAGTCACCCTGCTAGCGGCTTCGGAGCAAGCGGCCAACTGCCAGAGCCATTTGCTTCCAGTGTTTTTGTCGTGGGCGGCGCTATTGCTGCTGACACCGGCCAGGCACTCGATTGCCTTCCGCGTGGCGGTGGCGGCAGCCGGCATCCTCGGATTTCTCCGCCTCTCCCCGCCGCCTTTCCTGGTTACCACCAGGGTAACCACCCTGTCTCACTGGCTCGCCAGATCAGGCTCTCTTCCCGCCGTACCCTATCTGGTGCTTGCCATAACGCTCGCCTACATATTGCTGACTAGCGCGACTGGGACGTTTGGCCGCCTTGATTACCTGCACAGGAACGCCCGCCGCGCACCCCGCTATGCGGTACCCTCACCTGGTTTTACCCGTAAGCTTTTCGCCGCCCTGTTGATTCTGTTGGTCCTGCTGTCCGTCACTTGGGCCGCAACGGTTGTCCGGCTCGTCGCTTCTGGCGCCGACTTGCCGGGGGCGGGGATGTCCGACGGCCGCCAAGGCGGACTGGCGCAGAGCACGTACCTGCTCCTGCTCGCGCCGGCGGCCATCGCCATCGCGCGGACTGCCGATAGCTGGAAATGGCTGATCATCGCAGTGATCCTCACGGCCGGATATAGCCTGGCAACTGGAACACTGCGCTTTTCTTGGGCACCGGAGGTCCCGGTGATCCGAAGGCATCTGGCCCACCTCGGCGCGGCCTGGGGCGGAAACTCGCTATGGGCTGCGCTCTTCGTCTTCACCCCAGTCGCCGTATTCGGGATATACCTCGCCGCCAGGCTGCTCCGCACGCCGCGGACCGGGTGACTTTGTTCTGGTCGGTCATCCATTCTGGCGGTTTCGTAAGGAGATCCTCCAGCGGCAATCTAGATGCCGGATCCCTGCCTGTATCCGTGTTCGTATCGGCGTCCCTGTAGATCAGCCCCATCACTTCGAGGTAGAGTTGCTCCGGATAAGGCAGGAAGTTGATTACCCACATCGGCTGGACACGCTCGGCTTCTACGACGAACTGGCCGTAGCCAAGCAAGCGACCCATGGTCGTGCGCCGGAACTTCATGCTGCCAGCCGTGGCGAGCGGCATGCATATCACATCACGCGTAAAGAACCCTTTGACGACCATAACGCGCTGCGTTGTCACTATGAAATATTCGGCAAACCATTTGCTTATCCGCGTGATCGTGTACAGGAAGAAGAGGCCCCAGGCGAGCCACATGATGAGCAGCGCATCAGAGCTTAGCCTGGAGATACCGCCTGCCACCGCGGCGGCAACCAGCCCGGCAACGGTCAGGCCGACCGGGCCCATGAGAACCGCGGGGTGATAGCGAGCAGTGAGCACCTGCCGCTCGTGTGGCAGGAGAAACCGGTTCACGGACGCGGGAACCGTTTCGGTGTTAGGAACCAACTGCATTTTCGGCCTCGAGTCCGGTAACGTGGGCGTCAGCTACATGCCGCATAGAATAGCTAGGCCCTAGGCTGCTGGCGTAAATACCGAGAAGACTAGCGTTAAGATGGATGGCAGTCAGGCCATTCGGCGTGGCGATGACGAACGCATTATCGCCGGTACAGCTTAGATCGTATACGGGGACCTCGACATTTATCTCACAGAGCGGCGGCCCGATACCGCCAGGGCTGGTCAGGGCGTCCGGGCTCCATATCTGCATGGTGCCGTCGGCGGCCGCGGTGACGACAACGGCACCATCGGTGCCCAAGGTGACCACCTCCATGACACGAGCGTGTATTTTACCTATTCGTCGCGCGCCGAACGGAAATCTGCGCGGCTTCAAGATTCTGACCATCTCGTCGGCGGTAGCGGCGAGAGCCACGAAATCACCGTCCGGGAGCGGCAGGACGCGTACCGAGTGCGCATGGCCTGAAGAGGGACGGAGGAGGAAATTCCACGGCGGGACGATCCGGAAGCGACGATGCCATCGCCCGTGGCGGAGGTGCCAAACGTTCAGGCGGTTGTCCAGTCCGCCGGTCACGGCGAACGGCCACAATTCCCGGCCTTCGGCGCAACTGACACAGGTCGACGATCCTCGGTGACCGGCCAGCACGTTACGGATCCGCCCGGCGGCGAGATCCCAGACCACGCTCTTGCGGCCGTAGCCCGTGGTCACGGCGACGCAGGTGCCGTCGGGCAGCCGCGTGCAGGCCATATCGCCTGGCAGGCGGATTCTGTCGTGGCGGAACTCACCGAGCTGGCGCCCATCCGGCAGGCTCCAGGTCCGCATGACCTGATCGGCATCGAAGGTGACCGCGATGGGAGCATGCTCCCGGGGGAAAGCGACGTCAAGCGTGCAGGGCTCCGCCTCGCGCCCCGCCAGGCCCCCGATGTGTTCTCCGGTCCTGAGGTTCCACAATGCCACGTCGGTACCGTCCGCGACGGTCAGTCCCACGGGGGTGCCATCGTCGACGGGGGCGCTCACGATCTGGTGCAGCGCGACTTGGGAATGCGTGTTCTCCTCGGTCCCCCTCGGCTTGATCGAACTGATGTCCCAGCGACGTACAGTCCCGTCGTCGCTCGCGGTAAAGACGATGACGTGACCATCCGGCAGGCGGGTCCAGTCATAACCCGTTACCCGCGCGGCGTGTCCGGCCAGGGTCAGCGAAACATGTCTGCCATCCGGCCGATGAGGATTTTCGCTGAACTGCACCTGCAGGAAACGATCGGTTGCCGTCAACCGCGGCGCGAGCGGCTCATTTGTTTCAGCATGGGGCCGCGGCGCCCAGGGCACCAGAGAGTCGAGCGGGACAAGCGTGTCGGCCCCCTCGAAACGCCGGTATCCCGGGTTATCCGCTAGCAGCCGGGCAGGCCGGTAGGACCGCCGGGAAACCTTCTGCTGAGGTGGCAGCGAAAGCGAGACGCTGCGTCCGTCGGTGAGCCTGATCCGGGCGTCGCCCTCCCCCTCGGCCAGATGCCGAGCGGGCGGCTGACGGTGAGATCCCATACCGTAGCGGTATCGCGGAAGAACCGGACCGCCACGACATGGGGGCCTGCGGGCAGCGCGTAGTAGGTCAGGTGCGACCGGCGGACAAGCCGATCGTAGCGTGATCGCAGCCAGGCGGACCGGATCCGCCGGCGCTCAAATGGCAATTCCTGGCCGGTCAGAAGGTCGTAGAGCCGCCGCTCTCCGCCGTCGGCCGATACGGAGATCGCGAGCCGTCCGTCGAGGAGCGTGGTGAATTCCACAGTGTCCGGACCGCCGCTGCCAGGAAGGACGGCGACAGCCCGGCCGGTCGACAGGTCCCAGACACACGTGGGCAGGCCGGTGCCGCCCGTGATGGCGAACTGGCGGCCATCGGGTGTGCCGAGGCACCGTAGCTTGAGGTCAGCGTTCCGGAGCAGAGCGACCCGACGCCACAGCGATACCACGTGGACCGTCCGCACGAGCGTAGCCGTCGCCACGTCCCAGACATGCAGCATGCCATCGGCGCCCAGCAGCACGATCACGGTCCGGCGTTCCGGCAAACGGACGGCATGCACCGCGATCAAGGGCGCGTCCCCGATGGCGTAGGTGCCGCGATGCTCAGCAGTGACGGCGTCCCACAAGCGGAGCTTGGCGTCCTGGTCAATGCTGGCTACGACGGGATGGCCGTCGCCGGTGTCCACGCAGATGACATCGGTGAGCGGGCCGAGATGCCCGTCCATAATCCGGTGGGGATATTCCGGAGGCCAGTGCGTCCACGGCACTGACCAGTGGCGCCGCGGTGTCTCGGCTGCGATCCGGCTCGCGAGCTCGGTCGCGTGGGTAATTCGCGCGGCCAGTTCCAGGTACGAGAGCCGTGTCTCTTCGGCTTGTTCCCGGAAGTGATGAACCGCCCGCTGGTAGGCGGCGCCGCCTAGTTCGGCATCGGGGGCCCGCGCCATGGGAAGTGCGGCTAGCAATCCGGCCGGGGTCGCGTTGACCAGGTACCCGGGGTCTAGGAGCAGGCGATCGAGCATTCCCGCCCGCTGGGCATGGGTGGCCAGGTGAGCGAGAATATAGGGATGGGCACGGCTCCAGTCCGGTCTCGGTCGTGAAATCGGGACGCAGTCCTGGAGGAAAACGGTGAACAGACGGTGGATATGGCCTTCGTCGCAGCCCTGCCTCAGGTATTCGGCCAGCGCAGCGTGATAAAGCCGGTACACAGAACGGCCGGACTCCATCGCCTCGACGACGTAGGAACCCGCCTGGCGACGCAGCCAGGTGAGGTCCTGGTCCGTGTAGGCATGACCGCTGAGCCTCGACGACAGCGGCGCCCACAAGTCCTCCCACGGCAGTCCCGCTCCCTGTGCGAACGCCAGTGGCCGTAGCAGGTCCCGCGCGCGATCGGCGGCGGCGCCTAGACGAGTCTCCAGATCACTGTGCATGGCCGCGGCCGCATTGCCCGGCAGGTTAGCCCGCCAGCCGGGATCCGCTGGGTCGGGGACCGTAATGGCGCTGAGAAGAGTGCGCGACACGATGAGGGCAACCAGGAAAGAATGTCCGGCAGCGGTGGCGACCGCCCGTGCGATCTCGGCGGTCACGTCCTCAGGGACGGAGTGGTAGGGAGAGGCTGGATCGCCTGCCTCCAGCCCGCGGATCACGTACTGGTAGAGAGACACGGGGTCCGCGTACCGCTCGCCATCGAGATTCAGGGCCGAGCCGGCCATGCCGAGCGGTTCGATCAGATGCGGCCGCGTACCCAGAAGGAGCCGAAGTCCTTCCGCCGGACCGGCCTCGAGCAGCGGGCAGAGGATACTAGCCACCAGACCGGTCGGGTCGAGCGCTTCGTCGATGGCGTCGATGGCGATGGTCAGCCTCTGGCCGCGCATCTGCCTGAGCAAATCGGCAGGAGTGTCCGCCCGGACACCCACCGCGGCGGCTAGGCCCGCGAGAACCTGGGCATTGGTCAGTCCGCGCGCATGAATGGCGGTGGCAATGCTGCCCTCCGGCGGGATCGTGCCGGCCGCGAGGTCCTCCATGGGAACCGCCGGACGCTGGTCGGGATCACTGAGCACCGCCAGCCGGCCGATGACGGCCGATTTCCCCGAACCTGGTCCCCCGGTCACCACCCGGGAAGTACGGTCGCCGCTGTTCTGAAGCCAGCTGACGAGGGCGCGCAGCGCAGCCTCCCGGCCGAAGAACCGCCAGCCCGGCTCGGTCGGGACGTCCACCCCGCGGGCACGGGGCAGGAAGTGCCGGTGCAGGTCTTCCACCCGTAGCTCGTTTTGCTCGACCCGCAGCTGAGTGAGCAGGTCCAGATCGCGCAGTTGAGGATTGAAGCGCGGATTAGGAAAGTAAGGCAGCAGGTCGGACCGCCCGCCCAGCAGGCTGTGCGAGATGTCCTGCCAGCCCGGACGGGACGGGTCGGCCTGGATGAGACGTGCGATCGCGCCGAGGGCGAGATAGGGAGGTTCATGCCCCGCCACGGCAGGCTGCGCCACGGCGTGCCCGAACAGCCGGGCGAAGTCTCCGGCCACGATCTGCTCGCGCGAGTCGGCCGCTGTCAGCACCGCGAGCGTCTTGCCGTCGCCCTCTCCGATCGAGGGCATGGACGCCCGCAAGGCCTCCGCTCCACCCTGGCCGGCGAAACACGTGTCCAGGATGATCATCGCGTACCGCAGCGGAGTGCCGGCCAGCATGAGCTCGGCGAGATGCCTCGTTTCCAGCGTTCCCGAGACCGGGTCAATGGTGTCACCCGTCCAGACCCGATGTGTCTCGTTCACCTTGTCCGCGTGCCCGGTGTAATAAAGCGTGACAACATCATCGGAGCTGCGTTTCAGGCAGAATTCTCTGATGGATCTGCGGATCTGATCCGACGCCGGGTCAATGCCGAGCGGCGTTACCCGCTCGTAGCCGAAATCGCTGACGAAAAGGTTGGTCATACGATTAACAGAGTCGACAATATGCGGCTTGCTTGTGGTCAGATCGGTCGTGATACCTACTGCGATCAGGTACCGGCGATGCGGGTCTTCAGTCATTCAGCCCCGCCATGATCGCCGCGCCGGTCATCGTCTCGGTCAGGTAGGGACGCATATCGTGGGCGTGCGAGCCGTTATGGACCCGGATCTGGCGCATCGCGGCGCCGAAGAGCGGGCGCAGGTCCTCCACCGCGGCCACGACGTCTCCGGCGTCGGCGATATTGGTCCACGTGCCGACCGGCTCCGGCCAGTACCCGCGGATCTCCGCGCCGGGTGGGCGCGGTTCCGGCTGGAGCCGGTCGAAGACCAGGTTGGGCAGGCCGAGGGGGGAACCGAGGGTGACGAACGACTCAATGGCCCGCTGGCGGGCCGCGCAGAGCACCTCGTAGGCGACGACCGAGCCCAGCGAATGGGCCACGACCACGCGCGTGTCAGGCGTCACGGAAAGGGCCACGGCCTCCCGGATGCTCGAGCGCAGCGCGTTATCGGCGAAATAACGGTGCACCTGCTTCAGGTCGCCAATTAATAGCCGGTCGCCCACGCCAGCCAGGAATCGCGACCGGCTCAGTGCGGCGACGGCGCCGGACGCCCATACCGGTGTGCGGGCGAGCACCTCCTCACCGGGCGGCACCACGCGCGAATCGGTGGCGGCGGCCCGCTGCCACCAGGCCAGCAGCAGTTCCGATTCGTATCCCTCGGCCACGTCCCCGGCATCGAAATAGGGAACCGGTGACAGCACCTCGGCCCGCTGACGGAAGAAATCACCGTAGCTGGCGAAGACCACGTCAGCTGGCGGCACGGACCCGCCCGCCCGGGCGACTCCCTCCGCCAGGGCGGAGAAGAAGCGGTCATGAAGCGTCAGCCCGCCTTCGGTCTGCTGACCGACTCCGTGCACCACTACGATCCGCGCCACAGGTGACTCCTCGGCAACAACGAGCGTTGCGAGCAATCTACAAGCCTCGGCGCCGGTAAGGAAGTTTCAGCCCTGGTCAGTGGCTGCTTCGCGTCAGTCGCCCCAGACTTCCTGGGCGGTCTCGACGATGAGGCGGAGCTTGGCTACCTGGTCGTCGTAGGTCAGCGCGTTGCCCTCGGCGGTGGAGGAGAAGCCGCACTGCCCGGACAGGCCGATCTGGTCGAGGGGGACGTACTTGGCCGCCTCGTCGATGCGGCGCTTGAGGTCGTCCTTGGACTCGAGCTCGGGACGCTTGGTGGTGACCAGGCCGAGGACGACCATCTTGCCCTTGGGCACGAAGCGGAGCGGCTCGAAGCCCCCGGACCGTTCGTCGTCGTACTCCAGGAAGAAGCCGTCGACGGCGAGCTCGGAGAACAGGGCCTCGGCCACGAAATCGTAGCCGCCGGAGGCCACCCAGGAGGAGCGGAAGTTCCCCCGGCACAGGTGCGTGGTGATGGCCATGCCGGCGGGCTTGTCCTTGACCGCGTCGTTGATCTGCTTGATGTAACGCAGGTGCATGTGCTCGGCGTCCTCGCCGCGCTCGGCGATCTCGGCCCGCTGGGCCGGGTCGTTCAGGTACGCCAGGGAGGTGTCGTCGAACTGCAGGTAGGTGCAGCCCAGTTCGCCGAGCCGGGACACCTCGTCGGCGTAGGCCGCGGCCAGGTCGGCCCAGAACTGGTCCATGTCCGGATAGACGTCCGGGTCTACCGAGGCGGGGCCGCCGCGGTAGTGCACCATGTTCGGCGACGGGATGGTCTGCTTGGGCACCGCCGTGGTTACGTGCGACTTCAAGAACGTGAAGGCGTCCGCGAAGATCGTGTCGTTGATCTTGAGCTTGCTGTCCACGCGGATCGAGGCGGGGGTGAACTCGATGTCCCCGGCGGCGTTGTGGAACTTCACCGCCAGGTTCCCCGGGGTCTTGGACACCCCGCCCAGGGCGTAGATGAAGTCCATGTGCCATGAGGCGCGGCGGAACTCGCCGTCGGTGGCGGACTGCAGGCCCACCTCTTCCTGCATCCGGATCGCGCCGGGGATCTCCTGGTCCTCGAGCGCGCGCAGTTCGTCCGCCGGGATGCGCCCGGCCGCGAAATCCTCCCGCGCCCGCAGCAGCCGCTTCGGCCGCAGCAGGCTGCCCACATGGTCGGCGCGGAACGGAGGGCTGGTACGACGGGACATGGAAGACCCCACCTCTCTTCGCTGGCTTAGCTGAACGTTACCGGGTGACCGGGGCGGGAACGCGACCCCGTTCGGCATCGGTGTTTTCATATCACGCGCTACCCGTCGTCGAAAGTGTCATGCGTCATCTCTCCGGCGTGCGGTTATTCTCGTTCGGTGAGCACCAGGCCGGCTGAGCTGGCGGAACCCCTCCCGCACGAGCCGTGGACGTCGCCAGGAGCGGCCGCGCAGCGACCGCCACGGCTGCTGCTGACCCTGCTCGGCGACTACTGGTGGCAGCGAACCGAGCCGCTGCCGTCGGCGGCGATCGTGGCGCTGCTGGCCGAGTTCGGCGTCAGCGACTCGGCGGCCCGGGCCGCGCTGAGCCGGCTGACCCGCAACGGGCTGCTGGTCACGTCCAAGGCCGGCCGCCGCACGTTCTCCCGGCTGAGCGCGCGGGCGGCCGAGATCCTGGACGACGGGGCGCGGCGCATCTTCTCCTTCGGCGCGGCCAGCGATCCCTGGGACGGGATGTGGTCACTGGTCGCGTTCTCCATCCCTGAGGACAACCGGGCCGCCCGGGACGCGCTGCGCAAGCAGCTGCGCTGGCGCGGCTTCGCCCCGCTGTACGACGGCCTGTGGGTATCCCCGCGCGACCACGCCGCCGAAGTGATCGGCTACCTCAAGGACCTCGACATCACCACCGGCACCGCGTTCCGGGCGTCCTCGGTGCCGGCCGACGGCGACATCCCGGCCCAGGCCTGGGACCTGGCGGGGCTGCGGTCGCGGTACGAGTTCTTTATTTCCTTCGCCGGGCAGCTGCGGGACGCGGCGGCGGCCGGGCGGGTGCCGCCGACCGACGCGCTCATCGCCCGGACCCGGGTGATGGACGAGTGGCGCGCCTTCCCCGGGCTTGACCCGGACCTGCCCGCCGAGCTGCTTCCCGGGGGATGGCCGCGTTCGGCCGCCCGGGAGCTGTTCATCGGATGCTACGACCTGCTCGGGCCGCTGGCCGCGCTGCGGGTCAGGCAGATCATCAACCGGTACAGCCCGGAACTGGCCAACCGGGCCGCCTACCACAGCTCGGAGCTGAAGCTGAGCGTCGCGCCTGATCCCGCGGCCGACCGCTAGTTCATGACCTGGCTGGCTCCCGGCGGGGATTTCCCCCCGGTGGTGCTACCACGTGGCGAACGCTGGAAGCTGGCTACCTTGGCCACCGGGCGGCCGGTGGAGGACGCTGGGGGCAAGGGCTGGGGAGGTGGCGGTGGGAACCGTCGGCATGGTGCTCCGGGCGCGGTTCCGGCAGTACGGAAAGGCGTGGCTGGCGCTCGGGCTGCTCGTGGCCGTGGCCGGCGGGTTCGTGCTGGCGACCGTGTCGGCCGGGCACCGGACGGCGGACGCCTTCGCCCGGTTCACGGCCCGGCACGGCTACGACACCATCGTGTACAGCGGGCATGCGCTGCCCCGGCTGGCCCAGGTGCCGCGGGTTTCCTCGGTGACGCCCGCGCTCGTGACGATCAGCGCAGACGTCGGCTGCGCATCCTGCCGCAAACCCATTGACACCGAGAACTTCCTGGTCAACGAGGTGGCGCCGGGTCAGCTGGCGCGCATGGTCACGCTCCTGTCCGGGCGGATGCCCCGGCCGTCGGCCCCGGACGAGGTGCTGGCGTCCTTCAGCCTGGTCAGCGACAACGGGGTCCGCATCGGCTCGGTCCTGCGGCCGCAGCTGATCACCCCGGCGCAGTTCCAGGGCGATCCGAAGGCCAGGTTCGACCGGTCCCCCCTTATGCACCCGAAGCTGCGGGTGGTGGGCATCGTCGCCGCCGAGAGCGAGTTTCCCTCCGGCTCCGCCCAGCACTACGACCTCTACGCCACGGCCGCCTACGGCCCGTCGGTGAACCACCGGGCGGCGCTGCTGTACACCTACTACGTGCGGCTGGCGCACGAGGACGCCGACCTGGCCGGCTTCGACGGCAGCCTGCGCCCGCTGAACATTCTCGGCACCTACGACCTGGACGAGGCCGCGGAAGCGGTCCAGGCCTCGATCCGGCCGCAGGTCATCGGCTGGTACGTGCTGGCCGGGCTGGTGGCGCTGGCCGCGCTGGCCGTGATCGGGCAGGCGATGGCACGGCAGACCGTCGCCGAGCGGGCCGATCAGCGGGCCCTGTCGGCGCTCGGCGTCACGCCCCGACAGTTCGTGCGGCTCACGCTGCTGCGGACGCTGCTGACCGGCGCGGCGGGCGCCGCCGTGGCCGTTCTGCTCGCGATCGGGGCGTCACCGCTGACCCCGGTGGGCGAGGCGCGGGTAGCGGCGCCCGCGCCGGGCCGCATGTCGCTCGACGCCAGCGTGGTCCTGCCGGGCGCGGTGGCCGTGCTGGCCGCCGTAGTCGCGGTAGCGGCCTGGCCCGCGGTACGCCAGGCCCGCCTGCTGAGCGGCCGCCCGCAGTGGCAGCCGGCCTCGCTGACGGTGGCGGCGGGCCGCGCCGCCGCCCGGGCCGGCCTGCCCGCCTCCGCCCTGATCGGGGTCCGGCACGCCCTGGAGCGCGGCCGGGACGGGCACCCGGTGGGTACGGCCCTGCTCGGCACGGTGATGGCGGTGGCGGCGCTGTGCGCGACGGCTGTCTTCGGCGCCAGCCTGACCCATCTCATCGCCTCGCCCGGACTGTACGGCGCCCCGTACCAGGCCCAGTTCAGCGGCAACGGGGAACCCGGCGGCCAGCAGGCCGTTACCGGGCCGCTGCTGGACAGCCTGCGCCGCGACCGGGCCATCGAGCAGATCACCCTGGGCGCGTACGTCGAGGTCAACGTCAACGGCAAGCACGTCCTCACGGTGGCGATGACCCCGGTCCGCGGACCCGCCCTGCTGTCGGCGCTCGACGGCCGCGTGCCCCGCGGCGACCGGGACGTCATGCTCGGCGTGGCCACGATGCACGCCACCGGCGCCCGGGTGGGCGGGACCGTCCGGGTGACGGTGGCCGACCCGGACGGGAAGCCGCACACGGCGAGCTTCCGTGTGATCGGCCGGGCGTCGCTCAACGCCGGCACCGGCGGGCTGGGAAAAGGAGCGGTGATGACGACCAGCGCCTTCGTCAGCGCCCAGTGCCCGCCGGGGCCGAAGCAGGCCGCCTGCCGGCGTTCGGTGCAGAACAGCCTCCCGACGGTAGTGCTGGTCCGGGCGGCCGACGGGACCGCCGGGAACGCCGCGCTGGCCCGGTACGTCAGCAAGTATCCCGACTTCGCGACCGGCCGGCCAAGCCGACCGTGCTGGTCAACTTCGGCGAGTCGGTGAACTTCCCGCTGCTGCTCGCGCTGGCGCTGACCGTGTTCGGCGCCGCCACGCTGCTGCACCTGCTGCTGGTCAGCGTGGCCCGGCGGCGCGCCGAAACCGGGCTGCTCAAGGCGCTGGGATTCGTCCGCCGTCAGCTCGCCGCGGCCGTCTGCTGGCAGGCCACCACGGTGGCGCTGATCGGTATCGTCATCGGGGCGCCAGCTGGCATCGCGGCGGGCCGGGTGCTGTGGCGGGTATTCGCCACGAACTTCGGCGTCGTGCCGGTGGCCGTGGTCGAGCCGGTCCTGATCGTGGCCCTGGTGGCGGGGGTGCTCGCCGTGGCCAACCTGCTCGCCGCGGTGCCCGCGCTGCTGGCCGCGCGATCAGATCCGGCCCGGCCGCTCCGGGCCGAGTGACCGCTCAGGTCCGGGTAGCGGCGGCCAGCAGGGGGGCGAGGCCGGCCGGGTCGTCCTCGGCGACCGTGATGATCACGCCGCGGACCAGGTCGCGGGCCTCGCGGACGAGGGCGGCGGCCAGGTCGATGCCGGCCGCGCGGGCGGCGCCGCGGCCGGCCCGCTCCATGATCCGCAGTACCTCCGGCGGGATGCTCACCCCGGGGACCTCGTTGGCCAGGTAGTCCGCCTCCTCGAAGCTGCGCAGCGGGGCGACCGAGAGCAGCAGCGGGACCTGCTCGGCGGGCGGAGTCTCGGCGGCCAGGGCGTCCGCCATCCGGCGCAGCGGGCCGAGCTCGTAGACCGGCCTGCTCACCAGGAAGTGCGCCCCGGCCCGGACCTTGGCCCGGGTCCGGGCCAGCTCGGCGCCGGGGTCGCGGGCGCCGGGTTCGACCCGGGCGCCGATGCAGAACGAGGTGGTGCTCGCGGTGGCCAGGCCGTTGGAGTCGCGGCCCGCGTTCAGCCCGGCCAGCAGCGCGATCAGGCCGAGCGAGTCGACCTCCCAGATGCCGTCCACGGCCGGGTAGTCGCCGAGCACCGGCGGGCTGCCGGTCGTGCAGATGACGTTGCGCAGGCCGAGGGCGTGGGCGCCGAGAAGGTCGGCCTGCAGGGTCATGATGGTCTTGTCCCAGGTGGTCAGCGCGGCGATGGTCTCCACGCCGGCCTGCGCCTGCAGGTGCAGGGCCAGGTCCAGGGAGTCGGAGCGGGTGCGGGCGCTCTGGACCGGCTGGACCGCGAACACCCCGGCGCCGTGGGCCTGCAGTGCCGCCACCGCATCCAGGGCCTCGTCGGGACGGCCGCCGGAGGCGAACGCGGCCGCGACGATGAAGCGGCCGCCGGCCAGCTGGTCGGCCAGCGGCCCGGCGAACGGGGCTAGCCCGGATCCTGGGGTTCCGGCGGCCCGCACGGCGCCCGCGAGATGGGTGCGCCGGGCCTGGGGGCTTTCCGGGGTCCTCGGGTCCGTCCGGACCGCGTCGGCCGCGGCGCGGATGTGCGCCGGGGTAGTGCCGCAGCAGCCGCCGACCAGGGACACCCCGGCCTCGGCGAAGCGGCGGAAGTAGCGGGCGAAGTAGCCGCCGTCGATGCTGAACTCGAAATTGCGGGGCCCGGTGCGCCGCGGCTGGCCGGCGTTGGGCTGCGCGCTGACCGGCACCGACGCGTACCGGACGAGGTCCTGCGCCACGGTCAGCATCCGCTGCGGGCCGATGGTGCAGTTCGTCCCGAGCATGGCCACCGGCAGGGCGGACAGCACGGTCGCGACCTCGCGCGGGGTCTCGCCGCCCAGGGTGTGCGCGTCGTCGGCGAAGGTGGCCTGGGCGATGACCGGCACGTCGCACAGGCCGGTGACCACGCCGACCGCCTCGACCAGCTCGTCGAGGTAGCCGAAGGTCTCCAGGATGAGCAGGTCCACGCCCGGTTCGTCGCCGTGGGCCAGCAAGGCCTGGACCTGTTCCCTGATCACCTCGGCCCGTTCGGCCGATCCGAGGAGCCGGCGCTGCCGGGCCGTGACGGCGGGCGAGACCGACCCGGCCACCAGCACGTCGCGCTCGCACCGCTGCTGGGCGGCGCGGGCGATCCGGACCCCGGCCCGGTTGATCTCGTCCACCTTGTCGGGAAAACCGTGGTCGCCGAGCCACAGGCGGTTGGCGCCGAACGTGTTGGCCTGGATGATGTCCGCGCCCGCGCTCAGGTAGCTCTCGTGGATCGCGGCGACCAGGCCCGGATCGGCCAGGTTGAGCTCGGGCAGCGAGCGGTCGAGGGCGGCGCCGGCCGCGTGCAGCATGGTGCCCATCGCGCCGTCGCAGACCAGCACCCGCCGGCCGGTTGTCCGCAGCAGCGGGATGGTCATGCCTGCTCCCCCAGTGAGTCGAGGATCTCCAGCGCCACCTGGGCGATGAGCCGGTCGCTGTAGTCGTCGAGGCGCAACCCGGTGATCTCCTCGATCCGCTTGACCCGGTAGGCCACCGTGTTGGGGTGCACATGCAGGATGCGCGAGGCCCGCTGCGGGCTGTTGTTCTCCCGGAAGTAGCAGGCCAGCGTGGTCAGGTATTCCGACTTGTGCTCATGGGTGTGCACGCTGAGCTTGCCGAGCACGTCGGCGGCGAACGAGCGCAGCTCGGCCAGCTCGGGCACCTGGAGCAGCAGCCGCAAGATGCCGAGGTCGCCGAACGCCGAGACCGCGCCGGACCGGCCGAGCCGCTGCAGGGTCTGGGTGGTGCGCTGGGCCTGCGCGTAGGACCGGGCGATCTCCCCCGGGTCGCGGCAGGTCCCGCCGATCCCGATCACGACCTTGACCGCGGGGTACAGCTCGGCCAGCCGGGTCAGGCAGGCGGCGGCGAGCTGGTGCGCGTCCTGCCCGGGTCCGTCAGGCGCGGTGGTCACCACCACGACTTCGGATTCGCGGGCCGAGATGATCGCGTCGGGGGCCCGGGTGCCGATGAAGTGCTCGATGCTCTCCCAGATCCGCTGCCGCTGGGCCGCGGCATCGGCTGGCGGCGAGGCGGGCAGGCCGAACGCGATCGCCATCACGTTATGGTCCCGGGCCGGGTCGTAGCCGAGGTGGGCGGCCCAGCGGCTGGCGTCGGCGTGGTCCCGGCCGCGGCCGAGCAGCAGCCCCTCGACCAGGTCGTCGCGGACACGGCGGGCGGCCGCGGCCACCACCCGCTCCCGGCCGAGGATGACGCCGCAGATGGTGGCCGCGTGCTCGGTCACCAGCAGGCTCATGTCCTCGCCGAACAGGTTCTCCGACGGGTCGATGGTGATCAGGTAGGACGGCACCTCGTCACCGACCAGGATGGGCGCGACGATGATCGCGGGCATGCCGCCGACCTTCGGCAGGCGCAGCGCGCGCTGGCTCAGCCGGGACGCCCGCAGCACCTGGCCGAGCCGGGGGTGGACCATGTGCTCCCGCACGTCGGCGGCGGCCTTCTGTTCGCTCACGCCGGGTGCGGCCGCGGTCAGCACGTCCATGAGCTGGGTGAGGACGGCGACGGTGGCCGCGGTCCGGTCGGAGATCAGCCGCACCACCCCGGCCAGGTCGGCGTCCTGCAGGGCCAGCCCGGACAGGTACCGGTACACGGTGACCAGCTCGCGGAGGGCGGCGTTCTCCCGGTCCAGTGCCGCCATGATCAGATCGTACGCCCATGGCGATGGTGCACCGGGTGCGGCCCGAAGTGATACTTGACAACCTACGCGTCAGCCGTAGAGATTAACAGGCACCTTAACTGCCGACGGGGAGTTTCCGGAAGGGACTCGCGTTGCTCGAGTACCGGGACGTCTACGCGGGCGGGCGCCTCGTCGGGTCCGGGTCGGCCGATGTGATCACGATCGTCAACCCGGCGACCGAGGAAGTCACCGGCGCCGTCCCCTCGATGACCGAGGCGGACGTCGAGGTGGCGGTGAGCGCGGCCCGGGCGGCCTTCGACGCCGGACCGTGGCCGCGGGCCGACCCGGCCGAGCGGGCGGCGGCCATGGAGCGGCTGGCGGCGGCGCTCGAGGCCCGGGGCGAGGACACCGCCCGGCTGGTCACGGCGGAGATGGGCATGCCGATCCGGCTCTCCCGGCAGAACAACGTGTCGGTCCCGTGCGGGATCATCCGGTACTACGCGGCCCTGGCCCGGGAGATGCCGGCCGAGGAGATGCGGGAGGCGGTCAGCTTCACCGGGCGCACCATGGTGCGGCAGGAGCCGGCCGGGGTAGCGGCGGTCATCGCGTCCTGGAGCTACCCGCTCATCCTGGCCTTCTGCCAGCTGGCCCCGGCCCTGGCCGCGGGCTGCACGATCGTGCTCAAGCCCGCGGCCGAGACCTCGCTGTCCGCGTACATCCTGGCCGAGGCGTTCGAGGCGGCGGACTTCCCGCCTGGCGTCTTCAACCTCGTCACCGGCACCGGCCAGGTGGCGGAACTGCTGGCCGCGCACCCGGACGTGGACATCGTGGCGGTGGCCGGGCCGACGCCGGGCGGGCGGCGGATCGCCGCGATCTGCGGCGAGATGCTCAAGCCGGCCAGCCTCGAGCTCGGCGGGAAGTCGGCCGCCATCGTCCTCGACGACGTGGACCTGTCCGCGGCCGCGGCGGAACTCGGCTTCCTGTGCTTCGCCAACTCCGGGCAGGCCTGCTTCACCATGTCCCGGGTGCTGGCCCCGCGGAGCCGGTACGACGAGGCGGTCTCGGCGCTGGCGGGCCAGGCGGCCGGCTTCATGATGGGCGACCCGATGGCGGAGGAGACCACGATGGGACCGCTGGCCAGCCCCCGGCAGCGGGTGCTGGTGGAATCCTGCGTGACGGCCGGGGTCACGGCGGGCGCGCGGATCGTGGCCGGCGGGCGGCGCCCGGCCGCGCCGGTGCGCGGCTACTACTACGAGCCCACCGTGTTCGCCGACGCCGACGCCGGGATGGCCATCGCCCGGGACGAGATCTGGGGACCGGTGGTGACGGTGATCCCGTACGAGTCCGAGGCGGAGGCCGTCGTGATCGCCAACGACTCCCGGTACGGGCTAGCCGGGAGCGTGTGGACCGGCGACCCCGAGCGCGGGCTCGAGGTGGCACGGCGGGCGCGGGTAGGGACGTTCGGGGTAAATCTGTACGTGCCCGATATCGGGGCGCCCTGGGGCGGACGTAAGGCGAGCGGCATGGGCAGCGTGTACGGGCCCGAAGGGCTGCGGACGTACCTGGCCACCAAGTGCGTGTTCCTGCCCGTCGGCCGCGACGGCTAGGGCTGGAGGTCGGGCTCGTCGGGAGCGGACAGGCTCAGCACGGCGCCGGCCACCGCCGGGGTCGCGCAGAATTCGGCCTCCAGCGCGCGCAGCCGGACGGCCACGTGAGATTCGCTGTCGTCGCCGGTGAGGTCGACGTCGCCGGTGACGTAGATCATCCGCGGGCCGACGATTTCCAGCCGCAGGTAGGTGACCCGGGCCACCTCCGGCATCGCGAGCAGGGCCCGGATAGCGGCCGACCGGACCCGGGGGTCGGCTTCCTCGCCGACCAGGAACCGCAGGTTGCGGTTGATCAAGATGATCGCGACGACGCCGAGCAGCGCGCCGACCAGAATCGACGCGATGGCGTCCGGCGTCGCCGAGCCGGTCAGCTGGTGCAGGCCCAGCCCGGCCGCGGCGATGACCAGGCCGGTCAGGGCGGCGGAGTCCTCGGCGAACACGGCCCGCAAGGTGGGGTCGGAGGTGGCCAGCACGTGCTCGATCAGGTCCCGCTGGAACGAGGCGGCCTCGGATCTGGCCTGCCGGACCGACTGCAGGAACGAGGTTCCCTCGAGCAGGAAGGACACGGCCAGCACGATGTACCCGATGACGAAATGCCCGGCCGGCTCGGGGTGGAACAGCTCCTGGACGCCGTGCGTGACCGAGACCGCGCCGCCGGCCACGAACAGCCCGAGCGCGGCGAACAGCGCCCACACGTACGCCTCCCGGCCGTGGCCACCAGGACCGTGGTGAGGCTCTCCGACGTGGTTGACCCGCGCAGCTGCGGTATCAGCGCGAGCGGATCGCGGGGTTCGCTCAACGGGGCGACTCCAGCGCGGGGCGGTGCAGGGACAGGACGTGGTCGTGGGTCTCCCGTTCGGCCATGATCTTGGCTTTTCCATCCCGGCAGAACACGATGGGCGGGCGCAGCGCGCCGTTGTAGTTGTTGGCCAGCGTGTACGTGTACGCGCCGGTGACCGGCATCGCGATCAGGTCACCGACCCGGGGCGCGGGCAGCGGCAGGCGGTCCACGAGCAGGTCACCGGACTCGCACTGGCGGCCGACGAGCTGGGTTACCTCGTCCGGCCCGGCGGTCATCCGGGTGGCCAGGGCGGCTTCGAAGCCCTGGCCGGTGAGCGCCGCGTCGAGGTTGTCGGCCATGCCGCCGTCCACCGCGACGAAGGTGCGGCCGGTGCGCTTGACGGTGGTGACCCGGTACAGCGTGACGCACGAGCGGGCCACCAGCGACCGGCCCGGCTCGATCAGCAGCTTCGCGCCGCCCGGGAGGTACGTGCGGGCGGCCGCGGCGATCGTGTCGAGGTACTCCTCGACCGTGGGCGCCCGATCGGCCAGGGTGTAGCGGACGCCGAGACCGCCGCCGACGTCGTAGACGTCGAACGCGCCGAGCACGGACACCGCCTCGACCGCCCGGGCGAACGGCTCGGTGTCCAGGATCTGCGACCCGATGTGCAAGTGGAGGCCATCCAGGTGCAGCTGCTGGCTTCCCCTGATCCGGGCGATGGCCTCGCGGGCCTGGTCCAGGGGCAGCCCGAACTTGGAGTCGTCGCCGCCGGTGGACTGGGACTCGTGGGTGACCGGCGCCACCCCGGGGATGATCCGGATCAGTACTTTTTGCGGCTTCGTGGCGAGCTGCTCGAGCCGGTCGATGTCGTCGAAGTTGTCCACCACCACGGTCCCCACGCCCGCGTCGAGGGCCATGGTCAGCTCGGCGGTGGTCTTGGCGTTGCCGTGCAGGTAGAGCTGCTCGGGCGGGACCCCGGCGGCCAGGGCCATGACGAGCTCGCCGGCCCGGCCACGTCGATGCTGAGGCCTTCGGCGGCGGCCACCTGGTAGGCGGCCAGGCAGGGGAACGACTTGGAGGCGAACGACACGCCGGAGTTCGGGTGGCGGGCGGCGAGGCCGTCGGAGAACCGGCGGGCCTGGGCGCGCAGGCCGGCCTCGTCGACGATGTAGGCGGGCGTGCCGAAGCGCTCGGCGAGCTCACGCACGCCGACGCCGCCGATGGCCAGCTCCCCGTCCGGCGAGACCGAGCTGTACTCGGGGAAGAGCGGGAGCAGGTCACGGTCCGCGGCGTCGATCATGATCGGCACCTTAGCTGAGGCCTAGTTTGCGCTCGGCCGTCTCCCAGTTGGCGGCAATGGCGTTCTGCGCGGCTTTCAGCGTGACCTTGCCGTCGCAGACGGCGGCGTGCAGAGCGTTCTCCACCTTGTCCTTGGGGTTGGGGGTGGGCGGGTACTCCGGCCACAGGTTGGCGGCGTCGTTGGCGCCGCCGAGTTCCAGTGAGACCAGGTGGTCGAGCTCGGTCCTCTTGGAATGCGGCTCGCTGTAGGCCGGGTAGGCCACGTCGTACTTGAACGTGTCGGTCTGCGACGACGACGGTCTTACCGTCTTGGTGTATCCCGGATGGCAGATGGTCGAGCGCAGGTTCCCCTGCGTGACGACCGGGTCGACGGCCCCAGGCGTGCACCGCGGGTCGGGCAGCTGGCCGTGATCCCTGAAAGTGCAGTGAGCGGGCATCGTGCCGGTGACCCGGCGCGGGTCGTGGACGCGGAGCAGCGCGTGGCCGGAGGCTACGGAGGAGTTCCCGGCCGTGCTGGCGGCATCGCCGCCGACGGCGGCCGACGAGCTGGATGGGACCGTGAGGGCTGACAGGGCCGCCGAGGAGCAGCTGGTGAGGCACAGTGCGGCGGCGGCGGCCAGGCAGGCACGCCAGTGAGGGAGGAGCACGGACGCAGCGTAACGTGCAGGCCGCGGCGTCGCCGCCGTGAACCGTCCGGTCCTGGCGTCCGTGTTCAGAGCGTGGACGGCGGCGGGTGAACTGACCTGCGGGTACGGACGTTCTACCGGGCAGGGGAGACACAGGGCTGGGCGGTTATATATGGGTAGTTCGGGTGCGTGCGCCGGGGTCCGGTCGCAGCTGGGTGTATACCTGACCGGCTCCATCCTTCCCGCCGACCGGGCGGTGGTGGTGCGGCACCTGGCGTCCTGCGCGGCCTGCCGGGCCGAACTGGCTGACCTGGCCGGGCTGCCCGGCCTGCTGCGCCGGCCGGCCTGCCAGGTGGCGGCGGAGATGCCCGGCCAGGATCCGCCGCGGGGCCGGCCAGCCGGATCCGCGCCCGGCGGGGCGCAGCTCAGCAGGCTGATGCGCAACGTGGCGCGGCGCCGGCGACGGCGCCGCTGGCTGCTGGCACTGGCCGTCGTCGCCCTGGTGGTCGTGGCCGGCACGGGCTGGGCGCTGCGGCTGGCCCAGCCGCCCGGCTCCGGGACCGCGACGGCGGCGACGATCCTGGAGACCGACCGGGTCGGCGACGTCACCGTGCTGACCGACGCCGAGGGCTACACCCTCTACTGGTTCGGGCCGGATAACGCCACGATGTCGGCGTGCGAGGCGAGCTGCGCCCGGGCCTGGCCGCCGGTGACCGCGCCCGCGGTCAGGGGCGCCGGGGTCACCGGGACCCTCGGCGCGATCGCGCGCCCGGACGGGTCGCTGCAGGCCACCTACGACGGGCACCCGCTGTACACCGCCAGCGCGGACACGAACCCGGGGCAGGCCAAGGGGAACGGCGTGTGGTCCGGCGGCGGGCAGTGGCACGAGATCGTCGTGGGGGGCGGCCAGGCGCCCGCGACCGCCACCCCCGTTGACCGCGACAGCGGCGGATACTGACATCGCCAAGGCGGCACTCCGGATTCGTGGAGGGCGAAGCGGGAGTTTCCGTGAGAAGATCCCTGCCGTCGCCCGTATCACCCCCGCTCGAGGTCCGCCCGCCCGGTCCGCCTGGCCGACTGGCCCGACTGGCCCGGAAATCTGCGGTTCTGCGAAGTTTTGCATGGGGTCGCGGCCATGTGACTGGCAGGCTGCTGCTGCACGCGGTGTCACGGGACACGTGGGCGAGGACGCGCCGGGCGGTTCCGGCTCGCAGAGGGGGCGGGCCGAGCCGCTTAGCGCGAGAGGGGTCAGCCGTCCCGGCCCGGGTCGGTGCCTTCCTCGTTGCAGGCCCGGCCGCAGACCTCGCAGATAAACTCGCCGAGGGCGTCACGAAGCAGGTCGCCGCCATCGTGCGGGCAGCTGCGCCGCAGCCGTCGCGGGGGCTTGCTCATGGCTCCGGGCGGCCGCGGGGCGCCAGATTCGAATGCCACCACGACTCCATTCGCCTAGACAGCTTCCTGGTCAGGCACTACCAGTTTACGCGTCTCGCTCCAGCGGCCGGAAAGCCGCAGCCACCGGCGGGAGACGGTGTAGCTGTTCAGGACAACGAGGTAGGCGGCGGCGTTATGCCCGCTGGGGACGGCGAACACCGCGGCCAGCGTGAGCACATCCCCCGGTCCGAGCACCAGGTCGGCCGATGGCTCCTCGCCGTCGTCGAGCAGGATGTTCGCGCTGGCGAAGTACGCATCGGGCTCCTTCCAGCTCACCGGCTCCTGGGTCAGGTCGTGCCCGTGGCGGCCGAGTTCCTCCGCGGTGATCGAGCTGACCGAAACGAGCTGCACGGAGTCCCGCGGCACGGTGAGGGCGACCTGGCCGTTGTTCCTGATCGCCACCTCGACCGCGATGGCCCCGGTGGAAGAGTGGAGCGGCGTGTGCCTGCGGGTGACCGTGTGCGCCGTCACGGCCGCCGTGATCTCATAGCCGACCGCGGCGTTGAGCACCCGGCCCTTGATGAACTTGAGGTAGGCGAAAGCGCCGCCGATGACGATGGCCGCCGCCGTCAGGGCATCGTCGATCTGCGTCAGTATCGTCGAAGTCACCGCAGCCCCGTTCCGGTTTCCGTGCCGTCGAGTATCCCAGCGCGACCGCGGGCTCGGGGCAGACAGGGCGCAAGACGCCTTCCCGTCATCAAGTGTTCATTCCGACTTAAACGTTTCGACGCAGGTAGCGTACCCGTTACGCGTAACATGGAGTGTGGTGACCGACACCAGGAACTGTGCGCAGTGCGGCGCCGGGTTCACCCCGCGCCGGGAGCACGCGCGCTTTTGCTCGGCCCGCTGCCGGGTCGCGTGGAACCGGCTGAACGCCAGCGGCCCCGCGGCCGTGGGTGACGCGCTGGACTGGACGATCACCGCGATGCGGGAAACGATCGACCGGCTGCTGCGGGCCCGGGGCTGGGACCAGCCGCACGCGTTCGCGGCGGTCAGCGAGGCGGTGTGGTGGGTCACCATGGTGGACGCCACCCTGGTGCGCTACCACCCGGACGCCTACGACGCCGTCCTGGCCGGTCACGGCCCGGACGAGCGTGACGTCATCGAGGGCACGTTCGGCGGCCTGCGGTTCGTCAGGAACCAGATGGGTTACTACCTGGATCACGCCGACTTCATCAAGCCAGGGTCGGCCGCCATCGCGTCCTGGTCCTGGCGGCCGCTGCCCGAGCCCGGGCTCGACTCGCTGCCGGCCCGCGGGCAGGAGTGGGAGATGACCCGGTACCGGGAGTACCAGGCCCGGCTGGCGGGCCCGCCCGTCGGCGAGACCTTCAAGTGCGCCACCGCCTTCCTCGGCCGCGCCTCAGAAAGCTGCCTGACCCCTCCCTGACCCGCTGCTAACACGGGATCATGCTCTGACGGGCCGGGGACCGGGCCAGGGCCGGCGCGACGGGCCCGCCGACGGCGCACGAGGCGGATGGCGCTGATCGTGATCACCACGGTCATGATGAGGGCCTCGATCTCGGCGGTCCTGATCAGGTCGCGGGAATCGGACAGGCTGAAGCCGGGGCCGCCGCCCCCGCCGGCGAACCCGAAGCCGCCTGGAAACGACTGGCCTGCTCCGCTGAGATGTCCCCAGGCCAGGCCCAGGGCGACGATCGTGCCCACCAGGAGCAGGACGGCGGCCAGCTGCCGGGCGAACTTCACCGGGACCTCCGCGAGCGGCCCGGCCGAAGGTTACCGAGCAGACGGCGGCCGACGCTGACGATCCAGCGCCAGCGCACCGCGACGTGCACCGAGACGAGGATCAGGGTCAGCTTGGAGGTGGTGTCGTGCACGTTCGTCCAGAACGGCCCGGGGTGAACGGTGATCCCGAGCTGGTAGAGCGCGACCTGGCTGATCAGCACGCCGGAGAGCACGCACAGCGTCATGACGACCAGCAGAGCCAGGTTAAGCACCCAAAGACCGCGATCCCGGCCGCTCCGGGTGAACAGTTTCCTGGTGGTGCGGACCACCCAGTCCCAGTGCAGCGTGAGGTGGAGCAGCAGGGCCAGCCCGATGCCGAGACCGAGCCACTCGTGGATGGCGAGCCCGGTGAACCCCAGGCTGTAGGCCAGCGTGTACGCCACCAGGAGCGTCCCGTCGAACCAGAAGTCCAGCCGGGTCCGGGCCGGGACCCGCCGCCGGGCGGGAGCGGCCTGCGGCGGAGCGCCGGTAATCCCCACCCTGCCAGGATGCCGCAGGACGATCCGGCCGCGCATCCTGCTTACGGATGATTGCCGCGGCACACGGAGTAACCCGCAGGCGTACGCCAGAAGGCCGGCAACAGCCAGGGGGTCGTGGCTGGCCGGCGTCGCGCAGATCACCAAGCTGCCGGACGCGAGCCTGATCAACGCCTACAACAGCGGGTTCATCTACACCCAGATCATCCGGGCCGGCGACGAGCTGAAGACCGGGGTCAACGGCTACGGTCAGCGGCAACGCGACTACCGGTCCCAGGGCATCGCCAGCTACCAGGTCATGATCGCGAACGGGCAGGACGGGCCGTACTCGTGGTGGGAGAGCCAGCAGTTCCCGAACCTGGGCTCGCCGTGGACCGGGGTGCACCCGGAGGCGGGTAACGGCTTCTCCCCGCACGCCTGGGGTATCGCCAACGCCAGCGTGACGCTGCTCGACTCGCTGGCCGCGCAGAGGTCCGACGGCAGCCTGGTGGTAGGGCGCGGAGTGCCCAGCTCCTGGCTGCGCGGTCAGGCCATCTCGCTGGCTTCCGGGCCGGTGCTGTTCCAGCTGCCCGCGTTCGTGGACAACATCGCGCACGCGAGCACGGGCACGGTCCAGGAGAAGACCGGGACGGTGCGCCCTAGGGGATGCGGCCGGCCGGCGGGCGCTGCTCACGGGGCATCTTCTCCCCCGCCTCGACCGCGACCGGGAGATGGTTCCCGGCGGGCGGTAGCGGGCAGGTGGCGAACTCGGTGTAGGCGCAGGGCAGGTTGACGGCACGGTTGAAGTCGAGGGTGACCGTGCCGTCAGCCGCCGGCGCCGCGACCGGAAGCGAGCGGTTGGCCGGGTACGTGGTGACGCCTGAGGTCGCGTCGGTGAACAGGACACCCAGGCTGCCTGGCTTATAGCCGTTGAAGGCGATCAGCCGGAGGGTCTGGCCGTCCACGGTGAGCTCGATCTCGCCGGGGGCGTCGTACACGTGCTGCAGGCCCTCCACCACCGCGCCGACGGTGACATCGCGCGGCTCGTCGTAGGGCAGGTACCGGCCCTCGATGACCCAATGCGGGTCCGGGTCGTAGGCGGGGGTACCCGGGTAGCCGGTCCGGGTGGGATGACCGGGATGCCGGGGCCGGACGATCATGTGGCCGCCGCGCCTGGCCACTTCGATGGCGGCGTCGCCAGAGATGGCGTTGACCTGGCCGCGCTCGGGGATCGGGGCGAAGGTGTATGTCCCGTGCACCGGCTCACCGTCCACCGCGAGGTCTTCGCCGTCATCGAGCGTGACCGTTACGGTGTCATCGGCCGCTGACCAGGCGCCGGGGGCGTCGTCGAAGCGCTGCGGCTCGGCGGTCAGCCAGTGCCGCCCGGTGATCGCGAGGAAGCCGTGCGGGCCGGCCCGCAGTTCCTCGTGCTGGCGGTGCCACGCGGCCCAGTCCGCCTCGAACGTGCTCCGGTCAATGTCCTGGATGGTCATCGCCACTCCGTTCTCGCTCCCCTATCGCGGACAATCCGGGCCCGGCCAGGCTTATTCCCCGATCGGGGCGAGGCGGCCCAGGATCAGCTCGGTACCGACGAGAACCAGGGACAGGACGGTGATAGCCGGGCCGAGGACGTCCAGGCTGGTGGCCCCGATGAGCAGGCCGATGACGGCGGACACCCCCGCTCCCCCGGCGGCCGCCGCGCCCACCTGCCAGGCGATGACGTCGTGCGCGCGCTGGTCGCCGAGGCGGACCGGGGTGAGCGCGATCAGGGCCGGGAAGACGCCAGCGAGCGCGCCGCCGAGCACGGCGAAGGCGGCCACGGTGACCGCGACGTCCGGCTGCCACCAGATGACGGCGCAGGCGAGCACGCTGATCGCGCTGCCCCAGCGCACTACGGCCTGCGGCGGGACGGGCCGCAGGGCCAGGCCGATCCGGACGGCGGTCAGCGCGCCCCAGTAGCCGAACGCGGCCAGGCCGGTCGCGCCCGGCGACAGGTGCAGCGGCCCGCGGCAGAAGCTGGCCTCCCACTGCCCGGCGCCGACCTCCAGGCCGGTGTAGACGAAGAAGACGCCCATCCCGGCGGTCACCACGCCGACATAACGGCGCCGGGTCCAGCCGTCGGACGGCTGCGGGGACGGCGCGGCGGGCTCCGGTGGCGGAGCTTCAGCGGCCAGGGCCCGGTCGTGGCGCCGCTGCCGCAGCCACAGTCCCGCCATGCCCAGGTCCAGCGCGACCTGGAACAGGTAGGCGGGCCGCCACGAGCCGGTGAGGATGGCGGCGGTGACGACCAGCGGGCCGATCGCGGTGCCGACGCCGTAGGCCCCATGCAGCAGGTTGAGCAGGCGCGGCCGGCCGGTCAGCGCCACCGCGGTGTTGAGGCCGCCGTCCATCATGCCGGCCGACAGGCCCAGCAGCACGGCCACGCCGAGCACCAGCCACAGGCCGGGCGCGACCGCGAACCCGGCGTACCCGGCCGCGGCGAGCACCCCGGCCACGGCCAGCAGGGCGGGCACGCCCAGGCGCCGGATCAGCCGCCCGACGAAGGCGGTGACCAGCACGGACCCGACCGTGGTGATGAGCAGGATCAGGCCGAGATCGCCGACGGGGGCACCGAAGGTGACGCGCATGGACGGCCACGCGGTGCCGAGCATGCCGTCGGGCAGTCCCAGGATGACGAAACTGCCCAGGCTGAGCAGGTCGAAACCGCGGCTGGCGGCGCCTGCCCGCGCACGCTGCTCGCCCATTGATCCAGGTATACGGCACCGCGTAGGCCGGGGCGACGCCGGCCGCCCAGTGAAACCGCCACGCCGTGACGCCCTTTAACCCGGGAGTCGTTCGGTTCACAATGATTTCATCCGGCGGAAGGAGAGCGGGCCATGGCGATGCCGAGCTCGGATACCGACGAACTAGCTAAATTCGGTTACAAGCAAGAACTCGACCGCTCGCTCGGGCTGTTCTCCTCGTTCGCCGCGGGGTTCAGTTACATCTCCATCATGACCGGCGTGTTCGAGCTGTTCTTCTTCGGCTTCGCCTCGGGCGGCCCGGCGTTCATCTGGACCTGGCCCGCCGTGTTCGCCGGGCAGTTCCTGGTCGCGCTGTGCTTCGCCGAGCTGGCCGGGCAGTACCCGCTGGCCGGCTCGGTCTACCAGTGGGCCAAGCAGATCGCCCGGCCGTTCACCGCGTTCTTCGGCGGCTGGATCCTGAGCGTGGGCGCGATCGTGACGCTGGCCGCGGTGGCGGTCGCCTACCAGGTCGTGGCGCCGCAGATCTCGTCGGCATTCGAGATCATCGGCGCCAAGGCGGACATCGGCCTGGTGTCGACGCCGGGCGGCGCCAAGAACGCGCTGCTGCTGGCGGCAGCGCTGGTGGTGTTCACCACGATCATCAACATGGTCGGGGTCAAGACGATGGCGCGGATCAACAACTTCGGCGTGGCGGCCGAGCTGGTCGGGGTGTCGCTGCTGATCATCTTGCTGGCCGTGCACATCAAGCGGAGCCCGGCCGTCATCTTCGACACGTTCAACCTCGGCGCCACCTATCCGTGGGGCTACTTCGGCGCCTTCCTGGTGGCCGGGCTGATGAG
The DNA here is from genome assembly GCA_963756575.1 of uncultured Actinomycetota bacterium. Lineage (GTDB taxonomy): Bacteria > Actinomycetota > Actinomycetes > Streptosporangiales > Streptosporangiaceae > Palsa-504. The sequence continues at coordinate 201,193 of CAVWOM010000009.1, read as the reverse complement.
CGCGTACGTGATGTACGGGTTCGACACGGCCGGGTCACTGGCCGAGGAGACCCTGGACCCGCGGAAGAACGCCCCGCCCGGGATCTTGCGCGCGCTGATCGCGGCCGGGATAGCCGGCCTGCTGGTCATCTTGTTCGGCGAGATGTCGGTGCCGAACATCCACGCCAAGGAGCTCGGCACCTCCGGGCTGCCGTACCTGGTCAAGGCGACGCTGGGCACCGTGGTCGGCAACGTGTTCCTGATCGACTCGCTGATCGCGATCACGGTGTGCAGCCTGGCCGTGCACGCCGGCGGCATCCGGATGATCTTCACGATGGGCCGCGACGCCCGGCTGCCGTTCGCCTCGGCCATCGCCAAGGTGCACGGCAAGTCCAAGACGCCGCTGGTCCCGTCCATCGTCATCGGCGTGCTCACGATCTTGCTGCTGGTCCTGAACGTGGGCAACCAGCGCGCCTTCTTCGTGCTCACCTCGGTGGCGATCATCATGTTCTACATCGCCTACCTGTGCGTCACCGGGCCGCTGCTGATCGCGCGGCTGCGCGGAAGGTGGCCGACCCCGGAACACGGCCCGTACTTCAACCTGGGCCGCTGGGGCCTGGTGGTGAACCTGCTGGCCGTCGTGTTCCAGGTCGGCGTCATGGTCAACCTGGCCTGGCCGCGGCCCGCGGTGTACGGCGCCGACCACTGGTACTTCCAGTGGGGCGCGTTCACCTTCACCGGTGTGCTCGGCGCCATCGGCGCCCTGTACTACCTGGCCCGGCTGCGCGGCCGCCCGGCCGAGGTGCTGGCCGAGCACCGGTTCGAGGAGCTCGCGGCGGTGGGCGACGAGCCCGCCTGACGACTGACCGCCGGGCCATGGAGGACATCGCGGGGTCCCCGGGACCCCATCCGCGCGGCCAGGCGATCTTCGCGCCGGGCCGGGTGGGCGCGCTGATCAGGACGCCGCCGCTGCTGTGCCGGGGGGACGAGACGATCCGTGAGGCGGCCCGGCGGATGACCGACCGGGGCGTGAGCGCGGTAGTGGTGCGGATGGCGGCGACGTTCGGCATAATGACCGACCGTGACCTGCGCATACGGGTGATCGGGGACGGTCTCAGCCCGGACGAGCCGGTCTCCGCCGTCATGACCGCCCCGGCCTACACGGTGACCGATGACCGGCTGGCCAGCGACGTCCTGCTCGACATGCTCGAGCGCAACGTCCACCACATCCCGGTGCTCTCGGCGGCGGGCCAGGTCCTGGGTGTGGTCGACGACGGCGACCTGGTCGCGGCGGCGGGGCGCACGCCGCTGCTGCTGCGCCGGGCCATCGCGCGGGCCGGGAACCCGGGCGAACTGGCCGCGGCGGCGGCCGGGCTGAACCCGATGATCATCGCTCTGCACGACGCGCGGGTGGCGGCCGAGCACCTGACCGCGGTCCGTTCGGTCGTCCTCGACGCGCTGACCGGGCGGCTGGCCGAGCTGGCGGTGCGGGCCGCCGGGCCGCCGCCGGCCCCGTTCACCTGGTACGCGCTGGGCAGCCTGGCCCGGCGCGAGGCGGTGCCGTCTTCCGACGTGGACAGCGCGCTGGCCTGGGAGGGCGACGAGCCGGGAACGGCCGAGTACGTGCACGGGGTGGCGCGGGCGGTGGCGGAAGGCCTGCGGGCCTGCGGGGTGCCGTCCGACCAGCACGGGGCCAGCGCGGCCAGCCCGCTGTTCGCCCGGTCGCTGGCGTCCTGGCGGCGGGCCGCGCGGAGCCTGGCCGATGACCCGACCCAGGACCAGGCGCTGATCCTGGTGTCGGTGCTGGCTGACAGCCGTCCGGTGTGGAGCAGCGGCGGCGTTCTCGGCGATGGCCTGTGGGAGGCGCAACCCGGGCACCCCGGCCTGCTGCGGATGCTGGCCCGGTTCGCGCTGTCGTTCCGGCCGCCGACCGGGTTCTGGCGCGAGTTCGTGGTCGAGCACTCCGGCGAGCGCCGCGGGCAGCTCGACCTCAAGCACGGCGGGCTGATCCCGATCGTGGACCTGGCCCGCTGGGCCGGCATGGCGGCCGGGGTGGCCAGCGCCCCGACACCGGAGCGGCTGCGGGCGGCCGCGGCGGCCGGGACCATGGAGGACGCGGAGGCCAGCGCGCTGGCGGAGGCGTTCGGCTTTATTACCGGGCTGCGGCTGGACCACCAGGTCGGGCAGCTGCGGCGGGGTGAGCCGCCGGACGACTTCATCGACCCCAAGACGCTGAACCCGCTGGCCCGTTCGTACCTGCGGGAGGCGTTCCGGGCGGTGGCGTCGGTCCAGGCGAGCCTGTCGGCCGAGCTGTCGCTCGGGGTCCGCTGGGAGTGAGCGCTTAGGCTCAGAGGGTGCCGCCCCGGGAGAGGCCATTTCTCCCGGGGCGGCTTCTCTGTTACGCGGGGGCCAGCCTGTTATGCGGGGGCCAGGCTGAACCGCGGGTTCTCGGGGTCGATCGCGAGGATGCGGACCGAGACACGGGCGCCGGCCGGCCACGACTGCTGATGCGCGAGACCGGTGAAGCCCTCCGACTCGACGAACGAGCCGAACGGCACCTGCTTGGTCACCACGCCTTCGATGACGTCACCGGGATGGTGACGCGCGATGAATTCCTGCCAGCTCATGAAGATCACCTCCTTCCCGTCACGAGCGTTCTGTCTTTCTCGCTCTTTTTCGCTCGTCAGGACGGGGCGGGCCTCGCGCCCGCGGGATGATCAAGCCGTGGCCGGATAACCGTTCTGTGCACGGCCCATGGCCGACCCGGCAGTCACGGTACCGATGGTAACTCAGGCGGCTGCGGTTCGAACAAGCTCATCGGTGCGCCTTCCACGGTGACGGCGACCAGACCGGTGTCCGTCCCGGTGGTGTGCACTTCCCCGGCGTCCCAGCGCACGCCCCACCCAGCCGTGATCGGCACCCGCTCGCCGTCCGGGCCCGCGGTCCAGCCCTCGCCGCTGATGACCAGGAGGAGCTGCGGGATCGTGGCGGGGTGGGTGCCGATCACGCCGCCCGGGGCGACGGCCGTGGACGAGGAGATCGGGACCTGGCGCAGTGGCCCGGGCTTTCCGTCGCCGTGTCGTTAGGCGACGGCCACCGGGCTGTAGCGCGAGGCGTCGCCCTGGATGGAATAGCTCTGGCTGCCGTCGATGCCCACGGGGATGTCGCCGGCCACGGTGACGCGGTTCAGCCGCCGGGGCTCGTTGTCGTAGTTGCCGACCGCGTAGTGCTGGGTGATCCGATTGTCGAACAGCACCAGCTGGCCCGGCTCCCAGACGACCCGCAGGATGTTCTCCGGGCGGGTCACGTACTGCTGGAACAGGCGCAGGATGTCCCGGGACTCGGCCTTGGGCAGGCCCACGACGCGCTGCGCGAACCCGCCGATGAACAGGTTGCGCTCGCCGGTAAGGGGGTGCACCCGGACCACCGGGTGAGCGGTCTCGTACTTGGTAGCCAGGAAGAGCTCGCGGCGGTCCTTCTCGCTCTGGCTGAGGGACTCCGGCGGCTTCACGTAGTCGTAGTCGTTGGTGTGCACCGCCCACAGCGTGTCGGCGAAGGCGCGCAGCGGGTCGGGCAGGTCGCGATAGGCGGCGCCGGTGTTCGCGATCAAGGTCTCGCCGCCGTAGGGCGGGACGATGATGCTGCGCAGCGTGCTGGCCTGCGGCGGGTTGAGCACGAAGGTCACATCGGTGTGCCAGTAGTTGACGGGGCCGTCGTAGCTGTCGACGGGCAGCACGTTCGGCTCGCCTTCCACGGCGGGGACGGTGGGATGGGCGGCAGTGATCTGGCCGAAGTAGGCGGCGAACCGCTGCTGGCCTTCGTCGTCGAGGTCTACGCCGCGGAAGACCAGCGCCTTGTGCTCGTTTAGCGCCGCGCGGACGGCGGCGACGGTCTCAGGGTCGAGGACGAGATCGGGGCCGAGGCCGCTGACCACGGCGCCGATGCGCGCGGTGATCTTGCGGACGTCGAGCCTGGTACCGATGGATGCAGTGGTCATACTTCAAAAGTACTTACCCGATCGTTTTAGTAGAATATGACCTGAGTCACACCTTAACGTGGTCTTGCCGGTAGCCGTGGCCGGCTGGAGGGGGCATGGGTGCGACTCTTGCGCGGGGTGGGTCCCGGCTGGTGTGCGGGGGTGACTCCCGGTTGGGACGGCTGGTTCTGGCGGGGTGGGCGGGATCAGCCGGGGCCGCCCGGGCAGTCTGCGGTACTACCGCGATGTCACGATGGCCAGGGTGGATGGGTCCTCATTAGCCCGGCCTGGCACATTCGTTCCGCAGGTCCCGCTCGTCACATGGCACCGGCCGCGGCACCATGATGCTGCCATGCCAGGAACCACAGCGATGTGGAATCGCGGTTGTTCTAACCACAGCAATGCCACATGGGTGCGGCTCCTTTCGTGTGAGCGGCCTGGCGGCCGCTGCGAGCCGGGCCACCCGGTATTCCCCCCAGCCCCGTCAGCCCGGCCCGGCCCCCCAGCCTCGTCAGCCCGGCCCGGCCCGGCCGCCCCGGATCTCCCGCCCGCCACCCGGCACCGGCCCCGGGCAGCCACGTCAATGTGACCCTGCGGTGGTCAAGACCACATCGATGTGGCATCGCGGTGGCTGCCGGGGCGCCCCCGGGCGGCCCCGGCCGGTACCGCACCCCCCGCCCGGATCAGGCGCCCCGGGACCGGGCTCAGCAGGACAGGAACCGGGGCGCCCCGGGACCGGGCTCACAGAAAAGGAGCCGCACCCATGCCACATCGCGGTGGCTGCTGCCGGCCGGGGTCGCGGGGCGGCCGGGGTCGCGGGGGGCGGGCGGGCGGGAACGACGGGGGCGACAAGAACGGCGGGGCGGGTGGGAACGGCGGGGTGGGTGGGGTGTGGGTTGGGTTATTTGATTTGGAAGGTGGTTAGGCCTTCGGGGGGTTCGGGGTGGACGGAGATGGCGTCGACGACGGCTTGGCGGGGGCCGTGGCGGGCCCAGTCGAGCAGGAGGCGGACGTCGCCGGGCGGGCCTTCGAAGACGGCTTCGACCCGGCCGTCGGGCAGGTTGCGCACCCAGCCGGCCACGTCGTGCCGCTCGGCCAGGCGGCGGCAGCTGTCGCGGAAGAAGACGCCCTGGACCCGGCCGGAGACCAGGACGCGGTAGCGGACCACGGCGCTAGCTCGGGGATCCGGCGACGAGACGGCAGCGGGCCACCGGGCTAGCCCGCCGGGGCGGGGACGAGACGGGCGGTGTCGCGGGCGATCATGAGTTCCTCGTCGGTGGGGATCACCAGGGCCTGGACCGGGCCGGGGCGGCTGATCCGGCCGCCGGTGGCGCGGCCGTGGGCGGCGTTGGCCTCGGGGTCCTCGGTCAGGCCGAGGAAGCCGAGGCGGGCCAGGACCCGGCCGCGGACGACCGGGCTGTTCTCGCCGATGCCGGCCGTGAAGACCAGCGCGTCGAGGCCGTCCAGGCTGGCCGCCAGGCCGGCGATCGCCTTGGCCAGGCGGTGCACGAAGACGTCGAGGGCGAGCCCGGCTCGTTCGTCACCCTTCTCGGCGGACTCGCCGATGGTGCGCATGTCGTTGCTGGCGCCGGACAGGCCGAGCAGGCCGCTCCGGGTGTCCAGCACGTCGGTCAGGTCGGCGGCGCTGCGACCGGTCTGCTCGGCCAGGTAGCCGAGCAGGCCGGGATCGACGTCGCCGGAGCGGGTCCCCATGACCAGGCCTTCCATCGGGGTCAGCCCCATCGTGGTGTCCACCGACTTGCCGCCGGCGATGGCCGCGGCGCTGCAGCCGTTGCCCAGGTGCGCCACGATCAGGCGCGGTGCGCCGGCGGGCGGGGTCAGCCCAGCGGGCGGGGTCGGCTCAGCGGGCGGGGTCAGCCCAGCGGGGGCACGGGCGAGCAGGGCGGCGGCCCGCTCGCTGACGAAGCGGTAACTGGTGCCGTGGAAGCCGTACCGCCGCACCGCGTACTGGGTGTACCACTCCTGCGGCACCGCGTACCGGAAGGCGGCGGGCGCCATGCTCTGGTGGAAGGCGGTGTCGAACACCGCTACCTGCGGCAGCCCGGGGCGGACGGCGCTGACCGCCTCGAGGCCGGCCAGGTTGGCCGGGTTATGCAGCGGCGCCAGGTGGGAGAAGGATCGGATCGCGGCGAGGACGTCGTTGTCGACCAGGACCGAGTCGCTGAACTGCTCGCCCCCGTGCACCACGCGGTGGCCGGCCCCGGTCAGGTCGACGTGCCCCTGGTCGTCGAGGTGGTCCAGGATCTGGGTGATGGCGTCGTGGTAGCTGCCGCCGGAGGTGCCGATGTTCTCGGCCTGGCCGCTCAGCGGGCGCTCGCCGGTTTCCGGGTCGACCAGCGCGTACTTGACCGATGAGCTGCCCGAGTTTAGGACCAGGACAAGACCGGCCGAGCCGGCTGAGGCTGCCATGGGCTCCGATGCTACCGGCCGCGGGTTACGGCCCGATTGTTACGGGTCGCCGTCGGAAATGCCGCCGCGCCGCCCGAGCCGGCTCCGGGCGGGTACGGTGAATACCTGTTCCGCCGATATTCGCAAATCCGTGACACTGATCAACTAACTGGCCTGGTAGTACATGTCACTTTCTCGCGTCAATCCGGACCTTGACGACGCACCCGTGCCCGCGCCCGCCTCGGCTGGCCCGGGACGGCGGTGGAGGATCCCGGCGCCGTCGCGCTGGCCGGCGCCGGCCGCGGGAGCGCTCATCTACGCGGGGATCCGGCTGATCAGCGTGCTGCTCGCGGCGTTCATGCTGAAACACGGGAAATACCAGCTGCGGGGCTGGTCACTGATCCGGTGGATGCGATCCTCCGACGGCGGCCACTACCGGACTATTGCCGCGCACGGTTATGCCTATCCGCCCGGCCAATTGGCACACGCCTCAGTATTCTCCTGGTTTCCCGGCTACCCCGCGGCTATCGACTCTCTCGCCTGGCTGCCCTGGATCACGATCGTGACGGCGGGCCTCATCGTGACGGCCGTGGCCGGGCTGGCGGCGGCGTGGGGCCTGACCACGCTGGGCCTGAAGCTGACCGGCGACCCGCGGATCAGCCTGCTGCTCGCGGCGGTCTGGGCGGTGGCGCCGAGCTCGGTGGTGCTGACCATGGTGTACGCCGAGGCGCTGTTCTGCGCGCTGGCGGTCTGGGCGCTGGTCGCCCTGGTCGGCCGGCGGTGGCTGACGGCCGGGCTGCTCACGCTGGCGGCCGGGACCGTGCGCAGCACGGCCGTGGCCCTGATCGCCGCGGTCGGCGTCGCAGCGGCGATCGCGGTGATCGCGGCGGTGCGCGCCCGGCAGCCGTTCAGCGTGTGGTGGCGGCCGGCCGCCGCCGCGCTGCTGGCTCCGCTGGGACTGCTGGGCTACCTGGGGTACGTCGCGATCGCGACGCACCGGCTGGACGGGTGGTTCTGGGTCGAGCGGCACACCTGCCACATGGTGTTCGACTGGGGCGCGAGCACGCTGCGGGTGATCAAGGGCGTCGCGCTCGGCCATCCCTCGGTGTCCCAGGTCCTGGTGATCGGGGCCCTCCTCGCGGCGGTCCTGCTCATGTTCTGGAGCCTGACCGAGCGCATCCCCGGCTACCTGCATCTCTACACGGTCGTGGTGGTCGTCATGACCTTCACCACGAGCGCGAACTGGATCAGCTCCAAGCCCCGCTTCGTGCTGCCCGCGATGCTGCTGGCCCTGCCGGTGGCGCGGCTGCTGGCGCCGCTGCGGAACGCGGTGCTGGTGCCGCTGATCGGCGTACTCGCCGTCGCGACCACGTGGTTCGGCCTGTACCTGGCGATCATCGCGCGGTGGACCCCGTAGTTGTCCCGGTTTGCCGCCGAACCTCCGCAACGGGACGAGACCGGAACGTTACCGAATCTTTTGGCTCAGCCACCCATCCGGATGACCGCCGGCCGCGAAACACCGGCGTGGAAGGCGATCCGGGGACCGGCGGCGGTCACGGTATCCGAGCCGGGCTGGGCAAACCAGCCCGTGTCGTGACCGTTCACCTGGATCTCCGGGTCGCCTGACACCAAACCCCGGAGGCTCGGCCGGGCAGGCGCTATGCTCACCGTCAGTCATATTATCTTTCCTTCTGATTACTTTCAGTTAACGCTGCCCGGCATGGCCCGTGCTTCTCATGACGCGGCGCCAGCCACCGAAAGGATCGTCATGCCCAGTCAGGATGCGAAGCGCGCCGCCGACGCGGGTTCCCCGGCACGCCGGCTGACCCGGCGTTCCCTGCTGCAGGGGGCCGCGACCGCCGGCGCCGCCGGGCTCGCCGTCACCGCCTTGGGCGCGGCTGCCAGCCCGGCCATGGCCGCGACCGGCCGGCCCTCGTCGCCGGAGTCGCCCCAGGACCACCACGCGCACACCGAGCCGATCGTGGTGCACGTGCGCGACGCCAAGTCCGGCGACATCGAGGTGTTCTCCGGGACCAGCCAGACCCGGGTGCACGACAAGGACCTGGCCGCCCGGATCGCCCGGGCCATCGGCTAACTCCTGCCTTTCCGTGCCCGTCCGCCCTATGAGCCAGTGAGGTAATTTCAATGTCATCGCATCGCGAGGCGCCGGAGATCTCCAAGGATCCGGTTGCCGATAGCACGGACGTCTACGCGTTCGTCAGCCCCGAGCAGCCGAACACGGTCACGCTGATCGCCAACTACATTCCCCTGCAGGAGCCTGCCGGCGGCCCGAACTTCTACGAGTTCGGCGACGACGTGCTGTACGAGATCCACATCGACAACAACGGCGACAGCCAGGCTGACATCTCGTTCCAGTTCCGGTTCACCACCCAGGTGGTCAACCCGGAGACGTTCCTGTACAACACGGCCCCGATCACGTCGCTGACCAGCCCGGCCTGGAACCGCCGCCAGACCTACTGCGTCTCGGTCGCCTCCGGCTACGGCTCCGGCCGGACCATCGCCAGCGGGCTGACCTGCCCGCCGTGCAACATCGGGCCGCTGTCCACGCCGAACTACGCCACGCTGGCCAGCCAGGCGATCCACAACCTGGGTAGCGGGATCACCGTGTTCGCCGGGCAGCGGGCCGAGGCCTTCTACGTCGACCTGGGCTCGATCTTCGACCTGGGCAACCTGCGGCCGCTGCAGACGGCCAACGTATTCGGCAAGAGCGTGTTCACCATGAACGCGAAGGGCGTCAACACCACCAACCACCTGAACGTCCACTCGATCGCGATCCAGGTGCCGATCTCCGCGGTGACCAGGTCCGGCCACCCGACCATCGGCGTGTGGACCACGGCCAGCCGCCAGCGGGTCCGGCTGTGGGACGCCGACCGGGGCAAGAACGTCGACAGCGGCCCGTTCCGGCAGGTATCGCGGCTGGGCAACCCGCTGGTCAACGAGGTCCTGATCCCGATGGGCCACAAGGACGAGTGGAACTCGCTGCCCCCGGCGGACGACAAGCGGTTCGTCAAGTACTTCGCCCACCCCGAACTGTCCTCGCTGCTGCCCGTCCTGTACCCGGGGGCGTTCCCCAACCTGCTGGCGCTGGACAACTCGGGCAAGCCGCGGGCCGACATCGAGGCCATCTTGCTGACCGGGATCCCGTCCGGCATCGTCCCCGGCTTCACCAACTTCACTGGTCCGGTGCAGGCTGACATGCTCCGGCTGAACACCTCCGTCCCGCCCACCAAGTCGCCGAACCCCGGCGGCCTGCTGGCGGGCGACGCGGCCGGCTTCCCGAACGGCCGCAGGCCGATCGACGACGTGGTGACGATCGAGCTGCAGGCGCTGGCCGGGCTGACCTACCCGCTGATCGACAAGACCTACAAGGTCGACACGGTGGTGAAGTCGGTCAGCGACGGGCTCACCGGGGCCAGCGTCGCCAGCCCGCCGACCGGCCAGTTCCCCTACCTGGGGACGCCGTACGACGGCTACCACAACCCGTCATGACCGAATCCGCCGCGGGCCCGACCGGTCCGGGCAGCGTCGTCATGGAGCTCGGCGCCGACATCGGCGCCCTGGTCCTGTACACGCCGCCCGGGCTGGACGGCGAGGAGATCGAGATCAGCCGGGACGACGAGCCCCGTACGCGCCGCACGCACTCGCAGGTGCGGGCGCGGCCCATGCCCGGCCAGACCAAGTACGCGGCGGTCTACCCGGGCCTGCGCGCCGGGAGCTACACGATCTGGCGCGACGAGCAGACGGCGGCGGCCACGGTAACGGTCACCGGGGGGCAGGTCAGTAACTGCCACTGGCCGGAATAAGAGATTTATGCCGAACGGGGTGGGTGCTCGCTGCTGGTGGCGGGTACCCACCCCGTTTGGTATATGGCTTTTCGGGTTTAGGCCGGGAGCGGCAGGTCGACGATGGGCGTGGTGGTGGGCTGGGCCGATCCCCCGGCGGGCTCGACGGTCAGGCCGAGTGCCTCCCCCTTGACCAGGCCGGTGGCCAGGACGGCGGGGGTCTGGCCGGACTTGGCCTGGGGCAGCAGGCCCGCGGACACGGTCTTCGGCTTGCCGATCAGCCAGAGCTGGTAGACCTTCCCGGCCGGGAGCGCGGGCAGGCCGGTAGTGACCACGGCCAGCTCGTGACGTTCGGCGGCCAGGACCACGACGGCCGTGCCGCCCTTGGTCGAGACCTGGCTGAGCACCTTTACCTGCGGCGCGGACAGGACCGCGTTGAGCGCCTGGTCCTGGGCCCGGGCCTGGTTGAGCTCGTCCTGCGTATGGGACTGGGACAAGCCGAAGAACACCGCGACCGCGATCGAGGCCATCGCGACCGCTCCGGATAGCCACGGCAGCCACGGCAGGGTGCGCTGGGGCCGGGTGCGGACGTGCCGGGTGACCTCGGGCGGAAGCTGGCGGGTACGCGCGGCGGCGGCCAGGACCTGGCCGCGCAGCGCCGGGGGCGCCTCGGTCGTCACGGCGAAGGCCAGCGCGGTCGCCACCTCGCGGAACCCGCGCACCTCGCCCGCGCAGGACGGGCAGCGGCTCAGGTGACGGGTGAAACGGTCGTGCTCGGCCTCACCCTCGAGCGCGTCGAGCGCGTAGGCGCCGGAGAGCGAGTGCAGGTCGTGCCGCAGGAACCGCATGGCTCAGCTCACCCCCAGGCAGTCGCGCATCCGGATGAGCCCGTCGCGGATCCTCGTCTTGATCGCGCCCAGGGTGACCTTGAGCAGCTCAGATACCTGACGGTAGGTGTACCCGCCGTAGTAGGCCAAGGTGATCGACTCGCGCTGCACGTCGGTGAGGCCATCCAGGCAGCGCCGGACCCGTTCGCGGTCCAGGCTCGCTTCCACCGCCTCGGCGACCTCGTCGTGCGGGGTATGGATCTCGGCCGTCCGCTGCTCGCGCCCGGTCGCCGCCGTGCTGGAACGGACACGGTCGATGGCGCGGCGGTGGGCTATGGTCATCACCCACGTCGCCGCGCCACCAACGGCCGGGTCGAACCGAGCGGCGCTCCGCCACACCTCGAGGAGCACTTCCTGGGTTACCTCCTCGGACTGCGACGGATCCCGGAGAACCCGGCGGATGACGCCGTAGACCGGGCCGACCAGCCGGTCGTACACCGCTTCGAACGCGTCCGAGTCGCCGCGCGCCACGTGGACGAGCAGGTCGTCGAGGTCCCGCTCTCCCCTCCTATCCGTGGCCGCGGACTTGAACCAGGACGCGCCCGAATCGTTCGGGTTCATATACCACCTTCGGAGCAAGCGGCGGATCGGATGGGAGGGACATGACCGAATTTTAAGTAGTTTGCATCGCTGCAGGTAGCTGGGGCGCTGAGGCTCACCGTAATATCCCGCGTACGGGTGCTTTGTTCCGGGGCGGCAGCTACCCTCGGGACGCTCGGGCTGATATCACTGGAAATGTGTCGGGGGTCCAGCCCGGCTAGGTCCTCTCGCGCGCGGAACCGGAGGTGGCCATGCGCCTGGTCTGGGTGATCCTGTTTGTCTGGCTGGTCATCGGGGCGCTGGCGGCCGGGCAGCGGCACTACTACAGCGCCCCGTACGTGGACTGCTCGGGGGTGGGCACGATCACGGTGACCATCTTGTTCGGTCCGGTCAACTACGTCGGGGGCGACCCGAAGTTCAGCTGTACGTAGGGGGGTCCTCTGGTTCCCCTGCTGGTTCTTCTTCTGGTTTTTCCGCTGGCTTTTCGTCTTCTGGCTTTTCGTCTTCTGGTTTTTCCGCTGGCTTCTCGTCGTCGTTCGAGTGCGTCATCATCGTGGACACGGCCGCGCGCATGGCCTTGAGGCCGGAGCCTCTGGGCACCTTCAAGGTGGCGTAGGCGATGGCGCCGGCCGGGATGGGGAGCCAGAAGTTGACCAGCCGCCAGCCGAGCACGCCCAGCGTGGCCACGCTGCGGGTGACGCCAAAGCTGACCAGCAGCAGCGGCGCGATCGAGTCGACGACGCCGAGCCCGGCCGGGGTCACCGGCAGCGCGCCCGCCACGTTGGCGATCCCGTAGGCGGCGAAGAGCTCGAACGGGTTGACGAACCGGCCGAACGCCGCCACGAAGCACCACAGCGAGGCGGCGTCGAGGATCCAGTTAAGCGAGGCCCAGGTCAGGGACATGACCAGGGTATGCCGGTCGCGCCCCAGGGCTTTGAGGGAGGTCGCCGCCTCGAGCATGCCCTGCTCCAGGCGGTCGCCGGACAGGCCGGGGATCCGGTCGCCGACGGCGTGCAGGATGCGCGAGGCACGCCTGGCGCCCCGGATGAAGCCGAAGACCAGGGCGCCGATCGCGAGCATGAGCACGGCCCCGATGATGGCCACGGTCACGTAGATGGGGTGGAACCCGGCCAGCGGGATCGAGACGACCAGGGACAGCCACAGCAGCACGTTCAGTACCACGGTGGAGCCCAGGCCCTTGGTCGCCATCATCACCGCGGCGTCGTTGCCCTTGATGCCCTCGGAGGTGAACAGGCGGTAGCCGATGCCGGCGCTGCCCAGCGTCCCGGCCGGAATGACGTGCGCGATGGCGGCCGCGGCCAGGTCGATGCGGAACAGCCGGGACAGGCCGGGGTTATGGCTGCCGGGCGGCAGCATGGCCTGGGTGAGCAGGCCGTAGCAGAACAGCGACAGGCCCTCAAGTGCTAGGCCCGCAGCCAGCCAGACGGCGTTGACTTGGCCGAGCAGGTTCAGGTCCTTGCTCGCCCCGACTAGTTCCGGCACGACCAGGTACTCGACGATCAGCGCGACGATGAAGAGGAGGGTGACGCGACGCAATGGCTTGACCACGAGGGGCAGCCAGGTTCGCCAGCGCTTGAGCCAGCCTCGCCACTTACCCCGTTGCCCCGGTAGCTCGCCGCCGGTGGTGGCGTCGCCACCGGGCTTACTGAACTTGCCGGGCTTGCCGTCTCCGGGCTTGCCGTCACCAGGCTTGTCGTCACCGGGCTTCCGGCCGGCTTTCGCCGGGTCAGTCCGCATAATCCCCCTCCTACCCCGGTTAAGGGCAAGAACGCAGCCACAGCAGTAACAAGGGTTATCCTGCCGGGGGATGGCTTGTTCCTGCGTGCCCGTTTGAGGAGCGTGGTCGTGGCTGACGCGGCGTCAACCGCCCGGAAGATGTGGACCCTGTTCGAGCCGATCCACGCGGTGACCTACTTCACCGCGGAGGCTCGTTCGGCCTACGAGCAGGCCGGCCTGCGCGGGTTCTGGCGCGGCTACTTCGCCGGCCGAGCGGCGCCGCTCGGCGTGACGAATTCGGCGGTGGTCACCGCGTCATTCTTCAACTTCGCGCCCGCCTTCGTGGCCCGCGCCATCCCGGGCGTATGGGAACTGATCACGCCGGAAGACGCGCTGCGGGTCCGGCTCGAGGCCGCGACCACGGCCCTGAGCGGCCTGCTGGCCGGGCAGGAGGTGTCGGCGGCGGCCGACTTGCTCTGGCGGGCGGTCGGGGAACTCGACTTCTCCGGGCGGGTGCTGGCCGCGGCGAACGTCGCGCTGCCGGTCCCCGCCGACGGCCTGGCCCGGCTCTGGCAGGCGGCCACCGTGCTGCGCGAGCACCGGGGCGACGGGCACTTCGCCGCGCTCGCGACGGCGGACATCGACGGCTGCGAGGCCGTGGCCCTGCGCTGCCTGCTGGATATGCGGCGGGAGAACCTGCAGCCGGTGCGGGGCTGGACCGACGAGGCGTGGGATGACGCGCTCGCCCGGCTGGCCGCGCGCGGCTGGGCCGACGGGGACGGCAAGCTGACCAGCGCGGGCCAGGAAGCGCACGCCGCGGTGGAAAACGTCACCGACCAGGCCGCGGCCCGGCCGTGGGCGCGGCTCGGGCCAGCGGTCGTGGCGGAGATCGCGGAGGCTCTGACCCCGCTCGCGCGGGCCTGCGCGACCGTGCTTCCCTTCCCCAGCCCCATCGGCCTGCCCGGGCCGGGCGCCTAGGAGGCCCGGTCGGAGTTGGGGCCGCATGAGGATGCCCGGACCGTCTGGTGTGAGCACGGGGATGCAGGCCTCGTCGGCTTCGCTGGACTGCTGCTCATCGAGCTGGAGCGGGTGAGGCTGGGCGGTCTCGCCGTCGCAGGCCCAGTACGCCACGGCGGTGCGCAGACGTATAGCCAGCCGGTCCCGCCCGCCATGGCGTCGGGGTCAAGGTCTACATAGCGTGCGCCGTCATGGCCCTCAGCGGGCCGTTGCGGCGGCCGGATCAACCGGATTTCCGGATACGTAACGGCCGGGCACCTCGCCGGCTGCGGCGGCAAGATGCCTGTTATCGCGGCCGGATGCGGGCCAGCCCAGGCTGTGCTGGGGTGACCGGGGCCAGCCAGTCGCCGCCCACAACCTTTCCCATGAACCCCTCAGCGTGCAGGGCGTCCAGCTCGGCATTGGTGAAGGCGCGCCGCGCCACGAGTAATCGACCAGCTGGGCTAACTTACGGATCAGGCTGGCTCCGCGGCCCACGAAGTCCTGGTTGGGTCTTTCATCGGCTTCATCATCAATTTATTCGAATTCCTTCCTTTTCGTATATCATCACAAGACCCTTGAGTCACATTTTTTGATTGCCCATCTTGCTCTCCGGTGATATTATTCGAATATGTAGACGATCAAGTTCCTGGCGATGGGAGGACCGATGACAGCATCGTCGGCCGTTGGGGCTCACGAGCCTGGCGACGCTTCGGTCCCCTGGGAGCCGGTGATCACGCGCCCGGATCCGGTATCGGCGGAGGAGTGGCAGGCGTGGGCTGATTTCGATCTGGCCGAGGATGCCGATCCGGAGATGTGGCTGGAGGAAGAGGACTACCTGTCCCCGGACGCGGACCTGACCGAGGGTGAGCTGGCCGAGATCGCCGAGGCGATCGCGCTGGCGGCGCCGGTCACCGCGGATGATCTTGATCCGGCCGGGGTGGCGGGGGTGCTGGCCGCGCAGGCCGCCGCCGCGTCCGCGCGGCGGCGGGGGCCGGGGCAGCCGGGGTCGGCGCGGCGGCCGGCGGGCGAGTCCTCCAGCGCGGCGGCGGGGTTCGGGACGGGACAGTGCCTGGATGTCATGCCGGCGTGCGCGGACCTGGCCGTGCTCGCCGACCGGGCCGCCGGGGACGGCTCCTACCAGGGTGTCTCCGACGATGAGCTGACCGGGGTGGTGTGCGCCTGGGACCGGCTGGAATCCCACGCGGCGGCGCGGAAGCTGGCCGCGGCCGCGGCGTTGTCCCGCCGCCGCCCGCCGCTGGAAACGTCCTCGTCCGGCCAGCCGGCCGGGTCCGGCGGGGAGGACTTCGCCGCGGATGAGCTGGCCCATGTGCTGGCCGTGTCGCGCCGCGAGGCGGGGACCTTGCTGACGGTGGCGGAGGCGCTGGAGGGGAAGCTGCCCGGGACCCGGGCGCTGCTGCGGGACGGGATCATCACTTTCGCCAAGGCCAAGATGATCGTCAGCCACACCGCCCTGCTCACCGAGAGGGAAGCCGCGGCGGTGGAGGCGCTGGTGCTGGGCCGGGCCGGGCGGATCACCCCCGGGTCGCTGCGGGAGGCGCTCGCCCGGGCGGTCCTGGAGGTCACGCCGCAGAAGGCGCGGGAGCGGCGGGAGCAGGCGGCGAAGCGGGCCCGGGTGGAGCGGTGGGGGGAGGACTCCGGGAACGGCGCCCTGGCCGGGCGGGAGCTGCCCCCGGGGTGGGTGCTGGCGATGGACCAGCGGATCACCTGGTGGGCGGTCCAGCTGAAGCGGGCCGGGCTGGAGGGGGACATGGACCTGCTCCGGGCCCGGGCCCTGGCCGACCTGGTCACCGGCACCGACTCCCGACCCGGCCACCACCACGGCCCGGACGGCCACCACGGCCCGGACGCTCAGCACGGCTCGGCCGGCCAGCTAGGCTCCGGGCTGGTCCCGGGCGGGTTCGCCGCGACCGTGAACCTCACCGTCCCGCTGGCCACCGCGCTGGGGCTGGCGGACCGGCCCGGGGACCTGGGCGGGTTCGGGCCGGTGGACCCGTGGCTCGCCCGCGATCTGGCCGGCGCGGCCGCCGCCAGCCCGGGGACGACGTGGTGTGTCACCTTCACCGACCAGCAGGGGCACGCCATCGCCCACGGCTGCACCCGGCCGGCGCCCAAGAACCACCGCAGGCACAGCACACGCGGCAGACCCGGGTTCTCCTTCACCCGGACCAGCCGCGACGGGCCACCCGGCGGTTACGGCACCTGGATCCTGAAGACACCCGGACCTGGCCCGGACCTGGCCGTCGAGGTGCACCCGCTCACCACCGAGAACTGCGACCACCGGTTGCAGGCCCCGGGCCACGACCCCGGGGTCAGGCTGCGGCACCTGACCCAGATCCGGCACGCCACCTGCACCAGCCCGATCTGCCGCCGGCCCGCCGCCACCTGCGACTACGAGCACAACACCCCCTACGAGGCAGGCGGGCGGACGTGCCTGTGCAACGGCGATCCAAAGTGCCGGCGCGACCACCGGGTCAAGCAGCACCCCCGATGGAAGGTCGAGCAGCACCCCGACGGCACCGTCACCTGGACCACGCCCTCCGGGCGGGCCTACACCACCGAACCCACGCGGTACCCGATCTAGGTCGTAGATCGGAGCCGGTGCCGCCGGGTTGCTGCGGCGGCACCGGGGCGTGGGTTAGATAAGGGCGGCTGCTAACTGGAGAGGTCGTGCGCTCCAGGAGTTGTCCTGGTCCAGCGCGTCGGCGCGGCTCAGGAGCTCGAGTTCGAGGGCGTCGTGCAGGCCGGACTGGCCGAGACCGCCCGCGTCGGGGAACGTGAGGAGCCGCTTGCCCCAGGTCATCAGGGCCTTCGCGTCGGTCGGGCAGGCCAGCAGGTGCTGCCGATCGCGGAGTGCGAGGAACAAGTAGAGCGTCGTGCGCTCGTCGGCGTCGTCGTACCGGGCCCCGCGCAGTAGCAGGTCGCACGCGGCGTCGAGGTCGTCGGGATCCGGGGTCTCGGCGCCGGGCCAGGGGTCGGTATAACGGTCGTAGCTGAGCCGGCCGAGGGTAAGCGCCACCTCCGGCCAGGCCGCGTCGTCGGCCGGCAGCCAGTAGAGCAGCGCACCGGTCACGGCGATGGCCTCGTTGCGATCGGCCCGGGCAGCGGCGACGGCGCGGACGTCCCGCTCGTCCATCCGCGCCGCCGCCGCGGTCACCCGGCGGTCAAGCAGGGCACTGAGCAGGGCTCGGGCCTCTGTGACCGCCTTCGAATCGCCGGTCCCGCCGCCATCCAGCGGGCCCCGCAGCAGTACCGCCAGCTCTGCCCGGGCCCGGTCAATCGCCGTGTCCAGGTCCTGCCCGCTGAGCAGCGGGCGGCTCGCGATCGTATTCATGGCAGACTCCCCCTCCAGAAGTTTTTGCCAGGTGACGGCCGGCTCCGTCAGGGCCTTTGCGACCGCCACCTGGGGTCTAGATGCCACGGGCGATAGCCGTGACCGGCTGGAGGGAAAGCACTGGCCGGCGGCACCCGGCCTAGCCATGAGTCGCAGCGGGAGTTACCACATCCGACCGGCTGAATCATCTGCCCCCCAAAGGCTGTTGATTCGTCGACCGATGACTGCCTTTCCGGCAGCTACCTGCCAGGAAGGCACTCGTCGGCAATCGGCAAGCGTGCGGCAGATATCTCGCTAAAAAGCGCTGCTGAATTTGGTGCGACCCTTTGTCTAGCGAAATAAATGCCTGCGGCTCGGGAGCCGGGAGCGGCTGGGGTTCCCCGCCCGGCGACTATGCGAGCATTCATAGGACGGTGACGCGGTTGCGCGTCACCGTGACCCTTTTTAAGTTGTGTTCATCCCTTACGACCCTTTCCGCCGACCAGAGCGGCCACCGCGCGCTTCTCGCGACCTCGGCCACCCGGGCCCTTAGCGGTCCTCCCCTCATCCGCCCCTTACGGCTCACCGAGGGCGTTGCCCGCCCAGGATCCCGTGAGCACCAGCAATGAGCTTAGTGTAGCTACATAAAGCATGTCTATCTATGTGGCATTAACATAAATAAAGGTTCCGGGCCAGGAGGGCCTCGCACATACGGGCCGACGCGGCTGGGCTGCGGCGCGAGCCAAAGCCGATCCGGACCGCGAGCGGGGTGGGCCGGGTCCGGAAAGGCGCCGCCGTGCGCCGCTGAGCAGATACCCGGCGACGAGCGTTCGTACACCCCGCATCCCGCGGCCGCCGCGCGTCGCAGCCGCTATCCAGCTCCGGGCGGGCCTGAGATCCGGGCGGCCCTGAGATCCGGGCGAGTGCGAGCCGGCGCGTCAGGCGCTGACTAGCTCAGCGGTGTCCCGCCGGGCTAGCCGGGATCACGAGCGCCGGTCCGGCGGACCAGTTCGGCGGCGCTGGCGGCGAACAGCCCGGCGGGCGGGTAAGCGGCGCAGGCGGCGGCCCAGCGGTCGAGCAGGGGGCGGGTGAGCTCGGCGGGCAGCGTAGCGGAAGCGGGGCCGCCGGACAGCACCTCGAGCGGCCCGAGCACGTACACCTCGGCCAGGGTGGGCAGGTCTTCGAACTCCGCCGCCGGGTTCGAGCCGCCGGGCAGCCGGGTCGCCCGCTCGATCAGGCCGGCGCCGAGCTGCCGGACCGCGTCCCCCTCACCAGCCAGGACGCACTCCACCGCGGCGAGGATCTCCACCGCCATCGCGTACGACTCGGCCAGGAGCAGCCCGGCCCCGAACTCCCCCGGGCTGGGCGCCAGGCCGCGGCGGACCCGGGCCAGCGCGCCGAGGTGGTCCAGATGCGCCCCTTCGTGGATGCCGCGCCAGACCTGCTGTGCCATCGCGGTCGCGGTGGACGGCACCTCGGCGATCGCCGTGCCGGGAGCAGGCAGCCCGGGCAGGCACATCCAGGTCCGCCGGGCCAGCCGGCGGTTGACCGGCAGGCGCAGCGTGACGTGACCATCGCTGGGCGACGGCCGGTAGCGGACGCCCCAGGCCAGCTGCTGGGCACTGATCAGCGGGCAGGCCGGCCCGCTCGGGAGTGCCGCCGCAGCGGCCATGAGCTGCTTCCCGAAGCCGGCGATCAGGCGGGCCGCGGTCCAGACGACCGACCGCACGCCGCGGATAGGGCCGGCCATCCGCCGGGTGTCCGGGTACCAGGGCGGCACCGGCCCGGCGAATCGCCGCAGCTGGCGGAGCCGCACGGCGTGCTGACCGCCGGAGGCGACGCGCAGGGACCTGATCACCTCGTCCAGGCCGCCGAACGCGCCCGCATCGTCCCGCCAGGTCATCAGGGCGGCCGGGGCGGCTGAACCAGGGGCACCCGGGGCGGCCGGGGCGGCCGAACCAGGGGCACCCGGGGCGGCCGAACCAGGGGCACCCGGGGCGGCCGAGCCAGGGCTGTCCAGGGCGACGCAGCCGACCGCCACGTCCGCCCAGCCCCGGACCGTCCACGCGTCAGCCTCCGCGTTACCGGCCGGCACCCTGACCGCCGCGGTCGCCGCGGCGACCGCCCATGCGCGCGCATCAGGCGCCGCGACGTGCGTCGGCCCGGGGGCGTCTGCTCCCGGGCCGCGCACCCCACTACCCATCCGGCATTGACACGACTCCGAAAGTTGCTGGGATGACGCTTGTTCAGCTGTGGTAAGCCGGGGACTAGAGCAGCCCGGCAGCCGGAGCCTAGTACCTGAAGCAACACAAACAATAGATATTGACTTTAGTTATGAAAAAGGTGGGCAGCCCAACCGGTTGGTTTGTGCCTATGATGACGATGTTGGCGCAGGTGAGCGGGCCGGGCGGGGGCAGGCCCAGGGTGCAGGCGAAGGAGGGCGCGGTGGCGGCACAGGACGAGCGGCTCGCGGCCATCGCCGCGGCCGCAGCGGCCGCGCTGCGCCAGACGCCCTATCACGTCGTCCGGGCCGGGGATGTCGCCGCCGCGGTCCGGCTCCCCGGGCAGACCGGGCGGTCGGCGGTCTGGCTCTACAACGAGGTACACAACCGCCGGGTCCTGGTGGCGCTGGCCGCGGCCCACGCGTGGCGGGAATTCGCCGGGCAGGCGAACTGGCCTCCACCCGAGCCGGTCGGCTCGGTGACGGCGGCCCGGTCGGCCGCGGTGGCCGCGCTCGGGTTGATCATCGCCTTCCACCGGGCCGAGCAGACGCTGATGACCCAGGTCGGCTTCGGGATCGGCGACATCTCCACGGCGGAAAAGCGGAAGCTGGCCACGGGTACCGATCTCACCCCGCCGACCTGGCCGGATAGCCCGTGGGGGCGGGTCGCGGCAGCGGCCTGGCACGGCCGGTGCGATGTGTTCACCGATTTCCTCGCCCCGGTGCTCCGGGCCTGCGCCGAGTCCGTCACCTACCTGCCCGGGCCTAGCGTCGCCGAAAGCGCCTCCCGGCTGTCCGACATCACGTTCCGGACCTGCCTGGCCGACACCGACGGGCCAGCCGACCTGCTGGCGCGTGGCCTGGCGGCGCTGTGGTTCGAGCGCGACCTGGCCCGGGTGGCCGGCGCCCTGCCGCGAGACCTGGAAAGCGCCGAGACGGCACTGGCCGCCGTGGCCCGGCGGCGGACGGATCCCCGGGCCGAGGCGAACGCCTGCGCCGTCGTGGTCCGGGTCATGCTGGAGGCCGGCACCCTGCACCGGCGCGGTATCGAGGAGGCGCGGCGGACGGTCGCGCTGTGGCAGGGCCTCACGGCCGACCTGGACGGCGCCGTAGCCCCGGCCGCCGCCGGGGCTAGCGGCCATGACCTGCAGCGGCTGAGCGACGCGGCCAGCCACCTCGGCCTGACCGCGATCAGGTACGGGGACCGGCGGACGGCCGCGGAGGCGTGGCGGCTGTCCCGCCGGATCGCCGACGAGGGCCTGGGCCGCGACCAGTCCCGGGCCGCGCGGGCCGACAACAACCTCGCCGCGCTGGCGGCCGAGGCCGGGCGCGGCGAGCAGGCCTGGACCCTGATCGGCGACGTCAGGCAGACCCGGCTGGCCCTGCTGGACGGCCGGCCCCAGGACGCGGCGGCGTGGCGGCGGCTCACCGTGACCGAGCGCGCCCGGGCGGACATAGCCCGGCTCAACGGCACCGCGACCGAGAGCGTCCGGCTGGCCCTGGCCCTGCTGGCGGACCGGCGGGCCCGGCTGGGGGACACCGCGCACGCCGACACCGCCGAAGCCCAGATCGTCCTGGGCCAGGCCCTGCTGGCGGCCGGCCACCCGGCCGCCGCGCGCCGGCACCTGGAAGAAGCCGCCGATATCCGGCGGGACCGGTTCCTGCCGACCTCCTACCGGGTGGCCGAAGACCTCATCTGGCTGGCCAAGGCGGCCCTCGTGCTCGGCCACCCGCGGGCCGTGCTCGACCTGCTGGCCGGGCAGGCGGCGGAGACCGACTGGTTCCGTGACCAGGTGTCGTTCCGGCTCGGCTACACGGCCCGGCGGCTGCTGGCGCTGGCCGACGGCGAGCTCGGCCGCGCACGGGAGGCCGGGGCCGCCTTGCGCGCGGCCAGGGACGAGCTGTGCGACTGGCCGCTCGACGCCGGTCTCGATCCGCTGATCGCGGACTTCGACCGGTCCCTGGCTGAGCTCGCGTTGCTACGGGACGAGCCCGGCGACGCGGCCGGCGCGCTGGCCCGGCTGGCCGAGCAGGAGGCCGGGGATAGCAGCGGTGGACCTCCACTCCCCGCCAAGGGCTGGACTCTCGTCCTGCTCGCCCGGGCCGCGGGCCGGCTGGGCGACGCTCAGCGCGCCGCCAGATGCTTCCGCTCGGTGTGCGAACTGACCGCGACCGGGGTCGACCCCTGCCACCCGGTGATCCTCACCGCCCACTGCGACGAGGCCGAGCGCCGCACGGCCGCCGGCGACACCAGGCAGGCGGCGGAACTGCTCGCGCCCGTCCTCGACCGGACCCTGCTGACGCACGGCCGCCCGGCCCTGGGCGAGGCCCATCCGCTGCTGGCCCGGGCCCGCACCCTGGCCGAACGGCTGGGCATCACCGTTCCCTATCCCCTGCCCGGCCTGGACGAGGCATCCTTGGACATCGACGTCTGACATCCAGGGGGAACCGAGCCCATGCCGTACGTGATCGAGATCCCGGTGGAGGCCAGCGGCCGGCTGCTAGTCCAGGCCGACGAGGACGACCTGCCGGACACA
Source organism: uncultured Actinomycetota bacterium (assembly GCA_963756575.1). Classification (GTDB taxonomy): domain Bacteria; phylum Actinomycetota; class Actinomycetes; order Streptosporangiales; family Streptosporangiaceae; genus Palsa-504. The sequence continues at coordinate 178,774 of CAVWOM010000009.1, read as the reverse complement.
CTCGAGCTGGCCGGGGTACGCCCCGGCGAGGTGGTGACGCGTGCCCGGGAGTCGGTCGAGGCTGCCATCGACCAGATCAGGCCCGCCCTCGACGCGGTAGCGGACCGGCTGAGGACGATGGCCGCCGATGAGGTAGCCGTCGAGTTCGGCATCGTGCTCGGCGCCGAGACCGGGGCCGTCATCGCCAAGGGCCGCGCGGAGGTCCACTTCACCGTGACGCTGAGCTGGAAGCAGGAGCCGGGCGAGCACGGGAAGCAGGCCGGGAAGACAGCCGATGGCTGATCCGGCGCCGGGCACGTTCATCGCCCGGATCCTGGCCCCCGACGGGGGCCCCGCGGGCGTTGGCGCGCTGGTGTCCGAGCGGCACGTCGTGACCTGCGCGCACGTGGTGAACGCGGCGCTAGGCCGAAACGCCAGACAGCAGGAGCAGCCGACCGGGCCGGTGCAGCTGGACTTCCCGCTGCTCGACGCGCCCATGATGATCGCGACCGTCGAGCGCTGGCTGCCGCCGCCCCGGGAGGGCGCGGCCGGCGACGACATCGCCGGCCTGGTGCTGGCCGAACGCGCGCCAGCCGGAGCGGTGGCGGCTCGGCTGGCCGTCGAAACGCCGCGTCCGGGCCGCACGGTGCTCGTCTTCGGCTTCCCGGCCGGACGGCCGGACGGCGGATGGGCCGAGGCCGCCGTCCGGGGACCGGTCGCCAGCGGCCGGCTCCAGCTCGATTCCAGCTCGGCGCTGCGGGTCCAGCAGGGCTACAGCGGCAGCCCGGTGTTCGACGACAGTATCGGCCGGGTCGCGGGGATCGTCGCCTCGGCGCCGCCCGGCCGCTCGGAACGAGACAGCTACGCCATCAGTGCCGACCGGCTGAGGCTGGCCTGGCCCGAGGTGCTAGCCGGGCCCTGGCAGCGAGCGGGCGGCCCGGGCCGCCGCCATCACCGGACCGAGCTCACCATCCTGCACGTTTCCGACATCCAGTTCGGCGCGCACCACCTGTTCGGCGGCAACGGCCTGATCCGAGCCGACCTGACCGAGGACACGCTGTTCCATCGCCTGCACCACGACCTCATGCAGCTGGCGGGCGAGCATGGACTGCGACCCGAGCTGCTCGTGGTTACCGGTGACCTGGCCGAAGGGGGGCTGCGGAGCGAGTTCCAGCAGGTCAGCGCGTTCCTCGGCGCCCTGTCCGAGGCCGCCGAGATTCCCCGGCGGCACGTGGCCATCGTGCCGGGCAATCATGATGTCAACCGCAGGGCCTGCGCGGCCTACTTCGCGGAGCAGGAAAGCGACGAGGCCGAGCCGGTCGCGCCGTACTGGCCCAAGTGGCGCCACTTCGCCGCGGCCCTCGAGGACTTCTACGCCGGGACGGCCACGTTCACCCCGGACGAGCCGTGGACGCTGTTCGAGATGCCGGACCTCGAGGTCGTGGTGGCGGGCCTGAACTCCACCATGGCGGAGAGCCACCGCGACGGCGACCACTACGGGTGGACCGGGGAGCACCAGCTAGCCTGGTTCGCCCGGCGGCTGGCGAATTACCGGAACCGGGGCTGGCTGCGGCTGGGCGCCGTGCACCACAACGCCATGCGCGGCGCGGCCACAGACGACGAGAACCTGCGCGACGCCATGGTCCTAGACCGGATGCTGGGCGCGAGCGGCCTGGTGAACCTGCTGCTGCACGGGCACACCCACGACGCGAAGCTGCACTGGCTCTCGTCGGGGCTGCCGGTCCTGGCCACCGGCAGCGCGGCCGTCGAAGAGGCCGCACGGCCGGGCGAGGTGCCGAACCAGTACCAGCTGATCACCGTGCGCCGGGACGGCTTCACCCGGCACGCTCGGCAGTACGCCCCCGGGCAGCAGCGCTGGATCGGTGACACCAGGATCAGCCGGACCGGATCCGACTGGCGTGATACCCGGCCACACCTGCTGGCCGACGTGGACGCCACGTTCCCGCCGCCAGCCGCCGATGACGAGCAAAAGGAGGCCAGTCCAGACGGCAGGAAGGGCTTCAGGAGCAAAGGGTTCTTCGCATCGGCCTCGCGCGGTGCGGGGCCGCCACCCTCTGATTCGCTGGGAAGCGAACCGCACGCGGAACTGCTCGGGCGGGTAGCCGAGGCGACCCGGGTCCGGTTCCCCGGGGCCACCGTGACCGAGCGGCTGGAGGCCGGCTACCTGCGGGTTTCGCACCCGCTTCCGGGCGGGGGCGCCGACCAGCAGCCGGTCGGGGTGATCGACGGCCCGGCGACCGAGGCCACAGTCGACGCCTTCGCCGAGCGGGTGCACGCCCGGTTCGCCGCGGCTGACCCCTCGGTACGCTCCGAGCTGGTCTACGCCGGCGCCCCGGCGCCCAGCCAGCTCGTGGCGCGGGCCCGCAAGCGGGGCGTCCGGCTGCGCAGCCTGATCGACTACCAGGGGCTGCTCGACCTGCGCCCGCTGGCCGAGGCGCAGGCCGAACGGCTGGCCGCGGACCGGATCTACCCGGCCCGGCTGTACGTCCCGCAGCGCTACCGGGTGGCGAGCCCCGCTGACGGCGGTGACGTCCGCAGCGGGCTGATCGATCGGGCGGTGCGCTGGCTCGGCGCGGACGACGCCCGGCTGGTCGTAGTGCTCGGTGACTTCGGCCGCGGCAAGACCTCGTTCCTGCGCCAGCTGACCCGCACCTTGCCGGCCGAGCTTCCCGGCCTGCAGCCTGTCCTGGTCGAGCTGCGCGGCCTGGAGAAGGCGCCGACCCTGGACGAGCTGCTCAGCCAGTACCTGGTCCGGCAGGGGGTGGATGACATCAGCCCGGCCAAACTGCGTTACATGATCCACAGCGGCCGGGTCGGGCTGCTGTTCGACGGCTTCGACGAGCTCGAGCTCCGGGTCGGCTACGACAGCGCAGCCGATTACCTGCGGATCCTGCTCGACTCGGTGACCGGGCACGCCAAGGTGGTGCTGACCAGCCGGACCCAGCACTTCCGGTCCACCGGGCAGGTCACCACCGCGCTGGGCGAGCGGGTCGGCACCTTGGCCGCGAGCCGGGTGGTGGTACTGGAGGATTTCTCCGGAGAGCAGATCCTGGCGTTCCTGGTCAATCTGTTCGGCGACGAGGAGCGAGCGCGGGCGCGTTACGAGCTGCTCGGTGGCATCGGGAACCTGCTCGAGCTGGCCCGCAACCCGCGGATGCTGGCCTTCGTGGCCGAGCTCGAGGAGAGCAGGCTGCGCGCGCTTCAGGACGAAGAAGGCCAGGTCAGCGCGGCCGGGCTGTACCGGGAGATCATCGACTTCTGGCTGGCGGGCGAGGCCGAGCGGCAGCGGTACCGGCACGGCCTGCCGTCCCTGGACGAATCCGAGCGGTTGTCCGCGTGTACCGCACTGGCGTTGCGGCTGTGGGCCTCCAAGGATCCCACGATCGCACTGGCCGACCTGTCCGCCGAGATCTCGGCCACGCTGACCGGGCTGGCCGAGCGCGGCTACACCAAGGAGCAGGCGAGCCACTCCATCGGCTCAGGCAGCCTGCTGGTGCGCACCGAGGACGGCGCGTTCGCCTTCGTTCACCAGTCGATCATGGAATGGCTGGTCGCCGAGGCGGCCGCACGCGCCCTCAGCGCCCCGGACACCCGGCAGCTCCTGGCTACCCGGCGGATGTCCCGGGTGATGGCCGAGTTCTTCGCCGATCTGGCTGATGACCGCGCCGTCGGCGGCTGGGCCAGTCAGGTCCTGTCCGATCCCGAAGCCCCCGAGGCAGCCAAACAGAACGCGCTGGCCGTCATGGACCGACTCGGCCGGGGAACAGGCCGGGCTGAGCAGGAGCGGCCGAACCTGGCCGGAGTGGACCTGCGCGGCCACGACCTCAACGGCCGCGACCTGCGCGGGGCCAACCTGCGCGGAGCCAACCTGCGGGGCATGCGGCTGACGGATATCGACCTGACCGGCGTGGACCTGACCAATGCCGACTTGACCGGCGCCCGCCTGATCCGGGGCTCGCTGGCCGGCGCGATCCTCATGGGGAGCCGTTGGTCGCGCGCCGCCCTGCTCGGCACCGAGGTGCCCGCCGACCTCCTGGCCTCGGAGGAGCTCGCGGTCGCCGCCATCCCGGGCCGCGACCCGGCCGACGCCATGATCCAGCCGTCTGGCCCGGCCCGCTGCGTGGCGTTCTCCCCTGACAGCACCCTGCTCGCGGCCGGGCTGGGCAGCGATGTCCTGCTCGCCGACGCGACCGACGGCCGGGCCGTCCGTGTCCTGTCTGGCCATGCCGACAGCATCTGGGGTGTGGCGTTCTCCCCCGACGGCACCCAGCTCGCCACCGCCTCCGGCGATCGCACCACCCGGATCTGGGACCTGATCACCGGCACCACTCGCGCCACCTTGGAGGGCCATGCCGGCGTCGTCTGGGGGGTGGCGTTCTCCCCCGACGGCACCCAGCTCGCCACCGCCTCCGGCGATCGCACCACCCGGATCTGGGACCTGGCCACCGGCACCGTCCACGCCACCCTGGAAGGGCACACCAGCGCCGTAGAGGGGGTGGCGTTCTCCCCCGACGGCACCCAGCTCGCCACCGCCTCCGGCGACAGCACCGTCCGGATCTGGGACCTGACCACCGGCACCCCAGCCGCACGCGCTGCCATGGAAGGCCACACCGACACCGTGTACGCGGTGGCGTTCTCCCCCGACGGCACCCAGCTCGCCACCACCTCCGGCGACAGCACCGTCCGGATCTGGGACCTGGCCAGCGCCGCCACTCGCGCCACCCTGGAAGGGCACGCCGACACGGTGTACGCGGTGGCGTTCTCCCCCGACGGCACCCAACTCGCCACCACCTCCAGCGACAGCACCACCCGGATCTGGGACCTGGCCACCGGCACCGTCCACGCCACCCTGGAAGGGCACACCAGCGCCGTAGAGGGGGTGGCGTTCTCCCCCGACGGCACCCAGCTCGCCACCGCCTCCGATGACAGCACCGTCCGGATCTGGGACCTGACCACCGGCACCCCAGCCGCACGCGCTGCCATGGAAGGCCACACCGACACCGTGTACGCGGTGGCGTTCTCCCCCGACGGCACCCAGCTCGCCACCACCTCCACCGATGGCACCGCCCGGATCTGGGACCTGACCACCGGCACCGTCCACGCCACCCTCGAAAGCCACACCGGCACCTTGGAAAGTGTGGCGTTCTCCCCCGACGGCACCCAGCTCGCCACCACCTCCACCGATGGCACCGCCCGGATCTGGGACCTGACCACCGGCACCCCGGCCGCACGCGCTGTCGTTGAAGGCCACACCGACACCGTGCGCGCGGCGGCATTCTCCCCTGACGGCACCCGGCTCGCCACTGCCGCCGACGACCGTACCGTCCGGATCTGGGACCTGACCACCGGCACCCTCCGCGCCACCCTGGAGGGCCATGCCGGTAACGTCTGGGCGGTAGCGTTCTCCCCCGACGGCACCCAGCTCGCCACCACCTCCAGCGATGGCACCGTCCGGATCTGGGACCTGACCACCAGCACCGTCCACGCCACCCTGGAGGGCCAAACCGGTGCCGTGCGCGCGATGGCGTTCTCCCCCGACGGCACCCAGCTCGCCACCACCTCCAGCGATGGCACCGTCCGGATCTGGGACCTGACCACCAGCACCGTCCACGCCACCCTGGAGGGCCAAACCGGTGCCGTCTGGGCGGTAGCGTTCTCCCCCGACGGCACCCAGCTCGCCATCGCCTCCGGCAAACACACCGCCCGGATCTGGGACCTGACCACCGGCATCGTTCGCGTCACCCTGGAAGGCCACACCGAAACCGTGAACTGGATGGCGTTCTCCCCCGACGGCACCCGGCTCGCCACCGCCTCCGGCGACGGCACGACGCGGATCTGGGATACCGGGCGAGGCACGGAGCAGGCGGTAATGGCCAGATTCGCCGCGGGCGGTTACGCCGTGCTGACCGACGGCGGGTACCGGGTCGGCCGGCGACGTGGGCGATGAGCTGTGGTGGGCGGTCAAGCTGAGCCGGTTCGGGGTGGGGGAACTCGACGGGTACGTGCCGGGGTTGCGGCGGGTGGGGGCGATGGAGGCCCTGCCACTGGCCGGGCAGGGATAAGAGCATCGACGGGCCCGGTACCTCAGGGGATGGGCACGTCGTGGTGGGCCTGGGCGAAGTCGCGGTCTTCTTCGCTGAGGTCGGCGGCGCGGACCGGGACGACCAGGCTCCAGTGGTGGCCGACCGGGCAGCGCTGGATGCGGGCGACCACGAGGTCGATTTCCTTGAGCTTGACGCCGGGGATCCAGATCGTGGTGAACACGTGGCCCTGGCGGCAGCGGACCAGGGTGTTGGTGCCCAGGTTGTAGCCGAGGCGGCGGGCGATCAGGGTGCCGCCCGTGGCCACTCCGGCCGCGATCAGGATCGTTGTCACTACTCGCCGTAGCATCTGGCCATTATCGCACTGCCCGGATGTAGTGCAGCAGGGGCAGGTCGCCGGAGGACTCGATGCGGAAGCCGGCCGCTTCGGCCAGGGCGGTCAGGTCGATGCCGCGGGCGTGCTTCATGCCGTGCGGACCGCGGTGCCGGCGCGACGGGCGGAAGTCGGCGATCAGCAGGCGGCCGCCCGGGCGGACCACCCGGAACATCTCGGCGAACGCGGCGGCCCGGTCCGGCTCGGGGATGTGGTGCACGGCGAGGGTGGAGGTGACCACGTCGAACGAGGCGTCGGGCCAGCGCAGGTCCTGGGCCGTGCCGACGGTGAAGGCGGCGTTGGCGGGGGCGCGCCGGGTGGCGTGGGCGATGGCCGGCTCGGCCGGGTCGACCCCGGTGACCTGGCCGCCCGGGGTCACCGCGGCGGCCAGGAGGCGGGCCAGGTAGCCGGCGTTGCAGCCGATGTCGAGGACCTGGTTGCCGGGGCGGGCGCCGCTCAGCGCGACGACGCGGCGGTACACCGGGCGCCGGCGCCCGCGGAAGGCGATCGCGGTGGTGAGCTCGTAGGCCCAGATGCGCTCGATGGTGTTGCCCGGCGAAGCCGGGCGGGACTTCAGGATGTGGTTCAGCACGGCGATCCTCCGATTAACTTAGTTGAGACTAAGTTAACATAACTTAGCTGCACCTAAGTTGCCGCGCAAGCGGCTACGATGCGGAGCGTGGAGGAGACGGCCTCACCGCGGCGGACCCGGCTGAGCGCCGCCCAGCGGCGTGAGTCGATCCTGGCCGCGGCCGTGGAGGTGTTCTCCGCGGCCGGCTACCGGGCCGGGAAGGTGTCGGACGTGGCGGCGCTGGTCGGGGTGAGCGAGCCGGTGATCTTCCAGAACTTCGGCTCCAAGGCGGCGCTGTTCGCGGCGGTGGTCGACCGGGTGGCCGAGCACGTCCGGGCGGAGCTGGAGCAACTGGCAGGACAGCCCGGATCGGCGGCTGCACTGCTGGCGCACGCGCTCGAGCCTGGGCACCGGCACGGCCCGCATGCGCATGAGCACGGGTTCGGCTCGCACGGCGTGCTCTTCTCCGACGCGTTCGCGCTGATCGGCGAGCCGGAGCTGACCGAGGCCGCCCGGCGCGCGGCGCGCACCATCGCCGGCCACCTGACCGACCTGATCCGGCGCGGCCAGGCCGACGGCGACATCCGCGCCGACCTGGACCCCGAGCCGGCCGCCTGGATGCTGCTCTCCCTCTTGTCCACGCGGGCCTTCCGCGCGGCGGTCACGCCCGGCCACGACCGGGTCGAGGCCGGGATCACCGCGCTCGCGCTCGGCCTGTTTGGTCCGGAGTAATGTAAACCCAGTGGCGGATGCACTTCCCGGCCGGCCTTCGTCGCCCCTGGGCGCGACGCCGTTCGATGGCGGGACCAACTTCGCGGTGGCTTCCGGCGTGGCCGAGGCGGCCGAGGTCTGCCTGATCTCCGGGTCCGGCGAGGAGACCCGGTACCGGCTGCCGGACTACGACGGCGGGACCTGGCACGGGTTCGTCCCCGGGACCGGCCCGGGACAGGCTTACGGGTTCCGTGTGCACGGGCCGTACAACGCGGCCCAGGGGCTGCGCTGCAACCCGGCCAAGCTGCTGCTCGACCCGTACGCCCGGGCGGTGCGGGGGCAGGTCTCGTTCGGCCCGGAGGTGTTCGACTACTCCTGGGACGACCACGACGCGCCCAGTTCGCTCGACTCGGCCGGGCACGTGCCGCTCAGCCTGGTCACCGACGCGGCCTTCGACTGGGGCCCGGACGCACCGCTGCGGCGCGACTTCGCGGACACCGTGATCTACGAGGTGCACGTCAAGGGCTTCACGATGCGCCACCCGGACGTCCCCGAGGAACTGCGGGGGACGTACGCGGGGCTCGCACATGACTCCGTTCGGTCATATCTTTGCGATCTGGGGGTTACGGCGGTCGAGCTTTTGCCGGTACATCAGTACGTACCGGACGAGTTCCTGCTGAAGCGGGGGCTGACCAACTACTGGGGCTACAACACCATCGGGTACTTCGCGCCGCACGCGGCCTACTCGGCCGCGGTGCGGGCCGGAAAGCCGGGCGGGCAGGTGGCCGAGTTCAAGGCCATGGTGAAGGCGCTGCACTCGTCCGGGCTCGAGGTCATCCTCGACGTGGTGTTCAACCACACCGCGGAGGGCGGCGAGGGCGGGCCGTCGCTATGCTTCCGCGGCCTGGACAACACCGCGTACTACCGGCTGAACCCCGGGCACCCGGACCAGTACTACGACACCACGGGCACCGGGAACTCGCTGAACGCGGGGAACCCGGTGGCGCTGCGGCTGATCATGGACTCGCTGCGGTACTGGGTGACCGAGATGCACGTCGACGGGTTCCGGTTCGACCTGGCCACCACGCTGGCCCGCCAGGACGGCGGGTTCAGCCGCCTGTCGGCGTTCTTCGACCTGGTGGCGCAGGACCCGGTGGTGTCGCGGGTCAAGCTCATCGCCGAGCCGTGGGACGTCGGGCAGATGGACAGCTACGACCTCGGCGAGTTCCCGCCCTTGTGGCGCGAGTGGAACGGCAAGTACCGGGACAGCATGCGCGACTTCTGGCGCAGCCAGCACATCGGCCTGGGCGAGTTCGCTACCCGGTTCGCCGGCTCGGCCGACCTGTACGGAGACGACCGGCGGCGGCCGACGGCCTCGGTGAACATCATCACCGTGCACGACGGGTTCACGCTGCGGGACCTGGTGTCCTACGACGGCAAGCACAACGAGGCGAACGGCGAGTCGAACAACGACGGCGCCAACGACAACCGGTCCTGGAACTCGGGCGCCGAAGGCGTCAGTTCCGATCCGGACGTGCTGGCGCTGCGGGCGCAGCGGTCACGGGCGATGCTGAGCACGCTGATGCTCTCGTTCGGCGTGCCGATGCTGCTCGGCGGCGACGAGATGGGACGCACCCAGGACGGCAACAACAACGCCTACTGCCAGGACAACGAGATCTCCTGGGTGGACTGGGCGGCCGCGGAGGAGTCGATGCGGTCGTTCGTCCGGGACCTGGTGGCGTTCCGCCGATCCCACCCGGTGTTCCGGCGGCACCGGTACCTCACCGGCGTCGAGGCGGCCGAGCTGGGCTGGTACACGCCCGACGGGACGCTGATGACCCAGGCGGACTGGGACGACAAGTCGGCGCTCGCGCTCGGGGTATACCTGGACGGCGCGGACGCGCCGGACCTGGGGCCCGACGGGCAGCCGCTGCTTGACGACGACTTCCTCGTCCTGGTGAACGGCTGGTGGGAGCCCATCGAGTTCACCATCCCCGATTGCCGGCCGGGGCGGACCTGGCACGCCGCGATCGACACCTTCGACCCGGCCGCGGTACCGGCGGCACCGGTGCGGCGGATCGGTGAGCAGGTGCGGGTCGAGCCTCGTTCGGTCCTGGTGCTGCGCGGGCCCCGGGCGGCGGCTGCCGCCTGACGGAACCTGGGGAGAGAGCTGTCGTGTCCGCGCTTCCTGCTGAACTGACGCTTGATCCGGTGCGGCAGATCGAGGGCTTCGTGCACGCTTGCCTGGTGGACGCCACCAGCGGCATGATCCTGAGTTCGCTGGAAGAACAGGACGACATGCGGCTGCCGGTCGCGGCGGCCGGAGCGACCGACGTGATCAACGTCCTGTCCCTGATGACCGGTGAGCTGGCCGCCGACGGCGACGTCGAGGACGTCATCGTGACCTTGCAGAGCCACTACCTCCTGATCCGGCTCCTGCGCACCGGTCCCGGCCAGCGGCTCCTGCTGCTGGTGACGCTGGAGCGACCGCACGCCAACGTGGCCATGGCCCACCGCGAGATCCGGGACTTCAGCAGGGCCCTGTGCCGGGAGCACGATCTTTTCTTGCGGAGCACGAGCAATCCCGAGGTGGCCGCGGTCATTATCTGCACACGGCAGGTAAGCATCGGGATGCTCTTCGCGCAGGCGCGGGCGGTGATGAAGGAGTACGACGCCGACGGCTGATCCCGCGGCGCCCGGCCGGGCGCTCTCACGCTCTGCTGCTCAGAATGAGCTGGCGTGCGCCTGCGCCCACTGGCGGAACGTGCGGGGCGGGCGGCCGGTGACCTCGTCCACGTCCGGGCGGGGCTGTGACTCGTCCAGGGTGCCCTTCACGTAGAAGTCGAAGAACGCGTCCACGTACGCCGCGGGCATGGCGGCACCCATCTCGGCCCTGGCCTCGTCGTCGGGCTGCGCCTCGAAGCGCAGGTCACGGCGGAGCACTTCACCCAGGACGCGGACCCGGTCGGCGGGGCGCAGGGCCTGCGGGCCAGACACCGTGTAGACGCGGCCCTCGTGCCCGGCCGCGGTGAGGGCGGCCGCGGCTACCGCCGCGATGTCGAACGGGTCGATCATCGCGATCGGGACCCCGGCGAACGGGGCCCGCACCAGGTCCCCGGTCCGCAGCTGCGGGACCCACTGCAGCGTGTTGGACATGAAGCCGAACGCCCGGACCATCGTCCAGGCCAGGCCGCTGGCCCGGACCGCCGCCTCGGACTCGATCATGTAGCGGGAAACGGCATTGCCCGTGTCGCCGCTGGCCGCGGAACTACCGGAGAGCAAGACGACCCGGCGGACGCCCGCGCGCCGGGCCTGCGCCAGCGTGCCGGCCATGTCCTGGTACCCCGGGTAGAGGAACATCGCCTCCGTCCCGGTCAGCGCCGGCCGCATGCTCTCCGGCTGGTTGAGGTCCCCGGTCACCGGTTCCGCGCCCGCCGGGAACTCCTGTTCACGGCCGGCCCTGGTCAGGGCCCTTACCGGCTGGCCGGCTCCGGTCAGCGCGCGTACCAGTTCGCCTCCGACGTTGCCGGCCGCCCCCGTCACCAAGATCATCGGCTTCCTCCGTTCGCGACCCGCTGATGTTAGGGATCGTTCCCTAACATCAGCACGCTACGATGGATGCCGGGATCACGCAAGGAATCGCCCGGAAGGTCGCGCGCATGTCACGCAGTGCGGCGGAAACGCGGGAGCACGTGCTCGGCGTCGCGCACGAGCTCTTCTACTGGCACGGCATCCGGGCCACCGGCGTGGACCGGGTCGCGGCCGAGGCGGGCGTGGCCCCGACCACCTTGTACCGGCTGTTCGCCTCGAAGGACGACCTGATCGCGGCCTACATCGAGCGGGCCGGCCGGCTCTACCGCGGGTGGTTCGACGCGGCGGCCGCGGCCGGCGGACCGGATCCGCGCGATCAGATCCTGGCCGTGTTCGACGCGCTCGGCGAGCAGGTCCAGCCGCAGGTCTGCCGGGGCTGCCCGTTCCTGATGGCCCTGGCGGAGTTCCCCGATCCGGCGCACCCGGCGCACCGCGCCGCGGTCGCCGTCAAGGCGTGGGTCAGGGAGCGGCTCGGTCAGCTCACCGCTACCTTGACCGTCCGCCCCGGATTGCTCGCCGACCAGCTCTCGCTGGTCATGGAAGGCGCGTACGCGTCCGCTCAGGCGCTCACGGCCGACGGCCCGGCCAGGCACGCACGCACCGTGGCCGAATCGCTCCTCGACGTCAACCGGTGACAGACGTCCGTGGCGATCGTGGCGGTGGCCGGGCTGCCCGAGGCCACGGGCCAGGCTATGCCCGTGGCCGGGTGCGGCCACGACCATCATCACGGCGGCGATCGCGATCATCAGCACTCCGGCGGCTCCGGTCAGGAACGTCGTCCTGGCGCGCTCCCGGCTTACCACGGCCGTCATCTCAGCTACCCCGTTTCCCTGGTCAAGACCTTGTTCCCCGTACCATTACGGTACGAATCAGGCCGCTATTGATACGACGGTGCGACCCCCCGAATGTCATCGGGGGTTATCCCCCGCGAGGCGGCTTTTTCTGGGTGGTCCGGAAGGTTGGGCCGGCCCCGGGCCGGGAAGATGCAGCATCGATCCGGCTCTCCCCGATGCCAATGAGCTTGCCGGTCGCGAGCGGGCACCAGGAGCCCGCGAGCTGAACCCAGGTAACACTGGCACCACCAGCCGGGCGTCCCGGGGTCAGCCAGGACGGCATGAAACCCGGGTTCGAGTGCGCCAGAACGCGCTGGAAGCCCGGTTTCACTGCGGTCCGGCGGGGCGCGCTGCGGTGCGGCGGGGCGCGCTGCGGTGCGGCGGGGCGCGCTGCGGTGCGGCGGGGGGCGCTGCGGTGCGGCGGGGCGCAGTGCGGTGCGGTTGGGGGCAGTGCGTGCGGCGGGGGGCGGCCGGGCCGTTCGGCTTCAGGCTGGGGCGGGGAGGCGGCCGGCGGCGGCGCGGCGGAGGACGTGCCGGCGGAACAGGTCGGTGGCGGGCAGCAGGCGGCGCTCGGCGGACCAGGTCAGGAAGATCTGGCGGACCGCGCCCTCGTCCTGGATCTCCAGGTAGGCGACCGGTCCCGGGACCGCCTCAGGCGACCCGGCGCGGGGCGCGGGCACTATGGCCACGCCCAGGCCGGCCGCGACGAAGCCGCGGACGTTGGACAGGTCGTCACCCTCGAAGATGACATCCGGCCGGAACCCGGCCTGCTGGCACAGGTGGTCGGTCAGCCGCCGCAGCGCCGAGGCCGACCGCAGGCTGATGAACGGATCGCCGGCCACCTCGGCCAGCCGGACCTGCCGCCGCCCGGCCAGCGAGTGCTCGCGCGGCAGGGCCAGGCGCAGCGGCTCGAGCCCGATCAGCCGGGTGCGCGTCGCCTCGTCCGGGGGGCGCCGCGAGCCGAGCTCGAGGTCGGCGTGACCGCCGTCCAGGGCTACCGAGTCCGGGTCGTCGCGCACCTGGGTGAGCAGGAAATGGACGCCGCGGTGGGCGGCGCGGAAGCTGCGGACCAGGTCGGGGACCAGCCAGGTGCCCAGCGACTGCTGGAAGGCCAGCGCCACCGTGCCGGTGTCGGGGTCGATGAGCTGGCTGACCGCGGCGATGCCGTCGTCCAGCTGGTGCAGCATCGCGTCCAGGTGCGGCTTGAAGACCGCCCCGGCGTGGGTCATCCGCAGCGTCCGGCCGGAGCGGCGCAGCAGCGGCGTGCCGATCTGCGCCTCCAGCCGGGCCAGGGCCCGGGAGACGCCGGACTGCGTCACCGGCTCCAGCTCGCTGACCTCGGTCACCGTGGTGCCGTCGGCGACCTGCTGAAACCAGCGCAGCGCATCGGTATCCATATCCATGACTCTAACTCATGTATACATTGCAAATAAGTCATTGGACGCATAGATCGTAGTGACACACACTGGAAGGGAAGCTAAGAACGGAGGAAAGAAAATGGCTACATCCCTGCTCACCGCGGTTCGCAAGCAGATTCGCGGCAACCGCGAGGCGCACGTCATGCGGGCATCGCTGGAGCGCGAGCTGTCCAGCTACCACAGCGACGCGGACCTGAACGACCTGCACGCGATCCTGGACCGGTACAACGACCAGGAGACCGCGCAGATCCGCCGCATCCTGGCCAGCCAGCGCGGCATCTGAGACCCACGGACGGTACCGGGGTCACCCGGTATCCCCGTGGGCCACGGCCGCTGAAGGCCAGCCAGGACCCAGCGCGTCCGCGCCGCTACCGCAAGGAGCCGGCCGGCACCGGAGCCGGGAGGTCCTGAGCCAGGCCGGCCGCCGACCAGGCCGCCGGAGTCATCGCCAGCATCCGGTAGCCGATGAAGCCGAACGAGATGGCCAGCACGCCCCACACCACCGTCACCGGCCAGGCGGCGGTAACGCTGGTGAACTGGATCACGAAGTCGGCCGCGACGATCACGATCACCGACCAGGGCGCCCAGCGCGGTACCGCGCGGGCCCGGAGCAGGCCGGCCGCGACCAGCACGAGCCCGAGGTCGAGCAGCACCATCAGCGGCACCAGCACCGGCGTGAGCGCCGAGGTGCGGTCCAGGTAGGCCGTCAGGGCGGCGGGGGCGCCCGGACCGGCGGCGCGGGAGACCATGAGCTGCCAGGTGGCCAGGCCCATGTGGCCGAAGGCGCCGAGGACCATGCACGTCGCGCCCAGCTGAGCGAGGGCGACGCCCCGCTTGGTCACCAGGTGGGCCAGGCCGAGCGCGGCCGGGACGGTCAAGATGGCCGACACCATGAAGATGAGGCCGGTGGTCCAGATGGCGCCGCTGTGCGCCGTGACCACCGCGTACAGGCTGGCTCCCTTGTCGCCCAGGCTCTCGGTCGAGTCGGTCAGGCATGAGACGAATCCGGCGGCCGGCGCGCCGATGAGGGCCAGGCCAGCCGCGGTCTTGCGGAAGCGGATGGGATCAGACAGCACAGAGTTGGACAGCACGGGCATGACACGCTCCTGGTGGTTGGTGGCAGGTGTCACCGACGCTAGAAGCGAGGCCCCGGCGGTGCGTCTGCCGCCCGATGCCGGCTCGTCTATCGCGAGATAGAGGCAGATCGCACCGTCCGGTAGAGGTCAGCGCGGGGCGCCGCGGCTTACCGTGGTGTCATGACGAGCTGGGTCGCGCGGAGGCGCGAGGCCAGGTGGCTGGGCGTACCAGCCGGGGACCTGGCCCTGGCCGTGGTCCTGGCCGTCTTCGGGTTCCTCGACACCGTGCTCAACGGCCAGTTCATCTGGATGGACCAGTGGCGCGGGCCGCGGCTGATCAACGGCATCGTGGTACCCGTGGCCGCCCTGCTGCTGGCCTGGCGGCGCCGGTTTCCGCTGTCCGTGCTGGCCGGGGTGCTCGGCGCGATGGTGGCGCTCGGGTTCGCCTACGGCGCGTCGCAGACCTCGACCAACGTGTTCACCGCCGCGGTCGCCGTGTACTCGGCCGCCGTCTACGGAGCGTCGGTCCCGCTGGCGGTCGGCATTGCCGCCGCCGGGATCTGGTTGCGGGACGCGCACGACCCGGCCATCAAGACGTTCGGCGATCACGTGTGGGACTGGATGTTCGCCGGGGTGTTCTTCGGCGTCGGGCTGGCCACCCGGCGGCGGCACGAGCGGGTGATCTCGGCCGAGGCGCAGGCCCGCGCGGCCGAGCAGGCCCAGGCCGAGCGGGCCGAGGCCGCCGCCGAGGCCGAGCGGCGGCGCATCGCCCGCGAGCTGCACGACATCGTGGCGCACAGCCTCGGCGTGCTGGTCTTCCAGGCCGGCGTGGGCGAGCAGCTCATCGACCGCGACCCGGGCCAGGCCCAGGAGGCGTTCCGCGCTATCCGGGCCGCGGGCCTGGAGGCGGTCGGGGAGATGGGCACGATCCTGGGCCTGATCCGCGGCGACGATGTGGCCGGGCGGGAACCGCAGCCGCGGGCCGCCGACATCGAGACGCTGGTGCGCAAGGCCCGCGACACCGGTGTCGCAGTGGAGTACGGCGTGGAAATCGGCGGGCCCGGCGAACCGCCGCCGCTGCCGGCCGCGGTCGAGCTTTCCGTGTACCGCATCGCCCAGGAAGGCCTGACCAACGCCATGCGGTACGCGCCGGCCGCGGCGGTCCGGATCGGTGTCAGCTATCGCGAGCAGAACGTGCTGGTCGAGGTGGTCAACGAGGCCGGGACCGGGACGGGCCCGGGTCCCTGCGGCAGCGGGCGCGGGCTGATCGGGCTGCGCGAGCGGGTGGCCATCTTCGGCGGCCAGCTCGACAGCGGGCCCCGCCCGGAGGGCGGCTGGCGGCTGGCGGCGACCCTGCCGGTGACGCGGTGACCGCGTTGCGCGTGGTGATCGCCGATGACCAGGGCATCGTCCGCGGCGGCCTGCGGATGATCCTGGAGGCGGCGGGCATCGAGGTGGCGGGCGAGGCGGGCGACGGCCGGGGCGCGATCGAACTGGCCGGGCGGCTCAAGCCGGACGTGCTGCTGATGGACATCCGGATGCCGGTGCTCGACGGGATCGAGGCGACCCGCCGGCTGGCCCGGGACCAGCCGGCGGTGAAGGTGCTGGTGCTGACCACGTACGGCGCGGACGAGTACGTGTACGAAGCGCTGCGGGCCGGGGCGGCCGGCTTCCTGCTCAAGATGGACTCCCCGCCCCGCCTGGTCGACGCGGTCCGGGTAGTAGCGGCCGGGGAGGCGCTGCTGGCGCCGGAGATCACCCGCCGGCTCATCGACCGCTACGTATCGGGGGCGCCCCCGCACGGCGCCGAGCCGCCGCGGCTCGCCCGGCTGACCGCGCGCGAGCGCGAGGTGCTCACGCTGATCGCACGTGGGCTGTCCAACGCGGAAATCGCCCGCGAGCTCTACCTGGGTGAGGGCACGGTCAAGACGCACGTGGTCCGGATCCTGGCCAAGCTCGAGCTGCGCGACCGGGTCCAGGCGGTGGTGTTCGCCTACGAGTACCAGGTCGTCCGGCCCGGCCACGGCGGCTAGATCGCGGCGAGATGGTCCGTCAGCTCGGCCAGGAACCGCTCGGGCTGGTCCAGGTGCGGGCCGTGGCCCGCGTCCTCGATGACCGCCTCGCGGTACTGGCCGCCGGCCACCGCGTAACCGTTGAGCACGGCCCGGGTCTGCGCCAGCATCGGCTGCGGCGGCCAGGTCTGCTCCCCCGGCCAGCCGGGGATCGCGCCGAGCGACCCCAGGTAGGCAAAGTCGTAGAGGGACGTGTCGGAGACGATGACGTCGTTGGCGCCGCGCACCCACAGCACCGGCGGCTTGGGCTCCACCCCGGACAGGTCGGCGATCCGGAAGTTGGTCGGGGCCATCGTGTTGAGCACGCCGCGCTCGCCGGGAGCGAACCCAGGCCACGCATCCACCGGGCGCGAGTCGCCCGGGTAGTGCCACTCCCCCGTCCGGGTGGACAGCATCGACTCCACGAAGATGTCCAGGTGCTCCGGGACGTGCGGCGGCTTGACGTAGTGCGCCAGCAGGACGTTTCTGGGTGACAGCGGGCTCTTGCCGGTCCGGTCCTGGCCCGCCAGCCGCTCCACGAACTCCGGGTTGGCACCGCCGCCGCCCGAGCCCGCCCCCCACCCGTCGCACAGGATCCCGTCCACGCCCCGGGTCCCGCCGAACCCGAACGGCGAGACCGGATCTACCAGCGTCAGCGACGCGACCCGGTGCGCGCCCGGCCGGTCCACCAGGTACTGCAGCACCACCCCGCCGCCCATGCTCCAGCCGACCAGGTGGACCTGGTCGAGTCCCAGCGCGTCGATGGCGGCGGCCAGGTCGTCGGAGAAGTCCCGCAGCCCGCGGGTGGCGTCGATCGGCTCGTCGTCGGTGTCACCGAAACCGCGCAGGTCAATGGCCAGTGGCCGGTACGGCTCGGGCAGCGCCAGCATCATCGGCTGCCAGAACAGCGCGGACGACACGTTGCCGTGCACGAACAGGACGGCGGGTCCGCCTTCGCGCCCGGCCACCGCGAGGGTATTGACGGTGAGACGGCTGGTCGGCACCCGTTCGGCGGAAATTCCTGGCAGCAGCGTGTCCATGAGTCCTCCCGCGGGCCAGGGTACTAAGCCAGGCGGTGCCGGGTCTGGCCGGACTGTCCCTTGGCGAACGCGAGGACCTTGGCCGGGCGGACCGCGAACACCAGCCCGGACCCGGCGCGGCCGGTGTGCTCGAAGCGGCCGTCGCGCACCTCCCACTGCCACTCCCCGTCCCATTTCCCCGCCCAGGCCTGCGCGAGCCGGGTGAGTAGTTCGTGCTCGGTCACCTGGACCGCGTCGCCTTCGGCCACCACGTCCAGGCCCTCGTCCCAAGTGCTGCAGCCGGTCAGCAGCAGCACGTGCGGGTTGCCGCGCAGGTTGACGGCCTTCTGCTCGTCCGGGCCGGTGCAGAAGTACAGCGTCTCGTCCAGCCACACGGCCACCAGGGGGGTGAGGTGCGGGCGGCCGTCGGCGCGGACCGTGCAGATCCAGGAGAGCTGGGCGTCCTCAAGCACCTGGCACGTATCGGCCCAGGTGGTGGCCTTGGCGTCGGGGTGGCTGAAGCGTGCGTCGAGCGTGGTGTCGGTCATCGGTGCTCCTCCTGGTAGTCCGCGATGAGCTGGTCGATCCGGGCGGCGGCGTCCAGGCCCGCGGGCGGGCCGTTGCGCATGATGGCCACCGCGAGGCCGTCATCGATATCGGCGTAGGCGGCCGAGCCGTTAGAGCCGATCATGCCGAACGTCGAGCCATCACGCGACGGTACCCCGCCGAGCCGAGCCGGGCTGTAACCGAAGGCCCAGCGGGAGGGGAAGCCCATCACCTCGTCCATCCCGGTGAAGGCGACGGCCGCCATTTCGGTCAGCCGACGGCTGGACACCAGCGTTGCTCCTTCGTGACCGAGCAGGGCGGAGTACATCCGGGCCGCGCCGCGGGCGGTCATCGTGCCGAGGGACCAGATGTCCGCGGCGAGCACGCCTTCGTCGCGGCCGAGGGCGGCGGTGTCGCGGAGCGCGGGCGGCAGGGCCCGGTCGGCCGGCGACCCCGGCGGGGGCGGGTCCGGCGGCTCGGGGCTGGCCTGCTGCCGGGCCACCCGGGGCAGCAGCGGGCGCGGGACGGCGAACAGCACCTCGCCGGCGACGCCGAGGGGGCTGGTGAGATGGTTAGCCAGGAGTTCGGACACCGGCTGGCCGGTCGCTCGGCGCAAGGTCTCGCCCAGCAGGAAACCGAAGGTCAGCGCGTGGTAACCGAACTTCGTGCCGGGCTCCCACCACGGCTCGGCCGCGGCCAGCACCGCGCACATGCGGTCCCAGTCGCACAGGTCTTCGGCGGTGGTGTCCGGCGGGAGGCCGGGCAGGCCCGCGGTGTGCATCAGCACGTGGCGCAGCGTGGTGCGGTCCTTGCCGCGGGCGGCGAACTCCGGCCAGACGTCGGCCAGGCGCAGGTCGTAGCCGAGGTCGCCGCGTTCGGCCAGGACGTGCGCGAGCGAGGTGGCCACGCCCTTGGCCGCGGAGGCCGCGAAGAACAGCGTGCCCGGTGTTACCGCGGCTTTGCCGTGCGGGTCGGCCCAGCCCGCCGCCACGTCGGCGACCACCCGGCCGCGGCGGCGGACCGCGATCTGCAGGCCGGTTTCGGTCCCGGCCGCGACCATCTCATCGGCCGCGGCCTGCAGCCGGTCCTGGAGATCCCTGGGGTCAGCCATCGCTCTCCAGGACGGCGGCCAGGGCCTTGAGCTGGTCGGCGGTGCCGTTTTCGCGCCAGGCCGGCTTCTCCCGGCCGTCCAGGAACGCGCCCTGCTCGGTCAGGACCAGCTTGGTGCCGCCGTCGGCGTCCTTGAACTCCACTGTGGTCAGGGAGATCGTGATGACGTCGGGCCCGGCCGACATGGTGGAGGTGTAGACGATCCGTTCCTGCGGGACGATCTCCCGGTAGAACGTCTCGAACGTCATGACCGGGCCGCCGTCCGGGCCGCCGCTGGCCACCTCGCGGCCGCCGACCCGGAAGTCGAGCTGGTGCCCCTCGCCGGTTCCGCCGGCGAACCAGCGGGCCTTGGTGGCCGGGTCGGCCCAGGCGGCGAAGACGCGGGCGGGCGGCGCGGGGTAGGCGCGCTCCAGGGTGAACGAGGCGTGCGTGACGGAACGGTCCATGGTTCATCAGCTCCCTGCGATATCGCGGTTCATGCCTGCCCCCGAATGGTTAGGCATTTGCTTGACTATAGGAACGGAACGGACCAACAGTCAAGTGAATGCTTAACTTTCAGGGTTGCGTCAGCGCGACGCCCAGTGCGAGCAGGGCGACGACGACGATCGTGGCGGTGACCAGCTTGAGCCGCCCGGGGCGATAGTGGACCAGGCGGCCGAGCTGCCAGATCGCCGGGGCGGCGGCCAGGATGAGGAGCCCCGGGATGAGGTCCCGCTTCAGCACCACGCCGCCGACGGCGGCGAACGACAGCGCCGTCCGGGTCCAGGCCATCGAGGTCCGCGCCCGGGCCAGGCCGGGGTCGGAGTCGTCTGGTTCCTCCTTCACCGCTGTGCCCTCACCGCAGGGCCGAGATCAGGACGACGACGGCGGCGATGACCCCGATCACGGTGATGACCGCGGCCAGCAGCCGCGGCATGACCGTCCGGGGCAGCGACTGGCCGTGCCGCAGCGCCCGCTGGCTCCTGACCCACTCGCCGTACGCCGCTACCGCCACCACCGCGCCGAACACGATCAGCGGGACGC
Source organism: uncultured Actinomycetota bacterium (assembly GCA_963756575.1). Taxonomy (GTDB): domain Bacteria; phylum Actinomycetota; class Actinomycetes; order Streptosporangiales; family Streptosporangiaceae; genus Palsa-504. Next base: position 158,411 of record CAVWOM010000009.1, on the reverse strand, counting down.
CGAGCACGTGCCTGCCCCAGGGCACCCCGGGGAACGGCGGCAGCAGCTGGACCACGCCCAGGCCGGCCACGACGAGGGCCAGGGCGGTCCGGCTCCAGGCGAGGAAGGTACGTTCGTTGGCGAAGGTGAACCGGGGATCGGGCTCGGTGCCGTCAGGTTCGGGGCCGTCAGGTTCGGGGCCGTCAGGTTCGGGGCCGTCAGGTTCGGGGCCGTCAGGTTCGGGGCCGTCAGGTTCGGGGCCGCGGGGTTCGGTGCTGCCGCCTGCCGGACCTTGGGGGTCCGCCTCCGCCATCCGCGCCTCCCGGGAGCTGTCGGAGAAATCTTGCCAAAAAATGTTGGCGACGGCAGGGTGCCGCCCTCTTACTACCGGGAGCAAGTTGGGGGGGCGTCAGCCAGGGAACGCCGGGCACGAGTCACCAGACACCCGGCGTTCCCCGCTGGCGAAGCCGTGAACCGCCAGCCCACCCGCCGCAAGGGCGGGCCGGCGGCTCGCAGCACATCTACCTAGCGGGCGGGCTGGGAAACCCAAGGCGGCGGGGGGCCTCGCGGAATGGAGCGAGCCCCGCGCCGCCTTATTATGCGCTTCCGGCCGCATTATGCGGTTCCGGCTCGCCGCCTGCCGCCCCGGACGAACCGGGTCAATGTTCCTGGGTGCGGCTCCTTTTCTGTGAGCCCGGTCCCGGGGCGCCCCGGTTCCTGCCTGCTGAGCCCGGTCCCGGGGCGCCTGATCCGGGCGGGGCGTGCGGTACCAGCCGGGGCCGCCCGGGGGCGCGCCGGCAACCACCGCGATGCCACATCGACGTGGTCTTGACCACCGCAGAGTCACATTGACGTGGCTGCCCGGGGCCGGCGCCGGGTGGCGGGCGGGAGATCCGGGGCTGCCGGGCCGGGCTGACGGGGCTGGGGGCCGGGCCGGGCTGACGGGGCTGGGGGCCGGGCCGGGCTGACGGGGCTGGGGGCCGGGCCGGGCGGCCCGGCTCGCAGCGGCCGCCAGGCCGCTCACACGAAAGGAACCGCACCCATGTTCCATCGATCCGGTGACGACCGGGTCGATGTTCCGTTGACCCGGTGACAACTGGGTCGATGTTCCGTTGACCCGGTCACGGCGGAGCGGGGACCGGGCGGCTGGGCGGCCTTTCCCATCTCGATGCTTCCGGCCAGGAAGATGCGTCTCTCGGGTCCTGGCCGCGACGGCGCCCTGACTTCTCGCATGACTCAATCCTGTCGTGCTAGGGATTCGCGCAGGTCGCGGAAGGCTTCGGTGAGGCGGGGCAGGGTCCAGGAGGCGTTGAGGCCGCTGGGGTTGGGGAGGACCCAGACTGGTGTGGTGCCCAGGGGGTCGGGCTGGGGGCCGATGGCGGCGCGGGGGCGGGCGAAGGCGGCGCGGTAGGCGGTGACGCCGGCGATGGCCAGGACGCGGGGGCCCGGGTCGCGGGGGCCCAGGCTGCGGGGGTTCGGGCTGCGGGACTGGCGGGCGGCGATCAGGGACTGCAGGCGCTCGCCGCCGGCCTGGAGCTCGGCGGGGGTGAGCTCGGCGGCCTGGGCGGTGGCGCGGGCGACCAGGTTGGTGATGCCCAGGCCGTAGCCGGGCAGCAGGGGCTGCTCGGCCGGGGCCAGCTGGCGCGGGGTGAAGCCGGACAGGTGCAGGGCGGGCCAGAAGCGGTTGCCGGGCCGGGCGAAGTGCCAGCCGGTCGCGGCCGAGTACAGGCTGGGGTTGATGCCGCAGAACAGGACCAGCAGCGGTTCGTCCGGAGCGGGGAGCACGTCGGGGATGGTGCGGTTGGCGGCCGCGGCCAGATCCGCGGGGCTAGGACGCGGCGGCGAAGGCGTCGCGGAGGGCCTGGCGGGCATGGATGAAGACTAGGTGGCGCAGGTACTCGACGGAGGCCTCGCCGTCGGGCAGGGGGGCGCAGCCGGCCGCGGCTTGCTCGGCGCACTGCACGGCGCGGGTCTCGAAGTCCCTTGCTGTGGCACTGGCTAGGACCGCCGTGTCGGCTGAGAACGGCACGCTGCCGACGGAACCCACGCTCAGACGAGCCCCGTTGACAAAAGATCCGGCGACCTCGCCCGCGGCCAGGGTGAGCATGGCGGTGACGGTAACGGCGGGACGTTCGGTCAATTTCATCCGGAGATGGGACAGGGCGGCGCGGTGCGGGCGGGGCGGAAGCTCGACGGCGGTCAGCAGCTCGCCGGGGGCGAGCGCGGTCTCGTACAGGCCGGTCCAGAACGCCGCGGCCGGGATCCGGCGGGTCGTCTCGCCGTGCTGGACGGCCATGGTCGCGCCGACCGCGATCAGGAACGAGGCCGGGTCGGAGTGCGGGTCGGCGAAGCACAGGTTCCCGCCCAGGGTGCCGACCGAACGCACCCGCACGTTCGCCACCTGCGAGATCATCGTGCACATTTCCGGGTAGGAGGCGCGCAGGGCGGCGGAGGTCTCGATCTCGCGGTGGGTGGCCGCGGCGCCGATGCGGACCCCGTCCGACGGGAGCACGGTGATGCCGCGCAGTGCGTCGACGCGCTTGAGGTCGACCAGGTGCTCGTAGCTGGCCAGGCCGAGCTTCATGGCCAGCAGCAGCTCGGTGCCGCCGCAGTAGGCGGCCCCCTCATCGCCCAGGTCGGCGAGCAGACGCGAGGCCTGCCCGACCGACTCCGGGCGGTGCAAGGCGAATGGCGGCAACTTCATTAGTGCCGGGTGTGGCCGCCGTCGGCGGTGAGCATCTGGCCGGTGATCCAGTGCGCCTCTTCCGAGGCCAGGAAGGCCACCGCGGGGGCGATGTCGGCCGGGACGCCGCGCCGCGGGATGGACTGCAGCGACACCACGAAGTCGAACGCGTCCGCGTGCGGGCTGTCCAGCACGCCCTCGCTCGCGGTCAGGCCGGGCGCCACCGCGTTGACGGTGATGCCGTGTGCGCCGACCTCGGTGGCCAGCGACCGGGTGAAGGAGAACACGGCGCCCTTGGAGGCCACGTAGTGGGCCATGTTCGGGGTGCCGGCGGTGACCACGTTGGAGCAGATGTTCACGATCCGGCCGTAGCCGGCTTCCTTCATGTACGGGTACACGGCCTTGCAGGTCAGGAACACGCCGTCGATGTTCACCGACATCACCCGGCGCCACTCGGTGAAGTCGAGCTCCTCCCACGGCACGAACGGCACGATGGCCGCGTCGTTGACCAGGATGTCGATCTTGCCGAAGTGGTCCGCGGCCGAGGCGACGAGCGCACCGACCTGCTCCTGGTGGCTGACGTCGGTGACGTGCGCGGTCCCGCCGATCTCCGCGGCGGTCTTCTCCGCGGTCTCCGCGTTCTTGTCTGCCACGATCACGCGAGCGCCTTCTTCGCCCAGCTTCTGCGCGATGGCCCGGCCGATGCCCTGACCTGCGCCGGTGACGATCGCGACACGACCCTCGAGTTTCATCTTCACCCTTCGTAGTAACTTGGTGCTTTTTTCCAGGACTGGAACGGCGCCATCTCGTGAGATGGGTAAATCTGCGCGTCGTGCGCGCGGGCCAGCCGCTTGAGCCGCCGCAGCGACTCGACCGCGGCCGTCGGATCCAGGTGGAACCCGCCGACGATGAGCCGCTCGAGGTTCTCGTAGGTGTACGCGGCGTCGCCGGCGAAGATCATGGGCTGCTGGTCCTCCATCTCGACCAGCAGCGAGTAGTGCCCGGCGGTGTGCCCCGGGGTCTCGTAGAGCCGCAGGCCGTCGGCGATCTCGATGTCCCCGCTGATCCGCTCGTACTTGGTGCCGGGGAAATCGAAGGACAGGTCGGAGTAGCCGAGGTGCTCGAACGGCTCGGGCACCTTGGCGTGCCGCAACTCTGCGGTGTTGACCAGGGTGGTGGCGTTGGTCAGGTACTTGTTGCCGCCCACGTGGTCGAAGTGGAAGTGGGAGTTGACCACGAAGCTGACCTGCTCCGGGTCGAAGCCCGCTTTCTCGAGCTGGGCCGGGACGCTCTGGTCGGGGGTCTGCTCGGGCTGCTCGAACGGCAGCACCCGGTTCACGTGGTCCAGGTCGTAGCCGGTGTCGTACATGAACAGGCCGTCCGGGTGCTCGATCAGCACGCTGTAGACCGGGAACCGGACCGGGGTGCCGACGTCGATGTGCCACAGCACCTGGGACCGGTCGATGACCAGCGAGCCGCCGTCGAGGATCCAGACCTTCTTCTTGGGGGTCATCTTTTACCTCACAGGGCGGACAGGGTCTTGCGGACCGCGATCAGGCCCTTGGCGATCTCGGCCCGGCGCTCGGCCACCTGTTCGGCCGTGTAGGGGTAGATGCCGCCGAGGGTCTTCATGCCGAGCTGGCCGGCGTCTGCTTTTTCCTTGATCATCTCGGGCACCTCGGCGGCGGCCGAGAGGTCGGGGTTGAGGTAGGAGGCGACGCTGGAGTAGATGTCCAGCCCGGCCATGTCGAGCAGCCGCATCGGGCCGATCACCGCGAGCTTGTACCCGATCCCCCACTTGACGCAGGTGTCCATGTCGGCCTCGGAGACGATGCCCTGCTCCACCAGCGACAGGCATTCGCGCAGGATGGCGTAGAGGATCCGGTTCTCGACGAAGCCGGGCACTTCCTTCTCGGTGACCGCCTCATAGCCGAACGAGCCGATGATCTCGACGATCTGCTCGGTGGTAGCCGCCGCGGTCTGCTCGCCCGGGACCACCTCGATCATCGGGATCAGGTGGGGCGGGTTGGACCAGTGCATGCCGATCAGGCGGGCCGGGTGCTTCAGCGCGGTGGCGATCTGCGTGATCGGGATGCCGGACGTGTTCGAGGCGATGATCGCGTCGTCGGCCAGGTGGTCCTCGAACCCCGCGATGACCTCGCGCTTGAGCTCCAGCTTCTCCGGGACGGCCTCGAGGACCAGTTCCGCCCCGGCCAGCGCCGTGGCCAGGTCATCGGTATAGGCCACGGAGCCACCGGGCGCCGAGGTGGCCTCCACCCGGTCCAGTGCCCCGGTGGCCAGGGCGTAGCCGCCCCGCGCGCGTTCGAGCACCTCGTCGCTGATGTCGTACAGCCGTACCTCGGACCCCGCGCGGGCGAGCACCGCCGCCATGCCCGGGCCCATCGTCCCGGCGCCGATCACCGCCGCCACCTTCGGAACGCTCATTGCCTTACCTCCGGGTCTCAGCTGATCTTCAGTTCTCGTATCCGCCGCCACACCCGTTCGGGGGTGAGCGGAAGCTCGTTCATCGGCACGCCGGCGTCGGCCAGCGCGTTCACGATCGCGGCCGGAAGCGCGGCCAGCGCGCCCTCGCCGCACCCCTTGGCCCCGAACGGCCCGGGGCCATCGCCATTCTCGACGATGGAACACGTCATGGTGGCCGGTATGTCACGGAAAGCGGGGATACGGTAGCCGAGCAGCGTGTCGTTCAGCAGCATGCCGTCCGGGGCGAAGTGCATCTCCTCGAACAGGGCGTTGCCGAGCCCCTGCAAGGTGGCCCCCTCGTCCTGGCGGGTGACCAGCTGCGGGTTGATGGCCTGGCCGACATCGGCCACGGTCGAGGTGCGCAGCACGGTGACGACGCCGGTCTCGAGGTCCACCTCCACCTCGGCTCCGGCCACGCACACCTCCCAGAAAACCGGGCCCTCGGCGTAGGAGCCGCTGCCGCCCTCGGGCTGCACCCGGCCGTGGCCGAGGAGTTCGCCGCCGTCGAAGCCAAACCGGGCGCGGACCAGCTCGGCGTGGGTCATGGTGCGGCCGCCGGGGCCTCTTATGCCCCCTTCGACCGGTTCCAGCAGCGGGGGCGGGGTCTCGAGCCTGGCGGCGGCCGTCTCGATTAGGGCGTTCATGACGTCCTGGGCGGCCCGCTGGACGGCCAGGCCGGCCACGGTGGTGGACCGGCTGGCCCCGGTGGAGCGGTCATACGGGGTGAACCGGGTGTCGGTGCCGCGCATCACGACCTTGTGGATCGGCACGCGGAGGACCCCGGCCGCGATCTGGGCCATCACCGTGCGGGCCCCCTGGCCCATCTCGGTGGTGCCGGACAGGACGGTGACCGACCCGTCCGGGCCCATCCGGACGGTGGCCATGGAGACGGGGTGGGCCCCGGCCGCGAGCAGGCCCACGGACACGCCGCGGCCGCGGCGCTTGGCGGGGTGGGCGGGGGCCGCGGGAGCGGACCAGCCGACGTTGGCGGCGGCTTTCTCGACGTCGCCGATGAGGTCGGCGTCTAGGGGCTTGCCGCCGGGGCGGACTTCTTCGCCGGGGCGGAGGAGGTTCTGGCGGCGGATGTCCAGGCGGTCGAGGCCGAGGCGGCGGGCCACCTCGTCCAGTTGCGACTCCGCGATCCACTGCAGGTGAGTGGCGCCGAAGGCGCGGTAGGAGCCGGACGGGCTGGTGTTGGTGTAGACGCAGTGCGCCTGCACGTCCAGGGCCGGCCAGCGGTACGGGCCGGGGGCGGCGTCGCCGGCCGTGGCGGTGACCCGGGGGCCGTTGTCCGCGTACGCGCCGGTGTCCAGCCAGGCCTGGCACTCCCGGCCGAGCAGGGTCCCGTCGGCCGCGGCCGCGGTGCGCATCCGGGCGGTCATGTTGTGCCGCCGGGTGGTGATCATCGACTCGTGCACCGCGTTGAGGATCCGCACCGGGCGCCCGGCCTTGCGCGCGATGGCCGCGGTCAGCGGCTCCATCTTGGTGTAGGACTTGCTGCCGAAACCGCCGCCGAGGAACGGCACGATGATCCGCACCCGGTCCAGCGGCAGGCCGAACAGCACGGCGATCTCCTGCCGGACCAGGAACGGGTGCTGGCACGAGGACCACAGGGTCAGCTCGCCGCCCTGCCAGTGCGCGATCGTGGTGTGCGTCTCCATCGAGTACTGGTAGACGGCGGGGAAGGTGTACTCGCCCTCGACGATCACCGCGGCCTGCTCGAAGGCACGTCGGGTATCGCCGCGGCGGAACGCGTAGCTGTAGCAGATGTTGCCGTCGGCGTCGGGCAGGTCGCCCAGGCCGTGCGCGGCGCCCGGGCGGGCCCGCTTCTCGTGCACCAGCGGGGCGTTCTCGGCCAGGGCGGTCGCTACGCTGGCGGCGATCGGGAGCTCGTCGTACTCGGCGTCGATGAGGGCGACGGCGGCCTCGGCGGCGGCCTGGGTCTGCGCCGCGACCACGGCGACCGGCTCGCCGACGAAGCGGACCTTGCCCAGCGCCACGACCGGGCGATCACGGAGGGCATGGCCGTAAAGGGGGTCGATGTCGGCCAGGTCGTCGCTGGTCAGGACGGCGACGACGCCGGCCGCCGTTTCCGCGGCGGTGGTGTCGATGGAGGTGATCCGGGCATGGGCCACCGGGCTGTGCAGGACGGCGGCGTAGAGCATGCCGGGCAGGCGGATGTCGCCGGTGAACTCGGCCTGGCCGGACAGCTTGAGCGGGCCGTCGGAACGCTCGACGCTGTGACCCACGGGGTTGTTCATCGCTGGTCCAGAAGCTCGACCAGGGCGTCGAGCAGGGAGACGTAGCCGGTGCAGCGGCAGAGGTTGCCGTTCATCGCGGCGGCGATCTCGGCCCGGTCGCCGCCGACCCCGCGGGCGGCCAGGGCTTTGGCCGTCAGCAGCATCCCGGCCGTGCAGAAGCCGCACTGCACGGCGGCGTGCCGCAGGAAGGCCGCCGATGCCCGCTGGTGGAAGTCCGAGCCGGCCAGGCCCTCGATCGTGGTCACCGCGCGGCCGTCGATGTCGGCCGCGAGGTAACAGCAGGAGCTGACCGGGTCCCCGTCTACCAGCACCGTGCATACTCCGCACACCTGGACCTCGCAGGACTGCTTGGTGCCGGTCAGGCCGAGCCGGTCGCGCAGGAAGTCGAGCAGCAGTTCCTCGGCGGGAACCTCGGCGGCGTAAGGCTTCCCGTTGATGGTGGCGTGCACCATTTCGGTCATACCGGGTGGTCTAGCATGGCGCACCAGTCCTGCCAGTACTCTTCGGCGAACTCCTCGCGGTACTTGCCGACCGACAGCTCCCGGGCGGCCTCGGGCGGGATCGGCACGGTCTCGCCGAGGGTCCGGGCGATGAACTGGATGCGCGCCGCCCGCTCCAGGGTGAGCGCGGTCAGGACGGCCCAGCTGATGTCCGGACCGGCCACCAGGATGCCATGGTTGCGCAGCAGCACCGCCCGGCCGCCGCCCAGCGCCCGGGCCACGTCCTGGCCTTCCCGCGGCGTGGTGACCAGGCCCGCCGTGCCGTCGAAGACCGGCACGCCGTCCGGGAACAGCAGCCCGTCGTGGGAGAGCAGCTCGAGGCCGCCGGCCGTGGCGCCGAGCGCGATCGAGTACACCGGGTGGGTGTGGATGACCGCGCCGGCGTCCGGGCGGGCCCGGTAGGTCTCCAGGTGCATGATCGTCTCGAGGTGGGCGCCGGGGGTCAGGTGCCCGTCCGGGTCGTCAGCCTCGATGCCGATGACCTCCCGGCCGCGCACGTCGCGCAGGGCCCGGCCCTTGCGCTTGATCCAGATGGTCCTGCCGTCCGGACCGCGGACGCTGGCGTGGCCCAGGGTGAGGTCTTCCTGGCCGTGCCGGGCGAGGATCCGGCAGGCCAGCTCGACCTGCCGGATCGCGTCCTGTGACGTAGCCGGCGGCCGTCCCGGTGGGTAACTCACCGCGGGGGTCTTGGGGGCTATGGGGTTCACGCCGTTCGGTCGGCGGGTAGCCGGGTGAGGGGAACGAGAACACCATGACCAGGTCCTCGGCGCCCGGGTTCATGACCGTGTGCCAGAGCCGGGCCGGGACGTAGAGGGCCTGGCCGGCCGCCACCGGGACGTCCTTGCTCTCCAGCCGGATCAGGCCGCTCCCGCTGAGGATGTAGGCGAGTTCCTCGGTTTCGTGCGACAGATCGGCGGTGGAGGTGCCCGGCTTGAACACCGAGTAGCCGATGACCGAGGCGTTGCCGCCGACGGTCTTGTCCGTGACGAGCACGCGCGACCAGCTGCCGCCGGCCAGCCGGACGGGCTCGACGTCTTCGAGCGGTATGACGGTGACGTCCTCGCTCAAAGCTGCCACACTCCGTCCTTGACGATGTACTCCCCCGTGTCCAGGATCTGCAGCGACACGTTGTGGCACACGCCGTCCAGGTGCAGGACGCTGCGGTTCTGGCCGCCGGGGTAGCAGTTCTGGTTGTCGCCCAGGGCGAAGTGCACGGTGCCCTTGCGGCCCTTCTCGCTCGGGTCGCCGACGGGGGCGAAATCGCTGGTACCGAACGCGAACTCGGCCACGGTCTCGGTGCCGGGCACGCCGCTGATCACGTCGAGCAGCCGGCGCGCCTCGGCGCCGCCCTCGATCGCCTGGTACTTGCCGTCCTCGACGTGCCAGGTGATCGGGTGCTCCACGTGCTTGGGAATGCCGATGCCGAGCATGTTGCCGTCGATCACGATCGTGCCGTTGGTCTGGTCCTCGACCGCGGCGTAGGCCACCTCGCCCCACAACGGGGCCGGCCCGATCATCGCGCCCGGCTGCTTGACCGGGACCACCTCCAGGGCGGGCCGCCGCTCGATGCTGACCACCACGTCGGTGCCGGCCGGGGAGGTGACCCGGACCTTTTTCCTGCCTTCGAGCAGGGCGATGGCCTTCTTGGCGTTGCCGATGGTGGCCTCGATGTCGGCCACCGAGATCGGCCAGCGGCCGAAGCCCTCCTCGATGGACCCGATGCGGGCCATGTTGGCGCACGACTCCTTCACCGCGGGCACGTGGGCGAAGCGGTTGGCCCACTCCAGGTTGGTCATGATGATGATCTGGTCCGAGGTGACCATGGCCTGGTGCAGGTTACGCGGCGGCACCATCGGGAACAGCGTGTCGGCCAGCGCGCGGCGGATCTGGGCCTCGTTGTTGGCCACGACGGGCAGGCCGCCGCGCTCGGCGACCACGGTGGCGACCATCTCCGCTTCCGGCTTGCGCCGGTCGTCGGTGATGATCGTGACGACGTTGCCTTCGGTCACCTCGAAGCAGGTGTCCACCACGAGCTCGGCTGAGGCGCGCAGCTGCGCCTCGGTGCGATCGTCGGTCATGAGCTGGATCCTTTCTCCTCCAGAGCGGGGATCACTTCGGCGGCGAAGCGCTCCACCTGGGCGAACTGGTCGAGGGCGCCGAAGCGGCAGATGAAGTGGTCGACCCCGGCGGCGCTGAACCGGCGGAACCAGTCGGCCACGACCTCCGGGGTGCCCGTGGGCCCCCAGTTGGACAGGTCCACGGACTTGCTCAGCTCGGGGTAATAGCTGCCGATGTACTCGCCGAACGCGGCCCCGGCCTGCTCCGCGGAGTCGCCGATGTTCATCGTGACCTGGTAGGAGACGGTGTACCGGCCGAAGTCCTGGCCGAGGTCGGCGGCTGCCTTGCGCAGCGCGGTGATCTGCTCGGCCACCTCTTCCGGGTGCATCGCCCGGCAGCAGGTCATCCAGCCGTCGCCGTAGGAGATCACGCGCTCGCAGGCGGCGCGCATGCGCTTCTTCGCGAGCTCGGGCGCCAGGTCGCCGGTCAGCCGGATGTTGGAGATCACCCAGGTCGGCGGCGGCTGCTGGACCGGCATCAGCGGCCCCATCTCGGTGCCGGAGTAGAACGAGACGTCGTTGAAGTCGTAGTACTGGCCGTGGTGGGTGATCTTCCCGGTCGTCCACAGCGCGCGCAGCACGGCCAGGCCCTCTTCGAAGACCGCGGCGCGCTGGCCGAACGGCAGCCCGAGCGCCTCGAACTCCCGCCGCACGCCGTGCTCGGGGTTGCCCATGCAGGCTCCGAGCACCGTGCGGCCGCCGCTCAGCTGGTCCAGGGTGGCCCACTCCAGGGCCAGGTAGAGCGGGTTCCGCGTCGAGGTGACCAGGCACGCGGTGCCGAGCCGGGCCCGCTTGGTGCGCTGCGAGATGGCCGAGAGCAGGCTGATCGGCTCGAACCGCGGCTTGGAGAACAGGCTGTCACCCACCCAGACGGACCCGAATCCCCGGTTCTCCGCGAACTCCGCCAGGTCGAGCAGGTCAGCCAGGGTGTAGTCGGACGTGATGAGCGGCTCGCGATTGTTCAGGTTGACCCCGAATTCCATATCGGTTCCTCCCGCCGTTAGAACCCGGGATCTACGTAAGCACTGAGGGTGCTGACTGTCAACAGATGACTTAGAGTGACGCCTAGAAGCTAATTGCGCCTTGAGGAGGAGAAGGGCGAGGGGGGACGAATGATCAACCAGGTAAGGGAAAATCGGGGCACTGACCTGGTTAGCCCACTCCGTTCGGTAAAAATCTCTTGGGACTCCTGTTGACAGTTTGCAGAATCGGCAGTTTCAATGTGGCCACTCGGCGGGTCTGGCCGGAGTAACGGTGCGTGCTGGGCGTGGCGGGCTAGCAGACGGGGCTCAACCTAGGGAAGGCAGGAGCCATGAGCGCTGGGGAGCAGCTAGGCGCGGGAAAAGTAATCGAAGACGAGGCCGTCCGCGGCGGACTGGTCGAGCAGCACCACGTGGCGATCATCCCCGAGACCGAACGGCATGGCCGGCCGCGGGACCAGTTCACCCTCTGGTTCGCCGCCAACGCGAACGTCGTCAACTTCACCCTGGGCGTGCTGGCCATCGAGTTCGGCCTGAACCTGTTCTGGGCGCTGATCGCGATCGTGATCGGCAACGTGCTGGGCATGCTGCTGACCGCGCTGCACGCCTTCCAGGGGCCGCGGCTCGGCGTGCCGCAGATGATCCAGAGCCGCGGGCAGTTCGGGTTCTACGGGGCGAGCTTCATCCTGATCGTGTCGATCGTGCTCGACATCGGGTACCTGGCCGCCTCCCAGGTGCTGCAGGGCGACTCGCTGCACCTGCTCGCCTCTGGCCTCAGCGTGCAGGTCTGGATCATCATCGTGACCATCCCGGCGCTGGTCCTGGCCATATACGGGTACAAGTGGATCCACCAGGCGCAGAAGGTGATGACGGGGATCTTCGCCGTGGTCATCGTGGTGGCGCTGATCCAGGCCGCGGCGTACGGCCACGGGGTGCTGAAGGCCGACCGGGGCTTCCACCTGTCCAGCGGCCCGATCCTGATCGCCACCATCGGCCTGTTCTTCATGAACATGCTGAGCTGGGCGATCTACGTCTCGGACTACTCCCGGTACCTGCCGGTCAACGTCAGCTTCAGGAAGACCTTCTGGTCCATTTTCGGTGGCAACGTCATCTCCACCACGCTGTTCGCCGGGCTCGGCGCGTGGATCGCCTCCCTGGTGCCTTCGACCACGGCCAACCCGCTGGGGGCGCTGGCCACGGTGTCCGGGCTGTGGATCATGTTCTTCATGGGGATCAGCCAGATCCCGGGCGACACGCTCAACGCCTACACCGGCATGCTCGCCTTTGCCAGCCTGGGCACCAACAGCAAGAAGTTCATGGCCGCCCAGAACCGGCAGACGGTGCGGCTCACCGGCATCGGCATCATCTTCGTCATCGGGACGATCCTGGCCTGCGTGAGCAGCGCTCACTTCTACAGCTCGTTCGAGAACTTCATCGGCGTGCTGCTGTTCTTCTTCGTGCCGTGGAGCGCCATCAACCTCGTCGACTACTACCTCGTCCGGCGCGGTCGCTATGATGTGCAGTCGTTCTTCACCCCCAACGGCGTCTACGGCGGGTTCCAGTGGTGGGCGTGCCTGTGCTACGTGATCACGCTCGCGGTGCAGGTGCCGTTCCTTGATCAGTTGTTCTATGTCGGGCCGCTGGTCAGCAAGCTGGGTGGGGCGGACATCTCCTGGATCGTCGGCTTCGGCGTGGCATCGCTGCTATACCTAGCGGGGGCGAGGCGTTTCGTCGGGGCCCAGCCGAGCCTGGCCGCGGCCGGTTCGGTGGCCTAGTTTCGACGGGCCGGTTTCGGTGGCCTATGTGGCATAGGGGTGAGTTAGTGACGGTAGCGTTCGACAACCTGACGCTGTCGCAGCGGGTGTACGAGCACCTGCGCGACGAGATCCTGGCTGATCACCTCCTGCCCGGTACCGAACTGTCCGAGGTCGCGCTGTCCAAGGAGCTCTCGATAAGCCGCGGCCCCATCAGGGAAGCCATGGGCCGCCTGGCGGCCGAGGGGCTGATCACGATGCGGCCGCGGCGCCGGGCCGAGGTCCGGTCGCTGACGCCGCAGGAACTCATCGACGCGTACCAGGTCCGCGAGGCGCTCGAGGTGATGGCCGTCCGGCTGGCCATCCCCCGGGTGACCGAAGCGGACCTGGCGCGGCTCGAGGGGCTCATCGACCAGATGGCGACGCACAGCGCGGCGGGCGCGGTGCGGGAGTTCTTTATCGCGAATGTGGCGTTCCACGAGCTGGTGTGCGAGCTTTCGGGCAACCCCAAGCTGCAGGAGGTACACCACCGGCTGGAGGGGGAGATCGGGCGGTTCCAGAACCGGACGCTGGCGCTGCGCGGCAGCCTGGACGACTCGCTGACCGAGCATCGCGCCATCTTGGCGGCGATCCGGCTGCGCGACGCCGAGCGGGCGGCGCAGCTCACCGCCGATCACATCAGGGTGCCCGCGCGGCGGCTGCAGGCTGCGCTGGAAGACTCCGCTGAGTCTTCTGGCGCTTCCGGCGCCTCTGGCGCTTCCGGCGCTTCCGGCGCTTCCGGCGCTTCGGACTCTTCGGAATCGGAGCTGGCCAGTGCCTGATCTTTCTGGCTTTCCCGTTGCGCGGGCCGGCGCGATCATCGCCGTGTCCGATTTCGCCGCCTCGCTGCGCTTCTACCGGGATCAGCTCGGGCTGACCGAGGTGGCGCTGTACGACGACCCGCCTTACGCGACGCTGACCGCCGCCGGGGCGCGGATCTCGCTGGCCGAGCAGGGGCATCCCGCTCCTGACCGGCCCGGGGTCACGATGACGGCGCCCGCCGATCCGGCCCGGGCCAGCGTGGTGCTGGCGCTCGAGGTGACCGACGCGGACCTGGCCCGCAAGGTGCTGGAGTCGCGGGGCGTTCGGTTCCTGGCCGAGACGTACCAGCCGCCCTGGGGCGGCAGCCGGTTCTTCTGCGTCGACCCCGACGGCTACCTGATCGAGATCGAGCAGCCCGCCTGAGCTCGCGCGCGCAGCCTGTTCGTCACTCCGCTCTATCTCGCCTGAACCGAAGACTCTTCCAAACTGCGCTTCTGCGGAGCTATCCTCCCCTCATTCCGAGGCCTTGCTAGGTGATCAAGTCATTGTGGGTATTTACGCCTGTTCCGGGGTTTGTGATCCGCTCTGGCGGCTTCCTTTGGTGTCACCAGCGTGAAGCTCCAGAGCCATGAGCCCTCTTATGCGCCGCGCCGGGAAATAGCGCGGAGGATATGGCTTACGCGGAGCATCTGTGCCCCCTGGGGAGTACTTGATCCTCCGCGCAGGCCGCATCCTCCGTGTTGATCCGGCCGCGCGGCTTGCCGCCGGTGCTGCTGGTGCTGGGGTGGCTCGTCCGGGCGCGAGCGGCCGCGGGCCGGCGCGAGGTCAGAGCGGCATCGCCGCCTCGGTGGCCAGTTAGCGGGACCGGCGGACGTTTTCACCCTCGACAACTCTCGCTCAGGTGTAAGCGTGGTGGCGTTCCACTAGCTGTGTGCGAGCTTTCTGGCAACCCCAAGCTGCAAGAGGTACACCACCTTCTATATTTTTATATCCTTCTTTTCCATAACCATACTCTGGCGCTGCGCGTCAGCCTTTACGACTCGCTGACCGAGCATCGCGCCATCTTCGCTGCGATCCGCTGCGCGACGCCGAGCGGCGGCGCAGCTCACCGCCGATCACATCAGGGTGCCCGCGCGGCGCTGCAGGCTGCGCTGGAAGACTCCGCTGAGTCTTCTGGCGCTTCCGGCGCCTCTGGCGCTTCCGGCGCTTCCGGCGCTTCCGGCGCTTCGGACTCTTCGGAATCGGAGCTGGCCAGTGCCTGATCTTTCTGGCTTTCCCGTTACGCGGGCCGGCGCGATCATCGCCGTGTCCGATTTCGCCGCCTCACTGCGCTTCTACCGGGATCAGCTCGGGCTGACCGAGGTGGCGCTGTACGACGACCCGCCTTATGCCACGCTGACCGCGGCCGGGGCGCGGATCTCGCTGGCCGAGCAGGGACATCCCGCTCCTGACCGGCCCGGGGTCACGATGGCGGCGCCCGCCGATCCGGCCCGGGCCAGCGTGGTGCTGGCGCTCGAGGTGACCGACGCGGACCTGGCGCGCAAGGTGCTGGAGTCGCGGGGGGTCCGGTTCCTGGCCGAGACGTACCAGCCGCCGTGGGGCGGCAGCCGGTTCTTCTGCGTGGACCCCGACGGCTACCTGATCGAGATCGAGCAACCCGCCTGAGTGCTCTCGCCCTTTGATCATGCCACGCCCTGTCTTCATGATCGTGAAGACTTTTACCCCCGAAATGGGGGCAAAACCCTTCGCGATCATGAAAGGGAAGCGCGATCAGGTGAAGCGGGCGGGGGTGTAGGGGGCTAGTGGGGCGGGCGGGGTGTCTGTGGTTAGGTCTTCGGTGATGAGGCGGGCCAGGTGGGCGGCGAGGGTCACGCCGCTGTGGGTGACGGCGACGTAGATGCCGGGGGCACCGGGAAGGCGGCCGACGATGGACTGGCCGTCGGCCGGCAGGGGGCGGGGGCAGACCTTGACGTCCACGACGCGGGCGTTGTCCAGGCCGTGGACGGTTTGCTGGGCCCGGCTGAGGAGTTCTTTCGCCCAGCGGTCCAGTTCGGCCTGCGGGGTGTGCAGGTCGACGGTGGCGTCTGGGGCTTCCAGGTGGAGCAGGCCGCCGGGGTGCGGCCGCAGGGCGAGTTCGGGGGTGTGCACCAGCCGGACCGGGCCGGGCGGGGTGACCGGGCCGACCCGTGCCGTCAGCCCCGGGGCGGTGGAGCCGGGGACTCGCCACGGGATGAGCGGGACCGGGACCAGATCCGGGGTCCAGCGGCCGGCGCAGCAGACTACGTCGTCCGCCGCCAGGACGGCACCGGCGGTGGTGCGGACGCGCGGCGCGGGGCCCGGTTCCACGACGGCGACCCGGCCGGACTCGCCGGTCAGGACCTCGGCACCGTGGTTCTGGGCCTGCGCGACCAGACGGGCGATCAGGGGTTCGGTCAGAAGATAGCCCTCGCGGAGGAAGAACGCCCCGGGCGCTGGGACGCGCAGTGCCGGTTCCAGCCGGGCGGCTTCGGGCGGATCGATGAGGCGGGCGGGATAGCCCCACCCGGTCAGGCGGTGCACCCGCGCCGTGAGCTCAGGTGTGCCGTCGGCCGCGGCCAGCTCGACGTGGCCGACGGGGCGGTACCAGGCGTCGCCGTCGAGTCCGGGCGCGAGCTCGGCCCAGGCGCGGATCCCGGCGTGGTTGAGGTCGTGGTAGTGCCGGGGCGCCTTGTCGTTGGAGTTCAGCCAGGCGAAGCTCCACCGGCTGGTGGCGCGCCCCGGGCGGTCCTGATCCAGAAGTGTTACCCGCAGGCCGGCCTGGGCGAGCCGGGCCGCCACCGACGCGCCGAGGATGCCAGCGCCGATGACCACGCAGCGACGAGACGACATACCGGCATTATCACCCGCAGGGGACCTGGTCCTAGGGCTGGCGGCCGAGCCAGGCGGCGAGCTGGGTGTAGGGGCCGGCGTCGGCGGGGGCGTCGACGACCGGGCCGAACGGGATGTCGTCGCCGCCCCTGATCTCCGGCGGGAGGATGCGCTTGGCGTTGGCCAGCGCCCACAGGGCCAGTTCGGGGTCGCCCTCGGCGGGCTGGCCGGTGGCCCGGCCAGGTCCCAGCCGTGGGCGAGGACCTCCTGGATGTAGCCGCCCAGGGCGAAGCGGCCGGGGATCTTGCCCCAGGGCACCGGGAACGCGGCTCGTTCGGCCGTATTGAAGGTCATGCGGGCGGTACCCGCGCCTTTCCGGCCGGTGGCTACGGCGACCAGCCAGCTGATCCTGGTCGACCCGGAGCGCTGGATGCGGGGGCCGGACCCGTACGGGCTGGTGTGCAAGTCCGGGATCTGGTACCTGGTGGCGGACTCCGAGGGCGAGCCGCGGCTGTTCCGGGTGTCACGGGTGGTGTCGGCGGAGGCGGACGAGGCGCCGGTACGGCGACGGGACGGGGTGGAGCTCGCGGAGCTGTGGCGGGCGCTGCGGCGCCAGGTCGAGGACCGGCCGGCCCCGCTGGCCGTCACCGCCCGGGTACGGCGCAGCTGGCTGGGCGTGTTCCGCCGGGTCTGCGCGACGCACCTGGTGGACGGAGAGGACGACGACGGCGGGGACGACCCGGAGTGGGCCGTGGTGCGGCTGCGCTTCGGCGGGGTGCCCGCGGCGCGGATCCTGCCCAGCTTTGGCGGCGACGCCGAGGTCATGTCACCCGCCCGAGGTGCGGGACGACCTGGCCGCGGTGGCCGCGCGGACGGTGGAGCTCTACGATCGAACACGCGTTTGATAGGCTGCACGGCATGAGCGTCTCGGTCCAGGAATCGCTGCTCGACGCGGGCGACGAGCCTGAGCTCGGGCCGCTGGGCGACGGCTCGGTGCGGCGGACGCGGCTGACCCGCGGCGCCTGGGTCGACCTGCGCCAGGGCTGGCTGGCGGGTTCGGGGGCGGTGTTCGCCCGGCTGGCCGCTCAGCCCGGGCCGGTAGCGTGGCGGGCCGAGAAGCGGCAGATGTACGACCGGGTGGTGGCGGTGCCGCGGCTGCTGTGCTTCTACGGCGAGGACGCGCCGCTGCCGGACCCGGTGCTGGCCGCGGCGCGGGCCGCGCTGGACGCGTACTACGGGCCGGAGCTCGGCGAGCCGTTCCGCACCGCGGGCCTGTGCCTGTACCGGGACGGGCGGGACAGCGTGGCCTGGCACGGGGACACGATCGGGCGCGGCCGCCGGGAAGACACCATGGTGGCGATCTTGTCGCTGGGCACGCCGCGGGCGCTGCTGCTGCGGCCCCGCGAGGGAAGCTCGCGGCCCCAGCGGTCCGAAGTACTGCGGTTCGAGGTCGGGCACGGCGACCTGCTGGTCATGGGCGGCAGCTGCCAGCGCACCTGGGAGCACGCCGTGCCGAAGACGGCCCGGCCGGTGGGGGCGCGGATCAGCGTGCAGTTCCGCCCGCGCGGGGTGCGCTGAGACCGCACCGGCCATCCCTGACAGCCCGTGCATAGGCAACGGGTGCCTGGTCCCGCCGTTCCGGGACCAGGCACCCGCGCCGTACTACCGGGAACTAGCCGTTGTTGCTGTTGGTGTTGAAGGTGGTGGTGTTGTTCTGGCTCGGGGTCTGGGTGCAGCCCTGAGTCAGCGACGGGTTGCTGGTGGTGGAGTTGATCGAACCCGTGCCGAACACGCCGCCGAGGATGCTGACCGGAACCTGGAGGCCGGTCGCGGTGATCGGCACGGCGGCGTTGCAGATCGCCACCGGGATCTGGTTGCCGCTCACGTTCAGGACGCTGTCGCCGTTGAAGCCCGAGGGGCCGTTGTCGGCGGGAGCGTTGATCGTGGTCGACGAGAACGAGTGGTGGTGACCGCGGATGGTCACGTGATGGATGGTGGTGGTCGGCGTGGACGCGTTGTTCGAGTCGGTGTTCGTCGTCGAGGTGTTGGTCTCGGACGGCGTCTGGGTGCAGTTCTGGCTGGTCGTCGGGCTGAACGAGGTCGGGTTCAGCGCGCCGCCGCCGCCCACGATGCCAAGGCCCGAGATCGGGATCTGGGCGAGGAGCACGTTGACCGGGACGCCCAGGTTGCAGGCCGCGATCGGGATCTGGTTCTCGCTGAGGTTCAGGATGCTGTCGTTGTTGAAGCCGCTCGGGCCCTGGAGCGTCGCGGCGCCGGCCACCGGCGCGGACAGGCCGACGAGCGCCGCGGTCGCCGTGGCGAGCGCGAAGGCACGGTTCTTACCTGACATTCTGTATCCCCCAAAAGGAAATTTATGGGTCCAGCACGCGGTGTCCGCGTGACCGTGTGTGTTCAGTCGGTGACTCTACATGACCGTCTGTAGTCATGGAGCGATCTTTTGATGACTCACCGTAAATATTTCCTGGAGGAATTCTGGCCTTCAGCGGAAGTCCCTGCTGGCGGCGGTGCCGGAGCGTGACGCCGCCACCCGCAGCGGCCGCAGGAGGGCGGCGACCAGGTTAGCCGCGCCCCCGGTCCGCTCGATGCGCCCCCGGACGACCAGGGCGGGCGCCGTCACCGCCGCTGGCCGGTGGCGCTCCCACACCTGGGGCGGGCAGATGACGTTCACCATACCGGTTTCGTCCTCCAGGCTGAGGAACACCACGCCCCGCGCGGTGGGCGGCCGCTGCCGGTGGGTGACCAGCCCCGCGACCGCCACCTCGGCGCCGTCGTCCGCTTCCCTGGCGGCGGCCGCGGTCAGCACCTGGCGGGCGGCCAGGGCGGCCCGGATGTGCGCCACCGGATGGGTGCCGTAGGTGCTGGTGGCCCACAGGTCGGCCAGGGTCTCCTCGGCCGGGGTCATAGCCGGGAGCTCCGGCGCGTCCATCCCGGTGGTGACGCCGGGTAGCTGCCCCTCGCGCAGCGAGGCGGCGGCCCCCGCCGCCCAGAGCGCGGCGCGCCTGCTGAGCCCGAAGCAGCCGAACGCGCCCGCGGTGGCCAGCGCCTCCAGCGCCGCGGCCGGCAGGCGCGTCCGGACGGCGAAATCTTCCAGGTCCCGGTAGGGACGGCCGGCCGCGACCCGCTCGGCCGCCGCACGGCCCAGGTGGCGCACGGCGGCCAGGCCGAGCCTGATGACCGGCGCATCGCCCCCTTCGAGAGTCGCGCTTTCGAGAGTTGCGCTTTCGAGCGTGGCCAGCGCCTCGCTGGCGTTCACGTTCACGCCGCGCACGGTGACCCCGTGCCGCCGGGCGTCGTTGATCAGGCTGTGCGGGGCGTAGAACCCCATCGGCTGGTTGCGCAGCAGCGCGGCGGTGAACGCGGCCGGGTAGTAGAGCTTCAGCCACGCGCTGGCGTAGACCAGGTAAGCGAAGCTGATCGCGTGCGACTCGGGGAAGCCGTAGCTGGAGAAGGCCAGGATCTTGGCGTAGATGTCCTGTGCCATCGCGGCGCCGATGCCGCGCGCCGCCATCCCGTCGAGCAGCCGCTGGCGCAGTTCACCGATGCGTTCAGGAGCCCGTTTGGCGCTCATGGCCTGACGCAGCCGGTCGGCCTCGGTGGGGGTGAAGCCGGCGCAGTCGACGGCCAGCTGCATCATCTGCTCCTGGAACAGCGGCACCCCCAGCGTCTTGCCCAGCGCCGGGCGCATCGACTCGTGCGGCATCGTGGCTTCCTCGAGCCCGTCGTGGCGGCGCAGGAACGGATGGACCGAACCTCCCTGGATCGGACCCGGCCTGATCAGCGCGACCTCGATGACCAGGTCGTAGAACTGCTGCGGCCGCAGCCGCGGCAAGGTGGCCATCTGGGCGCGGGACTCCACCTGGAACACGCCCACCGTGTCCGCTTCGGCCAGCATCTGGTAGACGGCCGGGTCCTCCTGCGGGATGCTCGCCATCGTCCAGTGCTCACCGTGATGCTTGGTCACCAGGTCGAAGCAGTCGTGCAGGGCGGCCAGCATGCCCAGGCCGAGCAGGTCGAACTTGACCAGGCCCGCGTAGGCGCAGTCATCCTTGTCCCACTGCAGCACGGTGCGGCCCGGCATCCGCGCCCACTCCACCGGGCACACCTCCCCCACCGGGCGGTCGCAGATCACCATGCCGCCCGAGTGGATGCCGAGGTGCCGCGGCAGCCTCCGCATCTTGCTGGCCAGGTCCTTGACGGCTTCCGGGATCCGGGCCGGCAGCGCCTCGCCGTCCGCGGGCGGCCCCGGGCCGATCTCCCGCGTCCAGCCGTCCGCGTCGGCGGGAGTGAAGCCGAGCGCGCGCCCGGCGTCCCGCAGCGCCAGCCGCGGCCGGTAGGTGATCACGTTGGCCACCTGGGCGGCCCGGTCCCGCCCGTAGGTCCGGTAGACGTACTGAATGACTTCTTCCCGCCGCCGGTGCTCGATGTCCAGGTCGATGTCCGGCGGACCGTCCCGGCCGGCCGACAGGAACCGCTCGAACAGGAGGTGATGCGAGACCGGGTCGACGTTCGTGATGCCGATCGCGTAGCAGACCGCCGAGTTCGCGGCCGACCCGCGGCCCTGGCACAAGATGTCGTTCTCCTCGCAGAACCTGACGATGTTGTGCACGATGAGGAAGTAGCCGCCGAACTCGAGCCGCTCGATCACGTCGAGCTCCCGGGCGAGCTGGGCGTACGCGCCGGGGACCCGCTCCCGGTCCGGCGGCCCGTAGCGGTCCGGGGCCTTGCGCGCGACCAGCTCGCGCAGCCAGGAGGCCTCGGTGTACCCGGCCGGGACCGGGAAGGCCGGCAGCTTCGGGGCGATCACCCGGAAGTCGAACGCGCACTGGCGGCCGAGGTCCGTGGTGCGCTCCTGGACGCCGGGGTACCGGCGCAGCAGGGCGGCCATCTCCGCGCCGGACCGCAGGTAGGCGGTGCCCGCCGCGGGCAGCCAGCCGTCTATCTCGGCCAGGCTGCGCCGGGCCCGGATCGCGGCCAGCGCCTGGCCCAGGCGGGCCTGCGCGGGCACCGCGAAGTGCACGTTGCCGGTGGCCACCACGTCGAGGTCGGCCAGGGCGGCCAGCCGGGCCAGCGTGTCGTTGCGCTCGTCGTCACCCGGGTCGTGCTGGCAGGTCAGCTCCACCAGCACGTTCTCGTGCCCGAACATCTCCAACAGCGTCCGCAGCTCCCGCCAGGCCGCCTCCGGGCCGCCGTGCGCGAGCGCGGCGGGCACGGCCCCCTTGCGGCAGCCGGTCAGCACCGCCCAGTGGCCGCCGTGCGCGTTCGCCAGTTCCTCGATGTCGTACGCTGGCCGGCCCTTCTGACCGCCGGCCAGCTGGGCGGCGCTGATCACGGCGCACAGCCGCCGGTAGCCTTCGGCGTCCCGGGCCAGGATCAGCAGGTGGTTTCCGGCGGGGTCGGGGTCCTGGTTTCCGGTCCCCCCCAGGCTCAGCTCGGCGCCGAACACGGTGGCCAGCTTGGTTCCGGCGTCCCGGAGCCGCGCGGCGGCCTGGGCGAACTGCGGGACCCCGTACATGCCGTCATGATCGGTGAGGGCGAGCGTCTCGAGCCCGAGCCGGGCCGCCTCGGTGACCAGTTCGCCGGGGGTGGCGGCCCCGTCGAGGAAGCTGAACGAGGAATGGCAGTGCAGCTCGGCCCACGGTGCCCCTGGATTTCGGCCGGGCCGGGCTAGTGACGCACTGGCCGACCGGGAAAGGCGCACTTCGTTTGGTGCCTGGTTTTCCGGTGTCCCCCAGGTCATCCGGCGCTGCAGTTCCCGCCAGGGGACCGGCGGGTTATCCCAGCCCACTGTGCCTCCTCACCAGTAACCCGCCTCGACCAGCCAGCGGCCGCCCTCCACCACCGCGAGCCAGGCCCGCCCGTCGTCGGTCACCAGCTGGAACCGGGCGCGGCGGCGCGTGGCGGCCGGATCCCACCAGCGCTCGGACAGCGGCCAGGGACCGGCCCAGCCGGTGACGCGGCGCGGCGGCTCGCCGGTTATGACCAGCCGGGCGGGCGCGCCCGAGAGCGCGCAGCGCCCGCTGACCGTGACCAGGTTCCCCGCGTCGTCGGTCACGGCCGCCTCCCGGGCAGCGGGGAAGACCAGGCCGGGCGCCGGACCCATGACCCGCCCGGGCCACGGCCGGTCACCGGTCAGGCGAGGCTCTCTTATTTCCCCGAACGGAATGGGTGTCACCTGGTCGTCAACGTTCCTGCCGCCGCCGGGGACGGGCCGCAGCACGGCCTCGTGCCCCAGTAGCGCCTGTATCCGCAGGGCAGCGCGGGCCACCCGGTCGCTGACGACCGTCTCCCCCCACAGCGCGAGCTGGTGCCCGGTGACGTGGACGACCTGGTCGGGGCGGAGGCATAGTGCGGTGATGCCGCCTATGGTTTCCGCGGCGGGGTGGCCGGCGGCGGGGTGGCCGGCGGCGGGCTGGCCGGCGGGCTGGCCGGCGTCGAGTTGCCAGCGGACCCGTTCGGCGACCCCGGCCGCGGACAGCAGCCCGTCGTGCCGCCACCGCCTGCTGCTCTCCCGTCCGTCGGCCCAGGTCGCCGTGACCTGCACGCGGACACAAGTCAGCCCGCGAGCGGCCAGGGCGTCGTGCAGCCGCTCGGCGAGCGCCTTGGCCGCGAACACCACCGCCTCGGCCCGCGGCTCCGGCGGGTCGAACTCCTGGGTCACGGACAGGTCCGCGGGCGGCGGGCGGGCGTCCAGCGGCCGGGAGTCCAGGCCGCGGGCCAGCCGGTGCGCGTACTCCCCCGGGTCGCCGAACCTGCTGGCCACGTCGCGGACGGGCAGGGCGGCGAAATCTCCGAGCGTGCCCAGGCCCAGCCGGACCAGCAGGCGGGCTAGGTCCTGATCGGCCAGGACGCTCACCGGCTGAACCGCCAGGAACCCCGCCGTCTCACCTGGCGGGACTACCGTGACCGGATCGTCTCGTTCCTGCTCTGGCCCGCTGGCCGGGGTGTCGCTTCGCGGGGCGCTGCTTCGCGGGGCGCTGCTTCGCGGGGCGCTGCTTCGCGGGGCGCTGCCTCGCGGGGCGCTGCTTCGCGGGGCGCGGGCGGCCAGCAGCGCGGCGAATAGCCCGTCGGCGATGCCCACCCGGACGCCCGCGCTGGCGCTGGCCTGGCCCGGGACGCTGGCCTGACCGTCGTCGGCGGCCTGACCGTCGGCGGCCTGGCCCGGGACGCTGGAGTCGGTCAGCGTGGCGATGATCCGGGTGGCCAGCGCGAGCTCGCCGCCAAAGTAGCGGGCCGGCCCGCGGGTCCCGAACGCGCACACCCCCGGCTCCACCACCTCCACGTCCGGGCAGAACCCGGTCACGATCACGATCATCCGCTCGTGCCGCCGCACGTTCGCCGGGCCCGGTTCAGCGCCGTGCAGTTCCGGGCAGCTCACGACCATGATCCGCCGCAACGGCTGGCCGCCGGCGGTACCGCGGGCGCTCACCCGCCGACCGCGAGCCCTGCCCGGACCGCCAGGTTCCCGGCCGCGAGCCCCGGCCGGACCGCCAGCGACTGGTCCGGGGGGACGCCGGGCGGCAGGTCCGACGGGAAGTCCCGCGGATCGGCCAGGGCGACGCCGCCGTCTTCGCCGGGCAGCCAGAGCCAGCGCGTCCGCGTCATGGCCGCCTCCCCGCGGCCGTCCGCCACTACCTCCGCGCAGCACGCCCGCAGCCGCCCGTGCCCGTCGCCGAGCCCGGTCCACCGCTGGGTGACGACCCGCAGCCGGTGCTGCGCCCCGGGCCAGTCCCCCGCCACGAGCAGCACCCCCCGCCCGCGCCGCAGCGTCGCCTCGAGACGCCGCCTGGCCTGCGCGGGCACGGGACCACCGGCTGAGTTGCCTGCTTGGTTGCCCGCTTTATTGCCTGCTGGCCCGGACGGGCGCAGCAGGACGATCTCACACCCGTCGAGCAGCGACGCCGCCACCTGCGGCCAGGCCGGGCCGGGATCCGGCACCAGCAGGATCCGCCCGGCGTCCAGGCCGAGGCCGGTGGCCGCCAGCACCCCGGCCTCGGGGAGCCCGGCGATCCCGCACCAGGCCCCATCTGCCGACGCGGCCGCCACCAGTGCCAGGCATAGCAGCCCGAACTCCGCCACCGCCACCACCGTCCCGCGAGCCAGCCCCCGCGGCAGCAGCTCACGCAACGCCGGCAGCACCGGCAGCACCCCCGGACCGCCACCCCCCGGACCGCCACCCTCCGGACCGCCACCCCCCGGACCAAGAGCACCACGACCAAGAGCACCACGACCAAGAGCACCACGACCAAGAGCACTTACGCCGGGCACGCTGAGGCCGGGAACCCGCGGAGCCGCGGACAGCCCAGGCCGCCCGGTCGGCATCCACCTGGTTTCCGCAGGTGCGCTCCCCATCTCGCTGATTATCGAACATAAGTTCGCTACATGTCAACCTACCGGTCAGGAGCCCGCGGATGCCATCCCGAGCCCAGACGAGGAACGGCCCGCGAGGAACGGCCCGGCTAGGAAGGATGAGACACGCGAGGCTGATGAGGCAAGACAGCGCGAGCTGGGCGGAAGGCACGCCGACACGCTGCGACGCTGGTTCGCATGCTCTGAGGGGACGGCACCTCGGGTTCCCGTGGGTCTCAGTGACCCAGGCGCCCCACGCCGGGTTCGGTCGGGACCGGGTCGATGTCCCATCGTCCCGGCAGCAGCCCAATGCGGCTTGGCTTTAGTTGATCATGAGCGTCAGCGGGGCGGCGGACGTCATGAAACCGGGCTTTGAGTGCGTCCGGACGCGCTCGAAGCCGGGTTTCATGTCATCACGGCGGGCCCGCGGCGCTCAGATCGCGGTGCTGGCGGTGCCAGTGTTACCTGAGCCGGGGCGAATGGATAAATACATAACGGGCTACATAATCCGAACGATGCGGAGATGGCTGGTAGCGCATACCTTGAAGCCTCGGTGAGGTATGGGCTGGACCGGCAGACACTATTGTTGCTGCTAAGAGCGCTGCTGGTTGGGGTTGGGCAGCCCGCCTCACCGATCTGAGGCCCCGTTGGCGGTTTGGTAGCGGGGTCCGTTCGGCATGACTTCAGCTCGTTTCCCCCGGGAGGCGCCACCTCAGGTTTACCCTGAGGTTGTCGCCGGTGCCCGAGGAATTGACGTGGACGAAATCCAGGCCCATCTGCCCGAGGAACCGAATAGTTTTATCGGCCGGGAGCGGGAGCTCGGCGAGCTGATCCAGCTGCTGAGCCGGACCCGCGCGCTCACGCTGTGCGGCCCCGGCGGGATCGGCAAGACCCGGCTCATGCTCCGGCTGCTGGCCGCGGTCTCCGGGGAGGGGACCGCCGCCGGGGAAGAGTTCCCGGACGGGGTCTGGTTCGTCGAGCTGGCCGACTTGCGGCAGCCCGATCAGGTGGCCTCGCGCATCGCGGCGGTCACCGGAATCGCCGAGGAGGCCGGCCGCCCGCTGCTCGAGACGCTCGGCGCCGCGCTGCGGCCGCGACGGATGCTGCTGGCCCTGGACAACTGCGAGCACCTGCTCGAGGCGTGCGCCCAGACCGGGCGGCACCTGCTGGCCAGCGCGCGGGGACTGCGGCTGCTGGCCACCAGCCGCGAGCCGCTGTCGGTCGCGGCCGAGACCATCTGGCGGGTGCCGCCGCTCTCGGTGGCCCCGGCGACCAGCCTGGACGCGAACGGGCTTAACGGCACTAGCGCGGAGGCGGGCCAGTACGAGGCCGTCCGGCTGTTCGCCGACCGGGCCACCGCGTCGCGGCCAGGGTTTACCGTCGGCCCGGACAATATGGCGGCCGTCTCCTCGATCTGCCGGGCCCTGGACGGGATGCCGCTGGCCATCGAGCTGGCCGCGGCCCGGGTCCGCGCGCTGTCGGTGGAGCAGATCGCCGGGCGGCTCGACGACAGGTTCGGGCTGCTGACCACGGGCGACCGGTCGGCCACGCCGCGCCAGCGTACCCTGCGCGGCGCCATCGAGTGGAGCTATGACCTGCTCACCGAGCCGGAGCGGGCGCTGTTCCGGCGGCTGGCGCCCTTCACCGGCTGGTCGCTGGAGATGGCCGAGGAGGTGTGCGCTGACGAGGGCATCCCGGCCGCGGACGTGCTCGGCCTAACCGCCGCGCTGGTGGACAAGTCGCTGGTCGTCCTGGATCCCGAGCTTTTCGGCCAGGCGCGGTACCGGATGCTCGACACGATCAGGGAGTACGCCGCGCTGCGGCTGGAGCAAACCGGGGAGTCGGCGGCGATCCGGGGCAGGCTCCGCGACTACACCCTGCGGACCGCCGAGCTCAACCAGGTCATCGGGATGGCTCGCATCCCGGCCCCGTGGTCGGCCCGGGTGGATGTCTTCCGCCGGTATGACGCGGACCGCGGCAACGTGACTCAGGTCCTGGGCTGGTGCCTGGAGCAGGGCGACGCGGAGGCCGGGCTCCGGATCTGCGCCGCGGTCAGCCCGTGCTGGATCGTCTGGGGCACGTTCGCCGAGGGCGGCGAATGGCTGCGCTCGCTGCTGGCCCTGGACATGTCGGCGGTCCCAGCCTGGGTTCGGGGCGCGGCCACCGTGGTCCGCGGGCAGCTGACCCTGTCCAGCGACCCGGCCGCCGCCTGGTCCCTGGCCACGGACGGGCTGAAGCTGTGCCGCGATGCCGCCGACGGGTACTGGACCGCGGTGGCGCTGAACCTGCTGGCCGAGGTCGCGCTCCATATCGGGCGGACCGACGAGGCCATGGCCAGCGTGGACGAGGCGCTGGTCATCGCCCAGGCGGCCGGCGACGGCTGGAACGAGGGCTACGCGCTCGGCACCCGGGCCGCCATCGTGGCCCAGCAGGGCAAGCTGCGTGAGGCCGAGCAACTCGCCACCGCCTCGGTGGCGGTGATGCGGCGGATCGACCAGCAGTGGGGGGCCGCCCGGGCCCTGCTCGGCCTGGGCGACCTGGCCCGGTTCCGCAACCGCCCGGGTGAGGCGCACGGCTGGTACGTGGAGGCACTGGCCATCTTGCGGGAGATCGGCGCCCGGCCGGAGATCGCCCGCTGCCTGGCCGGGCTGGGCCGGGTGGCCATGGACCTCGGCGCGGTCGAACAGGCCAGACGGCACCTGACCAGGAGCCTGCGGCTCAGTCACGCCACCGGCGCACGGATCGGCGTGGCGCGCGGTCTCGAGGCGTTCGCGGCCCTGGCCGGGCGCGAGGGCAGGAGCGAACTGGCCGTGCAGCTGGCCGCGTCGGCGGCCGCGCTGCGCGAGAACGCGGGCCTGCCCGCGCTGGCCGGCGCACGCGTCGAGAGCTACCTCGCCCCGGCTCGCCGCCTGCTCGGCGACGCCGCCGTGGCCCGGCTATGGGCCAGCGGGCGGGCGATGGCCAGCGAGGCCGCGGTCGGGCTGGCTCTCGGTACGCCACCGGAAAGCGCACCAGAGACGGCGCCGTCGTACCCGGCGGCCGAAGAGGACCGGACCCTCATCGTGGTGAACGGCTTCCAGGTGGCTTCGGCGCCGCCGAGTTCGCTGACCCAGCGGGAGCACGAGATCGCCGAACTGCTGGCCAGCGGCCGCAGCAATAAGGCCATCGCGGACGAGCTGTCCATCAGCCATACCACCGCGGCCAGGCATGTCGCTAATATCATGGCCAAGCTGGGGTTCAACTCCCGGACTCAGATCGCCGCGTGGATCATGAACCAGTCGCAGCGCCCAGGCCGGGCCGGCGGGACCGCCGAGCCCGGATAGCGGCTGGAGACGCCGGGTTCAGCGTGTCAGATGCGGCGGGTGCAGCGATAGCGCACGGAGTGAATGGGTGGGACGGGAGATTCGCTGGTGGACGTGCGATTCGCCAATAGACAGGAGATTGCGCCAGAGGCGCTCTCAAAAGGTATTGACGTAGGTGAAATCCTGTGAAACGCGATGTTTGCGGGATAATTTCCTGCCGCCCACCGTTCCTTCAGGAAAAAAAATCCTCGCGGGGTGTATCAGATGCGCCAAGGCGCTCTCTGAGTTAGAAACAGATGATTATCACCCGATCGAGGTGCTGATCATGGCGGAGGACAAGCTGGCCAGGAACGGCTATGCGTGACGACCCGCGCGTCGTCGCGCTAGTAACCCGCGCATCCAAAGGTGACCAGGACGCGTGGCACGAGCTCATCGACCGCTATGCATCGCTGGTGTATACAATCTGCACCCGGTACCGGCTGAGCAATCATGACATCGAGGACGTGGGACAAAATGTCTGGCTCTTGCTGGTGGAACAGCTCGGCAAGCTCCGCGAGCCCGCCGCGCTGCCCGGTTGGCTGGCGACCACCACCGCGCGAGAATGCCTACGTGTCGTGACCGCGACGAATAAAGCCGAGCGCCTGGGTACAGGGCTAGATGACTCGGTGGTGTTCGTAGACGACGCGGTGATCGACGAGGAGATCCTGGTGGCCGAACGGAACGCGGCGCTGCGCGCCGCCTTCGCCGAGCTGCCGCCCCGGTGCCAGCAGCTGCTGTCCATGCTCATCAGCGATCCGCCGCATTCCTACACGGAGATCCACGCCAAGACCGGCATCCCGGTCGGGAGCATCGGACCGCAGCGGGCTCGTTGCCTGGAGCGCATGCGGCGGTCGAGCGCCCTAGCCGCCCTCGGCGAGGGGGATGAGAAGATCGACATACGGGGAGGCGAGCCAGGTGCGTAGCGGCTGGGATGACGAGCGGCTCCTAGCCGCCCTGAGCGAGGCAATGAAGGCACGTGCGGCCGTCCCCTCGTGGTTTATCGAGACCGGCAAGAACGCCTTTGCCTGGCATAACATCGACGCTGAGCTGGCACAGCTCACCTACGACTCCAACGTGGACCAGCTCGAGGCCGCGGCGACGCGGTCAGAGACCGCCTCGATCCGGGCGCTGACCTTCACCTCGGACCATCTCACCCTGGAGCTCGAGGTCACCGGGAACTCGCTGCTCGGCCAGCTCTTCCCGGCCCGGGCCGGGGCGCTCGAGATCCACACCCGGACGGGTGAGATCAGAACGACCGAGGTGGACGAGATCGGCTGCTTCTCGGTCGACCCGATCCCCGGCGTCCCGTTCCGGCTGCGCAGTCGCGCGTCCGACGGCACCCACGTGCTGACCGGCTGGATCACGCTCTGACCGGCTGGATCACGCTCTGACCGGCTGGATCACGCTCTCTGACCGGCTGGATCACGCTCTCTGACCAGGTAAATCACGCTCTGAGCATCGTGGATTTCGCGCGTCCTAATTTTCGTTCAGGGATTTTCGTGAATTTCTGTATCAAACCGGACCGGGGGCCCCTCCGTAAAAATGCCGAGCCCGTGGGGGCCGGGGGGACTCACGGGCTCGGTTTCTTACCAGGACGGGGCCGACGGGTTGCGGGCGCCCGTGTTCCGCGGGCCCGCGGGATCTTGGGAACCGATCCGCTGAGCGCGGGCCCGCAGGATGATCCGCTGGATCGTGAACGTCACGCCGAAGTACAGCAGCAGGGACGCCGAGCCCAGGCCGGACTGTCCCGCCTTCCGGTCGACGACGTAGTCATAGCCCAGGTGAGCGGCCAGCGAGAGCATCCAGAGCAGGGCCGTCAGCCAGTTTCCCTGGCGCCAGGCCTGGCCGCCGTCAATCCATACCCGGACGGTGGTGGCGCGGACCGCGCCGAAGACCGCGGCGATGACCAGGCTGCCCGCCAGCGCGGCGATCACCCCGGTGCATGTTGTCGCGCACCGGCCGCGGTCGCAGCTGCCGGTACAAGACGAACGCGAGGACCGCCACGCCGATGATGAGGTTCGTTGCCGTCGCTGCCGTCCCAGCCACCAACCTAAGCCGTCACGGGCGGGCCGCCTAGCTATTTCCCGGCGTGCTGCTTGACGGCGGCTTCCACGGACGTCCAGGGGAGCCAGCCGTCGTGCGACCAGACGATCTTGCCGGAGGCGGCGACCAGGGCGAACCAGGGCTGGTCCTGGACCTGGTAGCCGTCGGCGACCCGGCCGACGGTGTCCAGCCCGACCGGGTAGTCCAGCTTGGCGCCGAGGCCGCTCAGGTAGGAGCGGATGGTCGCGGCGGAGGGCTCGACCACCGTCTCGTCCACGGCCGCCAGCGGGGGCAGGCCCTCGCGGCGGGCCGCCGCCACGTAGCCGTTGGCGCCGGTGAGCTCGGATTTCAGGTCTGACACCTCGGATAGCCAGGTGGCGAAGAACATGACCAGATGAGGCTGCCCGGGCCCCAGCGTGACGGGGGCGCCCCCGGATTCGGCAGCCGGCAGCGTGACGTGGTCGGCCGGGCCCTGGACGGCAACGGACGCCAGCGACTGCTGGCTAGCGACCTTGGGGTGACCAGGCAGCAGGGTGGCGATCTCGTTCGCGAGCACCTGGGCGGACTGCCCGACGCTGGAGTAGGCCATCTGCGTCAGGTAGAGCTTGCGCTCGCGGCCCTGCTGGTCGATCACGAACAGGGCCGGGGTGTGGTCGATCTGGCCCTGCTCGATCTGGACGGCGATGTCGTACTTGGTCCAGGACGCCTTGAGATCGGCCAGCGAGCCGGTCAGGAAATCCCACTGGTTGACCAGGCCGTGCGTCCGCGAGTAGGACAGGACATCGGCGGTGCTGATGGCGTCGGGGTTGGCGTCCACGCCGAGCAGCTGCACCTGGCTGCCGGCCGGGCCGAGCAGCTGCTTGGCCTCCAGCATGCTCTGCGTGGTCAGCGGGCAGACCGTGGTGCACTCGGAGTCCTCGAAGGCCAGCATGACGACCTTGCCGCGGAACTGGCTCAGCGACATCGGCTGGCCGAACTGGTTCCGCAGCTGGAAGTCCGGCGCCGGCTTGTTCCCGAGCGAGGAGCCGAGGTCCAGGTTGGGGTTGTCCATCGCGGCCGTGTCCGACCCGGCCGACTGCGAGTTCCCCGACGGGCTCGACGGACCCGAGCTGCATCCGGCCAGGGCGCCGGTGCCCAGGACGCCGAGGAGGGTGACGGCTGACAGCGCTGCACGCGCGCGGTACCTGTTCATGGCAAGGCTCAGCCTACTGCGGGCAAATCGCCCCGGCATAGTGAACTACTACAGCTTGTAGGAATAAGTTTTTACTGGGTACCGGGCGTCGCTGAGGGTTGACAGGTTCGTCACCGACGATCACTGCCCCGCCGTGACCCCAGGTGATGTACCGGTAAAACAGGTTGACCAGGGTGGAGGCGCGGTTACGTCCGCCCAGCAGGTAGAGCAGGTGCAGGGCGAACCACGCGAGCCAGGCCAGCGTGCCGCGCAGCCGGAGGTTTCCGGCCAGCTGGACCACGGCGGACCGCCGCCCGATCGTGGCCATGGTGCCCTTGTCGTGGTACTTGAACGGCTCGGTGGCCGTCCCGTTCTCCAGCCGGGCGATCTGCGCGGCGGCGTGCCGCCCCATCTGGATGGCGGGCTGGGCCAGCTGCGGGGTGGGATCGTCCGGGTTGGCCGCGATGTCACCCACGGCGAAGATCCGGTCCTGACCCTGCACCCGCAGGTCGGGACCGATCACGAGGCGGCCGTTCTTGCCCTGCGGCAGGCCCCAGTCGGCCACCCCCGGCCCGGCCGCCACGCCGGCCGCCCACACGGTGATGTCACTGGGCAGGTCCTCGCCGTGGACGAGCTTGACGTGGTCCGCGGTGACCTCGCTGATCTCGGTGTCCAGCCGCACGTCGACGGCGCGGTCCCGCAGCTGGGCCTTGGCGTAGTCGCGCAGTTTCTCGTCGAACGGCCCGAGCAGGTACGGCGCCATCTCGACCAGGTGGACGCGCACGCGGGCCGGATCGACGTCGGGGAAGGTGGAGGCGAGCACGGTGCGGCGCAGCTCGGCCAGCGTGCCGGCCAGCTCCACTCCGGTGGCCCCGCCGCCGACCACGGTGACGTGCAGATCGCCGTCCTCGACGCTGAGCCGCTCGAACCCGGCCATCAGGTGATCCCGGAGCACGATGGCGTCGGTCCGGGTATACAGGCCGAACGTGTTTTCCGCCGCGCCCTTGACCCCGTAGAACGCGGTCGTGACCCCGGTCGCCAGGATGAGGTAGTCGTAGCCGAAGTCAAGGCCGTTGCTGAGCTTGACGCGGCGGGACGCCGGGTCGATCGCGGCCAGTTCCCCGCGCCGGAAGACCGCCCCGTAGCGCCGCACGAAGCCGCCCGCCGGATAGGACACGTCGCCGGGGTTCAGGCCCGCCGTGGCGACCTGGTAGAGCAGCGGCTGGAAGGTGCTGTAAAGGTGGCCGTCCACCAGGGTCACCCGCAAGCCCGCACGGGTGAGCCCACGGACGGCGGACAGGCCGCCGAACCCAGCCCCGCAGATGACTACGTGCGGCGCGTCCGGGTCAGCCTGACGTTTTCTCGCGATCGTCCTCACCTTCCACCTTCACCGGCATTCACGTACCACGTTAATCTCCACCGCGCTGGGGGTCGTTGCCGGGAAGGGCCTACCCGGGCTCAGGAACTCCATCCACCGGAGCGGGAACCGTATTACCCCAGGCCATCGAGGCAGAGGAAAAATGTGCTACGTTAAGTGCTACAACTTGAGGGCGATGAGCTCAGGGTGCAGGCAGCCCTGGCCGGATCCGGCCGTCGCGGACGGGCTGGGGCCAGGGCCAGAAGCGGAGGAACCGGGCTGGGCGGAAGAAGCGGAGGTGCCGGCCGAGGTGGCGGGAGCGCCGGAGACCGGGGTTGCCGAGGCTGGGAGTACTGAGCCGGTGGCCGAGGACGCCGAGCCGGTGGCCGAGGACGCCGAGCCGGTGGCCGAGGACGCCGAGCCGGTGGCCGAGGACGCTGAGCCGGTGGCCGAGGACGCTGAGCCGGTGGCCGAGGACGCCGAGGATGCCGAGGGAGCGGACGGGCTGGCGTC
The DNA here is from genome assembly GCA_963756575.1 of uncultured Actinomycetota bacterium. Lineage (GTDB taxonomy): Bacteria > Actinomycetota > Actinomycetes > Streptosporangiales > Streptosporangiaceae > Palsa-504. The sequence continues at coordinate 125,213 of CAVWOM010000009.1, read as the reverse complement.
GGGCGGCGCGGGGCCGGACGGGCTCGGGGAGCCGGACGGGCTCGGGGAGACTGGCGGGGTCGGCGCCAGCTGCTTGCAGGCCGCGATGACCACTAGGTTGCCGGCCGGATCGGCGCTGCCGCCCACGCCGCCGAGGTCGACGAAGTAGTGCGGCCAGGGCAGCCCCGCCGCCGCCAGCGTGATCCGCTCCACGGCGAGGTCCAGGCCCCAGGCATCCCCGTTTCCGCCCTGGTCGAGGCCGAGCGCCACTCCGTTCCTGACCACGTAGACCCCGGCCGCCCCGTTGACCGCGGAACCCGAGGCGGTCGCCTCGACCCGGCCGCTCTGCGGGTCGACGCCGACCAGGCTGGTCCCCTCGGTGAGGTAGACGCGGCGCGGATGCAGGTCGGTGCCCTCGGGCACGGCCCCGCGGGCGGACCACAGCCGGGCCCCCGTGGCGCCGCTGTACGCGGTCACCCCGGCGGCCGAGGAGAACAGCACCGCGTCGTCGAAGGCGGTACTGAGCGCGCCGGTGAACGAGGGGCCCTCGAGCGGGCGGACGACCAGTTCGGCCCCGGTGGTCAGGTCGATCCGGCGCAGCGCGGTGACCGGGGCCGAATCCACGAACCCGCCCGCCGATTCGGCCATGTAGAGCCAGTTCCCGTCGGTGCGCCACGCCTGCGCCACCGGGCCGGCAGGCCGCTGCCAGCGGACGTGCCCCGTCGCGTTGTCGTAGCTGGTGACCGCGGCGGCCCCGACGACGACCGTGTAGGTGCGGCTGCCCGCTACCGCCCCGCCGAAGGTCCCGGCCGGGTACCGGCCGGTCACCGTGCCCGCCGACGGGCCGGCGGTGGAGATGACCACTTCGGTGCGCTGCGGCCCGCGGCCCGCGGGCCGGTACGAGATACCCGCGGTCACCTCGCCCGGCCAGGCGCGCACGGACACGATGGCGGCGCCGGCCGGGAAACCGGCCAGTTCTTCCTGCCACTCGAGAGCGCCGGTCGTGGCCGAGTAGGCGTACACGGTCAGCCCCACGCCGACTGCGGCGACACCGCCGCCGATCCCGGCGTAGGCCAGCCCGGAAGACGGCGTGGTGCCGGTCAGCCCGGGAGCCGCCACCCACGTCCCCGGCAGCGGGGCCGTCCACCTGACCATGCTCGGCACGGCCCCGGTCCGGCAGCCGCCGCCGCGGCACGCCGCTATGGGCGGCGCCCCGGTCGCGCCCGTCACCGGGTAGGGCACCAGGGCCACGCCGACCAGCACGGCGGCCAGCACCCAGCGCCGCAGGCGCGGCGAGCGGCCCGCGGTCCCGAACCGGAGCCGGCCTGGCTTGAGGCGACCGGCCCGGCGGCGGCCCAGCCGGATCCGGACGGGCACACGCCGTGCTCGCCCGGAGATCACGCGCCCCCGCTGCTGCCTCACGCTCACCACCGTAGGAGAAATCAGGCAGCGATAGGTGACCGATCGGCCCAAACACGCTCAGCCCGGCCTCCGCCCGGCCATCCGGGCTGACCCTCAGGCGCGCTCGCCGCAGCAGGCGGCGTCGTAGCCGGGCAGGCTGGCCAGCTCGGCCAGCAGCCACGGCGAGGTGAGCACCTTCAGCAAGCCCTGGACCTCGCGGGACGCGGCGTGCTTGGCCGGCAGCAGCAGGTCGAAGCGCTCCTGCGCCAGCGGGATGAAGTCCAGGCCGTACGCCAGCGCGGCCGGCTCGCTCGACACCCCGGCGTCGGCGAGGCCGCCGGCGATGGCCGCCGCCACCTGCAGGTGGCCGGAGGCCCGGGTGTCGTAGCCGGGCAGCTCGGCCGGGTCCAGGCGCAGCCGCCGCCGTTCCCGGTCGAGCAGCACGCGTGCCTGCGCGCCCGGCTCGCGGTTGACTAGCCGCAGTCCCTGCCGGGCGACGTCGTCGAGCCCGCGGACCGCTGTTCCCGGCCGGACCACCAGGCCCTCGCGCCAGGAGGCGAACCCGACCGCCTCGGCGCCGCCGGGTATGCGGGCCGCGGCCTCCGCGCCCGGCCCCTCCCCCAGGTCGACACGGTGTACTCCCGCGGCGTGCACCAGCCCGGCGGCGGCCAGCCGCAGGGCCTCGCCGCTGCCGCACGGCCACCAGGTGAACGCCAGCGGCGGGTCGAGCAGGGCGAGCGGCGTCTCGAGCAGCGGCAGGGCCGGGTCGCAGCCGGCCACAACGACCGTGGGCCGCGGCGGCCCGATCGGCCGCACCGGCACCTGGCCGCCGGCGCCCGGTGACGGGCTGGCCACCAGGCCGCCGGCCGGGCCGAAGCCGAGCCGGGCGGCCGTGTCGGCGTGCAGCGGCAGCGCGACGAACCGGTCGCCCACGGCGGCCAGCGCGACCCGGGAACCGGGGCCGCCGGGCGGCGCTACCGGCTGCGCCAGCACCGGGTCGCCGGGTTCGCCCGGACCGAACAGCTCCTCGACCGTCACGCCGAGCGCCCGGGCCAGGCCGAGCGCGACCCGCAGCGAGGGATCGGAGTGACCCGACTCGACGGCGGACACCGCCTGCCGGGTGACACCGGCCACGCCGGCCAGCTGCTGCTGGGACAGGCCACGGGCCTGCCGGGCCAGCCGCAGCCGGGTCCCGTCCGACGAGGAGACCTCCGTCATGCCCCACCTCCCCTTCCTGGGGTTACCTGATCCTCACCCTAAGGCCAGGTACCCCAGGACCAGGCCGGTCACCGGCCGGGCGGCCCGCGCGACCGCGCCGAGCGCGGCCGGAGCGCCGCGCCGGAAGATGACCTCGGTGACAAGCCGGTACACCAGCGCGCGGGCTAGCAGCTGGCCGAAGCCGGCCGGCCCGGATCCGTCCTGGATCGCCAGCGGGCCGAGGATCGCGGGGTCGGCCCCTGCCCACATCAGCGCGTCCACCGCGGCCACGGCCAGGGGCAGTCCGGCGGGCCTCCAGTAAGGCGAGAAATCGATGATGGCGGGCGGCTCGCCGTCGGCGAAGAGCACGTTTCCGCCCAGGTCACCGTGGATGAGCTGAGCGGGCAGGGACACCGGCCGCAGCGCCGCAAGCAGGCTCCGCAGCTGTCCGGCCAGCGGCTCCGTCGCGCCGGCGAGGACGCTGCCGGGGTCACGCTCGCCCCACGCCACCTGGTCCCCCGTCGTCCAGGGGCTGCCGTCCGTCCCCAGCCAGGGCGGCGCGGCCCGGCCGGCCAGCGCCGCGTGGAAGGCCCGGCTTGCCTCGATCAGCCGCGGCCAGGACGGCGAGCGGCCCGCCCAGTCGGCCGGCTCGCCCGGCAGCCACCGCCAGGCCACCCAGGCGCCGGTCACCGGGTCGGCCGCGATCCAGTCCCCCGCCGCTTCTTCTCCCGTCGCTTCGTTTCCCGCCGCCCTGCTGGCGGGCACGGTGCGCAGCGGCCGGGGAACACGGAAGCCGGGATCGGCCAAACCGGACAGGCTCAGGTACAGCCCGGCCGTCCAGCGCGCCACCCGCGGGTCGCCGGCCGGCTTCAGGACCAGCTCGCCGGCCCGCCAGGAGGTGCCCTGGCCGCCGGGCAGCGGTACCGGATCGGCGCCGGCCTGGACGCCGAAGGAAGCGAGCACCGCTGGACTCGGGCGCATGACAGCACCCTATGATCCGGGGCATGAAGACGGAGATCATCGAAGTACGCACCGGGGGCCGCGAGACGATCAGGGACATCACTCCCGCGTGCGCCGAGTTCGCCGCCGCCGCGTCCGGCGGCGGCGACGGCCTGCTGCACGTCTTCGTGCCGCACGCGACCGCGGGCATCGCGCTGATCGAGCTCGGCGCGCGCAGCGACGACGACCTCCTGGCCGCCCTGGGCGACCTGCTGCCCGCCGACGAGCGCTGGCGGCACGCGCACGGGTCCCGCGGCCACGGCCGGTCGCACGTCCTGCCGGCCTTCGTGCCGCCGTACGCGACGGTTCCGGTCATCGGCGGCCGCCTGGCCCTCGGCACCTGGCAGTCCATCGCCCTGGTCGACCTGAACGTGGACAACCCGGACCGCCAGGTCCGCCTGTCGTTCCTCGGCTGATGCGGATCCTGGTCGAGGGGTCGGGCGGGAGCTCCGGCTGGCCGGAACCGGGCTGCCGGTGCGCCTCCTGCCTGCGCCAGGCCGCAGCCGGGAACATACGCAGACGGTCGGCCATAGTCGTCGATGAAACCATGCGGATCGGGGCGGGGGACGCGAGGAGCGAGGACGGGGGCTTTGGGACCGAGGACGGGGGCTTTGGGATCGAGGACGGGGGCGCGGAGGGCGCGGGGTACCGGTTGCGGCGGGTGGCGGACCGGGAGGCGGGAGGGGCCGGCGGGTGGGACCTGACCGGGCCGGACGGGGGGCGGCTGCTGTATGCGGGCGGCCCGGGGGCCGTGCCGGCGCCGCCGGCGGGGGCGGCGCCTTATGACGTGGCGTTCCTGGACCTGCTGGGTGATCCGGCCCAGCTGGGCTGGCTGCGGGCTCGCGGGCTGGTGACCGCGGACACGGCCACGCTGGTGGCGTTCGCTGACCATCGCGTGCCGTCGGAACGGGAGCTGGCGCGGCGCTGCGAGTTCTGGCGGGCGGGGCTGGCGGGGGATGGGGAGGTGGTGAGCCAGCCCCGTTTGGTAAAAAATGATTTCGGGCTCGGGACGCGGCGGGTGCTGGTACTGGGCGGGGCGCGCTCGGGTAAATCCGAGCGGGCCGAGCTGCGGGTGGCCGGCGAGCCGGAGGTGACCTACGTGGCTACCGGGCCGGACGGGGCAGACGACCCCGAATGGGCGGCGCGGGTGGCGGCGCACCGGGCGCGGCGGCCGGCCTGGTGGCGGACGGCCGAGACGACCGACCTGGCCGGCGTGCTGCGCACCGCCCGCGGCGCGGTGCTGATCGACGGGATCGGCACCTGGCTGGCCGCGGTCATGGACGAGGGCGGCAGCTGGGCGGGCGGCGGGGCGGCCCGGGCGCGGCTGGCGGCAAGAACCGCGGAGCTGGCCGGGGCCTGGCGGCAGACGGCCGCTTACGTCGTCGCGGTGAGCGACGAGACCGGGCTCGGAGTGGTGCCCGCCACGCCAGCCGGACGGCTGTTCCGGGACGAGCTCGGGCGGCTGAACCGGACGCTGGCCGCCGAGTCCGAGGAGGCAGAGCTCGTCGTAGCCGGGCGCGTACTGTCACTGGACAGCGAGTAACTGGGACGTATATGGGCCGGATTCGGGTAACAGTCCGGTGACAATCTCGGCCTGGGTTGCGTGTTACGCGAGCATCCAGCCGCGATGTCTGCTGAGGCCGCTGGCGGCCCTGGCCTGCTGGCCGCTACCGTAGTGGTACCTGCGGCCGGGCGATGAGGTGATGACGAGAATGGCGCGCGTTGTAGTCATTGGCGACCTGATGACCGACGCGGTCGCCCATGCGACGCTCCCGCTCGCCCGCGGCAGCGATACGCCCGCGGCCGTGACCATGCACGGCGGCGGCTCCGGCGCCAACATCGCCGCGTGGATGGCGGCCGACGGCGGCGACGTGGCGTTCGTGGGACGGCGCGGCGCGGACATCGCCGGGCGCAATCGCGACATGGAGCTGATGGGCTACGGCGTGGACGCCCGGCTGGTGATGGACCCCGAGCGGCCGACCGGCACCTGCGTCGTGATGGTCACCCACAAGGGCGAGCGGACCATGCTCTCCGACCCGGGGGCGAACGCCGCGCTGTCCCCCGACGACCTGCCGCACGACCTGTTCGTGCCCGGCGCCCACTTGCACGTCTCGGGGTACACGCTGCTGTCCGAGGGAGCCCGGGCGGCCGGCCTGGCCGCGGTCGACTACGCCCGCCGGACCAACATGACCGCGTCGGTGGACGCGGCGTCCGCGGCCCCGCTGGAGCGGGCCGGGGCCGAGCCGTTCCTCGAGCTGTCCTCCGGGGCCGTCCTGCTGTTCGTCAACGCGGCCCAGGCCAAGGTGCTCACCGGCCGGGATGACGCGGAGCAGGCGGCCCGCGTGCTGACCGCCTGGTACCCGCACGTCGTGGTCAAGCTCGGCGCCGACGGCGCGCTGTTCTACGCGAACGGGCGGCCGCCGGTGCGGGTGCCCGCGCCGCCGGTGGACCGGGTGACCGACGGCACCGGCGCCGGGGACGCGTTCATCGCCGGCTTCATCCCCGCCTGGCTGGACAAGAAGCCGCCGGGCGAGGCGCTGGCCAGCGGCTGCCGGCTGGCCGCGCACGCGCTCGGGCTGATCGGCGCGCGGCCCGTTCTCTAGGTGGCAGAGAAGCCGCCGTCCGCGTAGATCGTGTGGCCGGTGACGTAGTCGCTGGCCCGGGAGGCCAGGAACACCGTGACCCCGGCGAAGTCAGCGGGGTCCCCGTTGCGGCCCACCATGGTCCGGCCCGCCAGCGCGGCCGACAGCACCGGGTCGTTCGCCACGCGCGCGTTGAGCCGGGTCGGGACGAATCCCGGGCAGACGTTGTTGCAGCAGACCCCGTCGCTGGCCCAGGCCTCGGACTGAGAGCGGGTCAGCGAGGCCAGGCCGCCCTTGGACGCCCCGTACCCGCCGCTGTTGGAGAAGGCCCGGCCGGCCTGCTGCGAGGTCACGTTGATGATCCGGCCCCAGCCGCGGGACGCCATGGCCGGGCCGAACCGCTGGCCGAGCAGGAACGGCGCGGTCAGGTTCACCGCCATGGTCAGGTCCCAGTCGGCTTCGGTCAGCTCGGCCAGCGGCGGGCGCAGGTTGATCCCGGCGCAGTTGACCAGGATGTCAGGCTCGCCGTGAGCTTCGGTGATCTCCTCGGCGGCGTCCGCGATCGCGGACCGGTCGGCCAGGTCGGCGCTGAACCAGGCGGCCTCGCCGCCGTCGGCCTCGATGGCGGTGGCCGCCTCGGTGAGCCGCTCCGGGTCCCGCGCGACGATGATGGTCCGCGCCCCGGCCAGGGCCAGGGCGCGCGCCATACCCAGGCCGATGCCCGAGCTGCCGCCGGTCACCACGGCGGTCCGGCCGTCGAGGGAGAACAGCTCGCTGAGGTAATCGCCCATGCCGGACAAGGTTACGCGTTCCGCGTCGTAGCGCGCGGCAGTGCCGGGGGCACGGCAGAATGTTCGGTATGGCAGGACGACGAGGCGGTTCCACCGCGCCCCCCGAGGATTTCGAAGAAAACATCGTCGATATCGACGTGGCCGAGGAGATGCGCGGCAGCTACCTGGAGTACGCCTACAGCGTCATCTACTCCCGGGCGCTGCCCGACGCGCGGGACGGCATGAAGCCGGTGCAGCGCCGGATCCTCTACCAGATGAACGAGATGGGACTGCGCCCGGACCGCCCCCACGTCAAGTGCGCCCGGGTGGTCGGCGAGGTCATGGGCCGTCTGCACCCGCACGGCGACTCGGCCATCTACGACGCGCTGGCCCGGATGGCGCAGCCCTGGTCGATGCGGCTGCCGCTGGTCGACGGGCACGGGAACTTCGGCAGCATGGGCGGCGACGACTCCCCCGCGGCCATGAGGTACACCGAGGCCCGGCTGACCGCGGCGGCGATGGAGATGGTCGCCTCGATCGACGAGGACACCGTCGACTTCATCCCGAACTACGACGGCAGCGAGACCCAGCCCGACGTGCTGCCCGCGGGGATCCCGAACCTGCTGGTCAACGGCACGGCCGGGATCGCGGTCGGGATGGCCACCAACATGGCGCCGCACAACCTGGGCGAGGTCGCGGCGGCGGTGCGGCATCTTCTTCGTCACCCCGATGCCTCGCTGGACGCGCTGATGCGCTACGTGCCCGGGCCCGACCTCCCCACCGGGGGGCGCATCGTGGGCCTGGAGGGGGTCAGGGAGGCCTACGAGACCGGACGCGGCATCTTCCGCACCCGGGCCACCACTTCTATAGAACAGCTCACCCCGCGCCGCACCGGCATCGTGGTCACCGAGCTGCCCTACGGCGTCGGCCCGGAGAAGGTCATGACCAGGATCAAGGACCTGGTCCAGGCCAAGAAGCTGAACGGCATCTCCGACCTGAAGGACCTCACCGACCGGAACCGCGGCCTGCACCTGGTGATCGAGGTGCGCAACGGCTTCAACCCCGAGGCGGTGCTGGCGGAGCTGTACCGGCTGACGCCGATGGAGGAGACGTTCGGCATCAACAACGTCGCCCTGGTCGACGGCCAGCCTCGGGTGCTGGGGCTGCGCGAGCTGCTGGAGATCTTCGTCGGGCACCGGCTCGAGGTGGTCAGGCGGCGGACCGAGTTCCGGCGGCGCAAGCGGTCCGAGCGGCTGCACCTGGTCGAGGGCCTGGTCATCGCGCTGCTCAACATCGACGAGGTCATCGCCGTCATCCGCTCCTCGGACGACACGGCGGCGGCTCGCGCCCGGCTCATGGCGGTGTTCGAGCTGTCGGAGATCCAGGCGCAGTACATCCTGGACACGCCGCTGCGCCGGCTGACCCGCTACGACCGGCTCGAGCTCGAGCGGGAGCAGGAGGAGCTGCGGGCCGAGATCGCCTCGCTGACTTCCATCCTGGAGTCGGATGAGAAGCTGCGGGAGCTGGTGAGCGGGGAGCTGGCGGAGGTGGCGAAGAAGTTCGGCACGCCGCGGCGCACGGTGCTGCTGGAGAGCGGCTCGGAGGCGGCCACGGTGGCGGCGGTACCGCTCGAGGTGGCCGACGACCCGTGCGTGGTGCTGATGTCGGCGACCGGGCTGGTGGCACGGACGGCTGTAGCCGCGGGTGGCGGGGTTTCGGCTTCGGGTGACGGGGTTTCGGCTTCGGGTGATGAGCCCGGACGGGTGCTGCTGCCGCCTGCTGGGGACGCGTCCCGGGCGGCTCACGACGTCGTGGTCTGCGCGGTGCGCGCCACCGCCCGCGGCACCGTGGGGCTGGTGACGTCGGCCGGGCGGCTGGTCAAGCTGAACGTGCTCGAGCTGCCCGCGCTTCCGCCGGGAGCGGGGGCGGTGTCGCTGGCCGGGGGCACGCCGGTAAGCGAGTTCGGCTCCTTCGCCGCGGACGAGACGGTGGTGGGGCTGGCTTCGGTGGACGCGCCGGGAGCGGGCGTCGCGCTGGGGACGGCGGAGGGCGTAGTCAAGCGGGTGCTGCCGGAATACCCGCAGAACCGCGACGAGTTCGAGCTGATCACGCTGAAGGACGAGGACCGGGTCGTGGGGGCCGTGCAGCTCGCCGCGGAGTCGGACGAGCTGGTGTTCATCACCACGGACGCGCAGCTGCTGCACTTCGCCGCCTCGTCGGTCCGGCCGCAGGGCCGGGCGGCCGGGGGCATGGCCGGGGTCAGGCTGGCCTCGGGCGCATCGGCGGTGTGGTTCGGCGCGGTGGACGCGTCCTCGGCGGCGGGCACCCCCACCGGGGCGCCGGGAACCTACTCCCCCGCGGTGGTGGTCACCATCGCGGGCAGCGCGGGCGCCCTGCCCGGGACGGGGGCCGGAAGCGTGAAGGTGACCCCGATGCACGAATACCCCGCCAAGGGCCGTGCCACTGGCGGGGTCCGCTGTCACCGGTTCCTCAAGGGAGAGGACCAGCTGGTCATGGCGTGGGCCGGACCGGGCCCGGCGGCGGCGGCGACCGAGGCGGGCGCCCCGGTCGAGCTGCCCGCCCCGGTCGGGAAGCGGGACGGCTCGGGGACCGGGCTCACCCGGCACCTCGCGGTCCTCGGCGGTTCGGTGCGGGTGGGCTAGCGGCGGCTCGGTCCGGGTAGGCTAGCGGCGGCCGGGGTGAGCGGCGGCCGGCCGGAAAGGGCGCGGTCTCCGGGGCCGGAGCCTGCCGGGGAACGCTGATCGCGGGCGGTCCGGGGTTGCCGTGGGCGGCCCGGACCAGCTCGGACAGCAGCTCGCGAGGGCCGGCCGAGCGCTCATCGGCGAGCTGCCAGCCCCGGATGATGTACGCACCCTCGGGGCCGGGGTCGAAGGCACCGCCGCCGAAGCATCCCATGGCCTCGAGGGCCAGCAGGTCGGGGTCGTCGTCGGCAAGGTCCCGCACGTAGGCGGCCGCATCCAGCAGGGCGACGACGCTACGCGCCACCCGCAGCGCGTTGGCGCCCGCGCTGTCCAGCCGCCACCACGCCCGGTCCCGCAGGAACTGCGCAAGGAGTATCGCTTTGTTCACAGAATGTGATATTAGCATTACTCAATGTAGCTAGCCGGGGTTCCTCAGATATCGATGCGCGAGGGGTCAAGCTCGGCGGCGCCGCCGACGATGAAGTCACGGCGCGGAGCGACCTCGCTCCCCATCAGCAGGTTGAATACCCCCGTCGCGGCGGACGCGTCCTCGATCCTGATCCGGCGCAGGGTACGGCGCCTGGGATCCATCGTCGTCTCGGCGAGCTGGGAGGCGTCCATCTCACCGAGGCCCTTGTACCGCTGGATGGGCTCCTTCCACCGCTGGCCGCGTCGCTCCAGTTCCAGCAGCGTCCGGTTCAGCTCCGCGTCGGAGTACGTATAGCGGTACTTGTCCTGGCCCTTGCGCACGTTCGACAGCTCGATCCGGTGCAGGGGCGGGACGGCGGCGAAGATCCGGCCCGCGTCCAGCATCGGCCGCAGGTACCGGTGGAACAGCGTCAGCAGCAAGGTACGGATGTGCGCGCCGTCGACGTCGGCGTCGCTCATCAGGATCACCCGCTGGTAGCGGGCCGAGTCCAGGTCGAAGGAGCTGCCCGAGCCCGCCCCGATCACCTGGATGATCGCGGCGCACTCGGCGTTCTTGAGCATGTCCGCCAGCGAGGCCTTCTGCACGTTGAGGATCTTGCCGCGGATCGGCAGCAGCGCCTGGAACTCCGAGTCCCGGGCCATCTTGGCGGTGCCGAGCGCGGAATCTCCCTCGACGATGAACAGCTCGCTGCGATCATCGGCCGAACGGCAGTCAACCAGCTTGGCCGGCAGCGACGAGCTGGCCAGCGCTGACTTGCGCCGCTGGTTGTCACGGTGCTCGCGGGCCGCGATGCGCGCCTTGGCGGCCGAGATCACCTTCTCGAGCACCGCGCGGGCCTGCTGCTTGGCCCCCCGCGGGGGGCTCTCCAGGTACCCGCCGAGCTGCGCGCTCACCACCTGCTGCACGATCTTGGTGACGGCCGGGGTGCCCAGCACTTCCTTGGTCTGCCCCTCGAACTGCGGCTCGGGCAGCCGGACGGAGACGATCGCGACCAGGCCCTCGAGCGCGTCCTCCTTGGTGATGTCGTCGCCGTTCTTCAGCAGGCGGGCCGCCTTGAGCTGCTCTCGGAGCGTGCCGACCAGGCCCCGCTCGAAGCCGGTGACGTGAGTGCCGCCGTGCGGGGTGGCGATGACGTTCACGAACGAGCGGAGCACGGAGTCGTAGCCGCTCCCCCACTGGAGCGCCACGTCCACGTCCATCTCGCGCTCGACATCGGTCGGGGTCATGTGGCCGCGGTCGTCGAGCACCGGGATCGTCTCGGTGAAGCTGCCCGAGCCGGTCAGCCGGAGCACCTCGGTGACCGGCTCGCCGGCGTGGCCGCCAGGGCCCGGACGGCCCGCGCCGAGGTGGGCGCAGAACTCGCTGATGCCGCCGTCGAACCGGAACGCTTCCTGCTTGATCCGGCCCGGCTCGGCCTGGTCCAGGTCCTGGTCGCCGTCGAGGTGCGGGGCGGGCTCCTCGCGGATGCTGATGGTCAGGCCCGGCACGAGGTAGGCGGTCTGCCGGGCCCGCTCGGTGAGCGCGGCGAAGCTGAACCCGGCGTCCTTGGTGAACACCTGCCGGTCCGGCCAGAACCTGATCCTGGTCCCGGTGGCCCGCCGGGTGGTCTTGCTGAGCTGGCGCAGCCCGGATTTCCGGGTGAAGTCGGCCCCTGGCCCGGGGCCGGCGAACTCACCGGTGACGCCGCGGCGGAAGCTGGCCGCCCAGGTGTGCCCCTCCCGGTCCACCTCGACATCGAGCCGCGAGGCCAGCGCGTTGACGACCGAGGCGCCGACGCCGTGCAGGCCGCCCGACGCGGTGTACGAGCCGCCGCCGAACTTCCCGCCCGCGTGCAGCCTGGTCATGACCAGCTCGACACCGGAGAGCCTGGTCTTGCGCTCGACGTCGACCGGGATACCGCGGCCGTTGTCCCTGACCTCGGCCGAGCCGTCCGCGTGCAGGGTCACTTCGATCCCGGTGCAGTACCCGCCCAGCGCCTCGTCCACGGCGTTGTCGATGATCTCGCTCAGGCAGTGCTGCAGCCCGCGGCTGTCCGTCGACCCGATGTACATGCCGGGGCGCTTGCGCACCGCCTCCAGGCCCTCGAGGACCGACAGGTGGCGGGCGCTGTACCCGTCGGAGGCGGACGGCGCCTTCGCCGGAGCGGTTCTCGCCGCCGCGCCCTTCGGCGCGGCCTTGGGGCCGGGCGGCGTACCGGGATCGGCGGTGAGGGTAGGCACGAGCGGCCGGTCTCCTTCTCTGGCCCGCACGGGCCTCATCCGAAAATAGTAGCGTCTCGGGCCGGCCTCATCGGGCATGCCACGCGGCGATCCAGCCGGAAATCCCATACTGACCACGACGAATGCATCAACCAGAGCCAATCTGGGTACATGTCCGGTTAGAGACACACGGTGCCTGTGTGCTACCGGTACGGCCCCCGCGTACCGGTGGGGCGCAGGCACCGTGCGTAGCTACTGGCGACCGGTAGTGGTCACGATCCGGGAGCATGCTCCGCCGACGAGGGGTTTTCGCTTCTGGCGTACACCCCTCCGAGTGGGGAACGCTGACGCCGGGGTATGTGTTTAGCTGAGTCGTAAGGGCAAAACAACGGAGCCACCCGGATACCGAGGCCGGAGGCACGACGCGAAGGAAGGCGACGTTGACAGGAGCGATAGCCCCCACCAAGCCGCTGACCGCGCTGGACGTCTGCGATCGATGCGGCGCCCAGGCTTATGTTCGCGTGCTGCTGGCTAACTCAGGAGAGCTGCTTTTCTGTGCGCACCACGGCCGCGAGCACGCCAAGGCGCTGGCCAAGGTCGCCGTCGACATACAGGACGAGAGCAACCGCCTGTCTGAGCCGCAGCCGCAGTAACCAGCGGGAACAGCCAGACCGGCAAGGACGCCGGCGCCAGTTATTGGCGTCGGCTTCTTTGTGCCCGGTAAGGACCCGGGCGACCGAGCTGGCTGTGCCCAGGGATACCTGGGCGACCCGGCTGGCTGTGCCCAGGGATACCTGGGCGACCCGGCTGGTTTCCGGGTCACCCGGGTGACGGATGGATTACCCGGGTGCCCGTCGGGGCCTGGCCCAGACGGCCGTCCCCGGGGCAATGTTCCATCGCCTTGGTCTTATGCGGGTCGATGCTCTATGAGTGCGGCTCCTTCAGGGTGAGGAGCCCGGCGGCCGCCGGGGCAACGCTCCCGGGCTCACCCGCCGCCACACCCGCCACACCCGCCACGCAGTTCCCGCCCGCCCCGGGACGTCGGCCGTAGGCAGCCACCTCAATGTGACTCTGCGGTGGTTAGAACAACCGCGATGTCACATCGCGGTGGTACCAGGGGCCGCCTGGGCGGCTCCGGCTGGTACCACACGCCCCGCCAGGACCAGCCGCCCGGCCAGGACCAGCCGCCCCCAGCCCGGAGCTAACCGCCGTGCAAGAGCCGGTCCGCGGAACATCGGGGGTGGTGCGTTGGGGATGGCCGGAGCCGCCCGCCGTGCGAGAGCCGGGTTCGGTGACGGACGCTACCCACCCGCAGTCCGACACCATGGTGAGGAACCTCGCCGAACGTCAGAACCCGGGGTTCCCGGCGCTGGGCGCCGGGAACCCCGGGTTCTAGGTCACTAGGCTGGGCCGCCGGGATGGCGGCCTGGCCGGTGAGGTTAGTCCAGGTAGTCGCGGAGAACCTGGGAGCGGGAGGGATGGCGGAGCTTGGACATGGTCTTGGACTCGATCTGGCGGATCCGCTCGCGGGTCACGCCGTACACCTTGCCGATCTCATCCAGGGTCTTGGGCTGGCCGTCGGTGAGCCCGAACCGCATCGAGACGACGCCGGCCTCACGTTCGGACAGCGTGTCCAGGACCGAGTGGAGCTGCTCCTGGAGCAGGGTGAAGCTGACCGCCTCGCCGGGCTGGATCGCCTCGGAGTCCTCGATCAGGTCACCGAACTCGCTGTCGCCGTCCTCGCCCAGCGGGGTATGCAGCGAGATCGGCTCACGGCCGTACTTCTGCACCTCGATGACCTTCTCCGGCGTCATGTCCAGCTCGACCGCCAGCTCATCCGGGGTCGGCTCCCGGCCCAGGTCCTGCAGCATCTGCCGCTGCACCCGGGCCAGCTTGTTGATCACCTCGACCATGTGCACCGGAATGCGGATGGTGCGGGCCTGGTCGGCCATGGCCCGGGTGATCGCCTGCCGGATCCACCAGGTGGCGTACGTGGAGAACTTGTAGCCCTTGGTGTAGTCGAACTTCTCCACCGCCCGGATCAGCCCCAGGTTGCCCTCCTGGATCAGGTCCAGGAACAGCATCCCCCGGCCGGTGTACCGCTTGGCCAGCGAGACGACCAGCCGCAGGTTGGCCTCGAGCAGGTGGTTCTTGGCCCGGGTGCCGTCCTCGGCGATCCACTCCAGGTCGATGCGGCCGTCGGTGCTCAGCGTGTGACGGCCCTCGGCCAGCTTCTCCTCGGCGAACAGGCCCGCCTCGATCCGCTTGGCCAGCTCGACTTCCTGCTCGGCGTTGAGCAGCGGCACCTTGCCGATCTGCTTGAGGTAATCCTTGACCGGGTCCGCCGTGGCACCCGCCACCGCGACCTGGGCCGCCGGAAGATCGTCGTCGTCGTCACCGTAGACGAAGGTTTCTTCGTCCTCGCTGGCGGCCGCCCCGTCCGGGGCGATCTTGACGACCTGGGCATCGGGCGTACCCGGGGCAGCCGCCCCGGCTTGCGGCCCCGGAGCGGGCTGGCCGGCTTCGGGCTCGTCCGGCCCGTCCTCGGCTGGCTCCTCGGCGGCGTCGCCGATGTCCTCGGTTTCCTCGAGGTCCTCGTCGGCGAGGACCTGCAGGTCCGCGTCGTCGGCGAGGTCAGCGTCGTCGGCGTCGATATCGTCGAAGCTCTCGAGCTCCGCGTCGGTGTCTAGGTCCGACTCGTCAAGTTCGACGGCGGTCAGGCCCTTCGCATCAGAGTCCGTGCTGGCGGCGCGCCGCCCGGAACCGTTCTCGTCTGAATTCCGGGGACCAGGACCGTCTGGTCGCTGAGCCGCCTGAACCGCCTGATCCTCGACAGCCCGGGGCCCTTGGCCCGACGTCCTGGGGCGCTTCCGCGCTGCGGAATTAGCAGCGCTCACGACCACGGTCACCCCTTCCTTCGCTGGGTAGATGCCACTCGGGACTGATTCAACCCGCCTGCCTCCCACTCATCACCATAGGCTGCGGCCGGGAGTGACTTGTACGCCTCCGCCCGGGCCGCTCCCCCTCCAGCTCACCGCGATCCGCCCGCCGGCACGTGCATGACCAGTACGGTGACGTCGTCGTCTTGCTCGTGCCCAGCGAGCATACGTTCAACGAGGTACTCGAGAAACCGTTCGGGACGGGCCAGCAGTTCCTCATCGGCCCGTCCGGCCACCGCGGCCAGTTCCTCCAGACCCGTGTCCAGACCACGATTCCTGTTCTCTACCAGACCGTCAGAATAAAAAACCGCCGTGCTACCTGGGCGCAGGCTGAACGGGTGCTGCTTCCTCGGGCTGGCCCAGCCCAGCGGCGTGCTGGCTTCCACTCCATCGAAGCGCGGCGCGCAACCTGCCTCTAGAACAAGGGCCGGCAGGTGGCCGGCATTCCCGAGCACGCCATCACCGGTCTCCGGGTCGATGACCAGGTAGGCCACGGTAGTGACCTGTTCCTCTTCCTCGGTCGCGGAGAACAGCCGGTCCAGGCCGCCGAGCACCGCGGCCGGACGCGGGTCGGTCAGCGCCAGCGCCCGCAGCGCGTTGCGGACCCGGCCCATCCCGGCCGCCGCGGTCAGCCCCTTGCCCATCACGTCGCCGAGCGCGACCGCCAGCCGCTGGTCGGCCAGCCGGAACGCGTCGTACCAGTCGCCGCCGATCTCCATGTTCTTGGCCACCGGCCGGTACATGGCCTCCAGGCGCAGGCCCGGCACGCTCGGCAGCCGGTCGGGCAGCAGGCTCCGCTGCAGCGTCTCCGCCGTGGTGTGCTCCCGCTCGTACAGGCCGGCCCGCTCCACCGCCAGCGAGCACTGCCCGGCCAGCGCCTCCAGGAAGACCCGCTCCTCTTCGGTGATCTTGCGCGGCCGGCCGAACGAGAACCGCAGCGCGCCCAGCGGCGCGCCCGCCGCCAGCAGCGGCAGCCCCACCCAGGACCGCTCGTCCGAGGCGGCCACCCGCTCCGGGTCGATCACGAGCTCGCCGTCGAACTGCCTGCGCAGGTCCTCCGGATCCTCGACCAGGACCGGGCGCCGGGTCGCGATCGCCCGGGTCATCACGCTCGGCGACTCCAGCGTCAGGTCGCCGCCGGCCGAGTCGGGCGCGTTCCGCAGGTCGTCGTTGACCACCCGCAGCCGCGCGCCGTCCAGCAGCACCACCGCCGAGCGCAGCGCGCCGATCGCGGTCCGGCCCACCTCGGTGATGACCTCCACCACCTGCTCCACCGTCAGCGCCTCGGCCAGCATCGAGGTGGCCTGCTGCAGCCGCGCCGTGCGCAGCGCCGCGGCCGAGAGCTGCTCGGTCAGCCGGCCGCGCATCTCCTCGGCCTCGCGCTGGCTGGTGACATCGGTGCTGGCGCCGACCCACTCGAGGATCTTGCCGTCCCGCTCGATCGGCACCGCGCGCACGTCGTAGTGCCGGTAGGAGCCGCCCTTGGTCCGGATCCGGTACCGGTCGTCGAGGATCTTGCCGCTGCGGACGCACTCCCGCCAGTCCCGCTCGACCCGCTCCCGGTCCTCGGGGTGCACCGACTCCAGCCAGCCGAACCCGGCGTACTGCTCCGGCGACTGACCGGTGATCCAGCGCCACTCCGGCGAGTCTTCCATCATCGAGCCGTCCGGCGCCGCCACCCACACCACCTGGGCGCCGCCCTGCACCAGCGAGCGGTAGCGCTCCTCGCTGCGCCTGATCTCGGCCGCGGCCGCGGCGGCCGCCTCGGCGGCCTCGGCCGACGGGCCGGCCACGTTGAGCAGGATCAGGCCGACGCCGAACACCTGCCCGGCCGCGTCGTGCACCGGGAACCAGGAGGCGCAGCCGGAGACGTCCTCGGCCGCGGCGGAGACGGCGGCGGCGGAGACGGCCGCGGACGCGTCGGGCTCGTCCGCGGGCTCGGCGGCGGGCGGCACGGAAACCGCGGGATAGCCGCTCTCGGTCAGCGGCGCGCCCTTCTCCAGCACCCGGCGCAGCGCGGCCTCCGCCCGGGCGGCGACCGGGCCGGGCCACGCCTGCGAGGGCAGCAGGCCCCGGCAGGCGGACGGCTCCATCGGGGCAGCCGGAACCGCGGGGACCTCGGGGCTCAGGGGGACGACTTCGGCGTTCTCGCCAAGCCGCGCCAGGGCAGCATTCACCCAGCGGAAACGCAGATCGGACCCGAACAGGGCCAAACCGACCGGCGCCTCCAGCGTCAGCATGTCCACCAGAGCGGCATCCGAGGTGTCCCGCTGCCTGGGCACAGACGTATCCATGCTCACGACGAACACCCTTGTACCGCGCCGGGGGCTGCCATGGGCGGCTCCTTCCCCGGGGCTCATCGTTCCCGCTGCCAACCAATCAAGCGTGCCACAGTCCGGCAATTAGTGCGGCCAGGTGTGAGGATTCGCAGACGGCCGACGCCGGCTACGGTTGCACTTCACGCCTACCGCAACCAAGCCGGCAACTGGCCGGCGTGGCGCGTACGGTCTAGGAGGCGGAATCACAACGGGCATGACAACGTAGCATAGCGTCCGCATGTCCAGATCTGAGAGGCTATCAGGGTGAGCCCGCAGAGCCGACGAAGCCAGCCCCCGCCCGGCCAGCCCCCGGGCGGATCAGGGAGCGGCCAGCGGCGGGGTGGCACGCCGCCGCCCAACGCGCTCTTTGCCGAGCTGTTGCGCGCGGCGCGTGAGCTGCTGGCCGTACGCAGCCCGCTCGACGCCGAACTCATGGTCAGCGAGCTGCTCGGCACCTGGTGGGGCCAGCGTGGCGGCGGCCGCCGCGCGGCCACCGTCGAGCAGCTGGTCGGCGAGGGACTGGTCGACTACGCCGGCGCGCAGCGCAGCCCGGCGGCGCTGGCCCTGCTGTCCGGCATCGCCTGCCTCGGTACCCCCCGGCAGGCGGCCAAGGCCGAGCGCGCCGCGCTGGAGCTGATCGAGGCCGGCGTGCACTGCCCCGGCTGGGCCGAGCACCTGGGCGCGGTCACCTCGGCCGAGTGCTACGTCAACCCGGACGACCTCGGCGACACCGACGAGGTCATCTGCGTGTTCAGCTACGCCGGGGAGGAGCCGCACGCGCTGGTCTCGGTGATCGACTACAACGCGGACGGGATGATCAAGGACGGCTGGGTCACCTCCCGGGTGGGCAAGCTGCTCGACCACTGCCGCGAGGCCAGCAGCCAGCGCGGGGCCGAGGGCAAGTACGCGTTCCGGCAGGTGGACGCCGGCCAGGCGCGGCACATGCTGGAGAGCGCGCTGACCGTGACCGACTCGGTGAACGACCCGTCGGTCAGCGATTCCTTCCCGTCGTACCACGCGTTCATCCGGGCCCGGATCAGGGCGCTGCCGCCGTTCCGCGGCCGTTCGCTGTCAGCCACTTTGTCAGCCACCGGGCCGCTGAACGTGACCGGCAGGCGGCAGGCCTGGAGCAAGGACCGCCGGGCCATGCTCGCGGCCGAGTTCCTCGCCTCCGACGAGGCCGAGGATCTGTCGGATCGCGGGTCGGCCAGCCACTGCGCCGACCGGATCATCGACTACGGGTGCGACAAGGATTTCGGGCGGCCGCTGCGGATGAGCCCCACCAAGGTGGAGACCTTCCTGCTCGGCTGGCTGCCGCGCAAGGTGATGCTGTCGTTCGCCGAGCAGGACGCGATGCCGCACGTGCTGGCCGCGTGGGTGCGCTGGGCGGGCCGCCGCCGCGGGCTGAGCGAGGCGGCCGTCACCGAATCGCTCGAGGCGGTGTTCAACACGATCAGCCGGTTCGCCCAGGCCTACCGCGACCCGGCCGAGTTCGGGCTGGACTACGCGCTGGTCCGGCGGCTGCTGCCGGATGCCGACCTGGAGGCGCTGCCGCGGCGGGCGTTCGCGTTCCCGGTCCTGGAGGGCTGGCACTCCGGCACCGACCTGTCCATCCTGGACCCGGCCGACCCGCGGGACCGGCGCGCGCTGATCGCCGCCGACCACGCCACCCCCGCTCCCGGCGGGGTGGGACGGCACATCGAGCGGCACGTGATCCTGGCCGACCGGCTCTGGCGCGGTGACCCGCCCGAGCTCTGGGAGGCCGCGCAGCGGCTGCTCGACGCCGGGCAGGACCGGCACCTGGTGCTGCACGCGCTGATGGCCGTGCTCGACCACACCAGCGGCGACGAGGCGGCCCTGATCGCGGTGCTGCGCGAGCTGGAAGCGGACGAGCCCTAGGGAAGCGGACGAGCCCTAGAGCGGTCTTCCGTAACCGCCGCCGCCGGGGGTCTCGATGACGAATACATCACCCGTTCGGACGTCGACGGAGTTGCAGCCCGCCATGGCGGTCACCGTGCCGTCGGCGTGCTCGACCCAGTGCCGTCCCAGCGCGCCGGGCTCGCCGCCGGCCAGGCCGAAGGCGGGCACGCGGCGGTGGCCGGTCAGCGTGGTGACGGTCATCGGCTCGCCGAAGCGCAGCCGCCGGACGCCGCCGTGGCCGCCGCGCCAGCGGCCCCGGCCGCCGCTGTCCGGCCTGATCCGGTACGACTCGAGCAGCACCGGGTAGCGCCACTCGAGCACCTCCGGGTCGGTGAGCCGGGAGTTGGTCATCTTGGTCTGCACGACGTCGGTGCCGTCGAAGCCCTCGCCCGCGCCCGAGCCGCTGGCCACGGTCTCGTAGTACTGGCAGGAGTCGTTCCCGAAGGTGACGTTGTTCATCGTCCCGGAGCCCTCCGCCATCACGCCCAGGGCGGCGTAGAGCGCGCCGGTGACCACCTGGGAGGTCTCCACGTTGCCCGCCGCGACCGCGGCCGGGTACTCCGGCGAGAGCATGCTCCCCGGCGGGATGATCACCTCGAGCGGGTGCAGGCAGCCGGAGTTGAGCGGGATGTCGTCGTCGACCAGGGTGCGGAACACGTACAGCACCGCCGCCATGGCCACGGAAGACGGCGCGTTGAAGTTCTCGGCCAGCTGGGGCGAGGTCCCGGTGAAGTCGATCTCGGCCGTCCGCTCCTCGCGGTTCACCCGGACCGCCACCACCACCCGGGCGCCGTTGTCGAGCTCGTAGGCGAACTCGCCGTCGTGCAGCGCGGTGATCACCCGCCGCACCGACTCGGCCGCGTTCTCCTGCACGTGGCCCATGTAGGCCCGCACCACGTCCAGCCCGAAGTGCGCCACCATCTTGCGCAGTTCCTCGATGCCCTTGGAGTTGGCGGCGAGCTGGGCGCGCAGGTCGGCCAGGTTGGTGGCCGGGTCACGGGACGGGTACTCGGCGCCTGCCAGCAGCTGGGCCGTCTCGGCCTCCCGGAGCCTGGCCGTCCTCGACCAGCAGCCAGTTGTCGATCAGCACCCCCTCCTCCTCGACCCGGGTGCTGGCGGCCGGCATGGAGCCGGGGGTCACCCCCCCGATCTCGGCGTGGTGTCCCCGCGAGGCGACGTAGAACCAGATGTCATCGCCGGTATCGCTGAAAACGGGAGTGACGACGGTGATGTCGGGGAGGTGGGTGCCGCCGTGGTAGGGGTCGTTGAGGACGTAGGCCTGGCCGCGGCGGATACGGCCCCGGTTGCGCTCGATCACCATCTTGATCGACTCGCCCATGGAGCCCAGGTGCACCGGCATGTGCGGGGCGTTGGCGATCAGGCCGCCCTCGGCGTCGAAGACCGCGCACGAGAAGTCGAGGCGCTCCTTGATGTTGACCGAATGCGCGGTGGACTGCAGGCGCACGCCCATCTGCTCGGCGACCGACATGAACAGGTTGTTGAAGATCTCCAGCAGGACCGGGTCCGCCTCGGTGGTGGCGTCGGCCCGGTCGGGGCGCGCGGTGACTCTTTCCAGCAGCAGGTCGCCGCGTTCGGTCACGGCCGCGCGCCAGCCGGGTTCGACCACGGTGGTGGCCAGTTCCTCGGTGATGATGGCCGGGCCCGTGATGTGGTGGCCGGGCTGGAGCTGGCTACGTTCGGTCAAATCGACCTCGGACCACCGGCCGGCGGCGAACATTTGCACGCGGGCGGCCGGCTCGGCCCATTTTTTTCCGCCGAACGGGGCGGGCTTTCCGCGTTCGTTCCGCTTTCTTGCTGGCTCCCGGTGACCTCGACGGAGACCGCCTCGACCAGTATCGGCTTGTCCCGCATGAGGAAGGAGAACCGGCGGGCGTACTCGTCCTCGAAGCGGGCGGTCATCTCGGCCAGCGGGCCGACCGGGACGATGACGGCGGTGTCGGTGCCCTGGTAGCGCAGGTGGGCCCGACGGGTAGCGGCGATCCGGTCCGGCGGCACGCCCTCGGCGGCCACCTC
The DNA here is from genome assembly GCA_963756575.1 of uncultured Actinomycetota bacterium. GTDB lineage: Bacteria > Actinomycetota > Actinomycetes > Streptosporangiales > Streptosporangiaceae > Palsa-504. The sequence goes on along the minus strand of CAVWOM010000009.1, from coordinate 103,744 downwards.
GGCGCGGGCGTCGTCTTCGAGGGGACCGATCACCTCGGCCGGGATTCCCTCGGCCAGCGGGGCCTCGACGGCCTGCTCGCGCATGGCGATGATGTCGGCCAGCCCGATCCCGTAGGCCGACAGCACGCCGGCCAGCGGGTGGATGAGGATCTGGCTCATGCCCAGCTCGTCCGCGACCGCGCAGGCGTGCTGGCCGCCGGCGCCGCCGAACACGTTGAGCAGGTACTCGGTCACGTCGTAGCCGCGCTGCACCGAGATCTTCTTGATCGCGCTGGCCATGTTGGCCACGGCGATCTCGACGAACCCGGCGGCTACTTCCTCGGGGCCGCGGTTATCGCCGGCGGCCTCGGCGATCTCCGCGCTGAGCGCCTGGAACTTCTGCCTGGTTATCTCGGCGTCGAGAGGCTGGTCGCCGTGGGGGCCGAAGACGTTCGGGAAATGATCCGGCTGGATCCGGCCGAGGAGGACGTTGGCGTCGGTGACGGTGAGGGGGCCTTGTTTGCGGTAGCACGCGGGGCCGGGGTCGGCGCCGGCCGAGTCCGGGCCCACCCGGTACCGGCTGCCGTCGAAGTGCAGCACCGAGCCGCCGCCCGCGGCCACGGTGTGGATGGACAGCATCGGCGCGCGCATCCGCACCCCGGCGATGAGCGTCTCGTACTCGCGCTCGAACTCGCCCGCGAAGTGCGACACGTCGGTGGAGGTGCCGCCCATGTCGAAGCCGATGACCTTGCCGAAGCCCGCGTCCCGCGCCGTGCGGGACATGCCGACGATGCCGCCGGCCGGGCCGGACAAGATGGAGTCCTTGCCGCGGAACCTCTCCGCGTCGGTCAGGCCGCCGTTGGACTGCATGAACAGCAGCTTTACGTGCTGGAGCTCGCTCGCCACCTCGGCCACGTAGCGCCGCAGGATGGGTGAGAGGTAGGCGTCCGCCACCGTGGTGTCACCCCGGGAGACCAGCTTCATCAGCGGGCTGGTCCGGTGCGACTCGCAGACCTGGGTGAAGCCGGCCGCGCGGGCCAGGTCGCCGATCTTTTTCTCGTGCTCGGGGTAGCGGTAGCCGTGCATGCAGATGACGGCGGCGGCGCGGTATCCGTCTTTCCGGGCCGCTGCGAGGTCTTTTGCGAGTTGCTGCTCGTCCAGGGGGGTGAGGACCTCGCCGTCGGCGGTCACCCGTTCGTCGGCCTCGATGACCTTGTCGTAGAGGACTTCGGGGAGCAGGATGCGGCGGTCGAAGATCCGCGGCCGGTTCTGGTAGGCGATGCGGAGCGCGTCGGCGAAGCCTTTGGTGATGATCAGCACGGTCGGCTCGCCCTTGCGCTCGAGCAGGGCGTTGGTGGCCACGGTGGTGCCGAGCCGGACCGAGCCGATGCTGGCGGGCGGGATTTCCTGCCCGGGCCCGAGCTTCAGGATCTGCCTGATGCCGGCGACCGCGGCGTCCCGGTAGGCCTCCGGATGGTCGGACAGGAGCTTGCGGGCGACCAGGCGCCCGTCCGGGCTACGGGCGACGATGTCGGTGAAGGTACCGCCCCGGTCGATCCAGAATTCCCAGCGTCCGTCCACGAAGTTATTGTGACGGTGGCTACTGCGGCGGGACCGGCAGGGTGTCCCGGGGCACCAGGTCGTGGTAGGCCAGCTCCACGTCGGCCGCGGTCAGCGTGGTCAGGTCGGCCGCGGTCGCGTTCTCGCCCAGGCGCACGACCCGGACGTCGCGGCAGGCGCAGGCCCGCTCGAACAGGGAGCGGGCGAACCGGCCGTTGCCTAGTTCGTCGATGCGGCCGGTGTCACAGGTGTGGCGGAAGATGGCCGCGAGTACCTGCTTGGCGGCCGGCTCGAACATGTCCCCGGCCTGCTCGGCCAGCAGGTTCGATATCTGCACCAGGTCGGCCGGCTGGTAGCTGGGGAAGGTCACCCGGGTGCTGAACCGCGAGGCCAGCCCGGGGTTGCTGCGCAGGAACCGGTCCATGTCGTCCGGGTAGCCGGCCAGCACGATCACCAGCCGGTCGCGGTCGTCCTCGGCCCGCTTGAGCAGCGTCTGCACCGCCTCGGCGCCGAACGCGTCGCCGCCGAGGTAGCCCTCGTTGTGCAGCGAGTAGGCCTCGTCGATGAACAGCACCCCGCCCATGGCCGAGTCGATGAGCTTGCCGGTCTTGATCGCGGTCGAGCCGAGATGCTCGGCGACCAGGTCGGCCCGGTGCGCCTCCACCACCTCGGGCCGCACCAGCAGGCCCAGGGCGGCGAAGATCCGGCCGAGGATGCGGGCGACCGTGGTCTTGCCGGTGCCCGGCGGCCCGGTGAAGACGAAGTGCCGGGTGGGAGGCTGGCTGGTCAGCCCGTGGGTGTCGCGCAGCCGGGCCACCCGCAGCTGGGCGGCGATCGCGCGCACCTGCTGCTTCACCGGCTCCAGGCCGACCAGCTCGTCCAGCTCGGCGATCGCGCCCTCGACGGTGGGCGTGTCCTCGTAGCCGCGCATCCGGCTGGTGAGCTCGGTGTAGGCCTGCTCCAGGTCGCCGCCGCGGATGATGACCAGGTCCCGGGGATCGGGGTCGGCGCTCTCGGTCAGCACCCGCACGTCCCGGGCCTGGCCCGCCTTCTCCAGCAGGCTGCGGACGAACCGGCCGTTGCCGAGCTCGTCGGTCATCCGGCGGCGGCCGACCTCCTCGAGCGTGCGCCACAGCACCGGGCGGGCGTCCGGGTCGAGCGACTCGCGGCGCCGGTCCAGCGCGGACTCGGCCAGCGCCATCATCTCCGGCGGCGAGTAGCTCGGGAACTTCAGCCGGGTCGCGAACCTCGACGCGAGGCCGGGGTTGGAGGACAGGAACGTCTCCATCTGCTTCTCGTACCCGGCCAGGATGATGATCAGGTTGTCGCGGTTGTCCTCGGCCCGCTTGAGCAGCGCCTGCACCGCTTCCTGGCCGAACCGGTCGGGCTGCCCGTCGCCCTCGTTGAGCAGGCTGTACGCCTCGTCGATGAACAGCACGCCGCCGAGCGCGGAGTCGACGAGCTCGTTCGTCTTGATCGCGGTCGCGCCGAGAAACTCCCCGACCAGGTCGGCCCGGTGCGCCTCGATGACCTCGGGCGCCTGGAGCAGCCCGAACGCGTAGAAGATCTTGGCCAGGACCCGGGCCACGGTGGTCTTCCCGGTGCCGGGCGGGCCGAGGAACACGAAGTGCCGCATCGGCCGCTCGGTGCTGATGCCGGCCACCGTGCGGCGCCGGGCCGCCTCGATGGACGCGGCGATCGACCGGACCTGCTCCTTGACCGGGGCCAGCCCGATCATCGCGTCGAGCTCGGCCATCGCGTCCTCGACCGAGATCTGCGGCCGCGGCCGCGGCGGGGCGGACTGGTCGCGGGCGTGGTCGCCGTAGGACAGCGCCGCGGCCTGAGCCCGGACGCCCTGCGCCCCGTGGCCGTTGCCCGGGGGGCCCGGGCGGGTGCCGGGCGGGCTGATCGTGTTGCCCGCGGTCCTCGGCTGTCCGCCGGGGCCCTGGGGGCCTTGGGAGCCGGCCTGATCGGGCGGGCCCGCGGGGTTCCGGCCGCCGTACATGCGGGCGTCCTGGATGCCCTTGGCTACCCGCCAGCCGAGCACGGCCGCGGCCAGCAGCCACGCGGCGATCGTGCCGATGAACGGCTGGTCCGTGGCCGCCCTGAAGGCGATCACGCCGGCCGGCACGGACCAGGCCAGGACCCAGGCGACGGTCCGGGCGGGCACGAAGGAGCGGGACAGCAGGCGGGCGTGCGCGGCCAGCCCGACCGCGATGGGCATCAGGGTGACGGAAAAGATCCAGCTGAGGTCCTGGCTGCCCGCGGCGGCGAAGACGACGACACCCCAGAGCGCGACCGAGGCGGTCGCGCCCCTGGTCCGCCTGCCCTGGACGACCGCGACGACGCCGTAGACGAGCGCGGCGAGGATAATCAGTCCCAGCGTGGCCGGGGAGAGCACGACGGCGATGGCGACGACGGCGACCTTGAGCCAGGCCGGGGCCCGCCGGTAAACGCGCAGCAGCCGGGAGCCCCAGCTCGGCTTGTCCGGTGCGGCGGGCTGGGCCCTATCGTTTGGCAGCATCACGCTTCCTTGCCCTTATGTCCCTGCCTCCCTAGAGCCTCCGCCGGGAACCCCGCCGGGCGTGCGACCCCCCGCAACCGGTTGCCGGACAGTCGTATGTCCCTGTATAGCGCATGACCCGTACCCACGACAGCACACACGTCGATACTGTCGGTGAGAAATGCCGCGGGATCGTCCTGACCTGGGCCTCCTGGTGAGTGTACGAGCTGGGGATTCCATCATGGACCGCACGGCCGGCGACCCGTCAAGATAGTCAGCATCAATATCTGCGGCCCTGGCCCCCCAGCGGCCCGCTATCTTGCGGCTTTGCCTGTCTGGCTCGTCTGGCTCGTTTGACGCGTTTGACGCGTTTGACGCGTTTGGCGCGGTTGGCTTGTCGGGCGCACGTCGCTTGTCGTGCGATAAGGAGGATTCATGCACCGGATCGAGGCCGGGCTGCTCATACCCGGGCGCGGCGCTCCCGTTCGCGACGGGGTGGTGGTCCTGGACGGCCCCCGGATCAGCTACGCCGGCCCGGCCGGGGTGGCGCCGCCGACCCCCGGGGCGTCAGTGACATCGGTGGCGGCGGTGATGCCGGGGATGTGGGACTGCCACGGGCACCTCATGGGCACCAGGACGTTCGACCTGGCCCAGCTCCCGAACGAGCCCGAGGCGCTGCGGGCCGCCCGGTGCACCCGGGACCTGCGGGCCGCGCTCGACGCGGGGGTCACCTCGGTGCGCGACGTCGGCGGCCTGGGCGTCCACCTGGCTCGCGTGGTGGACGAGGGCCTGATCGACGGGCCGGTGATCTACGGCGCGGGCGCCATCTTGAGCACTACCGGCGGCCACGGCGACCTGCACTCGGTGCCGCTCGACTGGGTGCGTGACTACTCCTCGCGAGGCGGCATGATGCGGCTGGCGGACGGCCCCGACGAGTGCGTGCGGGCCGTCCGCGAGCAGCTCCGGCGGAACGCGAAGCTGATTAAGGTGTGCGCCTCGGGCGGTGTCCTGTCCGAGCTCGACGACCCCATCCACCAGCAGTTCACCGCTCCTGAGCTGCGAGCCATCGTGGAGGTGGCCGGGCTGGCCGAGCGGGCGGTCGCGGCGCACTGCCACGGCAAGCCGGGCATCATGGCGGCCCTGCGGGCCGGGGTCCGGACCATCGAGCACGGCACCTACCTGGACGACGAGTGCTGCGACGCGATGCGCGAGACCGGCGCGATCCTGGTCCCGACCCGGACGATCATCGAGGACATGCTGCGGTCGCGGGACGTCGTGCCGCCGTACGCGATGGCCAAGCTCGAGCTGATCGCCGACATCCACGCGCAGGCGGTGACGCGGGCCTACGAGCACGGCGTCACTATCGCCATGGGCACCGACATCGCCCTGTCCGGCGCCGACCTGCCCAACGCGTGGGGCCAGAACGGCTCGGAACCCGGCTACCTGGTCAAGCTGGGCATGGCGCCGCTCGAGGCGATCGAGGCGGCCACCGCGACCGGACCGCTCACCGTCGGCCCGCAGGCGCCGCGCAGCGGCCAGCTGGCCGAGGGCTACGACGCCGACGTGATAACGCTGGACGCCGACCCGGTCGCCGACATCGGCGTGCTCGCCGACCCGGGCCGGATCACCGCGGTCTGGACCCGTGGCCGCCAGGTCAAGGGCGCCGCGGCTTAGCTTCCGGCTTCGCGCGGCCGCGTGGTCGCGCCGCGCGGCTGTGGCTCGCGGTCGCGGCTCGCGGCTCGTGGCCTCGCGGCTCGCGCGAAGCCGTCGCTTCATGTACTTGGTGGAGCGGTAGTGGCCTCACCAGTTACTGCAACCTCACCACCCACGCTTTCAGGCTGCGCTCCTGGCTGCGCTTCTGGCTGATTTCATGATCGTGGACAGTTTCCGGCTCTATGTGGTCATTTCTGTCCACGATCATGAGCACCCGGTCGCGGCCGTGTGAGCTGCGAGGTTCCAGTGGCGGATGGGTTGCACAGCGGGAGCCATTCCATGATCGTGAACGGTTCGGGACAAATAATGTCGCGAACTGTTCACGATCTCGGTGTCAGGACCTGGGGCGCCTGCGGAGGCACTGGTTAGACCAGCTTGACAAGTGCCGCGGGGACCGGCCCGGTGCGGCAGCGCTCAGGCCAGCGGCGCCCGGGCCGGGAGCGGCTAGACCTGGAGGGTCAGGTCGATCTCGTCGTGCAGGGGGATGCCGTAGTCGCCGGTTCTCGGGATCTGCGGCTTCTCCTGCCGGGAACGGTCGACCGCACCCGGCCGCAGCTCGGCGAGCCGGAACCCGCGGCGCTGGTAGAACCGCAGCGCGTCTACGTTGTCGTTGGTGGTGGTGAGCCGGACCTCGCGGCAGCGGAAGTGCCGCGCGGTGCTGGCCGCGGCCTCGATGAGCAGCGTCCCGATGCCGGTCCGGCGCTCGATAGCGTTGAGCGTGACGATCTCCAGCATGTCCCCGACCAGCTGGTAGGTGAGCAGGCCGACGATGCGGCGGGATCGTTCGGCGATGAACCCGGGCAGCTCGCCGGGGCGCAGGACGGTGCCGTGTACGGCGACGAGTTCGGACCCCCAGAGCTCGGCGACGAGCCAGGCGAGTATCGGGCGGTCGCTCTCGCTGACCGGTCTGATCCTGACCTCCGGCTCGTCCACCCCGCCATTATGAGGGCATGATCACGTCCGCGCCCGGGTGGTTGAAACGACTGCCGGGCCGGGGAGGTTATAACGGCTGCTACTGGGCAACAGCGGGTAATGACCGTACTTCGAGCTCTCGCCCGGCCCATGGTGGCGTCCATCTTCGTCATCCAGGGCTTCGACACCTTCCGCCACCCCGAGAAGGTGGCGCCCCGAGCCGAGCCGGTGGTCCGCCCGCTAGCCGACCGGTTCACCGTCGTCCCGGCCAAGACCGAGGACGCGGTGCGGCTCAACGGCGCCGTCCAGATGGCGGCGGGCACGCTGCTGGCGCTGGGCCGGTTCCCGCGGCTGTCCGCGCTCGCGCTGGCCGTGACGCTGGTGCCCACCACCGCGGCCGGACACCGCTTCTGGGAGGCTGAAGAGGACGCCGACCGGACGCAGCAGCGGATCCACTTCCTGAAGAACCTCTCGATGTTCGGTGGCCTGCTGATCACCGCGGCCGATACCTCCGGGCAGCCCTCGCTGGCCTGGCGCACCCGGCACGGCGCCCGGGCGGCTAGCCGCGAGGCAGGCCGCACCGCCCAGGCCGCCCGCCGCGAGGCAGGTCGCACGGCCCAGGCCACCCGCCGTGAGGTGGGCCGCACGGCCCAGAATGCTCGGCGGGAGGCCCGGCGCACGGTCAAGACCGCCCGCCGGGAGGCCCGGCTGGTCACCCGGACGGCGAAGGCCGCGGGGAAGGCTGGCCGGCGGGCTGGCCAGCTCACAGGCTAGCCCAGGCTGGCCCGGAGGGCGGCGATCAGCCACTCGAAGGCGGGCACCGCGGAGGGCGGTACGGGCTGCCCGTTGAGGATGGCCAGCAGCTGCCAGTACCGTTCCACCCGGGCGTCGGTGAATGTCTCGAGCCGCTCGAGGATGGCACCCCGCCGGGCAGCCGTGGTCCCGGGCGCCACGATGCGGTCGAGCGTGGCCCTTCCTGACGGGGAACCTGGGTCGATTCCTTCCGCGAGGGCCTGGCCGGCGTGCTGGATGACGTCCTGGTAAGCGGGCTCGTCCTGGCGGGCCTGCGCCTCGCTCTGGGTGGCCGCTTCATCTTGGGGGGCTGCCTCGGCTTGGGCGGCGCTCGTTCCGGCCAAAGCCATGGACCGGGCCCGCCGCCGAAAATCCTTGTCGGCCGTCAGTTCGGCCAGCTCGACCCAGGCGCTGACCTGCTCGGGTGACGGGTCGTCGGGCAAGTCGGCGGGCAGCTGACGCATGCCGCGGGCGATGTTCGCCCCGGGGGCGTCCGGCGCCGTGCCCGCGAAGACGCCGTCCACGAAGTCGTCGATGATCTGCTGCCGCTCCCGGGCGGACAGCTGGGATAGCTTGCTCATGATGTGTGCCTCCTCGATCGTGTGACCGTTCCTGGCCACCGTGCTGAGCACCGCGCGGCGCAGCCGCAGCGCCCGGATCTGCGTGTCGAGCACGGCGACGTGCGCCGCGGCGACCTCGGCCACCGTGCATGCCCTGGACAGCACGGCCTCGACCACGTCCAGGCCGAAACCGAGCTCACGCAGCGTCCGGACCAGATCCAGCCGGGCCGCCGCGGCCGCGTCGTACAGCCGGTAGCCGCTGCCGGACCTGGCCGCGGGCGGCACCAGGCCTGCGTCGGACCAGAACCGGATAGTCCGGGCGGCCACCCCGGTGCGCCTGGCCAGCTGCCCCACGGTGAGCAGCTCGGCGTCTGTGCTCATGGCCTCGACTGTGCACCTTCCAGCCGCTGGAAGGTCAAGCCGGTTTTGTGGTCCCTCGGGACGCACGTGATCAGGCCGGCCGTGGGTGCGGTCCCCGGTGAGGCCGGGCGGGGCAGGCACGGCAGGCGGAATGGGTGGGGTTGGTGATGAGCTCAGGCTTGGCCACGCTGCTGGGGGTGGTTGGTGATGAGCTCAGGCTTCGTCACGCTGCTGGGGGTGGGCGCCGCGCAGGACGGAGGCCAGGGCGGCCAGCGCCGACAGGATGGCGGCGAAGGCGAATACCACGATCAGGCCGTGCTGGAACGGGCCGGAGATCAGGCCGGGGAAGAACTCGCGGCCGGTGAGGGTCTGCCGGGCCGCGGCCGGAAGCGCGGCCAGGGCACCGCGGGCGGCCAGCAGGTGGCCGAGCGGGTTCACGCCGAGCACCGAGGCGAACAGCGACGAGACCGGCGGCAGGGTGGCGACCTGGTGGGCCACCGCCGGAGCCACGCCGTGCTGGCGCAGGCCGCTGTCCAGCGTCTGCGGCAGGCGGCTGGCCAGCCCGGCGATCATGACCGAGAAGAACAGCCCGATCGACAGGGCCGTGCCCGAGTTCTGGAAGGTCGAGCGCATGCCCGAGGCCGCGCCGCGCTGCCGGGCCGGGACGCTGCCCATGATCGAGGAGGAGTTAGGCGAGGCGAACATCCCGCTGCCGATGCCGTTCGCGGCGATGAGCAGCGCGAAAGCCGGATAGGGGAAGTCGACGGGCAGCAGCATCAGGCCGATGAAACTTCCGCCGAAGACCGCCATCCCGGCGGTCGCGATGCCCCGGGAACCGAACCGGTCGGACAGGATGCCCGCGACCGGCCCCGAGACCAGGAACCCGGCGGTGAGCGGGAGCAGGAAGATACCTGCCCACAGCGGGGTCTGGCTGTAGTCGTAGCCGTGCAGCGGCAGCCAGATGCCCTGCAGCCAGATGATCAGCATGAACTGCAGGCCGCCCCGGGCGATGGCCACGGCCAGGCCGGCCAGGTTGCCGGCCGTGAAGGCCCGGATGCGGAACAGGCTGAGCTGGAACATCGGCTCGGCGATCCTGGTCTCCAAGACGGCGAAGGCGGCCAGCAGGGCCGTGCCGCCGATCAGCCCGGCCAGCACCCACGGGCTCGTCCAGCCCATGGTGTGCCCGCCGTAGGGCTGGATGCCGTAGGTGACGGCGATCAGCACCGCGCTCAGGCCGACGGCGAAGGTGATGTTGCCCCACCAGTCGATGCGGGCCCGGTGCCGCTCGCCGTTGTCACGGAGCCGCAGGTAGGCCCACAGCGTCCCGTAGACGCCGACCGGCACGTTGACCCAGAACACCCAGCGCCAGTCGATCGCGGACAGCAGGCCGCCGGCGACCAGCCCGACGAACATGCCCGCCAGGCCGGCGATCTGGTTGGTGCCCAGCGCGAAGCCGCGCTGGCTAGCCGGGAAGGCGTCGGTCAAGATCGCGGCCGAGTTCGCCATCAGCATGGACCCGCCGATGGCCTGCAGCAGCCGCCAGCCGATCAGCCACAGCGCCCCGTGCCCGCCGGTGAACGGGTCGAACGACAGCAGGATCGACGCGACCGTGAAGACGACGAAGCCGGCGTTGTAGATCCGGACCCGGCCGAACATGTCGCCCAGCCGCCCCACGGTCACTACCAGAACAGCTTGCACCAGCCGGTAACCCATGATCATCCACAGGAGGTAGCTGATGTTGCCCGGTGCCAGCGGGTCCAGGTGGATGCCGCGGAAGATGGCCGGCAGCGCGATGATGACGATCGACCCGTCCAGCGTGGCCATGAACATGGACGCGGTGGTATTCGCCAGCGCGACCCACTTGTAGCGGTCGTCGTGAGCGGCCTGCTGCTCACTGGCTGCCGCCCGCATCAGATCCCCTGGGCCAGGCGCTCGAGTAGCGGGGCGGCCGTCATCAGCTGATCCAGCTCCTCGCGGGTGAACCCGGCGGCCAGCGCCCGGGCCAGCTGCTCGGTGCGCGCGTCGCGCTTGTCCCGGAGCAGCTGGCGGCCGGTTTCGGTGACCGAGAGGACGACCCGCCTGCCGTCACGTGCGTCGGGATCGCGCGTGACCAGGCCGCGTGTCTCGAGCGCGCTCAAGGTCGCGCCCATCGACTGCGGGCTGATCTGCTCCACCCGGGCCAGCTCGCTCGAGGTAGCCGGGCCGTTGCGGTCCAGCCGGGCGAGCGCGGAGGTCTCGGGCACGGAAAGGCCGCCCGCCGTCGGGACCTGGCGCAGCCGCCGCAGGAGCAGGCCCATGCTGACGTGGAGCACGGCCGCTACGTCACGAACGTCCAGATCGTCAGCCATACTCTAAGTCTAAACTGATAAGTTCAGGCTTAGCAAATGTGCCCGCGCGAAGATGAGCCGCCAGAACGGGGCGCACTGCTCCGCGCCCTCGAGCACGAGGTACGAGAAGCCCTGGCGAAAGCCGGCCGACGGTGCCCGGCTGGCCGTCGCCAGCAGCTCGTCGGCGGTGCCATCGGGCAGGGGTTCGGCGGTGAAGCCGCGGATCATCCGGCGGCGCCTGACTACTTCGGTGAATTCCACCCGCGCCAGCCTGGGCCCGGGCCGGGGCCGAGGTCAGGGCCGCAGCAGGGTCTTGGCCACGGCGGTCCTGGACTCCAGGGCCGCGTGCGCGCCGGCCGCGCCGGCCAGCGGGTACTCCTGCCCGATGACCGGGCTGATCCGCCCGGTGGCGGCCGCGGCCAGCGCGGCGGTGGCCCGCTGCCGGAAGACCGCGGGCACGTACCCGCCGATCCCGTTCACGGTGACATCCCGGCGCCGGACTTCGGCCGGGTCCAGGCCGGCGAACCCGCCGTCGGACATGCCGTGCGCGGAGAACCGGCCGCCACGGGCGATGATCCCGAACGAAGCCGCTCCCAGCCCTCCTCCCGCCCCGTCGAATACCACGTCGGCGCCCTGGCCCCCGGTGAGCTCGAGCACCCGGCTGGTCCAGCCGGGCTCGGAGTAATCGACCGCTTCGCCGCCCGCCTCGGTGACCACCGCCAGCTTGCGCCCGCCGCGCGCGGCGCCGATGACGTGGCCGCCGGCCGCCCGGGCGAGCTGGACCAGGAGCACGCCCATCCCGCCCGCGGCCGCGGTGACCAGGACCTGCTCGCCGGGTTTGACGCCGGTCTCCTCGAGCAGCCCGACCGCGGTCGACCCGTCATGCAGCAGCGCGGCCGCCTCGGGCAGGCCGAGGCCGTCCGGCACGCCGATCAGGTCGGCGGCGGCGACGGCCGCCTGCTCGGCGTAGCCGCCGGACCCGCCGGGGCCTCCGGTGTGGACCACGACAGCCCGTCCGAGCCAGCCGGGATCCACCCCGTCGCCCAGCGAGGTCACCCGCCCGGCGATCCCGTTGCCCGGGACGTACGGCGGCCGGATGGGGAAGAAGTCCACGGCACGCCCGGCCCGGATGGCCGTGTCGACGAACAGCACGTCGGCGGCCGCCGCGCGCACCACGACCTGCCCGGGGCCGGCCACCGGATCCGGCGCCGTGCGCACGGTCAGCACCTGCGGGCCGCCGAACCTGGCGGCTTCCACTATCAGCATGACGATTGCCCTCCTCGGGTCGGCCTTACCGGCACGCTAGGCCCGCGCCGCGGTCCCCGGCCTCGGCCACCTGGGCGGGGTTGCCGTCGGTCGATGGGCCTAGGACCCGGGTGACCAGCGGTTCACGTACTGGCCGCGGTCCGGCGGACGGCCGGGCAGCGAGCCGGTGTCCCCCGGGACCAGGCCGGGACGGGAGCGGAGCCCGTCCAGTGCGATAGCGACCAGCCGGGACCGCACGTTGCGCTCCTCGGCCGCCGCGAGCCGGCCGGGCGGCCGGCGGCTGAACTGCTCGATCAGCCAGGTGATGTCCAGCGCGGTGACGTCGGCCCGCAGGCGCCCGGCGGCCTGGGCGCGGGTCACGATCTCGTCCAGCCGGGCCAGGCTGCGCCGGGCCGTGTCATTCATCTCGGCCGTAGTCTCGATCTGCCCGGCCAGGGACGCGAGGGCCCCGCTGCGCAGCTCGACGCAGGCCGCGATGTAACCGCACAGGCCGTCCCACGGGTCCGCGGCGGCGAGCGCGTCACCGGCCGCGGTCAGCGCCTGGTCCATCGCCAGCACGCACAGGCGCTGCAGCAACTCGGTCTTGCTGCCGTAGCGGCGGTACAGGGTGCCCACGCCGACGCCGGCCCGGGCGGCGACCGCCGAGACCGGCGCGTCCGCGCCCTGGGCGGCGAAGACGTCGCGGGCCGCTTCGAGCACGACCAGGTCGTTGCGCCGGGCCTGGGACTGCCGGCCGCGCCCGGACTGCGGCTGCAGGGAACGGAATGCCATCGGAAAGTAATACCTTTATCGGAGCAAATTATTCCGATAGGCTCTGAGGAATCGCTCCGCGCGGACGCGCCTGGCGCTGGCGGTGGTACGGAGGCGGGAAGAGGCCGCCGGGCTGACGGCGGCATGGAGGCGGGAAGTGCCGCCGGGCTGACGGCGGTACGGAGGCGGGAAGTGCCGCCGGGCTGACGGCGGTACGGAGGCGGGAAGTGCCGCCGGGCTGGCGGTGGGGCGAGACGGGAGGCGATCTCATGCGGGCGGTGGTGATACGGGAATTCGGGCCGCCGGACGTGCTCGAGCCCGCCGAGGCGGACGAGGTGCGGGCCGGGCCGGACGGGGTGGTCATCGACGTCGAGTTCGCCAACGTGACGTTCGTCGAGACTCAGGTCCGGGCGGGGCGGCCGCCGCATCCGTCGATGCTCCCGGCGCTGCCGGCCATCCTGGGCAACGGCGTCGGCGGCACGGTGGCCGGCTAGGGCCGGCTCGGGGCCGGCTCAGGGACTGGCGCGGGGGCCGGGCGGCGGGTGGTGGCCAGCCTGAACGGCACGGGCGGATACGCCGAACGGGCGATCTCCCCCGCATCGCGGCTGATCGACGTGCCGGACGCGGTGAGCACGCGGGACGCGGTGGCGCTGCTGGCCGACGGCCGGACGGCGCTCGCCCTGGCCGCCCGGGCGGACCTCCAGCCCGGCGATACGGTCCTGATCGAGGCCGCGGGCGGCGGCGTGGGTACGCTGCTGGTGCAGATCGCCCGCAACGCCGGGGCCCGGGTGGTGGCACTGGCCGGCCACCCGCGCAAGCTGGCCCTGGCCCGGGACCTGGGCGCCGACCTGACCGTCGACTACTCCCGCGACGGCTGGGAGCGGCAGGTCCGCGACGCGACCGGCCAGGTGGACGTGGTGTTCGACGGCGTGGGCGGGGACATCGGGCTGGCGGCCTTCGGGCTGCTCGGCGCGGGCGGCCGGTTCTGCCCGTTCGGCATGGCCAGCGGGAGCTTCACCCCGGTCACCCCCGAGCAGGCCAAGGCCTGGCGGGTCAGCGTGCGAGCGGGGGCGGGAGGCAGCCCGGACGAACTGGCCGCGCTGGCCCGGACGGCCCTGGCGGAGGCGGCCGCCGGGCGCCTGCGGCCGGTCGTCGGCCAGGAGTTCGAGCTCGCGGACGCGGCGGCCGCCCACACGGCCATCGAGGCCAGGGAGACGATCGGCAAGACACTGCTCGCCGTCGCGGGAAGCCGGTAAGGCAAGGGGTTCCTGGTCCCGTAGTGACCGCGGGGATACCGCCTGTCGTATCGCCGCGGCCGACCGCGGGCCGGTGATAGCGTAGCCGCTGACCATCCCGGCTGACGATCGCCAGGCACCCGGTCACCGGTCCGCTCATTGCCTGCTGAACAGGCATTTCGCCGCCCCGTTATTGATTTGTTATCCGTAGTCGCGTATCTGGGGCGACCGCAAGCGCTCCGAACGGGTGACGGCAGCTGGTCAACGTCGCAGGCTTCTCTCGTCGTGCCATCAGCGGACCCAGGATGAGGTGTATCTGCCATGCCGGAGTTCAACCCGGACTGGTTCTTCCAGCCCCGCAGCCAGTCGGCGACCCGCGCCGAGGATCCCGAAGGCGGGCTGATCAGCCTCCCGGCCGGGGTCCTGCAGCGGCACGGCGCCCGGATACTCAACCCGGATACGGCGGTCAGCGTGCCCGGCTTCCCGCCGCCCCGGTCCTCGGTGTACCGGTCCAGGTCGCTGCTCATCCCGGTGCACCTGCAGCACTCGGACAAGCTGACGACGTTCAACCGGGTCCTGTCCGGGGTGGGGATGAAGCTGCAGCCGGGTCCGGCGACGGGCCACGAGGCGAGGTACGGCAACTCCGAGGCCGGCCGCCACATGGCCGCGGTGGCGCGGCCCGCGGTGCTGACCGCGGCGCAGAACAGCGGCACGCCCGTGACGGTGGACGCGTGGGTGGCCCTGCAGGCCCTGCGCGCGGCGGCCGCCGCGCCGGCGGCACCGGACCAGCCGGACCTCGTCCGGCTGGAGCGGGAGGAGGTAGGCCAGATCGCCCTGGAGCACCTGCTGGTCGGCTCGCCCATCACCGGCAGCCCGCTCTGGGAGACCCCGGGCGGCCTCACCGCCAGCCCGGGCAGCAGCGGGGCCGGCCCCACGAGCACTGATTCCTACCTGTTCAGCGGGGGCGACACGCGCATCCCGGTGACGGTCCTGCTCGACCCGCCGGAGCGCGAACTGGCCGCCCGGTACGGCCGCCGCCCGGTGGTCGCCGTGCTGGACACGGGTATCCGCGCCCACCCGTGGCTGGACGTGACCCGTCGTCCGGAGGGCGGTTACGACACCGATCCCCACCACGACGGCGACGGCTTCGTCGAGGTCGACCACGACATCCAGAAGGCGATCCTGCTCGAGGGAGAGCAGGCGCAAGCCTCCGGCGACCAGCCGCGCCAGGTGATCCGCCACCCGTGGGACGCGCCGGTGTCGTCGGAGCCGCTCGTCGGCGAGCTCGACCCCGCGCTGGGCCACGGAACCTTCATCGCGGGCATCGTGCGCCAGGTGGCCCCGCGTGCCCGGGTGCTGGCCATCCGGATCATGCACAGCGACGACGTCATGTACGAGGGCGACCTGCTGACCGCCCTCACCGCGCTGGCCAGCCGGGTCGCGCTGGCCCAGGCGGGCGACCCGGCCAAGATGGTGGACGTGGTCTCGCTGTCGTTCGGCTACTTCAGCGAGTCCCCCGCCGACGAGACCTTCACGTCCGCGCTGTGGCACGCGATCCGGGCCCTGCTCGACCTGGGTGTCGTGGTCGTGGCCGCGGCGGGGAACCTCGCGTCCGGCCGGCCGTTCTACCCGGCGGCGTTCGCCCAGCGGCCGGCCCCGGCCGGCCAGGTGCCGGTGATCAGCGTGGGCGCGCTCAACCCGAACGGATCCAGGGCCGTCTTCAGCGACGGCGGCCACTGGGTGACCGCGTGGGCCGCGGGCGCCGTCGTGATCAGCACCATGCCGACCGATATCGACGGCAGCCGCAGCCCCGAGCTCAGGCTGCCCGCGCACGAGAGCGGCCCGCTGCCGCCTGGCCACGCGCGGGCCTCCCACCGGGAGTCCCTCGACCCGGACGACTACTTCCGCGGCTGGGGGGCCTGGAGCGGCACCTCGTTCTCGGCTCCGCTGCTGGCCGCGCACTTCGCCCGGGCGTTGCTGGCCGGGCCGGCCGACCCGGCGTCCGGCCTGGTGCTCGACCCCTGCGACGCGCAGACGACGGCGAACCGCGCGCTGGCGGCGCTGGCGAGCATGGGCTGGCCGGGCTGATCACGGTGGACGAGCACAAGGCCGCCGCGGGAAGCGGCATCTGCCAGCAGACGCGGCCAGACCGGGGCGCGCGCATCGCCAGCTTGATGAGCGCGGCCCGGCAGGGCCGCGAGGACGCGCTCGGCGAGATCGTGACCGAGCTCAGCCCGCTGCTCTGGCAGGTCGCGCGCGCCACCGGGCTGAGCACGGGCGACGCCGAGGATGTCCTGCAGACGGTATGGCTGCGCCTGGTCACCCACCTGGACGGCATTCACGACTCGGCGGCCCTCACCGGATGGCTGGTCGTCACGACCCGCCGGGAAGCCTGGCGGGTACGCGCCGCGGGACGCAGGCAGTTCCCCGCGGACCAGGAGACGCTCGACGAACTGCCCGACGACGGTCCTGGCTCGGAGGAGCAGGTCATCGTGGACGACGAGCGGCGCGCCCTGTGGGCCGCCATCGGCCGGCTCTCCGCGCGCTGCCAGGAACTGCTGCGGATCATCGCCTTCGCCCCGCGGCCGGACTACACCGCGGTGGCCCTCGCCCTGGGCATGCCGGTCGGCAGCATCGGCCCCACCCGCGGCCGCTGCCTGGCCAAGCTGCGCGTCCTGCTGGCCGAGGAAGCCGGCGGGAGTTCGCGGTGACCCTCCCGGAGGCGGCCGGGTCGCCGTCAGCCGACGAGCCGCTCGACGAGTCCGACTTCGAGCTGCTGGCCGAGGTCCGGGATATGTTCCAGGCCGCCGACCCGATGCCCGCGGAACTCCCGGAACGGATCCGCTTCTTTCTCGCCTTCCGTGATCTCGAGATCGAGGTCGCCCGGCTGGCGGCGGAGGAGGATCAGCTGGCCGTGGCGGCCCGCGGGTCGGAAGAGAGCCGCACGATCACCTTTGACAGCGAGAGCCTCACCATCATGATCCGGATCGACGCGAACAGCGATGGCACGGTCCGCGTGGACGGCTGGCTGGCTCCGTCACAGCGCCGTGAGGTCGAGATGAAGTGCGCGGCCGAGCCGCTCTATGTCACCAGCGACGAGCAGGGGCGCTTCGCCTTCGCCCAGGTACCGCGCGGCACGGCGCAGCTCGTGGTCAGGCCGGCCGGGCCGGACCGGACGGGGCGTTCCGTGGTGACCCCCGCGCTCATCTTCTGACATCATGCCCGCCCCCGATGCGCTGGCCCGCGCGGAGAGCCGCGCCCGCGAGGCGCGTGAGCGCGCCCTGCGGGAGGGTAACGCGGGCCGTACCGAGGCCGGCATCCGCCACGCCCGGGCCGGCCTGCGGCACCTAGGCTGGAGCGAGCACGCGGAACGGCCGGACGCGCGGCAGGTCGCCGAGGGACACCGCGCGCTGGCCGCGCGGCTGCTCGGCATGATCGGGAGCTGGGAGGCCGAGCTCGGCCGGACCGGCTACGGGCTGAGCCTGCTCGGCCGGGCCGAGGAGCTGGCCCCGGCGGGCGAGCGGGGGGTGCTTCTCGGCCAGCGGGGCACGATCTACCTGCACACCGGCCGGGAGCAGGACGCCGTCGCCGTGTTCGGCGAGGCCGCGGCCCAGCTGGCGGGAAAACCGGGCGAGACCGTCAACCTGGCGCGGATCCTGCTGAACCGCAGCTTCGCCTGCCTCAGCCTCGTCCAGGTGAAGCGGGCCCGGGCCGACCTGGACTGGTGCCGCCGCATCGCCACCGACGGGGGCCACGACCTGCTCGCGGCCAAGGCGCTGCACAACCTGGGCTACTGCGAACTGCTGGCCGGGGACATCCCGGCCGCGCTCCGGCTCTTCGACGCGGCCGCCGGGGCGTTCCGGCTGAGCGCGCCCGGCTTTCTGCTCGTGCTGGCGACCGACAAGGCCGGCGCGCTGCTCGCGGCGGGGCTCGCCCGCGACGCCGCCCGCGAGCTCGACGACGCGATGGCCTGGTCCCAGCAGCAGCGGCTCGGCCTGGACCGGGCGCAGCTCGCCCGGGCGCAGCTGGCCCGGGCCCAGGCCGCGCTGGCCGCCGGGGAGCTGGCCGCGGCGCGGCAGTGGGCGGCGGCCGCCGGACGGCGTTTCCGGCAGCGGGGCAACCGCACCTGGGCCGGCGTCGCCGAGCTCACCGGGCTGCACGCCCGCTCCCTGGGCCCGGGCCGCCGGGCCGCCGTCGCGGCCGAGGCGCAGGAACTGGCGACGCGGCTGCGCGGCTGCGGCCTGGCCCACGACGCGGCGCTGGCCGAACTGATCGCGGCGCGGGCCCTGATCGTGGCCCGGCAGCCGGAGGAGGCCGGGCGGATACTCGCGGCTGGCGGCCGGCCCGGGATGCCGCTGGCCGGCCGCCTGCTGCGGCACCTGGTCCGCGCCGAGCTGGCGGAGTCCCAGCAGCGGCCGGCGGCGGCCCTGACCGAGCTCCGGGCGGGCCTGACCCTGGTGCGAGCCCGGCGGGGCCGGCTCGGCAGCATCGACCTGCAAACGGGGGTCGGCGCCCTCGGCGCCGACCTGGCCTCGGCCGGCCTGCGGCTGGCCCTGGAAAGCGGTTCGGCGCCGCTGGTGTTCGCCTGGCTGGAACGCTCGCGGGCGCAGGCGTTCGGGGTCAAGCCGGTCCATCCGCCGGCCGACCCGCAGGCGGCGGCCACCCTGGCCGAGCTGCGCCAGCTGAGCTTGCTGATCCGTGAGGCCGAGCTGGCCGGGACGCGCGACCCGGCCCTGGCCGGCCGGCAGGCGGAGCTGCAGCGCGAGATCAGGGAACACGACTGGAAGGCGGCTGGCCTGGGCGACGCCGCCGCGCCGGCCAGCCTCGGCGAGGTGAGCGCGGCCCTGGCGGAAAGCGGGCAGAGCCTGGTGGGCATCGTGGCCCGGCCCGGCGGGATGGCCGCGGTGGTCGCCGGGGGCGGGTCCCGGGGCCGGGCCCGGCTGGTACGGCTGGGCGACTTCGAGGCGGCGGCCGAGGCCGCCCGGCGGCTCAGCGCCGACCTCGACACGCTGGCCGGACGGCGGCTGCCCGCCCGGCTCGAGGCCGTGATCAGGGAGTCGGCGCGGAGCCAGGCCGCCGCGCTGGCGACCGAGACCATCGCGCCGCTGCTCCCCTACCTGGGCGACGGCGGGGTCGTGCTCGTCCCGGCGGGCCCGCTGGCCGACGTCCCCTGGGGGGCGCTGCCCGGCCTGCGCGGCCGCCCGGTCACGGTCTGCCCGTCCGCATCCTCCTGGCTGGCCGCGTGGCAGCGCGGGCAAGCCGAGACAGGCGGATCTCCCCTGCTGGTGGCGGGTCCTGACCTGGAACACGCGGCCCGGGAGGTCGCCCGGGTCGCCGAGTGCTACCCGGGCGGCCGCCCGCTGCTCGGCGCGGCCGCCACGACCCGCGCGGTGCTGCGGGCCCTGGACGGCGCGCCCCTGGTCCACCTGGCCGCGCACGGGCACCATGATCAGGAGAACTTCCTGTTCTCCCGGGTCGACCTGGCCGACGGCCCGCTCATGGCCTACGACATCCAGCGGCTCACGGCCGCTCCCCGGCACGTGGTCCTGTCCTCGTGCGATGTCGGGCGGACGACCGTGCGGCCCGGCGAGGAGATCCTCGGTTTCACCGCGGCCCTGCTCTACATCGGCACCGCGACCGTGACCGCCAGCGTCATCCGGGTGGGTGACGAGGCCGCCGTCGGCACGATGACCGCCTACCACCGCCTGCTCGCGGCCGGGACCAGGCCCGCCGAGGCGCTCGCGGCGGCCACGGCCGGGGATCCGTTCAGCCCGTTCGTCTGCTTCGGCGGCGGTTAGGCCGCCGGGGTGTAGCGGGGGGAGGGGGGCGGGGACGGCACCCCGTTTGGTATCAGTCTTTGAGGGCGGAGCCGGCTAGGGCGCGCAGGGCCGCGGTGAGCCGGGCCGGGCCCTCGGCGGTCAGCTGGGCCAGGATCGGCTCGCTGTGCAGGGCGCCGAGCAGGAGGTGGGCGAGCATCGCGGCGTCCGCGTCGGGCCGCTGGGCGGCGATGAGCGCGCTGATGTGACCGTGCCAGAACGAGTAGACCGGATGGTCATCCTCGTAGCGGCCGGCCGGCTCCTTCGGCTCTTCGGGTGCTGGGGGCGGCGGGTTGGCGGCGGAGGAGTAGGCGAGCTCGGCCAGCAGGCTCTTGTTGCGCCCGACGACCTCGACGATGGCGTCCAGGAAGGCCAGCAGCCGGTCCCGGTCCGGGGCGCCGGGGCCCAGCGGCGGCGGCCCCGTGGTCACCGCCCCCTCCAGCGCCTGGGCCCGCTCCACCATGAGCGCGTGCATCAGCCCGGTCCGGTTGCCGAACCGGTGGAAGACCGTGCCCTTGCCCACGCCCGCCGCCGCCGCGACCTGCTCCATCGAGATGTCCTGGGGCCGGTGCGTGGCCAGCAGTTCCTCGGTCGCGGCGAGGATGGCGCGCCGGTTACGGGCCGCGTCGGCCCGCTCGGGCCGGCCTTGGTCCATCAGGGCTCCGTTGGCTGGCTCGACAACTGGACCGGCGGTCCAGTATTGTCGGAGTTAAGTTGACTGCTGGTCCAGTTTACCAGGCCCTTACTGACAGGAGAGTCTCATGCGGCGTGTCCGCTTCTACGCGCACGGCGGCCCCGAGGTCCTGACCGTCGAGCAGGCTGCCGTACCCGAGCCCGGACCCGGCCAGGTGCTCATCCGCACCGAGGCGATCGGCGTCAACTACGTCGACGTCCAGATCCGCCGCGAGACCGACCAGAACTCGATCTGGTTCCGCCCGACGCCCGGCACGCTGACCGGCGACGTGGTGGGCACGGTCGAGAAGGCCGGCCCGGGCGCCGATCCGGCCCTGACCGGGAGCCGCGTCGCGGCCCTGCTCGAGGACGCCTGCGCCGAGTACGTCGTGGCCGGCACCGACTGGCTGGTGCCAGTGCCGGCGGAGCTGGACGCCGCCACCGCGAGCATGCTGCCGACCACCGGGGCGGTGGCGCTCGGCGCGCTGCGAGCGGGGCGCCTCGGCGCCGGCGAGACCGTCCTGGTCACGGCCGGGGCGGGCGCGATCGGCCACCTCGCCGTGCAGCTGGCCCGGCAGCTCGGCGCGGGCACGGTCATCGCCACCGCGGGTTCGGCGGCCAAGCTCGCGCTGGCCAAGGAGCTGGGGGCCGACGTCGCCGTCGACCACGGGCAGCCCGGATGGGACGAGGCGGTGCGGTCCGCCGCGCCCGGCGGCGTGGACGTGGTGCTCGAGGCGGTGGGCGGCGACACGCTGCACCGGTGCGTCGGCCTGCTCGCGCCTTACGGCCGCGCGGTGGTCTTCGGCGCTTCCGCGGGCGAGCTGACCAGCGTCCCGGTACGGAACCTGTTCGCGCTGAAGAGCGTGACCGGGTTCTCGCTGCTGGCCTGGCGCGCGGCCGATCCGGAGGCGGTCCGGGCCGGCGTGGCCGAGCTCACCGGCTGGTTCGGGACGGGGAAGCTGCTCGCGGTGGCCGGGGCGGCGCTCCCGCTGGCCGAGGTGAGCCGGGCCCACCAGCTGCTCGAGGAGCGTTCGGTGCCGGGGCGGCTGCTGCTCGTCCCGTGAGAGCTAGGGGCGGAGGAACGCGTTCGGCAAAGACGGCTTGGTGGCCGGCGGCGGGCCCAGGTGGGCGGCGGTCCAGCAGGTGGCGCCGGTGTGGCAGTTCGCCAGGTCGCTGAGCGCGTTGCGCAGGTCGGCCGGGATGCCCTGGGCGGCCAGGTTGTCCAGCTCGTACGGGTCGGTCGCGGTGTCGTAGTACTCCTGGGCGCCGCCCGCGTACCGGACGTAGAGCGCGTTCGCGGTCCGCACCGCCTCGTACGACGGCGGGTCGCCCGGTTTCTCGGTCTGCCGGTCCGGGTCGGCCGGCGAGAAGTCCGGGCCGTGGTGCTCGACGAGGATGGCCTGCCGCCAGTCCGGCGGGTCCTGGCCGTGCCACAGGGCGGCCAGGCTGTGACCGTCGACGTCGGCCGGGACGGGCTCGCCCGCGAGGGTCTCGAAGGTGGGGGCCAGGTCGATGTTGGAGGCCAGCTGGCCGACGATACGGCCGGCCGGGACGCCGGGCCCGGTGACGATCAGCGGCACCTGGATGTCGGTCTCGAAGGCGGTCTGCTTCCCCGAGGTGAGCGTGTACTCCCCCATGTGGAAGCCGTTGTCCGAGCTGAACACGAAGTACGTGTCCTGGGCCAGGCCCGTGGCCCGCAGCTCGTTCTCGAGCTGGCCGATCATGTCGTCGACGGAGAAGTCGTCTTCCACCCGCTTGCGGAAGGTGGCGGTGATCGTGTCCTGGTCCGCCGCGGACAGGGGCGGGTGACCCTTGAGCCACGGCGGCGGATTGGCCGGCAGGCGGCCGTAGGCGGGAGTCTTCGGGTAGCTGAGCTGCTGGGCCGCGTGCGCGTAGCGGGGGGCGGGCGTGTACGGCGCGTGCGGGGCGAACGTGGCCACCTCGAGCATGAAAGGGTGGCCCGAGGCGGCGGCCGAGCCGATGAACGTGCCGGCCTTGGCGGCCAGCACGTTGGTCAGGTAGTCGTCCGCGGCGTGGCCATAGCCGACCCGCTGGCCGTCTTGGTTGAGGTTGTAGCCGAACTCGCCGTAGCCGCCGTTCCCGGCCACGTCCCACTCGTCCCAGCCGGGCGCGGGCGGGTACACGGGCTCGTACTGGTTCAGGTACTTGCCCATCATCGCGGTCCGGTAGCCCGCGTCGTGCAGCGCCACCGCGAACGACTTGCCCTGGTCGCCGTGCTGGTTGAAGGCGAAGTACCCGCCGTCGGCGCCGGCGTTGGTGAAGACCCCGTCGTCGTGCGGGTACTCACCGGTGAAGATGGCCGAACGCGACGGGCAGCACAGCGAGTCCACCACGTAGTAGCGGGAAAACGTCGTCCCGGCCCGCTCCATGGCCAGCACGTGCGGCATGTGGCTGACCAGGTTCCAGGACAGGTCGTCGGTGAGCACGAACACGAAGTTCGGCCGGGACTGGCGGTGGGGGGCCGACGCGGGTTTCGGGTGCGCGGCGGTCGTGGACGTTGAGGTGCATCCGGCGGCCACGAGGACGGCGAGCAGGACGCCGGCGACGGCCCGCCAGCGGCTCATCCTCGGGGGCATCCCGCGACCCTACCAGGGGCGGAACCCGCTTATTCCGCTAGGTCCGTGCGCCGTTCTTAGGTGATGAGCGACGAAAAGGACGCGCGGCTGGCTGTGCTTACCGCGCCGCGCTCGCATGTGCTCGAGGTCGTGGCCGGGCTCTTCGAGGAGGACCGGCGGCGGCCGGTGCTGCCGTCGGGCTGGAGGTCCCTGGGGTGCCGTCGAGCGGGTAGCCGGACCGGATCTCGGTCTGGGCCGACGTCCGCTGGGCGGGGTCAGCGGACGTCGAGCGCGGTCAGCAGCGGGTTCCCCGCGCCCGACGGGACCGACGGTGCCAGCTTGCTGCCGGCCGCCGGGAAGCCGCAGGTGAGGCGCTGGGTGTAGACGCCGAGGGCCGACGAGCGGCTGGTCACGATCCGCGGCTGGTCACGATCCGCGGCTGGTCACGATCCGCGGCTGGTCACCCGGCAGCGACTTGCCGCCGTACGGGTTGTCGCTGTACTGCTTCTCCTTCGATGCAGGTGAGGAAGGTGTGGCCGCCGGCCTCGGACGCCCGGGCCAGGATCTCCGGTGCGAGCTGGGCAGCGGCGTGGCCAGGGTGACGCCGGCCTCGTGGAGTCCGCTGAAGGAGTGCGCCTGGGAGACCGTAGAGGGAATAGGTGAACGAAAAGCAATGCAAGACGTGAATAACGGTCGCCGTGGGCTCTCACACGCGGCCGATGTCCTCCCACACGTAGAAGACTGTCTTGCCGGAGCGGACCTTCGCGGCGAGCTGGTACCCGCCGGCCGTGGCCAGGTCGAGGGATATGGCGTAGTCCGCCGACGGCGTTTGGTTGAAGCTGAGGATCACCACCGAGAAGTAGTGCCGCGCGAGCGCCTGCTGGTAGTACTCCAGGTTGCCGTTCTGCGTGTTCGACCACTGCCGCCACGTCGTCCGCGGCAGGTAGTACAGCAGCACATCGGTGGTTTCCACGAGAAAGTGGCCGCCGTGGTCGGTCATCGGCCGGACGACCTTGACGAGCCCGGTCACGTCCGGCCAGTTGATCATGGCGTCCGCCTGGGCTGTGCCGACCGAGGTAACCGGGATCAAGGCGGCCAGCAGCGCCACCAGGACCACCCGCCGCCGGGACAGTCTGCTCAGCAGGTAGCCGGCCGCGATGGCAGCGAACCAGGCACCGAAGTCGACGTGCTTGTTCAGCGACGTCGCGGTCTGAATGCGGGCCTGATCGGCCGGTGCCAGCAGCGCCGAGAGCGCGAGCATGGCCAGCAGCAGCGCCTGCGGCCACCGCCGGCGCACCGCGCAGACGACGGCCGCGATGACGGCCGGGACCAGCACGACGGCGGTCCACGACCACGCGTCGGCGAACACCAGGGAAGCGGTATCGATTCCGTGGGCGCGCCCGGTCGTGGTCACGCGGATCCCGGTGAGGTAGCCGGGGCCACCCAGGGCGAGCAGCACGGCCAGGACAGCGGTCGCGATGCCGGCGAGGAAGGCCGCCCGCCGGAGGGCTGCTCTCCATCCGGCGTCCGGCCACGAGCTCAGGATCGCGACGCCGAGCACGGTCGGGTCGTAGAGGACCGTCGCGTACTTGGTCGCGTTGGCCAGGGCCAGGAGGATCCCGGCCGCGGCTATCCGCCGGATCGCGTGCTGACCGCTCCGGGCTCCGGCGGCACACCAGGTCGCCATGGCCAGGAGCAGCAGCGCCGGAGCGTCGTAGGTCGCGAACGAGCCCAGGTGCAACGTCGGCGCGAGTACGGCGAACAGCGCGGCGGCGAAGAAGGAGACGCGCCGGTCCCCCAGCAGCCGGTCCGCCGTGCCCCAGAGCAAGGACGTCACGCCGAGCATGAAGACCAGGGACAGCAGCCGGGCCGCGGCCAGCCCGCCGAGGCTGTCGGCGACGGCTCCGATCGGCGGGTAGATGACGGGAGCGCCGGAAAACCAGGCCGGGTACGCCGGGATCTGGGTGTCGTGCCACCAGTGGGACCACTCAAGATGCCCGGCCGACAGGTACAGCGCCTCGTCGCCGAACGCGGTCCTGGTCCGCACCATGCTGGCCGAGAGCGCGGCCTGGACGGCCAGGACAGCGAGCAGCGGCCATGCCGCCCGCACTGACCGCGTTATCCGCACTTCCCGAACGTAGGCACGTTTTGCTACTACATCGGGGTATTTGAGCACTCTTTGAGGAGATCCTCGGGAGTCCCGGAGGCTGTCCGGTGAGCGCCGCCTGCTGACGCAGGCCGCGAATACATAACAGCAGCTAGAACACGGTACGTGGCCGGTCTGCCGAAGGGTACGTGAGCGATCTGCCGCTGTGGACATGGCCGATCCGCCGAAGACTACATGGCCGCCTTGCCCTCGCGATCCCAGCCTGAGGGTGACCGGCGGGGCGCCGCTAAGCCCGCCGGATGCGGGTGGTCGCCGAGTCGAGGAACTCGGCGGCGCGGGAGCGTGACTTGCCCTCCTCGGGCATCAGCGCCCAGCCGATGGCATAGGCCGGGATCGCCACGTGGCCGAGGATCGCGACCGCGGCCAGGCCTGCCCGGGTCGCGGTCACGTCGGTGCCGAGGTAATCCGCGACGCCGGCGCCAACGCCGGCGAAGATCCGGTTCTGCGTGGGGCGCCGGAGCGTCCGCTGACCGGTCCGGTTCCCGGCGGTCGCGCCATCGCGGGTGTCGTCTTGCGGGGGAATGTTGTTCGTTTCCATGCCTTCATCATCGGCTGGCGGGGCGTCGTTTCGCCTCAGGAAGATCACCCACTCCCCCACTGAGTTTCTCCTGCCGGCTGAGCGTTCCCTAGGGGATATCCCCCAGTGGCGCCGCGCGGCGGACGGAACAGCAGATGCTGCCAAGCCACCAAGGGATGGACGGCAGAACCCAGAATGTACTCAAGGGATGCGGGCGAGTGCCCGCAGACCTGAGCTGTCCATGGTGAGGCAAAGCCGGGGCGCCCTGGTACGGCCGTTCGGAGCGGTGGCAGAGCTTCTCAGTGCTGGCCGACTCGCTGATGACCGATTACACACCTACGGTGGGACTGGGATCCCACTCGCTCGAGGGCTGCTATTTACCCCGCGATCAGGTGACCGAGAAGGGTGTCGCGATCGGAGGCAAGCTCACGCTCAAACCGGAGTTAGGTCCGGCCGGTACCCCCAACGCGGACTCCACGCCGGTGCTGGTGCGGAGATCGTTTAGAAGAGCCTCGGCATCGACGCGCGATCCGACCTTCGAGGCAGATTCGGGGCGAGGGTTGATTACGTCCTTTGCGCGGTATACCTCGACATCGCCCTGGTTACGACGGAGGGCGATCACGCAAATGGCTCGGATATAAAGGCGGTTGAATTCACCTTCGGCCAGCGTATCTGGCGCGTTACCCGGTACAGCCTTCGGATAGCTGATGAGGGAGATGCATCGTGATGATCACGGCGCATCTCCCTCTCGTTCAGCTAACTAGCTGCAGCCGCTGGTGGAGCCGCAGCCTTCGCAGACGTAGCAGCTGCCGGCCGGGCGCATCTTGGTGCCGCAGGTGAGGCAGAGCGGGGCGTCCGCGGTCCGGCCCTGCTGCGCCTCGATCAGCTCGGTCGAGCTGTGCGGACCCGAGGCTCCGGCCGGAAAGGACGCCGCTGCCGGACGGGCTTGAGCGGGGGGCGTGGCGGGAACGGCATCCCGTTCGGCGTGGTGGGGTTGCTCTACGGCGGCCGACTGGGCGAGCTCGGTCGGGTCGACCTCCTCGGTCAGCGCGGCCGGGTCGTGCCCGGCGACCTCGGCGGCGCGCTCGGCGGCGGACAGGATGCCGAGCTCGGCGCGGTCCTCGTAGGGCAGGTGGTCCAGCGCCAGGCGGCGGAAGATGTAGTCCATCACCGAGCTGGCCAGCCTGATGTCCGGGTCGTCGGTGAGACCGGCCGGCTCGAACCGCATGTTGGTGAACTTGGCCACGTACTGGTCGAGCGGGATGCCGTACTGCAGGCCGACCGAGATGGCCATGGAGAAGGCGTCCATCACCCCGGCCAGGGTCGAGCCCTGCTTGCCGAGCTTGAGGAACACCTCGCCCACGCCATCGTCCGGGTAGTTCGAGACCGTCATGTACCCCTCGGCGCCGGCTACGGAGAACCTGGTCACCATGGCGGGACGCTGCCGGGGCAGCCGGCGGCGGACCGGCCGGTGAGCCGCGGCCGGCTGGGCTTCCGCGACGGCGGCCGCCTCAGCGGGCTTCTTCCCGGCGACGGAGAGCGGCTGGCCGACCTTGCAGTTGTCCCGGTAGATGGCCAGGGCCTTCAGTCCGAGCTTCCAGCCCTCGAAGTAGATCTCCTCGATCTCCTCGACGGTGGCGCTCTCCGGCATGTTGACCGTCTTGCTGATCGCGCCGGACAGGTACGGCTGGACGGCGGCCATCATCCGGACGTGGCCCATCGGGCTGATCGAGCGCTCGCCCATCGCGCAGTCGAACACTTCGTAGTGCTCGGGCCGCAGGCCAGGGGCATTGACCACATGGCCGTGCTCGGCGATGTACTCGGTGATCGCCTCGACCTGCTCGTGCGGGTAGCCGAGGTTCTTCAGGGCCCGCGGCACGGTCTGGTTGACGATCTGCATCGAGCCGCCGCCGACCAGCTTCTTGAACTTGACCAGGGCCAGGTCGGGCTCGATGCCGGTGGTGTCGCAGTCCATCATCAGGCCGATGGTCCCGGTCGGCGCGAGCAGGCTGGCCTGCGCGTTCCGGTACCCGTTGGCGTCGCCGAGGCGGACGCAATCCTGCCAGGTCTCGTGAGCCAGGTCGAGGATCTCGCGCTCGATCGTGCCAACCGTGCCGATCTGCTCGCTGGCATCCGCGTGCTTGCGGATGACCCGCTGGTGCGGCTTGGCGTTGCGGGCGTAACCGTCGTAGGGGCCGACGGCCGCGGCCAGCTCGGCCGAGGTCCGGTAGGCGGCCCCGGTCATCAGCGAGGTGATCGCGGCGGCGATGGCCCGGCCGCCCGCGGAGTCGTAGGCGTGCCCGGTGGCCATGAGCAGCGCGCCCAGGTTGGCGTAGCCGATGCCCAGCTGGCGGTAGGCGCGGGTGGTCTCGGCGATCTTGGTGGTCGGGAAGTCGGCGAAGCTGATCGAGATGTCCATCGCGGTGATGATCAGCTGCGTGATCTTCGCGAACCGCGCGGCGTCGAAGGTGTCGTCGTCGCGGAGGAACTTGAGCAAGTTGATGCTGGCCAGGTTGCAGGACGAGTTGTCCAGGCTCATGTACTCCGAGCAGGGATTGCTGGCCGTGATACGGCCCGACTCCGGGTTGGTGTGCCAGTCGTTGATGGTGCCGTCGTACTGGATGCCGGGGTCGGCGCAGTCCCAGGCGGCCTGGGCCAGGTCGCGCATCAGCTTGCGCGCGTCGATCCGCTCGACGACCTCGCCGGTGCGCCGGGCGAGCAGATCGAACTCCTTGCCTTCCTCCACCGCGCGCATGAACTCGTCGGAGACCCGGACCGAGTTGTTGGCGTTCTGGTACTGGACGCTGACGATGTCCTTGCCGCCCAGGTCCATGTCGAACCCGGCGTCGCGGAGCACCCGCACCTTCTCTTCCTCGCGCGCCTTGGTCACGATGAATTCGGCGATGTCGGGGTGGTCCACGTCGAGGACGACCATCTTGGCCGCGCGGCGGGTGGCACCGCCCGACTTGATCGTGCCGGCCGAGGCGTCGGCGCCGCGCATGAAGGAGACCGGGCCGCTGGCGGTGCCGCCGGAGGACAGCAGCTCCTTGCTCGACCTGATCTTGGACAGGTTGACGCCGGCCCGGAGCCGCCCTTGAAGATCAGCCCCTCCTCCCGGTACCAGTCCAGGATGGCGTCCATGGTGTCGTCCACGGCCAGGATGAAGCAGGCTGACACCTGCTGCGGGGACTGGGTGCCGACGTTGAACCAGACCGGGGAGTTGAAGCTGAAGATCTGGTGGACCAGGGCGTAGCGCAGCTCGTGCCCGAAGATCTCGGCGTCCTCGTCGGTGGCGAAGTAGCCGTGCTGCCGGCCCGCCTTCTCATAGGTGCCGACGACCCGGTCGATGAGCTGCTTGAGGCTCCACTCGCGCTGCGGTGAGCCGACCGCGCCGCGGAAGTACTTGGTGGTCACGATGTTGGCGGCGTTCACCGACCAGAAATCGGGGAATTCCACGCCGTGCTGCTCGAAGTTGACCGTGCCGTCCCGCCAGTTCGTCATGACGACATCGCGGCGTTCCCAGGTCACCTGGTCATAGGGATGCACTCCGGAAGTGGTGTGGATGCGCCGCATCTTGAGCTTGTTCCGGCTGGACTCGGCCTTACTCAGCTGGGCCGCCTTGCCCTTCCGGGTCGTCGCACCGCTCACCGTCTCCGTCATGTGGGGTCCCCCTTCTGGGATCTGACCAGATCCCTGCCAGGCCTTTAGGCCGTCTTGTCCGCGATGACTACTGCTGGTGCCGTCCTTAAGACGCCGGGTCCGCGGCGCTGGCACCAGCGTCGCGGTGTCCCTGGCGCAGGGCGGTGATCTCGTCTTCGAAGTCGGCGAGCGACTCGAAACTCCGGTAGACCGAGGCGAACCTGAGGTAGGCCACCTCGTCCAGGTCCCGCAGCGGGCCCAGGATGGCCAGGCCCACCTCGTGCGAGGGGACCTCACCCAGCCCCCGCGCCCTGATCGTCTCTTCCACCTGCTGAGCCAGGATCGCCAGCTTGTCCTCGCTGACAGGCCGTCCCTGGCACGCGCGCTGCACGCCACGGATGATCTTGTCCCGGGCAAACGGCTCGGTGACGCCGCTGCGCTTGGCCACCATCAAGATGACCGTCTCCTGGGTGGTGAACCGCCGGCCGCACTCAGGGCACGACCTCCGGCGGCGGATCGCGGTGCCGTCGTCAGCCGTCCGGCTGTCGATGACCCGGCTGTCCGGGTTACGGCAGAAGGGGCAGTACATGCGTTCCACCTCCCCGGCCGCCGCGTTTGCTCACAATCAGTTTACCCGCTGTGAACACAACTTGTGGAAAAAACACATCGATGTAAGTACTAGATGTTGTGGTTACGGTAGACCACCAGACGGCCGGAGGCAAGCTGCCCTGGGCGGATGACCCGCAAAAAGAGGCCGGTGAGCTGCTCGGCACGGCGCGCCGCCCGGCGTGTCGGCGTGTCGGGTCGCCGGATGCGGTGGCGGCGTGTCGGCGTGGCGGGTCGCTGGGTGCAGTGGCGGCGGGCCGGCGTGTCGCGCTCGCGTTCAGCCGCGGGGGACCCACAGCGGCTGCCCGGCGACCACGGTGGGGCCACTGAGTGAATTGAGGTCGACGATCTGCTGGACGACCACGCGGGTGTCCTGATCGGGATCCGCGTTCTCGGCGACCGACCACAGGGTCTGACCGGGCCGGACGACGACCTGGACGAGATTCTGCCGGGCCGCGCGCGGCGAGGAGCCGTGGCTCGTGGCCTGCGCCACGCCGGCCGCGAGGAGCGAAATTACGGCCACGAACAGCACGGCCGCCACCGCGACGACGATCCGGCCCCGCCTGGTCAGCCGCAGCGGCGGCTCGGCAGCGGCCCGCGAGTGTCGGCGGCGCTTCTTATAACCGCAGGTCAGAGCGATTACCGATATCGCACTCATGGCGACCTCCCCGATCAAACTTTCATTCGATCCTTAACTCGTTCGATCGTACACCCATTCGATCGTATTACTGTTCGATCGAACGGGGTATGTAGTCGTTGTACGCCACGGGTCTGACAAATTGACGACACGTCGAACAGATGTTTGGGATCTCGGGCGAGAACCGTTACTCTCTACTCAGCACGCAAGAACTCGGACACGGAAGGTCATCAGATGGAGGAAACTGCCATGGGAGGCGCCGTAACCGGCGTGTCCGGCACTGATCAGGCTGGGGCGCCCAGACCGAAAGGCCGACCAGGCCGCAAGCCGAAGGGCAGCGTACCGGTCATTATCCCGGAAACGCCGGATAAGCCCGATCCCAATCACGTGCTGACCTGGCGGCAGCGCAAGGTGCTGCAGGTTATCCGTGAATCGGTACAGCAGCGCGGCTACCCGCCTTCGATGCGCGAGATCGGCGAGGCCGTCGGGCTGACCAGCACGTCGAGCGTCTCCTACCAGCTCAGCACGCTGCAGAAGAAGGGGTACCTGCACCGCGACGTGGGCCGTCCGCGGACGGTTGAGGTGCGCCTGCCCGGTCACCCGGCCGTACGGCCGGAGCCGAGCCGCGAGCCGGTCCGGGACGAGGAGGAAGCCGGCGACATCCCGGGCTTCGACATCCCGTCGCAGGAAGCCGCCTACGTGCCGCTGGTGGGGCGGATCGCCGCGGGGGGGCCGATCCTGGCCGAGCAGGCCATCGAAGACGTGTTCCCGCTGCCCCGGCAGCTGGTCGGCGAGGGCACGCTGTTCCTGCTCAAGGTGGCGGGCGACTCGATGATGAACGCCGCCATCACCGACGGGGACTGGGTGGTCGTCCGGCAGCAGGAAAACGCGGAGAACGGCGAGATCGTGGCCGCCATGCTGGACGGCGAGGCGACGGTCAAGACGTTCAAGCGCAGCGACGGGCACGTCTGGCTGATTCCGCACAACCCGGCCTACACGCCGATCCTCGGAGACGAGGCCACCATCCTCGGCCGCGTCGTCGCGGTGCTGCGCCGGGTCTGAGACGAGACTGTCCGAGGGTCCGAGGGGGTGTCCGAGCCGGGCCGCGTCCGAGGACGCGGCCCCTCGGGGGCGTGGTTACGCCACGACGATGCTGACCAGCTTCGGCGCCCGCACGATGACCCGGTTGACCTTCTGCTCCCCCAGGGTGCGAACGACTCCCGGTGCCGCCAGGGCGAGCTCGCGCAGCTCGTCCTCGCCGATTTCCGGCGAGACTTCGAGCTTGTCGCGGACCTTGCCGTTGACCTGCACCACGCACGTCACCTTCTCCTGGGTGAGCAGCGCCTGGTCGGGGACGGGCCAGGTAGCACGCGCCACCGACGCCTCGTGCCCGAGCAGCTGCCAGGTCTCCTCGGCGGTGTACGGCGCGAACAGTGACACCAGGACGGCCAGTGTCTCCGCCGCCTCGCGGACGGCCGGATCTGCCGCTCCGGGCCCGGAATCGATGGCCCGGCGCGAGGCGCTGACCAGCTCCATCAGCCGGGCTACGGCCACGTTCAGGTGATAGGCCTCCACCTGACGGGTGACCTCGTCGATGGTTCGGTGGGTGACCCGGCGTAGCTCGGTGACACCGGTGGCGGGCGGCCGGTCACCAGCGCCCCGGTCCGCCTCGGCCACGTCGGCGGCGATCCGCCAGACCCGGCCGAGGAACTTGACCATCGCCTCGGGGTTCATGTCGGCCCAGTCGATGTCGTCTTCCGGCGGGCTGGCGAAGATCATGGTCAGCCGGATCGCATCGACGCCGAACCGCTCGAGCTGCTGGCCGAGGTCGACGCCGTTGCCGAGCGACTTGGACATCGCCTTGCCGTGGTTGATCACCTGGCCCTGGTTGATCAGCTTGGTGAACGGCTCGGTGAAGTCGATCAGGCCCATGTCATACAGGATCTTGGTGAAGAACCGGCTGTACAGCAGGTGGAGGATGGCGTGCTCCACGCCTCCCACGTACATGTCGACCGGCGCCCAGCGGCGTACCTCGGCCGCATCGAACGGGCCGCCGTCGTAACCGGGCGAGCAGTACCGGAACATGTACCAGGACGAGTCGACGAACGTGTCCATGGTGTCCGTATCCCGCTTAGCCGGCTCGCCGCAGGACGGGCAGGCCACGTTGACCCAGTCCTCGGCCGCGGCCAGCGGCGACACGCCCCGGGGCACCAGATCCTGGCCGCGCAGGTCGGGCAGCACCACCGGAAGCTGGTCGTCGGGAACCGGCACCTCGCCGCAGGACGGGCAGTGGATGATCGGGATCGGGGTGCCCCAGAAGCGCTGCCTGGAGACCAGCCAGTCGCGCAGCCGGTAGTTGACGGCCCCGTGACCCTGGCCCTGGTCCTCCAGACGAGCGGTGATCGCGGCGATCGCCTCGGCCTTGCCCATCCCGTCGAGCGGGCCGGAGTTCACCAGCGCGCCGTCGCCGGGGGTCGCGACCCAGGTCTGCGCCGGGTCCGGCAGCCCGGTGTCCACCACGACCCGGACGTCCAGCCCGTAGGCGCGGGCGAAGTCCAGGTCCCGCTGGTCATGCGCGGGCACCGCCATGATCGCCCCGGTGCCGTAGTCGGGCAGCACGTAGTCTGCGGCCCACACCGGGATCAGCTCGCCGTTAACCGGGTTGACCGCGTGCCAGGCCCAGGAAGACGCCGGTCTTCTCGCGCTCGGTGGACTGCCGCTCGATGTCGGTCAGCTTCGTGACCTGCGCTACGTAGGCGCGGAGCTCGGGCAGGCGGTCGGGGGCGCAGATCTGCTCGGCCAGCGGCGAGTCGGCCGCCACCACGAAGAACGTGGCCCCGTACAGCGTGTCGGGCCTGGTGGTGAACACCGTGACCGGCTCGTCGAGGCCTTCCACCGCGAAGTCGACCTCGGCTCCCTCGGAGCGGCCGATCCAGTTGCGCTGCATCAGCAGGACGCGGTCCGGCCAGTTGCCCTCAAGCTGCTTGGCGTCCTCGAGCAGCCGGTCGGCGTATTCGGTGATCTTGAAGTACCACTGGTTCAGCATCCGCCGTACTACGTCCGCGCCGCAGCGCTCGCACTTGCCGGCGATGACCTGCTCGTTGGCCAGCACGGTCTGGTCCACCGGGCACCAGTTCACGTACCCGTCCCGGCGGTAGGCCAGGCTGCGCTCGTAGAACCGCAGGAACAGCCACTGGTTCCAGTGGTAGTAGGAGGGATCGCAGGTCTGCAGCCTGCGGCTCCAGTCGAACGAGGTGGCGTAGCGCCGGAACGAGGCCGCCTGGGTCTCGATGTTGGCGTACGTCCAGTCGGCCGGATGCGTGTTGTTCCTGATGGCGGCGTTCTCAGCGGGCAGGCCGAAGGCGTCCCAGCCGATCGGGTGCAGCACGTTCCGGCCGCGCAGGAAGTGGTAGCGGGCTAGAGCGTCACCGATGGCGTACGCCTCGGCGTGGCCCATGTGCAGGTCACCCGACGGGTACGGGAACATGTCCACCAGGTAGAACCGCTCCCGGGGATCGGCGGGATCGGTGCCAGCGCGGAACGGCTCTAGCTCCGCCCAGCGCGCCTGCCACTTCTCCTGCACGTCACGGGGGTCATAGCGCTGCGCCAGGTCGGCGCTCTCGGCCGCTGTCATCGTTTCCTCACCATTGATTCTGTCCGGCCCGCGGATGGAAGCCGCCTGCAATGAAAACGCCCCTCGAGACGAGGGGCAGCCGCGCCAACGACGGTAGGTCGGCGCGGCTAGGTAAGAAGCAGCCGGACGGCACGCATGCGCACAGGATAGCGCACGTCCGACGCATCCGCCCCGCGTGCGCAATCGTCGTGAGCCGCCCGGCAGCGGGCTTCGGCGGCGGGCTGGGCTGCGCCCTGGCAGAGGCCGCCGGACCGCGGTCCGCGTTGCCCGGCGCGCACCGGGTCGGCGGGGCATCAGCCCGCTGGGAACCGGGTCGATGTCCCGTTGACCCGCCTGGAGCGGGCTCGCCATATGACGTCCCGATGGATATATCGCGTCGAGCGCCACATTCACGGAATTCTGGTGCGTCATCAGAGCCGAGTCGGGAACGGATGAGGAGGGGTCGCCGGAGGTGCGCATTGCGGGCATGGGGCGGCATTACGTGCGGAAATTCATGCGCGCGCGGATATCAGCGTGTCTTGCCATTCCCCTTGACCGGCAGCCGGGAAGCACCTATTCCTACTGAGGAATCCAGCGGCGTGACGGAGGGTAATGGACGGTCGGGGGGACTACGGCGAGCCGGTCGCGGTCATCGGTATCGCGTGCCGCTTTCCTGGCGCGCGCGATCCCGCCGAGTTTCACGACCTTGCCGTGACCGGACGGCGGATGTTCCAGCCCTGCGCCGCCCTGCCCGGGCGCCCGCTGCGAGCGGCGATGCTCGATGACTGGGCGGCTCCGCCGGAAACGCACAGTGACTGGCCGGCCGGCGCCCCCGGCGCGTACCGGCTCGGCCTGGAGCAGTTCGACCTCGGCCCGGTGCAGAAGCTGGCGACCGAGATGACCGCTTTGGCCCTCGCCGATGCGGGGCTGCGTGAGGCCGCCGGGAACAGCCGGACCGGGATGATCATCGCGAGTAGCGCGCCCGGCCTGTGCGACCTGGTCAGCAGCCAGTTCGGGTTCGCCGCGAGCGGGCCCTTCCCCCCGGGCGCGCGGGTGTCCTCGCTGCACGCGGTGACCGCGGCAGCGGCGGCGCTGCAGGCGGGCGAGCTCGACCTCGCGATCGCCGGCGGAGCCGAGCTCGGCCTAGACCCGGTGTGGCTGGCGTTGCAGGCCCGGGCGGGCACGCTGGGCACCGACCAGATGCGCGTGTACGCGGCCGATCCGGCCGGATTGCTGCCCGGCGAGGGATGCGGCGTCGTGATCTTGGTGCGTTCGGCTGACGCGCGGGCGGCGGGCGTGCCGGTCTACGCGGAGATCGCGGGCTGGAGCACCGTGCCCGCCGGTCCCCCGGAGCCGGCCGGGGCGGCCTTGGAGCAGGCGTACCGGCGGGCCGGGACGGACCCGGCCGACATCCAGTACGTCGAAGGCCAGGGTACCGGGACGGCGGACGGGGACTGGGCCGAGCTTGCCGCATTTACGCAGCTCAGGCGCGATGTGCGGGTGGTCGCGGCCCTGGGCGCGGCGTCCGCGGGCATCGGCCACGCCCGGGCGGCGGCGGGCATCGCGAGCCTGATCAGGACGGCGGTGGCGATGGCGGCCGGGACGGTACCGCCCGGTCCCGGTCCTGGCGGCGCGCGGCCGCATCCGCTCATCGCCTCGGGCGACGTGCGGCTCCGGCTTCCGGCCGGGCCAGAGCCCTGGCCGGACGGCGACCCCAGTCGCCCGGGGACCACGGGGTCCGCGGGAGCCACCGGATCCGCAAGGTCCGCCCGGGTCCGGCGGCCGCGGCTCGCCGCGGTGCACTCGCTCGGCACGGCTGACCCGGCGGTGCTGGCGGGTCACGCTGACCTGCGTGACGCGGAGGGAATCCACCTCGTGCTGCGCCGCGAGGCAGAGGGCGACCGCTGGGCCGGGCGGCGGCGCCGGGCGGGTCAGGCCAACGCCTCCGAAGGGGCGGGTCCGGAACACGGCGCCGCGGCTCCGGAACACGGGGCGGCGGGGAAGCACACGACAGCACGCGGGGCATCCGCCCCGGCCGAAGCCAGGCACGCTTCAGCCGAGGCGCGGCACGCTCCGGCGGAGGCGCGGCACGCTCCGGCGGAGGCGCGGCACGCTCCGGTCTCCTCGCCCGATGTGCGGGAGAGGTCCGGGCCGCCGCGGGTGTTCGTGCTGCGGGGCGGAGATGCCGGGACGCTGGCGGGGCAGCTCGATGTCATCGCGGACAGCGCGGCGGTGCTCTCGGAGGACGGCCTCGAGAAACTGGCCTGGCAACTGGCGGCCAGCGCCCAGAACGCCGGGAACGGGCACGCCGGGAACGGGCAGGCCGGAGATCGCCTGGCGCCACTGCGGGTCGCGCTGACCGCGGCCGGGCCGCACCAGCTGGCCGGCCGAGCGGCGGAGGCGGCCCGGCTGCTCCGGATGGGCGTCCCGGCGGGCGGACTGGCCGGCGAGCCCGACGTGCGCATCTCGGCCGGCGCGTGCGGCGCGGTGGTAGTGCTGTTCCCGGGCCGGGCCGAGTCGCCGGCCGGACAGCCCGCGCTGCTCGCCGCCTCGCTCGAGGCCCTAGGCACCCTCGACGCGTTCGGTGTCAGGCCGACCACGGGAGTCGGCTACGGGCTGGCCGAGATCACCGGGCTGGCCTGGGCCGGCTGCATTCCCGCGACCGAGGCGGCGCGCCTGGTGGCGCAGTGCGGCCAGGTACTGCGAGCCTGCTCCTACGGGACGGCCGCGATGGCCAGGGTCACGGCCGACGAGGACGTGGCCCGGGCCCTGGCCGCACCTGGCCGCCTGCATATCGCGGCCTACGAGGGACCCCGGACTCACGTCCTGGCGGGCTCCACCGCGGGTGTACGGGAACTGACCAGGCGGGCCGGGATGCTCAAGGTCCCGGTCGAGGTCCTCGACAGCGCGGCTCCGATGTACTCCCCCGGCATGGCCAGGTGCGCCGCCCCGCTGCGGAGCGTCCTGGCGGCCACGAGCTTCGCCCCGCCACGCCGGCGTCTGGTCTCTACCATCACCGGCTGCCTGATCAGCCCCGACGATGACCTGGCGGGGCTGCTGGCCGCGCAGGTCACCCGGCCGGTGCTGTTCGCCCAGGCGATAGCGCAGGCGGCCCGGGCGGCCGACCTGATCGTGATCGCCGGGCCGGACGCCGGGCTGGCGGGCCGGGCCGCCGAGTGCGGCGGCGTGCCCGCCGTCGCGATCCCCGCGATGGCCGGGGTCGCGGGGGCCCAGGGCGCCCCGGAGGCGCGCAGGCCTCGCGGGGGGCACGGGGTCCGGCCCGGAACTGACCGGACCGCCATGGCCCAGGCCGTCGCCGCGTTGTTCGCCGCCGGGGCGATCACCGACCTCGCACCGTACTTGGGCCAGGCCCGCGCGACCGGACCCGGGGGCACGCTGGCCAGCCGGACCGTACCGCGGATGCGGACCGGGGAACCGCTCGCCCCCGCCGGGACGCCTGTCTCCGGGGTGGCGGGCGCCGCCGGAGCTGACGGCGGGACCGGGCCGAGAAGCGCGGCCCGTTCGGCGGGTTAGCCTGCGAGGATCCGGGGCTGCTCCCAGTCGGGGCGCAGCGGCATGCCCGAGGTCCCGTCGGGCTCCAGCCGCACACCTAGCACCTGGTGCAGTTCGATGTGGTTACGGTCGAACGCCAGCCGGGAGCCGGCCATGTACAGCCGCCACACCCGGGCGGTGCCCAGGCCGACCTCCCGGACCGCCTCGGTCCAGTGCGCGTCCAGGTTGGCACCCCAGGCGGCCAGGGTCTTGGCGTAGTGCTCGCGCAGGTTCTCCTCGTGCCTGACC
The DNA here is from genome assembly GCA_963756575.1 of uncultured Actinomycetota bacterium. Classification (GTDB taxonomy): domain Bacteria; phylum Actinomycetota; class Actinomycetes; order Streptosporangiales; family Streptosporangiaceae; genus Palsa-504. The sequence continues at coordinate 65,743 of CAVWOM010000009.1, read as the reverse complement.
TCGAAGCCGGTGTCGTGCATGAGCGAGAGCAGGTAGCCGGGACCCTCGAGCTCCCCGTCGGGGAAGACGTACCGGTTGATGAAGCCGTTCTTGCGGATGGGGGGCGCGAGGTTGTTTTCCCGGGTGATGCAGTGGTTGAGTAGCCGGCCGCCGTCCTTGAGCTTTCCGTACAGGAAGGAGAAGTAGGCGGGCAGGTTCTGCTTGCCGATGTGCTCGGTCAGCCCGATCGAGCTGACCGCGTTGAAGCCGGTCTCCGGCACGTCGCGGTAGTCCAGGTGCCGCACCTCGGCCAGGTGAGACAGTCCTTCCCGCTCGATCGCCTCCTGGGCCCACGCGGCCTGCTGGGCGGACAGCGTGACGCCGAGGGCCTTGACGCCGTACTCGCGGGCGGCGTGCATGACCATGCCGCCCCAGCCGCAGCCGACGTCGAGCAGCCGCATGCCGGCCGTGAGCCCGAGCTTGCGGGCCACCAGGTCGAACTTGTTCGCCTGCGCTTCCTCCAGCGTCGCGTTCTCGTTGGGGTAACAGGCGCAGGTGTACGCCATCGACGGGCCCAGCACCCACTCGTAGAACCGGTTCGACACGTCGTAGTGGTGGGAGATCGCCTTGGCGTCCCGGGTCTTGGAGTGCAGCCGCCCGGTGAGCCAGCGACGGGTCTGCGTGACCTCCTGCGGCGGCAGCGGCATCCGGTGTACCAGCAGCTTGGGACCGCCGAGCGCCTGCAGCAGGCGCAGCTTCTCCGCCATGGTCATGTCGATGGACTGGGCTTTGGTCATCCGGGCCAGGGCTTCGTACATGTCCCCTTCGACGTCAAGCTGCCCGGATACGTACGCCCGGGCCAGCCCGAGGCCGCCGGGGGCCTGAGCCAGGTAGGCCACGGCGGCCGGCGAGCGGACCGTTATCTTCACCGGGGAGCCAGGTTTCCCCGCGTGACTCCCGTCAAAGGCCGTGAACTCCACGGGGGCTTCCGGCCCCGCGAACGCCTCGAAGACCTCAGCCAGTGCCATCGATTTTCCGTTCCTTCCGTCCGGTCAGCGTCCCCTGACGCATTTCTCGTACAGGCCGAGTAGCCGGCCTCCGCCGTCGTAGGCGCGTTTAAGGGCCCGGTACGCCTCGCCGTTGTACCGCTCGTAGAACTCGTCCTCGTCGTAGAACGACGTGGAGTACAGCGACTTGTGGCCGCCCAGCTTGGCCACCTCGTCCTCGATGAGGCGGTTGTAGTAGCCGTCGTCCGCCTGGGCGCCGTGACCCTTCTGGCCAGCAGGCAACGGCACGGTCCCCCAGAACCCGAAGTTCACGTACACCTCGCCGGGCTGGAGCGGGTAAAGGGGCCAGGAGCGCTCACCGCGCAGCCGCAGCGGGCACATCCACACCGGACTCATTCCCACATTTTCCTGGAAGAATCGCAGGAAATCGGCACCACGTTCGACTGGGATCTCGACGTCCTGGATCACGGCCTCGCGGGGCGGCAGGTGACGCCGGGCGTCGATGCGCCCGCTGAGGTTGTAGGTGCGGTCCAGGGCGACCAGCTTGCGGTACACGTCCGAGCGCCGGTAGCGGCGTGGCCAGAACCTCCTGATCGCGGGCTTCTGCACGCCGAAGGGGCGCGAGCACCAGAACCAGTCGGTGTCCCACCGCCACAGGTAGTCGCGGATGGTGAGGAAGTCCTCCTTCACCCGCTGGACCGACTGGTAGTAGATCTGCTGGCCGGTGTAGTCGCTGCGCCACGGGGCCACGTCACTGAACGCGCCGACGGTGAGGTAGAGCTCGCCGGGCCCGAACGCGGTGCCGTCGACGAAATCGGCCCGATGGCCGCGGTAGGAGCCCTCCGCCGCGATCTGGCTGACGGCCTCCATGCAGGCTTCCGCCGTGCTGAACGGGAAGTGGCGCAGGTGCACGAACGGCCGGACCGGCTCGAGCTCGATGGTGAGCGAGAGGCTGTAGCCCAGCGTCCCGTAGGAGTTCGGGAAGCCGCGGAACAGGTCGGCGTGCTCGTTGTCGGCGGTGGCGCGGACAACCCGGCCGTCGCCGGTCAGGACCTCCATCTCGGTGATCGACTCGTGCGGCATGCCGCTGCGCAGTGAGGTGGACTCGATGCCGAGCCCGGTGACCGCACCGCCGAGGCTGATCGTCTTGAGCTGAGGCACCACCAGCGGCATCAGCTGGTGCGGGAGCGTGGCGTCGCAGAGGTCCTCGTAGGTGGTCATGCCCCCGACCCGGGCCGTCCGGGCGACCGGGTCGACTGACAGCACGTGACCGAACGCCGAGACGTCCAGCATGACCGGGCCGGGACCCTTGGAGGCCTCGCGGAACCTGAACAGGTTGGAGGTGCGCTTGGCCAGCCGTACCGAAGTTCCGGACGGCACGGCGGCGTAGGCCGCACGCAGCCGGGCTACCTCGGCCTCGTGCGTTCCGTGGGTCGTGCGGGCACCCGGCATGAACATCCTTCCGGTAAAGAGCTGTCACCCATTATGGAAACGGCCGACGGCGGACAAACGGGCGGGATACGTACTATCGCCGAACATCTCAGGCAGTGTATCCGGACGCATCACCGCTCCTTTTGACACCGGCGGCCCCCTGGGTATTTCCCTGACCTCATTGTTCGCATGCAGGATCCGGGTCGCGGACATCCGGGTCCGGGCCGTGATCGTCGTCGGAGTCCAGCTCGTCATCGAGGTCGGAGTAGCTGGCGGCCACCTCCTCCGGGGTCATCGGCAGCCGGGCCAGCGACGGCGGCGCGCCGGCCGTGATCACCTGCCGGAGCAGCTCCGCCATCGAATACCGCGGCTCGTCGGCGAGGGCCCGGTCGAGCGCCACGTTCGCCAGCGCCCCGTCACCGGACTGCCAGGCCACGAAGGCCAGCAGGGAGGCCGGCGCGGCCACGTACCCGGGCTGGGCGCGGCGGGTCACGTCGGTCCACAGCCGTAGGTGCGCGTCCGCGTGCGCCGGGTCCATCCGGGCCCAGGCGTCGTCCCTGACCCGCAGGTCGCGCAGCGCCACCGTGATCCACGCGACCTCGTAGTCCGTGGCGTACCGGCCGCCGTCCCGGTAGGTGCCGATCATGAAGCCCACCGCGTTCAGGCCTTCGGTGGCGATCATCCGCCGGGCGGCGCCGAGGCGGGCCGACTTGCGCACCCGGGCGAGCAGCTGGCGGCCGTGCCGCTCGGCGCGGATGGTGGCCTGGCGCATGGACTCCGCCGCCATGCCGCCGAGGGGCGCGACCCTGGCCGCCACGGCGGACCGGTCGGCCAGCACCTGACCGCCGGCCCGGGCCAGGGCGAAGGCGGCCCGGGCGTCCGGGGCGAACGGCGTGCCCGCGACCGGGCAGCAGGCCGGCTCGGTGCATAGGTAGGACCAGTACCGGCGGCCCTCGACTCGCAAGATGTCGCCGACGTCGATCCCGGCCGGGGCGGCCGCGGTGCGCAGCGCCTCCGCCACTGGGTCGACCAGGAGCCGGGGGCCGTAGCCGACCGCGACCAGCGTGGTGAGCTGCTGCGAGCCGAGCACGCCGACGGCGTGGGCGGCGAGGTCCGTGGCGACCCCGGCGCCCGGCGGGTCGGGCAGGTCATACCGGAGCGTGACCTTGATACGGTCACCCGGCTGCTCGGTCCCGATCACGACCAGGCTGGCGCGCGGCGCGAAGCCGAGCAAGTGCGGCACGATCGAGAGCAGCATCTCCGGCGAGTCGGCGCGCAGCTGGATGGGCGGTGGCTCGGGGGCAGGTCGGGAGCCGGGGGTCTGCGGTGGGGGCGGGGTGTCGTCACCCGCGGTGAGCGCATGGGTCATACAGCCAGCTTGCGATGAGCGGGATGCTCGGACCTGGAGCCAAGCGACCTGTGGATAACATCGGCGGCGCGGCGAGGTTATCCACAAATGACGGGCGGCATCTTGACAACGGCACTGGCGGCGGTACGGGCGTGGCTATTGCCGGGGGAGGTCGGCGGGCAGCGCCCCGTCAGGACCGGGGTCGACGGAGCATCCATCCGGTTCACGCCTAATGTCGCCTGGCTTGTAGTCGCTGCCGGGTACGGGATCCCGGAAACCCGGCTCAGGTCACACTGGCACCGCCAGCACCGCGATCTGAGCGCCGCGGGGCAGCCGTGACGACATGAAACCGGGCTTCGAGTGCGTCCGGACGCGCTGATAGCCCGGTTTCATGACGTCTGCCGGTTCGGGCTGCGTCTGCCGGTTCGGGCTGCGTCTGCCGGTTCGGGCTACGTCTGCCGCGGGACACACGGGGGTACATGAGACCTGCGGGGCTCGAGATACCGCAGCCGCGCGGAACTTACTGAAGGAGAATCACACTTCGGCACTGCCGTGTTTAGAGCTTGATGCCGAGAAGGGCGTCGACGGTGTCGCGGACGAGGCGGGCGCCGGCCAGGTCGGGCGGGGTGAGGTCGGCCGGGGGGGTGGCGATCAGGGCGTCGGCCCAGCGGTCGACCGCGGCTAGCGCGCCGGGGGCGTCGAGGTCGTCGCTCATCCGGGCGCGCACCTCGGACAGGACGACTTCGGCCGCGTCCGCCGGGGCGGCGTCCAGCCGTCCTGCGGGCTGGGCCGCCTCGGCCTGGGCCAGGGCGGCGCGCCAGCGGGCCAGCCTCGCCTGGGCATCGGCGAGGACGGTGCCGGTCCACTCCCAGTCGGAGCGGTAGTGGTGCGCGAGCAGGGCCATCCGGATGGCCATGGGGTCCGTCCCGTCCGCCCGCAGGCGGTTCACGAAGACCAGGTTCCCTAGCGACTTGGACATCTTCTCGCCGAGGTAGCTGACCATGCCCGCGTGAGCGTAGACCCGGGCGAACACATCGGCAGGTGGGGAAAGGGCGGCTCGAGCGTGGGAGGCGCTCATCTCGTGATGCGGGAACACCAGGTCAGAGCCGCCGGCCTGGACGTCGAAGGCGTTGCCGAGGTACTCGGTGGCGATCGCCGTGCACTCCACGTGCCAGCCGGGGCGGCCGCGTCCGAACCGCGATGCCCAGGCCGGCTCGCCGGGCCGCTCCGCCCGCCAGACCAGGACGTCGAGCGGGTCCTTCTTTCCCGGGCGGTCCGGGTCACCGCCGCGTTCGGCGGAGATCTCGGCCATCTCGGCCAGGTCGTAGCCGCTGGGTGTGCCCGGCCCGGACAAGGAGCCGAACCCGGGGTCCGCCGAACGGGCGAAGTACACGTCCTCGTCCACGTTGTACAGGGCGCCCCGGTCGGCCATCCGGGCGTTGAACTGCTCGATGACCGGCAGCGCCTCGACCGCCCCGATCAGGTGGGCCGGCGGCAGGACGCGCAGCGCCTCCATGTCCTCCCGGTACCGCTGGGTTTCCCGGCGGGCCAGCTCACGCCAGTCCTCGCCGTCCCGGTCGGCCCGCTCCAGCAGGGGGTCGTCGACGTCGGTGACGTTCTGCACGTAGCCGACGGTGTAGCGGGCGTCCAGCCAGGCCCGGACCAGCAGGTCCCAGGCGGTGTAGGTGGCGGCGTGGCCCATGTGGGTGGCGTCGTACGGCGTGATGCCGCATGCGTACAGCGTGGCGACCGGGCCCGCCGAGGCCGGAACCAGCTCGCCGGTGGCCGTGTCGTGCAGCCGCGGCGCCGGACCGTTCCCCGGCAGCACGGGGACATCCGCGCGGCGCCAAGTCTCCATGCTGGCCAGGTTATCGCGCGCTCCTGGCCAGCTAGCTAGCGGATGCTGGCCGCGAGGGTGGGCGGCAGGCGGATCCCGGCCGCCTGCTCGAAGGCGTAAGCCAGGCCGATCAGGCGCGGCTCGGTCCAGCGGGGGCCGAAGAAGGAAACGCCGACCGGCAGCCCCGACACGTACCCGGCCGGCACCGTGACCGACGGGCAGCCGGCCACCGCGGCCGGGCTCGAGGTGTGGAACACGTCGTGGTCGCCGAGCACGTAGTCGGTCAGGCAGGCCGGGTTGGCGGTCAGCGCCACGATGGCCTCGAGCCCGTGGTCGGCCAGCGGGGTGGCGATGGCGGCGCGGGCCAGCCGGGTGGCGTCCCGCCGCGCGGCCAGGTAGCCGGGATCGGCCAGGTCGCCGCTCGTCGCCTCGGCCGTCTCGAAGATCTGCTGGCCGAACCGGGACAGCACCAGGTCCGCGTTCCGCTTGTTGAAGTCGATCAGCTCGGCCAGGGTGGCCGGCAGCACGCCGCCGGTGCCGAACTCCGCGATGTAGGACAGGTAGGCGTTGATCCCGTACTTGAACTCGCAGCGCAGCGCGGCGAACTCCGGCTCGCCGATCTTCGCCGCGTCCGGCAGCGACACCGGGTCGGTCACGACGGCGCCGAGCGAGCGCAGCCGGGCTACCGTCTCGTCGAGCACCGCGGCGGTGACCGGGTCGGCTCCGGCTGACCCGTCGCGCCAGATACCGAGCCGGGCGCCCTCGAGTGCGGCAGCGTCGAGGGCAGGCGTGAAAGTGGTGCCGGATGGGTTAAGCCCGGCACGTTCGGCCAATTCATTTTCGGCGGCTGAGACGGGGTCCTGCGGGTCGGCGGCGGCCAGCACGGCGAGCAGGGCCGCCGCGTCCGCTACGGACGCCGCCATCGGCCCGGCCGTGTCCTGCACCGGGGAGATCGGCACGATGCCGCGGCGGCTGACCAGCCCGTTGGTGGGCTTGATGCCGACGATGCCGCAAGCGCTGGCCGGGGCGACGATCGAGCCGTCGGTCTCGGTGCCGACCGCGAGCGGCGCCAGCCCGGCCGCCACCCCGGCGGCGGAACCCGAACTGGACCCGGACGGGTTGCGGTCCAGCGCGTACGGGTTGGCGGTCTGGCCGCCGAGCGTGGACCAGCCGCTGGTCGAGTGGGTGGAGCGGAAGTTGGCCCACTCGGACAGGTTGGCCTTGCCGATGATCACCGCCCCGGCCGCGCGCAGGCGGGAGACCAGGAAGGCATCGCCTGGCTCGGCGTTGAGCAGAGCGGGGGAACCGGCCGTGGTCGGCATGCCCGCGACCTGGACGTTGTCCTTGACCAGCACGGGTATGCCCTCGAGGGGCCCCCGCGGCGGGCCCGCGGCGCGCGCCGCGTCGCTGGCCGCGGCCTCGGCGGGCGCGACCGGGTTCACCGTGATGACCGCGTGCAGGGCCGGGTTCAGCCGCTCGATGCGCTGGAGGTAGAAGCTGGTCAGGGCGGCGGAACTGAGCGTGCCGGCGGCCATCGCGGCCTGCAGGCCAGCTAGCGAGGGCTGGCTCACGCTGACCTCGGTGCCCGGGATCACGTCACGGAATTCCGGCATGCGGGCAGGATAACGGTGAAACCCATGAGCATTGAAGTGCCCGGCGGGGTTGTCACGGGGCCGTAACGGCCGGCCTCAGCGCCGGGCCAGGCGCAGGCCGTTCTCGATGGCGCGGGCCGAGGCCCGGACCCGGCCCAGCAGCTGTGCCCGCTGATCGAGGGGAGCCCGGACCAGCGGGTACGGCACGGTGAGGACCGCCACCATCCGCTTGCCGTGGATCACCTGAGCGGCGGCGGCCCAGACGCCCTTGTGGATCTCTTCCTCGCTGGTCGCGTAGCCCTGCTGACCAGCCAGGACGATCTTCTTCTCGAGCAGGACGGCGGCCTCGGGATCCCGCTCGGCCAGCGGGGCCAGGTACTCCCGGCGGACGCCGGGCGCCAGGCTGGCGAGCAGCAGCCGGGCACTGGCCCCCCGGTCGATCGGGAGCGGCTGGCCCGCCTCGAACGAGATGCGAAGCTGCTGCTCGGACTCCACCCGGTGGACGCACACCGCCGACCGGCCGATCAACCGCACCAAGATGACGGTCTCGCCGGTCTGGTCGTTCAGGTCGCGCATGACCGGGTCGGCCACGTCGATGATGCTCTCGGCGACCTCGGCCGCCCGGGCCAGGCCGATGAGCCGGGCGGAGAGCCGGTAACTGCCCCGCTCGTCGCCGGCCAGCAGCCCGGTCTCGCGCAGCAGCGTGATGTAGCGGTACACGCTGGGCAGCGCGATGCCGGTGCGCTCGGCAAGCTGGCGGGCGGTGAGCGTGGGCTCGTCAGAGGAGAACGTGAGCATCAGGGCGAGGACGCGACGTGCACCCTCACACCCGTGCGCGGCGTTCGCCTCCGGCGGCATCTTGACCGCGGAAGCTCTGGCCATCGCCCCTTCTCGGGTAGTCAGAACTTTACTATCGGGTGATGATAACGGTGTTTCTCGTATACCGTCAACGAAATTCAATCTCTGTGCGACATAATAGCGACATAACGACGGTGCGCCCAGGCTTCGCCGCCATCGATTGCAGCCGACGGTCCGGGTCGAGCCGGACCGGATGGTGATGTCAGGAAACCGGGGGCCAGCCCGGCGGCGCCAGCAGGTAGGCTCCGCCGACCAGGGCGCCCAGCGTGACCAGCACGAACAGCACTATCCAGAGGCCGGCCGGGGCACCCGTCAGCCGGGCCAGCTGCTCGGCGTCCGAACCGCGGGCCCACCGCTGGCGGCGCCCGCGGGCCAGCTCGAACGCCGGGCGCACCCCGCCGAACAGCAGGAACCAGGCGGCCAGGTAGGCGAACCCGGCCTGCACGGCCGGGCTGGCGTAGTAGCTCACCGCGAACACGGCGGCCGCGGTGAACAGCACCGCCACCGCGCCGTAGAGATTGCGGATGGCCAGGAACGTCGCGGCCAGGAGGAACAGGGCGAGCCAGAGCATCGCGGTCAGGTGCCGCGCCGCCAGCAGCCAGGCGGCGCCCGCGCCGAGCAGGGACGGCATGAGGTAGCCCGCCGCCGCGGTGAGCACCAGGCCGGGGCCGGCCTGGCGGCCGCGCGAATAGGTCACGCCCGAGCTGTCCGAGTGCAGCCTGATGCCGTCGAGGCGCCGCCCGGACAGCACGGAAACCAGCGCGTGGCCGCCCTCGTGCGCGATCGTGATGACCTTGCCGGCCAGCCGCCACGACCCGGTATTCAGCACGACGGCCAGCGCCACCAGGCCCGTCAGGGCGATCACCCAGGCGGCCGGCAGCGGCTGGGTGCCCGAGATCCGGTCCCACAGCCGGGCGAGCACGCTCATGGCTTCGGCAGCCAGGACACGTGGCCGACCAGCAGGGCGTAGCCGACGAAGGTCACCGAGTCGATCAGGAAGTGGGCGATGAACAGCGGCATCACCCGGCCCCAGCGGCGGTAGAGGTAGCCGAAGATCAGGCCCATGACCGCGTTGCCGATGAAGCCGCCCACGCCCTGGTACAGGTGATAGGAGCCGCGGATCACCGCGCTCAGCGCGATCGCCCGGGACGGCCGGACGCCGAGCTTGTCCAGCCTGCTCAGCAGGTACCCGACGACGATGACCTCTTCCACGGCGGCGTTCTGCGCCGCGGAGAGGATCAGCACCGGGAACCGCCACCAGATGTCCGGCAGGCTCTCGGCCACCACGTTCAGCTCCACGCCGATGTGGTAGGCGATCAGGTACAGGACCAGGCCGCTGCCGCCGATGAGCGCGGCCAGCACGGCGCCGCGGGCCAGGTCCCGGCCCGGCTCCTTGGCGTCCACCCCGATCGAGGACGGCCGCTCCCCCGCGCGGGCCAGCAGGTAGAAGACCAGCAGCACCGGGGCGAGCGACAGGGTGATGTTCAGCAGCTGCTCGATGAGGTCGAGGAGCGGGCGGCCGGGGGCCAGCGAGCCGTTAAGGGTGGCGGTCTGATGGCTGAGCGACTGCTTCGCGGTCAGCGAGCCGATGAGCGAGACCAGCGCGTACAGGCCGCTGGCGCCGAGCGAGACCGCGAACACGGCGACGATCTCCCAGCGCTGCAGCCACGCGGGCGGAGGCGCAAGCGGGGCCTGCGGCGCTGTGCCGGCCTGCGGGGCGGGCGCGGCCTGCGGGGCGGGCGCGGCCTGCGGGGCCGTGCTGGCCCGCGGCGCGGGATCGGCCCGCGGCCCGGCCGGGCTGGTCGAGATGTCGTCCGTCATCGCCCTTCAGTATCACCGAACCCGACGAGCCGAATAGCCCGTCCGGGGGTGAGCCACTAAGCTCTGTAGATCAGCGCGGGACCGCGGGTCCGCCAGCTTTCTTCATCCAGCAGAGGTCGCCATGTCCGGGTACCAGCCCTATCCGTCGAGCGGAAAGCCCGTCGAGCCGGACCGGGGCGAGGCCCCGCCTTCGGTGCAGAAGGCGGTCAAGCTCATGTACGCCGGGGCGGCCGTCAGCACGGTCAGCCTGATCGTCTCGGTGATCCTCCCGCTGGCCAACATCGCGGCCAGCAAGGCCGCGCTCAAGAAAGACCACCCCAACCTGACCGCGGCTCAGGTCAACCAGGCCTTCAACCTGGGCATCGTGATCGCCATACTCTCCGGCGCGGTCGGCGCGGTGCTGTGGCTGTGGATGGCCCGGGCGAACGGCCAGGGCAAGAACTGGGCCCGGATCACCTCGAGCGTGTTCTTCGGGCTGGCCACCTTGAGCCTGTTCAGCGTGCTGAACGCGCCGTCGGTGCTCGGCATCATCTTCGCGGTGGCGCTGTGGGTCGTCGGGCTGGGCGCGATCATCTTCCTGTGGCGCCGGGAATCGAGCGCGTTCTTCAAGCCGCAGCAGTTCGGATGACAGCTCCCCCGGTCGTCCTCGCCGCGGTCCCGACGCTGTTCACCCCCGACGGCGAGCTGGACCAGGACGCCAACCGCACGCTGTACAAGCTGATCTGCGGGCGGCTGGACGGCCTGCTCGTGGCCGGGACGACCGGCGAGTTTCCCGCGCTCGAGGACGCCGAGCGGCTGTGGCTGGCCGAGCAGGCGCTGGCCGAGGGCGGCCCGGATCGCGTCATCGTGCACATCGGCGCCCCGGACGCCCGGCACGCGGCCCGGCTGGCCCGCGCGGCGGTCGCCCTCGGCGCCCGGCGCATGGCCGCGATCACGCCCTACTACCTGCCGGCCCGCCCCGACGAGCTCGTGACCCACTACCGGCACGTACGCGAGGCCGCACCCGAGGCCGAGCTCTACGCCTACATTTTTCCCGAACGGACCGGGCTCACCGTATCCCCCACGCTGCTTGCGGAGGCGGCGCAGGCGGCCGGGCTGGCCGGAGCCAAGATCAGCGGGTCCGCCTCGGCCGACCTGGCCGGGTACGTCGCGGCCGCGCCCGGCCTGCGGATCTTCTCCGGCAATGACGCCGACCCCTGGGCCACGGTCCGGGCTGGCGGTGCGGGGGTGATCTCCGGGCGCAGTTCGGCCTACCCGGAGCTGTACGCCGCGCTGGTCAAGGACCCCGCCTGGCAGGAGAGGCTGGACCGGGTCGTCGCGCTCGGGGCGAGCATCGGCCGGCTCAAGCACGCGCTGGGCGCGCGCGGGCTGGCCGGGACGGCGGCCCGGATGACGGTGGACCCGCCGGACCCGCAGGTAGCCGCCGCGATCGAAGCCGAAGTGGCCGCCCTTCCACAGTTACCTGTTCTTTACCTAGCCGGGGGTGAACCCGCGGCTGGGGTGGCGCGTCGTTTTGTGTAGAGGCCCGGCGCAAGCGGGGCGCCGGGCCTCTGCAAAGCTCGGCAGGCGGAAGCCGAGCGGCAGGCCCGGCGAGAGCGGGGCGCCGGGTTCTGCCCGGCGTGAGCGGGGCGCCGGAGCCCGTCGATATTCCGTCTCCCGGCGGACGCCGTGTCCGGCTGGCCCCCAGGGGCCAGCCCGGGACCCTCCGCCGCCCTCGATGAGCCGGGGTAGCCCAGGCTCTGGCTGACCTAGGCGGTCAGGCGCGGAGCGCCCGGAATCCCAGGGGAGCAGCGCTGGTCACGGGCATGACCTACCGAATCGCTGTACGTATGCTGCGGAAAATCTTAACGCCGCACCTCTGGACTATTCATGAATCGTGACGTAAGCAGGTGAAAGGGAGCTAGAAGGTCTAGACCGTCTGAAGCTGGGAGGGACCCTGTGGCTGACGCGTGGATGCCGGGCGCCAGATGCATCCGGGCCCGGGTCGACGGGGGACAGCTGGGGGGCGGGGCACCGCGCGTAATCTGGCTTACGCTAGGCGCCGATCCGCGTACCGTTTCCGTCTGGTCGGCCGCGCAGCGGCTGAACCAGGAGGAGCGGCCATGTCACCTGGTATGGGACCCGCTGACGGGTGACATCGCGCAACTGCTGCCGATCGTCCGGGCAGGGTGCGCGCTGGGCATGCCGGAGTACCTGGACTACGAGCCGGACCGGCCGCGGCTCCGGCCCGCGGGCGTGAACCGCGAAGGCCGGCTGTGCGTGCAGATCGGGGTGCTGGGGACGCCCCGGGAGCCGTTCACCAGCTTCCAGATGATCGGGCTGGCCGCGATCTTGGGCTGGCTCGACTCGTGGCAGATCCCGCGGCGCTGGCCGGCAGGCCAGCCGGCCCCGTACCGCCAGCTAGCGCGGCCCCGCAGCCGGGCGCTGTGGGCCCGGGGCGGCCACTACGGCGCCTCCCAGGTACCCGAGTGCGACAACCTCGGCCCCGGCGGCATCGACATCGAGCACCTCACCGCCGTGGGCGCCCTCAACCGGGACCTGCCCGATCCCGTCCGTGCCCACGGATCTCCCCTGCGGCTGAGTTCTCGCGCCCACGACATCCCCGGCCTGAGCGCCGCTGTGGTCTAGTCGTGGTCTAGCAGCACCGGTCCTGGGCCGGCTCTTCTGCGGAGCGGCCCGGGCTGCTGGTTCTTGAGAGGCGTGCGCGGTTCTTGAGGGGCGCGCGGTACCAGCTGGGGCCGCACGGACCGGGCCGCTTACCACAGCGGCGCCGCGTGGGGGGCCGCCTACCACAGCGGCGCCGCGTGGGGGGCCGCCTACCACAGCGGCGCCGCGTGGGGGGCCGCCTACCACAGCGATGCCACATCGCGGTTGTCCTTACCACCTCAACGTCACATCGCTGTGGTTGCCGACGGCTGATGCCGTGTGACGGGTGTGAGCTCCGGGACCGGGCTGGCGGACGGGACTACCGGGCGGGGCGCTACCACAGTGACGCCGCACGGGCCGGGCCGCTTACCACAGCGGCGCCGCGTGGGGGGTCGCCTACCACAGCGATGCCACATCGCGGTTGTCCTTACCACCTCAACGTCACATCGCTGTGGTTGCCGACGGCTGATGCCATGTGACGGGTGTGAGCTCCGGGACCGGGCTGGCGGACGCGACTGGCGGACGGCAGGGCGGGAGGCATGAGATGGCGGAGGGGACGGCGGGCTGGGAGACGGCGGGCTGGGGGGACGGCGGGGTGAGGGACGGCGGGCTGGGGGGACGGCGGGGTGAGGGACGGCGGGGGTGAGGGGACGGCGGGGTGAGGGACGGCGGGCTGGGGGGACGGCGGGGGTGAGGGACGGCGGGGGTGAGGGGACGGCGGGGTGGGAGGAGGGGGTGGCTGGAGGGGTGGGTGGGGTTGGGGAGGGGGTTTGGGGATCGTTGTGGCTGGCTGGTGGGTGCGGTTCGTTGGCTAAAAAGGTTTCTGCTGGCGGTTCACGGTGCTCGAAGCAATAAGCTGTGGTGATGAACGACCGGCTCGTGTGGATCGACTGCGAGATGACGGGGCTCGACATCGAACGGGATGCCCTCGTCGAGATTGCCTGCCTGGTGACCGACGGTGACCTCAACCTGCTGGACGAGGGCGTCGACTTGATCATCAAGCCGCCGGCCGAGGCGCTGGAGACGATGCCGGACGTGGTTCGTGAGATGCATACCGCGTCGGGGCTGCTCGACGAGCTGCCGAGCGGGATCACGGTGAACGAGGCCGCCGACCGCGTGCTCGGCTACGTGCGCGGGCACGTCGCCGAGCCGAAGAAGGTTCCGCTGTGCGGGAACTCGATCTCCACCGACCGCTGGTTCATCGCGCGGGACATGCCCGAGCTCGACGCCTACCTGCACTACCGGCTGGTCGACGTGTCCAGCATCAAGGAGCTGGCCCGGCGCTGGTTCCCGCGGGCCTACTTCGCCTCGCCCGCCAAGCACGGCGGCCACCGGGCGCTGGCGGACATCAGGGAGAGCGTGCAGGAGCTGCGGTATTACCGGGAGGCGCTGTTCGTGCCGCAGCCGGGCCCGGACTCCGCTACCGCGCGGGAGATCGCCGCGAAGTACGCCGAGCCGGAGGCCCGGGTCCACGGCTCTCCGGGCATGTGACGCGGGCGGGCGCGAGGACCGCTATACTTGTGTCCAGCCGCGCGATGTCCTCCCGGGCAACGCGCGTTCTGCTGTCACTCGGCCGCATGGCCAGGTGACGATGGTGGGTGTAGCTCAGTTGGTTAGAGCGCCAGGTTGTGGTCCTGGATGTCGAGGGTTCGAATCCCTTCACTCACCCCATCTGATCGGCTCCCGGCGCCGTCGCGCGCCGGGACATCCAGGAATCTGGATTTTCGGTCGTTAGCGCCAAGGGTTGACTGGAAAGCGCCCTTTTGCTAATAGCATCGACTCCGTGTTCACGGGATCTTCCGTCTCTGCCGGTCTGGCCTATGGTGCTGACGCACGGTCTGGGGGCTGTGATGAGTAATGACTGGCCACGCGGGTGGTACAACGACGAGGCTGACCAGCCGGGCGGGGCAGGCCGGCGTGCGCAGCCGAGCTTCACGCCGCGGGGACAGGGCGCGCCGGGCGGCGGATCGCGGGGGCAGGGCTCACCGCGGCAGGACCCGCCGCGGCAGGCCCCACCACGGCAGGACCCGCCGCGGGCGGGCTCACCACGGCAGAATTCACCACGGGCGGGCTCGGCGGGCGATAACTGGTACGCGGCCGGCGACGGGCGGGCGCCCGGTACGGGCGACGGCGGGCGGCGCCGGTACGCGGCCGGCGACGGGCGGCCGGACGCGGCGACGGTGGGGCGGGGTTCCGGAACGCGGCCGGACCGGACCAGGCCGCGTGGCCTTCTCAGCCGCCGTCGCGCTCGGGTTCCGGCGGCGGGGGCGGATACCGGGTCCCCGGGCGCGGCGGACGGCGGTGGCTGCGGCCACGGCGCCTGCTCGCCATCTTGGCCGGCCTGGTGGCACTGATCGTGATAGCCGGGGTGGCCGTCTACTTCAGCGTGAGCTCGAAGCTGACCAAGGTCGACGCGCTCGTGCCGACGGCGTTCACCTCGGCCGGGACGAACTGGCTGATCACGGGATCCGACAGCCGCGCGGGGCTGAACAAGAACGAAGAGAACCAGCTGGCCCTGGGGCATGACATCAGCGGCCAGCGGTCCGACACGATCATGCTGCTGCACGTGCCGTCCAACGGGACCCGGCCCACGCTGGTCAGCCTGCCGCGGGACTCCTACCTGCCGATTCCCGGGCACGGCTACAACAAGCTGAACGCCGCCTACGACTTCGGCGGCCCGAAGCTGCTGGTCCAGACCGTGCAGAACGCCACCGGGCTGCCCATCAGCCATTACATGGGCATCGGCTTCGGCGGCCTCGTCACCGTGGTCAACGACGTCGGCGGCGTGCAGATGTGCCTCAAGGCGCCGATGAAGGACCCGAAGGCCGGGCTGAACCTCAAGGCGGGCTGCCAGACCCTCAACGGCGACCAGGCGCTCGGCTTCGTCCGCACCCGCGCGTTCGCCGAGGGCGACCTGCAGCGCGAGCAGGACCAGCGGGTTCTGCTCAAGGGCATCTTGTCCAAGATGACGTCGGCCGGGACGCTGGCCAACCCGTTCGCGATCGTCCCGGCGGCCAACGGCGCGGCGGGCGCGATCTCGATCGACCAGGGCACCGGCCTGACGCAGCTGGTCTCCGTCGCGTTCGCGCTGCGGGACCCGGTGACCACCACGGTGCCGTTCGGTCAGTTCGCGAACACGGCCGCCGGGTCGGTAGTGGAGTGGAACACCGCCGCGGCCAAGCAGTTCTTCAGTGATCTTGGCCACGACCAGGCACTGCCCAAGAACCTCATCACCGGCTCCGCCGTCCAGGGCACGGCCTAGCTCTCGCCCGGCCGCGTGTATGCAGGTCGGGATGGCTGGGTACATGTACTTACTAAGTCAGCCCATATCGGTTCGTGCGCCCATTCGCATGAACCTTCATGGATTGACGTGGTACCTACCGTGTTTGGTACGTTCGCTGCGGTACGGACCCCGCCGGGTCCGCGTCCGCAGTCGGAGGTCAGATGGACGATCACAAGGTCCCTCGGCCAGACGGAGGCGAGGGACCCGTTCTTAATGGCGCCGGAGAGCCGCACGGGCTATCCGCACGCGAAGTGGAGGTCATGTCGCTCATCGCGGACGGGCAGACCAACGGGGAGATCGCCGCTCATCTGTTCCTAGCCGAGAAAACCGTGAAGAACCACGTCAGGCGGATCTACTCCAAGCTCGGCGTGGGCTCGCGGCCCGCCGCCATCGCCTACTGGCGCGGGGCCGGGCCGGCCACGCGGTAACCCCCGGAGCAGCGGCTACGGGACGAAGACCTTATCCAGCGGACCTTCAGGTTATCCTCAGCGTGGCGGGTGACAATACAGAACATGGAAACGCTGACCGATGCGCGGCAGCGACCGGATGCCCGGCTCCTCGTGGTCGAAGACGAGCCGAACATTCTCGAGTTGCTGTCCGCGAGCCTGCGCTACGCGGGTTTCGACGTCGTCACGGCGGCAGCCGGAACCGAGGCGGTACAGGCCGCTCAGCGACACCGGCCCGACCTCATCGTGCTCGACGTCATGCTGCCCGACATGGACGGCTTCGATGTCATCAGGCGGCTGCGCGGCGGCGGTGCCCGCATCCCGGTCGTCTTCCTGACCGCGAGGGACGCCACCGAGGACAAGATCCGCGGCCTCACGCTGGGCGGCGACGACTACGTCACCAAGCCGTTCAGCCTGGAAGAGGTCATCGCCCGGATCCGCGCCGTGCTCCGCCGGACCCGCGGCGACGGCGTCGAGCCGACCCCCCGGCTGACCTTCGCCGACCTCGAGCTCGACGAGGAAAGCCACGAGGTGTGGCGGGGCGGGGAGCAGATCCAGCTCTCCCCCACCGAATTCAAGCTGCTCAGGTACTTCATGAGCAACGCCAACCGCGTCCTGTCCAAGATGCAGATCCTCGATCACGTCTGGGACTACGACTTCCGCGGCGACACTGGCATCGTCGAGTCCTACGTGTCCGTGCTGCGGCGCAAGGTCGACACCAAAGAGCCCCGGCTGATCCACACGCTGCGCGGCGTGGGATACGTGCTGCGGCTGCCTTCTTCCTGATGATGTGAGCTCGGCATGACGGCGGGAGTACAGAGCCAGGGCGGCCGCGAGAGGGCGCGGCCCTGGCAGGGGATACGGCGGTTGTACAGCCGGACTCCGCTGCAGACCAAGCTGATCGCGACGCTCATCACGCTGGTGATCGTCGCCCTCGTCGTGATCAGCTGCGTCGGCGCCTCGATCCTGCGGGGCTACCTGCTCGGGCAGACGGATAACACCCTCCGGTCCGCCACGATCGAGCAGATCTCCGTAAACGCGGTGAACGACGCGTTCGGCGCCAGAGGCTGCGGGAACGCCGGCCTCGAGCTCGCCAACACGGGCAACGCGGTCTGGTGGATCCCGAACGGCGGCACTATCCAGCAGATCATCCAGCCGGCCGCGAACGGGATGAGCACGTCGTGCTCGGGTAGCGGCGCCGGCCCGACCACGGCGGCGGTAGCGGCGGTGGCGTCGCGGCTGGCGGCGGATCCCGGGCTGACCCTCACCATCTCCGGGCCGGCGCCCGGCGACCGCTGGCGGCTGATCAGCTACAACGAGCCGGTCACGGGCGGCACTACCGGCACCATGATCGTCGGGACCGACGTCAGCAGCGTCTACGGCACCATCCAGCGGCTCACCGGCGTCGACCTGATCGTCAGCATCGTGATCGTGCTCGTGCTGCTGCTGGCCGGGATCGCCATGGTCCGGGCTAGCCTGCGGCCGCTGGTCGATATCGAGGAGACGGCCGGCGAGATCGCCGAGGGGCACCTGAACCGGCGCGTGCCCGAGCGCGACCCGCGCACCGAGATCGGCAGCCTCGGCCGGTCGCTGAACATCATGCTGAACCAGATCGAGACGGCCTTTCACTCGCGGGAAGAGTCCGAGGCGGCGGCCCACCAGTCCGAGGAGCGGATGCGCCGCTTCGTCGCCGACGCCAGCCACGAACTGCGCACCCCGCTGACCGCCATCCGCGGTTTCGCCGAGTACTACCGTCAGCGCGGCGGGCTGGTGAAGCACTGGGACTCCGGCGAGACGGCGACGCCGGCCCTCGGCGGCGGCCTCCTGCCGGACGACCTGGACCGGATCATGCAGCGGGTGGAGAAGGAAGCGGCCCGGATGGGCCTGCTCGTCGAGGACCTGCTGCTGCTGGCCCGGATGGACCAGCAGCGGCCGCTGGCCCGGCAGCCGATCGACCTGCTCTCGCTGGCCGCCGACGCGGTCCACGACGCCCGCCTGCTCGCCCCCAGCCGCACCATCGAGCTATCGGTGCAGCCTGGCGCCGCGTTCCTGGTGACCGGGGACGACCCCCGGCTGCGGCAGGTCATCGGCAACCTGATGAGCAACGCGCTCACCCACACCCCGGACGGGACGCCCATCGAGGTGTCGATCGGATCGGGGACGCTCGACCCGCGGGTACCGGGTTCGGCGGCGGCCGTGACGCTCGACGTGACCGACCACGGTCCCGGCATGACCTCGGAGCAGGCCCAGCGCGTGTTCGAGCGCTTCTACCGCGCGGACCAGGCCCGGACCCGTGCCACCGGCGGGAACGGGCTCGGCCTGGCCATCGTGAACGCGCTCGTCGCCGCGCACGGCGGGGTCGCCTCGGTGCGGACCGCGCCCGACCAGGGCGCGACGTTCCGGATCGCCCTGCCGCTCGACGCCGAAGCCCAGGGTGACATGACCGGGGACGACGACCTGGACGAGCTGAGTGAGGCGCCGGCCGAATCCGGGGCGTCCGAGGGCTGACGCGGTTACCCCGGGACGGCTGGCGGGGGGACGGGGGCGGGGACGGAAGTCGTTCGGTAAATGATTTCTGGTTAGCCCCAGCATTGCCAGGAGCTGGGGTTGGCGAAGAGCGTGAAGCGGGAGACCGCGCCGCTCACGTGGTAGAGAGAATCGCAGGCGGCCGTCGTGTCGACCGGGGCCGAGGGCTCGGTGCAGTACCAGCCGTAGGCGTCGTTCGCGACGAGCTTGCTGGTGCCGAGGCCGGCTCCGGCGCAGTAGCTGGCGAAGTCGAGCGGGCCCAGGTACCGGTTGACGCGCCAGCACTGCCAGGCGTTGGGGTCGCTGAAGTTGGTGCTCACGTCGATCACCTGGCTGGTGCTCAGGTGGTAGCTCCACGCGCAGACGCTGCCGACGTTGAGCGCCAGGGCCGGGTAGAGGGAGCAGCGCCAGCCGTAAGCGTTGCTGGCGACCACCTCGGCGGTGTGGTGGCCGATGTGCTGGCAGTACCCGGCGAAGTCGGGCAGGCCCAGGCTGTGCGCCGTCACCCGGGCGCCGCCGGACTTGTGCGCGGGCTTGGGGGTGGCCTTGTGAGCCTGCTTGCTCGCGCTGGGCCGCGGTGCCGCCTTGTCCGGAAGCGAGGCGGAACTGGTCGCGTGCGGGTGCTTCTTCTTGTGCGCCGACGGTGACACCGAAGGCGACGGCGAGGGAGTAGCCAGGGCACTGGCTGAGATCTGCTGCGTGCTGGGCGCCGGGCCGGCCCTGAAGCCGAGGCTGGCGGCCGCCCCCTTGCCCGGGGTCACGATCACGAACGCGGCCACGATGATGCCGGCCAGGGCGAGCGGTCCGGCCCCGAACAGCAGGACGTTCATCAGCGCGCCGCGGCCGCCCCAGGACAGGGACCGGCGGCCGGATCCGGCCGGCCGGGACTTGCCCGGCCGGGACAGGCCGGGAAGGCGGCGCCGGGGCGGGGTGGACGGGCTGGCGAAGGGCCCGGCGGCCGGGGGGCCGGGGTACCAGCCGACCGAGGGGCCGTCGCCGGCTCGGGCGGGACCCGCGGCCTCGGGGGCGGGAGTACCGGGCACTGGTGGGTTGGGTGCGGGCGGGCTGGCTGCTGGTGGGCTGGGGGCGGGCGGGGCGGCGGATGCTGGTGGCGTGGATGGTGCCGGCGGCTCGGGTGAGGACGCGCCGAAGCTCGGCGGGATCCCGCCCGGGCCCGCCTGGTGGCCGGGGCCACCAGGCCCCCCGGCCTGGTCTCCGGCCGAACGACCGTCACTTGCGCTCACGATGGTGCCAACTTCCCCAGGTGTCCCCGAATGCCATTCCTGATCTGTCGCCCCAATGGGGACCAATTGTAGGGGTTTGACGAGGGGCGGCACCGGAACTCGGCGCATCTGGGCCCGGTGCGCGTCTGGGCCCGGCGCGTCCAGCTAGGCCGAGAGGGCGGAACGAGCCGCGCTCCTGACCCCCTCGGCGTAGGACGCGCCGAACAGGCACGCGTGCACCAGCAGGGGATGCAGCTGGTGCAGCGGGACCCGGTCCCGCCAGCCCGGTGCGAGCGGCGCCGTGTCGTTATAGCCGGCCAGGATGCGGTCCAGCTCGGGCGCGCCGAACAGGGCCAGCATGGCCAGGTCGGTCTCACGGTGGCCGCCGTGGGCGGCCGGGTCGACGAGCCAGCCCTGGTCGCCCGACCAGAGCACGTTCCCGGCCCAGCAGTCGCCGTGGATGCGGCTGGGCGGCTCGGCCGGCCCGGCCAGCGAGCCGATCCGGTCCGTCACCGCTTCGACCAGGCGGGCGTCCTGGCGGTCGAGCGCGCCCGAGTCCACCGCCATCCGCAGGTAGGGCAGCAGCCGGCGGCTGGCGTACCATCGCGGCCAGTCCGGCGGCCCCTCCAGGGGCGTGTTGTCCAATGGCAGGCTGGCGATGACGCCCGGCCAGGGAGCGCCGAAACCGGCGGCCCCCGCGGCGTGCAGCCGGGCCAGCCCGGCGCCGAACCCGAACGCGGCCGACGCGGACGCGCGCCCGGGCGGGATCATCGAGATGACGAGCGCGGCCGCGGTGACGGCCAGGACCTCGGGCACCGGGACGGCGTCCGCCTCGGCCAGCCAGCGCAGGCCGCTCGCCTCGGCCGCGAACGCGGTACTGGCGGCGGCGGGCGCCGCGTCATCCACGGCGGGGTCGTCCGCGGTCGTCACCTTGGCGAACGCGCGCTGGCCGCCGGCCAGCGTCAGCATCAGGTGCTGGTAGCCGTGCTGGGTGCCGACGGCGCGCGCGTCACGGACCGCCAGGCCGGTCAGCCGGGCGACCCGGCGCGCGACCGGGCTGAACGAGGTCACCCGAGCAGCCGGGCCACCTGGGCGGCGATGACCGGCGCGGCCGTCCGGAGCATGTCGAGGACCTGGCCGAACTCCTTCGGGCCGCCGCCCCAGGGGTCGGGGATGTCACGGCCGCGGCCGCTGGCTTCGGGCAGGCCGCCCACCTCGCCGAACAGCCGGATCCGCTCGCGGTCCCGGCCCTGCGCCATCCGCCTCAGGTCGGCGAGGTTACGGGCGTCCATGGCCAGGATCAGGTCGCGGCCGTCCAGCCAGGACGGCTCGAACTGCCGGGCCCGGTGGGCGGAGCCGTCGTACCCGTCGGCCGGCCAGCGTGGCCCGGGCGTCCGGGTCCATCGCGTCGCCGATATGCCAGTCCCCCGTGCCCGCGCTGTCCACGACGACCGCGCCGTCGAGGCCGGCCTCGTCCAGCGCGGCGCGCAGGACGGTCTCGGCCATCGGCGAGCGGCAGATGTTCCCCAGGCAGACCAGGCAGATGCGGTAGGGCGGGCCGGGTTCGCGCGGGTTTGGCAGCTCAGCCGCCGACGTCTGTGGCATGACACCAGGATGCAGCATCCGGCTTGGGGAAATGGACGGGCCGGGCCGCCTCGGTTACTCGTTGGCCGGGCGGCCGCGGCCGGCCATGGCCGGCCGCGGGTCGACGGGAACCACTTCCGGGATCCGGTCGGGGCCGAACCTGGTGTCCAGCCAGCGGCCCACCCGGCGGCCGACGTTCTGCATCGGCCGTTCGACGCACAGGTAGGTCACCGAGCTGAGCGCGATGATGATGACCAGCAGGCCCACGGCGATCAGCACCTGCAGGTAGAAGTGGTGCTGGCGCGACGGGTAGAAGTGGTGGTAGGCCTCGATGACCAGCGGATGCAGCAGGTAGACGGAGTAGCTGATCAGGCCCAGCCAGGTCAGGGCCCGCGGCCACTTGACGTGCCGCAGCGACAGCCCGGCCGCGAAGGTCAGGGCGGCCAGGCCGAACGCGGAGACCCAGCGGCGCGACCAGAGCAGCTCGGCGTGCGCCGACATGCCCCAGGCCCGGCTGTGCCACAGGCCGGCCACGATGGCGAGCCCCAGCACGGCCACGCCGATCGCGATGGCCTTGCGCCACGAGTACTGGCCCTGTTCGGCCCGGTAGAACATCGTGCCGGTGAACATCAGGGCGAGGATGGACAGCGCCTCCCACGGCCAGATCCAGCCGCCGTTGAAGGCGAGCAGCGTGACGGCCACTACCGCCGCGAGCGCCGCGCCGAGCAGCCGCGACATGCCGCGCAGGACGATCGCGAAGGCCAGCCCGCCCAGCACGGCCAGATCGGCGACGAGCGCGACCAGCCGCAACGGGGCCACGTGACCGACCAGGTAGTTCCGCGGCAGCAGGCCGCCGATGACGACCGCGGCGACCGCGAAGCCCAGCGCGTACCAGCTGCTGCGCTTGTGCGCCCGGGCGATGAACAGGGCGGTGAGCAGCAGGTAGAAGATCATCTCGTAGGACAGCGACCAGACCACGTTGGGGAGGTTCTGCCCGGACAGCACGTTGGACATCAGCAGCAGCTGGGACAGGAAGGACCCCACCGGGTCGGAGGCCTCACCCCGGGCCGACCCGACGTTCGTCAGGTAGAAGGCGACCGCGATGGCCACGACCAGCAGGTACAGCGGATAGAGGCGGAACAGGCGGCTGACCCAGAAGGTCCGGACGCTGCCTTTACGCTCGAGCAACGCCGGCACGATGTAGCCGCTGACGAGGAAGAAGACGAAGACGCCGTAGTTGCCCGGGTCGAACCACTGGTAGATGAGCGTCCGCACGTGCTGGAGCGCGTAGTAGCTCGTGTGGTCGAAGACGACGGCGAGCGCGGCCACCCCGCGGAGCACGTCGAGCCAGCCCAGCCGGGTCCCCTGCTCCTTCGCCGCGGGGACCCCGGTTTCCTGCGGGGGGAGCCCGGTTTGCTTCCGGGGGAGCTTGGCGGCCTCCGGCACGGGGAGCTGGCGCGCTTGCGACACGGACGCCGACTCTACAACGTTACGGTTGGTCATGCCCTCGTCACCCGGAAATACCCCACTCTGCCTGGCTTCTCTACACGTCTGTCTACGTCCACATTCCGCATCCGGTTCAACGCACATCGTAGTTGCGACCCCGAGGCCGATGCGGGCGGTCTCCTTCGAGAGCTACCACATGCGGTCCGGATTATGAGCCGATTGAAGCTTTTCTTCCGGGTGGCCGCGGCATTTCCCATCTTCCCGATCGACATCATAGGAGATAGCCGGCGCGTCGGGTGTGAGGACGAGAAGCTGGCCGTCGGTGCGATTCGCAATGCCCCGCCGATTGCTGCTACGATCACAGCGTTCCGAAGGCGCCGCTAGCTCAACTGGCAGAGCAGCAGACTCTTAATCTGCGGGTTCGGGGTTCGAGTCCCTGGCGGCGCACCTGTATTGACCTGGGGTTTCAGTGACTCCAGGTCATTGTTATTTTTCCGGTTTGTCCAGGTTTTCCGACCGCGCTCGTGCGGCCCGGAGGCCGGATAGCCGCCCAGCGCCCGGATCTACCTTCCCATCGGGGCCAGCACGCCGACGGCATCGTCGAAATCGCCGCCCAGCGACTCGATAACCGGACGGCACTGAGGATCGGTGGCCACCTCGATCGCCTCGCGGGCTTGCCGTCCCTGGTCGGTGAGCGCGCTGCAGAAGTACGCCGAACCGTCAGGGAACGCTACCCCGTTCCTCTCGGCCGGGCTCGGCGAAAAACCGAGTCGCGCGTAGCGGGCATGGCGCTCCGGCGAGATCATGGGTCTCTCTATAGCAGGAACCGGCGGACCGGGGGCCGCTACCGGGCGACGGAGTAGCGTTCGCGGCGGACCGTCGTCTTCCGGCCCTTGATGCTGACCTGCCGCAGCGCCGCGACCACGTCGTCGGCTGCGGTCTCGGGGACCTCGACGAGCGAGAAGCGATCGGCGATCTCGATCGCGCCGATCTCCTTGCCGGACAGGGACGACTTGCGGGCGATGACGCCGACGAGGTCCTGCGGCCGGACTCCGGACGAACGGCCCGTCCCGACGAACAGCCGCGTCGTGCCCTTGGCTCCCGGGCGCCCGCGCCGCTGGTCGCGGCCCGCGGCCTTGCCCCGCCCACCGCGGTCGTCTGGCGAAGGCAGCTCGACCTCGGGCAGTTCCTCTTCGTCGCGAGGCGTTCCGCTCGCCTCGGCGGCCAGCTTGACCGCGGCCAGTGCCACCTCGTAGATGCCGAACTCGTTACCGAGCGGCCCCACCACGGACCGGAAGGCGTCAAGGTCGTCTTCGAGCACCATCTGCCGGAGGACATCGCGGGTCCGCTCCAGGCGCCGGGCGCGCAGGCCGGCCACGGTCGGCACCTTCTCGATCGCGATCGGCCGCCCGGTCACCCGCTCGATGGCCTTGAGCATCTTGTGCTCGCGTACCTCGGCCAGCGTGATGGCGGTGCCTTCGCGGCCCGCCCGGCCGACACGTCCGATGCGGTGCACATAGGATTCCGGCGCGCTCGGCACGTCGTAGTTCACCACGTGCGTGAGCAGGTCGACGTCGAGACCGCGAGCGGCGACATCGGTAGCCACGAGGAGATTGAGGCTGCCCCCGCGCAGCCGTCCCATGACCCGGTCGCGCTGCTGCTGGTCCATTCCGCCGTGCAGCGCCTCGGCCCGGTAGCCCTTGCCGTTCAGGGTCTCGGTGAGCTCGTCCACCTCGTCCCTGGTCCGGCAGAAGACGATCGCGGCGGCCGGCGTCTCCAGGTCGAGCACGCGCATGAGGGCGGCGGGCTTGTACCCGCGTGGTGTCAGGTAGGCGGTCTGCCGCACCAGGAGGCTCTCGGGCGACGGCGCCGACGTCTTGCGGCCGAGCTCGACCCGCACCGGGTCGCTCAGGTGGCGGCGCACCATGCCGTCGATCCGCGGCGGCATGGTCGCCGAGAACAGCGCGGCCTGCCGGCCCTCCGGGGTCTTGCCCAGGATCGCCTCGATGTCCTCGGCGAAGCCCATGTCGAACATCTCGTCGGCCTCGTCGAGCACGACGATCTCGAGGCCGCTCAAGTCCAGCGTGCCCCGGGCGATGTGGTCGAGCGCCCGCCCGGGCGTCGCCACCACGACGTCGACGCCGCGTTCGAGCGCCCGCAGCTGCCGGCTGATCGGCGTCCCGCCGTAGACCGGCAGCACGCGCACGCTCATGTCGCGCCCGTAGGTATGCATCGCCTCGGAGACCTGCATCGCGAGCTCGCGCGTGGGTACGAGGATCAGGGCGAGCACTCCCGTCCGCTCGCTCCCGCCGAGGATCCGCTGGAGCACGGGAAGCGCGAAGGCGGCCGTCTTGCCGGTCCCCGTCGCGGCCTGCCCGACCAGGTCACGGCCCGCGATCAGCGGCGGGACGGCCGCGCGCTGAATAGGCGTCGGCTCCTCGTAACCGAGGCCAGACAGCACTCGGCACAACCCGGGGGCCAGCCCCAGCTCGGCGAAGCCGCTGGCATCCGCGTCATCGTCCCCGGCCAGTGAACAACCGACTTGCTCGTCAAGCACCTATACACTCCCGCACTGGTTACGGCCCTGGCCACGCTGTGGAGCGCCGCCCCCGGGCTCGGCCTCCGTTACAGCGGACTATCGTCGCAACGGGCCATCAGCGTGCGGGTCGGCTCCCGGCGCTGCTTCTGCGGTCCTGAAGGGAAGCACGCAGCATCGTTCTCCGTGAGCCCGCAACCGACGCGAACGCAGGACAACCAGGACCGCAAGGTAGAGCCTATCCGGGAGCCGATTCATTCCCGGCCAGGATCAGCAGTAACCGCCCGGGGCATGAAAACGCGACTCGTGCTCAGCTGGTGACGTCGGCCACCACTGGCTCGAGGGATATGCGCGGGACGGCCTGGGGTACGCCGAGATGGTGGCGGGCCGCGCCTCCCCCCGGCGGGCCGCCGCGCTCGCCGGGTACCGCCGCGGGAACTCAGCCCCGTTCGTCATCAAAGATTTCAGCCGGACGGGGCGGCCAGCAGATCATGGACACGGTCGCGGACGCGTCCGCCGGCCCACATCCGGCGCCGCCCCTGGCCGGGGAAGGCGGCAATCGTCGCGCCGAGCGCACGAGCAGGGCAACGGGTCCGTGAGCTGTCAGCCGATTCGCTCCGCCTCCTTCTTAGCCGCCGTTCCGGCCCCGTTCCCCGTAGAACCGTTCTGCCTGGCGGCGGCGTCGGCCTCCATCTGCCTGATCAGGCTATTCGGGCGCATGTCGGTCCAGTTCTCCTCGATAAAGTCAAGGCACGCCTTTCGCTTGTCTTCCCCGAAGATGACCTTCCAGCCGTCGGGAACGTCCGCGAAGACAGGCCACAGCGAGTGCTGGCCTTCATCGTTGATCAGGACGAAATAGTTGGCATCCTCGTCTTCGAACGGGTTCGTTGCCACCAAATATTCCTCTCGGGTTGCCGGATCGCTACCACGATCTTATCTTCTGCCACTAGTGCGGCATAATACCGGTTCTACTGAATGCTGCCCTTAGTTGAATACGCTAGTATTCGATAAGTGGTGACCGGGGAAAACGGCAGCCCGAACGCGCGTGACTCCTCGTCGTCCAGCCTGGCCCCTGGGCGAGTGCAGCTCGTCCGCGCATCTGGGCGGGCAGGAGCACCGTCACCGGTCTCCCGGGTTACGTTACGCCTTCGCCGGCCCCGGCCGCCATGTTCAAGTGCGGCCCCGCACCGGTCAAACAGCGCTATGCCCCGTGATCAAATACCGTATCGGCGCGCCATTGTGATTTATTTTGCCCGGCCATACTGTGGGTCGACGGCTGGCTGGAAGCGGAGGTGGTGTACAGGTGGAAACAGGCAGGATACTCCAGTTCGACCATGCACGCGGTTATGGGTTTGTCGCGGCAGACGACGGTGGCGAGGACATCTTTCTGCACGCGTCAGTATTCGACGGCGATACGGACGAGCTCCACTCCGGTATGCGGGTCGGATTCAAGATTATGGCGGGCGACAGGGGGCGCAAAGCGTTCGCCGCGCATCTCGTCGACGACGAGCCCGAGCACAAGGACCCGGCTCCGTCCCTCCAGCGGATCCCGCCTCCGCCCGTGGTGCTGCCTCAGCCGAGGCCGCCGGCCCCGGTTTCCCCGGCCCCGGCCGCTCCGGCTGTCCAGACGCTCCCTTCACCAGTACCGCAAGGGCCAGACGAGGAGCATCCGGCGGACGAGGAGCCTATGTGCGACGTCCTCTCGCCGGATGAATTCGGGCAGGAACTTACCGAACTCCTGCTGGACGGCGCCTCGTCGCTGACCGGTCAGCAAATCCGGCAGGTGCGGCAGAGCGTCCTCGAACTCGCGGGAAAGCATGGCTGGCTGGACAGCTGACGTCGTCGTGGAATCCCGTTCCGGACGACGGGGACTTGCGGTGCCGCCCCGAAGCTCCAAGGGCGGCACCGCAGGCGGACCGCCAACCGCCATTCGCGCGCCGCACGACACGGCATAGGAGCAATTCATGGTGCTGCTGCCCGGAGTCGCCGGGATCATCGAAGGATCGGTGACGATAAGCCCCGAGCCGGACGGCAGGGTTTCGTTCCGCGTGCTCATCGGCCCCGCCGAGGGGCGAGCCACCGACCGCAATCTTATCGAACTGATCATCAGCCCCGAGCATCTCCGCGGTGCGCTAGGCAGCCACGCCGGGCAGGCTATGACGTTCCCCTGTCACGTCGGATTCTGCCGGCACGCCAATGGCGGGCCCGGTCCGGGGTTTTCGCACGAGCTACCACAAGAATGCATGGAGGCGCCCGATGACGGTACAGGCGGAGCAAGAGGTCTTCAGTTTCCAGGCGGAGGCGGCGCAGATCCTGGACCTGATGGTCCATTCTCTGTACAGCAATAAGGAGATTTTCCTGCGCGAGCTGATCTCGAATGCCTCGGATGCGATCGACCGGCTGCGGCTGGAACTGCTGTCGCGTTCCGAGCTACCCGAGGCGGAGGGCCCGCTGCGGATCCGGGTCAGCTACGACAAGGACGCGGGCACGATCACCATCGCCGACAACGGCATCGGCATGAGCCGGGATGAGGTGATCGCGAACATCGGCACGATCGCCAAGTCAGGGACCCGGGAGTTCCTGCGGTCCCTGACCGGCGACGCGCGCAAGGACGCGACCCTGATCGGCCAGTTCGGGGTGGGGTTCTACTCCTCGTTCATCGTCGCCGAGCGGGTGACCTTGACCACCCGGCGGGCGGGCCTGGAGCCGGGCGAGGGGGTGCGGTGGGAATCGGACGGCCAGGGCGAGTACACGCTGGAGACGACCGAACGGGCCGACCGGGGCACCACGATCGTGCTGCAGCTGCGCGAAGGCGAGGACGACCTGCTGAACGGGTGGCGGCTGCGATCGATCATCGAGAAGTACTCCGACCACATCAGCGTGCCGATCCTGATGCCCGGCGAGCCCGAGGACAAGGCCGAGGAGGAAGAGGGCAAGCCGAAACCAGACGTGGCGGTCAACCGGGCATCGGCGCTGTGGGCGCGCCCGAAGAGCGAGCTCACCGACCAGGACTACAGCGACTTTTACCGGCACATCGCCGGCGAGTTCACCGATCCACTCGCCTGGCTGCACGCCAAGATCGAGGGGATATACGAATACACGCTGCTGCTGTTCATCCCGTCAAGCGCGCCGTACGACCTGTGGGTGCAGGAAGCTCGGCGCGGGATCCGGCTGCATGTGCAGCGGGTGTTCATCATGGAGGACACGGGCCAGATCCTGCCGAAGTACCTGCGGTTCATCCGCGGCGTCATCGACTCCTCCGACCTGCCGCTGAACATCTCCCGGGAGATCCTGCAGGGCAGCCGAGCGGTGGATAACATCCGCGTCAACGCGGTGAAGAAGGTCCTGCGGCGGCTCGCCGAACTCGCCGAGAACGAGCCGGAGAAGTACGCGACGTTCTGGAAAGAGTTCGGCATGACCCTCAAGGAGGGTATCGCCGACGACTACTCCAACCGGGACGAGATCGCCAAGCTGCTGCGGTTCAGCTCCACCAAGTCGGCCACCGACGACCCGGACACCTCGCTGGCCGACTATGTCACGCGGATGAAGGAAGGCCAGGAGGACATCTACTACCTGCTGGCACCGTCGCTCGCCGCGGCCAAGTCCAGCCCGCACCTGGAGGCGTTCCGCACCAAGGGAGTGGAGGTGCTGCTGCTCAGCCAGGGCGTCGACAACTGGGTAGTGTCCAGCCTGCGCGAGTTCGGCGGCAAGAAGCTGCAGTCCGTCGCCCAGGGCGACGGCGACCTCGGCGCACTGGCGGACGAGGAAGAAAAGCAAGCCAAGGAGCAGGCCGACGCCGAGTACGCGGACCTGCTCGGCAAGCTGAAGGCGTATCTGGCCGGGCAGGCATGGGACGTGCGCCTGTCCACCCGGCTCACCACCTCGCCCGCCTGCATCGTGAGCAACGAGCCTGAGATCGACATCAACCTCATGCAGCGGCTGCGCGGAAGCGGCCTGCCGCGCCAGGCGGTGCTCGAGCTCAACCCGAAGCACCCGCTCATTCAGCGGCTCAACGGCGGCCAGGACGGCAAGCATATCGGTGAGTGGGCCCAGGTCCTGTTCAACCAGGCGGTGCTCACCCTCGGCGCCCGGATCGAGGATCCCACCACGTTCGTCCGGCGGCTGAACAGCTTGCTCACGGCCCTTACCGAGGAGGAATCCGCCGGCAGCGGAGAACACGCCGGGGCGGACCAGGAGGAGGCCGGCTGAGCGCGCACCCGCCGGGACGGCTGCTGGCCGTCAGCGATCTGCACGTCACCTTTCCCGCGAACCGCGAATTCGTGGCCCGGCTGTGGCCGGACTCCCCGCGCGACTGGCTGCTTGTCGCCGGGGACGTGGCGGAGAAAGCGGCGGACATCGAGTGGGCCCTGCGCACGCTGCGTGCCCGGTTCGACACCGTGGTCTGGGTTCCCGGTAACCATGAGCTGTGGACGCTCAGCACGGATCCGGTCCAGTTGCGCGGCGAGGACCGGTACCGGTACCTGGTGTCCATGTGCCGCCGGATTGGCGTGATCACACCCGAGGACCCGTTTCCGCTGTGGGAGGGGACGGGCGGGCCGCTGACAATCGTGCCGCTGTTCGTGCTGTACGACTACTCGTTCCGGCCGGACGGCACGACCACCAAGGCGGAGGCCCTCGCCCGGGCGTACGAGACCGGCATCGTGTGTTCCGATGAGGCCGTGCTGCACCACGACCCTTATCCGGGCCGGGACGCGTGGTGCCACGCGCGTGTCGAGGTGACCGAGCGGCGGCTGGCGGCGCTGCGGCCAGGAACCCGTACGGTGCTGGTCAGCCACTTCCCGCTGACCCGTGAGCCAACGCGGGTCCTGAAGTACCCGGAATTCGCCCAGTGGTGCGGCACCGAGCGAACCGCCGACTGGCACCTGCGGTTCCGCGCCCAGGCTGTCGTCTACGGGCACCTGCACATTCCCGGCACCGCCTGGCAAGACGGCGTCCGGTTCGAAGAGGTGTCCGTCGGTTATCCCGAAGAGCTCGAGCATAATCCGGATAGGCCACGCGTCCTGCGGCAGATCTTCCCGGCCGAACCCGTCCGCTATCAGCCGGAAACCACGACCGTGGTCAGCAAGAGTCCCTGATAGGCAAGCCAGCGTCCGTTCAGCATGGTGAGCGGAGTCCCTTTTACCAGGGGACCCGGCACGAGCAGGCGCGCGGTGAACGTGCCTTCGCGCGGATCGATGAGGATGTCCGCCGACTCGAAGCCCAGCCAGCGCCGGGCCAGCGGAAACCACGTCTTGTAGACGGATTCCTTGGCGCTGAAAAGCAAGCGATCCCAGCAGACGCCGGGGATCCCGGCGGCGAGCTGGCCAAGGCGGACACACTCCTCGCCACGAGCGATCAGCTCGAGCATGCCCTGGTCGGGCAGCGCCTCGTTGGGCTCCGCATCCACTCCCATCGATACGACATCCCTGGTCAGGGCGACCGCAGCGGCGCGATACCCGGCGCAGTGCGTGATGCTGCCGGTTACCCCTTCCGGCCATTGCGGGGCGCCACGGGGCCCGCGCGGCACGGCGACCTCCGGCAGGCCCAGCCGGGTCATTGCCGTCCGGGCGCAGGCACGTCCGGTGGCGAATTCCCTCCGTCGGCTCTCCGATGCCCGCGCGACGGCGGCGCGTTCTTGCGGAAAGAGCACGGCAGCGAGATCATCCCCGAACGACTCGGCCGTAGCGACCCTCGAAGGCAGAATCCGCTCTATCATCTTACCGCCTATGGACGCTTCTCCCGAAGGCAACGCCAATCGATCTCCACCATGCCCCTTACGCACCCGGATGACGATTGAGCGAAGGGTACCGTATCGACCGGTACCTGGCTGAGAACCAGCGAAAACCTGCGACATGCTGAGCATAACCGCATCCCCTGGGCAGTTACCTTGCTATCCGCAGGGAACGGCCCGCGCGCGGGCATCTTCCATCGAATACGCGAATTTGCCGGGTAACCCGGCGACGCCGACCAGGCGCCCAGGAACCTCTCGCATCTGGATCTTACCTGATATTCGGTCGTTTCCTGATAAAACTCCGCCGCTTACCGGAATTACACGGTCAAGCATCAGGACATATCGATCTGCGATTATTCGCCTAATCTTTTTATTTAACCTCTGGGGTCTCTGATCAGGGGTTTTGCCGGTATTGCCCGGCGTGTCGCGGTGCGTGAGTCCGGCCTCCGCATGATCATGTGTTCTCGCCAAAGGACACCGGTCATGAACGAAGGCCGTGATGGATAGCTTGCCAGATGATGCCGCCGGAGCCGGGCCGCTTGGCTTGCGGTCGCGGTTCCGGGTGGATATTCATGCCTGTATGACCGCCTATGCCTGCGGTCAGACACGCCCGGGTCGGCATCGGCCGGCTGCGTCCTGGACCGCGGTGCTGGACGCGGTCCGGCTGGGCCCCGGTGACGAAATCCGCGACCCGGCACCACGCTACGACGTGGGCAAACGACGAAGAGGGAACTCACGCTCAGGGCAAAGCACAAAAGCCCAGGTTAAAGAATAAGCTAAGTCCATCATTCGGAGATACGTTTAACTGGCGACTATCGCTGGTTGGACAAGTCGGGCGATCTTCGGCATGGGGAGTCACGCGCCCGTCCGGTAACCGATAATAGTTGCGCCCACGGCCAAGGGTCAGCGACATAGGGAAATTGGCGGTAAGCCATGAAGGCCCGGCTGCTGAACTTTACCGCTTGCTGGTGATCACCAAACTGGACAAGATGCCAGCTGATCGCGTAGAGGGCACGGGCCTCTCCCCGCGCGTCTCCGACGGCATGGTAGAGCCGCAGCGCTTGCCTGGCCTGGACCATTGCTTCCGGAACGCGATGCTGTGCCTGCAGGACATAGGCGCGGCTAAGGCCGGACAGGGCACGAAGCCGGCTGTCACCGAACCGCCCAGCCAACTCGATGGCCTCATCCAGATGATGGCCGGCGCTGACGACGTCGCCGAGCAGGAATCTCAGCCAGCCAAGGTGCTGGCGGGCCATCACCAGCCCGGCGAGATTATTCAGCCTCACGGCGACCGCCAGTGCGGATTCCTGAGCCGCGGCGAGGCTTTGCCAGTACGCCTCGCCCCGGAGATACCATCCGGCGACCCAGGGCAGCTGCCAGGCGTAAGGAGCGTAGCCGCCTTCGGCGGCCTGCCTGATCACGCTGAGCAGGACATGCTGTTCATTTTCAAACCACTCGGCCGCCTGCCCGGATCCTCCGATTTCCTCGAGCGTGACACCCGGCTGCGACGGGGGCCGGGTTACCTCGGGCTGGCCAGGATAGAGGAGACCCGAAGCCACGGTGGCAGCGTGCAAGTAGTGGTCAAGCGTGCGGCGCATGGCGCCCTGCCGGTCGGCTTCGCTCTCGCGGGTGCTCGCCTCCTCCTCCGCGTAGGAGCGCAGCAGTTCATGACAGGTGTAGCGGCCGGGAACGTACTCCGTGAGCAGGTGCTCGTCACACAACTCCGCCACGGCCAGGTGCGCTTGTCCTGGCGACAGGCTAGCTAGACTCGCCGCTGCCGGAATGGTGATATCCGGACCCGGATGAACCCCCAGCAACCGGAACATACGCGACGCGGAGTTTCCGAGCCTGGCCCGCGACCAGGAGAACACCATCCTGACGCTGGTGACCGGTTCTCCCGTCTCCAGCGCGTCCAGCCGTCCCCGCGCGTCCCGCATCTCGGCCGAAAGCGTCGCCAGCGGCAGGCCGGGGCGCGCGACGGCGCGGGCGGCGACGTCGCACAGGGCCAGCGGCAGGCGGCCGCACAGCGCGATCAGTTCGCTGACCGTCCCTGGCTCAGCCGTCACCCGTCCGGCATCTAGGTTCGAGGCCAGCAGATCATGCGACTCGGCCTCGGTCAGGACGCCCAGCGTCATCAGGTAAGCGCCCTCCGCGGCCGCCAGGCCAGTGAGCCGGTTCCTGCTGGTGACCAGCACCAGGCATCCCGGTGATCCCGGCAGCAGCGGGCGGACCTGTTCCGCGTCCTGGGCATTGTCCAGCACGATCAGCATGCGCCGGCCAACCAGCAGGCTGCGGTACAGGGCAGCCTGCCCGTCGGTGTCCGGGGGGATCCGCGCGGGCGGCACGGCGAGCGGGGTCAGGAAACTGCGCACCGCGTCGGTCGGCGTGACCGGTGCACCGGACGGGCCGGAACCACGCAGGTTCACGAACAGTTGCCCGTCAGGGAACCGGTCGGCGACCTGATGGGCCCAGTGCACGGCCAGCGCGGTCTTGCCGATCCCGGCCATCCCGGTCAGCGCGGCGATGGTCACGCCGCTGGCCTGCCTCAGGTTCCGTTCCACCAGCACGGTCAGCGCGGCCAGCTCGCAAGCGCGGCCAGTAAGAGACCGCGGCCCGGCGGGAAGCTGCCTCGGCACCATGGGCACAGAGGCGGAAAACGCCCGCGGGCGAGCATGCAGGCGCCCTCGGTTCCCCGCGCGTATGTCCTGTCGCAGCACTCGCACGTAAGCCTCGGCGAGCTCTTCGCCCGGATAGATCCCCAGCTCCCGGTCGAGGCGCGACCGCGCGTCCTCATAGACACGCAGGGCGGCCGCCTGCTGGCCCGAACCCGCCAGCGCGATCATCAGGCAGGCATGCGCCGGTTCGTTGAGCGGCTCAGCATCGGCCAGCGACCGCAGCCGTGGCAGCACCCGGTAGTGCTGGCCCAGCGCGCAGGCGACCTCCGCATAACGCAGCAGCACCCCGGCTAGCTCCTGCCTCAGCGCGGTGATGCCCGGGTGCCCGCAGAGCACGTCCACGTCGGCGAGCGGCTCACCGCGCCACAAGCCCACCGCCTGCTCGTAGCATTCGACGGCGGTCGCATCGTCACCATCGGCCCACGCCGTGGCGGCCCGCGCGGCCAGATCCCGGAAGACCGGCAGATCCACTTCCTGGCCTGGAACGGTCAGCCGGTAGGCACCCCCGACCGAGCCGATCGCTTCCTCATCGGCTCCGACGCGGCTGTGAGAGCTCAGGAGCCTGCGAATCCGGCTCACGTGGGCCTGGACGAGGCCCACGGCGGTGCAGGGCGGTGAATCTCCCCACAGCACGTCGACGATCGCGTCCCGGCGCACCAGCACGCCGGGATCCATCAGCAGCAGCCCTAGCACCGCGCGTCGCGCGGGAGGACCGAGAGACAGCGGCATCCCGTCCCCCCATGCCTCCAGCGGGCCAAGTACCGTCAGCCACAGCCCCGCATCGCGTCCGGACGAGTGCAGCGGCCGGGCGAGCTGGGGGTGCTCCGGCGAGGTACGCGGTGCTGGCACCGCACCGGGGCGTCGCCGTGGCAGCGCGGCGGCCCGGCCAAGGCTGGCGGCCTGGTCCGGGTCAAGACCGAGAGCATCGGCCAGTGCGGCCAGCGAGTTCGCTCGCGGGTGATGTCGCCGGGATTGCTCGAAGTCTCGCAGGGCAGCGATGCTCAGCCCTGCCTTTGCCGCCAGTTCTCGCTGAGTAAGTCCCGCCTCGCGACGGTACGCACGCACCAAAGATCCAAACTGGGCAGCCCGATTATTGTCTCCAGGCCCCATTGTCCGCGTCCCCGTCTCGTCATGTTAATACATGCGATGATTTGTGGACTTTGAGGTAGAAGTGCCACAATGTGTGAATTGTAGCACTTTTCTCGCCCCAGTACAGACGGAAGTTTTCCGGATCCGATACCTGACAGCCACCGCCAGTAACTCATAGTGAGATGATTGAGGTTGGCGGCCCGGACAGGTGCTCAGAGCAGGCCCACGCCTCGTGATCTCGAAGATCAGGGCCGTCAGCTTCCCCGGACAAGATCATTCCGCTCCTTATTACAAGATCATTGTAACTATAGTGACTCAGTTGTCCGCCTGTGACAACAGAAGCCGCTTATCGCACACCATCTCACGGCCCCCGGCAGCGAGATCCAACAGGAACCAGTACTACGGCAGTTAGACCTGCTCACTATCCCAGCGACGGCGTGCTCATAAGGAGGGGAAACAGCCGCGGGTCGGGCCGGCGGTACGGCAATCCGGCGTCAGCCGACCGCCAACCGGCCACCAGCACCTTCTGTTTGGCTCGATGCCAAGACAGCGACGTCCGAACGGACCATGCGAAGGGAAGCTGCTGTGGAAAAGCCTGTTGTCCGCGCGTCCCAGCAAGTAGGCAACACAGCGTCCTCCCGTCCGGGCGGCCATGACCCGGCCGCGCAGGCGGCAGACGTCACCGCCGCGGTGGCGGCCGTTCCCGTGCTCGCCCTGCGCCCGGCCGACTCCCCGCGGCTCAACGGCGAAGACAAGTCGCACATCGTCCGGCTCGCCGAGACCGAGACGTCGCTGCCGCCGATCCTGGTGGACCGGCGCACCATGCGAGTGATCGACGGGATGCACCGCCTGATGGCCGCGTCCTTGCTGGGACGGGAGACCATCGACGTCATATTCTTCGACGGGAACGAGACCGACGTCTTCCTGCGGGCGGTCCAGGAAAACATCACCCACGGCCTGCCGCTGTCCCAGGCCGACCGCCGCGCCGCCGCAGAGCGGATCATCACCTCGCACCCGCACCTGTCTGACCGGGCGATCGGCCACTCGGCTGGCTTGGCCGCCAAGACCGTGGCGGCCATCAGGAAAAGTTCAAGCGACGAGATACCGCAGTCAAACGCGCGGGTAGGCCGGGACGGCAAGGTCCGCCCGCTGGACAGCGGCGCCGGCCGGCGGCGGGCCGCGGAACTCCTGGCGCAGCAGCCGGACGCATCGCTGCGCGACGTGGCACGCGCCGCGGGCATCTCCCCCGCCACGGTCCTGGACGTGCGCAAGCGACTGGAACGCGGCGAGTCCCCCGTGCCGGGCAAGCCCGCGAACGCTGTCCTCAACGGCGCCAGCGGTAACAGCGCTAATAGCGGTAACGGCGCCGGTGGTAACAGCGCTGGCGGTAACGGCGCCGGTGGTAACCGTGCTGGCGGTAACCGTGCTGGCGGTAACCGTGCTGGCGGTAACGGCGCTGGCGGTAACGGTGCCCGCGGCGAGGGCGCCTCCGTCCGGGCCATTCATTTCAGTTCGTGGGCAGCGGCACCAGATCCGGCCGCCGCGGTGGAAAAGCTGCTGCGCGACCCGTCGTTGCGCAACAACGAGCGCGGCAAGGGAATGCTGCGGCTGCTGCACGTCAACGCGGCCGGTGCGGAGCAGCTGCCGGACGCGGCCGCGACCGTGCCCCCGCACTGCGTCGACATCGTCGTCAAGCTCGCCCGCCAGTACGCCACCATGTGGCAGGACTTCGCCCGGGAACTGGACGGACGGGCACGGATCATCGACCCTTCGGCCGCCACGCACCGGCCGTCGAGGACGCCCTGGAGCGCATCACTCATGCCAGCCCAGAGACCGGATACACCATCGTCAGGATCGACGCCGGGCGCGGCGCGAGGTTTATCATCGCGGCCGGGCCGCCGCCGGGTGAGCCGCCTCGGATGCGCGACCATTGCCGATCACTAAAAATGCTCTGTAAATTATGACGCAATGACACCTTAAAAAACATGTCTACGACTTTTCCTGCCGTACCAGGCCGGGTTCAGATGTCAACCATCGTCACGGAGGTTACCCATGAATGAATTGACCGAGCGATTGACCGTCGAGCAGCCCATCGTTATGGGCGGCGCAGATCCCACCGTGGAGGAACTCCGGGACCGGACCGGCGAGATGGGATACGTACTGGTCAAATTCACCCAGACGCGAGGCGGCACCGAGCTGGGTTTCCCGCTGGACCGCGACGCCACCGACCTCAGCCAGGCCGACTTCGACGAGGGCACCGGGACCGTGCACGTCGAGGGCCACCTGATCCTGAACGACGACCCGGTACGCTGCATCGCCGACATCGATCTGGCGACGCTCAAGGGCACCGGCCGGCTGGCGCTCGAAGAAAAAGCCGCAGTGGCCGCCGAGTAACCGCACCACGAGGGCTGCGTCCCCGCGGGGACGCAGCCCTCGTTTTTTGGTCATTATCGGCTGCGGTCCCGCGTCTCGGGCACCGGGCGATTCACGCGGAATTGCCCGATGATTCCCG
This sequence comes from uncultured Actinomycetota bacterium, assembly GCA_963756575.1. Lineage (GTDB taxonomy): Bacteria > Actinomycetota > Actinomycetes > Streptosporangiales > Streptosporangiaceae > Palsa-504. The sequence continues at coordinate 28,173 of CAVWOM010000009.1, read as the reverse complement.
GGGGTTTCACCCCAGCCCGGCGAGCCATGTCCTAATGCGCTTTGCTTAAGTTGATGTTGGACGTCGATGTGGCGCCGGACGCAGCCGATGCGGCATCAGAGACAGTGAGACCTTTTCCATCCTGCTTATGCCTCGCGGGCCTGCTGGCCGGGATTCAGCTTCCGCCAGCACGACCCGATCGACTTGCGGTGGCGGCGGATGAGGCCGGCCACGAAGGCCAGGCGCCGGGACGGCAACGGCAGCGCGGCACGGTAAAACAGCATCAGGCCCTGTGAAGCTTTCTTGGTCGATCGCCTCACTTGCCAGGGGCTTCTCCAGTCACGGCGGCGGCGCGCCGCCCGGTGATCATCTTGTGACAGACCCGCCAGATCAGGCGGAATCAGGATGGAAAACGCTCAGTGAAACTGGGTTTCCAGTGCGTTCCGACGCGCTCGAACCCAGGTTTCATGTCGTTTTGGCTGATCCGGGATGCTCGCCTGACGGTGCTGACGGTGCCAGTGTTACCTGGGTTAGTTGGGTTTTGTGGTGTCCGTCCGCGACCGGCAAGATAAGTGGCCTTGAGCCATGTCCGCACGCTGAGCTGAGCGAAAGCGGCTCCGGCCGGGATCGGTGCGGTGACACGCTGTGCCCGGGTATGGGCCAGGTGGCAGGCCGCCAAGGCCGGGATCGGCTTCATCCCGATGGATGACGTCTTCGCCGCCGTCGATGACGGGGCCGGCTCCGGCCTGCCGGGTCCGGCCGGCCTGATGCGGGCGGCTGCGGATTCCCGGCCGGGCGGACGCCGACACCCCGGCCTGCCCGGGGTCATCGGCGCCTCGCCGGGGCTGCTGCCCGCCATCCGCCCGTCCCTCAGAGCAGGCCCCGCGAAGCGGTATTCTCCGGCTACCCACCGGGGGACCGCCATCCTAGGCTCAGCTCTCCCATCCCAGCCAGGACGATATACCGGACCAGATCTGGGCGAGAGTATCCGGCTTGATCATGTCTGCGTGGACGCACGGAAGGCGGACTTCCGAGATTTCCCCGGAAACGTAGGGGATCCAGCGCTCGGCGGTTGGCACACTGCTATTCTTCTCCTCGGCCGCGATAAAGCGCCTGTCTCCGGCCGCGACAAAGAGCAGGACGCGGCCGTCGAATCGACCGAATTCATGACCTTCTCGAAGAGCCATGTTTTTCTCGTAGGTCTGGGCAAGGAGCATTACCTCATCGTCTGATATTGCCCCGAGAACTTTGCCTGCTTCGCTACGCGCGCCCTCGATGATCCTGGCCATCCTGGCATCCGGGTCCGCTGGCGCCTGGTCGGGCTCTTTATCGGGCACGTGTTCCTGGTCGCCGGCTCCGGCAACCGGCTCCTCGTACGGCGGGTACGCGTCCATGATGATCAGGGCCGCGACTTCTTCGCCCGCGGCTCGCAGCTGGACAGCGATCTCGTGTCCGGGAATGCCGCCGAAGGACCAGCCGAGCAGGTAATACGGGCCAGCCGGCTGCACCGAACGGATCTGTTCGATGTAATCCGCCGCCATTTCGCGTATGGAACCGGGATGCTCGCTTGCGCCGTCGAGACCGCGTGCCTGCAGTCCATATATCCGCAAATCCTCCGGGACGTACCGGGCCAGGGGCAGGTAGCACCAGCTCAGCCCGCCGGCCGGGTGCATGCAGAACAGAGGTGGCCTGTTCCCCTTCGTTCGTATCGGCAGGAGAACGTCAAGCGCGGCCCGGACCGACGACAAGCTCATTCGGTCCATCAGCCCGCGGACGGTCGGGGCGGTGATCAGGTCGCGCACAGAGACCGAGACTCCCTGCTCCCGCAGCCGTCCTACCAGCGTGACCGCCAGCAGCGAATGTCCGCCTAGCCGGAAGAAGTCGTCGTCGACGCCGGCCCGCTCCAGTCCGAGGACTTCCGCGAAGACCTCGCACAAGACTTGCTCCAGCTGCGACGCCGACCCACGAGCTTCGGTGCCGAGGGCGGCGGTGTAGTCGGGAGTGGGCAGCACTTTGCGGTTTACCTTGCCGTTCGCGGTCAGCGGCAGCGCCTCCATGACCGTCACGGTGGCGGGCACCATGTACTCGGGAAGGTGCCGGGCCGCGAACTCCCGCATGGCCGCGGCCAGCTCGCCGTCGTGGCGTACCTCGTCGCCGGCGGCCTGACCGTCGTTGGCCGGGACTACGTAGGCGGCGAGCCTCCGGTCGCCAAGGGATGCCTCCCTCGCCACTACCACCGCCTGCGCCACCGCCGGATGCGCGGCGAGCACCACTTCGATCTCGCCTGGCTCGATCCGGAATCCCCGGATCTTGACCTGGTCATCAGCACGGCCCGCGAACTGCAGCATCCCGTCTGGCGTCCACCGGACCACATCTCCTGTCCGGTACATCCGCGCCCCCACGGGGCCGAACGGGCACGCTAGGAACCGTTCCCCCGTCAGCCCGGGCCGGCCCAGGTAGCCACGCGCCAGCCCCGAACCGGCGATGTAGAGTTCGCCCGCCACGCCAGGCGGCGCCGGGCGCAGGAACCCGTCCAGCACGTAGACCTGGGTATTGGCGATCGGTGCGCCGATACGCACGGGCCCGTCCGCGGCAACCTGAGCGGCGGTCGACCACACCGTCGTTTCAGTTGGCCCGTACAAGTTCGTGACCTGTGCCGCGAGATCCCTCATGCGAGCAGCCAGCTCAGGCGGCAGCTCGTCGCCGCCGGTGAGCATGCGCAGCCCGGCCACGGCCCGCGCATGCCCGCCAAGCACGGCTTGCCAGAGCGCCGGAGTGCCTTGCATGATCGTCGCCCCTACGCGGCCGAGCAGAGCGGCAAGTATCGCGGGATCATGCACGGCGGCGTCGTCGGCGATCACCACGCTCGCGCCGGCCAGCAGCGGCAGGTACACCTCCAGCACGTGGATATCGAAGGTAACCGTGGTGACCGCGAGCATCCGGTCGCGGCTGGTCATGGGGAACCGCTGCCCCATCGCGGCGAGGAAGTTCGCGACCGTGTGGTGGGGAATGACAACGCCCTTAGGGGTGCCGGTCGACCCGGAGGTGTAAGTGACGTACGCCGGATGAGCCGGCCGCAGGAGGGCTGTCCCGTTATCCCTCCCCTGGCCGGCACCGTTCGTTCCGGCGAGCGTGTAGTTGTCAACGGCCAGTACCGGCGCGGCGCTTATCGCGGACAGATCAGCCGCGTGGCGTCCGGTGGTGAGAACAGCCGCCGGATCGGCGTCGGCCAGTATGAACGCTATCCGCTCGGCTGGGTGACCAAGGTCGGCCGGCAGGTAGGCGCACCCCGCCTTGAGCACGGCGAGCAGAACGACCAGTAGCTGAGCGGAGCGCTCCATCGCCACGGCCACCACCGACTCCGGCCCCACGCCGAGTCCCGCCAGCCCATGCGCCAGCCGATCCGCCCGCGCGTTCAGCTCCCCGTACGTCAGCACCGTGTCCCCGCAGATCACCGCGGTCGCGTCGGCGGACCTCGCCGCCTGCGCCTGGAACAGCGCCGGCAACGTGGCCGCGGGAACCGGCGCCGCGGTGTCGTTCCATTCCGCCACCAGCCGGCGGCGCTCGGCCTCGCCGAGGACTTCCACCGAGTGCAATGGCCGGTCCGGCGTGGCTTCCAGCGCGTCGATCAGGTTCTCGATGCCCGTATTCAGCATCGCGCAGACCTGAGCCGCGCTGGCAGGCGGTACCGCGTCAACGACGAGGATGAATCCGGTACCGGTGTCATCGATGGCGGCCATCAGCGGATAGTTGGTGGGATCCTTGGTGAAGAGCAGCGTTATCCCCGGCATCCTCGAACCGGAACCGGAACCGGAACCGGAACCGGAACCGGCCGCTCTGCCTAGTGGCAGGCGGGCTGTGGCGGCAGTTGAGAATCGCGGTGAACAGCGGCACCTGCGCCGCGACGCCGCTCGCCTTCTGCGCCAGCGCCAGCGACGCGTGCTCGTGCAGCAGCAGCCCAGCCATCTGGGCTTGCATCGCGGTTACCGCCTCCGCCGCGCCCGCCGCGCCCGCGCGCACCCGCACCGGCAAGGTGTTCATGAAGGGACCCGGCACCCGGTCCGCACCTGGGCCAGCGTTCATCCGGCCGAACAGCACCGTACCGAACACCACATCATCACGGCCAGAAACGGACGCCAGTACCCGCGCCCACGCCACGTGGAACACGGTGGCCGGAGATACCCCCAGCGCCCGCGCCCGCGCCCGGACTCGCCCGGCTAGGCTCTCATCCATCATCAGCCGCGCCTCCTCGGCGGCTGACCCATCCCGGTGCACGTCCAGGAGCCCGTACGGGGCCGTCGGCTCGGTTACGTCACCCAGCAGATCGGCGAAGTACCGCTCGTGGTCCTCCTGCGCGGTGTCCAGCCGGGCATGGGCGACAAAGTTCCGGAACGGCAACGGTGCGGGCAGCCGGCGCTCCCCGCCGCGCAGGACCGCCGCGACCTCCTCCAGCATCACATCCATCGCCATGTGGTCACGCACAACGTGATGGATCTGCAGCAGCGCCAGCCACCGTCCGGTGCCCGGCTCGGCGGCCACGTGCACGCAGAGCAGCGGCGCCCGGCCCAGGTCTATCCACGACCCGGCCGCTGCCATCAGCTGGCGGGCAGCGGCCTGACCGCGGCCCTCGACCGGCACTTCCGTCACCGGTACCGTCGCCTGACGCCATACCACCTGCACCGCAGCGGGCAGTCCGGCCCAGGCCAGGGCAGTCCGGTAGATGTCGTGGCGGTCCACGACCTTCTGCAGCGCACTGAGGAATGCATCCAGCCTGGCCCGCGAGTCGACCCCGAGCACGAATGGCCTCAGGTACACGTCAGACCGGCTCTCGTCGGCCATCAGGTGATGGAACAGCATGCCTTCCTGCAGCGGGGCCAGCGGATATATGTCCGCGACGTTCGCCGCCCCGCCCTCAACGCCCGCGGTAATCCGCTCTATCTGGCCGGCTGTGAGCTCGACCAGCGGCAGCATGTCCGGCGTGATTTCCCGTGCTCCGGCGGGGATCCGGTTGGCCGGCACCGTGACCTCGTTCGGTCCGGCGGCCGTCGCGAGCCCGGCCACGGTGGGCGTCTGGAACAGCGCTCGAGCGGAAACCCGCACTCCGCGCTCCCGCAGGCGCTGCACCAGCCGGATCACCAGCAGGGAATGGCCACCCAGGGCGAAGAAGCTATCGTCCACGCCTACCCGATCCAGCCCTAGGACCTCCGCGAAGGCCTGGCACAAGATCTCTTCCCGCACGGTGGCGGGTCCCCGGCCTCCCGCCGTATCCGCCGCGTAATCGGGACGGGGAAGCGCCTTCCTGTCCACCTTGCCGTTCGCCGTCAACGGCAGCGCGTCCAGCACCACCACCGCCGCGGGGACCATGTGATCGGGCAGCCGTCCCGCCGCAAACTCGCGCACCATCGCGGCCAGCCCGTTGGCCACCGCGACGTCCCCGTCGTTCGGTGTGTCGTGCGCTCCGCCGCCCGCGGCGGTTCGGACCACATAGGCGGCCAGCCGCCCATCGCCCGTGATGTCTTCCCTGAGAAGCACGACTACCTGGTCAACAAGGGGGTGGGTGGCGAGCACAGCTTCGATCTCACCCAGTTCGGTCCGGAACCCGCGGATCTTCACCTGGTCATCGGCGCGGCCCAGGAATTCCAGCTGCCCATCCGCACGCCAGCGCGCCAAGTCCCCGGTCCGGTACAACCGCGACCCGTCCCCGGTGAACATGTCAGCCACGAACCGCTCCGCGGTCAGCGCGGGCCTGCGCCCGTATCCGCGAGCCACCTGCGCCCCGCCGATGTAGAGGTCGCCTGGCACGCCAGCGGGCACTGGCTGCAGGCGAGCATCAAGGACGTAGAGCTGGGTGTTCCCGGTCGGCGACCCAATCGGGATCGTCCTGCCTGCCAGCTGACCCGGGTACAGTCGCGCGGTGGCCACCCCGATCGTCGTCTCCGTAGGACCGTAGTGGTTGACTACGGGCCTGTCCGCCGCTACTTCGAGCAACTCGCTCGCCAGCCGTAGCGGCGTCGCTTCCCCGCCCAGCATCAGCGCGCGGCGCGGGATCAACCGGGCCAGGCCGCTCGTACCAGCCAGGGCGGCCAGATGCGATGGCACCGCCTTGAGGTAGTCGATACCGTAGCGGGCCAGGTAACCGGCGACAGCCTCAGAATCTGCGCCGGCATCCGATCCCAGCACGTGCAGGACGCCGCCGGTGGTCAGGCTCGTGAAGATCAGTGTGTTGCCGAAGTCAGTCACCGCGCCCTGCAGGAGCGCGTACCGGCCGCCCGGCTCGCCAAATCCGGCCCGGCCCGGCACGTTGGCTACGTAGTTGCGCAGTCCGCCGTGGGTGACCTGCACCGCCTTGGGCACTCCGGTCGACCCCGACGTGTAGATCACGTACGCTAGCTGGCCCTCCGCTGGGCCCGCGACCGACGGCATGGCCGGCAGGCCCGATATCTCCGTCCTTACCGCGGGATCGTCCAGCCGCACAGTCGTGCTGGCGGATGGTGTTCCGGCCACATGCCGGTCGCTGACCAGGATTCCGGCCATGCTATCGGTCAGCATGAAGGCGGTCCGCTGCTCCGGGTGGGCGGGGTCAAGCGGCAGGTAGGCGGCACCCGCCGTCCACACGGCCAGGATCGCCGAGACCATTTGCATTCCGCTGTCCAGGCACAGCGCCACCACGGTCTCCGGTCCGGCTCCTCGCCGGCGAAGATACTGGGCCAGCTGATTAACCCGTACAGCCAGCTGTCCGTAGCTGTACCATTCGCCCCCGCCGCCGACCACCGCCACCGCATCCGGGTTCGCGGTGGAACATGCCGCGAACGAGGCCACCACGGTCTCGGAAGGCACTTCGGCCGCGGTGTCGTTCCATTCGGTCAGAATCTGCCGTCGCTCATCGTCGGCCAGCACCTGCACCTGATAGGGCCTGACCTGCGGGTCAGCGGCAACTGCCGCCAGCACCCGGGTGAACCTCACCGCGATCGCCCGCACGGTGGCCGGGTCGAACAGATCCGCCGCCGCCGTCAGCCGTCCGCGCAGCCCGTCCGGCTGGGCCTGCGTAAACACCTCGCTCAGCATGACGCTCAGATCGAATCGCGCCGTCCCTGTACCCGCCGGAACACCCGCGGCCCGGAGCCCAGGCAGTTCCGTGGCGGCCGTGGCGGCGGGAGCGTTGTTCTCCAGGGTGAGCATCACCTGGAACAGCGGGTGCCGGGCCAGGGAGCGGTCCGGCGCCAGGTCCTCGACCAGCCGCTCGAACGGGACATCCTGGTGGTCCAGGGCATCCAGCCAGTACTCCCGGACCCGGCCCAGCAGCACCGTGAACTCCGGATCCCCCGACACGTCGGTACGCAGCACCAGCGTGTTGACGAAGAACCCGACCAGGTCATCGAGCGCCTCATCGGTCCGCCCGGCCACCGCCGTGCCGACCGGGATATCGTCCCCCGCGCCCAGCCGGGAGAACAGCACCGCCAGCGCCGCCTGGATCACCATGAACAGCGTCACGCCCTGTTCCCGCGCCACCTCCGCCAGCCGCTGGTGCACCTCGGCCGGCACCTGCAGCGGAGCACCAATTCCGCGGTAGCTGGCCGCCACTGGACGGGGTCGGTCGGTGGGCAGTTCCAGCTCCGCCGGCGCCCCGCCCAGCGCGCTCCGCCAGTACACCACCTGCCTGGCGAGCAAGCTGCCGGGATCGTCCTCGGCGCCGAGCAGCTCGCGCTGCCACAGCGCGTAATCGGCGTACTGCACCGGCAATGGCTCCCACTCCGGTGCCTGGCCGCGACAGCGGGCAGCGTAGGCGGTTCTGATATCACGCGTCAGCAACCTGCCCGACCAGCCGTCGGTAGCTATGTGGTGGATCACCAGTACGAGCACGTGCACCTCTTGGCCAGGCTTGAAGAGCCATGCTCGCACCGGAATGTCCGTGGCCAGGTCAAAAGTGCATCTGGCCGCCCGCGCGACCTCGCCGGCAATATCTTCGTCGGTTACCTGGGTCACCGGCAGCTGCCATCCCAGATCCTCGACGGCCAAGGTCTGCTGGTACGGCTCCCCGTCGGCCACGGGGAACACAGTGCGCAGCACCTCGTGCCGTCCGATCACGTCCGCGAGCGCGGCAGCGAGTGCGGCGACGTCTAGTTCGCCGTCCAGCCGCAGGGCCACCGGGTTGTTATAGACCGTGCTTGGTCCTTCGAGCTGGGCGATGAACCACAGCCGCTGCTGGGCGAACGACAACGGCACCCGCTCCGGCCGCTGCCGTGGAGCCAGCCGGGACCGGGCGGGAGCCGCGGCAGCCAGCCGGGCGGCAAGCCCGGCCGGGGTGGGCGCTTCGAACAAGGCGCGGACCGGAAGTTCTACGCCGAGGGCCGAACGGATCCGGCTGGCCAGCCGGACTGCCAGCAGCGAGTGGCCGCCCAGCGCGAAGAAATCATCCTGCGCTCCCACCCGGTCCAGCCCCAGTACCCCGGCGAACAAGCCGCAGATGATCTCCTCGACAACCGAGGCAGGCGCCTGACCGGCTAGACCGGCGGGCACGCGCGGGGCGGGGAGCTGGGCCCGGTCGATCTTCCCGTTCGGGGTCAGGGGGAAGGTCTCCAAGGTGGTGATGATGGCGGGAATCATGTAGTCGGGGAGACGGGTGGCGGCGTGCTGGCGGGCGCGGGCGGCTAGCGCAACGGGGTCGGGACCCGGGCCGGGGAGGGGGGTGATGTAGGCGACGAGCTGGCGGCCACCGGGAATGTCCTCCCTGGCGGTGACCACGGCCCGGGCGATGCCGGGGCAGGCGGCCAGGACGGTTTCGACCTCGCCGGGCTCGATCCGGAACCCGCGCAGCTTAACCTGGTCATCGGCGCGCCCGGCGAACATCAGCTGCCCGTCGGTGCTCCAGCGGGCCAGGTCGCCGGTCCGGTACATGCGTTCCCCGGCCGGGCCGAACGGGCAGGCGGTGAACCGGGCGGCGGTCAGCGCGGGCTGGCGGTGGTAGCCGCGGGCGAGCCCGGCCCCGGCGATGTACAGCTCCCCCGCCACCCCGGCCGGGACCGGATCCAACCAGGCGTCCAGCACGTAGACGCGGGTATTGGCGATCGGGGTGCCGATCGGCTCGCCGCCCGGTGCCGGGTCGACAGCGGCGGCGGACCAGACGGTGGTCTCGGTGGGGCCGTACAGGTTGACCAGCCCAGCGGCGGCGCTGCGCAGCCGGGTGCCCAGGGCTGGCGGCAGCGCCTCTCCTCCGGTCAAGACGCGCAGCCCTGTGACCGCGGCGGGGCTGGTGTCCAGCAGCGCCTGCCACAGTGCGGGGGTGGCCTGCATGACCGTGGCCCCGGACCGGGTGATCAGCCCGGACAGCAGGTCCGGGTCGCGGGCCTCCCGCGGACCAGCCAGCACCACCGCGGCCCCGGCGGCCAGCGGCTGGTACAGCTCCAGCACGTGGATGTCGAATGAGGCCGTGGTCACTGCGAGCATCTTGTCGGCAGCCGACAGCGGCACGCGGACCGTCATCGCGGCCAGGAAGGCCGACAGGGCGGCTTGGGTCACGGTGACGCCCTTGGGCCGTCCGGTCGAGCCGGAGGTGTAGATCAGGTAGGCCGGGCTGCCCGGTACCGGCCCGGATGCCAGCCTGCCGGGCCCAGCGGGCAGCGGGCCGTCCAGCACGACGACCGGTCCCGCATCGTCCAGCATCCAGGCGATCCGCTCCGCCGGGTAGGCCGAGTCCAGCGGCAGGTACGCCGCCCCGGCCAGCCATGTCCCCAGCATCGCGGTGACCATGTCCGGGCCGCGTTCCAGGCGCAGCCCGACCACGGTCTCCGGCCCGGCCCCGGCCGCCCGCAGGTACCCGCCGAGGCGGGCCGCCCGGCCCAGCAGCTCCCCGTAACTAACCCAGGTATCCTCGCAGCACACCGCGATCGCGTCTGGCGTCCGCGTCGCCTGTGCCGCGATCAGCTCCGCGACCGTCTCAGCCGGCACCGGTGCCGCGGTATCGTTCCAGCCGGTGATCAGCTGCGCCCGCTCGGCGCGGTCGAGCACCTGGACCTGCCGCGGCCGGACCTGCGGATCGGCGGCGACGGCGGCCAGCACCCGGGCGAACCGGCCCGCGATGACCCGCGCGGTCGCCTCGTCGAACAAGTCCGCCGCCGTTAGCACCGACCCACGCAGTCCGCCGGGCTGGTTCTGCCCGTCGCGGGTCTCGGCCAGGGCCACGTCCAGGTCGAACCGGGCCACCCCGGTCCCGGCGCCGATCCTGGCCGCCCGCACGCCGGGCAGCCCCGCGGACCCCGCGGACCCGGGCGGGGCCGTGGGGGCGTTGTCCTGCATGGTCAGCATGACCTGGAACAGCGGGTGGCGGGCCAGGGACCGGTCCGGGGCCAGGTCGTCGACCAGCCGCTCGAACGGCACGTCCTGGTGCTCCAGGGCGCCCAGCCAGAACTGGCGCACCCGCCCCAGGACCTGCGTGAACTCCGGGTCGCCGGACACGTCGGTGCGCAGCACCAGCGTGTTGACGAAGAACCCAACCAGGTCATCGAGCGCCTCATCGGTCCGCCCCGCCACCGCGGTGCCGACCGGGATGTCCTCCCCGGCGCCCAGCCTGCTTAGCAGCACCGCCAGTACCGACTGGATCACCATGAACATGGTTACGCCCTGCTCCCGGGCCAGGCCGATCAGCTGCTGATGCACCTGCGCCGGGACCCGCAGCGGGGCCGTATACCCGCGGTGGCTCGGGGTCGGCCAGGCCGCGGCCGGTCGGCCGGCAGCGCCAGCTCGCCCGGCGCCCCGGCCAGGGCCTGCCGCCACCAGGCCGCCTGCTGCGACAGCAGGCTGCCCGGCTCATCGGCGTCGCCGAGCAGCTCCCGCTGCCAGATGGCGTAGTCGGCGTACTGCACCGGCAGCGGGTCCCAGCCCGGTGCCCGGCCCTCCCGCCGGGCGGCGTAGGCCGCCGACAGGTCCCGGGACAGCACCCCGGCCGACCAGCCGTCGGTGGCGATGTGGTGGAGCACCAGCACCAGCACGTGCGTCCCCGGGCCCGCGGCCAGCAGCCGCGCCCGCACCGGAACCTGCACGGCCAGGTCGAACGGCTCTCCCGCCGCCTGCGCCACCACCGCGGGCAGGTCCTCCCCGGCCGCCTCGGCGGTCTCCAGCCGCCAGCTCGCCTCTTCCAGGGACAGCACCCGCTGCCACGGCTCGCCGTCCGCGGCCGGGAACACCGTGCGCAGCACCTCATGCCGGCCCAGCACGTCGCGCCAGCGCCGCTTCCAGCGCCCCGGTGTCCAGGTCGCCGTCCAGCCGCAGCGCCACCGGGTTGTTGTAGACCGCGCTGGGTCCCTCCAGCTGGGCGATGAACCACAGCCGCTGCTGGGCGAACGACAACGGCACCCGCTCCGGCCGGGCCCGCGCCGCCAGCGGCAGCCGGGCCGGGGCCGCCCCTTGCAGGACCGCGGCCAGCGCCGCCGGGGTCGGCGCCTCGAACACCGCCCGGACCCCCACCTCCGCGCCCAGCACCACCCGCACCCGCGACGCCAGCCGCACCGCCAGCAGCGAATGCCCGCCGAGGGCGAAGAAGTCATCCTCCGGGCCAACCCGGTCCAGGCCCAGCACCCCGGCGAACGCCGCGCACAGCAGCTCCTCCGCCACCGACGCCGGGCCCCGCCCGCCCGCCGCGGCACCCGCGTAGTCCGGGGCCGGCAGCGCCGCCTTGTCCAGCTTGCCGTGACGAGTCAGCGGCAGCGCATCCAGCACCACCACCGCCGACGGCACCATGTACTCCGGCAGCCGCCCCGCCGCATGCGCCCGCACCGCCCCCGCCAGCCCCTCCCCGCCCCCGCCGTCCGCGGGCACCACGTAGGCAGCCAGCCGCACATCGCCGGGAGCGTCCCGGCGGGCGGTCACCGCGGCCCGCGCCACCCCCGGGCACGAAGCCAGCACCGCCTCCACCTCACCCGGCTCCACCCGGAACCCCCGGATCTTGACCTGCTCATCAGCGCGCCCCGCGAACACCAGCTCCCCGCCCGCCGTCCACCGCGCCAGGTCCCCCGTCCGGTACATCCGCTCCCCGCCCGCCCCGAACGGGCACGCGGTGAACCGCTCCGCCGTCAGCCCCGCCCGCCCCAGGTACCCCCGCGCCAGCCCCGCCCCCGCCACATACAGCTCCCCGCACACCCCGGCCGGCACCGGCCCCAGCCACTCATCCAGCACGAACACCCGCGTATTGACCACCGGCACCCCGATCGCCACCTGCCCCGCACCCGCCCCGCACCGCCACAACGTCGCATCGACCGTGGTCTCGGTCGGCCCGTACGAACTGAACATCACCCGCCCCGCCGACCACCGCGCCATCACCCCCGCCGGCAGCACATCACCCGCCGAGATCACCACCACCGACCCCGGCACCAGCCCCTCATCCAGCCCCGCCAGCACCGCCGGCGGCAACGTCACATGCGTCACCCCCGCCCGCGCCACCAGCCCCGCCAGCTCCGCCCCCAGCCGCCACCGCTCCGGCACCACCACCAGCGCCGCCCCCGACAGCAGCGCCATGCACCACTCCCACCCGAACGTATCGAAACCCGCCGACGCGAACTGCGCCACCCGGCACCCCGCCCCCACCCCCAGATCCCGCGCCTGCCCCGCCGCCAGGCTCGCGAACCCCGCATGCGAGACCACCACCCCCTTCGGCACCCCCGACGACCCCGACGTATACACCACATACGCCGCACCCCCCACCGCCGCCACCCCGCCGCCCAGCCCGCCCGGGACGCCATCCCCCGCCGCGCCCAGCCCCGCCCCCGCATCCACCACCGGCACCCCCGCCAGCCCCGCCAGCCCCCCCAGCCCCGCACCCGCCACCACCACCGCCGGCCCCGCATCCGCCAGCATGAACCCCACCCGCCCCGCCGGATACCCCGGATCCACCAGCAAGTACGCCGCCCCCGCCGCCAGCACCCCCAGCACCGCCGCCACCAGCTCCGCACCCCGCTCCATCACCACCGCCACCACCGTCTCCGGCCCCGCCCCCAGCCCCGCCAGCACCCCCGCCAGCCGCCCCGCCCGCACCGCCAGCTCCCCGTAACTCACGCACACCTCCCCCTCCACCACCGCCACCGCATCCGGCACCCGCCCCGCCACCACCCCGAACAACCCCCCCAGCGACCCCACCGGAACATCCACCGCCGTCTCATTCCACCCCCACACCAGCTGCGCCCGCTCCGCCTCACCCAGCACCTGGACCTGCCGCGGCCGCACCCCCGGATCCGCCGCCACCACACCCAGCACCCGCACGAACCGATCCGCGATCACCCGCGCCGTCGCCTCATCGAACAGGTCCGCCGCCACCGTGACCGCGCCCCGCAGTCCCGCTGGCGCGCCGGCCGCATCGCGGCCCTCGCCCAGGAACACGTCCAGGTCGAACCGGGCCGCCCCGGTCCCGGCCCGGACCGCGGACGCCCGCACCCCGGGCAGGTCCCCGGATCCCCCGGATCCCCCGGATCCCCCGGATCCCCCGGATCCCCTGGATCCCGCAGACGCCACGGGGGCGTTGTCCTGCATGGTCAGCATGACCTGGAACAGCGGGTGGCGGGCCAGGGACCGGTCCGGGGCCAGGTCATCGACCAGCCGCTCGAACGGCACGTCCTGGCGCTCCAGCGCCCCCAGCCAGAACTGGCGCACCCGCCCCAGCACCTCGGTGAACCCCGGGTCGCCGGACAGGTCCGTGCGCAGCACCAGCGTGTTCACGAAGAACCCGACCAGGTCATCGAGCGCCTCATCGGTCCGCCCCGCCACCGCCGTCCCCACCGGGATATCCGTCCCCGCACCCAGCTTCGACAGCAGCACCGCCAGCGCCGCCTGCACCACCATGAACATGGTCACGCCCTGCTCCCGGGCCAGGCCGGCCAGCTGCTGGTGCATCTGCGCCGGGACCTGCAGCCGCGCCGCGTGCCCGCGGTGGCTGGCCGCGGCCGGCCGCGGCCGGTCGGCCGGCAGCGCCAGCTCCGGCGGTACCCCGGCCAGCGCGTCCCGCCACCAGGCCGCCTGCTGCGACAGCAGGCTGCCCGGATCGGCGGCGTCGCCCAGCAGCTCCCGCTGCCACAACGCGTAGTCGGCGTACTGCACCGGCAGCGGCACCCAGCCCGGTACCGCGCCCTCCCGCCGCGCGCTATACGCCGTGCGCAGATCCCGGGCGAAGATCGCGGTCGACCAGCCGTCGGTGGCGATGTGGTGGAACACCAGCACCAGCACATGCGCCCCCGGGCCCGCGGTCAGCAGCCGCGCCCGCACCGGAACCTGCACGGCCAGGTCGAACGGCTCCGCCGCGATACCCGCCACCACGGCGGGCAGGTCCTCCACCCCGGTCATTTCGGTGACCGGCAGCTCCCAGCCCAGCTCATCCATCCCCAGCACCCGCTGGTACGGCTGCCCGTCCGCCACCGGGAATACGGTGCGCAGCACCTCATGCCGGGCGATAACGTCGGCCAGCGCCGCTTCCAGCGCGGCGGTGTCCAGGTCGCCGTCCAGCCGCAGCGCCACCGGGTTGTTGTAGACCGCGCTGGGTCCCTCGAGCTGGGCGATGAACCACAGCCGCTGCTGGGCGAACGACAACGGCACCCGCTCCGGGCGGGCCCGCGCCGCCAGCGGCAGCCGGGCCGGGGCCGCTCCTTGCAGGACCGCGGCCAGCGCCGCCGGGGTCGGCGCCTCGAACACCGCCCGGACCCCCACCTCCGCGCCCAGCACCACCCGCACCCGCGACGCCAGCCGCACCGCCAGCAGCGAATGCCCGCCGAGGGCGAAGAAATCATCCTCCGGGCCGACCCGCTCCGCGCCCAGCACCTCAGCGAACAAGCCGCACAGCAGCTCCTCGGTCACGGTAGCGGCCTCCCGGCCCCCCGCCGCCGCGTACTGCGGGGCCGGCAGCGCCGCCCGGTCCAGCTTCCCGCTCGCCGCCAGCGGCAGCGCCGCCAGCACCACCACCGCCGACGGCACCATGTACTCCGGCAGCCGCCCCGCCGCATGCGCCCGCGCCGCCGCCGCCAGCCCCTCCCCGTCCCCGTCCCGGTCACCGGGGACCAGGTAGGCCACCAGCCGCCGGTCCCCCGGCACATCCTCACGGACCGCCACCGCCGCCCGCGCCACCCCCGGGCAGCCCGCCAGCACCGCCTCCACCTCACCCGGCTCCACCCGGAACCCCCGGATCTTGACCTGCTCATCAGCGCGCCCCGCGAACACCAGCTCCCCGCCCGCCGTCCACCGCGCCAGGTCCCCCGTCCGGTACATCCGCTCCCCGCGCCCCGAACGGGCACCCCACGAACCGCTCCGCCGTCAGCCCCGCCCGCCCCAGGTACCCCCGCGCCAGCTGGGCCCCGGCGATATACAGCTCCCCGCACACCCCGGCCGGCACCGGGTCCAGCCACCGGTCCAGCACGTACAGCCGGGTATTAGCAGCCGGCGACCCGACCGGCACCGCGTCCGGCACCGCCGCCCCCGCCCCGGCCTCGAACACGCAGCACCCCACCGTGGCCTCGGTCGGCCCGTACTCATTGACCACCACCGACCCCGGCGACCGCTCCAGCCACGCCCGCACATCCGCCCCGGCCAGCGCCTCCCCGCCCACCACCAGCCGCCGCGCCAGCCCGCCCCCGCCCGGCACCAGCCCGGCCAGCAGCGGCAGATGCGCCGGGACCACCTTGGCCAGCCCGAACCGGCCCCCCGCCGCCAGCGCGGCCAGCCCCGGCGCCCCGCCCTCCCGGCTCGCCGCCACCCGCGCCCCGCACGCCAGCGGCACCAGCACGCTCGTCACCGTCAGGTCAAACGCCAGCGACCCGTGCAACGGCACCGCCTCCCCCGCCCCCACCGCATACGCCCCCGCCGCCCACCCCACGTAATTCGCCAGCGCCCCGTGAGAAACCCCCACCCCCTTCGGCACCCCCGACGACCCCGACGTGTAAATCACGTACGCCAGCCGCCCCCCCGGCACCCGCCCCGCCCCCGCCGGCACCGACCCCGCCACCGCCCCCGCCGTCCGCCGCTCATCCAGCTCCACCACCGGCACCCGCCCCGCCGGCAACCCCCCCAGCTCCCGCCCCGACCCCGCCACCAGCACCGCCCCCGCATCCCCCACCGCGAACCCCAGCCGCTCCGCCGGCCACCCCGGATCCAGCGGCAGGTACGCCGCCCCCGCCAGCCACACCCCCAGCACCGCCGCCACCAGCTCCGCCCCCCGCTCCAGGCACAACCCCACCACCATCTCCGGCCCCGCCCCCAGCCCCCGCAGATACCCCCCCAGCCGCCCCGCCCGCCCCCACAGCTCCCCGTAACTCACCCACCGGTCCCCGCACGACACCGCCACCGCATCCGGGGTCCGCCCCGCCACCCCCGCCACCAGCTCCACCACCGACCCCGCCGGGACATCCGCCGCCGTGTCATTCCACCCAGTGACCAGCTGCGCCCGCTCCGCCTCACCCAGCACCTGGACCTGCCGCAACCGGGCACCCGGATCCGCCGCCACCGCGGCCAGCACCCGCACGAACCGGTCCGCGATCACCCGCGCCGTCGCCTCATCGAACAGGTCCGCCGCGGGCAGCACCGATCCGCGCAGCCCGCCCGGACGGCCCTGCCCGTCACGGGCCTCGCCCAGGGAGACGTCCAGGTCGAACCGCGCCGCCCCGGTTCCGGCGCTGATCCGGGCTGCCCGCACGCCGGGCAGGCCCGCGGACCCCGCGGGGGCAGCGGGGGCAGCGGGGGCGTTGTCCTGCATGGTCAGCATGACCTGGAACAGCGGGTGCCGGGCCAGCGACCGGTCCGGGGCCAGGTCCTCCACCAGTCGCTCGAACGGCACGTCCTGATGCTCCAGCGCGCCCAGCCAGAACTGGCGCACCCGGCCCAGGACCTCGGCGAACCCCGGGTCCCCGGACACGTCGGTGCGCAGCACCAGCGTGTTGATGAAGAACCCGACCAGGTCATCGAGCGCCTCATCGGTCCGCCCCGCCACCGCCGTCCCCACCGGGATATCCTCCCCGGCGCCCAGCTTGCTCAGCAGCACCGCCAGCGCCGCCTGGACCACCATGAACAACGTCACGCCCTGCTCCCGGGCCAGGCTGATCAGCCGCTGGTGCACCTGCGCCGGGACCTGCAGCCGCACCGCGTACCCGCGATGGCTGGCCGCGGCCGGCCGCGGCCGGTCGGCCGGCAGCGCCAGCTCCGGCGGCGCCCCCGCCAACGCGTCCCGCCACCAGGCGACCTGCTGCGACAGCAGGCTGCCCGGATCGGCGGCATCGCCGAGCAGCTCCCGCTGCCACAACGCGTAGTCCGCGTACTGCACCGGCAACGGCGCCCACCCCGGCACCGCGCCCTCCCGCCGCGCGCTATACGCCGTGCGCAGATCCCGGGCGAAGATCCCGGTCGACCACCCGTCGGTAGTGATGTGATGGAACACCAGCACCAGCACATGCGCCCCCGGGCCCGCCGCCAGCAGCCGCGCCCGCACCGGAACCTGTACGGCCAGGTCGAACGGCTCCGCCGCGATACCCGCTACCACGCCAGGCAGGTCCTCCACGCCAGCCACCTCGGTGACCGGCAGCTGCCAGCCAAGCTCATCCATCCCCAGCACACGCTGGCAGGGCTCGCCGTCCGCGGCCGGGAACACCGTGCGCAGCACCTCATGCCGGCCCAGCACATCGGCCAGCGCCGCCTCCAGCGCGGCGGCATCCAGGTCGCCGTCCAGGCGCAGCGCCATCGGGTTGTTGTAGACCGCCGACGGTCCCTCGACCTGGGCGATGAACCACAGCCGCTGCTGCGCGAACGACAACGGCACCCGCTCCGGCCGGGCCCGCGCCGTCAGCGGCAGCCGCGCCGGGCCCGCGCCCGCCAGGACCGCGGCCAGCGCCGCCGGGGTCGGCGCCTCGAACACCGCCCGCACCCCCACCTCCGCGCCCAGCACCACCCGCACCCGCGACGCCAGCCGCACCGCCAGCAGCGAATGCCCGCCGAGGGCGAAGAAATCATCCTCCGGCCCGACGTCCTGCGCGCCCAGCACATCGGCGAACAAGCCGCACAGCAGCTCCTCGGCCACCGTCGCCGGCTCCCGGCCGCCTCCCGGGGTCGCCGCGTAATCGGGGGCCGGGAGCGCCGCCTTGTCCAGCTTGCCGCTCGGGGTCAGCGGCAGCACATCCAGCACCACCACCGCGGCCGGGACCATGTACTCGGGCAGCCGCTCCGCGGCGAACTCGCGTATCGCGGACGGCAACCCGTTCCTGGCCGCGTTGTCCGGGGCGTCGTCCGGCACCACGTAGCCCACCAGCCGCTTGTCACCGGGTGTGTCCTCGCGCACGATCACCGCGGCCCGCGCGATGTCCGGGTACGCCGCCAACGCCGCCTCGATCTCACCGGGCTCGATGCGGAACCCGCGGATCTTTACCTGGTCATCGGCCCGCCCGGCGAACATCAGCTGCCCGCCCGGCAGCCAGCGGGCCAGGTCGCCGGTCCGGTACATCCGCTCGCCCGGGGTACCGAACGGGCACGCGGTAAACCGCTCCGCCGTCAGGGCCGCTCGCCCCAGGTAACCGCGGGCGAGGCCCGCGCCCGTCACATACAGTTCCCCCGCGACTCCGGCCGGGACCGGACACAGCCACTCATCCAGCACGAACACGTGCGTGTTCACTTTCGGCGAGCCGATCGGCACCTGCCCCGCGTCCGGCTGGCACCGCCATAGCGTGGTGTCGGTCGTGGTCTCGGTCGGGCCGTAGGAATTGAACATCGTCCGGCCCGTCGACCACCGAGCCATCATTTCTAGCGGCAATGTCTCGCCCGCCGTTATCAGGACCGTCGCCGGGCTGACCGATTCTTCATCCAGGGTGGCCAGCACCGCCGGGGGCAGCGTCACATGCGTGATCGCGCTCTCCGCCAGGAATCGGCCGAGCTCCGCGCCCAGCCGCCGCTGCGGAGGAATGATCGCGAGCGCCGCCCCGTGCAGCAGCGCCATGCACCACTCCCAGCCGAAGGTGTCAAAGCTCGCCGACGCGAACTGCGCCACCCGGTGGCCGGCTCGCACGCCGATGCGGTCGGCGTGACCGGCCGCCAGGCTGCCGAATCCCGCGTGCGAGACCAGCACTCCCTTGGGCAGCCCGGTCGATCCCGACGTGTACACCACGTACGCCGGATGCGTCACCTTCAGCGGCGCTATCCGGTCGTGATCGGCCAGGTCGTGTGCTGGCTGCACGCTCATGGCGGCCACCAGCTCCGGCTCGCCGTCATCCAGCATCGGGACATCAACCAGCTCCGGCAGGGCCGTCGCGGTTTCCGCTGTGGCCATGATTACCGCCGGATGCGTGTCCCGCAGCATGTAGCCGATGCGCTCGGCCGGGTAGGCCGGGTCGATAAGCAGGTAGGCGGCGCCTGCCTTCAGCACCGCCAGCAGCGTCGTGATCAGGCCGACGCCACGCTCCATCGCGACCGCCACGACCGACTCCGGCCCGGCCCCCCGCGCGGTTAGCACCCGGGCCAGCCGGTTCGCCCGCGCGTTCAGCTCCTGGTAACTGACCACGGTGTCCTGGCATTCGACGGCGGCCCGATCCGGATATTGCACCGCGTATGTCTGGAACAGCTCCGGTAGCGTGGCCGGAAGCAGGTTGCGGTCGGTATCGTTCCACGCGGTGAGCAGCTCACGCCGTTCAGCCTCCGTCAGGATTCCCACCTGGTGCACCCGGGTCTGCGGAGCCTCGGCCACCGCGGCGAGCACTTGGATGAACCGCTGGCAGATCGAGGTCGCGGCGTTCGCCTCGAACAGGTCCGCCGCCAGGGTCAGCCTGCCGTGCAGTCCGGCCGGGCGGCTCGCCGCATCGCGGGTCTCGGCTAGGCTCACGTCCAGGTCGAACCGGGCCGCCCCGGTTCCGGCGCTGATCCGGGCCGCCCGCACGCCGGGCAGCCCCGCGGACCTCGCGGATACTGCGGACGCCGCGGGGGCGTTGTCCTGCATGGTCAGCATGACCTGGAACAGCGGGTGGCGGCCCAGGGACCGGTCCGGGGCCAGGTCATCGACCAGCCGCTCGAACGGCACGTCCTGATGCTCCAGTGCCCCCAGCCAGAACGCCCGCACCCGGCCCAGCACTTCAGTGAACTCCGGATCCCCCGACACGTCGGTGCGCAGCACCAGCGTGTTCACGAAGAACCCGACCAGGTCATCGAGCGCCTCATCGGTCCGCCCCGCCACCGCCGTCCCCACCGGGATATCCGTCCCGGCGCCCAGCTTCGACAGCAGCACCGCCAGGCCGGCCTGGATCACCATGAACATGGTCACCCCCTGCTCGCGGGCCAGCCCGGCCAGCCCGGCATGGACCCCGGCGGCCACCGTCACCGGCACCGAGTGCCCGCGGTGGCTCGGGGTCGCCGGCCGCGACCGGTCGGCCGGCAGCGCCAGCTCCGGTGGCGCCCCCGCCAGCGCATCCCGCCACCACGCGGCCTGGGCGGCCAGCAGGCTGCCCGGGTCGTCGGCATTGCCCAGCAGCTCCCGCTGCCACAACGCGTAATCCGCGTACTGCACCGGCAACGGCGCCCACCCCGGCACCGCACCCTCCCGCCGCGCGCTATACGCCTGCGACAGGTCTCGGGCGAAGATCCCGGTCGACCACCCGTCGGTGGTGATGTGGTGGAACACCAGCACCAGCACGTGCCTCCCCGGGCCCGCGGCCAGCAGCCGCGCCCGCACCGGAACCTTAGTGGCCAGGTCAAACGGCTCCGCCGCGATACCCGCCACCACGCCGGGCAGATCCTCCCCGGCCACTTCGGCGGTCTCCAGCCGCCAGCCCGCTTCTTCCAGGGACAGCACCCGCTGGTACGGCTGCCCGTCCGCCACCGGGAACACCGTGCGCAGCACCTCGTGCCGGCCGAGCACGTCCGCCAGCGCCGCTTCCAGCGCCCCCGTGTCCAGGTCGCCGTCCAGCCGCAGCGCCACCGGGTTGTTGTAAACCGCGCTGGGCCCCTCCAGCTGGGCGATGAACCACAGCCGCTGCTGCGCGAACGACAACGGCACCCGCTCCGGCCGCACCCGCGCCGCCAGCGGCAGCCGCGCCGGGGCCGCCGCCCGCAGCCGCGCCGCCAGCGCCGCCGGGGTCGGCGCCTCGAACAGCACCCCGATCTCGGCCTCCACCCCCAGCACCGCCCGGATCCGCGACGCCAGCCGCACCGCCAGCAGCGAATGCCCGCCCAGCGCGAAGAAATCACCCTCCGGACCCACCCGCTCCAGCCCCAGCAACCCCGCGAACAGGCCGCACAGGATCTCCTCCGCCACCGTCGCGGGCTCCCGGCCCGCCTCGGCACCCGCGTACTCCGGGGCCGGCAACGCCGCCCGGTCCAGCTTCCCGCTGGGGGTCAGCGGCAGCGCATCCAGCACCACCACCGCCGACGGCACCATGTACTCCGGCAGCCGCCCGGCCGCGTGCTCCCGCGCCGCCACCGCCAGGCCGTCCCCGCTGCCGTCCGCGGGGACCACGTACCCGGCCAGCCGCTTGTCGCCGGGGGTGTCCTCGCGGACGATCACCGCGGCCCGCGCCACCCCCGGGCAGCCCGCCAGCACCGTGGCCACCTCGCCCGGTTCGATCCGGAACCCGCGGATCTTGGCCTGCTCATCAGCCCGCCCGGCGAATACCAGCACCCCACCCGGCCGCCACTTCACCAGGTCCCCGGTCCGGTACATCCGCTCCCCGCCGACCCCGAACGGGCACGCGATGAACCGCTCCGCGGTCAGCGCCGCCCGCCCCAGGTAACCCCGGGCCAGCTGGGCCCCGGCCAGGTACAACTCCCCCGCCGTCCCAGTCGGCACCGGGTCCAGCCACTGATCCAGCACGTACACTCGGGTATTGGCGATCGGGGCGCCGATGTCGGGTTCCTCCCCGGCCGCCAGCGGCCGTGACATCGACGCGCACACCGTTGCCTCGGTCGGCCCGTAGGCATTGATGAACCGCCGCCCAGCGGCCCACCGGGCCGCTAGAGCGCCGTCCAGCGCCTCGCCCGCAGTTACTAGCGTGCGCACCGGTCCCAGGTCCCCCGCCTCCAGCGCTGCCAGTACCGCCGGCGGCATCGTCAGGTGTGTCACGCCTTCCCGGCTCACCACCCGGGCCAGTCCCGCCCCCGCCAGCAGTTCCCCGGCCGGCACCGCCACCAGGCGCGCCCCGGAGCACAGCCCCACCACCAGCTCCGAAACCGATGCGTCGAACCCCGGCGAGGAAAACAGCAGCATCCGGGACCCCGCACCCACCATGAACCACCTCGCCTGCGTCGCCGCCAGGTTCGCGACCCCGCCGTGGGCCACCCCCACCCCCTTGGGAGTCCCGGTCGAGCCCGAGGTATAGATCACGTACGCCAGCCGCCCGGCCGGCACCGGCACCGCCACGGCCGGCGAAGCCGCCGCCACCGCCGGATCACCCAGGTCCGCCACCGGGACAGCGGGCAGCCCGCCCGGCAGCCCGCCACGCGCCACCACCAGCACCGCCCCCGAATCAGCCACCATGAACGCCAGCCGCTCCGCCGGCCAGCCCGGATCCAGCGGCAGGTACGCCGCCCCCGCCAGCCACGCCCCCAGCACCGCCGTCACCATGTCCGGGCCCCGCTCCAGGCACAGCCCCGCCACCGCCTCCGGCCCGGCCCCCGCCGCCCGCAGGTACCCGCCCAGACGAGCCGCCCGCCCCCACAGCTCCCCGTAACTGACCCAGCGATCCCCGCACGACACCGCGACCGCATCCGGCACCCGCGCCGCCTGCCCCGCGACCAGCTCCGGCACCGACCCGCCCGGCACATCCGCCGCCGTCTCATTCCACCCCGACACCAGCTGCACCCGCTCGGCCGCATCCAGCACCTGCACCCGCCGCGGCCGCACCCCCGGATCAGCCGCCACCACCGCCAGCACCCGGACGAGCCGGCCCGCGATCACCCGCGCCGTCACCTCATCGAACAAGTCCGCCGCGGCCATCAGGTGCCCGCGTAGCCCACCCGGCTGGCCCTGCCCGTCGCGGGCCTCGCCCAGGTTTACGCTCAGGTCGAGCCGGGCCGCCCCCGCCCCGGTACTGATCCTGGCGGTCCGCACCCCGGGCAGCCCCGCGGATCCCGCGGATCCCGCGGGGGTTACGGACGCCGCGGGGGCTACGGGGGTGTTGTCCTGCATGGTCAGCATGACCTGGACCAGCGGGTGGCGGCCCAGGGACCGGTCCGGGGCCAGGTCATCGACCAGCCGCTCGAACGGCACGTCCTGGTGCTCCAGGGCCCCCAGCCAGAACTGGCGCACCCGCCCCAGGACCTGGGTGAACTCCGGGTCGCCGGACACGTCGGTGCGCAGCACCAGCGTGTTGACGAAGAACCCGACCAGGTCATCGAGCGCCTCATCGGTCCGCCCCGCCACCGCCGTCCCCACCGGGATATCCTCCCCGGCGCCCAGCTTCGACAGCAGCACCGCCAGCGCCGCCTGGACCACCATGAACATGGTCACGCCCTGCTCCCGGGCCAGGCCGATCAGCTGCTGGTGCACCTGCGCGGGGATCTGCAGCCGCGTCGCGTGCCCGCGGTGGCTGGCCGCGGCCGGGCGCGGCCGGTCGGCCGGCAGCGCCAGCTCACGGCGGCGCCCCGGCCAGCGCCTCCCGCCACCAGGTCGCCTGGGCGGCCAGCAGGCTGCCCGGATCATCAGCCTCGCCTAGCAGCTCCCGCTGCCACAACGCGTAGTCCGCGTACTGCACCGGCAGCGGCACCCAGCCCGGCACCGCGCCTTCCCGCCGCGCGGCATAGGCCTGCGACAGGTCCCGGGCCAGGATGCCGGTCGACCAGCCGTCGGTGGCCACGTGGTGGATCACCAGGACCAGCACGTGCGCTCCGGGGCCCGCGGCCAGCAGCCGCGCCCGCACCGGAACCTGCTGCGCGGCCAGGTCAAACGGCTCCGCCGCGATACCCGCCACCACGGCGGGCAGGTCCTCCACCCCGGCCATTTCGGTGACCGGCAGCTCCCAGCTCAGCTCGTCCATCCCCAGCACCCGCTGGTACGGCTGCCCGTCCGCCACCGGGAATACGGTGCGCAGCACCTCGTGCCGGGCGATCACATCGGCCAGCGCCGCACCCAGCGCGGCGGTGTCCAGGTCCCCGTCCAGCCGCAGCGCCACCGGGTTGTTGTAGACCGCGCTCGGTCCCTCGAGCTGGGCGATGAACCACAGCCGCTGCTGGGCGAACGACAACGGCACCCGCTCCGGCCGCACCCGCGCCGCCAACGGCAGCCGGGCCGGGGCCGCGGCCCGCAGCCGGACCGCCAGGGCGGCTGGGGTCGGCGCCTCGAACACCGTCCGCACCGGCACCTCGGCGCCCAGCACCACCCGGATCCGCGACGCCAGCCGGACCGCTAGCAGTGAGTGGCCGCCGAGGGCGAAGAAGTCGTCATCGGGGCCGACGTTGCCCGTTCCCAGCACCGCGGCGTACAGGCCGCACAAGATCTCCTCGGCCACGGTGGCCGGCTCCCGGCCGCCCGCCGCCGCGGCGTAGTCCGGGGCGGGCAGCGCGGCCCGGTCGAGCTTGCCGCTGGGGGTCAGCGGCAGCGCATCCAGCACCACCACCGCCGACGGCACCATGTACTCCGGCAGCCGCCCGGCCGCATGCTCGCGCACCGCGGCGGCCAGCCCGTCCCCGCCGCCGTCCCCGGGGCGGCCGCCGGCGGGCACCACGTAGCCGGCCAGCCGCTTGCCGCCGGGAGCATCCTCGCGGGCGGTCACCGCGGCCTGCGTCACCCCCGGGCACGAAGCCAGCACGGCCTCGACCTCGCCGGGCTCGATCCGGAACCCGCGGATCTTGACCTGCTCATCGGCCCGCCCGGCGAAGATCAGCTGACCCTCCGCCGTCCACCGGGCCAGGTCCCCGGTCCGGTACATCCGCTCCCCCCCGGCCCCGAACGGGCACGCGGTGAACCGCTCCGCGGTCAGCCCGGCCCGCCCCAGGTACCCCCGGGCCAGCCCGGCCCCGGCGATATACAGCTCCCCCGCCGTCCCGGCCGGCACCGGGCCCAGCCACCGGTCCAGCACGAACACCCGCGTGTTCGCGACCGGGACACCGATCGGCTCGGCCCCCCCGGCCGCCCCCCGCGCGGCAGTCGACCACACGGTGGTCTCGGTCGGCCCGTACAAGTTCACCAGCTCCGCCGCCACCTCCCGCAGCCGCCCGGCCAGCGCCGGCGGCAGCGCCTCCCCCCCGGCCAGCGCCCGCAGCCCGGCCGCGGCCCGCCCGTGCCCGGCCAGCACCGCCTGCCACAACGCCGGGGTCGCCTGCATGACCGTCGCCCCGGACCGGGTGATCAGCGCGGCCAGCACGCCAGGATCACGCACCGCGTCCCGGCCCGCCACCACCACGCCCGCCCCGGCCAGCAAGGGCACGTACAGCTCGAGCACGTGAATGTCGAACGAGACCGTGGTAACCGCCAGCATCCGGTCCGCCGCCCCCATCGGGACCAGCCGCGCCATCGCCGCCACGAAGTTCACCAGGGCGCCATGGGTGACCGTCACCCCCTTGGGCCGCCCGGTAGATCCCGACGTGTAGATCACGTACGCCGGATGCCCCGGCCGCAGCCCCGCCCCCGCCCGGCCGGCCCCCGGCAGCACCGCCCCGGCCCCGGCCCGCATCGCCTCGCCCGCGGCCAGCACCGCCCCGCCCGCCGCGCCCGCCGCGGCCGGCCCGTCAGCCAGCACGCACACCGGACCCGCATCCGCGAGCATGTAACCGATCCGCTCCGCCGGGTACCCCGGATCCACCGGCAGGTACGCCGCGCCCGCCGCCAGCACCGCCAGCAGCGCCACCACCAGATCCGCCGACCGGCCCATCATCACCGCCACCACCGTCTCCGGCCCCGCCCCCCGCGCCGCCAGCACCCCCGCCCGCCGGCCCGCCCGCCCCGCCAGCTCCCCGTACGACAGCCACGCCCCGTCACAGCACACCGCCACCGCATCCGGCACCCGCGCCGCCCGCTGACCGAACAGCTCCATCACCAGCCCGCCCGGCACATCCGCCGCCGTGTCATTCCAGGCCGTCAGGATCTGCGCCCGCTCGGCGGCATCCAGCACCTGCACCCGCCGCGGCCGGATCTGCGGATCAGCCGCCACCGCGGCCAGCACCCGCGCGAGCCGGCCCGCGATCACCCGCGCGGTCTCCTCATCGAACAGGTCCGCCGCGACCCTCAGCTGCCCGCGCAGCCCGCCCGGCAGCCCCCGCCCGTCGCGGGTCTCGGCCAGGGCCACGTCCAGGTCGAACCGGGCCGCCCCGGTCCCGGCCCGGACCGCGGACGCCCGCACCCCGGGCAGCCCCGCCGGCCCCGCCGGCCCCGCCGGGCCCGCCGGGGCAGTGTTCTGCACGGTCAGCATGACCTGGAACAGCGGATGCCGGGCCAGCGACCGGTCCGGGGCCAGGTCATCGACCAGCCGCTCGAACGGCACGTCCTGGCGCTCCAGCGCCCCCAGCCAGAACTGGCGCACCCGCCCCAGCACCTCGGCGAACCCCGGGTCCCCCGACAGGTCCGTGCGCAGCACCAGCGTGTTCACGAAGAACCCGACCAGGTCATCGAGCGCCTCATCGGTCCGGCCCGCCACCGCCGTCCCCACCGGGATGTCCTCCCCCGCGCCCAGCCTGCACAGCAGCACCGCCAGGCCGGCCTGGGTCACCATGAACAACGTCACGCCCAGCTCCCGCGCCAGCCCCGCCAGCCCGGCATGGACCCCGGCCCGCACCGCCACCGGCACCACATACCCCCGGTGACTCGGGGTCGCCGGCCGCGGCCGGTCGGCCGGCAGCGCCAGCTCACCCGGCGCCCCCGCCAGCGCCTGCCGCCACCACCCCGCCTGCTCCGACAGCAAGCTGCCCGGATCGGCGGCATCGCCCAGCAGCTCCCGCTGCCACAACGCGTAATCCGCGTACTGCACCGGCAACGGCACCCACCCCGGCACCGCGCCCTCCCGCCGCGCGCTATACGCCGTGCGCAGATCCCGGGCGAAGATCCCGGTCGACCACCCGTCGGTGGCGATGTGGTGGAACACCAGCACCAGCACATGCGCCCCCGGGCCCGCGGTCAGCAGCCGCGCCCGCACCGGAACCTCACAGAGAGATCGAACGGCTCTCCCGCGATACCCGCCACCACCGCGGGCAGGTCCTCCCCGGCCGCCTCGGCGGTCTCCAGCCGCCAGCTCGCCTCCTCCAGGGACAGCACCCGCTGCCAGGGCTCGCCGTCCGCGGCCGGGAACACCGTCCGCAGCACCTCATGCCGGCCCAGCACGTCCTTCAGCGCCGCTTCCAGCGCGGCGGCGTCCAGGTCGCCGTCCAGCCGCAGCGCCACCGGGTTGTTATAGACCGCGCTGGGTCCCTCCAGCTGGGCGATGAACCACAGCCGCTGCTGGGCGAACGACAACGGCACCCGCTCCGGCCGGGCCCGCGCCGCCAGCGGCAGCCGGGCCGGGGCCGCTCCTTGCAGGACCGCGGCCAGCGCCGCCGGGGTCGGCGCCTCGAACACCGCCCGGACCCCCACCTCCGCGCCCAGCACCACCCGCACCCGCGACGCCAGCCGCACCGCCAGCAGCGAATGCCCGCCGAGGGCGAAGAAGTCATCCTCCGGGCCGACCCGGTCCAGGCCCAGCACCCCGGCGAACGCCGCGCACAGCAGCTCCTCCCGCCACCGACGCCGGGCCCCGCCCGCCCGCCGCGGCACCCGCCGCGTAGTCCGGGGCCAGCAGCGCCGCCTTGTCCAGCTTGCCGTGACGAGTCAGCGGCAGCGCATCCAGCACCACCACCGCCGACGGCACCATGTACTCCGGCAGCCGCCCCGCCGCATGCGCCCGCACCGCCCCCGCCAGCCCCTCCCCGCCCCCGCCGTCCGCGGGCACCACGTAGGCAGCCAGCCGCACATCGCCGGGAGCGTCCCGGCGGGCGGTCGCCGCGGCCCGCGCCACCCCCGGGCACGAGCCAGCACCGCCTCCACCTCACCCGGCTCCACCCGGAACCCCCGGATCTTGACCTGCTCATCAGCGCGCCCCGCGAACACCAGCTCCCCGCCCGCCGTCCACCGCGCCAGGTCCCCCGTCCGGTACATCCGCTCCCCGCCCGCCCCGAACGGGCACGCGGTGAACCGCTCCGCCGTCAGCCCCGCCCGCCCCAGGTACCCCCGCGCCAGCCCCGCCCCCGCCACATACAGCTCCCCGCACACCCCGGCCGGCACCGGCCCCAGCCACTCATCCAGCA
>CAVWOM010000008.1:0-883981 GCA_963756575.1 uncultured Actinomycetota bacterium | reverse complement strand
TACTCGCCTATCGGCGGCCGAACTGGCGCACATTCGAAGCGACAACGAACCCGTTCATACGGTGCGTATCCCGTGGCTGCATCTGCTGACTGAGCGCGCGGCCTTGGCGTTCCTGGCCGGGAAGGTGATGACGGATGGCGTGTGGTGGTTCTATCTTTACTGGACGCCCGATTTTCTGCATCGAAAATACGGCCTGAATTTGACTCAACTCGGATTGCCATTGGTGGCGATCTATCTGGTTTCCGATCTTGGCTCCATCGGCGGCGGTTGGCTGTCTTCCGCCCTCATCCGCAAGGCCTGGAGCGTCACCCGATCCCGCAAAACTGCGCTGCTGGTCTGCGCGGCGTCAGTCCTCGCCGTGACGTTTATTCCGCTTGCTGGGAAACATCTGTGGTTGGCTGTTTCGCTCTTGGCGATTGCGGCCGGCGCTCATCAGGGCTGGTCGGCCAATCTATTCACGATGGTTTCCGATACTTTTCCTCGCGCTTCCGTCGCGTCGGTCACCGGCTTTGGGGGCTTTGGCGGCGCTGTGGCCGGAATGGTTGCAGCGCCGGCTATCGGCCAGTGGCTGCAATGGTCGCACGATTTTTACGCTCCGTTATTTATCGGGGCCGGATCGAGCGTATCTTGCTGCTCTTGCGGTCATTCACCTTTTGCTGCCCGAATTCACGCGAGTTGGACAGCGAAAGTAATTTTCCGCTACTTCTTGCTCTTCACAGTCTGCACGTTCTGATCGTCTTCATCGGCAAAACTCAGAATTCGCATGCTGCTGGTTTGCGGATCGTAGTGGCTGAGTTTCTTGAGTGGTGTAGTCTTGCCCGAAAATGAAGCGCTGATTTCGTAGTCGTCATCGCGGCTCAGCTCATCGAACATATATTTGCCATCGGCCTTGGTGACATAGGTCAGCGTCTGCTTTGTTCTCAAATTGCGAAGATTCACAAGCGCGCCATTTAGCGGATTGTCCTTCTGGTCCTTCACAATTCCGTGGACCATTCGGAATTTTTCCAGCCTCTTCTTTTCCGACTTGCTCAGCATTGGCGCGGGCCGGTAGGTGGGGTCGGACTGGTTCATCGACTGCGCGAGCAGGGAATTACCCGAAAGCAGCGCTGCAACGGCCACGAGATTGGCAAAATGTCTGATCATAGTTCGGACCTGCGGAATATTACCTATTGTTTCACGTAGCTGGTTCAGCGAGCTCGAAACAGGCGGCGAGTAACGGCAGTACTACGCAAATCGGTTTGGCCCTGCTGATTTTAACCAGGCATAAGCCGTAATGGTGCTGCCTCCGCCTGAAGGCTTTCGCATGTTGCGCCTAAGCCGCTAGACTAAGTGGAAGCAAAGCTGTTCCCCACTCCCAAATTTTTAGAGAGCCAGGAGCAACACACTTTTTGCATTTTCGCCAATAAACGAACGATTACTCGCATTTTGCTTGCGACGATTCTTGGGCTTGCTGCCGCAGGCGGGCTAGTTGAAATCATCGCCCAGACCCCAGGCACTCTGCCGATCCCTCCGCTATTGACACCAACAATTCAGAACGGTGTAAAAGTATTCACGCTGAACGCAAACTTGGGTCAGACGCAAATCGTTCCCGGCGCGCCGATCAGCCCCAGTATGGGCTTTAATGGAGCATTTCTTGGTCCGACTATTCGGGTGAACGAGGGCGACACGGTCCGAATGTTGGTTACGAACAATTTGGGTGAATCCACGACCGTCCACTGGCACGGCTTGCATGTACCGGCGGCTGATGACGGCGGAATCGAGGAAGTGATCTCCCCTGGTCAAACCTGGACGCCACAATTTATGATCCGCCAGCCGGCCGCAACCACGTGGTATCACCCCCACATCATGGGATCCACTTCGAAGCAAGTCGCAATGGGCATGGCCGGAATGTTCATCATCGACGATCCCTCGGCCGCAGAGCAGACCCTGCCTCACACCTATGGTGTTGACGATGTGCCGCTGATTTTGCAATCGCTCGTGGTGGGATCGGACGGGCAGGTGAAGTACGACGAGAGCACACTTCAGAACAATGGGAACACGTTCCCGCTGCTGATCAACGGCGCAAATGTTGCGGCTTCCGTTCCCACATTCAAC
Source organism: uncultured Actinomycetota bacterium (assembly GCA_963756575.1). GTDB lineage: Bacteria > Actinomycetota > Actinomycetes > Streptosporangiales > Streptosporangiaceae > Palsa-504. The sequence continues at coordinate 881,887 of CAVWOM010000008.1, read as the reverse complement.
GCAAGCCAGAGCCGCGTGCGACTGCGCATTCTCAACGCATCGATCGGCGACGTTCTCACGTTGTCCTTTGCCGACGGGCAGAGCTTCACGGAAATTGCCACCGATGGCGGATTGCTCTCAGCGCCGCTGACGGTATCGAGTGTGCGCGTCGGACCGGCGGAGCGCGTAGAGCTGATTGTCGACCTCGCTCAGAGCCGAACGCTTCAAGCTGCTGTTGACGCGCAACTGATTACAGGCGGGAGTGGTACTCATTCGGTTCTTCAACTGAATCCGCTGGATACAACACCCGCGGCGCCGCTGCCGGCGACGCTAAATACGATCACGCCTCTGAACACTTCAGGCGCGGTCACTCGCCAGTTCCAGTTCACTTATAATCCGCCCACCGGGAATATCTTCGCCGGTTTCGGCATTAACGGCGTGGTGGGAACTTCGATGAGTCTTTTGATGACTAACGCCGTGCATGTCACGAATGGAACGACGGAGGTTTGGAACGTGATTAACAACACGATTCAAACTCATTTTTTCCACATGCATGACGGCTCGTTTCAGATCCTTTCGATAAATGGCGCGTTGCCTACCGGCGACAAGTTGGGTTGGAAAGATACGGTTGAGGTTCCTTCCGGCACAAGTCTCCAGCTTGCCATGCATTTCACCGATTACACGGATTCTGCGAAAGCCTACATGCTGCATTGCCACCTGGAACCGCATGAAGATCAGGGCATGATGGCGCTCTTCTATGTCGATCCGGTCTTCAAAAATAATCAAGGACGTCTGATCAGCGATCAGGATGGCGATGGGAAGAGCGACTTTGTTGTCTGCGGCCTTCAAACGGTGTTTGGTACACGATCCCGAGCGGCAATCCTTCTGCCGCCGTCCACAAAACAGTGGGGCCTGCAGGTGATGTTCCCATCAACGGCGATTTCGATGGCGATGGTAAGACCGATATTGCGGTTTGGCGCCCCTCCAACGGGACGTGGTACGTCATCCCGAGCTCCAATCCGGGTAACCCCAATCGTGCAGCAATGGGGCCTGCCAGGCGATATTCCGCTAGCAGGGGACTTTGATGGCGATGGAAAGACCGATTTCGCTGTTTGGCGGCCCTCTAATGGCGTCTGGTATATCATCCCGAGCAGTAACCCCACTGCGCCGTACACACAACAGTGGGGACTCGATGGAGACGTACCGCTGGTCTCTGACTTCGATAATGACGGCAAACTCGATTTCGTTGTGTGGAGGCCCGTCGAATGGCACCTGGTACATCCTTCCCAGCTCAAACCCCGGCATTCCGATTACACAACAATGGGGCGTTGGCCGGAGATATCCCGGTAATCGGCGACTACGATGGCGACGGCAAGAACGATTTCACAGTTTGGAGACCATCGGATGGGACGTGGTATGTGATACCGAGTTCCAATCCGGGCAGCCCCATCTTGCAGCAATGGGGTCTTCCAGGCGATGTGCCTCTTGCACGCGATTTCGATGGCGACAAAAAGACCGACTTCGCAGTGTGGCGGCCATCCAGCGGCACTTGGTTCGTCATTCCCACCACAAACCCAGGCGTGCCGATTGTGCAGCAATGGGGCTTGCCAGGCGACACGCCGCTCTGAGTCTTAAAAAGAACCGGACAAAATGCCAGCGAATGGCTGGCATTATGTCCGATTTTTGTTAATCTGCGACTTGAATTGATCGGCGTTACGCCGGCTGCGGGCTTTCACCGCCCAGCAACCCGGGTACTGGATTGGTCGCAGGCGTAGGCGTCGGAGCAATCACTGGCTGCGTTGTGCCGCCGCTCGGAGGCTTGGTCGATTCAAACTTCGGCAGCGCCTTACCGTTGATCAGATCGATTACCTCGGCTCCATCAAGGACTTCACGCTCTAGCAGCGCTTCGGCGACGCGAACCAATGCGTCAGAACGTTCTTCGATGACCTTCCGAGCGCGGGTGTAGGCGTCTTCGACGAGCTTCCGGACCTGGTCGTCGATCCGGATCGCCGTCGATTCGCTGTAATCGCGGTGCTGCGCAATTTCGCGGCCCAGGAAGATTTGTTCGTCCTGTTTGCCAAAACTCAGTGGTCCGAGTTCGCTCATGCCCCACTCGCAAACCATCTTGCGCGCCATTTCAGTGGCCCGCTCGATATCGTTTCGCGCGCCAGTGGTCAACTGGTTCAGAAAGATTTCTTCTGCTATTCGGCCGGCCATCAGAATGGCCAACTGCGCTTCGAGATAGTTCTTGTCGTGCGACAGCTTATCGTCGAGCGGCAATTGCATCGTCAGGCCCAGCGCCATGCCACGGGGAATGATGGTCACTTTGTGAAGCGGATCGGCATGCTCGAGCAGCGCCGCAAGGACGGCGTGCCCCGCTTCGTGATAAGCGGTGGTTCGCTTTTCCTTATCGTTCATGATGAGGCTCTTACGCTCCACGCCCATCAGAACTTTGTCCTTGGCCAGTTCAAAATCGGCTTGTGTAACCACTTTCCGGTTCTGCCGAGCAGCGAGCAACGCCGCTTCGTTCACCAGGTTTGCCAGATCAGCGCCGGCGAAACCAGGTGTACCGCGCGCAGATCAGCGACATATCCACGTCGTCCGATAGCGGCACTTTTTTGGTGTGAACTTTGAGGATGCTCTCGCGGCCTCGTACGTCCGGACGATCGACTACCACGCGGCGGTCAAATCGGCCGGGCCGCAGCAGCGCCGGATCGAGCACGTCGGGGCGGTTCGTTGCGGCAACCAGAATTACGCCTTCGTTTGATTCGAAGCCGTCCATTTCGACCAGCAGTTGATTCAACGTTTGCTCGCGCTCATCGTGTCCACCGCCGAGACCCGCTCCGCGATGACGCCCTACGGCATCGATTTCGTCGATGAAAATGATGCAGGGTGCGTTCTTCTTGCCTTGTTCGAACAAGTCGCGAACGCGGCTCGCGCCAACGCCGACAAACATTTCCACGAAATCGGAGCCGGAGATAGAAAAGAACGGCACGTTGGCCTCGCCGGCGATGGCTCGTGCCAGCAACGTCTTACCAGTGCCGGGAGGCCCGATCAACAGCACGCCCTTCGGGATCCGCCCGCCGAGCTTCTGAAACTTCTGCGGCTCGCGCAGGAACTCGATAATCTCCTGCAGTTCTTCCTTCGCCTCTTCGACGCCTGCAACATCCTTGAAAGTAACTTTCTTCTGCTGCGAGGAATGAAGGCGGGCACGGCTCTTGCCGAAGCTTAGGGCCTTGTTGCCGCCGCTCTGCATCTGGCGCATCATGAAGATCCAGAGGCCCAGCAGGATCAGAACGGGAATGGCATTGAAGAGTATGCCAATCCAGCCGTTTCCAGCCGATTCCTTCCAGTTGTATTTCACGCCCTTCTCGCGAAGGATCTTCCAAATTTCTGAGTCATTCGGCGGAATCTGCGTGTGGAAGGTGGTGTTGGCGCTGTCGGCCAGCGTGCCCTGCACGTCGGTTCCTGTAATGTTGACGTCCTTTACCTTGCCGTCCTGAACCAGCGTCACGAACTCAGAAACTGCGAGGTTTCTGGGCGCGGGCCCGCGGCCGGTTCGAACTGCCATCCACACCAAAACAACGGCGCAGAGGATGACAATCCAAAAAACCGCCGTCTTCACATTTGAATTCATGAAATCACCTTTCACTCGCCGGATACGCACCGGCCAGCCCGGGCTTACAACCCCGGCAACAGCTACACATCTAATTTGTCTGACGTGTTAACCAACCTATTCGATTCACGATGCCGCATACGTTAGAGACACCGCAGAGACACTACCTTGTTCCACGCCAAACTTTGCAGCGGGTCCGAAGCCTCGTACCCAAACGATCTCGCCATTTAGGTCCAGAACGGGCCAGTGACGGCGTTCCCAGAGAAGGACTCGATGTTCCTGAAACAGCTCCTTAACCTTCCTAACGCTTCGATGGCCAACGGGCTGATATTGATCGCCCGGCTCCCAGTTCCGAATCACTAGCTGATTCAGAGCTGCTGCGCCCCCCAGAGCTCTGTAGTCCAGGTTTACAATCTCGCTACGGTCTTTTACATTTATGAAGTTAGCATAGTTTTGGGCCTGCCGGTGCCATTCTGATCCATCTCCCAGCCATATTTTGCCGGCCCGGAACGGTAGCTCAATCTCCTGGTTCTGAGCGATCGGCAGATGATAGTGCCTCGTAAGGTGTTTTTCAGCTCCCGGCGTGGTCATCCGCAGCGTCCCGTACGAGCGGAGTGCGTCAATTCCAGGAATCTGCAACCGATCATGACCTTCGTACGACTGGCAAATCTGCAAAATTGCATCAACGTGCGCGCTATCGATGGAACGCAGGTCGCCTTTCACGGTCAAGATCGCCTTGCGAATCACACGTCGCTGTACCGCTAAGTGCAGCTGATGCAATGTATTAAGATCACCCAAAAGCCCCTGATGGCTGGTCTGCGTGAAGCGGCAGAAAACTCCGCGGACAACTTCCTCCCAGTAATCCTCTTCGGTTTGCGATATTGCGGCGGTGCGGGCCAAGGCGGATTCGGCAGCATAATTTACCGAGGCGGCCAAGCGGGGCAGAATTTCGCTACGGATGTAGTTCCGGCGAAAGCGGTGGTCATTATTAGAGGAATCTTCCCTCCAGGTGAGTTTCTGGCTGGCCGCCCAGGTGCGCACCTCATCGCGGCTTACGAACAGAAGTGGCCGGACCACTCCGTCTGGGGACACGCAGCGCATGCCCGACAAGCCAGCTAATCCCGCGCCGCGGGTGAGTCGAAACAGCACCGTTTCCGCCTGATCGCTGCGCGTATGGCCGAGAGCCACCCGGTTCACCAGGCCGGATCGAATGGCAGAAAGAAAGCACTCGCGACGAGCATCGCGTGCGGCCTGCTCCAGATTGCCTTCGCCTGCCGGTATAGGCGATTCACTGATGGTTGCATCGATTCCCAATTCACGCGCCAGCGAGCGAACGAATTCTTCATCGTCCATCGATTCCTGGCCTCGCAAGTGATGGTTTACGTGCAAAACCCAAAGCGAGAAACCAAACTGCGGAGCGAGCCGGTCGAGCAGGTGTAGTAAAACAACCGAATCGGCGCCTCCCGAAACAGCAACCCCTAAGCGCGTTCCACGAGGCGCAATACTAAATCGAGAAATGACTTCTGCTACGCCATCGAGTAACTGGTCGTTCAACGACAACATTGTAAGCCTCGACATAGGCTCTTCGAGCGTTCGCGCACTGCTTTTCGATTCGGAATTTCGTCATCGCGAGGGCCTCGGCTGCCAGAAGAAATATGACATTACGACCACGGCCGATGGCGGAGTGGAGATCGATCCGCACCTGTTATTGCAATTCACGACCGGCTGTCTGGATGAACTGCACCGGCAGATGACGGAAAAACGCTTGCATCCGGCGGCTATCGCTATGAGCACGTTTTGGCACTCGTTTCTGGGAGTGGATGGGCAAGGCGAGCCAACGACTCCTATCATTCACCTCTTCGATACGCGCGCGCGGGCGCAAGTGGAGGAATTACGAAGGAAATTCGACGCTGCCCAGATTCGTGCGCGAACGGGCTGTGTCCTGCATACGAGTTATTGGCCGGCGAAACTGCTGTGGCTGAAGCAAACGAACCCAACCGCCTTCTCACGAACCGCGAAATGGATTTCGTTCGGTGATTACCTTCTGACGGTGCTGCATGGAAAAGGAGCGGAGTCTACGTCAATGGCCTCCGCCTCAGGTATCTGGAAACAGCGGGAGAACTCATATGATGAGGAACTGCTCGGATACATCGGTGTCCGCACGGAACAGTTGGCGCTGCCACAGAGCTTGGATCAACCCGCGCAGTCGTTGAAGCGGGAATTTGCAACCCGGTGGCCGCTACTCGATGGCATTCCGTGGTGCCCCGCGTACGGCGATGGCGCGTGTAATAACGTTGGCAGCGGCTGCACAACACGCGACCGGCTGGCGCTCATGGTGGGTACGAGCGGAGCGATGCGAGTCGTAATCCGGAGCCAGTCCATTCAGATTCCTAGCGGGCTGTGGTGCTATCGCGTCAATCGCGAACGGTACATCCTGGGAGGCGCGCTGTCGAACGGTGGCGAAGTTTTCCGGTGGGTAAGCAAGACCTTCAATTTGCCTTTGGATGTGGAGTGTCAAATCGAGGGCCGCGCTCCGGCCTCCCATGGCGTAACGATGCTCCCGTTCCTGGCGGGCGAACGATCTCCTTACTGGCGCCCGGATCTACGTGCAGTTCTTACCGGATTGAGCTTGTCTACAACTCCGACCGACATTCTGCAAGCCGCAATGGAAGGGGTTTCGCTGCGCTTCAAGCAGATTTACTCGCTATTTCTTGAGGCGTACCCGGCTCCAACTCAGGTAATCGCGTCCGGCGGCGGGTTAACCGCCTCGAAAGCTTGGCGCCAGATGATGGCCGATGCTCTGGGCCGGTCGATTATCGAGTGCCTGGAGCCGGAAGCCTCGAGCCGTGGCGCTGCGATCATCGCCGCCGAGCAGCTTGGCTTCATCGCGAGCATGGATGACCTCGATGTGAATCTAGGCCCAACCATTCCTGAAAATGTTGAGAGCGCCCAGGCCTACGAGCGAATGCTGAAGCGGGATTTGTCTCTATTTGCGAAGCTCTTTTCCGAGCAGGTCGACCCGCATGGTGAAGCATAACAAAGTGCAGACCCCGTACTCTATTCGTATATGAACTTGAGCCCGCACATGACGCGCGAGCAATTAGAAGTGAGCGCCAGGAAAGTGAAATTGTTGTTGATGGATGTGGATGGCGTATTAACCAGCGGCCATCTCTTCATGGTTCCGGATGGTCAGGGAAGCATGTGTGAAACGAAGGGTTTCGATTCCCAGGACGGTATTGCGCTCCAGTGGCTGAGCTGGTACGGCATCAAAACGGGGGTCATCAGCGGCAGAAATTCGCCGGCCACCGTTGAGCGCGCCAAGCAAGTGAAAATGACTTACGTCTATCAAGGACACATCGAGAAAATTCCGATACTCGAAGAGATTTTGCAGCACGCTGGAATTGCAGGTGACGAGGTCGCGTACGTGGGCGATGACTTGACAGACGTCGTCATTATGCGGCGTGTCGGTGTGACGTTTGCGACCGCGAATGCGCGCCACGAAGTGAAACAGGTGGCGATGGCCACAACGGATGCGATCGGCGGTTCGGGCGCGGTTCGTGAAGTGATCGAGTTTTTGCTTCAGGCACAAGGCGTTTGGCCTGAATTGCTGAAAAAATACGAAGTGACCTGCTAATGCCGATTGCCGCTGACAAGACCGGACTAGTGATTGTCGCCTGGAATGGTCCGGGTGTGTTGCATCAACTTACGGGCGCGATTGCGCATCATAACGGCGACATCCGTTCCGTATCCATCATCGAAGATGCCCCATCAGAAACGCGCATTTACTTCGAACTGGATCTACCCGGCCGCGTTGACGCTTTAGTGACCGATTTGAGCGCGCTGTCGATCGTGCGTTCTGTCGAGCGTGTACAGACCCTGCAAAAAATCTATGGGAAACGCATCATTATTGTTGGTGGCGGCGCACAGGTCGGCCAAGTTGCATTAGGCGCAATCTCGGAGGCAGACCGCCACAACATTCGCGGCGAACACATCTCTATCGATACGATTCCGCTGGTGGGCGAAGAGAATCTGGCTGCAGCGGTAAGAGCCGTCCGGCGCCTACCGCGTGTTCGCGCGCTGGTGCTTGCGGGATCGCTCATGGGCGGCGACATTGAGACGGCGGTACGGGAGGTTCGCGAGCAAGGGCTGCTCGTCATTAGCCTCAACATGGCCGGGAGTGTGCCGGATGCTTCCGACCTTGTGGTTACCGACCCCGTGCAAGCAGGCGTGATGGCCGTAATGGCGGTTGCCGACACGGCTAAGTTCAGTATTGAGCGCTTGCACAGGCGGGTGTTCTAAGTTCGCTCGCATTCGCGGATAAATCCTGTAGCTCTAAGTACCCCCTATCCCTCGTGGGGGCATTGCCCATGCTCATCGGTGATGTTACTTTCAGCTAAGAATAACTAACCACTAACTGATCCGTTGAGTAACTACACTGCGCCCGCGGTCAGCCAATACCGGCTGAATGCTTTTCCCGCTCTGGTCGAGATAGTGGCGGCTGTTCCGGAAAAAGAACCGTAAGGATTTAGATGCCAATCTATTCGACTCGAAAAGTGTGTCTGCCGGGAACCTTGTTGTGCTTGGCGTTAGGGCTGCCCTGTATTTCCGCTGCACAGGCGGTCGCGCTGTCGTTCAAGCCTGTCGATTCGGAATACAGCCTTGCTCTTGACCGCGTCATCATGGTCTCCACGAATCCGAATCAGCTTCACATCTACGATCCACCGTCAAATTCGGACGTAATGGTGAACCTGTCAAAGGCCCCTTTGAATTTATCCGTAAGTCCTGATGGTCTGCACGCGGCCGTGATGCACGATTCGCTGGTCTCTTATGTAAATCTCAGCACGGCATTGGTAGAACAGACGTTCACCGTCGCGGTCAGGACTGGGTCCGTTGCGTTGTCGCAAACCTATGCATACGTTCTGTCGGGCAATGCGGCGCCTGCGATCTCGATACCGTTGAATGGGGGCCAACAATCAGTATTATCTGGGATCGGCACGGGTGGAAAATTCAATTCGCAGGCAGAAGGACTCTATCTTACGACTGATGGCTTCATCAGTCCGAATACCCTACTGAGATACGACACGTCCGGCGGTGCGCTGGCGCCCGTAACCACAAGCCCGCATCACGGGGAATTTTACATCTGCGGTAACGTGTGGTTCTCCCCCGATGGAAGCAGGGTCTACACGGGGTGCGGGAGTGTTTTGTCCGCTTCGACTGACGCCGCGACCGACAGGACCTACGTGACTTCATTCTCGAACCTTCCCCGGGTTCAGGCGCTGGATGAGTCTGCGGCATTGAAACGGGTGGCTGTTGCCCCGCCAAACCCTCATGACTACGTTCCTCCAGCCGGTGAAACCGCTCCCAACGACAATGAAGTGAGACTCTATGAGAGCGAATACTTATCGCAAGTGGGCCGGTTTGAAATTCCCGATTTTGTGGTAGGTAGCGGCACGTTTCAGGCACATGTAAAGTCAGTTTTCTTCAATCAGGCTTCTTCCTCTCTGTTTGTCATCTCGGAAGCGGATGCCACCTCGGGGCTGCTCAACGACTTTGCCGTAGAAACCATTCCGCTACAGCCACCTGTTGTTTGTAACGCCACTTTTGGCGCGTCCAATGCATCTGCTGCGGCTTCGGGCGAAGTACAAACAGTTCTGGTGAATGCTGGAGCCGATTGCACGTTTTCCGTTCAGAGCCAGGCTTCCTGGATCGTCCCAGTTTCGGGGCAATATGGCTCCGGTGATGGCTCGCTGACGTACATTGTCCGGCCCAATCTCACCGCTCAAGCGCGTACCGGCACGCTCTCCCTGGGATCGACGACGTTTACCGTCACGCAGCAGGCGGCAGGAATGCCATCCTCGTTCAACGCGCTTAGTTTCGAGGTCGCCGCCGCAGACTATAGCAGCGCTTTGAACCAGCTTGTGTTGGCTTCGGCCTCTTCCAACGAGATCCACATATATGATCCACTCTCGCATGCGGATCAGATTGTCCCGCTGATCCGTGAGCCTTTATCGCTGTCCGTCGGACCCGACGGGACGCATGCGGCCGTGGGTCATGACGGATGGATCTCTTACGTGAATCTTCAAACCGCAACAGTCGAAAAGATCCTGCCGGTTCCCACCCATGTTGCCGGTGTTAGCTTGGCCGGAAAGGGTTACATCTATGCTTTCCCACAGAACGGCTATTCTTCTATGCAGTCGGTCGATATAGCAAGTGGGAGCAGTACGGCCCTCATTACGCCGTATATCGGCAATATTCCGAGGCTTTACCCGCTTGGAGAATTTATATATTTGGGCAACAATGCTGGGCCGCAAAAATTGGATATTTCTGCTGGTCCAGCGCAGGTCGGCCGATCGTATTCCGTTTTTTCCAGTTGCGCTAATCTCTGGCTCACGGAGGACGGAACACGTATGTTCACAGCTTGCGGCACTGTCTATACCACTTCCCCGGTGCCAGCTGATGACTTCGTGCCCAACGGTACACTGTCCGGCGTATCTGGTCTAACATGGGCGGCCGAATCGCCTGCCAAAGGAGAGACGGCAGTGATTCCGGCGCAAGGCTATCTGGATTATTACAGCCCCAGCGACACCGAACTCCAAATCTTTCGGGATTCCGATCTAACGCTTCTCAGCCAGACCAGCTTGCCGCCATTTGCGGTTAATGGAAGCGAGTACGCCGCACATGGCAAATTTCTGTTCTGGGATTCGACGGGATCAAACCTGTTTGCCGTCATGCAAGCGGATAACACAGCCGGATTAACATCCGATTTCGCCGTCTACACTTTTTCATCTGTCAGCCCTTCTGGTAGCTGCGCGGTGTCCTTCAATCCCAATACATTCCAAGGTGCAAGCGTTGGGGGTTCTGCGACAGTCCAGATTGAGACCGGCCTATTCTGCCCATGGAGTGCGCAGTCCGATTCTTCATGGTTGACTTTTGCCGGGCAAACCTCCGGAGGCGGCGCGGGCCAGATCACGTTGATCGCTACACAAAATTCTACGGGCAGCACACGTGCAGCGCACGTTGCCGTGGGCGGCAGCACATTGACGGTCATTCAGGAGGCGAATAGCGTTCAAGCTTGCGTCGTTTCGACTAGTGCCTCATCCCTTCACGCTCAGTCCTCAGGTGGGCCGGCAAGTGTCAAGCTCAGCGTCGATCAGTTTTGCAATTGGGATTCCCAGATAGATGCGACGTGGCTCACTGTGGCCGGAAAAAGCTCCGGAACGGGCCCGGCAACGCTTACCTTTATCGCCGCGCCCAATTTTTGGCTGACCTCTCGGACGGCTACGGTCAACCTGGGTCAAGCGATCGTAAGCGTGACGCAAGATGCGGATTCGGGATCAACAGAGCCAGCGGCTCCAGCAGGTGAAATCGATTTCGGTAAGCAGGGTATCGGGGTTCCGGCTGCTCCCCAACGCGTGCTGATTTCTCCCGCTTCGTCCATCCCTTACCTCTTTCCACCGCCCCCTTTTGCTGTCGATAGCTTTTCTGTAGCACCCAATTCCGGCGAGTTTTCCGTTCAGGCGAGTGACTGCAGCGCGGCCGTTTCGAATTACTTCTCCTGCACTTTGACGGTAGCCTTCAGGCCACAAGGATTTGGCCAGCGCTCGGCCGTGTTGACTTACTCGGTCAATGGGACGCCCGCAACTGTGGCGCTGTCGGGCTTCGGCGTTATCGGAACGGGTCCTCAGGCTGCGGCCTTTGTGATCCAAAACCGATTAAGCGGCATGGTGCTCGACGCGACGGATCTCTCGATGAAGCCGGGTACTCAGATACAACAATGGGATGCCATGGGAACCGATAGCCAGAAATGGCGATTCGTACCCACTCCAGATGGATACTTCATCATCAAGAACGACCTCAGCGGGTTGGTCCTGGATGTTACCGATTTCTCGGCCGAAGATGGCGCCTTGATTCAGGAGTGGACTGAGATTGGGTCGGATAACCAGAAATGGTCAATTACTTCGATCGACGGGCAATACTTCGAAATCGTCAATAAGCTGAGCGGCAAAGCGCTGGACGTGACCAATTTCTCAACTGCCCACGGAACGCTAATCCAGCAATGGCAATATGCGGCGACGCAGAACCAGCAGTGGCAACTGATTCCAGCGATGACAGCTAACGCGCCACGGGGCAATGGTAATTTCGGGATTCCCAGCGACTATACAACGATCGTCAACAGGTTGAGCGGCAAGGTACTGGATGTAACCAATTTCTCGACCGACGGCGGTGCGCTAATACAGCAATGGGATTCCGCAAACACCACGAACCAAGAGTGGCAACTGGTGGCAGTGGACAGCACGTACTACAAAATTCTGAGCCGGCTGTCCGGCAAAGTGCTGGACGTACAAAATTTCTCAACTGCGGACGGCGCACCGGTTCAGCAGTGGGATTACGAGCAGAGCGAAAACCAGCTTTGGAAAATCGTCCCGGTCGCGGACCAATACTTCAAGATCGTCAACAAGCTGAGCGGCAAGGTACTCGATGTGACGGATTTCTCCACCGCCGACGGAGCCAAACTTCAACAATGGAGCGATGCGGGATCCACAAATCAGGAATGGAGCTTCTCACCGGTTTCCGAATGAGAGGAAAAGACGGATAATGCAAAGTAAAAACAACAAAAGGGTGGCCGCAGCCACCCTTCTTTTACTTCAAATGTATTTATTCTATTTTGCCTGGAAGGCGAATTCGCGGAGCAGATCGCGCTGTCCATTCTTGGTGCCGGCCGTTGAGTAGAGCCGCAGAAAGTATGTGCCAGGAGTCTGCAAGGGCGGAAGCGAAACGTTGGCTGCTTCCTGCTTGATGGAGGCTGAAGTGTGCGAGATTTCGCGGCCCAGCGCGTCCACAAGTTGTACTCCCACAGCTCCGTCCGGGAGATCGATCGAGTTCAAGTGCACGCTGAGGGGACGTCGTGAGGGAACCGAGACGGACTCAGCACCGCGCCATGCTGCCAAGCTGACCTGTGCGCTTGAAACCGGCCAGCGAAGGGCGAATTGCGCCGGCGCCACGATCAGGGCGGCGACCAGTATCGCCAAACCTGCTGTCCAACTGAGCCGCGGTATCGTGAACCAAGCTGAGATTCGCGCGGCGAACGGGACACGCTCCTTCACCACTTGCTGTTGCTCGGCCAATTCGTGGTATGCCTCGCGCATGGTGGCGATGAACAGCTCGGCTCTCTCCAGGCGCGCGACGCAATCGGAACACGCCAGAATGTGAGTTTCGACAAACTCGAGCTCACCGGAGTTGGACTGGCGGAGCAGATAGCGTTCTAAAGATTCCTCGGAAGGATGCTCTCCAAACCTGATTTCCATATAAGTTGCCAGCGAAATATCGTTGCCTCTTCTGTATATGAGTGGGCGCTAATGCTCTTGTGTTCTCAAGAAAACCGAAAATATTCCGCTGGCGGTCAGTCTTTTCTTTCCGATTTCTCCAAAACGGGCTTTCGCTCGGGATTTCAGTAGGCGAAACTGCGTTTCGGTGAGAGACATCTCCTGGCAGATCTTCTCCTGGGGCTCCTCGTTCAGATAAAACCGGACCAGAATGTCTCTGTCTCGCTTGGATAGACTCTGTAACACCGACTTCATCAACTCTTTTTTCTGCCTGGCAATCGCCTGCTGTTCCGGGTCGCCCTTGCCATCCACTACCGTTACGCCACACTCGATATCTGCCTGATCGCGCCGGGTCTGCACTGCCTGATCAATGTACGCAGCTACTTGCCTACGAACAATTGTACGTACAAATCCCATCAGCCGTTCCGGTTCTCTCAAATCCCCTTTTCGGACGGCCTGAACGACTACGAGGAAAGTATCATGCACGCGATCGTCCAATTCCTCCGGGCCAAGGTGACGGCAGAGATAATAGCGAATACCACGGCTGAATTGCTTGTACAAAAATTCAAGTCCGGCGTCCTCACCATTCTTGATCTGCAACACGAGCGCCGCCCAATCGACGGCTTGCCCGCTGCTGGTACTCGCGACTGGACTCTTCGCTTCGTCTTCGGCAGGCGTAACGGCCTCCGATGCACTCTGTGAAGCTCTTGCTCGCATTGCCAACATTAAAAAAGACCTTACTCCTTCGAAATCACACTATAAGCTGCCCAGAAGGCAGGTTGCCCGCGAAACCCGCCAGAGGCACGCATTTCGTTCTGCGCGTCAGCTAGTGCTCGCGGCGGCAAGCTCGGGCATCGACTTCACGGACCGGGAATCGACCTTCAAGTGCCGGTAAAAACACCGGAAAAACCGGCCGTCTTCATCCGGCATCGGCCAAGTGCTGGCTACAACCGCGCTGGCGCCGGCCAGCAACCACGCCCGGCTGAGACCCTTTAAGCCTACCCCAGGAACGGCTTTGCCCTGCTGAGAATCGCACCCGCTCATGACCACCAGACTGCCGGGCACATGGTACGTAGAGATCATTTCAGGGGTCAACAGCTCAGGAAAGCGATCTTTTCCCAAACTGAGCGCGAGTGCGGCCTCCTCCGGGTGTTCGGCGGGCGAGACCACGTGCACCGCCAGGTGAATCACCGTCGGGTCTGTTTCGAGCGCCTTCTGGAGATTTTCGGCACTAGCGGTTTGGCCCGTAAACAGCTCTGAATTTGCAAATTCGGATGCAGCCTCGTGGACTTCCTTACCGCTGCCTACGAGCCGCGCCAGCGTTGTGGCTGGGCCGTAACTGGTCCGGGCGAATACGGTCCTCCTTGACCCTGTGTAGCGGTCGTCGGCGATGTTGTAAATCGGGTCGCCGACACCGGCAAAAAGAAGCTTCTGCCGCGCGGATAGGCGGATTCGTTGAAAGCGAAAATTCGCTACTCAGATAGCGAATGGTATGAGCTTCGATTAGCGGGGTCGCGCAGTCTCCGGGAGTGTTCATCGAACGGGCTCCATACAGATCGGGCAAGGCTGCGAGCGGAACATTGAGAAATAGCGTCCCGTCGTTAACCACGAGCCAGTTGCGCTTTTGCAAGAACGGCTGCGGAACCTGCGCGAAAAGCGCTTTGGCAAATGTAACTCCTGCGGTGGAGGAGTCTTTGCCGGTTCGTATTTGAGAAGCCCAAAGCGATGATTGCTGCTCGAGTGCCGGGCCGCTAGCCAACTGATACAGCGCAACCGAATGGCTGGAGACGGTCCACAGCCAGGAACGGTGCTTTCCGAGACTGAAGCTGAACAGGGCATCGCTATCCGACAGTGCATGCTGGATATCTTCAAGTGTTTTCCGGGTCCCAAACGTCTCGCTGGAGCCCAAGGATTTTTCGGATTCCATGGCCAATTGCGTTTCGAGCAGTGCCAAGTCAGCCCGGGTCTGCCGCACCCTGCTTTGTAGTTCGGTTTTCCGGCTGGAATCGAGGATAATGCCGGCTTCCTCGGTTCTCAACTGGTTAAGAAGTTGATAATAGCGCGGAGGGAGTCGCCCGTCACGGTGCCAGGCCAGAGTTCGCGCCTCCCGCAGGTCTGCCGCCCGGTTGGTGGCCAGAATCTCCAATGCCTCCCGCGCGAAAGATTGGTTGCGCTTCTCAAGCGAAAGGCTTGCTATAAAATCGCTGGCTTCGGCGTAAACCTTATGGATTTCCGCGACGCTGCCCGCATTCGCCACCTCGCCCGGCAGCGCTTCCTGGCGCCACTCTGTTGCCGCGGACACGGCTTTTCGATACATCCGCAGCGCTTCATCGCGGCGCGACAGCGCCGCCAGCATCTCGGCGCGGTCGAAGGATACCTGATATTCGGGAAATCCGAGCTGGGCCGCTGAGTGCTCGGCAAGAACGGCATCAAGCCGGCGCAAGGCCTCCTCCGGGTTGCCCTTCAACCACTCAAGCTCGGCTAGTTTCGCGCGAACGGCGTCGAGCAATGGATCGTGATTAAGGAGGGAAAGTTCGTAGGCCCGGAGATATGCCTGTTCTGCACCTGGGGAGATCATGCGTTTGCGCAAGGCCTTGGCCCAGGATCGCCCAGGCCAACGCTTCGCCCTTGATCATCGCCGCTTCGGCGGCAAATTCGATGGCACGGCGGTATTCGATTCGCGCGCCGGCATCCTGGCCGAGGCCGGCTTTAATTGAGCCAAGCTGAAGCTCTGCACGGCTCAGGCTGTCGAGGCGCTTGGTTTGCTGTAGGATGCTTACGGCTGAATCGGCTTCCCGCTTCGGCAGTGGCGAGGTCGCCAAGCTGAATGTGCATCTCGGCAAGATTGACGAAAACAGCTCCCACGAAGCCGGTCATCGCCAATTTGAGCTGTCAGGTCGAGCAAGCGCTGGTAGGTCTTGCTTGCCTCCTGATAGGCGAACTGCCGCAATTGTGCACCAGCTTTGCCCAGCAGCATTCGCGCCTGCTTCGACTGTTGACCCGCATCGCCAGCGCGTTTGGCGAGGCGGTCGAAAGTTCGCTCAGCCTCGAGAAACCGCCCGGATTGACGAAGCTTGACCGCTTCCTGAAATTCCGGGTCCGATGACGGGTCGTATGATGTACTGGCAGGTTGAGCCGCGAGCTGCCACGCGGGATTCAGAGCGTTTTAGCCCGAATTTGATGCTCAGACCGGCTGCCATGCAGGCCAGCAGCAAGGCGAGCCGCCAACCCCACGAAATCCTGAGTGGCAGATTTTCGATCCAGTGGTTTCGTAACCACTAGTACTATAGCATCGAAGGGCCCGCCACCCACCATAAAACTAAGCCCGGGCCGGTAACGCGGCTCAGAGCCCCTGTTTTTGACGTCCTACGCGCCGAGGAGAACCCGGACGATCGAAATCACGGTCTCGATGATTACTGGTATGTGTGCCATGTTTTTCTGCCCTCTCTGCGCATGAGGCTAGGAGCGCCTCAGTTTGTACATCGGCAAAAGGGGCTGCAAACTGTTCAGGCGAAAAGACTTAAATTTTCGAAAATTTTGTGAATGACGGCGCCTGGGCGGCCAAGGCAGCATGAAATCCGCGTCCCGGGAGGACACTACTCGATCGGCCGGACTTTTGCCGAAGGTGCGTCGGCCATTCCGATCACATCGTTTTTAGAAGCACAAATACCGGTCTTTTCAAGCAGATGCGATCGCTATGCCTGGATCCTCTTGCGTGGCGCCAGCGATCCTGATTCGCGTCGCGGAGTCACTGAAGAGCTCCCGGCCGAGAGGAAATCAGATGCGGAAATGGTGCACAGGGATAATGCTGGCGGGCTTAGTTTTGGTGGCCGCGCGAGCGCAAGACACAATTAGCGTGACGGGTACGCTCATCCCGACGCAGCTCGTGGGCAGCAGTTATGGAAAGCTGCCGAAGGGCATCTCCGGCTACGACCTCAGCATTTGCAACGTCGGCCCGCAGAAACAGACCGTGAGCAGCACACAGATTTATCAAGCTCTGGCAAAATCGAATGCTGCCCTAATGCCGTTAGGCCGGCAGATCATGCTGGCCGCGATTCTGCAAAATCAAAACAAAACATGGAGCGTAATTTTGAATTTGGCGCTGAATTCAGCAACAGGCGTAGTGGCGATCCTGAGCGCATCCTCCACAATGAATCTGCCGAATAGTGCGAAGGCTTCAATCGGGCTTACTTCAATTCTGTTGGGCCAGGTGTCAAACTCGCTTAAGCCAGTGCTGCCCTCGGACAAACTCGAAAAATTCGATCGCGAAGTGCTGGAGCCGGCGCTCATTTTGGATGGCGGATCCTGTGCCGAACGGACCCTGTTTGCCGCGAGCGCAAGCGGAAGCGCAAAGCCGTCCGCCCTCGAATTCCGGATTAAATAGCGCCTCGCATCACCACCACGCGGCCTGGCGTTCGCGGCCAGGTTCAATCGCAGCGGGCAACGATCAACGTAATGTCGTCATGCTGCCCATAACTGAAGCGCTTCACCTCATCAAGAATGGAAACGAGCAAAGCGTTTGGCGGATATCGGCGGTTCTTTTGCAGGGTTTCGACAAGCCGCTGCTCTCCGAACTCCTCGCCGCGTTCATCGAACGATTCCGTTACCCCATCCGTATAAAGCGCGAGAGTGTCTCCCGAAGCGAGCTGACACTCCGCCAGAGTGCCGCTCCACTGGCGAAACAGACCCAGCACAGTTGAGGTTGACTCCAGCCGCTCTACGCTTTCGTCCGCCCGCACGAGTAAAGCGGCAAGATGCCCGCAGTTTACATATCGTAAGCGGCGCTGAGCATCGTCGTATTCGCAAAAAAACAGCGTCGCGTACGCGCTGTCGTTCGTATTTTCGAAGAACAGCTCATTCACTGACTCGAGCATTCTATCGGGCTGATCGACTGCTGCGATGCACTGGCTCCGCAGATTAGCCTGCAAGTTTGCCATCAGCAGGGCTGCTGCAATGCCTTTGCCGGCGATGTCGCCGACGACCAAGCCGAAGCGCTGTTGTCCGAGATTCAAAAAATCGTAGTAATCGCCGCCAACCTGATGCGCTTGAATGCAAATCCCTGCGTACTCGAGTGTGCTGAGCGACGGCATCTTCTGGGGGAAGAGTCTGGCCTGCACCTCCCTCGCAATTTGCAACTCTTGTTCGGTACGGCGTTCCGTCTCCGCTCTCTCTCGAAGGGCGCGTCTTTGCGCTTCGATTTCGCGGCTCACATCGTCGAAGCCGGCGAGCATGAAGGAATTGCCGTCGAGGTCCTCAAAATGAGTGAACACTCCTCCCCACACAGGCGCGTCGTCATTTTCGAGGTGTCCGGCAATAGGCACATTTCGCACCGGCAGATGCTCTCCGCGTCTTATGCGTCGCAGGCGCGGCGTGTAGCGAAAGCGAACCCCCCGGCTGCGCCATTCTTTGAAAGTTGCGAGCACGTCCTCGGTCAGGAAAACGATGTGCGTGGAACGACCGATGAGATTGTACAGTTTAGATTGAGGATCGGGCGCGATCAATCTCAGCACCGTGATTCCATCGTGAGGAGCGACTGCGACCAGGCGCTCTCCGGATTGCAGCCGAGAGTCAAGCACCAGGTCGAATCCAAGTTGATTCACGTAAAACTGTAGGCTTCGATCCTGATCGCGAACGAACACCTCGACCGCGTGAATGCCGAGATAGGGTGTGTCGGGGTCTAAGGCTGAGGCTTGACCGGTCTGTCAGAAGCAGAGAGGGAGAGCCCATCGCGCTGATTATAGGCCGCGGGGGACGTTGACGAGCACAATTGCTGGCAGGGCGTGTGCGGCATAAAGTTTGCATTCAAGGCCGCCGATCAAAAAGGCATGGCCACTGAACACGACCTGACGATTTACGGGCGTTACGCCAGAGAGTTCGCGTCACTGCCGGGATGGTTTTATCAGGAATCGGTGGCTATTTGGGACCTCCTTCTCTCATTCCAAGCTCAATCAGCTCTTGAAGGCAACCTCCTCGAAATCGGGGTGTGGCGAGGCAAATCGGCGACCTTGATGGCGCTACATGCGCACCCGGACAACACGTGCATCTTCGTGGACCCAGAGATTCCCGAGCCGGTTAAGGCGCTTATCGGCAAAATTAAATCTGAAACATGTCATCTACGCCGGAAATGAAATCCTCAGGGCTGTTTCGGACGCCCCTCCTGGCGGGATACCCGCGCTCGTTCCGGTGGATACATATCGACGGCGAACACTCCGGCCCGGCAGTAATTAACGATCTGGATATCGCTCGGATCCTCCTCAGCGAAGAGGGTGTCATAGCGATCGACGATTTCTTTAGCCCGGCGTTCCCGCAAATTACAGCGGCCGTCTTCAAGTGGTTGGCCGCGCATCCGCTTGAATTTGAACTTTTCCTGGTGGGCTATAACAAGGGGTACCTCTGCCGGCACCGGGAATTTGCCAGATATGGAGGGTTCCTTAAGGACCGTTTGCATGCGGAAATGCGACGCCGTATTTCACGGCCGCTTACAGTTTGGAAATCCACCCATCCCGCCGATATGAATTGCTTCGGAATTTGGGAGCGCGCAGGGGACAGAGACTATTGCGGGCCGGATTGGGACCCATCGAGCATCCAAATTTAAAAGCCACTTGACGTCTTGAGGACGGGAGCTTTCAGCGGTCAGCGATCAGCTTGACAGCGGCCAGCGATCAGCGGTCAGCGCTCACGATCAGCTTTCAGCGGCTCGGCGATCAGCGATCAGCTTGCACAGACCCGGCGCGCCCTGGATCCGTGAGCCGCAGTCCGTACAAGGTCGCTTACGCTTCCGGCTCCGTTTCGGGGCTGTTTCGACTCGAAATTCGCCCGCAGCTCTAGAGCTCGTTTCAGATTCAAAATGCGCTTGGGTCGAAGATGGCAAGGTGAGCCTCCACTACTCTCGCCGCTTGTCCTGGTCGCTGCGTCCGAATCAAGTGACTGCCGGAATAGAGGCACATCGCGCCGCGGGAGCGAAACTGCTCGATCTAACCGTCGCGAACCCAACTGCCGTGGGCTTGGACTATCCGCACCAGGAGATCTCGGAAGCTCTGTTTACGATTAAGGCATTCGATTACACGCCAGATCCCGCTGGCGACTTGCTGGCGCGAAAGGCGATCGCGGCGTATTACTTCGCGGCTGGAATTTCGGTATCGGCTGAGCGCATCCTGCTAACGGCAAGCACCAGTGAGGCATACGCTCATGTGTTCAAGTTGCTCTGCGACCCGGGAGACGAGGTCTTCGTCCCACTACCCTCCTACCCCTTATTCGAATACCTGGCTGCGCTCGAGGGCGTTCGCCCTGTGCCCTATTGGTTTCGTTATGACGGAAGCTGGAGCCTAGATTTCGCGACACTCGCCGCAGCGATTTCGCCCCGAACGCGGGCCATTGTCGTTGTCAATCCGAACAACCCGACGGGTTCCGTTTTGAAAGAGGGCGAAATTTCGAAACTGATGGATTTGGCTCGCAACCATACCCTTCCGGTGATTGCTGACGAAGTATTTTCGGGGTATCCGCTGCTCGAACCGGCTCCCCAATCCTCTACCTTTATCAACCGTCCCGAGACGCTCACGTTTTCATTGAACGGCCTTTCGAAATTGGCTGTTATGCCGCAGATGAAACTCGGGTGGATTATTCTCAGCGGGCCAGATGCTCAAGTAACCGAATGCCGCGAGCGCCTGGAGTTGATTCTCGATACGTACCTGTCGCCGTCAGCGCCCGTCCAATCCGCCTTGCCGCGCCTCCTCGAAATCGGCATTACGTTGCATCTTCAAATACATTCTCGGGTTTGCCGCAACCTGCTCGTGCTGCAGGACACATTACGTCAATCGCCTGGTAGCGTGCTGCATACCGAGGCTGGCTGGTCGGCGATCATTCAGGTTCCGCGGACGCGATCGGAAGAAGACTGGGTGTTAGAGCTGGTGGATAAGGAACACGTTGTGGTCCAGCCTGGATACTTTTACGACATGCCACGGGAGGCCTACTTGGTAGTGAGTTTACTCACGGCGCCGGACGTCAACGAAGAGGGGGCAAGCAGAATCGCAAACGTGCTCAATACCTATTCGTGAGCGCGTAAGCCGCTTAAAACAAAGCGCTAATCGCCGGTTACTCAGTGTGCGCTAACCGGGTGCTAGGATAAGAGCTTGTCAGGCTCCGGGCTCCGTGCAATGGGCGGTCGCAAACCCCGCCAGGTCCGGAAGGGAGCAACGGTAGCGGCTTAGCTTGTGTGCCGCGGATCACCCGGGGTCTGGCAGGAAACACGCCTCAATCGCCTTCCATGTATCAGGTCATTGCCAGGAAGTACCGTCCGCAGACATTCAGCGAGCTGATCGGGCAGGAACCGGTGCGCCGGACGCTCGAGAATGCTATTCAGACCGGGAGACTGGCACACGGGTACATTTTTGCGGGACAGCGGGGAACCGGAAAGACCACCGTTGCGCGCATTCTGGCCCGGTGTTTGAATTGCGAGCAAGGTCCAACGATAGAGCCGTGCGGACGCTGCGCAAGCTGCTTAGAGATTGCGGCAGGTTCGTCCCCGGATGTCATCGAAATCGACGCAGCATCGAATCGCGGCATCAATGAAATGCGCGAATTACGCGAAAACGTCCGGTATCGGCCTGCGCGCGACCGCTATAAGGTGTTCATCATCGATGAGGCACATCAAATTACGGCAGAAGCATTCAATGCTCTTTTGAAAACCCTCGAAGAGCCGCCGGAGTGGGCGGTGTTTCTGCTTTGCACGACCGAAGTCCACAAAATTCCGAATACCATTGCCTCGCGGTGTCAACAATTCAGTTTTCGCTCGGTCGAATTCGACGAACTAATGGAGCCGGATGGCGTTCATTGCTAAGCAAGAAGGAATCGAGGCCGATCAGGAAACGCTTGCGATACTTGCCCAGGCGGGTGAAGGCAGCGTGCGAGATTCACTTTCGGCCCTCGATCAGGCGATCGCTTGCTGCGGAAAATCTCTTAGCGCGGAAAGCGTGCGAACGCTGCTTGGCATGTTTGGCGCTGAATCGTTTCGTGGCGTCGCCGAGGCGGCGCGCGACGAGAACGGGCAGCGGATGCTCGAGATCGTTCAGGAATTGGAGCACAACGGCCGCAGCCTGCAGCACTTCTGCCGCGAACTGACGCGCTACTGGCGCAACCTGCTGGTTGCGAAGATTGCGGGGAAGCCGACGCGCCTGATAGCGGCGTCCGATCGTGAACAGCAGGCGATGTTAGAGGCTGCTTCCTACTTCAGTGAAGAGGACTTGACGCGGTACCTACAACTGACACTCGATCTGTTCAAGACTCTTCAATCTTCTTTGCAGCCTCGCTTTCATCTAGAGCTGGGCCTGGTGAAACTGGTGCAGGTTGGGAAGTTGCAGGCGATTGAGGACGCACTGAACGAGATCGGCGGCGCCGCAAAGCCGGCGGCAGATCCGGTTCTGCGGGCCAGCGGGCCAGCGCCTCGGACCGGCATTGCCCGGCTTGCTCCAAACGTGAGCAAACCGCAGCCAACAAGCAGCGCGCCAGCAACAGCCCTAGCGCCAGAGACGACACCGCCAGAAGATGCGGCCAAACCGAACGCATCCGACCGGCGATTTGAAAAAGAATCTTGAAAGCGCGCTGCTGGCAAATGGCTTAAAGATGAGTGCCGATGCCGTTCAGCACTCCGGCGTTCGCGTGGAGGGGTCCGACATTGTCTTCGTAACGGCGAAGGCCTTTGTTCTGGGTTGAAGGATCCGGCAGTGGCCAAGGCGGCTTCGGAGGTTCTCAGGCGGCCGGTGAAGATAACGGTGGAAGTTGACGCTTCAGCGCCGGCGATTGTGGCGGCGCCAGAAGGCGGCTCGAACGGCAGCCCGAAAGTCGAGATTTCCGACCGCCTCTCCGAGCGGGCGCTATCGGACCCGGGTGTCAAGCGGTTTCAGGAGCTGTTTCCTGATGCGCATGTGCGTGCCGTGCGAAATTTGAATGAGTAAGGAACGCGAGGACGAATGAAACTTCCCGGCAATATGCAATCGATGATGAAGCAGGCGCAGCAGATGCAGCAGAAGCTGCAAGAGGAGATTGCCGCAATCCGTGTAGAGGCCTCTGCCGGGGGCGGAATGGTAACGGTCAAAATGGACGGGCAGAAGAATCTGTTGAGCGTGAAGATCGACCCCGAAGTGGCCAACGATTTGGAGATGTTGCAGGACATGGTTGTGGCCGCCTGCAACGAAGCTACGAAAAAGGTTGACGAAGAAGCATCTGGGAAGATGGGTGGCATGTTAGGCGGTCTGGGACTGCCGCCAGGTTTGTTCTAACCCATGCCCGAATTTGCGGAACCGCTGGCAAGGCTTATCGCTGAGTGCAAGCGGTTGCCAGGCATCGGGCAAAAGTCCGCTCAGCGCATTGCATTTCATCTGCTAAGGGCGCCGAGGGAGGATGCTGAACGACTCGCGCAAGCCCTATTCGATATAAAAGACAAGCTTTCGCTGTGCGTCAATTGCAACAACATCAGCGACGGTGAGCTATGTCTGTACTGCCGTGATCCGCACCGCGATCACGCCATGCTTTGTGTGGTGGAAGAGCCTCACAACATTCTTCCGATCGAGACCACCAACGCTTTCCGTGGTGT
Source organism: uncultured Actinomycetota bacterium (assembly GCA_963756575.1). Lineage (GTDB taxonomy): Bacteria > Actinomycetota > Actinomycetes > Streptosporangiales > Streptosporangiaceae > Palsa-504. The sequence goes on along the minus strand of CAVWOM010000008.1, from coordinate 858,381 downwards.
CTATCATGTTCTCCACGGCGCCATATCGCCGTTGCGCGGTATCGGCCCTGAACAACTGAAGATTAAGGGTTTGATCGACCGGCTGAAAGGCGGAGAGGTTCAGGAAATCATCCTGGCAACGAACCCGACCGTCGAAGGCGAAGCAACAGCGGTTTATCTATCGCGCCTGTTGAAGCCGCTTGGGCCGCGAGTCACACGCATTGCGATGGGAATTCCAGTCGGCAGCGAACTGGAGTTCGCGGACGAAGTCACTATGTCGCGTTCGCTAGAGAACCGGCGGGAAATGTAGATTTCTGCGGAAGGAGCGAAAACGAGGGAATGCCGGTTTCTTTGGCGAATCAGGTAGCGCTGGTAGTGGGGGCTTCGAGCGGAATTGGTCGAGCGATCGCTTCGGGTTTGGCGCGCGAGGGTGTCAAGGTGATGGCCGCCGCGCGTAGACGGGAACGCCTGGAGCAGTGGAAGGCGGAGATGCTTAAGCAAGGGCGAGACGTTGTCTTTCAAATTGCCGATGCTGCACGGCCGGCTGAAATGGAAGAATTGGCCCTTTCGGCAAAGAAACGTTTTGGCCGCATTGACATACTTGTTTACGCCACCGGAACCAATACTCCCGATCGCAGCATGGAGCGTCTAAACCCGGAGATTTGGAACGAGCTCGTGTCGGTGAATTTGAGCGGAGCCTATTACGCAACGCGGGCGGTGCTTTCGCAGATGAGAGATCAAAAATCGGGGCATTTGATCTACATCGCTTCTATTTCAGGACTCATGCCGGATGTATCGGGAGCCGCATACCAGGCTGCAAAGCGGGGTGTCGTAGGGCTCGCTCATGCGGTACGCGTTGAAGAGAAAGAAAACGGAATCCGCACCAGCGCGGTGTGCCCGGGCTTAGTTGAAACAGAGATTCTGGAAAAGCGGCCGGTGAAACCCAGCGCCGACATCCTCGCGAAGGCGCTGCAGCCGGAAGATGTGGCGGAACTGGTCCTATCAATTGCAAAACTTGACCCACGGGTTACTGTCCCCGAGGTTCAAATTATGCCAACTTATTTGTAAGAATGCGCTGCTGGTTTAGCGTCGCCAGTAGCCGCGGTAGTAGTAATGGCTGTAATAGCGTGGAGCGACCCAGTAAGCACCCGCATACGGAGGGCGAGCCCAGTAGCCGGCGTGCCAATAATAGCGAGCTCCGGAGGGATACCAATATCCACCAACCCAGACATAACCCGGCGCAGGGCAAGGTGGCACGGCATATACGTAGCGAACAGGCGGTGGCGGAGCGACATAATATCCCGGCCCCGGTCCGAAACCGACTCCTACGCCGATTCTGACCCCGGCGAAAAGGAAACTGCCGGCAAGAAGGAAGAGAGCTAATAATTTTGTTTTCATGTCTCCAGGCTCCTGACGTTAAAGACGATGGGCACGCCCGCCGGTTTACGCTCGAGCTTCCGGATGGTACGTATCGGAATGCGATGAGAGGCCGTCTTTGAAGCTCTTGCTGGCGAGTCTTGCCGTTGCCGCGGGCCTGTTGAGCCCCCTGCGCGCTCAAAGTCCAGCCAACCTGCCGGCGCAAATGGGACCGACGATGAGCGCCAAGCCATTGTCGGTGTCAGAAAAATTTGATTATCGGATCGTGCAGACATTTGGGCTTAGGGGCTTCGCCGGATCGCTTGTGAGCACTTCGATTGGCCAGGCTCGGGACTCGCCACACGAGTGGGGTCAGGAATTTGGCGGATTTGCCACCCGATACGCCTCCGCATTCGGCGGCAACCTTGGCAGGCAGAGCATGATGTTTGTACTCGAAAGCGCGCTGCACGAGGATCCGCGGTACTTTCCGAGCGAGGAGAAAGGTTTTCGCGCACGGATCAAGAACGTGCTACTTCAAACTCTGGTGGCGCGAACGGATTCCGGCGGGCACCGCTTCGCCTACTCACGAATCGCCGCGGCGTTTGCCAACGGGCAGCTTATTAACGCATGGCAGCCGCCTAGCACGGGTGGGGTGAGCAATGGTGTCGTGCGCGGCTTCATCGGTCTGGGAAGCGATCTGGGCTATAACTTTCTGCAGGAGTTTATCCCGTTCGTTCGGCCGCGCTCACTTCGCAAGCACTAGCACGCCCGGCCGAGCACCCGACGAGCTGCGACTTCTAAATATTGGAAACAAACTTGCAATTAGAATAATTGTCCACGTTGCAAGGTAAACGGTAGTAAGCGGGCAGTGAGGGCGCTACCAACGCCAACACTGCCCTGAACAAGGCCGGCTTTCGAGGAGCCGATCATGTCTGCCTTTAGTCTATCGGCGAATCGTGTCTTCACAGTCCTTTTATTCTGTCCAGCCGTTCTAGCCAGAGCGCCGGAGATACGAACCTGTGCTGGTTCCGGCGCTCTTCTGGGACCTAACCTACCAGTCAGCATCGCTGTAAAGATTGATCCGAGGATCGACGGCTATGCATCGGAGGCTCTCGATTTTTGGGCCAAGCGGGTCGGCTTCGCCTGGCATAGGACGACTAGTTTCGACGATTGCAATCTGGATATCGAATACGTCGGGTTGCGGTTTGTCTTTATTGGAGGCGTGAATGGAACTGGTCGCGTCCTTGGCGTCGCCGCGCTCCCTGGTTCCGGCAGCTACACGGGTATTGTCTTTGTATTTCGACACCGGGATGGCACAGGGTATTCGCGCACGATCGCCCACGAGATTGGTCATGTATTGGGATTTCGTCACGTCGCGAGTATCGGTCTGATGTCGCCTCGCTCCAATGAGAACTGGAGCGTTACTGCGGAGGAAATCAGTCAGGCGCGAGCGAATCGGATTACAGCGAAACTGCTACGCGCAAAGAATGGGGCTTGCTGTCAAGCCGTTCTCGATCGAGATCAAGGTGGGTTACCGGAGCTTGCGGCACGCTGAGGTCTCGAATGCGGCATGTTGGCTTCTAGGGTTTTGCCGCTGCTTGTGGCACAGGCGGTTCACGATTACCTCGCGAGGAAGCGGGCTGCGAAGGATTTCCCGGTCGCTGGTGTGGCGGAGTAAAGCGGATGGCCGTGGCGGTGTTGCGCTCGAAAGTGACCTCCATGCCGCGGGACACGACAGTCGTGTACGCGGACCAAGCCAATCCATAGAAGCCCAACGCCGCGCCAACAAACCGCGGACCAAGGGGCGCCGCGCTCCCAAGGAGGCCAAATCCGGAGAAGCCGCCCAGGCCGCGCGCAGAATAGTTTGCGTGCCCCGCCGTCGCCTCCTTGCCCGGGTCGTTATCCAGCGTCCTGGCTGCGACCAAACCAGCTATCGCCGGCCGCAGAAAACGGGTCTTTGATTCGGTAGCTTTCGCGGTCCCTTCCTCATCGATCTTTACAGGGCCGGATTGCATCTCTGCTTTGGTTAGCTGTGCCTGTGTTTTCTGCGTGCTCGCAACTTGCGTGACAGCGGCGAGCGTGGAGGGAGACTCTACTTCTTCGAACGCGAATCGGAGTTGCCCGCTCCGATGAAACATGCGCGCATGCCGGACCATGGTGACTTTGCCCGTTACATCGGTACCCTGCGGAAGAATGAGCTGCCCTTCATGAGTAAACAACGGCTGGGACAGAACGCCCTTCACCGGATCTCCGACCTTTGCATCCGAAGAGCTTAGGGCCGTTAACAACCGTACCGGTGCGATTTGATCTGCCGCGGGCTGCGTGAAAACTTTTGCGAGGTTCTCCTGGGGAATGTCGGTGCTGCCGAAGTCGATGGGATTGTTCAGCACGGCATCGAAGCGCGTGCGGGAGCGGTACCACTGGGGATGATAGGGCATCTTGGTCCAAAAGAAATTCTCGAGCCATTCCCGTTTGTTTGGCCCTCGCACCAAATCCACCACGCCGTAACTTCTGGTGGAGATTTGCGCCTGTGCCTGCTGCTTTATAAACGCCTTCGCCTGCGCGACTTTCTTGTTCGCAGACGTGGTCTGTTTCTGGTTCGTCTGGTTCTTGGGCGGCTTGGGCGGGACATAAACGCTTGCTAAACCCAGGGAAGGTTGCGTATCGAGCATCATCGCTTGCCCGTTTGGCAAGACCATGCGCGCGAACGAAACTTTGGCTCGTTTTAGCGGAGTGAAATCGCCGCGAATCATCGACATCGCACGTTCGGTTTTGCTAACCGGGTCCACTTCCGCCACCTTGCCCTCGAGTGTGGTTCCCGCTGGGATGACAATCCGGTCAAAAGCCCACACGGGTTCGATCAGCTTCGCGGTTACAGGGGCATCTTTCGTATAGGAGACACGCTTTACGATATATAGCCGGAGTGGCGTTCCGGCTTCTACTTTTAGGGGAATGCGAACGCCGGCCGCAGGGGCCGCAGGCTGTTGGGCGAAGATTGCTCCTCCCCAAGCCAAAAAGACGCTACATGGAGAAGTCTCACTGCACTTCGGGCGGAGCATCCAGCTTCCGCCGGCTCTCCTTAGCAAATTCTATTGCGAATCACTGACTACAACAAGCCCTTTGAAGGCTACATAGGAACGTACATCCGAATGTGGAGTTCAGTGACGTAGCTTGGCGCGCCCGGAGAGGCTCGAACTCCCGGCCTACAGATTCGAAGTCTGCGAAGAACGGAGAATCAATAGCTTACATCTGATTGCATTTCGGTACGTTTCAGCCAGACAACACACGTAGTATCAATCAGTTAACTTTGTTTGGGCTTGAGACCTCAAAGTGGCGCGAGAAGGTAAAGGGTGGGCATAGTATGGGGCATAGTTAATGCTTCCAGCATTTGGAACTTGCGTCTGGCGCAATCCATGTGGCTCTACCCGGAACGAGATGCAATACGTCGATGGGCGGACCAACGATATTAGGCTTGGCGTCGATTTCCAACTGAACCAACTTTCTAGCTGAATCGCCCATTGCTTGTTTTGTTAAGAAATCTGGATGAGCTTTCATGAAGGCGTCTATGGCACTAGCCTCTCCAACTCGCAACAAATAACCATCTGGTCTGCACTCTGGGGGGCAATCAATTTTCACCAAAGGACGAACTCCATCTATTGTGCCGTTGTGGCCGCGAACCGGAATCCAGACTCGTAGGTAAAGCACAGGAAGTCCATTATTGAGGCCGAACAAAATAATCTGAGTGTTCAAAAACCCGGCACTCTGCCGAGGCCCAAGAGACTTGAACGCGCCGGGCAGTTGGGCTTCCAGCGACCGCTCGAACAGGGCCATTTTTGAGCTCAGATCGCCTGTCTGACTAAATGCCCCTCTCGCAATTCTGGACAAGTCGTAGCTGCTTTCCAATACTTGCAGAAGTCCGGCTCCAGCCACAAAGAAGAATTTATCGACCTGCGTGATTTTGCACATCTGTCCGTGCGCCGTGCCATCGCTATAAGATGTTTTGCTATCCGCAGCTACTACGAGTTCATTTCTCGTTCGAATGGCGACTATGGACGTAGCAGGCAGAAGACTGCAAAAACCAAAAATGAGACTTACACTGCAAAATATATGCAGAGCCCGAAGAGCCTTCTTGACGAGTCCGTCGATATTGCTATGATGTCACGAATCCTTAAGTCCATCATAGTTCCGAATGGGCACATCTAAGCGTCGTTATCCGAAACAACCCAGTCCCGCACCCCAAAAACAGGATGAGCCGCGCGGCGGCGAACCAGAAAACAAGCAAATCATCCCCCTTGTCAGTGCAATCCACAGCCTTACAGAAGCCTACAAGAGTGCGCACGCAATCGACTGCAAGAAAGATAATGAGCAGTCTTCTTGGAACCGCAAACAACTTTTCTGGAATTGCCTTATGGCGATCTTCACTGGGCTGGGGTTTCTTGCTGCTGCTATATATGCAGGAATCAGTTACAAACAATGGTACGACTTTCGCAACAACTTCCGAGTTGATGAGCGTGCTTGGGTTTCGCCTTACAAGGTCTGCGCTGAGTCGCCGGATGCGGATTCTGGCCCAAACGAATGCGGAGCTTTTAAAAAAGGTGGGCCGATGATCCTGAAAGTTCTATTGCGGAACACAGGAAAGACCTTTGCTACCCATGTGACCGCTTGCATAAAAGCTTCGGATATACCCGAAGACGCAACAACGTTCTCCTGTGAGCCACCGATCAATGGCTTGATGCCTCCCAATGCACCATTTAATGCATCGACTGCGTCGGTTGGTCCAGAAAGGGCGGAATTGGTCCGTAGCGGAACGCAGGGGGTAGTAGTAACTGGCATCATTCGCTACGACGATATATTCCGTTCTCACCATTGGACAAGTTTTTGTTACGGCGTACGGGGACAAAACTTCGCCTTCAGCCCATGCCCCAAGTACAACGATTGCGATGATTGTTCCAAATAAGACCGCCAGCCTGTCAAGCCCGAAACCATCGTAGTCGACCGTGGATCGGTGAAGTATATTTATGACTTCCACTGCGCAATTGGACCCGTGCAGATGGGAACCTTTTCGTCTAACTGGCCCGTGCTCGCTCAGTTAACCCCCGAGATCCCCCCGCCGTACCCTGCCCCAAACTTTAAGGTACTCCCAAATGGGGGCCTTCAATTTATCGCCTTCAAACTCGCGGGGTTCGATTCGCCGATGATTCGCAGCTTTAGCTCTCGCCATCTCTGCCCCAAATTGCCGTGCTTATCGATCCTGTGAACGTGCAGAATGATATGGCTTCCGCTCTGGGGTGCAGCCGGTATTGACCGGGTTCCGGCATTCCACCGCGCCCGCAAGACAAAGTGTACAGCTTTGAGTCAACTGAAGCGCTAACAATCAACTCACTCTCCTCAGTGATGGTGTCGGACGGATTGTAGGTTGTGCAGAATCTGCTTGAACGCCCGGTTGTGGGCTATTACAAAATGCGGGTCACTGAATTCGCGTGATCGTTAGTAGTTCTGGTTCTAGAATTGGGATGGATTGCCACTCTTCCCGAAGCTGCTGAATTTGCTCGCTAAAGACCTGCAATCGCGCTCCAAAATCGTCTTTTGACAATCGCGTGTCCACGGCGCTAGCAAAAAGCGGACGCACTAGCGAATCCCACTTAGCGAATCGCTCCTCAAGTGCAGCAACTTGACCTAAATAGAACCCATTGCCTGATGCCGTGATGGTAAAAATGCTGCTGTCGCCACCGCATCCAGGCGTGTATTTTTTGGCGATCCACAAGATGTATGCCGCCCATATAGAACCGTCTCTCAGCGAAACGTCAACCGGAGACCAATGCAATAAGTCTGCCAAGAATCGTCCAAAAGTCGCCCCAACGCCAGCAATTTCAAACGTATGACTCTCGAATACGGCGGTCTCATCTGATATGAGGAGGTGTAAATGGCCATCTCTCGTTTTAACTGCAAATATTAGTGAGAACCACGGCTTTTGGTCCGCTGGATAGAGTGGGACGTGCTTCTTGTAAATTTCCCCAATCGTGCTTTCGACGATTTCTATAAAATCAGCCCACGCAAGTGTTTTTTTCTTATACGTCTCGAATCGTCTAACAAATTTGTCCCACGCCATCCGTATGTAACTTCGGTGACCTGCACCAGTCATGGTGACTATGGTTTCGTCTGCCAGCAACATTTCAATCTTGGAACCGGTAGATTTCAGCGCATCACCATAGGTGATCTCCGTATCCGCACAAACGATGATTCCGTCTCGGCAAATGAAACCCGCAGCTATAGTCATTGGTCCCTCCTTGGGCGAGGACTCCCAAGGATATCGTGGTCAGTTAAGCTTAAGCGGCCTAAGAGGCCAAAGATCCGGCTAATCCCAGCACTTACTTTCTCCAACCCAAAGTCAGCGAGACCTCTTTGCTATTCACGGTCAGGTTCAACCGGAATCCTTTTGACCGCAGCTTCCGCCCCATGTTCTTGACGAGCGCCCAGAGGATCGGGGAGATCACGCTGGGCAACAACTCAATGCCGGTAACCAAAACAGGCTCCCTCCACGCAAGGTCCAGATAACTCCGAATCGCGTTGCCCATAACTGTAGCGATGAACCGGAATTTGTCTCACATGTTTATTAGATTTATTAAAAAAACGGTGAAGCAAGGGTAGATCACGGGAAAGTGCGAAGCCCCTTGTTTTCAGTAGTGATACTATTTATACAGAATTAGTATCGACTCCGGCCCATGACGAAGGCGTTTGCGCACCTCAGAGTGAGCGGCAAGGGTCAAGTGCAGGGCGATGGATTCCCCCGTCAGCTGGCCGCGATTAAGCAGTACGCTGCGACGCATGACATGGACCCGTTCACGCTTAAGAAGCTCGCGGGCCATGAATCGCTCGAAACCACCATGAAGTACATTCACCTAAACGAAGGGGAAAGTGAGGCGCGGCTCAGAGAAGTGCGCGACAAACTAGCGGACGAGGCGTCGACAGCCGATTTAGCAATGGATGACGAGGCTTGACGTAGGCATAGTATGTGGCATAGTGATCGGCGCTTCGATAAATCTGTTCAGCATCAATCCAATTAATCAGCTCGTTGTGGCGCGCCCGGAGAGGCTCGAACTCCCGGCCTACAGATTCGAAGTCTGCCGCTCTATCCAACTGAGCTACGGGCGCGCATCCTCACCGATTATAACCGCGATGGGAGAATGAGGACGTGAGCAGTGCGACTGAGACGGAAGTGAAGCTGCGCGTTCGAAATCGCGATAACGTGCTTAACCGCATCGGCGGGTGTGGATTCCGGCTCGTTCAGCAGCGCGAACTGGAATCGAATACCTTGTACGATACCCCGGATCGTGCGCTCCTCGCAAAAGGGATGCTGCTGCGCCTGCGGGTGGTCGGGAACCGCGGCATCATCACCTGGAAAGGCCGTGCCATTCCGGGTCCGTACAAGGCGCGGCCGGAGACGGAAACGGCGGTGGAATCCACCGGGGCGATGGCTGCGATTTTGTCCCAGCTCGGCTACGAGCCCGTATTTCGATACGAGAAGTACAGAACCGAATTCAAAGATCGGGAAGCGATTGGCGTGATTGTGTTCGATGAAACGCCTATCGGAGATTTTCTGGAGCTTGAAGGACCGGGCGATTGGATCGACGCCGCCGCGGCAAAAGCTTGGCTTCTCGCCAGAGGATTATATTCTTGAAAGCTACGGAACGCTATACCGGAATCACTGCGCCGAGCAAGGGAAGGAACCGAAGGACATGGTTTTCACGTCTGCGTAAGCGGGGCGATGCAACGTGGCCTTATCGGATGCCCTGAAAGACAGCCATTAGAATAGAGTCATCGTGCCGGATATGGCCCAAAAAGAAATACCTTCGGTGGAGCAAGCTACCGCACAGATTGCGCGGGTTCGCGAAGAGATCTCGAAGGTGATTGTTGGACAACGCGATGTCATCGATGGCGTCCTGATCTGTTTGCTGGCAGGCGGACACGTTCTACTCGAGGGAGTGCCAGGGCTTGGCAAGACCACGTTACTGCGAACGCTATCGCGCGTTCTTCACCTGAAGTACTCACGGATTCAGTTCACGCCGGATCTGATGCCTGGCGACATTGTGGGCAGCATGATCATGGAAAACGATGAACTGGGCCACAAGAGCTTGCGATTTCAGCCAGGACCAATTTTCGCGAATCTCGTTTTGGCGGATGAAATTAACCGGGCGACGCCGAAGACGCAATCCGCATTGCTGGAGGCGATGCAAGAGCGCACGATTACGAGCGGAACCGTGACGTATTCGCTGGAGGCCCCGTTCCTGGTAATGGCCACGCAAAATCCAATCGAAATGGAGGGGACTTACCCTCTCCCGGAAGCCCAGCTTGACCGGTTTCTGATGAAGATTCTCGTCACCTATCCTTCGCGGGAGGATCTGAGCCGGATTGTTGATGTTACCGTCCGGCAAGACGAGGCGATTCTGGAGCAGCAACTCGACCATCGTGAGATTGCGGAACTCAAATTGATATGCCGGTCGGTGATTGTAGCGCCTCATGTGCAGGACTACGCGGTCGATCTGGTAATGGCAACGCAACCGGGCGCGGATCAGGCGCCGGAGGTAACGAACCGGTATATACGTTACGGTAGTTCGCCTCGCGGCGCGCAAGCATTAATCGAATGCGGGCGTGTGCTTGCGTTGATGCGTGGCCGCATGCATCTGAGTGTGGAGGACGTGGAAGCGGTGGCCGGCGCGGTCTTGCGTCATCGTGTGATTCTTAACTTCGATGCGCATGCCGATGGGCAAACTACCGAGACCGTGTTGCAGCACGTGATGGAGAGCGCCGACGTCCGCGCACGAAGGCGTGCCGCGGGATAGGAGAACATGCGGGAACCGCTCCTCGATAGCAGTTTTCTCGAGCGTTTGGAGCGCCTGACTCTGAATTGGGACAAGTCGTTCCCAGGCCTCGTGGGCGGACATAATGTTTCCCGTTTCGCCGGTGCCGGGCAGGAGTTTCTCGATCACCGGTTATTCCATCAGGGAGACGATCTTCGGGCGGTGAACTGGCGCGCCTATATGCGTTTGGAGCGCCTCTTTCTGAAGATGTTCCAAGTGGAGCCGAGAGTTCCGGTGCGGCTGCTACTGGACGTGAGTGCGTCAATGACGGCCGGAAGTTCCCCTGGCGAGCCGACAAAATTCGACATTTCACGAAAAATTGCAGCCTCGCTTTGCTATGTGGGTCTGGTCCGCCTCGACACCATCACGTTGCAGCCATTTTCCGATAAGCTGTTCGATCCGTTCATTTGCGGTGGTGGGCGGCATCGCTTTCAGCCGGCAGAAGAGTTTCTGCGATTGCTGAAACCGAAGGGACGCAGCGATTTTCTCAATACGGTGAGGCAGTTTAATGCCGAATACGCGCAGAAGGGTCTGCTGATCGTGATTTCCGACTTTATGGATGATCAGGATTGCCTAAAGCCTTTGCAGTATTTGGCGGATTTCGGCCACGAGTTATACCTCGTACAAGTTTGGGGCGGGGAAGACCGTTCACCGCAGGATAAAGGCGAACTGGAGTTGACAGATGCTGAAACGGGCGACGTTTTGAAGCTGGGCTTCGATGACGAGTCTCTCAAGCAGTACGTTGCGAGTTTTGATCGTTATGCGGACGAGATCCGGACAGTCGCGCAGAGGAACGGTGGGAGATACGCCAGCATAGCGGCGAGCCTCTCGCTTGAGGAAGCAGTATTCGGCTCACTGATTCGATCGCAAGGTATCGTTTGATGTTCTTCCTGAATCTGAGCTTGGGAGAATTTCTAACGCTGCTGGCCTCGCTTTCCGGTATCGTAACGGCACTTTACCTGCTCGATCGGGCCAAGCGCAAAAGAATTGTTTCGAGTTTGCGGTTCTGGGTTGCGGCTCCGCGAGTAGATGAACAGCAGCGCCGGAAGCGAATTCGCGAGCCGTGGTCGTTAATACTCCAATTGATTAGCTTGTTGTTGCTCCTGTTGGCCATTGCGCAGCTTCAGTGGGGCAGCCGGGAGCATTCAGGCCGGAATCACGTCATTGTTCTTGATACGTCTTCCTGGATGGCGCAGAGAAGCGGGAATGGAACGCTGCTGGATGCGGCGAAGGAGAAGGCCAGGCAGTATCTCGGCCGGCTTCCGCTGCACGACAAAGTGATGTTGATCAGGGCAGACGGTATTGCAACGCCCATTACTAGTTTTACGGAGAACCGCAAGCTTCTGCTGCGCGCACTGGACGCTTCAAAGCCGGGCTATTCGGCGCTTAGCCTCGCACCGGCGTTGGCGCTAGCGTCTCACGCCTTGAAATGGTCGAATGCCATGGCGGGCGAAGTGGTTTTCGCCGGGGGCACACGTATCGCCAACTGGGACGATGAAACGGCCTCGGCCCCGGGCCTACGAGTGCTGGAGGTTCCGGAAGAATCGAATGACCTTGGAATCGATCGCGTCAGCGTCACTCGCGATGCGGGCAGCGGTGGCTCGTGGCAAGCTTCTGTCGCCGTGCGTAACTATAGTAAAGTCCCACGCACGACGCGCATCCAATTGCAGTTTGCGGCGACTGCGTTCAGCGCGAGAACGCTCAATCTGAATCCTGGTGAGGAGCGGATAGCGGATTACAAATTTACGACCACCGGGCCTGGCACACTGACAGCATCGATTGACGCAAGCGACGATCTGCCGCTCGACAATAAGGTTCAGCTCGTGTTGCCGCCGGCTGCGCCGCTTCGAGTAGCGGTTTATTCGAACAGGCCGGATGGTTGGGAACCATTGCTCGAGGCCGACAGCCAACTACAGGCAGTGTATTATCCGCCGTCCCAGTATGTTCCAGCGCCGGACGCCGATGTGATGATTCTTGACGAAATGTCGCCTCGCGCCGCCCCTGAGCGGCCCAGCCTCTGGATTCTGCCAAATCGCAATAACTCACCCATTCCTGTGGGGACCCTGCAGAATGATGTTTTGCTTAGCCGGTGGAATGCTGACACGCCTCTTGGCGCAGGACTTCATTCCAAAGAAATACGGTTGAATCAGGCGGAGATCTTCGCCAAAGCCGATTCCGATCTTGCTATCGCGATGTCGGATCGCGGACCGGTCGTAGTGGCACGCCCGGCGTCAGGCAGAAAACCGCGGCTGGCGGAGATAGGGTTCGATCCGCTCAATGGAGTTCTGAAGTACGACGTTTCGACTCCGCTACTGTTCGTAAATATTCTCCGGTGGCTCGAGCCGGAAACTTTAAAGACCACTGAGCTGACGGCAACGGGAGTGGGAAGCGCATCCATCGTGCTTGACCCCAACGAATCCAAGCAGCATTTTCGCGTGATCGACGAGCGTGGATTCGCCGTCCCATTCACAGTTCGTAGCGGCATGCTTCAACTTTATGTAGACAAGCCGAGCATTGTTCGGGTTATCACTCCGGAAGCCGAACGGTTGCTGTCTCTTACTTTGCCCGGCATCGGTAATTTCCATTGGACCCCACCGGCCGGCGCCCCGCGAACCATGCCGCGCGTTGCGTGGTTTGGCCGTCAGGCCGTCGATCTTTGGAAATGGCTGGCGCTGTTTGGAGGGCTCGGTCTTCTGACTGAATGGCTCTTCTTCGGAAAGCAGCGGCCACTGCGGTGGCGGCGGGCGTTGCCTCTACACAGAGAACATACTGCCGAGCGCGAAAAGGAATTGGTCAACAGATGACTTTCAGCCATCCGTTATATCTGGTGGCCGCGACCCTGCCTTTGGGATATCTCGTTTACGAGTGGCGAGTGGGCGGAAGAAGGGTCGCACTCCTGCTCAAGGTTCTCAGCCTCCTGGCCATTGTCGTCGCTTTCGCCGAACCGACAATTACTTTGCCCGAGACGAAAACGGGAGTGGTTGTACTTGTAGACACGTCGGGAAGCATTTCGGATCGCGATCTGGCGCATGCAAGCTCGCTGGTTTCGACCATGGGGCAGGCAGTGGGGCACAACTGGATGAGAGTTGTGCCTTTTGCGCGGCAGGCGCGGAATCTTACACCGGAAGAGGCGAGCGGGGCCTGGCACTTGAAGCGGACCTCGGACGAGGGTGGTCTGGGGACGGATCTGGAATCGGCAATACGCGAAGGCGTGTCAGCCATACCGGAGGGACGGGTTCCGCGGCTCGTACTGATCTCGGATGGCAAAGAAAACGAAGGCAACAGCGCACGAGCGGTTGCGCAAGTACAGCGGCTTGGCATTCCCGTCGATACCTATCTGCTCAACGGGCGGTCGGAGAATGAGTTGCGATTGCTCTCGGTCTCGATGCCGCGGCAGGCTTATGCGGCAGAGCAACTTCCAATCGACTTGACCGTTCAATCCCCCAATCAGACTTCGGCCATGATCGCGGTGAGCGCAGATGGCAAGCATTTGGGCGAGAACCCGGTGGAGCTTTCAAAGGGCGTAAGCCAGGTCCACGTCCGCACACGAATCAATACGAGCGGGGCGACCACCGTGGAAGGCCGGCTGACCACGACCCGCGGTGCAACGGTCTGAGTTTGAGCAGGCTGTGAACCTGAAGCGGGCACAGGTGCTATACCTTTCGCAAGACCCGGCCGGTAGCGATCAGAACCTGTTGCAGGCGCTCTCGGACGCGCAATTCGATGTGAAGCGGGACGCGACCCTGCTTGATTCCGATATGAGCGCGATACAGCTTGTTGTCTTAAATAATCTAGACCTGCAATCGATCACTCCTGAACGAAAGAAGCGCCTGGAAGAGTACGTAAGAAATGGCGGTGGCTTGTTACTGATTGGCGGAGAGAAACAGATGTACAAGGACCGGAAGCAGGAAGACGCGCTCGATCGCGTCCTGCCTGGCATCGCTTGCTCCGCCAAAGAGTCCTGAAGGTACATGCGTGGCGCTCATCATCGACAAATCGTCGTCGATGGAAGGGCGTAAGATCGAGCTGGCCCGCCTTTCTGCCGTAGGTGTGGTTGATCATCTTCGGCCAACGGATCTGATTGGCGTTTTGATTTTCGACAATTCCTATCAGTGGGCAGTTCCTATTCGCCGCGCCGAAGATAAGAGTCTGATCAAAAGGCTCATCTCCGGAATTACGCCCGATGGAGGCACTCAGATCGCTCCGGCGCTAACGGAAGCGTATCGGAAAGTGATCGCCGCCAGGGCCACGTATAAGCACATTGTCCTTCTCACCGACGGTATTTCCGAAGAGGGGGATAGCCTCGAACTCTCGAAGGAAGCTCTGAATCATCAAGTGACCATCTCGACTGTGGGACTTGGACAGGATGTCAATAGAAGCTATCTTGACCGTGTTGCGAGCCTCTCTGGTGGCAAGAGCTATTTTCTGAACGAGCCTCAAGGATTGGAGCAGCTTCTGTTGAAAGACGTGCTGGAATACACCGGCACCACGGCTGTCGAGAGGCCGTTGCGGGCTCTGGTAGACGCCAAGGCCGAGGTGCTGGAGGGAACGGGAATGGAAGCCGCGCCGACGTTGAAGGGCTATGCGCGCTACAAGGCCAAACCGACCGCCGAAACGATTCTTTCGATCGATGAGGACCGGCGAGACCCGCTCTACGTTCGCTGGCAGTACGGGCTTGGGCGGGCCGCAGTATTTTCGTCCGATGCCAAGAGCCGCTGGGCTGCAAACTGGATAGGCTGGCCCGGCTTCGACAAATTTTGGATAAATGTGACGCGAGACTTACTGCCTCACAGCAGCGCGGCTGAAGCTGTGGCACAGTTTGATCCCGCGAACGACGATCTGGTTGTCGATTATCACGAGGGCCGCGGCGTTCCCGAACCCGCTTCGGTTCCACAGATATTTGTCCTAGGACAGAACGGGTTTCAAAAACCGATTGACGTGGTGCGGCTGGGCCCGGGCAGTTATCACGGCCGGCTTCACATTGGTAATCAGCGAGGATTGTTTCGAATACGGCCTCTGGAGGATTCAGAAGCTTTCCCTGAAATCGGCGTCTATAGGCAGCGAGACGAGCTGCTGGATTACGGTTCCAACAGTGGTCTACTACGGCAAATTTCGGCTCTGACGGGTGGGCGCTTTGAGCCGGACCCGGATGACGTCTTTCGCAGCAAGGGACATTATATCTCTGCCGTTTGGCGGCTTTGGCCGGCATTGCTTGCGCTGGCGATCGGTTTGACGATCGTGGAACTTTGCTTAAGAAAATGGCGCGGCATTCTTCAGCGCTTCAGCTCCAGGTGAACCACAGTCTCAAAGTGAAATGTTTGCGGAAACAGATCGAAGAGCTTCATGGCGCGAATTGAGTAGGATTGCAGCATTGTCTCCAGGTCTCGAGCGAGTGTTGCCGGATCGCAGCTAACGATCACGATTTTTTGCGGCCTGACCCTCAAGAGACTCGTAGCGACTTCGCGAGTTAATCCGGTTCTAGGCGGGTCTGCAACGACCAGGTCAGGCATCGCGGTGAGCTGTTCCAGAAACTCATCGGTCGACGCCTTAACAGCAGAAATCCTGCTATTCGCAGATTCCGCGTTATGGATTAGATCGCGATATGCAGATGCACTTCTTTCAACGGCTACAAGCGATTGGAAGTGCTCAGCAAGCGGCAACGCAAATAGCCCGGCGCCCGCGTACAGGTCAATGGCGCTTTGGCCTTCGTAGTTAGACACAACTTCCTGAACAAGCGGGCCTATCAAAAAGCGATTGACCTGGAAGAATGTTCCACGGCTCACGCGAAAGACACGGCCGGAGCTTTCGTATTCGATAGAATCCGGTTGGAAGCCGCCGATAAGCTCACTGCACCAGGTGAAGAATCGCGAGGCGACGGGACGCGACGTTTCTGTAATGTGCAACTGCACGTCAGTTTCGTTCGTGAAGACCTCAAGTCCGCTTACGAACGAAGGCCACTCCTTCTGCTTTATCATTTGATTCAGAATCGCGATCACTTCGTTCAGCTTGGGCGAACTAATGGGACAGCGCGCAATCGGGCATAGCTTGTGCGAATCAGCTTGGCGATAACCCATCTTTCCCCGGTCGATGTGAAGTTTGATGCGGTTCCTGTAGCCGAACGGCTGACCCGTAATTGCAGGCACATCTTGCTCGAAAGTCAATTTGCCGAGGCGCGCTAACGTCTCACGCAAAATGGAAACTTTCTGCGAAACCTGGTACTCATAATCCGCATGTTGATAGTGACAGCCACCGCAGCGACCGAAGTACTCGCACGGGGGTTGCACGCGGTGAGGAGATGGATCGAGAATTCGCGGATTAATTCCGCGCAAAATTTTTGCACGGCCGGCAACGGTCTCTAATTCTATTTCTTCGCCGGGTAGAGCAAACGGGACAAAAACGGTCTGCCCGTTAATCCGCGATAGCGCGTCGCCTCCGTAAACGAGCTTTTCTATTTTGATTCTGTGGGGCTCTTGCTGAGTCTCTGGTGTGGACATCCCTTACCATAAGAGTTTCTCTTATTAGCATGAAAGCACGCGTATTATCGGGCGTTCAGCCCAGCGGCCAGCTCCATTTGGGCAATTATTTGGGGGCGCTCAAAAACTGGGCGGAGATTCAGGGTGACTATGAAAGCATTTTTTGCATCGTCGATTTGCATGCGATCACGGTTTATCAATCGCCGCAGGATCTGTCTGAAAAGATCCGGGAGACAGCGGCATTGTTCATTGCCGCGGGCATAGATCCCGAAAAATCATCGATCGTCGTCCAATCGAGCGTTTCGGGGCATGCCGAGCTCGCCTGGATGTTGACCTGCGTTGCGCCGCTTGGCTGGTTGTATCGGATGACGCAGTTCAAGGCAAAGTCAGAGAAGCAGGAAACTATTGGAGATGGAATACTGCAGTATCCGGTATTGATGGCGGCGGACATTCTGATTTATCAGGCCAATATCGTTCCAGTGGGAGAAGACCAGACGCAGCATCTGGAATTAGCCCGTGACATTGCACAACGCTTTAATTCCCTGTACGGCGATACTTTCAATGTGCCCGAGACGCGCCTGCCCGCGGTAGGGGCGCGGATTATGGGGCTGGACGACCCGACGGTAAAGATGAGCAAGTCGATTTCGGGCTCGAATCATGCAATTGCGCTGCTCGATCCGCCTGAACTGATCCGCAAAAAGATCGCACGCGCAACAACCGATTCTCAACCGGCGGTTGATGTGGATACTATGGGCCCGGGTATCGCGAATCTGTTCACGATTGCGCACGCTTGCGACGCTTCTGTCACGGCCGAGTCAGTCGCCGGAATGAGGTACGGAGAATTTAAGAAGCTGGTTGCGGAGACGGTCATTGCGAAACTGGAGGCGATCCAGAAGAAATACCGCGAAATCACGTCCGAAAAAGGATACATTGATACCGTTTTGTCGAAAGGGCGCGAGCGCGTGCTGCCCATATCGCAAGATACGATCCGAACTGCGAAACGGGCGATGGGATTATATGTGCCCGGAGAAAGCGTTGCTTAGAATTGTTGAAATCCAAAACCGCTTGCTGATGGGCTGAGAGAAAATCAAAAGACCGCTCCCTCGCGGTCGCGGCTCGGTTACGGTTATCAATTGGTTGCAGCACGTCGCGTTCAGAACAGGGCAATTGTTTCACAGATCCTTAGACGCTGTACTTGCCGCCGTCGATGAGTTTTCGAGCGATCTTGCGGCGCAAACGAATCGCATCAATCGGTTCGTGACGGAGAAGTTTCCTAAGCAGCGCCAGGTTGGTTCTACGATCATCTCCATCAGAACATGCGGCCACAACTTCGGTTCCCGCGCGATCGATTTCGCGCAAAGTTGTCTGCATGATCAGCGATGTGTACCCGGAAGCAAGGCGGTTCGCATCGTTCAATTTTCGCGACCGGAGTAAACAGGCTTCCAGTGAAAAGGTGGCCATCATCGCATCCGCGATAGCGGCGAGCACCTCTTGCTGGTTTTCTATTTCGCTGCCAAAACTCTGATAAGCAATGCCCAGCAGCAGCAAAACTGTATTCTTGCAGTTCTGGAGTGTTTGAAAATCGGCATCGTTATTGGCAGAGCCATTCGGCAAAGGTTCGAGCAGCCGGGGCTGGAGTTTTTGAACGGCTTCTACCAGGGCCAGTTGTTTCTTTTGTGCCCTTCGCAAGAGCATGCCGGTAGCCAGCAGACGGTTGATTTCGTTGGTGCCCTCAAAGATTCGATTGATTCTGGAATCGCGATAAGCACGTTCCACGGCGTAATCCTGGTGATAACCATAGCCGCCATGAATTTGTACGCCTTCATCGACCACGTAATCGAGCATCTCCGAAGCAAAGACCTTCACGAGCGAGCATTCGATCGCATATTCCTCGGCCGCCTTGAGTGCACGCTCGATGGATTCGGAGAACTCCAATCCACTTGACCGGCTGCGTCGCTGATCATTCCTGTGACGCGATAGCTCATGGATTCGGCGGCAAACAAGTAAGACGCCATTTCGGCAATCTTGTGCTGGATCATTCCGAACTCTGCGATAGGTTTTCCGAAAGCCACGCGCTCTTTGGCATAGCGAATCGATTGGGCCAGCACGCTTTTGGCCCCGCCCACAGCGAAAGGGCCAAGCTTGAGCCGGCCGATATTTAGAATGTTGAACGCGATCACATGTCCCCGGCCCACTTCACCGAGCACATTCGAAACCGGCACGCGCACTCCGTCGAAGTAAATGGCGCAAGTGCTGCTGCCTTTGATGCCCATCTTCCTTTCTTCAGCGCCCTGGCGTACTCCGTCAAATCCGCGCTCTACAAGAAAGGCGGTGAGCTTTGCCGTCCACTTTTGCAAATACGGTGTAGAGGTCAGCGGCTCCGCCATTGGTGATCCACATCTTCTGGCCGGTCAGAACGTAATGGCTGCCATCTTCTGACAGAACGGCCTCTGTGCGTGCGGCCATGGCGTCTGATCCGGCGTGCGGCTCGCTTAAACAATACGCAGCGATCATCTCGCAGCTGGCGAGGCGCGGCAGATATTGCTCTTTCTGACTAGCCGTACCAAAAAAAAGAATCGGAAGTGTGCCGATACCGGTTTGCGCGCCATGCCACGCCGCATATGAGCCATCCTTCGCGACGCCTTCGGCAACGATCATCATTGAGGTCAGATCGAGACCCATGCCTCCGTAGCGCTCGGGCAACAGGACGCTGGTCAGGCCGAGCTCGGCAGATTTTCGCAGCAACCTGGGGGCAAGCCCGGGCTCCTGATGTTGCAGAGCCTCCAATTTCGGAGCAATTTCCGATATCCAGAAGTCGTCCGTCGTCCTGGCGATCGCGCGATGCTCCTCACTGAAATCTTCTGGCGTGAAAACCGATTCAGGTGCAGTGTTCTTCAGCAGAAACTCGCCACCGCGGAGCGTTGCGGCAGTTGTGGGGCTCGACATAGAAATCTCCTGCGCTTAGAGTAGCTCGAATATGCCGGCGGCGCCTTGGCCGCCACCGACGCACATAGTGACCATGCCGAACTGGGTCTGCCGGCGCTGCATTTCCCGCAAAAGCGTCGCCGTGAGCTTTGCTCCTGTGCAGCCGAGCGGGTGACCCAGAGCAATGGCTCCGCCATTTACATTTGTGATTTCCTCATCTAACCCAGTCTGGCGGATTACGGCCAGAGCCTGTACCGCGAACGCCTCATTGAGTTCGATGAGGCCTATGTGACGGAGGGTCATCCCGGCCAGGGCCAAGGCTTTTGGAATTGCGACGGCTGGACCAATGCCCATAATTTCAGGAGGAACACCCGACGCGGCAAAACTCACAAACCGAGCGATTGGACGCAGGCCCAGCTCACGAGCGCGTCTCGAAGACATTACCAAAGCGGCTGCCGCGCCGTCGCTGGTTTGAGAAGAATTTCCGGCCGTGACAGTTCCCTTCGCGTGAAAAACGGGCTTTAAGTTGGCCAACGCCTCAGGCGACGTATCGGCGCGAGGCCCTTCGTCTTTTGAAAAGATAACGTGGGAAGTGTCGATCTTATTCTTTCGGAACGAGGTGGTTTCGACGCGGACCGGCACAATCTCATCTTGGAACTTGCAGTGAGCCTGAGCCCGAAGGGCGCGCTCATGGCTCCGAAACGCAAACGCATCCTGGTCTTCGCGAGAGATTTTGTATCGGCGATATATGCGCTCCGCCGTTTGCCCCATTCCCATGTAGATCTCGGGGCGCTCCTCGACGAGCGATGGATTCGGGGCAAAGGCATGCCCGGAGCGGGGAAGAAGGCTCATCGACTCACTTCCACCGGCTACGATGATCTCTGCCTCTCCGGCACGGATTCGGTCGGCCGCGATCGCAATGGCCTGAAGACCGGAGGCGCAGAAACGATTGATCGTCATACCGGGCACCGAGTCAGGCAAGCGGGCTTTCAGCGCGGCAATCCGTGCCATATTCAATCCCGATTCCGCCTCAGGCATAGCGCAGCCTAGTACAATATCGTCAATTTCGTCGCGAGGCACGCCGCGATTTCGTTCCAACATAGCCTTAATTACGATGGCGGCTAAGTCGTCGGGTCGTGTATTGCGGAGCGTACCACGCGGAGCTTTGCCGACCGGTGTTCTCAAGCAATCGACGATGACGGCGTGTTTCATGGGCGGAACTCCTCGGGCATCAATTGCGCAGCGGCTTTCCGTTTTTCAACATATAGGCGATGCGCTCTTGTGTTTTCGGCATCCCAGCGAGGCTTAAGAAGGCCTCACGCTCCAAGTCTAAGAGATTTTGTTCAGTCACGACGTTGCCCGCTGTGACACGGCCGCCGGTGAGGACGAACGCTAATTTTTCACCGATGGTGAAATCGTGCTGGCTGATCATACCGCTTTCGAGGAGATGCCACGCGGCAAGGCGCATTCGCGCGTAAGCCGGGTCGCCGCCCACAGCGACATCTGTGCGCGGTGACCCTGGTATGTAACTCTTGCTGAGTTCGAGTGCTAACTGCTTCGCATCACCGATCAGAAAGTCGGGATTCATGCTCACCCGGTCGCATCCGCGCAAGAACCCGAGGTCTTTTGCTTCCTGTGCGCTTCCGGAAACCTTGGCCTGACCGATGGTTTCGAAGGCCTGCTGGGGATCGGCAAAGCGTAGCACCGCCTCTTTGCAGCCTCCCGCAGCCGGAATGAGGCCCACGCCTACTTCAACCAACCCGATGTATGTTTCGGCCGAAGCTTGCACTCGATGACTCTGGAGAACAATCTCACACCCGCCGCCGAGAGCCCGCGAATACACTGCTGCTACCACGGGCTTTGGCGCGTACTTGATCTTCAACATGCACTGCTGAAAGTGATGAATGCTTTCGTCGATGGAATCGAAATCGCCCGATTGTGCCGCAGTCAGAAGCAGAACCAAATTTGCGCCAACACTAAAATTTTCGGCCTCGTTTGCGATGACCATTCCTTCGAATTGCCCGGCCAGAAGCTGGCAGGCACGGTCGATCATTCGCAACGCGTCCTCGCCGATTGCGTTCATTTTGCTATGGAATTCAAGGCATAGAATGCCATCGCCGATGTCGATTAGCGAGGCTCCTGGATTGTCTCCATAACTCCGCGGGCGCGCTTCAGCGACGCGAGCTGAAGAACTCCCGGCCGCGATTCCAGTTCCCGATAGGAGGCTTGCTGTAGGTCAAAGTACTCCGTTCGGGCATGCCGTCGCGATCGGCGGCCCGGTAGAACGATTGCACTCCGTCGCTCAGCATGCGGCTGACGCTCTCGGGCAACTGCATCCCTTCTGATTCCATCCGGCGGGCAACCGGAGTAAAGCCGAGTGCATCCCAGAGCTCAAACGGTCCTAGTTTGTGTCCGTACCCCCAGCGCATTGCGCGATCGATTTCAACAATGCGATCTGAGATTTCGCCTGTTTTTGCGGCGGAATAAAGGAATACGTTCTTCAGGACGTTCCACAGAAATGTCCCGACGCGATCGGATGATGAAACGAGGGCTCTGCAAACGCTCGGCAAACCCGGGGATTCGCTTTGTCTCTTCGACCACCGGGAACACCGGTTTCGCCGCCGGATGATATTCGAGAGTTTTCCAGTCAATCGCAAATATCTGTTTTTCTTTGCCAACGCGCTTGTAAAAGCCTTGACCCGTTTTTTCGCCCAGCCAGCGATTATCGATCAATTTTTGCAGGACGTCCGGAACCAGGAACCACTCGCGCCAGGGATCGTGTGGAATGTTCTCATACAGGTTCTTCGTCACGAACGCCCACACGTCCAGACCAACAATGTCGAATAGACGGAAGGTAGCGCTCTTTGGAACGCCGATTAACGGACCCGTGAGTGCATCTACTTCCTCGATCGAGTAGTCGCCTTCGAGCATGGCTCGAATTGTCGCGGCTCCAAAAAAACTGCCGATTCGGTTTGCGATGAAATTCGGCGTGTCCTTGCAACGCACCACTCCTTTGCCCAGACGATTCTCTCCAAATGTGGTGACGAAGGCGAGGAGCGCGGGATCGGTTTGCGGCCCAGGTATGACTTCCAGTAGATGCAAATAACGAGGAGGATTGAAAAAGTGCGTTCCTAGAAACCGCTTCCGGAAATCTTCAGGGAAGTCGCGGCTGATTTCATGCAGGGGGATGCCGCTGGTATTGGTCGGAAAGAATTGCCTCCGCGTTGCGGACAGCATCGACCCGCGCCCAGAGGGCACGCTTGACGTTCAGATCCTCTGTTACTGCCTCGATAACCCATTGGCAGGTATTTATACGGGAAAGGTCGTCATCGAAATTCCCGGGCTCGATGAGCTTCACGCCGGAGGCGGAGAAAAAGGCTGTTGGGCGCTGGCTCAGTGCATTCTCAACTCCGCGGCGCGAAATCGCGTTCCGGTCGTGGCCATCGTGCGGCAAATCGAGCAACAATACCGGGAATCCGGCATTGGCGAAGTGAGCCGCAATGCGCGATCCCATTGTGCCCGAACCTAGTACCGCTACCCGCTGAACAGATGCCATATCGTACGCCGGCTGCTTGCCCGGCATCGTGCAGTGTATCAACCGGCCGTGAGAGATTTAGGGATCGGTAAAGCGTCCACGCAGTTTCCGGTATGTATCGGACAGCGATTCCGGAATCACGCGCGTGTGTCCGACGACGGTCATAAAGTTGGCGTCGCCATTCCAGCGGGGAAGAACGTGCAGGTGGATGTGCGCGGCAATACCCGCTCCGGCCGCCTCGCCGAGGTTCATTCCCAGATTGATGCCCTGAGGCTTGTAAACCTTTTCGAGAATGGCTTCACTCGATCGAGCCAGCCGCATCATTTCCTGTGCCGCGTCTTCGCTGATGTCCGAAAGCCGCGAAACGTGCACGTTGGGCGCGATCATCAGGTGGCCGCTCGAATACGGATAACGATTCAGGATGACAAAATTGTGAACGGCGCGGTGTAGTATCAGGCTCTCCTCGTCGTCAGAACCTGCCAGAGCACTGCAGAATATACATTCGCCGGGCCCGGCTTGCCGTGTGATGTATGTGGAACGCCATGGTGTCCACAGGTGTTCCATAGCTACGTCCGGCGTACAGAACTAGTGATGGGTGCCTGGTTCGGCTCCCGGCACGGTGGGCCGGCTATTGCCCGTTTCGTTTGCCGATTCGCGATTCACGATATCACGCAATTCCTTGCTCGGTTTGAAGTACGGGATTCGTTTTGAAGGTACCTCGACACGGGTTCCTGTTTTGGGATTACGCCCGATTCGAGGCTGGCGCTGCCGGGTACGAAAACTACCGAAACCCCGGATCTCGATTTTGTCCCCGGAATGAAGACTGTTCACAATGCTCTCAAAGATGGTCTCGACGATAACTTCAGAATCCTTTCGGGTCATCTCAACGACCTTGGAGACCTCTTCGATCAGTTCAGCCTTTGTCATTTTGGATTCCTTGAGATGCGCTAATCGTGCTCATCCTGCGGACGATGCCTGATTGCGTCACCAACGGTTGAGACGGCGATGGCCGCCTGGCGCTTATACTCGGTGAGCCTAACGCGTTCCTCATCGTCCGCCATTGCTCTCAGGCTCAAACCAATACGTTTTTGTGCCTCGTTCATTTTTATGATTTTGAAATCGAGTTCCTCGCCGATGGGCAATAATGCGTCGCTGGGTTCATGTTGCCGCCGGCGGTTATCGCCAGGCACTTCGCTTTTGTGACACAGTCCCTCCACTCCCGGCATCAGCTCGACGAACACACCAAATTGCGCCACTCGGCAGGTTTTCCCGCGAACGATATCACCCACTCGATGGGTCCGGAAGAATGTCTCCCAAGCATCGGGCTGCAGTTGTTTAATGCCCAAGGAAAGGCGTCGGGTGGGAGCGTCTATATTCAATATGACCGCCTGGACCATCTGACCTTTCTTCACCAATTCCGATGGATGCTTTACCCTTACTGTCCAGGACATGTCGGAAATATGCACGAGGCCATCTACACCTTCTTCGATCTCGATGAACGCTCCGAAATCTGACAATTTACGCACTCTGCCCTCTACAACCGAGCCGACGCTGTAGCGATCTGCGACAGTCGTCCAGGGATCTGCCTCAAGCTGCTTCATGCCAAGGGACACCCGGCGATCGGCCGGTTTCACCTCCAGCACCACCGCCTCCACCTGATCGCCGACGCGTACGATTTTACTCGGGTGCTTCATGCGCCGGCTCCAGGTCATCTCCGAGATGTGGATGAGTCCCTCAACGCCAGGTTCGAGTTCAACGAAAGCTCCGTAGTCGGTTACGCTCACGACGCGGCCCACAACGCGGCTTTGTACCGGATACCGGTCGCCGATGTTGCGCCATGGATCGGGAGACATCTGCTTCAACCCCAGGGAGATTCGCTCCTTACCGGGATCGAACTTCAAAACCTTAACGGTAACCTGCTCTCCGACCTGAATTACGGCGGAAGGATGCGCCACGTTGCCGTAACTCAAATCGCTCACGTGAAGGAGGCCGTCAATTCCACCCAAGTCGATAAAAGCACCGTAATCAGTGAGGTTTTTCACTACTCCAGTTATGACGGAACCTTCGGCTATGTGCTCCAGCGCTGCGGCTTTTCGAGATGCTGTTTCTTCTTCGAGGAGAACGCGCCGGGACACGACAGCATTGTTCCGGCGGCGGTTCAACTTCAGAATGCGTACCGGAAACTCTTGACCGACGTAAGGATCAAGATTGTGGACCGGGCGTGGTTCCAATTGCGAACCCGGCAGGAATGCAGTCACGCCGCCGATGTCCACGTCAAGGCCGCCCTTTACCTTTCGCAGCACCTTGCCGGTGACTGTACTGCCCTCGCCTGCGAGTTTTTCCAGGTTTTCCCAAGCTTGCTTTCGGTGGGCGCGCTCGAACGAGAGGAGTATGTAGCCTTCGGGCTGCTCTCCGCTGCGGTCGATCATGACTTCGACTACATCGCCGGGATGCACATCCGGTTTGGAACCGGCCAGCGGGAATTGCGATGCAGGGACCAGACCTTCGATCTTCCTGCCGATATCGACAATGACTTCTTTCTCGGTTACGGAAAGAACGTGGCCATGAATGACTTCGCCTTCCGAGCGGCCGAATTGGCTGTAGTCATCAAGAAGCGCCCGGTAATCTTCAGACTCCGCTCCACCGGGTGTTTCGAACAACTCATCAATTGGACCCGCCATTTGCCATTAACCCCAATTTCGGCACTCTACCTCCATCGAAAGGTTTGAAGCCGGAGAGACTCCCAGAAGGGAAGCCGAATGACTAGAGCTACTGAAAAGCGCACTTTGCCTTCAAATGATTGATAGCTCAGTACTTCAGAACTATAGCCGACGGTCTTATCGATGTCAACCATCTGCCGAATCGCCGTGCAACGTGGGGCAACGCCGTATCGTATCTAAGAATAACTCTACAACTTCCGAAGTCGGGATTCCTCCGGCGCGCATTTCCCCTGCGGGAATGAAGTACTAA
Source organism: uncultured Actinomycetota bacterium (assembly GCA_963756575.1). Lineage (GTDB taxonomy): Bacteria > Actinomycetota > Actinomycetes > Streptosporangiales > Streptosporangiaceae > Palsa-504. Next base: position 832,285 of record CAVWOM010000008.1, on the reverse strand, counting down.
TCGGCAGCCCGTGCCATCGCTTTCACTGGGACTGGCGAGACCTGCCATATCTCGGAGGCATATTCTGAAACGGCGCGATCGGAAGAGAACCAACCGGAATTGGCCGTGTTGAGAATCGACATTTGTGCCCAACGGTCCGACTCTAAATACGCGGCACCGATTGCTTCCTGCTGCTCCACGTACGCGCGGAAATCGGCCAGCACCATAAATGGGTCGGAGAACAAGAAATTGTCGATCAGAGGACGGAAGAGATTGCGATCGCCGCGTGAGAATTCACCGGACGCGAGGCTATCGATTGCCCCTTCAGTTCCGAGTCGCGATCGTAGTATTGATGAGGCTGATAGCCCTTCGCGCGCAGGTCGGCGGCCTGATCCGCAGTCATTCCAAACAGGAAAAAGTTTTCATCGCCAACGCGGCTTCGAATCTCGACGTTCGCCCCATCGAGCGTGCCGATGGTAACAGCCCCATTCATCATGAATTTCATGTTGCCGGTGCCGGAGGCCTCTTTCCCGGCGAGGGAAATTTGCTCTGAAACGTCGGCGCTTGGGTAGACATGCTGGCCGGTGCGTACGTTGTAGTTGGGAAGGAATACGACACGAATCCTGCCGCCAATCGTGTTGTCATTATTCACCACCTCGGCGACTGAATTAATCAGCTTAATGATCAGCTTGGCCATGTAATATCCGGGTGCGGCCTTTCCACCGAAGATGAACGTGCGGGGATGAAAGGCTTGCGGGCCGTCCCGCTTCAGGCGGCGATAGAGAGCGATGATGTGAAGAACATTGAGGTGCTGGCGCTTGTATTCGTGCAAGCGCTTTACCATCACGTCGTAAAGAGAGGTGGGATCGATTTGTATTCCGGTGCAGTTCTCCAGATACGCAGCAAAATCGCGCTTAACAGCGAGTCGCATCTTTTTCCATTCGGCCCTGAACTGCGCGTCGGAAGCCAGGGGCGCGAGCCGGTTCAATTCTGACAAGTCCGTCAGCCAACCCTTGCCGATCACGCTATTGAGCAGCGCTGCTAAACGCGGATTCGCGATTGCAATCCATCGGCGTGGTGTAACGCCATTGGTTTTGTTGCTAAACCGGTTTGGGTATAGCTCGTAAAAGTCGCGGAGCAGATCCTTCTTCAAAAGTTCTGTGTGCAGCTCAGCCACCCCGTTGACGGCATGGCTGCCAACGGTTGCGAGATTTGCCATTCGCACGTATCGATCGCCGGATTCGTCAATCAACGACACTCTGCGGATTCGATCGACATCGCCCCGGAACCGCGTACGCACTTCCTCGAGGAAGCGGCGATTAATCTCATAAATGATTTCGAGATGCCGCGGAAGGAGTCGCGCAAACAAGCTTACACGGCCACTTCTCCAGCGCTTCCGGCAACAAGGTGTGGTTCGTGTAGCTTAGCGTCTTTTGCGTGATGCTCCATGCCGGTTCCCAATCCATTCCGTGTTCGTCCACTAGCAGCCGCATCAGTTCGGCGACACTTACCGACGGATGAGTGTCGTTCATCTGCACGGCCCATTTTTTGCTAAACTCGCCGAGCGCCCGCCCTTGGCGCAGATGAATGCGGATCATGTTCTGCAGTGAAGCGGAGACGAAGAAATATTGCTGTTCGAGCCGCAGCTGTTTGCCCTCAAGGTGTTCATCATTTGGATACAAGCACTTCGGATATGGTTTCCGACTCCATCTTTGGCGTGCACTGCTCCGGCATAATCGCCGGCATTGAATGCCGCGAAATCAAACGATTCGGTGGCTTCCGCGCTCCACAGCCGCAACGTGTTTGTGGTCTCGGTTCCGTAACCGGAAACAGGCGTATCGTACGGGACCGCTTCCACTACTCGGTCCGGAACCCAGTGAACCCGATACTTACCATCGCTGTCGGTCGTAGCTTCCGTATGGCCTCCGAAGCCGATCGTCACTGACTGTTCGGGGCGCTTCAGCTCCCACGGATTGCCGCAGTGCAGCCATTTGTCCGCTAGTTCGATTTGCCATCCATCGCGTATTTGTTGTTTGAAGATGCCGTACTCATAGCGGATGCCATATCCGATGGACGGTATTCCCAGGGTTGTCAGGGAATCGAGATAGCAAGCAGCCAAGCGCCCCAGACCACCATTGCCCAGCCCGGGTTCCGGCTCATGATTAATAATCTCCTGCAGATCCCAACCCAGACGCGATGCTGCTTCGTGTGCCTCATCACGAAGGGCCAGATTGAGCAGGTTGTTGGCCAAGTGCGGACCCATCAGGAATTCTGCGCTGAAATAACAGACGACGCGAACATCGCGGTCATGATAGGTCGAAATGGTATCAATCCAGTTGGCCAGAAGCCGATCACGAACGGACGCCGCAACGGCCTGATACAGATCATTGTCTGTGGCCGTGCCGGGGAAACGGCCTTGCGAGTAATACAAATTGTCTTCAAAGGAGCTGTGTAGCGCTTCGATCGACCTGCCTAGGAATGGATCGTCAAGCTGGGGCATCGGACACCTCATTCCAGTTTGTGGCGGAATGGACGCCGCCGCGTCAAATGAATTGTTTGTGAAGTGCGCCATGCCGACAGTTGCGGCTACCATTTGATTTGTGCCTTTGTGCACGTTTCAGATTCTATGAAGTGGGTGCTGCTCCTCTTTTCCGCTGCGTTTGCGTTCGCCTGGTTCGATATGGCTGTATTAGGACGAGGTTCCATCGAGCCAAAGAGCGGGGCAGTTCGTTTTGAGGATGTTGCGGTGGGGTCTGGTTTGAATTTCGTGTTGAACAACTGCCCCACGCCTGAAAAGCACATGATCGAAACAATGGCCGGCGGTTTGGCGATCTTCGATTATGACGGCGATGGCAAGCCCGATATTTTCTTTACCAATGGAGCTCCGCTGCCCGGCCTGCGCAAGAGCGACCCGAAATTCTGGAACCGCCTCTATCGAAACGAAGGAGGCATGCAGTTTACCGATGTCACCGAGAGTGCAGGTGTCGCAGGCGAAGGCTATTCGATGGGTGCGGCTGCCGGAGACTTCGACAATGACGGGCGTGTTGATTTGTTTGTTGCCGGCGTAAATCGCAATATTCTATATCGCAATCTGGGTAATGGCCGTTTTGAGGATGTGACGGAGAAGGCCGGTATCAAGAGCGGGAAATGGGCGGTTGCCGCCGGATGGTTCGACTACGATAATGACGGCAAACTTGATTTGTGGATTGTTCACTATGCGAAGTGGACGCCCGAAACGGATCGCTTCTGCGGAGATCCGGCGCGGGGCATTCGCATCTATTGTCACCCCAAATACTACGAAGGACTGGCGAGCACCTTGTATCACAATCGGGGAGACGGAACGTTTGAGGATGTCTCTGCGAAAGCCGGCATTGCGGCGTATGCGGGCCGCGGCATGAGCGTTGCGTTCGCCGATTACGATCACGACGGCTACTTGGACGCGTTCGTGACAAACGACAATATGCCGAACTTTTTATTTCACAATCGCGGCAATGGCACGTTCGAGGAGGTGGGACTCTTAGCGGGAGTGGCCCTGCGTGGCGATGGGAAGCCGGTAGCAAGTATGGGAGCCGACTTCCGCGATTACGATAACGACGGCTGGCCAGATATTTTCTTCACGGCGTTGAGCGGCGAAACCTTTCCGTTATTCCATAACGACGGCAAGGGTAGCTTTACCGATGCCACTTACAGCAGTCATTTGGGAGGGCTCAGTCTTCATCACAGTGGCTGGGGAGCTGGTCTGGTGGATTTCAATAATGACGGATTCAAAGATGTCTTCACTGCGAATTCCCACGTCAACGATCGCGTGGAGCTATTTGAAGCAGCCGTTTATAGAGAGCCAAATAGCCTTTTCTTAAACACCGGGCGCGGAACATTCTCCGATGCGTCGGAAGAGGCGGGGTTCAGGGAGATTAAGGCCCATCGCGGCGCTGTGTTTGCGGATTTCGATGGCGACGGAAAAGTTGACGTAGTTGTATCCTCGCTCGGCGAGCCAATTGAGCTTTGGCATAACACTACTTCCAACCAAAACCATTGGATCGATCTGAAGCTCGAAGGTACTCGTTGCAATCGTGACGGCATCGGCGCAACTGTGCAAATTGGATCGCAGTGGAACGATATGACCAGCGCCGTGAGCTACGCATCGTCGAGTCTCGATGGAGTGCATTTCGGACTGGGCGGGCAAGCTGCAATCAGCGAAATTCAAATACGTTGGCCGGATGGAAAGCGCCAGATTTTGAAGAACGTCAAAGCCGATCAGATCGTTTTCGTGCGCGAACCGGACTGAAGCTAACGAGCCGAATTGAATCTAATAAGTCGCTCGACCACCGCTAACGTCATAGCATTGTCCGGTAACGAAGGAAGAATCGGGGCTGGCCAGAAAATGGACCACCGCAGCGACTTCTTCAGGTGTTCCCGTCCTGCCCATCGGAATTCTTTCGGTCATGTAGCGAACCTGTTCCGGAGTCAACTGATCAAGGATGGGCGTGTGTACTACGGCGGGAGTGACGGCATTCACGCAAATGCCGTCGGCGGCCACTTCTTTTCCTAGCGATTTCGTCAGCGCGATCACTCCGGCCTTTGTCGCTGAATACGGAACCATGCGAGGATTGCCTTCTTTTCCTGCAATGGATGCAATATTTACGATCCTGCCGTATTTCTGTTCGCGCATATGCGGGACGACAGCCCGGCACCAGTGAAACACGCCCGTCAGGTTAATGGCAATGGCATTTTGCCAGTCTTCGTCCGTCTGTTCCCAGATCGGGGCGGCACGCCCGGCAATCCCGGCATTGTTGACGAGTATGTCGAGGCGGCGCACGCGCTGAAGAACTCGCTGTGAGAGCTTGTTCAACCGAAGCTCGAACGGTAACATCGACCTGAACGGCGAACGCTCTGTCTCCGATGGATTCGGCGACCTCGCAGGCCTTTCTGTAATTCAGATCGGCGATTGCCACAAGTGCGCCGGAATTGGCCAGCCGACGGGCGATAGCTTCACCAATCCCCTGGGCGGCTCCAGTCACGATTGCGTTTTGACCGTGTAGATCAAACATATGAGTCAAACAGGCGGTGGTCCGCTGTCAGGCGAGTCGCTCGGCAACTGCCTAGATTACCTTCTCACATGCCGGGCATGAGTCGCGGGCGGAAGGGCGGATACGGCATTTGCGAGCAGCCGAAAGAATATAGAAAGGCCTTGTATTATCCGCTAATTCCGCTTATAATTTTGCCCAAAGTAGGCTCGAAGGCTTACTCTTCACCAGGCCGAGGAGGCCCTGTGTTTTCCATCTCCTGGTCACGGCTGAATCGCCCTCGTCCGGCGGCAACGTTACGACACGCACCCGCCTTGCCTCATCTGTACCGCACCGCTCTTATTCCCAAATCACATTGGAGGCGAGATGAAGGTCTTAGACCGAGTTAATGTAATTTTGGCGCGCAAAGGATCCAATATCTGGTCGGTTCCACCGGATGCGTCTGTTTACTCAGCGATTGAACTCATGGCCGAAAAGCAGGTTGGCGCCTTGTTGGTAATTGAGAACGGTCAACTTGCCGGCATCATTTCCGAAAGAGATTATGCCCGGAAGGTCATTCTAAAAGGGAGATCTTCGAAAGATACATTTGTGTACGAGATTATGACTCCCAACCCCGTCACCGTTGACCATTGCACCACGGTGCATGATGCCATGGAGATAATGACTCAGCGCCGGATCCGTCATTTACCGGTCATCGACCGAGATAAGAAGCTAGCCGGGGTTCTGTCCCTTGGCGATCTCGTGAACTGGATCATCTCTTCGCAAGACGAGGCCATCGAGCATCTCGAGCACTATATCTCGGGACAGTATCCTTGCTGATCACATCGTGTGAGAGATGTTTTGAAGCAGCTTCCAGATCGGTGACGGATACACGCCCAGAAAAAAGACGAGCACGGCCAATGTTGTAAGCCCAATAGCCGCTTCCCAGGGCACTTTAGCCGGTCGGCTTGCCGGAATCTCGACGCCCTCGCTAAAGAGCACCACGAGCACGCGAAGATAGTAGTACACGCCTATCGTGCTGCTGACGACGAGAATTAATATCGGGATCCACAAGGGCGTGGATGCGGCGGCGGACACGATGTAGAATTTCCCGAGAAAGCCTGCCGTCAGCGGTATGCCGGCTAACGACAGCATCATCACTGCCAGCAAACCTGAAAGTATTGGTCTCGCCCAGAACAGCCCCCTGAGATCCTCCAAATCGCAGCGTTCCTGCCCTGAATCGCAGAGCACCGTGAGTACCCCAAACGCACCCACAATCGTGACCACATAGGCGATGAGATAGTACGTGGCTGCCTCAATGCCGAATGCTCCTGCTGAAAGAAAAGCAAGCAGCAGATAGCCCATATTCCCGATGGACGAATACGCCAGAAGCCGTTTCACATTATTCTGCTGCAGGGCAAGCAAATTTCCGGCGAGCATGGAAGCGACGGCCAAAGTAGCAAATGCCCACCAGGCAGGCGAGCCACTATGTGAGGTCACGGAGTGAAACCAGCGGAGCAAAACAGCGAACACGCCGCCCTTGGAGACTGATGCGATAAATGCGGTGACCGGAAGCGGCGCTCCCTCGTAGACGTCGGGGGTCCAAAGATGGAACGGGACAGCAGCCAGTTTAAAGCCGATCCCCGTTAGAACGAGAACGATGCCGGTAAATTCCAGTGCAGCGCGATCTCCGGCTACGGGGCTCATCAGGACTTCCGAGATGGAGGCCAGATCCATGCTTCCGGTTTCGGCATAGAGTAACGCGAATCCAAATAGAAGGAAAGCCGACGAGGTAGCCGCGAGAATTAAATACTTGACACCCGCTTCGAGCGGAAGGCGGCCCTCGCGCATATAGGAGACGAGCGCATATAGAGAGACGCTCAAAATTTCAAGACCAAGAAAGAAGGAAGTGAAATGGCGGCTCGACGCGAGTACGAGAGTTCCCAGCGTTGCCAGAACGAGTAGCGGATAGAATTCTTCGCGGTGTTCCTGGCGATTCTCCAGATAAGAAAAAGACAGGAGCGTTACTGCGGATGCCGAAACGATCAAAAAGCCCGAAAAGAATAACGAATAAGAATCGATCAGTAACAAGGAAGTAACTTGCCGAGGCACCGCAGCCGAGGCAGGCCACAAAGAGGCGAACGCAGCGGCAAACCCTATGATCGTGCACCACGCAACGGCCGGATGGCTCCGCTTCACCGCGATCACGAGCAAAATGGCGATGGCCGTTGCCGCGAGAATGACTTCAGGCAATAGGGACGTGAAGTCCGCAGAATTCATATTCACCTTTCCGCAACCATTTGCACTTGTTGAACAATGCCTGAAACCGCTGGTTTGACTAAGTCCAGCACGGGACGCGGATACAGACCAATCCAGAGCAGGCTCAGCATCATTGATGCAAAGATCACCCGCTCATACCAATGGGCATCGGCAACTTTCCAGCTATGCACGTTGGGGCCGAGTACCGTTTTCTGAACCATACGAAGCCCGTAGGTTGCTCCGGCCACCATGCCGAGCGATGCGAGAATAGCGAGCAGCGGCTGGGTGCGGTATACGCCCAGCAGCACCATAAATTCGCCGACGAAATCACCGAGCCCGGGGAGTCCTACTGACGCCATGGCGAAAAATAGAGCCGATCCACTCAGCATGGGCATCGTCTCCCAGAGGCCGCCCATGGAATCGAGTTCTCGCGTATGCAGGCGATGCTTTAGCGATCCGGCGAAAACGAATAGCGCCCCGGTGCTGATACCATGACTCACCATCTGCACCAACGCGCCTTGCAACGCCAACTCGTTTCCGGAAAAGATGCCCAATAATACAAAGCCCATGTGACTGACGCTTGTATAGGCAACCATTCGTTTCAAGTCCGATTGACTGAACGCAAGAATTGCACCGTAGAGAATGCCCGCTACACCGAGCACCATCAACAGCGAACTCCATTCGCGGCTTGGACCGGGAAACAGAGGCAGCACAAAGCGCAGCATCCCGAATGCGCCGGTTTTCAAAAGCAGTCCTGCAAGAAGAACGCTGCCGGCGGTCGGCGCTTCGGTATGGGCGTCGGGTAGCCAGGTGTGCAGCGGGAATGCCGGAAGCTTCACCGCGAATGCTGCCAGGAATCCAAACATTAAGAGCGTCGCGACACCAGGGGAGAGCGGGGTTGACAGCAGGTCCTCATAAGAGAACGAATAAGCGCCAGTGCTCTGGAAGTGCTGAATCGCAAGGGAAACGATCGCGACCAGCATAAGAAGGCCGCTGATTTGAGTGAACAGAAAGAATTTGACGGCAGCATATATTCTCCGCTCAGCTCCCCATACGGCGATCAGCAGATACATCGGAACGAGCATTAATTCCCAGAACAAATAGAAGAGGAAGAGATCGGCCGCAAGAAAAACGCCTGTTACGCCGGATAGAACCCAAAGCAGATTGAAGTGAAAAAATCCTACTGATTGCTGAATTTCGCTCCAGGAGGCGAGCACCGCGATGATACCGAGCAGCGAAGTCAGCACGATCATCACGAGTCCTAAGCCGTCAAGAGCCAAATGAAAGCGAATTCCGAACTGAGGAATCCAGTTCCAGCTAACGGACGCTAGCCAGTGAACGCGCGATGCGGGAGACGTGTTCGCTGGAAGACCGACCCAAAGTCCGATCGAGAGCACCAGATTCACGGCCACGGTAGCCAGGCTTAACACGCGAGCGGCCTTTGCACTCTGCCGCGCGATGGCCCATGCCAATATGCCTCCAATGAGAGGAATCAAAATCAGCCAAAGCAAAATCATTTCAGGTTCCTCCTCTCACTGGATCAGGAATAGGAATGCGATAAAAATGACGGAGCCAATGGCCAACCCCGACGCATACCAACGCACTCTGCCAGTCTCCGTGCTGCGCAAAGCTCGATGGCAAGCTTGAGTGAGTAGTGCCACTCCGCCGTAAACGTCGTCGACAGCATCGCCCCGGTTTACTCGCGCGATCCACACGTAAGGCTTTACGAAGAGCGCGTTGTAAAGCGAATCGAATCCCCAACCTGCTAGTAAAAACTCAGCGATTGCAGATCTGGCCGGCTGCTCGGCGTGCCTTCGGTAATAGAGAGCGTAGGCGAGGATGAGGCCCGTCGCAAACACAAATGACGCGCACAGCGCAGTTGCAAGCTCAGTGATCGGACCGATGTGCACTTCCCGAAGCTCCGGCAAGGTGCTGTTAAGGAAATTAGAGAGCGCGGGGACGCCGCCGAAATGAGGAGGCGTATCCACGAAACCGCCGATTAGGGACAAAACGCAGAGAGAGATGAGCGCGACGTTCATTGCGGAACCCGACTTTTCGCTGACGTGGCTGTGTGCTGGGCCGTAAAAAACGAGAAATATCAGGCGATAGGTGTAGAGCGACGTGAGCAAGGCTCCGGTCATGCCACAAACCCAAAACCAGAAGTTGCCGTTGGGACCCAGCCCAGGATTGCCAGAGGATGAGATCTTTACTGAAGAAGCCAGAGGTGAGTAATGGCAGGCCTGCGAGTGCGCTGCCGCCAATGACGAACGACCAGAAGGCGACCGGCAATTCGCGGCGCAGACCGCCCATGCGAAACATATCCTGCTCGTGATGAAGCGCTTGAATAACTGCGCCCGCGGCCAGGAAGAGTAGAGCCTTAAAGAAGGCATGAGTCATAAAGTGGAACATGGCAGCGGACCAGGCGCCAAGTCCGAGAGCCAGAAACATATAGCCAATCTGGCTGATTGTCGAATAGGCGAGCACGCGCTTGATATCTGTTTGGGCGAGTGCACTCAGTGCCGCCAACAGCAACGTTGCCGCTCCAATCACAGCTACGGCGAGTTGCACCTCGGGCGCCAGGGCAAACAATACGTGCGTGCGAGCAATCAGATATACGCCGGCCGTCACCATGGTTGCGGCGTGTATCAGAGCGCTGGTAGGCGTCGGGCCGGCCATGGCGTCAGGCAACCAGGTTTGCAGAGGAAGTTGCGCCGATTTGCCCACCGCTCCGCCCAAAAGCAAAGCTGCCGCAGCAACGGCAAGTGCGCTGCCAACCGGCCAGTTGGCCTGAGCAAGTTGCATTGCTCGCTGAATGTCTAAGGTTCCGAGCCGCGTAAACAGCAGGAACAAGCCAATTGCGAATGCGGTGTCTCCAATACGCGTTACGAGGAACGCCTTGTTCGCTGCTCTCACGTTTGCGGGATCGCGATACCAGAAACCAATCAACAGGTAACTGCAAAGGCCGACTCCCTCCCAGCCCAAATAAAGAACCAAAATGTTGCTGCCGAGAATGAGCACCAGCATCGACGCGACGAATAGATTCATGTAGGCAAAGAAGCGGGAGTAATCGCGATCGTGCCCCATGTATTCGGCTGAGTAAAGATGAATTAGAAATCCAACGAACGTGACAACCAGCAGCATCAGAAGCGAAACGGGGTCGAGATATAGACCCAACGTGACGTTCAGATCGCCCGCGGCCATCCAGGTCCATAGAGGCTGTACGTAGGCGTGTCCGGGTGGCGGCGTACTAAAAAAGCCCCAGGCAACCAGGGCAGCAGCCACAAACGACAAAGCGATGGAACCCGATCCAATAATGGCGACCGCTCGGCGAGACAAACGGGAACCGAACGTCGCCAGAGAAGCGGCGCCAAGAAAAGGAAACGCGGGAGCCAGCCACAACAGGTTAAGCATGTCAGCCCTTCATTTCGCTTGCCGAATCTGCATCGAGGGTGGGATGCAAGCGGTGGTATTGCAAAACAATTGCGAGACCCACTGATACTTCGGCGGCCGCCATTGACAGGATGAAGAGAAACATTATCTGGCCATCCACCTGTCCCCAACGCGCGCCGGCCGCGACAAACGCAAGACCGCTCGCGTTGAGCATGATCTCGACGCACATCAGCGTGAAGATGAGATTACGCCGCGTGAGAAGACCGGCCAGTCCCAGTAGGAACAGCGTTGTCGCGAGTAACAGTACGTGATCCAGCGGTATAGATACCACGAATCTCATCCTCCTTCGAAAGAATTCTGCGGCCCAGGTGATACGCGCCGACCAACCCCGCGGTCAGCAGCAGAGAAGCTAGTTCTACCCCGATGACGTAGGGACCAAACAGCGCGATACCGACTTGCTTGGCTGTAACAACACCGAGTGGAGTGTGCACGCCGCCTCGAAGCGGGAGCAGCGAAGCAATCTCAACGAGAAGAACGGCGGCTAGTAGGCCCGGTCCAATCCACGATCGCGGCCGCAGCCACTCGAGCTCCGTTTCAACCGCGCGCTCGCCGATGTTCAGCATCATTACTACAAAAACGAAGAGCACCATGATGGCTCCCGCGTAGATGATTAGCTCTAAAGCAGCCACGAACGGCGCACCCATCACGTAGAAGTCAATTGCTATGGCGAGCAGAGAAACGATCAGGTACAGCAGAGCATGTATGGCGTTGCGCCTCGTGATGGTCAGCAGTGTTGCAACGATTGCGACTGCCCCAGAGGCGTAGAAAACAATCAGCATGTCATCTCCTAAGGCAGCAAGCTGTGAATATCAACGGGCGGGGCCTCGTGTTCCGATTGGCCCTTCTGCTTACCACCAATTTCGACGCCCGCTACGCGCCAGAAATTGTAATCGGGATACTTTCCCGGGCCGTTGATCATCAGATCTTCTTTTTCATAGACGAGGTTCTTGCGGACGTACTCGCCCATCTCAAAATCAGGTGTCAATTGGATGGCGTAAGTCGGGCAAGCTTCTTCGCAGTATCCGCAAAAAATGCAACGTGAAAAGTTGATGCGGAAGAAATCGGGATAGCGGCGGCCATGCTCATCTTCGGTGGCTTGCAGCGAAATGCAAGCAGTAGGGCATACAACAGCGCACAAGTTGCATGCCACGCAACGCTCACCGCCATCGGGATCGCGTGTCAACACGATTCGTCCTCGGTAGCGTGGGGCCAGGGGAGCAGGCTGCTCCGGATACTGATAGGTGACCCGGCGGTGGAAGGCGTGTAGGAAGACTTCCCAAAGCGACCGCAAAATACTGAACAAACCGCACCTCCTTCTAGCGAATAAGCAACACAACTGCGCCGGTAATTAACAGGTTCGCCAGCGCCAGGGGGAACATCATTTTCCATCCCCAGGACATAAGCTGATCGAAGCGTGGCCGCGGCAAGGCGGCTCGCAGCAATATGAAGACGCAAATGAAGAACATCGTTTTGATGCCGAACCAGACGGGGCCGGGAAGAATGGGCCCCAGCCAGCCGCCGAAGTACAGCAGCGACAGCATGGAGGAGATCAGCATCACTCCGATGTATTCACCCACAAAAAACATGCCGAATTTCATGCCCGAATACTCGGAATGGAAGCCGGCAATCAATTCACTCTCGGCTTCCGCCAAATCGAATGGCAGGCGCCGTGTTTCGGCCACTCCGGCGATAAAGAATAAAACGAATCCGGCAAACTGCGGAATAACAAACCAGACGGAGCGCTGAGCGTTCACGATGTCGGTAATGCGAAAGGATCCAGCGATCGCTACTACGCCGACCAGCGCGAGTCCCATAAAAACTTCGTAGCTGAGCATCTGGGCCGAGGCGCGAATTCCTCCGAGGAGTGAATACTTGTTATTTGACGACCAGCCCGCGAGGACGACGCTATAGACGCCCAACGATGACATGGCCAGCAGGAAGAGAATACCGATGTTCAGATCGGCTACTACAAAGCCCTGGGCCATTGGAATGACCGCGAAAGAAAGGAGCGATGTCGCAAACACGATCGCGGGCGCTATCACAAAGACTGGTTTGTCGGCAAAAGGCGGAATCCAGTCTTCTTTCGTGAAAAGCTTGACGGAATCGGCGATCACCTGTCCTAATCCGAACGGCCCGACGCGATTCGGACCGTAGCGATCTTGCCACAGGGCGAGCAGCCTGCGCTCCACCCAGATCAGGCCTCCGGCGAGATTCAGAACGATGAATAGGACAACCGCGATGACGATGAGCGGGAAGAACTGCTGGATCATAACGTGCTCCTCGCGCCGGCAACATCAGCCTCAACGTCTTCTGTCAATGCCGTGACGAAGGGCGTTTCAAAACTAGAGAACGGTGGCACGCCAGCGGGAGCTCCTGCAATGCCCCGTGGCAGATCGGCGCGGATGATGGCAGGTAAGGTGATGGGCTCACCATCCCACAGCAGCTTCGCTAGATGGCCTTCCGCCAGCCCCCGCGCTGCAGCATCTTGAGGGTTCAAGGCCAGGTAAGGCTTCGGTGCAAGTTCGGCGATGCCCTTTGCGTGGCGGCTTAGTTCCTCAGAACCAAAGATGTGATAAATGGGGCATACCAGCAATTCCCCGTTGCGCGATTGAAAAGCTTCGGGAATTTCCAAATAGTAGCGCGGGGTATCGCTGATCGCGGGGTCTAATAGCCTCGCGCCAGGGTCGCCTCCGCGCAGAGCGCCGCCGACTTCGCTCTGATACTTTGCCGTTGCTTGAATCGAATTCCACCCGGGGGCCCAGAAAAACGGATTCAAAGCGGGAGGCGGCTGTTGAAGTCCGGATTCCATGGAAAATGCGAGAGCGGAATCCGGATCTTCGGGCGGCTTTGGTTCGTGAACGTTGATATTGGCGAGCATGGACGTTCGCCCGCTGTAGCGGTTGGGTTCGCGCGCAATCTTTCCGGCGGACTGGCGTGCCGGAGCCGCGTCTCGAATGCGGGCAAACTCGGGAAGTTGCTGGGCTAAGGATGTCTCGATGTCATCCAGCGCAGCCCAGGAGCGCGAAGAATCCGCACTCACCGTGCGTCCTAAATCCCGTATCCATCGCCAGCTTGCTTGAATACTTCCAGCCGGAACAAAAACCTGGAAGAAGCGCTGCGCTCTCCCTTCACCGCTCACGATTGTTCCGTCGGTTTCAGCAAACGTACCGCAAGGCAGAAACACCTCCGCCGCCACAGCAGTTTCTGTTGCCGTGTGATCAATAACAATGAGATGCTCGATCTGCTTCAAGAACTGCTGCACCTTAGTTACTGGGGCGCGGCGGAAGAAGTCATTTTCCAAAACGATCGCAGCATGAAAACGGCCGCTGTTCGCTGCATCCAAAGCGTGGCCAAGCGACGAGGCTTCAAATAACCCGGCTCCCAGGCTATTCGACTCCGGTACAGCAAACGCTAATCGGACGTTCTGGTTACCGCGAGCCCTGAGGGCCCACGCGACCTGCGCAGCCGCTTCAATGCAGGCAACGCTTCCTAATCCGCATCCGGAAACGATGAGCGGCCTCTCTGCAGTGGCGAGAGCATTTGCGATTTTCTGCGCCACGGCTTGAGCGTGCTCAGATACTTGTGCCACCGGGGGCGCCGCAGGATCGATCTCGTGAGCGACTGCGAACGCCAATCTTGCCGCATCCTCAGGTGCTACACGAACCGGTTCCGTGGCAATGTCATCGAGCTTGGTCTGGTATGGCGAAGCAATAAAGAACGGACCGCTTTGGTTTTGAATTACCTCGCGCGCGGCATTATCGAGCCACAACGGGATACTCATTTTTTCTACTGCTCGCAAAGGCTGCTGCCGCGCAGCCTGCCGCAAGCGCAGGGCCATAATCGGCGCGGTCTGCGTGACATCCTCACCAACAACGAAAACGGCGTCCGCCATCTCTACTTCGTGAAGCGAGGCCGACGGAACGGGACCCGTTTTGAGTGCGCGAATTACGGCATGAACTGCGCTCGATTCCCTTTCGCTCATGCCGTTAAAGAAATGCTCTGCGCCAACCAGCTCGCGGAGAGCGAAATTGCCTTCGAGTGAGGCGCGCGGCGAACCGATCCCTAAAACGGGACCTTGCGAAAGCAAACGCGAGACACGTTCGAGCGCGATCTCCTTGCTGACCGTTTGGCCATCAACACGCGGCTCTTCCGCCCGGTCCGGTGAATTCACAAATTCGTACCCAAAGCGTCCGCGGTCACAGAGAAAATACCCGTTCACTTCCGCGTTGTAGCGGTTGATGACACGGCGGACACTTCCGTAGCGCTCACCGACGCTGATGTTGCATCCCAGCCCGCAGTGAACACAAATCGAAGGCGCCATCTGCAGGTCCCACTTGCGTGTGTAGTGCTTCTTCAGCGTGGCATCGGTAAAGACGCCTGTGGGGCAAATTTCGACCAGGTTTCCACTGAATTCGTTTTCGAGCACGCCATCTTCAGCGCGTCCGAAGAATACCGTGTCGCGCAGCCGGAACGCATTCAAATCGTGGCCACCCGCGTAATCGCGGTAATAACGCACACAGCGCTGGCACTGGATGCAGCGGTTCATCTCGTGGTTCAGGAACGGTCCCAGATACTGGTTTTGGAACGTGCGCTTGCTGAAACTGTAGATGCGGTCGCGTTGACCGGTCATCACCGTCATATCCTGCAAGTGGCATTCGCCGCCTTCATCGCAAACCGGACAATCGTGCGGATGATTCAGCATCAGGCCTTCAATTACGGCCCTGCGGAACTCTTCGGCGTCATTGTCCCGAATGGAAATCCGCGTGCCATCGCTCGCCGGAGTCATACAGGCCATTACCAACTTGCCGCGCGTGTCGTTTTCGTCTTTGAACTGCTTGATCGCACACTGGCGGCACGCGCCTACAGAGCCAAGGGCCGGGTGCCAGCAGAAATAGGGCAAATCAAAACCCAGAGACAGGCAAACATGCAGCAGATTTCGTTTTGGATTTGCCTCGTACGGTTTGTTCTCGACGTAAATGGTAGGCACCGCTATCTCCAAGGGCAACGTTGCTCGGCGATATGCCGCTGAAAGTCGCCGGCAAAATATTTCAGGGCGCTTTGCAGAGGTTCGACGGCGCCGGGCGCGAAGGCGCAGAAAGTGTTTCCCGGCGCTAAGAATCGCGTTTGAAAGTGTAATGTTTCGAGGTCCCGAGGCGCTGCCTTGCCCTGCTCCATTGAGCGCAGAATCTTCTCGGTCCAATTGAGGCCGCTCCAGCAGGGGGTGCACCACCCACACGATTCACGCGCAAAAAACTGCTCCAGGTTCCAAACCATGCCTACCGGGCAGGTTTTGTCATCCAATACGACCATGGTTCCGGTTCCCAACCGGCTACCGGCTTTTTGCACGTGCGTATAATCCATCGGCGTATCGAGATGTTCCTCCACCAGGAAGTCGGTCGACGCACCACCGGGTATGAGACCGCGGAAGCGCAGGCCATCGCGCATTCCGCCCGCATATTCTTCCAGAATTTCTCGCATCGGCGTGCCCAAAGGAAGCTCCCATAGCCCGGGCCTTTTCACTTTCCCGCTTACGCCGAACAGCTTTGTTCCGCGTGTCTTCGGTGCGACTTAAACTGAGGATACCAATCGATACCACGTGAGAGCAGATGCGGCAGGTTGCAGAGCGTTTCCACATTCTGAACAATGGTTGGCTTGCCAAATAGCCCGGAAACCTGCGGAAATGGCGGCTTGGTACGCGGGTGCGCGCGCTTCCCCTCCAGGGCGTTCAATAATGCCGTCTCTTCACCACAGATGTAACGGCCGGCGCTGACGTGTAGGTGAAGATCGACGCTATATCCTGAACCAAGAATGTTTTTGCCCAAATACCCGCGCGCGTACGCTTCTGAAATCGCTTGAGTCAGGCGCTTTGCCGAAAGCTGATACTCGCCGCGAAGAAAGATATAGGCGATATCGGCTTCAATTGCATAAGCCGCGATAATCATGCCCTCGATAAATTGATGGGGATCGCCCTCCATCAGAACGCGATCTTTGAAGGTGCCGGGCTCCATCTCATCGGCATTTGCCACCAGGTATTTGGGATGCGGCGCGCCTTCGCCCATCGGAACGAAGCTCCACTTCATTCCCGTCGGGAAACCAGCGCCACCGCGGCCGCGTAAGTTCGATCGCTTTACCAGCTCTACAATCTCGTGTGGAGCGAGCTTTAAAGCGGCGCGCAGACCTTGATATCCGTCCGCGCGTTCATATCCGGCAGCGAGAACCGCCTCGCCGTCTTTCCGAAGTCTGCTGGTTAGGGGGAGCTCCATGACAGGATCTGTGTGCGGCGGGGCTATTGATAGCGCTCCAGAATCGATTCGACATTAGCCTCGCTGAGGTCGGTGTGCACATCGTCGTCGATCATCATGGCGGGTGCATGATCGCAGACCCCCAGGCAAACGATTGGCAGCAAAGTGAAGCGGCGGTCTTTTGTGGTTTCGCCGGGAACGATGCCGAGTCGACTGCACACTTGCTCCCGCACACGGTCGTAGCCCATAATCCAACAGCTCACGCTATCGCAGATCATGGCGACGTGGCGCCCCACCGGTTTGCGTCGAATCAGGTTGTAGAAACTAGCTACTCCGTCGAGGTCGGTTGTGGTCATGTCGAGCAGCTCGCCTAGATCCTTTAGCGACTCGTCCGAAACCCATCCGCGATGCTTCTGCACGATCAGCATGGCATCGATGCACACCGCTTGTTTTACCGGGTAGTGCGTTGCTTCAGCCTCAATTTCACTCCGTTCTTCTTCACTCAGCACAAGTTCATCCTCATCTGTCGATATCGGCCAGCACGTAATCGAGACTTCCTAGAATCGCCAGCAGGTCGGGAATCATCAGGCCGCGGACTAACAGCGGTAGCATCTGCATGTGCGCAAACGATGGCGTGCGAATGCGCGTGCGGTATGAGCCGTTCGAACCATCGCTCACCAGGTAGTAGCTGTTGCAGCCCTTTGTTGCTTCAACCATTCCCATCGCCTCGCCTGCGGGAACAATGGGGCCCCAACTCACGCTCAAAAAGTGATGGATCAGTGTTTCGATGTCATGCATCGTCTGCGCCTTAGGAGGCGGAGTTGCCAGTGGATGGTCGGCGATTACAGCGCCGGACGGCATGTTATTCATACATTGCCGGATGATTCGCAAGCTCTGGCGCATTTCTTCCACGTGCACGATACAGCGGTCAAAGCAATCGCCACTTTTTCCTATCGGCACTTCAAATTCGAATTGGTCGTACCCGGCGTACGGACGCCGCTTGCGAAAATCCCAATCGAAACCAGTGGCTCGGAGATTCGGTCCAGTCATTCCCCACTCGATGGCTTCCTCCGTTGAACACCCGCCGATGCCCTTGGTGCGCGCCTGGAACAACTTATTGCGCATTACGGTGCGCTCATATTCGTCGAGCCGTTTCGGAAGGTAATCCACGAAGTCGCGGAACAGGTCTTCCCATCCCTCCGGCAGATCCTGCGCCACGCCGCCGATGCGGTACCAATTCGGGTGCATGCGGGCGCCACAAACGGCCTCGACAATGCCGAACGCCTTTTCGCGGTCGTTGAACATGTAGAACACGGGCGACATCTGCCCGACGTCCTGCGCAAATGTTCCGTACCAAACCAGATGGCTGATGATGCGGAACAATTCCGCCATCATGATGCGAATCACCTGCGCCCGCTCGGGCACCTTGATCCCGGCGAGCTGTTCAACAGCCAGCAGATACGGGAGATTATTCATCACTCCGCCGAGATAATCGACCCGATCCGTATAGGGAATGTAGGTGTGCCACGTCTGGCGCTCGCCCATCTTTTCGGCGCCGCGATGGTGAAACCCAATATCGGGAACCGCGTCGAGAATTTCTTCTCCGTCCAGTTCCAGAATGATGCGCAATACCCCGTGTGTGCCTGGATGCTGCGGCCCGACGTTCAAGAACAGGAAATCGGAGCCATCTCGCCCGCGGCTCATGCCCCACTCTTCCGGACGGAAGCGAAGCGCTTCCTGCTCGGCATCTTGCTTTTCGTTCGGCAGTTGGAACTGGCCCATCTCGGTGGCTCGCGCCGGATGGTCTTTTCTGAGCGGATAGCCTTGCCATGTTCGGCGGCATCAGTATCCGCTGCAGATGCGGATGTCCGTCAAAGACGATGCCGAACATATCCCAGATTTCGCGCTCGTACCAATTTGCGCTGGGCCAGATATCGGTGGCGGTGCGCAAGTTGAGATGTGCCTCGTCAAGAGCCACTTTGAGCCGCACGAACGCATTCCGCTCAAACGAGAACAGATGATAGACGACAGTAAAATCTGAAGGCGGCTGCTCCTGACGGTGCTGGCGCTTACGTTCGTCGATGGCCGTCAAATCGTAAAGCATTTTGAACGGCTGCGGCACCTGCCAACGCAAATCGGCAAGAACGGCGTGAATGTCGTCGCGCCCAATCCAAAAAGTAGGTATGCCGTCGCAGGTTATCTGGGGTCTGCCGGGGATTGTGACTTGCTCATCTGCCACAAGGGCTGTCGTCATCAGTCACTCCTCACACGTGGTCGGGCGATCGCAAGACGGTCAACTGTCCTCGCATATCCCGTTTCTGGTCGCGCATCGACGGCGGTTCAGGACGGCCCACGGTTTGCTGGCCAACTACCCAGCTCAACGGCCGCCGTTCGTTCCCCACTGCCTCGCGCAACAACAATACGCCTTCGAGAAAAGCATCAGGGCGGGGAGGACACCCGGGAACATAAACATCCACCGGGAGGAACTTGTCGACGCCCTGAACCACGCTGTAAATGTCGTACATGCCGCCGGAACTCGCGCACGCTCCCATGGCGATTACCCACCGCGGCTCCATCATCTGCTCGTAAAGCCTCTCAATGACCGGAGCCATTTTGATAAAGCAGGTACCGGCTATTACCATGAGGTCGGCCTCGCGCGGGGTTCCGCGGACTACTTCGGCACCGAATCGAGAAATGTCGTATTTGCTGGTGATGCTGGTGGCCATCTCGACAAAACAGCAGGAAAGGCCGAAGTGAAACGGCCAGATGGAATTCTTGCGGCTCCACGCCACCAGGTCTTCGAGTCGGGTGAGGACAACACTACGGCGGATCGCGTCGTCGAGGGGTCCTGTTTGGGACTCACCGGCTCGCGGGGGAGCATCGGGCTTGCTAATCGCCCAGCGCATACCGCACCGTCCGTTCCTATTTCTATCGTGCCCTAAACCGCTGCTGACCGGACCGCCAGTCGAGCGCACCTACTCTCCATAGGTACGCCAGCGTGGCGATCAAAACGAACACAAACACAACCACTTCAAAGTAGCCAAACCAGCCGGCCTCGCGGATGGAGACCGACCAAGCGTACAAGAATACCGCTTCGAGATCGAAAATGACGAAGAACATCGCGACCAGGTAAAATTTCGCGGATAAGCGAACTCGGGCCGTGCCCTCAGATACGATGCCGGATTCGTAAGGAGAACTGGTCGCCCTGTCGTGATGCCTCTGTCCCAGCACGAACGACAGGGATAGCATCGCGACCGCCAGGACGCAGACAATGACGAAATATAAAGCGAGCGGCCAGAGTTCCATAAGCTTCGACTCGGATAGCCTGTTACCGCCTCTCGATTCAGCAGTATCGTGCACTTTCGCCTAAATTACAAGAGCCTTGGTGTAACTTGCTTCATATTCCGGCGGAAAATTTCGCGTTCCCTTCCCGTTCTGTACCTTTGCCCGCGCGGGCGCAGTTTGGCCCGCCATTAATCGCTCTTATAAATAATTCCTTTCGTGGGCAGCTTGCGCTGTCTCTTCCTCTGGCATATAGTTAGGTAAGCAATTCCTGCCGGCTAAGCGAACGGGTTTACGGCGCAGGTAGTTCAAGCGGACCCCGTTCGACCTCCGTACCTTGCTCAAAGCTGAGCAAACTCACTTAAAAATCCGATTTTGATTAGCGGCGTATCGCGCCCATGTTTCTGCGCGCTGCCGCACTGGAGCATTCTTCTTGAGCGCAGCGGGAAAAGTGTTTTTAGTGGGCGCGGGTCCTGGCGATCCCGATTTGTTGACCGTCAAGGCAGTGAGAATTCTTGCGCAAGCCGACGTGGTGATCTATGACCGGCTGGTGAGCGAGGAAATTCTGTCGCTTGTAAATCCGGAAGCCAGCCTCGTATACGCCGGAAAGCGCCAGGGCGATCAGGAAGCAATTCAATATGCCATCAATCAGTGGCTATTGGAAAGCGCGAAAGCGGGATATACCGTCGTCCGTTTGAAGAGTGGCGACCCGATGATCTTTGGGCGTGGCGGCGAGGAACTCGAATTCCTTGCCGAGAACGGCATTGCGGCAGAGGTAGTCCCCGGCATCTCGTCTGCGGTTTCGTTTTCATCCCTTTCGGGCATACCGCTCACCTTGCGCGGTGTTGCGGCATCTTTTGCCGTTGTAGCGGGGCATCGGCAGTCGCTCGCCGCAATCGATTGGGCCGCCTATTCGGCCATAGACACTTTAGTAGTTCTGATGGGCATCGAAAACCGGGCGCTGATTGCCCAATCGCTCATCGCGAATGGCCGCGATCGAAAGCAGCCGGTTGCGTTTGTGGAGCGTATTTCGACGAGTGATCAGCGAATTGTTGAATCAACCCTAGAGCAGGTGGCCGCGGGCACCGGCCCGTTGGTTACGGCTCCAGCCGTTTTTGTCATCGGCGAAACGGTGCGCGCAAGAACCAGATTGCGCTGCCAGCAGGAGGCATTCGCTCATTGACGCTTCCGCTGCTACAACGCGCGACAGTTGATGGAGAAGTTTTTGGCCTCACGAAGGGGCTCATGGCTTCTGCATCGGCGCATGCGCTTGTTCAGCTTCAAACCGAGCGGCGACTAATTCCAGACCGGCGACCGGAGCCAGGCGAGCAGTATCGTTTTCACTTCGACATGACGAAGTGTGTGGGATGCAAGTGCTGCGTAGTTGCCTGCAACGAGCAGAACGGAAATCCTGGCGATTTGCACTGGAGGCGCGTTGGCGAGATTGAGGGAGGCTATTACCCGGACACCCGGCGCTGGCATCTGTCGATGGGCTGCAACCATTGCCTGGAGCCTTCGTGTTTGACCGGATGCCCGGTCGAAGCATACGAGAAGGATCCCGTTACTGGGGTAGTAAAGCACAATCCGGACACTTGCATTGGCTGTCAATACTGCACCTGGAACTGCTCCTACGGCGTTCCCCAGTACAATCCCGAACGGGGAGTGGTTGGGAAATGCGACCTTTGCCACAACAGGCTTGAGGATGGCGACGCGCCGGCTTGCGTCGAAGCGTGCCCTCAAGGCGCAATTGAAATCGAGATCGTGAACATCGGCGCGTGGCGCGCGAATCACCTGTCCGCAGACGCACCTGGGTTGCCTTCGTCCGCCGACAGCCTCTCGACTACCAGGGTTACGTTGCCGCCGGACATGCCGGCTGATGTGGACCGAGTCGATCGCCAGCGAAGCAGATTAGAACAGCCCCACTGGCCGCTGGTTTTCATGTTGACGCTCACCCAGATGTCAGTCGGAGCAATTTGCGGGCTTTGGCTGTTGTCATTGGCGAAAGTGCCATCAATGGGACTGGCGGTCGCGTTGACCCTGGGTACGGCGTTTGTTTCACTGCTGGCATCGACTCTGCATCTTGGCCGGCCCGTACACGCCTACCGGGCCACGAAAGCGTGGCGGAGATCGTGGCTCAGCCGCGAAGTTCTTTCACTGGGCCTGTTCGCCAATATCGCCGCGGTGTTCGGTGGCATGCTGCTGCTCCATCTGCCGGGAGCCGGCGTGGTAGGGGCAGCCGCTGCTGTTTTGGGTGTTCTGGGCGTTTATTGTTCCGCCCGCATTTACATCGTACCCGCACGACCAGCCTGGAACAGCATTTTTACCGTTCTCGAGTTTTTCTGTACCGCGTTAACGTTGGGGCCACTATTAGTCAGGGCCGCGGGCGTCCACCATTATTCGACGTTTGCAGTAGCGGCGGCTTCGGGTGGCGCAGCGCAGCTGGTTGTACAGATCGAAAAACTGTTTTGGCTGGCGCGCAGTACGGATGGCAGTGAAAACCGCGTCTCCGCGAGTCTGCTCATCTACCGCTTGCGTGATGCCTATCTCTTGCGGATGGCCTTGCTGCTGATCGGCGGCATCGTTCTCCCGCTTTCATCCGATGACGGCCGGCTTCTTGGCCTCGCTTTGCTGCTTGCGCTCGCGGGCGAAATCATGGGCCGCTGGCTTTTCTTCGTTACGGTGACTCCTAAGAATGTCGCAGCCAGTTTCGTTGGCGATGAGAGAGGCACCGCATGAACTGGAAGCGCCGAATCGGCTTGGACAATCTGCACGACAAGTATGTCTACGGCCGCGATGAATTGACCGGTTTTACTGCGAAGAATCGAATTCCTGAGCAATGGGTGACAACCACTTGCGGCTACTGCAGTGTCGGTTGCGGAATGGAAATCGGGGTGAAGGGTGGCAGAGCCGTTGCGGTGCGCGGACAAATGTCTCACCCGGTAAACGCAGGCAAGCTCTGTCCAAAAGGGTTGTCCGAGCACAGAATGCTCGAAGTGTCTACACGCGCCAAGTACCCGTTGCTTCGAAAGAACGGCAACTTAGAGCAGGCTTGCTGGGACGAGGCGCTTGTCACGATGGTGCAAGATTTCCGCGCGGTGCAAGCGAAATACGGGCCGGGCGCGTTGGGCATCCTAAGCACGGGCCAGCTTGTCACAGAAGAGTTTTATGCGCTCGGCAAACTCGCGCAACTTGGCTTTGGCACATCGAATTATGACGGGAACACCACTCTGTGCATGGCCAGTGCGGTATCCGGCTATAAACAAAGCTTCGGAAGCGATGGGCCGCCGGGAGCTTATGAGGACCTGGCAATTGCTGATGTCGTCATTCTCGTCGGCGCGAATATTGCCGATAATCATCCCATTCTTTGCCGCTTCCTCGAAGCTAACCACGACTGCAAATTGATTGTGGTGGACCCGAGGGTTTCGAAAACGGCCATGATGGCCGATATTCATCTCCCGCTAAAACCGCGGACCGATCTCGCACTACTGAACGGTATCGCCCACATCCTCATTCGTGACAATCTGATTCAGCGCGAGTACATCGAAGACCACACCAATGGCTTCGCCGATTTCGCCGCCTTCACATCGACCTATACACCTGAATTCACCGCCGGAATAACGGGTCTGCGTATTGAGCAGATTGAGCGTGTGGCGAAGCTGTATGGACACGCCAAAGCGGGCTTCATCGGTTGGACCATGGGCGTGAACCATTCGACCCAAGGAGCGGACACCTCAGTGCCATTTGCAATTTGGCTCTGTTGACCGGACAACTGGGACGGCCGGGCGCCTCGCCCTTTTCCATCACTGGGCAGTGCAATGCAATGGGATCGCGGGAAGCAAGCTTCACTTCATCCATTCCTGGTTACCGCAAGTTCGAATCGGAAGCCGACCGCGCAGAAGTAGCTCGATTCTGGAACGTGGATGCCGAACGCATTGCCGGTGCATCGCGGACTTGCGTATCCCGACATAATCGAAGCGGTCCTGGCGCGGCGAATTCGCGCGCTTTGGATCATCGCCACGAATCCGCTGGTCTCGTTTCCCTAACCAAGACGTATTGCGCCAGGCGCTCGCTCGCCTCGATCTTCTGGTAGTACAGGACGGCTTCCATCCCACGCCGACATCAGAATTAGCTCACATCGTTTTACCGGCCGCGATTTGGGGAGAAAAGGAAGGCACCTTTACAAATTCCGAGCGCCGCGTTAGCAAGGTGAATGCAGCCGTTGTTCCGCCTGGAGAAGCGCGTTCCGACTTCAACATCTTTCTAGATGTGGCGGAGAAATTGGGTTGCCGCGACGAGATTTATCCCGGTTGGAGCGGGCCGGAAGACGCATTCAATGAATGGCGCAGTTTATCAAACGGCAGGCTGTGCGATTATTCGGGCATTTCGTATGAGCTGTTAGCCGAGCGCCACAGTGTCCAGTGGCCATTTCCGGCAGGCGCGGCAGACTCTTCAACCGCGTGGCGAACCTCACGACTCTACGAAGACGGTGTGTTCCGCACCGTCGACGGGCGCGCGCGTTTCATCAGTACCGGGTGGCAGCCATTCCCAGAGCAACCGACGAGTGACTATCCGCTCGTCTTTAATACGGGTCGCACTGTCGAGCACTGGCACACGCGCACGAAGACGCGCCGAGGTTCCCGTGCTGCATAACCTTTCGCCGCGTGCCTGGCTGGAAATGAATCCCCGGGACGCCAAGCGGCTGTCGCTAAAGCCGCACGATCGCGTGGATGTGATTAGCCGGAGAGGCCGCGTAAAAGGTGTGGAACTGCGGCTGACGGAAATCGTTGCTCCCGGACAGGTCTTCATGCCTTTCCATTTCGCGGAAACAAACGCGAACGAAGTAACGCAATCGGCATTCGATCCGATTTCCCGGGAACCGAACTATAAGCAATGCGCAGTCCGCGTCGAGCGCACGGGAGCAACACAATGAAGCGCTTGGTGGTTGTGGGCAATGGCATGGCTGGGATTGCCTGCGTCGAGCAGATACTCAAACACGGGCCCGAATTCGAGATCACCGTGTTTGGCGACGAGACCCACGTTAACTACAACCGGATCCTTCTATCTTCCGTACTGGCAGGCGAAAAAGAGCCCGACGAAATCATTCTCAACGACATTGATTGGTACCGTCGCCACGGAATCGAACTGCGCCTCGGAGTAAGAGTCCACGACATAGATCGCGCTAATCGGGTGGTGCATGGCAACGACGGATCGAGCGTTGCCTTACGACCGCATGATTCTTGCCACGGGCAGCAATCCGTCAATTCCCGCTATCGAAGGTAAGGACAAAGAAGGCGTCCACGTTTTCCGGACCATGGACGATACCCGGAACCTCATTTCACGGGCGTCTTCAGGGCTCAGGGCCGTTGTCATTGGGGGCGGGCTCTTGGGGTTAGAAGCCGCACGCGGACTCCAGGTGCGCGGCTGCGACGTGACTGTGGTCCATCGCTCCAGGAATCTGATGAGCCGGCAGCTTGATGCAACAGGCGGCCTTTTTCTGCAGCGCGCGATGGAGCAGCTAGGTTTTGCGTGTCCTGCTTCATCATCAAACGGAGCGCAATTCTGGGCAATGGACACGTCGAAGGTGTTCGCTTTGCGGATGGCAACGAACTCGAAGCAGAGCTGGTCGTGATCGCGGCGGGCATCCGGCCAAATATAGCATTTGGCTCAAGGCTTCCGGTCTCGAGGTTCGTGACGGGATTATCGTTAACGACTATTTGCAAACATCCGATCCGCGTATCTTCGCCGTGGGTGAATGCACGGAGCATCGCGGCGTTACGTTCGGGCTGGTAGCGCCATTGTATGAGCAAGCGAAAGTGCTGGCAGCACATATCACCGGAAACGATACGTCTCCATTTGAAGGCGCAACATTGGCCACGCGCTTGAAAATCATGGGCGTCGATGTGTTTTCGGCTGGTGCGTTCGAGGAGCGCGAGCCGGGCGTTGAGGTAGTCCGCTACGAAGATGCCGCGCTTGGAATCTACAAAAAGCTGCTGATTAAAGATAACCGGCTTGTACGGTGTGATTCTCGTCGGAGACACCTCCGATGAAATGCGGTATAAGAACTGGCTGCGCACCGGCGAAGATCTCAGCGGTCAACGCCGGCACCTGTTGTTTCCGCCCTCTACCGAAGATGTGGGCGTCAATGTGGCTGCCATCGCCGACGGCGAAACCGTTTGCGGGTGTATGGGTGTCACGAAGGGCTCCATCATCGAGGCCATACACACGCACGGCATCACGACGATGGCAGCGCTCAAAGAGCGTACCCGCGCCTCTACGAGTTGCGGCACCTGCACCGGAACCTGCAGCAGCATTCTTAAGGCGGTTTGTCCCGATTTCAGCGAGGAGGGTCCCAAGGTTTTGTGCGGGTGCATTCCCTTCTCTCAAGATCAGCTCCGAGAGATTATTCAGGGCCAGAAATTTAAGTCCGTTCAGGACGTGCTCGATATCTACGGCAACGGAAAGGGTTGCGAAGTTTGCAAACCAGCGCTGAGCTGGCTGGTCGACGTTGCCTCATGTGGAAGTCACAAAGAGGATCGCTCGGCCCGCTTCATTAACGATCGCGTGCACGCCAACATTCAAAAAGACGGCACATTCAGTGTTGTCCCGCGCATGCGCGGTGGAGTAACGTCTCCCGCTGAATTGCGGCGTATAGCCGATGTTGCCGACAAGTACAACGTACCGATGGTGAAGGTGACCGGCAGCCAGCGCCTCGACTTGCTAGGCGTTAAGAAATCCGATCTGCCCAAGATTTGGGAAGACCTGGGAATGCCCTCTGGGCAGGCTTACGCCAAGGGCGTTCGCATGGTGAAAACGTGCGTGGGAACGGATTTCTGCCGCTTCGGTACGCAGAATTCTATTAGCACCGGCATTGAGTTGGAGCGCCGGTTGGAGAACCTGTTCACACCGCACAAGGTGAAGATGGGCGTCGTCGGTTGTCCGCGGAACTGCGCGGAAGCCACGGTAAAGGATATCGGACTTGTCGGACAGGAAGGCAGTTGGCAAGTAGTTGTTGGCGGCGCCGCGGGGAAGAGTGTTCGCAAAGCCGACCTGCTCATCACCACTGAAACTACAGACGAAGCGCTGGATGCGGCAATGATTTTCTTCCAGTATTACCGCGAAAACGCTAATTACCTTGAACGCACCTATGACTTCGTGGAACGGATTGGTATCGAAAAAATTCGCAAGGAGACTGTCTACGCGCCGGCTGAAACAAAGCGGGCGTTGCTCGACCGGCTCCGGAAATCGAAAGAACATTCATTTGACGCGTGGCTGGAACGAAAGAACCCGCTGCCGTCGCAATTCATAAACATTCAACCCACGGAGACCGTACTCGCATGAATTGGATTCAAATCACAGAAGCAGCAAACATTCCTCATAAAGAGGGCCGCACAGTGGAACTGGGCCCCCTATCTGTCGCCATTTTTAATTTAGGCGACCGCTTCGTCGCCGTTGAGAACCGCTGTCCCCACAAAGGCGGCCCGCTTGCCGACGGAATCGTTGGTGGCACAACCGTAACCTGCCCTCTGCATAACTGGCGAATATGCCTCGAAACGGGTGCAGTTACAAAGCCGTGCGCTGACCAGGAAATCAGTATACGTACGTTCGACGTCAGGCTGGAGAACGGTTTGGTAATGCTGTCGTTAGATCGCTCGGAAGCGAACGCTCAAGCAGCTTAAATTTGCGCCACGCAGCCGCAAGATAATTCACAACTTTTGTCGAAAAGGCCGGGATGAACAAGGCACGCAATATTCGTTTATTCGATTTTCAGTCGATCCCCATGCGCAGCTTTCATTTGAGCTGGATCGCATTTTTTCTTTGCTTTTTTGGGTGGTTCGGCATAGCTCCGCTGATGGCCGTGGTGCGCGACGAGCTGCATCTTACGAAGACCGAAATCGGAAATACGATTATGGCGAGCGTCGCTATCACGATCGTGGCCAGAATTTTCATAGGATGGCTCTGCGATCGTATCGGCCCGCGTAAAGGCGTATACCGGTCTCCTCGTCATTGGTTCCTTGCCAGTGATGCTGATCGGTCTTGCGCATAACTACGAGACGTTTTTGTTGTTTCGGCTGGCGATTGGCGCAATTGGCGCATCGTTCGTCATCACGCAATACCACACCTCCGTGATGTTCGCACCCGAGATCGTCGGCACCGCAAATGCTACTACGGCAGGTTGGGGAAATCTGGGCGGCGGAGCAACGCAAATGGTGATGCCTCTGCTATTTAGTATGTTTCTAAGCGCCGGTGTGAGTAAATTCTGGGGCTGGCGGTTGTCCATGGCCGTAGTTGGCGTTGCCATGGTGCTCGACTGGCATCCTGTATTACAAATTCACAGAAGATACGCCGGAGGGTAACTTCGGCCCAACTCGCGTAAGCGCTGGACCACACGGCGTGAACGGCGCGTTTTTAGCTGCCTTTAAAGACATTCGTGTCTGGTCGCTCGCACTCATTTATGGCGCCTGCTTTGGCATTGAGCTAACTATCGACAACGTCGCCGCTCTATATTTTCACGACTCATTTCACCTGAATTTGCAATCTGCGGGTATCGTGGCCGGCTCGTTTGGTTTGATGAACTTGTTCGCTCGAGCGCTGGGTGGTTTCACTAGCGATCGCATCGCTTCACGATTTGGAATTTCCGGTAGAACCTGGCTTTTGGGGGGAACAATATTTTTGGAAGGAATTGCGCTTGCGGCTTTCTCGCGCATTACCGCTCTTCCTGCGGCGATTTGCCTGCTCCTCGTGATGGGTTTGTTCGTCAAAATGTCGAACGGCGCTACTTATGCAATCGTTCCCTTCGTCAAGAAGCAAGGGTTGGGAGCGGTATCGGGTATCGTAGGCGCGGGCGGCAACTTTGCAGCTATGTGCTATGCGTTCCTCTTTCGAAGCGAACATTTGTCGTGGTCGACCAGCCTGCTGATTCTTGGGGGCATTGTTACGGCTGCCTCAGCGCTTGTTTTGCCGCTGCGATCGCTCGCGTTACAAGCTCGGGTCGAGGCGAAAACCGCTGACGGTCACCTCTTCGCTGAGAAGCCTGTCAACATGGAAGAGACATGCCCTTTGCCGGGTTACGAGTTCTCAGCTTAGAAAGCCGCAGGGCCACTGAGATCGAGCTCCTGATTCGCAAACAGGGGGGCCGATCGTTTGTTGCGCCCTCGGTTCGTGAACGGCCGCTCGAAGATCAAAGTGACGCGTTTCGCCTTCTCGACAAGCTTGAGCAAGGGACGTTCGACATGCTCGTCTTAATGACCGGCACCGGGCTCTCGTTCTGGCGCGATGTTGTTGCGACACATTATCCAGTTGCGCGTGCCGATGATGCTCTAAGGAGCATCAGATTGCTCGCCCGCGGCCCAAAACCTGTCCGCGATTTTGCGACCGTTGGGACTCTCGCCCGATATAACGATACCGGAGCCTAACACCTGGCGCGAAATTGTTGATGTGATGAAGAACCGCCCCGAACGGCGGCTCGCGATCCAGGAGTATGGACGCCCGAACTCGAACCTGGTCGAAGCCCTAGCCGGCTTGGGTATCGAAGCCGAAACGTTTTGCCCTCTATCGTTGGGAATTGCCGGCTGACACCACACTATTAAGGCAAGCAGCGAAGGAACTTGCCGCCCGGGCAGTTCGACGTCGTTCTATTCACTTCGAGCATCCAGCTCGAACATCTATTGCAGATCGCTGAGGAAGAGGGTTGCCGCGATGCGGTGTTGCAGGCGCTGAATGATGACGTTGCCATAGCCTCCGTTGGCCCGATCATGAATGCCACGCTACACGAGTACGGACTCACACCCGACATTGTGCCCGTGTCTCCAAAAATGGGAGCGCTCGTAAAAGCCGCCGCCGATGAAACGGCCGCCGTTCTTGCATCAAAAACGACCGCAACTCGATGACGAGTATGCTGGTCGGTTGAGCCTTTCCCGATATATCAGGCAAGAATGGCGCCTTCTACTCACCGGTCTTCCCAGGCATCTTAATCGCCGCGCTTGATCCTGCGCGTGGGTTTCGCCTGGCACTACCAGCATGGGAAACCGGAGCACGCGCTTGGCGCGATTTCCTTCCTGTACGAACCGGGGAATATTGCGTACGCGCTCGCAACTCATCACGGCTTTAGCTCACCTTTCCGCTCGAATACGGGGCCGACGGCCTGGATGACTCCGGTATATCCATTGCTTCTGGCGGCAATCTTTCGCCTGTTCGGACCATATACTTATGCGGCTTTCCTCGCCGCAATCGGTTTCAACATTGTTTGTTCAACGCTTACCAGCATTCCTATTTTCAACATTGGCGAGCGCCTCGGTGGCCGGGCTATTGGAGCATTGGCTGCTTGGTTGTGGGCTGTATTTCCTAACGCGATCATCATTCCGACTCGGGATCTTTGGGACGCATCGCTAACTGCGCTCCTTGCGGCGATCGTTCTTTGGGCAACGATACGGATTGAAGCATCACCGCGGCGTGCGGCATGGGCGGCTTATGGCGCGCTTTGGGGCTTGATCCTCATGACAAATCCGACACTCGGTTCGGTTTTGCCGTTTCTGATCGGCTGGATGGCTTTCCGCGGAAAAGGCGCCTGTCAAAGCACGGGTGTTGCGCCTGGGTTTGGCCCTCAGCATAACGGCTGTCGCATGCGTCCCGTGGACCATTCGAAATTATGTTGTATTCCACTCGCTCATTCCCTTGCGGTCCGTGATGGGGTTGCAACTGTGGATGGGCAACAACGAGCAATCGGGGCAGCGATATCCGGGCCAGCTCCATCCTTTATCGAATTCCCAGGAACGCGAGCTGTATTCAGAACTCGGCGAAATTCGATTACATGCGGATGAAGAAGCGTGAGGCGCTGCGCTTCATTCGAGCCATCCAAAGAAAGTTTTAGGCGCTTAGCGCCAGCCGGTTTATAGCGACGTGGACAGGAGGCACGGAAACGCCGATCACCGATTTTGTGAATAACACCTCGCCCTGGTTCGGTCTGATTCTGCTTGTAAACATCATCGCGGCGATCGGAACAATTGCGGGTGTCGTGATTCTGCTTACTGCATCGCCATCCGCTCGCCTTTCCCGTCTCTACGTTCCCGCTGATTTATCCCGCTAATCGCCTACGTGACACTCGCGTCGCCCCGTTACCGCCATCCCATCGATCCCATTATTCTTCTGCTCACAGCAGTTGCACTCGTTCGAATTGGAAAGAACGAGCTTACGGTACCTTAGATGTTTGGAAAAAATCTTGCTGCCCTGTTGCTCCCTCTGATCGAGTGCGTGTCTGCTCACTGCTCAAGATCATTCGAAATGGCTTGATTATGGCGGCGCTCCCGATTCGGCGCAATACTCTTCGCTCGATCAAATCAATCGCTCGAACGTCAAGCGACTTCGTGTTGCCTGGACGTACAAGACCGGTGACGGCAAAAAGTACGCCTTCAATCCAATCGTTGTAGATGGAACCATGTACGTGCTGGCGCACGGCAACTCGATCGTAGCACTTGATGCAGCAACCGGCCGGCAATTGTGGATTCATACGACCGGCAAGGATACGTCGCTCATTACGGACCGTGGCCTCAATTATTGGGAGAGCAAGGATCGAACCGACCGGCGGCTTCTTTTTGCCGTAAACAACTTCCTTCAGGCGATTGATGCGCGTACTGGGGCATCGATTCAATCGTTTGGCATTGAAGGCCGCGTCGATCTGCGTCGAAGGGCTGGGGCGCGAGCCTGATTCCATCGCTCTGGTGCAATCCACCACGCCCGGCAAAATCTTTGACGATCTGCTGATACTTGGTTCGGCAACAAACCAGGAATACGATTCGGCGCCGGGTGATATTCGCGCTTATAACGTTCGAACCGGCCGCCTCGTTTGGACATTTCACACCATCCCGCATCCTGGAGAATTCGGTTACGAGACGTGGCCTAAAGACGCATGGAAGACGGTTGGAGGCGCTAATGCATGGGGCGAACTCTCGATTGACGAGCGCCGCGGTATCGTGTACGTTCCGACGGCCAGCCCTAAATACAATTTCTATGGAGCTGACCGCATTGGCGCAAACCTCTTCGGCGATTGCCTCCTCGCGCTCGACGCGCGTACTGGTAAACGCATCTGGCATTTTCAGATGGTCCACCACGATATTTGGGACTACGACAACACAAGCGCTCCGAAGCTGATTACTGTTCAGCACAATGGCAAGCCGGTTGATGCAGTCGCAGTGGCCAGCAAGGAAGGCTTTTTATGGGTGTTCAATCGCGAAACAGGTGCTCCGCTGTGGCCCATCGTGGAGAAACCCGTTCCGAAGACGGATATGCCCGGGGAGCAGGTTTGGCCGACCCAACCCTTTCCTTCGCAACCGCCGCCCTTTGCGCGGCAGAGTTTTACCGCGAACGATTTGAGCCCGTTCATTGAAGACCCGGCCGAGCGTGCGCGACTCCGCGATGAGATTTTAAGCGCTCGGAACGAGGGCCTGTTTACGCCGCCCGGTTTGAGAAACACGGTCGAGATGCCGGGCAATAATGGCGGCGCCAATTGGGGCGCGGCAGCGGTTGATCCAACTGATGGAATGTTCTATGTAGTCTCAAAGGATCTGCCAGCCATGCTGAAGCTCGAGCCGGAGGGTACGGCCGCAGCATCTTTAACGGGTTCTCCGGAGGAACGCGGACAGTACGTTTTTGAGCAGAATTGCCGTATTTGTCATGGCACTGATCGCAAAGGACAGCCTCCGGCCGTTCCGTCGCTCGTGGATGTAGGACTCAATCTGAGCCGCCAACAAATAAGCGCGATTGTCGTTCACGGTCGAGCATCCATGCCGGCGTTCCCAAAACTGTCTGCGCGCGATCTTGATGCTCTGGTTGCCTATCTATTCAATCCAGCGCGTGCGCCAGCGATTGTCCCGGCCGCCCCCGTAATCGGTGCGCGCCGCTATAAGAGTGGTTTCGGATTCATGTTCACCAGCAGCGGACTTCCTGCCATTGCTCCACCTTGGACATCGCTGACTGCATACAACTTGAACACAGGCACGATTCAATGGAAGATCCCGCTCGGTGAAGTGCCCGAGCTAGCTGCGAAAGGATTCAAGAACACCGGTGCGCATTTTCCGAAAGTTGGCCCGGTTGTCACTGCTGGAGGGTTGATTTTTGCTGGCACGCGCGATCGAATCGTGCGTGCGCTGGATTCAAAAACCGGAAAGGTTCTCTGGCAGGCTCAGGTAGATGCCGGGTTAGAAGGAATGCCTGCGGTTTACGAGGTCGACGGCCGCGAATATATCGTATTCTGCGCTTCTGCACAGGCCACAACCTACACGCATAACGTTCCGGGACATGCGGCGTCGGCCGAGGCGATTCCGGGGGCGTACATTGCGTTCGCGCTGTCGAATCCAGTAACAAGCGAGCGCCGCTAATCTCTTTCTAGGACGCGAGATTAGTAGCAGAGGGGTTCCAGACGCCGTTTCCGCGCAGCGCCATGTTCGCAATGTGACCCGCGCGCGCTGCCGCTACACCAATTTCCACCGAAGCATTGGGGTCCTTGCGGGAATGCATGCAATCGAGGAAATTTTGCACGTGATCGATTGCGCCGTCGTGTTCTGATTTCACCTGCATCGCGACGTCCTTCGGCTCATAGTTTTCACTATAGGTCGGGATTTCGTCATACAGCCAGAATCCGCGGCGGTGCAAACGCATGGCCGCGTTTGTGCCCCGGAACATCAGGCCGCCGCCCTCGATGTAGCCGAGTAATGCGCTGTCAAATTCGACGATGACTCCGGGATAAGAAAGCGCCGCGCTCATCGTGTCTGGAGTCTGCCTCTGTTTCAAAAGCGCGATTTGTCCCGTTGCCGTGGCGCGGGTTGGCATGTCCTGACCGATGTACCATTGCGCAACGTCGACCCAGTGAACGAAGAGATCGGTCATAGCCCCGCCGCCAAAGTCCCAATACCAGCGCCAGTGGGCGTACTGATCCTGATCGAAGGGGCGGAATGCTACAGGCCCCAGAAACTCTTTCCAATCGAGCTTGCTTTGGTCAATTTCGGGCCCGGACTGTTGATTTTTTACGTGATTCTGATACCAATACGTGCGTATGAATGTGATCTGCCCGAGACGGCCGGAGGCGATGATTTCGCGCGCCTGTATGTAGTGTTTCCAGCTACGCTGTTGTGTGCCAGTCTGGACGACGCGCTTCGATTCTTTGACTGCGGCAATGAGCGTTGCGCCTTCTTCAACCCTGTGTGTGACAGGCTTTTCGCAATAGACATCCTTTCCCGCCCCGACCGCCGCCACGGTGATGGGAACATGCCAGTGATCGGGGGTTCCAATCACTACTGCATCGATGTCTTTACGGTCGAGAATCTGCTGATAATGTCCGTACACGTCGGCGCTGGGGCCATACTTCGACTTGGCGAGCTGGCAATGTGGTTCGTAAACGTCGCAGATCGCTACAATTTCGTTTCCTCCAAGCTTGTTCAGTACACTCAGCAGGTATTGACATCTTTGGCCCGTTCCGATTGCGCCTACGCGAATTCGGTCGTTGGCACCCAGAATCCGCCCGTAGGACGCCGCCGTGGCTCCTGCGATCGCGGTTCCGATAAAACGCCGCCGGCTAGGGCTATGTGTAGATAAATTCTCTGAGGACATGATGAAAAGTAGATTTTATGCTAATGGGAATGAAAATACGGCGGGCCGTCCATTAAACGGGGATAAACGCTCCGCCGGGCGCGCGCATCGCCTGTATCATTTCACATCAAGCTCAGCGGATCCATGTCGATCACGACAGCCGTCGCCGGCCAGGCATGCATTGCGGCGTGGGTTCTCAATTGCCGCACTATGTCGCGGAGAACCGTGCGCCGGGAAGCCTTGAGCAAGAGTTGATAACGATACTCCGCCTTCAGCCGCGCGACCGGGGCTTCCGCCGGCCCTAAAACCTTCACGCCCTCCGGCGCCGGCTTCAGCAGTCGTTCGAACTCAGTGCTGAACCGAAGCGCCTCCTCTTGTTTTTCCGACCGGAGCACGATATTCGTCATCGCCGCATAAGGTGGGTAGCGCAGCCATTTCCGGAATTCGATTTCTTTGCGATAGAACCCTTCATAATCGTGCTGCGTTGCGTACGTCACCGCGTAATGTTCGGGATTAAGAGTCTGAATGATAACCTGGCCCGGCGAGCCACCACGACCAGCGCGTCCGGCAGCTTGGGTCATCAATTGGAAGCAACGTTCGGCCGCGCGAAAGTCAGGCATTGAGAGCCCAATATCGGCAAGCACGATCCCAACCAGCGTCACATTTGCAATATCGTGACCCTTTGCGATCATTTGCGTTCCAACGAGAATATCGATCTCTCCCGCGCGAAAGCTTTCGAGCAGATGCTCGAATGAGCCCTTGGCAGACACGCTGTCGCGATCAAGCCGCGCGATGCGAGCCGTTGGGAAAGAGAGATGCAGCTCGTCTTCAACGCGCTCCGAACCTGATCCCAAAAATTGAATATGATCGCTGTCGCATCGAGGGCATTTTTTCGGGACAGGCTCGGCGTATCCGCAGTAGTGGCACAGCATGCGGCGGTCCTGCCGGTGGTAGGTTAGGCTGACGGCGCAGTTTACGCAATTCAACCTCTCGCCGCAAGCCCGGCATACCATGAAGCTCGAGAACCCACGGCGGTTCATGAGCAGCATCGCTTGCTCCTGCCGCGCGAGCTTCTCGCCAATGGCCTCATGCAAGCGGCGAGAGAAGATCGCCTGTTGCCTGGTCTCGAGAAATTCCACTCGCATATCGACGACTTCGACCGAAGGCATCGGCCTGCCGCCGATGCGTTCCGGCATCTCGAGCCGAACATATTTGCCCTTTTCGGCATTAAAGCGGCTCTCAATGCTGGGAGTAGCCGAGCCTAAGATGACAATAGCTTTGCGCTCTTTTGCTCGCACGAGCGCGACGTCGCGGCCGTGATATCGCGGCGTTTCCTGCTGCTTGTAACTCCCATCGTGCTCCTCATCAACAATGACGAGGCCAAGATGTTGCACGGGTGCAAACACGCCAGAGCGCGTTCCCACAACCACTCGCGCTTCTCCCTGCTGAATGCGCCGCCATTGAAGGGCCCGTTCGGTTTCATTAAACGCGGAGTGCAGGATGGCTACCTGATCGCCGAATCGATGAAAGAACTGCCCAGCGACGGCGGGGGTCAGGGCGATTTCGGGGACGAGTAGCAGGGCGTTTTTACCGAGGGTAAGGGCCTCTTCGATACAACGCATGTAAACTTCAGTCTTACCCGAGCCAGTGACTCCTTCGACGAGAAACACTGCGAATTGCCCTTTCCGGAGTGACTGGCCGGCGGCATCCACCGCATGTTGCTGATCAGGGTTCAGCGCGGGTGCGACGCCTCCGTAGCCCGCCATCCGCGGCTTTTCAGCTTCCAAGCGCGCGAGGCCGTGTCGCGCAAGGGCCCGGCCCGCGGTGCTGGCGTGCCGGATAGTCTCGATTAGCTCGGCAAGATTGTGCCAGCCAGGGTGCAACTCCAGAAAGGCCAGCAGTTCCCGTTCCGGTTTCCGAAGTTTCAAACCCTCGATTGGCCGTTGCACAAATTCAATTTGCAATTTCTCAGCCGCCAGCCGTGAGGCATCCCGCTCCGCATGCTGTTCAGAGAGCTGAACCCAGCCGCGCTTCAGCAGCCGTTGCAATCCCTCGCGAAAACCGCTCACCTTACCCGAAAGATATTGAGCGCTGCGTGGCTGTTCGGCCAAAATGCGCAAGATTTCAGTTGCCGCATCCGAAGACTCCGTAACGAACAGCTGCCGGGCAGCATTCTCACCGGCATCAGTAAGCGAGTACATCTTCTTGCGCCGCAGCTCGCCTCCGAGCGGTAGCATTCCGCGCAGCACTTCGCCCAACGGAGCGCTGTAGTAATCGGCGATCCACTTACCGAGCTTCAGAAGATCGTCGTCGAGCACCGGCTCCTGATCGATCAGGTTCGATACGGGACGTGAGACCTGCTCGGGCGCGCTGTTGTGTGTATGAAGAATGACGCCAATCAGGTTACGGGGACCGAATGGCACCAGAACTCTTGACCCACGGCGTGCAAAACGCCTCACATCGTGCGGAAGTTCATATGTGAACGACTGATCGAGCGGGACCGGCAGAGCCACATCGCAAAATTGATGTGCCAGTTCAGACATCGAGCCGGCCGATGTCACGATAGGCCTGCTTCAGCGCGGGATACAGCGATCCATAAACACCATAAGCACGGTTGTAGAAGGCCGAAGCCGCTTTGTCAGGCCCTCTGGCCTCTACTTCTTTGATCACACTCCGGCAGGCATCTTCGACGGAAGAGAAGTGAGCAGTGCCCACCATCGCCAGCAAGGCCGCACCGTACGCGGAGCCCTCTTGCGTTTGTAGCGTGGCAACACGAACGCCGAAAATATCCGCGAACAATTGGTGCCAAAAAGGGCTCCTGGCGCCGCCGCCTGACAGTCTTACTGCCTTAACAGGCGCGCCCAATTGCTTAATGATCTCCAGGCAATCGCGAAGGCTATACGAAACCCCTTCCAAAATGGCCCGGATCATATCCGAGCGCTGATGTTTGGCGGTCAGGCCGATCCACCCACCACGCGCCCACGCATCAAGATGAGGAGTGCGCTCACCCATCAGATAGGGCAGCCAAAATAAACCATGCGCGCCAGGCGGCGACAGCGTGGCGTCGGCAGTGAGGTCGTCGTAGTCCATGCCGCTCGCCAGCCGGTTGCGGAACCATTGCAGGCTTAGGCCGGCGCCTTGCGTTACCCCCATAACGTGCCAGGTGTTTGGAATTGCATGGCAGAAGGTATGCACTCGGCCGAGTGTGTCATAAGCGGGCTCTTTGAGATATGCAAAAACCACTCCCGACGTTCCGACCGTGCAGGATGTGGCGCCGCTTTCCACCACTCCGTTGCCTATGGCGCTTGCGGCCTGATCGCCGCCGCCCCCGACCACCGGCGTCCCGATCTTTAGTCCGGTGCTCGCTGCAGCATCTGCGTTTACCGTTCCTGTTATCTCGCTCGACTCGAACACCTTAGGCAGAATCGACAAATCGACGCCGAGTGCATCTGCCATACCAGTCGACCATCTGCGGTGCGCCACGTCGAAGAGCGACGTTCCACTGGCATCCGATACTTCGGTTGCAAACTCGCCGGTAAGCTTGAAGCGAATGTAGTCCTTCGGCAGAAGAAAGTGGCGGATGCGCTGAAAATCATCCGGTTCCTCATCGCGAATCCAAAGCAGCTTAGGCAGGCTGAAGCCAGTTAGAACGGGATTCGCGGTCAGTTCCAGGATTTTGGGTTTCCCGATGGCGGACTCAATGGCGTCGACCTGCTTCTGGCTGCGTTGATCGCACCAGATCAGCGCAGGCCGGATCACTTCATTGTGGCCATCGAGGACGACGACGCCATGCATTTGTCCCGAGAGACCGATCCCCTGGACCGAGTCGCCGCTCGTGTTGGCAGCTTTTAGAACACCGTGGATGGCTTCCTGAGAGGCGCGCCACCAATCACGAGAATCCTGCTGGGCCCAGAGGGGGCGCTCCATCGTCATCGCCTCATGCGGCGCAGTATATGAGTAGCGGACTACTCCCGAGGCATCTACCAGCAGCGCTCTCGATCCGCCGGTTCCAATGTCAAGACCAAGCCAATACATTTCGCTTGATCGGCCTCAGTGCCCCACTGCTTCCACGGTGGTGATTCCGTGCTGAAACGGAAGGTACGCCGCGCCGTAAAGCCCCGCTTCGTTGCCCAAGATGGCCTTCTCGATTCGCGGGTTGGTTTTAGTGAACGTGAACGACCGGCGCTTAATTTCTTCGATCATCGTTGGCGTGAACAGGTCCCATGCTGCCAATACGCCGCCACTCAGCAGATACAGCGGAAAATTAAAGATATTCATTAGGTTTGCTAAGGCGATTCCAAGCGCGCGTCCCATCGTCGTAAAGCATTGCATCGCTCGTATATTCCCGCCCGCGGCAAGCTTGTACACATCCTCTGACGTGATGTCTTCCCCAAGCTGCAACATGCGAGCCATGGCTACGATCGCGGTTGCCGACGCATGCTTCTCCAGGCACCCGCTATTCCCGCATCCACAGGGGTTGCCCTCTGGAATAACGGTCATATGCCCCAGCTCACCAGCCATTCCCAATTCGCCGTGAAGAACCCTGCCGCCGATAATGATGCCTCCCCCGATCCCCGTGCCGAGCGTAATCAAAATCATTTCATCTACGTCCCGACCGGCCCCCATCCACTTCTCGCCGAGAGCCGCTGCGTTCGCATCGTTCTCGAGAATGATTTTCGTGCCGAGCCGTTTTTGAATCTCGTCGCGAACTGGGAAACCCTCAAATCCGGGCAGATTGGCAGAACCCATCACGACGCCCGTATCAATCTTGATAAATCCAGGTATGCCAATTCCAACGCCTCTAAGCCCGGTCGGTCCTACCTTCCGGCGAACGGCCTGAATCGCGGTCACGATATCGCCGATAATCGCATCCCGGCCCGCCGCATATTGGGTTGAACCAGAAACTTTATCGAGCATCTTCCCGAAGCTATCTACGGCCGCAGCCCGGAGGTTGGTTCCACCTAGATCGACGCCGATCGAGTAGTCTTGCATGCGGTCGAATGATACCAGATTGCGGCAGTATAGCTGGTACCCGAACGAACAGAACCGGGTCGAGCTTTTTGTTCCTTAGTTTGCCCGATCGGCAGCTTCTCTGAGGCTTACGTCGCCGTTCTGCTCTTCTCGTTCAGGGGCATTTCGGCGCGGCGAAACATGTTGAGGGACCTCTGGAAGCGGAATAGAAAAGCTGAAGGTGCTGCCCACAAACTCCTCGCTGTGAAGCGTGATCTGTCCGCCCATCTGCTCCACTAGGCGGCTGCATATCGAGAGTCCCAGGCCTGTGCCGCCGAACCTTCGGGTAGTGGAGCCGTCCGCCTGGCGGAATGGCTCAAAAATGAGTGACCATTTTTCGGGTGGTATTCCCGGCCCCGTATCTCGGACGCTGAAGTGGATACGATCAGGGTCTCCGGACAGAGTGTCTCGGAAAACTAGCACGTGGATGCGGCCTTCATCGGTAAACTTAATCGCGTTATTAGCCAGATTGCTCACAATCTGATGCAGCCGGTCGGGATCGCCGATAACGGTCTCCGGCAAGTCGTCGGCCAAGAGCACCTTAAACTCCAAGCCTTTCCGGCGAGCCACGATTCCGAGCGCTCCAGTGGCGCGTCCCACGCAATCGCGCAAGGAAAACGGAGTCTTGTGAAGCAACAATTTGCCAGCCTGAATCTTCGAAAAATCGAGGATATCGTTCAATAAACGAAGCAGGGAGCGGGCCGATTGCTCAGCAAGGTCAACATACTCCCGCTGTTCCTCCGAGAGTGGGGTTGTAAGCGTCAGCGCTGTCATGCCCAGGACACCGTGTAAGGGTGTGCGTATTTCGTGGCTGACGTTAGCGAGAAACTCATCTTTCAGCTTGTTGATGCGCTCGGACTCGGTGAGCAGATCTTCAATCTGTTTCTTCTGCTGCTCCACAATAGCCTTCTCGCTCCGGATTTCCCCAGTTCGCTGCTCAACAGCGCGAGTTAATGCGTTCTTTTGCAATACAAGAGCGCGAACACGCCACCGCCAAACTCCCACCATAACGAGCAAGAGTCCGAAGATTGCGCCCCCAATGGCCCACGGCGTTTGCCACCAGAAGGGAGCTATTTCAAATGAAACGGTCGCCGGTTGGGTCATCCACCCGCGGACAGGATGATAAGCCTTCACCTGAAACTCGTAAGAGCCGTAGCCAAGGTTGGGGAAAACCGCATCGCCATTCGGGCCATCAATCCACTCAGCGTCGAGGCCAAGCAGCCGGTACCGGAAGCGTGCGTGCTGCCGCTCGCGATACGACAGAACGGAAAAGAGAAGCTTCACGGTGGCGCGGGGCGGAAGCGGAGCAGCCAAACGTTTAGCCTCGACTCGTTGCCCGTTCACCTCCACATCAGTCAGGGCCACCGGAGGAATATGGGAGCGAACGCTCTCCTTCGATGCGTCGAAGTGCGCCAGTCCTTGCGTAGTCCCGATCCAAACGGTTCCATCATCATCGGCAAAAAACCCGTTGAAGCTGGTGTCCGATCCGATGAGCCCGTCAGCAGTATCATAGTGGTGCCACCCCCCCGGGCGCCAAACGTCCACTCCGGAATCGGTTCCAACCCAGATCCAACCTCGCGCGTCGTGCTCAAGAAAATTGATAACATTACTCGTCAAATAGTTGTTCTGCGTGAAGTGCTCAACCGAGAGGTGGCCGCCTTCGTATGCCAACCGTGAAATGCCGATGTCGTCGCTGTAGCCAATCCAGATGCGATCCTGACCATCCTCCGTCATGAACGCGACGGCGTCCTCAAGGAGGCGATCATGGGTTCCGAAACGCTGCCATTTTCCGTGGTCGCGAATGAACAAGCCGGCAAGTGTTGCAGCCCAAAGCCTTCCCTGTTTATCTTGCAGCACACGATAAACTGAGTGCTCTCTCGTTTCGGGAGCAAAATCCTCCAGTTCCGTCCAGCGGTGGAATCGCCAGGTGTGGCTGGATGAATCGCCCCAGGGCTGCGGAAAATCTGCAACGAAAACGCCTTGTCGGGTGTAAACCCAGAGTTGCCTTCCGATTACGTCGAGGTTTACAATTCGCTGCGCGGAAAATCCTTCCGCCACATCCATGACGCGGAGCTTATCCGTCTCGGGATGCACGGCAATGAGTCCACCGTCGAGAGTAGCGACCCAAATGCTTCCATCGGGGGTCGACCGAATGGCGCGAACATGGCTTGTCCATCGCGCCTTAGTGAATGAGTGGATCTTCGAACCAACCAGCTCTTCCAGTGACCGCCTGGTGCCGATCCACAGTCTCCCGGTCTGATCGCGGTGAATGGCATTGACGATGTGGCTGGTCAATCCATCCTGTTCGTTATAGCCCTCCCATGCTCGCGCACCTGCCCAGAGAAAGATCCCCTGGCTTTCCGTGCCAACCCAGAGCTGGCCCTCGCGGTCGCTGATTACGCAACAAGCCGGATCGTCCGGCAGCCCATTTTTTGAGCCGGCGAGGAGCGATCCATCCGGTCTCCGAAAGCCATCGTCCGTTGGAATCAATACTTTGCCGGCTGAATCGAGAGCTAGTTGGTCGCTCCAGTTTCCATTTGGTGTAGCAGAAATTAGTTCGAACCGGTTAGAGCCACTTCGCAGCACTCGAACGCTCTTGTGACTTCGTACGTAAATGTCTCCCGATGAATCGCGCTTTATGCCCGCCCAATCCTCGTCGGCGGGCAACCCCTCAGAAGCGGAATATCGGGTCAGATTGCCTCCAGTTCTCCGCCATACGGAATCTCCTCCCGTAAACCAGAGATTCACGCCATCCCACATTACCGTTCGTACGAGGACACGGGGAGCGTCAATTACGGTTTCAATTTTCCAAAAGCTTCCGTCCCAGTTTGCCTGAAGGAGGCCCTCCATTCCGGCAGCGAGGTAGACCGTGTGATTCGGACCCTGGGCAATGCCTTCCGCGTGATAGACTACCGGAGGCGTTTGTCCCAAGCTATGCCAAACTCCGTGGCGAAATGTGATCACTCCGGCGGACGTGCCTACCCAAAGCGTGCCGTCGTCTGATTCCAGGACGGATTGAATGGAGTTACCCGGCAGCCCCTGGGCCGTGCTGAAGCGCGTAAATGCTTCGCCATCGAACCGGAACAAGCCGTTTTCGGTGCCAGCCCATAGGAAGCCATCGCGACTCTGCGCAAGGCAAAGTATAGAAAGGTCTTTAAGCCCTTCCGCTTGGCCAAATTGCCGGAAAAGATAATGCTGTGCTTGGAGTGCATGGACCCCAGTAAGCAGCGCGAAAAATATGGCAATACATCGGGCCGTCCGGGCTGCGAAAAGTAACATTACGGCGCTAACACGAACTGTACCAAAGCGGTGTCCCGGTAAGCCGCTTTGCCCGGCGCGCCGCGATATCCTGGCCTATACCAATGCCCTGCCTACTTGCGATTCTAATCGCCGCCTTCCCGCGTGTCGCCATTGTCGTTCTGTATCTATTCACGAACTTCTTCACCCACGTCTATTCAACGCTGCTGATACCAATCGTGGGATTCGTGTTCTTACCGGTCACACTTATCGCATACACGTACCTGCTAAACGCGCACATTCCGATGAATGTGACGTCGCTCGTGATCATCTTTATCGCGGTGATTTTGGATTTGGGACTGGTGGGCGGGGCCGCCAGACGGCGCTGAGCGGCAATCGAAAACTGCTAAAATACTGATTGAATAAGGCTGGCGAGTAAATCGCCTAGCGGGTTCGCATCGTTACTTCGTGGGCGCCAACACCTGCACGGTGACGCGATCGGGCCGAGAGGGAGCGTTCTAAAGGTCTGCGGGCAGGCAGAAGTAACGTTCGTCGAAGATCTCCAGAGGTAATCTCTTCGAGGTAATCAAGCGATTTAGGAGTTCCGGCAGCAAATATGGCACCGTGGCGGTGCAGCAGGTGAAGTAGTTTATGACCCTCCGCATCGTACCCGGCCAGAGACGAGATGTCGACTACAAAGCGCCTCCAGAATTCGTTCGATTGCGCCGCCTTCCAAGCGTCGTGGAGCTCTCCTACCAGTTTTCCCGACAGTGCTCCAGAAATTTCAACCCGAACCTCTTCACTTCCGTCGATAACTTGCAGAATCTCCATTTACGTCCTTTTTGTCGGCGGCCTAACGTTCGATAGTTTGACACCTTCTCCGAAAAATTGCTACCTAAATTATGCGGCTTTTCCTGAGAATTGCAAATTTGTTTTGCCTTACTCGCAAAAATTCTTGCTCTGAAAACGTGAACATCGTCTCGAGTGGAGGGTCCGGGAGCAGACGTCCGACAATTTACACGTGACCACGAAGGCTACACTTACGCTATGAGGGCTTTGAAATCTTACGACCGTCCCGATGCCAAGTCCCAGCGTCACGTCTGCTGATCTTTCTTCTTCTCACTCTTACTGGAGCCACCACCAAGAATGCCGTCGAGAGTTCTTCCGGGTTCGCCATATCCTCTAGGAGCTACATGGGATGGCACAGGTGTTAATTTCGCGATTTTCTCCGAGAATGCAACAGGTATCGAGCTGTGCCTTTTCGATGACCTTGGGACAAGCGCCAACGAGACGATTCCAGTCATCGAGAATACTGGCCACGTGTGGCACTGCTACATTCCGGGCCTGAGCATAGGTCAGCTCTATGGGTACAGAGTATATGGCCCGTACGAACCGGAACGTGGATTACGCTTCAATCCTCACAAGCTGGTGATCGATCCGTACGCCAAGGCGTTAGCAGGGAAAGTTGATTGGAGCAAGCCCATTTTTCCCTACGTCCTAGGTGGTCCGGACGGAGACTTGGCTATCGATACGACCGATGATGCGCCTGGTGTACCGAAAGGGGTCGTTTCAACGAGCGTCTTCGACTGGCAGAACGATCGGCCGCCACTCACTCCGCTGCCCGATTCTGTCATCTATGAACTACACGTGAAAGGGTTCACGGCGCGCCATCCTGATGTGGCCGGAGATCTTCGAGGCACATATGCGGGTCTCGCTTCACCTCCGGTCATTCAATACCTCTCTCAGCTTGGCGTCACGGCTGTTGAGCTCATGCCGGT
Source organism: uncultured Actinomycetota bacterium (assembly GCA_963756575.1). GTDB lineage: Bacteria > Actinomycetota > Actinomycetes > Streptosporangiales > Streptosporangiaceae > Palsa-504. Next base: position 787,468 of record CAVWOM010000008.1, on the reverse strand, counting down.
GCACGATTGCCTCGATGATAAGCATTTGGTGGATCAAGGGCTCTCCAATTACTGGGGCTATAACACTACAAATTTCTTCTCCCCTGACGCACGTTTTTCGAGTGCGGGCGATCGCGGTCAACAGGTAGGCGAGTTTAAGAGCATGGTGCGCGAGCTGCACAAAGCCGGCATTGAGGTCATTCTCGATGTCGTGTACAACCACACATCGGAGGGAAATCACTTCGGGCCCACGCTAAGTTTCCGCGGCATCGATAACCTCACCTACTACCGATTGGTCGGGGATAACCCGCGATTCTATATGGATTACACGGGTACAGGCAACACGCTGAACGTTCGCCATCCGCAGGTGTTGAAGCTGATTATGGATAGCCTGCGGTACTGGGTTCTGGAGATGCATGTTGACGGTTTTCGCTTCGATCTCGCCGCCACTCTGGCCCGTGAACTTCACGATGTAGACCGGCTCTCGGCATTCTTCGACATCATTCACCAGGACCCGGTCCTCTCGAAGGTGAAACTGATCGCCGAACCCTGGGACGTGGGCGAAGGAGGCTACCAGGTGGGGCAGTTCCCGGTGCTCTGGGCGGAGTGGAATGGAAAGTTTCGCGATAGCGTTCGACGCTACTGGCGCGGAGACGAAGGGCAGCTTGCCGATATAGGATACAGGTTAACGGGTAGCAGCGATCTTTATCAACGCGATGGCCGGCGACCCTCCGCAAGCATCAATTTTGTGACCGCGCACGACGGCTTTACGTTGAACGACCTGGTCAGCTACAACGAAAAGCATAACGAAGCAAACGGCGAAGGTAATCGTGATGGCGCGAATGACAACTATTCATTCAACTATGGCGTGGAGGGTCCCACAGACAACCCAGTAATCATCGACATTCGCGAGCGCCAAAAAAGAAATATGCTGGCCACTCTCCTGCTTTCGCAAGGTGTTCCCATGCTTCTGGGCGGCGACGAGATCAGCCGTACACAAAACGGCAATAACAACACCTATGCGCAGGATAACGAGATTTCCTGGGTTGACTGGAACCTTGACGACCGGAAGAGGGACTTGCTCGCCTTTACACGGCAACTCATTAAGCTCAGACGCACGCACCCGAATCTGCATCGGAGAAAGTTCTTTCAGGATCGAAAGATTGATCCCGCCGCTGTTGGTCCGCAAAGGGTCAACGGCGAGACGGTTCAAGACATTACCTGGTTCCGTCCCGACGGGAAGACGATGTCCGACGAGGAATGGCACGCAGGCTGGATGCGGTGTTTGGCTATGGAGTTAAGCGGCAAAACTCTTAACGATGTCGACCGTTCAGGAGAGCCCATTTCGGATGACACGTTCCTATTCTGCTTGAATTCTTATTACGAACCTGTGGACTTCTCCATGCCGGCCCCGGCTCCCGGTCATATGTGGGAATTGGTTCTGGATACGAAAACCGCTACGGGCGAAGCGGCCCCGGTATCCTGCGAAGGGCTTTTTAAAATGGAGCCCCGTTCGACTGCCGTGTTTCGCGAGGTTGCAAAGCCGGAGAAGCCTGAACCGCGGCAACTTGCAACTGCCGCTCAACCCGTCGGACTGTTAACCGCTTCGCCTGCTCCTGAGCCTGTTAGCGTGCCTGAGCCTGTTACCGCGCCGCCGGCACGGAAACGTAAACCGCGAGCGAAGCCCGAAAAGGTGACTCAATAGCACGACCTGCTAGTTGGTCGCCGTGACCGGCTGGTGTTCGATCAACCCGTAAACCACGAGCTTGCCTTTTTCGGCTTGACCGTTTTTGTTCGGCGGCGCAAACGACGGAATATAAACCTTGCCATTCGCAATTACCGGCGAGCAGAATTTGGGGAACATTCCAAGCCGGTCTCTTTCGGGGTTCTGTTCGCTGTTCCAGATCTCATGCGACAGATCGGCAGCGTTGAAGGCACGCAGCATTCCGGCAACGGTTCCATTGTTCGCGTCCCCGTCCTTAGGTATCGACGCCCACACGATGCCCGAGGTCACCGTGCCGCCGTTTGCAGAAAGCGATAGGATGCCGCCGGGCATGCTCATCATGGGAGCGGGAAACGGGCTTCTTCCAGCCGAAACAAACCGCTTGCCATCGAACCGGAACGCGCGTAGATAGTCTTCCTCACCCCACAAGTAAATAAACAAATTGTTGTTAGAGTCTCGCCATACCACTGGTGTTCCATGTATGTTCGCCGGCCGCCCGGAGCCGACGCTGTTGGTGCCGGCTTGGAGCTCCTGCACCAAGTGCATATTGGCACGGTCCAAAACGTAGCATTTCCCGTCCTTCGTGCAGGCCAGCATGAATGGTAAATCGGGAAGCAGTAAAGGGCCGGTCGAGAGATCGAGATCCAAGTCGTTCATCTCCCCGGCGTTTGATGGAGTGAACGATTGCTTGACGCTCATCAACTCGCCGGGATAGAGCTGCAGCACCGATTGACCGAAATTCCGGCCGCCGGTGCTGCCATTACCCACCACCGCGTATATGAGCGGAAACGTTCCGTCACGGGGTTCTGCAGCGAGCCCAACTCCGCTCTGCCACACGCCACCCTGGATTCCGTCCGGAGTTGTGCAAAGTGCCGCAAGTTGCTTTAACGTGTGCCCGTCGTAAGCCACGATCCATCCGTGATAGTTAAAGCGAGGTTCTCCGTCGCCATGCGCGCCGAAGGCGAGGTACAGCACTCCGTCCTGGAGCAACAGCGAGGTGCGGTTGAAAAGCTTCCGATTGTCCATCGTGATCTTCCCCTCCACACTGCCCACACCGTTACCCATTGCCATAGGCGAAATCGCAGCTGGACTGCCAAGCTCCGTTTTCTGCCGGCCGGTTGATAGATCAAACGCGAACAGACGGCTGCAATATCCTCCGCTTACTTTGGCTTTCGACACAACATAAATGGTATTGTTCGCATCGTCAATTACCGGAGTGCTGACGATTCCGACGGTTCGCTCAAAGTTGAGATACTCGTCGGGCGCCTTCAAATCGGAAACCTCAGCTCGCGGAACGGACGCTCCAAATACGTCGCGTCCTACGTGCCAATATGGATCTCCAATGCCGGGGCGATCGGCGTCGAATGCATATAGGTCGTTGCTGCTTGTGGCCACAAACACTACGTTCCGAGGACCGATCCCGGGAATCTGCACGTTTGTCTTAATTAACGGTTGGGCGTAAGCATCGCCATTGATGTCGCGCTCGAACAATTTTCCGAACGTGTTGCCGTTCACGTTTTGAACAGTAAGTCGGGCTTCTCGCAGATTCGCTCCCGAGCGCCAGTTATCGTAACGATTTGTCAAAACGTCAACGAGAGGCTCTTTGGCATCCCACCGGAAGGCGCGCGCGCTCACACCGAAAGTGAAGGCGCCGACTGCGGCGGATACAATGGCAATTCTGGCGAGCGACACGCCGGGGCTTACAATATGGCGGAAAGACGGCATTGTCACGCGATGACCATGAAACAGAGCTTTCTAAGGTTCGACGGAGCGTGGCGGTGAAATTCTCAAAGCGATGCCTGCGAATGTTCTTTCGCCATCCTTGAGCGTTCGATGCACGTCGGTGGTAGCAGGTAACATAATCCTGCTTTGCCGAACCGCTAATCTTCGCGGTTTCCCCTCACCTCGGCGCTCAATTTACTGGCGAGAGGAGCGGTTTGGCCGGCGTATTTGTTGCCCGCCTTCTTATAATAAGGGACCGACACAGGCGATGAAAGTTGCTCAAATGTAAACGAGCAGATACGCATACCCGGATACAGTGCCACAGGGAGGCGTCCAAGATTGCTCAGTTCAAGTGTCGCTTTGCCGCGCCAGCCGGGATCAAATAGCCCTGCTGTTCCATGGACAATAATCCCGATCCGTCCGAGGCTCGATCGCCCCTCCAATCGCCCCAGGACATCGTCATCGAGTTCAAGGGATTCTTCTGTGATGGCCAGCGCGAATTCTCGTGGTTGCATGATAAACGGCTCGCCCGGCTTGACGGTGATGGTCCGCATAATGTCCTGAATCGCGCCCCTCTCGCGCAGATCGATATAGGCGAAGCGGCTGTGTTCGAAAACACTAAACTCCGAGCCAAGCCGAAAATCGATCGAACAGCTTCCGAACTGCTCGGCGGGTAATTCCGGGGAAATGCGGATTTTGCCCTGCTCTAAGTATTTACGAATATCTATGTCAGATAGAACCATGCGAATCGGCGTAGCACCGGCAGTTTAAAGCCGTTGCGCGAAGCCCCTAAATCGAGGTTGAAACGCCAATGCTAACACGCCCGGCCGGAGGGGCATGACCCGATGCTATAGTTGAGAAAGATTCAGCTAGTGGGCGGCTAGCTCAGCTGGGAGAGCACCACGTTCGCAACGTGGGGGTCGTGGGTTCGAGCCCCATGCCGTCCACCAAAAAAATTTCCCGTATTTCATCACTTACCGCTTCCATCTATCGTGTACCTCCGGTGCACCCACCGACCCAGCGTGGCTGTGCCCGTTAGCACGCAGAGTTCCGACGTTTTTGGTAGGGGTATTTCTTTCGCGGCGCGGCTTGCGCGCCATGCGCTTGTCGCAGGCCTCGGCTGAAAAATGCTTATGCCCAGATTGATGCCCCTGCTGCGCTCGTATCTCCGCTCTTCAGGGTCAAGTCCCAAACCCCAATTCTCGCGAGAGTTCGTACCTGGTCATCAGGATGTATTCGATACTGGAGACTCCGAACCAGGATGTTCGGCCATTCTCATCAACAGCGATGGCGAGTGTACCCGTTGAAACCTTTTCCTCCGCAGTCACGTTCGCGTTTCTCTCGATATTTGTGAAGGTTTTAGTTCTTCGCAGCGCCGGGAGCTTCATCATCTCCTTCATCGTGAGCTTACCTTTCCGCTTAAATTCAATCAGCCTGCACAGGCCCGCGTTTGCCAGAAGCACATCGGCGAGTTGATTTATCGAGCGGCGTTTGTTGCAGGAGGTTCACACTGACGGGCGTAGGAACGGGCGCATGTTGGCCATCCGAACGCCGAGATTGAAAAGGAAATTGCCGGTAACGATGTTCTCGTAAACTTCAAAGCATTTGATTCTGCCACACTTTGGGTGAACAACGCTCGCATCGTGTAAGCGCGGGTTCGATCTCTTCGTGAGCGAAGTCTCTGGCACGCTTGGGAGGTGATGTTACTAAGTAGTCAGGTCACTTTGGTGTCACATGGATCAGGGCGCCGGGCTGGCTGTCTTCCAGCATCCACAAGCGAGCCGTCGGGGCCTTCCTCGACATCGCGGAGACGGTGACCCACATTCCAGCGCTCAGCGGGTTTCGCGCCGCCGTGGCCGTCGAAGATGATGCGATTGAGTGACATGCTCACCAGTCCGCTGATGAAGCCGTTGCCGTTCCATTGCGGGAAGGTCTGCGTACCGTGATAGAACATCAGATTGCCCGGCGCGATTACCGGCACCCAATAGATCACCGGCTTGGTCAGGTCGGGCCGCGTGTCGGGCTTGGGAATTGGCACGCCGTTATAGTTATTGCCGTAGGAGACGAGCGGCCAGCCATAATTTTTGCCGGGCTCGATCAGATTAAGCTCATCGCCGCCGCAACGGACCATGCTCAACTTCCCACAGTTCGCCGGTTGGCGAAAACGCCAAACCATATGGCGTACGCACGCCGCTGGCTCCAAGTCTCCGCAGGCGTCAGGTTGGGGCCAGGGAAAGTGTAGTTGCTCACCACCGGCGCAGTTTTAGCAGCTTCGGTGTCTTTCGGCGGATCGATCAGTGGAATCGTGGGAGCGCCCTTTTTGCCATAGTTGGGATTGCCACGGGCGGGTTTGCCGTCCAGCGTCAGTCGCAGGATCTTGCCTTCGGGCTGGTTTGGATCCTGGGCCGGGGTGAAGCGCTGGCGCTCACCCACCGAGAGGAACAGATACTTGCCGTCAGGAGAGAAGGCGACTTGCGCGCCTTCCTGACCGCCCTTGCCCTTCGGCATTTGCCGCCATAGCACTTTGAAGTCTTCGAGGGTAGCCGACGTAGCGGTGACTCGCAGCTTCGCGCGTGCCAACGCCAGACCGCCGCCATAGTCACCAGGCTCGGCATAGGTGAGATAGATGCTATGATCTTTGGCGTAATGGGGCGAGAGAAAGACCCCATGCATCCCGTTCTGACCCTGAAAATAGACGGGCGGCGTATTGCCTACCTGGATCTTCTCCCCCTGCTGAGATACCAGCCAAACGGGCCCCGGCTTTTCGGTAATCAGCATGCGGCCATCGGGCAGGAACGCAATTCGCCACGGCAGTTTGAACGTGGTCACCGTGGTCATGGTGAACGGCAGCTCTGTTTCTGGTTTCTGTTCGCCCGCATTCACCTGCGCCCAGGCCGCTACCGATGCCAGCATAAAGACACAACGCTGCTTTTACAAATTGAATTGTCATTTCTCCTTCTTCTGCCCGTTCATAAGCCGCTACTGTCGCGAACTATTTGGGGAGGGGAATCGAGAGAACCTTACCGGTCGCCACGCTCGGTTATCCAGAGTGTATCGCCCGCGGGTTCGACTCCGGTTGGTGTTTTGAGTCCTTCCCTTAATCACAGTGACGGTGGCTGTGCTTCCGTCGACAGTGACGGCAGAAATCTTGCCGCCGCGATTTTCGGCAACGAACAGTTTCCCGTTCGCTGCGCGCATGCCATCAGGTCCTTGAACCGGCTCGTCCAACGAAATCTCGGCGGGCATTCCGGCTTTGCCGGATGAGTCGATCGGAATGCGATAGATATGATTTGTCATCACGTTATTCACGTAAAGTTGCCAGACAGGAAGCTGATGCCATCGATGCCCTTTAGCAATGGATGCTCCAGGAATAGCTCCGCGCTGGAAGCACCCGGCGCCAGCCTGTAGATCTTGGCGTTAGCGGTATCTGTTATATAAAGCGCCTTGTCTGGGCCGATTGAAAAATCGTTACACATACTGTTATCGCCGGGTAGATTCCAGCGGATCTTCTGCGCTCCGGTGGAAAGATCGAACCCTCTCAGGGCCGTGTGACGCTGTACTGGAGTCTTATTGGGCACCGGAGTCAACTGGCACGTCCATAACGTATTTGTGGAGGCGTCTGCCAGCATGCCGAAGAAAAATGTGCCAGGGCCTTCGGAGCTGGCATCGATAAACTTCTCTGCATTGGATGAGCCGGAGGCCACCTTGTACACAAAGGGCGTGCTGGCGCTGCCCACAATTAACACGCCTCCGGGCGCCGCGGTCAAACTTTCGGGCTGTGACTTCGCATCTTCGATCAGAATGTCAGCGGCGAACGCAATGTTCGCAAAACCCAATGCCAGGACGATGCAGGCTGCATGTCGAGTATTCAAAATACCCATTATCAAATCTCCTCCGGGGTGGATCGTTGGTGCTGCCAATCAGCAATTCATGCAGAGCTAACAGTGGGAAAGAACGGACTGAAACCAATCCAGTATACGGAACTCGATGCGGCACGCCTGAACATTTGACACATTCTGCAGATCAATAGGCCTTTTGCATCCAGCTCAATTGCGAAAGCATCTAGAGTAATTACATGTTCAACGCCAAAGCCTATTCAGCTGTGAGTGCGACGAGCCCGCTTGCTTCCACCGTGATCGCGCGCCGCGATCCCGACCGAACACGACGTTCAAATCGAAATTTTGTTTTGTGGCATCTGCCACTCCGATCTGCACACCGCACGCAACGAGTGGGCGAACGATGATGCCGACGGTCTATCCCTGCGTCCCGGGCCATGAGATTGTCGGCCGCGTGACGAAGATCGGCTCCGCGGTCACTAAGTTCAAGACCGGCGATCTCGCCGCCGTGGGTTGTCTGGTCGATTCCGACCGCAACTGTCCCGCTTGCAAAGAAGGATTTGAGCAGTTCTGTCCGGGGATGGTGCTCACGTACAACTCGCCCGACAAACACACCGGAGGCGTAACATACGGCGGATATTCCGAAGACATCGTAGTCGACGAACGCTTTGTCCTGCATGTTCCGTCCAATCTCGATCTCGCTGCGGCCGCGCCGCTGCTCTGCGCCGGAATCACCACGTTCTCGCCCTTGCGCCACTGGGGCGTGGCAAAGGGCAAAAAGGTGGGCATCGTCGGACTCGGCGGACTGGGTCACATGGGCGTGAAGTTCGCTCATGCCCTCGGCGCGCATAGGTGCGTGTTCACCACCTCTGCCCAGCAAGAAGGACGATGCCCTGCGGCTCGGAGCTGACGAAGTCGTTGTCTCGCGCAACGCAAACGAGATGCAGAAGCATGACAGGCAGCTTCGACTTCATCCTCGACGCGTCGCGGCCGAACACGATATCAACGCCTATCTCAACCTGCTGACGCGCGATGGCAACATTACACTGGTCGGTGCGCCGGAGAAGCCTCTGCCCATCGCGGCGTTCAACCTCATCTTCGGGCGCCGCAGCCTCTCGGGATCCCTGATCGGCGGCCTCCCGGAAACGCAGGAGATGCTCGATTTCTGCGGAGCGAACAACATCACGGCCGACGTGGAGGTAATCCCGATTCAGAAGATCAACGAAGCCTACGAACGGATGCTCAAGTCTGACGTGAAATACCGCTTCTCCATTGATATGGCCTCCCTCAAATCGGAGTGATGTCTGAATCGCACTTTCGCGTTCCTGGTGAGTGTTGGCGTCAACTGGAAGTACTGGGGGTCCGTGTCTCTGCCGCGCTCCGCAGGATCGGGCTCCCGCTCGACCTTTCTGATCGCAACCGCGCGCTTGTCACCACCGAAGAGCTCTTCGCGCTCTGGCGCTCCATCGGTGAGATCGGCGGCGATGCGGCCGTCGCAGTGAAGTTCGGCCGCTCCGAATCGCAGACGGCTCCCTCACCTTGCGGGCAAGGGCCGTCAGTTCGCCGCGCGTGCTAGGTTTGCCAAATGAACCCGAAATACAGAAGGAGTCTGCTTCGCTTCATGGGAGCCGCAGTGACGACAGAGGTCGGCCAGCGGATTGCTTTGGCGTTCAGCGCCACGGGCAATCGAAACAATACAGTTAAGCACCCTGGGATTGCTCGGATTTGGCGCGGACGCGTAAAGCGAGAACTGGCTGACGAGTACCAAAAGTACAACTATGATTTTGGGATCAAGCCACTGATCGAGAAAGCCATGGCTCTCCAGGCCATGCGCCAGGATCGTGATACCGAGACTGAGTTTGTGACCATTTCGTATTGGGAAAGCGTCGAAGCGATGTCGCGCTTTACCGGAGGAGATCCCACTAAGATCCACCACTTGCCACGTGATCCCGAATTTCTGATCGAGATTCCAGAAAGCGTTCAAATCCTTCACATCTACGAAAGCCACGGCCGCATCGGTTAACTTGAACTCATTCCGAATAATTACCTCCGAGTCTAAGTTATTTCAAACCTTCTGCCGGTTTCGTCCGGCTTACCATGAGGTACACAGAAAGCGCTGGCTACTTGCTGCCGACCACCATTGAATCCGGGCCTGCGAGGTGTTCCATTCGGGTTTCGCGGAAACCAGCCCGTCGCATCCAGTCTTGACAGTCAGCTCCCGTGTAGTCAAATCCGCCACGCGATTCGATCAGCATGTTTAAGCTCATCATCAATCCGAACGCGTTTACGGAGCGGTCGTCGTCAATAATTGCTTCGTAAACAATGAATGCCCCACCAGCCGGAAGCGCATCATAAGCTTTGCCGATCAGCATTCGCTTGGTGTCCAGATCCCAGTCGTGGAGGATATGGCCCATTACAATCACATCAGCATTGGGCAGCGCACCGTCGAAGAAATTGCCTGCGACAAAGCGCAACTGTTGAGAGATCCCCAAGCTTTCGACGTATTCCTCGAAGATCGGGGCAACTTCCGGAAGATCGAACCCGATTCCGTTCAGGTGCGGATGGGCGATCGCAATCTGAGCCGCCGTGTCGCCTTGTGCCGTGCCAACATCGACAAAACTGTTGTACCCGGTCCACGGGAACTTCGCCGCGATTGCTTGGGCAGCATTGCGGCTAATCCCGCTCATCGCCGCCAGAAACTGTCTTAGACGAGCCGAATCAGCATACAGCGCTTCAAACAAAGGCGTGTCGCCGGTACGAAGTTCGTTCTGCGGTTGTCCCGTTCTTAGGGCTTGGGTTAAATGCGCCCAGAAGCCATACAAGCGATGGTTAGCCATCTCCAGGATCCCACCGATGTACGACGGCTTGCGCCGATCCAAAAACAAATCGGTGGAAGGCGTATTGGAATATCTGCCAGCCCGGCGTTCGAGAAAACCGAGCGCGACTAACGCGTCCAAAAAATCCCGCGCCGATCTGGGATGCAAACCCATCCGACCTTGAAGAACTTCCAACTGTTCGGGGCCATGCGCTAACTCGGTGAATAGGCCCATTTCGACTGCGCTGAGGAGTACTTTTGAGGGCCAGAATCCGAGGCCAATCTGGAGAATGTGCACAGGTGTCGGGTGCTCGGTCATTCCATGCTCTCCATATGGTTGCCGGAATGAATGTATCAAAGCAACTTGCAGACAACGTGGCTCGGCGGTATCCGAGCCCATCGAGCTAAAGCGAACCGATTCTCTCCGGTTTCTGATCCGGGCCTACTACTTCTGCTCCGGCGTAGGTGCGGCCCGTGAGGCGGCTGCTGCGCCTGTCGGAGAATTTGTGAGCGGGTCGGCCAGGAACTTGTCAATGATCTGCGGCACTTCCGCCGAGCGTGATGAAATTGTAGTGGCTGTAGCCAGGCACGACCGCCAGCCGAGACGTCGATAGCTGCGTGTTCATCCAGCCCGGCTCCTTTACGCCGCCGCCCAGCAGCGCGAAGAACTCCGCGATGTGCTTCTGCGAGATCGAATCGTTGTCCGCGAACACCAGCAGCACCGGCATCGGCAGCTTCGCGATCGTCCGCCGACCAGTCATAGTCCTCGCTCAGCATCTTGCCCATCTTGTCGAGGAACTGCGGGAAAGCGCTGCGGCTCGGGCCATTGCTGCGAGAGTTTGCCGGTCGGCGTCTGCATCATGTTCTCGGCCATCGCCGCGCCGACCTGGCTCATGCCCCGCTGCGCCTCGGGATACCATCCGGACCTGGCATACGGCGACGAGATCACCACCAGCCGCCGCACCTTGTCCGGATGCTGGATCGCCGCGCGGATGGCAGTGGCGCCGCCGAACGAATGGCCGACCAAGTCGGCCTTCGGAATCTTGAGATGCTCCAGCAGCGCCGCGATGTCGTCGCCCAGCGTGGCGAAGCTCATCGGCCGATCGGTATCCGCGGTGCGGCCGTGGCCCTGCATCTCCACCGCGATCACCTGCCGCGTCTGCGCCAGCGGCTGCACCCATCCCTGCATCTCGTCGATCGTGGTCAACCCGCCATGGATCAGCACCAGCGGGTCGCCCTCGCCGTAGATCTCGTGATAGAGCTTGATGCCGTTCACATCAGCGTACCCGGTAAACAGTGGAGGCCGCCTGCCGTTGTGCGCCGTTTTCGAGGACATCTTGTATTCACCTCCGTGTTGAACCTTTCATCTGCTAGTCGGACAGCCGTGATCCGAATCGACATCCCGCAGAGATTTTCTTTTAGGGCTCCTTCTCCGACGTCGCGATCAGGTAAAAGTAGCACCTGCTTCAGAATGGATCAGGATTTACGAACGACGGGCAAACCTTCAATTGGGCCGTCACCGACGATAACACTCAATCGATGGCGGCCAATTTCCAATTCCCGATCTTGCGGACACAATTTGTAACGGGCGCGCTTAAGCTGGACCGACGCGAACATAAGAGTCGGTTCGCCTGGTCGCTGCGGTGTGATTCAGAACATGCGCGAGCGGGAAGGGATGCAGTGCGAACTGGCCATCCGTCTTTACTTCGGATGCTGAAGGCTCATTCCCGCTTCGACAATATAGCCGGCAGGCGGTTTGAAGAGGTCCGGCGATGAGTCCTTTCGCTCGATTTGGACGAGGTGGTAATGAACTCTCCCGAAGCGCGGATCGCGAGTCTGAGAATCGACGATCGACTCGATTTCGGAAGAGAACCAGGTTTCGGTGACGGAGACAATCGGGACGGCATTGCCGAGGGCACCGGCGGGAATGCGGGTCGTCTTCCGGGTTCCGGCACAGGTAAGGCCCGCTATGAGACGCGAACCTAAGTTTTGCGTTTGTACTTCCGGCACTGATGATCCAGGCGCCTTTTCGCGAATAGCTGGCGCTTGAGGAAGGGTGAAGCGGCGGGCCACCTTTTCCTTTGGATCGAGGACATAGCTGACCCCCTGTACGGGGTCGTAAAGAAAAATGAGCGTTTGGGAGGTGATGGGGAGGGGAGCGCCGAGCGTTTCGAGCGTTTGTTCGCGACGGCTGCGCCCGTCCCGGTCGCGGCAAAGCCGCATGACATTCTTGCGCATGATTCGATTCCCGTCTTCGAGCGTGCGCACGGTTTCTGTTTCGGCTGTCGCACAGAACGGCTTGCCCTTTATGACCGGGCCAGCACCGGGAGCAGACGAGGTAACGAGGTAGAGGAACTCATCGGCTTGCTTTTGCATTTGTGAAGCGGATTCACGAGCCGTCTGGCCGTAGGCAATGGCACTCACCGCCACATAGACGAGAAGTATACGGGTCAGGCAATGCATATTCATCGCGAGCTCACATCAGCAGCCTGATTCCCGTTTCCGGAGAAAGGGCCGATTAGCCGGACGGCGCGGGCTAACCCGTCGTCCCCAAGAGCGAATTCTGCTTGCACAATTTGTTTTGAATCGACCTCGGGTATATCGATCCCGAATTGCCGGAGATCTTCTTTATGAAGTCGGACGCAAACATAAGTCGTGTTTGAGGAAGGAGGCAGCACGGCGCTCGACGGAAGCAGTAGAAAAGCGTAGGGTGGAGCTGCCGTGGGTTCAGGAGCTTTCATACGGCGGAAGGGGTGGAGATAGGTAAGGAGCAGCACAACGCAAGCGGCGGCTACAGCGAAACTGATGAAGCCGCGGCTCTGTTTTGCATGACGGGAGTTGACGCGGAGGGCCGTTCGCATCTTCTCGACTTCGAGAGGCGGACGCCGGTGTTGTCGGTGTTCGGAACCCAAATCACGTAAGGCTCGGTCCAATTGCTCATTCAGGTTCATTCGGACAAGGGCTCCTCATTGTTCCCACGGTGCTCCGTCGTAGTACCATCGCAAGCTGCTTTTTCGCGCGGTGCAAGCGGGAGCGAACCGTTCCGGCTGGGATGGCCAGAATGCCGGCAGCTTGCTCATAAGAGAGTTCTTCAAACTCACAAATGACGATGACTTCCTTGAGATGCGGAGGGAGCCGCTCCAATCCTTCACGGACTATCGCAACGGCTTCGGCGCGATCGAGAACCGCAGCGGGGTGTCGTCGACAGCTTCGGTGTGGGGTTCGTGTTCGAGGGAGTCCATCGGCTGCCAGCGTTGACTCGAGCCCGCCCGTGTCCAGATCAAGTTCCGAGCGATGCCACAGAGCCAGGTGGACAATTGGCCACGTGTCGAATCGAAGCTGCCCGCCTGCCGGATCATTGCGATGAACACATCTTGTGTGATCTCCTCCGCGGTCGTCTGATCTCCACTCAATCGCATAGCAAACCGGTAGACGAGATCTCCGTGCCGCTCATAGAGAAATGCCGCTGCGTCCAGACTGCCATTCGCGACTTTCCGCAGCAAGCTCTCGTCTTTTTCGGGATGGAGGTGTTGCCGCAGGAAAAGGCGGAACATTCAGCTATAGTCTGCCGATCTTCAATCGGAAGGATGAATCGGCAGACGATGACCCGTGTAAGCGGCGATGCGCATCGCCGCTGGAGGTTCCAGGTTGGATAGGACAGCAATAACATATCCATTTTTGTAGATGCGAAGCTCACCGTTCATGCCTGGGGCCGCACCGCTGTGGCCGAAAAACGAGTCGTCCGTCTGGAATCCAAAACCATAGTGCGATCCAGGGTACTGCTCTTTAATTGCCGCAGCAAGTGATTGAGGGCGGAGCAAACGGCCGTTTTGCAGCGCAGCAGCAAACCGCACAAGATCCCCGACTGTTGAGTATCCACCTCCCGCAGAAGTCCCACGCCACGGCAGAGTCTGAACATTCGGTTCCCATCCGTGCGGACCAGGCAAATAGCCGATCGCGCGCAGAGGGACCGGATCGCTTTCGGGGAGGGATCCAGTGCTCGTCATATCTGCCGGCTCATAAACGTTCTTCTGGACGTATTCGTAGTATGATTCGCCAGTGATTTTCTCGATGAGCCGTCCGAGCAAGACATAGGCGTAATTGGAATATCGAAAAGTTGAGCCCGGTTCGAACTCTAGGGATCGAGTGCCATAGAGCGTTACGTAGTCGGCCAGGGTACGAATTTCCAGACGATGTTGCTTAAACTCGGTCGTAAAGATATCACCTGTGCCGCCCGTATGAGTCAAGAGGTTGCGGACGGAGATCTTCGTTGCGAGTTCGCGCTTTGGATAGTCGGGCCAATACTTGATGAGGTGGTCGTTGAGCGATAGCTTTCCCTTTTCCACGAGTTGCAGGATGGCGACAGCGGTGAACATCTTATTCATAGAGCCAATGCGGAATCGGCTGTCGAGGGTAACTTTCTGATGAGTTGAACGATCGGCCTCGCCGTAAGCCCCCTGGAAGAGGGCCTTGCCATTGCGGACCAAGAGAATCGTTCCTGAGAACTGATCTGCCCCGGCGAGTGTCTTGGCTCTCTTTTGAACAGCGGATATCAGCTCGCGCTCGCTGGCAAAGGCCGGGACGATCCCGTCCTGGCTGGGTACTCCATGCAAGGAAATACGGATTTCTGGTGGGCGGGTCGATTTCAGCTCAAGCTTGACGCCGATAAACATCTCACCGGAGTCGGCAACGATGGCTTCGAGTTGGCCGCCGCTGTCGGAAACTATCTTGACAAGGCTGAATCCTCCTGATTCTTTGCGGAGATGCAAGTCGCGGTCTACCTGCTGGGGGCCGGTATTGAACCCGTTCCAAAACGCCTCGATTTTTGAGCGATCACCAGAATTAAACGCGTCTAACCAGTGATTGAGCGCATCCTGGGTGGGTGTCGCGGCACCTGACAAACATGCCACGAGAAATAGCGATGGCAGTAGGGTACGTATTCGAATGGCGGTCTTCATCCCGGTCTTTCAACGCCTCACAGGGTGATTACGGTTCGAAGGCAAAAAGTTCCATGCGATCGTTTTGGCCAGAGCCTTCGTTAAGATGACTTCCCGGGCACCATTTCGAAAACTGGAGCGACTGAAACCAGTTGGCGCACTGCGGGTGCGATAGCGAGGCTGTGCCCTCTTCGATGCCAAATCGACCTTCTTTGTCGACCCGAACCCACGGCAATTCCTGCCGCTTCTGTGCCAGTTCGTCGCTTTGCCGCGTGTGTTCCTTTTCCGCCTTAGCAGATCAAGCCGCGCCGCGAGCCACTCTTTACGGTTTTCCGCAGAAGCTTCGTCTCATCACGACTCATGTCGCACGCGAACCTCCGTGGGCGTGGAGGTAATAGCCGGTAAAAATAGAGAGTCTTCGTTACATCTCATCGGGTTTCACCAGGGTGATAGCCAACATTGGCGGTGGCTAAGGGGATTTGCTTCTCGGGCTTTTCCAGGAAATGTTTAATTATTGGGATTACCCTGCCCGGTTCCGAAAACAGGGCGAAGTGACTGGCGGACGGGATCACGGCGAGCTCGGCGTTGGGGATGAGCTTTACGGTCTCAATGGCGTGCTCAAGGCGGACAAAATCGTGATCTCCGAGAACGATGAGAATCCACGCCTTGATTGAAGCCAACTCTTCGTTCGAAAATCCGTGCCACTGAATGCTTCCAAGCTTCTCAAAAATTTTGGGCCAATAGTTTGGATCGGGAGCCACTTTCTTGTAGTTTTCTCTCTGAAATTGGATGTTCCTGGAATCAGCGGCAGGCGGGGGGTCAAAGTGCGTTGTCTGAGGATTTAGGGCAATGTGAGGAGGGCCAAACGTTGCTGCGTAGGTCACCACACGACCGACAAGCTCGGGATAGCGAATGGCGATCATGGCGGCTGCATTGCCGCCGTAACTTTCGCCAAAGAAGTCGGCCTTCGAGATTCCAAGATATTTCAACAAGCCGACCACGTGTTCGGCATGTTGCTCGATGGAGAGCGGACGTTCCGGAATGTCCAGCGTGCGACCATGCCCTTGGAGATCAACCGTAATGACCCTGTGGCTTTGAACCAGCGCAGGGTACGAATTGAGTCCGGCGTATCCAAAGGCCGGAGGGATACAAACCAGCGGATCGCCGGCTCCCTGAATTTCGTAATAGATCTTCAGGCCGTTCACAAGCGCGTATCCCTGGGCGGCGGTGGTTTTGACATTGAGCCGGATTTCGCGAGCCGTCATATTTTTGTTCCTTCAGCTCACCGATTGCGAACTTCAGTTTCCTGATACATCATGTGTTGCTTGCCCCAGTCAATCGGGCCATCAGTGAATCGCTTCTCAAGCCGGTTCATCAGCTCGCTCCAGCCGCGCTGAAAATGTGCATACGCCTGGTCCCATTCCGGTCCCTTTTTCCAACCGAGATGAGTTATGCTCACCTGAGTCCTGTACGCGTCAATCGGATGCATCTCAACAACAACCCACGTGCCGCCGTTTCGCACCTCAGGCAATTGCGGTGGAGCATTCCATTGGAATGAGATCATCTCCTCGGGAGCGTAGCTGAGGATCTTAAGCCCCTTGGTGCCAGATCGTTCGTCATTCGGATCGAACTGGATCTCGTAAGGTCCGCCGATCGCAAGCTTGATATTGGCTTTTTGTGCGAAAAACTCCTCTGCGCCTTCGGTGGTGGTGAAGACGCGCCAGACCTGGGACACCGGCGCATTTACGTCGCCTTCCACTCGAACGATTCGCGCGGAGCCAGATGTGTTCTGCCCACGCACAGGAAAGGCTACGACTTCCAACACGAGAAAAGGAATAATATACGCGAGTCTCATACGATCTCCTCACTGCTTCAAAACAATCTCGCCCGTTTCGAGCAAGGACTTCAGATTCGAGAGGATGCGCGGCCAGCCGCCGGATACTGCCTGAATGAGCTTTGACTCCGCGCGATCCATGGTGTGTGTGATCGTGAGCTTGACCGCATCCGATACCGGCTCAAGCTCGATTGTGCAACGCGCAAAGCCTTCGGCCTTCAATTCCGGCCTGAGTTCGTGCCGCCACTTAAGCACAATACGCTTGGGCGGGTCGAATTCGACAATTTCTCCGGCGTCCGTCACGCGTCCATCCGGATAGAGCATTTTCCAGGCCGCTCCGGGTTTCCATTCGGTCTCAAAGTGTACGCCGAACCAGTATTCCTCCATGAAATCCGGCTCGGTCAGCGCCGACCACAACCGCTCCGGGGTGGTGCGAATGAACGTCACATAAACAAAGGTGCTTTCATCGTTCTTAGTTGCCATCTTGTTTTTCCAGCCTCTTCTTGAGTTTTGAGAGCGCGCTCAGACGCGGTTGTTCGAACTTGCTGATCCAGCGTTCCGCGATTTCGTTGATCGGTACGGGATTGATGAAATGAAGTCTCTCCCGGCCTTGGCGCTTCCACGACACCAGATTTGCCCGCTTTAAAATCCCGAGGTGCTTGGCGACCGCCTGACGAGTCATATCCAGGCCTTCGCACAGCTCTCCGAGTGTCTGCCCATTCTTCTCGTGCAGGCGGTCAAGGAGTTGCCGACGGCTTCGATCCGCCAATGCCTTGAAAACAGCGTCATGTCGCATCTCTAAAATAGGGAACCATTAAGTTCCCTATACTCGAATTATACGGATCCTTTTGGTTCCGTGTCAAATGCTTTGTGAATTCATGATTGTGAATTCGTCCACTGTAGGCACTCGTGAAACGCGCTTCCCGCGGTCCGCCCAAATTCGTGCCAAATACTTAATGAGGTCAGCCGCCGGTTGCGGTACCCAAATCGAGGTCGGCGTCCAAGTCTCTCGGTGGTTTCTACGGAGGGCAGTCTCTCACGATCGAATTAGAATACTGCTGATCGACGACCACCGGTTGATGAGGGTCGGCTTGGCAGCGACGATTGGGCCGGAGCCACATATGGAGGTAATAGCATCAGCGGCTCAACGGCGGTGAAGGTTTGGAGTTATTTCGACAGCATCAGCCGGATATCACGCTGATGGATTTAAGATGCCGGTGATGAGCGGCGTGGAAGCGATCTGCCGCTATTTGCCAGAGTTCCCGTCGGCCGAGATCATTGTTTATCCACCTATCAAGAAGATGAAGACATCCATCGCGCGCTCGAGGCAGGAAAACTCGGTTGCCTGCTACTGCTGATCCAGAGTCACGGGAATTGCTGAGATTGAAGTGTCTCTACCAGCATTGCCGATAGCACTCGGTTGCCTAGCGGATGGGAGTACGCAATCCTTGGGCGCCGCGGTGGGACATGTCGCTGGTGAAGCAATTTGCCATCGCGTTATCCGCGCCAGGCGCAACTGTGCTTCAAGGTAAACTTCTAACGAGCCTGAAATTTGTAGACGGGAAGGGGGCAATCATGCGCCCTGCCTAGCGGATGACAGGCTTCGGATATGACCAGCACTCAGATTTCACCAGGAAGACGTACGCGGCTGCGCGCGATCTCGACACCGAACGGCATCATAGCGGCGCTTGCTATGGATCAGCGCAAGAGCCTGCGTCAGATGATCGCCGCCGCTCAACGCAATCGGCCCGAGGAGATATCGGACCAGCAATTGAGCGAGTTCAAAAGGGCAGTGACAAAGGTTCTCACGCCGAACGTAAGCGCCGTTCTTCTTGATTCCGAGTACGGGCTGGATGCCGCCGCGGAACGGGCCCAGGGCTGCGGCCTGTTAATGACCTATGAGGCGGACGGGTACGAGAATCCGCGGCCACATCGGATGCTTGCCTTGACTCCGGGACTGTCGGTGCGCCGACTGCGCGATTTGGGAGCGGATGCGGTGAAGATTCTGCTGTCGTATGCGCCTGACGACAATGCAGCGGTAAACGATGAGAAGTGCGCCTGGATCGAGCGGATTGGTAACGAATGCGAATCGCTGGATATGCCCTTCCTGCTGGAACCGGTTGTGTATGATCCTGCGGGGCTCGATCCAAAGAGCCTGGAGTTCTCGAAGCGAAAACCAGAAGCGGTATTGCGGGTAATGGCTGAGTTCTCGAAACCGCTCTACAAAGTGGATGTTCTGAAGGTGGAGTTTCCCGTAGTGGCAGCTTTCGTGGAGGGAAGCGCTGTTTACTCGGGACAACGAGCCCATTCAATGCGGGAAGCCATTAATTGGTATCGCGAAGTGGACGCGGTAGCGCAACGGCCGTATGTGTACTTGAGCGCCGGTATCAGCAGTTCCGAATTCGTGGCTTCTCTTCGAATGGCGGCTGAAGCCGCAGCCCAATTTTCCGGTGTGCTCTGCGGACGGGCGAATTGGCAAGGCGGCATCACGGAATACGCGCGAGGAGGCAGCGCCGCGCTGCTGCGGTGGTTGGAATCGGAGGGGCTGCGCAATGTGAACGCCGTGAATGAATGCCTGGAACGGGCAGTTTCGTGGGAGCGGTGGTTCCAACCGGTCGATGCGGAAGCGGTTGCTGGAGGGACGCCGGCTTGAGTGCCAATCGCGAAGCGGCAACCGGAATGACCGCTGCGCAGTGGACCTTGCTGGCGATGCTGATTGCCTCTATCTTTCTCAACTATATTGATCGCAGCAATTTGTCTCTCGCCGTTCCGTCGATTGAGCGTGAGTTTTCGCTCTCTCCGATTCAGGCCGGCCGCATGCTGGGCGTGTTTTTTTGGACATACGCGCTGCTGCAACTTTTCGGCATAGCGGGCTGGTTTGCTGATCGCTTTCCAGTGGGCATGATTTTGGGCGCCGGCCTTTTTCTGTGGTCCTGTGCAACGGTGCTGACCGGCTTCGCTTCCGGGCTTGGCGAAATCATTGCGGCGCGCCTGCTGTTAGGAGCAGGAGAATCGGTGGCCTATCCATGCTACTCGCGAATCTTTGCTGCCGAGATTCCGGCTGAGGGCCGGGGCAAGGCCAATGCGCTTCTCGACGCAGGATCTAAGCTCGGGCCGGCCGTGGGTACCGCGCTCGGAGGACTTTTGCTAACTCAGTTCGGCTGGCGCAATCTGTTTATCGTGCTGGGAGCGGCCGGGATTCTGTGGCTCATCCCCTGGATTCGCTGGTCGCCGCATTCCATCGTCCTGAGCGCCACACCCTCGGCTAGCTGTCCGGGCTTTCAGCAAATATTGCGCCAGCGATCGGCATGGGGCACGTTTCTGGGGCATTTTTGCGGCAACTACTTCTGGTTTTTTCTACTCACGTGGCTACCGGAGTACCTGGTTAAGGAACGCGGATTCACAATGAGCCGGACGGTGCGCATTACGTCGCTTGCATTCCTGACGATTGCCTCAGCAACGCTGACGGCGGGATGGGTTTCCGATCGGTTCATCGCAGCGGGAACTTCTCAGACTCGCGTACGCAAGACGGTGGTCGTTGGCGGCCTGGCCTTTTCGACGGTGATTCTTCCGGTGGCTATTGTTCACAATCAGACGCTTGCCGTAACGCTGCTGCTGTTATCCTGCGCGTCGTTTGGCGCGTTCACATCTAATCATTGGGCCATCACGCAGACGCTTGCCGGCCCTCTTGCCGCCGGCCGCTGGACCAGTCTCCAGAATGGAGTGGGGAATCTCTCAGGTGTTGCCGCATCCTGGTTAACAGGCTTCGTGGTGGAACACACATTATCATTCGCCATGGCCTTTGTTGTGGCCGCGGTTGTGGTTCTTACGGGAGCGCTGCTCTGGGGCCTCGCCGTCGGACCGGTGCAGCAAATCCAATGGATCGAAAGAGAGCTGGTGGCGTGAACGAAGGCGTCCTCTGCTCCGGTAGCATTGTGTTCGACATCCTTGTGCATCCAGTGAAGGACGTGCGCTGGGGGGCGACAAATCTCGTCGAATCGATTGAATACCAGGTGGGCGGCAACGGTGCCAACACAACGATTGCATTAGCAAGCCTCGGCGTACCAGCACGGTTAGTGGGCGTAGTAGGTAACGACGATCAAGCGCGATTTGTATGCGAGCGGCTGCAATCGGCTGGCGTGGACACTCGATGGCTTACGAGGGCCAACGCGCCTACCGCTGCTTCCATAGCGATGGTGAATCAATCGGGTGAACGCATGTTTCTTCACCGGTTGGGCGCCAGCAAAAAGGCCTTCTCGAGCCCGGTTGATTTTACGGCGGATCTCTTGCGGGGCATGCGCCATTATCATCTGGCAAGCCTGTTCGTGCTGCCGAGCCTTCGCGAACATGCGGCGGAAATGCTAATTCGCGCTCGCCGTGCGCATTTGACGACGTCGCTCGATACAAACTGGGATCCGCAGGGGTCTTGGATGCGTGACTTGGCGCCATGTCTGCCCTTGCTCGATTTCATGTTTGTGAACGAAGACGAAGGGAGGATGATTACCGGCGCATCGACTCCGGCGGACGCCGCTCAAGTGCTGCTTTCCAGGGGAGTGCGCGTCGTCATCGTAAAACTGGGGGACCGCGGTTGTTCCATTCGAACAGTCGAGAGCGCATGTGATTGCCCAGGCTTTGCGGTGGACGCGAAGGATACAACAGGCGCGGGCGATTGCTTTGTGGCCGGTTTCCTCGCCGCACATCTGCGAGGAGAATCGCTCGCTGAGGCCGGCCGGTTTGCTAACGCAGTAGCGGCGAAGAGTGTTGAGAAGATTGGCGGAGCGGTGGGCATACCGTCGTACGATCAAGTGAAGGCGTGGACTGGAAAGACCCTTGCGATAGATTGATTCCCATGTCCGAGGGGCATAGCAAGGCGATGATTATTAGCATGGCAGTGCTTGCCTCTGGGTCGGCACACCTATTGCATGAGGCTGTCGGCCATGGCGTTACCGCCTGGCTGCGCGGCGATGTCCCCACGGAGCTTACGAGTAACCACCTTTCAACCTTGCGTCCGGACCGTTGGGTCGACGCGGGTGGAACGCTGGTTAACCTGTTTGCCGGCGCCATCTCTTTACTCGCTTCGCGGTGTGCGGGCAATCACGCGAATCTTCGCTATTTCCTCTGGCTTTTAGCGGCGTTCAATCTCCTTTCAGGAGCGGGTTACTTTCTCTTCTCAGGCGTCATTGGCTTTGGAGACTGGCAAGAGGTGATCCGTGAATGGCCCCATCAGCGGACACTGCGCATTGTCATGGCAATCTTCGGCGCCGCGCTGTATGTCGTCGCCATGCGCCTTCTTGCGGTTGCGATCAAACCTTTTTGCGCGAATCGACGAGCGTACAACATCGTAGGCCGATTACCTTACCTTGCGGCGTGTCTCTTCAGTTGCGCGGCCGGTGCATTCGACCCGCTTGGGTTGAAGCTTCTTCTCGTTTCGACCGTGCCTGCGGCCTTCGGCGGGTCTTCTGGATTACTGTGGGCGGACACAATGCTGCCCGCCAAAGCGGCCACCCGCACACTGCTGATACACCGCCAGGCTGTATGGTGGATCGCCGCTGTCGTGCTCGGTCTTGCCTACGTTGTTATTGTTGGGCGCGGCATAGAGTTCGTACATTAGCCGCCAGTTAACTGCAGAACGTGTGCTCCCGATCATAGATACGGCGCCGGCAACCCGAGGCGTGCGCGATGCTGGCGCATTAATAATTGTTGATGAGTCCGAATACGCAGATCGCTTCGCGGTTTCGCGGTGCAGACCAATACGAATCCAGCTTCTGTATCGGCATGGAAAGAATGTGTTGGCGCTGGACTGGTCGACAGTACCTTCGAGTAGGCGGCCGGCGCACGTTAAGCACCGGCCCTGATGGCAAATCGAGGGCAATATGATGCGGCTATGGGCTGCGGCATTCCAGATAAATTCATCCGGGCGGCAGCGAAATTGGCGCTCTCCTTCTGGGGTTTCGAGCGTTACCAGGAAAGCGCCATCATTTGACATGCAACTAGTGGCTCTAAAGAGAGCCTCATCACCCTTAAGGATTGTAGAAGCGCGCGATTTTTGCTGTAGGGCGCTTCGCCTGGCTCGCCGCGCCGGAAGTGGCCTGAGGGAATCGACTTGCCATCGCGCTCATGGGCAAGCAGCTCGATGAACCAGGCCTCGTGCTCAATCTCTTCATTGAGAATTCTGGCAGCCATATCGTACGTCCGTGGATCTTTCCCGAAAGTCATATCGCACACCGCGCTCCAACTGCGAATGGCGCATCGCTCGGATTCAAGCAGCACTGTCAGAATGTTCACCACCGTCGGCGGATTGGGAAGCTTCGCCGCAATGCAACCAGCCTGATTATGAAATTCCGGCAGATCGTTGGGAAGCTCTCCACCGAGCTCATAGATGCGAGGAACAATCAATTCCCAGTGCGCTCGATCTTCTAAGCGTGCGTCCTCGCAAATCTCTTTATAATCTTCATACCCCGCCAGATGCATGCGAAGAATTGTGTAGTAGTAGTAGGTGCTCGCGAATTCCGCTGCGGCATTCGCGATCAACAGTTTAATCAGCTTGTCAACGTCTACGCCTCGCGCGCGAATCACTTCGACACCCACGCGCTGGGTAACGTCTCCATGTGCTACTGCCTTTGGGGCATCTGCCATACCTTGTCCTTTCCTAATGGGCTGCTGAAAGCCTTAAAACAACCGCTCCTTGACTCTTGACCGAGCAGTTATGTATTTTTCCAGCCGCCTCCTCAACCAGACTAGCGCCAAAAATAGAGCGAGTGCAGTGAAGCGGCGTATCCGCAAAGATACTGTTGACATGCGAATGGAGGCTTAAAAAGAAAGGTGCAAGCTCAACTGCACGTTGCGCGGCGGATAGGCGCTCGAAATCGTACCGAAGCTCGATGTGCCCACTTGAAGGCTCGAGCCGGCGAGGTTCTGAAAATTTGTGATGTTGAAAAGGTTAAAGAAGTCGCCCTGCAATTTCAGATCAAACCGCTCACGGAACAGAAAGTGTTTTGCAAGGGAAATGTCATACGACTGCAGGCCCGGACCCTCGACGATCGCCGTCCCGGAACTGCCGTAACGGCCGGTTGGAGCAATCGCAAATGCTGAAGTATTGATCCAGCTATTTGGACCCGGATTGGCCACAAGCGTTGGGCCGCCCAAATAGTCGGCTCGCCGGGTGCCGGTGGGAGTGCTACCGACGATTGAATTGTACGCTCCGGTCTGGAGGCGGATCACCCCGCTCAACTGCCATCCACCCGCAACTCCGCGAACGATCATTTTTTGGTTTCGCAGTGCCGCCAATTGCCAGACGAAGGTTCCGGTGAACGTATGCCGGCGATCGAAGGACAGCGGACCGTAATTGAAATGTCGGTTCTGCCAATCCTCGATATTGTCGCCTTCGCCGCTCGAATCACCGAGAGCTTTCGACCACGTATAGCCTCCGGTGAAGAGCACGTCTCCGGCTCTCTTCGAAACGTACGTTTGAAGGGCGTTGTAATTCGAAGTGGAATCGCTTTGATATTGCTGCACACTGCTGTAGCCGAGATAGGGCACGAAGACGTTCGGCGAAGACGAGGGATTGGCCGCAACCAAAGGCAGCGTCGCATAGTTAATATTCGGATCACGGAGCAGATAACGCCCAAGATTCCCGACATACGAGGTTTCCCAGAACATCGATCGCGGCAATTCACGCTGAATACTGAAGCTGTATTGGTAAGTCGATGTGAACTGTAGATTCGGGTTTATCGCCGTCAGGCTTTGCAGAGAAGCACCTTTAGCTCCGCCCGCAATATTCGACAAATTGCCATTGTCGTATTCCGATGTTTGCAGGAAGGGCGGCAGGTTCACTTGAGAGAACGTCACGTTGCCTTCGGGCCGGTCGTAGAAGATTCCGAAGCCACCACGAATGACCGTCTTCTGGTCGGGCGAATAGGCAAAGCCAAAGCGCGGCGCAAACAGATTAGCGGAGTTGTACAGGCCGCGGGGTGCTCCTGTCGGTATCTGCTGAAACAGCGGATTTGTGGTCGACCCAGGTACCCTGCCCTGCTGGCTCTTGGGAACGCCCGATCCGGCCGCAATGATGCCGTTGTATGGGTTGCCTGACCCGGCAACGACGGTTCCTTTCGATGTGACTGTGACGGCTTGCGCCGGATTGTATAGCCCAGCGGAGAAATTCGCCATGTTATTCGCTTGTGTGTACATCGGCTGCATGTACTGATAGCGAACGCCGATTTCGAGACTCAGCTTCGAATTCACTTTCCAACTGTCTTGTACGAACGCCTCCGGTTGCGAAAAGCGGAAGAAGCCCACAGGATCGGCGCTTGCCTCGCTGTAACTCTTGAAATTTCCGAGTAATGCGTCAGCGAGAGCATTTCCCGTAGACGTGGGCGTGCCGCTCGCGTTGAAGGTGATGTTCCCTGTGTAATACGGACGCCCGTTCTGATCCACTCGGTCACGGATGAAGAGGGCGCCGGCCTTAATCAAATGAGAGCCCAGGGTTACGGAAAGCGTGTCGGTGAACTGAATATCCGTACTGGGCGACATCAGCGCAAAGTTGGGTCCCTGAAAGCCGGCGAAGTTGGTGATTGTGACGTACGGAATTCCGTTGTCGTATTCGCCGCCGTTATAGAGCTGCTGAAACTGAAATCCATAGGTGCTGCGGAGCCAGTTGGTCCCATAAGGCGGAATGTGCTGCGATGCCCAGCTCGCATTGGCGCGAACTTCGTTCACGATGTTCGGCGTCGGCAGCCACGTCTCGGCAACCAAAAAACTTTCGCCAGGACGCATACGAAGCGTGGGCGTGGTAGGAAGAATGTTGCTATTGGAGAATGTTCCGAAGGGATCGACGAGTTGGTTGTAATCCTGTATCCAACGGCCATACACGCTGTTTTTGTCGTTGATGCTGTAGTCGAGCCGCACAATATCTTCACGGAAGTCGAATGGGTTAGCGGGAGCCATCGTGAGATTGTTCGCTGTAGGCGTATTTGAAAACGATGTACCGAGGCCCGACATGAGGCTATAGACATTCGCAATCGCATGGCCGTCCGGCGTAATCATCGAAGAGATGTTATTGCCGGGTATGGGCGTCTTCGTTCCGGGGTAGAAGAGTTGCGATAGCCCAGCGAAGTTTCCGCTCAATTCCGCCGAATCCGGCACTGTGAGTCGCGTCGGGTTCTGCTGCTGCCGCAGCCGTTTCCATTCCTCGCCGACGAAGAAGAATAGTTTGTTCTTGACGAGCGGACCACCGAGATCGTAACCGAAGTCGTTAAACCGCAGTTCGGTCTTCTTAGGCGCGAAGTAGTTTCTCGCATCTAAAAGGTCGTTACGAAAGTATTCAAATGCCGCGCCGTGGAATTCATTCGTCCCATTTTTCGTGACGATGTTAAAGGCCGGCCCCGACATGCGCCCGTACTCCGCTGAAAAATTCGATGTTTGCAGTTTCACCTCTTGAATGAACTCGGCGCTCACGTTGTTCATGAGGCTGCCATTGCTGCCCGCCACCTGGTTGTAGGCGCCGTCGACCGTCAGGTTATTCGTGTCGGAGCGATTGCCATTAATGGTCTGTGCGGTAGACGAGAGGCTGGTCGTAATACTGAATTGGTCGGGTGTTGTGACCACGGCTCCAGGAACCATGGTCATCAACTGGATGTAGTTTCGGCCATTCAGCGCCAGGTTCGCGACTTGTTTGGTATCGATGACATGTGACAGCTCGCCCGAAGTCGTGTTCAGCACCGCACTCTGCGCAACGACTTCTACCGACTGGCTTACATCACCAAGTTGCAGTTGCAGATCGACGGTCAGGCGCGCGTCGGCGACCATGGTGAGACCGGTCCGCTGTTGAGGCCGGAATCCTTTTTCACTTGCGCTAACCGAATAGTTCCCGACTGGAAGTTCGGTGACGGAATAGAACCCGCTATTGTCGGTGGCGGCAGTGCGGGTTGCCTGCGTATCAACGTTCGTGATGGTAATGTTTGCTCCGGCAATCACGGCGCCGGCCGGATCGGTTACCGTGCCGGAGATGCGGCCAAAACTCGTTTGAGCGTTCGCGGAAACGGCTAGAACGAGAACGCTCGCTAGCATCGTAAGGAACGGAATTCGACGTGGAAGCATGACAATCCCCTTTTGGAAGCGGGATAAAATTCCCCTACCCTCGCGTAAGCGAGGTTGCTCAGCAGTGTATCAAGTCTCGTTGTTTGAAAAGGGTTATTCCGTGCCGGTGGCCGGCATTCCGCTGAGCTGGCCCGGCATATCCGCCAGCACATAAGCGAGCACGGAGAGTACTGCGATATCGCGATTGAAATCTTCCGGGTTCACTTTATCGAGGGTGTCCGTGATGGTATGGTGCCAGTCGAAATAATGAGCGCCTACGGTAGCCGGACTCAGGCTGGGCACTCCATCTCGTGTCAATGGTGCAATGTCCTCGCCTCCCCCAAACGGCCGAACGTGCGTCGCGTCAATCTGCTGCAACAGGGCTGAAATCTGCTCGCAGATCGTCAATGATTGTTGCTGAGCGCGAGTCATTTGCGGAGCCGTCATATTCATGCTGGTGCCGCGAACATACCGAAAGGTCGAGTAGCCGAATCCGGTCGGGCGCTCCGCGCCGCCATCCATCTCAATAGCAGCTACGTGGTTGTGGATCTGATCGCCGACCCAGGCTCTATATGCCTCTGCGCCATGGCTGCCGTTTTCCTCGTTCACCCAGAACACCACGCGGATGGTTCTCTTCGGGTGAAGCCCTGCCCGTTTGATCAGCACGGCAGCTTCGAGACTTGCCATTATCCCTGAGCCGTCGTCTTGCGCACCCTCTCCCACGTCCCAGGAATCGAGATGGCCGCCCATCACGACTACTTCCTGGGGCCTTTCACTTCCCGGAATCTCGCCCATCACATCGGCGCTCTCGACATCGGGCTCCATGTGTGCTTGCATGGCGAGATGAATTCGCGGCGTATCGCCGGAGTGTTGGATTCGATCCAGCAGCATCGCGTCCTCAATTGAAATCGCGGCGGCGGGAATTTTGGGTACGCTGGGATCGTAAGAGAGCGAGCCTGTATGCGGTATTTGCATGGCCAGAGGCGTTATGGAGCGAACGAGCACCGCTACAGCGCCCATCTTGGCAGCGCGTGACGGCCCAATGGCGCGATAGATAACCGTTTTGCCGTAGCCTTCGTAGGGCACGTTATAAACAACAATTTTGCCCTTTACTTTTTCGCCGGCCGCGGCCAACTCATCAAAGTTCGACACGACCAGCGCATCGGCGGTGATGCCTTCCGGTGGCGTCGCTACACTCATCCCAAGCCCAAGCATGTGCAACGGACGCTCGACGGGCGCGAGAATCTGAGCCGATTCTTGCCCTCGCACCCAGTGCGGCACTTTTGCGGGAATTGTTTGAACATTCGTGAGGCCAGCCGCTTTCATCTGCGCGACTGACCACGCAACAGCCTGGTCGAGCGCGGGCGAACCGCTCAGCCGGTTACCGATACGGTCGCAGAGATACGTGAGCCGCGCGTAGGCCTCTTTGTCTGCGAGGGCTGCATTAATCAGGCGGCTCGCTGCATCATGATACGTCTCTGTCAGATTCGCATTCTGCGCCGGCAGCGCAGCAGTGCTCAGCGCGAGCAGAGCGATGACAAGTCTCATAGGGATTATTTGATTTTAGGGGATTGCTTAAAGACGAATACGGCGATACTATGACTTTCAGTTTACCCGCGCAAAAGGGCACCAATGACCGAAACGGCGCTCCGTTGCAGACTCTGTTACGAGAAACCCTATGGGTCATTTAGGATTTTGTTTTTAGGAAAGGGCAATCGCCCTTTGCGCTTGCATTCGATTACTCGCCGATGATCGAAAAATCTTCGAAGCCGGCCATGACCTCTATCGAGTTCAAGTCGCCGCTGGGTCTGAACCGAACACCGGCTGCAGGCGTAAACGGCGCCCGACTCCAATCCCGCTTGCTGATATTGGTAACCAACCGGTTTCCTTTGCGAATCTCTCCAGCGTAGCTGCCGTACCGATCATAGATCTCGTCGCCTTCTGAAAATTGACCAGCCTGCCGTCCGTCAGAGGCAAACAGAGCGTCGTCCAATCGGTAGCCGAAAAATTTGCCTTTGCAGGTCCACAGCCTGGTGACAACGGATTCGAGGTCGCTTGCCGGTAGTGCGGGAATATCGCTGCTTTAACCGGCGCCAGCGCAAAACTATTCTGCTGAACCATGGCTTGAGTGACATGGGCCTAAGTAACATACCGCCCTCTTTTCGACCGGATCGCTTATATCTCCATGGTACGCTTTATTCTCATCAGGCCGCGTGAGCCTCTGAAACGTGTTAAACTCAAGTGTCCTACCTGCGGCTGCTCTTCGTCGAAAAACATCTCTTCGTTCCCGGCTGCTCATAGAACAATTAGGGAAGCGGGATGTGAATGGACGTTCAACTCGTTTATAACGGTTTCACGCAAGATGGCAACAACCGGCGCTATAGCTTTGATGCTGTGCGAAAGCAGGAGCCGGCCAGCCCATATGCGGTCTGCGTAGATTTGGCTCTTTTCGCGAAATACCACGTACCATTCCAGATCGGGCCGGTATTCTGCCGCCAGCTCCTTCAGGATGCATTGGAATGTGAATCCGGCCTTTCCGAACGTTTTCGCAATTACCTTGCTATTGATTCCGATTTTGCCGGTTTGCTAGCAGAGCGGGCGGCTCACGAGGCAGCGATTGCCGCCAAAAGGCCTGGACGGCGGCCGTTCCGGAAACCTACCGTTTTGCACGGCGCTGCGCAAGCTGGGTTCTCGACGCCTCGCCCTATTTGACGGGACCCTTCCTTACGTGCCCAACGCGTTCTTGCCGGCTAGGTTGTTCTCGAGACTGAAGTGCATCGCAATCTGCCGGAAGGCCACGAGCTGCTGCGACTCCCACGTTGAGTCGATATTCGAGTTCGCGCGCCATGAGCGATGCGACTTTTGGGGCCGGCTTCCAGCGCGGCTTTCGCGTTCAGGAATAGCGCACGGGTTCGCCGGCACAGGACATCCTCGACGGTTCGCGCCATTTCATAGCGGGCCGCCCAAACGACTTCGGCTGCGACATACGGGAGAGCGGCCGTTAGCGGCTGCGCCAGTGAGGCTCACTGCGCATCAGCTCTTGGATTCCAGGCGCGTCAGAGCCATAGAGAGAGAGCTGGCCGAACCTCTGAGATTGTGGATGAAATCCATGTATGTTGAGCCGTTTTGTGAAACAGTCGCGTTCCGGCAGCTTTCCTAAAATTGCGGCGTGATCTCACGCAATCTTCAGCCATATTCCGATAGGTGGTCCATTTGCCGCCTGCGATGCTCAACAGTCCCGATTCATCAATGTGTATGGTGTGATCACGCGAGAGGGCCGCGGTGTTACCCGCGCTGGCGGCCTTCACGAGCGGCCGAATTCCGGTATACACGCTCAATACATCGCTGCGAGTAGGCGCTTTGTGCAAATACTCGCCGGCAGTTTTCAGAATGAATTCAATCTCCTCTTCCATGGGAGAAGGCTCTAAGGTTGGCTGCGGGATGGGGGTATCGGTAGTGCCAACGAGTGTATGGCCATGCCAGGGAATCGCGAACATGACGCGGCCATCGCTGGTGCGGGGTACCATGATGGCCGATTCGCCCGGCAGAAACGATCGATCGAAAACCAGATGAATTCCCTGACTTGGTGAAATCATCGGCGCGACGGAAGGATCTGCCAGCTTCCGGAGAGCATCCGTAAACGGGCCGGTCGCATTGACGACAACTTTTGCCGTCGCAATGAACTCCTGGCCGCTCTCCTCATCGCGGGCAACAACCCCGTTTATGAAACCGTCGCTGCCCTTTGTCAATCCGGTGACGAGGCAGTAGTTGATGAGTGTCGCGCCTTGTTCGGCCGCTGTTGCCACCATGTTTATGAGCAGGCGGGCGTCGTCGAACTGACCGTCGTAATAAACTACGCCACCGCGGAGACCGTCGGGATTGACGGTCGGCAGGCGTTCGAGAGTCTCTTCCCTGGAAAGAACCTTAGATGGGCCGAATCCATACTTGCCGGAGAGGATGTTGTAGAGCTTGAGTCCCAGGCCATAGAACGGCGCTTCCCACCAATCGTAGTTGGGCACGACGAAGGCCAGATCACTCACCAGATGGGGGGCATTCTGACGCAAGAGGCCGCGCTCTTTCAGCGCCTCCATCACCAGCGAGACGTTTCCCTGTTCGAGGTAACGAACACCGCCATGCACTAGCTTCGTGCTTCGGCTGGATGTGCCCTTCCCGAAATCGCTGCCTTCGAGCAGCAGCGTGTCATACCCGCGCGAAGCAGCATCGATGGCCACTCCAACTCCAGTTGCGCCGCCCCCAACCACGATGATGTCCCATTCCGCTTGATGCGAATAGAGACGGTTGAGCATTTCCGGCCTGGTCATTTTGTGCTCATTTCCTTACTTGTTCAACTCTCTCGCTTCGGGCTCACTCCAAGCCTTAGCGCGCCCGAGCGCCTGATGCCACCGGTTGTGAAGAATCTCGACTTCTGTCCGGGACCGTTGGGGAGAGAACTCCTTGTCCATCTTCCAGAAGCTCTGAATTTCTTCCAAATCCTTCCAGAAGCCAACCGCAAGGCCGGCGAGAAATGCCGCTCCGAGAGACGTAGTTTCGGTAATGGCGGGCCGTACGACCCGGATCCCGAGCAGATCCGCCTGAAATTGCAGAAGAGTGTCGTTTCGCGCCGCTCCGCCATCGACTCTCAACTCTTTAACAGGAATGCCGGAGTCCTCTTGCATCGCTTCGAGTAAATCCGCAACCTGGTAGGCGATGCTTTCGAGTGAAGCTCGCGCTATGTGCCCGGCCTTTGTTCCTCGCGTGATGCCGATGATGGCGCCTCGAGCGTGCGGGTCCCAGTGCGGCGCGCCGAGCCCGGTAAATGCGGGAACAACGTACAAATCCCCGCTATCCGGGACACTCAAAGCAAGCGCCTCAACGTCTTCCGAAGCGCGAATGATCCCAAGTCCATCGCGAAGCCATTGGACAACCGAACCGGCAATGAAGACACTGCCTTCCATCGCATATTCGAGTTGTGTTGTCCCTCTTCCACGCGACGGTAGTCAGCAACCGGTTCTTTGATTGCTTCACTCTCTTCGCCGAGAGTCTGTAGCAGAAACGCGCCCGTGCCGTAAGTACATTTGGCCATGCCTGGACAGAAGCATGCTTGTCCGAATAAAGCTGCCTGCTGGTCTCCGGCGACCCCTGCGATCAAGACATCTTCGAGGCCGAGACTTGTCGAAACGTGAGCGTATTTTCCGCTGGAAGGGCGGACCTCGGGAAGCAGTGAATCTCGGAATGCGCAGGGCATCCAAAATTCCCGTGTCCCATCGCCTTCATGAATGTTGAACAGCATGGTACGCGAGGCGTTGGTAGCATCAATCGCATGCAGCTTTCCGCTCGTTAGGTTCCAAATCAACCAGCTGTCAACAGTCCCAAAAGCAAGTTCTCCGGCGTTCGCCTTTTCGCGCGCACCTTTCACATTTTCGAGAATCCAGAGGATCTTCGTTGCGGAAAAGTAAGCATCGATCAGTAAGCCTGTCTTCTGGCTTATCCTCTCTTCGAAACCTTGCGCGCGAAGATCTGGCGCAGATCGTTGCGGTGCGGCGGTCTTGCCACACAATCGCGTTGTACACCGGTTTGCCGGTCTTGCGGTCCCAGATGATTGTGGTTTCGCGTTGATTGGTAATGCCGAGCGCAGCGATGTCCCGCGGGCGGCATTGGCTCGACTCAGCGCCTCCACGGCAACGCTCATCTGCGATGCCCATATCTCCTCTGGATCATGTTCGACCCAGCCCGAACGCGGGTAAATCTGTTCGAACTCGCGTTGGGCCAGGCCGCGTATTGTGCCGTCCCGATCGTAAAGAATGGCTCTTGAGCTTGTGGTTCCCTGATCTAAAGCGAGTACGTATTTCAAGCGTCGATTCCTCGCATGCCGGGAGAGAGCACTTTTATACGGTCGAAGAAAGCACCTTTTCGAGGTGTCCGCCGAACTGATAACGCATGGCGGATAACAGCTTGTCCTGATAATCAGCCTCACCGCGTGAACTGAAACGCTGATAGAGCGCGGTGGAGAGGACCGGCACGGGCACAGCTTCGTCGATGGCAGCTTTGATTGTCCAACGGCCCTCACCCGAATCCGAAACGTGCCCGGTGAACTTCGCCAGAGCTGGGTCTTCAGCGAGCGCTGCGGCAGTCAAATCGAGCAACCACGAAGCGATGACACTTCCGCGGCGCCACACCTCGGCCACATCGCGGAGATTGAAATCATATTGATAGTGCTCGGGGCGGCGCAGCGGCGTGGTTTCGGCATCTATCGTATGCGTTTGTTTGCCGATGTTGGCATCGCGAAGAACGCCGAGGCCTTCTGCATAGGCCGCCATTAAACCGTACTCGATGCCATTGTGGACCATCTTGACGAAATGCCCGGCGCCATTGGGACCGCAATGCAAATAGCCCAGTTCGGCGGTGCCTTCAATCTTTTCACGTCCCGGTGTGCGCGGAATGTCTCCCGACCCGGGCGCAAGCCTGTCGAAGATGGGATCGAGACGTTTAACAACCTCTACCTCGCCACCGATCATCATGCAGTAGCCTCGTTCCAAACCCCACACGCCTCCGCTTGTTCCGACATCTACGTAGTGAATTCCCTTTCGAGGCGAGTTCCTTTGCCCGCCGGATATCGTCGACGTAATACGAGTTGCCGCCGTCTATCAGAGTGTCCCCGGGCTCGAGATGGGGCACGAGCTCGGCTATGGTGTTATCCACCACTGCTGCGGGAACCATCAACCAGATCGCGCGAGGCTTCTCCAGCTTCTTTATGAAATCGGGAAGATCGGCCGACCCGATCGCGCTCTCCTGAACTAGCGCGTCTACCGCTTTTGGCGACATATCGAATACGACGCACGGTGGCCTCCCTTGAGAAGGCGCCGCACCATGTTGGCGCCCATTCTTCCAAGACCAATCATTCCAAGTTGCATGAATTGACTCCTTTGATAGATGTTAGAGCTTTACTTGCAGAGAGGCCTTCGGCCTACGCCTGATTAGGCGGTCTGCTTGTACTTCCGATAGCGGCGAATCGAGTTATTGGTCGAGCCGTCGTGCTCGAGTTTAGGATCTTGCGGACTCTCGAGTTCCGGGATAATGCGTTGTGCCAGCACTTTGCCCAATTCCACTCCCCATTGATCGAATGAATCAATACCCCAGATCGTGCCCTGGGTAAAGACAGAATGCTCGTAAAGGGCGACGAGCTTGCCCAGCATCTCGGGTGTGAGGCGTTCTGCAAGAATCGTGTTTGACGGGCGGTTGCCTTCGAAAACGCGATGCGGGACAAGCCATTCGGGCGTGCCTTCAGCTTTGACCTGATCGCTCGTTTTACCGAACGCCAGCGCCTCGGCCTGTGCAAAGACGTTCGCAAGCAGCATGTCATGATGCGGCCCCAACGGGTTGAGTGCTTGGCCGAACGCAATGAAGTCGCAAGGGATGAGCCTCGTTCCCTGATGGATGAGTTGATAGAAAGAGTGCTGGCCGTTGGTTCCCGGCTCGCCCCAGTAAATGGGACCGGTCTGATAGCCGACCTTGGCGCCGTTCAGCGTAACATGTTTACCATTGCTCTCCATCGTTAGTTGCTGGAGATAGGCGGGAAACCGCTTCAAATATTGCTCATAGGGCAAGACCGCTACCGTTTCAGCGCCAAAGAAATTGCTGTACCAGACCGTCAGGAGTCCCATGAGTACGGGTAGGTTTTGTTCGAACGGTTCCTTGCGGAAGTGCTCGTCCATTTTATGAAAGCCACCGAGCATGGCCCTGAAGTCCTCGGGGCCGATCGCAAGCATGGTCGAGAGGCCAATCGCGGAATCCATCGAGTACCGGCCTCCGACCCAATCCCAAAAGCCGAACATATTGGCCGTGTCGATACCGAATTTTGATACTTCCGCGGTATTCGTCGAGACGGCAACAAAATGCTTGGCGACCGATTTTTCGTCACCGCCCAGGCCATTGAGTGACCAGTCGCGAGCGGTGTGAGCGTTCGTCATCGTCTCGAGAGTAGTGAAGGTTTTTGAAGAGATGATGAAGAGTGTCTCGGAGGGATCGAGATCGTGGACCGCTTCCGCGAAGTCGGTCCCGTCAATATTCGAAACGAACCGAAAGGTCATCGAGCGGTCGCTGTAATGTTTTAGCGCTTCATAAGCCATAACGGGCCCTAGGTCCGAGCCGCCAATGCCGATGTTGATGATGTTGCGAATTCGTTTACCCGTGTAGCCTTTCCAGGCCCCGTTTCGAATGCGATTGGAGAACTCGGCCATTTTGTCGAGGACGGCGTGCACATCCGGTACGACGTTATGGCCATCGACAAGGATTGATGTCCCACGCGGCGCGCGCAAGGCAACATGCAGCACTGCCCGGTTTTCGGTCGTATTAATCTTGTCACCTCGGAACATCGCATCGATCCGCTCTCTCAGGCCGGATTCGTCGGCGAGCTGGAACAGGAGCTTGAGAGTCTGGTCTGTGATGCGGTTTTTGGAGTAGTCGAGGTAAATGCCCTCGGCTTCGAGTGTCATACGCTTGCCACGCTCCGGGTCAGTAGCGAATAGCTGACGGAGATGGAGTTCGTGCATCTCGCGAAAATGAACTTCGAGGTTTTTCCATGCAGGGCGCTCGGTGAGCGGGCGATTGGTCAGTGGTTCTACTGCTGGGTTCATATTCTTGCTCCCTCTGCTTGATTATGAGGGAGCGACTTTGGAAGTTCCGGACTCTGGGCTGCAGCAGAGGCAGATTACGTTCCGTAGCGGGTCGGGCCGACAATCAGAATGTGGGCGAGATTTGGATTGGAACATCGGGCTTTCACTACAAGCATTGGGTGGGGAATTTTTATCCTCCACGGCTTCCTGGTTCCCGCATGCTGGCCCACTACATTCAACATTTCGACACTGTGGAGCTGAATAATACGTTTTATAAACTGCCGGCCGAAAGCAGCCTGTTGAGCTGGCGGGATTCCACGCCGCCCGGGTTCCATTTCGCCGTGAAGGGTAGCCGCTTCCTCACGCATATGAAAAAGCTCAACAACGCTGAGGAGGGTCTTCGCCGCTTCCTCGATGTGGTTACTGTGCTTGATCCCAAACTTGGGCCTATCCTCTTTCAACTGCCTCCAAATTGGACGCTCGATTTAGACCGGTTAGGAGCATTTCTCGATCTTCTTCCTCGGCGGCGCTGTGCTTTCGAATTTCGAAACGATACTTGGAATACCGCACAGACATACGACTTGCTTGCGAAACACAACGCGGGGTATTGCATATTTGATTTGGCGGGCTACGTCGCGCCATTTCAAGTGACTGCCGATTTCTCGTACATTCGTTTGCACGGCCCGGGAGGCAAGTACCAGGGCAGTTATAGCGACGCTTCGCTCGAAGAATGGGCACAGAAGATACGCAAGTGGCGCGAGAAGCTCGCCGCGGTATATGTCTACTTCGATAACGACGATTCCGGTTATGCTCCTCGGGATGCTCTTCGATTGAAAGAGCTGCTATAGCTGGGGGCATGCGTTATGAAGAGACTTCCCAGCCGCGAACTGCTAGACGATGATGCGGGCACGCCTATTGAAGTGACGCGGTCTTTAGCAGATTTACGCTTCTTAAACCGCTATTTCGGAGGGGTGGCGACTACGAAGCGGATGGTCGAACTGGTCGCTAAGGTGAGCGGGAAATCCGACTTCTCTTCGCTCGAGGTAGCCGCAGGCACAGGAGATCTGCCGCAATCGGTTCGCGCCTCTCTTCAACCCTGCGGCATTCACCTGCGATCGATGCTGTTAGACCGGCGAGCCAGTCATATGGGCGACGGAGACCCCAAGGTGGTCGGCGACGCCTTGATTCTCCCTTTTCGCGATGCCAGCTTCGACTTAGTCAGTTGTAGTTTGTTCGTTCATCATCTCGCCCCAGACGAGGTTGAGATGTTTGTGAAAGAGGGGCTGCGCTGCTCCCGGTTAGCGGTTTTAATTAACGACCTGATACGCCACCCCGCAAACCTCGCAACAGCCTACGGGGGCCGCCTTATCTATCGCAGCCGGCTTACGCGCAATGACGCTCCCGCATCCGTCCGCCAGGCTTACACGACCGCGGAAATGCAGCAGATGCTGCACCGGAGTGGCGCTGCACACGTAGAGATTACACGGCAATTTTTTTATCGGATGGGAGCAATCGCCTGGAAGGTTTTACCGTCGGCGAACGGGAGTGCCCGCCTTTGAAGAAGGATCGCAGAACGGAATAGCCTGAGCGGATTCCTAAGCAACGTCTTCGCCAGACGCAGCATTCTCCGGGGGTGGGCCGGAAAGAAGGCGTTGGATCGCTTGACCGATGTCCGTCAAAAATGAATCCAGATCAGCAGGTTTGTAAATAAAGCATTCTGCCCCGGTTTGCAGAGCATTCCGCCTGTCGCGAGGTGAAACCGACGACGTGACCACAGCTTTCCGGGCGCCGGCCAACGCTGGATTCTTCACTGCTGCTTCAATAACAGCAAGTGACTCGCCACCCGGCAAGTTATAGTCCAGCAGGATCAAATCCGGAACATCCGGATCCGACGCACGATAGCTCGTCACAACTTGCAAGGCGTCGTCTACTGTCTCACATCGCCTCATGTTGTAGCGAATCCCTTGGGTGCGCAACGACTCCTCGATGAGCCAGACATCTCCCGGATTATCCTCAATTAAAAGAATATTGTGCAGAACTTGATTCATTTATTTGCGTTTTGCGGAAGGCTGAAGAAGAACGTGGATCCTTGTTCCACGATTGATTCAACCCAGATTCGACCACCAAGCCGCTGTACCGCAGCTTTGCAAATGGCAAGCCCGATTCCGGTACCGGAATACCGGCGTCCATGTAGCCGTTTAAAGACGTTGAAGATGTACTCGGCATGCTGGGGGTCGATGCCGATTCCGTTGTCTCTCACCGAGAAGACCCAACTTCCATCTTCTTCGCACCGGCTCGCAATCGTTATTTCGGGCGTCCGATCGTCCGCCCTGTATTTAATGGCATTGCCGATCAAGTTCTGAAAGAGCTGGAGCAGCAGAATCTCAATTGATCGGATTCTTGGCAGAGATTCGCAGATGATGGAAGCTTTAGATTCGGCGATTATCCCAGCTAGGTGCGCCGAAGCTGTTTCCAAAACAGCGTTGCAATCGAGCATTGTGAACTGCTCGTCATCCGACTCGCTGATGTAAATGTATTGCCGCAGAGCTTCCAGCAAGCCTTCCAAGCGTCTGCCGTTTTCCTGCACGCAGGCGAGCATCATTTGTTCGTCATCGGTCAGTTTTGCCGCTGCCGACCGTTCCGAGCCATTGCGAGTATGCCAGAACCATTCGCGTTGGCTCCTGCAAATCGTGGCTGGCGGCCCATGCGAACTGCCGAAGAGCATCGTTCGAGCGGCATGAGCTCCGCGGTACGCTCAGCTACGCGTTTTTCCAGTTCCGCGTTGATGCGGAGGATTCGGTCTTCGGCGTGAACCTGTTCTGTAGCGTCTCGAACGGCAGTGGTGATGCAACGCTCCGTCCGCTTCAAACGGGCTGCTTGTGATCTGCACCGGAAACCTTGAACCATCACGTCGGATTCCCGTTAAGCGCGTCTCGGTTACGGGAGAGCCCGGTTGAGACGCACGTTTCTGCAATCAGCGGGCGATCTCCACTCAGGAATGAGCGAACTGATGTGGGCGCCGAAGCAATTGCTCTCGATGGTACCCGAATAATGAATCAGTCCGCGAGTTTGCCAATTGGATGATCCCGTTTCCGTCTGTGATCACCATCGCATCCGGCGCTGCTTCCAAAACCGCACGAAACTTCTGTTCTGTTCTTTCGAGCGACTCCGTCTTACGTCGAAGCAATTGCTCTTTCCGCGAAAGCTCTACAAATACAGCCACCTTGCTCTGCAGAATCTCCGGGAACGATGGGCTTAAACAGGAAATCGACCGCGCCCAAATCGTATCCGCGAAACAGCTGTTCGTCACTTCGATATGCCGGTCAGAAACAGAATCGGCGTATGGCTGGAGCGTTTACGCGCGCGAATCAATTCGGCGGTTTCGAACCCGTCCATTTCCGGCATGCGGACGTCCAAAAGCATGGCGGCGAAATCGTGGTCCAGGCACAAGGCGCAAGGCCTCCAATACCGGATGAGGCAAGCATCAGCTCTTGCCCGAGCGGCTCCAGGACGGCCTGCAGCGCAAGCAAGTTGTCCCGGTCGTCGTCCACCAGCAGAAGCTTCGTGCGCTCCTGCGTTCTGTCGCCCGGGGCGTTCGGGTAGACGGCGTCGTCATTAGCGCCAGCGGTCATTCTGTATCGCGCCCGGCTTCTTCGCACGTCTCGATGCATCGACTGAGTCTGCTCGAGAACTTTGGCGAGCCAAACTCGCATGGTCGAGAACAGATGATCCAAATCCACGGGCTTAGTGACGTAATCTGAAGCGCCCGCCTGCAAACATTTCTCGCGGTCGCCTTTCATCGCCTTAGCTGTCAGGGCGATTATCGGCAGGGTTTCGAAATCGCGCACTCTGCGGATCGCCCTTGTGGTTTCATAGCCGTCCATCCCAGGCATCATGATGTCCATCAGCACGATGTCGATTTCCGGATTCGCTTGCAGCACCTCCAGTCCGCTCCGCCCGTTTTCAGCGTGAAAGACTTCGATGATCTTTCTGCTCCAGCACGCTTGTCAGCGCGAAAATGTTGCGCAGATCGTCATCGATCACCAGCACTTTGCGCCCGGCAAGCATGGGGTCCTTCTGTCGACGACGGACAGCACTTGTTCGCTGAGCTTCTGATAGGGCATCTTCGCGCCGGTTCAGCAGCAGCACTGGATTCTTCCAACAGCCGTTCGAGCGATGGCGCATATCGCACAGCACTTGTGCGCGCCAAGCCGGTTCAGTTCCGCGGCTTGTACCGAATTCAGTTTGCGTGTGCCGAAAACGAAAAACGGAGGAACCCGAGGCGCAGAGCCTCGTCTGCACTTCCTCGATGAATTCCACTCCGAAGCGATCCGATAACACCCAGTCGAGCACGACGGCATCGAAACTGCTTCGCCACTCAGCATCGGCATGGCTTCCGAAGCCGACGATGCGTGGACAAACTCAAGATCAGGGACCGCCGATAAACGATTCCACTCTCGTGCCGCAACGGTTCCGCCTCGCGTCACAATCAGCACGTTCTTCGGGCGCTGTTCTGATCGATTGCTCGATGGCTTTGAATAAGTCTGCTACAGCGTCTCCGTGCCCGCTTCCTTTGAACGCAATTTATTGCGCCGAGAAGATAACCCCTTCGGTTCTCCTCCTGTCCTGAAACCACGTGCAACGGGGATGTGCCGAGTCGCCGGATCGTGCTTCAGATAATCCAGCACCGTCCAGCCGCTCATGTCCGGTAGCCGCACATCCAGAGAAACGGCAGCCGGCCGGAATTCCCGCGCCATGTTAATTGCTGTGATGCCACGCAAGGCGATCAGCGCCTTCAGTCCATGTTTGTGTGCGAGATCAACCATGATGCGCGCGAATGTGATGTCGTCTTCCACGATCAGAAGCACGCGGTCTCCTGGCTGCAATGGCGTTGCGGTCGTCATCCACCACCAGATCCCGGTCGGAAAGCCAGTTCGGAATCGCCAGCGCGCCGTGCTCGAAGCGGCTATCGGAGTCACGCGTCATCCACACGCGCATGACCGAGAACAGATGATCCAGATCGACAGGTTTGGCGACATAGTCTGAAGCGCCGGCCTGTAAGCATTTCTCGCGGTCGCCCTTCATCGCCTTGGCCGTGAGCGCAATAATCGGGAGGCTCTTGAATTCCGCAATCTGCCGGATAGCGCGAGTGGTCTCATATCCATCCATCTCCGGCATCATGATGTCGAGAAGCACGATGTCGATATCTTTCGTGCTCTTCAACAGCTCGATCCCCGTTCGGCCGTTTTCGGCATGCAGAACTTTTAGCTTGTGCTGCTCCAGAACGCTAGTCAGCGCGAATATGTTCCGCACATCGTCGTCGATAACCAGCACCTTTCTGCCCGCCAGGTCGAGATCTGTTTCGCGAACTTCGGCAAGAACCTGCTTCTGCCGTTCAGAAAGTTTGCGCTCATCGCGGTGCAGCAGCCACGCTGTCTCATCCAGGAGCCGCTCAATTGTCGGCGCATACCGGACAGCGCTTGCTCGCGAACAGTTATGAATTTCGGCGATCTGCTCGTCGGACAGCTTCCGGGCGCCGGAAACAACGATTGGCGGTATATAAGGCGTGAGTTTGCTCTGCACGCTTTCGATGAACTCAATACCCGTGCCGTCCGGCAAGACCCAATCCAGTACGATTGCATCGATGTGCTCCTGCTCGATTACCTCCATCGCCGCTCCGATATCCGGGACATCTAAAATCTCCAGGTCTTCACCCGCAATTAAATTGTGAATGTCCTCGCGGCGCACATCGTTCTCGGCAATCAGCAGCAAACGTCTCTTGCGCGGCTCCATCGAGTGCTGAATGATCTCGAATGCCTCCTCAAGCGATGCTCTTTCCCCGAGGCTTTTGGGAGGCAGCTCATCGCGCCCAAGTGCAAAGCCGCGCCTGTTTTCTTCGTGCCCGGAGAGCACGTGAACCGGAATGTGCGCGGTCGCCGGATCGTGTTTCAATCGGTCGAGCAGGGTCCAGCCGCTCATATCCGGCAACCGCACGTCCAGCGTGATGGCGCCCGGCTGGAACTCCCTGCGCCAGAGAGATAGCCGTACTGCCGCGCAAGGCGACAAGCGCCTTCAGGCCTCGATCATGCGCAAGATCCAGCATGAATGCGCGCGAATGTAGGATCGTCTTCGACGATCAGCAGGACGCGATCGCCGTGCGCGATGATGTTCCGGTCGTCATCGATTTCGAGATCCTCAACCGCGACCGAGTTCGGCGGCGGAAGAATCAGATCCACTTGCGAGGTCGGATGATTTCTGGCGGCTTTGCGTATAGCGCGCCGTATCCACCGCATCCACCTTGGGCGCGGGAGAGAGATAGGCCTGCGGCAGGTATAGAGTGAACGTGCTTCCGCGGCCCAGGTTGCTCTGCAGCCGGATTTCGCCGCCCAGCAGACGGGCCAATTCGCGGCTGATCGAAAGGCCCAAACCGGTGCCGCCGTACTTGCGGCTGGTTGTTCCGTCAGCTTGCTGGAACGCTTCGAAGATAATCCGCTGCTTCTCCGGCGCGATTCCGATCCCGGTATCGGTGACCGAAAACGCTATCACGCTCTTTGCTCTGTTCAATACCGGGTGAGTGCTGCTCCAGCCGGCGCTGACACGCTCCAGACCGCAACCGCACGGAGCCATGCTCGGTAAACTTCAGTGCATTCGAAAGCAGGTTCTTAAGCACTTGCTGCAGCCGCTTGGCATCGGTGCGAATCGCATCCGCGGCGAGCTGCGATTCCACATCGACACTGAAGTCTAGCCCCTTACCGTCGGCAACATGCCGGAAAGTGCGCGTGCAGTAGTCCTGCAGTTCGGTGAAGCGAATATTGCCGACTTCCACATCCATCTTTCCGGATTCGATCTTGGAGAGGTCCAGAATGTCATTGATCAAGCGCCAGCAAATCGGTTCCGGACGAATGAATAGTTTCGGCGAACTTGACCTGTTTTCGGTTCAGGTTCCCTTCGGTGTTGTCGGCAAGAACACGCGCCAAAATCAACAGATTGTTCAACGGTGTGCGAAGCTCATGCGACATGTTGGCCAGGAACTCGCTCTTGTACTTTGACGTTAGGGCGAGTTGCTCCGCCTTCTCTTCGAGAGCCTGTTTCGCTTGTTCGATCTCGCGGTTCTTCGCCTCGACTTCGGTGTTCTGATCGGCCAGGAGCTGCGCTTTCTCCTGTAGCTGAGCGTTGGTTTTCTGCAGCTCCTCGGCAAGCGCCTGGCTTTGCTGCAAGCAACTGTTCCGTCCGCATGGTCGCGGCAATCGTATTCAGCACGATGCCCATCGTTTCGGTCAATTGATCGAGAAACGCAAGATTGACGTCGGAAAGATTCTGGAACGACGCCAGCTCGACTACCGCCTTGACTTCGCGCTGGAACAGCACGGGCAGAACGACCACCGTCAGCGGAGTAGACGAACCAAGGCTGGAAGCTGATCTTGATGTAATCCTGCGGCACATCGCGGACGAGG
This sequence comes from uncultured Actinomycetota bacterium, assembly GCA_963756575.1. Taxonomy (GTDB): domain Bacteria; phylum Actinomycetota; class Actinomycetes; order Streptosporangiales; family Streptosporangiaceae; genus Palsa-504. The sequence continues at coordinate 744,482 of CAVWOM010000008.1, read as the reverse complement.
ATGCGCTGCTTTTCGCGCGCGCACTGGCCGACCAGTCCTTGACCGAACTTGAACTGAGTCGGAACACTGTCGCGACCATCGTAGGCGTAGCCGGCCATGAACTTGAGTAAGGGCTCGCCGTTCACTTCTTCGGCGATGTAGAAGCGTGCTGCGCTGCGCGCTTACAAGCGGCGTCAGCTCAGAAAGCAGCAGCTCCGCTACCGTCAGCAGGTCGCGCTGGCCCTGCACCATGCGGGTGAACTTCGCAATGTTTGTCTTCAACCAGTCCTGATCGGTGTTCTTGCGCGTTGTTTCGGCGAGATTTCCGATCATCTCGTTGATGTTTTCCTTGAGCGCTGCCACCTCGCCTTCGGCCTGGACGGTAATTGAGCGCGTCAAGTCGCCCTTCGTTACGGCCGTCGCAACCTCGGCGATTGCGCGCACCTGCGTTGTCAGGTTGGCGGCGAGCTGATTGACGTTATCCGTGAGATCGCGCCAGAAGCCCGCCGCGCCGGGCACGCGTGCCTGTCCGCCAAGCTTGCCTTCGATTCCGACTTCACGCGCCACGTTTGTGACCTGATCGGCAAACGTTGCGAGCGTGTCGATCATCGCGTTGATCGTGTCCGCCAGTTCGGCAATTTCACCCTTTGTCTCCAGACACCAACTTGCGTTCCAGATCGCCGTTTGCAACCGCCGTGACCACTTTTGCAATACCGCGGACTTGCGTCGTCAAGTTCGCCGCCATAAGGTTCACGCTATCGGTGAGATCCTTCCACGTGCCCGCGACGCCGCGCACTTCAGCCTGACCGCCGAGCTTGCCTTCCGTGCCCACCTCGCGCGCCACGCGCGTCACTTCGCTGGCAAATGAGTTCAGTTGATCCACCATCGTGTTGATGGTGTTCTTCAGCTCCAGAATTTCGCCGCGCACATCCACTGTGATTTTGCGCGAAAGGTCGCCCATGGCTACGGCGGTCGTCACCTGCGCGATATTCCGAACCTGATTTGTGAGGTTCGATGCCATGGAGTTGACCGATTCCGTAAGGTCCTTCCAAGTCCCGGCCACACCATATACGTCCGCTTGCCCGCCCAGTTTTCCTTCGGTTCCCACTTCGCGCGCCACGCGCGTCACTTCGGAAGCGAAAGAACTAGCTGATCCACCATCGTGTTGATGGTTTCCTTCAACGCCAGAATTTCACCGCGCGCATCCACGGTGATCTTCCGTGACAGATCGCCCTTCGCAACGGCCGTGGTCACGTCCGCGATATTGCGAACTTGGGCCGTTAAGTTCGATGCCATCCAGTTCACCGACTCGGTCAAGATCCTTCCAGGTGCCGGCGACGCCGCGCACATCCGCCTGGCCGCCCAATTTTCCTTCGGTTCCCACTTCACGCGCCACGCGAGTCACCTCGGAGGCGAACGCGTTAAGCTGGTCCACCATGGTGTTGATGGTGTTTTTTAGCTCCTGAATTTCGCCCGCGGGCATCGACCGTGATCTTGGTCGTCAGATCGCCCTTTGCAACGGCAGTCGTCACACCGGCAATATTTCGGACCTGATTGGTCAGGTTCGAGGCCATTGAGTTCACGGAATCGGTAAGATCTTTCCAGGTACCGGCGACGCCGCGCACATCTGCCTGGCCGCCCAGTTTTCCTTCCGTGCCCACCTCGCGCGCCACGCGTGTCACTTCGCTGCGAATGAGCTGAGCTGATCGACCATCGTATTGATCGTGTTTTTCAGCTCCAAAATCTCGCCGCGAGCGTCCACCGTGATCTTGCGCGACAATTCACCTTTTGCTACGGCGGTGGTCACCTCGGCAATGTTGCGAACCTGATTTGTAAGGTTCGACGCCATGAAGTTGACCGATTCAGTGAGATCGCGCCACGTGCCGGCTACACCACGCACGTCGGCTTGGCCGCCGAGCCTTCCTTCGGTACCGACCTCGCGCGCCACGCGCGTTACTTCCGAGGCGAATGCATTGAGCTGATCCACCATCGTGTTGATGGTGTTCTTGAGCTCCAGAATTTCGCCGCGCACATCGACCGTAATTTTGCGCGAAAGATCGCCACGCGCAACGGCCGTTGTCACTTCGGCGATATTGCGGACCTGTGCAGTCAGATTGCCGGCCATCGAGTTCACCGACTCGGTCAGATCTCTCCAGGTACCAGCCACCCCTTTGACGTCTGCCTGGCCGCCCAGCTTGCCTTCCGTTCCCACCTCGCGAGCGACACGTGTCACTTCGCTGGCAAACGAACTGAGCTGGTCGACCATCGTGTTGATGGTGTTCTTGAGCTCTAGAATCTCGCCACGAACCTCAACAGTAATGGTTCGCGAAAGATCGCCACGCGCAACGGCCGTAGTGACTTCGGCGATGTTGCGCACCTGATTCGTCAGGTTTGAAGCCATTGAATTCACGGAATCCGTCAGATCTTTCCACACGCCGCCGACGCCTCTCACATCGGCCTGACCACCTAATTTGCCTTCGGTGCCGACTTCACGCGCCACGCGTGTCACCTCGCTCGCAAATGAGCTCAACTGATCGACCATGGTGTTGATCGTGTTCTTGAGCTCCAGAATCTCGCCCCGCACATCGACTGTAATTTTGCGTGAGAGATCGCCATTGGCTACGGCGGTTGTCACCTCGGCGATGTTGCGGACTTGGGCTGTCAGGTTACCGGCCATAGAGTTGACGGAATCGGTAAGGTCTTTCCAGACGCCGCCAACACCCTTCACCTGCGCCTGACCGCCCAACTCTCCTTCAGTTCCCACTTCACGGGCGACACGCGTTACTTCCGAAGCGAACGCGTTCAACTGGTCAACCATGGTGTTGATGGTGTTTTTGAGTTCCAGAATCTCGCCACGAACGTCTACGGTGATTTTGCGCGAGAGATCGCCGTTGGCGACGGCCGTTGTCACCTCGGCGATATTGCGGACCTGCGCGGTGAGGTTTCCCCCCATCGAGTTCACGGAGTCGGTTAGGTCCTTCCAGACTCCGCCCACGCCCTTTACAACCGCTTGGCCACCAAGTTTGCCCTCGGTGCCGACTTCGCGGGCAACGCGTGTCACTTCGCTGGCGAAGGAGCTGAGCTGGTCGACCATCGTGTTGATGGTGTTTTTGAGTTCCAGAATTTCGCCCAGCACGTCGACGGTGATCTTGCGCGAAAGGTCGCCGTTAGCTACCGCCGTGGTCACTTCGGCAATATTTCTAACTTGTGCCGTCAGATTGCCGGCCATCGAGTTCACGGAATCGGTGAGGTCTTTCCAGACCCCGCCGACGCCCTTCACTACCGCTTGACCGCCGAGCTTGCCCTCAGTGCCGACTTCGCGGGCGACGCGTGTCACCTCGCTGGCGAACGAGCTCAACTGATCGACCATGGTGTTGATGGTGTCTTTCAGCTCGAGAATCTCGCCCTGAACGTTGACGGTGATTTTGCGCGAAAGATCGCCGCGCGCCACGGCCGTCGTCACTTCGGCGATGTTGCGCACTTGGCCGGTCAGATTCCCGGCCATCAAATTGACCGAGTCGGTCAAATCCTTCCAGGTGCCCGCCACGCCCCGCACTTCAGCTTGCCCGCCGAGCTTGCCATCTGTGCCGACCTCGCGGGCCACACGCGTCACTTCGCTAGCGAACGAGCTCAACTGATCGACCATCGTATTGATGGTATTTTTGAGTTCCAGAATCTCGCCTTGAACGTTAACCGTGATCTTGCGCGAAAGGTCGCCTGTAGCAACGGCCGTCGTTACCTCCGCGATATTTCGAACTTGCGCCGTCAGGTTCGAGGCCATCGAGTTGACCGAATCGGTGAGATCCTTCCAGGTACCTGCGACGCCGGTCACGACAGCCTGGCCGCCTAGCTTGCCTTCCGTGCCAACCTCGCGCGCAACACGGGTGACTTCGCTCGCGAACGAACTCAACTGATCGACCATCGTGTTGATCGTATTTTTGAGCTCCAGAATTTCGCCTTGAACGTTAACCGTGATCTTGCGCGAAAGGTCGCCGCGCGCAACAGCCGTTGTTACCTCCGCGATATTGCGGACCTGATTGGTCAGATTCGACGCCATCGAATTGACCGAATCAGTCAGATCCTTCCACGTGCCCGCCACGCCTGTTACGACAGCCTGACCGCCGAGCTTGCCGTCTGTGCCAACCTCACGTGCCACACGCGTCACCTCGCTGGCGAACGAGTTGAGCTGGTCTACCATTGTGTTCACCACACGAGCGGTCCGCACAAACTCGCCCTTAAGCGGGCGTCCTTCAACCTGCAAGGACATTTTCTGTGAAAGATCCCCCTGTGCGACGGCTCCGATCACGCGGGCGACTTCGGTAGACGGCTGCACCAGGTCAGTTATGAGACTGTTTACCGAGTCAACGCACGACCCCCAATCACCGGCACCAGTGGCAAGCGATGCGCGCTGGCCAATTTTCCCCTCTTTACCGACCGCCGTGCTAACCCGCGCGAGCTCGGCTGCCATGTTTTCGTTCAGCTCGAAAATGTCGTTAAGGGTGTCGGCAATCTTTCCGGCTAACCCCACTTGATCCACGGGCAAGCGAACGCTAAAGTCACCCTTCTTGAATGCAACCAGGGCCGCCAGCACCTGGTTCGCGTCTATGACTTCGGTTACGGGCGCAGTTTTAGGCATGTGTCTCTCTCGGAGCTCGGGGTTCTACAAAGATTCAAGGTTAGAGCTTCAGCTTACGTTTTAGGTTTCACGATTTTTAATATTGCTAATGTTGGCCAATTTATAAGGATATCCTTTGAGTTTCTGGGAAATTTGTCAATTTCGACGGATCCGGCAGGCGCGGCGCGTGTCCATGCCTACCCGTATTCTGCTTTCGGCACTCATCTTACTCGCGCCTGCTTGCATTGCCGTCGAAGCTGACAGTGATTCGGGGCCTGATCCTAAGACAATCCACGACCTTAGAGCGCAATACGTTCAGGACTGTGGATAGAGTTGATTTGAGCCTACTATCGCAAACCTGGTCTCATTCGGCGAGGGTATCGCTTATCTATCCGCTCAGTGAGGAGCACGGCTTCGATGCTATCGAACAGCAGGTGTTTCAGAAGGTCATGGGCGGTATGTTCTCGGCCCGTGACCTCCAGACGCGCAGTGTGACGGTTCACGTGAACGGCAATGCGGCATGCCCGGAATTCCACTGGGTTTTTCACGCAACTTCGCGTAACAGCGGATCGGCCGTGACGACACAACGGCGTGGAAACCCAGATCTATCGTAAGGAAGCTGCGCGTGGCGCTTGGTCCACGTCCACTATTCCGAAGGTCGCCAGCCGGCCCGTTAAGGTGACATCCACCTTGAAAATAGCCCACCCGCGGATTTTGCGTGACTTCAGCGGGCCGGGCTAAACCTGATCGTACGATTGTGCAAACGGTTTGGCGGCGCAGATCATCACTTGGCTGCGGCAGCATCGGGTGATTGTCCGTTGAAAACACAATGAGCGGCAGTGCGCCAGTGGCGTACGCAGGGCTTTCGCCGGAAGCGGTGCAGGCAATTGGCTACAAGCGAAGCACACCCGAACCATAAAATTTCTTTTTCTTTCCTTGGTCCAAAACGCCATCAGTTTGCGCTTTACAGTTAGGAACCAGATACCGGGATTAGGCTATAATTCTCGGCCATCATCACGAAGGAGATCTAGGTGAGAAGGACTCTTGCACTTGCACCTGTGGACATTATCGCGGTTATGACGCTACTTGCAGCGATTCCGGCACCCGCGCAGGACGCTTGCGGCGTGCCGCCGACAGCACCCACTATCGATCAGTGCAAGGACGCAAGCGGCAATGTTCTCGTCGGCGCCGGAGCGCAGCCACAATGCACGGGTACGGTGGTTCTCGGGAACAAAACCGCTGTCGGCACCATCACGATCGATTCCGGCGGCTCGCTGGTCGTGAGCCCAAAAGATGCGAGTGGCGTAAACGTCACGCTTTCGACGACGGGCATCGACATCAAGTCCGGCGGAAGTCTCCTGGTGGGGGGCGCCGCGTGTCCGATCGGAAGCCGCAATCCCCTGAGTAATGTCACTTTTATTTTCACGGGCGCCAAGCCGGCCAGTTGCGGAATTCCGAATAACACTCCAACAAGCCAATGCCCCGGCTATGTCAAAGGAATCCAGGTGGAAACCGGAGGAACGCTCCGAATGTACGGCGACAAAGGAGTTCCGCCACAAGGAGTGAACTGGACTTATCTGTCCCAGCCGGCCGGGCCTTCTCAATACGATCCATCGAGCTCAAAGTACATCGGCAACGTGCTCGCCCCGGTCAAAACTTCAAATACGGAGCTTCACCTCGCCGCAGACGTCACCAGCAGGCAGGGAGGATGGAAGAGCGGCGACTGGATTGCCGTCGCAACCACCAGCTTCAGCCCGTGGGAGACTGAGTTCGTCCAGCTTGCCGCGGATCCCGAAAAGGAAGGATTCGGCAGCAAGCTTCTGCTTTCGCAACCGCTCCAGCATTATCACTTCGGCGGCCCCGATCCCGGCGACCCGTCCACGGACACCAATCTGCACGCCGGGCCGGATCTCAATTATGGAGTGGATGAACGCGCCGAGGTCGGTCTGGTCAGCCGAAACATAGTGCTGACCTCCGACGCCGACACAGCCGGCGCGACGCACTGGGGCGGCGAAATCCGCGTGTTGAAGGATTTTGCTGCCGTAGCGCTTCAAGGCGTGGAGTTACAAAAATTCGGGAAAGAGCAACTAGGCAGCTATCCGTTTCATTTCCACATGGCGGGGGACCTTACGAGTTACACGGCGGCCAATAAGTTGTTCGATTCAAACTCGATCGATCACAGTTACAACAAATGTGTCACCGTGCACATGACAGAAAACGCAACCATCTCAAACAACGTGTGCGCTCGCATTACGGGACATATGTTCTACGAGGAGATGGGTACCGAGACGAATATTTCGTTCAATGGGAATCTCGGAATGGGGGCTATGAGCAATTCATTCGACGTCAACGGCACCGCTGACGGGACCCGAGCTCAATTAATAGCGAATTACTACTGGACCGGGGATAACATGTTCCCGGCTGCATCCATGGCGTTCAATCAGTTCGGCATTTACGATACCGACGACCAGAGCAATGCGTCCCGCGGTCAATGCGCGTACGTTAACAATCAGGGCCTGGTTACTTTAGAAGGCCCTCCGAATCCGAGCTGCTCAACAACGGGTCCCAACAACGAGGTAGGCGCCTATTTCGAGCCGCCGAGCGGATTCTGGATAACCAACCCGAGCGCTAAATTGACCGGCAACAGTATTGCCGGGTGCCAGGACGATGGCAAGGCGTACTGGTATGTGCCGTCGCCCGAGTCAAGCAACACGGCCGCTAAATTCATTCCCATCGGGGAGAATTATCCGGACCCGCACGGAGTTTTCGCTCATAACCGTGGGCACGCCTGCTATCAGGGCCTCTATGATGATCAGGATGTCGCGATTGCAGATAGCGTATTCGGTTATCAGGGGGGCGTTCACGACGCAGCTCACCAGCAGGTCGTGGATGAGTTTGACCAGGTAACCATGACCCGCATGCGCGATCGCGCCATCTGGCTCCGGCCGACATTCTTTTATGTCAAGGACGTGCGTGTCGCGAATTCCCGCGACGGCGTGACGCTGCTAACCTCGGGCGGCGTCGACGGCAATTATCCAGGGGCATGGGGATTGCTCGAGCACTCAACCATAGTCGGGGTGAGCACAAACAATGTAGATCGCTGGGGACCGTGCGGGGACGTCGTACGGAGCAGCAATGGCGCACAGATTCGGGGAGCGCAGATGGGATGTATCGATCAGACTGTTCCGGTCAGCGGCACTGCGGCCGGGGGCGAGTATCTGGAGCGAGGTTATCCAACCCCGGATTGGCCGATGTTCGGGTTTCTTGTCTACGACGGGCCGCCACTCATCGTGGACGACCGCTTCGTCAATTATCGTGTCGCGCCGGGATCGGTAGGGGTGGATGAATTCCACGCCGCGAATCTACTTACCGGCGGGGATGACAAAACACTCACAAAATGGAACTTCTACGCAATCGCAGGTCAGCCTCCGTATACGGCTTATGAGGGGGATGCGGCGATCGGGTGGTTCAATGCCAATCAGAGTTCCTATCCCACGGCGTCAACAACCAAAGAACTTAGTTTTACGAACGTCGATCTGCGCCATCAGGTCTACACGGAGGAAGTGAACCGGGGACAGTTCACGGATGGCGACAAGAACACGACAATTCTGGATCTGGATGGAACGCTAAGCGGGTTCGCGTCGCTGGATGCAGGTGGCCGTACCGGGCCAACGATCTCTCTCAACAATCTGGAGTTCAATGCATCGTCGAATTCTGTTGATGAGTGTCTTGCTACCGGCGCCGAAGACAACAAGCTGGAAGGCCGGCCAACTGCCGGGATGGTGCCCAGTCCTATTGGCCAGCTCGAATTCGAGATGCTGTATCCAAATCCGCCGGCCGGCGATGAATTCCTGGGCTTTACTCAGAACCTGACCTTTACCAAGAACACCGTAGATTTCGGGGAGCACGCGTCAATGACGCTCAAGAGCCGAAACGGCCTGGGCGATTGGGAGCCCAAGGTCACCAGCGGCTACGGCTATACGGTGAGTGCAAGCCCCTACACCGCTCTTGATGGCACGAAAACTGCAGCCGGGATCGCGGCAAATGCCGATGTGAGCGTTACCGATATTGCAAATGCCGAAATCAGTCCCGGACATCCGTTTTACGTTCAGGTGGGCATTTGTTACAAGCCGCAAAATGGGCCGCCGCCGGCGGACAAATTTACGATTACCAAAGGTTATCGCTCGTACGGAAGTGGGAATGTTGTGACTTCCAGCAGCATTAACGATCAAACGGTCATTAACACAGCCTTGCGGCAATACTACAACCCTTTGTTGGGTCTTTACCCCACACCGAACCAGGTTTGCAACAATCTTGATTCGCAGATGCCTTCCAGTTCACCGCCCCCGGCACTCCCATCCGGCTGCCCCGCGCCCGGAATTACTCTTAGGCCAGCCGCCGGGTGTCCTGTAGGAACCAAGCCTGATACCGATTTGCAAGGGCAGGCGGTATGCGTATATCCGACCACGCAATTAACTGAAGTCGCATCGATCAGCCAGATGACGACAGACGGCACTCTGAACGGGCCACCCAACCTGAATAACTTTTTCTACGACCAGCAACGCGGACTGCTCTTCTTCTGGGTGGCCCAAAATGAGCCCAACGCAGTTGGACAATCACCGCTGGGCAACTGCAGTGGATCGCCAAATGATCCGTCGTTTTGTCCTGATCACTCCACCGGTGATACTTACTACGTTTGTCCACCTGAAGGTTGCAGCACCTATCGCATTTCTTTAAATGACCGCAGTTACGCGCCCGGCCCCTCTGACTGTTCTGCCAACGTCGTATACGGCCCTTATGTATGGCCCGGGCCGCCAGCGAACCAGAACCGCCTGGTGCTGGCTGGCACAAATTCGGTGGTTACAAGGACAGCGGAGGGAGGAACAGGCAATAACTTTCCTCATTATGTTTCAAGTTCCCCTGCAGCGTGCCCCTTTGATGCTTTGCAAAGGCGGAGGCGATAACGCTGATCCCGGTGAAGAAGGACACCGGACTCAAATTTGCTATGCGTCAACTTTTTCTTCTCTCGCTGTCAATTTCGATTGCCGTGTCATTGTTTGCAGAAACCGATCCAAACCGGCGCGTTTATCATGCGCAGGAATTTGTCGAGGATTCGACTCTGAAAGCTAAACCCGGGCAGTCGGTTCTACTCGATCGTGAACTCACCGCTTCTTCGAGTTCCGAGACCGAAGTTCGATACGAACTCGAAGCTGGCCGTCATAGCTTTTGTCTGAAGGGGGGCGACCCATATTACACCGGCATGGCCGTAGCGGACGAAAGCGGCAAGACCCTCTTTAAGGTTCGCGGACCAAATGGCTGCCGGTTGGTCGAGCTTCCGCAAGGCGTTTACACGCTGCATGTTTTGCATTCGGATGAAAGTCCTGATTCGGCGAAGCTTACGGTCCTGGACGTAGATGAACCCGGTCCGCCGCTTCATGACGCGAACGGAAATCCACTTGGCGGTTATTGGGCGATCTCGTCGACAAATTACGAAGGAGGAGCTCTGACCGCGCAAGGCCCACCACGGGACCTTGGCTCGTTCTATACGAATGACATGCCCATGGTGGTGAACGGCAGCGGTTATTGGGACCAAACTTCGCTGATCAGTTTTCCTCCAAAAGGGCCACCTCTGCCACTCGGACCAGCAGGATTTTTTCTGGACATGACTTACAGCGCCCCACCGGCCTTTATGATGATCAATGGTAATCATCAGTGCCCCCAAGGCTCGCTAGCCTGCAACTTCTTTGGTCAAGATCTCGGGACCAATAGCTATAGGCTTCTGATCAATGATCTAGGCCGTTCCCAATTCACGTTGAGTGTGAACACCGGAGACTTCACGGACAGCTTCGTTACGCAGCCGACTTCGTATTCCTCCACTACGGTGGTCGGCGAATCCGGAACGAACGGTGTTCCACCTCCTGGCACAAACTTCTGGCTTAAGTTCCGCTACTACCCGGACAGCAGCAAAATTGGAACGCTTAATCAGGGAGAAGTAGCCTTCTTTGAAGGCTGTAATTACGAAGGCCAAGGGGCCGTCGTGACCAATGATTTCGAGCCCTGGAAATATCGCGTGGATGGCAGTGGCTTGACGAACCCCTTTTATTCGATTCGCCTGAGTAATAACACCACCGTTCAGGTGAGCCTAAACGACGGTAATGGCAATGTGGGCCAGGCTTTTTTCGTCGTGAATGATACGCCATGCCTGCCCCAGGTTCTGGACGACGCCAACTTAGTTTATCCGCTAGACAAGAGCATAGACGGTACGGGAACAGAGTAGATTTCGTGCCCCGATTGCCCTTGTGAACGCCAACCTCTATGGCTTTAACATGCAAAATGCCAACTGGCAGCACGCCGACATGACAGGAGCAACACTCAATGGCGTGCAGTTTACTGCCGGGACCAACCTCAATGGAGCAAAGTTCATCAAGGGCACGCTTACCAATGTCAATTTCGAAGGTTCAACGCTAACCGGAGCCGATTTCACAGGAGCCACACTGACGTGTATTGACTTGTCCGGTACGGCGCAGAATCCACGCGATCTTACAAAGATGACCGCGGCCAACGTCAGGTGGCAGACGGGCGCGTCCTGCATCAACAATCTCTCGTACACAGTTCTATCGACAAGCGTTCTGCCGCCGGCCGCCTGGAAAACAGCCAATCTTACGGGCGCCGTCATCGTGGACTTGACGCCTGGCATGCAGTTGTCGACCCAAGCTAATCCATTGGATTTGATCGGCGCGAAGCTGGCGCAGATCAACTTCCAACAGGCTTCCCTCGACTACGCTCTGATGTCGGGCGCCGATTTGACTGCAGCCAAGCTACGTCACTGCAGTTTGCGCCATGTCAATCTCGCGAAGGCAACTCTGTATGGCGCTGTTCTGGACAATGCGAATCTGGACGGCGCCAATCTGGGCGAAGCTTACTTAAATGCACTTCCTAACGGCGCCGCGGCAACCTTGGTCGGTGCATTCCTGCGGAACGCAAATCTTTCCGGAGCCCAGATGAGTGGGGCAAACTTTACGAACGCTAACTTTTTCGGTTCAACTGCCCCAGGGTCGTGCGCCATTTCCTCAGGCTTCACCCAAAGTTGTGCGAGTGCGGCCGGAGCGACATTGAACAATACGATTTTTTCCGGCGCGCTCCTATTTGGGGTGGATTTCAGCGGCGCGACCATTCAGGGTGTTCAGTTCGGCGATGCGATTGTCATCGGGGCTAACTTCAGCAATGCAAAGTTAAGCGCCGATACCCAGGTAGGTACGGGATCCGGTTTCCCTGGAGCCTTTCTACAGGGAACGGATCTTGTCGATGCGACACAGCTCCAAGACATATCGCTTCTAAACGCGTATGTCGACTTCTCCGGTGCAAATGCCTTCACGATGGAGCTTTCGGGAAACCATACTGTGTTTCCGGGCTGGCAAACTCCCGGAGAACCCGTGTGCATACAGCTGATTTATGGTAACGGAACGACTATGCCTACAAACAATGGCACCATGACATGCCCGAGCGGCTCCCAGCCTTCCGCCGGCTGCGGCGCTACCGTGGCGAGCAACACCGCATGGGAAAGTCAGGTCGATATTTCATCCGTTGGGACTTATCAGTTTCCGGCTACTTACACGCCTGCTGCTTCAAAACAATTTTGTCAAGCCAATCCTAATTGGTTCACCGGAGGTATAGGAAATGTCAGGAAATAAAACAAAACGGCAGGAGAGTTCTACTCGGCTCTCGGAGTGTTCACGACGTGAGTTTGTCGCCGGTTCCGCGGCGGCACTTACTCTTGCATCTTCGCTTGGCGCGGAGTCGCGACCGAACAAAGAAGCGGTCACGCGCTTTTTCAATTTGTCGCACTTACCGAATACGGGCGCCACTCATCAGCTATTTATCGCAGGCAAGACGTACGCTATGCACCCGGTCAGCAACGGCCACCCGCGCCTAACGCAAGCGCTGGCTAATAACAGCTTTCTCCGTTCTCTACCGTCTTCCGCAATCACGCACATGGTAGAGAATCTTGCCCTTCCCACTACCGTGGTCGCAACTGGATATACCTTGACCGTTACCAGCGGAGGCGAATGGGAGATGCCTGCGTTCTTTATGAACATTCCGGCGCAGGGGTTCGTAGAAGCTTACGCGGCAATATCCGCCGGGACCGAGTTGGGGAAACCTCTGATAACGACAGTGAAACGCATAAAATATGGGCTTCCGGCGCCCACCAGTTTGCAGGATTTCCTCGACGAGCAAATCCTCTTCGACACTACGAACATGGCAGCCGCCGTTGTGAATCTTCATCCAGAGTTGCTCAGCGTGGTGCCTTCATCCGCCGCACTGATTCAAACGAACTTCATCACGCAGAGGTCTATCTTTGGCATCAGCACCTATCTGGACAATGCGGGTCCGGCTCAACCTCAGCAAACAGCCAGTGTGTCCAACACGTCAGGCTGGGCGACACTTGTTCCCTATACCGATGACAACGGACAGCCGCTGGTCAGCACGAAAGGCGCCAACAAGGGACTCATTCTTTATGACCCGCAGTGGAGTCCTGCGCTGAAAACCCTAGCGGGCCCCGCGACGGCGAACGCTCTCAAAGGGGCAAAGAATTACGTATCGTCATCCCAAGGAGGTGGTACGACTATCAATTTGGGAGTAGATGCAACGCCGGGCCGGAGCAACATTCCGGATTCAGAGCTGTTGGGCACAATATGGACCCGAACCGACGGACAAACCAGCATCAATCAAAGTCCCGGAACCCCGGCTTCACAGCTCTCCGCAAGCAACGTGCAATACGTGTTAACAAACGACACGATGGGTTACAAGGGATATTCTGCAAACCTACCCGCAGGCGATTCGACCACCATCGCGCTCAGCTTTAGTAACAGTTATCTCCGCTATCTCGGAGTTTTCGCCCAATTCTATGACTCCAACAACGCGGTTGTTCCGGTCTCCAAACTTCCGAGTTCGCTCGGCCTAGAAGGCCTGAACACGAAAGACGCCATCTACTTGGGCTTTATTCCACCTGAATTTACTCTGTATGGCATCCCGATACTGACGTCCACACTAAACATCAAGTTTCCGTTCCCCACTGACCACGCATCGAGCGCGGCCATCGTGGCGAGCGGACTGGGAACAGGCTCGCATACGTTTCAGGAGACCGAAACGCTCGGCCTCGTCATGACGTCGCTCTTCAACTACGTCATTCCGACATTAATGATGGGATTGGGCATCGCACAAGAGTTTGACATCCTCATTAAGACCATCGTCATTCCTTTCTTCACAGTCAACATCAACGTGCTGGTGAACCTGATTCTGGATATGCAGAGCGTGGCGCAATCACCGGCAATGCTCGGAGCCTTCTTCTGGAAAGCCTTTGTGAAAGCGGAGGCCGGCCCGGGCTTGGGCCTCTTCGTCACTAAAATCTTGATCCCTTTTCTCACGAGTGCGGAAGTGATCGATTCGGCTGAGGACGCTATTCCGATCGCCGGTCTTATCCTCCAGGCCATTTCAGTGCTCGGGGTGAGTGCTGAACTTGCCGAAACCACCGTCGAGGTTCTTTCTTCTCCCTGGACTTACCAATACTCGCTTGTGGGCACGCACGACCTGAATGTGACGATTTTGCCGGACCCGAAGCACACGATGTTTCCATCCGGTGCGGCAAGTTGCACGCTCACCGCCATCTTCGACGGCGGAACGCCGCACGTAAATCAGTTCGCGATCGGAAGTTCACCAGGCCCATCCATCTCGGCTACCTTTCGGGCAGTCCCACTTGGCGGGCAGGTAACCCTGAACGTGGCGATCTACACTACAGACGGAACCCAGGTGGGCCACGGGACAGTCGGCCCGGTGAAGAACGACGACAAAGCCAATCCGTCCATAACGACCACTGAAGATCTGCTGCCGATCACTCAAGGCACAACCTACTTCCACAAACAAAAGACCGCACTCGATGCGCAGGGCAATCATCAATGGATTTGTGCTCCTGCACCGGCCGAGATTGCGCCTGTCGGATCCTGCGAGAATCATCTCGGCGACATATGTGCTTTGCGGAAGATAACCGCAAATGCAGTAGGTAACATCGGCTATGCATGGCAGTCTTACAGCACCGCCAGTTGTAGCGCAGGCGGCTCAGGACAACTCGACCAGCTGGCCAACCTTTCAGCGGTGAACGGAACCAACGGAAATGCGGAGGGCGATTACGCTTTCATCCCTTGCGCGCTTACGCCCGGAACCCAACTCATCTACGATCCGTCGTCGGGGGCAAATTCCAACTTCTATCTCGATACTTCCAGCAATGTACTCCGGCAGATCCAACTTAGTCCACCTTCGTTTGACGATCCGCGCAACGCTCAAGCTTGGGGCCGCTTCAACCTGAGTTCGACAGACCTACTCTTGCATCCGGCCGGCACCATTGTCAGCATCAACGCTAGCAGTCACAAGCTCGAATCGCTAAAAATTCCTGCGTCCCCCAAGAGTGATGCTGAGGCCGCGGTCATGCTGTTAGCCAACGTGTACTGCGGCTTCGGCAGCCGGCCGGGGCTTCTGGATACGCCTACCGTAACAACCATCACTGCAGAAGGTGTAGTTCTCGTTCTCGAGGCCGGGAATAATAGGATTCACGCAATGGATATCTACGGCAATCCGGTGCGTCTGTTCTCGAATCAGCCCTCGCCTTATTTCCTGAACTTCTCCCAGACCGGCGGTCCGAACACGCAGTATCTCGATATCGCGGCTGAGTTCAGCGGCTTCATCTATGTCCTCTCATCTTCTACCACCAACCAGGGAAGCTATCAATACCGTCTGGATATCTATGCGAGCGATCAGACCGGCACTAATCCCATATCGACGACTATGGGTTTCAACGCTGCAAAGCTGGCAGTGGACTACTGGCGAAACGTTTTTTCCCTGAACTACGAAGTACTGAGATTGCCGGATCAATCATTCCCGTCCAGCGGCGTTACCGAACCGTCTGTCAGCCAGTGGATACCGACCACACCTCCGGCTTGCCTGTCGGAACCTCCTGTCCGACGACAAGCACGGATGAAACGAACCGTAGAATCGATTACTCCCCGGCGCCTCTTACGGCGGCGGGATTTCTGGCGCGTGTGAACCAGAGAGACAGCCGTGTGCGCGGTTGTTATAGGTCGCGGTCGTCAAGCCAGTCGGTGCTCAGACTGTCGACCCAGCGTGAGTAAGTGGATGCGCGTCCTTCACGAGCGCGAGCGCTTGAGTGACGGGCTGTAAGCAATCGGTGGCAACGGCAAATTCGAAATGGCGTCGGTGAGGGACGAAATCTGCCGAAAGTCTTTCAACGTTTACGTGTTCTGAAGAAATTGCCCTGCAATGCGCGTTGGTAATGGGAACTGAATCGTTTGCCGATGATGCGAGTGTCTCGATATTGCCAACGGGCGAATTGACGAGCGCGTTCCTTTCCTCTGCCGCTCCCACTGAGTCCCAGCTACAAGTCCTATGACGTTTGCGCCGAGCCGGATAACCATAAAAAACACTCGTGCTGTCTGGAATCTGGGTGTGATTCGGGTCAGCGGAGGCAATGAACTTACGCACCCGATCTGGGCCGACGAGCTTTAACGACATGGTTTGGCTATTCAAAACCATACCGTGGCCTCGAGTGCAATTGCTTTGAGTATACGAAGCCCATGCTGACGTGTGCGTACGGAAGTTTACGCTCAAATCACGTGCTGCGACAGAACTACCTGAGCTTTTGACAGCGGGCGCGCTCGGTGGTAGCATCGTTTCACTCGTTTCCCTCGTTCGCGTCGCGGCTACGTTGCAGCTCACGCCAGTCTCTCCCGTCCGTTCGCCGGTCCAATGTTCGGACCACGCGTCCTGTCCACCGCCCTTGAAAGTGATTTCTCGCTCATGCGAGTGTCTGCGTGTGCCATTAGATGCCAGGAGCAATTTGCAGGGAGGTTGGTGAGGAAGCCCCAGATCTGCCATGAGAATCGAAGCTTGTGAGACGGCTGCTTGTGACCCGGACGCCGTTCAAGGGGAACTCGAAGCCATTCTTAGTAGCCGGACGTTCCGGTCCGCCCGTGGACAGAAAGAGTTTCTTCGTTACACAGTGGGCGAGACGATCGCCGGGCGCGCTCATCTGCTGAAGGAATATGCGATCGGCACGGAAGCCTTCGGCCGGGGAGAATCGTTCGATCCGAGGCTGGACCCAATTGTGCGGACACAAGCGCGGAAGCTGCGCGCGAAGCTCCAGGCTTACTACGAAACCGAGGGCGCGTCGAACGCGGTGCGCATTGAGTTACGCCGCGGCTCTTACATTCCGGTGTTCTATTTCGCGGGCGCGCCGGATCATACGGATCAAACAACAGATGCGCTCATACCGCAGGCTCCGAGCCTGGCGGCTTTGCCTGAAGAAGAAGCAGTTTCCATCCCGGGACGATCTGCCGAACCATTGCGCTGGAGTTGGCTGAGCGTGTTGAATCCACTTCCGGTCGCGGCCCTTCTTGCTTGCACGCTGGTCGTCGCATACCTTCTCTATTCGCGTTCTCATGAAAGCGCCGTGTTGGCCGAGAATTCAGGATCGGTCGCGGTGATGCCTCTGGTAAACATCAACGATCTGCAGGAAGCGAGTTTCTGAGCGACGGCCTGACTGAAGAACTGATCGATTCGCTCGGCCAGGTTCCCGGATTGCGTGTGGTGGGCCGCACTTCGTCTTTTCAATTCAAGGGTAAATCTCTGAGCGTGCGAGAGATTGGCCGGAAGCTGGGCGCTGGAGCCGTACTTCAGGGAGGCGTGCGGATAACCGGAAAGCGGCTTCGCGTCGCTATCCAGTTGAACAGCACCGCCGATGGCTATCATCTCTGGTCGGGAACATACAGCGGAGACGTGGATGACGCGCGAACGATTCAGTGGGAAATTGCGCGCGCAGTCGCCGATGTGCTCGAGGCGAGGCTTGCCCGAGGCAGCGAGCGAGATCTTCGCAAGGCCTTTCCCAACTTATCGTCGCCTGCTCCTGGAGCGTATCAGAACTATCTAAGGGGCCTGTACTTCTTTAACAAACTAACCGCGCAGGGCTTGCAAACGGCAATTCAGTATCTCGAGGAGTCCATTAGCGAAGATCCCTCTTTTGCGCGGGCTTATAGCGCACTAGCCGATTGTTACGTAATGGAGCCGCAAGTGGCCGCCGTTCCCAGCCAGGCAATTCTTCCAAAGATTAAGTCAGCGGCAGCACACGCTCTGGAACTGGACAATACGCTGGGCGAAGCGCACATCGACTTAGCGATCTGCGCCGAGTATGAGTTCAATTGGGAAACTGCCGGGAAGGAATTTCAGAAGGGTCTGGAATTGAATCCACAGAACGCGGTGGGCCATCTTTGGTACGCGAAATACCTCGCGTTGCTCGGTCGGAAACCGGAGGTCTTGATGCAACGCAAGACCGCGGCGGAGGTTGATCCCGTATCGCCGTATGCAATTCAATCAGTTGGCGGATATCTTTCCGTAGCGGGCCGGTATGACGAGGCTATTAGCCAGTTTCGCAACGCACTCGCCATAGACCCGAACTTTGGACTGACACACCAGGGACTTGGGGTTGCTTATCTACTGAATGGCAAGCCGGACGAAGCGATCGCGGAATTGCAGCTGGCGTGCAGGCTGATGGACGGACCACGACGGCTGGCACTGTTGGGTTGGGCGTACGGCGTCTCTGGTAAGACGGCCGACGCTCATCAAATCCTGGATGGCTTCTTGCGCCAAGCCAAGCGTGAACCGTTCCCGGCCCTCGCGATCGCCGAGATCTATATTGGTCTTGGAGATAAGGACCGCGCTTTCGAGTGGCTTGCGAAAGCAGCCGATCAAAAGGATTTGAACATGGATCTGAAGTGGGATTCATTCTACGAGCCACTCCGCTCCGATTCCCGTTATGTAACTTTGTTGCGGCGCATGAAACTGGCGTAGATAGGTTGACGCGCAGCAGAATGTCGCCTGGAACAGTAATTGGTAACCGTAACCAGGCCATCGCAAATAGCCTGTTCTAAAAGGTTTGCAGTAATTTTAGTTCGCTCGGCCGGAAGTAAAGATTAACTTGACGCCAGACGCGCTCTGGTCTAAAAAGGATCACACACCACTGAAACGCGGTCATCAAGCCTCGTACGCAATGCATCTGCATCCCGTCTTTGCTTTCCGGACATCTGGGTAATCTCGTCTCCTGACATGTCGCTGCCGGCATTGGGTATGTGCCGAGCGATTTTCATGAAATTTGTATCGAGCTAACCGTAAACAGTCGAGGTGCAACTTGTTGAAGATCATGTACAGAAATAGGCTTTTTCGATTGGAAATGGAATGGCTTAGCTTATCGGCGGCGCTAGTATTCGCCGGTACGCTAGTGTGTCTGTTCCCTGGCATGCTGCGGTCGCAGTCGACCTTCGGCACCGTGCTGGGGACCGTGACAGATCCGTCGGGCACGAAAGTGGCACTTGCAAAGGTTCAGCTCAAGAACACGGGTACGGACGCCGACCGATCGACGCTGACGGATAATACCGGCTCGTATCAATTCTCAAACGTAGACGTCGGTAGGTACACGCTGACTGTGGAAGCTCCAGGCTTTCAAAGATCCGAGTTTTTAACGTTTGACTTAGGGGCTCGCGAAACCAAGCGCCTTGATGCCGGTTTAAAGGTGGCCTCCCAAACGACCACCGTAAACGTGGAGTCGTCCAACGGGGCGATCATACAAACAGATAACTCGAGTATCAGCGAGACAAAGACGGGGAGGGAATTGGTCGATCTCCCTGTGGCGATTGCAACGCGAGGGACGGGATCGACGAGCCCTATTTCCACACTAACGGCGCAGCCTGGGGTACAGACTGACTCAACCGGCGGAATCTCCGTCTCAGGAGCTTTGCCCACGCAGCTTTCCATCACGATTGATGGGTTGAGCGTAGTTGGCGCCCGGACCGCCGGGCCGCTAACTGAGCTATTTCCCTCATTCAACGCAATTGAGGAGATCCGGGTTGGCCAGTCGATCAACCCAGCTGAATTCGGGGGCGTATCCGATATAACCACAATCTCGAAAAGCGGGACTAATTCGTACCACGGCGGTGCATTCGAAAACCTACAAAACAGTTATATGAACGCTGGCAACACGTTCAGCCATACCACTCCTACACTCAAGATGAACGATTTTGGGTTTTTTGTCGGCGGGCCGGTATCGATTCCCAAACTCTACAGCGGCCACGATCGTACTTTTTTCTTCGGCAGCTTTGAAAGCCTTCAGCTACCAAGGTCCGTTCTACAGGTGGAAAGCGTTCCGACCGCGGCACTGCGTAGCGGAGATTTGTCGGCCTACTCGGGAACCATCAACGGATATCCGGGAAATATCATCCCTTCGAGCAAGATATCGCCACTGTCGGTGAAAGCGCTTCAATATTTGTTTCCCCTACCGAACTACGGGGCTCCAGGCGCTATCTCGAATAACTATCTGGCCTCTTTCGCGGAACCGATTAAGAGCAATCAGGGCGATCTGAGAATTGACCAGAATCTCGGATCAAAACAGCAACTTTACGTGCGCTCGCCTACGAAACTCACCTGATCACGCCAGGCTCAAGACCGCGCTGAGCGGGTTAATCTGTGCGCGTCCATGCGTGGCCGGCAATCACGGGCTGCCCCGGGCAGGGACACCGGAACGGCCGCTTCGCTTCCCGGCAAGGTTCCTTCCTGGCTGGTCCTCGTCGCCTGTCGCGGCTAGGCGCGGCCCGGCCCGGTTGCGTCCGCTGATGTGGTGGCCGGTCAGACGACCATCCATGACAACACAGCGGTCGACTGCAAGTAGACGAGCAGGCACATGAAGGCTACGAATGCGATGCTCCACACGATCACGCGCCGGAAGATGTCACCTTCGCGCCCTTCAAGCCCGACGGCGGCGGCCGCGATCGCGAGATTCTGCGGTGAGATCATCTTGCCCAGTACGCCGCCAGATGAGTTCGCCGCGGCGAGCAGCACCGGCGACAGGTGAGCTTGCGCCGCGGCAGTGATCTGGAGGGCTCCGAATAGCGAGTTCGAGGAGGTGTCCGAGCCGGTGACCGCGACGCCCAGCCAGCCCAGGATCGGGGACAGCAGTGCGAACAAGCCCCCGGCTCCGGCCATCCACAGCCCCAGCGTCGTGGTCTGGCCGGACTCGTTCATGACGAAGCCGAGCGCCAGAACGGTCATCACGGTGAGGATCGCGATCTTCAGCTGCGCGAGCGTGCGCCCGTAGGCGCGCACCGCCCGGCCGGCCCGATCTTCAGCGCGATCATCGTGAGCAGTCCCGACAGCAGCAGCAGGGTCCCGGCGGCCGACAAGATGTTCAGCTTGAAGGTGGTCGCCACGACCTTGCCTTTACCGCTGACGATGTGCAGGCCCGGCCAGTCGTAGATGCGGGTCGCTGACTCCAGGCCAGTGCCGCCCGCGCCGGGTTTCGTGGGGGCTACCCCGGTGATGGCCGGTACGCGGGTGGCGATCACGAAGATCACGATGATGATCAGGTACGGCGCGTAGGCCTTGAAGACATCGCCGGGCATATCGCGGACCGTGTCATCCGAGGCGGCGGGGGCCGAGGTGGCCGCGGCCGAGTAGCCCTCACGGCGGCCATCGGCGACATGCTTCCGGGGCTGTGCCGGCTCCTGGCGCGCGGATGCATCGTCGGCTGTTTCGGCGTAGCCCTCCTTCGGATGCCAGATGCGGGTGAAGGCCAGGACGGCCAGCGCCGAAGCGAGCGACGCGATGATGTCGGCGAGGGGAACGGACCAGAAATTGGACGCGAGGTACTGGAAGACACCGAAAGTCGCGCCGCACACCAGCGCCGCGGGCCATACCTGCCGAAGGCCGCGTTTCCCGTCGACGATGAACACGAGGGCGAGCGGGACGAAGACCGACAGGATCGGCGTCTGGCGGCCGACCATGGCGCCCAGGTCGCCGACCGGCAGCTTCGTGACGGTCGCGAGCGTCGTGATCGGCACCGCCAGCGCCCCGAAGGCGACCGGCGCGGTGTTCGCGACGAGCGCGACTGTCGCTGCCTTGAGCGGCCGGAAGCCGAGTGCGATGAGCATGACGGAGCTGATGGCCACCGGCGTGCCGAAACCCGCGAGAGCTTCCATCAGGGCCCCGAAGCAGAATGCGATAATGACGGCCTGGATCCGCTGGTCGTCGCTGATCGAGGCGAATGACCGGCGTAGCACGTCGAAATGGCCGGTCTCCACAGTCAGGTTGTAGACCCAGATGGCATTGATGACGATCCACATGATCGGGAAGAACCCGAAGGCGGCACCGAGCAGCCCGCTGTTCACCGCGTCGCCGGCAGACATGGAATACGCGGTCACCGCCACTATCAGGGCGACGGCGAGCCCGATGATCGACGCAAGCCACGCGCGCATCCGCAAGACACCGAGCAGCACGAACAGCGTGACCAGGGGCAGGGCCGCCACGATCGAGGACAGTCCGAGCGAGTTGCCGAGCGGGTCATAGACCTGCCGGTAGTCGGCGAGCATCGACGTACTCCTTTCGTGAAAGGGGCTATCGGGTCAAAGCGGCCGCCCAGGTTCTGTGCCGGACCGCATCTGCCGGGTTCGTCCAGCGCGTCAGCGAGGTGGGGACTGGCCAGGCCGCGCAGGTCGATGACCAGGACGCACCGGCCTCGACACCGGGAACGCTCGGGGCGCTGCTCATGCGATACCCGTCTCAGACCTGCGTACGGCTCGCGCCGCAGCGGCGGAAATTCCCTGACAGGTACCCTGGTGCGGAACTGGCAAACGATCGCCTTTCAGGCGGCGGCCGGATGAGAACTGGAAGCTCTGGCATGGCGTCCCAGGTCCGGCGCTGACGACTATCCGGCGGGTTTCATTCCAGAACTGTGCAAGCGCTGCGCGATTCTTACGGCGAGAATTCGGTCACGTCGGCCGAAATGAGTAACTATTCGAGTTGACGAATAGATATGAACATTAACGGCATACTCATTTCCCCATGAGCGCGCGTCACGATCGCGCCACCGACTGTTCCCGACAACGGATCGACCGGATCTGCCTGCTCCACGTGATGAATGGCGGGGAGCCTGAGACAGGACAGAACGGCGACCCCGCGGGCGTTCTCCCCAGCCGGGCCCGCCTGTTACCGATTCGTGACCTAGCATCGCAGCGTGAGACGTGATCTGAACGTCTCTCAGATATGGAAGCCGATCCGTCGGATGTCATCCGCAGCCCGGGGTCCTGGCCGGAGCGGGCCGGCGATGACCCGGCGCCCCCGATGACGGTCAACCCGGCTGAGTACGTGACCGAGTTGTTCCGGGCGCACCACCTGGAACTGGTGCGGCTGGCCATGCTGATCGTGGGCGATCTGGCTACCGCCGAAGACGTGGTGCAGGACGCCTTCGAGCAGCTTCACCGGCGGTGGCGGACCCTGCGCAAGCAGTCGAGTGCTTTGGACTACGCGCGGTCCGCCGTGCTGAACGGCAGCCGGTCCGTGCTGCGCCGGCGGTCAGTCGCCCGCAGGCACGCGGCCCGGATCTCCGCGTCCAGTCATCAGGACGCCGATGCCGCCGTCGGTTTCGAGCAGCGCAGCGAGCTCATCGAGGCGTTCCGCAGGCTGCCCGCCAGGCAGCGCGAGGTACTCGCCCTGCGCTACTACGTGGACATGAGCGTGGCCGACGCAGCGGCCACGCTGCACATCAGCGAAGGCGCCGTCCGCTCGGCCGCCTCCCGTGGCCTCGATGCGCTGGCCCGGATCCTCCCGTCCCGGTCCTCGAAGGAGGCGTGAGGCATGCCTGACCTCGAGAACCTGCTCCGCGAGGAGCTGCAGCGCGAGGCCCAGAAGCTCCAGCCCGAACTGCTCAGGCCGCTCCAGGTCCCTACCCGACGGCCCAGTTGGCGTCCGCGCCTGCTCCCGTTCGCGGCCGCGGCTGCGGTGATCGCCGTCATCACGGCGGGCGCGCTTGCCGCGGGCCTGACCGCGGCCCACAAGCCCGCCGCCCACAAGCCCGGCGTCTCCGGATCAGCCCCGGCCGGCCTGCCGCGCTTCTACGTCACGACCAGCTCCGGCCCCGGCGGCCGCGGGATACAGGCGGTGGTCCGCGCGTCCGCCGGCGGGCAGGTCACCGGTACCGTCCCTGTGCCGTCGGCCATCCCCGTGGAGTGGGCCGACTCTGGCGGTACCTTCGTCACCGCCGCCGCCGATGACCACAGCTTCATCATCGGCGTCCAAGGAGGCCAGGCACCAACCAAAACCGGCTTGGACCTCCGCCTGTTCCGGTTCGCTGTCTCCGATGCGGGTAAGCCCGGCCACCTGACTGAGCTGGCACCCGCTCCGATGCGCAACGAGACCACGGAGGGCATCGCGCTGTCTCCCGACGGCAAGCTGCTCGCGGTCTCGCTGATGAGCGAGTCCGCCGGGAACCTCGCCCCCACCATCCAGGTCCTCAACCTGGCGACCGGAGCCATCCGGACCTGGACCGTACCGACCCGCAATTACCCGTACCTGATCGGGCCGCCGTCCTGGGCGGACGGCAGCCGGGTGATCGCGTTCACCTGGCTGCGCTCCACCCAATCTGGCCTCATGGCCGCGCCGCGGGGAATCCGGCTGCTCGATATCAACGCGCCAGGCGACAACCTGCTGGCGGGGACGCTGATCGTCCCGCGTGGCGTGGTCGCCGCCGGTTCCCTCGTGAGCGCGCTGATCACGCCCGACGGGCGCGATGTCATCGTGGTCACCTGGCGTGATCTGACTCCGCGGGCCAGTACCCACACCGTCGTCGTGCAGTTTGCCGAACTCCAGGCCAGCACCGGCAGGCTGGTCCGGCTGCTCCGCTCCGAGACGGCGCGGTACGACCAGCTCAACGTCGTCACCGTGGAGGACAGCCTCGGTGTGCTGTCGCTGGCACCGCAGGGACGGTACGCCCTGGTCCAGGGCGTCAGGTTCGGCTGGCTTGACGCCGGCGGCCCCGACCCGGGCCGGTTCACGCCGCTGCCCGCGGTCCCGGCCGGCCAGTACGTCAACTTTGCCGCCTGGTAACCCGGAGGTCATTCGCCGGTCGCGCCGCCGATCGGCTCGCGCACGACTTTATATCTACAAGTCACGTAGATATAGTTGCCTCGCAGGCCCGACCCCTCCGGCCGCCAGGCGGCCGGATGAGCACCTCGTCACGCCCGCCCGAGCTCCCGTTTCCCGCTGCCGGCCCCTCCCACATCCGGCGGCGGGAACGGGTTCCTTGCCTCAGCCAGAGCGGCTCACCGGCGGGTCTGCTCTCACCCGGCCGGGCGGTTTACCAGGTACCCCACGCCAGCGCAGGCGCCGGCAGCCGCGGCGGCGTCAGGAACGCCGGCGGCGCCGTCAGGTCCAGCGCGCCGAGCGGCGAGGTCGCCGCCGCGTCCCGCCGGGTCAGCGCGGGCAGGTTCCACTTCTCCTCGATGAGCTTCAGCACCGACGTGTGGTCGAATACGTCCGACAGCACGCAGTCGGGCCGCGCGTAGGGTGACACGATCACGGCGGGCACCCGGAACCCGTACGTGTCGTAGGCACCCGGGCCCGCGACGAGTTGCTCGGCATGCCGCACATAGCCAGGGAACAGCACCTTCAGCAGGCTGCGCAGCGGGGACGGGTGCGCGACCCGGCTGCGCCCGGATACGTCATCCGGCGGCACCGCGGCCGGCGGGGGGACGTGGTCGTAATAGCCGCCGTTCTCGTCGTAGGTCCAGATGAGCAGCGTGTCCGCCCAGCCCCGACCATGCATGACCCGGCTGATCACCTCAGCGGCGAAGCTCTCCCCCCGGCGGACGTCCTGCGGGTTCTCCTCCGAGTAGCTGCGGAAATCCGGGTCGACGATGCAGAACGACGGGAGGTTACCCGAGTCCGCATCGGCGAAGAACCGCTCGATGCTGCGGACGTGGGCCATGTAGCCCGCCATCCCGAGCGGGTAAATCGCCGACGTGAACTGGAGATCCCGCTTGAACACGTCGCTGGTCTTGTGCAGCGGACGGCCGAGGGAGCCCAGATGGTGCCGGGTCCGGCGGTGCCGGTACTGCACGTAGTGGCGCAACTGGGAATGGTCGCTGCTGGCCGTGCGGTAGTTGACCCAGGAGATCTCGTGCCGGGTCAGCATGTCCATGATCGTGCCGGCCGGCGGCCGGTCCAGCAGGTTGAAGGGCAGGTCGTCCATCAGGCCGTTGGCCGTCCCGGCCAGCAGGAACCGGCGGTTGGGAAACGTCGGCCCGAGGCACGAGCTGAACCAGCGGTCGGCCAGCGGGAAGGTCCGGGCCAGCCCGTGGTAGAAGGGCAGATCCTGGTCGGTCCAGTAGGACATGGCCACGGCCTTGTCGCCCTCGGGCGCGGCCTGCTCGGTCGAGGTCACGAAACCGGTCATCTTGCCGCCCGCCCACTGGGTGTGGCTGGCGCTCCAGCTCTGGCAGGGAACGCCGTCTTCCTGCTTGGTGGAACCGGCGTGATAGGCCCGGATCATGGTGCCCGCGGAGTCAGGATTCTCGGCCTCCGGCGTGCCGTCGTCACCGAGCGGGAACCCCTCCCCCCGGCCGAGGGTGCCGAGGTAGTTGTCGAAGGAGTGGTTCTCCATCATCAGGACGACGATGTGCTTGATCTGCGGCAGCATGTCGGTGCCGGCCGGGCGGGAGGGATCGGGCCGCTCGCCCGGCCGGCCGGGGCGCCTGCGCCGGTCGCGCTGGCGCAGCTTCTCGCGTTCGATCCGCTCCCAGGTGCCCGCGCTGGCCATGTCAGCCCACCCTCCGCCGCCGCACCGCGCCGTCCGGTCGTTTCGGGGAACCGCCGCGCGGCGGTGCCGGTGCCGAGGTACCCCCCGATTCCCCCGCCAAACGACGGTGCGCGAGTGGTCAACGTCATCGCGTGGCTGGCGATCTTCGCCGGGGGCGCGGTCTGGCGATTCAGCAAGGACACCGCGCGAGTCTGAGCGGCTTATTCGGTGATCGTGACCTGCCGCTTGTCGAAAGCGACGTAGCCGGTGTAGTCCTGCCCGACCCGGTCGAAGGATGCCGGGTAGGGGTCGGGGTAGCTCCACGCCGCGTCGTGATGAGTCGAGCCGCCGGCCGAGATGTCGTGATACTGGGCGACGCCTTTCCACGGGCAGGTGTACGGCGTGGGGCTGTCGCTGAACGCGCCGGCGCTGAGCGAGGACGGCGGGAAATAATAGTTGCCCTCGATGGTGACCAGGTCGGACTTCGGAGCGTCAGCAACGACGGTGCCGTTGATTGCGGCCTTCATGTGCTGTTCCTTTCTGAGCTGCTGCTTACGGGTCTGGGGTTTCCTGCTGCGCCAGTTTGGCCATTTCCCCTTGCTCCTGGATCCAGGCGTCGATGTCGGCCCAGGTCTGGTTAAGCCACTCCGAGCATTCCTGTTCGCTGGCCAGTTCGGGCCTCGGCTCGTTCCACCACACCATATGCAGCTCCCGCCGCAAGGGCAGCGCCCGCCAGACCGAGGCGGCGTCTAGCAGCTGGTCGTGGCCGGTGTGCATGAATACCGCCAGCTCTGCCGACGGCGCCCCCTGGAGCGCCGCGAAGGTGCCAGCCGGGCGTGGCGGCAGGACGTTCGGCATCTTGGCCGCGGCGTCGGCCTGCGCGTTCATCCCTTTGCGGCGCAGCCTGCGCACGGCCAGCCAATGCCGGGTGGGCGTCCAGTCGCTGCCCTCGGGGAACAGCACCAGCGCGTCACGAGGAGTCAGCTCCTGAGCCAGCTCCGCCACCGCGGTTACCGCCCCTCCGGGAGCGCCGCCCGCGCCGATGAAGACGCAGCCGATCCGGGTCAGCAGCACGTCGAGGGCGGGATCGAGCCTGAGCTTCTCCTTCAGCACGATCTTCGGCACTCTCCTGCGTTCGCGTAGCAGCACGCGAATCAGCACCAGGGACGCTCCGGGGCCCGCGTGCCGGCCCAGCACGATCACCGGCCGGTCCGGGGCGATGGTCTCACCGCGCGGGCACTCCAGCTGCAGCCGGAACGCGATCATCTTCTCGGCGGTGCGCATGAGCACGTCCAGGTACCAGCTCAGCACCCCGACGTGACGGGCCCGCCACCGGTCGCCATCGCGCCAGCGTGGCACCGGGCTGGCTAGCCACAGCAGCAGGCAGGCCAGCACCGACAGGCATTCACCGGCACAGTAAAAGGCCGCGAACGCCCACAGCCGCAGAGCCCGCCAGCGAGGCCGGTGGCCGGCCACGGCGCCCAGCGCGACGACGGCCTGAACCAGGCCCACCACCGGCAGCAGCACGAAGATCACAGCCGTGATCACGAGCATGAGCGGGACGATCACCAGCCGGCGCAGTGCGTAACGCATCGCGGCCCTCCCAGGTCGGCCCGTCCAGGTCAAGTCGCCGGGTGTCCGCCGGCGATGCGGAGGGCGGCGACGGCATTGAGGTCGCCCAGTTGCTGCGGGGTGAGGCGGTAGCCGGGACGGTACCAGCGGGCCACGTCGAGGCACAGGGACAAGACGGCTATGGTGGCGGCGCCCGTGTCCGGCACGTCGAACTCGCCTGATGTCACGCCGTCCGTGATGACCTGGCGGACGATCTGGCTGACTTCACGCTGCTTGACCGCGATGTCGGCGAGGTGGTCAGGGGTGAGGGCGCCGGTCTGGTACAGGACGACATGGGCGACCTGGCTGTTGTAGGTGTGCCAGATGGTGAGGACCCGGACGAGGTTCGTCAGCCGCTCGCCCGGCGTTCCCGGGCTCTTCGCCTCGGTCGCGGCGACCTCGATGGTGAAGTCGAGGGCCGACGTCGCGATCTGGTACAGGACCTCTTCCTTGGAGCGGAAGTAGAAGTACAACGCGGCGGAGCTCAGCCCCGCCTGGGCGGCGATGTCCCTGGTGGTGGTGGCATGGAAACCGCGCGCGGCGAACGCCGTGGCCGCGGCCAGCAGGATGCGCCGGGGGCCGGCCGGGAAGTGGTAGTCCCCGAAGAGCCGCTCGACGGCGGCGGCCGTCCCGGCCGGGGCAGCCTCGGCCCCCGCTGAGGCTTCCGGATCCGGCTCCGCCTGCGACGCTGCCTCGTTGATCACGGCATAGCTTCCTTTCCCCTGCGAACAGTATCGGAGTCGCGCGATTTCGGGTCTGGCCGACCGGGGGATCGCGGCGTATGTTCCTGATCAAGCGCTTGGTAAGTACCGGGCGTTCGTCAGTGAAAGGCGGTTGCCATGAAGAGATGGATTCCAGCGAAGGGGTACGTCGCGGCGGCCGCAGCGGCCCTGTCCGTGACCGCATTCGCGGTACCGGCGGCATCAGCCGTGGGCCCGCCCGCCAGCGGGTGCGCCGCGGTGAACCTCATCGTGGCGCGCGCTTCGACCGAGGCCGCCGGGGAAGGCATCACCCAGAGCCTGGCGACCCAGATCGTCAACAGCAGCACGCAGACGGTCAGCCAGGAGGCGGTGACCTACCCGGCGACGCTGACGAACTACACCAGCAGCGAGAGCCAGGGCGTAACCAACGCCGAGCAAGAGCTCACCACGGCGGTGAGCAGATGCCCGAACCAGAAAGAGGTCCTGCTCGGGTACTCCCAGGGCGCGGAGGTCTCGATGGACGTCATCGCCGGGAACTCCGAGGCCGGCGGCGCCGTGACGCCGGTCAGCACGGCGATAAGCAGCCACGTTGCCGCCATCGCCAACTTCGGCGACCCGGGCCACGTCACGGGCCAGTCCTGGGACCTCGGCACCGCCACCCGCGCCGGGCTCTTCCCGCGCAGCAGTGCCCAGCTCCGGTTGCTGACCGCGTTCGGCGGCGGCGGCAAGATCGCGGCCTGGTGCGACGCCAACGACCCGTACTGCGCGAGCGGCGCCAACCTCGAAGTCCACCTGACGTACCTGAACCGGTACCAGAGCGCCGCGGCCAGCTTCGTCCTGGGCAAGATCGGCGGCTAAGCCGGGTTACGGGAGCGCGGCCGGGTAGCGTCATACGTTGCCCGGCCGCCTGTCTTCATGGGGCCAGGCGCTGTTCACCGCGATTACTCACAGGAAGACAAGAGCATGGGACTCTTCTCGATCAAGCCGCGGCAGCTGCCGTCGCGCATCGCCGCGGGCGCTTTCATACTCAACTCCGGCATCGGCAAGCTGTCGGCCGATGAGGCGACCGCGGCGCATCTGCACGGCTTCGCCGTCGGCGCGTACCCGTTCCTGGCCAAGATCAAGCCGAAGGACTTCGCGCGGCTCCTGGCCGTGTCCGAGGTCGCGCTGGGCACGGCCCTGCTGATCCCGTTCGTCCCGGACGTGCTGGCCGGCGCCGGGCTGACGGCGTTCTCCGGCGGCCTGCTCGGCCTGTACGCCAGGACGCCCGGCCTGCGCAAGGAGGGCAGCCCGTTCCCGACCCAGGACGGGATCACCCTGGCCAAGGACGTCTGGATGGCCGGCATCGGCGTCAGCCTGCTCGTCGACGGCATCACCGAGGCGGCCAGCAGCAACTGATCCGGCCCATGATGCCGCACTGGTTCTCACCAGTGCGGCATCATGGCCTGGGGGTAGCGGCTGCCGTAGGCCCCCGCGGGCAGGATCTCCTCGATACGCGCCAGGTCGGGAGCGGAAAGCTCGATGTCGGCGGCGGCGGCGTTCTCAGCGAGCCGCTCGGGCTTGCGGGTACCCGGGATGGGGACGATGTCGCTGCCCTGGGCGAGCAGCCAGGCGAGCGCCAGCTGGGTGATCGTGATCCCCTTGCCATCGGCCAGCTCGGCTAGCTGGCCGATCGCCTCAGTGTTGCGCTCGTAGTTACCTGGCTGCCAGCGCTCGTCCCAGCTGCGCATGTCGTCCTCGGGATATTCGCTCGCGGGCTTGACCGCCGAGGTGAGGAAGCCCCGGCCGAGCGGGGAGTAGGCGACGAAGCCGATGCCGAGCTCGCGGAGCACGGGCAGGACGTCTGGTTCGACGGCCCGCTCGAAGATCGAATACTCCGTCTGCAGTACCGAGACCGGCTGGACGGCGTGGGCGCGGCGGATCACATCGGGACCGGCTTCGCTGAGGCCGAAGAAGCGGACCTTGCCCTCGATGATGAGTTCTCGCACCGTGCCGGCGACCTCCTCGATCGGGACGTCGGGGTCAACGCGATGCTGGTACAGCACGTCGATGTGGTCGGTCCCCAGGTCCCGGAGGCTGTTCTCGGTCACCTCGCGGATATGCGCGGGCCTGCTGTCGAATTCCCGCGACATGTCCGGCTGACGAGGAAGCACGAAGCCGAACTTCGTAGCTAGCACCATGTCATCACGGAAGCCCCGGACGGCGCGCCCGACGAGCTTCTCGTTGGAGCCGGTGCCGCCTCCGTACAGCTCGGCCGTGTCGATGAAGGTCACGCCGAGGTCGTGGGCTCGGCGTATCGTCGCGATGCCGCCGGCCTCGTCACCGGCACCGTACGCCATTGTCATTCCCATCGTGCCCAGGCCGATCGCCGAGGTGGTCAGCCCTTGTCCGCCAAGAGTGCGCTGGTGCATCGGGAATCCTTTCATCCGACTTTCCGAACTAATTAGTTCGATCGCTCTACTCTACCTCATTTCGATCTATCCAGTTCGTTCGGTAGCATGTTCCCCATGGCCTACGACGCCGCGGCAACCCGCTCCCGCCTGATCGAGGCCGCGATACGCGAATTTGCCGCCTACGGCCTGGCGGGCGCCCGGGTCGACCGGATCGCGGCGGCCGCCGCGGCCAACAAGCGCGCCATTTATGACTACTTCCACAGCAAGGAGGGCCTGTTCGACGCCGCGGTCGACCGGGTGACGGGAAACCTGATCGACGCGGTCCCGCTCCGGGACGACGATCTGCCCGGCTACGCAGGCGAGCTGTTCGACTATCTCCAGCGGCACCCCGAGGCAGTCCGGATGCTCAGCTGGCGACGGCTCGAGCGACCCCAGGCCGGCCCCGCATCGCCGCGTCGTTCACCGACCGCATGACCGCTGTCCGCGACCGCCCCCCGCCCGGCGTTAGCGATCATGCCATCGACCCGGTGGACCTCGTCATCTTGACCATCGGCCTGGCCAACGCCTGGGAACTCAGCGCATCCGACCTGCTGACCAGCCAAGGTCAGGATGTCGCTGATACCAGGCGGATCACGCGTCATCGCGCCGCCGTCATCGAGGCCACGCGCCGCATCACCGCATCGCCCTGAATTATCCGGTTACGGCCGGAGCTCGAGGATCACGTTGACGGGGGTCTGGGTGACCTGACGGAACCGGCTGAAGCCGGCGTCGTCAGCCAGTTGCCGGACCACGGCGGGGCCGGCCTGGGCGCCGAGCGCGACCCCGCCGGGCTGGGCCAGGGCGCCCGGCGTGCACTGGAACACCGAAGCCGCGTAGTTGAGCGCGGCCAGCGGGTTGGCCAGGTTCGTGGCGTAGTCGTCGGCCGCGTTCGGCTCCACGACCAGGACGGCGCCGTCGGGGGCGAGTGCCTTGCGGGCGTGGGCCAGCGCGGCGGCCGGGTCGCCGAGGTCGTGGAGGGTGTCCAGGAAGCAGATCAGGTCGAAGCCGTCGGCCGGGTAGCTGGTCGCGTCGAGCGTCTCGAACCGGATGCGGCCGCCGAGGCCGGCCTGGTCGGCCCGCTGCCGGGCGACCTGGACGGAGCGGGCGTGGAAGTCATAGCCGTAGACGCTCGCCTGCGGGAAGGCGCGGGCGAGCAAGATGGCGGCCACGCCGTGCCCGCAGCCGACGTCGGCGACCCGGCCGCCGGCGGCGAGCCGGTCGGCCACCCCGGGCAGGGCCGGGACCCACTCGGTGCTGAGGCTGGCGGTGTAGCCGGGACGGAAGAACCGTTCGGTGCCCTCGAAGACAGCCGGGTCCTGCTGGTGCCAGGGGATGCCGGCACCGGTCTTGAACGCCCCGGCGAGACGGTCTAGCCCTGCGAACCAGCCGCGGGTGATGGTGGCGCCGCCGGCCAGGAAGGCCGGTGATGCCTCATCGGCGAGCACCGCGGCGGCCTCGGCCGGCAGCACGTACCGCCCGTCGTCCTCCCGGTAGGCGAGGAATCCGGCGGCGGC
Source organism: uncultured Actinomycetota bacterium (assembly GCA_963756575.1). GTDB lineage: Bacteria > Actinomycetota > Actinomycetes > Streptosporangiales > Streptosporangiaceae > Palsa-504. Next base: position 711,951 of record CAVWOM010000008.1, on the reverse strand, counting down.
CTGCTGGGACAGCCACTCCTTCAGGTAACGGGCCGCGGTGCCGGTGCGGCCGGCCAGCTCGTCCGGGGTAGCCGGGCCGCCCTCGGCGAGCGCCCGGTACAGCCCGAGCTGGTCGCCGACGGCGACCATGGCCGTGGTGGCCGCGCCGGTCATCGCGCCGAGCAGCCGGTGCACGTTCTGCTCGATCAGTTCAGTGTTCATCGAAACCTCCGCTAGGTGGATGGGTCAGGCCCGCTCCTGACGCTAGGTCGCGGGCAGCCAGCCAAGATGAGCCGAACGTGAGGCCAACCTGAACTGCCCGGCTCAGCTTTCCCTCAGCCTGGGCTCACCGACACGGCTCCCGCCGTCCCTACGGTGACCACATCACCCCACTCCTGAGGAGCCCGACATGCATATGCAGGTCATCACGTTCAAGCTGGACGGCATCGACGACGCGGCGTACCGGGCGCACGCCGAGCAGACCGCGCCTACCTTCGCCGCCCTGCCGGGTCTGCGCGCGAAGATCTGGCTAGCCAACCGTCAGGCCAGCACCTACGGTGGTATCTACATGTGGGAAGACGTCGCCGCGATGACGGCCTACCAGGACGGGAAGATCTTCCAGGGGTTGCAGGCGAACCCACACCTGATCGACGTGGCCGTCAGGGACTTCCCGGTCCTGGCCGGGCCCACGGAGGTGACCCGAGGCGGCTACTGACAGATGACCGAAGCACGGCCGGACGGGTGATGAGCGGGACCCTGCGAACATTGCTGACCGCCCGGGCGGCCGCCGTGATCGGCCGGCAGGCAGAGCGGGCGGTGCTTCTCGAACTGGCCGGGCGTGACCGCCCGCTGGTCGTGGCCGTGCATGGCATCGCCGGGATCGGAAAATCCGCGCTGCTGGCCGCGTTCGCCGAGGACGCGCGAGCGCACGGCGCCGCCGTCGTCAGCCTGGACGGCGGCGGCATCGAGCCGACCGAGCGCGGTTTCCTCGCCGCCCTCGGCCGCGCGATCGGGGCGCTGTCGGCCGGACCACCCGGCGGGACCCGGCCGATAACTACGGTCGCCGAGGCTGCCACCGCGCTCGGCGCCCTCGGCGACCGGGTGATCCTGGTCCTCGATACCTACGAGCAGCTCCGGTTGCTGGACACCTGGCTGCGGCAGGAACTCGTGCCGGGCCTGCGCGACAACACCCGGCTGGCGCTGGGCGGCCGCGAGCCGCCCGTCGCCTCCTGGATCAGGGATTTCGGGGACCTGCTGGCTACGGTGCCGCTAGCGAACCTGGCCGCGGGCGACGCCGCCGCGCTGCTGCGCCGGGAAGGACTCAGCAGCGCCGACGCCACCTGGATCACCCGCTTCACTCATGGCCACCCGCTAGCCCTGCGGCTCGCCGCCTCCGCCCGGGGCGCCCGCCCCGACCTCACGGTCCCCGACGCGGCGATCGCCACCGTCGTCACCGAACTCGCCCGGGTCTACCTTTCCGGCCTCGACCAGCCGACCCGGGCCGTGCTCGACGCCGCCTGCACGCTGCGCCGGCCAACCATGTCGCTCCTCGGTGCCCTGCTGCCGGACGTCCCCCCGCACCATGCCTACGACCTGCTGCGCCCGCTGCCGTTCGTGGAGTTCGGCCCGGACGGCCTGGTCCTGCACGACACCGTGCGCGAAGTCGTCGCGGCGCTGCTGCGGGTCAACGATCCGCCGGCCTACCGCGCCCACCGGATCGCGGCCTGGCGGCAACTGCGGCGCGAGCTGCGCACCGCCCCGCCGGCGGACCTGTGGCGCTACACCGCCGACCTGCTCTACCTCATCGAGAACCCGGCCGTGCGGGAGGCGTTCTTCCCCACCGCCAGCCACCGGTACGCGGTCGAGCCGGCCCGGCCGGCCGATGAAGCCCAGATCACCGCCATCGCCCGGGCGCACCAGCCCGCCGGGGCCGTCGCCGTGATGCGGTCCTGGTGGGACGCCGTGCCGTCCGCGTTCCGCGTCGCCCGGGACGCGGACGGATCCCCCGCCGCGTTCCAGTGCCTGTGCGAGGCGACCGCCGTGCCGGCCCGGCTCATCGCCGCGGACCCGGTGGCCGCCCTATGGCGCGAGCACCTGCGCGCCAACCCGGTGCCGCGCGGCCAGCAGGTGCTCTTCCTGCGCCACATGCTGGCCGCCGACGGCGGCGAGGCCACCACGCCGGCCCACGCCGCGCTGGTCCTCGACCTCAAGCGGCGCTACCTGGAAATGCGGCCCAGGCTCCGGCGCATCTACTCGCTGGCCGCCGATCCCGCCGCGGCGCTGTCCCAGTTCGCACCGCTCGGCTTCGCCCGCCTCCCGGACGGCGCCGCCGACATCGGCGGGACCACCTACCACGCCCTCTACAACGACTTCGGGCCGTCTTCCATCGACGGCTGGCTGACCGATCTCGCCGCGCGGGAAATGCTCATCGACGACGATGCCCTGCTCGATCCCGGCCGCCGCCAGCTCATCCTCGACGGCACCCGCGCCGATCTCACCAAGCTGGAGTTCTACGTCCTCCAGTACCTGTACGAACGCGAAGGCCGGGTCGTCGGCCGGGCGGAGTTGCTGCGCGACGTATGGGGCTACGACTGGAGCGGCGGCAGCAACGTCGTCGAGGTCGTGATCAGTGCCCTGCGCCGCAAGCTCGGTGACAACGCCGGAAACCTGCGAACGGTGCGCGGCGCCGGCTACCGCTTCACCGCCCCGTCCTGACGCTGGCAGGCCGGCTTCCTTGTACCGCTTGAGGATGTCCTCGATCTGCTGGGCGCTGCCGGCCAGCAGGTTGCTGGCTTTGCCCGCCGGGGTCTGGTCCATGGGCTCGTCGGTGACCGAGATGCGGACCCGCCGCCGCAGCGCACCCGCCTTCCGTACCGTCGAAGAAAAACTCGAGCACGTAGCCGCAGGTCATGGCGTTGTCTTGCTGCCGCTGTCCACCGCGGTCTTCTACACCCGCCCCGACATCACCTGCAGCCATGTCAGCGACATCCCGCCCAACCAGGTCTGCCTGGCCTGGGACGCCACCCGGCGCAGCGGGCTCACCGGTGACTTCGCCGCCATCGCCGCCGACCACCCGCCCGTGGCCAGCCAGGCCGGCCAGCACTAACCCGAGTAAATCCGGCGGAGCTGTTTGGGGGCGGCGAACCAGGACAGTGAGTCGGGGAAACCGGAAGGAGTGTGCCAGACCATGGCGACAGAGGACAAGGCGGCCCATAAGGCCACGGAAGTCAAGGGCAAGGTCAAGGAAGGCGTAGGCCGGGCCACCGACGACGAGGGGCTGGAGGCCGAAGGTCAGGCCGACCAGGCCAAGGGCAACCTCAAGCAGGCCGGCGACAAGGTCAAGGACGTCTTCAAGAAATAAGACGGTTCAGCGTCCGCCCGCTCCGCGAGGTCACGCGGGGCGGGCGTGGCAGCTACCGGCCTAGCCGGATCAAGGCGCAGGAGGACGGGGCTTCATGAGCGTCGATGTCAGGAATCTTCGCCGGGTGGCAGGAACCTCTGCCGCGGTCACTACGGCCCTGCAGGCCGCGACCGCGGTGGTGGCGCTGCGCCGGGGCCGCCGCGACTACGCCGACGGGGTCTGGGGGCCGGGCCTGGCCGCGATCGCGCTGACGAGCGCGGCCGTCGGCAGCGGAGATAAATGGCGGCGCTGGACGCTGGCCGCGGCGACGGCCGCGTGGGCGGCTCGCCTGGAGGGCCAGATGATCGGCCGCCTGCGGCACAGCGACGAGGAGGATCCCCGGTACACCGAATTCCTCGACGGCGACTCGACGGCGGCCGTGGTCGCCAAGGTGTTCGTGACCCAGGGCCTGTCCCAGCTGCTGGTCTCGGCCCCCGTCCAGCTCGCCGCGGCCAGCCCGCTGCCCCGCACCGCCCGGCGGTGGCTGTTCCCGGCGGGCGTCGCGGTCATGCTCACGGGCGCCGTCGTCGAGGCGCTCGCCGACCGGCAGAAGACCCGGTTCCAGCAGCGCGATGACGACGACAAGCCCGACGTGCTCGACACCGGCCTGTGGGGATGGTCCAGGCACCCCAACTACTTCGGGGACTCGGTGGTCTGGGACGGGGCATGGCTTTCGGCCGCGGCATCGGCACCCGGCGCGTGGACCATCCCGGCGCCTGCCGCCATGAGCTACCTGCTGATCTTCGCCACCGGCGCCAAGCGCACCGAGGCGCGCATGCAGAAGCGACCGGGCTACCGCGACTACCAGCAGCGAGTCGCGTTCTTCTTCCCCCGTCCGGCCAAGGCGGCCACCCCGGCCGCATAGGCGGGGACGGCACCCCGTTCGGTCCCTGGCCCTTAAATGGTTCTCCGGGCTTCCAGGCCGCGGAGCAGCAGGTCGACCGTCGCCGCGATGACCTCGTCGCTGGGCAGATAGCCGTGCAGGAGAGCCGACTGCAAGACCGAGCCGGACAGCATCCGCATGGCGGCCTCCAGCTCGGCTCCGTGCGCCACCGGGGTGAGCAGCTGGAGCAGGACCCGTTCACCCTCGGCAATGAGCTTGTCCCGGACCGCGGCCAGTCCCGGGACCGAGGCCGACAGGGCGGCCAGGGCGGCTAGGGCCCGGTCGAGCTGCTGACGCTCCATGCCCCGGCGGAACATGGTCAGCTCCGCGATGAGATCGGCGCGCAGATCGCCGGCCGGGACGTGGTGCTCTCCGCTGGGACGGTACGAGAACGCGTCCGCGAACAGTGCGTTACGCGTCGGCCAGTGCTTGTAGATGGTGGCCCGGGAGTACCCGGTGACCTCGGCCAGACGGTGGTGCGTGACGGCGTCCAGTCCTTCACCGGTCAGCACGTCGATGGCGGCGCGCAGGATGTCGTTCCGGGTCCGGACCACGCGCGGGTCGAGCGGCTGGCCGACGATGTCGTCCTCCGTCGGCGCCATGAAGGAGCCACCCGCCTCTCTGTTGGACAAACTGTCTAGTAAGGTACTCATAGTGCAGTAGTAAACACCTTGTCCATAAGGCCTTCGGCCTTAGGAACGGAGACCGTCACGATGCCAGCTCTGCTGCTCGGCTCCATCAGCACCGTCGCCGACACGTCCGAACTACAAAGGCAGGCATTCAACCGGGCCTTCGCGGAGCACGGTCTGGACTGGCGCTGGGATCAGGACCAGTACCGCGCCATGCTCTCCGAAAGCGGCGGCCAGGACAGGATCGCCAGGTACGCGCAGTCGCTCGGCCAGACCGTCGACGCGAAGGCCGTGCATGAGACAAAGTCCAGGGTATTCCAGGAAAGCCTGGCTGCGGCCGGGCTCGCGCCCCGGCCCGGCGTCGTCGACGCCGTCAAGGGCGCGAGGGACAGCGGCTGGAAGGTCGGCCTCGTCACCACGACCTCCCCCGGCAACGTATCGGCGTTGCTCGACGCCCTGAGCCCTCAGCTAGCAGCCGGGGACTTCGACCTCATCGTCGACGCGTCCAGCGTGGAGCGGCCCAAGCCGGACCAGGCCGCGTACGTGTTCGCGCTGGAGCACCTGGACGAGGCGCCCGCGGAGTGCGTCGCCGTCGAGGACAACGTCGGCGGGGTCGCCGCGGCCGTGGCCGCGGGCGTGCCGTGCGTGGCCTTCCCCAACGAGAACACCGCGGGCGGCGACTTCACCGCGGCCCGCCGCCGGGTCGACCGGCTGGACGCCGCCGAACTGCTGGAGCTGCGGTGACGGGCCTCGCCCAGCCGTCGTTGACGGCCACCGGCACGGAATTCCGTGTCGAGGCGTACGAGAAGATCGAGTACTCGCTGCGCTACGCCGACGGTGCCTTCGCGATCGGGAACACCGAGATCGCCGACAGCTACCGGCCGTTCGGGCGCTGCCTGATGGTGGTCGACGAGACCGTGTACGGCCTGTACGCCGAGCAGATGCACGGATACTTCGACCACTACGGGATCGACCTCACCGCGTTCGGTGTCGCTATCGGCGAAACCGGCAAGACCCTGCGGACGGCGGAGCGGATCGTCGACGCGTTCGGCGAGTTCGGGCTGCTTCGCAAGGAGCCGGTCCTGGTGGTCGGCGGCGGCCTGACCACCGACGTGGCCGGATTCGCCTGCGCGGTCTTCCGCCGCTCCACCAGCTATAACCGGGTGCCGACCACGCTGATCGGCCTCATCGACGCGAGCGTCGCGATCAAGGTGGCGGTCAACCACGGGAAGTCGAAGAACCGGCTCGGCGCGTTCCACGCCTCGCAGAACGTGATCCTGGACTTCTCGTTCCTGAAGACCCTCCCGCTCAAGGAGGTGCGCAACGGGATGGCGGAACTGATCAAGATCTCCGCCGTGGCCGGCGTCGGCATCTTCGAGCTGCTGGAGAAATACGGCCCCGACCTGCTGGCCACTCGCTTCGGTCATCTGGACGGGACACCGGAGCTGCGTGACATCGCGCACCGGATCACCTACGACGCCATCCACACCATGCTGAGCCTGGAAGTCCCCAACCTGCACGAGGACGACCTGGACCGGGTGATCGCCTTCGGCCACACCTGGAGTCCCCTGCTGGAGCTCACACCCGAGACCCCTTTCTTCCACGGCCACGCGATCAGCATCGACATGGCCTTCTCGACCACCATCGCCGAGCAGCGCGGCTACATCTCGGCCAGCGACCGCGACCGGATCTTCTGGCTGATGAGCCGTCTCGGCCTGTCCCTGAACAGCCCGTATCTCACCCCGGGGCTGCTGCGCCTGGCCACGGACTCGATCATCCAGACCCGCGACGGCCTGCTCCGCGCCGCTGTCCCCCGGCCCATCGGGACCTGTTACTTCGTCAACGACCTGACGGCCGGCGAGCTCGACCGCGCGCTGACCCTGCACCGCGAGACGTGCCGCGGCTATCCCAACGACGGAATCGGCGAAGAGATGTACACCCGGTGACCGTCGTCTCCCGGCCGGGCGCGCCGCGGCCGGTGACGCCGCAGAGCATCCTGGCGGGCAGGCTCAGCCAGCTCGCCCGCCGGCTTGACACGGCGGGCGGCGTCGAGCCGGCGCTGCGGAACGAACTGCGCGAACTCTGCCAGCTGGCCGGCGGCCTGGATCCCTACCTCAGCCGGTGGAGCACGCCCGAATCCGCTGACCTGACCCGGCTCGCCCGGCACACCGAGGCCGAGGACTGGAACCGTCACGCCGCCGACCGCACCGCCGGGTACCTCGAGCAGGAGATGCTCTCCGGCCACGTCGAGGGCCAGACGCTCAAGATGCTGGTGTACGCGACCCGCGCCACGCGGGTGCTGGAGATCGGCATGTTCACCGGCTACTCCGCGCTCGCGATGGCCGAGGCGCTGCCCGGCGACGGCCAGGTGATCGCGTGCGAGATCGACGCCGGGGTCGCGGCCTTCGCCGAGCGGTGCTTCCGCGAGTCCGCCAGCGGCCACAAGATCACGGTCAAGGTCGGGCCCGCCCAGCGCACCCTGGATGAGCTGGCCGAGGCCGGCCAGCGGTTCGGCCTGGTGTTCATCGACGCCGACAAGGCGGGCTATCTCGGTTACCTGACCACGGTGCTGGACGCCGGGCTGCTCGAGCCGCACGGCCTGATCTGCGTGGACAACACCCTGATGCAAGGTCAGCCGTGGATGCCCGGCGAGCTGACGGCCAACGGAGCCGCGATCGCCGGCTTCAACCAGGCGGTCGCGGCCGACCCCCGGGTCGAGCAGGTGATCATCCCGCTGCGGGACGGGCTGACGCTGATGCGCCCGGTCCGGGAGAACCCGTGAAGACCGCGGTCCTGAGCGTGGTCGGCGTGGCGGTCGCCGGGCTGCCGCTCGGCGATGTCGACGCGGACACGGCCGCGTTGCTCCGGCGCCTGCTGGCTGACCACGGGGTGCTGATCATGCCCGGTCAGACGGTGGACGACGCCGGCTTCGTCGCCTTCCTCAGGCAGTTCGGCGACCTCGCGTTCACCGAGGGCGAGAGGGCGGTGAGCGGTTTCCCTGACCTCAACGTGATCAGCAACGTCGGGCGCCGGACGCCGCCCCGCAGCGTGTTCCACGTGGACACCAGCTACGTGCGGCAGCCGCCCGCCTACACGGCGCTGCGCGCGGTCACGATCCCGGCCCGGGGCGGGGAGACGCTGTTCACCAACCAGTACCGCGCGTACGAGACGCTGCCGCCCGGGGTCCGCGGCGCCCTGGCCGGCCGGACCATCCGGCACGTCGTGACGGGCCTGGACCTCGGCGGCGACGCGGAGACCGCGGCGGAGCATCCGGTCTTCCGGCGGCATCCGGTCTCCGGCCGCACCAGCCTCTACATCTCCACGCCCGAACGCTGTGCCGCGATCAGCGGCATGGGTGACGCGCAGGCCCGGGACATGATCGCGTTCCTGTACGCGCACTCGACCGCGGAGGTCAACACCTACCGCCACGTCTGGGCGCCCGGCGACATCGTCATGTGGGACAACGGCTGCGTCCTGCACCGCGCCGACCACGCCGACGTCGCCGGGGACCGGGTGATGCACCGCGGCATGGTGAGCGCCTATGCGAGCTAGCGAGCGGCCGAACGTCGTGCCGAAGACCCTCGGTGTCCTGCTCCTGCTGCTGCTGGCGCTGCCGCTCAACCTGGCCCTGACCGCCGTGGCCCTGCTCAGGTCGTCCTTCGTCAAAGCACCCCGGGCCGTCGCCGCCCGGCCCCGGACGATCATGGTCAGCGGCGGGAAGATGACCAAGGCCCTGCAGCTGGCGCGGTCGTTCCACGCGGCCGGTCACCGGGTGATCCTGATCGAGTCGCGCAAGTACCGGTTCACCGGCCACCGGTTCTCCCGGGCGGTCGACCGGTTCTATACCGTGCCCAAGCCCCAGTCACCGGGGTACGCCGATGCGCTGCTCGCTATCGTGCGAAGCGAGAACGTGGACGTGTACGTCCCCGTCTGCAGTCCCGTGGCCAGCTACCACGACGCCCTGGCCAAGCCGCGGCTGGAACCGTACTGCGAGGTCCTGCACGGCGACGCGGACATGATCGCCGCGCTCGACGACAAGTACGAGTTCTCCGCTCTGGCCGCGTCCCTGGGGCTGACGGTGCCCGACGCGTACCGCATCTGCGATCCCCGCCAGGTCGAGGACTTCGACTTCGGCGCGGCCCGGCCGCCGTACATCCTCAAGAGCATTCCCTACGACCCGGTTCACCGGCTCGACCTGACCACGCTGCCGCGTCCGTCCCCGGCCGAGACGGCGGCGTTCGCCCGGTCCAAGCCGATCTCGGCGGCCACGCCGTGGATCATGCAAGGTCTCGTCCGCGGGCGCGAGTACTGCGCGCACAGCACCGTGCGGGACGGCCGGGTCCAGGTGTACTGCTGCTGCGAGTCCTCGGCGTTCCAGGTCAACTACGAGATGGCCGACAAGCCCGAGATCGAGGCGTGGGTCAGGGGCTTCGTGGAGCCGCTGAAGCTCACCGGCCAGTTCAGCTTCGACTTCATCGAGGCCGGCGACGGGCGCGTGTACGCGATCGAGTGCAACCCGCGCACCCACTCGGCCATCACGATGTTCTACGACCATCCCGGCCTGGCCCGCGCCTACCTGGACGACGACGCCCCCGTCGTCGAGCCCGCGCCCGGGAGCCGGCCGACGTACTGGATCTACCACGAGATCTGGCGGCTGGCGACGGAGCCGGGGAGCCGCCTTGGCCGGCTCAGGGTCATCCTCCGCGGCCAGGACGCGATCTTCGACTGGGCCGACCCGCTGCCGTTCCTGATGGTCCACCACCTCCAGATCCCGTGGCTGCTGGCCGGGAACCTGCTGCGGCGCAAGGACTGGATCCGCATTGACTTCAACATCGGCAAGCTCGTCGAGCCGGACGGAGACTGACCGGTGACCGTCCGCGTCCTGCACCTGGCCGGCTCGGCGGTCAGCGAGTTCCTCGCCGACCTGTCCCGGCTGTACGCCCGGGATGGCCTGGAGGCCACCGCCGACCCCGCCCGCTACGAGTTCCACGTCGGCTACGTGACCCCCGACCGCCAGTGGCGGTTCCCGTCCGACCTGAGCCCAGAAGCGATCCGTTCGGCCGCACCGATGCCGCTCGCTGACGCCATCGGGCACCTGGCCGCGCTGGAACCCGGCGTCATGGTGCCGCATATGTTCTGCCTGCCCGGCATGACCTCCTACCGGGCCCTGTTCGACGTGCTCGGCGTCCCCTACGTCGGCAGTCCCCCCGGCACCATGGCGCTGGGCGCCCGCAAGGCCCACGCGAAAGCGGTCGTAGCCGCGGCTGGCGTCCGCACCCCGCCCGGGGAGGTGCTCCGCCGGGGCGAGCAGCCTTCGCTGGCCCCTCCGGTCGTGGTCAAGCCAGCGGACGGGGACAACTCACTGGGGATCACGCTGGTCCGCGACCGCGGCGGCTACGCCGCCGCCCTCGACGCCGCCTTCGCCCATTCCGGCGAGGCTCTGGTGGAGTCGTTCGTCGAACTGGGCCGCGAAGTCAGGTGCGGCATCGTCGTCCGGGACGGCGAGCTCGCCTGCCTGCCCCTGGAGGAGTACAACGTCAGCCGGGACGCCCGGCCCATCCGCGAATACGCCGACAAGATCAGGCCGAACGACGACGGAGATCTCGCCCTGGTCGCCAAGGACGACACCCGGGCCTGGATCGTGGATCCGGCCGATCCCGTTACCCGGCCGGTGCAGGACGCGGCCAGGCGGTGCCACCTGGCGCTCGGCTGCCGCGACTACAGCCTGTTCGACTTCCGGATCGACCCCGACGGGCAGCCCTGGTTCCTCGAAGCCGGGCTCTACTGTTCCTTCGCCCGCAAGAGCGTGATCTCGATGATGGCGGCGGCCGCGGGGATACCGCTGCCCGACCTCTTCCAGCTCATGATCGGGGCAGGCACCGGTCGCACGACCCGGTTATCCTTCCCGGCGGGACGGGCTCCAAGAGGCGGGCGATGCGAAAGATCTCGGTGCGGCAGCGGCGGCGCGCGATCGTGCGCCGGCATCACCTCGGCGGCGATGCCGGCAGCCCGGAAGCGGTGACGCAGGCGATGATCGCGCTGCACGCCACGGACCCGGCCTCGGTCTACCTTTCCGTGCTCGCGCGGAGCGCCGGATCGACGCTGGCCGACGTGTCAGAGGCGATGTACGGGTGTAGGAGGCTGGTCCGATGGATGGCGATGCGGCGCACCCTGTTCGTCTTCCCCCGGGCAGATATCCCGGTCATTCAAGCTGCGGTCAGCACGCCACTGGCCACCATGTTGCGCCGGCGTCTGATCAGCCAGCTGGAGCGCAACGGCAGCGAACCCCCCATCGACGGCGACGCGGGCGCCTGGCTAGCCGACCTGGAGGTCCGGGTCGAAGACGCGCTGCGGGCGCGGGGCACGGCTACGGGTGCGCAGCTGAGCACCGACGAGCCGGCCCTGCGGACCACGATCTTGGCCCGGGCGCCGTCAGATCGCCCGCAGAACGTAACGTCCGCCTTCCTCACCCTCATCAGCGCGGAAGGCCGCATCGTCCGCAGCACCCCGACCGGATCCTGGACCAGCCGTCACCACCGCTGGGAACCGGTCTGGAACTGGTGGCCGGCCGGGCTGCCGGAACTGGGGACCGAGGAGTCGCAACGAGTCCTGGCCCAGCGCTGGCTCGCCCGGTTCGGCCCTGCGACAGCCGACGACCTGCAGTGGTGGGCCGGGTGGAACAAGAGCACCGTCCGCCGCGCCCTCAGCGGCTGCCCGACCACCGAAGTCGACCTGCACGGCGAGACCGGAATCGCCCTCAGCACTCCCGAAGCCGCCGAAGACGATCCGGGGCCGGCTACGCCCGTCGCGGCGCTCCTGCCCTCCCTCGATCCGACTCCGATGGGATGGAAACGGCGCGACTGGTTCTTCGGCCTCGACCAGCAGCACGTATTCGACCGCAACGGCAACATCGGCCCCACCCTCTGGTGGGACGGGGAGATCGTCGGATCCTGGGGCATCACGCCCGCCGGCGAGCTTCGCCTCACGGTGATCGCCGACCGAGGGGCAGCCGCCCGCGCCGCCCTAGAGGATGCCGCGTCATGCCTGCACGAACGCCTGCAGGGTGCCGTTATCACCCCCGCGATCCGCACGCCTGCCGAGCGCTCACTCCAGCCGCGGCCCGACCTCAGGACCGGTGAGAGCTAAAGCCCGGTCAGTGCTTCGCGGCGTTCTTGGCCTTTTTCCCCTTGTGCTTGACCTTGCCGGCGTCCTTCTTGGTCTTGCCCTTGACTGCCTTAGCCTCGCGCTTAGCCTTCTTGCCCAGACCCATGACTGACTCCTTTTCGCTCCGATGCCTCCAACTTCCACACCGGGCGACGCTCAAACCTTCGGCGCAGGCGGTACCAGGCGGCCAGCGCCAGGGTGAGCAGGCCGGCCAGGACGTAGATCGCGCTGCACGCCTGGGCGGGCGCGGGCATGGCGAGCCAGCCCGAGGCGGGAGTGGCCTGCGCCAGCCGGATCCAGCCGGCGACCGCGACCGCCGCGATCCCGGCCGCGCCGAGGCGGGCGGCCGCCGTCTTCCCCGCTCGCCGGGCGGCGCTGACCGCCCTCCCGGCAACCAGCAGCGCCGGGATGGCGATAACCCAGTGATGGGTCCAGGAGATCGGCGAGATGAGCAGCCCGGTCACCGCGCACAGGCTGAAGCCGGCCGCCTCGTCGCCGCGGCGGCCGGCGACGGCCGCCAGCGCTAGCCCGGTGACCGCCACGGCGGCCGCCAGCGGAAGCCACAGCGGCAGCACGTTCGCGGTGTGCAGCGTCCGCGACAAGACGCCGAGCAGGCTCTGGTTTTCCGGATCGGCCGCCGGGCTGACACGCCCCGGACTGGCGAATTCACCGGCCCAGAACCACGCCGAACTGGCCGGGAGTACAGCGAACCCGACCGCGACCGTCCCGGCGAACACGGCGGCCGCGGTGACCGCGGCCCGGTACTGCCGGGTGAGCAGCAGATACGCGACGAAGATAGCCGGGGTGAGCTTGATCCCGGCGGCCAGGCCGGTCGCCGCGCCCTTCCACCGGCAGGTACCGGGCCGCGCCAGGTCGTACAGCACCGCCGTGGCCAGGACCATGTCCACCTGGCCGTAGCCGAGGGTGGCCCGGGCCGGGTCCAGCCAGATGGCTGCCGCGGCCACGGCCAGCGCCGCGGTCCAGGCCGGCCGCCCGGTCAGCGCCGCCGGCCCGGGCAGCCGCAGGGCCAGGTACAGCAGCACCGGCAAGGCGGCCACGCTCGCCGCCGTCAGCAAGGCCTCCGCCGCGGCGAGCGGGATAACGGTGAGCACGGTGAACACGACGGCCGCGAACGGCGGATAGGTGAACGGCAGCGCGCCCGCCCTGAGCCGGTACAGGGGCTCGCCGTGCAGCACGGCCCCGCCGCCCATCCGGTAAACGTGGATATCGGCGAACTGAGCCGAGCTGCGCGCGGCCAGCGCGCAGCACGCCGCGGCCGACAGGAGGTAAACCGCCCCCGCGGCCCAGGCCACGTCCGCTCGGACGCCCACCCCTACAGGCTAACCGGGGGTTCGCTGAGCCGCTGCAGGCGCCGTACGCTCGGCGCCGCGAGCAGCGCCGCGACGGCGGCGAGGTCGACCGCGGCCGCGATCCAGAGCGTGCGGTCCATCCCGATCCCGGCCGCCACCACTCCGGCGAGGGCGAGTCCGAGCGGCTGGCACAGCAGCGAGCCGAACCAGTCATAGGCACTGACGCGCGAGAGTGACGCCGGCGGGACGTGCTGCTGCAGCGTTGTCTCCCACAGCGTGTTGAAGAGCATGTTCCCGAAGCCCGTGACCAGCGCGGCGACAACGAGGGTCGCCCAGGGCAGCTTCAGCGCGAGCAGGATGGCCGGCCCGGCATTCGGGATTATCACGATGCACGCGAGCAGGAGCGGGCGCCGCGGCTTGAGGCGAAGCGCCGTCGCGCCGGCCGCGAGGCCGCCGACGGCCGATACCACGAGGATCGCCGTCCACGCGCCGGCGCCGCCGTGGCCCTGCTTGATCCACGTCGCGGCGAGCACGAGCCACACCGAGCTCATCATGTTCCCCAGGGACGCACTGACCACGACCAGCCAGACCCAGGTCCGGGCGGTGAACTCGCGCCAGCCGTCGAGCAGGTCGCGCGCGAACGACTGCGGCGGCAGGCTGACGTGCGCCGGCAGGCGCAGGCGGGCGAGGTAGAACGCGCTCACCCCGAAACTCGCCGCGTCGATGGCGAGCGCGGACCCCGGGCCGACGGTGACGATGAGAATGCCTGCCAGCGCCGGGCCGGCGAACTGCATCGACGCCATCGACATCCCGCGCAGGGCGTTTGCCTCCTGCAGCCGCCCCGCGCTCACGGTCATCGGGGTGAGCCCGGTCGACGCGGGGTTGAAGAACGCCGTCCCGGTCCCGGCGAGCGCCTGCAGCACGACAAGTTCCCAGATGCGCGCGGTATGCGAGAGCAGCAGCGCCGCGGTCGCCGCCTGGATAGCCATCCGCGCGACGTCGGCGGTGAGCATCACGCCGCGCCGCGGCAGGCGGTCGGCGAAGACGCCGCCGGCGAGCAGGAAAATGACCAGCGGGGCCGTCTTGGCGGCAATCACGAAGCCGAGGTCGCGGGCGGATCCCGTCAGGTCGAGCACCGCCCAGGCGAGCGCGAACGGCGTGACCGCATCGCCGAGCAGCGACACCAGCTGCCCGGTGAAGAACAGGCGAAACTCGCGCTCCTGAAGCGCGCCGAGCGGGATCCGCCGCACCTAGGCCTCCTTCCCGGGTTCGGCAACCCTATGCGGGTCCGCCGGCTGCTCCAGGAGACTCCGTCCGGCCATAACGGTTGTCCAGGGGAAGGAGTATCGGGCTAGGGTCTTCGGTATGCGTTCGGTCGACAGCATCGCCGAGGATTATGTGGAGCGGGCGGCCGCCTTGGACCCGGCCCTCGCCACCTTCGCCGGGATGGCCGGACACGACCGTGAGCTGCCGGACCTGAGCGCTGACGGGTTCGCCGGGCGGGCCGAGCTGGATCGCTCGACCCTCGCCGCCCTCGATGCGGCCGAGGCACCCGGGCTGCGCGAGCAGAGCGCCCGGGCCGCGATGCAGGAGCGGCTGGCCCTGGCCGTGGAACGCTACGACGCCGGGGACACCACCAGCGAGCTCAACGTGATCGAGAGCTGGGTGCAGTATGTGCGCGAGGTCTTCGATCAGATGCCCGCCGAGGGCGAGGAGGCCGCCGCCGCCGTCGCCAAGCGCATGGCCGCGGTGCCGACGGCCTATCGCCAGCTCTCGCAGACCCTGCTCGGTGCGGCCCGGAACGGCCACCCTCCGGCCCGGCTGCAGGTCGAGGAGGTCGCCCGGCAGTGCGCGGCCTGGGCCGCGCCGGAGGACTCCTTCTACGGCGGACTGGTACAGCGGCTGACCGGGGTCCCGGACTCGCTGCGCGGGGAGCTGGACGCGGCCGCCCGCGAGGCGACCGCCGCCACGGCCACGCTCGGCGAGTTCCTGCGCGGTGAGCTGCTGCCGCTGGCACGGGAGAAGGACGCCTGCGGACCGGAGGTCTACGACCGGGCCTCCAGGTACTTCCTCGGCGCGGCCGTGGACCCGGCCGAGGCCTACGCCTGGAGCTGGGAGGAGATGGCCCGGCTGCGCGCCGAGCAGGCGCGAGTCGCCAGCCTGATCCGGCCCGGCGCTACCCGGGAGGAAGCCGCGGCGATCCTAGACCAGGACCCGGCGCGGCGCATCGAGAGCCGTGAGGGCTTCCGGGCCTGGATGCAGGAACTGGCTGAGCGCGCCGTCTCGCAGCTGCACGGAAAGCACTTCGACATCCCGGAGCCCGCGCGGCGGATCGAGGCCATGATCGCTCCCGTCGACGACGGAGGGATCTACTACTCGGGGCCCTCCGAGGACTGGTCCCGGCCCGGTCGGATGTGGTGGTCGGTGCCGTCAGGTCTTGACAGCTTCACCACCTGGAAGGAGGTCACGACCGTCTACCACGAGGGTGTTCCCGGTCACCACCTGCAGATCTCGCAGTCCCTGGCCGAACAGGAGAACCTGAACCGCTGGCAGCGGCTGATGTCCTGGGTCTCGGGCTACGGCGAGGGCTGGGCGACCTACGCCGAGCGGCTCATGGGCGAGCTGGGATACCTCGACGACGACCCGGGGGCGTACCTGGGGCTGCTCGACATGCAGATGATGTCCGTCTCCAACGTGGCCCTGGATGTCGGGGTGCACCTGGAGCTGGAGATCCCCAAGGGCGCCGGCTGGCGGGAGGGCGAGCGCTGGAACGCCGGGGCCGCCTGGGAGTTCCTGCGGGCCCATTCCAGCTGGGACGAGCAGCGGCTGCGCTTCGAACTGCACCGCTACCTCGGCTGGCCTGGGCAGGTCCTGTCCTACAAGCTCGGCGAACGAGCCTGGCTGCAGGCCCGGGAAGAAGCCAGGGCCAGGGCCGGAGCTGCCTTCAGCCTCAAGGACTTCCACTCCAGGGCGCTCAGCCTGGGCGCCATGGGCCTGGACCCGTTGCGTGCGGCCCTGTCTCGCGGCTAGGCCGGGTACGGCCGCTCAGTCAGCTGGTGGCGAGCCGCGTGAGGGCGTCGCCGCCGAGCCGCTGAGTTCTCCATTCGTCCATGCCGACGGCCCCGATGGAACGGTAGAAGCGGATGGAAGGCTCGTTCCATTCGAGCACCGACCATTCGAAGCGGCGGTACCCGCGCTGCACGCACACCTCGGCGAGCGCCTTGAGCAGGGCCCGGCCGTAGCCGTGGCGCCGCTCGCTCTCGCGGACGAACAGGTCCTCGAGGTAGATGCCGTGGCGGCCGGTCCAGGTGGAGTAGTTCAGGAACCAGACCGCGATCGCGACAACCCGCTCGTCCTTCTCGACCACGTGCGCGAACACCGAGGGAGCCGCGCCGAACAGGACCCGGCGCAGGTCACCGGCTGTCGTCTGTACGGCGTCGGGCTCTTTCTCGTACTCCGCGAGCCCGTGGACGCAGTCCAGGATCTCGTCTTCGTCACCCGGGCGCGCCCGCCGCAAGACAGCTCCCCCGGCCAGCGGCCTGCTCTCGCCCTCGTCCACCGGTCGATCTTAGTGGTCATGCCAGCTGAGCCGGACATAACCGTGGCCTGCTTCAGGTTGAACCTATCGGGGCCATCCCGCAGCCAGCGGGACCCTGAACCAAGGAGCGGACGTGACTGACAATTACCGCAAGGACCCCGAGGCCATCTCCCGGCTCACCCCGGAGCAGTACCGGGTCACCCAGAAGAACGGCACCGAGCCGCCGTTCCGGAACGAGTACTGGGACAACAAGGAGCCCGGCATCTACGTCGACGTGGTGTCCGGCGAGCCGCTGTTCGCCTCGGTCGCCAAGTTCGACAGCCGCACCGGCTGGCCGAGCTTCACGGCTCCGATCGAGCCGGGCAACGTGATCAAGCGCCGCGACTTCCGCATGCTGCTCCCCCGGACCGAGGTCCGCTCCGCCCACGGCGGCAGCCACCTGGGCCACGTGTTCCACGACGGCCCCAGGGAAGCCGGCGGCCTGCGCTACTGCATCAACTCCGCCGCCCTGCGCTTCGTCCCGGCCGATGACCTGGAACGCGAAGGCTACGGCGACTATCGCAAGCTCTTCAGGTAACGCTGGCACCGCCAGCACCGCGATCTGAGCGCCGCGGGTCCGCCGTGACGACATGAAACCGGGCTTCGAGTGCGTCCGGACGCGCTGAAAGCCCGGTTTCATGAGGCTTGGGTGCGGTGGTTGGGTGAGACCCAGGTGAGCTAGCGGGTGGGCTCGCTCGGGCCGTCGGCCCCTTCCCGCCAGTTCCGGGCGAGGGCGACCAGACCGCGAACGACGTCGGGAGGCAGTCCGGGGGTGCTCGCGATATGCCACAGCGTCGGGTCTTCGTACTCGGCCTGCCCGGGATCCGGCGTCCCGGCCTTAGGTTCCCCGCCCGCGAGTATTCGCCGGCACGAACCCGGAGTCCAGCCGAGCCGGTTCTCGACCATGCCTAGGGTGCTGGGGGAAACGTGCTGGCCGTTCTCGAGCTTGCCCAGCGTCCGCTCGGTCACCCCGGTCACCTCGGCGAAGGCACGCCTGTCCCGCATGCCTAGCTCGACCCGGCGTGCGACGACGTAATCGGCAAGCCGCTGCCAGTCCTCACCGGCCATATGACCGCCCTTCCCCGTGACTCGATGCTAGTCCCGTCACCGGCCACATGACCATCCCTATCTGAAGAAGACAGAAAATTTTAGCTCTTCTCCGGCCATCTCACGGCAGGTGGCTGCCTCTCTCTTCTCAGATCATCTTACTCATGATCTTTACTTCCTACCTGTGCTCGTCTATGGTCCTAATTGAGGGAAACATCTTCCTGTTTCTTCCTAAGTTTACTAGGATCATCATGCGGCAGGCCGGAGCGTCCTCGCGCCTTTGGAGGGGAGCACGAGGACGCTCCGGCCACGCCGCCGGACGCCCGGACCCCTCAGCTGGCTCCGACCTCAGCTGGCCCAGACCTCAGCTAGCTGAGCGGGCTCGGGGCGTCGTACCCGATCCTCAGCACGAGCTGGCCGTGAGGCAGCGTGGCCGGCCGTTCGGATGCGGGAAGGTACTGGGCTCGCTGCGCGTTGATGAGCGCTTGCATCCAGCTGGGGTAGGGGGCGCGAGTCAGGCCCGCGGTGCTGGCCGCCGTGGCCAGGTCCACTGACCGCCGCAGGCTGGCAGGTCCGCCGCCGGGCGACTGGTCGTCGAAGCCCACGATGCGCACGACGTGATTTTCGGCCATGAGGGCCAGGAGCACCGGCAGCCGGGGATCGACGTCGCCGCTGAGAAGTTGCGCCCGGGCCGCGGCCGAGGCCTTGATATGGCCGTTCGCCAGCAGCTCGGCGTCGGCCGTCTTCCTGTCCTGCAGGGCGGCTTGCCGGCCGGCGTCATACGCGGCGGCGCCGCCGGGATAGACCAGCAGGATGTCGATCCTGGCGGCCCCGGAGCCGAAGCTGGCGATGACGGCCGGGGCGTAGACGGAGCCCAGCCGGCTCCCGTACTGGGCCCGGATAGGCGCGGTCGCGACCACCAGGGCGGAGCCGAGCGGATCATTCGATCCAGGCCCGAGCGACCACACGTTCCCGGCCGGGAAACCCGCGTTGACCAGGGCCGCGCATACCTGGGGATCGCATGACACCATGGCGGCCCGGCTGACCTGCTGCACGACCCAGCTGACGGCCTCCCGCTTAGCCAGGGCCTCAGCCGCGTACCCCTGGCTCACCGCAATAGGGCTGTTCACCGGAGTATGGCTGCCTGCTAGCAGGTCAGACGCCGAGCCGGGCCGAGGGAGGTTGGAGACGAGCACGCCGACCGCGACGACCAGCAGACCCGCCGCCGCCAGCACCGGCGCCCGGCGGCGCCACCGGCCGCGGCGGCTCCCGTGCCGGGCCGACCGGGGCCCGGACGCGGGCCGGGCGGCGATCAGGCCCTCGCCGCTACCGTGCCGCGGCCTCGGCGGCATGGCCGGCGCACGCTGCGAGCCGAATGTCTCCTCATCCACGGCCAGCGCGGAGGGCATGGGCGGCAGCGGTCCCACCGGCCGCGCCCCGGCGGCCACCAGCTCGGCGAGTACGTCGCGGGCCGACGGGCGGCCGGCTGCGCTCTTGTCGAGGCAGCGGTAGACCAGCGAGCACAGTGGTTCGGGAAGCCCGCCCACCCATGGCTCGGCATTGAGAATGGCGTACGCCGTGGCGGTCAGCGAGTCGCCCCTGAAGGGCAGCTCACCGGTACCCGCGAAGATCATCGTCACGGCCCACGACCACATGTCGGCCGCCGCGGTCACCCGCATCCCGGCCAGCTGCTCAGGGGACATGAAGGCCGGAGTCCCGATCGTGACGTCGCCCGAAAAAGCCGTGGTCATCCCGGGCACGGCCGCCAGCCCGAAGTCGATCACCACCGGCCCGTCGGGTCCGAGCAGGACATTGCCCGGCTTGAAGTCGCGGTGCACCATCCCGGCGGCATGCACCGCGCCCAGCGCGGTCAGCGTGGCGACGGCGATGCGCTCGAGACCAGCGCCGCTGCGAGGGCCCTCCTGCTCGATGAGCTCGACCAGCGACGGCCCGCTGACGTATTCGCTGACGATGAACGGCCGCCGTTCGAAGATCCCCGCGTCCAGGACCTGCGCGGTGCAGAACCGGGCGACCCGCTGCGCGGCCGCGACCTCCTTCAGGAAGCGGCTCCGGACCTGCGGGTCGGTCGTCGGCGGCAGCAGCTTGACCGCCGCCCGGCTGCCAGACGGCCCGTCCGCCAGGAACACGACGCCCTGGCCGCCCTCCCCGAGGCGGCCGAGCAGCCCGTAGGAACCCACCTGGCGCGGATCGGTATCGCGCAAGGCGAGCATCTCAGGCATTGTGGGCCAAGCCGATGTCACCCGGCCATTTTGCCCCGGCGGCGCAGCTCTCGCCAGCATTCCATCCACTAATCAGCGGTAACGGCTTCCCCGGCTGTGTGACATGTTGCATATGGTGTGGATGTGACTGGAATTCACCTACGCCGGGCGGGAAGGTGACGACGGCGTGGCATACACCCCGTTTGGGATCATCCTTGTGCTGACCGGCGGTCAGGATGGTCGGGACGCGGTCGGATATCCTATTCTCTTGCCCGATATAGCGGTCGCCGAGCGAGGTTGAGCATGGCCATTTCCGAGCCGCCGGGCCGCGGCCCGATCGACCTGAGGACCGACGTGCCTCACCCGGCCCGGATCTACGACTACTGGCTGGGAGGCAAGGACAATTTCGCCGCTGACCGCGAGGCCGCCGAGGCCGTCATCACGGTCCGGCCGACCGTGGTCCGTGATATCCGGGCCAACCGGGCGTTCCTGCGCCGCGCCGTCGCCTGGCTGGCGTCCGAGGCGGGTATCGGCCAGTTCCTCGACATCGGCACGGGCATCCCGACCAAGCCGAACGTGCACGAGATAGCCCAGTCGGCCATCTCCTCCGCGCGGATCGTCTACGTGGACAATGACCCCATCGTGCTGTCCCACGCCCGGGCCCTGCTCGCCAGCAGCCCGGAGGGCAAGACCGCCTACATCGACGCCGACCTGCGCGAGCCGGCCGAGATCTTGGCGCAGGCGGCCGGGACGCTGGACTTCACCCGGCCGGCCGCCCTCCTCCTGGTCGGGGTCCTGCACCTGATCGGCGCCGACGAGGACCCGGAGGGGATCATCAAGCAGCTCGTGGCGGCGCTGGCGCCGGGCAGCTACCTGGTGGTGAACGCCCCGGCCAGCGACGTGCACGCCGAGGTGGCGGCCGAAGGCGCCCGGCGGCTGGCCGAGATGGGATCCACTCCGGTGACCCGGCGCACCCGCGAGGAGGTGGCCGGCTTCTTCGCCGGCCTGGAGCTGGTCGAGCCGGGCGTGGTGCAGACGCACCGGTGGCACCCGGATCCGGGTATCTCCACCGACGAGTACGAGGTGTCGGCCTGGGCCGCGGTCGGCCGCAAGAACTAGCCCGGCTCAGTCCTGGGCGCGGACCCGGCGGCGAGGAAGGCGGTTCCGAAGAACAACTCGGTCCAGGCGAAGCCGGTCAGTTCTTCCTGCATGGCGGCGCGGATCGTCTCCCAGGGGCGGCGCATGGTCCACTCGTCGATGGAGGCGAAGGGCCGCACGATCGCGGTTCCTGCCCGCGCTATCCACTCGGGCGTGTTGCCGGGAACCTTGAGGTCCAGCACGGCCCAGCGCCCGTCGCCGGAAAGGGCCTTGGCCCCGTGGGCGATGACCTCGGCGCACTCGGGTACCTGCGTCAGGGCGTACGTGGACAGGATCGCGTCCACCCCCTCGGGGAAGTCGAAGCCGACCGC
The DNA here is from genome assembly GCA_963756575.1 of uncultured Actinomycetota bacterium. Classification (GTDB taxonomy): domain Bacteria; phylum Actinomycetota; class Actinomycetes; order Streptosporangiales; family Streptosporangiaceae; genus Palsa-504. Next base: position 690,274 of record CAVWOM010000008.1, on the reverse strand, counting down.
ATCGGCTTGCACGAGGCTGACGTTGTTCCAGCCGTTCGTCGCTGTCCGTTCCTGGGCGCGGGCGAGCATCGCGTCGGTCAGGTCGACGCCGATGATCCGGCCGCGGGGACCGACCACCATCTCGAGCAGCCGGAAGTTCAGGCCGGTGCCGCAGGCCATGTCGACCACCGTGCCACCCGGGCGAAGGCCGAGCGCCCGCACGGCCGCGACGCGCTGGGCGCGCTGGGGGTAGCCGGGTGCGGGGTAGAGCCGGGAGGTGACGTCGTAGTGCTTCGCCTTCTTGCGGTAGGTCTCGATCAGTCGCTCTTGCGGACGGCCGACCTGGGTCACGACGCGCTCCTCGAGGCGGCCGCCCGCGTATCGGCCTCGACCGCAGCCTTGATCGCCACCATCTCGACGTCGCTGACGCGCTGGATCCTGCCTTTGAGCAGGCCGGCCGGGATCGCGCGCATGATGCCCGCGAGGTCGACCTCGATCCACATCATGGCCTCGGTCTGGCCGCCGTCGGCCGGCTCGAATTCCATGCCCCAGCGCGCCGCGGACGTGCCCATCGGCCCGGCGAACGCCAGGTGGCGGGGCGCCTCGACGGCGGTCACCTGCTGGCTGCGGCGGCGGCTCAGCCCGAACATCAGCTTCGCCCGCTGCTCCACCCGCGAGCCGGGCTGAAGGGGACCCCCGCCGCGGACCCGGCCTTGCAGAACCGTCGGCGCCCACTCCGGCCAGCGTCCGACGTCACAGAGATACGCAAACGCGTCATGGACGCGGCCGGCGATCGTGATGCGGCTCTCGGTTCTGAATGTCATCGTGCGGACTTCTCCTTCAGTGCGTTAGCTATCTCTCGGGTGGTCTGCTCCCAGCCCGGCAGGGTCGGCTGCCGCTGGCGCGCGGCGGCCCGGAGCCGGTCCCGGCGGCGTTCGTCGTCCAGCCAGCCGGCCAGCGCGGCGGCGAGGGCAGCCGGATCGCCGGGCGGGATCAGCTGGCCGGGGCGGCGGCCGTCGGCGGTGAAGCCGAGCGCCTCGGGCAGCCCGCCGACGGCGGCCGCGATGACGGGCACGCCGCGGGCGAGCGCTTCGGTGACGGTCATGCCGTAGGTCTCCGAACGGGACGGCGCGACGAGCAGGTCGGCGGTGGCATACGCGTCGCTGAGCGCCGCGCCGGTCAGGACGCCGGCCAGCCGGACGCGGCGGTCGTAGCCGAGGCGCGCGATCCGGGCCCGCAGTTGCCCGGCGAAGTCCGGGTGGCGGTCGGGCGATCCGGCCAGCACGCAGTGCCAGTCCCGGTCAGCGAGGCCGGCCAGCGCCTCGACGAGGATGTCCTGCCCCTTGTGCCGGCCGAGGACGCCGACGCAGATCAGCTGACCGCGGACGGGCCGGCCAGGGACGGCGACCCGGTCCGCGCCCGGCCGGGCGACGTACACCCGGCCCGCCGGGATCGCGTACCGGGTCAGGACCTGCTGGCGGGTCCATTCGCTGGTCACGACCACGCCAGCGGCCGCCCGGAGGATATCCCGTTCGGAGCGCTCCGCGCTGGCGTCATGGTGCGTGTCGATGGCGGTGGCCAGCGGCATGTGCAGCAGCACGGTCAGGCGTATCCGCCCGGTGTGCGGCAGCAGCTCCGGGGCGGTCGCCGAGGCGATGAGCCCGTCGATCAGGACGGTCTCACCGTCGGGGACGGCGGAAACGATGCGGGCCAGGTCGGCGCGGGCGTCCGGACCGGGTACCGGCCACGCCGCGGCGACGGTCCTGACCAGCACCTCGCACCCGACCTCGGCCAGTCCGGCGCAGACCCGCCGGTCATAGATGTTGCCGCCGGACGGCTGGCCGGGATCGTCGAACCCCGCAGGGACGACTACGTGGACCCGCACCGAGCCAGCCTCCCCCTTGTGGTCGGGATGAACCACACCCGCCGCCGATCCGTCATACCTGACACCAGGTAATACGTGGAAGCGGCGGGCGCGGTTCGACCCGGGAAAGGATCAGCGAGCACCGTTGCTGACGGCACTGGAGCAGGCCCGGGCGACCGCCTTCGGGGCCGGCGAGTACGTAGGCCAGGAGAGCTTCATGCGGGCGGCCGAGATCCGCGGGCTGACTCGCCAGGCCCGGGTCGGCCCCGGCGTCTCGGTGCTCGACCTGTGCTGCGGGGTGGCCGGCCCCGGCCGGATGATCACGGCGGAGTCGGGCTGCCGCTACCTGGGGATCGATCACTGCGCCAGCGCCCTGGCCACCGCCCGGCGGCTGGCCGGGACCCTTCCCTGCCGCTTCGAGCAAGCTCACCTCCCGCCGCTGCCGCAGGGCCGCTTCGAGGTGGTGTTCCTGCTGGAGACGATGCTGGCCTTCCCCGACAAGGAGGCCCTGGCGGATGAGGTGGCGCGCGTGCTGGAGCGGGGCGGCCGCTTCGCTTTCACGGTCGAGGAAGGCCTGCCGCTCACCCGGCCGGAGCGGGCGCGGATGCCCGCCGCCGATACGGTCTGGCCCATCGAGCGGGCGGAGCTGACGAGCCTGCTGCGCGACGCGGGGCTGGCCGTGACCTGGCAGCAGGAGCACAGCTCGGCCCATCACGCGATAGCGACGGCGCTGCTCCGCTGTTACCGGGCTGATTCACCGCGGATCGCCGGCCAGATCGGGCAGCAGGCCGCCGCCGAGCTGATCACGGCCCATCGGCTGTGGAGTGACTGGCTTGGCCGCGGGCGCGTGCGCAAGTTCGCGATGGTGGCCGAAAAACAATGACTGGTGAAGCCTTCGACTACGCCCGCTACCTGGCCGCGAAGACGACCGTGGACGACCGGGCGCTCAACCGGCATGTCCTGGCCGAGCTGCGCCGGCTCATGCCCGCGGGGGAACCGCGGGTGCTGGAGGTCGGCGCCGGCCTGGGGACGATGGTGGCCCGCCTGACGGACTGGGGGGTGCTCGGCGCCGGCGAGTACATCCTGCTGGATGCGGACCGGGAGCTGCTGGACGATTCCCGCCGCTGGCTGCGCGACTGGGCGACCGCGCGCGGCCTGCGCAGCGACCCGCGGCCGGACGGGCTACAGGTAGGTGACCTGCGGGTGCGCCTGGTGCACGCCGAGCTCGGCCGCTATCTGGAGGCCGCTCACGGGGCTCACGGGCGGCCAGCCGATGTGCTGATCGCCAACGCCGTGCTGGACCTGGTGGACGTGCCGGCCGTCCTGCCCGGACTGCTGCGGCTGCTGGTCCCGGGCGGCCTCTACTGGTTCACGATCAACTACGACGGCGAGAGCGTCTTCGAGCCCGCCCATCCCCACGACGACCAGGTCATGCGGGCCTACCACCGCGATATGGACGAGCGCGTCCGGTACGGCCGGCCGGCCGGAGAAAGCCGGACGGGCCGCCGCCTGTTCCGCTATCTGCGGGCGGCGGGGGCGCCCGCGGTGGCGGCCGGGTCGTCGGACTGGGTGGTGAGCGCCGGACCGGACGGGAACTACCCGGCCGATGAGGCTCACTTCCTGCGCAGCATCCTGGCCACGATCGAGAACGCGTTGCGGAGCCGCCCGGATCGGGTGGCGCCAGCCGACCTGGCCGACTGGCTGGCCGTGCGCGGCCGTCAGCTGGCGGCGGGCGAGCTGGTCTACCTCGCCCACCAGCTTGATTTCGCGGGCCGCGCGCCCGGCTAGCCCCGGGCGGGCGGGTGCGGCTCGGCGGCGCGTTCGAGGCTGCGGAGGAGCAGATCGTGCCCTCCGCGCCCGGCCTTGGCGGTCAGGTAAGCGGCGTTGGTCTCGGTCAGATGCAGGCCGGTGGGAACGTGCCGGGCGATCGTGATGCCCAGGCGGGCCAGCTGAGCGCCCTTGTCCGGATTGTTGCTCAGCAACGCGATGCGGCTGGCGCCGAGCGCGTGCAGCATCTGGGCCGCGCTGGTGTAGTCGCGCTCGTCGGCCCGGTGACCGAGCGCGAGGTTCGCGTCGTACGTATCCAGGCCGCCATCTTGCAGCGCGTAGGCGTCGAGTTTGTCGTACAGTCCGATGCCGCGCCCCTCCTGGCGCAGGTACAGCAGGTACCCGCCGCGTTCGGTAATCCGCTCGATCGCTTCGCGCAGCTGCGGCCCGCAGTCACAGCGCTGGCTGCCGAACACGTCGCCGGTGAGGCATTCGCTGTGCAGGCGCACCAGCGGCAGGCGGGCCGCGGCGGGCCGGCCGAGCTCGAGGGCTACGTGCTGCTGCGCGTCGGCCAGGCCGGTGAAGGTGACGGCCGTGGCCGTGGCCGAGTAGCCGTCAGCCAGCCGCAGCGGGATGCGGATGCGCTGGCGGATCGCTGCCGCCTGGACCGACCTGGTCACCGCGCTAGCCGTTCGGCCTCGCGCCAGGCCGGGCCCCTGGCCGGCAGCGCCGGGGCAGGTTCTCTGGGCTCGTCCGGGTACTTCCGGCCGCGACGACGGCGAACCGCGTCCCCTGCCAGCAGGCCGGCCCCCGGGGTCACCGCGACCAGCATGAGCACCGCATAGAGGGTGGCGACCGTGACCCCGTTAGCCGCGCCGAGCCCGGCTACGGCGAAGGCCCAGGCGGCAACGCCCTCCCGCGGCCCCCACCCGGCGACGCTCAACGGAATCCCTCCCGCGATCTGAACGACCATCAGCAGCGCGATCAGCTCGCCCAGGGGGGCGGTGGAGCCGGCCACCCGGGCCGCGATGACGAACGTGGCCGTGTGACCGGCGACGATCAGCAGCGAGGCCAGCGTGACCTGAGGCCACACGTCTGCGACCAGCAGGCCGCGACGCAGATCAGCGGCAATGGTCCGGGCCGCACGGGCCGGCCGTGACCGGCCGTGACGCGCGGCGACACCCACGACCAGCGCGGCGCACCCGGCTATGCCCGCGATGCCCGCCAGCACGTAGGGCAGCGCGGGCCGGACCGGCGAGGGCAGGGCCAGCAGCACGACAGCGGTCACCACGGCCTGGATGACCTGGCCGCACAGCCGTTCCCACGCCACCGCGCGCACCCCCTGCGCGACGTCTCCAGCGCGCCGGCCTTGCGTGACCGCCCGGTTCACGTCACCGAGGATCCCGCCGGGGAGCACGGAGTTGAGGAACAGGGAACGGTAGTAGGCACCGGTCGCGCTGGCCAGCTCGATATCGGCGCCGAGGGCCCGGGCGACCACCCGCCACCGCCAGGCCGAGCACACCGTGGTCAGGACCGTGAGCGTGACCGCGGCCACGATCGCCTGCCAGGTGACCGCGCGTAGCCCGTTCTCGAACGGCGCCGCGCCTACCAGCGCCCAGACAAACCACAGCACAGCGACGCCGACGGCCAGCCGCAGCAGCGACGGGCCGGAACGACGGACGGCCGGACCGATCCCGGCCGGAACTGAGTGCGGTGGCGCCACACCGGTTACACGGCCCAGCTCGGCAAATAGTTCAACCGTCCAGCTCCGGCCGCGGTGAACCGCCATGATCGCGGCCCCGTTGTTCCTAAAAGGGAAGACGGGTCACTGGCACGGAGACGGGAGCACGGTGCGCACTATTCAGCTGCCGACGATTAGCCTCGCGGACAAAGGCACGCTGCCTGCGATCCGGCTCGCGGCGATCGGCGGGCTGCTCGCCTCGGCCGCCGTGCTCGGCGTCGTGTCCGTCACGGCTGGTCTCGGCGTCGCCGGCTGGGTCACCGGCCTGATCACCGGGGCGGCGGCGCCCGCGCTGCTGGTCACCGCCCGCATGCGCAGCGACGAGCGGGCGATCTTCCCGGCGGACTGGGTCACCTTGAGCCGGCTGGTGCTGATCGCCGGGGTCGCGGGGCTCGTGGCCGACTCGTTCGGCCGGTCGGTGTCGGTGACGGCGCTGGTCACCATGTCCTCCATGGCCTTGGCCCTCGACGCGGTGGACGGGCAGGTGGCGCGCCGGACCGGTACCGCCACCCCGCTGGGCGCCCGCTTCGACAGCGAAGCCGACGCCTTCCTCATCTTGCTGCTCAGCATCTTCGTGTCCCAGGCTTACGGAAGCTGGGTGCTGGTCATCGGCGCCGCCCGCTACGCGCTGCTGCTAGCCGGCTGGCTGATCCCGTGGCTGCGGGCGCCACTGCCGCCCCGGTTCTGGGGAAAGGTCGTGGCCGCGGTCCAGGGCATTGTGCTCACCGTCGCCGCCTCCGCAGTGACCAGCCGCCTGACCGGGATGATCGCGGTCGCCGTCGCGCTGCTGCTGCTGGCCGAGTCGTTCGGCCGCTGCGTGATCTGGCTGTACCGGACCGGCGCCGGCCAGCGGACCCGCCGGACGGTGCGGATCACCGTCCTGGTGCTCGCGCTCGGGCTGCTGTGGTTCGACCTCGTGGCACCCGACCGCTCCTGGGATTTCAGCCTCGGCGCCTTCGCCCGCATCCCGGTGGAAGCGCTGGTCCTGGTGGCTGTCGCGCTGGTGCTGCCGCTGTGGCCGCGACGGATCGTGGCCACCATCGCCGGCCTTCTGCTCAGCGTGCTCACCCTCGACAAGATCCTCAACATCGCGGTGTGGGAGGAGCTCAACCGGCCGTTCAACCCGCTGAGCGACTGGGGCAGCATCAGGCCGGCCGCGGGCGTGGTCCGCGACGCCATCGGCACCGCGCTCACCAACGTCGTGCTCGTCGCGATCTGGGTCGGTATCGCCCTGCTCGTCGTCGCCATCACCACGGCCACGATCCACGTCACCGCCGTGGCCGCCCGGCACCGCCGCGGCGCCCTTCGCGGCCTGATCGCCGTCACCGCCGTCTGGGCGCTGTCCGCGGGCCTGTCCCTGCAGGCCGCCGCGGGGGCTCCGGTCGCCTCGACCAGCGCCACCGGGCTGGCCGTCTCGCAGGTGCACGCCTTCCAGTCGGCGCTCAGCGACCCGCGTCGTTTCACGGCGGCCACCCGCAGCCCCGACCCCGAGGCCACCATCCCCGCTTCGGACCTGCTGACCGGATTGCGCGGCAAGGACGTCCTGATCGTCTTCGTCGAAAGCTACGGGCAGGTCGCCGTCCGGGGTTCGAGCTTCGCGCCGGGCGTCGACGCCGTCCTGGGCAAGCAGAACGGCATGCTGACCCGGGCCGGCTGGTCCACCCAGAGCGCCTGGCTCACCTCCCCGACCTTCGGCGGCATCAGCTGGCTGGCCCACTCCACCCTGCAGTCGGGGCTGTGGGTCAACAGCAACCAGCGCTACAACGAGCTTCTCGACAGCCAGCGGTACACCCTCAGCGACGCCTTCTCCGAGGCCGGGTGGCACACGGTCGCCGACGACCCGACCGACAACCCGAACTGGAAGCCCGGCACGACCTTTTACCACTACGACCAGCTCTACAACCAGAAGAACGTCGGCTACCGGGGCCCCAAGTTCAGCTACTCCCAGATGCCCGACCAGTACACCTTCGCCGCGTTCCAGCGGAACGAGCTCAAGCCCGGCCACAAGCCCGTGTTCGCCGAGATCGACACGACCTCCTCGCACATCCCCTGGGCCCCGCTGCCGACCATGGTGCCCTGGAACAAGGTCGGTAACGGCTCGATATTCGACCCGCAGCCCGCGCAGAGCGAAGACTCGACCACGGTCTGGCGCAACCAGAACACCGTCAAGCAGTTCTACGGTCAGTCGATCCAGTACTCACTGACGGCCCTCACCTCATGGGTCACCGAGCTGAACGACCCGAACCTCGTGCTCATCTTCATGGGCGATCACCAGCCCCACACCGCCGTCTCAGGCTCCGGAGCTGATCACAACGTGCCGGTCTCGATCGTCACCCGCACCCCTTCGGTGCTCGAGCAGATGTCCTCCTGGCACTGGCAGAACGGGCTGATGCCCAACCTCAGCGCTCCGCTCGAGCCCATGGACGCCTTCCGCGATCAGTTCCTCAACACCTTCAGCGCGGCCTCGGCCCAGACGGCATCGGCGGGGACCGCCAGCCGCTAGTTACGGCAGGTGGCTGGTGTCGTTGACGCGATGGACGGCGGCAAACCCGCGGCCGTGCCACTGGATCTCGTTGATGCAGGCGGAACCGAGATAGAGCCGGTAGACGGTGCTGAGCGGGACGCCGAGAGCCCGGCACAGCATGATCTTTATCGGGGTCACGTGACAGACCACCAGGACGGTCTGGCCGCCGTGCTCCCGCAGCAGCCGGTCACAGGCCCGGTTCACCCGGAGCGCGGTGTCGGCGAAGCTCTCCCCGCCCGGTGGCGCCTGTTCGGGGTCGCGCCGCCAGGCGGCCGCGGCCGCGGGCCACCGCTGCTGGATCTCGGCCAGGGTGAAGCCGTCCCAGTCACCGAAGTCGGTCTCACGGAGGTCCTCGTCGATGACCGTGGTCAGGCTCAGCTCGGCGGCGGCGATGCTGGCGGTGTCGACCGCACGCTGCAACGGCGAGCTGACCACGGCGTCGATCGGGGCACCGCTGGCGAGGCGGCAGGCGGCGGCCTTGGCCTGCCGGGTGCCGGTGGCGCTGAGCGGCAGGTCGCGCAGCCCGCTGAAACGGTGCTCGGGTGACAGCTGGGTATCGCCGTGCCGCAGCAGGACCGTGGTGGTGGGAGCTGCGGTGGGGTTATCCCAGCCCAGAGTCATACGGCTGCCCCCGCGATGGTGACGACGTGGTTTGTTCCTATCACAGGACACGAAAATGCCACCAGAACGGTTCAGCCGCCGACCGGGTCGGCCTCAGCAGCGGGCGCGGTATCCGCCGAACGCGACGGGATTTTCCCAGACGCGCACGGCGAGCGTCTCGCCGCCCGCGGCCGCCACGACGGGCGAGAGCGTGTCATGGACCCAGCGGGCGAACACCTCGACGGTGACCGCCTCGGCCTCGGCGGGCCGTATCTCCTCCAGGTTGCGGTCTTCGATCCGGCCGGTCAGCTCCGTGAGCGCCGCCTCCAGCACATCCAGATCGCAGACCATGCCGCGTTCGTCGAGCTGCTCGCGGTCCACCACGACGTCGATCCGGTAGTCGTGATCGTGGAGCTCCCCCTCCGGCCCGGGCAGTCCCGGCATGACGTGGAAGGCATGGACGCTTCGGCTCAGCCCGACTTCACAGGTCACCGGCGGCACTCCTGTCGTAGTTGAGAACGGCATGCATCAGCCCAGGTTGCCCCTGGTCCACGGCTCGGAACGCCTCGGCGGCGTCCCCGAAGCCGAAATGGTGAGTGCACAGCTGCGCCAACGGCAGCTCGGGCAGCAGCTCGACGGTCTCCTGACGGCGCCGGGACCGGTTCCAGGTCCCGGACAGCCGGGCCGGCACGGTGGAGACCTGCGTGCTGCGAATCGTCAGGCGCCGCCGGTGGAAGGCGCCGCCGAGCGGCAGGACCACGGGTTTGGTACCGAACCACGACGCGACCAGCAGGATCCCCTCGTGGGCCAGCAGGTCCAGCGCCATCGCCGGCGCATCCGGGCTGCCGCTGGCGTCAATGACCAGCGGAACTTCCTCGGTCACCAGTTCCGCCGGCACGGCGGTGGTGACGCCGAGGCGGCTGGCGATGTCCCGGCGCCACTGGAGCGGCTCGGCGATCAGCGGCCGCCACCCGGCGCGCTGCAACAGCAGGCCGGTCAGCAGCCCGAGCACGCCGGCCCCGAGCACGATGACCCGGTCCCGGTACCCGGCCCCCGCATCGAGCGTCACCTGCAGCGCCGTCTCGACCAGCGGCAGCAAGGTCGCGGACGCGGGATCGATGCCCGGCACCGGAATCAGGTCGCTGGCCCGGGCCGCGAATACGTCCTGGTGCGGATGGAACGCGAAAACCGCCTGGCCGGACTCCGCTACCTCACCGACACACGCGTACCCGTAGGCGAAGGGATAGGAGAAGGTACTGCCGAGCGCCTCGATCGTGTCGTCCAGGGCCAGCTCGGCCGGGATCTCGCCGCGGTACACCAGCCGTTCGGTGCCGCCGCTGATGCCGGAGCACACGGTGCGGACCAGGACCTCGCCGGCCGCGGGCCGGGGTGCGGGCAGCTCCCTGATCTCGACAGAGCGTGGCGCGGTATGAAAGAGCGCGCGGGCGGGCACGCAGCTGATCTTATGTGAACACGGCCGGGGAGTCTCCGGCCAGCAGCTGCTGCGGAATCTGGCCGAAGGCGTAGCAGGCCGGACCGGGCTCCTGGACGAGGGTGAACGACCAGATGACGTCGTACCGGTCGCCTGGCCATTTCCGCGGGATGGCGGTTCCGCTGACGACCGGCAACGAGGAGGCGATCACCGGGATGTGCTTGTGCTCCCAGCAGATGAGGACAACTCCGCCGTGGTCGCGTACCAGGCTGTCGGCTAGCTCCTGCTCCTGCCCCTGCGCGAACGGAGCGGTTATGGGCAGCTCCAGATGCTCGCTCAGGCCCTGGATGGTCTGATACGACCGATGCGCGGCCGTCTTGCCCGGATGACCCCAGGAGGGCGCCACCAGGACCGTCGGCGTCCGCAGGTCGGCCCGCAGCGGACCGGAGTCCGGGTGGAACAGGGCGGCGAGGGCGCCGGAGCGCTGCCATCCGCGCGGCAGCAGCGAATGCTCGTTCTGGCCGCCCTCGAAGTCAACGCCGGACAGCGGCGGCTTGAGCGGCTTCTCCGCGTGCCGGATGATGTAGATGACTTCGGGCGGCGTGTCCATGCCGTAAAACGTAAGGCATGACCGGCGGCTCAGGCGCGCGGTAAACCTGGCGACAACCGGCGGCCGGCTCGCGAATAATGGCCGGCGTGGAAGAGGTCAAGGTCGTCGTCGCTCATAACGAGTGCGCGACCCTGCGCGTCGGCGACGTGTTCCTGAAGATCGACTCTGATCAGAAGCGCAGTGATGTCGAGGTCGAGGCGATGGCCATGGCGCCGGTCCCGACTCCGGAGGTCCTGTGGCGCAAGCCGCCCGTGCTCGCCCTCGCCGCCCTCCCGGGGACGGTCCTCGCCCGCCTCGGCGAGCCGTCGGCCGCGTCGCCGGCGGCCTGGGCCGCGGCCGGGGCCGCCGTCCGGATGCTGCACGACGCGCCGCTGCCGCCATGGCCCGGCCGGAGCCCCGGCGAGATCGCATCGCGCCTCGACGGCGAATGCGATTGGCTTCTTGCCAACGACGTCCTTCCGGTCGGCTTGATCACGCGCAACCGCCAGATCGCCGACGCCGCCCTCCGGCCGTGGACACCGGCGTTCACGCACGGCGACCTGCACGTCGCCCACGTGTTCGTCGACGGTGACCAGGTCACCGGCGTGATCGACTGGACCGAGGCGGCCCCGGGCGATGCCCTGTTCGACCTCGCCAGCCTGACGCTCGGGCATCAGGAGCACCTGGGCGACGTCCTGGCCGGCTACGGCACCGACGTCGACCTCGACGTGATCCGCGCGTGGTGGTCGCTGCGAAGCCTGCTGGCGGCCCGCTGGCTGATCGAGCACGGCTTCGACCCGAACTCGCCCGGCGCCGAGTTCGACGTGCTGAGATCCCAGGTGCGAGCCTGACCGCTCAGAGTTCGCGCACCACGATGTCCAGCGCGGCCGGGGCGTGCTGGCCGCCGGACCCGCGACCCGGCTCGACCGTGTAGCCGAGAGCGCGCACCAGGTCGGCGAACTCCTCCGGCTTGGCGGGCTGCCGCCCCGATTCCAGCAGGGCCCGGGTGAGCCGCCCCTTCGTCGCCTTGTTGAAGTGCGAGACCACAGAACGCCTGACCACGCCGCCGGATTCCCGCTCGTGCAGCACCCGCACGGTGACGGCGTTGGCTCCGGGCGCCCACAGGCTCACGTACGCGCCCGACCGCAGGTCCACCACCAGCCGGTCGCCGGCCTGGGCGGCCAGGGGAGCACGCAGCGCCTGGCGCCAGGCCGCTGACACCGAGCCCGCCACGGGCAGCTTCGCCCCGGCCGGGCAACGGTAATGCGGGATCCGGTCGGTGGGCCGGAGCACTCCCCACAGACCCGAGAAGATCAGCACCTGATCCGTCGTGATGCCCCGGCGGTGCAGGCCGGGCAGGTCGAGGGCGTCATAGAGCACGCCGGTGTAGACCTCGGCCGCCGGGCCAGCGGGCGCCGAGAGCAGTTCCCGGTTACGGGCGAGTTCGCCGGCCTGGCGCGGGCTCAGGCCGAGCGCCGCCAGCGCGGCCGGGGTCCGGCCGCGGGACAAGCGGACCAGCGCCTTGAGCAGCCTGGCCCTTACCGGCGCGAGTCCGGGCAGGGCCAGCGAGCCCAGCTCGACCGGGGCCGCCGCGGCCGGGAAGGCCTTGGTCTCCGAAGGAGGGACGAAGATAAGCATCGTGGAACGGTTCCGTGATAGGTCGCTGAGATCGCGGCCAACCTTAGCCGCTAACCCGCTTCAAGGCAGCGGGATCACTGTCCGCGTCACGCTGTCATAGCTACGCGCCCCGGTGAGTTTCCCGCCGACCGCAGCCTCGCCTACGGCTTGGGCGGCCAGCGCTTCCTGGCCGGGCCGCAGCCGCCGGGCCAGGCTGATGTGCGGCGTCCACCGGCCCGGTTCATGCTGCGGATTGCGGTCCGCGCCGTCCAGGGCCGACCAGACCTGAGCCTGCAGTTCCCGCAGCGCGCCGTCGTCGTCGACAGCCCAGGCCAGCATCCCGGCCCGGCCACCGAAGAAGCGCAGCCCGTCCAGCCGGACCAGGACCGGCAGCACGCGCAAGGCGCCGGCGAACGCGGCGGCCGCGGCGGGCGGGAACTGCTCCGCGCTGGCCAGGGTCAGGTGCGGCCGGTTCGTCGGATGCCGGTGCCGGGCCAGCGAGGAAAACCCGGCCTGGTCCAGCCGCCGCCATGCCGCCCGTACCGTCCGGTCCAGCTCATCGTCCCCCAGCAGTTCCACCGTCCGCATAACGTCACGCTAGGGCAGCGCTCCGGCCCTCTCGATGTCCCTCGGGCCGTTCCCCGTCACCGTCGGCGCCCGCGGCGTTCAGCCTGGCCGGTGCCGGCGGATCCGCACCGGCCCCCGGGCCGCGGCGATATCGACCACGTGGCCGCCTTGAGTGATGTCCACTTCGCCCCGGACGGCCAGCCGTCCGGCCGCCGCCCGGACCTCTTCCATGAGCGACCGCCAGCCCTCCGGCCGCGCCGCCCGGGCCGCGTCCGACGGGCAGATGGACCCCTGCGCTGAGCGCTGGCTGAGCAGCCGGAGGATTACCCGCTCCAGTTCCGCCGGTTCGCAGTGCGCCTTGGTCATGCTCGAATTATCACCCTCGGGTCACTGCGGCATGGCGGGGACGATCGAGCAGCGCCTGAGCTGCCTGCAGCCGATGCTCAGGCGGCCACTGGACCGACGTCATCTCGTCTCGGCAAGGAACACCGGCGGGCGAATGTCCGGCGGACGTCGCGGCAGGATCTGTGCGGCCATCGACTGAGATCCGCAACTGCTAACCCATCTTCCTCACCGCGGCAGAGCAGCCCGGTGCCGCAGTGAGGAAGATCGTCACGAATGGCGGCGCGGTGTCCGGCGCGACAGGTAGTGGTGCCAGACGAGCATCGTCCCGATGGTGCGGTACGGGGCCCACCGCTGCGCGGCGGCGACCACATCCGCGACCGGGGCGGCCCGGGGCAGCGCCTTCAGTTCCCTGAGCCCGTTCACGGCGGCAAGGTCGCCGGCCGGGAACAGGTCCAGCCGGTGCAGGACGATGATCAGGTAGACATCGACCGTCCAGTTGCCGACGCCTTTCAGCCGGGTAAGGCGGTCGCGGATCGCGTCGTCGGCCAGTGTTCCGAGCGCGGCCAGGTCCAGGCCGCCGTGCAGCATCTCCTGGGCCAGGCCGCGCACGTAGGCGGTTTTCTGGCGGCTGAAGGAGGCCGCCCGGAGCTCCTCATCGGTCAAGGCCAGGACGTTGGCCGGGGTGATAGCGCCGACCCGGCCGCGCAGCTTTTCCAGGGCGGCCCTGGCCGAAGCCAGCGACACTTGCTGTTCCAGGATGAACCACACCAGCGACTCGAAAGTGTTCGGCCGGTTCCAGAACTCCGGGTACCCGTACTCGTCCACGATGCGCTGCAGATCCAGGTCCAGCGCCCCGGCCTTGTCGCACAGGCCCGGCAGCTCCGCCGCGGAGAAGGCCGGCCCCGGCAAGCTGGTCACAGCCACGTCACTCTCTCTCGGGGATGCCCCGCGCAGCAGGTCTCTTTCACGCCAGCCATCGTGCGGCAGCAGTGTGCGCCGGTGACATGCAGGCCGTGCCCCGGCAGCACGGCACTGCCTATGCTTTCATCACCACACCGCACGCCGCGGCCTGGCTCCCCGGGCTGCCCCGGTGAACCCGGGTTCGCTGCTGGCCATCCGCTGGCGGACCGCATCAGGGGCAGGGATTGCCGGCGGCGGGCCGTTCCGGGCTCAGGGGAGGAGGATCGCGAGATGCGGGTGCTGATCGTCGCCCCTGGATCACGGGGGGACGTCGCGCCGTTCACCGGGCTGGGCAGCGCGCTGCGGAACGCCGGTCACGATGTGACGATCGCGGGCTATGCGATGTTCGGCGGCCTGGTGACCGTCTCCGGGCTGGGATTCCGGCCGCTTCCCGGTGACCCCAGGCTGCTGAACGCGGCTCGCTGGCGGCAGCGCAAAGGCCCGGTCGGCGGGGCCCGGCTGATCCGGCTGGTCGCTGATCACATGAGGGAGCTTCACGCCGGGATCCTGGCAGCCGCACGGCAGGACGCTGACGTGCTGCTGCTGTCCGGGATCAGCTACGCGGGCGGGTTCTGCATCGGGACCGCGCTCGGCCTGCCCAGCATCGGCCTGGTCCTGCAGCCGGTCTACCCGACCGGGAACTTCCCGCCTTCGATCATGACCGCCCGTGGCCTGGGCCGGATCGGCAACCTGGCCGCTGGCCAGATCCTGGCAGGCCTGGGCGTTCTGGCCCTGGCGCGGCCAGTCAAAGAGCTCCGTGCTGAGCTGGGCCTGTCACGTGTCAGCAGCCGGGAGGCGATCACCGGGCTCATGAAGGCCGAGCGCTGGCCGGTCTTCCACGGCTTCAGCCCGTCGGTCGTCCCGCGTCCGGCGGACTGGCCGCCCGGGCTCGAGGTGACCGGTTACTGGTGGCCGGACAGCCCGCAGCCGTGGACGCCACCCCCGGAGCTAGCGGAATTCCTGGCCGCCGGACCGCCACCAGTCTTCGCCGGCCTGGGCAGCATGGCCCCCGGGAACGCTGCCCGGCTCAGCGACCTGATCGCCGAGGCCGCCAGGCAAGCCGGGACCAGGATCGTGATCCAGGCGGGCTGGGCCGGCCTGACGCGCCCCGATGGACCGCCGGGCCGGTCAATCCTGATCGGCGACACGCCGCATGACTGGCTCTTCCCGAGGATGGCCGCCATCGTTCACCATGCTGGCGCTGGCACCACGGCGGCAGGATTGCGCGCCGGCGTTCCCGCCGTCACCGTGCCGATGATCGGTGATCAGCCATTCTGGGCCGCCCGGGTCGCCGCCCTCGGGATCGGTCCCCGGCCGGTACCTTTCCGGCGGCTCACCGCTCCCGCCCTCGCCGCCGCACTTCGCGACGCCACTACCCGCCCGTCCTACCTGAACCGGGCACGCGATCTCGCTGCCCGGATCGCCGGCGAGGACGGTACCGCGCCCATTGCCGAGGCACTCAGCCGCCTGCCCAGCTGACTAAACCGCCAGCGGCAAAACGGACCTGTGCCTGCCTTCCGCGGGGCCTGGCCGCGGCGGTCCCGCGCGGTCGGGGGTGCGTCAGGGTTTGCGTCCGACTCCCGCGTAGATGGCCAGGTCGCGGCCGCCGCTGAGGTCCCCGGTGCCAGGCCGCCACCGGTGCACCTGCACGACGCCGGGCTCGAACCAGGTCCAGGCCCGCGAAGAACCGGCACACCTCGGCGTGGGTACGGGCCGCGACCGGGGCAGCGGCCTGCTCGTTGTACCGCTGCACGCCCTGGGCTACCTCCTCCGCGGCCACGTCCCCGGCGATTTGCGAGATGGCCAGGTAACTGCCCGGCGGCACGGCATCCATGAGCCGGGCGATGATCGCGCCCGGCTCATCGCGGTCGGGAATTCCCTGCAAGATGCCCAGCAGCATGACCGCGACCGGCTGCCCGAAGTCCAGGACCCCGGCCGCCCGCTTCGCGATTTCCCCGGTCTCGCGCAGGTCGGCATCAATGTAGGCGGTAGCGCCCTGCGGGCTGCTGGCCAGCAGGGCCCGGGCATGGCTGAGCACGACCGGGTCATTGTCCACGTACACCACCCGCGCGGCCGGCGCCGCCCGCTGCGCGACCTGGTGGGTGTTATCAGCCGATGGCAGCCCGGTCCCGATATCCAGGAACTGCCGGATACCCGCCTCGGCGACCAGGAAGTGCACCGCCCGGGCCAAGAACGCGCGCTGCGCCCGGACCGCGGCCCGCACGTCCGGGTACGCCGCGGCGACCTGCTCGGCGACAGCCCGGTCAGCCGCGTAGTTGTCCTTGCCGCCCAGCCAGAAATCATAGACCCGCGCCATATGAGCCCGGCTCACATCGAACGGCACACCCTGATCCGCCAGGTCCTGACCGCCGGTCACCTGACCCGCCTTCCCGCCGCGCTCCCATCCCCCGGGGGTTATGCTCCCGCGCCCGGGCATACCCGCGCAACCCGGGCGCGGGCCGCCGCCCCGGCCGGCGGAACCAGGACCCGCCGATCCCGGCCGCACGGCGGGCACGCCGGGCACCCGGCCACCCTGCCCCGGTCTCCGGGCGCTGCCAGCACCGCCACGGCCAGGAACCGGCCCCCGAGACCATGACGCCCGTCAGCCCGGCCGACGCCACCGCGAACCCGCACCAGGCAGATCCCGCTTCCCGCCAGGAACAAGAACCGATCACGAAACGTAACCTGCACCACAGACCGACACGCGATAGATCGCCGAATCGGTGTGCATATCCAGGCTGCGCCGCCGTGATGAGTATGCGTGCAGATCAGCCATTTATGATGCCTATGGATCGTGAAGCTGTGGCCTGTAGCAGGAGCCCGGGTGACGGTCATCCGGTGAGCTATCACATGCCTTTACAGCCCGTTCTTCCTTGCATTCTTGCTGTGGCGTGTCTCGATGCTGCGGGCGCGGTCCAAGCTCTCCTGCGCCTCCCGTAGCTGGCCGTTCCGTTGCTGCAGTCCGGCGAGGCTGCGGAGGTCGCTGACGGCTTCGTCGGTTTCCGAGCCGTAACGGTCGTTGATGGTGACGGCTCTGCTCAGTTCCTCGATGGCCTGGGTCCCGGCCCGCCGCCGCCAGGATGCTGGCGGCCCAGCGCAGATACCCCGTCAGCCTTATATTGTCAGATCCGAATTCCCGCTCGGCCGCCGTCACCATTTGTTGGCAGTAGGAGGCTGCTGCGGTCTTGTCGCCTTGTGCCACGGCATCGTCGGCGAGCCTGCCCAGCTCAGCAAGCTGTAGATATTCAGGTCCGCCGCGTGACCCGTGCTGGATCTGTGCGGTCCAGGACGCGATGTTGTTCCGGGTGGTCAGGGTGCTGGGGTGGTCCGGGCCCAGGACCCGCTCGCAGTCGGACAGCAGCGCGGTGAACAGGCGCAGCGCCCCGGCTGCATCCCCGCACTCACCGGTCCAGGACGCGATGTTGCTCCGGTTGGCCAGGGTGTAGGGGTGAGCCGGGCCCAGGACCCGCTCCTGGTCGGGCAGCAGCGCGACTGCCAGCCGCAGCGCCCCCGCCGCATCCCCGCACTCACCCGTCCAGAACGCGATGTTGCTCCGGGTGGTCATGGTGGCGGGGTGGTCCGGGCCCAGGAGCCGTTCCTGGCCAGGTAGCAGCGCGGTGAACAGGTGCAGCGCCCCGGCCGCGTCCCCGCACCGACCAGTCGAGGACGCGATGTTGTTCCGGGTGTTCAGGGTGTCGAGGTGGTCCGGGCCCAGGACCCGCTCCCGGTCGGGCAGCAGCGCGACTGCCAGCCGCAGCGCCCCCGCCGCATCCCCGCACTCACCCGTCCAGAACGCGATGTTGCTCCGGGTGGTCATGGTGTCGAGGTGGTCCGGGCCCAGGACCCGTTCGCGGTCGGGCAGCAGCGCTGTGGACAGGCGCAGCGCCCCGGCCGCATCCCCGCACTCACCGGTCCAGGCCGCGATGTTGTTCCGGGTGGTCAGGGTGCTGGGGTGGTCCGGGCCCAGGACCCGCTCCTGGTCGGACAACAGCGCAGTCGACAGGCGCAGCGCCCCGGAGGCATCCCCGCACCGGCCAGTCCAGGCCGCGATGTTGTTCCGGGTGTTCAGGGTGCTGGGGTGGTCCGGGCGTTGGAGGCGCTGGCGAAGAGCCAGCTCCTGGTGGCCGTGGCTGAGCGCCTGCGGGTAGATGCCCAGGTCGTCGAAGGCGTCGGCGAGAGCGGCGTGCAGGCGGAGCAGGTCATCCTCCGCGGCGGCGGGGGTGGTTTCGAGCTCGGCCTGGAGCAGGATGACCTGGAGGCGGATGTCGGCGTGGGGCCCGTCCACGGCACGCAGGACCGCCTGGGCAGCCTTCTCGCGACTAGCGGTGCGGCTGGCCAGCATCGGGGTCAGCAGCCGCTGGGCGACGGCGGGGCGCCCGGCCTTCCCGGCAGAGAAGGCCAGCAACAGTCGCCACTGATCACCCGCCTCGCCCAGGTCAGCCCGGGTCTGCAGCTCGCCGGTCACCTGGGTCGCCAAGTCCAGGGCCCGCTCCCGGTCACCGTCCCGGCCCAGCAGGTCGGCCGCGGCCCAGACCCGGGCCTCCAGCCCGACCGCCGCCCCCGCGGCCAGCGCCGCGCCGATCGCCTCCTCGGCTAGCGGATCCGGGTGGCCCGGGTGGGGCCGGATCCGGGCCAGCCGCAGGTAAGCCATCAGCAAGCCCTGCCGCCCGGCGGCACCTGCAGGCGTCCCGGCCAGCGCCTGCCGGGCGACCTGCCAGGCAGCCTCGGGATCACCGAGGGCTTCCAGGCCGCGGATCAGCGCCCCCTGCTCTGTCGGGAGCTGGCCGCGCAGGGCCGGATCGAGGTCGGCACGGACCCGGTGCACGGCCTGGCGGGCCACCACCCGGTCCGCCAGCCCGGCCCCGGGATCAGCCCCGACCAGCCCGGCCGCCTCCAGCACCGCCCCGGCCAGCGCGGCTCGCTGACGGGCCGAGAACGCGGCGGCCTGCTCCGCGCAGCGCCGCGACCCCGGGTCCGCCAGGCACACCAGCAACCCGGCCCGCCGCACATACGGGTCATCCATGGCCCGGTCAGCGCCTAGGAACCGCAGGCACGCACCGGCCTGCACCTGGTGCAGCACCCCGCCCGCCCAGGCCAGGACCACCGCCTCCCGCGAGGGCACCGCCCGGTCCAGCACCGCATCAACCACCACGTCCGCCGCCGTGACCGGCTGCCCCGCCCCGGCACCGGGACCAAGACCGGCCATCCTGTCGGCGGCTGCGACCGCGAAGACCTCCCCGAACGTTGCCGTCCGCCGCGCAACCCGCTCAGCAGCCTGGACAGGCAGGTCCGGCAGCAGCTCCCGCGCCAGCTCCACCCGGTCGGGGTAGTCCATGCCCGGGTCCACATCCGCCCGGCGCACCCGCCCGGCCAGGTCCGGCCCGGCCTCCTTGACCAGGCCGGCCACCAGGTCACTGCCCGGGCAGACGGCCGCCACCACCAGAACCTGCCCGTCATACCGCCCGGCCAGCCCCCCGATCATCGCCCGGGCCAGACCCGGATCCAGCAGGTCAGCGTCATCAACGACGACGACCACCGGGACCTTCACCGAGACCGCCGCCACCGCCCGGCCCGCGCGGGCCACCGCGCCCGCCTCACCCGTCGGGCTGTCATCCCGCCTCCGGGCGGCCGCGCTCAGCAGCCGCGACAACCCCGTCAGCGACACCGCGGCCCCGAGCCCGGGTACGAACCAGCTCGCCACATCCAGGCCCAATCCGGCCTGGCCCGCGGGCGTATCGACATCCAGCAGCTCGGTGGCCCGTGACGGCGGCGCGACTCCTGTCAGGGCCTTCTGCAGCGCAGCCGCCTGCACCGCCCGGCCCCCCGGCAGGTTCCCCTCGACCCCGGCGACCACCGTCACCGGCCCGTCCGCCGCCTCGACAGCGGCCCGGAACCGGGCCAGGACCGCCGAGCGCCCCCACCCGGCCGGAGCTACCACCAGCACCACGCGAGACCCGATCCCGCGCTCGCGCACGTCCTCGCGCCACTCCTCCAGCTCCGCCAGGAGCTCGGCCTGCCGCCGCGACACTAAAACCACAACCCAAGCCTACGATCAATTCCAGCCAGACCACCCAACGCAGTCCTCATTCCAGAACATCCAGCTCTGCGCTTCAGCTAGCGAATCAGGCCAGCACCAAGAAACGCACCTATCGGCGGTTCCGGTATGCCTGTAGCCGGGATGATCGCGGGGCGGGGCGGCGTGATCGAGCTGGCCCGGGAAGGGGGCCGCGCCGGGAAGGCGAGGCGACCACTGGCGCCGGGGGCCGTGCGGAGACGGCATAGAGGCGATGGCAGGGCAGGTGCGCGTGCTGCTGAAACCTGTCAGCCCGGTGTGCATGGTGACCCGCGCCCGGCCCTTCTCCGTGGCACGGCTACGGACTGCGGGGCCCGGTGCTCCGCTCAGGCCAGCGTGACGGCGCGGCCGGGCCGGCTCATCGTGCCGGGCGGGCAGTACCACGTCATGATCTCCACGGCCAGCCGCCCCGCACGTGCCGCCGGGTCGGCCTCGGCGAGCTGCCGGGACCGCTCCAGCGAACCGGTGCGGTAGAACGCCAGCCCGCGCAGCGACGGATCGGGCTGCCCCTCGACCGGGCCGTTGGTGACCACGTGGCCGGCCTCCCGCAGCCCCGCGTGATACGCCAGGTGCTCGCGCTGGATGCGCTCCAGTTCCTCGCCGGGGTAGTCCGGGGCGCTGGCCGGCCGACGCAGTAGCACGAGCTCGAATGCCTCAAGGTTCATCCGTCATTATCAGCACCGTGCCGCGCCCGGGGTCACCAAGCGCGGGTTACATGCAGTGAGCATTTCCCAGCCGCCCCAGCGACCCGATCGCCGAATATCCGCGCTTCTCTGCGAGTGGGCACCACCGCTGCATCGAGGACAGATCAGCCTGTTCGGGTGGCCTTCAGCGCCGCCGCTGGGCGGAGCAAATCGGCAACTCACCGGCAGCTGGTCCCGGCCGGTGGGCTCGCTATTGATCGCGAGCGCTCCGGCAGTCACCGGCGTGTTCAGGCGGTCGCGGTCATTGGCGCTCGGCCCTCCCGAGAGAGGATCGCTGAGCGGACGCCCGCGGACCTCGCCAAGGCCCGCAACCCTGTGGACGCCTCGCGCGATCGGGGCGCTCGCCAGCCGGCAAGTCCTATCGTCCGTGGCGGTGCAAGGTGTAGCCGAGCGCGGAGATGATGGGGATCAGCGTCGCTGGCACAAGGTTCGCAGGCACGCCGGCGACCCGGGCGAGGTGTCCGGGCTCGTCCTCAACCGCGGTACCGGGCGTCGCGAGAGCGAGGAAGAACGGTACCCAGGCGGTGGCGGGGAGCAGCGCGGCGATCTTTGTTGCCACTTCATCGTTGTCTGCGTGCTGGCCGGGCCGCCACAGCAACCACAGGGCGAGCAGCTGCGAGCCGGCAATGCTGCCCCACCCCGCTACGCTGTGGAACCGGGCGTGGGGCGGCCAGTCGGGGTTGAACACGTGGCTGCGGTTGAGGTCGGCGCGCGCGGTGCCGGCGATCGTGCCGATGGCCGCCCCGCTGAGCACCAGACGGCTGATCCTCATGTCGGTGTCTCCCCGGCCGGCGTCCCCGTCTCCGATATCCCCGGCTGCGCTGGGCGCGGCCCCGTCGCCGCGGGTGGTGCCTGGCTGCGGCGGCGTGCGGCGGAGGAGGCCGCTCGGCGGCGTCGCAGCGAGCGGGGTACCAGCGGAAGCGCTCGCATGACGAGCCGGTAGGCCCGTCCCGGAAAGACCAGAGGCTGGCCAGCGTCGAAGCCGGCCAGCGCTTCGCGGGCGCAGCGCGCCGCGCTGATGCGCAGGAACTGGGGCGGAGCGCCGGTCATGCCGCCGACCGAGCCGGCGATGGTGTCGAATTCACTGTCTACGGGACCCGGGCAAACCTGGGTGACGACCACTCCGGTGCCGGCCAGGTCGGCACGCAATGCCTCGCTGAAGCCGTCGATGAAATGCTTGCTGGCCGAGTACACCGCGGATGCCGGCATCACCGTCAGCCCTGCTCCCGAGCCCACATTGAGCACGCCGCCCCGGCCCCGCTCCACCATCGACGGCACCATGAGTGCGGTCAGCTGGACGACGCCGATCACGTTGGTGTGCAGTATCTGGCGGGTGCGGGTCCAGTCCGTGGCATCGAACAGCGCCTGGTCGCCGAGGCCGGCGTTGTTGATCAGGACGTCTACGGCGCCGACCTGCTCACGCAGCGCGGATACGAACCGGTCCACGTCGCGCTCGTCGGACAGGTCGACGGACAGAGCTACCACCTGCAGCCGCGGGTGCGCGGCCATCAGCTCAGCTCGCAGTGCTTCGAGCAGCCCGGCCCGGCGGGCCGCAACGACCAGGGTCCCCGCCCGGGGCGCGAGCTGAGCGGCGAACTCACGACCAATGCCCGAAGAAGCACCGGTTATCAGCACGGTGCCGCCATCTACTGGAGAACCTGCTGTCACCATCGCGGTCCTTCCCGGGTTGCTCAACGCGAACGAGAACCTGGCTCTGGGCGATCTCGACAGCCACATACCCCGAGCCGGGAGTTTTGGTCGGTACCGACGTGGACCTGCGCCCAGGGGCAGCGATCGTGCACGATCGCCGTGAGCGCTTCGGTGACCAACTGGCTGATCGCGAGCGCTTCTGTCGCGGTCCGCATCTGCCGCCCTGCACGACTCCGACAGGGACGCCGACCCGCACCCCAGGTCTTCCCATATCGGCCAGTCTGCTGTCAACGGGGACTGGTGGCAAGTAGGCGAAAACTTGACACTGCTCAAAAATGCCGGCACTCTGCTCGCGTGGTCAGCCGATCTTCACCCCAGACATCTTCGAGCCGACGCGACCGACGCCGGCAAGAAACGATCACCGACATCAAGGCAGCCGCACGGACGCAGCTTGCCGAGGGCGGTCCAACCGGGATCTCCCTGCGGGCCATCGCCCGAGATCTGGGCATGACGCCCTCCGCTGTGCATTACTACTTCCCGGGCCGGGAGGCACTACTCGACGCTCTCATCGTCGACGGGTGGGACACGCTGGCCATGGCGTTGCGAGCCCGCTACGAGCAGACCCGGCCCTGGCCGGCCCACGAGCGGTGGATCGCCGTGACCCGGGCCCACCGAGCCTGGGCCCTCGAGCACCCCTCGGAATACCTGCTGCTCTATGGTCACACCGGGCTCCGCGTCACCCCGGGTGGTGACCGCGACGTCCAGAAGGCCATGTCGAAAGTCGTTGCCGTGCTGTTCACGATGATGCGCGACGCCCTTGCCGCCGGGGAGATCGACGCCGAACGGCTCCAGACAGCAACGCCAGCACACCTCCGCCAGCAGCTCGCCGACTGGCGTGAAACTACCGAGGAGATGGCCGGCCTTCCCGATGGCGCCCTAATAGCCTGCCTGATCGGATACGCCCAGCTTCACGGCGCCATCACCTTGGAGCTAGTCGGACGGATCCCTCCTCAGCTCCAGCCCACCGCCCTGTTTGACCTGCAGATGGCCCATGTCTCGGGTTCCCTGAGCGCGCCGCCGCCTCCGTGGTGAGCCAGCAGGCCACCTCGCAGGCATGTCGGTACGCCTCGTTGTCGCAGCACAGGTCGTGGTCGGCGGAATCCCTGAATCGTCTCGCCGGCGTCCCGCCTCGGGACCTCCTACGGGAACACCGCAGGCCGGGAGGGCTGCACGCGTGCGGCAGCGCGACGCATCTCGGCATCATTTCCTGAGCGCGGCCGCATTCGTCTGCGTGCGGCCGCCGGGCAGATGGCAGCGACGCGCAAAGAAGATGCCTGGGGACACGCCGATCATCGGGTTGCGCGGCGAGCCGGCCGGGTGCACTGGCTTATTAAGGACGGCGTGAACATCGCGCCGCCCGCACTGTTCATGCTGGGGTGGGCATCCTCACGTACGGCTGGTGACCGCGGTTCGCGACCACCGCCATATATGGGCTGGTGGCGTGCTCATTCATGATCGAGCTCATCGCCGCGATCATCACCACGGCTGGCTGGCCAACACATCCGTTCTGCACCAAATCAAGCCGGTCCCCGCTGGCGACTGGAAGAGCGCCACGTGGCACGTCGGCCTCGCCATCGCGACCACCACCGTAGGCGCGGGCTTCTAATTGCGCGACCTGGCGGGTGCATGAATCTCGGGAAGGCGGCAGCCACGCTCAGATCACCCGTTCGCGTGCGGCATGGACGGAACGACATGGAGCCCCGACCACCGCGCAGAACGGCGGCTCCGCGCGCGTTCTCCCTGGCCTCATGCGTTACCCGGCGTGGTGGTGAGATGGTGACGTGGAGGTTCTGAGCAGCCGGATCCTGGTACGGCCGGGCGACCTGGGCCGCAGCCGCCGTTTCTACCGTGATGTCCTGGGCCTGGCCGTCTACCGGGAGTTCGGCCCGGCGGAGGATCCCGGGCTGGTCTTCTTCCTCGGGCAGGGGTTCCTCGAGGTCTCCGGGCATGCGGACGGCTCGGCCGGAGGGCCGGTGATGATCTGGATTCAGGTGCGGGACGTCCGGGCCGAGCACGCGCGGCTGGCCGCGGCCGGAGTCACCGTCATCCGGGAACCGGTGACCGAGCCCTGGGGCTTGACCGAGATGTGGATCACCGACCCGGACGGCATCCGGATCGTCCTGGTCGAAGTCCCCGTCGGCCACCCGCTGCGCCGCGACCCGCGGCCGGGGTGACACCTGCACGGCCGCACACACCGAAGACATTTGGGATGAGGTCGAGGTGAGGCAGGCCGGTCAGGTTCGCGAGCGGGCCGCCCGTTCGGTGGACAATCCCGGCGGTTAGTCCTGCTGACGGGTCCCGGTGTCTTCGATCAGGGCACGTGCGGTGTCGAGATCGGTGACGAGAACGTTGACCCAGGCGCCGCGCAGAGCGGCCCGGATGGCCCGGCCCTTGCTGGCTCCGCCCGCCACGCCGATCCGCCGGGGCACCTGCATGAGGTCAGCCGGGGTAATGCTCATCACCCGCTCGTCGAGCGAGGTCTTCACGGTGGCGCCATCAGCGTCGAAGAACCGGAGGCAGACGTCGCCGACCGCTCCGGCGTCCCGGAGCTGGTCCTGTTCGGCTTCGGCGAGGGCGTTACCGCTCTGGCGCAGCAGGGGCGAGGGCTCCAGGCTGCCGATACCGACCAAGGCGAGGTCGAGTTCCTTCCAGGACTTCATGACGTCGCCGACGGAGGAGTCCTTGACGAGGGCACGACGCAGGGCCGGAGTGCTGACCAGTCCCGGCGCCGGCAGGAACACGGGCTGGGCCCCCGTGACGGCGGCTAGTTCGCCGGTAAGCCGGTTCGCCTGCACCTGCACGCTCGGGTCGCCGTGACCTCCGACGATCTGGACCACCCGGTCCAACGGTGAGCTGCTCCTGGACGGCATGACCTCCGCGGCGGCGAGCAGCGTGGCGCTCCACGACGACACACCCAGGGTCTCTCCGCCCAGGAGCGTCGAGCTGAGGTACTGCGCCGTGGCGGCACCGAGGGCCGGGACAACCTGCCCCCGGGCACCATCGACGTCGACCACGACGGCGTCCCGGAGGCTGAACTTCTCTTGCAGTTGCTCCTCTAGGTCCGTATACACGCCGGGCGGCAAGGTGACGACGGTCCGGACGACGCCGATCTCGCTGGCCTGGCGCAGCAGCCGGGACACGCGCGCCTGCGACAGGCTGAGCTCGGCGGCGATCTGCGGCTGCCTGACCCCGCCTTCGTGGTACATGCGCGCGACCTTGGCGATGAGCCTGAGCTGGGCGATCTCGACCGGGCGCTTTATCCTGCGCTCGTTGCGGGCCGCCGGCATAACCGCACTATAGTCCGGCGGCATGCTCGCAGCTCAGCAGCGCCTGGCGGGCGATCCGGCTGGCGGCGAGCGCGTCCTGGCGGCCCTGGGCCCGACGCAGGGCCGCGACGTCGAGCCGGTCCAGCGCGCGGTGGATGCTCCGCATCGTCTCGATCCCGGCCCGGGCCGCCTCGACGGAGTCCTCCCGGAAGGGGAACTGGTCGAGCTGCCAGACGCCCTCCCAGCCGCACTCGCGGAGGGTGTAGAAGAACTCGAGCGTCTCGACGAGGTGCACCGAGCCGACTACGAGGTCGTCGTCCCAGCCCCGGAAGTTGTCGTTGACGTCGATCGCGTAGAGCAGGCCGCGCGAGTGGATGAGGCGGGCGGCTTCGGCCGGAGACTCCCCTCCGTACAGGGAGTGACCGAAGTCGAGGAGGATGCCGACGTTGGGCACGTCCATGTCCTCGATCGCCAGCAGCGTCTTGGCCGCCGAGGAGAAGAACATCGACACCCGCGGCTCGCGGGGCTTGTACTCGATGGCGAACTTCAGGTCCGGGTGGGCCTGAGCCAGGGCCCGCAGGCCGGTGACCGCGTAGGACCAGATCTGGCCGTGATCAGCCTGGAAGGGGTAGTCGTGGCCGTCCTGCCCGGGCCAGAGCTTGACGTAGTCGCAGCCGAGTTCCCGGGCGACGCCAGCGGCTTCGCTGACCAGGTCGAAGGTCCGGGCCCGGACCGCCGGGTCGGGGTTGGTGAACGCGCCCCGGCAGAACTCGCGGGTGTAGATCTCCGGCGTGATACCGATGGCCCGCAGGCTGTTGCGCTCCAGGGCCTCGGCGACCTGGCTGACCGGCAGGCCGGGCGGGTTGAACGGGTAGGCGATGTCGACGACGGCCAGGTCGCCGACCTTGCCGGCCAGGTCGATCGCCTCCAGCGTGGTGACCGGCGGCCCGTAGCCGTCGGTTGCGTAGCGATCCACGTACTGAGCGAAATGCCAGAGGCCGGCTCCGTATAGCGGCTCCTGAGTCATGGGCCCTCCTTCGGGTCTTCACGCGGGGGTTGATAGCGGGCGCGCTGGATCGCCGCCCGCCACGAGGTCAGTTCACGTTCCCGCCAGTCCGCGCTCGCGGCGGGCGTGAACTCGTCGCGCGGCCGCGGCCGGGCATCGAGGTCGTCCAGGCTCCACCAGCCCGCCGCCAGGCCGGCCAGGTGGGCGGCGCCGAGCGCCGACAGCTCCGGCGCCGCCGGACGCAGCACCGGAATGCCGCTCAGGTCGGCCTGCAGCTGCATCAGCGTCGAGTTGGCCGCCGCGCCGCCGTCGACGGAAAGAACGCCGGTCTCCCCCGTGACCTCGCGTACCGCGATCAGGAGGTCGTTGACCTGGAAGGCCACGGACTCCAGGGCGGCGCGGGCCACGTTCTCCAGCTTGGCCCCCAAGGTCAGGCCGGTCAGGAGGCCCGTGGTGCCGGGGTCCCACCAGGGGGCACCCAGCCCGTTGAAGCCGGGGACGAGATGGATCCCGTCCGCGGTCGCGCTGGCCGCGATCGACGCGAGCTGGGCCGGCGAGGTCGATGTCAGCTGCGCGAGCCAGGCCAGGGTCGCGCCGCTGGCCCGGATGTTGCCTTCGACGGCTCGCACGGGTTCCGGCCCGAGCTGCCAGGCGATCGTCTCGCACAGGCCGGAGGCCGGGTCGGCTCGCCCGCCGGTGACCGCCATGACGGACGATCCCGTCCCGTAGGTGGCCTTCACCAGGCCGTCGCGCCAGCCCCCATGACCGAAGAGCGCGGCGTGCGAGTCACCCATGACGGCCAGGACCGGCACACTGGCCGGGAGCAGCTCCTCGCCGCCGTGACGCGGGCCAAAGGAACCGACGGAAGGAACGATGTCGGGCAGGGCCCGGACGGGCACGCCGAACAGCTCGAGGAGCCCGGCCGACCACTGGCACGTCCCGATGTCCATCAGCTGCGTGCGCGAGGCATTGCCGACCTCGATCTGATGCTGGCCGGTCAGCTGGTGCACGAGCCACGCGTCCACGGTGCCCAGGCACAGATCGCCGCGCGCCGCCTGGGCCCGATCGGGATCGACCTGGTCCAGCAGCCACCGGGCCTTGGTCGCGGAGAACATCGGGTCCAAGGGCAGCCCGCTGCTCCGCCGGACCGAGGCGGCGGCCGGCGCGTACTGGCGGCACAGGCCGGCGGTGCGCTGGTCTTGCCAGCTGACCAGCGGGGACCGGGGCTGCCCGGTCCGGCGGTCCCAGACCAGCAGGGACTCCCGCTGGGTGCTCAGCCCCAGGCCGGCCAGCTGGCCCGGGTCGGTGCCCCGCAGGCAGGCCCGGACCGATTCCTCGAGGCTGCGCCAGAGCTCGGCCGGGGACTGTTCCACCCAGCCGCGGTGCGGGTGGTGCACGGGCAGGCCGGCGCTCCCCCGGGCCACTACGTCGCCGGCCCGGTTGACCAGGACGGTCTTCGTCGCGCTGGTGCCCTGGTCGATGGCCAGCAGCAGCGGTTCAGCGGGCGGCATGAGCCACGATGTCGCGGGCCGCGGCGGCGATATGCCCGGTGGTGAGGCCAAAATGCTCCAGCAGGAACTCGGTGCTCCCGGTGGGCGCGAACGAGCGCGGCACCCCGAGAATCCGCAGCCGCGCGGGCTGGTGCTGCGCGGTCAGCGAGGCCACCGCCGCGCCCAGGCCGCCCGTGGTGGTGGCCTCCTCGGCGGTGACGATCCCGGCGGTCTGGGCCGCCGCGGCCAGGATGGCGCAGTTGTCGAGCGGCTCGACGAACGTGATGTTCAGGACCCGGGCCTCGATGCCCTCGTGGCTCAGCAGCGCGGCCGCGGCCAGGGCGCGCGAGACCATCGTCCCCGCGGCGATGATGGTGACGTCGTTCCCGTCCGTCAGCTGGATGGCCTGGCCGGGCTGGAAGGGCGAGCCGGGCGGCGTGACGTCGGGCACCGGGAACCGGGCGATGCGCAGGTAGCTCGGACCGGGGCTGGCCGCGGCCCAGCGGACCGCCTGGATCGTCTGGGCGGGATCGGCCGGCACCGCCACCGGGAGGTCGGCCACCGCGCGCAGCCAGGACAGGTCTTCGATCGAGTGATGCGTCGGGCCGAGTTCCCCGTAGGCCATGCCCGGGCTCTGCCCGCACAGCACCACGTGTGCCTGGCTGTAGGCGACGTCCACCTTGATCTGCTCGAGGGCCCGGCCGGTCAGGAAGGGCGCGGCCGCGCTGACAAAGGGGATCAGGCCGCCGTTGGCCAGCCCGGCGCTCACCCCGACCAGGTCCTGCTCGGCGATCCCGACATTGATGATCCGGTCCGGGAACTCGGCCTTGAACGCGGTGAGGTTGCTGGAGCCCACCGAGTCGTTGCACACCGCGACGATGCGCTCGTCCTCCCGGGCCAGCGCGATGAGGGTGTCCGCGAAGGCCTTACGGCAGTCGTATAGCGCGGTGGCCTGCGTCGCCTGGCTCATAAGGACAGCTCCTGGAGGGCGCCCTGGACTTGCTCCGCAGTTGGCACCTTGTGGTGCCACTCGACGCGGTCTTCCATGAAGGAGACCCCCTTGCCCTTCACGGTATGCGCGATCACGGCGACCGGGCGCGCGGTCCCGGGTCGCCGGAACGTGTCCAGCAACTGCGCATGATCGTGGCCGTCGACTTCGCGGACCTCCCAGCCGAAGCTGGCCCACTTGGCGGCCAGCGGCTCCAGTTGCTTGGTCTCCTCGGTGCGGGCGCCCTGCTGGAGCTGGTTCCGGTCGACGACGGCGAGCAGCGAGGACAGGCCGTAGTGCGAAGCCGTCATGGCGGCCTCCCAGTTGCTGCCTTCCTGCAGCTCTCCGTCTCCGAGCACGACGAAGGTACGCCGGGGCGAGCCCTGCAGCCGCGCGGACAGCGCCATCCCGACGGCCACCGGGAACCCGTGCCCCAGCGGGCCGGTGCTGGTCTCCACCCCCGGCACCTTGGTCCGGCTCGGGTGGCCGTTGAGCGCGGACCGCGGCGCGGCGAAGGTAGCCAGCTCGTCCCGGGCGAAGAAGCCGCAGTGCGCCAGGGTGGCGTACAGCGCTCCCGCCGTGTGGCCCTTGCTGAGCACCAGCCGGTCGCGCTCGGCGAGCCGCGGGCGCTCCGGGTCGACGTTGAGCACGGCGGCGTACAGGGTCACCAGGATGTCGGTCACCGAGAAGTCGCCGCCGAGGTGACCGAGCCGGGCCCGGTAGACCATCTGCAGGTCGTCGCGGCGCACGCGGCCGGCCAGCTCCCGCAGGGCGGGCGCGGCCTGCGCCGGGGCCAGCGGCGCCAGCCGCGCGCGCAGGGCCGCGAAGCGGCGGGCCCCGGCCGGATCAGCCGCCAGCATGTGAATATCTAGTCAAAGTTGATTTTCTAAGCACACCATGAGCTTGCGCGGGATCTCCGCCGCTGTCAAGCCCGCGGCCCCAGCGCGGGCAGGGCGGGTGGCCCTCGGGTACCCACCGGGAACGGCCAGCCCGTGTGATTACAAGATCAGCTGAACGTGTTCGCGCTTCGCCGCACGCATCGAGCCGCTCTCACCCTGGATCAGGCCGGGGCTGCCCGGGTAGTCCAGGTGAAGCTGCCCGCCTCGGGCAGCGTGCGGGACACCTCACCGGCGACCTGGCGGCCGAGGGCGTCGGCGTCACGGGCGGTCAGGCCAGGGTCCACCCAGCCCTCGATTTCCACCCGCAGCGTGCGGCCGGTCCAACGCGCCCGCGCGTGCGCGTGGATCACCCCGGGCACCGACCCGGCAGCGGCCTCGGCCCGGGTGATCACGTCCGGGTCCACGCCGTCGGCCAGGCGACGCAGCACGTCGGCGGTGACCTCGTACCCGACATGGCAGATGAACACCGTCACCGCCAGCCCGGCGACCGGGTCGCCCCACGGCTGACCCACCGCCACCGCGATCAGGCCCGCCAGCGCTCCGGCTGAAGACAAGGCATCGAGCCAGGAATGCCGGGCGTCGGCGACCAGCGTCGCGGAGTTGATCCGCTTGCCGATCACCAGCTTGTACCGGGCCACCACCTGGTTGCCGATGATGCCGAGCACGGCTGCGCCGATCCCGGCCCCGACGTGGGTGGTGTGCCCGTCTTGTGCATCACACCAGCCTGTGACCGGCTGCTGAAGCTCCCGGCCAGCCCCACAGCAGCACGACAACACCCACGCTGACACCTGACCCGCGTACAGCGGGACACTTACACGTCCGTTCGTCATCCCGCCCTAGACATCAAAGGCCTCGCTTACAAGTCCTTCAGCGCCTGACGCACTCGGCGCAGCAGGTCCAGATCTGCGATCGGGCTCTGCACGGGGACGGCAACGGCGCGCGGGATGCGCCGGGGCAGCCCCGCCGCCGCTAACGATTCCGGCTGTATGGCCAGCTCGGCCCATACGCACTTGCCGTTCTCGGCGGGCAGGTAGTTCCACCGCTCGCACAGCGTCGCGACGATAGACAGGCCACGGCCGTTCTCGCTGTCGGTCCCGGTCTCTCCGGGCACCGGCGGTGCGGGATTCCAGTCCCAGACCGCGAGGACGACGCTGTGCTCGAACAGCAGCAGCCGCACTTGGATCGTGGCCAGGTCGGCCAGTTGCGACCACAGGGGCCTGGCCTCGGTGACCCCGGTGGCCTGCACGGCGTTCGTGACCAGCTCGCTGTCCTCCGCCAGGGACGGCAGTCCCCACTGCCGCAGGCCGAGCCGGACGAACATGCGGCTGCACCGCACCGCGCTCGGCACGGCAGCCAGCGTCAGCCCCGCGGTGGCTCGCGGCGACACCGCCGGGCCTGTAGCGCACGCCTGCTGGCCAGTCGGCGTTCCCACCAGTGCACTCACCTTCCCGGCAACCCTCGGGTACCCGTACCTCGCGATATAGGCGAGGTATATGTTCGTCTATCATCCATCTGCTTACCTTTAAAACGCAAGGTAGTCGTTCACAATCTAGTCGAACGATTCGAGCGGATCCAGACGCCCCGTCTGACGACCAGGGACGCGGGTACCATCTAGGCGAATGAGAGGTCCAACAGTGCCTACCAAGCGGGCAAAGCCGCCAACTGTCCGGCTCCGGCGGCTCGCCGCCGAGCTACGCCGCCTGCGCAGCGCCGCACAGCTCAGCCGAGAGCACGTCGAGGAACAGACCGGCATCAACGAAGGCACCTTGTACCGGATCGAAACCGCCCGCGCCCGCCCGCAGCGCCGCACCCTGATGACGCTGCTCGACCTGTACGGCGCCGAGGACTCCCTCCGGAAGGACCTGCTCGCCATCTCCCGCAGCGCCGATGACCAGGGCTGGCTGCGTCCCTACCACTCGGCCCTGCCTGAGGAGTACACCGCTTACATCAGCTTCGAAGCTGAAGCCCGGTCCGTGCGCAACTACGAATCGCTGTTCATCCCCGGCCTCCTCCAGACCGAGGACTACGCCCGCGCCGTGATCACCGGAGTGCTCCCCGGGGCCGCCGCGGACCAGGTCGCCCAGCGTGTCCAGGCCCGTATGGAACGCCAGCAGCTCCTCGACCGCGCCGGCCCGCTCGAACTCTGGGCCGTCATGGACGAAGCCGCCATCCGGCGCCTCGTCGGCGGGCGGGACATCATGCACGCCCAGGTCACCCACTTGGCCGACGCGGCCGCCCGGCCCAACATCACCATCCAGGTCATCCCGTTCGAAGCCGGCGCCCATCCCGGAATGCCCGGCTCATTCGTCCACATGGACTTCAAGGACCCGCTCGACCCCGAGCTGGTCTACATCGACACCATGGCCGGAGACCTGTTCCTCGAAGCCGACGCCGACCTGCGCCGTTACCGGTCGATGTTCGACCATCTCCGCGCCACCGCACTCAGCGCCACCCAGACCAGCGACCTGCTCGCATCCGCCGCCGCAACTATGAAGGGAGGTTAGGACATGACCAACCAGACCGACCCCGCCGCGCTCACCTGGTTCACCAGCACCCGGTCATCCGGCAACGGCCAGTGCATCATGTGCGCCCAGCTGCCACACGGCGGCATGGCCGTCAAGGACTCCAAGCACCCCCACAGCCCCGTGCTGACCTTCAGCCTGGCCCAATGGCAGGCATTCACCAAAGACATCAGGCACGATGACCTTAACTGACCCCGCCCCCGCTCCCGCCCCACCGCACCCAGAAGGCCGTCTTCCACCCGAGAAGACGGCCTTCCCTTGTCCCGCCCCAGCCCTCATCACCCGGTTCATCACTGCCGCCCGCGGCGCTCCCGCTCTAGCCGGGAGGCGGCGCGGTGGTGTTGCGGACGATGAGCCGGGGGGCGGTGGAGGTGAGAACGGAGCGGCTGCGGCCGTCCATGCGCTCGCCCAGGAGCCGGGCGGCCGTCGAGCCCAGGTCGTGCGCGGCCTGGTCGACGCTGGTCAGGTAGATGGGCGCGCTGGCGGCGAGGGTGGTGTTGTCGTAGCCGACCAGCGAGAGGTCGGCCGGGATCCGCAGGCCTAGCTCGTAGGCCGCGCGCAGGACGCCCAGGGCGGCGAAGTCGGCGCCCGCGAAGATGGCGGTGGGCCGGTCGGGCCGGTCGAGCAGCTCGCGCCCGGCCTGGTAGCCGCCCTCCTCGGCGTAGCTCGTGCCGGCGATGGCCACGGCGCCGGCCAGGCCGTGCCGCTGCATGGCCTGGCGGTAGCCCTCGCTGCGGACGTCCTCGGGACGGCGCGTCCACTGGCCTCCTTTGACCGTGGCGGAGGTGTGGGCGATGCGGCGGTGGCCGAGCGCGACAAGGTGATCGACGACGAGGGCGGCGCCCGCCAGGCCGTCGTTGACGACCGAGTCGTACTCGTCGGCGGTGTCGTGGTGGGCGACCACGACGGTCGGGATCGTCTTGGCGACGGCGATGACCTTCGGACGCGGTATCGAGGTGGCGACCAGGATGAGGCCGTCCATCGCCCGGTCGATCATGGCGTCGGCGAGGCGTGACTGATCCTGGGCGCCGAACCCGGCCGACCCGACGAGGACCTGGAAATCAGTCTTGGCCAGGGCGTCGGTGACGCCGTCGAGAAGGTCACCGTAGAAGGGGTTGCGGATGGTGTCGAGCAGCAAGCCGATCGTGAAACTCCGGCCGCGCATACCCCGCGCGGCGGCGTTGGGCCGGTACCCCAGCTCGGCCATGGATGACCGGACCCGCTGGCTCATCTCGGCGCTGACGCCGTAGGCGTTACGCAACACCTTCGATACGGCAGCGGTGGAGACACCCGCGTGCCTGGCCACGTCCGCGATCGTCACCCGCCGCACGGCGTCCTGTGACTTCATCATCCGCTCCCGCTCGATAACGATCTACAAAGGAAGTGTAACTCGCGACGGTGCGGTACCGGCCAGGGACGCGACACCATCAGCCGTCAGTAACACCATTTACCTCAGATACCCCAGCAACGCGGAGAGGAGCGGGGCATGTTATCAGCTTGTTATCTTTTGAGATCTTGACGAGACCGGGACGACATGTCTAATTTACTCGCAAGACATCGTAGAACGTTCTACAACGTACGGCTCACTGAGCCTCCGTTCCCGACGATCCGCGAACATTCATGATCTCTCACCTCAGGAGGTGGGCTCGTGGCCCGACAGGCGCGGCAGACCTGCCGGGGCACGCGGCGGCTGAACGCCGGGGATGGCGCGGTTCGCCCGCACCGGCCGGGCCGCCCCGGCCAGGGCATCATGACTGAACTCGTCTCCGTCCCCGGGCAACGACCCGATACGAACGGGTCCTTGTCTCCCGGAGATCAGGCGCTCACACTGGCATTGACGTGCTGCTCCAGACCCCGGCGGCGCAAGAGATTGCTGACAATGGGGTCGAGTTGAGCGCCGGACCTCCGCATCTAGTGACCGCCATTCGGTCCGCGAATAATTCGCATGGCATCCGCGCACGGTACGGACGCCGCCCTGGTACGGCAGCCCCCATGGCTTACGGCCAGTCCCGGTCGCACCGGCCGGAGAAAATGCCCCCACCGAGTTTGATTTCGCCTGTATCCGCGCTGGGCGTGACGCTCCCCCGAGCAGGCGAGAACGAATCAACAGCCGAAGTCGGATCAAGAAGCCGCGTCGGCGACGCATCCGCAGAAATGCCGTCCCCTGCTCAAGGAGTGACGGCTCCAGATCTCCCGGAAGGGATCTGACATGTTTCATAGAAAGTGGCCAGGAGTTGCGGGCGCCGCTCTCGCGCTCCTGGCGCCGCTGGCGCTCAGCGCCTGCGGCGGTTCGGTGGGCTCCTCTTCCACGCTCACGCTCGGCGTCATCACGCCGGCTACGACCTTTGAGGCCCCCGATATGAACTGGGGGAACGAGTCGACCTACAACCAGGCGGTCTACGACAGCCTGGTGCAGTCCTCGCCCACCGGCGCCATCGAGCCGCACCTGGCCACGGCGTGGTCCTATAACGCCGACAAGACCGTCCTGACCATGACGCTGCGGACCGGCGTCAAGTTCACCGACGGGACGCCGTTCGACGCGAGCGTCGCGGCCCAGAACCTCGAGGCCTTCCAGAAGGGCACCTCCAACAACGCCGGGTTCCTGGTCAACATGGCGTCGGCCACGGCGGAAAGCCCGACCAAGCTGGTCATCAAGCTCAAGCAGCCGGACCCCGCCCTCCTGACCTACCTGGGCCAGGCCGCCGGATCCCAGGAGAGCCCGAAGGCGTGGAAGAGCCCGACGGCCAGCACGGTACCGGTCGGCTCGGGTCCCTACGTGCTGGACGCCAAGGACACGGTGGTCGGCAGTTCCTATGTCTTCACCGCCAACCCGAATTACTGGGACAAGGCCGAACAGCACTACTCCAAGCTCGTCATGAACGTGTACACCACCCAGACGACCATCCTCGACGCCATCGAAGGCGGCCAGGTCAATGCGGCCAACACGTTCGACGACACGACGATCCCGCAGATCCAGAACGCGGGCTTCACGGTGTACCCGCTGCAGCTCAACTGGGCGGGCCTGTCGCTGCTCGACCGCAACGGGAAGCTGTCCGGACCGCTCGGCAACGTGAAGGTCCGCCAGGCGATCAACATGGCGTTCGACCGGGCCGCCCTGCTCAAGGACATGAGTGACGGCTACGGAGCGGTGACCTCGCAGGTG
Source organism: uncultured Actinomycetota bacterium (assembly GCA_963756575.1). Taxonomy (GTDB): domain Bacteria; phylum Actinomycetota; class Actinomycetes; order Streptosporangiales; family Streptosporangiaceae; genus Palsa-504. The sequence continues at coordinate 654,468 of CAVWOM010000008.1, read as the reverse complement.
TTCCCGACGAGCTCGCCCGGCTACGAGAAATCGCTGGAGTCCTACTACCCCTTCGATCCGGCCAAGGCAAAGCAGCTGCTGGCCCAAGCCGGCTATCCCCACGGATTCACCCTGGCCATGCCGTCCATTACCGCCGCGTTCGGCTCGGCCGCCTACGCGCTGATCCAGGCCGAGCTGGCCAACATCGGCATCAAGGTGGACTACACCGACTACCAGGGCTCGACGATCTTCACCGCCATCTTGGCCCCGAAGTACCCGGCGACCTACTTCACCCTGGAAGAAGACCCGGTGCCGTGGCAGATGGCCCAGTTCCTGCTGACCAAGGACGCCACCTTCAATCCGTTCCATTCGACGAATGGCACGGTCGCCGGTTACCTCAGCACGATGCAGACGGGCTCGAGCACCCAGGCCGCGACCGCGGCCAAGGCCCTGAACCGGTACATGGTCGAGAACGCCTGGTTCGCGCCGTTCTTCCGGCCGCAGTCCAGCTTCGTCGCCGACAGTCACACGAACGTCAAGGTGCAGGCCGGCAACGCGGTGCCTTACCTGTGGAACATTACGCCGAAGGAGTCATGATGCTGACCTTCACGGTGCGGCGCCTGCTATACGGAATAGTCCTGCTCTTCGTCATCGTCACCCTCGCCTACCTGCTGCTGTACGCGGCCGCCGGCAACGTCGGCCGGACCATTCTCGGACCGACCGCCACCCAGGCGACCGTCGCGCTCAAGAACAAGCAGCTGGGCCTGAACAGCCCGCTGATCTCCCGGTACTTCTCCTGGCTCGGGCACGCCCTGACGGGTAACTTCGGCAGCTCGTGGTTCACGAACCAGCCCGTCACCACCGCCATCATCACCCGGTTGCAGGTCACCCTGACGCTGGTGCTGGGAGCCGTCATCATCAGCGCCGTGGTATCGGCGGCCCTCGGCGTCTGGGCCGCCCTGCGCGGCGGCTGGGTGGACCGGGTCATCCAGGTGTTCTCCGTCCTCGGGTTCGCTATCCCCGGGTTCCTGATCGCCCTGTTCCTCGTCCGGATCTTCGCGCTAGGACTGCACTGGTTCAAGCCGACCGGCTACGTCCCGCTCACCTACTACTTCGGCGGCTGGATCAGGACGGTGACCCTCCCGATCATCGCCCTGTCGATCGGCCTGGTCGCCGGAGTAGCCCAGCAGGTGCGCAGCTCCGTGATCGACTCGCTGCGCCAGGACTGGGTCCGGACCCTGCGCAGCCGCGGCATCTCCGAGCGGAGCGTGCTGTTCAAGCACGTGCTGCGGAACGCCGGCGGCCCGGCTCTGTCCGTCCTGGCGCTGTCGTTCGTCGGCCTCCTGGGCGGGGCCGTCATCATCGAGCAGATCTTCGGCATCCCGGGCCTGGGCCAGATCGCCGTCCTGGCGACCTCCCAGGGCGACGTGCCCCTGGTCATGGGCCTGGTCGTGGCTATCGGCGTGCTCGTCATCGTCGTCAACCTGGTCGTCGACCTGCTGCAAGGATTCCTGAACCCGAAGGCGCGGATCTCATGAGCGAAGCCGCTGTCAGCAGCGGGGCGCTGGCCCCCGATATCTCCTCCGAAATCCGCGCGGCGCGCAGCCATCTCGCCCGCCGGTTCCTGAAGAACCCGGTCGGCATCACATCCCTGGCCGTCCTGGTGCTCATCGTCCTGGCGGCCGTCTTCGCGCCGCTGCTCACCTCCTATAACCCGAACGGCGTCTCGGTCCTGAACATCCTGCAGGGCCCAGGATCCGGGCACCTGCTCGGCACCGACGGAGCGGGACGCGACGTGTGGGCCCGGCTGCTGTTCGGTGCCCGGTTCACCCTGGCCGGAGCGCTGCTGGCCACCGTGGTCGCGGCCGTTCTCGGCATCGCCAGCGGCCTGATCGCCGGGTACTACGGCAAGTGGTTCGAGGCGGCGTCCTCGTGGTTCACCACCCTGCTGATGGCGCTGCCCGGCATCGTCGTGCTCCTGGCGGCCCGGGCCGTGCTGGGCCCGTCGCTGTGGACCGTGATGATCATCTTCGGGGTGCTGCTGATCCCGGCGTTCTACCGGCTGGTCTTCGCGGCGGTGTCCGGGGTGCGCAACGAGCTGTTCGTCGACGCGGCCCGGGTCTCCGGGGTGAGCGACTTCAGGATCATCGCCCGGCACATCCTGACCGTGGTCCGGGCCCCGATCATCTTGCAGGCCTCGATCGTCTTCGGCATCGCCATCGCCGTCCAGGTGGGACTCGACTTCCTCGGCTTCGGCGACCAGACGCATTCCCACCTGGGGCAACATCCTCAACGACGGCTTCACTAACCTGTACCGCGACCCCCAGCTGGTCATCTGGCCGGGCCTGGCCATCGTCATCACCGGCGTCGCGCTCACCTTGTTCGCCAACGCCCTGCGCGACGAACTCGAGCACAGCGCCGCGCCCGAGCCGCCGGCGCCGGGCGGCCGCGGCCACGGCCGCCGCGGTGACGGCCGCCGCCGAACCGGTGGCGCCGGTCAGTAACACCATCGTCCACGAGGAGCCGGAAACGGCCGCGGCACGCGCCGCTGCTGCACATCGAGGGCCTGGCCGTCGGGTATCCGCAGCCGGACGGCTCGGTCACCCGCGTGGTCGACGACGTGTCGCTGAACATCACGGCGCGGCGAGGTCCACGGCCTGATCGGTGAATCGGGATCCGGCAAGACGCAGACGGCCTGGTCGGTGCTGGGCCTGCTGCCCTCCGGCGGGGAGATCCTGGAGGGATCCATCCGCTTCGACGGGGAGGACCTCAGCCAGGTGCCGAGCGCGAAGATGCAGGACATCCGGGGCGGGCGCATCGCCTATATCCCGCAGGAGCCGATGTCCAACCTCGACCCGTCGTTCACCATCGGCAGCCAGCTCACCGAGCCCATCCGGCTCAAGCTCGGCGTGTCGAAGGGCGAGGCCCGGGACCGGGCGCTGAAACTGCTCGGCCAGGTCGGCATCCCCAGCCCCGAGCGGACCTTCGCGTCCTACCCGCACGAGCTGTCCGGCGGCATGGCGCAGCGCGTCCTGATCGCCGGCGCCGTCTCCTGCGAACCGGACCTGGTCATCGCCGACGAGCCGACGACCGCCCTCGACGTCACCATCCAGGCCGAGATCCTCGACCTGCTGCGCGACCTGCAGCAGGAAATGGGCGTGACCATCCTCATCGTCACGCACAACTTCGGGGTCGTCGCCGACCTGTGCGACCAGGTCTCCGTCATGCAGAAGGGGCGGATCGTGGAAACGGGGCCGACCCGCTCGCTGTTCGCCAACCCCCAGCACCCCTATACGAGATCCCTGTTCGACGCGATCCTGGACGAGAGCCCGGCTCGCGGCGCATACGCAGAAGTGCGGCCCTGATGACGCCGAAGGAGCGAGCCGACATGACCGAATCCCTCGTCGCCGTCGACGACCTGGTCGTCGAGTACCCGTCGAAGGGCCTGCGCCGGGACGCCGTTCCGGGCCCTCAAGGGCGTGTCCGTGGATATCCGTCCCGGCGAGACCGTCGGCCTGGTGGGCGAATCCGGTTCCGGCAAGACGACGCTGGGCCGGGCCATCCTCGGGCTCGCGCCCGTCACCAGCGGGAGCATCACGTTCAAGGGGCGCGAGATCGGCGCCCTGCACCGGCGCGAGCGGCGGGCCTTGTCCAGCGAGATCCAGGTCGTCTTCCAGGATCCCTACTCCTCGCTGAACCCGTCGCTGACCATCGAGCAGACGCTCACCGAGCCGCTGACGGTGCAGAAGATGCCGAAGACAGGACGCGACGGCACGCGTGCGCAACCTGCTCGACCAGGTCAAGCTGCCCCGTGACGCGCTCGGCCGCCTGCCCCGCGAGTTCAGCGGCGGCCAGCGCCAGCGGATCGCCATCGCCCGGGCGCTGGCCCTGTCGCCGGAGTTCATCGTGTGCGACGAGCCGGTCTCGGCGCTGGACCTGTCCACCCAGGCGCGGGTGCTCGACCTGTTCAAGGAGATCCAGGACAGCACGGGCGTGGCGTACCTGTTCATCTCGCACGACCTGGCCGTGGTCCGCAACATCAGCCACCGGGTCGCGGTGATGTACCACGGCGAGATCGTCGAATACGGCGACGGCGACCAGGTCACGACCCACCCGAGCGATCCCTACACCCAGCGGCTGCTGCTCGCCGCCCCGGTGCCCGACCCGGTCCGGCAGGAAAAGCGCCGGGACGAACGGCGGGCGTTCCTGTCCGCCCAGGCGGTAGCCAGCTAGTCTCCGCCCGGCCGCTGGCGAAGAAGGAGGTGAATTGATTGGGATACGGGAAAGAGGTACGAGTCAAGGACATCCTGTCGGACGCCGCGGCGCGAGCCATCGTCACCAGGTACGTGCCCGAGGTAGCGAACTCGCCGATGTTCGAGCACATCGGATTCGTTCCCATTCGCGCTCTGGTCGAGCGGGGCAGCGCGGCACCGCCTGATCCGGACCGTCTCGAGAAGATGTGGCACGAACTCGGGCTGCTGGAGGGCAGTCCCCGGCTTCCGGCCGAGGCTCCCTACATCGCCCCGGCCCTGGACTACGAGCCGGCCGATGTCCCCCGCGGTTCCGCGCTGGATCAGCCCGGTGGGCCCGGCGGAGCAGTGGGACATCACCGAACTGGTCATCGACGGGCCGTCTCACGGGAACCCGTTCACCGATGTCGAGCTCTCCGCCGAATTCACCAGCGCCGAATTCACCAGCACAGCACTCACCAGAGACGGGGCCGCGCCGATAACGGCGGGCGGCTTCTACGACGGCGACGGCACCTACCGCATCCGTTTCCAGGCGCCCAGCGCCGGGGCCTGGAGCTACGTCACCACGTCGACCGCCCGGTCCATGGACGGCCTGCGGGGCGCCTTCGAGGTGAAACCGCCCGGGCCCGGGAACCACGGCCCGGTCGAGGTGGCGGACCGGTTCCATTTCGCCTACCGGGACGGCACGCGGTTCCTGCCGACCGGCACGACGGCCTACGCCTGGACCCACCAGGACGCGGCCCTGGAGGAGCAGACCCTCGCGACCCTGGCCCGCTCGCCGTTCCGCAAGCTCCGGATGTGCGTGTTCCCGAAGTCGTACCTGTTCAATACCGGCGACCCGGCCAGATACCCGTTCGCCCGTGACGGCCAGGGAGACTGGGACTTCACCCGGTTCGACGTGGAGTTCTTCCGCCACCTCGAGCGGCGCATCGGCCAGCTGGCCGAGCTGGGGATCGAAGCCGACCTGATCCTGTTCCACCCCTACGACCGCTGGGGCTTCGCCGAGATGCCCGCAGCGGCCGACGACCGGTACGTCCAGTACCTGGTCCGGCGGCTGGGCGCGCATCGCTCCGTCTGGTGGTCGCTGGCCAACGAGTACGACCTGCTGCCGCAGAAGACGACGCCGGACTGGGAACGGCTGGCCCAGGTCGTACGCGCGAACGATCACGCCGGGCACCTCACGTCCATCCACAACTGCCACGGCTTCTACGACCACGCCCGCCCGTGGATCACTCACTGCAGCATCCAGCGGGTTGACGTGTACCGGACGGCGGAGAACACCGACGAATGGCGCGAGGCGTACGGCAAGCCCGTGGTCATCGACGAATGCGGTTACGAAGGGGATCTCGATCAGGGCTGGGGGAACATATCCGGCCGCGAGCTCGTGCGCCGGTTCTGGGAAGGCGCCGTGCGCGGCGGGTACGTGGGTCACGGCGAGACCTACCTCAACGAGCGCGAGGAACTGTGGTGGTCCAAGGGCGGTGCGCTGACCGGGGAATCACCCGAGCGCATCCGGTTCCTGCTCGAGATCACCGCGGCGGCGCCGGGGGGCGTGCTGGACCCGCTGCCCAGCGACTGGGACGTCAGGTGGGGCGGCAGCGAGAACTACCGGATCGCGTATTTCGGCTTCGGGCGGCCCCGGTACCGCGACATCACGACGCCGCCGGACAGCCGGTGGCTCGTCGACGTCATCGATACCTGGAACATGACGACCGAACGCCAGCCAGGTGTCTTCACCGGGACGTTCCGGATCGACCTGCCCGCGCGCGAGTTCATGGCGATCCGGCTCACCGCGGTCACCGATGACTAGCCGCTCCGGATGGTCAGCGGCCATGATCTCGCCCGCCCAGGACTTCGCGGGGGCGCCGCTGCTGCGCACGCAGTTCGCGCCCGACGACGGCCACGGGGCGGTGACGAGCGCGGAGCTGATGGTAAGCAGCCTGGGGATCTTCGAGGCTTTCCTCAACGGCCGGGCCGCCGGCCGCGACGTGCTGAGCCCCGGGTGGAGCAGTTACGAGTGGCGGCTGCGGTACCGGACGTACGACGTGACGGACCTCGTGGCGCCGGTCACGGTGCTGGGTATCTCCCTGGGCAATGGCTGGAGCCGGGGGCGCCTGGTCTGGAACGGGAACCGCGCCTTCTACGGTGATCGCCTCGCGGTCATCGCGCAGCTGGAGCTGACCTTCGCCGACGGTCACCGGCAGCGGGTGAGCACCGACCAGACGTGGCGGGCCGGGCCGTCAGCGACGCTGGCGAACGACCTGTACGACGGGCAGACCATCGACGCCCGGCTGGCCGACGACACGTGGATGCACCCCGGGGCGGCGCCGCCGGGGTGGGGCGGCGTCGAAGCGCTGGAGTTCGACACCAGCCGCCTCACGCCGTACGTCGGGCCCCCCGTCGTCCGCCACGAAGCCGTGGCGCCAGTGAAGATCTGGTCATCGCCGTCGGGCCGCACGCTGGTGGACTTCGGGCAGAACCTCGTCGGCTGGCTGCGCCTGGCGGTCCGGGGCGAGGCCGGGACCGAGATCACCGTCCGCCACGGCGAGGTCCTGGAGCACGGCGAACTCGGCGTGCGGCCGCTGCGCAGCGCCCAGGCCACCGACCGGTTCATCCTGTCCGGCGGGCCGGACCGCTTCGAGCCCACCAAGACCTTTCACGGCTTCCGCTACGCGGAGGTCACCGGGTGGCCCGGCGAGCTGACCCCGGGGGCGCTGGAGGCGGTCGTCGTCCATTCCGACATGCGCCGCACCGGTCATTTCGAATGCTCGGACCCGATGATCAACCAGCTGCACCAGAACGTGACCTGGGGCATGCGCGGCAACTTCCTCGACGTCCCGACCGACTGCCCGCAGCGCGACGAACGCCTCGGCTGGACCGGTGACCTGGCCGTCTTCGCGCCGTCCGCGACCTATCTCTACGACGCGGACGCCTTCCTGCGGGACTGGCTCCGCGACCTGGCCGCCGAACAGGCGGCGCACGACGGCCTCGTCCCGCTCGTCGTCCCCGACGTCCTGAAGTACGAGGCGGGCCCGTCCGCCTTCCCGGATCCGGACGCCACCGCGATCTGGAGTGACGCGGCCGTGTGGGTGCCCTGGGCGCTGTGGCGGGCCTACGGCGACCGGGGCGTCCTGGAAGAGCAGTACGCCTCCATGGTCGCGCACGCCCGGCGGGTGGAGTCGCTGCTCTCGCCGTCCGGCCTGTGGGACACCGGCCTGCAGCTGGGCGACTGGCTCGATCCGCAGGCGCCCCCCGGCGAGCCCTTCAAGGCCAGGGCCGACAGCCACGTCGTGGCCACCGCCTGCTGCTACCGGACGGCGTGCACCGTCGCGGACACCGCGGACCTGCTGGGCCGGCCGAACGACGCCAGGCACTTCCGGCGGCTGGGCGGACGGGTGCGGGCCGCGTTCAACCAGCACTACGTCGAGGAGAACGGAACGGTGCGCAGCGACTGCGCCACGGTCTACGCGCTGGCCATCGCGTTCGGGCTGCTCGATAACGTCATGACGGCCCGGGCCGGCGACCGGCTGGCGGCTCTGGTCCGGGAAAACGGGTACCGGATCTCGACCGGGTTCGCCGGCACGCCGTACGTGACCGACGCCCTGACCCAGACCGGTCACCTGGACGACGCCTACCGGCTGCTGCTCGAGCGCGGCTGCCCGTCCTGGCTGTACCCCGTCACGATGGGGGCCACCACGATCTGGGAACGCTGGGACTCCATGCTGCCCGACGGCACCATCAACCCGGGCCAGATGACCAGCTTCAACCACTACGCGCTCGGTGCCGTCGCGGACTGGATCCACCGGACCGTCGGCGGGATCGCGCCGCTCGAGCCCGGCTACGCCAAGGTTCTCATCGCGCCGCAGCCGGGCGGCGGTCTGACCTGGGCCCGGGGAAGCCTGGAGACACCCCGGGGCCTAGTGGACGTGCACTGGCGGCAGGCGGGTGAAGAGCTGACCGTCGAGGCCGCCGTGCCCGCGGGTGCGACCGGCGTGCTGCGGCTGCCAGGCCAGCCGGACCGGGAACTGGTGCCGGGCAGGCATGCCATCACCGTCCCCTTCACCGCCGCGGGAAGTCAGGAGAGCCGCAAATGAGTGACGCCGACCGGGCCGCCGACATCATCGCCAAGATGAGCCTGGACGACAAGGTCGCGCTCGCGTGCGGCGACTTCGCCGCGGTGGCTCACCTCGGGCTGCCCGCGCTGAGTTTTACCGACGCGGGCAACGGCGTACGGGTAGCCGATGACGCGACCGCCTTCCCGGTGTGCCTGTCGCTGGCCGCGTCCTTCGACGAGCGGCTGGCGGGCCGGTTCGGGTCCGCGGTCGGCCGCGAGGCCCGTTCGGCCGGTCACAACGTCCTGCTCGGCCCGGCCCTGGACATCGCGCGCACGCCGCTGGCCGGACGGCTGCCCGAGGCGTTCGGGGAAGACCCGTACCTCACCGGTGTCCTGGGAGCGGCCTACGTCCGGGGCGTCCAGGAAAACGTCGTGGCCATGGTCAAGCACTTCGTGGTCAACAACTTCGAGACGGGCCGGACCGGGGCGGGCTGGCCGCCGCCGGACCGGGGACCGGCGGTCGACGTCCACGTCTCGCGCCGGGCCCTGGAGGAGATCTACTTCCCGCCGTTCAGGCGGGCGCTGACCGAGGCCGGCGCGGGCTCGGTCATGGGCTCTTACAACCAGGTCAACGGCTGCTACGCCTGCCAGCACCCGGAGCTGATGGCGACGCTGAAGGACCAGTGGGGATGGGCGGGGTTCGTCGCCCCGGACTTCATGTTCGCGGTGCGCGATCCGCTCGCGGCCGCGCGGGCGGGCCTCGACCTCCCGGGGCTCGACACCGCCGAGGGACGCACGCCGGAAGACTTCACCAGCGGGCGCGTCAGCCCGGACCGGCTCGACGATGTGGTCATTCGGATGGTCGCCACGATGGTCGCACACGACCTGCTCGACCGGCCCGCCGTGACCCCCGGGCCGCCGCCGGCCGGGCACCTCGAGCTGGCCGCGGAGGCCGCCGTCGCGGGGAGCGTCCTGCTGGTCAACCGGGCCGGAGCCCTCCCCTTCGGGGAGGACGTGCGGTCCCTGGCCGTGATCGGCCCGGCCGAGCTGGACGCCATGTACATCATGGGCGGATCGCCGGCCGTCAAGCTCCATCCGGAACGGGTGGTGACGCCCCTGGCCGGGATCCGGCAGCGGGCGGGCAGACCGCGTCCGGGTCGAGCACGCCCAGGGATCCTGGGGTGATGTGCCGCTGCCGCCGGTGCCGCCCGCCTTGCTGTCCGCTCCCCCGGGTTCGGGTGTCCCGGCCGGGCCGGGCGTCCTGGCCGAGTACACCGACGGCCCCCCGGACACGCCGGGCCAGCGCGTCACCCGCATCGAGCCGGGGCTGGAGACCGCCGGCCCGCCCGCGGGATTCGGGCCGCAGTGGCGGGCCACCTGGACGACCGTCCTGACGCCCGACCGCGACGGGCACCACCGGTTCAGCCTGGCCGTGGCCGGCCGGGGCGCGCTCTACCTGGACGGCGACCTGGCCGCCGCGGGAGCGCGCGAGGCGATCGGGTTCATCGACGGGCCTCCGTACGCCCTGCAAGCCACCGCCGACCTGGTCGCGGGCCAGCCGCTGACCATCCGGGTCGAGTACGACACCGGACCAGCGCTGGAAGTAGCGGAGTTCGGGCTGCGGCCCGAGGTCCGGCTCGGCTGGCAGCCGCCGGATCGCCTGATCGGCGACGCCGCGGACATGGCCGCCCGCTGCGACGCGGCCGTCGTGATCGTGAACCAGGCGTGCGGGGAAGGGATGGACCGGCAGTCGCTGGCCCTGCCCGGCGACCAGGACCGGCTCATCGCCGAGGTCGCGCGCCGCAACTCCAGGACCATCGTCGTGCTCAACACGCCGGGCCCGGTCCTGATGCCGTGGCTGGCCGACGCCGCGGCGGTGCTGCAGGTCTGGTACCCGGGCGAGCAGTTCGGCACCGCGCTCGCCCGGGTGCTGGCCGGCGACGAGGACCCGGGCGGCCGGCTGCCGGTGACCTTCCCCGCCCACGCCGGCCAGGGACCGGTCCAGGCGACCGCGCAGTACCCGGGGATCGCGGGCGTGGCCACGTATACCGAGGACATCGGTGTCGGCTACCGGTTCTTCGCAGGGCAGGACCAGGAGCCGATGTTCCCGTTTGGTCATGGGTTGTCGTTTGCTCGTTTCGTCTACGAGAACCTGCGGATCGGCGCGCCGGGAGACGGTGAGCTGATCCGGCTGAGTTTCAGCCTGGTGAACGACTCGCCGCGCCCCGGCCGTGACGTGGCCCAGCTCTACCTGCGGTGCCCGGAGGCGGCCGCGGAACCGCCGCTCCAGCTCAAGGGATTCCAGCGCGTGCACCTGGCCGCCGGGGAACGGCGCACCCTGACGTTCACCCTGACCAGCGCGGACCTCGCGGCCTGGAGCGACCCGGCCGGGTGGGCGGTCCACCCGGGCCGCTACGAGGTACTCGTCGGCGCATCGGCCGCCGACCTGCGGCTGAGCGCGCCGGTGGAGGTGACCGCGTGACCTCCGAGCTCATCGGGCGGTCGAACCGGCTCGGCTCGGACCCCCGGAACACGAACTACGCCGGCGGCAACACCTCGGCCAAGGGGACCGCGACCGACCCGGTGACCGGCCAGGAGGTGGAGCTGCTGTGGGTCAAGGGTTCCGGCGGTGACCTGAGAACATTGCCGCCGAACGGCCTGGCGATCTTGCGCCTGGACCCACTCCGCGCCCTCGCCGGTGTCTACCCCGGGGTCGAGCGCGAGGACGAGATGGTGGCCGCGTTCGACTACTGCCTATGGGGTTTGGGCGGGGCGGCTCCGTCCATCGACACGGCGATGCACGGCTTGGTCGGCGCGCCGCACGTAGACCACCCGGCCGGGTTCCTGCGCTAACTGAGGAGAACGCTTTTCATGACTGTCGACGAGGCGCTGGCCGCGCTCACCCTGGAGGATAAGGTCCAGCTGCTCACAGGCCGGGACTTCTGGACCACGTGGCCGATCGAGAAGATCGGGCTGCGCCGCATGCTGGTGTCGGACGGGCCGTCCGGCGTCCGCGGCGAGACCTGGGACGAGCGCGACCCGTCGCTCAACCTGCCGTCCGCCACCGCGCTGGCATCCTCCTGGGACCCCGGCATCGCCCGGCGCTACGGCGCCGCGGCCGCGGTCGAGGCGCGCCGCAAGGGCGTCGACGTCGTGCTGGGCCCGACCATCAACCTGCACCGCTCGCCGCTCGGCGGCCGGCACTTCGAGGCCTTCAGCGAGGACCCGGTGCTCACCGCCGACCTGGCCGCCGCCTACGTGAGCGGCATGCAGGACAACGGCGTCGGCGCCACGCCCAAGCACTACGTGGCCAACGACTCGGAGACCGACCGCTTCACCGTGGACGTCCGGGTCGGCGACCGCGCCCTGCGCGAGCTGTACCTGCTCGCGTTCGAGAAGGCGGTGACGCAGGCGCGGGCCTGGCTGGTCATGAGCTCCTACAACTCGGTCAACGGGGTGACGGCCACCGAGAACGACCTGCTGGAGACGCCGCTGAACAGCGAGTGGGGCTTCGACGGCGTGGTGATCAGCGACTGGACCGCCGTCCGGTCGCTGGCGGCCGCCAAGGCCGCGCAGGATCTGGTCATGCCCGGCCCGGACGGCCCGTGGGGCGACGCCCTGGTGGCGGCCGTGCGGTCCGGCGAGATCGACGAGGCGGTCATCGACCGCAAGGTGGCCCGCATCCTGGTCCTGGCCCGCCGGGTCGGCGCGTTCGGCGGCTCCCCGGTGGAGCCAGCCTGGGTCGAGGACGGCGCCGCCTTCGCCCGGCACGCCGCCATCGAGGGCACCGTGCTGCTGGAGAACCGGGGCGAGCTGCCCTGGGACCCGGCCCGTTTGGGCACGGTCGCCGTGATCGGCGACAACGCGGCCAACGCCCGCACCCAGGGCGGCGGCAGCGCCACGGTCATGCCCGCCTATACCGTCTCGCCGCTGGACGGCCTGCGCGCCGCCCTGCCCGGCACCGACGTCAGCTACTCGCGCGGGGCGGTCGTGCACGAAGGCGTGGCCGAGCTGCCGCTGGCCCAGATGACGAACCCGGTGACCGGCCAGCCCGGCCTGCGGGTCCGGTTCCTGGACGCCGGCGGCACCGAGCTGTTCACCGAGGACCGGCGCTCGAGCATGCTCGTCTGGTTCGGCGGGGACGCCCCGATCGGCCGGTCGGCCACGGTGGAGCTGGCGACGCGCTTCACCCCGGCCGAGTCGGGCCCGGTCCGGGTCGGCTTCGCCAGCGTCGGCCACGGCCAGGTCTACGTCGACGGCGAGCTCATCGTCGACGAGATCGCCGAGTCCGAGCACGATGACCTCGGCGCCGCGCTGATGGCCCCGCCGACCGCCGCGGCCGAGGTCGACCTCACCGCGGGCACGCCGGTCGAGCTGCGCTTCGAATACGAGCTGGCGGACCGCACCGGGCCGCTGGCCGACCTGCTGTGGCTGCGCTTCGGCACCGAGCCGGCGCCGGTGGACGCGGACGCCCTCATCACCGCCGCGGCCGAGGCCGCCGGCCGGGCCGACGTCGCACTGGTCGTGGTGGGCACCAACTCGGTGGTGGAGTCCGAGGGCTACGACCGCGCCTCGCTCGCCCTGCCCGGCCGCCAGGACGACCTGGTCCGCGCGGTCGCGGCCGCCAACCCGCGCACCGTCGTGCTGGTGAACGCCGGCTCTCCCGTGCTGATGCCCTGGCGCGACCAGGTCGCCGCGGTCCTCGTCGGCTACTTCGGCGGCCAGGAATTCGGCCGTGCCGTCGCGGACGTGCTGCTCGGCACGGCCGAGCCGGGCGGCCGGCTGCCCACCACCTGGCCGGCCGCCGAGGCTGGCATCCCGGTCCTGTCCACCACGCCGGTCGACGGCGCGCTGGATTACGCCGAGGGCATCCACATCGGCTACCGGGCCTGGCTCAGGCAGGAGGGCGCGCCGGCCTACTGGTTCGGCAGCGGCCAGGGCTATACCGACATCACCGTGACCGCGGCCCAGGCGCCCGCCTCGGTCACCGCCTCGGTCACCGCCGGGACGTCGTTCCCGGTGACCGTCGAGGTCGAGAACCACGGCGGGCGCGACGGCAAGCAGGTCGTGCAGGTCTACGCGGAACGGCCGGACTCCGCCGTCGACCGCCCGGTGCGCTGGCTGGTCGGCTTCGCGCCGGTGCGCGTGGCGGCCGGCCAGACGGCACAGGTGCAGGTCAGCGTACCGGCCCGGCTGCTGGCGTACTGGCAGGACGGCTGGCGGTACGAGCCCGGGGTGTTCCAGCTCCGGGTCGGCACTTCCGCGGTGGACCTGCCGGTGACCGTGAAGGTGGAGCTCGCCTGATGTACCCGAACCCGCTGATCCCCGGCTTCAGCCCCGACCCGAGCATCACCGTGGTGGACGGCGTGTACTACCTCGCCACCTCGACCTTCGAGTACCTGCCCGGCATTCCCCTCTACCGCAGCACCGACCTGGTCGGCTGGACGCACATCGGCAACGTGGCCACCCGGCCCGAGCAGGTCAGCGTGGAGGACGCGGCCACCGGCGGCGGCGTCTGGGCCCCGACCATCCGGTACCACGATGGCCTCTTCTACCTCATCGTCACCGTGGCGATGAGCCCGCGCGGCTGCGTCGTGTTCACCGCGGCCGACCCGGCCGGCCCGTGGAGCGACGGCATCACCATCGACGGGGTCGGCGGCATCGACCCCGACCTGGCCTGGGACGACGACGGGACGGCGTACGTCACCTTCTCCGGGCTGTCCACCAGCGGCGAGAACATGGGCCAGCACCTCGGCATCCAGCAGGTCCGGGTCGACCTGACGGCCGGCAAGGCGCTCGAGGCGCCGCGCTCGCTGTGGTCGGGCACCGGGCTCAAGTTCCCGGAGGCGCCGCACCTGTACCACCGGGGCGGCTTCTGGTACCTGCTGATCGCCGAGGGCGGCACCGAGCGCGGGCACAGCGTCAGCGTGGCCCGGGGCCCCTCCCCCGAGGGCCCGTTCGACGGCCACCCGGCCAACCCGGTGCTCAGCGCGTGCGGCACGTCCCGCCCGATCCAGAACACCGGGCACGCGGACCTGATCGACACGCCGGACGGCGGCACGGCGCTGGTCCTGCTCGGCGTGCGCCCACTCGGCCTGACGCAGTCGTTCTCGCCGCTGGGCCGGGAAACGTTCATCACCCCGGTCTCCTGGGCGCAGGGCTGGCCGCAGCCGGAACCGGTGCTGCTGGCCCCGCGTGACAGTGCCGCTGAGGAGGAAGTCTTCGGCTTCGCGCACCCGGTCGCGCTCGATGATCCGGGGTGGCTGGCGATCCGGACGACGCCGGGGTCGGTCGCGTCGGTGGCGGACGGGCGGCTGTCGATCACCGGCTGGACCGGGCTGGACGATCCGCGGCCGCAGTTCGTCGGGCGGCGCCAGCGGCACCTGACCGCGGTGGTGTCCGCTGTCGTCGACGCTTCCGGCGGGACGGGCGGGCTGGCGGCCCGGTATGACGAGCACCACTGGTTCGGCCTGGAGGCGCACGGCACGGTGGTGACCGCCCGGGCCCACGTCGCGGGCATCGCGCAGGCCTGGGAGTGTGTTGTGCCTGGCGGGGACGTCGAGCTGCGGATGGAGATGACCCCGCCCGCGTCGACCTTCGACTCCGCGGCGCTGGGCGGCGACCGGATCCGGCTGCTGGCGGGCGGCACGCTGGTGGCCGAGCTCGACGGGCGTTACTGGACGGCGGAGACCTGCGCGTCCTTTACCGGCCGGGTGATCGGGCTGTACGCGTCGGCGGGCACGGTCAGGTTCGCCGGGTTCCGGTACCGGGGTAACGACGCCTGATGGACCGCATCGGTTTCGGGGCCGCGTACTACGCCGAGTACCAGCGCTGTCCGGACATTCCTGCCGATTTCGGGCTGATGGCCGAGGCCGGCTTCTCGGTGATCCGGGTGGGCGAGTCGGTCTGGTCGACCTGGGAACCACAGGACGGCCGGTTCGAGCTCGACTGGCTCGAGCCGGTCCTGGACGCCGCCCATCGTCACGACATCGGGGTGATCCTGGGGACACCGACCTACGCCGTCCCGATGTGGCTGACCCGGCGTTATCCCGAGATCGCGGCCGAGACGGCGGCCGGGCACCGGGTCGGCTGGGGCGCCCGGCAGGAAGTGAACTTCACCCACGCCGCGTACCGGTTCCACGCCGAGCGGGTGATCCGCGCCGTCGTCGGCCGCTACACCGAGCACCCGGCGGTCATCGGCTACCAGGTCGACAACGAGCCCGGCCCGCGGCTGCTCTACAACGCCGGCGTCTTCGAGAAGTTCGTCGACTGGCTCCGTGTCCGGTACGGCACCGTCGACCGGCTGAACGAGGAGTGGGGCCTGGTCTACTGGTCGCACCGGCTGTCGCGGTGGAGTGACCTGTGGCGTCCGGACGGCAACTTCCAGCCGCAGTACGACCTGGCCTGGCGGCGCTTCCAGGCCGAGCTGGTCACCGAGTTCATCGGCTGGCAGGCCGGCCTCGTGCGCGAGCTGACCGGCGGCCGCGGGTTCGTCACCACCTGCATCTCCTACGAGCAGCCCGGCATCGAGGACGCCGAGCTGAGCCGGGCGCTCGACGTCGCCGCCGGCAACGCGTACTACGAGATGCAGGACGCGCTGGCCCACCCGAGCACGGCGCCGCGCTCGAGCGGCCCGATGGGCTGGGTGGTCCGCGGGCCGTGGGCGGTCACCCAGCTCGCCGACCTCATGTACTCCTCCAAGCAGGCGCCGTTCCTGGTCACCGAGACCAACGCCGGCTCGATCGGCTTCTCCTCGATGAACGAGTCGCCCTACGACGGCCAGTGGCGCCAGGTGGCCTGGCTGCTGGTCGCGCGCGGGGCCCGGCTGATCGAGTACTGGCAGTGGAACACCCTGCCGTTCGGCGCCGAGACATACTGGGGCGGCGTGCTTCCGCACAGCGGCATCCCGGGCCGGGCCTACCGCGAGATCGCGCAGATCGGCCAGGAACTGGGTTCGGCCGGCCGGGCCTTCGCCGCGGCCGAACCCGACTACGACGTCGCGGTGCTCTACGACTCCGACAGCAAGTTCGCGCTGTCGACGCAGGGGCCGCTGCGGGGTGAGGGTCTGGTCGACCCGGACTCCTACCGGCACATCGTCGCGGCCTTCTCCCGCGGCATCTTCGACGCCAAGCGGCAGCAGCGGCTCGTCCGGCCGCAGCAGCTGCTGCCGTCACGTGGCGGCGAGCTCGACGCGGCCGGCGCGGCCGCGCGCTACCCGGTGCTGATCGCGGCCGCGTTCTACACCGCGGCCGACGAGGACCTGGACTTCCTGGTCGGCTACGCGCGGGCCGGAGGGCACCTCGTGGTCGGGCCGCGGACGGGCTACGGGGACCGGGAAGGAAAGGCACGCACCGAGCGAGCGCCGGCCCGTCTTACCGACGGCGCTGGCGTCTGGTACGACGAGATGGCCTCGCTGCCATCGCCGGTACCGGTGGGCGGCTCCCTGCGGGGCGCGGCGACCGGATTCGCCGAAGGCCTCACCCCTTCGGAGGCTTCGGGCGTGGAGGTGCTTGCCCGTTATCAGCATCCGCATCTCGGCCGCTGGGCCGCGGTCACGACCAGGCCGGCCGGCGAGGGCCGGATCACCGTGGTCGGTACCGTCCCGGATCAAGACCTAGCCGCCGACCTGGTGCAGTGGCTGGTACCGCACCCGGCAGGCGGGTGGACCACCGACGACTCGGTCACCGTATCCACCAGCACCGACCCGGACACCGCCACCCGGCTGCACGTCCTGCACAACTGGAGCTGGGACGAGGCGACGGCCGCGCCGTCCGGGCCGGTGACTGACGTGCTCAGCGGCGAGCGCCATCCGCTGGCCGAGAAGATCACCCTGCGGGCGTGGGACGTCCGGTTGTTCCGCAGCGACGATGACCAGGAGCCGGCCCGCAGCCGGGCGGACTGACTCCGGTCCGGCCCTGCTGTGGGCCTGCTCTAATCGGATCGAAGTGGAGCATCGCCCCGGTCTCGGGCGGTTCGATGGGGCATGGCCGCGGCTCTTGTGTGGTGAGTGGCTCCGGCTGGGGACGACTGGTTCTGGCGGGGCGTGCGGTATCAGCCGGGCCGCCGAGGCGGTGTCCTGTGCCACCTCGATGTCACATCGCGGTTGTCTCGACCACAGCAGCGTCACATAGAGGTGGCTGCCGCCGGCCACGCACCAGCCCGGTGATCACCTGATCCTGGTGATGCGAGGGTCGCCTGCCGGTCCTCAAGCATGGCGTCGGCGCTGCTGCTCATCGACTACCAGCCGTCCCAGCTGGCCGGGGTCCAGTCGATGGAGCGCGACCTCCTGGTCAAGAACGCCGTCTCGACGGTCAGGACCATCAAGGCCTTCGAGGTCCCGGTCGTCCACTCGACCATCAACGTCGCCACCGGACGGGGAAAACCCACGCTGCCTGAACTCGCGGGCCTGCTGGCCGACGACAAGCCGCTCGACCGGACCACGACCAACTCCTGGGAGGACACCGAATTCGTCCAGGCCGTCCGCGCCACCGGCCGCCGCAAGCTCATCCTCTGCGCCCTGTGGACCGAGATCTGCATGGCCTTCACCGCCCTGGACGCGCTGCGCGAGGGATACGAGGTCTATCCCGTCGTCGACGCGATCGGCGGCACCTCGCCCGAGGCCCACCGGGCGGCCCTGGACCGCGTCACGCAAGCCGGCGGGCAGCCGGTCAGCTGGGTCTCCCTCGCGGTCGAACCGCAGCGCGACTGGGCCCGGCAGGACACCGTCCAGGCGGTCATCGAGATCGTCCTCACCGACCGCCTCCTCAAGGAGGAATAACGCCGTCTGCCTGTGGGAAACGCCAGCGTATATCGGCCAGACAGGGATGGTTTTATTTTCGATTTATTAGGAATACATTTGGTGATGGACAGCGAGTCAGGCCATCAGGCGGAACGGGGGTCAGCATGCGCGAAAACCGCCCGGCCCGGCCGGGGCGGTCCGGTCTGACTGCCATGGCGCCCGGTGGGCCGATCGTCAGGCCGCTGCCCGCGGACGAGTTCGATGTGCACGGGCTCAATGCCGAGATGCGCTGGGAGGTCATGCGGGGCAAGGGGTACGTCGTGCCCAATGCGAGCTTCTTCGTACGCAACCACACCGCCACGCCGCTGATCGACGCGGAAACCTGGAGCCTGAGCGTGTTCGGCACCGGCCTGCGGGGCTCGGTAACCGCGGGCAATGCCGTGCGGTTCAGCTATCAGGACCTGCTGGACCTGCCGGCCCAGACCGTGGCGGCGTCCATCGAGTGCGCCGGAAACGGCCGCCATTTCTTCGCCAGCCAGCAGCACCAGGCCGTGCCCGGGACGCCCTGGCGGCTCGGCGCCATCGGGGTGGCGGCCTGGCGGGGCGTCCCGCTGTCCGTCATCTTGGACCGCGCCGGGATCACCCGCGAGGCGGTGGACGTGATGCCCTGCGGCCTCGACCCGGACTATGTCAGCGGCAGGGGCAATTACGGATCGGTCCGGCGGCCGATTCCGGTGGCCAAGGCGCTGGACGATGTGATCCTGGCCTACGAGATGAACGGCGTGCCGCTGCCGCCCGACAACGGCTACCCGGTCCGGGTGATCGTGCCACGCTGGGCCGGGGTCGCCAGCATCAAATGGGTCGGCGCGATCGAGGTATCGGCGAGCCCGCTCTTCTCCTACTGGAACACCCGGGCCTACCGGCTGTTCGGCCCGGCTTACCCGGCTCGCGGAACGCTCATCACCACCCAGGCGATCAGGAGCGCATTCGAGCTCGAATGGGACGCGCGGCTGCCCGCGCACCGGGACTGCCTGCTCACCGGCCGGTCCTGGTCCCTGAACGGATCCATCGCCCGCACCGAGATCAGCACCGATGGCGGGCGGCGCTGGCAGCTGGCCACCCCGTACCATCACGGCGACCAGAGCGCGTGGCAGCTATGGGAGTTCCCGTGGCGTGCTCCCGGCCCCGGGTCGTACGTGCTGCAGGCCAGGGCCACCGATATCACCGGCGCTACCCAGCCGGCCACCGCGACGTTCAACACGCTCGGCTACCAATTCGACGGCATCGTCGAGCACCCCGTCACCGTGGCTTGAACCGCAAGCCGTTCGGCCTGTTGGTAAATTCCGGCTGATCGACAGGAATGGCCCGGCGAGGAGGTTCGCGACGTGGAGCAGCCCGTCTACCCGGCTTCTCATGGCCCGGCGTTCAACCTGGCCAGCGGCCCGGCGGGCGCGACGGCGGCCACCTTGGCCGCGCTCAGCCAGCCCATCCTGCATCACCTCGATCCCGCCTTCGGCGCGCTGTACGCGGAAACCGCGGAGCTGCTGCGGCGCGCGTTCGGGACCGAGCAGGCCCCGGTCATCCTCCAGGGCGAGGCCGTGGTCGGGCTGGAAGCCGCCGCGGCCTCGCTGATCGGCCCGCAGGACGTGGTGCTCAACCTGGTATCGGGCATGTACGGCCGGTTCTACGGCGACTGGGCACGGCGGTACGCCCACGAGGTCATCGAGCTCGAAGTCCCCTACGACGGCGCGGTGCCGGCTTCGCGCGTGGCCGAGGCGTTCCGCCTGCGGCCCGGCATCACGGTGGTGAGCGTCGTGCACTGCGAGACACCCTCCGGGATCTGGGCGCGGCCGGAATCGCGGCCCTGCTGGCGGACGTTGTACCGGACGCCGTGTGATGGCCGCAGGTGGCCGTGCTCGCCGCACTGCCCGGTTACCGGGCACGGCACGACGGCGGTTGGGAGGACGAGTTGGATATCCGGACGCATTGCCCCGCGCATCGCGGCGTCCTGGCGGACACCACCTGGTGAGCGTAGTGACCCACTTCCCGGCCAACCAAGATCTCGATCCAGCCCGGCTGCGGACGGCCTTCGGGATCTTCCCAACCGGTGTGGTGGCGGTCGCCGCGGAGGTCGACGGGCAGCTCACCGGCCTGGCCGCGAGCTCGTTCACCTCGGTGTCGCTGGCGCCGCCGCTGGTGTCGGTGTCGATCGCGAACACGTCCAACACCTGGCCGCAGCTGCGACGCGCCGCCCACCTGGGCGTGACCGTCCTCGCTGACCACCATCGCAGCGCGGCCCGCCAGCTGGCGGGCCCGGTGCAGGGCCGCTTCGACGGCCTGCGGGTGGCGCTGAGCGATAACGGCGCGGTGACGCTGGCCGACGGGCTGGCGTCGTTCGACACCACGATCTACCGCGAGGTCGAGGCGGGCGACCACACCATCGTCCTGCTGCGGCTCCACGCGGTCGAGCACGCGGACGACTCGCTGCCGCTCGTCTTCCACCGCAGCGGCTTCGGACGGCTCCAGCACCCGGCCTAGCGGCTGATCATCCCGGAGGCCCGGTCGGGAGTGAGGACGGAGACGCGCCTGGTGACCGCGGCTACCAGGCGAGATCGGCGAGCGTGCGCGCTACCGAGCCGAGCAGGTCGTCCACGTCCGCCACGACATACGCAGGGCGTAGCCTCACCCTCGTGAACAGGGGCTCGCCCGCCAGTTGCTGCATCGTCCCGCGCTCGCCCCGGATGAGATTGCGCATGATCCGGTCGAGGAACTCGTCGACTTCCTCTTCTTCATAACCGCCCCGCCGGGTCGTGTCGAACCTGGCGTGCCTGATCCGGTCGATCAGTACCCGGACGGCCAGCGGGACGTCCGGGCCCGATCCGGGGCTCTGGAGCAGTTGCGCGAGTTCACCGACCAGGCGGTCGACGTCCCGCGGGGCGTACCCGGTGTGCACGGTGGTGAGGGGGAAGGTGACGGCACGGACATCCGCCGGAGAAAGCGGCGCGCCACTGCGCAGCTCCGCCAGGACATTGCCGAGGAACGAATCCACATCTGAGATGCGGTAACCGGGAGTGTCCCTGGCCAGCCAGTCTTTCGCGGTCTCCAGCAGGTAGGCCGTGCCACTATCACCATCCACGAAGTGATTATCTTCTCACTCCAGGTTGGCCGACAGCCCAGGATCGCGACTCATATTGGTCATCAGGACGCATGGACCGCTGGGTCAGGCGGAGATATGGTGTTCGGCGGGCTCGCGGCGGGTGTGGAGGTCCCAGTAGAGGCGCGCGATGTCGTCGGGGTCCTTGAGCGGGGCGCCCTCGGGAGCGCCCGGCGTGCCGGCGATCCACGTGCCGATCGCGACATGACCGACGTAGACGCCCCGGCCGGCCAGGGCGCCGTTGAGGGTGAGCGCCCATTTGCGCAGGGCCGCGCCCGCCATGCCGGCGCTGACGAATACTGGCGCGGGCGTGACCGAGGAGGCGCCGGTGGTGTACAGCAGCGTCCCGGCGCCGGCGGCCAGCATGGCCGGCAGCACCGCCCGGGTCGCCGTGATCGCGCCGTAGCAGACGCATTCGATCAGCGGCTGGAGGTTGTCCACGGTGACGTCCAGCGCTCCGGTGCCGCGCAGGTTCTCGATGGTTCCCGCACCGGGGCTGGAGTAGTGCAGCACGTCGATTCCGCCGAACCGTTCCGCGGCGCGGCCCAGGGCGGCGGCCAGCGCGGGACGGTCGGTGACGTCGGCGGGAAAGCCGGCCGCCGTGACCCCGTCGGACGCGAGTTTCCCGGTGAGCTCGCCGAGCCGCTCGCTCGAGCGGGCGATCAGCGCGACATCGAATCCGTGACCGCCGAAGATCTTTCCGAGGGACAAGCCGAGGCGGCCCCCGGCGGCCACGAGAGCGATTGCGGGCATGGTGATCTCCTTGGCTGAGGGTCATGCGGATGAGATGACCCCAGCTCATCACCGGTGCACGCGGCAGGTCCAAGACCGGCCGGGCTATGACCGATAACCTGGAGGAATGGATCGGCTCGAGACCCGGGAACTGGCGTACTTCCTGGCGGTGGCCGACGACCTCCACTTCGGCCGGGCCGCGACCCGGCTGGGCATCGCGCAGCCCGCACTATCCAAGACGATCCGGCAGCTGGAACGCAGGCTGGGCGTCACCCTGTTCGAGCGGACCAGCCGCGCGGTCACGCTGACCGAGCCCGGCCGGGTCCTGCGCCGCGAGGCGCGCGTCGCGCTGGAGGCGGTGTCCGCCGCGGCGCTGCGGACGCAGCGGGCCGGCACCCGCGACCCCCGCCTGCTCCTGGCCATGAAGCCCGGCGGCGACGCGGGCCTGCTCCCGGCGATCCTCGCCGCGTACGAACGCGAGCCGCGGGCGCTGCCGGTCGAGGTGGTGTTCGGGGCCGGGCCCTCGCGCCTGCTGCGTGAAGGACAGGCAGATGCCGCGCTGCTGCACGCGCCACCCGACGAGTTGGGCGGCCTGGACAGCGAAACGCTGCTGACCGAGGCACCGGTCGCCGTCCTGCCCGCCTGCCACCCGCTCGCGCACCGGGCGAGCCTGCAGATGGCCGACCTGGCGGGCGAGAACCTGCACCGCAAGCCCGCCGATCCCGGCGCGATGAAACCCATCAGCGAGCTGATGCACCTGATCGCGCTGGGACGCATGGTCGCCGTGCTACCCCGGGTACTGACCAGGCCGTTGCGCGATGACCTGATCACCGTCCCGATGACGGACCTCCCCCCGGTTTCCCTCCTGCTCGCCTGGCCCGCCCACAGCACGTCCCAGCCGGTCGCGGCCCTGGCCCGCGCCGCCGCAGCCGCCATACGTTCCGGTGCGGCCGCCTCGGTCACGATCACGGCGTGACCGGCGCGGCGGCTAAGGGCTGATGGTGACACAATTGACCGGTGGCAAGGAAGCGTCCGTCCCCGGAGCGCGGCGTGGCCGGCGTGGTCAGGCGTTTCGATGCCGACGAAGGCTGGGGCGTGATCGCCGGGCCGGATGTGCCGGGCGACTGCTTTGTTCACTTCTCGAATATCGAGGTCAGCGGCTACCGGGAGCTCCGCGCGGGCCAGCGGGTCCGGTTCACGTACGAGGACCCCGGATTCCAGCAGGATGGCTGCCGTTTCCGCGCTCTTCGGGTCTGGCCGGAGGCCTGACGACGTGAACCAACTCGATGCCCAGGATCCGGACCGCCCCGGCGATGCCCGGTGCCAGATCAGGCCAGCCGATGCCGGTGACGCCGCGGCGGTCGCGGACCTGGCCGCCGAGCTGGCGCAGTCGTTCACGTTCTCCCGGGCCGGCTTCGACCGCAGCTATCCGGCCTTGCTCGCCACCGACAGCGCCTGCCTGCTCCTGGCGGTAAACGGGCCCGACCGCCTTGGTTACCTCCTGGGCTTCGAGCACCTCACCTTCTACGCCAACGGGCCGGTCGCCTGGGTCGAGGAAGTCTTCGTCCGCGGTCAGCATCGCGGCGGCGGCGTCGGCCGGGCCCTGATGAGAGGATTCGAGCAGTGGGCGACCGCCCGGGAGTGCGCGCTGGTCGCACTGGCGACCCGGCGGGCAGCACCCTTCTACCGCGCCCTGGGATACGAAGAGTCCGCCATCTACCATCGGAAGATCCTGAGCGCCTAGGCCGGGCAACCGTCGTCAGAAGGTGGCGATCGGGTTGACCGGGCTGCCGGACGTGCCGGCGAAGCGGACCGGCGCGACGGCGAGGTGGAAGTCCCACTGGCCGAGCCCGGCCGCCGTTGCCGCGCACGCCTCCAGGTCGCAGTTGTCGAGCAGCCACAGGCCCATCGCGACCAGGCCCACGGCGTGGACCGGCATCAGCACGTCTTCGTACCCTGACGGCTGGACGTCCTGGGGGGTGTCCGCGCCGATCAGCGCGACGTCGCGTTCATGTAGCCACGGCAGGCAGGACGCGTGCCAGCCGGCCTGCGTGAAACCGATGGTCTCACCGGCCTCGTGCCGGACGCGGCCATAGCCGGTCCGCAGGAGGACCACATCGCCGGATCGCACCCGTACACCCTGGCGACGCTCGGCCTCCTCGAGATCGCCGGGGAACACGCCCTGCCCTGGTTCCAGCCACGGCACACCGCGGGCCCCCGTGATGTCCAGCAGGACACCACGCGTGATGATCCCGTTCGCCGCCGCCGTGACGGCCGCCCACGCCGATCCCGTCGCGGCGCCGACCAGCGCGTGTGACCGCCCGTTGTACATCGTGCCGTCCCAGAAGATGTGGCACGGCGAGTCGAGGTGGGTGCGCGGGCACCGGTCGCTCTGCCGTCATCCCAGCATCGACTCCTCCGGTCACGCGGTTCGGGGCACCGCAGGCAGGGTATCCCGCTCCCCGAGTTAGGGTGGCAGGCAGGAGGCGAGGCTGCGGAGCGAGTTCGGCGAGGAGTAGCTGTGGACTACACAGGGCATTTCGTCCGCGAGGCCGCCGTTTTCGAGGCCGCGGGGCGCGCAGCAGCAGTTTCTGAGACCGCTCCAGCTGTCCCGTCGTGCCCGGGATGGGTCGTGACCGACCTGGTTCTGCATCTGGGCATGGTGCACAGGCTGGTGGCACGCCTTATCGGCGAGCGGATGCAGGAGCCGCCGAGCCTAGATGACAGGTCCTGGCTGGAGCTGACGGAGGAGTGGACGGGCTGGTTGCCACCGGGCCACGCGCCGCGGCGATCCCCGGTGCCGGACGGCCTGCTTGACTGGTTCCAGGCAGGCGCGGCGGACTTGCAGGAGCGTTTCCGCGCGGCAGGCCCAGCCGAGCAGGTATGGACCTGGTCGGCGGATCACAGTGTCGGATTCTGGCAGCGGATGCAGGCGATCGAGGCCGCTGTTCACCGATGGGATGCCGAGAATGCGCTGGCGGCGGCCCAGCCTCTCGACGCGGAACTTGCCGCCGATGCCATCGGGCAGACCTTCGAGTTCATGGCTCCGCTGCGGCGTGCCGTGGGGAAGGCGCCGCCAGGGCAGGGTGAGCGGTTCTCGTTCCAGCGAACGGACGGGCCAGGGACGTGGGCAGCGCAGTTTGACGGCAACGCCGTCCTGCTCGCTACGCCCGGCGGTGATTACGATATTCAAGTGTCAGGCACCGCATCGGACCTAGCGCTTTTCCTGTGGCAGCGTCCGACGGCCGGCGAACTCGATGTACAAGGCGACAGGTCCTTGCTCAGCCGCTATTTCGTCCTAGTGCCGCCGTTGTAGGCAAGCCTTTACGAGAATGTGCGCATGGACGGACTCGCGTGCCCCTGCGGCCTCGGTGACGACTACGCGTCATGCTGCGGGCGGCTCCACCAAGGCGCGCCGGCGCCGACCGCCGAGTCGCTGATGCGCTCCCGCTACAGCGCATTCGCCGTCGGGGACGCCGGCTACCTCCTGCGTACCTGGCACCCCTCGGCCCGGCCCCGGACCCTCAGCCTCGACCCGGACCTGCAATGGACCCGCCTGGCCATCCTGGAAACCCGCGACGGCGGCCTCTTCGACACCACCGGCACGGTCCAGTTCCGCGCCCTGTACATCGAGGAGGGACAGCGCGGCGTCCACACCGAGACCAGCAGCTTCACCCGGCACGGCAAGCGCTGGACCTACCTCGGCCCGGTTGACTGAAGGGCGCGTCCGTCAGGACAGCGGCTCGTCCAGGTCGCCGAGGGATTCGATGAGCTCGAGGTTGGCCGAGTAGTCGACGGGACAGGCGATCACCGACACGGTGCCGGCGGCCAGGGCGGTGCGCAGCGCCGGGAGCAGCTCGGCGGCCGACCCGATCCGGTAGCCGGTCGCGCCGAAGCTCTCGGCGTAGGCCACGAAGTCCGGGTTGGCGAAGGCGGTGTCCACGTTCCGGCCGATCTCCAGGTCCATTTTCCAGCTGATCAGCCCGTAGGCATCATCGACCCAGATCAAGATGACGAACGGCACTCCGATCCGCAGCGCCGTCTCGATTTCCTGGGAGTTCATCAGGAACGCGCCGTCGCCGGTCGCGACGAGGATCCGGCGATCCGGCCGGGCGATCTTCGCGCCGATGGCGCCGGGCACCGTCCACGCCATGGTGGACAGGCCGTTGGAGATCAGGCAGGTGTTCGGCTCATAGGTCGGGTACAGCCGCGCCATCCACATTTTCAGCGCCCCGGTGTCGACCAGGACGATGTCCTCGCGGCCCAGGGCCGCGCGCGTGTCGGCCACGATCCGGGCCGGCGCGAGCGGGAACCGGTCGTCGCGCTGGCCCCGGGCTAGTTCGTCCGCCAGCAGCGCGCGGATGCGGTCCGGGGCGGGAGTGCCGGCGGGGCGCGGCCCGACGGCACCGGTGAGCGCGTCGAGGCTGCGGCTGATGTCGGAGTGCAGCCCGACGGCGACGTCGTAGTGCGCATCGACCTCGGCGGGGAACCGGTGCAAGTGGATGATCTTGGCATCGCCCCGCGGGTTGATCCGCACCGGGTCGAACTCCTGGAGCTCATACCCGACGGCGATGATCAGGTCGGCCTGGTCGAAGCCGAAGTTGACGTAGTCGTGGCGCATGAACCCCACCGCCCCCAGGGCCAGCGGGTGATCGTCGGGGAACACGCCCTTGCCGTGAAACGTGGTCGCGACCGGGATGCCGATGGTCTCGGCGAAGCGGCGCAGCGCCGGGGCCGCCCCGGCCCGCGCGGCCCCGTGCCCGGCCAGCACGATGGGCAGGCGCGCCGCGCGCAGCAGCACCGCGGCCCGCTCCACCTGCTCGGGAGACGGCTCGTCCGCGCGCGGCACGTTGACCGGCAGCGGCGCTCCCTGGCCGGGCGCCGGAGCCTGCTCCACGTCCTCGGGGACGGCGAGGTAGACGGCGCCCGGTCGTTCGGTCTGGGCCAGCTTGAACGCCTTGCGGATCATCTCCGGTACCGCGCCCGGCGTGGCGACCAGCGCCGACCACTTGACCGCGGGCGCGAACATCGCCACCAGGTCCACGCCCTGATGGGATTCCTTGAAGCTGCGGTTCATGCCGACCTGGGCCGACAGCGCGATCAGCGGCGTGGAGTTGGTCGTCGCGTCCGCGGTCCCCAGCAGCAGGTTGATCGCCCCCGGGCCCAGCGTCGCCGAGCACACCCCGGCCCGGCCCGTCAGCCGGCCGTAGGTCTCGGCCATGAACGACGCGCCCTGCTCGTGCCGCGTCAGCACGTACCGGATAGAAGAGCGGGAGATGGCCTCCACCAAGTGGATGTTCTCCTCGCCCGGGATCCCGAACACGTGGGTGACACCCTCGTTCTCCAGGCACTCCACGATCAGGTCAGCTGTGCTGCGTGAGGTCTCCGCCATGACCGCAAGGCTAAGTGCACGTCGTTGGTTAGCCGAGCCGCTAATCGGTCAGGTAGGCCGCGGGGATCATGTCGTCGGCGGACAGGGGCGGGCCGAGGATGGTCTGGCCGGTGGCCGCGGCCGCCGTGGCCATGCTTTCCGGGGTGATCGCCCACCCTTCGGGCTTGGGCCGAGAGAGGTCCCAGCCGGCCGCGCGGAAGAATTCTTCCCCGCCGGCCGGGAGGCACAGGCCGAGCATGTCTGCCGTCTCCGAGGTGAACAGGTACGCGTGGGGGAGGTTGCGCGGCAGGAAGGCCGGCACCACCGTGCCCGAGATCGCCCAGGCCGCGCGGGTGGCGCCGCAGACCGTCTACGCCAGCACCGGCGGGAAGGCGGCGATGTTCGCCGAACTGCTGAAGCCGGCCATCAGTGACCCGGTGGCGGCGGAGGCCATGACCGCCGCGCTGCGCACCGATGATCCGGCGCGCGTGATGACCTTGTGCGCGGCGGGCGCGCGCCACGGGCAGGAGCGGTACTGGGACATCGTCTACGGGCTCATGCGGCGGCCCCCCGAGGACGCGCTCGCTCAGCAGGCGATCGGCAACGTCGCCGCCAAGTGCCTGGAGGCGCTGACCGGGATCGCTCAGCGCCTGGCGGACCTCGGTGCGCTGAAAGCAGGAATCAGCCTGGCCCAGGCGATAGACACGCTGTGGTTCTACTTCGGCCAGAACGCCTGGTGCAGCCTGGTCGGTGAACGCGAGTGGACGTTCGACCAGGCGGAGGAATGGCTCCGGGACGCGGCCAGCCGCGATCTGCTGAGACGCCGCGGCCGGGACGGGCGTTCGTAACGGGCCGGTCAGCCCGGCCGCGAGCAGGTGCCCGGCCCAGGCGTAGTACCTGGCTCAGCTCTGGTCGCCTCTTCGGGCGCGAACCCGCTGATAGTGACGGGCCGCCCGGGCCCGGTTGCCGCACGCGACCGAGCACCACTCACGCCGCGGGTGGGACCTGACGAAGTACAGGACGCAGCCCGGCGCGCAGCAGGCGCGGAGCTCGCGCGCTTCGTCGCCGCCGAGGAGGCGGATGGACTGCCCGGCCACCTCCGCGAGCCCTGCTTTCACGCGCGAGACGGAGCCGTCCTGCTCCAGCCGCAGCTGGCCGCCTCGACGGGCGAGCCGCGGGCCGGCCAGGTGGCCGGCCGCCTCGTTGAGCGTCGCGACAGCGTCGTCCACGGCTGTCACCGCGGACGCCGCCGCGCCGACGCGGGCTTCCACGCCGGCGAACTGGCCGTCCAGCGAAGGGCAGGCGTCCGGCGCGATGCCGAGCGCCTGGTCCGGATGCTGGGGCCCGCCGGCCTATCCGGCGGGATCGCCGGGTTCCTGGCCGAGCGCACCTTCCTGGTGATCACCGGGCGCGGCCGGTCCGGCCTGCTGTGGACGTCCCCGCTGGTCGGGCCGCCCGGGTTCCTGGAAGTGCGCTCCGAGATGGAGCTGGCCGTGCACGCGGCGTTCCCTCCCGGCGACCCGCTGCACGGGATCGCCGCCGGGCAAAAACTCGGCCTGGTCGCCGTGGAGTTTGCGACCCGCCGCCGCTTGCGCATTAACGGCACCCTCACCGCCGCCGCCGACCACCGGCTGACGATCGAAGCCGAGCAGGCCTACGGCAACTGCCCCCAGTACATCCAGCAGCGCCTCCTCGAACCGTCCCGAGACGGCCAGGACCTGGCTGCGGTGCGTCACGCCAAGGCCCTGGCCGAGGACGACGCACGGCTGATCCGGAGCGCTGACACGTTCTTCCTCGGGACGGTGAACCCGGAGCGGGGTGCGGACGCCTCCCACCGCGGCGGGGCCGCCGGATTCGTTCGCCTCGACGGCTCCAGCCGCCTGTGGTGGCCGGACTATCACGGCAACAACCTGTTCAACAGCCTCGGCAACCTCGCCGTCGATCCCGAGGCCGCCCTTCTCTTCTTCGACTTCCGCGACGGCCAGGCCCTGCAGCTGTCAGGAACCGCGAGGATCGAGTGGGATCACGCCGGCGAGCCCGGCGACGACGCGGGCACGGGCCGCCGGGTGGTCTTCACCCTCGGTGACCTCATCTCGGGGCGGCATTTCGGTGCCCACGAGATCGCCCACCTCCCCTACCCTCGCAACCCGGCGCTGACCGACTGAGGGCCGGGCCGTCACGGCTTCACGAACCTGCGTCTGATCTAGCCGTCGTAGCGGTGGGTGGTGACGGTCGCGACATCGGGAAATCGCTGGTCAGCGGCTGATCTCGGCACCATCCGCCGGACGGCTTCCGGCACCGGGCCGACCGTGAGGACCCGGACCGCGGGGCCGGCGGTGACCGCCGCGAAGGAGCCTTCGGACGGGACCTGGTCCGGGAGGGCGATGTCGTGGGATCCGGCGGCAAGCTCGCCGTCGAACACCGGCATGGAGGTGCTGGCGGGCTCGGGCGGCGTCCATGACGTCATCCACAGGGCCTCGACGGTCACGCGCGCCGCGTCCGGCAGCGTCACCCGGATGGTCCGGACTTCGGGGTCGTACCCGATCTCGGCGGCGCCCGACGAGACGGCACCCGCCGGGACGTCATGGACAACGGCGTCCACCTGGGCGGCGATCACTCCGGGGATGCCGACGAGGCCCTGGACGAAGGTGATCTTGGGGTTGCGCCTGGTGATCTCCTCGCGGAGGAACCGCTTGGTATCGGGCGGGACCATGCCGCCGAAGACCAGGACGTCGAGATCGCCGACGTCGTAGTCGTCCAGGACCCGGTCGAACTGGTTGGTCGCGTCGGCGAGATGGCCCCGGCCGCGCAGCAGCTCGACGGCCGCCACGAGCACGCTGGGGCTGCGCCCGACGACGAGCACGCGTGATGGGGCAGGGGGGCGGGGGGATACTTCGTTCGTCATCGGATCTCCATTTTGGTTTCGAGACCGGCCGCTTGCTCTGGCCGCTCATCTTCGGGACCGGCCTCGGGGCGGGCCGGGTCTTCGCGGGTGTTCTTCGTCGCCAGGGCCAGGACCGCCGCCGCGGCGGCAAACGCGGCTCCGGTCGCCAGGGCGTCGCGCAGGCCGGAGGTGGTGGCGGCCCGGACGGGAGTGCCCGTGGCGAGGAGATGGTTGATCCGGGCCGCGCCGACGGCCGAGAAAATGGCCAGCCCGAGGGCACCGCCGAGCTGCTGGGAGGAGTTGAGGATGGCGGCGGCCAGCCCCGCGCGGCTCGCCCCGACGCCCGCGTTGCCGGCCGTCGTCACGCCCACGAACACCGGTCCCGTGCCGACGGCGACGAGCAGCAGCCCGGGCAGGATGTGGGCGACGTAACCACCGTGGACCGGGACCCGGCTCAGCAGGAGCAGGCCGCCGGCCGCGATCAGCGCGCCCGCGCAGATCACCGCACGACTGCCGACGTTGGTGAGCAGCTTGGATGCCACCCCGGCCGAGATTCCGATCGCGAAGGTGAGCGGAAGGTAGGCCGCTCCGGCGGCGACCGGTGAATAGCCGAGGACGTTCTGCATGTAGAGGGTGAGGAAGTAGAACATCGAGAGCATGCCCGCGAAGCCGATCAGCCCCGTGAGGTTGGCGGCGGCCAGTCCGGGCACCCGGAAGATGCCCAGCGGCAGGATAGGGTCGCGCACGGTCCGCTCGATGACCGCGAAGCAGGCCAGCAGCAGCACCGCGCCCGCCAGCTCGAGCCAGGTGGCGGTGGCCCCCCAGCCTTGGCTGGGTGCCTTGATGAGGGCGAAGACCAGCAGCAGCATCCCGCCGGTGACGACGAGGCTCCCGAGTACGTCGAACCGGGTGGTGCGATCCGCCGGGCGGTCCCGGGGCAGGATCGCGACGACGGCCGGGATCACGAGCACGCAGGCGATCGGGTTGACGAACATGACCCATCGCCATCCGGGGCCCTCGGTCAGGACGCCGCCGAGCAGGATTCCGGCGGCTGAGGCCAGGCCCGCGGTAGCGGCCCAGACCCCGAGCGCCGACTGGCGGTCCCGGGTGGCCGTGAACGTGGTGGTGAGCGTCGAGAGGGCCGCCGGGAGCATCAGCGCGGCGCCGAGGCCCTGGACGAGCCGGGCCGCGATGAACACGCCGGCGTCGCCGGCGAACCCGCCGGCCAGTGAGGCGAGTCCCACCAGCACGGCGCCGGCGAGCAGGACGCCGCGGCGGCCGAGCAGGTCGGCGAGCCGGCCGCCGAGCAGCATGAACCCGCCGTACGTCAGCAGGTACGCGGACGGCACCCACTGCAGGCTCTGCAGTGAGAAGTGCAGCGCGCGCAGGATATGCGGCAGCGCCACGTTGGTGATGGACGCGTCGATGAAATCGAGCAGCGCGACCGAGCAGAGGAGCAGCAGGATCCGCCTGCCGCGCCAGCTGCCGAGGGTTACGGGTTGGGCCGGCATGCAACCTCCAGTGTTGGCCTAGCCAATGTTGGCTTGACCAACATAACAAATGTTGGCCGGGCCAACAACTGATAACCTGAAGGCATGCCTGTGCGCCACGACGCCGCCGGCCGGACTCCCGACCGGGTCTCCGAACGTCCGACCTGGATCCTCAGCCGCGCCTTCGCCCGCTCCTCGGCGCTGCTGGCGGCCGGCTTCGAGGCCCACGGCGACGGGCTGCGCGGCTACCACTTCCGGCTGCTGGCCGCGCTCGAGCAGTGGGGGCCGGAGAGCCAGGCCGACCTCAGCCGGGACACGGGAATCGACCGGAGCGACGTCACCGCCGCCCTGAACGAGCTCGAGTCGCGCGGCTATGTCGAGCGGAAAGTCGACCCCGGCCACAAACGGCGCAACATCGTCACGCTCACCCCCCAGGGGGCGGACGAAATGCTCAGGCTCGACCGCGTCATCGAAGGGATCCAGGAGGCCGTGCTCGCGCCCCTCACCGCGGCCCAGCGGCGGGAGTTCATCAGCCTGCTGTCAAGGCTGGCATAGCGCCGCGCTCTTCCCCGGTGGCGAGAACGCGGCCGTGCGCGCCCGGCTCGCGGAAATCAGGCGTCCCGGCGGATCAGCGCGACGGCGGTGACGGTCAGCGTGATGGCCGCGAAGATGACGAAGAGGCCGGTCTCGATGCCCTGGAACGTCCAGAACCGGCCGGCGGGCTGGTAGGTGACGAAGGAGCGGAACCCGCTGAGCGCCGCCCGGCAGGCCGGGGTGATGCCCGGGGAGTCGGACAGCCCCGTGCAGGCCCGGGGCAGGGCATCGACCGGCACCCCGTTGAACTGGGCTTCCCCGTTCACCCCCGAGATCAGCTGACCCGCCGGGTTGAGCACGCCCTGGTGGATCAGCCAGTAGGAGCCGGACGGCGAGAACGCGTTGACCAGGCCGCGGGTGACCGTGACCGCGCTCAGGTAGTGCGGGCGCAGCCAGAGCAGCACCGCGACGCGGGCCGCGATGAACCCGCCGAGGGTGACCGCCATCGCGGGCACGGTGCGGCGGATCAGGGCGCCCGCGCAGATGCCGAGCGCCATGGCGAACACCGCGTAGGCGACCGGCACGAGGTACAGGACATCGAACCGGCCGGGGTAGAACTCGTTGCCGTGCTCGGCGTTGGTCGGGCTGGCCCACCAGGTGGTCAGGGCGGCGAGGACGCCGCCCCAGGCCGCCGCGGCGAGCAGCAGCCAGCCGGTCTTGACCGCGAGCCAGCGGGCGCGGGTGATGCCTTGGGTCCAGGCGAACTGGGTCGTGCCAGCCTCGAACTCGCCGGCCACCATGGGCGCGCCCAGGAACAGCCCGGCCAGGACCGGCGTGGCCAGCACGATGAGGCTCACGAAGCCGGCCGCGGGGCCGCCGACGAACAGGCCGCCCCCGGATGAGCAGGTCGAGCCGTGGCCGCCGGCTGCGCACTGCGTGATGATCGCGTGGTACTGCGAGAAGAGCTGCAGGCCGGTGAGGAGCAGCAGCAGGCAGAGCGCGGCCAGGATGGCGGTGCCCACGGCGAACTGGGTGCGGTACTGCCGCCAGGTGAACCAGGTCATTGTCCTTCTCCAACCGAGGCGAGGCGGGATATCGCGGGGGCGGCGTCCTGGCCCATGTAGGCCAGCACCAGTTCTTCGAGTCCGACGTCGGAGCTTTCCCACGCCGGGTCGATGACCGGGGCGTGGCCGCGGACGATCAGCGTGGTCTGCCGGGCGGTGTGCACGGCCTGCACGATGGTGTGGGTCCGGGCGATCGCGGCCGTGTCCTTGCGTGGTCCGACCAGGACGCGGTGCTCGGCCAGCAGCTCGTCGATGTCGCCGCATAGCTGTACCCGCGAGGCTGACAGCAAGATGAGGTGGTCGACGACCCGCTCCATGTCCGCGACCAGGTGCGACGACAGCACGACGGTCAGCCCGTCGGCGGCCACGGCGTCGGCCATGGTGGCCAGGAAATGCCGCCGGGCCAGCGGGTCCAGCGCGGCGACGGGTTCGTCCAGCAGCACTAGCCTCGGCCTCTTGGCCAGCGTGAGCGTCAGCGCGAGCTGTGCCCGCTGGCCTCCGGACAGCGAGCCCGCCGCGCGATCCAGCGGGATGTTCAGCGACGTCAGCCGGTCGCGCACCAGCGCCGGGTCCCAGCGGCGGTTCAGGTGCGCGCCCAGGCTGATGTGGTCCTCGGCGGTGAGCCGCCGGTACAGCGGGATGTCCTGGGCCAGGAAGCCGACCTCGGCCAGGAAGGCCGGGTCCTGGCGGGGCGTGCCGCCCAGCACCTCCAGCTCGCCCGCGGTCGGCCGGGCCAGCCCGGACAGCAGCCGCAGCAGCGTGGTCTTGCCCGCTCCGTTCGGCCCGATCAGCGCGCATATGCAGCCTTCGGGCACGGTGACGTCGCAATCGCTCAGGGCGGTGACCCGGCGGAACCGCTTGGCCAGTCCCCGGGTCCGGATGACCGTGGTCATGCGATCTCCTCCTCCTTGGCCGCTGCCTGCAGCGTGACGCGCAGCAGCGATTCGATCGACTCATCGTCGAGCCCGGCTTCGCGGGCTTCCTGCACCCACCGGGCCAGGCTGCGGCCGAGCCGGGAGTGCGTGCGCGGGGGCGGCCCCGGCGGGCGGTTCAGCACGAACGTGCCGTGCCCGGCCCGCGCCTGCACCAGGCCCTCGCGTTCCAGGTCGCGGTAGGCCTTGAGCACCGTGTTGGGGTTGACGGCGGTCGCCCCGACGACCTCGCGCACGGGGGGCAGCTGGTCGCCCACCTCCAGCACGCCCATCCGCAGCGCCTGCCGTACCTGCTGCACGATCTGCAGGTAGGGCGGCGCCGCCGACCGGCTGTCAATGCGGAAGCTGATCATGTGTGGCGTCCTCAATGTCTTAGGTTACTAAGACATTAAGCTGTCAGTACGCCGGTCGTCAACACCCGTTCGGTCATTGGCTTGGGCGGGGAGATCAGTCGACGTGGAGCACGGCCTTGCCGCCGATGCGGCGGCTCAGCAGGGCGTCGATCGCGGGCCCGGGCTGGCGCCATGAGCATTCGAGCTCGACCTGGCCATCGAGCCGTCCGCCGACGGCCAGCGCGCACAGGCGCGTGAGATCGTCGGTCCCGCTGGCGTGGGCGACCCCGCGCTACCCGCTGAGGACCTGCTCCCTCAAGATGTCTGCGTGCCCGCCGTGCTGAGCGAGTTCGCGCAGCACGTGGAGATATACCCAGCGCAGCGGGAGCGGGCCGAGCCGGTAGCCGTAGACCTTGTCCTCGAGTCCCAGGGATGACGTCGCGCGCCGTGATGACGCGCACGCCTCGCGGTGTGCTTGCTGGACGCCGGCGACGGTGTCGTCGTCATGAAGAACGAACGACTCGCCCGAGACCGCCGGGATACCGATCTCAGTACGTGACCGACCGGTGACAGCCTCGTCGAACCAGACCTTCTCGAGGAAGATCGCGTGCTTCACCAGGCCCAGCAAGGTGGTCTCGGACGGCACCAGCGACCGCCGTGCCTGCTCCTCGGTCAGCCCGTCGAGGCAGCGATTGAGCTGGCTGCGGTGCTCATCGAGGAACGTCTCGAACTGGGCGCGGGCCGGCTGATTGATGACATCCTCAGCGAACGTTGCCGGAAGAAGGGGCATGTACGAAAGCATTTCAGGAACGCCGCCCGCGAGGAAGCACTACAGGAGTGAAGATAATCGGCTGAAGCTGCGCAATAGCTGGCGCGGCTGGAAAACATAGGGACCATATGCGCTAGATCAGGAAAGGCCGGGTAGGTGAAGCCAGCCAAAATTTTACGGCGGCGAGGGAGGACGCGATGAATTCCGGCCTGGTGCGAGGGGCGCTTGCGCACCTGGACGCGTGGACCTGGTTCATCGCGGAGTACCGCACCTGGGTGATCGTGATCGTGACGGTCATCGGCCTGGCGGCACCGCTCATGAGCGCGACCAGGAAGCACCAGCCCAGGCCGGCGCCTTCCGTGGTTATCCGCAGCGCCGCCATGGCGCTGGGGTTTTCCGCGGCCGCGGTGACCGCTTGCTCGCTGCTGCATTTCAGCGACCTGCGCTGGCTGCCGCCGGGTCAGCGGGCGACCACGCACCTGAGCGCGCCCGGCGGCCTGTTCAGCTTCGCCAAGCCGATCGTGGCCGTGGTCAACTCAGTCTCGAGCGTCCCGGCCGAGTTCCGGGCTACCCAGGTGTCGGTCCACGTCGCCGTCACCTGCGCGTTCCTTGCTCTGGCGGCCCTCTTGGCGGTCGCCCTGACCTGGCGGCGGGCCCGCCGCGCCGACATCAGGCAGATCGTGCGAGAAGAACTACGGCGGTTACGGGTTACCGGGTGAAGTAATTCTCATCGAGCTCGCGGTCGGCGGGGAAGTGGTCCCGGCCGCCGAGCCGCTGTTTATACCGGACCCGAATCCGGGTAAATCGGTGGAGGATTCAGCTTGAGCGGGCCGGGTCCGGGGAGGTGCGGCGGATGGCTGGCAAGGGCGACCGGCTCGCCGGACTGGATCTCAGCCTGAAGCTCACCCCGGACGCCGAAGCGGCTCGCCTATCCGCGGCTCAGGACCGGCTGTTGCAGCTGCGGCTGGTCCTGGGCGGCCTGATCGGAGACGATCCGCAGCTCGGGCCGCCGGTCTGCGTGGTCTTCGAGGGGTGGGACGCCTCCGGCAAGGGCGGTGCGATCAAGCGGCTCGTCGCGCCGCTGGACCCGCGGCATGTCCGGGTCGCCCAGTTCGGCGCGCCCAGCTATGACGAGAAACGGCACCACTTCCTGTGGCGGTTCTGGCCCGCGCTGCCCGGCTGGGGCGGCATGGCGGTACTGGACCGGTCCTGGTACGGTCGCGTCCTGGTCGAGCGGGTCGAAGGTTTCGCCACCGAGGAGCAGTGGCAGCGCGCCTACCGCGAGATCACCGAGTTCGAGCGGACGCTGGCCGACGAGGGCATGATCATGATCAAGTTCTGGCTGCACCTCTCGTCCGCCGAGCAGCTCAGGCGGTTCAAGGCCCGGCAGCGCGACCCGCTGAAGACCTGGAAGCTGACCGCCGAAGACTGGCGGAACCGCGACAAGCGGGGGCAGTACAAGGCGGCCGTGGAGGAAATGCTGGACCGGACCGATCACGCCGCCGCACCGTGGGTGCTGGTCGAGGCCGAGGACAAGCGGTGGGCCAGGGTCAAGGTAGCCGAGTCGGTGGTCGGGGCCATCGAAGCCGGCCTGATCGCGCGGAACCTCCCGGTTCCCCCGCCGCCCCCGTGACCGCCGGTTGGGGCGGGGTATCAAAGCCGAACTGGCGAGCTCGAGGCTGGAGCAGCGCGGTGCACCAGCCCGGCCCGGTGCGCGACATCCAGCGCCGAGGCCACTGGCGAGATGAAATCGGCCACTCGTTCGGGAGTTTGGGCGCCCCTCCTCGGCCAGCACGGCCCGCAGGTCGCGGCCCGGCACGAACCGACCGGCCGTAGCCGGTTTCGTGCCTGGCCCATGGGGTAAGGCCGAAAGCCTAGGAGCCCCCGGGTCCAGACCCCGCCCTCGGCGAACCGAGGGAGGAATTACGCCGAGATCCAACCGGTACGGTCGCGGCGGCGGTGAATTGCCGGCCACACTGCGGCGCTCCTGCCAGGAAGCGCAAGACGCCTTCACCGAGGCGCGCGATAGCGCGGCACGGACCTACGGCGAGGGAGATCAGGCCGACCGGGCCGCCTTCGCCGTCCTGAAGAAGAAATTCGAGAAATGCGGCGATCATTGGATCGTGAAAGACCAGCTCGCGGACTGACCGGCGCTGACGCCCCGGACGGGGTTCCCCCGGTCCGCAGGCGAGCTGGCACGGATCGGGTACGCCGTCCCACCGACCTGCTGCTCGCGGTGTTCGCGTTCGTCACCGTCGCCGTGGTGCTGGGCGTCATCCGGGCGCTGCCCCTCGGCAGCACCGAGGTGGCCAACGACGTCTCGGGGTGGCTGCTGCATATCCCCCGCTGGCTGTCGTACTCGGCCGCCGTGGCCGCCGGAGTGGCCTGCTTCGTCTTGCTGATCGTGTCACTGGTCGTGCTGGCGCGCAGCCAGTGGCGGGACGCGCGGAACGCGGTCGCCGCCGGGCTGGCCGGTGCCGCGGCGGCCGTCATCGCGTCGGCCGTCTGGCGGGCCGAGCATGCGGCCGTACAGGGCGCGGTGCTGCACGGCAGCAATCCGTCGATGTTCGTGGTG
The DNA here is from genome assembly GCA_963756575.1 of uncultured Actinomycetota bacterium. Lineage (GTDB taxonomy): Bacteria > Actinomycetota > Actinomycetes > Streptosporangiales > Streptosporangiaceae > Palsa-504. The sequence goes on along the minus strand of CAVWOM010000008.1, from coordinate 616,609 downwards.
GACACCGCGTTCGTCGCGTTCGTCGTGGGATCCGACCTGTCCAGGCTCTCGCACTGGTCGCGCTGGTGGCCGCGTTCAGGTGCGGCCTTGCTGCTCAGCGGGCTAGCCGTCGGCACCCTCACGCCCTTCGCGGTGGCGGTCGTGGCGTTCGGCGGTCTCCTGGTGGGCTGGGTCGTGCGCTGGCTGCTCGGCGCGGCCTCGGTCCTGCCCGGCGTCGCGGACCTTACGAGCTGGCTGGCCAGCCACGGCGTCCAGGCCGCGGACCTGCCGGCGGCCGGCGCCAGCCGCGCCCGGCTCGAGGGGAGGCTGGCCGACGGCACCCGGATCCGCGTTCAATTGTCCGGCCGCGACACCCGCGGGTCGGGCCTGGCCCGTCGGCTATGGGCGCTGGCCCGCCTCCGGCCGGCGGCCGCGGGGCACGTCGCGCTCAGCTCCCGCGCCCAGGTCGAGCAGCTTGCCCTGGCCGGCTACCTGGCGCAGGAGGCCGGCGTGCCCAGTCCCGCGGTCCGGCTACTGGGCGAGATGCCTGGTGAGACGCTGGTGCTCGTCACGACCATCCCAGACGGCGAGCCGGAAGCCGAGGCGACGCAGCTTACGGGCGCGACGGCATTGTTCGCGTCCCTGCGCCGCCTGCACGATAAGGGCGTCGCGCACCGTGACGTGCGGGCAGGCAGCGTGTTCATGTCCGGGAACCGCGCGGGGTTCTGCTCGCTCGACGCGGCCGAGCCCGGCGCCAGCGAACTTGCCCGCCGTCTCGACCTGGTGCAGGCCCTGGCGACGCTGGCGGTGACGTGCGGCAGGCCGGCGCCGTCGCGGCGCTGCGGGCCGGTTACGGTCCGGTGGACCAGGTCGCGGTGGCGTCCGTGGTGCAGCCGGTCGCCCTCGCGCCGTGGGGCTGGCGGGCCGCGCGGGCGGCCACTGGCTCGCTGAATGAGATCAGGCATGAACTGCTCGGCGATCATGGCGTGGCACCGGCCGCCCCGCGGCTGGAACGCTTCCGCTTGCGCACCGTAGTCAGCGCGGTCGCTCTCACGGTCGCCGCCTACCTGCTCATCGGCGAGATCGCCGGCGTGAACGTCCTCGGGACGCTGAGCCAGGCCAATCCGGGCTGGCTCGTGGTCGCGGTGCTCGGATCGGCGGCAACCTACCTGGGGGCGGCCATCGGCATCGCGGCGTTCGTTCCCCGGCGCCTGTCCATCTGGCGTGGCTTCTTCGTCCAGCTGGCCAGCGCGTTCGTCGGGGTGGCGATGCCGCCGACCGTGGGCCATGTGGCCGTCAACGCCCGTTACCTGCACCGCGAGAAGGTGGACGAGGCAACTATCGCCGCCGCGGTCACGGTGTCGCAGCTCGTGAACATCGTCACCACGGTGCTGCTGCTGATCATCCTGGGCGTGCTCACCGGCTCGGGGCTCAGCCAGTTCAAGATCGCGCCGGGTGGCGACGTGCTGATCGGCCTGGCGGTTATCGCGGCCGTCGTCATCGCCGTGCTGGCCGTGCCGCAGGCCCGCAAGAAAGTAATCGGCACGGTGTGGCCGCACCTGCGCGATATCTGGCCCCGGCTGCTGGACGCCGTGTCCCATCCCCTCCGGCTGGCCGTCGGTGCCGGCGCGAACCTGCTGCTCACTGCCGCCTACGTGGTCGCGATGGTCGCGGCCCTGCGGTCGGTGGGCGCCCATCCGGCCATCCTGGCCGCCGCGATCGTCTTCCTGGCCGGCAACGCGGTGGGATCGGCTACGCCCACGCCCGGCGGCCTCGGCGGAGTCGAGGCTGTCCTGGCGGCCGGGCTGACGGCCATCGGCATCCCGGCGCACCAGGCGATACCGGCGGTGCTCCTATTCCGCATGGCGACGTTCTGGCTGCCCATCCCGGTCGGCTGGGCCTGCTTCCAGGTGCTGCAGCGGCGCGGTGTCCTGTAGCCGTACGCCTGGCCGCCGCCGCGAGAGCGGACCCGGCGCCTGGACCGGGTCACGCGGTTCGGCGGCTGACACCGAGGTCGAGCTGGATCGCCAGGTCGGTTTTGCCCATGGCCTGCCGGGCGTGGGCGAGGGCTTCGGTTTCGATGCGCTGGTACACCGCGTGCAGGTCGGCTGACTGGCTGGCGGTGACGGTGATGACGATTCCGGGGTCCTTGGGGTCGCCGATGATCCGGCCCCGGGCCGAGTCGACGCCGTGGTAGGTCCCGATCTCCCGGGTGAGGGCGCCGGTAAGGGCGGCGGGCTGCAAGATGGTGGTGCCTTCTTGCGTGCTGACGGGGATGGGGATGTCGCCCGTCCGGTCGGTGGAGATCAGCAGGACCAGGATCCAGCGCAGCGCGACGAGGGCGATCAGCAGGCAGACGCCCGCGGCGGCGGCCCATACCCAGGTCCCGTGGTGGCCGATGTAGGCGCTGACGCGGTTGGCGAACAGGGTGTGCCGGGAGAAGCCGGTGCCGAAGCCGCCCGTCGAGGCGGTCATGCCCGCTGCGCCGATGAGCAGGACCAGCAAGCCGAACAGGGTGAGGGCGGCGCGGTTGGTGCGGTCAGCGTGCATCAGCGGCTCCGTGAGATGACGCGCACTGTGAGGCGCGGCCGGTGGCGCAGGTCCAGGTTGTCCAGGCGGCCGCTCAGCGCCTGCGTGACCGGCTCTTTGAGCGCGTCGGCGGCAGGCCGGCCGCGAGCCGCCGAGGTCGCTATGACGCGAGCGCGCCGGCGGCGGACAGTGACGGCCGCGCTGGAGATCCCGTCCACTCCGGTCGCCGCCGCCCGCAGCGTCCCGGCCAGGCCGCCGCGGGTCACGGCCGCGTCGGTGGCGTCGTGGACGGAACGCAGCGGCAGGCGGGTGGCGCGGCGGGGCTTGAGTTCCAGCGCCAGGATCAAGGCGCCGACCACGATCAGGACGGCGGACCAGACCTGGACCACCAGCGCATCCCAGCGGGTTTTATGGGCCCAGCGGCCCCAGGTGGTCCAGTGCAGCACGAGCGGGCCGGCACTCAGGTGCACGGCGACGACTTCGATGATGACGATGACGCTCGCCACAGCCAAGGCCGCGGCGAGGACGAAGGCCAGCGGCCGGTTGAGCAGGCGCATTCGCTGTTTCCTCCTTTACCGGACCCGCGGCAGCGGGGCGATGTCGGTGGCCAGGTCGGCGACGACGATGTGGACTTCGTCGACGTCCAGCCCGGTCAGCTCCCTGACCCGGGCCCGGACATGTTCGCGGACCTGCCCGGAGACCTCGGGGACAGACGCGGGCCAGCGGACGCTGATTTCCAGGTTCACGAACGCTTTCGAGCCATCAACGTCGACTGAGGTTTTCGGCAGCGCCTTCAAGTCGGTCCCGCGCAGGCCCAGATGGCCTGCGCCCGGGACGGCGCGGCCGAGCATCCGGGCCACCGAAGCTCCGGCGTCCGGGTTTTCGGCCGCGGCCCGCGCGGCGATCTTGGAGACCACTCCGTCGGCGATGCTGATGGTCCCCAGTTCGCTGCGGCCGCCCCGCGCCTCGGGTCCGGCGCCGGTGCCGGCGCTCATCTGCGGCTGCGGCTGCGGGACAGCCATCCCTGGACGTCCATGTCACCGTCGAGGATCTTGGCCACGCCGTAGCCGATCGCGCCGAGCAGCGCCACGATCAGCATGTCGCCAAAGCTGCCGAACACCAGGGCCAGGCCTAGGATCAGGCCGGTTACGGTGGCAAGCGCAGTACGGTTCATCACTCACATCCATACGGGAGAAACCGGGACAGCGGGAGGATCGTCGATGTCGGCGATCACGACATCGACCGGGCGGTTCCCGGTGAGCGGGCCCAGCGCCGCGGTGATAACGGCGGCCAGTTCGGGGGCCGGGACCGCCCAGCGGGAACGGATCTGCACGATCACCCGGCCGTCCCTGACCATGATGCCCTCGACCTTGCGGCCGGGCAGGTAAGAGGCGACCCCGCTGAACGGGCCGCCGTCAAGCCCGGACACGCCCGGGCAGCCCCGGACGACCGCGCCGACGGCATCGACATCGATCCCGTCTATGACGGCGGATCCGGAGACGCTGTCCACTGGCGGCACGGTCATGCCACGCGGGAGGGGGTGTCCTGACCGTCGTCGTCGGCGGGGAGGTAGACGTCGTCCACGGCGACGTTGACTTCGACCACGCGAAGGCCGGTCATCCGCTCGACGGTCTGCTTGACGTTGCGCTGGATGCTGCGGCCCAGCTCGGCGATGGGGACACCGTAGTCGACCACGATGTCCAGGTCGATCGCGGCTTCGGTCTCGCCGACCTCGACCCCGACGCCCTGCGCGACGTTGGGGCCCTGGCTGCCCGGGATGCGCTCACGGAGTGAGCCGAAGGCGCGGGCACCGCCGGACCCCATCGCGTGCACGCCGGGGATCTCGCGGCATGCCTTGCCGGCGATCTTCTGCACGACGCCATCGGCGACCGATATCTGCCCCTCCCCGGTGGCGAGCCGGTCCCGGGTGGCCGGGCTGGCGGTGGTGCTCGTGGTGACCGGGGTCTGCTCACTCGTCATTGACGCTGCGGGCTGACTCATATGGAGGGCTCCCTTGACTGGCGGTTATGGTGCGGGCGAATATGTGGAGCGGCCCAGCCGGGGAAGCAGGGTCCCTCGAGCCGCCACTAAGTTAGACACCGCGCAGAGCGGATCGTCGCACTATTTCCGGCTTTTTCTGGGCCGAGCTGGCGCGGCGTCAGAGGACAAGCTGATAGCGGGACGGGGAATGCGGACAAGACAGGAGGTGGGGGACGGCTACCTCGTCGACCGGGCGCGGGAAGGCTACCTCGACGCGTACGAGATGCTCGTCCAGCGGCATGCCGCGATGGCCTACCGCGTCGCGCTGCGGCTGTGCGGTAACCACCATGACGCTCAGGACATCGCCCAGGATGCCCTGATAGCGGCGTGGGAGAATCTCGCCCGGTTCAAGGCCGACTCGTCGTTCTCGACCTGGCTCTATCAGATCGTCACCCGGCGGGCCCTCAACAAGATCACCCGCGGCCGGGGCGGCGATCCGACCGATCTCCTCGACACCGTCACCGATCCCGGAACCGGGCCCGCGGCACAGGCCGAGCGCAACCTCGCCGGTGACGCGGTCACCGGTGCCCTGGCCGCGCTGCCGCTTCCCCAGCGCGCAGCCGTGGTGCTGCACCACTTCGAAGGGCTATCCTACGCCGAGGTCGCGGAGGTGACCGGCAGTAGCGTCCCGGCTATCCGTAGCCATTTGTTCCGGGCACGGCGCACACTAGGGAAGAAGCTGGAGGAATGGAGGTGACCGGCCCCGTGAACGAGGCGCCCGCCGACAGGCAGGCTGTGGCGCAGCTGATGGACGCGGACGCACTGCCGTGCGGAGCCGAGATCGACCCGTTGCTCGAACAGGTAGCCGACGGCCGCGAGGCAGGCCGGGATCCCCATCAGCGGGACTGCGTGCACTGCCAGGCCGCCATCGCGGAGTTCACCGCCCTGTGGGCACCGGTAGCGCATGCGGCAGCCGCCCCGGTACCGGTTCCCCCCGGCCTGACCGCAGCCGTCATGAGCCAGATCCGGGTGCTGATCCGCGACGTGTGGTACACCCTGCAGACCACCGAGGACGGGGCCATCCGCATCGCCGCCCGGATCGTGGCCGCCCTGGCCCGCGACAGCGCCCGCCTGGTCCCCGGCGTCCGCGTCGCCCTCGGCCGCAGCACCTACAGCAAGACCGCGGCGCTCGCTGAGCGGGCCACCTTCCGGCACCGTCATCCCCACGCCGCCGTAGGGGTCCTGGGCCGCACCGCGATCGTCGACCTCGCCGTGGCGGTCACCTACGCAGACCCTGTACACGAAGTAGCGCGGGACATCCAGCAGCATGTCATCGCCGCCCTGCGCGACCAGATCGGCCTGCAGACCGTCGCCGTCAACGTCATCATCGACGACATCGTCATTGACGACGATCAGTAGCGGGCGCCCCCCGGCGTCTCGCCTATGCGCTGGCGGTCCTGAACCGGCGCAGGGCCAGGGGCACGCAGACCACGATGATGAGCAGGCACCAGGCGATCGTGGCCGGCACCGGATGGTCGAGCTGCAGGGAACCACGTGACTGGGTCCCCTGGCTGACCTGGCGGACGGCCGCCACCAGCGCCGACAGCGGATCCCATTCAGCGATGGCGCGGGGCACGAGCTTCATCCCCGAGATCGGGACGAACGTGCCGGCCAGGAACGACAGCGGCAGCATGACCGCGAACCCGATGCCCTGCATGGCGTCGGAGCTGTGGATCAGCATGCCCGCGAGGACCCCGACCCAGGTGAAGGCGAACAGCCCGAGCAGCATCAGCGCCACAAGCTCGACGGCCCGGCCGCCGCCCAGGTGCGGGCGCCAGCCGAGGGCGAGCCCCACCCCGGCCACGATCACGATGCCGAGGACCTGCTCGATGATCTGGCCGATCACCTGAGCGGAGATAACCGACATCCGGATGACCGGCAGCGACCGGAAGCGGTCGACCACGCCGCTCGAGAAATCGGTCGAGGTGGCCACGCCGGCGCCGATCACGCCGAAGGCCACGCTCTGGCCGAGCAGGCCGGGCAGCAGGTAGTCCTGGTAGCTGCCGGGGACGTGGATGGCCGACCCGAACACGTACAGGAACAGCAGGGTGAACATGATCGGCTGGATGGTCACGTCGCTCAGCCGCTCGGGGACCCTGGGGATGGTGCGCAGGCCCCGGCCGACGAGCAAGCCGGTCTCGCGCAGGTACCGGACGGACCGCCGGGGCCGCGGCGGCAGGGCTCCGGCGGCGCGCTGGGCGGCGCCGGCGGGTGAGATGGTGGTAGTCATGACGCTGCCTCCGCGAGGGTGTCATCGGCCGGTGTGCTCGCCGCCGGGGGCTGGCCGGTGAGAGCCAGGAAGGCGTCGTCCAGGGTGGGCCGCCGCAGAGCGATCTCGTCGATCGGTATCCCGCTGGAGCGCACGGCCGCCGCGACCCTGGCCAGGTCGTCGATCTCCCCCGGGGCGGGGACCGATACTGTCCGGCGCTCCCGCGAGATGCTGATGCGGAACGGGCCGGAGAGAGCGGCGACCAGGTCGTCCAGGCCCTGGTGGTCGACGGCGACGACATCCACGCGCTGGTCGCCGATGCGTGCCTTGAGGTCGCTGGGTGACCCGGCGGCCACCGCCTGGCCGTGGTCGATCAGGACGATGTCGTCGGCCAGCGCGTCAGCTTCTTCGAGGTACTGCGTGGTGAGCAGCACCGTGACGCCGTCGTCGACCAGGTCGCGCACGGTCGACCACACAACCTGGCGGCTGCGGGGGTCAAGCCCGGTAGTCGGCTCGTCGAGGACCAGGAGCTGAGGCTGGACGACCAGGCTGGCGGCCAGGTCGACGCGCCGCCGCTGGCCGCCCGAGACCGCCTTGATGAGCTTGTCCCGGAACTCGCCGATTTCGAAGCGGTCGACGAGGGAGTCAACCAGGCGGCCGGCCGCGGCCTTGCCGTAACCGCGCAGCCGGGCCATCAGCAGCAGGTTCTCCCGCGCGGTCAGGTTGTCCTCAAGGGCGGCGAACTGCCCGGTCATGGAGATCGCGCGCCGCACGGCGTCTGCCTCGCGCACCACGTCATGGCCGCAGACGATCGCCGTGCCGCTCGTCGGCTCGGACAACGTGGCGAGCATCCGGACCACGGTGGTCTTGCCCGCTCCGTTCGGCCCGAGCAGGGAGAAGACGGTTCCCGGCGCTACCTGCAGGTCGATCCGGTCGACGGCCACGAGATCATCGAAACGCTTGGTGAGGCTGTCGGTAACAACGGTCAGTCCGTGCGGGGTCATTGACGGCTCCTCCGTGACAGCGGGTCTCATGGAATCCGCTGCCACGGGCCGGAGCAGCCAAAACCCAGAATCGCAGCCGATGACACCAAGCCAGCGGCAAAACCATACTAAACGATACTAATGATCCTGGGTAACCAGCCGATGCCGTCGGCGCGGGTCAGGCTACGCTTTTCCGCCAGCCGCGGATGCGCTGGGCGGGGCGCTGCTGCTCGCCCTGCTGGGCGCCGAGCACGACCAGGACGCCGGTCAGGACGGGAGTGGCCCACTGCATGACCCGCAGCCGCTGCTGGGTCCGGGCGACATCGTCCGGGGTGTCCTCAGCCGGGACGGTGCCGCCCTCGGTCTCGACGTCGCCCGCGGCGGCGAGCTTGGCGCCGAGCACGCCGCTGTAGGCGGTGGTGCCCAGCGCCGCCAGCGTCAGCGCGGTCTTGACGGCCGTGTTCGCGCCCACCCCGGGCTGGCCGGCGACCCGGTCGCGGTGCGCCAGCAGCAGGCCGCCGCCCCCGATCAGGTGCGCGGCGATGGCGGCGGCCGAGAACGGCGCCCACCGGGCCCACCCGTCCGCCGCGATCTTCGACCGCTCGGCGGGGTCCTTGATGTCCTGCGACGCGCCGTTCAGGGCGATCGCGCCCATCAGCGACCCGCCGAACCAGCCCGCCGCCCCCACATCGTGCATGGCACGGATAACGGTATTACGACTGTTCATGATGACTCCTCATAGCGAGATGGTGTTGGTAAGCGGGGCGGGGCCGGTAGCTCGTTACTTCCCGGCGCGGTCATGCTGCTGGCGGTCCATCTCGGCAGCGACGGTCGCGCCCAGTTCGCTCCAGCTTTTCTCGAACTTCGACAGGCCTTCCTGTTCGAGGTGCTCGGTGACGTCATCGAAGTCGATACCTGCCGCGGCTAGCTGGTCGAGGAGATGACGGGCGGCGTCGTAGCTGCCGGTGATGGTGTCGCCGCTGACTTGGCCGTGGTCGGCGAAGGCTTCCAAGGTCGGGCCCGGCATGGTGTTGACGGTGCCGGCCGCGATCAGCCCGGCAACATACTTGGTGTCCGGGTAAGCGGGATCCTTGACTCCGGTCGAAGCCCAGAGCGGCCGCTGCGGGCGGGCGCCGAGGCGGGCGAGCCGCTGCCAGCGCTCCGTGGCGGTCAGCTGCTCGTGGGCCTGGTAGGCCAGGCGGGCGTTGGCTATCGCCGCCGAGCCCTTCAGCGCGGCGGCCTCCGGCGTGCCCAGCCGGTCCAGGCGCGCGTCGACTTCGGTGTCGACCCGGGAGATGAAGAACGAGGCCACGGACCTGATCGTGGTGAGGTCCCGGCCGGCGGCGTGAGCCTGCTCCAGGCCGCTGAGGTAGGCGTCCTGGACAGCGCGGTACCGGTCCAGGGAGAAGATCAGCGTCACGTTGACGCTGATGCCCTGGCTGACCACCTCGGTGATCGCGGCCAGCCCTTCCTGGGTGGCGGGGATCTTGATGTAAAGGTTGTCCCGGTTCACTGTCGTCCACAGCCGGCGCGCCATCTCGGCGGTGGCCGCGGCGTCACGGCTCAGCCGCGGGTCTACCTCGATGGACACGCAGCCATCCAGCCCGGCCGTCTGCGCGTACACCGGCGCCAGGACGTCACAGCCCGCGCGGACATCGTCGGTCGTCACGGCGAACACCGCGGTGTCCACGTCCGTGTCGCGAGTGGCCAGGTCGGCCAGCTGATCGTCGTAGCGGTCGCCCTTGGACAGGGCGGAGGCGAAGATCGTCGGGTTGGTGGTCACCCCGACGACGTGCCGGCTGTCGACAAGCAACTGAAGGTTGCCGCCGACGAGCAGCTCGCGGGAAAGATCATCGAGCCACACCGCCACCCCGGCGGCGGTCAGGTCGCCCAGCGGGTCGTGTTCCGGTTGGTGAGTCATGCGTGCTTCCGTTCGGCTGATGGTCAGGAGATGCGGACAGGCGGGACGGCGGAGGCCATGACGTCTGGCGCCCGGTCCCAGGCCCGGTGCAGGCCGACCGCGGCGGCGAGCTGGTCGGTAAAGGACTTGGCGGCTCTGCCGCCCGTTATCACTCCCGCGGCGCCGGCGGTGATGCCGGCTGCTTCCAGGACCCTCGTCCCGTCGCCCCACGCGGCCAGGACCTTGCAGTGCCGGAACGCCTCCTGCAGGAGCAGCGTCAGCTTGATGTCACCGGTCACAGTGGTGCCGTCGGCCACGACGAGGGCGTCGAATTCGACCGAACGGGCGGTCAGCAGCGTCCGGTCAACCGTCTCGGCCTGGGTGCCGCTGCCCAGGACACCGCCCACGGGGGCGATCACCAGCGCGGTCGCGCCGAGTTTGACGGCGGCCGTCCGGATCTTGCCGATGCCGGCCAGGTCGGCGCCGGCGTCGGCGATGATGCCGATCATGCGGCCGGCGATCGGGCCGGGCTCGGTGACGACCTGCGACAGCACCGGGGACAAGGCCGCGTCGGCGACCGGGCTGCCGCTGGGGACGGGCAGGCCGAGGCCGGCCGCGACCTGGGCGCACAGGTCGGCGTCGACGTTGGCCAGCACCTGCAGCTCGCGTTCCTTGATGGCCTGCTCGTAGCACTTGCCGAGCTCGAAGGTGAAGGCTTCGACGATGTGCGCCTGCTCCAGCGGGGTCAGGCTGCGGTAGAACATCGCCGGCTGCGAGAAGTGATCGTCGAAGGAGACCGGGCTGGACCGTACCACGGTGCCCTCGACCGGTCGGGGGGCCTGCACGTAACCGCCCTCATCGGCCGTGGCCACCAAGGGCTCGCCGCCGTCGATGCTGTTGGGGCGGTAGGGGGCCAGGCCGGCCGGGACGGCGGTCTGGTGCATGCCGTCGCGCAGCATGCCGTTGACCGGGCAGTGCGCCTGGTTGACTGGCAGCTGGGTGAAGTTCGGGCCGCCGAGGCGGGTCAGCTGCGTGTCGAGGTAGGAGAACAGCCGTGCCTGCAGCAGCGGGTCGTTGGTGACCTCGATGCCGGGTACGAGGTTTCCGGAGTGGAAGGCGACCTGCTCGGTCTCGGCGAAGTAGTTCGTCACGTTCCGGTTCAGCGTCAGCTTCCCGATCAGCTGCACCGGGGCGAGCTCCTCGGGCACGAGCTTGGTGGGGTCGAGCAGGTCGATGCCCTCGAAGCTGTCGGTGCCGTCGTCGGGCATGACCTGGATACCCAGCTCGTACTCGAGGAACGCGCCCGCCTCGATGCCGTCGGCCATGTCCCGGCGGTGGAAGTCCGGGTCGACCCCGGCCGTGATCTGCGCTTCCTCCCACACCAGGGAGTGCACCCCGGCGGCGGGCTTCCAGTGGAATTTCACCAGGTGAGTCTCCCCGGCGTCGTTGACCAGGCGGAAGGTATGGACGCCGAAGCCCTCCATCGTCCGGTAGGACCGCGGGATCCCGCGGTCACTCATGTTCCACATGACGTGATGGGTGGCCTCGGTGTGCAGGGAGACGAAATCCCAGAAGGTGTCGTGCGCCGACTGGGCCGACGGGATCTCCCGGTCCGGGTGCGGCTTGGCCGCGTGGATGACGTCGGGGAACTTGATGCCGTCCTGGATGAAGAACACCGGCATGTTGTTGCCGACGAGGTCGAAGTTGCCCTCCGCGGTGTAGAACTTCACCGCGAACCCGCGGGTGTCACGGACGGTGTCGGCCGAGCCCCGCGAGCCCAGCACGGTAGAGAACCGGACGAAGACCTCGGTTTGCAGCCCTTTGCTCGCCAGGAACCCGGCCTTCGTCACCGACCGGCCGGTGCCGTACGACTCGAAGACGCCGTGCGCCGCCGCGCCCCGGGCATGGACGACGCGCTCGGGGATGCGCTCGTGATCGAAGTGGGTGATCTTCTCCCGGAGGTGGAAGTCCTCCAGCAGGGTCGGCCCGCGCTCGCCGGCCTTCAGCGAATGATCGGTATCGGGGAGGCGCAGGCCCTGCGCCGTGGTGAGGAACCGGCCGTCCTCGTCCTGGCCGGCCGCAGCGGGGCGGCTCGCGTTTTTACCGTTTTGGCGTGCTGAAGCCATCTTTTCTCCTGTCGCGGAAGGGCAGGCGATGGCTTCACCTGTAATCGACCATACAGGCCCCGGACACCGCGATCGGACCCGGGGTTGTGGTTGCCCCCGCCTTCCCGCGAGGAGACGGGTGCTCCGAAACGTGATCCGGGGACCGGTCATGGCGGGGAGCGCTGGCCGAAATTCAGCGCGGAAGCAGCGCGACTGGACGTGCGCAGCATGCTCTGCGTGCCGCTCTGGATCGATGAGCGAAGCCTGGGCGCGCTCAGCCTGTACGCCGGCCAGACCGCGGCCTTTACCGATCTTCATGAGCGCGTCACGACCACCTCACCGAGACGGGCCGGTTGCCTGGCGCGTCTCGCCCGGACTCGTCAGCCGACCGCTTTGAGGACAGGCTCGGTTAGGGACCACATGCCGGGGTAGCCTCGGGTTCGCGCCAGCCCGGCCGGGCTGGCGCGCCGCAGGAGTGAACGTGCTCGCCAAGGAGATGCCTGACATGACCGACACTGACCCGGCCAGGTCAACGCCGCCCGCGGCGGAATCAGCGCCACCGCCGGAGCCGGAGCCGGACGCGGCCCAGGGCGCCGAGGACCCCGGGTACCTCGTCGAAACCGGCCAGGCGGCCGCCGATGACGGCTCGGTCGTTCCGATCATCGGCGGCCTGCCCGCCGCCGAGGGGTCGGCCTGGGATATCGGCGCCCCGCTGGAGGACCGTGGTGCGGGCCTGGCCGAGGAGCAGAGCGGTGCACCGGACCGTGCCGGTGACGAGGACCCGGGCATCAGCTGATCCTGGCGACGGAGACCGCGGCCGGCCTCGTGCACCAGCCAGGATGAAACCGCTACGCCCGGAGGATGATATCGGCCGGTGACTGAGGCGGATGTGACGTATACGTCCATAGGGTTCCGCCATGGTGATGGAACAGTCGGTGCCCTGGACGGACGAGCGGCCGGCTGGGGCGCAGGCCGTGCTGACCACCGGCCTGACCAAGCGCTTCGGCAACCGTGTCGTCGTCGACGATGTGGCGCTGGCCATCCCCGCGGGATCGGTCTGCGGCCTCGATCCGGCCGGCATCGTCGAGATGCGCAGCCTCATCAGGTCGTTTGCCGAGGACGGGATCACGGTGCTGGTCTCGAGCCACCTGATCTCGGAGATCGAGCAGATCTGTGACTACGTGGTGATGATCAGGGCAGGCCGGCTGGTCCACCAGGGCAGCGTGGACGTGCTGCGCGCCACTCAGCAGGCGGAGTTCCTGATCGCCCCGGAACACGACGCGGACCGCGAACGGCTGGCCGGCCTCCTGCGGCAGGCTGGCTGCGAGGTGACGGCCAGTGAGACCGATGGCGTGCTACTCATCCGGAAGTCCGGCCTCGGCGCGGCGGACGTGAACCGGCTCGCGGCGCACCACGGGATCACCCTGCGCCAGCTCGCCGAGCGCACCCGCAGCCTGGAGCGGGCATTTTCGCGCTGACCGGCCTGGAATCAGCCGACGTGCCGGAAGGCCAGGAGATGGGAGCCATCCGATGACGTGGGGCGCCTTTACCAGCGAGTGGACCAAGCTGCGGCGGCCGACCCTGTTCTGGTCGACCTTCGGTGGGCTGGCCGTGACGGCTTCGCTGTTCGTGGTCCTGGTTTTCTCCCAGGCGTCGGCGAACGGCGGGATCGTGACGCTGCGTCAGCTCGCCCAGCCGAACGGGCTGGTCATCGGCGTCGCCCGGGCCGCCATGCTGCTGGGCGTCGTGGCCTTCGGGATAGCGGCCTCACAGGTCGCGAGCGAGTACAGCCTCGGCTCGCTGCGCCAGCTGCTCGTGCGCCAGCCGCGCCGTACCGTCCTGCTGGCCGGCAAGATGCTCGGCGTGATCACCTTCCTGCTGCTCGCGCTCTGCTTCGCCGCGGTCATCGCCCTGATCGCGGCGGTGGCCGCGGCCCACAGCCGTGGCGTCTCGACGAGCGCCTGGTTCACCGGGCCTGGGCTGGGTGACCTGTTCCGCGAACTGGGTGACCTCGCGCTCGCCGTGGTCGGCTACAGCGTGCTCGGGATGGCGCTGGGCCAGTTCGTCCGGTCGGCCGTGGCCGCGGTCATTATCGGCTTCGCCTGGCTGCTCGCCGTCGAGAACATCGTCACCCGCATCGTGCCCAGTATCCAGCAGTGGCTGCCCGGTCAGTCGATCCTGGCCGTGGCCTCGGGCGGCGGCGAGGGCGTGGGCTACGCGCATGGGCTGATCCTGGGCGCCGTCTACCTCCTCGTCGCGATCGCGGCCGCCACGACGGTCTTCGTCCTCAGCGACATAACCGCTTAGGGCGTGAGCAGTAAACTCAGGTGATATGTCACGTAGTGGTGGGGCCGTTCCCGCGCCTGCCGGCGGATGGCTCGACGGGGACGAGCAACGGGCGTGGCTGGCCTATATCCGGGTCCAGCTGCGCCTGTCGTACGAGATGAACCGCCAGCTTCTCGCCGATAGCGGCATGTCGCTGCCGGATTACGACGTGCTGACGGCGCTGAGCGTGGCCGACGCGGGACGGATGCCGATCACCGTGCTCGCCGCCCAGCTCGGCTGGGAGCGCAGCCGGGTGTCGCACCACGTGCGGCGGATGAACGCCCGGGACCTGGTGACGTGCGACCCGTCCGCCGCGGACAAGCGGGTCACCGAGGTGACACTGACCGACCGGGGGCGGCAGGCCCTGGCGGAGGCGGCGCCCGGGCACGTGGACCTGGTCCGGCGCTTGTTCTTCGGGGGGCTGCCGGCCGGCCTGGCGGGGCCGCTCAGCGAGGCGCTGGAAAGCGTGTACGCCAACATCATCGAGCTGGGCTCGCTCCCGCCGCCCGTCGACTGGCACCCGGCAGGGGGCTGACGAGGGCCGCCCGCCCACGAAAATTACGTGACACGTCACCTTGATTATTACGTGACATGTCACATAGATTACGGAAAAGGTGAGCGGGCTCGCCACGGGAAGGAACTGCCATGCCCAACGCGGTGGTAATGACCGGATACGGACCGCCTGAGGTGCTGAAGTGGGCCCAGGTTCCGCTGCCGGAGCCAGGCGAGGGACAGATCAGGATCAAGGTCAAGGCCGCCGGTATCAGCCCGGCCGATCTCGCCCCGCGGGCCGGCCATCTCAAGGCCTGGCCGCTCCCTCCGGACGCCGTGCTGGGCCCGTAAGCCAGAGTTCGTCTCCTGGATCGATGCCGCCGCGCTGCCCAGCTCGGCCGAGGCGGCCGTCGGCGTCCTGCGGCAGCTGAACGTCACCAGCGGCGAGACCTTGCTGCTGTTCGGCGGCGGCGGATCCGTCGGCATCATCGCCACGCAGCTCGCGGCCGCCCAGGGGATCAAGGTGATCAGCGCTGTCGGCGAACACGACGAAGCGCTCGCCCGCGAACTGGGAGCCACACCGGTGCGCTACGGGCCGGGCCTGGTCAGCCGGGTCCGCGCCCTAGGCGCGGTGGACGCCGTGCTCGACGCGGCCGGTACCGGTGTCCTGGCCGACGCGATCACCCTGGCCGGCGGACCCGAGCGGGTCATCACCCTGTCCGACCCGGCCGCCGCCGGCCACGGCGTCGCGCTCTCCCAGCCCACGCCCGACCGTGCGCCCGGCGCCCTCGATGAAACGATCGCCCTGCTCGCCGAGGGCCGCCTCCGGCTGCGCGCCCGCCAGTCCATGCCCATGCAGCAGGCCGCCCTGGCGCTCGTGGAACTCGGTGGCGATCACGCCGGGACAGGCAACCTGTGCCCGCAGCCCGTCCGGGCGATCGCGTCCACTCCCGCGTCGGTGGCCAGGTCCGCGGTTACGGGCTCGCCTTGACGCTGGTCAGGCTGTTCCCTTCGAGCGCCGCACCGGGGTGACCCCGGTGCGGCGCTGGCGTGTTG
Source organism: uncultured Actinomycetota bacterium (assembly GCA_963756575.1). Taxonomy (GTDB): domain Bacteria; phylum Actinomycetota; class Actinomycetes; order Streptosporangiales; family Streptosporangiaceae; genus Palsa-504. Next base: position 600,991 of record CAVWOM010000008.1, on the reverse strand, counting down.
CTCGTCCGGCGCTACTTCTCGACGTAGAAGAGGCGCTTGTTGACGAATTCGTCGATGCCGAGAGGGCCGAGCTCGCGGCCGAAGCCGGAGCGCTTGGTGCCGCCGAACGGCAGGTCCGCACCCTCGCCCGCCGGAGTGTTGACGTTGGCCATACCGACCTCGAGCTGCTCGGCGACGTTGACCGCCCGCTCCTCGTCGGCCGACCAGACCGCGCCGCCCAGACCGAAGTCCACCACGTTGGCGAGCTTGACCGCCTCGTCGTCGGCGCTGACCTTGTAGACCACGGCGACCGGGCCGAACAGCTCCTCGCGGTAAGCCCGCATCTCCGGGGTCACGCCGGTCAGCACGGCCGGGGCGAAGTACGCGCCCTTGCCGTCGTCGAGCGTGCCGCCGACGTGCAACGTAGCGCCCTTCGAGACCGCATCCTGTACCTGGGCCAGCAGGTTCTCCGCCGCCTTGCGGGAGGCCATCGGGCTGTAGGCCTCGTCGGAGTCGTCGCCCGCCGGACGCGGCGTCATCGCGGCGGCCCGCTTGACCAGGGCGGCCACGAAGTCGTCGTAGACGTCGTCCATGACGATCATCCGCTTGTTGGAGTTGCAGGCCTGGCCCACGTTCTCCATCCGGGTAGCCCACGCGGTCTCCGCCGCCGCCTCGACGTCGGGGGTGTCGAGGATGATGTACGGGTCGGAGCCGCCGAGCTCGAGGACGACCTTCTTCAGGTTGCGGCCGGCCGTCTCGGCGACCGCGGTGCCGGCCCGCTCGGATCCGGTCAGCGACACGCCGCGCAGCCGCGGGTCGGCGATCATCGTGGCGACCTGCTCGTGGGTCGCGAAGAGATTGATGTACACGCCGTCCGGCACGCCCGCGTCCTTCATGATCTGCGCGATCGCCAGGGCCGAGGTCGGGCAGTTTTCCGCGTGCTTGAGGATGACGGTATTGCCGACGATCAGGTTGGGCGCGGCAAACCTGGCCACCTGGTAGTACGGGTAGTTCCACGGCATCACGCCGAGGACCGGGCCGACGGGCCGGTACTCGACCCGCGCGGTGTCATGGCCGGGCAGCGGCTTGTCGGCGATGAGCCCGGGGCCGTTGTCGGCGTAGTAGTTGAAGATGTCGGTGCAGAATTCGGCCTCGCCGACGGCCTGCGCGGGCCGCTTGCCCATCTCCTTGGTGATCAGCGCGGCCAGGTCGGCGGCGCGCTCGGTGAACAGCTCGGCGACCCGCTTCACGACCGCAGCGCGCTCGGCGACCGGGCGCTGCCTCCAGGCCGTGAACGCCTCCGTCGCGGCGGCGAGCGCGTCCGTCACCTCCGTGTCCGTGGCGAAGGGAAAGGAATCGGCCACCTCACCGGTGGCCGGGTCGGTTACCTGATAGGGCGGGGTCTGCGTCATTGCCTGCTCCCGGAGTCACAGCGGTAAGGGTCCAGTGAGACAACGCTACGGGAGCAAGATGCCATGCCCAAGACCCCTCCCCCGGCCAAGCCCAGACCTACGGGCCCGGACGGTCATGAACGGTATGCGCGGCCGGTCTCCGGCAGGCTATTGGCGGACGGCGCGGCTGTCGTATCCTGCGGCCTGCAATTCTCGGGCCGCGTCGAGCAGGTCTTCGGGGACGGGTTCGTCCAGGTCGATGAGGCCAGTCGCTGCGTAGTACTCCAGGCGGAGCACCTCGCCAGCCAGCATCGACAGGACCCGCCCCGCAGGGACATCTCCGTCGCAGTAGTCATCAAAGCCGATCCGCTCGGAGGTGACCGCGACTTGCGTGGCTGGCCAGCGACGTCTTGCGGTAGCCATGGTGCGCCGCTCGGCGTAGGGCTTGTGCACGACGAGGAAGGTCTGCGGGTCCACGCCGATATCGCGCAGCAATTCGGCGGACAGCCAGAAGTTCTCACTGGTGTTGGAAGCCAGGCGCTCCAGGGCGATCGCGTCCTGCCGTCCGGCCGGGATTCAGCACTGCCCGGGGCGGCCCCTACGCACCAGTGGCGCCGTCGATGCGCTCCCGGAGCAGGTCGGCGTGGCCGTTGTGGCGGGCGTACTCCTCGATCAGGTGGACGTAGATCCAGCGCAGGCTGACGTCCTGCTCCATGAAGCGACCGGTATCGGCCAGGGTCCGGGTGGCGCAGTGCTCGCGGGCGCGGTCCATCTCCGCGCGCCAGGTGGCCAGGGCGTCGCCCAAGGTGGCGCCCTCGGCCAGTTCGAAGCCGCCGTCGGGACCACGCGGATCGGCCTGCGGGTCGTAGATCGGCGGCGCCTGTTCCCCGGTAAGCACCCGGCGGAACCAGTTCCGTTCGACCTCTGCCATGTGCTGGACGAGGCCGGTCAGCGTGAAGCCGGACGGCGGCACGGACGCGGCGGCGGCTTGCGCATCGTCTAGGCCGTCGCACTTCAGGGCGAGGGTGGCGCGGTGAAAGTCAAGCCAGCTCTCGAGCGTGGTGCGCTCGTCGGCGTTCAGGGGCGGCATGGGACGTTCGATGGTGCTCACCGCCCCGATTATCGCGCAGGTAAAGTTCCGGGTGACTGAGGCGTTAGGGGAATGTGCGACAAGACGAGACGGGCTTCGCCGAGTTCTACCGGGCCAGTTACCAGCGCTGCCTGCGGGCGGTGATCGCCGGGGCCGGGCGTCCCGACCTGGCCGAGGACCTGGTGGCCGAGGCGTTCACCCGGGCTCTGGTGTCGTGGCGGACGGTCCGCGACCACCCGGCACCGGAGGCGTGGGTCGTCCGGACCGCGCTGAACGCCGGCACCTCGTGGTGGCGCCGGCACCGGCGCGAGGTGCCGCTGGGCGACCACGACGCGGCGGCGGCGCAGCGGTGGGAACCCGGCGGGGAGCCCGGGCCCGGCCCCGGCCCGGCGGTTCTCGCCGCGCTGCGCGCGCTGCCCAGGCGGCAGCGGGAGGTCATCGCGCTGCGGGTTTTCCTGGATCTCGATATCGCGACCACCGCCCGGCTGCTCGGGATCGCGCCCGGCACGGTCGGTGCCCACCTGTCCCGCGCGGTGGCCACGCTGCGCGCGACCCTGCCCCTCGACGCCGTCGATCAGCTCACTACCGGCCAGGAGGCCATCCGATGAACCTCGGCAGCAGCACCACTTCCGTCCTGACCGCGGTCCGGCGCGCGGTGGACGAGACCATTCCAGCCAGGGACGCGAACGCCGGACTGCCGCAGGTCCTGACGGCCGCCCGGGCCCGGCGGCGGCGCCGCCGCATGACCGCGTACGGGGGCGTGGCGAGCGCCTGCCTGGCGGTGAGCGCGGCCCTGACGCTAGCGCTGGGCGCACCGGGCACTGGTCCCCGGGCGAATCCGGGCGCGTCCGTGGCCCAGCCGGCTACGACCGGGACCGCCAACCCGACCGGGACGGGCGGCACGAACGTGAGCCTCGCAGCCTGGTCGGTGCAGGCCGGTGGGGACGGCAGCGTGACCGTGACCCTGCGCGAGCTCGCCGACGCCGCGCAGCTCAAGCAGGCCCTGGCCGCGAACGGGGTGCCCGCGCTGCTGCACTTCGGCGGCGGCTCGTGCAGCGCGGACAGCGCCCCGCGGCGCAGCCCGGTCGGGCTCGTCGAGCTCCATGCGGCCGGCGGCCACCTCACGTTCACGATGACGTTCAAGGCATCCCTGTGGCCGGCCGGGTCGGAGCTGTACATCGCGGACGGTCCGCTCGGACCGCAGCCGGCGGTCATCCCGCAGGGGCACTACCAGGGCTGCGCGTAGGACGGTGCCAAAGCGGGTCAAATCCGGCCCTTCCGGCCCTCCGTCGGCCGCTATGGTGGTCCCGGCAAGGTGACGGGCGGCAGACGGAGGCAGCGATGGACGGAACGACGGGCGACCAGGAGCCGGCGGCGGGAGTCCGGGTCTCGGACGCCGAACGGGACGCGACCGTAGAGCGGCTCAGCGCCGCCACCGGGGACGGGCGGCTGACCCTGGAGGAGTTCAGCCAGCGGATGGAGCTCGCCACCACGGCGCGGACCCGGGCTGATCTCGACCGGGTGGTCGCCGACCTGCCCGCGGATGCCGCTACGGCCGGCAGCGCGGTCAGCACCGGGGCCTCCAGCGGATCGTCCTGGCACATCTCGCCGATCGGCGGCCTGAAGATCCGCGGGCCGTGGCGGATGAAGCGCCACGTGATCGTGGGCGCCCTCGTCGGCGGTGCCCAGCTGGACCTCAGCCAGGCTCAGCTGGCCGCCCCGCAGGTCATGCTGACCCAGGTGGCGCTGGTGGGAGGGAGCAATATCACGATTCCCCCGGGGATACGCGTCGAGACCTCGGGTTTCAGCCTGATCGGCGGCACTAGGATCGACCGCGGCCCGGAACCAGGTCCCGGCGCGCCGACCGTCCATATCCGCTCGTTCTCGCTCGTCGGCGGAACCCGGATCCGGCGCAGCGGGACGTCCTCCCGGTAACGGACGGGACCGGTCCGGTCAGGCGCGGTCCTGGGCCTCGAGGATGGCGTCGCCGTGGGCCTCGGCCCACTGGGCCAGCACCCTGATCGGGTCGATCAGGGTCCAGCCGAGCGGGTGAGCACCTTGTTCGAGATGCCGCCGATCAGCCCGGCCAGCTCGCCGTGCCGCCGAGGGCCGCCGGCGGCGGTGTCGGGCACCTGGCGGTCCAGATCGCCCGGATCCGCGGCGCGTACGTGATCGGCACCGCGAGCGCGGCCAAGCACGACTTCGTCGCGGGCCTGGGCGCCGATGAGCTGATCGACTACCGTGCCGTCGACTTCGCCGCGGAGGTCGATGACGTGGACGTGGTGCTGGACACCATCGGCGGTGACACCGCCCGCCGCTCCATCGGCGTGCTGCGCCCGGGCGGCCTGCTGGTCACGATCGTGGGCCGCCGCGACGTCGATCCGCCGCCCGCACCGAAGCAGCGGCCGCCGTTTCGCGGGCCTGAGCACGGATGAACCCGTCCCGGGTGCGCAGGTTGTAGCCCGCGACGCGATCCACCGCGATGTGCAGCATCCAGGCGAGCAGGAAGGTGAACAGCGCGGGAATGTCCAGCGGCGCCACGGTGTAGGCGGCGGCCAGCGCCAGCGGGATCCAGGTGCGGTGGGCGGTGTTGTAAAACGGCACGGCCCGGCGCGGGAGCTGGCCGCGGACGGACGGCTCGCGGGCGCCCGCCGCCGCGGCGAACGTCAGATCCGGCGCGATCAGGCCGCCAGCCAGCGCGACCCAGGCGGCACCGCCGTGATTGATTCCTTCGAGGATCGCGAAGGCGAGCAGGAACGCGGACCATGCCATCCAGGCCGTCCGGCGCGCGGTGGCCGGGAACCGGCAGCCGCGGATGGCTGTGGTAGCGGTGCTTATGAGATCCTCCCTTCTGATAGCTAACGACATTAGCCTTAACCCAAGGCTAACGGTGTTAGCCTGTCAAGAAAGGGCTTAGGCTCCGCCCGGGACGGCAGCCGTGCGCGCTTCCACCCGGCAGCAATCGAGGCGACGGTGTCCCTATTCGCTCCGGTGACCACCGCGGCCAGCACCTTGGGTTCAGCTGGCCCTCGGCCACGCCCATCCGCCATCTCGTCTCGCTCGTACATGCCAGCGGCAGGCCGCCTCGGCGAGAGCGTCCGCGAGCGGCTCCTCCGGCGGCCAGGCTGGCCGCGAGCATGGCTCCCCCGCTGGGTGGCTGGCCAGGCGATCGCCGCTTCCTTGCTGGGAAAGTAGTTGTTGAAGGTCCGGGGTAAGACGCCGGTCGCCGCCGCGATCTGGAGAGCGCGCACGTCGGCCAGCCCGTGCTGCCGGGCCAGCTCGAACGCCGCCGGGGCGAGGTCGAGACGGCTCTGGTCCTTCTGCAGGTCGCGGCGGCGCGGGCGGTTGCTCAAGACCCGGTGAGGCCGGTGCCATGGTGACGATCCTAGGCACGGCGTCGCCGCATCCGCAGCCAGCGGATCAGCCGCTTGATCAGGTAGATCATTTCGTCACCTCCGGGCAGGTCTCGGTGTTCCCGGGCCCGTCGGGGACCGGCTGTTGCAGCAGGCTCCGCAGCTGGGCGGCGAACTGAGCGAGATGCTGGAGCATCCCGGCGTGATTACCGGTCAGCTCCATCAGGGGCGTTCCGAGACTACCGGCCAGCCGCAGGGCGCACTGGTAGGGGTAGAAGTCCCGGCTGCCCTCGCTCGCGGTGACGACGAGCCGGCCCGCTTCCCCGGGTGGCGTATTAGATCGAGGCCGCCCAGGTCGAAGCCGCTCGCAAGGCCGGGGCCACCTGGATCGAGATCGGCGCGTGCTACGGGCTCACCAAGCAGGGTGCCCAGCAGCGCTTCCGGGCCGTCCGTGACCGGGCCAAGGCCGCGGCGCCAGCGAGCAAGAAGGCCGATCCGGCGGCCTAACCCCGCCACCGGTGCTGGGACGACCGGGTCACCGTGCACGTGCGGCGGTTGCGTGAGAAGCTCGGACCTGATCCGGCCTTTCCCGAGCGGACTCTCACGGTGCGGGGAGCGGGTGCGGGGCCGTTCGGAGGAAGAAAGGGGACGCGGCTTTGCGGGCGGTGGTTGCCGGTGGCGGGATCGGCGGGATCGCGGCGGCGATTGCGCTGGCGCGGGCCGGGATCGACGTCGAAGTGCATGAGCAGGCCCAGCAGCTGGCCGAGGTCGGCGCGGGGGTGTCGCTGGCGCCGAACGGGCTGCGGATGCTGGAGCGGCTCGGGGCCGGCCAGGACGTCAGGCGGCTGGGCGCCCCGTATACCTCATCTGAGCTGCGGCTCCCTGACGGGCAGCTGGTGCGGCACGAGCCCTACCGGTTCGCCCTGGCCGGGCAGAACGTCGGGATCCACCGGGCCGACCTGCTCGGCCTGCTGGCCGGGCAGCTGCCGCCGGGCACGGTGCGGACCGGGCACCGGTGCACGGGCTTCCGCCAGGACGCGCACAGCGCCACGGCCGTGTTCGCCGACGGGAGCACCGCCACGGCGGATGTGGTGATCGGCGCCGACGGCATCCACTCGGTCCTGCAGGGCTTCGTGGTGCCCCCGGCCGGACCGGTGTTCTCCGGGGTGGTGGCCTACCGGGGCCTGGTGCCGCGCCCGGCGGAGTACCCCGATGGCACGATCCGGATGTGGATGGGCGAGGGCAGGCATTTCCTGGCGTTCCCGGTGCGGGCCGGGCAGCTGCTGAACTACGTGGGCTTCGTCCCGTCCGGTACCGCGGTCCGTGAGTCGTGGTCGGCGCCCGGCGACCCGGCCGCGCTGGCCGCGCACTTCGACGGCTGGGACCCGATGATCGGGCAGGTCATCGCCGCGATCAGCGGGCCCGGCGGCAGCGGGTTCCAGTGGGGCATGTACGACCGGGCGCCGCTGCCCCGGTGGAGCAGCGGGCGGCTGACGCTGCTGGGCGACGCGGCGCACCCGATGCTGCCCCACCTGGGTCAGGGCGTCAACCAGGCCCTGGAGGACGCGGTGGCGCTGGCCACCCTGCTGGCCGCCAGCCCGGGCCCGCCCGGCGTGCCGGAGGCGCTCGCCGCCTACGAAGGCCTGCGGCGGGACCGGACGGCACGCGTCCAGCTAGGCTCACGGCGGCAGGGCGCCGGCTGGGACAGCTCCGGCCGCCAGCTGGTCGACCGGCGGTGGATCTACGAATACGACGCGTGGGCCGAAGCCGCCGCCCTCACCCGAGCAGGCTAAGGAACTCTGAGATGCGCCAGCTGACGAGCTACCTGCGCTATCCGCACGTTGCCCGCGACCTGATCACGTTCATGGCCGAGGACGACGTTCTGGCTCGCCTCGCTGAGCGAGGCGGCCGGCGGCCGTGGCAGCCAGGCGTGGCGGCTGACGACTGACCAGGCCCCGGTGCGGCATCCGCGGCTGAACCCGGCCGCTACGCACGTCGCCTGGACCTCGACTGGCGACGGCTCCCGGGCGGTCGGCCGGGCCGCCGCGCGGGAGGCGTACGCGGTGTCCGCGGACGGCGGCCCGGCCAGGCGGCTCACGTACTGGGGTGACCGGTTCGCGACCGTGCGCGGCTGGGTCAGCGACGACGAAGTCCTCGTGCTCAGCCGCGCCGGCCAGCATTTCAGCATGAAGACCTGGGCGTTCGCGGTGCCGCTGAGCGGGCCAGCCCGCCGGCTCGGCTACGGCCCGGCGGGCGACGTCGCCGTCCGCGACGGTGCGGTGCTGGTCGGCAGTCCGATGAACTTCGAGCCGGCCGAGCCAGCTCAGTGGAAGCGCTACCGCGGCGGTGCCGGCGGGAAGATCTGGTATTCACCGGACGGCTCGCACTACACGCGGATCTTCGCCGACGTCGGCGACAACCTGGTGAATCCCATGTTCGCGGGCTCCCGGGTCGCGTTCCTGTCGGATCACGAGGGGACCGGCGCGCTCTATTCCGCGCTCCCGGACGGCACGGGCCTGCGCCGCCATACCGGCCTCGGCCAGTACTACGCGCGGCACGCGACGACCGACGGCCAGCGCGTGGTCTACCAGCAGGCCGGGGAGATCTGGCTGCTCGAGTCGCTCGACGCCGAGCCGGTGCGCCTGGACATCCGGCTCAGCGGAAACCGCTCCGGCCGGGCCCCCTACCCGGTGTCCGCGAAGTCGCAGCTGGGCTCGTTCGCGCTTGACGGCGCCGGCCGGGCGCTCGGCGTCGAGGTGCGCGGTACCGTGCACTGGCTGTCCGAGCGCGACGGGCCGGCCCGGGCCCTGCTGGCCGAACCAGGCGTGCGCGGCCGGCTTCCGGTGGTCATCCCCGGCACCGACACGGTTGCCTGCGCGTCCGATAAGGGCGGCGAAGACGGCCTGGACGTGATCCCCGCTGACGGCGCGGCGGCGAGGCGGATCGGGCCCGGCGAGTTCGGCCGGATCCTGGAACTAGCGGTGGCTCCGGACGGGCGCACGGCCGCGGTCGCCTGCGCCGACGGCCGGCTGCTGACGGTGGCGTTGGACGGCGAGCCGGTCATCACCGAGATCGCGCGCAGCACCAACGCCGAGGTGGCGGGCCTGGCCTTCTCCCCCGACTCCACGCTGCTCGCCTGGTCGCAGCCGTGGCGGCCGGAACGCGGCGCCGCGCAGATCCGGCTGGCCCGGCTGGCCGACGGCACCGTCACCGACGTGACCCCGCAGCGATTCGACGACACCTCGCCGGCATTCACCTTGGACGGCCAGTACCTGGCGTTCCTGTCCAATCGCGCCTTCGATCCGGTCTACGACGCGCACCACTGGGATCTCGGGTTCCTGCCCGGTGTCCGGCCGTACCTCGTTCCGCTGCTGGCCACGACGCCATCGCCGTTCGCGCCGGGGCTGACGGGCCGCCCGGCCGGACCCGGGCAGATCCCCCCGGCCGCTAGCTTCGACCCCGCCGGGCTGGCCGAGCGGATCGTGCCGTTCCCGGTAGCCGCCGGACTCTACGAGAAACTCCGCGCGGCCAAGGACACCGTGCTCTGGCTGGAACGGCCGCGCGCCGGGGAGCTCGGTGAGGCCGCGATCGGCGCGGCCGAGGAGGACCTGACCCGGCTTGTCCGCTATGACCTGGCGCAGCACCAGCGCTCGGTCGAGGTGGAGGCCCTGGACGACTACGCGGTCTCCGCCGACGGGGCCCGGCTGGCTTACCGGAACGGGGAGTCGCTGGCGATCAAGCCGGTCGGTTCGGACGAGGTGGTCCGCGTCGGCCTGGACCGGATCGGGGTGACGGTCGAACCGCCGGCCGAGTGGGCGCAGATGTACCACGAGGCATGGCGGCTGATGCGGGACAACTTCTGGCGGGCCGACATGGCCGGGGTGGACTGGGCCGCGATGGCCGGGCGCTACCGGCCGCTGCTGGACCGCATCGCCTCCTCGGATGACCTGCACGACCTGCTGTGGGAACTGCAGGGCGAGATGGGCAGCTCGCACGCCGGGGTACTGCCGGCGGCCTCGGGCGGTGACCCGGGCCTGGCTCAGGGCCTGCTCGGCGCCGATCTCGAGCGCACCGGGGACGGGAACTGGCGGATCGCGCGGATCCTGCCCGGCGAGTCGTCGGTGATCGGCGCGCGCTCCCCGCTGGCCGGCCCGGGCGTCGCCGCGGCGCCGGGCGATCTCATTGTCGCGGTGGACGGGCGGCCGGTGGACCCGGGCCTCGGCCCGAACGCGCTGCTGGCCGGCCGGGCCGGCCAGCCGGTCGAGCTGACTCTGCGGCGCGACGGAGCGGACCGGCGGGCGGTCGTGGTCCCGCTGGCGAGCGAGCACGCGATCCGCTATCACGATCTGGTCGCCCGGCAGCGGGCCGCGGTCCGCGCGGCCTCCGGCGGGCGGCTCGGCTACCTGAACATCCCGGACATGATGCCGCGGGGCTGGGCGGAATTTCACCGGGACCTGTACACCGAGTTCCAGCGAGACGGCCTGATCGTGGATTTGCGGGACACGCAGGGCGGTGACGCCGGGCAACTGGTGGCCGAGAAGCTCGGCCGGCGCATCATCGGCTGGAACCTGTCCCGCTACGAGGAACCGCTGAGCTACCCGGTCGACGCACCACGGGGCCCGATCGTGGCGATCACGGACGGATACGCGAGTTCCGGCGGCGACCTCGTGATCCAGGCGCTGAAGTCCTACGGCATCGCGACCGTGGTCGGCACCCGGACCTGGGGCGGCGTGCGCGGCGTTGACTTCAAGTACGACCTGGTCGACGGGACCATCGTGGCGCAGCCGAAATACGCCTGGTGGTTCGCTGACGGCGGCTGGGCGGTGGAGAACCATGGCGTGGATCCGGACGTCGAGGTGACCATGGCGCCGCACGACTGGGCCGCGGGCCGTGATCCTCAGCTCGAAACCGCGATCCGGCTGGCCGCGCAGGCACTGGAGCAGCGCCCGCCCGCCGCTCCGCCCGCCATCTGACCAGGCCTACCCGACCGGCGGGTAGTTCTGGGCGCGGAGCAGCCGGGCGAGGTGGGCCGTGTTGGCCGCCGCCGTCGCGGAGGCGGTGGCTCAGCGGCGATGGTCATCTTGCCGCTAACCGCGTCCTGGCGCTGGCCGGAGATTAGACGCCGGCGGGCCGGGTAGTGCCGTCGAGCCGATCGCCCTAGCCGTCAGCTGGCGGGCGCGGCTGGCCTGGTCCAGACGGCGGAAGGATGAACCGGCGCATGACACGTGCGGATGACGGCCCGGCTGGGCCCCGGCCGCGTTCATGACGGGCAGCGGCTCCGCGCCGGAGTTCCCGCTGCACGTGCTGTCCGAGTACGCGCTGCTCGCCGACGGCGAGCGGGGGGCCATGGTCGGTCCCCGGGGCGACTTCGTCTGGATGTGCGCGCCGCGCTGGCATTCCGACCCGGTGTTCTCCACGCTGATCGGCGGGGCAGGCGTGTACGCCGTGACCCCGGCCGAGCGGTCCTTTGTCTGGGGCGGCTACTACGAGCAGGACAGCCTTATCTGGCGCAGCCGCTGGGTCACGACGTCACAGGTCATCGAATGCCGTGAGGCGCTGAGCATGCCGGGCGACCCGCACACGGCCGTGGCGCTGCGCCGCATCCTGGCGCTCGACGGTGACACCCGGGTCCGGGTCTTCCTCGATCCGCGGGCTGGGTTCGGCCAGCATCGTCCCAGCCAGCTCTCCCATCAGGGCGACCTGTGGACCGCGCGCTGCGGCGCGCTGTACCTGCGCTGGTCGGGGGCAGGCGGAATGGCACGGCGAGCCGGCGGCGGCCTCCAGGCCATGATCACGGTCCCGGCGGGCGGCCATCACGACCTCGTCCTGGAGATCTCGGATCGCCCGCTGGCCGAGAAACCGGCCGATCCCGACCAGGCCTGGCAGGCGACCAGCGCGGCCTGGGACCAGGGCGTGCCCAAGCTTTCCGGGACCATCGCGGACCGCGATGCCCGGCACGCCTACGCGGTCATGCGCGGCCTCACCAGCTCCGACGGCGGCATGGCCGCGGCCGCGACCATGAGCCTGCCCGAGCGCGCCGGCGAAGGACGTAACTACGACTACCGGTACGCCTGGATTCGCGATCAGTGCTTCAGCGGGCAGGCTGTCGCCGCGTCCGGCCCCCACCCCCTGCTCGACATCGCCACCAGGTTCGTCACCGAACGGATCCTGGCCGACGGGCCGCAGCTCAAGCCGGCCTATACGATCAGCGGCGATCCGGTGCCCGATGAGCGGCGGCTGAACCTGCCCGGGTACCCAGGCGGGTCGGACAAGGTCGGCAACTGGGTCAATAAGCAGTTCCAGCTCGACGCCTTCGGCGAGGTGCTGATGCTGCTGGCCGCGGCGGCCGCGCACGACCGCCTGGATCCCGACGGCTGGCGGGCCATGGAAGCGGCCGTGGCGGCGATCAGGCAACGAAGCCACGAACCCGACGCCGGGATCTGGGAGCTGGACGATCAGCGCTGGGCGCATTCCCGGCTGACCTGCGTAGCCGGCCTGCGGGCGGCCGCCGCGGTGGCGCCGGCAACCCAGGGCGCGGCCTGGAGCGGATTCGCGGACGGGCTGCTGGCCGAGGTCGCGGCCGACTGCCTGCATCCCTCCGGCCGCTGGCAGCGGGCACCCGGCGACGACAGAGTGGACGCCGCGCTGCTGCTCCCGGCCCTGCGCGGGGCGATACCGCCCGGGGATCCGCGCGCCCGGGCCACCTTGGAGGCGGCGCGAACCGAGCTGTCCCGCGACGGGTACATGTACCGCTACCGCCCGGACGCCCGGCCGCTCGGGGAGGCCGAAGGGGCCTTCCTGCTATGCGGCTTCACCATGGCGCTGGCCCTGCACCAGCACGGCCGGGAGGTCGAGGCGGTCCGCTGGTTCGAGCGCAACCGGGCCGCGTGCGGTCCTCCCGGCCTGCTCACTGAGGAATACGACATCACGCAGCGGCAGGTACGCGGAAACGCGCCGCAGGCCTTTGTGCACGCCCTGCTGCTGGAATCGGCGCAGCGGCTCGCCTCCCCCTGGCCGGCGCAGGCCGCCCGCATCCACCAGGAAACGGAGATCCGCAATGAGTAGCGAGCACGGCAGGCAGGTGGTCGTGGTGACCGGCGCCAGCGGCGGGATCGGCCGGGCCACGGCCCTGGCCTTTGCCGCCCGCGGCGCGAAGGTGGCCCTGCTGGCCCGGGGTGAGGCCGGCCTGGCGGGCGCGGCCCGCGACGTCGAGGAGGCCGGCGGCACCGCCCTGCCGATCCGGGTCGACGTCGCCGACCCGGATCAGGTCGAAGCGGCCGCGGAGCAGGCCGAAAAAACCCTCGGCCCCATCGACGTGTGGGTAAACGTGGCCTTCACCTCGGTATTCGCCCCGTTCACCAAGATCGGCGCGGCCGAGTACAAGCGAGTCACCGAGGTGAGCTACCTCGGCTACGTGTACGGCACGATGGCCGCGCTCAAGCGCATGCTGCCGCGCGACGCCGGCACGATCGTCCAGGTCGGCTCCGCGCTGGCCTACCGGGGGATCCCGCTGCAGAGCGCCTACTGCGGCGCCAAGCACGCCATCCAGGGCTTCAACGAGTCGCTGCGCTGCGAGCTGCTGCACGACAAGAGCAACGTCCACGTCACCATGGTGCAGATGCCGGCGGTCAACACGCCGCAGTTCGACTGGGTGCTGTCCCGGCTGCCGAAGCCGGCCCAGCCGGTAGCGCCGATCTACCAGCCGGAGGTGGCGGCCCACGGGGTCCTGTACGCGGCCGATCATCCCGGACGGCGTGAGTACTGGGTCGGCGGAAGCACGGCCGCCACCCTCGTGGCCAACGCGATCGCCCCTGGCCTGCTCGACCGCTACCTGGCCCGCACCGGGTTCTCCGCGCAGCAGGACGACCGCCCCGAGTCCTCCCCCCACCCCGTCAACCTGTGGAAACCGGCCGACGGGCCCTCTGGTCACGACTACACCGCGCACGGCAGCTTCGACGACCAGGCCAAGCCGCGCAGTGTCCAGCTGTGGGCCTCTCAGCATCATGGCCTGCTCGGCGGGGCCGTCCTCGGGCTGGCCGCGGCCGCGGTCGCGGTCGCCGCCGGCGCGCGAGGACGCCGGTGAGCGCCTGGCTGGCAGGTGCTCGCGCCGGCTACGGCGCGGTCCAGCTGCTGAGTCCGGCGTACTCCGCCGAGCAGCTGCTGGGCGGCCCGCTCGATCCTGACGCCGTGACCGCCGTTCGCGTGCTCGGCGCCCGCCAGCTCCTCCAGGCCGCGGCGGGCGTGGCCGCTCCGTCGGCCCGGCTGCTCGCGCTGGGGGCCGGCGCCGACGGGGCGCACGCGCTCAGCATGGCCGTCCTAGCCCTGGCCGATCGCCGGTGGCGGCGCCCGGCCCTGGTGAGCGGGCTGATCGCCGCCATGTTCGCGGTCGGCGGCGCCGCGGCCGCGCGGCGGGCGCAGGCACAGCTCACGCCGGGGTGAAGAACTCGCTCAGCTGGGCGGCGAGCTCGCCGGGGGCCTCTTCGGCGATGTGATGGCCGCAGTCGATGGACCGGCCGCGGACGTCGTTGGCCCAGTCGCGCCAGACGGCGAGCGGGTCGCCATAGAGGTCTTCGAGGTCGTCCCGGGCCGCCCACAGGAACAGCAGCGGAGACCCGATCCGGCGGCCCGCGGCGCGGTCGGCCTCGTCGTGTTCCCGGTCGATGCCGAGCCCCGCGCGGTAGTCCTCCATCATGGCGTGCACCGTGGCGGGGTCGTGGATCGCCCGCCGGTAGTCCTCGTAGGCTTCCTGGCCCATGTGCTCCGCCGTCGCGGCGTACCACGCTTCGGGGTCGGCGCTGATGAATCGTTCGGCGGGCCGTTCGGTCTGGCCGAAGAAGAACCAGTGGTACCAGCTCGCCGCGAACCTGGCATCGCATCGCGCCAGCGCCTCGCCGATGGGGATGGCATCCATCAGGCACAGGCGGCGCACCGAGCCGGGGTGATCCATGGCCAGCCGCTGGGCGACATAGGCGCCGCGGTCGTGGCCGGCGACGCAGAACCGGCGGTGGCCGAGCATTTCCATCAGGTCGACGCAATCACCGGCCATGGCCCGCTTGGAGTAGGGCCGGTGATCGGGTGTCGTCGGCGGCTTCGACGACTCGCCGTAGCCGCGCAGATCAGGGCACACGACGGTGAACCGCTCAGCCAGCACGGACGCGACCTTGTGCCAGGTCACATGCGTGCGCGGGTGACCGTGAAGGAGCAGGACGGCCGGCCCCGAGCCGCCGTGCCGCACCCGCAGCTCGGCCTCGCCGACGTTGATCCGCTGCAGCGTGAAGCCTTCGAACATGACCCTTAGCTACCGCGAGGGTCGCGCGTCAACCACGGCGGCAAACCTGCTCTGCCGGTTTGAAGCGCTGAGGAGGGGTAGGCGCTAGCACCTCACCGGCGAGGCCGGCGAGAGGGAGGGAAATGAACGAGCACAACACGGCCGCTGCTTCGGACACGGGCCCCTCAGACACGGGCCCCTCAGACACGGGCGCTGCAGAAACGAACGCTTCAGAAACGAACGCGCGGTCAGGCCACGCGCCGCGGACGCTCACCGACATGCCCCGGGCGGGCTGGATCGCCATCCTCAAGCGCTCGGTCCGCGAGTTCAAGCACGACGACATCACCGACCGCGCCGCCGCGCTGACCTACTTCGGCGTGCTCGCCCTGTTCCCGGCCATGCTGGTGCTGGTCTCCATCCTCGGGCTGCTCGGCAAGTCCACCACCCAGCAGGTGCTCAATAACCTCGGCCAGATCGCCCCGGGCGGGGTGAACTCCTTCCTGACGGGCGTCGTCACCCAGGTCCAGGGCAAGGCGGGCATCGCCGGGATCGCGGGGATCATCGGCCTGCTGGTCGCCCTGTGGTCCGCGTCGGGCTACGTCGCGGCGTTCATGCGCGCCTCGAACGCCATCTACGACGTCGACGAGGGCCGCCCGATCTGGAAGACCGTCCCGGTCCGGCTGCTCACCACGCTCGCCCTGGTCATCATGCTCGTGATCGCCGCCGCGATCGTGGTGCTGACCGGGCCGGTCGCGAACCAGGTCGGCTCGGCCTTCGGCATCGGCCACGCGGCCGTGCTGGTCTGGGACATCGCGAAATGGCCGGTGCTGGCGATCATCGTCACCGTGATGATGTCGCTGCTGTACAAGGCCACCCCGAACGTCCGGCAGCCCGCCTTCCGGTGGATCTCCGCGGGCGGTGTCATCGCCGTCGCCATCTGGCTGATCGCCTCCGGGGCGTTCGCCCTCTACGTCAGCTTCTCCGGCTCCTACAACAAGACCTACGGATCGCTCGCCACCGTGATCATCTTCCTGGTCTGGCTGTGGATCTCCAACATCGCGATCCTGCTCGGCGCGGAGTTCAACGCCGAAGCCCAGCGTGAGCGCGCCATCCGCGCCGGGCTGCCCGAGGACGTCGAGCCCTTCGCCGAGCTACGCGACACCCGCAAGCTCAGCGACCCGGAGAAACACCGGGTCGAGCAAGCCCAGCACACCCGGGACCGCACCATGGACTCGGATGGCTGAGGTACCGCTGCCTGCGCCCGCGACTGGCCCAGTGACGATGTGACAAGCTAAAAGAAGCAGCCCCTTCAGGGACGGCACCTGGTCAAAGGAGACCATCATGAGCGTGTACCGCGTGACCGAGATCATCGGGACCAGCAGCACTTCATGGGAAGACGCCGCGGCGGAGGCGATCAGGACCGCTTCCGGGACGATCCGCGATCTGCGGGTGGCCGAGGTCGTCAAGCAGGACATTGCCCTGGACGAGAGCGGGGCGATCACCTACCGCACCAAGCTCCAGCTCTCCTTCAAGTACGAACCCGGCCAGTGATCTAGGTCAGCTGCTCCCGCCCGGCCGGGACACGGGCCCGCGCGGCGGCATCGGGCGGGGCGGCCGATCTAGGGTGGCGGCATGGGTTCATGGTGGCATGGTGACGTGATCGCGGCGGGAAAGCTGCCCCTCATGCTGTGCTTCCTGGCCTTCGTCGTCACGTTCGTGCTGACCCGGACGATCACCCGCATGATCCGCGACGGGCGCGGCCCGTTCCGGAACCAGGTGACGGCCAGCGGGACCCACGTTCATCACTCCGTCCCCGGCATCATCTTGCTCATCATCGGAGCCTTCACGGCGGTGGGCGGTCCCGACTTGCTCGGCTGGCGCTCGTTCGCCGCGGTGGCGGTCGGCACCGGCACGTCGCTCGTCCTGGATGAGTTCGCCCTGATCCTGCACTTGCAGGACGTCTACTGGAGCGGTGAGGGCCAGCTGTCGGTCGAGGCGGTGAGCCTGACCGCCGCCTGCCTCGGCCTGGCCCTGGTCGGGTTCAGCCCCTTCGGCGTGCGGGACGTCGGCGGTATCGAGCTGTCCCTGCGGCTGACCGCCACCGGGCTTCTCGTCGCCGACGGCGTGCTCGCGGTGATCTGCGTCCTGAAAGGCAAGTACCGGACGGCGCTGTTCGGGCTGTTCCTGCCGCCCATCGGGGTGATCGGGGCGTTGCGCCTCGCGCGCCCGTTCTCGGTCTGGGCGCGGCATCGCTACCAGGGCAAGCGCCTGCAACGCGCGACGCGCCGCGCCGCCGACTTCGACCGGCGCTGGGCTCCGCTCCAGGCCGGCTGGGTGGACTTCATCGGCGGGAAGCCGTCCCAGCCCAACCCGCCCGTGCACCCGGACGGAAGGTGATGGCATCACCGGCTAGCCGCTATTAGGCTCGGCGGTGATGGGTGGCGAGCAAGACCTCTATGACGCCTGGGGTGGTGCCCCTGGGCCGGATGACCTCGGCCTGGCCTGGGACGCTGCGGAGGGGTACGCCGTCACGCTGCTCCGGGAAGCCCTCCCGGAGGCACGGGACGTGCCGGCCCCGGTCGAGGAACTCACCGTGCAGGCGGCGCGGTTCAGGTCGGCGGCGCGCAGGTGGCCGTACCGGCAACTGGCCCGCGCGGCGTGGGGCCAGCGGCCGCGCAGGCGGTCACCCGGCGGCGACCTGGAGCTATGGCTGGACGCCGCCGGCGCCGTGGCGACGATGCCACGCCACATCGGCGCCGACTCGCCGTTGCTGGAACCGGTAACGCTACTCCGGCCGGCGGACTGGGCCGGCGCGGTGATCGGCCTGGTCCGTTCCGGCGTCAATTCCATCGCCACGACCGGGGATCTGATCAGGTACGCCCGGCAATGCCCGGAGGCGACGAGCGCGGCGGAACCCGGCGATGAGGCCGTGGCCTACGACCCGTTCGCGGGTGGCGTGGTTGACGACGACGCGCTGGGCCGGGGGTTCGAGGCCGCGCTGCTGCTGTGGGAGGCGATCGGGGCCGTCAGTGAGCAGCGCTGGCTGACCAGGCTCGGCTGGTGGGGGCTGCCCCGGGCGCTGGCGCGAGGCTGGAACGGTGACTTCGACCGGGGCGCGTGGGTGAACTTCACCGAGCTCGCCGGCCGGGAAGGCAGCTGGCCGGGACGGGCACCGGACCTGGCCGAGCTCGGCATCCGCGAACCACCGCTCGCCACCTGAGCCGGCTCGACCGGCCGGATGAATACGGCCGGATCAGCACCCGCTGGGTGGCGCCGCGCCCGTGAGGTACTGCCCGGCGCCGGAGGCGGGCCGACGTGCCCGCCAGGTACCCCTCGAGTTCGGCTGCGACCGCGCCACCCGCCCCGGTCACCTCGCCGGCGGCGAACACCCCCGGCACCGACGCGGCCAGGTCGGCGTCGCAGGCCACCGCGGCGACCGGCCGCGACGGGAGCGGCACCTCGGCGCAGCCTCCCGCGCGGGGCAGTTCCAGCGCGGGAGAGAACCCGAAGCTCACATGCACGGCATCCACCATTTCCTCGTGCCGTGAGCCGGGGACCGGCCGCCAGTCCTGGTCCAGGTGCTCGGCCGCGCGGCGAGCCGGGCCGCCGCCGGGGAAGAGCATGCCCGGCCGGTACAGCTGGCCGCCGGGCCCGCTCCCGGCGTCGATCAGCGTGACCTCACAGCCCAGGTCGCCGACGGCCAGGCCCGCCGGGCCGGCCCCGACCACGGCCACGTCGATGACGCCGCTCAATCCGCCGTCCTCCGCGACGTGCTGGTGCGCACCTCGTCGCCGTCCCGCACCGGGACCACGCAGGCCCGCACGGGACGCCGTCGAAGCCGAAACGCACCAGGTCAGGATCCATCCGGCCGGGAGCAGACCGACCGCCGCGCGATGATCAGGGCGGGCACGAGCAGCCAGATCATCCCCCAGCCGGCGTGCGCCAGAACGAGCACGAGGGCAATGACGGCGAGGCCGGCCAGGGCCGTCAGCAACGGCTGGGCCACCCGCACGGACGACGGCAGGCGCCGGGCGCCGGCGGAACCAGCGGCCGGAAGCTGGCGAGCGGAACCCGCAGCGGGCAGATCAACCGAAAGCTCCCTGAGCTCACCCCAGGTCCGCGCGGACAGCGCCCGCCCCATCCGCTCGTCGAGCTCCGCCGCCGTCAGCCGGCCCGCCTGGAAGTGCTCGCTCAGATCCGCTGCAACCGCGTCGCGGTCGGCATCCGAGGCCCGCATCGCCGCCGGAAGATCGTGTCCCGTCATGGTGCTCACCGTCCGTATCGTGCTGTCGTGAGCGGAGTTCCGCATATCTCTACTGTCGGAGATAAGGGGTCACTGGCGCCATTGCCGGATGACACCACCGGCCGATGACATCTGTCACGCCGCTAGTAACATGCGCCTTCTCCGATCCGCCGCCGGTGATACCGGCGTGTAGCCGCGGTGAAGCCGCCGCCGCCTACCGTTCTGGCTATGACAGCTACAGCAGCCGTGGACGCCGCCGGCCTGGTCAAGACCTTCGGCCAGCTCCGCGCGGTCGACGGAATCGATCTTCACGTACGCCAGGGCGAGATCTTCGGCGTCCTCGGGCCCAACGGCGCGGGGAAAACGACAGCCTTGCGCATGCTCGCCACCCTGCTGCCGATCGACGCCGGGCAGGCCCGGATCTTCGGCGTGGACGTGACCCGCGAACCACACCGCATCCGCCAGCTGATCGGCATCACCGGCCAGTACGCTTCGGTGGACGAGGACCTGACCGCCACCGAGAATCTGTGGATGTTCGGCCGGCTGCAGGGCCTGCGGTCGGCTGACGCGCGCGCCTCCGCCAAGCGGCTGCTGGCGCAGTTCGGCCTGGAGGAGGCGGCCGACAAGCCGATCGCGCAGTTCTCCGGCGGGATGCGCCGCCGTTTGGACCTCGCGGCCAGCCTGATCACCCGGCCGCCGCTGATCTTCCTGGACGAGCCGACCACCGGCCTTGACCCGCGCACCCGCGGCCAGATGTGGGACACGATCCGCGGCCTGGTCACCGAGGGCTGCACGGTGCTGCTCACCACCCAGTACCTGGACGAGGCGGACCAGCTCGCCGGGCGGATCGCGGTCATCGACCGGGGCCGCAAGGTCGCCGAGGGCACCCCCGACGAGCTGAAGGCCTCGGTGGGGAACTCGACGCTGCAAGTCCAGCTGGCGGAGGGCTCCGATCAAGAGCTCGCCCAGCAGATCGTGCGGAAGATCGCGGGCGCGGAGCCGGTCCTGACACCCGAGTCGGGGCGGATGAACGTGCCGCTCGACGCCGCCGACCGGGCCGCCGACGTGCTGATCGGGTTCCGCCAGTCGGGGGTGGCGATCACCTCGGTGAGCGTAGACAAGCCGACCCTCGACGAGGTGTTCTTCGCGATCACCGGCCACGGCGCCGACGACGACGACAAAGTTCTGGAGGTCCAGTGACTACCATCACCACCGCGGGCCCGGCATCGACCGACGTTCTCCCGCCGCACGCGGTCGACCCGGCTGCCGTGGTGGCCCGCACCCGCCCGCGCACCACGATCGCCGAGACGGTCAGCCAGACGCTGGTCATGGCCTGGCGCGCACTGAAGAAGATGCGCCGCAACATGGAGCAGTTCTTCGACGTCACCATCCAGCCGCTGCTGTTCACGGCCATGTTCGCCTACCTGTTCGGCGGCGCGATCTCGGGCAACGTGCACAGCTACCTGCCGCTGCTGATCCCCGGTATCGTCGCCCAGACCGTCCTGACCACCTGCATGTCCACCGGCGTCAACCTGCGCGAGGACATGGAGAAGGGCGTCTTCGACCGGTTCAAGGCGATGCCGATGTCCCGGATCGCCCCGCTGGCCGGCCCGATGGTCGCAGACCTGGTGCGCTACCTGATCGCGGCCGGCCTGACGTTCGTCACCGGCGTGATCATCGGTTACCGTCCCGGCGGGGGCGTCCTCGGCGTGCTCGGCGCGATCCTGCTCGCGATCTTCACCGGCTGGGCACTGGCCTGGATCTTCACCTGGATCGGCACCATCGCCCGCAGCGCCCGGGCCGTGCAGGGCATGTCGATGATGATCTTGTTCCCGCTGACCTTCCTGTCCAACGCCTTCGTGCCGGTCACCTCCCTGCCGGGCTGGCTGGCCGCCTTCGTGAAGATCAACCCGGTCTCGCACCTGGTATCGGCCACGCGGGGGCTGGCCAACCAGGGCGTCATCAACAGCGAGGCCGGCTGGACGCTGCTGGCGAGCCTGGTCGTGATCGCGGTCTTCGCGCCGCTCTCGGTGCGGAGCTACCGCAAGCACCTGTAACGCGGGCAGCCGCTCCACCGCCAGCCGGGCCTGCGTCAGCAGGTCCGGCTGCGGGCAGTCCCGGTACTCGGCCCGCAGCCGCGCGAGCAGGCCGGGCGCGGCTGCCTCGGCGTCGGGCGTGATCCGTTCCCAGCGCATGGTGGGGATCATGCGGTTGTAAGCGAACCGGTCGGCCAGGGCGAGCAGCCGCAGCGCGTCCTCGGCCGGCCCGGACCGGTGCAGCAGGCTCCACGCCCCCAGGGCGAACAGCACCAGCCCCGAGGCCGGGTAGTCCAGGTGCGGGTTTTCGGACGTCAGCACCCGCAACGCACCGGTACGGCAGGTGCGGAACAGCGTTTCCCCGGTCGCGATGTCGGGGCCGGCCGCGTAGCGAGCGTACGCGCTCAGCACCATCGCCTCGCCGAACAGCATCCACGGTTCTATCCCGGTGCGGGTGATTCCGGGCAGCTCGATCTCGCCCATCCGGGCCATGGACTCCCGGTACAGCTCGAGTCCGGCCGCGAAGTCACCTGCGGCGAGCGCCAGCTCGGCCCGGCCCACCTGCCCGAAGGCGAACCAGCCGAACGTCGTCGCGCTCGAGTCGACCTGGTCCACCCGGCCGAGCTCGTCCGCCGCTTCGGCCAGCCGCCCCTCGCCGATCGCACAGAACACCAGCAGGGTGCGCAGCTGCAGCTCGTCGTCGCTGGCGCCGATCCGCTGCATCACCGGCAGGGCGATCCGGGCGTGCCCGGCCGCCGCCGCGTAGTCGCCGATGTGCATGCTCAGCTCGGCCAGCAGGCCGTGCGGCATGGCGCGAGACCACGGGCCGTCCTCGTCCCGGACCAGGGCCAGGACGCGCTGGGCGGCCTCGATCGCGCCGGCCGGATCGCCGGCGTTCTCCCGTTCGTGCCCGAGCCACTGGCTGGCGGCGGCCGCCGTGTGCCGGTCGGGGTCGGCGGCCAGCGCCGCGAGCCGCTCGGCGAACCCGGAGGTGCCATCCCCGTCGGCGGCGCCGACCGCCAGCCGGTGCGGAAAGCGGCCGGCGCCGGCCGAGTCGTACGCGAGCAGCACCCGGACCAGGCCCGAGAGGTACACGTGGCCGCCCGGATCGGGGCCCAGCTGGCGCAGCAGGGCCATCATCGGGCCGTCCGCCTCGCCGCCGCCGATCATCATCGAGTTGTTCACCGTGATCGCCAGCGCGGCCCGGGCGGCGTTGGCCAGGTCCGGCGGGGGCCGCCAGCCACCGATCGCCTCGGCGACCGCCCCGGCCAGGGTGACCAGCCGGAGGTGCTCGCCGCGCATCGTCCAGAGCAGCCCGAGCGCGGCCAGCAGCTGCACGAGAGAGTCGCGGTCCCCGTCGGCGATCGCGCCGCGCAGTTCGTCGGCCAGGTTGGTCTCCTCGGCGCCGAGCGCGTCGATCGCCGCGAACTGGCCGGTCCCTGTCAGGCCGGCCTGATGAGCGGACGCGTAGCCGACGGCCCAGCCGCGCAACGCGGCGCGGGCATTGCCGTCCTCGCCGGCGACGCCGAGCTGCATCCAGCCGAACTCGCGTACCGTCTCCAGCATCCGGTACCGGAGCCCGGCCGGGGCCTCACTGACGCTCAGCAGCGACTGGTCGACCAGGCCGCGGACGGCGTCGAAGGCGCTGGTGCCGAGCACGGTCTCGGCCGCCTCGAGCGTGAAGCCGTCGTGGAACAGCGCCAGCCGCCGCAGCGCGCGCTGCTGGTCGGCATCCAGCAGATTCCAGGACCATTCGATGACTGCGAGCAGGGTCCGGTGCCGGTCGGGAGCGCTGCGGTCGCCGCCGCGCAGCAGCGCGAACCGGTCCTCGAGCCGGCGGTCGATCTCCTCGACCGACATGGCCCGCACCCGGGCCGCGGCAAGCTCGATCGCCAGCGGCAGGCCGTCGAGCCGGCTGACGATGCTGGCCACGGTCGCCTCGGTGAGACGGACGCTCGGCCGCGCGGCGACCGCCCGCTCGCGGAACAACTGGGCCGCGTCACCCGTCTCCAGCTCGCCGAGCAGGTAGACGCGCTCGGCGGCGATCGCGAGCGGAGCACGGCTGGTGGTGAGCACGCGCAGGTCGGGCGCGGCCGAGATCAGGAAGGCGGTGAGCTCCGCGGCCGCCTCGATCAGGTGCTCGCAGTTATCCAGGACCAGCAGGCTCGGGGACTGCGCGAGCCGCTGCACGAGCCGCGCCCTGATGTCGGCCCGCTGCTCGGCGGTCAGGGTGCGGCGGCCGCTGACCGAGTTGCGGAGGCCGAGGACGGACCCGACCTCGACCGCGACGTCCTCGGCCGCGGTGACGCCGGCTAGCTCCACGAAGTGGACCACCGGCTGCGTGGCGTCGCGGGCGAGCGCGTGCGCCAGCCGCGTCTTGCCCAGCCCGCCGGCGCCGACGATGGACACCACTCGCGCGCTGGACATCAGGGCTCGCAGCCGGGCCAGGTCGGCGTCGCGGCCGATCAGCTCGGTCGCGTCGTAGCGCACTCCCCGGCGCACCGGGCGGTCGAGCGCGAGCAGGCCGCGGTGCGTGTGCTGCAGCAGCTCGCCGGGATCCGCGCCGAGCCGCTCGCGCAGGTCCCGGCGGTAGTCCTCGAACCGCTCGAGCGCGGCCGCCGGGCCGCTGACGGTGGCCTCGCTGCGCAGCAGGTCCGCGAGCAGCGGCTCGTCCTGCGGCGCCTGCTCGTGCGCCGCCGCCAGGACCGGCAGCGCGGCCGCGTGCGCGCCCGCCCGGCTGGAGGCCCGGGCCAGGATCACCCGCGCGGCGGCCGCGTCCGCGGCGGCGGCCCGCCGGACCTCCGCCAGCGGGCCGTCGTCCTCGTCGTCGGTCCCGGTCAGGCCGTCCGTCAGGGCCAGGGCCTCCCGCGCCAGCCCCTCGGCGGCGGCCGGGTCCCGGTCGAGCGCGGCCCCGGCGGCGCGGACGAGCTCCGCGAGCCGGGCGCTGTCGACCTCGCCGGGCACCGCCCCCAGCCGGTACCCGGCGCCGTCGCGGACGATCGCGTCCGCGCCGCACGCGTTCCTGGCCCGCGACACCAGCACCTGCAGGCTCTTCGGACCGTTGCTCGGCGCGTCGTCTCCCCAGACGAGCTCGATCAGCTCTTCGGGCCGCACCGGACGGCAGTCCCGGGCCGCGAGGGCAGCGAGCAGCGCCTGCGGGCGATCGCCCGCGACCGGTCTCCCCCGCCAGCGCACGTCGGCCAGCAGGGTCAAGGCGATGCTCACCTGACCAGTCTAGAAGCGCCCTCACTGGCCGAGGCTGAGCACGGCGCTGAGGGTGCGGCGGCCGACTTCCCTGAGCACCGGGTTGTCTTCCGAGTGGGCCAGGAACACGATCGCCAGGTTCAGCGCCCACCCCCCGGCCCGCGCCCGCAAGGCGTCGTCCCCTCGTCCGCCTCACTGGAGTGCGGCTCTACTAGTCAGAGTTGTTACCTAACAAGGCAAGGGCGGCTCTATTACCATGTCGTCATGGACAGCTCACCTGACCGGCCACGCCGCGAGGAGTACGCCGATCAGACGCGGGCCGCGGTGATCGCCGCGGCCCGCCGCCTGTTCGCCGAGAACGGCTTCTTCCAGACCAAGGTCGAGCAGATCGCCAGGCTGAGCCGGGTGTCCCCGGCGACGGTGTACGCGCAGTGCGGCGGCAAGCAAGGCTTGCTGCGATCGCTGATGGACGGCTGGACGCAGGCTCCGGCGGTCGACGAGTCCTATCAGGAGTCACTCGCCGCCGCCGATCCCGTCCTCGTGATGCACACCCTGAGCACGGCCTACCTCCAGATCACCCGGCAGTGGGGCGACGTCATCCGGATGGTGATCGACGTCGCTCCGCACGACGAGGAATCCGCCGGGGTGCTCGCCACCGCCCGGAGACGGCACAACCGCAACCTCACCGAGATCTGCCGCCACCTCGAGCGCATCGGCGCCTTGCGCGACGGCGTCGACGCCCGGCTAGCCAGCCGGATCATCACCTACTACTACGGCATCGACGGCCTGCTCCGGACCCGCGACGTGTTCGGCTGGTCCCTGGAGCGCTCGAACGAGTGGCTGCTAGCTCACGCCTCCGCCGCCGTCCTGCGGTAACCGGCCGGTACCGGCCCTCAGGAGAGGAAGTACGTTGAAGAGCACCGCCGCCGTCGTCGACAGCCCCGGGGCAGCGCTGACAATCGAGCAGTTCGACCTCGGCGAGCCCGCCCCCGGCGAGATCGCGGTCCGCATCGCGGCCACCGGCGTCTGCCGCACCGACCTGCACATACGCGACGGCCATTACCCGCTGCCGGGCTTCCCGGTCGTCCCGGGACACGAGGGCGCCGGGGTGGTCACCGCCGTCGGCAGCGCGGTGGCCGACGTGCGGATCGGCGACCACGTGCTGCTGACGTACCCCTTCTGCGGGCAGTGCCCGAACTGCCTGCGCGGGGCGATGCCCTACTGCGAGCACGGCTTCACGCTGTCGTTCGGCGGGGCGCGTCTCGACGGCTCCTCGGGCTGGCGGCGGAGCCGCGACGGGACGCGGGTCGGCGGTCACGTATTCCAGCAGTCCTCGTTCGCCACCCATACGCTGGCCGCCGCCAACTCGGCTGTGATCCTGGACCGCGCGCTGCCGCTGACGCTCGCGCCCGCCTTCGGCTGCGGGGTGTCGACCGGCGCGGGATCGGTCCTGAACCTCATGGACCTGCGCCCCGGTTCACGGCTGGCGGTCCTGGGGACCGGGACCGTCGGGCTGGCCGCCGTGATGATGGCGCATCATCTGGGGGCGGAGCAGATCATCGCGGCCGACACCAACCCCGCGCGCCTGGAGACGGCATCCGGGCTGGGTGCGACGGACACGGTAGACGCCTCCGGTCCGGGCGCCGGGGACGTCATCCGGCGGCTCACCGGAGGCGGGGCCGACTACATCTTCGACACGACCGGCCATCCGGACGTAATCGCCGACGCGCTGGACGCGCTCGCCATGACGGGCACCGTCGTGATGGCGGGCTCCGCCCCGGCCGGCACCCGGACCAGCCTGAACATGCAGACCCTGCTCAACGGCCGGGCCGTCCGCGGGACCATCCAGGGCGACTCCGACGCACGCAAGCTCGTGCCGCACCTGATCGACCTGCACCAGCGGGGACGGCTGCCGGTCGACCGGCTGGTGAGCACCTACCCGTTCGGCGAAATCGGGCGCGCCATCGCCGGCATGGAAACCGGCCAGGTCATCAAGCCGATCCTGCGGATGGATGAATGAATGAACATGACGAACGACGCTGCGATCCCGCCCTCCTCCCGGCGCGTGCATGACCCGCTGGTCATGCCATTCGCGAACGTCCGCCACCTCGGCTTCCGGGACAAGATCCAGGCCACCAGGCTGGCCGGATTCGGTCAGCTGTCGTTGCATCCGCACGAGGCACGGGACACCATCAAGGGCGGCCTCCGGCCCGGCGACATGCTCGAGATCGCGGCGGAAAACGATGTGGCCATCACCCGTCTCGATCCCCTCAGCAACTGGAACCCGCGCTGGCTCCCGGTCAACATGGACGCCTCCTATATCGACGGTTTCGACATCGGGGCCACCGAGTTCTTCGAGCTGTGCGGGCAGCTCGGCATCAGGTACTGCAGCCTGAACGCCACCTTCGCCGAAGGCGTCTACACACCCGGCGAGGTCGTCGGGCATTTCGCCGCTACCTGCGATCTCGCCGCGCGGTACGACGTCACGTGCGACCTGGAGAACCTGCCCATGTGGGGCGTCAAGACGCTCCGCCAGGCGTGGTCCATCGTCTCGGCCGCGGGCCGGCCGAACGGCGGGATCGTCTTCGACATCCTCCACTACGTCCGCAGCGGGTCGACCCTGGACATGCTCGCGGAGATCCCGGCCGACCGGATCCACTGCGTGCAGCTCAACGACGGCCCGCTGCGGCTGCCGCCCGGCGTGACCCTGGAGGAGAACTGCTTCGACCGCGGCTGGCCCG
The DNA here is from genome assembly GCA_963756575.1 of uncultured Actinomycetota bacterium. Classification (GTDB taxonomy): domain Bacteria; phylum Actinomycetota; class Actinomycetes; order Streptosporangiales; family Streptosporangiaceae; genus Palsa-504. The sequence goes on along the minus strand of CAVWOM010000008.1, from coordinate 573,686 downwards.
GCACCGGCGAGTTCCCGCTGACCGAGATCGTCCGGACCCTGGCCGGCCGGGACGCGCTGCGCCAGGTGAGCCCGGAGGTGTTCTCGCCCCGCAACGCCGCTCGCAGCGCAGCCGAGATCGCCGCCCTGTCGGCCGGGTCGCTGCACGCTCTGCTCGACGCCGCGGACGTCGCTTACTGAAGGTCGGTATGGTTCCGGCTGTGGACGCGAAGACCGAGGAGCTGAGGGCGGCCCACGACGTCCTCGCCGAGTTCTACGCCGACCGACTGGCCGGCGCCCTGGACCAGATGCCCGCCGACCGGGCGATGCTGGGCCTGTTCTGCGACTCCGTGCTCGCCGCGGGCCTCGGCACCGAAGTCGCGGACGTCGGCTGCGGGACGGGACGGCTCGAGCCCTACCTGTCGAGCCGGGGCCTGTCCCCGCGCGGGACGGACCTCTCCCCCGAGATGATCCGGGTGGCCCGGCGAGACTATCCCGGCTTTGCCTTTGACGTGGCCGACATGCGCGAACTGCCCTTCGCCGACGCCTCGCTGGCGGGCGTGGTCGGCTGGTACTCGCTCATGTTCCTCGCCCCGTCCGACCGGCCCGCCGCCTTCGGTGAGCTGGCCCGCGTGGTCAAGCCGGGCGGTTACCTGGTGACGGCGTTCAAGGCCGGTGACAGCCAGTTGCGGCGCGCGGGTCACAGCACCGGTCTCGGCGTCGAGTTCGACATCTACTGGCTGGCTCCGGACGAGATGGAGCGCCGGGTGACGGACGCCGGCTTCGCGACCGCGTTCTGGGGCGGCCGCCCCGCCATGGGAGAAGAAGGCTCCCCGCAGGGGTACCTGCTCGCCCGCAAATCCTGATTCCCGAGGGTGGTCAGAAACCCGGGGAACCGCTTGTCGTGCGGGACCGCCGCCAGCGCCAGTTCCCGATCTGAGGACCCCATCTTGGTTAGCGCATGAAGCGGCGGGCGACATGGTTGCCGAAGAGGAAGCTGACGGTGGACTGGAGGGACTTGACGGTCTTATCGCCGTAGGGGTACCAGATGCTTTCCTTCTTCAGGCCCCAGCGGTCGATCAGGATCGGCAGCGTGTGCGTGTAGCTCCGGATCGCGTGGCGGCCGTTCACCTGCCCCAGCCCGCTGTCCTTGCGGCCGCCGAACGGCGCCTCGGCGACGCCGTAAATCACCGACGCGTCGTTGTGCACCACCGATCCGGTCTTGAGCTGCCGGGCGATCCGCATGACCTTCTTCGGATCCTTGGTGAAGACGCTGCCGCTCAGGCCGTACCGGGAGTCGTTGGCCAGCCGCACGGCCTCGTCCTCGTCCGCGACCCGCATGATGGCGACCACCGGCCCGAAGGTCTCCTCGCTCATCAGGTCCATGCCGTGGGTCACGTCGACGACGACGGTAGGCCGGTAGAACAGGCCCTTCTCGGTGTCGGCCTCGCCGCCGACCAGGATGGTCGCGCCCTTGGCCTTGGCGTCCTCGACGTGCCGGGTGACGATGTCGAGCTGCCGGTCCCAGAACAGCGGGCCGACGTCGCTACCCGGGCCGTAGGTCACCGCGGCGGCTTTTTCCCTGACCCGCTTGATGAACTCGTCGGCGATGCTGTCGACCACGTAGATGCGCTCGACGCCGATGCAGACCTGACCGCTGTTGAACATCGACAGGTAGACCGCGCCGTTGGCGGCCCGCTCCAGGTCGGCATCGGAACAGACGATCATCGCGTCCTTGCCGCCTAGCTCCAGCGAGCACGGGATGAGCCGTTCGGCGCAGGCGGCGGCGATCTTCTTGCCGGTGCCGACGCTGCCGGTAAACGAGATCTTGTCGATGTCGCCGTCGACCAGCGCCGCGCCCGACTCGCCGTCGCCCTGGACCAGCTGCAGGACGTCCGCGGGCACGCCCGCCTCCCACAGGACCTTCGCGGCCCAGCCGCCGGAGTACGGGGTGACTTCCGATGGCTTGAGCACCACCGCGTTGCCGGCCAGCAGCGCCTGCACGGCCGGGTTGAGCGACAGCACGAACGGGCCGTTCCAGGGCGTGATCACGCCGACGACGCCGAGCGGCTGGTAGTGAAGGTAGAGCTTCTTCAGCGGCTTCAGGTAGCCGTGCAGGCCGACCCGCTCATCGGCGAGGTCCTTGGCGGCGCGGCCCGCCCAGTAGTTGATGAAGTCGCAGGACGGCACGATCTCGATGGCCAGCGCCTCGACCAGCGGCTTGCCGGTTTCCCCCTGGACCGTCGCGCAGATCTCGTCCTTGCGGGCCAGCAGCACGTCCAGCGCCCGGGCGATGATCGCCGCCCGTTCGGCCGCCGAGCGCGCCGCCCAGGCGGGCTGGGCCGCGCGAGCCCGCGCGATCGCGGCGGTGACCTCCTCCGGGGTGCTCACGGTGATCTCGCCGACCGGTTCCCGCGTCGCCGGGCTGGCCAGCCCGAGCCGGCGGTGGCCGTCGGCAGCGGGAGACAGGGTGCGCACAATGGCCATGACGATTCCCCTCGGGCCCGGGACCGGATCTGGAACACGTTCTAGTTTTTGAGCGTAGCGCATAGGTGATCGCCCAGCGAGAGCGCGCTTTTGCCAGCGAGTGGAGCAGGCACGGGATGGCCGGGTGGATGCGCGCCAGATCGGCGCGTACCCGCGGTCGCCGCCGACCGCGCTCGCCGAGCACCTCCAGGCGATACGGGCGCTGCTGGCCGGCTAATCGGCGTCCCTCACCGGTGCCTACCAGCTGGCCGGCGGCACGAGCCCCTGGGCATCGCCGGTGAGGTCAGGCAACTGCTCGCCGCCGTGGCCGGCTCCTCCCTGACCGCACGGGATGCGCCGGCGGGATGACGGGCCTATTGCCCAAGCCGGCCGGCTCAGTGCGGCTGGCGCGCCGCGCGGGCGGTGACGATCCGGCGCTTGCGCAGCGATTCGAGCCATTCCTGCCCGCTGAGCAGCCGCGTGGTCTTGGCCGACTTGACCTCGCCCGCGGCGGCCACGGCCATCGCGACGCTGGCCGCGGTCACGTCATCGGGCGCCTCGTAGACGATGAGCACGTCGTACTCGCCGAACGGGAAGCCGGCCACCATGACCGTGGCTCCCAGTTCCTCCAGGGTCGGCCCGATCAGTTCCATGGGGTCGTGCGGCTCGGTGAGCTGAGCCGCCATCGACTTCGCGGTATAAGAGGCCTGGTACATGTAGAGCGTCATCGAGATCCCCCTCAGGCGCGGGCCGGGGTACAGAGCTGGAGACCACTACGGTCTGAAGATCGTAAACCCGGCCCGGACGGGTGCACCAGCCTCCCTGACCTGGTGTGCGATTATGCGTGATATGCCGCTGACGCCTGATGAGCTGCTGACCACGACCCGGTCCGTGCGCAAGCGCCTGGACCTGACCCGTCCCGTGCCGCTCGACCTGGTGAAGGAGTGCCTGGAGATCGCGCTGCAGGCGCCGAACGGCGGCATGCGCGAGGGCTGGCACTGGATGGTGGTGACCGATCCGGAAGTGCGCGCGCAGATCGGGGACTTCTACCGGCGCTCGGCCGAGCCCTACCTGGCCCGAGCCGCCGCCGCCGACCCGAGCCGGGCCACCGGCAGCGGCCTCATGGCCCGGGTGGGCAGCAGCAGCGCCTACCTCGCCCAGCACATGGACCAGGTGCCGGTCCTGGTGATCCCGTGCATCACGGTGCAGCCCGCCTGGCCGCCCGGCGGGTCGCAGGCCGGCTTGTGGGGATCGCTGCTGCCCGCCGCGTGGAGCTTCATGCTGGCCTGCCGGTCCAGGGGACTCGGTACCGCCTGGACCACGCTCCACCTGCAGTACGAGGCCGAGATCGCCGGGCTGCTCGGGCTCCCGGATGACATCCGCCAGGGTGCCCTGCTCCCCACCGCCTACTACACCGGCGACACCTTCCGCCCCGCCACGCGCCGCCCGCTGGAGGACGTGCTGCACGTCGACCGCTGGTAGTCCGCCGTGGACTTCGACCTCGTCATACGCGACGCGACCGTGGTCACGCCCGGTCGCCAGGAAACCGCTGACATCGGCATCGCCGACGGCCGGATCGCCCAGATCGGCGGCGCGATGTCGGGCGCCCGGGAGCTCGCCGCCGGCGGCCTGCTCGCGATTCCCGGCGGGATCGACGCGCACACCCACCTGGCACACCAAGGGCTCGGAGACCGGCTCGAGTTCCCGATCTGGGTGGACGACTTCTGGTCCGGCTCGAGGGCCGCGATCGCGGGCGGCATCACGACGATCGCCAACATGACCTACCCGGTACCGGACGAAGAAGGCACCGAGGAGACGCCGGCCGGCGCGATCGCCCGGGAGATGGCCGGCGCCGCTCCTGAGGCCGCGGTCGACTGGTTCCTCCACCCGATCGTGCTGCACCCCGGCACGCTGGCCGCGGGCGAGATCGCCGCCCTGGCCGCCGCGGGGCACGCGAGCATCAAGATGTTCCTGTCCGACCCGGACCTCGCGGCCGACGAGGCCGCCCTGCTCGCGGCGGCCAGCGCCGCCAAAGCGGCCGGCGCGGTGACGCTGCTGCACTGCGAGGACGGCGCGATGCTCGCGCAGGCGGGCGAGAAGCTGATCGCGGAGGGCCGCGGCGCGGTCGCGAACTTCCCCGACGCCCGCCCGGTCGCCGCCGAGGTGGCCGCGGTCGAAGTGGCCATCGGCATCGCCCGCCGCACCGGCGCGCCCGTCTACATCGTGCACCTGTCGTCCGCCGCCGCGCTCGACCGCTGCCGCCGGGCCAGGACCGCCGGCCTGCCCGTCTATGTCGAGACCCGGCCGCTGTACCTGCACCTCACCCGGGAACGCTTCGCCGAGCCGGACGCGGCGAAATACGTCGGAGCCCCGCCGCTGCGCGACGCGGCCGACCGCGAGGCGCTGTGGGCGGGACTGGCCGCCGGCGACGTCGACACGGTCTGCAGCGACCACGCGCCGTGGACGCTGGAGCACAAGCTCGACCCCGCCCTCAACGCGGTGACCGCCCGGCAGGGCGTCGCCGACCTCGAGACGCTGATGCCCATGCTGTACTCCGAGGGCGTGCTCGCCGGCCGGATCTCGGTCGACCGGTTCGTGGACCTGACCTCGGCCAACGCCGCCCGTATCTTCGGCCTCTACCCGCGCAAGGGCGTCATCGCCGTCGGCTCCGACGCGGACATCGCGCTGTGGGACCCGGGACACCGCCGCACCGTCGACGGCGCGCACATGCAATCACGGTCCGGGTACTCGGTTTACGACGGCTGGCCGGTCCAGGGCTGGCCGAGGTTCGTCCTGCGCCGCGGCCAGCTCGTGCTCGCGGACGGCCAGATCACGGCCCGCCCCGGCGACGGCCAGTGGCTCCGGCGGCCCGTCCCGGCCGGACGGTAGCTACTGGCAGGACACCCCTGTCGGTGCGGCGTTGCTGCCGGCGTCGGTGGCGGTGAAGCCCACCGTGGTGCTGGCCTTGGGTGCGAGCGTGCCGTTGTAGGACTGGTTCGTCACGGTTACGTGGCCGCCGGACTGGATGTAGCTGCCATTCCAGAGGTTGCTCACCACCTCGCTGCCGGGGAAGGTCCAGCTTGCCTGCCAGCCGTTCAGCGTGGCCGATCCGGTATTCGTGACCACGACCTGCCCCTGGAAGCCGCCCGGCCAGCTGCTCACCACCGAGTACGCGCCGGAGCAGGCGGCGCCCGGTGACGCCGGACTGGGCGACGGGGTGGTGGACGTCGGCGTCGGGGTAGGGGCCGGGCTCCCGTTGACGGTGACCGAGAACGAGTTGGTCTTCAGCCCCGCGCCGCCTTGCCACAGCTCGAACCCGGCCTCGACGTCGATCAGGTACCAGCTGCTCTGGGTGTAGCCGCGGCTGACCATGTCCTGGGCTAGGGTGCCGACGTCCAGGTTGGCAACCGAGGTCGCCGGGCTGGTCATGTCGTAGGTGACGGTGTCCCAGCTGGATTGCGCGCCTTCCCAGATGTTGTAGGTGTGACCGCCGAGGGTGACGTTGCTGGCGACCTCGGAGCCGAACGGCTGGACCGAGCCGTTGTGGTTCAGCCAGACCATGAGTTCGCTGCCGTTCGGCTGGCCGGTGGTGGTTGGCGTCTGGTTGAACCAGATGTCGTACGCCACGTCGTAGGCGCTGCTGCCGCCAGGCTGGGTCGTCGACCAGCTCGTCGTCACCGAGCCTGGGATCAGGCTGGCGACCTGGAGAGGATGGGCAGACAGCCCGCCCGAGCTGCAATTGCCCCAGTGACAGCCCTGGTAGATGGCCGGGTACGCGCCTGGCGAACCGTTGGTAGCGTTGCTGATCGAGGAATTAGCCACGGTGAAGTCGGCGCCGCCATCGGTACTGACGCACTGCGGTGCGCTGGAGTCGAACTCGTTGTTCTGGACGATATACGTGCCGCCGGACACCGGCGCGGTCTGCTCCTGGCACAGCGTCGTCGTCTCCGCTGCGGCCGGGTTAGCGGTAAGGGCGGCGGCGGGCTCGCCGCCGGGGCTGACGGCACGTGCGGCGAGGAAGGTGCCGAGGGCGAGCAGCAAGGTGGCCGCGATAGCGAGCGCATACCTGGAACGAGTCACCCGATACCTCCGAGCGCAACGGCCTTGGCCTTGCGTCCCGCTTCCCGCGGCCGATGCCTGCTTTGTGGAGAGTGCGAAATGTGCCCGAGATTCGGCACTCATCGTTGCGGCCGCGGCGACCGGAGGTCAAGAACGAAGTTATTACGCTCTGGCCGGGCCCTCGCGGCCCGGCCAGAGCGCTACTTCCTGGCGAATAAGCGGGGAGACCCGCCATGGGCCGCCCGTCACGCGGCACCGGCCCCTGGTATAGCCACCTCGATGTGACGCTGTGGTGGGCAGAACCACCACGATGCCGCATCGCGGTGTCTGTTCTCCGGTGAGTTTCGAGCGGTCGCGGTATCTCGGGTCCCACAGGCCTCATGTGCCCCAGGTGTCCCGGCGCAGGCACAGTCCGGACCGGGTTGATGTTCCATCGTCCGGCGTGAGCCGGGTGGATGTTCCACCGACCCGCTCCGCCGGTAGCCGGCGGCGGGGGTGGCGATGGCGGGTGCGGCGGCTGGGGCGGGTGCGGCCGCCGGGATCCCATGTGGGGAGGCCAGCCGGTGCGGTAGCCGGGAAATCCACGGCGGAGTGAAACTTTTCCGGGCTGGCGAGGCGACAGTTAGGACATGGAGAGCCGCCCGAGCGACGAGACGCTGCTTCTCGCCGTCGCCGAACGCGACATGGGCGCCTTCCGCACGCTCTACGAACGTCACGCCGGCTGGCTCGCGATCCGGCTCGCCCGGCGGTGCAACGACCGCGACCTCGTAGCGGACGCGATCCAGGACACGTTCGTCGCCGTCTGGCAGAAACCGCGGGGCTTCCGCGGCGACGGGGACATCGCGGCGTGGCTGTGGGGGATCGCGATCCGCCGGCTGGTGAGCCGCCTGCGGACCGGCGGCGGCGTCGCCGCCGTGTTCGAGGCCGCCGAGGTCGCGCCGGCCGCGGAAGACCAGGTGCTGCTGTCGGTGGAGTACGGCGACATCGGCCAGGCGCTGGCCCGGCTGTCGCCGGAGATGCGCGCCGTGATCCAGGCCGTCGTGCTCGACGGCCTGTCCGCCAAGGAGGCGGCGCACCTGCTGCACGTCCCGGTGAGCAGCGTGAAGACCAGGCTCTACCGGGCCAAGGCGCACCTGCGAACCGCCCTAGCGGAAGGACCGTCATGACCGGCTGGCACCTCGGCGACGACGCACTGCGGCGCTACGTCGAGCGGACCGATTCGCTGGCCGAAGGGGCCTCGGCCGAGCAGCACCTGCTGTCCTGCGAGCCGTGCCGGACCCGGGTCACCGTCGCTGCGAGCGTGATCGACCTGGCCGCGGTGTGGGACCGCACCCGGGACGCCATCGAAGTGCCGCGGCCGTCGGTGTTCGAGCGGCTGCTGCGCGGCGCCGGCCTGCCCGCCCAGGAGGCGCGGCTGGTCGCGGTGGCCAGCGCCTTCCGCGGCGTGTGGCTGACCGGCGTGGTCGCGGTCCTCGCGTTCGCCGCGATCGCGGCGGCGGTCGGGCACGCCCGGGGGATGTGGCTGTTCCTGTCGGTGGCGCCGGTCGTGCCCTGCCTGGTGGTCGCGTCCAGCTACGACCCGTGGATGGACCCGGCCCTCGAACCGGAACTGGTCACGCCCTATCCGATGCTCCGGCTGATCCTGCTGCGCACGGTCGCGGTGCTCGCGCTCGCGCTGCCGGCGGTGCTGGTCTCCGGCCTGTTCATACCGACCGAAGAACCGTTCGCCTGGCTGCTGCCGGCGGTCGGCTTCGTCGCGGTGGTCCTGGCCGCATCGACCTGGTTCAGCCCGCTCCGTTCGGCCGTCGTGGTCAGCTCCGGCTGGCTCGCGGTGATCTGGCTGCTGGCGTTCCGGATCAGTTCGCCGGACGTAGTGCTCCAGGCCCCGGCCCAGGCAGCTTTCCTGGCGCTGGCGGCGGCTTCGTTCTTGATCTTCGGTGTGCGCCGGCGTCGGCTGCATCAGCTTCGGCCGTGGAGATAACCGTGGAGGTAGCAATGGCGACGGCTTCGATCAGCCTGCGCGACGCCGGGCGCACGTTCGGTGCCACCCGGGCGCTGGCCGGCGTCGACCTGGACCTGAAATCCGGCGTGACCGGGCTGCTCGGCCCCAACGGCGCCGGCAAGACGACACTGCTCCGGCTGCTGGCTACCGCGCTGCCGCCCAGCCAGGGACAGGTGAGCGTGCTGGGCCTGGACCCCGAGGTACCGGCCGAACGCACCGACATCCGCCGCCAGCTCGGCTACCTGCCGCAGGAGATCGGCTTCCCGCGCGGCTTCACCGCCTTCGCCTTCGTGGACTACATCGCGCTGCTCAAGGAGTGGACCCAGCCGTCGGCGCGGCACGCGGAAGTGCGCCGCGTACTCGACCTGGTCGGGCTATCCGACCTCGGCTCGAAGCGCATCCGGGCCATGTCCGGCGGCCAGCGCCGCCGGGTCGCGCTGGCCCAGGCGCTGCTCGGCTCGCCGCGGGTGCTGATCCTGGACGAGCCGACCACCGGCGTCGACCCGGAGCAGCGGGTGACGCTGCGGACCGTGCTCGCGGAGATCGCGCGGACCTCGATCGTGGTGCTGTCCACCCACCAGACCGAGGACGTCGCCGCCCTGTGCGAGCGCGTGATCGTCCTGGACCGCGGCCGGGTCCGCTACGACGGGCCGGTCACCGAGCTGACCGGTCAGGCGGCGGGCCGGGTCTGGCTGGCCGACGAGCCGGATCCGGCCGCGAGCGTCTCCTGGCGCACCGGCACCGGCCGGTACCGCAACGTCGGCGGACACGTCAGAGACGGGGTCGAGCAGGTCGAGCCGTCCCTCGAAGACGCGTACCTGCTGCTGCGCGGCGGGTCGCCCGAGCCCGAGACCACCCAGGAGGTGGCGTCATGACCGCGACGATCACGTTCGGGCCGCCCGCCACCTCCCCGGCGCGCGGCACCTTCACCGCGCTCGCCGCCCGGGAGCTGCGCCGGTTCGTCCTCAACCCGGTCTTCCTGCTTGGCCTGGTGCTGGCCGAGTGGACGACGTGGACCGGCGGGGGCAGCACGACCACCGAGATCGACTCAGTGAACGGGTACCCGGCGGTCTTCCTCGGCGGGCTCGGCATGATGGCCACGTACTGGCTGACCCGGTTGATGCGCGCGAGCGAACCGGTCGTCGGCGTCACCCCGGTCACGCGGCCGGCCCGCACCGCCGCCCTCTGCTGCGTCGCGATCGTGCCGTTCCTCTGCGGTGTCGTGGCCCTGTTCGGGATGCTGCACTCCTACCCCGTCGGCGACGCGGTGTACGGGCCGTTCAGCCCGTCCGCGCGGATCGCCGTCCTGGTTTCGCAGATCGTCGTCCCCTCGCTCGGCGGCCCGCTGCTCGGGGTCGCGCTGGGCCGCTGGGTGCGGTTCCCCGGCGCCGCGTTCGTGCTGTTCCTGGTCATCTTCGGCTGGGTGGAGCTGGTGACGATCCTGGCCATGTGGCATGTGAACTCGGCCCTCGCCACGGTGCTGCGGCTGTTCTCGCCGTTCGCCTTCTTCACGCTCCAGTCGGACATCGGCGGCGTCACCGCCTGGCGCGGGTCGCCGTGGTTCTTCCTCGGCTGGCAGCTCGCCCTGTGCGCGATCGCGGTCCTGGTGGCGCTGCTGCGCGGGGCCGAAGGACAGGTGCGCGCCCGGATCATCCGCGCCCTCGGCGTCGCGGGCGTGGCGGCCGTGATCCTGCTCGTGCTGGCCGGCCTTCGGCGGGTTCACCCACGCCCTCACCGCGTGATGCTCATACCGGTGCTCCGGGCCGGGGCGTGGCCGGCGGTCGCGGGTCTCAGCGGGGTGGCGGTCGTGGTCGGCGGCGGCGGGGCCGCGTTCCCGGCCGCCGCCACCGTGCTGCTCCCGCTCTGCTTCGTGCTGCTCGCCGCGGCCGCGGCGTTCACCCTCGACGAGCCGGCCAGCCTGGTCGTCGACGTGACGCCGACCGGACCGGTCCGGCGCACCCGGATCCGCGCCGTGGCGCTGCTGGCGCCGCTCGCCGTCGGCGCGCTGGTGCTGCTGGCGGCGGCCCTGCGCGGCCAGGCGCTGCCCTGGGCGGCGGCCGGTCTCGCGCTGGGCGGCAACGTGCTGCTCGGGTTCGCCGTCGCGTGCGTGCTCCGGACCCGGGCGGGGGAACCGGGTGCGGTGGCCAGCACCGCCGTGGTGCTGGTGCTGATGGCACCCAGCCTCGTGCCGCAGGTCGCGCGCTGGGTCCGCACGTTCCCGGCCTCCGGGGCCGGCGGCCTGTCCTCCGATCACGTGTGGTGGATCATCCTCGCGGCGTGCGCGGTAGCCATCGTCCTGTCGGCCGACGGCCGACGGCTGCCCCAGTGGGTACCCGGCGCTCCGTGATCGTCAGCCGGCTGGCAGGCCATCCGCGCCTGAGCTCCAGCGGGCGCTTTGACCTCCATGCGGTCATCACACCAGCGGCACGGCGGTTCCACCGCGACCGACTTGACTCCAGATGTCAAGGAGGAAGACATGAACAGAACCCTGAACCCCGTGATCCACGCCCTACGGCACGTCAACGACGAGCTGACGCGGGCCGGCGAAGCCATCATCCGCTCGGCCCGCGTACCGCGGCCTCGCCGCCCGGACCCGGCGGCCGCACCCGCCAACCGCGATACCGCCGGACGGCTCGGCCGGGCGGCCTGATCCGCCTGCCTCACGCCTGGCGGATCTGTCCAGCCGGCGTAGCCGAGCGTAGGGTGCGAAGGGAGCGAAAGGAGGCACCCATGGAGGTGTCGTGCGCGTTCCCGACCGCCCTGGACACTCCTGACAACATCACGCTGGCCGAGGAACTCGGCTACGACCGGGCCTGGATCTACGACACGCCTCAGCAGAGCCCGGACGTCTGGATGACGCTGGCACTCGCCGCGGAACGGACCGAACGCATCGGTCTCGGTCCCGGGGTGCTCGTGCCGAGCCTGCGTCATCCGATGGTCAACGCCGCCGCCACCGCCACGCTGTGCGCGCTCGCGCCGGGCCGCGTCGCGGTCTCCTTCGGCACGGGCTTCACCGGCCGCCGGGCCATGGGCTATCCCGCCATCCCCTGGTCGTTCATGGCCGCCTATATCCGCGCGTACCGGGCCCTGCTCCGGGGTGAGGTGGTGGAATGGGAAGGCGCCCGCATGCAGATGCTGCATCCGGACGGGCACGCGCCCGCCCGTCCGGTCGAGGTACCGGTCCTGATCGCCGCCCTCGGCCCCAAGGGCGGCAAGGTCGCCCGTGAACTGGGCGACGGCCTGTTCGCCACCTTGGCGATGCCGGCGTTCATGACCGACTACTCGTGGACCGCCTATCTCGCCTGGGGCACGGTGCTCGACGAGGGGGAACCGGACGACTCAGCGCACGCCCGTTCGGCCGGCGGCCCGGGCTGGGCCCTGTCGCTGCACGGCGCCTACGAGTTCGGCGGCCCCGACGCCGTGCGCGCCCTCCCCCACGGAGACGAGTGGCTCAGCGTTATCGAGCAGGCTCCCGAGCCGGAGCGCCACCTCGCCGTGCACGCCGGTCACTGCGTCGAGCTCAACGCCGCCGACGAGGCCAGCTGGCGGGCCGGCGGCAGCAGCACGCTCCGCGACGTCACGCTGAGTGGAACCCGGAACCAGGTCCGGCGGACCCTCGAGGACTACAGTGCCCGTGGCATCACCGAAGTCGTCTACCAGCCGTGCGGACCCGACATCCGGGCCGAGCTGGAACGCTTTCTCGATGCGGCCCGCGGATAGGTCGCCGCACACCCTCCAGGAGGATGCATGAGCAGCGAGATCAGTACCATCGTCACCGGCATGTCCTACCTGGAGGGACCCCGCTGGCATGACCAGCGGATCTGGTTCTCCGATTTCTACACCGGCCGCGTGCACTCCGCGGCCGAGGACGGCAGCGACCTGCGGACCGAAGCCGAGGTCGCCCAGCAGCCGTCCGGGCTCGGCTGGCTGCCGGACGGACGGCTGCTGGTCGTCTCCATGCGCGACGGCCGCCTGCTGCGCCGGGAGGCCGACGGCACCCTGGTCACTCACGCGGACCTGTCGGGTTACATCAACGGGCACCTCAACGACATGGTGGTCGACGCCCGCGGCCGGGCCTTCGTGGGCGAGTTCGGCTTCGACCTGATGGGCGGGGCCGACCTCAAGCCGGCCAGCCTGCTGCGGGTCGATCCGGACGGGACGATCACCAAGGTCGCCGGGGACATGTGGTTCCCCAACGGCAGCGTGATCACCGAGGACGGCACGCTGCTGGTGGACGAGACCTTCGGCAACCGCGTCAGCGCGTTCGACATCGCCGCGGACGGCAGCCTGGCCAACCGCCGCACCTGGGCGCGGTTCGGGGAGCTGCCGGGCGACCGCGAGCTCGGGAAGATGCTCGGCCAGGTCGTCGTCGCCCCCGACGGCTGCTGCCTGGACGCGGACGGGGCGATGTGGATCGCGGACGGCCTGAACGGCCGGGTCATCCGGGTCCTGGGCGGCGAGATCACCGCGGAGATCCAGCCCGGCACCGGCGTCTTCGCCTGCATGCTCGGCGGAGCCGACGGCCGCACCTTGTTCATCTGCACCGCGCCCGACTTCCAGGAGGAAGCCCGCAAGAACGCCCGCGAGGCGAGCCTGGTGACCGTCCGGGTCGACACCCCCCGGGCCGGCCTGCCCTAGCCTCCGGCCGCGGGGGCGGCGTAGCGCGACCGGAGTTTCTGCTTCTGGATCTTGCCGATCGCGTTGCGCGGCGGTTCCGGCTCGAAATCGATCCGCACCGGGCACTTGAACCTGGTCAGCCCGCTGGCGAGGGCCGCGGCGCGGAGCTCGTCGGCGCTGGCCCGCTCGCCCGGCCGCAGGACCACCACCGCGACGATGCCCTCGCCCCACTCCGTGCTGGGGACGCCGATGACGGCCGCCTCCATGACGGCGGGGTGGTGATAGAGCGCTTCCTCGACCTCTTTGCTGGCGATGTTCTGCCCGCCCCGGATGATGATGTCCTTGATGCGGTCGACCAGGTAGAACCAGCCGTCGCGGATTTCCGCCACGTCGCCGGAATGCATCCACCCGTCCCGGATCGCCGCCTTGGTCAGCTCGGGCTCGTTCCAGTAGCCGCGCATCACGTACGGGCCCTTGAAGACGACTTCACCGCGGCCGCTGAGATCGAGCAGCTCGCCCGCGGGACCGGCCACGCGGACGTCGATGCCGTAGGAAGGCTGGCCGATCGAGGCCAGCAGGCCCGGCTCGCCGCCCAGGGCCCGGGCGTGATCTTCTGGCCGCAGCATGGTGCCGATGGCGGCGACCTCGATCATCCCGTACAGCTGGATGAAGATGTTGCCGAACACCTCGACCAGCTCTTTCACCCGTTCCGGCGGGACCGGCGCGGACCCGTACCCCAGCCGCCGCATCGCCGGCATGGCCTGGCCCGACCGCCGCGCCACCTCCAGGACCCGGTACAGCATGGTCGGGACGACCTGCGAGTGCGTGACGCCCAGGCGGTTCGCCCGCTCCAGCCACGCCGCGCCGTCGAAGGCGCGGACGTCGCCCAGTACCAGCGTCGCCCCGGTGTAGAGCGCGGGGATCGTCTGGATGTTCGTGGCCGAGTTGTGCGGGATGCTGATCAGGACCCGGCTGGCGGGATCGATCGTGTACTCCAGCGCCACGTTGGCGGCGTGCATGAGCACCGCGTCGTGGGTGAACGTCGCGCCCTTGGGGCGGCCGGTCGTGCCGCTGGTGTACTGGATCAGCGCGTCGGCGGAACCGGCCGTCTCCAGCAAAGACCCGAGCGGTGACGTAGCGCCCGAGCCGGCGGCCCGCACGTAGTCCCCGTCGGCCAGTGATGGCCGACCGAGATCCCGATGTTCACGCGGGCCCTGCCTGGTGTCCGCCGCGCCCGAGCACGAGCGAGCTGTCCTGGCCGCCGAACCCGAACGCGTTCACCTGGAGATAGGCCACGTCGACCTCGGCCGGCTGCCCGGTCACCACGCGGAAGTCCGCTTCGGGGTCGACGTCGCTGGTCCCGGCGACGTTGGGGGAAGGTGCCCTCGGTCAGGGCGCTGCCCGGTCGGGTCGGGCGCGGACGGATGATATCCGTCCGCCAGCGACGCGTACCCCAGGACCTCGGCCAGCGCCGTGGCGCCGCAGGCGCGGGCGTGCCCGGCCCGTTCCAGCACCACCATGGCCGAGCCCTCGCCGGTGACGATCCCCGACCGGGCGCGGTCGAACGGCAGGCTCGCCCGCAGCCGGTCGGTGGCGCCGGTCTCCATGGCGAAGCGGGCCTGGGCGTAGAAGTTGACCGGCACGAAATCGCCGTCCGGTTCTCCGCTGGCCAGCGGGAAGCCGCCCTCGGTCCCGCCGGCGATGGCCACGTCGGCCCGTCCCTCGGCGATCAGCCGGGCGGCGGTCCCGATCGCGTCGATGGAGGACGCGCAGGCGGTGCAGACGGTGATCTGCGGGCCGTGCAGCCCGTACCGCATCGCTATCTGCGCCGCGGCCATGCTGGGCCAGATCTTGATGACCGTCTTGCGGTCGATGGCGTCCGGACCGGACGTGTCCAGCTGATACTGGCCCTTGGCGAGCGCGCGCATGCCGCCCATGCTGGTGCCGTGCACCACCGCGGTCCGGCGCGGGTCGAAGGCGGCCAGCCCGGCTTGCCGTACCGCCTGCTCGGCCGCGGCCAGGGCGAACTGCGCGAACAGGTCGGTGCCCGCTTCCACCTGCTCGCTCATCCACTCCAGGGGCCGGAAATCAGGCACCGCCGTCCACCAGGTGGCGGCCGGGTCGCCCGGGCTGGTCCAGGTGGGACGCGCGGCGGCGCGCCTGGACGGGGTTGTCCCGGTACTCCCCCGGCCAGGCACAGGAATGGATAGCGGCGGGAGCGCGGATCATCGGCGGGTGCTGCCGGGTCCGGCCGGCCGCCATCACGGAAATCGCCCGGACCGCGGCCAGCCCGCCGGATCGGCTCAGCCCTGCTTGAGGTAGTGCCCGTGCTCCAGGTCCTCGATGAGCCCGGGATGCGCCGGCTCCCACCCGAGCAGCTTCCTGGTCACCTCGCTGGAGACCGGGTTGTCCACGCCCACGAACCCGCCCAGGAAGGCGAAGCGCTCTCCCGCGTCGGCGGCGGAGACGCTGGCCACCGGCACGCCGAGGCCGCGTCCGATGGCGGCCGCGATGTCACGGAAGGGGACGCCCTCGTCCGCGACGGCGTGCAGGCGGCTCCCGGCCGGGGCGTCCTCCAGGGCCAGCCGGTACACCCGTGCCGCGTCGAGCGTGTGCACCGAAGGCCACCGGTTGGCCCCGTCCGCCACGTACGCCGATACGCCGGACTGCCGGGCGATGCCGATCAGGACGTGCGCGAAGCCGTGGTGATCGAGCGAGCTGTGCACGATCGGGGGCAGCCGGACGGCGGACGACCGCACGCCGTGCTCGGCGAGCCCGATCACGAAGTTCTCGGCGTCGACCCGCGGACCGCCGGGAACGACATCGGCCTCGGTGGCCGGCCGCCCGGTGATGCCCCCGAGGGGGAGCATGAGCGTGCCGGAGGAGATAACGAACGGCTTGCCCGTCCCGTCGAGAGCCGAGGCGAGTGCCTTGATGGCGGCGAAATCGGCGCCGACCGCGCCGGCGAAGTCGCCGTCTCGCATCAGGTCGTGCCGGAAGGCGAGGTGGATGACGCCGTTGGCCGCCCTGGCCGCCTCGCGCAGCCCGTCGAGATCATCGAGGTCGCCGCGCCGGACCTCGGCGCCGGCGGCCACGAGCGCCGCGGCCGAGCTGTCCGAGCGCGCCAGCCCCACGACCTGGTGCCCGGCCTGCAGCAGCTCGGGCACGACGGCGGAGCCGATGTGGCCGGACGCGCCTGTCACGAAAACACGCATGGGAAGTCCTCCCGGAATCAGTGATGTCACCTGGTGCCATCACCATAGCATGCCCATGACACCAGGTGACATCAGCTAGTCTGTCCGCATGGGCAGATGGCAGCCGGACGCGCGGGCGCGCCTGCAGGCGGCGGCCCTGGCCCTCTACGGCGAGCACGGGTACGAGGAGACCACCGTCGCGGAGATCGCCGAACGCGCCGGGCTCACGAAGCGCACGTTCTTCCGGTACTTCGCGGACAAGCGCGAGGTGCTGTTCTGGGGCTCGGAACTGCTCGAGCAGCAGATGGTGGCCGCCATCGAGGCCGCCCCGGCGTCAGCCTCGGCGCTGGCCATGATCGGCGCGGCGCTGGACGCCGCCGCCGTCCGGTTCGAAGAGGTCCGCGAGTACGCCTGCCCGCGCCACCGGATCATCGCCTCCAGCCCCGAGCTGCAAGAACGTGAGCTGATCAAGACCGCGTTGCTGGCCGCCGCCATGGCCCGGGCCCTGCGCGCCCGGGGCCTCGACGACACCGCCGCCACCCTGGCCGCCCTCACCGGCACGACCGTCATGCACGTCGCCTTCGAGCGCTGGGTCAACGACCCGGGGCAGGCACCGTTCGCGCGGATCGCCCGGGACGCCCTGGCCCAGCTCCGGGAGATCGCCGCCGCTGGGTGACCCTGTTGGCTCGACAAAATAATGAGCGAGGAGCAGCAATGACCGCACCGGCCGGCAAGTCCGTCCTGATCATCGGCGCGTCCCGCGGGCTGGGCTACGCGCTGGCCGCGGAGTACCTGTCCCGGGGCTGGCAGGTGACCGCGACGGTGCGGGGCGCCGGGCGGACCGATCTGCACGACCTGGCCGAGTCCTCCCCGGGCCGCCTGGTCGTGGAGAACGTCGACATCACGGTGCCCGAGCAGGTCGCGGCGCTGCACGAGCGGCTGGCGCAGGCGACGTTCGACCTGCTGTTCGTCAACGCCGGGGTGACCAACGGCCCCGAGGAGACCGTCGCCGACGTGTCCACCGAGACCTTCGTCCGCCTGATGGTGACCAACGCGCTGAGCCCGATGCGCGTGGTGGAGGCACTGCAGGACCTGGTTGCCCCGAAGGGCACGATCGCGGTGATGTCCTCCCGTCAGGGCAGCATCGCCCACAACGAGCGGGGCGGCTTCGAGATCTACCGGGCGAGCAAGTCCGCGCTGAACCAGCTGATGCGCAGCTTCGCCGCCCGCCACGCCGACGACCCGCACACGCTGCTGCTGATCGCGCCCGGCTGGGTCCAGACCGCCCTCGGCGGCCCCGACGCGCCCCTGACGATCGACCAGAGCATCCCGGGTGTGGTCGACACGATCGAGGCCCAGGCCGGCCAGGGCGGCCTGCAGTACCTGGACTACCAGGGTCAGTCCGTCCGCTGGTGACTAGGCCTGGTCAGCGTCGTGTGCGAGCAAGGCGATCTGGACGCGGTTATTGAATCCGAGCTTCTCGAGCAGGCGCGATACGTGCGCCTTTACCGTGGCGACGCTCATGTAGAGGTCGCGGCTGATCTCGGCGTTGGATTTGCCGCGCCCGATCGCGACGGCGACCTCGCGCTCGCGTTCGGTGAGGCGGTCGAGTTGTTCGCGGGCACGGCGGCGGCGGTCGCCGTCGCTTCCCGTCACGTGCCCGATCAGCCGGCGGGTGATCGTGGGGGACAGGATCGGCTCGCCGGCCGCGACCGCCCGGATGGCGCCGACGATTCCGGCCGGCGGCGTGTCCTTGAGGAGGAAGCCGCTGGCGCCGGCCCGCAGGGCGCGCAGGACGTGCTCGTCGGCGTCGAAGGTGGTGAGGACGATGACCTCGGGCGGATGGTGGTGCCCGCGCAGGATCTCGGTGGCCGCCAGGCCGTCCATTCCCGGCATGCGGATGTCCATCAGCACGACGTCGGGCTGGCGTTCGGCCACGGCGTCCTCGACCTCGCTGCCGTCAGCGGCCTCGCCGACGATCTCGATGTCGCCGGCGCCCGCGAGGAGCATGGTGAGCCCGGCGCGGACCAGTGCGTCGTCATCGATGATCAGCACCCGGATCGGCGCGCTCACTGTGCCGCCCGCGGCCACGGCAGCCACGCGTGCAGCCGGAAGTGGCCGTGCTCGTCCAGCCCGTGCTCGAGGCGCCCGCCGGAGAGCGCCGCCCGCTCGGTGAGGCCGAGCAGGCCCGCGCCGGTGCCGGGGATCTTCGGTTCCGCGGCGGCGAGCGCGGGCGTCGGGTTGCGCACCTCGATGGTGAGGCCGTGCCCGGGGGCGCCGTCGAGGCGCAGCTCCACCGGGGCCGCGGTCGCGTGCTTGCGCGCGTTGGTCAGCGCCTCCTGGACGATCCGCAGCGCGTGCCGCCCGATCGCGTCCGGGACGGCGGCCAGGTCCGGCAGGCCGACGTCGGCCCGGATGCCCATGCCCGCGGCACGTGATTCCTCGAGCAGGCCCGGCAGCGCGGCCAGCGTCGGCTGGGGCGGCTCCGGTCCCGGGCCGTCGGGCCCGTCCCGCAGCACCCCGATCACGGCGCGGAGGTCTTCGAGCGCCTGGTGCGCGCTGGCGCGGATCACGGCAGCGGCGCGCGCGACCTCTTCTGGCGGCGCGTCCGGCCGGAACTCCAGCGCGCCGGCGTGCAGGCTGAGCAGCGAGATCCGGTGCGCGAGCACGTCGTGCATCTCACGCGCGATGCGGGTGCGCTCGGCGTAGCGGACCTGCTCGGTGCGCAACTGCTCCTCTGCCTCGGCGCGGCGATCGCTTTCGCGCTGCGCCTGGCGGCGGGTGCGGCGGAACATGCCCCAGGCGATGACCACCGCCGGGGCGAAGGTGCCGGTCAGGTAGTACACCGCCGGCGGAAGGCCCTGGGGCTGGATCGCGCGCCCGAGGGGCAGGAGCGCGACCTGGACTGCGGCGACCAAGAGCGCCAGCGGCCAGCGCCGGTAAGCGGCGACGGTATAGAGGGCGACGACTCCGGCCAGCCCGGCCGCGGGCGAGACGACTTCGATCGCCACCACAGCGAGCCCGACTCCCAGCGGCCAGCGCCTCCGCCACCACAGGGCCACGCAGGCCATCGCCGCGCCGATCGCGTCGATCACGAGCAGCGGGCCGTTCAGCCCCTGCCGGGCGCTGGTCATGGCGCTGGACAGGGCGAGCACGGCCGTGAGGAGGAACAGGACGGTGTCGACGATCCAGTCGCGCCGGATCCGCGTCGCGGCCGGCGCGTCGTCGTCCTCGCGGCGGAAGGCTTGGCCAAGGGCGGCACGGATGGCGGACATACCGGCAGCCTAGGCGGCAGCGGACGCGGCCCAACAGCCGTCCGAAGTCGATCGGATTACCGACTTTGGTCGCTGCGTGATCGCCCGGCGGCCAATAGCCCGCAAAGCCGCTCGCCGCCAATCCTGGTGCTCGTGATCAATGACGGCACCGAGGAGATTTCGCCATGATGCACAGGTTCTTTGCCGCCACCGGGCGGTTCGCGGTCCGGTTCCGCTGGGCCGTCGTCGCCGCCTGGGTGGTCGCGACCGTCCTAGCCAGCCTGCTTCTTCCGTCGCTGGCCAGCGTCATCAAGGAGAACAACACCGACCAGCTCCCGGCCAGCAGCCCGAGCCTGTCTGCCGCCCGGCTGGCCGCCCCGTTCCAGGACCCGAACCAGACACCGGTCCTGGTCGTCATCGCCCGCGGCAGCGGCACGGTCACCGCCGCGGACGCCGCCGCCGTCGGGCGGCTAGCCGCCCGCCTGGCGAGGGTCGCCGACGTGCAGCAGGTCAAGGACCTCGGCGACAGCGCCGACCGCCAGGCGGTGCGGCTGGAGGTCCTGGCCGGCCTCAACCTGGCCGACATGCGTTCACCTCAGCACCTGGTCACGGGCCTGCGCGAGGCCATCACGGCCAGCGCGCTACCCTCCGGCCTGCACGCCCACCTGGCCGGCCCGGTGCCCGCCCAGGCCGACGTCAGCCAGGCCGGCCAGAAAGCGCTCGGCCTGGGCCTGGACCTATCCATCATGTTCATCGTGGCCCTGCTGCTCGTGGTGTTCCGCGCGCTGCTGGCGCCACTGCTGACCCTCGCCCCCGCCGTGCTGGTCACCCAGCTCGCCGGGCCGGTGATCGGCGCGGCGGTCAAGGCCGGCCTGCCGGTCTCGCCGCTCACCGAGGACCTGATGCTCATCTTGACCATCGGCGCGGGCACCGACTACGGCCTGTTCCTGGTCTTCCGGGTCCGGGAGGAACTGCGAGCCGGCCGCACCCCGCACGAGGCGGTCACCCGCGCCCTGGCCCGGGTCGGGGAATCGATCACGTTCTCCGCCGCCACCGTCATCGCCGCGCTGCTCACCATGCTGCTGGCCACCTTCAGGCTGTACTCCAGCGTCGGCGCCCCGCTGGCCATCGCGCTCGCGCTCATGCTGCTGGCCGACCTCACCTTGCTGCCTGCGCTGCTCGCTATCGTCGGCCGGGCCGCGTTCTGGCCGTCCCGCACGGCTCGCGGCACCGGGCGCACCGGCTGGTGGGGCCGCATCGCGGGCCGCGCCGTCGCCCATCCCGCGGCCACGCTCGCCTTCGGGCTGGTCGCCTTCGGCGCACTGGCCACGGCCGTGCTCGGCTACCGGCCAGCCGACCTGGGCATTCCGGCCGCCCCCAGCGGCTCGGATTCCGCCGCGGGAGACGCGCTGCTCGCCGCCCATTTCCCCGCCGCCGCCAGCAATCCGACCACGGTGGTCATGCGGTTCCGCGAGCCGGCCTGGATCGACCCGGCCCCAGTCGCAGCGGCGCAGCGACGGCTCGCCGCGCTGCCCCGGTTCGCCAGCCTGACCGGCCCGTTCGACGCGCTTACCCCCGGCCAGCTGACGACGCTGCATGCCACGCTCGGCGGCCCGGCCGCGATCCCTGCGGTGCCGCCACCCGGGATCCATATCCCGGCCGCCTCGTGGGCGGCGTACGGCGCGGAAACCCAGTTCATCAGCCCCGACGGGCGGACCGTCGTGTTCGACGCCAGGCTGGTCGACGGTGACCCAGGCGCGAACGCCGCGCTGCGCCAGGTGCCGGCTCTCCGGGCGGCCGTCGCCGCCGTGGCCCGCGCCGCCGGTGCCAGCGCCTACGGCGTCGCCGGCGCGGTGCCAGCCGGGTACGACCTGAGCCAGGTCTCCGACGCCGACCTGCTGCGCGTTTTCCCGGTCGCGATCATCGTCATCGGGCTGCTGCTCGCGCTCGTCCTGCGCAGCCTCATCGCCCCGCTCTACCTCATCGCCTCCGTCGTGATCAGCTACCTGGCGGCGTGGGGCCTGTCCGTCCTGCTCTTCCAGGACGCCGCCAGGGCCGGCGGCCTCTACCACGCCATCCCGTTCCTGATGTTCATCTTCTTGCTGGCACTCGGCGAGGACTACAACATCTTGGTGATGACCCGGATCCGGGAAGAGGCCAGCCGGGTCCCGCTCCGGCAGGCAGTGGCCGCGGCCCTGCAGCGCACCGGCCCGACGGTCAGCTCCGCGGGGCTCGTCCTGGCCGGCACCTTCGCGGTCTTCGCCCTGGCACTACGCAGCCAGCCTGGCGGCGGCTCGTTCGTCTTCTCATCTATCGCGATCGGCATCCTCATGGACGCCTTCCTCGTCCGCACCCTGCTCGTCCCCGCCACCGTCGCCCTGCTCGGCCGCTGGAACTGGTGGCCATCCGGCCACGGCACATCCAGCCAAGCCGCCCCAGGACCCGAACCGGCACCAGCACACTGCCGCTAACCACGGCCACCAGGCGGGATGGAGGCGTGCCTCCATCCCGCTAAGCCACGAGGTCACCGCGCCATCACCGGAACACCCTGGTCCTGGTGGGACGGGCGGTATCAGCCGGCGCCGCCCGGGCGCCCTCTGGTGCCACCGCGATGTCACATCGACGTTGTCCTGGCCATCGCAGGATCACATCGCGGTGGCTGCCGCCGGCCGCCGTCCGGTGGCGGGCGGGTGCTGCGGGGCGGGTGCTTTGACCGGGGGCGGGCGGGTGCTGCGGGGCGGGTGCGTCGCCGGGGGCGGGCGGGGGCTGCGGGGCGGCGGGTGAGCCTGGGAGCGCGGCGTGCGGCGGCCGCCAGGCTCCTCACCTCACAGGAGCCGGACCCATGGAGCATCGAACCGCGGCGGGAACGAGCTCGATGTTCCGTTGATCCGGCTGGCGCTCGCGTCAGGCGGGGATGGCCTGCATGGCTTCGGCCAAGAGGGTGACCGAACGCAGGCGGCCCTCGATGTCCGGTACCTGATGGGCGACGATGACCTCGTCGGCCTCGGTATGCCGGATGAAGTCGTCGAGATAGTCGCTCACCTGGGTCGCGGTGCCGATCGCGGAATACGTGAGCATCTGGTCCACCTGGCTGCCGGCGCCAGCGGCCAGGAGCTGATCGGCCTGCTCGTCGGTCAGCTCCTGCGTGTCCTGACCCCGGCGCCCGCGCCCGTACAGGCTGATGGCC
This sequence comes from uncultured Actinomycetota bacterium, assembly GCA_963756575.1. Lineage (GTDB taxonomy): Bacteria > Actinomycetota > Actinomycetes > Streptosporangiales > Streptosporangiaceae > Palsa-504. The sequence goes on along the minus strand of CAVWOM010000008.1, from coordinate 550,929 downwards.
CGCGCTCGCCGGATCCGCAGGAGGTGCTCCCGGGCGGCGCTTTCGGTGTCGGCGGCGATCACGTTGACGCCCGCGATCGCGTACGGCCGTTCCAGCTGCTCGGACGGCCGGAACTCGCGTCGGTAGACGTCCAGGGCGGCTTCGAGCGCGGCCGGCGCGAAGTGCGAGGCGAACGCGTAGGGCAGCCCGAGCGCCGCGGCCAGCTTGGCCCCGAACAGCGACGAGCCGAGGATGTACAGCGGGACGTGCGAGCCCTGGCCGGGAACGGCGTCCACCCCCGGCACCCGGGTGCGGCCGGTGAGGTAGCCCTGCAGTTCTACGACGTCCTGGGGGAAGGTGTCGGCCGAGCTCGGGTCGCGGCGCAGCGCGTACATCGTGTTCTGATCGGAGCCCGGCGCCCGGCCCAGGCCGAGGTCGATCCGGCCGGGGTACAGCGCGGCCAGGGTGCCGAACTGCTCCGCGATCAGCAGGGGCGCGTGATTCGGCAGCATCACCCCGCCCGAGCCGAGCCGGATGGTCTGGGTCCGCGCGCCGACGTGCGCGATCAGGACGCTGGTGGCCGAGGAGGCGATGCTGGCCATGTTGTGGTGCTCGGCGTACCAGACCCGCAGGTAGCCCAGCTCCTCGGCCCGCTGGGCCAGCGCCACGCTATTCGCGAAGCTGTCACTAGCGGTCTGGCCGCGCGCGATCGGCGCCAGGTCGAGAATCGACAGCGGGACCCGCATCAGAGGTAGTTCTCGAGATCGGCCTTGATGTCGGCCGGCAGCACGGGCGGCTCGTAGCGCTTGATGACCTGGCCGTCCCGGCCGATCAGGAACTTGGTGAAGTTCCACTTGACCTCGTCGGTACCCTCCGCCTCGGGCCGGATCTTCGAGATGGCGTCGTAGAAGCCGCCGTACTGCGGACCGAAGTCGCCGGGCGCCTCGGCGCGCAGCCACTGGTACAGCGGGTCGGCGTCCGGGCCGTTGACCTCGATCTTGGCGAATACCGGGAAGGTCACGTCGTAGGTCGACGTGCAGAAGTCCTGGATCTCCTCGTTGCTGCCCGGCTCCTGGCCCTTGAACTGATTGCAGGGAAACCCGAGGATCTCCAGGCCACGGTCCTTGTCATCGCGGTAGAGCGACTCCAGGCCCTCGTACTGCGGGGTCAGCCCGCACTTGCTCGCTACGTTCACGACCAGCAGCACCTTGCCGTCATAATCCCGCAGCGGAACCTGCTTGCCGTCCGCGCTGGTCCCCGCGAAGTCGTACGCCGTGGCCATGACTGCTCCTCATCGTCGAGACGAAACGGGTGCGCCCGCACCCCACAGCGCCAGAACACCCGGTCCTGGTTGATCAATTCCGCGAAACGGGCGGTTCAGTAACCGGACAGGAGCGCCTGCAGCCGGGCCAGCCGCGGCTGCCCGGGTAGCTGCGCAGCCGACCGCGATGATCGGGGCGGCGGCCCCAGATGAACAGCTGGCGGGCGCCGGCGTCCATGTCCACGGCCGGCTCGTCGGTATCGTCTTGCGCCCAGGCCAAGGTGGCGCGGGTGTGGTCCACGACCACTCGCAGATCGGGCTGGCCCGCTGTCCGCAGGCGCACGTGGAAGTCGGAATCGGGCTCCGGGTCGTGCTCGCGCCCGGCCGCCAGCAAGATCGCGCCCAGCGCGCCGACCGAATGATCCACGAGCTCGATGTCGCCGTGAAGCTCGGACGGCGATGCCCGTGACGTGCGCGGCGATCTCGTGCGTCGTCCAGCCGTCGCAGCCGCTGACCGCCTGCGGCGAGGTCCGGTCGATGGTGTCGATAAACGCCGTGGCCTCGCGGCTCCGGTCAGTCACGCCGCATCACCCCTCTTCCTCGTTCAGCCGCCCGCGATCCTCCCCCGAGCGGAGATAGTCATTCCTGGAGCGGTCACGACCGGACGACCCCGGCGTCGTGGGCGAGCAGCCCGGCCTGGGTCCGGTTGGCGCAGCCGAGCTTGACGAGCATGCGCGACACGTACCCCTTGACCGTCGCCTCCGACAGGTACAGCCGGCTCGCTATCTGGGCGTTCGACAGTCCCTCACCGAGGCAGCCGAGCACCTCGGCCTCCCGCTCGGTCAGCGTGCCGACGAGCTTGCGGGCGTGCTCCCGGGCGGGCTGGCTGTCGGTGGACGCGGCGATCAGGCGCCGCGCCGCCGCCGGGGACAGCACCGTATGCCCGTCCGCCGCCACCCGGACCAGGCCGATCAGGTCCGTGGGCGGCGTCGATTTGACCAGGAACCCGGCCGCGCCGGCGCGCAGCGCGCGGAGCACGTACTGGTCGGCGTCGAAGGTGGTCAGCACGACCACGACGGGCGGGTCGGGCAGCTCCCCGATCCGCCCGATCGCGGTGAGGCCGTCCACGCCGGGCATGCGCAGGTCCATGAGCACCAGGTCGGGCCGGCTGCGGACGACGGCCTCGACGCCGGCCGCCCCGTCGTAAGCCTCGTCCACGACCTCGATGTCACCGGCCGAGCCGAGGATCGTGCGCAGGTGCGCGCAGACCATCGGCTCGTCGTCGACGACCACGACCCGGATCATGCCGGCCGCGCAGCCGGCTCGGGCTCGGGGTGCGGTGTCTCTTCGGCCGGCTCGGCGGTCGGGACGTAGGCGGGCAGCACGGCCTCGAGCCGGAACCCGCCGTCCGGCGCCGGGCCGGCCCGCAGCGTGCCGTGCATCAGCTCGACGCGCTGGCGCAGCCCGGCCAGGCCCAGGCCGGATCCGGTGCCGCTCAGCTCGCGGTCCGCCGTCCGCGCGGCCCGTCCGTTGCTGACGACGACCCTGACCTGCGACTGGCCGTAGCCGAGCTGGACTCGCACGGGCGCGCCGGGCGCGTGCTTGCGGACGTTGGTGAGGGCCTCGCGCACGATCCGGTACGCGGTGCGGCCCACCACCGGCGAGGCCAGCGCGGGATCGCCGTCCTCGGCGAGCTCGGCCGGGGTGCCGGCCGCCGTGGACTCGGCGATCAGCGCGGGCAGCCCCGCCGTGGACGGCGTCTGATCGCTGCCGGGCTCGGTGCGCAAGATGCCGACCAGATCCCGCAGCTCGTCCAGCGCCTGGCAGCCCGCGGCCCGCAGTTCTTCCGCCGCCTGCCTGGTCGCGTCGTCCTTGGCGGTGACGCTGAGCGCACCCGCCTGCAGCACCATCAGGCTGACCCGGTGCGTCACGACGTCGTGCATCTCGCCCGCGAGCCGGGCCCGCTCCTCGGCCCGGGCCTGCTCGGCGAGCAGGTAGCGCTCCTGCTCGGCGCGTTCGGCCCGGTCCCGCAGACCCTGCATGGCCTCGTGCCGGGCGATGAAATAGAGCGCGAGCACCGGCCCGGACGCGGTCCTCAGCAAGCCGGTCATGATGATGGACGTGGCCGGCTCCCAGACCCGGGCCACGATGAGCGTCAGCGTGCCGACGGCGGCGAAGACCACGCGCCGGTCCTTGCGGTAGTAGATCAGCCCGTACGCGGCGAGAACGGTCCCGTAGGGGGCCCATATGTTTCCGGCGTTGGCCGGCCTGATCAGGTCCGCAGGCGTGATGAGCAGCGAGATGACCAAGGAAAACCCGGCCAGGGCGGCGATGACGAGCATCGGCGCCCGGCGGCGGAAGACAAGCGCGGCGTCGGCCAGCCCCTGGACGGCCAGCATGGCCCAGGCGAGCGGGCCGGGGCGGGCAGGCCACCAGGACGCGCCGACGAGCGTGACGGCGGTATCGAGCAGGACGAAAAACCCGGCCAGGACCACGTCGAGCGCCGGACCGTTCGGTCGTGCGCACGTGCGAAGCCTCATGCATTTCAGGCTATGCCACCTGGCCCCGGCCGCCCCGGCCCGCACCACCATCGGACCGGCAGGACCATACGAAAGTTGCAGGCCGCCGCCCGGGGTCACCCCTTCGTAGGGGCATGATCCCGCCGACGGCCCTGCCGGGCGGCACCCGCGGCGGCATGCAATGGGGACATGCACACAGAACCGCAGACCACGCAGGTACCTCCGCTGGGCCGCTATCAGATCGACGTCAGCCGGTCGAGCGTGCGATTCCGCACCCGGCACATGTTCGGCCTCGGCCCCGTCCGCGGCACGTTCGCGATCCGGTCCGGCTTCGTGGACATCGCCGAGCCGCTGGCCGATTCGGCCGTTCACGCCGAGATCGACACGGCCAGCTTCACGACCGGGAACCAGCAGCGCGACCAGAACGTGCTCTCGGCCCGGTTCCTGGACCCCGACCAGTTCCCCGTCATCGCCTTCCGGGACGGGATCGTCTCCGCCGACGGCCGGACGGTCAGCGGGACGCTCACCGTGCGCGATGTCTCCCGGCCGGTCACCTTGTCGCTCGGTCCGGTCACCCTGGCCGAGCGGTCGTTCACCATCAGCGCGACTACCCGCGTCGACCGGACCGAGTTCGGCGTGACGGCCATGCGGGGGCTGGCCGGCCGCTACCTCGACCTGACGGCGGAGGTCCGCTGCTCGCTGGGAGGGACGGCTCATGCCTAACGCGGTCGAAGTAGCCGGCCTGCGCAAGAGCTACGGCCAGGTGCGCGCCGTGCAGGACGTCGGCTTTACCGTCAGCTACGGCGAGATCGTCGCGCTGCTCGGACCGAACGGCGCGGGCAAGACCACGACGCTGGAGATCCTGGAGGGCTTCCGCGCCCGCGACGGGGGGACGGCCGAAGTCCTCGGTTACGACCCCGGCGAGCGGTCCAGCGCCCGCGAGCTGCGCGAGCGGATCGGCCTGGTCCTGCAGGACATCGCGGTCGAGCCGTACCTGACCGTCCGCGAGACGATCGCCCGGGCGGCCGGCTACTACCGGGCGCCGCGGGACGTGGCCGAGGTCATCTCCCTGGTCGGCCTGACCGGCCTGGAGCGCCGCAAGGTCAGGTCGCTGTCCGGCGGGCAGAAGCGGCGGCTGGATCTCGCCCTCGGCCTGATCGGCAACCCGGCGCTGCTCTACCTGGACGAGCCGACGACCGGGTTCGACCCGGCCGCCCGCCGGGACGCCTGGGAACTCGTGCGCGGGTTGCGCACGGCCGGCATGACGATCTTGCTGACGACCCACGACATGGACGAGGCACAAGCGCTCGCCGACCGGGTGGTGCTGCTGTCCGGCGGCGTCGTGGTGGCCGTGGGCGACCCGGCCGCCCTCGGCGGGCGGGACGCCGAGCGCGCCCGCATCACGTTCCGGCTGCCCGGCGGCTACACCGCGGCGGACCTGCCGGTCCCGTCGCAGCCGGAGAACGGCCTGGTCGTGGTCGAGACCAGCACGCCGACGCGGACCCTGCATCAGCTGACGGACTGGGCGGTGCGGCGCGGCCAGGTGCTGGCCGCGCTCACGGTCGAGCGGCCCAGCCTGGAAGACGTGTACCTAGAGCTCACCCGCGCGGCCGCACCAGCGCCCGCGCCGGAAAGGACCAAGTGATGACCACCGTTACCGTCCGCAGGCGGGCCGGCCGTCGGCCCGTCAGGCCCATCAGCCTGCGCCTGCTGGCGCACCAGGTGCGCTACGAGCAGCTGTCGTTCTGGCGGAACCCGCAGAGCGCCGTTTTCACCTTCATCTTCCCGGTCGTGTTCGTGGCCATCATGGGCGCGCTCTTCGGCGGGGTCGGGAAGAGCTCGTACTTCGGCGGCCTGTCCGCGCTGCAGTACTACGTGCCGACCATCGCCGCGCTGTCGGTGCTCGGCTCGTGCTACGGCCAGCTCGCGGTCGCGCTCGCGGCCCGGCGGCAGGCCGGGATACTCAAGCGGATCCGGGCGACGCCGCTGCCCGCGTGGGCCTACTTCGCCGGCCTGCTCGCCCACTGCGTGCTCGTGAGCGTGATCGACATCGCCCTCATCGTGGCGGTGGGCCGGCTGTACGGGGTGCCGTTCCCGTCGCACTGGCTCGCGCTCATGCTGACGCTGGTCCTCGGGGCCGCGAGCTTCTGCGCCCTGGGCGTGGCGGTCGCGTCGGTGATCTCCAACGCCGAGGCGGCCCCGGCGGTGACCCAGCTCGTCCTGTTCCCGCTGCTGTTCATCTCCGGCACCTACCTGCCGATCCACTCCGCGCTGCTCAACCGGGTCGCCGGCTGGCTTCCGGTGCGCCCGTTCAACGAGGCCCTGACGAGGCCGTTCGCCCAGCACGCGGGGGTGGACGGGCGAGACCTGGCGGTGCTGGCGGCCTGGGGCGCGATCGGCGCGATCGTGGCGATCCGCCGCTTCCGCTGGGATCCGCGGCCCGAGTAGGTCCGCGGCTGGCCGGCTACGTCGATACCGAGCTGATCACCCGGACCCGGCTCGGCGGCTGATTGCGTGGGACCTGGCCGGACGCCGGGTCCCACGCCTGATGGCTCCGGCCCATCAGCGGCGAGGAGATCATGAAGTCCGCGGTGGCCCGGTTGCAGGCGACCGGGATATTGCAGACGACCGCGACCCGGAGCAGGGCCTTGACGTCCGGGTCATGCGGATGCGGCTCCAGCGGATCCCAGAGGAACACCAGCAGGTCGATCTCACCCTCCGCGATGCGGGCGCCGATCTGCTGGTCACCGCCGTACGGGCCGCTCCGGAAGCAGGTGACCGGCAGCCCCAGCTGCTGCTGCAGGAGGCGGCCGGTCGTGGCCGTTGCGAACAGTTCGTGGCCGGTCAGCAGGTCCAGGTTGTACTCGGCCCACTCGAGCATGTCTCGTTTCTTGTTGTCGTGCGCGATCAGGGCAATCCGCCGCCCCGCGGGCGGCGACGTGTGGTCGGGCATACTGCCTAGTCTCGCCGTTCATGAACCATGCGTCCAATGCGTAAATCTCGGCTGATACATGACTTAGGGGCATGGATATCGACCGGGGGCTTAGGGCACGGCTATCGGGTCGTCGCCGTGCAGGGCTTGCCAGAGCTGCCGGCGCGAGGCGATGCCGAGCTTGGCGAAGACGTTGCTCATGTGCCACTCGACGGTGCGGGGGCTGAGGAACAGCTCGGCGCCGATCTCGGCGTTGGTGCGGCCTTCCCGGGCCCGCCGGGCGATCTGCCGTTCCTGCGCGGTGAGCAGGCCAGCCGCCTCGGCCGTGCGCTTGCGCACGGTCTGGCCGGCCGCCATCAGCTCCCGGCGGGCCCGCTCGGCGAAGCCCTCCGCTCCCATGGTCTGCAGCATCTGGTGGGCGCGGCGAAGCTGCTCGCGCGCGTCGATCCGGCGGTTCTCGCGGCGCAGCCACTCACCGTAGAGCAGGTGGGCGCGGGCCAGGTCCAGGCGGACCCGGGTCCGGCTGAGCCGCTGGATCGCGGCCACGTAACCGCGCTCAGCGGCCTCGCCCTCGGTCAGCAGGGCCCGCGAGCGCGCCTGCACGCCGAGCGCCCAGTCGGTGCCGCTCGCGCTGGTGATCTCCGACAGCGACCGCAGGGCGCCGGCCGCCCGGCCGGGCTGCCCGGCCCTGGCCGCCGCCTCGATGAGCTCGACCTGCAACCATGCGGCCAGCCCGAATTCGTCCGGGTGCTCACCGGCCGCGCTGGCCGCGGCCAGCGCGTCGGCGTACCGGCCGAGGCCGTTGGACAGGACCGCGCTGGCCCATTGCGCGGCGGTCACCCCGGTGCCCTCGCCGCGCGCGGCCGCGTCCGGTCCGGTGGCCTCGGTCAGCGCGCGGGTCTCGTCGTCGCGGCCGCGCACGGCGGCCAGGCCCAGGGCGGCGTAGGGGACCAGGTTGGCGCCGGTCAGCTCGGTGGCCGCCGCCACCTGGTCGGTCAAGGACGCCGCCTCCGCGAGTTCCCCGGAGAACAGGTGCAGGTAGGCGCGCCGGCTCAGGGCCGCGGGCAGCTCGCTGAGCGCGCCGGCGTCCCGGGCCAGCCGCAGGTACCGGCCGGACAGTACGTCCCAGGCCTGGTCATCCCAGGCGTGCACGGCCGCCGGGCCGGCCAGGCGCAGCCAGCGCAGCTCCTGGTCAGCCAGCGCCGTGCCGGCCAGCCCCGCGCGGGCGCCGGCGCTGAGCGTCCGCTGCAGCATCGGCATAGCCGCCCGGATGCCCTGCCCGAAGTGCACGGCCAGGCCGTCCAGCAGGAGGCCGAACGGGGCGGGCGGTTCCGCCTCCGGCCACGACGCACGGGTCGCCCGCGTCACCTCCCGGACGCCCGCCCCCGGACAGCCCAGGTGGCCGGCGAACATCGCGGCGTACATGGCGTCCAGATAGGCCTCCTGGGCCAGGGCAGCGTCGTGCTGCTCCAGCCGGCGGGCCGCCTCGAGCAGCAGCGGCGGGGTGTCGCGGCCGCGGCTGGACACCAGGGCGATCTGGGCCCGGACGAGAGCCGCCTGGGCCCGCTGGAACGAGTCGAGCGGTCCGCTCTCCGTCATGGCGAGCAGCTTGAGCGCCGCGCCGGACGCGTCGGCCCAGACCATGGCGGCCGCGCCGGCCAGGGCCCGTCCGGTCCGGCGGGCCGGATCCGGGGTCAGCATGGTGGCGTGTTCGCCGAACGCGGCCGCGGTGGCCAGGACGCCGCTGGCGCGCGCCCGGCCGGCCGCCTGCTCCAGTTCCGCGGCCACGTGCTCGTCGGGTCCCGGCGCGGCCTGGGCCAGGTGCCAGGCTCGGCCATCGGGGTCGGCCCGCGGGTCGGTCGCCTCCGCCAGCGCGCGGTGCACGCGCTGGCGGTCCGGCAGCGGCATGGAGTGGTAGGCCGCCGAGCGCACCAGCGGATGCCGGAAGGCCACCCGGACGCCGAACGTGACCAGTCCCGCCTGGACCGCCGGCTGCGCGGCCGTGGCCGCGAGGCCGAGCCGCGTGGCCGCCCGCCACACCAGGCCGGGATCGCCGGACGGCTCGGCCGCCGCGGCCACCAGCAGCAGCCGGGCCGGGGCCGGGAGGGCGCCGAGCTCCCGCGCCAGGCCCGGCTCGATCGGGCCCGGCCCCGCCTGCGCGTCCAGCAGGCCGAGACCGGCCGCGAGCGGCAGCGGGGGGACGGCCAGCAGCACCAGCGGGTTCCCCCGTGCTTCGGCCAGGATCCGGTCCCGTACCCTCTCGTCCAGCGGCCACCGCACCACCGAGGCCAGCAGCGCCCGCGCGTCCGCCTCCCGCAGTCCCGTGACTTCGAGCTCCGGCAGCCCGGACAGGTCCGCCAGCGGCTCCCGGGTGGCGAATACCATCAGCACCGATCCGGCGGCCAGCCGCCGGGCCGCGAAGGCCAGGGCCTGCCGCGACGCCCGGTCCAGCCATTGCGCGTTGTCGATCACGCACACCAGCGGGGAGTCGGCGGCCGCCTCGGTGAGCAGGCTCAGCGCCGCCAGGCCGATCAGGAAACGATCCGGCGCCGGCCCGGTCCGCACGCCGAACGCGACGCCGAGCGCGTCCCGCTGCGGGCCCGGCAGGTCCGCCAGCCGGGCCAGCGCCGGGGCGCAGAGCTGGTGCAGCGCCGCGAACGCGATGTCCCGCTCCGACTCGACCCCCGCGGCCCGGACCACGCGCAGGTCCGCCGCCGCCTCGGCCATGTCGTCGAGCAGTGCGGTCTTGCCGGTTCCGGCCGCACCCCGGAGCACCAGCACGCCGCTGCGTCCGCCGCGGACCCCGGTCAGCAGCCGGCTCAGCGCCTCACGTTCGTCGCGCCGCCCGTACAACCTCGTCGCCTTCGGCGGGAACGTGCTCGCCGCCATGATCGTCTCTGCCTCAGATTGGGCCGCTTCCATGTAACCGAGCCTTCTCCGCGCAGGCCGGCAGGCCTATGGTGTGGCCTTCAGGCCAGCCCTGGGGATGTCCCGCGGGCGGCGTCGGGTTTACCCGAGGCCCGGATCGGAGATTGTGGGGTCTACCCGATTGTCCCGGCCCGGGGCGCCCGCCATGATCGCTTCGTGGCGAACAGAATCCTGATCGTCGACGACAGCCCGCGCTTTCGCGCCCTGGCGGCCGAACTGCTGGCCGAGCGCGGATTCGACGTGCTGCTGGCGGCCGCGGACGGGGAACAGGCCCTGGCGGCCGTCGCTGACCGCTGCCCGGACGGGATTCTGCTGGACATCAACCTTCCGGGCCGGGACGGCTTCGCGGTGGCCGCGTCGCTGGCCGCCGTCTGTCCCGCCGCCGCGATCGTGCTGACCTCCGCCGATGTCGCCAGCTTGCCGGGCGAGGTGCTGCGGGACTGCGCCGTCGCGGCCTTCGTCCCCAAGGAGGACCTGGCCACCGCCGACTTCGGGACGCTGTTCAGGACCGGAGATAGGTGAGCACGGCCAGGACCCGCCGGTGCCCCTCGGCCGAGGAGTGCAGCCCGAGCTTGTCGAAGATGCTGGTCACGTGGCGCTCGACGGCCGCCACCGTGACCACGAGCTCCTGCGCGATGCCGGGGTTGGAGCGGCCCTCGGCGATCAGCCCGAGAACCTGCCGCTCGCGCCGGGTCAGGCCGTCCAGCGGGCCGGCCTTGCGCTGGCGGCCGACGAGCCGCGCGACCACGTCCGGGTCGAGCACCGAACCGCCCTCGGCCACGCGCCGTACCGCGTCGGTGAACACCCGCATGTCGCCGACCTTCTCCTTCAGCAGGTAGCCGACGCCCTGGGCGCCGTCGGCGACGAGGTTGAACGCGTACGCGTCCTCCAGGAACTGGGACAGGACCAGGACGCCGGTCGCGGGCCGGGCGGCCCGCGCGGCCAGGGCCGCCCGGAGCCCGTCGTCAGCGTGGCCGGGCGGCATCTGGATGTCGGTGATGATCACGTCCGGGTGGTAGGCGTCGGCCATCCGGACCAGGTCGCGCGCATCGGCCGTGGTGCCGGCCACCTCGAACCCGCCTTCGGTGAGGACGCGCACGATGCCTTCCCGGACGAAGGGCTGGTCCTCCCCTACGATGACGCGGATCACCCGGCCCGGATTCACGCTATAAAGGTACGCGCGTCTGGTCCGGTTCGGGCGGGAGCGGGATACTGGCCCGGAGCAGGGTCCCGCCGGCGGCCGGGCTGGCGAGCTCCACCGTTCCCCCCAGCGCGCCGATGCGGTCGTGCAGGCCGGTCAGCCCGCTGGCCGGCGACCGGGGCCGTGCTCCGCCGATGCCGTCGTCGCGCACCTCGACCGCGCACCGGCCGGCCGAGATGCCCACCCGCACCCAGGCGGACGTGGCGCGGGCGTGCCTGACCACGTTGGTGAGCGCCTCGGCGCAGAAGAAGTACACGCTGGCCTCGACCGGCGCCGGGAGCCTGCGGTCGGGCACGTCGACCTCGACCGGGACCGGCAGCCGGGCGGCCAGGGCGCCGACCGCCGCGGCCAGGCCGCGCTGGGTGAGGAGCTCGGGGTGGATTCCGGCCACGAGCGCGCGCAGGTCCTCCAGGCCGTGCCGGGCGTCGTGCAGGGCCCGGCTGAGGAGTTCCCGGGCCTGTTCCGGCGCGGCATCCCACTTCTGCTCGGCCAGCTGGAGGTTGATCAGGGTGGTGACGAACCGCTGCTGGGCGCCGTCGTGCAGGTCCCGGGTGACGCGCCGGCGGGCCGCGTCGGAGGCGGCGACCAAGCGAGCCCGCGACGCCATCAGCTCGTGCTCGGCGCGCTTTCGTTCGGTGATATCGCGGACGTAGCCGGTGAAGGCGGGATCGGCGGGCAGCCCGGTCCGGGTCACCGTGACCTCGGCCGGGAACTCGCTGCCGTCGGCGCGCATCGCCGTCAGCTCGAGCCGCTGATCCAGGATGCGCCGTTCCCCGGTGGCCAGGTGCCGGGCGAAACCTTGCCGGTGGGCCTCGCGCAGCGCCGGCGGCACGATCACCTCGGCCAGGTCCCGGCCGATCACCTCGGCCGCCCGGTAGCCGAAGATGTGCTCGAACGCGCTGTTCACGTACGTGATCCGGGCGCGCTGGTCGGCGCTGACGACGGCGTCCAGCGCGGCTTCCAGGACCGCGCGGTGGCGGGCCTCGCTGGCGGCGAGCTCGGCCGCCCGGGCCTGGGCGATGTCACGGCCGCGGTCGGCCTGGCTGCGCAGCTCCGCTTCGGCCACGCTGTGCACCCGGGCCAGTTCGACGCTCAGCACGGTCGCGGCGTACTCCAGCGCGGCCAGGTCCGTCTCGCCCGCGGCGCGCGCGGGATCGATCAGGGCGATGACGCCTTCGGCGCCGGCCCGCGGGCTGGCCAGGACCAGCCAGGCCCGGAGATGGTAGACCGCCCGCGGTGCGCTCCGCAGCCGGCCCAGGAGCTCTCGCCGTTCCCCAGCCCCCCTGGCCGGGATCAGGCCGGCGTCCGGCCCGTGGCCGGCGGCAGCCCGGGGCTGACCCTCCTCGTCGAAGATGAGGATGCCGAACGAGGTGAGCTCGTGCAGCGCTTCGGCGATGCCTGCCTCGCCGGCGCTGGTCACGACCTCGTTCAGGCGGCGGTGGACCTCCAGCAGCTCCAGCCGGGCGATGACCGTGCCGCACAGCTGCGCGAGCACGGACAGCAAGAAGATCTCCTCGTGGGTGAGGGATTCGCTGCCGATGACCACCAGGAAGACCGGTCCGCCCGCCCGCGGGGAGGTGAGCGGGAACGCCCGGGCCGCCGGCGAGCCGCCGATGTCGAGCGGGCCGGGCTCGGTGAGAGCGGCGAGGGCGACGCCGATGCCGTCGGGCGCGCGCTCGTAATAGTCGCCTGAGCGGAAGGGATGCCAGGCGAGCACCCGCTGGCACCGTACGATCGACGGGATCGCGGTGGTGACCAGGCGGGCGAGCTGGCCGGGCGAAGACGCCTGGGTCAAGATCAGCGACAACGTGAATACCGCGTTGACCGCCGACAGTTCCGCGTTGACGTCGGGCGCCCCGGGTTCCGCTGACGGCATCGTTACCCGGGGAGCTGGTCTGCCGGGATGTAATGCGGGTTGGTGATGATGATCCCGTTGACGTAGATCCTGGGATGGGTCCGCAGCACGTACATCACGGTGTTGCCGTCGAAAAGATCGAGGTCGTACAGGCAGAAGAAGAAATGCGGGTAGTCCGGCACGATCTCGTTGAGGGCGGATTCGGCGGCGAACCATTCACCGATGTCCACGCCGTTCCTGACGATGAAGCTCTCGTCGCCCACGGCCCGGAACCGGTCGTACCCCTCGGCGAACGCCTGCTCGACCATGGCCTTCATCGTGGCGATGAACGTGTCTTTGGAGAACTGGCCGCCGGGCAGGTACGCCTCGTCCTCGGTGAGGATATGCAGCATGCCGTCCCGGGACACCAGGTCGCCGGGTATCCGGTCCCGCACCGCCGACGGCGTGTCGACCATGCCGAAGCATTTATGCCCGGCCTGCAGCCCGGCCGAGAGGTAGTCGACGACGATATCGTCCAGGGAATTATGGCTGCCGCTGTAGAAAGCGCAGACATGGTTGCCGACCTGGAATCCGAGGTCGGGGTCTGTAACTGCCAGCGGGGCCATGGCTGCACCTCCGCAGCTATCCTCGCACAGCCAGGCCCGGCCGGGCGCGTCCGTGCCGCCACACCGGTAACCTTCTGCCTAAAAGGGACGATGAGACAGGAGTTCTGGTGGCCGACGACTCGGTAAGCCCGCAGCGGCGTCAGGCGCCCGCGGGGGGCGAGGCTTATAGGAGTGCCATCGATACGACCGTGCCCCATTCGGCGCGGGTCTGGAACTACCTGCTCGGCGGGAAGGACAACTACCCGGTCGACCGCAGCGCGGGCGAGATGGTCCTCCAGGTCTTCCCGGGCATGGCCGACATGACCCGCCAGTCCCGGCACATGCTCGTCCGCGTCGTGCGGTACCTGGCGGGCGAGGCGGGCATCCGCCAGTTCCTGGACATCGGCACCGGGCTGCCCACGGCCAATAACACGCACGAGGTCGCCCAGCAGCAGGCCAAGGAAGCAAGGATCGTCTATGTCGACAACGATCCCCTGGTCCTGGTGCACGCCCGGGCCCTGCTGGCCAGTACCGACGAGGGGGCGTGCGACTACATCGAGGCCGACGTGCGCGACCCCGGGCTGATCTTGCGGGAAGCCGCCCGGACGCTGGACTTCACCCGCCCGACCGCCCTGATGCTGATGGGGATCCTGGGCCTGGTCGAGGACTTCGACCAGGCCCAGTCGATCGTGAGCCAGCTGATGACCGCCCTGCCGTCCGGCAGCTACCTGGCGGTCTACGACGGCGCCGATACCGATCCGGCCTACGTGGAGGCGATCCGCCGCTACAACGCCGGCAGCGGCGGGGTCCCGTACACCCCGCGCAGCCCGGAGCAGATCAGCCGCTACTTCGACGGCCTGGAACTCCTGCCGCCGGGGGTGGTGACGGTGTCGCAGTGGCGACCCGAACCCGGCCAGGAGGGGGTCGTCGTCTCCTGTGCCGGCGGGGTCGCCCGCAAGCCCTGACGGCTAGACCGCCCGGACACGAGCTAGTCTCACCGTCTAGCCATTGAGGCGGCAATCCAGCGTGACCCGGCTAGCGCGGATCACAATCCGCAGAAAGGCGAGAGGTCCCGAATCGGAAAACACGAGCTGTTCTCGCGATCTGATCATCGAGGCGGCGATCCGGTTCTGTCCCCAGTCTTTCCAGATCCGCCGACCCCGCCGTCCTGATCAGGTGACTGACTCGGGGAGCCCGAACCGCGGGTACAGCTCGTCGACGTGGAACCGGGTGACGGCGCAGATCCGCGGTCCGGCCAGGCCGAGCACGAACAGGCCGCCGGGGCTCGCGGCACCCCCGTTCGGGCCGCTGATGTAGCTGGCCAGGGCCGGCTGGGTGTTGGCGCGGGTGGGCACGAGGCGGACCCGCCGGTCACCGCGGAAGCCGAAGCTGGCCCGCAGGAACGAGCGGATCGCGGCGTGGCCGCGGTACTCGTGCGGCGCCGGGGGCATGGACAGCCAGGCGTCGTCGGTGAGCAGCGCGATCACGCCGTCGATGTCGGCCGCGACGTAGGCGTCGGCGAACCGGCGGGCCACGGCGCGCTCGGTGTCCGACGCCGGGCGCGGGCCCGGGCCACCGGACTCGCCGCGGTACCGGTCCAGGGCGGCGCGCGCCCGCTGCAGGGTGCCCTTGATAGCAGCCGGGCTGGTCCCGAGCATCGACGCCACCTCCTCGGCCGGGTAGCCGAGCACGTCGCGGAGGACCATCGTGGCCGCCTGGCGCGGCGGCAGGCGCTGCAGCCCGGCCACGAAGGCCAGCTCGATCGCTTCGGTGGCCTGGTACCGGGCCTCCGGGCCGGGCTCGGTGTCGGCGATGCCCTCCAGCAGCGCGTCCGGATAGGGCTGCAGCCAGGTGATCTCGCCGCGCCGGGTGGGTTCGGGCGGCTGGAACGGCGGCACCGGGCTGGCCGGGATGCGCCGCCCGGCCGCGCGCAGCGCGTTGAGGCACTGGTTGGTCGCGATGCGGTACAGCCATGAGCGCAGCGACGACCGCTGCTGGAAGCCGGGCAGGCCCCGCCAGGCCGCCAGCAGCGTCTCTTGCAGCATGTCCTCGGCGTCGGTCAGCGAGCCGGTCAGCCGGTAGCAGTGCACCTGCAGCTCCCGCCGGTACGGCTCGACGAGGGCACGGAAGGCCTGTTCTTCGCCCGCCCGGGCCCGCTCCAGGATGACCTGCTCCACCGCCCCAGCATGCCACCTCCCCCGGACCGTTCCGTTTCCGCGCCGCGCGGTGTCTACCTTTGTGACGGCAACAGAAGGGACTCACGCCATGACCGAGACCACCAGCCCCGCGCTGCGCACCGCCCTGGCCTACTTCCAGGCCTGGACCAGCCACGACCTGGACCAGGCGATGGAGTACGTCGCCGACGACATCGTCTGCGACGCCCCCGCCGGGCGGCTGGAAGGCCGGGAGGCCTACCTGGGCTTCATGCGCCCGTTCGTGCAGATCCTCACCGGCTCGGAGGTGATCGCCGCCTTCGGCGACGACTCCACCGCGGTCATCGTGTACGACACCAAGACCGTCCCGGTGGCCAGCGCGCCCGCCGCCGAATGCGTCACCGTCGCCGACGGCAAGATCACCTACAACCGGTTCATCTTCGACCGGGCGCCGTTCGACGCCGCCCGCCGGGCCACTACGCCGCCTGGCTGAGGTCGTACACCGTCTGGCCGCCGATGGTGACCTTCTGGTAGTGCGCCTCCACCCAGGTGAGGATCTGGGCGGCCACCCCGGAGGAACCGCCTTGCGCGCCGCCCTGCATGCCGCCCGAGGCGATCAGGTACCGCACCTGCCCGGTGGCGACATAGTGCTCGAACTGGGCCAGCGTCGGGGAGTTGTCGGTCCCGCTCCAGCCGCCGATCGAGATGACGGCCTTCCCGGTGGACAGCTCGAGCTCGGCGGCGCTCTGGTCACCGACGACGGCAGCGGCCCATTTCGAGGAGGTGGCCTCGAGCGCGTTCGTCAGCGCGGTGCTCGTGGTCGTCCCGCCCGCGGCCGTCCCGCCTGCGGCCGACGGCCCGCGGCCGCTGGCGGTGCCTGACGGAACGGAGCCGCTGGGAGCGGACGTGCCCTTGGTCCCGCTGGACACGGAGGCACCTTCCGTGCCGCCGGGCCGGCTGCCCGCGCCTGCGGGCATCCCGCCGCCGGAACCCGATGGCATCCCGCCGCCGGCCGAGGCGGCGGACGCGGGACCGACGCTCGGGATGCTGCCGCTGTGCGGGCTGGCCGCCGTGGCCAGGCCGAACGCGGCCGTCCCGATCAGCGCGGCCGCCAGGCCGCTGGCGAGCAGGCCGCGCAGGACTAGGCCCCGCCGGATCGGCATGGCCAGGCCGATCGCGGCCAGCACGGTGAGCGCGGGGACGAGCCAGCGCAGTTCCGGCTGCCAGCCGCTGGTGCGCCCGAGCAGGACGAAGCTCCACAGTCCGGCCGCGCCGACGAGCGCCGAGCAGGTCAGGCGGCCGGTGACCGTCGAGCGCCGCTGCCAGGCGGCGTGACCGGCCAGGGCTGTGAGCGCAGCGATCGCCGGGGCGAGCGCCACCGTGTAGTAGGGGTGGATGGTGCCCTGCATGTAGCTGAACACCAGGCCGGTGACCACCAGCCAGCCGCCCCACAGCAAGGCGGCCGCGCGCAGCCGGTCGGTACGCGGAGCGTGGCGGGTGAACCACGCGACAGCGGCGAGCCCGAGCAGCGCGGCGGGCAGCAGCCAGGAGATCTCGTTCCCCATCTCGCTGCTGAACAGCCGGGCCAGGCCGGTCGCTCCGCCGAAGCTGGAGCCGCTGGCCCCGCCGCCACCACCGCCACCACCACCGCCGCCGCCGCCGTTGCCGCTGCCGCCGAGGAGGCGACCCAGGCCGTTGTAACCGAAGACCAGGTCCAGGACGGAGTTGTTGGTCGAGCCGCCGATGTACGGGCGCGCGGACGCCGGCCACAGCGCCACGGCCAGGACCCACCAGCCGGCCGCGACCACGACCGCCGCCGCGCCCGCCATCACCTGGCGGATCCGCCGCCGGAGCGGGACCGGCGCGGCCACCAGGTAGACCAGCGCGAACGCGGGCAGCACCAGGAAGCCCTGCAGCATCTTGGTCAGGAACGCCAGCCCGATCACCGACCCGGCCACGACCAGCCAGCAGGTCCGGCCGGCCTCGAGCGCTCGGGTCACCGCGTAGGCCCCGGCGACCAGGCACAGGGTGAGCAGCGCGTCGGGATTGTCGAAGCGGAACATCAGCACCGCGGCGGGAGTCAGGGCAAGGGCGACACCGGCGCCCAGGCCCGCGACGGAACCGGCCACGCGGCGCACCGCGCCGTAAAGCAGCCCGACGGCGGCGACCCCTTCCAGAGCCTGCGGAATCAGCAACGACCACGAGCTGAACCCGAAGATCCGGGCCGACAGCTCCATCACCCACAGCGAGGCCGGCGGTTTGTCCACGGTGATCGAGTTGCCCGCGTCCAGCGAGCCGAAGAAGAAAGCCTTCCAGCTCTTCGTGCCCGCCTGCACGGCTGCGGCGTAAAAGCTGTTGGCGTAGCCGGAAGCGGACAGATCCCATAGGTACAGCACCGCGGTCAGGGCCAGCACGATGAGCAGGGCCGGTCGCGACCAGCGCGGCTGGTCGGCCGGACTGCGCCAGAGCCGCCGCAGCCGGCGGCGGTCATCGGGCGGAGCGGGGTGCTCCGCATCGGCCGGGCCGCGGCTGGTCAGCATCGCGTCCCGGTAGCAGCAGGTTCGTCGTCATAGTGAATTCCTCATGTCCTCGGCTAAGCCGGACGCGCGGCGAGCGGGGGTGACATCAGCGGCGTACGGCCGAGTTGCGCGCGCAGAGCCGCGATCGGCCGTCGCCTGGCGGCCAGCGACCGGCGGAGCCGGACGGCACTGCGCAGGTCGCCGCCCCGTGGGCCGGCCCCAGCCCAGTCGACCGACACCTCGGCGATCCGCAGTCCAGCCCGCTCGGCGAGGACGAGCAGTTCGGTGTCGAAGAACCGGCCGGTGTTTCCACCAGGGGCAGCAAGGGCCGGCCCGCCTCACGTCGGATGGCCTTGAACCCGCACCCCGCGCCGGAAAACCGGGTGCGCAGCAGCCAGCGCAGCAGGACGTGGTAGCCGCCGGAGACGAACTCCGGTCCGGGGGCGCGCCCGGCCCGGGTGGTCCAGGTTCCGGTGGCCAGGTCGGAGTGGCCCGACAGCAGCGGCGCGACCAGCGGGAGCAGCACGGTCAGGTCGGCCGCCGGATCAGCGCCCAGATAGGCGAGCACGAGCGCGTCGGACCGGAGCCACGCGGCGCGCAGCGCCTGGTTCCGGTCCGTCTCCGGAAGGAGCGCCTGGTTCCGGTCCGTCTCCGGAAGGCAGGCAACGCGGACTTCCGGCAGGTCCGCCTCGAGCCTTCCCGCCCGGGCCGGGATGGCAGTGGCGCGGCCGGCGAGGGTGATGCGGAACGGGAGGGGGAAGATGCCGGTCAGGTAGGCGTGCAGCCGACGCACGCACGGTTCCAGGTCAGGGTGCTCGGCGGAGACGGGTATGACCACGTCGAGGGCTGGCACGCGGTACGCCGTCCGGGCGGCCGGCGCCGCGGGGCGGGTCAGGGTAGCTGTCATGCCGCCAATATCGGCGCCGCGCTTCTTCCTGACCTGTTGCGAGGCTATCGAAATCGTATGTCTTACCGAACGGCCTTGCCCTCGCGCCGGGCCAGCGGGACGACAGCGAGGATCAGCGCGCCGGTGAGGGCGAACGCCGCCGGGTAGCCGGTGCGGACGCAGATCAGCCCGAAGACGGCCGGCCCGGCGCCGTACCCCGCGTCGTAGGCGAAGTTCCACCACGCGCTGGCCTTGGCCTCGGGCAGCTGCTCGATCAGCAGTGCGAACGTCGCGTTCTCGATCACCCCGAACCCGGCGCCGAACAGCACCATGCCGGCGAAGATCGCCACCGGCGAGCCCAGCGCCATCATCACGACCATGCCGAGCGCCGCCACCGCCAGCGCCGGGACGAGCGGCCGGACGTGACCGTGCCGGTCGCCGCGCTTGCCCGCCTGCCAGCGGCTGAGCGTGGCGACGATCGACTGCACCAGCAGGGCGGCCGAGGAGAGATCGCTCGGGATCCCCTTCGCGAGCGGCAGGAACGAGTCCAGCACGCCGGCCGCGACGGTGGCGGCGGCGAAGATCAGCGGCAGCCGCAGCGCGGCCCCCGCCGCCCGCCTCGAGCCGCGGACGCCCAGCGTCCGGCTTGCTTCGCGGGTGGCCGGGCGGCCCTCGCGCCCGGCCGGAAGCCAGCGGATCGCCGCCAGCGGCAGCAGGCCGGTCAGGGCCGCCATCGCGGCGGCCGCGGCGGCTAGGTGATGCCCGGCGAGCCAGATCCCGGCCGGCAGCGCGACGATAGCCGGGACGCCGGCCACGATGCCGAGCAGGCCGAGCCCTTCGCCGCGCCGCTCGGGCGGCAGCAGCTTGGCGGTGAGCGCGCCGGTGGCCACGCCACACAGGCCGAAGCCGAGCCCGCGCACCAAGCTGACAGCCACCATGACGGCCTGCGGCTCTCGGCCGAGCATGGCCAGAGCCGGCCCGCCGAGCAGCACGGCCCCGGCCGCGACCACCATCCGGTAGCCGAACCACCTGATGGCGGCAGCGGCCATAGCCTCGGCCGCCACGGTGCCGAGCAACAGTGATCCGGTGATCAGCCCGGCCCCGGAGCTGCCGGCCCCGGCCGCCGCCGCCAGCATCGGCATCACCGACAGCAGCAGGAAGAAGCTGGTGAGCGACGTGAACTCGGCCACGAAGGTGGCGGCCAGCGGCGCGCTGAGGAGCCGGTCCGGAACCGCGGTATCGGTCCGCGCCTGCGTCAAAATGCTCATAACTCGAACGCTAGGTCCCAGCCGGACCGCTGGTAAGGTCCGATTTCATGGCGATTGAGTGGTCCGGTTTCAGTCCGGAGCTGCTGGTCCGGCTCGACCGTTCGGGCGGCCAGCCGCTGCGCGCCCAGCTGGAGGCGAGCCTGCGCGAGGCGATCAGGGGCGGCCGGCTGCGGGGCGGGGAACGGCTGCCGTCCTCCCGGGAGCTAGCGCGTGAGCTCGGCGTTTCCCGCGGCATGGTCCAGGAGTGCTACGGGCAGCTGGTGGCCGAGGGATACCTGACCAGCCGGACCGGGTCCGCCACCCGGGTCGCCGCCATCGGCGGCCGCCCGGCCGGTGACCAGCCCGCGGCCGGCCCGGCCGTGGTCTCGCTCGCGGCGCCGGGCCGACCGTCGGAACCGCCGCTGATCGCGGACTTCCGGCCCGGCGTGCCGGACCTGTCCAGCTTCCCGCGCACCGACTGGGCCTGGGCCATCAAGCAGGCGTGCACCGAGGCCGCCGCCGCGGACCTCGGCTACGGCGACCCGCACGGCAGCCCGGTACTGCGCGAGGTCCTGGCCGGCTACCTGCGGCGGGTCCGGGCCGCCGCCGCCAGCCCGGCGCGGATGACCATCAGCACCGGCTTCGCGCAGGGCGTCAACCTGGTCCTGCGCGCTCTGGCTCACCAGGTCGGCGTGACGTGCGTGGCCTTCGAAGACCCCGGCTACGGCAGCGCGCAGGCCGATGAGACGGTCCGCGCCACCCTGGCGGCCGGCATCGGCGTCACCTACGTGCCGGTCGACGAGCACGGCCTCGTGGTCAGCGAGCTGGCGGCCAGCGGAGCGCAGGCGGTCGTGGTCACGCCGGCCCACCAGTCCCCCACCGGGGTAGTCCTGTCCCCGGACCGGCGGCACGCCCTGACCGACTGGGCACGGCGCGGCGGTGGCTACGTGATCGAGGACGACTACGACTCAGAGTTCCGCTACGACAAAGAACCCGTCGGCACCCTGCAAGGACTAGCCCCGGACCAGGTCTTCTTGCTCGGCACGGCCAGCAAGGCCCTGGCCCCCGCGGTCCGCCTCGGCTGGGTCCACGCCCCGGCCGCGCTGGCCGAGGCGGTCGCCGCCGAGAAGGAGATGAGCGACCGCGGCTCCTGCACGATCGACCAGCTCGCCCTGGCCACCCTGCTCACAACCGGCCGCTACGACCGTCACCTGCGGCGGATGCGCACCGTCTACGCCGCCCGCCGCACCGCGTTGACCAGCGCGTTCGCCCGGCACGTGTCCGGGGTCCAGCTCACCGGACTCGCGGCCGGATTCCACGCGCTCGCGTCCCTGCCAGTCGGCACCGACGAGACGGCGGTGATCGCCGCGGCCCGAGAACGGCGGATCGGGCTGTACGGCATCAGCGAATACCGCGGCCACTCCGAGACCGGGGCGCCGCCCGCACTCGTGATGGGCTTCGGCAACGTCCGCGAACGAGCCATCGAGCCCGCTATCGCCAGCGTCGCCGACCTGCTCAGCTGACCTGTCCGGTTGGCCCGGTCCCGCCGCGCCGTCGTCGCCACGGCATCCTGGCCAGGCTCACGAGGAGCAGGATGGCGAGCGCGTCGAAGAGCACCCCCAGCACGACCAGCTCGATCGCGTGCCCGGTGGTTCCGACCAGGCGGCTGTCCCAGTATCAGGACCACACCGGCCCGCGGACCTGGAACGACAGGCCGAGCGGGACCTGGCCGTTCCGGGTGGCGCCGCTGGTAGTGCCAGCGCGCTCCAGCAGCCCGAGGGTGCCCGTCGCGCAGCTGCCCTGGTGGCAGGTCCGCACGTAGGACTGCGGGACGAAGGTCTCGACCGGAGCTTTCCCGGCCAGGTAAGCGGCCGCGTTGACCCGCGGAGGCGTGAACTCGGCAGCCGCCCACAACATGAGGATGCCGAAGAACGAGATGATGACCCAGCGAGCCGTCTTCTACTGTTCCGGGGTCATGCGGCGTGCCACACCGCAAGCGTAGAGCCGCCAGGAGTTCAGGCGGCTTACCGTCCGGCGCAGCTACCAGTTGATCGCACCCAGCAGGAAGGGCTCGCTCTCCGGAGCCTCCTTCCGGGCCCGCAAGGCCCGCTCGGCGGGCAGGCCGACCGGCACGCGCAGCGGAGGTCCGGGCTGCTCGATCGTGTCGGCCACGGCGTCCGCCACGTCCTGCGGGGTGACGGGCTCGCCGCGCAGGGCGGGAAGCGCCTCGTACAGCGGGATGTAGGGGTCGTTCTCCGTCAGGAACACCTTGGCGCGCTCGCCGCCACCCGAGGAGACCGCCCCGGGCTGCACGATGCTCACCTTGACGCCGAAGTGACCGGTCTCGATGGCAAGCGTCTCGGCCAGCGCCTCCAGCGCCCATTTGCTCGCGGCGTACGGGCCGATCATCGGCAGCACCAGCCGCCCCTGGATGCTGGAGACGAAGATGAGACGGCCCGCTCTCCGGGCCCGCATCGCCGGCAGCACCCCCTGGGCCACCCGCAGCGCCCCCAGGGTGTTGAGCTGAAAGAGCCGGTCGACCTCGGCGAGCGGGATGCTCTCCAGCGGCGCGCGCACCGTCTCGCCGGCGTTGCTGACCAGCACGTCGATTTCGCCGGCGTCCCGGATGGCCTGATCGACGCTGTCCTGATCGGTGACATCAAGGCGCAGGCGCTGGTCGACGGGGAGCTCGGTCAGCGTCTCCAGACGGCGCGCGGTGGCGATCACCCGGTGCCCGCGGTCGGCGAGCGTGATCGCGATGGCCCGGCCGATGCCTCTGGACGCGCCGGTGATAAGTACAGACGACATGGTGACGGCTTCCCTGAAGCTCCGTGCGCCAACAGTTCACTGACTGAACTGCACCACGGCCAACGTAACACAAGTCAGTTCAATGAGCGAACTAAAGCGACTGCCGCCTGTGATCCGCGCCCTAATGATCCGTGCCCCAATGATCCGCGCCTCTATGATCCGCGCCTCTATGATCCGCGCCGTGCGTGACAGGACGCGCCGACCCCGGCCAGACGCGTCGGCTTGCTACGGGGAGCACGCGAGCTCGATGTTCCGTGGGTGCGGCTCGTGTGCGGTGGGTGGCTCCGGGCCGGGGACGGGTGGTTCTGGCGGGGCGTGCGGTATCAGCCACGGCCGCCCGGGCGGTTTCGCGTGCCACCGCGATGCGACATCGCGGTTGTTCTGGCCACCGCAGGGTCACATCGTAGTGGCTGCCGCCGGCCGGGATCGGGTGGCGGACGGGACCCGCGGGGCGGGCGGGACCCGCGGGCGGGCGTGGCGGGCGGGGACGGCGGGTGAGCCCGGGAGCGCGGGAGCGCGGCCTCGCGGCGGTGGCCAAGCTCCTCATGAGGGCCGCACCCAGGCAGCATCGATCAGGTTCAAGGCGTCGGAAGATACTGTGTGGCCACAGTGCGTTTACTGAGGTCACGGCATCACCGTTTGGCCTTACCTCGAAACGGGTGATAAATCCGCACGATCCCGCTATCGGCGGGCCGATCGGGGTCCGCGGCTCAGCTAACTGCGCGCATACGCGGGCGCCTGCCTGGACCTAGGCCCAGGCAGGCGCCGCAGATCATGCTGCCGGTTACGGTCAGCGAGTCGATTGTGCAGGTCCGGAAGAACCAGCTGCCGAGCCGGAACCCGGCGGTGAGGCGGGAGCCTCAAGCGATGCGGATAGTGCGATCGGGTCGGATGCGTGCGTGGACGCCGAGATCGACACCGACACCAGGGGCGCGACCGAGGCGGACACGGTAACCGCACCTGACGCCGACCCTGGCGGCGCGACCGAGGCGGACACGGACACCGGGACCGACGCCGACACCGGCGGCAGGCCCGGCGCCGACACCGCGACCGTCGGCGTCACCACGGCGGACACGGCAACCGGGTCTGAGGCCGACGAAGACACCGAAGCCGACACCGGGACCGACGCCGCCGCCGAGGCCGAGCCGGGCGCCGACACCGCGACCGCAGGCGCCGCCGAGGCCGCCACCGAACCTGGAAGTGACCCGGACGCCGCTACGGGAACCGACGCCGCCACCGACGCCAAGCCCGGCGCTGCCGCTGACACGGAAACCGGCGGTACCGCCGGCGGCGCGGCCGGGGTGGAAACGGGGCCGGGCGCGGGGGCCGGGCTGGAACCGGAAGCCGAACCCGAGCCGGGCGTCGAACCCGAACCGGACGTCGAACCCGAACCGGACGTCGAGCCCGAACCGGACGTCGAGCCCGAACCGGACGTCGAGCCCGAGCCGGAAGCCGAACCCGAACCGGACGTCGGCGTGGACGGCGCCGGGGCGGAGGACGAGACGGTTACGCTCCCCGGCGGCAGGCCGGGTACTCCAGGTACGGTCGCGGACACGGGCGCGTTCGGCCCGGAGTTCGCACCTGCACCCGCCGGGGTCAGGGCGCCGACGCCAACGCTCCCGGTTCCGGCCGCGGAGCCTTGACCAGTCAGGTCAGCCACGGCAGACGGAGGCAGCGGGTCCGCCCCGATCTGGGCCGCCGTCAGGACCGGGTCCTGGGTGCCGACCGGACCGCCTGCTTGACGCGGCGACGATCCCGGAACGCGCGCCGCCGTCGGCGACGCACCTGGTCCCCATCCGGAAGCTGAGAACCAGTCCGGCCCTCGCGGCTCGCGCAGGATGCGGATGGAGACCGCGGAGAGCACCAGGAAGGCGATCGCCCCGGCGGATATCAGCATGACCGGCCCGGTGGTCCCCGCCGGGTGCACGCGGAAGATGGATCCGGCTCGTGCGATGGTGGTCCTGATCCGGTCGGCGAACAGCGCGAACGCGAGCTGCACGGTGGGCAGCCGCGGCCCGTAACCCATCCGTCCGGCGAGCCGGAGCCGGCGCAGCACAGCGTTGCGTTCATCAGCGTTCAGGCTGGGAGCCAGGTAGACGGTGACGATGCGGCCGTGACGTTCGGCCGTCGCGTTTAACCCTGGAGGAAGCTCGTTCGCGTTGCGGTAGCGGATCTTGACCATGGCGGTGCCATGTCGTTCCTTGCGATGCTGACCAACACCGTTATTACGTGTCATGTGCACTACCTAAAGCTCGTTTCCGACCGGGAAGTGCACGCCCCCCACCCGAGGCGTTCGCAATAGGGACTATAGCGCAGCGGATAGTCCCGCTCACGCAAACACATAACTTGTCCGGCTCTGCCGCCACTCAATCGCTAGGCTCCACCATATTGGGTAAAATCTCATCATCCTGGGATCAAGGCGAGCATATCCCGCTTTCCGGCATAGGCCTCGAGATGAACGATTCCAGCTGTTCAAGCCATCGAAGGCAGAGGCGGGAGCGCTTAGACGTCCCGGGATACCCGGGCCGGAAAATCCGGCCCCCTATCTTTATGCCCTGAATTCGCCCAGCTGGAGAAGAACCAGGCATAATCCGGGTTTCAACCCATTCCGTACACACCGCTGGAGGCCTAGCCGGCGACCACAGTGACCGGCTCGTGACGCACGGGAAATTGACCGAACGAGCGATGAAGCCACAGCTCGCCTGCCGCCTCGTGCCGTCGCTGGGCGAGGGTGGCGCCGGCCGCGATGGTGACCCGCGGCCGATCCGGAGTTACTGATGCAGTCGCCCGACTGACGCACCGGGCGCCGTCGCTTCCCTAGCGGGCAGATACCATCTCGACTCACCGGCCTCGCGTCGCGACCCCCGGTTGAACGTGACCGACGTGTACGCGTTCGACAGCAACGACGCGACGGTCCTGACGATGATCGCCAACACCTCGCTCGCCGGCGCCGGGCGGGTAGCCGGGTTCCATCCGGAAGGCCGCTACGAGTTCAAGGTCCACCTCGACGGCGCGACGACCGAGCACCTCACCTACCGCTTCTCGTCCGGGCCTGGCCCGTCGGGCGCGCAGCACGTCGCCATTGACCGGCTGACCGGCACCGACGCCGGCGATGACCGGGCGGACGGCGACCGCATCGCTGACGGAAGCACCGCCGAAGCCATCTCGGGTTCCGGCGTCCGGGCCTGGTGCGGTCCCGCGCCGACCCGTTCTACCTCGACCTGCACCACCTAGCCCACATCCTCGAAGGACTGCAGAACGAGCAGCCGATCGAGGTCGGCGAGTGGGCACCAGCCCAGGCGGCCAGCACCTTCACCGGCTCGCAGGTCTGCGCCGTCGTCCTGGAGATCCCCACGGCGACGAGGAACTGCGGCCCGGCCGGACGATCGGCGTGTGGGCGGCGGCGAAGCTCGCCACCGACGCCGGCGGGTGACGGCAGGTCAACCGGGCAGGCATCCCGATGTTGTGGCCGCTGTTCTGGGCCCCGAGGCGATCAACCCCTACCTCGAGTACAAGTCCATCTACGCCAGCGCGGACCAGATCAAGAAGTAGTCCGGCTAGACAGGGGCGGGTCCGGCGCAGCGCCGGACCCGCCCTGGCGCGTTTGCGGGCCTGGGCGGCCGGGCCGCGCGGCCTTTTCGTCGTGATGACCAAGCCGTTGACGAAGATCTCGCCGCCCCAGACTCCGTGCGGTTCATGGCGTTCGGCCGCGCCGGCCAGGCAGGCCCGGCGCATCGGGCAGGAACGGCAGTGGGTCTTGGCGAGTTCCAGGTCGGCCGGCTGCTCGGAGAACCACAGCTGGGCGTTTTCCCGGCGGCACGGCAGCGGGTCATCCAGTGCCTTAGCCCGCGTGGTCAGCAAGATCAGGGAGTTGCTCATGACGCGCTACCGGGCCTGGATCGGTGCCGTCGGGCCGCGCCGCACCCGGCCGGTACCGGGACGGCTGTTGCGACGGTTGATCTGGTGCGCGCGCACGATGTCCGCGTCGCGCGGGTCAGCGGGCGATGGCTCGTGCTGCCCGCCGGCCGATTCGCGATGGCGCCTGGCCTTCTTCTGGACTTGTCTCATGTCCGGCCTCCCTGGAGTGAGACCTGCCTGTGGCGCTGATGTCAGCGACATCGGGCAGGTTCGTAGCCGAAGGTAACTAGGCGCGGGGGCACGGGGCGTCACTCGAAAGTGGGCATCCGGGGTGGAAACTTCCGCAGCGTCCGGGCACGGAAGTGCTAGTTCTTGACGACTAGTTCACCTGGGAACATCCCCCTGGCCGCTGCTGTTGCACGGCATGTAAGCTTTCACAAGATGCAAATTTTCAACTGATGCAGAATATAGAGAGCACATGACGACACCTGCTGTTACGACGCCTCCCGCCGGGGATACCCACGCCTCGCTGCGCGAGCGCAAGAAGCTGGCGACCCGCCGCTCGCTCCGCCGGGCCGCGCTCGACCTGGTGACCGACCGCGGCTTCGCGCACGTCACCGTGGAGGACATCGCCGCGGCGGCCGACGTGTCACCGCGCACGTTTTTCAACTACTTCCCGTCCAAGGAAGCGGCGCTGTTCGGCACCGATCCCGGGCGGATACCGGTGCTGCGCGACCGCCTGATCCGCACCGCCCCGGGCGAGCCCGCCCTGACGGCGCTGCGCCTGATCATGGTCAGCGACGCCCAGGAGGTAGCGGCCGAGCTCGGCGAGCTCGGCGGCGAGCCGGCCGAATGGCTGCGCCGGATGAAGAGCGCCCACACCGACCCGCAGCTGCGGGCGGCCCGGGCGGCGCAGATGGCGATGGTCGAGCGGGCCATCGCCGAGGGACTCGCCGAGCGGCTCGGCACCGATCCGGAACGGGATCCCTACCCGAGCCTGCTGGCCGCCACCGCGGCCGGCGTGTTCCGCGCCAGCGTCTCGTTCTGGGCGGGCGCGGGTGGCACGGTACCGCTCGAGCACCTCATCGACCAAGCGTTCGGAGCCCTCGCTGACGGGCTGCCCGAGCGCCGCGAACTACGAAACATCACGGGGAAGAGAGACAGCAACTGATGGCCTCCGCTACTCCCGCGGCCGCCGGCGGACAGACGCCGCCCGTCGCGGACACCACCGGCAACGGCGCCCAGCCCGGGCTCGGCCGCCGCCAGATCCTGCTCGTCATCGGCGCGCTCATGCTCGGCATGCTGCTCGCCGCGCTCGACCAGACGATCGTGTCCACGGCGCTGCCGACGATCGTCGGCGACCTCAAGGGCGGTTCCCACATCGCCTGGATCATCACCGCCTACCTGCTCGCCACCACGGTGTCCACCCCGCTGTGGGGCAAGCTGGGCGACCAGTACGGCCGGAAGATCTTCTTCCAGGCCGCGATCGTCATCTTCCTGATCGGCTCGGTCCTGTCCGGCCTCAGCACGTCCCTGATCGAGCTCATCGCGTTCCGCGCCGTGCAGGGTCTAGGCTCCGGCGGCCTGATGGTCGGCGCGCAGGCCATCGTCGGCGACATCGTCTCGCCCCGCGAGCGCGGCAAGTACGTCGGGCTCTTCGGCGCGGTCTTCGGCCTGGCCAGCGTGGTCGGCCCGCTGCTCGGCGGCGTGTTCGTGGACAACCTGAGCTGGCGCTGGATCTTCTACATCAACGTGCCGATCGGCATCATCGCGCTGGTCGTGGTGGCCAGCCAGGTGCCTGGCACGCTGCGCCGGGTGCACCACGTGATCGACTATCTCGGCACCGCGGTGCTGTCGCTCGCCGTCACCTCGCTGATCCTGCTGACCAGCCTGGGCGGCACCACCTACCCGTGGCGGTCGGCGCCCATCTACATCCTGGGCGTGGCTGGCGTGCTGCTGATCGGCGTGTTCGTGCTGGTCGAGCGGCGGGCGGCCGAGCCGGTGCTGCCTCTGCACCTGTTCAAGCTGCGCACCTTCTCGGTCACCAGCATCGTCGGCTTCATCGTCGGCTTCGCGATGTTCGGCGCGATCACCTACCTGCCGGCGTTCTTCCAGGTCGTCCGCGGCATCTCGCCGACCATCTCCGGGGTGTACCTGCTCCCGCTGATGGCCGGGCTGCTGCTGGTCTCGATCTCCTCCGGGCAGATCATCTCCAAGACCGGCAAGTACCGGTTCTTCCCGATCGCGGGCTCCGCGTTCATGACGGTGGGCCTGTTCCTGCTGCACCTGATGGGGGTGCACACCTCGACCGCCCTGGACGCCCTGTACATGCTGGTGCTCGGGATGGGCATCGGCGGCGTCATGCAGGTGCTCGTCATCATCGTCCAGAACGGCGTGCCGCACAGCGAGCTGGGCGTCGCCACCTCGGGCGCCACGTTCTTCCGCTCGATCGGCGGCTCGTTCGGCACGGCCATCTTCGGCGCGATCTTCGCCAACGTGCTGGTCGGGAACCTGGCCAGCCACCTGCACGGGGTCTCCCTGCCGAAGGGCTTCGCCAGCGCGGATGTCACCCCGGCGGTGCTGTCGCGCCTGCCCGCCGCGGTGCACCAGGGCATCGTGGCCGGCTACGCCGAGTCGATCCAGACCGTGTTCCTGGTGGCGGTCCCGATCGCCGCCCTGGCCTTCCTGGCCACCTGGCTGATCCCGCAGGTGGAGCTCAAGCGCTGGCCTGAGGCGGCCGAGGTGTCACCCGAGGCGGAGCCGGCCCTGGCGAGCGTCGCGGTGGCCCCGGAGGCGCAGGGGGCGGCATCGCCCGCCGACGCCAGGCAGAGCATCTCCCCGTCGTCGAGGGACGGCGACCTCACCTAGCCGGCCCGTCATCTGATCGCGGCCGGGCCGGGCCGGATCCCGGGCCGGCCCGGCCGCGTACGACGAGGGCGGCCTGGCGCAGATCCACCTGTCCACCGGAACCAGCCAGGGAGGGATCAGATCCGCCATTCGTCCATACTAGAATTTGATAAAGGGCATTTTGTCTCTGCTTTTCACTGAAAACTAGATGTTCGGCATTCGCGGTCGCAGTATTGCTACTAATCGTCTCCCTTGATCGGAACGCAAGTGGCATCGGTAACGCGCGACCTTCCCCGCGGCGGGAACCCGGCAGGGCTCCTTCCGACCGCGATCCCGCTGAGGTTGCTGGAGGCTGACGGGCAGGCCGTTCGGTCCGATAACCTCGAAATGCCCGGCGACGACGTGCTCCTGGCCTTGCACGAGAAGATGACGCTGGCCCGGCGTCTGGACACGCAGGCGACGGCTCTGACCCGGCAGGGACGGCTGGCCGTGTACCCGTCGGCCCGCGGTCAGGAAGCTGGCGAGATCGGCGCGGTGCTCGCGCTCCGGCCGCAGGACTGGCTGTTCCCCACCTACCGCGACACGATGGCCGTGATCTGCCGGGGCGTGGATCCGGTCGAGGTGCTCTCGCTGCTGCGGGGAGACTGGCACTGCGGCTACGACCCCTACGAGCACCGGGTCGCGCCCCAGTGCACCCCGCTGGCGACCAATACGCTGCACGCCGTCGGCGTGGCCCACGCGGCCAGGCTCAAGGGCGAGGACACGGTCGCCCTGGTCATGCTCGGCGACGGCGCGACCAGCGAGGGCGACACCCACGCGGCGCTCAACTTCGCGGCGGTCTGGCAGGCCCCGGTGGTGTTCTTCGTGCAGAACAACGGCTACGCGATCAGCGTCCCGCTGGCCAAGCAGAGCGCCGCCCCCTCCCTGGCCTGCAAGGGCATCGGCTACGGCGTTCCCGCCATGCTGGTCGACGGCAACGACGCCGCGGCCGTCTACGCGGCCGCGCGCCGCGCGGTCGCGTCCGCCGCGAACGGCGGCGGCCCGGCCCTGATCGAGGCGCTCACCTACCGCGTCGAGGCCCACACCAACGCCGACGACGCCACCCGGTACCGCGGCCAGGACGAGGTGGACGGATGGCTGGCCCGCGACCCGCTGGCCCGGATCAGGGCGCACCTGATCGCCCGCGGCCTGCTCGACGAGCCCGCCGTGGCCGCACTGGACGCCGCGGCCGAGGCCGGGGCGGCGGCCCTGCGGCGGCGAATGGACGCCAGCCGCGAGCACGATCCCGCTGACCTGTTCCGCTACGTCTACGCCGCCCCGACCCCGGCGCTGCGCGGCCAGCAGCAGGAACTGGCGGCCGAACTCGCGGCCGCGGACGATCCGGAGGTAGCGCGATGACCGCGATCGCCGAGCGCCCGCACGTACGGGCGATCGCGACACCCGAGGTGACGATGGCGGCGGCGCTGAACCAGGCGCTGGCCGACGCGCTGAGCGAAGACGAGACCGTCCTGGTCTTCGGCGAGGACGTCGGGCCGCTGGGCGGCGTGTTCCGGATCACCGACGGGCTGGCGGCCCGGTTCGGTGACGCGCGGGTCTTCGACACCCCCCTGGCCGAGTCGGGCATCGTCGGCACCGCGATCGGCATGGCGATGAACGGCCTGCGCCCGGTGGTGGAAATGCAGTTCGACGCGTTCGCCTATCCGGCCTTCGAGCAGATCACCAGCCACCTGGCCAAGTTCCGCAACCGCACCAGGGGCCGCGTCGCGCTGCCGGTCGTGATCCGGATTCCCTACGGTGGCGGGATCGGGGGCGTGGAGCATCACTGCGACTCCTCCGAGGTCTACTACGCGCACACGCCCGGCCTGCGGGTCGTCACCCCGGCCACCCCCGGGGACGCGTACGCGCTGCTCCGGTCGGCAATCGAGTGCCCCGACCCGGTCATCTTCCTCGAGCCCAAACGCCGCTACTGGTCGAAGGAGGCCACCGTCCTGGATCAGGCCGGCGCTCCCCTGGACCGCGCCCTCGTGCGGCGGCCGGGATCCGACGTGACCCTGATCGCGTACGGCGGGACCGTGGGTACCGCGCTGGAGGCGGCCGAAGCCGCCGAGGAGGAGGGCCGCAGCGTCGAGGTCATCGACCTGCGCAGCCTGTCTCCGTTCGACGACGAGACGGTGACCGCCTCGGTGCGGCGGACCGGCCGCGCCGTCGTCGTGCACGAGGCGAGCGGGTTCTGCGGATATGGCGCCGAGGTCGCGGCCCGCGTGTCCGAGCAGTGCTTCCACTATCTCGAGGCACCGGTCCTGCGGGTGACCGGGTTCGACATCCCCTATCCCCCGCCCCACCTGGAGGAATACCATCTGCCCAGCGTCGACCGCATCCTCGACGCGGTCGACCGCCTGCAGTGGCAGGAAACGCGCCCGGCCGGGAAGGCGGGTAGCTAGATGCCCGCGTTCCTGCTGCCGGATCTGGGTGAGGGCCTGACCGAGGCGGAGATCGTGACCTGGCACGTAGCGGCCGGAGACACCGTCGCCGTCGACCAGCCCGTCGCCGAGGTCGAGACGGCCAAGGCGGTGGTCGAGGTCCCGGTGCCGTTCGCC
Source organism: uncultured Actinomycetota bacterium (assembly GCA_963756575.1). GTDB lineage: Bacteria > Actinomycetota > Actinomycetes > Streptosporangiales > Streptosporangiaceae > Palsa-504. The sequence goes on along the minus strand of CAVWOM010000008.1, from coordinate 518,755 downwards.
GGCCGCGTCACCGCGCTGCACGGCCAGCCCGGCGACCGGGTTGCCGTGGGCGAGCCCCTGGTGACGGTCGATACCGGTGGCGAGAGCGGCAACGTCCTCATCGGCTACGGCACGTCCAGCGGGCGCCGCCGCCGTCACCGGGTCGCGCAGGCAGGGGTTGCGCCGGCACCGGCCGCGCCGGCGCCGGCCGCACGGATACCGGCCGCACGGGCGCCGGCCGCGCCCGGCGGGCGGGTACCCGTGGCCTCGCCGCTGATCAGGCAGCTCGCCCGGGGGGCCGGGATCGACCTCGCGTCGGTCCGCGGCTCCGGCCGCGACGGGCTGATCACCCGGGCCGACGTCGACGCGGCGGTCAGCGCCCGCTCGGCCGGGGTCACCCGGGTCCCGATCCGGGGCCTGCGCAAATCCGTCGCGGACAAGCTCAGCCGGTCCCGGCGGGAGATCCCGGAGGCGACGGTCTGGGTCGACGTGGACGCGACCGAGCTGCTCAGCCTGCGGGCCACGCTCAACGCCAGCGAGCGGGCGCCGAAGATCAGCGTCCTGGCGCTGCTGTCCCGCTTCACGGTCCTCGCGCTGCGGCGCTATCCGGAGCTCAACGCCAGGATCGAAGGCGACGAGATCGTGCTGAGCCCGACGGTGCACCTGGGCTTCGCCGCCCAGACCGAACGCGGGCTGATGGTGCCCGTCGTGCGCGAGGCCCAGGCGCTCACCCTGGAGCAGCTCTCCGCCGCGCTGGCCGAGCAGACCCGGGGGGCCCGGGAAGGCACGCTCGGTCCGGCCGACCTGACCGGGGGAACGTTCACAGTCAACAACTACGGCGTGTTCGGCGTGGACGGCTCGGCCGCGATCATCAACCATCCCGAGGTGGCGATCTTGGGCATCGGCCGGATCATCCCCCGGCCCTGGGTCGTCGGCGACCAGGTCGTGCCCCGCCAGCTGACCGAGCTCACCCTCGCGTTCGACCACCGGGTCTGCGACGGCGGGACGGCTGGCGGCTTCCTGCGCTTCATCGCCGACTGCGTGGAGTCCCCGGCGACGGCTCTGCGGCACCTGTAGTCCGCGCCCCGGCGGTACCGCGCCCGAGCTCGTCGAAGATCAGCACGGTCTGCGTCGACCGCACCTCGGGCATGCTCTGAAAGCTGTTCAGCACCAGTTCCCGCAGCGCCGTGATGTCGCGGGCCCGGACGAGCAGCACGATGTCGGCGTCCCCGGACACCAGGGCCGCGTGCTCCACCTCCGGGATCGTCATGAGCCGGGCCCGCAGCGGCTTCCAGGCGGGCTGCGCGATCTTCAGGTGCACGTACGCGGACAGGCCGTACCCGTACCGCTGGGGATCCACCCGAGCCGAGTAGCCGGTGATCACCCCGGCCTCCTCCAGCCGCTGGACGCGCAGGTAGACGCCCGCCCGGGAGATGTGCAGGCGGTCCGCCAGCGCCCGCATGGAAATGCGGCCGTCCTCGCGCAGCACCGCCACGATGGCCCGGTCGACATCGTCGAGCGCCGGGGGCGGGGTTCCGGAACGCGCATCGTCGCCGGGCTTGGACGCCATGACCTCAGCCTAGGGCTCCCCCCGGCCGGGCTCGTGGTCGCCGAGGCCGGCCGTCATCTGCGCCACCTGTGAGTCCCGCCACGCCGCGGCGACGTCCTCGACCGGGAGGGCCAGGTTCAGCAGCCAGGATGTCTCCAGCCCGTTGAGGAACGCGATGACCTCGATCGCCTTCAGGTCCGGGTCGATGTCGGCGCGGGCCGTGCCGTTCGCCTGCGCCGCGCGGACGCCGTCCGCGTACTCTTGGTGGACGAGGCGTACCTGGTTTCCAGCCGGTCCCGCAGGGGGGCGTGATCGCCGAGGTTCTCGACCAGCAGCAGGGTGAACATGCCGGCGAACTCGGCGGCGCCCCCGCGCGGATAGCGGTCGGCGGTGACAGCGCCGGCGCGGACCTGGCCGACCCCCGGATCTCCCCGGGCCGGTCCGCGGATCTCTCCGGCCTGCCCGCGACCGTGCTCGCCGTCGCCGAGTACGACCCGCTCCGTGACCAGGGCACCGCGTACGCCGAGGCGCTGCGCGCCGCATCCGTTCCGGTGAGCGTGCAGCCGGGACGCGGGCTCATCCACGGCTGCTTCGACATGCGCGGCGTCACCGCGGCCGCCCGCGACGAGTTCGAGCGCGTCCTGCACGGCGTCCGCGAGGCCCGCGCGATCACGACCGCCGGCCCGGCCGCTACGCCGGAGCCTGGGCGGGCTGCCCGGGCCTGGTGCGGACCGTCCCGTCGGTCATGAGGTCGCCGTCGTCGCAGCACCACTGGACCCGGCCGCCGTCGAACTGCTCGTTGTACAGCGCGGCGTACAGGCCGCCCCGGCGCAGCAGGTCGCGGTGCGTCCCGGACTCCGCCACCCGGCCGCCGTCGATGACGTTGATCACGTCCGCGTTGACGATGGTGGACAGCCGGTGCGCGATGGCGATCGTGGTCCGCGACCCCATCAGGGCGTCCAGGGCCTTCTGCACCTCCCGCTCGCTGGCTGTGTCCAGCGCCGACGTGGCCTCGTCGAGGATCAGGATGCGCGGGTCGTGCAGCAGGACGCGGGCGATGGCCAGCCGCTGCTTTTCCCCGCCGGACAGCCGGTAGCCACGCTCGCCCACCAGCGTGTCGTACCCGTCTGGGAACTCCATGATCCGCTCGTGGATGTACGCGGCCCGGGCCGCGTCCTCGATCTCGGCCAGCGACGCGCCGGGCCGGCCGTACTCCAGGTTGGCCCGGATGGTGTCGTGGAACAGGTAGCTCTCCTGGGTCACGAACCCGATGGCGGCGGCCAGCGAGGCCTGCCGGACCCGCCGCACGTCGATCCCGTCGATCTCGATCGCCCCGCCGGTGACGTCGTACAGCCGCGGGATGAGGTAGCTGATCGTGGTCTTCCCGGCCCCGCTCGGCCCGACCAGTGCCACCAGGTGGCCCGGGCCGGCCTCGAAGCTGACCCCGTGCAGCGCGTCCTCGGGCACCCCGGTGTACCGGAAGTCCACGGCGCGCAGCGCCACCCGGCCGCCGGCGGTCACCGACGGCAGGTCCACGGCGTCGGGGGCGTCGACGATGTCCGGCTTCAGGTCGAGGTACTCAAAGATCCGGTCGAACAGCGCCAGTGACGAGCGGAGCTCGACCGAGACCTGGAGCAGCTGCCCGATCGGGAAGTACAGCCGCGTCTGGAGCGTGGTGAAGGCCACGATGGTGCCGGCCGAGACCGGCTGCCGGCGCGCCAGCAGCAGGCCGGCGATCAGGTAGACCGCGGCCGGGGTTATCGACAAGAACGCCTGCACCACGGCGTAGAAGCCCTGGCCGATCATCTGCTGCCGGACCTCGAGGTCGGCCAGCCGCTGGTTCTCCCGCTGGTACCGGCCGATATCCCGCCCCTGGTTCCCGAACACCTTGGCCAGCAGCACCCCGGATACCGACAGCGTCTCCTCGCTGATGGCGCTCATCGCCGCCAGCGCCTCCTGCGTCGACCGCGACACCCGGCGGCGCCGGTCGCCGACCAGCTTGGTCAGCCAGAAGAACGCCGGCACGGTGATGACAGCCACGATGGTGAGCTGCCAGCTGAGGATGACCATCGCGACGATCGTCGAGATGAAGATGACGACGTTGGCCAGGATGCTCGAGGCGGTCGTGGTGACCACGGTCTGGACGCCGCCGACGTCGTTGGCCAGCCGGGACTGGATCTCGCCGGTCTTGGTGCCGGTGAAGAAGGCCAGCGACAGCGTCTCCAGGTGCGCGTAGAGCCGCTCCCGCAGGTCCCGCATGACCAGCTGCCCGACCCTGGTCGTCTCGTAGGTCTGCAGGATCCCGATGGCGCCGTTGACCAAGGGCACCGCGGCCATGATGCCTACCAGGAGGTAAAGCAGGTGAAGCCGCGGCCCGCCCGGGACGAACAGGGCCTTGTTGAACACGGCCTGGATGAGCAGCGGGTTGATGATGCCGATGGTGGAGGTCAGCACGATGAGGCCGACCACGGCGGCCACCTGGATCCGGTACGGGCGGAACAGCGGCGCCACTCGCCGGGCGGTGTTCCTCCCGTCGTGGGGCGGCCCGCTTCCGGCCGCCTCCGCCGCGGGAACGACCGGCCTGTTCGGTGTCATGTCTTCATCGTCGCCGATCGCGGCCGCTTACCCGGCAAGTTCCCCCGCTCGCGGGATGAATCCAGAGATCAGCTGCTCGTACAAGTCCGCGTACCGCGCCGCCATCACGGCAGGCGTGAACCTGCGGGCGGCCTGCTCACGGCACTCGCGCGGGTCGATCTTGCCGGCCGCCTGGACCAGCGCCGCGAGGTCGTCCGGTGACTTCGCCAGCCACCCGGTACGTCCGTGCTCGACGAGTTCCGGCAGGCAGCCGCGGGACAATCCGACCGCCGGAGTGCCGAGGGCCAGCGACTCGACGACCGCCGTCCCTCCTGGCTCTTCCCACTGCAGCGGAAACAGGGCCACCCGCGCTGACGCCACCAGCGAGTTCCGCTCCCTGGTCGCCACGGTGCCGATCCACCGCACCCGGATGCCGTCGACGAACGGGCGCACCTGGTCCTCCCAGTAGCGGACGTCCGGGTTGGCGGCCGCGGCATCACCCGCCGCGGTCAGGTCGGCCGGCTGCCGGTACGGCCCGACCGGTCCGGCCAGCACTAGGTCGAAACCGCACTGGTGGGCCAGCCGGGCGGCGAGATGCTGGCCTTTGCCCGGGGTGATCCGGCCCATCACGACGGCATGGCCGGCCTTCGGCCGGCGGCCGCCGGTCGGCCCCCACGGCCAGCGGCGTGGCGAGGTGCACGTGTCCCATCGAGTGCCGCCGAAGCGCCGCCGGGGCCCGGTTGAGCTGCGACGCAGACACGCCGTTGACCCGGACCCGGGGCCCGGCGTCGAGGCCGGAGTAGAAGTCGGCGTGCTTGTGCAGGTCCCAGTGCAGGGTGTGGAGCACGGGAGGTATCCCGGGCGCCAGCACCGCCGCCGCTAGTACCGCCAGCCCTACTACCTCTACGTGGTCGTGCACCAGATCGATGTCATGCCGGTCGCGCAGCGCGCGGACGACGGCGTGCAGGTGGGCGTGCGCCACTCCGGAGACCTGGTTGTACGGACGCTGCAGCACCTCGAACTGGCCGCCGGAAAACGGCGTCAGGCGCTCGTCCGCGGGCAGGGTGCTCCGGGCTACCGTGGCCAGCAGCACGCGGATCCCTCGCTTGCGCAGTTCCGGGACCAGAGCAGCGACCACGTTCTCGATGCCGCCGTACCCGTCGGGCGGCACCGGCAGCCACGGGCCGGCGTTCATCAGCACGGTGCGGGTCACCGGGCCGCCGTCCGTGACACCGGCTGCGGGAGGCCTGCGGTAACCAGCGGCGGCCGCTCGTCGATGCCGACATCGGAGACGACGATCTCACGGCCGAGGTTAGGCAGCGGCTGCTCTCCCCCGCGGCGAAACTGGGTCAGCAGGCTCGGCAGCGCGGTACGGGCGTCGGCACGTCCTTGACGCGCGAGCCGCGACCATGCAGTGAGCAGGATCTGCGCGGACATCCGGCCGAGCGCTTCGTTGCCCTGATTGCGGTGCGCCCGCTCGCCGAGATCCACCTGGGCGAGGGCGTCGAGGCCGGCTAGGCCGAGTAGGTCCACCAGCATGGCGATCTCCACACCGTAGCCCGACACGAACGGTACCCGGGCTAGCACCTCCCGTCGGCCGGCGGCTTCCCCCGCGAGCGGCTGCACGAAGCCGGCGAGATCGGGCCAGAAGAGGTTGAGCAGCGGCCGGGCGAGCAGTTCCGTGACGCGGCCGCCGCCGTCAGGCTCGGAGTGTCCTTCGGACGTCAGCGGGCGATGGTAGAAACCCTTGACGAACGAGATGGCCGGATCGGTCAGCAGCGGCCCGAGCAGACCGGTGACAAAGCGCGGATCGAACGGCTCGACGTCGGCATCGATGAACGCGACGATGTCACCCGAGGTCATCGCCAGCCCGGCCCACATCGCGTCGCCTTTGCCGTGCATCGGCGGCAAGCCCCGGGTGACGTCCTCCTGGGACACCACGAACGCGCCGGCGGCCCGGGCCGCGGCCGCCGTGCCGTCCACGGACCGCGAGTCGACCACGATGATCTCGTCCACCAGGGGAATCCCCTGAATCAGAGCGCTCCGGATCGCCGTGACGATCGTCCCGACGGTGGCTTCCTCGTCACGCGCGGGCAGGACGACGCTCACCGTGGTCTGGCCCTTCGCCTGCAGCAGCCGGTCTGGCGGCCAGTCTCGCGCACTGCTCGTCCGGCTTGTTGACCAGGCTTCGACGACAGGCGACATCCCCGTGCCACGCATACGCATCCTCCGGCGCGATCGTTGTTTGTCCGCCGTCCTTAAGGAGAGGCGTACTGCCCGTAGGAACTGGGGCATAACGCGCGCAGGCACGCCAATGTGCAGGACGAGGGAAGCGATGCTTATGGACATCTGCCGGATCGGGCTGATCGGCGCCGGAAACGTGGGCCGCCGCCACGCGCAGGTACTCGGGAGTTTCCCAGATGTTCACCTCACCGGGATTACCGACGTGGTCCCGGCAGCGGCGGCGGCGCTGGCCAGGGACGTCGGATGCCAGCCGTTCCCGCGCCCCGCCGAGCTACTGGCCGCCGGAGTCGACGCGGTCTACGTCTGCGTGCCGCCGTTCGCGCACGGGGCGCCCGAGACCGCCGTCCTCTCGGCTGGGGTACCCCTCTTCATAGAGAAGCCGCTGGCCGCGACGGCGGAGACGGCCGAGCGACTAGGCGCCCAGATCGCCGCGGCGGGCGTGCTGACCGCCGTCGGCCACCACTGGCGCTACCTGAAGGTGGTGGAACGTGCCCGGCGGCTGCTCGACGGGCGGGCGGTGCGCCTGGTTGGCGGGGCGTGGCTGGACAAGGTGCCCCCCGTCGGGTGGTGGCCGGTCCGGGACCGGTCCGGCGGACCGGTGATAGAGCAGGCCGCGCACGTCCTGGACCTGGCCCGGCTCCTGGCCGGCGAAGTAGCCGAGGTATTCGCGATGGGCGACGGGCAGCCTCCCTCGGTGCCCGGCGCCGACGTCGACGGCGTGACCACCGCCACCCTGCGGTTCCGCCGCGGTGCGCTCGGAACGCTCAGCACCACCTGCCTGCTCGGCTGGAAGCAGCGGGCCGGCCTGGAGCTAGTCGCCGAGGGGCTATGGCTATCGGTGGGTGAGGACGGGCTGGCGATCCGGGAAGAGGGCGCCGGTCCAGTCGAGGAATTTATCGCCGCGGACCCCGAAGCGGCCCGGGTCGCGGTGGACCGGGCCTTCATCGACGCGGTCCGCGGGATCGGAAACGACGTGCGGGCGCCGTACGCGGAGGCGCTGCGGACGCACCGGCTGGCGTGCGCGCTGGCCACCTCGGCGGCGACCGGGCAGCGCGTGCGGCTGGTCGCCGACGCGGAGACGGAGCGCCACGGTGCCCGCGACGCGGGCGGCTCCCGGGAAAGCCGATGACGGAGAGCACGGCCGCGATGGCTGTCCCGCACGCCGACGGGGAGAAAACTGAACGCAACATCGTCGTGGCGGGTCCTGGCCGGGTAGCGGTGCGGGACGAGCCGCGCGCGCCGGTGCCGGCCGGCGCGTTCCGGGTAACCACGGTGTTCAGCGGCATCTCGGCCGGGACCGAGCTGACTTACGTCAAGGGCACGAATCCGGTCCTGTCGGAACGCTGGGATCCGGCCCTCGGCCTGTTCGTGCCAGCTGAGCCGGACAGCGGCTACCCCGTTACCCGGCTGGGGTACATGGAGGTAGGAAAGGTTGCCGAGTCCCGGACACCCGTGATCGCGGAAGGCAGCACCGTGGCCATGACCTACGGCCACCGCACCGGGTACACCGGCGACCCGGTCGCGGACCGGGTGGTGCCGCTGCCGGAGGATCTCGACCCGCTGCTCGGCATCTACGTCGCGCACATGGGCCCGATCTGCGCCAACGGCCTGCTGCACGCCGGCGCGGACCTATGCGGGCCCGACGTCCGCTCGCTCGGCGACGGAGTACGCGGCCGGCGCGTCGTGGTGGTCGGCGCTGGGGTGGTGGCCCTGCTTACCGCGTTGCTGGCCCGGCGGCACGGTGCTGCCTCCGTCGTCGTGCTCGACCCGACTCCCCGGCGCCGGGCGGTGGCCGAGGCCCTCGGGCTGGAGTCATTCGACCCGGATGGACCGGAGGACGCGGCCGCCAGCCTGAAGACCAGGTGGCGGCACGCCCCGGGTGACCGGGGAGCGGACGTGGTGTTCCAGTGCCGCGGACAGGCAGCGGCCCTGCACCTGGCGCTGCGGGTGGCCCGCCCGCAGGCCACCGTGATCGATCTGGCTTTCTACCAGGCCGGGGCAGCCGAGCTGCGGCTCGGCGCGGAGTTTCACCACAATGGCCTGGCGGTACGGTGCGCCCAGATCGGCCGGGTGCCGCGGGGCCTGGCGCACACGTGGGACCGGGAGCGGCTCTCCGCCGAGACGATCGACCTCCTGAGGGCGGAGGGCACCGCGATCCGGGAGCACATGATTACGGCCGTCGTCCCGTTCGAGGAGGCGCCGGAGCTCTTGGCGAGCCTGGCGGCGCGGCGCCGGCACGAACTGCAAGCCGTCCTCGCCTTCGGCCCTTCGATCCCAGGCGGATAAGGTCAGCCGAGCTGACTGCTTAGCTACCTGACCAGTAGAAAGGCCGGACCTATGATCCGCGAGGAACTGACGAGACTGTTCACCTGGGAGGAACGGCACCGCCGCCTCGCCGCCCGCCTCATCATCGCGCTCGGGCTGACGGTGCTGATCCTCGCCGTAGGCTCAGTGCTGATATGGGTCTTCGAAAGCGGGGTCAAGGGCGGCGATATCCATGGTTACGGCGACTCGGTGTTCTTCACCGCCGTACAGCTGCTGACCATATCGTCGGCGATCACCAATCCCCTGACCGCGGGCGGCAAGATCGTGGACGTCGCCCTGGAGATGTGGGCGATCTTCGTGGTCACGTCGGTCGCGGGCAGCTTCGCCTCCTTCTTCAGCTCCGGCGACGCCAGCTAGGCGAACCCGCGGTGGTTGACCCCGCGCCCAGCGGGTAGGCGGCGCGCCTGAGAAAGGACCAAGACTCATGGCCGATCAGGACCAGGCAAGCACCGAGCCGACCTCCAACAGGGCCCTCAACCCGGTACCTGTCACCCCGTCTCGCGAGACGGAGCGGCCCGCGGGGCTGGCATTCGATGTGGAGAAAGGCGCCGAGCTGCCCGGAGTCCCAGTCGGGGACCAGACTCCCAAGAACCCGGGAGCCGCGCCGACACAGGAAATAGGAGGCGGAGTGGGCCTAGCTCTCCCCGCAGACCCGGCCCGGCCGCAACCGGGCGCCGCGGTTAAGGAAAGAAGGACTCCCATGTTCGAGGCGACCGATATCCGGGAATGGCGGGGCCACGATGTCGTGGACGCCGAAAGCCACAAGATCGGCACGCTGGAGGCTGTCTACGTCGACACCGGCACCGACCAGCCCGCGTTCGCGACGGTCACGGTCGGGCTGCCGACCCGGCACCGGCTCGTTTTCGTGCCCCTCGACCACGCGACGGTCGGCCCCGGCTACGTCAAGGTCGGCTTCGACAGGAAGCAGGTGAAGGATGCCCCCTCGATCGATACCGACGGCGAGCTGCCAGCCGGCGACGAAGAGGCCATCTTCCAGCACTACGGCCTGGCTTACCAGGCGGGCGCCGGCGGCGAGCGGCGCCTGGCGCGCCGCTGACCCGCCGACCGCGACGGAGGATCCATGATTGCCTTTTTCTTGCTGCTCGTGATCGTGGCGATCGCGCTCGGCATCATCGGCGTGGTCGTCAAGGGCCTGCTGTACCTGCTCATCATCGGAATCGTCGTATTCCTCGGCGCCCTCATCCTGGCCGCCCTGCGGATGCGGCGCCGACCCGGCAAACACCCGGCCCGCTAACCGCTGGCCAGGTTTCCCGCAACGTCACGGATGTGCGGCACATTCGTGGAAGCTCGGCGGGAGCACGCTGGGACGGCCGCTGTCCGTCCACCCCGGCCAGCGCGGCCCGCGGCCGCCCTGCGGCCAGGGGCATGAGGCGGAATTCACGGCCGAGCGCAAGCACGGCTTCACGCCGCGGGATGCCGAGCCGCACCAGCTAAACGATCTCGCTCATCCGCAAAAATGCCGCGACTGGCGCCGGCCGGGGCGTTATGGCCTGCCGGTGAGCGAGAGCCAGCCGAGGACGGTCGCGCAGAGCGCGGGATCTTCGGTAAGGCCGAGGCTCAGGCCCCACAGTTGGTAGTCGACGGCCCGCAGCAGCGTCCAGCCACGCGCCAGTTCCGCGTCAAGCCCCGCCTCGTCCACCAGGGCGTCGAACCGGCGCCGCAGCCCGGCCGGTCCGCCCGCCTCGTCCAGCCTGCGCCACAGCAGCGGCGCGAGGCCGAACTCGGCGTCACCGCGCATCACCTTCGGATCGATCACCAGCCAGGGTTCACGCGCCCCGGCCAGCACGTTCCCGTAGTGCATGTCCCGGTTGGCGAGCAGTCCCCCGGCACGCGGAGCTAGCGCAGCAGCTACTTCGACCGCCTCGTCCAGGCGGCGCTCGGGAAACGGCCGCCCGGTAGCCCGCCACCGTCCCGGCAGTTCCGCCGCCAGGTCCAGCGCCCACTGCCGGAGCCCGGGGACCGGCCGTCCGGGCCACCCCGCTGGCACGGGCACGGCCAGCCGCCGCAGCAATCGCCCGGCGACCGGCACGGCGACGCTCAGGTCCGCCTCCGCGAGGCGGCGCTGCGGATCGAGCCATTCGAGCAGCAGCGCTCCTGCTGTGTCATCCGCGTCGAGGAGCCGCACAGCGCCGCCACCATCCCACAGCGCAAGCGCCGCCGCTTCGTTCACCGTCTCGTCGTCGGTCCACGACACTTTGAGCGCGCACCGGGCATCACCGCAGAGCACTGGCACCACGAGCGCCATGTAGCCGTGCATCGGATCGCCGGTTACCCGCAAACCCCATCGCACGCACAGTTCGCCGACCAGTTCCGGAAGCCGCGCCAGCCATGTCCGGGCGGCTTCGCCTTCACGGGTCAAGGTGTCGGCCGCAAACCCCTCCGGCACCCTGATCAGGGTCACATGCACTCACTTCGCCAGGCCATCGGGCCATGCTAAGAGCCGCACGGCCGAATGACGCCATCACCGCGCTGCGCTGCCAGCAGGCCAGCCGCCCCGACGTCGCCGAGATCAGCGTGAATGACGGCCCCGGGCGATATCGTCCTCGCCATGCGGGACATCATCACACTCGAGCTGGACCTTTCTACTCTGAAACGAGCGATCGGCGGCGGCAGTTACGTCCGTGGCGCCGAGTACGCGCGGCAGCAGGCGGTGCTGCGCGTCACGTGGGATCCGCAGGACACGGCGCTGCGCGGGACGGTCCGCGGTCAGGGTGGCAACGTCTACCGGACGGCCGCGTTCTTCTCGGTGGCCGACGAGCGGCCCGCCGAGTTCGAGATGGGTGAGTGCAGCTGCCCGCTCGAGTACAACTGCAAGCATGTCGTCGCGCTGGTCCTGTCGGTCCTGGAACCCGGGTCGCCAGGCCCGGCCCGGCCGCAGAGCCCGCCGCCGGCCTGGAGTCAGTCCCTGGACTCGCTGCTGGACCCGGGCAAAGCCACCCGCGGCACGATGCCGCTGGCCATCGAGCTCGCGCTGACCGGCGGGGCGGGCCAGCCGCGCCGGGGCGGCCAGGCGGCGGCGCAGGTGCCGCTGAGGCTGATGGCGCGGCTGGTCCGGCCAGGTAAGAACGGCGGCTGGGTCGCCGGTGACCTGAACTGGGGCAGGCTGGACGCGCTGGGCTGGTCCCGCGACCACAGCGAGCAGCACGTGCGGCTGCTGCGGGAACTGTACGTGCTCTATCAGGCGTCCAGGGAGCACGGCGGTTACTACGGCTACCACTACGGCGACGACCGGTCGATCGAGTTCTCCTCGATCGGCTCACGCCAGCTCTGGCCGCTGCTCGACGAGGCCGTGGCGGCCGGCCTTCAGCTGGTGTACCCGGGCCGGCACGGCGTGCTCGCCGGGTTCCAGGAGGCTGAATTCTGCCTGGATGTGACCCGCGGCCAGGCCGGCGACCTGAACGTCGTTCCGGTGATCCGCGTCGAAAACGGGAAGCCGGCCGTACTGGCCGCGTTCATCGGAGCCGAGGGGCACGGCGCGGTGTGCGTCGATCGCGACCAGGCGGCGGGCACCGAACCCCGGAGCTGGCGGTTTCGGCTGGCCAGGCTGGCCCAGGCCGTGCCGCCGCCGCTGCAGCGGATGGCGCTGGGCGGCGAGCCGCTGGCGGTGCCCGCCGCCGGGGAACCCAGGTTCCGGGACTGGTACTGCCCGCGGCTGCGGCAGGCCGCGGTGCTGATCTCCTCGGACGGGTCATTCACCCCGCCCGCGGTCCGCGGGCCGGACCTGGTCCTAGCGGCTCGCTACGGGAGCGGCCACGAACTCGAGCTGAGCTGGGAATGGGCCTACCAGGTCGGGGACTCGCCACTGCGCGCCCCGCTGGAGGCAGGCGGGCCGGACGACGGGTACCGGGAGCTGGCCGCCGAGCGGGCGCTGCTGGCCGGCCTCGACCTGCCGCTGGACCGCTACGGCCTGCTCAGCCAGGCGGCCGGCGGGTCCGGCGGGGCGGTGCCCGCGCTGGCTCCGCGCACCCGCCTGACCGGCGTCGACACGATGCGGTTCAGCACCGAGCTGCTGCCGCTGCTGGCCGGTCAGCCCGGCCTGCTCGTCGAGGTCAGCGGCGAGCCCGCGGACTACAGGGAGGCGGGGGAGTCGCTGCGGATCGCGGTGTCCACCGATGAGGTGGCCGGTGACAATGACTGGTTCGATCTCGGCGTGACGATCACCGTGGAGGGACACCCGGTCCCGTTCCTCGACGTGTTCCTGGCCCTCAGCCGCGGCGAGCCGTACCTGCTGCTGCCGGACGGCGCCTACTTCTCCCTCGGCAAGCCGGAGTTGCGGGCGCTCGCCCGGCTGATCGAGGAGGCCCGCGCGCTGCAGGACTCACCGGCCGGCCCGCTGCGGATCAGCCGCTACCAGGCCGGGTTCTGGGATGAGCTGGCCGCGCTGGGAGTGATCGGACACCAGGCGGCGACGTGGCGGGAACAGGTCCAGGGCCTGCTGGCGGCCGGCGCTATCGGCCGGGCCGAGCCCCCGGCCGGCCTGCAGGCCCGGCTGCGCCCGTACCAGCAGGATGGTTTCGGCTGGCTGGCGTTCCTCTGGGAGCACCGGCTGGGCGGAATCCTCGCCGACGACATGGGGCTCGGCAAGACGCTGCAGTCCATCGCCCTGATCAGCCACGCCAGGCAGCGTGATCCGGCGGCCGCACCGTTCCTGATCGTCGCGCCGACCAGCGTGGTGGCGAACTGGGCCGCCGAGGCCGCGCGGTTCGCCCCGGACCTGAACGTGGTACCGCTATCCGCCACCGTGGCCCGCAGCGGCCAGGGCCTCGGCGAGCTCGTCGCGGGCGCCGATGCCGTCGTCACGTCCTACACCCTGCTGCGCATTGACTTCGCGGCCTACGCCGGACTGGGCTGGTCCGGGCTCCTGCTGGACGAGGCGCAGCAGGCCAAGAACCGCCAGTCCAAGGTCTACCAGTGCATCCGCAAGCTGGCCGCCCCGGTAAAGATCGCGATCACGGGCACGCCGCTGGAGAACAACCTGATGGAACTGTGGTCGCTGCTGTCGATCACGGCTCCCGGCCTGTTCCCCAGCCCGGACCGGTTCCGCGACTACTACGCCCGGCCGGTCGAACAACGGGGCGACAGCGAGCGCCTGGCCCAGCTCCAGCGGCGGATCAAGCCACTGGTCCGGCGGCGCACCAAGGAACAGGTAGCCGCCGACCTGCCCGCCAAGCAGGAGCAGGTCCTAGAGGTCGACCTGCATCCGCAGCACCGCAAGGCCTACCAGACGCGGTTGCAGCGGGAACGGCAGAAGGTCCTCGGCCTGATCGGCGACATGAACTCCAACCGTTTCGCGATCTTCCGCTCGCTCACCGTGCTGCGTCAGCTGAGCCTGCACGCCGGCCTGGTCGACGAGGCCTGCGCCGGGCTGGCGTCGGCCAAGATCGACGCGCTGCTCGGCCAGCTGCAGGAAGTGACCGGCGGTGGCCATCGGGCTCTGGTGTTCAGCCAGTTCACCGGGTTCCTCGGCAAGGTCCGCGAACGGCTGGAAACCGAGGGGATCCCGTACTGCTACCTCGACGGCAGCACCCGCGACCGGGCCGCGGTCGTGCGGCGCTTCAAGGACGGCACCGCCCCGGTCTTCCTGATCAGCCTCAAGGCTGGCGGATTCGGGCTGAACCTCGCCGAGGCCGACTACTGCTTCCTGCTCGACCCCTGGTGGAACCCCGCGACCGAGACGCAGGCCGTCGACCGGGCCCATCGCATCGGGCAGACGCGGAACGTCATGGTCTACCGTCTCGTGGCCAGGGACACCATCGAGGAAAAAGTCATGGCGCTCAAGGCCAGGAAGGCCAGGCTGTTCTCCAGCGTGCTGGACGATGGCAACGCCTTCGGCAGCACCGTAGACGCCGACGACATCCGCGCCTTGCTCTCCTGATCCGGGCACCCGCCCATGGCGTCGTTGGCATGGGCGGGCTCCCCCCGGTCAGTAGCGGCGGTCGTCCGGCCGCTCTCCGTAGGACCGGGCGACGGTGCCGGGGGCCGGGGCACCGCCGTCGCCATACGGGCGCTCCCGGTCGCCGGTGTCCTGACGGGCTTGGCCGGGAAGGGCAGGAGCGCTGCGCACGGCCCCGGCGATTCTCGGCTTCTCCTCGTCGTACCTGGCCGCGACGGCCTCCCACCGCCGGGCCATGGTCTTGATGCCGCCGCCGCCGACCGCGACGACGGCGATGCCGACGAACGCGGCCAGCACGGCGTAGAGGATCGCGTTGACCACGGCGGCGGCGATACGCAGCTGGTCCAGGGCGGCGATGACGCCGATGGCCAAGATGAAGCCCGAGGCCAGGTTGGCCAGCACCCGGGCGTAGGACAGGCCGCCCAGGCTGTTCTCGATCAGGTTCCTGGCTCCCGCCGCGATGGCCGCGGCGATGACGACGATGACGATGGCCACGAAGACCAGCGGCAGGTAGGCGATCACGGCGCGCAGGTAGTCGCTGACCGGGTTGCTGCCGAAAACCCCGAAGGCTGTGGAGAGCACGAACAGCATGATCGCGTAGTAGACGACCTTGGCCAGGATGTCGGAGGCGTCGTAGGACGACCGCTCCAGGGCTCGCTTGACACCGCCGCGCTCGACCAGCCGGTCGAAGCCGACGCGGGTCAGGACCTTGGACAAGATCTTGGCGATGGCCTTGGCGATCAGGTAGCCGACGATCAGTATCAGCAGGAAGACGACGAATTTCGGCACGAAGGCGGCCACGTTGGACCAGGCGTTGGACACGCCCGCGCCGAAGTTGACGGATGCCTCAGGCATAGCGGTTCTCCTCATCGGTCAGTCCAGCTCACGGTGGTGAGCTGGCTGGCGGAAGCCGGTGCCGCCGCGGGGCTCGGCGCGGCGGCACCGGCGGAACAGCGGCTCAGCGCTCCCGGCTGCGGGGGGTGTCGACCTCGGGCTCGTCGATCTGCTCCTTGCGCACTTCCTCGCTGACTTGTTCCTCGCCGGCGACGGACTCGGTGGAGAGCCTGACCCGCTCGACCGGGACGGTCTCCTTGGTCACGACCGGGCGCTCGGCGTTCAGCTGGACCTCGTGCTCGGCCTCGGTGATGTCCGCCCCGGACAAGGCGCCATCGCGGTTGGCGTCGGTGATCGGCTCCCGCTCCAGCCGGACCTCTTCGTGGCTGACCGGAACCGTCCTGGTGACGTTCTCGGTCACCACGTACTTGCGCAGCCGGGCCCGGCCGACCGGAACGCTCTCCGTCCCGACGTTCAGCCGCTCCTCCGAGCGGGTCATCGCGCCGTCGGTTTCCTCGCCCGGCGGGACGCCGCGGCCCGGCTCGGCGTCGGCGTGGCGGCCGGCGTAGCGGTCATCGCGGGCGTCTTCCGCCCGGCCCCGGCCGGCCGGGTCGAGGTTCGCGGCGTAGTGCTGATAGAGCGCCGTGACCTCCGCGTCGTCCAGCCGGCCGTCGTCTTCGATAGCGGGGGCGTCCTTGACCAGCTCCTTGGACACCGCCAGCACGAGCTGGTCATCGCGGACCGAGGAGCCGTACAGAGGGGCGAAGCTCTGCCGCGTGCCGAACATGCCGGTGCTCACGGTGACCCATTCCGGCTGGCCGGTGCCCTCGTCGAGATAGACCTGGCCGACCTTGCCGATCTTGTCGCCGTCGGCGTCGGTCGCGGTCAGGCCGATCAGGTTTTCCCACTGCTGGGAGGTAGTCATGAGTTTCTCCTCACGGATCTGGTGGTCATCTGGGCCGGGCCGTCAGGCGCCCGCCATTACTGAAAGCCCCGGCCGGGACCGGCGTTACGCGGCGCGGACCATGTTTTTTCGCGAAATGGCCTAATTTGCCGGCGGCCGGGTAGAGCGGCGCGGCGCGGGACGACTACGGACCGCGCCTGCCCGCGATCAGGCCTGAGAGAACGGCGAGCCGATGCACGACCAGACGACTACGGCTTCGGCGCGTGAGGTCATGGCGGTGGAACCGGTTATCCGCCGGGTCGTCGCCGCCCGGGCGGTGAACCATGCTGATGTCGATGACCTGGTGCAGGACTGCCTGGAGCGGCTGCTGGTGGCCCGGGAGCGGCTGGCTCCCGAAGCCGTCCTGCCGTACGCCGTGGTGACCGCGCGGAACCTGGTCAGCTCGCACGCCAAGACGGCCAGCAGGCGCGCGGCGGCGGCACCGCGCATCCTGGACACCGCCGAACCCGAACGGCCCGACGACGTCCTGCTCGCCGGGGAGGCCCGCGCGGCGATGATGGCCGCGCTGGCCCGGCTGTCGGATCAGGAGCGCCGCGACGTCCTCGCCTACTACAGCGATGGTTCCCCCGCCGGGGCACAGACGGCGGAGTCCCGCGGCGCGCTGCGGGTCCGGATGGCCCGTACCCGGGCCAAGCTCCGGCTCGAGTACCTGCTGGCCTTCCGTCACGTCGAGCTCCCGTCGGCGGCGTGCCGCAGCGTGCTGCTCGCCATCTCTGCCGGTGACACGCGCAGGCAGCGCGAACTCGGGGCGGGACAGCACCTGCTCGACTGCGCGACCTGCGCGACGCTCAGCGAGCCGCTCGACCGGCGCAGCGTCGCGCTCACCGCCATCGCCGTCCCGGGCGCGCTGGCGGCCTGGGCGGCGGGAAAGGCACGGGCCCACCCGGTGCACGCCGCGGTGTCGGTCGCGGCCGGATCCGCGGCCGTCGCCGCGGCCGCGGTCCTGGGCCCGCAGCTCGCCAGCTCCGGTCCGGCCGCTCCCGCACACGTACACGTACACGTCTCGCGCGCGCCGGTGGCGGTCATCAGCCAGCTGTCGGTGGCCGGGCACGCGGTGAGCGATGCCGAGGCCCAGCGGTCGCTTCGCCCGCTGATCGGCAGGACCGCGAGGGCCACGGGCGTCACGGTCGTAACCGCGGTGACACGCAACGGGTTCTGGGTCGGGTCCGCCCGAGGGCGGATATGGGTACAGCTGGCGGGACCGCTGCGACCGCTGCGGATCCAGGCCGGCGACCGGATCCGCTTCACCGGGACCCTGACCGGCAATGCGGCCTCGTACCCGGCGCAGGCCGGAGTGCGCGGCCGCGACGCCGCGCTGCTGGCGCGCCAGGGAGCCCACCTGACGGTGAGCACCACCCGGATCTCGGTACAACGCTGAGGCTGAGGCGTCACAATGGCCGGACGACCGGGACCGGCGCGAAAGGCCAGCGCTACCGTATAATCGAGACTAAAATTCACTAAACGTTAGTTTCGAGGGGATGGCCTGGGTTGCTGAAGGTATCGGTCGTTTCCGGAGAGTGCGGTCCGGTCCTGTTCCTGGCGGGTGAGGCCGACATCACCTCCATGGCGCGGCTGGACCAGGCCCTCGCCGCCCAGCTGTCCGGGCCGAAGGTACAGCTGATCATCGACGTGACGGACCTGCGCTACGTGGATTCGGCGTCGATGAGGGCACTGATGATGGCGGCCATGAAGGCCAGGGCTCAGGACGGTGGTGTGACGCTGCTGAATCCGCAGCCGCCGGTCGCCCGGATGCTCGATCTGCTGCGTGCTGACCAGGTGTTCTCGATCCGGGATGGCAGCTGATACCAAGGCCGGCCCCAGCGTTTGGTCCACCCCGTCCCGGACAGTGAACTAGCTGAGTCTTCAGCGGTAGTTCCGGGCGGGATAACGAGGTAGCAGGTCAGTGACGCGAATACGAACCCGCTGATGGGCGGCCTCCTCGACAGCTATCCCCGCGGCCCGGCCTACGACGAGATGTTCGGGGCCGACGGCGTGCCCCGCCCGCACACGCGGGCCCTGTACGACGCCTTGCAGACGCTCACCGGCGACGACCTGGCCCGCCGGGCGGAGGCCCGGGACCGCAGCTTCCGCGACCAGGGCGTCGTCTTCTCGCACGCGGGCGAGGAGTGGCTCTTCCCGCTCGACCTGATCCCGCGGCTGATCCCGGCGGCCGAGTGGGAGCTGGTCGAAGCGGGCGTCGCGCAGCGCGTACGCGCGCTCGAGGCATTTCTCGCCGATGTCTACGGGCCGGGCGAGGTGGTCCGCGACAAGGTGGTGCCGCGTTCGCTGCTCACCACCTCGGCCGGCTTCTGCCGGCCGGCCCACGGCATCGAGCCGCCGAACGGCGTCCGGGTCCACCTGGCCGGTATCGACATCGTCCGGGACCAGGCCGGCGTCCTGCGGGTGCTCGAGGACAACCTGCAGGTGCCGTCGGGCATGTCCTACGTGGTGGAGAACCGCAGGACCATGGCACGGGTCTTCCCCGGCCTGTTCCTGGAGCAGGAGGTGCGGCCGGTCGCCTCCTATCCCGGCTGGCTGCTGGACGCCCTGCGGCGGTCCGCGCCCGTCGGGGCCGACGAGCCGGCCGTGGTGCTGCTCACCCCCGGGGTGGGCAATCCCGCCTACTTCGAGCACGCCTTCCTGGCCCGCAAGATGGGCATCGAGCTGGTCGAGGGCCGGGACCTGTTCTGCCGCGACAACGTCCTGTACATGCGCAGCGTCGGCGGGCAGCGGCGGGTGGACGTCCTCTACCGGCGCGTCAACGACGACTTCCTCGATCCGGTCCAGTTCCGGGCCGACTCCGTGGTGGGGTGCCCGGGCCTGATGAACGTCGCCCGGGCCGGCAACGTCACGATCGCCAACGCGGTCGGCAACGGCGTGGCCGACGACAAGCTCACCTACACCTACCTCCCCGCGCTCATCGAGTACTACCTGGGAGAGCGGCCCCTGCTGCCGAACGTCACGACCTACCGGCTCGATGACCCGGACGTGCGGGCCCAGTGCCTGGCCCGCCTCGACCAGCTGGTGGTCAAGCCGGTGGACGGGTCGGGCGGCCACGGTATCGTCGTCGGGCCGCAGGCCCGCGACGCCGAGCTGGCCGCCGTGCGCGAGCAGGTCCTGGCCGAGCCCCGGGGGTGGATCGCGCAGGAACTGGTGCTGCTGTCGACGTCGCCGGCCCAGCTCGGCGACCAGCTGCTGCCCCGGCACGTCGACCTGCGGCCGTTCGCGGTCAACGACGGCGCGCAGGTCCGGGTGCTGCCCGGCGGCCTGACCCGGGTGGCGCTGCGGGAGGGAAGCCTGATCGTCAACTCCAGCCAGGGCGGCGGTTCCAAGGACACCTGGGTGCTGACCTCCTCGCCGGAACCGGACGCGACGGCCAGCGGCACGTCGGCGTTCCCCCCGCAGGCGGTCCGCGGCGCCGAGCCCGACCGCGGCCCCCACCAGGACCAGCAGCAGTGAGGAGAAGCCGATGCTGAGCCGGGTGGCCGAGGCGCTGTTCTGGGTGGGCCGTTACGTCGAGCGGGCGGAGGACACCGCCCGGCTGCTCGACGTGCATTTCCACGAAGTCCTCGAAGACCCGGGCGTGGACGAGGCGCACGCCTGCGCCGTCCTGCTGTCGGTGATGGGCGTACCGGCCGAGGTGGCCGGCCAGCACCGCGACTCCCGAGCCGTGCTGGAGCTGCTCGGCTACGCGGGCGAGTCGTCCAGCTCGATCGTCGGCGCGCTGACCGCCGCCTGGCAGAACGCCCGCAGCGCCCGGGAGGCGCTGTCCGCCGATATCTGGGAGTGCCTGAACTCCACCCACAACGCGCTGCCCACGCGGGTGACCGCGGCCCGGGACTTCGGCCCGGCGCCGTTCTTCTCCTACGTCCGGGAGCGGGCGGCGAACATGACCGGCTACGTCGAGGCGAGCATGAGCCGGGATACCAGCTACGACGCGCTGGTCCTGGGCCGCAGCCTGGAACGGGTGGACATGACCGCGCGCATGCTGGCGGCGCGGATCGGCTCCGAGCGCGCGAGCGAGGGATGGACCTCGACCCTGCGGGCCTGCTCCGCCCACGACGCCTACCTGCGTACCTACCAGCAGGGCGTCGACGAGCCCCGGGTGGTGGAGTTCCTGCTGGTGGACCGGCTCTTCCCGCGTTCGGTTTTCTACGCGCTCCGGACCGGGGAGCGGGCGCTGGCCCGGCTCGACCCGGCCTCCGGGCGCTCCGGACTCGACGAACGCGCCCACCGGGCCATCGGCCGGGCCCGCACCGACCTGGAGTTCCTGTCCGCCGGCAAGCTCCTGGACGCCCTGCCGGACCGGCTGCTCGGGCTGCAGCGGGCGGTGTCGACGATCAGCGAGGAAGTGACCGAACGGCTTTTCGCCGGGTCGCCGCCGCCCCAGTGGGGCCTGAAGGAGACGCCGATATGAGCTGGCGGATCGCCATCAGGCACCGCACCGGCTACGCGTACGCCGAGCCGGTGCGGACGTCATACAACGAAGCGAGGCTGACTCCGCCCAGCGTGGACGGCCAGCGCCTGCTGCAGGCCGCCCTCGCGGTCACCCCAGCGGTGCGGCCGCTGCACTACGTGGACTACTGGGGCACGGCGGTGGACTCGTTCGACATCCACGTGCCGCACACCGAGCTCGTCGTCCTGGCGACGTCGACGGTCGAGACCGCCCCGCCGCGGCCCGCGCCGTCCGGCGTCGGCTGGTCCGAGCTGGCCGGGCCCGCGGTCCAGGATCAGTTCGCCGAATACCTCGCCGCCTCGTCCTACGTCACGGCCGAGCCAGAACTCACCGAGCTCGGCCAGTCCCTGCGGGCCGGGTCCGCGCCCGCCCAGGCCGGGTTCCGTATCGCCGAGTGGACCCACGAGACGTTGCGCTACGAGCGGGGCGCGACGCACGTCCGCACCTCCTCGGCCCAGGCCCGTGCGGCGGGCGGGGGCGTGTGCCAGGACTTCGCGCACGTAACGCTGGCCCTGCTGCGCGCCGCCGGGCTCCCCGCGCGCTACGTCTCCGGCTACCTCCACCCGGCCGCACGGGCCGGGATCGGGGAGAAGACGACCGGAGAGAGCCACGCCTGGGTGGAATTCTGGGCCGGCGCCTGGATCCCGGCCGACCCGACTTCCCTGGCCGAGGTGGGCAGCCGGCACGTGCTGCTGGCCCGCGGCCGCGACTACGCCGACGTGCGCCCGCTGTCCGGCATCTACTCGGGCCCGGCGGCGGAGCACCTGAGCGTCACCGTCGAGGTCACCCGGCTCGGCTGAGCGAGTCAGTCCGGCTTCTCCTGGGCGTGCACGGCCATCGACTCCAGCAGCGGCGCGCCGAAGGTGGTGACCATGGCCACGTCGGACGCGTCCCGCCCGCGTCCGATCAGGATCCGTCCCTTGCGCCGGCGGTTGTTGCGCGGATCGAAGGTCCACCACCGGTCGCCCAGCCAGACCTCCATCCAGGCGGCGAAGTCCATCGGCGCCGGATCCGGCGGCACGTCCATCTCCGGCAGGTAGCCGAAGACATACCGGGCCGGGATGTTCAGGGCCCGGCAGAACGAGATGGCCAGGTGGGTGAAGTCGCGGCAGACGCCGAACCCGGAGGCGTTGACATCGGCCGCCGTGCTCAGCGGGCCGCTCATGCCGTACCGGAACGTCAGGTGGCCGTGGACGTGGTCGCAGATCGCCTGCACCCGGGAGTAGCCCGGGGGCACGGCGCCGAACCGCGACCAGGCTTCGTCGCCGAGCATGTCGGGCAGGCAGTAGCGGCTGGGCAGCGTGTAGATGAGCACGTCGTCCGGCAGGCGCTCCGGCGGCAGCTCCGGCGCCTGCTCGTCGGCGTCCTCGGTCGCGTCGGGCACGAGCACCGAGGCCTCGAACCGCAGGGTGGAACGCCCGGCGGGCAGCATCACCCGGGTGCACGGATTGCCGTAGAGGTCGGCGTAGTGGCGGATCCGCGCGGGCGGCTCCGTCGACCATTCCCGCCGCGCGAGGCTGACCGGCGCCACGTCCAGCGGTTCGACCTGGAAGACGGCCGGAGTGTCGACGGCAGCCTCGTACACGAACTCGCATCCAACCAGGACTTGTCGGCTATCCATGCCCTAGCGTTTCTCCCTACGATGTCCCGGCGTGCCGTACGGCTGCGTCACGCGGATGGGATCCCGCTATCGCGGCCAGCGCACGTTCGTTGACGACGGCATCACAGTCGGCGTCCCCGGGCGGCGCCGCATCGCCGGGATTCAGCAGCGCCTGCCGGTACAGTCCGGCGGCGTAACGCTGGTAGATCTCCCGGATGCGGGACGGGCGGGCGGTATCGAAATCACGAATCGCGCTGCTGTTACCCCAACTAAGCATGAAGATCCCGGACCTCTCGGCGGCGTCGCGGTCAGCGAGCGCCATCAGCCACCGAGGTCCGGAGCGACTACCCGACAGTAGCACGGGCCATCACCGGGTCCCGTCGTCCGCTACCTCCCCGCGGCACGCCACCGCTGGCGTCATCCCGAGGACGGCGAGGGCCGTGGCCGGGGCGAGCACCGGATCCGTTCGGCCCGAAGATCTTTTATCCCGAACGAAGTGGATGTCACGCCCCAGCCGGCTGCGAGCGGCCGCCCGCCGTTCCGGTCCGCGCGGGCGCACCGTCTTGCCTCCGCAGGCCTAGCGGCTGAGGAAGTTGATCAGGGCCTGGTTGAAGTCCTGGGCGTGGCTGACGTTGCAGCCGTGCGGGGCGCCGTCCAGCACGACCAGCTCGGACTGCGGGATGGCCTGATGGGTCAGCCGGCCCGAGCCCTCGAACGGCACCGTCTCGTCGCCGCTGCCGTGCAAGACCAGCGTGGGTACGGTGATCTTGGCCAGGTCGGCCCGGAAGTCGGTCGTGCCGAACGACTTCATGCACTCCACCGCGGCGGTCTGGTCCGACTGGCGGCACAGCTCGAGCGCCTCCTGGCGCTGCGCCTCGGTGACCTTCAGCTCGCCCCCGGCCGAGAAGAACTGGGTGGTGAACTGGTCGAAGAACCCGTCCCGGTCCTCGGTCAGCCCCTTGAGCATCTGCTCGGCCACCGCCGGGGGCAGCGGGCCGTCGGGGTTGTCCTGCGTCTGGGCCAGGTACGGCGGCACGGCCGCGGCGAACACCACGCTGTGCAGCCACTCCTGGCCGTGCCGGGTGACGTACCTGGCCACTTCGCCGCCGCCCATGGAGAAGCCGACAATCGAGGAGTCCCGCAGGTTGAGCTCGGTCAGGACCCCGGCCAGGTCGTCGGCCAGCGTGTCGTAGTCGTAGCCGCCCTTGGGCTTGTCACTGCGGCCGAAGCCGCGCCGGTCGTAGGCGATGACCCGGAACCCGGCCTGGGTCAGCGCGGGCACCTGGTCCTGCCAGGACTGGCCGGACAGCGGCCAGCCGTGGATGAGCACAATCGGGCGGCCGGGGCCGCCGGTGTCCTCGACGTGCACCTTGGTCTTGGACAGCAGGCCCGAGTGCGCGGTTACTTCCGCCATGAGCGTGTTCCTCCCCTTGGGTGGTTACGGATGCAGGATGACCTTGGTCCAGCCGTCCTCGCGGTCGTCGAACCGCTGGTAGCCCTCGGCCGCCTGGTCCAGGTTGAGCTCGTGCGAGACGATGACGCCCGGGTGCAGCTTGTCGCGGTGGATGAGGTTGCGCAGCTGCCGGTTGTACTGCTTGACGTTGGCCTGGCCGGTCCCCATCGACTGGCCCTTGAAGAAGAACGTGCCGAAGTCGAAGCCGAACTTCCCTTCCTTGGCCGCGTCGTCCGGGGCGGACGGGTCCTGCGGCACGAACACCCCGACCACGCCGATGCGGCCGGTGGGCCGGACGGCCTGGATCAGGCTGTTGATGGTCAGGCCCGGCGCCTCCTCGCCCCGCGCGTCGTGGGCCTGGTAGCCGACCGCCTCGACGCCCTTGTCGGCGCCCTCGCCGCGGGTGGCGTCGAGCACCTGCGGCACGGCGTCGCCGGCCGAGTCGTCGATGGCCGTCGCGCCGATCTTGCTGGCCAGCCGCAGCCGGTCCGGCTGGCGGTCGACCACGAAGATCTGGTCGGCGCCGCGCAGGGCGGCGGACATGGCGGCCATCAGGCCGACCGGGCCCGCGCCCCAGATGACCACGGACTCCCCGATGCCGACCTGGGCCAGCTCGGTGCCGTGGTAACCGGTGGGCAAGATGTCGGACAGCATGACGTAGTCGTTCTCGCGCTCGCGGGCGTCCTCGGGCAGGACCAGGGCATTCCAGTCCGCGTAGGGCACGCGGAGCAGTTCGGCCTGGCCGCCGCTGTACGGGCCCATGGAGGCGTAGCCGTAGGCCGCGCCGGCGTTCGGCGGGTTGGCGGTGAGGCAGAAGCCGGTCAGCCCGGCCTCGCAGTTCTTGCAGAAGCCGCAGCCGATGTTGAACGGCAGGCACACCATGTCGCCCACCTGGACCCGGTCGACGCCGTCGCCGACGGCGACGACCTCGCCCATGTTCTCGTGCCCCAGGATCTTGCCCTGCTCCACGTCGGTGCGGCCCTCGTACATGTGCAGGTCGCTGCCGCAGATGTTGGTGGTGGTGATACGGACCAGCGCGTCGGTGGGCTTCTCGATGGTGGCGTCGGGGACCTCATCGACAGAGACGTTCCGCGGCCCGTGGTAGACCAGTGCTCGCATGCCGTTCCCTTCGTTCGAAGTTATCTCGTTCGAATTTGCCCAGTCCAGCTGCCTGAACCCGGACCGAAGGCTGCACCCTGCCCGAGACCGCGGCCGATTAACATCTTGCGGCCAGGCAAAAAAATGCCGCCGGTCCCGGGTCTGGCGGACGTGGCACACCAGACCCGGGGCCTGCGGCAAAGAGGCAGGAGCCCGCGGTCAGCGGCGTAGCGCGAGAACGACCACGACGATGATGATGATCAGGACGACCGTTCCGATACCGATGTACATAGCGTTTCCTTCCGGGGGCGGTGACGCTTGCTTGTACATGCGACTGCCCAGCCAAGTCCGGCTTAACCATCAAGCCCGCGGCTTATGCGAAACGCGCGGCGCCAGCTAGGAGGCAAGCCGCCGGCCAGTAGGTCAGTCCGCCGGATCGAGCTTGGCGATCCACTGGTCGCCTCGCTTCTCGAAGTTCCGCTTCAGTGCCGTATAGGCGAGGCGGTGAGCCTCGTCGCCTTCCCCGTGAATCCGCACCGCGTTGTCGAGTTCCCTCAGGAACATCTCCTGGGCTTCCCGGCACGAGCGCTGCAGTGTCCTGGGCAGTTCGGTAACGGGGTATCGGCTGGATTGCGGCATGGCGGTCCCCAAGGTCAGGACCCGCTGGCTTACCGGATCGGAGA
This sequence comes from uncultured Actinomycetota bacterium, assembly GCA_963756575.1. Lineage (GTDB taxonomy): Bacteria > Actinomycetota > Actinomycetes > Streptosporangiales > Streptosporangiaceae > Palsa-504. Next base: position 493,082 of record CAVWOM010000008.1, on the reverse strand, counting down.
ACAATCCGGCCGTCGCGGGCACATCCTGGGGCCACTGCTTGACCCGTGACTTAGCTCTACCCCGCGAAGAGACCGCTTACTCCGGGAGTTTGCCCGTCTCAGTGAGGTGACGAGCGACCGCGGTCAGCTTCAGGTTCAGGCTCTGGGACACGCGGACCAGCGTGCCGAAGGCGGCCTCGTCGTTTACCTGGAAACGCTCCATGAGCATTCCCTTGGCCTGTCCGATGAGGTCGCGGCTGGTAATCGCCTCACGAAGCTGCTCAGCCCGCTGAGCCTCGGCGAGCGACAGCGCGGCGAGGGTGGCGAACAGCTCGACGAGCTTGATGTCAGGCTGGCTGAACGAGGCGGGCGCGGGCGCGTACAGCGAGAGCGCTCCCAGCCGCTGCTGCCCGGCCCACAACGGCACGCAGAGCATGCTGCCGATCCCATGGGCTTGCGCCGCCGCGCAGAACCCGGGCCAGCGCGCGTCGGTCCTGGTATCGCTGACGATGACCACCTGCTGCGTGCTCGCCGCCTCGATGCAGGGGCCCTCCCCCGTCTCTTGCTGCCGCAGGTCCATGACCTGCGGGGCGCGGCCGGTAACCGCCTGAGGCGTCAGATGGCCACGGACGAGGAGGATGATCCCGGCGTCCCGGGCCGCGGGATGGGCGGCCCTGGCGCTGGTGGCGATCGCCGCCAGCGTCGGCTCCAGCCGCGCGTCCTTGAGGTGTAGCGCCCGGGCGAGAATTTCCACGGCGCTAAGCGCCTCGGCGACGTTCTCGGCGAGGTCCGCGTGATGCAGGCTCATCAGCTATCCCTCATCCGGGCTGCTTCTCTTCTCGGCCGCCGCCTCGCCGCTGGCCCCGGGAGGTTTCGGCGGACGCGCCGCGCCGGGTCCGGGGCCTGTAGCCCCCGGCACCCGCGGCATAAAGCGCGACCCGCGACTAGCGGCGGCGCAGCGCTAGGACGACAACGACGATGATGATGATCAGAACGACCGTTCCGATACCGATATACATTTAGGTTTCCTTCCTCGGGTGACGCCTGCTGGTGAGGTGTCCTCGATGCGTCTGCCCCGCTCGATCCGGATTAACCTTCAAGCCGCGGAATGGTTGCCGACGTCGGCTGCGCCGCTCCGGCGTTTGCCTGGCCGCTGCTGAGGTACATGCGGGTATGCCTTCCGCACCGGTGTCCGAAGCGAAACGCTCGGCCAGGCACGCTTCCGACAGCCCCGCCGCGCACTTCCTGGCCCGGGCCGGACTCACGGCCCGGGGCGTCATCTACATCCTGGTCGGCGTAGTGGCCACGCTGGTCGCGCTGGGCCAGAGCTCGCGCGAGGCGGATCAGTCGGGCGCCTTGCAGCTGCTCGCGGGCAAGTCCTACGGGGTGATCGCGCTCTGGCTGCTCGGCATCGGCTTCGCGGCCTACGCGCTGTGGCGGCTGAGTGAAGCCGCGTTCGGCGTCACCGGAGAGCCGCCCGGGGCCGGCCCGAGGCTCAAATCCCTGGGGCGTGCGGTCATCTACGCGGGCCTGGCCTACCTGACGTTCCAGGTGATCGCCGGCCGGGGCAGCAGCCAGTCCCGCCGCCAGCAGGACGTGACGGCCACCGTCATGCAGCATCCGGCCGGCCGCTGGGTGGTCGGCATCGCCGGGCTGGTCATCATCGGCTGCGGGCTGGTCCTGGTGGTCGAGGGCTTCCGCAAGAAGTTCATGAAGTACCTGCGGACGACGCAGATGAGCGCCCGGACGCGCCGCGTCGTCAAGGTGCTCGGCATGATCGGCACGATCGCCCGCGGCGTGGTCTTCGCCCTGGTCGGCGTGCTGGTGGTGGACGCGGCGGTTACCCACCAGGCGGCCAAGTCCGGCGGCATCGACCGGGCACTGCTGACGCTGCGGGACCAGCCGTTCGGTCCGTTCCTCATGCTGGTGGCCGCGCTCGGCCTGGTGGTCTTCGGCGTCTACGGGCTGTGCGAGGCCCGCTGGCGGAAGGTCTGAGGCCGGTGGCTGACGTCGCGGTGGTGGCGCATTCCCGGAAGAGCCTCGGCGGTGGCCTGCCCGAACTGCGGAAGATCCTGGCCCGGGAGGGCGTCACCGATCCGCTGTGGTACGAGGTGAAGAAGAGCCGCCGGGCCCCTGAGTACGCGCGCCGGGCCGCGGCCAAGGGGGCCGACGTGGTCTTCGTCTGGGGCGGCGACGGCACGGTCCAGCGCTGCATCGACGCGGTCGCGGGCACGGACACGGCGGTGGCGATCATGCCCGCGGGAACCGCCAACCTGCTGGCGGCGAACCTGGAAATTCCGCATGACCTCGCCGAGGCGGTGCAGATCGGGTTGCACGGGGACCGGCGGCGGCTGGATACCGGCTCGGTGAACGGCGAGCGCTTCACGGTCATGGCGGGCGCGGGTTTCGACGCGCGGATGATCTCCGACGCCGACCGGGGCATGAAAGACCGGCTGGGCCGCGCCGCCTACGTCATCACCGGCTTGGCCAATCTCGGCGCGCGCCGGGTGAAGGCGACCGTGGAGGTGGACGGCACGCCCTTCTATCGGGGCAAGGTCTCGTGCGTGCTGGCCGCCAACGTCGGCAAGATCCTCGGCGGAGTCGAGGCCTTCCCCGACGCTCAGCCCGATGACGGACGCCTCGAGTTCGGGGTGGTGACGGCCAGGAACCCGGTCCAGTGGGCCCGGACGTTCGGCCGGCTCGCCCGCGGCCAGGCCGCGGTGTCCCCCTTCGTCAAGGTCACGCAGGGGAAGAAGTTCAAGATCCGGTTCGACCAGAAGGTCCGCTACGAACTCGACGGCGGCGCGCGCCCGGCCAGCAAGAAGCTGCGCGTCAAGATCCATCCCGGCTCGGTCACGGTCTGCGTCCCGCCACGGCAGGCTGGGGTTCGTTAGCATCTACCCTGATCACTCGCCAGGAGGAGGTTCCATGTCACAGCGGAACCAAGCGGGTCGGCAGGGGGCTGATGCGCCCGGACCGCAGCGGCCGGGGTGGCTGTTCCTGGTGGCGGCCGGGCTGGTTTACGCGGGCGCGCTGCTCGGGATGTGGATCGTGCTGGCCGGGGCGCCGGACGGGCAGGACCTGGCGGTGGGGTCGGCGGCGTCGGTGCTCGCCGTGGGGGCCGGGTACCTGGTCAGCGACCGCGGGAAGATGGCGCCGGGCGCCCGGCTCGCCGACCTGCGGATGCTCGCCCGGGTGCCGTGGCAGGTGGTAACCGAAACCGGTCAGGTCTTCGCGCTGGCGGCGCGCAAGGCGGCCGGCCTGCCGGTCGCGCCGGGCACGCTGTGCACCGTGCCGGTCGATGTCGGGACCGACGTGCGCGGCTGGCCGGCGGCGCGCCGGGAGGCGGTACTGACCGGGCTGCTGTCCGCGGCCCCGAACACGATCGTGGTGGACATCGACATGGAAGCCGGCACGGCGCTGGTGCACCAGCTGGTGCCACCGCGATGAACTGGTATCTCGCCGGAGCACTGGTGCTCCAGGTGGCCCTGATTCCCTGCGCGTGGGTGTGCTGGCGTTTCGGCGCGGAGCACCGGGTCGTCGCGCTGGGGCTGGCCGGCACGGTCCAGGCGCTGGCCATATTGTGCCTGGCCGTCGGGTTCAGCGAGCCCGGGCTGGCCTCGATGGCCGTGGTGCTGGCCGCGTTGTCCAGCGGAGGCTCGGTGGCCTTCGCCCGGTTCCTGGAGCGGTGGCTGTGATCGGGGTCATTTCCGTGGTCCTGCTGGTGGCAGGGCTGGTGATCGTGGTCGGCTCGTGCGCGGGGATGGCGGTGCTCGACGACCCGCTCGACCGCATGCACCTGACCACCCCGGCCGCGATGCTCGGCTCGACCGGGATCTGCGCCTCGGTCGTGGTGCGCGAGGGCCTGTCGGCGTCGGGGCTGGCCGCCATCGGCGTCGCGGTGATCCTGATCGGGGTCAACCCGCTGGCCAGCCACGCGGTCGGCCGCGCCATCGCGATCCGGCGCGGTGCCACCTGGTCGGATCCGCAGGACGAGACCACCGGCTCGCCCGGGGAGGACCGATGAGCAACGCGGTGATCGCGGTCGCGCTGGTCTGGGTGGCCGCGTCGGGCACGGCCGTGGTCCTGACCAGGGACCCGCTGAACCAGGCCTTCGTGGCCGGGTTCTTCGGCTTGGGGCTGGCCTTCCTCTACCTGTCCATGCAGGCCGGGGACGTGGCGCTGTCGCAGATCGTGGTGGGCGCCATCGCGCTGCCGCTGATCGTGCTGCTCAGCCTGGCCAAGGTGCGGAAGGGCCGGGAATGAGCCGCCGCGCGCGCCTGGTGTTCTTCGCGGTGGCCGCGGCCGCGCTGGCCGCGACGCTGGGCGCCGGCCTGGCCGGCCTGCCGTCGTTCGGCAGCCAGGTCTCCGCCTACGCCCGGATGCTGAACGAAGTGGCCGGGCCGCAGCGGCACGTCACCGACGTGGTGTCGGCCATCACCTTCGACTACCGCGGCGTGGACACCCTGTTCGAGGAGTTCATCCTGCTCGGTGCGGTGGCCGGGATCTCGGTGCTGCTGCGGCCGCTCAGCGACGAGGTCCGCGAGCTGCCCGAGGACAAGGCGCCGGACCGGGCGATCCCGCCGCCGAGCCCGGCCGTGTGGCTGCTGGCGGTGCTGCTCAGCTCGCTGCTGGCGATGATCGGCCTCGAGACGATCACGCACGGCGTGCTCACGCCGGGCGGCGGGTTCCAGGCCGGGGTGATCCTGGCCAGCGCGCTCTACGTCGTCTACCTGGGCACCAACTACGTGACGATCGAGCGGTTCCAGCCGGACGCGCTGCTGGAGGCCGCCGACGGGGCGGGCGCCTTCGGGTACGTGCTCATCGGGCTGCTCGGCCTGCTGGCCGGTGACGTCTTCCTCACCAACGTCATCGGCCTGGGCGTCACCGGGAACCTGATCGCGGGCGGCACCATCGCGGTGCTGAACGTGGTCGTCGGCGTGGAGGTGGCGGGCGGTTTCGCCATCTTGGCGTCGGAGTTCCTGGACCAGACGGCGGTCATCCGGACGAAGACGAAGCAGCGATGAGCGTCCTGGCCTACGGCGTGGTCGCCTGGCTCTTCCTGGCCGGCATCTACGGCGTCGTGACCAGCCGCAATCTCATCCACATGGTGGTCTGCGTGTCGGTCGCGCAGTCCGCCACCGACGTCCTGCTGCTGGAGATCGGCTACCGCACCGGCGGCCACGCCCCGGTGTTCGTCAGCCTGCCCGCCCATCCGGGGCCGGCCGTCGACGCGGTCATGCAGGCACTGGCGCTCACCGACGTGGTGGTGGGCGCCGCGGTCACCGCCCTGCTGCTCGCGCTGGTCGTGCAGGTACACAAGCGTGCCGGGACGCTGGATCCCGACGAGCTCCGGGCGACCAAGGAATGACCGCGTGAACCTCTTCGTCTCGACCTCGGCCGTGATCCCCGCGTCGGTGGTGGTCCCGCTGGGCGCCGCGGCCCTGATGACCGGCTTCAGCCGGTTCCTGCCCCGGCGGGCCCGGGACCTGATCGCGATCGCGGTCGCGGCCGCCACCACCACCTTGACCCTGATCCTGATGGCCGCCAGCGCGGGCCGCCCGATGATCTACTGGTTCTCCGGCTGGCGTCCGGCCCACGGCATGGTCATCGGGATCGACTACGCGGTCGGCCCGCTCGGGGCGGGCATGGCGTCCCTGTCCGGCGTGCTGGCCACCGCCGCCCTGGTCTACTGCCTGCGGTACTTCGACAGCGCCCGCGGCCGCCACCACGCCCTGGTCCTGATCTTCCTGGCCGCCAGCGTCGACTTCTGCCTCACCGGGGACCTGTTCAACCTGTTCGTCGCGTTCGAATTGGTGGCCGTGACCGCCTTCGCGCTCACCGCCTACAACGCCGGGCATCCCGCGCCGCTGCAGGGAGCGATCAACTTCGCGGTCACCAACAGCCTCGGCGGCATGTGCGTCCTGATGGGCGTGGGGTTCCTGTACGCGCGCACCGGCACGCTGAACCTGGCCCAGATCGGCCAGGCCCTGGCCGGGCACCACGCCGACGGGCTCGTGGTGGTGGCGTTCGCCCTGCTGACCGGCGGTTTCCTGGTCAAGGCGGCGGTCGTCCCCTTCCATTTCTGGCTGCCCGACGCCTACGGCTCGGCCCCCATCCCGGTGTGCGTGCTGTTCGCCGGGGTGATGAGCGAGCTCGGGCTGTTCGCCGTGATCCGGGTGTGGGACACCGTCTTCTCCGGCCTGGCCGGCGGGACCGGGCCGCGGATGCGGGCGGTGCTGCTCGGGCTCGGGATCGGTACCGCGGTGGTCGGGGCGGTCATGGCGCTGGCCCAGATCCACCTCAAGCGGATGCTGGCCTTTGTCACCATGAGCCACCTGGGCATCTACCTGATCGGGGTCGGCCTGCTCACCCCGCTGGGCCTGGCCGGCGCGTCGCTGCTGGTGATCGGCGACGGCCTGGCCAAGTCGGCGCTGTTCCTCGGCGTCGGCGTCGTGCAGCACCGGCGGGCCAGCGTCAGCGAGACCAAGCTGCGCGGCGGCGGCCGCGGGCTGGCGGTGACCGGCGTCACGATCGCGCTCGGCGCGCTGGTGCTGGCCGACCTGCCTCCCTATGTGTCCTCGGCCGGGCACGGGCTGCTGGTGGCCGCGGCGGAGCGGGCGGGCCTGCCGTGGCTGGAAATCGTGATCGCGTTCAGCGTCATCGCCTCCAGCGGAGCCGTGCTGCGAGCCGCGGGACGGATCTGGCTGGGCTGGGGGCATGGCGAGAGCCCGGGACCGCAGACCGGTACGGCGGACGACCCCGGCGAGGAGTCCGGGCCCGACACCGCCGGCACCTCCGCCCCGAGCGGGACGAGCGGGACGGGCGGGACGGAGGACAGCCAGGACGAACGGAGGCGGCGCGGGCGCGCGCCGCTGACCATGGTGCTGCCGCCGCTGGCGCTGCTCGCGCTCGGGCTCGCCCTCGGGCTGACGTCCGGCCTGGAGGAACACGCCGTGACGGCGGCGGCGTCCTTCTCGGACCGGGCCGCCTACGCGGCGGCGGTGCTGAATACCGGACCCGTTCCCGCCGTCGGCCGGGTCAGCGTCCCGGCCTCGCCGGCGGTGTCCGCGGGCGGTGTGCTCACCGACCTAGGCCAGGTGCTGGCCGCGCTGGGCGTGGCGGGCATCGCCCTGGACCGGCGGGCCGCCCGGTTCCGCCGGGTGCTGGCGGCCGGCACGGCCTGGCTGCGCCACCTGCACAGCGGCCTGATCGGCGATCAGGTCACCTGGCTGACAGCCGGCCTGGCGCTGCTCGCCGTGCTCGGCGAGGTGGCGCTGCACTGAACACGGCGTACCGGTTTCGGCCGCCCCTGGGCCGGGTAGCCGGGGCGCATGGCAGAACGCGCCCTGGTGGTGGGATGGCCGAGCTTCGTCGATGGTGTCGCCACCGCGGGGGACGTGCTGGCGATGAAAGCGGCACACGAAGAACTCCAGCGTGCGGGCTTGCCGTGCGACATGGCGCTGAGCCCGGTCTTCCGGCCGGAGGCGCTGTGCCTGGAAGACGCCGAGCCCGCCCGGTACACCCACCTGGTGTTCGCCTGCGGCCCGCTGCACGGGCCGCAGGTCACCGGCCTGCATGAGCGCTACGCGCACTGCCGGCGGATCGCGGTCGGCGTCTCGGTCATCGACCCGGCCGACCCGGCTGCGGCCGGATTCCACGTCATCCTGGCCCGAGACGGCGACGGCGCCGCGCCCCAGGCCGATCTCGCGCTGCACCCCCGCCCCGCGCCGGTGCCCGTGGCCGGCGTCATCCTGGCCGATGAGCAGCCGGAGTACGGGCCGCACGGCCGCGGCGATCAGGTCAGGACCGACCTCGGCCGGTGGCTGCGCGACTGGGACTGCGCGCTGATACCACTGGATACCAGGCTGGACCGGGAGGACTGGCGGCTTGCGTACCGTCCCGCCGAGCTCGAGGCGGTCATCCGGCGGCTCGACCTGGTGGTGACCTCACGGCTGCACGGGCTGGTCCTGGCACTGAAGAACGGCGTGCCCGCGATCGCCGTCGATCCCGTGGCCGGCGGCGCCAAGGTGGCCGCCCAGGCGCAGGCATGGGCCTGGCCGGCCACGATGACCGCAGAAGACCTCGGTTACGAACGTCTGGGCTACTGGCGGGACTGGTGCCTGTCACCGGCCGGGAAGGCGGCCGCGTCGCGCGCGGCCGCCGCACCGCCCGCCTCACCGCTGCACAGCCTGCGCCAGGCCGTCGGCATGGCCCATCCTGCCGCCGCGGACACGAGCCACTCAGGCACCACCTGAGTCCGTCGGACGAGCCGGGACGGCAACGCCGGGGCGGTTAGACCTCGTTTCCGCGGGTAGTCCGCCGCGCCGGTAACGACCTGGAGGCAGAACCGATGAAGGAAACGACAGGCAAGCCGGGCCACGGCCGCCAGCCGGACTCAGCCCGGTGAACCTCACCGTGATCGGCACCGGGTACCTCGGCGCGGTGCACGCCGCCTGCCTGGCCGAGCTGGGCTTCGAGGTTCTGGGCACGGACATCGACCAGGGCCGCATCGCGGCCCTCAACCGGGGTCAGGCCCCGTTCTCCGAACCGGGCCTGGACCGGTTGCTCCGCCGCGGCCTGCGGTCGGGCCGGCTCCGGTTCACCACCTCGCTGCCGGAGGCGGCCCGGTTCGGGGACGTGCACTTCCTGTGCGTCGGCACCCCGCAGCGCCGCGGTCATCCCGGAGCTGACCTCAGCCAGCTGCACGCCTGCGTGGACGCTCTGGCACCGCTGCTGCGGCGGCCTTGCCTGGTCGCCGGCAAGTCCACCACGCCGGTCGGCACGGCCGCCGCCCTGGCAGGCCGGCTGGCCGCGCTGGCCCCCGTCGGCCCGCGAGCCGAACTCGCCTGGAACCCGGAGTTCGTCCGCGAAGGGCACGCGGTGGCCGACACCCTGCGCCCGGCCCGGATCGTGGCCGGGGTGCGCTCGGCCAGCGCCGAGACGGTGCTGCGCGTGGTCTACCGCAAGCTGACCGAGGCGGGCACGCCGCTACTGATAACCGACCTGGCCACGGCCGAGCTGGCCAAGGCGTCGGCGAACGCCTTCCTGGCCACCAAGATCTCGTTCATCAACGCGATGGCCGAGGTGTGCGAGGCGGCCGGGGCGGACGTCACGGTCCTGGCCGACGTACTTGGCCGCGATCGGAGGATCGGCGCCTCCGGGCTGGGACCCGGCCTCGGATTCGGCGGCGGGTGCCTGCCCAAGGACATTCGGGCTCTCCTGGACCGGGCTGAGGAACTGGGAGCCGGGCAGGCCTTGTCCTTCCTGCGCGACGTGGACTCGATCAACCTCAGGTGCCGGTCGCGGGCCGTCGCGGCCGCCGCGGAACTAGCCGGAGGTTCGCTGGAGGGCAAGGTGGTCGGCGTGCTCGGGGCGGCCTTCAAGCCGGGCTCAGACGACATCCGCGAGTCCCCCGCGCTCGAGGTGGCGACCGCCGTCCGCGCGCTCGGAGCCCGGGTCACGGTGTACGACCCAGCCGCGGCGGCCAAGGCCGTCCGCGCCTACCCGCAGCTGGAGCGCGCCGACTCGGCGGAGGCCACGGCCCTCGACGCGGACGTGCTGCTCGTGCTGACCGAATGGGACGAGTTCCGCGAAGCGGATCCGGAAATCCTCGGCAAGGCGGTTCGCCGGCGCACTGTGCTCGACACCAGGCACGCGCTTGACCCGGCCCGGTGGCGCGCGGCCGGCTGGACCTACCGCGCCCTGGGACGCCCCTGATGCGGGCCCGGGTCACGGTGGTTATCGCGACCCGCGACCGGCGGCCGGAACTGCTGCGCTCCCTGAGCAGGCTGCACGAGCTCCCGGAGCGGCCGCCGGTGATCGTGGTGGACAACGCCTCGTCAGACGGCAGCGCCGCCGCGGTGCGCGAGCACTTCCCGGCCGTCACGCTGCGGGTGCTGCCCGGCAACGCCGGGGCGGCGGCGCGCAACGCCGGCGTCGCCCTCGCCGCCACGCCCTACGTCGCCTTCAGCGACGACGACTCGTGGTGGGAGCCGGGCGCGCTGTCCCGGGCCGCGGCGGCACTCGACGCCGATCCCCGGCTCGGGCTGGTCGCCGCCCGGACCCTGATCGGCCCGGCCCGCGAACCGGACCCGGTCAACGCGCTGATGGACCGCTCGCCGCTCCGAGATGAGGGAACGGCCGAGGTGCTCGGCTTCATAGCCTGCGCCAGCGTCGTGCGGAGGAAGGCGTTCCTGGGCGCCGGCGGGTTCAGCCCGCTGCTGTTCTTCATCGGCGAGGAGCGGCTGCTCAGTTACGACCTGGCCGCCGCGGGATGGGCCCGCCGTTACTTCCCGGACGTGGTTGCGGTGCACGAGCCGTCCGCGGCCCGCCCGGCCTCGCACCTGCGGCGCCGGGCCGAACGCCGCAACCTGCTGCTCACCGCGTGGCTGCGCCGGCCGGTACCGGTCGCGCTGGCCGAGACGCTGCGGCTGGCCCGGGACGCCGTCCGCGATCCGGACGACCGCGCGGCGCTGGCCGCCGCCGCCCGGCGGCTGCCCGCGGCGCTGCGGTCCCGGCGCAGGCTCCCCCCCGAGGTCGAGCGCAAGGTACAGATGCTGACCGCGGCCCAGGGCGGTGCGTGGTGAGCCCCGGACACCGGGTCACCGTGGTCCTCATCACCAGGAACCGGCGTCCCGAACTCGTCCGCACCCTGGAGCGGATGACCGCGCTGCCGGAACGGCCGCCGGTCATCGTGGTGGACAACGCCTCGGACGACGGCTCGGCGGGGGCGGCCGGATCCTTTCCCGGCGTCACCGTGATCAGGGCCGCGCGCAACCTGGGCGCGGTCGGCCGGAACCTCGCGGTGCGGCAGGTGACCACGCCGTACGTCGCCTTCTGCGACGACGACACCTGGTGGGAGCCCGGCGCGCTGCCGCGGGCGGCCGCCCTGCTCGACGCCTGCCCGCGGCTCGCCTCGGTGACCGGCCGGATCCTGGTCGAGCCGGGCGGCACCGAAGACCCGATCACCCCGGAACTGCGTCATTCCCCCGTGCCCGGGCCGCCGTGGCTGCCCGGGCCCGCGCTGCTCAGCATCTTGGCCGGCGCCTCGATGCTGCGGGTAACCGCGTTCCGGCAGGCCGGTGGTTTCTCGCCGCGGCTATGGCTGGGCGGCGAGGAGGAACTGCTCAGCCTGGACCTGGCCGCGGCCGGCTGGTGGATGTGCTGGGCCGAGGACGTGATCGTGCACCATCACGCGTCAGCCGTCCGCGACCCCCGGCAGCGCCGCGTCCTGGGTATCCGCAACACGCTGTGGACGGCGTGGCTGCGCCGTCCGGCCGTCGGGGCCCTGCGCCGGACGGCCGCCGTGCTCAGGTCGGTACCGAGGGACCCGGCCAGCGCGGCCGCGGTGGCCCGGGCCGTAGCCGGCCTGCCGTGGGTGCTGCGGGAGCGCCGGGTGATTCCCGCGTCCGTCGAGGCCGGCCTGCGGCGGCTCGAGGAGCCGCAACGCCGGTCCGCCGCCCGCCGCTACGTAGGGTAACGCGTCCGGGCAGAAGGCGGCGGGCCGCCCGGAGGACCTCGGCGGTCTCGATCCGCAGCAGGCGCGGATCGACCCGCGCCCCGTGGGCGTCCCCCGGCCGCGCCCCGCTGCCCTTCCACAGGGCCAGGTGATGCCGCCCGTCCGGCGGCGGACCCCACAGGGCCGGCGACACCGGCCCGAACAAGGTAACCGAGGGTATCCCGAACGCCACGGCCAGATGGGCGACGCCGGTGTCGTTGCTGATCACCAGCGACGCCCCGGCGACCACCGTGGCCAGCTCGGCCAGGCCGGTCCGGCCCGCGAGCAGCGACTTCCCGCTCAGGCCGGCGGCGCGCACGACCTGCGCCGCCAGCGGCCGCTCGGCCGCGTTCCCGCTGACGACCACGGGCACGCCCCAGCCCGCCAGGGTGCGGGCGACTTCGGCGAACCGCGCCGCAGGCCAGCGCCTGCTGCCACTGGCCGCCCCGGGGTGAATCACCGCCGCGCCGCGGATCCGCGGCGGCCGCGCGGGCCGCCGTAGTCGCAGGGCGCCGGGGTCGGCCGGTATTCCCCACCAGCCGAGCAGCCGGCACCAGCGGGTCACCTCATGCTCCTCCTCGTCCCACCACGGACCGTTCACCCCGGGATCGGCGGGCGAGGCGTACATCATCGTGACCGGCGCGCCGGTCGCCCGGACCAGGTCGTGGCTGGCCGGCCCGTTGCCGTGCAGGTCCACCGCGACCGCCGGCGGCGGCCCCCGCCACGGCACCGGCTGCAGTTCCCCGACGGGCAGCACCCGGTCGATCGCGCCGGTCAGCGCGGCCAGCGGGGCGAGCTCGGCCGGGGCGGCCAGTACGGTCTCGTAGCCGGGATAGGCGGCCCGCAGGGCCCGGTAGGCGGGCACGCCGGTGAGGAAGTCGCCGAGACCGAGGGCCCGCAGCATCAGCACCGCCGGCCGCCGTGTCACCGGACCACCTCGGCCAGCAGCCGGTCCCAGTCGGCCAGGAACCGGTCCAGCCCGTACCGGGCTAGCGCGGCTTCCCGGGCCAGCTTGCCCATCCCGGCCGCCGCCTGGGGGTCGGCGAGCAGCGCCCGCACCACATCGCGCAGGTAATCCCGGCGGGTGGACACGACGCCGGCGCCGGGCGGGATCGCCTCGGCCGCCTCGGTGGCGCCCAGGGCGACGACGGGCATCCCGAGGTGCATGGCCTCGATCAGGGACAGGCCCAGTGACGTCCAGCGGAACGGGTGCAGGTAGACCCGGCGGCGGGCCAGTTCGATGTGCATCCGGGCCTGGGGCAGGTCCTCGTGGGCGGTGATGCCGGGCTCTCCCAGGGCCCGGGGCAGCTCGCGCACGCCCATGCCGAACACGTCGAGCGGCGCGGCCCGCGCGAAGAAAGGCAGCAGGTCGGTGCCGGTGTACCGGCCGCGCCGCAGCGGCTCGTTGACGACCGCCGCCACTCGCGGCAGCTCGCCGGTCCACCGCGGGCCCGGATCCACGATGCCGTGCTCGATCACGCTGACCGCGGTGCCGCCGCTGTCCCAGAACAGCTCGTTGAAGTGGGTGACGTGCACCAGGTGCAGGTCGGGCCGGTCGGCCATCGGGTGGCGGGTCAGCGGCACGTCGCCGCCGGGCGTGTCGTGCTCCAGGTAGACGGCGGGCAGGTCCCGGCCGGGGCGGCGGCCGGTGAGCCGGACGGTCAGCTCCTCCTCGCCGGGCCGCTGCAGGATGACCGCGTCGATCTGCTCGTCGCGGAGCCGGGCGGCCGGGACCTCGACCGCGTTCGCGGGCCAGTCCCAGGTCCGGGCCCGGCCCCGTCCGTCCGGCCCGCGGCCGGGCGTGACCGGCAGCAGGCAGGTGTGGCGCCCCTGCACGAACGCGGTGGTCCACGAGCCGTGCACGTGCCAGATCAGCAACCTCACGCCGCCTCCCGGGTCCGCAGTTCCTCCAGCGCCCGGCAGGCCGCTTCGGCGCTGACCCCGTTCAGGCACGGGTGGCCGGGCACCGGGCAGTGCACGGCCCGGCTGTCCCGGCAGGGTGCGTGCTGGTCGCCGAGCAGCGTGACCGGCACGCCGTAAGGGGCCCAGCGGGTCGCGGGCACGACCGGGGCGAAGAGCGAGACGACGGGCGTCCCGACGGCGGCGGCGAGGTGCGCGACGCCGGTGTTGGCCACCAGCACCGCGTCGGCACCGGCCAGCACCGCCGCGAGCTCGGCCAGGCTGGTGCGTCCGCCCAGGTCAGTGAGGCGGCCACCGGGGGCGGGACCGCCGAATGCGGCCGTCGCCGCGGTCACCGCGGCGGTGAGGCCCCGCTCGCCGGCTCCCCCGGTCAGCAGCACCTGCTGCCCCCGCCCGGCCAGCAGCCCGGCCGCCTCGGCCCAGCGCGCGGCGGGCCAGCAGCGGGCGGGCGCCGAGGCTCCCGGGTGCAGCACCAGGTAGGGCCCGGGTCCGGTGAGCGCGTCGGCGCCGGGCAGCGGACGCCGCACGGCGAGCCTGCCGTCGTCCCCCGGAGGCAGCTCGTAGCCGGCCGCCCGGGCCAGCCCCAGCGCCCGTTCGGGCTCGGGGATGTCCGCGTCGCGGCGGTACCTGACGTCGAGCAGGGATCCGGGGTAGTCCACGCTGAGCGCGGCGATCCGGCCGATGCCGGCCAGCCGCAGCACCAGCGCGGTCGGCAGCGGCGACTGGTGGGATGAAGTGAAGATGACCGCCTCGGTGCAGCCCCGGGCAGCGATCTGGCTGGTCAGCCCGGCCAGCGTGTCCGGCCGGACCGGCGGCGGGTCGAAGGCCACCCACGGGGCCTGCCAGACCATGACATCGTCCACGCCGGGCAGCAGCCGGGCCGCGTCGGCGCCGCGCGGGCCGGCCAGCATGGTCACCCGGCCGCAGGCCGCGGCGATGGCCCGCACGGCCGGCCCGGCCAGCAGGACGTCCCCGGCGTTGTCCAGGCGGACGGCCAGGCAGTGGCGGGCCGCCCGGGGGAGCGTGAGGGGTGACATGGGCTAGTCACCTGCCCCGTTCGGCCAGATGGGGGTTAGGGGAACCGCGCCGGTGAGCATGCCTACGGCCTCAGCCAGGTCAACCGCGACCCGGACCCCGGCCCGCTCGGCCGGCCGGGTCCGCGGGGCCGGCACCAGCACGCCGCGGGCGCCGGCCGCGCGGGCCGCCGCCACGTCGGCGCCGATGTCGCCGACCACCACGCACTCGTACGGGGCCACGCCGAGGTCGGCCGCCGCGGCCAGCACCAGGCCCGGCGCCGGCTTGCGGCAGCCGCACCCCTCGTCCTCGCCGTGCGGGCACAGCCGCACCGTGTCGAACGGCCCGAGCAGCTCGCCTACCCGTGCGTTCACCGCCTCGGCGTCGGCCCGGCTGAGCAGGCCGCGGGCGATGCCGGACTGGTTGGTGACCATCCCTACGGCCAGGCCGTGCCGCCGGGCGGCGCGGACCGCCTCGGCCGCGCCGGGCACCGGCTCGACCAGGGCGGGGTCGCCGTTATAGGGCACGTCCCTGATCAGCGTGCCGTCGCGGTCGAAGAGCACCGCCTTGACCGGCGGCCAGGGCCGGGCGGCGCGGGAGCGGATCCAGCCGCGCAGCCAGTGCCAGCAGGCCAGTTCGGGAATGACCAGGCTGGTGGCGGCCATGGTAGTGATCTCCCTGGCGGTCTTCGGGCCCGGCCGGATGCGGGTCACGGCGAACTGGGCGGTGATGCCGGCCGCGACCGCGCCCGCGGCCAGGGCGGCCCGGGACTGCCTGGCCGCGGCCAGCCCGGCCGCGGCCAGCAGCGCGCCGGTGACCAGGGCGTGGGACGGCCGGCCGGGGGGCGCTTCGGCCCTTTCGTGCCAGCCAGGACCGTGCAGCGCGCGCATGAGCGCGTCGTCGGCGTTGCCCGCCTGGCTGCGCAGGCTGATCCAGGGCGAGGCCGCCCTGACCGGGTGGACGGTGCGCCGCCGCCCGTGCCGCAGCTGCCAGCCGTCGGCCAGCAGCCGTAGCGCCAGGTCGGCGTCTTCGCGGAACGCCCGGGGAAACCGCTCGTCGAAGCCGCCGGCCTCGGTCAGGGCGGCCCGCCGGTAGGCCATGTCCGCGGTGATCCAGTTCGCGCTGGCCAGGCCGAGCGTGTTCCGCTCCCAGTCGGTGGCCGGGCGATCGCCGGGGACGGGCACCACGATCCGGCCCTGCACCCCGGCCACCTGGGGCGGCAGGCCGGCCAGGTCCTCGGCCAGCCGGGACCGCCAGTCCCCGGACACCCGCACGTCGTCATCGAGGAACGCCACCCACGGCGCGCCGGTCACCCGCCAGCCGGCGTTGCGCGCCGCCGCCGGGCCGGCCCCGCCGCTGGCCACTACCTCCAGCGGCAGCGCGAACTGACCGACCTCCAGCGGCCCGGCCGGGACCGGGCGGTCGTCGACCACCACGACCTGCTCGGGGGCGGGTCCCGTGGCAGCGTCGAGCGCGGCCAGGCAGTCACGCAGGCAGGGCCGCCCGATGGTGGGGATCACCACCGCGTACCTGGTCATGGTCGCCCGGTCGGCACAGTCACGGGCGCCGGACCAGGAACGGGCCGATGGCCAGCGCGTCCACCGGCGTGGAACCGAAGCACTCCAGGGCGTCTTTGATGTCGTCCACCATCGGCCGGCCGGCGGTGTTGAGGCTGGTGTTGACCAGCACCGGGAGCCCGGTGCGGGCCTCGAAGGCAGTCAGCAGGGCGGCGGTCAGCGGCTGCGTTTGCGAGTCGACGGTTTGCACGCGGGCGGTGCCGTCCACGTGCACCACGGCCGGGATCCGTTCCCGCCAGTCCGGGGCCACGTCGTGCACGAACAGCATGTAGGGGCTCGGCAGCGGCCCGCGGGAGAAGATCGCGGACGCCCGGCCGGCCAGCACCATGGGCGCGACCGGCCGGAAGCTCTCCCGGCCCTTGACGTCGTTGAGCCGGTCCAGGTTGGCCCGCCGGCCCGGGTGGGCCAGCAGCGACCGGTGCCCGAGGGCACGGGGCCCGTACTCGCTGCGGCCCTGGAACCAGGCCACCACCCCGTCCCCGGCCAGCACGTCGGCGGTGGCGCCGGCCAGATCCGGCGGCCGCTCGAACGGTACCCGGGCGGTGCGCAGCGCCGCCTCGATTTCGGCGTCGGCAAAGCCCCGGCCCAGGCCCGCGCCGGTCATCGACCAGGCCGGCTCGCCCTTGTCCGCGGCGATCTGCAGGGCCGCGCCCAGCGCGGTGCCGGCGTCCCCGGCCGCGGGCTGCACCCAGACCTGCTCGAACGGGCCGCGTTCGTACAGCACGGTATTGGCCACGCAGTTCAGCGCGGTGCCGCCGGCCAGGGCCAGCACCCGGTCGCCGGCGCGTTCGTGCAGTTCGCCGGCCAGGGCCAGCAGCACCTCCTCCAGGCGGCGCTGCACGCTGGCGGCCAGGTCGGCGTGCGCCTCGGTCAGCTCGCCACCTGGCGGCCGGGCCGGAGCCAGCTGGTCCCAGTCCACCGGGTCGGTACGGAAGCCGCCCTCGGCCGGCCTGACCTTGGCCCGGATCACGTCGAGGAAGCGCGGCCGGCCGTAGGAGGCCAGCGCCATCACCTTGTATTCGTCGCTGGAGCGCAGGAAGCCGAGGTGGGCGGTCAGCTCTTCGTACAGCAGGCCGAGCGAGTGCGGCAGCGGCTGGGTGGCCAGGATCTCCAGCTGGCCGCCCGAGTACCGGCCGGCCAGGAAGGAGTCCTGCTCGCCACGGCCGTCGCAGACCAGCACGGCGCACTCCGGCGGCCCCGCCGCCAGGCCGGCCGAGGCGGCGTGCGCGACGTGATGGCGGACGAACCGGGCCCGCGCCGGATCCAGGCCGGGCAGTTCCTCGGCCAGGAACTCGGGGGCGTGCGTCGCGTAGACGGTGCGCAGGTGATCCCACGGATCGTCGAGACCCATGTCCGCGGCCGGGCGGACCAGGGCCGGGTCGTAGGAGAAGCCGATCAGGTCCACGTCCGCGGGCGTCAGGCCGGCCTGGCGCAGGCACCAGCGGGCGGCCATGGCCGGCTGTTCCCAGGCCGAGAAGGGCACCGGCCGCTTGCCGTGCTTGCGGCGGCTGAACCGCTCTTCCTCGGCGGCGGCCACCACCACGCCGTCGACGACGAGCGCGGCCGCCGGGTCATGGAAGACGGAGTTAATGCCGAGAACGCGCATGCCTGCCTCTCTCTGCTGGCTTGACGGGCTGGGCCGGGCTTGACAGGGCGGCCGCTGCCCCGGCTGCCTGGCTCCAAACACCGGGGGCATCCGAGCTTCACAGTGACTGCAATGTTTCAGTAACTGTGGATTGGCAAGTGAGTGCGCCCGCAGCTGGATGAAGGAGCGACGAGGGAGCAACGTGAGAATCGACATGATCTCCGAGCACGCCAGCCCGCTGGCCGCCCTGGGGAGCGCCGATGCCGGCGGCCAGAACGTGCACGTCGCCGCGCTGGCCGCCGCGTTGGCCCGGCGCGGGCATGAGGTCAGCGTGTTCACCCGCCGCGATTCGCCTGAGGCGCCGGACGCGGTGGCGTTCGCGCCCGGGGCGACGGTGTGGCACGTGCCGGCCGGACCGCCCCGGCCGCTGCCCAAGGATGACCTGCTGTGCTACATGCCCGTCTTCGCGGACTGGCTGGCCGCGCGCTGGCGCGAGCAGCCGCCGGACGTGGCCCACGCCCACTTCTGGATGAGCGGCATCGCCGCCCTCCGGGCGGCGGCCCGCCGCCCGGTGCCCGTGATCCAGACCTTCCACGCGCTGGGCAGCGTGAAGCGGCGCTGGCAGGCCGAGGCCGACACCAGCCCGCCGCAGCGTCCCGCCGTCGAGGCGGCCGTCGCCCGGCGAGCCACCGCCATCATCGCCACCTGTACCGACGAGGTTTCCGAGCTCGCGGGCTACGGAGCCAGGCCGGAAACCATGTACGTGGTCCCGTGCGGAGTCGACTGCGAACGCTTCCGGCCCGAACCGGAAGCGGAGACCGCGGCGCCGCGCTCGGCCGCCCGCGTGCTGACGCTGGGCAGGCTGGTCCCCCGCAAGGGCAACGACACGGTCATCGCGGCCATCGCCGGGATGCCGGGCACCGAACTGGTCATCGCCGGCGGTCCCGATCCGGACCGGCTCCACGAGGATCCCGAGGTAGCACGGCTGTGCCGGGTCTCCGAGGAATGCGGCGCGGCGGACCGGGTCCGGTTCACCGGCCGGGTGCCGCACGAAGACGTGCCCGCGTTGCTGAGATCGGCGGACATCGTGGTATCGGCCCCCTGGTACGAGCCGTTCGGCATCGTGCCGGTGGAGGCCATGGCCTGCGGGAAAGCCGTGGTCGTCTCGGCGGTGGGCGGCCATCTCGACACCGTCGAGGACGGCGTCACCGGACGTCTGGTGCCGCCCCGTGATCGCGTCGCCCTGGCCGCCGCGCTGGGCCAGCTGCTGGCCGACCACGGGCTGCGCCGGAGGTTGGGGGCGGCGGGTGCGGCCCGCGCCGCCGCCCGGTACTCGTGGGACACGATCGCGGCCGAAACCGAGGCGGTCTACGCCGGCGTACGGCAGGAACGGAAGGTGGCAGCACGATGAGCATCCGGGACACCCCGGTCAGCAGTTCCCATCTGGCCAGGCTGGCGAAGACGCTGCGCGCCTTCGAGCCGCAGGTACCGCGGCTCGAGGCCTGGGGGCGGCAGGCCGCCGAGGTACTCATCGCCGGCGGCCGACTACTGGCCTGCGGAAACGGCGGCAGCGCGGAGCAGGCACAGCACCTCACCACCGAGCTCGTCGGCCGTTATCAGGACGAACGGCAGCCCCTGGCGGCGCTTCCGCTGACACACGATATGGCCGTCGTGACCGCCATCGGCAACGATTACGGCGGCACTCAGGTCTTCGCCCGGCAAGTCCAGGCGCACGGCCGCCCCGGCGACCTGCTGGTCTGCCTGTCCACCAGCGGCCGGAGCCCGAACGTGATCGCGGCCGCCCAGGCCGCCGCCACGATCCAGATGACCGCCTGGGCCCTCACCGGTCCCGGACCCAACCCGCTGGCCGACGCCTGCGCGGACGCGATCATGGTGGACACTCCCGTGACGTCCACGGTGCAGGAGGTGCACCTGGCCGCGATCCACATCATGTGCGCCGCGGTCGACGCGGCCGTGCGGGACGGCATCGGGGCCGTGCTGGAGACGGTCCGATGAGAGGCGGTCCGCTGGTCGTCGTGGGCGACGCCCTCCTCGACGTCGACCTGTACGGGACCGTGGGCCGGGTCGCTCCCGACGCCCCGGTGCCGGTGGTCGACTGCCGGCGCGAACGGCACCGCGCGGGCGGAGCGGGCCTGGCCGCCGTCCTCGCCGCCGGGCTCGGCCGAGCTGACGTGGTGCTGATCACCGCGCTCGGCCGGGACCGGTTCGGGGCGAGGCTTCGTGATCTCCTCGGCCGGCACGTGCAGGTGATATCGCTGCCGCTGGACGGCGGCACGCCGTGCAAGATCCGGGTGCGGGCGTCCAGCCAGCCGCTGGTCCGGCTGGACGCCGGCGACGGCCGGGCCCACCACGGGCAGGTCGGCCCGGAAGCCGAGCGTGCGCTCCGGCAGGCTGGCGCCATACTGGTAGCCGACTACGGCCGCGGCATGGCGGCTCATCCTGCGCTCAGGGCCCTGCTGTCCCGGCTGAACGCGGCTACGCCGGTGGTCTGGGATCCGCATCCGTCCGGCGCGCGGCCGCTGCCGGGCAGCAGGCTCGTCACCCCGAGCCAGGCCGAGGCGCGCGGGCTCGCCGCCGCACTGGGTGGCGAGCAGAACGGCTGCGCAGGCACTGGACCAGGCTCCGCGCTGGCCGGCGCGGCCCGCGACGCCGCCACGCTGAGCGGAGCCTGGGGCAGCGCGGTCGCCGTCACCATGGGCGACGGCGGCGCGCTGCTGCATACCGGCGACGCCGTACCGTTCCTCGCCCCGGCCGAAGCGATCAGCGGGCCGCACGACTCCTGCGGGGCCGGCGACTGCTTTGCCGCCGCGGCCGCCCAGGTGCTGCGGTCCGGCGGCCTGCTCACCGAGGCGGTGACCGAGGCGGTGCGCTGGGCGACGGACTTCGTGAGACAGGGTGGCGCCGCCGCCGCCCCCGGTGCCGGCGTCCCGGCGGACACTCCGCCGGTTCGCGCCGTCACGCCGCCCGGCGCTCAGCCGGACACCGGCGCCTGGCAGATGGTGGCGGAGGTCAGGGCGCGCGGTGGCCGGATCGTGGCCACCGGCGGCTGTTTCGACCTGCTGCACGCTGGTCACGTGGGGTTGCTGCGGGAGGCCCGCAGGCTGGGCGACTGCCTGGTGGTGTGCCTCAACTCCGATTCCTCGGTCCGCGCGCTGAAGGGACCCGGGCGGCCACTGGTGGGCGCCGAGGACCGGGCCCGGATCCTGACCGCGCTGGAATGCGTGGACGCGGTCGTGGTCTTCGGCGAGCCGACTCCGGCCGCGATGCTGGAGCGGCTGCGCCCGGATGTGTGGGTCAAGGGCGGCGACTACGCCTGCGACGAACTCGCCGAGGCACCGGTGGTGCGCCGTCACGGCGGCGAGGTCGTGCTGCTCCCCTACCTGACCCGTCACTCCACCACGGCCCTGGTGGCCGCCGCCCGGGGAGAGGTGGCGTCATGAACGCATCCGTACGGCATGCGGTCGTCACCGGCGGGGCCGGCTTCCTCGGATCCCACCTGTGCGAGCGGCTGCTCGAGGCCGGCGCCGGGGTCACCTGCCTGGACAACTTCGCCACCAGCTCACCCGGCAACATGGCGCACCTGCTGGGCAGGCCGGGATTCCGGCTCACGGACTGTGACGTGACCCGGGCCCTGGCGGTCGCGGGCGAGGTCGACCTGGTCTTCCACCTCGCCTCCGCGGCCTCCCCCCCGGACTACCTGCGGTTGCCGGTGGAGACGCTGGAGGCCGGCGCGGCGGGCACGCAGCACGCGCTCGATCTGGCCCGGGACAAGGGCGCCCGCTTCGTGCTGGCGTCCACCAGCGAGGTCTACGGCGATCCCCGCCAGCACCCCCAGTCCGAGGACTACTGGGGCAACGTCAACCCGGTCGGGCCGCGCAGCGTCTACGACGAGGCCAAGCGCTACGCCGAGGCGCTGACCACCGCCTACCGGAACAGCCGCGGGACCGATGCCGCGATCGTGCGCATCTTCAACACCTACGGCCCGCGGATGCGCCCGCACGACGGGCGGGCGATCCCCACCTTCATCCGGCAGGCCCTGGCCGGGGAGCCGCTGACGGTGGCCGGGGACGGCAGCCAGACCCGTTCGGTCTGCTACGTGGACGACACCGTGGCCGGGATCATGGCCCTGGCGGCCAGCGACTTCGCGGGCCCGGTCAATATCGGCGGCTCGCAGGAACTGACCGTGCTCCAGCTGGCCGAGATGGTCAGGGACCTGGCCGGCAGTGCCTCGCCGGTCGAGTTCGTTCCGCGTCCGGTGGATGACCCGGCCGTGCGGCGGCCCGATATCAGCCTCGCCCAGCGCCGCCTGGGCTGGTGCCCGGCGACCACGCTCGAGCAAGGACTGCGCCGGACCATCAGCTGGTTCGCCGCCCGGGGCAGCGGCCTCCGGGAAACGGCATGACCGGGCTGTCCCCGGTCGCAGCGTCCGGGCTCAGGCCGGGGCGAAACGGAGCCTGAGCCCGAGCCTGCGCAGCACCGCGAGGAACCACAGCGCCGACGCGCCGATTCCGGCCCCGGTGAGCGCGATGGTGGTGAGGGTGCACAGGAGCAGGAACGTATTGACCGGCTCGGTCATCATCAGCGCGACCAGCCCGGCCGTGAGCAGGAGGAAGATGCCGGCCCATAGCCAGGTCGCCCCCTGGAAGAAGCGGTGCAGGCCGGGGTGATGCCCGTCCGGCTGCCGGAGCGCGACCACTTCGGCCGCCAGCCGGGCCACGATCGGATCCGGGCCGCGGGCCGTCCGGACGAACATGATGAACATGGCCAGGTTGGCCAGCGGGAACTGCAGCAGGAACAGCCATAGCTCGCCGGTGGCCAGCGCCACGACGGTCTGCAGGGTGAGCACCAGGGCGGAGATCGTCAGCAGGCTCGGCACCGATCCGGTCACGACCTTGCGGATGGCCGTGGTGAGCCAGATGGCCGTGAGCCCCGCGATCATGCCGACGCTACGGCCGGCGGCCCAGCCGGCGATCAGGTAGGCGGCCAAGGGCAGCCCGGCGGATTCGCCTATGCTCAGGCCCGCGGTCCGCAGGAGCCGCAGCGGCCTGGGCACTTCCAGGTCTCCGACCGCGCGGACGCTGGCGGGCGGGGACGGGACGATATCGTCTTGACCTGCTCTCACCGCGACTGCGGTCATCTGTCCTGCTTTGCACTCGTAGGGGCGGTCTCGTTCTGGACAAGAGTAGAACTCGTTTAGGCGGCTCGGGTGCGTTCTGCGGCGGAACTACCCCCGGATTCGCCGGTTATCCCAGAAGCTGCTGGGCCAGCAGGATCACGTTGAGACCTGTGATAGCGCCCGTGATCAGCCACATGGCCGCCGCCGTCCGGCGGCCGATGGCGAAGGTGCCCATGATGGCTCGGTCGGCCGAGACGAGGACCAGCGGGACGAGGGCGAACGGTATCCCGAAGCTGAGGACCACCTGGCTGAGGATGAGGATCTCAGTGGGGCTGACCCCGGCCGCCAGTACCGCCAGGGCCGGGAGGATCGTGACACTCCGGCGGATGAACACCGGGCCCCGGCGGCTCAGGAAGCCTTCCATGACCACCTGGCCCGCGAACGTGCCGACGCTGGAAGAGGAGATACCCGAGGCGAGCAGCGCGACGGCGAAGGCCAGCGCCGCTCCCCCGCCGGCCAGCTCGGCCAGCCCCGCGTGGGCCCCGGCGATCGACACGGCGCCGGACCGGCGGGCGCCGGTGTGGAACGCCTTGGCCGCGATCAGCAGCATGGCCAGGTTGACCAGGCCAGCCAGGCCGAGCGCGGCGATGACATCCCACCGCTCGCAGCGCAGCGCCCGGGCCCGCTCGTCGTCGCTGGGGTAGCGGGCCCTCGTGGCGGTCAGCGCCGAATGAAGGTAGACGACGTGCGGCATGACGGTGGCCCCGACGATGCTGACCGCCAGCAGCACCGTGCCCCGGCCGGACAGCGCCGGGATCAGGCCGGTCACGGCCAGCCGCGCGTCCGGGCCGACGCGCAGCAGGTCGTAGAGGAAGCCGGCGAACACGATGAGCAGGCCGAATCCGATGGCGCGCTCGAACGGGCGGTACCCCCGGACCTGGACGGCCAGCACCCCGAACGAGGCCAGCGCGGTCACCAGGCCGGCCCAGACCAGCGGCATGCCGGACAGCAGGTTCAGCCCGATCGCGGCGCCGACCACCTCGGCCAGGTCGGTGGCCATCGCGATCAGCTCGGCCTGGAACCACAGGCCGCGCCGGACCGCGGGACCGTAATGGTCACGGCAGACCTGCGGCAGCGACCGGCCGGTCACGATGCCGACCTTGGCCGACAGGAACTGCACCGGCATGGCTACCAGGCTGGCCAGGAGCACGACCCAGGCCAGCCGGTAGCCGAAGGCGGAGCCGGCGCCGATGTTGGCGGCGAAGTTACCCGGATCGACGTACGCGACCGCGGCCACGAAGGCGGGGCCGAGCAGGACGACCGCGGGGGCGGCCCGGGCGGCCTTCCGGCCGGGCCGCGCGGACCGGGTGAGCGGATCCGCCACGGCCGGCCGGGAAGCCGTGCTTTCGGTCAGCCGCTGGTGTGCAGCTGGCCGTTGACGCCGCGGGGGTAGAACCCGCCGTGGTTGGCCACCTTGGGCGTCAGGTAGACGATGTTGAGCACCTGGCCCGGGCTGCGGCCGAAGGCCAGCCCGTTGCCGTCGGCGGGCACGATGTTGGCCTGGCCGTTCATCGTGACGCCCTGGTCGTCGTCGGTGGGGCCGTCCAGGCTGTCACGCGCGTTGGAGATGGCGTTCGCCGCGGCGGCCAGGCCGCGGTCGTACAGCACCGTGCGGATGTTCGCCGCGTGGTAGGCCTCGACCGCCAGGATGCCGGCCGCCGCCCCCAGGTAGGTCTTGTTGCTGATCAGCGGGGCGGCGCCCTTGTAGGCGGTCACGCCGACGTCCTCGAAGATGAACGCGCCCAGCAGGAAGTTGTCCTCGTTCGCGTAGACGTTGAAGGTCTGCCCGGGCTTGATCAGCCCGGCCGCGGTCGCGGCGGCGGTGAAGCTGCTGTGGATGTTGATCTCCGGGCGGGCGACGGCGGCGCCGCCGAGGGCCCCGCGCAGGAACCGCACGTGGTCGTACTCGTCCCGGGCGATCTCCTTGGCGAACTGCCGGATGGAGCTGCTCCTGAACGGCACCTCGTGGCCGCCCTCGACCGGCCCGCGCTGGCCCTTGCCGTAGGTCAGGCTGGACGGCAGGCCGTGCCCGTAGACGGCGTAGGAGTAGAACTCCGCCTCGAGGTACTCCAGGTTCAGTGCGAAGTTCAGGATCGCGCTGTCGGAGATGGCGTTGGCGTCGTCGGACGCCAGCGCCGCGGGGGCTTCCTTTCCGGCCAGCAGGCCCGCGCCTACTAGCCCCAGACCCGCCGCGCTCGCGCCCTTGAGAAAGCGGCGCCTGTCCGCCGGGTTCTCCGCGCTGCGGTCGATCAGCTGACTGACGTAATTCTTACCAAACACCTTCGTTTCCTCCCCATGAGGCTGATGATGCTCACCGGGGCATTCGGAGCACGCGGGGAGCCGGATCAGTCGGCCCGGTACTTTTCTTCCGGCGCCGCACCAGGTCACGCGGGGTCAGTCGGCGCGGCATTCAGCCGCCCTGCACTTATAGTAATTAAATTAACACTTACAGTAACCAAGCTGAGCGCGCGGCAGAACCGAATGGCCCAGCATGACGCAGCGCGACAGCGAGCCCCTCATTCCGGATCCGTCCCTCGCCGGGGACGATCTGGACGAGCTGCTGCTGACCGTGGCCCGCGGCGAGCACAGCGCCTTCGACGCGCTGTTCCGGCAGCTATCCGGCCCCGTCTACCGCGCCGCCTTGTCCGTTACCCGGGACCGGGCCCAGGCGGAGGAGGTCGCCCAGGACGTCCTGCTCGAGATATGGCGCACGGCCAGCCGTTTCAACCCGGACCGGGGCAGCGCGGCCGCCTGGGCCCGGACCATCGCCCGGCGCCGCGCGATCGACCGGATCCGCTCCGTCACCGCGGACGCCAACCGCGAAAGCCGCAACGCCGCCGTCCCGGTCTCCTGGGATCAGGTGAGCGAGGCCGTGGAGGAAAGCCTCGACCGGGAACGGCTCACGTCCTGCCTGGACAAGCTGAGCGGCCTGCAGCGCCAGGCCATCATGCTCGCCTTCTACGGCGGCCACACCCATCAGGAGATCGCCGCCATCTTGGGTATCGCCCTCGGCACGGTCAAGAGCCGGATCCGGACCGGGCTGCACACGCTGCGCGCCTCCATGCATACCGTCCACTGACAGCGCCCCTTCAGGTGGCGGCTCTCAGTAAGTGGCCGGCCGCCAGCCGAGGGCCGGGCCGAGCTCGGTGGCGATGTCGGTGAGGATCTGCACGTAGTCCTCATGGTCGAAGGTGAAGGGCAGGGCAAACGCCACCTCGTCGATCTCGCGGAAGGCAGCGTGCGCCCAGAGCCGTTCGGCGAGCTGCGCGGAGGTACCGACGAGATCGGGCGCGAACAGCAGCCGCGCGGGTCCCTGCGGCGCGGCGGTGCGCGGCATCCGCTTGCGGGCGAACTCTTCGTACTTGCGGCGCTGCTCCGGCGATGCGGTGTCGGTCGGGAGGACGACGAGCCCCTGGGAGACGCGGGCCCGGTCGCCGTCGCGGTGATGAGCGCGGAAGGCCCGGACCTGGGCGAGCTGGATCTCGGCGAAGTCACCGGCTTCCTCCGCCTTGACGACGCTGCTGGTCAGGAAGTTCATCCCGTTCTGGCCAGCCCACTGCGCTGACCGCAGGCTGGCCCCGCCGTACCACATCCGGCGGTCCAGGCCCGGAGCGTGCGGCTGGACCCGGCCGGAGAACACCTCGAAACCCTCGAGGCCGCTGAAGTCGCTGGCGGGCTCGCCGCGCACGAAGCCGAGCAGGCGACGCACCCGCTCGTAGCTGAAATCCTCGATGTCACCGGTATCGGGGTAGAGCGCCCGCTTGACCTGGTCGTAGTGAATGGGCGGCCCGACGCTGACCCCCGGGTTGAGGCGGCCGCCGGACAAGATGTCGACCGTCGCCAGGTCCTCGGCCAGCCGCAGCGGGTTCTCCCAGCCCAGCGGGATGACCGCGGTACCCAGGTGAATGCGGCGGGTGCGCTGCGAAGCCGCCGCCAGGACCGCGACCGGAGAGGAGATGCCGAACTGCAGGTGCCGGTGCCGCACCCACACGCTGTCGAACCCCAGCCGCTCGCCGAGCTCGATGATCTCCAGCGTCGACTCGTGCCCCCGGCGCGGGTCGGCCTCCTCGAACAGCCCGATGGTCAGGAAGCCCAGCTTCCGCAGCGGCTGCGAACTCGGCGGCATGCGTCAGGCCGGCACGTCGAGCACGGTCTTGGCCGGCCGGGCACCCGACCGGAACAGCTCCTCCAGCCTCAGCACCGACGGGTCGCCCGCTTCACGCACCACGATGGCTCGCACTCCGGGAAATCTACCAGCGCCCGGAAAAGGCAACCGCCGGGGCCGAGGTGAAAAGCCGCACCCGTTCGGCGGATAAATCTTTTCCCGAACGGGCGGGGCGCGTGTGGCCGGCCATCTCGGTCTAGTTGTCGTTTTCACGTTCGATTTATCTCATTATCGTCATAAATTCGCGGCACCCTGATACTGTGGAGATACGACATGAGATGAGATGAAAAGCGATGCCCTACCGGCCAGCGCCGTCACGAAGGTCCGGTGTGACGCAAACCGGAATCGCCATCAGCCGCGTGGTCGCCGACATGGGCAGCGCCGACCAGCTCGCTCATGCCGACCCTGCCCTCCGCGTGGCGTGCCCCAGTTGCGAAGCACTCAGCCACCAGCGCTGCCTGGAGCGCGATCCCAAGCACTACGTCACCCCGCACGCCGCGCGGGCGGCGCTCGTCGCTCGCGCCGCCTGACGGAGCCGGGCGGCCGTCGCCGCCCCGCCTTCGGATACACTGACGTCGTCGCACCTTTGGTGCACCTGGCTAGACCGGCAGTTGCTGCGACGGGTACTAAACCCATCTTGGTCGGAGCCAGGAACATAGGCGTATCGCGGCGGTCGGCCGGGCGTGCATGCTGCCCCCGGAGCCGGACCATCTCATGACCTGAGGCTTCATTCTCGGTTCTCTCGGGGCTGTCCGATCGGAAGGCACCTGAACTATGAGTACGCGATTCGGTTTTGTCGGCACGTTCCCGCCGACCCAGTGCGGGCTGGCCACCTTCACCGCTGCCCTGCGCGACGCCCTCCTGCACGCCACCATCGACGAGGGCTGGGTCGTCCGCCTGGTCGACGCGTCCGCACCACGACCGGGCGAGGAGGTGGTGGCGGAGCTCATCAGCAACGACTCCGCTTCCCTGCACCAGGCCGCCACGCAGCTGAACCTATGCGACGTCGTCATCTTGCAGCACGAGTACGGCGTCTACGGCGGCGCCGACGGCAGCGAGATCCTGCACCTCCTGGACGAGGTCCGGGTGCCGTGCGTCGTTGTCCTGCACACCGTGCTGACCGAACCGACGCCACACCAGCGTCAGGTCCTCGAGTCGGTAATGGCGAAGGCCGATGCCGTCGTCGCGATGACGATGACCGCGCGCGAGCGGCTCGCGCGCGGATACGCCGTGAACATGGCGAAGGTCGCCGTCATCGCGCACGGCGCCCCCGCCCGGGAGACGACGATGGCGGAGCCGACGTTCCGCACGGGGCAGTTCACCGTCTTGACGTGGGGCCTGCTCGGCCCCGGCAAGGGCATCGAGTGGGGTATCGAGGCCATGGCGATGCTGCGCGGCCTGGCGCCCATGCCGCGCTACATCATCGCCGGCCAGACCCACCCGAAGGTGCTGCTGCACGAGGGCGACGCCTACCGTGACCGCCTCCGCGAGCAGGTTCGGCGGGCCGACCTGGGCTCCTGTATCACCTTCGACGGTCACTACCGGAACACCAGCTCGCTGGCCTCCCTGGTCCGCTCGGCCGACGTGGTCCTGCTGCCCTACGACTCGACCGAGCAGGTCACCTCGGGGGTGCTCATCGAGGCCCTGGCGGCCGGCAAGCCGGTGGTGGCGACGCAGTTCCCGCACGCCGCCGAGATGCTCGCGGACGGAGCGGGCCTGCTCGTGCCGCACGGCGATCCGGGTGCGATCGCGACGGCGCTCCGCTCGGTGATCACGCGCGGGGACGTGATGGCGAGGATAACCGCCGCCGCCGCCGCGACCGCGCCGCAGCTGCTGTGGCCGGTCATCGCGGACCGGTACCGCGAGCTGGCCGGCCGTGATCACGGCGAGCGTGGCCGCATGACGGCCGGCGGCGCGACTCCCCTGAGCGCCGTTGGCCAGCCGGTGCTCGATCACCTCGACCGGCTCACCGACGAGCGCGGGCTCTTCGAGCACGCCCGCCACGCGGTCCCCCGGCGCGAGCACGGTTACTGCGTGGACGACGCCGCCCGCGGGCTGGTCGTCATGTGCCATGAACCGCGGCCGGGGCCGACCGCCCGCCGCCTGACCCGTTGCTACCTCGCCTTCGTCCTCGACGCACTCGATCCCACCGGGGCCTGTCGGAACCGGATGGACGCCGGCGGGCAATGGCGCGACGAGGCCGCGGTGGGTGACTGGTGGGGACGGGCGCTCTGGGGCCTCGGGGTCGCCGCCACGAGTGCGCCGACGCCGGGCATGCGGGCCCGGGCGCTCGGCGGGTTCCGCATTGCGGCGCAGCGCCGCTCCCCGCACCTGCGGTCGATGGTGTTCGCCGCGCTGGGCGCCGCTGAGCTGCTCGCCCGGCGACCGGATGAGGTGGCGGCGCGAGCGCTGCTCACGGACATGCTGGCCGTGATCGGCCGGCCGCAGGCCGGCGATCCCAGCTGGCCCTGGCCGGAGGAACGCCTGAGCTACGCCAACGCCTCGATAGCCGAGGCGCTGATCGTCGCGGGCGACGCCCTCCCCCATGAGTCAGCCCTCAACCGTGGCCTGAACCTCCTGGAGTTCCTGCTGCGCACCGAGACGCGTGCTGGCCACCTGTCGGTGACCCCGGCGGCCGGCCGCGGCCGCGGCGACGTCGCCCCCGGTTTCGACCAGCAGCCCATCGAGGTGTCCGCGCTCGCCGATGCGTGCGGGAGCGCGTTCCGGATCACCGGCCAGTCGTCCTGGCTGACGGGCATCCGCCTGGCCTGGGACTGGTTCGGCGGCGACAACGACAGCGCCACGCCGATGTACGACCCGGTCACCGGGGGCGGCTATGACGGCCTGGAGCGCGACGGCCGCAACCTCAACCAGGGCGCCGAGTCCACCCTGGCGCTGCTCGCCACCGCGCAGCAGGCGCGCCGGCACAGCGAGCTGGAATGATAGCGCAGCGCATCGCGGCCGGGCTGCGCCCCGATCCGGCCCGCGTCGTCGCGCAGCTTTTCCTGCCCGGCGAGGAGCTGCACCGTCCCCGTTCGCGGGCCAGCCAGGTCGTCGGGCGCGTCATGAGCCTGGCCGAGGACGAGGTGGAGCGGCTGGCGGCGGCCCTGCTCCGCGACTTCGGCGGCCGCCACCACGACTATCAGGCGCTCCTGCGACGGCATGCGTCGATCGTTTCCGCGCGTCTGGAGGAGGCACATGAGCTGACGGCGGCGCGCACGTTGCTGCTGGGGGCGACCTTCACCGCGGAGTACGCGACGGAGGCGGCGGCCCTGTGCAACCCGAGCGCGGTGCTGGCCCCCGACCAGGGCGGCCTGGGGGCCGGCCAGGCCCGGGTAGCGCTCAGCCTGCGGGGCATCGGCGAAGGGCACATCTCCTCGATCGGCTTCTGCTCGGCCGTCGTGGGCCCGGGTCCGCAGTGGTCCTTCGAGCCGCGGCTCCTGCCGGTCTGCGTGGCGGACACCACGCCGGCCTGCTGGCGCCGGGAGCACCTGCATGCCGTCCTAGCCGACCAGGGCCATCTCGATGAACTCGCCGAGGCCGTGCTGCACGCCCTCCCGGCCGAGTTCGAGGGCGCCGATCTCGAGCGTGCGCTGGCGCAGACACACCGCGACCTGCTCACCCGGGCGGGTTCCGCCACCACCGCCGACATGATCCGCACGGTGGTCTCGTCCGCCTACCACGCCTCCTTCGCCTGCGACACCAGCCTCGGGCAGCGGGTCATGTCGCCGTCCGCCGAGGAGGAGCGCAACGGCATGGAGGACGCGCGGTTCACCCGGTTCACCGACGACGACGGGACCGCCGGGTACCGCGCCACCTACACGGCCTACGACGGACGGCAGATTGCCCCGCGCCTGCTCGTCAGCCCGGACCTGCGGGTCTTCCAGGCTCATCGGCTGGCCGGCCCGGCCGCCCGGAACAAGGGCATGGCGCTATTCCCCCGGACGGTGAACGGCCAGCACCTGGCCCTGTGCCGCTCCGACGGCGAGAGCACGAGCCTGGCCCGCTCGGCCGACGGCTACGTATGGGACCACCCGGTGACCTTGCAGGAACCGTCCGCGCCCTGGGAGATGCTGCAGGTCGGCAACTGCGGGCCGCCGATCGAGACCGACCGGGGCTGGCTCGTGCTCACCCATGGCGTCGGCCCGATGCGGGTCTACGTCATCGGCGCGCTCCTGCTCGACCTCGACGACCCGGCCCGCGTCGTGGGCTATTCGAGGACTCCGCTGCTGTCCCCCGGCCGGGATGAGCAAGACGGCTATGTCCCCAACGTCGTGTACTCGTGCGGGGCCTTCCTGCACGACGGCCTGGTGTGGATTCCCTACGGCATAGATGACAGCCGCATCGGGGTGGCCTACGCGCCGCTCGGCGCGGTGCTGGCCGACCTGAGCAGCGCTTCGTAGACGCGGAGATAGTCCTCGACCATCCGGTCGGCACCGAACCGCGCGACGGCGCGGTCACGGACGACGGCGCGGTCCAGCCGCACGGCCGCGCGGACGGCGGCGAGCGAGGACTCGACGTCGTGGGCCAGGTATCCGGTCACGCCCTCGTCGACCACTTCCGGCATCGAGCCGCGCCGGTAGGCCACGACCGGGGTGCCGCACGCCATCGCCTCCACGACGGACAGGCCGAACGGCTCGTCGAAGTAGATCGGGTGCAGCAGCGCGGCCGCGTCACCCAGGACCTCGGCGCGGCGATGCGGGCCGACCGAACCGAGGAAGACGACCCGGTCTCCGTCGACATGCGGCTCCACGGCGTCGGCGAAATACCGTTCGTCCTGCACGATGCCGCAGATCACCAGCCGCCGCCCCGCGCGGCGGGCGATCTCGATGGCGTCAGCCGTTCCCTTGTCCGGATGGATACGGCCGAACGAGACCAGGGCATCTCCTCCGGTAGCGCGGTACGGGAGGAGGCTGAGGTCGATGCCGTGATGAATCGTCGCGGCATAGTCGAGCCCGGCGTAGCGATCGGAATCCGAGATCGCCACGAACGCCGAGCGAGACCGCGTGTAGGCCGGCAGGATGCCCGCGCCGGAGAAGCCGTGGATGGTCGTCACCATGGGCGCCCGCGCATGCTCGCCGAAGGCGAGCGGCAGCCAGTCGAGGTGGTTGTGGACCAGGTCGAACTCGCCCGACCGGGCCAGTGCGTGCGAGACGTGCAGCGCCTCCCAGACCCGGCCGTCCAGCTGGGCGTCGGTGGCGTAGCCGTGCGGGCAGACGCCGTCGAGAGCGGCCGCCGTCACCGAGTCGAGCGTGGCGAAGAGCGTGACGTCCACTCCTCGCGCGACCAGCCCTTCGGTCAGCAGGCTGGCGATCGACTCCCACGGCCCGTAGTGCTCGGGCGGTGTGCGCCACGCGACCGGCGCGAGCATGGCGAGCTTCATCGGTTAGCGGCCGGCTTCCGCCAGAACCCGTCCGGCAGCTCGGCCACCTCGCGGCCGGACTTTTCCAGCGCCGCGGCCCACGGCAGCATGCTCTGGAAGACCGGCTCCCCGCCGTCAGCGAGCTGCCGGATCATCGCGACGTTGCGCTCGGCCCGCCCGATGATCGCGTCGCGGATGGCGGCCGGGTCGCCGGCGTAGCCGTAACTGTCCAGGAACAGGTGGAACCGCAGGCGCCGGTCGGCCGGGCCGCCGAATCCGGCTTCCGCGGTGATCTCCGCCGTCAGCAACGGCACCCAGCCCAGCGCCGAGAACGCCAGGTCCTCCTCGCGCCGGGCCGGGCTGGCCGTGTCCCAGTCGACGAAACCGGCCAAGAGGCCGTCGGCCCACACGGCGTTCCACGGCGCCGCATCCAGATGAGCGATCACCAGTCCCGGCTGCCACGGCCGCCCGGTGAACCACACGGCGTCCGCGGCCGGCCGGAACGTCGCGGTCGTGTCGTGCAGCCTCCGGAGCCACGCACCGACCTGCCGGAGCGCGTCGTCGGAGCACAGCCAATCCGGCCACGGCGTGATCTCGACCTCGCCCAGGGTCTGGCCGGGCAGGAACGTCAGACGTTCGCGACCCCGCTCATCGAAACCGCGGGCGCGCGGGGCGCCGTCGAAGCCGGCGTCTTCCAGATGCCGCAGCACCGAGTGCACGGTCGTCGTCCACGGCTGCGCGGGACGGCGGACCTCGTCGTCGGCGCGGACCGCGCCGAAACTGCGCCCGCCGGGCAGCCGCTGTTCGCTCATGCCCCGGTTCTACCGCGATCAGGCATTTACGGCGACTGAATATCCGAGGGCCCGGTGCGCCGCGCCGGCCCGGACCGGGCATGCTTACCGCCGGATGCGCCGTATCAAGGCCGCCGTCGACCTTCATGACCCCGTCCGTTCCGATCATCCGGCTTGGCCGGCCCGTTGACAGGCGGCCGTCTGAACTCGCCAAGCAATCTCACCCGTCACACCAATCTTTTCTGCCGTGAGTACCGAATGGCAGCCACGACGAAAAACTATTCCGGATCGCATAACTGGCATTTGGCCAGGCGCGACCCGGCCATACGGGAGGAATTGCTATGAGGATCCGCAAGGCTGTCATCACCGCTACGCTCGCCGCGGCCGCGATCGGGGCCGCGGCGACGCCCGCCCTGGCTTCGTCGGCCACCGCCGGGCCGGCCAACGCCGCCGCGCGGGCGCCGTTTGTCGGGCACAACGTGGGCGGGGCCCTGCTGACCAGGGAGTCGCTGCACGTCGGCCAAGTGATCAACCTGGTCGGCGCGAGGGGCGGCCGCATCTCCAACTACCGCGTCACCGCCGAGCACCGCGACGCTGGCGTGTACTACGTCACGGTCTGGCCCCGGATCCAGGCGAACGGCAATGGCAACCTGCTCCTCTTCACGGCCTCCAGCTAGTCGTAACCTCCGGGCATCGCCGAGGGCCCGTGGTCGTCACGACCACGGGGGCCTCGGCGTGCGCCATTCCTGGCCGGCATCTCACGGAACGGTCCTGGCTCGCGTCTGCAAGGTGTGTGCCCCTTCGAGGGGAAGCAGCCGGCATTCACGAGGAGAAAGGGCTCGACCTATGTCGATCGAGGAGAACAAGGCCATTGTCGGCCGGTGGTTCGCCGAGTTCTGGGGCAAGGACTTCAACCCGGCCGTCATCGACGAACTCGCCGCCCCGGATATCCGGTTCGAGTACTCGCTGCACGCGCCGCTGCGCGGCCGGGACGCGGTTCGCGAGTTCGCCGGGAA
The DNA here is from genome assembly GCA_963756575.1 of uncultured Actinomycetota bacterium. GTDB lineage: Bacteria > Actinomycetota > Actinomycetes > Streptosporangiales > Streptosporangiaceae > Palsa-504. Next base: position 458,976 of record CAVWOM010000008.1, on the reverse strand, counting down.
GTTCCGGGCCGCGTTCCCGGACCTGAACTTCTGGGGCACCGCCGAGCTGATCGCCGAGGGCGACTACGTGGTCGGCCAGTGGGAAGGCGGCGGCACCCACACCGGGGACGCGTTCGACGACATGCCGATGGGCTCGCTGCCGGCTAACACCGGCAAGGTGATGCGGTTCACCGGCACCACCATCTTGAAGGTCGAGAACGGCCTCATCACCGAGGAGGTCGGCCTCGACGACGGCGTCACCGCGCTCCGCCAGCTCGAGCTCATCACCCAGGCTTGATCAGTTACGTGCCGTGGCGAAGCCGGGCTTCGCCACGGCACGCCCGCGACCGGGGAGAAGACGATGACCGCTTCGCCATTGCTGCCGCCCGGCCTGGCCGGCCCCGTAACCGGCGCTCACGTGGCCGGCGCTGAGGCGACCGACGCCGAGCTGAGCCGCATGACGGAACTCGCCCTCAGCCGCGGCGCGCGGTCCGTCGCCATCGGGAGCGGGAACTCCCCCGCCGCCGCGCGGACGGCCGCCGCTTTCGCCCGCCGCTTCGAGGCCGCGGGCGGAGCCATCACCTGCACCGTTACCTGGCCTGAGTCAGCCGCTTCCTGGCTGCGCCAGGCCACCCGGTTCGCCGCCGCGGATCCAGACCTGTGGGTCATGGCCGGACCAGCGACCGGCTGGGCCCAGATGACCCGGCGCCTGCTCTGGTCCACGCCCTGGCGGCCCGAGCGCACCATCGCCTTCGCCGCCATCGGCACCCGGCCCGTGATCAGCCTCGTCGGCGCGCACAACCTCCCCGGCCTGGCCGGCGCCACCGCGGCCGGCGCTACCTGGCACCTCAGCCACGGGATCCTCCGAGCAGCAGCCTGCCCCTGAAGCAGGCTTCCCACGCCATTTCGTGCCCGAGCGGCACCCGTCCCGGACCTTTCCTTCCGTCACATAGCCCCGGCCGCCGGCCACCACCGCGATGTGACATTGTGACAGGGGTGCGGCTCTTTTTCTGTGAGCCCGGTCCCGGGGCGCCCCGGTTCCTGCCTGCTGAGCCCGCTCCCGGGGCGCCTGATCCGGGCGGGGCGTGCGGGGTGTGCGGTACCGGCCGGGGCCGCCCGGGGGCGCGCCGGCAGCCACCGCGATGCCACATCGATGTGGTCCTGGCCACCGCAGGGTCACATTGACGTGGCTGCCCGGGGCCGGCGCCGGGTGGCGGGCGGGAGATCCGGGGGCTGACGGGCCGGGCTGACGGGGCTGCCGGGCCGGGCTGACGGGGCTGGGGGGAATACCGGGCGGCCTGGCTCGCAGCGGCCGTCAGGCCGCTCACACGAAAGGAGCCGCACCCATGCGACATCGCGGTGGCCAGAACCACGACGATGTGGCATCGCGGTGGTAAGCGGCACCGGCCCGACAGAGGCGCTGCCGCCGGCCCTCTGGTCTCAGTCCCGGCGCCTGGAAGCCGAGCTCCCGCGCCGGCGCCTGCCAGCCGGGGTTCCGGTAACTGCTTTACGCGGCGGCTTCCAGGGTGAGGAGCGTGTGCTTGGCGTCGGCGCCGCCGACGTAGCCGCCCGGGGTCCCGTCGGACCGCAGCACCCGGTGGCAGGGCACCACGACCGGCAGCGGATTGGTGGCGCAGGCGGTGCCGACCGCCCGGACCGCCTTGGGGTTGCCGACGAGCTGCGCGACCTGCCCGTAGGTGCGGGTCTGCCCGTACCCGATCTCGGGCAGGTGCCGCTGCACCAGCTGCCGGAACCCGGCCGACAGGGACAAGTCGAGCGGGAGGTCGAAGACCCGGCGCCGCCGCCCGAAGTACTCGTCGAGTTCGCGCGCCGCCGCGTCCAGCCGCCGCGGCGCCCGCAGCACGCGCGGGCTGAGCCGCCGCGCCAGGGTGCCGAGCACGCGATCGTGGTCCTCGACGGCGTAGGCCACGCGGACCAGGCCCTTCGGCGTCGCCGCCAGCAGGAGCGGGCCGACCGGGGAGTCGATCGTCGTGTAGGCGACGTCGAGCAGGCCCTCGGCCTCGGCCGCTAGCTCGAGCCGGCCCCTGAGCCTGGACAGCGTTTCAGGATCGGCGGGGAATGCGAACTGGTCAGCTGAGATGCTCACGCTGGCGCTCCTTCCGTGGTCGCGCCGGGATACTTCTTCCGCAGGTTCTTGACGCCATCGGCGGCGGCCCGGCGCGCCGCATCCGTGGTACCGCCGAGGATCCTCGCGATCTCGGCGTAAGCCAGGCCGGCGACATAGTGATACGCCACCGCCTGGCGCTGTTTGTCCGGCAGCGCTCCGACCGCCTGCCACAGGTCACCGTCCCCGGCGCCCGGCACGCCGAGGTCGGTCGGCGCCTCGGGGATGTCCCCGACCGGCGCGGGCTGCCGCTGGCGGGCCCGGAGCACGTCGATGGCCTTGCGGTGGGCGATTGTGACCAGCCACGCCTCGGCGTTGGCGTCGTCCGGCAGGTCCGGATAGGCGCGCATCGCGGCCAGGAAGGTTTCCGACCACGCGTCCTGCGCGTCGTGGACGCCGAGGAGCACCCGGCACACGCGCAGCACGGTCCCGCCGTGCTGCGCCACGACCTTCTCGAACGGCTGCTTCATCCCGGCCCTTCGCTCATGGTCAGCTCTCCTCACCAGGCAGACGCTACGGCCCTGCCGAACGTGAGACGGTGACCAGCATTACCATGCCGGCTGTTGATCTTGGCCAGTACGCCGCCTGGGCACCTGACCGCCGGGAGCGCGCCCGCCGGGAGCGAAGAAGCCCGGCCCGGGTGCTGCACCCGGACCGGGCTGCGTCAGCAACTCTGGGGGGGATAGAGCTACCGAACGGTAACAACTATAGCGGCTCCCGGGCCGCGCCTGCGCTAGGCTCGCCGCGATTCACCTAGCCATGGCAGCTGATCCGGCGCATACCGGTAGGCGCGGAAGATCGCGTTGGTCGCGGCCGGGAAGAGCCGGGCCGCTTACTCGTCGGGGTAACCCGAGAAGTACGGGACGACGTACTCCCAGCACACCTGCCCGCCCGGGTCCGGCGATTCACCTCGATGACACGTGACTAGGTCACGCTCTCCCCGGTGCGGAACGTGCGGCGGCCGAACGGAGCCGGTGTCACGCCCCCGGTCCCGCTAATAGCGGATCACGCCGGGCGTCCCGCCGCCGCAGGCGATCGACTCGCCGTTGACCGAGACCGACACCGGGGAGGCCAGGAACGCGATCACGGCGGCGACCTGGCTGGCGTCGATGAGCGTGCGGGTGAGGTTGCGGCCGGCCATCCGCCGCTCGATCTCGGCGGGCTCGACGCCGGCCGCCGCGGCCTGCGCCGCGATGACGCCCGGGGTGGCCTCGGTCCGGGTCAGCCCGGGATGGATGGCGTTCACGTTGACGCCCGAGGGGCCCAGCTCGTCGGCCAGGTTCTTGGTCATCGCCGACACGGCCACGTTGCGGATGGACCCGATGACCGACCCGGTGCTGAGGGCGGCCAGGCCGCTGACGCTGATGATCCGGCCCCAGCCGGCCGCGACCATACCCGGCGCGACCGCCTGGGCGCACCGCAGGTAGCCCAGGACCTTGACGTTCACATCGGACCAGAACGCGTCGCCGGTGATCTCGGGCAGGGACAGCGGCGGCGCCTGCCCGGCCGGCCGCGCGGCGCAGTTGACCAGGATGTCGATACCGCCGAGACGGTCCTGCGCGGCCGCGACCAGCTGCCGCACCGAGGCGTCGTCACCGGTGTCCACCTCGAGGGCGGCCACCGCCCGGCCCGCGGCGGTGCCCAGGTCGGCCGCCGCCTGGTCCAGCCGGATCCGGTCGCGGGCCGCGATCACCACCTCGGCGCCCTCGGCCAGCAGCGCGGCCGCGGCGGCCTTGCCGATGCCGCGGCTCCCGCCGGTCACGAGCGCTCGCCGCCCGCTCAGTTGCAGATCCACCTTTGCCACCTCGTTCTCGCTCGACGGCACAGTCTTCCAGACCGGCGTATCCTCGTCCCCAATGGCCGAGCTGATCATCGACAACTGGGACCTGGTGGTCCGCCTCACCCCGGGCGAGAAGATCTGGGGTTTCCACGGTGACATCCGGGTCCGCCTCACCTCCGTCGTGTCGGTGGGGCCCGATCCCTACCCGTGGCTGGGCCTGCGGGGGTGGCGGATGGCGGGGATCACCTTCCCCGGCCGCTTCTCACTGGGCACCCGCCGGCACGGTGACGGCTACGACTTCTGCGTCCTGCACCGCGACCGGCCGGCCGTCCTGGTGAACCTGAACTCGGGACGCTTCAGCCGCCTCGTCGTCGCGGTGCCCGAGGGCGGCGACGCGCAGACGGAGGCGGCCAGGATCGCCTCCGCCGCCGGCATCACCCCCTCACCCTCGGGCCGATAGCCCAGCGACCGCTATCTCAGGTCCCATGGGCCTCATGTACCCCGCACGCCCCGTGCCCGTGGCGCGCCAACCGGGTCGATGTTCCACCGATCCGGATGACCGAGCCGATGCTCCGTCGTCCCCGGTTCCGGCGGGGGTCATTTCCCCTTGGCCAACGGGAAAAGCTCTTCCTTAGCCGGCGCCACGCGCAATTCATGAGATCTGCGATGCGAGTGCGGACTGGAGTTACTCCGTTACTAAACCGACGTCCTCGGGAACGAAGATGGCGTACTCGAGAGGCGGGACTATCGTTCCCGGGGAGCTACGGAAGGTGACCGCTTGGCATCATTTCAACATTTTCGATCAATTCCGGCCGAACGATTGGAGTGACCCGGCCGGGTTACCTTCACCGGCTCGGTTCAGGGGTGCGAGTAACCCGGCGTAGGATAACTTTCCCGGTTTCGGTCGATGCGCCGGTATCGGGATCACGGATCAGCAGCACCGCAGGTAGGAGGGGTCCAGCCGGGACCGGAGGAGAGCCGGGACGATCTCCGGTACGGGCTGGCCGCGGGCCTGGTCGTGATCGCCGTCCGGCCGGTCCGCCGCCCCGTGGACATTCCCGCCGAAAACGCAGGTTACATGCCTATATCGCGAATTTTTGGGACATGATCAGATTACAGTTACGGCAACGCATGCTGATCGCGCCGCAGGCCACTGAGCTTGACGCGGTTCCTGATCGCGTGAGTGCTGCCAGCGGCCAAAGGCTCGAAAGAGTACGTAGCAAGCAAGGATGCGAGCAATGGGAAACCATGGAGGTGCCAGCGCCAGACTCCACGCCGACGAAGACGATCAGCGCGCAAAGACATCGAAGGACTTCCATCCGCTGAGTTCGCAGATCTTCACCTTGCGCAACTGGCCGGTGTCGTGGCGGCTGTTCGCCGTGATCATGCTCACGCTCGCGATGGGCCTGGTCTTCGGCGGCCTGCGAGTGGCTTCGGCGGCTGACAGCGCGGCTCAGTTCAGCCGGGTGTCGCAACTCGCCCGCCTCGGACAGCAGGTCACCGCCCTGACGCAGGCCCTGGAGAACGAACGCGACCGGACCAGCGGCAGCGTTCCCGTCAGCAGCCCCGGGGGCCTGCGGCCCTGGTACGACGCCACCGACGCGGCGGCCGCCGACGTCAGGACGCTGGCCGCTGGCATCGGCGGCTCCTTCCCGGCGGACATCCAGGCCAAGGTGGCCAAGGTGCGCTCGGCTATCGCCAGCCTCGGAGCGCTGCGCAACACGGCCCAGGACACCTCGGCCGCCTCAGGCGCGCTCGCGGTGATCTCCGACTACTCGGTTCCCATCAACGCCATGCTCGCCCTGAACGGCCAGATCGCGCAGGGCGCCAACGACCCGGCCCTCACCAACGACGTCGAGACGCTCAACTCGCTGTCACAGCAGAAGGACCAGGTTGCCCAGCAGCGCGCGATCTTGTACAACGGGCTGATCCAGGGGTCATTCGCCAACGCCGAGCAGGAAGCGCTGTCGACCGCGGTGGCGGGGCAGACCACGACCGCGACGTCGTTCGAAGCGACCGCCACGCCGGCCGAGCTGGCCTCCTTCAACCGCGTCGTGTCCGGGCCGCTGGTCAAGGAAGCCGTGGCCATCGAGCAGTACGTCGTCAGCACCAACCGGCTGGACCTCGCCAATGCCAACGCCCTGAACATCAGCGCCAAGAACGTGCCTGGCCAGTGGTACACGGCGATGTCCGACACGATCAACAAGATGCAGGCGGTCGAACTGGGGGTAGCCGGCAACATCGTCGCCCGCGCCCAGGTCCTGCAGCAAGGCGCGGAGCGGTCCGCGCTGATCACCGCCATCGTGACGGCGGCGATCTTGATCCTGGTGCTCATCGCCACCTTTATCGTCGCCCGGTCCCTGGTCCGGCCGCTGCGCACGCTGCGGGAAGGCGCCCTCGATATCGCCACCGTGCAGCTGCCGGAGCGGGTCCGGCAGCTGAGCGAGACCCCGGACCCGGCCTCCAGCCTGGAGGTCGCGCCGATCGACGTGCTGTCCGTCGACGAGATCGGCCAGGTCGCCCGGGCGTTCGACCAGGTGCACGCGGAGGCCGTGCGGCTCGCCGGGAACGAGGCGCTGCTGCGCCGGAGCTTCAACGCGATGTTCGTCAGCTTGTCCCGGCGGAGCCAGTCGCTGATCGAGCGGCTCGTGCGGATGATCGACTCGCTGGAGCAGAACGAGGAGGATCCCAGCCGGCTTTCCAACCTGTTCACGATGGACCATCTGGTCACCCGGATGCGCCGGAACTCCGAGAACCTGCTCCTTCTCGCCGGGCACGAGGGCGCGCGGAAGTGGAGCGAGCCGGTTCCGCTCACCGACGTAGCCCGGGCCGCGATCTCGGAAATCGAGCAGTACAACCGGGTGGCGCTGAAAATGCAGCCCGGGGTCATGGTCGCCGGGAACGCGGTGTCCGACGTCGTGCACCTGCTGGCCGAGCTCATCGAGAACGCCACCGTGTTCTCGGCCAGCGCCACCCAGGTGCTGGTGTCGGTCCAGGAGCTAGCCAGCGGGGGCGTGCTGATCCAGGTCAGCGACAGCGGCGTCGGCGTCTCCGAGGCCCGGCTGGCGGAGATGAACCTGCGGCTCGATAACCCGCCGCCGATCGACGAGTCGGTATCCCGGCACATGGGCCTGTTCGCGGTGGCCCGGCTGGCCGAACGGCACGGGGTGCGCGTCCGGCTGCGCGCCGGGAACCCGCAGGGGCTCACCGCCCTGGTGTGGCTGCCGGACAGCATCGCCGAGCGCGGCGCCCGCCAGTATGGCGACATGCCGCAGCGACTGGCCGCCTTCGAGGCCAGGCGCACGCCCGGCCAGCACGCCACCGCCAGCAGCCAGCCCGCCAGCTACGCCACCGCCAGCCAGCCCGCCAGCAGCCAGCCCGCCAGCTACGCCACCAGCAACCTGAGTACGAGCTACGCCGCCGGCTACCAGGGCACCGGCTATGCCACCGGCAGCCAGGCCGCCAGCCGTCAGACGGAGCCTTTCGCTCCCATCACCAGGACCGGCACCGCCCCGAACCGGACGATGCCGCCCGCCGACCCGTCGGCGCCGAACTGGTTCCGTAACCGCCGCTCTCCCGCGGCCAGCACCACCGAGGCTCCCGGCCGCCCGCCCGAGGCGGCCTCGCCGCCGGGCGGCGCGTGGTCCTCGGCCGGCGACGGCTGGGCCGGAGGACAGCAGGCCGCCGAGATCGTCGCCAATCCGGTCCGGGGCGACCGCACGGTCGCCGGGATGCCCGTGCGTGTCCCGCACGCGAACCTCCTGCCCGGATCCGCGGGCGGCGGCCAGCGCGCGGCCAGCCGCCCGGACGGTGGTTACGAGAGCCAGCCGCCGGCCGCGCTGCCGCAGCGATCCCCGGAGATGGCGCGCAGCCGCCTCAGCGGTTTCCAGCGCGGAGCCCGCCGGGCTGAAGATCAGACATCCCCCGCAGGAGAGAGAACCGATCGTTGAGTTACGCATACCGCCGGGACCTGGACTGGCTTGTCACCGACTTCACCACGCGAGTCCCGGATGCCGCGCACGCGGTCGTAGTGTCGGCGGATGGTGTGCTGCTGGCGCGATCGGAGGATATCCCGCCCGCCTTCGCCGAACGATTCGCGCTCATCACCTGCGGCCTGGCCAGCCTGATGCAGGGCGCGGCGCGGATCTTCGAGGCGGGGGCGCCGAGCCAGGCCCTGGTGGAGATGGAGGGCGGCCTGATGCTGATCAAGGTGATCGGCGACGGCTCCAGCCTGGCCGTCCTGGCCGCTTCCGACTGCGACACCGACCTGCTCTCCTACGAGATGACGCTGCTCGTCGAGGCGGTCGGCGAGGCACTGACCCCGGCCGTTCGCTCCCAGCCAGGGTACTGAGCCCGGTATCGTCATTACCGGAATCCGCCGACCCGGGCGAGGTGGCCTGTATGCCCCGGAAAAACGCATCGGAAGGACCGCGCCGCCGCACCTTCCTCGGTGCCGCCGCGGCCGTCGCGATCGGTGTCGCGGCCGCGGGCACCGCCGACGACGCGTCTCGTCCGCGGCCCGCGGCCCGCAGCCCGCAGGCATCGCCCCGCCCCCGCCCTCGGGTCCACCCTCCGGCGGTGGCCGAGAACGCCCGGCCGGGTGACCCGGATTTCTGGCTCCGCTCGGCCGGCCCTCCCGACGCCATCGAGGGCTACGCCGACCAGGTCAGCGTGCCGCCGGGCGAGCCGTTTACCTTGCACGTGTCGACGACCGGGGCGTCCTTCCGGGTCTCGGCGTACCGGGTCGGCTGGTACCGCGGCGCGCAGGCGCGGCTGGTGTGGCGATCGGGTGAGATCCGGGGCCGCCGCCAGCCCGGGGCGTCGTTCGCCTCCGCCACCCGCACGGTGTCGACCCGGTGGGAACCGGTGGTCACCGTGGCCACCGGCGGCTGGCCGGAGGGGGCCTACCTGCTCCGGCTGGACGCCAGTAACGGCCATCAGCGCTTCGTCCCCCTCGTCGTGCGGTCGGCGGCCGGGGCGGGCAAGACCGTCCTGGTGCACGCTCCGGAGACCTGGCAGGCCTACAACCTGTGGGGCGGCTACAGCCTCTACCAGGGCGAAGACGGAAGCTACGGGACCCGCTCGCTGGAGGTGAGCTTCAACCGGCCCTACGAGGAGGACGGGGCGTCCAGGTTCATGATCTACGAGCGGGCGTTCGTGGTGCTGGCCGAGCGGACCGGGATCCCGCTCGCCTACACGACGGGACCGGACATCGAGCGTGACCCGGCCGTCCTGCGGGGCGCGACCGCGATCTACACCCTCGGGCACGACGAGTACTGGACGCCGCAGCGGCGCGCGGCCATCACCCGGGCCCGGGACGCCGGCACCAACGTGGCGTTCCTGGGCGCGAACACCTGCTACCGCCGGATCAGGCTGACCTCGGCCGCGCGCACGGTCGTCTGCTACAAGTCCGACGTCGGGCGGGACCCGATGTACTCGGCCGACCCCTCGCTGGCCACGACCGACTACCGGCTGCCGCCGGCGCCCGACCCGGAATCCTCGCTGACCGGCGTCAGCTACGAGGGCTACCCGGTCGACGCGCCCTACGTGGTCCACCAGCCGGACCACTGGCTGTACGCCGGCACCGGAGCACGCCGCGGCCAGTCCTTCCCTCACCTGGTCGGCGTGGAGTTCGACCGGGTCGACCTGTCCTACCCGACGCCGCGCCCGATCGAGGTGCTGGCCCATTCGCCGGTGACGTGCGAAGGCCGGCCCGACTACTCCGACACCGCGTACTACACCACCCCGGGCGGGGCGGGCGTGTTCGCCTCCGGCACGATGCGCTGGGTCGAGTCGATGATGGCCGGGCACGGCGGCGACGGGGACGACCACCACATCTCGGCGGCCGCCGCCCGCTTCGTCACCCAGGTCAACACCAACCTGCTGCTCGGCTTCGCCCGCGGCCCGGCCCGCGAGCACTACCCGCCCGCCCGCGACAACCTCACCTGAGGAGCGCTGGTCAGCCGAGGCCGGCCCGCCGGGCCTGGACGATGGCCTGGGCCCGGTCGGCGACCTGGAGCTTGCTGAAGATGCTGGACGCGTAGTTCCGGACCGTGCTGTGGGAGGACCAGGCGGCGGCGATGTCCTGGTGGACGCGAAGCGTCCGCTTGGCTACTTCTCGTCCAGCCAGCCGTCTTCCACGGCCCGGCGGTGGAGTTCGAGCTTGGTGTGGGCCTCCCGGCCGACCTCCGCGTACTTCTGGCGCACCCGGTCGATGTAGCCCTTGGCGGTGTACGCGGTCACGCCGAGCCGCCCGGCGACGCTCTTGAGCGGCAGCCCGGAGGCGTAGAGCGTCAGCGCGCGCAGTTCCTGCGGGCTGAGCGCGGGCGTCGCCTCGGCGCGCACCTCCTGGTCCTCCACCAGGAGCGCGGCCAGCGAGGGGTTGGTGTACGCCTGCCCCTGCGCGGAGGCGCTGACGGCCCGGAGGATCTCCTCGGCGGGGTCGGCCTTGGGCAGGTAGCTGGCGGCCCCGGCGGCCAGGCACGCCTTGATGCGGACCGGATCGGCGAGGTTGGAGATCATGATGACGGCGACGCCGGCCTGCCGGAGGGTGGAGATCTTCACCGGGGCCGGGATGTCGTCCTTCAGGTCGAGGTCCAGGAGCACGACGTCGACCGGGAAGGCCGGATGGCTGATGAGCTCCGCCCAGCTCGGCGCCGCTATGACCACGCGGATGCCCGCCTCGGCCTGCCCCAGCCAGGCCCGCAGGGCGGCCAGCACCATCTGCTGGTCGTCCACGATGGCCAGGCGGATGCCGGGCTGGCGTGGCGTGGCCGCGGACCGGCCCGGCCGGGTTGCCATGGCTTGAAGTTTGGCACGGCGCCCGGCCAGAACGTCATGAAACCCCGGTTCCAGCGCGTTCTGGCGCGTTGGAAGTCCAGTTTCATGACGTCAGGAACACGCTCGTCTCCGCCACCAGTACGTCGCTCGCCTCCAGGCCGAGCCGCGCGCCGAGGTGGCGGGCCGCCGCGGCCACCGCCGCGTCCCGGGCCGCGGTGGCGGCGTCGGGGCCGGTCGCCACCACGGTGACCATGGCCGAAGCCGGATCACTGTCCGGGGCCAGGGCGACGGAGAGCCGCTGCCAGTCGGCGAAGTCGCGCAGCACGCTGAGCAGCGCGGCCAGCGCAACGCGGTCGGTGTCGGCCAGGCGGCCGAGGAGGCGGTGGGGATCCAGCAGGTCCACGCTCGGCCCGGGGCCGGCTCCGCTCCACGACACGGACAGCAGCCACTGGCTGCTGCGAGCGGTCACCAGTTCCCGGCGCAGGTCGGCCCCCAGCCGGCGCGCGAGCGCGGCGACCTGCGGGTCGTCGGGGGCCAGGGTCCCGTCGGCGACGCCCGCCAGCAGCGGCACCGCCTCGGCCTGGAGCGAGCGCAGGCGCCAGGCGGCGTCCTCCTCGATCACCTGCTCGGCGGCGTGACGGATCTGGAGCTGGCGCCGGTCGGCGGCGGCTTGCTCACGCCGCCGGACCGCCTTGATGTACAGGTTCAGGTACCCGGCCGCCGCCAGCGCGGGGGTGACCGCGGCGTTGGCCGCGACGAGCACGGCGAAGGCGGCGGCGGCGCCCTGGCCCGGCGCCGTGGCCGTCACCCCGATCGCGATGAGGCCGTGCCCGGCCGCGACGAAGAGGACGTCACGGGCGGGACGGAAGGCGGCGAAGCCCAGGATGGTCACGCCGATGACGCCCCAGGTCCACATGGCCCCGCCGCTCCGGTCGGGCGGCCGGACCACGGCGGTCAGCGCCAGGTCGACCGCCACGAGCACGGCGCTGGCGGCCAGGAACGGGCCGGCAGGGCGCCGTGGGTCCGCCGGGCGACGATGATGCAGGCCATCGGCACGGCCAGCGAAACGACCCACAGCGCCAGGCAGGCGGGCAGCGAAGCATAGCTGGCCTGGGAACCGATGATGACGACGAGCGCGTACAGGTGAGCCTGGACGGCCAGGATCGCCACCAGCCGGTTGAAGATCTGCGGAAAGGCCCGCTGGCGCGTCGGCATGTCCAGCAGGACGCTGGCGCTCATGTCGGGCCGCCCGCCAGCGGGACCCGGAGCATGACGCTGGTGCCCTGGCCGGGCCGCGTCCAGATGGCGGCGCCGCCGCCGACGGCGGCGAGCCGCTCGGAGACCGAGCCGCGCAGCCCGAGCCGGTCCGCCGGAACCCGTTCCTGGTCAAAGCCGCGGCCCTGGTCCAGCACGACGAGGACGAGGGTGGCGCCGGCGACGCTCGCCATCAGGTCCAGCTGCCGGACGCGGGCGTGCCGGACGTTGGCGACGCACTCGACCAGCGCCAGCCGCAGGGCCGTGGCGGCGGCGGGGTCCAGCCGCAGGCCCGGCTGCTCGAGGGCGGCGGCGTGCGCCCGCACTTCCAGCCCGCGCATGGCGGCCTCGTCCCGCGCCGCGGCCAGCAGGGACGCGACGCCCGTCCCCGGCCCAGCGGCCGGGGACGGCCTGGTGGCGGGCCGCCCTCCGGTTTCGGCGTGGTCCCGGCCGAGGATGCCGAGATCCCGGCGGCAGGCCGCCCGCAGCTCGGCCGGCGTGGTCCCCGCGCCGCGGTGGGCCAGCACGGCCAGGGTAGCCAGGACGGTGTCGTGCAGCAGGAGGTCGGCTTCCCGCCGCGCCCGCCAGCGCTCCTGCGTTATCCGCTGGGCCGCCTCGGCCCGGGCCACGGCCTCCAGGGCCTGCTCGGTGGTGGCGAAGCCCCGGCGGGCGAGCACGTGCGTGACGGCGCCGCCCACGTAGTAGGTGAGCGCTCCGAGCAGCACCGGGGCGAAGGCCAGGCCTCCGTGGGCCTGCTCCACGATGAGCTCGGCGGCCACGGCGGGGATGAGGACCGCCAGGCCCCAGCGGGGACCGCGGGACGTGGCGATCCCGCTCGCCATCCCGGCCGCGACCCAGGCCGCCAGGTCGTTCGTCTGGTCCGGGCCGAAGTCGGCCTGGGCGCCGGCCAGCAGCGCCACGGTCAGCGCGGTCAGCACCGCCAGGGCGGCCAGCCACCCTCGTCCTCGCCGCAGCAGCAAGGCGTAGGCCACGCCGGCCGCGCACAGGGCCGGGCCGGCCGCGGTGATTAAACCCTGGCCGAGATGATGCGGCGAGGAGGCCAGGGGCACCCCGGCCAGGACGGTGACCAGGAAGATCTGGGCCAGCCGGACCCCGACGGCGTCGAGCGCCCGCGACCCGAACGCCTCCAGGTCACCCGCCTCGGGACCAGCCGGAAACCCACCCGGCCAGCGGCCCGGTCTGAGCTTGGCGTGCACAAGCCCGACGATAACGCCGTCCTGGCGGCCTCGAGGCCGGGATAGACCAAGACCAGGCGGTGCTGGGCCAGGAATTCCAGCCAGCTCCGCACGGTCCCGTCCGCGGGCATGGCCAGCCGGAGCTGGACGTGGCCGACCGCGGCCTGGCGGCCGATCGTGACGAGCTGCTGGAAGCCGGAGAAATCACAGAACGTGGTGGCCGTCAGATCCGCGACGACGACCGGGGCACCGGACGCCACGGCCGCGCGCAGCGCGGCGTAAGCCGGGTCGGCACCGGCCACGGCCGCGTCGACGCCGTCGAATTCGATCTCCGCCGGGAGCTCCACCACGGCCGGTGCGTCCAGGTCGCACATGCGTGCTCGCTTCCGTTGCTGCTAGCCCCAGGCTGTCAGCCTGTACCCCACCGCGCTACGAAGCGAACGAAGTCCCGGGCGCCCGAATGGACAAAAAGCGAAGCACGACGGCCAGCGGTTTACCGGGCGGTGCGTCAGGTAGGTAGCGGTGCCGGGCTGCGTGCGGGCCGGCCACGGGAAAAGACTGCGCCACCGTGAAGGAGAGGCGGTTACCACGGACGACCCCTCGAGCGGCCGGGTGATTCCGGGATGGCCAGGTCCGGCGTATGCCGACGGCGTGCCGCCGCTGGTCGACCTGAGCTTCGACCCGGGCACGCTGCACGCGGCCCGAGCCCGGATACGAGCCTGCACCGGTGACGCGGGACTGCCCGAGGATCAGGCCGGGAACGTGGTCCTGGCCGTGCACGAGCTGGCGGCGAACGCCATCTGCCACGGTGCCGGCGCGGGCCGGCTGCGGGTATGGGACCTGGCCGGAGCCCTGCACTGCCAGGTCGACGACGGCGACTCGCCGGCCGGCGCCGGACGGGCCGCCGTGAACGGGTTCCCCTGCGAGCCGGGCCACGGCCTGTGGGTGGTGCGGCAAGTGGCCGACGAACTGGAGTCGCGGTCCGGGCCGGCCGGGACTTCCGTCCTGGTCAGGTTCGACCGCGACGATTACCGCCCCGGTATCCGGGCAGCGAAGGGGCCGTGACAGCAGAGCGCGACAAGGGACATCCGGCGGCGTCCCCGCCGGACGGGACGGACTGGCGGCAGTGGACGGAGGGGATCGACTGGTCGGACTGGCGCACCTGGCTGCAGCGCTTCGGCTCAGCCGGCTGGGCCGCGGCGCCGTGGTCGGGCGCCCCGCGGGAGCAGGCGCCAGCCACCGGGCATATCCCCCTGACCCTGCGCGCCGAGGGCGTCGCCCGCTACTACTGGCCCGGCCAGACCTGGGAGCACTCCCTGGACCGGCTCGGACCCGACCGCATCGAAGTCGCGCCCGGAGCGGCCTGACTAGCCCGCACCGGGCAGGCAGACCTGGATGGCGCCGCCGACCTCACGCGTGGAGAAGGACGGCTGCGGCGCGGTGGCCGGGCCGCGGGCGACCGAACCGTCGCTGATCCGGAACACGCTGCCGTGCCAGGGGCAGGTCAGGCAGCCGTCCGCGAGCTCGCTGTCGGACAGCGGACCCGACATATGACTGCACCGGTCGGCCAGCACGCGAACCGCGCCGCCGACCCGGACGGCGACCACCGGGACCTCGCCCAGCAGCCGGCGCACCGGCTTGCCTTCGGGCAGGTCCGACGCGAGCATCAGGTGCTGCCAGCCCGGTTTCACCAGGTGCGGGACCTCCTCGGCGTGGTTGGCCCCGCCGGCCAGGTGAAAGGAGATGTGCCCGCCGAGCAGCCCGCTCGCCGAGACGGCGGCCAGGCCGGCCAGCCGCAGCCAGCGCCCGGCCCGTGGCCCCCGCTGGGCCAGCGAGGCCGCGTAGAGGCCGAGGGCGGTGACGTTGCCGGCGGCATGGATCACGCCGACGCGCATCTGCTGCTCGTGCTGCTCGGACCAGTCGGCCGCGCCCGCCAGCGCGGCCGGGACCGCCGCGCCGATCCCGGCCGCGACCAGGCGGCGGGCCGCCCGTTCGTCGGCCCCGGTGAAGTCCAGGATGCTGGCGGACAGCCACGCGCCCGTGGTGACCTGAACCAGCAGGGGATGCACCGGATGCCCGAGCCACACCCCGTTCAGCGCGTCGCGCAGCTTGCCCGGCCGGATCAGCCGGGCCGCTTTCTGGCCCGCGGCGACGGTGCCATCGAGGCGGGTGTCCTGCTCGAGACGGGAGATCAGTCGCATGACGGCCCGGCCTGCCCTCGGCCTGCGTGATTAAACCGCGCGCCCGATGGTAGGGAGGCGTCTTACCGCAGATCAAAGGCAACAGGAAGGTTAACCTCATGGTCACGTACACCGTGCCAGGGATGAAGAACGACAGTGCCGAGCGCGTCGTCAGACTGCTGCAGGACCGGCTGAACGCGCTGAACGACCTGGCCCTGACCCTCAAGCACGTGCACTGGAACGTGACCGGGCCGAACTTCATCGCCGTCCACACCATGCTCGACCCGCAGGTCGACGGGGTCCGCGCCATGGTCGACGACACCGCGGAGCGGATCGCCACCCTCGGCGGGTCCCCGGTCGGCACCCCGGGCGCGCTCGTCGCCCAGCGCAGCTGGGACGACTACTCCATCGGCCGGGCCGGCACCCTGGAGCACCTCGGCGCCCTGGACGTCGTCTACACCGGCATCATCGAGGCGCACCGCGGGGCCATCGACACCACCGAGGAACTCGACCCGGTCACCCAGGACATGCTCATCGCGCAGTCCGGCGAGCTGGAGCAGTACCACTGGTTCATCCGCGCCCACCTGGAGGCCCCGGACGGCTCTCTCACCACGGGGAACGCCAGCACCGAGAAGACCGCGGCCAAGCGAGCCAAGGCCTCGCCGCGAGCCAAGAAGAGCTAGGCGGTACCAAGGCACGCGCCCGCCCCGTTCGGTCGAAAGATCTTTAATTCCGAACGGGGCGGGTTTTTCACATCCGTCACCCCGCAAGCGAATGGGGGGTTTGCGCGGCCCGGCGGCGGGCAGCGAAGGGGCCGCACTAGGGGGTGCTGATGATCAACGACGTAGCGGCGGATTTCGCCGCGGCCGTGGCATCCGGGCGGCTGGACCTGCCGCGGCCGGGCGGCGGGCGGACCTATGAGCGCTGGGCGGTGCTGGCCGACCTGGCCGGGGAGGACCTCTCGCTGGCCCGGCTGTCCGAGGGGCACGCGGACGCGCTGGCCATCTTGGCCGAGCTCGGCGCCGGGCCGCCGCCGGACCAGAGCCGCTGGGGCGTCTGGGCCGCGCAGCCACCCGGACCGGGGCTGACCGCCAGCCGGACTGCGGCCGGCTGGCGGCTCGACGGCATCAAGCGCTACTGCTCGGGGGCGCGGTCGTGCACGCACGCACTGGTGACGGCGGCGGCCCCGGACGGCATCCGGCTGTTCGCGGCCGGCACGCAGGATCTCGCCCCGGTCGCCGGCACCTGGCCCGCCACCGGCATGGCCGGCAGCGACACGCTCGACGTCGAGTTCACCGACATCGCGGCCGAGCCGGTCGGCGAGCCGGGCGGTTACACGAACCGGCCCGGCTTCGCGCACGGCGGCGCCGGCGTGGCCGCCTGCTGGTACGGCGGGGCCCGGGCCGTCGGCCAGACGCTGCTGGCCGCGGCGGCCAAGCGCGACATCGGCCCGCACGCCCTGGCCCATCTGGGCGCCGTCGACATCGCCCTGCACACCACCCGGGACGCGCTCGAGCGGGCGGCCGCCGAGATCGACGCGGACCCCGGGGACCGCGAGCAGGCCGGCTGGCGGCGGACCCTGCGGGTGCGCGCGCTGGTCGAGGCCACGGCGACCGAGGTCATGGAGCGGACGGGCCGCGCGCTCGGGGCCGGCCCGCTGTGCCACGACCAGGCGCACGGACGCCGGGTCGCCGACCTGACCGTCTACCTGCGGCAGCATCACGCCGAACGGGACCTGGCCGATCTCGGCGCGCTGGCGGCCGAGGCCGGCGCGGCATGGTGACCGCGCGTACGCCGAACCGGATCGACCAGCCCGGAACCCAGGAGTACGCCTGGGACACCTGGCCGGGCCTGCGCCAGCTGCCGGCGGCTGACCCGCGGACCTGGCCTTCCGCGGTCGTCGTGGCGGCCCACCCCGACGACGAGGTGCTCGGGGCGGGCGGGATCCTGGCGATCCTGGCCGCCGCGGGCGTGCGGGTGCGGCTGGTCGCGGTCACCGACGGCGAAGGGTCGCATCCGGACGCCGATCCCGCGGCCGTGGCCCGGACCCGCATCGCCGAGACGGCCGCCGCGCTGGACCGGCTCGGCGCGTCCGGCATCGAGGTGATCAGGCTCGGGTTCCCCGACACCGGCCTGGCCGCCCGCGAGGAACAGCTGGCCGCGGTGCTGCGCGAGCAACTCGAAGGGTTCGGGATGTGCCTGGCGCCCTGGGAAGCGGACGCGCACGCCGACCACGAGGCCGCGGGCCGCGCGGCGCGGCGGGCCGGGAGCATGGCCGGGGCGCAGGTGCTGACCTACCCGATCTGGATGTGGCACTGGGCCAAGCCCGGTGACCGCCGCGTCCCCTGGCACCGGGCCTGTCAGGTGCGGCTGCCGGCCGAGGCCGCGGCGCGCAAGCGGGCCGCCATCGACGCCTTCACCAGCCAGCTCACCGACCGCGGGCCGGATACCGGGCCGATCCTCCCGGCCCCGATCGTGGCCCATTTCACCCGAGCAGAAGAGGTGCTGCTGCGATGACCACTACCCCCGAAACTCTCGGCGCGGGCTACTTCGACGGCATGTACTCCGCCGCGGCCGACCCGTGGGGGTTCGAGGAGCGCTGGTACGAGCGCCGCAAGTACGCGATCGCCCTGGCCCTGCTCCCCCAGGAGCGGTACCGCGCCGCCTTCGAGCCCGGCTGCTCCATCGGCGTGTTCAGCCGGATGCTCGGCCCGCGCTGCGGCGCCCTGCTGTCCTGCGACCTGGCCGAGGCCGCGGTCGAGGCCGCGGCGGCGCGGACGTCCGCCCTGACCCAGGTCCGGGTCGAGCAGCGGGATATCCCCCGGCAGTGGCCATCGGGCCGGTTCGACCTGATCGTGCTGTCCGAGATCCTGTACTACTTCGGCGACCACGACCTGGAGCAGGTCCTGAAGCACGCCGCGGCTTCGCTCGAGCCCGACGGCACGCTGCTCGCCGTGCACTGGCGGCACCCGGTGGCCGAGTACCCGAGGACCGGCGACGACGTGCACCAGATGCTCGCCGCCCAGCCCGGCCTGGCCCGCCTGGTCAGCCACGTCGAACCCGACTTCCTGGCCGAGGTGTACATCCGCGCCGAGGGCACGCCCGCTTCGGTCGCCCAGGCAACGGGGCTGGTGTGACCAGTACACCCCGGGTATCCGCGGTCGGCGTCGTCGTGCCGGCCCACAACGAGGAAGAGCTGCTGCCGGCCTGCCTGGCGGCGCTGCGGGAGGCGGCCGGGCCGGCCGGCGTCCCGGTTCACCTGCTGGTCGTAGCCGATGCCTGCACCGACGAGACGGCCGCGGTGGCGGCGGCTCACGGCGCCCAGGTCGTCCGGATCCGGGCCCGCAACGTGGGCGCGGCGCGGGCGGCCGGCCTGACCGCGCTGCTGCGGCGGACGGCGGGCACCGATCCGGCCGCCGTCTGGCTCGCTACTACCGACGCCGACACCGTGGTGCCACCCGGCTGGCTGCGCCGCCAGCTCGGCCACGCCGGCCAGGGCTGGGACATGGTGCTCGGCACCGTCACCGTTACCGACTGGGCCGAGCATCCGGCGCACACGGCGGCCGCGTTCGCGGCGATGTACGGGTTCGGCGAGGGACCGCACCCGCACGTGCACGGGGCGAACCTCGGCATCCGGGCGTCGGCGTACCTCGCGGCGGGCGGCTTCGAGCCGCTGCGGACGGGCGAAGACCACGCCCTGATGGCCGCGGTCGCCGCGACGGGCGGCCGGGTCCTGCGGGCCAGCGACATCACGGTGGAGACGTCGGCCCGCTGCCAGGCGCGAGCGCCCCGCGGCTTCAGCCACGTGCTGCGCGCCCTGTCCCGGGAACCCGCCTCCGGCGACAGCGAGCTTCGCGCTGGGTTAGCGAGCTTCGCGCTGTCCCTGTTCTACCTGCTCCGCGCTGGCCTGGGCAACCGGGTGACCGGCCTCCGCGGCGGCCTGGCGCTCGGACTCGGCGTTCAGCTCGGCGCCGAGCAAGATCGCCAGGCCGGCCAGGTAGAGCCAGAAGATGAGGACGACCACCCCGGCGAACGCGCCGTACGTCTTGCCGTAGGAGCCGAACGCGGACACGTAGAACGAGAACCCGAGCGAGGCGGCCAGGAAGATCACGGTGCCGACGATGCCGCCGGGGCTGACCCACTGCCAGCGGGGGGTCTCGCGGTTCGGCCCGAAGAAGTAGTAGACCGAGAACAGCAGCGTGACCAGGATGACGGTCAGCACCCAGCGCACGATGTTCCAGACCACGGTGAACGCGGCCCCGGCGATCCCGATATGCCCCTCGATGCCCGTCCCGATCGACGCGCCGAACACGATGAGCAGCGACGCGACGCCGCCGATGACCAGCGTGGCCAGCATGAGCGGGAACGCGTACAGGCGCTTGGCCGCGAACTTGCGGTCCACCGGGACCTCGTAGGCGATGTCGAGCCCGGTCTCCAGCGCGGCCATGCCGCCCGAGGCGCTCCAGATGGCGATGGCCACGCCGAGGATCAGCGCCGTCAGCGAGCCCGACGAGCGCTGGGTCGCCGTCCCGATGGCCTGGTTGAAGACCCCCGAGGCGCCCTGCGGCAGCGCCGACTCCAGGCCGTGTACCAGGTGCTGGGTCGTGGCCGAGCTGATGTGCAGCAGGCTGGTCAGGCCGAGCAGGGCGATGAGGGCCGGGAACAGCGACAGGAACCAGTGGTAGGCCAGGCTGCCCGCGGTCATCGTGCAGCGGTCGAGGGTGAACTTCTTGCCCGCCCGCTTCAGCGTGTTCTTCCAGCCGGTGCTGCCCAGGTCCAGCGGTGTCTCCGGACCGCCGGACACCGCGCTCTGCGGCGGGATGGTCTCGGCCGCGCCGCCAGCCGACGGGATCGGCTTGGCCTGATCCTGCCGGGTCACCGGCTCCGCGCCCTGGTCCCGCTGGCGCTGGTTCTTCCGCCGGCCTCCGATGACCGCGAAACCGACGACGAGCGCACTGGCCACGCCGGCGGCCGGCCAGCGGTGCTGCGCCAGCTGCCTACGCCGGGTTAGCTGATCGCGCCGTGGCCGCCCGGACCTCCCGGCGGTTTTGCCCTGAACCCCCACCATTACCGCCTCCTCGGCCCGCAGGTCTTCCCGGCTACCCGCGAAGCGGGCTATTTAACATGATTAGTTCCCGGCAGCGGGGAAATTGGGAGCCATGAGCGGCTTCAAGAACTTCATCATGCGCGGGAACCTCATCGAGCTCGCCGTTGCGGTCGTCATCGGCACCCAGTTCAGCAACCTGGTCAAGCAGTTCGTCTCGTCGTTCGTCAATCCGCTGCTCTCGCTGGTCGGCGGGACGCCGGACTTCGGGCAGTTCTCCTTCAAGATAGGCAAGGCCACCTTCACCTACGGGCAGTTCATGACCGTGACCCTGACCTTCCTGATCTCGGCGCTGGTGGTCTACTACGCCATGGTGCTGCCGGCGGCCGGCTGCTGAAGCTGCTCGAGCGGAACAAGGCCGCCACGACCAGGGACTGCCCGGAGTGCACGATGAGCATCCCGATCGCGGCCACGCGCTGCCCGGAATGCACCGCGCAGATCACCCCCGGCACCGAGCAGCCCCGGCCGGCCAGACAGCTCGTGTGACGTTTACAACCCGGATGTCCGGAAAGGCGTATCGTGCCGCGATGCGGATTGAATGAGCACTAACCGCCCAGGAGGTACATATGCGGTTGTCGCTGATCGAGCGCTGGAGACTTCGCCGCATGGCCAAGGCGGTGGGGCGCGCCGATCCCCGGCTCGCGGCCAAGCTCGCCATCTTCTCGCGGCTGGCGGCCGGGGACCCGATGCCCGGGCACGAGCGGCTGAGTACGCCGAGCAGGCAGTCTCAGCCGCCGCTGATGCTGCGGCACCGGCCCGCGGCCCTGTAAGACCGGTACTGTCACCCCGGCCCGGGACGGAGTTCGGCGGCGGATATCCGTCCCTCGACCAGCCGGACCGCGATCTTCCTGACCCGCTGGTTGGTGTTCTGGGAGTAGCGGCTGAGCAGCCGGAAGGCCTCGTCGGGCGTGACGTCGAGCTCGGCGTGCAGGACGCCCTTCGCCTGCTCGATGACGGCCCGGGATTCGAGCCCCGCGTGCAGGTTGTCCACCATCCGGCGGCACGTCCGGTACAGCGTCGCATTGTGCACGGCGGCACCGCCCTGCGCGGCGACGAGCAAGGCGACGTCGTGCGCCGCGCCGCGGAACACGTCCGGCTCCGGACCGTAGAGCGCGATGGCGCCGGCCGGCTGCCGGTCGGTGCGCAGCGGCAGCACCAGGCAGCTGGCGAACCCGGCCTCGGCGGCGGCCCGGCAGAACGCCGGCCAGCGGCGCTCGGCCGCGCTGTCGTCTACCCGCCGCGGCTCGTTGTGCCGCAGGGTCTCGGCCACGGGCCCGTCGTCGCGGCCGAACTGAAGGCGGTGCAGCTCCTCGAGCCGCTGGTCCGAGGCGGCGTAGGTCAGCGCGCCGCCAGCCAAGGCGACCGTCACCGCCGCCGCCGTCCCGCCCGGCACTAGCTCGGCCGCCAGCGTGGTCAGCCGGTGCAGCGCGTCGTCCTGGACTTCGTCCGCCTCGAGCAGCTCGGCGACCTCGGCGACACGATCAGCGAACTCCCGGGTAACGGCGATCATGACACCGGGCTCTACCCAGGCCTGCCGCGCTCATGTGACCCGCGCGCATCGCGATCGTTCGTCCCAGGAGTGAGGTTTTGCCCCTGTCATGCCGGGTAACCGCACCTCAGGCACAGCGACGCGCGGGGCTGGTCCTGCAAAAAAGCCGGGGCCGACCGGATTCTCCGCCGTCGCCAGCCGATATCAGTCCTGGACTGCGGCCCGGGGAGGCTGGCTCCCGTGGTCGACGCACGAGGCAGCACCGGCTTGCGCGTCGCCCGGCGACGCCGACCACGAACGGGGCCAGGAATGGGTTCCAGCATGACCGGACCGGCACGGCGCTATTCCGCCGCATCAGGCGAGATCCGCCTGGTGCCGGTCCCGGACGCAGGATCGAACGTGTCGGCCGACATCGTCGAACTGATCATGGCCGACCACCGCCGGATCGGGCGCCTGTGCGCCGCCGTGTACGACACGGCGCGCCATAGCGATCAGGCCGGTCCCGACTGGATGCTCGGCCATGCGTGGCAGCGGCTCGCCGACCTGCTGATCGCGCACACCCGGGCCGAGGAAGCCACCTGCTACGCGTCCCTGATGCCCGCGGCCGGCCCGCCACCCCCCGGACGGATGCGGGACCCGGTCGCCGACCATGAAGAAATCCGGGCCCTCATCGGCGAGGCGTCGATCCACCCGGTCGGCTCGGCGCCGTGGTGGCACACGGTCGAGACCGTCATCAAGGTCAGCACCGAGCACCACGAGCGCGAGGAACGTGACATCCTGCCCGCCTGCATGCTCGGGCTGGACCTGAACCGGCGGAAGGAACTCGGCCGTCAGTGGTACGCGTTCATGGCCGCCTGGCGGCGCGATCAGCACCCCGAGACCGGCCCGGCCCACGCCTAGCCCGGCCGCGCGGGGAACTGCGCGGCTATCCGTTTGGCGGGGCCGGGCCGGGTAGAGAGCCCGGCTATGGGCATGAAAAAAGCTGAGGGCCGGGTGACGGCGGCGCTGTTCGATGTGGACGGCACCCTGGTCGATACGAATTACCTGCACGCGGTGACCTGGTGGGAAGCGTTCGCCCAGGCCGGGCACGTGGTCCCGATGGCGGAGATCCACCGGGCGATCGGGATGGGCTCGGACCTGATGCTGGACAAGCTGCTCCCGGCCGGCCGGGACGCCGGCGCCGACGCGGACATCCGCACGGCTCACACCGCCCTGTACGCCACCTACCGGTCCCGGCTGCGGCCGCTGCCCGGCGCCGTCGGCCTCCTGCGCGCGTGCAAGCGGCGCGGCCTGACCGTCGTCCTGGCCAGCTCGGCCGGCGAGCCCGAGTTCACCATGCTGCGCGACGCCCTGGACGCCGAGGACGCGATCGACGCGGCCACGTTCTCCGGGGACGTCGAGTCCAGCAAGCCGGCGCCGGACCTGGTCGAGGTGGCCCTGGACAAGGCCGGCGTGCCAGCCGGCCAGGCGGTGTTCGTCGGCGACACGGTCTGGGACGTGGAAGCCTGCCAGAAAGCCGGGGTCCCGTGCATCGGCCTGCTGAGCGGCGGCGTCAGCCGCGACGAGCTCACCTCGGCCGGAGCGGCCGAGGTCTACCCGGGACCGGACGACCTGCTCGCCGCGCTCGGCGACAGCCTGCTGGCCGGATCGTGAGGACCAGGGGCCTTAGCTGGCGTCCGCGAGCAGCTTGACGACGGCTTTCTCGGCGCGGCCCCGGGTGGCCAGGTCACCGAAGTCGCTGTTCTTACCCAGATCGCCGAGGACGGAAGCGATCGTGTGGCCCTCCTCGTACCGCTCGATGACGCGCGGGTCGATATAGGAGGCCCGGGCGACGGCGGGCGTGTTGCCCAGGTAGTCGGCTACCTCCCGGACGACCCGGGCGATGGCGCGCTTGCGGGCGGCTTCGCTGCCGGCGGCCTGCACGGACACCGCCAGCCCCACCGCGGCCAGGACGGTCCCGTGCCAGGTGCGGAAGTCCTTGGCGGTGTAGTCGCCGCCGGATACCTCGCGCAGGTACTCGTTGATATCCGCCGCGGTGACATCGTGCCAGCGCGGGCCGCTCCGGTACGCCATCAGGTGATCCCCGCCGCCCTGGCGGCGCCGCAGGCCCCGGACGACCGCGCAGACGTGATCCTCGGCGACGGCCTGCTCGCGCTGCTTGGCGCCCTTGGCGAGATACTCGAATACGAGCTGCCCGTTGGTGATGTGCACATGCTTCTTCTGGATCGTGGCCAGCCCGTAGGTGCCGTTCTCCTCGGCGTAGGCCTCGCCGCCGGACCGGAAGAAGCCGAGGTCGATCAGGCGGATCGCGGCCGCGAGGACCCGGTCCCTGGTCAGTCCCCGGCCCTCGAGCTGACGGTCGGCGACCTCCCGGATGTGCGGCAGGGCCGCGCCGAACTCCCGGACCCGGTCGTGCTTGTCGTGATCCCGCTGCTCGCGCCACAGGTCGTGGTAGCGGTACTGGCGGCGGCCGGCCACGTCGGTGCCGATGGCCTGGATATGCCCCTGCGGATCGATGCAGATCCACACGTCTTCCCAGGCCGGAGGGATCACCAGGGCCTTGATGCGGGCCAGCGTCTCCGGGTCCTTGACCAACGCCGCATCCGGGCCCAGGTAGGTGAAGCCGCGCCCGCAGCGCCGGCGCCTGATGCCGGAACCACTGGGATCGCTGCGGGCGAGCTTCTCCTTGATGAGCTCTGGACTCGTCATCGAGAACGGGACCTCAGTCGTTCTTTCCGGGCAGGATTTCCCTGGCCTTGGTCATGAGGCCCTCCTTGAGCACGGACCACCGGTCCGGGTCGCCCTTGAGCAGCGCCATGGCGGCGTCCTTGGCCTGCTCGAAGGTGGCGTGCGGCGGGATGGGCGGGATGCTGGGGTCGGTGCGGAAGTCGAGCACCACGGGCCGGTCGGCGGCCAGGGCCTGGTCCCAGGCCGGGCCGACCTGCTCCGGCTTGTCGATGGCGATGCCGAGCAGGCCCAGGCTGTTGGCGAAGCCCTCGTAGGAGACGTCGGGCAGCCGCTGGGACTCCTCGAACTTCGGGGCGCCTTCCATGGCCCGCATTTCCCAGGTGACCTGGTTGAGGTCGTTGTTGTGCAGGACCGCGATGATCAGCCGCGGGTCGGCCCACTGCTCCCAGTAGTGCTTGATCGTGATCAGCTCGGCCAGGCCGTTCATCTGCATCGCCCCGTCGCCGGCGAACACGATGACCGGCCGGTCCGGCTGGCCGAACTTAGCCCCGATGCCGTAGGGCACGCCCGGACCCATGGTGGCCAGGTTGCCGGACAGGGATCCGCGCATGTCGCCGCGGAACCGCAGCTGGCGGGCGTACCAGTTGGCGGAGGAACCAGAGTCGGCGGTGACGATGGCGTTCACCGGCAGCCGGGCCGACAGCTCGCGGAACAGCAGCATCGGGTTGACCGGGTCGGCTTCCACCTCGGCCTCGGCGTCCATCGACTGCCACCAGCCGGCCACGCCGGCTTCGATGGCCTCCCGCCAGGACCGGTCCTCCTTGCGCTTGACGTGCGGGATCAGCGCCCGCAGGGTGGCGGCCGCGTCCCCGACGAGGTTGACCTCGTACGGGTAGCGCATCCCGATGAACTTGCCGTCGATGTCGATCTGCACCGCGCGGGCCTGGTCGAACTCGGGCAGGAACTGGGTGTACGGGAAGCTCGAGCCCACGGTCAGCAGGGTGTCGCAGTTCATCATCATCTCGTAGCTCGGCCGGGTGCCGAGCAGCCCGATCGACCCGGTCACGTACGGCAGCTCGTCGGAGAGCACGTCCTTGCCGAGCAGGGCCTTGGCCACCCCGGCGCCGAGCAGCTCGGCGATCTCCTCCAGCTCGCGCCGGGCACCCCGGGCCCCCTGCCCGGCCAGGATGGCCACCTTGCCCCCGGCGTTGAGGACCTCGGCCGCCCGCACGATGGCCTCGGCGTCAGGCGCCGGGGCGGGCCAGTCGGTCCCGATCGAGGAGGGCACCATCTTGAACGCGTGGGACGGCGCGGAATACGGGAGCTCCTGGACGTCGGCGGGAATGATGATCGCCGTCGGCGCCCGTTCGGCCCGGGCGATCCTGATGGCCCGGTCCAGCACGTTGGGCAGCTGCTCGGGCACCGTCACCATCTGGACGTAATCACTGGCCACGTCCTTGTACAGGGACAGCAGGTCGACTTCTTGCTGGTAGGAGCCGCCCATGGCGCTGCGGTTGGTCTGGCCGACGATGGCCACGACGGGCACGTGGTCCAGCTTGGCGTCGTACAGGCCGTTGAGCAGGTGAATGGCCCCAGGTCCCGAGGTGGCCATGCACACGCCGACGCGGCCGGTGAACTTCGCGTACCCGACCGCCTCGAACGCGGCCATCTCCTCGTGCCGGGCCTGGACGAACTGGGGATCGTTGTCCGCCCGGCCCCACGCGGCCAGGATGCCGTTGATCCCGTCACCGGCGTAAGCGAACACGTGCCGCACGTCCCAGGCGCGCAGCCGTTCGAGCAGGTAATCGGCAACTGTAGGTGCCATGTCTATGCCTTTCGTGGCGTCGTGATCTAGCGGGAATCGCCGGCCTTGAGCTGGTCGGCCGCCCGGGCGGCGACGGCCATGATGGTCAGGGCCGGGTTGGCGCTGCCCTGGGTGGGCAGCGCGCTGCCGTCGGTGATGTACAGGTTGGGGACGGCGAAGCTGCGGCAGTTCCGGTCGACGACCCCGTGCCGCTCGTCGGCGGCCATCCGGGCCCCGCCGACCAGGTGCGCGTAGCGCTGGATGGTGATGACCTCGTCCGCCCCGGCGGCGCGCAGGATGTCTTCCATGACCGACTGGGCCGCGCGGGCCAGGGCCTTGTCGTTGTCGCACTGGGAGTAGGAGAAGCGCGCCACGGGCAGGCCGTGGGAATCCTTCTCCTCGGCCAGCGTCACCCGGTTCTCCGGCAGCGGGAGGAACTCGCACAGCGCGCCCAGGCAGGACCAGTGCACGTAGTCGCTCATGTACTCGCGCAGCGCGGCGCCCCAGTGCCCCTGGGCGGCGACGTGCTCGGCCCAGGTGATCGGCAGCGGCGACACGGTCTGGATGGAGAACCCGCGCTTGGCCCCGCGGGCCGGGTCGGTCTCGTAGAACTCCTCGGTGCTCACCTCGGGCGGCGGCGCCTTGTACATCCGGACCTCGGCGTCGAAGCGGCCCGCGGTCTGCGGCGCCCCCTGCACCATCAGGTAGCGGCCGACCTGGTCGAAGTCGTTGCACAGGCCGTCGGGGAAGCGGCCCGAGGCCGAGTTGAGCAGCAGCCGGGGGGTCTCGATCGAGTAGCCGGCCACGGCCACCATGGCGGCCTTCTGGAACCGCTCCCGGCCGTCCGAGACGTAGTGCACCCCGGTGGCCCGGCCGGTGCGCTCGTCCACCGCGATCCGGGTCACCATGGCGTCCGCGCGCACCTCGGCGCCGTGGGCCAGCGCGTCCGGGATGTGGGTGATCAGCGGTGAGGCCTTGGCGTTGACCTTGCAGCCCTGCAGGCAGAAGCCGCGGTAGATACAGTGCGGGCGGTTCCCGAACCGGCCGTTGGCGATCGCGACCGGGCCGACCTTCGCGGTGATCCCCAGTTTGCCCGCGCCGCGCAGGAACACCTCGCCGTTCCCGCCCACCGGGTGCGGCCGGTGCGGGTAGCCGTGCGGGTCTCCCCACGGCCAGTGCTCGCCGGCCACCGGCAGCTCCTCCTCGATCGCCTCGTAGTACGGGCGCAGCTCGGGGTAGCGCAGCGGCCAGTCGGCGCCGACCCCGTCCAGGGTCTCGGTCATGAAGTCGCTCGGGTGGAAGCGCGGGGTGTACCCGGCGTAGTGGACCATCGAGCCGCCGACCCCGCGCCCGGAGTTGTTCGAGCCCATCGGCACCGGGTCGGCGCCCGCGATCACCCGCGGGTCGGTCCAGTACAGGCGGTGCGAGCCCGCCTCGTCGCTGACCCAGTCGGTGTCCGGGTCCCAGAACGGACCGGCGTCCAGCGCCGCCACCGTCCAGCCGGCCCGGGCCAGCCGCTGGGCCAGGACCGAGCCGCCCGCGCCGCAGCCCACGATGACCAGGTCGATCTCGTCCGAATCGGCGAACCGCCGCATGTCCTGCCGGAGGCGGTGGTTCGTCCGGGCGCCGTCGTTCGGCAGCAGCCAGGCCGACTCGTTCCGGGTCCGGAGCTGGCGATACGAGCTGGGCATCAGTCTCCCTTCCGCACCGGGTCCAGGGACGGCCTCGCGTCGCGTACCTCGAACGGTTCCAGCCGGTCCACGCCGACGTTCTTGTAGCCGCGGGGATAGGCCGGGCCGGGGAAGCCGATCTCCGCCCAGGCGGCCGGGTGCGCGTAGAAGGCCGTGCAGGCGTACCTGGTCCACAGGCTCCAGACGTGGTCGGCCGGAAGCCCGTGCCAGTCGCCGGACTTCAGGTCCTGCACCGCCTGCACCAGGGCCGGCTGGTCGGCCGCCGGAGCGGCCGCGAACGAGGTGCCGCAACGGCGGTCCGCGTCCGCGTCGAGATAGGCCAGCGTGTCTCGCCACGCCTGGCCGTCCTCGGGCATGTCGTCATAGCGCCAGCCGTCGGTTTCGCCGGCGCTAAGCCGGGCGTCGACCATCTCGAGCACCGGGACGGCCGGCTCGCCGTCCTGGTCCTGGCCGGTCAGCAGGTTGAGCAGGGCCCGCGCGCAGGCTTCCTCCGGCCCGCTGAAGAACTTCGGCACCGGGGGCGGCGCCACCCGGGCCGCGATGACATCGGCCGTCACCTGATCCCAGTGGCCGGCCTGGGCCAGCACGTCCGCGCCCGGGAACCGGTCGCGCCAGCCGCGGGCCTGCTCCGGGGCGCCGGTCACTTCTCCCGCCGCAGGACGGCGGCCAGCAGCCCCATGCCGCCGACCATGGTGACCAGCAGCGGGGCCAGCAGCGGCGGCCCCATCTCCATGTTGTACCTGGCGTTCTTCCAGCCGCCCGGCTTCTGCGCGATGCCGCGCGCGTGCAGGTAGGTGCCCTGCAGGCCGTTCGCGACGATCGCGGCCGAGGCCACCGGCAGCGCCGTCTTGGCCATCCGGCGGCTGAAGAAGCCGGCCACGCCGGCCGCCGCGCCGACCGGGCCGAGCACGACCGGGATCCACATCATCTTGTTGCCGAAGCTGGCGCTGTCGTGCTCGAAGTAGATTTCCGCCGCGGTCACCAGCGCCCCGGCGGCCGTGAGGGCCGACAGGCTGCGCTCGAAGCGCCCGGTTTCCACGTCGTGCAGCATCCGGTCGATGCCATGGACAGGCCGGTTCCTGGTGCCCCGGCGCGAGTGCCGCCCTGTCATCCGCCGTCCTCCTGATCTAGGGTCCGTCTCGCACTACCCCTCGGTCCCGACCCAAACCCGCTGGATGCTGGGTTTACCCGCGTGCCGCATTGGTAGAGGTAGCCCACGGGACAGGCGGAGGTGGCAGGCATTGGTACTCGAACTTGACCGGGCGTTCGACCGGGGCACGCTTCACGGGCTGCGCGCCAAGGTGCTGACCCTGGCCCGCCGGGCCGGGTTGCCCGAGAGCCGGGCCATGGACATGGCCCTCGCGGTTCACGAGCTAGCGGCCAACGCCATCCGCCACGGCGCCGGGGCCGGGCGGCTGCGCATCTGGAAGCTGACCAGGGAGCTGTGCTGCCAGGTCGACGACGGCGAGGTCAGCCAGGCCGGGTCCTCGCTGTTCAGCCGGCCCGGCCACGGCTTGTGGCTGGTCCGGCGGGTGGCCGACCGGGTCCATGTCGTGTCCGGCCCGGACGGCACCCGCGTTCAGGTCGCCTTCAACGTGTCCTGACCCTACGGCTGCAGGACGACCTTGATGCAGCCGTCTTCCTTGTTCCGGAAGATCTCGTATCCCTGCGGAGCCTGTTCCAGCGGCAGGTGATGGGTGGCGAAGCTGGTCACGCCGAGCGGGTCGCTGCTGTCGGCCACCATCGGCATCAGGTCGCCGATCCAGCGCTTGACGTGAGCCTGCCCCATCCGCAGCTGGATCCCGCGATCGAACATCTCCATCATCGGCATCGGGTCGGCCTCGCCGCCGTAGACGCCGCTGACCGAGACCGTGCCGCCGCGGCGGACGGCCTTGACCGCGACGTGCAGCGCGTCCAGCCGGTCCACCGCCGCGACGTCGGTGATCTTTTGCGCCAGCCGGTCCGGCAGCAGCCCGGTGGCCCGCTGCGCGACCTCGGCCAGCTTGTTGCCGGCCGCCTCCTCGTGCCCGTGCGCCTCCATGCCGACCGCGTCGATGACGGAGTCCGGGCCGCGTCCGCCGGTCATCTCGATGAGCATGCCAGCGGCGTCGGCGGTCTCGTTCAGGTCGATCGCCTCCACCCCGAACCGGGCCGCGGCGGCCCGCCGCTCCGGCACCGGGTCCACGCCGATGACCCGCTCGACGCCGAGGTGCCGGGCGATCC
Source organism: uncultured Actinomycetota bacterium (assembly GCA_963756575.1). Lineage (GTDB taxonomy): Bacteria > Actinomycetota > Actinomycetes > Streptosporangiales > Streptosporangiaceae > Palsa-504. Next base: position 428,683 of record CAVWOM010000008.1, on the reverse strand, counting down.
GCGCCGCGAACTGCCCGATGGGCCCGAGGCCGAGCACGGCCAAGGTGCCGTCCTTGGGCGTGTCGGCGAAGACCACCGCCTGATAGGCGGTGGGCAGCACGTCGGACAGGAACAGGTACTGCTCGTCGGGGCCGTCCGCCGGGACCTTGACCGGGCCGAACTGCGCCTGCGGCACCCGCAGGAACTGAGCCTGCCCACCCGGCACCGACCCGTACAGCGACGTGTAGCCGAACAGCGCCGCCCCCTTGCCCTCGTCTGTGACCTGCGTGGTCTCACACTGGGCGTAGAGGCCGCGGGTGCACATCCAGCAGTGCCCGCAGGAGATGTTGAACGGGACGACGACCCGGTCGCCGGGCGCCAGGTTCGTGATATCCGCGCCGACCTCGGTGACCACGCCCATGGCCTCGTGCCCGAGCACGTCTCCCGGGCGGAGGTATGGCCCGAGCACGCCGTACAGGTGCAGGTCAGAACCGCAGATGGCGGTCGAGGTGACCTCGATGATCGCGTCGTTAGGCTCCACGATGCGCGGATCGGGTACGTCCGTGACTCGTACGTCCAGGTTGCCTTGCCATGTCAGTGCCCGCATGAAGCCCTCCCGTTTGGTCGGTAATGACGACGCCGCCCCCTGCCCGCCCCGGCCGGTAATTCACCTCCCCGGCTGGGGAACTTCGGAGTTTGCCGGGGAGCGGCGAGGGAAGCGAGCCGGGGATTCCCAGCTCACGGAGGCAGCGCATGAAGGCACGGATTCCGCTCGTCACGGTGGCCACCACCCTCGCGGGGGCGATCCTGGCCGCCCGGCGCGGGCCGGACGACATCCGCGGCGAGGTCGCGGTGGTGACCGGCGCGTCCCGCGGGCTCGGCCTGCTGCTGGCCCGTGAGCTCGCGCGCCACTCCTGCCCCCTGGTCATCTGCGCGCGCGACGCCGCCGAACTGGACCGGGCGGCGGAGCAACTGCGGGCGGCGGGCGCCGAGGTGACGGCCGTCGCCTGCGACGTGACCGACGAGGCGACACCCCAGCTGCTGGTGGACACCGCCATCGAGCGCTACGGCCGGCTCGACATCCTCGTCAGCAACGCCGGGATCATCCAGGTCGGCCCGGTGGAGGCCGGGCAGGTGAGCCTCTACGAGGACGCGCTGGACACCATGGCGCTCGCGCCGGTGCGCCTGGCGCTGACGGCGCTCCCGGCGATGCGCCGCCAGGGCCACGGCCGGATCGTCACCATCGCCTCGGTCGGCGGCAAGGTCAGCGTCCCGCACCTGCTGCCCTACAGCACGGCCAAGTTCGCCGCCGTCGGCTTCTCCGAGGGCCTGCGGGCCGAGCTCGGCCGCGGCCCGGTGACGGTCACCACCGTCGTGCCCGGGCTGATGCGCACCGGCTCGCAGCTGCAGGCCCGCTTCACCGGCCGGGCCGGCCAGGAGTTCACCTGGTTCTCCCTCGGCGCCAGCCTGCCGCTCATCTCGATGGACGCCGAACGCGCCGCCCGGCAGATCATCACCGCCGTCCGCGGGCGCCGGGCGGAGATCATCCTGACCCCGGCCGCCCAGCTCGTCGCCCGCGTCGCCGACCTCGCGCCCGGACTGACCAGCGAGGTCCTGCACGCGGTGCAGCGACTGGCGCTCCCGGGCCCGCCCGCGCAGGAAGGCGGAGAGCCCGTTCCCGGACACGAGCTGAACCCGACCCTGCCCCGGAAGGCGTTCGACCGGCTGACCACCTTGGGCCGCGCCGCCGCGGCGCGCTTCAACGAGCAGCCGCGGTAACCCAGGCGATCGGTCAGGCGCGGCGGAACGGCTCCGCCGCCGTCTCCCGCAGGGTCAGCCCGTGTCCCGGCCGGCCCGGGTCCGGGCACATCGCCCCGCCGTCCGGGTCGAGGGTGCCGTCGAACAGCATCTGCTCGATCCGCTGGTGGTCGTGGAAGTACTCCACGTGCCGCAGGTTCGGCACCGCCGCCGCGACGTGGGCGTGCAGGTTCGGCGCGCAGTGGCCGGAGACCTGCAGCTGGCTGGCCGCCGCCAGCGCCGCGCCGCGGAGGAACTCGGTGATCCCGCCGCACCGGGTCACGTCCAGCTGCAGGCAGTCCACCGCGCCCGCCGCGATCAGCGCGGCCGAGTCGGCCAGCGACCAGCTGTACTCCCCGGCCGCCACGTCCGGCCGGACCTGCCGCCGGATGGCGGCCAGCCCGCCGAGATCTTGCGAGGACACCGGCTCCTCGAACCAGGTCACGCCGAAGTCGTCCATCGCGGCGGCGACCCGGACCGCCTGCCCGGTGGTGTATCCCCCGTTGGCGTCGACGTACAGCTCGGCGTCCGGGCCGATTACCTCGCGCGCGAGCCGGACCCGGGCCAGGTCCCGCCGCTCCTCGCGACCCCACGACTCGCCGATCTTGATCTTCACCCGCGGGATCCGCTGGTCTTGCACCCACCCGCTGAGCTGTTCCCGGGTGCGTTCGTCCGGATAGCTGGTGAAGCCGCCGCTGCCGTACACCGGGACGTCATCGCGGGCCCGGCCGAGCAGGCCCGACAGCGCCACGCCGAGCAGCCGCGCCTTGAGGTCCCACAGCGCGATGTCCACCGCGGAGATGGCCATCGCCGCGATACCGGGCCGTCCCGCGTTGCGGACCTGCCGCGCCATGGCCTCGGCCGCCCCGGCCACGTCGAAGGCGTCCCGCCCGGCGACCGTGTCCGCGAGCAGTTCCGCCACCACGGTCGCCGCCGCGGCGGCGGTGTAGCTCCAGCCGATGCCCCGTTCGTTTCCGGCCTTGGCCGTTACCACCAGCATCGTGGTCTTGTCCCAGGTCAGCGTCCCGTCCGCCTCCGGGGCGTCGGTCGGGATGACGTATACGGCCGTGTCGAGCGCGGTTATCTTCGGTCCGGTCACCCGCGCCTGGCTTCCCTCCAGCCGGGTCGCCAAACAGCCCGGCCAGCCCTCAGGTCGAGGTGCTCAGGAGCGGCAGGACTTCCTCGGCCAGGAAGCGGATGCCACCGTCCTGGTCGGGGCCCATCTGGGCGATGTAGATCTCGTCGAACCCGGCTTCGACGTACTCGGCGATGGCCTCGGCGGCATGGGCCGCGTCGGGCCCGCACGGTACGGTCTTCGCGATGTCGTCCGGCGAGGTGAGCTGGGCGATGGCCTCGTACTGCATCCACATGGGCGCGTCCTGGGAGAGCTGGCCGCCGCCGGCCTGATGGCCCCAGAGCCGGTGCGCGGTCTCCTTGGCCTCTTTCTCCGTCTCGGCCCAGCAGATCTTCGCGCCTGCCTGGGTGCGGCCGGTGCCGCCGGCACCGCGGTAGATCTTCATGCCCTCGGCATCGGGGGAAGTACTTATCCACCCCTGCCCGAGCTGCGCGGCGAGCCTGGTCGCTTCCGGGCCGAAGCCGGATATCAAGATGTCCGGCGGCGTCTCGGGCCGGGTGAACAGCTTGGCGTTATGCACCGTGAAGTACGTGCCCTCGTAGGTGACGACCTCGCCGGTCCACAGCTGCCGGATGATGTCGAGGGCCTCGGCCAGCCGGGCTTGCCGGACGCTGACCGGTGGCCACGCGTCTCCCAGGATGTGCTCGTTCAGCGCTTCGCCGGCCCCGACCCCGAAGGTGAACCGGCCCGGGGCCAGCACCGCCGTGGTCGCCGTGGCCTGGGCGAGGATGGCCGGGTGGATCCGGAACGTGGGGCAGGTGACCGCGGTCGTGAGCTTGAGCTCAGTGGTGCTGGCCAGGGCGCCGAGCACCGACCACACGAACGGGCTGGAGCCCTGCTCCGACATCCAGGGGTGGTAATGATCGGAGACCCACAGGCGGTCGAACCCGGCGGCCTCGGCGGTCTGGGCGGCCCGGATGATCTCGTCGGGGCCGAGTTCCTCGCTGGAGGCGAAGAACCCGAAAGAGGGATTCGCGGTGGCCATATCAGTTTCCTTTCGCGACTGCTGGCAACGGCATTCAGGCGAGGTTCTGGCCCCGGGCGAACTCCTCCACGATCTTGGCGCAGAACGCGGGCAGGTCCCCGGGATTGCGGCTGGTCACCAGGCCCTGGTCGGCCACTACTTCCCGGTCCACCCAGGTACCGCCCGCGTTGCGGATGTCGGTGGCCAGGGAGGGGAAGGAGGTGAGCGTACGTCCCCGCACCACGTCCGCTTCGACCAGGGTCCAGGGGCCATGGCAGATCACCCCGGCGGGCTTGCCCGCTCCGAAGACGCCCCGCACGAAGCGGACGGCGGCCGGATCGCCGCGCAGCTTGTCCGCGCCGACCGTGCCGCCCGGCACGATGACGGCGTCGTAGTCGTCCGCGGACACCTGGTCGAAAGCCTTGTCGACGGTGAAGGTGTCACCGGGGTCGAGGTCGTTGTTGACCGTGCGGGCCGGGCCGGCCTGGGTGCCGATCACGTCGACGTCGGCCCCGGCCTCCGTCACGGCCTTCCGGGGTTCGGTGAACTCGGCCTGCTCGGTGCCGGCCGGGGCGAGAAGGATCGCGACCTTGCGGCCGCGCAGCGGCTGATCGGCCATAACTGGTTCCTTCCAGGTGAGGATGGGCAAGCGTGGCTCCGCGGCCTACCCCGGCGGACAGGCCTTAATCGCGAGGATTGACAGTGCCATCAGGGCAGGACGAAGGGCCCCGGCAGAACCGCGACCCCACGGTGGGGAGGCGGCGAGCCGCTTCCGGGGGACGCAGGGCCCCGGTCCTGTCGCTTGGGCGGAATCCGGGACGGGATTCCGCCCAAGCCGACGGACCTGGTGACTGGTGATGGCCCGCCAAGGTCAGCTTCCCAAGGCGGTCGCCGGCGTACTAGCCGCAGAACGAAGCCAGCCGGGCATAAAACGAACGAAATCATCCCACCTCGCCGCACCGTGCGAACGGACGGCGGGCGCCGCTTCCCGGGCTCTCCCGCGACTGGCCCCGGGACGGAGCTCACTAGATATCCAGCGGGTTGCCCCGGTCCTCGACCGGCGGGCGATGGCCGTACGCGGCCTGCTCGTCCTCCACCTCCGGCGGGTCGCCGCCGCCTTCCGGCACCGGCGCGTCGCGGGTCGGCGCGACGCTGCGCCCGCCGCCGACGTGCTGGCCGCCCTGGACCAGCCCGCGCTTCGGGTCGTGCTCCGGGTGCTCCTGCGCCGGGCGCCTGGCGGCCCGGGCCATCATGGCCAGCCACACGGCCAGCCCCAGTACGACGACTACGACGATCACGACGATTCCGGTCGTGGTTCCTGACATCGCCAATCTCCTTGCCAGTCGGGACTCCTGCTCTGGCGAGACCGCCGTCCTACCCGCCGCGTCCCGGAATATCCGCGAGTAGACGTTCAGCGCGCTCTAACAGGACCCGCGGCGGCGCGTCGAGCGAGGCCGGCGTGGACCTCGACGTCCTGGACTCCGGCTGATCGAGCAGGCCCGCACCGGCCGGACCCCGTCGCTTAATGCTCGCCGGCGCCGGTAACGACGTCGACGGCCGCCGGGGCGGGATGGCTGCCGGCGGCGGCCAGCAGGGCCAGGAAAGGGCCGACCCGGTGGCCGTCCTGGGCGGGGTGCCGGAACAGGCTGTCGGAGTTGACGGCGTACCGGGTGCGCCGCCCGGCCCGGGTGCGGGTGATGTACCCGGCGGTTTCCAGGTCGGTCACGATGGCCTGGACGGTGCGCTCGGTGATGCCGGCCACGGCGCTGAGGTCCCGGATCCTGGCTTCGGGGTTGCGGGCGATCGCCACCAGGACGTGCCCGTGCCCGGTCAGCAACGTCCAGCTGCCGTCTCTGCCGCCAGGATCACTCATGCCTCGATCATACGGGCTCGCGAGAAATATCTCCCGAGTAGAAATACACGAGGTTAATCTCCTGTCTTTATTGACGTGCCTCGCACGCCGGGGTGATCCTGGTAGTGCCCGCGATCGCAGCAGAAGGCAGGGGGTGAGGCAGGTGCCCGAGGCCAGGTTCCCGGTCGGGATGACCGCGGGCGTGCCGGTGGTGGCGGCTCCGGAGGAGATCGACATCACTACGGCCGGCGCCCTGCGGGCGGCCCTGCTCGAGGCGGCCGCACGCGGGCACGGCACGTTCGTGGTCGACATGTCCTTGACCCGGTTCTGCGATTCGTCGGGGCTGCAGGCCCTGGTAGCGGCGCACCGCCGCGCCCGGGCCGAGGACGGCGAGGTGCTGCTGGTGATCCCGGACGCGGCTGTCCTGCGGGTCTTCGCGATCACCAGCATGGACCGGGTGATCCCCAACTTCGCCCGTCTGGACGAGGCCCTCGCGCAGGTGCTAGCCGCGGCTGACACCGGAGAAGGGAGGAGGGACCATGCCGCGATCTCGCCGGTACCGTCCCGGTGACGGCCTGCCGGGCACGCTGCGGCGCTCATGCCGGGAAGCTCAGGACGCGTTTGCCCGGGCGTATGACGAAGCAGTGCAGGTCTACGGTGAGGGAGACCAAGCCTCCCGGGCCGCGTTCACGGCGCTGAAGCAGCGATTCGAGAAACGCGGCGATCAGTGGATCGCCAAGCCCGCGGGCTGACGCGCGGCGCGATCGTTTGCGGTTTCATCGGCCTCAGCTGTTCTCCTCGGCGCGTTCGGCGGCCAGGGTGCGAGGCAGGCCGAACGTGCACAGCCACGCCGCCAGGACGAAGGCCAGGTTGACCAGCGTCGCCGTCTGGGCCGTGTGCGTCAGCGACGGCACCGGGCGGGAACTGCTGCTCTGGCCGCTGCCGCTGCCGAACAGCGCGGTGCCGATGACCGCGATGCCGATGGCCGCGCCGATCCGCTGCGCCGTGATCAGCGCGCCGCCGGCCGTACCCGCCTGGCCCTTCGGCACCGAGCCGAGCACGAAGTCCTGGTTCGGCGCGATGATCAGGCCGTTGCCCAGGCCGGCCAGGAACAGCGGCCCGGTCAGGGCCCAGACGTGGGGCCGTCCCGTGGTCAGGTGCAGGACCAGCAGCACCAGGGCCAGCCCGGCGAACATGGCGACGAGGCCGCCCTGCACCGTCCGGCGGCCGAACCGGGTGGAGAACTTGTAACTGTTCGACGCGGTGCCCAGGCTGGCCACCGCGAACGGCAGCACGAGCAGGCCGGTCTGCAGCGCGCTGCGGCCCAGACCCTGCTGCCACAGGATCGACAGGGTGAAGAACAAGCTGGTGAACCCGGCGAAGTACAGCAGGGCGAGGGCCTGGCCCATGGCGAACGAGCGGTGGTGCCGGATCAGTTGCACCTGGAGAACCGGCTCGCCGCCCCGGCGGGCCAGCCTGAGTTCCCAGGCGACCAGCGCCACGCCCGCCGGCCCGCTGGCCGCCAGCACGATCCAGCTCCACAGCGGCCAGCCCGACACCCGGCCGTCGACCAGGGGGACGAGCACCAGCAGCAGCACGCCGGTGAGCAGCACGCTGCCCGCGACATCTAGGTCGTGCTCCTCCCGCTCGCGCCGGCGGGGCAGCGCCTTGACCGCCACCGGGATCTCGGCGACGCCGATGAACAAGTTGACCAGGAACACCCAGCGCCAGCCGTCGGATATGCCGATGAACTGGATCAGCACCCCGCCGATGAGCGGGCCGAGCGCGGTCGAGATGCCGACCACCGCGCCCAGGTAGCCGAACGCCCGGCTGCGCACGTCACCCGAGAACTGCCGCTGGATGGTGGCGCTGATGGCGGGGAAGTAGATGCCCGCCCCCAGCCCCTGGACCAGCCGGGACACGATCAGCTCGGCCGGATTCCTGGAGATCCCGCAGGCTACGCTGGCCAGGGTGAACACGGTCAGGCCGGCCAGGAACACCTGCTTGTAGCCGACCCGGTCCCCCAGCCGCCCGGCCGGCACCAGGGCCAGGCCGAAGGTCAGCGCGTACCCGGACACCACCCACTCCAGGGCGTCGGAGCTGGCCTTGATGCCCTGGGCGATGCTGGGCAGCGCCACGTTGACAATCGTGGTGTCGAGGACGGCCATGAAGGAGCCGACCAGGACCACGGCCAGGATGCGCCATTCCCGCATACCCGGGCCCGGCGCCGCGCCTTCACCCCTGTCGTCTCGAGGTTGGGCTGATCCGGAATCGCGCTCGACCCGGGATTGCGTGTCATCCATCGGTCAGCTCCACTTCCCGGGTGTAAACCGGGCAAACCCGGGTAGCTGGCACGCCCAGAAATTCGTTAGGCAAGCGAACCATCCGAACTGCGAAAGGTACCCCGCGAGATCCCTACCATCCCGCCGGTCCCGGAAAGAAGACACATGGTCAGTGTCGGTTACACCCAGAATCGGCGGCTGCAGCGCATAGACCGGCGGATAACCCAGTCGGATCCGCAGCTCGCCGCGATGCTCGCGATCTTCGCCCGTCTCAACGCCGGCGAGGCGATCGCCAGCACCGAGCAGGCCAGACCCCGCCGCACGCGCCCATGGGGCATCCTGGCCCGGGTGGGAGCGGTGCTCTGGCTTCTCCTCACCTACGCCGGCCGGGCAATTCGCTGCACGGCGAAAGCCGTGGGCCGTCCGTGGTCCGGCGGGGAACGATCCTGGCTAGGTCTCGGGCCTGGTCACGTCCGCTCGCACGTCGACGAGCGGTACAGCTAGGAGCAGCCTGGCGGTGATCCTGGGCCGGTGGCCGAGTTGAACGCCTATGGTGGGAAGCGGGCCAGCCGGAAGTCCGGACCCGGATAGGAGCGTGGTCCAGGTGGGCGGCGAACGTCTGCGGATCAGGGCCGAACGCCGTGACCGCATCTGCGTAGTGGCCCTCAGCGGCCCGCTCGACGCGACTTGCTCGGCCGAGCTGACGGAAATCATCAGGGCCGAACGGGCGGCCGGGCCGGCTCGTCTCGTGATCGACATGTCCGGCGTGAGCAGCGTGGATTTCGGCGGGGCCAGGGCGCTCGCGGCCGCGGCCAGCTCGGCGGCGGGACAGTGCCCGGTCGTCGTGCGCGCGCTGCGCCCGGCCGTCCGCTACCGGCTGGGGCTGGCCGGGCTAGACCTTAACCGGCCACACACTGCGGCCGGCTCCGCGGCCGCGCCGCCACGCGGCCGGGACGAGATACTGGCGGACAGCCCGACCGGGATCCTGGTCCGCCGGTGGCAGCACCTGCTCGGCTCGGCTGAGCGCGCGATCGCCGACAGCGACCGGACCGCGCGGTCCCTGGCCTCGACCGAGGACCAGATCGCCGCCACCTTCCAGTGGCTCGCGGTCCGGCGGCCGACGGCATCGGTTCGCCTGGAGACGCTGAGCCGGACCGCCCGTGATTACGCCGCCGTGCTGCGGGAGCAGCGGCGCCATGCCGCGGGTCCGGCCGCTCCGGTCCCCGGCGGCCGGGTTCTTACCGTCTCCGATACCACGGGACGCGCCATCGCGTTCATCGAGGAGCGAGCGCATGACGACATCAGCGTCGGTGATATCGCGGCCGCCGCGTTCGTCACGGTCCGGGCGGTGCAGCTGGCCTTCCGCCGGCACCTGGACACCACGCCGCTGAACTACCTGCGCCGGGTCCGGCTCGAGCACGCGCACGACGCGCTGCTGTCCGCCGACCCGGACCGTAATACCGTCGCCGAGATCGCCGCCGCCTGGCACTTCGCCAACGCCAGCCGGTTTTCCGCTTACTACCGGGTCGCCTTCGGCGTCGCGCCCGCCCAGACGCTGCGCCAGCAGCACGCGGGCAGCACGGAGGCGACATGACGGCCTTGCACGGCCGGGACATCGTGGTGGTAGCGGCATCGGCGGGCGGCCTGGAGCCGTTGCGTACCCTGCTGGCGGCGCTGCCTGCCGACCTTCCCGCCTCGTTGCTGGTGGTGCTGCACATCCCGGCCACCGGGGGGCGGGCCCTGGCCAGCATCCTGGACCGGTCCGGCGTCTTGGCCGCCGCGTCCGCGGTGGACGGTGAGCCGCTGCGGCCGGGACGGATCTACGTCGCCCCGGCGGATTTGCACCTCCTCGTCGTCGACGGGCTGGTGCGGACCTCACGGGGGCCCCGCCAGAACGGCGTCCGGCCGGCGGCGGATCCGCTTTTCCGCAGCGCCGCGCTCTACGGCGGCCCGCGGACGGTCGGGGTGGTGCTGAGCGGGACGCTGGACGACGCCGCGCTGGGCGCTGCCACCGTGGAGCAGCAAGGTGGCTGCGTGATCGTGCAGGATCCGGCCGACGCGGCCTACACCAGCATGCCGCGCTGCGCGGTCGCCAGCACGCGGCATCCCGCGATCCGGCCCGCCGCGAAGATCGCCGGCCTGCTCACCCGGCTGACCCTCGAGAAGGTCGAGGTGCGCGTGGGCAAGCCGCCCGCCGATCTCCAGGAGGAAGTCCGCGGCCTGCTCGCCGACGGCACCGGTCGGTAGGCTGCCTGGAGGCGTACGCTCCTGTCGTGGCTGAGGAGAATAACCCCGATCCCGGTTTCGACGACCTCCTGCTGATGATGAAGGAGAGCCGGGGGTTCGACTTCGCCGGGTACAAGCGGTCGACGCTGGCCCGGCGGATCAACCACCGGATCGCGGTCGCCGGGCTGACCAGCTTCGCCGAGTACCGGGACTACCTCGAGCTGGAACCCGGGGAGTTCAGCCAGCTCTTCGACAGCATGCTCGTCAACGTCACGAGCTTCTTCCGGGACCCGCTGGCCTGGCAGTCGCTGCAGGAGCGGGTGATACCGGAACTCCTGTTCGCCAAGGGAGCCAGGGCACCGGTCCGGGTCTGGAGCGCGGGCTGCGCCACCGGCGAGGAGGCTTACACCCTCGCGATCATCCTGGCCGAGGCCCTGGGCGCGGACCAGTTCCGGGACCGGGTGAAGATCTACGCGACCGATCTGGACGAGGACGCCCTCCAGCAGGCCCGGACCGGTATCTACGAAGCCAGCGCGCTGGCCGATATGCCCCCAGGGCTGGCGGACGCCTACTTCGAGCCGGCCGGGACCAGGCGGTCCTTCCGCCGCGACCTGCGCCGCCAGGTCATCTTCGGCCGCAACGACCTGACGCGGGACGCGCCCATCTCCCGGGTCGATCTCCTGGTCGCGCGGAACACGCTGATGTACTTCAACGCCGAGACCCAGGCCAGCATCGTGCGCCGGTTCCACTTCGCCTTGTCTGATCCCGGGTACCTGTTCCTGGGCAAGGCCGAGATGCTGCTGAACCACTCCGACCGCTTCCAGCCCGTAGACCTGCGCAAGCGCCTGTTCCGCAAGACGTCCCGGGCGGCTATGACGGAATCCGGGCTCCCGGTGAGCTGGAGCGACGCGGCCGGCCGGGAGCAGTTCGGCGACCGGCTGGAAAATGCGGCGCTGGCGTCGGGACCGGCCGTGCAACTCGCCATCGACCTGGCGGACAAGCTCCGGGTGGCCAACTCGGCCGCCGAGGCGCTGCTCAACCTGCGCCCCCGCGACCTGGGGCGCCCCTTCCAGGACCTGGAGGTGTCGTACCGGCCGGTCGAGCTCAGGTCCCGCATCGACCAGGTGCGGAAGGAACTGCGCCCGATCGAGCTGCACGACGTGGAATGGCTGCGGCCCGGCGGCAACGAGGCGGGATACTACGACATCTCGGTCGTCCCGCTGTTCGGGGCGCCGGGGGACCTTATCGGCGTGGGGGTCAGCTTCGTCGACGTGACCCGGTACCGTCGCGTCCGGGACGAGCTCGCGTACGCCAACACCGAGCTGGAGCGCGCCTACGAGGAGCTGCAGTCCCTGAACGAGGAACTGGAGACCACCAACGAAGAGCTCCAGTCCACCAACGAGGAACTGGAGACGACCAACGAAGAGCTCCAGTCCACCAACGAGGAACTGGAGACGATGAATGAAGAGCTCCAGTCGACCAACGACGAGCTCCAGGTCATCAACGAGGAGCTACGCGGACGGACCGAGGAGCTCGACCAGGTCAACAGCTTCCTCGGCTCGGTCTTGCGCAGCCTGGGCAGCGCCGTGATCGTGCTGACCGAGGACCTGCTCGTGCGCGTGTGGAGCCCGGGCGCGGAGGACCTGTGGGGGCTGCGTCCCGAGGAAGCCGAGTCCCGGGATCTGCTGTCCCTGGACATCGGGCTGCCCACGGCCGAGATCGTGCCCTGGCTGCGAGCAGTCCTGGCCGGGACGGCCGAGAGCCCGTCCGCGATCGACCTGTCCGCGCTGAACCGGCGGGGCAAGACCGTGGCCCTGCGCGTCGCGGTGTCCGCGATGCGATCGGAGGAGGGCGTCCTCAGCGGGCTCATCCTGGTCATCGACCAGGCGGTAACCGGGTGAGCCCGCCGCTCGCGGTCAGGTCGCCGGGTCGGGCTTGGCGATCCACTGATGGCCGCGCTTCTCGAACTTCAGCTTGAGCGCCCGGTAGGCCGCCCGGTGGGCCTCATCTCCCTCGCCGTGAGCCTGGACCGCTTCCGCACGGGCCTGACGGAACGTCTCCTGGGCCTCCTGGCTCGACTGCTGCAGCGTCGCCGGGAGCTTGCCGGCGGCGGCTAGATGGTATCGGCTGGATTTTGGCATCGCGCCTCCTGAGCTGGTCATCTACCCGCAGGTCGGCCGGGGTACACGAACGCCCGTGATCTCTTCGTAATCGGTATGCGTCGCGCCGGTGACAATCTCAGCCCGGACGCCCTTTCTTCCGGCTGGTGGCCAGCCACGCGCCGACGGCGATCAGGACCAGCCCGGCCACGGCGCCGGCGGTCAGCCGCTCGCCGAGCAGGCCGACGCCCAGGAAGAGGGCGACGACCGGCATCAGGTAGGTGATCACCGAGGCCACCGCGGCTCCGGCCTCGTCGATCAGCAGGTAGAACAGCCAGTAAGCAATGCCGGTGTTGACGATCCCGAGCGTGACCAGGGCCAGGATGCTGCCCGCGGACGGGACGTGCCGAGGGATGTCGATGGCGGCCGCAGGCAGGAACAGCACGCTCGATATGGCGGTCATCAGAGCCGTGACCCCCAGGGCCGCCTGGTCCTCCAGCCAGCGGCGGTAGAGCAGCGCCGCACCCGCGTAGCCGAGCGCGGCGAGGATCACAGCCCCGGCACCGAGCAGTTCCAGGGCGCTGCCGCGCAGGTCGATACCGAGCAGGGCCACCACGCCGATGAAGCCGATGACCAGCCCGAGGGTACGCCTGCGGTCCGGGATCTCGGACCTGACCAGCCACAGTGCGAGCACGGCTGTGAACAAGGGGTCGGTGGCCGTGAGGATCCCCGCCACCGACGAGCTGACATGCTCTTCCCCCCAGGCGGTCAGGAACGTAGGCGCGGCCATATCCAGGACGGTCACGACTACGACCGGCACCAGCACCCGGCGCACGCCGCGGAAGGCATGGCGTCTCGCTGCGAGCGGTGCGAGGAACGCCGCGCCCAGGAGGGTCCGGCCGAACACCACCCAGGCCGGCGGCAGGTGCTCGACGGCCAGCCGGATGAACAGGAACGAGCTGCCCCAGATGACCGAGGTAGCCACGAAGAGCAGCAGTGTCTTCCGGGTCATGGCGAACCGAGATCAGCCACCAGCCCGTAGTGGTCGCTGGCACTGAACTGCCCGTGGTCGAAGATCCGGCGGCAGCCGCGGATCGGCAGCGTCGGACCGGAGCCGCCGCAGCGGATCAGCACATGGTCGATCCCGCGGAACGGCCAGTCGGGGTCGGCGGAGTTCGGGTTCTCCGGCGTGAACGTCATGAGCCGCTCGCCCGGACGGGCCGATTCCCAGGCGCCGCGGTAGCAGACGCTCAGGTCGCCGACGACGTGGCGGCCGGTCCAGAACCGCATGCTGTCGGCCGCCTCGTCGGCGTCCATGTCCCCGGCGACGATCACGTGGCCGGGGAATTCCAGGACCAGCGACTCCAGCCGGCGCGCCACCTCGGCCGACTGCAGGCACCGCTCCCGCTCGTGATCGAGCTGATAGTCCGGGAAATGGTTCGCCACCCAGATCCGGCCGAACGGCTCCGGCGCGAGCACCTCGGTGACCAGGCACGTGCAGGCGAAGTCATAGGTGCGCTCGGTGACGTGCAGGTCGATCTCGAAGATCTGGCCGAACGGCCAGCGGCTCGCCGTGGTGATGCCCTGGCCGTCCTTCTCGCGGGCCCGCTGCTGGGCTAGGTGGTAGTCCGGGCCGAGCATCTCGGCGGCCTGGTCGGCCGCGCCGGTGAGGATCGTCTCCTGCAAGGTGACGATGTCCGCGTCGAGCTCGCGGAAGCCCGGCCGGAAGACGGACGAGCGCGCTGGCCAGTCTCCGCGCATGCCCCACGCGTTGAGGGTGGCGACGCGCATCACGAACGCGCCCCTGCCCGGATCGAGGTGAGCCAAACAGCGCCGGGTTTAAGACCCCCGTGCCAGGCTAGAAGGGGAACCGGAGGCACTATGACCAGGATCGCGATCACCCGGGACACCAGCCCGTCCCGGCAGACCATGCTCGGTATCTACCTCAATGACCATCTGGCCGGTGCGACGGGCGGCAGCGAACTGGCACGCCGGATGGCCCGGTCGCACCGGGGCCGGGAGGACGGCGAAGCCCTGAGCCGGCTCGCCGCCGAGATCGCCCAGGACCGCTCGGCTCTGCTGGACATCATGACCTCGCTCGGCGTCACCGTGCGCGCCTACAAGGTCGGCGCCGCCTGGATCGGCGAGAAGGCGGGGCGGCTCAAGTTCAACGGCCGGTTCCTGGCCCGGTCACCGCTGAGCGACCTGGAAGAACTGGAACTGCTGCGACTGGGCGTCGAGGGTAAGGCGGCCGGCTGGCGTACGCTGCGGACCCAGGCGGACACGGTCACGCGGCTCGACGCCGGGCGTCTCGACGAGCTCATCTCCCGGGCGAAAAGGCAGGTCGATGAGCTCGAAGAACTCCGGGTCCGGGCCGCGGACCGCATCCTGAGCCAGCCTTAGCGGTTCGCGCGCCGCCGCCACACGATGATCAGCCCGGCGACCACGACCCCGGCGGCCACGGCCAGCGGCCAGCGGCGCTGCACCAGCTGATTCTGGCCGGCCTGAGACGACAGTGCCACGGCCTTCGTCCGGGCCGCCTGCACCTGACCGGGCAGGTCGCTCGTCCGGTCCTGCGCCTTCGTCTTGACCTCGGCCGCCTTTTCCTGCGCGGTGGCCTTGACCTCGGCCACCTTCTCCTGGGCCGTGGCCTTGACCTCGGCCACCTTGCCCTGCGCCTTGGCCTTGACCTCGGCCACCTTGTCCTGGGCCCGGGCCTTGACGTCGGCCTTGGCCACCAGTTCTTCCACGGTCTCGCCGAGGCGCTCCCGGGTCCGCTCGATCTCCTGCTCTATGTCCTGCTGGCTCTGTGGTGACTGGCTCTGGGCTGACTGGCTCTGGGGCTCGCTCATCGGTGGGCCCGCTCCTTGATCTCTTCGACGTCGGCCTTGGTGCTGGCCACGGCTTCCTTGGGTACCGGGGGCGTGGCCCGCTGCAGGCGCTGCTTCCCGAGCAGGGCGGCGATCCCCGCGGTGGCGAGCAGGACGACGCCGACGATCAGCGCGGCGAGCCAGGCGGACACCACGCCGGCGATGGCGATGATCGCGCAGGCCAGCAGGCAGCCCACGCCGTAGAAGGCGACCAGCCCGGACGCGCCGAACAGGCCAGCCCCCAGGGCCGCCTGCTTCCCCTTTTGCGTCATCTCGAGCTGGGCGAGCTTCATCTCGTCCCGCACGAGCACGGACATCTGCTCGGTCATCATCTTGATGAGTTCGCCGGTGGAGTGTTGTTCACGCGGTTCGGGAACGAGTGCCCCGGGAACCTGCGTTGCTGAGCTTGAACGTTCCATGCGGACCGCCCCCTTCGCTAACTCTTCGGAGGTTGCTGCGCTACCCGCCCGAGGGCAGCTCTAACGCGAATACGTCAAGAAAGCAGGCTCTAGGCGCGGTCGAGGATGAGCTTCATGCCTTCGTGCGAGGCGGTGAACCCGAGTCGTTCGTAGAAACGGTGCGCGCCGGCGCGGGACTTGTCCGTGGTCAGCTGGACCAGTGTGCAGCCGCGCCGCCGCGCTTCGCCGATCGCCCAGGTGAGCATGGCGCGGCCGAGGCCGCCGCCACGGTAGGCCTGGTCGACCCGGACGGCTTCGATCTGGGCCCGGAGGGCACCCCGCCGGGCCAGGCCGGGCAGGAACGACAACTGCATGGTGGCGACGACGCGATCCCCCGCGACCGCTACGGCCAGGACGTGCGCCGGGTCCCGGTCGATCGCGGCGAAGGCCCGCCGGTAAGCCCGCAGGTCGGCGTCGTCCCGGATGCCGTCGCGGACGGCCCCGAGCTGGTCGGCCGCGAGCAGGCTCACGATCGCGGGCAGGTCGCCGGCCTCGGCCCGGCGCAACATGATCGCGGGCTCACCCGCGTTCAGCGCGGCCAGCACATCCACCCGACCAGTGTGCCCGAGACCGGCTCAGAGGCCAATTGCGTCGAGGTAGCCGCCCGCGACCTTGTGCTCGTCCGCGACACCAAGAACGAGTCCGGCGTGGTGCTGCGGTTCGCCCCGGCCGCCTGGCGCAGGTTCGCCGACCAGGTGAGGCGTCCGTAATCAGCGATAGGCCGCGCGGGCGAAGCTGATCCTCCCCGTTCCTCGACGGAGAGCCAGGGGCCGTCGCTGAAGATCGGCGGGCGGCGCAGGTACTGCGGGAAGCTGGGTGAGCCGATTTCGATCGTGAAGCGGTCGCCGGACAGGGTCCACTCGTAGTTACCGCGTTCGTCCGGTTCGGACCGGGTTACCTGGTTGAGGTGCAGCTAGAAGGCCCACCCGCGCATGTCGACGTCGGTGGTCAGGTCCCGGGCCGGGTCGAAGACCAGCGTGGCCGGGCAGATCCAGAAGTCCAGCGTGGTGGCCGGCGACGTGGGCGAGACCCACCCGACGATGTAGTCCAGGTCCACCAGCAGGCGCCCGGGACTGTCCGGCACCGGCTCGACGGCGATGGCGTGGATGGCCGGTCATCGCGTAGAGCTGCCCCACCAGCCGCTGAAAGCTGGCGGCGTAGAAGCCGGCGAATTCCTCACGCTCCACTGCGTCTCCGCCTTTCCCCCGGGGAGCTGGCTGTCTCTGACCATGAATACCTACGGGAGCCGCCGCTGGTTACACGCGACCAGCCGCGGCGAAACCCGCGTGACGCGAGCACGGCCCCGCTGACATGATCGACGACGTGGCGCTATTCGTGATCTCGGGCGTGTCC
This sequence comes from uncultured Actinomycetota bacterium, assembly GCA_963756575.1. Taxonomy (GTDB): domain Bacteria; phylum Actinomycetota; class Actinomycetes; order Streptosporangiales; family Streptosporangiaceae; genus Palsa-504. The sequence goes on along the minus strand of CAVWOM010000008.1, from coordinate 411,668 downwards.
GCGGCGGGAAAGTCCACGGTCGCGCGGCTGCTCGCGGGACAATTGGAGCGAGGCGTCTGCGTGCCGGGCGACGCCATTCACGCGATGGTGATCAGCGGGCGCCATGACATGCGTCCCGGCGCCGGCGACAAGGAACTGCGCCAGCTCGTGCTCCGGTACGCGGGGGCACTGGCGGTAGCGTCCGTCTACCTCGGGGACGGGTACGACGTCGTCGTCGAGGACGTGATCATCGGCCCGGTGCTGCGGGACTTCCTCGAGCGGGTCCCGGTCCCCGAATTCCACCTGGTCTTCCTCGACCCGGATGCGGCGGCCATCGAGCGGCGCGAACGGGAACGGCTCGGGACCGCCTACGACGCGGGCAAGTTCTCGGTCGGCGCGCTGCAGGCCCTGCTGCGTGAGGAGACCGAACGGATCGGCCTGTGGCTCGACTCGACCCAGCTGAGCGCTCCGCAGACCGTCGAGGCCATCCTGGCCGACCTCGACGCCAGCCGCGTCCGCGTGGCCGCCGCGATCTAAAGGGTGGCGGTGTAGAGAGTTCCCTGCAGGCCGAGGGCAGCTTCCAGGGCGAAGTAGTCGCCCCAGATGAGCTCGTTCCGCGGGGCTAGGCCCTGGCGCGCGTTGTAGCAGCCGTCCACGAGGCCGCCGTGGCGCCCGAGATGGCGCTCGCCGAGCACGGCGAGCGTCTCGGCGGCCGCGGCGCGGTAGTGCTCGCCGGCCAGCGGGGCCAGCTTGACCAGGGCCGCGGCGGCGATCGCGGTGGCCGAGGTGTCCTTCGGGGCGTCGGGGTCGGCCGGGTGGAACTCCCACGCGCACACCCGGTCCGCCGGGACGTTGGCCAGGTACCAGTCCGCGACCGCGGTCGCCAGCGGCGTCACCCTGTCCGACAGGTGCGCGGCCTGGGCCAGCCCGAGCATCGCCCAGGCCTGGGCGCGGCCCCAGGTGTTCTGGTCGCAGGACGCGTTCGGGGAGTGCTGGCCGGTCAGGCGGCCCGCCTGGTCGAAGGTCGCCGCCTGCGAGACCGACCCGTCCGGCCGGACGCAGAGCACGCCGATGCCGAACGCGTACGAGACCGCCATCTCTCCCAGGCCCGCGTTCCCGGTGTGCTCGGCGGCCAGGGCGAGCAGTGGGACGGCTCCCGGCAGGCCGTCCACGCAGGCGCCCGGGCTCGGCCACTCGTAGAGCCTGGCGTCTTCCTGCCCCGGGGACAGGACGCCCGCGGCCGGCACGAAGGCCCCGGCCAGCGCCTGTCCGCCCGCCACCGCGGTGTCCGCGGTGTCCGCGCCGGCCAGGCCCAGCCGGATGCCGAGCCCCGCGCCGTACCAGAACATGAACCCGCGCAAGATCGTGGTCGTCGCGGTGTGCGCTCGCAGCGGCGCGAGGCACGCCTGCGCGGCTTCGGCGTACCTGGTCTCGCCGGTGGCCGCCGCGGTCAGCCACAGCAGGGCCGGCCAGAAGCCGCCGTTCCACTCGGGTTCGCCGGTCGCATGCCAGCGGCCCGAGGCCGGATCGGCGTAGACGGGGAACCGGTCCCCGACATCTTTGAGCGTCTCCTCCACCCTCGTCACGAGCCCGGAAACCAGCCGGTCACTCACGGCAGATACCTCCGCTGTGTCGTGTTCCTCCTCGCCCCCTACCCGTGAACCCAGCCGCTAGACACCGATCGGCGAGAGCGGCCAGACGTCTACGTACCCCAGTTGACCTGCGCCGTCGCGGTCAGACTGAGTGGCTGAAGGGCACGGTCACCGTGATGGTGTCGGGGAACCAGCGGGCCCCGCCGGGGTGCTGTGGCGCGCCGCACGCGGTCTGCAGGTATCGCATGGGCGCGCCGAAGCCGCCGAGGGTATCGCCGACGGGGAACCCGTAGCTGTCGCGTATGACGTAGGACAGGGTCCCGGTGTAGCGCCCGTGCGCGCGACGCCCGCTTCCGGTCACGGTTAGCCCCTGAGTACCGCGGAATCCCCAGTACAGGTCGCTGGTCCTGGTCTCGAACGCCACCTCCGGCAGCTGCGCGGCGGAGATCCTGACATGGGTCCGGCCCGCTTTCAGCTGGCCCAGGATCGCGGCCTGGACCTCGTTGTCCACCGCCAGGAAGGCACTGCTGGCCCGCGCCTGCTTCGAGATCTCCGATCCGGCCCGGTAAGCGACCGCGGTGCCCTCCCCCTGGAGGAAGTGCGTCAGCAGGGCGGCCGCCGCCGGGAAGCCGGTCAGGCCGAACCCGCGCGCGACCCTGACGCCCAGCGCGTGATCGGACGCGAGCGTGGCGCTAGCGCAGCTGCTACCCGGCATGTGAGTGTCCTGGCTTCCGTTCGGCGACACGGGACGGTCCCCCGTGACGGTGAACGAAAACGCCACGGCCCCAGCCGGAGAATGCACTGCGGAGTGAGCCGTGGCGGACGCAGGAGGGTCGGCCGATGCCGACGAAGACGCGGAGCCTGACAGCAGCCCGCAGCCGGACAGCGCCGCGGACATACTCAGGAACGCGGCGAAGACAACGGCGGTCACGAGCCTGGGGCGGGGAGGTCCCATAAGTCCGAGCATCCTACCCGCGGTCCGCGGCCCGGCCGCTAGCCTGGCGAGCCAGCCCCGAGGCCGCGCGCCGCCCGGACCAGGGCGGCGTTTCCCGGCGCGCGGCTGCCGTCGGGCAGGTACAGGGTGTCTTCCAGGCCGACCCGGGTATCCAGCCCCCGGCGGACGGCATCCTCGATGAGGATCCAGGTCAGCGCGCCGTCACCGTGCTGCAGCCGGGGCGCGCGCAGGCCAGCCCGGTCGAGGACCTCGTGGATCTCACCGGCCATGGGGATGGCATCGGCCGCGCCGCCCTGGGCTTCACCGGGCTCGACCAGGATCCGGGTCACGCGATCGGCTAGCCCGGATGCCACGAGGGCGCGGGCGTCATCGGGGGTCCACACACCCGCCTCGATGCCGATCCCGGCGGCCAGGAGGGCCCGCATCACCTCTACGGCTCCCTCCTCGCTGAGGTTGACCGAGGAGTAAGCGGGCCGCGTCCATCCGCTGACCAGCTCCAGCCGCCGCCGCGGATCGGGCTCGATGTCGGCGACGGTGGTGACTCCCACGACATGAGCTCCGGCTGCGTGCATGGCCGACACAGCTCCGTCGACGTACCCGGGCTCGAGGGTCGGATGGCCGGCGCCGTCCTTGACGTGGACATGGAACTCCTGCGCGCCAGCGGCCAGGCATTCCCGGGCGTCGCGGGCCAGTTCCTCCGCCATAACCGGCACGGCCGGGTGATCAGCCTTCGTGCGGTCGCCGTTGACGGCCACCTGGAGCATCATCGGGTCTTCCTCCTATGAGTTCCGGTTGGATCTAGCCTGCCTCGCCTAAGATGCCAGGCCGCCCACCCGGAAAGAAGCAGTTCGCTCCCCATCAGCAGGAGCAGCACGGGGCGTCTGGAGAGCAGCCGGTAAGTTCGGCCGCAAGCCACCACCGCGATGTGACGCCGCAGTGGCTAGATCAACCGCGATGCCGCATGGGTGCGGCTCCTTTCGTGTGAGCGGCCTGACGGCCGCTGCGAGCCGGGCCGCCCGGTATTCCCCCCAGCCCCGTCAGCCCGGCCCGCCCCGGCAGGCCCGTCAGCCCGGCCCGGCCCGGCAGCCCCCGGATCTCCCGCCCGCCACCCGGCACCGGCCCCCGGGGCAGCCACGTCAATGTGACCCTGCGGTGGTCAAGACCACATCGATGTGGCATCGCGGTGGTTGCCGCCGCGCCCCTGGGCGGCCCCGGCCGGTACCGCACGCCCCGCCCGGATCAGGCGCCCCGGGACCGGGCTCAGCAGGCAGGAACCGGGGCGCCCCGGGACCGGGCTCACAGAAAAGGAGCCGCACCCATGCCGCATCGCGGTGGCATTTCTCCGGCGAGTTCCGCGCGAGTGCGGCCTCCCAGATCCCGGGTGTCCTCGGTCAAGTAGGGTGAACGAGCCTGGCCCATCGTCGGCATTGGGGGTGGTCCGATGGCCGCCGCGGGTGACTTCAAGGGCGGCGTGGTCGTGGTGACCACGATGGAGACAGAGTTCCGCGCGATGCGCGATCACTTGGACTCCTGGTCCGAAGACTGGCACCAGGCTGGCACCTATTTCGTCCGCGGTCAGATGAAGGACGTGCCGTGGCCGGTCATCCTCATGATCACCGGACCAGGCGGCAACGGGACCTCCGTTCTCAGCGAGCGCGCCATCCAGACCTTCGGGCCACGCGCGCTGCTCCTGGTCGGCGTCGCGGGCAGCCTCAAGGACGACGTCAAGCTCGGAGATGTCGTCGTCGCCGGCTGGATCCACAGCTATCACGGCGGCAAAGAGGACGAGGACGGCTTCCACGCTCGCCCGCGCGGCGGCCCGGCCGGTCACCGGCTCGAGCAGGTCGCGTACGCCGCCAGCCTGACGGTGCCGTGGCGGGAGACGCTCACCCGTGAAGCCCGGCCCCGAGTGCACGTCAAGCCGATTGCGTCCGGGGAGGTGCTGCTCAACTCTCCGGACCATTCCCTGGCCGGGCAACTCGATCGCGGCGGCCTGCGCGAATGGCTGAGGCGCCATTTCAACGACGCCGTCGCCATCGAGATGGAGAGCGCGGGCGCGATCAGGGCCGCTCAGCTCAACGACGGCCTCCCCTTCCTGGCCATCCGCGGGATCAGCGACCGGGCCGACGGCACTAAGCACGACGTCGCCGACAATGAACTGCAGCCCGTGGCGGCCGCGCACGCGGCGGCGTTCGCGGCCGCGTTCCTTAGGAAGCTAGCCGAGTCGGAGGCTGTGCGTGAGCAGGGCCGGCCGGCTTCAGGCCGCGACCGCAAGCCGGCGCCGGGCCTGGGCGAGCTCCTTTTCAGCACCCGTATCGACCATCCGGCCGGACAGCTCACTGTCGGCTTCGGGGCCGAAGATACCGTCCTGGTCGCCGAGAAGAACGCCGCGGTACACCGTTGGTCGCTCAAAGACCGCAAGTCCGAGCTCGCCGGGATGCCGAGCGGTGAGGCACTGCGCAGCGGAATCAACGTGGTCGCCAGTTCCGTGATACCCGCCATCGCCATAGCCAGGGACAGGAAGCTCGTCCTCGTTCATTTCGGCCATGACCGGCACACCACCAGCGAACTCCCGCTGCGTCCTAACGAGTTCCTCATCACGGCGGCCGGGGAAAGGTTCGCCACCTACGACGGGCGGCGGGTCGCGGTCCGCGATTTCGGTGACGCGTCGGTGCTCTGGGAGCAGCCCTGCCCGTCCAATCTCGCCACCGCGACCATCGACCAGACCGGGACGGCGATTGCCATGGCGGCTGGCCCGGGCATGTTCTCCAGCAGCAACAAGGTCACGCTGGTGACGCAGGATGGCGCGGCGCCGCGCGAGTTCTCCTACGAGAACCTGCCCCTCGGCGCGGGCTGCGTGCTCGGCCTGTCGCCGCAGGGCGCCCTGGTCGCCTGCGCGTCGTTCCGTGAGGTGATCCTCGCCAGTTCGGCTGACCGGCAGGTCCTCCGGCGTAAGCGGCTGGGTGGCTGGCAGGAAGTCCGCCCCGCGCTTGGCGCCCGTCCGCAGCGCCTCATCTGCACGCCGGCCGGGACGGTGCTCTGGCTTCGCGGCCGGCGCATCGCGGTTGTGCGCTGGGACGCTACCGAACTTCACTACCTTCCCCAGGACGGGGAATGCGACGACGTTGCCTACGATCCGGCGGGCTCGCGCCTCGCGATCGTCAGCCAGTCAGGCCAGGTAGATGTCCGGGAATGGCGCGACGACACCTGAGCTGTCAGCTGGGCACCGGGACACCGAGGCCTCGCAGGGCCGCGTCGTCCAGGTCGGTCAGCGACCGCAAGAACCAGGTCCGCCGCGCCGTAGCGGGGATCGGCCGCGAGCAGCGGGTCGGGAACGGCGACGCAGGTCATGCCCGCCGCCCGGGCCGACGCCAGCCCGTTCAGCGAGTCCTCCACCGCCAGGCACTGCGCCGCGGCCACCCCGAGCCTGCGGGCCGCGGCGAGGTACACGTCCGGGGCCGGCTTGCCCCGGGCCTCGTCCATAGCCGAGCAGCGCACCTCGATGCCATCCAGTCCAAGCCGGTCGCACACGGCGTCGATGAGCCGCCGCGGCGACGACGACGCGATCGCGAGCCGGAGCCCGCACCGTTCGAAGAGCGCGATCGCCGCGGTCACGCCCGGCATGGGCGGCCCTCGGCCTTGACGTGCGCGATGACTTGATCGATGACCAGATCGGCCACCTCGGCGTCGGTCAGCGAGGCAGAAGCCAGCGCGGCACCAGCCAGCGCGGCACCAGCCAGCGAGCCGCCCGACGGCGACCGCTGCCGCCAGACCGGGATCAGCTCCTCGATCGGCTGCCCGGTCGAGGAGAGCACGTCGCTCTCGCTGAGCGCGATCCCGAGCCCGGCGAAGACGTCGGACTCGGCGGCCCGCCAGACCGGCTCGGTGTCGATGAGCACCCCGTCCATGTCGAGGACGACCGCCTCGATCGACTGAGCACCGGTCAACTGAGCACAGCTGACGCGGAGCGGACCTCGCGGGCGGTGTCCACGAACCGCTTGGCCCGGTCGGGATCGACGGGATTCCAGGTGATGCCGTCGGCCTTCAGGCTGGTCCCCACGATCACCCCGTCGGCGACGGCCAGGGTCTCGGCCAGCCGCTCGGCGGTCACGCCGGTGTTGGCCAGGACCGGGGTCCGCGGCACGGCCTCCTTAGCCGCGCGCAGATCGCTCATGACGAACGGGACTCCCGCCTCCGGGCCGCTGATGAGGATCGCGTCGAGGCCGAGGAAGCTCGCGCTGCGGGCGCGCTCGGCCACGGTCCGGGTGCCGAGCGTGGAGCTGAACTCCGGCGTGATGTTGCCGAAGAGCCCGACGTCGGAGGCGCCGATGTTGTTCCGGTAGGCGGCCAGGTCGCCGAGCGAGGGCGCGACCAGGCCCATGTCGCTCTCGTAGACGCCGGTCAATACCTCCCGGATGAAGGCCGCCCCGGTCGCCCGGGCGACGGCGAGGCTGGCCCGCGCGTCCCACAAGATGTTGACGCCGAACGGGACCCGGATCGACGGGTACAGCTCGCCGATGACGGCCGCCATCGCGGCCGGGATCTCCGGGCCGACCGCCAGCTGGTAGGGGATGTCGTTCTCGTTGCAGAACAGCACCGCGTCGACGCCGGCGTCCTGGAGCACCTCCAGGTCCCGCCCGACCACGTCGACCAGGCGCGCCCGCCCGGCGGCACGGTCGTGCCGCGGCCGTCCCGGCAAGCCGGGGAAGTGCACCATCGCGATCACGGGCTTGACGGTGCCGAACCTCTCCTCGAGCGTCATGGCCAGGCTGGACCTTTCTAGGATGCGCCAACAGCGCGGACGAAATCGATGACGGCCCGGTTCCAGGGTCCCGGATCTTCCCAGAAGGCGGCGTGCCCGCCGGGAACCTCCGCCCAGGTGCCCACACCCGGAGCCAGGAGATCGAACAGCTGTCGTGACAGCTCCGGCCGGATGATGATGTCGTCGCTGGCCGCCAGCACCAGCGTCGGCACCCGCACCGCGCCGATCTCGCTGGCGCAGTCGTGGTCGACCAGCGCCGCCATCTGGGCCGCGAAGGCCGCGGCGGGCTGGGTGCTGCCCTCGGCCCCCGTGATCAGCTCGGCCACCCGGTCCGGGTGTCGCTGGTAGAACCCGGGGCTGAAGATCCACGGCGCCTGCAGCCGCATCATCACCGCCATGCCCGCGGCCTGCGCGGCCGTCGACCACGTCTCGAACGCGGCCCGGGTGAACGGGTCAGCCGCGGCGAAGGTGTTGGCCAGCACCAGCGAGAGCAGGTCACCGTGATGAGCCACGGCGTACTCCTGGGCGATGGCGCCGCCCATCGACACCCCCGCCAGGTGGAACCGGGTCAGCCCGAGCCCGGTGACCAGCGCCTTCAGATCAGCCGCCATGTCGCCGCTGGTGTAGGGGCCGGGCGGCGCGCCGGACCGGCCGACGCCGCGGTTGTCGTAGCTGATCACTCGCAGGCCCGCCCGGACGAAGTCGTCGACCTGGTTGACCCAGCCGTCGAGGTCGTCGCCGATCCCGTTGATCAGGACCAGGTCCGACGGCCCCTCCCCGGCGATCCGGTAGTGGATGTCGATCCCGTTGCCGTGGACGAAATCGCTGGTCATCCCATCCCCCTCTCGGTCAGCGCGGCCCGCCAGCACTCGACCGAGGCGCGCAGGTCGGCCAGCACCTCGGCGTCGTCCTGCTCGAACGCCGGGATCACCTCCAGCACGAGCAGAACGTCCTCCGCTCCCGCCCCGGCCAGCGTGTCCAGGACGCGGCCCGGGTCGATGACGCCGGTCTCGTTACGTTCGCGGGTGAACGGCCAGTGGTGGTCGGCGACGCCGTCGGACTGCTGCAGCTGGACCTCGGCCAGCCGCCCGCCGAAGCGCGCCAGCCACGCGTAGGGGTCGCGGTCGGCCCCGGTGGTGCCGGGCACGCACTGGTGCCCCACGTCCAGGCAGAGCCGGACCGGCACGTGCGCGGCGTCGCCCTCGGTGAGCAGGGTCTCGACGCCGTCGATGGTGGACGGCTCGCGCTGGCTGGCCAGGTTCTCCACCAGCAGGTACTCCAGCCCGGCCGCGCGCGCCGCGGCCGCGAGCTCGGCGAGCGACTCCCGCAGCCCGGACCAGCGCTCGCCCCGGCGCGCCTCGTCGGCCCAGTCCGGCACGCTCATCGCGCCGACGTGGCCGCCGGCCCCCCGCACGCCTACCCGCGCCGCCAGGTCGATGACGTCCCGGTACCAGTCCAGGGCCGCTCGCCGCCGCCCGGCGTCCGGGTGCATGAGCAGGCTGGAGGAGTAGGCGGCCAGGCCGGTGAAAACGGTCTCGGCCCGTAGCCCGTAATCCCCGAGTACCGAACGAGTCTGGTTCCCCGCGTCCTGCCGCCGCGACGGATCGCCGGTGTCCTCGATCAGGTCGAGCGAGAGCTCCACGGTGCCGAGGCCCAGTTCGTCGCGGACGATCCGGGCCCAGTCCCGCGGCTGCGGCCAGCGCTTTACGGCGAAGCAGTTGTTGATGCCCAGGCGCGCTCTCATCTGACCACCGCCGATCCCACCAGGTCCTGGTAACGCTGGTACAGGTCGTCGTACAGCGCGCGGTGCGCCGGGTCCGGCTCGGCCCGGGTGGCCGGCCGGTCGCCGGCCGCGACCGCCTCGGCCGCGTCGCGGTAGATCCCGGCACCCAGCCCCGCGAGCATCGCGGCGCCGGCCGCGGTGGAGTCACCCGCCACCCGCACCACCGGGATCCCGGTGACATCGGCCTTGATCTGGTTCCAGACCGCCAGGCCCGCACCCCCGCCGGAGACCCGCAGCTCGGTGGCCGGGGCCGATGTCCGGCCCAGGGTACGGAGCCGGGCCCGGACGGCGCAGGCGATCCCCTCCATCGCGGCGCGGGCCACGGCGCCGCGATCGTGCCGCAGGGACAGCCCGGTGACGGCGCCGCGCAGCGCCGGGTCGTCCCGCTCACCGTCGCCGAGCACGGCCGCGAACACCAGGCCACCCGCGCCCGGCGGAGAAGCCCCGGCGGCCTGCTCGATGCGTTCGTAGTCGGCCCGGCGCGGGCCCCGGGATCCTGGGCCCGAGCCCGCGTAGAACAGCTGGGCCAGCCAGTCGAGCGCCTCGCCGGTGGTGTTGATCCCCACCTCGGTGACGTAGCCGCGGCGGCCGCTGATGCTCGGGTAGTGGGTCACGTCCAGGTCCGGCAGCGGCTCGGCCACTACGGAGTTGAAACAGCTGGAGCTGCCCGCCATCTCGCTGACCGGGCCGGCCTCGGTCACCCCGGCCCCGAGCGCGCAGGCGATGCTGTCCCCCGCGCCGGCGATCACCGGGACGCCGGGCGGCAGGCCGAGCCGGGCCGCGAGCTTGGGACGGATCTCCCCGGCGGTGCTCCAGGAGGGCACCACCGCGGGGAACGCGGCCTCGTCCACGCCCAGGCTGGCCAGCAGGTCCGGCGCCCATCGGCGGGCCCGCAGGTCCAGCAGGGCGGTCGCGGCGGCCATCGACCAGTCGGTGGTCACGTTGCCGGTCAGGGCGAGAGCGACGTAGTCGGTCGGCTGGAGGTAGCGCCGGGTCGCGGCGAACACGTCCGGCTCGTGCGCGCGCAGCCAGGCGATCTTCGCCGCGACGTGGAAGGCGGCCGGCACGTGGCCGGTCAGCTCGTGCAGCGCCTGGTCGCCGAACCGCTCCCGCATCGCGTCCGCCTCCGCGGTGGCGCGGTTGTCGCGGTAGATCAGCCCGGCCCGCAGCGGGCGGTCGCGGCCGTCCAGCGGGACCACGCTCGGGCACTGCCCGGTGACGGCGACCGCGCGGACCCGGCACTGTGAGCCGAGCGCGCGCACCAGCGCGCCGAGAGCCGACAGCGCGGCCGATCGCCACTGCCGGGCGTCCTGCTCGGCCCAGCCCTCGGCGGGCAGGAACGTCGGATAGGAGCGCCGGACCTCCTGCCCTGGCGCGCCGGACACCTCGAACGCGGACGCGCGGGCGCCCGACGTGCCCACGTCCACGGCGACCAGGACCTCCGTGCCGTGCCGGCTAGCCCTGGGCATCTAGCCGCGGACCAGCTGGGCGTCGGCGCGGTCCTTGTTCAGGCTGACCAGGGCCCCGTTGAGCGCGCCGGTGGAGTAGTCACTGCCTGGGTTGAGGACCAGGCCCCGGCGCTTCTTGCCCAGGCGGCGGATGCCGGAGGACTCGTGGATGTGGCCGTGCAGCCCGACCAGCGGCTGGCGTTCGGCCACGATGTCACGCACCGCGGTGCTGCCGACCGCCCGCATCTGCACCTGGCCCATCCTCGCCTGCACCGTGAGGTTCTCGTCGAGAGCCGGGGCGTCGTCCAGCTGGGTGTCGAAGGGGGGCGGATGAAGGTTGAACACCGCCCGTTCGGGATGTTCGATTTTGTCCGCCATGGCGGCGTAGGCGGCGGCTAGCTGCTGTTCGTTTTGCTCGCGGTACGTGTGCCAGGGGGTCGTGTTGGCGTAACCCCAGCTGATCATCTCGTGCTCGTCGTCCAGCGGCACCACCTTGCCCTCGGCGTGCACGCCCCACGGCGCCTGGTCCAGCATCTCGGCCAGCTCGGGCGGGTCGTCGTTGCCGAGCATCAGGTAGAGCGGCACGCCCTGGGGCCGCAGCCGGGTGTCGGCGATGTCGAGCCACTCGGCCAGCCGCTCGCGCATCAGCCGCAGGAACAGGTCGTCGAGGGTGCCGTCGGCCTCCATCGCCTCGAGCTCGCCGGGCTCGGCCCGGTAAGGGTAGTAGCCGTGGTCGGCGATCATCCGTTCCAGCTCGGTGAGCTCGGAGCCCTCGGTCAGCTCGTAGCGGGTGCCGACGAAGGTGCAGTTCCACCGGCCGTTCGGGCCGCGCACGATCGACTGGATGGCCTTGCCGGCCACGTCCCCGCCCAGCACGAGGACGTCCGGCTTGTACACCTGGGTGGCGTTGACGAACTTGCGGAAGCACAGGCTGGACCCGTGCAGGTCGCTGACGAAGTAGAGCAGGGTGCCTTTGGCCATTACAGATTCACCGTGCTTCCTGGGCTGGCCTGGCTGCCGTCATGAACGCCGCCGCGCGCGCCGGGTCCACCGGGTTCCAGGTGATGCCGTCCTGTTTCAGGCTGGTACCCACGATCGCCCCGTCCGCGACGGCCAGCACCTGCGCCACGGTGTCCGCCGTCACCCCGGTGTTGGCCAGGACCGGGACGCCGGGCGCCGCCGCCTTGGCCGCGCGGAGCTGGGCCAGGTCGGTCGGCTCGCCGGTGATGGCCCCGCTGACCAGCAGGGCGTCGACGCCCAGGAAGGCCGCGCTCCGGGCCCGCTGGGCGACGGTCCGGCTCGCGGCCGAGCTGGCGAACTCGGGCGTGATGTTGCTGAACAGGGCCACTGGCTCCCGGGCGCCCGGTCCCGCGCCGATGCCGGACCGGTAGGCGGCGATCGCGCCGAAGTCCGGCCGCATCACGCCCAGGTCGCTCTCGTAGACCCCGGTGAAGACCTCGCGGACGAAGCTCGCGCCGGCGGCCCGGGCGACCGCGAGGCTCGCGACCGGGTCCCACACCAGGTTCACGCCGAAGGGCCGCGTCAGCTCGCGCCTGACCGCGCCGATGACCGCGGCCATGGCCGCCACCGCCTCGGCGCCCACGCCGAGCTGGTAGGGCAGGTCCGTCTCGTTGCAGAACAGCAGCCCGTCCACGCCGGCGTCCTGGAGCGCCCCGATATCGGCCGCCACCGTGTCGGTGATGGCTCGTACGCCCGACCGCCGGTCGTGCCGCGGCCGGCCGGGCAGGGCCGGCAGGTGCACCATCGCGATGACCGGCTTGGTCACCCCGAACAGCTCCTTGAGCAGCACCGACGTCATGTGGCCACCGCGAGCGGCGCGTCGCTGGCCTCGGCGCCGACACAGATGACCTCGACGCCCTCGCGGGTGATGCGATCCACCTCGGCCGGGTCGGCGCTGGGGTCGGTGACGATGGCCGAGACCCGGTTGATCGGCACCACCGTGCTCAGCGCGACGTCCCCGAACTTGGACCCGTCGGCCAGCACGATGATCCGCTCGGTCTTGTCCAGCGCGGCCCGGATGACGCCGGCCTCCTGGTCGTCCAGGTCGGTGATCCCCCGGCGCATCGAGACCCCGGCCGCGCCGATGACCGCGACGTCGGTGTTGTAGCGCTGGACGCACTCCACCGCGGCCGGGCCGACGCAGCTGAGCTCGTCCTGGCGGACCATCCCGCCGGCCATGATCACCCGGACCTGCCTGGTGCCGAGCAGGCTGGCGATCACTAGCGACTGGGTGATCACCAGGAGGCCGTCCCGGGGCGCGGTCAGCCGGGCGAACTGCTCGACGGTCGAGCCAACACCAATGAACATCACCCGCGCATCAGCGGTCAGCTCGGCGGCCCGCAGCGCGATGTGGCGCTTCTCCTGGGCGTGGTGCAAGGTGCGCGCGTTCTGGGTGGCCTCGAAGGCCCCGGCCGACCGGACCACCCGGGTGGTGGCGCCGCCGTAGGTGCGGCGGACGAAACCGTCCCGGTCCAGGCGGCGCAGGTCACGGCGGATAGTCATCTCCGAGACCCCGAACTCGCGGGCCAGGCTGCTCACCTCGACCGCCTGGTCCGCCGCGATCCGCTCCAGCACCTTGATGCGCCGCTCGACCGCCAGCACCCGTTCCCCTCCAGGTGTTCGTTCCTGAAAACAGACGTGATCGTTGTTGTCATGAAGATTGACAGTTGTTGCTGGTTATGTTCGACTCTAACCAGCCTCACTACCTGGGTCAACGGGGGCGACCAGAGGAGGCATGGGCAACCAGCAGGAGGAGCTCATGGCCACAACGGACCGGCCAGGAAGCCGGCTGTTCGTCCGTAACAGCACCGGACTCGTACGTTCCGCGTCGGCGGTCGACGCGACGATCTTCAACGCGGTCATCTCCGCACCGATCGGCTCCACCCTGGCCTGGTCGATCTTCTTCACCCTGGTCGCCTTCCCCGGCGCCGACCCGGTCGGGGTGCTGATCCTCGCGGTGGTCATCAACGTCCCCGTGCTGATCATGTTCGCGCTGCTGGGGGCCAGCATGCCCCGCGTCGGCGGCGACTACGTGTGGGTGAGCCGGATCCTGAACCCGCCGCTCGCGCTGATCTCGAACCTGTGCATGATCATGGGCGGCCTGCTCGGCGCGGCCTACTTCGCCAAGTTCTTCTCGGTCTTCGCGCTCGGCCCCGCGCTGGTCGCGGGCGGCAGCCTGGCCCACAACAACACGCTGGTCAGCTGGGGCAACTCGTTCGAGACCGACAAGGTGTGGATCCTGGTCGCGGCCCTGGTCATGGTCGCGCTGCAGACGTTCATCTTGATCCGCGGCACCAAGTCGACGTTCCGCTGGCAGAACGTGGCGTTCCTGATCGCCATGTTCGGGATGATCGTGGCGTTCGGTGTGCTGGTCTTCGCGACCAAGGGCGGGTTCCAGCACAACTTCAACGCGCTGAACAAGAGCTTCGGCGGCGGGACCACGCAGAACGTCATCACGGCCGGAGGCGGCGCCAGCGCCGCGCCGCACTTCGGCAACATGAGCGCCACGCTGCCCACCCTGTTCTCCATCCAGGGCTTCATGATGTGGAACTTCTGGTCGGTCTACATGTCGGGCGAGCTGAAGAGCGCGTCCAACCGCCGCCGCCAGCTGTGGATCATGTTCGGCGCGCTGGGCTTCGACGCCGTGCTGCTCATCATCGGCGCGCTGCTGCTCTTCCACGTGACCGGCTACAACTTCATGTACGCCGCGAACGTGTCCCCGAACAAGGCGTACGCGATCCCGTCCGGGCCGTTCTACCAGTTCCTCGCGGCGCTGTCGGTCAACGTCCCGTTCTTCACGGTGATCATCTTGGGCTGCTTCCTGTTCTGGGCGCTGCCGTCCATGATCGCCAACACGTTCATGCCGATCCGTTCGTTCTTCGCCTGGTCGTTCGACCGGCTCATGCCGGAGAAGCTGGCCGAGGTGAACGACCGCACCCACTCGCCGGTCATCGCGATCGTGACCGTGAACGTGATCATCGCCGCGCTCGTGGTCTGGAGCGTCACCTCCAACGTCTTCCAGCTCGTGCTCGGCCTGATCGTGCTGGCCGGCTGCCTCGGCGTGGTCATCGTGGCCGCCGCCGCGATCGCCCTGCCGATCCGCCGGCCCGAGCTGTACCGGGCTTCGCCGGCGAACGTGAAGTTCGGTGGCATCCCGGTGCTGTTCATCGTGGCCCCGCTGTCCATCGCCATCTTCGTGGCCCTGGCCGTGGTCTCCACCCAGTACCCGGCGCTGGTCATGAACGGTGACAGCGCCAACTTCTGGTGGATCCCGGCCTGGTTCGGCGGCCTGATCGTGGCGGGATCGCTGCTCTACTACATCCCGCGCTACATCCGCGGCCGCCGCGGCATCAACGTCAGCTACGTCTACAAGGAGCTGCCCCCCGAGTAGCCAGGCGCCGGCTCCAGCCGGGTCCAGGCCAGCTCCAGCCGGGTCGATGGAGCATGGACGCGGCTCCTTTCGTGTGAGCGGCCGGGCGGCCGCTGCGAGCCGAGCCGCCCGGTATTCCCCCCAGCCCCGTCAGCCCGGCCGGCCCCCCAGCCCCGTCAGCCCGGCCGGCCCCCCAGCCCCGTCAGCCCGGCCGGCCCCCCAGCCCCGTCAGCCCGGCCGGCCCCCCAGCCCCGTCAGCCCGGCCCGGCCCCCCAGCCCCGTCAGCCCGGCCCGGCCCCCCAGTCACGTCAGCCCGGCCCGGCAGCCCCCGGATCTCCCGCCCGCCACCGGCGCCGACCCCCGGGCAGCCACGTCAATGTGACCCTGCGGTGGTCAAGACCACATCGATGTGGCATCGCGGTGGTTGCCGGCGCGCCCCCGGGCGGCCCCGGCCGGTACCGCACGCCCCGCCCGGATCAGGCGCCCCGGGACCGGGCTCAGCAGGCAGGACCCCGGGACCGGGCTCACAGAAAAGGAGCCGCACCCATGGAGCATCCACCCGGCTGCCGCCCAATATCGCTTGGCTTGTAGTCGCTGCCGGGTACGGGACCACGGGACCCGGCTCAGGTAACACTGGCACCGCCAGCACCGCGACAGGTAACACTGGCACCGCCAGCACCGCGATCCGAGCGCCGCGAGTCAGCCGTGACGACATGAAACCGGGCTTCGAGTGCGTCCGGACGCGCTGCAAGCCCAGTTTCATGACGTCCGCCGCCCAGCTGACTCGCGAGTGCCGCCAAGCCTCGAGGTAGGCCTGGCCCAGCGTTATCTGTTCATCTGACTAGCTGTGCAGGCTTGCAGGTGATGACGCGGCAACCGTAAGATCGCATTTGCCGTGGTGTTCGGGAAGCCGGTGTGATGCCGGCGCGGCCCTCGCCACTGTGATCGGGTCGTTCCTGTCGTCTAGCGATAGGGCCACCGGGCACGTTTGCCTGGGAAGGCCAGGCCGGAGCGAGTCAGCTCGTCGCTGGCATCCCGTCAGCCAGGAGACCGGCCGCGGCACCGAAGGGAACCATCCACGAGGTGCTGGAGGCGGTCCGCTTATGACTGTGCGTTACATTGCCGCGCTGAGCGCGGCGGCCCTCTTGCTCGCAGGCGTCTCGGCCTGCTCTACGTCGGCCTCCTCCACGGCATCGTCGCCAGCGAGCGTCAAGCCGAGCACCCTGACCATCGCGACCAGCTTCGCGATCGGTGACCTGGACCCGGTCGAGAACGGCTACTGGGGCAACGAGCTCGGTTACGGCGAGCTCCTGATGCGGCCCCAGCCCGACGGGACCGTCAAGCCGTGGCTGCTGAAGTCGCTGGCGAACACCTCGCCGACGACGTGGGTGCTGACGCTGAATTCCGGTATCCGCTTCCAGGACGGCAAGCCGCTGAACGCCGCGTCGCTGATCGCGTGCATGCAGTACCAGCTCAAGCAGAACTCATCGGCCACCGCGGCCCTGCCGGGCACCCAGCTCACCGCCACCGGAGCCGATCAGGTCACCATCACCACGAAGACCCCGGTCCCGAACATGCCGTACCTTCTCGGCGACGAGAGCTTCTTCATCATCTACGACCAGGCTGGCTACCTGACCGCCAAGGGCAGCCCGGCCAAGCTGATCGCGGCCAAGATCTACACCGGCCCGTACGTGGTGACCGACGCCAACGACCAGATCATGCACGAGGTGCGCAACCCCCTCTACTGGGACGGCAAGCCCCGGCTGTCCGAGGTGACGGTCAAGTTCATCACCGACGCGCAGTCCCGCATCCTCGCGGTCGAGCACGGCGAAGCCGACCTGGCGCTGTACCCGCCGACGACGGCGGCCAAGACGCTCACCGGCCGCACCGACGCCTACTTCGACACCGGGACGCCGCGCGGCCCGACCTTCCAGCTCTTCCTGAACGAGCACACCGCGCCGTTCAACGACGTCGCGGTGCGCCGGGCGGTGCAGGCCGGGATCAACTACGACCAGCTCGCTAGCGAGGTGATGAACGGCCTGTACAAGCCCGCCACCGGGATGTACGCGCCCACCGCGCCCTACGCCCTGACCACGCAGGTCACCAGCGCGTCGAAGGCGACGAGCCTGCTCACCGCCGACGGCTGGACGACCGGCTCGTCCGGCGGGGTGCGGCACAGGGGCGGCAAGGCGCTGGCCTTCACGATCGACACGTACGCGGAGCAGCCGGACACGCAGACGCTCGCGGTGGCGATGCAGGCGGAGCTGTCCTCGCTCGGCTTCGACGTCTCGATTAGCGGTGTGCCCGACATCGACGCAGCCCAGAAGAACCCGACCGGCTGGACGTCAGCCCTGGAAGGGGACGGGACGACGTTGTTCGCCGGTGATCCCATCACGCCACTCCAGGAGTACTTCGCGACCAAGGGCGCGAGCAACACGACCGGTGCCGGCAACCCGAAGCTGAACAGGCTGATCGATCAGCTCGCCACCGCCGTGGACACCGGCACCCGGGACAACCTGCTCAAGCAGACGCAGCAGATCATCGCCAGCAACGCTTACGGCATCTTCGTCGGCCAGCGGCTCCCGGCGGTCATCGCCGGCCCGGCGTGGCGGCACTTCCCGGTGCCGACGGCGAACCTGTGGGTCAGCGCCACGACCGCACCCACCAGCTGACGCGGGCGGCGGAGTGCTCAGGTCAGCTGCGTTCCGCATCGGCCAGGCGCTCCTCACACTGTGGGTCACCAGCATCTGCGTCTGGGCGCTGCTGCTGCTCGCCCCGGGTGATCCGGCCCGGACGGTGCTGGCCGCCCGGGGCGTAGCCGACCCGCCGCCGGCCCTGATCGCGGCCACGCGACGCCAGCTCGGGCTGAGCGGCCCGGTCGGGCCGCGCTACTGGCACTGGCTGGAGCGAGCAGTCCACGGCGACTTCGGCACGTCCTGGCAGACCGGGCAGCCGGTAATGCGGGCGTTCGCGACCCACCTGCCGGCCACGGCGCGCCTGACGCTCACCGCGATGGTCATCGCCGTCGTGCTCGCGCTGGTGCTCGGGCTGGCGTCGGCCGGGGCCGCCGGGACCTGGATCGACGGCGTCATCCGGACGGTCACGGTGCTGATGGTCGTCACACCCGGTTTCCTGATCGGGCTGTTCGTGCTCGACATCCTCGTCGTCCACCTGAACCTGGGCCGCGTCGTCTCCGACGGCACGTGGTCGACGGTCGGGTGGCCCGCCGCCACGCTGGCGATCGGCGCGGCCGGTTACTGGGCCCGGGTGCTGCGGGTCAGCCTGCTGGAGGCGGGGTCGGCGTCGTACCTGCTCGTCAGCCAGGCCCGCGGCGCCTCGGCGCGGCGCCGCCTATTCGTCCACGTGCTGCCTAACGCCGCCGCCCCGTTCCTGACCGTGGTCGGCCTCGGCGCGGCGGGGCTGCTCGGCGGCGCGCCCATCGCCGAGACCGTCTACTCGTGGCCCGGCGTCGGCCAGTACACCGTGCAGGCGATCGACGCTCGTGACCTGCCCGTCGTCGTCACGTACACCATGCTCGCGGTGGCTACCTATATCGTGGCGAGCCTGCTGACCGACCTGGCCCTCGCGGCGATCGACCCCCGGCTCCGGCGTGCCTGACATCGACGTGGCCCCGCGCGCGGGCCTGCTCAGGACGCTCTCCCGGCACTGGGGCTTCCGGGTCGGCGCCGTGCTGGCGGTCCTGCTCACGGCGCTGGCCGTGATCGGGCCGTTCGTCGCGCACGGGCCGAACGTCACCGACTACGCCGCCCAGCTCGCCCCGCCGGGCGTCCGGCACTGGCTGGGCACCGACGGCGCCGGCCGCGACGAGTTCGCCCGGACGGTCGCGGGCGCGCGCACCACGCTCGGGGCGGCGCTGCTGGTCTTCGCGCTGACCACGGTGATCGGCATCGCCGTCGGGACGGCGGCGGGCTTCCTCGGCGGGATCTTCGATGCCTGCGTCAGCCGCCTGATCGACCTGCTGCTCGGACTGCCGTCCCTCGTCCTCGCCCTGGCGGTGGTGGGCGCGCTCGGCCCCGGTTTCGGTCACCTGATCCTCGCCGTGACCATCACCGGCTGGGCCGGCCTGGCCAAGCTGTCCCGCAGCTACACGATCGGCGCCCGCCAGCGTCCGGATGTGACGGCGGCCCGGATGGCCGGGATCCGCACGAGCCGGATCCTCGCCGGTCACGTCCTGCCCGGAGCCGCCGTCCAGGCCCTCATCGCCGCCACCCTCGGGCTCGGCGACACGATCCTGGGCCTGGCCGGGCTGTCCTTCCTCGGCCTGGGCGTGCAGCCACCGACCGCCGAGTGGGGCAGCATGCTCAACGACTCCCAGCTGTACGACACGGTAGCGCCGTGGCTGGTCATCGGGCCCGGGCTGGGCATCATCGCCGCCGTGACCGCGGCCACCCTTCTCAGCGACGCGCTCCGCGACAGCACCGACCCGGGCCGCGCATGACGGCCCCCCAGCTGCGGATCCGCGATCTCACCGTCCGGTACAGGTCCGGCCCGGTCGTGCTCGACGGCCTGGACCTCGATGTCCACGAGGGCGAGTGCCTGGCCCTGGTGGGCGAATCGGGCTGCGGCAAGACCACCCTGGCCCGCGCCATCCTCGGCCTGCTCCCCCGCCACGCGACCGTCACCGGCACGATCGAGCTCGGCGGGACCGACATCGGCCGCGCGTCCGCCAAGAGCCGCCGCGTCCTGCTCGGCACGCATCTCGGGTACGTCGCCCAGGACCCTTACGCCGCCTGCGACCCGATCCGCACGGTCCGCCACCACATCGAGGAGGCCTGGCGCGCTCACGGCGCCGCCGTGCCGCCGGGCGTCGTCGAGCAGCGGATGAGCGCGCTCGGCATCGGGACCGCGGCCACCCGGCTCCGGGACCGCCCGCACCAATGGTCCGGCGGCATGCTCCAGCGGGCCAGCATCAGCGCGGCCACGGTGCACGACCCCGAACTCGTGCTGGCCGACGAGCCGACCAGCGCCCTGGACGCGAAACTCGCCGACGGCGTCCTGCACGCGGTGCGCCGGGCCAGCCGCAGCCTGCTGCTCATCAGCCACGACCTCCGCCTGGTGGAGAACCACGCGGACCGCATCGCCGTCCTGCGCGGCGGCCGCATCGTCGAGACCGGGCCGACCGGCGCCATCACCACGGCGCCGCGGCACGAGTACACCACCCGGCTCCTCACCGCGGCCGATACCATCAGGTCCGCCCCGCGGCCGGCCGACGCCGCGCCGCGCCCGGCCGCCACGCGCCCGGTCGTCACCCTCGACCGGGTGTCGGTGAGCTACCGCAGCGGAACAGCCGCGATCCAGGCGCTGCACGACGCCAGCCTCACCATCCACGCCGGCGAGATCGTCGGCATCGCCGGGCCCTCCGGGTCCGGCAAATCCACCCTGCTCCGCATCGCGAGCGGGATCGAGGCCCCCGAATCGGGCACCGTGACCTTCGCCGGCGGCCACGCGCCCGTGCCCCGGGGGTACGTCATGCCGGTCTTCCAGGACCCGGTGGCATCGCTCGACCGCCGCTGGCCGATCTGGCGCAGCATCACCGAGCCAGCCACGGTGACCGAGCGCCTCAGCCGTCCGGAACGGCTCCGGCTAGCTAGCGAGGCACTGGCCCAGGTCCGGCTCGGCGAGCTGGACCCGCACCGCCGGCCGGGCCAGCTCTCGGTCGGCCAGTGCCAGCGGGTGGCCATCGCCCGGGCGCTGATCGCCCGCCCTTCCCTCATCGTCGCCGACGAGCCGACCGCCAGCCTCGACGTCACCACGGCGGCCGAGATCGTCGACCTGCTCCGGCTCACTCGGTCCTCCGGGCTGGCGATCGCCCTGGTCAGTCACGATGAGGCGCTGCTCGCGGCCGTGGCCGACCGGATCGTGCGAATCCGCGACGGCCAGACCATGGTCGCCCAGCGCCTAGACGACGGTGCCGGCTCATGACCCATGCCCCGGCGCCGCTAGCCCGCATCCTGGCCGGGTAATCCGGGTCGGATGGCTGCCCGTCCGGCCAGCTCGGCGTCAATCGCCGTCATGCGGGCCTCGATCGGCACCCGGACTGGGGAGCCAGGGCGGACCAGTGCCAGGCTCGCGGTCAGCTCGCGGCGGGCCGCCTCCAGCTCGGCGATGGACAGCGCGGTCACATCGTGCTCACGCATCGGCGGCGATCCTGGCACGGTCGTCCTGCTCGGCGAGCACGGCGTCGAGCCTGCCGCGCAGGACGGCCTGCCCTGGGGGCGTCAGATTCGATGTCCTTGGACGGCGGGAATGCCTATGGCTCGGGCGCGGCCGGGACGCTGGCGCTCCAGCGGTCTTCGACCTTGCCCCAGCGCCAGTAGGCCAGGGCCGCCGCCCAGACGACGACGAACAGCGCCACGATGCAGAATCCGGCCACGTTGATGTTGAAGTTGGCCATGACGTCCCAGAAGCCGCCGTGCAGGTGCAGTTCGGTGGTGAGCACGCCGAGGATCTCGATGGTGCCGATGATGAACGCCGCGCCGATCGACAGCCCGGTGATGACCAGGTTGTAGTACACCTTGCGCACCGGCCGGGCGAACGCCCACCCGTAGGCGAAGTTCATGAACGCCCCGTCCAGGGTGTCGAACAGCATCATGCCGCCGGCGAACAGGAAGGGCAGCGCCAGCACCGCGAAGTAGGGCAGGCCCTGGATCGCCGCGTAGGCCGTCGCGGCGAGCAGCACGACCTCGGTGGTGGTGTCGAAGCCGATGCCGAAGATCAGCCCGACGAAATACAGCTGCCAGGTGTGGTTGATCGACTTCATGAACCGGCCGAAGAACCGGTACATCAGCCCGCGGGCCTGCAGCTGCGCCTCGAGCTCGGCCTCGTCGTAGGAGCCGGAGCGCATCTCGCGAAACACCTTGAAGATCCCGGCCAGCACGATCAGGTTCAGCACCGCGATCAGGTACAGGAACCCGGCCGAGACCGCCGTCCCGATCTCCCCGCCGGCGGTCTCGTACGCCGAGCTCGGGTTCACCACCGCGCCGAACACGGCCCGGGCCGCGACCGTGATGCCGACGCCGACCGCCACGATCACCGTGGAGTGGCCGAAGGAGAAGAAGAACCCGCTGCCCAGCGGGCGTTTCCCGTCGGCCATCAGCTTGCGGGTGGTGTTGTCGATGCAGGAGATGTGGTCGGCGTCGAAAGCATGCCGGAAGCCGAGGAACCACGCGGTGACGGCCACCCCGAGCCCGACGCCGAGGCCGGCGCTGCCGCCCTCGCCCTTGTAGTCGAAGTGGTGCGGCATCACGTAGAGGACGAAGATCCCCCAGCCGAGCGCGTTGATCGCGATGATGAACGCGAACATCGCGGCCAGGCGACCCCACTCGCGCGCTTCCAGCGCCGACCTGACCGCCCGGATCCGTCCGCGCCGTACCTCGCTGACTCTCGCCATGCGAACCATTCTTCACTGTCAATGCTGATCAGATGATCAGATGTCCAGCTGTTCCGGTGCGGCTCCTCGACCCGGCTATGCTGGCTGTTCGCCGGGCCTGGCCGCTGCTTTCCGATAGCGCCACTCGCCTGAAGTCGTATAGAGCGAGGGAACGATGACCGTACCGACGCAGACTCAGCCTTCCGAGCGCGATCCGGCCGACGAGAGCACCGGCGTGCTGGGATCCCGGCCGACGCCGGGCGAGACCTTCCACGGCCAGGACCCGCAGCAGGTGGCGGTGTCCGCCCTGTGCAAGGAGAGCCCGACCCGCTGCCAGGCGCGCACGCGGCTGTACCGGGACGGCCAGCTCGAGCTCGAGGGATTCCCGGTCGCCGACATCAGCGACTACCTGCCCGACGAGTCCGTCACCGTCTGGCTGGACCTGCACGGTCCCGACCGCGAGGACCTCGCCGTGCTGAGCGAGGAGTTCGGCCTGCACCCGCTGGCCGTCGAGGACGCGCTGCACCACAGCGAGCGGTCCAAGCTCGACCGCTACAGCAGCCACCTGTTCCTGAGCGCCTACGGCGCCCGGCTCGACACCGCCACCGGCGAACTGGCCACCAGCGAGCTCTCGGCCTTCATCACCCGGCGGGCGCTGATCACCGTCCGCAAGGACGACGGCCTGGACATCGGCGCGGTCGTCCAGCGCTGGGACGAAAACCCCGACCTGACCAAGTTCGGGGTCGGCTACCTGCTGTACGGGTTGCTGGACTACATCGTCGACGGCCACTTCGACGCGGTGCAGAGCCTGGACGAGAACGTGGAGGAAATCGAGGACCAGTTGTTCGACGACAAACCGCACAGTATGGAGGTCCAGCGACGCAGCTTCCAGCTGCGCAAGAGCCTGGTGCTGCTGCGCCGGGTGGTGATTCCCATGCGCGAGGTGATCAACACGCTGATGCGGCGTGACCTGCACGTCGCATCGGATGACCTGATGCCCTACTACCAGGATGTCTACGATCACGTGCTGCGGGCCGCCGAGTGGACCGACAGCCTGCGCGATCTGGTCAACAGCATCCTGGAGACGAACGTGACCATCCAGGGCAACCGGCTGAATGTCATCACCAAAAAGGTCACCGGCTGGGCCGCGATCATCGCCATCCCCACCCTCATCACCGGGTACTTCGGGATGAACGTTCCTTACCCCGGCTTCGGCACCAAGGCCGGCCTCGACGCCTCCCTCATCACGATGGTCCTGGCCGGGGTGATCCTCTACTTCGTCTTCAAGCGCAAGGACTGGCTGTAAGCCAGGTCAGATCGCGGCCAGGATCGCGGCGATCCCGCCGAGGTACAGACCAGCCGACCAGCCGGCGAACGGCGCCGACCAGCCGCGGGCGCGCAGCACGGCGAGCAGGCTGAGCGCCGTGCCGGCCAGCGCGGCGATCATGGCCGCCAGCGCGGGAGCGGTCAGCCGCCAGTCGGTGAACACCATGCCGAAGGCCATCAGCGGCATCGACTGCAGGACCATGGCGCCGGTGATGTTGCCCAGGGCGAGGGTGTCCTTGCCCTGGCGGATCCAGATCACGCTGTTGAGCGTCTCCGGGAGCTCGGTGGCCAGCGGCGCGATCACCAGCGTCAGGATCAGCGGATCGACGCCGAGCCCGGTCGCCAGGTGCTCGACGTTGCTCACGAACAGCTCCGCCGCGCCGACGAGCATGCCGATGCTGACGAGGATCTGGGCCAGGAGCTGGAACGTGCTCGGCGGGTCGTCCTTGGTGGTGTCGAAGTACAGGGGGGCCGGCTCTTCCGCGCTGCCTTCCTGCCTGCCCTGGACGATCGTCTTCCAGACGAGCACCGCGTACCCGGCCACCAGCACCGCCGCGCCGGCCAGGCGCAAGGGGAACGCGCCGGACAGCCCGATGACGATGGCGAGCGGCAACGCCCCCAGGACGACGTACAGGTCCCGGGACGTGGCGCTGCGGTCGGGCTGCAGCCGCGCGGCTGGCCGCCGGGTCCGGTAGATGAGGGCGGCGGCCCCGCATACCGCCATGGCCACGGTGGCCAGCAGGAACGGCGCCCCGACGATGGCGCCGATCGCGACCGGCCCGGCCTGCCGGCCCTGGGTGATGACGGCGATGACCGGGATCAGCGATTCCGGCATCGCGGTGGCCACGGCGGCCAGCACGCTGCCGACCGCGCCGTGGCCGAGGTGAAGCCGGGTGCCCGCCCACTCGACGGCGTTGGTGAACACCACCGCGCCGGTCACCATCACGGCGAAGCTGACCACGAGAAGCAGAACGGCAACCATGAATCCCCGATCCCCTTGTCCCCGCAGATTAACCACCGGTGCTCCAGCCAGCTCACGGCATCACCGGGTGACGCGCAGGCCGGAACATCCTCTGGCGGCGGGCGGCGGATCATGATGACCGGCAGGCCGAGTTCTCGCGCGGCCTGGAGCTTGCCGGCCGTCAGCGCCCCGCCGCTGTTCTTGGTGACCAGCACGTCGATCCGGTGCCGGGTCATGAGCGCGCGCTCGGCGCCGGCGTTGCCGGGTTCCCGGGTGACGATGACGCGGCGGGCGGCGGGCAGCGGGCCGTCCGGCGGGCTGGCGCAGCGGATCAGGAACCACGTCTGGTCCAGCGCCGCGAAGGCGGCCAGCCCCTGCTTGCCGGTGGTGAGGAACGCCCGCCGTCCCGCGGACGGCAGCCGCTCCGCAGCGGCCGCCAGCGAGCTGACCTCGCGCCAGTCGTCACCCGGGCGGGCGGTCCACGGCGGCCGCAGCAGCCGCAGCAGCGGCAGCCGCGATCGCGCGCAGGCGAGGGCGGCGTGGGCGCTGATGGCCTGCGCGAACGGGTGGGTGGCGTCGACCACGGCCGCGACCCGCTCGGCCGCCAGCCAGCCGGCCAGCCCGTCGGCGCCGCTGAAACCGCCGATCCGCACCTCGCCGGCCGGTAGCGCCGGATCGGCGGTCCGGCCGGCCAGCGAGGAGATCACGCGCAGGTCCGGCCGGGCGGCCAGCCGGGCGGCTAGCTCCCGGGCCTCCGCGGTGCCGCCGAGGATCAGGACAGTGGTCCGCCTCACCTGCGGTCCGGCCGCCTGAGCAGGTAGGTATCCATGATCCAGCCGTGGCGGTCACGGGCGGCCGCCCGTGCGGCCGTGATTTCCGGCCCGACTTCCGCTACCCGGCCGGAGATCAGGATCTCGTCCTCGCTGCCGAGGTAGGCGCCCCAGAAGATGTCCAGGTCGCCATCCACGTCGGCGAAGGCTCCCCCGCTGTCCAGCATCACGACCACGTTGTCGGCGTTGGCGGGAAAACCACGGGCCAGCAGCCGCCCGGTGGTGATGTGGACCGGCCGCCCCGTTCGGGTCAGGCTGGTCTTGTGCCCGGCGGCCAGGGCCTGGACGCTGCTGATGCCGGGGATGACCTGCAGCTCGAAGGTGACCGCGCCCCAGGCCAGCACCTCGTCGAGGATGTGCACGGTGCTGTCGTAGATCGCGGGGTCGCCCCAGGCGAGGAACGCGCCGTGGTCCTGCTCGCCGAGCTCGCCGGCGATCAGCCGCTCGTAGATCGCCGCGCGCCGGGTGCGCCAGTCATCGACGGCTGGCTCGTAGGCGGCCGCGCCCCGATCGCGGTCCGGGTCGGCCATCGTCACGATCCGGTAGGACGAGCCGGTGATGTACCGTTCGCAGATGGTCCGGCGCAGGTCGGTGAGTTCGCGCTTCACGTCACCCTTGTCCACCATGAAGACGACGTTGACGGCATTGAGCGCGTTGATCGCCTGGACGGTGATGTGCTCGGGATTCCCGGCCCCGATCCCGATCACGGAAACCGTTCTCACCGGCTCACCCGCAGGCTGGGCAGGCCGTCGGGCACCCCGTCGCTGATCAGCCGGCGGACCAGGGCGGTGTCGAGCCCGTCGGCCACCAGGTCGCCCAGCGCGTCGAGCCAGTTTTCGCGCACCTGCGCGAAGCACACCTGGGCCGGGGTCCACCGGCGGCCCGTCTGGCGGGCGACCTCGGTCAGGAAGGCCCGGCGGAAGTCGTCGTTCTCGAATATCCCGTGCCAGGACGTGCCGCTGACCGGTCCGGCCACGCACCCTTCCCCGGCTCCGTCCTCGGTGATGATCAGCGGCTCGCCGCCGTCCGCCTGGGCCTGCCCGTGGTGGATCTCGTAGCCGTGTACCGGCATCCCGCGCACGCTGCCGCGGGACTGCCGCAGCGTCTTGGCCCGGGTGAACTGCGTCGTGACCGGCAGCAGCCCGAGTCCCGGCGCCTCGGCGATCTCGTTTTCCACGCCGTCGGCGATGCGGCCGCCGAGCATCTGGTAGCCGCCGCACAGGCCGATGACCGGCAGGCCCTGGCGGGCGCGGCGGCCGACCGCCTCGGCCAGGCCGCGGTCGCGCATCCACTGCAGGTCGTGCACGGTCGCGCGGGTACCCGGCAGGATGACGAGATCCGCGTCGGCGATGTCCTCAGGCTGCTTGGCCAGGCGCACCAGCACGCCCGGCTCGCAGGCCAGAGGATCGATGTCAGTGTAGTTCGACAGCCGGGGAAAGTGGATCACGGCGATCCGCAGCGCCTGGTCCGCGGCGTCATGTGTCGTCCACGGCTGGCCCTGCTCCAGCCGCATGCTGTCCTCGCCGTCGGGCCAGGCGCCGGGCAACCAGGACAGGACGCCCGCGCACGGCCGTCCGGTGAGCTCGGACAGCCAGTCCAGGCCGGGCTTCAAGATGGCGTGGTCGCCGCGGAACTTGTTGATCAGGTAGCCGACGACGTGCCGCTGGTCCGCGGGCTCGAGCAGGGCGAGGGTGCCGAGGAGCGAGGCGAACACGCCGCCCCGGTCGATGTCGCCGGCGATCAGGACCGGAAGGTCCGCCGCCCGCGCCAGCCCCATGTTGGTGATGTCCCCGGCCCGCAGGTTGATCTCGGCCGGGCTGCCCGCGCCCTCGCAGATGACCACGTTGTAGCTGGCCCGCAAGGTGGCCAGGCTGTCCAGGACGATATCCAGCAGCTCCGGCTTGAGCTGCTGGTAGGTGTGCGCGTCGGCGTCGCGCCAGGGCCGGCCGAGCACGATCACCTGGGACCGCCGGTCGCTGGCGGGTTTCAGCAGGACCGGGTTCATCAGGTGCGTCGGCGCGATCCGGGCCGCGGCCGCCTGCATGGCCTGGGCGCGGCCGATCTCCGCCCCCTCGGCGGTGACCATGCTGTTCAGCGCCATGTTCTGGGCCTTGAACGGAGCGACCCGCACGCCCTCCCGGACCAGCCACCGGCACAGCCCGGCCGTGATGGCCGTCTTGCCGACGTCGCTGTGCGTGCCGGCGACCAGCAGCGCTCCCTTCACGGTATGGAGGCTACCCGCCGGCCGGCTGGCGGCCGAGGGCCGCCTGCCACTGCCGGCGCCTGACGTCTTCCGGGGTCAGCACGCAGTCACCGCAGGTCCCGCCGCCCGGAATCCGGTAGAACAGGCAGCAGCTGCGGCGGACCAGGAAACGCCGCGGCTGCGAGGCGTCCGGCTGCACGAGCTCCCCGGCGCCCCGCAGCGGTTCGAGGGCGAGCATCCGGGCCGTCAGCTGGGCCGCGGTTTCGGCCCGGTCCGGGAAGCTCCCGGCCAGCATCCCGGCGGCACCCGCCAGCGCGGATGCGATGTTGCCCCGCAGCACCAGCGGCGAGAGGCGGAACAAGCCCTGGAAGGCGCGGGCCACCGGCCCGGCCAGGCCCTGGACGCATTGCTCCGATAGCAGCCTGGCCGCGTCGTCGGGCCGCTGGTCGCTGATCTCCCGCCCGGTGACCGGGCCGGACCCCATGACCGCCAGCGGCACCGGGCCGCCCTCGACCGGACGCCACCACAGGTTGTCCAGGGTCAGGTGCGGGACCACGCCGCCGAGCACGGCCGCGCCCAGCGACGGCGACACCAGGCGCGAGGCCAGTCCCAGGAAGACGATCGAGGCGGCCACGCGTTCGGCCACCTCCGCGGGCGCGAGGCCGGCCCGGCCGGCGATGACCCCCCGGGCGTGCGTCACCCGGTCGGTCAGCATCGCCGGATCGCCGGCCAGCAGGCTGGCCGGCCGCCAGCCCCCGCCCTCGGCCCGCGGCTCGATGGCGAAATACGGCCCGGCGCCGGCCGCCACGGCGAGCGCCCCGGCCGCGTCCACGTCGGCCGCTGGTCCCGGCATTTCGGCCGCCGGTCCCGGCCTGAAGGTCACCCTGGGTCCCGGCCGAGGGCGGCCTGGATGGATGCGGTCAGCTCAGCCCGGGCGGTGGTCAGCGAGGGGCCGTACCAGGTCAGGCTCCGGCCGGAGACGAGCGCCGCCGCGATGCCGGGGAAGGCCTCGGGCCCGTCGCCGGCGGTGAAGCGATAAGGCTCGTCGGGCAGCACGACGAGCTCGGCGCCCGCGACCGCCAGGCTGGCCAGCTCGTGCCGGGGGTAGCGGTCCGGGGAACCGGCGAATACGTGCGTCAGGCCCAGCCGGGTGATCATGTCGCCGGCGAAGGTGCGGGCCCCGACCACCATCCAGGGGTCGCGCCAGATGGGGACGACGGCGCGCCGGGCCGGGAGCGCAGGCGGTCCTGACCACTCGCTGGCCGCCGAGCGGATCCATCCGGGCTCGGGGACGGACAAGACGTCGGTGAACAGCCGGCGCAGCGAGCGCAGGGCGGCGTCGACCGTCTCGATCTCGGTGACCCACACGGGGATCCCGGCCGCCCGCAGGTGCTCGACGTCGTACCGCCGGTTCTCCTCGCGATTGGCCACGACGAGGTCCGGGCACAGCGCGGCGATGGCGGCCCGGTCGGGGTTCTTCGTGCCGCGGACCCGCGGGACATCGAGGCCTGCCGGGTGGGTGCACCAGTCGGTGGCGCCTGCCAGCCGGCCGGGGACGGTCACGGCGAGAGCCTCGGTCAGGGACGGGACCAGCGAGACGATGCGCTGCGGCGGCTCGGTCAGGCTGACCGGATGCCCGAGGTCATCGCGCAACGTCGGCATAAGGTCCCTTCGGTCGGCTCACACGTTACGCCGGTACTGGCCCCGGCCTCGAAGAAGGCGTCGCTGATCTGGCCGAGCGAGCAGTGCCGGACGGCGTCCATCAGGGCGGCGAAGACGTTGCCGCCGCTGGTGGCGGCGTCCGGCAGCTGGGCGATCGCCGCCGGAGCGGTGTCCGCGTGCCGGCGTGGAAGCCGGCCAGCCGCTCGAGCTGGGACGGCTTTTCCGCCTCGGTGGCCCGCGCGAGCTCCACCGGACCGGCCGGCGGCTAGCCTCAGGCCGGGCCGAGATCCGACGACAGCCAGCGTTCCGGACGCAGGTAGATGGCGATCTCCGGGTCGAACTCGGCCTCGGCGAGCTCGAGATACGCCTTAGCCTGGTCCGGCGGCAGATAGCGCTCGGCGATCTCCCGCCGCAGCGCATCGGTGCCCGGGACGGTACGCGTGACCGGCCCCTCCACAGACACGTACCGGGTCGTCGGTGTGAGCCGGTCGACCATCAGGGTGAACCGCCCGGCCGCCTCGATCAGGGCCGCCTTGTGCGAGGTGGACTCGGTCAGGATCCACACCTCGGCCCCGGGCTGGTACTGGTACCAGATCGGCACGGTCAGCGGCCCCCGGCCCGGTCCGTCCGCCACCGACAAGGCCGCGATGTGCGGCTCGGCCAGGAACTGCTCACGATCGTGCACCGACAACCTGTTACCCGCCATAATCCGACACTAAGCCCGGCCACCGACATTTAGCCGGGCCGCCCTAGGCGGGCGCTAACCTGGCCGCGACAGCATGAAACCCGGGATTCAGCCCGCCAGAACGCACTGGCAGCCCGGTTTCATGCCTCGTCGCGCCGCCGTGCGGGCGGGCCGCCGTGCGGGCGGGCCGCCGTGCGGGCGGGCCGCCGTGCGGGCCGGAGGCTAGCCCGCGACCGTCACCACGATCTTGCCGGGGTGGCTGCGGCGCTGCTGGGCGGCGAACGCCTCGCGCAGGTCGGCCAGGCCGAACGTCGCGCTGACGGCTGCCCGCAGCTTCCCGTCGTCGACGAGCTCGGCCAGCTCGCCGAGCTGCGCCCCGCTGGGCTCGACCACGAAGTACACGCTCCGCACGTCGTCCCGGCCGCCCTGGTCCTTCGGCGCCTCATCGGCGATCGCGACCAGGATGCCGCCGGCCCGCAGCACCGGCCAGGACCGGGCCATCGTGTCACCCCCGACCGGGTCGACGACCACGTTGACGTCGCGGACCTCGTCCTCGAACCGGCCCTTGTAGTCGATGACCTGGTGCGCGCCGAGATCGGCGACGTACGCGGCGTCGCGGGCCGAGGCGGTGGCCGTGACCCGGGCGCCGAGGGCCACCGCGACCTGGACCGCGTAGGCGCCGACGCCGCCGGCCCCGCCGTGGACCAGCACGTGCTGGCCGGGCTGCAGGTCCGCGTGGTCGTGCAGGGCCTGCCAGGCGGTCAGGCCGCCCAGCGGGATGGCCGCCGCGGCCACGTGGTCGACGCCGGCCGGCTTGGCGGCCAGGTCAGCGGCGGGGACGGTGACGTACTCGGCGGCGGCGCCCGGGCGGTCGAAGCCGATCAGCCCGAACACCTCGGTGCCATCCGGCAGGCCCGTGCCGCCGGTCCCCGAGCCGGCCACCACGCCGGACAGGTCGTGGCAGGGAATGACCGGCCAGTGTTCCGGCCAGGTCAGCTCCTGGGCGGTAACCGCGGTCGCCGCGACCCGCACCAGCACCTCACCCGGCCCGGGCTGCGGGATGGGCACCTCGTCCAGGCTCAGGGTGGCCGGATCGCTAGCCGAGGCGCGCATAGCGCGCATGGTGCCGTCAGGGCTGTTCATCGAAGCTGCCTCCTGAAGTAGTAGCGTGATTCAGCCGAGGATCCGCGGGTCGGGAGTAACGCCTTCGCGCTGGCACCAGTCCAGGTAGATGGCACGCTGGCTGGCCGCGGAGATGGTCTCGGTGACCTGGCCGTCGGGCCCGAGATACTCGATGACCCCGGTGGCCTTGAGGTGGATGACGCAGGGCCCGTCCGCGGTCGCGCCCCAGGTGTCGACGGTCCCGGCGGGCTCGTAGACGTAGCTGCCGGGCCCGACGAGCTCGCCCGTCCCCAGGATCTCGCGGGTGCCGCTGATGTTGAAGGCGTGCAGCTCGCCGGTATGCCGGTGCAGGGGCACCACGCTGCCCGGCTCCAGGCGCATCAGCTCCGACCAGCCGTCGGCGGTGAAGCGCAGCGGCCGGAAGGACTTGCCCGTGCCGGTCGGTATCCAGGGCATGCTGGCGGTGTCCAGGGGCAGGGCGGGTTCGGTCGTCAGTTGCTGCATCCTGGCACGCTATCGACGCCATGGACCGGCGTCGAGGTCCAAGATGAGTCAAATCGACCAGACCAAATCACAGGCTGCCGAACGAGTTCCGTAGCCCGTCCAGTGCCCCCGCGAGCCCGGCGGCCTCAATCGCCCCGAACCCGATGACGAGCCCTGGCTGGGCCGCACGAGCGTGGAAGTACTGGCTCAGGCCCGTGGTCGCGATGCCCCGGGCGGCCGCGGCCGCCCGCACCTGGTCCTCGTCGCATGAGCCGCGCAGCCGGGCGGTGAGGTGCAGGCCGGCCTGGGCCGGCAACGCGGTGAGCCACGGGCTCAGCGGCCCGGCCAGGGCAGCCCGGACGAGCTGGTAGCGCTGGCTGTAGATCCGGCCCGCCCGGCGCAGGTGCCGGTCGACCGTGCCGTCCTCCAGCAGGCCGGCCAGGGCGAACTGGGCCATGGTGGGCGGATGCCAGTCGATGAGCTGCCGCAGCGCGGTCACCGGGCCGGCCAGCGACGGCGGCACGACCGCGAACCCGAGCCGCAGCTCCGGCGAGAGCACCTTGGAGAACGAGCCGACGTAGATCACCCGCCCGCTGTCGTCGAGCCGGTGGATCGGCTCGAGCGGGCGGTCCACGTGACGGAACTCGCTGTCGTAGTCGTCCTCGATGATCGCCGCGTCGTGCCGCGCGGCCCAGCTGAGCAGCTCGCGGCGCCGCCCCATCGACAGCACGGCGCCCAGCGGGTACTGGTGCGAGGGGGTCAGGTAGACGATCCGCGCGGCCGGCGGAAGCTGGTCGACGATCAGGCCCTGCTCGTCGACCGGCACCCCGGCGACCCGGACGCCCAGCGACCGCAGCAGCCGCACGACCGGCAGGTACCCGGGGTCCTCGACGGCCACCGTCTCGCCCGGCTCGAGCACGACCCGGGCGACCAGGTTGACGGCGTGCTGCGCGCCCGAGGTGACGACCACGGTGTCCGCCTCGGCCGCTACCGAACGGGACCGCCTGATCCACCGGGCGATCGCGAGACGCAGGCCGTACTCCCCCGCCGGATCGCCGGTGGCGGCCGGCCTGCCGCCCGGGCGCGCGGCCGCCGACCGGCCCATGCGGTGCCAGGCCGCGGCCGGGAACAGCCGCGGATCAGCGATGCCCGCGCGCAGGTCGTACCGGACCTGCGGAGGCTGCAGCGGGGTGTCCCCGGATGTCCAGCCGGTGAAGCGGCGGGACGGCCTGACCGCCGTCGGGACGGCCACGGTTCCGGACCCGCGACCGGCAGCTGGCCCCGGGACTTCGAGCTCGGCCACGAAGCTGCCACCGCCGGCCCGGCCGCAGACGAACCCCTCCGCCACCAGGCGCCCGTACGCCGTCGTCACGGTATGCCGGGAGATCCCGAGCTGGCGGGCGGCGTCGCGGCTGGGCGGCAGCTGATCCCCGGGCCGCAGCCTGCCCGCCGCGATCGCCCCCCTGATCTGCTCGTAGAGCTGCTCGCTCAGCCCCCGCTCGCCCGCCGCGTCGATGAACAGGTCCACCCGCCCAGTATCTGAGGTCCTGACGTAACGACGCTTGCCTGTTGTCCGGTTTCCATGGCAGAGTCCGACTTTGTTAAACAAAATGCCACGGGGCCTGCCAGGAGGAACGCCATGAAATGGCACTCGACCGATACCAACGACGCTCCACCCCGCGAACGGTCCCGGTTCGGCCGGTCCTGGCCGCTGCTGGCCGGCTCGGTGATCGCGGCGGCCGGACTGGCCTTCGGGTCGCTCACGGCGGCCAGCGCGGCGGCCGGCCACGGCGGGCCGCCGTCCATCGCGCAGCAGGCGGCCAAGGTGAAGGCCGAAGACGCCTACACGCCGAAGAACGGCAACACCGAGATGAACGTCACGGTGCTCGAGGACCAGATCGAGCACTACTACGGCTCGGCCAGCGCCACCTTCCCGGTCGTGGGGACCGTCACCGTCCCGTCCCCCGCCAGCAACTACGCCAAGCAGATGCACCAGATCGTGTCCTCGGCCGAGTCTTACCTGGGCTGGGCCATTCACCAGCACCACGGCTCGGGCAAGCCGGCCGTCGTGTTCGACATCGACGACACCCTGCTCAACACCTACGACTACGAGATCGCCAACCAGTTCGGCTATACCCCGGCCAGCAACGCGGTCTTCGTCAACGCCGGGGCGTTCCCGGCCGTGTTCTACATGCCGGCCCTGGTCAGCTACGCCTCCAGCCACGGCTACGCCGTCTTCTTCATCACCGGCCGGCCCCAGACCCAGACCGACGCCACCGTCGCCAACCTGGTCAGCGCGGGCTACGCCAAGCCCGCCGACGGGCACCTGTTCCTGAAGCCGGCCACGCCGCCGTCCTACCTGCACTGCGCCAAGGCGCCGGCCTGCACCACGATCGAGTACAAGTCCGGCACCCGCGCCCACATCGCCAGCGAGGGCTATGCGATCGTGGCCGACTTCGGCGACCAGTACAGCGACCTGCTCGGCGGGCACGCCGGCCACCAGGTCAAGATCCCCAACCCGATGTACTACATCCCCTGACCCTTACCTCGTCCGGTGCGGCCCGCCACGGGTGTGGCGGGCCGCGCTATGAAGCCAGTGAGGTGTAGCGGCCGCGGTAGAAGATGAGCGGGGCGGCGGGGTTCGCGCTGGTCTGCACGTGCCGGACGCGGCCGATGACGATCTCGTGGTCGCCGCCGGGCACGTGGTGCTCGACGGTGCACTCCAGGACGGCCAGGACGCCGTCGATCCGGGGGGTGCCGGTAGCCCCGTGCCGGTGCCGGACCTGGTCCCAGGCCGCGGCCAGCCCGCGCCGGGCGAAGTTGGCCGACAGGTGCTCCTGTTCGGCGGCGAGGACGTTCACCACGAACGCGCCGTGCCCGCGGATCGCCTCAAGGGTCAGGCTGGCCAGGTCGAAACAGGCCAGGATGAGCGGCGGGTCGAGCGACAGCGAGGTGACCGCGTTGGCCGTGGTCCCGACCGGATCGCCGTCGGCCCCGACCGAGGTGATCACCGTGACGCCGGTCGCGAAATAGCCCATGGCGTCCCGGAACTGCGCGGCCGGGACGTCCTGGTCCGGCCCCGCGTGCACTCGGGTCATGCTCAGATCTGCCCGTGGTTGGGCGGCAGGGCGTCGTTGAGCAGGTAGTTGCCGAGGTGATGGTATTTCCAGGCCACCGGGTCGTGGCTGCCGTGGGTGCGGGCGTTGCGCCAGTGCCGGCTCAGGTCGTGCCGTTCGTCGGCCGCGCTGGCCCCGGTGAGGGCGAACAGGCCGCTGGCCACCTCGGCCGCCGCCTCGGTGCCGAACGCCTTGGCCTGGGCGACCGCGAGCGAGCCGCGGGCCGCCGCGGCGGCGTCCCGCGGGACCAGGCCGATCTCGTCCAGGGTGGCGGCCGCCGAGGTCAGCAGGGCCTCGGCCGCCGCCACCTTGGTGGCCAGCGCGCCGAACTGGTAGATGGTGTGCGGGTCCTGGGTCGCGGCCTCGGCCCAGCCGGCCCGCGCCGCCTCGAAGAACGGGCGGGCCCGGGTCCGGAGGAATTCCCGGGCGTCACGCAGCGCCCCGCCCGCGATCCCGGTCTCGATCGCGGCGTGCACCAGCTGGGTGCGCGCGCCGAGCTGCTGCGGCCGCTCGAACGCCTCGTGGTACTCCAGGACCAGGTCCGGGTCCACCGCCACGTCGTCGAAGGCGGCGCCGCCGCTGACCGTCGCGCGCTGGCCCATGACGTTCCAGTCCTCGTCCAGGCTCACCCCCGGCGCGTCGCGTTCGACGAACGCGAGCACCAGGCGGTCGGCGTCGTCGAGCGCGGTGACGCCGAGCCAGCGTGCCGTCAGCGCCCCGGTGCAGTAGTACTTGCGCCCGGACAAGCGCAGCCCGGCGCCCACCCGGGTCAGCTTTGTTTTCAGGTCCTGGGCGTGATGGCCGCCTCGTTCGGCCATACCGTTGGCCAGCCTGGCGCCGGCCAGCACGTCGGCGAACAACCGATGCCGCTGGGCGGGCGGACCGAGCACGGCCAGCACGTCGACGAACAAGTAATGGCTCTGTGGGGCCTGCGCGACCGCGGGATCGACGGCGGCGATGACGCGCACCACCTCGGCCAGCACCGCGGCGGACAGGCCGGCGCCGCCGTAGGCGCGCGGTACCGTGATCCCCAGCAGGCCGGAGGCGTCCAGCGCCGCGAGCTCCCGGCGCGGCACGCCTCCCGCGCGGTCCCGCTCGATCACCTCCCCGGCGATCGATGCCGCGTACTCGCGGGCGACCTGGACCGCCTCCGCACCGGTCGTGATCACCGGCACCGGCCTGGTCCGGGCCGCCGTCGCGGTCCCGGCTGCCATATCCACGGACAAGGCGGACCTCCCGTTAGCGTGCGCCGTATGCGGCATCCCCATAGCTCCACAGTGCGGCGTACGGGCCTGAGAAGTCAAGTATTACGATTGACTTAGTAGACATTAGCCCGGGCGACTCCTCCCCGGCCTTGCGTCCCGCCCGGCCGGCTGACCAGGATTACCGGTAGTCCGTCCACGTCACGACAGGAGCTCAGGTGACTACTGCAACCGGCCTCGAGGCCGCCGACCGAGCGGCCACGTTCGTCCCGCACGCGTTCGGTGAGTCGCTGGCCGACCTCGGCGAGGTACGGATGAACTACGGCACGGCGGGCCAACCGGACCGGCCGGCGCTGCTGCTGATCCCGGGGCAGTCGGAGTCGTGGTGGGGCTACGAGGCGGCCATGCCCCTGCTGGCCGAGCACTTCTGTGTCTACGCCGTCGACCTGCGCGGCCAGGGCCGGTCCAGCTGGACACCCGGCCGCTACACCCTGGACAACATGGGCAACGACCTGGTCCGCTTCATCGACCAGGTCATCGGGCGGCCGACCCTGGTCAGCGGCCTGTCGTCCGGCGGTGTCCTGTCCGCCTGGCTGTCCGCGTACGCCCGGCCGGGCCAGGTCAGGGCGGCGGTGTGGGAAGACCCGCCGCTGTTCTCGTCCGAGGTCCGCCCGGCCTGCGGCCAGTCCATCCGGCAGGCGATCGGCCCCCTGTTCGCGATGTGGAGCAAGTGGCTGGGCGACCAGTGGTCGATCGGGGACTGGGCGGGCATGCTGGCCGCCGCGCCGCGCGAGCTGCCGGGCCCTATCCTGGCGGCGCTGGCGGCGATGCAGGCGGCCGGCGGCGGCGAGACCGGGCCGCCCGGCGAGCCGCCGCAGAACATGAAGGAGTACGACCCCGAATGGGGCCGGGTGTTCTGGACGGGCACCGTCGCGGCCAGCTGTGACCACGAGCGCATGCTGGCCAGCGTCAAGGTGCCGGTCCTGTTCACCCACCACTTCCGCCGGGTCGACGCGGCGACGGGGACGCTGATGGGAGCCGTCTCCGACCTGCAGGCCACCCGGGCCAGGGAACTCGTCGAGGGCGCCGGGCAGCCGTTCGAGTACCGGTCGTTCCCGGAGATGCCGCACTCGATGCACGGCGCGGACCCGGCCCTGTTCGCCCGCACCGTGACCGAGTGGGCAGCGGCACTTACGGTTTAACGCCGCCGGCCTATCGCCTGCGGTCTATCGTCGGCGGCTGGGGTCGGCCAGCAGGAGCAGTCCGCGCAGGCAGGCGTCCAGCAGCAGCCCGAGGATCGCGATCGTGATGATGCCGGAGAACACCAGGGCGGTGTTCAGGTAGTCACCCGCCTGCATGATCAGGTACCCGAGGCCGCTGGTGGCCGCGATCAGCTCGGCCGCGACGATGGACGTCCAGGCCCCCGCCATGGCGATCCGCATCCCGGTCAAGATGCCGGGCAGCGCGGCCCGGATCTGCACCCGCAGCATGGTGTAGCGGGGGGACGCGCCCAGCGTCCGGGCGCACAGCCGCAGGTCCTCGGGGACCTCGTCGAGCGCGGCGACCGTGGTCACCGCCATGACCGGGGCCACGCCGATCAAGATGAGGACCTCTTTGGGCATCTCGCCGATGCCGAGCCAGATGATGAACAGCGGGATGAACGCCAGCGGCGGCAGCGGCCTGAGCACCTCGATGACCGGGTCGATCGCGTGCCGCACGACCCGGCTGGCGGACATGCCCGCGCCCAGGACCACCCCGATCGCGGTGCCCGCCGCGAAGCCGATCAGGATCCGGCGCAGGCTGACCAGCGCGTCGTACCACAGCGGCTTGCCCTGCGACGGGTACGGGTGAGTGAGGTAGTGCGCGAAGCTGGCGACCGTCTGGGACACCGAGGGCAGGAAGACCGGGTCGCTGATCAGCACGGCGACCAGCTGCCAGAGCGCGACCAGGATGGCCAGGCCGATGGCGCCGGTACCCAGGCGCCGGGTCCGGGCCCGGCGCCGGGCCCGGCGGTAGGCGGCCAGGTCGGCGCGTTCCTCCTCGCCCGGGTCCGGAGCGTCGCCCTGGTCGAGGGCGAGCTCGAGCTCGAGGTCGCTCGGCACCCGTTCCGTCCCCGGTGGGAGGGTGTTCCACGTGGACATGACTTAACTCCTCAGCTGTGCTGGCTGAAGTAGGCCGCGGATCCGGCGCCTGGCGTTCAGGAAGACCTCGGTGTCGGTGTCGAGGGCGCTCCGCGGGCGGCCCAGCGGGATGTCGATGATCTCGTTGATCCCCGGCGGCTTGCCGCCCATCACCGCGACCCGGTCCCCCAGCAGGATGGCTTCCTCGATGTCGTGGGTCACGAAGATGATCGTGGTGCGGTGCTGGTCCCAGATGTCGAGCAGGAACTCGTGCATCCGCTCCCGGGTGATGGCGTCGAGCGCCCCGAACGGCTCGTCCATCAGCAGCAGCGACGGCTGGGTGGCCAGCGCGCGGGCGAACGCCGCGCGGTGCCGCATGCCGCCGGAGAGCTCGTGCGGGAACGCGTCGCCGAACCCGGTCAGGCCGACCCGGTCCAGCAGCGCGGCGGCCTCGGCGTCCAGCTCGGGGTCGTCCCGCTCGTGCAGCCGGGCGGCCCGCTGCGCCCGGGGACCGAACATGATGTTGTTCCTGGTGGTGAGCCAGGGAAACAGCATCGGCGTCTGGAACAGCATGCCCCGGTCGGGAGACGGCCCGCTGACCGGCCGTCCCCCGACCGTGACGGTCCCCTCGTCGGCGGGCAGGGCGCCCGCCACGATCCGCAGCAGCGTCGACTTGCCGCAGCCCGACGGCCCGAGCAGGCAGACCAGCTCACCCGCCCGGACCCGCAGGCTCGCCCCGGCCAGCGCCACCGTCCGCCGGCCGCCCCGGCGGAAGGTCTTGCCGATCGAGTCGATCACGACCTCGGTGCCGGGGACGACTGTCGTGTCAGCTGGAGCAGCCACCGGCCAGCGCCTTCTTGATGAACGTGATGTCGATGTGCTGGGCGATCTGCGCCGCCGTCGGCGCCGAGGTCAGCCGCCCCTGCGAGACGAGGAACTGGCCCGTCTGCACGTAGGCCTGCACGATGCGGCTACCGGGGTCGTGCGGGGTGGAGCCGAGCCAGAACAGCTGGTCGCCGGGCGCGATGAACGGGTAGCCCTTGGTGGCCGCGACGATCTGGTCGCCGGGCACCCCCTGCACGGCCGAGCTCGCGGCCAGGTACTTCGCCGCCTGCGGCCCGGTCATGTCCCGGCTGCCCTGGAGCTCGGCGCACACGTAGGACTGCACCAGGGCCGGGTTGGTCTTGATCAGGTTGCTCGCGACCGCGATCACGTCCAGGCCGGGGACGCCGAGCTTGGCGATCTGCTGGGCGTTGACCAGCGAGTGGTCACCCTTGGCCAGGAGCTTGGTGGCCGGGCTGCCGTAGACGTAGGCGGCGTCGACCGCTCCGGACAGCGCGGCCGCGCCCGCCGCGTTCTCGTCGGAGAACGGGACGACCTTGACCTTGCCGGTCAGGTGCTCGAGCGCGAGGTAGCCCAGCAGCTCGTAGTCCTCGGAGGAGCCGACCAGCACGCCGACCGACTTGCCCGCCAGCTGGGCGGGCGAGGTCACCGAGGCGGGCACGAGCAGCTGGTCGTCGTCGAAGCCCCAGCCCATGACCACCGTCACGCCGGTGCCGTCGCCGACGGCCTCGGTCAGGGGCGGGTTGCCGACCCCGCTGATGGCCTGGACCGAGCCGCTCTTCATCTCGGCGATCGCGGTCACCCCGGCCTCGAACGGCACGTACTTCAGCTTCGCCGGGATGAGCTTGGCCAGCGACGGCTGGCTCTCGATGATGCTGTCCGGGCTGGCCACCGAGCCCTGGCTGACCGAGATGGTGAAGGTGGGCAGCGGGCCGGAACCGCTGCCGCCGGTGGTGGCCCAGACCACCACGCCGATCACGATGGCCAGGGCCAGCGCGGCCGCGCCGTAGATGCGCCGGCGTCGGCGCTTGTAGAGGGGGACCGGCTTCTTGGCCGGGGTACTGGTCTGCGCTTCGGTGCTCATGGGTGTCCTCCCCTTCAGTGGTTCGCGCCGCCGGCGTAGTAAGCGGAGGCGTTGCCCTTGACCGCGACGCTCGGGCGGCCGTCCACCCCGACCGGGGTCGGGCCGGCCACGGTGACCCGCTCGCCGCGCCGGTGCGCCGTGCCGTAGTCCGCGATCGCGTAGTGCTGGGTGGCGCGGTTGTCCCAGATGGCCAGGTCGTCCGGTCGCCACTGCCAGCGGACCGTGTACTCGGGCCGGGTGATGTACTCCTGCAGCAGCCGGATCAGGTCCCGTGACGCCGACGGCGTGAAGCCGAGCACGGTGCGGGCGAAGCCGCCCAGCAGCAGCGACCGCTCGCTGGTCTCCGGGTGCACGCGCACCAGCGGGTGCTCGGTCTCGTAGACGGTGGAGATGAACTCCTCGTGCGCCGCCGCCAGGGCCGGGTCGACCTGCTCGCCGCGGTTGAAGGTCCGCGCGTAGTCGAAGTCGTTCGTGTGCAGGACGCGCAGCCGGTCGGTCAGGTCCCGCAGTTCCGGCGGCAGCCCCTGGTAGGCCGTGACGGTGTTGGTCCACAGCGTGTCGCCGCCCACCGGGGGGATCACCACGGCGTGCAGCAAGGTGAAGGCCGGCGGCTGGTCGACGAAGGTGACGTCGGTGTGCCAGTAGTTGGCCTTGCCGCCCTTGAGCGAGTCGATCTCCTCCAGCAGCGGCTGGCCGGGCGGCGAGGCCAGGGTCGGGTGGCCCAGGGTGAGCGGGCCCAGCCGCTCGGCGAACGCGACCTGCCGGCGGTAGTTCAGGCTCTGGCCGCGCAGGAACACCACCTTGTGGTCGCAGATGGCCTGGCGGATCTTGGCGATCACCTCGTCGCTCAGCGGCGTGCCGCTATCCACGCCGGTGATCTCGGCGCCGATATGCCCGGCTAGCGGGGTGACGTCGACATGGGTGCTCGCGGTCAGGGTTGGAGACATGGCGGTACGCCTTTCGTGAAGGAGGAAGGTGAATTCGCCGCACGCGCATCCGAGCGCGGTGCGGCCCGTCTGGCACGGGCGTTGAGCCAGCTAGCGCCTAGTTCGTGCCGCTCGTGCACGTAGCTGGTCCGGGCGGCTAGTGCGTGTGGGTCAGTGCGTGCGACAGCTCGAGCTGGCGATCGTGAGGAAGTCCACGTGCCGCCGCCGGGTGCCGAAATATCCCGCCATGCCCCCGAGCATCGCAAGCGAAGCCGCCTTAGTCAAGTTTTCCTATCCAAATAATAGGAATTAGGCTGGGGTAACTCTCTGAACCCCGGTGATGCCAGGTCTGGCCGGAGCACCAAGGCCGTGCTGCCTGCCACCGCGATGTCACATGGGTGTGGCTCTTTTCTGTGAGCCCGGTCCCGGGGCCGCCCCGGTTCCTGCCTGCTGAGCCCGGTCCCGGGGCGCCTGATCCGGGCGGGGCGTGCGGTACCGGCCGGGGCCGCCCAGGAGCGGCCCGGCAGCCACCGCGATGCCACATCGACGTGGTCCTGGCCACCGCAGGGTCACATTGACGTGGCTGCCCGGGGCCGGCGCCGGGTGGCGGGCGGGAGATCCGGGGGCTGCCGGGCCGGGCTGACGGGGCTGGGGGCCGGGCCGGGCTGACGGGCCTGCCGGGGCGGGCCAGGCTGACGGGGCTGGGGGGAATACCGGGCGGCCCGGCTCGCAGCGGCCGCCAGGCCGCTTACACAAAAGGAGCCGCACCCATGCCACATCGCCGTGGTCCCGTCCACCGCAGCGTCATATCGCGGTGGCTGCCCGGGAACCCGGCGGGATGACCACGGACTCGGCCCGGGGCGCCTGGCTCCTATGAGAGCTAGTAGTTGCGCCCGTCCGCGCAGCCGACAGCGACCCCGGCTGACCGTGACCAGCGTCACAGGCCAGCCGGGCGCGTTCGCTGAACTCGCCGTCTCTACTAACCGTGTTAGTAGAGACTACACAATCGACGCCCACAGGAGTCAAGATGCAACGCCCGAAGATCATCATCGCCAGCGTGGCGGTGGCCACGCTCGCCGCCATCGGCGGTACCACCGCCGCCCTGGCGTCCAGCTCGTCCTCCAGCAGCGCGGCCTCGTCCAGCAGCGCCCCCGCCAGCACCGGGGCCGCCGTGCGCACCGCCCAGGCCACCGTCAACGGCAAGTCCGAGACGATCCTGGTCAACGCCCAGGGCCTGCCGCTGTACTACTACCAGCCCGACACGGCGGCGAAGTCACTCGTCACCGGCCAGCTGGCCGTCGTGTGGCCGCCGCTGACCACGGCCATGCCCACCGGCGCCGGCCTGAGCGGCAAGCTCACCGTGGTCAACGACGCGCACGGCAGCCAGGTCGCCTACAACGGCCACCTGCTCTACACCTTCGTCAGCGACAGTTCCGGCCGGGTGACTGGCCAGGGCGTGCAGAACTTCTTCGTGGCCACGCCCGGGCTCGCCCCGCTCTCCGGAGCGACGACCGGAACGGCCCCGGCCGCCCCCGCCAGTGGCGGGTACGGCTACTGAGACGTCCGCCCGCCCACGTCCCGAGTGCGGCGGGACCAGGGCGGGCGGACCCATAGGGCCCATAGCAGCGGCCGCGGCTGGGTATCGTTGCGCAGGTGCCTATCGAGCGGCGCGAGTTCTTGCGGCTGGCCGGCGCGGCCGCGACAGCCGCCACCGCAGCCGGCCTGGCCGGCTGCACCGACACCAGCACTGGCACGAGCGCAAGCCCGGACACAGGCCAGGCCAAAGCGCCCTCCAGCGGTAACCCCGCCACCGCCAGCCCGAGCCACGAGGCCAGTACGCCAGCGCCCCGTCCGCTCGGCCCGCAGGTCGTGAACGGCCCGCGGAACCGCCCCCTGGTCGCGCTCACCTTCCACGGCCAGGGCCCGCTCTCGATAGCCGAAGCCCTCCTCGCCGAGGCCGAACGCGCCGGAGCTCGCCTCTCGGTCCTGGCCGTCGGCGCCTGGCTCGCGCAGTATCCGCAGATCGCGAAGCGCATCCTCAGCGGCGGCCACGACCTGGGCAACCACACCATGCACCATCTGGACATCGCGGCCATGGACGCTCCCGCCGCCTACACCGAGATCACCGAGTGCGCGCGGCAGCTGCGCACGCTGACCGGATCGGAAGGCCGGTGGTTCCGGCCCTCGCAGACGCAGTACGCGACCCCGCTGATCGAGCGGGAGGCCCGCAAGGCCGGCTACCGGACCTGCGTGTCCTACGACGTCGACTCCCTCGACTACACCGACCCCGGGCCGGACGCGGTCGTCGCCACCGTGCTCGCCAAGACGCGGCCGGGGTCGATCGTCAGCATGCACTTCGGCCACGAAGGCACGGTGACGGCCCTGCCCGCGATCCTGCGCGGCCTGACCAGCCGGGCCCTGCACCCGGTCACCCTGACCAGCCTGCTCTCATGAGGACGGCCAGGCTGGCCGCGGCCCTCGCCATCGGAGCCATCGGAGCCATCGCGGTCACCGTGGCCGGATGCGGCGGCACCC
This sequence comes from uncultured Actinomycetota bacterium, assembly GCA_963756575.1. Lineage (GTDB taxonomy): Bacteria > Actinomycetota > Actinomycetes > Streptosporangiales > Streptosporangiaceae > Palsa-504. The sequence continues at coordinate 368,271 of CAVWOM010000008.1, read as the reverse complement.
CGAAAGCCCCAAGCCCGCCGTCCGCCTACCTCGGCACGGTCGTGAACCGAACGGTCCCGTCCGGCATCGCGAACCTGCCGCTGACCACCGACGCCAGCCAGCCGACGAGCCTGGCCGCCTGGCACGGCCAGGTCGTGGTGCTGGCCGACTTCATGACCCTGTGCCAGGAGACCTGCCCGATGACCACCGGGAACCTGCTGGAGATGGACCGCGCGGTCACCGCGGCGGGGCTGGGCCGCCGGGTCCGCTTCGCCGAGCTGACCGTCGACCCGGGCCGGGACACGCCGTCCCGGCTGCGCGCGTACCGCAAGCTGATCGGCGCCCCGGCCAACTGGCTGCTGCTCACCGCCCGCCCGGCCGTGATCGCGCAACTCTGGCAGTACTTCGGGATCTGGTACCAGCGGGTCGGCGAGGGCAGCCCGCCCGGGACCGACTGGCTGACGGGCCAGCCGCTGACCTACGACGTCAACCACGAGGACGCCCTGCTCTACCTGGACGCCTCCGGCCGGCTCCGGTTCGCCATACAGGGCGGGCCGAACGCGTCCGGATCCCCCGTCCCCGCTCCCCTGCGACGTTTCCTCGACGCCCAGGGCCGCGCCGCCCTCAGCCACCCTGACGCCAGCACCTGGACCGCGAAGGACGCTCTCGCCCCGATCGCCTGGCTCACCGGCCGCCCGGTCATGCCCGGCTGACGGGCAGAAGCAGCCGGACCGAGCCGGCCTGCGCGAAGTACAACGTCACGGCCAGCGTCGCACCGGGCCGGCCGTAACCCGCGGGCACGGTCAGCGTCGCCGCCGCGGGCCCGGAAAGGCCGCCGGACCGCCCCGGGATCAGCAGCGGCCCGTAGTGCAGCCAGCGGTCCACCACGGCCGAGGACGGGGTTTCGGCTCCGCAGCCCGCCAGGTCAGGCAGTTCCCCGACGTTGACCCGCTGGTGGTAGACCGCGACCGCGGCCCCGTCGGCGGCGATCGCCGCGTCGAGCTGATCCGAGGCCTGCCCGCTGGTGCTGACCTCCACGCTGGCCGTCAGCGTCCCGGAAGGCCCGGGCTGCAGCGCGCTGGCGCTGACCGCGAGCGGCCCCAGCCGGGCCAGCACGACCCCGGTCCCGGCCGCCGACGCCGAGCCCGCCAGCCCGGCGAGCACGAGGACCAGCCCCGCCAGCAGGCCCACGACCCTCATCGCATGACCCCGGTGTGCCCGAGCGAGTAGCGCCCCGGCTGGGGCCAGACGCACAGCCCGTGCGGCTCCACCCCGACTCCGATCTTCGCCAGCAGGTGCCCGTCCGAGGTGCGGATGGCGTAGACCACGTCGTTGTACCGCCCGGACACCCAGAACACCTTGCCGTCCGGGGACAGGTTGCCCATGTCGGGGCTGCCGCCGCCGGGGATGTGCCAGACGGTGACCTTCTTCCGCGTCGCGAAGCTGATCAGGGTGATCGTCCCGTTGCCACGGTTGGTCACGTAGAGCACGCTGGCGTCGCGGCTGGGGTAGAGCCCGTGCGCGTCGGGGCCGGTGGGGATGAAGCCGGCCAGCGTGAAGGTGGAGGCGTTCACCAGGTAGACCCCGCCGTGGTTCTTGTCGGCCACGTAGAAGATGCGTCCGGCCGGGTCCAGCTTGATGTCCTGCGGCGCCGAGCCGGGCAGGCTGAGGTAGCCCACCACCTTCAGGGTGTGCAGGTCGACCCGGACCAGGCGGCCGCCGAACTCGCACGAGGCGACGAGGTAGGCCCCGTCGGCGGCGAAGTCGATGTGGTCCACGCCCGCGCAGTTCACGTGGATCCGGTGCTCGAGGGCGAACGTGTGCGGGTCGCGGAAGTCCAGGTCCTCCTTGGCCTCGGCCACCACGATGGCATACTGCCCATCCGGTGTGTAGTACATGTTGTACGGGTCGTCCACTGAGATGTTCTTGCCCGAGGGCCGGGCGGTCTCGGGGTTGATCGGGGTGAGGCTGTTGCCCAGGTCGTTCGTCACGTAGAGGGTGCGCATGCCGTAGCCGGGCACGACGTGCTGCGGGTTGAGCCCGGTCTGGTAGGTCGTGATCACTTTGTAGGTGGCCGGGTTGATGACGGTCACCGTGGAGCCGCCGCTGTCCGGCACGTAGATCCGGTACGGCACCCCGCGCGTGGCCGGGCCGAGCATGTCGGCCCCGGCGTCCGCGTAGATGTTGGCCGGGTTCGCGACCGGGGGCATCCCCGGCAGCGCCTGCGACAGGTCCGCGACGGGGCCGGCCACCGGCCAGGCCGAGACCGCATTAGATGCCGAACGAGTGGGCGACGCGCTCGCGCTCCCGGACGCCGCCCCGGAGGGCGAAGCGCTTCCCGTGCTCGCCGGGGTCGCCCGCGACGGCGCCGCCGCCGAGCCAGCGGGATGCGGCGCGGACCCGAAGGACCCGGCGATCAGCAGTCCCGCCACGACCAGCGCCACCACGACCGCGGGCACGCCGAATACCAGCAAGCGCCTCGCCTGGCGGTCCGCTGGCCACCCCACCTTGCCCATGCCGATCCTCCCTGCCCGACCCAGCCGGGGGTTACACGCGAGCCAGGGCAGTAAACCACAGGAGCCGCCGGCTCCCCTATCTGGTCGTATGCAAAGGACCAGATGGTGGATGCCGCCCTCATCGCGCTGCCCGTCGTCACCCTGGCGCCCGCCATCGTCCTGCTCATCGCCGGCACCGCCCCCCACGACCTGGCGCTGCGCTGGCTGGCCGTCCCCGTCGGCCTGGCCTGGGCGGCCTGGCTCTGCTGGCGCCCGGTCCGGTCGGCCCAGCGGCGGCTGGAGAACTACGGCCCGGAGATCTTCGCCCGCCTCCGCACCCCCGCGGGCTAGCGCCACTCAGGCCGGGACGGTCCGCTCGTAGGCGGCGCGGACGCTCGGCACCAGGGCGACGGCGGCGGGGAGGTCGACGTGGCCGGGGCGCCGGCTGAGCAGGTTGCCGCCGCGCTGAGCAGCGGGAATGTCGGCGCCGCGCGCCGCGACCAGGGCGTGGAAGTGCCGGTAGTTCTCACCGAAGTGCAGCAGGTAGGTGGCGGGCGCGCCGGTGGCCTCGGTCACCGCGGCGACCAGATCCCGGGCCCGGTGGCCGAACGCGGACAGCTCGGCGTCGTCCAGGCCCGTCAGCAGCTCGGCGTGCCTGCGCACCCGCAGGAAGAACCAGCCGGGCACCTCGTACCCCGGCGCGACCTCCGCGGCCCACAGCTCGTCGCGGAAGACGACCGCTCCCGGCGCCGCCCGTTCCATCTCGCACAGCAGGCAGCCATCCGTCACGACGCTAGCCGTGTCGATGCTGGCCGGGTCAATCGAAGACCTGGACGGTCGCCGTGGCCGGGATGTCGTCCCTGACCCGTTCGTGGTCGTTGATGTCGCGCCAGATCTCGTAGCCGTGTTCCCGGCAGATCTTCCCGTCCCGGCACTGGAACGCGTGCAGCAGGCGGACGCTCACGGTGGTGCCCGGCGGGTACGGGCAGTTGCGGAACCCGTCCCCGGTGATGGTCCACTCGAAGATGCTGTCGTCGAACACCCATTCCTCGGTCGCGAACCGGTGCAGGTTGACGATCTTGTGGATGTTCATCGAGCCGAAGATCTTCAGGTACTCCTGCTTGACGTCCTCGATGCTGCGCAGCACGAGGCCGCGCGCCGGGACCTCCCAGACGATGTCGTCGGTGTAGACGCCGATGGCCACGTCGATGGTCTCCGGCGTCTCGTTGTGGAAGTGCGTCTCCACCGCGGCCAGGTTGGCGGCGATGAGGTCGTCGCGGCGGCTGATGTCGGTCTCAGCGGTCATGAGCTGCCTCCCGTACGCGTTTCTCGCACGTTAACAAATATATGTGATAACAGGCAACGGTAAACGAAGCGCGGCCGCCAGCCGCCGCCGCGCGATGAAACCCGGATCTCACCGCGTTCCAACGCACTGGAACCCGGGTTCCATGACGCTCAGGTTGGCGCTAGCGGCCGGTGTGGGCGCCGGTCATCATGGCGGCGAGGTCCTCGGGGTGGATGAAGGACGGCGGCGGGGGCGGGCCCCAGGCGAACAGGCCGCGGGCGCCCTCGAGGTCCTGCGGCGTCCACAGCTGGTCGTCGACGATGCAGTCCATGTCGCTGTAGTACTCGCTGAAGTTGCCCGCCGGGTCCTTGAGGTACCAGAAGAAGTTCGACCCGCCGTAGTGCCGGCCCAGGCCCCAGACGTGCCGTTCGGGGTGGTCCTCGAGCATGGCGGCGGCGCCGCGGCCGACGTCGTCCACGTCGTCGACCTGCCACGACGTGTGGTGCAGGAACGAGACCGGCGCCCCCAGGACCAGCACGTTGTGGTGGTCGGTGGAGCAGCGCATGAACGCGCCGGCGCCCTTGATCCGGTCGCTGATCTTGAAGCCCAGCCCGGACACGAAGAACGCCTCGGTGGCCTCCGGGTCGGTGGAGCCGAGCACGGCGTGCCCGAGCTTGCGCGGCGCGATGGGGTCCTCGCGCAGGATGCCCGGGGCGCGGACGCTGGGCCGTTCGGTCCGGCCCGGGCCGTTGTACGGGGTGGGGGCCACGGTGTCCTGGCCCAGGCGCTCGGCGATCTCGAGGTAGGCGCGGGTGCCGGTGGTCTTCTCGGTCGCGCTGATCCAGCCCGGCCCGCGCTCGACGCCGACGCCGAGCCGCTGCAGGTTGCCCGCGGCGCGCTCCAGGTCGTCGGCGTCGTCCACGCCGACGTGCAGGTCGATGAGCCGCCGGGTCGGGGCGGCGGTGATGCGCAGCTGGCGGCCGCCGTCGGTGGTGCTGAACCAGCCGTCGTCGCCGGGCTGGAGGCCGAAGTCCGCGTAGTAGGCCGCGGTCTCCGCCACGTTGGGGACACCCATGGTGACGGAGGTGAGCCGGTGCAGGGCCATGATCAAGTTTCCTTCCGGACAGGCAAGCCGTCAACGACGTGCGAGGCTAGACCAGGGGGGTGATGTGGTCTTCGCGGCCCAGCAGGGCCTTGCCGTAGACCTCGTACCCGATCACCGGCAGCACGACGGCGTGCCGGGCGGCGACCGAGGAGTCCCGCCAGATGCGCTGCAGCGGGTTGACGTCGGCGAAGCTGCCCGCGCCGTGGGCCGACAGCAGGATGTTGATGGCCTTCCCGATGTGCTCGATGGCCCAGCCGGTGTCGGCCCGGACCCGCGCGCGGGTGAGGAAGTCGGGGTAGACACCGGCTTCGGCGGCCCGGTCGATGTCGTCGGCGGCGCGGTAGGCGTGCAGGTGGGCGGTGTCGATCAGCATCGCCGCCTCGGCTAGCTGCAGCTGGAAGGCGACCGAGTCGGCCTGCGCGGTGTAGAAGGTGTAGGAAATCGGCTTCTTGGCCGCCTTCTCCCGCACGATGTCCAGCGCGGCCCGGCCCAGGCCGAGCTGCGGTCCGGCCAGCACCAGGGCCAGGACGGGGACGAACGCCGAGCGGTAGAAGGCCTCGTCGGTGAACTCGGTCGCGTAGTTCCCCTCGATGGCCGGCGGGACCGACACGATGCGGTGACCGGGCACGAAGACGTCGCTGGCGATGAGGCAGTTGCTGCCGGTGGACTTCATCCCGGCCACGAACCAGGTCTCCTCCAGGTCCAGGTCGGCCCGCGGGATCAGGGCCAGGCCCTGGTCGACCACCTCGCCGGACTCGTCGGTGACGGGGATGCCGAGCACGGCCCAGTCGGCGTGCCAGGAGCCGGAGTTCCAGTACCACCGGCCGGTGACCCGGTACCCGCCGTCGACCTTACGGGCCTCGGCCGTCGGGGCGAGCACGCCGGAGATCAGCGCGCCCGGGTTGTCCTTCCACACATCGTCCTGGGCCTGGCGGGGGTACGTGCCGACCATCCAGGAACAGACGTTCAGCAGCGTGACCACCCACCCGGTGCCCCCGTCGGCCTCGCCGACCGCGGCCGAGACGTCGAGCATGGTGCGCATCGAGGTCTCGTAGCCGCCGTACCGCTTTGGCTGGGCGATCCGCAAGATGCCCGCCTCCCGCAGCGCCTGCATGCTCTCCTCGGCCACCCGCCGGTCTTCCTCGCCCGCCGCGGCGTTCGCGCGCAGCAGCGGATGCAGTTCCTTGACCCGGTTGACGAGCTCGGCCGAACCGGGAATGGCGCCAGCGGAGGGAAGCTGGTCAGTGACGGCGGTCATGGGGTCTCTCCTTCGGGACGGCCTGATGCGAGATAGGGGAGCTCAGCTGGCGCAGGCAGCGATGAGGTCGGCGATGCTGGGAACCTTGGGGCGAGGCCGTCCGGCGAACCGCGAGTGCGTGCCGAAGGTCCGGTGGGCGTATACCAGCGGGGCCAGGCCGGGTCGGCTGCTGGCCGCGGTGACCAGACCGAACAGCAGCCGGTGGTCGCCCGCTTCGATGTTGCGGTCCAGGTCGCAGACCATCCAGCCGGGCGCGTCGGCCAGCCGGGGCAGCTCGTGGTCGGCGAACCAGGGCGCCGCGGCGAACCGGTCGGCCCCGCGGCGGGCGAAGGTCACCGCCAGCTCGTCCTGGGCGTGGCCGAGGATGTTGACGCCGAACCGGCCGGCCGCCAGGATCCGCGGCAGCAGCGTGGATCCGCGGTCGAAGGCCACGCTGACCAGCGGCGGGTTCAGCGACAGCGAGGCGAACGAGCTGACCGTGGCGCCGTGGGGAACATCGTCCGTCATCGTGGTCACTATGGTCACCGGAGCACACACGCCGGCCATCAGGTCGCGGAACTGCTGTGGCTCGATCATCATGACTCCCAATTCCATATGATGATTATGTTGATCGTCCGCCCGGGAATCTGGACATGTCAAGCCTTCCAGACATATTCTTTATAAGGAATTGGCCAGGCGGGAGGGACGCGATGATCACCTCGGGAGACGCCAGCACGGGGCCAGCCAGCACGGGGCCAGCCAGCACCGGGCCAGCCAGCACCGGGCCAGCCAGCACCGGGCCAGCCAGCACCGGGCCAGCCAGCACCGGGCCAGCCAGCACCGGGCCAGCCAGCACCGGGCCAGCCAGCACCGGGCCAGCCAGCACCGGAGACACTGGCTTCGACGCTCCGGCGCTCCGGCCCCAGGACTGGCGCCGGCCGCGGCCGGCCGAGGTCCGGCCGGGCCCGCGGCTGTCCCGCGGGGAGTCGGCGGCCGCCCAGCTCATCGCCATCGCCGGGGAGGCCGTGCCGGGTGACCGGCTCGGCTCGAAGGAAGAACTGCGCGCACGCTGCGAAGTAGCGGTCGGCACGTTCAACGAGGCCGTGCGCATCGCCCAGTCGCGCGGCGTCATCTCGGTCCGGCCGGGTCCCGGCGGCGGGGTGTTCGCGGCCGCGCAGTCGCCGATGGTCCGGCTGGGCAACTCGGTCCTGTCCCTCGACACCGGCCACACCTCGGTCACCGAGGCGGTGCGCATCCGGGACGCGCTCGACCCGCTGCTCATCGAGGACGCCCTCTGGCACGCCTGCCCGGCCGACATCGCCGAGATGCGGGAAGTGCTCGCCGAGATGACCGCCGCGGCCGGGCGGCAGGATCCGGACGGGTTCGTGCGGGCGAACTGGGCCCTGCACGCCCGCATCGCGGCGGTGAGCCCGAATCCGATGCTGCGGTCGCTGTACGTGAACCTGCTCGATCAGATCGAGTCGCACACCCTCGCGGTGCTGCCCGACACCGAGCGCCCCCTGCCCGAGTACGTCGCCGACCGGCTCACCCTGCACACCGAGATCGTCGACGCGATCGACGACCGCGACCGGCCACGCGCGCTCGCGCTCATCGCGCGACACGTCACCAGCGACACGCGAGCCCCATCTCAACGTCATGAAACCCGGGATCCAGTGCGTTAGGACGCCATGAGATCCCGGTATCACTGTCCTTCCGTGAGATCCCGGTATCACTTGTCTCGTGAGAGCCCGGTATCGCTGTCCTTCGGCTGAGGGACAGGCTTCACATCATTGCTGTTATCACATATATCGCTTAGGGTAACCCGCAGATCCTGGTGAGCCGAGGCGAGGAGGCGGGCGATGGCCGGGCAGCGCGACACCATCGAGTTCACGGTCGAGGGACGGGCCATCGCGGCGCTGACCGCGGGCCCCGCGGATGACGGAGCCGGTAACCGGGGCAAGCCGCTGATCGCCGCGCTTCACGGCGGGACGTACACGGCGCGGTACTACGACGTAGCAGGAAGCTCGTTCGGCTCCTTCATGGATGTGGCGGCCGCCGGCGGATACCGGGTGGCCTGCTTCGACCGGCCCGGGTACGGCGGGAGCCCGGCGCTGCCCCCGGCGCAGGACACCTTCGGCCGGCACGCAGCGCTCCTCGCCGGCGCGATCGCGCAGGCCGCGGACCGGTCCGGAGCGGACGGGGTGTTCCTGACCGGGCACTCGATCGGCGGCATGATCGCCCTGATGATCGCGGCCGGCGACATCGGCTTCCGCCTCACCGGCCTGTCGGTCACCGGCATGGGCACGGTCATCCGGGCGGGCGGCCCCGCCCACGCGCTCGCCTCGCTGCCGCCGGACGAGACCGTGGACCTGCCGTACGACCAGCGCGATCAGGTGATGTTCGGGCCGCCGGGGACCTGGACCGAGGCAGGGGTGCAGGCGGCGCACGGATCGTACGCGCCGACGCCGGTGCGCGAGCTGATCGCGGCGCCGCAGTGGCCCGACGAGCACCTGCCCGGGCTGGCGCCGCGGATCACGGTGCCGGTGCACAACGCGCTGGCCGAGTTCGACGCGCTGTGGGACAGCACGCCGGCCAACGTGGAGCAGTTCGCCAAGCTGCTGACCGCCGCGCCGTTCGTGGACGCGAGCATCGCCCGGGCCACCGGCCACAGCATCGACCACCACATCCTGGGTCACGCGCTGCACCTGCGCCAGCTCGCCTTCGCCGAGGAATGCCAGCGGTGGGCGAGCCAGCCGGGGTGACCCCCGCCCGCCTGCCGGAGCCTAGCCTGCCGGAGACAGTCCAGGTCGTGGTGGCCGGCGGCGGGCCGGTCGGCCTGGCCTGCGCGGTCGAACTGGGCCGCCGGGGCATAGGCTGCCTGGTCATCGAGCCCCGGGAGACGGTTTCTCACGCCCGGCCGCGGTGCAAGACGGTCAACGTGCGGTCGATGCAGCACCTGCGGCGCTGGGGCATCGCCGGACGGCTGCGCGACCGGGCCCCGCTGTCCCCGGCCTGGTCCTCCGACGCGGTGTTCTGTACCTCGCTGGCGGGCCGCGAGCTGTCCCGGTTCACCGGCGTGCTCGGGCTGGCGCCCGACGGCGACCGCTTCCCCGAGCTCGGCCAGCAGGCCCCGCAGTACGTGCTGGAGGAACTCCTCCGCGAGGTGGTCCGGGAATTGCCCGCGTGCCAGCTGGCGACCGGGTACACGGTGACCGGCGTCGAGCAGGACGAGGACCAGGTGCGGGTGACGGCGGCCGGCCCCGACGGCCGGGCCGCCGTGGTCACGGCGGACTACCTGGTCGGCTGCGACGGGCCGCGCAGCGTCGTGCGGGATCAGATCGGCGCGGCCTACGACGGCCAGATGGCCCTGCGCCCCAACTTCGGCCTGGTGTTCACCGCCCCGGGCCTGTGGCGGCACGTCCGGCACGGTCCGGCCGTGCACTACTGGATCATCAACCCGGCCGCGCCCGCCCTGATGGGCCCGATCGACACCGACGATACGTGGTGGCTGATCGCGTTCGGGGTGGACGCCGCGACCGGGGAGCGGGAGGCGGTGCGCCTGATCGACGCGGCCGCCGGCGTGCCTTCGGGCGCGGTGGTGCGGTCCACCGACCCGTGGACGGCGCGGATGCAGCTCGTCGACCCGATGCGCCGCGGCCGCGTCTTCCTGGCCGGGGACGCGGCCCACCTGAACCCGCCCTTCGGCGGCCACGGGCTCAACACCGGGCTCGGCGACGCCGTCGACCTGGGCTGGAAGCTGGCCGCCACGCTGGACGGCTGGGGCGGCCCGGCCCTGCTCGACAGCTACCAGGCCGAACGGCGCCCGGTCCAGGAGCGGGTGATCCGCGAGGCCACCGCGAACATGGCGGTGACCTCGCCCGAGCTGCTGGCGGACAACCTCGACGCCGACGACGCGGCTGGCGACCGCGCGCGGCAGGCCGCGGCGGAACGCATCCAGCGCGCCAAGCAGCCCGAGTTCCACTCACTGGACCTCGTGCTGGGCGTCCGGCTCGAAGACTCACCGGTCATCCCGCGCGAGCCGGACGCGGAGGCCCGGCTAGGAGCCCAGACCGGAGCCCAGCCGCGGGCGGGAGCACTGCTGCCACACGCCTGGCTCGGCCCGGGCCGGTCGCTGTACGACGAGCTCGGCCCGGGGTTCACCCTGCTGGTGCGCCGTCCAGACGGCGATCGCGGCACGATTGAGGCGGCCGCCCGCGCTCGCGGCGTCCCGCTGAGCGTGCTCTCGCCCCCCGGCCATGACGGTCCCGCGCTCGTGCTGGTCCGCCCCGACCAGTACGTAGCCTGGGCCGGCGACCGCGAGCCCGCTGATGCCCTGGCCCTCATCGACCAGATCCGGGGCGCGAGTTAGGGCATGAACCGCGAATCATCGTCCTGCCCGACTTACCCCCGACGGAATTCAATGGTTGTGGCAACCTAATTGCTCTATCGGGCAGGTTGCCACAACCATTGGATCAAGATGGTACGGGTGGGGTTCCAGAGCGGAGGACCTCGCTAGCTGGCGGGGGCGATGCGGGGCGGGGCGGGGGTCAAGGCGAGCAGGGCGGTCTGCTCGTTGCGCGACAGGTGCTGCAGCACCGCGCCCGCGGCGACCTCCGGGTCGCGCTGACGGAACGCCGCGACCAGCTCGACGTGGTGCTGCTCGCGCCGGGCGTGCTCCTGCGGATCGGGATCCAGGTTGCCCCAGCCGATCCGGATGTAGCGCTCCGAGGCCCGCCACAGCGTGCTCAGGATACGGATATCCCAGCTGGTGGCGGCCGGGGCGAGCAGCGCGAGATGGAACTCGTGGTGCCCCTCGTAGATGTCGTTCATGGTCCGGTCCTCGTCCCCGAATTCCACCGCCTGCTGCTCCAGCCGGTCCAGCTCGGCCTCGGACAGCAGCCGGCAGGACCGCTGGGCGATCTCCGGCTCGAGCCGGCGCCGCAGCCGGTAGAGGCCCTGCAGCTCGTCGAGGTCCAGCGGTGCCACCCGCGCGCTGCGCCCGGGCCGGGTCACCACCAGGCCCTCGCCCTCCAGGCTGCGCAGCGCCTCCCGCACCGGGATGATGCTGACGCCCAGCATCTCGGCCAGCTCGCGCAGCGACAGCTCCCGGCCGGGCGCCAGCGCGCCGGACAGGATCGACCGGCGCAACTCGGTCATGACCTGCTCGACGACCGAGCGCGGCTCGATCGGCCGAACCGCCGCCGCAGACGAGTCCACCCGGTTGCCTCGCTCTCCGTTACTGACACTGGCGTGACCCATCATACCGATGGTAAGTGTTATCACATATATTGCCTGCACCTGCTCCCAGGCCACGTAGGAGGCGAGCCGTGACATTGCTGATTCGCGGGGTCACGGTGGTGGATCCTCGCGACGGGTCTCTCCAGGCGGGCCAGGACGTCCGCATCGCCGGGGAACGCATCGTCAGCGTAGAGCCAGCCGGGGACGGGCCCGCGGCGGCCCGGGTCGTCGACGCGGAGGGCCAGTACCTGGTGCCGGGCTTCGCCGACATGCACGCCCATCCGCTCGGCGCCGGGGATCCGTCCGGCAGTCTCGACCTCATGCTGGCCCACGGCATCACGGGTTTCCGGCAGATGTCCGGGTCGGCGCGGATGCTGGCGGACCGCGCCGCGGGCACGCTGGTGCCCGCGGGCGCGCCCCGGCTGCTGGCCATGCCCGGCACCGTGCTGACCCCCTTCAACGCCGGCACCGCGGCCGCCGCCGCGGCCACGGTGCGCGAGCAGCACGACCTCGGCGCCGACTTCATCAAGGCGGCCCTGGTGACGAGCGAGGTCTTCTACGCCGCGCAGCAGGAGTGCCGGCGCCTCGGCATCCCGATTCTCGGTCACCTGCCGAACGGGATCGACGTAGCCCGGGCGTCGGGCGAGGGCGTTCGGTCGGTAGAGCACCTGGGGCCGGGGGTCAGCGTGCTGGCCTGCTGTTCGGCCGACCCGCAGGCGGTGCGGGACGAGGTGGCGGCGCATCCGGCGCCGCGGCTGCCCTCGGTCCCGCCGGTCCTGATGCCGTTCCTCGAGCCCGTCTTCGAGAAGATGATCGGCAAGCTCGTCATCAACCCGGTCAACCGGTCACGGCCCGCGGACATCGCCATCCTCGAGCACGCGGCGTCGACGTTCGACCCGGCCGCGGCCGCCGCGGTGGCGGCGCGCTTCGTCCGCGACGGGACGTGGCAGGTGCCCACCTTGATCCGGTCCAAGACCATGCACCTGTGCGATGATCCCGCGTTCCGCCGCGAGCAGGCCCTGCGTTATGTCGCGCCGTCAGTGCTCCGGGGCTGGGCGAAGGCGGCGAAGAAGTTCTCGGGCTTCCCGGCCGGCGCCCGGCAGACGTTCCGGGACGCCTACGGCGTGCTGCTGAACCTGACCAAGGTGCTCGACGAGGCGGGCGTGCCGATGCTGGCCGGCAGCGACTCGGGCGGCGCCGCCTGGGAGGTACCTGGCCTGGCCCTGCACCAGGAGTTCGACGAACTCGCCCGGGCGGGCCTGTCACCGCTGCGGGTCCTGCAGCTGACCACATGGAACGCCGCCGAGTTCCTCGGGGCCACCGACGTGATGGGCACCGTGGCCGCGGGTAAGCACGCTGACCTGGTGATGCTCGACGCCAACCCGCTCGAGTCGGCCGGCCACCTGCACCGGATCAGCGGCGTGGTCCGGGGCGGCCGCTATCTCGGCCCGGCCGACCTCGACACGCTCAAGGAGAAGGCCGCCGCGGCCCGGTCGGCCCGCTGACCGCCTCGCGAAGATTCGCGCCGGCCGTGGCCTCGAGCACCGCCTCGGCCGCGGCGAGCAGGCCGAGCAGTCCGGGCTGGGTCAGCGACCAGACCGAGGCCCGGCCCTGCGGCCGGGCGGCGGCCAGGCCGCAGTCGCGCAGGCAGGCCAGGTGGCCGGAGACGGTCGACTGGGCCAGCCCCAGGGACCGGGTCAGGTCGACCACGCGGGCCGGGCCGCCCACCAGCTGGCGCACGATGGCGAGCCGGGCTGGGTCGGCCAGGGACCGGAACAATGTCGCGGCGGGCTGCAGGGAGTCCGCCGGACCGTCCTGTATCATCGACATGGACCGATGATATCGGAACATGCGAATGATAATGAGAATGATCCTCGCCAGGACGGACCGCGTATGAACGCTGATCACGGGGCCGCGGCCAGTGACCGGCCCCGGCACGCCCACGATGGCGGGAGCGGCCACGCGCACGGGCTGGACGCCGACGCCGACCGCCGGTACCTGCTAACCGCCCTGGGCCTGCTGGCCGCGTTCATGCTGGCCGAGGTCATCGTGGCGCTGGCCTCCGGATCGCTGGCGCTGCTGTCCGACGCCGGGCACATGCTGTCCGACGTCGGCGCGATCGGCGCGGCCCTGTGGGCGATGCGGCTGGCGGCCCGCCCGGCCGCGGGCGCGTGGACGTTCGGCTGGAAGCGGGCCGAGATCTTGTCCGCGGCCGCTAACGGCATCACCCTGCTGGTGATCGCGGGCATCGTCGCGGCCGAGGCCATCGGCCGGCTGATCCACCCGCCCCGGGTGGACGGCGGCCCGGTGGTGGCGGTAGCCGCGGCCGGCGTCGTGGTCAACATCGCCGCCGCCTGGGTGCTGGCCCGGGCCAGCCGGTCCAGCCTGAACGTCCAGGGCGCGTTCCGGCACGTCCTCACCGACCTGTACGGGTTCATCGGCACCCTGGCCGCCGGGATCGTCATCCTGGCCACCGGCTGGACCCGGGCCGACGCCATCGCGTCCCTGGTCGTGGTGGTGCTGATGCTCAAAGCCGCCCGCGAGCTGCTCGCCGCCTCCGGCCGGATCCTGCTGGAGGCGGCGCCCGCGACCATGGACCTGGACGACGTGCGCGCTCACCTGCTGGCCACCGAGCACGTCCGCGGCCTGCACGACCTGCACGCCTGGACGGTCACCTCGTCGCTGCCCGCGCTGTCCGCGCACATCGTCATCGACGACGCCTGCTTCACCGAAGGCTGCGTGCCCCGCCTGCTCGACCAGCTGCAGGCCTGCCTGGCCGGGCACTTCGACGTGGAGCACTCCACCTTCCAGCTCGAAGCGGCCGCGCACGCCAGCCACGAACCCGGTACACACTGAACTCGTGCGTAACGTCGAGGTCGTCCTGTTCCTGGTCGTGCTGGGCACGGTCGTGGCGGCCTTCGCCGGGCGGCTCCGGATCCCCGCCCCGTCCCTGCTGGTGATCGCCGGCCTGGTCGTCGGCCTGCTGCCGTGGGTGCCGGCCGTCCGGGTGCCGCCGGACGCGGTCAGCCTGGTGGTACTGCCGCCGCTGCTGTACGCGGCGAGCGAGGAACTGCCGTGGCGCGAGCTGCGAGCGGTGTGGCGGCCGGTGCTCATCCTGGCGGTCGGCCTGGTGCTGGCATCGGCGGCCGCAGTCGCCGTCGTGGCCGGAGCGGTGGCGGGCATCCCGGCGAGCCTGGCCTTCGTGCTTGGCGCCGTGCTGGCCAGCACGGATCCGGTGGCGGTGAGCGCGCTGGGACGGCGGCTCTCGCTGCCGCCCCGGGTGCAGACCCTGGTGCAAGCGGAGAGCCTGTTCAACGACGGTACCAGCCTGGTGCTATTCCAGATCGCGGTGTCCTTCGCGGTCGCGGGCACGGCCGGCTCGGCGGGCGCGGGCAGCGTGCTGCTGCATGGCGCCGCGCGGTTCGCGGTGCTGACGGCGGGCGGCGCGGCGGCCGGCGGCGTGCTCGGCACCGGGGTAGTCCTGCTCCGCAGGCGCGTCACCGATCCGGTCCTGGAAACCGTGATCGCGCTGGTCACCCCGTACGCGGCGTACGTGCTGGGCGCGGCGCTGCACACCTCACCGGTACTGGCGGTCATCGTCACCGGGCTGGTCACTGGCGGACGGCGGGAGCGGATCACCTCCGCGCAGAGCAGGCTGCAGCTGCACTCGGTGTATCAGACGGTTATCTTCCTGCTCGAAAGCGTGGTGTTCAGCCTCATCGGCCTGCAGCTGCCGACCCTGATCCGCGCCCTGTCCGGCAGCAGCCAGGCGTGGCTGGCCGAGGCGCTGGCGGTGAGCGGGACGCTGATCGTGGCCCGGATGCTGTGGGTGTTCCCGCTGTCCGCGCTCGCCCAGCGGCGCGGCGGCACCCGGCGCTTGTCGTGGCCGGTCCCCGCCGTGGTGTCGTGGGCGGGCACCCGCGGGGTGGTACCGCTGGCGGCGGCGCTGTCCATCCCGCTGACCACGGCGAGCGGCGCCCCGCTGCCGCGGCGGGACCTGATCCTGGTGCTCGCCATCGCGGCCATCGTGATCTCGCTGATCGTCCAGGGGCTCACCCTGGGACCGCTGGTCCGGCTGGCCGGCCTCGCCCGGCCGGGCGACGCGCGTCAGGAAGAGGTCACCGCCCGGCTGCGACTGGCCGAGGCCGCCCTGACCAGGCTGGAGGAGCTGGCGGAGGAAGGCTGCGCGGCTGACGACGCGATCGACCGGGCCCGGGTCACCCTGCAGGCCCGGATCGGGCGCGCCCGATCCCGCGTCGACGACCATCAGGCTACGGAGCCGGGCCGGCTGACCGACCGGGAGCTGCGCCGGACCCTGAACGCCGCCGAGCACACCGAGCTGGCCCGCCTCTACGACGAGGCGGCCATCAGCCAGGCCACCCGGCAGAGCCTGCAGCGCAGCCTGGACCTGGAGGCCACCCGGCTGAGCGACGATCAGCACTGACCTTCAGCTTCAGTCAGTAACATCTACGCGGCGGTAACGACCCAGGTCATCCGGAGGAATCACGTGACATCGGAACAAATCCCCGCGTCACCGGCCCCGCCGGCGCTGGGCCGCGTGCTGTTGCCGCTGCGCGCGTTCCTCGGCTTCACGTTCTGCTTCGCCGGCCTGCAGAAGCTGGCCAACCCGCGGTTCTTCGACGCCGCCGACCCGGCCTCGATCCAGGCCCAGCTGGCGGGCGCGGCCCGGAACAGCCCCGTCCACGCGCTGATCTCGCCGCTAGCCCACGTCGCGGTCCCGCTCGGCGTCGTCATCGCGCTGGGCGAGCTGGCGGTGGGCGTGGGCACCCTGCTCGGGTTCCGGGCCCGGATCGCGGCGGCTGGCGGCATCGTGCTGGCGCTGATGCTGTTCCTGACCGTCAGCTTCCACTCGTCCCCGTACTACACCGGGGCGGACATCGTGTTCGCGTTCGCCTGGACGCCCCTGCTGCTGGCCGGCGCCAGCCCGGTCTTGTCGCTGGACGCGGCCCTCGCGGAGCGCGCGGCCCGGCGGCCCGGTCCCACGGCCAGCGCGCCAGGAATCAGCGCGCCGGGGACCAGCGCCCCGGGGACCAGCCGCCGCGAGGTCGTGCTCACCGGCATGGTGGCCGCCGTGGTCGCGGTCGCGACCCTGGCCGTCGGCGGCTTGGCGGCGGCCCTGGGCCGGCTGGCCGGCGGGACCTCGGAGCAGAGCGCCGAGCCCAGCCTGGCGCCGGCCGCCGGATCCACCCCGGCCAGCTCCGCCCCGGCCGGGACCGCCCCGGCCAGAACCGCCCCGGCCGGTACGGCTTCGCCGACCGATGCGGCGACGGCGGCGCCGGGGCAGACGCCACCCGGCCAGGCCATTGGCGCGGCCAGCAAGGTGCCGGTCGGGCAGGCGGCCGCGTTCACCGACCCGTCCAGCGGCGATCCGTCGCTGGTGATCCAGCCGAAAGCCGGCACGTTCGTCGCCTTCGACGCGGTTTGCCCGCACGCCGGCTGCACGGTCGGCTACAACGCCGCCGCGAAGGTGATCGCTTGCCCGTGCCACGGATCGCAGTTCAACGCCAGTACCGGTGCGGTCGAGGTCGGCCCGGCCCCGCACGGCCTGAAGAAGCTCGACGTCGCTGAGGGCTCCAACGGCCAGCTCTACGTCACCTGACCGGGAAGGTCAGGCCGGCCGGTCGCCGGCGGGCTCGTCCCGGTAGGCGGTGAGCGATCTCGACCCGCTGGCCAGCACGGTCGCGATCAGGGCGCGGACGGCTGGGCGCTGGCGGGTGCGCGGGTTGGTCAGCAGGACCAGGTCGATCGAGCCGAGCTCGGGCAGCCGGTGCCCGGGGCCGAGGGTGGTGAGCTGGGCCGGGACCAGGCTGGCGGCGAGGGCCGAGATGCCGATGCCCGCGGCCACGGCAGCGATCAGGCCGTTGACGCCGCGGCAGACGCAGGCGCTGCGGAACGGCAGCCGGGCCCGGTTCAGGGCCCGGCGGATCTCGGTCCGCGACAGGCTGGGCGCCGGGTAGACCACGAGCGGCAGGGGCCTGGTCAGGTCGAGCCGCGTCGACGGCGTGCCGACCCAGACCAGGCGCTCCCGCTTGACCAGCTGGCCGCGCTCCTCGCCGCTCGGGCGCTTGCCGATGAACACGTCGAGCTTGTCGCTCTCCAGGCGCTGGTGCAGCAGGCCGCTCTGGTCGACCGTCAGGTCGAAGTCGACGAGCGGGTTGACCTGGCGGAAGTCGCGCAGGATCTGCGGCAGCCGGGTGAGGGCGAGGTCGTCCGAGATGCCGATGCGGAGCCGCCCGCGCGGCCGGGACCCGCGGAAGTAGGCGGTCGCCTGCTCGCTGGCGGCGAGGATGTTGCGGGCGAACCCGGTCATCGCCTCGCCGTCGGCGGTCAGCGCGACCGAGTGCGTGTCCCGCAGCACGAGCGTCCGCCCGACCTGCTCCTCCAGGCGGCGGATGTGCTGGCTGACGGTCGGCTGCTGGAGGCCGAGCCGGGCCGCGGCCCGGGTGAAGCTGCCGGTCTGCTCGACAGCGAGAAAGGTCGCGAGGAGCTGGGGATCATAACCCGTCATAAGATTTCACAATAACTGTTAGGTATGTAATTGCCTTTCAATATAAGTCGAGCCGGGCCGAGAATGTCGGGGGAAGCCAGCGACAGGAAGGCACGTCAGTGACGACCGCCGAGATAATTCGGCCCACGGGAGGCGCCTTCGCCGCCCTCACCTCGCGCAGCTACCGGATCTACCTCGCCGGCCAGAGCCTCGCCAATACCGGCACCTGGATGCAGAGCATCGCCCAGGACTGGCTGATCTACGACCTGACGCACAGCTCGTTCAGCGTCGGCGTGACGATGGCGCTGCAGTTCCTGCCGATCCTGGCCCTCGGCCTGCACACCGGGGCGATAGCCGACCGGCTGCCGAAGCGGCGCATCCTGCTGACAACGCAGACGCTCAACGCCGCGGCCACGGCGGCGCTGGCCGCGATCACCCTCGGCGGGGCGGTCCACGCGGCCGACGTGTACGCGTTCGCGCTGCTGAGCGGGCTGATCTTCGCCTTCGACGCACCGGCCAGGCAGGCGTTCGTCTCCGAGGTCGTGCCGCCCAGCCGGCTCCGCGCCGCCATCGCGCTGAACGCCGCGGTCTTCCAGGCGACCCGGCTCATCGGCCCGGCCCTCGCCGCCCTGCTCATCGCCGGCGCGGGCACCGGCTGGGTGTTCGCGGTCAACGCCGCCTGCTACGCCGGGCCGGTCATCGGCCTGCTGCGGCTGCGCCCGTCCGATCTCACCCCCGCTCCGCCCGCCCGGCGCGAGCCGGGGGCGCTGCGGGCCACGCTCCGGTACCTGCGCGGGCGTCCGGAAGTGCTGCGGACGATCTTCCTGGTGGGGATGTTCGGCACGTTCGGCCTCAACTTCCCGATCGTGCTGACCGCCATGGCCAAGTCGGCGTTCGGCGGCAACGCCGGCACCTACGGCCTGTTCAACATCGCCCTGGCGGCCGGATCGGCGGCCGGGGCGCTGTTCGCCGGGGCCGCCGCCCGGCCCCGGCCGCGGCTGATCGTGCTCGCGGCGGCGGCGTTCGGCCTGCTCCAGGCGGCCGCGGCGTTCGCGCCGGACATGGCGGCCTTCCTCGTCCTGCTCGGCGCCATGGGCCTGGTCAACCTGGCGTTCCAGGCCATGGCCAACGCGTCGGTCCAGCTCGCCACCGACTCCCGGCGGCGCGGGCGGGTGATGGGGCTGTACATGCTGGCCTTCATCGGCGGCACCCCCATCGGCGCGCCGCTGGTCGGATCGATCACGAGCCACTTCGGCCCGCAGGCCGGCATGACCCTGTGCGGCGCCGTCCCGGTGCTGGCCGCCGCCGTGGTGGCCGCGGCCAGCCGGCGGTCGCCCGCCCCTGAGCGACTTGGGGCCGAGCAGTTAGCCTGGGCGGCATGACTCTGCTCGACCTGGACCCGGATCAGCTGCTGTCCACCACGCGTGCGGTGCGCAAGCGCCTCGACTTCACCCGCCCGGTGCCGGATCAGCTGATCCGCGAATGCGTGGCGATGGCGCTGCAGGCGCCATCCGGGTCGAACGTGGTGACCATGCGGTTCGTCGTGGTGCGGGACGAGAGCAAGCGCCGCGCCATCGGGGACATCTACCGCCAGGTCTACGCCGGGTACAAGGCGTCGCCGGGCTACGCGGGCCGCCAGGGCGGGGACGCCGTGCAGCAGCGGGTGGCCGCGTCGGCCGACTACCTCGGTGAGCACATGGGCGACGCGCCGGCGCTGGTCATCGGCTGCAACCAGGGCTCCGACCGGGCTTCGGCCCTGGCCGGCCTGGGCAACATCCTCCCCGGCATGTGGAGCTTCATGCTGGCCGCCCGCGCCCGCGGCCTGGGCACCGCCTGGACGTCGATGCACCGGGCCCGCGAGGAGGACGTGGCCGGCATCCTCGGCATCCCCTACGACACGGTGGCGCAGGCGGTGCTGTCCCCGCTGGCCTACACCCAGGGCACGGACTTCCGCCCGGCCGCGCGGCCCGAGCCGGACGCGGTGATCAGCTGGGACGGCTGGCAGTCAGGCGGCTAAGAGCACCTTGCGCGGGTGACTGCCGTCGACGTACCCCACGAACGGCGGGTAGATGTTGTAGCCGAGCAGTTCCTGCAGCCGTTCGGGCAGGTCACGGACGATATCCCGGGGCACGGCCAGGCAGTGGTTCTCCTGCGGCCGCAGCCAGCCGGCCGCGTACTCCAAGATCACGCCGAGCCGCGGCCGGTCCGTCTGGTTCGCGCCGCCGCCGTGCCACAGGCTGCCCAGGTAGAAAAGAGCCGAGCCGGGTGACATCACGGCCGTCTCCACCGGATCGTCCGGACCCGGCCGCCTCCCCGGCGCCCACCGGTGGCTGCCGGGAATGAACCGGGTGGCCCCGTTCTCCGCGGTGAACTCGTCGAGCGGCCACATGGTGTTGACCACGAGCGGCGGATGCGGCTCGGGGACCGGGTAGATGGCGTCGTCCCGGTGCAGGACCTGCGCCTGCTCGCCCGGCCCGATGCAGATGCCGACCGGCGCGCTGAGCTGGCAGGGACCCAGCACCTGATCCAGGACGCCGAGCAGCAGCGAGTCGGTGGCCAGCGCGTCGAACGCGCGGGTCTTGGCGAACAGCGCGTAGATCCGCTGCGTGTCGAACCCCTCGAAGGAGTTCCGCCCGGTCGGGGTGGTGCGCAGTACCCGGTCCAGGTCAGCGCGGGCGTCCCGCACGCCGTCCGGCGTCATCAGGCCGGTCACGACGACGTAGCCGTCGTCCGCCAGCCGCCGGGCCACGTCCTGGCTGGGCGTGGTAGCGGGCATCGTCGGCATCATTACTCCATCATGCCGAAGGCGGCTCGCAGGCCGGTATCGATCCGGCGCATGGCGGGTGCCGTGATCGCGCCGATGTCGGCCCGTACCTCGTCGCCGTAGATCGTCTCGATGTCGTCACAGGAAACCCAGCCGGTCATGACTTCCTCCGGCCCCAGCGGCACCATCGCGGGACGCTCGGCCTTCGGCGGCGAGGTCGTCAGCCGCACGGCGAGCACCTGCTCGAACGCACGATTACGCCGGTTGTTGGACACGACCAGGAAGAACTTGTCTTCGCCGATGTGAGTCAGCTGAGCGCGGTAGATGCGCCCGCGCAGCATGTCCGTCATGACGCCGAGCCGCTAGTCCTCGTCGGCCCAGGCGGGCCGCCTGCGCCGCGCGGTCCGCCGGATCTCCTGCGCCTCGCCGCTGGCCAGCCTGTCCGCGGCGGCGCTGGCATAAGCATGTTCCTCAGCCTTCTCGCGAATGGCTTGCAGGCCCGCGGCGAAAATCAGGTGCAGGAGCGCGGCTTCAGCGACCCCCTCGACCACGACGCCGGCTATGTCAGCGAGCGCATCACGCTCTGGGGTCTGCCCGCGCAAGCGCTCCAAGTCGGCAAGGTCGCGCTCGGTGAGCGGCAGGCTCTTGCGGACCTTGGCCGGCTCGCTAAGCCTTCTGGCCATCGCGCGGTTCCTCTCGTTCTTGCCGCATAATATGCATCAAACTGTACCTCACTTTCCGCCGCACTACTTAAAGCGAGAGCCGACCGGGAGGTACCCGGCTGGTCGTGGTAGGAAAGCGTGCATGGGAATGATCGTGGTCTCCGCCGAGCGGGCCGTCGGGGCGCCCGCCGACGCGGTCTATGGCTATGTCGCGGACATGCGCGAGCATCACCCGCATTTCCTGCCGTCGGCGTTCTCGGAGTTCCGGGTCGAGTCCGGCGGCGTGGGCGCCGGCACGGTGACGCGGTTCAAGGTGACGGCGGGCGGGCGCACCCGCGAGTACCGGATGGAGATCGCCGAACCGAGCGCCTGACCGGGGCTACGTTCCATCCCCGCGCCCGCGCAGTGATCGCGGCAGCCCGAACCACGGCAGCACGCTGCTCTCGAACCGGGTTAGGGCGCAGATCCGGTCGCCGGCCAGGGTAAGTACGTAGAGGCCGGTCCCGTGGCCGAGCCCGGCCGGGGTACGCAGGTAGGCCCCGAACGCGGGCTGGCCATTGGCTCGCGTCGGCACGAGGTCGAACCGGCGGTCCGCGCCGAACAGCGCGGCACAGAAACGGCCCACGACGTCGCGGCCCTGGTACTCGAACGGCATCGGCGGCATCGACATGAAGACATCGCTGGTCAGCAGCGCTACCACCGCGTCGAGGTCGGCGGACTCCCAGGCGCGGACGAACGTCGCCACCACCGCGTCCTCGGCGGGTGAGCCGGGGGCGGGAGCCGGCTCGCGGCCGCCGCCCCCGGGCCGCCGCCGCTGCAGGCTGGCGCGGGCTCGCTTGAGGGCGCTGTTGACCGAGTCGACGGTCGAGTCGAGCAGGCCGGCCACCTCGCTGGCGCGGAACTCCAGGACATCGCGCAGGATCAGGACGGCGAGCTGGCGGGGCGGCAGGACCTGCAGGGCGGTCACGAACGCCAGCGAGATAGTTTCGGCCTGCTCATAACGAGCCTCCGGGCCGAACGGAGTGCCGTCCCCGCCCGCCCACAGCGCGTCGGGAAATGGCTGCAGCCAGACGACCTCGCCGAGCCGGGTCGGTTCTGGCGGCGCCACCCCCGGCACGTCCCACTCCTTAGCCGGGCGCCGGCTCGCCGCGCGGCGGGCATCGAGGCACCGGTTGGTGGCGACCCGGTATAGCCAGGTGCGGATAGAGGCGCGTCCCTCGAACCGGCCCAGCCCCTGCCAGGCGGTCAGCAGGGTGTCCTGGAGGGCGTCCTCGGCATCCTCCAGCGAGCCGAGCATCCGGTAGCAGTGCACCCGCAGCTCTCGCAGGTGCGGCTCGGTCAGCTCACGGAACGCACCCCCGTCCCCGGCTTGCGCTCGGGAGATCAGGTCGGCTGCTGCCACCTGGCGTCACCTCTTCCTGCGTCGTCGGCCACGTCCATCTTGTACAGGCGCCGGGCGGGCGGCGAACTGGGCGGCGGGCAGGCGACCACTTTCCGGGGCCCGCGGCGCCTGCATCAGCACCGGTCCGGACAGCCCGGGCCGAAAAACGGAGAACCGGCATGGGAAAGATCGTGATCACGACGAACGCCTCGCTCGACGGGGTCATCCAGGACCCGGACGGCCAGGAAGGCTTCAGGCTCGGCGGATGGTTCACCGAGTCCGGTGGCCGGGACCTCGAGGCGTGGGCCAGGCACGAGGCCGGCGAGACGCTGGCCGCCGACGCCCTGCTGCTGGGGCGGCGTAGCGACCAGTGGTTCGCCGAACGCTGGACGTCCCGGCCCGGCGAGTGGGCGGACAAGCTCAACCGCATGCCCAAGTACGTCGTGTCCGCCACCCTCACCGAGCCCCGGTGGGGCAACGCGACCGTGCTGAAGGGCGACGTGGTCGACGCGGTCGCGAGGCTGAAGCAGCGGGTAGCCGGGGAGATCCTCGTCTACGCCAGCTATCAGCTCGGGCGCACGCTGATCGAGCACGACCTGGTCGACGAGCTGCGGCTGGTCGTCTTCCCCGTCGTGGTCGGCGACGGCGAGCGCCTATTCGGCCCGGTCGGCCAGGCCAAGCCGATGCGCCTGGTCAGCGTCGGGACCATCGGTGAGGGCCTGGCCTTCCTCACCTACCAGCCCGTCAGGAACGCCTAGCGGCGGGCGGATCACTCCTCGCGCAGCACCGCCGCCGGGCGGATCCGCATCGCGGTCACGGCCGGCCTGATCGAGACGAGGTTGGCCAGCAGTACGGTGGCCAGCCCGGCCAGGGCCAGCAGCACCGCGGGCGTCGTCACCTCGGGAACCACCCCGAGGTGACCGGCGAAAAGACGCCAGGCGGTCCGGCCGGCGGCGATGCCGAGGGGAACGCCGACGGCGAGCGTGACCACCGCCAGGGTCGTCGCCTGCCAGGCCACGGCCCGGCCCGCCTCGCCGTGCGTGAAGCCCAGCGTCTTCAAGATGGCCAGGTCGCGGCGGCGCCGGCGGATCGAGGTGGCGAGGAGATGAGCCACCGTGATCAGGGCCAGGACGGCCAGCACCGACGCCAGGATGAGCGGGAGGTTCTGAATCCGCCCGAAGTTCACCAGGTCGTTTGGTGTCGTCGGCGGCTGGGTGAAGAAGTTCTGGTCGACCGCCGCCAGCCGCCGGTCGAGGCGGGCGACGCCCCGGGCGCTATCGACGCCGGGCCGGAAGGTGACGGCCATCACGTAGGGCGAGCGGACCCGGCCGCCGGCCAGCCGGACGAGAGCCTGGCGGGTGACGATCACGCCGTCGCCGAGATGGGCGCTGACGTCTCCCGGCGGGAGGACGACGGTCCCCACTACCCGCACCGGCACCTCGGGTACGCCGTCGTTCTCGGCGCTGCCGAGCAGCGTGGCGCCGGGCCGCACCCCGAGCTGCGCGGCCGTGCTGGCACCGAGCGCCACCTCGTCGGCCGCCGCGGGTACCCGTCCCGCCAGCATGGATGCCGCGAACGTTCCCTTGACGGGCGCGTAGGCGAACCCCGAGAGAACGTGGCCGCCGAACCGGAAGTCGATCCCGGTCTGGATGAAGGCGGCGGTGGCGATGTCCGGGTCGGCGCGCACCACGGGCTGGGCCGCCGGGACGGCGCCCGGGCCGTTGTTGTTCCAGATCTCGGTGTCCCAGGTGACCCCGTAGAGCGGCGGTGACCCGAGCAGGTGACCGAGGCTCGCCCCGAAGACGAGCGACGCCACCATCGCGCCGATCCCGACGATGGCCCCGCCGATGGTCGTGCGCACGGGCACGCTGCTCCGGCCGCGCCCGCGTTCCAGCGCCATGCGCACCCCGGCCGTGAGCGTGACCGGGAGCCCGGCGCGCGCGCTGGCGTCGGCCACCACTGAGCGCCGGCCCGGCCCGTCGTGATCGTCGGCCCGCAGCGCCGCCGAAGCCGCCGCCCGCCAGGCCGGCCACAACGTCAAGCTGGCGGCGATGACCGTCGTCCCGGCCATGGCGATGACGAGAACCCGCATATCGAACGCGAATCCGGGATCGGGCTCGGCTGTGCGGGCCAGGCCGATGGGCGTGAGCGGCGACAACGCGATCGCCACGGCCACGGCCAGGACCGCCCCGGCCGCGCCGATGGCGGTGCCGCGCAGGATAGCGAGGACGGCCAGCTGGCGCCGGGTCATGCCGAGCGCGTGCAGCACGGGGTAGTCGCTGGCCTCGAGCGCGACCTGCCGGGCCAGGAGCTGGCCGAGGACGAGCACCGCCACCACCATGAGCAGCCCGGCGAGCAGCCACAGGGCCACGGCGACGAGGTGGGTCGACCGGTTCACGTCGTGGCCCTGGCGGCCGAGCTCATGCTCCGAGACCGGCCGGCCGTGGCTGAACGGCTCGATCTGGCGCTGGGCCGCGGCCGCGGACGCCCCCGGCCGCAGCCGCACCAGGCTGAACTCGTACGCCGCGACCGATGTCTCGTGGGCCCGGTAGAACGCGGGGGTGAGGTAGTAGTTCGGTCCGTTGAAATAGCTGTTGGAGGCGAAGGGAGGGAACTGCGCGGGGGCCGCGACGATACCCACGACGGTGAACGTGGCCCAGACCGGAGCCCCGGACAGGTCCGGGTTATGGGTGTCGCCGCGGACGGACGCCACCAGCGGGACCCGGACGCGCTGACCGATGCGGGCGCTGGCCAGGGTGAAGTCCGCGACGGCCTCATCGGCCCGGGCGGGGTCGGGCAGGCGCCCCCGGAGCACCTTCAGCCGGTTGAGCCCGGTGCCGTAGGCGCGGCCGTCGGGCGACGCGACCAGGTTGTAGCCGACGTCGTTGACCGGCCCGAACACGCGGAACGAGTCCGCTTCGGCGACCGCCGGCAGGGCGGCGACCGTCGCGGGACGCAGGACGGCGGCTTCCGGGTTGGGCACGAAGTCGTCGATCAGGTACGCGGCCCCGTGGTTGGCCGCCACGAACCGGGCGTACGCGTCGTCGGTGCGCCGGGCGCCGGCCGCCGCCGCGGTCACGATCCCCCCGAACAGGCCGACGAGCAGGACCACGCCGAGCCACGCCCGCCAGCGCCGGCGGAAATCGCCGCGAAACCTCGCCCAGACCGCGTTCACGCTGTCATCAGACCGCACGCCAGGTCGCCGGGCAAGGATGCTCCCAACCCCAGCGAAGTGGTGCCAGCCCTACCCGCACGGTCCGCGCAATGCGGGCCGCCGACGATATCCTGAGCCGATGACCGTGGAGCCAGGCTGGGTCCCGCCCGGAGTCGATACCACCAAGGCGAACGTCGCCCGCGTCTACGACTACTGGGTCGGCGGCGACCACAACTTCCAGGCCGACCGGGACCTCGCCCGCACGATCACCGCCCTGGATCCGCACATCCGCACGACCATGCGCGCCAACCGCGCCTTCCTCGGCCGGGTGGTCCGGTTCCTGGCCGGCGAGGCCGGCATCCGCCAGTTCCTCGACATCGGCTCGGGCATTCCCACCGAGAACAACGTCCACCAGGTCGCCCAGGACACCGCCCCGGGATCCCGCGTCGTGTACGTGGACAGCGACGACGTCGCCGTGGCCCACAGCCGGCTCCTGCTGGCCGACAACCCCGACGCCACCATCATCCAGGCCGACGCCCGCGAGCCGACCAAGATCCTCGCCGACCCGGAAACACAGCTCCTGCTCGACTTCAGCGAGCCAGTGGCCGTGTTCCTGGTGGCCGTCCTGCACTTCATCCCGGACACCGGGCAGGCCGCGGAAATCATCGCCACCCTGCGCGATGCGCTCGCCCCCGGCAGCTACCTGGTCATCTGCCACGCCTGCCGGGACGAGCAGCCCGGCCTGGCGACCTCGTTCGAGAACGTCTACAACAGCCGCGTCACCGCTCAGCTGGCCATGCGCAGCCGCGACGAGATCGCCAGCCTCTATGACGGCTTCACCCTGCTGGAACCAGGCCTGGTCTGGATCCCCGAATGGCGGCCCGACGCTCCGGGCGACGTCCCGGCCGACCCGTCCAAGTACTGGGCCCTCGTCGGTGTCGCCCGCTACGACGGCCCGCCATCCGGCCTCTGACCGGGTTGACGGAGCATCGACCCGGCCCGAGGCGCATGCAGGCTAGCGGAGGACGAACGTGTCGGTGGTGACGTAGTTGGACCGGCCGCCGTGGTCGAATCATTCGTCCGGGCGGCCGGACCGGTTAGCAGCCACCCGGAGCCGGGTCGGCGACGCAGGGGTCTGGGCTGGCGGCGTCCAGGGCGGTCGCGGCGTGGACCGCGACCCGCTGCAGCAGCGACCGGAACTCCTTCCGGTCGTCGTCGTCCAGCCCGGCTAGCAGCTGGTCTTCGGCCGTGCGCAGCTGCTCGCCGAGGCCGTCCAGGAGCGTCCGGCCATGCGCGGTGGCCACGATCCGCCGGGCGCGGCGGTCGGCCGGGTCCGGGCGCCGCTCGACCAGGCCCGCCTCGGCCAGGCTGTCCAGCAGGTAGGTCATGACCGTGCGGTCCACGCCCAGGTGCTGGGCCAGGGCGAGCTGGCTGCCGGGCTCCTCGCGGGCCGCCGCGGCGAGCACCTGATAGCCGCGCGGTCCGCCGGGCACGTTCGCGAAGGTCTCCGACACGGCCTTCAGGTAAGACCGGGTCAGGGAGCCGAGGGCCCAGCCGAGGTCATTCTGCAAAGTGCAGCAGTCCGCCGGCCGGCGTTCGGCCCGGGTACCGGAGGGCCGCGTGGCCTGCGCGCTCATACGGTTTAGGGTACCTCAGACCAGTTGTCCGGCCGAAGAGTTGCGGTCCAGATGTTCTGTGATGCAGACTATCTCTGGCGGCGCCTACCGGGCCGCGACTTCACGGCGGACAGGAGTCCCCCTATGACCGAGAGTTCCCCCAGCCGGCCCGTCGTCGTGGTGCTCGGCGGCGGTTACGCGGGCATCCAGGTCGCCCGGCCGCTCGACGACGCGGCCGACGTCGTGCTGGTCGAGCCGAAGGACGACTTCGTGCACAACGTCGCGGCGCTGCGCGCCCTGGCCGACCCGTCCTGGCTGGAACGGATCTACCTGCCGTACGACGGGCTGCTCGCGCACGGCCAGGTGGTCAGGGACCGGGCGGTCAAGGTCGACGCCGACCGGGTCGTGCTCGCCTCGGGGGCCGAGCTCGCCCCGGATTACCTGGTGCTGGCCACCGGGTCCGGATACCCGTTCCCGGCCAAGAGCGACGTGGACAGCACCGAGACGGCGCACGGCAAGGTGCGGGACACGCACGCGGCGCTGGCCGCCGCGGACCGGGTGCTGCTGCTCGGGGCCGGCCCGGTGGGCATCGAGCTAGCCGGGGAGATCAAGGCGGTCTGGCCGGGCAAGCAGGTGACGCTGGTCGACGTGGCCGACGAGGTGCTGGGCGAGCGGTACCGCGCCGACCTGAAGGCGGAGCTGCGCCGCCAGCTGGATGACCTGGGCGTCGAACTGGTCCTGGGCAGCCCGCTCAAGGCCGAGCCGCCGAACGAGCCGGGTGAGCTCGGCCCCTTCACGGTGACCACGCAATCCGGGGCCGAGGTGAGCGCCGACATCTGGTTCCGGTGCTACGGGGTCGCCCCGGCCAGCGACTTCCTGGCCGGCGGCCTGGCCGCCGCGCGCCGCGCGGACGGCTTCGTCGAGGTGACGCCCGAGCTGCGGGTCGCCGGGCAGGACCGGGTGTTCGCGCTGGGCGACGTGTCAGCCGCGGACTCCAACAAGGGAGCCGGCGTGGCCGGGCGCCAGGCCCAGATCGTGGCGGGCAACATCCGCGCGCTCATCACCGGGGACCGCGACCTGGCCCGCTACGAGCCGGCGCCGCCCTCCATCATCATCCCGGTCGGCCCCGACGGCGGCGCCGGGCAGCGCCACGGCAGCGAGGACCTGGTCCCGGCCGAGGTGGTGTCCCAGCTCAAGGGGCGGGACATGATGGTCGACCGCTTCGCCGAGCTGCTCGGGGTCACCAAAGGCTGAGCTACTCGGCCCGGAGCACCCGGCCAGGCCGGGAGCGGGCCGCGCTCAGCGCCGGGATCGCGGCCAGCACGTTGGCCGTGACCAGGACCCCGGCCGCGACGGCGGCGAGCGGCCAGGCGTGCACGATCGGGGCGGGCACCACCCCGAGGCTGACCGCGAACGCGCGCCAGACCGCCTGCCCGACGGCGATGCCGATCGGGATGCCGAGCACGATCGCGATGAGTGCGACGGTACTGGCCTGCCAGAACACGATCGAGGCGAGCTGGCGCCCGACCATGCCGAGCGCCCGGAGCAGCCCGTTCTCGGCGCGCCGCCTGGCCACGCTGACCACCAGCAGGTGGCCGAGCGTGGCCAGGCCGCACAGGGTTACGATGCCGCCGAGCAGCAGCGGGAAGTTGGCCGACTCCCCGAAATTCACCAGCGCCGCGGGCACTACCGGAAGGTTGGCATCGCCGTTGCTCAAGGCGATGTAGCGGGCCAGCGCGGCCTGGCCGGCCGGCCCGGTGACGGCGTGCGCGAGGACCACATCGGGCGGGCTGGCCTGGGCGGAGTGAAGGCAGGTGGCCCGCGCGGGCCCGGGCGGGCATTGAGCCGCGACATAGCCCGCGGTGGTTATGGCCGCCCCGGTGCCAAGGCCCCCGGTCCCGAAATCACCGGGGAACGCCAGCAGTCCCACGACCCGGAACGGCCGGGTATGCGGCTGGCCCGACGGGGAGGTCACGGTCACCTGGACGAGGGCGCCGATCCGCGCTCCGGTACGGCGCAGGGTGGAGGCGCCGAGCGCTATCTGGCCGACGCCGGCCGGCAGCCGCCCCTGCACGGCCGACAGCAGTAGCGGGCCTTTCGCGGCGAGCACAGTGATGGCCCGGACATCGACGTGGTTGACGGTAATCGCCGGCGAGGACGCCAGGGTGATCTGGTCGATCGCATGGTCGTGGTCAAGACGGTTGAGCAGGCCGGTCCCGGAGGTACCACCCGGTCCCGAGGAGTTGAAGTACACCTGATAGGGCGCTCCGTAGAGGGCGGGGCTGGCGGTCAGGTGAGCCAGGCTGGTGCCGAACACCGCGGTCGCGCACACGGCCGCCACCGCGGCCACCGAGCCGATCAACGCCGTCCTCACCGGAACCACGCGGGTCCCGCGCCCCGGGTCCAGCGCGTACCGGATGCCGATGGCCGCGCCGGGAGACGCGCCTACCGTCGCGACGGCGCCCGCTACCGCGGACGGGCGGCGCGGCGCCATCACGCGGCCGGCCGCGGCGCCTACCCGGGCGCTGCGCAGCGCGGGCGGGACGCCCAGCGCGAGCACCACGACCACCGTGGCCAGGGCACCCAGGCCGAGGACGGATCCGTCGAAGAACAGGCCCGGCGCGGGGTCGGCGAGCCGGGCCTCGCCCGCGGGTGCGAGCGGGGAAAGCAGCGTGGCTACCACGATCGCGCCGGCCGCTCCGGCGACCGCCACGGCCAGGGTTCGCAGCATGGTTACCGCGGCCAGCTGACGCGGGCTCAGCCCTAGCGCGGCCAGGACCGGGTGATCGGCGCTCTCGGCGACGGCCTGACGAGCCAGTGCCTGCCCCGCTACCGCGACGCCGGCCAGGGCGGCCAGCACGGCCAGTACCCGCCACCCGACCGCCTGGGGGTGGATCGAGGAGGTGATCGCGGCCGCGGGCCGGTCGAGGTCCTGCACGCCAGACCCGCTGGCCCCGTTGACCTTGGCCTGGAACTGGGCGAAGTCGGCCTCCCGGTGCCGTAGCCGCACGTAATAGGAGGTCAAGGCGGGCGTGCCCTTGGTTGCCGTGGCGAAGGCCGCGGTCGGGTACAGGTCGTAGGTGGCGCCCTGCCCGTACGGGAACTCGTTCTCGGCGGCCACGATGCCCACCACCCGCACCGTGATAACGGGTCCGGTGGGCTTGGGTGGAGGCCCTTCGCCGGCCATCGCCTTGCGCACCGCCGGCCACTGGGATGCGGCCGCCATCGGCAGGGTGAACACCGTCCCCAGCCCCACGCCGTAGTCACGCTGCAGCGTGAACGACACCAGCGCCTCCGTCGGGGACGACTGGTCGGGCATGCGGCCGGCGACTAGCTTCATCACCCGGTGCTGGTCGGCCGCGGGCACCTCGCGGACCGAGAAGGCGCCCTCCTCGATGTGCCGCCCGCACGAGCACCGGGGCGTCCCGTAGAACGGCATCTGGACCGCTGTCACATGTGCCACCTCGGGCAGCTTCGGCAGCGGCTCGAAGCCGTACACGATCGCGTCGTACCCGTGGCTGGCGACGTAACGCGGGAAGGCCGAGTCGGTGCGGTCCCCCGCCGCGGTCGCGGCCAGGGCGAACCCGCTGACGACAGCGATGAGTACGGTCAGCAGCAGCCACGACCGCCAGTAGCGGCGCAGCTTGGCGCCGAAGACCAGCCCGACAGCTCCCATTGCGCCCTCCCCGCCAGCAGTTTCCCTTGACGGGCAGACAAAACGGAAGGATGGTAGCCGCCCCCGGCGCGCCGGGTGCTAGCACCACGACAGCGATCATCGGTACCTCGCCAGTACGGCTGCGCCTGCCGCCGCGGATCCGATCACTAGCCTCCCGCCATTCGGGCTAAAGATCTTGAAATTCAGTTCGATTATCTCTGGTTGCCGATCTTGCCTGGGGATAAGCTGTTCCCTAGCGGGCGTCTCCGCGAATCCCCCTTTCCCTTTCCCCTAGCCGGGCAGGTGTGCCATGTCTGCTGCGCTGTCCCCCGAGCCTGACGAGCCTGCGGGCTCGGGGCTGCCCGGGGACGGGCGGGAGGACGGCGAGGAAGGGATCCCGCAGGGCCTGTACGTCACGGCCCCGGCGGAGGACCTGTCGCTGGAGGGGTTCGCGGCGGACGGCCGGGCGGACACGATGGCGCCGGGCCCCCTGCTGGCGATGGTCCTGGACGCGGTCGCCGGGCCGGACGGCGCGGGCCTGGCCGGGCTGGCCGATGACCAGCTGACCGGGTTCCTGTCCGGGGCGCGGCGGGTCGAGTCGCGGCTGGCGTGGGCCGCCGGGAAGCTCGGCCCGGTCCACGTCAAGATCATCGAGGAGTTCACCAGCGTCCTGTCCGGCGCGGACGGCGCGATCGCCGATGAGCTGCTGGCCGCGGCCGCCCAGTCCAAGACGTACGGCGAGCTGCGCCGGGCCGCCAGCAGGCTGGTTCTGCGCCTCGACCCCGAAGCCGCCCGCAAGCGCAAGGAGAAGGCGCGGCGCGAGGCGCGGGTGCGGGCGTTCAGGGAGGAGTCCGGGAACGCCGGGATCGACCTGCTCCAGGAACGCGACTCCCGCCCAGTGCCAGGCGAATCCTCCGCTAGCGACAGGACCCCGGGTCCCGGCGGCCCCAGCATCGGGGCGCAGGTCACCATCACCGTCCCCGCCACCGCCTTGGACGGCGATACCGGCCTAGGCGCAGAGGTCGACGGGTTCGGGATCGTGGATCACGCCGACACCCGCGAGCTGATCGTCGCCGCCGCCCGCAACCCCGCTACCCGCTGGTGCCTGACCACCGTGAACCCCGACGGCACCGCCGCCGCCCACGCCTGCGCCACCGGACCCCGCCCCTGGGGAACCGCCCACGGCCCACCCGGACAAGAACCTGGATCCACCACCCTCCAGGGCCTGCTGGATCTGCTGAACATCACCCAGCTCACCCCCGTCGCCCGCGGACCGTGCGGGCACGCCCAGGCCGAGGACCGGTACCGGCCCAGCCGCAAACTCACCCACCTGGTCCGGGCAAGGAACACCACCTGCACCGCACCCGGCTGCGGCCGCCGCGCCGCCCGCTGCGACCTCGACCACACCCACCCCCACCACGACGGCGGCCTGACGTGCGAGTGCAACCTGGCGCCGCTGTGCCGTCACCACCACCGGCTCAAGCAAGCCGACGGCTGGCAGCTGGAACAACCCCAACCCGGGGTGCTGGTGTGGCACACCCCAGCCGGGCGCACCTACACCACCACCCCCACCCAGTACGCCACCTGACCGGCGCTTCTATAAAGGCGCGTCCCTACTTGCCGATCCAGACCGACTTGACGTTGCAGAATTCGCGGATGCCCTGAGTGAAGAGCTCCCGGCCGAACCCGGAGGTCTTCACGCCGCCGAACGGCAGCTGCGGGTAGGAGGTGACGTTCCCGTTGACGAAGACCATGCCGGCGTCGAGATCCCGCACGAACCGAGCCCGTTCGGCCTCGTCATTGGTCCAGGCGTTGGCGCCGAGGCCGAACTCGGTGGCGTTGGCCAGCTCGATCGCCGCGTCGATGTCCGGGACGCGGTAGAGCGTGGCCACCGGCCCGAAGACCTCCTCGGTGTGCACGCGCATCTCCGGCGTGATCCCGGTCAGCACGGTCGGCGGGTAGTAGAAGCCGGGCCTCTCGGGTGCGGCGCCGCCGCACAGCGCCCGGGCGCCCTTGGCCACCGCGTCGGCGACGAGGTGCTCGACGTCGTCGCGCTGCGCTTCGGAGGCCAGCGGCCCCACATCGGTCCCGGAGTCCATCGGGTCGCCGACGGTCTTGCCCGCCATCTGCGCGGTGAACAGCCGCTCGAACTCGTCGTAGACCGCCTCGTGGACGATGAAGCGCTTGGCCGCGATGCAGGACTGGCCGTTGTTCAGCAGCCGCGCGGTCGCGGCGACCTTGGCCGCTTGACCGAGGTCAGCCGACGGCATGACGACGAACGGGTCGCTGCCGCCCAGCTCGAGCACGACCTTCTTGATCTCGCTCCCGGCGATGGCCCCGACCGCGGAACCGGCCGGGTTGGACCCGGTCAGCGTGGCGGCTACCACCCGGCGGTCTCGCAGGATGGCCTCGACCTGGGAGGAACCGATCAGCAGGGTCTGGAAGGTCCCGATGGGGAAGCCGGCCCGGGCGAACAGGTCCTGCATGAACAGCGCGGTCTGCGGCACGTTGGAGGCGTGCTTGAGCAGGCCCACGTTCCCGGCCATCAGGGCGGGGGCGGCGAACCGCATCGCCTGCCACAGCGGGAAGTTCCACGGCATGACGGCCAGGACCGGTCCGATGGGCTGGTAGCTGACGTAGGCGTTCCCCGCGCCAACCGCGTCGGCGTCGGCGGGCTCGTCGGCCAGGAACCCTTCCGCGTTCTCGGCGTAGTACCGGCAGGTGGTGGCGCACTTGGCCACTTCGGCCTTCGCGGCGGCCAGCGTCTTGCCCATCTCGGTGGTCATCATCGCCGCGATCTGGTCCTGCTCCGCGTCCAGGATCGCGGCTGCGTTCTGCATCCAGCCAGCTCGTTCGGCAAAACTGGTCAGCCGGTAACTTGCGTACGCCTTGGCCGCGGTGGCCAGGCAGCGCTCGACGTCGGCCTCGTCCATCTCGTCGAAGGTCTTGACGGTCTCCCCGGTCGCGGGGTTGACGGTCGCGATCGCCACGGTATTCTCCTTCCGCCACCCGGCAGCGTCGCCGTGGTGGCCTGAAGAAGGACCTTGCCCGGTTCGCGCCGGTCCACACCTGCCCGGGCGATTGCGCCTCACCTGCCGGTGCGATAGACACGAGTCCGTGACCGGGCATCCTCGGCCGGGCCTGGCGACCCGGCTGGCCGCCGCCTTCCACGGCGAGGTCGGAGCGGCGACCGTCCAGGCGTACCGCCGAGCGGGGGCAGCCGCCTACTCGGACCAGGCCGATGCCGAACGGGTGCGCTCCGAGCTGGTCCTATCCGGCCGCAGCATCTGGACGGCGCTCCGATCCAGCAGTTCGCGTTCGACGTTTCGGTCGAGCCGATGCTGGCAGAAGGAGGAGGAGAGTTCGCCCGGCATCTGGTATTCGGCCCGTTCCATGCCTCCAGCCAGGTGGACTACGGCGACCGCGGCTCGGGAGAATGAGACTGTGAACACGACTCAGTACGAGAAGATCAAGACCGGCCGGGGCTTCTTCGCGGCCCTGGATCAAAGCGGCGGCAGCACGCCCAAGGCGCTCGCCGAGTACGGCGTCGCCAAAGACCGCTACAGCACCGACGCCGAGATGTTCGACCTGGTCCACGCCATGCGGACCCGGGTGCTGACCAGCCCGGCGTTCGACGGCTCGCGGATCCTCGCGGCGATCTTGTTCGAGCAGACCATGGACCGCCACGTCAACGGCGTCCCCACGGCCCAGTACCTGTGGGACACCAAGAACGTGGTGCCGATCCTGAAGGTCGACAAGGGCCTGGCCGATGAGCAGGACGGCGTGCAGCTCATGAAGCCCATCGACACCCTCGACGACCTGCTGGAGCGCGCGCAGCGGCACCAGATCTTCGGCACCAAGATGCGCTCGGTGATCAACGACGCGGCCGAGGCCGGGGTCGCGACGATCGTGGACCAGCAGTTCGACTACGCGGGCCGGATCCTGGCGGCCGGCCTGGTGCCGATCATCGAGCCCGAGGTCAGCATCAACAGCCCGCACAAGGAGCAGGCCGAGACGCTGCTGCACGACGCCATCGCCAAGCACATCGAGGCGCTGCCCGAGAACGCGACGGTGATGCTGAAGGTCACCATCCCGACCCAGGTCGGCCTGTATGGCGACCTGGCCGCCGACCCGCGCGTACTGCGGGTCGTGGCGCTGTCGGGCGGCTACAGCCGCGACGAGGCCTGCGAACTGCTCGCCCGTGATGACACCCTGATCGCCAGCTTCTCCCGCGCGCTGCTCGAAGGGCTGACCGAGGGCCAGACCGACGAGCAGTTCAACGCCCAGCTCGAGTCGTCCGTCGAGCAGATCTACCGGGCCTCGGTGCACGATCAGGGGAGCTGAGGCCATTGTGAGTGACAGCGACGACCTTATGGCCAAGATCGACACCACGGTGCCGGTTTCGGCCCGGATCTGGAATTACTGGATGGGCGGCACGGATTACTTCCCGGTGGACAAGGCCGCCGGGGACGAGTACGCCGCGATTTTCCCCGGCATCTTCGACCTGGCCCGGGCGTCCCGCGCCTTCATCATCCGCACCGTTACCTACCTGGCCGCCGAGGCAGGGATACGGCAGTTCCTGGACATCGGCACCGGCCTGCCCAGCCACGACAACACGCACGAGATCGTCCAGCGGGTCGCGCCGGAATCGCGTGTGGTGTACGTCGACCGCGACCCGATGGTGATCGCGCACGCGCGGGCCCTGCTGGCCGGCAACCCCGCGGGCCACACCGACTACATCGACGGCGACGTGAACGACCCCGGGGCGATCCTGGGGTCCGCCCGGGAGAAGCTGGACTTCAGCCAGCCGGTCGCGATCATGCTGATGGGCATGCTCGGGCACGTCGGCAACCCCGGGGAAGACGACGACGCCTACACCCGGGGCATCGTGGCGACCCTCACGGCCGCGCTGCCGTCCGGCGGCTATCTCGCGCTCAACGAGGCAGTCGACCACGACCAGAGCGCGAACGACGCGCTCGACGATTACAACCAGACCGGGGCCGTGCCGTACCGGGCCCGGCGCGCGGATCAGATCGTCCGCTTCTTCGACGGCCTGGAACTCGTCGATCCCGGTATCGTCCAGCTCCAGGCCTGGCGGCCCGAGCCGGGCCAGGCCGGGCCGCCGTCGGTTCCGGCGCTGGGTGGCGTCGGCCGCAAACGCTGAGGACTGGCCGGGCACTCAGATTTTCCGCGGGCTGTCGATTTCGCGGGGTCCGTCCGACGTGGAGGTGTAAGCAACTTCGTTCGGAAGGAGAGCCCGAGATGGCTCAGTACGCGATCCTCATCTACGCCCAGGACTCGGCCCACGCGCCGGACGCGACGCCGCAGGACCTCGAGGCCTGTGACGACCACTCGGACGACCTGGCCGCGAGCGGGGCGATGCTCGCGGCCTACGCCCTGACGCCGCGGGACATGGCCACGTCCATCCGCGGCGACGCCATCACCGACGGCCCGTTCGTGGACGCCAAGGAGGTCGTCGCCGGCTTTTACGTGATCGAGGCCCCCGACCTGGACGCCGCCCTGGCCATCGCCCGGACCAACCCCGCCGTCCGGGACGGCGGCGGGGTCGAGGTCCGGCCGGTGCACAGCAGCTTCGCCAAGGGCCAGGAGCAGGTCACCCCGTGACGGAGACCGCTGCCGTCGAGGCGGCGGTCGCCGGCGCGCACCGGCGCGAGTGGGGCCGGGTGCTCGCGGCGACGGCCCGCACCGCCCGGGACCTGGACCTAGCCGAGGAGTGCGTCCAGGAGGCGTACGCCGCGGCCCTGCGGGCCTGGGTCAGCGGCGGCATCCCGGCCAACCCGGCCGCCTGGCTCACCACCACGGCCAGGCGGCGCGCGATCGACGCGATCCGCCGGGAGGCCGCGCTGCGCTCCCGGCTGCCGCTGCTCGTGGAGACCAGCACTGAGGAAACCAGCACTGAGGAGACCAGCACTGAGGAGACGGCCGTGACCGAGCCGACGGACGACGCCATAGCGGACGAACGGCTGCGGCTGATCTTCACCTGCTGCCATCCCGCCCTGGCCCAGGACGCCCAGGTAGCCCTCACGCTGCGGCTGCTGTGCGGGATCCCCACCGCGGACATCGCCCGGACGTTCCTGGTACCGGAGCCGACCATGGCGGCCCGGATCACCCGGGCCAAGAAGAAGATCGCCGTCGCCCGGATCCCCTACCGGGTCCCCGGTGCCGCCGAGCTGCCCGGCCGGCTGCGGGCCGTGCTGGCCGTGATCCACCTGCTGTTCACGGCCGGCCACACCGCCCCGTCGGGCGCCTCGCTTATCCGCGCCGACCTGGCCGACCGGGCCCTGCACCTGGCCCGGGTACTGGACGAGCTGATGCCGGTTCAGTCCGAGGTGCGCGGGCTGCTGGCGCTGCTGCTGGTCACCGACGCGCGCCGGGCGGCCCGGGTAGACGCCGGCGGGCGGCTAGTGCGGCTGGCGGACCAGGACCGTTCGGCCTGGGACCGGGCGGCACTGGCCGAGGCCGACGCCTTGATCACCGGCTGCCTGCGGGCCGGGCCACCCGGGCGGTACGTGCTCCAAGCCGCGATCGCGTCCCTGTACGCCGAGCCGCCGTCGTACGACCAGACCGACTGGCCGCAGATCCTTTTCCTGTACGACCGGCTGCTCGAGGTGTGGCCGTCCCCGGTCGTGGCGCTGAACCGCGCCGTGCCGCTGGCGATGGTCTCGGGTCCCGAGGCGGCGCTCGCGGAAGTCGAGCGGCTCGAGCGAGACGAGCGCCTGTCCGGATACCACTACCTGCCCGCGGTCAAGGCCGATCTGCTCCGCCGCCTCGGCCGGGTCGGCGAGGCCGCCGGCGCCTACCGGCAGGCGGCCGCCCTCACCGCCAACGACGCCGAGCGCGCCTTCCTCAACGAGCAGCTAGCCTGACCCCGTGACCGCGACCGCGCGGCGGGACCCTCGCGGATCGTCTAGCCGTTCGAGAGGTCAGGTCTCCGCGTCCGCCTCGAGGACCGGACGCATGAAGGTGCGCTCGTAGCGCAGCACGCAGCCGGACTCGTCGCGGATCCGGTCGGCGGCGATGAAATCCGGATCGACGCCGAACAGCTTCCGGTACTCCTCGTAGGCGGCCAGCGACGGGAAGGAGAACAGCGCCAGGGCCCGGTCGCTGGCCCCCTCGCTGGGCAGGAAGTAGCCGTGGTGCCGGCCGCCGTGGGCGTTGACCAGCCCGATCCAGGCGCGGCCGAACCGCTCGAAGTCCTCCAGCCTGGCCGGGTCGACGGTGTAATCCACCACGCACGTGATCATGAGCATCAGCCTATGACCGGCCAGCCAGCGCCGAGGGTCCCCGAGCGCGGCCTCGCGCTCGAGCTGGTCAGCCGCCCACGCTCGGAACTGAGGGTACGCGGGCAGCCGAACAAGCCGACCTGATCGGCGCCACCGCCGAACACGGTGATGCGGGCGATGCCGGCCGGGCTGACCGTCAGGACCGCGACGCCCAGGGCCTGGTAGGTGCCGTCGCCGTCACGGTGGTAGGCGGCCACGGCGGGCTGGCCGTTGGCGACGGTGGGAATCATCCGCCAGTCCCCCGCGGACCGGGCGCGCTGCAGCGTGCTCTTGACCGCCGCGGCCGAGGTGCCGAGCATGGCCGCGGGATCCTCGAGCGCGTTCAGGCAGGCGTTGGTGGCGATGCGGTACAGCCAGGTGCGCACCGATAAGCGGCCCTCGAAGGTGCCATGGGCCCGCCAGGCCCGCAGGTAGGTCTCCTGCACCAGGTCCTCTGCCTCGTCGGCCGCGCCGAGCATCCGGTAGCAGTGCGCCAGCAGCTCACGCCGGAGCGGTCCGGCGTGCTCGGTGAACTCCTCGGGAGTCACAGGCCCAGCCTAGGCCGCACCCAGCCGGCCAGCCGCCGGTAGGCAGCCTCCACCTCATCCGCCGGCACCGGGTACACGCCGCCCTGGGGCAGCAGCCGGTAGCCGATCAGCAGCGCCCGCACGCCCGCCGCCTTGGCCAGATGGCCGAACATCTTGCGGTGGGTGTAAACCGACCCGCTGACGAATCCCCCGCCGTGCAGGCACAGCAGCACCCGGGCCGGATCGCTGCCCCGCGGCACCAGCCACATCGCGGGCACGCCGCCCGCCTCGGTCTCGGTGTAGTCGACCGCGCGTGGCTCGGCGGTGAGGTCCCCCCAGGACTCATCATCTGGCCTTTCGTCCATCCGGCTGCGTCATGGCCAGCCGGGCCGCCTCCCAGCGCCGCCGGGTCGCCTCGGACTGCTTGCCCGGCATCGTCGTGTCTCCTCCCGGGCCGGGGCGCTATCGCCCTCGGTCATGCAGACCGCGGGCGGCCGAAAAAGAATCGCTCCGGGTTTAGCCTCCGGCTGAGCGGCATTCCTCGAGGACAAGGTGCTCGACGCGGAAGTCGACAGCGAGGGCACGCCGCATTTCTCCCTGGCCGTCCAGGGGTAGGGGAAACGTAGCCAAGCACCCCACTCGTTCGGGACAAAGATTTATACCGAACGGGTGGGGTGCTTGCATCAGCTCACCGAGCCGGGGCCACCAGGCCGGCGTCGTAGGCGATGATGACGAGCTGGACCCGGTCGCGTGCGTCGAGCTTGGTGAGGAGCCGCGTCACGTAGGTCTTCACGGTGGCGATGCTGATGGTGAGGTCGGCGGCGATCTCGGTGTTGGAAAGGCCGCGCCCGACCAGGGTCAGGACCTCGCGTTCGCGTTCGGTGATGCCGTCGGTCGTGCGCCGTCCCGGGCCGGGACCGGGAACGGGTTCTGGCCGGCGGGCGAACTCCTCGATCAGGCGGCGGGTCACGGCCGGGGCGATCAGGGCGTCGCCGGCCGCGACGGCGCGGATCGCGGCCAGGATCTCCTCCAGGGCCATGTCCTTGACCAGGAAGCCGCTGGCCCCGGCCCGAAGCGCGGCGTAGACGTACTCGTCGTCGTCGAACGTGGTCAGCACGACCACCCGGGCCGCGCTGGTCCCGGCCGCGATCAGCCGGGTGGCCGCGATGCCGTCCAGTCCGGGCATGCGGATGTCCATCACCACGACGTCTGGGTCCAGGCTCGCGGTCAGCTCGGCCGCTTCAGCACCGGACCCGGCCTCCCCGGCGACCTCGATGTCGCCGGTGTCGGCGATGACCATCTGCAGGGCGGCGGCGCAGCAGGACGCTGCCCGCGATCGCGGCCGCGGTGGCCAGAGCCAAGATGAGCCCGGTGGAAGCGCTCAGCCCGTGGGTAGCGCGCGGCATGAACGCCAGGCCGGAGTACATCCGCACCGAGTCGGCCGTGTAGGCGCACCAGATCACGGCCGTCCACACGCCCGGCGGTACCCGCCTGAGCAGGGAAAGCGGCGTTCTCGCGGGCATATGAACCATGCTAGCCACGCGCCCCGGATCCCGGATCGGCCCGTGGGCTTACATCCGGGGGCTACCCCCACCGCGGCAAGTGTCACCGGCAGCCCGATGCCCGGCGGCACCCACCCGGTACAGCATGACCGGGTGATCAAAGCCAACGAACTGACGAAACGGTACGGGCAGACCGCCGCCGTGCGGGACCTGACGTTCACCGTCCGGCCCGGGCACGTTACCGGCTTCCTCGGCCCGAACGGCGCCGGGAAGAGCACCACGCTCCGGCTCATCCTGGGCCTGAACACCCCCACGGGCGGCACCGTCACCATCGACGGGCGCCCGTTCGGCCGCCATCCGCGCGGGCTGCGCCACGTCGGCGCGCTGCTGGACGCGGGCGACGTGCACGGCGGGCGCACCGCGGGGGCGCACCTGTCGGCACTGGCCCGCAGCAACCGGATCTCGCTGAGCCGGGTCGCGGAGGTGCTGGAGGCGGTCGGCCTGGCCGACGCGACGCGCCGCCGGATCCGCGGGTTCTCCCTCGGTATGCGGCAGCGCCTGGGGATCGCGGCCGCCCTGCTCGGCGATCCGCCCGTGCTGCTGTTCGACGAGCCGCTCAACGGGCTCGACCCGGAGGGAGTGAAGTGGGTCCGCGGGCTGTTCCGGGGGCTGGCGGCCGAGGGGCGCACGGTGTTCGTCTCCAGCCACCTCATGTCCGAGATGGAGCACACGGCCGACCAGCTCATCGTGATCGGCCGGGGGCGGCTGCTGGCCGCGGAATCCCTGGCGGAATTCGCGGGCCGCGGCGCCCGGGTCGGCGTGGCCGTCCGTACCCCCGACCCCGGCGCCCTGACCGCGCTGCTGACCGGCCAGGGCGCCTCGGTTCAGCCCGAGGGCGACGGCCGGCTCGCCGTGACCGGCCTGACCGCCGGCCGGATCAGCGAGCTCGCCTTCCAGCACCAGATCATGCTGCACGAGCTGGCCACCCAGAACCCGTCGCTGGAGGACGCCTTCATGGAACTCACCGCCGACAGCACCGAATACCTGGCCGGAGGAAGCCGATGACCGCCGTGACGACCACCCCGGCCCGGACGGCCAATGAACCCCGCGCCCGGTTCGGCGACCTCCTCGCCGCCGAGTGGCTCAAGTTCTGGTCGCTGCGCTCGGCGCCGTGGAGCCTGGCCATCAGCGCGCTGGTCGTCCTGGCGGCCAACGTGGGCCAGGCCTGGGATCAGGTCCGCTACTGGCACGCCGACGACGTGACCCCGGCCCGGTTCATCGCCGACGGGATGCCGCTCCAGGACGCCTTCACGACCAACGCGGGCATCGCCTTGATGATCGCGGCCGGCGCCATCGGCACGCTGGCCGTCACCGGCGAGTACAGCACCGGCCTGATCCGCACCACGTTCACGGCCGTCCCGGCTCGCCGGTCCGTGCTGGCGGCCAAGGTGGCCGTCCTCACGGTGGTCATGACCGTGTTCGGCGCGGTGGTGTCGGGTGCCTCGTTCGGCCTGGTCCAGACCATCTTGTCCGGACGGCAGGCCGGAGTCCCAATCACTCATCCCGGCGCGCCGCTCATCGTCGTGGCCTCGGCGCTGCTCGCCCCGCTCTCGGCGCTCGTCGGCGCGGCGATCGGCGTCGTCGTCCGGCACAGTGCCGCCGCCGTGGGCGCCACCATCGTGATCTTGCAGGTGATCCCGCTGCTCATCCACGCCAGCGGCCATCTGTCGGCCATCGTCGCGCACGCCCTGCCCTTCTGGGCCTGGAACCGCCTGGTCGCCATCCCCTTCGACAGCCCGGGTTCCTACCCCTGGACGCTCACCGGGGCGTGGATCGTGTTGGCCGTCTGGGCGGCCGCCGCCGCCCTGCTCGCCGTGGCCGCGGCCCGGTGGCGCGACGTATGAGGATCCTGCGGTCACCCGGCCGGTCACGCTGATCCTGGCACCACGGCCAGCTGATGCTGCATGATTGGTGCCGGAGGTGGGGGAATGTCAGGCGAGGAGAACAAGCGCGCCGTGGCCGAGTTCGTGGAGCGCTGCCAGAACCAGCACGACCTGGCTTACGCCGACGAGGCCTTCCATCCGGGGTTCAAGAACCATTACCGGCCGGAAGGCCAGGCCCTCGTAGAGACGGACCGGCCCGCGAGCGGCTTCCAGGCCTTCTACGGCGCGCTGCTGCGGGGATTCCCCGACGCCACCGTAGAGATCAACGAGCAGCTCGCCGAGCGCGACCTGGTGGCGACCCGCAAGACGCTGCGCGGCACGCACCTGGGTGAGCTGTGGGACCTGCCGCCGACCGGGAACCGGATCGAACTCGAGTTCATCGACATCTTCCGGCTCCGCGACGGACGGCTGATCGAGCACTGGACCTCGATGGACATCAGCGCGCTCCGGCAGCAGATGCGCACGGCCCCTTAGACGGCGGGCGGGTAATCGTGGCGCTTCCCGAGACGCGATACGCGACCAACGACGGCCTGTTCGTCGCCTACCAGCTCACCGGCGACGGACCGCTGGACGTGGTGCTGCTGACCCAGTGGTTCAGCAACGTCGACAGCCAGTGGGACGTGCCGCCGCTGGCGGAGTTCATCGGCCGGCTCGCCCGCTTCGGCCGGGTGCTGACGTTCGACAAGCGCGGCACCGGCCTGTCCGATCCCGTCCCGGCCAACGAGCTGCCGTCCATCGAGGAATGGATGGACGACCTCCGCGTGGTGCTGGACGAGAACGGGATCGAGCGGGCCGTGCTGGTCGCCAACCTGGCGTCGAGCTTCATGGCGATGGTCTTCGCGGCCACCCATCCGGCCCGGGTGCGGTCCCTCGTGCTGGTGAACGCCTATCCGCGGTTCACCCAGGCCGCTGACTACCCGTGGGGGTTCGACGGCGGCCAGCTCGAAATGGTCGCGGAGCGGACGCGGCGCATGTGGGGCAAGGGGATGCTGCTGCGCCAGTTCGCCCCTAGCCTGCTGGCCGATCCGGGGCTGGTGGACCTTGAGTCGCGGTACGAACGTCAGGCCGCGAGCCCAGGTACCGCGATAGCGATGACGCAGAACATAAATTTCATCGACGTCCGGTCCGTGCTGCCCGCGATCAACGTGCCGACGCTGGTGATCTCACGGGCCGACCCGGACGCGGCCCCGCCCGGGCACCGGCGCTACATC
Organism: uncultured Actinomycetota bacterium; assembly: GCA_963756575.1. Classification (GTDB taxonomy): domain Bacteria; phylum Actinomycetota; class Actinomycetes; order Streptosporangiales; family Streptosporangiaceae; genus Palsa-504. The sequence goes on along the minus strand of CAVWOM010000008.1, from coordinate 324,726 downwards.
GCGGACCACGTCCAGGGCGCCCGGTACGTCGAGCTCCCCGGGACGGACCAGCTGATGTGGGCCGGTGACCAGGACGCGCTGGTCGGCGAGATCCAGGAGTTCGTCACCGGCGCCCGGCCCGTGACCGAACCCGACCGGGTCCTGGCCACGATCTTGTTCACCGACATCGTCGGCTCGACCCGGCTGGCGGCCGAGCACGGCGACCGGGCCTGGCGGGACCTGCTCGAGCGCCATCACGAGCTGGTGCGCGGCGAGCTGGCCCGGTTCCGCGGCCGCGAGGTCGACACGGCCGGCGACGGCTTCCTGGCCGTGTTCGACGGTCCCGGCCGGGCCGTCCGGTGCGCGTCGGCCGCGGTCCGGAGCGTGCGGTCGCTCGGCATCGAGATCCGGGCCGGCCTGCACACCGGCGAGGTCGAGCTGGCCGGGGACGGGGTCCGGGGCATCGCCGTGCACATCGGCGCCCGGGTGTCGGCCCTGGCCGGCCCGAGCGAGGTCCTGGTCAGCTCGACGGTCCGCGACCTGGTGGCGGGGTCCGGGCTCCAGTTCGAGGACCGCGGATCCCATCAGCTCAAGGGCGTGCCCGACCCCTGGCGCGTGCTCGCGGTCGCCGGCGCCTAGCGGCCGGCCCGGGTGCCGGTGAAGCGGACCGGGGCCGGGGAGATCATTTCGGGGAAGAACGTCTTATGGTGGGAGTGTGCTGAGCGGACCGCGCCTGCGCCAGGTCGCCCTGGTAGCACGCGATTGCGACCAGGTGGCGGACGAGCTGAGCCGGACCTTCGGCTGGGCCCCGCCCTTCCACGATCCCGGGGTGGGCCAGTTCGGCCTGACCAACGCGGTGTTCGCGGCGGGTGACACCTTCGTCGAGGTGGTGGCGCCGGTCCAGGCGGGCACGACGGCCGGCCGGTACCTCGAACGGCGCGGCGGCGACGGCGGGTACATGGCGATCTTCCAGGTCCCGGACCTGGCCGCGGCTCGTAACCGGGTGGCCGGCCTGGGGATCCGTGTCGTCTGGTCGGCCGACCTCCCGGACATCGCCGGCACTCACCTGCATCCCCGCGATGTTCCCGGCGCGATCGTGTCGCTGGACTGGGCGGAGCCGGAGGAGTCGTGGCTCTGGGCGGGCCCGGCCTGGACGGGACAGGCGCCCGATCATGCTCCCGGCGGCGTGACCGGGCTGACGATCGAGGTCAGCGATCCGGCCGCGACAGCGCGGCGCTGGGCCGAGGTGCTCGGGATCCCGGCCAGCGATGACGGCACCGTCGCGCTGACGGCCGCGGGCCAGCGGCTGCGGTTCGTCCCGGCCTCGGCCGGTCACGGCGAGGGAATTACCGAGGTGACCATCGCCGGGCTGCCCGGCGGCGGCCCGTGGGAGATCGGCGGGGTGCGCTTCGCCGGCCAGGAAGGATGACATGACCGCGCTCGACACTGGAACCGAGGAACTGCTCGCCGAGATCAAGGACGGCGTCGCGGTGATCACCATGAACCGGCCGGCCCGGCGCAACGCCTTCTCCACCGGCATGATCACCGCCCTGGGCGACGTCCTCGCCCAGGTGGAGACCGACGAGGCGGTCGGCTGCGTGGTGCTCACCGGGGCGGCCGGCGCGTTCAGCGCCGGCGGCGACGTCAAGAGCATGGCCGCCCGGCCGGCCGACGGCAACGGGACCGGCATCGACGCCGCCATCCACCGCCAGCGGCTGAACCAGCGCGCCACCAGCGGCCGGCTGTGGAGCATGCCCAAGCCGACGATCGCCGCCATTCCCGGGCCTGCGGCCGGGGCCGGCCTGTCCCTGGCGCTGGCCTGCGACCTGCGCTACGCGGTGCCGGGAGCGATCCTCACCACCGCCTTCGCCAAGGTCGCGTTCGCCGGTGACTACGGCGGCACCTGGTTCCTCACCCGCCTGGTCGGCAGCAGCAAGGCCAAGGAGCTGTACTACTTCTCCGAGCGGCTGAGCGCCGAAGAGGCCGAACGGCTCGGCATCGTCAACGCCATCTTCCCGGCTGACCGCTTCGAGCAGGACGTCATGGACCGCGCCCGCAAGCTGGCGCAGGGGCCGTCGATTGCCTACCGCTACATGAAGGAGAACCTCAACCGGGCCGTCTCCGGCGAGCTAGGCGACTGCATGGACCTAGAAGTCACCCACCACACGCACACCGGGCTCACCGAGGACCACCGCGAAGCGGCCAAGGCCTTCACCGAGAAACGCGAACCGACATTCCACGGCCGCTGATCACAGGCCGGTAGCGCCGTCGACCCGCTCCCGCAGGATGTCGGCCTGACCGGCGTGCCGCGCGGTCTCCTCGATCATGTGCAGCACGATCGCGCGCAGCGAGACCCGTTCGTCCTCGCCCGCGTTCGCCCGGCTGGCCAGCGTGGCCAGGTCCGGACAGGCCCGGACGATCTCATCGCTGCGCCCGCACGCCTGCCGGTAGGCCGCCACCACCTCGTCGCGCGTCATGTCCGCGGGCACGGCCATGGACAGGTCGGCGGCCCGGTCCTCGCCGAGGAAGATCCGCTGGAACCAGAGCACCTCGGCCCCGGTGAGGTGCCGGACCAACCCGAGCAGGCTGGTCCCGGACGGCACGCCCGCCGCGCGCTCCTGCTCAGCGGTCAGCCCGGCCGACACCCGCACAACCGCTTCCCGCACCTGATTCAGGAAGAACAGCAGCGAGTCACTCTCAGACCAGACCTGGTCAAGCTCAGCAGCCTCACTCACACCGCCCGATCCTAACGCCGCCTCCCGTACCGTATCCGTACGGTGATCACATCAACCTCGACTGCCGCTCCAGTCACCTGCTACTGATCGCGAACGCGGGCCGCGCTCTCGGGCTCACCCGCCACCCCGCACGGCACACCCGCCCCGCAGCCCCCGCCCGCCCCAGGACCCGGCTGGCAGCAGCCACCACGATGTGACGCTACGGTGGCCAGAACAACCGCGATGTCACATCGTGGCACCAGAGACCGCCTCGAGCAGTTGCGCGCCGAAGGCAAGATCGCCGCCATCGGTTTGTCGAACGCGACCCCGGCGGCACGGCGTGTCCGCGCCGCGTCCGGCCGGCGTGGCCGCGAGCCCAGTCATCGAACATCGTGCCGCCGCCGGGCCAGCAAGCCCATGTCCATCCGCGATTCGGCACCCCGTTCGGCCTTGGTGGCCTGGACCTCGCCGGACTGAGCGGCCGGCCGTTCAGCTGACGCTAACCGCGCCGTGCCGATCTGTAATACTTCCGTGATATTTCCGTGAACCGGTTGAGCGGGCCGATGACCTGTCACTACGTTGATCTGAGCGTCTGGACGGGCCGCTGCACGACATCACCGGGTTTCCGGTGGGCCACCCACCCAAGCGCGAAGGGAGCGTGACGGTACGTGAGCACACTGCTCGCGAAGGTTTCCGGAATGCGCCGCAGCACCGCCCTGCTGGCCGCGATAGCCACGGTGGGCGGCCTCGCCTACGGCGGGATAGCCGGCGCGTCACCGCAGCCGACCGTAAGCCAGGTTCAGGCCAAGATCAACAAGCTCACGACGCAGTTCGACTCGGTCAGCGAGCAACTCGACCAGGCCAGCCAGCAGCTGTCCGCCGCCCAGGCCAAGCTCACCGGGGTGCGGGCGCGCCTCGGCACCGCGAACACCCAGTTCCACCAGGCGCAGGCGAACGTGGCGCAGAACGCCGCCGCCGCGTTCGAGGACACCGGAGCGACCTCGATGGCGGGGGTGCTCACCTCGGGTGACCCGTCGGCGATCCTGCAGCAAGGGTCGATGCTGCTCGAGCTGTCCGGCAACAAGAACGCCCAGACCAGGCAGCTCGGCATCGCCGCCGGCCAGCTGGCCGCCGCCGAGCAGCAGGTGCAGCGGACCGAATCGGGTATCGCGAACCTCAAGACCCAGCTCGCCTCGCACAAGACCTCGCTCGGCAAGCTCATCGACACCGAGAAGGCCACGCTGGCCAGCCTGACCGTGCCGCAGCAGCAGACGGTGCAGACCAACACCATCGGCTCGGGCGGCTCGTCCGGCTCCGGCTCCGGCACTACCACGGCTACCTACTCCGGGCCGACCTCGTCCCAGGGGGAGAAGGCCGTCGCCTTCGCTTACGCGCAACTGGGCAAGCCGTATGTTTGGGGCGCGACCGGCCCGAGCAGCTTCGACTGCTCGGGCCTGGCGCAGGCCGCCTGGGCCTCGGCCGGGGTCGCGATACCGCGCACCACCTACGAGCAGTGGGCCGCCCTGCCGCATATCTCCACCTCAGCCCTGGAGCCCGGCGACCTGCTGTACTTCGACGGCATCGGCCACGTCGCCGTCTACGTGGGCGACGGCCAGATCATCGACGCCCCGCAGACCGGCGAGGACGTGGAGAAGGTCCCGCTGGCCGGCTGGTACGCGTCCGAGCTGGTCGGCGCGGCGCGCCCTTAGCTAGCCGCCCTTAGCACGCGCCCGGCCAGGACCGGCGTCCCCCGGGTCCTGGCCACCTCGCCGCCCCTACGTATTGTTCGGCTATGACCCGGATTCCGTATGTGCGGCGTGAGGAGCTGGGGCCCGAGGGCCAGCAGCTCTGGGACGGCATCGTCGATGGCCGCGGCGACCTGGTGGTGACCGCCGAGGGCGGTCTGGCCGGGCCATTCAACGCGTTCGTGACGGCGCCCGGGGCGGGGCGGCGGCTGTCCGCGCTCGGCGCGAAGCTGCGGTTCGGCACGTCGATCGAGCGGCGGCTGTCCGAGATCGCGATCATCACCACCGGCGCGCGCTGGCAGGCGGAGTTCGAGTGGTTCGCGCACGCGCCGATGGCGCGCGAGCACGGCGTCGCCGACGCGATCGTGGACGCGATCGGGCGCGGCGAGGACCCGCCGTTCGAGGCGGACGACGAACGGGCCGTCTACGCGGTGGCCCGCCAGCTCGGCCAGTCGGGGCGGCTGGACCAGGCGACCTACGACGCCGCGCACCGCTTTCTCGGCGACGCCGGGATGGTGGAGCTGGTGTCCCTGTGCGGGTACTACACGCTGATCTCGTTCCTGCTGAACTCGTTCGAGGTACCGCTGCCGCCGGGCAGCACGCCGATGTGGGACGGGTCATGACGCGGCCCGCCGAGGCCGCGGGTTCGGCCCCCGGGCGCGGCCGGCTGGCCGGACGGCGGATCCTGGTGGTGGGCGCGGGGACCAGGCCATCGCCGGAACCGGATCCGCCGATGGGCAACGGCCGGGCCATCTCGGTGCTCGCGGCCCGCGAAGGCGCGGCGGTGGCCTGCGCGGACCGCGACGCGGAGGCCGCCGAGGCGACCGCGGCCCTGGTCCGTGACGAGGGTCAGGACAGCGCGGTCGTGCTGGCCGACGTAGCCTCACCGGACGCCTGCGCGGCGGTGGTCGCGGAGTCAGCGGCGGTGCTGGGCGGCCTCGACGGCCTGGTGCTGAACGTCGGCATCGGGCTCGGGCGCGGCCTGGCCGGGACGACCGCCGCCCAGTGGGACGAGGTCTTCGCGGTCAACACGCGGGCGCACTTCCTGGTGGCCGCGGCGGCGCTGCCGGTGCTCGAGCCCGGTTCGTCGATCGTGTTCGTCAGCTCGGCGGCGAGCCTGCGGGCGGCGACCGGGATCCCGGCCTACGACGCCTCCAAGGCGGCCCTGCTCGGTATCTGCCGGCAGGCCGCCCGGGAGGGCATGGCCCGGGAGATCCGGGCCAACCTCGTGGTGCCGAGCCTGGTGGACACGCCGCTCGGCCGGGAGGCCTCGCGCCGCAACCCGAGCCGCACCGCGCGCAGCCTGCCGTTCGGCCGCCAGGCGACGGCCTGGGAGGTGGCCTACGCCACGATCTGGCTGCTGTCCGGCGAGTCCAGCTACGTCAACGCGCACCCGCTGATCCTCGACGGCGGCGCCACCAGCTTCGGGTAACCCCGGCTAGAGGTTGATGCCGGGGACCGGCAGGCCGCCGGATGACGCCTGGCTGAACCCGCAGGTGTCCCCGTTCCGTCGCGACGCGGGAAGGTACTAGCGATTCTGCAGGCGCTCGGCTCCGTGTGGCCTCGATCCGGGCCTTGACGGCCGGCTGAGTGTCCATCAGCCACCGGAGATCGTCGCTGGTCAGCCTCAGGAGCCGGCCGGGCTCGGCGCAGCGGACGGTGGCGAGCCGGGCGTAACCGTAGCCGCCGCCCCAGTCCCGCGCGGCGAGCTCGCCGAAGTGGTCACCGGGGCCGAGGGTGCGGATGAACCTCGTGTCGATGAACACGTCGTAGCGCCCGGCCAGCACGATGTAGAAGGACCGGCCGGCGTCCCAGCGGCGGATGACTTCGTCCCCGGCGGCGACGTCCAGCTGGACGCCGCGGGCCCGGACGGCGTGCCGGGCCGCGGCGGGCACGCCGTCAAGCAGCGGGGCGGCGCGCAGCTCGTCCAGGCCCGAGTCCGCCACGGTGCCGGCCCGGCCTCCGGCGGAGGCGACGCTGACGGCGGAGGTGCCGGCGGAGGTGCTGGCGTCCGCCGGGGAGGCTGGGATCTCCGGGACGGGAGCGCTGGCGAAGTACTCGATGACCCGCCGAACGTGTTCCGCCGAGCTGGTCGGGTTGAGGATGCAGAGCCGGATGGCGTGCCGGCCGGCCAGCCGGGTGGTGGAGACCAGCGCGGTGCCGCCGCGTTCCAGTTCCGCGGCCAGGGCCGTGCCGCGGCGTTCGGTCTCGGCCTCGTCGCAGCCGGGCCATTCCCGGCGGAAGCAGACGATGCCGAGCGTGGCCGGGGCCATCACGGTGAGCTCGGCCCGGTCACGGATGAGGGCCTCGGCGTATTCGGCCAGGTCGAGGTTGCGCTGGATGCAGGTGCGGAAGGCGGCGAGGCCGAAGGTCTGCACGCTGACCCAGACCTTGAGCGCCCGGAAGCCGCGGGATAGCTGCAGGCCGCGATCGGCGAAGTTGACCTCGCCCGCGCCCTGGGCCGCGTCGCCGTCGAGGTAGTCCGGATGGATGGCGAACGTCCGTTCGAGCCGGGCCCCGTCGCGGATCAGCACGCAGCCGCACTCCATCGGCTGGTACAGCCACTTGTGCGGATCGAGCGTGACCGAGTCGGCCCGGTCGATGCCGGCCAGCGTCGTCCCGCCCTTGGCGGTCAGCGCGGCGAAGCCGCCGTAGGCCGCGTCGACGTGCAGCCACAGCCGTTCGGCAGCGCAGACATCGGCGAGATCGGCGAGGGGGTCGACGGCGCCGGTGTTGGTCGACCCGGCGCTGGCGCACACCGCGAACGGGATGCGGCCGGCCTCCCGGTCGGCCGCGATGGCCGCCGCCGCCGTCTCCGGCCGCAGCCGCCAGCGGTCGTCGGTCGGCAGCACCCGGACCTGTTCCGGGCGCAGCCCCATGGCCCGGGCGGTCCGGGCCAGGGACGAGTGCGCCTGGTCCGACACGTACAGCACCGAACCGGGGGCCGGCCCGCCCGCCGCCTCGCGCGCCACCAGCAGCGCCGTCTGGTTGGCGGCGGAGCCGCCGTTCACGAGCACGCCGGCGGCGCCGGCGGGCAGGCCGAGCCAGCCGCGGAACCAGTCGATGACCTCCAGCTCGACCTGCGTGGCGCCGGCCGATTCCAGCCACGCGCCGCAGTACAGGTTGGCCGCGGCCGCGGTCAGCTCGGCCAGCGCCGCCGGCCAGGTGGTGAAGCTCGGGATGAAGGCCAGGTAGCCGGGATGATCGGTCCGCGCCGCGTAGGGCAGCACGTCGGTGAGCACCCGGGCCAGGACCGCGCCGTAGTCCGCGGGTTGCTCCGGTGGCGGCCCGCCGAGCCGCGAGCGCATCCCGGTGGCGTCGGCGCGGCGCAGGACGGGGTCGGCCCCGGGGTCGGCCAGCCGGCTCACCAGGGCATCGACGGTCGCGTAACCGGCGCGCCGCATGGCCTCGGCGTCCATCGCCAGCGGATGCTCCACCACTGTCTCCTATCCGTTGCTACTGGGCTTGGCGCTACCGGGTCTGGGGGTGAGGTGCGGCGGCCCCCGTGGCCAGCCGGACCGCGGCGATCTGGTCGGCGTGCCGCTGAGTGGGGGCGTGCCCGAGCACCGCGGTCAGGAAGAGGTCCCGGTCCAGCTGGTACACGGTCGCGGCCGTGTGGGCGAGCACCGTCGCGGTACGCGGGACCGAGCGCAGCAGGGCGATCTCGCCCACCCCGTCCCCGCGGCCGTACCGGCCCAGCCACTGCCCGTCCTGGGTGGCGTCGAGCTCGCCCGCGGCGATCGCGAAGTAGGCGTCGCCCGGATCGCCCTGCCGGATCAGCACCTCCCCGGCTCTCAGCTCGACCGGGCGCAGCGCCGCGGCCAGGCCCTCGATCGCGGGCGCGGGCAGCTCGGCGAACAGCGGGAGCGAGCGCAGCAGCGCGATCTGGACCACCGGCACGGCGGTGCCGACGTCGAGGCGGAACACGGCCCGGCCGCCGGCCACCGCCGCCAGCGGCAGCACGGCCGCGACCCCGAGCACGGCCAGGCGGCTCCCGCCCAGGTGCGCCAGCCCGGGGACGAGCAGCGCCCCGACCGCGAGGCCGGCCATCATCAGCCCTTCGAGGATGCCGAAGACCCGGCCGATGAGCTCGGGCGGCACCGAACGCTGCAGCAGCGTCCGGGTGGCCACCTCGAGCAGGCAGTGGCCCGCCCCGGCCACGGCCAGGAGGGCCGCGGTCCCGGCCAGCCCCGGTCCGAACGCCACGGCCGCCAGCGCCGCGCTGAAGGCCAGCGCGGCGGCCAGGATCGGCCCGCTCAGGCGGCGCCCGACCAGGATCACGCTCACCGTGGCCGCGAGCAGCGCCCCCACGCCGAAGGCGGCCTGCAGGTAGCCGACCCAGCCCGAGGAGCGGCCGAGCACGTTGATGGCCAGGATGACCACCAGCAGGTCCAGCGCGCCGATCACCACGGAATCCGCGGTCAGCAGGGCCAGCATGAGCCGGACCCGCGGCTGCCGGACCGCCAGCCGCACCCCAGCGCCGATCCTCCCGGCCGGCACCTCCCCGGCACCGGGCCCCTCCGTCCCGGCCCTCGGTTCCCCCGCGGGCCCGGTCCCCTCCACCGGGCCCGCCGCGGCCAGTCCCGCTCCCCGCAGCCGGGTGATGAGGAGCGCAGCGGCCAGGCCAAGCCCGGCGCACACCGCGAACACGCTGGCCACCCCGGCCAGCGAGATCAGCACCCCGGCCAGCAGCCCGGCCCCCGCCACCGCGGCCGCCTCCAGCCAGCCCGCCACCACGTTGGCCGCCGTCAGCTGATCGGGGGTGGCGGCCACCGACGGGATCAGCGCGGACTGGGCCGGCCGGGTGACCGTCACTGCCGTGGACGCGAAGATGGCCGCCGCGTACGCCGCCAGCGGCGCGCCTGCGCCGATCGCCACGGCCGTGCCCGCCATCCCCGCGGCCTGGGCCAGGTAGCCTCCGGCCAGCAGGGCCGCCGGTGACCGCCGGTCGGCGACCGCGGCCACCACCGGGGCCGCGATGGCGGCCGGCACCAGCTGCGCCACCGCGACGAAGCCGGCCACGGCGGCGCCGCCCCGGCGGTAGGCGAAGACCAGCATCGCGATCCACACCGCGTACTCGGTGAGGATGAAGAGCAGGTACGCCGCCAGCACCCGCAACAGCGCCCGGTTACCCGCCAGCGAGCCGAACGCGCGCCGCCGGCGACCGCCGGAATCGTCCCCCACCAGACCCACTCCTCCACCCGCCATACTGTCCTGTCGGCAGTTTCCCGTGCCGGGGCAGGCCCGTGGCAGGGTGATAACCTCCCGGATTTCCAGGTGGTAGCACGACGCGGGAAGTGCTCAGGAGAAGCGGAACACCGGTCCCCGGGCGGGAAAGGGCAGCACGGCTCCGGCCGGGATCAGGAAGGCGTGCTCGCGCTTGATCAGGACCCGGTCGATCACGGCGTCCGTGATGACCAGGACGGGGCCGTCCTTGGGAAAGTCCGGTGCGTCCTGGAGCAGGTCGATGCCGGGCTGCAGCACGGTGCCGCCCCGGCCGCGGACGCGCACCCGGCCGGCGATGTCGAGCGGGTGCATGAAGCCGTTGTCGTGTGCCTCGGCGTCGCAGAAGACCACCCGCGCGGCCGGCACATCCCGGGTGACCGCGTAGGAGGCGATGGCCCCGAGGGCCTTGCCGAGCAGCCGCCGGTCCATCGAGCCGCTGGTGTCGAGGACCACGCCGAAGGTCCGGCTGTACATGAGCTCCTCCGGCACGTGCCGGCCGGGCCGCGGGATGTCCGGCGTCACGGACTGGCGGCGGCTGGCCCGGGCGTAGGAGCGGCGGCGCTCCAGCGGCGCGAAGTGGTCGTCGAACCAGCGGGCCAGCTCGACGTCCCAGGGGACCGGGGGCTCGGTCAGCGCGCGGATCTCCTCGACCAGCCCGGCCGGGAGCAGGCCGCGCCCCCGGCCGGGGTGGTAGCCGACGCCGTCGGCCAGGCAGCGCCGGTAGAACTCGTCCAGGTCCACCCCGCACACCTGGTCACCGGGCCGGGCCAGGGCCGCGGGCAGGATGTCGCAGGCGCCGGGACCGCGCAGGGTCGCGAGCTTCCAGGTGCGGCGCCGGCCCGCGGCGATCAGGTCGTAGACCTCCTCGGCCGACTTGCCGCGCAGCGAGGAGTCGTACAGCGCGCTGTCGGGCAGGTCACCCACGTCCATCTCGGCCAGCCACCCGTTGATCACGTAGTCGCAGGCCACGTTCCACAGCCAGGGATCGCGGCCGCCGCCGCGGGTATCGTGCCGCAGCCCGGCGTGCAGCAGCTCGTGCGCGATGACGAACCGGCGCTCGCCGTCGCTGAGGCCGCATAGCGGGTTGACGTACAGCTCGGCGGCGGCCGGGCTGATCGCCGCCACCGTGATGCCGTGCAGGCGGCAGACCTCGGCGTCCTCGACCAGCTTGAACGCGGCGGCCAGGGCCCCGAGCAGCGGGTAGGAGGAGATGAACCAGCTCAGCGCCAGCCGCCACGGCGTCTTGCGGCCGCCCTCGCCGGTCAGCTGGCTGGTTACGCCGCCGGCGACGTCCACGGCGGCACCGACCGCGCTGGCCAGCCCGGCCGCGAGCCGGTCGGACCAGTTCGGCGTCCCCCGCCAGCTATTCGGCGCGGTAACGCCGTCCCAGCGCAGGTCACCGCCTAGCCCTCCGGTCCCCGCTCCGCTCAGGTCAGGCGGCGATCCGAGCAAGCGCAGGCGCTCCGCGAAGGGCCCCTCGCCGTCCGCCGCCCCGGTCAGGTGATCATGGTCGGCAGGCCCGCCGAGCCCTTCGGGCGGGCGTCCGATCTTCAGGTGGGCCAGGAACCGGTTGACCGTGACACAGGCGGCGAGGTTCCACGCCGCGTCGAACTGTGCCCCCCGGCGCCCGCTGACAGGCAGGCCGGCCGCCGCGCTCCAGCCCGTCAGGCGGTGCTGCGCCAGGTGATCGAAGCCGAGGTGGAGCAGGCAGTGCGCCGCGACCCAGGCCCACTCTTCCGGTTCACCGCGCCGCCGCGGGTGCAGGTGGATCTCCCCGAGGCTGGTCACCACGGCCCAGCCGCCGTCGGGACACTGGCCGCCCTCGGCGCTGGCGCTCCAGCCGGCCCGGTGTGCCAGCGGCGCGAACAGCGGGTGCCCGTGGATGATCCCGACACCGCGCTTCCTGTTCTCGGTCGCCGGGTCCGTCCGCGCCTTGGACCGCCGGGCCGGCTGGCCCTTCGCGGGCACGGCTAGACCTTGGCCCCGTCGCGCGCGGCCGCGAGGCGGGGCAGGTCGCGGACTACCTCGACCATGAACCAGGAGGGCAGCCGGGCGTCGCTGCCGTCCTCGTCCACCCCGTCCTGCGCGCCCGCCACGACCAGCTGGGCCGCCTCCACGCTGATCTCGGCCAGCTCGGTGAGCAGGGCCTTGGCCCGGTGCGCGAGCTGGGTCGCACCCCCGGCCATATCGGCTCGCGACGCGGGCAGCTCCTTCGCCAGCCGGGCCCGCAGTCCCTGCGCCAGGAAGTAGCAGACGTCGCGCTCGGCCGGGTCGGACGGCCAGTGCATGGTCCCCTTCAGCAGCGCGTCCAGCGACCAGGCGTGCCGGAGCTGGCGGACATAACCGCGGAACTGCCCGGCGTGCGACGGCGACACCGTGCCCAGCGCGAGGATCCGCAGCAGCTCGTCGGACATCTCCGGGCCGGCCGCCGACCCGGCGCCGTAGGAGCGCAGCAGGTCGGACAGGATGTGCCAGGCCCGCGGGGTGGAGAACGGCTCCTCGTGCCGGGGCGGCGCGGTGGTCAGGTGATCCGGCCGCTGGCTGATGTAGTCGGTGACCCACGGGTGGATCCCGCTGCGCCGGGCCCAGGCCAGCCAGTCGCGCGGGCTGCTCACCAGGTGAACGTGCACCATCCGGTTGATCAGCGCCGACGAGATCGGCCGGACGATGGCCGAATCCTGGCTCCGGTTCCCCGCCCCGATGACCACGGAGTCCGGGTGCAGCGTGTAGTTACCGAGGCGCCGGTCCAGGATCAGGCTGTAAAAGGCCTTCTGCACCTCGTGGCTCGAGCCGTTCAGCTCGTCCAGGAACAGCACGTAGGGCTCGTCCCGGGCGATGGCCTCCGGCGGGCAGAACCGGCTGCGCGCCTGGTCGCCCTCTCCGGTGATCCGGGGCACGCCGATGAGATCCTCGGCCGCGAGCTGAGTGCCCAGCAACGTCTGGCACTCCAGTCCGACCTGCGCCGCGAACTCCTCCACCAGGCTCGACTTGCCGATGCCGGGCTGACCCCAAATGAAGACCGGCCGTACCACCGCGACGTGCAAGAGGAGTTCGGGTAGCTGCGCGGGGGTGACCGTGACCGAAGCGTGCATACCCCGCCAGGGTACGGTCCGGCCTATCCTGCCGTCATTTGATTATGCCTGGAGTCGATCGCATGCATACGAGGCACGAAAGGAGACCCCGAATGACGAGTGAGCTGGCGGGCCTGCGCGAGATGCTCCGGGGCCAGAAGGTCTTCCCGGAATCGATGCCCGAGTTCGACCCGAACGCCGCACCGGAGGACCCGGTCACCTTGTTCCTGCGCTGGCTCGAGGCGGCCATCCAGGACGCGGTCCCGGCCCCGCACGCCATGACGCTGGCCACCGCCGACGGCCGGGGACGGCCCTCATGCCGCGTCCTGATCTGCAAGGACGTGGACACCGACGGCCGCTGGTACTTCGCCTCGGGCGCGGCCAGCGGCAAGGGCCGGGACCTCGCCGTCAACCCGGGCGCCGCCCTGTCGTTCTTCTGGCCCCAGCAGGGGCGCCAGATACGCGTCCGCGGCACGGCCGCCCCGGCGGGCGAGCGGGCCAGCGCCGCCGACTTCCTGGCCCGGCCGCCCGTCTCCCGGGCCGAGTCGCTCCTCGGCCGCCAGTCCGAGCCGCTCGACGACCTAGCCGAACTCGACCGGGCCTTCCGCGCGGCCCACGCCCGGGTCGTCGCCGACCCGGGCCTGGTCGCGCCCGCCTGGACCCGCTACGTGCTGACCGCCGAGGAGGTCGAGTTCTGGCAGGGCGACCCGGAACGGCGCCACGTCCGCCTGCAATACCAGCGCGCCGGGAACGGCTGGACCCGGCGGCTGCTGTGGCCCTGAACCCCGCCCCCGCGGAGGTTCCATGAGGCCGCGACTCCGTGATCGACCGGCTCCTGGACGAGCGGCCGCGCCCGGGGCAGGCGTTGGCGCCGGGGACGCCGCCCGTCCCCGGCGAGCCCGGGTGAGGCCACCTGCGGCTCGGCCAGGCGGCGGGTCGCGTAGTTCATCTCGTGCACGGTCAGGCGAAGCCGGTACCACAGCACCCGCAGCCGCTCGCCGCGGGTCCAGCCGCCGGTCTTTTCCCAGGCCCGGTCCATGATTGGTTGGTTGTGTCGCATTACAGCCTCCCCAGAGGACGTCTTTTCTCCGGCCAGCCTGCGCCGCGGCGCTATCGGCGCGGCTTCGGCTGGGGATAGCGGGACGAAAGCAGGGCGGCGGCCCGCCCGGCGGCGGCCGCGGCCGCACTGTCGCCGTCCGCGGCCAGCGCGCGGCCGAGCAAGGTCAGGGCCTGTTCCTCGTACAGCGGCGTTCCCATCTGACGGAAGGCGTCCGAGGCCTGCCGCGCCAGCGTCACGGCCCGCCGGGGATCACCGTCAGCGAGGGCCAGTTCGCTCAGCCCGAGCAGCGCCTGGGATTCGGGCATCTGCTGGCCGGACGCGCCGGCCAGGTCCAGTGCGTGCTCAAGTTCGGTGCGGGCCGCGCCGAGCTCGCCGAGCCGCAGCCGGGCCATCCCGAGCCCGCGCCGGATATGCGCCTGCCCGATCGGATCGCCGAGGTCGCGCACGATCGCCAGCGCCCGGCTGAACGTGGCGATGGCCTGGGCCGGCTCGTCCGCCGCCAGGCTGGCCTCTCCGCTCAGGTACAGCACCTGGGCCCTGACCCGGCCGTACGGCGCGTCCTTGATCTGCTCGAGGGCGTCGGCGAGCAGCCTGGCCGCGGCTTCGTGCTCACCGTTTTCCATCCGGAAGCGAACCAGATCCAGCACGGTCGCCACGCCCGCGTTTCCCGCCCGCCGGAGCGCGGTCAGAGCCAGCTCGTAACCTCGGGCGGCCTCGGAGAAGCGGCCGCTCAGCCGGTCCGTGATCGCGAGGTTGCGGGTCACCATGCCCAGGCCCATGTCGTCACCGGTATCGGTGAACAGCCGCCGGGCCCCTTCGAAGTCCTGCCGGGCCAGGTCCAGCCGGTGCTGTTCGAGGTACAGCAGCCCCCGGGAGTACAGCATCGCCGCCTGGCCGCGTACCTGGCTCCCGGCCTGCGCGGCCGCCAGCCCGATCCCCGTGGTCTCCCGCCAGTCGTCGAAGTCGGCGCTGGACTCGAACATCTCGGTCGCGCTGAGCGCCAGGTTCCAGCACAGCTCGGCCAGCCCGGCCCGGGCCGCCTGCCGTATCGCCGGCACCATGGTGGCGCGCTCGCGCTTGTGCCAGGACAGCGGGTCGCCGAGTAGCTCCTCGGTCACCGGCACGGGCAGCGGCCAGCGCGGCGCGCTGCTGGCCAGCTCGAGGTAGTTCTCACCATAGCGATTCCTGGCCTCCTCGCTCAGTGAGAGCAGGGCACCCAGGGCACGGCGCAGCGCCGCTTCCCGTTCGGCGGCCGGCTCCTCGGCCGCCAGCCGCTCCCGGGCGAATACGCGGATCAGTTCGTGAAACCGGTAGGAGCTGTGCGCACCCGAGACGGTGCCGGTCGTCTCGATCAGCTGGGCGCTGACCAGGTCATCGAGCGCGTCCTCGACGGCGGCGGCCGGACCGTCGAGCAGGGCCAGACCCATCCAGCCGGGAAAAACCGGCATCTCCAGCAGGGCCAGCCGCCGGAACAAGCACCTGGCCTGCTCGCTGGCTCCCTGGTAGCTGAGCGAGATGCTGGCCCGCACGGCCAGCTTGCCGTGCCGCAGCTCATCCAGGCGGCGGGTCTCGTCGGCCAGCCGGTCGGCCAGTTGCTGGATGCTGCGGTGCGGCCGCGCGGCCAGCCGCGCGCCGGCGATCCGCAGGGCCAGCGGCAGGTACCCGCACTGGCCGGCCACGGCGGCCGCCGACCCGGCCTGTGACCGGATCCGGTCGGGGCCGGCGATGCGCCCGAGCAGCTCCAGCGAGGTCCGTTCGTCGAACACGTCGACCTGCACGTGCGCGGCTCCGGCGAGCCCGGCGAGCCTGCCGCGGCTGGTGATCAGTACCGCCGCCGGCCCGGCCCCGGGCAGCAGCGGCGATACCTGGCTTTCGTCGGCTGCGTCGTCAAGGACGACCAGGACCTTGCGGCCGGCGAGCAGGTTACGGAAAACCTCCGCGCGTTCGTCCAGGCCCTCGGGCAGCTGCGTGATCGGCACCCCGAGCACCCGCAAGAACCGTCCGAGCACCTGAACCGGGCTCACCGGCTCGGCCGTCCCGCCGTGCAGGTCGGCGAACAGCTGGCCGTCGGGGAAGTGGCCGGCCAGGGCGTACGCCGAGCGGACGGCCAGGCACGTCTTGCCGACTCCGCCCTGGCCGGCGATCACCACGGCCGGGACCGCGAACCTGGCGCCGTCTCCCGTCGCGTCGGTCAGCTGACGGCTGACCTGCGCGAGCTGCTCCGTCCGGCCGGTGAAATCCGCGATACCGGTGGGCAGCAGTACCGGGATCGGCCGCGGCTCCGGCCGCTCCGGGACCACGTTGCCCGGCGGTGTCAGGGCCGGGTCGGACCTCAGGATGTTCCGCTCGAGCCGCCGCAGGCGCTCGCCGGGCTCGATCCCCAGTTCTTCGATCATGACCTGCCGGGCCTGCCGGTACACCCGCAGCGCCTCCGCCGCCCGGTCGCAGCGGTACAAGGCGAGCATCAGCTGCCCGCGCAAGCGTTCCCGCAGCGGGAACTCGGCCGTCAGCTCGGTGAGCTCGCCGATCAGTTCGTGGTGGCGCCCCAGCTCGAGCTCGAGGTCGATCCGGTCCTCCTGGACGGCGAGGCGCTGCTCGTCCAGGCGGCTGGCCGCGGCCAGGACGAGCTGGCTGTCCAGCCCGGCGAGCGCGGGCCCGCGCCACAGCCGCAGCGCGTCGCGATAGCCCGCCACGGCCCGGTCGAGCTGGCCGGAAGCGCGGGCCGCCCGCGCGGCGGCGGTCAGCTCGCCGAACCGCCAGTGATCGAGCTGCTCGTTTCCCGCCTGCAGGACGTACCCCTGCTCCCGAGTGGCGATGATCCCGGCGCCGCCGTGCGCGGTGAGCAGGCGCCGCAGCGCGGAGATGCTGATCTGCGCCTGGGAACGCGAGGTCGGCGGGAGATCCTCGCCGTATACGGCGCGCAGCAGCCGGTCCGTCGTGACGACCTGGCCCGCGCTGAGCAGCAGCACGGCTAGTACGGTCTGCTGGCGGATGCCACCCAGGTCCAGGCGCGACGAGCCCGCCTGGACCTCGAGCGGCCCGAGAATCCTGAACTCCACCGGCTCACCGTGTGCCCTCTGTCGGGACAAAACTGCTGCGGACAACCCTAACCGGGTCTCAGGCGGGACCCCGGCTCGGGATCAGCCCGGCCAGCAGGATGTCCGCCGTCCGGCGCAGCCGGGGCGTCAGGTCCACGCAGGCCAGGCCCAGGGCCGGGTCGCTGGCGTAGAGCTCGGCCAGGGCGGGCGGCGGGTTGGCGATCTGCCACACGGCGCCGGCCAGGGACGCTATCGCGGCGACGAATTCGCGGCCCTCGTCCACGGTCAGCTCGGGCAGGACCCGGTGCACGAGCGCGGCGGCCTCGTCGACCGCTTCGAGGGATACCAGCTTGTACCGGCGCACGGCCTCGGGTGAGACGTTGCGCTCGAGGTTGAGCGGCGTGTGCGCGATCAGGTCGCACAGCAGCGGGCGGTCGCCGAAGCTGCGCGCGAAGGTATCGGCGACCAGGTCAGCATCGCCCCGTTCGGGATGATCGAGCTCGCCCCGCAGGGCCTGCACCCATTCTCGCCAGGCGGCGGCGGTCAGCTCGAGGAAGATCTGCTCGCGGGTCTCGAAGTAGCGCAGCAGGGCCGACTTGTGGATGCCGACCTGCCCGGCGATGTCGGCCAGGCTCACGTTGCGGACGCCGTCCCGCCGGGCCAGGTCACCGGCGGCGCCGAGGATGGCGTCCTGGCGCCGCAGCTTCTGCTCGGGACGGCGGGCCCGCTGGAAGGTCTCCACGATTCTCAGTCTACATAACGCAACGATGTTCTGTTATTATCAAACCATCGTTGTGTTAACTATTCTCGTCGTGAAGGGACAGCTCGTGTCACAGGTCTTCTTCCTCACCGGCAGCAGCCGCGGCCTCGGCCGCCAGATCGCCGAGGCCGCCCTGGCGGCCGGCCACCAGCTCGTCGCCACCGCCCGCCAGCCCGGCCAGCTGGCCGGGCTGGCCGATCGCTACGGCCGCCAGATCCTCCCGGTGGCGCTCGACGTCACCGACCCCGAGGCCGCCGCGGCGGCGGTCACCGCGGGCACCGAGGCGTTCGGCCGCCTGGACGTCGTGGTCAACAACGCCGGCTACGCCAACCTCGCCGCGGTCGAGGACATCACCCTGGCGGACTTCCGGGCGCAGGTCGAGGCCAACCTGTTCGGCGTCGTGAACGTGACCAAGGCGGCACTGCCGGTCCTGCGGGCCCAGGGCGGCGGCCACATCATCCAGGTGTCCTCGATCGGCGGGCGCCTGGCCACGGCCGGCCTGTCCGCCTACCAGACGGCGAAGTGGGCGGTCGGCGGCTTCTCCGAGGTCCTGGCGCGCGAGGTCGGCCCGCTCGGCGTCAAGGTCACCGTCCTGGAGCCGGGCGGCATGCAGACCGACTGGGCCGGGTCATCCATGCAGGTGCCGCCGGTCAGCGAGCCGTACCAGCCCACCGTCGGCCTGGCGGCCCGTATGCATCATGACCTCGGCAGCTCCGATGCGCTCGGCGACCCGGCGAAGGTGGCTCAGGTCGTCCTCGCCGTGGCCGCCATGGACGAGCCGCCGCTCCGCCTGATCCTCGGCAGCGAGGCCTACGCCTACGCGACGGCGGCGGCCCGGGCCCGGGCCGAATCCGACGCGGCCTGGCGCGACCTGACCGTCTCCACCGACCGCGACGACGCCACCGGCGCGCAGCGCGACCCGCTCGGCGCGGCCCGCGCCTGAGCCTGCTGCGCTAGGCCAGCCCCTCGCTAGGCCAGCCCTTCCTGGATGAAGGCGAAGACGAGCTCGTCGAGGTGCTGCCGGACCGCCGCGGGCACGTCGCGCAGCGGCCCCTGCCCGGCCAGCACGGCCAGCCCGTGCACCGTCGACCAGACCGGGTACTCGATACCGGCGCGGCGCCGCCGGTCGAGCACCCCGGCGTCGGCCAGTTCGTCCAGCGCGGTACGGAGCTGTCCCAGCGGCGTGCGGTCCGGCCCGGTCCCGCCGTCCGGGACGCCGTACGCGTGCTGCTGCGGCAGCGCGAACGCGGTGGCGAAGAGCCCCGGTTCCTCGCGCGCGAACGCCAGGTAGGCGGCGCCGATCGCGCCCAGCCTCTGGCGGGCCGCGGCGGCATCGCCGTGCGCGCCGGGCACGCGAGCGACGCCGGCGGCCATCCGGCCGGCCAGCTCGTCCATGGCCGCCGCGCAGACCGCGGCCAGGAGCTCGTCCCGGTCGGCGAAGTGACGGTAGGCGGCGTTGGGCACCACGCCCACCATCCGGGTCGCCTCGCGCAGCACCACCGCGTCCGGGCCGCCGGCGCGGGCCAGCTCCAGCCCCGCGGCGACCAGGCCGTCGCGGACGGCGCCGCGCGGACGACGGCGCCGCTCCGCTGGAAGCGCTTCGGTTGGCGCGCGCGGTCGCGTCTCCCCTGCTGGTCGGCTGGTCGTCACCGCGCCAGGATAACAAAGTGGACAGCGTCCACTGGATTCGTTAATGTGAACAGCGTCCACATTAATCACGGGGAAGGAACACCATGACCAGGATGACCCCGCTGCTCGAACGCAACGAGCAGTTCGCCCGCTCCTACACCCCGGCGGCCCTCGGCCCGCCTGCCGCGCAGCTGGTCGTCGTCAGCTGCCTCGATCACCGGGTCGATCCCGCGATCGTTCTCGGCCTCCGGCTCGGCGACGCTCCCGTCATCCGCAACGCGGGCGGACGCGTCACCACGGCCGTCATCGAGGACATCGCCTACCTCGCCTTCCTGGCCGGGCAGCTGTTCGGCGGCCAGCTGGGCGACTCGCTCTTCGAAGTCGCGATCATCCACCACACGCAGTGCGGCACCGGCTTCCTGTCCGATCCCGGTTTCCGGCAGCAAGCCGCCGAGGCGACCGGCGTCTCCGCGGCGGTGCTGGCCGACACCGCGGTCTCCGATCCGCACATCACGGTCAAGGCCGACGTCGAGCGCCTGCTCGCCTCGCCGTTGCTCGCGCCGACGGTGAGCGTCTCCGGCCACGTCTACGACATCGCCACCGGATGCGTCAGCACCGCCCTCGAGGCCCGGTACCCGTAAAGACGCGCGGCGCCCCGCCGCGATGGCGGGGCGCCACGGGGGGCGAGGCGGGTCACGCGGCCAGGACGTGAGCCGGAGCCGCGACGGCGACCTGGCCCAGGACGGCACCGGCAAATGGCAATATGTCACATATCCCAGTAAGGCTTATGTAGCCAGCCGGCCATAAATTGGCCTGAGGTGCATATCAGGTAATCCCGCTCGCCCTTATTCTGAGCGGGCGCATACGTGCCACTCCAGGCACCGCCTAAGGGGAGGAATTCTTTGATGAGACGACGGGTCCGCATCGCCGGCCGGCGGCGGGCCGCCCTGGCGGCGGCCATGACCGGCGCGGCACTGCTCGGGACGACTCTGCTGGCGGCGACGCCGGCCCAGGCCAGCTCCTACGACTGCGTCCGCTGGAACCCGCCGACGACGGCCGCCCCGGCCGGCGTCTACTGCTTCGGCGTCGACGTTTCCGGCCGCCAGGTGAGCGATACCTACGGGAATTACTATTTTACCGGCATTTCCTTCCATCCGGCGCTGTACCACGAACAGGAAGTGGTGCGGTTCTACGGCAAGAAGAATGCCAACTATTACACGTTCACGGGACCGGCCCATCCCGGCTGGAGGTTCGGGAATCAGAGCTGGACGACGCCCATTCACGGCTTGGTGCGGCCAGGACGCGTGTGCGGTTCACTGCGGGCCGGCGGAAAGGCCATCGCCACCATCTGCGACGCCCTCTCCTAAGCCGCCAAGGCCCCCGGAGCGGCACCTGGAGTCCCGTGAGCCTCACGCTTCCCGGGCGCCCCGCGCCGGGGCGCAGTCCGGACCTGTCGATGCTCCACTTCGGCCCGCTGGCGAGCGGGTGGATGCTCCATCGTCCCGGTTCCCATCGTCGCCCCCTCCTGCGCAACGGGCATTGCGTGCATTTCTGGCCTGCCGGACGATTACTCTGAGAGATGAACTAACTTCTCTTCGTGTCCGGGAGGCCGGTGGTGGCTCCGTCAGCCTGGCAGGTGCTCTGCGAGCTGGAAGCGTGGCGGGTCACGCAGATCCCCCGGCCGCCCCGGCGCGAGCCGCCGGGGCGGGCGCCCGGCGGACCTGAGGGGGACGAGGGTGACCTGCTGGCCCGGCAGCGGGCGGCCGTGCTCGGCGCGGCCTACCACGGCCGGGCCGGCCCGGTGGGGTTCGCCTGGGTGCGCGATCGCGCGGGCGGCCCGGTCCAGGTGGTGGCGGCTGGCCGGTCCCTCGCCGCCGCGGTAAAACCCGAGGCCGCCACGGCCAGGGCCCAGGCCGTCGCAACAAAAACCCAGGCGGTGGCGCTGAAGCTGCCGGCCGGCGGCCGCGGGCAGGTGCTGGGCGCGGGCGGCCTGGCCCGGCTGCTGGCGGCGCTGCCGTACTGGGTCCGGGTCGCCGGGGTGACGGACAGCCTGCTGGCCAACGCCGACCCGCAGCCGCCGGCGCCCAGGCCAAGCCCGGGCGCCGGCCCGAGCCTGGAAGACGGCCTGCTGGCGGCGTGGCCGGAAGCGTTCGCCTGGCTGGTCCTGGCCGAGCCGGCCAGCCGCGCCGAACTAGCGGAACTGACCTTCGAGGTGTACGCGGCGCAGGGCGCCGCCCAGCGCTTCGAGCACCCGCGGGCGCAGCTCAGCGCCCGGCGGCTGCAGGCTCGCCACGCCGAACTGCGCCAGGCCGCGTCGGCGGGCCTGTGGCGGATCCAGGTGCTGGCCGGCGCGGCGGGCGGCCCCGAGGCGGCCGAGGTGGCGGGCCTGCTCTGCGCGTCAACCGACCTCGGCGACCTGCCCTACGGGCTGGTTCCGGTACCTGGATGCGGCCGCCTGGACCAGGTGCTGGCGGCGGCCAAGACGAGCCACGCCTCGCCCGGCCAGGACAGCGACGGCGACCCCGAGCCGGCGTCCCCGTTCTACGGCTCCTCGGCGGTGCTGGCCACGCTCGCGCGCCCTCCGGCCCGGGAGATTCCTGGCAGCGCTCGTTTCGTCCTGCGCCCCGAGTTCGACACCATCCCCGAGACCGAGACCGAGACCGAGACCGTCCCAGGCCTGTCCCTGGGACAGCTACTGGACCGCGACCGCCTTCCGGCCGGACCGCTCACGCTGCCGCGGGCGTCGCTGAACCGGCACACGTTCGTCTGCGGAGCCACCGGAGCGGGCAAGTCCCAGACGGTCCGGCACCTGCTCGAGCAGGCCGCCCGGGCAGGCGTCCCGTGGCTGGTGATCGAGCCCGCCAAGGCCGAGTACAGCGGCGGCCTGGCCGCCCGGCTGGCCGGGCACGCCGAGGTGATCCGGATCCGGCCGGGCGAGGCGGACCAGGCCGCGGCCGGGATCAACCCGCTCGAGCCCGCGGCCTGGCCCGACGGGAGCCGGTTCCCGCTGCAGACCCACGCCGACCTGGTCAAGAGCTTGTTCCTGGCGGCGTTCGAGGCGGACGAGCCGTTCCCGCAGGTGCTCAACGCGGCCCTCAACCGGACCTACGACGAGCACGGCTGGGACCTGGTCCTGGGCGAGCCCAAGACGGCGGGCACCCACCCCGGCTACCCGTCGCTGGAAGACCTGCAGGCGGCCGCGGACATCGTGGTGCGCGAGGCCGCCTACGGCGCCGAGGTCGAACGGAACGTCCGCGGGTTCATCACCGTCCGGCTCGGCAGCCTGCGGCTGGGCACGCCGGGCCGGTTCTTCGAAGACGGCCACCCGCTCGACTTCACCGCGCTGCTCGACCGCAACGTGGTGCTGGAGATCGAGGACGTCGGCGACGACCAGGACAAGGCGTTCCTGATCGGCGCCGTGCTGATCCGCCTGACCGAGCACCTGCGATTGCGCCAGCGGCGCCGGCCGGCCGAGCCGCCGGCCCTGCGGCACCTGACCGTGCTGGAGGAAGCGCACCGGCTGCTCCGCGACCCCGGTCCCGGCCAGCGCGGCCCCGCGGCCAAGGCGGTCGAGCTCTTCGCGGCGCTGTTCGCCGAGGTCCGCGCCTACGGCGAGGGCCTGGTCGTAGCGGAGCAGATCCCGTCCAAGCTCATCACCGACGTGGTGAAGAACACCGCCGTCAAGATCGTCCACCGGCTGCCCGCCGCCGACGACCGGCAAGCGGTCGGCGCCACCATGAACCTGACCACCGCCCAGGAGCAGTACATCGTCACCCTGGCCCCGGGTGAGGCGGCCGTCTTCGCCGACGGCGCCGACTACCCCTGGCTGGTCCGCGTGCCCGACGGCACCACCCGCGAGGCCGGCGGGATCATCGGCGCGGCCCCGGCCGCGATCATCACCCCCCGCTCGGCCACCTGCGGGCCGGACTGCCAGGCGGCGCCGTGCACGCTGCGGCAGATGCGCCAGGCCCGCCGGGCCGCCGAGACCGATCCGCGGATCACCGGCTGGGCCGAGCTGACCGTGCTGGCCCACCTGGCCGGCTGGGCCATGCCGTTCCCCGGCCCCGAGCTCACCGCCGACCTGCGCGCCCTGGACCAGCGCCGCCTCGACTGCGCGCTGGGCCATACGGTCGACGACGCGGTCGCGGCCCGGGCCGCGGCGATCAGCACCCGGGTCAGCCCGGGCCCGCTCGCGGTGCACGTGGTCACGGCGATGCGGCAGGCGGCGGCCGACGCGACCTGGCTGTGCGACCGCGAAGAACCCCCGTACCTGGCCCCGCCCTACCAGTGGGTGCTCGTCCTGGAGGCGCTGCAGAAGGCCTGCCGCGACGAGCAGGACGGCCGCCACCCCCGCAGCCGGGAGTGGGAAGAGGCCTACGGCCGCGCCATCCCCGGCCCGGACTGCGCCAGCCAGCTCGCCGCCGTGACCCGCTGGCACGCCGCGGACCAGCGGGACCCGGGACAGCTGCACGCCGTAGCCTGGGGCCAGCGGCCGGCGCCCGCATTGGAACGGGCGGCGGGCGCGAAAGCCGGCGACCCCGATTGGACCGAACGACTGGCCAGCTTGCTGGACGTCTTTGTCCACCCCTGCCGCTGGCCACTGGACTATCTCACGCCACCCGGCCCCGCCCAGCCTCAGCTGTAGTCGCGCTCCGATAACTCGCCGTTGCCGAATGTAACGACCACTGGTCCGGATATGGCATTATCAAACGGGAGACGGGCGCACGGAACCGGACAACCGAAAGGAACCGGCGCCATGAGCGTCCAGCCTGCTGACGTGCTGGGCCGGCTGTTCACGCCTGGAGCCAGGCTGGGCTGGGTCTTCCGTGACCCGCGCGGGCTGGCCACCCCCTTCGGCGAACCCGAACCTGAGCTGGAGCACACCCGGGATCAGGTGGCGGCGCGGATCGCGGCCGCGCAGGCCCGCTTGGCCCGGGCCCGGCGCTGGGTGGTCAAGCCGAGCCTGGCCGCGGGCCTGACACTGGGTCTGCTGGCCGGGTACGTGGACGGCCGTCACCATACGCTGGCCGCCGTCATGTTCGGCCTCGCGGCCGCCGCGGCGGCCGGGGCCGGCCTTGGCTACACGGCCGGCACCTGGTGGTGGCAGCGCCAGGCTAGCCACGCCGACCCGGACCGGGAGTACCACCAGGCCCGGGAGGCGTGGCAGGACCGCGCCAGCGCCCACCGGCAGGACGAACTAGCCCGGCTCGGCCCGGTCCCCCTCTGGTCGAGCGCGGAACCGCCGACCCGCCGCACCGATGTCTTCGGCGGCAGCCTGCCCGGCTGGGAGGGGCTGCTGACCGTGCACGGCACCTCCCTGCTGGCGGCCCGGCCGCTGCTGGTCGTGGACCTGTCCGGTCAGCTGGCCAGCGGCCCGCTGACCGCGGCCGCGCGGGCCGCGCGGGTGCCCGGCGCCTGGTACGCGCTGCCCGGGGACCTGGACCGGTGCGGGCTGCTGACCCGGCTGACCCCGGCCCAGTTCGCCGACGCGCTGACCGAGGCCATCCACGCCGGCGCCGCGGGCGGGGCCCAGGGGACCCGCACCGACCGCGCCGTCGACGTCCGGATCATCGAGCACCTCGGCGCCGCCCTGGGCGGCCGCGTCAGCCCGGCCCGGCTGGCCGCCGCCGTCGCCGCCGCGCTCGGCCACCCCGTCCCGCCCGGCCTGCTCACCCCCCGGGAACAGGCGACGGCCAGCGGCGGCCTGTTCCCGGCCGGGTACCAGCAGCAGATCATCGGCAACCTGGTCCGGCTGGACGCCTTCCTGTCCGACCTGGCCCGCTACACCGGGTACGCCCCTGTCCTGTCGCCGCCGCCCGCCCCCGCCTGGTACACCTGCCTGGCCCTGGACCCCGCCGCCCGCAGCGCCCGCGGCGAGATGCTCACCGCCCTGGCCGTCCAGTGGCTCACCGTCCAGGTCACGGCCAGCCCAGGGTCGGCTAGTACCGGCGCCACCCCCGCGGTGATCATCGCCGGCGCCGACGAGATCACCCGCCCTCACACCGAGCGCCTCGCCGCCGCCTGCGAGCAGCGCGGCGTGCCGCTCACGTTCTTGTTCCGGCACCTGCGCGAGGACAGCCTGGCCCTGCTCGGCGGCGGCACCGCCGCGTTCATGCGGCTCGGTCACCACGCCGAGGCCGAGCAGGCGGCTCAGTACCTGGGCCGCCAGCACAAGTTCGTGCTCTCCCAGCGCACCGCCACCCACGGCGGTAGCGAGTCTCTGACCAGCAGCGACAGCTACGGTAGGGGCGACGGCGACAACTCTTCGGTCAGCTGGCCAGAGTTCAGCCTCGGCCCCGGCAGCCGCTCGGGCGGCCGGTCGACCTCGCGTAACTGGACGGCCGGTTCGTCCTGGGCCGACGGCACGAACTGGAGCGACGCCACCTCCGTCCAGCGGGTCTACGAGTACGCCGTCGAGCCGGCCGTCCTGCAGAACCTCCCCGACCACGCCCTGCTGCTCGCCGCGCGTGGCCCGGCCTGCCGCCGCCTGCGCGCCGTGGAATGCGACCCCGCCATCAGCGCCCTGGCCGGGCTTGTCCCCCAGCCCCGGCTTCCGGCAGCCGCCCAGGCCCGCCGGGCCGAGCTTTACCGCCCTGTATCCCGGCCAGCAGGTCTGTATCCCCGTGACAGCGGGTACACCGTCAGGACCGCTCCACCTCCGGGAGGCACAGATGCGTATCAGTGACGTACTTCGGGGCAAGGGTACGCGGGTGGTCACCGTCACCCCCGACACGAAGGTCCGGGAACTGCTGGCGGTACTCGCCGAGCACCGGATCGGCGCGGTGGTCGTCTCCCGCGACGGCACCTCGGTGGACGGGATCGCCAGCGAGCGGGACATCGTCCGCGCGTTCGCCCAGCGGGGCGCCGCGGCGATGTCCGATCCGGTCACCGAGATCTACACGGCCGAGGTGTACACGGTCACGCCGGACACCTCGCTCGAGGACGTCATGCGCATGATGACCGAGCGACGGGTCCGGCACGCCCCGGTCGTGACCGACCGCACCCTGCGCGGGATCGTGAGCATCGGCGACGTGGTCAAGAACCGCATCGACGAGCTCGAGACCGAACGGGCCGCGCTCACCGACTACATCACCGGTGGCGCTCGCTGACCCTCAGGGGCTGCCGCCCATCTGGCTGATGATCTCGTCACGGGAAATCCTGTGCCGGTCGGCGAACTTCTGTATCTCCTCCACGGAGACGGGGTTGGGTAGCTCTCGTGCCGCGTCCTGGGCTGCCTGCGTATAGCCCAGGCGACGCAGCGTGTTGACCAACCACTGCCGGTCCTGTGGCATCGCTCCACCTTCGTCCTAGCCGTTGCCGCTCCTCCTCCGAGCCTAACGAGCCCCGCGACCGCACCCAAAGGAGTCGGTGGGCCCACCGGGTACCTTCTACGGGTGTTGTCCGGGCGGGGCGCGCAGGCCATCGAGGGCTGTTTGCAGGATCGGTGCGATGTAGCCGGAGTCGGGATGGATCGTGGTGATCGCCATGACCAGGCGGAGGATCTGCTCGAGGGTGAGATCGTCACGGATCTCGTGCGTCTGCTGAGCGGCGAGCAGCAGCGGTTGCCCAGCGGCGAGCACGCGAGCCTTGTTCGCGGCATGGGACGGGCCGGCGGCGTCGGTTTGGTCGAGGAGCTTGACGAGGTGGTGCTTGTTGTCGAGGGACTCGCAGAATCGCCGCAGCCACGCCTCGAATCGCTGACCGGGCGTCTCCCCGTCGACGGTCTCGGCGGCCTCGCAGACGACGTTAATCTCATCGAGATACAGCGCTTTAAGCAGCTCGCGGCGACTTGGGAAGTTGCGGTAGAGCGTCGCCATCCCGACACCGGCGCGCCTGGAGATCTCTGCCATCGAGACCTCAGCGTCCTGCTCGGCGAAAGCAGCGCGGGCGACGATGAGGATCTTGTCCCGGTTGCGCTCGGCCTTCGCGCGCCTGGCCGGGAAAGAGGGTGCGCCGGGGGTCACGGGAGTCATTGCCGGACAGTCTATCCGGAATCCGCGCTAACGTTGCCGGACAGCCTATCCGCGAACTGCAGGGAGGACATCATCGTGCACGCCACACCCGTCGCTCTGGTCACCGGAGCCAACAAAGGCATCGGCCTGCAAATCGCCAAGGACCTCGCTGCGCACGATCTCACCGTCCTCGTCGGATCACGCGACCTCGATCGTGGCGAGGCGGCGGCGAAGGCAATCGAGGGCGACGCTCGCGCTGTCCAGCTCGACGTCACCGACCAGTCCTCGATCGCTGCTGCGGCAGAACGCATCCGGGATGAACTTGGCCGTCTCGACGTGCTCGTCAACAACGCCGGCATCTCCCACGCACCCGCACCGGGCCGATCGATGGAGGAGATCGTGCAGGCTGGCCGTCTGAGCGCCGCATCGCTCGACGAGATCCGCTCCGTGTTCGAGACCAACGTGTTCGGCGTCATCGCCGTCACCCAGGCAATGCTCCCACTGCTACGAGAAGCGCCAGCCGGGCGGGTCGTCAACGTCGCGAGCAGCGGCGGTTCCCTGACGCTGAACTCCGATCCAGCCAACCCGCACCGCGCGATGTTCGGGACCTATTCCGCATCCAAGGCGGCAGCCAACGCGGTCACGGTCGCCTTCGCCGCCGACCTCGAAGCGAACGGCATCAAGGTCAATGCGGCATGCCCCGGCTTCACCGGGACCGACCTCAATTTCTTTCGAGGTACCCGCACCGTCGAGCAGGGCGCGCGCGAGCCGGTGCGCCTCGCACTCATCGGGCCGGACGGACCAACGGGCACGTTCTCCAACGAGGACGGTCCCCTCCCATGGTGACCGCCGTCGCGCACCGACAGGCCGCGCGGCGGCCGGTTCACCAAGATTCCCGGTACGTGGCCTCAATCACCAGACGGCGGGCTGAGCTGGCCTGATGGTTGTGGGTGGCTGCGTATCCGGCTCAGGCCCGCTGGGGCCGGGGCGGGAAGAGCAGGGCGGTGACGACCGCGCCGGCCGCGAACAAGACGATCAGGAAGACGAACGCGGTGACGTCGCCGTGGACGGTAGCGGCGGCCACGCTGGGGTGGGGCGCGTGCGCCGTCAGGTAGTGCGCGGTCGCGCTGGCGGCGATCGTGTTGAGCAGGGCGGCGCCCAGCGAGCCGCCGACCTGATTGCTGCTGTTCACCAGCGCGGCGGCCACGCCGCTGTCGGCCGGGCGGGCGCCGACCGGGCCGAGGGTGAAGGCCGACGTGATGATGGCGCCGGTGCCGAGCCCGAGGAGCACCAGTGCGGGCACGACCAGGGTGCCGTAGCCGCCGTGGACGTCGAGCCTGGTCAGCCAGGCGGCCGCCCCGGCCGCCAGGATCAGGCCGGCCGGCCCGATCACCTTGGGGCCGAACCGCCCCAGCCCCCGGTTGCTCACGAAGTTGGCGGCGACCACGACCCCGGCGATGAAGGGCAGGAAGGCCAGCCCGGCCCGCAGCGGGGAGAACCCGAGGACGCCCTGCAGGTAGTAGGTGATCAGCAGGAAGGTGCCGATCAGGCCGATCCCCCCGATGAGCGCGCCGAGGTAGGCGGTGCCCCGGGTACGGTCGGCGATGATGCTCAGCGGCACCAGCGGGCGGGCGACCCGGCGCTCCACCACGACGAACACGGCCAGCAGGACCACGCCCGCCGCGATCGGGCCGACGGTCAGCGCGCTGCCCCAGCCGTTGGCGGCGGCCTCGCTGAAGCCGTACACGATCCCGATCAGGCCGCTGGCGGCCAGCAGGCTGCCGGGCACGTCGAGGACGGCACCCGGGTTCCGCGACTGGTTCCTGATCAGCGGGATCGCCCCGGCCAGGGCGGCGACGGCGAAGGCGACGTTGACGTACAGGCACCAGCGCCAGGACAGGTACTCGGTCAGGATGCCGCCGAGGATCAGGCCGATCGCCCCTCCCCCGCCGGCGATCGCGGTGTAGATACCCAGCGCCTTACCGCGCTCGCGGGGATCGGTGAAGGTCGTGGCGAGCAGGGCCAGCGCGGACGGAGCCAGCAGCGCGCCGAACACGCCCTGGACCGCTCGCGCGGCCACCAGTTCGGCGAAGGTCTGCGCGGCGCCCCCGGCGGCGGAGGCGGCCGCGAACCCGGCCAGCCCGGTGACGAACGTCCGCTTGCGGCCCAGCAGGTCGGACAGCCGGCCGCCGACCACCAGCAGGCCGCCGAAGGCCAGGGCATACGCGGTGAGGACCCACTGCCGGTCGGTGACGGAGAAGCCCAGCGCCCGCTGGGCCGAGGGCAACGCGATGTTCACGATCGTGGCGTCGAGCACCACCATCAGCTGCGCCACGCCGATGACGGCCAGGATCAGCCAGCGCCGCCGCCCCGGATCCGCGGCGGCCGCAGGCATCGCTTCGGCCGCGGGCATCCCCTCAGGCCGGGGCACCCCTTTGGCGGCAGATCTGGCTTCGGCCGGGGCCGCGGCTTCGGCCGGGGCCCCGCTCTCGGGCCCGTGACTCGTTTCCTTCATGGTCCATCTCCCTTAAGTTAGTTAACTAACTCGGACCATAGCGTCGGAGCGTGCCGGTGTCTATACTTTGTTAGGTGACTAACTCAGCTGGGGTTCGGGAGCGCCGGACGGGCAAGCGCGAGCGCCTGGTGGCCGCGGCCCGGCAGGTGCTGTACGAGCAGGGCGTGGAGAAGGCGACGCTGGCCGACATCGCCGCCGCGGCCGAGGTTCCGCTCGGCAACGTCTACTACTACTTCAAGACCAAGGACGCCCTGGTGACCGCCGTGATCGACAGCTACCGGGACGGCTACGACGGGCTGAGCGCGGGGTTCAACCAGCACCAGCGGCCCGCGGACCGGCTCAAGGCGTTCGTCCGCGTGCTGACCACACGGCGGGACACGATGGCCCGCTACGGCTGCCCGGTCGGAACGCTCAGCTCCGAGCTGGGCAAGCAGGAGGACGACCTGCGCGCCGAGGTCGGGACCATCTTGGCCGGGCTCAACGACTGGGCCGAAGCGCAGTTCCGGGAAATGGGCCGGGACGACGCCCGCGAGCTGGCGGTGGCCCTGATCGCCGCCTACGAGGGGACCGCCCTGCTCGCCGCCGCGCTGCGAGATCCCGGGTTGATCATCACCGAGGGCGCCCGGCTGGAGCGCTGGATCGACTCCCTGGCGGGTTCCGGGGAAGAGGCGGCCCGGTCATGACCGGCCACGAGCCGCCGCCCGCCGTCCTGAGCGAGGAACTCATCGCCGCCGCGGCCGCGGCGGCGCCGGTCACCGCGTCCTCGCGCACCGACGACATCCCGGTCCGCTGGGACGACCGGACCGTACTGACCACGATGCTGGCCTACGTCCGGGACACCGTGCACGTGAAGTGCGCCGGGCTCAGCGACGAGCAGGCCCGCCGGGCCCCGCTGCCCGGCTCGCCGCTGACCACCATCTCCAGCCTGGTCAGCCACCTACGGTGGATCGAGTACTACTGGATCCGCGTGATCCTGCTCGGCGAGCCGGACCAGATGCCGGTCACCGAGGAGGATCCCGACGCGGAGATGCGGCTCGGGCTGAGCGTTCCGCTGGAGCGGCTGCTGGCGGAGTACCGGGCCACCTGCGACCAGCTCACCGAGCTGGTCGCGCCCCTCGACCTCGATACCGAGTCCCGGGGCACGCTGGACTGGCGGCCGGAACCGGTCACGCTGCGGTGGGTGCTCATGCACCTCATCGAGGAGACCGCCCGCCACAACGGCCACATCGACATCCTCCGGGAGATGGCCGACGGCAAGACCGGACAGTGATTCCTGATACGAAACTGCAATTCACGGGTACTTTATAAATTAAATATTCTATGCTATGATGAATAGCACAGGCGACATTCCGCTGTTAATCTCCGTCGCGTGATCAGTGACGATTCCGTGCCATTCACCCGTTCGGTCATAGCTGCCCGTGACCTTGCTTATGACGACCTCGGCCTGCCGCTGGCGGGCCTGTTCTGCTGGGACGAGGCCCAGGCCGGCCCCGGCCGGGGATACTGCTCATCCACGGTGGGGCCGGGCTCGACGGGCACGCCCGCGAACAAGCCCGCCGGTACGCGGCGCTCGGGTACGCCGTGCTCGCCTGCGACATGTTCGGTCCCGG
Organism: uncultured Actinomycetota bacterium; assembly: GCA_963756575.1. Taxonomy (GTDB): domain Bacteria; phylum Actinomycetota; class Actinomycetes; order Streptosporangiales; family Streptosporangiaceae; genus Palsa-504. The sequence goes on along the minus strand of CAVWOM010000008.1, from coordinate 293,427 downwards.
GGTGGCCGGAAACCGGGAGCGGGTCATGGCGTGCCTGCTGGCCCTGCGCGACGACCCGGCGCTGCTCGCCCGCCGGGCTCAGGCCGGCCTGAGCGCGCTAGCCGGCTGTCCGGAAGCAGCCGGGCCGTCGGCGGCGATCGGGTTCTGCTTCGGCGGCCTGGCCGCGCTGACCCTGGCCCGTTCGGGCGCGGACCTGGCCGGCGCGGTGAGTATCCACGGCAGCCTCGCCACCAGCCGCCCCGCCCAGCCCGGCGCCGTGACGGCCCGGATCCTGGTCTGCCACGGCGCGTCCGACCCGCACGTCCCGCTGGCCGACGTCACCGCCTTCGCCGAGGAGATGAACCAGGCCGGCGCCGACTGGGAACTGGTCATGTACGGTCGGGCCCAGCACGGCTTCACCCACCGGCACGCGGTCGCGGGAGCTCCGGGGACCATGCCCGGCGTCGCCTACGGCCGGCTCGCCGACGAGCGCTCGTTCGCCGCCGCCCGGGCCTTCCTGGCCGAAGTCCTGGGCTCATGAGGCCGGGCGGGCGGCTCAGCCGGCTATAGGTTGTACCTGGCTGGTGGCGGTGATGCCCTGCGCGAACCGGATGATCTGATCGGTGCTCAGGTGCAGCGAGGCCGGGACCTGGACCAGGATCTTGTGGCCGGCGGTGTCGGTGAAGATCAGCCACCGGGCCCGGTTCTGGCCGCTTTCGTCATAGGGCCCCAGCTGGGCGGGCCGGCCGTTGATGGTGATCGTCGTGACCGGCACGCCTGCTGGCAGCCGGGACATGCTCTGGAGCATGACCGCGAGCCGGCCCACGAAGCTGACGACCGTGCCGTCGCCGGTCGGCTCGGCGGTGCTGGCGCCGGGCGGCGCCAGCACGAACGCGGCCCGGTCGGATGACACCACCTGCCAGCCCGCGGGCACGGTGCTGACCGTGAAACCGGCCGGCTCCGCGCCGGTGTAGGCGACGAGCCGGACCCCCGATGTCTGGGCCGCCCGCGAGCCGGCCGAGGCGGGCGGCGCGATGTGACCGGCCTGACTGGCGTTCGCGGTCACGAGGGCGACGGCCGCTATGACCACGGCACTGGCGGCGGAGCACGCGCGGCGGCGGCGCCTGCGGGTCAGGGCACGATGCCCGCGGGCAATGTCGCCGGCGACGGTTTCCGGGCTCGGCGGGGCGGCCGTGACGGCCTGGGACAGCCTCTCCAGCGCGTCCAGTACCTCTAGCATGCCGATTTCTCCTACTCTCAGCCGTGGTCAGGGGCGTGTGCGGGGAGGGTTTGGCGCAGGCGCTCGAGCCCGCGGGCGCTTTGGCTCTTGACGTTGCCCTCGCTGCACCCCATGGCTTCGGCGGTCTCGGCCACGGTCAGCCCCTCGACGTACCGCAACACCACCGCGATCCGCATCCCAGCCGGCAAGCCAGCCAGCAACGCCCGGGCCATCATTGTGTCCTCAGGACCGACCTCGGCGGAGGCACTATCGGGGAGCTGCGCCCGGACCTGCTCACGACGGCTGAACTGGCTGCGCCAGGTATCGGTCGCCGCATTCACCACGCAGCGCCGCGCGTACGCTTCCGCCGTCTGGGGCCGTATCCGGGGCCACGCCAGGTACAGCCGGGTCAGCGCCGTCTGCACCACGTCCTCGGCCGTGGCCAGGTCGCCGGTCACCAGCAGCGTCGCTATCCGTAGCAGCGCGGCCCGCCGAGCCGTCACGAACTCGGTGAACCCGCGATCGCGGTCCGCAGGCCATCTCAAAGCCACCCCGCCTTTCCTCGCCGGACGTACCCGCAGGCACACCCCCTATACGGGATTGGCCGCGTCCCGGTTGCATGCCCCCGCCTGATCCTCGGCGCAACGACAGCCTCGCCGCCGGCCGCGCCTTCCTGGCCGGCGGCCTGGGCTCGTGACGTAGCGCGCCGGTACCCCCCTGGCCGCGTTCCTCGTCGTGCGAGGGGATCGGATGGCGAAGCTCGAGGGACGGGTGATTTCGGCCGCACTGGTGGTCATCCCGGGACCGGACGGCACGGTGACGTTCGAGCGACAGGAGCGCGGCCCGCGCCCCGCGCGACGCCCCCACGGGACAGACCGCTATTCGGTAGGTTGCCACGACCACCGAATCGAGATGGTGCGCACGGGACGTGCGAGGCGATGGTCAAGGATGCCGGACGGCCTCCACACTGGTTGTCGGGGCGGGTGAAGTTGATCGCCGCCGGGGTGACCTGATGCGGGCTAGTCGCGGCCGGAGCTGAAGGCGGCGTCGAAGGCGGCCTGGGGCGGATCGTAGTCGAACCGGCGCAGGAAGGTGATCGCCTCGGCCGCGCCGGCCAGGCGGTCCATGCCGGCGTCTTCCCACTCGATGGAGATCGGGCCGGAATAGCCGATCGCGTTGAGCATGCGGAAGATGTCCTCCCAGCGGATGTCGCCGCGGCCGGCCGAGACGAAGTCCCAGCCTCGGTGCGGGTCGCCCCAGGGCAGGTGGGAGCCGAGGCGGCCGCTGCGGCCGTCGAGCCGCGTACGTGCCTCCTTGCAGTCCACGTGGTAAATCCGGTCACGGTACTCGTCCAGGAACGCGATCGGGTCGAGGTCCTGCCAGACGAAGTGGCTCGGGTCGAAGTTCAGGCCGAACGCCGGCCGGTGATCCACGGCCTGCAGCGCGCGATGCGTGGTCCAGAAGTCATAGGCGATCTCGCTGGGGTGGACCTCGTGCGCGAAGCGGACGCCCTCGGCGTCGAACACATCGAGGATCGGGTTCCAGCGGTCGGCGAAATCCTGGTAGCCGGCGTCGATCATGGACTCGGGCACGGGCGGGAACATCGCCACCGTGTGCCAGATCGACGAGCCGGTGAAGCCGATGACGGTGTCCACGCCGAACGCCGCGGCCGCGCGCGCGGTGTCGGCCAGCTCGGCCGCGGCGCGCTGCCGCACCCCTTCGGGCTCGCCGTCGCCCCAGATCCGCGCGGGCACGATGGCCTGGTGGCGGGCGTCGATGGGATGATCGCAGACGGCCTGCCCGACCAGGTGGTTGGAGATGGCCCAGCACTTCAGGTCGTACTTGGCCAGCAGCTCGTGCCGCCCGGCCAGGTAGCCGTCCTCGGTCAGGGCCCGCTGGACGTCGAAGTGATCGCCCCAGCAGGCCAGCTCGAGGCCGTCGTAGCCCCATTCCTTGACGTGCTGGCAGATCTCCTCCAGGGGCAGGTCAGCCCACTGGCCGGTGAACAAGGTGAAGGGACGGGGCATCTTGACGGCTCCAAAATCAGTTCGTCGGCACGGGCGTCCAGCCTGACTCGTTCGCGGCGCTGCGCTCGACCGCGTCCAGGACCCGCTGCACCTGGAGGCCGTCGGCGAACGTCGGGGCCAGCTCCCCGCCCGTGGCGATGGCGGTCACCAGGTCCCTGACCTGGTGCGTGAAGGTGTGCTCCCAGCCGAGCACGTGGCCCGGCGGCCACCAGGCCGACAGGTAGGGGTGGCTGGGCTCGGTGACCAGGATGCGGCGGAAGCCCGCTTCGGCGCTGTCGCCGGCCCGGTCGAAGAACTCCAGCTCGTTCAGCCGTTCCAGGTCGAAGGCGAGGCTGCCGCGGTCCCCGTTCAGCTCGATCCGGAGCTGGTTCTTGCGGCCGGCCGCGAACCGGGTCGCCTCGAACGTGCCCAGCGCGCCCGAGCCCAGCCGGGCGGTGAACACCGCGGCGTCGTCCACGGTGACCGGCCCGGAGCGGCCGCCCGACGGCAGCGGGCGTTCGGTGACGAAAGTGGCGGTGGCCGCGGAGACGCCGGCGATCAGCTCGCCGGTCAGGTACTGGGCCAGGTCGACGATGTGCGCGCCCAGGTCGCCCAGCGCGCCTGAGCCGGCCCGCTCGCGCTGCAGCCGCCAGGTCAGCGGGGACTCCGGGTCCACCAGCCAGTCCTGCAGGTAGCTCGCCCGGACGTGGCGTATCGCGCCGATCCGGCCGTCGGCCACCAGCTGGCGGGCCAGCGCGATGGCCGGGACGCGACGGTAGTTGAACCCGGTCATGGCCCGGACGCCCCGGGCGGCGGCCCGGTCGGCCGCGGCCGCCATCGCCTCGGCCTCGGCCAGGGTATTGGCCAGCGGTTTCTCGCACAGCACGTGCTTGCCCGCCTCGAGGGCCGCGATGGCCACCTCGGCGTGGAACTCACCCGGGGTGCAGATGTCCACCAGTTGCACGTCGTCCCGTTTGATCAGGGCCTGCCAGTCCGTCTCGGTGGCGGCCCAGCCGAGCCGGTCCGCCGCGGCACGCACCGCGGCGGCGTTCCGGCCGCACAGCACGGCCATACCGGGCCGCAGCGGCAGGTCGAACACGTGCGGCGCGGTCCGCCAGGCGTGGGAGTGGGCCGCGCCCATGAACGCGTAGCCGACCATGCCCACACCGAGCACTGGCGAGTCCGCTGCCATGAGGCCTCCTGTCAAGCCGATACTAGGGTGCTGGCTTTCGGATCCCAGGAGGCGGCCAGTGCCTCGGGCAGGCTGAAGACCGACTCCACCGGCTGGAACGAGTGCTCCGCGGCGGACCGCTCGATCGCCGCCATGGTCTCGAGCACGTGCAGGCCCAGCTCGCCGGGCGCGCGCAGCAGACCGCCCCGGCGCAGCGTCCGGGCCATGTCCAGCACGCCGAGCCCGCGTCCCTCGGTGGCCCCGGTGACCGGCATTACCTTCCAGTCCTCGGATCCGGTGGCGCGGATCTTGATCTCGCCGTCGAACCGGTTCGGGTCGGGCAGCGCCATGGTGGCCTCGGTGCCGGTGACCTCCATGAACCCGGGCCGCGGCAGCGGCGACTCGAAGCTGATCAGGAGCGTGGCGGCCGGCCCTGCCGCGTACTCGATGAGGGCGGAGTAGTGGGTCGGCACCTCGACGCCGAACTCCGTGCCGGCCTTCGGCCCGCTGGCGATGACCCGGGTGTCCCGGCTGCGGCGGCCCACCGCCGCGACCCGCTCGGCCGGGCCGAAGATCGTGGCCAGCCAGGACAGGTAGTACGGCCCGATGTCGAACACGGGCCCGGCGCCGCGCTGGAACAGGAACTCCGGGTCGGGATGCCAGCGCTCCGGGCCAGGCGACTGCATCAGCGTCAGGGCCGTCTGCGGCACGCCGATCGCTCCCTGCGCCATCAGCCGCCTGGCCGTCTGCAGCCCGGCGCCGAGCCCGGTATCGGGCGCGCAGCCGAGCAGCAGGCCGGCCTGGTCCGCCTCGGCGAGCAGGCGCCGTCCGGTGGCGGTGTCGAGGGTGAGCGGCTTCTCGGTCCAGACGTTCTTGCCCGCCGCCAGCGCGGCCGAGGTGACCTCGGCGTGCGCGGCCGGGATGGTCAGGTTGACGACGATCTCCACGTCGGGGTGCGCCAGCGCCTCGGCGGGCGACCCCGACTCCGGCACCTCGTACGCGGCCGCCTGCTTGGCGGCCCGCTCGAGGTCGATGTCGGCGCAGAACAGCACGCGCACATCGGGAAACGACGTCAGGTTGCGCAGGTACTCGCGGCTGATGGTGCCGCAGCCGACGACGGCGACGCCGACCGGCCCGCCCCGGCCCGGCCGGCCGGGCGCCGCCATCAGGCCAGCCCCTGCGCGGTCAGCCAGGCCAGGCTGTCCCCGACCGCGGTCATCATGTCGGTGGCGCAGCGGTCGAGCTCGACCACGTGCCAGGTCGACGGGCTAGCGGCCAGGATCTCGGCCACCGGCATCCGCCCCGAACCGACCGCGGTCATGAAGTCCTCCCGGTTGACGACGGGGCCGTCCTTGACGTGCAGGTACCGGACCCGGTGGCCGAGCCGGCCGAGCAGGGCGACCACGTCCTGCCCGCCCACCGCGGCCCAGTAGGTGTCGACCTCGAGCAGGACCGCGTCGTCGAGCTGATCCGCCAGCACCTCCAGCGCGGGCGTCCCGCCGATCAGCGAGGAGAGCTCGAAATCGTGGTTGTGGTAGCCCAGCCGCAGGCCCTCGCCGGCCAGCCGGGCCGACGCCTCGTTCAGCTCGGCGGCGACCCCTCGCACCCCGTCGGCGTCGGCGAACCGGGGCGGCGGCAGGTGCGGCACGATCACGGTGTCCGCACCGAGGGTGCGCGCGGCGCCGATCACGGCCTCGGCTTCGTCGCCCACGGGAACCGCGTGGGCGCTGCACACGGACAGGCCCGCGGCATCGAGGTCGGCCCGTAGCCCCTGCGGGTCATTGGTGATGCCGAACGGCTCTACCGCCCCGTATCCGAAGTCGGCGATGCGCTTGAGTATCCCGGCGCGGTCGGTGGCCAGGTGTTCCCGGACGGTGTAGAGCTGCAGGGCCGTAGGGTTGGCAGTCAAGGCTCTCCTCTTCGAAAACTTCCCGCTTCCCACTGCTCAGGCTAAATTCCGCTATGAGCTAGGTCAATAGCGGTTTGGCCGATCGTGAGCAATACTGGTCAGACGCGAGGGCGAGGCATCGCTCAAGCAGATTTTTCGAAAAGGAGTCGCCGTGGTCAGCGACGCCCGCCGCAGCACCCTGGTCGATATCGCCGCCGAGGCGGGGGTGTCCGTGTCGTCGGTGTCCAAGGTGCTGAACGGGCGGACCGACGTCGCGGCCGGCACCCGGGCCCGGATCGCCGGCCTGCTCCGGGAGCACGGCTACCAGGTCGCCTCCCGGCTCGGCTTCGGGGTCGTCGACCTGCTGATCGCGGACCTGCACAGCCCGTGGGCGGAGGAACTGCTGCGCGGCACCATGGAAGCGGCCAACGAGGCCGGCACCAGCGTCATCGCCACCAGCGTGCACTCGCCGCGGGAGTTCACCGACTGGCTGGACCGGGCCACGACCCGGGGCACCGACGGGGCGCTGTGCGTCCTGCACCTGCCGGGCAGCCGGGAACTGCACCGGCTGGCCGCCGCTCGCATCCCGCTGGTCGCGATCGACCCGCCGAACGAGCCGGGCGATGCCATTCGTTCCGTCGGCACGACCAACTGGCTGGGCGGGATGACCGCCACCCGTCACTTGATCGAGCTGGGCCATCGCCGCATCGCGCTCATCGGCGGTCCGCCCGGCCTCTGGTCGAGCCAGGCCCGGCTGGACGGCTACCGGGCCGCCCTGCAGGCCGCCGGGATCAGCCCCGACGAGGGCCTCATCCGCCGGGACTACTTCACCGTCACGGGCGGCCGGGCCCAGGCCGCCGAACTGCTCGCGCTGCCCCAGCCGCCCACGGCCGTGGTGGCCGGCAACGACAGCCAGGCGTTCGGCGTGCTCCAGGCGCTGGGTGAACGCGGGCTGCGCGCCCCGGACGACCTGAGCGTGGTCGGCTTCGACGACGTCCCGGTGGCCTCCTGGGCGACGCCCGCCCTGACCACTGTCCGCCAGCCGCTGGCGGCCATGGCCGCCACCGCCTTCCGCATGCTGCGCTCCGACCCGGCCACCGCGGCGGGCGAGCCGCACCACATCGAGTTGGCCACCATGCTGGTCGTCCGGGACAGCACCGGCCCGCCTCGCGGCGAAACCGCCCGACGCGGCGAAACCGCCCGACGCGGTGAAACCGGGCTTCCAGCGCGCTAGAACGCGCTGAAACCGAGGTTTCATTGCGTTCCAGGGCGGCTCGCCGACGAGCCGGAGCAGTATGACGCGACTACTCAAATTTGAGTAGTCGTGATTTACTACCTTTCATGAACCCCACCCGTTTGTTCGTGCTGGGCGCGCTGGCCCGGCGCGGGCCGATGTACGGTCACCAGATCCGCCGGAACGCCCGGACGGGCCGGGCCGACCTGTGGTCGGACGTGCGGCCGGGGTCGTTGTACGGCGCGCTGCACCGGCTGGCGGCCGAGGGGCTGATCGAGACGGTGCGGACCGAGCAGCCCGGCAACCTGCCCGCCCGCACCGTGTACGCGATCACCGCGGAGGGACAGCGGGAACTGCGTGCCCTGCGGGCCGAGGCGCTCACCGAGGTCGGGCTGCGCCCCGACCCGGTCGACCTGGCCCTGGTCATGAGCGGCGACCTGGACGGCGACGTGCTGCGCGGGTACGTCGAGGACCGGATCCGCGTGCTGCGGGCCCAGGCGGCCTCCTACGCGCACCACGGCGAGCGGATCTGGCCGGACCAGACGCCGGACCAGGTGGTGGCGGACGACCTGGTCGCCGAGCACGCCCGGCTCCGGATCGAGGCCGAGCTCGCCTGGCACCAGCTGCTGCTCGACCGCGTGGGCAAGCTGGCCGCGGCCAGCCCGGCGGACAGCATCCCAGGCCGCGAGGCCCGATGACCGTCCGGCCCATCCGGCTCATCGGCGACCCGGTGCTGCGCACCGCCTGCGACCTGGTGACCACGTTCGACGACGCGCTGGCGCGGCTGGTGGAGGACCTGCTCGACACGGTCCGGGAGCCGGGCCGGGCCGGGGTGGCCGCGAACCAGATCGGCGTCAGCCAGGCCGTGTTCGCCTACAACGTGGACGGCAGGCTCGGCTACGTGGTCAACCCGGTGCTGACCGCGGACGCGGGTGACGAGGACGGCCCGGAGGCCTGCCTGAGCCTGCCGGGCATCGCCGCGGTGCTGCCCCGCGCCATCCGCGCCACGGTGGCCGGCTTCGACGTGCACGGCGACCCGGTCGCCGTCAGCGGCCAGGGCGAGCTGGCCCGCTGCTTCCAGCACGAAACCGGGCACCTGCGCGGCGAGCTCTACATCGACCGGCTGGACGGCCCCGAGCGGGCCCAGGCCATGCGCCGCCTCCGCGAGCAGCTCGCCACCCGCCGCTGACCGGACGGCTCGCGGAGCCGGGCCGGGCCGGGGACGCTCAGGCGGCCCGCCGGGCCGGGGACGCTCAGGCGGCCCGCCGGGCCGGGGACGCTCAGGCGGCCCGCCGGGCCGGGCAGGTGCTGTCGATCATCCGGGCGGCGAACCCGGCGGAGAAGTCTCCCCACCAGGACGGGGCAAGCCGGGGCAAGGCCGCCCGAGCAGGAGCGGGCACGGCCGTGAGGCTGGGCCCGGGAACCGGCGTCGCGATGACCCGCCGGAAGATGGCATCCGCCTCGGCTTCGGGCAGCCGGACGGCGGCGGCCCAGGCCGCGAGGTCGTCGTCGAGGCTCATCGTTCCTCCTCCGGATCATCGTAGTGGCCGAGGGCCTCGGCCAGGGCGCGCCGGGCCAGGGACAGCCGGTAGCGTACGGTGCCGGCCGGCACGCCCAGCGCGGCAGCGATCTCGGTGCTGGTCAGGTCACCCGCGGCGGTCATCGTGAGGGTGACGCGCTGCGTCTCGGGCAGGCGCCTGATGGCCTCGCCCACGACCGCGGCGCGCTCGGCGGCGAGGACCGCGGTGCTGACCGACGGCGGCGTCCTGGCCGGCTCGTGCGCCAGCGCCTGCTCGGTGGCCGCCCGGGTGTGCTGGAGCCGGTAGGCATCGACCGAGAGGTTCCTGGCGACGGTGAAGATCCACGCCCGCTGCCGGTCTTCCGGCAGCGGCGCCAGCTCGTCCAGGTGCTGCCAGACCCGCAAGAAGACGTCCTGCATCAGGTCGGCGGCCGGCTGCGGGCCGCCGGCCCGGCCGGTGAAGTAGGCGTGGACCGCGACGCGGTGCACCTGGTAGAGCCGGCGGAACTCAGCTTCCCGGTCCATCGCCGGCCCGGATTTCCCCGAACGTGTCACCGGCGAGAACCTGCAGCACCGCGACGACACCGGCGGGCACGGTCGCGTCGCCGAACAGGACGATGCCAGTCACCTTCGCCCGCACCATGTCCTCGGTGACGCCGTCGGCGATGGTGAGATCCCCGAACACGACCAGGCTGACCGGCTCGTCCAGCAGGCGGAAGAAGTCCGGGCCGAGCGTGGTGTCGTTATAGAACACCCGCGGGCTGCCGCCCTGGTACCAGCCGGCCTGACCGTGGACCTGGACGAACGGCTCGATCGCGTCCCGGCTGGCCGCCGGGGCGGCCAGCTGACCGGCCACCACCACGAGCCGGAACCCCAGCGTGCTGACTTCGCCCGTCACCGCGACCTGGCCGGCCGCGATCAAGATGTCGCCCGCCTGGCCGGCCGGGTTGGCCAGCATCGCGCCGGACAGCCGCACCTGGCCGCTGAGCACCTTGACGTCGATGTCCTCGTCGGCCCGGTGCGGGTAGTAGCTGACGCTGCCCGAGCCGCCGGCCAGGGCGGGCCCGAGGAGCGCCTCGCTGCCCCGCGGGGCGAGCACCGAGCCGATCACGTAGATCCGCTGGGGCAACGGGCCGGCGACCGGGCTCGTGATGACCAGCATCCCGACGATGACCAGCACGTCCTCGGCGCCGCCGAGGCCATCACCGCCGACCACCAGCACGCCGGAGTGCAGCCGCACGTTGGCTCCGTCGGGCACGTAGATGGTCCCGGCCACGTCCGAGACCGAGATGGCCGCATACGCGCCCGCCAGGGACTGCGGCACGACCACGACGGCCACGTCCTCGATGCGGCTGATGCCGGCCAGCTGGTCCGGCGAGGTGAGATGGCTCAAGTCCAGGACGGGCTGGTCCCGCAGCACCACGCCGTCCATCGCCGGTTCCGTCTCGCTCATCGCGCCCTGCTCACCATCCCGTCAACCAGCCAGCGCACCGGCCGGAGGGCTGTCCGCGCGCGTGGCGCGCCAAGCCGCGCCGTCGCGCGCATCCGGGCGGCCCGCCGGCTCTGCCGGGCTTGCCGCGTCATCTCGTCACTGTGCATCCGCGCCATCAGGAGCATGTTGTCACTCATACCGGTTACTACGGTCGGCGGCGCGAAGTGTTGGGTGGGATTTCCGCGCGGGCGCTCAGCCCCGGGGGCGCTTCGACTCCGGGTCGTAGAGCGGCCGCAGCGAGGCGTCGGCAGGAACCCGTTCGCCCGCGATCTCGATCTCGTACGTCCCGGCCCGGTACCAGGACGCCGGCGTGCCCGGTTCCGGCGCGGTCACGTAGCCGAGCGCGACCGTCCGGCCGAGCGTGTGCCCGTAGGCGGCCGAGCTCACCCGGCCGGCGAGCACGCCATCTCGGTAGACCGGCTCGTCGTGGTAGGCGAAGGCATCCGGGTCGGCCAGCGCGAACTGCACTAGCCGGCGCGAGACGCCGGCCTCCTTCAGCCGCAGCAGGGCGTCCCGCCCGGTGAAGCCGCCGGGCTTGTCCCAGGCCACGGCGAAGCTCAGGCCGGCCTCCAGCGGGGTGTCCCCGCCGGAAATGTCGTGTCCCCAGCTCCGGTAGGCCTTCTCCATCCGCAGCGAGTCCAGGGCGTGGTACCCGGCGTGCCGCAGCCCGTGCTCGGCACCGGCCGAGACGAGCGTGTCGTAGACGTGCCCGGCCAGGTCGGCCGGGATGAGCAGTTCCCAGCCGAGCTCGCCCACGTAGGTGATCCGGGTGGCGCGGACGAACCCGCAGCCCAGGTCGATCTCCCGGGACGCGCCGAACGGGAAGGCCGCATCCGACAGGTCAGCGTCGGTCAGGGACCGCAGGAACCGGCGAGCGCCAGGACCCATCACACCGATCATCGCGAACGCGGCGCTGACGTCGGTGACGACGGCGAACTCTCCGGATGCGATGCTCCGCTCCAGCCAGTCGCGGTCGCGGGCCAGCGTGGCCGGGCCGGACAGGACCAGGAACCGGGTCTCGTCCAGCCGGGTCACGGTGACGTCGCTTTCGATGCGGCCGAAGGCGTTGAGCCACTGCGTGTAGACGATACGGCCCGGCTCCACCGCGACGTCCCCGGCGCTGACCCGCTGCAGGACCGCCAGCGCGTCCCGGCCCTGCACCAGCAGCTTGCCGAACGAGGAGGTGTCGAACAGCCCGACCGCCGCACGCACCGCCCGGTGCTCCGCAGCCGAGTGCTCGAACCAGTTCTGACGGCCGAACGAGTACTCATAGCGCTTCGGTACCCCGGATGGGGCGTACCAGTTGGCGCGTTCCCAGCCGAGCAGCTCGCCGAACACCGCCCCGGCGGCCGCCACCCGGTCGTGCAGCGGGCTGCGGCGCAGCCCGCGCGCGCTGGTCCGCTGCTGGTAGGGCCAGTGGAGCTCGTAGGCCAGGTCCAGCGTCTCGGTGACGCGCTGCTCGAGGAAGCGGCGGTTGGTCTCGTGCGGGGCGACCCGGCGCGGGTCGGCCTCGGGCAGGTCGAGGGGCGAGCGGCCGTCCACGATCCAGTCGGCCAGCACCGAGCCGGCCCCGGGCCCGCTCAGGAAGCCGACCGAGTTGAAGCCGGCCGCGACGAAGAACTTGCGCAGCCCCGGCGCCTCGCCCAGATGGTAGAGCCCGTCCGGGGTGAAGCTCTCCGGGCCGCAGAAGTGCAGCCGGATCCCGGTCTCGGCCAGGACCGGGATGCGCTTGGTCAGCTGCTCGTAGAACGGCCCGAGATGGTCCCAGTCCTCGGGCAGCCGGGTGAACTCGGCGTCGCCGGGGATCCCGCGCGAAGCCCACGGGTAGCTGCCCGGCTCGAAGAAGCCGGCCATGAGCCCGGCGCCCTCGTTCTTCACGTAGGCGTAGTCCGGGGCGGTCTTGACCGTAGGCAGGCCCGGGGCCAGGCCACCAATAGCCTCGGTGACCACGTAGTAGTGGGCCAGCGCCTGGAGCGGGATGGCCACCCCGGCCATCGCCCCGACCTCGCGGCCCCACATCCCGGCCGCGGCCACCACGTACTCGGCCTCGATGTCGCCGTCCGCGGTGCGGACCCCGGCCACCTGCCCGTCGCGCTGGATGATCCCGGTCACCGGGGTGTTCTCGAGGATCTGCACGCCGAGCTGACGGGCCCCGGCGGCCAGGGCCATAGTGGTGTCGGTGGCGTTGCCCCGCCCGTCGTCCGGGTAGTACACCGCCCCGGCCAGGTCCGCTGGGGACAGCAGGGGGAACAATTCGCCCGCTCGTTCGGCCGAAATGATCTCGGCGGTGATGCCGTTCGCCTTGGCCGCCGAGGCCTGCCGGCTCAGTTCCTCAAGCCGCGCGTCGGTGTCGGCCAGGTGCAGGGTCCCGGTCTCCTCGAACCCGGTGGCGAACCCGGTCTCCTCCGGCAGCGACTTGAACACCTGCAGGCTGCGGCGGACGATCTCGCGGGTGCCGTAGGTGGGCCGGGCCTGGGTGATCAGGCCGGCCGCGTGCCAGGTGGTGCCGGACGTCAGCCGCTTGCGCTCCAGCAGCACCACGTCGGTCCACCCTCGTCTGGCCAGGTGGTAGGCGGTGCTGCAGCCGACGACACCGCCACCCACGACGACGACCCGGGCCCTGGACGGCGGTGCGGTGATCACGGGGTAAACGCTACTTCCGGGCGGGTAAGGATGTTAAGTGGCATAGAGCAGAGCACCGCGGCCGGGAAGGCCGCCCGGGCCCGCGTCCCGCTCGGATCGCACCGGGAGTTCCATCCGGGGCCCGGACCGGGACCCGGTGGGCCTGCTGCTCGAGCAGGCTCAGACGCGGGTCCCCGAGCTGGTGGCGGTGCGGCACGGGCGGATGCTGGTCTCGCCGTTCACGTACTACCGCGGCGCCGCGCTGCCGATGGCGGCCGACCTGGCCGCCGCCCCCGACTCCGGCCTGCGCGCGCAGCTGTGCGGGGACGCGCACCTGTCCAACTTCGGCTCGGCGTCTCGAAGTCCGACCCGCACCACCCGGACGTGTTCGGGATCTCGCAGGTCGGCACCATCTACACGACCGGCTCGAAGATCGCCGAGCACGGCGGCGACAACCCCGGCGACCGGGACGTCCCGCTCGTCGTCTACGCGCCGGGCACCGTCCGGGCTGGCCAGGCGGGCCACCGGGTGGAAACGCCCCAGGTCGCCCCGACGATCTTGAAGCTGCTGGGGCTGTCTCCGCGCTCGCTTCAGGCCGTCGAGCGGGAGGGCACCCAGGTCCTCCCCGGCCTCTAACCGCCCCGTCTAGCCGGGCTGCGGGGCGGCTCCCAGCCGCCCCGCAGCCCGGCCCTCGTCCCTGCGCACTGTTACCGTTCACAGAAACGTTCCCGTGAAAGGGCGGTGCCGCAGTTGCCGACATCCGAGGCTGACCTGATCCTGGTGAACGGGAAGATCCGCACGCCGGCTCATCCTTCCCGCTTCGTCCAGGCCCTCGCCGCCCGGGACGGCGTGGTCACCGCGCTCGGCACCGACGCCGAGATCGCCGAGTTCAGGACCCCCCGGACCCGGGTGATCGACCTGCGCGGGCGGCTGGCCCTGCCGGCCTTCGGCGACGCCCACGTGCACGCGGTGAGCGGCGGCCTGGAGAGCCTGCGCTGCAACCTGCTGGGGCTGCGCACCCGGCCCGAGTGCCTGGCCGCGGTGGCCGCCTACTGCGAGAAGCTGCCCGCCGGCGCCTGGGTGCTCGGCGGCGGCTGGGCCCTGGAGGCCTTCCCCGGCGGCACGCCGACGGCGGCCGACCTGGACACGGTCACCGGCGGCCGTCCCGCCTTCATCCCGAACCGCGATCACCACAGCGCCTGGGTCAACACGATCGCGCTGCAGCGGGCCGGCGTCGACGCCGGTACCCCTGATCCCGTCGACGGCCGGATCGAGCGGGACGCGGCCGGGAACCCGACCGGCGCGCTGCACGACGGCGCCATGCGCCTGGTGGGCCGGCACCTTCCGGCGACCAGCCCGGCCGAGCTGACCGAGGGCCTGCTCGCGGCGCAGGCCTACCTGCACTCGCTCGGCATCACCAGCTGGCAGGATGCCTGCGTCGGCGCGGCCGACGAGCTCGGCATCCCCGACGCCTACGAGGCCTACCGGCGGGCCGCCGCCGACGGCTCGCTCACCGCTCACGTGACCGGCGCGCTGTGGTGGGACCGGACCCGCGGCGTGGCCCAGCTGGAGGAGCTGCTGACCCGCCGCGAGCAGGCCAGCGACGGCCGGTTCCGGGCCACGTCGGTGAAGCTGATGCTGGACGGGGTGTGCGAGACCGGCACCGCCGCCATGTCCGCGCCCTACCTCGACCACGACGGCCACTCCACCGGTCACAGCGGCAAGCTGTTCATCGAGCCCGACGAGCTGCGCGACGCCACCGGCCGGCTGGCCGCCGAGGGCTTCCAGCTGCACTTCCACGCGCTCGGCGACCTGGCCGTGACCACGGCCCTGGACATGCTCGAGGCCCTCCCGGAGCAGCGGCGCCAGGCCGGGCGGCATCACTTGGCCCACCTGCAGTTCATCGTGCCGCGCGACATGAACCGGTTCCGCGCGCTGGACGCGGTGGCGAACTTCCAGCCGCTGTGGGCCTGCTCGGACCCGCAGATGGAGGAGCTGACACTGCCCTTCGTCGGCCCGGAACGCGCCCTGTGGCAGTACCAGATCGGCGCGCTGGCCCGGCGCGGCGCCCGGATCGCGTTCGGCAGCGACTGGCCGGTGTCCACCCCGGACCCGATGCAGGAGATGCACGTGGCGGTGAACCGGGTGCTGTCCGAACGGCAGGGCGAGCCGGGCACCCCCGAGTGCGACAAGCCGTTCCAGCTCGGCCAGGCGGTCCTGCTCGAGGACGCGATCGACGCCTTCACCTCCGGCGTGGCCTGGGTGAACCACGCCGAGGAGGTAGCCGGGGAGCTGCGGCCCGGGATGCGCGCCGACGTGGCCGTGCTCGACCAGGACCTGTACTCCATCGCCGCCGGCGGCATCGGGAGCACCTCGGTGGTCCTGACGATGGCGGGAGGCCAGGTCGTCTTCGGCGAGGTGGAATGAGGGGGCTGACCGCCGTTGAAGCTCAATGAGGCCGAACGAGATCGGCTCCTGCTCTACCTCACCGCCGAGCTGGCGCGGGCTCGGCGTGGCCGCGGCCTGCTCCTGAACGTGGTGGAGGCGACCGCGCTGGTGGCGGACGCGGTCTGCGAAGCCGCCCGGGACGGCAAGCGGCTGGGCGAGGCGGTGGACATCGCTCGTTCGGTGCTAAACGAGCGTGAGGTCCTGCCGGGCGTGATCCGGGCCGTACCAGAGGTACGCGTGGAGGCGGTCTTCGACGACGGGACGAGGCTGGCCGTGGTGCGCGACCCGTTCCGGGCGGGTGCGGCGGCCGCGGCTTCCGGGGCGCAGGAGCTGCCCGGCGAGGTTGAGCTCGAGGTGACCAACACGGCCGTGGTGCCGATCTCGGTGACCAGCCACTTCCACTTCTTCGAGGCCAACCCCCGGCTGCGCTTCGACCGGGCGGCCGCGTACGGCATGCACCTGGCCGTGGCGGCGGGCGCGGCGGTGCGGTTCGAGCCCGGCGGCACCCGGCGGGTGGCGCTGGTCCCCATCGGCGGCCGGCGGGTGGTCATCGGGTTCGCCGGCCTGGTGGACGGCCCGCTGGACGAGCCCGGCGCCCGCGAGCGGGCCCTGGAGAAGGCCCGGGCCTGCGGGTACCTGGACGCTTCATGACCGGGCCGACCGCGGGGGACCTGATCGAGCTGGCCGATACCGGGCTGGTCATCCGGGTGGAGGCGGACGCGCAGCGGGCGGGCGACGAGTTCCGCACCGGTTTCGGCAAGACGGCCCGGGACGGCATGCACCTGCGCGCGGCCACGGCCACCGCGACCTGCGACGTCGTGATCACCAACGTGACCCTGCTCGACCCGGTGCTGGGAATACGGACCGTCTCGATCGGCGTGCGGGCCGGGCGGATCAGCGCGATCGGCCGGGCCGGCAACCCGGACACGCTGGACGACGTGGACGTGATCGTCGGGACCGGCACCACCATCATCCCGGGCGAGGGCTTGCTGGCCACGCCGGGCGCGGTCGACACCCACGTGCACCTGCTGTCCCCGCGGGTGCTGGAGGCCGAGTTGTCGTCCGGGGTGACGACGGTGATCGGGCAGGAGCTGGGCCCGGTGTGGGGCGTGGGCCTGAACTCGCCGTGGCTGCTGCGTCAGGCGTTCGCCGCCTTCGATCAATGGCCGGTCAACATCGGCTTCCTGGCGCGCGGCTCCTCCTCGGACCCGGCGCCGCTGGTGGAAGGGCTGGCCGCGGGCGGCGCGTGCGGCTTCAAGGTGCACGAGGACCTGGGCGCGCACCCGCGCTGCCTGGACACCGCGCTGACCGTGGCCGACGAGCACGACGTGCAGGTGGCCCTGCATACCGACGGGCTGAACGAGGCCGGGTGCGTGTCCGACACGCTCGCGGTGGCCGGCGGCCGGACCTTCCACGCCTTCCACGTCGAGGGCTGCGGCGGCGGGCACGCCCCGAACGTGCTGGAACTGGCCGGCCGGCCCGACGTCATCACCTCCTCGACCAACCCCACGCTGCCGTTCGGGCGGGACGCGGTGGCCGAGCACCTGGACATGATCGCGCTGGTACACGGCCTGGACCCAGAGCGGGATGCCGCGCTGGCCCGGGACCGGATCCGGGCCGGCACGATGGCGGCCGAGGGACCGCTGCACGACCTCGGCGTCATCCCGATCACGTCCTCCGACGCGCAGGGCATGGGCCGGGCCGGGGAGACCGTACGCCGGACGTTCGGCCTGGCCGCGGTGATGAAGCGCTCTGCCGGGTCCGCTGGTGCTGATGACAACGAGCGGGTGCTGCGGTACCTGGCCAAGCTGACCATCAACCCGGCGGTGGCGCACGGGCTGGCGCACGAGGTGGGCTCGGTCGAGGTAGGCAAGCTGGCCGACATCGTGCTGTGGGACCCGGCCTGGTTCGGGGCCAAGCCCACGCTGGTGCTGAAGGCGGGCGTGCCGGCCTGGGGCGCGACCGGCGACCCGAACGCCGCCATCGACATCGCCGAGCCGCTCGTGCTCGGCCCACAGTTCGGCGCGTGCGGCGCCACCCCGGCCGAGCTCTCGGTCATGTTCGTCGCCCAGGCCGCGCTGGACGCGGACGCGGACCTGCCCGGCGTCCGCCGCCGCGTCCCGGTACGCGCCACCCGATCGCTGCGGCCCGGCTCGATGACCCGCCACGGCCGCCTCGGCCAGGTCCGCGTCGACCCCCGCACCGGCCGCACCACCCTGGACGACGACCTGCTGTCCGTCGAGCCCGCCGGCTCCGTTCCCCTCTCTCGCCTCTACTTCCTGTGAGCGACCACTTCCTGTGAGCTACCACGAACGGCCGGCCCACGCGCGACGTACTTTGGCCCCATGGGTCTCAGACGGCCCGTGCGTCCCAGGAGTCCCGCACCGGGGCCTCTCGACCGACCGGGTCGATGTTCCATGGGTGCGGCTCCTTTCGTGTGAGCGGCCGGGCGGCCGCTGCGAGCCGGGCCGCCCGGTATTCCCCCAGCCACGTCAGCCCGGCCCGGCCCGGCCCCCCAGCCACGTCAGCCCGGCCCGGCCCCCCAGCCCCGTCAGCCCGGCTCGGCTCGGCCCCCCAGCCCCGTCATCCCGGCCCGGCCCGGCCCCCCAGCCCCGTCAGCCCGGCTCGGCCCCCAGCCCCTCAGCCCGGCTCGGCTCGGCCCCCCAGCCCCGTCAGCCCGGCTCGGCCCGGCAGCCCCGGATCTCCCGCCCGCCACTCGGCGCCGGCCCCGGGTAACCACGTCAATGTGACTCTGCGGTGGTCAAGACCACGTCGATGCGGCATTGCGGTGGTTGCCGGGGCGCCCCCGGGCGGCCCCGGCCGGTACCGCACGCCCCGCCCGGATCAGGCGCCCCGGGACCGGGCTCACAGAAAGGAGCCGCACCCATGCTCCATCCACCGGTCCCGGTCAGAGAATGCGGGTCAGCAGGTTCATGGCGTTGCCGCCGAGGATCCGCTCGACGTCGGCGCCCGGGAGGCCGCGGTCCCTGAGCAGGCTGGCCAGGTCGGAAAGCTGTGGATAACTGGTGAGGACGGGGCGGTAATTGCCGTCCAGGTCGGTGCCGATGGCCACGTGATCCGGGCCGGTGGCCTCGATGAGCCGGAGGATCTCCGTGCCGAAGTCGTCAAACGAACGGCTGGTGAAGCCGCAGGGCCAGGCGCCGATCAGGCCGCCGGCCTCGGCCACCGCGGCCGCGTGGCCGGCGGTCATCAGCCGGGGATGGCCAGCGTCGGGGTGGCCGGCATCGGGGTGGCCGGCATCGGGGTGGCCGGCATCAAGATGGCTAGCGTCGGCCTGCCCGGCGTCGGTGTGGCCGAGCTGGCCGTGCGAGATGATCACGGGCTGGCTGGACGTCTCGAGCACGGCCATGGTGGTGTCGAAGCTGGCGTGCGCGCAGTCGATCACGATGCCGAGCCGGTTGCACTCGGCCACCACGTCGCGGCCGAACCGGGTCAGGCCGCCGTGTACCGGTGCCTCGGTCTGTACGTCGCCGAGCTCGTTGACCCGGTAGTGCACCAGGGTGAGCACGGTGATGCCGTCCGCGCGAGCTGCTGCCAGCCGGCCCAGGTCGCCGTCGAGGAAGTCACCGCCCTCGCAGCCGAGCAGCACGGCGGTGCGCCCGTCGCGGACCGCGCGCTCCAGGTCGGCCGCCGACGTAGCCACCTCGGCGCCGGCCCCGGCCACGGCCGCCCGGATCCCGTCCAGCTGGCGGCGGTAGTCGGCGTGCGCCTCGCCCGGCCGGAAGTCCCGGTGCGCCCGCAACCCGTGCGCCGGGTCCGGCCGCAGCACCGCGAAGTCCGCCACGGCGGACAGGTTCACCGCGGTCATGCCCGCCGCCTGGGCATCTCGCACCGCGTCCGCGATCGCCGCCGCGCCCGTCGTCGCGACCAGCTGATGCCCGGCCGGCAGGCCGGCCAGGAAGCAGCGGCCGGCGTGCCCGTGCAGATCGATCCGTGGCTCGCTCATGCTGGTCATCATGCCGCTTCCCGCCGGGCCTACGGCCCGCGGCTAGCCGATCTCGACTAGCCGATCTTGACCGGCTTGGTCTCGCCGGACCGCTTGCGGACCCGGTCACCCGGCTCCAGCGTTTTCCACAGGCCTCCCCGGACCCGGACCTCCTTGTCCGTGCCGTCCCCGAGCGTCACGAAGATCCGGTGGTACATGTTCTGGCCGTCCGGCGAGGACCGCTTCTTGCCGGTGACCACGCCTTCCCAGGCTTCGTCCCTGGTTTTCTTGCGCTTGAACATCGCTGTCTCCTGCCCCTCGTTTTGTCTCCCAGCGTGCCCGCGGCCGCACCCGGCGGGCATCGGCCAGCTAGCTGATTCCGGCCGACAGACGGCTGAGGTGAAGGCTCCACCAGTGAGACCATGGCGAGGTGGAGTCCTGGGATGCGGTCCGGCTGGCTCAGGCCGCCCGGGGGCACTTTGACCTCGGCACCGGGTATCACGGGGACGTATGGCTTGACCTGGACGCGCTGCTCCTGCGCCCGGCCCGGCTGCGCGAGCCCGTCCGCTGGATGGCCGGCCTGCGGGAGCACGCGGTCGACGCGGTTTGCGGTCCCCTGGAGGGCGGCGCGTTCCTGGCCTACGCCGTCGGCGACCTGCTGACGGCGGCGTTCCTGCCCGGCTACCGCACCCCGGGCGAGACCGCCGGGTATCACCTGCGCCCGGTGCCCGGCGGTATCGCCGGCTGGCGGGTCGGCATCGCCGACGACGCCGTCAACGCCGGCACGGCCGTAGCCTCCTGCGCGGCCGCGGTCCGGGCCCAGCACGCGCTGCCTGTCGCGGTAACCTCACTGCTCGCCCTGGGCGACGCGAGCACCCTGATCCCGGAGCAGCTAGGCGTCCCCTTCTACCCGGCCGCCACCCTCCCCAGCCAGACCTGGCCCGCCCCGCGGTGCCCGCTGTGCGCCGAAGCCATCCCGCTCACCGCTTCCGCCACTCCAGCCTCATAAGACGCCGCGCCGCCGCTGCGGCTGCCCCTGTTCCTGGTGCTTGGGGTGCTGACCGGGATCGCGACCGGGATCAGGCCGGCCCGGCCGGCGGTCAGCTGATCCGCTTGAGCGTCTGCCCGGTGAGGCCCACGATGGTGTTCCCCAGGGCCAGGCCCGTAGCGGCGGGGTCTTGCCCGTCGAAGACCACCGGTACCGCGGCGGGGAATCCCTTCAGCCAGACGGGATAGACCTGGATCCCGGCCCCGGGTACCAGCAGCCGGATCCGGCCGACCTGATGCTCGGCGAGCAACTGCTGCCCGGCCGCCTGGGTGGCGGGGAGATCGATAAGCTGAGCATCGGAGATCAGGACCAGGGCGGTGTCGCACCGGGTCGGCGGGAAATGGCTGATATCGGCCAGCACGGGCCGGAAGTAGGTGTAGTACCCGTCCCGGGCCCCCGTCGGGGGCGGGAGGCCACCCAGGCTGGAGACCGCGGTCGGCTCCATCCGCACCTGCGCGACCGCGGCGAAGTCGATGATCGCCACCTGATCGTCGGGCCGGAGATCATGGTGCTGCTTGACCCAGCTGAACAGCTGCTGGAGCGCATCGTCCCGCGCGACCGCGAAGTCCTGCATGGAGCCGGAGACGTCGACGCCGATCACCAGGCGCAAGCAGTTGACCTCGTTGCGAGGGCCGACGGCACGGTAGTTCGCCAGGGCCCCCGGCGGCTTGTGCGCCGTACTCCAGCCGTACCAGGCACCCGCCGCGGCCAGGAGTGCGAACAGGAGCGGGAAGAGAACAAGGGTCCGGCTGCCCGGCGGCCCGTCGAGGGCATGCGGTGGTCGGAGCCGGGTGCCGCGGGCGAATGTCATGACGGATCCCCGTGCCACGGATCCTCGTGCGGCCCGCCTTCGTGGCCGCCGACCGGATCGGCGCCGTTCACGTCGCCGACGCCCGGCGCGGGCGGGTCGATGGGCTTCTGCGGCGGCCGGAAGCGGGTACTGGCCGCCTGCGACGGATCGGCCTGCGGCGCGTCCGGTCCAGGCGACCGCAGCGAGCCGGTCTCGGTACCGGCCGTCTTCTGCAGGCGGTACAGGCGGGCGAGCACATCGCCGAGGTACTCCGTCAGCTCGCCCTGACTCCGAGGCGGCCACCGCAGGAGCGTGTCGATGGCGTCCGCAGCGACACGGATGGGGCCGAGGACCAGGCTCACGTCGTAGAGCTCGAGCGACGCGACAGAAGGCACCGCCATCGGGCCGTCGTGCGCGGCCCGGCCGACGGCCTCGTGGTGCGCCGACCGGGGAAGCGTCCCGGATGCTACGGGCAACTGCGGAGCAGGGCTCGCGCGGCGGGACCGGTGGTCGCTGATGAGGCGGGCGCCCGCGGCTACGATCCGCTCGCACTGATCGAGCTGCATCTGCACCGCGTTCCGCAGGTCGAGCCAGGCGTCGCAGTGCCGCCGGTTGGCCCGTGTCGCCGCGATCTTCAGCTTGTCGAGGTAGCGCAGCCACCTGTCGGTCTGGGCCCGGATCTCCGATACCAGGAAGACCCGGGCCACCATGTCACCCAGTAGCACGACGACGAAGATCAGCGTCATGGCCAGAGCGGGGAGCTGGGTCGCCCCGAGCTGACTCGACCCGTCGAAGCGCGCGTGAACCAGGGAGAAGATGGCCAGGACGGCCAGGGCGGCTACGACGGTAGCCACCGTCGCACCGATGTATTCCTTGCGCCCGACACCGGGATGCCGGCAGATGGCCCGGTGGGCGAGGCCGCCGATCACGCGCGCGGCGACGATGCCGGAAAGCGGGACCATGATCGCCAGCAGGATGTCGCTGATCCGCCCGGGATCGAGGAGAGGTGTGCCGCGGTCCAGGTTGCCCGAGAACACCCCGTACCAGAAGGCGAACTCGACCAGGACGAACACGACCTCGATGATCAGCAGCGCTCGTTCGGTGATGAGCGGCTGGTACGGATCGAACATCTCCCGGAAGGCCGGACCGTCCTGGCCGCCGCCACGGCCCCGCCGGGCGCGCCTGCCCCAGGGAGACAGCCGGGTGTCCCGGGGCTGGCCGGGCGTCGACCAGGGCTCGCCGTCCAGCACGTCCCCAGCGTCGGTGGCTTCCGCGGTCTCCGTGACCAGGCCGCCGTTACGCCAGCGCGGATTGGCCTGGGCGGCCTCCA
Source organism: uncultured Actinomycetota bacterium (assembly GCA_963756575.1). Lineage (GTDB taxonomy): Bacteria > Actinomycetota > Actinomycetes > Streptosporangiales > Streptosporangiaceae > Palsa-504. The sequence continues at coordinate 270,735 of CAVWOM010000008.1, read as the reverse complement.
GCCTGGTGGCCGCGTCGCGGCTGTCGTGAGCGGCGGCTACGACGGATTTCTGCAGCTTGGTGAGCGAGCGTCCGGTCCGCCGGTCCCGGCGCGCCAGCGTGTTGTCGATGCTGATGAGGACCGAGGCTTCCGCGTTGGTGAGCGGGGCGCCGGCATCGTCCGGTCCAGGCGGCTCGCGCCCCGGCGGAACCGGAGCGCGCCCTCCCCGGCCTCCGCCCGCCCGGGCCTCGCGCGCCAGGGCGCCCATCAGCTCGCCGGCGTCAGCGCCACGCCGGAGCCGGTAGAAGATCCTTCTCATTAGCCGCACTCCCCCGCTGCGATATCGATGACCACCCGGCGGTTCACCGCGGCGGCAGCCAGGTCATGCCGTCCGCCGGGAAATTCGTTCTCGGCGGGCTTGGCCGAGCCGTAGCCGACCACCCTGAGGCGGCTCTTCGGGATCCCCTCCGACTCCAGCGCCCCGGCCACGGCCTGAGCACGCGCGACGGACAGCTGATAGCGGTAGGCGGTCGAGCCGTACGCGGCGGTATGGCCGCTGATGACCGCGGACGCGCCGGGCTGACTCAGGTCACTGCGGGCCTGGGCCAGCACATCGGAGGCCCCCTTCAAGCGCGCGTCGCCCGGCTGGAAGAGCAGATCGGTAGGGACGGTGAAGGTGGTGTGACAGCCGATGATCTTGGTGGTGACGGCAGGCATCTTAACCGTGTCGGCGGGTGCCTGCGACGGGACCGGCGCCGCCTGGGTCTCGTCCGGCGCGAAGGTGACCGACAGTCCCGCGTTTTGCAGGATCGCCGCCCACAGCTGCCTGACCGAGGCCCGGACGGCATCCGGTATCGGCCGGCTGGTCACGCCGAGATCGGCCCAGAGCACGGAGACCGGCCGGCTGGGGTGGTCGACCGACTCCGTAGCGCGCAGCGAGGCCACCACGCTAGCCGGATTCGTCCCGTAGCCGATCTTGTTCAGGTCCAGGGGGTCGACGTTGTCCAGGCCGTCGGACATGACGATGATCTGGGTCGGCGAACGGCGGATGGCCGCATCGACCGCACCCAGGATGTCGCTGCCCGGCTGGACTGGCCGAGCCGCGGCCGAGGAAGCCCACTGAGTCACGCAACTGATCGCGATAGCGCGGGCGGAGTCGGCGTCGCGGGAGGTGTGTCCCGGCATCGGGTCCAGCGCTGTCTCCCGGACTAGAAGCGGATTACTGCCCGCCCCGTTCACGCCGAGGATGACCAGGGCCCCCTCCTTGGCCTGCGCTTGCCGCAGCGCGGCGGTCACCGAATCGGGCAGCGGGCTCGTCCCGGCCGGGCCGGATGCCGTGTTGTCGACCACCAGCACGACGAGCGGATGCGGCGGACCGGGCACCGCCAGCCGGCTCACCTCGCCGCACTGCTTCGGCGTGGCGGCAGGCAAGCCCCCGGAAACGCCGCCCGCCCCGCCCGGTGCGGCGATTCCGTTCGACGCGCTGCTGCTCGCGCTCCCGCAGGCCGCCATGGCCAAAATGGCGACGCACCACAGCCACCACCTGGCCGCCACGTTGATAACGGCAGTCATTCTTACCATCGGAACAGCCTCCCCATTCCCTGAACTGATGATGAATTTATTTTCGAAATAAGCGACTTAACTAGAATCTTTTATGTCGAGTGTGTGTCACGGCCACCGACGGACAGCGGGGCGATGCCGCCGCGACAACTGACGGCCGGGGCGGCCCGGGAAGCCGATGGCGGGTAGCCGGCGGGCCCGTTACCCGGGCCCGCCGCTCCCCCCGCCGCAGGGCGCCTGACGTCGGCTACCGCTATCAGGCTTCTGCGGCGATCTTCTGAATCTCTACCGATTTCCTACAGGCAGCGGTGGAGGACGTTATCCCAGTGCGTCCCGGCCGGGCAGGCCGCCATGACGGCGGCGCCTCCGGGGTGCGTGGCGGCGAGGACGGCCGCGTGGGCCGACCCGCCCGCGAGGAGGACGGCACCCGCCATGGCCAGGGACGCCATGCAATGACGCCAGAATGCGCGCATGACCTTATTCCTTTCGGTGTGCGATGAACGGACTGCGATGGACGGCACCCGCGTTTCCACCGCCCGGCCGGACGGCGGGATGGAGGCTGGCCGACCCCCACACGGGCACCTGCGCGCGCGACGGGCATCCGGTAACCGGCGGCTACCGCTGCCCCAAGGGACTCCGAGCGGGCCGGTCGTACGCCGCGGATCGCGAGAGCTCCTTGATGTCACTTCGACATTAACTACCGCTCCTACTTAATGTCAATAGGACAATAAGATAAGCTCCACGTCGTGACCGACCGCGGACGTGAACACCTGCTGCTGTGGCTGACCGTCGACCTCGCGATCTTGACGGTGCGCGACGATCTCCTGAACGTGCTGGTCATCGAGCGCGACAACGAGCCCTACCGGGGCCAGGCCGCGCTGCCCGGTGGCTTCCTGCGCCAAGGAGAGGATCTGTCCGGCGCGGCGGAGCGTGAATTGGCCGAAGAGACCGGTCTGGCGGAGATGGGCCTGCACCTGGAGCAGCTGGCGACCTACGGCGCCCCGGGTCGCGATCCACGGGGCCGGGTGGTCAGCGTGGCCTACTTGGCGATAGCGCCGGATCTGCCCATCCCGGCGGCGGGCTCGGACGCGCGCAGTGCCCGGTGGGCTCCAGTCGAGGCGGTTCACGGCACGCTCGCGTTCGACCACAGCCAGATCCTGGACGACGCCGTGGAGCGCGCCAGGACGCGCCTGGAGTTCACCACCCTCGCCACCGCGTTCTGCGGGCAGGCCTTTACCATTGGTGATCTGCGCCGGGTGTACGAGGTCGTCTGGGGTGTGCCGCTTGATCCGCGGAACTTCAGCCGCAAGGTCGCGAGTACCGAAGGGTTCGTGCTGCCCACGGGAGCAAAACGCGTCCTGGGAACGGGCCGGCCAGCCGCGCTCTACCAGCGCGGCCCGGCGCAAGCCCTCAACCCGCCGCTGACGCGTTCTTCCGCGGCCAGCTGAGGCGCACGCTCGGTCAGGAGCCCGGACGCTGGTGAACGCGATCCTCGTCCGAGATGCCCGCCTCCTGGTAGAGATTCTCCACCCGCGCCCAGGCCGTGTCGGCCGCGGCGGCGTCTCCGCGTTCGGCTGACACCTGGGCGAGCTCGGCGAGAGCACGTATTTCCAGGTGGGCCGCGTCACAGCCCGCGAACGTGGACACGGCCCCCCGGAGCGCCCCAGCCTGCTCACCGGAACGCCCCTGCGCCCGCCGCAGCGCGGCCACGGACAGCTGGACCCGGCCCTCGAGAATCGCATCCGCCCCGTCGCGGGCCAGGTCAGCCGCCTCGCTGAGGAACTGCTCGGCCAGGTCGTAGGCACCCTCGCGGCAGGCCACGTCGCCCAGCCCGTGGAGGGCGTACGCGCGGCCCGGACCCGTCGCCTCGCTGTAGACGTCGAAGACCGCGCCGAACGCGGCCCGGGACCCGGCCAGGTCGCCCGTCGCCAGCCTGACCTGGCCAATCCAGTAGCGAGTCTGCGCGAGCAGCCGCCCGTCGCCGAGCTGGCCCGCGAGGGCCTCGGCCCGCTCCAGCAGCTCGCGGGCTTCGCCGTAACGACCGAGATCCAGGTAGCCCTGGCCGATCAGGCGCAGGCTCTGCCACCAGCCCACTGTGTCCCCGCTCGCCACGTAGTGATCGAGCGCCTCGTGAAGGAGCTCGAGAGGGCGGGTGAGATGGCCTTGCCGACGAAGCGCGCTGGCCAGCGTGCGCAGCGCGATGGCCTGACCGTGCCGGTCCTGGCAGCCGGCCAGCAGATCCGCGGCACGCCGCAGCTCGGCCAGGCCAGCCAGGCCGCCAGCCCGCCGGCTGGCCACCAGGGCCGGCTGGTTGAGGCAAGTGAGCATGATCCCCTCGCCGCGAAGGTCGCCCGCCTCGCGGCACGCCTGCAGCGCCACGTCGGCCGTTATCCGCCAGTCGTCGAAGTAGCCCCGGACGGTATAGAACTCGTGCGCTGACACGGCCAGGTCCCAGCAGAGATCGATCAGGCCGAGCTGGGCAGCGTGCTCGACGGCCAGCCTGATGTTCTCGCGCTCCCGCTCGAACCAGTCGAGAGGGGCGGCATCGACCTCAGCGAGGGCATCGGGCGGGGCGTCCCAGTCCGGCTCCGGGCTGTGCACGACCTCGAAGTCGCCACCGTACAACCGCGCGTGCGCCCGGCGGGCCAGGGTGAGCAGTGCGCGGTAGACCTGCCGCGGTACCGCATCGCGACGGCCCGGGTACTCGGCCACCGCCCGGCGGTAGGCGTAGTCGCGGGTCAGGTCGTGGAAGCGGTAGCGGGGCCCGGCTGGCGCCGAGTCGACCATGAAGCTCGCGGCCAGCTCCGACAGCACCGTGGCGGCATCCACGTCGGCGACGTCAAGCAGGGCGGCGGCCGTCCACAGGCCGTACGTGGTCAGCGGCAGCAGCCCGAACCCGAGGAACAGGCGCCGTGCGGCGGCGCCGAGACGGCTGAACCCGGCGCCGATGCTCCGGGCCACGTTGAGCTCCTGGTACGCGAAGCCCTCGGTGCCCTGCTCGGCGAGACGGCTCGCGAGTTCCGTGGTCGGCCGGGGATGACTCTGGACCCGCAGGGCGGCGGCGACGCGCAGGGCGAGCGGCAGGCCCCCGCACAGTGTCACCACGCGGTTCAGCGCGGCTGGATCATCATCTGGGCCGATGCCGGCGCTGCTGAGCACGCCGCGGAACAGCTCAGCCGAATCCTCGAGGCTCAGCGGCTCCAGCGTGGGCACGTGGTGCGTGCCGGTGCCCGGCAGCCGCTGGCGCGCGGTTACCAGCACGGCGCAGCCCGGCCAGGCCGGGACGAGGTCGTTGACCTGATCTTCGGCGGCGGCGTCATCCAGCACCACCAAGACCCGCCGCTCGGCCAGGAGGCTCCGGTACATCGCGAGCCGTTCCTGTTTCGCCTCCGGCACCAGGGGTATCCCCAGCGCCCGCAGGAACTGGGCTAGGACCTCGGCGGTGTCGGCCTGCCCGCCCGCCGTCCCCCGCAGCTCGGCGTAGAGCTGGCCGTCAGGGAAGCGGCTCGCCACGTCGTGCGCCGCGGCCACGGCTAGCGCAGTCTTGCCGATGCCGCCGGCGCCGGAGACCACCACCACGGGCACGCCCCGGCCCGGCGGGCGGACCAGCAGGTCCGCTACCTCGGCGATCAGGGCGCGTCGGCCGACCATGGCGACCGCGCGCGGCAGTTGCCGCGGTATCACCACCACCGCGCGGGCCACGGCCTCCGCGCGCTTGGCCATGCCGGACGCTGCCTTGGCCGTCGCCGCCTCGTCCCCCCGGGCCACCGCAAAGTGGAAGGTCTGGAGCAAGGCGTCCGGCGGCCCTTCGGTCTCCTCGGCGACGGCCGCGCGGTAGCGTTCGAAGCCGCTGGTCACATCGGTCAGGTGACCGCACCGGTAGGCCGCGAGCATGAACTGCTCCGCCAGGCGCCGGTCGGAGGGATACAGGCCGGCGATCGAACTCAGCTCGTCCAGGATGAGCTCGTGCTGACCCCGGGCGAGCTCCAGCTCGAACAGCCGCGCCGCGGCAAGCCGGTGCCGCCGTTCCAGAGCGGCGGCCTCCTGGTGGAACGCGTTGCTGGGCACGTTCGAGAGCGGAGGCGCGCCTCGCCACAGCCGCAGCGCCCGCCAGAGGAAGCCGGCCTCTTCGGCCGTGCCTTCCTCGCGGGCCCGGCGGCCCTGGCGCACCAGCCGCTGGAAGAGCAGGGCGTCGACGTCTTCCTCGGCTGCCTGCAGCTCGTAGCCGAACCGGGCATGGGTCTTGAGATCATCGCGGCGGCCGACCTGATCGAGCAGGTCACGGACCACCATGACCCGTTTGTGCAGCTGTGCCTCCTGTACGTCATCCTTGCCCCAGGCCGCGCGGATCAGATCGGTCTTCGAGATCCGCTGGTTCGCGTGGACCAGGAGAGCGGCCAAGATGACAAGGGTGGGGCCGCTTGGCAGGTCGATTAACCCGTCATCCGGGCCGATCTCGAGCTCACCGAGCAGACGGTACATCACGGCAGATCCCCTCCCAGTGAGACAATTGCCTCCCTAAGAAGGCGATTTACCGACGGTACCTGCGGCGCTGCCCGCCGGGAAGCTGACGCGAAGAAGCCGGCCTCGTTGCCGCCGAGGGCGCGCACGGTAGAAATCCGGTAGGAACCGACGGCACCCTGGAGACGGCGGCCCGGCGCGACCATGCGATGGCAGCTGGTCCTGGGCCGGCCCGCGAAGCGCGTTCCCCAGCCGGCCCTTACGCCGGAAGCACGCGCCGGGTCGCCCGTCAGCAGGACCTGGTAGTGACAAGTTGTTCCTGGAGACTCCATGACGTGGTCATTCGCACAGGCGCGGCAGGCCGCGGTCCGGGTCCGGGCGGCATCGCTCGGCCCGGACGCGATCACGACGATACGCCCGCCCAGCGTTTACGGGCTGGCCCGCGACCGCGCTCCGCTGCCGCTGCTGCTCTGGATCGCCGCCCGGGACGGGCTGGTGATCGAACAGGACAACGGCGGCTTCGCGGTCCTGCAGCGGCCGGCCAGGGACCGGGCGGTGAACCCGGGCGGCTACGGGCTCCGCCTGCTGCGATGGCTGGATCGCCAGTGGTCTTTCCTGGTGTTCAGCGGTCCGCCGGCACTGGGAATGCTAGCCGCGCTCGGCCTCGCGCTCGTCGGCGCGCCACTCCCCGGCATCATGTCGCTGGCTGCCAGCGTGCTGTGGGTTGCCGTCTTGATGACCAGCATGATGGCGCTCCAGCTGCGCTGGGTCGCCCGGATGGGAGCGCCGTCCGCGGCGGGCCGTGGACGGACGGCCGAATCGCTGCCCTTCGCGCACTGGTCGGTCTGGCTGCTCCACCAGCCGGCCCCCGACCGGATCGAGGAGCTGATCCGGCTGCTGACCGAGCGGCTTACCCGCCTGATGCACGCGGACCTCCAAGCCTCGGCCGGAGACCGGGCCCGGGTCAGGATCTCCGAGGTCACCGAGACGATCGTCATCCTCACCCGCGGGATCTCGACCGAGCCGGCCCGGACCGCAGTCGCCGAGTCGCTGCGCGCGATACCGGGGCTGCCCGGCCGAGCAGGGCGTCATCGTGCTGGCGTCCCCGGCGCGGCCGGGTAACCGGGGCGCCCGGCGGCCGGTCGCGGGGGGCGGCTTCCTCGTGCTCTACACCGCCGCCCTCGCTCTCGTCGTGGCCGTCTGCGCGATGTTCGTGGCGAGCGCCGAGCGCGCCGCGTGCGTTCCGGCGTCCTGTGCCGGGCGGCCGGCCACGTACTCCTCGGCGCTGCGCTACCTCCTGCAGCGCCTGCTGTTCTCCGACCCCGCCGGGCTCTCCCCGGCCACGACCCGGGTCGTGGTGCTCGGCTGGCTGGTCAGCCTGGCCGCCGGAATGCTCGTCGTGGTGGCGGTGGTAGCCGGCTCGCAGGAGATTGCCCGCAACCGCCAGGCCACGGCCGCTTTCGATGAGACGATGACCGGGCTGAGCGGACGAGTACGGGCGTTGATCCTCGTCGTCACCGAGGGGGAACGAGACGCGGTGCTGGAAGCCGTGCGCGCTCGGGTCGGCCGTGATCCGGTGCTGGACCAGACCGGCGAGCGGACGATCTACACCCTCGGCGCCATCGCGGGCACCGAGATCATGCTCGCGCAGGCCGGCGAGCAGGGAATCGCGGCGGCGGCCGGGATGATGATCACTGCCCGCGCCGTCATTGAGCAGAGCAGTCCCGATTGCGTCATTTTGGCCGGTATATGTTTCGGCCTGCGCCCGGACGAGGGACAGCAGAAGGGCGACATCATCGTCGCCCGGCGGGTGCACAACATTGACCCGCGCAAGGTAACCGACGACGCGGCGCGCCCGGTCATCCGCCGCGGTGTCAACGTCGGCTGCTCACCTGTGCTGCTCGACCGGCTGCAGGCCGGCCAGCTGACCTGGACCGGTGCCCGGGTGCATTTCGGGACCGTGCTGAGCTCTAATACCCTGGTCAACTCCGAGAAGGTAGTTCACGAACTGCGCGAAGAATTCCCGGACGCCATCGCCGGTGAGATGGAGGGCGCCGGGGTATACGAGGCCGCCACCGAGGGCAGCAAGCCAGACTGGATCATGGTGAAGGCGATATCGGACTGGGGATACCAGAAAACCGGAGAAGCCCAGGCCAGCGCGGCACAAAACGCGGCCGAATTCGTGATCCACGTGATAGCCAGCGGAACACTACGCCGGCGGCGTTAATCTCACGCCGCCGGGAAATCCCCTGAAATTAACACCGTGAACTCTCAGGCTTGGAGGGTGCGCGTGACCTGTCCGACGTGCAAGGGTGTCGGCGCCAAGCGCTGTTCGCCGCCTGGCAGGCGTCCGGGCCGCGGCGTGAGGAGATCCTCAATCGCCTCAAGGTCCGGGGGCGATCGCGTTGCGCAGCGGGTACCGCCATCTGCTCGACCCGCAGGCACCGCCGGGACCGTGGGAAACGTCGTGCTCGCTAGAACGCTGGCGCCTACTTCAGGTTGACCTGATCGGAGCTAGCCGTGGCTACGCTCGGCCTCGACGCGGCGAAGCGGGGCGTCTCCGCGGAGACGCCCCGCGCTCGCGGTTAGAGGTTGCCGTTCTGGCGGCTGTAGAACGGGAGGGCGTTCTCGACGCCGATCACGCTGGACGGCGCCCGGATCAGCCACTGCTCGGCGTGCGTGCCCGGGTTGAACCACAGCAGCGAGTTGCTGCCGACGCAGCTGGTCGGGGCCTGGACCAGCAGCCGGCCGCCGCTGGCGGTCAGCACATGGTTGTCGCCCTGGGTGTGCGGCACCGTGACCAGCTTGATCGAGCCGTTACGGGCCTGGGCGAAAATCTGCAGCACGCCGCACGGCCCGGCCGCCTGGAGGTACAGCCCGCTGGACAGCGACCAGGCGTCGAGATCGCCCAGGTCACGGCTGCTGGAGCTGCGCCGCGGCGTCAGCGCGGTGGGGTGGCCGCCGCCGACCGGGACCAGCCAGAGCTGGGGCGCGGCGGTATTGGGCGGGGCGCAGGAGGCCAGGACCGTGCCGCCGTTCCACCACCGGACCGGGTTACAGGTGTTCGCGCTCGTGCCAGGCACGGACAGCTTCCTGACCAGGACGCCGTTGTTGCCGACGAGCTTGAGGCCGGCGCTGGTGCCGGTGACGAACGCGGCGCCGGACGGCTCGTACAGCACCGAGCCGTCGGCCGACCAGCCGAGCGAGCGGGTCAGCTTCCCCGACAGGTTGTACCGGGCCAGGATGGTCTGCGAACCCGACGAGCGGCCGGCCACGATGTTCAGGCCATCCGGGGTGGTGTACCCGACCGGCGTCGCCCCGCCGGCCAGGACGAAGGTGGTCGCCCGGCCGGTGGCCAGGGTCATGTTCTCGACCCCGCCCTTACCCGAGAAGACCTGGAACAGCGCGTGCTTGCCGTCCGGCGACCAGGCCAGCAGCTGCGGCGCGGTCCGGTTGTCCGGCCAGCTCGCCAGCTTGTACTTAGCGCCACCCGGGCTGACCAGGTACAGCGTGGCCGGGCCGGTCTTCCCGCCCTCGGGCGCCGCGGTGGTGTACTGCGCTAGCACCCAGCCGGGGCCGACGTGACTCCACGGCACCGCGGCCGGGCTGGCAACTCTGGCTGGCTGGGCCGAGGCAACGCCGGTCAATGTCCCGGCGGCGAGCAAAAGGGCGGTCAACAGGGCGGTCAAAATAGCGGTCAAGGGGGCGGTCAAACGGGCACGGGTTAGTCTCATGTCCTCAAAGACGCCCGCGCGACCCGGCTGGTTGCAACGATCTCCGGGTTATTCGACCGGGGGCCTATTCGATGCCGGCGTGCACCCGTTCGGCCGGACGGGGCGGGACGGGCTGCTCGCCAGCGGGGCTCTCGGGGACCGGGCCGCGGAACGGGGCGGTGAGGGCGGGCCAGATGCAGCGGCGGTTGCGGGCCAGGGCGACGACGGCGATGACCGCGTAGACGGCCATCAGGATGTAGCGGCCGGCCTGCCCCGGCACCGCGTACTGCGCGGCGAACAGGCCGAGCAAGGTGATCGCCAGCCAGCGCGGGAACCGCAGGGTCAGCAGGGCGGCCACCCCGAGCAGCGCCTGCGTGGCGGTGAGCAGGAACTCCTCGATCTGCCGGGGGTCCAGTGGCAGCGCCGTCCCGCCGCCGCCGGCTAGGTAGGCCAGCGGCAGGCTGCCGACCAGCAGGGTCCACTGGTTGACCTTGCTGGAGATCAGCGTGCCGATGGCGTCGGAGCCCTTGCCGTGCACCGCGAACAAGATGGCCACGATGAACTCGGGCGCCTCCGAGGCCAGCGGGGCGACCCACTGCACCAGCAGGAACTTGTTGATGCCGAGCTGGGTGCCGGTGGTGATGAGCGAGTTGGCGAACGGCTCGGCCGAGGCCAGGATCACGGCCGCGGCGAACACGAACATCGCGGTCACCAGCAGGCGCCGCCGCCGGTCCGGCAGGCCGCCGATCCGGGCCGCCGCCCCGACCAGGTCCGGCTCGGACGCCTCGGCCCGCGAGGCCTTCCACATGTAGAAGACGAAGAAGCCGAGCAGCGCGAAGCCGAGGATCAGGTTGATCTCGCCGGACAGCGGGATCACGAACCCCACGACGGAGGCGATGAGCAGGAATCCGAGCTCCATCCGGTACCCGGACTGGAGCACCAGTTCCCGGACGCCGCGCCCGGACCGGCGGGACGCCACCCACAAGGAGGTGATCACCACCACCGGCCAGCCCAGCCCCAGCAGCAGGCGGTTGGAGCCGGTCATGTTGGCCGCCGCGTACTGCACGTAGTCCGGGTTGTGGCCGGCCGTGTAGGAGAAGTACAGGTCCACCGCGTACTCGGGCAGGACCGCGATGACGGCGAGGATGGCGATGGCCAGCGGCCCGGCGATGTCGATCCGGGCTGCCTCGGCCGCCCAGGCCAGCAGGAAGGAGGCGGCCACCACGGCCGCGCCGAACGTCGCGAGGCTCAGCGGCGCCGCCGAGTGCACGCCGCTGAGGCGCAGGAACAGGGCGGGGACGGTCAGCACGACGCATAGCGCGAGCGGCCGCGCCAGCTTCGAAGACATGAACCCTCCGGAACGGACGCGTTGCCGGAGCGGGGGGACCAGGGGGCATCCCGACCAGACAACTTAGCTGGCCGAAGGTCTCGCCCACCCTGGATAGGGCCCTGTCACCGGAGGGCCGCGGAGCCCTCAGCATGTCGACGACAGGTCGCCGGACTACTCCCCTTCAGACACCGCTAGCCTAGCTAACATTTTGTTGATTACGCAACTGACAAATCATATTGTGAGACGAGTCACCGCGTACGAACGAAGCAGGCTTGGATCATGCTGAACGCCCCGACGCCACCCCGGCCGGGCGCCGTCACGCGTGCCACGGAGCCGACGCTGCTGCAGCTGCGTTCGGCCGCGGCGACCTTCGCCCTGCTCGGCAGCGCGCCCCGGCTGCACCTGGCGTGGCTGATGGCTCATGAGCGGTCCGACGTCGGCACCCTAGCCCGGCGGGTCGGGCTGAGCATCCCCACCGCCAGCCAGCACCTGGCCAAGCTGCGGCTGGCCGGGATCGTGTCCGCCCGGCGCGAGGGCCGCCACACCTACTACACGATCGAGGACCCGCACGTCCTGACCATGCTGGACCAGATCTTCGGCCACATCGCGCCGGACGGCACGCTGGCCCCCGACCCTCAGTAGCACGGTCCTTCAGTAGCACAGCTCGGCCAGGACCTCGTAATGGTCGGAGAGCTGGGGCTGACCCGCGGGCAGCACGTCAAGACGCTCGCACCGCACCGGGTTCCCGGCGGCGCTGCGCCGCGGCCAGGCCGACAGCACGTAATCCATCCGTCGGCCGGGGTACAGCGCCACCGCGGCCAGGGAAACGTCTCGATCAGGTCCTCAGCGGTCATCTGAGCCTCCGGCGCTGTCGTACTCGCCGAGCGCATGGCGGAGTCGCTGGTTCAGGTCGCCGATGGCCTGACGCAGGTCGCTCTCGTCATGACCGGCCGTGAGGAGGCCGTCGGCCGCGAGCCGCTGCGCGAGTATCCCGGTGGTCCACTCGTCCAGGACGCCACCCCAGATCGCGCCCTCGAGGATGGCCAGCATTCCGATCAGGGCGGCGGTGTCGCGGTCACGCACCGGTACCGTCGTCGAGGTTGTCATGGCCCCACGATGTCACGGGGGTCTGACATCCTCAGCCGAGGCCGAGGACGACGGCGTGCAGGATCAGCCCTACGCCCGCGCCCACCACCGTACCGTTGATGCGGATGAACTGCAGGTCGCGGCCCAGGAGCAGTTCCAGCTGGCTCGACGTCTCGGCGGCGTCCCAGCGTTCGATGGTCCCGGTGACCAGGCCGGCCAGGTCGTCGTGGAAGCGGTCGGCGACGGCCCGGGCGCCCGACTCGACCATGCGCTCCAAGCCCTCGTGCAGGCGCTCGTCGGACTCGAGGCGGCGCCCGGCTGCCATCAGCAGATCGGTCAGCCGACGGCGCAGCTCGGATTCCGGGTCGGCGGCCTGGGCCTGGACCGCCTCCTTGATCTTCTGCCAGATCGTCGAGGACCAGTCCCGCAGCAGGGTGCTGCCCAGCAGGTCCCGCTTGAGCTGCTCGCCGCGCTCGCGCAGCTCCGGATCGGTCTCGAGGCGGTCGGGGAGTCCCGCGATCCACGCGTCGAACTGCTGCCGGGTCGCGTCGCCCGGGTCGGCGGCCATTCCCGTCAGCCGCGAGCGCAGCCGGCTGTACATGCGGTCGAAGACCCGCCGGTACAGCGCGTCGGGCACCCAGCGGGGTGCCTCGCCCGCGAACAGCTCGCTCAGCTCGGCGTAATGGTCGCCGAGGTAGCGGTCGGCCGCGGACACGATGGTGTTGAACAGGTCGGCGTGATGCCCGCCCGCGATGACGAGCCGCAGCGCCCGCCCGGCCAGCGGCGCGACCTCCACGGAATCGGCGACCCGGGTCAGCTCGGCGGTGAGCACCTGCTGGACGTCCTCGTCGCGTAGTGCCTCGGCCACCGTGACCACCAGACGGGCGGCCTGGCCGGCGAACCGGGCGGCGTTGGCCTGGTCGGCCAGCCAGGCGGTCAGGCGGGACACCAGCCGGACGGAGCCGATCCGTTCGGCCAGGACGTCGCCGTTGAGGAAGTTCTCTTGCACGAACTGGCCAAGAGTGGCGGCGAACTGGTCCTTGCGCTCGACGATCAGCGCGGTGTGCGGGATCGGCAGGCCCAGCGGGTGGCGGAACAGGGCGGTCACCGCGAACCAGTCCGCCACGCCGCCGACCATGGCCGCCTCGGCGCCGGCCTGCACGAAGCCGAGGAAGGTGCCGGTGGCGCCGGCCGCGGTCACCCCCACGAACAGGGCCGTCACCGCGGCGAGCAGCGCGGTGGCCCGCCGCCGCGCGGCGGCCAGCTGCCGGACCCGCACCTCTGTCGGCTCGTGCCCGGGCGCGGGCGCCGGTGAGGCGGATCTCGTCGCGGCAGGTTCCATCGGCAGCCCCCGGTCAGTCCCGTGGCGCGGGGCGAGCATCCCCCGCCCGCGCCGGGCCAGTGGTTCTATGAGCGAGCCAGCCCAGTCTGGCAGGAGCACCGAGCGCTCCGGCCTTGGGGCACCTGCCGCCGCCAGGCCGAGGCCGAGACCGAGCACCACCAGCATGTGCGCCGCATCGTCGGCGGGTTACTCCCGGGCGCCTACGAGGCCAGGCCCTCGAACAGCTTGGCGTAGTCGTACGCGACCAGGGGGTTCGCGCGGATCCGTTCGTCGATCATGGTGGCGTCCGCGCCGACCAGGATCCGCCAGGCTCCGGCGCGCACCCCGTCGAGGATGATGGTCGCGGCCTGGGCCGCGGTGAGCGGCGCCTTGTCCCGGAAGTCGTTGGCCATCTGGATCAGCCACTGACGCTTGTCCTCGGCCGAGGGGTTCTCCGGCAGCACGCCCGCGGCGATCAGGCCGGCCTGCGCGTCGTCGGGGACCAGCTCGTTCAGCTGCGCTTCGGTCAGCTGCTCCGGATCGCGGCCGTGCGCGCGCATGCTGTTCCCGACGATATCGGTGCCGACGTGCCCCGGCATCACCACGGCCACCCTGACCTGGGGCGCGTTGATCCGCAGGTCCTCGATCAGCCCCTCGGTGAAGCCGCGCACGGCGAACTTGGCCGCGCAGTAGGCGTTGTTCGGCATACCCGGGCCGAGCGACGCCCACAGGCCGTTCACGCTACTGGTGTTGACCAGCACGCCGTCGCCGCTGGCGATCAGCAGCGGCAGGAACGCGCGGGCGCAGTAGTACACGCCCCACCAGTCGACGGCGAACGTGTGCTCCCACTGTTCCCGGGGATCGTTGACGAAGCTGCCCGCCCCGCCGACGCCCGCGTTGCTGAACACCAGGTCGACGTGCTCGCGGCCGTGCTGCGCGAGCAGCTCGTCGCGGAACCGCAGCACCTGCGACTCGTCGGAGACATCGCAGGCGTGACTGGTCACGCGGACCCCGGGCCCGGCGTCCGCCTCCGCCAGCGCGGCGGTCTCCGCGACGGCGTCCGGGTGCCAGTCGCAGGTCGCGACCGAGCTGCCCTCCGCCGCCAGCTGGCGGACCAGCTCTCGGCCCATGCCGGAGCCGCCGCCGGTGACCACGGCAAGCTTCCCGCTGAAGGATTCCATCGGAGTTACTCCCATCTGAACACGCGCATGGCCGGGTACCGAACACGATCGCGTACGCCGCTCTAACCATCAACGCCTGCACCGGCGGAATTTCTCCGGACATCAAGCCCTACGACGCTGCACAACTGCGCCGGCAATGACGTGCCTTACTCCCACCTGGCCACCGACCTAGCCCGCAATCAGCTTCCGCAGTTCTCTTTCATCACGCCCAGCCTGATCGACGACACGCACAACGGGACGATCGCCCAGGGCAGCAAGTGGCTGGCCGCCCACCTGCCGGCCATCCTCAACAGCGCCGAGTACAAGAACGGCTCGACCGCGATCTTCCTCACCTGGGACGAGGGCGAGGAGGGCCACGAGGTCAAGGGCGAGCACTGCACGACCAACACCAGCGACGTGAGCTGCCACATTCCGGCCCTGGTCATCAGCCCGAGCACCGAGGCCGGCCCGCGGTTCAACCACTACTCCCTGCTCGCCACGGCCGAGCAGCTGCTCGGCCTGGCCAAGCTGGGCCAGGCGGCCAGCGCCACCACGATGACCAAGGCCTTCAACCTGTGAGGACCTCTTGCCGGTCGTGAGCAACTGCATACAGTTTCAACTGTATGCCGGGCCCGATCACGCTGGCCGGGGTCCGCGGGCTCGCCGTGGCCGACGTCATCCGGCGACTTGGCGCGCCGTCAGCCAGACCGACGCCGAGGTCAGCGCGCTATTCCTGCCCGAGCCGGCCCGCGTGCTCGTCTAGTCGATATCGTCTCGGCAGAAGGGGGATCCCGGACAAAAGGAGACGGCCATGGCCACGGACTACCACGCCGAGCACGTCGGCAGCCTGCTGCGGCCGCCCTGGCTACTCGACGCCAGAGCCCGGCATCAGCAGGGTGAGCTCGACCTGGCTGGGCTGCGCGAGGCCGAGGACCGGGCGGCGGCCGAGAACATCGCCCTGCAGCGCGCGGCGGGCATCGAGATCTTCACCGACGGCGAGGCCCGGCGGACGAACTACATGACCGGCATCCTGGAGTCGACCGGCGGGATGACCGCGATAGGCTCGCCGCCGGTGCACTGGCGCCGGGACGACGGCGAGGACCCGCCGGCCGCCGAGACCGACTTCGTGCTGACGGTCGCAACCGCCAAGGTGTTCAGGAAGGACAAGCTCACCAACGTCGAGGCGGAGTACCTGGCCGGCCAGGTACCCGGTCAGTTCAAGATCACGATGATGAGCGCGGCGATGGGCGGCATGGTCTGGCTGCCCGAGCTCAGTGCGGCCGCCTATCCCACCCCGGTGGAGCTGATCCAGGACCTGGTGGCGCTGCAGATCGAGGAGATCGGGGACCTGGTCGCTCGCGGCGCCCGCCGGGTCCAGCTCGACTCGCTCGGCTACAACCAGGTCTTCGACGATGAGTTCCGCGCGTCGACCGGCAACGGGGCGGTCGACCCGCAGCTCATCCTGGCCGGCTCGGTGGCCGCCGACACCGCCGTCGTCAGCGCGGTGAAGGCCGCCCACCCCGGGGTCACCGTGGGCATGCACATCTGCCGCGGCAATAACCGCAGCGCCTACATGGCCCGGGGCGGGTACGAGCCGGTCGCCGAGCGCCTGTTCGGCGAGGTGCCGGTAGACCGGTTCCTGCTGGAGTACGACACCGAACGCGCCGGCGGCTTCGAGCCCCTCCGCTTCATCCGGCCGGGCACCACGGTAGTGCTCGGCCTGATCTCCTCCAAGGTGCCGGTCCTCGAGTCTCAGGACGACCTGCGGCGCCGCATCGACGAGGCAGCCCGGTACGTGCCGGGCGAGAACCTGGCCCTCAGCCCGCAGTGCGGGTTCGCCTCCACCGCGGCGGGCAACGTGCTGACCGTGGACGAGCAAAAGCGCAAGCTCGCGCTCGTGGTGGACACCGCGCAGAAAGTCTGGGGGTAACTTGTGAGCAGCACGCGGCTGATCTGGTACCACTTCGAATCCCGCGACGCGCTGATGCGGGAGGCGCTCGGCTACGTGACACCGCCCGGCACGGGCTCCGGGCCTGAGGTCCCGGCACGAAAGACCCCCGGCAGCGAGGACGAGGACGGAGGCAGCCGTGCCCGTCCCCGGTTACTCGCTACCGGGGGACTTCGGCCCGCGTGGCCGGAGGCGTGCGATCAGGTGTACGGGACTGGGCGCAAGCCGGCCACGCGGGAGTCAGGGTGCTGGCGGGTACGCCAGCGTGAAGAAGACGGCCCGGCCTGCCGGCGTGGGGTACCAGCCCCACTGGTCAGCCAGGGACTTGACGAGCGCCAGGCCAGGCCCGGTCTCCACCTCGGCCGGGAGGGGGCCCTGCGGCGGCAGGTGGCACGCCGTGCCGTAGACGTCGACCCGCAGCTGGCCCGGTGAGCTGGTGATGACGAGAGTGACCGTCCCGTCCGCCTGGTGCAGGATGGCGTTGGTGACCAGGTCGCTGGCGAGCAGCACCGCGATGTCCGCGTCGACCGGGACCTCCCAGGCGACCAGGGCCGCCCGGACGTGATCCCGGGTCTCGGCCGCCGTGGCCGGTTCCGCCGGCAGCCGGACCTGGCAGCCATGCGGTTCGCCGGGCTGACGGGGCAGGCTGGCCGGACAAGGCGGGCGGGTCGGCGCCATCGTGATCATCGGGTTCCTTAGCGGCCGGTCGGAGCAGCCGCGCGGGGCGCGGCCCCCGCGCGGCTGCTCCCAGGGGAGAGGCCTGAGCAGACCGGAAATTGCGCCTGCTGCCACTTGCGAGACAAATACTTCTGCAAGTTGCAGTGAGAGACATCGGTCAGCTGACGGATCTTTAGCCGTCACCCTCGGCCGGCAAGTCCGATTAAATCCGGTACCAGCGGCGGGATAGGCTCGGTATTCACGCCGAGCGGGGGAGGGATGCCGCGATGGACGAGGAGCCTCCTCACCCCGTCATCGACACGAGCAAGGCCCACCCGGCCCGCGTCTACGACTACTGGCTTGGCGGCAAGGATAACTTCGCCGCCGACCGGGAGGCAGCCGAACTGGCGCTGCAGGCTTACCCGCAGCTGGCCCAGGCAGTCCAGGCCAACCGCAAGTTCCTGGCCCGGGCGGTCCAGTACCTGACCCGCGAGGCGGGCCTGCGGCAGTTTCTCGACCTCGGTACCGGCATCCCGGCCGCGGACAACACCCACCAGGTCGCCCAGCGTGAGGCGCCGGAGAGCCGGATCGTCTACGTCGACAACGACCCGGTGGTACTGCTGCACGCCGCCGCCCTGCTGCGCAGCACCTCCCCCGGCGTCTGCGCCTACATCGAGGCCGATCTGCGTGACCCGGCCGGGATCTTGGCCGGGGCGGCGCGGACGCTGGACTTCACCCAGCCGGTGGCGCTGATGCTGCTGGCCATCATGCAGTTCATCCCGGACGAGGAGGACCCGCAGGGGCTGCTGTCCACCTTGCTCGACGCCCTGCCGCCGGGCAGCTACCTGGTCCTGTCCCATCCGACCGACGACTTCAACCCCAACCGGCCGGGCGAGTCGATCGAGCGTTACAACGAGCGGGTCACCGACCCGGCCACGCTGCGCGACCGCGACGAGACCACGAAGTTCTTCGCCGGCCTGGACCTCCTCGAGCCAGGCGTGGTCGGCGTCTCGCAGTGGCGCCCGGACAGCGACCTGATCGCCGCCCTGCCTTCCTCGATGTGGTGCGGAGTAGCCCGCAAGCCGTAATGCCGTCGCCGGGGCGGTCAGCGCTCAGCGGGCGCGCGGGAAGCCTGGGCCAGGTGATCCTGGAGCCGGGCGTGCCGGAACTGGTAGGCGCCGCCGCGCTGGCGCAGTACCTGCAGGTCGCTCGCCTCGGCCAGGAACGCGGCCAGCCGCCACGGAAGCTGGCCGCGGGCCGCGAGCCAGCCGGCCGCGATGAGGTACTGCGGCCACGGGTGGCTCAGCACCACGGCGAGCCAGATGGTGCAGCCGATCCCGAGCCCATAGAGGCCGAAGCTGACGAAGCCGTCCAGCCCGCGGGCGAAGGCGGCACCGAAGAAGGCCGGGATGACCAGCATGAACAGGACCGCGAGCAGGAGCACCAGGTTCCGGTCGGCGCGCAGGGTGGAGGCCGGGCTGGCGGGCGGGGCCGACGCGGCCGGCGTCCGGCCCCACTGGGCCAGCGCGAACGCCGCGCCGATCACGGCGCCGGCCGGGACGCCCAGCTCCCACAGCGGGTCCTCGAACGCCAGGACGTTACCGAGGATCTCGATCCCGATGCCGACCACGATCCCGAGCCCGGCGCCCCAGGCGGCGCCCTTCCCGACGGTCCGGGCGAATTCGGCGCCGCGGCCCGGCAGGCCGAGGTTGAAGTAGACCGTCTGCTCGGCCAGGTCGAACAGCTTCGCGCGAGTGGCCAGCCCCACCAGGATCGCCGCGACCAGCCAGTTGAGCGCGGCCGCGGTCAGGCCCAGCACGACCGCGGTCCCGGGTCCGTGCGTCCGGGCGGCCCCGATCCCGTCCCGCAGCCCGGATTCGATCGCGTACGGCACCGGGATGACGATGATCGCGCGCGGGGCCGTCCCGGTGAGCCGGCGCAATCGCCGCACCCACCGCGCGGTCCCCGGTCCCGGCGGATACGGCAGCGGGGCCAGCAGGTAGATCGCCCCGACGAGCAGGGCGGCGTCCAGCCCGTGCCCGAGCCCGTAGAGCAGCCCCTGGACGGGCCCGAACGGCAGCCCGCGGCCGAGCCCGAAAAGCGTCCCGGCCAGCACGAAGGCGAGCACGGCACCCAGGCAGGCTCGGCGCAGGGGGTCGGTGAAGGCGGCCACCGCGTAGCGCAGCCGCAGCCAGTCCAGGTCGTAGCTGCGCCACCGGGCCAGGTGGCGGGCCAGGAAGGTCAGCCAGCGGTCCGCGTCCCGGGCGTTCCAGGGCTGGGCCGGGCGCGCCTGCTCGCTGGTGGCGCGCGCGCCGAAGCGGGCGTCGATCAGGCCGTCGAGGAGATGGCTCTCCACCGCCGACTCCGTCATGTCCGCCTGGGTCAGGGCGGCCACGTCAGCCGAGCCGGTGTAGCTGGCCCGGACCAGTGCCACCATCAGCGGGCTGGACAGGGCCCGGGCCAGCGGGCCGCCCGGCTCGGCGCGGACGGCGGCGACCACCTGGCCCAGGCTCTGTGCCCGCGGCCCGGCCATGCCGCGCTCCAGGAAGCTGGCCGCGTCCTCGGCGGCGACGGTCCGTAGCTTGATGACGGCGCCGCCGGGAAACACCGTGCCGCAGACCTCGACCGCCTCGCGGTACTCGTGGCAGCGGCAGGTGAGGATCAGCGGATGGCGCGGACCGAAGGCGCGGGTGAGCGCGCCGAGCAACTGCCCGCGTGGCTCCGGGTCCAGGTCGTCCAGGCCGTCGATCACCGGCAGCACGCCGCGCCGCGCCACCAGGTCGCCGATCGCGCCCGGCCCGTACGCGCGTTCGTCCCGCAGGGGCGGGTACCGGTCGGCCAGCGTCCGCTCCAGCCAGCTCTTCATCATCTCGCCCGGCGCCAGCGTGGAGGCCGGGATCAGCACCGGTACCGGATCCCCCGGCCGGCGGCGGGTGAGCAGGTCGCCCATCAGCAGGACGGCCAGCGTGCTCTTGCCCGCGCCGCCCGATCCGAGGACCACGAGCCGGCGGCCCTCCCGGACGAAGCGGGCCAGCGCCCCCACGTCACCGGCATCGCCCGCCGGCACCGCGCGCGAGGCCTCGGGGTCGACCGGGCCAGCGGCCGGATGCCAGCCCACCGCGAGCGGCTGCCAGCCCTGGAGCACGCGGTCGTTCAGTTCGGCCGCGCATTCCCCCGCCACCAGGCGGGCTAGCTGGCCGGCCACCGGGGTGTCCCGCCCTTCGGAATCCCCGGCGTCCCCGGGCGACGGTTCCGGGCGGGAAACGGGCGCGAAGGCGCCGTCCCACAATTCCAGCAGGTGACCGGCCTTGATCTCATCATCGGCGAGCTTTCCCGCCAATATCCTGATCGCTTTTCTCGGGGGCTGAGACTGGCCGTTTACCCATCGGCCCCACCGGGATTTGCTGTAGAAAACCGGCTCGCCCGATCCGGGCTGAGCCGACGTTACCGTTTCGAGCGCGCGGCAGGTCAGGCCGGCCACGTCGATCAATCGCCGCAGCTCGTCATAGAAATCGCGCTGAGCAGGCGAAAGAGCCACAGGCAATGGCAACCGCTGTTGATCGCGGCTCGGCACGGCAACTCCCTTTGCTCCGCTGCGAGCGCCCGGCATTCGGGAACCGGTGTTGTCCCAGGCTGTCCCAACCTATCCCAGCCGGACAAAGGATCCTATGACGGCGGTGACCAATCGGATAGGACTGGAATTGCGCCTGGGCGGGGAGGCCCGCGGCTAGCACGTCTTGGGCGTGCCCCGCGGGCCTAGGCGCGTATCCCGGCCGGTTCCCGGGTTTGATACCGGGCCGGGAATACCGGGGGCAGGCCGAGCCGGTCGGCTGGCTGTTGACGACCGTCATCTCGCACGGGACCATAGCGGTGACCACGACCCCGGAAGAGGTCCACATGGCTCGCGGTGGAGTCGTCCTGTTCCCGTTAGGCGCGGGGTTCACGCTTGATGGCCACAGCGCGGACGCCGCGCGCGGCCTGTTCGCGCAGGCAACCGCGTTCGTCTGCGGCGAGCTGCTCACCTCGGACAGCCACGCCGCCGCCCCCTCACGCTGGCCGGCATCGCCGCCTACCTGGCCGCCTGCGGAAAGCTCCCCAGCCGTACCTTCCGTCCCTGATCCCGGAGTACGACAGCAGCCGCCATGACCACCACGACACCGCCCCGGCGCATCGAGTTCGCCAGCTCGGACCCGGCTGAGGTCCGGGAGTTCCTGCACCGGATCCGCGGCGCGCGGATGATCGTGAACGGCACCCCGGACAGCGACTGGCGGGTGACCCTGGCTCAGGTCGAGGCGCCCGGGTTCAGCTCCAGTGACCTGCGGCTGCCCGCCGATCTCACGTTCCGGGTACACGGCCGGGACGAGGTGGTCATCACGACGACCATGGACGGCACGATCGGGATCGACCACGGCAAGTCCGCGTACCGCTACCGGCTGGGCGACGCCTACGTGGCCAGCTACCCGCGGCTCGATTACACCTGCCGCACGCACAACGCCCGCAACCACACCATCACCCTGCCGCTATCCCTGCTCACGGAAGTCACCAGCATTACCCCGGACCATCCCGGCCATCCCTGGGAGTTCCTGCCCTTCGCGCCCCCCGCCGCCGGCGCCCGGCAATGGCGGGATGCCACCCGCTTCGTCGACAGCATGCTCGCCGAGCCCGCCGCCGCCGCTGCCCCGCTGGTCCTCGGATCCGCCGCGCGGCTGCTCGCCGCGACCGCCCTGACCGTCTTCCCGAACACCGCGGTCGCCGAGCCGACGGCCGGCGCCCAGTCCGACGCCCATCCCGCCACCCTGCGGCGGGCCATCAGCTTCATCGAGACCAACGCCGACATCGACATCACCATCACCGACATCGCCCGCGCGGCCGGCGTCACCACCCGCGCCGTCCAGCTCGCCTTCCGGCGCCACCTCGACACCACCCCGGCGGGATACTTGCGCCGGGTCCGCCTCGAGCAGGCGCACCGCCAGCTCCAGACGGCCGATCCGGACCGCGAGTCCGTGACGGCGGTGGCCTACCGGTGGGGCTTCAGCAGCCCGAGCCGCTTCGCCGCTTACTACCGCCAGGCCTACGGCGTCTCACCCAGCCACACCCTGCGTAGCTAGCCAGCTTCGTTTTCTGTATCGCCGCCGTTCTCACCTCTTCGTATTGGTAGTTTCTCCGGATACTCACATCCTGGCAGCGTTGGATTACAACAAGTAGCTGCCGAGCCCGACGGGCGAGAGAGAAGTGTCCAGACTGATACGCAAGCGGCCCGTTCCGGCGAGCATCGTCGTGGTGCGGCTCCCGGCCGAGATCGACTCCAGCAACGCCGAGCACGTCCGTCAGCGGCTCTGTTCCGCCCTCACGCCGGGCGTGCGGATCGTCGTCGCCGACCTGACCAACACCAGCTTCTGCGACGTGGCCGGAGTTCGCAGCCTGGTCCGGGTCCGGAACCACGCCGTCACCATGAACGCCCAGGTGCGGCTGGCCGTCCGGCCCGGGTCGGTCCGCCGCTTGCTCGCCATGGTCAGTCCGGGCGGCCAGTTCCACATCTACCCGAGCACCGGCGAAGCTATCGCCGGGCACGTCGCCGGCCCGCTGAACTGAGCCCCGCTGAACTGAGCCACTGAGCCACTGAGCCGACCTGCCCGCGGGGGCCAGGTCAGCGACGGCGGGACAGCGGGAACGCGAACCACAACAGGCCGAACATGACGGTGACCAAGACGGTGATCAGCACGGCGGGCAGGCCGCTGGCCACGAAGCCGGTCACCAGCAAGACCGCGGCCGAGACGGCGAGGCCGACGGTGGCCAGCCCGGCGATCGCCATCACGCTGGCCGCCCGGACCAGCTGCTCTTTCTCGCCCTGGCGGAACACCAGCCGGTGGTAGGCCACCGGTCCCAGCAGCAGCGCGGTCGCGACCGCGGCCAGCACCAGGGTGCCCAGGTACAGGTCGCGCTCGCCAGAACTGAGCTTGTCGAACCGGTTGGTGAACGGCAGCGAGAGCAGGAACCCGAACAGGACCTGCACCCCCAGCCCGGCCACCCGGAGTTCCTGCAGCAGCTCGCCGAGGTTGCGGTCGGCCCGCTCCGCGGCGGACTCGTCCCGCGCGTCCGGTTCTTCCTTCCGTCTCATCGCGGCTCAGGCCCGGGCCCGGCCGAGCTGGGCGGCGGCGTCGCGGGTGATGGCGGTCTGGTCGACGACGACGGTGAGCAGGGTGCAGCCGGCCTGTCGGTACCGGCCGGCCGTGCCGCCTTCGGTGGCGTGGACCCCGACGGGCTTGCCGGCCG
The DNA here is from genome assembly GCA_963756575.1 of uncultured Actinomycetota bacterium. GTDB lineage: Bacteria > Actinomycetota > Actinomycetes > Streptosporangiales > Streptosporangiaceae > Palsa-504. The sequence goes on along the minus strand of CAVWOM010000008.1, from coordinate 247,247 downwards.
CGGCGCAGGCGGCCCAGATCCGGGTCAGGGCCTGGCTCAAGGCCGGGTCGTCCGGATCGGGCTGGACGCCCAGGGCGAGCGACAGGTCCCCGGGACCGACGTAGATCCCGTCCACCCCGGGAACGTCCAGGGTCCGGTTCAGGTCGTCCACGGCCTCGGCCGATTCGGCCATGACCAGGCAGAACGGGTCCCTGGCGGCCAGCACACCGCCGACCGACCGGTACCCGGCGGGCCGGTAGCGGACCGCGCCCGCCACCTCGAGGGCCTGGGCGGCCGAGTCGACGTTCGGCACGATGACGCCCTCGCAGCCCAGGTCCAGAGCCCGCCCGATGTCGGCCGGGTGCGCGTGCCTGACCCGGCCGACGGGCGTGGCCCCGGCCAGCCCGATGGCGGCGGTCATCCCGGGCAGGTCGTGCTCGGTGGCCCCGCCGTGCTGCAGGTCGATCACCACGTAGTCGAGTCCCGCGGCGGCCAGCAGCCGGACGCTCAGCGGCGACGGGATCACCGACCAGGCGCCGTAGAGGGGTTCGCGGGCGACGAGCCGGGAGCGGAAGGTAGTGGCCGTTGGCATGGGCCCAGCGAACCACACCCGGGGGAAGGCCTCACCACGGACCCGGCGGACGGCACCATTGGACTGGCCGGCCCGGCCCGGCAGGCTGAAACGCATGATGACGCAGACTGCTGAGAACCCAGTTGCCACCGGGGAAACCGCGGCCGCTCCGGTCGTGCTGACCGACGTGACCAAGCGCTACGGCCGCCGCCGGAGCGCGGTCGCGGCGCTCGACGGGGTCAGCCTGTCGTTCGCCGCGGGCTCGTTCACCGCGGTGCTCGGCGTCTCGGGATCAGGCAAGTCGACACTGCTGCAGTGCGCGGCCGGCCTCGAGCGCCCTTCGGCCGGCACGGTGCACCTGTGCGGGACCGACCTGGCCCGGCTTTCCCACCGCCGGCAGGCGGTGCTGCGACGCCAGCGCGTCGGCTTCGTCTTCCAGGATCTCAACCTGCTGCCCGAGCTGACGGTGGCGGAGAACATCGCGCTGCCGCTGCGGCTGGACCACCGCCGGGCCGGACGGGCCGACATCGAGCCGGCCGCGGCCCGGGTCGGCCTGGGCGGCGACCAGCTCCGCCGCCGTCCGGCCGAACTGTCCGGCGGCCAGCAGCAGCGGGTGGCGATCGCCCGGGCGCTGATCACCCGGCCGGAAGTGATCTTCGCCGACGAGCCAACGGGCGCGCTGGACCCGCACACCGCCGTCGGCGTGCTGCGGCTGCTGCGCGGGGCCGCGGACGGCACCACCGTGGTGATCGTCACCCACGACCCGCAGGTGACCCGGTTCTGCGACCGGGCCGTGTTCCTGTACGGCGGCCGGGTGGACCGGGTGCTGGCCGGGCCGGAGCCCGCGGTCGTGGCCCGGGTCCTGCACGAGCTGGGCGAGCGGGGGCGGAACTGATGCGCGGCTGGATGCTGGCCGGGATCCGCCGCGCCCCGGGCCCGCTGATCGGCACGGTGGTCTCGGCCGCGACCGCGGCGGCGCTTTCCGTGGCCGCGCTGTCGATCGCGGTCGCGCACACGCAGGCCCCGGCGGGGCGGCTGGCCGGCGCCAGCGTCGTGGTGGCGGCCGGCACGCACCTGAACGTCACCATCGGCCACGGCGACGACGCGAACCAGAGCCTCCCGCTGGCGGCCTACCGCGGCGTCCCCGCCACGCTGGCCGGGCAGCTGGCCCGGGTCCCCGGCGTGGCCCGCGCGGCCGGCCAATCGGGCTTCCCCGGCGGCGTGGTCCGGCCCGGTGACGTGGACCTGGTCGCGGTGACGGCCAAGCCGGGGGTCCCGGCCGTAGTGCTCGCCGGGCGGATCCGCGCGGCCCTGCCTGACGGCCGGGCCTACACGATCGCAACCGGCGCGGCCCGCGGCGACGTCGCCAACCTGGACGCGGCCGTCGAGAGGTCCGACGGCCAGATCCTGGGCGTGGTGCTCATCCCGCCGATCGTGATGATCTCGCTGTTCGTGCTGGCGGCCACGACCGCGCTGGCGGTGAACCTGCGCCGGCGCCGGTTCGCGCTGCTGCGCACGGTCGGCGCCACCCGCGGCCAGGTCCGCCGGGCCATCTGGGCCGAGCTGGCCGGGTGCGGCCTGGCCGGCGGCCTGCTGGGCTGGCTGCCCGGCGTGGCGCTGGGCACGCTGGGCGTGCGCGCGCTGGCCGGCCACCAGATGCTGCCGGCCGGGTCGACCGCCTGGCGGACCCCGTGGCTGCTGCTGATCGCGGCCGGCATCAGCGTGCTCGTGACCGTGCTGAGCGGGCAGGTCGCGGCGCGCCGGGCGAGCCGGACCTCGCCCGTCCAGGCGCTGCGGGAGACCGCCGCCGAGCGCACGTGGCCGCACCCGGTCCGAGTCCTGCTCGGGCTGGCCGCGGCGGGCGGCTCGGGCGCCCTGGTGGCGCTCACGTTCGGGCAGAAGAGCGCGGCGGGCCAGCTCGCGCTGGCGTTCCCGCTGCTGCTGGCGTGCATGCTGGCGGTGGCGCTGCTCGGGCCGGTCCTGGTGGCGCTGGCGGCCGGGCTGGCCCGGCCGTTCCAGGCGGCCGGCGGCCCGTCGGCCCGGCTGGCGCTGGCCTCGATCGCGGCCCAGCCGCGCCGCACCGCCTCGGCGGTCATCCCGGTGGCGCTGGCGGTGGCCATGGTGGGCTGCGTCTACTTCGCCGATGCCTCCATCGCGCACGCCACCACGACCCAGGCGGCGACCACGGTGACGGCCGACCACGTGATTTCTGGGCCCGGCCTCACCGGCGCCGCCCTGCGGCAGGTCCGGTCGCGGCCCGGAGTGCGCGCCGCGGCCGGGGTGGCACCGGTCACCCTGGCGGCGGCCGACCCGGACCTGGAGCAGGTCTACGGCGAGGCCGTGGCCGGCGGCCCGCTCGGCCAGGTCCTGGACCTCGGCGTCACCGCCGGCCGCCTGGCCGGGCTGCGGCCCGGGCAGATCGCGGTCAGCCAGCTGGAAGCGGATCCGGGCGCCATGGGCGTGCACGTCGGCTCGCGGCTCACCGTGTACCTGCCCGACGGCACGCCGTACCACGCCACGGTCAGCGCGGTGTACACCCGCTCGCTGGCGTCGGGCGAAGTGCTGATCCCGGCGGCGGTGACGGCCGGCCACACCGGCACGGCGGCCGGGTTCGGCCAGATCCTGGTCAGCGGGGGCCAGCTGGCGGACCTGGCCGGTCACTCCGGGTGGCACGTGACCAGCCGCGCCGCGGCCAACGCGGCCGCCGCGCGGGGCGCCGCGCAGGACGGCTTCGCCAACAACCTGATCCTCGGCGTGGTGGCCGCGATGGCCGCCCTGGCCCTGGTGAACACGCTGGCCGTGACCACCGGTGAGCGGCGGCGGGCGCTGCGGCTGCTCGGCCGCGTGGGCGCGACCCGCGGCCAGGCGGCGGCGATGTTCGGCTGGCAGGCCGCCTTCATCGTCGTCACCGGGCTGGCCGCGGGGGCGGCCGCGGGCACGGTGACCCTGTTCGCGGTGACCCGGGCCGCCACCGGGAGCTGGGCGCCCTACATACCCCTGGGCCCGGCCGCCGGGCTGGTCGCGGCCGTGATCGCCCTCACCGCGGGCGCCATCATGGTCCCGTTCTGGGCGATGCGCCGCCGCGAGCCGTCGCTCGCCGCCTAGAGCTGCTTCCCGGTCCAGCCGGATATGCGCACCTCATACCATAGGCCGCCGTTGAGGTCCAGGTTGTTGCCCCTGGCCTGGCCGGGGCCGTTGTCGCCGATGTAGGTGTAGAGCGGATGACCGTCGTAGGTCACCTGACGGCCCCCGTCCGGCCTGCCGATGAGGCCGAACGTGCCGGGGATCCCGTGGCCGGCCTGGGGATCACCGGTCACCGGCGGCCAGTAGGCGGCGCACGACCCGGTGCACCGGGATGCGGCCGCAGTATCGGGCGCGAACCAGTAGAGCGTGCGGCCGTGCGAGTTGGCCAGCACGAAGACGCCGCCGACCTTGGTGACCTTCAGGGTCGCCCCGGCCGCGGTCGCGGCCGGGGACGGCGCCTGGCTGGCGGTGACCTCGCCCACGGCCAGCAGGGCCAGGGCGGCCACCGAGATGGCGCCGACGACGCCGATCACCCGGGACAGGGCGGCCCGCACCTGCTCCACCAGGCGGGCCATCCGGCTGACCGAGCCGTCGGCTTGCGACACCGGGCCGATGGCGATCGCGGCCAGGGCCAGCACGCCGAAGGCGGCCACCTCGATCAGCCCGGCGGCGATCCCGGCCCGCGTGCGGATCTCCCTGAACCCGAAGAGCCCGGTCCACACCGCCAGCAGGTAGGCGCCCAGCGTGGACAGCGCGAACCCGGCGCTCGCGGCGGCGGCCAGCGCGCTGTGCGTCACCAGCACCGCCACCATCAGGACGAACGCCACCACGACCTGAACCAGGAACAGCCAGCCGATAACCGGGATCGACCGGTACCCGGTCAGGTACAGCTCGAGATGGACGCCGCCCGATACGGCCAGCAGCAGCGCCCCCGCGGCCTGCAGCCGCAGCTGCGCCTGGCGGCCCGGCTTGTACCGCCGGTGTCTGCCTGTGGCCATCGCGCCCCTCCCGGTCCCGCGAACACCATAGACCCTCGTTCGTGGTATTCGCGGGCCGGTGGGGTCAGAACCCGGCGGTCTGCGGAGCGGTGTTGATCGTGGCGTCGGTGACCGCCCCGGCCCCGTTGTTGACCATCAGGACCGGGTTGTGCAGGCCGAACTTCTGGCAGTTGAGGTTGTCGAAGGAACTCGCCAGCCGGCCGGCCAGGAAGGTGTACAGGCTGTCGCCCGCCGTGGGCACCGGCGAGGGCTGGGTGAGGAGCAGGGCCTGGTTGGCCGCGACGAACGGGCCCTGGATGTTGACCAGGTTCTGGCAGAACATCTGCGGGCTGCTGCTGGCCTGATTGCGCTGGCTGACCGGCGCCTGCCCGATCTCGGAGCGGTAGAGGTCGGTCTTGGCCTCGTCGATGCCGCCGCCGAGGTCCACCACCATCTCGTCGTTCTCGGGCACCAGGGCAGCGTTGGCCGGCGCGTTCCTGGCCGCGAGCAGTTCGTCGAGCGCCTGGGAGGTGGTCGGCGCGCCGTGGTTGCCCAGGTCAGGCGCCTCGAATGGGGTGCAGCCGAACGCCGGGTCGAGGAAGTCGTCGATAAGGGCGTTATCGCTCCCGTTGACCAGCACCTCGGCCCCGGGCATGCGCGCCTTATCGGCCGCGGTGTACTGCGCGGTCCGGCCGGTGACCGGGTTGAGCAGGTACGCCGTGGTCACGTTGTCGCTCGGGTCCTGGTCGACCATATCGAAGTTGCGCACGGTCGGGCAGGCGCGGCCGGTTCCCAGCGCGCCCGCGCTCGTCACCATCCGCCGGGAGAACCCGACGGCCGGCACGGCCAGCTTGCCGGCCCGCTCCAGCGCGAACGCCGCCTTGAAGAAGGCCGGGCCGTTGCAGAACGACACCTGCCCGAAGGGCGAGCCCGGCTCGCCGTCCGTGCACCGGCCCTCGGCGAGCGCCTGGGGGGTCGCGCCCTCCTGGCGCAGGATCGTGCCGTTGAACCCGATGTCGATGGTGACGATCGCGTGCCGGGGCAGCTTCGGCACCACCGGCTTGACGGCCGGCTTGGTCCCCTTGGTGATGACCAGCGGGTCGTACACTGACAGCGCCCCGGTCGCCGGGTCCAGGATGGTGGCCTGGGCGAACGCCCCGAGCTTGAGCGAGTTGATCATCTGGCAGCCGGAGGCCGCCGGGGACGTGCCGGCCGGCCCGGTAAGCAGGAACGGCGTCGCCAGCCCCTTGGCGGTCAGCGGGTGCGCCGGGATCACGATGTCGCAGTTGGTGTTGTTGGCCGTGGACGTGACCTGCTGGGACGTCGCAGCGGCCGGGCGGGCCTTGGCCGCGCCGCCGCCCGAGGAGGCCACCACAACGCCGGCCCCCAGGCCCAGGGCCAGCACCGCGGTAACCGGTATCACGACACGCGACTTCATCCGAATTCCACCTCCGCCGGAGGCGTCCCGCTGACGCTCCCGGGCGAAACCGTAATGCACCGGACAACACCCAGGTCAGCACGTAAGCCAGCCGGTAAGAAGGACGTAAGAAGTCAGTTACGGGCCGAGGTACTTCAGGACGGCCAGGACACGACGGTGGTCGGTGCCGGTGGGCGGCAGGTCGAGCTTGAGGAAGATGTTCGTGACGTACTTCTCCACCGCGCTGGGGCTGACGTGCAGTGTCTCCACGATCCCGGTGTTGGACCGGCCCTCGGCCATCAGGTTCAGCACCTGCAGCTCCCGCGGGGTCAGCCGCTCCAGCGGGTCCTCGCGGCGGTTCCGGCGGACTAGGAGCTGCGCCACGACCTCCGGGTCCAGGGCGGTGCCGCCGTCCGCCACCCGGCGCACCGCGTCCAGGAAGTCCCGCACGTGCGCCACCCGGTCCTTGAGCAGGTAGCCGACCGAGCTGGTGGCCTCGGACAGCAGGTCGGTGGCGTAACTCTCCTCCACGTACTGGGACAGGACCAGCAGCGCCACCTCGGGAAACTGGCGGCGGATGACCAGGGCGGCCTTGATCCCCTCGTCGGTGTGGGTGGGCGGCATCCGGACATCGATGACGGCCAGCGCGGGCCGGTGCTCGGCCACCGCGCGGAGCAGCTGCCCGGCATCCGGCACCGCCTCGACGACCTCGAAGCCGCCGTCGGTGAGCATCCGGGTCAGGCCGTCCCGCAGCAGCACCGAGTCCTCGGCGATCACGATTCGCATGGCAGCTCCGCGGTGATGACGGTCGGCCCGCCCGGCGGGCTCTCGATACTCAGCGTCCCATCCACCGCGGCGGCCCGCTGGGCCAGCCCGCGCAGACCGGTGCCATCCACCCCGTCGCTGCGCCCGAACGCGGCGCCGCCGCGACCGTCGTCGGCGACGGCGATGAGGAGGGTGGCACCGGTGCGCGTGACGGCCACCTCGGCCCGGCTCGCCTGGGCGTGCTTGGCCACGTTGGCGAGCGCCTCGGAGATGATGAAGTAGGCCACCGCCTCGACCGCCGCCGAGGCCGGCCGCGGCACGTCCACCTGCAGCTTGACCGGCAGCGGGGCGCGGGCCGCCAGCCCGGACAGCGCCGCGACCAGGCCCCGGTCACTGAGCACGGCCGGGTGCAGGCCGCGGATGAACTGGCGCAGCTCGGTCAGGGCCAGCACGGCCTCGTCGTGCGCGGACGCGAGGGCCGCTCGGACGGGTTCCGATTCGCCGTCGAGGCGCTCCCGGGCCATGCCGAGGTTCATGGCCAGCGAGACCAGCCGCTGCTGCGCGCCGTCATGCAGGTCCCGCTCGATCCGGCGTCGTTCGGCGTCGGCCGCGTCGACCAGGTCGGCCCGGCTGCGGGCGAGCGTCTCGACCCGCTGCGTCAGTTCCTCGCGGCGTCCCGGTCCGAGCAGCCGCCGGGCCAGCCGTTCGTCCGTCCGGCTGGACCACCGGGCCAGCGCGGGCACGACCGGGAACAGGATCGCCAGCACGGCGAAGCCGATCCCCGTCACCACCGCCAGCAGGTGGTACCCGAGCTGGCGCCAGGTCGCGGGGTCGAGCCAGGCCCCGGCCAGCCATGACTCCCGCGCGCTGGCCCGGTGCGGGGTGGGGATCTGCGCCCCCAGCGTGGCCTGGAGCCGGGACCTCTGCAGCAGGGCGAGCCCCTGTATCACCCATGGCAGCAGCACGACCACCAGTACGGTCACGACGCTGTAGACCGCGGCGTGCTCCCAGCCACCCGGCCCCTGCACCAGGCTGATGACCGCCGCCCAGATGATCACGCCGAGCGCGCCCAGCAGGACACCGCCGGCCAGCCCGGCGAGCAGGCCGGCCACGGCGTTCTTGATCGCGCGCCAGGTCATGACGCCACCGTATAAAGGCAGCGCGCCGTCCCTCTATGGGGACTTCCTGCCGAACGGGTGGGGTTTTCCCCAGTCAGCATCGGCTGAGCGCCCCAATTACGGGACGCGCCGCGGGCGGCAGTGTGATGGACATGATCGAGATTCACGCACTGACCAAACGCTACGGAAACACCGCCGCCGTCTCGGACCTGACGTTCACCGTCCAGCCGGGCACGGTCACCGGGTTCCTCGGGCCGAACGGCGCCGGGAAGTCCACCACCATGCGGATGATCCTCGGCCTGGACGAGCCGACCAGCGGCTCGGTCCTGGTCAACGGCCAGCCGCCCCGGGCCCACACCGCGCCGCTGCACGCCATCGGCGGCATGCTCGACCCCCGGGCCGTGCACCCGTCCCGCAGCGCCTACCACCACCTGCTGGCGCTCGGCCAGACGGCCGGCATCGGCCGGTCCCGGGTCCGCGAGGTCATCGACGCGGTCGGCCTGGGCGAGGTGGCCAGCCTGGCGGGCAAGTTCTCGCTCGGCATGGCCCAGCGGCTCGGGATCGGCGCGGCGCTCCTCGGCGACCCGGCCACCGTGATCCTCGACGAGCCGGTGAACGGCCTGGACGTCGAGGGTATCCGCTGGATCCGCGGGATGCTGCGCGAGCTGGCCGAGGCGGGCAAGACCGTCTTCGTCTCCTCGCACCTGATGAGCGAGATCGCCCAGACCGCCAGCCGCCTGATCGTCATCGGCAAGGGCCGCCTGATCGCGGACACCAGCGTGGCCGATTTCATCGCCTCGGCGGCGCCCGCGGCCGTGCGGGTCCGCAGCTCGGACCAGCCCGCGCTGGCCCGCATCCTGCGCTCGCCGGACGTGACCGTCACCCCGGCGGACAACGGCGCGCTGGCCGTGTCCGGGCTGACCGCCGCGCAGATCGGCGCCTCCGCGGCCGCGGCCGGGATCACCGTGCTCGAGCTCGCCGCCGAGCAGGCGTCACTGGAAGACGTCTTCGTCGACATGACCAAGGACGCGGTGGAGTACCGCGCCGCGCGCTCTGCCTTTTCACCATCAGAGGAGAACTAAGATGACCACCCGCACCGCCGCCCTGCCCGCCTACTCACGAGCCCAGCGGGTCACCCAGGCCCGGGTGATGAAGTCCGAATGGACCAAGCTGCGCACCGCCCCCTCCGCGTTGTGGTCGATGCTGTCCGCGGTGATCCTGGTCGTCGGGTTCGGCGTGCTGTACAGCCTGCTGCGCCAGGCCCGGCCGCCGCACGGGGCCCAGGTCGCCACGTTCGACCCGACCTCGGTCAGCCTGGCCGGGGTGCAGCTCGCCCAGATCGCGGTCGGCGTGCTGGGCGTGCTGCTGATCACCAGCGAGTACGCCACCGGGCTGATCCGGACGACGCTGGCGGCCGTGCCGAAGCGGCTGCCCGCCCTGTGGGGCAAGGCGGCCACGCTGACCGCGGCCATCTTGATCGTCAGCCTGCCCGCCGCGCTCGTCGCCTTCGAGGTCGGCCAGGCGATCTTGGGCCGGCACCTGTCGGTGTCCCTGGGCGCCCCCGGCGTGACCCGCGCGGTGATCGGCAGCGCGCTGTACCTGGCGGTGGCCGGGCTGCTCGGCCTGGCCCTCGGCACCTTGCTGCGCAGCACCGCGGGCGGGATCTCGGCCCTGTTCGGCGTGCTGTTCGCGCTCCCGATCGTGGCCGGTTTCCTCCCGGGCAGCCTGTCCGACTCGGTGAGCAAGCTCCTGCCCGCCGGAGCCGGCCAGGCCATCACCACGGTCCACCCGGACCCGGCCACGTCGCTGTCCCCCTGGACCGGCTTCGGCGTCTTCTGCGCCTACGCCGCTGTCCTGCTCGCCATCTCCGCCGTCCGGATGCGCCGCGGCGATGCGTAGTCAGGTGTTGAACCCCAGGGCCAGGTCGGCCGCGTGCGCCGCCAGGCTGTGCCCGGGCGGCAGCGGCGGTCCGCAGGAGCCGCTGCCGATGCCCTGGTGGGCGGCGTCGAGGTGAACGTAGGTGCGGCCGTCGGGCACCAGGTCCGGAGTGTGCCGGGCCGCCGCGAGCGCCTCCGGCGACCAGGGACGGACGGTGAAGTCGACGTGCGGGTAGCCGGTCACGGTCAGGTGCTGGCCCGCGGATCCGGACAGCTCGAGGCGGCGGGCGTGCATGCGGTTGCCGTTCTCCTGGGGCCTGACGTACGGGGTGGCGAGCGCGCCGGCCGGCAGGCTGAATTGCCCGACCCGGGTGGCCAGGTGCGTGTCCCGGTAGGCCTCCCCCGGCCCGCGGCCGAACCAGGACACCTGCGCGACGGCCTCGTCGAGCACGAGCCGCAGCCCGATCTTCGGCAGCGGGCAAGGCCAGGTCCCGTCCGGCGTGACCTGGACGAACAGCATTCCGTCGGCGGTCCAGGTCAGGGAGGCCAGGAAGCCGTAGTCGCCGCCCGCGGGCGCGATCCGCTGCCGCAGGCACAGCCCGTCCTCCCCGCACTGGACCGCGAGGGTCTTGCGCACCAGGCGGTCGAGCCCCGCCCGGCGCCACGCCTTCGCCACCGTCCGGGCGTCGTTGTCGGTCGGGGCGCGCCAGAAGTCCAGCGCCGCCGCGTGCACCGGGTACGGGCCCAGCCGGCGCAGTTCGCCGGTGCCGGCGTCGAGGATAGCGCAGCCCAGTGTGATCAGGCCCGGGATGACCTCGCCGGTCCGGGCCGCCGTCGCGCCGATATCCAGCCCGGGCGGCGGCCGGAGTTTTTCCTCCGGAGCCAGCTGGCCCAGCTGGGCCTGGGCGAACGCCACCTCGTGGCCGGCCCGCGCCCACCGGCTGTCCGCGGCCAGCGATGCCGTCACGGTCAGCCAGCGCTCGTCGTCCGGCTCCGCGGCCACGGCGTCGAGCAACTCCGGCGGGAAGCCGGCCGAGCCGGCGCCTCCGGCCGTGATGGCGGCCACCGCCAGGTCTCCCTCGGCGACCAGGACCCCGCCGTCCTCGACCCGCCAGCCGAAGCGGTACGCCGCGGTGCTGGCGGTGTGGTGCCGGTTCCGCACCGTGACGGTCCGGGCGCCGGGATCGATCTCGATCCCTAGGGCTGCGAACACCGCCTTGGCCTCGAGCAGCCCGGGGGACGGGGTGCGGTCGGGGAAGACCAGGCCGTCGATGACGAAGTTGCCGTCGTGCACGGGCTCGCCGAAGTCGCCGCCGTAGCCGTAGTACCGTTCCCCGGCCCCGGTGACCTGGGCGATCCCGTGGTCGATCCACTCCCAGATGAACCCGCCGTGCAGCCGCGGGTGCCGGTCGAAGAGATCGGCGTAGTCGGCTAGGCCGCCCGGGCCGTTGCCCATCGCGTGACCGTACTCGCAGAGCACCGCGGGCAGGGCGCGGCGGTGCTGGTCGTGCGCGCTGTCCGCGGTGACGGCCTCCTGCCGCCGGCCGATCGCGTCGAGGTCGGAATAGCCGGGGTACATCCGGCTGTAGACGTCGGTGTAGAAGGAGTCGGGCTCGCCCTCGTAGTGGATCAGGCGCTCCGGGTCGCGGCCGCGGACCCACCCGGCCATCCGCTCCAGGTTGGCGCCGGTCCCGGACTCGTTGCCGAGCGACCACATGATCACGCTGGGATGGTTCTTGTCCCGCTCGACGGTGCGCTCGATGCGGTCCAGGTAGGCCGGGAGCCACCGCGGGTCCGCGCTGGGGTTGCCCCGCCAGCCGAGGTGGCCGAACCCGTGCGTCTCCAGATCGCACTCGTCGATCACCAGCAAGCCGTACTCGTCGCACAGACCCAGGAATCGGGAATCAGGCGGGTAGTGGCTGGTCCGCACCGCGTTGACGTTGTGCTGCTTCATCAGCAGGACGTCCGCCCGCATGGTGGCCTCGTCCAGGCTGCGGCCGGTCTCCGGATGCCACTCGTGCCGGTTCACGCCGCGGAACCGCACCGTGCGGCCGTTGAGCCGGATCTGGCCGTCTCGCACCTCGATGCGGCGGAACCCGATCCGGAAGACGATCTCCTCGCCGGCGCTGAACAGGACCGCGGGGTACAGCCGGGGATGTTCGTCCGACCAAGGCTCGACGGCGGGAAACTGATGCTCGGGGCCGGCCGCGGCGCCGATCAGGCCCAGCTCCGGTACCGACAGCGTGGCCGGCCCGCCGGTGTCCACCCGCAGGGTGCCGCGGCCGCTGGCCGCGTCGTAGTCGGCGTGGACGAAGAAGTCGCGGACCGCGCCGGCCCGCTCGTTGAGGACCGTCACGCTCCGGAAGATGCCGGACAGCCACCACATGTCCTGGTCCTCGAGGTAGGACCCGGCCGACCACTGGTGCACGCGCACCGCGATCACGTTGCCGCCGGGCCGGACGAGACCGGTGACGTCGAACTCGCGGATCAGCCGGCTGCCCTGGCTGTGGCCGACGGCGGTCCCGTTGACGAACACGGCGAAGCACGAGTCGACGCCGTCGAAGCGGATCACGGCCGCGCCGCCGAAGTCCCATTCCGGCGGCAGCGTGAAGTGCCGCCGGTACTCCCCGGCGGGGTTGTCACCGGGCACCCGCGGCGGGTCGACCGGGAACGGGTAGGTCACGTTGGTGTAGGCCGGCGCTCCGTACCGCGGCGGCCCGTCCTCGGCCCCGGATCGCAGCCCGGCCAGCTGCCACATCGACGGCACCGCGAGATCGTCGAAATGGGCGTCGTCGAAGTCCGCCGCCTCGAACCCCGGCGTCAGGTCCGCCCGGCCCGGGCAGTACCGGAATTTCCAGGTCCCGTCCAGGCTGACCCGGACGCTCCCGCCGGCCTGCGAGGCCCGGGCCGGGAGGTAGCCGTGCCCGGGGCGGAACGACTCGACGTAGCTCAGGTCGTCCGCGGGCATCCCATCGGTCATGCCGGCCGCCTTTCTTCTCCCCTTGCTGGCATTTGCCCGTGCCGCGGGTGCGTTATCCTGCATTCCTGACGCTCCCACGCGGCTCGACAGCCCCGGTGGACCGAAAAAGGGGCTGACGCCATGAGCAGCGGCCAGGCCGAGCTCTCCTTCCCCGGCGACGGCGAGATGGCCCGCCGGATGCGGGAGTATCCCTGGGCGGGCTCGCCGCTGGGCGAACCCCGCGACTGGCCGGCCAGCCTGCGCACCGCCTGCCGCATCTGCCTCACCTCCCGCTTCCCCATCATCGTCTGGTGGGGCGAGGATCTGCGTTTCCTCTACAACGATGCTTACCTGCCGCTGCTCGGCAACAAGCACCCGGCCCTCATGCAGCCCGGCGACCAGGTCTGGGGGGAGATCTGGGACATCATCGGCCCGATGCTCGACTCCGTCATGCACACCGGGCAGGCCACCTGGTCCGAGGACCTGCTGCTGCCGATGGACCGGCACGGCTACTGGGAACAGACCTACTGGACCTACTCCTACAGCCCGCTGCAGGACGACGACGGCACCGTCCGCGGGGTGTTCACCGCGGTCCAGGACACCACCGAGCAGGTGGTCGGGCGGCGCCGGCTCGCCGTGCTGCAGGAGCTGGGCGCCCTGGCCGGGCAGGCACGGAGCGTGACCGAGGCGTGTGACCTGGTCGTTCGGTCGCTAGCGGGGGCGGGGGACGTGGTGCCGTTCGCGGCCGTCTACCTGCGCGGGCCGGACGGGAACCCGGTGCTGGCCGGCACCAGCGCGCCGGGCGCCGGCCTGTCCCCGGTGACCGGCGGTCCCGGCGGCTGGCCGGCCGGAGAGGTGCTGCGCGACGGCCACCCGGTCATCTTGACCGACGTGATCGCCCGGTTCGGGGAGCTGCCGTCCGGCGGCTGGAAGACACCTCCGGCCGAGGCGATGGTGCTGCCGCTGACCGGCGGGACCGACGGGGCCGCGGCGGGTGCGATCGTGCTGGCCGCCAGCGCGGGCCGGGCCCTCGACGAGGCCTACGCGTCGTTCCTCGGCCTCGTCGCCCAGCAGACCGCGGCCATCGTCAACCGCGCGGTGGCGTACCAGGCGCAGCTGCGCCGGGCCGATGAACTGGCCGAGCTCGACCGGGCCAAGACGACCTTCTTCTCCAACGTCAGCCACGAGTTCCGCACCCCGCTGACCCTGATCATGGGGCCGGTGGAGGAACTGCGGGCCCGGATCGACCCGGCCGACACCGCCACCGCCGGGGAACTCGACGTGATCTACCGCAACGGCGTGCGGCTCGGCAAGCTGGTGAACACCCTGCTCGACTTCTCCCGGCTCGAGGCCGGCCGGATGCAGGCCAGCTTCGAGCCGCTCGACCTCGGCGCCTTCACCACCGAACTGGCCAGCGTCTTCGAATCGGCCTTCGACCGGGCCGGCATCGGCTACGAGGTGGACTGCCCGCCCCTGGGCGCCCCCGTCTACGTCGACCGCGAGATGTGGGAGAAGGTCGTCTTCAACCTGCTGAGCAACGCGCTGAAGTTCACCTTCTCCGGCACGGTGAGCGTGCGGCTCGGCGAGAAGGACGGCCGCGCGGTGCTCCGCGTGACGGACACCGGCACCGGGATCGCGGCGGCGGAGATACCGCGCCTGTTCGACCGCTTCCACCGGATCGAGAACGCCCCCTCCCGGTCCAACGAGGGCAGCGGCATCGGGCTCGCCCTGGTCCGCGAGCTCGTCGGGCTGCACGGCGGCACGATCGAGGCGGTGAGCACCGAACGCGTGGGCACCACGTTCACGATCGAGATCCCGTTCGGCTACGGCCACCTGCCGGACGCGAACGTGGCCGCCCCGGGCGAGCCGAACGCCGTGGCCGCGGCGGCGCGTCCCTTCCTGCTCGAGGCGATGCGCTGGCTGCCGCGCGACGCGGCGGACGAAGGTCCCGGGCCGGTGCCGGCCGACGGCAAGCGCGAGCCGGACGCGGCGACGCGGGTGCTGCTCGCGGACGACAACGCGGACATGCGCGAGTACCTGCAGCGCCTGCTGGAGCCGTCCTACCAGGTCACCGCCGTTACCGACGGCCAGGCGGCGCTCGAGGCGGCCCGGCTCAGCCCGCCCGACATCCTCATCAGCGACGTGATGATGCCCCGTCTCGGCGGCCTGCAGCTGGTCGCGGCGCTGCGCGCGGACCGGCGCACGGCCGGCGTACCGGTGCTGCTGCTGTCCGCGCGGGCCGGCCAGGAGGCCTCCATCGAGGGCCTGGAGGCGGGCGCGGACGACTACCTGGTCAAGCCGTTCGCCGCGGCCGAGCTGCTGGCCCGGGTCCGGGCCAACCTGGACCTGGCCCGGCTGCGCAGCCAGCACGCGCGCTGGCGGGCCGCCCTGCTCGACTCGCTGCACGAGGGCTTCTACCTGGTCGACGAGGACGGCTACGTGGTCGAGGTCAACGCCGGCTTCGCCGATCTGCTCGGCTACGGCCCCGAGGGCCTGCCCTACCCGCCCCGGCGGCCGTGGTGGCCCGACGAGCAGGCCGACCCCGAGGGGTACCGGCTGGCCACCGAGGCCCTCGACCGGCTGATGGCGGACAGCACGGGCGGATTCACCGTCCCGCTTCGCCACCGCGACGGGCACCGGGTCTGGGTGACGGGCAGCTTCAACGAGGTCACCGAACCGAAGAACGGCCGCCGCATGGTGGTGGGCACCTTCCGCGACGTCACCACCGAGCACTACGCCGTGCAGCGGGAGGCGGCCCTGGGCGCCATGGGCCTCATGGTGTCCCGGGCCGGCAGCGCCGCCCAGGTGCTGCGGGAGGCGCTGGGCGAACTGGCCCGGCTGTGGCGGGCGCCCGCGGTCACCGCCGCCACCTGGACCGGCGCCGACCAGGTGGCGGTGACGTCGACCGGTCCCGCGCGCAGCTGGGAGGAGCTGCCCGCCGGGCTCCGGGAAGCGCTGGCCGCGCTGCGGGACCAGCCCGTGCTGACCCCGGCGGCCGACCAGCCCGGGGGCGCCGGCATCAGGCTCGAGCATCCGGCGGGCACCCTCGGGATCTGGGTCGACCTCGGCCCGGGCCGGCTGTTCAGCGCCGAGGACCGCACGCTGTTCAGCCTGGTCGGCGGCTATCTCGGCCAGGCCCTGCACCGCGCCTACCAGACCGACCAGCAGCGCGATACGGCGCTGGCCCTGCAGCGCGCCATCTTGGGCCCGTCCCGGCTGCCCGCCGGGTTCGCCGCCCGCTACGAGCCCGCCACCCGGCCGCTCGAGGTCGGCGGCGACTGGTACGACATCATCGAGCTGCCGGACGGGCGGATCGGCATCATGGTCGGCGACTGCGTCGGGCACGACCTCGGCGCGGCCACCGTGATGGGCCAGCTGCGCAGCGCCTGCCGCGCGCTGCTGCTCCAGGACGCCAGCGCGGCCGCGGCCCTGACCGCCATGGACCGGTTCGCGTCGTCGGTGCCGGGGGGCGAGTGCGCCACCGTGTTCTGCGGCATCCTCGACCCGGGCACCGGCGAGCTCCGCTACTCCAGCGCCGGCCACCCGCCGGGCGTCGTGGTCCATCCCGACGGCCGCGTGGACCTGCTCGAAGGGGCCCGCTCGCTGCCGCTGGCCATCCGCCCCGACGCCGGCCGGACCGAGGCCAGCTACGTCCTGCCGCCCCGGTCGACGCTGCTGCTCTACACCGACGGCCTGGTGGAGCGGCGCGGCCGGCCGGTCACCGAGGGCATCGCCGCGGCGGGCGCGGCGGTGAGCGAGGCCGACCCGGGTTCGCTGGAGGACCTCGCCGAGCGGCTCATGACCGAGCTCGCCCCGGCCGGGGGGTACGAAGACGACGTGGCCCTGGTCCTCTACCACCACCCGACCCCGCTCGACATCGCGTTCTACGCCGAGTCGGAACAGCTCGCCTCGGTCCGGTCGCAGCTGCGCGGCTGGCTGCGCAGCTGCGACATCGGCGCCCGGATCGCCCAGGACGTCCTGGTCGCGGCGGGCGAGGCCATCGCCAACGCGATCGAGCACGGCCACCGCTCCCGGCCCGGCGAGCAGGTTCGGCTGCGCGCGATCTCGACCGCGAACCAGCTCCGGCTGACCATCACCGACAGCGGCCGCTGGCAGGCCACCCCGCCCGGCGACCGCACCCTGCGCGGGCACGGCATCGCGCTCATGCGGGCCCTCATGCAGCAGGTCACCATCGAGCCGGGGCCATCCGGGACCAGCGTCGATTTGTACCTGAGGATCAGCCATGGCCACCTCGCTTGAGCTCTCCACCCGCCGCGGCCCGGACGGGACCCCGGTGGTGACCGCGGTGGGGGAGATCGATATGAGCAACGCGGACAAGTTCGGTGACGCGCTCAGCCAGGCCGCCACGGCGGGCAGCCCGGTCGTCGTCGACCTGACCCGCGTGGAGTACCTGGACAGCGCCGGCGTGCACGCCCTGTTCGCGCACACGCCGGGCCTGCGGCTGATCGCCTGCCCGCTGCTCGCCCCGGTCCTGGCCATCTCCGGCCTGTCCGACGTCACCTCGGTCCGCGACGCCTAGGGCGCCGTCAGCTCCGCGGTGACCCGCCCGATCAGCGCGGCCGCCGGGCCGGCGGCCGTCTCAGGCAACCGTGAGTACCCGCAGATCAGCCCCTGTCGCGGGGTTCCGGCGGAGAATGCGGACAGCGGCAGGCAGGCCAGCCCGGCCGCCGCCAGGGCGGCCACGGCGGCCACGTCGTCCAGCGGCCGGCCGAAGACCAGGGTCAGGTGCAGCCCGGCCTCGATCCCGAGGGCCCGGGCGGCCGGGATGTGCTCGCGGCAGGCGGCGACGAACCGCGCCTGCCGCGCCCGGTAGGTACGCATGGCCCGCGAATGGTGGCGGGTCAGCGCGCCGGACGCGATGAAGCTGGCCAGGAACGCGGCCGATACCTCGCTGACCTCCGCACCGGAAGCGTCCAGGTAGCGGGTCATGGCGGCGCGGAACCGGGCGGGCAGCACCGCCCACGACACGCGCAGCCCCCGGGACAAGATCTTCGAGCTGGTGCCCAGGTAGACCACGTGGCCGGCCGCGGCCGGCATGGCCCGCAGCGGGGTCAGCGGCGGGACGTCGTAGCGGAACTCCCCGTCGTAGTCGTCCTCGAGCACCAGGGCGCCGCCGGCCGCCGCCCAGTCCAGCAGCGCGGCCCGGCGGCGCACCGGCATCCGGCCGCCCAGCGGGAACTGGTGCGCGGGCGTGACGTAGCAGGCCCGGTCGCTCCCCCGCAGGTCCTCGGCCCGGATGCCGTCGTCGTCGACCGGCACCGGCCGGATGACGGCACCCGCCTCGCCTAGCGCGAGCCGGGCCTTGGCGTAGCCGGGATCCTCGAACGCGACCGGCTGCCCGGCCAGCCCGCAGGTGACGGCGACGGCCCGGAGCGCGGTGCTCACGCTCGGGAAGAGGAAGATGTCGGCCGGATCGACGGCCAGCCCGCGGACCCGGCGCAGGTGACCGGCCAGCTCCTCGCGCAGGTCCGGGGCCAGCCGGGCGGGCGACGCAGCCAGCCGCAGGGCACGCGCCCAGTCCCGTTCGGCAATCAGATTGGCGTCCGCCAGCCCGGGCCGCAGATCATAAACGATCTCCCCGTCCCTCGCCCGCTGAGACCGAACGAGTGGCGGCACCGCCACCCCGAAGGTCCCCGCCCGGGCGGCTGCGGCCGCACCTTGCTCGACGTAGGTGGCCCCGCCCGGCCGGGCGAGCAGGAACCCGGCCGCGGTGAGTTCCTCGTACGCCCCGACCACCGCCGTGCGGGCCAGCCCGAACGTGGCCGCCAGCGTCCGCGTCGACGGCAGCCGGTCGCCGTCGTGCACCTGCCCGGACGCGATCGCCTCGACCAGCGCCCGCGCCACCTGATCCGGACGCGGCCCGGTGCGCCCGGACAGGTCCAGCGTGAAGCTCACCGGCGCCGCCGTCCGCATCGCGCACCCCCTGCCAGTGCGGTCCGGTATCAGGCCACCTTTGCGACCTGTCAGTGGTACCAGTATGCGGTGCGCGGCCGGTCGGGGCGGAGGCTTGCGGCTTCACCAACCGGACCCAGTCACAGCAGAAACCCCAGCAGCAGATTCCTGGCGTCCCGACGTGCCGGCGACGAGATGAAACCCGGGGTTCAACGCGTCAGCACGCACTCGAAGCCCGGTTTCATGCCGCCGTGCCCACGGGAGCCGCTCGCGGGGGGCGGGCTCGCTAGCCGATGGCCCAGCCGCCGTCGACGAGGAGTTCGCTGCCGGAGGCGTAGCCGGACAGGTCGGAGGCGAAGTAGATGACGGCGGGCGAGATCTCGTCCGGCTCGGCGATCCGCGGTACGGCCAGCCGGTCCTTGCCGCGCTCGACGAAGGCCTCCTCGGTGAGGCCGCCGCCCATCAGCAGCGGCGTCGCGACCGCGCCCGGGGGGACGGAGTTCACCCGGATGCCGTACTTGCCCAGCTCGGCGGCCGCCGCCTTGGTCAGGCCGCGGACGCCCGGCCAGGCTGGTGTCCCGCGCGCCGCTCATCGTCCGGCGCTCCGTGCCCCGGCCGCCCGCCAGACCCGCCAGGGCCGCCAGGGCCGCCAGAGTCGTCAATGCATACAAACTGCTCGCCAAGGAGTCCGTCACGCACGATTTATGCCCGCTTTCTTCTCTCCGGACCTGTTATTGCATACAATCGATGATATGGAGGTGCCTCCTTGACTGAGGGAACAGGGCATGCGGCGGGGCCGCTGGCGGGGGTCCGCGTCATCGAGTGCGGCTCGCTGATCGCCGGGCCCTTCTGCGGGCAGCTGCTCGGCGACTTCGGGGCCGAGGTCATCAAGGTGGAGGACCCGACCCGCGGGGACCCGATGCGGGAGTGGGGGCCGCGGAAGGTCGGCGGCCTGTCCCTGCACTGGCCGATCATCGCCCGGAACAAGAAGTCGGTGACCGCCGACCTGCGCCAGGCCGGCGGGCAGCAGCTGCTGCGCGAGCTGGCCGCGGTCAGCGACATCCTGATCGAGAACTTCCGGCCGGGCACGCTCGAGCGCTGGGGCCTGGGCTACGAGGCGCTGGCCGCGGTCAACCCGCGGCTGATCCTGGTCCGGGTCAGCGGCTACGGCCAGAGCGGGCCCTACGCGCTGCGGGCCGGCTTCGGCTCGGTCGGCGAGGCCATGGGCGGCATCAGGTACGTGACCGGCGAGCCCGACCGGGCGCCGTCCCGGACCGGGATCTCGCTCGGCGACTCGCTGGCCGCGACGTTCGCCGCGGTCGGGGCGATCCTGGCGCTGTACGCGCGGGACCGGACCGGACGCGGGCAGGTGGTGGACTCCGCCATCTACGAGGCGGTGCTGGCCCTGATGGAATCCGTGCTGCCCGAGTGGGAGCTGGCCGGCTACCAGCGCGAGCGGACCGGCTCGGTGCTTCCCGGCGTCTCCCCCTCGAACGTGTACCCGGCGGCCGACGGCGGCGGGGTGCTGATCGGGGCCAACCGGGACACCGTGTTCGGCCGCCTGGCCGCCGCGATGGGCCGCCCGGGCCTGGCCGCCGACCCCCGGTACGCCACCCACACGGCCCGCGGCGAGCGCCAGGCCGAGGTGGATCAGCTGATCTCGGACTGGACGTCGACGCTGGACACCGAGCGCCTGCTCGGCCTGCTGGCCGAGGCCGGCGTGCCGGCCAGCCGGATCTACCAGAGCAAGGACATGTTCGACGACCCGCACTTCCAGGCGCGCGAGGCCATCGTGCGCCTGACCCACGCAAAACTGGGGCCGTTTCCCGTCCCGGCGGTGGTCCCCCGTTTGTCCGGTACGCCCGGCTCGGTCCGCACCCTGGGCCCCGAGCTCGGCCAGCATAACGAGGAGATCTACGCTGGTCTGCTCCGCGTCGCCCCCGCCCGCCTGGCCGCCCTCCGCGCCCAGGGTGTCGTGTAGCAGCCCTTCCCATGATCATGAAGGATTTTAGCCCCTAAATGGGTACAAAACTCTTCACGATCATGGGCGCGAGACGCAGATACGCGGCGAGGGAGTGAGCCCTGGGGCTAGCGGGACTGGGCGGGGCGGCGCGGGCCGAGCGTGATCACGGTGAGGTCGCCGGCGGCGTACCGGGAGCGGAGCAGGCGCTTGTCGTATTTCCCGACGCTGGTGCGCGGGATGGCCTCGGCGAATACCCAGCGCTCTGGCAGCCACCAGCGGGCGACCCGGCCGTCGAGCCAGTCGCGCAGGTCCTCGCCGGTGACCGCGGACCCTGGCGCCAAGGTCGCGACGACACAGGGCCGCTCGCCCCAGCGGTCGTCGGGGACGCCGATGACGGCCGCCTCGATGACCTCGGGGTGCGCGGCCACCTCCGCTTCCAACCCGATCGAGGAGATCCACTCGCCGCCGGACTTGACCGCGTCCTTGGCCCGGTCGGTGAGCCGGACGTAGCCGTCCGGGTCGAGGGTGCCGATGTCGCCGGTGCGGAGCCAGCCGTCGTGGAACTTGCCCGGGTCCGCCTCGGACAGGTAGCTCGCGGTGATCCACGGGCCGCGCAGCTCGAGCTCGCCGACGCTGCGGCCGTCGTGCGGCACGAGCGCGCCGGTCTCCGGGTGGACCAGCCGCAGCTCCACCCCGGCCAGCACCCGGCCCTGGCTCAGCGCGTCCTTCAGCGCCGTCTCGCCCACGTGACCGCGGCGCGGGCGGGCCAGCGTGACCAGCGGTGACGTCTCGGTCATGCCCCACCCTTGGGTCAGCGGGATGTCGTACTCGTCGCGGAACGCCTGCATCAGCGCCCGGGGCGTGGCCGAGCCGCCGACCACGATCCGGGTGATCGAGGAGATGTCCGCGTCCGGGTGCTCACGCAGGTAGCGCAGCACGTCGATCCAGATCGTCGGGACTCCGTTGACGAACGTGGGCCGTTCGGTCTCCATCAGCGGCACCAGCTGGTCCGGCTTGAGGAAGCGGTGCGGCAGGATCAGGTCGCCGCCGCACCAGAAGAGGGCGTGCGGGTAGCCCCAGGCGTTGGCGTGGAACATCGGGACCACGATCAGGCCGCGGTCGCTGGCGCTGAGCGCGACCGCGTTCGCGGTGCACAGCGACAGCGAGTGCAGGTAGATCGACCGGTGGCTGTAGGCGACGCCCTTGGGCTGGCCGGTGGTGCCGGAGGTGAAGCAGATCGCGGCGGCGGTGCGCTCGTCCAGGTCGGGCCAGGCGAACTCGCCGGGCTGGGATCGCACCAGGTCGTCGTAGCGGTGGACGGCGACGCCGTTGACCTCGTTGTAGCCAGGCGCGGGCTGGCCGCGGACGACGACCGCGCGGACGGTCGGCAGCTGGCCCAGCACCGGGGCCAGCGTGGGCAGCAGGTCGGCGTCGGCCAGCAGCACCCGGTCCTGGGCCAGGTTGACGGTCTGCACCAGCTCGTCGGTGAACAGCCGGATGTTGGCGGTGTGCAGGACGGCGCCCATGGCCGGCACGGCCAGGTACGCCTCCAGGTGCTCGCGGTTGTTCCACAGGTAGGTGCCGACGCGGTTGTCGCCGGTGATGCCGAGGGCGCGCAGCGCGTGCGCCAGCTGCGCGGCGCCGACCGCGATCTCCTCGTAGGAGACCCGGCTCGTGCTCCCCTCGTCTTCGGCGGTCACGACCTCCCGCTCGCCGTGCCAGGTGGCGCCGTGCCGCAGGATCGAGGTCACGGTGAGCGGCAGGTCATCGCCCATGGTGCTTTTCATGACGCCTCTCTCAGCGACATTTCTCAGGCGCGCCGGGGCGCGATCCAGTCCGCGATCGCGGACGCCACCTCGTCGCGGCCGCCGGGCCGGTCGCGGAAGTAGTGCTCGCCCTTGATGTCCAGCCGGGTCTTGTCCGGCGCCGCGATCTGCGCGTAGATGGTGTCCGCGTCGCTGGGGAAGACGCCGGAGTCGGCGGTGGCCTGGATGACGAGGGCGGGGATGGTCAGCTGGGCCAGGTGCAGCTCGCTGCGGGCCTGCGAGGTCTCCAGGCTCCACATGGACAGCCAGCTGCGCAGGGTGTTGATCGCGCCGACGCCGGTGACGCCGCGGTTGGCCAGCTTGGGGTCGCCCCGGTAGCAGTACGGGACCGGCCGCTCCGACGGGTCCAGCGTGGCGTCGACGAAGCGCAGGTCGGCCCAGGTGCGCGGGAGCAGGAACAGCCGGTCGGGCACGCCCGCCTCGGTCAGCCGGGCCAGCTCGGCCTGGGCCCAGTCGGTGATCCGCTGGTTGCGGGCCCGCTGACCGGCCCGGTAGCGCCGGACGAACTCCTCGTCGAACGGCGGCTCGCGGCCGTCGGCGTACATGTCGAGCTCGGGGTCGACCGAGGTCGGGTCGGTCTCGTCGGTGACCGACGGGTCGAGCCAGCCGGTCAGCACCTCGGGCCGGCCCGGGTGAGCGGCCAGGCTGACGTACAGGTCCCCGGGGGGCAGCTGATGGACCTCAGGCAACAGCGATATACCAAACGAGCTGGTGATCACGTCGCCCTGACACTGCGCGTGGTAGGCCGCCATGAGCGATCCCCCGCCGGAGTTGCCGAGCAGGACGACCGTCTCGGCGCCGTGGGCGCGGAGCCAGGCCATTCCCTGGCCGATGTCGACCAGCGCGCGGTCGAGGGCGAAGTAGTGGTCGGCGCCGCGGAACCGGGTGTTCCAGCCGAGGAAGCCGTAGCCGCGCTGGGCCATGAGCTCGGACAGGTAGTGCTCGGCGAAGTCCACGTTGTAGTGGGCCGCGATGAGCGCGACCTTGGGCATCGTCCCGGCGGGCCGGGTGTAGAAGCCCTGCAGCGGGTAACCGCCCGCGCCGGCCCGGCTGACTCCCGGCGCCTCCATCGTGACGATGTCCCGCTCGACGCCCGCCGGCAGGCCTTCGGTCATGTCCCGTTCCCCTTTTGTACCGCCGTCCCGGCCGATGGTAAGCCTCTCCCCCGGACTGTATGCAAGACCTAAATGTATGCAAAGTGCGGTAGGCCGGTAACGATCAGGGCTGGCTCCTCGCAACCCTGATGAGCCGCGACAGACGCGTATATCCTGCACCTATAAGGGCATAGCCAACTGACGATCAACGGTTTCGGGCCAACTTCATGCTTGACTCACGAAGATCGTAAGTCCTAGATTGCATACATTCCTCATGGAGGTGACGCTGAAGTGACCCCGGCCGCCCTGCCCAAAGAGGCCCAGGCTTCCCCGGTGCCCCGGATGGAGGGCACCGCGGGCCGGAGCATGTGGATCGGGGTGCTGCGCGGCCCGCTGGTGATCGCCGTCCTGTTCGCGATCGTGCTCGCCTTCGGGTCCAGCTTCGACATCTACGTGGCGGGCAGCATCGCCATCTACGGCCTGGCCTCGGCCGGGCAGGGCTGGCTGATGGGCCGGGCCGGCCAGGTGTCGCTCGGCGGTGGCGCGCTGTTCGCCGTGGGCGCCTTCGCGGCCGCGTTCACCACTGCGGTCCACAGCCTGGCTGCCTTCCCGTTGCCGCTGATCGCGGCCGGCCTGGCCGGCGCCGTGACCGGCGCGATCGTGGCCGTGCCGGGGCTGCGGTTCCGCGGCGTCTACCTGCTACTGGCTACCTTGGCGCTGCTGTACGTGGTGCAGTTCGTGGGCGAGCGGCTGCAGCAGGGGAACCCCAGCTACCTGGCCGGCATCAGCATGAACCCCGGCCCGGGCTCGTCGCTGCTGAACCCGGGCCGGGCGGCCAGCGTGACCGCGGCCGTGGTGCTGGTCATCGGCCTCGTCGTCATCGAGCGGCTGTACCGGACCCAGGCCGGGCGCGAGTGGGCCTCGGTCAAGGAGAACGAGATCGCCTCGGCGGCCATGGGCATCCGGGTCCAGCGCCGCAAGATCCAGGCCTTCGTGGGCAGCTCGGTCGTCACCGCGGTGGCCGGCGGCCTGTTCGCCTACTACATCGGGCTGGTCGCCTACACCGCGTTCGACCTGAACCTGACGCTGCAGCTGGTGGTGATGGTCTTCGTCGGCGGGGCCGCGGCCGCGGTCGGCCCACCGCGTGCGGCTCTGCTACACCGCCCCGGCCCCCACCCGCCAGCGTCACCTGGCCGTCGAGGAGCGGTTCGGGCTGCATCTGGTGCTGGGCTACTCCCAGTCCGAAGCCGGCGGGTTCGGACTGATCATGCCGCTGCAAGGGGAACCCAGGTTCGGGTCGATGGGACGGCCGCGGCAGCATCCGCGGCTCGGCACGGTCACCGCCGCCCGGATCGTCGACGCCGAAGCCCGCGAGCTGGGCGAGGACACGGTGGGCGAACTGGAGATCCGCAACCCGACGGCCACCCCGGGCTACCTCGGCCGCCCGGAGGAGTCCGCCGCCCTGCTGCGTGACGGCTGGCTCCGCACCGGCGACCTGGCCTGGCGTGACGCCGGCGGGTTCTACTACTTCGGCGGCCGGGTCAAGGAGCTGATCAGGCACAAGGGCGAGAACCTGAGCCCGGCCGAGGTGGAGCGGGTCCTGGAGGAGCATCCGGCGGTCGTGGTGGCCGCCGTCATCGGCGTCCCCTCCGACCTCAGCGAGGAGGACGTCAAGGGGTTCGTGGTGCTGGAGAGCGGCTCGGCCGCCACCGCCGCCGACCTGTTCGCATGGTCCGCGGAACGCCTGCCCCCCTACAAGTGCCCGCGTTACCTGGAGATCGTCACCGACCTGCCCCTGACGGAGAACCAGAAGGTCGCCAAGACCCAGCTGCCCCGGGAACGCACCGCGGCCGAGACAGACAGGGACAGCCGGAGTGAGTGAGATGGAAAAAGGCCCGCTGCAGGGCGTGCGGGTGATCGAGGACGGCAGCGCCATCGGCATCAGCGTGGCCGGCCTCCTGCTGGCCGAGCTGGGCGCTTCCGTCACCCGGATCGGTTCTCTCCCGGACCTCACCGGTCCCGCCCGCATCGTGCATCGGGCGAAGACCACCCTGGTGCCGGGCGAACCGCTGCCGGCCGCCGACGTCATGCTGCTCGGCCCGCACAGCCGGCTGCCCGCCACCGCCCCGGTCGTCGTGCGCTTCCCCGATCCGCCCGCCGAGGACCTCGGCGGGCTGGCCCCGGCGGGCACCATGCTGGCCGAGGCGCGCTCGGGCCTGATGCGGCTCCAGCTCGGCCACCGCGACGGCCCGTTCTGCCTGGCCTCGCCGATCGCCGGCCTCGGCGCCGGGATCCTGGGCGCGCTCAGCGCGGTTAGCGGCCTGCTGAGCCGGGCCCGCGGCGTACCCGTGTCTGAGGGTGGTGCAGCCGCCTGGGAAAGCACGGTCAGCGACCGGGACGGGACCCTGGTCATGCAGACCCTGTCGGCGTCGTTCATCGACCCGGCGCCCCCGCCCGCGGCGGCCCGGCCGCGGTACCGCGACCCCTACACGGTCTCGTTCAGCCCGGTCATGCGGTTCCACCGGGCCCGCGACGGCTGGGTCTTCGTGGCCGCGGTGTCCCGGCACATGTGGCACACGCTGTTCGGCCTGACGGGACGGCCGGACCTGGCCGAAGACCCCGAGCTCGACGCGGCCCTGCCGTTCAACGTCGCCGACCAGGCCCAAGGCGAAGCACTGGCCGTGCTGGTGGCGGAGTTCGTCGCCGGGATGTCGGTGGACGAGTGCGTGGACCTCTGCGTCCAGAACAAGATCGTGGCCGCCCCGGTACTGAACGGCCAGGCGTTCCTGGCCCACCCGCAGGCCGCGGCCAACGGCCTGCCGGTCGAGGTCCACGACGCGTTCGGGACTCAGCGCCAGGTGGGCCGGTTCGTGCGGTGCACGGCGACCGAGGCGGCCGCGGCCCCGCTGGAAGCGCTCACCGACGTGGCGGCCGGTCCGCTGCACGGCGTCCGCGTGATCGACATC
The DNA here is from genome assembly GCA_963756575.1 of uncultured Actinomycetota bacterium. GTDB lineage: Bacteria > Actinomycetota > Actinomycetes > Streptosporangiales > Streptosporangiaceae > Palsa-504. The sequence continues at coordinate 220,798 of CAVWOM010000008.1, read as the reverse complement.
TCCCGGGCCGCGGCCGGGCCGATCTGCGGCCGCGTGCTGGCCGACCTCGGCGCCGAGGTGGTCCGGGTGGAGAGCCCGGACGGCGAACCCAGCCGGGCGGTCGGGCTGACGTTCGCCGGCAACAACCGCAACAAGCTGTCGCTCGGACTCGACCTGACCAAGCCGGAAGGGCTGGACGCGCTGGCCCGGATTACGGAACAGTCTGATGTCGTGCTGACCAACGCGCTGCCCGAAGCGAGCGCCCGGCTGGGGATCGACTACGCGACGGTCGCGGCCAGGAACCCGGCCACCAGCCACATTTCCATTCTGGGATTCGGTCGCCGCCCCCCGTTCGGCGGAAGGAGGGTCGTGGACGCGGCCGCGCAGGCTCTTTCCGGCCAGGCGCTGGCCGAGGGCGGGGGCCGGGAGCCGGTCGGCTGCACTGGCGGCTTCCTGGACAACGGCACCGGCTGGCTGGCCGCCCTGGGCTGCGTGGCCACGCTGTACCAGCGGCAGACGGCCGGGCAGGCCGGCTCGGTGGAGGCCTGCCTGCTCAGCACCTCCGCCTTCGTCCAGCTGTTCGGCCTGACCGACCCGCCGTCGCCGGGCGGCCGGCTCGACCCCGACCGCTGGGGGTACGCCGCCGACCAGCGGCTGTACCGGGTGCGGGACGGCTGGATCGGCGTCGCCGCGACCAGCCCGGCCGGCCGGCAGGCCTTCGCCGCCGCCCTCGCCCTGGTCGGGTGCCCCGATGCCGACCGGGAGGTACACGGCCTCACCGCGGCCGCGTTCGCCGCGGCCCTGGCCGAGCTGGACGTGGCCGGGGTGGCGGACCTGTTCGGCCGGGCGGCCTTCGCGGGCTGGACGGAGGTCCGGACGCTGGAGCAGACCGCCCGCGCCGACGACGACGATTTCATCCGGGTCGCGCAGGAGCCGTGGGGGCACCTGCGCCAGCCCCGGCTGCTGCCCCGCTACGCCGGTGACCAGCGGCCGGCGGTCACCGGCGCGGCCCCCGCCCCCGGCCGCGACGACGCCGCGGTGCTGGACCGCTACGGGCTGGCCGGCCGGCACGACGCGCTGGTCGAGAGCGAGACGATGCGACGCGAGCCGGGACCGGTCACGCTGCAGGCGAGCTCGGTGTGACCGGTACGCGGCCCCGGGTCTTGCTGACCGACCACGCCTGGCCCGGGGTGGACGTGGAGGCCGGGCTGTGCGACGCGGCGGGCTTCGACCTGGTCGAGGCGCCGCCCGGGGCGACCGAGGACGTGCTGGCCGGGCTGGCGGCCGACGTGGACGGGATCCTCACCTGCTGGGCCCAGGTCACCGCGCGGGTGATCGCGGCCAGCCCGGCGCTGCGGGTGGTCAGCCGGATGGGCATCGGGCTGGACAACATCGACCTGACCGCGGCCGCGGCCCGGCGGATCGCGGTCACCCGGGTCCCCGACTACTGCGTCGAGGAGGTGTCCGACCACGTCGTGGGCCTGCTGCACGCCTGGGCCCGGTGCGTCCTCACCGCCGACCGCGACGTCCGGGCCGGGATCTGGGACCCGGGCCGGTACGCGCCGCGCCGGGTGCCGGGCCTGGTCGCGGGGGTGTGGGGCCTGGGCCCGACCGGGCACCGGACGGCAGAAAAGCTGGCCGCGCTCGGCTGCGAGGTCCTGGCCGACGACCGGCACCCCGAACTCGCCCCGGCGGGGGTGCGGCCCGTGCCGCCGGACGTGCTGCTGGCCGAGAGCGATGTGCTCAGCCTGCACCTGCCGCTCACCCCGGCCACCCGGGGGCTGATGGACGCGGCCCGGCTGGCCCGGATGAAGCCCGGCGCGCTGCTGGTCAACACCAGCCGGGGCGCGCTGGTCGACATCCCCGCGCTGTGCGCCGCCCTGGACGCCGGCCCGCCGGGCGGCGCCGCGCTCGACGTCTTCCCGGCCGAGCCGGAGGTCCCGGCCGCGCTGCTCACGCGGCCGGACGTGATCCTCACCCCGCACATCGCGTTCTCCTCCGCCCACTCCGTGCTCGAGCTGCGCCGCCGCTCGACCGAGGACCTGCTCCGGGTGCTGGCCGGGGCGGCTCCCCTCAACCCGGTGAACCGGCCGGATGGATGACAGCTTCGAGGCGGTGCTGTCCGCGCTGCGCGAAGCCGGGCGGATCGGCCCGGACAGCACCGTCCGGCGGCTGAGCGGCGGCGTGTCCAGCTTCATCGCGGTTATCGACGAGACCTGGGTGGCCAAGTCGGCCCGGCATCGGCTCGACGTCCGGGCCGAGTGGATCGTCGACCCGCGCCGGGCGCACCGGGAAGGCGTCATCTTGCGGGCGCTGGGCGGGTCGCTCGGCCCGGTCCGGGTTCCCCGGGTCTACCGGACGCACGACGTTCCGCCGATCCTGGAGCTGGAGTGGATCGGTCCGCCCGCGGCCAACTGGAAGACCGAGCTGCTGGCCGGCCGGGCCGACCTGGCCGTGGTGGAGGCGCTGGCCCAGGGCATGGCGGTGCTGCACGAGCGGGCAGTGCCCGCCGGGCTGGCCGGACCGGAAGGCGCCGCGCTGTTCGACTCGCTGCGGCTCGACCCGTACTACCGGCGGGTGGCCGCGGACCATCCCGAGCACGCGGCCGCCCTGACCGCGCTCATCGCGGACTGCACCGCCGTGATCCCGGCCCGGCTCGTGCACGGCGACTTCACCCCGAAGAACGTCCTGGTCACCAGCGGGGCGCCGGTGCTGCTCGACTGGGAGGTCATTCACGCCGGGGATCCGGCGTTCGACCTCGGCATGCTGGCCGCCCACCTGCTCCTCAAGGCGTGCCTGCGGCCCGGGCTGGGGCCGGCCGTCCGCGCCCTGGCCCGGGCGTACCGCGGCCCGGCCGACCCCGCGCTGGCCGTACGGCACGCGGGCGCGATCATGCTGGCCCGGCTGTGGGGCAAGTCCCCGGTGGAGTACCTGACCGCCGGGCCGGACCGGGTGGCGGCGGCCGCCATCGGCGGCCAGGCCCTGCACGGCGGCTACGGCTCGCTGACCGGACTCCTTGACGACCTGCGCGCGGAGGCCCCTTGATCACCATCGCCGAGGTGGACGCCGGCTGGCTGCTCGACTCGCGCGCCACCCCGACCATCGAGGTCACGATCACCCTCACCGACGGCTCCCGGCACCGGGCGATGGCCCCGGCGGGCGCCTCGACCGGATCGCACGAGTCCGCCGAACTGCGGGACTCCGGCGATCCGCGCTGGCGCGGCCGGGGCGTCGAGGCCGCGGTGGCGGCGGCCCGGGCGATCGCCGGCCCGGCGCTGGCCGGGCTGGCCCCCGACGACCAGGCCGCCCTCGACGCGCGGCTGATCGAGGCCGACGGCACCGCGCGCCGGGACCGGCTCGGGGCCAACACGATGGTGGCCGCGTCCGTCGCCGCCGCCCGGGCCGGCGCGGCGGTCACCGGGCGGGAACTGTGGCAGCACCTCGGCGACGGCCGCCGTCCGCGGCTGCCGGTGCCCATGGTCAACATCCTCAGCGGCAACCTGCACGCCGCGGGCGGCATGGGCATCCAGGACATCCTGGTCATCCCGGCGGGCGCGGGCAGCACCGGCGAGGCGCTGGAATGGGTGCACGACGTCTACCACGCGACCGCCGGCCTGCTCCGGGCGCGCGGCGCGTCCGTGCTGGTCGGCGACGAGGGCGGCTACGGCGCGCCGGTCCCCTCGGCCGCCCCCGCGGCCAGCGGCGAGGCCATCGCGCTGGTGACCGACGCGATCGCGGCGACGGGCCGCCGGGCGCCGGACGAGGTTGGCATCGCGCTCGACGTGGCCGCGACGCACCTGGTCCGCGCCGACGGGAGCTACGACCTCGACGGGCGCCGCTACGCCCCCCAGGGGCTGGCCGGCCTGCTGGCCGGCTGGGCCGAGGACTTCCCGGTGCTGTCGGTCGAGGACCCGTTCGGCGAGGATGACTGGGCGGCGTGGCGGGACTTCGCCGGCCGCTGCCCGGGGCTGCAGCTCGTCGGGGACGACCTGATCGCGACCCACCTGGACCGGCTGCACCGGGCCGCGCGCGACGGCGCCGCCAACGCCGTGCTGACCAAGGTCAACCAGATCGGCACCGTGACCGAGGCGCTGACCGTGGCGGACGAGGCGGCCCGGCTGGGGATGCGCGCGGTGATCTCGGCGCGGTCCGGTGAGACCGAGGACGACTGGCTGGCCGACCTCGCGGTGGCGTCGGGAGCGGGCCAGATCAAGGTCGGCTCGGTGGCCCGCTCGGAGCGGCTGGCCAAGTACAACCGGCTGCTCCGGATCGAGCGTTCGGCGCAGGCGCCGCCCTACGCGAGGCTGCTACCGTTCAGCCCGAGAGATCATGGTGCCCCGCACCGCGAACCGGGAAGCCGAAGCTGATGGCAGGCACGTCCAAGGACAACCGAACGGGTCCGTACGAACAGATCTACCGCCGGATCATCGAGGGCGTGTACCGGCCGGGGGAACGGCTCATCGAGCAGCGGATCGCGGAGGAGCTCGCGGTCTCCCGGACGCCGGTGCGCGAGGCCCTGGTCCGGCTGGAGGGCGCGGGCCTGGTGGTCAACGCACGGCACAAGGGCGCGATGGTGCGCGTGCTGACCCGCGAGGACATCGTCGACCTCTACGAGCTGCGGGCGACGCTGGAGTCGCTGGCCGCCAAGCGCGCCGCGACCCGGGCCGACGAGGCGGAGATCGCCCGGATGGACGAGGCCATCGAGGCCTTCGACGCGGCCGTCACCGGGCCCTGGCCCGCCACGATCGACCAGCTCCGGGAGCTGAACGCGGCCAACCGCCAGTTCCACGAGACCGTGCTGACCGCCGCCCGCCACCCGCTCCTGCGCCAGCAGCTGTCGGTGACCGTCGACGCGCCACTGGTCTTCCAGGCCTTCCGGCGCTTCGACCGGTCCGAGTCGGAACGCTCGAACCTGTTCCACCGGCTGCTGCGGAACGCGATCCGCGCCCACGACGGCGAGCGCGCGGCCCGGCTGATGACCGAGCACATCGACCAGGGCCGCGACGTGCTGCTGGTGGGCTTCGACCGGGTCGGGTCGGTGGAAGGCCTGTTCGACGCCGCCCTGTTATTCGCCGGCCAGGTCGGCCCCGAGGTCCCGGCTGGCCGCGCCCTCGGGGGCGGCGATCTCCTGCACCGGCTCGTCCCGGTCGTCGTACTCCAGGCGCAGCGCCCGGCTGAGCGTGGCGTGCATGGCGTACATGGCGGTGATGTAGGTCAGGTCGAGGATCTGCTCGTCGGTCAGGTTGTCCTTGAGCACCGCGAACACGGCGTCGTCGGCCCGGCCGTGGTCGGTCACGATGGCGTCGGTCCAGGCCAGCACGGCCCGCTCCAGCAGGTCGAACTGGTCGGACACGCCCCAGGCCTTGATGCCGGCGATCTTCTCCTCGGACATGCCGAGCTTGCGGCACGACTTGCTGTGCTGGGAGAACACGAACTGGCTGCCGGACAGCCAGCCCGCCCGGGTCTGCCCCAGTTCCCTGAGCACCGGGTTCACCCGCTCCCCCGACTTCTGGTAGAGCGAGAACCCGGCCACGGCGTGATGGAACACCTCGGGCGAGTTGGCGAAGCACGTCCACCAGTTGCCGGGCGTGCCGGTCGCGGTCCCCGGCTCGGCCACGGGGTCACGGTCCGGCCCGAACATCCGGTCGTAGGCCCGGCGGATGAAATCGTTCGGGACCTCGTCCCGGGGTATCTCGCGCAGCCGAGGCATTAGCCCTGCCCTTCACTCGGTGGATTGACCCTTATTGTATACGAATGAACCCAACCGACGGGAGATGCGGGCATTCTCACGGCTCACGCAAACATGATTGTATGCAAACTAACTGAGGCGGCGGTCAGGGATGAACCACATGAGCGACACGGCCGCGTACAGGGCGTAGGAGATCCAGGGGTCGAAGAACGCCAGCGCGACGCCGCCCGCGTAGAGCGCGATCGACGTATAGGGCTTGATGCTCTGCCCCAGGGCGGTCGCGACCGTCGAGGTCCGGCCGTCGGCGCGGACGATCATCGCGATCAAGATCGTGAACGCCACTCCTGATCCCAGGCACACCACGCCGTAGGTGGCGGCCGGGGCGAGATGGTCGGCGTGCTCGCCGATCCACTCGGTCAGCACGGGGATGAGCGACAGCCAGAACAGCAGGTGCAGGTTCGCCCACATCACCGCGGGGGTCAGCCGGCGGGCGGCGCGCAGCAGGTGATGGTGGTTGTTCCAGTAGATGCCGACGAAGGTGAAGCTCAGGATGTAGATCAGCAGCGCCGGGACCCGGCCGCTCAGGCTCCTGAAGCTGTCGCCGGCTGGCGCCTTGAGCTCGAAGGCCATGATCGTGATGATCACCGCGAGCACGCCGTCGCTGAAGGCCTCCAGGCGGCCGAGCTGGGACTCGCCCGGGGTACCGCGCTCGGGATTGCCGGTCTCGGGCAGGCCGCTTTCCGGGGTGCTCATGCGACCCGCTCCCGCTGCGCGATGCTTTCCCGCTGCGCGGTGCGGTGCTGGTGCGGGCTGACGCCGCGAACCCGCTTGAAGGCGGCGCTCAGCGCGTAGGGGGAGCTGTAGCCGACGGCGCGGGCGACCGAGGCGACGGTCTCGGCCGGGTCCAGGATGAGGTCGGCGGCCAGCGTCACCCGCCACTGGGTGAGGAACTCCATCGGCGGCTGGCCCACCACGTCGGCGAAGCGCCGGGCCAGCGTGGCCCGGGACACCTGCGTCTGCCGCGCCAGCGTGCCGACCGTCCAGGCCTGCGCTGGGCTTTCTTGCAGCAGCCGGATCGCCTGCGCCACCACCGGGTCGCGCTGGGCGCGGTACCAGCCGGGGGCGGCCTGCTCGGCCCGGCGCAGGTGGGTGCGCACGGCGTCGATCAGCAGCAGGTCGAGCAGCCGGTCGAGGACGGCGTCCTGGCCCACGTCGTCGCGCAGCATCTCGGCGGCGAGCAGGCCGAGGACCGGCGTCTGCCAGTCGTCGCGGCGCAGCACCAGGCGCGGCGGCAGCGCGTCGAGCAGCCGCCGGCTGACCTCGCCCTCGGCGTTGTAGGTGCCGGTGAGGACCTCGGTGGCGCCGTCGGCCGCGTTGCCCCAGCGGCGCACGCCGAAGCTGCGCAGCGGCGGGATCTCCTGCCCATCCGGGGTGGTGCAGCGCTGGTCCGGGTGGATGATCGCCTGCGGCGGCGTCGACGGGTCGTCGGCGAACAGGTAGTGGTCCGGGCCGAGCACGATGGCCACGTCACCGGGGCCGAGCTGGCACGGCTCGCCGCCGTCGACGACGAAGCAGGCGTGGCCGCGGAGCACGGCCACCAGGGTCAGCGGCGCCTCGTCCCTGATGTGCAGCCCCCAGGGCGGGTCCATGGTGCAGCGCAGCAGGAAGGCCCGCCGCGCGCGGGGGCCGTCGAGCAGCCCGGCGATCGCGTCCATGCCCGACAACTTAGACGATCGCGTATCCGGTTGCGACTATGCGCCATTGGCTGTCGCACCGGCGCCGACTTGACTGGCGGCATAAGAAACTGACCGTCTCGGGGAGACCATAATGACCAGCCCGCTGCTCCGCCTCACCACCTTGCCGGTGACCGCACCTTCGTCGGCGCCTTCCAGCAGATCGACCGGGCCATCATCAATCCCTGGTTCATGCTTGTGATTTAAGGTTCGGCGTCTGGGTTGCCGGTTGTGCGCGGTTCGTTCCGGCGTGTCGTGGTGACGTGGTGCGGCCACCGCACGATGATCTTCGGGTTCCTTCCACAGAACTGAAGACATGGGACGGTGGCCGTGGTGTCTAGCATGCCATGTGACGGAGCCGGGCTGGGCCGGCTGGCGTGGTTCCGGGGTGAGCTGTACCGGTGTTTCACGGGGTGGCCGGACGCTTTGATGGATTTGTGTGATGCGGTGCTGTGCGCGGACGGGCCGGTGCGGTCGGTGGCGGAGCTGTCGCTGGCGGCGGAGTTCCGGCGTGGTCACGGGTCGCTGTATGCGGCGCTGGCGCGGGGCGGGATCGATGCGGGGCGGCTGCGGGATGCGCTGGCGGGGGCGCTGCCGGAGGGGTTCCCGCTGCTGTTCGCGGTGGACTTGTCGACGTGGCCGCGGCCGGATGCGCGGTGCTCGCCGGGGCGGATGCACTGTTATGCGGCGTGCCGGTGCGACGGGCGGCGCAAGACGGTGCCGGGCTGGTCGTACTCGCGGGTGACCGGGGTGGAGTGGGGGACGTCGTCGTGGGTGTTCCCGGTGGACGCGGTGCGGCTGCGCCCGTGTGATGATCAGGTGGAGGTCGCGGCGGGGCAGGTGAGGGGCCTGATCGCGCGGCTGCGGGCCGGGGGCCGGTGCGGCCGGGCGGGCCAGCCGGCGCCGTTCGCCATCTTCGACTCGGGCTATGCGCCGGCGGCGGTGTCCTGGGCGCTGCGGGAGGTCCCGGCGCAGGTGCTGGTCCGGCTGCGTGATGAGGGCCGCCGGGTGTTCTATGCCCCGCCGCCTGCGCGGCGGCCCGGGGACAAGGGGCGGCCCCGCCGGCACGGCCAGCGGCTGAAGATGTCAGAGCACGCGGGCTGGCCGCCGCCGGATCAGGAGCTGGTCGTGGCGGATTCCGGCCGCTACGGCCGGGTGGAGGTCCGCGCCTGGCACGGCCTGCACCAGCAGATCAGCGCCCGCGGCTACTTCGCCGCGAGCCCGCTGCCGCCCGGCGGCGTCGTGGCCGGCACCGTGATCCGGGTCAGGGCGGAGAAGATGCCGGACGGCACGGTCCCGGACAGGGACCTGTGGCTGTGGTGGACGGCGCCGCCCGGCACCTCGTGCGACCTGGACGTGATCTGGCGGGGCTACCTGCGCAGATTCGACGCCGAGCATGGCTTCCGGTTCGAGAAGGGCACCCTGGGCTGGACCTGCGCCCGGCCCCGGACCCCGGAGCAGGCGGACCTGTGGACCTGGCTCGTCATCGCCGCCTATACCCAGCTGCACCTGGCCCGCCGGTCCGCACCGGACCTGCGGCGGCCCTGGGAACGCCCGGTCCCGCCCGGCAGGGACCCCTCCCCGGTCCGCGCCCGCCGGTCATTTCGCCACATCCGCGCCCGCCTCGGCACTCCCGCCCGTGCGCCGAAACCCTCCAGGCCCGGACCCGGCCGGCCCAGAGGCAGCACCCGCGGCCCAGCACCCCGCTACCAGATCGAAAAAAAGACCGATCCAGGATCATCGGGACAAAGCTGCCCCACAGGTTAAATCACAAGTCATGATCACCGCGTTCGGCGGTGCCCTGGTCCTCACCGCGGCGGCCGCCCTGGCCAACCGGGGGACGCCGGCCTTCCCCTGGATTGCCGTGGCGCTGAGCCTCTACCTGGTCACCGTCATCGTCACGGTGGCGGTGAACGTACCCCTCAACGACGCGATCAAGGCGGCGGGCGACCCGGCCCACATCAACGTCGCCCAGGTCCGCGCCCAGTTCGGCGAGGCCCGCTGGGCGGCGGCGAACCTGCTCCGGGTCGCCACCAGCGTGCCGGCCTTCGCCCTGCTCACCTGGGCCCTGGTGCTCTGCGGCCGGGCCACCGCGTAGCCGCCTTCTCAAACTGAGAACCACGCCGCCGGAGCAAGATCCACCATGGGGAGAGCGTGTGCCACCCCGGGGTTTCAAGTCCTTGTCCCTAGCGAGTGGCACACGCCCGATCCTGGCTGACTGTTTTACTCAAACTACGATTCGAGGGTGCAGCACTTCTCACTGGCCATCATCGGATCCGGTTCCGCCAATAACGTGGTGCCAGAGGATCCCGGACGGGGCCCCGTCGCGCTCATCGAATCCGGCGCCTTCGGCGGGACCTGCCTCAACCGGGGCTGCATCCCCAGCAAGATGTTCGTGCACACCGCCGACGTGGCCGAGGGGGTCCGCCACGCGGCCGGGTTCGGTATCGGCGCCGAGCTCACCGGCGTGGACTGGCCCGCGATCCAGGGCCGCGTCCTCTCGCGCATCGAGCAGGTCTCGGCGAAGGGCCGCCGCACCCGCGCCGGCCAGGACGGGGTGACGCTGTTCGAGGGACGGGCGCGCTTCCGCGGTCCGCGCGAGCTGGTCATCGACGACCGGACGCTCATCACCGCCGACCGCATCGTGGTGGCGACCGGGGCCCGGCCGACGGTCCCGCCGGTCATCGCCGGGTCCGGAGTGGAGTTCCATACCTCCGACACGATCATGGGTATCGGCTCGCTGCCCGCCAGCATCGTCATCGTCGGCGGCGGCTACGTCGCGGCCGAGTTCGCGCACATCTTCTCCAGCCTGGGCGTCGCCATCGCCATGATCGACATGGCACCCCGGCTGATCGACACGTTCGACACCTCTATCGCGGCGCGCTTCACCGACCTGGCCCAGCGCAAATGGGACGTCCGCCTGTCGGCGCAGATCACCGGCGCCCGCCGTCACGGCGCCGCCGGAGTGGCGGTGGACCTCGAAGACGGCTCGGCCGTGACGGGCGACCTGCTGCTGGTGGCCACCGGACGCCAGCCGAACAGCGACGACCTCGGCCTGGACGCCGCCGGGGTGGCGCTGCGGGACGACGGGCGCATCGAGGTCGACCAGTACGGGCGGACGACGGCCGAGGGGATCTGGTCGCTGGGCGACGTCAGCTCGCCGTACCAGCTCAAGCACGTGGCCAACGCCGAGGCCCGTACGCTCGCCCACAACCTCGCCCATCCCGGCGACCTGCGGCCGTTCCCGCACGACTGGGTGCCGGCCGCGGTGTTCACCGACCCGCAGATCGCCACGGTCGGCGCCCGTGTCCAGGACCTGGCGGGCCACCGGCCTTACGTAGAGGCCACCGAGGCCTACCGGGACACGGCCTACGGCTGGGCCCTGCGGGACACCACCGGGATCTGCACCCTGTACGCCGATCCCGGGACGGGCAGGCTCCTCGGCGCTCACATCCTGGGGTACCAGGCCTCGCTGCTGGTCCAGCCGCTGGTGCAGGCCGCCTCGACCGGGCTGAGCGTGGCCGAGATGGCCCGCGGCCAGTACTGGATCCACCCGGCGCTCGGCGAAGTCGTGGAAAACGCCCTGCTCCAGCTGGACCTGGCCGGATAGCCCGCGGCGCGACCTTGTTCATGCTGCGGGATCGGGCACCACGCCGCAACCACTGAATTCCGCGCCCGTCAATCTATTCAGGTTACTGATTAAGCCTTTTTCTGGGTGGGACACGCCGGCCGCCGGGAACGCGATTCGACCGGGCTCACCGCAGGCCGCAGGGGTTCGATAGGGCCGCGGGAGACGCAGGTCGCGGTCTGCTAACGATCTTAAGAAATGATCCTATTTGCGCGTGTTAACTCGTGTTACGGTCCGGAAGTCTTACTAGCTGTAAACATCCAGGTTTGTCACGCCGGGGGGCCTCGGCGGCCGCCGGCGGGGGACGTCAGATCAGGCCTGACGGGTCTTCTCGCGGTCGGCTGGACGGATGCCTTCCTCCGTGCTCTTCCCCTGCGAGGCGCAATGGCCCTACCCCGGCGTCCGGCCCGCTCACGGCCCATCCGCCTGTTCCTGATCGGCATGTTCGCCGTCCCCCTGGTCTCCCTGCTGGCGCTGTACGCGTTCGCGGCGAGCACCACGATCGCCAACGCCGTCACCGACCACACGTACAACCAGGGCGTCAAGATCGTGACCAACGGGTTCGGCGAGCTCACCCAGGGCCTGCCTGCCGAGCAGGCCGCGACCTACGTATGGCTGAGCAGCGGCCGGACGGTCTCGAACGCGTCCATGCTGGCCGCGCGCAAGACCGTCGACGCGGGGTTCGCCGTCGCCAAGAACGTGATGACGCCGGTGCAGGGCCAGGAGGCGCCCCACGCCCGGGCGGCGCAAGACGCCCTGTTCAGCGCCCTGGGGCAGCTCGGCAGGACCCGGGCGGCCGTGGACGCGGGCACGATCAGCCCGCTGGCCGCGTTCACGGTCTACAGCAACCTGGTCGACGCCCAGTGGCGGTTCTACTTCTCCTCCAACGGCAAGGACGCCTCGTTCACCGACGTCTCGATCGGCGCCACCAACTTGTCCTACGCGATCCAGCTGGGCAGCCGAGAGGCGGCGCTCGTCGGCGGCGCGCTGGCCAGCGGCGGCCAGATGAGCACGGCCGCCCGCCAGCAGTTCACCACCAGCGTCGCCATCCGGCGCTCGCTGATGAGCGAGGGCATCGCCGGGCTGACCCCCGACCTCGCCGCCCCGTACAACGCCCTGGAGAGCACCCAGCAGTACCAGCAGTTCCAGGCGATGGAAGACGAGATCATGGCCAGCCCGGCGGGCCAGCCGGTTCCGGTGAGCCCGGCCGCCTGGCAGCAGGCCTCGGGCGCCTACCTGGCCGGGATGGGCAAGGCCGAGCTCGACAGCGGGTCCAAGCTGGGCGCGATGAGCAACTCGCTCGCCAGCCGGCTGGTCATCGAGGCCGCCCTGGCCGGCGGCGTCGGCCTGCTCGCCGTGATCGCCTCGATCTTCCTGCTCGTCTGGTTCGGCCGCAAGGTCACCAGGGACATGACCGGCCTGAACGACAGCGTCCGCGGCATGGCCGACGAACGGCTGCCGCGCGTGGTCGAGCGGCTCCGCCGCGGCGAGGACGTGGACGTGCAGGCCGAGTCGCCCGCCCCGCCGGCCAGCAGCATCGCCGAGATCTCCCGGATCGCGGAGTCGTTCGGCACCGTGCAGGCCGCGGCCGTCACGGCCGCCGTCGACCAGGCCAACTTGCGCAAGGGGGTCAACCAGGTTTTCCTGAACATCTCCATGCGCAACCAGTCCCTGCTGCACCGGCAGCTGGGGATGCTGGACGCGATGGAACGGCGGACCAGCGAGCCGGAGGCGCTCGCCGACCTGTTCCGCCTCGACCACCTCACCACCCGCATGCGCCGTCACGCCGAGGGCCTGATCATCTTGTCGGGTTCGGTTCCCGGCCGCGGCTGGCGTGATCCGGTGCCGGTCATCGACGTCCTGCGGGCCGCGGTGGCCGAGGTGGAGGACTACGTCCGGGTCGACGTGAACAGCGAGTCCGACGACCTGGTGGCCGGGAGCGCGGTCAGCGACGTCATCCACCTGATCGCCGAGCTCGTCGAGAACGCCACCGTCTTCTCCCCGCCCAACACCCGGATCGAGGTCAGGGCCGACCGGGTGGGTACCGGCCTGGTCGCCGAGGTCGAGGACCGCGGGCTGGGCCTGTCCGCCGAGGAGCTGGCCGACATCAACCGGCGCCTGGCCAGCACCCAGGAGTTCGACCTGGCCCACAGCGACCAGCTCGGGCTGTTCGTCGTCAGCCAGCTGGCGGCCCGGCACGACATCGAGGTCTCGCTCCGCCGGTCCGTGTACGGCGGCACTACGGCGGTGGTCCTGCTTCCGTTCGGCGTGATCGTCCAGGCGGAAGAGGCCCCGCCCGTCCGGGTCGAGCAGGGCGAATGGGTCTCCGACAGCACGCGCGCCCTGACCGGGCGGCACCGGCTGCCCGCCTCGGCCCGCGGCCTGGAACTGGGCAGCCGGACCGGGGGATGGCCGGCGGTACCCGACGGCTCCGGGCCCCCCGAGGTCCCCAGGCTCCCCGGGGCCCGCAGGCTCCCCGAAGCCCCCAGCCCCGCCGGGCTCGGCCCGGCGGCCCCGACCGCTCCGCTCGCGCCGTGGGAGATCGGGCCGCCGCCCATGCTGCCGACCGCGGCGTCAGCCGGCGGCCGTCCCCCGGCCGGCCCCCCGTGGGACGCCGAGACGACGGACTCCTGGACCGCCGCCCCGCAAGGGGAGCAGGCCGTCTCGGCCGGGATGTTCCGGCGCGAGTCACCGCGGCCGGACCGGCCGGGAAACGAGTCTCCGTTCGGCGGCCCACCCGAGCTCGACGGGCCCGGCGCCGCGTCGTCCAGCAGCCACCTCGGGATGCCCATCCGGGTCCCGCAGGCCAGCCTGGCCCCGCAGCTGCGGCCCCGGCGCGACGCCGCGCGTGCGGCCAAGGACGAGGCGGCCGAGATCCCGCTGCGCTCGCCGGAGGCGACGCGCAACATGCTGAGCACGATGCAGCAGGGCTGGCGGCGCGGGCGCGTGGACGATCTCGACCATCCTGAGGGTGCCCCGGGTAACGGAACTGACCGATAGCGAGGCTGGTAATGGCACAGACTGATACGACCGGGCAGCTGAGCTGGCTGCTGGACAACCTCGTCACTCAGGTTGAGCATGTCCAGCAGGCGCTGGTCTTGTCCCGGGACGGCCTGGTGGTGGCCGGCTCACGGGGCCTGACCCCCGAGGACAGCGAGCACCTGTCGGCCCTGGCGGCCGGCCTGCAGAGCCTGGCCCGGGGGACCGGGCGGCAGTTCCACGGCGGCGAGGTGCGGCAGACCATCATCGAGATGGAGTCCGCCTTCCTGTTCGTCATCGCGGCCGGCAAGGGGACCTGCCTGGCCGTGCTGACGTCGGCCGACGCGAACGTCGGGCTCATCGCCTACGAGATGGCCATGCTGGTGCGGCGGATGGGCAAGTACCTCGACGCCGAGCCCAGGTTCCCTGATCACGAAATAGCCGCGGAGTGACCAGCCACGACAGTTACGGGGACCGCTGGTTCGACCGGGACGCCGGACCCGTGGTCCGGCCCTATGCCCTGACCAAGGGGCGGACGCTGCCGAGCGGCGGGGTGTCGTTCGGCCTGATCGACGTCGTGGTCGCCACCAGCGAGCGGCCGTCGTCGCACTTCCGTCCCGGCCCGGAACACCGGCGGATCCTGAACATGTGCCGCCGGCCCACGCCCATCGTCGACCTGACCTCGGAAATCGACCTCCCCCTGGGCGTGGTCCGGGTCCTGCTGGGCGACCTCACCAGCGAGGGGATGCTCCGGGTGCTCTCCACGCAGAAGCAACCAGTAACCGATCAGCGGCTCTTGAGGATGGTGCTCGATGGACTTGAATCGCTTTGACGGCGCCTCAGCCGCAGATGCCGTCCCGGCGACCGCCAAGATCCTCATCTCCGGTGGCTTCGGCGTGGGCAAGACCACCATGGTCGGGACGATCAGCGAGATCAGGCCGCTGCGGACCGAGGAGCCGCTGAGCGACCGAAGCGTCGGCGTGGACGACACCCGCGGGGTGAGCGCCAAGACCACCACGACCGTGGCCATGGACTTCGGCCGGATCAGCTTCCCGTCCGACCTGGTGCTCTACCTGTTCGGCACGCCCGGCCAGGAGCGTTTCTGGTTCATGTGGGACGACCTGGCCATCGGCGCCGTGGGCGCCGTGGTGCTGGCCGACACCCGGCGGGTCGCCGACTGCTTCGCCTCGATCGACTACTTCGAGCGGAACGGGATGCCGTTCGTCATCGCGGTCAACTGCTTCGACGGCGCCCCGCGGTTCGAGCCGGACGACATCAGGATCGCGCTCAGCCTGGCCCCGGAGGTACCGGTCGTGCTGTGCGACGCGCGCGAGCGCGACTCGGTCAAGAAGGTGCTGGTCAGCCTGGTCCGCTACGTGATGACCAGGAACAGCCAGCGGAACCAGGCCAGCCTCGCGTAAAACCTCCACCGCGACTCCGCGCGGCCTGAACCCGGCTCGGTCACAATGATGGGACACCGTGGGGGTGCCCGTGCTGGATCTGCTGGCGTTCATTCTCGCTGCCGTCGCCGTCATCGTCGCGCTGCAATTCCTGGCCGACCGGACCAGGCTGCCGGCCGCGGCGCTGTTCACCGTGGCCGGGCTGGTCTACGCCGTGCTGCCGGGGCCGAACCTGACGCTCGACCCGCACGTGATCTTGACCTTCGTCATCCCGCCGCTGATCTACAGCGCCGCGCTCAACTCCTCGCTGCTGGCCATCCGGGCCAACCTGCGCACGGTGATCAGCCTGTCGATCGGACTGGTGCTGGCCACCGCGCTGGTCACCGGGGTCGGGATGGACCTGTTCGTGCCCGGGGTGGGGCTGGCGGCCGGCGTCGCGCTCGGCGCCGCGCTGTCCCCGACCGACCCGGTGGCGGCCCTGGCCGTCGGCGGCGGGGCCGGCCTGCCGGCCAAGCTCATCACGATCATCGAGGGTGAGGGCCTGCTCAACGACGCCACCGCGCTGACCACGCTGACCGTGGCGGTTACCGCGGCCACCAGCGGCGGCTTCTCGCTGGGGGACGCGGTCGCGCGCTTCGTGCTGGCCGCCGCGGGCGGCCTGCTGTCCGGCGTCGTCGTGGCGGTCGTGGTCCGCCTGCTGCTGTCGGCCATCCGCGATCCGCTGCTGGTCAACGGCATCTCGCTGGCCACGCCGTTCGCCGCCTACCTGCTCGGGGAGGAACTGCACGTCTCCGGGGTGCTGGCGGTCGCGGTGGCCGGCCTGATGGTCGGCCACAACACGCCGCGGTTCACCTCGGGGGCCAGCCGCCTGCAGGCCACCGCGGTCTGGCACCTGGTCGACTTCCTGCTCCAGGGGTTCGTCTTCCTGCTGATCGGGCAGCAGATCGTGCCGGTCTTCCGCGGCCTGAAGGCCTACCCGGCCGCCACGATCTGGGCCGCGGCCGCGGTCAGCCTGGGCGTGGTCCTGCTGCTGCGGCCGCTGTGGCTGGCGCTGACCCAGACCCTGCCCCGGGCGGTGCGCACGCGCCGGGGCCTCCCGCCCGCCGAGGGTGACGGCGGCCACCTGTCCGGCCGGGAGATCGCGATCTTGAGCTGGGCCGGCACCCGCGGCGTGATCAGCCTGGCGGCGGTCTTCACGATCCCGCTGACCACCTCGGACGGTCATCCCTTCCCCGGCCGTGACCTGATCTTGTTCTGCGCGTTCCTGGTCGTGGTCGTCACCCTGATCGGTCAGGGCCTCACGTTCGGGCCGGTCGCGCGCGTCGCCGGCATCCGCGCCGACCTGGCCGACGCGGCCTTGGTGCGCACCCAGGCCCGGGCCGCCTCGGTCCAGGCGGGCCTGGCCTGCCTGG
Source organism: uncultured Actinomycetota bacterium (assembly GCA_963756575.1). GTDB lineage: Bacteria > Actinomycetota > Actinomycetes > Streptosporangiales > Streptosporangiaceae > Palsa-504. Next base: position 203,978 of record CAVWOM010000008.1, on the reverse strand, counting down.
ACCAGATCGCCGCCGACGACGACATGCTCGGGGAGGCCGTGCCCGCCCCGGCCCTGGACGCGCTGCGGACCAGCCTGGAGCAGAAGGCCCGGCGCTACCGGCAGTTGCTCGGGCGCCTCGAGGAGGCCGGCGAGGACGCGGTCCCGGCCGCCACCCCCGGATACCAGGTGGCCGTACGGGCCCGGCGGGCCGTCATCGACGCCCAGCGCGAGGAGCTGCTGCGCTGGCGCGACGCCGGCCACCTGCCCGACGCCAGCTTGCGCACGCTGGAACGCGAGCTCGACCACGAGGAACGGACGCTGCCCCCGCACGAGGGTCACTGACGGGCGGCCGGCATCCGATGGAAGCAGCCCTGATCCGCCCGGCGTTCCGGCTGATGTTCTGGCGCATGGCCGCCGAGCGCGGCCTGCTCCTCGATCCGGGCCCGGTCGCGCGTCGCCGGTTCCTGAACCACGGCCCAGCCGGCGAGTTCGGAGACGAGGACCTGCTCGCCGCGGTCGGGTCATTGGGCCTGGACTACCGGGACCTGAGCGGGGCCGGGCTCGGCGCGGCCTACACCGCCCTGCTCGAGGGCGGCGAGCGGAAGGCCACCGGCTCGTACTACACGCCGCCTGCGCTCGTCGAGCGCCTGCTGGATTCCGCGCTCGAACCGGTCCTGGACCAGACCCGGGACCGGCCCGAGGCGCTGCTGGCCACCACGGTCTGCGACCCGGCCTGCGGCGCCGGGTACTTCCTGGTCGCCGCGGCCCGGCGGATCGCCCGGCGCCTGCCCGGCCCCGGGCCGCTGCGGGACGTGCTGCGCCACTGCGTCTACGGCGTGGACGTGAACCCGATGGCGGTCGAGCTGACCAAGATGGCGCTCTGGCTGGAGGCGGCGGAACCGGGCCAGCCGTTCGGCCTCCTGGACGCCCGCATCCGGCACGGTAACTCGCTGATCGGCGCACTCCCGGCGACCCCGGTCCCGGCCGGGCGGGACGCCGCCGACGCCTGGTGCGCCGCCTTGGTCCGGCCGCCGGGGGCACCGCCGCCCACCGCGGCCGAGATCGCCCGGCTGGCCGCCGAGCACGGCTTCTTCCACTGGCACCTGGCGTTTCCCGCCGTCTTCGCCGCGGGCGGCTTCACCTGCGTCCTCGGCAATCCCCCGTGGGAGCGGATCAAGCACCAGCCGCGGGCGGCGGGGGCGAGCCGGTTCCTGCGCGCATCCGGCCGCTACCCGCTCACCGCGCGGGGCGACGTCAACGCGTACGCCGTCTTCGCCGAGGCGGGACGGGCGCTGACCGGTCCGCGCGGCCGGCTCGGCCTGATCGTCCCCACCGGCATCGCCACCGATCTCGGCCCGCAGCCCTTCTTCCGGGAACTGGTGGATCAGGGCGCCCTCGCCTCGCTCCTGGACTTCGGGAACGGCGCGCTCCTGTTTCCCGATGTGCACCGGTCCTACAAGTTCTCCCTGCTCACCCTGACGGGACGGGACACCAGCCAGCCTCGCGCCGATTTCGCGTTCTTCCTGCGCGACGTGCCCGACCTCGACGACCCGGGGCGCCGTTTCACGCTCACCCCGGAGGAGATCACCCGGCTCAACCCGAACACCGGCACCTGCCCGGTGTTCCGCACCCGCCGGGATGCCGAGGTCACCCTGGGCGTTTACCAGCGCGTTCCGGTCCTGGTCCGCGAGAGCGCGCCCGGCGGCAATCCCTGGGGCATCTCGTTCACCCGGATGCTCGACATGTCCGCCGACGCGTCCCGGTTCCGTACCCGGGATCAGGCCGAACGGGGCGGCTGGCACCTGGAAGGTAATGTCTTCCGCCGCCGCGCGGACCGCATGCTGCCCCTCTACCAGGGCATCATGGCCAGCTTCTTCGATCACCGGGCGGCCGACGTGGCCCTGGCCGGCGGTCGGCGGCCATACCGGCCGCGGTACCTCACCGCGGCCGACAAGCGCGATCCCGGACGGGTGGCCATGCCCGCCTTCTGGGTGGACGCCGCCGGGCTTGACGTCGCCGCCGAGAGCTGGCAGCTCGGCTTCTCCAGCGTCACCAGCCCGACGAACGAGCGCACGTTCGTGCCGTACCTCCTACCGCGAGCCGCGGTGGGGAACAGCACGCCGCTGATCCGTGTCGGTCCCGCCGCCGCGGGCGAGGTGCCCGCGCTGCTGGCCATGCTCTCGGCGTTCTGCTTCGACTACGTGGCCCGGCAGAAGGTCGGCGGGGTGAACCTGAACTACTTCATCGTGCGGCAGCTGCCGGTGCTGCCGCCGCTCGCGGTCCGCCCGTTCGGCGCCTTCTGCGCGGCCCGGGTCCTGGAGCTGACCTACACCGCGCACGACATGGCGCCGTTCGCACGCAGCCTGGGCGACCAGGGCCCGCCGTTCCGGTGGGACGAGGAGCGCCGGTTCGCCATCCGGGCCGAGCTCGACGCGCTGTTCTTCCGGCTCTACGGGATCGGCCGGGCCGACGCGGACTACATCATGGACACGTTCACCGGCGTACGCCGGGCCGACCTCGCCCGGCACGGCCGCTACCGGACCAAGGAGGCCATCCTGGCCTGCTACGACCGGATGGACCCAGACCGGCTGGCCGGCTACCAGACCGCGATCACGCCATCGCCGGGACAGGGACCGCGGCATCCGCCGGCGCCACCGGGAGCCGGCCGCTGATCGTGGTGCCCCGACCGGGCTCGGAGCGGACGTCCAGCGTGCCGCCGTGCGCGGCCAGCCGGTCCGTCATGCCCTGCAGGCCCGATCCGGCCCGCAGCCCGCTGGCCGGCAGGCCCGCGCCGTCGTCGCTGACCGAGAACTCCAGGCCGCCCCCGTTCCCCGCCAGCCGGACGACGGCCCGCGAGGCCCGGGCGTGCTTGGCCACGTTCTGCAGCGCCTCCAGGGCGCAGAAGTACACCGTGCTCTCCGCGTCCGGCGAGTACCGCCCGATCTGGTCCGCTTCCAGCACGACCGGCACCGCGCTCCGGGACACCTGCGCCCGCAGCGCCACGACCAGGCCCTGGTCGGCCAGCAGGGGCGGGTAGATGCCGCGGGCCAGCGCCCGCAGGTCGTCCAGCGCCGCGCTGAGCTGTGCCTTCAGCTCCGGGATAGCCTCCCGGACCAGCCCGGGGTCGTCGGCCGCCTCGGCCAGCAGGCCGAGCTGGATGGACAGCGCGATCAGCTGCTGCTGCGCCCCGTCGTGCAGGTTCCGCTCGATCTTGCGCCGCTCGGCGTCCTGGGCCTCGACCAGCCGCCGCCGCGACGCCCGCAGCTCGTCAATCGTGGCCCGCAGCTCCGCGGTGAGCTGCGCATTGCGCATGACCAGCCCGGCCTGGGAGGCCAGATGCTGCAGCAGGCTGTCCTCGGCGCTGGTCAGCGCCTCCTCGCGCGGCTTGGTCAGGGAGATCGCGCCGAGCAGGTCCGCACCGTGCCGGACCGGCACCACCCGGGTTCCATGACCCTCGGGGCCGAGGACCGGCAGGCCCGCGGCCCCCTCGAACGCACCGTCCAGCCGCGCCGCCGCGGACGGCAGCAAACCGCTCGGCCAGATCGCGCCCGGCCGCAGCTCGCCGCCGATCCGGATCCACGCCTCCACCCGGGTCGCCCCGGACGCGCCGGCCAGCAGCGACACCATCCGGTCGAGCGCCTCGCCCAGGTCCAGCTGGCCCGCCATATCCGCCGCGAAGTCGGACAGCACCTGATACGGCGTGGCCCGCACACCATAGACCAGCCGGTTGGCCAGCAGGCTGGCCCGCTGCCGCAGCGGCTGGAACACCAGGGCGATGACGACCGCCGCCGCGATCGTGAGCAGCGGATTGCGCCGGTGGCCGACGAACGTCCCCAGGCCGAGCACGATGGCCGTATACACCGCCGTCACCCCGGCCGACAGCAAGGTGACCAGCAGCGCCCGGCTGATGATCACGTCGATGTCGAACAGCCGCCGCCGCAGGATCGCGATCCCCATCGCCGCCGGGATGGCGAGGTACACCAGGAACGGGGTCAGGCTGAACGGCACGCTCTCCCAGAGCGTGTTGGCCTGGCCGAACGCGGTGGCCAGGCCGCCGACCGCCTGCGTCACCAGCACCCCGACGAAGGCCAGCCCCAGCCACTTCATCTGCTGGCGCAGCCGCTGGTCGCCGCGCCGGTAACGCAGGACCAGCGAGACTACCGCAGCCGCCAGCACCAGCGGGTATACCAAGGCTAGCCCGGTCAGGGTGCCGAGCCACGCCGTCGCCGGCCGTAGCGCCCGGACGGCCAGCGGGTTCGGGTAGGACAAGGAAATGCCACCCACCGCGGGCAGCGCCACCCGCCGGACGCTGACCACGAACGAGGCCAGGCTCAGGCCGGTCAGCGCCACGCCCACCACGGCGGCCGGCCGCCAGCGGAGCGAGAGCAGCCGCCCGGTCGGGAAAACCAGGAAGATGGCGGCCAGGCCCGTAGTTACCAGGACGAAGACCGTCTCGGACAGCGCCCCGACCGCGCTCGCCGCCGGGAGCGCGCCGGGATGCGCCTTGGCACCGTAGATCGCGTAGGCCGAACCGGTCGCCATGACGTCGTTCGCCGCCCCCTCGCCCAGCATGAACCAGCCCACCAGGTTGCCGCCTGCCTGGCGCACGATCAGCACCCCGAGCACGGCGTAGGCGGTCGCTCCGGCCAGCGAGCTGACATTGCTGACCGCGTCGCTCAGGGCCAGCGAGTTCCACTCCAGCACGGTCAGGACCAGTCCGGCCAGCACCACCAGCACGATCGCTACCAGGGTGGCGGTGGCGGCCCAGCGCGCTTGCCGCCTGGCCGCCTGGTCACGGTCCGGCACGGAGGTCGGCACCTAGATCACCTGCCGCAGCGCCGGGGAGCTGAGCTGGCCCAGCACGGCCAGGACGTCGGCCGTGCACCAGTGCTCGGCGAACCGCCCGTCGGCACCCGCCCGGACGATGTGCAGGCAGGTGAACTCGACCGCCCGCCCGGTCGCGGCGTGCGTGCCGTAGGCGGTGATCCGCTGGGCCACCTGGTCGCCCGCGGTGAATTCGTCTTCCACGATGGCGTGGAAGTCTGGGAAGATTCGGTGGGTACGGGACAGCCAGTCCCGCAGGCTCGCCAGGCCTGGCGCGAGCTCGCCGCCGGGAATGTGGTGTGTGCAGGTGGGGGACATGAGCTCGCTCGCGACCGCGAGATCGCCCTGGTTGAGGACTTCCTCGATCAGGCGGCGCGCGCGGACCCTGAGATCTTCCGGGGACATGAGGCCTAGCCTGCGGCCGGGCGCACCCGGCCGACAGGACGAGCGCTCCCCGTTCACTCCCCGTTTCGGAGACACCGGCCATGCCGTCTTTCGGTGAGCTGCTGCGGCAGCGCCGGCTGGCCGCCGGCCTGACCCAGGAAGCGCTGGCCGAACGGGCCGGCGTGAGCGCCAAGGCCATCAGCGACCTGGAACGGGCCCCGGACCGCACACCGCGGCTCGACACCGTGGGGCTGCTGGCCGACGCGCTGAACCTGGACCCGGCCGGACGCGCGGCCCTGCTCGCCGCGGCCCGGCCCGCGTCCGACGGGAATCCCGGGCCCGCCGGGGCCGGTCCGGCGCCGGCCGTCCGGACCCCGGCGCTGCCGCGGCCGCTCACCCCGCTGATCGGCCGGGACAGCGTGGCCGCTGCCGTCGTCCACCTGCTCCGCCGCGGCGACACCCAGCTGCTGGTCCTCACCGGCCCGGGCGGCGTCGGCAAGACCCGGCTGGCCATCGAGGTGGCCGAACGGCTGGCGGGCGGCTTCCCGGACGGGGTGGTCTTCGTCGACCTGGCGCCGCTGCGCGACCCGGCGCTGGTGCTCGGCGCCGTCGCCCGGCAGCTGGGAGTGGACGAACGGGACGCGACCCCGCTGGCCAGCCTGCTGGCGATGGCACTGCGCGAGCGGCGGATGCTGCTCGTGCTGGACAACTTCGAGCATGTGCTCGCGGCCCGGGACGCGGTGCTCGAGCTGCTGCCCGCCTGTCCGGGCGTGGTCATCCTGATCACCAGCCGGATGGCGCTGCGTGTCCGGGCCGGGCGGGAGCACCCGGTCGCCCCGCTGGCGCTGCCGGGGCCGGCCGACGCCGAGGACGCCCCCGCCGTCCAGCTCTTCCGGGACCGGGCCGAGGCGGCCGGGGTGGAGCTCGCGCCGGACGCGGCGACGAGCGAGGCCGTGGCCGGGATCTGCCGCCGGCTCGACGGCATCCCGCTGGCCCTCGAGCTGGCCGCGGCCCGGCTCCCGCTGCTGCCGCCCGGTCACCTGCTGACCCGGCTGACCCGCCGGCTGCCGGTGCTGGTGGACGGCCCGCACGACCTGCCGGACCGGCAGAAGACCATGCGCGACGCGATCGCCTGGAGCTACGAGCTCCTGGACCAGGCGCAGCAGCGGCTGTTCCGCCAGCTGTGCGTGTTCACCGGCGGCGGCAGCCTCGACGCGGTTGAGGCGGTATGCGGGACGGACGCCGTGACTCACCTGGCCGCGCTGGTGGCCGGGAACCTGGTCCGGATGCCGGCCGCGGCCACGTCCGGCGGGCCGCGGGTCCACCTGCTGGAGACGATCCGCGAGTACGGCACCGAGCAACTCGAGGCCCGCGCGGAAGCCGAGGCAGCCCGGCGGCTCCACGCCGCGTGGTACCTGGACCTGGCCGAGCAGGGGGCGCCCGCGCTGGCGGGCCCGGACGTGGTGCCCTGGCTGGCCCGGCTCGACGCCGACCACGACAACCTGCGGGCCGCACTGCGCTGGACCCTGGATCAGGGTGACGCGGCGGGGGCGCTGCGGCTGGCCGGGGCGCTCGGGCGCTACTGGGCTCACCGCGGTCATCTCAGCGAGGGCCGCCAGTGGTGTGCCGAGGCCCTTGCGCTGTCGGGCGGCAGTGGGGCGGAGATGGCCCTCGTTCGGATAAATTGCCTGGTCGCCGCGGGTCAGCTGGCAATCGGCCAGGCTGCCTACGACGAAGCGGAACGGCTGGCCGCCGGGGCGGTGGCGCTGGCCCGCGCGCACGGCGGCCCGGCCGAGCAGGCCGCCGCCCTCAGCACGCAGGGGCTGCTGGCCCGGTTCCAGAACGAGTACGCCGACTCGGCCGCGGCCTACGAGGCCGCGCTACCGCTGGCCCGGGCGGCCGGCCACCACGGCGAAGAGGCCAGGGCGCTGCTCGGCCTGGCCTACGTGGCCATGTTCACCGGTGACGCGCCCCGGACCGCCCCACTCACCGAGCAGAGCCTGGCCGCCGCGCGAGCCTCGCAGGACCAGCTCATCTTGGCCCACGCGCTGTTCTTCATGAGCTGGGGCGCCAGCCACGCCGGCGCCTACGAGGCCGCCCGGGCCCTGGCCACCGAGGCCAGGGACCTGTTCGCCGAGCTGGGCGAGGGCGGCGAGCACGCCGAGGCCACCTTCGTGCTCGGCACTATCGCCATCTACACCGATGACCTCCATGGCGCGGTGGGCCTGTTCGAGCAGAGCCTGGCCGAGCGGCGCGCCCGCGGCGACGAGCACACCGCCGCCCGCCACCTCGGCGGCCTGGGCACCGCCCTGCTCAACCTGGGCGACCGGCCCCGCGGCCGGGCCGTGCTCGAGGAGAGCCTGGACGTGGCCCGGCGGTACGAGGACCGGTGGTGCGAGGCCATGTCGCTGATGCTGCTCGGCCACCAGCGGCTGGCCGACGGCGAGCCGGTCCGGGCGCAGGCCGAGCTGACCGGGGCGGCGGCGCTGTTCCAGGCCACCGGCAACATGGTCTACCTGGCCTGGTGCCTGGAGGGGCTGGCCGGGGTGGCGGCGGCGGAAGGTGATCTGGGCCGGGCCGCGGAGATCGCCGGGGGCCGGGAGGCGCTGCGGGCCCAGACCGGGGTGCTGCTGCCGCCGGTGTATCCCGCGGCCTGGGAGCGGACACTGGAGGCGGTGCGGTACGGCCTCGGTGAGGCGGCCTTTGACGAAGCGCACGGGCGGCTGGCGGACCGGCCCCCGCCGGACATCATCGCCGCCGCGGTGGGCGGCCGCCCCGCCGGAGCAGTGGACGGCAGCCTCGCCGGGCAGTAGACAGCGGCCCAGCCGGAGCACCGGACGGGAAAGCCCGGCCGGGCGGAGGGAGGCTGCCCGGCCGGGCCAGTAGGCGCCGTCCCGGCCGGATGCGAAGGGGAGAGGCCGGGTGGGAGGGCGCCGTCCCCGGCCGGGCCTTGGGGTGGTGGCCTGGCCGGGGAGTCCGGGGCGGACGGGGCCCGATATCGGTGACCGCCCCGGACGTTTTCGTGCGCTAGGCGCGTCCGGTGGTGTGACCGAGGACGAAGCCGGCCACCTGGCCGCCGAGCCGCTCGCCGGACTGGTGGTCGAGCCGGGTGTGCTGGCCGGCCCAGATCCGGCTGAGCCCGGCTTCGTTCGCGGCGGCCTGGAAGCTGCCGAACGTGCGGGTGACGCCGTTCAGCGTGATGGCCAGGTGCTGCCGGGGGCCGCCGAACGCGCTGAGCACGGTGGCCGCGGCCTCGCTGATGGTGCTGTGCGCGCCGGGGTAGGACGGGTCGGGCGCGGTGACCGCCAGCGGGGTCCAGCCCGGATCCCCCTTGATGCCGGGGTTGTGGATGGTGTTACCCAGCCTGATCGCGGTGACCGGCCGCCAGACCACGTAGTGGTACTTGGCGTTGTACATCGCGATGGTGGCGTCGGCCAGCGCGAAGTCGAGGCTGGCGAACAGCGCGGTGCTGCGCTCCAGGCTGGCCCCCCGGACCTGAGCCTGCGCCACCTGGTTCCAGGTGTTCCAGATCGGAGCCGAGGCCCAGAACGTGGCGGCCGCCGTCTGGTCGGCCGTCCGGGTGGTGCTGCTGTCCCGGCCCAGGCTCTTGACCTCGTTCAGCGCCCGGGCGTAGGCGGCGCTGGTGACCGGCGGGGGCGGCGCCGGCCGGAACTCCCGCCCGTCCCGCAGGACGAACGGAGTGACGTTACCCCAGTTGGTGAACACCGGAGCGACGAAATCGGGCGGGGTGGGCCGGTACTCACCCGGCAGGTTCCCGGAAACGAACGGCGGCGGCGTGACCGCGGATCCGTCGTGCGCCCGGAGCTGGAGCAGATGCCGCGCCACGGTGGCGCCCACCCGGGTGCCGTCGTGCTGACCGCGGCCGCGGGGGATCCTCGCCAGCTCGGCGTGCAGCGTCCGGCCCAGCTCGCCCCGCATGGACGGGTAGAGCGCGGTCAGCACGTCGTGGGCGGCCTGGTCGGCCGCGGCGTCCGGGCGGGCGTCCCGCGGTGCCCGCACGGTGAACAGGTAGGGCCGGGCGCCGTGGGTGATCGAGTTCACCGCGTCGTACTCGGCCGCCTGCAGGAGCGCGAAGCTGCGGGTGGGGTGGACGGTGGCGGGCTGCTCACCGGGAATGCCGAGGATCTTGATCAGCTCGTTGTTCCAGGTGATGACCAGCCGGCCGGACCCCGGCCGCAAGGCGGTCCCGGACTGGCCAGCAGCCGACGCCTGGCGGGCCCCCGTGGCCGCCAGGGTCGTGCTCGCCGAGGTGGTGCTGGCCGAGGTGGTGCTGGCTGAGGTGGTGCTGGCTGAGGTGGTGCTGGCCGAGGCTGGGGCCGCCAGCGCGGTCGAGGCGGTGGCGATGGCCGCGGCCGCCGTGATCGCGGCGGCGATCGCCTTCTTCGTCTTCGACGCGCCGGGCTTCTTTTCCCTCGTAAGGTTTCGCATGTCTACTAATACGCTTAGTAGAAGCGTCGGGTTCAATCGACTTGCGGCGCAGTTCGAGATCCTGTTGCGCGGCTGAACGGGGACCGCGTTCTATACGTATTAGTAGGTACTAGCGATCGTGCCACCGGAAGGGCAGGTCAGGGAGTCGCGATGCGTCAGTTCGGCGAGCTGGAAGCCGTGATCATGGACCGGCTGTGGGAGTGGGGCAGGCCGGCCCTGGTCCGCGAGGTCGTCGACGACCTGAGCCGGGACCGGTCGATCGCCTACACCACGGTGATGACCGTGATGGAGAACCTGCACCGCAAGGGCTGGCTGCGCCGCCAGCGGGACGGCCGGGCCTGGCGTTATGAGCCGACCGGCTCCCGCTCCGGGTACACCGCGTCGCTGATGAGCGAGGCGCTGGCCACCAACCCGGACCGGCGCAACGCGCTGGCCCACTTCGTGCTGCAGATGAGCCCGCACGACGCCGCGCTACTGCGCGAGGCCCTGGAGTCGACCCAGCCGCCGGCCGCCGAAGGCGACGACCAGTGACCGTCGCCGTCGTCCTGCTCGCCTACGCCGTCTGCGCCGGCACGACGGGCTCCCGGCTGCTCGCCCAGATCCGCTGGGCCGCCCGGGCGCCGCTGCTGGCCATCGTCACCTACCTCGCCGCGGCCTGGTCGGTCGTGGTCGCGGCCGGGCTGGCCGGACTGGCCCTGGCGGTGCACGCCACCGCCCTCGGCAGCGGGCTGAGCCAGCTGATCGGCGCCTGCGTCATCCGGCTCCGCGACACCTACGCCACCCCGGGCGGCGCCCTCGTGGCCGGGCTCGGCCTGGCCCTGGCCGGCGCGGTGACGGCCCGCACCGTCATCGCCGCGGCCACGCACCTGCGCGCCGTCCGCCGGCACGCGCTGCGGCACACCCAGGCCGTCCGCCTGGTCGGGCGGCCGGAGCCGGCCCTAGGCGCCATGCTGGTCGAGCACGAACAGCCGGCCGCCTACTGCGTAGCGGGCCCGCACCCGACCGTGATCGTGACCACGGCCGCGCGGCAGGTCCTGGACGAGGACCAGCTGGCGGCGGTGCTGGCGCACGAGCGGGCCCACCTATCCTGGCGCCACCACCGGCTGGTGGCCCTGGCCAGGATCGCCCGCCAGCTCCTGCCGTTCCTGCCGCTGATGCGGGAGACCGCCACGCAGGTAGCCCGGCTGGTCGAGATGCACGCCGACGACAAGGCGACCACGAAGCACGACACCAGGACCCTGGCCACCGCCCTGGTCGTCCTGGCCGAGCGGGGCGCGCTCGCGGCCGGCCCGGCCGCCATGGGCCTCGGCGCGACCGGACTCGGCGCGACCGGGATCGGCACCCCTGGACTCGGCGTGACCGGACTCGGCACCCCTGGACTCGGCGTGACCGGACTCGGCGCGGCTGGACTCGGCGCGACGGGCCTCGTTCCCATCGGGCTGGACGCGGCCGTCGCCGACGCGCTGCACCGGGTCCAGCGGCTGCTCCGCCCGGCCGAGCCCCTGAGCCGCTTGCGCCGGGACCTGCTGCGGGCCGGGGCGGCCGGCCTCGCGCTGGCCCCGTTGCTGCTCGCGCTGACCCCGGCCCTGGTTGCGCTGGCCCTCGGCCGCGTCCCGGTCGCCTAGCCGCGCCTCGCCGCACTATCGCGCGGGTCAGTGTGAGCCAGTTCATAGCGGATCGCTGAACGGATCATCCCTACTAACCGTCTTAGTAGATGTAGGGGGCGGCGCGGTCACGGATGAGCGAGCCCTGGACTCGGGGGCCCTGGGCTCGCATCCGACAGACGAAAGGAACACCGGTGATAAGCAAGACGTCCGCCATGTCCCGGCCGCCCCGGCGGCCGGGCGCCCGCGAACGGCTCGCCGCCGAACGGGCCGCGCGCCAGCGCGCCGCGAAGCGCAAGCGGCTGCTGATCGCACTCGGGTCGGTCACCGCCGTCGTGGCCGCCGTGGCGACGGTGGTCACGGTCAGCGTGAGCACCACGCCCGCCCGCTTGACCGCCAGCGAGTCGGCCGCCCCGGCCGCCGTCGTCCGGCAGGTGACGAACGTGCCCGCCAGCGTCCTCACCCAGGTAAGCCCGGGCCGGGTGGCCACCCCGCTGCACCAGGTCGCGGCCTCGGGGCCGCCGCTGACGGCCGGCGGCAAGCCAGTCATCGAGTTCGTCAGCGAGGAGTCCTGCCCGTTCTGCGCGGCCGAGCGCTGGTCGCTGACCGTCGCGCTGTCCCACTTCGGCACCTGGGATCACCTCGGCGTCACCAGGTCCGCGGCCACTGACATCTTCCCCAACACCGCGACGCTGTTGTTCCGTTCGGCTCAGTACCACAGCAGCCAGGTGTCGCTGCACACCACCGAGCTGACCGACAACGCCGGCCACGACCTGCAGGCGCCCACCACGCTGGACCGCCAGCTCATCGGCCAGTACGACGTGCCGCCGTACGTGAACAGCGCCGACCAGTCCGGGTCGGTGCCGTTCCTCGACATCGGCAACCGGTACATCCTGGCCGGCGCGCAGTTCGACCCGCAGGTGCTGGCCGGCCTGTCCGCGACGCAGATCGCCGCCCAGCTCGGTAACCCGTCCAGCCCGGTAGCGCAGGCCATCGACGGCTCGGCCAGCGTGATCGTCGCCGCGATCAACCAGGTCCTGCACGCTCAGAGCAGCCGGGGATCGGCCAGCCAGGGTTAGTCCCAAGGCCGGTTAGTTAAGGTTCGTCGCTGGGTGTCAAGGGGGGCGCCGAGGATGACGATAGCGAGGGTAGCCTTGCGGGTTGTGCGGTCGGCCTTACCCCGGGCGTTGTATCTGGACATGGCGCGTTTGACGACGCGGGGGCTGGTGCGCAGCCGCCTGCCGGGCATCAGGCTGGCCAGGACGTGCTGGCCGATTATCCCGGCCAGGTCGGTGGCGGGGCCGGCGAGCACTCCGGCGGCGAGGATGACCTGGTCTCGAGCGGTGTTCAGGGCGACGGCGAAGCTGGCGCGGTCGGGGGCGGTGCCGGGGACGGTGCCGGCAGCGTCGGCGATGGCGGTGCGCAGGGCCTGGTAGGTGACCAGCAGGGCGTAGATCTCCTGGTCGATGCCGCCGGGGGTGCGGGCGCGCAGGACCCGGCCGCCGAGGATGGTGGACTTGAGCTCGAAGTAGGCGGTCTCGACTTCCCAGCGCTGGTGATAGAGGACAGCCAGGTCGCCGGCGGGGTAGCGGGCCGGGTCGGTCAGGGTGGTGACCAGCCGGCAGCCGGTGATGGCGTGCCCGGCGCTGGTGGTGACGGTGACCTGGGCGTCGATGACCCGGACGGGGATCCCGCCGAAGCGCGACAGCCAGGACCCGTCGGGAAGGCGGCGCAGGACCGGGAGCCCCGGGGCGCCATAGCCGGCGCGGACCCGGATCAGGAAGTCCGCCCTGGTTCCCGCGATCTGCGCGGCCAGGAACCCGGCGCCGAAGTTCCGGTCGGCGAGCAGGATCATGCCAGCGTGCAGGCTGGCGAGCAGACCCGGGGCGTAGGTAGTTTCCCCGCTGGAGACGGGCCCGGACACGGCGTCGATGACGGTGCGGGTGCCGCAGCTGACCAGGACCAGCAGGCGCAGCACCGGGTAACCGGAGGTACCGTTCTTGCCGCCGCGCTGCTTGGAGTAGACGGCCAGGTTCGCGTCGCTGTCCGCGACGGTCATGATCGTGCCGTCGATCGCGCAGACCAGCAGTCCCCGCCACCGCGCCCCGCCCGGGGACGGGCCGCGCAGCAGGTAGAACAGCTCGCGCAGCGGCGCCGGGCCGAGCCTGCGCCGTGCCTGGGTTATCGCGGACGCGGTCGGGACGGCAACGGGCAGCCCGCCCAGCCCCGCGGCCACGCGGTGCCAGACCTGGGTGTAGCCCAGCTCGGCGAACAAGCACCCGGCCAGCAGCAGGCAGGCCACGACGCGGGACGGCAGGACCCGGACCCGGTGCTGGACCCGGCACGTCTGCTCCAGCACCGCGTCGACCATCTCGAACGGCACCTGCTGGGTCAGCTCGCCCAGGTGACCCGGCGCGAACCGCCCTCCGGCCACCGTCACGGCACGGGCAATGACAGACTGATCCACGGCGGGGCTCCAGGTGACGAGGCTGTCTTAGGCGGACAAACCTCACCTACCGGAGTCCCGCTGCCATCTCACCCACCGACACGCCTTTACAGCCAGGCAACTCGCTTAACTAACCGGCCTTGGGGTTAGTCCTGGCCGGAGGGGGCTAGCCGGGCCCGGCGCGGGCCCGGCTAGCCCCGCGATTAGGCTGGAACACACACCGAGCAACCGGGGGCGTAGCCGTGAGCATTCAGGTCCGCGAGTTGATGGCCAGCCGTCTCGGCCAGCTGCGCCACGAGCCCACGGCGAAGCGGATCCGCGCCGTCCTGGGCGGCGAGACGGTCGTCGACAGTACCCGGGCCCTGCTGGTCTGGGAGCCACGGCGGGTGGTGCCGTCCTACGCGGTCCCGGCCGAGGACATCCGCGGGGACCTGGTCCCGGCCGGCCCGGCCGGCCCGGGCGGGGCCACGGACGCGATCCTCGACCCGCGGGTCCCGTTCGCGGTCCACAGCGCCGACGGCGAGGCCGCCGACCTGCACGCGGCGGCCCAGAAGCGGCCCGGCGCGGCCTTCCGCCCGGCCGATGAGGACCTGGCCGGCCTCGTGGTCCTTGACTTCGCCGCCTTCGACGCCTGGTACGAGGAAGACGAGGTGAACGTGGCCCACCCGCGGGACCCGTTCCACCGCATCGACGTGCTGCCCAGCTCGCGCCAGGTCCGGCTGGAGCTGGACGGCGAGGCGCTGGCGGACAGCTCCCGGCCGGTCCTGCTGTTCGAGACCATGCTGCCCACCCGCTACTACCTCCCGCGCGTGGACGTGACCGCCGAGCTCATTCCCAGCGACACCAAGACCTGGTGCGCCTACAAGGGGGAGGCGTCGTACTTCTCGGTGTCCGTCGGCGGCCGGCTGATCCCCGACATCGCCTGGAGCTACACCGACCCGCGGCACGACGCCACCCAGGTCCGCGACCTGATCGCCTTCTTCGACGAGCGGATCGACGTCATCTTGGACGGCGAGCGCCGCCCCCGCCCCGTCACCCCCTGGTCCGAAGGCCCCGGCGCCTAGCCCGAGGCGCCGCGATAGGGTGGGCGCGATGCGGATCTCCAGGGTCACGATCACGCCGGTGGCGTTCGCCGATCCGCCGCTGCTGAACTCGGTCGGCGTGCACGAGCCGTTCGCGCTGCGGGCGGTCATCGAGGTCGCGACCGACGAGGGCCTGACCGGCCTCGGCGAGACCTACGCGGACGAAAAGCATCTCGAGGCGCTGCGCGCCGCGGCCGTCGCCATCGAGGGCGCCGACGTCTACCACACCGAGGAGATCTACCGCCGCGTCCAGGCCATCGCGGCTCCCGAGACCACGATCGCGTCGGGCCTGATCGGGCACAGCGCAGCCACCGACCGGGTGTTCTCCCCGTTCGAGGTGGCCTGCCTGGACATCCAGGGCCGGGCGGCCGGGCGGCCGGTCGCCGACCTGCTCGGCGGCGCGGTCCGGGACGAGGTGCCGTTCTCCGCCTACCTGTTCTACAAGTGGGCCGCGCACCCGGACGCCGAACCCGACGGCTGGGGCGAGGCCCTTGATCCCGACGGCATCGTGGCCCAGGCCAGGCGGATGGTGGACGGGTACGGGTTCAGCGCGCTCAAGCTGAAGGGCGGCGTGTTCCCGCCCGCGCAGGAGGCCGAGGCCATCCGCGCGCTGCGCCGCGCCTTCCCGGATCGCCCGCTGCGGCTGGACCCGAACGCCGCGTGGACCCCGGCCACGGCGATCGAGGTGGCCCGCGACCTGAACGGCGTGCTGGAGTACCTGGAGGATCCCAGCCCCGGGATCGACGGCATGGCGGAGGTGGCGCGGGCCGCGCCGATGCCGCTCGCCACCAACATGTGCGTGGTGGCCTTCGAGCACCTGCCCCCGGCCATCCGGGTGGACGCGGTCCAGGTGGTGCTGTCTGACCACCACTACTGGGGCGGCCTGCGGCGGTCCCGGCTGCTCGCCGGGATCTGCGAGACGTTCGGGCTCGGCCTGTCGATGCACTCCAACTCGCATCTGGGCATCAGCCTAGCCGCGATGGTCCAGCTGGCCGCCGCCACCCCGAACCTCAGCTACGCGTGCGACACCCACTGGCCGTGGAAGACCGAGGATGTCGTCGCCGGCGAGCCGCTGGTCTTCGCCCGCGGCGCGATCCGCGTCCCGGACGCACCCGGCCTCGGCGTCGACCTGGACCGGGACGCCCTGGGCCGCCTGCACGAGCAGTACCTGGCCTGCGGCCTGCGCAGCCGCGACGACACCGGCTACATGCGGCGCATCGTGCCCAGCTACGAACGCAAGCAACCGCGCTGGTAGACGCCGCAAGGAGACCCATGGGAGAGCCGTTCCGCCCGGTAGCCCCGGTGGATCCGACCAACCTCCGGCCGATCCTGTTCCTCGAGGCGGCCCGCGAGATGATGCTGGGCGGCGACTGGCCGGCTCGGGTTCGCCAGCCTGACGGCACTCGAGGCCCAGGGCTTCCGCCCGGCGCTGATCGAGAAGTCCCGCTACCCGTCGCTGCCGTCCGACGTGCCGGCCGTGGACTACCTGGACCGCCGCCGCGATCACGTCCCGTGGGACATCGGCGGCCAGGTCCAGCCGCCCTTGCCGCTCGAGCGGATGGTGAGGGAATCCCCGGTCACTCCGCTGGACGTGCCCTTGCACCGCGGGCGGCCGCCGTCTGGCGTGAGCTCGGCTATCTGTAGATTCGGGGCTGCCCGCAGATTCTGGCCTGCCATTACGGCCGATACCGGTCTGGCCTCCGCCACCCCGCCCACCGCAAGGTAGTGATCATGACGCTACGACCGAACCAGATCAACCGGCACCGGGAACGCTCCCGGGACGAGCGCGCGGACCTGGACGCGGTCCTCGACGCGGGCCCCCACGTCGGGACGCTGAGCACCGTGGCCGACGGCAGGCCCTGGGTGGTGCCGATGCTGTACGGCCGGGCGGGCGACCGGATCCTGCTGCACGGCTCGGTGGGCGCGGGCGCGCTGCGGCACGTGGCGGCCGGCGCTCCGGCCGCGCTGTGCGTGATGCATATCGACGCCTGGGTCTACGCGCACACGCTGTTCGACTCCAGCGCCAACTATCGTTCGGCGGTAGTGCACGGCCACCTGATCGCGCTCAGCGGAGACGAGGCGGCGCAGGCGCTGACCCAGATCTCGGAGGGCCTGACCCCGGGCCGCTCGGCCGAGGTGCCGTTCCACACCAAGAAGCAGCTGGCGGCCACCGCCGCCCTGGCGATGGACATCACCGAGGGCCAGTGGACGGTCAAGGTCCGCGACGCCGGTCCCGGCGCGCCCGAGCCAGGCGAGGCCGAGCCCGGCCTGTGGACCGGGATCCTGCCGATCACCAGCGGCTACGGCACCCCGCAGACGTCCGCGCACGTGCCCGCCGACACTCCCGTCTCCCCCTCGGTGCTGAAGGTAATCGGGCAGTTGCAGGCCTGAATCGGCCAGCACTCACCATTACCCCGATAAAGCCACCACGCCCAGAAGCCGCGGCTACGCATCATGTCGCCTTCCCGTTAATCCAGCCGGGACCATGACCGTGCGCCCCAGTGGCACGGCCCCCGTGAATAACCATTCGCTCGTTGGAGCGATGCTAGGGCGGTCCCTGTTGACGGGAAGTGACTGATTTGTGAGTGCGTCTTTACCGGGCATTCACGGTGCGCCCGGGCAGGCGCGGCCCGGGCGCACGATCGGTTCGCGCGCGCCCCGGTGTTATTTCCCGGTGGCCGCCTTGAACTTGACCACCAGCTCGGCGGGGACCCGGCCGCGGTCCTTTACGTCAATGCCCTGGGACTTGGCCCATTCGCGAACCTCGGTGGTGTTCAGCCCGCTGGCCGGCGCCCGGCGGGCGGCGCGAGCTGGCCGCCGGGCCGCCCCGCCCCCGGCTCGCCGCGCGGACCCCACGTAGGGCGCCAGCGCCTCGCGCAGCGCCTGGGCGTGCTCGGCGTTCAGGTCGATCTCGTACTCGGCGCCGTCCAGCCCGAAACGGACTGTCCCTTCGGCCTCGCTTCCGTCGAGATCATCGACGAACACAGTCTGTATCTTCTGAGCCACGGTGCTTCTTCTTCCTCTCACCAGCTTTTTTGGTGTACCAGCGTAGACAACCAAAGCCCCGGACGCGTGCCGCCACACCGGAAACAACCGGCAGGACACGGCCGTGAATCATACGCTGCCGAGGCATCCGGACGGCGAGGGAACAAGCACCCTCCGCGCTCACCCCGAGCGAGATCTGATAACGGAGCCTAAAGGTAAGGAGTTTCGTTTTCTCTGCGCACACGTTACCGGACGAATTCCAGCGACCGCTGGAAGGGGCCGGGCGCGTTTCCCGCGCGTATTCAGCAATTCTCGCCGGCCGACGCGACGGGCCCAGATCCCGTCCGGCCAATGAGGCACGAGCCGGTCCGCGTCTGGCGAGGCGAGGGCCGTTCGGCACCCGCGGGCGCGTGATGGTCGGCGGCGGTACGGGCGGGGCCGGCTACGGCGGTCGCGGAATGTAGCGCGGGAGACACATATGGCCATCCGGCAGACACGTTTGGCAGCAGAGCACTAGCCGAGAGTGACGAGCGGGTCTAGGCTGGCGGACGCCGGACCGGTCGGCCGGCCTAGGGTGGGGGGTAAGAGCCGTTGAGTATCGCTGTTCAGTGGGTGGTCTTCTCCGAGCTGAGCTCCGACGCCATGGTCGCTACCGGGATCACCGACGAGCCGTCGACGGCCCGCTGGATGGTGGAGACCATCCTGGCCGACACCAGCCACGCGGCCTGGGGCGAGCTGCGCCGGGTGCCGGTTCCCGGCGAGTATCCCAGCGAGTCGGAGATGAGCCTGTGGCCCGCGCGGGGCGAGGTGTACGAGTGCCGGCGCTCGGCTCGCGGCGGGTGGAGCTGGCAGCCGCTGTTCCATGCCCGTCCCGGAGTGGCCTGCCCGCCCCACGTCCCGGTCGCGCCCGTACTGACCAGCGGGACCTAGGTAGCGCCGCAGCGGGGCGGCCGGCCGGCTCCTGGCCGGCGGCCGCGCCCTTGACAGCCACGCCGTCCACCTTAGAAGGTAATTCCAGAAAATCGTTCTGGTAATGGTGGGAGTGAGTGCGTGGCCGCCAAGCCTGTCCCGGTGCCGACGCCGGAAACACAGCCGTTCTGGGACGGCTGCGCCGCGGGAGAACTGCGCATCCAGCGCTGCGGCGACTGCGGGCAACCCTACTTCTACCCGCGTCCGGTGTGCCCGGCGTGCGGCTCGCGAAACGTCGAGTGGTTCACCGCCAGCGGCCGGGCCACCTTGTACTCCTACGTGATCAATCACCGCCCGGCCCCCGGCTTCGAGGACGAGACGCCCTACGCCATCGCCGTCGTCCAGCTGGAGGAGGGCCCGCGGATGATGACGAGCATCGCCGGGCTGCCCGCCACGCCCGAAGCGCTGGAGCTCGACATGCCGCTGCGGGTCAGGTTCGAGCCGCGGGGCGACGTCAGCCTGCCGGTGTTCGGCCCAGAGGAGAACTGATGAGCAGCACCGGGGTCATCATCGCGGGCGCGGCCGAGACCGACCGGCTCGGCAAGCTGCCGGACCACTCCACCCTGCAGCTGCACATCGAGGGGGCGCTGAACGCGGTGGCCGACGCGGGCCTGTCGCTGCGCGACATCGACGGCATCGCCACGGTCTCCGCGCCGGGCCCGGTCCAGGTGGCGCACGCCCTGGGCATCACCCCGGACTGGATCGACGGGACCGGCGTCGGCGGCACCTCGTTCCTCCTGCACGTGCGGCACGCGGCCGCGGCCATCCGGGCCGGGTACGCCAGGACGGTGCTGATCACCCACGGGGAGTCGGGCCGGTCCCGGGTGGGCGCCTCGCGGTGGCGGATGGACGCCTCCTCGCCGCTGGGGCAGTTCGAGGCGCCGTACGGGACGTTCGGCCCGACGACCACGTTCACCATTCCGCTGCTCCGCTACATGAAGGAGTACGGGCTGACCCACGAGCAGCTGGCCTACGTCGCGGTGGCCCAGCGGCGGTGGGCGGCCAAGAACCCGCGCGCGGCCTTCCGCGACCCGATCACGGTCGAGGACGTGCTGGCCTCGCGGATGGTCGCCTACCCGTTCCACCTGCTGGAATGCTGCCTGGTCACCGACGGCGGCGGCGCCCTTGTGGTCACCTCGGCCGAACGCGCCGCCGATTTCCCCAAGGCCGCCGTGCACGTCCTCGGCACCGGCGAGTCGTCGGAGACGCCGATGATCTCTCAGATGGTCGACTTCACCGAGTCCCAGGCGTTCCGGCTGGCCGGGCGGGCGGCCTTCGCCGAGGCGGCCATCGGCGTGGCCGACGTCAACCACCTGATGATCTACGACGCGTTCGCCCACGTGCCCATCTACGGGCTCGAGGCCCTCGGCTTCGTGGCCAAGGGCGAGGGCGGCCCGTTCATCGCCGCGGGCCACACCGAGCCGGGCGGGTCGCTGCCGCTGAACACCAACGGCGGCGGCCTGTCCTACACCCACACCGGGATGTACGGCATGTTCGCCATCCAGGAAGGTGTCCGCCAGCTGCGCGGCGAGGCCGCCGCCCAGGTGGACGACCCGCAGATCAGCGTGATCCTGGGCAACGGCGGGATGTTCGCTACCGCCGGCGTCCTGGTCCTGGGGCGCTCGCCGCGGTAAGGTCCCCGGGCCGCAGAGCTCGTCGGCGAGGGCCCGCAGGCGTTCCACCTGGCGCACGCGGCCGGAGTGGTCGGGGGCTAGGGGGCGGACGGTGATGGTGGTGACGCCAGCGGCGGCCAGGGCGCTCAGCCGGTCGCGCACATGCCCCTCCGACCCGATGAGCGACGTCTTGACCAGGAGGTCCTCCGGGACGGCGGCCTCGGCTTCCTTCTTGTGGCCGGCCAGGTAGAGGTCCTGGATCTGCTTGGCCGCCTCCGGGTAGCCGAACCGGCTGGCCAGGTCGTTGTAGAAGTTGCGGCCCCGGGCGCCCATGCCGCCGATGTAGAGCGCCCGCCCCGGCCGGGTCAGCTCGTGCAGATGGTGGACGTCGTCGCCGATCGCCAGCGCGACGCCGATATGGACGTCGAGCGGCCCGAGCGCGGGATCGCGCCTGGTGCTGCCCTCGCTCAGCGGGCCGCCCCACACGTCGGCCGCCTTTTCCGGGATGTAGAAGGGCGGCTGCCAGCCGTCGGCGAGCTCGGCGGCGAGCGTGACGTTCCGCGGGCCGATGGCCGCGATCGTGATCGGGATGCGCTCCCGGAGCGGGTGGTCGACCAGCTTCAGCGGCTTGCCCAGGCCGGTGCCCTGGCCGGGCGGCAGGGGCACGGTGTAGTGCCGCCCGGTATAGGTCAGCGGCTCACGCCGCCAGACCTGGCGGCAGATCTCGATCGCCTCCCGGGTCCGGCTGATCGGCGCGTCGAAGGGAATGCCATGGAAGCCCTCGATGACCTGGGGTCCCGAGGTGCCGATGCCGAGCTCGAAGCGTCCGTCGGACAGGTCGTCCAGGCTGGCCGCGGTCATCGCCAGCAGCGCCGGGGTACGCGTGTACAACTGCAGGATCCCGGACGCGATGTGCGCCTGCGTGGTCCTGGCGGCCACGTAACCGAGACGGCTGACCGCGTTGAAGCCGTACAGCTCGGGCACGGTGATCAGCTCGACGCCGGCCTTCTCGTAGTCGGCCAGCTCGGCGGTGGTCTCGGCGAAGCGCCGCCGCGCGACCGAGCCGCCCGCCGCTGAGCCGCCCGCCGCCGAGCCGCCCGCCGCCGAACCGCCCGTGCTGCTCCCGCCCGCGCCAGTGCCGCCCGCGCTGCCCAGGCCGGCTGTGATCCCGATGCGCACGCCGATCAGCCACCTCTCATCTGCGACCGTTCCTTACTTTTAGAATAAAATTCTAATATCTGCTCTGTAAAGAGGGCTGAATGGCCCGGCCGGGAGGGCCGCTTGCCGCATTCGTCCATGATCACGTCATCGCGAATCGCCAACCCTATTTTCCGCGGTGCCATTTCCCGCGGGCTGCGATCCGCACGAGCGGATGACGCCGCGCGGGCCACATCAGCCCCGCGGTGACGAGGGCGGATCACCGAGTGTCACAGCACCCCCCAGCAGGGGGACAGTGACACTCAATGATCCGGACAGGCCGCGATCAGAGCCGACCCGTGGCCTCAACGGCCAGGCGGCGAGCTCGGCTCACGTCTGGAACCCTCGCTTTCCCGCAGGTTTCGATCCCGGTTACGGGCCGGCCGACAACCTGTGTGACCTGTGAGATGCAGGTGGTTCCTGCCGCCATCGCCAGGCCGAGCTGACCATCATGAAACCGGGATTCCAGCGCGTTCGAACGCGGTGGAACCCGGGGTTCATGCCTGGTTTCCCATTCGGGACCCCCTCGCTTTCGCGCGGGTTGCGATCCACGATCATCCGGTGGCCTTATCCGCGGGACAGGTGCGGTTGCTGGTGCGCCGCCTGCGGAGGACGCCATCACCGTGTGCAGTTACCCCCAGGAGACAGGGGAATGTCCACCCGATCACCTGCTGTGGCCCTGGAGCAGAGGTGCCCCCGGCGGCCGCGGGGCGGCCCCGGCGGCCGCGGGGCGGCCCCGGCGAGCCGGCCGGACGAGAGCCGGACCATAGGACTACCCGGAAGATCTTGACGACTACGGCGGAAACAGGTCGAATAAGTACCAGAATCTGTTTCTAGGATTGCCTACGGTACGCAAAGGGGCCCCAGGCATGACCGAACGCAAGAGCCCGACGGCAGTCCTGCGGGAAGGCCCCCGCGCGCTGAGCGACGAGCAGGTCCGCGAGATCGAGGACTCCGAGCTCCAGGCCGTGCTCAACGTCGACATCGACGACGTCATCGAGTACGTGCACAAGGACCTGCGCTCACTGCCGGACTTCACCACCCTGTACCGCAAGTACCTCAAACAGCGCTGGGACGTCTACGACCTCGACTTCACCCAGGACAAGATCGACTGGGAAGAGAAGATGACCGAGGCGGAGCGGCAGTCGTTCATCGCCGTCGCGTCCGGCTTCCACCACGGCGAGCGGCAGGTCGAGATCGAGCTCCCGGTGTTCATGATCGGCGCCAGCGAGGAGGAGAAACTCCACATCGCCGCGCAGATCGAGGACGAGGCCCGGCACACCGTCTTCTTCGACCGGTTCTACCGCGAGGTCGTCGGGCTCAAGGGCGAGTCCATCATGGACATCCTCGACGCGTCGTTCTCGTGGGTGTCCGAGACGTTCGTCGCCCCGTTCGGGCTGCTGGCCTACCAGGCGGAAGAACTGCGGCAAAATCCCTACGACGAACGGGCCCGGGTCCGCTACGGGACGAACTACTTCCTGTGGATCGAGGGCGTGCTCGCGCTTTCCGTGATGAAGGTGACGCTGTCCTACGCCCGCTGGCGCGGGTTCCTGCCCGCGTACTACACCGGCTTCACCGCCACCTGCCGGGACGAGTCCCGGCACGTCCAGGGCGGCATGCGCTACCTGCAGGACGCGGTGCGCAAGGACCCCACGATGATCAACGAGATCCACGACACCCTGCGGACCATCTTGTCGGTCTCCGGGGTGGTCAGCCGCCGGGTCTACTACGAGCCACTGGGCTGGACCGACGAAGAGGTGCGGGTGCTGTTCTTCCAGCAGCTGCGGCGCAAGCTGAACGACGTCGGCATCGGGCTCTCGCCCGACCTCGAGGATCTCCTCGAGAAGGTCCAGCCGGTGCTGGCGGGCGGCTGAGCCATGACCTCACCTCAGTTCTTTACCCAGGAGTGGGCGGACGCGGTCCGGGACGCGCTGACCGCCGGTCCGGACGAGCAGGCCCGGGCCGGCAAGCTGCAGGAGTACTGGGACTTCTTCGACTGGCTCAAGAGCCAGTACCCGTCCTCCTGGGCGCTGGGCTGCCGTGACCTCAGCTCGTACCTGGTGGTGCGGTGGGGGGACGGCAAGGCCATCGACGCTCAGATCATCGGCCCCGACGAGCGGCTCGCGGCCGACTACGTGCTGGGCATGGACTACCAGGACTGGAAGGCGCTGCACGAGGGCTACGACGCGCAGCGCACGGTCATGTACCGCAAGATGCTGCTCGAGGACGGCAACCTGCTCGAGTTCTTCAAGGGTATTTACTTCTTCGTCGAGTCCCTGGCCGTCGTCGGCGCGGTCCCGGCCACCTACCCCTAAGGGCCCTGGCGGCCGAGGATAGGGCCGAACGAGCGCTCTACCTGATCGGCCAGGGCATCGACGTCCCAGGGCTCGGTGCCGATCAGGCGGCTGATGGGCTCGGGGTTGTTGTACAGGGAGACCTCGAAGCCGGAGGAGTGGATGACCCGGCCGGTGATCCAGCCGGAGCGCTCGCTGGCCAGGTAGGCCACGATCGGGGCCACGTTGTCCGGGGACCACTCGTCGACGCCGGGCCGGGTCCGGCGGCGCACGGCCGGGATCGAGTCGGTCATCCGGGTAGCCGCGCCGGGCGAGATCGCGTTGACCGTGACCCCGTACTTGGCCAGGGCGTGGGCCGAGGAGTAGGTGAGGCCGACGATGCCCATCTTGGCCGCCGCGTAGTTGGGCTGGCCGGGCGCGCCGTGCAGGCCGGAGACCGAGGTGAAGTTGATGATGCGGTTCTGCGCGGACTCCTCGCGCAGCGACCGCCAGTGCGAGGACGCGAACTTGGTGGTGTTGAACGTGCCCCTCAGGTGCACCCGGATGACGTCGTCCCACTCCTGCTCGGTCATGTTGAAGACCATCCGGTCGCGCAGGATGCCGGCCACGTTGACCAGGATGTCGAGCCGGCCGAACTGCTCGATGGCGGACTCCACCAGGTTCTCGGCCGCCGCGTGATCGGAGATGTCCGCGCCGTTCGCGATGGCCTTGCCGCCGGCCTCGGCGATCTCGGCCACCACGTCGTGGGCCGGGCTGGTGTCCTGCCCGGAGCCGTCCACCGCCCCGCCGAGGTCGTTGACCACCACGGAGGCGCCCTCGCTGGCCAGCAGCCTGGCTACCGACCTGCCGATGCCCCGCCCCGCGCCGGTGACGATCGCGACCCGCCCGTCCAGCCGTGCCATGCCAGCTCCCCTCCCCGGCCTCGGCCGGGTTCCATTTACTGGAATCTTCTTCTGGAATTAGACTCATGGAGGGGCCACGCCCCTGTCAAGCAAGGGTGGATCACCGGTGGAACAAGGCGCACGGCAGTCCCGCGGCAAGGGCCCGGCCGGCTCCTGGCAGTGGGCCCGGACCGCGGAGACCCAGCGGGCGCTGCTCGACGCGGCCCGCGCGGTGTTCACCGAGCAGGGCTTCGCCGAGGCCAGCATCGCCGACGTGGTCGAGCGGGCCGGGTCCAGCGTGGGCAGCCTGTACCACCACTTCGGCGGCAAGAGCGAGCTGTTCATCGCGCTGTGGCAGGACTACCAGCGGGCCCAGGAGGCGGCCGCGAGCGAGGCGGTCGCCCGGGCCAAGAAGGCCGGCGTGACCGACCTGTTCGAGCTGTTCTCCGCGGGTGCCCGCGCCTACCTGGATAACTGCTGGCAGGACCGGGACCTGGCCACGCTGTTCTACGCCGGGGACGGGCCGCCGGGCTTCGAGGTGATGCAACGCGGCCGGGCCCGGGAATGGCTCAGCCAGAACGACGCGCTGCTGCGGCTCTCCGACACCTCCTTCGACCGCCTCTACGTCACCGTCCTGACCTCGCTGATCGGCGAGGGCGGCCGCGAGGTGGCGGCGGCCAGGACCAGGCGCCAGGCCGACCAGGTGATCACCGCCGTGATCGAGTACGTCCGCCTCCTGATGACCGGCGGCCCCTGGCGACCAGAGCAATAAGCAGGGGTTGACACGAGGGCGGCCGGCGGGTTTTGATCCGATCTAGAACGTAATTCTAGGATTGGATCGGCAGGAGGCGGCGGGAATGCCAGAACTGTCCGTGGAGCTCGATCTTGGCCCGGAGATCGCGCAGTTCCGCACGGAGCTGCGGGAGTGGATCGCGGCCGAGGCGCCGGAACCGCTGGCCGGGCTGGCCGACTGGAACATGCCGCTCACCGCGGGCGGCCGCCGCGGCGCCGAGCTGATCAGGGCCCAGGCCCACCCCGCGTACGCCGAATGGGAAGCCAAGCTGGCCGAACGTCGGCTGATCTGCCCCGGGTGGCCGCAGGAGTACGGCGGGCAGGGCATGGACGCGGTGCGCACCGCCGTGCTCAACGAGGAGTTCTACCGGGCCGGGGTGCCCCGGGTGGCCCGCGGCATGGGCGAGTGGCTGGTCGGGCCGTCGGTCATCGTGCACGGCACGCCGGAGCAGAAGGCACATTTCCTGCCGAAGATCATCAGCGGCGAGGACAGCTACTGCCAGGGCTTCTCCGAGCCCGAGCACGGCTCGGACCTGGCCGCGGTAGACACCCGCGGCGTGGTCGACGGCGACGAGATCGTCATCACCGGCCAGAAGGTCTGGACCTCGGGCGCTTCCCGGGCCAACCGGATGTTCCTGCTCTGCCGGACCGACCCGGACGTGGACAAGCACGCCGGGCTCTCCTACGTGCTGATCGACTTCACCGGCCCCGGCGTCCAGTACCGGCCGATCAAGCAGATCTCCGGCGCGGCCGAGTTCTTCGAGGACTTCCTGGACGGGGTGCGGGCCCCGCTGTTCAACGTCATCGGCGGCCTGAACAACGGCTGGAAGGTGGCGATGACCACGCTCGGGCACGAGCGCGGCGGCCGCGCCACGGTGGCCCACCTCGGCTACGAGCGGGAGTTCTGGGACCTGGCCGAGACCGCGCGCAAGCGCGGCAAGGACACCGACCCGCTGGTCCGCCAGCAGCTGGCCTGGGCCTACACCCAGGTCGAGCTGATGCGGTTCAGCGGCCTGCGCACGCTGGCGCAGGTGGCGGCGGGCCGTCCGCCGGGTCCCGAGGCATCGGTGGCCAAGCTGTTCTGGAGCGAGTACCACAAGCGCCTGGGCGAGATCGCGATCGCCATCGAGGGCCCGGACGGCCTGCTCCGGCCGGACGGCGACGACTACCCGGTCAGCAACTGGCAGAGCGTGTTCCTGAGCAGCCGGGCCGGCACGATCTACTCGGGCACCAGCGAGATCCAGCGCAATATCATCGGCGAACGCGCCCTCGGCCTCCCCAAGGAACCGCGGGCCAAGGAGTCTGGGGGTCCGCGTCGCTCATGACCAGGGCCGCGCCCGAACTGGTCACGACGGAACGGCTGCGCGAATTCTTCGCCCCGCGGAGCATCGCGCTGGTCGGCGCGTCCGACAACTCCGGCTGGGCCCGGCTCATCGTGGCGAGTTGCGCCACGACCGGCTTCACCGGGCCGCTGACCGCCGTCCACCCCAAGGCCACGAGCGCGTTCGGCCTGCCGGTGGTGCGGAACCTGCGCGACCTGCCCGAGCCCGCCGACCTGGCCTTCATCCTGGCGCCGGTCCAGGCGGTGGAAGGCATCCTGGACGACATGGGGACCACCGGCATACCAAACGGGGTGGTGCTCGCCTCCGGCTACCGCGAAGTCGGCCCGGATGGCAAGACGCTAGAAGACGCCCTGGTCGCCCGGGCTATCGCCAACGGTGTCACCATCCTGGGCCCGAACTGCCTGGGCTTCATCAACGCCCACACCCGTTCGGCGCCTTATGCCCTGACGCTGCCGGCTCCGCTGCTGCCCGGCCCGGTCGGCGTGGCCCTGCAGAGCGGCGCCCTGGCCAGCGTGGTGCTGGGCTTCTGCAAGGCGCATGCCATCGGCCTGAGCGTGCTGACCTCGATGGGCAACGAGGCCATGATGAAGACCTCCGATGTGCTCGACTACCTGGTCGAGGACGAGGCGACCAAGGTCATCTGCCTGTTCCTGGAGGAGATCGGTGACCCGGTGGCCTTCGCCGCGGTGGCGGCCAAGGCGGACCGGGCGGGCAAGCCGATCGTCGCGCTGAAGGTCGGCTCGAGCCCGGCCGGCCAGCAGGCCGCGATGGCCCACACCGGCTCGGTGGCCGGCGACGACGCGGTCGTCGACGCGGTGCTGCGCCAGCTCAACGTCATCCGGGTGACCAGCCTGGAAGAGCTGCTGACGACCGGGGCCGCCCTGGGTTACAACCGCCTCCCGGCCGGCCGCCGGATGGGCGTGCTGACCCTGTCCGGCGGCTCGAACGACATCATCGCCGACGCGGCCAGCGCGCAAGGCCTGGAGATCCCCCTCTTCGCGGCGGGGACAGCGGCGGCCATCAGCGAGCTGATCCCCTCGTTCGCCAGCGCGCAGAACCCGCTCGACGTCACCGGTTTCGGCACTCTGGCCAACCTTTCCGGCCGAACGGGCCCGTTCACCGCCGTCGATCACGCGCTCGACCTCGCGGTGCAAGACCCCAACCTGGACTTTGTCCTGTTTTGCGGAATTGCCCTGCCCGAGGTCCGGCCGCCGGACGAGACCATGGCCGCCACCTTGGAGACCCGGGTGGAGTGGCTGGCCGGGCGGATGGCCTCGGCCCCCATCCCGGTCATCCCGGCCGCGACCACCTGCGTGGACATCAGCGCCTACGGCCGGGACCTGCTGACCAGATACGGCCTGAACATGCTCAGCGGCCTGGACCTGGGGATGACCGCGCTGGGTCACGCGGTGCGCTGGACCGAAAACCGCGGCCGGGTCCGGGCCATAGCGGCCCGGCCTGGTCAGGGAAGCAGCGGAACCAGCCAGGCCGGGCGTCCCTGGTCCGAGGAGGCGGCGCGGCGGCTGCTGGCCGGTACCGGCGTGCCGGTAGTGCCGGGCGGCCTGGCCGCCTCGGCCGACGAGGCGGTGGAGATCGCCGGGCGGGTCGGGCTGCCGGTGGCGCTGAAGATCTGCTCGGCGCAGATCACCCACAAGTCCGACATCGGCGGGGTGGCGCTCGGGCTGGGCTCGGCGGCGGAGGTGCGGGCCGCCTACGAGAAGATCCGCGCCGCGGGCGAGGCCGTGCCGGACGCCCGCGTCGACGGGGTCCTGGTGACGCCGATGCGCTCGGGCGGGGCGGAACTGCTGGCCGGCGTCACCGTGGACCCCACCTTCGGGCCGGTGCTGGCGGTGGGGCTGGGCGGCGTCTGGGTCGAGCTGCTGGATGACACCAGCCTGCGGCTGCTGCCGGTCGACGCGGCCGAGGTCAAGCGCATGCTGGGCGAGCTGCGCGGGCTCCCGCTGCTGCAGGGGGCACGCGGCGCCCGGGCCGCCAACCTCGACGTCGTCGCCGAGGCGATCGCCGGGCTCGGCGAGGTCGCCCTGTCCCTGAACGG
The DNA here is from genome assembly GCA_963756575.1 of uncultured Actinomycetota bacterium. Taxonomy (GTDB): domain Bacteria; phylum Actinomycetota; class Actinomycetes; order Streptosporangiales; family Streptosporangiaceae; genus Palsa-504. The sequence goes on along the minus strand of CAVWOM010000008.1, from coordinate 175,078 downwards.
CACGCTCAGGGCGCTGGAAGTCAACCCGCTGTGGGTGAACGGAGATCAGGTCGAGGCGCTCGACGTCCTCGTGGTCACGGATGGAACGGAGCAAAACCCATGATGCTGGGTGTCAGTGCGGAGCAGGACGAGCTGCGCGCCTCGGTCAGGCGCTGGATGGCAGACCGGGCCCCGCTGACCCGGGTCCGTGAGCTCATGGAGACCGAGGACGGCCTGGACCGGGGCGTGTGGGAGCAGGCGGGCGCGCAGCTCGGCCTGCAGGGGCTGGCCATCCCCGAAAGCTACGGCGGGTCCGGGTTCAGCTTCGCCGAGCAGGCCATCGTGCTGGAGGAGTTCGGGGCCGCCCTGTACAGCGGCCCGTACCTGGCCAGCGCCGTGCTGGCGGCCACGGCCCTGCTGGCCAGCCCGGACGAGGGCGCCCGGCGTGACCTCCTGCCCGGCATCGCGTCCGGCGAGACCATCGCCACGCTGGCCTTCACCGAGGATGACGGCTCCTGGGACCCCGCCGCGATCAAGCTAGCGGCGGCCAAGGACGGCGAGGCCTGGCGGCTCGACGGGCACAAGAGCTTCGTCCTCGACGGCGTGACGGCCGACCTGATCCTGGTGGTCGCGGCCACCGACGCCGGGCTGTCGCTGTTCGCGGTCCAGCCGGACGCGACCGGCCTCATCCGGGCCACGCTGCCGACCATGGACCAGACCAGGAAACTGGCCCGGCTCGAGTTCGCCGCCACGCCCGCCCGGCTGATCGGCTCCCCCGGCGACGCCGCCGCGATCATGGACCGGGTCCTGGACACAGCCGCCATCGCGCTGGCCGCCGAGCAGCTCGGCGGGGCCCAGCGGGCGCTGGACATGGCGGTGGAGTACGCCAAGCTGCGGCACCAGTTCGGCCGGCCCATCGGCAGCTTCCAGACGATCAAGCACCGCTGCGCGGACCTGCTGCTCGAGGTCGAGTCGCTGCGCTCGGCGGTCGGCTACGCGGCCGCCGCCGTGGCCGAGGGCTCGCCGGAGATCCCGGTGCTGGCCTCGCTGACCAAGGCGTATGCCTCGGAGACCTACTTCCACGTGGCCGCCGAGAACATCCAGATCCACGGCGGCATCGGCTTCACCTGGGAACACGACGCCCACCTGTACTTCAAGCGGGCCAAGTCGAGCGAGCTGTTCCTGGGCGACGCCGCCTACCACCGCGAGCGCCTGGCCACCCGCATCGGCCTCTGAACCGGCCCGCCCACAACGCGATGAAACCGGGCGGTCAGCGCGCTTGAACGCACTCGAACCCGGGTTTCATGCCGTCCCGGCGCTGGGGACTCGGCGGGGGGGATTACGCGGGGCGGACTATGCGGCGCGGGTACCGCACGGCGTGCGGGCGGTACTCGCCGGTGATCCGGGCCCGCGGCAGCGCGGCCAGGAAGCTGTCCGGGCCGTCGAAGGCGGGCATCTCCAGGTAGGCCGCGCCCACGCCGTCGGAGTCGTGCGCGTCCGAGCCCGCCCCGCCGGGCAGCCCGTAGGCCGCCGCCACCGCGGCGGCCCGCTCGTTCAGCGCCTGGTCGGCGACCTTGGCGTTGAACACCTCGATCACGTCCACGCCGCCCTGCTCGCACAGTTCCGGCAGCACCTCGCCCAGGCTGGACCGGACCGGGTCGAACGGGTGCGGCACGTAGACCAGGCCGCCCTGGGCGCGGATCCGCGCCACGACCTCGGCCAGCGGCAGCACGTAGGGGATCCGCTCGGTCAGGAACAGCCCGATCACGTCGCCGTCGGGGGTCCTGATCTCCTCGCCGACCACGATGCGGACGCCCAGGTCCCGCCCGGTCGCCGCCGCGATCGCGGCCGAGGTCTCGTTGTGGTCGGTGACGCACACCACGTCCAGGCCGTTCTCCCGGGCGCGCACGGCGAGCTGCTCGAGCGTCAGGACGGCGTCTCCCGAGGCGACCGTGTGCAGGTGACAGTCGACTCGAACCCGCTCGTTCGGTGCCATGTTTTAAGGGGTGGCCGGGACGGTGACTCCCAGCTCGGCCAGCAGGTCCTGGGAGTAGGCGATCCGGCCGGTCAGCGTGCGCGGGTCGGCGCTGCACAGCTGCAGGGCGGCCTCGGCCATCACCGCGGGCGGCTCCGCGTTCGGGTCGTCCTCGCTGGTCAGGTGGTGGAATATCGTGCCGGCGGTGGGGACCACCTGGTTCGGCGACAACGCGTTCACCGCGATGTTGTCCGCGTAGAGCTCGGCCGCCAGGCCGGTGGAGAACCGCTCGAGCGCGGCCTTGCACATGCCGTAGACGGTGCCGCCGCGGGTGGCCCAGCCCGACGGCGGCAGCGCGGGATGCCGGGCCGCGCCGGAGGAGATGTTCAAGATCCAGCCCCGCCCCTGGGCCCGCATCCCGGGCAGGACCAGCTGGGCCAGGTGGAACGGCCCCTCGACCTGGACGTCGAACATGAGCTGGAAGCGCTTGGGGGTGAAGTCCTCGACCCGGGTGAAGTAGGTGACGGCCGCGTTGCTGACGCAGATATCGGCCGGCCCGAGCTCGGCGGCGGCCTCGGCGACCAGCCGCCCCCGGTCTTCCGGCTTGGCCAGGTCGGCGCGGATCGCGGTCGCGGTGCCGCCCGCCGCGCGGATCTGCGCCACGGTCTCGGCGATCGTGCCCGGGAACGGCGACGTGCCTTCCTCGGCGGTCCGGGCGGTCACGGCCACCGCCGCGCCCGCCGCGCCGAACCGGCGGGCGATCTCCGCCCCGATACCGCGGCTGGCGCCGGTCACGATCGCGACCTTGCCGTCCAGAATGCCCATGGCCGTCGACTCCTTTGGCGCGCGCTTGACACTCCCAGGGCCGTCCCCTGACAATTCCTTTCTAGAACATTATTCTAACAATTCGCTATTACGGCGAACAGAGCGCGGTGGATAAAAAGGCCAGAGAGTAAGGGGAGCCATGGCACTGAACCACAGCCTGGTGGGAGTACCCGGCGAGCCGCAGGAGCGGTCCTGGGACAGCAAGGACGCCCTGCTCTACGCGGTCGGGGTCGGCGCCGGGCTCGGCGAGCCCCTGCAGGAGCTCGAGTTCACCACCGAGAACAGCGAGGGCATCGAGCAGAAGGTGCTGCCCACCTACGCCGTGCTCATCGCCCAGGGCCGCACCTCGGGCAGCCTCGGGGACTTCGACCGGGCCCTGCTCGTGCACGCCGAGCAGGCCGTCGAACTGCACCGGCCGCTGCCGGTCGAGGGCACCGTCCGCACTACCTCCACCGTGACCGGCATCTACGACAAGGGCTCGGGCGCGCTGGTGGTGACCGAGAACGTGGCCGTCGACGCCGCCACCGGCGAGCCGCTCGCGACCACCCGGAGCAGCGCGTTCATCCGGGGCGAGGGCGGCTTCGGCGGCGACCGGGGCTCCGACGCGTCGTGGGCCAAGCCCGACCGCGCGCCCGACCACCAGGTGACCTACCAGACCCGGCCGGAGCAGGCGCTGGTCTACCGGCTGTCCGGCGACAGGAACCCGCTGCACGTCGACCCCAAGTTCGCCGCCCGCGGCGGCTTCGACCGGCCGATCCTGCACGGCCTGTGCACCTACGGGGTGACCGGGCGGGCCCTGCTGCACGCGCTCTGCGACTCCGACCCGGCCCGGTTCCGGTCCATGTCCGGCCGGTTCAGCCGCCCGGTCTGGCCCGGCGAGGCGCTGACGATCTCGATCTGGCAGGACGGCGACACGGCCCAGTCCCAGACAGCACTGTTCCAGACGACCAAGGACGACGGCACCGTGGTGATCGACCGGGGACGGGTGCAGGTGCGCGGCTGACCTAGGCTAAGCACCCATGACCTCAGCGGTACCCACGACCCCAGCGCGCGACCTGGCCGATCGTTTCCACCGGCGCTGGCTCGACGTGAACCCGTTCGCGGCCACCATGTACGGCATCCCGGGTTACGACGACCTGGTCCCGGACGAGAGCACGCAGGGCCAGCAGGCCTGGCGGGCCGAGGCCGCGCGGTTCATCGCCGAGGCGGACGAGCTCGCGGCCGGCCCGGCCGGGGCCGAGCTCAGCCTGGCCGACGTGGTCACGCTGGGCTGCACCCGGCAGGCCGCCCTCCAGGACACCGAGGCCATCGACGCGGCGGCCGACGACCACACGGTCACCGCGATGCAGTACGCCGGGCCGGCCACCCTCCTGGCCATCGCCGCCCGGACCGTGCTGACCGACACGACCGCGGCCGAGGCCTACGTGACCCGGCTGCGCCGCAGCGGCGGCTGGCTGGACCAGGTGGGCGAGCGGCTGCGGGAAGGCGCGGCCCGGGGGCGACTGCCGGTCGCCCCACTGGCCGAGCGGGCCATCACCTGGGCCGAGACCGTCCTGGCGGCCCCCGAGATCGGCCCGGCGCTCGTCCCGCAGCCACCGGAAGGCTGGGCCCGGGCGGCGGCCTGGGAGCAGGAGCGGCGGGCGGCCGCCGAAGAGGTGCTGCGGCCGGCCCTGGCCCGGTGGCTGGACCTCGTCCGGGAACTGCTCCCGCGGGCCCGCCCGTCCGACCAGGCCGGGCTGGCCTACCTGCCCGGCGGCGACGAGGACTACGCCCGGTCCATCCGGGTCTACACCACGCTGCCGCTGTCGGCCCAGGACCTGCACCAGACCGGCCTGGACCACATCGCCGCGCTTGAGGCCCGGGCCCTCGAGCTGGGCCAGGGGCTGGGGCTGACCAGCCTGGAGGCGGTCTTCGGGGCGCTGCGAGACTCGGCCGGGCAACTGCCCCCGGAGGAGGCCCTGCACCAGGCCGCGGCCGCGGTCAGGCGGGCCGAGGCCCGGGCGGCTGAGATCTTCCCCGCCCCCCTCCCGCCGCCGTGCGAGGTCACCCCGATGCCGGACGTGGTCGCGCTGAGCGGCGCGGCGCCGCACTACACCGCGCCCCGGCTGGACGGCGGGCGGCCCGGCACGTTCTGGTTCAACACGCTGCGGCCGACGGCCGGGACCGGGTGGGACATCGCGGCGGTCGCCTTCCACGAGGCGGTGCCCGGGCACCACCTGCAGCTTTCCCGCCTCCAGCTGCTCACCGAGCTACCCGCGCTGCAACGCCAGCGCAGCCTCGCGGTGTTCTCCGAAGGCTGGGGCCTGTACGCGGAGCAGCTGGCCGAGGAGGCCGGGCTGCACGCCGACGACCGCAGCCTGCTCGGCTCGATCACGGCGTCGCTGATGCGGGCGGTCCGGCTGGTGGTGGACACCGGCATGCACGCGTTCGGCTGGAGCCGCGAGCGGGCGCTGGCGTTCATGACCGCGCACGTCCCGATGCCGCCGGAGTTCCTGGCCAGCGAGATTGACCGCTACGTGGTGATGCCGGGACAGGCGCTGGCCTACCTCACCGGCAAGCTGGAAATCCTGCGGATCCGGGAGGAGGCCCGGCGGCGGCTGGGCCCGGCGTTCTCGCTGCCGGCTTTCCACGCCGCCATCCTGGACCACGGCTCGCTCCCGATGCCGGTGCTGGCCCGCAGCATCAACGGCTGGCTGGATCAGGCCGGAGGGTAACTAGAGGCGAAGCGCTCCTGCCCAAGCACGGCCAGCAGCTGCAGCTTCTCGTAGCCCTCGCTGCGCGGCGGGGCGGTCAGCACCAGCAGCGCCTGCGACTGGTCCTCGGTGAACAGCACCTGGCAGTCGACCTCGATCGCGCCGAGCTCGGGGTGCAGCAGGACCTTGTGGTCCTCGAAGCGCTTGGCCACCTCGTGCCGCTCCCACAGGCCGGCGAACTCCGGGCTGGCCTTGGTCAGCGCCCGCACCAGCTCCCCGGCCCGCGACCTCGGGCCCATCGTGCCGTAGGCGGCGCGCAGGTTCGCGACCTGGGCGCGGCTCTGCCGGTCGCGGTCGTCCTCGGGGTAACGCAGCCGTTCGGCGGGGTCGGTGAACCAGCGGTAGATCTCGCTGCGGGCCAGGCCGGTAAAGCCCGACCGGTCCCCGAACAGCGCTTCCGCCATCCGGTTCTGCACCAGCGTCTCGCCCAGGTTGGACAAGATCAGCGCCGGGGTGTCGTCGAGCCGGTCGAGCACCCGCAGCAGCGCCGGGGCGAGGTGCCCGGCGGCCGGCACCATGGCCGGGGCGCCCCGCCCGGCCACCCGGAACAGGTAATCCCGCTCGTCGCCGGTCAGCCGCAGCGCCCGGGCCAGCGCGGTCAGCATCTGCTCGCTCGGCTGCGGGCCGCGCTGCTGCTCCAGCCGGGTGTAATAGTCCGTGGACATCAGGGCGAGCCCGGCAACCTCCTCCCGGCGCAGGCCCCGGGTCCGCCGCCGCGGGCCGGCGGGCAGCCCGACGTCCTCGGGCCGCAGCTCCTCGCGGCGGTGCCGCAGGAAGCCGGCCAGTGCCGTTCGGTCCATGCGTTTCACGCTATCCGCCTGGACCGGCTCGAACCAGGGATCGCGAATCCCCCGATAACCGCTCTCTGCCCCCGCCGCGCGCCGCCGCCCAGAGTGGAACCATGAACATCTCCGGAAACACCATCTTCATTCCCGGCTCGACCAGCGGCATCGGCCTCGCCCTGGCGCTCGAGCTTCAGGCTAGGGGCAACACGCTCATCGTGGGCGGCCGCCGGGCGGCCGAGCTGGAGCGGATCGCCGCCAGCCATCCGGGCCTGGACGCGGTGGAGATCGACACCACCGACCCCGCGAGCATCGCGTCGGCGGCCAAGGACGTACTGGCCCAGCACCCGGACCTTAACGTCCTGATCCCGATGGCGGGCATCATGCGGGTGGAGGACTGGCGCGAGCCCGGTTCGTTCCTCGCCTCGGCCGAAGCGGTCATCACGACCAACCTCCTTGGCCCGGTCCGCCTCATCGCCGCGTTCATCGAGCACCTGCGGGCCCAGCCGGCCGCCACCATCGTCACCGTCTCCTCGGGCCTGGGGTTCACCCCGCTGGCCGCCACGCCCAGCTACAACGCCTCCAAGGCCGCGATCCACCTGCTCAGCGAGTCGATCCGGCTGCAGCTGGCCGGGACCAGCGTGCAGGTCATCGAGCTCGTCCCGCCGTCGGTCCGCACCTCGCTGGTGCCCGGGCAGGAGACCAGCGAGGTCGCGATGCCGCTGGCAGACTTCATCAGCGAGGCGGTCGCCCTGTTCGAGGCGCAGCCCGACGCGAAGGAGATCCAGGTCGAACGGGTCAAGTTCCTGCGCTACGGCGAGGCCCGCGGCGACTACGACCAGGTCGTCGCCACGCTCAACGCCTCCGACCCGCATGGGAAGTCATAGCAGGTCAAGCCCCAGGTCCAGGGCCGGGCTGGAATGGGTCAGGGCTCCGACGGAGACGAAGTCCACGCCGGTCTCCGCCACCGCCCGGGCCTGGTCCAGGCGCAGGCCCCCGCTGGCCTCCAGCCGCACTCCCGGCTGCTGGCGGGCCAGGTCCACCGCGGCCCGCAGGGCCGCCAGCCCCATGTTGTCCAGCAAGATCAGTTCAGCCCCAGCCTCCAGCGCCTCCCGGACCTGGTCCAGGTCGTCGCACTCCACCTCGAGCGGCAGGTCGGGGGCGACCGCGCGGACGGCTTTGATCGCCTGGGTCACCCCGCCCGCCGCGGCCACGTGATTGTCCTTGATCAGGGCGGCGTCGCCGAGTCCCATCCGGTGGTTCAGGCCGCCGCCGCAGCGCACCGCGTACTTCTCGAGCTGGCGCAGTCCGGGCAGGGTCTTCCTGGTGTCGCGCACCGCGCACCCGGTCCCGGCCAGCGCGTCGGCCCAGGCCCGGGTGGCGGTAGCGACCCCGGACAGGTGAGTGAGGACGTTGAGCAGGGTCCGTTCGGCCCCGAGGAGCTCACGCAGCGGGGCCCGGACACGCAGCACCGCGGTGCCCGCCTCGATCCGGTCCCCGTCGGCTTTGAGCGGCTCGGAGGCATCCGGCGCGATCCCGGCGGCGTCCAGCACGGCCAGGGCCACCGGCAGCCCGGCCAGCACGCCGGGCGCCCGGGCCACGACGGCGGCCGTCGCCCGCGCGCCGGGCGGTGCGGTCGCCGCCGACGTCACGTCCGGCCCGTAGCGCAGGTCTTCCGCCAGCGCGGTCCGGACGACCCGCTCGACCTCGGCCGGATCCAGGCCCGCGGCCCGCAGGACCGTAACCACGCTCACGCGCCGACCCCCTCTTTCTCCATCGACCAAACGGAGTCGGCTTCCCGCACCCGTCCCCCCTCGACGCGCAGCCCGGTATGGCGCCCGGGCCGGTCCACGCCGGCCGCCGGGGTATCCCGCCACCGGTGGCAGCCGCGGCTCTCGGCCCGCGCCAGCGCGGACGCCGTGACCAGGACCGAGACGGTGTGCAGGTTGGTCGCCTCGACCGTGGCCAGGTCGAGGCGGTTCGTCGCCGCTACTGGGACCCGTTCGAGTATCTGGCCGAGGCGCTGCAGGCCGACCGGGCGGCGCAGGACCCCGGCGTGCCGGGACATGGCCGCGGCCAGGGCGGCACGGGACGCCGGGTCGGCGCCCGGGCCGTCCGGCGGGGGCCGCAGGCCGGCCGGGTCGGCGCCCGGGCCGCCCGTCGGGTCGGGTAGGTCGCGGCCCAGGTGCTCGCCGGCCCGGCGGCCGGTGACGAGGGCCTCGGTCAGGGAGTTGGAGGCCAGCCGGTTGGCGCCGTGGACGCCGGTGGAGGCGGCCTCCCCGATGGCGTACAGCCCGGGAACCGAGGTCCGGCCGTCCAGGTCGGCGCGGATGCCGCCGCAGGCGTAGTGCGCCCCGGGTGCGACCGGCACCGGCTCGATCACCGGGTCGATGCCGCGGGCCCGGCACAGGGCGGTCACGGTGGGGAAGTCGCGCTCCAGGACGGCCCGGCCCAGGCCGGTGGCGTCCAGCCACAGGTGGTCGGACCGGCCCATCCGCTCCTGCATGGCCGCGGCCACCACGTCCCGCGGGGCCAAGTCGCCGAGCGGATGGCGGCCGGCCATGACCCGGCGGCCGCTCTTGTCCACCAGGACCGCGCCGGCCCCGCGCAGCGCCTCGGTGAGCAGCGGGCACTGCCCCGACGCCGCGGCCTGCCACAGCACGGTCGGGTGGAATTGCACGAACTCCAGGTCCCGCAGCTCGGCCCCGGCCCGGGCGGCCAGGGCCAGGCCGTCCCCGGTGACCCCGGCCGGGTTGGTGGTCGTCGCGTAGGCCTGCCCGAACCCGCCGGTGGCGAGCACGACCGCCCGCGCCCTGACCGTGCCGACCCGCAGCGTCCCGTCCGGGCCGGCCAGCCCGATCAGGATTCCGCCGACCGAGCCCCAGTCGTCAGTCAGCGCGTCCAGGACGACGCCGCCGGTGAGGATCCGGACCGGGCTGGCCAGCAGGGCCTCTCGCAGGACCCGGAACACCTCTTCGCCGATCGCGTCGCCGCCCGCGGTCACGATCCGGTGGCGGCTGTGCCCGCCCTCCAGGTGCAGCGCGGTCCGCTCCAGCCGGGCCCCGCGCTTGGCCAGCCGTGCGATCTCGGCCGGGGCCTCGGTGACCAGGGCCGCCACGGCGTTCGGCTCGCACAGGCCGGCCCCCGCCACCAGCGTGTCCCGCTGGTGCAGGACCAGATCGTCCTCCCGGCCGATCGCAGCGGCCAGGCCGCCCTGGGCCAGCGGCGTCGAACCCCCGCCGAGATCCCCCTTGGTGACCAGCAGCACCCGGCGGCCGCGGGCCGCCGCGGCCAGCGCGGCGGCGATGCCCGCCGCGCCTGAGCCCACCACCACGACATCGGTGTCGCTCTCCCACACCGAGGACGTCGACGGCAGGTATCGCACCTGCGGTCCCCCGTTCATCGTGCACCTGCCGTGAGCATCGCCTGCACGGCCCGGCGGGCCCGGGCGGCCACCCCGGGGTCCACGGTCACTTCGGTGACGCCCTCGCGCAGGCAGCGCAGCAGGGCGGCCGGCGTCGTCATCTTCATGTACCGGCAGACCGCGTCCGGATTGGCCGCCTCCCAGCGCACCGCCGGATTGGCCCGGCGCAACTGGTGCAGCATGCCGGTCTCGGTGGCCACCAGCACGGAGGATGCCGTAGTCGTCCGGGCGGCCTCGAGCATGCCCCCGGTAGACAGCACCCGGGTCCGGCTGGCCGGAAGGTCCCCCTCGCCCGCCTGCCACAGCGCTGCCGTCGAGCACCCGCACTCGGGGTGGATGAACAACTCGGCCGCCGGGTCGGCGTGGGCCTTGCGGCGCAGGTCGGCCGGGCTGATCCCGGCGTGCACGTGGCACTCGCCCGCCCAGACGTGCAGGTTGGCCCGCCCGGTGACGCGCCGCACGTAGGCCCCGAGGAACTGGTCGGGCAGGAACAGCACCTCCCGGCCGGCCGGCACCGACGCCACCACCTGCGCCGCGTTGGCCGAGGTGCAGCACAGGTCGGATTCGGCCTTGACCTCGGCGCTGGTGTTCACGTAGGCGACGACCGCGGCCCCCGGGTGCTCGGCCTTCCACTCCCTGACCTGCTCCGCGGTGATGCTGTCGGCGAGCGAGCAGCCCGCCCCCGCCGCCGGGATCAGCACGGTCCGGTCCGGGGCGAGGATCTTGGCGGTCTCGGCCATGAACCAGACCCCGGCGAACACGATCACGCTCGCCGTGCTCGCCGCCGCCAGCCGCGACAGCGCCAGCGAGTCCCCGACATGATCCGCGACATCCTGGATCTCGGGCACCTGGTAGTTGTGCGCCAGGATCACCGCATCCCGCTCCCCCGCCAGCCGCCGCACCTCCGCCGCCCACTCCACCCCCGCACTCCCCGCCCCAGCATCATCCACCCCCACACCATCCGCACCAACGCGCCCCGCACCCCCCCGCCCCGCACCAACGCTCCCCGCACCGGCGCGCCCCGCACCGGCATCCTCAGCTCCGGCACCATCCACACCGACGCGCCCCGCTCCGACGCGCCCCGCACCGGCATCCTCAGCTCCGGCACCATCCACACCGACGCGCCCCGCTTCGGCATCCCAAGCTCCGGCACCATCCGCACCGACGATCCCCGCTGTGACGCGCCCCGCTTCGGCATCCCTAGCTCCGGCACCATCCGCACCGACGATCCCCGCTGTGACGCGCCCCGCTTTGGCATCCCTAGCTCCGGCACCATCCGCACTGATGATCCTCGCTGTGACCTGCACTTCCGCACCCACCATTGACCTGCCCCAATCTCCCGCGGAGCGCGCCAGCTTCCCGAGCCGCTAGCCCCGACGAGCCTCCGACACCCCGTGGATCCTCCAGCCGAGGTTTTCGACTTGGAGTATAAAACATTTTTCGCCTGACAGTCTAAAACTAGTACGGAGCGATACGGAAGACCTGACGGTACGTCGGCCGTCGCAGGAATCTCCTCCTGCTCAGACGTCCCAGGTCAGCCCCGTCGCGAGCCAGGTCAACGCTCCATCGACACGGCGGACCGATTCGATGTTCATGTGTGGCTACCGTGCGGTGAGTGGCCCGGGCTGGGACGGCTGGTTCTGGCGGGACGTGCGGTATCAGCCGGGGCCGCCCGGGCGCTCTCTGCTGCCACCGCAATGTCACATCGACGTTGTTCTGGCCACCGCAGGGCACACCGACGTTGGCCTGTCCACCGCAGAGTCACATCGACGTTGTTCTGGCCACCGCAGCATCACATCGCGGTGGCTGCCGCCGGCTGGGATCCTGTGGCGGCCGGGTACGGCCGGCTGGGATCCTGTGGCAGCGGGTGCTGCCGGGGCGGGTGCGTTGGCCGGGGGCAGCGGGGTGAGCCCGGGACCGGCCCGTGGCGCCGCGAGGCTCACCCGGAAGAACGCGAGGCTCCTCACCCGGAAGAACGCGAGGCTCCTCACCCGGAAGAACGCGAGGCTCACCCGGAAGAACGCGAGGCTCCTCACCCGGAAGAAGCCGCACCCAGGGTCCATCGACCCGGTCGCGGCGCCGAGCCCTGACCGGGGCTCGGTGTCTGTCGTGTGACGAGTGGTGCTGGCAGGGTGGGTGGCTATCGGGCCAGCGCCGGATGGGCGGTATTGGGACGGGAACGCGTCAGGGGGACAAGCTCAGTACGATGCGAGCGTGTCAGGAGACAGGCTGGGGGGAGCGCCGCCCGAGGGGTCAGTGGCGGGTGAGCAATTTGCGCATGAGGCGCTAGCTGTAGTGCTGCAGGTGCGCGCGGAGCAGTTGTGCGTGCTGTTGTGGCAGCGAGCCGAGGAGCCGTTCCGGGGGCTGTGGGCCCTGCCCGGCGGCCCGCTCGGGGGCGGCGAGCGGCTCGGCACCTCGGCCAGCCGTCATCTGGCCGCCAAGGTGGACCTCACCGACATCGCCTACCTCGAGCAGCTGGAAACCCGCAGCGATCCCCGGCGCGACCCGCGCGGCCGGGTGCTGGCCACCGCCTACCTGGCCCTGGTCACGGCCGGGCTCGAACCGCGGGTCCCGCCGGACACCGCCTGGCACCCGGTCGGGGACCTGCCGCCCACCGCGTTCGACCACGGGTCGATCACCGAGTCGGGGCGGGGCCGGCTGCGGGCCAAGCTGTCCTACACCAACATCGGCTTCGCCCTGGCCCCGGAGCGGTTCACGATCGCCCAGCTGCGGGACATCTACGCCGCCTCGCTCGGCTACCCGGTCTCGGCCACCAACCTGCAGCGGGTGCTGACCAGGCGCGGCGTCATCGAGGCGACCGAGGCGGCCGCCCGGCCGACGCACGCGGGCGGCAGGCCGGCCGCGCTCTACCGCTTCGCGGACCGGACCCTGGTCGTCACCCATCCCTTCGCCGCGTTCCGTCCCCCGGCCGCCTCCTCCAGCGGCGGGTGAGCTATTTCAGCTGGCACAGGACGTCGGCCTCGGTGCGGTGCCCGGTGGTCACGGTGGCCGGACCCGCCGCCCGGCACACCCCCGTGCCGCTCTGGTAGAGCGGGCTGCGGCCCGCGAGCCCGTACGTCCCGGCGGGGACCAGGGCCGAGTAGCGGCCGGCCGCGCTGACCGAGACGTCACGGTGAACACCGGGAGCGGTCAGGGTGACCGTCCCAGGCCAGGGGCGCGGCGCCCCCGGGGCCACGCCACCGACGGCGTACAGGTGACCCGCCAGGATGCCCTCGGCGGCCGGGCTCACCGCAGCCGGGCCGATGGCGAGACGGCCAGTAGCGAGACGGCCAGTAGCGAGACGGCCGGTAGCGAGACGGCCGGTAGCGAGACGGCCGGTAGCGAGACGGCCGGTAGCGAGCGGACCGTCAGCGGGATGCGGACCGGCACCCGCGGCGAGGAGCCCGGCCAGGCAGAAGCCGATCAGGCAGAAGCCGGTCAGGCAGAAGCCGGTCAGGTAGGCAGCGGCCAGCGGCAGGCTGACCCGGGGAATGCGCATGTCCCCTTCGACGCGGCGCACCGGACGTTAGGTTCCGCCCGCCGCGACGCCCGGGGCTCCGAGGGCGGCCGCTCGCGGCGGAGGGAGCGCGCGAACCCACCCCGTTCGATAATCGGGCCGAACGAGCGGGCTGAGAGGATTTCTTCAGCAACTCCTTAACCTTCGCTGATCACAGCCTGTCAATGTCGTGTCGCGCGCCACGACTGCCCGGAGGCCTGAGTTGTCCTTGTCATCCGCTCTTCCGCTTCCGCTGTCCGCCGACGAGCCGGCTCCCCGGCCGGATCGGCCGCGCTGGGCGGTCTGGCGATCTCCCGTTGACCAGCCGCGATGGGCCCGGCCGACGCTGCTCGCGATCGCGGCGGTCGCCGCGCTGCTGTACGCGCGGAACATCGCCGAGGCCGGGCTGGCCCCGTTCTACTCGGTCGCGGTCAAGAGCATGTCGGTGAGCTGGAAGGCGTTCTTCTACGGGGCCTTCGACCCCGGGGCGACGATCACCATCGACAAGCTGGCCGGGTCGTTCCTGCCGCAAGCCCTGTCCGCGCGCATCTTCGGCTTCCATCCCTGGTCGCTGGCCTTGCCGCAGGTGATCGAGGGCGTCGTCTCGGTGCTGGTCATGTACCGCGTGGTGCGCCGCTGGGCCGGGGCGGTCCCGGGGCTGCTGGCGGCCGGGATCTTCGCGGCCACGCCCATCGCGGCGTCGATGTTCGGGCACAGCATGGAGGACGGCGCCCTGACCATGTGCCTGGTGCTGGCGGCCGACAGCTGGCAGCGCGCCGTGATGGAGGGCCGGCTGCGCTCGCTGTGCTGGGCGGGCGTCTGGGTCGGGCTCGGCTTCCAGGCCAAGATGCTGCAGGCCTGGATGATCCTGCCGGCGCTGGCGCTCGGCTACCTGCTGGCCGCGCCGGCCGGCCTGGGCCGGCGGCTGTGGCACCTCGGCGTGGCCGGCCTGCTGATGCTGGCCGTCTCGCTGTCCTGGATCGCGCTCTACACGTTCACCCCGGCCGCCGACCGGCCCTACGTGGACGGATCGACCAACAACAGCGCGATCGCGATGGTGTTCGGCTACAACGGCGTGGAGCGGTTCGGGGTCTCGTTCCCCGGCTCGGTGCAGGCGTTCGGCGCCGGGGGCGGCCGGGCGCCCCAGGCCGCCACGGCCCCGGCCGAACCGGCCGGGGCGCCCACGGCGACCACGCCGGCCGGCGTCCGGTACAACGCGGGCGGGTTCCTGGGCAGCTCGGGCAGCTGGACGAAGCTGATCAACAGCCGGTTCGGCCCGGAGATCGGCTGGCTGTACCCGCTGGCCCTGCTGGTGCTGATCGCCGGCCTGGCCTGGCGCGGCCGGGCCCGGCGTACCGACCAGCTGCGGGCCGGGCTGGTGATGTGGGGCTTGTGGCTGATCACGTTCGGCGTCATCTACAGCGTGATGAGCAACATCCCGCACACGGCCTACGTGGCGTCGCTGGCGCCGCCGCTGGCCGCCCTGTCCGGGACGGGGATCGTGCTGTTCTGGCGGTGGTACCGGTCCGCCAGCCGGGCCTGGTGGCTGCTGCCGCTGGCGGTCGCCGTGGAGGTGGCCTGGGCGTACTACCTGTGGTCGGGGTACCGCGGCTTCCTGCCGTGGCTGGCGCCGGCCGCGCTCGTGGCGGGCGGGATCGCCATCGCCGTGATGGCGGTGACCCGGCTCTCTCTGGTGACCCGGCTGCCCCGGGTTTCCCGGCGGGGCCTGATGACGGCGGGCGTGGCCGCCGGGGTGCTCGGGGTGGCGGCAATGCTGGCCGCGCCGGCGGCGTGGTCCGCGTCCGTGCTCGACGTGAAGTACGGGGGCAGCTCGCTCGACGCCAGCGCCGGGCCGGCCGGGGGGTTCGGGCCGGGTGGCGGCGGAGGTTTCCGGGGCACCCGGGGTGACCGGCCGGCTGAGGGCTTCCGGCGCTTCCGGGAGGATGAGGGGCAGGCAGGCGGCGGGCCCGTGACCTCGCCCGTGAACGGCAGCGCGCCGGGCGGCGACGTACCGGGAGGCGGCCCGGCGCCCGGGCGCGGCGACTTCGCTGAGGGAGGCTTCCCGGGCCGGGGCGCCGACGGCGCAGTGGGAGCGGGCGGCGGCGGCGGCATCCTGGGATCGACCAGCACCACGCTGACCAGCAGCCAGGAAGTGCTCTACCGGTACCTCACGGCGCACCGGGACGGGGCTACGTACCTGTTCGCGGTCCAGGGCTGGACCGCGGCTGCGGCCTACATCCTGGCGACCGGCCAGCAGGTGCTGCCGATGGGCGGCTTCAGCGGTTCGGTGCCCGAGCCCACGCTGGCCCGGGTGAAGCAGCTGGTGGCCAGCGGGCAGCTCAGGTACTTCATGCTGGGGGGCGCCGGCGGGTTCGGCGGCGGATTCGGCCGGGGCGGCAGCAGCCCGGCGGAGCGGATCGACACCTGGGCGGAGTCCGCCTGTCATACCGTCCAGGTCCCCGGCGCGGACAGCGCCGGAACGCTTTACCAGTGCGGGATCAGCTGACCGGGCCGCCGATGGCTCAGCGGGCGGGCTGGGTTTCCTCCAGGCGCTTGAGGACCCGGGAGGTCAGCGCGGTGAGCGCGGCGAGCTCACCGGGGGCGATGCCGTCGAAGACCAGCTGCCGGACCGTCTCGACGTGGGCCGGGGCGGCCTGCTCGATGGCGGCGCGGCCCGCCGCGGTGAGGACCACGAACGCGCCTCGGGCGTCAGACGGGCAGTCCTGCCGGGCGACCAGGCCCCGCCGCTGCATCCGGGCGAGCTGGTGTGACACCCGGCTCTGCTCCCAGGCCAGCGTGGCCGAGATCTCGAACACCCGGCACCGGCCTTCCGGCGCCTCGGTCAGCACGACCAGGACCTCGTAGTCCGCCAGGGACACGCCGTACTCCTCCTGCAGCTTCCGGTTCATCCGGGCGTTCAGCTGCGAGGTCATCTGCACCAGGCCGCGCCACGCCCGCTGCTCGTCTTCGGTCAGCCATCGGCTCATAGATGTCAGGGTACCCCGGGAATGAATGACGCATCATGTATGTTTGATGACACGTCATTGACTTACCCGCCCGACACGAGGAGACCGCGATGACCACCGCTACCACCACCCCGGCCCTGACCGAACTGACCGGCACCTACACCCTGGACCCCGCGCACACCCGGATCGGCTTCGTCGCCCGCCACGCCATGGTCACCAAGGTCCGCGGCGCCTTCAACGAGTTCGAGGGCACGGCCACCCTGGACGGCGCCAACCCGGCCGCCTCCAGCGCCCAGGTCACGATCAGCGCCGCGAGCATCGACACCAGGAACGCCCAGCGTGACGAGCACCTGCGCAGCAACGACTTCCTGTCCATGGACGAGTACCCGCGGATCACGTTCGCCTCGACCGGCGCCCGCCAGGTCGACGACAGCACGTTCGAGCTCACCGGCGACCTGACCATCAAGGGCGTGACCAACCCGATCACGATCCCGTTCAGCTACGAGGGCGCGGCCAAGGACCCGTTCGGCAACCTGCGGGTCGGGTTCGAGGGCGCGGTCACCATCAACCGCAAGGACTACGGCATCACCTGGAACGCCGCGCTCGAGACGGGCGGCGTCCTGGTCAGCGACAAGGTGACGCTGGAGTTCGAGCTCTCCCTGGTCAAGAACGCCTGAGCGGCACCGGCCGATGACCGCGCAGGTTGACGTCCGGCGGGCCGGCCAGAGCGTGACGCTGCCCGACGCCCCGTTCCTGCACCTGTTCGTCCCCCGCGGCGCGGTCCGCCTGGAAGGAACCGGTCCGCTCGGGACCGGCGACGCGGCCCGCTTCACCGCCACCGGTGGCCAGCGGGTCACCGCCACCGAGGCCGCCGAGATCCTGGTCTGGGAAATGCACGCCACCCTGGTCACCTAGACAGCACCCGAGCGCAGAACCAGGCTTCTCAAGTACCTCAGATGCATCGCGCCGGCCCGGCCTAGGGTCGGCGCGATGCGCGTTTCTCCAGCGCTCCCCATCGGGGCGCGCTCCTGAGTCACACAGATCTCACTCGTCACGGATACCCCAAGGTAGTCCCGATTCCAACCGGTCGATGCTCCACCGACCCGGTTTCAGGCGGGTCGATGCTCCATCGACCCGGTCGGGAGCGGGCGCCGGGACGAGGCGAGCACATCAGCGGACACCAGCACATCGGCAGGCACCAGCACATCAGCAGACACCGCACATCGGCAGGCACCAGCACATCAGCAGGCACCGCACATCAGCAGGCACCAGCACATCGGCGGACACCGGCACATCAGCGAACGCGCATATCGGCAGGCACCGGGCGGAATCCCCAAAACCCTTGACGAATCTTATGAACGCTCTTTTAATTTCCTCATGGGACGCATCGCCGGCGTCACCGCGGCCGAGACCAGGGAGCGGCTGCTGCGCGCCGCCGCCGACGTGTTCGCCGAGCGCGGCTACGACGGCACCCGGGTCGCCGACATCGCCAGCGCCGCGGGGGTGAGCAACGGCGCCCTGTACGCGCACTTCCCCTCCAAGGCCGACCTGCTCGTGAACGCGCTCCGGACGCACGGGCGGCATCTGATCGAAGAGCTGTTCGCCGCCGATCCCGACCGGCCGGTCGTGGACCTGCTCGTCACCGTGGGCCGGTGGCTGCCCAAGCGCCGTGACGCCCGCGGCTACCTCATCGTCGAGGCGCTGATGGCGGCGCGGCGCGACGAGGAGGTGGCCGGGCTAATGCGCGAGTACGTCGGCGAGCGGGCCGAATGGCTCACCGTCCTGGTGGGACTGGCCCAGGCCCGCGGCGAGCTCGACGAGGCGGTATCACCCAACGCGCTGGCCCACTTCTGCCTGCTGCTGGCGATGGGCAGCGCGCTCATCCCGCCGGACCTGCACGAGGTCGGCGAGCAGGAGTGGGCCGCCCTGCTGACCCGGGTGGCGGGCGCGCTGGCCAGCCCCGGAACGTCGCCGGCCCGGACGGGAGGACAACGATGAAGGTGCAGATCGGCGCCGAGCGCTGCCAGGGGCACGGCCGCTGTTACGACCTGGCGCCGGAGTTGTTCGGCGCCGACGAGGAGGGGTACGGGCAGGTCCTCGGCGACGGCCTGGTGCCCCCTGAACTGGAGCGCGCGGCCCGGCTGGCCGCGGCCAACTGCCCCGAGCGCGCCATCGACGTCGAGGAGACCTGACATGACCGTAGACGACCGCTTCGCCTCGCTCGAGCCCATCGGCGAGGAGCCGGAGGGCCTCCGCAGCGAGATCATCACCGGCCCGGTCTCCGACTGGGCCACCGACTGGTCCCACCTGGAACCGGAGTGGGCCGCCGACCCCTATCCCATCCAGGACGACCTGCGGCAGCGCTGCCCGATCGCGCACACGGACCGGTTCGGCGGCGCCTGGCTGCCCACCCGCTACGAGGACGTGGCGGCGATCGCCTACGACACCGAGCGGTTCTCCTCGCGGTCCATCATCATGGGCAACTTCCGGCCGCCCCGCGACATCGCCCCGATCGGCGGCTCGCCGCCCATCTCTTCCGACCCGCCCTTCCACCAGCACGCGCGCAAGCTGCTGCTGGGGGCGTTCACCAAGACGTCGATCGCCCGGCAGGAGCCGGCCACCCGGGCGTTCTGCCACGAGCTCATCGACAAGCTCGAGGGGCGGGACGTGGTCGACGCGGCCGCCGAGTACGCCCAGCACATCCCGATGCGCGTCATCGCCGACATGCTCGGCTTCCCGCCGGAGGACGGGCCGCAGTTCGCCGACTTCGTCGAGGACCTGCTCGAGGGCATCAACCTGCCCCCCGAGGACCGCATCACGCGGATGGAGCGGCTCTTCAGCTACCTGCTCGCCCAGGTACAGGATCACCTGGACAACCCGCGCGACGACATCACCAGCTACCTCCTCGGCGCCGAGATCTTCGGGACGAAGCTGACGGCGGATCACGTCACCGGAGCGATGGCTCTGCTGCTGATCGCCGGCATCGACACCACCTGGAGCGCGATCGGGTCGTCGCTGTGGCACCTGGGCGGCCACCCGGCCGACCTGCGGCGGCTGCTGGACGAGCCCGCGCTGCTGCCGACCGCGATGGAGGAGTTCCTCCGCGCCTACGCCCCGGTGACCATGGCCCGGCTGGTCAAGGAGGATATGAGCTGGCACGGCGCGGAGATGAAGGCCGACGACTGGATCCTGCTGTCGTTCCCGGCCGCCAACCGCGACCCGGCGCAGTTCGACCGGGCGGGCGAGGTCGTCATCGACCGCCAGGTCAACCGGCACGCCGCCTTCGGCCTCGGCATCCACCGCTGCCTGGGCTCGCACCTGGCGCGGATGGAGCTCCGGGTCGCGCTGGAGGTCTGGCTGGAGCGAATCGGCGAGTTCACCCTGGCCGACCCGGGCGCGGTGCGGTGGTCGACCGGGCAGATCCGCGGGCCGCGCGCCCTCCCGCTCAAAATCAACTAGGAACCGAACGGGCTCCGGTACCCGCCCATCACCACCGCCTCCAGCCCGCGAGGCCGGACCTTAACGCTCGACCCGCACGGTGATTCCGGGCAGCGTGTCCGCGACCCTGCCCGCCAGCACCGGGGCGTCGCTGGCGCTCGTCCGCAGGCCCACGTGCAGCTCGGCGCCCGGGGACGCTTGGTCCTGGGCCTCGAGGACGGCCTGGTCGTGCTGGTCAGACGAAGTGATGTGGAGGTAGACCGCGGTGGCCGGGCCGACGGCGCCGAGGCCGTAGCGGCCGGTCATCTCGTCGACGGTGATCTGCCCGGGGGCGGTCGAGCTGGCCGCGGCGGCCGAGCCGTAGGTCAGCAGGGTGTGCGGGAAGGCGGGGGCCAGGATCCGGGTGCAGGTGCCCGCGGCGCCCATGGCCATGGCGATGACCGGCGTGGTGGCGGCGGCCAGCAGCCCGAGCACCGGGAGCACGTCGGCCGGCTCGTGCGCCGTGCCGACCAGCTTCACCACGTCGCAGCGGTCGCGCAGGGATAGGTAGGTGCCGGGCAGGTCGGCGGGCATCGTGTCGTACCAGTGCTGCGAGGCGATGATCTGCGTCGGCGAACCGCTCCCGGTGCTGACCGCGTCCAGGCTGTCCAGCTCGACGTCGATGTAGGCGGCCCCGGCTTCGCAGGCTGCGCGCAGGACGGCCAGGCGGTCGGCTTCCGGGCCGGTGAAGCCACCGCGCTCGCGTTCCGGGCGACAGGTCAGGACCAGTGGCACCGGGGAGCCCGCCACCAGCTTCTCGACGTCGAAGCTGCCCATCAGGTCGAGCCGCACCTCGGCCAGGCCGATCTGCGGGGCCAGCCGCTCCAGCTCGGCCAGGCAGCTGGTCGTGTCCGGCCGGGCCAGCGAGGCCGCCACCTTGTTGATGCTGGTCATGGAGGAACCTCCTTATCCGAGGGCCAGGTCGCGCAGCGCGGCTTCCAGCGTGGCGGTGTCGGCGGTGACGCCGCCTTCGGGCCGACCGAGTTCGTTCAGCACCACGAACCGCACGCCGCGCCGGTACTTCTTATCCCGCATCCAGGCCTGTGCCATGTCCGCCAGCCGGAAGTCGCCCTGGACGGGCAGGCCCAGCCCGGTGAGGAGCCGCCGGTGCTCTCCGACCACGGAGGCGGGAATACGGCCCTGGCGGAAGGCCAGGTGAGCAGCGGCCATCAGGCCCAGCGCGACCGCCTCGCCCTGGTCGTCAGCCACCTGGCCGCGGATCAGCTCGATCGCGTGGGCGAAGGTATGGCCGTAGTTCAGCACCACCCGGTCGCCCTGCTCCCGCTCGTCCCGGCTGACGATGTTGGCCTTGATCTCGATGCTGCGCGTGGTGGCCCGCTGGACCGCGGCCGGGTCGCGCTTGATCACTGGCTCCAGCGCCCCGGTCAGGTGGCCGAGCAGGTCCGAGGGGCTGATCAGGGCATGCTTGGCGATCTCGGCCAGCCCGGCCCGGAAACCCCGCTCAGCGTTGTCGCAGGCCACCTCGATGTCGCTGATCACCACCACCGGCTGGTGGATGGTCCCCACCAGGTTGCGCCCGCGGCCGAGGTTGATCGCGTTCTTGCCGCCGACGGCCGAGTCGGCCTGGGCGGCCAGCGTGGTGGGGACCAGGGCGAGCTTCATGCCGCGGTTGAACGTGGCCGCGGCGAAGCCCGCCAGGTCGCAGATGGCCTCGCCGCCGACGGCCACGACGAGGTCGTCCTTGTGCAGGGCGTGGTCGGCGAGCACGTCGGCCACCTGCTCGACGGCACCAAACGTCTTGGCCGCCTGGTTGTCGGGCAGCGCGACCCGGTACGCCGGGATGCCCGCCCCGGCCAGCTGATCCGTGATCAGGGCCGCGGTCCGCGCGTCCTCGCTGGCCTCGACGATCAGGGCCCGCTCCACCTCAGGCAGCGGCGGCAGCAGGCGGCCCGCGTGGCGGATCAGGGCCGGCCCGATGTGGGCGTAGTAGGTGCCGCCGACCGGGGTCACGAACACACTGGAGCTGCCGGGCGGGGTCTCGGGCAGCCGGTTAAGCCCGGCCAGGACCTCCAGCGCGATGCCGTCTGGCCGCCGCCCGTCAGTGTCCACGGTGAGAACGGACAGGTCCTCGTAGACGGGCAGCCGCCGCTTATACACCTCGTCCAGGTCGGGCCGACTCAACATGGGCCGGAACTCGTCGGTCTGCACCCGGGACATGGCCTCGGCGTAGCTGACCCGCAGGTACACGACCCGGGCGTTACGCAGCACGGCCCGGCTCCGCAGGTCCTCCACCGCGCCGCCGCCCAAGGCGATTACCGCCTCGGGCCCGCGGACCAGGCCGGCCACCGTGTCGTGCTCGAGCTGGCGGAACCAGGGCTCGCCCTCGGTGCCGAAGATGTCCCTGATGGCGCGCCCGTCGCGCTGCTCGATCAGCACGTCGCTGTCCACGAACGGCAGGCCCAGCCGTTCGGCCATGATGTGCCCCACCGTGGTCTTGCCGGCCCCCATGAAGCCGACGAGCACCACCACCATCAGCGTCTCTCCTTCATCCCTCGCCTGCGAGGGATGCTACCCGCCCCGGTGTCCGCCCGGCCTCGGCGCTTCCTGCATGGCTGGTCGACGCGGCGCTGCAGAATCAGCCAGATGAGGACAGGTAGCTGACAATCATGTCCCCGACCATGGTCCGGTACTGGTCACGGCGGGCAGGATCGAGCATGTCGAGGCCGAAGATGGCACCGAACGTGTGCCGGTTCGACACCCGGAAGAAGCAGTACGAGCTGATCAGCATGTGCACGTCGATCGGGTCCACGGCCCGCGGGAACACGCCGTCAGCGCGGCCGCGCTCGAGGATCCGGGCCAGCACGGAGACGGCGGGCGTGTTCAGCTCGCTTAGCGTCCGGGATTTGGCGATGAACTCGGCCCGGTGGATGTTCTCGATCGCGACCAGGCTGATGAAGTCGGGGTGCGACTCATGGTGGTCGAAGGTCAGCTCGGCGAGCCGGCGGATGGCCGCGACGGGCTCTAGGTGCTCGACGTCCAGGTGCCGTTCGGCGTCCCGGGCAGTGGAGTAGGCTTGCTCCAGCGCCGCGATGTAGAGCTGCTCCTTGCCGCCGAAGTAGTAGTAGATCATCCGCTTGGTGGTCCGGGTCCGGGCCGCGATCTCGTCCACCCTCGCCCCGGAGTAGCCGTTCCGGGCGAATTCCCTGATGGCGACGTCGAGGATCTCCTGCCGGGTCCGCTCCTTGTCGCGCTGTCGCTCGGGAGCCGCCGCAGGCCGGGAGGTCTGGGTCATCGCCGTCCTTTCCCCTGGATCCCTGATCCATCATGTCAAGGCTTGCATCCCTCGTTATCTTCCGTCGAGAACCGGACGGGTTTGCGTTAAACGGATGGCGCACCCGCACCGTTATCCGGCGGCCCCGTACGCAAAATGAACTAACGGGTTAGTACGTACTAAGATGAACGAGGATGCCGAAAGCACGGAGGGCAGCGGTGGCACGGACAACCGGGCGGGCCGGGCGCGCCGCCGAACTGGGGCTCCGCTGATGCGCGCGGTCGTCCTCGACGCCGAGCCTCGAGCGCTCAGGCTGGTCAGCGATTGCCCCGAGCCGGAGCCCGGTCCCGGTGAGGTACTGATCCACGTGCACGGGGTCGGCATCTGCGGGTCCGACCTGGCGCTGCGCACCGGGCGGCGGCAGCCGCCGTCCTTCCCCTGGGTCGTCGGCCACGAGACGTTCGGCGAGATCACGGCGACCGGTCCGGGGGTGGACCGCGGCCGGGCCGGGCAGCGCGTGGTCGTGGAGCCGAACATCCCGTGCGGCAACTGCCCCGCCTGCCGGGCCGGGCGAACCTCGGCCTGTCCCCAGCGCAAGGTCCTCGGCTTCAGCGTGCCCGGCACGCTAGCCGAGCGGATCGTGGTGCCGACCGATTTCGCCTGGCCGGTGCCCCCGGACTGGGATGACGGCGACGCGGTGTGCACCGAGCCGCTGACCGTGGCGCTCGCCGCCGTCCGGCGCGCCATGACCCTCAAGGCGGATGCCGAGCGCTGCCTGGTCATCGGGGCCGGGTCGCAGGGCACGCTGACCTGCGTCGCGCTGGCCGCATGCGGGATCACTCCTGCGGTGCTGGACCCGCAGCCGGGGCGACTCGCCTTGGCGGCTGGCCTCGGGGCGCGTCCAGCCGGGCCAGGCGAGGGCGGCTTCGGGCTGATCTTCGAGACTTCCGGGGCGGCGCAGGCGCTGACCGAGGCGGTGGACCGGGCAGCCCGCGGCGGCCTGATCGTGCTGATGGGGCTGACCAGCGAGACCGTTCCGGTGGTCACCCAGCGCATCGTGCAGCGCCAGCTGACCTTGATGGGCTCGCTGATCTACGACCACCCGGGTGACTTCGCCGCGGTGACCGGCGAACCCAACCGGGAACCGGGGCGAGTACTGCGGGCCTGCTACCCGATGGCCGAGGCGGAGGCGGCCTTCCAGGCCGCCGGCACGGTCCCCGGCAAGACCTGGATCAGGGTCGGAGCGGACACGTGATCGCCGCGCCAGCCAGAACGCCGGTACGCCGGTCGATCGCCACCATCTCGCTCAGCGGACCGCTCGAGGAGAAGCTGACGGCGGCGGCCGGAGCGGGATTCGACGGCGTCGAGATCTTCGAAGGCGACCTCATCACCTGCCGCCTCTCCCCGGCTGACGTGCGGCTCCGCGCCGCGGACCTGGGCCTGGACGTTCTGCTGTACCAGCCGTTCCGCGACTTCGAAGCGGTGCCGGATGTCCTGTTCCGGCAGAATCTTCGCCGGGCGGAGCGGAAGTTCGAGCTGATGGCCTCACTTGGCGCGGACATGCTGCTGGTCTGCTCGAATGTCTCCGCCGCGGCCATAGACGATGACGATCTCGCGGCCGCCCAGCTGTGGCAGCTAGCGGAACAGGCCCGGCCGCACGGCATCCGCATCGCCTATGAGGCGCTGGCCTGGGGCCGTCATGTCAGCAGCTACGAACGGGCCTGGCGGCTGGTCGCCCAGGCCGCTCACCCCCAGCTCGGGGTGTGCCTGGACAGTTTCCACATCCTGTCGCTCGGCCATGACCCGGCCGGAATCCGCCAGATCCCCGCCGAGAAGATCTTCTTCCTGCAGCTCGCCGATGCACCACTGCTGACTATGCAAACGCTGGCGTGGAGCCGGCACCACCGGTGCTTCCCGGGGCAGGGCGGCTTCGACATGACCGGCTTCACCGCCGACGTGATCTCCGCCGGGTACCGCGGCCCCTGGTCGCTGGAGGTCTTCAACGACGTCTTCCGTCAGGCTGACGCCGGGCGTACCGCCGTGGACGGGATGCGGTCGCTGCTAATCCTCGAAGAGTCGCTGGCCACCCGGGGCGGAACCAGCCCGCGGGCCGCAGGTCCGGCGCCGGTCACACTCGCTCGCCTTCCCGCTCTGGCCGACCTGCCCGGTTACGCCTTCATCGAGCTAGGCGTGGACGGGCTGATGGAGCCGGCCGCCGAGGACATGCTGCACGGCCTGGGCTTCTCCCGCACCGGACGGCATCTCAGCAAGCCGGTCCAACTGTGGGAGCAAGGCGGGATCCGTCTCCTGGTGAACCGCATGCGGGCCGATGACGCCAGCCAGCCGCACGGCCTCGCCGCGGTGTCCGCCATCGCGGTGGAAAGCCGGGACCCCGTCCGGTCGGCGGAGCGCGCCCAGGCGCTGCTCGCCCCGGCCATCCCGCGTACCACCAGCCCTGGTGAGGCGGAGCTGCCCGCTGTCGCCGCGCCGGATGGCACCGTGCTGTTCTTCTGCCATGCCGATGCCGCCGGCGACGCCGGCTGGACCGGCGATTTCGAGGCCGCCTCCGGCCCGCGGGCCGGAGAGCCCCTGCTCACTGCGGTCGACCACGTGGCGTTGTCGCAGCCATTCGACTACTTCGATGAGGCGATGCTCTTCTACCGGTCGGTGCTGGGCCTGCACGACCAAGCCAGCGAGGAGGTTGCCGCACCGTACGGGCTGGTGCGCAGCCGGACCGTCCGCAGCGCAGGCCGCGGCGTGCGGCTCGTCCTCAACGTCCCCCGGCTGGGCGGGGCCGGCTCGCCGAAACAGCGTCCTATCAGCACGTGGCGTTTTCCTGCGGTAACGTCTTCGCGGCCGCCCGGGCGATGCGGTCAGCCGGGATTCCTACGCTGCCGATACCAGCCAATTACTACGACGACCTCATCACGCGTTTTGATCTCGTGGCCAGCGTGGCCGACCAGCTGCGGGAGCTCGGGATACTGTACGACCGCGATCCGCGGGGAGGAGAATTCTTCCACTTCTACACCGCGACGATCGGACGGCGGCTGTTCTTCGAGATCGTCCAGCGCACCGGTGGATACGAAGGATTCGGCGCGTTCAATACTCCGGTCAGGATGGCGGCACAGCTGCATCAGACGGCGGTGGGAGCATTTCAGCCAGGCTGAGCCGACGCGGGGTTATCCCGTCAGGTGATGCGCACGATCCGGTCAGCGGGCACGCCCGCGATGGGCTCAAACCGCTCCATCACCAGGAGATCATGGCCGGGTACGACAGCAACGTCGCCGGCCGACGTACCGCGCACCAGGCCGGTCTCGGTCACGTGAGCCGCGAGGTCATGAGCCGGGACCGTCCCGGTCGGCGGTGATCAGGCTTTCGTCACCGCGCTGGGCCGTCCGGGCCGCTGACTGCCCGAGTTCGGCCGTGCTGACACGGTAGGTTTCCCGCCCGGTGACCACGGCGGTTATGTTGACCAGGCACAGCGCCGCGCAGATGAGCCCGGCGCCCACCCAGGCACTCAGGCCCGAGCCCGCCCACGCGGAGATGATCGTCGGGACGAAACCCGCGAACGCGAAGCCCAGCTGAGTGCCGAGGGCGGTGCCGCTCAGCCGCACGCTGGCCGGGAACATCTCACCGTAGAACGACGGCCACACCGCGCTGGTGGCCGTGTACACCAGGCCGAACATGACGACGCCGGCCACGAATATCAGCGGATAGCTCCCGGTCCGGATGGACCACAAGTACGCGAATGTCATCACGGCGGATCCGGCCGCGCCCGCCAGGAATACCGGCTTGCGGCCTATCCGGTCAGACAGCCGGGCCCAGAGCGGGATCGCGCCCAGCGCGAGGACGTTGGCCAGGACGCCGACCCACAGGATCGGCGTCTTGGCCAGACCGACGGTGTTCACCGCGTAGGACAGCGCCCACACCGTGAAGATCGTGCTCGGGGTGGCGATGACAGCGGCTAGGGCGACCCGGAGCACCTGGCGCCAGTGCCACCGGAGCAACTCGCCGATCGGCAGCCGTACCACCTCGTCCGCCGCGACTTCCTGCTTGAATACCGGAGTCTCGTCCAGCGTGCGGCGGATGAGGATGCCGACCACGGTCACGATGGCGCTGAGCCAGAACACGATGCGCCATCCCCAGGTCTCCAACGAGTGTTCGGGGAGTGTGGCGATCGGGATGAAGATGGCGGTGGCGATGGCCTGGCCGGCCTGGGTGCCGCCAAGGGTGAAGCTGGTGAAGAACGCGCGGCGACGTTCCGGCGCGTGCTCGAGGGTCAGCGAGTTCGCACCCGCCTGCTCGCCGCCGGCGAAGAAGCCCTGCAGGAGCCTCAGGCAGACGAGGAGGACCGGCGCGGCCAGCCCGATCGCGTGATACGACGGCAGGCAGCCGACGAGGAAGGTCGCCGTGCCCATCGCGATCACGGTGGTCAGCAGTACTTTCCGCCTGCCGTGCCGGTCTCCCAGATGGCCGAGCACGATAGCGCCGATCGGCCGGGCCGCATAGCCGACCCCGAATGTCGCCAGTGAAGCCAGCGTCCCCGCCGCCGGGTCCTGACTGGAGAAAAACACCTTGCCGAAGACCAGGGCGGCCGCCGTGCCGTAGATGAAGAAGTCGTAGTACTCCAGGGCGCTCCCGATCCAGGCCGCGCGGGCCGCGGCCCGCGGCGTGCCCTGGCCCTGTACAGCTGACACAGCGGCTGAGTCCGGCATGCGTCCTCCTCGGGGATGGCCGTCAGGTGCTGACGGCCGGACCACTTCCCCCGCTTCGCCAAATTATGTACTAACAGGTGAGTACATTAAGGCTGGACGCGTTCCGGCCGGTATGTCAAGGCCCGCACTAGATCAGGCCGATGTGATCCCCCCCGATGGGCGCGGATACGGCCGGCTCGGCGGCGCACTGGCGGCGACCGGCGCCACCACGCCGGGAGCGAACCTTGCCGCGGGCGCCGAGCAGGTCCGGCCGCGGCGCCGAGCGCGAACCCTCACCCGATCAGGGGCCGCTTGGACCCGCAAACGCCAAGCCCGCGGGATTCCTGACGCCAACGCACCTCACGCACCACGGCATTTATAGCGCCCATATCGTGGACAGGGACGATGCTGAATCGACGGCCACCTGCCCTGGCGCGACACCGGTCCGGCTGCAGCACCACTCCCCGTTCCCCCGTCATCACCCTCCCCTGATCAGGACAGCATCTTCTGGACGGCCTGGCGGGTGACGCCGAGCTCGCGGCCGATGTCGGCCTGGGAGAAGCCCTTGTCGATGAGGTCACGGATGATGTCGCGGCGCTCGGCGTGGAACTGCTGCGCCAGGCGGTAATGCTCGAGGGCCTGGGCCCGGACGTCCTTGAGGTGACGGAACTGGTCGGCGTAGGCCGCGGGATCTGGACTCATGACCCCATCATGACAACCCCTGGTTGTCATGTCAACTAGGGGTTGTCACGGGCAGGGGTGGAAGAGCTTCCCGTCCAGGTCGACGTCGAACTTGACGGCCGCGAAACCGTGCGGGACCGCGTACACCGCGCGGCAGTAGGCACCGAACGAGTGGGGCCCCTTGCACGCCTGACCGGGATTGCACACATAGCCGTCTTCGGCGTACTCGGCCTCGCCGACCCACTTCCCGGCCGCGGTGAAGTCGTCCCAGCCGCACGGGGTCGGGCCGGACAGCGCGGTGCAGGTGATCCCGTACTGGCGGCGGCCGGCGAACTGGCTGGCGAAGCACTGCTGGCTGGAGTAGCACTCCTCGACCACGGCGCCGTCCGCGTACTGGCGTCCCCACGACGACAGCAGCGGCGAGTTCTTCCACAGTCCGGTCATCCCGTCGGCGTGGATCAAGTTGAACGCGTAGGCCAGGAAGTTCTGCAGGTCGCCGGGGGTGAGGTGGAAGCCGGTGGTGGACGGCGGGTCGAAGCTGTCGATGTCGTCCAGCTCGACGCTGTTGAAGCCCTTGTGCGCGCACATGCCGATACGCTCGGCCAGCATCGGCTCGAGCGCGTCGAGCTGGCGCAGGTCGACCCAGCGCTCCTCGGGGTAGCCGAAGTAGATGTTGCCTAGTGTCGCGGCCGGGAAGGCCTGCCCGGGGGTGCCGTCCGGGCGGTAGTCCTCCCAGGCCAGGTCCAGGTAGCAGACCGCCTTCGGGTGCGGCAGGGTGGCCGCCTGCCAGCTGGTCTTGATGGCGGCGACCTGGGCCTTGGTGGTGAGGAAGCCGTCGACGTCGTAGATGTCCACGGCCTTGCGCCCGGTCCGCTGCAGCGGCGTGGTCCGGCCGATCTGCCAGTCCCAGCGCATCGGGTGGCCGGTCTTATCCAGGTGCGGCGGGGACCAGCACTGGCCCTGGCAGGGCAGCGGCGCGGTCATCGGGTCGACCTGCCAGCCGTAGCCGATCTGGGTGGCGCCGGCCCGGCTGGCGGTGCGCACGGCGACCCGGTGCCGCCCGGGGGCAAGCGTGCCGGTGTAGAACACGCGGTTCTTCGGCATGGCCCGCCACGGGCCCCCGTCGACCCGGTACGACTGGGTGACCGGGCCGTCGGCCACGTTGGCGTGCGGCGCCGCGACACCGAAGTACTCCGTGGTCGAGGCGGTGTGCCGCTCGGGGGTGCCGTTGACGAACGCGGTGGCCGGCGCCTTATGGCGCGGGTAGGCGCGCACCACGGCGGTGGCCAGCGCGGTGACCGTGCGGCGGATGACCTGGAAGGTGAACGGCACCCGTTTGGTCTGGATGACTTCGGCGGCGGTCTCGGTGACCCGCAGCCGCCGGCCGGCGTCGGCCTGGCCCGGGACGTAGCTCCGGGCGGCGAACGGCGCGGCGGTCGTGTCCGCCCCCGCCCGGCAGTGCCGGCCGGCCGTGTCGCAGCTCTGCCAGGAGTAGGTGACGCCGAAGCTGAGCAGGCTCAGCCCGCGCGGCAGCCGGGGCGCGTGCCAGCGCAGGCCGGTCGCGGTGACCGTCGCGCCGTCCCGCGGGGCGCCGGAGACGCGCAGCGTGCCGTGGTGCACCGGGGCCGGAAGCGACGCGGCATGAGCGGCGGGCGCCGAAGTAGCCGCGACGCCGGAAACGAGGGAGGCGAGCGTGATGACCGCCGCCGCGAGGGCCTTCATGACCGGAGCAGGGCGGCGGGGAGCAGGTCGCGGTGCGCCTCGAAGAGGTCGTCGCACATCGCCACCGTCTGGTCGGTGGTCAGGGTGGCGGCGGTGTTCGGGTCGAGGAGAGCGGCCTGGTACACGTGGTCGCGGGACTCGTCCAGGGCGGCGCGCACGGTCAGCTCGACCACGTTGAGGAAGGTCCGGTTCAGCGCGGCCAGCTGCGGCGGCAGGGCGCCAACCGGCACCGGCTTGGCCCCGCCCGCGCCGACCAGGCAGGGCACCTCGACGCAGCAGGCGTCAGGCAGGCTGGTGATCAGGCCGCCGTTGCGGATGTTCACGTGCAGCTCGCGCTCGGTCCCGGTCTCCAGCGCGTGGATGAACTCCGAGGCCAGCTCGCTGGTGGGCTCGAGGTCGAGCGGGTCGTCCGAGGCCAGCTGGCGCTGCAGCGACTCGAGCTCGCGCAGGTTCTCCTCGGACCGCTCCAGGTAGTCGCCGACGAAGATGCGGAACCGCTCGACCTGGTCGTCGTGGCGCATGAACCAGGGCACGTACTCGGCCGAGTGCTCGCTGGACTCGGTGGGGAAATAGCCGAACCGGCGGTAGATCTCGACCCGGACCCGCCGGCGCAGCTCGGGCGAGGACTCCACCACCTCGGCCAGCTTCGGGTACAGGGACTCGCCGTCCTGCTCGAAGCGGAGCACGAAGGCCTGGTGGTTGAAGCCCGCGGTGAGGAAGCGGACCCGCTCCGGGTCGGCCCCGGTCAGCTCGGTCAGGAACGCCTGGGTGTCGCGGACCGAGTGGCACAGCCCGTACACCCGGCTGAAGTCGCTGCCCTCGTACACCGCCCAGGGCAGCATGGCCATCGGGTTGCTGTAGCTGAG
Source organism: uncultured Actinomycetota bacterium (assembly GCA_963756575.1). Classification (GTDB taxonomy): domain Bacteria; phylum Actinomycetota; class Actinomycetes; order Streptosporangiales; family Streptosporangiaceae; genus Palsa-504. Next base: position 144,206 of record CAVWOM010000008.1, on the reverse strand, counting down.
CAGGTAGGCGTCCGGGCAGACCTCGGCCATGTCCCGGGCCAGGGCCACCGTCACCGGGATCGTGCGCAGGCCGCGGAAGATACCGCCGATGCCCAGCGTGTCCCCGATCGTCTGGCGCACGCCGTAGCGGGCCGGGATGTCGAAGTCGGCCCGGGTGGCGGTGTACCCGCCGACCTGCACCTCGTTGATGACATAACGGGCTCCGGCCAGCGCGGTGCGCCGGTCCGTGGTCGCGGTGACCGTCGCCTGCGCCCCGGACTGCGCCGAGATCCGGCGGGCCAGCCGCTCGGCGTGAGCCAACCGCTCGGCGCTGATGTCGTACAGCGCGACGTGCAGGCCGCCGCGGAACTCGGGGAAGCCGCACAGGTCGGTCACCACGTTCCGGGTGAACTCGACGCTGCCCGCTCCGATGAACGCCACCGTGATCGTCACGCTCGTTAGTGTTCCATCGGGGTCATTTTCTTGCAAGATGTTGCATCTGCCTGATATCGGACTGCACAATACTGAGCAATTCATGATGACTTGACGCATCTTCGAGCGGAGAGTGCGGGATGGCAGTGTTTCGCAAGGCACACCTGGCCGGACTGCTGGCCGTGCTCACCGGGGTGGGTGTCCTGGCCGCCTGCGGCACGGACAGCACGTCGTCGAGCACCAGCAAGGGCGGCGGCACCACGATCCAGATCTGGGAGGGCTACACCCAGGTCGAGGCCAAGGCCTTCGCCCACCTGGTCTCGGAGTACGAGGCCACGCACCCGGGCCAGAAGGTGAACACGCTGTACGTCAACAGCGACAACACGCTGCAGAAGGTGCTGACCGCGGTGCGCGGCGGCAGCCCGCCCGACATCGCCTACCTGTACGGCTCCTGGGCCCCCAACGTGGCCCAGATCCCGCAGGTGGTCAACCTCACCCAGGTGGTCAAGCAGTCCAGCGTGAACTGGAACGACTTCTATACCGGCGAGCGCGCCGTGGCCACCGTCAACGGCAAGGTCATCGGCATCCCGGCGCTGGTGGACAACCTGGCCGTGGTCTACAACAAGACGCTGTTCGCCAAGGCCGGGCTGCAGCCGCCCGGCCCGGGCTGGACCTGGTCGGACTTCGTGGCCGACGCGAAGAAGCTGACCAACCCGGCGGTCAAGCAGTTCGGCACCGCCTACGTCACCCCGGGCACCGAGGACACCGTGTGGCACTGGGAGGCGCTGCTCTGGGAGGCCGGCGGCCAGCTGCTCAACGCGGACAATACCAAGGCCGCGTTCGACTCGCCCGGCCGGGCTGGCCTCGCTGAACACGCTGCGGACGATGGCCGTCACCGATAAGTCGATGTACCTGGACCCGAGTGACTCCGCCTACGGCAACCTGTTCAACTCGGGCAAGATCGGGATGCTGGTCACCGGCCCCTGGGACCTGGCGGTCTTCCCCAACGTGAAGTACGGCGTGCAGGTCATGCCGTCCTACCCGGGCACCAGCGGCGGCCACCAGACCATCTCCGGACCGGACAACTGGGTCGTCTTCAACAACGGCGCGGCGAAGACGGCCGCGGCCGAGCAGTTCCTGATCTGGCTCACCTCCGCCGCGCAGGACAAGTACTTCGCGGTGCAGACCGGCGACCTGCCGATCCGGCAGTCGGTGGGCCAGGACAGCTCGGTGGTCCAGCAGATGAACACCGCGGTGCCCGGGATGGCCACGTTCATCGCCAACCTGGACAACGTGAAGCAGGCCCGCCCGCAGATCGCGCAGTACCCGAAGGTCTCCACCATCCTCGGCACCATGCTCGTGTCGGTGCTGCTCGGCAAGAGCCAGCCGCAGGCGGCCCTGGCCGCCGCGGCCCAGCAAGTCAACCAGGCCCTGGCCGCGGGCTGATGGCGGTTTCCGCCCGGAGGCTTTCTCGTCCGGGGCTAGCGCCGCGCGGGTCGTCACCCCGCCGGGTATCCGCCCGGCGGGTGATCGGCTCGGAGCACTTCACCGGGTGGGCGTTCGTCACGCCCGGGGTCGTGATCATCTTGCTGTTCGGCGCGGTGCCCATCATCTGGTCGGCGGTGATGTCGTTCCAGCGGAACAACCTGCTGTCGCCGAACACGCCGTTCGTGGGCACCGCGAACTACCGGCAGATGATCCACGACCCGGTGGTGGCGCAGGCCATCGGTCACACGCTGATCTACACCGCGCTGTTCGTGCCCGGCACCATGGTGGTCGGGCTGTTCCTGGCGGTGGCGATGAACCGGCAGATCCGGTTCATCTCGTTCTACCGGACCGCCGCCTACGCCACGATGGCGATCTCCACCATCAGCGAGGCGATCGTCTTCATCTGGCTGTTCGACCCGTCCTACGGGGTGGTGAACTACTTCCTCGGCGCGTTCGGCATCCCGCAGCAGCAGTTCATCAACTCCCCGTCCGAGGCGCTCTACGTCATCGTGATCATGACGATCTGGGGCTGGACCGGGTTCTCCGTGGTGATCTACCTGGCCGCCCTGCAGGGGGTGCCGCAGCACCTGGCCGAGGCGGCCGCGATCGACGGGGCCGGTCCCTGGCAGTCGTTCCGCCGGGTCACGCTGCCGCTGCTCAGCCCGGCCTCGCTGTTCCTGGCCGTCTGGCTCACGATCAACGCGCTGCAGCTGTTCGACGAGGTGTACCTGTCCACCCAGGGCGGCCCGCTCAACGCCACCACCGTGCTCGTCTACTACCTCTACAAGCAGGCCTTCACCGAGTTCAACTTCGGCTACGCCTCCGCCATCGCCTACTTCCTGTTCCTCGTCATCATCGTGGTCACCGTCATCCAGTTCCGGGTGGGCCGACGGTACACGTACTACCGGTCTTGATGGCGACCTCGGCGCCCGCCCGGGACAAGGTGGGCTCTTCCGGCCGCAGCGGCGTCCCGGCCGCCCGGCGAGGGTGGCGGCTGCCGTTCAGCCCGTGGCACCTGGTGCTGCTCCCGGCCACGCTGGCGCTGCTGTTCCCGTTCGCCTGGCTGCTGATCACCTCGGTGGAGACCCAGAACGAGGCGCTGCACTTCCCGCCGGTGCTCATCCCGCACCAGATCCGGCTGGCCAACTACCCCGACGCCTTCAACAGCGCGCCGTTCGGCCACTTCTTCGCCAACAGCGCGATCGTCGCGGTGACGACCGTGGTGTGCAATCTGGTGCTGTGCTCGCTGGCCGGGTACGCCTTCGCCCGGTTCCGCTTTCTCGGCCGGACCGTGCTGTTCGCGGTCATCATGGCCACGCTCATGGTCCCCTTCCAGGTCACGATGATCCCGCAGTTCATCATCGTCAAATGGCTGGGCGTGCACGTGCTGGCCGGGGTGGGCATCGACCACATCGGCGCGCTCATCCTCCCCAACGCGGCGACCGCGTTCGGCATCTTCTTCCTGCGCCAGTTCTTCCGGACGCTGCCGATCGAGTACGAGGAGTCCGCCCGGGTCGACGGGGCCAGCCGGCTCCGGGTGCTGATCAGGATCGTGCTGCCGCTGGCCACCCCGGCGCTGGCCACGCTGGCCGCGCTGACGTTCCTGGACTCGTGGAACAACTTCCTGTGGCCGCTGATCGCCGTCACGTCCACCAACCAGATGACGCTGCCGCTCGGCCTGGCCACCTTCCAGGGCTCGCACCAGACCCAGTGGCCGCTGCTGATGGCCGCGACCACGATGAGCCTGGTGCCCATGATGGCGATCTTCTTCCTGGCCCAGCGCTACTTCATCCGTTCGGTCGCCGCCACCGGGCTGGCCGGGACGTGACCGCACTACCGAAGGGAAAACAGTGACGCAGGACATGACCGCGGGCTCCCGCACGGAGCAGGAGGTGGCCTCGCAGCCGGCCTGCTGGCGCGAGGCGGCCCTGCTGGCCGACGGCCTGGCCGGGCTGCTGCCGGCCCGCGGGGAGCGGGTCGCGGTCGCGGGCTGCGGGACCTCCTGGTTCATGGCGCAGTCCTACGCGGCGGCCCGGGAGGAGGCCGGGCACGGGGAGACCGACGCGTTCGCCGCCTCGGAGATGCCAGCCGGGCGGCGCTACGACCGGGTGCTGCTGCTCTGCCGGTCCGGCACCACCACCGAGATCCTCCAGCTGCTCGGGCGGCTGCACGGCCGGGTGCCCACGGTGGCGATCACGGCGGCCGGCCGGACCCCGGTCGCCGAGGCCGCCAACGCGGTCATCGAGCTGAGCTTCGCGGACGAGGAATCGGTGGTGCAGACCCGGTTCCCCACCACCGAGCTGGCCCTGCTCCGCGCGCACCTGGGCCACGATCCCCGCCCGGCCGCCGACGCGGCCGAGCGGGTGCTGGCCGCGCCGGTACCGCCGGAACTGCTGGCCGCCCGCCAGTTCACCTTCCTCGGCACCGGCTGGACCTACGGGCTGGCCAACGAGGCCGCGCTCAAGCTGCGCGAGGCGGCCGGGATGTGGACCGAGGCCTACCCGGCCATGGAGTACCGGCACGGGCCGGTCTCGGTCACCAGCGAGGACAGCGTGGTCTGGGTGTTCGGCCCGCCGCCGGACGGGCTGGCCGCGGAGATCGCCGCGGCCGGCGGCACCGTCTGGCTGGGCGAGGAGGACCCGCTGGCCGAGCTGGTCCGGGTGCAGATGCTGGCCATCGGGCTGAGCCGGGCCCGCGGGCTCGACCCGGACCGGCCGCGGAACCTGACCCGGTCCGTCATCCTCGCGTGATCCTCGTCGTCTGCCTCAACCCGGCGCTGGACATCACCCACGAGGTGGCCGCGGTGGACTGGGCCGGGATCAACCGGCCCGCCGCGGTGCACGACCGTCCCGGCGGCAAGGGCCTGAACGTGGCCCGCACGCTGCACGCCCTCGGGACGGACGTGCTGGTGACGGGGCTGGCGGGCGGGATCACCGGGGCGGGCGTGGCGGCGGCGCTCGGCGTCCTCGGGGTGCGGGCCGCCTTCACCCCGGTGGCCGGCGAAACGCGGCGTACCTTCACCGTCGTCGACGGCGCCGTGGGCGGCGGCCAGCGCCGCACCGCCGCGTTCCACGAGGCCGGCCCGGCCGTCAGCGCCGCCGAGTTCGCGGCCTTCCAGGCCAGGTACCAGGCGATGCTGGCCGGGGCGGAGGCGGTGGTCCTCTCCGGCAGCCTGCCGCCGGGACTGCCCGCCGGGACCTGCGCCACCCTGGTCGAGGCGGCCTCGGCCGCCGGGGTACCGGCGGTGCTGGACACCCACGGGGAGGCGCTGCGGCTCGGCGCGGCCGCGGGCCCCGCCATCGTGAAGCCGAACCTGCCCGAGCTCGAAGCCCTGGCCGGGCGCGCCCTGTCGGCCGGGCGCGGCTGGCCGGTGCCGGCCGCGCGGGCTGTGCGCGGCCGGCGCCGAGGCCGTGGTGGTGACGCTCGGCCCCGGCGGGCTGCTGGCGGTGACCGCCGACGGCGGCTGGCGGGCGCGGCCGCCCGCCGCCGTGGCCGGCAACGCGACCGGCGCGGGCGACGCGGTCGCCGCGGCGCTGGCGCACGGGCTGGTGATGGGCCGCCCGTGGGACGAGCGGCTGCGGCACGCGGCGGCCCTCGGCGCGGCGACCGTCGCCGCCCCGGTGGCCGGGGAGTTCCGCGGCGAGGACTACCTCGGCACGCTGGGCGCGGTGTTGGTCGAACAGGTCACGGCGGAAGGGGTGCGCTGATGCCGCTGGCCGCCATGGGCGAGATCACCGGCGCCGCCCGGGCCGCGGGCCGCGGGGTCGGCGCGTTCAACGTCATCGGCATCGAGCACGCCGAGGCCATCGTGGCCGGGGCCGAGGCGGTGCGCGCCCCGGTCGTGCTCCAGATCAGCGAGAACTGCGCCGCCTGGCACGGCGCGCTGGACCCCATCGCGCGCGCCTGCCTGGCCGTCGCGGCCGCGGCCGCGGTGCCCGTCGCGGTGCACCTGGACCACGCCTCCCGCGCGGACCTGATCACCGAGGCGGTCCGGGTCGGCCTGACGTCGGTCATGTTCGACGCGTCCGCGCTTGCCCTACGCCGAGAACGTGCGGGCCACCGCGGAGCTGACCCGCTGGTGCCGGGACCGGGGTGTCTGGGTCGAGGCCGAGCTCGGCGAGATCGGCGGCAAGGACGGCGTGCACTCGCCGCGGGCCCGCACCGACCCAGACGAGGCGGCGAGTTACGTCGCGGCTACCGGAGTGGACGCGCTGGCGGTCGCGGTCGGCAGCTCGCACGCCATGCTGACCCGCGACGCGGCGCTCGACCTCGGCCTCATCACCGCGATCAGCCGGGCCGTCGACGTCCCGCTCGTCCTGCACGGCTCGTCCGGCGTCCCCGACCAGGACCTGGCCGCCGCGGTCGCGGCCGGCCTGACGAAGATCAACATCGCGACCCAGCTGAACAAGGTGTTCACCGCCGCCGTCCGGGATTACCTGGATGCCGAGCCCGCGGTGGTTGATCCCAGGAGGTACGGTTCGGCGGGACGCGACGCGATCGCGCCCGAGGTAGCCCGGCTGCTCGGCGTCATCGGCGCCGCGGCCGCGGGCGTGGCGGGAGGAGGGGCCGGTGAGTCGTTACCGCCGGTGGAACGAGCTGCTGGAGCTGCTGGCCACGGCGGGCCAGCTTCAGGTGGAGGACGCCGCCAAGGCGCTGAACGTGTCCGCGGCCACCATCCGCCGTGACTTCGACGAGCTGGCCGGCCAGCAGATGCTCACCCGGATCCGGGGCGGCGCCGTGGCCGAGGGGGTCAACTACGACCTGCCGCTGCGCTACAAGACCGAACGGCATCCGTCCGAGAAGCACCGCATCGGGGCGCTGGCGGCCGGCATGGTCCGCACCGGCCAGGCGGTCGGCCTGAACGGCGGGACCACGACCACCGAGGTGGCCCGCGCGCTGGCCACCCGTTCGGATCTCGGGTCGTCGGGTTCTTCGCCGTCGGTCACCGTGGTCACCAACGCCCTCAACATCGCGACCGAGCTGGCCATCCGGCCGCACATCAAGATCGTGACCACCGGCGGGGTCGCCCGGCCGCAGTCCTACGAGCTCACCGGGCCGCTCGCCACCGGCGTGCTGGAGCAGGTCACGCTGGATATCGCCTTCCTGGGGGTGGACGCCATCGACGCCGTGGCCGGGGCCACCGCGCACCACGAGGGCGAGGCGAGCATCAACCAGCTGATGGGCCGGCAGGCGCGCAAGGTGGTCATCGTGGCCGACAGCTCCAAGGTGGGCCAGCGCGCGTTCGCCCGGATCTGCACCCCGGCCGAGATCGACGTCCTGGTCACCGACGCCGGCATCACCGCCGAGGACGCGGCCCTGCTCGAAGCGGCCGGGGTGGACGTTGTCACGGTATGACCTGGTCGTCCTGGGCGACTGCAACCCCGACGTGCTGGTGACGGGGGACGACGTCACCCCGTCCTTCGGCCAGCAGGAGAAGCTGGTCGGCGGCATCTCGCTGGTCATCGGCGGGTCCGCCGCCATCACCGCGGTGGCCGCGGCCCGGCTCGGCCTGCGGGTCGCCCTGGTCGCCGCGGTCGGCGCCGACCCGGCCGGCCGGTTCATGCTGGACCAGCTGTCGGCCGAGGGCGTCGACGTCAGCTACGTGGCCGTGCGCGAGGACACGCCCACCGGGATGACGGTGGCACTGTCCCGCGGCGGGGACCGCGCCATCTTGACCGCGCTCGGCGCGGTCGCCTCGCTGACCGCGGCGGATGTGCCTCGTGAGCTGCTGGCTGAGGCGCGGCACGTGCACGCCAGCTCCTGGTTCCTGCTGGCGGACTCGCTCGGCCCCGGCCTGGCGGATCTGTTCGCGACGGCCCGGGCGGAAGGTGCCGCCACCTCGCTGGATACCAACTGGGATCCGGACGAACGATGGACCGGCGAGCACCTGCCCACCGCGATCGCCCAGGCTGACCTGCTGCTGCCCAACGAGGCTGAAGCCTTGCGGCTGAGCAGCGCGCTGTCCCTGGACGAAGCCGCCGGGAAGCTCACCGCGGCCGGGACCCGGCTCGTCGTCAAGCTGGGCGAGCGCGGCGCGCTGTGCATTGACGGTTCGGACCGCTACCAGGTCAGCCTGCCGCCGGTCGTCCCGGCCGACACCACCGGCGCCGGCGACTGCTTCAACGCCGGCCTGATCGCCGGCCTGCTCGACGGCATGGACCTTCCCCGCGCCGCCGCCCTCGGCTGCGCCGCCGGCGCCCTGTCCACCGCCGCTCCCGGCGGCACGGCCAGCGCCCCGGACCGTGCCGCCGCTATCAAGCTGGCCTCGACCGCCAGCATCGCCCCGGCCTGACATCGTGACCGGTCCCTCGTGACCGGTCCCTCGTGACCGGCTCAGCTGTTTCCGACGACGGGCAGCTCCACCGAGGACGGTGCCAGGCCGCCGTGGCCGATCGTGTAGGTGGCGTCGCCGTCCGCCGGAAGGAGCTGGAAGGAAGCGGGGTCGGCCGCGGCGATCGTGATCCTGATCCGGTCGCCGGGACGGAAGAGCACCGAGGTCGGCAGCAGGTCGAACGTCACCTGCTGCGGCTGGCCCAGCGGGAACGGTGACGCGTCGGCCCGGGTGTAGGTGCGGGGGGTGCGGAGCTTGCGCCAGGCGGGATTGTCACGGGCGGGGGTGACCGCGCGGTCGGCCAGCGCCAGTTCGCCCTCGGTCACATAGGTGACCCGGCCGCTGGGCTGGACGTCTTCGAGGTAGGCGTAGAGGGCGCCGTCCGCGGTGCCGTGGTCCCCGGTCACGTCGAGGGTCACGCGGCCGAGGCCGGAGACGCGGGTGGCCTGGCGCAGCGGCTGGCTTGTGTAGGAAAGGAGCTTACGGTCGACGGCGGCCCGGTCGGGGTAGACGACCGCGTCCCCGGTGAGGTTGGTGTTCCAGCGGTCGAGCGCCCCGGTGCCGGCCGAGCGGTTCAGCGTGAGCCGGTCGGCGCCGCTGGCCGGCCGCCGGCCGCTGAGCGTGTGCCCGGCGGCGAGGTAGAGGGTCCGCGTGCGGGTTCCGGGCAGCGGCCAGCGGCTGGTGGTACGCCACCGCCCCTCGTTGAGGGTGTAGTAGTGCAGCAGGTGGCTGCCGCCGGGGCGCTGGCCGTTCTTCACGTACTGGTCGAAGAAGGTGTACACCGCGTCGGCGAGCTGCTGGCGCTCGGCCGTCGTGAGCAGGCGGCTGGGCTGGAACGGATCGGCGAGGTAACCCTGTCCGTGGCTCCACGGCCCGATCCAGTCGTCCTGGGTATTGGACAGGCTGGTGAACTGCGAGAGGACACCGTTGGCGGTGCCGGCGTCCAGCCATCCGGCCAGGGTCAAGATGGGAACGCCGCCGGCCTGGATCGCCGCGCGGTGACCGGCGGCGCCGGTCACCTGCCAGCTCTGCGGGCCGATGACGTCGTCGCGGTAGGGGGCGGCCAGGGCGAAGTTGATCAGGTTGGCGTTTTCGTAGTGCTGGGCGCGGGCGGCGGTGAGCAGCGCGGGACCGTCCGGCCCGTCGACCGGCTTGGGCAAGGCTCCGGTCAGGCCGTCCTGGGCGCAGATCTGCCGGGTCTGGGCGCTGGTGGCGCAGGTGGTGCCGTGGGCCTCGTCGAGGATCGACAGCAGGGTGGCGAACGGGGCGAGGCGCGGCTGGATCAGGATTCCGCCGGGTCGCAGCAGGTCCTCGTAGGGGTCGAAGTCATAGGAGATGGGAGCGGCCGCGGTGATGTGGTGGTCGCGCAGGGCGAGGGAAAGCATGGCGGTGTCGCCGGCGTAAGAGACGCCGGTGGTGCCCACCCGGCCGTCCGACCAGGGCCGGGCGGCGATCCAGTCGGCGAGCGCGCCGACGTCGGCGATCATCGTGCTGCCCAGCTCGGCGGTCACGGTCCCGAACGAGGCGCCGGTTCCGCGGAGATCGGCGAACACGTAGGCGTACCCGCGTTTGTTCCAGGGCGTCGCGATGAAGTAGTTGGGGTCGTTCTTGATGCCTCCGGTGTAGGCGTGCGCTCGCCAGTAACGATCGGCCTCCAGCACGGTCGGCAGCCGTTCCCCGGGGGTGACGTGGGCCGGCAGCCACACGTCGACGGCTATCCGCACCCCGTCCGGCATCCGGACGTACAGCGACCTCAGGGTCGACGGAACGGGGGCCGGGCTGGTGGTGGCGGCGGAGGCGGAGGCAGCGGCGGTGGGGCCGGCCGTCAGCGCGAACGCCATGGCGGCGGCCAGCCCGGTCAGCGCCAAGCGGCCTCGCGGCGAACGGCGGGGCAAGCGGGACATCGGATCTCCTGACGTTGATTGGCGGGAACGCCTTTAACGCTAGGAATTAGCCGGTCCGTCCGGATATACGGCTAGGTGGCGTCTGCGGCTGCACCTAGGTCCACCCTGAATGGGTGGCGTCAGGGCCACTCACGGGCAGGGCGACCGACCCGCAGCACGTAGTCGCGTCCACGTCGTCCTGGTCAGGCACTAAGGTCGCGCTATGGTCTCCCGTCCCGTGCTGATCGTCGTGGCCGGGCTTCCGGGCGCCGGGAAGAGCACGCTCGCGACCGATCTCGCAGCGGCGCTGGACTGCGCCGTGCTCGGCGTGGATCAGGCTGAGGCCGCCATGTTGCGGGCCGGGGTCAGCCCGTCCGGGCCGACCCATCACGCCGCCTACCTGGTCGTAGGCGCCCTGGCGGCCGAGCAGCTCGCGCTCGGGCACGACGTCATCGTCGACGCCGTGAACGGACCGGAGGCCGCCCGGACGCAGTGGCGGGAACTGGCCGCCCGGCTGGGCGCCGAGCTGAAGTTCATCGTCGTCGAGTGCGGCGACGACGACGTCTACCGGGACCGGCTCGAGCACAGGTCCCGGAGCATCGAGGGATTCCCCGAGCCGACCTGGGCGGCCGTGCTGCAGCGCCGGTCCGAGTTCCCGCCCTGGACCGACGAGCGGCTGACCGTCGACTCGGTGAACTCCCGCGCCGCCAACCTGCGGGCCGCGCGGGCGTACCTGAGGGTCTAGAGCAGCTCGAGGATGGTGGCGTTGGCCTGGCCGCCGCCCTCGCACATGGTCTGCAGCCCGTAGCGGATGCCGTTGTCGCGCATGTGGTGCACGAGCGTGGTCATGATGCGCGCGCCGGAGCCGCCCAGCGGGTGGCCCAGGGCGATCGCGCCGCCGTTCGGGTTGAGCGCCTTGCCGTCGGCGCCGATGTCGGCCTGCCAGGCCAGCGGCACGGGGGCGAAGGCCTCGTTGACCTCGAAGGCCCCGATCTCGTTGACGGACAGGCCGGAACGCTGGAGCGCCTTCTTGGTGGCCGGGATCGGCGCGGTCAGCATGATGATCGGGTCGGCGCCGGCCAGTACCGCGGTGTGGATCCGGGCGATCGGGGTGAGCCCCAGCTCGGCGGCCTTCTCGCTGGTCATCATCAGCAGCGCGGCCGAGCCGTCGGAGATCTGCGAGGAGTTGCCCGCGGTGATCACGCCGCCCTCGGGCTTGAAGACCGTCTTGAGCGTGCCCATGGATTCCAGCGTGCCGCCCCGCCTGATGCCCTCGTCCTTGGAGATCACCGTGCCGTCGTCCAGCGTGACCGGGGCGATCTGGGCGTCGAACCGGCCCTCGTCCTGCGCCGCCGCCGCCCGCTCGTGGCTGGACAGGGAGAACTCGTCGACCTGCTGCCGGGAGAAGCCCCACTGCTCGGCGATCATCTCGGCGCCGACGCCCTGGTTGGGGAAAACGCCGTGGTAGCGCTCGAGGAAGGAGGTGCCGAGCGGGTTCTGGCCGTTGATCGAGCTGCCCATCGGGACCCGGCTCATCGACTCCACCCCGCCGGCCACGACCACGTTGTATTGCCCGGCGATGAGCCCGGCGGCGGCGAAGTGCACCGCCTGCTGGCTCGACCCGCACTGCCGGTCCACCGTGACGCCGGTGACCGTCTCCGGCCAGCCCGCGGCCAGCACCGCGGTGCGGGCGATGTCCAGCGTCTGCTCGCCGACCTGCGATACGCAGCCCCACACCACGTCGTCGACCACGGTGGGGTCGATCCCGCTGCGCTGCGCCAGCGACTTCAGGATGTGCGCGGACAGCTCGACCGGATGAACTCCGGACAGCCCTCCGTTGCGCTTGCCAACCGGCGTCCTGACGGCCTCGACGATAACCGCGTCTCGCATGGTTCTCCCTCCGGCGGGGGCCAGGGCTGCCATCCGCACTCGTTCGGTATAAATCCTAACGGTCATAGGTAAATTCCGGCAGTGACCCGGCTCACAGCTTCCCGGGCGCGATAATGGAGCCATGCCGCGCCCGGCCAGCCCGCTGATCAGTCGCGACGCCGCGGTCGAGGCATCGCTGCGGATCATCGACGCCGATGGCCTGGACGCGTTCAGCCTGCCCCGGCTGGCGCGGGAGCTGAACGTGGCCGCGCCGTCGCTGTACCACCACTTCGCCGACCGGGCCGACATCTTGCGCACGGTGGCGCGGGCCATCGTGCTGGCGACCCGGCTGCCCGACCCGGCCGGGTGCGCCTCCTGGGTGGACTGGTTCGTGGGGATCAGCCTGGCGTTCCGCCGGGCCGTGCTCAGCCACCGCAACGCGGCGCCGATCTTGCTCGAGTTCATGCCGCGGGACCTGCTGGTCCGCAACTACGAGACCGGCGTCCGGATCCTGGCCGAGGTCGGCGTCCCGCCGGGGCGGCGGATCCTGGTCATCGACGGGCTCGACACGCTGACGCTCGGCGCCTCGCTGGCCGCCGCGGCCAAGAGCCCGGCGCAGGCCGGGCAGATGTTCGCGAGCGTCGACCCGGACACCGAGCCGATGCTCGCGCGGGAGCTGGCCTGCAACCGCCGGACGGCCGAGGAGCTGTTCGCCGATTCGGTCCGCAGCTTCCTGGCCGGCGCCGTGCCGGACGTGCCGTCCGACGCGCCGGTGCCGCGCGGGCTGCTGGCCAGTTACTAAGCGCCAGCTTTCAGACCAGGGCCAGGACTTCCCCGGCGGTGAGGCTGCCCGGGGCCCGGCGCTCGCGGGCGGCCTGATTGGCCAGCCGCTGCAGCACCTCGTTGACCGGTGTGGGCACGCCGAGCTCGCGGCCGAGCAGGACGATCTCCCCGTTGAGGAAGTCGGCCTCGATCGACCCGGTGCCGCGGGTCAGGCTCTGCCATGAGGAGCCGCCACCCCGTTCGGTCCCATTGATCTTGACGATCTGCACCTGGTCGCCGCGGAGGCCGGCGCTCTCCTCGTTGCGGGCGTAGGCGATGCCGGCCGCGGCCAGCGCCGCCTTGCCCTCGTCCCGCACGCGGCGGCGCAGTTCGGAGCTGTCCCCGAGGCCGCACACCGCCTCGATGGCATTGCCCAGGTTGGCCAGCAGCTTGCCGTACTTCCAGCGCATGATGTCCGGGACGACCGGGGCCAGGAAGCGGCTGCCGGCCAGGTCCGCGCCGATCCGCTCGATGGTCTCGTCGGTGCCGGACGGATACCGGCCGACCTGCAGCAGCCCGGACCGCGGGGCGCCCTGAGCCTCGACCATGCCCGGCTCCAGGTGGGTGGCCGGGAGCCAGACGCACATCCCGTACACGTGGCGGAAGCGGCGTAGCGCCAGCCGCTCGCTGGCCACCCCGTTCTGCGCGCAGACCACGGGCAGGTCCTCGGCGGCTACGGTGCCACCCTTCACCGGTTGCCACGCCCACCCGGCCAGGACCGCCTCGGCGTCCTGGGTCTTGGTGGCCGGGAGCAGGACGTCGTCGCTGGTGAGCTCGACCTCGTCCGGTCCGCTCACCGCGGGAACGCTGACCACGGACGTGCCTTCCGGGGCGGCTAGGCGCAGGCCGCCCTGGGCGCGGAGCGCGTCGAGGTGCGGGCCGCGGGCCACCAGCACCACCTCGTGCCCGGCCTGGGCCAGCCGCCCGCCGATGGTCCCGCCGACTCCGCCGGCTCCGATGACGATGTAGCGCATTACACCAATTGTGGCCGGCGCCTTCCAGGTCCCGGGCGGAAGGGCGCCGGCTGGCCTTAGGGCAGGTACGGGTTCGGCGGGACGGTGCGGCTGCTGGTCACCGACAGGTACAGGTCGAAGCCCTTGGTCCCGTCCCGGTAGATGGAAGCCGTCTCGAGCACGCCGCCCGTCTTCGGGTTCTCGAAGGCCTGCTCCGCGATGCCGGTCGAGGTGGCGGTCCGGCTGATCTCCACCGCGGGGCGGCCGAGGTCATCCCGGGCGTGGTCGTTCACCTGGACCCCCGGCGTGGTCGCGAGCACCGCGGTATGCACCCACGCCGGGTGCACCGTCGGCAGCGTCTCCAACGGCACCATCAACTGTCCCTGCCACGGCAGCCGGTTCAACGTCAGCAACGGCGCCGTCGTCAACGGCCCCGCCGCCTCCCCCCTGGCTCCCGTCAACATCAAGGTCCAGGGCACGTCCATCCTCCAGGCTCAGGGCCTCCTCCAGGCCTAGGGGTCGAGGCTGAGCTCGGCGAAGCGGGCGGACAGGTCGTCGACCCAGTCGGGCGGGGTGCGGTGGTCGGCGAGGTGGATGCCGGCGTCGGTGCGCCACACGACATCGCCCAGGGCCTGGCGGACGTGCCAGGCCATGATGCGCTCCACCGACAGCGGGCGCCCGGCCAGCGGCTCGTAGTGCCGCATGACCGCGGTCAGCAGTTCGGTGCCGGGGCCCAGCGCGGGACCGGGGAAGGTACGCAGCTCGTACTCGGGCTCGGCGGTGCCGGCCGTCTCGAAGTCGACGACCAGCCGCAGCTGCCCGTGGTCCCAGACCTGGTTGTTACCGTGCAAGTCGCCGTGCACCAGGACGGCCTCATCTGGGCCCGCCAGCACGGTGTCGGCCCAGTCGCACCAGCGCAGCACGGACCGGTACCGTTCCGGGTCGACCCAGGCCGCGAACCGGTCGCGGACCGTCCCGGTCGTGGCCAGGGGGTAGCCGACCGGCTGGGCGCCGACCTCGGCCTCGACCCGCTCACGCGCCGCGGGATGATGCAGGGCGGCCAGGAACCTCGCCAGCTGACGGCCGGCCTGATCCCGGTCGATCGCGTCCGCCACCGCGAACAGCGGGGCGCCGGGCACCCGCCTGGTCACCAGAAGCAGCGGATCGGTGCTGCTCACCACGACCTCGGGCAGGTACGGCACCACCGGGGCCAGCGCGGCCAGCACGCCGATCTCGCGCCGCACCCGGAGCGCGGCTGGCCGCGACCAGGCGAACTTGGCGACGAACTCCTCGCCCAGGAAAGCAGCCGACGCGTGCCACTTGGGATCCGGCTCATCCAGGTCACCGGGAATCACGATCGGGTACCCGCTCAGCTCCGGCGCGGCCTCCCGTAGCGCTGCGGCGAGCGCCGTGACAGAACCCTTGGCGAGCCACCTCACGCCGAAACGATACGCAAGACGTCACGGCCGCCGCCACCCTGGGCGAGGTAATCCCGGTGACAGGCAGATTCTGGTCATGATCCAGGCGCATACTAGTAGTAATGAAGCCTGCCCGCGCCGCGACCCGGCGCTACCTGCCCACGAGTCCCTTCAGCCCGCCTGTGGCTCCGCCTGTCGGCCAGTTCGCCGTGCAGGACCAGGTGACTCACGATAAGTACGGCCTCGGCCGGGTCATCGGCGTGGAAGATGACACCGCCCTGGTCGTCGATTTCGGTTCACGCCAAGTACGGATTGTGACACCTTTCACCAAGCTGACCCTGCTCTGACAGCTCCGGGCATGGCCTGACCCTCAGGTTCAGGCGTCAGGGGCGGGGTCCGCGTCCTCGAGTTCTGGTTCGACCCCGCCTTCCCGGTGCTTTTCCGATGCGCGCATTACCTCTCGCATCTTGGCGAACTCCGCGGTGTGCGACAGGTCAGGCTGGCTGTCACGCTGGTCGTCGGCGTCTTCCGGGGCCGGCCCGTGATCACTCATGGCCACATCCTTCTCCGCGAGCTGGATTCCATGTCCAGAACGCTACCGGCGCGCCGGTTCGCTCGCCTACCGCTGTGCCTTCTGCCGGCGGCACGGCCCACGCGGTTAGTTCCGGCCGCGGCATCATCGACCGCGGACTCCACGCGAGTCAGGACATGACCGGGCTGACGTATCGGCAGCCCTGAGTCGAGAGTCCCAGGCTAGCTCGCAGCGTCTGTGCGATCTCATACGAAGATGTTACGGGTGGAGTTTTTTCAGGCTCTGAAAATTTAGAAATGCTCTATTGACGCGCCATTGCTGGGGAGTTATGTTCATTTAGATCTAATAGGAAACTTTCCTTATAGAGCGAAGGGAAGCAGGTCTCGGATGAGCAGATGGCTAGCACGATTCCGGGGGGAACAACCGAAATTCATGACCATCCCCGCCGCTCGTGGCGGCGGGCTGGTAATCGCGCTGGCCATGGCCGCGCTCCCGGTGCTCGCGCTGACCGCTCCCGCGGCCACCGCCCAGACCACGGCCAGCACCGCGCGCACCATTCCCGCCAACGCGATCGCCCAGGTCGCCAGGGCAGCGCCCAACGCGGTACCCGGACCGCCGTCGGGCTGGACGACGCAATTCAGCGATGACTTCAGCGGATCCTCCGGCTCGGGCGCCGGCTCGCAGTGGCAGTACGACACCGGTCCGGGATCGAACTTCGGCACCGGCGAGATCGAGACGATGACGAACTCGACGAGCAACGTCCACCTCGACGGCAACGGAGACCTCGACATCACCGCGCTCGGGTCCGGCAGTAACTGGACCTCCGGCCGCATCCAGACGACATCCGCCAATGTCGGCGCGCCCGCCGGCGGCGAACTGGAAGTCACCGCCTCGATCGAGCAGCCCAATCCGTCGAGCGGGCTCGGCTACTGGCCGGCCTTCTGGATGCTCGGTCCCGGCCAGTGGCCGGAAAACGGCGAGATCGACATCATGGAGGACGTCAACGCGCTGTCCGAGCTATCCGGAACCGTGCACTGCGGCACGGACCCGGGCGGACCCTGCAACGAGACGAACGGCATCGGCAGCGGGCTACGCGCCTGCTCAGGTTGCCAGACCGGCTATCACACCTACACGATGATCGAGAACCGGACGAATACCTCGAACGAGTCGATCACCTTCTACCTCGACGGCAACCAGTACTTCTCGGTGTCCGAGAGCCAGGTCGGCACCTCGACGTGGCAGGCGGCGTTCGACCACAACATGTCCATCATCTTCGACCTGGCCATGGGCGGCGGCTATCCGAACGGCGTGTGCAACTGCACGACGCCCACCAGTTCGACCACCTCGGGCGCCACCATGAGCGTCCAGTACGTGGCGGCCTACGCTACTTCTGGCAGCAGCGGTGGTGGCGGCGGCGGCACCGGGGCCACCGGCCAGGTCACCGGCTACGGCGGCCTGTGCCTGGACGTGCGCGGAGCCAACAGCGCCAACTACACCCCCGTCCAGGTGTACACCTGCAACGGGACCCCCGCCCAGCAGTGGACGGTCGTCCAGGCGGGCAGCACGCTGCACGCCCTCGGCAAGTGCCTGGACATCAACGGCGGCGGCACCGCGGACGGGACCACGGTGGACCTGTACGACTGCAACAACACCGCCGCACAGGTCTTCATCCCGCAATCCAACGGGTCGCTCTTCAACCCGCAATCCGGTAAGTGCCTCGACGATACGGGCTGGTCGACGACACCCGGCACCCAGGCGGAGATCTGGGACTGCACCGGTAACGCCAACCAGCAGTGGTCGCTGCCCTAACGAAACCGGTCCTTACGAAAGCGGCGGCCTCCCGCCATCGACGGGAGGCCGGCCGCTGGCTCGAGTTCGTCGTCCAGGGCCAGCCCGGCGCCCGGCTGGCCGCCCCGCTTCGCCGGGATGATGGTCGCGGCCTTCCCGATGGCCTCCACGACCTCGGCTTCCCACCTGGCGTGCTCCGCCTGCCGCAGCGCTCGTCCCAGGGTCGCCCGGACACCGGCCCAGGAAACCGGCGGCGGATACCAGCACGGCGATCACCCGGTCCGTTCCGGCGGGCGCATACGTGACGGCGGTCCAGACGGTAGCCCCGATCGTGCCCGCGGCGATCGCGATCGCCCACGACCACTTCCACATGTAGTGGAAGACAAGGCGCCTGCCGTTCGCGAGCAGGCTGGCGGCCGCTCCGACGTAGGCGCGCCCGTCCAGAAGCTGATCCGCGGCCTGCTGCCCGGTGAGCAGCCGCCGCCACACCGATCCCTGCCGGCGCGGGGCGCGGATGACACCCTCGTCGACCTGCGCCGGGTCGATCCACCCGGCCGGATCGCACCAGGGTCGTGTCGGCGAGCAGCCTTCCCAGCCCGAAGGCGAGCGCCGTCCCGGGGTCGGTCCGGCGAGCCGGTTCCGGATGTCGAGGTACAGGTCGTAGACCGCGGCCCGCACCTCGTCGCGGGCATGTTCGGCCTTCTCCAGGATGAGCCGGATGTTCTCCGCGGTGGGCAGTTCCGTCCCGAGCGCGGCTCCGAGCAGGGCGAGATCGGCGCCCGCCTGGGCGACCAGGGCGCGCGCCTTCTCGTGCGGGTTCATCCGCCCGATCCCGGGCAGCTGCGACGACAGCGGCCTGGGCTCCGCTAGCCGGGGCGGTCCCGGCAGCCGCCTGGTGCCGTACAGCTCGGCGAGCAGCCAGCCGAGGTCCACGGCGAGGCATACCGGATCCTGAGCCAACCTCCTGTCACTCATGCGACCCCATAGTCGCGCATACCGTACGTCCGGTATGCGAAAATCCGGCGGGTGGATGCTCTCGCCGGCCTGCACGACATCCCGTGGGCCACCCTCGATCACTGCTTCGGCGCCTCCGATGACATACCCGACCTGCTGAGACAGACGGCGGCCGGCTCGGCGCAGGCGCTCGAAGAGCTTGGTGAATACCTGGTTCACCAGGGCACCTTGTATGAGGCGACCCCGCACCTCGTGACCTTCCTGGCCCGGATCGCCGCTTCCGGTGCCGTGGCCGGCGAGATACTGAGCCTGCTCGGCATCGCGGCCAGCTACGACGACGCGGACCAAGATCCGGGCGTGCGCGGGAAGACCAGGGCCGCCTTGGCCGGGGAGCTCACCGCTCTCATCCCGCTGCTCGCGCATCCCTCCGATGAGGTACGGGCGTCGGCGGCCTGGGCCTTGCCGCAGAGCCTGGCGGCGGACCGCCTCGTCCCGCCGCTGCTGGTGCGCTGGGACCAGGAGACCGATCCGCAGATCACCGCCTCGGTCCTGCGCGGCCTGTCGTTCCTGGACCCCGCCGGGGCCGTCGCGCCCGCCACCGGAGCCCTGGCGGGCCGGGACAACGCTATCCGCCTGATCGCGGCGTGGGCCTGTGCGGCGGGCGGGATGCCGTGGTCAGCTGAGCTGCGCGAGGCGGCACTGGCCTGGACCGCGGGCGGCACGCCCATGGAACATTTCCCCTGGAGTTCTCGGTCGGGCCACCCGTTCAGCGACCTGGCCGAGGCACTGGCCGCGCGCGGGGATCCGGCCGCGGCCGCCGACCTGGTGGCCGCGGCCTTGACCGGGCCCGTCGCACCAGGGACCCGGAAGCAGGCCGTGCTGGCGGCGGCCCATCTCGCGACCATCTCGCGCCAGGCGACACCCGAGCTGATCGGGCCGCTGACCTCGGTGGTGGCCGGTGATGACCCCGAGGCGAGCAAGTACGCGATCCTCCAGCTCGAGGAGCTGGACGCGCTGGCCCAGGCCGCTGACGAACTGGCTCTCGTCGCGGACGCCGAGGGTCCCAGCCGTCACGCTGACCGGGCCCTGGCCTGCCTGGTGCAGCTCGGTGACCCGCGGAGCCTCCCGCTGCTCACGCGCGATCTCCGGCACCGTCCGTACGCCCTCGACGCGCTGCGCGATGCCGCCCAGAAAGCCGTGCTTCCGTTCAGCGAAGCCCTGCTGGACGAGATCCGTGCGTGCCTGCGCGAGCAGTTTTTCGGCCCGCGGTCCACCCCGTTCCTGATCGGGCTGATCGGCTCGTGGGGCCCCGCGGCCGCGGCCGCGATCCCGGACCTGCTCCAGATCCTGCCCCGCCATGGCTACAGCGTCGGCTGCGCCCTGGCCGACATCGCCGGCGCCACCCCCGAAGCGATCAGCCTCCTGCGCCAGGCGGCCGCCTGCCCGGCCAGCCTGAACGCCGCGACCAGGCTACGCACGCTCACCGATGACGAGGAACCCCTGCTTGCCGCCGTCGAATCCAGCCTCACCGAGGCCAGTCACGATATGTGGTTCGCAGCCCAGGCCGCGCGCACGCTCACGCCGGCCCGCCGCCTGATACCGGCGCTGACGGCCGCACTGGACGCGACCGCCAGAGCGGACCGGCCGGACGGCGCAACGCGCCTCGAACTCGCCCTCGCCCGGTGGCACCACTCCGGCGATCCGGCCACCGTGGTCGAGGTCATCGCCGGGGAACTACGCGCCGACGCGACCGACCCCGGTCCCCGGTCCGCGGGCGCCGCCGAGGCGGCCGCGGACATCGGGCCCGCGGCCCGGCCGCTTATCCCGGCGATCCTGCCGCTCCTGGACTCCCCCGAAGCATGCCCGGCGGCCGTCCGTGCCCTGCTGCGCATCGACCCGCGAAACCATGGCGGCGTCTCCCTCGGGGCGCTGGCCGAGCGCCTGCTACTGCCCCTCGGCCAGGTCTGGAGCGGCGTTCAGCTGTCCGCCGTCGAGATGCTGGGCGAGATCGGCCTGCCCCAGCTGCCCACCCCGGTCGTGGACCGCCTGCGCGAGCTGGTTACCCAGGAC
Organism: uncultured Actinomycetota bacterium; assembly: GCA_963756575.1. GTDB lineage: Bacteria > Actinomycetota > Actinomycetes > Streptosporangiales > Streptosporangiaceae > Palsa-504. Next base: position 123,687 of record CAVWOM010000008.1, on the reverse strand, counting down.
GGACGCATCGTCAACGGCGGTCACGTCCAGGCCTTCATCCGCGATGACGACCAGCTCCGCGCCGCCATCCTCGGCCTCGTCGGTGACGTGGCGGCCGCCGGCGGGCTGGCCGGGGCGTTATCGTCAGCTTGTGGATCACGAGACCGTGCTGGCCTACCTGGACCGGGTTGGCGTCCCCGCGCCGGGGGTCGTGGACGCGGCGGCCCTGCGCGCGCTGCACCGGGCCCATCAGCTGACCGTGCCGTTCGAGAACCTGAGCATTCACCTGGCCGAGCCGATCTCGCTGGATGAGGGCGACCTGATCGGCAAGATCGTGCACGGCCGCCGCGGCGGCTTCTGCTACGAGCTCAACGGGGCCTTCGCGCTGCTGCTCGAGGCGCTCGGCGCGCGGGTGAGCCGGGTCGCCGCCCGTGTCTACGGCCAAGCTGGCCTGAGTCCGCCGTTCGATCACCTGGCCCTCGTCGTCCGCCCGGCTGACGGCAGCGGGCCGTGGCTGGCGGACGTCGGCTTCGGCAGCCACAGCGACTACCCGCTGCTGCTCGACGCCCGGGACGAGCAGGACGACCCGGCCGGGCGGTTCCGGCTCGCCGACGCCGACGAGGGCGACATCGATGTCGTCAAGGACGGCCAGTCCCAGTACCGGCTCGAGACGCGCGAGCGGTCCCTGGCCGACTGCATCCCGACCTGCTGGTTCCAGCAGACCTCGCCGCTGTCGCACTTCACCCAGAGCACGATCTGCTCCCGGCGGACCGAGGAAGGCCGGGTGTCAATCAGCGGCCGCACCCTCATCCAGACCCAGGGCGGGACCCGTACCGAGCAGCGGATCGAGGAGGACGAGGCGCTGCTGGCGGCGTACCGGGACCATTTCGGCGTTGAGCTGAGCCGCCCGCCGAACGATCCGGCGGCGTAACCGTGCCCCCTAGATCTCATCCCACGAGCAGTTGTCCATGGCGGCGGCGATGACGCCGTTGAACCTCTCGTCCTGGGGAATCACCAGGTCGTCGACCCGGCCCACCGGGGCCCAGCCGCGCGAGTTGCACAAGATCATGCCGTCGTAGCCGGCCAGGTCCCGCACGCGGACCGGCTCCTCGGCCTGCTCGACACCGGCGGCCGTGAGCTGGCGCCGCAGGACGAGCATCGTGATGCCGTCCAGCTTCGGCGCGTCAGGCCAGATCACCGTGCCGTCCCGGCCGAACCCCACGTTGGTGATGGTGCCCTCGGAGATCCGCCCCGTCTCGTCGGTCAGCAGGCCCTCGTCGAAGCCCGCGGCCAGGGCGCTCTCGCGGAACCGGCCCTGGCCCCAGCTGCCGACGTGCTTGAGCCGGGCCAGCGGCCGCTGGAACTCCACGGCGGTCATTGCGTGCGGGTGGTCTGGCATGTCCTGCGGCTCGCGCACCGTGACGATCAGCCCGGCCCAGTAGCCGTAGACCCGGACGCTGGCGTCCGCCCGGGGGCCCAGGGCGTGCCGGATGCGGTTGCGGATCTCCTGCCCGCCGAGCGCCCGCCCGTAGACCTCCTGGTGGGCTGCCTCCAGCCGCGCCAGGTGCAGGTCCAGGCCGCGCGTCCGCCCGCCGCGGACCTGCATCGCGGTGAAGTGGCCCCAGCCCTCGTGCTCCAGCAGGGACACGGCCTCCGGGTCGGCTTCGCGGCCGTTGACCTCGATCGTCACGTCATCACCAGGCATACTGCATCATCTTGTCATCGCGCGCTTGGCTGGAAGTGCCAGACGATGGCGGCCGGCGTCGCGGGGTAGGCGGCATCGGCCGCAGCGCGGTTCCTCGCAGCGGCGCACCTGCAGCCCGAGCGGCACCACCGCGGCCAGGTAGTCGCTGGCCAGGAACCGGCTCGCGGGCAGCAAGCCCACCTGACCTGGCCGACCTGCGATGAACTCGCGACCGAGATCATCGTCGCCCGCGAACGCCCGCAGCAGCGCCACGCCCTCGAGCCAGAGGAGAAAAGCCAGCGGATCCCGGTAAGCCACGAAGGCCGACGTTAGCTCCGCCTCCCCGGCGCCACCAGTGATTTTTCAGGCCCCGGCGTTTCCGCGGGAACGTGGCGGCTGGCCAGCCGGGGCGCAGACCCGCTCCAGGAGGCCCTGCAGGACGTGCTGCTCGTCCTGATCCAGGCCGCTGATGGCGGCGGCGGCCACGCGCTCGGCAGCGGTGCCGGCCGCGGCCAGTTCCCGGGCGCCGGCCTCGGTGAGCCGCAGCAGGGTGACCCGGCGGTCGGTGGCGTGCGCGCACCGGGCGACCAGGCCCCGGCCTTCCAGGGTGTCGATCATGTCAGTGATCGTGCGCGGCGACACGTGCAGGACCTGGCTGATCTCGCGCATCGAGCGGTCCCCGTCGGCCAGGGCCCTGAGGAGCTTGTGGCCCGGCAGCGACAGCCCGTGCTCACGCAGGGCAGCGTCGGCCGCGGTCCGGACCCGGTGCGCGGCGTAGAGGATGGCGTCGACGGCGTCGCTGCCGGTTCTCGGTCTCACCTTAACTTCCTTCGGTACTGGACAGCACCAGTATATTGGTGAGTATCCTCACTATGTGCATCCTCAGAAGATAGGACGATGACGTGACGACCCCCAGGCGCCGACCGCCTCCGGTGTTCCACCCGGTGTCGGTGGCGAGCATCGACCAGCTCACCCCGCACATGCGGCGGATCACCTTCACCGGCGACAAGCTCGCCGACTACCCGAACGACGGGCCCGCGACCCACTTCAAGCTGCTCCTGCCGGCCCCCGGGCAAACCGAGATCGCGCTGCCCACCGCCGGACCCGACGGGCTGGTCTGGCCCGAGCCCCGGCCAATCCGCCGCACCTACACTCCGCGCCATATCGACCGGGACGCCCGGCAGCTGGTGGTGGACTTCGCCCTGCACGGCGACGGCAGCGACGGCCCGGCGACGAAGTGGGCCGCGGCGGCCCAGGTCGGCGACCAGCTGGTGGTGACCGGTGCCCGGGGCTCCTACCGGATCGACCCGTACGCCGCCTGGACGCTGCTAGTGGCGGACGAGACCGCGCTGCCTGCCGTAGGCACGATCCTGGACGACGCCCCGGCGGCCGCCCGGGTGCTGCTCGTGGCCGAGGTAGCGGACGAGGCCGAGGAACTGAAGCTCGGCACGGCCGCCAACCTGACCGTGACGTGGTGCCATCGCGGCGCGGACCGCGGCGTGCCCGGTACGCTGGCCGCGCAGGCCGTGCGGGACATGGATCTTCCCGGCGGTCGTGGCGCGGCCTGGATCGGACTTGAGGCCTCGGCCATGAGAACCGTCCGCCGCCACCTTCTCGGCGAGCGCGGGCTGGACCGGGAGCAGCTGTACACCCGCGGCTACTGGAAGATCGGCGCGGCCGACCACCCCGACCACGACACTGGCGAGGACTGACCTCAGGCCGAGCTGTTCCAGCGGCGCAGGTCGGCCCCGAGGCGGCGGACGTCGGCGCCGCCGCGGCACAGGATCCGGACCGATTCGCTCCGGTAGTCGGCCAGCAGCCCCCAGAGCAGGTCCTCGCGCTCGACCTGGGGCCGGTGGCCGCGGCGGCTGACCCACCGCGCGACCTCGATGGCCTTACGACCGCCCTCGTTGAGGACGATCGCGCCAGCCGGCCCGCTGAGGGTGACCCGCAGCGGGCGAACCGGGGACCGCCGCAGCCGCCACCGGGCCGGATCATCCGAACGAGTGGCCAGCACGGCCCGCCGCCGCACCTCGTCCAGGTCGATGCCGAACGTGGCCAGCAGCTCGCGGTCCCGCCGGCGCGGCGCCCTGACCTCGATCGCGGCGCGGATGCCGGACGCGGTCACGCCCAGCTCCACCGGGCGGGCCAGCGGCTCGCCCTCGGCCAGGGCCAGCAGCAGGAACCCGTCGCTCAGCCGGAGCTGCCCGCAGTCGGCGGCGGCCATCCCGGCGCGGATCACGGCCAGCCGGGCGGCCGGGGAAAAGGCAGCCAGCATCGGTCACACCCGCCCGGCGTGCTTCTTGTGCACCGACTGGCGGCGCACGCCGAGCGCGGCCGCGATTGCCTGCCAGGTCCAGCCCTGCGCCCGGGCGTTGCTCACCTGTACGGCCTCCAGTTCGTCCAGCAGCCGGCGCAGCGCGGCCACCGCGGCCAGCCCGGTGGCCGGATCCCGGCTGTCCACCGCCGCGGCCAGTTCCGTCATCGTCGTCATGCTGTCAGTTTAAGCTGACAAGTCCTCAGGTTGTCAACTCAGGCTGACAGGACATCCAGGATCTCCACTGAGCGGACACCATTCGCCCGGTGGACGCGGACCTCCTCGGCGGTGGTGCGGTAAGGGGCGTCCGTGGTCACCGTCGCCCCCGTCGTGAAGGCGAGCCCGCGGCGCCCAGTGCGCCGGCGAAGCGGCCGGTGAGAGCCTCGTCGGGGACAGCGGGCAGGCCGGGCGGGAGGTAGTGATAGGACGTTCCCTCGTCCGGCACGGCCGAGGTGAGCAGGACGACGTCGCCGGGTTCCTGGCCGTCCTGGAAGCCTCCGGCGGTGCCGACGCTCACGCAGCGCCCGACGCCGAGCTCGGCCTGGACCTCCAGCTGGCTCACGGCGGCGGGCGCGCCGATGCCGAGGCAGTTCACCCCGACCCGCCCGTCCGTGGCGTTGACGTAGGCACTCGGGTAGCCGTACTTGCCTGGCACAGTCGGGAACGACATGTCAGCCGGGGTCGGTGAACTGGGGCGGGCGCTTGCCGAACTCGGCGGCGACCGCCTCGATCTGGTTCGGGCTGCCGATGAGCGCGCGGATCTCCTTCTGCTCCGCCGCGAAGCCGGCCGTCAGGTCTACCCGGCCCGCCTGGTCGAGCAGCCGCTTGGCCGCCCGGATGGCGTTCGGGCTGCGGGCGGCGATGCCGCGGGCCAGCTCGAGCGCGGCGCCGCGCGGGTCGGCGCCGGTCCGGGTGGCCAGGCCCAGCGCGACGGCTTCGGTGCCGCTGACCACGCGGCCGGTGAAGGTCAGCTCCTTGGCCACGTCCCGGCCGACCAGCTCGGGCAGCAGCTGGCTGCCGGTCATGTCGGGGATCAGGCCCCACTTGATCTCCAGCACCGACAGCCGCGCGTCCGGCGTGACGATGCGGATGTCGGCGCCGAGCGCGATCTGCAGGCCGCCGCCCAGGGCGTTCCCGGTGACCGCGGCGATGACCGGGACGGGCAGCTCGGCCCAGACGTAGGCGGCGCGCTGCCCGGTGGCCTGGGCCGGGCTGTCGCCGGGCGGGGGAACGTCGGTCAGCAGGCTGAGCCGCTCGCCGTCCCGCATCGCGGCGAACGAGCCGAAGTCCAGGCCCGCGCAGAAGTCCGGGCCCTCGCCAGAGAGCACCACGGCGCGCACACCCGGCTCGGCCGCCAGCTGCTCCCCCGTCGTGATCAGCCCCGCGAACATCGCGTTGTCCAGGGCGTTGCGCTTCTCCGGCCGGTTCAGCCTGACGTCGGCGACCCCGTCCGTGATCGTCACGGTGACCCGCTGCTCAGCCATGTTGCTCCCTTATCCGATCCTGATCGAAAGGCTAGCCTTGGGCTCGTGGACAAAACCAGTGAGGTCGCCAGCGAGACCGCCAAGGCCATGGCCGCCGCGGCGGCCGCCTGGCTGGACGCGCTCGACCCGGCGCAGCGGGCCGTCGCCACCGGCGTCGCGCCCAGCGGCGACGCCGAAGCCGACGCCGAGCGCAGGCGCTGGTTCTACACCCCCACCGACCACGGCGGGCTGACCCTCGGCGGCCAGCGCCCGGCCCAGCAGCGGCTGGCCCTGCGGCTCGTCTCCACCGGGCTTTCCGAAGCGGGGTACGTCACCGCCGCCGCCATCCTCGGCCTGGACAACGTGCTCGACCGGACCGAGGGCTGGTCCGTCGACTGGGGCCGCGAGCGGGGACGTGACCCCGGGCTGTACTACCTGCGGGTGTTCGGCGAGCCGGGCGGCGCGGGGGCGTGGGGCTGGCGGTTCGGCGGCCACCACATCTCGCTCAGCAACCTCGTCGTCGACGGGGCGGTCCGCTCGACGACCCCGTGCTTCTTCGGCGCCGACCCGGCCTCCTCCCCGCTGCTGGGCGGCCCGCCGCTGCGCCCGCTGGCCGGGGCCGAGGACCTGGCCCGCGAGCTGGTCCGCTCGCTCGACCCGGACCAGGCCGGCCGGGCGATCCTGCTCGACCGGGCCCCGTCCGACATCGTCGGCGCCAACCGGTCGCAGCTGTCCGAGGGCGACGAGCTGATCCACCTGCGCGACATCTGGCGCGGGCTTTTCTCCGATCCTGGTCTGCTCGACCTGATCACCCGGGTGGGCGACGCCGCCGAACGGGACTCCGGCTACGACGCCGCCGACCACCAGCGGGTCGCGCTGAGCAGCGCGCCCAAGGGCCTGCCGGCCACCGCCCTCGGCGCCGGGCAGCGGGAGCTGCTGCGCGCGGCGCTGGCCACCTACCTGGGCCGGGTCCCGGACGGGCTGGCCCCGGACTACTCCGGCGACGCCGCGCTGGACGCCGTCCACCTGGCCTGGGCCGGCCCGGTCGAGGCGGGCGCGCCGCACTACTACCGGCTGCAGGGCCCGCGGCTGCTGATCGAGTACGACAACACGCAGCGCAAGGCCAACCACGCCCACTCGGTGTGGCGGGACCCGGCCGCCGACTTCGGCTACGACGTCCTCGGCGCCCACCTGACCGAGCACCACCTCTGACCGCCCGCCCGCCACTGGCAGCGGGGCCAGGGCGGAGACAGGCCCTCGTTCGGATCAAAGATCTTTCGTTGTTTTGGTTGCTATCACAACCGAAATCGACGAACGATCCGCGCTAACCTAGCTAATGGCCACCTGGCTTGCATATCGAAAGTTATGGGGCCTATGCTCGGGACGTGCCGAAGATGAGGATTCTCGTGGCCGGGCCCGGGGCGGTCGGCGGCTTCGTGGCCGCCCGGCTGGCCGAGGCCGGCCAGGACGTGACCATACTGGCCCGCCCCCGCCGGGCGGAGCGGTTGCGCGAGGACGGCCTGCGGCTCGCCGGGACCGGCGTCGAAGGCGGGACGCGCACGGTGCGGGTGCCGGTGCTGACCGCCGCGGAACTGGACTCGCGGTACGACGCGGTGCTGATCGCGGTGAAGTCGGATGCCCTGGGCCAGGTGATGGCGGACATCGCGCCCGCGGTCGGGCCGACCACCGCGATCGTGCCCTTCCTCAACGGGATCGCGCATCTGGAGGCCCTGGCCGATCGGTTCGGAACGGCGGTGCTCGGCGGGGTGCTGCGGGTCGCCACCGACCTGGCGGACGACGGGACGATCCGGGTTCTGGCCCCGATGTTCGAGGTGGAGCTGGGTGAGCTGGACGGCTCGCCGAGCGCACGGGCCGGCCAGCTGACCGCGGCCTTCCGTGACGCCGGGGCCGACGCGGCCGTCCGCACCGACATCGTCGGCGCCATGTGGGCCAAGTGGGTCTTCATCGCCAGCATCGGGGCGGTCACCTCGCTGATGCGCGCTCCTATCGGAGACATCGTCGCCGTTCCCGGTGGCGATGACTTCGCGCGTTCGGTCCTGGCCGAGGCGGCGGGCGCGGCCACGGCGGCGGGTCACCCGGTGCCGCCCGGCCAGCTGACCGCGACCGAGCGGACGCTGACGGCCGCGGGGGCGCCCAGCACGTCGTCGCTATCCCGCGACCTGATGGCGGGCCGCCCGACCGAGGTCGAGGCCGTCCTGGCCGACTTCGCCGCGCGGGCGGCCAAGGCGGGCTCCCCCACACCGCTCATCGCGCTGACCGCGCTGGCGCTGCGAGTGCACAACCGCCGCCTCGCCCAGGGGCGGTAGGCGGGGGCGCCGGGGGCCCGCATAGCCTGCTACTCCGGGCCGACCGGAGGAGAAGCGCTTGGCGACCAGGGAGTACCGCGGCACCCCGGACGGGTTCGACTCGGCCTGGCGCGAGCCGACGCCGGCCGAGATGCCGCCGGGATACCCGGCGATGGTGGAGGCGCTGCGCGTGTTCCAGGACGCCTTCGCCGGCGCCGTACCGCCAGACGACCTGGTGGCCGCGGTGACCTCGGACCTGACCCGGCTGACCGCGGAGCTGAACCGCCATCAGGTGCCGGAGCACGAGCAGCTGGCCGGGCGCCTGCCCGCCCAGCCCGGCCGCGGCCAGGCCATGGCCCCGGCCCTGTACGTCGAGGAGCACAGCCCCAACTACGTCCGGGGACACGTCACCTTCGGCCGGTTCTTCGTCGGCGGGAACGGCGCGGCGCACGGCGGGGCCATCGCGCTGATCTTCGACGAGATGATGGGCGGCTGGCCAACACCGAGCGCCGCCCCTCGCGCACGGCCTACCTGCACGTCAACTACCGCAGCATCACCCCGCTGGGCCGGGTGCTCCACGCCGAGGCGCGGTTCGAACGGCAAGAGGGACGCAAGCGCTACCTATACGCCTCCCTGCGCGACGGCGAGCTGATCTGCGCGGACGCCGAGGGCCTCTTCGTCGAGCTCCGCCCCGGCCAGCCCTAGGCACCCGCCGAGCGCCGCGAGCGCGCTCCCGGGCTCACCCGCTGCCCCCAGCCGCCACACCAACCCCCCAGCCGCCACACCAACCCCCCAGCTCCCGCCCGCCCTCGGACGCCGGCCGACGGCAACCACCACGATGTGATCCTGCGGTGGTCAAGACCACATCGATGTGACATCGCGGTGGTGCCAGAAACCGCCCGGGCGGCCCCGGCTGATACCACGCGCCCCGCCAGGATCAGCCGTCCCAGCCCGGAGCCACCCACCGCATAAGAGCCGCGCCCATGGAACATAGGGCCAGTTGTGATATGCCTGCTGGGCGGCTTGATTCGGTGCCCGTGCGCGGCGTGGTGACAGAGTGTCCTGTGTTGCTTTCCGGCGAAGATTCGGCGTGAAGAGCCTAAGCGTCCGGTGCGGTGCGCGAATATCCATGAGGGCCTGACGTGGTACGCGAGGGCCTAAGCGCCCGGCGTGGTACGCGAGGGCCTAAGCGTGGTACGCGAGGGCCCTAGGTGCCTGTGGGGATGACGGCCAGGTCAGCGGGGGCGACTTCGCGGCCCTGCTCGTCCAGGTAGCCCACGCGCACCGGGCCGTCGGTACCGCGGATCCGGCGGAGCATGGTCGGGCCCTCGGGCCGGGGCAGGTGCTCGTCCCCCCACTGCTGCAGCGCGCTGAGGACCACCTGCAGCTCCCGGCCGGCCGGGGTCAGCCGGTAGGCGTCCCGGGACCTGGCGCCGGGCTCGCGGTACGGCTCACGGGACATCACGCCGAACTCGACCAGCGTGGCCAGCCGGTCCGACAGCACGTCGGGGGCCACGCCGAGCCGGTCCCGGAACTCGGCGAACCGGCTCGCGCCGAAGAACGCCTCGCGCAGGATCAGGATTGTCCAGCGCTCTCCGACCACGCTCAGGGTGCGCGCGATCGAGCAGGGATCCTCGGGCAGCTTCGCCATACGAACGAGCATACCTACTGAGTTGGGTTTCCATACTCAGCCATGCTAGGTTGGGAAAACCTACTCAGGAAAGGATCCGGCCGATGGACATCAGCGGAAAGACAGCACTGGTCACCGGGGCGAACCGCGGCTTCGGCCGGCAACTGGCGGCGCAGCTGCGTGACCGGGGCGCCACCGTGTACGCCGCCGCCCGCAACCCCGCCTCGGTCGACCTGGCGGGCGTCACGCCCATCGCCCTGGACGTGACCGACCCCGCGTCGGTGGCCGCCGCGGCCGCCGCTACCCGCGACGTCTCGATCCTCATCAACAACGCCGGATCGGGCACCGGCGCCTCGCTGCTCACCGGGGACCTGGCCGACGTGCGGCTCGAGATGGACACTCACTTCTTCGGCACCCTGGCCGTGACCCGGGCCTTCGCCCCGCAGCTGGCCGAGCACGAGCGCAGCACGGTGCTGAACATCCTGTCCGTGCTCTCCTGGGTGACCTTCCCGAACATCGGCGCCTACAGCGCGGCCAAGGCGGCGGAGTGGTCGCTGACCAACGCGCTGCGGGTCGAGCTGGCACCCCAGGGCACTCGGGTGGCGTCGCTGCACGTCGGGTACATGGACACCGACCTGGCCCGGCACGTCACCGACCCGAAGTCCGACCCGGCCGACATCGCCCGGATCGCGCTGGACGGCATCGCGGCGGACGAGACCGAGATCGTGGCCGACGAGATCAGCAAGCAGGTCCTGGCGGCCCTGTCGGCCGGCGTCCGCGGCCTGTACCCGCAGGTGGCCTGACCACCGCTACCCGCAGGTGGCCTGACCACCGCTACCCGCAGGTGGCCTGACCGCCCCGCGTTCGCGGTGACGACCGCTACCGGCCGCGTGCCCGTCACCGCGAACTCGGCAATCAGTCGCGCTCTTGATGTATCAGTGCAGCTCCTCCCCCCTCCATCGGGTGTCGGCGGCGTCGCCAGAACGCAGCCGGCCGGCGGGGGGAGGCTGTAAATGGAATGGTGGAACCGGGCGAGCGCGGCACCGGAAGCGGCCGCGCCGTCGCTGGAAGCCGCGGCCCCGTTCCTGAAGGTGCGGACCAGGAACGGGCAGCGCAGCCTGCCGCCAGGTCCGGCGTACCTGGTCGGCCGCGACCCGGAGGCCGACATCGTGGTCCCGGACGCCTGCGTGTCCTGGCAGCACGCGGTGCTCCGGCGTGAAGGCGATCGCTGGGTGCTGGCCGACAACGGCAGCACCAACGGCACCTTCGTCAACGAGCAGCGGATCACGACGGCACCCCTGGCCGACGGGGACACGATCGGCTTCGGCGACACCACGTTCCGGCTCACCGGCCACGACCTGACCGAACTCGCCCCGGCGGGGCCGCCCAACCTGCCTCCCGCCGAGACCGGCACCCCGAAAGCCCCGAAAGCCCCGAAAGCCCCTGAAGCAACTGAAGCAACTGAAGCACCTGAAGCACCTGAAGCAACCGGCCCGCTCGAGATCCCGTACGCGATCCGCTGGCTGGTACCGCGGGGCGAGCGGTTCGCGAACTTCGACATCCTCAACGACAACGACACCCAGCTCGAGTACTACCGCCGGTTCGGGCACATCTACGCGGTCGGGATCCCGACCAAGAAATGGCGCCTGGTCGTGGTGTCCGACCCCGGACTGCTCGACGAGGTCGCAGCCGACGAGGAGCGGTTCGGCAAGCGGGTCGAGGACATCAACTTCTTCGACCAGCTCGCCAACTCCCGCGGCGGCGGCCTGTCGGTGATCGGCGACGGCGATCACTACGAGCGGATCCGCCGGGTGATGCTGCCCTGGTACTCCCCCGCCCACCAGCGCACCCAGCTGGAGCGGATGAAGGACCAGGCGCGCAGGCTCGTCGCCGCGTGGGCCGCGCTGCCGGACGACGAGCCGCTGGACGCGCGCGGCTGGATGGAGCGCTACACCCTCGAGGTATCCGGCCGCGGCGCCTGCGCCTACGACTTCGGCCTGCTAGGGGCTGATCCAGGCGTCCCGCACCCGTTCGCTACGGCCGTCCCGGCGAGCACCAAGGAGAGCATCCTGCGCGTCGCCGACCCCCGGCCCGACTTCACCGCGTTCGCGGGACGCGCCCGGCGCGCGCGGCGCAAGGCGTACCGCCGGCATAACGCGGAGCTGTTCCAGACGGCCGACGCGCTGGTCCGCGCGCGGATGCATACCTGCCCGCTCGGCCCGCAGACCGACCTGCTCAGCCGCCTGGTCAGCACGCCGGACCCGGAGACGGGCGAGTTCCTGGACGCCGTGACCATCCGCGACCAGATCCTCATGCACCTGTCCAACGGCTTCAACGGCCCGTCGATCACGGCCGCGTGGCTCGTCTACGTGCTGGCCACGAACCCGGACGTGGAGGAGAGGCTGATCGCCGAGGTCGACGCGATCACCGGCGGCGACCCGGATTACGACCTGCGCTACGAGGACCTGGCCGCGATGACCTACGCCACCCAGGTGATCAAGGAGACGATGCGGGTCTACCCGCCGATGCCGGTGACGATCCGGCGCAGCCTCAAGGACTCCACCCTGGGCCGCTACCGCGTGCGCCAGGGCGACATCATCTTGGTCGGGACGCTCGCCGCCCAGCGCGACCCGCGCTACTGGGGCCCGGACCCGGACCGGTTCGATCCGGAGCAGTTCACCATGGACAAGGTAACCGCGCGACCGCGGCACGCCTTCATCCCGTTCTCGATCGGGAAGCGGCAGTGCATGGCGCAGGAGGTCACCTTCATGATGCTCCGCGTCCTGCTGTTCGAGATCGTCCGGCGCTACCGGCTGCGGCTCGCACCAGGCGCCTCAGTCGTGAAGAACACGGTGGTCACGACCAAGCCGGCCGCGGTACCGGTCATCCGGGTGCCGCGCGACGTGACCCGGGCCGCCCCGGCCGCCCGCCCGGAAACCGCCCGCCCGGAAGCCGCCCGCCCCGCGCCGGACTACGCGATCCGGCCGGCGCCCGGCTGGGGGCCGCCCACCGAGATCCCGCGCGCGAGCGCCTACCGGCACCTGGTGATCGCATACGGCAGCAACTTCGGCGCGAACAAGGAACTGGCCGAGCGATTTGCCGAACGAAGTGACTTCCACGGCTACACCAGTGACGTCATCACGCTGAACGAGCTCGCCGACATGCCACCACGCACCCAGCCCTGGCTGCTCGTGGTCATGACCTCGACCTATACCTCGAACCCGCCGTCCAACGCGGCCGCCTTCAAGTCGTGGCTCGAACGCACCGCGCCGGACACGGGCACCTGGCGCAACTGCCGCTACCTGGTCTGGGGCCTGGGCAACAGCCAGTGGAACGCCTTTCTCGCCTTCCCCCGCTACGTGCACGCCAAGCTGGCCGGGCTGGGGGCCACGCCGCTGGCCGGGCTCGGCTACGGCGACGTGGGCTCGCCCGCCTGGGAAGGCCTGCACGCGACCTGGAACAGCCAGGTGTGGCCCGCGCTGCTCGAGCTGTCGGGAGCCCGGCCCACGGCGGGCGCGGCCGAGCGCGTCGCCGCCGTCAGCGCGATAGCGGGCGCGCTGACCAGCACCGACTCGAACACCGCGATGCACTCCTCGCTCTACGGCGACGATGACGTGACCCAGCCCGTGCCCCGCCCGCCGACCGTCACGTCGATCATGCGGCGGCTGGCGCCCGTAGCGGAGGATCCGGGCGGGTCACCGTCCCGGGTGCTGCTGGCCCCGGCCATCTTGACCAACGCGGTCGGCGTGCGCACGGCCGAGGCGCGCGTGCTGGCCTGCCAGGACCTCCTGGGACCGGAGGCGCGCAAGCGGGTCCGGCAGCTCGATCTCAGCCTCCCGCCCGGCGTCATCTACCGGGCCGGGGACCATCTCGGCGTCTGCCCCAAGAACGATGACGAACGGGTGGAGCGGCTCGCCCGGCTGCTCGGCGCGTCTCTTGATGGCCTGTTCATGGCGCCGAAGGGCGTGGATCTGCGGGCCGTGCCCAAAGGCGTCGTGCTCCAGGTCCGCAACGTGCTCACCAGCCTGGTCGACATCGGCGGACGCCCCGGCCTGCCGCTGCTCGACCTGCTGCTGGGGAAGGCGGCCGACTCCGGCGAGCGGTCCGGGCTGGCCGCGATCAGGACCGTCCTGGCCACGCCGGACGGCCCGCCGTCGGCGCTGCGGGCGGAGATCGACGCGGGCGGCTACGACGTGCTCCGGCTGCTGGAGCAGTTCCCGTCGTGCTCGCTGAACATCTTCGAGTTCCTCCGGGTGGCACAGCCGCTGCGGCCGCGCTACTACTCGGCGAGCTCGAGCCCGCGGGTGCACGGCGACGGCATCGCCCAGCTGACCGTCGGGCTGACGGTCACGCCGGTGCCTGGCGGTGAGTTTCTCGGCGCGGGCTCGCGCTACCTGCACGCGCTGCGCAAGGGCGACCGGCTGAACGTCTTCGGAGACAGCGCCGACGGGTTCCGGCTGCAGCAGGACGCGACCAAGCCGATGATCTTCGTCTCGGCCGGCACCGGCCTGGCCCCGATGCGGGCCTTCCTGTGGGAACGGCTGGCGATGCGGCGCGCGGGTGTCTCGCTGGCCGAAGCGGCGCTGTTCAACGGCATCGGTTCGGCCCGGCACGACTACCTCTACCGCGACGAGATCGGCCAGTTCGCGGCCGAGGGGGTGCTCAACCACGTGCACGTGGCCATGTCGCGCGAGCCGCCGGATCGCCGCGAGTACGTGCAGGACCGGATCCGGGCGCAGGGGGCGCTCGTCTGGCGGCTGCTCGAGGCGGGCGGATACGTCTACGTCTGCGGCTCGGCGCCGGTCCGGGCCGCGGTCCGGGCCGCCTTCGCCGACGTCATCACCGATCACGGCGCGATGCCGCGTGAGCACGCCGCCGCCTACCTCGACGAACTGGAAACGACCGCACGCTACCGCCCCGACCTGTGGGGCTGATTCCCGGAGTCATCATGGATGTCCTCGCCCTGGCCCTGACCGTCGCGGCCATGACCATGTTCGTGTTCGCCGCCAGCGGCCGTGAACTGCGCCGTTTCAACGAGATCGCGCTCGGGCTCGTGTTCCTCACCGCCGCGCTGATCTGCCAGTTCACCTCGATCACGAACACGCACATCGGCCGCTGACGGACCGCCGCGCCCATCCGGCGGCGATGAGTCTCGCCGTGGTTCCCGGTCTTACCTGTACCGATCAACCGCACGCGAGGAGAGCGACATGACCGCGAGGCCGTGTACGGGGCGGAGCAGCGGATGGTTTTCGGGGCCAGTACCTACCGCCTGTTCACGCAGATGCTCGCCTCGAGCACCGAGGACTCCGACGTGCGTGACCCCTGGGTCACCCGGATGCGGGACCTGCCGGCCACGGTGATCTCGACGACGCTGGCAGGCCCCTCGACTGGCCGGACGCGACCGTCGCCAGCGGCGACGCCGTTCGACGTCGTCGCCCGGCTCAAGGAGGAGTCTCAGGTGCATCTACCGCCCCACCCTGCACTGACCCGCACGAACCGGCCGGCCTACCCGCCCGTCGCACGGAACGCGGCCTCGATGCCCGCTCGTTCGGTCCCGCCGGCCAGCAGCACGTGCAGCAGCAGCCGGGCCTTGACCGGGTCGAGGACCCCGGCGCTGATCAGGCCGACGCCGAGCAGGTCCCGCTCGGAGCCGACGAACCCGTAGACCCCGGCCAGCACCCAGCCCCGGCCGGTCCGGGAGGCGAACACCACCGGGATCTCCCCGGCCAGCGCGGCCAGGGCCGGCCTGGTGGCCGCGGGCACGTGCCCGGCGCCGAACGCCGCCACCACCAGCCCGTCGAAGCGGCCCGCCGCCGCCCGCAGCAGCTCGCCGTCGTCACCCAGGGCGAGCATGACCAGGCCGGTGCGCACCGGCCTGGGCGGCCCGGGCAGCGGCGCGGTGAACCGCACGGCCGGGCGGGTGAGCAGGCGCGGCTCGCCCTCCACGACCCGGCCGAGCGGCCCGGCCGTCGGCGAGGAGAACGCGGTGACGCTGGTGGTGTCGGTCTTGCGGACGAACCGGGCGGCGTGGATCTCCTCGGCGAACACCACCAGGACGCCGAGATCGCGCAGAGCCGGGCTGGCCGCCGCCCGCACCGCGGCCACGATGTTCGCCGGCCCGTCGGCCCCGGCCATGGCCGGGGTGCGCATCGCCCCGGTCACCACGACCGGCTCGGGCCCGGCGTGCAGCAGGTCGAGCAGGAACGCGGTCTCCTCGATCGTGTCCGTGCCCTGGATCACCACCGCCCCGGCCGCGCCCGCCGCGATCCGCCCGCCGATCGCGGCCGCCAGCTCGTAGACGTCGGCGATGGTCAGCGAGGCGCTGGGCAGCTGGCGGAAATCGTGCAACTCGGCGTCGATGCCGTCCAGGCCGGGCACCGCGTCGAGCAGCTGCCGCCCGCTGAGCGCGGGCACGGACCCGGACCCGGACCCGGAAAGCCCCGAGGCCGGTCCGGGCGCCATGGCGATGGTGCCGCCGAGAGTGAATACCGCGACCCGAACGGCCATGACGATAGCGTAGTCGCAGGAGGTGCTTGTGATGCCCCGTACCGCCCTGGTGACCGGCGGCGCCAGCGGCCTCGGCGCGGCCAGCGCCGCGAGGCTGCGCGCCGACGGCCTCACCGTGATCACCCTGGACCTGTCCGGGCCGGCTGACGTCACCGCTGACGTGACCGACGAGGCGGCGCTGCGCGAGATCGCCGCCCGCATCGGCCCGGTCGACGTGCTGGTCAACTCGGCCGGCATCGTCGGCGCGAACAAGCCGCTGCTGGAGACGACGGCGCAGGAATGGCAGCGCGTCCTCGACGTCAACGTGCTGGGCACGGTGAACACGATGCGGGTCTTCGTGCCCGGCATGCGCGACCGCGGCTGGGGCCGGGTCGTCAACCTGGCCAGCATGGCCGGCAAGGACGGCAACCCGAACCTGTCCATCTACTCGGCGTCCAAGGCCGCGGTGATCGGCCTGACCAAGTCCGCGGGCAAGGAGCTGGCCACCACCGGCGTGCTGGTCAACGCCATCGCCCCGGCCGTCATCGCCACCCCGATGAACGACGGCACCGACCCGGACGTGCTCGCCTACATGACCAACCTGATCCCGATGAAGCGGCTCGGCCGCCCCGAGGAGGTCGCCGAACTGGTCGCCTTCCTCGCCTCGGACCGGGTCAGCTTCTCCACCGGCGCCGTCTACGACATCAGCGGCGGCCGCGCAACCTACTAGCGTCCCCGCGACAGTGCTATCTACCCGGCTATCTACCCGCCAACCGGAACAGCGGAATTCCTGCTGGCCGAAGTGACACCAGCCGGCGACAAGGGGCTCGATGGAGGTTTCCCGAACAAGCTCGGCCTGCTAGAGAGCCTTCTTATCGCCGGTAATGCCACGATCCTCAACTGGATTATCATCAACTCGAGTTGAGCTGGGCGCCGGGCCGGCCGCGTGGAAGGCCTCGAGGGCCTCGCCGGGGGTGTCGCAGAAGGCGTCCGCGCTGATGCCGTACCGATCGAGCTGGTGCCGGACCGGAGCCAGGACCGAGCTGAACACCAGGCGTACCTTCCGCTCGTGCAGGCGCTCGACGGCCTTGGCCAGGACGGTGGAGGCGGTGTAGTCGACGTCGCCGATGGCGGTCCAGTCGATGACCAGCCAGCGCAGTTGCCCCCCGTCAGCGGCAGAGCCGTGACCGGCCACGGCGGTGACGTCCGCCGCGAACCGGGCCGCGTTGGCGTAGTACAGGCTGGTGCCGAACCGGTAGACAGCCAGCCCCGGCTCGGTCCGGGCTCCGGCGGTGACCGGGACGGCCCGCCAGTGCCCCTCCGGCGATTTGACCAGCACGCTGTTGAGCGGGCTGTAGCTGTGCCGCAGGTGATCCACGATCGAGGCGACGACGGCGACCACGATGCCCTGCTCCACGCCTAGGGCCACCACCGCGATGGTGGTGAGCAGGGCCACCGCGAACTCGTGCCGCCGGGTGGCCAGGATGCGCCGCAGCCCGGCCACGTCGACGAGCTCGGCGGCGATCAGGAAGACCACCGCGGCCAGGGCGGCCGCGGGCAGGTAGGCCAGGGGCCCGGTGAGCAGCACCAAGACGATCAGCACCACGGCCGCGGCGGCGAGTGAGGACAGCTGGCTCCGGCCGCCGGCGCTGTCCACGATCTGCGCCTTGGTGGGACTGCCGTTGACCGGGAACGTGCCGGAGAACGCGGCGGCCACGTTGGCGGCGGCCAGCCCGGTCAGGTCGGTGTCCTCGCTGACCTCCTCGGAGTACTTGGCCGCGTAGGCGCGCGAGGTGGCCGAGCTCTGCGCCAGGATGACGACGAACATCGACGCCGCCGCGCCGGCCAGCACGGCGATGGCGTGCCCGCTGAAGGCGGGCAGGCCGAGCGCGGGCAGCCCGCGCGGCACCGTCCCGACCTCGGCCGCGCCGTGCCGGACCAGGCCCGCGGCCCGGCTCACCACGATCGCGGTGACCACCGCGATCAGCGGGCCCGGGATCCGGCGGGTGAGCCGGCGGCTGGCCAGCACGACCAGCACGACTCCGGCCGCCACCGCCACGTCGGCTCCGTGCGCGTGCGGGAGCGCGCGCAGCGTGTCCACCAGCCGGGGCACGGTCTGCCGCCCGGCCGCACTCACCCCGAGCATGTCGGTCAGCTGCCCGGCCGCGACCTGCAGGCCCACCCCGGTCAGGAACCCGACCAGCACCGTGCGGGACAGGAAGTTGGCCAGGAAGCCGAGCCGGGCCATTCGCGCGGCCAGCAGCATGGCCCCGGTCAGCAGGGCGGCCAGGCCGGCCAGCCGCACGTACTGGGCCGAGCCCACGGCCGCCAGCCCGGTCAGCGCCGCCGCCAAGATGGCCGCGGTGGCCGAGTCCGCGGCCACCACCAGATGCCGGGAGGAGCCGAGGACGGCGAAAGCGGCCATCGGCAGCAGCATCGTGTACAGCCCGGTGACCAGCGGCATCCCGGCGATCTTGGCGTAGCCGAGCACCTCGGGGACGCCGAGCGCGGCCAGCGTGAGCCCGGCCAGCACCTCGGCCGGCACCCGCCCCCGCCGTACCGGCAGCACCCCCCGCAGCACCGGCCAGGTCCGGAGCCAGGCCCCCATCACCCCACCTCCGCTCCGCCGGTCCCGTTCACCCTCCGTTCATCATCTCCCGCCACCAAACCCCACCCCACCGCCCCGCCCCGCCCACCGGCTTGACGAGGTATCACTGGCGTCACAGAATGACCCCATTAAAGAGGAGCCTCATTGAGTACCAGCGCCGACCCGGCGAGCGCGGTCGTCGCGGCGCTGGCCGGGGCGGGGACGCGGCTGGTGTTCGGCGTCCCGGGCGGAGGCCCCAACCTGGACGTGGTTGGCGCGGCGGCGGCGGCCGGGCTGCGCTTCGTGCTGGCCCGCGGCGAGACGGCCGCCACGATCATGGCCGCCACCTGCGCCGACCTCACCGGCACGCCCGGGGCCGTGGTCGTCACCCGGGGACCGGGCCTGGCCAGCGCGGTCAACGGCATCGCGCACGCCGCCCTGGACCGGCTCCCGCTGGTCGTGATCGCGGACACCGTCCCGTCCGGCACCCCCCGCGTCACCCACCAGCGGATCGACCAGGACGCCCTGGGCCGGTCGGTAGCCAAGGCCGCGATCACGGTCGGCGGCCCCCGGGCGGCCGCGCACGCGGTCCGGACCGCCCTGGCCGCGCCGCCCGGCCCGGTCGTCGCCAACATGGACGAAACCGCCCCCGACCTCGGCCCCCAGGAGCTTGCGGTAGCCGGGGCTCACGTAGAGGCGGGGGGGCTGGCGCAGGCCGTGGGGGCGGCGCGGCGGCCGGTGGTGCTGCTCGGGACCGGGGCGGTGGCGCGGACCGCGGCGGTCAGGCAGGTGCTGGCCGGGAGCGGGATCCCGGCGCTGCACACGTACCGGGCCCGGGGCGTCCTGCCGGATTCGGGCGCCGAGGCGGCCGGGCTGGTGACCGGCGGGACGATGGAATGGCCGCTGCTCAGCGCGGCCGACCTCATCGTCGGGCTCGGCGTGGACGAAGCCGAGATGATCCCCGCGTCATGGGACTACGCCGCGCGGACCATCGTGGTCACCGAGGACGACGCCGAAGATCATGGCTACTTCACCGGGGCGACCACGCTGCGGATGCCGCTGGATCAAGCCCTCGAACTGCTCGCGGGCAGCCTGGCCCAGGGGCCGGGCCACGACTGGCCGGGCGGGGCGGGCCGGGCGGTCCGGGAGGACGCCGCCCGGCGGCTCGCCGCGGCGGCCGTGGCCGGGCCCGGGCGGCTGGCGCCCCAGCAGGTCGTGCGGACGGTCCGGGCCGGCACCCCGGCGCAGGCGATCGCCACCGTGGACGCGGGCGCGCACATGCTGGTGGTGATGCCGCTGTGGGAGGTGGACGAGCCGGGGCGGCTGCTCATCTCCAGCGGCCTGGCCACCATGGGGTACGCGCTGCCGGCCGCGATCGCGGCCGCGCTGTGCGCGCCGCGGGTCCCGGTGGTCGCCTTCACCGGTGACGGCGGCCTGGGCATGACGCTGGCCGAACTCGAGACCGCCGTGCGGCTCTCCCTCCAGGTCATCGTCGTCGTCTTCAACGACGCCGCGCTCAGCCTGATCGAGATCAAGCAGAAGCCGGCCGGGCAGGGCGGCGCCGAGGCGGTCAGGTACCGCCCGGTCTCGTTCGCGGCCGCGGCCACCGCGCTGGGCGCCGCGGGCGCCGTCGTGAGCACCGAACCGGACCTGGCCGACGCGCTGGCCGCCGCGCTGGGCCGCACCGGCCCCACCGTCATCGACGCCTCAGTCGACCCGGCCTGCTATCCCGCAGTCATGGACCTGACCCGGGGGCAGGCCGGACGCAGGTCCGTGCCCGGCATCGGCCGGGTCTCTCACGTAAAGGAGCACGCGCAGTGAGCATTACCGTGGCGAAGTTCAGGGACGTCGCTAACGGCCTCCAGCCCGGTCAGTTCACGATCGGTGACCGGGAGCCGGTGAGCAGCCTGGCCGACCTCGACCCCATCTACAAGCGGCTGCTCGACGAGCCGGTGACCGCCGTCGTGGCGGTCCTGGGCGCGGACGGCCAGCCCAACCTGACCCCGGTCTGGTTCGACTACGAGGGCGACACCGTCCTGCTCAACCTGGCCACCCACCGTAAGAAGGTGGACTGGCTGCGGCACGCGCCGCACGCCACGTTCCTGCTGATGAACCCCGAGAACACCTACCACTGGCTCAGCATCAAGACGGTGGTCAAGCGGGAGGTCTCGGAGGACGACCCGGCCGAGGGCCAGCGGGTCACCGACCAGCTCGACCGGATCTGGGTGAAGTACACCGGCAACGAGCCGCCCTACGGCCTGCGCGACCCCTCGATCAACGAGCGGCGGGTCCTGTTCGAGCTCGAGGTGGTGAGGGTCGCCACGTTCGGGCAGCCCTAGGCTCATGTCCGCGATGCCGCAGGTCGTGGTCATGGGCGGCTCGGTGGGCGGGCTCACCACCGCCCTGGTGCTCCGCGACGCCGGCTGCGACGTGCGGGTCTTCGAGCGGTCGTCGGCCGCGCTGCAGGCCCGCGGGGCGGGCATCGCCGCGCTGGAGGCCACCCTGCGCTACCTGACCGAGCGGGGTGGCCGGCCGGTCTCGCAGGTGTGCTCGTCCACCGGGTGGATCCGGTTCCTGCGGCCGGACGGCGGCACCGAGCACGAGCAGCGGCACCGGTACCTGTTCTCCTCGTGGAACACCATCTACCGCTCCCTGCTCGAGCTGTTCGACCCGGACCGCTACCTGCTCGGCCGCGAGGTCACCGGGTTCAGCCAGGACGGGGACTCGGTCCTGGTGACGCTGGACGACGACACCAGCACCGGCGCCGACCTGCTGGTCTGCGCCGACGGGGTGAGCTCGCTGGCCCGCTCGCGGCTGCTGCCCGAGGTCAAAGCGGCCTACTCGGGCTACGTGGCCTGGCGCGGCACGGTGCCCGAGCGGGACCTGTCCGCCGCCACCCGGGAGCGGCTCGGCGACGCGATCACCTATCAGGTGCTCCCCGGCAGCCACATCCTCGTCTACCCGATTCCCGGCCTGGACGGCGCGCTGACCCCGGGCGAGCGCCTGGTCAACTTCGTCTGGTACGTCAACGTGGCGGCCGGCGCGCCGCTGGACGAGCTGATGACCGGCCGGGATGGCGTCCGGCGGGCGGTGTCGCTGCCACCCGGCGCGACGACGGAGGCTGCCGTTGGCGCCATGCGGCGGGCCGCCGCGGCCGCGCTCGCGCCGCCCGTGGCCGAGGTCGTGACCGGGGTGGCCGAGCCGTTCGTGCAGGTCGTCTACGACATCGCCGTGCCTCAGATGGCGTTCGGCCGCGCCTGCCTGCTCGGCGACGCCGCGTTCGCGGTCCGCCCGCACGCGGCCGCGGGCACGGCCAAGGCCGCCGCCGACGGCTGGGCCCTGGCCGCGGAGCTCACCGCGGCCGGCGGAGACGTGCCGGCCGCGCTGGCCCGCTGGGAACGCAGCCAGCTCGCCCTCGGCCGGGCGCTGCTGGCCCGGTGCCGCGAGATCGGTGACAGCTCCCAGTTCGGCGGCACGTTCCGGGCCGGGGACCAGCGGCTCATCTTCGGCCTGCACGGGCCGGGGAACTAAGCGCCGATGACCTCGCTGGCGACCCAGCGTGCGACCTTGTCCGGATACGGAGCTGGCAGCGACAAGACGATGTGCCCGAAGCCGGCGCCGGTGGCTTCGGCGATCGCGTCGCGGGTGCCGCCGGGCTGGTCGTAGGAGACCGGCAGGACGAGGGACCGGGTGATCGAGGCGGGGTCGCGGCCGATCTCGGCGCAGAACCCGTCCAGCACCGCGCCCCGGGCCACGGCGGCACCGACGTCACCGCCGGGGAAGTTCCACACGTCGGCGTGCTCGGCGACCACCCGCAGCGTCGCGGTGGCCTGCCCGCCGATCACGATCGGCGGATGGGGCCGCTGGACCGGCTTGGGGTTGCAGAACGCCCCGGTGAGGTGGAGGTAGGTGCCGTCGAAGTCGAACGGTTCATCCTCGTCCCACAGCCGCCGGATGACCGTGAGCGCTTCGGCCAGGCCGCCCACCGCGTCGCGGGCGCTGCCGTAGGGCAGGCCGTAGGCGTCGTACTCGCGCCGGGCCCACGGGATGTCGGTCCGGGAGCCCGCGCCGATGCCGAACTGGAGCCGTCCGCCCGAGACGATGTCGACGGTCGCGGCCATCTTGGCCAGCAGCGCGGGCGGCCGGATGCGGTTGCTCGTCACCAGCAGGCCCAGCCGCAGCCGGTGAGTCTGCCCGGCGAAGGCCGACAGCAGGGTCCAGCCTTCGAAGACCGGGCCGTCCTTGTCGCCGCCGATCGGCAGCAGGTGGTCGAACAGCCACGCGTGCTCGATCTGCGGGATCGAATCCGCCTCCCGCCAGACCGGCAGCAGGTCACCGTAGCTGACCTGCTGCGGCGCGGTCGCGATGCCGAAACTGGTCCGGATGCTGGGCGTCATGGGCTGTTGCTCCTGTCTCGCCGGTTCTGGCATCATGACAAGCGGAACGCTGCTCCGTTCAATCTATGGGCTCAACATACGGAGCGTCGTTCCGCTTGTCAACCCGAACGACCGAGGGAGTGAACCGGTGGGCGACGCCGACGGGCGGACGGAGCTGGCGTCTCCGCGGAAACGCGCCGACGCCCGGCGCAACGAGCAGACGCTGCTCGAGGCGGCCGCCGCCGTGTTCGTCACTTCCGGCGTGGAAGCGCCGGTACGCGACATCGCCGCCCGGGCCGGCGTCGGGATGGGCACCATCTACCGGCACTTCCCGACCCGGGCCGACCTGATCATCGCCGTCTACCGGCACCAGGTGCAGGCGTGCGCCGAGGCCGGCCCGGCCCTGCTGGCGAGCAGCCGCACGCCGCACGCCGCGCTGACCCAGTGGATCGAGAAGTTCGTCGACTTCCTGATCACCAAGCACGGGCTCGCCGCGGCGCTGCGGTCCGACCAGGCGGGCTACAAGACCCTGCACGCCTACTTCCTCGACCGCCTCGTGCCCGTGTGCGCCCAGTTGCTCGACGCCGCCGCCGGCGCGGGCGAGATCCGGCCCGATGTGGACGCCTTCGGGCTCCTGTACGGCGTCGGCAACCTGTGTGCCGGCGCCAATGGCGATCCGCGCTACGACGCGCGGCGCATGGTCGGATTCCTCATCGCCGGGCTGCGCCAAGCCGGGCGGCCAGAAATTCCTCCCACGTGACGTGACCCCCCGCTCGTTCGGTCGCTAGGTTGGCCCCGGCCCGGATCGCCGCGGCGGCCTTTCCCGGGAGCCGCATGGGTAGCAGCGGGCGGCGCTTGCCCGTGGCTCGCAGGTAGCCACGGACCAGGTTGGCCATCGGGTACACGCGCGGCCCGCCGATGTCGGGCGCCAGCCCGGCCGGCGAGCCGAGGGCCAGCTCCGCGAGCCGGCCCGCGACCTCGCCCGCGTCGACCGGCTGGAACCGCGTCCCGGTCGCCACCGGGATCACCGGCAGCCTGGCCAGCGCCCGGGCCGTCGTCAGCCACAGGTCGTGGAACTGGGTGGCCCGCAGCGTGGTCCAGGGCAGGCCGGAACCGGAGATGGCCTGCTCGGCGGCCAGCTTCGACCCGAAGTAGCCGAACATGGCCCGGTCGAGCCCGCTGTCCTGCGGGACCCGGTTGGCGCCCACCACCGAGATGTTCACCAGATGAGGCCGCCCGGCCCGGGACGCCGCCTGGACCAGGGTCTGGGCCTTGTCCCCGTCGCCCTTCTGAGCCCCGGCACAGTGCACGATGACCTCCGCCCCGGCCACCGCGGCGTCGATCCCCTCGCCGGTGTCCAGGTCGCCGCGGACGAACTCCACGTCGCCGCCGTCCTCGCGGGCTTGCCTGCTCAGCACCCGCACCTTGGCGCCGGCCGCCCGCAGCCGCGGCACGACCAGCTTCCCGAGCGTCCCGGTGCCGCCGGTGACCAGGATCAGTGATGTCATGGTTTCTCCCGTCACAATCGGACGGACGTGATCCGTCAGGTCTATGACGAAACGCGACGGGGAGAATGTGACCGATGGACGACGACGACCAGCTGGCCCGGCGGTACGAGGCGAGCCGCCCGCGGCTGCGGGCGATGGCCTACCGGATGCTCGGCTCGCTCAGCGACGCCGAGGACGCGGTGCAGGAAGGCTGGATGCACGCGTCCGCCGCCGGGGCCGGGGGCGTGGCCAACCCCGAGGGCTGGTTCACCACCATCGTGGCCCGGGTGTGCCTGGACATGCTGCGCTCGCGCAAGTCCCGGCGCGAGGATCCGCTGGATCCGGACGAGGCGGTGGCGGGCAGCGTGGCCGCGGAGGGACCGGAGTCCGAGGCGGTGCTGGCCGACTCGGTTGGGCTCGCGCTGCTGGTGGTGCTGGACACGCTGCCGCCCGCCGAACGGGTGGCGTTCGTGCTGCATGACACGTTCGGCCTGCCGTTCGGCGAGATCGCCTCGATTACCGGGCGGAGCCCGGCCGCGGCCCGCCAGCTCGCCAGCCGGGCCCGGCGCCGGATCTCCGGCAGCGAGCCGGACGAGCCCACCAGCGCCCGGCTGACCCGGCAGCGGCGGCTGGTCGAGGCGTTCCTGGCCGCCTCCCGCGGCGGCGACCTGACCGGGCTGATCGCCGTGCTGGACCCGGACGTGGTGCTGACCTCCGACGGCGCGGCCGTGCCGGCCGGGGTGGCGCGGACCGTCCGCGGCGCGCAGGCCGTGGCCCGCGGCGCGCGCGCCGCCGCGATGCGCTCGCGGTACGGACGGGTCGCCCTCGTCAACGGGGCCCCCGGCCTGGTGATGGCGCCGCGCGGCCGGCTGGTCGTGGCGCTGGCCTTCACCTTCGGCGAGGACGGCGAGGGCAAGATCACCGGGATCGACGTCATCGCCGACCCCGGGCGGCTGGACGGCCTCCAGCTCGGGGTCCTGGAGTGACGGAACCCGGGCTCGCGTTCCGGCTGCTCGACGGCCGCCAGGCGGCCGAGCACGCGGACGACTTCGCCGGGCTGCACGCCGAGGTCTACGCCGACCCGCCGTACCGGCGAGCCGATGACGGCGAGGTGTACCCGGTCCGGTTCCGGGTCCAGCGCCGCCAGCCGGGGTTCGTCCTGGCCGAGGCCAGGAACGGCGGCTACCTGGTCGGCTACGCGGCCGGGATGCCGCTGCGGCCGTCCACCTCCTGGTGGCGGGAGCTGACCACGCCGCTGCCCGCCGAGGTCACCCAGGAGCACCCGGGCCGGACCTTCGCCCTGACCGACCTGCTGGTGCGTGCCTCCTGGCGGCGCCAGGGCATCGGGGCCGAGCTGCACTACCTCATCCTGGGCGGCCGGCCCGAGGAACGCGCCACGCTCACCGTCTTGCCCGCGGCCGCCCCGGCGCAGAACGCGTTCCGGACGTGGGGCTGGCACCGGATCGCCCGGGCCCGGCCCGAGTCCGATCCGGGCGGCCCGGTGGCGGACGTGCTGGTCACCGAGCTTCCGGTGAAGTACTAGTCCCGGAGCTGGCCGAGGATGCGGGCCAGGTCGGCGCGGTCGGCCGGGCTGAGGCGGCCGAAGAGCCGCTCGGCGTCGTTCCCCCGGGCGGCGCGGATCGCGGCCATGACCTCGGCGCCGTGCTCGGTCACCTCGACCAGGGTGGCGCGCCGGTCGCCCGGGTCGGCCCGCCGCCGGACCAGGTCCCGGGATTCCAGGGCGTCCACCACCTCGGTGGCCGAGCGAGGCGCGATGTGCAGGCGGCCGGAGAGGTCGGACAGGCGCATGGCCCCGTGGTGCCCGAGCGTGCGCAGGGCGCGCAGGTGCGCGGGGGTGATGTCCCAGGGCGCCAGCGTCTCCTGGGATGCCCCGCGAAGCTGGCGGGCCACCGACCAGAAGATCTCGGACAGCGGCTCGCCACTGGCCGGGTCGGGCTCGGTTTCGGGCTGCGTTCCGGCCGCTAGGGCGCGGTCCTGGGTCACGGGAATAGTCTACCAGGTTTTGGTGCTGTACCCTCATATTGAGGTAACCTCAGCATTGCTGATATCCTAGACCTCAGCACCCCAGACCCATCGAACGGAGAGCCCCTTGGCAACACCCCCCACGAACCGGGAAACCCACAGCCGGGGCCGCGGCCCCAGGACCGTCACCGCCGCCGAGAAGACCCAGGCCCGCGAGGTGTCACTGCGCCGCATCGGGCGCCTCTTCACCCCTTACAAGTGGCAGCTGACCATCGTCACCGCCATCATCGTGGCCTCCTCCCTGGTCGGGCTGGCCTCGCCGTTCCTGCTCCGCGCGGTCATCGACAAGGCGCTGCCCGAACGGAACCTGCAGCTGCTGGCCTGGCTGGTGATCGGCATGGTCGCGGTCGCCGCCGTCAGCTCAGGACTGGGCGTCATCCAGACCTGGATCTCGACCAAGATCGGCCAGCACGTCATGCACGGGCTGCGCACCAGCGTCTTCACCCACCTGCAGCGACAGTCGATCGCCTTCTTCACCCGGACCCGCACCGGCGAGGTGCAGTCCCGCATCCAGAACGACATCGGCGGCATGGAAGCGGTCGTGACCTCGACCGCCACCTCGATCGCCTCGAACCTCACCACCGCCGTCGGCACCAGCGTCGCCATGGTCGCCCTGTCCTGGCGGCTGTCCCTCATCTCGCTGGTGGTCATGCCGCCCGCCGTCTACCTGACCCGCAAGGTCGCCAAGATGCGCCGCGCCATCACCAGCCAGCAGCAGCGCGAACTCGCCGACCTCAACGTCACCATCGAGGAAGGCCTGTCGATCAACGGCATCCAGCTGGCCAAGACGATGGGCACCAGCCCGGCCCTGATCCGGCGGTTCAGCGACTCCTCGGCCGCTCTCATCGACCTGGAGCTCCGCTCCCAGCTGGCCGGGCGCTGGCGGATGGCCTCGCTGAGCATCATCTTCGCCACCATCCCCGCCATCATCTACCTCGCGGCCGGCCTGCCGGTCACCGCCGGCGCGATCAGCATCGGCACCCTGATCGCCTTCACCACCTTGCAGAACGGCCTGTTCCGGCCCATCACCGGGCTGCTCGGCACGAGCGTCTCGGTGATCAGCTCGCTGGCGCTGTTCGCCCGGATCTTCGAGTACCTCGACCTGCCGGTGGAGATCGACGAGCCTGCCCGCCCGGTCAGCGTCGACCCGGCCAAGGTCACCGGCCACGTCCGCTTCGAAGGCGTCGGCTTCACCTACCCCGGCGCCGACCGCCCCGCCCTGGCCGGCATCGACCTGGACGTCCCGGCCGGGAGCACGCTGGCCCTGGTCGGCGAGACCGGCTCGGGCAAGACCACCCTCGGCTCCCTGGTGGCGCGGCTCTACGACCCGACCAGCGGCGCGGTGCGGATCGACGGCATCGACCTGCGCGACATGAAGCTGGCCGACCTGGCCGCCATCGTCGGCGTGGTCAGCCAGGAGACCTACCTGCTGCACACCACCGTGCGGGAGAACCTGCGCTACGCCAAGCCGGACGCCACCGACGCCGAGATCGAGCAGGCCGCGAAGGCGGCCCAGATCCACGAGCTGATCGCCAGCCTGCCGGACGGCTACGACACCATGGTGGGCTCCCGCGGGCACCGCTTCTCCGGCGGCGAGAAGCAGCGCATCGCCATCGCCCGGACGCTGCTGCGCGACCCGCGCGTGCTGGTACTCGACGAGGCCACCAGCGCCCTGGACACCGAGACCGAGCGCGCCGTCCAGCAGGCGTTCGACGCCCTGGCCCGGGGCCGCACCACGATCACGATCGCGCACCGGCTCTCCACCGTCCGGGACGCCGGCCAGATCGTCGTCCTGGACCACGGCCGCATCGTGGAAGCAGGCACCCACGACAGCCTGCTCGAAGGCCAGGGCCGCTACGCCACCCTGGCCGCCTAGGCGGGTGGCTTGACCACGTTCTCCAGCGGCTGGCCGGCGGTGAAGCGGGCCAGCTGCGCGGCCATCAGCCGGTCCGCGCGCGGGAAGAAGGCCGAGCTCGCGCCGCCCACGTGCGGCGAGATCAGCACCCCGGGCTGGCGCCAGAGCGGGTGATCCGCGGGCAGCGGCTCCGGGTCGGTCACGTCCAGCGCCGCGCGGATCCGGCCCTTGGCCAGCTCGGCGACCAGGGCATCGGTGTCGACCAGCTTGCCGCGGGCCACGTTGACCAGCAGCGCGCCGTCCGGCAGGAGCGCCAGCTCCCGGGCGCCGATCAGGCCCTCGGTCTGCGGGGTATGCGGGGCGATGAGGAAGACGACATCGGCCTCGGGCAGCAGCTGATGCAGTTCCTCGACCGGGTGCACGCCGGGCCGGGCGCCGCGCGCCACCCGCGTGATCGAGGCGACCTCGAAGCCGTCGAGGCGGCGCTCGATGGCCTGCCCGATGTGCCCGTACCCCACGATCAGCGCGCGCTGGTCGGCCAGGGCCCGGCCGAAGACGAACTTCCACGCCCCCTCGGCCTGGTTGCGGGCGAACTCGTCCAGGTGGCGGCCGCTGGCCAGGGCCAGCGCGATGGCGAGCTCAGCGGTGCTGGTGTCGTGCAGGCCCGCCGCGTTGCACAAGGTCACCGCGGGCGGCACCGCGGGCAGGAACTCCTCGTACCCGGCGGTGAGGGTCTGCACCACCTGCAGCTTGGGCATCTCGGCGGCCCGTTCCAGCACGGCCGGGCCGCGCATGTAAGGCAGCACGTAGAAGGCGACCTCGTCGGTCGTGCCGGGGTAGTCGTCCCCGTCCGCCCGGTAGAAGTCGAGCTCGAGACCGGCGGGGATACCGCCCAGGCGTCGTTCGGCTTCGGCGCGGTCGGCGTAGGGCACCCAGGCGAGTGGCACGGGTCAGCCTCCTCCTCGGTCGGTTTCGTCGGTACCAGCATCCACCATGGTCCCCGCGAGGCACGCACGGGTCCTAGCCTGGCGAACGGCACCGCCGATGTCCTAGCCCGGCACCGCGACGAAGTTGGCGGACGTCATGAAACCGGGCTTTCAGCGCGTCCGGGCGCACTCGAAGCCCGGTTTCATCTCGTCACGGCGACTTTTCAAGATCAAATTCTCAGCGATTTGACATGTCGCAACTTAGCGACATGCACGGCAATACGGATATGTCCCTTCATACGATGCTTTAGTCACGCGGCGGGGAACGGCCGGAGAGCCTGGCCGACGCCGCGGAAACAGGGGACCACAATGTCGTTGCGCGCTAAAATCATTGCCTCTCTTGCCTTCGCTACCTCGGCTTTCCTGCTCGTCCCGGCCGCCGCGGAGGCGGCCGCGCACCCGGTTCAGGTCACCGGGGCCAAGCTGAAGTCAGCGCTGCTGCCCGCCTCGGCGTTCGGGTCCGGGTTCAAGCTCGAAGGGGCCGACGGCACGGGCAAATCGCTCTGGCACCAGAAGGCCACGAAGCACATATCCACCATGAGCTGCGTGAACTTCGAAGGTCTGGGCCTCGTCGGCTACGGGGAAAGCGCGGCCGCGGCCTCTATCATCGAGAACAACAACCCCTCCAGCCTCGCCAGCCTCTCCAACCTCGTCTACGAGCAGACGGTGTATCAGTTCCCCAGCACCAAGGCGGCGGCCACCTTCTACAGCCAGGCGCATGCGAAGTACGCCTCGTGCAAGTCGTTTAGCGATACGAGCAACCCCAACGACACCACGAGCATCACGCTGAAGTCCATCACCAAGGCCAAGGTGGGCACCTACCGGGCGTTCGAGCTCACCCAGGGCATTACCGAGCCCGCGGCCGCCAGCATCTCACTGAAGCTGAATACGCTCGTCACCGTGAAGGGCGCGGACGTCTTCATTTTCATCAACGGCGGCACCAGTAACCACCCGGTGCCGGCCAAGACCATGCTCAAGCTGATCAGCCGGGTCGCCGGGCTCCGCTAAGCACGAAGCTCCGCACGCAGCAGGTGTTTCTGGATCTTCCCCGAAGGATTCCGCGGGATCGGGTGCACCACGACTGCGTGCGGAGCTTTGTAGTCCGCGATCCGGTCGCGGGCCCACGCGCGCAGTGATTCCACGGTCAGCCCGGCCGAGGCACCGTCCGCGGGCACGATCACCGCGAGGATGCTCTCGCCGTAATCGGGGTGCGGCACGCCGATGACGGCGACGTCGAGGATGTCCGGGTGGCCGCCCAGCGCGTTCTCGACCTCGACCGAGTAGACGTTGCGGCCGCCGGTGATAATCATGTCCTTAAGCCGGTCGACCAGGGTGATGTAGCCGTCGGCGTCCACCACGGCCAGGTCACCGGTGTGCAGCCAGCCGTCCCTGATCGTGTCCGCGGTGGCCTCGGGCCGGTTCCAGTAGCACTTCATGATGGTCTCGCCGCGCAGCACGAGCTCGCCCACCTCGCCGGGTGCCGCATCCGCGCCGTCCGGGGTGACGATGCGGGCCTCGGTGTTGGGGATGGCGTACCGCCCGCTGGCGTCCGGCCGGGCCCGGACGTCGTCCGGTCCTGAGTAGATGCCGCCGGGACCGGCCTCGGTCTGGCCGCACAGCTGGTAGAGCTCGACTCCGGGCAGCGCCGCGCTCAGCGCCCGGACCGCTTCGGCCGGCATCGGCGCGGCACCGAACATGCCCACCCGCCAGGCCGAGAAGTCACGCTCGGCGAAGTCCGGCAAGCGCAGCATGAACTGGAACATCGTCGGCACGCCGAAGAAGACCGAGATGCGCTCCCGCTCGATCAGCGCGGCCACCTCGGCGGGATCGAACGCCGGCACCACCACGTGCGTCATGGCCAGCATGGTGCCGGCGAACAGGATCAGGGTCAGCTGCGCGGAGTGGTAGAGCGGGGCGACGTGCATGGTGCGGTCGCCCTCGCGATACCCGGCCGCGCCGATGATGTTGATCGCGACCCACAGCGAGCGGTGATGGTCGAACAGCGCGCCTTTGGCCGCGCCGGTGGTGCCCGAGGTATAGAGCAGCAGGGCGTCGTCGGTCTCGGCCGGGACATGCGTCACCGGCGGATGCTCCCCGGCCGCCAGGTCCGCGAGCGAGGGCAGCTCGAGCAGCCGCGGCGACGCCCCGCTCTGGCGCACCCCCGCGGCCACGACCTCGCCGAGCTCGGGCGCGTAGAGCACGGCGGACGCGCCGCAGTCGGTGATCAGGTGGGCCACTTCGGGCGGCGCGTTCCGCGGGTTGGCCGGGACCAGGATCGCGCCGGTCCGCAGCACCGCGTAGACGGCGATGACGAACGCGTCGCTGTTGGGCGACATCAGCATGACCCGGTCGCCCGGGGCGATCGGCTGGGCCGCCAGCGCGGCCGCCGTCCGCTCCACCTCCTGATGGAACTCGCGGTAGGTGCGCCGGGTGGCGCCGAAGACGAGCGCCTCCCGGTCCGGGCAGCGGGCCGCGGTGGTGCGGAGAGTGTCGGGGATCGACGGCATCGTGGCTCCCCCCTTCCTGCGAAGAGTGAATCACTCCCGCGAAAACTAGGGAACCCGCGGCCAAAAGTAGGGAGCTGCTCCCGATTCGCCGGACGGCCCCGCCGCCCTACCGTCGCACTGTAAGCAAACGCGACGATCAGGACATGATCGCGTACGGGGAACGGCGGCTCCGCCGTGCCCCCGGCGCAGCCGGTCGTGCACACCGTGGTGCCGGCGGCATGCCGGGCTGGCAGATCGCCGTGATCGCGATCGTGGCCGCGCTGGTCGCGGCCACCACGGCGGTGCGGCTGGACCGGACCCGTTCGGTCCGTCGCCTGCCCGTCACGGCCGCCTGACGCAAGGGAGGAACAGCTATGCCCCGTTTCATGGATTTCCACGAGGACCTCAAGCTTCCGCCGGAGGCCATCGCGCAGATCACCGAGGACACCCGCCACGAGAAGGCGGATCAGTTCGGCGTCCGGCAGGTCGAGCTGTTCCACAACGCCGACGGCCAGGTGTACTGCCTGCTCGAAGGGCCCGACGAGGAGGCCATCCGCCAGCACCACGCCGCCCTCGGCGTGGACTGCGGCGCGGTCCACCGGGTCGACGGCATCACCTGAGGTTCAGGCCTCCAGCGGATCCGGTCCTGGCATAGCACGACTCATGGCAGGATCGGATCCGCGATGTTCCACGCCGACCTCCATATCCACTCGAAGTTCTCGCGCGCCTGCAGCAAGGACTGCGACATCGAGCACCTGTCCTGGTGGGCGCTGCGCAAGGGCCTGACGGTGCTCGGCACCGGCGACTTCACCCACCCGGCCTGGTCGGCGGAGCTGAGGGAAACCCTGGTCCCGGCCGAGCCCGGCCTGTTCCGGATCCGCCCGGACCTGGAAAAACAGCTGCATCGCGACACCCCGGCCAGCTGCGCGGGCACGGTCAGGTTCATGCTCAGCGTGGAAATCTCCACGATCTACAAGCGCGACGACCGCACCAGGAAGGTGCACCACCTCCTGTACGCGCCGGACTTCGAGTCGGCGGACCGGATCACCGCCGCGCTGGCCAAGATCGGCAACCTGGCCTCGGACGGGCGGCCGATCCTCGGGCTCGACTCCCGCGACCTGCTGGACATCACGCTATCCGGCGGCCCGGGCTGCTACCTGGTCCCGGCCCATGTGTGGACGCCGTGGTTCGCGGTGCTCGGCTCCAAGTCCGGCTTCGACGCCATCCGGGACTGCTACGCCGATCTGGCCGACCACATCTTCGCGGCCGAGACCGGCCTGTCCTCGGACCCGGCGATGAACTGGATGTGCTCCTCGCTGGACGGGTACCGCCTGGTCAGCAACTCCGACGCGCACTCCCCGCCGATGCTCGGCCGCGAGGCCACGGTCTTCGACACCGAGCTGGACTACTTCTCGATGATGGCGGCGCTGCAGACCGGTAACGGCCTGGCGGGCACCGTCGAGTTCTTCCCCGAGGAAGGCAAGTACCACCTGGACGGGCACCGCAAGTGCGACGTCCGGCTGGAACCCGAGCAGACCCGGGGCGTCGACACCATCTGCCCCAAGTGCGGCAAGCCGCTCACCGTCGGCGTCCTGCACCGGGTGGCCGAACTGGCCGACCGGCCCCTCGGCTACCGCCCGCCGAACGCCGCCGGGTTCACCAACCTGGTCCAGCTGCCCGAGATCATGGGCGAGCTCGTGGGCACCGGCCCGAAGAGCAAGAAGGTGGCCGGCGCGGTCGGCCAGCTGGTGGCCGCGCTCGGGCCGGAGCTGAGCATCCTGCGCGACGTCCCGCTCGACGACCTGCGCCGGGCCGGCGGTTCGCTGCTCAGCGAGGGCATCGCCCGGCTCCGCCGCGGCGAGGTCATCAGGGACTCCGGCTACGACGGCGAGTACGGCACGATCCGCCTGTTCCAGCCGGGTGAGCTCGACGGCGCGGCTCTGTTCGCGATGGACCGTCCGCCCCCCGCCCGCAAAAACGATCATGCCGAACGTGCCCAGGTTCCCCGCCCCGGTCCCGCCTCCGCGCCCCGGAGCCAGGACGCCGAGGCGGCCTCCCCGCCGACGGGATCGCTGCTCGACGGCCTGGACCCGGAGCAGCGGGCCGCCGCCAGCGCGGACGGGCCGTTGCTGATCATCGCCGGCCCGGGCAGCGGCAAGACCCGCACGCTCACCTACCGTATGGCGCACCGGATTGCCGAACTTGGCGAGACGGGGGCGGGCTTCCTGGCCATCACGTTCACCCGCCGGGCGGCTCAGGAGCTCCAGGACCGCCTGGCGGTCCTGTGCCCGGCCGCCGGCGCCCAGCCCACCGTGACCACGTTCCACGGCCTGGGCCTGCGCATCCTGCGCGAGCATCACGCCGCCGGCCGGCCTGCCGGCCGGGTTCCGGGTCGCCGACGAGACGGTCCTGCTCCAGGTCGCGACCGAAATTGCCGGATCCGAGCGGGACGCCCGCAAGCTCATCGCCGACCCCGGCCGGCGCCTGACCTGCGCCGCTACCTGGCGGACCGGGAGCTCACCGACTTCGACGGCCTGGTCGAGCTCACCGCCGCGCTGCTCCGCGAGCAGCCGGAGATCGCCGCGGCGCTGCGCGCCCGCTGGCCGCGGGTCAGCGTGGACGAGTACCAGGACATCGACCCGGTCCAGTACGAGCTGCTCCGGCTGATCAGCGGCGACGGCGCCGGGCTGACCGCGATCGGCGACCCGGACCAGTCCATCTACGGCTTCCGGGGCGCCGACGTGGGCATCTTCGGCCGGTTCGCGGCCGACTTCCCCGGCGCCACCACGGTGGAGCTGACCAGGAACTACCGCTCGAACCCTGGCATCGTGACCGCCGCCGGGCAGGCCATCGCCCCGGCCACGCTGGTGCCCGGGCGGACCGCGGTCGCGGCCCGGACCGGTCCGGCGGGCGTCGTCACGCTGGACGAGGCGGCCGACGAGCACGCCGAGGCGGGCTGGATCGCCGCCACCATCGACCAGCTCCTCGGCGGCACGTCGTTCAACTCCCTGGACAGCGGCCGGGCCGACGGGCACCAGCACGGCAAGGCCGGGCTGGCCGACATCGCGATCCTGTACCGCACCGACGCCCAGGCCGGCCCGATCGCCCAGGCCCTGACCCGAGCCGGGCTGCCTTACCAGAAGCGCTCGCACGACCGGCTCGCCCGCCGCCCCGGCGTGGCCGACGTCGTCCGCGAGCTGCGTCTGGTGGACGAGGACAGCTCCAGCGACGAGGTCGCCGGGCTGGTGACGGCGGCGGTGCGGTCTTTGGCGAAGGCCCGTGGAGAGGGACGGGGAGGTGGGCGGGGGGACGCCACGGTCACCGACGTCCGGGCCGCGGGCGAGCTGCTGCTGCCGCTGGCCCGCCGGTGCGGCACCGACCTGGAGCGGTTCCTGGCCGAGATCGCCGTGGGGGCGGAGACCGACGCGCTGGACCCGCGCGCCGAAGCGGTCACGCTGCTTACCCTGCACGGGGCCAAGGGCCTGGAGTACGACGTGGTGTTCCTGGCCGGCTGCGAACGCGGCCTGCTGCCGCTGCGCCTGCCCGGCTCGGGGCCGCTGTCCGACGAGGACGCCGCGGAAGAACGGCGGCTGCTCTTCGTCGGCATGACCCGGGCCCGCGAGCGGCTGCTGCTCAGCTACGCCGCCCGCCGGGCCAGGAACGGCACCGAGGCGCCCAGCGGACGGTCACCGTTCCTGGCCGCGCTCACCCCGGCGCCGCCGAGCCTGTCCGCGGTCCGCAGGCCCCGTCGGCCCGCGGACCGCCAGCTCCGCTTGCTTTAACGGGGCCTGCGCTAAGCGCCGCGGCCGGAGACGACCTGGAGCTCGTCGATCAGCTTCGACGCGTCGGCCTTGGTCAGCGCGTCGAAGTCGACGTCCCGGCCCGCCTCCCGGGCCAGGGTCTGCAGGTACGACTTCTGCGGCCCGGTCATCGGCTCGTCGCCGGTGACCCACTCCTCCGGGTCCTTTTCCGGGTTGTCCTGCGGGGTCATTTCTTCACTCATGATTGCTCCTCCGATGTAGATCGGCGGAACCCCTACCCCGTTTGGTTCGAATCGAACATCTGTTTTACCGGAGCGGGAGCCGGTCCGCTCGGCGCCCAGCCCGGCCGTCACTACGAACGCCACCCCGGCCAGGGACAGGGCCTGGGGCACCTGCCCGAGCAGCGCCAGCCCGGCCAGCACGGCCAGCGCGGGCTCCAGGCACATCAGCGTGCCGAAGGCCGCCGTGGTCAGCCGCCGCAGCGCGTACATCTCCAGGCTGAACGGGATCACCGGCAGCAGCAGGGCCAGGCCGAGCCCGGTCAGCAGCAGGTGCGGCGCCAGCGCCCGGCCGATGTCGCCGGCCGCGAACGGGGTGGACACCAGGGCGGCCACCGCCGATGGACACCGCCAGCCCCTGCAGGCCCGCGACCTCGTCGCCGACCGTCTGGGTGAGCAGGATGTACGCGGCCCAGCAGAGCGCCGCGCCGAGGGCGAAGACCACGCCCGTCATGCTGCCGCCGCCCTCCCACGGATGGGTCAGCAGCAGCACGCCGATCGCGGCCAGGCCGGGCCAGAGCAGCCGCCTTGCGCCTCCCTGCCCATTTCCGGCGCGGGCCACGGCCACGCCGAGCGGGCCGAGGAACTCCAGCGCGCTGGCCGTGCCGAGCGGGAGCCGGGCTATCGACGCCATGAACAGCATCGTCACCCCGGCGGTCACCGTGCCGAGAGCGACCGTGGCCAGCAGGACCGGCCGCCGGAACCGCCAGGGCCGGGGCCGCACCGCGATCACCAGGATCACGGCCGCCCAGGCCAGCCGCATCCAGACCGCCCCCAACGCGCCGACCTGGCCGAACAGCGGGACGGACAGGGCCAGGCCGAGCTGGACGAGGGTCATCGAGCCCACGGCCATCAAGGTGCCGGCTCGGCGGTGGACCAGGCCGGGTTCGCGGTGCGGATCATGATCCCCAGTACAGCCGAGCCGGATCGTCCGTGTCCACGTGAGATTGGTGGACATACCGTTCATTAATCGTGAATGATACTGACGTGGATCCGCGCCGCCTGGAGCTGCTGCTCGAGCTGTCCCGCCTGGGCTCGATGCGCGAGGTCGGCGAGACGATGCACGTCACCACCTCCACCGTCTCGCAGCAGCTCGCGGCGCTGGCCCGGGAGGCGGGCACCCCGCTCATCGAGCCGGACGGCCGGCGGGTGCGGCTGACCCCGGCCGGGCGGCGGCTGGCCGGCCACGCGGTCACCATCCTGGCCTCGATCGAGGCCGCCCGGCGCGACCTGGACCCGGCGGCCCCGCCCGCCGGGACGGTACGGGTGGCGGCCTACGCGTCGGCGTTCGGCCAGGTGCTGCTGCCGGCGGCCCGGGCCCTGGCCGACCGGGAGCCACAGGTGCGGCTGCAACTGCTCGAGCACGAACCGGACGAGGCCCTGGACCTGCTGGCGGCCGACGAGGTCGACCTGGTGCTGACGTACGACTACAACCTCGCGCCGGCCAGGTTCGGCGGGGACCC
This sequence comes from uncultured Actinomycetota bacterium, assembly GCA_963756575.1. Lineage (GTDB taxonomy): Bacteria > Actinomycetota > Actinomycetes > Streptosporangiales > Streptosporangiaceae > Palsa-504. The sequence goes on along the minus strand of CAVWOM010000008.1, from coordinate 86,500 downwards.
GCACCGCCGGCAGCTTCACAGCGTGCCGCTGGGCGCCACGCCGTGGAGCCTGGGCACGCCGTCTTCCGGTGACCGGCCGCGGGGTAGCGCGGCCGAGGTGTTCCGCCAGTACCGGGACCACGACTGGATCGTCAACTCACGCAACACCGCCGACGACGAGGTGATCCGGGTCATCGCCTCGCTGGCCGGCTTCGAGCCGCGCGTCACGCACCGCGCGGACAGCCTCGACCTGGTGCAGGAGATGATCGTGGCGGGCCTGGGCGTGGGCCTGCTGCCGGCGTCGCGCACCGTCCGCGGGGTGACGCTGCGGCGGCTGCGGCAGCCCGAGGTGATCCTGCGGTCCTACGCCGTGACCCGCCGCGGCCACGACATCTGGCCGCCGCTGGCCCTGGTGCTCCGGCTCATCGCCGACGCCGTTCGGCTGCGCCCGTAGCGGGCTCATCCGTAGCGGGCGAGGAAGACCGCCACGGCGGAGTCGGCGATCTGGTCCAGCTGGTCCGGTGGCGGCAGCACGCCGGACCCGGCGAACATGGCCTGGTTCATCGGCAGGTACATGACCAGCCCGGCGAACTGGTACGCGGCCAGCGTCGGGTCGCCGAGGTCGTGCAGCAGGCCGCGCTCCGCCAGGCCCTGCAGCGCCTCCCCCACGATCACCAGCGCGCGGTCGAAGCCCTGCTCGAACCAGGCCCGCCCGACCTCGGGGAAGCGGTCCGCCTCGGCCACCACGAGCCGGCGCAGCCGCAGCACGTCCGGCTGCAGCAGGCCGTGCAGCAAGCCGCCGGCCAGGTCGCGCAGGGCGGTGCGCACGTCCGGTGCGTCGCCGAGCGTGCTCGCCACGACGCGGGCCAGCCGGTCCACCACCCCGGTCGTGGTCATGCCGATGACCTCGGCGAACAGGTGCTCCTTGTCGCCGAACTGCTTGTAGACCGTCTGCTTGGACACCGACGCGGCCGCCGCGACCTGGTCCGTGGTCGCGCCGAGGTAGCCGTGCCGGACGAACACCTCGGTGGCCGCCGCCAGGATGGCCTGACGCCGCCGCGCCGACCGTCCCGTCTCCGTGTCGGTCGCCGGCCGCGTCGTCGCTCTATCCGTGCCTGTCTCCAAGCCGATCTCTGCGCCCATCCCTGAAGAGTACTAGACGGTACCGTACTCTTTCTAGTACGGTACCGTTCAGTACCCGATTGGGACGGGACCCGATCGGCACCACGGGAGGAATGACATGAGCACGGTTCACTCCGCGGACGGCACCCCCATCGCCTTCGACGTGCAGGGCGAGGGCCAGCCGCTGATCCTGGTCGACGGGGCGACGAGCCACCGGGCCGTCAACCAGCTGAACACTGAGGTCGGGAAGCTGCTGAGCGAGGCGTTCCGGGTCTACGCCTACGACCGCCGGGGGCGCGGCGAGAGCGGCGACACCGCCCCCTACGCGGTGCGGCGCGAGATCGAGGACCTGGCCGCCCTGATCGATCACGCCGGGGCGCCCGCGCTCGTCTGCGGCTTCTCCTCGGGCGCCATCCTGGCCCTGGACGCCACCGCGGCCGGGCTGCCGGTCAGCAGGCTGGCGGTGTTCGAGCCGTCGTTCTCGGTCGACGACAGCCGCCCGCCGCTGCCGGCCGACTACGTCGAGCGGCTTGATGCGTTCACGGCGGCCGGCCAGCCCGGCGACGCGGTCGGGCTATTCATGACCGCGGCGATCGGGCTGCCGCCCGAGGCCGTGGCCGGCATGCGGGAGACGCCGTTCTGGCCGGCCCTGGAGGCGGTCGCCCCCACCATCGCCTACGACGGCCGGATCGTCGGGACCACGATGTCCGGCGCGCCGCTGCCCGCGGACCGGTGGGCCGCCATCAGCGTGCCGGTCCTGGTGATGTACGGGCGCGGCACCGCGCCGTGGCTGATCACGGGCGCTCGCGCGCTCGCGGACCTGCTGCCCACCGCGACGCTGGAGCCGGTGGAGGGCGAGCAGCACAGCGTGCCCGCCGACGTGCTGGCCCCGGTCCTGCGCCAGTTCGCCGGCGGCCAGTACGGGAGACACGGACATCGCAAGGTATTCGCGGGACCTGTTCAGCTCGGTCGACGGCGCGGTGCCAGGCGCCGTACGAGTGGCAGCCCGCCTTCGACGAGGAGATGGGCGCGGCGCTGGCGCCGCCTCTCGACCGCCGGACGTCCGTGCCTGCCCGGGCCAGGTGACCTGCCCGATCATCGCTCCGTCGAGCTCGACCGACGAAAGCCGGGCGCCCGCTGGATCACGGCGTGCAGAGTCGTCGCCTCGGACCACGCCTGGGTCGCGTCGCCACCTGGGCGAGCAGCACGCTGATCAGCGCCCGGTCCCCGGCCTCGGGCCCACCGCGAGCACGAGCGCCGGGTCCATCGGCGTCGGCGGCAGCCGACGCTGGTCGCGATCGCTGCTAGCGGCGGGGCGCTGGACGAGCTCCCCGGATGTCGCCCGGGTGGCCGGCGGGGCGGTCCGCCGGCGGCTGTTCCCCGGTGCGTACGCCGCCTTTTTCCGGACGGCGGGGCTTGGATCGTGCGCGCATGCGGCCGAGGCCGGCCGCGGCCTCGGGAGCTTCAGGACGAACTCGCCGACGAGCTCAGCGGCCTCCCGGGCCCGGGGGTCTAGATCGTCACGGAGGTGGCGCAGGGCTGGCTCCAGGACGAGGGCGGCGCCCGGCGCGCAGGTCGCCGTCCTTGCAGCGGTCACAGGCCAGGGCATGGAAGGCGGCGATCCTGACCTTCGCGTGGGGTCGTCGGCCATGGCGGCCAGCTGCGTCATGGATTCGGTGTCGACCAGGTGGTCGAGGAGGCGGCAGCAGCCTTCCCGGACAGCCGGGCCTCTGCCGCAGGCCGTCGCGGATGGCGGCCGCTGCCACGCGGACCTCGGCCGCGCCGAGCAGCGCGCGGTAGGCGCCGACGGTGCGCGGGGATGCCCGGGCCTCGACGAGGGCCTCGTTGTCGGTCCGGGCGAATCCGAGCATGACCTGAGCCTTACCGGACGTCGAGCCGGCCGGAACTCATTCCCGCTGGCTGTCCGGGATGCGGCACGCTAGGCCGAGATCGCGGCGCCGGCCCGCCAGGCGGCCTCGATGGCGGCCCAGACCTTGCTGCCGCGCAGGGTCCGGGCCAGGAAGAGCGGGCTGCCGCCGGACAGGTAGATCAGGCCCGCACCGTCGATCAGGGCGGCGAGCTCGGAGGATTCGGCCTCGTCACGGTCGCGTACGACGACGGGGACCGGTTCGACCCCGAGACGTTCGGCCTGGGCGGCCCCGAGATCCAGCCAGTACTGCAGCCGGGCGTCTCCCTCGGGAGCGGCCGCGGTGGGAATCTGCACGTAACGCGGCGGCCGCCCCGCGATCAGGGCCCCTTCGAGGTCGGCCATGACCGCCAGGTACTCACCGCTGCCAACGAGCGCCAGCGGCCCCGGGCCTGATGCTGCCAGCGGCCCGGGCCCGTTCCCTGCGCCTCCATGGCCATCACCGTAGCGCTCACCTGAGCAGCTCGTGCACCTCGCGCGGCTTCGGGTACTGGTGACGCTGACCGCCTCGCTGGTGGCCTGCGGCTTTCCGCCAGCTGAACGTGACCCGGCGGGTCCCGGGCAGCGCACCGTCCCGCTCGTCTCATTCGTCCCACTGGTCACATCCCGGTGGCCTTTAGGGCGACCCACTGCCAGGAATTTAAGGTGGCGTCATTTACGATGATCTGCGGGCTGTTTTGCCTGGTCAGGCTCCTTCTGTAATACGGCGACGTCCGCTGCCCGAATTGGGCGGTGATGTCCAGTTATGCCTCAACTTCAGGTTGAGATATCTTCAGGCGCAGACCATGATCATGGGCAGTTTCGGGCGCTATTTGACGAAAGCTGGCCATGATCATGAAACAGCGTCGTACGGGGGCGCCTCTTAAGTTCCTGGCATTGCTCTCGGGACCGGGTCGATGCTCCACTTCGAACCGCCTGAAAACCGGGTCGATGCTCCACCCGGCCGGAGCAGGTCACGGGTCCGGACAAGCCCGTGCCGCACGTGACACCCGGGACGGGATTTATCCTTCCTTCGCTATTCGCGCCCGAGGTTCTTGTCGTAGTTCGCGACCTCTTCCAGCAAGTGCTCGGGGGAATAGGTGATGACGTCGGCTGTCTCATGTTCCTTCAGCTTGCTGCACCACGCGTCAGGCTTGACGTAGTGGGGGACGTGCCAGAAATCCCGGTCAGGGTAGTTCCTGCGGAACATGGCGAGCCGTTCCTCTACCCACGGGCTTGCCCCGGTGTCCGCCTCTGTGGCCGCCAATGCCGCCGCCTTCCAGACTCGCCCTGACTGGCATACCTGAGACTAGCGGACTACAGCTCTGGATAGCTTAGATGCACCTATGGTCACTTGCACAGCTCAGACGGCTAGGTGACAGGTGATGACACGTTGGGTTCATGGCCGGACTTGAACGGCCATCCCGCCTTATCTGCGCGTTGCTGAGGCGGTCATGGGCCGACATCAAGTCCGGGCGCCTGCTTCCGGGAGACCAGTTCCGTCGGCCACCGAGCTAGCCGCACGCTCACGGGTGTCGCGAGGAACACAGCAGTCACGAGCCTTGCTGGCCGCTACGTGGCTATGTGGTCGCTCGTCCCCTTCAGCATGGTGGGCAAGCCACGGGAACGCCGGAAGGCGGACCACGTCCGCGGCTCAGGACCCGGCAAGCGGCGGCGAGCCTGTGATCCCGCTGCTAGTTTCCGCTGGTCAGCAGAGATTGCACCCTCTTGAAAGACGGGTGCTTGGCGTCACGCAGCCATTCGAACAGGATCATCTCTGACGTCACGATCTCCGCGCCGTGCTGGCGGGCCCGCTCGATGGCGGCCGCCTTGTCGGCCGGATCGCGCGAGCCGGTGGCGTCCGCCGCCCAGGCCACGCGGCGGCCGGCCGCCAGCAGGTCGAGCACGGTCTGCAGAACGCACACGTGCGCCTCGACGCCGGCCACGACGACATGGCCGCTGCCGGGCGGCAGCAGCTCGGCGAAGCCGGGGTCACCCGCGGCGGAGAACGCCGTCTTGGCCATGACCGCCTGCGGGTAGCCGGCCAGCGGCGCGACCGTGGGCCCCAGGCCCTTGGGGTGCTGCTCGGTCGCGCGGACCGGCACGTCGAGCAGCGTCGCCGCCTCCGCCAGCCGGACGGCCCGGGCCACGACCGTCTCGTGATCGGCGATGACGGGCATGAGCCGCTCCTGCAGGTCGATTAGCAGCAGGACGGCGCCGTCGGCGGTGAGCACCATTTTCCCGACGCTACGCCACCTGGGCCGAAGCGGCCAGAAATGTCAGTGGCGGGCGGGAGGATAGGTCTGTCACGAAGAGTACGACGAGGTGCGGAGAGCAGAGTAATGGCAGCAGGCGACACCCAGATCACGATCGCGGGCAACCTCGTGGACGACCCGGAGCTACGGTTCACCCCGTCGGGGCAGCCGGTGGCGAAGTTCCGGGTGGCGTCCACGCCCCGGTTCCTCGACAAGAACACCAATGAGTGGAAGGACGGCGACAGCCTGTTCCTGACCTGCAACGTATGGCGGCAGGCGGCCGAGAACGTGGCCGAGAGCCTGACCCGCGGGACGCGGGTGATCGTGTCCGGACGGCTGCGCCAGCGGTCGTACGAGACCAAGGAAGGCGAGAAGCGGACCGTATACGAGGTCGAGGTCGACGACGTCGGCCCGTCCCTGCGAAACGCCTCGGCCAAGGTCAACAAGATCGCCAGGAACGGCGGGGACGGCGGCTACGGCGGGGGCGGGGGCGGCGCCAGCGCAGTTCCGGCGGGCGGCCCTCCGGTGGCCAGGGCAGCGGAGGCGGCGGCGGGGGCGGAGGCGACACCGACCCGTGGGCGTCCGACGGCGGCAGCTTCTCCGACGAGCCGCCCTTCTAGGACGAGCGGTTCAGGAGCCGCGGCGTACCTGGCACGCAGCTCGTGCTTGAGGACCTTGCCCGAGGCGTTGCGGGGCAGTTCGGCTAGGACGACGAGGCCGGTTGGCTTCTTGTAGGAGGCCAGCCTGCCCGTCGTCCAGCCGGTGAGGTCCTCGAGGGTGGGCGGCGCGGCCGGGTCGGCGGGGACGATGACCGCGATAGGGGTCTCGCCCCACTTCTCGTGCCGCGCGCCGATCACGGCGACGTCGGCGACCGCCGGGTGGCCGGACAGGACGTTCTCGACCTCGGCGCAGTAGATGTTCTCTCCGCCGGAGATGATCATGTCCTTCTTCCGGTCGACGACGTACAGGAACCCGTCCTCGTCCTCCCGGACCAGGTCGCCGGAGTGGAACCAGCCGCCGTCGAAGGCATCCTCGGTGGCGGCCGGGTTGTTCCAGTAGCCCGCCATCAGGGTGGGCCCGCGGTAGACGATCTCGCCGACCTCGCCCCGCGGCACGTCGTTCATCCGGTCGTCGACGATCCGGGTGGCGATCATCGGGATCGGCTTGCCCACCGAGCCGATCTTGCGGATCGCGTCGGCGCCCGGCAGCGCGGTCGTCACCGGCGACATCTCGGTCTGGCCGAACACCGAGACGATCTCGACCCCGGGGAAGGTCTTGGCCATGGTCTCCAGCAGGGGCACCGTGGCCGGCGCGGCGCCCCAGGAGATGGTGCGCAGCGACCGGGTGCGGCGGGTGACGTCGGGATGGGCGCACAGCACCTGCCACTGGGCCGGCACCAGGAACAGCGAGGTGACGCCCTCGGCCTCGATGACGTCCAGCGTGGCCTGCGCGTCGAACGGCGCGGTCGGCATGATGACGGACCTGGTGCCGAGCAGCATCGGGGGCGTCAGGTTCCCGATGCCCGCGATGTGGAACAGCGGCACGTTGATCAAGCCCACGTTCGTCTGGTCGAACAGGCGCGAGGTGCGGATCGCGGTGATCACCCCCATCAGCAGGTTCAGGTGGGTGAGCATGGCCCCCTTGGGCCGGCCGGTGGTGCCCGAGGTGTACATGATCAGCGCGACGTCGCGCTCGTCGACCTGCTCCCGGCTCATCCGCCGCCTCGCCCGCGCCCGCTTCGGCCAGCAAGGCCTCGTAGGATCCGCCCGCCCCGGTCGTCAGGACCGGGGCCGGTCCGGCGGCGACCGCCGCCGTGGCCAGCGGGACCAGGGGCGGGTCGGTGACGACGAGGCAGGCGCCGCCTGCAGGATGTAGGCGGCCTCGGCCGGGGCGAGGCGGAAGTTGACCGGGACGGCGATCGCCCCGATGGCGTTGGCGGCGAGCACCGACTCTCCGAACTCAGGGCGGTTCGTCATCAGGACCGCACCCGGTTGCCCGGGCGGACCCCTGCCCGGCGAACGCGGCGGCCCGCCGCACCCGGTCGTGCAGCCGCGCCCAGGTGATCGACTCGCCCTCGTACCGGATCGCGACCGACGTGGCGAAGGCGTGCCGGGCGACGTGGTCGGCCCAGTGCGCGCCGCTGAAGGGCAGCCGGGTGGGGTGCATCATGGTCCTCCTCTGGCTCATAGTGAAGCACGCGGACCACCTGAGAACGGAGGCTGCCGGGCGTTCGCCGAGCGGCGGCGGCCCTCCTCGATCCAGGCCGGGATGCGCCGGATCCGCCCGGCCCGGCGGCACAGCCGCGCGGCGCACCGGGCCAGCGGCTCGTCCAGCTCGCCCTCCGAGGTTCCCTCGAAGATCCCGGCCACCTCGGCCAGCAGGTCGGCCCGGCCGTCGGCCAGCCCGCGCAACCCGGCCAGCGCGGCCGTTTCCTCCTCCGGGCTGAGCGGCCGCCACTTCGCGTGAAACCGGGCCTCCCCGGTCAGCTGCGCCACCAGTATCCGGTCAGCCTCCGGCCCGAGCTTTCGATCCCCCATCCGAATAGTGTGGCTGACCAGCAGCAATACCATAGCTAGCTTCAGCTACCCTGTCAACGGCCGTCCCAGGGGCCGCGGCTGGTGATCGCGTCGTCGTTGAGCTCGATGCCGAACCCGGGGCGCCGCGGCAGCGCGAAGGCCCCGCCGGCCGGGGTCGGCGGCGTCACCTCGAAGCGGTGCAGGCCGGGCGCGATGCGGTAGAGGTACTCGGCCATCGGGCAGGTCCCGGGCGACTGGCTGGCGATCACGTGGATGGCCGCGTGCAGGCCGTGCCCGTGCGGGATGACCGGCACGCCGAAGGGCTCGGCCAGGGCGCAGATACGGGTCAGCTCGGTGACCCCGCCGCACCATTCGGGGTCGGGCTGCAGGACGGTCAGCAGCCGCTGGCTCAGGAACGACAGCACGTCAGGCCGGTCGTACAGGTGCTCGCCGGCCGCCAGCGGTATCGCCGTCTTGTCGCGGAGCGCGGCGTAGGCGTGCACCTGGGCGGGCGCGAACGGCTCCTCCAGCCAGCGAGGCCGGATGTGTTCCACCGCCTGGCACCAGGCGATGGCGTAGGGCAGGTCCCAGCTCATGAAGGCGTCGAACATCACCGGGACGTCCGGGCCGACCGCGTCCCGGACCGTCTCGGCCAGGGCGATGTTGGCCCGCAGCCCCTCGGCCCCGCTGCCCGGGCCGTGGGCCGGGAACCACTTCTGGCCCGCGAACCCAGCCTCGGCTAGTTCCCGGGCCAGCGTCCGGACCGTGCCGGGATCGTGCGGAGCGCCGAGGGTGCTGACGTAGGCCGGCACGCTGGCCCGGCCGGAGCCGCCCAGCAGCTGCCAGACCGGCGCGTCGAAGGCCCGGCCGCGCAGGTCCCACAGCGCGTTGTCGGCCGCGCTGATGGCCAGCTTGAGGTGACCGTGGCGGGAGTGCCGGTCCAGGCGCTGCATCTTGTCCCACAAAGTGGCCCCGGCCAGGGCGTCCTGCCCGGCCAGGAACGGCGCCAGGATCTGGGTCAGCGGCCAGGCCGCGGCCCGGTCCACCGGGCCGTACAGCCCCTGCGGTCCCTGCCGCGTGGTGATCCGGACGTACAGGGCCTCGACGATGGCCGCCGGATCGGGCTCCGCGGGCACCTGCGCCGGCTCGCGGTAGACGTTCAGCGGCACGACCTGCCACTGCGCCGGGTACGGGAACCGGCCCGCCGGCCCCCGGACCGCCTCGACCTCGACCGCGTCGATCGTCACCTCAGGCATGCCGCTGGTTCTACCCAGCCGCCGTTTCCGGCTCCGACGGTGGCGCTGCGGCAGATGAGCAGGCCGTTGACCGGATCGGGGACGGCATCCAGGCCGCCGGAAACGCGCAGGCCGCGGAACGCCTCCCACCGCTCTTCGGTGTCGAAGCAGACCTCGAACACCACGCCCAGCAGGCCGACATGCCAGGCCCCGTCGCGGACCCCGCTGGCCAGCGCCGCCTCGGTGAGCGCCGAGTCGTGCTGTTCCTGCCACCGGAAGACGGCGGCTCGCCGGCCGGACCTCGATCGACCAGCACCAGCCACGGCCGCGGTGGTACGGCGGCGGGCCGCCTCCCGGCCCCGGCGCGGGAGGCAGCCGACGCCCAGCAGCGCGGCCACGGCGATGCTGACCACGGAGGCGCGACGACCAGAGGCAGAAGCCGCAGCGGATCACGAACCACAGCCAGATCTGGAGCGGGAGCAGAGCAGCTCGGTGGCCGCCTCCGCACAGCGACATCGGCCGGTGAAGGCCGAATCCAGGCCAGCGCAGCCGTCAGGCGCCCACCACGAGACCTGCGAACGCACCGATGAACGCGCCACAACCGTGCCGAAGAAAGGGATCAGGGTCGTGCCGTAAGTGCCGCCGATGACCATCCCGCGAGCGAGCCGACCCCCTCCATTTCCCGACGATCTTCCCAGTGGCGTACTCCGCCCATTCACTGCCACATGACGGACTCCTCGCACATCCGCAGGCAATGAAGCTATCACTCTAAGAGTATATACTCGCATAGTGTTTACTTCGCAATAGTACGCTGGCGGACATCGAGCGACGACCTGATGACCATCGAGCAGCTCGCCAGCAGGCACACGCCACGTCCACGTGCGCATGTACCAACCAGGGCCTGCGCCCCCGCCGCTGCGCCGCCGCATCCGCTACTACGGCCGTCACCTGTCGCGCCTGCGCCTGATCGCCGACCTGCAGAGCAGGCTACTCCCTCAGCATCAAGCCACTCACCACCGTCGAAGCGCCGAGCCTGACGACGTGCTCGGCTCGAGACCCAGTTGCCTCCGTCTGGCCCCGGCGTCCGCTCGGACTGCGGGAGTTCCGGGAACGGTTCCCCGCCAGAAGGTCACCCCGGCCATCCTCACGCGCGATCCGGATGGCCTGATCTCTCTCGACGGCGCCAACGTCGTTGCGGAAACCGCGCTTCCTGCGCGTCAGCTCCGAACTCGCCCACCAGGCGTCCCGGCCGCCCAAGCGCTCGACAGCTTCAGGCCCTGCAGGCGGCGCGACACATCGCGGAACGCTTCACCCGCCTGTTCGAGCCACAGTCGCACAACTTCGTCGAGGCGGCATACCATCGAGCAATCGCGCCGCTCACCGAGTCGCTCAGCCAGCTCAGCGCCTGGCCGAGACTCACCACTCATCCTGCTACCACTACCCACAGGCCAGCGATTCCTCGCCGAACAGCGGCCCGCCTCCACCAACCACCGACCGCCTGCGCCCGGCCGCGCCGGGTGCTAACCGCTCCCGTCTCGACCGGGTAGACCAGCGGGTTCAGGGCCGGGTCGGCGAGCCGGTCGCCGACTCGGAGCCGGGCCGCCTCGTCGGCGGTGTAGACGTCCTGCTGGCCGTTGAAGGTCGCGCCGTCCGGCATGTAGGCGACGGTCATGGCGAACCGTTGCCGCGGCGTCATGTTGGCCCCGGCGCCGTGCGCGGTCAGGCCGTTGTGCGCCACCGCGCTGCCGGCCGGCACCGGGCAGAAGACCGGCTCGACGTCCTTCCACTGCGGGTAGACCTCGAACAGCGCGCCGAGCTCGGGCCCGATGTCGGCGTTGTCGAAGCGCTGCTCCCGCTGCGAGCCCGGGATGTACCCCAGGCAGCCGTTCTGCAAGGTGGCGTCGTCCAGCGCGATCCAGATGGTCAGGGCCTCGGCGGAAGTGAAAGCCCAGAACGGCACGTCCACGTGGAACGCGGTCGGGTGGCCGTACGGCTCCTTGACCAGGGCCTGGTCCAGGTAGACGCGCACCCCGGGAGAGGCGGACAGGCCGGCTGCGATCCGGCCCAGGTCCGGGCTCAGCACCAGCGGCCGGACGGCCTCGTCGGTTTTCCACAGGTTGATCTTCTGGGTGAAGACCCGGTCGTAGTACTCGTGCTCGCGGTGGAAAAACTCCGCGTACCGCGTGCCCGGTTCCGGCAGCCGCCCCTCCCGGCGGGCCACCGCCTGGCTCAGCGTCACCCGCCAGGCCGTCACCTCGGCCGGGTCCAGCACGTCGGGCAGCACCACGAACCCGTCCCGCCGGTACTGCTCGATCTCCCCGGCGGTCGCGTATCCCCGCATCCGGCGCGCCCTTTCGCTCAGCCTGCCGTCCCGGCTGATCTTAGGGGTCAGGGGCTCGTCCAGTTCGTGCCGCCCGGTTCACGCGTTCCGGGCGCAAGTGAAACTGGACTTCGAGTGCGCCAGAACGCGCTGGAACCGGGGTTTCATGACGTCCTGGCGGGGGCGGCTGACGCGGGGTTCATGACGTCCTGACGGGGGGTTGACGCGGGGTCATGACGTCTTGACGGGGGGGTTGGCGATCAGGGCGGCGGCGCGTTCGGCGACGGCCAAGATGGTGGCGTGCGGGTGGGCGTTGGGGATCAGGGGCATGACGGAGGCGTCGGCCACACGGAGGCCGGCTACGCCGCGGACGCGGAGGGCGGGGTCCACGACGGCGTCGTCGCCGGAGCCCATCCGGCAGGTGCCGACCGGGTGGTAGTAACTGTCGACGGTGCGGCGGATGTAGTCGCGCAGCGCCGCGTCGGTGCGCACCCCGCGACCGGGATACAGCTCAGCCGCCCCGCCGAACGACGTGTCCGCCGCCGCCCGCCTGATGATCCGCAGCCCGGCGGCCAGCCGGTCCAGGTCGCGCTCGCCCTCGTCGGTCAGGAAGCCCGGATCGATCAGCGGGGGCGCCGTCGCGGAGGCCAGCCGCACCGTGCCCCGGCTGTCCGGAGTCATCGCCGCGGCGACCAGCAGGAAGCCCGCGGCGGGGGGCTCGAACCCGGCGGCCGGCGGCAGCGGCAGCAAGATCGGGAACAGGTGCAGGTCGGGGACCTCGCCGGCCAGGTCGCTGCGCAACGCCGTGTAGGTCTCGCCGTGGTTGTACCGGCTGGCCGGCGGCGGTGCGGGCGTGGCGCAGCAGACCTTGGCGGTGGGATGGTCCTGGAGGTTCTCGCCCACCCCGGGAAGGTCGGCCACCGGGTCGATGCCCAGCGCTCGCAGGGCCCCGGCCGGGCCGATGCCGGACCGCAGCAGCAGGTACGGCGAGCCGATCGCGCCCGCGGCCAGGATCACCTCGCCACCGGCCGAGGCAGCGGCGTCCTCGGCCGCGCCGTCGCGGACGTAGCTGACGCCGGTGCAGCGGCCCGCGCGCACGCTCAGCCGGGTCACGACGCAGCCGGTCGCGACGGTCAGGTCGGGCCGGTCCAGCACCGGGCGCAGGTAGCCGTCGGCCGGGCTGACCCGCTCCCCGTCCGCGATCGCGAGGTCGGCCCAGGCCACGCCCTCCGGCACCGGGCCGCTGAGGTCGTCGGTGACCGGGGCGCCGTCGCGGACGAGAGCCTCGGCGAACGCGCGCGCGACCGGATGCCGGTCAGCCCCGGCCGGGGCGACCCGGATCGGGCCGTCCGTGCCACGCAGCACCGGATCGTGCTCACCGGCTCGTTCGGTCATCCGGAAATAGGGCAGCAGGTCGGCGAACGTCCAGCCGGGAGCGCCGCACGCCGCCCACTGGTCGTAGACCGACCGGTGGCCGCGGACGTGGGCCATGGCGTTGATGGCACCGGAGCCGCCCAGGGTCCGGCCCCGCGGGTACGGCAGCGGACCGGCCGCGGCCTGGCTGGTCGTGACGTAGCCCCAGTCGGCGGCGGAGCCGAGGTTTTCCGGCCAGGCGTTCGGCACCGTCATGGCCCGGGTCCGTTCGGCGCTCCCGGCCTCGAGCAGCAGGACGCGGGCGCCGGGTTCCTGGCTGAGCCGGGCCGCCAGCACGCAGCCGGCCGTGCCCGCCCCCACCACGATGTAGTCGTAGGCCTCCACGGCCCCTATCATCTCGCCGGCGCGGCGAGCACGGGGTTACCATCAAGTAACCCCATCGTTCGCATGGGCTGATTGCGGAGGCGAATGTGCCTGCTGTGGTCTTTGTGCCTTACCGGGGGGTACGTTCTTCCCGCCGCCGGATCGGCCTGGTGCTCGGGGCGGGCGGCGTGCTCGGCGCGGCCTGGATGACCGGCGCGCTGGTCCGCCTGCAGGAGCGGCTGCCGGAACCGGTCGCCGGGGTCGACCTCATGGTCGGCACGAGCGCGGGCAGCGTGCTGGCGGCCGCGCTGCGCTGCCACGCCGCGCTGCCCGAGATCACCGCCTGGCAGCGCGGGGACGCCACCGGGGAGCTGAGCGAATCCGCCGTGCGGGCGGCGCAGGACGGCCCGCTGCCGCCGCTGCCGTACCCGCGGCCAGGATCGCTGCCGCTGGCGTGCGCGGCGCTGACCTTGCAGGTGCCGCCCTGGGTGGCGGCCAGCGGCTGGCTGCCGCACGGCCGGGGCCGGCACACGGCGCTGCGGTCCCTGGTCGGCGCGATGCACGCGCGCTACCAGCGCGAGGGTCAGGCCGGCGACGCCGCCCCGCCGGACTGGGCGGACGGCCGGACCTGGATCGCGGCCATGGACTACGACACCGGGCGGCGGGTGCTGTTCGGCCAGCCGGGCGCGCCGCCCGCGGCGCTGACCGACGCCGTCGTCGCCTCCTGCTCGATCCCTGGCTGGTACACCCCGGCGGTCATCGGCGGCCGTCGCTACGTGGACGGCGGCATCCGCTCGGCTACCTCGCTCGGCGTGCTGCGGGGAGCCGACGTGGACGAGGTCTACGTCCTGGCGCCGATGGCCAGCACCGAGCCCGACCATCCGCTGCGGCCCGACCTGCGGATCGAGCGCCGGCTCCGGCAGCTGATCACCCGCGCCCTGGTCCGCCAGGCGCGGCTGCTGAGCGCGGAGGGCAAGCACGTCACGATCATGACGCCCGGCCCGAGCGACCTGGCCGTGATGGGCGCCAACCTGATGGACGGCAGCCGCCGGCAGGCCGTGCTCGAGCAGTCCCTGCGCACCTCGGCCGGCGCGCTGGCCGAGATCGGCCTACAGTCCGAGGTCGCCTAGCTCCTTGTACAGGTCGGACCGCGGGTTGTCCGGGCTGACCGCCACCGCCACCGTGCCCTTGGTCGCACCGGGCCGGGCCGAGCTGGCCCGGGTGGGACCGCTCGGCCCCTTGACCTCCGGGTCCTTGCGGGCCACGTTGAGCCCGCGCCTGCTGCGGAAGACCCAGCCCGAGGCGATGCCGCCGACCAGGCCGCCCAGGTGGCCGATCCAGCTCACCCCGGGCGTCCCGGGGATGGCCACGGTCAGGATGTAGGCGTAGGACAGCGCCATGACCACCGCGGCCAGCGCGTCGACGAGGTTGCGGTCGATCAGCCCGCGGGCCAGCACGTAGCCGAAGTAGCCGAAGATGAGCCCGCTGGCCCCCACCGTGACCGACTCGCTGCTCTGGAACAGCCACACCGCCAGCCCGCTGGTGATCGCGACGACCAGGGTGACGCCACCGAACCGGACCACGCCGCGGTACGCGGCGAGCAGCCCGAAGACGAACAGCGGCCCCGAGTTCCCCTCGATGTGGTCCCAGTTGAAGTGCAGGAACGGTGACGTGAAGATCTCCGGCAGCCGCCCGATGTTGCGCGGCACGACGCCGTACTCGTAGTCGAGGTGGTAATGGTCGGCCCAGTTGAAGACCTGCAGCACCCAGATCAGGGCGATGAACCCGACCATGAGGAAGAACGCCTTCCTGGCCTCGGCCAGGTCGATCTCCGCGGTCCGGATGGTGCCGCGCCTACGCCCCCCGGTGTCACTCGTCATGTTCTCATTGTGCATCGTTTCGGCTATCGTTCGGCGCGGATCGCGGCCGGGTCGAATCCGGCCGCCAGCGCCGCCAGCGCCGCGTCCAGGTAGAAGGTCAGGTCGGCGTCGGCCCGGGCGGACCAGCGGTCGTACGCCGCCCGGCAGGCGGCCAGGGTGGCCCGGCCGACCGCGAGCGGGTAGAGCGAGTCGGCGGGCTGGCCGATGCGGGTGGCGGCGAAGGCGCTGATGGCCTGCTCCCACGCGTCGTAGTGCAGGGCGGCGCTGGACTGCAGGGCGGGCACCGAGCTGATCAGGTTCATCCGCAGCCGCAGTTCGGGGACGTCCTGCAGGCCGTAGTGGTTGGCCGCGACCACCGCGCGGCGGATGGCCTCCATCATCGGCACTCCGGCCGGCACGTCGGCCAGCGCGGCCCGGATGACGTCGACCTCGTGGTCGAACTCGCTCCACAGCACGCTGGCCTTGGAGCCGAAGTAGCGGAAGAACGTCCGCTTGCTGACCCCGGCCTCAGCCGCGATCTGCTCGATGGTGGTGTTGTCGAACCCCCGGTCGGTGAACAGGCGCAGCGCGATGAGCTCGAGCTCACGCCGGCTGGTGCCGGGCGGCCGCCCGCGCCGGGCGACTGCCTCCTTACCGGTCAGCAACGCTGCCTCCTGGACAGAGTTCACTGGGACAAGCCTTGCTTATGTCACAAGGTGACGTTAACATCCGAATATATTCGTCACTGTGTGACGGAAATCTTAACGCCGCGCCCCTGGTCCGTATCTGCGCAGCTAGGAGAGTGTCATGAGCGAACGTACCGCGACCGCTGACATCGCCGAGGCCCCCGTAGAAGAACCCGAGCTGGCGGACGCCGAGCTGCTGGTGGAAGAGGTTTCCATCGACGGCATGTGCGGTGTCTACTGACGCATCGATGCCAGGCACGAGGACCGGTTTCGACCTCGACCGTCCCTGGCGGCTGCACCCGCAGGTGTCGGTGCGCCCGGAGCGGTTCGGGGCCCTGCTCTACCACTTCGGCACCCGGCGCCTGTCGTTCCTGAAGAGCCCGGCCCTGCTCACCGTGGTCCGCTCGCTCGATGACGCGCCCAGCGCCCGGGCGGCCTGCCTGGCCGCGGGCGTGACCGAGGCCGAGCTGCCCAGCTACGCCGCCGCCCTGCAGGCGCTGGCCGCCTCGCAGATGATCCGCGCCCGGGAGGCCTCGTGACGGTACCGGCCCTGGTGGAGCAGTTCCAGTACGGCCTGGACGCGCCGATCTGCCTGACCTGGGAGCTGACCTACGCCTGCAACCTGTCCTGCGTCCACTGCCTGTCCAGCTCGGGCCGCCGCGACCCGCGCGAGCTGAGCACCGCCGAGTGCCGGGCGGTGATCGACGAGCTGGAGCGGATGCAGGTCTTCTACGTGAACATCGGCGGCGGCGAGCCCACCGTCCGGCCCGACTTCTGGGAACTGGTCGACTACGCCACCGCCCACCACGTCGGGGTGAAGTTCTCCACCAACGGGGTCAAGATCACCCCTGAGCGCGCCCGCCAGCTCGCCGCCAGCGACTACGTCGACGTGCAGATCTCGCTCGACGGCGCCACCGCCGAGGTCAACGACGCGGTGCGCGGCCCGGGCTCCTACGCCACCGCGCTGCGGGCGATGGCGAACCTGGCCGCGGCCGGGTTCCGCGGCTTCAAGATCTCCGTGGTGGTGACCAGGCAGAACGTCGGCCAGCTGGATGAGTTCAAGGCGATCGCCGACCGGTTCGGCGCGCAGCTGCGGCTGACCCGGCTGCGCCCCTCGGGCCGCGGCGCCGACGTGTGGGACGAACTGCATCCCACCGCGGCCCAGCAGCGCCAGCTCTACGACTGGCTGGTGGCGCGCGGCGAGCAGGTGCTGACCGGCGACTCGTTCTTTCATCTGGCGGCCTACGGCGACCCGCTGCCCGGGCTCAACCTGTGCGGCGCGGGCCGGGTGGTCTGCCTGATCGACCCGGTGGGCGACGTCTACGCCTGCCCGTTCGCCATCCACGACAGCTTCCTGGCCGGCAGCGTCCGCGACCCCGGCGGCTTCGCCGCCGTGTGGCGGGAGTCGGAGCTGTTCACACGTCTGCGCCGGCCCCAGACCGGCGGCGCCTGCCAGTCCTGCTCGGCCTACGACTCGTGCCGCGGCGGGTGCATGGCGGCCAAGTTCTTCACCGGGCTGCCCCTGGACGGCCCCGACCCGGAGTGCGTCAAGGGACACGGCGAGCAGGCCCTCGCCGCCGTCGGCGGAGTCTCGCCGCCCCGGCCCTCGGGTGATCACTCGCATCGCACGCAACCCGTGCTCGTGACCATCGGCCGGCGCCCGCCCGACTCGGCCTGCAACGAGAGCCCCCTGGCCGGTTTCAGCCCCGGCGGCTGACCCTCGCCCACCGTGCCGCCGCTGGCGGCACAGCCACGTCAACCGCCGTGACGTAAGTGAAAGGAGCTGGGTAAGTGGCAGGGAAGCTCGAGGGCAAGGTCGCCTTCATCACCGGCGCGGCCCGGGGCCAGGGCCGGTCGCACGCGATCCGGCTGGCGCAGGAGGGCGCCGACATCATCGCGGTCGACATCTCCCGCGACTACGACACCGTCGCGTACCCGATGGCCACCGAGGCCGACCTGGCCGAGACCGTCAGAGCCGTCGAGGCGCTCGACCGGCGGATTGTCGCCACCCAGGCTGACGTGCGCGACGCGGCCGCGCTGAAAACCGCGGTCGATGATGGTGTGGCCCAGCTCGGGCGGCTGGACATCGCCTGCGCCAACGCTGGCATCTGCACCGTGCAGGCCTGGGACGAGGTGACGCCGGCCGTCTGGCGGGACACCCTGGACACCAACCTGACCGGGGTCTGGAACACGATCGTGGCCAGCGTGCCGCACCTGATCGCGGCCGGCGGCGGCTCGATCATCTGCACCAGCTCGACGGCCGGGATCAAGGGCCTGCCGTTCTTCGCGCCCTACGTGGCGGCCAAGCACGGCGTGGTCGGCATCGCCAAGACCATGGCCAACGAGCTGGGCCGGCACCGTATCCGGGTCAACACCGTGCACCCGACCGGGGTGGACACGGCGATGGGCCGGGGCCTGAGCGGCATCGACGCGCTGCGCGAGCGCCAGCCCGAGACCGGCTCGATCTACCAGAACACGCTGCCGGTGGAGAACGTGGAACCGCGCGACGTCAGCCACGCGGTGCTGTTCCTGGCCTCGGACGAGTCTCGCTACGTCACCGGGCTGGAGTTCACCGTCGACGCGGGCAACACCATCAGGTGAGGAGAAAAGCAATGGCAGGACGGGTGGCGGGCAAGGTCGCCTTCATCACCGGCGCCGCGCGGGGGCAGGGACGCAGCCACGCGCTGCGGCTGGCCCAGGAGGGCGCCGACATCATCGCGGTCGACCTGTGCGGCCAGGTAGCGAGCGTGCCGTACCCGATGTCGACCCCGGAGGACCTGGCCGAGACGGTAAAAGAAGTCGAGGCGCTGGACCGGCGCATCGTCGCCACCCAGGCCGACGTGCGCGACTACGGCGCGGTCAAGGCGGCCCTGGACGACGGCGTGGCCCAGCTCGGGCGGCTGGACATCGTGTCGGCCAACGCCGGCATCTTCAGCTTCGGCTCGCTGGAGGAGCTCGACGACACGACCTGGAAGGACATGATCGATGTCAACCTGACCGGCGTCTGGCACGCGGTCAAGGCGGCCATCGGTCACCTGCGGGCGGGCGGCGGCGGCTCGATCATCTTGACCAGCTCCACCGCCGGGCTGATGGCCATCCCCCACATCGGGCACTACACCTCGGCCAAGCACGGCGTGGTCGGCCTGATGCGGACGCTGGCCCTGGAGCTGGCGCCGGACATGATCCGGGTGAACAGCGTGCACCCCACCGCGGTCGACACCGACATGATCCAGAACTCGGCCACCTACGAGCTGTTCGCGGCCGACCTGCCCGCGGCCGAGCGGACCCGGGACGTGGTCGGCGCCCGGTTCGCCGAGCTCAACGCGCTGCCCATCCCGTGGGTCGAGCCGGTCGACATCTCCAACGCGGTGCTCTGGCTGGCCTCGGACGAGGCCCGCTACGTCACCGGCGTCACGCTGCCCATCGATGCGGGTTCGCTCGTCAAATGAGCGAAGGCCCTGACCTCGCGGCCACCTACGACCGGGTCGCCGCCCACCTGGTCGGCCGCGAGCGCGAGCTCACGCTGGTGCTCGCGGCGGTGGCCGCGGGCCGGGACATCGTCCTGGAGGGGCCGCCGGGGACCAGCAAGAGCACCCTGCTGCGGGCCATCACGGCCGAGTGGGGCATCCCGCTGGTCTTCGTCGAGGGCAACGCCGACCTCACCCCGGCCAAGCTGGTCGGCCACCACAACCCGGCCCGGGTGCTGCGCGAGGACTACAGCCCGGACAACTTCGTCGACGGGCCGCTGCTGCGGGCCATGCGCGAGGGCGGGTTCCTCTACATCGAGGAGTTCAACCGGGCGCCCGAGGACACCATCAACACGCTGCTCACCGCGATGGCCGAACGCCAGGTCACGGTGCCTACGGCCGGGACGGTGACGGCGGCCGCGACGTTCCGCGTCATCGCGTCGATGAACCCGTACGACAACGTGGGCACCACCCGTTTGTCCACATCGGTTCACGACCGGATCTGCCGCCTGGCCGTCGGCTATCAGGACGCGGCGGCCGAGCGGGGCATCGTGGCGCTGCGCGCGCCGTTGCCGGGGCTGCCCGGCGACCTGTACGAACGCCTGGCCGGCGACGCCGTGGCCGTCACCCGGGCCACCCGCGAGCACCCGGACATCCGGCAGGGCAGCAGCGTCCGCGGCGCCATCGACCTCACCCTGGTGGCCGGGCAGCTCTTCACCATGCGGGGAACGGCCAGCGAGGGCTACCCCGAACTGGTCTACGACGCCATGGTGGTCGCCCTGTCCGGGCGGATCTTCCTGGACGAGACCATCGACGCGACGCCGGAGGCGGTGCTGCGGCAGATCTGGGAGGACCAGTTCATCTTGTCGCCGGCCGCGGCGGCGCCTGGTTGAAGGACAGTGCGGGCGGACACGCCGCTGCGCCGCCCCGGCGTCAGGAAGCCCCAGGCTCCGCTCAAGCGCAGACCCAAGCAGCTCGACGCCGAGCCCCAGCTGCTCGAAGCCGCCCCCGCGGGTTCCGGAGGCGGCGGTGGCCTGATCGTCCCCGGCCGCGGACCGCGGCGCGGACCGCGCCGCGGGCCGCGCCGTCCGCCCCCGCCGGGCAGCGGCGCGCCCACGGTGACCGAGGACCGGGGCACGCTGGCCACCGCCGGTGACGGTGAGATCACCGCGGACCCGGAGACGGTCCGGCGGGCCTGGCAGATCGCTACCCGGCTGGCCATGCCCCGGCCGCGGCGCGACCTCGCCGCCCGGCGCGGCGCCGGCGAGCTGGCCAGCCTGCGCTACCGGGGCGGCTCGGACGACATCGACCTGGACCGGACCGTGACCCAGCTGGTCGAGCACCCGCTGCCGGACGAGGACGACATCTTCGTGCGGGAACGGGTCAGGACCCGCCGCAGCGTGGTGCTCCTGGTCGACGTGTCCGGTTCGATGCGCGGCGAGCGGATCCGCACCGCCGCCGCCACCGTCGGCGCGCTGGCCGCCGAGCTGAGCCGCGATGACCTCGCGGTGGTGGCGTTCTGGTCCGACGCGGCGATCCTGTCCCGCCTCGGGCGGCATGTCCCGTCCCGGGTGCTGCTCGATACGATGCTGCGCATCCCGGCTAAGGGGCTGACGAACATCGCTTTCCCGCTTCAGGTCGCGGCGCGCGAGCTGGCCCGGGTGCCGGCCCGGGACGCCCGGGCCGTGCTGCTCTCGGACTGCGTGCACAACGCCGGCCCCGACCCGCGCCCGTTCGCGGCCCGGCTGCCGCGGCTGGACGTGCTGTTCGACACCTCGGGCGAGCAGGACGCCGACCTCGCCCGCCAGCTGGCCCGGCTCGGCCGCGGCCGGCTGCGCCGGATCGGCACCTACACCGACGTCGCGCCCGCCCTGGGCGCGATCTTCACTCAGTAAAAGGAGCGCCCGTGTCCGTCGTCGTCGTCGCCACCATCATCCCGCTGCCCGAGCACCGCGACGCGGTCATCGCCGCCTTCACCGGGACCATCCCCGAAGTGCATGAAGAGGACGGCTGCGAGCTCTACGCCCTGCACCAGAACGACGACCGGCTGATCATGGTCGAGAAGTGGGCCAGCGGCGAGGCGCTGCGCACGCACAGCAAGGGCGCGGCCCTGGCCGCCTTGGGCCCCAAGATCGCGGGCAAGACCGCCGGGGCCGCCGATGTCATCGTGCTGCACGCGGTGCCGGCCGGCGACGAGGCCAAGGGCCAGCTCTGAGCACCACTGCCCCTCGCGTCGCGCTCGTCACGGGCGCGGCGCGGGGCATCGGCGCGGCCACGGTGGCGGCTCTGACGGCGGACGGCTGGCGGGTCATGGCGGTGGACCGCTGCACCGACGACCCGGCGCTGCCGTACGCCCTGGGCACCCGGGCCGAGCTCGACGCGCTGGCGGGCGACCACGTGGTCACGGCCGAGGCCGACGTCAGGGATCCGGGCGCGCTGGCCGCCGCGGTGCGGCTGGCCGAGGAGCGCTGGGGCGGCCTGGACGCGGCCATCGCGGTCGCGGGCGTGATCGCCGGCGGCGTACCGGCCTGGGAGGTGCCGGCCGAGACCGAGCAGGCGGTGCTCGACATCGACCTCGGCGGCGTGCTGAACCTGGCCCGGGTGGCGGTGCCGGCCCTGCTGCGCCGCCCCGAGCCGCGCCACGGGCGCTTCCTGGCCGTCGCCTCGGCCGCCGCCACCCGCGGCCTGCCCATGCTCGCCGCCTACTGCGCGGCCAAGTCCGGCGTGGCCGGCTTCATCCGGGCCCTCGGCGCCGAACTCGGCCGCACCGGCGTGACCGCCAACGCCGTCAGCCCCGGCTCGACGGCGACCCCCATCCTGGATGAGAGCGCCCGGCTCTACGGCCTGCCCGCGGCCGGCGCGTTCGCCGCGCAGCAGCCGCTGGGCCGCCTGCTCGACCCGGCCGAGGTGGCCGCGGTGCTCGCCTTCCTGGCCGGGGACGGCGCCAGCGCCATGACCGGCGCCGTCATCCCGGTCGACGGGGGCCTAGCCCTGTGAGCTACTCCTCGAGGGCGGCGTCCAGGGTGATGTCCACGCCGGTGAGCGCCTTGCTGACCGGGCAGCCCGCCTTGGCCGCCTGAGCGGCCTCGGTGAACTGCTCGGCGGTGAGGCCGTCCACCTCGCCGCGCACGGTGAGCTTGATGCCGGTGAGCCTGAAGCCGCCCGCCGGGTCCGGGCCGAGCGACACGTCGGCCTGCACGTCGAGCGCCTGCGGGGTGCCGCCGGCCTGGCCGATCAGCGCGGACAGCTGCATCGCGTAGCAGGCGGAGTGAGCGGCGGCGATGAGCTCTTCGGGGCTGGTGAACCCGCCGGCGTCGTCGGCGGCCCGCTTGGGGAAGGACACCTCGAAGGTGGCGAGCTTGGAACTGGTCAGCTCGACCTGGCCCGATCCCTGCTCCAGCGTCCCGGTCCAGCCGGTCCGTGCGGTGCGAGTTGGCATGAGCACTCCTCATCGTCTTCGATCTGTCGTCGGTCCCAACCCTAGACCGCGGCCGGCCGGGCGGGTCACGTAGGTTGGCAGGCATGACGGCGGAAAAGAGCAATGATCGCGACCTGGCGCCCACGGCCTTCGTGCTGTTCGGCGCGACCGGCGACCTGGCCAAACGGATGGTCTTGCCGGCCTTCTACCGGCTGAGCCTGGAGGGCCTGCTGCCGCGGCAGTGGCTGCTGATCGGCAACGGGCGCGGCGACGTGGCCCACGAGGACTTCCGCCAGCACGTGCACGACGTGCTCGAGCAGTTCGGCCCGAAGCCGGAGCCCGCGGACTGGAAGCCGTTCGCCGAACGGCTCTGGTTCGCCGGCGGCGGCTTCACCACCGACAGCCCCGGCAGCCTGCTCGACGACCTGGCCAAGGCGCGCACGGCGCTGGGCGGGGACCCGCAGCTCGTCCATTACCTCGCCATCCCGCCGGTGGCGTTCGAGGAGACGACCAAGGCGCTCGGCCAGCACGGGCTGGTCAAGAGCGCCCGGGTGGTGTACGAGAAGCCGTTCGGCACGTCGCCGGAGAAGTTCCGGGCGCTGGACAAGGTGGTCCACTCGGTCCTGGACGAGCAGCAGGTCTACCGGATCGACCACTTCCTGGGCAAGGAGGCGACCCAGGACCTGCATACGCTGCGCTTCGCGAACGGCCTGTTCGCCGCGATGTGGGACCGCGAGCACGTGGAGTCGGTGCAGATCGACGTGCCGGAGAAGCTCGGCATCACCGACCGGTCGGTGTTCTACGACGCTACCGGCGCGGTGCTGGACATGCTGGTCACGCACCTGTACCAGGTGGCCGCCGAGATCGCGATGGAACCGCCGGCCTCCCTGGGCGCGATGGACCTGCAGGCCGCCCGGGAAAAGGTGATCTCCAAGTTCCAGCCGCTAGACCCGGCCGAGGTGGTCCTCGGCCAGTTCACCGGGTACCACGACGTGCCCGGGGTGGCGGCCAAGTCGAGCATGGACACCTTCGTGGCGGCCCGGCTGTGGATCGACACCCCGCGCTGGCGCGGCGTGCCGTTCTACCTGCGCACCGGCAAGCGGCTGGCGCAGAGCAAGCAGCAGGTCAGCCTGATCCTGCGCGAGCCGCCGGGCCCGCTGGCCGGCAAGCTGCCCGGCGAATCGAACGTGCTGTCGTTCTCCCTGGCCGGCGACGGGGAGATCGAGTTGTCGCTGATCGCCAAGAAGCCCGGCCCCGGCCTGGACCTGGACCGCGGGACGACCGCGCTGCCGCTGTCCGGCCTGGCCGGCGCCAACCCGCTGCCGCCCTACGTGCGGCTGATCCACGACGCCCTCACCGGCGACCGCTCGCTGTTCACCCGCCCGGACGGGCTGGCCGCAGTGTGGAAGTCGGTCGGCCCGCTGCTGGAGAACCGCCCGAAGGTGGCTCCCTACGCGCCCGGTTCGTGGGGGCCGGCCCAGGCCCGCGAGCTCATCGCGCCGGGGCGGTGGCTACTGGGACAGTGACGCCGAGCTGCGCTGTCAAGGTGGCGTGATCCCAGAGCACGCGCAGTGAGCTGATCTTCATCCGGTGGAAGCCGACCACGACGATGGCCAGCACCTCGGCCCGCCGGAAGGTCGGCTCGGCCCCGGGCAGCAGCCAGGGCAGCGCCCGGTCGTGGGTGAACGAAACCGTCGTCTCCTCCACCAGCCGCCACCGGTCCACCGTCCGGGAGATCTTGTTCAGGGTCAGGTCGGCGGGCAGGTAAGGCAGGACCTGTTCGGTGTAGAAACGCTCGACGGCCTGGCGTCCGGTCCCGCCGGTCATGGCCGGCCGGTGCGTGACCGACGGCTCGGCCGCCATCGTCGCGAGCGCCGCCGCCAGGTCGCGCCGGGTCAGCAGCGCGTCCCGGTGCGCCTCCCACGCCCCCTCCAGGTCCCGCATGAACTGGGCGATGGCGGTGGTCACCCCTGCATACCTACCCATTCCGCCCGCCCCCCGCCGTCTCACCAGGAGATTTTTGCCAAACGGGGTGGCGTCCCCGCCCCGGCCCGGCCCATCGCCGCTCCGGACGGTCGCAGTCCGCGGACATCTCGCCCCTCGGTTATGAGAATGCGAGCCAGTCTCGCCGTCTGACCATGGAGGCGACGATCCGGGTCGCTCCGGGAGCGAATGTGCTCGCGGGCGGCGGAATGTCGGAACCCCCGGGTAGCGTGAGCGCGTGCTCGAGTCGTTTCATCCCGCCGTGCGCCGCTGGTTCGAGGGCCGGTTTCCGGACGGGCCGACCGAGCCGCAGGCGGCGGGGTGGCAGGAGATCGCGGCGGGCCGGCACACGCTGATAGCGGCGCCGACCGGCTCGGGTAAGACGCTGGCGGCCTTCCTGGTCTGCATCGACCGCTTCTACCGGGACCGGGAGCAGGCCTGCGTCCACGACCTGTTCTGCGGGCACGACGTCCAGGCGCAAGAACAGGCCGGGCCGCAAGCGCAGGCCGGGCCGCGGGTGGTGTACGTGTCGCCGCTGAAGGCGCTGGCCACCGACATCCAGCAGAACCTGGAGGCGCCGCTGGCCGGGATCGCCGCGGCGGCGGCCGAGCTCGGGCTGGCCGCGCCGGACATCCGGGTCGCGGTCCGGACCGGTGACACGGTCGCGGCCGAGCGGGCCGCCATGCTCAAGCGGCCGCCGGACATCCTGATCACCACGCCCGAGTCGCTCTACCTGATGGTGACGGCCGAGCGGAGCCGGGCCATGCTGCGCAGCACGCGCACCGTCATCGTGGACGAGATCCACGCGGTGGCGTCGAACAAGCGCGGCTCCCACCTGGCCCTGACCCTGGAGCGCCTGGCCCACGTGGCGGAGCAGCCGGTGCAGCGGGTCGGCCTGTCCGCCACCCAGCGGCCGATCGAGACGGTGGCCCGGCTGCTGGTCGGGGCCGGGCCGGATCGCGACCACCCGGACGGGACGCCGCGCTGCGCGATCGTGGACTCCGGCCACCGCAGGCGCCTGGACCTGGCCCTGGAACTGCCCGACGACGAGCTCGGCGCGGTGCCCACCACGGAGCAGACGGCGCAGATCCTGGACATGATCGCGGAGCACGTCACCAGCCACCGGACCACGCTGGTCTTCGTCAACACCCGGAGCATGGCCGAACGGGTCGCCCACCAGCTCGGCGAGCGGCTGGGAGACGAGCTCGGCGACCACGTGGCGGCGCACCACGGGTCGCTGTCGCGGGGGCGCAGGCAGCGGGTGGAGGCCCGGCTGCGGGCCGGTGACCTGCGGGCCCTGGTGGCCACGGCCTCGCTCGAGCTCGGCATCGACGTGGGTCCGGTCGAGCTGGTCTGCCAGATCGGCTCGCCCCGCAGCTTCGCCACCTTCCTGCAGCGGGTCGGCCGGTCCAACCACACCAGGACCGGGACGCCGTCCGGGCGGATCTACCCGACCACCCGCGACGAGCTGGTGGAATGCGCCGCGCTGCTGCGCGGCGTGCGGAACGGGCGGCTCGACGCCCTGGTCGTGCCGGAGCGGCCGCTGGACATCCTGGCGCAGCAGATGGTGGCCGAGTCGGCCGCCGAGTCGTGGGCCGAGGCCGACCTGCTCGGCCTGGCCCGGCAGGCGGCGCCCTTCCGCGACCTGTCCGCCGAGGACTTCGAGGAGATCACCGACCTGCTGGCCGAGGGCATCCGCACCGGCCGCGGCCGCCGCGCCTACTACCTGCACCGGGACCAGGTGAACGGCACGGTCAAGGGGCGCCGGGGCGCCCGGCTGGCCGCGCTCACCTCGGGCGGCGCCATTCCCGAGCTGGGCGACTTCCGGGTCGTGGCCGAGCCCGACGAGGTCCAGATCGGCACCGTCCACGAGGAGTGGGCGGTGGAGAGCAGGCCGGGCGACGTCTTCCTGCTCGGCACCCACTCCTGGCGGATCAGCCGGGTCGAGCCGGGCACGGTGCGGGTGACCGACGCGCACGGCGCGCCGCCGTCGGTGCCGCACTGGCAGGGCGAGGCGCCCGGGCGCACCCGGGAGCTGTCCGAGGAGGTCAGCGCGCTGCGGCAGGCGGTGGCGGACCGGGAGCCCGATGAGGCCAGGGAATGGCTCATCAACGAATGCGGGGTCGGCCGGCCCGCGGCCGAGATCATCGTGGCCTACCTGCGGGCCGGGCTGGCCGCGCTCGGGGCGCTGCCGACCATGGACGCGATCATCCTGGAGCGCTTCTTCGACGAGGCCGGCGGGATGCAGCTGGTCGGGCACGCGCCGTTCGGGGCCCGGGTGAACCGCGCGTTCGGCCTGGCCCTGCGCAAGCGGTTCTGCGTCACCTTCGACTTCGAGCTGCAGGCGGCGGCCAGCGACAACGCCATCTTGCTCTCGCTCGGCCCGCAGCACAGCTTCCCGCTCGAGCAGGTGCCGAAGTTCCTGGCGTCCAAGACCGTCGAGCAGGTGGTCCGGCAGGCGGTGCTGACCGCGCCGCTGTTCGCCGCGCGCTGGCGCTGGAACCTGAACACCTCGCTGACCATCCTGCGGATGCGCGGCGGCCGGAAGAACCCGCCGGCCATCCAGCGGATGGAGGCCGACGACCTGATGGCGGCGGTGTTCCCGGTGCTGGCCGCGTGCCAGGAGAACGTGGCGCCGGGGCCGATGGAGATCCCCGACCACCCGCTGGTCCGGCAGACGCTCGAGGACTGCCTGCACGAGGCGATGGACATCGACGGGCTGCGGGAGCTGGTGGCCGGGATCGAGGCAGGCCGGATCTCCGTCATCACCCGGGACACGACCGAGCCTTCCGTGCTCGCTCACGAGATCCTGAGCGGGCCGCCGTTCACCTACCTGGACGAGGAGACCGAGGCCGGGAACCGGCGCAGCCGCCAGGTGCAGGTCCCCCGCGGCCTGCCGGTCGAGGCCCGCGACCTGGCCCGTCTCGACCCCGGCGCGATCGAGCGGGTCAGGGACGAGATCCGGCCGCGGCCGCGGGACGCGGACGAGCTGCACGACCTGCTGATGACGCTGTACGTGATGCGGCCGGGACCGCGGTGGGACACGTGGTACGCCGAGCTCGCGGCCGCGGGGCGGGCGGTGGAGCTGCCCAGCGGCCTGTGGTGCGCGACCGAGCGGACGCCCCTGCTCCGTGAGCTGTTCCCCGATGTACCAGCCATACCGATGTTGCACGTGAAACCAATGGAGCCGGAAAACGTGGCGGCGGAGCTGCTGCGCGGCCACCTGGACGTGTCGGGTCCGCGCACGGCGGAGCAGCTGTCCCGGGCCACGACGCTGACGGTCTCCGACGTGTCGATGGCCCTGATCCGGCTGGAGACCGAGGGGTTCGCGCTGCGCGGGCGGTTCACGGGCCAGGACGAGGAGTTCTGCGCGCGGCGGGTGCTGACCCGCATCCACGCCTACACCCGGCAGCGCAAGCGGCGCGAGGTCGAGCCGGTCACCGCGCAGGACTTCATCCGGTTCCTGCTCCGCTGGCAGCACGTCACCCCGGACACCCAGCGGGAGGGCAGCCGCGGCGTCCTCGCCGTGGTGGAGCAGCTGCAGGGGTTCGAGCTGGCCGCCGGGGCCTGGGAGAAGGAGATCCTCCCGGCCCGGGTGACCGGCTACCGCCGCGAGTGGCTGGACGAGGTGTGCCTGGACGGCGGCGTGGCCTGGGGCCGCCTGTCGGTCCGGGACGACGGGGTCAAGGACGACCCGGACGAGCCCCGGCGGAGCGGGTCGCCGTCCCGGGCCACGCCGATCACGCTCACCATCCGGGACGACCTGCCGTGGCTGCTGTGCGCGGCCCGCGGCGACCGCCATCCCGCCGAACCGGGCCCCGGGGGCACCGCCGACGTCCTCGACGCGCTGCGGCAGCGGGGGGCGCTGTTCCCGCACGACCTGACGAGCCGCACCGGCCGGCTGCCGTCCCAGGTCGAGGAGGCGCTGTGGGACGGCGTCGCCCGCGGCCTGATCACGGCGGACGGCTTCCGCGCGGTCCGGTCGCTGTTCGCCCGCCGGGCCGCGCAGGCCAGCGGGACCACGTTCACCCGGCCCCGGCTCCGCCGCGCCAGCCAGCGCGTCAGCGAGCGCGGCGCCCAGCTCACGGCGCGGGCGGCGGGCCGCTGGTCGCTGCTGCCCGAGCCGGCCAGCGACTGCGATCCTGACGACCTGGCCGAGGCGGTAGCCGAGCAGCTGACCGCGCGCTGGGGCGTGGTGTTCCGCGACCTGCTGGCCCGGGAGAGCCTGGCCGTGCCCTGGCGCGAGGTGCTGTGGGCGCTGCGGCGGATGGAGGCCCGCGGCACGGTCGCCGGCGGCCGGTTCGTCCACGGGTTCAGCGGCGAGCAGTTCGCCCACCCGGAGGCGGTGGGCCTGCTGCGCGAGATCAGGAAGCGGCCGCGGACCGGGGAGACCACCACCCTGTCGGCGGCCGACCCGCTGAACCTGGCCGGTATCGTGCTGCCTGGACCGCGTATTGCGGCGCTGCGGACGAACAGCGTCGTTTACGTCGACGGGGCCCTGAGGGGGGACGAGCCGCCATGGACGGCTACCGGCACGCAGTAACCAGCGCCGACGGCACCGAGATCGGCTTGCTGACGGCCGGGGACGGGCCGCCGCTGCTGCTGGTGCACGGCGGCATGAGCCGCCTCGAGAGCTGGGAACCGCTGTGGGAACCGCTGACCCGCCGGTGGCGGGTGACCGCGATGGACCGGCGCGGGCGCGGCGCCAGCGGTGACGTTCAGCCCTACGACCTCAGCCGGGAATTCGAGGACGTCGCGGCCGTCGCGGCCAGCCTCGGGCGGCCCGATGTCTTCGGGCATAGTTACGGCGCGGTGTGCGCGCTGGGCGCGGCGGCGGCCGGCGCGCCGGTGCGGCGGCTGGCCCTGTACGAGCCGCCCGACGGGCGGACCGCTCCGGCCGCCTGGCGGGCCCGGGTCCAGTCCATGATCGAGGCGGGCCAGCTCGGCCGGGCCATGCTCAGCTTCCTGATCGAGGTCATCGGCCTGTCCGCCGCGGAGGTCGCCGCGCTGCGCAACGCCCCGCGCAGCTACGACGTGATGCCGATCGTGTCGGCCACCATGCCCCGGGAGGGCCAGGCGCTGGCCGAAACCGACCTGAAGAGCCTGGCGGCCGGGGTCGAGGTCCCGGTCCTGCTGCTGCTCGGCTCGGCCAGCCCGGCCTGGGCCGGCGACATCATCACCGAGGTCGCCGGGGCGCTACCGCACAAGACCCTGGCCGTACTGGACGGCCAGGGTCACGATGCGATCGACGCGGCGCCGGAGCTGCTGCTAACTCAGCTAGCAGCCTTCTTCAGCTAGCGTCAGCGCTCAGCTGGCGTCAGCCCGGTGCGGGAGCTTCCAGCCCGGACGGACGAAGTGGCAGGTGTACCCGTTCGGGTAGTGCTGCAGGTAGTCCTGGTGCTCGGGCTCGGCCTCCCAGAACGGGCCGGCCGCGGTCACCTCGGTGACGACCTTGCCCGGCCACAGGCCGGACGCGTCGACGTCGGCGATGGTGTCCTCGGCGACCTTCTTCTGCTCGTCGCTGGTGTAGAAGATAGCCGACCGGTAGCTGTCGCCGATGTCGTTGCCCTGGCGGTTCCTGGTCGACGGGTCGTGGATCTGGAAGAAGAACTCCAGCAGGTCCCGGTAGGAGATCTTCTCCGGGTCGAAGACGATCTCCAGGGCCTCGGCGTGGCCGCGGTGGTTCCGGTAGGTGGCGTTGGGTACGTCACCGCCGGTGTAACCGGTCCGGGTGGAGATCACGCCGGGGAGCTTGCGGACGAGTTCCTGCACGCCCCAGAAGCAGCCGCCCGCCAGGATCGCCTTTTCCGTGCTCATGAGGTACTCCCGGTGGTCTCGAAGAGCTGGCGGAAGTCGCCGTAGCCTTCCTTCTCGAGGTCGTCGAGCGGGACGAAGCGCAGCGCCGCCGAGTTGATGCAGTAACGCAGGCCGCCCTCGGCGGGCGGGCCGTCGGGGAACACGTGGCCGAGGTGGCTGTCGCCGTGGGCCGAGCGGACCTCGGTCCGGGTCATGCCCCAGCTCCGGTCGGAGTGCTCGACGACGTTGGCCTTCTCGATCGGCTGGGTGAAGCTCGGCCAGCCGGAGCCGCTGTCGTACTTGTTGATGGAAGCGAACAGGGGCTCGCCCGACACGATGTCGACGTAGATGCCCGGCTCCTTGTTGTCGCAGAGCTCGCCGGTGAACGGGGCCTCGGTCGCGGCCTCCTGAGTGACCTTGTACTGCTCAGGGGTCAGCTTGGCGATCGCCTCGGGGTTCTTGTGGTAAGTCACGTCGCTCCTTCTCGGATGGTGCCGCCCGCTGGTTGCGAGCGCGCAGTGACGCCTTCATGAGAACCCCGCGGGGGGCCGTGATATTTCATCATCATGGACGTGCGCACCGATGACAACTGCCGCCTGTGGACTGCGGAAACCGGCCGCGGCGAGCCCCTGGTCATGTGCCATGGCGGCCCCGGAGCGTGGGACATGACCGGCGCCCTGGCGGCCGCGCTGGCGCCCCGCCTGAGCGTGATCCGCTGGGACCAGCGCGGCTGCGGCCGGTCCGAGCGCCGCGGCCCCTACTCGGTGGCCCGCTGCGCCGCCGACCTGGACGCGGTCATCGGCCCGCGGGCCAAGACCGCCCTGTTCGGTCACTCGTGGGGGGCGACGCTGGCGCTGCGGTACGCGCTGGATCACCCGGACCGGGTCAGCGCCCTGGTCTACGCCTGCGGCACCGGGCTGGGGTGGGCCCTGCTTCACCCAGATCTGGACCGAGCTCCAGCAGACCTTGCGCGAGGAGGAGCTGATAGCGTCGACTCACTGGAACGCGCCCTGCCCCGGGTCACCCGGGTCACCATCCCCGGAGCCGGCCATATCCCCTGGCTGGAGGAGCCGGAGGCGGTCGCCGGGCACCTGCTCGATTTCCTGGAGCACCAGGCGGCCTAGTTCACCGCCAGGAAACACCGCTGCCATATGGTGCTCACATGCGGTTGACCGAACACGAGCGGGAGCGGCTGCTCATCACGCTGGCCGCCGACGTGGCCGAGCGCCGCCGGGGCCGCGGCCTGAAGCTGAACCATCCCGAGGCGGTCGCCATCTTGACCTCGTTCGTGCTCGAGGGCGCCCGCGACGGCCGGACCGTGGCCGAGCTGATGTCCGCGGGCCGCGAGGTGCTGCGCCGCGACGACGTGCTGGACGGCGTGCCCGAGATGATCGACTCGGTCCAGGTCGAGGCCACGTTCCCGGACGGCACCAAGCTGGTCACCCTGCACCGGCCGATCCGATGATCCCGGGCGAGGTCATCACCGCGGACGGGACGATCGAGCTGGCCCCGAACCGGACGCGGGTCACGCTGACCGTGGAGAACGCCGGGGACCGGCCGATCCAGGTCGGCTCGCACTACCACTTCGCCCAGGCCAACCCGGCGCTGTCCTTCGACCGGGCCGCGGCCCGCGGCGGCCGGCTCGACATCCCGGCCGGCACCTCGGTCCGGTTCGAGCCGGGCGTCTCCCGAGAGGTCACCCTGGTCGAACTGGCCGGCCGCCGCGTCGTCCCGGGCCTGCGGCATGACTGAGCGGGGGGGGCCGGGGGGGTCGTCCCCCCGGGGAGCAGAGATATCGAGAGCCAGGTACGCCGCCCTCTACGGCCCCACTACGGGGGACCGGGTGCGGCTGGCCGACACGGACCTGCTGATCGAGGTGACCGAGGACCGCTGCGGCGGCCCGGGACCACTGGCCGGCGAGGAGGCCATCTTCGGCGGCGGCAAGGTGATCCGCGAGTCGATGGGTCAGGCCGTGGCCACCCGCGCCGAGGGCACCCCCGACCTGGTCATCACCGGCGCCGTAGTGCTCGACCACTGGGGCGTGATCAAGGCCGACATCGGCATCAGGGACGGCCGGATCGTCGCGCTGGGCAAGGCCGGCAACCCGGACACCATGGACGGGGTCACGCCGGAGCTGGTCATCGGCCCGTCCACCGAGATCCTGGCGGGCAACGGGCTGATCCTGACCGCGGGCGGCATCGACAGCCACGTGCACCTGATCGCGCCGCAGCAGATCCCGGTGGCGCTGGCGGCCGGGATGACCACGCTGATCGGCGGCGGCACCGGCCCGGCCGAGGGGACCAAGGCCACTACCGTCACCCCGGGCGCCTTCTGGCTGGACATGATGCTGGCCGCGACCACGCACTGGCCGGTCAACATGGTGCTGCTCGGCAAGGGCAACACGGTCAGCGCCGAAGGGCTGTGGGAACAGCTGCGGGCCGGCGCGTCCGGCTTCAAGCTGCACGAGGACTGGGGCTCCACCCCGGCCGCCATCGACGCCTGCCTGACCGTGGCCCAGGCCGCGGGCGTCCAGGTGGCCATCCACACCGACACCCTCAACGAGGCCGGCTACCTGGAGTCCACGCTGGCGGCGATCGGCGGCCGGCCGATCCACACGTACCACACCGAGGGCGCCGGCGGCGGCCACGCCCCGGACATCATCAAGGTGGCCTCGCACCCGAACGTCCTGCCGTCCTCCACCAACCCGACCCGCCCCTACACCCGCAACACGCTCGACGAGCACCTCGACATGCTGATGGTCTGCCACCACCTGAACTCCTCGATCCCCGAGGACCTGGCCTTCGCCGAGTCGCGGATCAGGCCGTCGACCATGGCCGCCGAGGACGTCCTGCACGACCTGGGCGCGATCTCGATGATCGGCTCGGACTCCCAGGCCATGGGCCGGATCGGCGAGACCATCATCAGGACCTGGCAGACGGCCCATGTCATGAAACAGCGCCGGGGCGCACTACCCGGCGACGGGGCGGCCGATAATCACCGCGCCCGCCGGTACGTGGCCAAGTACACGATCGGCCCGGCCGTGACGCACGGGCTCGACGAGGAGATCGGCTCGGTGGAGCCGGGCAAGCTGGCCGACCTGGTGCTGTGGGAGCCGGCCTTCTTCGGCGTCCGGCCTCATGTGGTGCTGAAGGCCGGCGTGATCGCCTGGGCCACCATGGGTGACGCCAACGCGTCCATCCCGACCCCGCAGCCGCAGCTGCCGCGCCCGATGTTCGGCGCGTTCGGCGCGATGCCGGCCCGGCTGGGCGTGCACTTCGTCTCCCCCGCCGCGCTGGAAGCCGGGCTCGCCCGCCGCTGGGAGAGCGACCGAAAACTGGTGCCCACCAGGGACGTGTCCGGCCTGTCCAAGGTCAGCCTGCCCGAGAACGACGCGCTGCCGCGGATCGACGTGGACAGCGAGACGTTCGCGGTGCGCGTCGACGGCGAGCTCATCGAGCCCGAGCCCGCCACCGAGCTGCCGATGGCCCAGCGCTACTTCCTCTTCTAGCCATGAACGCCCGGCTGCTCCTGCTGCTCGATTCGCGGGCGCCGGCCGGGGCGCACCACCACTCCGGCGCGATGGAGGCCGCGGTCATGTCCGGGCTGGTCACCGACCTGGCCGGGACCGAGGATTTCTGCCGGACCAGGCTCCGTACGTCGGCTAAGGTCGCGGCCACGTTCGCCGCCGCGTCATGCCGCCTCCTGATGACCGAACGTGCCGACGTTCCCGCCCTCCTCCCCCTGCTTGACATCGAGTACGAGGCGCGGATCCCCTCCGAGGCGACGCGGTCGGCGTCGCGTCAGCTCGGCCGCGGGCTGGGGAGGCTGCTCCGTTCGGTCATTCCGGGAGCGGAGCTGGCTACGGCGTTCGCGGGATGCGCGGGACCGGCCCCGCATCATCCCCTCGTCCTCGGGGCGGGCGTGGCCCTGGCCGGCGGGGAGCCGGAACTGGCGGCCCGGGCGGCGGCGCTCGGGGCGTGCACCGGGCCGGCCAGCGCGGCGGTGCGGCTGCTGGGGCTCGATCCCTTTGCCGTACAAGCCATGCTGGCGCGGCTCGCGCCGGCGATCGACGAGTGCGCGGCCCTGGCGGCCAGGGCCGCCGCCAGCGCCGGGCCGGCCTCGCTGCCCGCCGATGGGGCCCCGGCCCTGGACCTGCTGGCTGACTACCATCTGACGGCGGAGGTGCGTTTGTTTGCGTCCTGAACGAGGTCCAGTCCCCCGGATCGGCATCGGCGGGCCGGTCGGCAGCGGCAAGACGGCGCTGGTCGCCGCGCTGTGCCGGGCGCTGGCCGGCCGGCTGGAGATCGGCGTGGTGACGAACGACATCTACACCACCGAGGACGCCGACTTCCTGCGCCGGGCCGGGGTCCTGCCGGACGACCGGATCCTCGCGGTGCAGACCGGCGCCTGCCCGCACACCGCCATCCGGGACGACATCAGCGCGAACCTGGACGCGGTTGAGCAGCTCGAAGGCGAGCACCCGGGGCTGGACCTGGTCCTGGTCGAGAGCGGCGGGGACAACCTGACCGCCACGTTCTCGTACGGGCTGGTGCACCGCCAGATCTTCGTCATCGACGTGGCCGGCGGGGACAAGGTGCCGCGCAAGGGCGGCCCCGGCGTCACCCGGTCCGACCTGCTCGTGATCAACAAGACCGACCTGGCCCCGCTGGTGGGGGCCGACCTGGCGGTGATGGCGCGGGACGCGGCCGCGATCCGCGACGGGCGGCCGGTCCTGTTCACCTCCCTGGTCGATGATCCGCTGGCCACTGAGGTCGCGGCCTGGGTCCGGGCGGTGTGATCGCCAGGACCACGGCCGTGGTCGAGCCGGGCGGTGTCCTGGGCGAGGTGCGGTGCGCGCCGCCCTTGACGCTGCGACAGGTCCGGGGGGATGACCGGTGCGAGCTGCGGCTGGTGGGGACGGCGGCCGGGCCGCTGGCCGGTGACGACCTGGCCCTGTCGCTGGTGCTGCGGGCGGGGGCGCGAGCCACGCTGCGGGCCGCCGGGGCCAGCGTGGCTCAGGGGGAAGGCGGCGGGCGGACGCTGGCCATCCGGGCGGAGCTGGGCGACGGAGCGGACCTGATCGCCGAGCCGGGAACGCTGGTCGCCTGCGCCGGGAGCCGGGTGGAGGTCCGGGTCGAGGTGGCGCTCGGCGCGGGCGCGGCGGTCGACTGGCGCGAGCTGATCGTGCTCGGGCGGACCGGGGAACCGCCGGGACGGGTCACGCTGCGGTGGGACGTGACCCGCTGCGGGGCGCCGGTCCTGCGTCAGTTCACCGATCTGGACCCGGGCCTGCGCGGGCTGACCGGGGGAAACCGGGTGCTGGCCTGCGCGCTGGTCAGCGACCCGGCGGCCGCGGTGCGGACGGTGGCCGCGTCGCCAGCGGCCGTCGCGCAGCGCGTCGGTCCGGGGACCCTGCTGGTCAGCGTGCTCGAGGACGACGCGGCCCGGGCGGTGCGGCGGCGAGACGACCTGTGCGCCCGGGCGCTCGGGGCGTCCTGACTTTCCGTCTAAATTAGCTAACTTTCCGTCTCTCCGGCGCTGGCCAGCGGGCAAACCTCGCACTATGGTAGGAAGCCTCATTTGGACGCGTCCGCTGGCTGCCTGAACGCTGCTGTCTTACCCAGGGAGAGCAATATGCGGGGTGCGGAAGTCCCCGGCGAGGGCTCACCCTTCTCGCCCGACCTGGTCGTGATCGGCCACGTGGGCGTCTCGATCGTGCACTCCGGCGTCGTCAGCTGGACGTCGGCGGGCGGCTCGGGTTACGCCGTGGCGGCCAGTGCCGCCGTGCTCATCGGCCGCCGGGTGGGCCTGGTCGCCGCGGTCGGCTCGGATTCCGATCTCGCTCCGCTGCGCAAGCTCGAGGTCGACCTGGCCGGCGTCACCGAACTGGACGGCTCGTCGGCCAAGCTGCGGGTCCGCGAGTTCGCCGACGGCGCCCGCTCGTTCAGCGCCGACCTGGGCGTGGCGGGCACCGTCCGGACCGAGACGTTCCCGCCGCAGTACCTGGAGGCGGCCCGGATCCACCTGGGCACCGCGCCGCCCGACCAGCAGCTGTCCTGGCTGGAGTACCTGCATGAGCACGGCTGCCGGGCGCAGCTCTCGGCCGACATGTTCGAGCACTACGCGACCAGCTACCCGACCGCCTCGCGGGAGGTATGCGACGGCGTTGACCTGATCTTCATGAACCAGGCCGAGTACGACAGCCTGTACGGCGACGCGCAGTTGCCGGTGCCCAAGGCGCCGCTCGTGGTCAAGCGCGGGCCGGGGGCCGCCCGGCTCATCGTGGACGGCCACCCGCAGGAGGTGGAGGCGCCCGCCCCCCAGGTGACCGACCCGACCGGCGGCGGCGAGGTCCTGGCCGGGGTCTTCCTCGCGCTGCGGGCGGACGGCCTGCCGGAACGGGAGGCGCTGAAGTACGCGGTACGCGCCTCGGCCAGCTGCGTCGCGGACTACGGCGTCACCGGTTCGCACCTGATCACCGAGCTCGAGGCCATCCGCGACCGGGAATACAGGGACGGCTGATAGCCTTGGGTAACGAGGCGGCGATTTTCGCCGCCACTCCCGCGGGCGGGCAGCCCGCCGGTCGCCTCGTGAGCAGTCCGGTTGAAAGAGCCGGCCGCCGTCACATCTGACGCTTGTAGCGCATGCGACCCCCGTACCAGTACTTGGAGTTCATGCATGCCACAAGGTTCACGGCGCCCCCGCGCGTCATCCGGCCGCGGCCGGGCTAAAACCTACGCGGCCGGTCGGTCCAGGCCGGCCCGGTCAGCCGGCCCCGGCAGGCCGATCCGTACGCCG
Source organism: uncultured Actinomycetota bacterium (assembly GCA_963756575.1). Classification (GTDB taxonomy): domain Bacteria; phylum Actinomycetota; class Actinomycetes; order Streptosporangiales; family Streptosporangiaceae; genus Palsa-504. The sequence goes on along the minus strand of CAVWOM010000008.1, from coordinate 49,423 downwards.
CCCTCGACCAGGCCCTGACGGCCGCGGCCGCCGCGCCGCCGCCCGAGCCCATCACGTTCCGCGCCCTCGGCCTCGACGACCGCCTGGTCCGCGAGCTGGAGGCGGCCGGCATCAACGAGCCGTTCGCGATCCAGGCCCGGGCCCTCCCGGATGCCCTGGCGGGCCGGGACGTGCTCGGCCGCGCCCAGACCGGCTCGGGCAAGACCCTGGCCTTCGGCCTGCCGCTGCTGACCCGCCTGGCCGGGAGCCGGGACCGCAAGCGCGAGCGGGCCCCGCGCGGCCTGGTCCTGGTCCCCACCAGGGAGCTCGCCCAGCAGGTGGCCGACGTGCTGAGCCCGCTCGGCCAGCCGATCGGGGTCCGCATCACCACCGTGTACGGCGGCGTCTCGATCGGCCGCCAGGTCGACCGGGTCCGGACCGCCGACGTCGTGGTCGCCACCCCCGGACGGCTCATCGACCTGATGGAACGCACCGCTATCACGCTCGACAACATCGAGATCACCGTCCTCGACGAGGCGGACCACATGGCCGACCTCGGCTTCATGCCCGCCGTGACCCGCATCCTGGACGCCACGCCGGCCGGCGGCCAGCGGATGCTGTTCTCCGCCACCCTGGACCGCGGCGTCGGGCAGCTGGTGACCGCGTACGTGCGCGACCCGGCCCTGCACGCCGTGACCCCGGCGGCGGACGCCGTCGCCGCCGAGCACCTGCTGCTGGTGCTGGCCAACCCGGACAAGGTGCCGGTCGCGGCCGAGCTCGCCAGCGGGCCGGGACGGACCCTGTTCTTCGTCCGGACCAAGCACGGCGCGGACCGCCTGGCCAAGCAGCTGTCCCGGGCCGGGATCGGCGCCAGCGCCATCCACGGCGACCGGAACCAGAACCAGCGCCAGCGGGCGCTCGACGCGTTCGCCGCCGGGCACCCCCGCGTGCTGGTCGCCACCGACGTGGCCGCCCGCGGCATCCACGTCGACGACGTGGACCTCGTGGTGCAGTTCGACCCGCCCAACGACCACAAGGACTACCTGCACCGTTCGGGCCGTACCGCCCGCGCGGGGGCGACCGGCCGGGTCGTCGCGCTGGCCGAGCACAGCCAGGTCCGCGAGCTCCAGAAGCTGCACGCCGCGGCCGGCGTGACCGCCGGCCAGCACCAGGTCGAGTCCGGTCACCAGATGATCCGCGAGATCGCCGCGTCGGGCGTACCGGTACCGCCGGCCCCGCCCGCGCCCGTGGCCGCTCCGGTCCGGGACTCCGGCGAGCGCCGCAACACGGCCCGGAACCGGTCCAGGCCCGCCCGGCCGGCCGAGAACGGACGGTCGTTCGAGGCCGGACGGCCGGCCGACGGCGGCGGGCGGCGCCGCAACGCCGACCGTGCGAAGGAGGCGGGCCGCGGCCAGGACGCGGCGGGCCGGACGGGGAACGCCGGCCGCGCCAACGGCGCCGGGCGGCCCAGGGACGCGAGCTGGACCAAGGGCGCCGACCAGGGCGGCGGCCCGCGGCGGTCCCGGTCCGCCGGCGGCCGCTCCGGAGCGGCCCGCCGGGCGGCCTGAGCGCTCCCGCAGAACAGAACACCAGAACGCCGGACCGGGTTTGTCCCGGTCCGGCGTTCTCGTTTCATAGCGTTCTCGTCCCGCGCCCTGGGTCCTGTGGGGCCCGGTTCGCGGCTTGAGCAGGGGCTGCCTCGAGGCGGGAACAACCGGCCGGGTAATTTAGTTGTCAGCAAGCAACTAATTATCGCGCTGCCGGAGGAATGCTCGTGCCGTCCGTCTCACGTCCGCCCCAAGCCGTCGCCCGCGAGGGGGCGGGTTCCCGCTACAAGTGGGTCGCGCTGTCCAACACCACGCTGGGCATGCTGATGGCCACGGTCAACTCCTCCATCATGCTGATCGCCCTGCCGGACATCTTCCGCGGCATCGGCGTCAACCCGCTGCAGCCGGGGAACACCACCCTGCTGCTGTGGCTGCTGATGGGCTACCTGGTGGTCACGGCCGTCCTGGTGGTCAGCTTCGGGCGGCTGGGCGACATGTTCGGCCGGGTGCGGATGTTCAACCTCGGGTTCGCGATCTTCGCCCTGTTCTCCATCTTGCTGTCGGTGACCTGGCTGCACGGCACGGCCGCGGCCTGGTGGCTCATCGGCATGCGGATCCTGCAGGCCGTCGGCGGCGCCATGTTGATGGCCAACTCCAGCGCGATCTTGACCGATGCGTTCGGTGCCGGCGAGCGCGGCCTCGCGCTCGGGCTCAACCAGGTCGCCGGGATCGCCGGGTCGTTCATCGGGCTCGTGCTGGGCGGACTGCTCGGCCCGGTCGACTGGCGGCTGGTGTTCCTCGTCTCGGTGCCGTTCGGCGTGCTCGGCACCATCTGGTCCTACCTGAAGCTGCAGGAACGCGGCATCCGCAAGCCCGCCTCGCTCGACTGGTGGGGCAACGTGACCTTCGCCGCGGGCCTGATCGCGATCCTGGTCGGCATCACCTACGGCATCCAGCCTTACGGCGGTCACACCATGGGCTGGACCAGCCCGCTGGTGCTGTCCCTGATCTTCGGCGGCCTGGCCGTGCTGATCGCCTTCTGCGTGATCGAGACCCGGGTGGCCGAGCCGATGTTCCGGCTGTCACTGTTCCGGATCCGGCCGTTCACCGCCGGGAACCTGGCCTCGCTGCTGTCCGGCCTGGGCCGCGGCGGCCTGATGTTCATCCTGATCATCTGGCTGCAGGGCATTTACCTGCCGATCCACGGCTACAGCTTCGAGCGCACCCCGCTGTGGGCCGGGATCGCCATGCTCCCGCTGACCATCGGCTTCCTCGTCGCCGGCCCGGCCTCGGGCTGGCTGTCCGACCGGTTCGGCGCGCGACCCTTCGCCACCGGCGGGATGGTGGTGGCCGCCGTCTCGTTCGTCCTGCTCGAGCTGCTGCCGGTCAACTTCGAGTACTGGCAGTTCGCGCTGATCCTGCTGATGAACGGCGTCGGCATGGGCCTGTTCGCCTCGCCCAACCGGGCCGGCATCATGAACAGCCTGCCGCCGGACCAGCGCGGCGTCGGCGCGGGCATGAGCGCGACGTTCCAGAACTCGGCCATGGTCTTGTCCATCGGCATCTTCTTCACGCTGATCATCTTGGGCCTGTCCTCGTCGCTGCCCGCGACGCTCAACCACGGCCTGATCGCCCAGGGGGTCTCGTCCGCCGACGCGGCCCGGCTGGCCGCGCTGCCGCCGGTGTCCATCATGTTCGCCGCGCTGCTCGGCTACAACCCGATCGGCACCCTGCTCGGGCCGGCCCTGGCCAAGCTGCCCGCGAGCCACGCCGCCTACCTGACCGGGCACTCCTTCTTCCCGTCGCTGATCTCGGCGCCGTTCCAGCAGGGCCTGGACATCGCGTTCGACTTCGCGATCGCGGCCTGCCTGGTCGCGGCGCTGGCGTCGCTGCTGCGGGGCCGCCGGTACGTGCACGAGGAGCACGGCACGGCCGCGATGGCAGCCGAGCCGTCGGCCGTGGAGCCGGAGAGCGAGGCCTCAGCCGACGGTGACCTGGAAGGTAGCCAGGGTGGGGTCCTCCGCGTAGGCGATCCGGCCCCCGTCCGCGGCCACCTCGCGCAGCGCCGCTAGCGCCTCGGCCGTGATGAGCTCGCCCGGCGCCAGCACCGGCACGCCGGGCGGGTACGGCGCGACCAGCTCGGCGCTGATCCGGCCGACGGCCGCGCCAGCCGGGACGGTCTCGTTCGGCGCGAAGAACGCCTCCCGGGGCGCCAGCACCGTCTGCGGCCGCACCGTCCAGGCGGCGGTCGCGGCCGGGCGGCGCGGCTCGCCGCGGTGCCGCTCGATCACCGAGATCAGCACCTCGGTGAACGCCGCTACCCGCTCCTCGTCGTCGGCCATCGTCACGATGGGCACGAGGGTGTCCCGGTCCCCCATCTCCACCGGCATGCCCGCCGCGATCAGGTCCTCCTCCACCCGGCCGCCGTGCGCGCCGGTCCCGGCCAGCAGCACGACCAGCTTGGCCGGGTCGACCCCGGGTCCGTCGAGCACGTCCGCCCCCGGCACCTCGCGGAGCCGCTTGCGGGCGGCCGCCAGGCCGCGCAGCAGCCGGCCGCAGAGCCGCTCCCCGTCCCGGGCCAGCAGCGCCCGGGACGCGTCGATGCTGGCGTAGATCGACCCGGCCGGGCTGGTGGTGTGGGTGGCGTCGAAGGCACGCTCCAGCCGCGCCCGGTCCAGCCGCTCGGTCCTGGCCAGCACCAGCGCGCCCTGGGTGTAGGCCGGCAGCGTCTTGTGCGCGCTGGTCACCAGGCCGTCCGCGCCCGCCGCGATCGCGTGCGCCGGCAGTTCCGGATGGAAGCCGTAGTAGGCGGCCCAGGCCTGGTCCACGATCAGCGGCACCCCGGCCTCGTGCGCGGCCTGGGCGTGCCCGGCCAGGTCACCGGTGGTGCCGACGTAGGACGGGTCACCGAGGATGACGCCGCAGGCATCCGGGTGCGCGGCCAGCGCGTCCCTCACCGTCCGCACCGCCACCGCGGCCGGCAGGCCGGTGCCGGGATCGAGCTCGGGCCGGACCCAGACCGGCCGCAGGCCCGCCATCACCAGCCCGAGCAGCAGCGACCGGTGCAGCAGCCTGGTGATGATCACCTCCTGGCCCGGCCGGCCCAGGGCCAGGCAGAACGCCTGGTTCCCGTGGGTTGACCCGGCCACCGAGAAACGGCACCAGTCGGCGCCCCACAGCGCGGCCGCGCGCGCCTCGGCATCGACCCGCAGCCGGTCGGCGTCCTTGATGGGCGCGAGCGCGCCGTACAGCGGCGCGTCCCCCGCGTTGACCGCGCCGGTCAGGTCCTGGCGCTGCTTGTGGCCCGGCGTCGTCATCGGCGCCAGCCGGCCGGCCTGGACCAGGCCCATCCAGTCCAGCCAGGCGGCCAGCAGCGGGGCGTCCGCGGCCAGGCCGAGCGGGTCGCGCGGGTCAGGAGTGCTCGTGATCACCTGTCCAGTGTCCGGCAGAACCCGCCGCACCGCCCGCCGGCCCCACCGCTCACGCCGCACCTCCCACGCCGCACCGCCCACGCCGCACCGCCCACGCCGCACCGCCCACGCCGCACCGCCCGCCGGCCCCGCCACACCACTCGCCGGCCCCGCCGCACCACCCCCGCCCCATCAGCCCCGCCTCGTCACCCAGAGCGCTGATGGGGCCGCCGCCGGAACCGGGCTGATCATGATCGCGGACAGTTTCGGGCGTATGGGAGCCAAAACTGTCCGCGATCATGAAACAGCATGGTGCGAGAGTGCCGCCTTAGGCAGGGCTTGTGACCGGGTCGATGCTCCATCGGCCCGGTCGGGGACGGGCCCGGCCCGGGGCACCCGGGTCGCATGAGGGTCTAGGGACGTGAGGCACCGGGGTACCCGTGGTCCTCCCGGGCGGTACAGGCTTGGCAGTGCAGACCCGGCCGGTGCAGGGGGCTCGGGCCCCGTAGCTGGAGCAGGCCTGGGCTCCGGCCGGGAGGGTCCCGGCCGGAGCAGGTCTAGCTGGCGGTCAACCCTTGCGGCGGCGACGGCGGACCAGGACGGAGCCGACGACGACGACCGCACCGGCGGCGGCCGCGAACGGCCAGCGCCGTGGCGCCTCGTGACGGCCCTGGGCCGCGCCGCCCTGGGTCAGGCGGCGCTGGCGGAGCTGCCCGGCCGCCTCGGCGGCGCGGCCCTTCATCTCGGTGGCCTTGGCCTTGGCCCTGGTCCGGACGTCGGCCCGGGCGGCCAGCTCTTCTACGGTGTCGCCGAGGTGTTCCCGGGTCCGTTCGATCTCCTGCTGAATTTCCATTTCCGGCGCCTTCATCGGTGCACCCTTTCTTTAGGTTTTCTGCAAATTCCCTTAGCGTCGGCTGACCGCACCGTGCGTCAGCGCGGCGGGCCGGGCAGCCGCAACGTCGCTGCTGGCGATGATCGCGCACGCTAGCCGGCTGCTCTCGTCACAGACAGCAACCACGCCGCGAGCTGGCTACTTACCGCCCGGGTGACTTCCGTCCGGGGTGGGTGAACCACGGGCAATGCGGGTACGTTTCCCGAAGAGCGCCACATCCACCTGGTACCGACCGCGGGCGGCTTTCGTGCCGTCCGGGACCTGTACCATTGCGGATGAAGGCGTCATACTTGACACAACGTATGTCCCTACGTGGAGGTCGCACCTCTTGGCGAGCAAGGCCCACCGCGTCGCAAAGGGCCTCGTCGGGGGTGGCGCGCTACTCCTCGTCCTCGGCCTCACGCTAGCCGGATGCGTAGCCCCGCAATTCACCTACGTGGCCAACTCCAGCTCCGGCGCGAACACCAGCACGTACTTCAAGGTCCCCTGGGGCTGGCACAAGATCAGCGATTCCTCGCTGACGAAAGAGCTGAGGACGACCACCGGCAGCTCCGGCGCGGGCTGGACGACCGCTTACGAGGCTGGCCACAAGCCTTCGGCGGCTGACTTCCTGGCCTTCGGCGCCACCCAGCCGTTCGTATTCGCCGAGGTCGGCCAGCTCAACTCGACCGCGAGCGGCCAGATGTCCGACGACACCCTGCGCGACTTCTTTCTCCCGGTCACCTCGACCGCACGGCAGAACGCGGCCACCCAGGGGTTCCCGCTGACCGGCTTCAAGCAGATCCGCGACCAGACGCTCAAGCTTAGCCAGGGCGTGCACGGAGTCCGGGAGACCTTCGATTACACCTACACCGGCGGCATCACCGACACCTTCGATGAAGTCGCCCTGACCAACGCCGGACAGACCGTCGTCTACCTCCTTGTCACGCACTGCACCAGCAGTTGCTACAGCAAGGACCAGTCCCAGATCAACGACGTGATGTCGTCGTTCACCATCAGGAGCTCGTGATGGATATGGCCCAGCCTCCGGACGTCATTACCGCGGGAGCTCCGCCGCCTCCGCCGCCCCCGCCACCCAGCGGGCGGCCGCGGGACGATGACCGGCTGACCCGTAAGCCGCTGGCGATATGGGACCGGATCAAGTTCCTGCTCTTGCTCACCCTGCTGTGGTTCGTCCTGGTCTGGTCGTCCATGGCCAACAACCCGCTGACCGGATTCGCGGACGCGGCCAAGCTCCAGCTGCGCACGGGCTGGTGGGTGTTCATCCTGCTCGGCCTGGAACTCATCCGGCAGGTTCACTTCCTCATCAGCGAGCACTCGGCGGGTTACCACCGGTTCTGGACCGATACCTTCTTCGGCGGCTTCGAGCGGACCACCCAGCGCCGCGTCTCCGACTGGTCCCGGTTCCGCATCCGGCGGGTCGTGACCTGGGTGCTGTGGATCGCGATCATCGCGATCGTGACCGGCAAGATCATCCACACCACGCCGGTCCTGGCTCTGCTCCGCGGCCCCGAGCTGATCTGGCACGTGCTGCCGTTCGTGGTGCAGATCGCCTTCACGCTGCTGTTCGTCGTGCTGCAGTTCGTCGCGCTGTTCTGGTTCATGTCCCGGGGCGGCGTCGACGTCTACTACCCCGACGACATCAAGACCAGGTTCTCCGACGTCTGGGGCCAGGACCACGTGCTCGAGCGGGTCAAGGAGAACATCATCTTCCTGGAGAACCCCGAGCTGGTCGAGGACCGCGGCGGCTACGTGCCGGGCGGCCTGCTGCTGTGGGGACCGCCGGGAACCGGCAAGACGCTGATGGCCGAGGCGGTGGCCGGCGAGACCGGCCGCCCGTACGTGTTCGTCGACCCGGGCGCCTTCATCAACATGTTCATGGGCGTCGGCATCCTCAAGGTGAAGTCCCTGTTCCGCAAGCTGCGGAAGCTCGCGCTGCGGTACGGCGGCGTGATCGTGTTCTTCGACGAGGCCGACTCGCTGGGCAACCGCGGTCAGCTGAGCCAGGGCGGCGGCGTCGGCGCCCCCGGCACCGCCACCCCCGCGCCGTTCGCGACGTCGGGCTGCCACGGATTCTCCTACCTGTCCGAGGACACCCGGCGGATCCTGACCCAGCAGGCGATGGCCTCCGCCGAGATCCCCGAGGAGACCGGCAGCCGGCGGAACCGGCAGATGATCGGCGGGATGATGAACGGGGGCGGCGGCGGCGGCATGGGCACGCTGCAGGCCCTGCTGACCGAGCTGTCCGGTCTCAAGAAGCCGCGCGGCTTCGTCAACCGCTACGTCCGGCGGGTCTTCGGCATGCGGCCCAAGCCGCCGCCCAAGTACCGGATCCTCGTGATGATGGCCACCAACATGCCGACGGCGCTGGACGAGGCGCTGCTGCGCCCGGGCCGGATCGACCGGATCTACAAGGTCGGCTACCCGTCCAAGGCCGGCCGGATCCGCACCTACGAGGGCTACTTCTCCAAGGTGCAGCACGAGCTGACCGAGGAAAACCTGGACAAGCTGGCCACGATCACCCCCTACGCCACCGGCGCGACCATCAAGGACCTGGTCAACGAGTCCCTGATCACCGCGATCAGGAACGGCCGGGACGTCATCACCTGGCCGGACGTGATCAAGGCCAAGCAGCTCAAGGAGCTCGGCCCGCCCGAGGACGTCGAGTACATCGAGCGCGAGCGGCACGCGGTCGCCGTGCACGAGGCCTGCCACGCGCTGGTCGCGTTCCGGACCAGGCAGCACATGGAGATCGACATCGCCACCATCGAGAAGGGCAGCGACTACCTCGGCATGGTGGCGAGCATCCCGCCCGAGGACCAGTTCACCCGGTGGCGCAGCGAGTACGAGACCGACATCTTGGTGTCGCTGGCCTCGCTGGCCGGCGAGCGGATGTTCTTCGACCATGACAGCTCCTCCGGCGTGTCCGGGGACCTCGAGTCCGCCACCACGGTCGCCTCGTTCATGGAGGGCTTCTGGGGCATGGGGAACACGGTGTCCTCGTACTCCACCTCCAGGCGCCTCGAGGTCGGCTCGCCCGGCGGCGGCCGCGGCGGTGCGCTGAAGAAGGGCCAGGACCCGCAGGGCCAGGCCCGGCACGCGCTGGCGGACCGCATCGAGGACAACCTGAACACGCTGCTCAGCCGGGTCGAGGAGATCCTCAAGGAGGACCGGAACCACGTCCTGGCCCTGGCCCACGCCCTGGAGACGCACAAGACGCTGAGCGGCGAGGACATCGTCGCGGTCATGGAGCACACCCGCGGCCCGCTGGTGGACGGCACCCCGTACGGTGACGAGGACTTCCTGAACTCGCTCAACGACTACCACACGGCGGCGGCGCGGGCTCACCGCGAGCACAGCCAGGAAGGGCTGAACCTGCCCAAGTCGGTCCCGGCGCCCGCGGCGGTCTCGCCCTGGTCGGCCGGGGTGATCCTGGCCGACGACCCGCCCGGGCTGAACGGGCAGAACGGGCACAACCCGGAGTCATCCTGACCCACGCCGGCCTGCGGGCCCGGGTCAACCTGGTCAACGGATCGACGCTGGCCGGGCTGGGCGCCGCCGCCCTCGGCGGCGCCCGGGTGACTCGCGGCCCGGACCGGCTGTTCGTCGGCACCGGCTACCGGCTCCCGGTGCCGCCCGCGCCCGCGTTCTGCCTGGGAAACGTCATCATCACCCGGATGGAAGGCCTGACTCCGGCGCTGCTGCGGCACGAGGCGCGGCACGCGACCCAGTACGCCTGCTGCGGCGGGGTGCTGATGGTGCCGCTGTACCTCGTGGCGGCGGCCGCGTCGTGGCTGCTGACCGGGGACACCGGCGCGAAGAACGTCTTCGAGCGGCGGGCCGGCCTCGCCGACGGCGGCTACACCGACAAGCCGCTGCGGCCCCTGGTCGCGCGGGCAGTGTCTCCTCGAGCAGGCTTGCGCCGGGTCAGTGGCTGAACCCCGCTAGCACGCCTCGCCGGGCGCTGCCTTCCCGGGAAGGCTTCAGCCGCACCCGCCGGATCCACCGCCACCCCTTCCCGGTGAGCAGGAACTCGCCGGCCTCGGGCAGCGCCGCGATCCCGTTCAGGATGGCCTGCGGGTCCGGATGCCGTTCGGCGGCCGCCCGGGCGTTCACGATGTCGGTGACCTCGCCGCTGGCCGGGTCGATGCCGGCCAGGTACTGCGTGCCCGCCACGTTGGCCCAGACCGTCCCCGCCGACCAGGCCAGGTCGTTCAGGCCGAGCACCCGGCGCCCGTCCAGGCGGACGTAGATCACCGCCTGCGGGGCCAGCGTCTGCGGGTCACGCCGGACCAGCTCGCTGCTCCCGTCGCTGGTCAGGACCGAGCCGTCGGCGGCGCAGATGCCCCAGCCCTCGCGGTTGTAGCGCACCTGGCCGGCCGGCTCGAGGGTCTGCGCGTCCCAGCGCAGCGCCACCCGTTCCCGCCAGGTCAGCTGCCATATGACGTCGCCGAGCCGGCAGATGCCCTCGCCGAACAGCTCGGCGGGCAGGGCCGCGCTCCGCTCGGCCTCGGCGTCGCCGAGCCGGTACCGGCGCAGCGCGGAAGCCCCGTACTGGCCGGTGGACTCCCAGACCATGCCGTCCCGCTCGATCAGCCCCTGGGTGAACGGCCGGCCGGGATGCGGCACCCGCCCGATGACCGCGGTCCGCCAGGTTCTCATAGGAGAAAAACATTAAAGCAGAACGGGTGCCGGGCGGTCGCGGATGGCGGCACGGGCCGCGCCTCGTCATCGGTGGGATACTAGGCCGGTGCAACGGGAGGAAAAGCGAGAGCAGCTACGGCAGACGTTCGACGAGGCCGCGGAGCGCTATGACCGGGCGCGGCCCGAATATCCCGAGGTCCTGTTCGACGACCTGGTCGCGCTGGCGGGGCTGGCCCCGGGTGATCACCTGGTCGAGGTGGGGTGCGCGACCGGAAAGGCGACGAGGCCGATGGCCCGGCGCGGATTCCGGATCACCTGCGTCGAGCTCGGCGCCGAACTGGCCGCGGTGGCCCGGCAGAACCTGGCCGGATTCGACGTCGAGGTCGTGCGGGGCCAGTTCGAGGAGTGGCAGCCGGCCGGTCCGGCCCGCCTGGTGTACGCGGCCACCGCGTGGCACTGGATCGATCCCGCCGTCCGCTACCAGCGGGCCTGGCAGGCGCTGGGCCCGGGCGGTCATCTGGCCTTCTGGGAGGCCACCCACGTGTTCGCCGACGGGGGTGATCCGTTCTTCGAGGAGATCCAGGACATCTACGAGGAGATCGGGGAAGGGCTGCCGCCCGGCTGGGTGTCGCCGCGGGCCGGCGAGTTGCCGGACGACCGGGCCGGGATCGAGGCCAGCGGGCTGTTCGAGGTGACCGGGATCCGGCAGTACGACTGGGAGCGGGTCTACTCCGCCGAGGAGTACATCGAGCTGCTCAGCACGTTCTCCGGGCACATCGCCATGGCGGAGTGGAAGAGCCAGCGGCTATTCGGCGAGATCAGACGGCGGCTGGCGCTGCGCAAGGACCATTCGCTGCGGCGGCACTGGGGAGCGGTGCTGCAGGTAGCGCGCCGTAAAGACTAGGGTCAGCTGGCTCGCTGGATCTGGCTGAGGAACGCGGGGTTGGACGCGGTGTCCCTGGTCTTGTCCAGGAGCAGTTCGAGGGCCTGCTGGGAGTCGAGGGCGCCGAGCGCGCGGCGCAAGGTGCCGACGGCCTGGTACTCATCCGGGTGCATCAGGAGCTCGTCGCGGCGGGTACCCGAGGGCAGGGCGTCGATGGCCGGGAAGATGCGCTTCTCGGCGAGCTCGCGGCGGAGCCGCAGCTCCATGTTGCCGGTGCCCTTGAACTCCTCGAACAGCACGTCGTCCAGGCGCGAGCCGTTGTCCACCAGCGCGGTGGAGATGATGGTGAGGGAGCCGCCCTCCTCGATGTTGCGGGCGGCGCCGAGGAACCGGCGCGGCGGATGCAGGGCGGAGGCCGCGACCCCGCCCGCGAGGGTCCGGCTGCTGGCGGGCGCGGCCAGGTTGTAGGCGCGGCCCAGGCGGGTGAGCGAATCGAGCAGCACCACCACGTCGGCGCCGGCCTCGACCATGCGCTTGGCGCGCTCGATGGCCAGCTCGGCGACCCGGATGTGATCCTCGGGGTCCTGGTCGAAGGTGGAGTAGACGACCTCGCCGCGGATCGACCGGCGCAGCTCGGTGACCTCTTCCGGCCGCTCGCCGACGAGCACCACCATGAGCCTGACCTCGGGGTGGCTGTTCGCGACGGCGGTGGCGATGGCCTGCAGGACCATGGTCTTGCCGGCCTTCGGCGGGGCCACGATGAGCCCGCGCTGGCCCTTGCCGATCGGGGCGATCAGGTCGATGATCCGCGCCGTGGCGGACGGGTTGCCGTCCTCGAGCCGCAGCCGCTCGTCGGGGTAGACCGGGGTCAGCTCGTCGAAATGCGGCCGGGCCAGGCCGGGCGGCCGCCCGTTGACCGTGTCCACCCGGCCCAGCGGCCGGTGCTTGCCGCGGCCCTTCGCGGAGACGGATTCCAGGGCCACCGTGCCCTCGACCCAGTCGCCGGTCCGCAGCCCGTACTGCCGGATCTGGCCGGCGGAGACGTACACGTCACCGGGACCGGTCCGGTAACCGGAGGTGCGCACGAACGCATGGCCATCGGCCAGTTCGACGAGGCCGGATACCACGGCGGCCGCGGTTTCTGGGGGCGCCTGAGATTCTGATTGAAGCATTGTTGCTGTCATGAGTAAATTCCTTCTGATTGAAAGCGAGAGATGCGGGTGCTGAATTCGCGCACGCGGAAATAAGCGCCTGAGATCGGAGAAACCGCTGCTCAGAAAGCTCTGTGTCCCGAACTGTGTGGCTCAACGTCAACTAGTAACGGAGCTGGGAAATCTTGGCCGCTGAAGGGCCGTGGCCCGCGTATGCGAGCACCCGTCAAGAAATGACTATAGCCGTAAACAGCGCAAGTGGCTAGTTCATTCCGGGCCGGATCGCGTCAGCGGAAGATGAGCAGGTGACCGCCGCCGAGGTAATCGAGCAGCTCGCCGTCGAGGTGGCGGGCGATGACCTGGCGGCCGTACGGCGTGCCGGACGCGTCGGCGCATACCCGGTCCGCCTCGTCCAGGAAGACCTGGAAGACCAGGTGCCCGCGGGGGTGCGCGGCGGACAGCAGCGCACTGGCCCGGACGCGCGAATCCGCCGGGCGCTGGGCGGTGAAGTAGCCCGTCGCGTCGGCCAGGGTCAGCGTGTCGACGGCGACCGAGCGGCGCGGCCCCAGCCAGTGCCGCTCGAGCCAGTGCCATCCCAGCCAGTACCACCACAGCCAGTGCGGCCACGCATGCTCCGGCTCACCGAAGACCGCGGCGAGCTGGCCGGGCAGGCCAGGGTCGGTGACCTCCGCTAATGCCGTCCCCATCGGTCGTGCCCTCCCCACCGCCCGGACTGCCCGTCATGCCTCAGTATCGTCACCTAAGCCGGTGGGCCGCCAGAGACAGTTGTGTCGGGGGAAGTACGAGAGAAGGACATTTACGACTGTCCGGTATGACGATCCAGCCGGGTGCGCTGCGGGACGATCGTGTACTTGGGGTCCCGGGCCGAGGCCAGGCCCGCCTCGAAGACGCCGTACCTGGTCAGCGCCGAGGCCGCCAGCAGCGACGCGCCCGCCAGCGCGGAGACGACGCGGCGGCGCCGCCCGAGCACCGCACCCGCCAGCCCGGCCACGGTCAGAATCTCGGCGGTGCGCAGCACGGCCCCGGCCCGGCCCTCCTCGTACGGCTCGGCCAGGCCGCGCGAGGACTCAAGCCCGGGGGCGGCGGCCAGCCGCCTCATCATCAGCTGCTTGGCCGCCAGCTCGACCGACGCGCCGGCGACGGCCAGCCGCCGGGCCGGGCCCGCGTCGGCCGGGCGGACCGCGAGCAGGCCGAGGCCGCCCGCCGCCCCGGACGCCGAGCCGGCGAACAGGTACGGCATCTCCCGGTAGCCCGCGTGCCAGGACGGCACGGCGGTGTCGCAGATCAGCGCGGCGGTGTAGGTGGCGATGGCCGGGCCGAGCAGGCCCGCGCCGAGGGTGGCGGCGGTCCCGGCGGGCGGCAGGATCCCGGTCACTTCGGACACCGCGGCCGCGCCCGCCACCGGCCCGTACCCGGCCAGCAGCCAGGAACCGATGCTCATCGGCGAGCTCGGCTTGAACACCCGCAGCATGTTGACGAACCGGCTGGGCAGGCCCAGGTCGTGGATCAGCGCGACGGCGGACAGGCTGATCGCGCCGAGCGCCGTCACCTTGGCCACCCGGGCCAGCTCCCGGTGGCCGGACAGCTGGGAACCGGCCGCCAGCACCGACGAGGCGCCGGCCAGCCCGCCGAAGAACAGGTAGCTGGGCACGTCCACCGGCTCCCACACCGGTTCTTTGATCACCGGCCGCCCGTAGTACGAGGTGAACTCGGCGTCCGGCACCATCAGCTGCTCGGCGCGGCCGCGCCCGCGGCCGCGTCGCCGGCGCCGGCCGGGCCGGCCTGCTGGTCCGGCGGCCGGACCGGAGCGTTCACCGGCGCTTCCCCAGGCCGAGGGCCATCGCGGCGCCGACCAGGCCGGCCGCGGCGATCCCCACGTGCTTCCACATGCCCGGCAGGTCCCGGGTGGTGGTGACCGGGTCCGGCGGCAGGCCGTAGACCTCGGGCTCGTCCAGGAGCAGGAAGAAGGCCCCGCCGCCGCCGATGCCGTCGGCCGGGCCGTCCAGGTACAGCTGAGCGGACTCGTTCCCGGCCGCGTGCAGGTCCTCGACCCGCAGCTGGGCCCGCTCGCGCAGCTCGTCCAGCGGGCCGAACTGGATGGACTTGGTCGGGCAGGCCTTGGCGCAGGCCGGCTCCAGGCCCACCTCCAGCCGGTCGTAGCACAGCGTGCACTTGTGCGCCTGGTGGTCTTCCTCGCGCCGGGCGATGACGCCGAACGGGCAGGCCGGCACGCAGTAGCCGCAGCCGTTGCACACGTCGTCCTGCACCACCACGGTGCCGAACTCGGTCCGGAACAGCGCCCCGGTCGGGCACACGTCCAGGCAGGCCGATTCGGTGCAGTGCTTGCACACGTCGCTGGACATCAGCCAGCGCATCCCGGCGGCGGCATCGCCGGGCGAGACGGGCTGCTCGATGAAGGCCACATGCCGCCAGGTCGAGGCGCCCAGCCCGACGGTGTTGTCGTAGGACAGGCCGGACAGGCTGATCCCGTCCTCCGGGACCTCGTTCCACTCCTTGCAGGCCACCTCGCAGGCCTTGCACCCGATGCAGATCGAGGTGTCGGTGAAGAAGCCCATCCGCGGCGGGTGGTCGACCCAGCCCGCGTGGGCGGCCGGATCCGGCAGGCTGAGCTCACTGCTCATCGCGGACCTCCGTTCCGGTCTCGGGCGTAATCCCCGCCCGTTCAACGTAGCCGCGTACCAGCTCGCGCAGCGCGGGCCCGCGCGGGCGGCGGCCGGGGCGGATGTCGCAGGCCATCGCCTTGACCTCCTGGATGTGCACGTTGGGGTCCAGGGACAGGTGCGCCAGGTCGTTGGCGGAGTCGCCGGTGCTGACCCCGTTGGCCCCCCAGTGGTACGGCAGCCCGATCTGGTGCAGCCGCAGGCCCTGCACCTCGATCGGGCGGATCCGCTCGGTGACCAGGACCCTGGCCTCGATCGCGGACCGCGCGGTGACGATGGTGGCCCAGCCGCCGTTCTCCAGGCCACGCTCGGCCGCGAGCTCAGGCGAGACCTCGCAGAAGAACTCCGGCTGCAGCTCGGCCAGGTAGGGCAGCATCCGGGACATGCCGCCCGCGGTGTGGTGCTCGGTGAGCCGGTAGGTGGTGGCCACGTACGGGAAGATCTCGGAACCCAGTTCGCGCCCGGACGGCTGGAGCGGGTTTCCCCGGTGCTTGATGATCTGCCTGACCGGGTTGCGCTGCTGACCGTAGAGCGGGTTGGTGAACGGGGACTCCTGCGGCTCGTAGTGCGCGGGCAGCGGTCCGTCCACCAGGCCGGCCGGAGCGAACAGCCACGCCTTGCCGTCGGCCTGCAGGATGAACGGATCGATGCCGGAGATGGCGTCGACCCCGGTGGCGCCGTCGGGCGGCCGGTAGGACGGCGGCCGGTCCGGGACGAAGTCGGCGTTGTCGTGCCCGGTCCACTTGCCCGCGTCGGCGTCCCACCAGACCAGCGCCTTGCGCTCGCTCCACGGCTTGCCGTCGGGGTCGGCCGAGGCCCGGTTGTACAGGATCCGCCGGTTGGCCGGCCAGGCCCAGCCCCAGTCGGGCGCGACCCAGCTCTGCTCGGACCCGGGCTTGCGCCGGTCGGCCTGGTTCACCCCGTCGGCCCGCACCCCGCAGTAGATCCAGCATCCGCAGGCGGTGGACCCGTCGTCCTTGAGCTGGGTATAGGAGGACAGCGGCTTGCCGTCGGCGTCCCAGCCGTTGACCTCGGCCAGCACCGCCTCGGCGGACGGCTCGGCCAGCGGTCCCTCGGTTGGATAATCCCACGTCAGATCCATCACTGGACGATTCATCTCGTCGACGGCGGCGGCTCGGTCCGCCGCCAGCTTCTCCCTGATCCGCCGCCCCAGGTGGTAGGTGAACCACAGGTCGCTGCGCACCTCCCCGGCCGGCTCGACCGCCTCGCGGTGCCACTGCAGCATCCGCTGGGTGTTGGTGAACGAGCCGTTCTTCTCGGTGTGCGCGGCGGCGGGCAGGAAGAACACCTCGGTCTTGATGTCCTGCGTGCGCATCTCCCCGGTCTCGATCTCCGGCCCGTTCTGCCAGAACGTCGCGCTCTCGATCATGACCAGGTCGCGGACTACCAGCCAGTCCAGGTTGGCCAGGCCGGCCCGCTGCATCCGGCCGTTGGCCGAGCCGACGGCCGGGTTCTGCCCGAACAGGAAGTACCCCTGGCAGCGGCCCTCGATCTGCGCCACCACGGTCTCGTAGGTGCTGTGGCTGCCGGTCAGCCGGGGCAGGTAGTCGTAGCAGAAGTCGTTCTCCGCCGTGGCCGCGTCACCCCAGTAGGCCTTCAGCAGGCTGACCATGTAGCTGCCCATGTTGGCCCAGAAACCCTTGTCCATGCCCTCGTCGGCCACGTAGGCGGCCAGGTCCTCGTTGCCGTGCACGTGCGGCATGGGCAGGTAGCCGGGCAGCAGGTCGAACAGGGTGGGGATGTCGGTGGAGCCCTGGATCGACGCGTGCCCGCGCAGGGCCAGGATGCCGCCGCCGGGGCGGCCGATGTTGCCGAGCAGCAGCTGGAGGATGGCGGCGGTGCGGATGTACTGCGCGCCCACGGTGTGCTGGGTCCAGCCCACGCTGTAGACGAACGCCGTGGTCCGGTCCGGACCCGAGTTCTCGGTCACCAGCTCGCAGACCCGGGTGAACGCCTCCGGCGCCACCCCGCACGCCTGCTCGACCATCTCCGGGGTGTACCGGGCGAAGTGCCGCTTCAGCACCTGGAACACACACCGCGGGTGCTGCAGCGTCTCGTCCCGCTCCGGATCCATGCGGGCGGCGGCGCCGCCCGAGCCGTGCGCCTCGCCGCGAGCCGACTGGCGCACGTCCCGGTGCTCGCCGTCCGGCTTCACCCGGTCGCGCTGCCCGGCCGCCGCCGACACCGCGCCGCCCGCGTACCGCCAGGCCTCGTAGTCGTAGACCCCGTGCTCGCGGTCCAGGCCGGAGAACACCCCGTCCAGGTCCTCGGTATCGACGAAGTCCTCGGTGATCAGGGCGGCCGCGTTGGTGTAGTTGACCACATAGTCGCGGAAGTACTTCTCGGTGGTCAGGACGTAGTTGATGATCCCGCCCAGGAAGACGATGTCAGCGCCGGCCCGGATAGGCACGTACATGTCGGCCACCGCGCTAGTGCGGGTGAACCGGGGGTCGACGTGGATGACCTTCGCCCCGCGCGCCTTGGCCTCCATCACCCACTGGAAGCCCACCGGGTGGCACTCGGCCATGTTCGAACCCTCGATGAGGATGCAGTCGGCGTTGGCCAGGTCCTGCTGGAACCCGGTGGCGCCGCCGCGGCCGAAGCTAGTCCCCAGACCGGGGACGGTGGAGGAGTGTCATATCCGGGCCTGGTTCTCGATCTGGATCGCGCCCAGCGCCGTGAACAGCTTTTTGATCAGGTAGTTCTCTTCGTTGTCGAGGGTCGCGCCGCCCAGGCCGGCGAATCCGACGGTGCGCCGGGTCCGGTTCCCGCCCACCTCCCACTGCCAGCCATGACGGCGGGCGGCCAGCACCCGGTCGGCGATCATGTCCATCGCCGTATCCAGGTCCAGGTCCTCGAATTCCGTGCCAAACGGGCGGCGGTACTTCACCTTGTACTCGCGCGAGCCCCCGGTGGTGAGCTGCAGGCTGGCGGACCCCTTCGGGCATAGCCGACCGCGGCTGACCGGCGAGTCAGGATCGCCCTCGATCTGGATGACCTTCGAATCCTTGACGAAGACGTTCTGGCCGCAGCCGACCGCGCAGTACGGGCAGACCGACTTGACTACGGCGTCGGCGGTGCCCGTCCGGGCCTGCCGGAACTTACCGCTGTCGGCCGAGGCCCCGAGCCCGCGGCGGTCGGGCCCGGTGAGCTGACGGAAAACCGGCCACGTTCCCATAGCACTCAACCTTACCGACGACGGAAAACCTCACCGCAGGCGGCGGCCCATTTCCTTGGTGGAATAGCCGCCGAGTTCCTCCACCGAGGCCTTGAAGCGGTCCGACTGGAGCAGCGACCACAGCGGAGCGAGCTGCGGTGACTCCATCGCCCCCGGCGCGACGACCAGGTCGTACGGTTCGACGGCGAGCGGAACGAAATCCAGCCCGAGGGCGCGCGCGGCGGCCATGATCCCCATCCCGGCCTCGGCCCGCCCGGAGGCGATCGCGGCGGCCACCGCCAGGTGCGTCGGCTCCTCCCGGGCGTATCCCTCGATCGAGGACGGCACGATCGCCAGCTGCCCGAGCATGACGTCCAGCAGGACCCGCGTCCCGGCGCCGCGCTGCCGGTTCACGTACCGGACGCCCGGCCGGGCGACGTCAGCCAGCCCTTCGATCCTCAGCGGGTTCCCGGCCGCCACGATCAGCCCCTGCGACCGCTCCACCAACCGCACTATGGCCACGTCCAGCCGGGCCGGGCCGAACACCCGGTCCACGTACGGCAGCGTGTACTCCCCGGTTTCCGGGTCGAGCAGGTGCGACCCGGCGATGTGGCACAGCCCGTCACGCAAGGCCACCAGGCCGCCGAGCGACCCGACGTTCGACGACGCGAGCGTCACCAGCGGGTCGTCGGCGCGCAGCGCGGACGACGCGAGGTCGAGCACCAGGTCGTGCGACCCGATCGCCACGATGGTGCGCGCGATCTCGTCGGGTCCGCGCAGCAGCTCGACCGATACCGAAGAACCCGGGTGGTGTCCCTCCACCCCGGCCGGCACGACGAGCAGCCCGTCGGCGCGGACCAGCGACGTCAGCACGCCGGCGCCGCGCGGCAGCGGCGTCGCCACCAGGGACCCGCCGACGGATCCGAGGCGGACCCGGACCCAGTTGTCCAGGCCGAGCGGTGACGCGAGCTTACGGGCCAGCCGGGCCGCCACCCGCGGCCGCTGGCGGGGCGGGGCGCCGGAGAGCTCCGCCAGCAGCGGTCCCGCGAAGATGTCGAACGTCAGCGCCGCCGAGACCGGGTAGCCGGGCGCCCCGAGGACCGGCGTGCGCTCGACCACCCCCAGCACGACCGGGTGGCCGGGCCGGACGGCCACCCCGTGCACGGCCAGCGTGCCCTCGGACGCCACCACCCGCGCCGTGTAGTCGTCTCGCCCGGCGCTGGACCCGGCGATCACGATCAGCAGGTCGCACCCGGCGGCGGCCGCCTTCACCGCGGCCGCGATCCGGGCCGGATCGTCCGGTTCGATCGGCAGGACCCGCGCCGCGCAGCCGATCTCCCGGGCCTGCTCCGCGAGCATCAGTGAGTTCGTGTCGAGGATATCGCCCGGGCCGAGCTCGGCGCCGATCGGCCGCACCTCGTCGCCGGTGGGAAGGACGAAAACGAGGGGTTTGCGGCGGACCGTCAGCCGCGTCTGCCCGGCCGCGGCCGCGGCGGCCAGGTCGACGGCCCGCAGCCGGTGCCCTTGCGGCAGCAGCAGTTCGCTCGCGCTGACGTCCTCGCCGATCGACCGGACATGGGTGTACGGGGGAACGGCGGCGCGCAGCTCGGCCTGGCCGGCGCCGTCGTAGTGGACGTGCTCGCGCATGACCACCGCGTCGCGCCCGTCGGGCATCGGGTCGCCGGTGTCCACCACGTCGTACGCGCCCGGGGCGAGCCAGGCCGGCGTGGTCTCGCTGGCGCCGAGCGTGTCGGCGGAGCGGACGGCGATGCCGTCCATGGCGGCGGCGTCGAACGGCGGCGAGGACCGGACGGCCCACACCGGGACGGCGGTGACGAGCCCGGCGGCCTCGGCGAGGGGCACGGTGACGACGGGCAGCCGGTCCGGGCAGCCGGCCGCCTCGCGGGCGGCCCGCCAGGCGGCCAGAGCCTGCGCCACCGCCACGTCCTTGATGAACGGGCTGTCATGCATACAGGACCAGGTTTACCTCACTGCCCGCGTCGAGCCGTCCGGTCGCCGACGCGAGATCCCGGGACAGCCGGGCCCGCGTCGACGGTTCCGGGGGCGCCGCCACACAGCCGCCGACCAGCCGGACGACTGCCCCGGTTTCAGCTCCGGCTTGCCCGCCGGGACCACCTCGTCGCCGGTGGAGAAGATCATCACCACCGGCTTGGCGTGCATCAGCACGGACGTCACGCCGGCCGGGATGACGCCGCCGGTCGGCATGGCGATCGCACCGCCAGGAGTCACCGCCGACTCGGGCTCGGCGCCCATGCTGACGGTGCCGGTGACGGTGAGATAGCCGCGCAGCACGCCGTCCGGCAGTGGCCGGGTCCGGCTGGTTCCGCTGGTGACGTCCACGACGAGCGGCCGCCCGAAGTAGCCGCCGGCCGGCATCGCCGTCACCCGCCCGCGTCGGCGGACAGGAAGAAGACCGTGTCGCCCGCGGCGAGCGGCGTCGTCCGGTCGCGGGTGATCTGATCGCCGTTCAGCGCGGCCGTCACGTGGCGGTCGAACACGACGGCCACCGTGTCGGCGGCGGCGCCCACGGTGGCCGCGCGGACCAGGTGCGGCCCGCCGCTAGCGCCGCCTTTCGCGACCGTGCCGACGAGCTGGACGCTCACCTCGGGCGCCGGCCGGGCGCGGGCGGCGGCGTAGTCGGCGGGAGTGTTGACGTTCAGCACCGAGTCCAGGTCCGGGTCGAGCGCGCCGAGCAACGGGTCTTGTTTCAGCGTGGCGTCATCCAGCGTCCGCACCCGGCACTGTTCGAACAGGAACGCGGGCCGGAGCCGGTCCTCCTTGACCAGGCGCTCGGCGGCTTCCGCGAGCGAGACGCGGTACCCGGCCGCCAGCGGCTGCTTGTACCCGCGGTCCACCGGCAGGGCGACGTCGGCGTCCGCTCCCTCCGCCAGGACGCCCAGCACGCGCCGGATGAAGGCCGGGTGCAGGAACGGCATATCGGTGGAGGCCACGAAAGCGACCTCGGCGCGCCCGCTCAGCGCCGCCAGCCCGGCGGCGATGCCCTGCAGCGGGCCCCGGCCCTCGCGCGGGTCGTCGGCCACCAGGACGCCGTCCGGTAGCTCCGGGAGGTCCTGCCCAGCGGCGCGGACGACCACGACCGGGCCGCTGGTGGCCCGGGCCATGATCTGGGCCGTCCGGCGCAGCAGCGTGGACCCGTGCCACTCAAGTCCCGATTTGGGCTGGCCCATCCGGGATGACTGGCCGCCGGCCAGCACTACTCCCGCGGAAATCGCCACTCCTCATAGTAAGCATCACGCTACGATCACAGCGGAGCGGAGGGGTCGGCAGGTCTTCGGGGGGTGAACGCGGTGGCGGGAAACGCCAGGGGCATCGACGTGTCCAATTTCGGCGGCGAGTTCAACTGGGCCGGCACGTCCGGTTTGTCGTTCGGCATCTGCCGGGTCAGCCAGGGCCTCGGGGCGGCGGGCACGAACTCGCCGGACCCGTTCCTGACCTGGAACTGGCCCCGGATCAAGGCCAAGGGGCTGGCCCGGGGCGCCTATCACTTCCTCGACCCCCGGCTGGACGGGGCCGCGCAGGCCAGCTACTTCGTCGAGCAGCTGGGCAAGGTCGGCCTGGACACCACCGACATGCTCTGGCTGGACAACGAGACGCCCGGCGCGTCGCCGTCCGCGGTGGCCGCCTGCGCCCGCGACTTCATGGCCAAGCTGGTGCCGCTGCGCCCGCACAACCCGCGCGGCGTGTACTCGTTCTTAAGCTTCGTCACCGCGGGCAACTGCGCGGGCCTCGGCTCGTACCCGCTGTGGCTGGCCGACTTCCAGTCGGCTGCGCCGTCCGCGCCCGCCCCGTGGAGAGCCTGGACGTTCTGGCAGTCGGGCGCGTCCAGCCGCCATGACAACGACGTGTTCAAGGGAACGCCGGCCGAGCTGACCGCGTGGATCGGCTCGTTCCAGCCGAAGGTGGAGGTCCAAGTGCAGTCAGGCCAGCTCAACAACGGCGCTAGCGCCGTCACGGTGATCACGGTGCCGCACGGCAGCGGGTCCAGCATCGCGTTCGGCTGCGACAACGGGCTGCAGGGCATGTCCCCCGCGGTGCTCCGGGTAGCGATCTACGACACTCAGTGGCACATCACCAACAGCATCACGGTCGACTCCACCAAGGGCCAGACCGTGCTCCCCTTCCCGACCCCGAAGAGCACCGGGGTGATCTCGGTCAAGCGGCTGGACGCCGGCGAGGTCATCGTCGGCTACGAAGTCTCCTAGTAGCCTTTGTCCCACGATGATCGCGATCGTGGCGGGCGTGTCCGGGAGCGGCAAGAGCACGGTCGGCTTGCGGCTGGCCGGGCGGCTGGGCTGGCCGTTCACCGACGCCGACGACTTCCACCCGGCCGCCAGCGTGGCCAAGATGCGGGCGGGCGTCCCGCTGACCGACGAGGACCGCTGGCCCTGGCTGCGGGCCATCGCCGCGTGGATGGACGAGCGCATCGCGGGGAACGAATCCGCCGTGGTCACCTGCTCGGCGCTCAAGCGCTCCTACCGGGACCTGCTGCTGGACGGCAGGCCGCAGGCGCGGATGGTGTTCCTGGCTCCCGACCGCGCGGAACTGGCCCGGCGACTGGCCGCCCGGCACGGACACTTCTTCCCCGAACAGCTGCTCGGCAGCCAGTTCGCCGCCCTGGAGCCGCCCCAGCCCGAGGAACGGGTGGTGACCGTGGTGCCGTCCGACGACCCGGACACGACGGTCGCGTCGATCATCGCTGTACTGTTTCCTCAGGGCGGTGACTATGAAGCTCAAGCTTGACCTGCACGACATCTACAACCGCGGGCAGGACATCGACCGGGCGCTGCAGGCCATCATCGACGAGGCCGTGGCCAAGAAGGCGCCGCTGGTCGAGATCATCCCGGGCAAGGGCTCCGGGCAGCTCAAGAAGCACGTGCTGCGGTTCCTCGAGCGAAAAGATATCAAAGCGCAATACCACCGGCTGGAGAAGGATTCGAAGAACTTCGGCCGCGTTTTCGTACATTTCCGCTGGTAGGAGTCCTAAGACGGGCCGCGCCGGGAGCAGTGACCCTGACGCGTTCGTCGGATTCGTACGGGTAATCAGCCGACTCCTGGGAAACATTCGGGGCAGACTGAGCAAGCACGTCAGTTTCACTCAGAATGGCAGTGTTCCTAGGAGGCGTGTGATGCGGTTCCAGCTTCTGGCTCACCGGATTGCGGTCCCGTTGCTCGGCTTGAGCCTGACCGTGACCGTGGCCGCCTGCAGCAGCAGTTCGACGTCTGCCGCCGGCGCTCCCTCATCCAGTGCCCCCGCTTCTTCGGCTTCGGCGGCCGGGTCCCCCTCGGCGGTCGCGTCTTCCGCCAGCCCGACCGCGCCGAGCAGCTCGGCTCCGGCCACCGCGGGCGGCAACGCCACGGCCCAGATCACCGCCAACTGGGAGGCGTTCTTCAACGGCTCCACCGACGCCGCGAAGAAGATCTCGCTGCTGCAGAACGGGGAAAAGTTCTCCGTGATCATCAAGGCCCAGGCCGGGTCCGGCCTCGCCAGCACGGCCGGGGCCAAGGTCACCGCGGTGGTGGTCAACTCCGCCACCTCGGCCAGCGTCAGCTACAACATCACGCTGGGCGGGGCCACCGCGCTGGCCAACCAGACCGGCACCGCGGTCTACGAGGGCGGCATCTGGAAGGTCGGCGACGTCAGCTTCTGCCAGCTGCTCAAGCTGGAGAACAACGGCACCGCGCCGTCCGCGTGCAACGGCTAGCCGAGCGGCGCGCTCAGCGGGGTGGCCAGGGCCTGGCCCTAGCCACCTTGTGCACGGTGCTCTTCCTGACGTTCCTCGACAACACCGTGGTCAGCGTGGCGCTGGGCGACATCCAGGTCGCCCTCAAGGCGAACGTGTCCGGCCTGCAGTGGGTCGTCGGCGCCTACGCGCTCACCTTCGCCAGCATCATGCTGGCCTGCGGGATGATCGGGGACGAGCTCGGCCGCAAGAAGGTCATGCTGGCCGGCGTCGGCGTCTTCTGCGCCGGCTCGGTGCTGTGCGCGCTCGCCCCGAACGTGCAGACGCTCATCGCCGGCCGGGCCGTGATGGGCCTGGGTGCGGCGGCCAGCGAGCCGGGCACGCTGTCCATGCTGCGCCACCTGTACCCGGACGACCGGGCCCGGAGCCGGGCCATCGGCGTGTGGGCCGCGACGTCGGGGTTCGCGCTGGCCGCGGGCCCGGTCGTCGGCGGCATCTTGACCGGCGTGTGGAGCTGGCGCGGTATCTTCTGGTTCAACCTGGCGTTCGGGCTGGCCGCCCTGATCGTGGCCGCGGTCACCCTGCCGGAAAGCTCAGACCCCACGGCGGCACGGGTCGACACGGCCGGCACGATCCTGGGGGCCGGCGCGCTGGCCACGTTCGTGTTCGCGATCATCGACGCGGAGTCGGCCGGCTTCGGCTCGGCCCTGGTGATCGCCTTGCTGTGCCTGAGCGCGGTCATGTTCACGGCGTTCGGCTGGTGGGAGCGCCGGTCCCCGAACCCGCTGCTCGACCTGCGCTTCCTGCGCGTGCCGCAGTTCAGCGTGGCCAACATCGCCGCGTTCTGCACCTACTTCGCCACCTTCGCCATCTTCTTCTTCACCGCGCTGTACCTGACCGAGGTGCCGGCCGCGTCCGGCTACCGGCTGGCCGCGGTGTTCGCGCCGATGACGGTGCTGATGATCGCGTCTTCGGTGCTGGCCGGGCGCTGGACGGCGCTGGCCGGGCCGCGCTGGTCGATCACGATCGGCTGCCTGCTGCTGGCCGTCGGGCTGTTCCTGACCGACGGCTACCTGTCCCCGCACCCCGATTACCCGCTGCTGACGGTGGCGCTGTGCGTGGCCGGCATCGGCATCGGCACGACCGTGGTGCCGATCACCTCGGCGGTGCTGTCCGCGGTCCCGGCCGAGCGGTCCGGGATGGCCGCGTCGGCCACCAACACCAGCCGGGAGATCGGCGCCGTCACCGGGGTCGCGATACTCGGCTCGCTGGTCTACTCCCAGCTGCACGTCAGCCTGGTCGCCCAGATGAAGCATCTCGGCGTGCCGGCCGCCTTCCAGGGCCTGGTGACCAACGCCATCGAGACCGGCCAGATCCCGAAGAACACTAACGCCTACGCCGGGTTCGGCAAGCTCGTCCAGGAGGTCATCGGCGCCGCCTACCAGGCCTTCCACGACGGCCTGCACGCCGCGCTCTACCTGTCGGCCGCGCTCGCGCTGGCCGCCGGACTGCTCGCCCTCATCACGCTGCGCGTACAACCGGTCGACTCTGGGTCTTGACTTTTCCGCCCTGTTGAGCGATTTAAGTATTGGACGGCAACGGTGCCAGGCCACCTCGTATACAGAGCGCGACACGATGAGAGGCCGACCCCATGGTCTGTTATGCCCGCCCCGCCGGATGCTTCGCCGCCATCGTGGCCGTCGCCTGGCTGGTGTTCGCCGGGCCCGTCAGTCATCTGTTCGGCGATGCGGCCACCTTGGTCGCGGTCCTCGCGGCGACCATCGGCACGGCCGTGGCCGCCTCGCTCGCCTTCGCGATCTTCATGGCCACCCGCCGCCACCGCGCGGCGGCCGGCGGCTGCGTCACCTGCCGCTTCCAGTGCCAGCACGCGATGACGGAGCAGGCCTCCGGGCCGGTGCCGCACGCACGTGAGCGGGGCGTGACCGCCGCTCGTTCGTCCCCCGTATTGCTCCCGGTGCCGACGGTCAGGGTCGCCGCGACCTCAGCCGCTTCCGGTGGCCCGCGCTGGCCGGACCGCCCGATCCACAGCAGCCATCAGCGGGCCAGCGGTCAGCGTGAGAGGGCGGCGGCCTGCTCGGTGTCCTCGTAGCGGCGCCAGCAGCCTCCGCCGGCCCGTTTGGCCGCGTACATGGCCGCGTCGGCGTGCGCGAGCAGCAGCGGCAGGTCCGGGCAGGAACCGCATTCGGCGATGCCGACGCTGACGGTGAACGTGACCGGCTGGCCGTCCGCGCCGGTGACGTGGGCGGGCGGCCCGGTCAGCCGGGTCGCGATCTGGATCGCCCGCGGGCTGCTGATGCCGGGGATCACGATGATGAACTCGTCGCCGCCGTAGCGCCCCGCGACGTCGGCCGGCCGGATGTGCTCGCGGCAGGACTGGGCCAGGTCGGCCAGCACCCGGTCCCCGGCGGCGTGGCCGTGCACGTCGTTGATCTCCTTGAAGTGGTCCACGTCCAGCATCAGCACGGCCAGGGGCTCGTCGAGCCGCTGCGCGTGGGCGAAGGCGGCCTCGGCCATCTCCATGAAGTGCCGCCGGTTGTACAGGCCGGTCATCCCGTCGATCGAGGCCAGTTCCTGGTACCGGAGCGCGAGCCGGCCGTAGTCCTGCAGCGTGGCGACCTGGCGCACGATCACCAGGAAGGTGAGCAGCACCGCGCCGAGCAGCACGCCGCCGAGCGAGTCGAAGTCCAGGTGGCGCAGGCCGACGACGGTGAGGAGCAGGTAGCTGGCCGCGACCGCCAGGTAGGGCAGCGTGCTCGGCCGGGTGGTGACCGGCCGCGGCGGCGCCGCGTCGCCGTCTGCCGGGCGGACCCGCAGCTGGCAGGCGGCCGCCACCCACACGATGGTCAGCGCCAGCATCCACAGGGTGTCGACCGGGTCGCCGCCGTTATAGGGCGCGTGGATGGTGATGTAGTCGTAGGTGACATCGGCCGCGATGAAGACCAGCATGCCGGTGGCGAAGACCCGCAACGGCAGCACGCTGGCCCGTGAGACGCCCCGCCACAGCAGCGAGAGCACCCCGAACAGCAGCACCAGGTCGCCGATCGGGTAGGCGAAGATCACCAGGTCGGGCAAGTCGAAGCCGGGCTTCGACGCCACCGCCGGGCCGAGCGCCACGTACCACAGCAGCGTCGCCCCGCCGACGAATACGGTGCTGACGTCGAGCAGGCCGCGGATCTGCTCCGCCCTGGTCCGGCGGCGGGCCGGAAAGGCGAGCAGGCCCGCGCTGGCCACCGGGTAGAAGGCGATATAGGCGGCGTCGGCCCAGGTCGGGTCCGGCCGCTGGTGCAGGACCACCTCGTAGAGCAGCTGGATCGCGTCACCGAGCAGGTAGAGCCAGATGGCGACCGACAGCAGCCGCCAGGCCCGGATGGTGGGCCAGCCGAGGTCGGTGCGGCGGGACACCCGCCAGGCGCAGTAGCCGCCCGCGGCGTTCGGCGGGAAGAAGGCCAGGTCCCCGATCAGGGCCTGGTGCCGGTGGCCGCCCCAGCGGAAGACCTGCCACAGTCCGTAGCCGACCAGGATGGCCACGGCCGCGGTCAGCGTCCAGCCGCCGACCGGCTCGACGATCCGGCGTACCCACTGCCGGGCCCGCCCGCGGTCCTCCCGCTCCGCCGTCTCGGCGGCCGGCACGGCCGCCTGGGCCGGGACACCCCGCCGCGGCTGCGCCCGGCCGTGCATCCAGTCGGCGAACACGCCCGGCGGCATCGGCCGCCCGAGGAAATAGCCCTGGCCGATATCGCAGCCGAGGGCCCGCAGCTCGGACCGGATGGCGTCGGACTCGACGCCCTCGGCCACCACCTTGACCCCGAGCTGGTGGGCCAGGTCGACGGTGGTGCGGACGATGGTGCGAAAGCTCGACCGGCTGGCGATGGGGCGGACCAGGGACATGTCGAGCTTGAGCTCGTTCACCGGCCAGCCGCCGAGGCTCTCCAGCGAGGCGAAGCCGGTGCCGAAGTCGTCCAGGGCGATCCGCACGCCCGCCTCGGCCAGCTGGGCGAAGAAGCCGGAGCTGACGGCGGCGGTCCCGGTCTGCTCGCTGACCTCGAGGGCCAGCATGGGACCGGGTACCTGCTCACGGCGCAGGAGTTCGGTCACCTCGGCCGGGAAGCCCGGATCGGTCACGCACTCGGGACCGATGTTCACCGCGACCGGGACCATCATCCCGGCCGCGGCCCAGGCCCGGTGCTGCGCCAGCGCCAGCGCCAGCATCATCCGGGTGAGCTCGCCCATCAGGCCCAGGCTGACGGCCACCGGGGTGAACAGGGCCGGCGGCAGCGTGCCGAGCTCGGGATGCTCCCAGCGGACGAGCGACTCCGCCCCCACGACGCGGCCGGTGGACAGCTCGACTTCCGGCTGGTAGTACGCCACCACCTGCCCGTTCCGCAGCGCGTGCGGGAACTCGGCCCGCAACCGCGCGGTCAGGTCCTCGGCTTCGCCTGCCATCCGCGGCCGCTCTCCTCAGTAGCATCAGAACACGTGGCTATACCCACTGTAACGACTCGTCACATGTTGTCAGCTACAAAAGGAGTTGCCGGCTGGCCTCCAGGACCCGGTTGGCGGTCCGGGTGATGAGGGCGGCGACGGCGGGATCGTCGGCCATCGGGACGTGACCGCAGCCGGGCAGACGTCGCCATCCGCCCCCGCGTGACCGTCAGGTCCCGTGGCGGCCTGCGCCCGCGGTGAACCGGGCGACGCCGGCCGCGGCCTCGGCGGTCAGTGCCCGCTGGCCGTGCGCGAACTCGGCGGCCAGCGCGGCGGGCTCCTCCAGGCCCTCCTGGTCCAGCACCGACGCGCGGTCGCTGCGCAGGCAGACCTGCGGGAGCGCGGCCAGCTGGGCCGCGAGCTCCTGCGCGGCCGCCAGCGCCTGGCCGGCCGGGACGACCCGGTTGGCCAGCCCGATCGCGTGGGCCTCCTGGGCGTCCACGGCGCGGCCGGTGAGGATCATGTCCATCGCCCGGCTGGTGCCGATGAGGCGGGGCAGGCGTACCGTCCCGCCGTCGATGAGCGGCACGCCCCAGCGCCGGCAGAAGACCCCGAAGACGGCGGTCTCGTCGGCCACCCGCAAGTCGCACCACAGGGCCAGCTCCAGCCCGCCCGCCACCGCGTACCCGGACACCGCCGCGATGACCGGCTTGGACAGCCGCAGCCGGCTCACGCCCATCGGCGCGTCACCGTCGGGGGTGGCCCGGTTGCCGCGCTCGGTGCCGAGCGCGGTCAGGTCGGCGCCGGAGCAGAAGACGCCGCCCTGGCCGTGCAGCACCGCGACGGCGGCGTCCGGGTCGGCGTCGAACGCCCGGAAGGCCGCCGCGAGCGCCGCGGCGGTGGGGCCGTCCACCGCGTTGCGCCGGGCCGGGCGGTGCAGCAGGACGGTGGTGACGGGCCCGGACCGCTCCACCTGGACGGCCTGCTCGGTATTGCTCGGCTCGGTCATGGCCACTCCCCTTGATCGGTCTAACTGCTCGGCTCGGTCATAGCCGCCCCCCGCGATCGGTCCACAGCCCGGCCAGCTGAGCCGGGCTGATGTTGCCGCCGGTGCAGATCAGGGCCACGTTGCGCGCCGCGAACCGGCCGGGCTCGGCCAGCATGGCCGCCAGCGGGGCGGCGCCGGCCGGCTCGACCAGGTTGCGGGTCTTCTCGATCATCAGCCGGGTCGCGTCGCGCAGCGCTTCCTCGGCGACCAGGACGAAGTTGTCCAGCTTCTCCCGCATGATCCGCTGCGGCAGCTCGAAGGCCGTCCGGGTGGCCAGCCCTTCGGCGAACGTGCTGTTGGTATCCGTCACCAGGGATCCGGCCCGCCATGACCGGTAAGCGGCCGGGGCCGCCTCGGACTGCACGGCGATCACCTCGATCGACGGGCGGACCGTCTTGGCCACCAGGCAGGCCGCGGCCGCCCCGCTGCCGCCGCCGACCGGGACCACGATGACCTCGGTGTCCGGCCACGCCTCGATGATCTCCAGGGCACAGGTGGCGACCCCGGCGACGAGGGCCGCTCGTCGCCCGAGTGGATGTACCGGTACCCGTGCCCGGCGGCCAGCTTCTCGCAGTGCTCCCGGGCCTCGTCGAAATCGCGGCCGTGGAAGACCACCTCGGCCCCGAGGGCCCGCATCGACTCGACCTTCACCGGGTTGGCCCGCTCCGGCATGCAGATAATCGCCCGGACGCCGAACTCCTCCGCCGCGTACGCCACCGACTGGCCGTGGTTGCCGGTCGAGGCCGCGATCACCCCGCGCCGCCGCTCGTCCGCGGTCAGCTGGCTGACCAGATTCACGCCGCCGCGGACCTTGAACGCCCCGACCGGCTGGTGGTTCTCGTGCTTGACCCGGATCCGGGTCCCGGTCAGCGCGTCCAGGGCGGGATAGCGGTAGAGCGGGGTCGGCTTCAGGTAGGGCTCGATGCGCCGGCGCGCCGCGAACACCTCGGCAAGGTCCGGAATGGGCAATGTGGCCATGGCACGTGTCTATCAGGACCGGGTGTTTATCGGGGTGAATGCTCGGGGCAAGAGAGCGAGGCTCGGGGTAGCCGGATATTTCGGAATTGAGGCAGCAGGAGGAACGGTGTGCGGTGTCACCTGGAAGAACCAGAGCAAGTTCACCGATCCGGGAACGGCCGGGGCGGTGACGCGACTGGACCCCGGAGACGGACGGGCACCCCGTCGACTGGATGGACCTCGCCGACGACCAGTTCGTGACCGGACCCCGCGCCTGGCAGGCGGCCCGCGCGGGTACGCGCGACCCGGGGTGTCACCTGACCGCGCCCGAACTGGACGCGCCGGAGCTGCGCGGCTGGCCCGTTCTTACGCGCCACGTCATCCACCACCTGATCCACGACCTGGTCGCGCTGAACAGGACACATCTCCCGCCGTGACACGCCTCCCGCCGTGACACGCTTCCGACGCCGTGGATGTTTACTTTCGCGGCTTTGCTTCGCAGACCGGAAGGATGGCATTTCTCAGCCTCCTGAATTTCTTTTTTCCCTTTCGTCACATCGATACTTCTACTGACAATCCAGTTGCTTTGATCATAATTATCAATTATGATTTCGATTAACGGGAGGCTTCCATGAAGGGGGATCCATGGACGCATCGCCAGCTCACGGGCCTTGCGGGCGAGATCGGGATCTCACCCGGCTCCCTGGCGAGCTTGGCGACGCTTCGGTCCCCTGGGAGCCGGTGATCACGCGCCCGGATCCGGTGTCCGCCGAGGAGTGGCAGGCGTGGGCTGATTTCGATCCGGCCGAGGATGCCGATCCGGAGATGTGGCTGGAGGAAGAGGACTACCTGTCCCCGGACGCGGACCTGACCGAGGCTGAGCTGGCGGAGATCGCCGAGGCCGTGGCGCTGACAGCGCCGGTTATGGCGGATGCCCCGGATCCGGCCGGGGTAGCTCGGGTGCTGGCCGCGCAGGCGGCCGCCGCGTCGGCGCGGCGGCGGGGGCCGGGCAGCCGGGGTCGGCGCGGCGGCGGGCGGGCGAGTCCTCCAGCGCGGCGGCGGGGTTCGGGACCGGGCAGTGCCTGGACGTCATGCCCGCGTGCGCGGACCTGGCGGTGCTCGCCGACCGGGCCGCCGGGGACGGCTCCTTTGCGGGTGTCTCCGATGATGAGCTGACCGGGATGCTGTGCGCCTGGGACCGGCTGGAATCCCACGCGGCGGCGCGGAAGCTGGCCGCGGCCGCGGCGTTGTCCCGCCGCCGCCCGCCGCTGGAAACGTCCTCGTCCGGCCAGCCCGCCGGGACCGGCGGGGAGGACTTCGCCGCGGATGAGCTGGCCCATGTGCTGGCCGTCTCCCGCCGCGAGGCGGCCGGGCTGCTGACGGTGGCGGAGGCGCTGGAGGGGAAGCTGCCCGGGACCCGGGCCCTGCTCCGCGACGGGATCATCACCGCCGCCAAGGCCAAGATGATCGTCAGCCACACCGCCCTGCTCACCGAGAGGGAAGCCGCGGCGGTGGAGGCGCTGGTGCTGGGCCGGGCCGGGCGGATCACCCCCGGCTCGCTGCGGGAGGCGCTCGCCCGGGCGGTCCTGGAGGTCGCCCCGCAGAAGGCGCGGGAGCGGCGGGAGCAGGCGGCGAAGCGAGCCCGGGTGGAGCGGTGGGGGGAGGACTCCGGGAACGGCGCCCTGGCCGGCCGCGAGCTGCCCCCGGCCTGGGTGCTGGCGATGGACCAGCGGATCACCTGGTGGGCGGTCCAGCTGAAGCGGGCCGGCCTGGAGGGGGACATGGACCTGCTCCGCGCCCGGGCCCTGGCCGACCTGGTCACCGGCACCGACTCCCGCCCCGGCCACCACGGCACCGCGCCCGCCCACCACGGCCCCGGCCACTACGGCGCCGCCCCCGCCCACCACGGCCCCGGCCACTACGGCGCCGGCCCGCCGCCACCTGCGACTACGAGCACAACACCCCCTACGAGACGGGCGGGCGGACGTGCCTGTGCAACGGCGATCCGAAGTGCCGGCGCGACCACCGCCTCAAGCAGCATCCCCGGTGGAGCGTCGAGCAGCACCCGGACGGGACCGTCACCTGGACCACGCCCTCCGGGCGGCCCTACACCACCGAACCCACCCGGTACCCCATCTAGCCGTCGTGGCCATAGCCAGGGAGCGGTAACGGGGTTTACGCTTCGCTGCATCACTGCTGGTTGGGGAGGCGCCGTGATGGCAGGGCCTGGAGATGCTGCCGCAGAAGACCGGAGCCGTGGTGAACTCCGCGCGTCTCACGCCGACCGCGAGCAGGTGATCGGCCGGATCAAGGCCGCGTTCGTGCAGGGCATGCTAGCCAAGGGCGAGTTCGACCAGCGGGTGGAGGAGGCGTTCGCGGCCCGGACCCAGGCGGAGCTGGCCGTCCTCACCGCCGACTTTCCCGTCAGCCTGGTCGCGGAACCGCCGCCCAAGCCGGTCCGGGCGCAGGATGAGCAGCCTACGCTGCGCCCCGGCTGGGTGCTCTCGGCGACGACCGCGCTCTACGCGGGCGTATGGGCGGTCGCGCTCATCCCGTCCTGGCCCGTCAACTCCGAGGGTGATCCCCCGCGCGCCATCATCGGGCTGGTTTTCCTGAGCTCCATCACGTACCTGCTCCTCGTGGCCGTGACGGCGGGGATCGTCATCAGCGAGTGGCTCGAGAAGCGCAGTCCCTCAGGCCCGGGCCAGGGCGAGCAGTTCCGCGACGGCCCGCTGTGAGCCGGGACGCCGGAGGCAGGTGATCGCCACGATGGGGGCGACGGCGCGGCACCAGTCGTGCAGGCGGCCGGCGTCCAGCCCCGACGTGGCGGCCAGCGCCGCGCACCGGGTGCCGATCCCGTCGCGGCCCGCGCCGTCGAGCAGGTAGTCCACGGCGTCGAAGCACGGATCGCCGGTGCAGGCCCTCGGGTCGATCGCGACCAGGCCGCGCCGGGGGCCGCCGTCGAGGACATTGGCCAGGTGCAGGTCTCCGTGCAGCAGGACCCGGGTCGTCTCCGTGCCCAGCAGGGCCTCGCACCGGATGGCGCCGCGCGCCACGTCGGCGGCGCTGACCCAGCGGCCGACCTCCGGCTCCGCGACCCGGCGGCCGATCCGGTCGAAGAACCCCTCGCAATGGGCGCGCAGGTCCTGTGGATAGCCGGGGGGCACCGGGGCCGTGTGCAGGGCCGTCAGCAGTGCGGCCCAGTCCCGCGCGGAGGGGGGCGGCTGGAGCTCGCGGGCCACGGTGCCGGGCTCGATCAGCTCCAGCAGGACCGCGCCCGCCGGCACATCCGCGGCCAGTACCGCCGGACCCGGCCGCTCGCGCCGAACAGCCGGAGCGTCTCCACCTGCTCGGCCACGACCGCCAGGTCGGGGCTTAGCTTCAGCACCGCGGGCGAGCCGTCGGAACGCGCGCAGCGGATGGCCACGGAGCTGTTCCCGCCGGGGAACGGCTCACCGAGCTCCAGCGTCCACCGGACGGCAAAGGAGCGGGCCAGCGCCGGGAGCCCGGCGCACCAGTCCGCGACCCCGGACCCGAACCGGCGCGTCAGGCGCTCCTGGAGGTCCGCGCCGAAAGCCGTCACCGGGAGGCCAGGATGCCGGCCAGGGCCTCGTAGCTGAGCAGACGGCGCTGGCCCACGACTTCGGTCCAGGCGTCCTTCTGGTCGGCGTTGGCGTTCTTGGCCACGCTGGTGGCCATCGCGTCGAAGGCCACGTGGTAGACCGCGTCGACCTCGCCGGTGCCCCGGGCGATCGAGGCGATCCGGCTCGGCAGCGGCTCGGCCGTCACCGTCACCAGGTGGGGCTGCCGGCCCCGCCGGTGGCGGATCATCTGCAGGCATTCGTGTCGGATGTTCTGCACCCGGTCGGAGCGTATGGTCCACTTGCACGAGATGGCCGCGTGCAGCGGCGGCAGCCAGGACGCGGTGGACACGTCGTTCAGGGCGACGGTGACGTCCGGCTTGATCAGGTAATCCGTGCCGATGGTGACGCGAAGCTCGGGATAGCCGCGCACCAGTTCGTATACTTCACTGAGATGAGCATACTGATCGAACTTGGTGATGATCTGGCCGCAGGCCACGAGCCAGCCGCGGCTGCCCGCCAGCGCGGGCAGCGCGGCGGCCAGGTCGTCGCGGACCGCGAGCTCCAGCGGGGCGCCGGGGTCCTTCGGCACGTCGGAAGCCTGGTCCGGCGGCACGCCGAGCGCGTCGAGCACGCCCGCCGCGATCCGCATCGACTCCGGGTTGTCGACGTCGGCGAAGTTCGGGACCAGCGGCCAGCGGAGCTTGTTCTTCGGGCTCGCCTTCCAGCCGAGCAGGGAACGGGCAAACGGCGCCGTCATGGCGGCCAGAGTACCTATCGTGCGGGAAGATAGCGCGGGGGAAGGGAGGCGCCGTGGCCGAGGACCTGGTGGGCCAGGTGGTGGGAACCGAGGATTCCACCCCGCTGCAGTTCAACGTGGCGCTGCGGGAAGGCGCGTACCTGCAGCTAGACGACGTGGTGGTCACCCTGCGGGAGGTGCCGGGGGTCGGGCCGGTCATGACCAGCGGGGTCGTGACGCAGGTCCGGGCCCGGCACGAGGGCGCGAGCTTCGGCTCCGACGTCTTCCTCATCTCCGACGGCGTGCTGCCCGCCCAGGTGCAGGAGATCGCCGAGGTGAGCACCACCCGGGTCGAGCCCGAGGTCTACGTGCCGCCCCGGCCGGGCGAGGTCGTCCGCCGCGCCCACGGCGACGAGCGCGCGCAGGCCCTGTACTTCGACCGGATGGACGCCAAGGTGCCGGTCGGCCGGGGCCGGGACGGCGCCCCGATCTTCGTCAACCTGGACTTCCTGGACGGGACCCGGGGCGCGCACGTGTCGATCAGCGGGATCTCGGGCGTGGCCACCAAGACCAGCTTCGCGCTGTTCCTGCTGCACGCGATCTTCCGGTCGGGCGTGCTCGGCCCGCGGGCGGTCAACGCCAAGGCCCTGGTGTTCAGCGTGAAGGGTGAGGACCTGCTGTTCCTCGACCAGCCCAACCGGCGCCTGGACGACGACATGCGGGCCGAGTACGCCCAGCTCGGCCTGCCCGCCGAGCCGTTCGCCTCGGTCGGCTTCTACGCCCCCCCGATGCCGGATGACCTCACCGGTCGGCCGAACGTCACCGGTCGCACCAGCGGCGTCGAGGCGTTCTGGTGGACGATCGCCGAGTTCTGCGCCCAGGTCCTGCTGCCGTACGTATTCGCCGATGCCGAGGACGAGCGGAACCAGTACACGATCGTGATCCACCAGGTCGCGGCGCGGCTGCGGATGGACTCGGTGCCGTACGGCGACGACGGCGCGGTCCGGATCGACGACGAGGTGGTCACCACCTACGAGGAGCTCGTCGACGTCATCACCGACCGGCTGACCGACGAGGCGACCCGGCAGGCCTGGGCGGGCCCGGTGACCGGGGTGGGGACGATCAACGCGTTCGTCCGCCGGATGCGCTCGTCGGTGCGGCCGCTGCGCTCGCTCATCCGAGCGGATCTGGGTAGCTCGTCTCGCAAGACGGTGTCAACCAGGGATCAGCAGCTGACCGTCGTGGATCTGCATAACCTGCAGGAACGGGCGCAGCGGTTCGTCGTCGGCGTGGTGCTGGCGGCCGAGACCGCCCGCAAGGAAGCGGCCGGCCCGGGCGGCCTGCTGTTCACCATGATCGACGAGCTGAACAAGTACGCGCCGCGCGAGGGCAGCTCGCCGATCAAGGAGGTGCTGCTCGATATCGCCGAGCGGGGCCGGTCGCTCGGGATCATTCTCATCG
The DNA here is from genome assembly GCA_963756575.1 of uncultured Actinomycetota bacterium. Lineage (GTDB taxonomy): Bacteria > Actinomycetota > Actinomycetes > Streptosporangiales > Streptosporangiaceae > Palsa-504. The sequence continues at coordinate 13,085 of CAVWOM010000008.1, read as the reverse complement.
GCGCGCAGCAGACGGCGAGCGAGGTCGAGCGGCGGATCGTGTCCAACTCGGCCATCCGCGTGGTCGGCCGCCTCGACCCGGCCGAGGCCGGGCGCACCGAGTACGGGTTCCTGCCCGCCCAGCAGCGGACCCGGGCCACGCTGGCCAAGCCGGGGGCGATGTTCGTCTCGCAGCCCGAGATCCCGGTCCCGCTCGCGATCGAGTTCCCCTTCCCGGCCTGGGCCACCCGGCTGGCCGAATGCGCGGCGCCGATCGCAGCCGCCAACGGGCACAGTCCGAAGGCTGATGTTTTCCAGCGGCTGCCGGACATCGACGACGACGACATCCCGCCCTTTTAACGCCCGCCCTTCATAAAGGGGTTCCATGAAGTTCCTGCACACCGCCGACTGGCACACCGGCAAGACCCTGAAGGGCCGCGACCGGCTCGACGAGCAGCGCGCCGTCCTCGGCGAGATCGTCAAGATCGCCGAGGAACAGCAGGTCGACGCGGTCCTGATCGCGGGGGACGTGTACGACTCGGTCGCCCCCTCCGCCCCGGCCCAGCAGCTCGTGGTCCGGACCCTGCTGGCGCTGCGGCGGACCGGGGCCGAGGTCATCGCCATCGCGGGCAACCACGATCACGCGCCGACCTTCGAGGCCTACCGGCCGCTGATGGGCGAGGTGGGCATCACCCTGGTCGGCGCGGCCCGCCGGCCGGACAGGGGCGGGGTGATCCGCTTCCGTACCCGCGCCGGGGAGGACGTCCAGCTGGCCGTGCTGCCCTTCCTCACGCCGCGCTACGCCGTCAAGGCGGCCGAGATCATGACCAACACCCCGGCCGAGAACGTGCGCGCCTACGACGACCAGATCCGCTACCTGGTCGACGCCCTGACCAGCGAGTTCTCCGGGGATACGGTCAACTTGGCCATGTCCCACCTGACCTGCGTCGGCGGCCTGTTCGGCGGCGGCGAGCGAGCCGCCCAGTCGATCTTCGAGTACAGCGTGGCGGCCAGCATCTTCCCCGTCTCGGCCCACTACGTGGCGCTCGGGCACCTGCACCGCCGGCAGACTCTGCCGGCCCACTGCCCGGTCCACTACAGCGGGTCCCCGATCGCCGTCGACTTCGGCGAGCAGGACAACACGAGCACGGTGTGCCTGGTCGAGGCGACCCCGACGACCCCGGCCCGGATCACCGACATCGGTGTGACGGCCAGCCGCCGGCTGCGCACCGTCCGCGGCACGGTGGCCGAACTCGAGGCGCTGGCCGGCTCGCTCGGGGAGGACTACCTGCGGGCCTGGGTGCGCGAGCCGGCCGGGCCGGCCTGCGCGAGGCAGTGGCCGGCATCTTGCCGAACGCCCTCGAGATCCGCATCGATCCCGAGTTCGCCGCCCCGGTCCAGGCCGGCCGCGCGGACGCGGCCGACGTGACCAAGACGCCGGGGCAGCTGTTCGCCGACTACTGCGCCGCGGAAAGCGTGGCCGACGCCCGGGTCGCGGCGCTGTTCGCCGATTTGCACGCCGAAGTCGCCAGCGCCGATACGGCCAGTTGAGCAAGGGGGCACTGTCATGCGGCCGGTTGTACTGGACATTAACGGGTTCGCCGCCTTCCGGGCGCCGACCCGGGTCGACTTCACCGACGCCAGCTTCTTCGCGCTGGTCGGCCCGACCGGGTCCGGCAAGTCGACCGTCATCGACGCGATGACCTTCGCCCTGTACGGTTCGGTGCCCCGCTGGGGCCGGCGGGGCATGGTTTCGCTCGCGCTCGCGCCGACCACGGGCCGGGGCACGGTCCGGCTGGTGTTCGAGGCGGCCGGCCAGCGCTACGTGGTGGCCCGGGAGCTGCGCCGGATCGGCACGAAGGTCGGCCAGCGGGCCGCGACCCTGGAACGGATCGCCGGCCCGGACGGCCGGGCCGAAGCGGGCGAGCCGACGGAAGTCCTGGCCAAGGACGGCGGGGTCGCCGACGCGGTCGAGCGCCTGCTCGGCCTGTCCTACGACGACTTCTGCCAGTGCGTGGTGCTGCCGCAGGGTCAGTTCGCCGCGTTCCTGCACGCCAAGCCGGGCGACCGGCAGGAGATCCTGCTGCGCCTGCTCGGCGCCGAGCACTACAAGCAGATGATGGTGCGGGCCAACCAGCGGGCCAGCGCGGCCGGGCAGCGCGCCGACGCGCTCGGCGAGACCGCGGCCACCTTCGCCGACGCCACCCCCGACGCCGAGCACGAGGCTCAGGCGGCGGAAAAGGCCCTGACCGTTCTGAACGAACGGGTGAGGCAGGCCCTGCCCGAGATCGACGCCGCGAGCCGCGCCCTGGCCGGCGCGACGGAGGAGCTCGAGCGGCTGGAACGGGAGCGAGCCGCGCTGGCCGCGATCCGCGTGCCGGACGGCACCGCCGCCCTGGACACCCGGCTGGCGGGGGCCCGGGAAGGCCTGGAGCAGGCCCGCGCGGCCGAGCGGCGAGCCGCCGAGGCCGACACCGCGGCCCGGCAAGCGCTGGCCGGCGGCCCGCGTCGGGCACCGCTCGAGCTCGCCCGGCAGCGCCGCCAGGAACTGAGCCAACGTGCGGCCCAGCGGCCCGAGCTAGAGCGAGCTACCGAACGGCTGGGCGGCGTGTCCCGCCAAGCCGACGACGCGGTCGCGGCGGCCGAAGCCGGTCTCGAGCAGCTGCGCACCGGCCGGGACGAGGCCGCCCGGACGGCCGAGAGCGCCGGGCAGGCAGTCCGCGACCTGAACACCGTGCACGCCACCCTGGCCGCCGTCGCCATCCCGGACGGCGTGAGCCAGCTCGATGAGCGCGAGCGCGCGGCCGAGACGGCCATGCGCAGCGCCCGCGAGCGGCTCGACGCCGCGGAACGAGCCGATCGTGAGGCCCGCGCCGCCGTCGACTCCGCCGTGGGCCTCGGCCTCCTCGAGCGAGCCGAGCGGGACCTGCGCGATCTGCACGATCTCGGTCCGGCCCAGGCCGCGGCGCAGGCGAAGCTGACCCAGGCCAGCCGGGACCGGCAGTCCGCAGACGCGGCCGTAGAAGCGGCGGAATCGGCCCGCCGCGAACGCCAGCGGGAGCTCGACGAGGCCCGCCGGACGCACCTCGCCGCCGACCTGCGCACCCACCTGGTGGCCGGGCAGCCCTGCCCGGTCTGCGACCAGCCGGTCGAGGCCCGGCCGGCTCCCTTGGACGCGCTGGCCATCGAGAAGTCGCAAGATCTCCTCGGCCGGGCGGCGACCGGGGCCGAGACAGCCCGCCAGCGCGCCGCTTCCGCCGCGACAGCGGAAGCCAAGGCCTCCTCCGGCCTGGAGGCGCTGGCCGGCCAGCGGGCCCGGCACCTGAAGGCACTGGCCGCTCTGCTGTCCGGGCCGTTGGCGAAGGCGAACCTGACCGCCGTGGCCGAGTTCGTCGCGGCCGACGCCGGTGCTGACGGCGGCGCCGGGTCGTCGGTCGAAGCCGCGCTGGCACAGGTCGCGGTGGCGCTGGGTTCCCGCCGGGAGCTGGATGGCGCCGTCCGGACAGCCGCGGCCGGACTCGACGCCGCGCGCCGGCAGGCCGCCTCGGCCGGGGACGCGCACGGAGCGGTCCTGGGTGAGGCGGCGCAGGCTCGCCGCGCCTGGCACGCGACCCGTGACCGGCTGGCGGGGCTGGGTGCCCCGCCTGCCGACGACGCCGGCCTGGCGGCCGCCTGGACCGTGTTGTCCGGGTGGGCCGCGGCGCGAGCCAGGGAACGAGCCGCCGAGCTGGACGGGGCCCGTTCCGCCGCCCGCGCGGCCGATGACCGGCTGCGAGAGGCGCGGGACCGGTTCGCTGAGGCGGAAGCCGGCCTGGGCCGGCTCCGCACCGAGGCGGCGAAGGCGACCCGCGAGCAGCAGCAGGCCCGGACCAGGCTGGAGGAGCTGACCGGCCGCATCGGTGAGCTCGAGCAGCTGCTGGGCGACGCCCCGGACGAGGCCGAGATCATGGCCCAGCTGGCCCGGCGGGACGAGCTCGAGGCGGCCGCCGCGACGGCGGAGCAGCGCCTGCTCGCGGCCCGTTCCGGCCTGGACGCCGCGGAAAAGGCACTGGACGAGCTGGAACGCGCCGGATCGGCGGCCCGGGCGCGGCTGTCCGCGGCGCGCGATCCGCTGGTCGTGCTGGGCGCGCCCGCGCTGGATGACGCTCACCTGCTGGACGCGTGGACCGTCCTGGAGAGCTGGGCGGCCAGCGCGGCCTCGGTTCGGAACGAGAGCATCGGAGCGGGACGGGAGAAGGTGAACGCGGCTCGTTCGGTCGTCGACGATCTGACTGGCCGACTACGGGCCGAGCTGGCCGCCGCCGGCCTGGACCTGGCGCCGGCCTTGGTTCCGGCCAGCGCGTCCCGCGAGGCCGCCACGGCCCTGGAACGCGCCCGCGCGGCCACCGCGCGGATCACCGAGCGGCGCGCCCAGGCGGCCGACCTGACGGCCCGGTGGGAGGCCGCGCGCGAGGAGCAGGGCGTGGCCAAGATGCTGGCCGGGCTGCTGCGCTCGGACCAGTTCCCGCGCTGGCTGGTCACCGCGGCCGTGGACACCCTGGTGGAGTTCGCGTCCAGCAACCTGGCCGGCCTGTCCGGCGGCCAGTTCGACCTGACGCACGAGGACGGCGAGTTCTACGTCATCGACCATGCCGACGCCGACTCCCGCCGGTCCGTCCGCACCCTGTCCGGCGGGGAGACCTTCCAGGCCTCGCTGGCCCTGGCGCTGGCCCTGTCCGCGCAGATGTCCAGCCTGTCGGCGGCCGGGGGCGCCCGGCTGGACTCGATCTTCCTGGACGAGGGGTTCGGCACGCTCGACCCGGAAACCCTCGACGTGGTGGCCACCACCCTGGAAACCCTGGCCCAGGACGACCGGATGGTCGGGGTGATCACCCACGTGGCGGCGCTGGCCGAGCGGGTGCCGGTCCGGTTCCACGTCTCCCGCGACGCGAAGACCTCCAGCGTGGTCCGCGAAGGGCTGCCATCGGCGGCGGAGGTAGCCCTGTGACCATGCGGTTCAGCGTGGACGGCTGGGATCCGGGCTACGGCACCAGCAGCGACCCGGAGGAGGATCTCGGCGAATCCACCGCCCGGGTGGACGTGACCGTGGAGCTGCCGGCCGCCCGCTGGCGGGCGGTCGACCCGCCGCCGGGCCTGGTCCCGCCGGCCGCGCTGCTGTTCGTCGACGGGGTGCGCCGCATCGAGGCCCGGGTCTGGATCGACGACGAGACGCCGGACGGCACCCCCGCGCACGAGGCGAGCGCGGCGCTGTGCGCCTCCTACGCCGCCGGGGTCGTGTGCTGCTGCCGCGGACAGGCCCACCTGGTGAAGGCCGAGCCGCGACGCGGCTTGTTCACCGTCGCCGCGCACGCGGCCGACATCGCCACCTGGGCCGGGACCTACACGGCGGAGCGCACCAAGCCGGCGCCCGGCCGGCCGCTGGCCCAGACGCTGTCCCAGCTGCTGCAGGGGCGCCTGACCGAGCTCGAGGTGACGGTCGCGGCCGAGGCCCGGTCCGCCCTGGCCGGCCACGGGATTGGTGACCGGGACGACCTGCTCATCGTGGACGGGCCGCTCCGCCAGCGCGAGCACTTGCCCCGCGCGCTCGGCTACATAAAGTCGCACCGGAGCAGCTACCTGCCGCCGGAGCTGAACGCGCTGGTGGGCACGCTCACGACGGGGCAGCGGACCCCGGTATTCCTGATGGGGACCAGCTGGGACCGGCACAGCTGGTACCTGCGGCTGCCCCGGACGGGCGGCCCGCCGTGGGCCGGCGTGGTCCGGGTCGAGTGCTCGGCCGACCTGGCGGTCGCCGACGTGATCCGGCTGGCCGGGCTCAGCCAGACCTGCCTGATGCGGTTCTCCTCCACCCGGTACAAGGACCCCCGCGCCCCGCAGAACCTGTACCCGATCTCCGGTCTCGAACGCGAGCTGCGCCGGCGCCTCGGCGACCCGCGGCTGCTCTACCGGGCGCTGAGCCGGTCAGCCGCCGCTTGACGGCGTCTAGCTGGCGGCCAGGCTGGCGTGGTGGCCGAGGTCGGTGGCGTGCGGGGCCGGGCTGGTGGTGTCCAGGGTGACGGTCTGCAGCGCCCGGCGGATCGCCTCGGCCAGGGCCCGGGCCACCGGCGGCGGGAAGGCGTTGCCGACCTGGCGGTAGGCCGCGGTCTTGCGGCCGGAGAACTGCCAGCTGTCCGGGAAGCCCTGGATGCGCGCCACCATCTGGGTGGTCAGCTTGGGCATCTGGTCGAGCGGGGCATCGGGTCCGGGCGCGTCGTAGGCGACCCCGAGCCCGTTGACCCCGAGCAGCTTCCACGCCTCACGCGCCCGGGTGGGCCCCAGGTCGGGTCCGCCGTGCTTCTTGCTGCCGCCGACGATGGTCGGCGCGATGGCCTGGGCGCGCTCGCTCCAGGCATCCGCGCCGGGCCAGCCTCGCTCGGCCATCAGGTCGTGCAGGACCTGGCCCACCGTGGGGGCCGGCACCGGCGACGGCGCCGGCCAGTGGAAGTGCGCCGCCCAAGGCTCCTTGATGGCCACCAGCACGAACCGCGGCCGCAGCTGCGGCACCCCGTGCTCGCTGGCGTGCACCAGGTCCCACCAGGTCTGGTAGCCCAGGCCGTGGAGCTGCTCGAGCACCTGGGCCCGGTAGGTGTCGAAGCGCTTGGTGGCCAGCCCGCGCACGTTCTCCAGCAGGACCGCGCGCGGGCCGATCTCCGCGATCAGCCGCAGCGCCTCGGGGAACAGGTCCCGGTCGTCCTCCTGGCCGAGCTGCTTGCCCGCGATGGAGAAAGGCGGGCACGGCACGCCGCCGGACAGCAGGTCGATACCGGCGAACGCGCGCCCGTCCACGTTGTGGATATCGTCTTCGATGATCTTCCAGTCGGAGCCGCGGTTGAGGCGGAGCGTCTCACAGGCGTCCGGGTCCAGCTCGACCGCGGCCGCGTGGGTGAATCCGGCCTGCTCGATCCCCAGCGACGCCCCGCCGGCGCCGGCGCAGATCTCCAGACAGGTCAGTTCACCCACAGTTCCTCCCACCGTCGGACCATGCCCCATTGTGCCCGCCGGCGGTAGCGCCCGGGGGGATCCCACGCCGATCAGCCGCCGCAACCAGCGCTTCACCTCACTGTCAACAGTCGACCCACCCGCCGCAAGGATCAGCGAACCTAGATCAGCCAGGACGCGATGAAACCCGGGTTCGAGTGCGCCAGAACGCGCTGGAAGCCCGGTTTCACCTGCGTCCGGCTACCGGAGAGACTGGAGTTCGGCGGCGCGGCGGAGATCCTTGGGCCGTCCGACCGCCTGCCGCATCCGGATCAGGTCCGGGCGGCTGAGGTAGCGGATCGTGAAGTCGCCCGCGCTGGCTTCGTCGCAGCGCCCGAGGAAGCCGGCGACGGACAGCTTCCCCCACGGCAGGGCGGGGGTGCAGCAGTCGCCGCTCGCGGTGGCGGTGCGGAACAGGACTTTGGGGAGGCGGAAGGCTTCCTGGTCACAGGGCACGGGCGCACCGTCGTCGCTGGTCAGCTGGGCTGACTCCTGGGTGAAGGCCGCGACCAGGAGGCCGGCCTGGGCGGGATCGCCGTCCCAGAGCAGGTCGAGGTCGCCGGTCAGCTCCGCCGAGCCGTGCATGATCCCGGCGACCTGCCCGATCACGGCGATCCGGGCGCCGGCCCGGTCGAGGGCGCGCAGCAGCGGCAGCGGGTCGAAGCCCACGGCGTCGTCGGTGCCGGCCGTTCCGGTGACGTCGTTGGCGTCCTGGTGGGTCAGCCCGGTGCGCGGGCGGCCGCGCGTCTCGTCGGCCAGCCGCTCCAAGGCTGCTTGGAGCCGCTTGACCGGTGCGCTTCGGTCAGCGGGCGACATAGGCCGCGAGGTGCTCGCCGGTGAGGGTGGAGCGGGCGGCGACGAGGTTGGCCGGAGTGCCCTCGAAGACGATCCGGCCGCCGTCGTGGCCGGCGCCGGGGCCGAGGTCGATGATCCAGTCGCCGTGCGCCATCACCGCCTGGTGGTGCTCGATGACGATGACCGACTTGCCGGCGTCGACGAGCCGGTCCAGCAAGCCGAGCAGCTGCTCGACGTCGGCCAGGTGCAGGCCGGCGGTCGGTTCGTCGAGGACGTAGACGCCGCCCTTCTCGCCCATGTGGGTGGCCAGCTTGAGCCGTTGCCGTTCGCCGCCGGACAGCGTGGTGAGCGGCTGGCCGAGGCTGAGGTAGCCGAGACCGACGTCGGCGAGCCGCTCGAGGATGGCGTGCGCGGCCGGGGTGCGCGCCTCGCCGTCGCCGAAGAATTCCAGCGCCTCGGTCACCGGCATGGCCAGGACCTCGCTGATGTCCCGGCCGCCGAAGTGGTAGTCCAGCACCTCCGGCGCGAACCGCTTGCCCTCGCACACCTCGCAGGGGGTGGCGACGCCGGCCATCATGGCCAGGTCGGTGTAGATGACGCCGGCGCCGTTGCAGTTGGGGCAGGCGCCCTCGGAGTTGGCGCTGAACAGGGCCGGCTTCACGTCGTTGGCCTTCGCGAACGCCTTGCGGATCGGGTCGAGCAGGCCGGTGTAGGTCGCCGGGTTGCTCCGCCGCGAGCCGCGGATGGAACCCTGGTCGACCGCCACCACGCCGTCCCGGCCGGACACCGATCCGTGGATCAAGGAGCTCTTGCCCGACCCGGCCACGCCGGTCACCACGACCAGCACGCCGAGCGGGATGTCCACGTCGACGTCCGCCAGGTTGTGGAGGCTGGCGCCGCGTACCTCCAGCTTCCCCGACGGCTCCCGGACCGACGGCTTCACCGCGGCCCGGTCGTCCAGGTGCTGCCCGGTGATGGTGCCGCTGGCCCGCAGCCCGTCGAGGGTGCCCTCGTACATCACCTCGCCGCCCTTGGTGCCCGCCCCGGGGCCGAGGTCGACGACGTGGTCGGCGATCGCGAATACCTCCGGCTTGTGCTCCACCACGAGCACCGTGTTGCCCTTGTCGCGCAACTGCAGCAGCAGGTCGTTCATCCGCTGGATGTCGTGCGGGTGCAGGCCGATGGTGGGCTCGTCGAAAACGTAGGTGACATCGGTGAGAGACGAGCCGAGGTGGCGGATCATCTTGGTGCGCTGCGCCTCGCCGCCCGAGAGCGTGCCCGCCGGCCGGTCGAGTGAGAGGTAGCCCAGGCCGATCTCGGTGAACGAGTCGAGGGTCTGCCGCAGCGCCTCGAGTAGCGGCGCGACCGACGGCTCGTCGAGGTCGCGGACCCAGCCGGCCAGGTCGCTGATCTGCATCGCGCACGCGTCGGCGATGCTGATCCGCTTGATCTTGGCGGACCTGGCGTGCTCGGCCAGCCGCGTGCCGCCGCAGTCCGGGCACGTGGTGAACGTGACCGCGCGGTCCACGAACTCCCTGATGTGCGGCTGCATCCCCTCCTTGTCCTTGGAGAGCATCGAGCGCTGGATGCGCAGGATCAGCCCCTCGTAGGTCATGTTGATGCCCGCGATCTTCATCCGGACCGGCTCGTGACGGAGGAAGTCGTGCAGTTCCTTCTTAGTGAATTTCCGGATCGGCTTGTCCGGGTCGTAGAAGCCCGACTCGATGTAGAGCCGCGAATTCCAGCCGCCTCCGGTGTACCCAGGGGCGGTGATCGCCCCCTCCTTGAGCGACTTGCTGTCGTCGTAGAGCTGGGTCAGGTCGATGTCGGTGACGGCCCCCCGGCCCTCGCAGCGCGGGCACATGCCGCCGGTGATGCTGAAGCTGCGTCGTTCCTTCACCTTCTGGCCGCCCTTTTCGAGCGTGACCGCGCCCGCCCCGCTGATGGAGGCGACGTTGAAGGAGAACGCCTGCGGCGGGCCGATGTGCGGCTTCCCGAGCCGGCTGAACAGGATGCGCAGCATCGCGTTGGCGTCGGTGGCGGTGCCGACCGTGGACCGGGGGTCGGCGCCCATCGGCTGCTGGTCGACCAGGATCGCGGTCGTCAGCCCGTCGAGCACGTCGACGTCGGGCCGCCCCAGCGTCGGCATGAAGCCCTGCACGAAGGCGCTGTAGGTCTCGTTGATCAGCCGCTGCGACTCGGCCGCGATCGTGCCGAACACCAGGGAACTCTTGCCCGAGCCGGAGACGCCGGTGAACACCGTCAGCCGGCGCTTCGGGATCTCGAGGCTGACGTCCTTGAGGTTGTTCACGCGCGCGCCGTGCACGCGGATCAGGTCATGGCTGTCGGCCGCGTGCCCCGCGGCTGACTGCGTGTCCGCCCTCATCGTGTCTCCCTCCGTCACGGTCCCCGTGCGTCCGGCCGACGCGTCAGGTCAGCCAGCGGCCGTCCCGCATGAGCTCGCGGCCGGGCAGCTCATCCGCCTCACGCCAGGCCTGGATGCGGCGCGGGGTGATGCGGAACCAACGGTACGGCGTGGCCAGCGCGCGCGGGTCGAAGCCGGTATGGGCGGCGAAGCCGTCGCCCCGCTCCCGCGGCAGCGCGTCCACCTCGAGCACCTCGACCTCGCCCTCGATCATAGACACATCACGGGTCGGTCCCAGTCCCAGCCGGACGACCCGGGTGGCAGCCAGGTTACGGCCGGTCGGGCTGTCCGCCGGCGTGGCCACCAGCAGCGTCTCGCCGTCCCAGTCGAAGGACAACGGCACCAGGTACGGCCCGCCGTCGGCCGAGGCGCTGGCGACCCAGACATCGACGTCGCGAGCGAGCCGGCCCTCGGTGTCGCGGCGGCGCTGAGCACGGGAGCGGGGGCCGGTGCTCATCGGTCCTGGAGCACCCCGAGGACGTTGCCGTCGGGGTCGGTGAAGGTGGCCACCAGGCGGCCGTTGCCGACGTCGCGCACGGGCTCCTTCACCACGCCGCCCGCCGCGGTCACCTCGGCCAGCTTCGCCTCGATGTCCGGCACGTGCCAGTAGGCCACCGGCCCGGTCATGCCCTGCTCCTTGCCGCCCGGCACCAGCCCGATGTGCTGGCCCTCGACCTCGTAGCCGACATAGTAGGGCGCGTCGTGCTGCGGCGGCCCGCCGAGCAGCGCGGTGTACACCGCCTTGGCCTTGGTCAGGTCGGAGACGGGGTGCAGCACGGTCTTGATGCCCTGGGTAGATGAGGTGGTCATGATCACTCCTGAGGTCGCTCTGGCTATCGATTTGCGTACTCTCACGAGTATGCCGACGGCGGTCTTCAGGGCGCTTCTCGAATCCTGACCCGTCTAGACGGGATGGAATTCCACCCGGTACACCAGCGTGGCGTCGTCGATCGGGCCCGCGTGCGCGGCCCGGCGGCGCAGCGTCTGGAGGTCCGGCTCCCCGGCCCGCCGCACGTCGGCGTCGGTGATGTCGGCGAACGGGATCAGCTCGATGGAGTCCACCTCGATCCGGCCCGAACCCGGGCCCACCGGGTACCGGCCGCCGGCCTTGACCTTAGGCCGTTTCCACAGACGGAACGAGACGGTGATCTCGCCGGCCAGCACGTCGTCGCGCAGTTCCGGGCTGAAAATCACATTCTGAGGTTACGCCTGCGGTGCCGCCAGCCGACGAAGATCGTCACGGCGACGATGGGCCCGGCGCCGGCCAGCATGGGCGCGCGGAGGCCGACCGCGGCGGCGACCCCGCCGCCCGCGATTGCCCCGAGGGCCTCGGCGCCCTGCGTGACCGTGAAGTACACACCCGATACCCGGCCGAGCAGCGCGTCCGGCACCTGACGCTGCCGCATGGTGAGCGCGGTCATGTTGAACAGGGCAAACGCTCCGCTGCTGAACACCTGGAGGATGGCCACGGTGACCACGCTGCTGGTCAGGCCCATGCCCGCCTGGGTGACGGCCAGGATCAGCCCGGCGGCCACCAGGGCTCCCCACGGCCCGATCCGGCGGGTCAGCCGGGCCCCGGTGCCGCCAGCGACGATCCCGCCGATAGCCCCGATGGCGAGCAGCAGGCCGTAGGCACCCGACGGCTCGTGCAGGACCTTGATGACGTAGAGCACGAGGACCGAGAACCAGGCGGCGTCCATGGCGCTCACGACCCCGGCCATGATCGTGACGTCCCTGATGGCGGGGTCCCGCCGGGCCCAGCGCAGCCCTTCGCCGAGTTCGTGCCTGGCCGATGACAGGCGCGGCCGGGCCGCCCCGGATTCCGGCTGGCGCGCGGCCGGGGCGAACACGCTCGGCAGGGTCAGCAGCAGGAGCACGGCGATCCCCAGCGTGCCGGCGTTCACCGCGAACGGCAGGACGGCAGCCAGTCCGAAGAGAGCGCCGCCGGCGGCGGGCCCGGCTAGTTCGTTTCCGACGATCTGTCCGGCGATCACCCGCCCGTTGGCCTTGTCCAGGTCGGCCGGCTCGACCAGCCGGGGCACGCACGTCACCCCGGCGGTTTCCCGCAGCACCGAGCCGGTCCCGGTCAGGAAGGCGGTCACGTAGATGAGCGCCAGCCCGGCGCTGTGGAGCAGCACGGCCGCGGCCAAGACCACGACGACGGCCGCGCGGGCGGCATCCACCCCCCGACCATGAGCCGGCGCCGGTCGACGCGGTCGACCAGCACCCCCGCGCCGCTGCCGAGCAGCAGCCACGGCAGGCCCTGCACCGCGGTGACCGCCGCCACCGCACCCGGCGTGCGGGTCAGCTGGGCCGCGAGCAGCGGGTAGGCCGCGAGCCGGATGCCGTTCCCGAAGTCGGCCAGGAACCCCGACAGCCAGTAACGGTAGAACGGTGCCCGGATCCCGCCTGCGAACGCGACCATGCCAGCATCATGCCCGGAGCTTCATGGTGAAGATATGAATGTCGTCGTCGGCCGGGAGCTCGGCGAACCCTATGTGCTGGTAGAACCCGGCTGCCCGCCGGTTGGCGGGCCTGACCCGCAGATGCAGCCCGGGTGAACCCTGGTCACGCAGGGCGGTGATCACCGTCGCGATGAGCTGCTGCCCGATTCCCTGCCCCTGCAGTCGCGGGAGGAGGTTGATGTGCAGGTGCGACGGGAACTCCCGGACCAGCTCGTCCGGTGTGGTCCGCGGTTGGTGGATGAACTGCAACGCGAACCGCTCCCGCGATGACAAGCCCTGAGCTAGATCCGGCGACGGTTCCGGGCAGCTCACGCGCAGCGTCGGCCACCAGTGGCGTTCCAGGCGCTGCTCGAAGGCGCGGGTGTCGCGCGTCGCGACGATATAGCCGCCCACACCGTCTGCGTC
>CAVWOM010000007.1:0-335491 GCA_963756575.1 uncultured Actinomycetota bacterium | reverse complement strand
CTGCGGTCCCTGCCGGAAGAGCACGGCGTGACGATCTTCCTCATCGACCACGACATGGGCCTCGTCCTGTCCGTCTGCGATCGGCTCATGGTCCTGGACTTCGGCCGGCCGATCGCCGCGGGACCCCGGCCGAGATCCGCGACGACCCGCGCGTGATCGAGGCCTACTTGGGAGGGCACCATGCCGGAAGCCACTAGCCCGCCGGGAACCACTGGCACTGCCACGGGTCACGCCCTGGTGATGCGGGACGTGTCGGCCGGCGACAAGGGGATCCCGGTCGTCCGCGAGCTCAACCTGGAGGTCCGCCCGGGTGAGGTGGTGGCCCTGCTCGGCCCGAACGGCGCCGGGAAGACCACCACCCTGGAGACGATCGCCGGGCTCAACCGGCCGATCGCGGGCACGGTCGAGCTGTCGGGCGAGGCCATCGGCGGACGGCCGGCCCACCTGCTCGCCCGCCGGGGCCTCGCGCTGGTGCCGGAGGGCCGCGCCCTGTTCCCCGGCCTGACCGTCCGCGAGCACCTGCGGCTGGCGGGCGGCCGGGCCAGTAAGAAGGGCGCGGGCCAGCGAGGAGGAGCTGCTCGAGATGCTGCCCGAGCTGCGCAAGTGCCTCGGGCGCAAGGCCGGCCTGCTGTCCGGCGGCGAGCAGCAGATGCTGGCCCTGGGCCGGGCGCTGGTGACCCGGCCGCGGCTGCTGCTGGTCGACGAGATGAGCCTGGGCCTGGCCCCGGTGATCGTCGAGCGGCTGGTCCCGATCCTGCGCCGGGCGGCCGACCAGCTCGGCGCGAGCGTGCTGTTCGTCGAGCAGCACGTGGCGCTGGCGCTGGAGGTCTCCGACCGCGCCTACGTCCTGACGCACGGGCGGATCGGGCTCGAGGGCCCGGCCGCCGAACTCCGCGAGCGGCGCGAGCTGCTCGCGGCCAGTTACCTCGGGGAGTCGGCCGCCTGAGGCGTCCGTCTCCCGCAGTCCTGACCCGAGAGATTCCATATAACGAAAGAAGCGCAGATGAGACGTCACCTATGGGCCAGTGCGGTCGCGCTCGCCGTCACCGGTCTTGTCGCGGCGGGTTGCAGCTCGAGCGGCTCGAGCAGCGGCACGGGCGGTTCCAGTACGCCCGCGGCCGGCAGCACGACGGCCGCGGCCAGCGGCAACGTGTTCGGCACGGCCAAGAAGGCCACCGGTACCCCGTACGTCTTCGGGATGATCAACGACGAGACCGGCGCGGTCACCTTCCCCGAGGCGCGCCAGGGCGCGATCGCGGCCGAGAACTACATCAACAACTACCTCGGCGGCATCAACGGCCACCCGATCCAGATCGACAGCTGCACCGGCGACGGCACGCCGGCCACCGCCGCGCGGTGCGCCAACCAGCTGGTGGCCAAGAAGCCGATCGCGATCCTCGGCGCGGCCGACGTCGGCGGCCCCGCCTCGATCCCCATCTACGCCCACGCCAACCTGGCCTACCTGGGCGGCATCCCGTTCACCCCGGTGCCGGAGACCGCGCCGAACTCCATCCAGTTCTGGTCGGTCAGCGTGGGCGACAACGCGGCGGCCGCCGTGTACGCGGGCAAGACGCTCGGCGTCAAGAGCGTCGCGATCGTCTACTTCAGCAACGCCCAGGGCGAGTCGCTGCTCCCCCAGATCACGCCGGTGTTCAAGGCGGCCGGGGTGACCACGGTCAAGGACATCCCGCTGTCGCCGACCTCGCCCGACCCGAGCCCGCAGGCGGCCCTGGTCGAGAGCAGCGGCGCCCAGCTCGTCTACGTCGACGTCCCGAACGGCTGCGGCAACGTGCTCAAGGCGCTGAAGTCCGTCGGCTACAGCGGCAAGATCATGGGCATCGACCCGTGCGGCGCGCCGCCGGTGATCGAGGCCGCGGCGGGCGGGGCTCAGGGCATGTACATCGCCTCGCCGTTCACGCTGCAGAGCGGGAGCAGCCACGACGCGCAGCTGTTCCAGGCGGCGATGAAGAAGTGGGCCGCGCCGGGCTCGCTGGTCGACTCGATCTCCACGGCCGGCTTCGCCACCGTGATGAACGTCCAGCAGGTGCTGAGCACGATCTCGGGCACGCCCACCACCTCGAGCATCCTGGCCGCGTTCAAGTCGGGCACCCACCAGAACTTCCTGTCGCATCCGTACACCTGCGACGGGCAGGCCCTGAAGGGCGCCACGGCGATCTGCAACGACTACTACCTGATGAACCAGATCGACAACGGGGCGATCACCCAGCCGAACTCCACCGACTGGGTGACCTCGAAGGGGTACTTCCCCGGCCTCACCGGCTGATCAGCGCGGCCGGGCCCGCTCCGCGCGGGCCCGGCTGCCGCGCCTCCTCACCGACCAGACAGAGACGCCATGTCCAGCTACTTTCTCTTCCTGATCCTCGGGCTCGGCTCCGGCGCCACCTACGCCGTCCTCGGCCAGGGGCTCGTCCTCAAGTACCGCAGCGCTGGCGTCGTCGACTTCGCCCACGGCGCGGTGGCGATGTTCATCGCCTACGTGTTCGTCAACCTCCGCAGCTTCGGCGAGCTCGAGCTGCCGGTGGTGCTGATCCCGCACCAGATCTCGCTGAACGGCGGGACCGGGCTCAATACCGGGCTCGCCATCGTCATCGCGCTGCTCTACGCGGCGGTCCTCGGGCTGGTGCTCTACGTTCTCATTTACCGGCCGATCCGGAGCGCCTCGCCGCTCACCCGGGTCTGCGCCTCGGTCGGGGTCATGCTCGGCCTCGAGGCCATCGCGGTGCTGAACTTCAGTACCCAGCCGGTGGCCACCAACCCGATCTTCCCCAGCTCGGCGCTGTCACTCGCCGGGATCACGTTCCCCGAGGACCGGCTGTACTTCACCGGCGTGGTCGTGATCATCGCGGTCGCGCTGGCGCTGGCCTACCGCTTCTCCCGGTTCGGGCTGGCCACCCGGGCCGGCGCGGAGAACGACCGGGGCGCCGCCCTGACCGGCATCTCGGCCAACCAGATCGCGGGCCAGAACTGGATCATCGCCACCGTCCTGGCGGGCGCGGCCGGCATCCTGATCGCCCCGGTGGCCAGCCTCGACCCGAACTCCTACACGCTGTTCGTGGTGCCGGCCCTGGCGGCCGCGCTGATCGGCCGGTTCCAGTCGTTCTGGCTCACCGCGCTGGCCGGGCTGCTGATCGGCTGCGCCCAGTCGGAGATCACGAAGCTGATCACCGTCTGGAGCTGGCTTCCCCAGCAGGGACTCGGGGACGCCGTGCCGTTCGTCGTCATCATCGTGGTGATGGCGGCCAGGTCGCGTACGGTGCTCGCCCGCGGCGGCGAGACGGCCGAGCGCAACCCGTCGGTCGGCCGGCCGCGGGCGCCGCTGCGGACCGCGGCGGCGTGCTTCGTGGCCGGGCTGATCCTGCTGTTCGTGCTGAACAGCGTCCTGCGGTTCGCCTTCATCTCGTCACTGACCGTCACCTGCATCGCCCTGTCGGTGGTCGTGCTGACCGGCTACGTGGGCCAGGTGTCGCTGGCCCAGATGTCGCTGGCCGGGATCGGCGGCTTCATGATCGGGCACATCGCCAGCGACTGGGGCATCGGCTTCCCGTGGTCGCTGATCCTGGCCGGCCTGTGCTCGGTACCGGTCGGGCTGGTCATCGGGCTGCCCGCGCTGCGGCTGCGCGGCGTGAACCTGGCGGTAGTGACGCTCGGGTTCGCGGCGGCGATGGACGCCGTTGTGTTCAACAGCAGCTCGTTCACCGGCGGCACGGCCGGCCTGCCGATCAAGGCACCGCGGCTGCCCGGGCTGAACCTGGGGATCACCCAGGGCAAGGCCTACCCCACGGTGATCTTCGGCGTGCTCGTGCTCGTCGTGGTGATCCTGCTGGGGCTGCTGGTGGCCCGGCTGCGGCGCGGTCCGGCCGGGCGGATGCTGCTCGCGATCCGGTCCAACGAGCGCGCGGCCGGCTCGGTCGGGATCAACGTCGCCCAGGCCAAGCTGATGGCGTTCGGGCTGGCCGCGTTTATCGCCGGCATCGGGGGCGCCCTGACCGGTTACATGCAGGGCGAGCTGACCGCGGACAGCTTCGCCGCGTTCACCTCGATCGCCCTGCTGGCCATCGTGTTCGTGGCCGGGGTCGGGCGGATCGCCGGAGCGGTCGTCGCGGGGATCATGTTCTCCGCCGCCGGGCTGTTCGTGACCTTCCTCAACATCCACCTCAACGTGGGCAAGTACCAGGCCATCGTGGCCGGCGTCGCGCTGGTGCTCACCGCCGTGCAGAACCCCGACGGCATCACCAGCACCTCGACCGGCAAGGGACCGGCGGTGGCGATCGAGAAGCTCCAGGGCCGCCTGGCCGGGCAGTACCGGAAGCGGCGAGGCGGCGCGGCCGGGGAGGAAGCGGCGGTCCATGACGACCAGCAGACCCGCGCGGGTCTGGGCTGAGGTCACCGGCGGGGACGCCCTCGGGCGGGACCACCAGCCCGCGCTGAGCTGGTGGCTGCCGGAGGGGTCCGCGGGGCAGCACGCGTACCAGGTGCGCACCGGCGACGGCTTCGACACCGGCCGGGTGGAGAGCGCGGTCCAGTCGTTCGTCCGGGTGCCGGTCTTCGACCGGTCCCGCCGCTTCACCGGGGCGCGGGTCAGGGTGTGGACCGACCTCGGCGAGAGCGCGTGGAGCGATCCGGTCGCGCTGGAGTCGGGGCTGCTCGGGGAGGGTGACTGGACGGCTCGCTGGATCGGCGTGGCGGAAGAGCCCCGCGAGGCGCCGGGGTCACGGGGCGCGTGGTGGATGAGGACCAGCTTCGAGGTTGCCCCGTTTGGCAGATCGCGGTTGTATGTCACGGCCCTGGGGCTGTACGAGGCGTTCATCGACGGGCGGCGGGTCGGGGACGCCGAGCTCACGCCCGGATATACGCAGTACCGGGAGCGGGTGCAGTACCAGGCGTTCGATGTGGGGCCGCTGCTGGGGCCGGGGCCTGGGTCCCATGTTCTCGCGGTGCTGCTGGCGGACGGGTGGTACCGGGGTCAGGTGGGGCTGCCGCGGGCCGCGGATCAGTACGGGACGGACGTGGCGCTGCGGGCGCAGGTCGAGGTGGAGTCGCGGGACGGGGCGGCCTGGCGGGTGGCGGCGGCGACCGGGGCGGGCTGGCGGACCGCGCCTTCGCACGTCACGGCGGCTGACCTTATCGGCGGGCAGCGGGAGGACCGGCGGCGGCTCGACCTGGCCGTGCACGATCCGAGGTTCGATGGCGCGGCGCTCGACGATCTCGGCTGGCGGCCGGCGGTGCCGCGTGAGGTCGGCGTGGCGGTGGTCCGGTCGATCGCGCCGCCGGTACGGCGGGTCGAGGAGATCCCGGCGGTGGCGGTGCGGCCGGCGCGGGGCGGGGATGCCTTCGTGGCGGACTTCGGGCAGAACTTCAGCGGGTGGGTGCGGCTTTCGCGGCTGGGGGCGGCGGGACGGCGGCTGACGCTGGCGCACGGTGAGTGGCTCGACCGCGACGGGGACCTGACGACGGCGCACCTGGACGTGGACCTGCCGGTGCTGCCGGAGCGGCTCCCGCTGGGCCAGGTGGACGAGGTGATCTCGGCGGGTGAGGGGGACGTGTTCGAGCCGCGGTTCACGACGCACGGCTTCCGGTACGTCCGGATCGAGGGCCACCCCTGGCCGGCGGAGCCGGGTGACGTCACCGGCGTGGTGGTGCACTCGGACCTGCGCCGGACCGGCTGGTTCGCGTGCAGCGACGATCGGGTGAGCAGGCTTCACGAGGCGGCGGTGTGGTCGCTTCGGTCCAACATCTGCGACATCCCGACCGACTGCCCGCAGCGCGAGCGGGCGGGCTGGACGGGTGACTGGCAGATCTTCGCGCCGACGGCCGCGTACCTGTACGACGTACTGGCGTTCACCCGGAAGTGGCTGGGGGACGTGGCGCTCGACCAGCGGGCCGACGGGTGCGTGGCCAACATCTCGCCGTGCTCGCCGGCGGAGGGCTTCGACGGTTCCTTCGGCCCGCTGCACGGCTCGGCGGGCTGGGGGGACGCGGTCGTGTCGGTGCCGTGGGATCTGTACCAGGCCTACGGGGACGCCTCGCTGCTGGGCGAGATGTGGGACGTCATGACGGCCTGGGTGGGGTTCGCGGCGGGAGTGGCGGCGGGCGGGCGGCATCCGGACCGGGTCGCGGCGCGGCCGGTCGCCTTGCCGCACGAGCGGTACTTGTGGGACACCGGGTTTCACTGGGGTGAGTGGCTGGAGCCGGGCGGGGCGCCTGGTGACTTCGGGGCGTTCGTCCGGGCGGATAAGTCCGAGGTGGCGACGGCTTATCTGTACCGGTCGGCGGCGACCCTGGTGCGGATCGCGGGGGTGCTCGGGCGGCCGGAATCCGCCTGGGCCCGGTACCACGACATCGCGGCGGGGGCGCTCGATGCGTGGCGGCGGGAGTTCGTCCGGGCGGACGGGACGCTCGCGGTGCAGACTCAGGCGTCGCACGTGCGGGCGCTGGCGTTCGGGCTGGTGCCCTCGCCGTTGCGGCCCGCGGTGGCCTTGCGGCTGGCCGCACTGGTGGCCGAGGCGGGAGATCATCTCGCGACCGGCTTCCTGTCCACTTCTTACTTGCTGCCGGTACTGGCCGACCACGGGTATCTCGAGCTGGCTTATGAGCTGCTGCGGCAGGACACGCCGCCGTCGTGGCTGACGATGGTGGACCGGGGGGCGACGACCGTGTGGGAGCTGTGGGAGGGGGTGGACGCGGGCGGGGCGCCGCATGCGTCGCTGAACCACTACAGCAAGGGGACGGTGGCGTCTTTCCTGCATCGTTACGTGGCGGGGCTGCGGCCGGTGGGGGCGGGATACCGCACCTTCGAGGTGCGGCCGCTTCCCGGGGGCGGGATCACGTCGGCGAGTGCGCGTCACATCAGCCCGTTCGGCCCTATCGAGGTGTCCTGGCAGGTGCGGGACGAGGTGTTCGAGCTGGATGTGCTGGTCCCGCCGGGTACCACGGCCAGTGTGGTACTCCCGGGCGAAGCGCCCCGCGATGCGCACCCCGGCCGCCACCACTGGGCGGGGGCGGCGGGGTAGTTTCATGATCATGGACAGTTTCGGGCTCTATGTGACGGAAACTGTCCACGATCATGAGGCAGCCGGGGGTTTCGCGGGGGTGGGGCGTGTTGTTGGGTTGTAGGTGTCCCACTTGCGGGCTAGGGCGTCGATCTCGGGGCGGAGGGGGGCGTGGCGGGCGGCGGTTTGCTGGATCTCGAGGGCGTGGGAGCGTTTTTCGGCCATGGTGATGACGGAGGTGGTCAGGTCGGTCCAGGTCACCGCCAGGCCGGGGGTGAGGTGGCCGCGGGCGCCGCAGGTGGCGCACTCGACGTCGGTGCCGTGCAGGGCGATGACGTCCAGGTGGCACAGGGGGCACAGGCCCGGGGGGCCCAGGTAGCGGGCGTCGTCGAACGGCGTGCCGAGCTGGCTGGCTACGTTGCGGCCGAGCTCGGCGGCGCGGTCGAGGGCGGCGGGGTCGAGGACGATCGAGCGGGGGGTGCCGGCGCCTTCGAACTGGGCCTGGTCGACGACGGCGATGTGCATCGAGAACGTGGTCGCGTGCATCAGCGGCAGGGTCAGGGTCTTCCACTGCGGGGTCAGCGAGCCGCCGACGGCGAGGAAGCCGGCCACCCGGGGCTTCAGGACGCGCTCGTCGACCCGGAACGGGACGACGGGTTCCTGGCCCTGGCGGCGCAGCGCCAGCAGGCCCTCGATGATGGCGGCGTCGGCGTTCGGGCCGAGCATCCGGTCGCCGAACAGCTTCAGGCGGGCCGCCACCGTCCGGCTGATGATCGGGGTGCTCACGATCAGGCCGTCGCAGGCGACGAGCCGCTCCCACAGCCACTCGCCGTCGTCCGGCTCGGCGGCCTCGCCCGTGCCGCCGGGCAGCGCGCCGCTGGGCAGGCGGAGCTCGTCGAGGCGGACGAGCTCGACCTCGGCGCCCGCCGCCTCGGCGGCTCGCAGCGCCGATTTGAGCAGGATCTCGGCGCTGCCGTGGGGCTGGCCGCAGCCGAGACCCAGCACCCGGTTAGCCGGGCCGCTCACCGGCATCGACGGTCACCTTCCTCCTCGAGACCTTGTTGGCATACTCTCACTGTGAGATAGTAACTTCCGTAGAGTGAAGAATCTACCGCCCGATCGGAGGGAACGCCATGGGCCGCCTGGACGGCAAGCGGGCGCTCGTCTCTGGCACCGGCGGCGGGATCGGGCGCGCGACGGCCCTGCTGCTCGCGCGCGAGGGCGCCCACGTGGTGGGCTGCGACCTGAACGAGGAGACCTCGGCCGAGACGGTCGGGCTGGCCCGGGCGGCCGGCGGCCGGATGGACGCGGTCGCGCCAGCCGACCTGGCCACCGAGGACGGCGCCCGGAGCTGGGTGGAGACCGCCGCGGAGCTGGCCGGCGGGATCGACATCCTCGTCAACAACGCGTCGGCGATCAGGTTCGGGGCCGTCGACCAGCTGTCCTACGCCGACTGGTCGTTCACCATCCGGAACGAGCTGGACATCGTCTTCCTGGTCACCCGGGCGGCCTGGCCGCACCTGATCGCGGCCGGCGGCGGCTCGGTCGTCAACGTCGCGTCGATCACGGCCTCGCGCGGCGCGTTCTTCATGCCGCAGAACGCGCACGGCGCCGCCAAGGGCGGCGTCCTGGCGCTGACGTACCAGCTGGTCGTCGAGGGGGGCCCGCACGGCATCCGGGTCAACGCGGTCAGCCCGGCGATGACCGAGACACCGCACACGGCGCCGATGCTGCACGACCCGGACGGGCCGGCCGCGAGCATCGCCGCGCGGGTGCCGCTCGGCCGGTGGGGGCAGCCGGAGGACGTCGCTCACGCCATCTTGTTCCTCGCCTCGGACGAGGCGGCCCACGTGAGCGGGGCCAACATCCCGGTCGACGGCGGCGCGGCGGTGGTCGGATGAGCGCCCCGGCCAGGCGTTCGTTCACCGGGCAGCTGCTCATGCGGGGCGAGCCCGGGTACGAGCAGGCCCGGATCGGCCGCATCTTCAACGCGCGGCGCCCGGACCGGTTCCCGGCCGCGGTGCTGCTGGCCGCCGGCGACGAGGACGTGATCGAGGGCGTGCGGCTGGCGGGCGAGCGCGGCTGGCCGGTCTCGGTGCGCTCCGGCGGCCACTCGTGGGCGGCGTGGAGCCTGCGCGACGACGCCCTGCTGATCGACCTGGGCCACCTGCGCGACATCGGGTACGACCCGGCCACCGAGATCGTCTCGGCCCGGCCGGCCGTGCAGGGCGGCCGGGAGCTCGCCCCGTTCCTGGCCGAACGGGGCCGGGCGTTCCCCGGCGGCCACTGCGCGACGGTCGGCCTGGGCGGCTTCCTGCTGCAGGGCGGCCAGGGCTGGGACAGCCGGGCCCGCGGCTGGGCGTGCCAGAGCGTGACCGGGCTGGACGTGGTGACGGCCGACGGCGAGCTGGTCCGCGCGGACGAGCGGGAGCACCCCGACCTGCTGTGGGCGGCCCGCGGGGCCGGACCGGGCTTCCCCGGGATCATCACCAGGTTCCGGCTGCGGACCTATCCGGCGCCGCGCGCGATGTGGCACGACACCTGGTCGTTCCGCCTCGACGACACGGTGGAGCTGCTGACCTGGCTGCACGACGTGCTGCCGGGGCTCGACCGGCGGGTCGAGCCGGTGGTGGCGGCCACCCGGCTGCCCGACGTCCCGCTGCACGAGGGCACGGCGCGCCCCGGACGGGACCGTCCTGCTGCTGCACACCACGGTCATGGCCGGCTCGGACGACGAGGCCCTGGGCGCTGCTCGCGCCGCTCCAGCACGGCCCGCTGGCCGGCCGGGCCCTCGGCCACGTCCAGGGCCGCGACCACCGTGCTCGAGGAGAACGCGGCGCAGACCGCGCAGAACCCCGAGAACCACCGGTACGCGGTGGACTGCACCTGGACGGATGCGCCGGCCCGGGTGCTGGCCCCGATGCTGCGCGAGCTGTGGGGCGAGCTGGACACCGAGCACTCGTTCTCCATCTGGTACGGGTGGGCGCCCCGGCGGGACCGGCCGGATATGGCGTTCTCGGTGGAGGCGAACGTCTACGTGGCCACGTACGCGATCTACACCGACCCGGCCGACGACGCCCGGTACGAGGACTGGGTCCACCGCCGGACGGCCGCGCTGGCCGCCGCGCACGGGGCCGGCGTCTACCTCGGCGACACCAACTTCACCCGGCGGCAGGACCGCTTCCTCTCGGACGACGCGTACCGGCGGCTGGCCGAGGTCAGGGCCGCCCGTGACCCGGACGGCCGGTTCGCGTCCTACCTGACGGCCGACCCGGCGGGGCTGAACGTCCATGGCTGAGATCACCGCCCGGCTGGACCACGCCGGGCTCGCCGTGGCCGACCTCGGGGCGGCCGCCGCGTGGTTCTGCGACGTGTTCGGGCTGGTGCCCGAGCTCTCGCTGAAGGTCGACGCGATCGACCTGAGCATCGAGATGCTCATCCACCCCGTGTTCGGGTACCGGATCGAGCTGCTGCACCGGCCCGGCACCGGCTCGGGCGGCCAGCCGGCGAACCCGGCCGAGGCGGCGCTGCGCGCGGGCTACGGGCACGTGGCCTTCGACGTCGCCGACCTGGACGGCGCCCACGACCGCGCCGTCGCCCGCGGCGCGCGGCCGGTGATGCCGCCCGGCCCGTCACCAGAACCCGGGGTGCGGATGGCGTTCGTCGCCGACCCCGAGGGCAACCTCATCGAACTGCTGCACCGGCCCGGGAGGCACCCATGAACCGGATCATCTTCACTGGCGGACAGGTCTTCGACGGCACCGGGACCCCGCCGGTGCCGGCCGACGTCGTGATCAGGGGCAACCGCGTAGAGAACGTGCGCCCCGGCGGCGGCACCGTGCCCGCGCCCGGCGACCAGGTGGTCGACTGCGCCGGCGCCACGGTCATGCCCGGCCTGATCGAGTCCCACTCGCACCTGACGTTCCCGTCCGCCGTCGGGCACATCGACCCGTCGTTCAACCCGCCGCTCGACGTCAGCTTCTTCCGGCACATGCCGACCCCGGACGAGCACCTCGCGATCGCCCGGCGCAACGCGAAGATCCTCCTCGACCACGGCTTCACCAGCGCCTACTCGGCCGGGTCGCTCACCCCGGTGCCGACCGAGGTGCGGCTGCGCGGCGAGATCGCCGCGGGCGCGACGCCGGGCCCGCGGATGCGGGCCGCGTCGTTCGAGCGTGACAACAACCCGGTGCAGATGGGCCCGGACGGGCCGAAGCCGAAGAAGACGGGCCCGGACGGGGTGCGCGAGTTCATCGCCGAGCAGGCCGCGATCGGCTTCGACGCCGTCAAGCTGCTGCTGAGCAACGACGACGTCTTCACCGAGGGCGGGTCGATGATCACCCAGTACAGCCCGGAGGAAGCGCAGGCGGCCGGGGCGCAGGCGCGCGAGTCCGGCGTGTGGCTGAACTGCCACGCCCAGTCCCCCGAGTCGGTCAAGCTGGCGGTGCGCCACGGGTTCCGCTCGGTGTACCACTGCACCTACGCCGACGCCGAGGCGATCGAGGTGCTGGAAGAGCACAAGGACGCTATCTTCTTGTCCCCCGCCGTCGGCATCATGTGGGCCAACGTGTACGAGGGCGCCGAGTACGGCATCGACACCGCGATGGCCGAGAAGATGGGATCGGTCCAGGCGCTGCGGGCGATGACCGAGCTGTATCCCGAGCTGCGCAAGCGCGGGCTGCGGGTGCTGCCGGGCGGCGACTACGGCTTCCCCAACAACCCGATCGGGCGTAACGCCAGGGACCTGGAGCTGTTCGTCCGGCTCTTCGGCTACTCCCCGGCCGAGGTGCTGCACGCGGCCACGGAGTTCGGCGGCCAGCTGATGGACCTGCCGGTCGGGCGGCTGGCCCCGGACTACCTGGCCGACGTGCTCGTGGTGCGCGGCGAGCCGGCCGCCGACGTGACCGTGCTCCAGGACCCGGGTAACCTGCTCGCGATCGTGCAGGACGGCGTGTTCTGGAAGCAGGAGCTGCTGGTACGGGTGACGGCTGCGTGAACCCGCACGTTCGGCATATTCCTGATCTTGTCTACGGTGACGTGCCCGGGTTCCGGCCATTGGAGCTCGACCTGTACCTGCCTGCGGCCGACGCTCCGCCGCCGGTCATCGTGCACGTGCACGGGGGCGGGTGGCGGCGTGGCTCGCGGCGCCACCCGCTGCCCCGGCTGGGCGCGGATTTCTACGAGCGGCTGGCGGCGCGGGGTTTCGCGGTGGCGGCGGTCGACTACCGGCTCAGCGGCGAGGCGCGTTACCCGGCGGCGGTAGAGGACGTCCGCGCCGCGGTCGGCTGGGCTCGCGACCAGGCCGCCGCCTACGGGCTGGACCCCGGCCGGGTGTTCCTGTGGGGCGACTCGGCCGGCGGCCACCTCGCCCTGATGGCCGCGCTGACCGGAGCCGGCGTGCAGGCCGTGGTGGCCTGGTTCCCGGTCACCGACCTGGCCGGCCTGGCCTTTGACGTCGCCGCGGCCGGCGGCACGCCGGATCCCGGACCGCAGTCCCGGGAGGCGCTGTTCCTCGGCGCCCCGGCCGCGTCGGTCCCCGACCTGGCCCGGGAGGCCAGCCCGGTGACCCAGGCCGGCGCCGCCGCGCCGCCGGTCCTGCTGATGCACGGGGCCGCCGACGACATGGTGCCGCCGGCCCAGAGCATCCGGCTGGCGGAAGCGCTGCACGGGGCCGGGGCGGTCGTCGAGCTCGAGCTGGTGCCGGGCGCCACGCACTTCTGGAACGGGGCCGAGGACGTGGACGCGATCGTGCGGCGCTCGGTGGCGTTCCTGCGCGCTCGTGCGCTCAGACCGGGGGCAGCCGCACGTTGATCACGCCGGGCAGCCAGCGGCCGTGTATCAGAACCGTCCGGCCGTCTGCATCGACATGGCGTGCTCGACCAGGGTGACCAGGGTCGCCTTGGTCGACTCGCGGTTCCGCGCGTCGCACGGGATCACCGGCACGTCCGGTGAGATGGCCAGGGCCTCGCTGACGTCCCGCGAACGGTGCGGGAACTGCCCGTGGAACCCGTTGATGCCGATCACGAACGGCAGCCCGGACGCCTCGAAGTAGTCCACCGCGGGGAAGGAGTCGGCTAGGCGGCGGGTGTCCACCAGCACGACCGCGCCGATCGCGCCCTGGATCAGGTCGTCCCACATGAACCAGAACCGGTGCTGGCCCGGGGTTCCGAACATGTAGAGGACCAAGTCCTTGTCCAAGGTGATACGGCCGAAGTCCATGGCCACGGTGGTCGTCGACTTATCCGGCACATGCGACAAGTCGTCGACGTCCGTGCTGGCCACGGTCATGACGGCCTCGGTCGTCAGCGGGGTGATCTCCGACACCGAACCCACGAACGTTGTCTTTCCCACGCCAAATCCACCGGCCACCACAATCTTGACCGACGTCATGGCGGGCGCGTCGGACCGGGGCTGGGCGACGCTAGATCTTACGGAGTCCACTAAGCACCCTTTCGAGCAAATTGAGGTCCGGACGGCCCTCAGAGTCATCGCGCTGCTGAATGCGGACGAGCCCGTCCGCGCTCATGTCGGCGATGAGAATCCTGGCCACGCCTAGCGGTAGCCGGAGCACCGCTGATACCTCGGCCACCGACCTCCAGTCCCGGCAGAACTGCAGGATCGCCTGGCATTCCGGCGCCAGCACCGAGAGGTCGCGCGGTTCGAGCACAGTCGCCGTGACCAGTGCCTCAATGGCGAGCTGGTACCTCGGCTGTGTCCGGCCACCTGTAACGGTATACGGCCGGACGAGCCTTGTCGCACCATCTTCGTCAGCCCCGAAGCCGAACCCAGAACGTCCTGGTCCCGGCCCTTCGTCCCACAGACCGGCCCGTCCTTGCCAGGAACCGGGCAAGCCCACGAACGGCGACTGATTGTCACCTCGCCCTTGGCCCGCCACTGAAACCTCCGGTCATCGTCGTCCATCCCCCGGGATGGCTGCTTGCATGACGCCGCGTGTGGCGGGAGTAAGGACCCGCCCGGCCCGCTCAACCAGCAAGGTCATCTCATAGGCCACGAGCCCGAGATCACAGGTGGACGCAGCGAGGACAGCAAGGCTTGAGCCGTTGCTGATCGCCATGATCACCAGCACACCCCGCTGCATCTCCACCACAGTCTGCACCACCGCGCCGCCTTCGAACACCCGCGACGCGCCCTGGGTCAGGCTGGTCAGCCCCGACGTCACCGCCGCCAGCTGGTCGGCTCGCTCCTGCGGGAAGCCCGCGCTGAACGCCAGCGGCAGGCCGTCCGAGGACACCACGACCGCGTGAGCCACGTCCGGCACGCGCTCCACGAAGTTGGTGATCAGCCAGTTAAGGTCCTGCGCAGGGCGCCCTGGCGTGCTCATGCGCACTCCTCTCGTCGCCCGTTCATACAGGTTCCTCCTCGTATCGCTGTGCCTTTAGCTTTCATCGGGTCCTACGGCTCCTCGTCCTGGGGTGCGGCGGCGCGACCTTCGCGTACGCCTCGCTGGAAGCTGGCCATGCGGGAACGGGCCGCGTCCGCCGACCGCGCGGGTGCCTCGACTTCTGCTTCGTTATTACTGGGACCTCCACTGCTGCCAACGGATCCAGGCACGAGATTAGCCCTCGGAACCCGCCTCGGCAGCCCTGCTTGGGTAGTATCTCCTGCCGCGGGCGACGCCACCACCTCAGCCGCGCGCCAGCCTTCATCCGCGGGCGAGGTCCAGGTGGCCTGCGCGGCCTTCGGTGCGGCCGGCGCGGCCTGCGCCGCCGGGCCACCCCGCTGGGGCGTGGTCATGGGCTGCCCGCTCCGCCGGAACCAGTCGGACTCCAGCGAATCGAAGATCGGCAGCCGCGGCTCCGGCCCGGCCGCCGGGACGGCGACCTGGCCGTCGTTCGTGTTGCCCCGCCCCTGACCGCCGGCGACCACGCCGTGGGCGGCGTCAGCCGCGCTCGGGCCGTCGCTGCCGTGCACGTTCTGGCTGCCGATCGGGAACCGCGGAGGCTGCGGGCCCTGGGTTCCCATCCCGCCGAAGGCGGGCATCCGGCTCGGGCCGCCTGGCGCCGGGGTCCGCGGCTCGGCCGTGTCGCCGGCCGGCCTGCCGTGGGACGTCCCGTGGCCGTTGCCGTTACGGACGGGCAGGGCCGGGGCGGGCGGCGCGTCACGGCCGTCCCGGCTGCTACCGAGATCCCAGCCGTTACCGGCGGGCTCCCAGTTGTTGCCGGCCGGGGAGCCGCCCTGGGCGGGCGCGTTCTGGCCGGGGGCACCGTTCCCGGGTATGCCGTTCGCGTTCCCTGGCGTGCTGGTCCCGGGGATGCTGTTCGCGGAGGCGCCGACATCGGCGCGGCCTGGCAGCGGCGGGGCACCGGGCGAGCCGGCGTTCGCGGCGGGGCTGAAGGACGGCGGAGCCGGGGCGGCGGGAGCGCCCGGAGCCGTGGGTGAAAACCGGGGAATCCGCGCGGCCGCGGTGGCCTGCGAGGCCGCCGTGGAGCCCGGAGCCGGGGCGATCGCGGTGGGCGCGGACAGCGACGGGGCGGGGCCGTAGTCATCCGCCTCGAACCGGCGGAGCCGGCCGAGCGGCGGAGCGACCTCGGGCGCCGCCACCGTGTCCGGCAGCCAGATCAGCGCGGTCAGGCCGCCGACCTGAGCGTGCCGCAGCCGGACCCGGATGCCGTGCCGCGCGGCGAGGCGGCCGACCACGAACAGGCCCATCCGGCGGGACACGGCCACGTCGACCACGGGCGGGTTGTCCAGCCGCCAGTTCGCGTGCGACATCTCCTGATCCGAGATGCCCACGCCGTTGTCGGTGATGTCGAGGAGCACGCCGCCGCTGCTCAGCGGCTGGCCGGACACGTAGACCTGGGTGTCCTCGGGGGAGAACGTGGTCGCGTTCTCCACGATCTCGGCGACCAGGTGGACCGCGTTGTTGACGGCCTGGCCGACGACCACGATCCCGGGCTGGACGTTGAGGACGACCCGCTCGTACTGCTCGATCTCGGAGATGGCCGCGCGGAGCACGTCCACCAGCGGCACCGGCTGGCTCCACCGCCTGGTCACCTCGTGACCGGCCAGGACCAGGAGGTTCTCCGAGTTACGGCGCATACGGGTGGCCAGGTGGTCCAGCCGGAACAGGCTGGACAGCCGGCCGGAGTCCTGCTCGCTCTGCTCCAGCGAGTCGATCAGCGACAGCTGGCGCTCGATCAGCGACTGGCTGCGCCGCGACAGGTTGATGAACATGGCGTTCAGGTTGCCGCGCAGCATGGCTTCGTCGGCCGCCAGCCGGACCGCCTCACGGTGGACCTGGTCGAAGGCCCGCGCGACTTCACCGATCTCGTCGGTGGAGGTGACCCCGATCGGCTCGATCTCATAGCTCTCGTCGGCGCCCTCGCTCTGGCTGAGCCGGCGCACCATCTCGGGCAGCCGGTGCCCGGCTACGTCGAGCGCGTCGGTACGCAGCTTGCGCAGCGGACGGATCAGCGAGCGGGCCACGACCGCCGAGACCAGCAACACCAAGAACAGCAGCAGCAGCGTCACGAGGCTGGTGGCCAGCAGGCTCAGGCTGGAATTGTCCTTGGACTTATTGGCTAGCGTGGAGATGTCGCCGGTCAGTCCGTCGAGGACTTGCCGCATCTTGCCGATGGTGCTCGACATCTGGTCGTTCACGTTCGCGGCGGCCAGGATGTGCTGCTGATCCGGGGTGAGCCGGTGCGGCCCGGTGCCGGTCAGCAAAGCTAGCGCAAGTGATTCCTGCTGGGCGGCCTTATCCACCGGCGCCCCGGTCACCGTGTTGCTGTAGTTCTGCTGCTCGGCGACACCCACCGAGGAGTTGAAGTTGGCCAGGTCCACTACTTCCTGCCGCTGTGCCTGCTGGAGGCTGGCAGCCTCGTCGGACGACAGCGACGGCTGCGGCGTACTGACCGCCGTCAGCATGAGGGCTCGCTGGACTGACTTGGAGTCTTCGGCCTGGAGCAGGGCGCCCAAGGCGGTGACGTCGCCCCGGAAATCGGTATTGCTGGCCTCGTTCCCGACGACGCCGGTGAATGCGTCCGCGGGCTGAATGACGTTCGCCGTGTAGGCCTGCATGATCGCCGTCATGGGGAAGGCCGGGTTCGCTGCCGCCTTGCGGATGAGCGGCAGGGAGTTCACGCTCACTTTAATCGCGTTTGTTGCCTGCACCGTGGCGAGCGGATAGCCGTCTGCGACGGTGATGCCGTCTGTCAAGGCGGCCACCTGGGTGGCGGCGCCGTCGGTGGTCTGCCGTGCGGTCCTCAGCCGGGCTGAATAGTCAGCCCTGTTCGCCGTGGAGGCGACGGAATAGTCGCGTTCATCCTCTACTGCCTGGACGTACTTGTCCATCGCGCCGGTGAGCTGGGCGAGGTGCTGAACACGGCCGTTCGTCTGCCAGTCGCCGACGTCCCGGTTGATGGTCAGGCCGCCGAGTACCGCCGCGGTCAGCGCCGGCACGGCGATCAAGGCGGCCAGCCGCCACCGGACGCGCCAGTTACTCAGGGCGAATCGCGACCGGACCGGGCTGGGCCGTCTCGGATGCGAATGGGTGGCCTCAACCATGCCGGCCGCGGGCGGGGGGTCCGCCGGGGGCTGGGCTACGGCCACGGGTGTCTGACCGCTAGCGGCGGCCGGGCCGATGACGGGCTGCGGTCCTGTGCTCGCCACGGCCCGTCCGCTGACGGCATCCGAGCCGCCGCCCGGGGCACGTCCGCCCGCACGAGGCACTGAGCCCTCACCGCCGACTGACCCTCCGCTGACGGCCCCGGCCGCGCCAGCTGGGCTGCCGGGATTCGTCACCGATCGTTTACGCACTACGTTCGCACCTCGCATCGGCAAGACTGAGCCAGCGCGTATGTCCGGCTGAAGCGGCGCATGCCCCCCTCCATACGCACCCTTTCTTTCCTTTCGCAACGATCGCCGCTGCTCGGGTCAACATGGCGGGCGGGTCGCACTCTGATGTTACAAAGCGACTAAGGACATATAATCATCTTCTGGGTGGCCGCCATGGGGCATTCGCCAGTAAACCGGCGAGATCTTCAACCCGAAGGATAACCCGCCGTCTGACCTGGCCGGGATCAGGCCGCACCGCACCTGCACCTCGTGATCGTACAGTGACTCCTCGTACTGCCCTCGGCCGGACGCCGTACTCTCGTGACCAACGCCGGGGGCCGGCCGGCCGTACGGCGTACGAGACGTATCGGGTGCCGACCGCCTGCGGCCGGCGGCCCGGTTACCAGCCCGCCGGTAGCGGCCCGGACACAAGAGGCAAGCACCGGCCAATCAGCTCGTTATGACGATAATTACGTCCCGATTATCATCAAGATAGCGTTCTCCTGGCCCCTGCCCGCCGACGTGAGGCCCGCGATCGCGAGCGGCGGCGGACCGGCCGAGGCCCAGCGGTTCCCGACCGGTCATTGCTCCGGCAGGTACTTAATGCTGCCGAGGACGTGGGCGTGGATTATGGCGGCTACCTGCTTCTCATTTCGGTGCTTGAGTGCCCTGACCAGAGCCTGGTGCTGCCGAGCCGATTCGGAGTGCGGCCGCCCGGCTTGCGGGCCGTGCGGGAACGACCGCCACAACAACCTCATGAGGAGGAGAAGCATCGGCGAGCGCGCGCATTCGTAGATCCGAAAATGAAACTGCCGGTTGAGTTCCGCCAGCCGGTCGTCATCCGGTGGGCACGCCGTAACCTCCCGGCAGCGGGCTTCGATATCCGCGATGTCATCGTCGGTGACCTTGGCCACCGCCAGGCTTCCAGCCAGTGCCTCCAGGGCGGCCAGGATCCGGTAGTTCTCGGCCAGTTCCTCCGACTCGGTGCGCGCAACGGTGGCCCCCCGGTGCACGTCGCTATCCACCAGACCCTCTGACTCGAGGCGCCGGAGCGCCTCGCGCACCGGCGTGTAGCTCACCTCGAACTGTTCGGCCAGGTCGCGCTGGCGGAGCGGCGTGCCCGGCGACAGCCGGCCGTTCGTAATGAGTTCCCTGAGGACGCCGGTGACCATGTCACTCTTGCTGACATATGTGCCCCGTGGCCGGAGCACCGGCTGCCGCACCGTAGCGGAGCGGTCGTCGCCGGTTTCGTCTGGATCTTGGGAGGCGGGGCCTACTCGATCGTCCGTCTCGCCCATGGCTCTCGACCTAAAGCTGGGTGCGTCGGGGTATTGAGATCGCGCCCGGCCTGTCCAGGCGGGGACGACGCGGCCGGGGAATCGGCTCCGGACCGGCCGAGAAAGACCTCGCGGATGTCGGGCCGGCCGAGAATCTCGCTGGCCGCGCCCGCGACCTCAACCCGTCCCGCCACCAGGATGTAGGCCCAGTCGGACACACCGAGCGCCTCGAACGCCTTCTGCTCGACCAGCAGCACGGCCGTCCCGGAATCGGCCAGGCGCCGGACCTGGTCCCGCAGCACCGACCGGGACAGCTCTGGCGACAGGCCGGAGGTCGGTTCGTCGAGGACGAGAAGGGCCGGCTCGGCCATCAGCACCCGCCCCACCGCGAGCATCTTCCGTTCGCCGCCGCTGAGCTTGCTCGCGGTCCGCGACCGCATGTCCGCCAGTGCCGGGAACGTCGACATCACCTGATCGATCCTGGCGGCCAGCTGCGATTTCGTGAGCAGGTAGCCGCCCATCTCCAGGTTCTCGGTTACCGTCAGGGTGTCGAACACGTCCTTGGTCTGCGGGACGAAACCCAGCCCTATCCGGGCGAGGAGATGCCCACGCCAGTTCGTCACGTCCCGGTCCTTGAAGGTGACCGTGCCGGCCATCGCCGGGAGCCGGCCAGTCACGGCCTTGAGCAAGGTGGACTTGCCCGCGCCGTTCGGCCCGATAACTGAGACCACCTCTCCTGGCCCGACGCTGATGCTCACGTCGGACACGATCGCGGCGCCGCCGTATCCCGCCGCGACGCCATCCAGGCGCAGGACCGCCGGGTGCCGCTCCCGCTCGCCCGGTGCGCTATCCGATGAGATAGGCATCTAGCACCTCTTGATCGGAACGGAGGGCGGCCATGGTTCCCTGCGAGATCACTCGTCCCTGGGCCATGACCACGACGGGGTCGCACAGCCGTTCCACCACGGCCAGCTCGTGCTCGATCATCAGCATCGTGAGTCCCTCACCGACCAGGTCGGCCAGATGCTGCTCGATCCGGCGGGCCAGGGACGGGTTCACGCCGGCCATCGGCTCATCGAGCAGCAACAGCGTGGGATTGGCCATCAGCCCGCGCATCAGCTCCAGCAGGCGTTTCTGGCCGCCGCTGAGGTTCCCGGCGTACTCATCTTCCTTGGCGGACATGTCGAAGCGGGCCATCAGCTGCCGGGCGCGCTCCACCGATGCCCGCTCCTGGGGCCGCCAGTACCGCTTGCCGAGCGCCGCCTGCCATAGCGCCTCGCCCCGCTGGGCAGGCGCCGCGACCAGCAGGTTCTCCAGTACGGTCAGCGCGGCGAACTCACTGGAGAGCTGGAAGGTGCGGATGATCCCGCGCCGGGCCACCCGGTAGGAGGGCAGTCCGGTGACCTCCTTCCCCTGGAAGGAAACCGTCCCAGCGCTCGGCTTCAGCGCACCGGCGATGATGTTGAGCACGGTCGACTTCCCGGCCCCGTTGGGCCCGATCAGGCCGGTGATCTGGCCGGGCGGGACGGAAAAGGACGCGCCGTTCACCGCGTGCACCCCGCCGAACTGGCGATGCAGATCCTGAACGGTGAGCACGGGAGCGTCGTTCATTGCCGGGTTCCTACGAGCGCCTGGTCCTTGGCCGCCGCCGGGAAGCGCCGGCGCCGCTCGGGAATCACGCCACGGGGCCAGAACCACAAGAAGACAAGGGCGAGCGCACCGACGACGATCCACTGCAGGGCGTCGATGAGCCCCGGCGGGCCGAACTGCGGCAGGAACCGGGTGGCCTCGAGGAAGGCGACGGGGACGAGCAGCGCGCCGACCGTGACGCCCAGGTTGTTACCGGCCCCGCCCACGATGACGGCGGTGAAGTAAACGAACGTTTCCGGGTACAGCCACGAACCGGGGGACCAGGCGGAAATGAACTCCACGAGGACGGCGCCGCTGATGCCGGCGATCACGCCGCCCAGGATGAACGCGAGCATCCGCAGCCCGGTGACGTTCTTACCCAGCGCCGCCGCCGCCTGCTCGTTGTCGCGGACCGCGCGCAGCGTGCGCCCGAGCGGCGAGCTCGTCACGATGTGCACGAGCCAGTACACGCACACGCAGATCGCGGCCGTAATGCCCACGAACAGCCACTGGTAGCCGATCGGCGAGAGGTTGACCAGCGTGGCCAGGGGCTTGGGCACCAGGGCCAGCCCGTTCGGCCCGTTCACCAGCCCGATCTGGTTGGTGGCCACGCTGGTCGCGATCAGCGATACCACGAGCATGACCATGGCCTCGTAGTCACTGCGCAGCCGCCGGACGGTGACTCCGCTGACCAGCGCCGCGAGCAGGCCGCCGACCAGGCCGGCCGCCAGGATCGGCAGCGGGAAGGGCCAGTGCGCGCCGCCGACGTACTGCTGGAACCCGCCCTGGCTGGCGGGCGCGGCGGGACCGAGGGTGAGGACTCCAGCGGTATAGGCTCCCGCGGCCTGGAAGATGATGAAGGCGAAGTTGACCAGGCCGGCCACGCCGAACTGCAGGTTGAGCCCCCAGCACGCCATCACGTCGACGCCGAGGTAGACCAGCACCGTCGAGATGTAGAACTGCCAGGCGACGCTCACGCCGCGACCTCCTTGCGGGTGGCGATCTCCGACAGGATGCCCTGCGGCCGGGCCAGGAGCACGATCACCAGGATCACGAAGGCGACGACGTCCTTGTACTCGGGGTCGAAGACGGCCGCCGTCACCTCAGTGGCGATCCCGATGACCAGGGCGCCCAGCATGGCCCCGTAGGGCTGGCCGATCCCGCCGAGCACCGCGACGGCCACGACCGGGATCAGGAACTGCGAGCCGGTCGTGTCGGTGAACGCGGTCACGTTCAGCACCAGGATGACGCCGGCCAGGCCGCACAGCGCGCCCGAGATGGCCCAGGCCAGGTCGATCACCCGGTCGGTGGCGATCCCGCAGTTGCGGGCGAGATCGGGGTCGGCGGCGGTGGCGCGCATCGCCTTGCCCAGCTTGGTGTAGCGGAGCAGCAGGTGGATGAGGAGCATGGCGACGACCGCGATGGCGATGATGGCGAGCTGGTCGGTGGTGAACGTCATCCCGATGATGTGCACCGACGAGGGGCGGGGCACCTTCAGGCTGAAGAAGTTGGCGCCGAAGATGGCGAGCAGGCCGTTCTGCACGATGAGGCTGACCGCGATGGTCACGATGATCATGCCGAACAGCCGCGTACCGCGCCCGACGAACGGGGTGTAGAGGCCCCGGTTCAACAGCACGGAGAACACGGATCCGAACGCCGCGCCCGCCACCAGGGCCAGCCACACGCTGAGGCCGGCCCTGGTGACGAGGTAGGCGACGAACGCGGCGGCCGTCATG
Organism: uncultured Actinomycetota bacterium; assembly: GCA_963756575.1. GTDB lineage: Bacteria > Actinomycetota > Actinomycetes > Streptosporangiales > Streptosporangiaceae > Palsa-504. The sequence continues at coordinate 313,042 of CAVWOM010000007.1, read as the reverse complement.
ATGTCGCCGTAGGCGAGGTTGAGGATGTTGGTCACCCCGAACTGAAGGGTGAAGCCGACACCGGCCACCGCCAAGATGGAGGCGGTGACGAGGCCGAACCCGAGCGCGGGAACGATCGTGTTCACGGCCGTCGCCTGCTGCTATCGGCCCTCATGCCCCAAGTCACCGGCTGATCGCCGCTATCTGAGCCGCCGATACCGAGCCGACCAGCACGGGATTCCCGTTGACGTCCTTCGCGGCCTCGAACGCTCCGGTCGAGTTGTGCCACTGGTTGAACACGATGGGGCCGCCCGCGCCCACGTACTGGATCTGCTTGCCCGCTGCCAGCGCGGCCTTCCCGGCGGCGAAGCTCGTCACGACCGTCTTGCCGGGCGCCGGCTTGGTGACCGTCAAGACGTCCTGGTTGAAGACCGCCGGGCTGGTGCTTTTGGCCGCGAGCATCGCGAGCGCCATGACGTTGACGGCGTTGTAGTCGGTCATCGAGTACGGGTCAGTGCTCCACTGGCTGGGCTTGGGCACCTGTGACGCCGAGGCCAGCAGGGCCTTGTTGAAGGTCTGCCAGGCCGGGCCGCTCGGCGGCGCGTACGGCTGCATCCCCTCGTAGTACTTGGCCATGGCCCCCGCGCCGATCGAGCCGGTGACAGCCTTGAGCCACGGTGCTTGCAGGGTCACGTCGGTCCCCACCACCGGCATCAGCCCGTGCAGCTGCTGCAGCTCGGACAGGAAGGTCGCCCCGGTCTGCGGGTCCACCTCGGTGAAGATCACCTGGGGCTTGGCGGCGAGGATACTTTCGACCTCGCTGCGATAAGAGCTCTGGTCGAGCGCGAAGGGCTTGTTGTAGACGACGGTCCCGCCGAGCTGGGTGAAGGCATGGACCAGCGTCGGCACGTTCGACTGCGCGCCTGCGTCGTTGCCGAATACCGCGGCCGCGCGCTTATAACCTGCTTGATGCGCCCAGAGCGCCATCGCGTAGCCCTTGACGTCGTCGGCCGGCGTGATCCGGTAGAAGTAGGCGTCGGTCGTGTGATCAAAGGCGGCCTGGCCGGTGTCGCCGAACATCGGCACGTGGCCGTTGTTCAGCAGCGGGGCAGTGGCCAGCGCTTCGTCGGAGCTGGGACCGAGCACGCCGACTAGCGATGTCTCGGTCGCCATCATCTTCTGCGCGGCCGGCACCGCGTCGGCGGGATCGCCCCGGGTGTCCTCCTGGACGCAGCTCAGCTGATGGCCGAGCACCCCGCCGCCTGCGTTGATCAGCCGGATCGCGGGGATGCAGCCGCCGACCATTTCCGGCCCGAAGGCCGCGTCCGGCCCGGAGAACGGGTTGAATTCCCCTACCACCAGCTTCGCCCCCGAGGGGCTACCGCCCGGGGAACTGCTCCCGCCGCTCGCGGAACTGCAGGCGGCGGACACGAGTACGAGCGCCGCTGCCAGCGCTGTCACGGCGAGTCTCATTACGCTCCTCTTCGGTGGTGAGCTCTTCGGTGGTGAGCCGCCAGCACGGCAGCGCGGTCAGGATGGTCAAGATGGTCAGGCGTCCCGGCGGGGCAGCAGCGCGACGGCCTCGATCTCTATCAGTGCCTCGGGGAGGGCGAGCGCGCTGACCTCCACCAGCGTGCTGGCCGGCCGAGCGTCGCCGAAGTAGCGGCGGCGCACCGTGGTGACGGCTGGCCGGTCGGCCATGTTCAGCACGTACACACCGAGCCGCACGACGTCGTCGAATGTGGCAGCGGCGGCACGCAAGACCTCACCTATGTTGTCAAGCGACTGTTCCGTCTGCCTGACCACGTTGCCGGCGCCCACGAGGTCTCCGTTGGCGTCGACCGGCAGCATGCCCGAGACGTAGAGGAACCCGCCCGCCTCGACCCCGTCTGTGTAGTGGCCGATGGGCTCCGCCAGCTGCCCGGCCAGCCGGATCCGCCTCATGAGGGATCTCCCGCCGGCTCGAGGATGCGGATCATGAGCGGGCTCGGGTGGAACCCGTTGCACGGATTGAGGTCCTGCGGGCAGGCGGAGACCGAGACGATCGAATCCATCAGCGTCCGCAGCACCAGCTTGTCGCCGGCCTTCCCGGTGGGGATCTCGTTGCCGAACGTCCGGTCGGGGTGAACAGGGGCGTTCTGGAAGAAGTTGAACGGGTCGGGGATCTGCCACTCGGCGATCCCCCAAGGCTCCAGCGCCTCGGCGAAATTCGTCCGGCAGCTGCGATGGCCCTCGACCTGGTAGTCGAGCCGGTAGCGACGGTCGTCGCACATCGACGTGATGATATCGTTCCTTCCTACGTCATCGCGGATGATCTCGAACATCGGGTTCCGCCAGTTGCTCTCCAGGCGGTCCCCGACGACGGCGGTCAGCCGCAGCAGCGCGGACCGGGTATGGGTGGTGGACAGCCACTCGGTCCGGTTGCGCTCCGCGAACGCGACGAAGTCCGCGACTTGCTGCCCCTCCAGGTCAATGATCTCCACCAGCTGGCCCGCCCGGGCGGCAAAGGCCGCGCCGTGGCCGCCGGGAATCAGTATCTCCCGCCGCACGAGATCAGGCCCCGGCGCTTCGGCCGCTGGCCCGGCCCGCCCGGCCCGCATAGTCGTTTCGTCACCCATGGCGAGGATTGTGCGTCATATATAACTCCAGGGTCAAGCCGGATCCGGAGCCGGCGGGCCATGCGCCGACTTCCTCCGGGGCCCGGCAGGCTTCGGCCAGATGTCCAGGCCCCGTGCGCCGGGGCCCGGACACGGGCGCTTACTTGATGAGGGGCGCGAGCTGGGCGGCCGTGATCGAGCTCACTAGGCTGAGGTTCCCGTTCGGCTGGTAGGAGTCGATCTGGAAGGCGCCGCCCGAGTTGTGCCACTGGTTGAAGGCGATGATGCCTGCCGCACCGACGTAATCGATCTTCTTGCCGTCGCGGAGGGCCGCGACGCCGGCCGCGTACGTATGCACCACCATCGCTCCCTTAGAGGCCGTGGTGACCGCCGGGATGTCCGCATTCCATACGGCCGGGTCGGTGTTCTTCGCCGCGGTCGCCGCCAGCGCCATGACGATGACCGAGTCGTAGTCCGTCATCGTGTACGAGTCGGTGCTCCACTGCGCCGGCTTGGGCACCGTGGCCGAGGCCAGCAGGTTCTTGTTAAACAACTGCCACGCGGCCCCCGACGGCGGGGCGTAGGGCTGCTCGGCCAAGAAGTACTGGCTCAGCGCCGGCTTGCCAATCGCCCCGGCCATGGCGGTATACCAGGCCGGCTGGATCGTCGCGTCGGTGCCGATTACCGGGATCAGGTGGCCCAGCTGCTGCAGCTCGGCCAGGTAGATCGCGTTGCTCTGCGGCGAGGTTTCGGTAAAGATGACCTGCGGCTTCGCCGCGATGAGCTGCTGGACCTGCTGCTGATAGGAGCTCTGGCCCAGCGTAATCTTCTGGTCGAGGACCATATGCCCGCCCAGCTCGCTGTAGCCCCTCAGCAGCGCCGGCACACCGGCCTGCCCGCCGGGGTCGCTGCCGAACACCGCCGCGGCCCGGAGATAGCCCTTCTGCTTGGCGTACAGCGCCATCGCGTAGCTCCGCACGTCGTCAGCGGCGACCATGCGCCAGAAATACGGCAGCTTGTTGTGGTCGAACGACGACTCGCCGGTGTCGGCGAACATCGGGATCTGGGCCGCGTTGATCAGCGGGGCGGTCGCGTCCGCCTCATCCGAGCTCGGGCCCAGCACGCCGAACATATGCTGCGTGGTCACCAGCATGTTCGCCCCGCCGGTGACCGCGTTGGTCGGGTCGCCGTGCGTGTCCACGCTATTGCAGGCCAGCTTGTGGGTCAGCACGCCGCCGGCCGCGTTGATCTCGGCCGCCGCCGCCTGGCAGCCCGCCAGCGCCTCCGGCCCGAACGCCATGTCCTGACCGGAGAACGGGTTAAATGTCGCGACCTTGAGCGTCGTACTCGCCGCGGCTCCGGGCTGCACGGACGAACACGCCGCCATCGTAGAAACCACCGCCAGGACAGCGGTTACCGCGACCGTCGCGCGAGTGCGGGGCCGGCGGAATCTCCGGGAGCTCATGTGCGGATATCGTACTCCGTTCCGGTTTGCGCCAAGGGTTCTCCCGCAAATGAGACCGACGGTGACATATCCGCACGCACTGTGACAGTCTGCACGCACTGTGGCAGAACTCGATACCCGGGCCGCCCGCACGTCGAGGCCGCGCTCGTAGTGGCCGCCGATGACCGGGGCGACGATCGAGCGGACGAACTGCGCCACGGAGTCCCGCAGGTCTTGCCGCTCCCAGGACTTGCCGCTCCGGCACGAGCTGGCAACTGACCATGAGAACGCCTTCGCACAGCGGGGATAACCGAGTAATATCTCCCGCTGCGAATCCGCTCCCGCGGCGGTAGTCTAGCGGGGGTTGACTACCCAACATGAGAGCGAGAACATGGCCAGCCTGAGCTGCCCCGATTGCGGCGTCAAGGTCCAGCCGGAGGATCTGATCTGCTTCCGGTGCGGCGCGAACCTGCCGCACAGCCCCGGACCCGACGACGACGTGCTGACGCCGACCATCTCGCAGCGCTTCATCGCGCCCGGATCAGAGCCGGGATCCTTCTGCCCGAATTGCGGATCCGGCGTCGCCGACGCGGCCGACGTGGTTCTGCGCCACCTGCGGGACCCCGTTGCCCACCGGCCGGCGCCGCCGCATCTCACCGGTGGTCATGCGCATTACTTTCCCCACCGGCAACGTGGACATCCCGGCGGGCACCTCGGTGATGCTCGGCCGCGATCCGGCCGAGTCGCTCGTGGCGGCGGCCTTCGCGCGCTTCGACAACGTGTCCCGGCGGCACGCCACGGTCCAGGTGGACGACGTGGGGCACGCCACCATCAGGGACGAGGGCTCCACCAACGGCACCTACGTCAACGACGACCGGGTGCTGCCCGGCACGGAGGTCCGGCTGGTCGACGGGGACCGGGTGCGGCTGGCCGCGGACGTGACCGGCAACGTGTCGCTGCCGCAGGGCGAGCCCGACCCCTCCGGCCTCAGCCGCAACAACATGAGATAACTCTCTCTCTATATCCCCCGGGGGATACCTCCGGTGACCCCCGTACCCCCTGGGGAGGGCTGCGCCCTTCATTTCACCCGGCGTTTAACGCCGGGTGGCGCGGGGGCGAAGCGGAGGGTACCTCCCGATTACGTATGATCGTCCTGGGATTTCTTCCGGGTGATCGGTTGGCGATTCGGGGGCTCGGTCGTGCCGCATCTGATGCTGTCGTGGCAGTATGCCCTGGCGGCGGCCGGCGTCCTGATCCTCGCGGCGGCCGCGATCAGGGCGTTCCGCCTGGCCGCGCGCCCGGACGGGGACGGGCGGGCCTGGACGCTGTGGGGTGGCGTGGCCTGGGAGGCCGGCCTGCTGTTCGGCCTGTACGCGCTGTGGCAGTTCGCCGGCTCGTTCACCGTGATGGGCACCTCGGGGGCGATCCCCCGGGCCCGCTGGCTGTGGCAGGCCGAGCGCTTCGGTCACCTGCCCAGCGAGACCGCCGTGCAGCATCCCCTGCTGTCCCATCCGCTGCTGATCCAGGCGTGCAACCTGTACTACGACGTCTTGCACTTCCCGCTTCTGGGTGCCTGCCTGATCTGGCTCTACGCCCGGCACCGGGAGTCTTACCCGCGCGTCAGGACCACCGTGGCCCTGTTCACCGGGGCCAGCCTGCTCATCCAGCTGATCCCGGTGGCGCCGCCGCGGCTGCTGCCGATGGCGGACATGGTCGACACGGCGGTGCGCTACGGCCAGTCGGTCTACTCCTGGAGCGGCGGCTTCGACGCGGACGAGTTCTCGGCCATGCCGTCGGTGCACGTGGGGTGGGCACTGATCGTGGCCATCGCGGTCATTACCGTGTCGCGCCGCCGGTGGCGCTGGCTGGCCGCGGCCTACCCGGTGATTACGCTCCTCGTTGTCGTGGTGACAGCCAATCACTTCTGGCTGGACGGGATCGCCGCCGCGCTGCTGGTGGCCTTGGTCCTGATGGGGCAGCGGACGGTGCGCGGGCTACGTTCTGGTAAAGCTTCTAAAGGGCCCCAGGTCAAGCCTGTGCGCGGGGAAATGTCCATGCGATCATGACGCCATGGCGGCTCCAGAGAAAACCGTTTCCGGATCCTCGCCCGGCCTGCGTCGTGACGCGATCGGCCTGCGGGAAGTGCTGTTCCAGTCGATCACCGACATGGCTCCCGCCGCCGCCATCGCGGCGTCCATCCCGGCCGGGGCCGGGCTAGCCGGCGGGGCGCTGCCGCTCTCGGTCATCTTCGCCCTGGTGGCGTGCCTGCTCTGCGCGTGGTGCATCGGCCTGCTGGCCCGCGAGCTGCCCGCCGCGGGATCGCTGGCCACCTACGCGGCCCGCGGGCTGCACCCGTCCGCGGGCTTCCTCGTCGCCTGGGGCTACGTCCTGGTCGGCTGGCTGATCCCGCCGCTGGTGCTGCTGCAGCTCGGGTTCACGACGGCCGCCACGATCAACTCGGAGTTCCACGGGTACCCGGCCAGCCTGTGGTGGCCGTGGTCGCTGGCCGGCGCGGTGATCGTGCTCGCGGCCGGCTACTTCGGCGTCCGGGCCTCGGCCCGGCTCGGCACCATCCTCGGCATCTCCGAGATCGCGGTATTCCTGGTGCTGGCGGTGTTCTTCGTGGTGCATGCGGGCGGCCACAACACCGGGCAGGTCTTCACCACGCACGACTCCCCCACCGGGCTGAGCGGCGTGATCGGCGGCTCGGTGTTCACGCTGCTCGCCTTCGGCGGCTTCGAGGGCGCCGCGCCGCTGGCCGAGGAGGCCAGGGACCCGCGTCGCACCATCAGGCGCGCGGTGCTGCTGGCCACGCTGCTGATCGGCGCCCTGTACGTGTTCACGACCTACGCGGTCGACGTGGCCTACGGCCCGAAGGGCTTCACCGCCTTCGCGACCGAGACCGGCAACGCGTCCTGGGAGGGACTGGCCCGCGCGCTCTACGGGCTGTTCTGGTTCTTCGTGTTCCTGGCCATCGTGAACTCCACCATCGCGAACGCCAACGCCGGGGTGAACGTGTCGAGCAGGACCGCGTACGCGATGGGACGGATCGGGGCGTTCCCCCGGTTCCTCGCGATCGTCAGCCCGCGGCACCGGTCCCCGGTCAACAGCGTCCTGGTCGCCTTCGTCATCACCGTCGCGGTGACGCTCGGGCTAGGCCTGGCCTACGACCCCACCGTGGCCTTCGCGATGGTGGGCACCGGCCTGGTGATCACGCTGGTGGCCATCTACATCTTGATGAACGCCGCCTGCATCGGCTTCTTCGCCCGCCGCGGCTCGGGCTTCAACTGGCTGTCGCACCTGGTGATCCCGGTGCTGGGCATCGCCGCGTTCGTCCCGGCCTGGCTGACCGCGGCGGGCATCAAGGTGTTCTCCTTCGTCAGCGAGCTGGCCCCGCCGCTGTCCTACATGGGGCCCGGGGTGGCCGGCTTCATGGTCCTCGGCGTGATCTACATGATCTACCTGTACCGGACCAACCCCCAGCGGGTCGCCGACGTCGGCCTGGTGCACCTGGACGCGCTGGAGGAGACCACCTGAGCTGCCGCGGCCAGGAGTTTCCTGGCCGCGGCGGGCACGGCGGAGGGTTAGGACCACGGCCGGGGCGGGCCGAGCAGGGCCCGGGCCGCCCCCGCGTGCGCCCGGGCCGCCCGCACCAGCACGTAGTTGAACAGCAGGAAGAGCACACCGCAGATGGCGGCGGCGAGCACCGCCCGGGGCATCGTGTCGACGTAGAGGCCGATCGCGCCCGGCCCGGCGGGCCCGTGCGGGAAGTAGCCGATGGGCAGGCCGTGAACAGCGCTGCCGTGGATGTACCCGACCGCCTCGGTGCCCCGCGGCAGCCAGTACCAGAACGGCAGCGCGATCCCCGCCAGCAGGGCCGCCCAGACCGACAGGACGGTCGCGTCGAGCAGCGCCAGCGGCAGCCACATCGCGACCAGGTAGCCGAGGTCCCGCCAGAGCACCGGGTCGCGCCAGCGGGCGATGGCGCGGGTCAGCGCGCCCGGGCCGCGGTACGGACCGTCATCCGGAGCGTAGGCCGCGCTGACCGGCTCGGACCAGATGAGCCGCAGCCGTCTGCGTTCCGCGTCGGCGTAAGCCCGGATGCGGCCGGCCGCGGGCCGCAGCAGCCCGATGCCCGCCACCGTGCCCGCGGCTACCGCGGCCGCCCCGGCCACCAGGGCGGCCGCCACGCCGAGGACCGTGCCGCCGGTCAGGTGACCGGCGAGGTACCCGGCGCTGCGCCACGGACTGGCCGAGGCGGCCAGCCGCAGCGGATTACGGTGCAGCGGGATCCGGGAACCGTCCCCGCTGCCTAGCTGTGGGGTCGAGCGTGTGCTCGTCATGGTCGTCATGATGGTGACGCTAGGCCGCCGGGCGCCCCGGGCCATCGGCCTGGGAGTGGAACCCGGCGCCCCGTCCCGGTCAAGCCACGGGTGGAGCGGCCGTCATTCCGGCGTGGCCAGGCCCTGCCGGAACGCGTAGCCGACCAGCTGGGCGCGGTCGCGCAGGCCGGTCTTGGTGAAGATGTGGTTGATGTGCGTCTTGACGGTCGCCTCGGAGACGAACAGGACCGTCGCGATCTCCTGATTCGACAGCCCGGCCGCGATCCGGGTCAGCACCTCGGCCTCGCGCGGGGTCAGGCCGTCGGGCAGCGGGGGCGGCTCCGGCTCGGCCGCCGCGCCGCCGACCGCGAAGTGCTGCCCGCCGCGCAGCGCGTCCAGCAGCCTGCTCTGCACCGAGGGATCGAGCTGGGCGTGGCCGGCCGCGACGGTGGTGATGGCCCGGTGGATCTCGGCCGCACCCGCGTCCTTAGTCAAGAACCCGCGCGCGCCGGCCTGCAGCGCGGAGAACACCCACGCGTCGTCGGAGTACGTGGTCAGCACGACCACCCGGGTCTGCGGGCGCTCGGCCCGCAGCCGCTCGGTGGCCTCCACGCCGTTGCAGCGGGGCATGTTCAGGTCCATCAGCACCACGTCGGGGTCCGTGGCCCAGGTCTGGCGGATGGCGTCGTCCCCGTCCACCGCCGCGCCCACGACCTCGATACCGGGCAGCAGGCTGAGCAGCGACACCAGCCCTTCCCTGACCACCGTCTGGTCATCGACCACCAGCACCCGGACCGGTACGTCCGGCCCGGCGGTCACGATGCTCGATCCGGCCGGGCCGGCACCGGGGCGGGCCGGGAGTGCGCGGGCCCGGCGGGCAGCCGCCCGGCGGGCGCCGGCCGGCAGCTGGAGGCGGACGGCGAACCCGTCCTGCGTCGGTCCGGCGGTCAGGCTGCCGCCCAGCAGCTCGGCCCGCTCGCGCATGCCGGTCAGGCCGAAGCCGCCGGACAGGGCTCCGGACAGGACGGCGGCCCGGGGCGGGACGCCCGCGGGGCGCCGGTCCTCGACGACGAGGTCGACCCCGTCGTCGCCGTAGCCGAGCCGGACCTCGGCGCGGGCACCGCGCCCGGCGTGCCGCGCGGTGTTGGTCAGCGCTTCCTGCGCGGTGCGGTACAAGGTGAGCCCGATTTCGGGGGCCAGCGGCCGTTCGGGGCCGCGGACGGTCAGCTCGCCGCTGATCCCGGCGGCCGCGGCGGTGTCCTGGATCAGCCGGTCCAGCAGGGCCGGCCCGGGCAGCGCGTCGCCCCGCAGCGCGGCGATGGCCCGCCTGGTGTCGTCCAGGCCGTTCCGGGCGATCCGCTGGGCGCGGCCGACCTGCTCGAGCATCCGGTCCATGGTGGCCGGACCGGGGGCGGGCTGCCGGCCGAGCAGCTCCATCGTGTCCAGCGCCAGGATCAGGCCCGACAGGGCGTGGGCGAGCACGTCGTGGATCTCCCGGGCGAGCCGGGTGCGCTCGGCCAGCGCCGCCGCCTCGGCGCGAGCTCGCTGGGTGGTCTTCAGCTCGGCCAGCAGGACCTCGGCCTGCCGCTGGGCGGTCCGGGCCCGCTCCTCGGCCAGCCGGGTGGCGCGCACGAAGGCGAAGATGAACACCAGGCCGATGTCCTGGGTGACCAGCCCGGTCACGCTCCCGTCGGCCACCAGCAGGTAGGCCGTGTTCATGGCGGCGAAGACGGCCACGGCGCCGAGGATCGCGGTCCAGGGCCGCAGCGAGGCGCGGATGCCCAGGGCAGCCAGGGCCAGGTAGCCGATCAGGTAGGCCTGCGTCTGCGGCAGCAGGAAGGCCAGCGCGGACCCGGCCAGCCCGGTCATCACCAGCGCGGCCAGATCGGGTCCCCCGGCCCGCGATGTCCTGACCAGGACCATCACCGTGCCCGCGGCCGCCACGAGGAGGGCGGCGATCGCGCCTTCCTGTACCGCCTGCGAATGCCCGGGCGCGGCCAGGATGACGCTGAGCCCGGCCACGAGCAGCACGGCCGCGCCGGCTGCGACCGCCAGGCGCCGCCGGGTCAGCCCGCGCAGCCGCAGCGCGCCGCCGGCCCGCGTTATGGCCAGGACCGCACGGTGCACAGCTAACCGCCTCGCAAGTGAGCGCGCATGACCCTGCCCAGCCTATGCACCACCGCCCGGCCGGCATCGGCGTCAGGGTTGATCCCCGTGCCGCACCGGTCCACCTCCGGGTGGACCCCGGTCAGCGCTCGCTGTCCAGGCCGGCCATCTGGGCCGCCTCGTAGCGGTCGCCCGCCGTCGCCTCGGCCGGCACCGCCGCCCCGATCGCCGCGAGGTCGTCGTCGCTGAGCGTCAGGTCCAGCGCGTGCAGCGCCTCGGCCAGCCGGTCCTGGCGCTTGGTGCCGATCAGCGGGATGATGTCGGCGCCGCGCGAGGCCACCCAGGCGATGGCCAGCTGGGCCGCGCTGGCCTCGTGCTCCGCCGCGATGGCCTCGAGCGCGGCGAGCAGCTCCAGGTTCTGGGCGTGGTTCTGGTCCTGGAACCGGGGGAAGCGCCGGCGCGGGTCCGCGGCCGTCAGCCGGGCGGTGCCGCTGCTCAGCAGCCCGCGGGACAAGATGCCGTAGGCGGTCACGGCGATGCCGAGCTCGCGCAGGGCCGGCAGGATCTCCGCCTCGATGCCCCGGCTCATCAGCGAGTACTCGATCTGCAGCGCGGCGATCCGGTGGACGGCGTGCGCCCGGCGGATGGTGTCCGCGCCCATCTCGGACAGCCCGATGTGACGGACGTACCCGGCCTTGACCATCTCGGCGATGGCGCCCACGGTTTCCTCGATGGGCACGTGCGGGTCGAGCCGGGCGGGCTGGTACAGGTCGATGTAGTCGGTGCCGAGCCGGGTCAGCGTGTAGGCCAGCGAGTTCTTCACCGCGGCGGGGCTGGCGTCGTGCCCGATGAACGCGCCGGACGGGTCCCGCTGGCCGCCGAACTTCACCTGGATGAACACGCTGTCCCGGGGAATCCCGCGGCGCAGCGCGTCGCGCAGCAGCAGCTCGTTGTGGCCCATGCCGTAGAAGTCTCCGGTGTCGAGCAGCGTGATCCCGGCGTCCACGGCCGCGCGGATCGTGGCCAGGCTCTCCTGGTCATCCGCCTCGCCGTAGATGCCCGACATTCCCATCAGGCCCAGTCCGGCCCGGGACACCACCGGCCCGCCCCGCCCCAGCGTCGTCGTCTCCATGCGCCCGATCCTAGGCGCGGCCGGGGGCCAGTAAGGTCGGGAGGCGTGACCGCTATCGTTCTCGCTTCGGCGTCGCCGGCCAGGCTGGCGGTACTGCGGAGCGCCGGGCTGCGACCCGAAATCCTGGTGAGCGGCGTCGACGAGACCGCGTTCGCCGCCACCACGCCCGCCGAACTCGCCGGGCAGCTCGCCCAGGCCAAGGCGACCGCGGTCGCGGCGGCCCTGCCGGGCCGACTGGCGGGCGCGCTGGTGATTGGCTGCGACTCGCTGCTCGACCTGGACGGGCGGCCGCTGGGCAAGCCCGCCTCGGCGGCCGAGGCGGCGGACCGCTGGCAGGAGATGGCGGGCCGGAGCGGGACGCTGGTGACCGGGCACTGCGTGATCGATACGTCCACCGGGCGGCGGGCCGCGGCCGTGGCCGCGACCACGGTGCGCTTCGGCAAGCCGTCGGAGCGGGAAATCGCCGCCTACGTGGCCTCGGGCGAGCCGCTCGCGGTGGCCGGGGCGTTCACCCTGGACGGCCGGGGCGGCTGGTTCGTGGACGGGATCGACGGCGACCACGGCAACGTGCTGGGCATCTCACTGCCGCTGCTGCGTCGGCTGCTGGCCGATCTGGAGGTCGAGGTCACTGAGCTGTGGGACTGAGGGCAGGCAGGCGCACTACCCTTGAGGGGGAGCGAGCGCACTGGCGCGAATGACCACCAACGGACCGGACGGATGAATGGAACCCGAACCCACCGTGCTGGACAGCCTGCGCAAGGCGGTCGGGGCGATGCCCGACGACGTGCCGCTCCGCCTGCACCTGGCGACCATGCTCTTGCAGGCAGGCCAGCGGGACGAGGCCATCAGGCAGCTCGGCGCCGTCCTGCAGCGCGATCCGGGCAACGCCCAGGCTCTGGGCCTGCTCCGGGAGCCGGATCCCGTGGCCTCCGGGGACTCCGGGCCGGCTGAGGCGCCGGGCCAGCCCGCGGCCGTACCCGAGCCCGATTCTCCCGAACGAGGCGGGCCACCCGCATCCCCTCCCCCGCACGCCCCGGGGACGGCGGACGCCGGCCAGCGCTACGACTGGTCACAGGCGGAGAACGAGCTGCGCGACGTGCTGCCCGCGATGTTCGTCGGCGAGGGCGAAGCGGCGGACTCGACCTCGGCGGGCATCGAGGAGGCGGACGCCTACGACGCCGAGCACACCGGCCTCACGCTGGCCGACGTAGCCGGGATGACCGAGGTGAAGCAGCGCCTCGAGGCGGCCTTCCTGGCCCCGATGCGCAACCCGGAGCTGCGCAAGCTCTACGGCAAGTCCCTGCGCGGCGGGTTGCTGCTGTACGGGCCGCCGGGCTGCGGCAAGACGTTCATCGCCCGGGCCGTGGCCGGGGAGCTCGGCGCCCGGTTCATCGCGGTGTCGTTCGCTGACATCATCGACATGTTCGTCGGGCAGAGCGAGCGGAACATCCACGAGCTGTTCGAGGTCGCCCGCAGGAACGCGCCGTGCGTGCTGTTCCTGGACGAGGTGGACGCGATCGGGCAGAAGCGGTCCCAGCTGCGGAACACCCCGATGCGCAGCGCGGTCAACCAGCTGCTGCTCGAGCTCGACGACATCTCGGGCAACAACGAGGGCGTGTTCCTGCTGGCCGCGACCAACCATCCCTGGGACGTGGACAGCGCGCTGCGCCGGCCGGGGCGGTTCGACCGGACCCTGCTCGTGCTGCCGCCCGACGCGGCCGCCCGGGAGGGAGTGTTCCGCTACCACCTCAAGGACCGGCCGGTCGCCGGCATCGACCTGGCCAAGCTGTCCAGGTCGACCGACGGGTACTCCGGCGCCGACATCGCGCACATCTGCGAGACGGCGGCCGAGCGGGCGCTGCTGGACTCGGTCCGCCTCGGCGAGCCGCGGATGATCGGCTCGCCGGACCTGGAGGCGGCTATCGGCGAGGTCAAGCCCTCGCTCGGCGCGTGGTTCGACACGGCCCGCAACGTGGCCCTGTTCGCCAACGAGAACGGCAGCTACGACGATCTAGCCGCCTACCTGCGCAAGCGCCGGCTCATCTGAGCCCGCGCCCGGTGATCGAGACGCTGTGATCGAGACGCTGTGATCGAGCTGCGGCAGGAGCTGGCGCGGGCATCGGCCATGCTCGATGTCAGGCGGTTCGACCAGGCCTCCGAGCTGCTGGCCCGCGTGGTCGCGGCCGAGCCGGAGAGCAGCCGGGCCTGGTGCCTGATGGCGCGGGCGCACCTGGGCGCGGAACGCTACACCGAGGCGGTCACCGCGGCCAACCGGGCGATGGCCCTGGACCCGGCCGACGAGTGGCCGCACCGCCTGGCCAGCAACGCCCTGGTCCACCTGGGCCGGCACGCGGACGCGCTGCGGGCCGCGTACGAGGCCGCCCGGCTGGCGCCGGGCTACTGGCAGGCTCACGTGTGCGTGGCGCAGGCGGCGCTGGCCGCCCACCGGCTCGACATCGCCGCCGACGCCGCGACCCGGGCCCGGGCCCTGGCCCCGAACGAGCCCGACGTGCATTTCCTCTCCGGCAAGGTGAGCCTGGCGCGTGGTGACCTGGGCGCCGCCCGGGAGCACCAGGAACGCGCGCTGGCACTCGAGCCTGCGCACAGCGGCGCGATGAACGAGCTCGGCCGGATCCGGCTGCGGCGGCACGACACGGCGGGCGCGATCAGGCACTTCATCAGCGCGGCGCGGGCCACGCCCGACGAGCGCATCTACAGCCGGAACATCGACGTGGTGCTGCTGCGCACGGTGTCCCGCACGATCTACGTGTTCACCCTGATCGCGCTCATCCTGATCTGGATTCCCGCGGTCACCCACGTGGACCGGCTGCCGTTCGTGATCGCGCTCGGCGCCGCCGCGGTGGCGACCGTGGCCTGGTTCGGCTGGATGGTGCTGCGGCTGCCGCGCGAGGCGCGGCTGATGGTGCGCCGGACGCTGCGCGCCCCGCGGGTCGCGGCGGCGCTGGCCTTGGCGGCGGGCGGCGTGGGGGTGGCGTTCGGCCTGGTCGCGTTTACTCCTGCGACCGACCTGGCCCAGATCCTGCCGGTCGCAGTGGTGATCACCGTGGCGGCGCGGCTGGCGGCGTTCGCCGCGCTCCGCGGCGCGGTGCGCAAGAACCGGTAATCTCCGGGCGCTCGCCCGCGGTTCAGGGGAGAATCGCGATCGCGAATGCTCCCTTGCCGACGGGGACCGCCCGACCCGGCGTGCTGGTCGCCACCGTAATCGGCGTTACCGTGCCCGCGTCGAAGCTAGCCACGTAGGCGGTCTTCCCGTCCGGAGTGATCGCGATCGCCATGGCCCCCGCGCCGACTTTGATCGACTTTGCTGGCCTATTCATGGCGATCGCGATCGACGTCACCGTGCCCCCCTGGCTGGCGACCAGGGCGGTTTCCCCGTCCGGCGTAACCGCGATCGCCAGCGGCTCCCGGCCGACCTGGACCGGCGGCCCCGCGGTGCCGGTGGCGGCCGCGATCGGGATCACCGTGGCCCCCCCGTTGTTCCCCGCGCCGGCATCGAGGACGAGGACGGTCTTGCTGTCCGGCGTGACCGCCAGCGCGTAGGGGAACGCGCCCGCCGGAATCGACGGGCCCGGTGTGTTGGTCGCGGTGCTGATCGGGGTCACGCTGTCCGCAGTGCTGCCGTACCCCGGATTAGCCGTGTAGACGGTCTTGCCGTCCGGCGCCATCGCGATCGCCAGCGGGCCGTTCCCGACCTTGATCGGCCGGCCCGGCGTACCGGTCGCCACGGTGATCGGCGTCACGGTGCTCGAGCCCTGGTTGATGACGTAGGCGGTCTTGCCGTCCGGCGTGATTACGATCCCCCGGGGACGGAGCCCGGTCTTGATCGGCCTGCCCGCGGTGCCGGTCGCGATCGAGACCGGGGTCACGTCGCCAGAGTTGATGTTGGCGACGTAGAGGGTCTTGCCGTCCGGGGTGATCGCCATTGTCTCGGGAAAGGAGCCGACCCTGATCGGATGGCCCGCGGTACCGGTGGTGGTATTGATCGGTGTCACCGCGTCGGTCCCGGCGCTGGAGACGTAGGCGGTCTTCCCGTCCGGGGTGATCACCATCGGGCCGTCCACGGACAGCCTGATCGGCCGGCCCGGTTTGCCGGTGACGGCGGAGATCGGCGTCACCGTGTCGGTCCGGCCGTTGAGGACGTACACGACCGGGCTGCGCGGATGCGCCGTCTGCGCGCGGGACGCGGCCGGGTCATGGCCGCGGCCCCCCGCAAGCGCCGGGATGGCGACGGCGATGAGCGCCACGGCCGCCAACCCGGCGATGCCTTCCAGCATCCGGCGGCGCAGCACCCGGCGGCGCACCGCGGCCACGCTCACCGGGCGCGGCGGCTCGCCGGCCGTAGCCTCGAGCAGGTCACGTAGCTGCCTTTCGATCCCGCTCATCGCGCCTGCCTGTCGAGTAGCCCGGCCAGCCGGGGATCATCCCGCAGCCGGGCCGTGGCCCGGGCCATCGTGCTCTTGACCGTCCCGACCGGGCAGCCGAGCACCTGGGCCACCTGCGCCTCGGACAGGTCGTCGAAGACCCGGAGCACCAAGACGGCCCGCTCCCGGCTGGTCAGCGAGCCCAGCGCGCTGTCTACTGACATCCGCACCGCCACCTCCGCGGCTACGTCCCCCGGTGCTGGCCGGTCCGGCAGGGCCTGCGACGCATGCTCCCCTCGCCATTTGCGGCGGCTCCAGCTGGCCCAGGTATTCACCAGGACCCGGCGCACGTAGATCTCGGGGTCATCCCGCCGCCTGATCCGCTCCCATCGCGGCCACGACCGCGCCAGCGCGGTCTGCACCAGATCTTCGGCCAGGGCCCAGTCGCCGGTCAGCAGCCGCGCCGTCCGCTGCAGCGCCCGCTGGCGCGCCGCGACAAACTGCGCGAACCCCTCGGCCTCTGCGTTCACGGCCCCTCCGGTCTGCCCGACAAGCCCGCTAGTACGACTACCTGAGGGCGGTAAAAGGTTCAGGTGCTTTTCTCCGTCCAGGTGACGGCGCGGACAGAGCGCAGCATCAGCACGGACGCGCTGCTCAGCAGGCCGTAGGCCGCGCCCACGGCGAAGACCGCGGCCGGGCCGAACGCGGCGGCCAGCGGCCCGTCGATGGCATACCCGATCACGCCGATCCCGTAGGCCGGGAACAGGGTGAGCGAGCTGACCCGGGCGATGAACTCCGGTGGTACCTGCTGCTGCAGGGCGGTGCCGTAGAAGATGCCGGAGACGGCCGAGCCCGCGCCGCAGCAGAACGCGGCCGCGGCCACCCACCCGGCCGGGGCGTGCAGGGCCATGGGGAGATCCGGCAACGCGTAGCAGAACGTGCCGATCGTCGCGACGACCATCGGCCGCCCGGGCCGACGGCCGAGCGCGAGCAGGCCCGCCGCGATCGCCCCCGCGCCCTGAGCCGCCATGATCGCGCCCCAGACCGCCGCGCCGCCCAGGCGGGCATGGGCTACGACCGGCCCCAGCAGCATCCAGGGCGCCCAGGTGATCAGGTTGAAGAAGGCGAACTGCACGCTGGTCACCCATAGCCAGGTCCGGGACCGGAACTGCGACCAGCCTTCGGCCATGTCACGCCATAGCGGCCGGCGCGCCTCCCGCGCCGCCCCGGCGGGGCGGGCGGGGACGCGGAGCAGGCTCAGGGCGAGCACGCTGACCGCGTAAGAGGCCGCGTCCGCCGCCACCACGACGCCCGGCCCGGCCAGCGCGACCAGCACGCCGCCGAGCGCGGGCCCGGCGATCCTGGTCGCCGACGAGGCCAGCCCGTACAGGGCGTTGGCGTTGCCGAGCTGGCCAGGCGGCGCTATCTCGACCGTGAGCGCATCCAGGGCCGGGGTGAAAAACGCCTCGCCCGTACCCACGAGCCAGGCCAGCAGGACGAAGACCCAGAGCGCGGGCCGGCCTGCGAGCACCGCGCCGGCCAGTGCTCCCTGCGCGGCGCAGCGGAGCGTGTCCGCGGCGAGCATCACCCGGCGCCGCCCGAACCGGTCCGCGACCGCCCCGGCCGCCGGCAGCACCAGCACCTGAGGCACCACCCCGGCCGCGAACACGTACCCCAGGCTGGTCGCGCCCGCCCCGCTGTCCAGCACGGCCCAGGCGACGGCCACGGTCGACATCGATGAGCCGAGCAAGGAGGTGACATACCCCGTGTAGAACCGGCGGAAGCTCGGCTCCGCCAGCACGCCGGCCCGGTTTCGCAGCCACTCATGCCCCATGCCGTCCGATCGTGGCACCGGCCTTCCGGTCACACAATCCTGACAACTAAGAAAAATTAAGTCGACTATACGCAAGTTTACCTATAACCGGACCTCGAAGCCGCCGCGCATCTGACCAAATCGGGTCAGCAAAGAAAGCCCTATATCTTGCTAAATTTTTCTTAGTCTAATCGGCTCAACTAGGGAAGGACGGGATGCGGCTTCCCTTGGAGCGGGCCCCGGGTACTCTCTGGCAGACCCGGTAAGTCGCATCGCAGATCCCGCGAAACTCCTGCGGTCCGTAACTCCCGCGCCTGGGGCGGCCGAACTGGATTGATGTTCCGTGGTGCGGCTCATGCGGTGAGTGGCCCTGATTGGGACGGCTGATTCCGGCGGAGCGTGCGGTACCAGCGGGAGCCGCCCGGGCGGTCTCATGAACCACCGCGATGCCACATCGAGGTGGCGCTGGCCACCGTAGCGTCACATCGAGGTGACTGCCGCCGGTTGGCGTCCGGTGGCGGACGGGAGCTGTGGGACGGGTGTACCTGTCGGGGTCGGCGCGTGAGCCCGGAAGCGTGGCCTGCGGCGGCGCCAGGCTCTTCACCCGGCAGGAGCCGCACCCCATCTCACCCTGGGCTACTCATCTCACCCTGGGCTACTCACGCCCCAAAGCGGCGGGGAACTAACCGGGTCAATGCAGCATCGACCCGGTTAAAAGCCGGGTGGATGCTCCATCGACCCGGTTAGGTGGCTGCATAGCAGCGGGCATCGTGGCCGCTGCCGGTGATGGTGTGGCGGTCGGGACGGATGCGGCCACCGAGATTCCGGGAACCGCGGACCGCGCGGCGGCCCGTCCGCGGCTTGCGCCCGAGGCTTCGCAAGGGACCGGGTGACAGGTTACGATACATCTCGATCTTGTCGAACGGGAGGAGATGTCATAGTGACCACGGACGTGGGCGCGGGGGCGTCAGAGGAAGCTGGGACTGGAGCTGAGACCGGGACCGGGACGACAGGGACCGGGACCGGAGCAGGGACCGGGACCGGAGCAGGGACCGGGACCGGAGCAGGGACCGGGACCGGGACTGGGGCAGGGACCGGGACCGGAGCTGGGGCTGGGGTTGGGGTTGGGGTGGAGCGGGGGGCTGAGAGGGCGGGGCTTAGTACGCGGGCTTCGGATCGGGAGCGGGATGTGGTGGTGCAGCGGGTGCAGGATGCGTTCGCTGAGGGGCGGCTGGATGATGCGGAGTTCGATGAGCGGACCCGGGCTGCGCTTACGGCGCGGACGCAGGGTGAGCTGGAGGGGCTGTTGGCCGACCTGCCCGCGGCGCCGGCTGGGGCCGGGCCGGTCGTGGCCGGGCCTAGTCCGGGGCGGTTCGCGGTCGCGCTGAAGAGCTCGGTGCGGCGGGCCGGGCGCTGGCGGGTGCCGGAGCGTTACACGACCGTGGTCTACAAGGGCAGTGGCTGGCTGGACCTGCGGGCGGCCGAGCTCAGCGGGCCGGTCACCACGTTCGTGGCGGTGGCCTACAAGTCACGGGTGACCATCTTGGTCCCGCCGAACGTGAGGGTGGAGATGACCGGCTTCGGCGTCACCCAGGGCCAGGATGACGAGGATCCCGGCTACCGCCTGCCGGCCGACGCACCGGTGATCCACGTGCGCGGCATCGCCTACAAGGGCACGGTGGAGATCGCCACCCGCCCGCCGGAGCGGCCCGCGCTGCGCTAACCGTGCGATGATGTCGCGGTGACATGGAAAGCACCGGAGGTAGAACGGCCGGAGGGGCCGCTGACGGGGCCTGAGCGGCCGATGCTGCAGGCGTACCTCGACTGGCAGCGGGCGACGCTGCTCCACAAGTGCGCCGGCCTGACCGGCGAGGAACTGGCCCGCCGGCCGATACCGCCGTCGGATCTGTCGCTGCTCGGCCTGATCCGGCACCTGACCAAGGTGGAGCGGGTGTGGTTCCGGCGGCGGTTCGCGGGCGAGCCGGTCGACCTTCCGTACCCTCCTGGCCCGGAAGCCGAGTTCGGGGGCACCGACCCGGCCCGGGCCGCCGCCGACTACGCCCGGCTCACCGAGGAGTTCAAGCTGGCCGACGCGGCCGTGGCCAACGCGTCCCTGGAGGACACCTTGACCCACGAGAGGAGCGGCGAGGTCATGTCGCTGCGCCTCATCTACCTGCACATGATCGAGGAGTACGCGCGGCACCTGGGCCACGCCGACCTGCTGCGCGAGCAGATCGACGGCGTCACCGGGGAGTAACGCTAGGCCTCACTGACCGCGGGCCGGCCGGTGTAGACGGCGCGGGGGCGCAGCGGGCCCGGCCCGGAGTAGGCCTCCAGGGCGTGGGCGACCCAGCCCGCCGTCCTGGAGACCGCGAAGAACGCCTCCCCCGCGCCGCGGACCATGCCCGCCACCCGGGCCAGGGTGGCGAGGGCGAAGTCGATGTTGGGTTCGGGCAGGGACTTGGCCCGGACCTCGGCGAGGACGGCCTCGGCCACCGCGAGCTGACCCGACTTGGGCGCGGCGCGGCGCACCAGGTCGAGCAGGACGATGGCGCGCGGGTCGCCGCCGCGGTACACGAAGTGCCCGAAGCCAGGCACCTTCTCGCCCCGGCGCAGCAGTTCGGCGACCACCCGGGGCACGTCGTCCGGGCTGCTGGCCGCGGCCAGCAGTGTCTCCGCGCCCAGGGACGCCCCGCCGTGCAGCGCGCCGCTGACCGCGCCCAGGCCGGTCCCGACCACGGCGTAGGGGTCGGCCCGGACCGAGGCGGCGGCCCGGGCGGCCAGCGTGGAGGCGGCCAGCTCGTGGTCGGCCAGCAGCACCAGCGCGGCGGAAGCCGCCCGCAGCAGCCCGGGACTGGCCCGGTGGGCGCAGAGCCGGTCCCACAGCCGATCCGCGATGGGGCCGGGGCGGTCCGCCGCGGTGTCAGGAGGCGATGCGTCCCGGGCGCCGGCCTCCGCTGGCGGCTGGCCGGGACCGCCCGCCGGGGGCAGGCAGCCGACCATGCCGGCGATGATGTTCCGGCCGGCCGCGATCACCGCCGACTGGTCGAGCTGGAGCCGGAGCGGGTCGGCGGCCGCCATGGCCGGGACGATCACCTGGAGCCGCTCGAGCGGCAGGATCCCGGCGGGCAGCGCGGCCTGCGCGCCCCGGCCGGCCGCCAGTGCCGCGGGGCGTGCCCGCCACGGCTCTCCGGCCGGCCGGAGCTCGCCCGTCCAGAGCAGCTCGGCGATCTCCTCGAAGGTCCGGGTGACGGCCAGGCGCATGGCATCCAGGCCGCGGTAACGGAGGCTGTCCGCGGTGAGCTCGGTGATAGCCGATTCCACCGTGATGTCCACGGTCCCGGCGGGCCGACGGGGGCGGCCGCGCCGGGCCAGCCGCTCGACTTCGTCCGCGCTGAACCGGCTGGCCCGGCCGTCCGGGGCCTTGGCCCGGGTCAGCACGCCGCGGCTGACGTACGCGTAGAGGGTGGCGGGCTTGACGCCCAGCCGGCGGGCGGCCTCGGTGGCGGTCAGGAAGTCGGCCATGCGTCCCCGCGGTCAGGTCCGGATATTGAATTCATCAATATTGACGAGGGTTCAGTTTTTGTCAATCATGACGACTGAACCGGGTGGCCACCGGGGCCGTGACAGGGACAGCGGGGGAAGAGGGCCGGAGGGCGGCGGCGGCCGGGACTTCGGTGAGAGCTGGGGTCGGAGGGAAATGCCGTGTTTCCTGTGGCCGTCATGGCCTGCACGGCGTGGCTGTCCTTGTTCGTGGTGCTGCTGATCGTCCCACCGCCCCGGCCGCGTCGCGTGGATGGCCCCGATCAGCAGGCGGTCGACGGCACGCGGCGCGCGGTCGACGGCACGCGGCCCGCGGTCGACGGCACGCGGCCCGCGGTCGACGGCACGCGGCCCGCGGTCATCAGCTTGCTGGCCGGGTGGCTGGACAAGCTCGGCTTCGGGGCCACCCTGGTCGACCTGGCCGCACGCGGCTGGTTCCAGGTGCAGGCGCCGAACGGGCCAGGCGGGGCGGCCCCAGGCGGGGCGGCCCCAGGCGGGGCGGCTCGGGGCGGGACCAGCGGGTCAGGTGAGTCAGCGGGCCGGGGCCAGCGATGTGCGTGGTACCGGAGCGGACGCCGGGCGGGGGGCTGGCGCCGTTCGAGCGGCGGGTGCTGGCGCACGTGGCGCTGCGGGCGGGCGCGGCGGGCCGGATGCCCGCGCCGGCGCTCGCGACGGGTTCGACGGCGGGGAAGACGCGTGCATGTCGGCCTTCAAGGAGGAGGTCGACGCCGAGGCGCGCCGTCTCGGGCTGACCAGGGCGCGGCTCACCGCGCGGCGGATCGGGCTGCTCTGCCTGCTGCTGATCGTCCCGGCCGCGCTGGTCGCCGCCGCCGTCGCGGCCGCGCACCGGCCGTACGGGCTAGCCTGGGCGGCTGGGCTCTGGGTGGCCGGCTCCATGTTCGCGGGCGGGGTCGGGAACAGCCGGCGGCGCAGCGCGAGCGGGCAGGCGGCCCTGCGGCGGTGGCGGTCGGCCGTGACCGGGGCGCCCGGTGACGGGCGGCTGCTCGGCTACGCGGCCGCTCTCGATGGCGCGCCAGACGCGCTGGCGAGGGACGGCTCCGTGAGGAGGTAGCCCGGCTGAACCGGCCGCCGGGCTGTTAACGCCACCCCGTTCGGCATAATTGATTTTAATCAATATTGACGATGGTTGATTATCTCGTCAATCTGGAGACATGCCATCGATTCATTTTCTAGACGTGACCAACCGGGACGGAGTGCAGACGGCACGGACGGGCCTGTCCAAGTTCGGCAAGGTCATGGTCAACTTCTACCTGGGCCGGCTGGGCGTGGCGCAGTCCGAGATCGGGTTCCCGTTCCTGTTCCACGAGGTGCCGTACGTCCGGGCCTGCCTGGCCCTGGCGGAGGCGGGCGCGTTCGGTGACCTGCGTCTTTCCGGCTGGTGCCGGGCGGTGCCGGCCGACGTCGAATCGGCCGTCGCCGTGCGGGTAGACGGGCGGGGCTTGCGGCACTACAACCTGTCGATCTCCACGTCGGATCAGATGATCACGAACAAGTTCCGCGGCAAGCTGGACCGGGCGGCCATCATCGAGGAGATGACCGCGTCCGTCCGGGTGGCGCGGGCGGCCGGGGCGGCGACGATCGGCGTCAACGCGGAGGACGGGTCGCGGACCGACGACGGCTACCTGCACGAGTTCGCGCTCGCGGCCAAGGAGGCGGGCGCGACCCGCGTGCGGTACTGCGACACCATCGGCGGCGACTCCCCCGGGCGGATCAGGGAACGGTTCGCCAAGCTCGCCTCCGCGACCGGCCTGCCGGTCGAGACGCACTGCCACAACGACCTGGGCATGGCCGTGGCCAACTCGGTGTCCGGCGCGCTCGGCGACCTGGACGCGGGCCAGGACGCCTGGGTGAACACCTGCGTGAACGGGATCGGCGAGCGGGCCGGCAACGCCGACCTGCTGTCCTGCATCCTGGCCTTCCGGTACGGGTTCGGGGTCGGCGACGCGGCCGTGATCGGGGATCCGGTCGACTTGTCGTGGGCCAGGAGGTTCGGCCTGTGGGCGGCGTACGCCTTCGGGCAGCCGCTGCCGCCGGCCTGGCCGGGGACCGGCCGCAACGCGTTCGCGCACGAGTCGGGCATCCACGCCGACGGGGCGCTGAAGGACCGCGGGAACTACGAGCTGTACGACGACGGCGAGCTCGGGCCGTTCCCGGCCGACTGGTTCGCGCAGGAGGGCCGGGTCGTGCTGACCGGCGAGTACGGCGGCAAGGCCGGGTTCCGGCACGTCCTCGACGGGCTCGGCATCGAGCTGGCCGACGGGACAGAAGACCTGGCGTTCTCCCTGGTCCAGCAGTGCGCGTCCGCGACCGGCAAGCCGCTGACCGACGACGAGCTGCGGCTCATCACCGGGTACCCGCGGCAGCTGGCGCTGTTGTTTCCCGGGCAGCTCCCGGCCGGCTGACCGGAGTACACTCCCTGTCCGTGCAAAGGACCGACACTGGGCGCGGGGGCCAGAAACCACGACGGCGGCTGGGTGGCCGGGGCCGGAACGGGCTCTTGTCCACGATCGTCCCGCTGGCGATCGGCGTCCTGCTCGCGTTCGGATGGAACATGCTGACCTCCCAGCCGCACGGCGCGGCCGGAGCGGAGCCGGGAATCACCCAGCAGGTCGGCCGGACGGTCGAGGAGGCCGCGGCGAAGGCGTGGGCGAGCGCCACCCCGCATGCTGTGCCGGGCGACGCCGGGGCACGTACGGACCCGTTCGGGAGATAGATTCCTGATCTTGTGAAGATCTTTATCTCCTTTGACATGGAGGGCGTGGCCGGGATCGTCGACTGGGATCAGTGCCGCGCGCCCGGCCGTCCCTACGAGGAAGGCCGGCGGCTGCTGCTCGGCGAGGTCAACGCGGCCATCGACGGCGCGCTGGCGGGCGGGGCGACCGAGATCGTCTGCAACGACTCGCACGGGACCATGAACAACCTGGACCCGGAGCTGCTGCACGGGCAGGCCAGGTACGTGTCCGGCCGGCACAAGCCGCTGTACATGATGCAGGGCCTGGACGCCAGCGCGGACGTCGTGTTCATGGTGGGCTACCACGGGTCGATCTCGGGCGAGAGCTCGGTGCTGTCGCACACCTACAACCCGTCGGTGATCTCCCATGTCACGCTGAACGGATCGCGGGTGGGCGAGAGCGGGATCAACGCGCTGGTGGCGCTGGCCCACGGCGTGCCGGTCGGGCTGATCACCGGGGACCAGCACACGGCGGCCGAAGCCGACCCGTTCCTGGCCAGCGCCGAACGGGTGGCGGTCAAGGAGTCCTTCACCCGGTTCGGGGCGGACAACCTGCACCCGCAGGCGGCCCGGGCGCTGATCGCGGCCGGGGCCCAGCGGGCGGTCGAGCGGGCGCCCGGCCTGGAGCCGCCGTCGGTCGAGCGGCCGGCCACGCTCGAGGTGCACCTGCAGACGGCGGACATGGCCGAGGTGGCGTCGTGGGTCCGCGGCGCCGAGCGGACCGGGACGCGGACGGTGACCATCGGCGGCGGGGATCCGCTGGCGATGTTCCGGTCGTTCGTCGCGCTGACCTACATCACCCGGCAGTCCGAGGGACGTTAACGCTCAGGTCGGCGAGCCCGCGGCGGCACCGGTCTGGAGGTCCTGGCCCCAGTGGGCGATCGCGGCGTCCAGGTCGAGCGGGAGGATCATCTGGCCGTCGGCCGTCTCGGCCGCCCAGTCGGCGGCGGGCACCCGCCACATGACTTCGAACTCGATGCCGCTCGGGTCCTTGGCGTACAGCGACTTGGACACCCGGTGGTCGCTCTCCCCCACCAGCGCGCCGGCCTCGATCAGCTTCTCCCGCGTCTCGGCCAGGTCGGCCAGCGTGCCAACCTCCCAGGCCAGGTGGTAGAGCCCGGGATGATCCGGCTGGTCGGGCGCCCGGCCGGAGCCGATCTCGAACAGGCCGAGGTCGTGATCGTTGGACGAGCCGGGGGCACCAAGGAACGCGGCCCGGCCGGGGATCTCCATCCGGATCTCGAAGCCGAGCGTGCTCCGGTAGAAGTCGACGGTCCGCTCAAGACCGTGCACGTAGAGGACGGCGTGGTTGAGACGGCGGACGGCCATCGGCGCTCCATTCCCTGGGCGAATCGCTACTTGTTCCAATTCCCGCAGGGCGCCCGTGATTCCCACCTACCGGCAGCACGCTATTACTACAGCGTGTCGTAGAACCAGGTGATAGCGGAACTAGCCGTGGCGGGCCGCGGTGACTAGCGGAGCTGTCCCCGCTGCCGGCGGCGGACCTCGCGGTACCGGCGGCGCTGGGACTCGTCCAGCATCATCCAGGCGCCCGCGGGCACGGCGATCGCGAGCACGATCAGCGCTAGCGCGATCGGCCACGGAACTATGAAAAGCAGGATGAAGCCGATGACGATCCCGGCTATTCCCAGCTTCGCGTGCGGTGTCATGCTGACTCCGTTTCACTCATCCCCGGGCCGGGGGCCCCCAATCCGGCCCAGCTGCTTCCTAGCTTATAGGGCAGCGGGGCATCAGTCGGATCTTCGCGGCCCCGGTTCGCCCGAACGGAGTACGCTGCGGGCATAGCTGACGACGCTGAGCCCATCGCTGGGGCCGATTGCCGGGAGGGCGCCGTGACGATCTGGATGCCGGTCGAGCCCGAGGCCAACGAGCTGCTGAGCCGCAGCCCGCTCGCCCTGCTCATCGCCATGCTGCTCGATCAGCAAGTCACGCTCGAGAAGGCGTTCGCCGGGCCGCTGGACCTGGTCCGGCGGCTGGGGCACGAGCCCACCGTGACCGAGCTGGCCGAATTCGACCCGGACCGGCTCGCGGCGATTTTCTCCGAACGGCCCGCCATGCACCGCTACCCGCGGGCGATGGCCGCCCGGGTCCAGGACATGGCCCGGATCCTCGTCGAGCAGTACGACGGCGATGCCGCGACGCTCTGGTCGTCCGCCAGTTCCGGCGCGGAGCTGCTGAAGCGGGTGGTGGCGCTGCCCGGGTTCGGCGCGCAGAAGGCGCAGATCTTCGTGGCGCTGCTCGGCAAGCAGCTGGGTGTCCGGCCGGAGGGCTGGCGGGAGGCGGCGGGGGCGTTCGGCGGCGAGGGGACGCGGCTCTCGGTGGCCGACATCACCGACGAGGCGTCCCTGGGCGAGGTCCGCTCCTACAAGCAGGCCCTGAAGGCCGCCGCCAAGGCCAAGGCGACCGCCCCGGCCTCCTGACCAGTTCGGCTTGACGGCGGTTTCCGGCGAGCTCGGCATCTCCAGCCCCTTTCACCTCACCGGTTTGTCAGCGCGAAGGATGTCTGTGCGCCCCGGCTGCGCAAGAAGGTAGCCGGGGGGCCACAGACCACCTCGAACGATTCCCCACCACTTGCTTCCGTCACGGCAAGCCCCGCTTCTCTCAGCCGGGACGGCTCGGAGGCCAGGCGGGACGGCTCGGAGGCAGCCGCGACGGCGCGGAGGCAGCCGCGACGGCATGAAACCGGGCTTTCAGCGCGCTTAAACGGCATCAAAGTGGGGTTTCATGCCCTGGCGGAAGCAGCTGTGCCGGTGGATGGGGCAAAGGCGTGGATGAGGCGAGGCGGAGGGACGGCGGTGGATGGCGGATGGGGCGGAGGGGGCGGAGGGGAGGCGGGGCGGAGGGATGGTGGTGATGGACGATGGGGCGGAGGGGAGGCGGGGCGGAGGGATGGTGGTGATGGACGATGAGGCGGGGCGAGGGGCGGCGGTGGGTGGACGATGGGGTGGATGGACGATGGGGCGGATGGGGGGGCGAGGTAGGGTTTGCCCTTGTGAAGGGCCAGCAATGGGTGCGGTTGCTGCCGCTGGCATTGCTGATCGTCCTGGGGCTGGCCGGGCTGCGGGGCGCGGTGGGAACGCCGCGCTGGGACGGGCCGCTGCACCGGGACGGGCTGGCGGTCGGGCTGGCCCTCGAGGTCGTGTTCGTCGTCCTCCTCGAGCTCACGCGGCGGCGGTGGCGCTCGGCCCGCCAGGATCTGGTCGCACATAAGCTGCAGGTCACGCTGTTCTCGGTGCTCGGCATAGGCATGGCGGCGGTGGCGGTCGTCACCCTTCTCGGGCTGAACCTGCACCTGTTCGCCCGCCGTGCCGTGCAGTCGATCCCGCGTCCCTCGGCATCCGCCACGCCCACGGTCAAGCCCCCGCACGCGCACCAGGCCCCGGGGCCGCCCTTCCATATCCCGGTGACCGTGCTGCTGTACACGCTGCTGGTCCTGGTGCTCCTGGCGGGCGTCGCGGTCAGCGTCTGGTATGCCCGGCGGCTGCGGCCCTCGTTCGGGGCCCGGGAGGACGCCCTGATCGTGGAGGAGTCCGAGGACCTGCGGGAGGCGGTGGAGTCGGGCCGTTCGGCGCTGCGGAGCGTGGACGACGCCCGGGCCGCGATCATCGCCTGTTACCTGGCCATGGAGCAGAGCCTGGCCGACCGGGGCACCAGCCGGGCGCTGGCGGACACGCCGGACGAGCTGCTGGCCCGGGCCCGGGCCCGCGGCGTCGTCCGCGGCACCGCCGCCAGCAGGCTGACCGCGCTGTTCTACGAGGCGAGGTTCTCCAGCCACCCGCTCGCGGCGGCCCAGCGCGACGCGGCCGAGCAGGCGCTGGACGAGCTGGCGGCGGCGCTGGACGAGCCGGAAACCGCGGGGACCAGCTCATGAGCAGCCCGTGGCGTGGCGCCGGGCCCGAGCTGCTGATCGCGGCCGCGCTGGTGCTCGCGCTGGCCGTGGCCGGCTACCTGATGGCCGGCTGGGCGGGGCTTTCCGTGGTGGCGGTGGCGACGGCGGCGACGGCCATGGTGATCGTGCGCGCCCTGCTCCCGCCGGCCACGCCGGACAAGAGCCGGACGGCCCGGGAGAAGGCGCAGGCCCGGTCGCTGAGCGGCTACTCGCACCGCCGGTTCGTGGTGCAGACCGCGAGCGAGAGCCTGAGCTTCTACCAGGCCGAGCTGCGGCCGGTGCTCGAGCACCTGCTGGCGGCCCGGCTGGCCGAGCGGCACGGCGTGAACCTGTACGGCGACCCCGAGGCGGCCCGGCGGCTGCTGTGCCGCACGTCCCGGGAGGCCGACCTGTGGCGGTGGATCGACCCCGCGACCAGGCCGCAGGTGGCCGGCGCCAGCGCCGGCCCCGGCGCCAGCAACGAACGAGGCATCCCGAGACGCACGCTGACGCGCCTCGTCGACCGATTGGAGCGGCTTTGACCAGCCCGGATGAGACAGCTCAAGTGTGCAAGGCGATCCTGGACGAGCTGGAACGCGCGGTCGTCGGCCGCCGCCGGACGCTCGAGCTCGTGCTGATCGGCATCCTGGCGGGCGGCCACGTGCTGCTCGAGGACCTGCCGGGCCTGGGCAAGACGCTGATCGCCCGGTCGTTCGCGCGGGTCCTCGGGCTGGACTTCGCCCGTATCCAGTTCACCCCCGACCTGCTGCCTTCGGACGTGGTGGGCGCCCCGCTCTACGACCAGCGGTCGGCCGAGATGGTGTTCCGGCCCGGCCCGGTGTTCACCCAGCTGCTGCTGGCCGACGAGATCAACCGGACGCCGCCGAAGACCCAGGCGGCGCTGCTCGAGGCGATGGGCGAGGGCCAGGTGAGCGTGGACGGGCACACCCGCAGGCTGCCCGAGCCGTTCGTCGTGCTGGCGACCGACAACCCGATCGAGTACGAGGGCACCTACGAGCTGCCCGAGGCCCAGCTCGACCGGTTCCTGATGCGGCTGCGGCTGGGCCACCTGAGCACGGCCGACGAGACGGACATGCTCCGCCGCCGGGTGGACCGGGCCACCGAGAACGTCGAGCTCAGCCCGGTCACCGACCCGGCCGGGGTGCTCGCCATGCGGAACTCGCTCGAGCGGGTGGAGGTCACCCCCGACCTGCTCGAGTACGTCGTGGCCATCGTGACCGCGACCAGGAAGGACGCGCAGGTGCAGATCGGCGCGAGCCCGCGCGGCGGGCTCGCGCTGGTCCAGCTGGCCCGCGGCCAGGCGCTGCTCAGCCAGCGCGACTACGTGGTCCCCGACGACATCAAGCAGATCGCGGTGCCCGCCCTGGCCCACCGGATCACGCTGCGGCCCGAGCTGTGGGTGCGCCAGGTCTCGGCCGACGAGGTGATGACCAAGCTGCTCGCCTCCGTAGCCACGCCCCGCACGGACCCGGCCCGGGCGGTCACCGGCTGATGTCCTCCCTGGCACCGAACGAGGCTCCGGGCCGCCCCGGGTCCGGGGCGGGAAGTAGGGGCGGGGGCAGGGGCGGCACCGCGCTCGAGCTGAGCTGGCGGTCGTCCCGGCACGCCCGGCGGCTGCTCACGCTGGGCCTGGCCGGGGTGTTCATCGCCGTGCTGGCGCGGCGGCCGGAGTTCGCCGGGCTGGCCGCCCCGGCGCTGCTGCTGCTGGCCGCGGGCCGGATCCAGCGGCGGCCGCCGCGGGTCACGGTCCGGGCGCGGCCGAGCTCGCGGCGCGGCTTCGAGGGCGAGGTGATGGCGCTCGACGTCAGCATCGAGGGGCACGAGGCCAGCGACATCGGCCACTGCGACATCGAGTGGACGCTGCACCCCGGCCAGGAGATCGCCCCGGTCGGGCCGGCCGTCATCGACGGGGCTCAGGGCCGCTTGACCTTCACCCCGGAGCGCTGGGGACGGCGGGAGCTCGGCACGCTGGACGTGACGCTGCGGGATTCCTGGCGGCTGGCCGATGGCCACGCCAGCCTGGTCCTGCCCCGGATCGACTGCTACCCGGCCCCGGCCCGCCAGCAGACCCGGGTGGTGCTGCGGCGGCTGCCGAACCGGCTCGGCGAGCATCCGGCCCGGGTCTCGGGTGAGGGCCTGGAGTTCTCCGGCGTGCGCGAGTACGTGCCGGGCGACCGGCAGCGCAGCATCAACTGGGCGGCCAGCACCCGGCGGGGCCGGCTCCAGGTGAACACGTTCGCCGCCGAGCGCTCGCAGGACGTGGTGCTGCTGGCCGACGCCACCTCGGACGTGGGCGAGCCCGGCCAGTCCGCCCTGGACCTGGCGCTGCGCGGCGCGGGCGCCGCGGCCCGCGCGTACCTGGACGCGCGGGACCGGGTCGGCGTGATCACCTACCAGTGGGGCGGGGCCAGCTGGCTGGCGCCCGGCCTGGGGCGGCGGCAGGTCTACCGGATCATCGACTCGATGCTCTCCGCCGATACCGGCGGCTGGACCAGCGGCGCGACCTTCCGGCGGCTGCCGCGGGCGGCGCTGCCGCCGGGCGCGCTGGTGGTGGTGTTCAGCCCGCTGCTCGACCGGCGGTTCGTCGAGACGCTGCGGGACATGCGCGAGCGCGGCTTCACCATGCTGGTGGTGGACGTGCTCAACGCCGAGCCGCCCGCCCGGAACGTCTTCCGGGCCCGCCCGGCGGACCGGGTGGCCCGGCGGATCTGGCGGATGGAGCAGGAGGCGATCAGGTTCTCGCTGCGCGAGCTCGGCGTCCCGGTGGTGCAC
The DNA here is from genome assembly GCA_963756575.1 of uncultured Actinomycetota bacterium. Lineage (GTDB taxonomy): Bacteria > Actinomycetota > Actinomycetes > Streptosporangiales > Streptosporangiaceae > Palsa-504. Next base: position 282,290 of record CAVWOM010000007.1, on the reverse strand, counting down.
TGGGACGGCGTTGAGTCGCTGGACCTGCCGCTGGCGGCCCACAGCCGGCGCCCGATGGCGGTCGGCCGGTCAAGGCCAGCCCCATGAAGTCCGGTGCTGTGAACAACATCATGGTCAAGGTCGCGGCCACGCTGCTGGGGGCCGGATGCGTCGTGTGGGCGGCGGTGCCGCTCGTGCCCAAGGGCCTCGCGGACTTCGCGCTGTTCCTCGCGATCACCGGGGCGGTGGCGGGCGCGCTGCGGCTGGCGCTGATCGCCGTGCCGGTACCGGAAGACTCCTTCCTGCTGCCCGGCCCGCTGCGGACCGGGCTCAGAATTTTGGAGGTGCTCCGGCGGGTGCCCTGGGAGGAGGGCACCGTGGTGGCCCTGCTGTGGCTGGAGGTGCAGCACGCGTCCCGGCCCTGGCACACCGCGGTGCTCGGCGCCGCCGTGATCGCGTACCTGCTGGCCACGCACCTGGCCGAATCCGGCGCGCAGCCGCGGGTGCTGCGCCCGCACGCCCGGGTGCTGGCCGCGGGTGCGGTGCTGCTCGCGCTCGGCGCGGGCGCCGGGATGCTGCCGGCGGTGGCACCCGGAGCCGGCTCGGCACTGCTGCGCCTGGTGGCCGCGGGCGCGCTCATCGCCGCCGCCGGCCTGGTCCTGCCGTACGTCGCGCGTGACGAGGGCCAGGGCTGACACCCGGCCACCCGGGGGTGCGAAGATAAGGCTTTACGCGGATGACAGGAGGGCAGGACGGATGGCTCAAATCGTCCGAGCCGGGCTTATCCAGCAGCGCTGGACCGGCGACAAGGATTCGATGATCGCGGCGGCAGTGAATCACATCCAGACCGCGGCCTCGGCCGGCGCGCAGGTGGTGTGCCTGCAGGAGCTCTTCTACGGGCCCTACTTCTGCCAGGTGCAGGACGCCGACTACTACTCCTACACCGAGGCGATCCCGGACGGGCCGACCACCGCGCTACTGCAGGACGTGGCCCGGCAGCACGGCATGGTGATCATCGCGCCGATGTACGAGGAAGAGCACCCGGGCATCTACTACAACACCGCGGCGGTCATCGACGCCGACGGCAGCTACCTGGGTAAGTACCGCAAGACCCACATTCCGCAGGTCAAGGGCTTCTGGGAGAAGTTCTACTTCCGTCCCGGCAACATGGGCTACCCGGTCTTCGACACCGCGGTCGGCCGGATCGGCGTGTACATCTGCTACGACCGGCACTTCCCCGAGGGCTGGCGCGCGCTCGGGCTGGCCGGGGCCCGGATCGTGTTCAACCCGTCGGCTACCAGCCGCGGCCTGTCCGAGTACCTGTGGCGGCTCGAGCAGACGGCGGCCGCGGTGGCCAACGAGTACTTCGTCGGCACCATCAACCGGGTCGGCGTGGAGCCGCTCGGCGACAACGACTTCTACGGCCAGACGTACTTCGCCGACCCGCGCGGCCAGGTCGTCGGTGACTACGCCGCCGACGACGCCGACGAGGTGCTGGTCCGCGACCTCGACATGGACCAGCTGGCCGAGGTCAGGAACCTATGGCAGTTCTACCGCGACCGGCGCCCGGACCAGTACGAGACGCTGGTACAGCCATGAGCCTCCAGCGAGCGGTAGCGAGCCAGGTGATAGAGCCGTGAGCACGACCCTGATCAAGGGCGGCACGGTGGTGACGGCGTCCGGCACGCTGGACGCCGACGTGCTGGTCACGGGCGAGAAGATCGGCGCGGTGCTGGCCCGGTCCGTGACGGGTGAGGCCGGCGAGGAAGCGGCCGCGTTCGCGGCGGACCAGGTCATCGACGCGACGGGCAAGTACGTGCTGCCGGGCGGGATCGACGCGCACACGCACATGGAGATGCCGTTCGGCGGGACGTTCTCCGCGGACACGTTCGAGACCGGCACCCGCGCCGCGGCCTGGGGCGGCACCACCACGATCATCGACTTCGCCGTCCAGGCCAAGGGAACCTCGCTGCTGGCCACGCTGGAGGCGTGGCACGCCAAGGCGGACGGCAACTGCGCGGTCGACTACGGCTTCCACATGATCGTCTCCGACGTCAACGACGCGTCGCTCAAGGAGATGGACGCCTGCATCGACGCCGGGGTGAACAGCTTCAAGATGTTCATGGCCTACCCCGGCGTGTTCTACGCCACCGACGGCGAGATCCTGCTGGCCATGCAGCAGGCGTCCCGGTCCGGGGCGACCGTGATGATGCACGCGGAGAACGGCATCGCCATCGACCAGCTGGTCGCGCAGGCGATCGCGTCCGGGCGCACGGACCCGGTCGAGCACGGCCTGACCCGGCCGCCGGAGCTCGAAGGCGAGGCCACCTCGCGGGCCATCACGCTGGCGAAGGTGGCGGACTGCCCGCTGTACATCGTGCACCTGTCCGCCCGGCAGGCGCTCGAGGCGGTCGCGGCGGCCCGGGACGCCGGGCAGAACGTGTTCGCCGAGACCTGCCCGCAGTACCTGTGGCTGTCCATCGACGACCTGGCCCGGCCGGACTTCGAGGGGGCCAAGTTCGTCGCCTCGCCGCCGCTGCGGACCAAGGACCACCAGGACTCGCTGTGGAAGGGCCTGCGGACCAACGACCTGTCGGTGGTGTCCACCGACCACTGCCCGTTCTGCTTCAAGGACCAGAAGGAGCTCGGCCGGGGGGACTTCTCCAAGATCCCCAACGGCATGCCGGGCGTCGAGCACCGGATGGACCTGCTGCACCAGGGCGTGGTCGCCGGGGAGCTCTCGCTGACCCGCTGGGTGGAGGTGGCGTCGACCACGCCGGCCCGGATGTTCGGCCTGTACCCGCGCAAGGGCGTGATCGCGGCCGGGTCCGACGCGGACATCGTGGTCTACGACCCGCAGGCCCGGCAGACGCTGTCCGCGGCGACCCACCACATGAACGTGGACTACTCCGCGTACGAGGGCATGGAGATCACCGGCCAGGTGGTGACCACGCTGTCGCGCGGGCGGGTGGTCGTCGGCGACGGCGCTTACCAGGGCAGCACCGGCCACGGGGCCTTCCTGGCCCGGGGGCTGAACCAGTACCTGGTGTAGGTCTTGCCCGCTCGTTCGGTATCAAAGGTCTTGGGAGGGATCATGGAGTTCGGCGTGGTGCTGCAGACTAACCCGCCCGCCAGCGCGGTGATCGGGATGATGCAGCGGGCCGAGGAGGCGGGCTTCTCCTACGGCTGGACGTGGGACTCGCACGTGCTGTGGCAGGAGCCGTTCGTGATCTACTCGCGGATCCTGGCCGCCACGTCGGCGATGACGGTGGGGCCGATGGTGACCAACCCAGGCACCCGGGACTGGTCGGTCATCGCGTCGCTGTTCGCCACGCTGAACGACATGTACGGCAACCGGACCGTCTGCGGGATCGGCCGGGGCGACTCGGCCCGCCGGGTCATCGGCCAGTCCCCCCTGACGCTGGCCACCTTGTCCGAGGCGATGACGGTGATCAAGGGACTGGCCGAGGGGAACGAGGTGATGCTGCACGGCCAGCCGCTGCGCATCCCCTGGGTGCGCGACGGCAAGCTGGAGATCTGGATGGCCGCCTACGGGCCGAAGGCGCTCAAGCTGACCGGCGAGCAGGCCGACGGGTTCATCCTGCAGACCGCCGACCCAGATATCGCGCGGTGGACCATCGGTGCCGTGCGCGACGCCGCCTCGGCCGCGGGACGGGACCCTGCCGCGGTGAAGATCTGCGTGGCGGCGCCGGCCTACGTGGGGACTGACCTGGGACATCAGCGGGATCAGCTGCGGTGGTTCGGCGGGATGGTGGGCAATCACGTGGCCGACCTGGTGGCCAGGTACGGCACCGAAGGTCCGGTGCCGAAGGAGCTGACCGACTACATCAAGGACCGGGAGGGCTACGACTACGCGCACCACGGCAAGGCCGGCAACCCGATGGTGGACTTCGTGCCGGACGAGATCGTGGACCGGTTCTGCCTGACCGGGCCGGCCGGCGCGCACGCGGACCGGCTGCGGGAGCTGGCTTCGCTCGGAGTCGATCAGTTCTCCGTGTACCTGATGCACGACCAGGAGGAGGAGACCCTGGCCGCCTACCGGTCCGAGGTCATTCCTGCCCTGCGCTGACGTCCGGGCTGGGCGTCTGGCTGGGCGCCGGGACCAGTCCCTCGACCTTGGGCAGCGCCTGCTGGTCGGTCAGGGCGATGGCCAGCTCGCCGGCCGCGGTCGGGTGCAGCGGCGCCCGGTCGCCGGGCCCCTGGACGTAGGGGTCGGCGCTGCACAGCTCGTGCCCGCCGAATTGCGGGTCGGCCACGCCGAAGCCGAAGGTCTGGGCGCCCTGGGCCAGCACCGCGTTGAGCTGGCCCAGGCGGCTGGCCAGCACCTTCTCCTTGGCCGGGGTGATGCCGTACCGGGACAGGCAGCTCAGGTCCGGGCCGAACGGTGAGTAGTACTGGTTGACCAGGACGTCGGGGGCGCCGGGGAGCGCGGCCAGGTCGCCCAGGAGCTCGTAGTAGCTGCGGGTGAAGTCGCTGATCAGCTGGCTGAAGTAGGCGTTCGAGACCTTGTCGTCGCAGACCGCGCTGGCCACGCAGAGCTTGGTCATGATCGACCACTGCACGTCGTCGGCGCCCACGCTGACGATGATCACCTTGGCGTGGGTGGCCCGCTGCGCCTCGCCGAGCTGGGGCGGGGCGACCGTGCCGCTGCCGGATACCTGCGCGCCGAGCAGGCCGTTCTGCACGGTCGCGCCGCTGCAGGCCAGGTTGAGCACGTTCCAGGTGTTGACCATGGCCAGGTCGGCGGCGTAGGACTCGCTGCTGCGGCCGCAGGCGCGGTCGAGCGGGGTCGCGTTGCCCACCCGCGGGTTGCCGATGGCGGCCGCGGTGGAGTCGCCGATGACCACCGCCTGCACCCCGGGCAGCGGCCGGGTGGCGGACTGCTGCGGCGCGGTCAGCGGGTCGGCGCCGACCAGGTTGTCCAGGGTCTTGACGCTGCGCAGCACCGCGGGCGTGCTGCGCGCGGTCAGCAGGATGCCGCCGACGTTGACGGTGATGACGACGACCAGGCCCGCGATGACGGTCTTGGCCATTTTCTGGTACGACTGCCGGGCGATGCCCGCCACCGCGATCAGCAGGACCACGGCGAAGCCGGCCGCGATGAGCGTCTCCCACTCGAAGTAGCGGGTCCAGCCCTGGGCCAGCTGCTGGCTGAGGTTCAGCTCGAGCTTGCGCGGGCTGTCCGAGCGCAGCAGGTTCGCGACCTTGGTGTTTATGGTGATGTGGGTGAGCTTGAGGAGCGGCCGGATCGGGCCCTCGAACTGCGGCTTGGTCGGCATCACCTGGCCGAACAGGTCGAGTTCGCCGGGTCCGGACAGGCTGGGCGACGGGACGGCCGCGCCGACCTGGGCGGTCTGCCCGGCCGCGGACACCGTTTGCAGCGGCGCGACCTGCAGGGCCAGCCAGATCGAGAGCGCCGTGACGACCGCGAAGATGGCCAGGTAGAGCGCGCCGCTCCTGGTCAGTCGACCGAATGTGGAAATGTCGCGATCCCCCTGGCTTCTCGGCGCCCTTCCACGCTACCCCGGGACCGGGGGAAAGTCACAGCTAAGTAACAGGGCCTGATGGCGCTCCAGGTAGCTCAGCGCGGCCCAGCCGAACGGAACCGGCAGCCAGAACGTCAGCAGCCGGAACAGCAGCACCGCGCTGACCGCGACCGCGCCCGGCAGGCCCGCGGCGGTGAGCCCGGCGGTCAGCGCCGCCTCCACCCCGCCCAGGCCACCGGGGGTGGGCAGGATCGAGCCGATGGCGCTGCCGGTCAGGTAGACCACGGCGATGCTGGCGATCGGTACCGACCGGCCGAACGCGGCCACGCAGGCCTCCAGGCAGCCGATGTAGGCCGCGCTGAGCAGCAGCCCGCCGCCGATGCCGAGGGTGAGCTTGCGGGGGTGCTGTGCGATCTCGAGCAGCTGCGGCAGGACCTGGCCGAAAATCGGGGCGACCCGGGCGCGCAGGACCCGGCGCGCGGCCGGGATGGCGAACACCGCGAGCGCGACCACGACCAGGCCGGCCAGCACGAACCAGGCCCACTCGGGCGGCTTGAAGTTCTCCTTGGCCGAGGCGCCGGTGACCGCGGCGAAGATCACGAGCAGCACGATGTGCAGGACGAACGCCACCACCTGGGACACGCCGACGCTGGCGGCGGCGACCGCCGCGGGTATCTTCCTGCGCTGCAGGAACCGGATGTTCAGGGCGGCCCCGCCCACGGCGGCCGGGGTCACCAGGGTGACGAAGGAGCCGGCCAGCTGGGCGAGCACGGTCTTGAAGAAGTCGAGCCGGTCGGCGACGAAGCCGGACAGCGACAGGGCGGCGGCCGCGTAGGTGACCCCCGACAGGGCCAGCGCGACGATGCCCCAGCGCCAGTCGGCGGTGCGCAGGATGGTCGACAGGCTCTCCCGCTCCAGCTCACCCGCCAGCAGGTAGGCGGCGGCCACGGTGGCGACCATCGTGACCAGGGTGCGCAGCCGGATGCGCTCCAGCCGCGCCGGGACGATCTCGGCCCCGGGCACCGCCGCCAGCAGCAGCTTGCGCAGGGCCGGCAGCACGTCCCGGCGGCGGCGCAGCGCGTGCCGGGTCGAGCGGGCCAGGGCGACCGGCTGCAGCAGCGGCACCACGGCGACCAGCTCCTCCGGGCTGACCCGTTCCAGGGCCAGGCCGGAGGCGCGGTCCGGGCCGACGTAGAGGGCGAGCTCGGCCAGCAGCTGGGCCACGTCGAGGCGGATCTGCAGGTCGCTGGCCGCCACGTCGCCCTCGCCGGGGTCGAGCAGCAGGGCCCGGCCGTCGTCGGTGAGCAGGATGCGGTCCGCGGTCAGCGCCCGGTGGGTCACCTTGCGCTGGTGCAGCCGGTCCACCGCGTCCCAGATCTGCCGGAGCTCGCCGTCGCTGCAGCCGGGGTTGCGCTTGGCCAGGGTCGTCCCGTCGTGGTGCTCGTAGGCGAGCACCTCGGCTTCGGGTCCGACCCGGACGAAGGCGCGCAGGCGCGGCGTGGGCGCGTGCGCGTCCTCGGACGCGTAGGACAGCAGCGCCCGCCGCTCGACCAGGCGCTCGACCGACAAGGTGGCGTTGCGCGAGACCTGCCCCAGCAGCCGCACCGACCGGTACACCCGGTAGAACACCCCGGCCGCCTGCTGGTCCCGGTCGTACACCACGACGTCGAGGTCGCCGTCGCCGCCGGCCGCCGCGTAGTGGCGTGACCCGGCGGTTTCGGTCAGGGCCGTCCCGGTCTCCTCCGGCCGGACCCGCCTGATCGCGGTCACCCGCAGCCCGGCGCCGGCCAGCGCGGACGCGATGGCCAGGGCGCCGGGCCGCTGCGAGGTGGAGCCGGCCGCGTACCGGATCGCCAGGCCGACCGCGCGTCCCGCCAGCACCGTGATAAGCAGGGTCAGCAGCGGCGTGCGGAGCACGCCCACGTGCACGACCGAGTACACCGCGACCGCCCCCCACAGCGAGTTACGCCAGGCCGGACGGCCGATGAGGCCGACCATGGTGGCGTACGCGATCAGCCCGGCCAGGGCCGGGTCGAGGGCGGGAATGCGGCTGACGCCCGGCCGGGACATGATGATCGCGTCGTAGAGCCGGCTGGCGGGCTCGCGGCTGAGGAGCTCGTTGACCACCGTGGTCACGGCGGCGGCCAGGATGCCGGTGGCCACCGACTCGGCCAGCCGCCGCAGCTGGCGGCGGGCCAGGAGCTGGACGGCCAGGGCGGCCGGCAAGATGAACAGCGCGACGAAGGCGAGCGGGCGCGCCGCGGTGAGCAGCGAGGCCGGGATCTGCTTGGTCGCGCTCACGATGTCGGCCTGGACGGCGGCCGTGGTCTTGCTGGCCGCGATGCCGGCCCCGGCCAGGGCGACGATGTAGACGCAGGACAGGGTACAGCGCATCAGGTCGGCCGGCTTGCGGATGCGCCGCTCGAGCTGATCGGTGACCTGGATCGGCCCTGGCTGCGGTGACGTCACGGCACGATCGTCTCAGCTGGCCGCCTGCCCGCAAAGTCGCACCACCCGCCCGTGAACTTGGCGAGACGTGCCGGGGCGCCCCGGATGCCCGGAATATGACGCCGGGAGACGGGCTTATGGGTAATGACTACTTATTTGGTCGCAATACGTGTTTGGGTCGTGTCCCGGGTATGAACCCCCGATGCGCGGTCGGCCGTTCAGTTGACTGGAGGTACTCCATGACCACGGATACGGCGACGAGTGCTACGGATATGCCGGGCGCGTCTGCTGTGTCAGGAGCGTCGGGTGTGTCGGCGACGGAGCTGCGGGAGGCGATGGGCCTCTTCGCCACCGGGGTGACGATCGTCACGTCGGTGGACGCGGACGGCCAGCCCGTGGGCACCACGGCCAACGCGGTCACCTCGCTGTCGCTCGACCCGCCGCTGGTCCTGGTCTGCTTCGACCTCGGCAGCCTGACCCTGCGGGCGATCCGCGGCCACGGCGCGTTCGTGGTGAACGTGCTCGCGGCGCCGCAGCAGCACCTGTCCAGGAACTTCGCCCGGCGGGGGTTCGCCGCGGCCTGGGACGGGGTGCGGCACCGGCGCGGCCCGACCGGGAGCCCCCGGCTCGAGGACGTGCTCGCGGTGCTGGAGTGCACGGTGGAGCACGCGCTGCCCGGCGGCGACCACGAGATCATCATCGGCCGTGTCCGGCACGCCGAGACCAGTTCCGCCCCCGGCGCCCCGCTGGTCTTCTTCCGCGGTACCTACGCCTCCCTGTGCGCGTGAGCGCTCAGCCGCCCAGGGCGCGGTGGATGAGGGGGGCGGCGGTCTCGGCCCACTTGGCGACGGCGGCGTCGAGGGCGGGGAGCTCGGGCTCGGTGACGTACAGGCCGCGAGCGGGAACGGTGGCGCCCAGTTCGACCAGGACGGGACGCAGGTGAACCTCGACGGCCAGCAGGTGGCCGGGCCAGCCGCCGGTCATCACGGGCACGGCGACGGTCCCGGCCAGGCCGTTGCTGCCGTAGCGGTCCAGGAAGGCCTTGAGCATGCCGGTGTAGGCGGCCTTGTAGGTCGGCGACGCGAAGACGGCGACGTCGGCCGCGGCGACCTCGGCGGTGAGCCGGGTGAGCTCGGGGTCGGACCAGTCGAACAAGCTGGACGCGTGCTCGGCCAGGTCGACGACCAGGGGCGGCGTCGGCGCGGCAGCGCCGTCCGCTAGCGCGGCAGCCACGGCCAGGGCCACGGAGTGCGTGCGGGACGCGGGCTTGGGGTTGCCGGTGACCACGGCGATGTGCATGAGGCGCCTTCCTAGTTCACGGATAGCGGTACCGGGGCAAGGTACCAGTGGAAGCGCAGCGTCACGTGTCTCCGGCTCCGGGCGCTGTTGGCGACCCTGCAAATTCTATAATTCCGACTGTTTTAGTGTATATGACGAGGACCGGGGGCAACGCGTATCGTCCGGGACATGAGGGCATTTGAGATACGCCGCCTTATCCAGCTCAAGCCGGTCGAGCTCGACGCCGCCCGCAGGCGGCTCTCGGCCTGTCACGACATCCACGAGCTGCGCCGGTCCGCGCGCCGGGTCATCCCGCGGCCGGTCTTCGACTACGTCGACGGCGCGGCCGACGAGGAGCTGTCGATGGCGGCCAACACGCGGGCGTTCCGGCGCTGGCGGTTCCAGCCGCGGGCGCTGACCGGGATCACCAAGGTAGACACCGCCACCCGGCTGCTCGACCGCGACCTGCCGCTACCGCTGGTCATGGCGCCGACCGGGTACACGCGGATGATGCACCCGGCGGGCGAGAGCGGCGTGGCGCGCGCGGCGCAGCGGTACGGGCTGCCCTACACGCTGTCCACCATGGCGACCACCTCGATCGAGGACGTCGCGGCGGCGGCCCAGCCGGACCTGTGGTTCCAGCTGTACATCCAGAAGGACGAGGGGCTGACCAAGGAACTCGTCAACCGCGCCGAGGCGGCCGGGTACCGGGTCCTCGTGGTCACCGTGGACACCTTCGTCACCGGGCACCGGACCAGGGACGAAAGGAACGGCCTGACCATCCCGCCCGCGCTGACCCTGCAGACGCTGGGCAACATCGCGGTCAAGCCGGCCTACTGGATGCGGATGCTGCGCAGCGAGGCGATCGACTTCGCGAACTTCACCGATGCGGGCGCGACCACCATCGAGGGCACCGGAACGATGTTCAACCCCACCGTCAGCTGGGACGACATCGCCGCGCTGCGGTCGCGCTGGCCGGGCAAGCTGGTCATCAAGGGCCCGGTGTCGCCCGCCGACGCGACCCGGGCGGCGGAGATCGGCGTGGACGGCCTGCAGCTGTCCAACCACGGCGGGCGGCAGCTGGACCGGACCGTCCCGTCCGTCGACCTGATCGCGCCGGTACGCGACGCGGTCGGCCCGGACCTGGCGGTGATCGTCGATTCCGGCGTCCGGCACGGGGCGGACATCGCGGTGGCCCTGGCCCTGGGCGCGGACGCCTGCGCGACCGGCCGCGCCTACCTGTACGGGCTGATGGCCGGCGGCGAGCCGGGGGTCGACAAGGTGATCGACATCCTGACCGACCAGTTCGTCCGGACGCTGCACCTGATGGGCATCAGCTCGGTGGCCGAGCTGCGCGCGGGCGGCCGCGAGCTGCTGGTGGCGCCGTGATCACTGGCGGCCAACTGCTCGACTTCACCCTGACGGCCCTGGTGATGATCGTGATCCCGGGCCCCGGCGTCCTGTTCGTGGTGGGGCGGGCGCTGTCGCACGGGCGGCGCGCCGCGCTGGCCACCGCGGTCGGCCACGCCGCGGGCAACTACCTGGTGGCGGCGTTTGTCGCGGTCGGGCTGGGCTCGATCCTGCAGCGGTCCGAGGCGGCCTTCGTGGTGGTCAAGGTGGCCGGGGCGGCGTACCTGGTCTGGCTCGGCATCCAGGCGATCCGGCACCGCACGTCACTGGCGGACGCGTTCGCCGCGGTCGCGGAGCCGCGGGAGGGCTGGCGGGCGCTGCGGGACGGGGTCGTGGTGGGGATGACCAACCCGAAGTCGTACATCTTGTTCGGCGCCATCTTGCCGCAGTTCGTGAACCGGGGCGCCGGGGACGTTCCGGGCCAGATGCTGCTGCTGGCGCTGGTGGCGGTGCTGCTCGGGGGGCTCTCCGACTGTGCCTGGGGGTTCGCGGCGAGCGGGGTGCGGAACTGGTTCGCTAGCTCGCCGCGCCGGTTCGAGCTGGTCGGCGGGGCGAGCGGCCTGGCCATGATCGGCGTGGGCGTCACGGTAGCGATCACCGGCCGCAAAAGCTGAGGCGCCTGGTGCGGGAGTGGTGCCTCGCAGCGACCGGGCAGGCCTGCCTATCCGGCGGCCGGCCCAGGATGGCTTGTCGATGGCGCTCATCTGCGCGAGGATCGCTTCCCGCACGGGGAACCGGGCCAGGCCAGCGAGAGGCTGACCTGGAGATCTCGCCTGGCGCGCTCAAGCTCGCCGGCCGTCAGGCCGCTGACATCGTGCTGCCGCTGCCCGGCGCTCACCATGTGAGCCTGGCCCAGACCAAGCGGCCGGAGGTGCCACCGTCCACGCCCCACTCTTCGGCGAGTGCGTCAACGATGCTCAGGCCGTGCGGGCGTTCCTCGTCGGTCTGGCACTGCCACTGCCCGCCCAGGTCTTCGCATTCGATCCAGACCCACGACCGGTGCCGGTAGACCCGGACGGAGAAGAACTCGCCGGCGCTCTCGGAGTGCCGGACGGCGTTGGTGGCGATCTCGGACACGATGAGCACGGCGTCATCGGTGACCGGGCAGTCTCCCAGGTGGGCAGCTACCGCCGCGCGCACCGTGCTTATCTGGCCCGGCCTGCCGTGGTAGGTAGCGTGGTAGTGCGCGGTTGCGGCGTCCGGTCTGGCTGTGGTGGCTGGCATCGGTGACTGGTCCTAACGGGACGGCGGCGTCGTGATCTCGCTACCCAAGTTGCCAGCGACGGAGGACAATAAGCTAGGTGGCGTGCATGTATGCCACTATCCGCCAGAGCGCTAACCGGCTAATGAGAGGCTCGGCCACAAATGGCCAGACGCGACCCCGACACAGATCCCAAGGCGTTCCTGGGCCGCGAGCTGGCACGTGCGCGCAAGGCCGCTGGTTTCAGCAGCCAGGATGCGCTGGCGGCCAGGCTCGGATTTGACCGGACGGTCATAGCCAAGGCGGAATCGGGCGAGCGAGTACCTACCGACGAGGTACTAGACGCATGGTGCGAGGCGTGCGACCTGGACCGGGAACTGTTCGGGCGCTGGGCCGCATTCGCCAGGCGCACAGACGGGCCGATCCCGAGCTGGTTCGAGAGCTGGCTTGAAGCCGAGCGCCAGGCGCACATGCTCCGTATCTGGCAGCCGCTAGTCATTCCCGGCCTGTTTCAAACGGCCGAGTACGCCCGTGCACTGTTCCTGGCCGCTGGCGCTGACCAGGACCGGGCCGACGACCTTGTGACAGTGCGACTCGACAGGCAAGCCATCCTTGAGCGTCCCGACCCTCCGCATGTCGTAGCCGTGATAGACGAGTCGGTGCTGCACAGGCTGATCGGCTCACCGCAGATCATGGCCGACCAGCTAGCCCACCTAGCGGACCAGGCGGAGCGACCTAACATCTCGGTTCAGGTTCTCCCCTCAGAGACCGGCGCGAATGCTGGCCTAAGCGGAGCGTTCGACCTGGCCAGCGCTGACGGTGCGCCCGAAGTGCTCCGTATGGAAGCCGTCGAGGACGTGACAGTGGAAAGCCGGTCACTGGTCCGCCAGGCAACGAATATCTTTGTTCGCGTCCAGGCTGACGCGCTGCCTCGTGCAGCCAGCCTGGCACTCATCAGGGAGGCAGCAGAGCAATGGAAGACAACATAAACCTTCGTTGGCGCAAAGCCAGCTACAGCGGCAACGGTGGCGGCAGTTGCATCGAAGTCGCCGACCAAGCGGCGCGCGTGCTCGTGCGCGACACGACGGACCGTACCGGCCCCGTGCTCCGGTTCACTCCGGCCGCGTGGCGCAGGTTCGCCGACCAGGTGAAGCGCTTGTTAGCCGGCCCGCTGCCGGCTCTATAGGGGCACCCTTGCGTCTTGAGGGTGCCCTTCGGCGTGTCCGGGTCGTTTCCTGGTGGCACGGCGCGGTGCGGGCTCGCACGGCGACTGCTGGCTGTTCCTCGCTGCAGGAGACAGGTGGTGCGCTGGGTGTCGGCGGCCGGGCTGCTGGTTTTCCGTGGTAGCCGGGGCCGGCGCGGTATGCGAGTCGTGTGGCGTGCGGAGCGCGCCCTCGGGCCGGGGGAAGGCGGGAGGGGGAACCGGGAAGCGGCCCTTGCTACCTCTAACGCGATCTTGCTAGCGCGTTTCCGGCCTGCGCGCTGTCAGAGTGTGTAGGTGGCCTCGGCGTGCTTCCGTCTGGCTGCGTGGCTGCGTGGCTGCGTGCGGCGCCGACCGGGCAAGATGGTCCGGTGACCGAGCACGCAGAACGTCCGTGGGGTTCTTATACCGTCCTGGCCGAGGGCGATTGCTTCAAGGTCAAGACGATCGAGGTTCACCCCGGCCAGCGGCTGAGCTATCAGCGGCACCAGCGCCGGGCAGAGCACTGACCGGCCGCATTGAGCCTTCTTCATCTTCCGGTTTCGCGGGTCTGCAGGACGTAGATGGCCTTGGCGCGGCCCACCACACCGCCCCTGGTAGCTGGAGGTGCGGGGCCGGGACGGTCCCGCACAGTGCTCGCACACGCCCGAACGGGCTTGTCCGGGCATCGTGCGGGCACTGCCCGCACGGTGTGCGCGGCTGGCCGGGGCTGCCCGGCTTGCCGCGTGGCCCGGTGTCGCGGCGCGCGGGTTTCGCGCCGCCCGGCCAGGGGCAGTGCCCGCCACCGGCAAGGTCTACGGAGTAGCGCCGTGCGGGCGCGGGGACCGGGCGCTTCGCGCGCCGCTAGGCGCGCGAAGCGCGAACGTGGGCATGATGATCTTGTAATTACATGTGCCGGCCGTTCCCCGCTGGGTTACGGGGAACGGCCGGATCATTGCCTCGATGGCCGGGCTTGAGATCTCAGAGTGAGTAGGTGGCCTCGATCACGAGACGCCGCGCTGACCTGGCCTGATTGATGTGGGATTTATCCAAGATCCCTCTTGGGTGCTCTGTGGGCCACCGAGTCCGCTGGGTGGGTTCCCGGCGGGGGCGGGGGCGGGGCGTTGAGGGGGGTGGCGTGGGCGGGGGTGGTGCCGTCGATGCGGACGCCGCGCAGGGCCAGGACGGCGAGCAGGACGGCGGCGCAGGTGATCGAGGCGTCGGCCAGGTTGAAGGTCCACGGGAAGTGGGGCAGGTTGATCCAGTCCACGACCTGGCCGCGGAACGGGCCGGGGGCGCGGAACAGCCGGTCACCGAGGTTGCCCATGGCCCCGCCGAGCAGCAGGCCGAGCGCGATCGTCCAGGCCAGGCTGCGCAGCCGCCGGGCCGTCCGGATGATGTAGACGATCACGCCGCACACGATCAGCGCGATGACCGCGGTGTAGGACGTGCCCACGCCGAACGCGGCGCCGGCGTTGAAGGTCAGGTTCAGCGTGATCAGCCCGTCGAGCAGCCGGACGGGCGGGTGGCCGGGCAGCCGGGCCAGTACCCGCGCCTTGGAGATCGCGTCGGCGGCCAGCACCACGGCCGCGACGCCGAACATGATCGCGAGGACCAGGATCCGGCGCGTGCGCGGCCGGTGAGTATCGGCGTTCACCGGTCCTCCGGGGCGGGACGGGGCGGCAGCGGACGGCGGGTCTTGACCGGGCCGGTGGAGATGTCGGGCGGCGCCAGCGGCGGCTGCTTGTCCAGCGCCTCCAGGGCCAGCTGGACCGAGGTCTCCAGCTGGGTGTCCCGGCCGGCGGCCGCGTCGTCGGGGGTGATCAGCACTTCGGTGTCCGGGTCGACGCCGTAGTTCTCCACGGTCCAGCCGTATTCGTCGAAGTAGATCGCGAACCTCGGCACGGTGATCGCGGAGCCGTCGGCCAGGCCCTGGTAGCCCTCGATGCCGACCACGCCGCCCCAGGTGCGGGTGCCCACCACCGGGCCGAGGCCGAGCCGCTTGACCACGGCCGTGACGATGTCGCCGTCAGACCCGGCGAACTCGTCGGCCACCGTGACCATCGGGCCGCGGCGGGCTTCCCGCGGGTAGGTCCGGGGCTGTATCCAGCGGCCCATGCTCCAGCCGGTCACGTGCCGGGCCAGCTTCTCGATCACCAGCTCGGAGATGTGGCCGCCGCTGTTGCCGCGCACGTCGAAGATCAGCCCGTCACGCCACAGCTCGGAGCGCATGTCGCGGTGGAAGTGCGCCCAGCCCTCGCCCATCATGTCCGGGATGTGCAGGTAGCCGAGCCTGCCCTCGCTGAGCTCGCGGACCAGCCGCCGCCGGCTGGCCACCCAGTCCTGGTAGCGCAGGCGGCGGTCCGAGCGGAGCGGCACGACTACTATTCGGCGCGGGTCCGGCTGCGACGGCGTCCTGACGGTAAGTTCCACCGGCTGGCCGGCGGTGCCGGCCAGCAGCGGCCAGGGGCCGCGGGCGGGATCGACCGCCTGCCCGTCGACGGCGACCAGCTCGTCACCGGGGCTGACCCCCGCGCCCGGCGCGGTCAGCGGCGAGCGCGCCCGCGGGTCGGACGACTCGCCCGGCAGCACCCGGTCCACCAGCCAGCGCCCGTCCGCGGCGCGCGTGATGTCCGCGCCGAGCTGGCCCACCGGGGTGAAATCCCGGGTGAGGTTCGGGGCCGCGTTGACGTACGCGTGCGACGTGCCGAGCTCGCCGAGCACCTCCCAGAGCAGGTCGGCGAAGTCGGCCGCGCCGCGGATCCGGTCCAGCAGCGGCCGGTAGTCGCCGAGCACGGCGTCCCAGTCCACCTCGGACATGTCCGGGGTCCAGAAGTCCCGGCGCATGTACCGGCCGGCCTCGCCGAAGGCGTGCCGCCACAGCGCGTCCGGGTCGGCCTGGAACCGGGCCCGGGTCAGGTCGACGGTGACGGTCTCCCCCGCGTCGTCCTGCTTGCGCGCGGACGGCACGACCCGCAGGTCGTCCTGGTCGCGGATCACCAGGCGGGTGCCGTCGCCGCTGACGCGGAACCAGTCCAGCGCGCCCGCCAGCTCCTTGACCTCGCGCTTGCGCAGGTCGAACCGCTGCAGGGACGGGCGCGGGCGGTCGTCGTCGAGGCCGGCCCCGCCTTCGCCGAGCACCCCGGTGATCTGGGAACGCAGCCACACCAGGCCGCCCTTGACCGGGCGCAGGTAGCGGTAGCGGCCCTCCTCCACCGGGACGGCCAGCACCCGCCCGGCCAGGCCGTCCGGGTCGACCGTGACGGCCTGCTCGGCGGGGTCATCACCGTCGGCCGGGCCGAGCGGCCGGCCCTCGGGCACCGGGCCGAACGGCGACGGGGTGCCCGCGGCCAGCGGCACCAGGTAGGGACGGCCGCCGAACGGGAACGACAGGTCGAACGTGTGCGCGTCGTAGACCGGGTCGAAGCTGCGCTGGGACAGGAAGGCCAGGTAGAGACCGTCGAGGGTGAAGACGGGGCTGGTATCGGCGAACCGGCCGTCGGTCACGTCGACGACGGTCCCGTCGGCGATCCGCGCGATCCGGATCCGCTGCAGTGACCGGCTGACCGGCTCGGACCAGGCCAGCCAGGCCGAGTCCGGCGACCAGGACAGCCCTTCGATCAGGCCGTCGCCGGACGCGGCCAGCTCGGTGACCTGGCCGGAGGCCACGTCGACGACCAGGAGCCTGCCGTCGCGGGCGGCCGCGGCGATGGTGGCCCCGTCCGGGGACGCGGACAGGCCGGTTACGTATCCGAGCTGGCCGCCGGCCAGGACGCGGGAGTCCGCCTCGCCGGTCACGCTGGCGATCTCCAGCGCGTCCGCGCCCGAGGCATCGGTGACCCAGACCACCTGGCCGGCCTCGCCGAGCACGCGCGGCAGCCGGGCCCGGGCGGCCGGGTCGACATGCAGCGCCCGGGCCGGGCCGTCCTTGTGGGTGAGCCAGTGCACCGTGCCGCGCACCTCGACCACGCTCGCCTGACCGGTCTTGTCGCAGCTCAGCGTGCCCAGGTGGTCTTTGGCGGAGACGAGCCGGGTGGCGCGGCTCGCGGCCGGGGAGCTCAGGGTGATCTCCAGCGGCCGGGGCTGCGGCGCGTCGGGCGAGTCCAGGATCCAGATGTCCCCGGCCACGTGGTAGACGATCCGCTCCCCGTCGGTGGCGGGATTGCGGGCGTACATCCCGTCGTGGTCGGTGTGCCGCCGCAGGCCGGTGCCGTCCAGCGCGCAGGAGTAGATGTTCCCGGTGCCCTCGTGATCGGACAGGAAGAACAGCCGGCCGCCGATCAGCATCGGGCTGGCCAGCTGGCCGCCGAGGCCGGTCAGAACTCGCGTGAAGAGGGGATCGGCGGGAGTGGCGAGCCACAGCTTGCCGGCCCGGCCGCCGCGGTACCGCTTCCAGAACGCGGGCTCGCCGGCCACGCTCCCGGTGAGCAGGGCGGTGCCCGCGTCCCCGATGGCGAGGTCGTTGACGGCGCCGAAGGGCAGCGGCCGGGGCGGGGTGACGCCGTCGCCGGGGACGGCGTAGGCGCGCCGGTACTTCGGGGACGGCTGGTTCGCCGCGGTGACGGCCAGCACCTCCCCCGCCGCGGTCCACCCGGTGACCCGGGTCACCGGGTCGCCCCAGTAGGTGAGGCGGGTCAGCGAGCTGCCCTCGGTGCCGGCCACGTAGACCTCGGGGCTGCCGTCCCGCGAGCTGGTCCAGGCCACCTGGGTCCCGTCGGGGCCGAAGCGGGGGTAGCTCACCGGCACGTCGTCGGCGGACAGGCGCCAGGCCCGGCCGCCGGCGGCCGGGGCGAGCCAGAACGTCGTCACCGGCCGTGAAGGTGAGCAGGTCCCCGTGGATATGCGGGTACCGCAGGTAGCCAGCCGGCATCAGGCGCTCCGGGGCGGGAGCGGCGGGCGGGCCTTGGACGGCCCGGTGGACGGGTCGGCCGGCACCTTGGGCGGCTGCTTCTCCAGCGCCTCGAGCGCGAGGCGCACCGCCGTCTCCAGCTGCGGGTCCCGGCCCGCGGCCCAGTCGTCGGGCGTGAACAGCACCTCCACGTCCGGGTCGACGCCGTAGTTCTCCACGCCCCAGCCGTACTCGTCGAAGGAGAACGCATACCGGGGCACGGTCATGTGGCTGCCGTCGACCAGCTCGTGCCCGGGGACGCCGTCGATGCCGATCACGCCGCCCCAGGTGCGCGTGCCCACCACCGGGCCGAGGCCGAGCAGCTTGACCGCGGCCGTGACGATGTCGCCGTCGGACCCGGCGAACTCGTCGGCCACCGTCACCATCGGGCCGCGCCGGCCGTCCTCGGGGTAGGAGGCCGGGCTGATCCAGCGCCCCTGGTCCCAGCCGATCACCCGGCGGGCTAGCTTCTCCACCACCAGCTGGGAGATGTGGCCGCCGCCGTTCCCGCGGACGTCCATCACCAGGGCGTCGCGCCGTATCTCGGTGTGCAGGTCGCGGTGGAAGTCGGCCCAGCCTTCCCCGATCATGTTCGGGATGTGCAGGTAACCGAGCCGCCCGTCGCTGAGCTCGCGGACCAGCCGGCGGCGGCTCGCCACCCAGTCCTGGTACCGCAGCCGGCGCTCGTCCCGCAGCGGGATGACGACGACACGCCGCGTCTGCGACTTCGACGTCACGGTGAGCTCGACCGGCTTGCCGATCGTCCCGGCCAGCAGCGGCGCGGGGCCGAGCACCGGGTCGACCGGCCGCCCGTCCACCGCGACGATCTCGTCGCCGGGCCGGACCACCACGCCGGGCGCCTCGAGCGGCGACCGCGCGCGGGGGTCGGACGACTCGCCGGGGAGCACCCGGTCCACCACCCAGCGGCCGGCGCCGTCACGGGAGATGTCCGCGCCGAGCAGCCCGACCCCCGCGGCAGCCGGGTCGGACCCGTGGGAATCTTGCCCGGACCGGGTGATGTAGGCGTGCGAGGTGCCCAGCTCGGCCACCACTTCCCACATCAGGTCGGTGAAGTCGTCCGCGCCCCGGACCCGGTCCAGCAGCGGCCGGTACTCCTCGAGCACCCCGTCCCAGTCGACCCCGGACATGTCCGGGGTCCAGAAGTCGCGCCGCATCAGCCGGCCGGCTTCGGCGAAGGCGTGCTGCCACAGGGCGGCCGGGTCGGCCTGGAACCGGGCCCGGGACAGGTCGACCGTCACCGACTCACCCGAGCCGTGGTCATCCTGGTGCTCGGACGGCAGGACCCGCAGTTCGTCATGATCCTTGACGACCAGGCGGGTGCCGTCCCCGCTGACGTCGAACCAGTCGAGCTCCCCGGCCAGTTCGGTTACCTCGCGCTTGCGCAGGTCGAACCGCTCGAGCAGCGGCCGCGGGGCGTCGTCGGAGGGGCTCGCGGCCCCCTCGCCGAGGACCCCGGCCACGGGCTCGCGCAGCCAGGCCAGGCCGCCCTTCACCGCACGCAGCCCGGAGTACCGGGCCTCGACCACCGGGACGCCGACCACGCGACCAGAGATGCCTTCGGGATCCACGGATACGTCGGGCCGTTCGGCCTCTTGGTTCTGGTCTTTGTCCTTTTCCGACGGGTCGGGGCCGAGCGGGCGGCCGCCGGTCAGCGGGCCGAACGGCGACGGGGTCCCGGCGGCCAGCGGCACCAGGTAGGGGCGGCTGCCGAGGGGGAAGGACATGTCGAAGGTCTGCTCGTCGTAGACCGGGTCGAAGCTGCGCCGGGAGATGAACGCGAGGTAGAGGCCGTCGGGCGTGAACACCGGGTCGCTGTCGGCGAACCGGCCGTCGGTCACGTCGATGATCTCGCCATCAGCGATCCGGGCCATCCGGATGCGGCGCAGGGGGTTCGGGCCGGGGTGAGCCCAGGCCAGCCAGGCCGAGTCGGGCGACCAGGACAGGCCCTGGACCGCGCCGTCGCCGGACGCGGCCAGCTCGGTGACCTGGCCGGAGGCCATGTCGACGACGAGCAGCCTGCCGTCGTGCGCGGCGGCGGCCACGGTGGCCCCGTCCGGGGAGGCGGTCAGGTCGATCACGTTGCCGACGAGACCGCCGGCGACGGTGCGGAGGTCCGCCTCGCCGGTCACGGACCCGATCTCGAGCGCGTCGGCGCCGGCCGCGTCGGTGACCCACACGGCCTGCCCGGTAGCGCCGAGCACCTGCGGCAGCCGGGCCCGGGCGGCCGGGTCGACGCGCAGCGCGCGGGCCGGGCCGTCCTTGTGGGTGAGCCAGTGCACCGTTCCGCGCACCTCGACCACGCTGGCCTGACCGCTCTGGTCGGAGTTCAGGCTGCCCAGGTGGTCCTGGGCCGAGATGAGACGGGGGGCGCGGGCGGCGGCCGGCGAGCCGAGGGTGATCTCGAGCCGGCGAGGCCCGGGCGCGTCGGGCGAGTCCAGGATCCAGATGTCCCCGGCCACGTGGTAGACGATCCGCTCCCCGTCGGTGGCGGGATTGCGGGCGTACATCCCGTCGTGGTCGGTGTGCCGCCGCAGGCCGGTGCCGTCCAGCGCGCAGGAGTAGATGTTCCCGGTGCCCTCGTGATCGGACAGGAAGAACAGCCGGCCGCCGATCAGCATCGGGCCGCTGAGCTGGCCGTCGAGGTCGGCGAGGACCCGGGTGAACAGGGGGTCGTCGGCATGAGCGGTCCAGAGCTTGCCCCGGGTGCCGCCGCGGTAGCGCTTCCAGAACGCGAGCTCGTTGTTCATCCGGCCGGTGAGCAGGGCCGTGCCCGTCTCCTCCAGGGCCAGGGTCACCACCGGCCCGAACGGCAGCCGCCGCGGTGGCGCGCCCTCAAGCGGGATGGCGTACGCCCAGGTCAGGTACGTCGCGGGCTGGCCCGCGGCGGAAACCGCGAGCACCTCGCCGTCACGGGTCCAGCCGGTCACGCGGGTCCTGGCGTCGCTCAGGTAGGTGAGCCGGCTCGCCGCGTTGCCGTCCGGGTCGGCCGTGTAGACCTCGGGGTTGCCGTCCCGCCAGCTGGTCCAGGCGATCCTGGCGCCGTCGCGGGAGAAACGGGGGTAGCTCACCTGGGCGCTGTCGGCGGATAGCCGCCAGGCGCGACCGCCGTCGGCGGGGGCGAGCCAGACGTCGTCCTCGGAGGTGAAGACGAGGAGGTCACCGTGAATGTGCGGGTAGCGCAGGTATCCGGATGAAGTCACGCACTTCATCCTATGGTCTAGAGCCAGCCGCGCTCAGAGGCGATCCGGAGAGCCTCGGCCCGGTTCCTGGCGCCGGTCTTCTGGATGCACGCGGACAGGTAATTGCGCACGGTGCCCTCGGAAAGATACAGCTGGGCCGCGATCTCGGCGATGGTCCGGCCGTCCGCGGACGCGTCGAGCACGTCGCGCTCGCGCGGGGTCAGCGGGTTGAGCCCGTCGGCGAGCGCGGCGGCGGCCAGATCCGGGTCGATGACCCGTTCCCCGGCCAGCACCCGGCGGATGGTGTCGGTGAGCTTGTCCGCCGGGGAGTCCTTGACCAGGAAGGCGGAGACCCCGGACTCCATGGCCCGGCGCAGGAAACCGGGACGGCCGAACGTCGTCAGGATCACGATCTTGGTATCCGGGTGATGCTTCTTCAGCTCGGCCGCGGCGGCCAGCCCGTCCATGCCCGGCATCTCGATGTCCAGCACGGCCACGTCGGGGTTGGTCTCCCGGGCAGCCCCGATCACCTCGTCCCCCCGGCCGACCTGCGCCACCACCTCGATGTCACCCTCGAAGGAGAGCAGCGCGGCCAGCGCCTCCCTGATCATTACCTGATCTTCGGCGAGCAGCAGCCGGACCGGCTCCTTAGGGGTCATGGCTAGCAAGTATGACCGGTGTCCGTCATGGTGCCGGGGACGGTGGCGGTGAGGCGGAAACCGCGGCCGGTTTCTGGCCGGCCGACGGACAGGTGGCCGCCGATGGCGGACAGGCGTTCCGACATGCCGCGCAGGCCGCTGCCCGTGGCGCTGTCCCCGGCTGGCCCGGCGAAGCCGCGGCCGTCGTCGGCGACCTCGAGGGAGACCTCGCCGTCGTGCTCGCTGAGCCGGATCCGGCAGGTCCAGGCGCGGGAGTGGCGGATCACGTTGGTGACGGCCTCGCGCAGGCACCAGGCCAGCACCGCCTCGGCCTCCGGGTCGAACGTGCCCGACCGCATCGTCAGGCCCGGGTCGTCGTCCAGCCGGATGCCGCCCGCGTCGAGCGCGCTGCGCGCCGTGATGGTCTCGATCGCGAGCGTCGGCCTGCGGTAGCCGCTGACCGCCTCCCTGATGTCGTGCAGCGTCTGCCGGCTGACCCCGCTGACGTCGTTCATCTCGGTGAGGATGGCGTCGCGTTCGGCCGAGGCGGGCAGCCTGCTCAGGCGCTTGGCGGCCAGCTCGGACTTCAGGGTGATCATGGACAGCGACTGGCCGGTCAGGTCGTGCATGTCCCGGGCCAGCCGCAGCCGCTCCTCGTTGGTGGCCAGCTTGGCCACGGTCTCGCGGGCCTGCGCCAGTTCGCGCAGCAGGACCATCTGCATCCGGAACCCCATCATGGCCATGCCGATGAGGAAGACGGGCAGCAGCACCGCCAGGCTGTCACCCATGTCCTGGTGGGTGAGCCAGCAGAAGAACAGGTAGAGGCCGGAGACGACGACGACGCCGAGCATGGTCCGGCGGCGGTCGTACCGCGTCGACAGCACCCAGCCGGCCGCGGCGGACACGTAGATCCACTCCGGCGTCCAGTCCTTGCCGTACACGGCGCAGGTCACCCCGGCCACCACGACGAGGGCCACGAGCCCGGCCACGGCCCGCCGCTGATGGGTATCGGTGTACATCAGGACGGGCATGTAGGTGACGCAGAAGGCGACGGTGAGGATCAGGCCGCCGGCGATCCACAACGCGCTGTGGCGGGGAAACAGCGCGGTCACCGGGTTGATCAGGTAGGCGAGCCAGATACCGGAGAAGAGCCAGCGCCACGGGCTGCCCGCGCCCGGGATGCCATGCGCCCTGGCCTCGGCGAGGACCGTCTCCTCCCGCCAGCCCAAGTCTCCGGAGGGAAACTGTCCCGGGGCCGCTTCGGTTGATCTGGTCGCCATCGCAGCCTCACCTCTCTTTTCCATGCTGCCCGGTTACCTCGGGTTTACCCCCGAAGGCGCCCGGCCGGGCCCCCGTAGGCCGGCCGGGCACCTTCGGTCCGTCAGACCGTCTCGGCGGTGGCCCGCACCGCGAAGGTGGCCAGGGCGATGAAGATGGCGAGCCAGACCACCAGGCCGATGGGCAGGCCGGCCGGCACCGAGACGCCCTGGATCACGTCGGTGGCGATCTTCACGGCCTCGTAGGTCGGGGTGAACTTGCCGATGTTGCCGAGCGCGCCGGACAGCGGGAACCACAGTCCGCCGAGGATGGCGAAGGCGAAGTAGACGACGAACGCGACCGGCTGGACCTGCTCCGGCGCGAACCGGTAGCCGATCGCCACGGCCAGCGCCGCGAAGATCGTCGAGCCGAACCAGACGGTGACCGCGATGACCGGCCACTGCCAGGCGGGCAGGTGGACGTTGCCGTAGAACCGGCCGAGCAGCAGCACGATGATGATGGACGGCACGGTGGTGGCCAGCGAGGTCAGGACCTTGGCGACCACGTAGGCGTTGGGCGGCAGCGGGGTGAGCCTAAGCTGGCGGATCCAGCCTTCCTTCTTCTCCTGCGAGATCCGCTGCGCGTTGCCGTTGAGCGCGCCGCTGAAGGCGCCGAAGGTGGACATCGAGACCATGTAGTAGGCGGCGAACGCGATGCCGTAGGCGGACCCGGTGACCTGCTTGCCGAGCAGGAGGTAGAGGACGACCGGGAAGGCCAGCGTGAAGATGAAGTAGCGCCGGTTGCGGAGCAGCCGCATGAGTTCGGCCTTGGTGAGGGCCAGGGTGCCGGCCATGTCAGTTCGTCTCCCCTGCGTGCGTCGTTCCGTTGCTGGCGTCGTCTTCCGCGGTGATGGCCAGGAAGGCCTGCTCGAGGCCGAGGCTGGTGACCTCGATCTCGCTCGGCCGGTAGCCCGCGTCCAGGACGGCGTAGAGCGTGGCGTCGGAGTCGCTGGTCTGGATCTGCACGATGTCGTGCCTGACGTCGAGGTTCACCAGGCCGGGCAGGCCGAGCAGGAAGGGCTCGTCCACCCGGTTCAGGCGGAACGAGATCCGCTTGGCGCCGGCCCGGGCCTTGATCTCGGCGGGCGTGCCGTCGGCCAGCAGCCGGCCCCGGTTGATGACCAGGATCCGGTCGGCCGCGTGGTCGGCCTCTTCCAGGTAGTGGGTGGCGAACAGGAGCGTGCGCCCCGCCGCCACCTCTTCCTTCATGCTGTCCCAGAACAGCCGGCGCGACTCCACGTCCATCGCCGCGGTCGGCTCGTCCAGCACGATCAGCTCGGACTTGCCGGCGATGGCCAGCGCGAACCGGACCCGCTGGGTCTGGCCGCCGGACAGCTTGTCCACCCGCTGGTCGGCGAACTGGGCGATGCCGGCCCGCTTCAGCGTGGTCGCCACCGGCTCCGGGCTGGGGTGCAGCTTGGTGATCAGCTCGACCAGCTCGCGCACCGTCACCTCGGGCATCAGGCCGCCGGACTGGAGCATCGCGCCGACCCGGCCGGACTTGACCGCGTGGTAGGGGTCGGACCCGAACATGCGGATGTGGCCGCTCGTAGGCCTGCGCAGGGCGAGCAGCATGTCCAGCGAGGTGGACTTGCCCGCGCCGTTCGGCCCGAGCAGGGCGACGGTCTCGCCGGGCCGCAAGTCGAGGCTCAGCCCGTCGACGGCGTGCAGCCGGCCGTAGTGCTTGGACACGTTCTCGAAGGTGACCACCGGCGCGCCGCCGCGGCTGCCCCCGTAGCCGCTGGCCGTCGCGGTGCCCGTTTCATACTGGCTCATGTAGTTCCCTCGTCTGCCTTTAGCTGGGCCGGCATCTCCGGCCTCGACCCCCCCAACGGTTCAATATCACCATTACGGCCAGACGCGCAGGTAGTGCCGTCTCTCAGGAACCTCCCATGACATGCGTCATCCCCCGGCCGGTTACGCAACGTGCCGGGAGGGACGGTCTTGCTGGGGTTTCGAGCGCTAGCGGCCGGCGGCGTAGCCCTGCATGCCGCGGGGGTTGGCCGCCGCGTACAGGACGCCGCCACGGCGGGCGACCGCGCTCATGCGGCCCAGTGACCACGACGGGCGGACGTTGACCAGGTGGCCGCGGCGGCGGAGCTCGTCGATGACACCGGGGCCGACCCGTGACTCGACGTCGAGCGCGCGGGGCTGCGCCTGGCGCGGGTAGAACGACGACGGCATGTGCGCGGAGTGAAACGCCGGGAAGTCGATCGCCTGCTGCAGGTTCATGCCGAACGCGACGTGGTTGAGGAAGAACAGCAGCGACCACTGATCCTGCTGGTCGCCGCCGGGAGTGCCGAACGCCATGTACGGCTCGCGGTCCCGCAGGGCCAGGCTCGGGGTCAGCGTGGTGCGCGGCCGCCTGCCCGGCGCGAGCGTGGCGGGCAGGCCGGGGGTGAGGGTGAACATCTGCGCCCGGGTGCCGAGGCAGAAGCCGAGACCGGGGATGACCGGCGAGGACTGCAGCCAGCCGCCGCTTGGGGTGGCGGACACCATGTTGCCGAACCGGTCGGCGACGTCCAGGTGGCAGGTGTCGCCGGCCCGGTAGCCCGACTTAGGGGCGTCCGGGGCCGGGCCGCCGGTGCGCAGCGTCGGCTCGCCGGTCGCCGCGTCCAGCCGCGGCGGCTCGACGTCCATCACGGGCGACACGCTCCCGTCGTCGCCGGTCCCGGCGAAGGCGCGGGTCACGAAGTCCGGCAGCCGGGGATCCCGGCCGTCGGGCGAGCCGGGACGCAGTTCGGCCGACGCCTGCGGCCCGGCCAGCCCGCGCCGGCTATCGGCGTACTCGGCCGACAGGAGCGCCTTGACCGGCACGTCGGTGAAGTCGGGGTCGCCGTACCAGGCTTCCCGGTCGGCGAACGCGAGCTTGCCGCATTCGGTCACCGCGTGGATGAAGTCCGCGGTACCGGGGCCCATGGCGGCGAGGTCGAAGCCGCTGAGCAGCGCGAGCTGCTGCAAGAACACCGGTCCCTGCCCCCAGGGCCTGGTCTTGCACACAGTGAGGCCGCCGAAGTCGTAGGTCAGCGGTTCCTCGAGCCGCGGCTGCCACCCGGCCAGGTCGGCGTAGGAGAGCAGTCCCCGGTGCGGCTGCCCGGTCACGTCCATGACCTCGGCGGAAGCGAGGTACGCGGCGATCGCCTCGGCGACGAACCCCTCGTAGAAGGCGCGCCTGGCCGCCTCGATCTGCTCGTCGCGGTCCGGGCTGGCCGCCTCCGCCTGGTCAAGGATGCGCTGGTAGGTGGCGGCCAGCGCGGGGTTGGCGAACAGCGAGCCCGGCGCGGGCACCTGACCGCCCGGCAGGTAGACCTCGGCCGAGCCCGGCCAGTAGTCGCGGAACAGGTCGGCCACGCTGGCGATCCCCCAGCTGATCGCGGGCACCAGCGGATAGCCGCGGGCCGCGTAGCCGATCGCGTAGCCCATCACGTCCCGCAGCCGCAGCGTGCCGAACTCTCGCAGCAGCATCATCCAGGCACCGAACGAGCCGGGCACGCAGGCGGCGAGCAGGCCGCTGCCGGGCACGAGGTCGAGACCGAGGTCGCCGAACGCCTCGGGGGTGGCGGCGGCGGGCGCGGTGCCCTGGCCGCAGAGCACGAAGGTCTCGCCCCGCCCGGCGTGATGGGCGATGACCGGCACCTCGCCGCCGAGGCCGTTCAGGTGCGGCTCCACCACCTGGAGCGTGAGCCCGGTCGCGACGGCCGCGTCGAAGGCGTTGCCGCCGGCCTTGAGCACCGCCATTCCGGCCGCCGAGGCGAGCCAGTGCGTCGAGGTCACCATGCCGAACGTCCCGGCGAGTTCCGGCCTGGTCGTGAATTCGGGAATTTCGCCCATGACCCGATCCTCTCATCCAGCCGCAGCGGCCGCCGGCCCGGTTCGCGTGTCGGCTGGCGCGTGCTGGGGACATACTCAATGATTACTCATTGCAACTGTTCAGCAACTATGAGGTGACACTCTGATGCTCTCGACTCCCCCTGCTTCCGGCTCCATCTCCGGACAGGCCCGCGGGCGCCGCGTGGCGTGGCTGGCCGTGACCGCGGCCGCCGCCGTGGGCCTGCTGGCGGGCTGCGCCTCGTCGAGCTCGCCGCAGGCGGGCCGCACGCCCGCGGCCGGGAAGACCACGCCGAAGGCCCAGGGGACGAGCGGGACGCCGACGGCCTCGTCAGCGCCCGGGCTCGACGGCCTCGCGCTCTGCCAGCCCGCGTCGCTGCAGGTCACCGTCAACGCCAGCCAGGCCGGCGCGACGGTGGGCAGCACCTACTACCCGGTCGACTTCACCAACACCGCCACCTCGACGTGCGGCCTCTACGGCTACCCGGGCATGTCCTTCGTCACCTCGGGTGACGGGGCGGGGCGCCAGATCGGGGCCGCGGCCCAGCAGAACTCCGGCTTCGGCAAGGTGCCGGTCCGGCTGAACGCGGGCGGCGTGGCTCACGCCTGGCTGCAGGTCACGCAGACGGCCAACTACCCGTCCGCGACGTGCGAGCCGGTGACCGCGCACTGGCTGCGGGTCTACGCGCCGGGCGAGACCCAGGCGCTGTACCTGAACCACTCCTTCAGCACCTGTCGTTCGGTCAGCGTGCAGCCGCTGACCGTGATGCCCGTCCGGGCCGGGCTGGGAGTGCAGGGCAGCACGCCCTGACGCTCGGGTAACGTCGGCCGCATGGATCTTCCCCCGCGACTGCGCGCCGTCTGTGATCTCGATGTCTCCGAGGTTCGCGAGTACGCGGGCCGGCACGAATACGACGGCAAGCCGCAGGACCTGTCCCCGGCCGGCGTCCAGGCCGGGCTGGCCCGGCTGGCGGCGGCCCGGGACGGCGGCGAGCGCCTGGCGGACACGCACGACGAGGCTCACCTGTCCGCGGCCGAGGAGCACAAGCGGGTCACCTTCGCCGGGCTCGGGCTGCACCGGCGGAACCCGATCTTCCACCTGGGCGAGCTCGACCTGGCCGGGTACGACCGGGACTACGCTCCCCAGCCGGAGCGGGACGCGGCGCGGGCCGAGCACGTCGCGGCCTGGCCGCGGGTGGCCGACGCGGCCGTCGAGTCGCTCGACCAGATGAGCGCGCCGGTCGCACAGGCGCTGCTCGGCGGCATCCGCGGGCTGGCGGCCGGGCTGGGCGAGGGACGGGGCCTGAGCGAGGCCACGGTAGCCGGTGCCCTGGCCGCGCACGCTCGCCTGGTCGCACACCTCGAGCGCGCCGCCGCGGACGGCGACCCCGACCCGGCACTCGGCGGCCCCGGGCTCGCCGCGCTGATGAGCAGCGCCGAGGCCATCCCGGTCGACCTGGGACGGCTGGCCGAGCAAGCCGATGCCGAACGAGACCGGCTGCACGCCCTCCTGGCCGACGGGTGCGCCCGGGTCGACGCCGGGCGTCCCGCCCTGGAGGTAGCCCGCGAACTGGTGCGGGACCATCCGGACGGCGCCGGGGTGATCGAGTCGGCCCGGCTCTGGACCGAGCGGGCTATCCGCTTCACCCGCGAGCACGACCTGGTCCCGTACCACGACGGGGAGTGCCTGGTCGGGCTCGCGCCCGAGTCGCGGCGGTGGGCGATGGCGATGATGTCGTGGGCCGCGCCCGGTGAGCCGGAGGGCCCCTCCTGGTACCACATCACGCCCCCGGACGAATCCTGGCCGCAGCGCGAGCAGGACGAGTGGCTGGAGGTGTTCAGCCACACCACGCTGCCGGGCATCACCGCGCACGAGGTGGCGCCCGGGCACTTCTCGCACGGCCGCGCCCTGCGGCACCTGACGTCCCAGGTCAGGCGGACCCTGCACTCCAGCTCGTTCATCGAGGGCTGGGCGCACTACGGCGAGGAAATGTGCGTGGAAGAGGGGTTCGGCGCCGACGACCCGCGGATCGCCGTCGGCGTCTGGCTGGAGGCGCTGGTGCGGGTGACCAGGCTGGCGTGCGCCATCGGCGTGCACACGGCCGGGATGACGATCGACGACGCGGCGCGCCGGTTCGAGGCCGACACCCACCTGGCCGGGCCCGCGGCCCTGTCCGAGGCCATGCGGGCCACCTTCGACCCGACCTACGGCCGGTACACCTGGGGCAAGCTGGAAATCCTCAAGCTCCGCGAGCGGGCCAGGAAGCACTGGGGCGCGGCCTTTACCCTGCAGCGCTTCCACCAGGCCATGCTGGACCTCGGCTCTCCCCCGATCGGTCTCCTCGGCACGGTCCTGGACCGCGGCTGATAGTGGAGTACGACGCGGAGTAGTCTTTGGTCGTGCGCACACTGACGCGGTTGCTCCGGATCGCGGGCGCGGCCTTGCTGGCGGTGCTCGTGGTGACCGGGTGCGCGTCGGCCCGGGCCACGACGACCATCGCCATCGCGAGCGCCTACGTGCCCGCGCCTTCGACGCCGGGAACCACGGTCGCTTACCTGGAGATCCGTAACAACGGCCCGGCCGACAAGCTGATCTCGGCGCAGACCAGCGTCGGCGGCAAGGTGCAGCTCCGCGCCCCGGGCGCGCGCCACGCGGGCACCCTGACCATGCACACCGTGCCGGAGATCTCCATCCCGGCCGAGACGATGACGCGGTTCAACCCCGATTCCTTCCACCTGCTGATCACGGGCGCGGGGACCATGCGCGACGGCAAGGACATCACGCTGAAGCTGACCTTCGCCCACGCCGGCACGGTCACGATCCTCGCGATGGTCACCAACCCGGAGTCCGGCGGCAACAGCTACTTCCTCAACTGATCGGGGCGGTGGTGGCGCGCACTTCGGCGGCGCTGATTCCGGCCGCGCTGATTTCGGCGGCGCTGATTTCGGCGGCGCTGATTTCGGCCGCGCTGACTTCGACCGCGCTGGCCTCGGCGGCGCTGGCCCCGGCGGGGGCGGCGGTCCGGCGGGTCAGCGGCAGCCGGGCCCGGGTGTCTGCGTCTCGCGGCGTATAGACCACGATGCGAGCCTCGGGCATGACCGGCAGGTGGAGCTCGCTGACGGACAGCCTCAGCTCACCGGCCAGCGGGTGCAGGTAGGTCAGGGTCCGCGGTTCGCACTCGGCCACCTCGTGCCGGGCCCACAGGTCGGCGAACTCGCGGCTGAGGCTGGCGAGCCGGCGGATGTCCTCTTCCCAGTCCAGGTCGCCGACGTGCCTGCTGTAGGCCGACCGCAGCCGCGCCACCAGGTAGCGAACGTGCTCGGAGTACTCGGGGAACTTACCCTGGGCGGTCGGCTCGGTGACGCAGCACCACAGGGTGTTCTTGTGGACGCACGGCATCGTGTGCCACTCCCAGAACAGCTCCTCGGAGGCTTCGTTGGACAGCAGGATGTCGAACCGGCTGTTGATCAGGGACGCGGGCAGCGGGTCGAGGGACCGCAGGATCTCGCCGATACCGTCCGGTACCGCCTGGCGCGAGCGCTCGGTGCGCAGCGGGGTGGCCTCGGCCAGCCGGTACAGGTGCTCCCGTTCCGCCCGGTCCAGCCGCAGCGTCCGGGCCACCGCGTCGAGCACCTGGGTGCTGGCGTTGATCTGGCGCCCCTGTTCCAGCCAGGTGTACCAGGTGACGCCGACGCCGGCCAGCAGGGCGACCTCTTCGCGGCGCAGCCCGGGCGTGCGGCGGCGCGAGCCCTGCGGCATGCCGAAATCGCCCGGGCTGAGCCTGGCCCGGCGTGCCTTCAGGAACTTGCCGAGCTCCGCGCGCCGCCGCTCACCGGCCAGCCGGGCCGCGTCCTTCCGTGCCGGGCCATCCTTTGGTTCGTACGTGACCAAGGCCTCTTCCCATCACCGGTGCCGTCCCAGTCCCAACTTATAGGTACCTACTGACATTTCAGCGGTGACCATGGGCCGGATATCGGCGGATGAGAAGAAAGCTGGGCCGGCGGGCTCCCGGGGAGTTGGGGAGCCGGGAGCCCGCCGGAGTCTTCAGGGGCGGGTGACGCGGGACGGGATAGGGCCGCTGGCCGTCACGACGGCGGGCGTCACGACGGCGGGCGTCACGCCTGGCACTGCCATGGCGGGCGTCATGCTTGCCTGCGTATAAGAAACATCTCTCCCCCGTGTCTATGTGGTGCCCGGTGCGGGGCAACGCGTTCGCTCACCCGACAAGAAAACAGTCTCAGGCCGCCCCTGAACGACGCTGGAACAGCGCTGAAAACGGCTGGTCAGAGCCCATGCACGATGGTGCCGGCGCCGGGATCGGCACGATGGAACACGGGTGCGGCTCTTTCGGGTACGGAGCCCTGGCGGCCGCGGGGCGCATTCCGGCCCTTTCCCGCTGGCCCCGGCTGGCGCATCCCTCCCGCGGCTCTCGCCCGCCACAGGGCGTTGGCGCCCGGCAACCACGGCGATGTGACGCTGCGGTGGCCAGGACAACTACGATGTGACATCGCCGTGGTATAAGGCACGGCCGGGCGGCCCCGCTGGTACCGCATGCCCCGCAGGAACCAGGCGCCTCCGGGTCCATGCCGCTCACCTGCCAACGGAGCCGGAACATTGAGCCGGGTAGAGCCGGATCGGCTGGGCGTTGCGACGGCTGGGAACCAGGGCGGCCCGGGGCTAGGCGGCGGTCCAGGTTAGGGGGAGGCGTTTGACGCCGCGCTGGAAGTTGGAGCGCAGGTAGGAGGGCGGGCCGGCGGGGTGCAGGCCGGAGGTGCGGGCTAGGACCTCGGCGAACAGGGCGCGCATCTGGACGCGGGCCAGGTGGGCGCCCAGGCAGAAGTGCGGGCCGTGGCCGAAGACCAGGTGGGGGTTGGGCTGGCGGCGGATGTCGAAGCGGTCCGGGTCTTGGAAAACGGCCTCGTCCCGGTTGGCCGAGGTGAAGGAGACCACGACCTTCTCTCCCGCCCGGATGGGCTGCCCGCCCAGCTCACAGTCGTCCGTGGCGGTGCGGCGGAACGTCATCACCGGCGTCCACCAGCGCAGCATCTCGTCGGCCGCGACGGGGAGCAGGGCCGGGTCGGCCCGCAGTTCGGCGGCGGCCTCGGGGTGCTCGAGCAGCGCGATGCAGGCGCCGGGCAGGCCGTTGCGCAGGGTCTCGTTGCCGGCCACGGCGAACAGCCAGAACATGTTCTCGAACTCGGCCACGGAGACCTGGCCGCCGCTCTCGTCGGACTGGGCCAGCAGGATCGACATCACGTCGTCGCCCGGACGGCGGCGTTTTTCCTCGGCCAGCAGGTGGGCGTAGGCGTACAGGTCGGGCATGCCCTCGCGGGTGCGCGGGTCGGGCAGCTGGCCGCCGGGGCCAGGGACCGGCCGCAGCGACAGCGCCTCGCGCGCCATCGGCGTGCCGGCCGCCGGGTCGAACTCGGCCGAGGTGGCGTAGTCGGGATCCTGGTAGCCGATGACCCGGTTGGACCAGTCGAACAGCAGCCAGCGGTCCTGCTCGGGCACGCCGAGGACGTCGGCCAGGGTGAGCAGCGGCAGCTCGGCGGCGACGTCCTTGGCGAAGTCGCACTCTCCCCGCGGGCCGGCCAGGGCCTGGTCGCAGATGGCCCGGGCGTGGCCCCGGATGCGGTCCTCGAGCCGGGCCACGGCCCGCGGGGTGAACGACCGGCTGAGCAGGCGGCGCAGCCGGGAATGCTCGGGCGGGTCCATGTTGAGCATCATCCGGCGCACGTAGCTCAGCGCCTGCGGTGTGCCCGGGTCCCTGATCTGGGTCGCCCCGAGCGCGGAGGAGAACAGCTCCGGCCGCCGCAGCACCGATTCCACCTCGGCGTGCCTGAGCACCAGCCAGAACCCGGGGCCCTCGGGCCAGCCGAGCACCGGGACCTCGGGCACCCACGCCACCGGGCCCTCCCGGCGCAGCCGGGCCAGGGCCTCGAACGGCACCCCGGCCACGTAGGTGGCCGGGTCGAAGACGACCTCGGTGTCCGGGCGGCCCGGCCGGTCCCCCGTCACTCGCGCCCCAGGAACTCCTCGATGGAGGTGGCGAGCGACACCGGCGACTCGAACATCGGGTAGTGCCCGGCGTCGGGCAGGATGGTCATCTCGCCCTCGGGGAAGAAGACCAGCCAGGTCTGCTCCATCACGTCGGCGGACAGGGCCGGGTCGTTCACCCCCACGACCACCTTGACCGGCGTGCCGCTGCCCGCCTGCGCTTTGGCCAGGTCGGAGAAGTCGGACCTGGCCCAGGCCCGCAGGTACGCGGCGAACGCGTCGACGGTGGAGTTCTCCAGCGAGTGCCGGACCACCAGGTTGACGAACGTCGCGGTCAGCTTGCTGCCGGTGGTGAAGTCGATGATCGCCGCCCGGTTGCCCGGGTTCTCCGGCGCGCCGGAGAACAGCTCCCAGCCCTGCTCGTCCATGGGGACCGCGTTGGCCGGGACCGGGTTGACGCCGATCAGCTTGCGCACCCGGTCCGGGGCCTGCAGCAGGATCTGGTGGGCGATCTTGCCGCCCATCGAGTGGCCGACCACCGAGAACTGGTCCCAGCCGAGCTCGTCGGCCAGGGCGATCGCGTCGGTGGCGGCCTCCTCCATGGTGAACTCACCGGCCACCTGCTTGCGCTCGCCGTAGCCGCGCAGGTCCATGAAGGCGTAGGTGTAGGCCGAGCGGTCCAGGTAGTCGGGCAGCGAGCCCCAGCCCCGGGCCGAGCCGAACCAGCCGTGCACCGCCAGCACGTGATGGTCACCGGACCCGATGCTCACAACCGAACTCGTCATGCCGCCGCCCTCCAGCGTTAACGTCTGTGGTTGAGCCGACTCTAGCGAGCGGATACCTCGTCCGCCACGGCTGGCCGCGGCATCACGACGGTGGCGTCCGACGGCCGTGCCATCCTGACGTAGGGGTCCCACGGGCTCGGCAGCATGACGGTCTCATCCGACGGCCGCGGGGACACGGCGGCGGCTTCCCACCAGGGCCGCGGCGGCACGACGGCCTCGTCCGGCGGCTGCGGCAGCACGACGGCGGCGACCGGGACAGGCTGCTCGTCGCGGACGGTGCCGCGGCGCAGGATCAGCGTCGTGTAGGCCAGGACCGCGCCGCCGACCGCGACCAGGGCGCCGGACGCGCCGAGCAGGCTGGCCAGCACCGGGGCGATCGCGGACCCGATCACGATGCCGGCGATCGAGGCGGGCAGCGCCAGCCCGTAGGCCCGGCCGAACACGTCCTCGTCGAGGGTCCGCTGGAGCATGGTGTCGGTGAGGATCTCGACCAGCAGGGCGCCGAGCCCGGTCAGCCCGGTCAGCACGATGGCCGCGACCGGCCAGTGGGTGACCGCGAGCAGCAGGGTCGGCAGCCCGACCGCGGCCAGCGCGGCCGCCTGCACCAGGTGCGGCCGGGAGCTGCGGCTGGCCCGTCCGGCCAGCGCCGTGCCGGCCAGGCCGCCCGCGCCGATGGCGGCGAACAGGTAGCCGTAGCCCTGCGCGCCCAGCCCGGTCTGGTGGGCGATCAGGAGAAGCAGCACGGTCTGGGTGCCGTACAGGAAGCTGCACATGATGTCGGCGCCGATCAGGCGCAGCGCCTGGGGATGCTGGCGCAGCGCCGCCGCGCCTTCCGCCAGCTCGCTGAACATGCCGGTGAACAGGCCGGCCGGGCGCTCCGCGGCCTGGTCTGGGGCGGAACGCCGGGTCGCGAAGGCGCCGCGGTCGCGGATGGCCAGCACGGCGAGCGCGGAGAGGCCGAAGGTCAGGGCGTTCAGGGCGAACGCGATCGCGGGCGAGCCGAGGAGCAGCAGCACGCCGCCGAGGGCGGGGCCGAGAATGATGCTGGCGCCGCCGATGGCGGACCGGGCGGCGTTGGCGCCGGGCAAGTCGGCGTCGTCGACCAGGCGCGGCGTGACCGCGGCCACGCACGGCAGGTAGGGAGCGGCCGCCGTGGTAGCCGCCGCCGCGATCACCGGGGCGAGCCCGATGGGCAGCCCGGCCGCGGCCACGGCGGCCAGCACGAACATGAGCCCCATCCGGGCCAGGTCGCAGGCAATCATGATGCGGCGCCGGTCGTACCGGTCAGCCAGCACGCCGCCCAGCGGGCCGAGCACCACGACCGGGACGACCCGGGCCGCCGTGGTGACGCCGGCCCACAGCGCCGAGTGGGTGCGGTCGTAGACCAGCACGACCAGGGCCAGGTTGTACATCCAGTCGCCGACCTGGGACACGGCCAGGGCGGACAGGAGGTAGCGGAAGGCGGGGTAGCGCAGCGCGGCCCGGATGGTTCCTGAAGGAGCGTTGTCAGTGGTCATGCCTTCACCATCGGGCTAAGGACCAGGCCCGCACATTGGCGCGCCGCCGTACCCAGACCGGACCGTGCCCTTATATACGCCGAACGAGTGCCCTACGCGTGGTCCTGACCGCCTTAGCCCGTGACGCCGAGCCGATGGGCCACGGCCGCGGCCTCGACCCGGCTGTCGACGCCGAGCTTGGCCAAGATATTGGACACGTGCACGCTGGCGGTCTTCGGGCTGATGAACAGGGATTCCGCGATCTGCGGGTTAGAACGGCCCCCGGCCAGCAGGACCAGGATCTCCTGCTCGCGCTCGGTCAGCCCGAACCGGGCCAGCGGGTCCTCGGGCGGCACCGTGACCGGCGCCGCGGCTGGCTCGTCCAGGCTCAGCCGGGTCCGCCGGGCCAGCGCGGCGGCCTCGTCCGCGATGGGCACCGCGCCGACCCGGCGGGCCAGCGCGTAGGCCTCGCGCACGGCCCGGCCGGCGGCTTCCCGTTCGCCCGCCGCCGTGGCCGCCTCGGCCAGCCGGAGCAGGGTGTACGCCAGCGGGTAGGGCTCGGCGGCCATCTGCCAGGCGGCGACCGCCGCCGACCAGGCGGCAACGCCATCGGCACCCTCGGCGCGGGCGAGCTCCGCGGTGACCAGGAACTGGTACCCGCGCGAGGCGGCGTTGGGCACGGCCAGGCCCGCGGCGAGCGCGGCCAGCTCGCGGAGCCGGGCCGCGGTGCCTTCCTTGACCGCTTCGCGCCGGTCACGAGCCCGGGTGGCGTCCTCCGCCTCGGTCCTGGCGGCCAGCCCGAGTACCGGCCAGCCGTAGCGGCCCGACATCGCCCCGCTGTAGGCGTCCTCAAGCCCGGCAGTGGTGAGGCGGCGGGCCGTATCCAGGTCGCCGCGGCCGAGCGCGGTCAGCGCCTCGGCGTACAGCAGGGTCAGGGCGAACTGCTCGTCACGGGTCTGGCCGAGGGCTCGCCGGGCCGCACGCATGTTCTCGTCGGCATCGGCGTACCGTCCGGTCATCGCGGCCAGCTCGGCGCGCAGCTGCAGGACAGTGGCCGCGAAGACGCCTTCCGGCATGGCGGTCAGCGCCTGGGCGGCCAGCTGGTCCGCTTCACTCCAGCGGCCCAGCCGAAGCAGGCTCTCGGCCAGGTTCCCGGTCACGAAGGAGCCCCAGGACCGGGCCAGCCCGACCCGGTCGGCCAGCGCCATTCCCTCGCGGGCCGCGTGGGCTGCCTCCTCGTGCCGGCCGTGCAGTTCCAGCACGTCCGAGATGTTCACGTAAGCACGCAAGGCGGTGAAGTGCGCGCCGAGGCCGGTCGCCAGGGCCAGGCCGGAGCGGAGGTCGTCCAGGCCGGCGTCGGCGTCCTCCGCGCTCTGGTAACCCCGGACCGAGCCGAGGGTGATGGACGACTCGGCCTCTTGCTGGACCGCCCCGACCTCGCGGGCGGCCTCCACCGCCCGGGCGGCCAGGGACAGCGTGGTCTCCATGTCGTTGGCGCGCCAGACCGCGTTGGCCAGCGCGGCCAGGACGACCGCGTGCGCCATGGTCACCTGGTCGGCGGGCAGCAGGGCGAGCGCCTCCTCCAGGGTGGCCACCGCTTCGGCTTCCCGGCCGGTGTCCCGCAGGGCGCGGGCCCGCCGCTCGAGCACCAGCGCGCGCCGGACCGCGTCTCCTTCGGCCGGGAGCCCGGCCAGGGCCTGGTCGAACAGGGACAGCGAGCGGTCGAGGTCACCCGCCTGGTAGGTGGCCTCGCCGGCCAGCGTGGTCACCTCGGCCTGGTCCAGGCCGGTGCGCTGTTCCGCGTCGGGGACCCGCGGCCATATTTCCAGCGCCCGCTCCAGGTGGTGCTGGGCCTCGGCCGGGGCAAACGAGGCGAGCGCGTGCCGGGCCGCGGCGATCGAAGCGGGCAGGGCCCGGGGCAGGTCGAGCGCGGCGTACCAGTGGTAGGCGAGGGCGGCGGGCACCGTGGCGTCGTCTCCGGCCAGCCCCGGGTCGCGGGTCAGCGCCTCGCCGTAGGCGGCGTGCAGGGCGCCCCGCTCCCCCGGCAGCATGTCCTCGTAGACCGCGTCCCTGGTCAGCGCGTGCCGGAAGGCGTAGCTGCGGCCGGTGTGGTCGACCACGAGCAGGTGGCTCTCCACGGCCTCACGCAGCCCGGCGTAGAACTCGGCGTCGCCGACGCCCGCGACCTCGGCGAGCAGCTTGTCGGTCACGCTGCGCCCGGCCACCGCCGCGGTCCGCAGCAGCCGCTGCGCGCCGGCGCTCAGCGCGTCGACCCGGCTCAGCAGCACGTCGGCCAGGGACGGCGGCAGGTCGGCCGGGTCACCACCGCCGCGCATCACCCCGGCAAGCTCCTCCACCAGGTAGGCGTTGCCGCCGGACCGGTCGAAGACCAGGTCGACGAGTCCCGTGCCCGGTTCGGTGCCAAGGATGGCGCCGAGCTGGGCGGCGACCTCTCCGGGCTCGAACCGGCGCAGCTCCACGTGCTGCACGGTGCGGAGCCGGTCCCAGCTGGCGATCAGCGGCCGCAGCGGATGGCGCCGGTTCAGCTCGTCGGAGCGGTAGGTGGCCAGCAGCACGACCCGGACCCCGCGCAGCGACCTGATCAGGAAGGAAACCAGCTCCCGGGTGGACTGGTCGGACCAGTGCAGGTCTTCCAGGACCAGCAGCAGCGGCCGCTTGGCGCTGAGCCGCCCCAGCAGCCCCAGCACCAGCTCGAGGAGCTGGGAAACTTGAATCCCGTCGGCGGCCGACTCGGAAGAACCATCTGGGTCGAGTTCGGGCAGCAGCCGGCCCAGACCGCGGCGGGCCGGGCCGAGTACCTCGGCCAGCTCTGCCCGCGACGTCGTCCGGGCCAGCGTGCGCAGCGCGTCGATGAGCGGCGCCAGCGGCAGTCCCTCGGCGCCGAGCTCGACGCAGTGGCCGGTCAGCACGGTGAACCCGGAGCCGTCCGCCCGCGCGGCCAGCTCGGTGACCAGGCGCGTCTTGCCGACACCGGCCTCGCCCGCGACGATCGCGAACCCGGGCTGGCCCGCCCGGGCCCGGTCACACAACGCGGTGAGCGCCGCCACCTCGTCTCGCCGGCCGACGAAGACCGGGCTCTGCAACCCCTCGCTCATACCCAGCACGCTGCCACAGCCGGGGCAGGGAGGGTAGGCCGGGGCGGGAAGGTACTTCGTTCGGTCGATAAAGGCCTGGGAGGATCTGAGCTCAGGCTGGCGAGCAGGACCTTCAGGTGCGCGGCCAGTTCGCCGCGCTGTTCGCCGGCGAGGGGGTCCAGCAGGGCCTCCTCGTGCCGCAGGAGGCCGTCGACGCTGCGCTCGATGAGGGCGTGGCCCGCCGCGGTCAGCGTCACGTAGCTGATCCGGCCGTCGGCGCCCGACCGCTCGCGGCGGACCAGGCCCTCGCGCTCGGCCCGGGCGACCCGCTGGGAGATGGCCCCGGCGCTGACCAGGGTCAGCCCGGCCAGCGTGCCCGCGGTCAGCTGGTACGGCGGACCCGCGCGGCGCAGGGTGGACAGCAGGTCCAAGGTGGCGGCGTCGATCCCGAGGCGGGCCAGCGTCCGGCGGCGCTCGTCGGCCAGCAGCTTGCCGATCCGCCAGATCCGGGTGATGACGCCGATCGAGGCGGCCGGGGTGCCGGGGCGCTCACGCTCCCAGGCCCGCTGGATCAGGTCCACGCCGTCTGGGCCGCTCGTGTTAGGGTCGGTCACGAAAATACTTTAGACCTAAAGGAGTTAACGTGCGCCAGATCGTCGTGACCGGCGGCGGAACCGGGATCGGGTACGCGGTCGCCGCCGGGTTCGCCGGCGCCGGGGACCGGGTGACGATCACCGGCCGCCGGGAGCACGTGCTGAAGGAGGCCGTGGCCAGGCTGGTTTCCGGAGCCGGCCCGGGGATGCCCGCGGCGGGCTACGCCTGCTTCGACGCCGCCGACCCGGCCGCGGTCGCGGCCGCCCTGCCACAGCTGCCGGAGCGGGTCGACGTGCTGGTCAACAACGCGGGCGGGAACACCGGGTTCGACCGGCCCGCGGCGGCCGGGGACGACCTGGCCGCGCTGGCCGGGGACTGGCGGGCCAACCTCGACGCCAACCTGCTGTCCGCGGTCCTGGTCACCGCGGCGCTGACGCCGCGGCTGGCGGCGGACGCGCGGATCATCTCGTTCAGCTCGATCGCCGCTCGGCGCGGGGCCGGATCCTACGGCGCGGCCAAGGCGGCCGTAGAGGCGTGGAGCGCGGACGTGGCTCGCGAGCTCGGGCCGCGCGGGATCACCGCCAACGTGGTCTCGCCCGGCCTCACCCTGGGCAGCGAGTTCTTCCGGGGCACCCTGACCGAGACCCGCAAGGAGCGGCTGGTGGGCGAGACGCGCAACGGGCGGCCCGGGACCACGGCGGACGTCGCGGCGGTGGTGACGTTCCTGGCCTCGCCGTCCGCTGGGCACCTGACCGGGCAGGTCATTCACGTCAACGGGGGCGCTTACCTCGGGTTGTGAGGTCGGCGGCCTGCCGGCCGCGGCCGGTCAGGGGGCCGCGGAGGGCGAGCGCGGCGGCGATGGTGGCGGCGCCCGTGATCGCCATCGCGGGGCCCGCGCCGAGCGCGCCGGCCAGCGCGCCCGCCACGGCCGGGGTCAGGCCCTGGCCGCCCATCGCCCCGGTCGAGTTGAGGCCGAAGCCCTGGCCCCGGCGCCGCTCCGGCAGGCTGTCGAGCAGGGCCTGCTGGAGGCCGAGCTGGTAGGCGAAGCCCGCCCCGCAGGCCAGCAGAGCCAGCCAGACCAGCGGCAGCGGCGGCCGCAACGGCAACGACAGCAGGGGCACCCCCATGGCCGCGACCAGCGGGAACGCCAGGCGCCGGCGGGCCGCGGGCGGGCAGAACCGGGCCGCCAGCAGGTCGCCGAGCAGCATCCCGGCCGGCACCGCGGCCAGCAGCGGCGCCGCCGCGCTGGCCGGGTGGCCCAGCGACCCGGCGTACGGCACGATCAGCGATTCGGCGCCGGTGACGAACCAGGCGGGCAGCCACTGCGCGAGCAGCAGGCCCCGGACGGTCCGGTTCGCCAGCAGCTCGGCGTGACCGGCCAGGGTGTCCCGGACCAGGCCGCGCGGCCGGCCCGCCCCCGGGCCGCCCCCCGGGCCGCGCCCCGGGCCGCGCCCCGGGCCGCGCCCCGGGCCGCGCTCCGGGCCGCGCTCCGGGCCGCGCTCCGGGCCGCGCTCCGGGCTGGCAGAGTTGCGGGCGGGCCGGGGGCGCAGGCCCAGGCGGGTGAGGCCGGCGTTGGCGGCCAGGGCGCCGCCCGCGGCCAGCAGCAGCCAGCGGGCCGGCACCACGGCCAGGATGGCGCCGCCGGCGCCCAGCCCGGCGAGCTGGGTCGCCGAGGCGGTCAGGCCGAAGACCGAGCGGCCGAGGATGTAGCGGTCCCCGTCGAGCACCTCGGGGAGCAGGCCGGAGAGGGCGGCGGTGTACACCGGGGCGGTCGTCGCCGCGGCCGCCACCAGCATCAGCATGACGGGGACCGGCAGCCCCGGCCACAGGCCGATGACCAGCCCGGGCACGGCCCGGGCGAGCAGGCCCGCCCCGATGACCAGGCGCGGCGGCAGCCGGTCGGCCAGCGCGGTGAACAGCGCGCCGCCGACCGCCTGCGGCGCGAAGCCCGCGCTGAACGCGAGCGCGGTCAGCAGCGCCGACCGGGTTCTGGGCGAAGACGAGCACCGACAGGCCGAGGACCTCGAACTCGAAGCCGAGGACGTACATGAACATCGCGGCCGCCATCACCCGGAACTCCCGGGCGGCGAACACCGAGCGGTACGTGGCCCGCGCGGGCGGCCGGCGGTCCTGTTCGCTGGCTGGAACGGGCGCGGAAACGGTCATGACGCCATCCTGTGAGCGCGGCTCGTCGTGGCGTACTCTTTCGTTCCAGGACGAAAGCTGGTGGGCGGTGGCGCTGCGGATCGAGGTTGGCAACGAGGACCTGACCACGAGCCGGTTCGCGATATCGCCGCTGTGGGAGCTGAGCCACGCGCTGCGCCTGCTGGCCGCGCTGCCCGGCCAGCAGGACGTCCAGGTGCTCCGCCCGTGGCTGGTCCGGGCGCGGGACCGGTACCTGGCCCTGGCGCGCGAGACCGACATCGACGTGATCCTCGCGCTGATGCCGCCCCGGTGGGGGGCCGACTTCCTGGCCCCGGTCCCGGCCAGCGTGCACACCACCATCGGCGAACTGCTCGACCAGGTCCGGTCCACACCGGCCGGCCAAGTGCGCCAGGAGGTCACCGAGGCGCTGCGCCGGCAGCCCCGGGCCGATCCCCGCGTCGAGCGGATCCTAGGCGGTGACGGGGCGGCCGGGTACGTCGCCGACGTGCTCGCCGCCGCCTGGCAGGCACTGCTCGAGCCGGAATGGCGGACGCTGCGCGCGGTGCTCGAACGGGACGTGGTGTACCGGGCCGGGCAGCTCGTCTCGAAGGGCTGGGCCGCCGCGCTGGACGACCTGCACGCCGACCTGGCCTGGCGGCCCGGCCGCATCGAGCTCACCCGCTGGGCCGCCGACGAGGGCGCCGGGCTGGACGGCCGCGGCCTGCTGTTCATCCCGTCGGTCTTCGTCTGGCCCGGCCTGGCGCTGTCCCTCGACCCGCCGTGGCCGCCGGCCCTGATCTACCCGGCTCGCGGGGTATCCGCGCTGTGGGAGCAGCCCGGCCGGACCGGTCCCGGCACCGCCTTGCACCGGCTCCTAGGCAGCTCGCGGGCCGCCATTTTGCTCGCGCTGGAGGACCCGGCCAGCACCACCCAGCTGGCCGCCACGCTCGGCCACTCCGTCGGCGGCATCGGTGACCACCTGGCCGTGCTGCGCGAGGCCGGGCTGATCGCCCGGGCCAGGTCGGGACGTTCGGTGCTGTACCGCCGCACCCCCGTCGGCGACGCGCTGGCCGCGGCCGAGCTCTGATCCCGGCCGGGATGCCAGGGCGGCGTGGTCAGGGCAGCGTGGTCGGGGCGGCGTGGTCAGGGGGGCGTGGTCGGGGCGGCGTGGTCAGGGCAGGGCGATCAGGAGCGCCGGGACGCCGGCTACGGTCAGCCCGCCGGCCACCTGCATGACCATGCCCACGACCGGCACCGAGCGGGCCTGCGCCTTGGGGAAGGCCGTCCCCGGTTCGGCCGAGATGGCCAGGCAGATCAGGCACAGCACTGACCAGGCCAGCACGGTGCGGCGCCAGTTGCGCGCCCGCCAGTCCACGACGCGCTCCCGGAACGGAGCCCGCGGCGCCCGCTGGCGCCACTCGATGATCCCCATGGTCCCTCCCCTGCCTTGCCGGCACCTAACCAGAGGGCGTCGCGGCTTCTTTGATACGTCCGGGTTGATGCGACGGGCCAACTCATTTGCCGTCCGACGTCTCGCGATATATCGTGCTACTACTACTCGGGATTCCCCGTTCTGGCTACGGAGGGCACGATGGCACCTGGATACAACGTGCGCGTCGGGGACGCCGACCGTGAGGCGGTCGCCGCTCAGCTGCGTGAGCACTACGCCGACGGGCGGCTGACGCTCGAGGAGCTCAACGAGCGCCTCGACCATACGTTCGCGGCCAAGACCCGGGACGACCTGGGCACCGTGATGCGCGATCTCCCGCATGCCGCGGGGACGGGCACCGGCCTGCCGTACGCGGGCGCCGGGTGGCCAGGACAGGGCGCGGGCCCGGGATGGCAGGGGCCCGGCTGGCACGGGCCGATGTCGACCCGTCCGAGCCAGGGCTACGACCAGGGCGGCAGGTCACACGGTCCAGGTGGTGCCTTCGCCCCGCTGCTCGGCCTGGTCTGGCTCTTCGTGATCCTCGGCAGCGTCCTGATGTTCGGGCTCGGCGGCGGCGACCGGCCGATCGCGATCGTCTTGTTCCTCGCGGCACTGGCACTGGTCCGGCGTTTGTTCGGGCTCGGCGGCAGGCGGCGCGGCTCCGGGAGGGGGCCCAGGAGGCCGCGCGGACGCCGCTGCTAGGGATTCTCGCCCTCCCCGGGTTCCGCACCGGGCCGGCTCGACTTATCGTTGAAGTGTGAGGGAGCCGGCCTGGCGAATTCTGGGAGCCGATGACAAGGCGATATGACGTCCGAACCGGAATGATAGGCGAGGATCCCGACGCGGCGCATCCGCGCGAGGAGCTCGTACCTGGCTGGCACGTGCCCGGCCCGACGCGGTACGACTACGACCTCAGGATCGGCGACGCCGAGCGCGACACCGCCATGACCTTGCTGCGGGAGCACTTCGTGGCGGGACGGCTCACCCTCGACGAGCTGGGCGAGCGGATCGACGCGGCGCTGATGGCCAAGACCCAGCGCCAGATCGACCGCCTGCTGGCCGACCTGCCGCGGCCTCCCCGGGTCGCCCGGGCCGAGCCCGCGCTGCCCGTCCCCGATCCGGACGCGGGCCGGTTCCTGGTCTTCGCGATGCTGCTCTTCGCGCTGGCCACCTGGATACTGATCATGGCCTGGATGGCCCGGCACTCCGCCTGGAGCGGGCCGTACCCGCAGATCCCCCGCCCGCCCGGCGGTGGCGGCTAGCCAGGTGCTCGCCGGTGGGGCGCTCGCCGGTCAGGCGCTCGCCGGTCAGGCGCTCGCCCGCTGGCGCAGCGGGACTACCAGGTAGCGGTAATCCAGGACGGAATCGTCGCCGTCCCCGGCGCTGCCGGTGATCAGCGCGGGCTTGGTCGGGCTGGTGAACTGCAGGCATATCCGCGCCTGCTCGGGAGCGGAGGCCCCGTCATCGCCGTTCTGGGCCGGGTCTGCTTTCTGGGTTTTCTGAGTTTTCTGGGCTTTCTCCGGCTTCTGGGGCCTCTCGGCCTTCTGGGGCTTCTCGGATTTCTCC
Source organism: uncultured Actinomycetota bacterium (assembly GCA_963756575.1). Lineage (GTDB taxonomy): Bacteria > Actinomycetota > Actinomycetes > Streptosporangiales > Streptosporangiaceae > Palsa-504. Next base: position 238,309 of record CAVWOM010000007.1, on the reverse strand, counting down.
GCGCCGGGCGTGCCGGTGGCCGCGATCAGGGCCGCGCTGAGGCCGTCCATCAGGTAGTGCGGGCTGAACGCGATCGCGGTCTCCTCGCCGGTGAAGTCCGCGGCGACCGTCTCGCGGGCCCGCGCCTGCCCCTCGGTCCCGGCCTCGATCGTCACCTTGCCGTGACCGAACGAAAGCCGCACCGAGCTGCCCCGCTCGGCCACCAGCGCGACCCGCTTGACCGCCTCGGTGAGCGGGATGGCCGGCATGTCCCCGCGGCTGCCGAAGCCCTCGGGGAACCTGGACATGTACTTGATGTACTCTCCCGCGATCAGGCGTGTGGTCAGCCGCCGCCCGGCCGACTCGAAACCGATCATCGCCTCGGCCGCGTGCAGTGAGTCCCCGGCGCTGGCGGCGGCCGCCCGGGCGGCGCCGGACCCCAGCTCACCGCGGATCATGATCCGGACCTGGACGCCGGGCACCATCATCCGCGCGGCATCGGCCAGCGTCTTGGCCGGCACCAGCATCGTGCTGCTGGTATCGGGGCGGGCGGGGCTCCAGCCGAGTTCCCGGACGGCGAGCCGGTACCTGTCGGTCGCCACCAGCCTGATGGAATCGCCGTCGATCTCAACGTTCACCCCGGTGATGACCGGCAGGGTGTCGTCCCGGCTGGCCGCCAGGGCGACCTGGCCGATCGCCGTGGCGAGCGCGCCGCCGTCGACGGTGCCCGCCAGCAGGGGCAGCTCGGGCAGCCGCGGGTACTCCTTGACCGGCAGGGTCACCAGGGTGAACGACGCCGGACCGCAGGTGACGATGACGTCGTCCTTCTCGTGGTCGAGCTCGACCGGCAGCGAGGGCAGGCTCCTGGTGATCTCGGCCAGCAGCCGCCCGGGCACGAGCGCGGTGCCGTCCTCGGCCACCTCGGCGTCCACTCGGATCCTGGCCGACACCTCGTAGTCGAAGCAGGACAGGGTCAGGCCGCCCGCCGACGCCTCGAGAAGCATCCCGGACAAGATGGGCAGGACCGGCCGGGACGGCAGCGATCGCGCCACCCAGGCGACCGCTTCAGCCAGCGCGTCCCGCTCGATAATGATCCGCATTCCTGCGCCTCCATCCCGCGTATGCCACCCTCCGCGGGGGCCCTCACATGCATACTCGCACGCGGCACCGACATTTCCGCGCGGCCTGCGACTATGCGGAGATGGAGGCCTTTGGGCGGCTAACGGAGCTAGAGGAGGCCGGGGGGCACGGAGTCCAGGGTGGCCTGGATGGCCTTGATGAGGGCCCGGGCCGAATCCGCGGTGAGCTCGACCGCGACCCGCGCCGACGGTCCGGCGCCCGGGTCGAGGAAGTCGATGTTGAGGGTGTGCTCCTCCTGGGCGTGTACCGGGTGATCGAAGTACACACTCGCGTCGGTCAGCCGGAACCATCCGGCCGGCCCCTTGCCGCTGCCGCTGACCGAGACCTTCTCCGTCAGGTACGTGCACATATCGGCTCCTCTCGCTTACAGGTAACGGCCGAAGAAGGACCAGATCTGCTCCCAGGCGTCCACCGCGGCCTCAGGCCGGTAGCTGGTGCGGTCGACCTGGAGGAAGGCGTGCCCGGCACCGTCGTAGGAGTGGAACTCGTACGTTTTGCCGTTCGCCTTGAGCGCGTCTTCGAGCGCGGCGACATGCTCGGGTGAGGGGTGCTGGTCCTCGGCCCCGAACAGGCCGAGCAGCGGGCAGGACAGGGTCGAGGCCCGCTCGACCAGGGCCGGCGAGCCGTGCAGCGGATGACCCTCGGGCGGGGTCTCGACCACGAAGCCGCCGTAGCAGTCCACGGCCGCGTCGAGCGGCAGGCTGACCGCGGCCAGGAACGACTGGCGGCCGCCGGAGCAGTGGCCGATCACGCCGACCTTGCCGTTGGAGTTGCCCAGCCCGCGCAGGTACGCCGCCGCGCCCGCCACCTCGCCGACGATCCGCTCGTCCGCGACGGGAATGGCGCCGGAGGCACGCGCGGCCGCCATCGCGTCGTCCGGGTCCGCGCCGGGTGCTTCGCGGTGGTAGAGGTTCGGCATTACGGCGTTGAGGCCGCCGGCCGCGAACCGGCGGGCGAACTCCTTGGTCTGGCGGTCGTAACCGGGCAGGTGGTGAACGACGACCACACCGCCCACCGGGCCGGCCTGCAGCGTCCGAGCCGAGTACGCCTCGATCTCGTCGCCCTCGTGCCCGGTGATCGTTATGGTCTCGGCCAGCATCGCGTCGTACATTGCCCATCCCTCTCACGTCGTATACGGCCGGCATCATGATCGCACGGGTCAGCCGGCCCGGCCCCGGCCGGGAGTGAAAGACTTCCGGCATGACCTATGTCGCTGCCGCTGACCGTTATAGCAGGCTTCCCTACCGCCGCTGCGGGCGCAGCGGGATCATGCTGCCCGAGGTGTCGCTCGGGCTGTGGCAGAACTTCGGTGACGGCAAGCCCGTCGAGGAGCAGCGGGCGATCTTGCGCCGCGCCTTCGACCTCGGTGTCACCCACTTCGACCTGGCCAACAACTACGGCCCGCCGTACGGCAGCGCCGAGATCAACTTCGGCCGGATCATGCGCGAGGACCTGCGCCCGTACCGCGACGAGCTGATCATCTCCACCAAGGCCGGCTACGACATGTGGCCGGGCCCCTACGGTGATCACGGCTCGCGTAAGTACCTGCTGGCCAGCCTGGACCAGTCGCTGAGCCGGATGGGCCTGGAGTACGTGGACATCTTCTACTCCCACCGCTTCGACCCGGACACGCCGCTCGAGGAGACGATGGGCGCGCTGGACACCGCGGTCCGGTCGGGCCGGGCGCTGTACGCCGGCATCTCGTCTTACTCCGCCGAACGGACCCTGGACGCGGTGTCGATACTCCGCCAGATGGGCACGCCGCTGCTAATCCACCAGCCGTCGTACTCGATGCTGAACCGGTGGATCGAGGGGGGCCTGCTCGACGTGCTGGGTCGCGAGGGCGTGGGCTGCATCGCCTTCTCCCCCCTGGCGCAGGGCGTGCTGACCGGCAAGTACCTGGACGGGACGCCGTCGGGGTCGCGGGCCACCCAGAACGGCTCGCTGTCCTCGGATCAGCTCGCCGAGCCGACCCTGGCGCACGTCCGCGCGCTGGCCACGATCGCCTCGGCCCGGGGTCAGTCGCTGGCCCAGCTCGCGCTGTCCTGGGCGCTCCGCGATCAGCGGGTCACCTCGGTGCTGATCGGCGCCAGCAGCGTCGCCCAGCTCGAGGAGAACCTCGCCGCCGCCTCGAACACCTCGTTCTCCGACGACGAGCTGGCCGCGATCGACGGTCACGCCGTGGACGCCGGCATCAACATCTGGTCCGCCTCCAGCGCCCACTAGTAGTGGCTGAATCCGGCTTGATTCTTGTGGTGCGGACTGGGGCTACTGGGGTGGATGGTGTGGGGCCGGATGCCGATGGTGACCGGGTCGATGCCGCATGGGTGCGGCTCTCGTGCGGTCGGTGGCTTCGGGCTGGGGCGGCTGGTTCTGGCGGGGCGTGTGGTATCAGCTGGAGCCGTCCGGGCGGTCTCTGGTGCCACCACGATGTGACATCGCGGTTGTTCTAGCCACCGCAGCGTCACATCGTGGTGGCTGCCGTCGGCCGGCGTCTTGTGGCGGGCGGGAGCTGCGGGGCTGGGGGGCCGGGCGGGGCGGTAGGTAAGCCCGGGAGCGGCCGGGGCGGCCGCCAGACGCCTTACCAAGACCGGGTTGATGGGACATCCACCGGTTCGCGCCGGGACGAGGAACATCGACCCGGTTCAGGCCACGTTCGCCGTGGGACACGTGGATCGCGTGAGGTCGGCGGGACTCTAGACACCACTCGGCGGCCTTGGTACGGAAGGGACTACTGCGATCAGTAGATGTTTGGTAACGCCAGGCTGGTGCGGGGGCTGGGGCTAGTGCGGGGGCTGGGGCAATGGTGCGAGGACTGAGGCTGGTGCGAGGACTGAGGCTAGTGTGGGGGGCTGAGGCTGGGGGTGGGGCTGGTGCCATGGTGCGAGACTGAGGCTGGTGCGAGGCTAAGGCTGGCGCGGGGCCTGAGGCTGGTGCGGGGGGCTGGGGCAATGGTGCGAGCGCTGAGGCTGGTGCGGAGGGTTGGGGCTGATGCGGGGGGTTGGAGTTGGTGGGGGGATTGGGGCTGGTGCGGGGGGTGGGGTGGGTGGGTCAGGAGGATAGGTGGCGGGTGAACCAGGTGAGGATCTTGGACCAGCCGTCGACGGCGGCTTCGGGGCGGTAGGCGGTGCGGTTCACCGAGAAGAAGGCGTGGCCGGCGCCCTCGTACGTGTGGAACTCGTAGGTCTTGCCCTGCGCCTTCAGCTCGTCTTCGAGCTCGCTGACCTGCTCGGGCGAGGGGTGCTGGTCGTCGGCGCCGAACAGGCCGAGCAGCGGGCAGGACAAGTCCTTGGTCAGGTGCTTGATGGGGCCGACCTTGAGCGGCATGCCCTCGGGCGGGGCGCCGGTGACGAACGCGCCGTAGCAGTCGACGGCGGCGTCGAGCGGCAGGCTGACCCCGGCCAGGAACGCCTGGCGGCCGCCGGAGCAGTAGCCGATGACGCCGATCTTGCCGTTGGAGGAGGTCAGGCCGCGCAGGTACGCGGCGGCGCCGGCCACGTCGCCGATCAGCCGGGCGTCGGGCACGCCGCCCTTCGCGCGGGCCGCCGCGGCCGCGTCGTCCGGGCTGGCGCCGGGGGCGTCGCGGTGGTAGAGGTTCGGCATGAGGGCGTTGTAGCCTTCGGCGGCGAAACGCCGGGCGATCTCCTTGGTCGGCGCGTCGTAACCGGGCATGTGATGGATCACGATGACGCCGCCGAGCGGGCCCTGGCTCATCGGCCGGGCCAGGTAGGCCTCGATCTCGTCCCCGCCGTCGCCGCGGATGGTGACGGTCTCGGCCAGCGTCGCGTCGTACATCAGGCTCCTCACGTGTCCGGTTACGGCGGTCAGATCCTACAGTGCGTCGTATAAGGAAAGGAGAGCGGCACATGACAGTCCAGGTTCGCCCGATCCGCTCGTCGGATTACCTGACCGTGATCTCGGTGATCGACGACTGGTGGGGTGGCCGCCACATGGCGGACATGCTGCCCCGCCTGTTCTTCGACCACTTCACGGACACCAGCCTCGCGGCCGAGCGCGACGGTGAGCTGGCCGGGTTCCTGGTCGGGTTCCAGTCCCAGTCACGCCCGGCCGAGGCGTACATCCACTTCGTCGGCATCTCCCCCGGCGAGCGTGGCCGCGGCCTGGGCCGGCACCTGTACGAGCGCTTCTTCGCGGCCGTCCGGGCGCGGGGCTGTGACGAGGTTCACTCGGTGACGTCGCCGGTGAACCGCGGCTCGATCGCGTTCCATCAGCGGATGGGCTTCGACATCGAGCCGGGCGACGCGCAGGTGGACGGCGTCGCGGTGGCGGCCGGGTACGACGGCGACGGCCAGGACCGAGTGCGGTTCGTCAGGCACCTGAAGTGAGGGTCAGCCGGGCTTGCGGGCGCAGACGCGCTCGACGAGGCCGAGCCCGAACCGGTCCGTCTCCTCGACCGTGAAGCCGAGTTCCCGCACGTAGGTGAGCGGCCGCCGGCGGAAATGCTCGCCGGCCAGCGGGATGGTGATGCGCTCGTACAGCCACTGCACGGCGCGCAGCGCCGCCGCCGGGGCCGCCACGTGGTCGACGAGCAGGAGCCGGCCGCCCGGCCGCAGGACGCGCGCCATCTCGGTGACGGCACGCCGGTCGTCGGGGATGGCGCACAGGCCGAGGACGCACAGCACGGTGTCGAACGAGGCACCGGGAAAGTCCAGCGCCTGGGCGTCGCCCTGCCTCAGGTCGGCGTCCCGGCCGGTGGCGGCCGCGCGCTCGCGGGCGATGGCGAGCATGCCCGGCGACCAGTCCACGGCGGTGAGCCGCGTGATGGCGGCCCCGTTCGGATAAAAGGGCAGGTTACGGCCGGTGCCGATGGCAACCTCGAGCACCTCGCCGGCGGCCCGGCCGCAGGCCCAGGGCCGGCTGTCCCCGAACAGGTGCCGGTCCCAGAAGTCCATCGCCCGGTCGTAGCGGCCGGCCTGCTTATCCCAGTAGGCCGAACGACGCCGGTTCACCTCCATGCTCACAGTGACACCCTCGCACACCGGCCGGCCCGCACGTGAGACAGCGGGCCCGCGCCGACCGGGAACTCGGCGGTGTCGAGGCCGATGTGGAACTGGCGGGCCGCCGAACGTGGTGGTGCCGCCCGGCGGTCTAGGCGGCCGGTGCAGGTCCGCCGGGCCGGGGGCTTGATCCGGGTAAGGAAACCGGGAGCTTGACCAGGTTGAGGAAGAACGTGTCGATCTGGCGGATGGCCTCGATGAAGTGCTCGAAGTCGACGGGCTTGCTGACGAACGCGTTGGCGTGCAGCGAGTAGCTGCGGACGATGTCCTCCTCGGCCTGGGACGTGGTCAGCATGATGACCGGGATGGTCAGCAGGTCGTCGTCCTGCTTCAGCTCGGCCAGCACCTCCATGCCGCTCTTGCGGGGGAGGTTGACGTCGAGCAGGATGAGGCCCGGGCGCGGCGCGTCGGCGTACTGTCCCTCCCGGCGCAGGAACTGCATGGCCTGCTCGCCGTCGCCGGTCACGTGCAGCCGGTTCTGGATCTTGTAGTGCTCGAAGGCTTCCCTGGTCATCAGGACGTCCCCTTCGTCGTCCTCCACCAGCAGCACGTCGATCAATCGCGACTCGTCGAACTCAGTCATCGGCTTCCTCGTCCTCGCGCAGCAGGGCTTCGGCTGCTTCGTCAGTTAGTGTCCCCGATGATCCGGGCTTGATGTCAGCCGCGTCCAGTTCCATCGTCTCAGCCGGCACGGGCAGCGTGAACAGGAACCGCGAGCCTTCCGTATACGTCGTGTCGAGCCAGATCTTGCCGCCGAAATACTCGATGATCTTCTTGGTCATGGCCAGGCCGATGCCGGTGCCCGGGTAGGCGCTCCGCTCGTGCAGGCGCTGGAAGATCACGAAGATCCGGTCAGCGTACTCCGGATCGATCCCGATGCCGTTGTCGGCGAAGGAGAACAGCCAGAACGGCTCGTCCCTGGTGTCCCTGGTGTCCCTGGTGCAGGTAATGACGATACGCGGCGGCTTGCCGCCGCTGAACTTCAGCGCGTTGCCGAGCAGGTTCTGGAACACCGCGGTGAGCAGCGTCAGCTCGGCCAGCACCAGCGGCAGGTGCCCGCTCTCGACGGTGGCGCCGGTCTCCTCCATGGCCGCGGTCAGGTTGGCCCGGGCCTGCGCCAGCGCGGCGTCGCTCGACACCAGCGAGGGCTCGCGGGTCGACCGGCCGACCCGGCTGTACTGGAGCAGGTCGTTGATCAGCGCCTGCATCCGCTTGGCGCCGTCCACCGCGAACTCGATGTACTGGTCGGCCCGCGCGTCGAGCTGCCCGCCGTAGCGGCGCTGCAGCAGCTGGGTGAAGCTGGCCACCTTGCGCAGCGGCTCCTGCAGGTCGTGCGACGCGATGTAGGCGAACTGCTCGAGCTCGGCGTTCGAGCGCTCCAGCTCATCGGTGTGCTCCTGCAGCAGCGTATTCGCCTGCCGCGACTCGGCCAGCGCCTCCAGGATGCGCTCGCGCATGGTGTTCACGTCCAAGGCCAGGTCGGTCACTTCCCGCGGTCCGGTCAGGGCGACCCGGCGGTCGAAGTTGCCGTCCGCCACGAGGCGGGCCTCGGCCGCGAGCCGGTGCAGCGGCTGGATCGCGGTCGCCCGCAGGCCGAGCGCGAGCAGCACCACGATGACCGCGAGGCCGGCCGCCACCGCGATGAACACGCCGTCCAGCACGGCGGACGAGTCGTTCAGCTCCGCCACGGCGTGCGCCCGGGCGGTCGAGATGTCGTCCTGGAGCACGGCTATCCGGGCCCGCAGGGCGTCGAAGTCCGCCTTGCCGGTCAAGATGTCGGGGCTGACCACGGGTTTGCCGGTCTTGGCGACCTCGTTGATGGTCTGCTGCGCGTAGTGGGTACGCCAGAAGTGCGCCTGGGTGGTGGCGCTCTTGAGGTCCTGGGTGGCGGAGGCGGGCAGGTCCTTGATCACGGCCTGGAGCGCCTTGACCGCGCTTTTTTCCGCGGTCACGCCGTTGTTGTACGGCTCCAGGAAGCTCTTCTGGCCGCTCAGCGCGTAGCCGCGCACCCCGGTCTCCTGGTCGACCATGGCGGTGTCGAACCGCTGGACCGCGAGCGCGGCCGGGTCGAGCGTGCTGACCACGTGCTCCCGGTTGTCGTGCAGGCTGAGCAGGGACAGGCCGCCCGCCACCACGGCGACCACCGAGAACAGCAGCAGGGCCAGCAGGGCCACGCCGACGATCCGGCTCAGCGGCCAGCGCCGCCGTCCGCCCGCTTCCGGGGCGGCATCGGTTCCGGTCATGGCGCGGGCGGGGACGAGAAGCCGAGGGCCAGGACAGCCAGGTCGTCGTCCAGGTTTCCTCCGTTGAGCTGGCGGACACGGTCGATCAGCTGGTCGAGCTGCTCTTCCCGGGGCTGGCCGGGGACGCTGGGGACCTCCCGGAGCAGGTCCATCAGCCCTTCGCTGCCGAGCCGTTCCGACCCCGGCCCGATCCGGCCCTCGATAAGCCCGTCGGTGAAGAGCAGTATCGACCAGCTGCCGTCGAGCTGGATATGGGTTTCCGGCCAGTGCCGCAGCTCGGACAGGCCGAGCGGCGCGGCCGGGCGGGTGGGGAACTCGGCGATGCCGTCGTGGCTGAGCAGCATCGGCGGCAGGTGGCCGGCCATCCGGACCCGGCCGCTGGTCCGGTCCGGCTGCACCGAGATCATGCACATCGTGGCGAACATGGTGTCGTCCTGCCGCTCGTGCTCGAGCAGCTCGCTGAGCGTGGACAGGATCTCCTCGGCGGGACGCCCGGCCAGCACCATGGTGCGCCACGCGACCCGCAGGCAGACCCCGAGCGCGGCCTCGGCCGGGCCGCGGCCGCAGACGTCGCCGATGAGGGCGTGCACCCAGCGGTCGGAGGATTCGACCACGTCGTAGAAGTCGCCGCCGAGCAGGTGGTGCTGGCCGCCGGGCAGGCAGCGCGCCGCCACGCTCAGCCGCGGGTCGGTCAGCAGCGGCGACGGCAGCAGGCCGCGCTCCAGCCGGGCGTTCTCCTGGGCGAGGATCTGCGCCACGTGCAGCGCGCGCTGCGCCTCCTCGGCGCGCCGCCGCTCGACCGCGTAGCGGATGACCCGGTTCAGCTGGTGCCCGGCGACCTCGCCCTTGACCAGGTAGTCCTGGGCGCCGGCCCGGACCGCCTGCTCCCCCAGGTGCTCGCTGGCCTGGCCGGTCAGCATGACCACGGCCGCCTCCGGCTCCTGCTGGAGCAGCTGCCTGAGCCCGTTCAGGCCCTGCGAATCCGGCAGCCCCAGGTCGAGCAGCACGCAGGCCGCGTCGGCGATCAGGCTCTTGGCCTGGGTCAGCGACCGCGCCCGCCGCACGACGACCGAGGCGCCCACTTCGCGCAGCAGTTCGCCGACCAGCACGGCGTCGCCGTCATCGTCCTCGACGAGCAGGACCTGCACCTGCTCGTCGGCGATGGCGGCCGCAGCCTTGAGTTCAGCGTTACTTGTCATTCAGGTCCTACATCGATGGTGCGAGCTGACGTTACGGGTGGGTAGCTAGCGTACGGGAAACAGATATCAACATTTGCGGAGATACCATCATGCCCGCCCCGCGTCAGTGCACCGGACCTACCTTAGATGGCCTGCGGGAACGTGAACACGCGATGGGGGTCGTATTTCGCCTTGACCTGAGTGAGCCGGGGGAGGTTGGCGCCGTAGTAGGCCTGCCGCCAGTTGGCCAGCGCCGGGTCGATGTAGTTCTGGTAGGCCTGGCCGCTGGCGTAGGGGCGCATCGACTGCCAGAACGACTGCTGCCAGGCGTGCTGGCGGGCCACCGCGGCGGCGGGCGCGCCGGCCGGCCAGGTGGTCGTGTACTGGGCCTGGAAGAGCCCGTTGCGGTGCACGTACGCGGTGGCGCCGGGGGCGACCCGGTTGACCGCGCCGCCGAGCGCGTCGAACGCGATACCCCCGGACGCCCCGGAGGCCCCGCCCGCCCGCTGGAACTTCTCCACGCCGGCCAGCAAGGTGCCGATCCCACCGCTGTTCAGCGGCTTGGTGAAGATGTCGGACTTGGCGTACTCCGAGGCCCGCGAGAGCGCCGGCCGGGTTCTGGGTGGGCAGGTGGCACTCGTTCACGGTCAGGCTGGCGCAGCCCGCCTCCACCAGCATCGCGTGCAGCCAGCTGGTGGTCTCCATGAACGGCGAGGACGGATGCGAGCCGGCCGCCGCGTACAGCTTCTCGAGCTGGGCGGAGGCCCCGCTGAGGCTGCCCAGATAGGTACCGCCCACCTGGATGGAGGGGACGGAGCCGCCCGGCGCCGCGGCCAGGTGCAGGTTCGACCAGAGCGCGTCCGGGGCGTGCGGCGCCCAGGACTGCCAGGCGGAGATCACCCTGGCGGCCTGCGACCACGGCCAGGACAAGAAGAACAGGACGATGTTCCCGACCGGGTGGGTATTGAAGGTGAACGAGGTGACGACGCCGAAGTTGCCGCCGCCCCCGCCGCGACAGGCCCAGAACAGGTCGGAGTTCTGGCTCGAGTTACACGTCCTGACCTGCCCGTCGGCGGTGACGATCTGCAGCGATTTCACGTTGTCGCTGGTCACCCCGTAGGCGCGGGAGACGACCCCGACGCCGCCGCCCAGGGTGAGCCCGGCGATGCCGACCGTCGGGCAGGACCCGCCCGGCACCCCGCGACCGTGCGCGGCGAGCCCGCTGTAGAAGTCGATGAGCTTGGTGCCCGCGCCGACGACGGCGGTAGTGCCGCTGACGTTCACCCCGGACATCCGGGTCACGTCGATCATCAGCCCGCTGGTCGAGGACCAGCCCGCGTAGCTGTGGCCGCCGCACCGGGCGGCGACACCGATCCCGAACTTGCGCACGAAGGCCAGGCAGGTCGACACGTCGTGCGGGTTGCGGCAGTAGGCGACGCCGGCCGGGTGCAGCGAGTCGAACCGCGGGTCGAACAGCCGCTTGGACACGGCGTAGGCGGCCTCGCCCGGACGGACCAGCGGCCCGGACAGGTCGCGGCCGAGGGCGGTCCAGTCGGCCGGGCGCGGCGACCCGGCGGCCTGGGGGGCCGCGGCGACGCTCCGGGTCGCGCTGTCCGCCATGGCCGCGCTGGTACCGGTGCTCCCGGCGGTGGCCCCGCTCCGGCTGCAGGAGGCGAGCAGGCCGGCTCCCCCGGCCGCCGCCGCCAGCCGCAGGAACTCGCGCCGCCCCTGACCTTCAGCCATTGCGTGTGCCTTCCTTCACATGAACTCCCGGAAGCTAAGACGCCGCAGGGCCGTTAACAGTTGTGTGCGGCGGTAGATCCGCTGGGATTCTGCCCGTTATTGACTTGCTTGCACCAGCAAGCGGAAATATAGTTGAGCTACTCAAACATTGAGTACATCAGAGGTTGAGGATCTCATAGATCCGGACGGAGGTGAGCGGCGTGGACGAGAGCCTGGGGGCAGTGCTCGAGACCGCGGATGTCGCTCACGTCGAGCCGCTGACCGACGATCAGCTCAACCAGCAGATCAGCGACACCCTGCCCGAGCTCTTCAAGCACTTTCATGACCTCGGGCAGCGCATCGCGACCGAGTTCGGGATGAACGGCAGCGACGCCATCGCCCTGCTCAAGCTCGACGCTCCGATGACGATGAAGGAACTGGGCCAGCGGATGGGCTGCGACCCCTCCTTCGTCACCTCCATCGCGGACGCCCTGGAGAAGCACGGACTGGCCCGCCGGGAACCCTCGCTGCGGGACCGGCGGAGCAAGAACATCGTGCTCACTTCCGAGGGCGAGGCGGTCAGGGACCGGCTGTACCGCGAGATCTTGGCCCAGGCGCCGTGGTGTACGGCGCTGGACACCGGCGAGCGCCGGTGCCTGCTCGGGCTGATGAAGAAGATGCTCCGATCGCGGTGCGGGAGGTGATGCTGTCACAAACGCGGCGGCTAACGCGTCTTCAGCGATGAGACGAGAGCCGCAGGGTCGTCTCAACCGAGGACGACGGCCCGCACGGGGAAGGTAAGAGCTTACGGGGAACGGGAACCTCGGTCCGTTCGGACCAAAAATTTTCTAGCACCGAAGTACGGCGCGTGACCTTGGCGCGGTCGCCTGGTCATGGCTTTAGTTCAGCGCGCCCTCAATCTTAGGAGAGATAGTCGTGTCCGCCACCACACCAGACACCGGGCAACCGACCCGGGAGGTCAGTACCGCGGCGGCGTCCAGCGCCACCGTGTCGAACGGCTCCCCGCCGCGCCGGCTGGGCCTGGCCCTCGCTGTCATCGCGACGGCGCAGCTTATGGTCGTGCTCGACGCGACCATCGTCAACGTCGCCCTGCCGCACGTCCAGGACGCCCTTCACTTCTCCGGCAGCAACCTGGAGTGGGTCGTCAACGCCTACGCGCTTGCGTTCGGCGGGCTGCTGCTGCTCGGCGGCCGTTCCGGCGACCTACTGGGGCGCCGCCGGATCTTCATCTTCGGCATCTTGCTGTTCTCGCTCGCCTCGCTGCTCGGCGGCTTCGCCACCGATCAGGCCTGGCTGCTCGGCGCGCGCGTCTTGCAGGGCATCGGCGGCGCGTTCGCCGCGCCCACCGCTCTGTCCCTGATCGCGGTTACCTTCCCCGAGGGGCCGCCGCGTAACCGGGCTATGGGCGTGTACGCCGCGATGAGCGTGGCCGGCGGCGCCGTCGGCCTGATCGCGGGCGGCCTGCTGGTCCAGTACCTCGACTGGCGCTGGGTGTTCTTCGTCAACGTGCCGATCGGCCTGGTGCTCGCGTTCTTCGCGCCGCGGGTGCTCAAGGAGTCCGAGCGGCGGCGCGGGGCCTTCGACCTGCCCGGTGCCATCACCGGCAGCCTCGGCCTGGGCGCGCTCGTCTACGGCCTGTCCAGCGCCGCGACCAGCCCGAACGGCGTGTCGCACTGGGGTGACACCAAGGTGATCATCTCGCTGGTGGCCGCGGTGGTGCTGCTGGTGGCGTTCGGGTTCATCGAGGTGCGCAGCAGGCAAGCGCTGGTCCCGATCCGGGTGCTGCGCAGCCGCGACCGGACCGGTTCCTACCTGATCATGCTGTGCGTGGGGACGGCGCTGTTCGGCCTGTTCTTCTTCCTGACGCTGTTCCTGCAGGACGTGTGGGGGTACAGCGCGCTGAAGACCGGCATCGCCTACCTGCCGATGATCAGCATGGTCATGGTGGCCTCCGGGATCGCGTCGCAGCTGGTGACCCGGGTCGGGGCCCGGCCGCTAATGGTGGCGGGCACCGCGTTCGCCGCCGGCGGGATGTTCTGGCTGTCCCGCATCAACGAGAACAGCCACTACGCCTCCGGGCTGCTCGGCCCGATGCTGGTTACCGCGCTGGGCATGGGGCTCGTCTTCGTGCCGCTGTCCCTGGTGGCGCTGGCCAAGGTGGCCGACAACGACGCGGGCGTGGCGTCCTCGCTGCTCAACACCGGCCAGCAGGTCGGCGGGTCGATCGGGCTCGCGATCCTGGGCACGGTGGCGTGGAGCGCGGTGGCGAGCAGCATCCACACGCAGACGGCGGCCGCGGCCAAGCAGGCCGGGGCGCACATCTCCGCCGCTAAGGCGGCCGCGCTGCAGCACGCGATCACCAACCACGCGTTCTCGGCCGGCTTCTCCAAGGGCTACCTGGTCTCGGCCGGGATCGCGGCGCTGGCCCTGGTCATCACGCTGGTGGCGATCCGGGTCAAGAAGTCGGACCTGGCCGGCATCAACCCGATGGCGGCACCGGTCGACTGAGGTAGGTCAGGGATCGTATGCGGGGCCCGAGAGGGCCTCGCATACGATCATTTCATGTCTCCAGGCCTCTTCTACGTGTACACCGAGCCGGGAACCACCGACGAGGCGGAGTTCCACGACTGGTACGACCACGAGCACGGGCCCGCCCGGCTGACCGTGCCCGGCTTCCGCGGGGTCCAGCGGTACCGGGCGCTGGACGAGCAGAAGCCGACCTGGCTCGCCCTGTACGAGCTGGACGGCCCCGAGGTCATCGAGAGCCCCGGGTACAAGGCCCTGGCCGGACAGGCCAGCGACCGGGACAAGGCCGTCATGGCCGGGCTGGCCACCCTCGAGCGCCGGGTCTACGAGCAGATCAGCGAGGACGGGTCGCCGGTGGGCCGTCCGGCGCCGGTGATCCTGGCGGTGTCCATGTCGGTGCCCGCCGAGAGCGAGCAGGACCTGGCCGCCTGGTACACCGATGAGCACATCCCGATGCTCCTGCAGGTGCCCGGCTGGCGGCGGATCCGGCGGTACCGCCTGGTCCGCGGTCTCGACGGGCCTGGGCCCGACTTCTTGTCCCTGCACGAGCTGGCCGGCCCGGAGGTGCTCGAGGAACCCGGTTACCGGGCGGCGATCAGCACGCCGTGGCGGGACCGCGTGGTCGCGTCCGCGCTGCGGCGGGAGCGCCGGGAGTTCGGCCTGCTGAGTGTGATCGGGGCCTGACGTGGCCTCGCTCGGCGATCCCGAGGTCAGGGAATTCCTCAGCCACGGGACCCGGACCGGCAAGCTGAGCTGGCTGTCGGCCAGCGGGCGCCCGCTGGTCGCGCCGGTCTGGTTCGTCGTCGAGGACGGCGGCCTGGTGCTCAACACGGGGCGGGACACGGCCAAGGGCCGCGCGCTGGCCCGGGACCCGCGGGTCAGCCTGTGCGTGGACCTGGAGGAGCCGCCGTACGCGTTCGTCCAGATCCAGGCCGAGGCCGAGCTGTCCGAGGATCCGGCCGAGCTGCTCCGGACCGCCACCGCGATCGCGGCGCGGTACATGGGCGCCGACCGGGCCGAGGAATTCGGCAAGCGCAACGCGGTTCCCGGGGAGCTCGTGGTCTGGCTGCGGCCGACCAAGGTCCTCGCCAACTTCGACATCTCCGGCTGATCCCGTGCCCTGTTCTTAGCTGATCCTGTGCCCTGTTCTTAGCTGATCCTGTGCCCTGTTCTTAGCTGATCCTGTGCCCTGTTCTTAACTGCGATCTCCCGCGCACCGGCACGCGCTGCCGTATCGTTGGTCCCTGCACCAAACGGGCACATCAGGAGGATCCCGGTGCATACCGGCAGCTACGGTTTGATGTCGGGGGGCGGCTCGGCGCAGGTCACCGGGCCGGGAGGTCACGAGGGTCAGGCCGCATCCTGGCCGATCTGGTCGGGTCCGGTACCTCTGCTCGCCGAGGGCTTCACGATGAGGCCGGACACGGTGCCAGGCCTGGAGACAACCCTGATTCCCGGCGCCATCGTGGCACTGGTTCCCGAGCAGGCGCCCGCGACGGATCAGGACTGGCGGGCGTCGAGCGGCAAGACCCAGCTCGCTCGCTACTTCGCCGAGACGCTGTGGCGTTCACCCGGCGTCGACGTGCTGACCTGGGTGGTGGCCACCAGCCGGGCGTCGGTGCTGGCCGGCTTCGTGCAGGCGGCCACGGCGATGGGCGGCGGCGACACAGGCAGCGCCGAGACGGTGGCGGCCCGGTTCACCGACTGGCTCAGCAAGACCAGCCGGCCGTGGCTCGTCGTGCTCGACGACCTGCGTGACGCGGCGGACCTGGAGGGCGTGTGGCCGTCCGGCCCGGCGGGCCGGGTGCTGATCACGACGGCGGACCCGGCGACGGTATCCGGTGAGCCCCGGGTGCTGGCCCTGCCGGTCCCGGCGTTCAGCACGCGGGAGGCCATGGGCTACCTGTCTGGCCGCCTCAGCACCGATCCGGAGCAGCGCAGCGGGGCGATCGACCTGGTAGGCGACCTCGGCTGCGAGCCGACCGCGCTGGCTCAGGCCAGCGCGGTGATCGCCAGCTCGAGTATGTCCTGCCGCGACTACCGGCAGCACTTCACGCAGCGGCAGAAGCAGCTGGTGGAGGCGGGCCGGGTCGAGCCGTCGGCCGCCGCGGTCACCTGGACGTTCTCGGCCGAGTACGCCGAGCACCTGTCGCCCGGCGTGAGCATCCGGTCGCTGCTGGCGCTGGCGGCCCACCTGGACGGGCACGGGGCGCCCGGCGCCGTGTTCACCACGTCGGCGGTCAGCCAGTACCTCGCGGAAGGCGGCGGCACCCGGGCCGAGGGGCCGGCCGTGGACCCGCAGCGGACCTGGAACGCCATCCTCAGCCTGAGGCAGGCGGGGCTGATGACCGTCGATCCGCCGGGCACGCCGCCGACGGTCAGGATCAGCCCGGTCATCCAGGCCGTGATCCGCACGGCCGTGCCCGGCGAGCTCTACGACCGGGCGGCCCTGGCCGCCGCGGACGCGCTGGTCGAGGTGTGGTCCGGGGAGGATCCGCGGTCACGGCTGGCCGCGGACCTGCGGGCGTGCGCCGCCAGCCTCAAGCAGAACGCCGGCGACGTGCTCTGGACGGACGAGCGCTGCCATCCGGTGCTGCTGCTGGCCGGGCAGAGCCTGGACCGCGCGGGCCTGACCGGTCCGGCCGTCGGCTACTGGCGCGAGCTCGCCGCGGACAGCCAGCGGATCCTGGGACCGGGCAGCCTGGAGACCCTCATGGTCGCCGCCTATCTGGGCGAGGCATTGATGGCCTCCGGGCAGGCGGCGGAGGCCGTCACGTGGTTCCAGCAGGTGCTGGACGGGCGGTCCGGCGTGCTCGGGCCCGACCATCCGGACGCCATCACGGCCAAGGTCAGCCTCGGCCGCGCCCTGGTGGCCACCGGCCGGCCCGACGATGCCGTCATCATCCTCGAACAGGCCGTGGGCGGCAGCGAGCTCGTCCGCGGCGCCGACCACGTCGAGACCCTGGCCGCGCGGGAAGAATACGCGGCCGCGGCCCGGGCCGCGGGAAGGTCCGCCGAGGCGATCCGCTCGTACCGGCATTCGCTGGCCGACCGGGAGCGCATCCTGGGCGCGCAGCATCCCGACACCATGTCGGCCGGCTTCGGCCTCGCCGACGCCTACCTGGCCGGCGGCCAGACCAAGGACGCGATCGCCCAGTACAAGCGGGTCCTCGCCGACCGCGAAGGCACGCTCGGCCCGGACCATCCGGACACGCTCCAGGCCCGCGGCAGCCTCGCGTCCGCGAACTTCACGGCGGGCCGGATGGGCGCGGCGCTGCAGCTTTACGAGGAAACCAGCGAGGGCTACGAGCGCACCATCGGCGCCGATCACCCGACCACCCTCGCCTGTCAGGCGGAGCTGGCCCGCGGGTACTACGCCACCGGCCGTCTCGGGGACGCGCTAGCGCTGCTCAGCAGCATCGTGGCGCGGGCCGAACGGGCCCTGCCGCCCGGCGACCCGCTGACGCAGCGGATGCGGGAAATCCTGGTCAGCATCACAGGATGATAATCCTGAGGTCGCAGCGGCCCGCGGCCGGCCTCCGCGGGCGCATTTGATTGGTTACCTCTAGGTAAAGCGACTAATTACGGTGGGATAGACCGATATATTGAGCCTCGGTTGGCAGCCTGGCACCGACCGTACCGGCTGACGATATACACCGATCGGAGGAAACCCGCTCTCGATACCTCCGGCATACTTGCACGCTTCACTCGCCGCGGTCGCGAGGCGTGCACCCGGACGCATGTCAATGGGTCCAGGTGTGCCCTTTCGTGTTCTGCGTCGGAGGCCTGAGCCGTATCAGCAGCTCGGGCCCACAGCCGTAGGGGGGAACGATGCTCCAAGCGGAGTTCACGGGGACGTGAACAGCTCCTTTCGGAAGGGTAATTGAGGTCATGAGTGAGACCGTGGTGCAGAATGAACAGCTGCGCCGGTATGTCGAGACGCACCACATCGACATGATCCCGGCCGGCGCCCGGCACGGGAAACCCTGGCAGCAGGCCGCCTTCTGGGCGGGCGCCAACGTGAACGTCTTCAACGTCTTCCTCGGCGGTGTGGTCGTCTCGTTCGGCCTCACGTTCTGGTGGGCCGTCATCGCCATCGTGGCCGGGACCCTGGCCGGCGCCCTGTTCATCGCGTTGCACGCGACTCAGGGCCCCCGGCTCGGCGTGCCGCAGACCATCCAGTCGCGCGGCCAGTTCGGCTTCTACGGTTCGGCGTTCCTGTTCCCGTGCGTCCTGCTGCTCAACGTCGGCTTCATCGCGGCGCAGCTGGTCATCCAGGCGCAGAGCGCGCAGGGGGTCATCGGCTCCCTGAGCATTCCCGAGTGGATCCTGATCCTGGTCATCCCGGCCACGGTGATCGGGATCCTCGGCTACCGCTGGATCCACCGGGTCATGCAGGTGACGATCGTCATCACCGCGTTGTCGATCCTCGTGATGTTCATCCAGGCGCTGCGGTTCGGGTCGCTCCCGGCCAAGGAGACCTCGATGCACGCGCCGACGCTGGGCCTGTTCATCGCCGGTGCCGCGCTGCTGGTGATCGACATGCTGAGCTGGGCGCCGTTCGTCTCCGACTACACCCGGTACCTGCCGGTCGACACGAACGGGAAGCGGCTGTTCTGGGCCATCTACACCGGCAACGTGATCTCGACGATCCTGGCCTGCTCGGTCGGCGCCTACCTGGCCGCCCTGCTCCCCGCCCTCACCGTGGACGGACCGGTCCCGGCGATCGCCAAGATCTCCGGCAAGTGGGCGCTCATCGTCATGGTGCTGAGCCTGATCAACTCGGACACGCTGAACGGCTATACCGGCGCGTTCCAGGTGCTGGCCCTCGGCAATATGTGGCGCCGGTTCAAGTCTGTTTCCGTCATGCTCCGCGTCGTGCCCTTCGTGGCCATTATGGCCGTGGGCGCCGCCATCGCATGCGTCGGCTACCACCATTTCGTTAATAACCTGTCCAATTTCCTTCAGGTACTGCTGGCCGTGTTCATTCCGTGGTCCGCGGTGAACCTGACCGACTACTTCCTCGTCCGCCGCGGCAATTACGACGTGACGGCATTCTTCATCCCGGATGGCATTTACGGCCGGGTGGCGTGGCGCGGGCTGCTCGCTTACGCGATCGGCCTGGCCGCGGAATGGCCGTTCGTCTCCCAGGTGGACTACACCGGCCCGCTGGTCAAGTACCTGGACGGCGCGGACATCTCCTGGATCGTCGGCTTCTTCGTCGCGGCCATCATCTACCTCGTCCTGGTGGTAACCACCCGGTCCGAGACCGGTCGCCACGACCGGCAGATGGCGCCGGCCGGAGGCAGGTGGTAGCAGTACCGTAGACGTCCCGGCCGGGTTTGCCCCGGCCGGGACGTCCTGCTTTCCGCCTGGTTTCGCCTGGCCTTCTGGTTTCGCCTGGGTGTCAGCCGCAGGGAACGCCGTCGAAGGCGCAGGCTAGCGGGGTCGTCTCGGGGCCCGTGGCGGTGAAGAAGACGCTCAGGGTGCCGCCCCC
This sequence comes from uncultured Actinomycetota bacterium, assembly GCA_963756575.1. GTDB lineage: Bacteria > Actinomycetota > Actinomycetes > Streptosporangiales > Streptosporangiaceae > Palsa-504. Next base: position 218,985 of record CAVWOM010000007.1, on the reverse strand, counting down.
GGCGGCCACGACCTCGGCCGCGCCTGCCGGCTGCAGCAGCATGACGTGGTGGCTGACCAGCCCGCCCGCGTTCCAGAACCAGGTCACCCGGTCCCGGGGCAGGGCGATGATGGCCTGCCAGCCGGCGATGGGCCGCGGGCCGCGGTTGACGATGCGCACCTGCCCCTGGAAACCGCCCGCCCACTCGCGGTCGACGAGGTAGCTGACCACTACCGGCGGCGCCGATCCGCCATCGTGAGCTCCCGCGGTCATTCCCGTCGCCGTGGTTCCGGGGTCAGGCTGGCCTTTGCGATGGGCGCCGACTTTGCGGTGGGCAGCGGTCTTCCGGTGCGTGCCGGGCTGTTGGTGCTGTTGATGCACAGTTGGCTGTTGATGCTGTTGGTGCTGTTGGTGCGTGGTCGGCTGTTGGTGCGGGCTGGGCTTTCCCGGTGCCCGGTCGTTCACCGGGCGCGTGGACGCGGGAACCGGACCGGGGCGGGGCGGCGGCTGCGATACGGGCGAGCCGGCCGGGCTGCCCAGCGGGACGGCCGCCCACGGCACGTTCACCTGCGGCGGGCCGCCCGCGGCGCCGGATCCTCCGCCGGACCCGCCGCTGGCCGTCCAGGTGGAATGCAGCGGCGCGAGGCTGCCGAAGAGCGCGGCCGCCGTGACGCCGGCCAGGCCCGCGGACAGCGCCAGGGTGAATGTCCGCCGGTCCCCGGCCAGCACGCGGGGGCCGGGGCGGACGTGCTCGCCGCCCGGGCGAGCGCGCACGCCCGAAAACTCCCCGAACAGCAAGCTTGGCGATACCCGCGAGGTCAGGTGCCCGCGGTGGCGTCCCGCGGCATGGCTCGTCACGTGAGCCGCCCGCCCTCAGTACCGCGTCCACGGCCGGGGCGATCCCGGCCGCGGGGTGCACCTGGAATCCATATGCCGCTTCTTTCTGTCCCGGCGCGATGCACAGCATGGCTTCTTAGAAGTACATCTATCACCGGTACAGGTGGGACTGAGCGGGTCCAGCCTGGCCATAAGAACCTGGTAACCCCGGGGTTTCTGGGGCCTCCGGGGCTCTTTGCCGGAGTCGGACGGTTGCCGACAGGCTGCCGGGCCGGGTCGGATGGCGCGTCGACCCGCCTGTCACCCAATGTCGCTTGGCTTGTAGTCGCTGCCGGGTACGGGACCCCGGGACCCCGGGACCCCGGAAACCCGGCTCAGGTAACACTGGTACTGCCAGGTAACACTGGTACCGCCAGCACCGCGATCTGAGCGCCGTGGCTCAGCCGTTACCTCATGAAACCCGGCTTCGAGCGCGTCCGGACGCGCTGGAAGCCCGGTTTCAGGCCGTCCGCCGCCCAGCAGACGCTCACGATCAACTTAAGCTAGGTGGCATTGGCCTGTCACCGGGTCGACGGAGCCTCGACCCGGTCCGGGCCAGGTCAGGCCCGGGGGTGCACGGGCCGGCCGGGTCGGATGAGGTCGGTGGGACCTGTGGCACGACCCGGCCGGGCTTACCTAGGCTGGCTGGAGGCGAAGCTAGCCGGATACGGTCACACGCTGGATGGGGCGGGAGCTAGCCGGATACGGTCACACGCTGGATGGAGGCGGGAGCTAGCCGGATACGGTCAGGCGGTCGGGGGCGGGGTCTTCGCCGTCGCCGCCTTCGAGGAGGGCGGGGGCCTGCTCGAGCGCGCGGGGGCGCAGCCGGGCGAGGACCAGGGCGTAGATGATCCCGGCGGCGATCAGGGCGATCGTCAGCCAGGGCAGCGTGTTGAAGGGGCTGGCCTGGCCCGGCCGCAGGTCACCCCAGACCGGGATGGCCAGCACGGCCACCCCGATCACCGGGACGACCACCCACAGCCAGGGGTTCTTGCGGACGCCGCGGCGGCGCAGCCTGGCCCAGTCCACGATGAGGGCGACGTTCGCGACCAGGTACATGATGACCAGGCCGAGGATCCCGTAGGTGGACAGGAAGCCGGACGCGGTGCCCGGGTCGGTGAAGGCGGTGGATATCACGCCGATCGCGATGCTGGGCGCGACGAACGCGACCGCGGCGGCGGCGGGCGTGCGGAACCGGGGGCTGACCTCGGCCAGCACCTTGCTCCACAGGCCGCCGCGGGCGCCCGCGAAGATCACCCGGGAGGTCTGGGTGTTGGCCGCCACGTAGGAACTGGTCACGCTGGTCAGGAAGATCCAGGTGATGAGCGGGGCGACGAACGGGATGAAGGCCTTAGCCGCGGTGTGGAACGGGTTCGGGTCGGCCGCCAGGACCGCGGTGCGCCCCACCCCGAACGCGGTGACCAGCGCGTACGAGCCGACAACGTAGATGACGCCGCTGATGATGACCGCGCCGATGACGGCGATCGGCACGTTGCGCCGGGGGTTCTGGGTCTCCTCGGCCAGCGGAGCGGCGGCCTCGAAGCCGCCGAAGGCCAGGACCGCGAGGCTGAACGTCAGCAGCACGTCGGTGGAATGCCCGGACGGCCAGCTGAACGGGGTGGCCGAGAGCCCGTCATGACCGCCCCGGACCAGGATGGTGATGCTCATCAGCAGCAGCAGGATGACCTCGAACGCGTACAGCACGACGGTCACCCGGACGCCGAACCGCAGGCCCACCACCACCGGCGCGACCACCAGCACGCCGTAGGCGATCGTCACGATCTGGGTCAGGCCCCAGATATGCGGGCCGCCGAATACGTTCTGGACGATATAGCTGCCGACGAATATGTAAATACCGCCGAAAGCGATGATGTAGCCGAGGATGGTGATCACGCCCACCGCGACCGCTACCTTGGTGCTGATGGCGCGCGTGATGTAGGTGATGAACGATCCGGCGCTCGGATAAACGCTGGCAAATTGCGCCAGGGTGCTCGCCGTGGCCACCATGCCCACCATCGATATCAGGAATATCAGGGGCGCCGAAGCCCCGGCCAGGCTGACCATTAGCCCGGTGGTGAAAAAGAGGTTGAAAGCCGGCGCGACCTGCGCCACGCCCGGCATTATGACGCCGAATAGGCCGAGCTGACCGCGTGGCAGAGATGGCCGGGACGTGCTGGCTTCGGGGACGGTGGCCATGGCTAGCCCTTTCTGTGCCGGGCGACGAAGTTGAGGTAGGTCCGGTTGAACTCGGCCGGGTGCTCCCAGATGCAGCCGTGACCGCCCTTGGTCGTAGCCCATTCCGAGCCCGGGATGCCCTCGTGGATCCGCCGCGACAGCGCGACGGGGATGAGGATGTCTTCCTCGCCGGCCAGCACGAGGGACGGCGTGGCGATCTCGCCCAGGCGGCTCGTGGTGTCGTGACCCTGGATCACCGCGAGCTGGGCGAGGTAGGCGTGGACCGGCTGGTCCATATACCGCATCGCGGTCTCGAATTCTCCCAGCTCAGCGCTCCTTTGCTCGAAGAATGGCAGCGTGAATGCCCAGAGCGTGACATCCCGCATGACAAACGGGACGCCGACTACGGGAGCCATGTCGGCCCACATCGCGAACATTCGGGAACAGAAAGGCCCGGGCGCCGCATACGTGCATGCGAAGGTGGCCGACCGCAGGTCACCGGGATAGGCGAGGGCGTATTCCTGGGCGATCATTCCGCCCATGGACACGCCCATCAGGTGAAAGCCGGTGATGCCAAGCGAGTCGACCAGCGCTTTCGCGTCGTCGGCGAGCATCCGGCTCGAGTACGGGCCGGCTGGCTTGGAACTGGCCCCGATCCCCCGGTTGTCGAACCGCAGGACCCGGTAGCCCTCGGCCAGGAAATCGTCCACCTGGAGCACCCAGGTTTCCAGGTCGTCGGCGAGGCCGTTGACGAGGACGATCGTCTCCTCGCCCGCACCTTCCAGCTTGTAGTTGAGCTCGATGTCATTGACCTTGGCTACGGGCATCTTTTTCCCCTCCGGTTCGCAGGTGCAGGCGGGCACGCAACTCGGCGAGCGTGTTGTCGGTGAGCGAGAAATGACTGTCGGCCAGCCGGGCGGCGCGGCCAGGATCACCCGCGATGACCGCCTCGGCCAGCGTGGGGTGCTGCCGCAGGGCCCGGCGGCGCATCTGGGGCGTATACGGCTCGGCGTCGAAACCCAGGCCGACCTCCCGGCGGATCCGCGCGGACAGCTCGACCAGGCGGGAATTGTGGGTGGCCCGGGCGATCGCCTGGTGCAGGGCGTGGTCGGCCAGCCGCGAGGCGTCCCGGCCGGCGGCGTGCGTGTACTCGCCGACCGCGCGCTGGATCGTCACGATGTCGGCGTCGGACCTCCGCGTCGCCGCGGTCCGCGCGATCTGCTGTTCGATGAGCCGCCGGTAGTCCAGCAGCTCGGTCAGCTCCTCCCAGGCCGGATCCAGCGTGCGCTTGATCATCTCCTCCGAGCCCGGACCCGCGCCGGTCTGGATGAAGGTGCCGCCGCCGCGTCCGCGCCTGGTGGTCACGTAGCCCGCGGCCTGCAGCCGCTGCAGCGCCTCGCGTACCGTGGTCCGGCTCACCTCCAGGGTGGCGGCGAGTTCCCGTTCGGTGGGCAGCCGCTGCCCCGGCTCGAACTCACCGAGCGCGATGGCGGTGACCAGGCGCTCGGCGATCCGCTGGCCGGCGGTGCGCATCGGCACCGGCACCAGCAGGGCTCCGAAGTCCGTGCCCGGAGCGGAGGTCGGGACCGGCTCGCTCATCGCCCGACCCCCTCGGCGAAGAAGCCGGCCATGAACCGCGCCAGGGCCCGCGCGCCGGACACGATGCTGACCAGCTCGACGGCCTCGTCCGCGCCGTGGATGTTGCGCGACCGCGGGCCGTAGGCGACGGCGGGCACGCCGAACTGGTTGAGGTAGTACCGGGCATCGGTGGTGCTGCCCAGCACCACCCGCCGGGGCGGCGCGCCGTGCACCCGCTGGTGGGCCGCGGCGAGCGCGTCTACCAGCGGGTGGTCCTGGGCGATGAGGTAGCCCTCGGCCCGGAACCCGGCCGGGCGCACCGACGGCGGGTGGCTGGCCAGCCAGGGATCGTCCGCGACGGCGCCAAGGACGGCGGACCGCACCCGGTCGAAGGCCTCGGCGGGCGTCCAGTGCCGGGGGAACCCGACCCGGACGCTCAGCCGGGCCCGGGCGGGCACGCTCGAGGGCCAGTCCCCCGCGGCGATCGTGCCGATGTTGACGTTGTAGGGCCGGGGCAGGTGGTCGAAGGCCGGGTCGGCGCCGGGCTGGTTGAGCTCGTCTTCCAGGCGGCTCAGCGCGCGCAGGATGGCGGGGAGGAAGCCCACCGGGTTGACCGCCCGGTCGGCGGCCTCGGCGTGGGCCGCGACCCCGGCGACCTCGATCTCGGCCCACAAGATGCCGATCCCGCCGAGCAGCAGGTTCAGGTCAGTCGGCTCGAGCAGCACGGCGGCGTCGGTCAGCACGCCCGCACGGCAGGCCGCCAGGGTGCCGTTGCCGGTGCACTCCTCCTCGATGACGGACAGGAACGCCAGCTCGCCGGCCAAGGCGCCGGGAGCGGCCCGGCGCAGCGCCGCCACCGCCAGCAGCCCCATCGCGAAGCCGCCCTTCATGTCCCCGGCGCCGCGCCCGGTGAGCCAGCCGTTCGCGCGGACCGGCACGAACGGATCCGCCGCCCACCGCCCGGACTCGGCCGGGACCACGTCCACGTGCCCGTTGAGCAGCAGCGAAGGGGACCTGCCGGGGTTGATCCGGCCCAGCACGTCGGGGCGGCCGGCGTAGCTGGCCTGGGCCACGCCGCCGGGCGCCGCGTCGGCGGTCTCCGCCGGGACCGGCAGCTCGGTCACTTCGAAGCCGAGGCGGTCGAGCTCGGCGGCCACGATCTGCTGGGCGGGACGTTCCCGGCCGACGGTGCTCGGCGAGGCGACCAGGCGCTCCAGGAAGGAGAAGGCCTCCTCGGCGCCCTCGGCAATCGCCGCGTCCACCGCCTCCCAGGCCGGAGGCGCCGGATCAGCCAGGACCGGACGTTCCCGCATATGCCACCTTGAGGTCTAAAGGACTGGTTTTTAGACCATTTTGGGGACGGGACACCCCGCTGTCAACGCTCAGCGCCCACCCTTCGCGTGACGAGCTTCGTGATCGCGGCCAGGAACTACCCGGCTCGTTCGGGGATTGTCGTAACGCCTGAGCTGAGCGGGTGTTTAGGTGACGGGCCGGAAGGGGCGCGGGGGCTGGACGTGGACCGGGGAAGCGGTGCGGCCGGGGAGCCGGACGGAAGAGGGCGGGTGGCCCCGTGCTGCGTGTCGTAGTCTCAGCTCTTGCTGAAGTGGCGCCTCGGTGGCGGCGGCGGAGGCCCGAGACGGCTCAGCAGCCGGGAGAACACCGGGCGTTCAGCGGAGAAACCGAACATGCCTAGCTCCTCTCATCCGCGGACGGAGCCAGGGCGATAACGGCTTCGGTCCGCAGGAGATCGAGGCGCCGATGCCGGGCGGCCGGTCGCAGGCCGCGGTGGCGAGCGACAGGACGCGCATAAGGCCATATCAGGACGGCTACGCCCGGCCCAGCGGGCTGGTCAAAAGTCTGTAATCACCTGGGAGCCGGTTCGGGGGCTGACTGGGAGAGCCGGCCCAGGGGCTGGCTCGGGGGCTGACTCGGGGGCCGGTCCGGGGGCTGACTCGGGAGCCGGTCCGGAGGCTGACTCGGGAGCCGGTTCGGGGGCCGGGCGGATCAGGATGACGGCGGCGCACGCGCCGACGACGGCGATGACGGCCAGCAGCATGACCCGGTAGCTGAGGTAGGAGATCAGGGCGGCGCCCACGGCGATGGACACCGTCTGGGGGGTGACGACGACCATGGTCCAGGCCGCCTGGGCCCGGCCCTGCAGCCGCGGCGGGGTGTAGCGCTGGATGGCCGTCCCCGTGACGGCGACCAGCCAGACCAGCCCGGCGCCGTCGGCGAACGCACCGGCCAGGACCAGGGCGGTCGAGTCGCTGAGGTAGGCGACGCATCCCAGGGTGAACCAGGCCAGGGACAGGCCGATCATCCGTGCCGTGCCGACCCGGCGCAGCAGGGCAGGCAGGGCGATCCCGGCCGCGACGGAACCGGCTCCCTGCACGCCGCTGTAGATCCCGAAGAACGACGGCGGCCGGTGCAGCCCCTGGCCGATGACGGCGAAGATGATGGTCTCGTTCAGGCCGATGATGCTGAACGCGCACGCGGTCACCAAGGTGATCTGCGCCAGCAGCGGCACGCGGCGCAGATGGCGGACGCCGGCGGCGACTTCCCGGCGGAACGACCCGGGCACGGCCGGCTCGGGCACCGACTCGGTGAGGCGGATGGCGGCCAGCGCGGCGATCGAGGCGGCGAAGGTCGCCGCGTCCATGACGGCCACCGCGCCGCCGCCGAAGGCGGTGAACAGCGTGGCGCCGACCACCGGGGCGATGATCCGGAGTCCGTAGCCGATGCTGGTCAGGGCGGCGTTGGCCGCCGCCAGGTCCGGGCCGGGCAGCAGGTCCTTCTGCAAGCCGGCGAAGCCGCTGCCAAGCACGCCGAACGCCACCCCGTAGCCGAACGCCACCAGGTAGATAATCCACAGTTCGGAGCGCGAGTGGACGGCCAGCAGCGACAGGACGAGCGCCGCGGTCAGCGCGTTGCCCCAGATCAGCAACGGACGCCGCCGGACCCGGTTGGCCAGGTGGCCGCCGGCCGGGGCGAACAGCGCCGGGATGCCCAGCGCCAGGAACACGCCGCCTGCGGCGGCGTTGCTGCCGGTCAGCGCCTTGGCCCAGATGCCGAGCGTGAGGTAGAGCGCGGTATCACCGAACGAGGACAGTGACTGCCCGGCCAGCAGGAGCCGGAACCGGGGATCGGCCAAGGGCCCGCGCAGCAGCGTCATCAGGCCTCGCCCGCTCCAGGTGCGCCCGGCAGGCGCGGGGCGACCGAGGTCACCGTGAAGACGCGAACCTCCCGCGCACCGGGCGGCCGAAGCGCCGGGTTCTCGTCCCGCCCGGCGAACCGTGTCTCGATCGCGACCAGCTGATCCTTGACCTCGGTGAGCTCGGCCGCGGTCATCCACGTAGTCGACCCGGAGACCCGGCTGGCCGCACGCCATTCGGCTGGCTCGAGGTCGGCGCGGCGCCGCCGGTCCTTGATCCGCTCCAGTTCGTGGTCAAGAAACACCTCGAACGCGGCTTGGGCGGCCAGCGCGCCGTCCTCGTCGAGACCCTCGGCGGACAGATCCTGGCGCCGGCTCGCCAGCTGCCACGGCTTCTCCCGCCCGGCCCGGTCCGGGACCGGCTCCACATAGCCGTACTTGGCCAGGATGCCCAGGTGGTAGCCACAGCTGGCGACGCTCTCCCCCAGCACCTCGGCGCAGCGCGTTGCGGTCGCCGACTGCTCGCTATTGAGCAGGTCGATCAGCTTCCAGCGCAAGGGATGGGCCAGCGCGCGCAGCGCCAGCGGGTCACGGATCTGAGCCATGTTTATCAACATAGCTTGATAAACATATCTTAATCAAGACTTCTTGATTTTGCGGTGGGGATCCTGTTGGCGGTGACTGGTGCGGCCGTTGCGACCCATGAGGCGGACGTTTCTGTGACCGGTGGGGCCATTGGAATAATTGGGAAGGGCGGGACTCACGTCGACTGGCTGAGGCCGCCGGAAGATGCGATGAAACTGGACCTTCAGCGCGCTGGAACGCACTGGAAGCCCGGTTTCATCGGGTCCGGACGGGCGCGGGGGCGGGCGGGGCGCGGACGGGCGGCGGGGTGCGGACGGGCGGGGTGCGGACGGGCGGATGGGGTGCGGACGGACGGGCGGGGTGCGGACGGGCGGATGGGGTGCGGACGGGCGGGGTGCGGACGGGCGGGCGGGGTGCGGACGGGCGGCGGATGGGGTGCGGACGGACGGGCGGGTGCGGGCGGGCTGAAGGGGTGCGGACGGGGGGGCGGATGGGTGCGGACGGGCGGATGGGGTGCGGGCGGGCGGATGGGTGCCGGTGATCTCGACGGCGGCGCCGTGCTGGCGTAGCAGCATGGCGACCGTGGTCCGGCCCTGGGTGACGGCCAGGACGTAGGGTGAGCGCCCGTCGGGACCGGGGGCGTGCGGGTCGGCGCCGTAGCCGAGCAGCAGGCCGGTCAGTTCGGCGGAGCAGCCGGATCGGACGGCGGCGTAGACCACCGGTGACGGCGGGGTGGCGTCGTCGGCGTAGCGGCTGGGATCGGCGCCGGCTTCCAGCAGCAGGTGCACGCCCTCCGCGTCGTTGAGGCTGATCGGGGCGGCGAGCGCCATCCGGGCGAGCCGGGCGACATCGGCGGCGTGGAACAGGAGCAGCCGCAGGCACTCGTGGTTGTCGCCGGCGAACCCGGCCAGGTACAGGTCGTGGTCGCCGGGCACGGCGCCGCGCTTCAGCAGCAGCCGGGTGATGGACGGGTTGGCCGCGCCGGTGACCGCACAGCGCAGCGGGGTCCAGCCGCCGTGGCCGCCCGCCTCGCCGGTGCGGCCGTTGGGGTCGGCGCCGGCGTCGAGCAGCGTCAGGGCCACGGTCAGCAGTCCCCCAGCCCGGGCGGGGTCGAGCTGGTGCCAGCGCGAAGCGCTGACCGCGTGGAGCGGCGTCCAGCCTGTCCGCGGGTCGGCCCTGGTCGCAGGCCGGGATCGCGGCCGAGGTCGGTCCGGACGCGATTGGCGTCGCCCAGGATCACCGCGGTGGCGAAGCTATAGCGGGCGAGTTCCGGGGTGGCGGCCAGCATCCGGGCCGCCCGGCCGGTGCCGTCACGAATGCTGGCCGCGCAGAACGCTTCCGCCTGACGGGCCAGGCTGGCGGTGCGGGCGGTGACCTCGTCCCGGAGCCGGGTCCAGCTGGCGAAGCCGTATTCGCGGGCCACCGCCAGCTGCGCGCTGGCCAGGGTCAGCGCGTCCGCCACCGCCCGGATGCGGCCGACGGCCGCGGCGTCGCCCGCGTGGGCGGCGCGCAGCAGGTCCCGGGCCTGGCGGCGCAGGTGGTCGAGGCTGGGCTTGGCCGGAAGATCCGCCATGACGTCTCCTTCACCGGCCCGCGATCCGCGCGGCAGGCCGGGCGAGGGAGATCGCCGTGGGCTGCTTTCCTGGCCCTCAGAGTTGGTCCTGTCTAGCGATGGCCGCGCAGGTCGTCCAGGAAGCTCCGGGCGGCGGAGACGGCGCTGTGGGTGCGGCTGACGGCCTCGACGGCGGTGCGGGCGGCGGTGCCGGCCAGGCCGGGCATGGTCGCGGTGTAGTCGGCGAACGGGTTGCCGGTTTCCTCCACGACGCGGGTGCCAGGCGGGACCGCGATCCGGAAGTCATCCTGGTCGCCCGGTTCGGTACTGATGTCATCCAGCTCCCACCAGGCGACGGGGGCGTCGCCAACATAGGAGATCAGCCGGAGCAGGCAGCCGGTCTCGGCATCCACGATCGCGTCGGCCGGGAAGAACATCAGCGGCCCGACGGACAGGAATTCGGCGCCGTCGGGGCCGGCCACGCGAAATTGACGGGCGCGGCGGCCACGGTAGGTGATGTCCAGGGCGGCGGACAGACGGCAGCGGAGCAGCCAGCTCGTGTCGACGAGGTAGGCGACCGGTTCCCCGAGCGGCCCGGCCGGGCCGGTCATGGTCCGGTCCTGGTAGACCCGCCAGCGGCGCTCGCCGTCGGAGGCGATCACTCGCGCGGCGCGCCGGTCATCGTGGCGCGCGTAGTCGACGCGGTACCGGTCCGGGCCGCTGATACGGAACCGGGCGTCCGCGCGGGTCACGGTCGTCGCGGAGGGCATCGCCTCGATGAGGGAGCCGAAGCCGCCAGCCCCGAAGTCGCGAATGGTCTGAGCGAGTCGCGCCACCATCACGGCCCCGTCGCGCCACTCGTGCATGCTGGCGGCCAGGTCGTGGGGCTCGCCGCTGCGGTAGAGCAGGTACAGCAGATCGCCGGACGCCGTGCCGTCTTCGGCCGCGAGGACGTCCGGGTCGGGTGTCGGCATCGCCGCTTCGGCGGGCTCGGGCTCCGGGTCCGCGCGGTGGCCCGGGAAATGCGGCGCGTGCTTGATCAGCGCGCCGAGGCCGCCCGCGGCGAGGTCCATGACGTTCGTCGTCTTCCCGTCCGGGCCGCCGGACGCCGCCCCCGGTTCGTCGGGGTTGCGGCTGCCCGGCGGCGCCGTGTACCGGGCCGGGTCGGCTGCTTCCGGCGGGTTCAACGTCACGTTCGCCAACTCGGTGAAGGTGAGCAACTGTCCCTCGAACGTCTCCTCGCGGCGGAGCACGATACCCAGCTCGGCGTCGACGGCGGCCTCGACGCGGTCGTAGGGCTGGAGCCGCCGGCCGGCGCGGGGTGTGGCCGTGATGGCTATCGCGTCGCGGCCGCCGACGGTCACCGGCCCGAGCACCTCCACGACATGTCCGACGAGCAGGTCCTGCGGGCAGAAAAGCCCGGGGACCGGCTGTTCGTGGCCGAAGGCGGCCTCGGCCGGCGGGCGATCGGAAGGACGGGGCCACCACGAGACCCAGCGGCGCTGGCCGTCGCTCCCCTGGATCAGTTCGTCCTCGCCCTGGCGCTCCAGGCGGTAACGGGCGCCGGGCGCGATCAGCAGGGCCGCGCGGTCGGATGGGCTGGACCGCGGCCGCGTCCGTGTCCGCGCTCGCGTCGCGATGTCGCGGTAGAAGGCCGGGACTCGCGCGCGCATCCGGCTGTCCAGCAGGTCGCGGTCGCGCTCGAAGCGCACCTCGGCGGACAGGGACAGGCGGGTCCAGTCGGCCCGGTGGAGCAATCCGATCACTTCTGGCAGGTCGGCCACGATGGCACCATCCGAGGCGAGTCGGCGGCGGGGAGGTGGGAAACGTAACCCCGTTTGGTCAAATTATGCCCTGTGCCAGCCCGGACGCCGCACTTCTTGTGGTGCGGCACATGCGCCGGGATTGGTGCTTGCCGGGCCGTTACCTGACGCCTAGCGTCGGCCGTGGGGGCCGCCCCACGGAGGTGACGAGTTGACAGACGCTCCGGCTGAGGAATTCCTCGAACTCGATGGTGGCCGCGTCCACCTGCTGCGCGGCGGGCAGGGCGAGCCGCTGCTGTTCCTGCACGCGGCGGGCGGGGCCGGCAGCTGGCTCGAGTTCCACCGGCGGCTGGCGGCCGGGTTCGACGTGATCGCGCCCGATCATCCAGGTTTCGGGAAATCGGACGACTTCGCCGAGGTGGAGGCGATGGACGACCTCGTCTACCACTACCTCGACCTGCTGGACGGGCTCGGGCTCGAGCGGCCGAACGTGGTCGGCGCGTCGTTCGGCGGCTGGCTGGCGGCTGAGCTTGCGGTGGCCGCCCCGCACCGCATCGGCTCGCTGGTGCTGCTGGCCCCGGCCGGGCTGCGGCTGCCGGAGCACCCGGTCGCTGACCTGTTCCTGATGTCACCGGAGGAACTGGTGGCGGCGCTGTTCCACGATCCGGCGGCCGGGGCGGGGATGCTGCCCGCCGAGCCGGATGTGGACTTCATCCTGGCGCAGTACCGCGACATGAGCGCGCTGGCCCGGTTCGGCTGGGTGCCGTTCCTGAGCAACCCCAAGCTGGAGCGGCGGCTGCGCCGGATCACCGCTCCCACGCTGGTGGCCTGCCCGGCCGACGACCGGCTGATCCCGGTGGCGCACGGCCAGCGGTACGCCGAGCGGATCGCCGACGCGCGTTACGCCGAGGTTCCTGACTGCGGCCACGCCATGTACTTCGAGCGGCCGGCCGAGTTCGCCGGCGTGGTGACGTCTTTCCTGAGCGGAGCGAGCCGGTGAAGTTCTCCTTCTTCCACCTGATGCCCTACCCGTACCTGCCTGACGACTTCGACGAGAACTACCCGTCTTCGGCGCTGACGTTCCCGAACCGCTTCTTCGACCCCAAGCTCGGCAACCAGCTCTACCACCGGTACCTGGACGAGCTCGAGTACGCGGACCAGCTCGGGTTCGACGGGATCGCGGTCAACGAGCACCACCAGACCGCCTACGGGCTGATGCCGTCGCCCAACATCATGGCGGCGGCGCTGGCCCGGCGGACCGAGCGGGCCAAGATCATGGTGCTCGGCAACGCCATCGGCATCCGCGGCAACCCGCTGCGGGTGGCTGAGGAGATCGCGATGCTCGATCACCTCAGCAACGGGCGGATCGTGTCCGGGTTCGTCCGCGGGATCGGCTGGGAGTACTTCGGCCACAGCATCAACCCGACCCGGTCCCGGGCCCGGTTCAACGAGGCCCACGACCTGATCATCAAGGCCTGGACGTCGCCGGAGATGTTCCAGTGGATCAGCCCCAACTACGAGTACCGGTACGTGAACCTGTGGCCGCGGCCGCTGCAGCAGCCGCACCCGCCGGTCTACATCCCGGGTGCGGGCAGCACCGAGACGATGAAGTTCTGCGCCGAGCGCCGCTACACCTACATGTCGGTGTACGCGCCGGCCCGGGTGGTGCGCCGCTGGTTCGACGGCTACCGGCAGGCCGCGGCCGACCTCGGCTACGTGCCCGACCCGGACAAGATCGCCTTCTCGGTTCCGGTCTACGTGGCGGACAGCGACGAGCAGGCGCACCGGGAGGCCCAGCCGGTGCTGGAGTGGCTGTTCCGCAAGGGGCTCAAGCAGCCCGGTGCGATGCACACTCCCCCGGGCTACATGTCGCCGTCGTCGCTGCGCGGCGTGCTGATGTCCGGGATGAAGCCGTTCTACGAGCTGTCTTACGAGGACTTGCTGGAGGGCGGGCAGGCCATCGTGGGCAATCCGGCCACGGTGACGCGGCGGCTGCGCGAGCTGCATGAGGAGCTCGGCGGGTTCGGTCAGCTCAATGCGCTGTTCTCGATCGGGCCGAGCACCCATGAGCAGGTGACGCGGAGCGCGGAGCTGTTCGCGACCGAGGTGGTCCCTGAGCTACGGACGCTCGATCAGCCAGGGTAGTAGCGGCCGTGCCCGGCTCGGACTATCCGGCTTCGGCACCGCCGTCCACGTCGGCCTTGGTGATCCGGTCGGGGAAGCCGCCGTCGGCTCCTGTTCCGGTTCCGTACGCGTAGCGGCAGGATGCCGGCGTCGTCGTAGCCGCACAGGTCCACGATGATCTCGCCGCCGCGCTGGTAGGCGTTGACGTGGTGCCGCCGGGCAGGTCCGGGAGCACCGGGCCAGGCTGGCCGAGTACGAGGCGCTCGAGCGGGCGCTGGCAGGCGCCGAGGTATCGGGACCGCTGCTCGCCTTGCGGGCCGGGCTGGGGCACGAGCGCGAGTGGGTCCGCTACTCGGGCGAGGACGGCTCCGGCCAGGACGCGGGAACCGGGACGCCGGGACGTGAACCCCGCCCGTTCGGTCCTTGCCGTGTTTCTGGCAGGCTAACCGGGGCAGCGTAGGCTGCGCGATGATTACTGATTCTTCAGGTCAGGGGGATGGATGGCCGACTTCGCGCAGACGATCGCGACCGCATACGCCACCGACGGGGCCGCGCTTGACCTGGGACGCGGCGTCCACGACGGCGCGGTCGTCACCGAGGCGGTCGTCAAGCTGCCGCTGCGGATGGTCAACCGCCACGGCCTGATCGCCGGGGCCACCGGCACCGGCAAGACCAAGACGCTGCAGGGGCTGGCCGAGCAGCTGTCGACCGCGGGCGTGCCGGTGTTCGTGGCCGACGTCAAGGGCGACCTGTCCGGCGTGGCCGAGCCGGGCGACGCGAGCAGCGCGGCGGCCAAGCGCGCCGCCGACCTCGGGCAGCAGTTCCAGGCCCGGGGCTTCCCGGTGGAGTTCTTCGCGCTGGGCGGCATCGGACCGGGGATCCCGATCAGGGCGACCGTCTCGGACTTCGGGCCGCAGCTGCTGGCCAAGGTGCTCGGGGCTAACGAGACCCAGGAGCAGTCGCTGACCCTGGTGTTCCACTACGCCGACGCCAAGGGCCTGCCGCTGCTCGACCTGTCCGACCTGCGGGCCTTGCTCAGCTTCTTGATCTCCGATGACGGCAAGCCCGAGCTGACGGGAATCGGCGGACTCTCCTCGGCCACGGTCGGGGTGCTGCTGCGGTCGCTGGTCGGGCTGGAGGACGGGGGCGGCAACGAGTTCTTCGGTGAGCCGATGCTCGACGTCCACGACCTGATGCGCACCGCCGCCGACGGCCGCGGGATCATCTCCTGCCTGGAGCTGCCCGCCGTGCAGGACAAGCCCACGCTGTTCTCGACCGCCCTGATGTGGCTGCTGGCCGAGCTGTTCGAGGCGCTGCCCGAGGCGGGCGACCTGGACAAGCCGAAGCTGGCGTTCTTCTTCGACGAGGCGCACCTGCTGTTCGATGACGCTTCGAAGGCATTCCTGACCTCGGTGGCGCAGACCGTCCGGCTGATCCGGTCCAAGGGCGTCGGCGTGTACTTCATCACGCAGACCCCCAAGGACGTGCCGAGCGAGATCCTCGGCCAGCTCGGCAACCGGGTCCAGCACGCGCTGCGCGCGTTCACTCCGGAGGACGCCAAGGCGCTCAAGGCCACCGTCTCGACCTTTCCCAAGTCGCCGTTCTACGACCTGGAGACGCTGCTGACCGGGATGGGCATCGGCGAGGCCGCGGTGACGATCTTGTCCGAGACCGGCGTGCCGACGCCGGTCGTGCATACCCGGGTGACGCCGCCGGCCTCCCGGATGGGACCGGCCAACGACATCGAGGGCAAGGCCAAGGCGTCGCCGCTGTGGGCCAAGTACGGCACCCGGGTGGACAACCAGAGCGCCCGGGAGATCCTGGCCGCCCGGATGGCGCCACCGGCTTCGGCCTCGGCTGTGGCGCCGGCTGGGGAGCCTGGCCGCTCACGCTCCGGCGGCTCACGCTCCGGCGGCGCACCGGCAGCCTGCCGCTGAGCACAAGGAAGCCGCGGGCGCCCTGGCGGGCGGAGTCGCCGCGGTGTCCTCGTTCCTGCAGTCCAAGGAGGGCAAGAAGCTGCAGAAGGAAGTGGTACGCGGCGTCTTCGGCATGCTCAAGAAGCGTCTCTGACCGCGCGGAGCGGTGCATCCGACCGGGCTGATGTTACTGAGCCGGCCGGCACCCAATGCCACTGAGCTTGCCGGTCGCGGGGCGGGTACCAGCGGCCCGCAAGCTGAACCCGGGTAACACTGCACCGTCTGCACCGCCAGGTGGGCGTTCCGGATCGGCTAGGGCCAGGTGGGCGTTCCGGATCGGCTAGGGCGACGTGAAACCCGGGTTCGAGGGCGCTAAAACGCACTGGAAGGCCGCTTTCATCGGCATCCGGCGCGGTACGGCTACTCAGCACCGCGTTTGACCATTATCGGTGAAAATATATTCGATTGGCACTATCTGTCGATCTTGCGGGGTGATAAGTTGTTCCCTAGCGGGAGTCTCCGCGAATCCCCTTCCCCCTCACCTGCTAGGTGTGCCATGTCTGCTGCGCTGTTTCCCGAGCCTGACGAGCCTGCGGGCTCCGGGCTGCCCGGGGACGGCGGGGAGGACAGCGAGGAGGGCATGCCGCAGGGGCTGTACGTGACGGCGCCGGCGGAGGAGCTGTCGCTGGAGGGGTTCGCGGCGGATGGCCGGGCGGACACGATGGCGCCGGGGCCGCTGCTGGCGATGGTGCTGGACACGGTCGCCGGACCGGACGGCGAAGGACTGGCCGGGCTGTCCGATGACCAGCTGGTCGGGTTCTTGTCCGGGGCCCGGCGGATGGAGTCGCGGCTGGCGTGGGCCAAGATGGCGGCGCTGGCCGAGTTCGCGTCCCGGCCCCGGCGGCAGGATTTCGCCGCGGATGAGATCGCGGCGGCGTTCCGTCTGACCTGGCTGTCCGCGGCCGGGGAGATCGCGTACGCCCGCAGCGTGGCCGGGCGGCTGCCGGTCACCTTCGCCGCGCTGGCCGCGGGGAAGCTGGACCCGGTCCACGTGAAGATCATCGAGGACTTCACCGGCGTCCTGTCCGATGCGGACGCCGCGGTCGCCGATGAGCTGCTGGCCGCGGCGGCGCAGGCCAAGACGTACGGGGAGCTGCGGCGGGCGGCCGCCCGGCTGGTGCTGCGGCTCGATCCGGGGGCGGCGCGGAAGCGGAAGGAGAAGGCGCGGCGGGAGGCGCGGGTGCGGGCGTTCCGGGAGGAGTCCGGGAACGCCGGGATCTCCGGCCGGGAGATGCCGTCGGCCGAGGTGCTGGCCTCGATGCAGCACGTCGAGGACCGGGCCCGGGCGCTGCGGGAGGCCGGGGTGACGGGGACGTGGGAGGAACTGAAGGTCCGCGCCACCTTGGACCTACTCCAAGAACGCGACTCCCGGGCGCCCCAAGGGGAACCGCCTGCGAGCGACGGCACCGGCACTGGCAGAGGCGCCCCCGGTTCGCCGGGCGGTTCCAGCGGCAACAGCCCCGGAGGCCGCGGCTGCCCTGCCGCGAGCCCCGGCGCGGGCACTGGCACTGGCACGGGCACGGGCACTGGCACGGGCAGCATCCGCGCGATGATCACCATCACCGTGCCGCACACCGCGCTCGGCGGCGATACCGGGCCGCCGGGCGAGGTGGCCGGGTTCGGGATCCTCGATCATGGCGACACCCGGGACCTGGTCACCGCCGCCGCGGCGAACCCCGCCACCCGGTGGTGCGTCACCGCCCTGAACCCCGACGGGACCGCCGCCGCCCACGGCTGCGCCGCCGGCCCCCGCCCCTGGCCACCAGGACAGGGGCCGTCAGGACAGGGGCCGTCAGGACGGGGCCGTCAGGACAGGGGCCGTCAGGACGGGCCGTCGGACCCATGACCCTCGACGGCCTCATGGACTTCCTGAACATCACCAAACTCACCCCGGTCATCCGCGGGCCGTGCGATCACGCCCGGGCCGAGGATCGCTACCGGCCCAGCCGCAAGCTCCAGCACCTGATCAGAACCCGCAACGCCACTTGCACCGCGGCCGGCTGCGGCCGGCGCGCCACGACCTGCGACCTGGACCACACCGACCCCCACCACCAAGGCGGCCGGACCTGCGAATGCAATCTGGCGCCGCTGTGCCGGCACCACCATCGCTGCAAGCAAGCCGACGGCTGGCGGCTGGAACAGCCTGAACCCGGCGTCCTGGTGTGGCACACTCCGGCCGGACGCACCTACACCACCATCCCCACCCAGTATGCCGCCTAGCCCGCTCAGCCGCTCTTATAGTGGTGTCATCTTTTCTAGAAATATTTTGCTAGTTTTTTGCTGCGTAGATAGGCTGGGAGAAGGCACCGGGGACTAGCCGCCGAGGGCGGCCCGCTACCGCGGCGTCGCCGAAGGCAGGTGTTGGTGATGGTTGTCCTGGTGGTCATCCTGGTAGTACTCGTCCTGGCCGGGCTCATCACGGCTGGCCGCTCGCTCAAGGTCGTACAGCAGTACGAGCAGGGCATCATCTTCAGGTTCGGACGGGTGCTGCCGGAGACGCGCGGCGCCGGGCTGCACGTGATCCGGCCGGTCGGCGACCGCATGCAGAAGGTCAACATGCAGATCGTCGCCATGGCCGTCCCGGCTCAGGAAGGCATCACCAAGGACAACGTGACGGTCCGGGTCGATGCCGTGGTCTACTTCCGGGTGGTCGACCCGGTCAAGGCCACGATCAACGTGCAGAACTACATGTTCGCGATCTCTCAGCAGGCGCAGACCTCGCTCCGCTCTATCATCGGCCAGTCCGAGATGGACCAGCTGCTGGCCGACCGGGTCTCAGTCAACCGCGAGTTGCAGCGGATCATCGACGAGCCGACCGAGGGCCCCTGGGGCGTCCGGGTCGAGCGGGTGGAGCTCAAGGACGTCTCGCTGCCCGATTCCATGAAGCGATCGATGTCCCGGCAAGCCGAGGCGGAACGCGAGCGCCGCGCCCGGATCATCACCGCCGACGGCGAGTACCAGGCCTCCAAGCGTCTCGCCGCGGCCGCCAATGTCATGTCCCGCGACCCCGCCGCACTGCAGCTGCGGCTGCTGCAGACCGTGGCCGAGGTCGCCGCGGAAAAGAACAGCACCCTGGTCATGCCGGTACCGGTCGAGCTGCTCAGGTTCTTCGACAAGGCCACGCCGAAGGCGCCTGCCGGCGACGGGAAGACAGCCGGGAACTCGGCATCACTGGCGGACTTCAGCGAGACGGGTGCGGCCGGGGACACGAGCGGAGCGCCGCCGGGGATACCCGAGGTCCCGCCGATCCCTGAGCTGCCCGTACCGGTAAGTAGTGGCAAGCTGGCCGTTACGGTCGCAGCGCCGCAGCCAGATGCGGTCCCCCGGCTCAGCAACGGCGCGCACTCGGGCGCATAGTCCGCCCGCCCGATCAAGCGAAACCGCCGCGGCAGGTTGCTGCGTGCTGGCGTTCTCGCCTGATCTGCCGGGAAGGTAATCATGCCTGATGTGCGCCGCGGGACGGTGCTGGTGACAGGGGTCGGACGGCGGCGCTCGATCGGCGCCGGGCTGGCGCTCGGCCTGGCTGAGGACGGGTGGGACCTGATCCTGAGCTACTGGGCGCCGTACGACGACCGGATCGGTTACGAGCACGGCGAGCACGACCCTCAGGATGTCGCGGCCGAGTGCCGCCGACGCGGCCGCAGGGCCGAGGTCGTGGCCGCCGACCTCGCCGAGACCGGCGCTCCGGGGCGCCTGGTCGAGGCGGCGGCCGCCGCCGGGGATCTGCGTGGCCTGGTGATGTCACACTGCGAGAGCGTGGACAGCTCGATCCTCGACACGACCGTGGAGAGCTGGGACCGGCATTTCGCCGTCAATGCCCGCGCGGTATGGCTGCTGATCAAGGCCTTCGCCGAGCACCTGCCCGCCGGGACGACCACAGCGGCCAGAGGCCGGATCGTGGCGCTGACCAGCGACCACGCCGTGCATAACCTGCCCTACGGCGCGAGCAAGGGCGCCCTGGACCGGATCGTCGTGGCCGCGGCGGTGGAGCTGGCCAGCCGCGGGATCCGCGCGAACGTCATCAACCCGGGGCCGGTTGACACCGGCTGGATGACTCCCGAGATCCGGGAGGCGGGGGTGGCCCAGACTCCGGCCGGCCGGCTGGGAACGCCGGCTGACACCGCCGACCTGGTTCGCTTCCTGATGTCCGACGCAG
Source organism: uncultured Actinomycetota bacterium (assembly GCA_963756575.1). Taxonomy (GTDB): domain Bacteria; phylum Actinomycetota; class Actinomycetes; order Streptosporangiales; family Streptosporangiaceae; genus Palsa-504. The sequence goes on along the minus strand of CAVWOM010000007.1, from coordinate 199,070 downwards.
GAGGCTGGATTACTGGTCAGGTCCTCTACAGCAATGGCGGGTTCAGGACCTCAAGCTGACTAGGCAACCAGCTGGCCCGCTTCCCGCGGTCAGCGAGGTAGCCCCGGCTCTCTATGCTGGCCTGCCGACGGTCTGGGCTCGCGGGCTCACCGCCGTCACTGCCATCGCCTTCTACCGGCAGGGCCGGCTCCTAGCCTGTTCCAGCCGACCGGCCTGGCGGTGCAGCCAACGGCACCGTCTACGTGTCATGGCACCGCAAGCTGCCGGTCGACGGGGATCGTGAGCGGTGGAGCTCTCTCAGGGCTGGACCAGCGCGGATTTCTGCTCCGCGCATATCTCCGCCAGGGCCTGCGGGGCCCAGCGGCACAGTCCGGGGAAGTTGAGGAAGCCGTGTGGCATGCCCACGTACTCGGTGAGCCGCACCGGCACCCCGGCGGCCCGGAGCGTGGCGGCGTACCGGACCCCGTCGTCGCGCAGCGGATCGTGCTCGCCCACTTGGATCAGGGCCGGGGGCAGCTCACCGTGGTCCTTGGCGAGCATGGGTGACAGCCGCGGGTCGCTGGGGTCGGCGTCGGCCAGGTAGTGCTCACGGTAGGCGCGCATTTCCGGCGTGGTCAGGAACGGCGTGGTCGCCGTGGCCGGCGCTTCCCTGGTCATGTCGGTGGCTGGGTAGATCAGCGTCTGGTGGCTGATGACCGGGCCGCCACGGTCGCGGGCCAGCAGGCAGGTCACCGCCGAGAGGTTGCCGCCCGCGCTCTCCCCCATGATCCCCAGCGGGCCGTCCGCCCCGAGTGAGCCGGCGTTCTCGGCGGCCCACAGCACGGCCGCGTAGCAGTCGTCGACGGCGGCCGGGAACCGGTGGCGCGGCGCGAGCCGGTAGTCCACCGACAGCACGACCGCGCCGACGTTCCTGGCGACCTGGCTGCAGAGCCAGTCGCCCATGCGCAGTTCGCCGAGGACGAAGCCGCCGCCGTGGAAGTAGATGACCAGCGGGCGGGACCCGGCGCGGCCGGCCGCTTGCGGGCGGTAGACGCGGACCCCGATGTCACCGCCGGGCCCGGGGATGGTCCGGTCGATCGTCTGGACTCCTGGCGCGACCTTTCCGAAGATGAAATTGGTCACGGCGTTGTCCGGTACGTGCCTGGCCTGCCGGGCGATGACCTCGGCCTCGCTCTTTCCCGCGATCGACCCCTGACGTCGTACCATCCAGGCAAACACTCGCAGCCGGCGATCGATGGGTGCCATCGGCGCTCCGTTCTTGCTGGCTAGTTCGGGAGGAAGGCTAGCTCAGGGCGACGACCCGGCCGTCCGGGCCGAGCCCGAACCCGGGCAGGCCGAATCGCTGGGCCAGCAGTGACGGGATCGCCTCGCGCTGCGCCGGGGTCGCTTCCGTGCCGTCGGGAGAACTCGCCAGGGTGAACAGCGGGCCGGAGAAGTCGTGGAGGGCCTCGCGCCGTCCGTCGTCATGACTGACCGCCACGATCAGGCCGGACACGAACCGCGACGCCGGGCTGGTGCAGGTCCACCAGTTGCTCACCTCGATATCGATCCGGTAAGCGGGACGGGGCAGGAAGGAGTAGACGCCGGTCCAGCCCTCCGGGTCCAGCGTCTGGAGGGCCAGTCCGTCGCCGTCCTCCACCACCCGGAAGCTCCACCCCGACTGCTCATGGACGCCGGTCGGGCCGAACGGGATCGGGTCCAGCAGCGTGCCGAGCCCGAACCCGACATCGGCATGCCACTGGCGTCCGTCCCCGTCCGTCACCCGCAGGACCAGATGTGAGGCCGGCCGCCTTTCCGGAGGAGCGCCGCCCATGCTGACGCGCGCCAGCATCGGCTCGACCGCCAGGCCCATGTGCTCGAGCGCCGACGTCAGGAGCAGGTTGTGCTCGAAGCAGTACCCGCCCCGCCGTCCGGCCACGAGCTTGCGCTCGAGATCGGCCTGTTCCAGCGAGACCGGGACACCGCGGTGGGGGTCGAGATTCTCGAACGGGATCGCCGTAGCGTGCGCGCGGGAGATCGCCTGCCAGGTCGGCTTGCTCGCCGGGTCAAGGCCGATCCGGCGTAGATAGGCGTCGAAGTCGATCATCAAGCAAATGGTACCCCTGGCCAGAAGGTCAGCCGAAAGTGTCCCTATTACCGGGGCCGGCGCCATGATTGACTAAGGCCTATTTCCCGAGGCACTATCCCGCATTTACCTTCGGACGGCCTTTCATTTCGGGAATGCCGCGGCCCTTCACCGAGGCCCGGCTGGCCGAGATCCGGCGCCTGCTGGATGACCAACCCGGCCGGGTCGCCGTTGGTGAAGGTCACCGGCATCCCGAGGATGCCGGTGTAAAAGCCCAGTGCCTGCGGTGGCCTGACCCGATCATGTTCACTCTCCCGGTGGCGCCGGCCTAGCCAAGCGGGGCCGGGCGGGGCACTCTAGCGGAGAGGAGGCCTCAGTGAAGAGGTGGATGATCGCCGGCCTGGCCGGCGGGGCGGCCCTGTTCGGCTGTCCCCTAGTGCTGGCCGCCGCCATGCAGCAGGCCGACCGTCCAGAAGAGGACTGGTTGGCGGACGTGGAGCGATACGCGAACAGTCCGGGTCCTGCGCGCCGGTCCCGATCCGGCGAGTGACCGCGGTTGCCCTTCCGCGGCCACTCGCCGGACGGTCAGACCAGGACGAGCTCCCGGTCGCCGGTGAGCTCGCGGGCGTCGTCCGGGACGATGAAGATGTCATCATCCGGGTTCGGCAGCGGTTCTGGCGAGAGCTCCGGCCGCTGGCCGCCTCGCGGCGTCCCGCCCGCCCGGCTGAGGCGAGGCGCCGCCATCATCAGGCCCGTGAGCGCGATCGCCACGGTCACTAGGCTCACCAGCGCCACGAGTCCGCCGTTGAGGGTTTGCATGCTGATCATCTGAGGCCCCCTGCCCATGATCTTGATGTTTACACCGTTTACCGATACGAGTATCCCGCCGATCAGTTAACGGCGTCAACTTAATTAGCGATGATAACGAGGCGACGGCCGGATGACGCGGCGGCGAGAGGCCTGGGCGAGGGGTCAGGCCAGGCGCCTGAGGTATCCGTTGCTGATCAGCCACATGACGTTCGGCGAGGCGGGAGCGCCGGGCGACAACGAGCTGACCAACTGGTACTGCGTTCCACGCCCGGGCTGGCCGAAGCCGGGGACGATCGGGCCGGCCTGGACGGTGAACGGCTTCAGCCCCCGGTAGTCATGTAGCCGCAGGTGCCGGCCGGATCGAAGTTGTCCAGGTTCCGGGGGCGGCAGCGACCGTTCGGCGTACGGCGTGTCCACGGGCGCCAGGAAGGCGCCGAACTCGCTGCCGAGCCGGTCGACCTGACGGCCGGGCGCCAGGACGAACCGGAACTCGCCGGGTTTAGCTGCGCCTTTCCCATGGCAATGCAGCAGCGTCATAAGACTGCTACATTTACCTGGCATTCATGGCGAAATTGTTTTTCGCAGCAATTCCGTGCGGAAGTGCGATAATGACGTGGCGGCGGTGCGCATGTGCAGGCGGGTCACGGTGCCTGCGTGGCCGGTCCTGAACTGGACCAGGTCACAGATCTGGTTGACCAGCCAGAGGCCCTTGCCGCCCAGCTGCTCATCGGGCGGGACCCGGTGCCGGGCCAGCGGATCGGTAATCCGACCGGTGTCAGATACCTGGCAGATGATCCTGGCGCCGGTTCGCCAGAAATGCACTGTTCCGCCGCCTCGGGTGTGGTGCAAGGTGTTGGCGGCGAGTTCACTGATGGCAAGAACAAGGTCCGGGACGCGCAGCGGGGCAAGGCCGGCCCGTTCGGCCCGGCTGGCGACGAAACTGCGAACCGGGTAGAGGTCGTCACGGTAACCCAGCGCCTCGGCGTGGGCGGGCGGCGGAGACAGCGCCCGGTTGCATCGCGGCGGAAGGTCGGGCGGCCCTAGGTAGCGGACGCTCGCTATCTCCTGGTGGTTCTTGATGACGGCCGGATGCGTGCAGGCCACGTCGGCCAGGACCGAGGTCGAGAGCCTGACACCGTCATAGGGACACAGGACCGTTACCGGGCTGTCGCGAAAAGCCAGGTTGGTGAGCGCTTCATGCCGGGTGGCCTCCTCTATCTCCGCGGCCGTACGGCCGGGCCAGATCGGCTCCGCGATAAAGCAGACGTTCTGGTCGCGGTGCTGGCTGACGTAGGAGAGAACCGCCGGGATGATCCGGGCCGGGTTACGGCCCAGCTCGGCCATGTCAGCCAGGGTCATGTGGGCCGGATCAACGCCCAGTTCCTGGCGTACCAGCTGGACCTTGCGCTTCGGGACCGCGACAAATACCGCGTCACCGCGGGCCGCGCGGGCCTGAACGAAGGCGCGGAGCGCCGAGAGGTACTCACCGTGACCGTGGTAGAGCAGCGCGAGATGACGGAACTGGTGCCCTGGGACGGCGGCAGTAAACAAAGGGACTCCAGGATCTGGCTATGCGGCGCACCGCGAGTTCCGCGGACGCAGCTGCCAATGTCTGGAGCAGCACAATCACCTTACATCTAGGATGTTCAGCGAGCTGATCCGGAAGCGCGGATGACGCCGGCCAGCGCGGCGACGGCCCGTCGATGGCGGTGTCCTTGATGCTGCCGTAGCCGACCAGGAGGCCCGGGTCCAGCGGCTCGGACTGGAGCTGCATCTCGTACAGGTTGCACAGCTCGATGCCGCGGCGCGCGGCGGCGTTGAGGATCGCGGTGACGTCGGTCCCGGGCGGCAGCTCGAGCAGCAGCTGCACGCCCGCCTCGGCGCCGCGCACGGGATATCCGGGCAGGTGCCGCCGCAGCGCGTCGACCAGCAGGTTGCGGCGGGCACGGTAGCGCTGCCGCGAGACGCGCAGGTGCCGGTCATAGGCGCCGGACTGCATGAGCTTGACCAGCGCCAGCTGGTTGAGGGCGGGCGGGAGCAGCTGGCTCTCGTGCTCGGCCCGCACCGCCTGGACCCACCGGGCCGGTCGTAGCTGAACTCCGGGTAATAGTCGTCCTCGATGACCAGCCCGTCCACCCGGCGCGCCCAGTCCGCCAGCGCCGGGCGGCGATGCGGCGCCAGCGGGCAGCCGAACGCTATCTGCCGGGCCGCGCCCACGCATAAGGCGCGCAGCCCGGGATGGGTATCCAGGGCGTCGACGACCAGGCCGCCGCCGTCCACCGGAAGCGCTACCAGTTCCAGGCCCGCCTCCTGCGCAGCCTGCCACAGCCGAGCCGGGACATGCCCTGCCCGGCCCCCATGACGACGCAGATCGGACGAGCTGGCCGTAGGCCTCGGTGACCGTCCAGCGCGAGACGCTCAGGTCGGCGGCCAGCACCCGGCTGGGCGGCAGCGCCGCCCCGACGGGCAGCCGCCCGTCCCTGATCGCCGCCCGGCTGGCCGCGACCAGGCGCATGTGCAGCGGGCCGGATCTGGCCACGGACAGGTCAAGGAGTGTCTCCCAGGCCAAGTTGGCCTGTCTTCCTGCCATGCCATTGGATCGTCGCCCCCGTCCGGGCGGCCCTAGCGTCGGTAACAAGGCCGTCCGCCCGTGCGCGGCCCGGCCCGAGTACGTCGAACTGTGCTTCAGCCCGCCGGCATCTTGTTCACCGGTCCTCCGCGCCGGGAACGTGACCTGCCCGCGGCCCCGGGCACTGACCCGGCCTAGCGGACGGTCGTGATGCCGGCCAGGATGAGGTCGATGCCGGCCAGGAACTGCTCGCGGTCGTCGTGCCCGGGCAGCTGCGCCGCCATCTGGCGCTGCCCGGCCAGGCCGAGGACGTAGTTCAGGAGCGCGGACGCGCAGTCGAACTGCGCTGGCCCGGGGACGCCGAACGCCTGCAGCTGCCCGCCGAAGCTCTCGAAGATCTGCAGCACCGCGGGCTGCCAGGGCTCACGGGAAAGCTCGGCGCCCGCCCAGGGGTGTGCGTCGATCGCGTCGAACACCCCGCAGGCGATGGCACGGATCGCTTCCGGCGGCTCCGCACCGCAGGCCACCTCGGTCGTGACCCGGGCGATGATGTCCTCGGTGGCCGCCGCGAGCAGATCGCCCCGGCCCCGGTGGCCAGGCGGGCCGCGAGCGCGCGGAAGGTCAGGGCGCTCTCGCCGCCGGCGTCGAGGATCTCGGTCGCGGCCTCGACGATCCGCTCCTTCGACAGCACGTCCGCGCGTCGTTCGGTCCGCTTTGCCCTGACCGCCATGAGGACCATCTTGATCGTGGGTGCGGGCCTCCGCGGCGACCTGCGCCAGATCCTGCTCGACTCCCTGCCGGACGGGACGGTCCGGTGGGGGCCCAAGGTCACCGACGTCAAGTCCCTGGGCGACGGCCGGCACGAGCTGACCATCGGCGCCGGGCCGGCCGTGACTACCGGCCTTCTCGTCGGGGCCGACGGCGCCTGGTCCAGGGTCCGCCCGCTGCTCTCCGGCGCCGTGCCCGAGTACGTCGGCACCGTGTTCATCGAGACGTACCCGCACGACGTCGGCGAGCGGCACGCCGCGGCGGCCAAGGCGGTCGGCGACGACGCGATGTACGCGCTGACCCCGGGCAAGGGGATCACCGTGCACCGCGAGGCGGGCAACATCTTGCACACGTACGTCCAGCTGAACCGCCCGGCCGAGTGGGTCGCCGGGATCGACTTCACCGACGCCGCCGCGGCGGCCGCCCAGGTCGCGGCCGAGTTCGACGGGTGGGCGCCGGAGCTTACCGCGCTGATCACGGACGGCGAGACCGCACCGGTCCCGCGCGCCATCTACACGCTCCCGACCGGGCACCGGTGGGATCGCGTGCCCGGGGTGACGCTCCTGGGTGACGCCGCGCACCTGATGCCGCCGGACGGCGAGGGCGCGAACCTGGCGATGTTCGACGGCGCCGAGCTCGGACAGGCGATCGCGGCGTATCCCGGCGACATCGAGGCGGCGCTGGCTGCCTACGAAGCGGCGGTGTTCCCGCGCAGCGCGGCCGAATACGCGGACGCCTACGAGATCCTGGACCTTTGTCTCGGTGACCGCGCGCCGTTCGGGCTGATCGACTTCCTCACCGGCGCCGTCGAGGGGGCCGCGCCATCATGATCTACCTCTCCAGCGCGATCGTCCCGCCCGTCAGCACGGCCCGCACCGGGTCCGGCAGGCCGGCCGCTCCGGCCAGCGGCGCGCGCAGCACCACCAGGTCGGCCGGCAGGCCCGGGCTGACCCGGCGGGCGGGCCCGCCCGGGTCATCGGGCGGGGCCAGGTAGGCGTCCAGGGCCCGGGCGAAGGTGATCCGCTCCCCCGGCCCGGCGACCTGCCCGGAGGCGGTCCGGCGGGCGGCCGCGGCGGCGATCACGGCCCACGGGTCGAGCGGGCCGAACGGGGCGTCGCTCGACAGCCCCACCCGGACGCCGCCGCGCACCAGGGTGGCGCAGCGGTACAGGTCGGGACGGTCGGCGGCGGGCACGTCGCGGAGGAAGTCATCGCCCCGGTCGGCCAGGAAGCCGGGCTGGGTCACCACCCGGACGCCGAGCCGGGCTAGCTCGGGGACGAGTCCGGGCGGGACGAGCGCGGCGTGCTCGATCCGGTCGCCGGGCCGGGGGCCGGCCTGGTCCAGCGCGGCCAGCAGGAGCACCAGCGCCTCCCGGGTGACGCAGTGCACGGCGACGGCCCGGCCCGCGGCGTGCGCGGCGCGGATCCGCTCCGTCAGCTCGTCGTAGCCGGGCAGCCCGGAGTCGGCCAGCACGATCTTGTAGGGACCGGACGACGGGCCGCGCCGTCCTTCGCCACCGGGGCGGGCCCGGTCGGCGGGCAGCGTCCGGCCGAGCGGAACGCCGAGCAGCTGGACGTGCTGCGGGAGCGCCGCGGAGAACATAGCTCGTTCGGTCGCCTTGATGGCCTCCTCATCCAGGTCGGGGGTCGCGTCGGTGACGGCGGTGATGCCGTGGCCGAGCAGGGTGGCACCGACGGATGCGAGGTCGGGCGGGCCCGCCGCGGGCAGGCGCGACCGCAGCCAGGCGTCGGCCCGCCACAGCCGCCCGGTCGGGCGGCCGTCCGCGTCGCGTTCGATGCCGGGATGGCTGGTGCCGGAGCCGATGGCGGCGAGGGCGGCGCTGTTGAGCATCCACAGGGCGCCGCTGCGGTGCTGGATCCGGACCGGCCGGCCGGCGTGCAGCCGGTCCAGCGCGGGCGCGTCCAGGTTCCCGGCGACCGATTCGGTGTAACCGGTGCCGCGGATCCAGCCGGCGGCGTCCGGCTCGGCGGCGGCCAGGACCCCGGCCAGGCCGGCCGGGGTGGTTACCTCGGGCGGTCCGCAGCGGGCCGAGCCGGCCCGGGCCGCCATGGCGTGCAGGTGGACGTGGTGATCGCAGAGCCCGGGCAGGACGGCGCCGCCGCGGCAGTCGTACACGGCCTCGCCGTCGCGGCGCGGCAGGACCGGGGCCACCGCGGTGACCGTGCCGCCGCTGACGCGCAGGTCGCACTGGAGCCGCCCGGTCAGCTCGGCGTTACGCAGGAGCACGTGACTGACAATAGGGCGTGCGCGCGCTCATACCTTGCCGGTGAGGCCGCCGTCGACTCGGATGATCGCCCCGGTGGTGAAGCTGGAGGCGGCACTGGCCAGGTGGAGCGCGAGCGGCGCGATCTCGGCCGGGACCCCGATCCGGCCCAGCGGCACCCAGGGGACCTCGGCGCCCTCGGGCGGGGCCCAGGCCTTGCTGATATCGGTCCGGAACGGGCCGGGCAAGATGGCGTTGACCCGCACCTTGGGCGCGTACGCCTCGGCCAGGCCCACGGTGAGCGCGTTGAGGCCCGCCTTGGCGCACGCGTACGGGAGTTCCCTAGTGCTCGCGGTCAGCGACGCGGTGGTGCCGATGTTGACGATGGACCCGCCGTCGCCGGCGGCCATCTGGGTGGCGGCCAGCACCGCCAGCCGGAACGGTCCCTTGAGGTTGACGGCCATGGTCTTGTCGAAGAGTTCCTCGCTCACCGCGTCGAGGCTCTCGTACAGCGGGGACATGCCCGCGTTGCTGACCAGGATATCGATCCGGCCGAACTCCTCGAGGGCCCGCGCGATGAGCCGGTCGCATTCGCCCCACCGCCCGACGTGGCAGGCGACGGGGACCGCCTGGCGCCCGGTCGAGGCCCGGACCTCGGCGGCCGCCGCCTCGCAGGCGTCGAGCTTGCGGGAGGCGATGACCACGTCGGCGCCCGCCTCGGCCAGCGTCTGCACGATGGCGCGGCCGATGCCGCGCGATCCCCCGGTGACGACGGCCACCTGGCCGGTCAGGTCATGAAGTGCTGCGAAGGAAGTCACGAGGCGATTATTCTCCGGAAATACGCCGAGTACCGGGAGCACGAGGTGGGGAATCAGTGATCGACTTCGGTCGCCTCGCCCGGTGGATGGACGAGGCCGGGCTCGCCGGGAAGGGCGAGCCGGCCGAGCACCGCCTCCTGTCCGGCGGCACCCAGAACGAGATCTACGAGATCCGCCGCGGCGGCCTGCGCTGCGCGATGCGGATCCCGCCGCCGTCGGCGCCGGCCGCCCGGGACGACGGCATCCTGCGCGAGTGGCGCATCATCGAGGCGCTGACCGGTACCGGCGTGCCCTGCCCGGGGGCGGTGGCCCGGTGCGCCGATACCTCGGTCCTGGGGCGGCCCTTCTACCTGATGGGCTTCGTCGACGGCTGGTCGCCGGTGGACGAGCGCGGCTGGCCCGCGCCGTTCGACCGCGACCCGCAGGCCAGGCGGGAGCTGGCCTACCAGCTCGTGGAGGGCATCGCGCGGCTGTCCAGGGTCGACTGGGAGGCCAGGGGCCTGCACGACCTGGGACGGCCGGACGGCTTCCACGAGCGCCAGGTCGGCCGGTGGACGACGTTCCTGGACCGGATCAAGGGCCGGGAACTGCCCGGCTTCGACGAGGCCACCGCCTGGCTGCGGGACCGGCGGCCGCGGGACTACATCCCGGGCCTCATGCACGGCGACTACCAGCTCGCCAACGTGATGTTCGGGCACGGTACCCCGGCCCGGCTGGCCGCGATCGTGGACTGGGAGATGGGGACCGTCGGCGATCCCAAGCTCGACCTGGGCTGGCTGCTGCAGAGCTGGCCGGCTGAGACCGGGGCGGCGGGGATGGCGTTCTTCAGCCACGTCGACCTGTCCGGCCTGCCGTCCCGGTCCGACCTGCTGGCGCACTACGCGGAGGTATCCGGACGGCAGGTCGACGACATCGACTACTACCTGGTCCTGGCCGGGTGGAAGTTCGCCATCGTGCTGGAGCAGGGCTTCCAGCGGGCCGGGGACGACGTGAAGCTGCAGGCGTTCGGCCCGATCGTCCTCGACCTGATGGCGGCGGCCGCTGAGCTGGCCGGGACCTCGGACTACCGGTGAGGACCCGGTGTTTCAGCTCTCTGGGTCCGGTTCGGGGGCGCGCCAGAAGGCGGCGAGCTGGAGGGCGGCCGCGCCGAGCCCCAGGCCGGCCGCCAGGGCGGCGCGGCGGGCCGGGGTGAGCCGGTCGTGGATGCCCAGGAGGCGGTCGACGCTCAGGTCACCCGGGCCCAGGGCGGCCAGCGCCACCGAGGCGACCGACAGGTTCATCACGTACTCGTAGCCCTCGGCGTTGACGAAGAACCCGTTGGGCAGGTGCACGGTCCGGGCCGCGACCGCGAGGGTGCCGACGACGGCGGACGCGGCGACCGGGGTCCCGGCCCCGGCGATCAGCGCGACCCCCGCTCCGGTCTCCACCGCCGCGCTGGCCATGGCCTGCAGCCGGGGCTGCCGGAAGCCGATCGAGGAGAACCAGCCCGCGGTGCCGTCCAGGGTCCGGCCGTGCCGGACGCCGTGGGCGATCATCGTGGCGCCGATCGCTGCCCGCAGGCTCAGACGAGCCAGGTCGATACCCTTCACGGCGCCCACCTTAGCGGAGGGTCTGCTCCCGCGCCGAGGCCCTAGCGGGCATGATGGGCAGATGGACACCGACGGGTACGAGTCGTGGTTCGTCAGCGCCCGCGACCCGGCCTCGCCCCGGGCCCTGTGGATCCGCCGCACCCGCTTGCGGCCGCCGCAGGGACCGGAGTCGCTGGCGTTGTGGTGCGCGGTCTTCGACGCCAGCCAGGACAAGCCGCCGGCCATGGTCAAGGAAGTCTTCGGCGCCTTCCCGCCCGGGACGATCGCGGGCCCGGAGGCATTCCGGGGTCAGGCCGCGACGGGAGGCCAGAGCGCCCGCTGGGATCTGACCGTCACCAGCGGGCAGGCGCCGCTGCGGCCGCTGCGGCCGCCCGCGCTGTACCGGGCGCCGCTGCCGCGGACCAAGCTCGTGACGGAGGTGCCCGACGGTCAGGTCAGCGGCGTGCTCGAGACCGGCGGCCAGGAGGTCACCGTGTCCGGGTGGCGGGGAACGGTCGGCCGTAACTGGGGCTCGGAGCATGCCGATACGTGGGTGTGGCTGCACGCGGCCGACTTCGGCGCCGCGCCGGAGGCGTGGCTGGACCTGGTGCTGGCCAGGATCAAGGTCGGCCCGGTCCGGTCGCCGTGGACCGCGATGGGCGCCCTCGGCCTGGACGGGAAGCGGATCACGCTGGGCGGCCTCGGCCGGCCGCCGCTGGTCGAGGCCCGCCCGGACCGGCTCACCGCCCGCATCGCCTCGCCGCGGGCCCGCCTGCTGCTGTCGGTGGCCGCGGGAGACACCGACCCGGTGGCCGTGACCTACGCCGACCCGCAAGGCGGAACGCGCGCCGTCAGGCACGCCGCCCTGGCTGGCGTCAAGCTGACCCTGCGCCGTCCGGGCCGTCCCGAGCTCACCCTGTCCAGCAGCCGGGGCGCCTACGAGTACGGCAGCGCTCAGCCCGTGCCCGGGATCGAGCCGCGGTCGCTGCCCGAGGGCTGAGGACCGCGGCGTGCGGGTGCGGTTCGTGGGCAGCGGGGACGCGTTCGGCAGCGGCGGGCGGTGGCAGACGTGCATCCGGCTGTCCAGCGAGGGACAGGTCCTGCTGGTCGACTGCGGCGCGACCAGCCTGACGGCGATGAAGGCCCAGGGCCTGGATCCGGACGAGGTTGGCGCCGTGGCCGTGACCCACCTGCACGGGGACCACTTCGGCGGCCTGCCCTTCCTGATCCTCGACGGCCAGTTCTCCCGGAGATCGACGCCGCTGCTGGTGGCGGGGCCGCCAGGGACCGGGGCGCGGCTGGCCGAGGCGATGGAGGCGCTGTTCCCCGGCTCGAGCCAGGTGCAGCGACGGTTCGAGGTGAAGATCACCGAGCTGCGGACCGACGGGACGCCGGTCAGCCTCGGCGCGGCGGCCGTGCGCGGCTGGGAGGTCGAGCACGCGTGCGGAGCACCGCCGCTGGCGCTGCGGGTCGAGCTCGGCGGCCGGAGCTTCGCCTATTCCGGGGATACCCAGTGGACCGGAGCGCTGGCCGAGGCGGCGCGCGGGGCGGACCTGTTCGCGGTGGAGGCCTACACTTTCGACCGGCCCGTCCGGTACCACCTGGACTACCAGACGCTGCGCGAGCACCTCGGCGAGCTCCGGGCCCGGCGGATCGTGCTCACTCACATGTCCGCGGACATGCTGGCCAGGCTCGCGGACGTCGGCACGCCCGCCGCCTACGACGGGATGACCATCGACCTGTAGACGTTCACCACCCCTACGGGGACGTGAACGGGGGAAGCGCCGCTTGCCGCGCTGGGACGATGATGGCTCCCGCGCTTGGACTCGAACCAAGAACCTGCCGGTTAACAGCCGGCTGCTCTGCCAATTGAGCTACGCGGGATCGACCCGCATAAGGTTAGCGCACCTGGGGCGTGCGTGTGACACCCGCGGCGACGCGGGGCGCGGAGTTCATCGGAGCCTTACCTGACGAGTACGATCGCGTAATCGGGGAAGGTCATGGTGGCGACACACGAACAAGCGCGAAAGGGGTGCTAGATGCGATACCGCGCCACGTTCATCGCGGGCTTCGCGGCCGGCTTCATCGCCGGCGCGCGGGCCGGCCGCGAGCGCTACGAGCAGATCAAGGCGGTCAGCCGCAAGGTGGCGGAGAATCCCGCCGTCCGCAAGACCGCGCAGGCCGCGGGCCAGAAGGCAGTTCAGCTCGGCCAGGCGGCCGGGGACAAGGCCGCGGCGCGGGCGCCGAAGCTGGCCGAGACGGCGAAGACCAGCGCCGGCAAGGTCCGCGGGCAGCTCGACCGGCTCCCGGGCCGGCACGCGGCAGACGCCGAGCACGAGCCCGCGACGGTCAACGGCACCCGCCCTCACTAACGGGGGAACGGAGCCGCGCAGAATCGGCCAACCCCGGGTCCCGCTTCTACGGGGCCCGGGGTTCGCTTGCGGTCAGGTCACCATAAATCGAGGTACTCGCGGAGCATCTGGGCGCGGCTGGGGTGGCGGAGCTTGGCCAGCGTCTTCGACTCGATCTGCCGGATCCGCTCCCTGGTCACGCCGAACTCCCGGCCGACTTCCTCCAGCGTCCGCGGGTGCCCGTCGCTGAGGCCGAACCGCAGCTGGATGATCCGCTGCTCGCGCTCGGCCAGCTCGGTCAGGACCCGCTCGAGCTGGTCCTGCAGCATGATGAACGCCGCGGCCTCGATCGGCACCACGGCGTCCGCGTCCTCGATGAAGTCCCCCAGGTCGGACTCTTCCTCGCCGATCGGGGACTGCAGGGACACCGGCTCCTGGGCGATCCGCTGGATCTCCGCGACCCGGTCGGTCTCGAGGCCCATCTCCGCCGCGATCTCGGCCGCGGTGGCCTCCCGGCCGAGTTCGGAATGCAGCTGCCGCTGCACGCGGGCCAGCTTGTTGATCGTCTCCACCATGTGCACCGGCACCCGGATGGTCCGGGCCTGGTCGGCGATGGCGCGGGTGATGGCCTGCCTGATCCACCAGGTCGCGTACGTGGAGAACTTGTAGCCGCGGGTGTAGTCGAACTTCTCCACCGCGCGGATCAGCCCGAGGTTGCCTTCCTGGATGAGGTCGAGGAAGACCAGGCCGCGGCCGATGTAGCGCTTCGCGATCGACACCACCAGCCGCAGGTTGGCCTCGATGAGCCGCTGCTTGGCCTTGATCCCCTCGCCGACCAGCAGCTCCAGGTCACCGTGAACGGCGCCGAGCAGGGGGAAGCCGCCGCCCAGCTTCTCCTCGGCGAACAGCCCGGCCTCGATCGCCTTGGCCAGCTCGACCTCGTCCTCGGCGGTCAGCAGCGGCACCCGGCCGATCTCCCTGAGGTAGATCCGCACCAGGTCGCTGGTCGCGGCCCGCCGGCCCGCCTCGGCCGCTCCCCTCTCCGCCTGCCGGATCTCCGCCTCGGTGTCGGTGTCGTCCTCCACCGGTACGTCGAGAACGTCGACGCCCTCCTCGGCCAGCGTGCGCACGGCCGAGTCGAGGGCTTCCGGCGGCAGGTCAGCACGATCGAGCGCCACCACGACGTCAGCCATGGTCAGGGAACCACGCTCCCGCCCTAGCGCCACGAGATCCGTCAGCTGCTCCGCTGGCGTTGGACCGTTCGTTAGTACGGTGAGGGTCACGGCAACAGTCTGCGCTACCAACCCATGGTTACGGGGGACCTAATTTTGTTACTCCCCGGCTACATGGGACCGGGTTTCAGGCCCCGGCGGCCCCTGTGCCTAGGCGCCTGCGGCGCCTGTACCTAGGCGCCTGCGGCGCGGTCGAGCAGCGCCTTCCTGCGTTTCTCCAGCCCCACCAGGTCCCCGAACAACCTGTTGTAACTGGCCTGTTCCTCGATCGGGTTGGTCCGCTGCAGCCGGGCCTTGACCGTGCCGATCTCCCGGCTGATGGCGAGCTCGCCAACCCGGGCGAGCACCTTCTCGGCGTATCCCTCGTCGGGTTCCCGGTCCAGGCTCATCGGCTCCACCGCCAGCGCGGTCACGAACGACTGGGCCCGCTCGTTCGGCGCTTCCTCGCGCAGCCGGGTGGCCCACTGCCGCGGGCTGGTCCCGCCGCTGGCCGTGCCGCCGCACGCCGCGATCAGGGTGAACACCGCGCCGTGGACCGGCGCGGTGAACGCGTCCGCGCCGAGCGCGTCGAACTCGGGCCCGCACAGCCCGGGCCGCTGCACCGCGAGCTTGAGCGCCTCCCGCTCGGCCACGATCACAGGATCGCTATGGTCGTACGGCCGGGCGCCGTTGGCCCGCGGCCCGCCGTCCGCGCTCGCGCCGCCATTCGAGCCGAACGAGCCAGCTTGCCTGCCCCCGTTCCCCTGCCTGCCGTCCTGGCCGCGATCTTGACCGCGCCGCCGGCCCGCGGTATTCGTATCGCCCGCGTGCGTGCGCACCCGGGACAGCACGAACCGCTCGTCCATCAGCCCGAGCCAGCGGTCTAGGTTGATCGCGTACCTGGTGCGCAGGCCCTGGTCCTTGATCTTGGCCACGATCGGCGCCGCCTCGTCCAGCGCGGCGAGCTGGCCCTCGGTGGTGTTCAGGTTGTGGTGGCCGAGCACGCCCTTGATGGCGAACTCGAACAGCGGGACCCGGCGGGCGATCAGGTCGCGCACGGCGCCGTCGCCGTGCGCCAGCCGCAGGTCGCACGGGTCCAGGCCGTCGGGCTCCACGGTCACGAACGTCTGGGTGACGAACTTCTCCTCCATGCCGAACGCGCGCAGCGCCGCCCGCTGGCCGGCCGCGTCGCCGTCGAAGGTGAAGATCACCTCGCCGGCCGACCCCTCGGTGTCCATGATCAGCCGGCGCAGCACCTTGATGTGGTCCTCGCCGAACGAGGTGCCGCAGGTCGCTACCGCGGTCGGCACCCCGGCCAGGTAGCAGGCCATCACGTCGGTGTAGCCCTCCACGATGACCGCCTGCCGGCGCTGCCCGATCTCGCGCTTGGCCAGGTCCGCCCCGTAGAGCACGGTGCTCTTGCGGAACAGCGAGGTCTCCGGCGTGTTCAGGTACTTCGGGCCGTCGTCGTCGGCATCGAGCTTGCGCGCGCCGAACGCGATGACGTCGCCGGAAAGGTCGCGGATGGGCCACATCAGCCGGCCGCGGAACCGGTCCCTGGTGCCCCGGTTACCCTCCCGGGACAGGCCGGCGGCGATCAGCTCGGCATCGGTGAAACCGCGCCCGCGCAGGTGCCGGGTCAGGTCTTCCCAGGCCTTCGGCGAGTAGCCGACACCGAACCGTTCGACGTCGGCGAGCTCGAAACCGCGTTCAGCCAGGAAGGCACGCGCGGGAGCGGCGTCGGATCCGCCGAGTCGTTCGGCGTAATATTCGGCGGCCTGCCGGTGAGCGTCGGTCAGCCGGCGGCGCTGGCTCTGCTCCTGGCCCGGGACGTAGCCGCCCTGCTCGTAGCGGAGCTCGACGCCGGCCCGGCTGGCCAGGTGCTCGATCGCCTCGATGAAGCTGAGCCCGTCGATCTTCTGCACGAACTTGATCGCGTCGCCACCCTCAGCGCACGAGAAACAGTAGAACAATCCTCTCGCAGGCGTCACATTGAAGGAGGGGGTCTTCTCGTCGTGGAACGGGCACAGGCCCTTGAGCGAGCCGCCGCCCGCGTTGCGCAGCTGGAGGTACTCCCCCACCACCTCGTCGATGGGCGAGCGCTCGCGAACCAGCGCGATGTCCTCGTCGCGGATCCGCCCAGCCACTGTCTACCTCCGCTGACCTTGCCCACCACACCCCGACGCGAGCTGAGTCTAGCCCTGGCCGCCGACATTCCTGCGCGGTATCGTCAGCGCGGGCGTGTGCCCCGCAGCCCGGCCCGGACCAAATGGTCGCAGCGCACCCCGCTGACGACGTTCACCCTGGTCCCGCGGCGGTCCCGGGTCATCGCGCCCGCCGCCGCCTTGGCCGCGATGACCCGGGACCGCCCTGCCGCTGCTGGCCGGGGGCTGGCGCGTGCTGTACCGCCCGGTCGGCGCCTGAGCCTTTCCGGCCGCTAGCCTGGGGGCGTGGCTGAGCTGCTGGTGCTGTGGGACGTGGACTACACGCTGGTAAGCGCCGATGGCCTGGGCACGCGGCTGTACGAGGTGGTGTTCCGGGAGATGTTCGGCCGGGAGCTGACCGTGGTCGCGCCCAAGGCGGGGCGGACCGACCGCGCCATCATCGGCGACACCTTCGCGCTGGCCGGGGTGCCGCCGTCCGCGGTCGGCCCGTTCCTGGCCGCGCTGGAGCGGGCCGCGGCCTCCGGCTCCGTCGCCGGACCGGTGCGGCCGCTGGCGGGCGCGGCGGACGCGATCGCGGCACTGGCCGCTACGGGGATCCGGCAGTCGGTGCTCACCGGCAACGTCCGGACGATGGCGGCGCTGAAGCTGGCGCGGGCCGGGCTCGGTGAGCATCTCGACCTGGCGGCCGGCGCGTACGGTGACGTGCACGAGGCGCGGGCCGAGCTGGTCACGGCCGCCCGGGCCGCGGCGAGCCGGATCTACGGGGTGTCCTTCGACGGCCCGGCCACGGTCTTGATCGGGGACACGCCGCTGGACGTGGCGGCGGCGCTGGCCACCGGGGCGCGCGTGATAGCCGTCGCGACCGGCAGTTACGGCGCGGCCGAACTGGCGGCGGCGGGGGCGCACGTGGTGCTGCCCGACCTGACCGACACCGACCGGGTGCTCGCCGCCGTCACCGGCGCGTAACCGGGATTCAGCCGCGCGGACGCCATCGCGGGCGGCAGCTACGTGGGGCCGGGAGGCTGGCGGGAGTTCACCGGCTATCGCGCTGCACGGCCTATCACTTCTCGGCCGCCACGACACAGCAGGCGGGTGAGCACGGCTGCGGACGCCCCGGCCAGCCGTGCTTGCGCAGTACTGCGGCGACCTCGGCTGCGGTCACGCAGGGACGCTGGGTAACCGCGGTCCAGCCGTACCGCAGCGACTGCTGCCCGCCCGCGGCGGCGGCGTTGTCCCGGGCCTTGTCCTTCCACCTGTTCTCCTCCGGGTGGGCCAGCCGGCCGTCCAGCTCCACCACCACGCCGTACTCCTGGTAAACGCGGTCTCGCCGGCCCTGCCGCCCGTCCTGCGTCGTGAACGGAAGCTGGCGCTCGGGCTCGGGCAGGCCGTGCGCCCGCTCCACGTCCCGGTGGTAGCGGAATTCCAGCACCGAGTGGTCGCCCGTGACCGCCGCCTCGAGGATCTCGTGCAGATCGGCACGCCAGCGCAGCCGCTTGCGCGTGGCCATGGCCGCCTGCAGCCGGGCCTCGTCGGTGAGTTCCCGCGCGACCGCCCGCGTCACCCACCCGCACACATCATCAAAGCTCTTAGCCGTCTGCGTCAGGTCAAGCACCGTCTCCTCCACCGTCGTCCGCGGCGGATAGTCCTGCTCTCGCACCGTCTCGATTACCCGGCCCGATCGGTGCAAGCAGACTCCCTGGGCCGCTATCACGCGTCGCGTCTCTGGAATCGTCACGTGGATCAGCCTGTCCCGCTTATCGGCGAGCAGATGCAGTTCCGCAGCCGTCTCATGGCTCAAGATGGCGCCCGGGCCGGAAGAAAGCGACGCCGCCCATAGGCGCGTTCCGTGCCCTAGGGCTCCGTTGAAGGTCGTGTAAACGCCCGGATACACCTGCTGCCATCGGCCGCTGCTCAGCCGGAACTTGATCATGCCAGGTGTGAGGCCGCCCCGAAGAGCCTGCGAGCGAGAGACGGCACCATGCTGGCGGCTCGCCAGATAGCGGAGTGCAGAAGGAAGCTCACGTGCCATGGCGCACAGTGTGTCGCGCCCCACCGACATTCGGTCCGCTACGCGAATAGCACGGAGGAAATGGCTTATGCGGAGAATTAAGGACCCCAGGGACACCCAGATCCTCCGGGTAAGCCGGATCCTCCGCAATAGCTGCGGGTGATGGGGATTTTGGGGTTGGGGGGGCGGAACTCGACCGCCTTCTCGTGGAAGCGGAACTCCACGCCGTGGTTCTGGTGCAGCCCGGCGAAGATCGCAGCGTTTCGGCGGACTTGGCCGCGGTTAGGCCGCCGCGCGCGATCACATAGGGGGCATGGCGCAAAGGCTAGGGGGCGCAGAGGCGGTGGTGCCAGGCGATCGCCGAGGTATCGGTGAGCGAGGCCACCTGGTCGATGACCACGCGGCGGCGCGCGGCGTCAGCGGCGGCCTGCTCCCAGGCCGGGCGGAACAGCGGATCCAGGGTGGCGGGGGCGCCGTGCTCGACGGCGTGGGCCAGCTCGGCCAGCAGCTCGCGCTCCCGGGCCTGGGCCTGGGCGGCACCGGCCCGGGCCATGACGTAGCGGGCCGTGATGCCCTTGAGCAGGGCGCATTCGAGGCGCTGACGGCGGGGAACGACGAGGTTGGCGGTGTAACGAGTGAAGGAGTGGCCGATGGGGCTGGTGTGACTGAGGGGAGTCGCGGATGCGGGCGGGGTGGTTTCCAGGCCGGCCGAGAGGGTGGCTTGCTGGGCGGCTACGCAGAAGCGGCCGATGAGGGCGCTGGTGAGGTTCTTGAGGGCGGCCGCGGCGGCGGGGCCGCCGTCGTAGGAGTGCGGCCAGATGTCCAGGGCAAGCAGGTCATCGAGGATCTCGCTGAGCTCGCCGGGGGTTACGTCGGTGCCGCAGTAAGCGAGGGTGGTGCGGGAGAGCTCGGCCCGTTCGGTCGGGGATTTCAGGGTCTTGAACGTGATGAGGCCGGCGTGGAAGCCGTCTTCCATGTCGTGCACCGAGTAGGCCACGTCGTCCGCCCAGTCCATGACCTGGGCTTCCAGGCACGACCGGCGGTCGGGGGCGCCCTGGCGGATCCAGGCGAAGACCTCGGCGTCGTCCGCGTAGGCGCCGAACTTGACGCCTGGCTCGCCAAACCAGGGGTACTTGAGGGTGGCGTCGAGGGTGGCCCGGGTCAGGTTCAGGCCGGCCCCGGGGACCTTGGACTCGAGCCGGGTCAGCAGGCGCAGCGACTGGGCGTTGCCCTCGAAGCCGCCGTACGGGGCGGCCAGTTCGTTGAGGGCGGCCTCGCCGTTGTGGCCGAACGGGCTGTGCCCGATGTCGTGCGCCAGGCAGGCGGCGTCGACCAGGTCGGGATCACAGCCGATCTCCTGGCCGAGCTCGCGCCCGATCTGCGCGCACTCCAGGGAATGAGTGAGCCGGGTCCGCGGGAAGTCGGCCGACCCGGGCGCCACCACCTGGGTCTTGGCCGAGAGCCGGCGCAGGCCGGCGCAGTGCAGCACGCGGGCCCGGTCTCGCTCGAAATCACTGCGCCCGGCCCGCTTGGGCGGCTCTGCCACCCAGCGGGCCGTGGCGCTGTCGTCATAACCTGCTGTCACTCGTTACCGGCTAGCTGAGCCTTCGCCGGCCAGCGCGGCGCGGCCCGCCTCCAGGCGGGCGATCGGCACCCGGAACGGCGAGCAGGACACGTAGTCCAGGCCCACCTCGTGGAAGAAGTGCACCGAATCGGGGTCGCCGCCGTGCTCGCCGCAGACGCCGAGCTCGATGCCGGGGCGGGCCTGCTTGCCCTCCTCGACGGCGATCTTGACCAGGCGGCCGACGCCGTCGCGGTCGATCGTCTCGAACGGCGAGACGCCGAAGATGCCCAGGTCGATGTACCGGCTGAAGAACGCGCCTTCCACGTCGTCCCGGGAGAAGCCCCAGGTCATCTGCGTCAGGTCGTTCGTCCCGAAGGAGAAGAACTCGGCGCTGGCGGCGATCGGGCCCGCGTTCAGGGCGGCCCGCGGCACCTCGATCATCGTGCCGATCATCGTGTGCACGTCGCTGCCGGTCTCCTCGGCGACCTCCTTGAGCACCTTCTCGGCGTGCTCGCGGCTGATCTCCATCTCCTGCACGGTCGCGGTGAGGGGGATCATCACCTCCGGGCGCGGGTCCTTGCCGCCCTGCCTGAGCTCGGCCGCCGCGTGCGCGATCGCGCGGACCTGCATGTCGAACAGGCCCGGGATGACCAGGCCGAGCCGGACGCCGCGCAGGCCGAGCATGGGGTTCTGCTCGTGCAGCCGGCGCACCGCGGCCAGCAGCGCCTTGTCCTTGTCGGTGGCGTTGTCGCCGTCGAGGGCGATCTTGACCGACAGGTCGGTGAGGTCGGGCAGGAACTCGTGCAGCGGCGGGTCGATCAGCCGGATGACCACCGGCAGGCCGTCCATCGCGTCGAGGATCTCGACGAAGTCGCCCTTCTGCAGCGGCTCGAGGGCGTCGAGGGCGTGCTGACGCTCGTCGTCGGTGCTGGCCAGGATCAGGTCCTCGACCAGCTGGCGGCGCTCGCCCAGGAACATGTGCTCGGTGCGGACCAGGCCGACGCCGCGGGCGCCGAACCGGCGGGCCCGGGCGCAGTCGGGGCCGGTGTCGGCGTTGGCGTAGACGCCCAGCCGGCGCGCCTGGTCGGCGTGGTGCATGATCGAGTGCACGGCCCGGATCAGGTCGTCGGCCTCGTCGGCGTGCGGGTGCAGCTCGCCCTCGAAGTAGCGGACCACCTCGGACGCGACGACCGGGACCTCGCCGGCGTAGACGACGCCGCTGGTGCCGTCGATCGAGATCATGTCGCCCTCGCTGACGACGATCCCGCCGGGCGCGGTGAACTTCTTGCCCTTGGTGTCGACCTCGAGCTCGTCGGCGCCGCAGACGCAGGTCTTGCCCATGCCGCGGGCGACCACGGCCGCGTGGCTGGTCTTGCCGCCGCGGCTGGTCAAGATGCCCTGGGCGGCGATCATGCCGTGCAGGTCGTCGGGGTTGGTCTCGCGGCGGACCAGGATCACCTTCTCGCCCTGGGCGGCCTGCTGGACCGCCGTGACGGAGTCGAAGACGGCCTTGCCGACGGCCGCGCCCGGGGACGCGCTGATCCCCTTGGCGATCTTGGTGACCTCGCCGCTGGTGTCGAAGCGGGGGAACATGAGCCGGGCCAGTTCCTCGCCGGAGACCCGGCGGACCGCCTCGTCCTCGTCGATCAGGCCCTGGTCCACCAGCTGCATGGCGATGCGGAAGGCGGCCGCGGCGGTGCGCTTGCCCACCCGGGTCTGCAGCATCCACAGCTTGCCGCGCTCGATGGTGAACTCGATGTCGCACAGGTCCTTGTAGTGGTTCTCCAGCGTCTGCATGATCTGCATGAGCTGGTCGTAGGCGGGCTTGTCGATGCCCTCGAGGTCCTGCAGCGGGACGGTGTTCCTGATGCCGGCCACGACGTCCTCGCCCTGCGCGTTCTGCAGGTAGTCGCCGTAGACGCCCTGAGCGCCGGTGCCCGGGTCCCGGGTGAACGCGACGCCGGTGCCGGAGTCCGCGCCCAGGTTGCCGAACACCATCGAGCACACGTTGACGGCGGTGCCGAGGTCGGTCGGGATGCGCTCCTGGCGCCGGTAGAGGATGGCGCGGTCGGCGTTCCAGGAGTTGAACACGGCCTTGATGGCCAGGTCCATCTGCTCGCGCGGCTCCTGCGGGAAGTCATGGCCGGTCTGGGCCCTGACGATGCCCTTGAACGCCTCGACCAGGCTCTGCAGGTCGGCGGCGTCGAGGTCGAGGTCGTTGCGGACGCCCTTGGCCTTCTTGGCCTCGTCGATGGCATTCTCGAAGTGCTCGCCCTCGATGTCGAGCACCGTCTTGCCGAACATCTGGATCAGCCGGCGGTAGGAGTCCCAGGCGAACCGGTCGTTGCCGGCCTGCTTGGCCAGGCCCTGGACCGACTCGTCGGACAGGCCGATGTTCAGGACGGTCTCCATCATGCCGGGCATGGAGAACTTCGCCCCGGACCGGACGCTGACCAGCAGCGGGTCGGCCGGGTCACCGAGCTTGCGGCCCATCGACTGCTCAAGGGCGTCCAGGTGGGCGGCGATCTCCTCGTCGAGGCCGGCCGGGGTGGAGCCCTGCTCCAGGTAGTAGCGGCACGCCTCGGTGGTAATGACGAAACCGGGTGGCACCGGGAGCCCGAGATTCGTCATCTCGGACAGGTTGGCCCCTTTACCGCCCAGCAGATCCTTGAGATCCTTATTTCCTTCGGTGAAGTCGTAAACGAGCTTCGGCACTATCCTGCTCCTCGCAGCATGCGACGTCGTGTAGTCACTAGGGACCCTACCGTCCTAGCCAATCTTTTACGGCCAGGCCGCGCAACCACAGACGGCCGCCTGCGTCTCTGATACGTGAAAGCCAAAGCAACGGACCTGCCGCCGTCGGCCTGGGTCACCGCCCCGGCCCCGGCGGAAGCCGTGACCGTGCTGTACCAGGCGCACGCCCTCGGGCTGATCCGGCTGGCCGTCGTCATGCTGGGCGACCGGGCCGCGGCCGAGGACGTGGTGCAGGAGGCGTTCTGCGGGCTCTACCGGCGCTGGCATGGCCTGTCAGACCCCGGCAAGGCGCTGAGCTACCTGCGGTCGAGTGTCATCAACGGCTGCCGGTCGGCGCTGCGCCGCCGGCGGCGGCAGGCGGGCCTGGGCCCTTCGGCCGGGGATGCGCCGGGTGAGTCGGCCGAGGCCAGGGCGCTGATCGGCGAGGAGCACCGCGAAGTGCTGACCGCGATCAGGAGCCTGCCCGCCCGGCAGCGGGAGGCGCTGGTGCTGCGTTTCTACCTCGACCTGGACGAGGCAGAGATCGCCGCCTCGATGCGGATCAGCCGGGGCACCGTCAAGTCCACGACGTCGCGGGCGCTGGCCGCGCTCGGCCGGATCCTGGGGGAAGGGCAGTCATGAACATGATCGAGGACCGGATCCGGGCGGCCGCCCGCGCGGCCGCGGACACGGTGACCCCGGCCAGCGTGCCGTCGCTGGAACTGCCCGCGGCACGGGCGCGGCACCGCGGCCGCCGACGCGGGAACGGCCGTAGACCGGGCGTGGCATGGACCCGGTGGGCCATCCGGCTGGCGCCCCTGGGCGCCGCACTGGCGGTGTCCGGGATCTTGATCGCCGTGGCCACCCTGAGCCCGCCTGCTTACCAGGGCGGCTCAGCCGGCCCGGTTACCACCGCCCGGCCCGATGTCCCGGCGGGTCCGCCGGTCAGCACGTACGTCGGGTCCGGGCAGGTGCCTCCGTATTTCGTAACGCTCGCCCCGTCCGGCGCGATGGTGCACCTGACGGTCAGCGGCGCGGCGCTGGCTACGATCCGGCCCGCGCAGCCGGGCGGGAGAGTCATGGCCGTGACCTCGGCCGGCGACGACCGGACCTTCGTCCTCGCCGAGCAGGGCCAGGATCGGGTCACGTTCTACAAGTTCCGGCTGAACTCCTCAGGTCGCCCTGGCGTGCAGGCCCGGCTGCCTATGACGGTGGCCAGCGGGAAGGCGATGATCGGGCTGGCCCTGTCCCCCGACGGCAACATGCTCGCGATCGCGGTCACGGCGGGGGCGGGCGTCCAGCAGATCAGGCTGTACCCGGTGCTGGGCGCCGTGGCCAGGACCTGGTCCGCAACGGGTGGCACCATCGGCCTTCCCGACGCCGCCCGGTCGCTGTCCTGGCCCGCCAGCCAGCGCACGCTGGCGTTCAACTGGTCGGTCGGCAAGACCGCGAGCGTCCGGCTGCTCGATACCGGCAATGACGGCGGCAGCCTGCTGGCCGCCAGCCATCCGGTGGTGACCCTGGCCAAGGCCGCGGAGCCGGGCCAGGCGCTGTACCAGTGCCTGGAAGAAATGATCATTACCCCGGACGGGTCGGCGATCGTCTGTCCCAGCACCACGATCACGGATACCGCTAAGAACGGGATCATCAAGCGCAGCACCGGATTCCCTGAGTTCTCCGTCACGACAGGCCGCCCGATCAGGATTCTGGGGGACTGGGCCCAGGAAAAGACCGAACCCTCCGTCTTCGCCTTGCTCTGGTCCGGCGCTTCGGGCCAGGTCCTCATCGGAATGATCCACTCGGCGGGCCGGGACTGGGCCGGGGTGATCAGCGGGGATATGTTCACGCCGCTAGGCACGCAGCGGTCCATGGGCACGTACGCCTTCGGTACCTGGTGAGATGAAGCCATGAGCGAGACGACGATTGGGCTGCTGCATCCGGGCGAGATGGGGGCGGCGGTCGGGAAGTGCCTGGCCGGCGCGGGGCACCGGGTGCTGTGGGTTCCCGAGGGCCGGGGCGCGGCGACCAGGGAGCGCGCGGAGGCCGCGGGGCTGGCGGGGGTGACGATGGCGGAGATCATCACTCGTTCGGAGGTCATCGTCTCGGTCTGCCCGCCGCACGCGGCCCTGGACGTGGCCCGGCAGGTGGCCGGGTTCGGCGGCCTCTACCTGGACGCCAACGCGGTCTCGCCGGCCACGGCGCTGGAGGTGGCGGCGATCGCCGAGGCGGGCGGGGCCGGCTACGTGGACGGCGGGATCATCGGGCCTCCCCCGGCGGCGCCGGGGTCCACCCGGCTGTACCTCTCCGGTCCGCGCGCGGCCGAGGTGGCGGCGCTGTTCGGCGGGACCGACGTGGGCGCGCGGGTGGTGCCGCCGCCGGGCACGGCGTCCGCGGTGAAGATGGCGTACGCGTCCTGGACCAAGGGATCAGCCGCGTTGCTGCTGGCGGCGCGGGCGCTGGCCCGGGCCGAGGGCGTGGAGGCCAGCCTGCTCGAGGAGTGGGCCATCTCCCAGCCCGGCCTGGAGAAGCGCTGGGACGGCGCGGACCGTTCGGCGGCGGCCAAGGGCTGGCGCTGGGTGGGCGAGATGGAGGAGATCGCGGCGGCGATGGCCGCGGCCGGGCTTCCCGGAGGATTCCACCAGGCCGCGGCCGAGATGTACCGTGCTTACCCCCGGGGGGCGACCCCCCGGTGACCCCCCGTGTTGACGCTTCTTAGCACTGACCGAGGCGCTCGGACAGGTAGCCTTCCAGGGCGTCCATGCCGACCCGCTCCTGCTGCATGGTGTCCCGGTCCCGGACCGTGACGGCCTGATCTTCCAGGGTGCCGAAGTCGACGGTAACGCAGTACGGCGTACCGATCTCGTCCTGGCGACGGTACCGGCGGCCGATCGCGCTGGCGTCGTCGAAGTCGCAGTTCCACCGCTTGCGCAGGGCCGCGGCGAGGTCCCGGGCCTTGGGTGACAGGTCCGCGTTGCGCGACAGCGGCAGCACCGCCGCCTTGACCGGCGCGAGCCTGCGGTCCAGCCGCAGCACCGTCCGCTTCTCCAGCTTGCCCTTGGCGTCCGGCGCCTCGTCCTCGGCGTAGGCGTCGAGCAGGAAGGTCAGCGCGCCGCGGTCCACGCCGGCGGCGGGCTCGATGACGAACGGGATGAACCGCTCGCCCGACTCCTGGTCCAGGAAGGACAGGTCCTGCTTGGACGCTTCGGCGTGAGTCCTCAGGTCGAAATCGGTGCGGTTGGCGATGCCCTCGAGCTCACCCCACTCCGAGCCCGCGAAGTCAAACTTGTACTCGATGTCCACCGTGCGCTTGGAGTAGTGCGACAGCTTCTCCTGCGGGTGCTCGTAGAGCCGCAGGTTCTCCTTGTGGATGCCCAGGTTCACGTACCAGCCGAAGCGCTCGTCGATCCAGCGCTGGTGCCACTCCTCGTCGGTGCCCGGCTTGACGAAGAACTCCATCTCCATCTGCTCGAACTCGCGGGTACGGAAGATGAAGTTGCCCGGGGTGATCTCGTTGCGGAACGACTTCCCGATCTGGCCGATGCCGAACGGGATCTTCTTGCGCGAGGTCTGCAGCACGTTCTTGAAGTTGATGAAGATGCCCTGCGCGGTCTCCGGGCGCAGGTAGGCCAGGCCGGAGTCGTCTTCGACCGGGCCCAGGTGGGTGCTCAGCATCAGGTTGAACACGCGCGGCTCGGTGAAGGTGGCCCGGTTGCCGCAGTTCGGGCAGGTGAGGTCGGCGAGGCCGCCGGCCGGGGCGTGGCCGTGCTTGTCCTCGTAGGCCTCGAGCAGGTGATCGGCCCGGTACCGCTTGTGGCAGAACGAGCACTCGGTGAGCGGGTCGGTGAACTCGGTGACGTGGCCGCTGGCCTGCCAGACCTCGGGGGCCAGGATCACCGAGGAGTCCAGGCCCACGATGTCATCGCGCTCGGTGACCATCGAGCGCCACCACTGGCGCTTGATGTTGTTCTTCAGCTCGACGCCGAGCGGGCCGTAGTCCCAGGCGGCCCGCAGGCCCCCGTAGATCTCGCTGGACGGGTAGACGAACCCCCGCCGCTTGCTCAGGCTGACGACGGCGTCGAGGCGGTCACTGCGCAATGCCATGGCGAAGGTCTCCATCCGGCTGGCGGTCGGCGGGCGCGAATCCCGTGATCCCGGCGCGGGCGGGGAGGCTCCGGGGGCCGGGTGGCCCTAGCTTAGGAGCCCGCGCCGGTGATCGCGAATTGAATTCACCTGGTCCGGCTGGGTGACCTCCCGGTCACCCTCGCACCACCGCGCTGGCCACCATGTCCGCGTCGATCACGAGCGGGATCCCGCCCACCTCGACCGTCTTGTTGCCCTGGTACTGCTTGGACCGGCCGGACGACGGCCACACGGCGGAGCTCACGTAGGGCGTGCCGTCCAGGTCGGCCGCGTTGTCCCAGAGCGCGATCCAGACGGCCTTCGGCTCGGCCAGCGGGTGCCCGGCGATCGTGGTCGTCGTCTGCAGGTCCTTGATCGCGGCGTCGGCGCTGGAGTACACGCCCGGCACGTAGCCCATGCTCTCCAGCTGCCTGGTCCAGGCGTCGAGGAAGGTGAGGACCGCGGTCCGGCAGCCGCCGTTGGTGCGGTCGTAGGCCTCCATGTCGTAGTAGATAGGCGAGCCCTTGCCCAGGCCGTAGGAGTTGGCCGAGGCGACCGCCTGGCTGGCCGCGGTGTTGCCCTGGGAGGCGGCCTGCTTCGCGTTGATCTTGCCGGAGAAGGTGTCGCACGGCGCCTGCAGCCCGACGTAGGTGGGCAGGAGCGCCCAGCCCATCGCCTTGGCCTGCTGGACCCAGCCGGCGGACAGGTTGCCCTGGCTGCAGCCCATCATCTGGCCGCCGATGTAGATCGCGGTGGCGGCGTACTTCGCCCGCCACGCCTTCATGGCCGACAGCGACGGAGCCGCGCAGGTGTCGAAGCCGGCCAGGGTGCCGCCCGTGGTCGCCGGCGGGGCGGGGACCGGGTTGTTGGCCAGCACGGGGCCGGTCGGCTGCGGGGCCGGCGCGGGCGGGGCCGGGGCCGGCGGGGCCGGGGCGTCCGAGGGCGGCAGCCAGCCCGGGGGAACGCCGGTCGGCGGCGTGTTGATGATCGGCCACTTCGGGTTCGGGTCCTGGCCCTGGGCCGCCAGAGCGGGCTCCGCGAGGATGACCGGATGCCGGGTGACATGGATCGCGTCGCCCCCGGACCGGGCCCCGCGGGTGCCGTCCGGGCGGACGGTGGTCAGGATCTGCTCGGTGGAGCCCGGGTCGGTCCCGTAGGTCGCGTCGATCGGCGGCGAGGCGTCCGGCATCGCCAGCGCCAGCTCGTGCCGGTCCGGGACCTCGACGATGGTGCCGGGCGCGGGGGGCTGCTGGCCGGTCCGGGCCGGGCCCTTCCGGTCCCCCGGCGTCTTCCGCCCGGCCGGGGCGGGCTTCGGAGCCGACCCGATGCTGATCGTGTCGACCCGCCCGATCAGGTTGGCCGGGCAGTCCTGGTCCTGGTCCGGGCCGGGAGTGCCGAGATAAACGGCATGAATGTCAAACCGGACGCACCGGCGGGGATTCTTCGTCAGGTCGTAGACCGGCCAGCTCGCGGGTACGCTCATCGCATATCCGTCGAACTTGACGGTTTTCGTGTCCGGTTTGGACGCCTTTCCTGAATTGGCCCCCGTGGCCAGGCTGGCGGCCATGGCGGCAGACTGCTGCCCTGGTCCCGATACCATTTCACAGAATATGAACCCGACGATGAGAACGGCTATTGCCGCGCGGCGCATAAAACCCCCAGTGACCCCGTTGCGAATCGTTCACTCTGGCCCCATAGGCACGCCAAAGACCGATATCGACTCACGAGTACTGTCCCTGCGCACCAGTTGCGCTAATGGTTCCCAGTCCTCGGCAGGCTACGCACAGTTACTCGGAAGTTACTCGGATCCCGGGCGTGTCGTGCGGCGCCCCGGACGCCCTGGTGGTAGTGAGGTCAGGCTCCACACCTGGTGGGGGCACTTTATTGGGCCCGGTGTTTGAGGGCAGGGCGACGCCCGGTCAGGGCGACGGATCGACCGGGACCGGGTTCGGCACGGCACCGCCGTAGCGGCGGTCGCGGCTGGCGTAGATCTCGCAGGCGTGCCACAAATGCCGCCGGTCGAAATCGGGCCAGAGCGTGTCGAGAAAGACCAACTCGGCATAAGCGGACTGCCAGAGCAGAAAGTTAGAAAGACGCTGTTCACCGGACGACCTGACGAAAAGGTCGACGTCCGGAACGGCAGGCTCGTCCAGGTAGCGAGCGAATAGTTTTTCGTTGACCCGGTCCGGCCGGAGCTTTCCGGCGGCCACGTCGGCAGCGATGGCCGCGGCCGCGTCGACGATCTCGGCCCGTCCGCCGTAATTCACGCAGAATTGCAGGGTGAGCACGGAATTACCGGCGGACAGCTGCTCGGCGGTCTCGAGCTCGCTGATAACGCTGCGCCACAGCTTCGGCCGGCGGCCGGCCCAGCGGATGCGGACGCCCATCTCGTTCAGCAGGTCACGACGCCGGTGGATGACGTCGCGGTTGAAGCCCATCAGGAAGCGGACCTCATCGGGTGAGCGCCGCCAGTTCTCGGTCGAGAAGGCGTAGGCGGACAGGTAGGGCACGCCGAGCTCGATCGCGCCCATGATGACGTCGAGCAGAGAGGACTCGCCTTCCTTGTGACCCTCGGTCCGGGGCAGCCCGCGTTTCTTGGCCCAGCGCCCGTCGCCGTCCATCACCAGGGCGACGTGCCGGGGGACGAGCTCGGCGGGCAGTTCCGGCGGCCTCGCCCCGCTCGGGTGCGGGTCGGGCGGACGTACCCCCATCAGACACGCTCCACATGACGCAGCGAACGGATCGAATGCTCCAGGTGCCACTGAAGGTAGGCGGCCACGAGACCGCTGCACTCTACCCGGTGCCTGCGCTCGCTGCCATCGGCGCCGTCCCAGTCGCCGCGGAGCAAGGAGAGCATCAGCGCCACCGTCGGCCCGGCGGGCGAGGCGGCGCCCGGCGGACGGCAGGTGGCACAGACCATGCCCCCGGCCGCGACCGCGAAGGCCGGCAGCCGGCGCCCTCCCCCGGTGCCATCGCTGCCAGCGCCGCAGCGGGCGCACTCCTCCAGGGCGGGCGCGTAGCCGGCCACCGCGAGCGAACGGAGCAGGAAGGCGTCGAGCACCAGGCCGGGAGCGTGCTCCGCCCCGGTGAGGGCACGCAGCCCGCCGATGAGGAGCAGCAGCTGGCGCAGCGACGGCTCCTTTTCCACCGGGGTGAAGCGCTCGGCCGTCTCCAGCATCGCCACCCCGGCCGTGTACCGCGGATAATCCGCGGTCAGCCGCTCCCCGTAGGGACGGATGACCTCCGCCTGGGTGATCACGTCCAGCGAGCGCCCGACGTGCAGCATCAAGTCGACGTGCGTGAACGGCTCGAGCCGGGCGCCGAACCTGGACTTGGTCCGACGGACGCCCTTGGCCACCGCGCGGATCCGCCCGCTGGTGCGGCCGAGGACGGTGATGATCCGGTCGGCCTCGCCCAGCTTCTGCGTCCGCAGCACGATTCCGTCATCCCGGTAGAGCTGCACCTGCCTATTGTCCCGTATGGCTAGGACAATCCGGCGCAGGACGCTACCGGGACGAGGGAAGCTCGGTGCGGCGCGACCGCTTGGGCCGGCCGCGCTTGACCTCGATGCCGCCCATCACGGCCACGCCGACGATCCGGATCCGGGGTCCGCCGGGCGCGCCCGGCCCTTCCCCGCCGTGGTCGACGCCGCCCATGATGCCGACGGCGCCGACATCCACCTCGGCGTCCTCCGGGACGGTGATCTCCATGCCGCCCAGCACGGCGTAGGCCTTGATGACGGTCTCGGCCTCGGCGAAGGTGGAATCGCTCATGTCGAGCTTGATCCCGCCCAGGGTCGCGATGGCCTTGTACTCGGCCGGCACGACCCACGCGCCGTCGCGGCTGGCCCCGCCCAGGATGGCCAGCGACATCCGGAACCGGGCGGTGCCGCCGATCCGGCTGCGGGCGGGAGCCTTGGCGTCCACGGCCGCCGCGGCCCGCGCGGCCGGCAGGTCACGGGTGACCGGGACCAGGTCGGCGAACGTCTTGGCCGAGTACACGCTCGTCAGCCGTTCGTCCAGTTCGTCGACGGTGATCCGGCCCTGTGCGTGCGCTTCGCGGAGGACCTCCGCGGCCTGGTCACGATCCGTGTCGGCAATACGCAATTCAGGCTGATTGTCGGGCGAGTCGCTCATGCCCCAACCTTAACGATCGCACCAGGTTCCGGCAGGGCCGCATCGCCGGCCTGCACGAGCCAGCCGGCGATGCGGCCGCGCTGCGATCAGCCCCGGCGGGACCGGTTCACCGCGGACAGGACCGCCCGCATCGAGGCGGTGACCGTGTTCGCGTCGATGCCGACACCCCAGAAGACCTGGCCGCCGATCTCGCACTCGACGTACGCCGCGGCCTGGGCGTCGGTGCCCTCGGTCAGCGCGTGCTCGGCGTAGTCGAGCACGCGCGCGGTCACGCCGACGGAATCCAGCGCGTCGCAGAACGCCGAGATGGGGCCGTTGCCCACGCCCTCGACCTGCTGCGGGCGCCCGTCCACGGCCACCTCCGCGGCGAGCACGTGCTTGGCCTCGACCACCGAGGACGTCTGGTGGTCCAGCAGCGTCACCGAGCCCGCGGCCAGGTACTCCGCGGAGAAGATCTCCCACATCCGCCCGGCCGGCACCTCGCCGCCCTCGGCGTCGGTGTGGCCCTGGACCACCCGGGAGAACTCGATCTGCAGCCGCCGGGGCAGGTCCAGCTGGTGCTCGGTCTTCATGAGGTACGCCACGCCGCCCTTGCCGGACTGCGAGTTGACCCGGATGACCGCCTCGTAGGTGCGGCCCACGTCGTGCGGGTCGATCGGCAGGTAGGGCACGGCCCACGGGTACTCGGCGAACGGGACGCCGGCGCTGGCCGCCTCCGCCTCCAGGGCCTCGAAGCCCTTCTTGATCCCGTCCTGGTGAGAGCCGGAGAAGGCGGTGTAGACCAGGTCCCCCGCGTACGGGTGCCGGGGATGCACGGGGAGCTGGTTGCAGTACTCGACCGTACGCCGGATCTCGTCGATGTCCGAGAAGCTGATCATCGGGTCGATGCCCTGGCTGAACAGGTTGAGGCCCAGCGTGACCAGGCAGACGTTGCCGGTGCGCTCGCCGTTGCCGAACAGGCAGCCCTCGATCCGGTCGGCGCCGGCCAGCACGGCCAGCTCGGCGTCGGCGACCGCGGTGCCGCGGTCGTTGTGGGTGTGCACGGACAGGCATACGTGGTCGCGGCGGGGCAGGTTCCGGCTCATCCACTCGATCTGGTCGGCGTAGACGTTCGGGGTGGACCGCTCGACCGTGCACGGCAGGTTGAGGATGATCTCCCGGTCCGGACCGGGCTGCCACACGTCCATGACGGCCGAGCACACGTCCAGGGCGAAGTCGAGCTCGGTGTCCATGAAGATCTCGGGCGAGTACTCGTAGCCGAAGTCGGTGCCGTCCAGCAGCTGCTCGGCGTACTTCATCACGTGGCGGGTGCCCTCGACGGCGAGCGCCTGGCACTCCTCGCGGTCGATGCGGAACACCACCTTGCGGAAGATCGGGGCGGTCGCGTTATACAGGTGCACGGTGGCCATCCGCGCGCCGACCAGCGACTGGACCGAGCGCTCGATCAGCTCCTCGCGGGCCTGGGTCAGCACCGAGATCCGGACGTCGTCCGGGATGCGGTCTTCCTCGATGAGCTCGCGGATGAAGTCGAAGTCGGTCTGGCCCGAGGCCGGGAACCCGACCTCGATCTCCTTGTAGCCCATCCGCACCAGCAGCTCGAACATCTTATGCTTGCGGGCCGGGCTCATCGGGTCGACCAGCGCCTGGTTGCCGTCCCGCAGGTCGGTGGCCAGCCAGCGGGGGGCCCGGGTGATGGTCTTGGACGGCCAGGTGCGGTCCGGCAGCTCGACCGGGGGGAACGCGGCGTAGCGATGGCACGGCATGCCACTGGGCTGCTGACGGACGGGGGTTACGCGCTTGAACGCGGGATCATGCTGCATGGCTTGGCTGCTTCCTCGGAGCTGACGGGCGGGTGATTTGGCTGATGAATGGCCAGCGGACACGCCAACACCCCGCGACGAGGGAGCCGGCCTATCGGCCCCCGCCGCGGCCGCTAAGGAGGAGCAGCTCACGCAACATTGCAACTCACCATACCAGCCGGGCGGGCCCGGGGGTGGCGCGGGGGCGCGTACCTGGCCCGCGGAGTTGCCCGCGGCGCGATATTCAGTGGCGCCGCGGGCCGGGCCGGGGTTGGCTGTGAGGATGCGCATCGAGCAGGCCGACCCGTCCGACACGCGCAGTGCGCGCCTGTGCCACGAGGTGTACCTGGCCGCCCTGCGGGTCGACGAGCCGGGAGGACCGTCGTTCGCGGACCGGGCGTTCGCCGGCTGGCTGGCCGTCGGCTGGGACGGCAACCCGCGAGAGGTGTGGCTGGCCCGCCAGGGCGACTCGGCCGCGGGCTGGTACCGGCTGGAGCTGCCGTCCCAGGAGAACCTGGACCAGGCGAGGCTGGACCTGATGGTGCACCCGGCTGAGCGCCAGCGCGGTACCGGCCGGGCCCTGCTCCAGCACGCGGCGGACCGCGCGGCGGCCAACGGCCGCTCGGTGCTCAAGGGCTCCGCGCGCCAGAGCTCCCCCGGCGAGGCGCTCGCCCGCGCGGCCGGGGCCAAGCCGGGCCTGGTGGACATCCAGCGCGTGCTCGACGTCGCCTCCCTGGACCAGGCCAAGCGCGCCCGGCTGCGCGGGCCGGCCGAGCGGGCCGCGGCCGCCTACTCGCTGGTGTCCTGGGTCGGCCCGGTCCCCGAGGAGTTCATGGGGCAGGTGGCGGCGATCTACAACGCGATGGGCGACGCCCCGCGTGAACCCGGGTCCGCGGCCGAGCAGTGGGACGCCGAGCGCATCCGCGAACGCGTCAACGACCTGCGGCCCCGGTACGGGATGCACGACTACGCGGTGGCGGCGCGGCACGACGACACCGGGGAACTGGCGGCGCTGACCGAGGTGGCGGTGGACCCGGACGATCCGGGCTGGAGCCATCAGGTGATCACGGCGGTAACCCGGGAACACCGCGGGCACCGGCTCGGCCTGCTGCTGAAGCTGGCCATGATGGATCTGCTCGCGACCACCGAGCCGCAGCTGGAGCGGATGGAAACGTGGAACGCCGAGAGCAACGAGCACATGATCGCGGTCAACGACGCCCTCGGCTACGCCACCTTCGGCGCGCCGGCCGTCTGCTGGCAGCTCGAGGTGACGCCGCCCGGGGAAGGCTAGTCGCGTCCGGCTGACTGCTCGGCCATCGCGACCACGCCGACGACCTGCGCCTGGGTCATGCCGAGGTCGCCGCCGATAGCCAGCGCGGCGTGCCGCTCGGTCTCGGTGAGCGAGCCGTCGGCCATCGCGATGCGGATCACCTCGGCCAGGTACCACTCCCGGGCCTGGATGGCGAGCTGAGCCCCGACCTGGTTCAGGGCCGGGCGGATCGCCTCGAACGGCTGCATGAGGTCGACGTTGAGCATGGCCTCGTCGTAGTTCGGCACGCCCGCCGCGATGACCGCCTGGATCGCGCGCTGGCGGGACGCCGGGCTCGACGGGTCGCCGGACCGCAGCATGGCGGAGACGGCGGCTCGCATGCCGGCCGGCAGGGCCGCCTGCATCTGCGCGGTGGTGGGCTGGCTGAGCACGTCGGTCA
Organism: uncultured Actinomycetota bacterium; assembly: GCA_963756575.1. Lineage (GTDB taxonomy): Bacteria > Actinomycetota > Actinomycetes > Streptosporangiales > Streptosporangiaceae > Palsa-504. The sequence goes on along the minus strand of CAVWOM010000007.1, from coordinate 164,453 downwards.
CGTAGCGGGTCTTGCAGGTCGTGCACTGAACATGCTCGCCGACCGCGTTGAGCGGGATGACCGGGAGGAAGAACAGCGTGAACCACCGGCGCCCGGCGCGGTGACGGTACTCCCGGTCCCCGCCGCAGCGGCGGCAGTGGAAGGTGCCCTGCGCGAGCGTCCGGTAGAAGACGCGGAAGCCGAAGATGATCAGCACGGTGGATCCCCTTCTGCCTGACCGGCCGGCACACTCCCCGCAAGCACCCCGCCGCCGACGTGCGCCCCGCCTTTCCGGTACAGGCAAGCCCATCATGTCGCCGCCGGACCCGGCCGTGCCTGGTCCTATGCAGATCCGATACCTCATTTTTTGATTTTTCGGCCGAAAGCCCGGAATTGCCGCAGCGTGAGGGGCTGGTGAGACTGCTGGGATCCGTTGGGGGCGGGGCGCGGATATTGGGTGGCGGGGTCCGGGGGGATGGGGTTCGCTGGGGCTATGGGCATTGAGCGGTTCGGGGCCGGGGACAGCAAGCGGGTTGATGCCTGTTACGAGGTCTACCGCGCCACCAGGGAGGCGGACGATCCGGAGGTGCCGGTGATGCCGCCCCGGGTTTTCCTGGGCTGGCTGCAGGCCGGTTTCATGGGGGAACCGCGGGAGACCTGGCTGCTGGAGGACGCGGCCGGGGTCGGCGGGTGGTACCTGCTCGAGCTGCCGGACCGGGACAACAAGCACCTTGCCCTCCTCGACCTGCAGGTGCCGCCGCCGCGGCGGCGGCACGGGCTCGGCACCGCCCTGCTGCGGCACGCGGCCGGACGGGCGATGGCCGCCGGGCGCGAGCTGCTGGCCGGGCTGACCTTGGCGGGTTCGCCGGGCGAGGCGTTCGCCCGGTCGTGCGGGGTGGCCTGGGGGATGAACGAGATCCGGCGGGCGATGGACACCGATGCCCTCCCGCCGCAGCGGCTAGCCGCGCTGCGGGACGAGGCACAGGCCGCCTCGGCCGGGTACTCACTGGTCAGCTGGTCCGGGTCGGTGCCGGAGGAGTACCTGGATCAGGTGGCCGCGCTCAACCGCGCGGGCGACGACGCACCGCACGACCCGAGCCGCCAGGAACTGGTGTGGGACGCGGCGCGGGTGCGCGCGACCGACGAGCGGGCGCGGCTGCACGGCATGCTGCCGTACATCGTGATGGCCTGCCGCGAGGCCAGCGGGGAGCCGGCCGGCCTGACCCAGGTCGAGGTCGGTTCCGAGCAGCCCGAGTGGGCCGAGTGGGCCTTCCAGGCGCTGACCGCGGTGGCCAGGGAGCACCGCGGTCACCGGCTCGGGCTGTGGCTCAAGCTGGCCATGATGGACCTGCTGGCCCGCGAGGAGCCGCAGGTCAAGCACATCCTCACCAGCAACGCCGGGACCAACCGGCACATGATCGGGATCAACGAGACGCTCGGCTACCGGGTGATCGGACGGACCGAGCGGTCCTGGGAGCTGCCAGCCGCCTCAGTCGTAGAAGCCTAGGCGGCGGAGCTGGCGGGGATTGCGCTGCCAGTCCTTGGCGATCTTCACGTGCAGGTCGAGATAGACCTTGGTGCCGAGCAGGCCCTCGATCTGGCGGCGGGCCCGGGTGCCCACGTCCTTCAGCCGGGCTCCCTTGGTGCCGATGACGATGGCCTTCTGGCTCTGCCGCTCCACGTAGAGCTCGGCGTGCACGTCGGTGAGGTCGTCGCGGCCCGGCCGCGGCCCCATCTCCTCGACCACCACCGCGATCGAGTGCGGCAGCTCGTCCCGCACGCCGTCCAGCGCCGCCTCCCGGATCAGCTCGGCCACCATGATCTGCTCGGGCTCGTCGGTCAGCTCGCCGTCCGGGTACAGGGCGACACCCTCGGGCAGGTGCGAGACCAGCACGTCGGAAAGCACGTCGAGCTGGAACCCGGTCACCGCGGAAACCGGGACGACGTCGGCCCAGTCACCGAGGTCGTTCACCGCCACCAGCTGCTCGGCCACCCGTTCGGGCGATACCTCGTCGCACTTGGTCACGATCACCACGACCGGGGTCTTCTTCACGTTGTCCAGCTCGCGGGCGAAGAACCGGTCACCAGGCCCGACCGGGTCCGGGGCCGGGACGCAGAAGCCGATCACGTCGACCTCGGTCAGGGTGTTCCTGACCAGGCTGTCCAGCCGCTCGCCGAGCAGCGTGCGCGGCTTGTGCAGGCCGGGCGTGTCGACCAGGATCAGCTGCGCGTCCGGCCGGTGCACGATGCCGCGGATCACCCGCCGGGTCGTCTGCGGCCGGTCGCTGGTGATCGCCACCTTGGCGCCGACGAGCGCGTTCGTCAGCGTCGACTTGCCCACGTTGGGCCGGCCCGCGAGGCAGGCAAACCCGGAACGGAACGCGGGAGCCGGCGGAGAACTGTTCACCTGCCCATTCTCGCGCATGGCAGGAGGGCGCGGAGCCGAGCACGTTCGGCATCCCGAAAAGGCACGGCGGGACAGCGGCGCTACGGTCGTCTCATGCCTCGGTTCCGGCCTACCGCCCGCCTGCTCGTGCTCGATCCGGACGGGCGGGTCCTGCTGTTCAGCGCGACCGATCCGCGGGGTCAGGTCTGGTTCACGCCGGGCGGCGGGGTGCACCGCGGGGAGAGCCTGGAGGCGGCCGCGGTCAGGGAGCTGGCCGAGGAAACCGGGCACGTCCGGGCCGAGGCCGCCATCGGGCCGGTGGTGGCGACCAGCGCCGGGCTGTGGACCGCCTCCGGCGAGCTCACCTTCTTCGGCGCGGATGCGTACTTCCTGGTCCGGGTGGCCGAGCCGCGGGTGGACACGGGCGGGCAGGAAGCCCTGGAACGTTCGGTCATCACCGGGCATCGGTGGTGGACGACCGGCGAGCTGCGGGCGACCCGCGACAAGATTGTGCCGAACGGGCTGGCCGATCTCGTGGACGGCCTGCTCCGTGCCGGTGTGCCCGAGATGCCGGTGCGGCTGGCGTGGCGGCCTTAAGGGGCCAGGGTCTCGCGGATGGTGCCGTCGGGGGCGGCGTGGAACACGATCGCGTCCGGGCCGAGGTCGCGGACCACGGCCAGGTCGCCCGGGTCCAGGCCGGCGTCGCTGACCAGCGCGGCGGCCTCGAGCTTGTGCGCGCCGCTGGACACCGCCATGGCCACGGCCAGGCGCAGCGCGGACAGCCGCAGCGACGGCAGGGCCACCGCCGCGGCGGTGTAGGTGCGGCCGGTCTCGTCGCGGACCGCCGCGCCCTCGGGCGCGTCCACCCGGGCCCGGGTGGACCGGGCCAGCATGATGATCTTGAGGTCTTCCTGGCCAGGAGTTACTTCGCTCACCCTGGTGAGTTTACGGGCCGTCGTCCCCCGCGCGTTCCACCAGCACCGTGCCGATCTTGTTGCGCAGGCCGGCCAGGTTCTCCGCGGTGAGCCGCAGGCCGTGGACGGTCCCGGTCGAGCCCGCGATCGGGACCCGGCCGAGGACCCGGGCCAGCAGGCCGGCCACCGTTTCCACGTCCTCGTCCTCCAGGCTGACGCCGAACAGCTCGCCGAGCTCGGTCACCGAGAGCCGGGCGGTGACCCGGGCGGAACCGGCCGAGAGCCACTCCACCGGGGGCTGCTCGTTGTCGTCGTACTCGTCGGCGATCTCGCCGACGATCTCCTCCAGGATGTCCTCGATGGTGGCCAGGCCGGCCGTCCCGCCGTACTCGTCGATCACGATGGCGACGTGGCTGCGCTGGGCCTGCATCTGGCGGAGCAGTTCGTCCACCGGCTTGCTGTCCGGCACGTAGCTGGCCGGGCGCATCACCGTGGCGACCTTCTCCGTCGCGTCGGCCCCCGGATGCTCGTGGCTCCAGGCCACGATGTCCTTGAGGTAGGCGACGCCCACCACGTCGTCCTCGTTCTCGCCGACCACCGGGATCCGGGAGAAGCCGCTGCGCAGCGCCAGGGACAGGCCCTGCTCGACGGTCTTGTCGGCCTCGATGAACACCATCTCGGTGCGCGGCACCATGACTTCCCTGACGATGGTGTCGCCGAGCTCGAAGACCGAGCGGACCATATCCCGCTCGCCCGGCTCGATGTCCGTCCGGCGTTCCAGGTAGTCCACCAGGCCGCGCAGCTCGGCCCGGTCCGTCTGGCCCTCCTCGCCGTCCTGCGGCCGGGCCCGGCGGGCCGGCGGCAGGGCGTTGCCGCACGCCACCAGCAGCCGCGGCAGCGGGCCGAGCGCTCGGGTCAGCGGGTACAGGAAGGCGGCGGCGCGCTGGGCGGCGCGCTCGGTCCGCGGCCCGATCCGGCTGGTCTGCGGGCGCACCCCGGTCAGCAGGTAACGCAGCCCGATCACCACCGCCAGCGCGGAAAGGACCGCCCGCCAGTCGTCCCCGAGCCAGCTGACGAAGGCCACCGTGACCAGCACCGCGGCCGCGACCTCGTCGATGCCCTTGAGCAGGAGCAGGACGCTCAGGTAACGGGGCAGGTCGGCGGCCACGGTACCGAGCCGGGCCTGCTTACCGCCGGCGACGCGGTCGGCCGCGCCGGTGGCGGAGACGAGCGCCAGCGCAGCCTCCGCGTTCGCGCACCAGCCAGCCACCAGGGCGAGGACGGCCGCAGCGACCAGCAGCCACGCTGGAGCGGTCATAAGCCTGGCTGCCCCTTCGTCTCCCGCCAGGCCTTCAGCAACTGCTCCTGGAGGCCGAACATGGCGGCGTGCTCCTCGGGCTCGGCGTGGTCGTAGCCGAGCAGGTGCAAGATGCCGTGCACGCAGAGCAGTTCGAGCTCGTCCTGGGTGGAGTGCCCGGCCTGGGTCGCCTGCCCGGCGGCTACCTGCGGGCACAGCACGACGTCGCCGAGCAAGCCCGGCTCGGGGCCGGGGTCGGTGCGGCCGCCGTCCATGTGCGGCGGGCGCAGCTCGTCCATGGGGAACGAGAGCACGTCCGTCGGCCCCGGCTCGCCCATCCAGCGCTCGTGCAGGTCGGTCATGGCCTGCTCGTCCACGAGCAGGACGGAGAGCTCGGCGAGCGGGTGGATCCGCAGCTGGTCCAGCGCGAACCGGGCGACCGCGGCCAGCCCTACCTCATCGACCTCGATGCCCGCCTCGTTGGCGATATCGATGCTCATCTGGGGTCCTAGCTGCCCTTCCGCCGGACAGGGCGGGAGCCCCGGTCGAGCTGCTGGGCTTGCGTCTGGGCATCGTGCCGTTCGTAGGCGTCGACGATCTTGCCCACGAGCCGGTGCCGGACGACGTCGTGGCTGGTCAGCCGGGCGAAGTGGATGTCCTCGATGCCGTCGAGGATGTCCTGCACCACGCGCAGCCCGCTGACCTGGCCGGACGGCAGGTCGACCTGGGTCACGTCGCCGGTCACCACCACCCGCGAGCCGAAGCCCAGCCGGGTGAGGAACATCTTCATCTGCTCGGCCGAGGTGTTCTGCGCCTCGTCCAAGATGATGAAGGAGTCGTTGAGGGTGTTGTGGGTGAGCAGGAAGTCCTCGGTGGTGTACAGCGAGTCGGCCGCCGCCACCGCGATGCACACGGCTTCCGCGGTACCGGCGGGCTCGATGCTCTCGATAAAGCGCATCGGGCGTCCGCCGCCGGTGGCGTTGTAGGCCTCGCGCTTGCGGCTGAGGCGGAACGGCTCGATGCCGGCCGGGAGCCGGATGTCGATGATGTGCGCGTCGCGGCGGTGATACACGGGGTGCCCCTGGGCCAGGCCCGGAGTGCGTCCCGCGGCAGGGCGGGTGCGGTGGTAGGCGATGCCGCCGAGGGACCGGACCAGGAAGATCACGTCGTCGCGGAGGCGCGATGAGACGGTCGTGTACTGGATACGGCAGGTCCGGTCCTTCTGGGTGACCGGGTTGCCGTCGGTGTCGAGCAGGCCCTGCAGGACAGCCAAGCGGACCTTAAGTGAGTTGTAGAGGTAGAGCTCAGGCACGAACTTGGTCGTCGACCGGGTGCCATACAGGCCGAGTCGCCGTACTGCTCCAGTCAGCGGGTTTTCCACCAGGGCGGTGGTCGACCACGGCGACGTGAGTTGGCTCAGGTGGTAGTTGGGTCCGCCCACGGGCCGAACCTCGTTACCCGGCAGCCGCCGCTTCAACTCGTAGGCCAGCTCCGGATCACCGGTTGCAAAGCTGGGCGTGGTCGTCCCGGTCAGGCAACCGTCGCCGAGCAGCAGGCCCAGTGCGTACGGGTCCATCGGCATTTCCCGGTGGGGGAAGCACACGGGCGCGCTATGCAGCGGAAGCTCGTACCGATGGTAGTGGTTGGCACGCAGGTTGCCGATCATGTCTCGGGTAGTCAGGACCCGGAGCGGCTTGCCGCGGCGGCGATCGTCGCGGGTGGCCACCGCCCACAGGTGATCACCCGAGGCCAGCGTGGAGGCGCCGTCCTGGGTGGTGACCCGGTAGATGTCCTTCTCGCCCTGCGGGTACACACCGATCACCGGAGTGGGCTTCCCGCCAGATCCGATAACCAGATCACCCACGGTCAGCGATCCGATAGGCCGGAAACCGTCCGGGGTCAGCACCGGTGTGGCAACTGGTTGACACCGGCCACGCATGTACGCCAGGGGCGCGATCTCGATCGTGCCCGCGGTGATCAGGCGGGGGATCGAGTCGGGGTCGATCATGTCGTGCAGGGCGTCGTAGAGGGGGCGCAGGTAGGGGTCGATCTTCTCGTACAGGGTGCCGGGCAGGAACCCGAGCCGCTCCCCCGCCTCGACGGCCGGCCGGGTCAAGATGATCCGGTTGACCTCCTTGGCCTGCAGCGCCTTGACCGCCTTGGCCATGGCCAGGTAGGTCTTGCCGGTGCCGGCCGGGCCGATGGCGAACACGATCGTGTGCTGGTCGATGGCGTCCGCATACCGCTTCTGGTTCAGCGTCTTGGGCCGGATGGTCCGGCCGCGCGAGGACAAGATGCCGACCGTCAGCACATCGGCCGGGCGCACGCCGCGCTCGGCCCGGAGCATGGCCGCGGCCCGCTCGACCGCGTTGGCGGTCAGGTCGGCGCCCTTGCGCAGGAGCTCGACCAGCTCGTCGAACAGCGCGGTGATCAGCGCGGTCTCGGCCGGGGTGCCGGTCGCGGTGATCTCGTTGCCGCGGACGTGGATGTCGGCGTCGAACTCGCGCTCGATCACGTGCAGCAGCTCATCCCCGGAGCCGAGCAGGCCGACCATGGAGTGGTCGGCGGGGATGACGATCTTCACCTGAGATCGCGCTTCTGATTTGGGGTCGCGTTGCCCGGCGCCGTTGGTGTTCCTGGCGTTCAGGTCATCGTTTCTGGTGTCTGTCAATTCAGCGCTCTCGAAGACCCGGGGGACCGCCCCCCGAGCGTAGTGAGCACCATGTTATCCGGGATGCGAGACGCCCGTGCGTGATCATCCGGGCGGCCAGGTGAGGGAGCGGCCGCCGAGGACGTGCCCGTGGACGTGCGGGACGGCCTGCCCCGCGTCGGCGCCGGTGTTGAAGACGACGCGGTAGCCGCTCTGCCCCACCCCCTCGGCCGCGGCCACCCGGTAGGCCGCGGTCAGCATCTCGCCGAGGAGCGAGGCGTCGGCGGCGGCCAGGGACGCCACGTCCGGATAGTGGCTCTTCGGGATGACGAGCACGTGCGTCGGGGCCTGCGGGTCGATATCGCGGAAGGCCAGGATCCGGTCGGTTTCCAGGACCGTGGTCGCGGGAATGTCGCCGGCCACGATTGCACAGAACAAGCATTCAGCCACGAAGAGATCCTAGGGCTCACCAGGCGCTTCGGGACCGACATCCGCACCTGGCCGCGCGCGTCGCGCCTGCTCCGGTAATGGCCGCGCTCAGCATAATTCCGGTATATTCGGCGGTACCGCTGGGTAACCATCTTGCGATCCGTTGCTATGACTCCGATCCGTCAAGTGCTGTCGTATCCTCGCGCTCAATGGATATTCTTGATTTCCGGTCGTCCTTCGGCCTGGCCTGGCGGCGGGTTTTCCAGTCGTGTCCAGGTCTGGCCGACACCCCCGCCCGGGTGCGTGGCTGGCCGTTAGAACAGGCGGCTGGCCAGGTGTTCTGCCAGTGACGGCATGGCGACGAGCGGTCGGATGGGTGAGAGATCTGGGGATGAAGGACCGGAGGCCAGGGTCCTGGGCGAACCCAGCCTTCACGGGGAAGCAGCCCGATGGACGGTGAACCTGAAGACGGGGTGACGCGTCCAACCAATGTGACCGAGACCCTGATCGCCACTGGTGGCATCGTGTCAGATGCCTTCGTGGCATCCTCGACGGCACGCGCCGCGTGGAGCGCGGACCGGGCGGTCACTGAGCTGTACTCGGTGCACTACCGGGCGCTGGTGCGGCTGGCGGCGCTGCTGGTGCGGGACACCCCCACCGCCGAGGAAGTCGTCCAGGACTCCTTCATCGCCATGCACGGCGGCTGGCAGCGCCTCCGCGACGCCGAGAAGGCGCTGGCGTACCTGCGGCAGGCCGTCGTCAACCGGTCCCGGTCGGTCCTGCGGCACCGCACCGTCGTCGACAAGAACCTGCAGAAGGCCCCGCCCGACATGCCCAGCGCCGAGCACGGCGCCCTGGTCCTGCTCGAACGGCACGCCGTCGTCGCCGCCCTGCGCGGCCTGCCCGACCGCCAGCGCGAGGCCATCGTCCTGCGCTACTACGCCGACCTGTCCGAAGCCCAGATCGCCGACGCCATGGGCATCAGCCGCGGCGCCGTCAAGAGCCACACCGCCCGAGGCATGACCGCCCTGCGCGCAGCCCTGGAGCGGGAGTAATGACCAGATCCCCATTCGACGGCCCACCGCCGCAAGGCTCCGATCCCATGGATTTCGGGGACTACCTGCGCCGGGCGCTGCACGCCGCCGCGGACCAGGTCGAGCCGCGCCCAGACGGGCTGGAGCGGATCCGGGCCCGGGTCCGGACCGGGTTGGCCCACGCCAGCGGGCGCTCGGGCGCGGCGGGCGGTTTCCTGGCCGGCCTGACCGGCCGCCGGAACGCGGGCCGCCAGACCACGGGCCGCCAGAACACGGGCGGCCAGAACACGGGGCGAGGCGAGCGAGAATCAGATCGCGGCGGCAGCGGCCATCCCCGGCAGCGGCCGCGGGACTGGCGGGACGGGCTGCTCAGGCCGCTCCTGGCCGGCGCCTGCGCCGTGTTCGCCATCGGCGTCGTCCTGGCGCTGCCCCCGCTGCGCGAGGCCTTCGTCCAGCTCGGGTCCGCCGTCGGGATCTCTTCGTCGAGCGCCAGCGGACGGCCGCCGACCCTGGCGGGCTCAGCCACCCAGGCGGGCTCGCCGAACGGCGGGGTCTTCCCCAGCAGCTCACCGTCCAGTCAGAGCAGCGCGCAGGCGACCGCCTGCCCGTCCCCGGCCACGTCGTCCAGTGCGGCCAGGTCGGCTAAGGCGGGCAAGTCGCAGACGCCGGACGTCGCCCCGGCGGGCTCGCAGACCTCCCCGGCCAGCGGCAGCGCGAGCGAGAGCACAGGCACCGGCAGCGCGAGCGCCAGTCCCAGCACCAGTGCTAGCGCCTCCGCGACCGGAACGGCCTCGGCGTCCAGCACCGCGACCGCCACGGCGAGCAGCAGCGCCACGAGCACCGCCAGCACCTCGGCCTCGGCCACGTCGAACGTCAGCGCGACGGAAAGCAAGAAGGCCAAGCGGGCGGCCAGCCCCTGTCAGACCTCGGGCCCCAGGCTCGCCCAAGACGGCCGGCCCAAGACCACCGCGCCGGCCTCTCCATCGGGCGGCACCAGCTCGGCTACGCCCCCCACGTCGACGTCCTCGACGTCGAGCCTGCCCTCCACCGGGAGCACCGAGGTCAGCCCGACCGACAGCAGCCCGCCCGCCACCGGGAGCGAATCCGGGACGACCGCCACCACCGGGCCCGCAAGCTCGTCTTTAACGCCGCCAGTGCCGTCAGGACCACCGGCCGGACCGGCTCAGCAGGATCGCCGCCGCCACCGTCCCGGCGGTTGAGGTCCGCAGCACGGTAGGCCCGAGACGGCAGCCGGTGGCGCCGGCCGCCTGGAAGGCCTCGTTCTCCTCGGCCGTGATCCCGCCCTCCGGGCCGACCACGACCAGCAGGTCCCCTGATCCGGGGAGGCTGATGCGGCCGAGGCCGTCAGCCGCGTCAGGCTCGAGGACGATCGCGCGGGCCGCCCCGGCGATGAGCCGGACCACGTCCGCGGTCGCGGCGAGCCCGGGCACCTCGGGTATCCAGGCCCGGCGGGACTGCTTGGCGGCCTCGCGGGCGCATCGCCGCCACTTATCCAGCGAGCGGTCCCCGCGGGCGCCCTGCCACACCGGCACGCAGCGGGCCGCGGCCCAGGGCACGATGCGGTCGACACCCACTTCGGTCATCTCCTCGACCGCCAGCTCGCCCCGGTCACCCTTGGGGATGGCCTGGACGACGGTGATCGCGGGATCCGGCGGCGGCACCTGGCGCCTGGCCCGCACGGTGAGCTCGAGGCCGCCTGCCCGCCCGGGAGCGCTCCGGCCACCACGCATTCCGCCACCAGGCCGGCGCCGTCGGCTACGTCGGCGCGTTCACCCGGGCGGAGCCTGCGCACGGTCGCGGCGTGCCGGCCCTCGGCGCCGGACAAGACGATGACGTCGGATTCCAGCGCCGAGCGGTCGGCGAGGAAGACGGGCGGCTGCACCTGATGCCCCGCGTCAGGCCCGTCCGTTGAACGCGTCGCGCAGCCGGGAGAAGAATCCCTGCGAGCCCGGCGCGAACCGGCCGGGCGGCGCTTCCTCGCCGCGCAGCTTGGCCAGGTCGCGCAGCAGCTTCTCCTGCTCGGCGTCCAGCTTGCTGGGCGTCTCGACCGTCACGTGGATGACGAGGTTGCCGCGCCCGTTGCCGTTCAGGTGCTTGACGCCCTGACCGTAGAGCGGGATGACCTGGCCGGACTGGGTACCGGGGCGGATATCGATGTCGGCCGGACCGTCCAGGCTTTCCACCGACAGCGTGGCGCCCAGCGCGGCGGCCACCATCGGGATCGTCACCGTGCAGTGCAGGTCGTCGCCCTGCCGCTCGAAGATGGTGTGCGGGCGCTGGACGATCTCGAGGAACAGGTCGCCCGGCGGGCCGCCGCCGGGGCCGATCTCGCCCTCGCCCGCCAGCTGGATGTGGGTGCCGTCCTCGACCCCGGCCGGGATCCGCACCTTGATCGTCCGCCTGGTCCGTACCCGGCCGTCGCCGTCGCACTCCGGGCAGGGCCGGGGCAGCACGGTGCCGTACCCGCTGCAGCCGGGGCAGACCCGGGCCATCATGACCTGGCCGATGAAGGAGCGGGTCACCTGGCTGACTTCGCCCCGCCCGCCGCAGATGTCGCAGGTCTGCGGGTGCGTGCCCGGCGCGGTGCCCTCGCCGGAGCAGGTGGGGCAGACCACGGCCGTGTCCACGGTGAGCTCACGGGTGGCGCCGAACGAGCACTCGGCCAGCTCCAGCTCGATCCTGATGGTGGCGTTGCGGCCGCGCTGAGCCCGGCTGCGCGGCCCGCGGGCGGCGGCGCCGCCGCCGGCCCCGCCGAAGAACTGATCGAGCAGGTCGTTGAGCGGGTTGAAGCCCGGGCCGAAGGGCCCGGCCCCGGCGGCCGCCGTGCTGGAGGCGAACGGGTCCATGCCCATGTCGTACATCCGGCGCTTGTCGGTATCCGACAGCACCTCGTACGCCTGGGTGATCTCCTTGAACCGCTCCTGGGTCTCCGGGTCGGGGTTCACGTCCGGGTGCAGTTCCCGGGCCAGCCGCCGGTAGGCCCGCTTGACCTCGTCCTGCGTCGCGTCCCGGCGCACCTTGAGCAGGGCGTAGTAGTCGGCCGCCACTAGGACTCCGCCAGGATCTGGCCGACGTAACGGGCGACCGCGCGGACCGCGCCCATGGTGCCCGGGTAGTCCATCCGGGTCGGCCCGAGCACGCCGAGCTTGGCCAGCGGCTGATCCGCGTTCCCGTACCACGTTGACACCACGGATGTCGACTGCAGGCCGGCGACCTCGTTCTCCGCGCCGATCCTGACGGTCAGGATGGCGGGTTCGGTCGTCTCCCCGAGGAGCCGCATCAGCACCACCTGTTCTTCCAGGGCCTCGAGCACTTCCCGCAACCCCTTGCTGAAATCGTGCGCGGCCAGATTCGCAGCTCCGCCGAAGACGATTTTTTCCTCATTCCGCTCCACCAGGCTGGCCAGCAGCACCGCCAGCACGGCGTTGGCGTTGACCCGCTCGCCGGCCGGGATCCGCTCGGCGAGGTCGGAGACCATCGCGGCGGCGTCGGAGAGCTTATGCCCGCCCAGGCCGGTGTTCAGCACCGCCCGGACGTGGGATACCGCGTCGTCGTCCCAGGCCTCGGGCAGGTCGACGGCGCACTGCTCGACCCGCCCGGTGTCGGTGATGAGCACGAGCAGCACCCGTTGCGGGGCGAGCGGGACCAGTTCGATGTGCCGGATGGCGGACCTGGTCAGCGACGGGTACTGCACCACGGCGACCTGGCGGGTGAGCTGTACCAGCAGCCGGACCGTCCGCGCGACCACGTTGTCGAGGCTGTACGCGCCGGCCAGGAACGTCTCGATCGCGCGCCGCTCGGCCCCCGACAGCGGCTTGACGCTGGACAGCCGGTCGACGAAGAGCCGGTAGCCCTTGTCCGTGGGTATCCGGCCGGCGCTGGTGTGCGGCTGCGCGATGAAGCCCTGATCCTCCAGCACCGCCATGTCGTTCCTGATGGTCGCGGGCGACACGTCGAAGTGGTGGCGGTCGACGAGCGACTTGGATCCCACCGGTTCAGTGGTGGACACGTAGTCTTCGACGATCGCTCGGAGCACCGTTAGCTTTCGCTCGTCGAGCACGCGTTCACCTCCTTGGCACTCATAGGTCCCGAGTGCTAAGTCTATTGCGTCTGACAAGTTCCTGGCGCGTGAGAGCGAGGCGAATCGCCCGGCCATGCCCGGGCCTGGCTGTTCGCGCTGCCGCCCGGGGAATGACCCACACGCCGATGGTAACCCGGCCGGCGCGGGCCGCGATAGCGCGTGTCGGCGGCGGCCCGGCCCGCTGCTCCTCCGCTACGCTGGCGCGCAGGTACGACCACGTCCGTCAGGCGAGCGGAGGAGATACCGGTGCGCAGCAGGCAGTACGGATCCGACGTGCTCGCGGCGGACAGCGAGCTCAAGCGCCGTCGGCCCGGCCAGCGTGAGGTGCCGGAGGTCGAGGCGGAGCGCGGCCTGGTGGTCGAGGACTCGCAGGGCCGGTTCTGCGGCGCCGTCGTCAGCTACGAGAAGGGCGCCGTCACGCTGGAAGACCGGCACGGCAAGCGGCGTGTCTTCCCGCTGACCCCGGCCGCGTTCCTGCTCGACGGCCGGCCGGTCACGCTGGTCCCGCCGGCGCCCGCGGCCCGGCCGGCCGGGCCGAGCCGGACCGCCTCCGGTTCGGTGGCCGCGCCCGCGGCCGAGCGGGCCCGCGCCAAGGTCGCCCGGGCCAGCCGGATCTACGTGGAGGGCAAGCACGACGCCGAGCTGGTGGAGAAGATCTGGGGCGACGACCTGCGCGACGTCGGCGTCGTGGTCGAGTACCTGGAGGGGATCGACGACCTGCCGGCCATCGTCAGGAACTTCTCCCCGTCTCCCGGCCGGCGCCTCGGCGTGCTCGTGGACCACCTGGTGACGGGCTCCAAGGAGACCAAGATCGCGGCCAGCGTCCGCTCCCCCGACGTCCTCATCGTGGGGCACCCGTACATCGACATCTGGGCCGCGGTGCGGCCCTCGGCGGTCGGCATCGCCGCCTGGCCGGACGTGCCGCGCGGCCAGCCGTGGAAGGAGGGCGTGCTGCACGCCATCGGGTGGCCGCCGGAGGTGCCGGCCGCCTGGCAGCGCATCCTGCGCTCGGTGACCAGCTACGCCGACCTGGAGCCGGAGCTGCTGGGCCGGGTCGAGGAGCTGATCGACTTCGTCACCACGCCCGGGAGCGCTTAACGTGACGGCGCCGGAGCGGGACCGCGAGATCACCTCGGCGGCGTTCGGGTACCTGGGGGCGATGGTGCTCGGTCCGGTCATCCCGGTCGCCGTCTACGCGCTGCGGTCCCGGCGCTCGCCGTTCCTGCGGTACCACGCGGCCGCCGCGGTGAACCTCTCGCTGACCGGCGCGCTGTACGCGGTGTGCTGCCTGATCCTGGGCGGCCTGCTCGCGCTGGACAGCATCACGGTCGCTCTCCTGGTGGCGCTCCCGGTCGCCGTCGTGATCTGGGCGGCGATGCTGCGGTACCTCATCCGCGGGGTCGCCGCGGCCAGCCGTGGCGAGGAGTACGACGTGCCCGACTGGATCTGCGCGCACATCGTGAGCTGAGCTCCCCGCGGCCCGGTCCGGCAGCGGCGCTCAGGCGGCCGCGCTCAGGCAGCCGCGCTCAGGCGGGCTCGGTCAGCTTGCGGGTGACGGCGTCGGCCAGGAGGCGGCCGCGGCGGGTGAGCACGATCCGGCCGTCCGCCAGGGCACCGGGTTCGGCGAGGCCGTCGGCCACCACCGACTCCGCGTTGGCCTGGCCCGCCGGGCCGAGTATCGCGACCGGGCAGCCCTCGACGAGACGCACGAGCAGCATGACGCGCTCCAGCTGCTGCTCGCCGGCGGACAGGACCTCCCGGGCCTGGCCGGGACTGGTCCCGGCGGTGACCCGGCCGGCGTAGGCGGAAGGGTGCCGCACGTTCCACCACCGGGTCCCGCCGACGTGGCTGTGCGCTCCCGGCCCGATGCCCCACCAGTCGCCGCCGGTCCAGTACAGCATGTTGTGCGCGCACCTCGAGGAGTCCCCGGCGGCCCAGTTGGAGATCTCGTACCAGCGGTAGCCGGCCGCGGCGAGGGCCTCATCCGCGGCCAGGTACCGGTCGGCGAGCACGTCGTCGTCGGGTGCGGCCAGCTCGCCGCGCCGGACCCGCGCCGCCAGCCGGGTGCCCGTCTCCACGGTGAGCGCGTACGCGGACACATGGTCCGGGCCGGCCTCGACGGCCGCGTCCAGCGAGCGCCGCCAGTCGGCGTCGGATTCCCCCGGCGCCCCGTAGATCAGGTCCAGGCTGACGTGCTCGAAGCCGGCCTGGCGGGCCCAGGCGGCGCACTGCGCCGGCCGCCCGGGCCGGTGCACCCGGTCCAGGACGGCCAGCACGGCGGGCACCGCGCTCTGCATGCCGAACGAGATACGGGTCACGCCCTGGGCCCGCAGCTCCTCCAGGCTGGCCTGGTCGACGCTCTCGGGATTGGCCTCGGTGGTCACCTCCGCCCCGGGCGCCAGGCCGAACTCGGCGTCGATGGCTCGCACCATGGCGCCCAGCGCGGCCGGCGGCAGCAGGGTCGGCGTCCCGCCGCCGAAGAATACCGTGCTGACGGGAACGTCGGCGCCGGCCAGGACCTGGCGGGCGAACCTGAGCTCGGCGATGGCCAGGTCCGGGTAACTTCCGGGCGACACCGCCGAGGCCCCGGTGCCGAGTTCCGCGGCCGTGTAGGTGTTGAAATCGCAGTATCCGCAGCGGGTGGCGCAGAACGGCACGTGCACGTAGAGGCCGAACGGACGCTCGCCGAGGCCGGCGCGCGCGGCGGCCGGCAGCGTCCCCGCGGCCGGGACCGGCTCACCGTCGGGCAGGGTGCCAGGCATGCCGTCACGCTACCTGGAAAGAATCTGGTCAGGACCGGAGCGGTCAGAATGCCGTTTCGCGTGCTTAGACTGAAAGGGCCAGGTTTTCGTGAGGCACGAGACTCGAGGCACTAGGGTCGCGTCTACGGGAGGCACCGTTGGCAGGTAACGAGTCGCAGTGGCCGGCCCAGCACCCGGGGGACGGCTGGTACGCCGACCCTCAGGGCCCGGGCGCGGTCGACGACGGCCCGCCGACGGCCGCGCAGGAGCCGCCGACGGCCGCGCAGGAGCCCGCCGCCGCGCAGGCTCCCCCGGCCAGCGCGCCGGTCCCCCCGGTCCCGCCGGCTTCGCCGTACGGCGCGCACGCCGCTCCCTACGGCTCGCCTGCCGCTCCCTACGGGCCGCCGGCCGGCCCGTACGGTCCCGCGGCCCCGTACGGGTACCAGGCCCCGCCCGCGACGTCGTACGCCTGGCCGCCTGCTCCGCACATCCCGCCGGGCGGATACCAGGTGCCGCCGGCCGGGTATCACGCCCCGATGGGCGGTTATCCCGTCCCGCAGGGCGGCTATCAGGTTCAGGCCCGGCCGGGCCCCGGCATGATGAGCCCCGGCATGCGGGCGGCGGCGGCGGACCGGGAGCGTGCCGTCGACGTGCTGAAGGCCGGTTTCGCCGAGGGCCGCCTGACCCAGGAGGAGTACAACCTCCGGATGGGCCGGGCGTACGCCGCCAAGACCTACGGCGAGCTGACGACGCTGACCGCCGACCTGCCCGCGGGGGCGATGCCCGCGGTCTGGCCGGTACCGGTGTACCAGCCGCCCTCCACCACCAACTCGCTGGCCCGGGCATCGATGGTGCTCGGTATCGCGGAATTCTTCACCATGGGCCTGACCGCCATCCCGGCGATCATCTGCGGGCACATGGCCAAGAAGGAGATGCGGGAGACCGGCCAGCGCGGCGACGGGCTGGCGACCAGCGGCCTGGTGCTCGGCTACATGGCCGTGATCTTCTGGGGCGTCCTCATCGCCCTGTCCATCGTGGCCGCCATGATCTCGGCGACGGGCGCCGGACCCGGCGGCTAGGTTATCGCCGGACTTTGGCACTCCTGGCGCCGCTCACACGTCTACACTCGTAAGAGGCGTCCTCAGGAGGCTCAGGTGGCATTCGGTCCAGGTCCGGCATATCTGCCTTATCCAGGGGTATCCCCGTCCTGGCTGGCGGGCAGCGCGGACCGCGAGCGGGCGGCGGGCGTACTCCGGGCGGGCTTCACCGAGGGACGGCTGTCCCAGGACGAGCTCGACGACCGGCTGACGCGGGTCTACGCGGCCCGCACCTACGGTGACCTCTGGGCCCTGACCGCCGACCTGCCGTCCGGCCCGCTTCCCTATCCGGGCCACCTCCCGGCCGTGCCGTACCAGCCGGGGAACCCCGCGGTGACGCCCGCGGCCGACCCGGCTACCAGCTGGCATTCGGCCGCGGCGCTGGTCATCACCGCGCTGGTGATCTTCACGCTCGCCGCGTTGGTCACCGCCATCGCCACGGCGCACGCCCAGCCGCTGCCCCTGCAGCAGAACCAGTTCCAGCCGGCCCAGTTCCAGCAGAGCCAGTTCCAGCCGGTCCAGCTGACGCCGTTCATCACCAGCGCGGGGAAGCGGACCTAGGGCACGCGCCCTGCCCCGTTCGGTAAAAAGGGTCTTAGCGGGGCTTCTTGTCGCCGGGCTGGGTAGACAGGGCGGCGACGAAGGCCTCCTGCGGCACGTCGACGCGCCCGATGGTCTTCATCCGCTTCTTGCCCTCCTTCTGCTTCTCCAGCAGCTTGCGCTTGCGCGTGATGTCGCCGCCGTAGCACTTGGCCAGCACGTCCTTGCGCATCGCGCGGATGTTCTCGCGGGCGATGACGCGCGCGCCGACGGCCGCCTGGATCGGCACCTCGAACTGCTGGCGCGGGATCAGCTCCTTGAGCTTGGCGGTCATGGACAGGCCGTACTCGCGGGCGTTGTCGGCGTGGACGATCTGGCTGAACGCGTCCACCGGCTGGCCCTGCAGCAGGATGTCCACCTTGACCAGGTTGGCCTGCTGCTCGCCGTCGGGCTCGTAGTCGAGCGAGGCGTAGCCGCGGGTGCGCGACTTGAGCTGGTCGAAGAAGTCGAAGATGATCTCGGCCAGGGGCAGCGTGTAACGGATCTCCACCCGGTCGGCGGACAGGTAGTCCATGCCGATCAGGGCGCCGCGCCTGCTCTGGCACAGTTCCATGATCGTGCCGATGTAGTCGGACGGGGAGATGACCGTCGCGCGCACCACCGGCTCGAAGACCCGGTTGACCTTGCCCTTGCCCGGTTCGACCCCGCCGGGGAAGTCGCTCGGGTTCGTCACCTGGATCTCCTGGCCGGTGTCCATGACGACGCGGTACACGGCGTTCGGCGCGGTGGAGATGAGGGACAGGTCGAACTCGCGCTCCAGCCGCTCCCGGACGATCTCCATGTGCAGCAGGCCGAGGAAGCCGCAGCGGAAGCCGAACCCGAGCGCGAGGCTCGTCTCCGGCTCGTAGACGAGCGCGGCGTCGTTCAGCCGCAGCTTGTCCAGCGCGTCCCGCAGGTCCGGGTAATCGTCGCCGTCCAGCGGGTACAGGCCGGAGAAGACCATCGGCTTGGGGTGGGAGTAGCCCGCCAGGGCCTCGGTGGCCGGGTGGGCGGAGCTGGTCACGGTGTCGCCGACGCGGGCCTGCCGGACGTCCTTGACGCCGGTGATGAGGTAGCCGACCTCGCCGGCGGCCAGGCCCTCGCTCGGGATGGGCTCGGGCGAGATCACCCCCACCTCGAGCGTCTCGTGGGCGGAGGCGGTGGACATCATCAGGCTGCGCTCGCGCCGGGTCAGCCGGCCATCGACGACCCGCACGTAGGTGACGACGCCGCGGTAGGTGTCGTAGACCGAGTCGAAGATCAGGGCCCGGGCCGGGGCGTCCGGGTCGCCGGCCGGCGCCGGGACCAGCCGGACGATCTCGTGCAGCAGGTGCTCGACGCCCTCGCCGGTCTTGGCGCTGACCCGGAGCACCTCGGCCGGGTCGCAGCCGATGATCCCGGCCAGCTCGCCGGCGTACCGGTCGGGCTGGGCGGCCGGGAGGTCGATCTTATTGAGCACCGGGATGATCTTCAGGTCGGCGTCGAGCGCCAGGTAGAGGTTGGCCAGCGTCTGCGCCTCGATGCCCTGGGCCGCGTCGACCAGCAGCACGGCGCCTTCGCAGGCGGCCAGGCTGCGGGAGACCTCGTAGGTGAAGTCGACGTGACCGGGGGTGTCGATGAGGTTGAGCACGTACTGCTCGTTCGCGCTGGTCCAGGGCAGCCGGACGGCCTGGCTCTTGATCGTGATGCCGCGCTCGCGCTCGATATCCATCCGGTCCAGGTACTGCGCCCGCATCTGGCGGCCTTCCACCACGCCGGTGAGCTGCAGCATCCGGTCGGCCAGGGTCGACTTGCCGTGGTCGATGTGCGCGATGATGCAGAAGTTCCTGATCACGGCCTGATCGGTGTGGGCCGGTGAGTTACGGGCCGCCTGACCGGACCGGCCCTTCTGGCTCGAAGGGGCCGACTGGCTGATGGGGGTAGGTGGTGACACGCGCATCCGTTCGGGTTACTCGCCGGGCTAGCGGCCTAGATGTTCCATGATCCCATGTCCGGCTCACTGCCCTCGTCAAACTCTCCGGTTTGAGTATGGGGGCCCGCCTCGGATAAGCTACTTCGTCGCGGTACTCCCAGCCAACTTTGAAGGATTCCCACGCGTGGCGAACATAAAGTCTCAGATTAAGCGCAACAAGCAGAACGAAAAGGCGCACCAGCGGAATAAAGCCGCGAAGTCGACGCTGCGCTCCTCGGTCCGCAAGTTCCGGGAGGCCGCGGACGC
Source organism: uncultured Actinomycetota bacterium (assembly GCA_963756575.1). Lineage (GTDB taxonomy): Bacteria > Actinomycetota > Actinomycetes > Streptosporangiales > Streptosporangiaceae > Palsa-504. The sequence goes on along the minus strand of CAVWOM010000007.1, from coordinate 145,027 downwards.
GGGGAACCTCGACGAAGCCGGCACCGCGCTGCGGGTCGCCTGCCGTCAGCTGGACAAGGCCGCCAGCAAGGGCGTCATCCACAAGAACCAGGCCGCGAACCGCAAGTCGGCCATCTCCAAGCGCTACGCCGAGCTCCAGGCCAGCTAGCCGCGGCTGTGCGCTCTGCGCGCTTCCCGCGCTTTCCGCGTCGTAGTGAAACCGGGCTTCCAGTGCGTTCCATCGCGCTGGAAGCGGGGTTTCATGTCGTGACGGGTCGCGGATCGTTCGTCGGTTCTCGTCGCTGTGGCGACCAGGGCTGGCGAACGATCTTCTGCTGTCCTCATGGCGTCGTGTTCCCGCCTGCGCTGAGCCAGGGATACCGGCTGCGCGGGGGCGCTCGCGGTTACTCCTCGCGGTTACTCCTCGCGGCCGGACCGGGCGGCGACGATGCGGCGCACCGCCCGTTCCAGGGCGTAGGCCGCACTGACCGCCTCGCCCTTGACCTGGGCATCCGCCTCGGCAACGGCGTGCAGGGCGCGGGCGATGCCGTCCGGGTGCCAGCCGCGGAGCTGCTGCCGGACCCGGTCGATCTTCCACGGCGGCGCGCCGACCTCGGCCGCCAGCGAGGCGCTGCTGGCGCCGCGGGGCGCCGACCCGACCCGGCCGAGCAGGCGGACTCCCTGCGCCAGCGCGCTGCAGATCAGCACCGGGGACACGCCGGTAGCCAGCGCCCAGCGCAGCTGCTCGAGCGACGGCGCGAGGTGCCCCTCCACCGCCCGGTCGGCGACGGTGAACCCGGTGGCCTCGGCCCGCCCCCGGTAGTAACGGGCCACGTCGGCCTCGTCGATGCCGCCCTTGGCGTCCTGGGTGTCGGCCGCGAGCTGATCGCAGGCGGCGGCGAGCTCCCGCAGGTCCGAGCCCACCGCGTCCAGCAGCGCGCGGGCGGCGCCGTCGTCGGCGCGGGCGCCCGCCCGGCGGAATTCCGACCGGATGAAGTCGAGCCGCTCGGCGAACCTGGTGACCTTCGGGCACTCGATCACCCGCGCGCCGGAACCCCTGGCCGCGGCCAGCAGCTCCTTGCCCTTGGCCCCGCCCGCGTGCGTCAGGACCAGGGCCACGTCGGGGGCCGGGTTCTTCGCGTACCGGGCCAGTTCGGCGGCCACGTCCTTGCTGGCGTTCTGGGCCGACCTGAGCACCACCACGCAGCCGCCGCCGAACAGGGACGGCGAGGTGAGCGACGCGAGCTCACCCGGGCCGAGCTCGGCCGCGGCCAGGTCGTGGACGTCTCCGCCGGCGGCGGCGTCGCGGGCCGCCGCGACCAGGTCGTGCACGGCCCGGTCGACGAGGAACTCCTCCTCCCCCACGACGAGCGTGACGGGAGCGACTTCGGTGGCGGGCGGGGTTACCGCGGTGCGCGCAGCCATAGACCGCAGCATGCCATGCCAGCGGTGCCCGCGCCGAACCGAGGCGACAGCAAGTCCGGGACGGGCCCGCCTAGTCCGGGATGGCTTAGTCCGGGCTGGGCTCGGCTAGTCCGGGATGGAATTAGTCCGGGACGGCTCGGCTAGTCCGGGATGGGCCCCGGCTAGTTCGGGATGGGCTCGCCGCCGAGCCAGATGCGGCGCGGGGTCAGGCCGTAGGACCAGACGAAGGCACCTTCGTGGTCGGCGTCCCACAGGACCATGTTGGCGAGCCGGCCGCGGACCATCGCGCCGCGGTCGGTGGCCCGCAGGGCGTGGGCGCCGCCGATGGTGGCCGCGCGCAGCGCCTCCTCGACGCTCATCCCGAGGTAGGACACGGCCAGCGAGATGACCAGGGCCATCGAGGTGATGCCGGTGCCGCCTGGGGTGTGATCGGAGCCGAGCGCGACGGCGACGCCCCGGTCCAGCAGGGCGCGCACCGGCGGCCGGGCGGTGGTCTGCAGGGCCGTACCCGGGCAGACCACGGCGGCCACGCCGGCCTGGGCGAGCGCGGCCACATCCTCGTCGTCGGCCTGGTGCAGCAAGTCGGCGGACGCGCAGCCGAGCTCGGCGGCCAGCCGGGCCGCCCCGGTGCGCGAGTCGCCGCAGGCGTGTATCCGCGGCAGCAGGCCCGAGCGGCGGCCGGCGTTGAGGATCCAGCGCGCCTCGTCCTCGGAGAACTGGCCCTTCTCGCACAGCACGTCGACGCTGTTGGCGCCCACGGCGGCGGCGTCCGCGCACCACGAGCTGACCGCGTCGATGTAGTCGGAGCGGCGGCCGAAGAACTCCGGCGGCACCGCGTGCGCGGCCATGAACGTCACGTGGATCCGCGGCATGCCCGGCTCGCCCTCGAGCCCGCGCAGCATCCGGACGTCGGCCAGTTCGCCGTCCCTGGTCAGGTGGTATCCGGTCTTGGCCTCGAGGGTCGTCGTCCCGGAGCGCAGCCAGCGCCCCAGCCGCAGGCGCACGCCGTTGCACAGGGTCCAGGGGTCGGTGCCCCTGGTCACGGTGACGGTGGAGTTCACCCCGCCGCCGGCGGCATTGATCTCCGCGGCCGACGAGCCGTTGGACCGCATGGCGAGCTCGGCCCAGCGGTTGCCCGCGTAGACCGGGTGGGTGTGGGCGTCGATCAGCCCCGGGGTGACCAGGCCGCCGCCCAGGTTCTCCACGTGGTCCACGTCGACGATGTCGTCGATGACCCCGGGGATGCGCTGCGGCAGTTCAGCCGCGGGACCGACCCAGGCGATGAAGGCGTCGCCCGTCACGATGGCGGCGTTGCTCAAGATCTCTGAGCCCGTCCACAGCCGACCGATGTTGGTCAGCAGCCGAACAGTCACCGGCGATCCCCCCCGGGACTGGTGACCCCATGCGCCATGAGCGTTCACCTGCCATGACACGTGCACGCCGGGTAACCCTGCGAACACTGAACGAGCATTGCTGCGTACCGCGCGATCGCGCCAGTTCCGATCGTGGTACGGGCCGGACGAGTACGGCAGCGAACATATCGATTTAGATACGCTATTGCACCGCTACCGCCGCAGACAAGCCTTTCGGCGAAAAGCAGAACCTTATCCGCTAGCGCGGTTTTAGCTCCCTTAGCCCGCGATAAAAAAACTCGCCAAACGTGACCACTATCACGCTGAGACCCGGACACAATCGTCCGCGGCCACCCAGAGCTAGAGCTGTACTGCCTGCGGCTGTACGGCCTCGAGCTGGGCGGCCAGGCCCGGCGGGACACGCGCCTCCAGAAGGGTACCGTGCGCGTCGTGGTCGGCGGCCAGTACCTCGCCCTCGGCGTGGGCCCGGGCGACCAGGTCGCCGCGGCTGTAGGGCACGGTGACCTTGACCTGGACGTCGAGCCGGGGCAGGGCGGCCTCGATGGCGTCGCCGAGGGCGGCCAGGCCGGCCCCGGTCCGGGCGGAGATGCTAAGGCTGCCCGGTTCCTTCGCGCGCAGGCCCTGCAGGATCACCGGGTCGGCGGAGTCGATCTTGTTGACCACCACGAGCTCGGGCACATGCGTCGCGCCGATCTCGGCCAGCACGGCACGGACCGCGGCGAGCTGCGCCTCGGGCTCGGGGTCGGACCCGTCCACCACGTGCAGGACGAGGTTGGCCTCGGCGGTCTCCTCCAGCGTGGAGCGGAACGCCTCGACCAGCTGGTGCGGCAGGTGCCGGACGAACCCGACGGTGTTGGTCAGCGTGAACGCCCGCCCCGACGGGGAGGTGGCCTTGCGGACGGACGGATCGAGGGTCGCGAACAGCGCGTCCTCGACCAGCACGCCGGCCCCGGTGAGCACGTTGAGCAGGCTCGACTTGCCCGCGTTGGTGTAGCCGGCGATCACCACCGACGGCACCTCGCTGCGGCGGCGCTGCCCGCTCTGGACCTTCCGGCCCGTCGACATGTCGTCGATGTCCTTCTTCAGGCGGGAGATGCGCGCCCGCAGCCGCCGCCGGTCCGTCTCCAGCTTGGTCTCGCCGGGACCGCGGGTGCCGATACCGCCGCCGCCGGCCACCCGGCCGCCCGCCTGCCGGGACAGCGACTCGCCCCAGCCGCGCAGCCGGGGCAGCATGTACTGCAGCTGAGCCAGTTCCACCTGGGCCTTGCCCTCGCGGCTACGCGCGTGCTGGGCGAAGATGTCCAGGATCAGCGCGGTCCGGTCGACGACCTTGACCTGCACGATGCTTTCCAGGCGGCGCAGCTGGCTCGGGGTGAGCTCTCCGTCGCAGATCACCGTGTCGGCCCCGGTCGCGGCGACAACGTCGGCCAGCTCGCGAGCCTTGCCTGAACCCACGTAGGTGGCCGCGTCGATCCGGCTGCGCCGCTGGATGAGGCCGTCGAGCACCTCAGAACCGGCCGTTTCCGCCAGCCTGCTCAGCTCCTTCAGCGAGTTCTCCGCGCTGGCCAGGCTGCCCTCGGCCCACACCCCGATCAGCACGACCCGCTCGAGCCGAAGCGCCCGGTACTCGACCTCGCTGACGTCCTGCAGCTCGGTGGAGAGCCCGGCCACCCGCCGCAGCGCGTGCCGCTCTTCCAGGTCGAGATCTGGCTGCTCGTCAAAGACCGTGCTCATTGTCCTCCGACATAGTGGGGTGACGCGTATCACCCGATGGTGCCACGCTCGCCGTGGCATCGCACATGAATAACAACCGGGCCGGCGCCATATGTGCCCGGCCGCCCCAGGTCCCCGCCGCAACGGCCGGCCGAACGAACTCGCTGCCCGCCCCGGGTCAACCTCTCCGTGGTCACGGGTGTACTCAGAACATGGCGAAACTGGAAGCCTGGAGCCCCGCTATGCCGCTCGCGGACGAGTCCGGTGTCGAGACGCTGTTCCGGGCGCGGTACCTGGAGATGGTCCGGCTGGCCGGGCTGCTCGGCGCGGACGACCCGGAAGACATCGCGCAGGAGGCGTTCACCCGGCTGATGCGCCGGGGCCTGGACGAACCGCAGGCCGCGCTGGGCTACCTGCGCGCCATCGTGGTCAACCTGACCAGGAACCGGCATCGCCACCTGCGCGTCGCGCGGATGCGCACGCCCGCCGGCGTCGACGAGGACTCCTCGGAGCAGACGGCCATCGTGCGGGAGGACCACCGGGAGGTGATCGCGGCGCTGGCCGGGCTGCCGGCCCGCCGCCGGGAGGCCATCGTGCTGCGCTTTTGGCTCGACTTGCCGGAACGGGAGATCGCCGCGGCGATGGGGGTTTCGCCGGGAACCGTGAAATCGCACGTCAGCCGCGGGATGGCCGAGCTCACCTTGGCCCTGAAGTCGGTGCGAGCCCAGGAGGAGCAGGCATGAACAGCGTCGAGGAGCGGCTGCGCGAGGCACTGCGCGCGCACGCGGAGGAGTTCACGGCCCACCCGGATGCCTGGCGGCAGCTGACCGCGAGGAGCCGCGGTCGCGGCGCTGCCTCCTGGCCGCGGTGGCGGTCCCGGTTTTCCGGGCCGATGCTGATCCCGGCGGCCGCCGCCGTGGCGGTCGTGGCCGTGGTGGCCGCGGTCCTCCTGGCGGTCCACGGCATTTCCGGCCGGTCCGGGGAGTCGCCGGCTACCGGTGCGACAACGGCGCCGCGGACGGCTTCGCCGAGCGCCAGCCGCGGAGCGGTCCAGGCGCCGGACGGACCCCTCTCGGGCCCGGACCGGGAGCTGCTCGAGCTGGATCCGCCGCTCAGCGCGGTCGTCCGGGTCCGGGTGCCGGGCATCGTGAAGAAGATTCACGGCCAGACGGAGCAGGTGACCAGCTACTTCTGGCTCGGCCGCACCAACCCGGCCTCCTGGCCGGACTGGGTCAACCCGGGCCCGCAGCTCTGCAACGACACCGTCAACGACACGACGGGCCAGTCGGGTGGCTTCTGCTGGCCGGCCGCGCCGGGCCCGGGCACCTGGCCACCGTGACCGGCAGCCAGGGGGACGGGACGGACCAGACGATCATGGTCGGTGCGGCCGTGGCCCGGGTCGCGTCGGTCACCGCGGTGCTGCCCGGCGGGCGTACTTATCCCGGCAAGGTCGCGACGGGGCGCGGGCTGCCCGGCGTGGTGTGGACCGCCGCCTACCCGTGGTCGGCTGGCGTTCCCTACACCAAGGGCGCTCACCTGGTGTTCCGGGACGCCTCGGGCCAGCAGGTGGCCGTGCTGGACCCGCACGCCCCCGCCGGGCCGCCGCAGGCGGCCCGGCCCGCCGGTGGCGGCGTGACACTGTTCGCCTACCCGGCCGGCCACCAGGTGCCGGCCGGGACCGTGCAGGCCTACCTGGTCCACGGTGAAGTCGGATTCTGGTCACCGCTCTGGAGCGGGACCATCTCCCAGCAGGCCGCGGCCGGCGCGACCGGTACTCGGCGGGCTGACCGAGCCGTTCGTGATCGGGGCGGACGGCACCTACACCCGGCTGGAAGCCCTCGGCTATACCCACGCCGACGTGGCGCGGGTAGTGCTGCGGGCTGATGGCAGGCAGCTCACCTCCGCCGCCACCACGGTGGCGGGGCTGGCCCGGCAGCAGCCTGCGCCTGTGGCACGCCCGCCTGCCGCTGAACCCCCAGCAGGCGGGCAGCGGCCTGCTCGCGGTCACCGCGACCGCCTACGACGCCGCCGGGCACGTCCTCGGCCAGGTCAAGCTCGGCCAGATGTGGTAATCCCGGATCGGGGTATATCTCTCGCGCAACCTTCGGCGTGCATGGGTGTCTCATGGGCATGGCGAATCTGCGGACCGGTCCCGACACCGGCGACGACGCCGCCACAGGCGTCAGCGGGCTCTTCCGGGCCAGGTACCCGGAGATGGTCCGGCTGGCCGACCTGCTGGGCGCGGACGATCCCGAGGACATCGCGCAGGAGGCCTTTGCCCGGCTGATCAGAAGGCACGACACGCTCCGGGACCCGGACGCGGCGCTGGCCTACGTGCGGTCCATCGTCTGCAACCTGACCCGGAACCGGCACCGGCACCTGCGCGTGGTCCGGCTGCGGACGCCCGCCGGACGGCACGAGGATTCCTCGGAACAGGCGGCGATCCTGCGGGAGGACCACCGGGAGGTGCTGGCGGCCCTGGCCGGGCTGCCGCCGCGCCGCCGCGAGGCCATCGTCCTGCGGTACTGGCTCGACCTGTCGGAACGCGAGATCGCCGCGGCCATGGGCGTCTCGCCGGGAACCGTGAAATCGTCCGTGAGCCGCGGCCTGACCGCGCTCGCGCAAGCGCTGGGGGAAAAGGCATGAACCGCACCGAAGACCGGCTCCGGGACGCACTGGCCGAACGCGCCCGGTATTCGCCCGTCGACCCGCGCGCCTGGGAGCAGACCCTGGCCCGGACCCGGCGCCCGCGATCCGGCGCGCGGGCCCGGTCGGGGGCGTGGGCCCGGTTCGTGATCCCGGCCGCGGCGGCCGCCGCCGTGGTCGCGATCGTGGCGGGGGCCACCGTGCTGACGGGCCACGGGGGCCTGGGCGGCGGCCCCGGCGTCCCCGGTCAGGCCAGGCCCGCACAGGCCGCTCGCCCGGCTCCGCCCGGCCGGAACGACTACCTGATCCAGCAGGATCCCCCGGTCAGCCAGGTCGTCCTGGTGAAGGCGGGCACGGAAGGGCAGGCGAGATGGGTCTACGTCTGGTTCGCCCGGATGAAGGGCGGGCGGGGCACCGTGCTGTGCTCTGAGATCAGGGCGGGCAAGCTCCTCACCGCGGCCGGCTGCGAGACCGTCGAGCTGTCAGCGGGCCAGTCCGCGGTCCTGACCAGCGGGGATGGCGCGATCCAACTGGGCGCCAGCGTCAGGCGGGCCGACTCGGTCCTGGCGCTGCTGCCCGGCCACGGCGCGGCCGGGCAACTTGTCTCCGGGCGCGGCTTCCCGGCCAAGGTCTGGCTGGTGAGTTACCAGAGCGGTGCTAGCGCGACGATCGTCTTCCGTGACGCCACCGGGAACCAGGTGGGCCGGCTGGCGCTCGCGAGCGTGAGTCCGCCGCCGGCCCAGCCGCGGCACGGCGGGATAACGGTGTTCAGCAACCAGACGGGCACGGCGACCGCCTACCTCATCGCCGGGCGGATCTCCATCTGGTCCACCGCTACCCCGCAGGGGTTCATCTCCGGCCTGCCGGCCAGCGCCGGGCCGGGGCTATCGGCCGTGCTGTACGGCTTTCCCGGCTCCGGCTCCGGCGCCGGCTCCGGCTCAGCCCAGTCGTCGGAGTTCTATGGCTACGCACACGGCAACGTGGCGCGGGTGACGCTGCGGCTCGCCAGCGGCAAGCCGCTCACCGCGCGGACCTTCCCCGGCTGGCCGGGAAGCGGGATCAGGCTCTGGGCGGTGCCCGGACCCGGCGGTCCCATGCTGCCGCCGAAGTTCGTCGCGCTGGCCTACGATGCCGCGGGGCACATCGTCAGTCAGGTGACCAGCGGATAGAGCTCGGGCGGCTAGCGGCCTCGGGTTGTCAGCGGAGCGCTGGCGGCCAGTTCGGCGAAGGCGGTCTCGGTGGCGGAGCCGGGGGCGGCGCAGTAGGCGATGATGCGCTGGCCGGTCTCGGCGATGTGCAGCACCTGGCACTCGAACTCCAGCGGCCCGGCCAGCGGGTGAAGCACGTGCTTGAGCATCGGCCCGCGCACCTCCACCTCCTGCTCCGCCCACATCGCGGCGAACCGGGGCGACAACGCGAGCATCTCGGTGACCAGGCTGTCGATACCGGGATCGCCCGGGAAACGGGCATAGTTGGCGCGCAGGTCGGCGACCGTGGACCGGGTGAAGCGGACGAAGTTGGCGTCGCTCCAGACGACGTCCTGCGGCGCCCGCAGGAACGTCCAGCGAATCATGTTCCGGTCCTCATAACTGGACAGGTCGCCGATGAAGTGCGTCGCGAGCTGGTTCCAGGCCAGCACGTTGTAGGCCGCGTCCACCACGTAGGCCGGGACGCCCGGCATGCTGTCGAGCAGGTGCCTGGTGCCCGGGGTGATCTCCCGGCCCGGCCGGGGCGGCACGGGCGGCGCCTCGCCGGCCATCCGGAACAGGTAGTCGCGCTCGTCGGCGGTGAGCATCAGCGCCCGGGCCAGCGCGGACAGCACCTGGCGGGAGGGGTGCGGGCCGCGGGCCTGCTCGAGCCGGATGTAGTAATCCACCGACAGTCCGGCCAGCTGGGCCACCTCCTGGCGGCGGAGCCCGGGGGTGCGCCGCTGCCCCGGTAGGCCGGCCGCGGGCAGCCCGGCCTGGCGCGGGCTCAGCCGGGCACGCCGGGCGCGCAGGAAGGCCGCCAGCTCGGTACGGCGGTTGGTGTCCATGACCTTCATTGTCCCTCTGCTGTCGCGTCGCAAGGTGGTACTGCTGGTCCCAGGCACGGGCGGTCTCTCCCGCGTGCTCGTCCCGGTCACTAGCGTCGGCGCCATGGCTACGACAATCGCCCTGATCACCGGGGCCAACAAGGGGATCGGCTTCGAGACCGCGCGGCAGCTGGGCGCCCGCGGCGTCACGGTGCTGGCCGGCGCGCGGGACGAGGCGCGCGGCAGGCAGGCCGGGCAGGCGCTGCGCGACGCTCTCGGCGCCGGCGCCGAGGTCCGGTTCGTGCCGCTCGACGTGACCGACGCCAAGTCGGCGCAGGAGGCCGCCGACTGGATCGACCGGGAGTACGGCCGGCTGGACATCCTGGTCAACAACGCGGGCATCGCGGTCGGCGGCGGCGCGCCCAGCCAGACGGACCTCGACGCCATGCGCGAGGTCTACGAGACCAACGTGTTCGGCGTGATCATGGTGACGAACGCGATGCTGCCGCTGCTGCGCCGGGCACCCGCGGCGCGGATCGTGAACGTGTCCAGCGAGGTCGGCTCCATCGCCTCGATGACCGACTCGGCCTGCCCGCTCGGGCAGATGCCCCCGAGCCTGGCCTACCCGGCGTCCAAGAGCGCGCTGAACATGGTCACCGCGATGTACGCGAAGGAGCTGAGGGACACGCCGGTCAAGGTCAACGCGGCCAATCCGGGGTACACCGCCACCGACCTCAACCGCCACAACGGGTTCCGTTCGGTCGCCGAGGGGGCCGAGGCCAGCGTGTACCTGGCTACCTTGGGCCCCGACGGCCCCAGCGGCATCCTGTGGGGTCACCTGTGGACCGCCGACGGCCCCTCGGACGCCTACGGACCTCTCCCCTGGTGACCGCTTTCATGATCGTTCGTCTCGCCCGGACCGGCCCTGACCGGGTCGATGGAGCATGGGTGCGGCTCCTTTTCTGTGAGCCCGGTCCCGGGGCGCCCCGGTTCCTGCCTGCTGAGCGCGGTCCCGGGCCGCCTGATCCAGGCGGGGCGTGCGGTACCGGCCGGGGGCGCCCGGGGGCGCCCCGGCAACCACCGCGATGCCACATCGATGTGGTCTTGACCACCGCAGGGTCACATTGACGTGGCTGCCCGGGGCCGCCGCCGGGTGGCGGGCGGGAGATCCGGGGCTGCCGGGCCGGGCTGACGGGGCTGGGGGCCGGGCCGGGCTGACGGGGCTGGAGGGCCGGGCCGGGCTGACGGGGCTGGGGGCCGGGCCGGGCTGACGGGGCTGGGGGGAATACCGGGCGGCCCGGCTCGCAGCGGCCGCCAGGCCGCTCACACGAAAGGAGCCGCACCCATGGAGCATCGACCCGGCCGGGCGCGGTTACTGGAGGGATTTACGGGGCGAATGTGGCGTGGGTGGCGGCGCGACCGGACTCGAAGGCCTCGCGGAGCAGGCGGCCGTCGGTGGCCAGGCGGCTCACCACGGGCGAGCCGGGCGGCGGGCGGATCGAGAACACCGCCACCGGGACGCCTGATCCGGATGTGACTGACGAGGCGGGAGCGCTGGCCGGGGTGACGGTGCTCGCTGGGGTGGCTGGGGCGGCTGGGACGGCTGGGGCGACGGGGCTGACGGGAGAAGAGGTAATGGTGGGGGTGGAGGTATCGGTGTGAGTGGGGGTAATGGCGGGGGTAGACGTGCTGGCGGGGGTAATGGCGGGGGTAGACGTGCTGGCGGGGGTGGATTGGTGGGTGGAGAGGTGGTGGTCGTCGGCGGCTAGGCGGGTGTCGCGGGCGAGGAAGGCGGCGCGCAGGGCGGGGGTCTCGCGGCGCAGGGTGGTGCGGGCGAGGAGGCGGAGCGAACGGGAGGGGGGCTGGCCGTCCGGCACCACCAGGGGGTCGCGGCGGGAGCGCAGGACCAGGATGTGGGTGGCGCCCTGGGCCAGCGCGGTGCGGTAGGGGACGGACTCGGACAGGCCCGCGTCGTAGAAGCGGCGGCCGTCCAGTTCCACCGGCGGGCCGGCCAGCAGCGGCAAGGCGGCGCTGGCCCGCAGGGCCAGGCGCAGGTCGGCCGGCGTCGACGATCACCGGGCTCAGGTCGGTGGACTGGCCGGTGGCGGCGTCGGTGGCCAGCGGGTGGAACTCGACCGGGCTGGCCAGCACCGCGGCCCAGTCCAGCGGGAACGTGGTCTGGTACAGGTCCTCGATCAGCGACCGGACGTCAGCCACCGGGCGGCCGCGGAGCAGGCCGGAACGGCGGATGAAGGCGCGGGCGTAAGCGGGCTCGGTCCAGCCGCGCAGCCCGGCCGGACGGCTGAGCAGCCAGGCGCCGGTGATGGCCCCGGCCGAGGCGCCGTAGACGGCGTTGAAGGCGGGCACCAGGCCGAGCTCGTCGAGCGCCAGCGCCATGCCGGCCGAGACCGTCCCGCGCATCCCGCCGCCCTCGATGGCCAGCGCGACCCGGTACCCGTCGTCGCGCTGGCCCGGCTGGCTCCCCGACCGGGCCCGCTCGCGGAGGACCCGCAGGACGTCGTGCACGGGCGGGGGTGGCACGGGCGGGGGTGGCACGGGCGGGGGCGGCACGGGCGGGGGTGGCGGGGAAGAAGAAGAAGAAGAAGCGGAGCCGTCGTGCATCAGGGGGCGAGACGGCTCAGGGCGGGCGGCAGGTCGCCGTCGTGCACGACGGTGAGGCGGTGGGTGGCGCGGGTGATCGCCACGTACAGGTCGTGGCCGCCGGCCGGCGACTGGGACCAGATCCCGGCCGGGTCGACCAGGACCACCCGGTCGAACTCCAGGCCCTTGGACTGGTTCACGGTCAGCAGCGCGACCGGCGACTCCAGCACCTCGGCCCGGTCGCCCGGAACCGCCGCGGGCAGCGCCCGGGCCAGCTCGGCGATCCGGCTCCCGGGCGCGATCACCGCTAGGCGGCCGCCGTCCTCCAGGCCGTCAAGCTCCTGCGCCACGACCGCGGGGACCTGGCCGAGGCCGGCGAAGGCCCGCGGCGGGACACCCTCCTCGCGCACCGACTCCGGCGGCTGCTCGCCGGGGGCGACGGCGGCCAGCACGTCGGCGGCGACGGCCATGATCTCGACCGGGGTCCGGTAGTTGACGGTGAGCAGTTCCTCCCGCCAGCGGCCCTTGACGTACGGGTCGAGCATCTGCGCCCAGGACCGGGCGCCGGCCGCGCTGCCCCGCTGGGCCACGTCGCCGACCACGGTCATCGACCGGGTTGGGATCCGGCGCATGACCATCCGCCACGCCATCGCGGACAGCTCCTGCGCCTCGTCCACGATCACGTGACCGTAGGCCCAGGACGAGTCGGCCCAGGCCCGTTCGGCCGTGGTGAGCTGCTGACCCGAATCCCGGTTCCAGTCGGCCAGGGTGCTGGCGTCCACCAGGTCGGAGAGCCGGGTCGAGCCCCCGAAAGCCTCGTTGCCCACCGGGGTGATCTCGAGGACCTCGCGGGCGTACCGCTCCTCGGCGCGGCGCTCGGCGTCCTGGGCCCGGCGGCGCCGCTTGTCCGCGCTGTCGTCGGTGCCGAGCAGCTGCTCGGCCTCATCGAGCAGCGGCACGTCCGCCACCGTCCACGCGCCGGGGGCAGCGGGGCGGTGCAACGCCGCCCGTTCGGCCGCTGAGAAGCCCGACGCGGCCTGGCGGATGGCGCCTTCGGAGGCGAGCAGCCCGGCGACCAGCCGCTGCGGGCTCAGGTACGGCCACAGGCCGTCGAGCGCGGCCCGGACCGGCTCCTCGTCCCAGAGCCGGGCCCGGGCGTAGGGCACGTCCTCGGGGTCGAGCGCGCGGTCCAGGACCCGCGCCTCGGCCTGGGCGAGCGCGCCGAGCAGGTCGGTGACGAACAGCTTGCGGGCCGCGTTGTGCGGCTTGCGCAGGCCGCGGGCCCGGTCGCGGGCGCGCAGCACGGTCTCGCGCGGCACCGTCATCGTCACGCCGTCCACGGTGACCTCCAGGTCCCCCGGCGGCACCTGCTGCAGGTTGCGGACGTGGCGGCGGAGCACGTTCACCATCCGGGCGTCGCCCTTGACCAGGGCGGCGTCCGGGTCGTCGTCGGGCGCGGCCGTGACCCCGCGGAACAGCTCGGCCATCGAGCTGAGCACCACGTCGGTCTCGCCCAGCGACGGCAGGACCTGGCTGATGTAGCGCAGGAAGGTGGCGTTCGGCCCGATGACCAGCACGCCGCGGCGCTCCAGGGTGCGGCGGTGGGTGTAGAGCAGGTACGCGGCGCGGTGCAGAGCCGCGACCGTCTTGCCGGTGCCCGGGCCGCCCTGCACCACCAGGACGCCCTGCAGCGCGGAGCGGATGACCCGGTCCTGCTCGGCCTGGATGGTGGCGACCACGTCGCTCATCCGGCCGGTGCGCCCGGCGGTGATGCTGGCGATCAGCATGGCCTCGCCGGACAGGCTCCGGCGGTCCGGCTCGGACAGCCGGCCGAGGTCGAAGACCTCGTCGTCGACGCCGGTGACGGCGCGGCGCCGGGTGTAGATGTGCCGGCGGCGGATCAGGCCGGACGGGTCCCTCGGGGTAGCGGCGTAGAAGGGCTGCGCGGCGGGCGCGCGCCAGTCGATGAGCTTGGGTTCGGAGTCCTCGTCGCGCAGGCCGATCCGGCCGATGTACAAGGTGGGCCCGAACTCGCGGCTGATCGCGGCGTCCGGGTCGGCGTCGGTGCGGCCGAAGCACAAGCCGTGCTCGACCGCGTTCAGCTGAGCCAGCCGACGGGCCTGCTCCGCCGCCGTGATATCCCGCTCGAGACGGGCCTGGAAGGTCCCGCTGCCGCCGCCGTCGCCGTGCGTCCCGGAGAGCGCGCGCTCGGTCCGCTTCCGCGCCTGATCGAGCAGCCGGTAAAGCACATCGAGATACGACTGTTCCTGCCCAATAGCCGTGGTAGCGGAATTGGTTTGACTGAGCGTCATATTTCTTGGTATACTTTCTTTATCTTAAGCTGCTGGCGCGTTAGTAGCAATCAACGGGATATAAGAGCTTATCACCCCGGCCGCCATGATCTCCGCAGCCAGCGCATCCCCTGGTAAATCGCCACCTCAACGGCGCCACGGCGGACTGCCCGCTTAACCACCCGGAATGGCCGGACAGGGCTCGCAATTTACCTGCGCGGCAAATATCGCGTCCGCCGCGTGCGATTCATCACGGTTCCGGACGTGGCCGCCATAAGCTGCCCCAGGCCGCCCGCCTAAGATGTAGGCCAGACTTGAGGAGGCGCTCCGACATGCCCGGAACCGAACGCGTGGAGATCACAGGCCCTTACGGCGATCGTTACGACGAGATCTTGACCCCGCAGGCCATCGACCTCATCGCCGCGCTCCACGCCGAGCTCGGCCCGCGCCGGTCGGAGCTGCTCGCCGCGCGCCGCCGCCGCCAGGGCGAGCTGTCCGGCGGCGCCATGCTCGATTTCCTGCCGGAGACCGCCGGCATCCGGCAGGACCCGGACTGGCGGGTCGCGCCGCCGGCGCCCGGGCTGGAGGACCGCCGGGTGGAGATCACCGGGCCGACCGACAAGAAGATGACCATCAACGCCCTCAACTCGGGGGCGAAGGTCTGGCTGGCCGACTTCGAGGACGCGAACACCCCGCTGTGGGACAACATGATCACCGGCCAGCTCAACCTCAAGGACGCGCTGGACCGGACGATCGACTTCGCCAGCGCGGAAGGCAAGGAGTACGCGCTGCGCCCGGACGAGGAGCTGGCCACGATCGTGGTCCGCCCGCGCGGCTGGCACCTGGACGAGAAGCACATCCTGGTCGACGGCGTGCGCGCCTCGGGCGCGCTGACCGACTTCGCGCTGTACATGGCGGCGAGCGCGCAGCGCCAGATCGACAAGGGCAAGGGCCCCTACTACTACCTGGCCAAGAACGAGAGCCACCTCGAGGCCAGGCTCTGGAACGACGCGTTCAACCTGGCCCAGGACTTCCTGGGCATCCCGCGCGGCACCATCCGGGCCACGGTGCTGATCGAGACGATCCCGGCCGCCTTCGAGATGGAGGAGATCCTCTACGAGCTGCGCGAGCACTCGTCCGGGCTCAACGCCGGCCGCTGGGACTACCTGTTCAGCGTGATCAAGAAGTTCCGCACCCGCGGCCGCGAGTTCGTCCTGCCCGAGCGGAACTCGGTCACGATGACCGCGCCGTTCATGCGCGCCTACACCGAGCTGCTGGTGAAGACCTGCCACCGGCGCGGCGCGCACGCCATCGGGGGCATGGCCGCGTTCATCCCGAGCCGGCGCGACGCCGAGGTCAACGAGCAGGCCATGACCAAGGTCCGGGAGGACAAGACGCGCGAGTCGGCCGACGGCTTCGACGGCTCCTGGGTCGCCCACCCCGACCTGGTCCCGCTGTGCCGTGAGGTCTTCGACGGGGTCCTGGGCACGAACCCGAACCAGCTCGCCAAGCAGCGCGAGGACGTGCACGTCAGCGCCGAGGACCTGCTCGCGGTGAGCAAGACGCCGGGCGTGATCACCGAGGCCGGGCTGCGCAACAACATCAGCGTGGCGCTGCAGTACCTGGCCAGCTGGCTCGGCGGGAGCGGGGCGGTGGGCATCTTCAACCTGATGGAGGACGCGGCCACCGCGGAGATCTCCCGCTCCCAGATCTGGCAGTGGATCCACAACGACGTCCCGCTGGACGACGGGCGGCTGGTGACCCGGGACCTGACCGAGCGGCTGATCGACGAGGAGCTGTCCAAGATCCGCGCGGCGAGCGGTGACGGCTTCGACGCCGAGCGGTACGGCCAGGCGGTCGCGCTGTTCACCGAGGTCGCGCTGGCCGACAGCTTCGCCGACTTCCTCACCATCCCCGCCTACGAACGGATGCCCTGAGCGGGGTTTTTGTTGCCCGGGCCGGGAAAGGGGACAATCAGCACAGGGCTACCGGTGAGGTGCGGTTATGGGTATCGACGCGTTGCTGCCGCGGATGCGGGACATCTGCGGGGCGGGCAACGTCATCACGGACCCGCTCGAGCTGCGCACCTACGAGTGCGACGGGCTGACCGCGCACCGGTGCGTGCCGGCCCTGGTGGTGCTGCCCGGTTCGGCGGCGGAGGTGGCGGCAGTGGTGACCGCGTGCGCCCGGGCCGGGGTCCCGTTCGTGGCCCGCGGCAGCGGCACCGGCCTGTCCGGCGGCGCGCTGCCGCACGAGAGCGGCGTCCTGATCGTGCTGTCCCGGATGCGGGCCATCGTGGAGATCGACCCGGTGAGCCGCCGCGCGGTGGTGGAGCCGGGGGTGACGAACCTGGCGGTGAGCAAGGCCGCGGCGCCGTTCGGCCTGTTCTACGCGCCGGATCCGTCCAGCCAGGTGGTCTGCTCGGTGGGCGGCAACGTGGCGGAGAACTCGGGCGGGGCGCACTGCCTCAAGAACGGGTTCACCGTGCACCACGTGACCGGGCTCGAGATCGTCACGCCGTCCGGCGAGCTGACCTGGCTCGGCGACGGCACCGGCGTCTGCTCCGGCTATGACCTGCTAGGCGCGTTCACCGGTTCCGAGGGCACGCTCGGCATCGTGACCAAGATCGTGGTCAAGCTGATGCCGGTGCCCGAGGTGGTGCACCTGCTGCTGGTGGCGTACGAGTCGACGGCCGCGGGCGGCCAGGCGGTGTCCGACATCATCGCGGCCGGCATCTTGCCCGCCGCCATCGAGATGATGGACGCGCTGGCCATCGAGGCGGCCGAGGCCGCCGTGCACTGCAACTACCCGGCCGGGGCGGGCGCGGTGCTGCTGGTCGAGCTGGACGGCCCGGCCGCGGAGGTCGAGGCGGAGCTGTCGACCGTGCGCGAGCTGTGCGAGGCGGCCGGGGCGACCGAGATCAGGGCGGCCGACGACCCGGCCGAGCGGGCGGGCATCTGGGCCGGGCGCAAGTCGGCGTTCGCGGCGGTGGGCCGGATCAGCCCGGCCTACATCGTGCAGGACGGCGTGGTGCCGCGGACCTCGCTGGGCGAGGTGCTGGCCAAGATCGCCTCGCTGTCGCAGGAGGCGGGCATCCGGGTCGCCAACGTGTTCCACGCCGGCGACGGGAACCTGCACCCGCTGGTGCTCTACGACGACAAGGTGCCCGGTCAGGCCGAGGCGGCCGAGGAGGTGTCCGGCGCGATCCTGGACGCCTGCCTGGAGCACGGCGGCTCGATCACCGGCGAGCACGGCGTCGGGGTCGACAAGTCCCGGTACATGCCGAAGATGTTCGGGGCCGACGACCTGGACACCATGCAGCTCATCCGGTGCGCGTTCGACCCGGCCGGCCTGTGCAACCCCGGCAAGATCTTCCCCACCCCGCGGCTGTGCGGGGAGGTACCTGGCCACCGCCGGGCGCCACATCCCGCCGTGACGGCCGGGCAGGCGGAGATTTTCTGACCTATGGATACCGAACGAGTTACCGTCCCCGCGCCTGGTTCCCTGCTTGCGGCGGCCTGCCCGTCGCTGGCGGCTGGCACGCCGGACGACGCTGTGGCCGCAGTGGTGCCCGCGTTCGTCGCCTCGCCCGCTTCCACCGAGGAGGCGGCCGGGCTGCTGCGGGCCGCCGCGGCGGCCGGGCTGGCGGTGGTGCCGCGCGGATCGGGCACCGGGTTCGGCTGGGGTCCGCCGCCGTCCCGCTGCGACCTGGTCGTCGACCTGCGCGCGATGGACCAGGTGATCGAGCACGCGGCCGGGGACCTGGTGGTGCGGGTGCAGGCGGGCGCGACGATCGGGAAGCTGGCCGAGGCGCTCGGCTCGGCCGGGCAGGAGCTGGCCCTCGACGTTCCCGCCGACGCGACCGTGGGCGGGGTGGTGGCCACCGGCACAGCCGGGCCGCGGCGGCTGCGCTACGGGACGCCGCGTGACCTGCTCCTCGGCCTGACCGTGGTGCGCGCCGACGGGGTGATCGCGCACGGCGGCGGCAAGGTGGTCAAGAACGTGGCCGGCTACGACATCGGCAAGCTTTTCTGCGGGTCGCAGGGCACATTGGGGCTCGTCACCGAGGCAACCTTCCGGCTGCACCCGCGGCCCGCCGCCACGGCGTGGGTGACGGCGGAGTTCGGCGCCGCGGGGCAGGCGGCCGCGAGCTCGGCGGTGGCCGCGGCGGCGAATTCGGTGCTGGTGCCGTCGGCGGTGGAACTGGACTGGCCCGGCGGATCGCCGCAGGCGCCGCGCTCGCTGCGGGTCGGCGTGCTGCTCGAGGGCACCGCGCCAGGCGTGGCCGAGCGGGCCGAGGAGATGTCGGAGCTGCTGGCCACCGCGGGCGGCGGCCCGGTCTCGGTCTGGGACGCGGCCCCGACGCGGTGGGGCATGCTGCCGGCCAGGGCCACGGTGGTGCGGGTCTCGTTCTGGGTCAGCGTGCTCGGCTCGGTGCTCGCGGCGCTGGTGGCGGCAGGTGAGAGCGCGGGGGTGCGGCCCGCGGTGACCGGCCCGGCCGGGGCGGGGGCGCTGCACGCCTGCCTGGATCCCGATACCCCGGAGGCGGCGGTCGCCTCGTTCGTTGCCGCACTGCGCGAGCGGGTCGCGGCGCTGTCGGGTCCGGCCGGACCCCGGGGCAGCGTGGCGGTGCTGGCCGGCCCGCCGGCGGCGCTGGCCGCGGCCGGGACGTACCTGGACGTCCCCGGGGCCGCCCTGATGCGGGCGGTCAGGGACCAGTTCGACCCGGACCACCGGATGTTCCCCGGCCGGTTGGCCTTTAGCGGAGGCGATTGATGCAGGACGAGGAAGCGCTGCGCGAGGTGGCGAAGGACTGCGTGCACTGCGGGTTCTGCCTGCCCGCCTGCCCCACCTACCAGCTGTGGGGCGAGGAGATGGACTCCCCGCGGGGCCGGATCTACCTGGTGAACCAGATCCTGGACGGCGCCCCGCTGAACGCCGCCGCCGCGGAGCACTTCGACCGCTGCCTGGGCTGCATGGCCTGCATGACCGCGTGTCCCTCCGGGGTGCAGTACGACCAGCTCATCGAGGCGGCCCGGGTGTGGACCGAGGAGGCGCGGTCCGGCTCCGGGGACGCCGTAGCCGGGAACGGCGGCGCGGTCGCCGACGAGGGCGTAGCGGAGGTGCGCGGCGCCGACGCCGAGGCTGCTGACGGCGGCCGTCCGGCGCCGCCCGGGCCGCAGGCACCCAGGCAGCCCGGGCCGCAGGCACTTAGGCAGCAGGTGCCGTCGGCGCCGAAGCGGCCGGCCATGGACCGGGCGGCCCGGACGGCGATCTTCTCGCTGTTTCCTTACCCGAAGCGGCTGCGGGCGGTGACCGCTCCGCTGCGGGTCGCGCAGCGGACCGGCCTGGACCGGCGGCTGGCCCGCAGCCGCCTGCCCGGCCGGGTCTCCCCCGTGCTCGGCGCGGCGCTGCGGCTGGCTCCGCCGGGCGCCGCCGCGGCGGACGCGCGGCCGCTGCCCGAGCGGGTCCCGGCTCTCGGTACCCGGCGGGCCGTGGTGGGCATGCTCACCGGATGCGTGCAGTCGGTGTTCTTCCCCCGGGTCAACGCCGCGACCGCGCGGGTGCTCGCGGCCGAGGGCTGCGACGTGATCATCCCGCGCGATCAGGGCTGCTGCGGCGCGCTGTCGCTGCACTCGGGCCGGGAAGCCGAGGCCGAGACGTTCGCCCGGCGCACGATCGCCACCTTCGAGCAGGCCGGGGTGGACGCGGTGGTGGTCAACTCGGCCGGGTGCGGTTCGGCCATGAAGGAGTACGAGCGGCTGCTGCGAGGGGCCGACGGCGGCTGGGCCGAGCGGGCGGTCGAGATGAGCGGGAAGGTCCGGGACCTAGCCGAGTTCCTGGCTGACCTCGGCCCGGTGGCACGGCGTCACCCGCTGCCGGTCACCGCCGCCTACCACGACGCCTGCCACCTGGCACACGCGCAGCGGATCACCCGCCAGCCGCGCGAGCTGCTGCGGGCGATACCGGAGCTGAACCTGGTCGAGGTGGCCGACGCGGGCACCTGCTGCGGCTCGGCGGGCGTGTACAACCTGCTGCAGCCCGAGGCGGCCACCGAACTGGGGGCCCGCAAGGCCGAATCGGTGCTGGCCACGGGAGCGCCGCTGCTGATCTCGGCCAACCCGGGCTGCTCCCTGCAGATCGCGTCGGCGCTGGCCGCGCGCGGTCAGGACATCGCCGTCGCGCACACCGCCGAGGTGATCGACGCCTCGATCCGCGGCCGTCCCCTATAAGGCCGGCGCCTTAAGGCGAGCAGTTTCTCCATGGTCTCCACCACGGAGCGTGATTCGCGGTGCAGCCTGGTCACGTCCAGGCCCTCCTCGCCGAGGAGGACGAGGACGGCGGAGACGCCGATGGCGTAGATGGCCACGTAACCGCCGCTGCTCCTGGTCACGGCCTCGCGTAGGGTGCCCTGGCCGGCCTCCCGGGCCAGCCGCTGGGCCAGGGACAGGGCCGCGGCCAAGATGCGCACCACGCGGTCCCTCCAGCTGAACGACGTGATCGAGGACATCCTCATCACGCTGGGCAAGCAGTACCACCTGATCCGGCTGATGACCAACTCCAGCGGCGCCCAGAACATGTGACGCCGGTCGCCCGGAGTAGCCACGGGGGCCCGTCGGCAAGGCCTGTCCGAAGCGGGCGGGGACTTTACGTCCCCGCCCGCTTCGCGGTTTTCCGGGCTTAGAAGCGCAGCACGGTGCTGGCGGTGCCGAGTTCCAGGCCCGGCTTGAACAAGATGGTGCCGAAGGTCGCGTCCAGGGCGCTGGCGGCGGTACTGGTGAGCGTGAGGACGATCCCGCTGATCTGGACCGAGTGCCGCCCCGCGTGGATGGCGGCGTGGGCCAGGCTCAGCTTGAGCAGCGGCACCCGGACCTTCGAGTTGCCGTTCACCTCGGCGCTCAGCACGCCCTGGTGCACGCTGATGACGAAGTTGCTGACCAGGATCTGCTTACCCGCGGGCAGGTCAGCGAACAAGATCCCGCCCGAGTGCCTGATGGTGCCGGTGAGCTTCTTTGTGTTCAGCCAGCCGCCGGTCACCGGGAAGGTGAACCGCACCGCTACGCCGCCGCTGCCGATCTGAGCGCCCTCGGTGCCGGGCAGCGTCGCGACGGGCACGATGCCGTTGCCGAGCAGGGTCGTGGCGATCCCCGGCGCCGTCGTCACCGTGGTATCGCCGCCCTTCAGCCATACCTGGGCGACCGGGGTGGCCGTCGACGCGGACGCGGAGCTCGCCGCCGCCACTGGGCCGACGACCAGGCCCGCCATCGTGGCGACGATCGCCACCCGCTTGAACATACGCATGTCCACTCCATTCCGGCCGCTGCCTTGCGGCTCTCCTGCAGGCATACGGCCCGGCGGGCCTCGCCAGATGCAGGCGGGAGCCGGCTTCGGAAAAGGGGTTTCAGGACCGGCCGGGAATCAGCCGAACGCCGCGGCCGGCAGGGAGCCGCGGACCACGCTGGCCTTGGAGTGCACGGTGCTCCCGTCGAATGGCTGCAGCGAGATATCGATGCGCGAGTAGTCGCGCAGGTCCACGCCGGGCGGCACGGTGAACGTGCCGGCGTGGCTGGCGCTCAGGTCGCCCAGGGAGATCATGCTGACCCCGTTCCTGGCCAGCAGCCAGACCTCGTAGAAACCGGGCCGGACGGGTGCCCGCAAGGTGACGGCGATCTCCCGCTGGCTCGCGGTGGCCCGCATCACGGCGGTGCCCGCGGCGCCCTGCCACTGCGGGAACTGCGGCAGCGGGCTCAGCTCGATCTGGGCCACAGCGCGGGTGGCCGGGGCCTTGGTGAGCTGCGCGACGCCGGCCGTGCCGCCGATCCCGATGATCAGCCCGGCGGCCAGGGCGGCCAGCGCCCCGGCCAGCCGCCGGCGCGGCCGCGCGATCCGCGGAGCCTTCGCTGCCGCGGCGGGAACCTGTGCCGTAGCGGACCAGGGCTCCGCGGGGACGGCCGCGGGCTCCGCGGACACGGCTCGGGGCGCTGAGCCGTTCAGGGCCGGGCCGTTCGGGGCCGGGCCGTTCGGGGCCGGGCCGTTCGGGGCCGGGCCGTTCGGGGCCGGGCCGTTCGGGGCCGGAGCCGTTCGGGCCCGGGCTGTTCAGGCCGGGCCGTTCAAGGCCGGGCCGGTGCCGACCGCGGCGGCGATCCGGTCCCAGACCTGGGGCGGCGGTGTCTCCAGGGTCTCCCCCGGACCCGCGTCCCGGGCCAGCCGCACGACCTCGGTGAGCCGGGCGAGCTCGGCCCGGCAGTGCGCGCAGCGCCCGGCGTGCTCGGCGTCGTCCGCCGTGCCCGCCTCCTCGCCCAGCGCCCGCAGGGCCAGGATCTCCGGGTCAGTGTGCGACACCGTCGGCCTCCAGCCTGTTCCGCAGCCGCTGCAGGCCGCGGCGGATGTGGCTTTTCACAGTGCCGAGGGGCAGCCCGAGAACCCGGGCTATCTGCTCGTGCGTCAGATCAGAATAGAACGAAAGGACCATCACCAGGCGCTGCGCCTCCGGCAGCTGGGCCAGTTCGTCGGCCAGCATAACCCGGTCTACCACCCGGTCCGCGGGCGCCTCCGGCGCGGCTACCGAAGCGCCGCCGGTGACCCGCTGCAGCACCCGGCTGTCCCGCTGCCGGTCCCGGAGCGCGTCCGCCACCTTGTTGCGGGTGATGGTGACCAGCCATCCGCCCAGCGTGCCGCGGCCGCGGTCGAAGCGGTCCCGGCTGCGCCAGGCCGACACGAAGACCTGCTGGGTCACGTCCTCGGCGTCCGGCCGGGCGCCCAGGGCGCGCAACGCGATGCTGTAGACCAGCGGCCCGAAGCGCTCGTAGACAAGCGAGAGCGCGTCCGGCTGCTTCCCGCTAAAAGCCGCCGCGACATCCTCATCTGACCACTGACCCATCAAAACAATACTAAACTACACTAACTCCGGTCGGCTGCGGCGGCCGGCCGGAGCCTTACTTCTCGGCCGGGATGGCCCAGTGGTGATAGCTCAGCGGTGATAGCTCGGTGGTGATAGCTCAGCCGTGATGGCTGGGGGGGACGTCCAGGGCGGGGTTGCGGTCGAAGAAGCCGGATGGCTTCAGCCAGAAGGAGACGATGTCGCTGGGCATGACCGGCCAGTCCTCCGGCCGGGTGATGTGGTGGATGCCGAACACGTACCACAGCACCACGTCGGTGTCCTCGATCGACCGGTCGGCTTCGGTCCAGACCGTCAGGCCCGAGTCGCGCTCGCTCTGGACCGGGAAGTCGCCGCAGGGCCAGCGCTCATCCTCGCGGTAGGGAGTCACCCACAGGGTGTGGCCGATTACCCCGGCTCGCCGGAAGGCCGGGGACGCGGGGTCGAGCAGGGGCGGGAACGCCGCCGAGGGCACGAGCTTGTAACCGACGGGGGTACCGAGGCCGTTTGGTACATGGTCGTTTACTACCTTCCAGCCGCGCTGGGTGCTCCAGTCGTAGTCCTGTTTTCCCTCCGTTTCGGTGCGCAGGGGGGTGCTCCTGACGGTCAGGCCGAGGCCGTACGGGTCGTCGCCGCCGACTGGCGCGGCCACGGAGTCGCTGACGTAGACCGTGTTGGCGTTCCCGTCGACGTCGAGGTCGAGCCGGGCCACGATGAAGTGCTGGTGGAAGGGCGCGTAGAGGCCGTGGTCGACCAGGGCCCCGTTGGCGGGGCGGCTGCCCGGCGCGGCGGTGTGCGAGGTGACCAGGATGCCGGTCGCGCGGACCTCGCACTCGATGTTGCCGTCCTGGTAGAACCGCCAGTACACGAGGTACTCGTAGTTGGCCACGGTGACGTGGAAGGAGACCACCAGGCGCCGTTGCCGCCGGACCTCGACGCCGGCCCGCTCGTCGACGTGCTTCCAGCCGACGCCGCTGTCCTCCTCGTGGATGCAGATCGCGTTCGGTATGGTCCGGGGCTCGCCGCGGGAGTCGTGCACCACCGCGTCCAGGTAGGTGATGTCACCCAGGCAGTCGCAGCCCAGGGACAGCGACGTGGTCATGAAGCCCAGGCCCCACTCACCGATGTCGAACGCGGTCCGGCGGTAGTGGTCCGGGCTGGCGTCCCGGTACGGGACCACCATCTCGGCGAACGACATCCGGTGCGCCACCGAGCGGAGCCGGTCCTGGTCGTGGTATCCCACCTGGTGCAGGACCAGGCCCTCGCGGTGGTTGAAGCCCAGCCGCAGCTGCCACTTCTGCCAGCTCAGCAGGTGGCCGTCCAGCGCGAAGCCGACCCCTTCGGGCTGGGTTATGACCAGCGGCGTCACCTCGCGCAGGCGCATCGGGAGCAGGCTGGGCAGGTACTCTCCCATCACCTCGGGGTCGGCGGCGGTGCCCTCTTCGTAGCTGTCTTCCAGCTCGAGCAGCGTCATCGCGTTCAGGTCGACGACCGGGTGCAGCCCGGTGATGTGGTGGGCGTACGGGCTGCCCAGCTCGCTGCCCCGGACCCAGACGTCGCACCAGCCGATCCGGCGGCCCTGGTAGCGCTCGGGGATGAGCGCGGCGCCGTAGGCCCACATGTCGGTGAGCACCAGGGACATGTCGGTGAGGCCGCGCCGGGCCAGCGCGTGGGCCAGCGCGGGGTGGGCCCGGAGCATCTCGTCGCACTCGTGCCACTCGTCGACGGTCATGTTCGGCTGCTGGCCGGGCAGGGGCTCCCAGCCGGTGACCTCGTCGGCGGTCAGCGAGACCGTAGCCCGGTAGGCCTGGCCGTCGACGCGGTCCCAGCCGACCACGAGGGCGATTCGCTGGCCGCTCGCCAGGGCCGCTTTGGCCGGCTCTTT
This sequence comes from uncultured Actinomycetota bacterium, assembly GCA_963756575.1. GTDB lineage: Bacteria > Actinomycetota > Actinomycetes > Streptosporangiales > Streptosporangiaceae > Palsa-504. The sequence goes on along the minus strand of CAVWOM010000007.1, from coordinate 120,222 downwards.
CAGCTCGATCGAGGCGAAGCGCCAGGTGTCGCCGATGTTGCGGTCGCGCCGCACGATCGCGGCCGCCTGCCGGATTTCTTCCGCCGAGAGCGGGTCAAGCGGATGCGAGTTGGTCACTAGGTCATCTTGGCGGACGGCCCTGGGCCAGGCCAAGATCCTTGCGGTGGGCATGGCGCAGGCTCTACGTTGCGGCCATGCACAGTGTGGATCCGACGACGGAGTCGATGATCAGGTCAGTGCTCGCCTACGCGGAGAACCGGCTGCGCCTGGACCCGGTCCCGCTGGACCGGGGCTCCACGGACCCGGCCGAGCTCGACGCGGCGCTGAAGGGGCTGCCGGGCCCCGGGCCGCACACCCCCGACCAGGTGCTCGGGGTCTACGCCTCGGTCATGGCGCCGGCCGTGATCTCGGCCGACAGTCCGCGCTTCCTCGGCTTCATCCCGGCCGCGCCGACGAAGGCCTCGCTGCTGTTCGACATGCTCATCTCGTGCGCATCGATCCAGGGCATCTCCTGGCTGGAGGCGGCGGGGGCGATCCACGCCGAGAACATGGTGCTCCGGCTGATCGCCGACCGGGCCGGGATGCCGCCGACGGCGGGCGGCTGCTTCGTCTCCGGAGGCTCGGCCGGGAACCTGTCGGCGCTGGTGGTGGCGCGCGAGGTGGCCAAGCGCAAGGCTGGTGTCAATGGCTCCGCCGGGCGGCGCTGGCGGGTGGCCGTGAGCGAGGACGCGCACTCCTCGATCACCAACACGCTGCGGATCTGCGAGATGGACCCGCTGGTCGTCCGGTCCGAAGACCACCGGCTGACCGGGGCCGGGCTGCGCGTGGCGCTGGCGGCTTGCGAGGACCCAGGCTCGGTGGCCGCGGTGGTGGCCACGTCGGGGACGACCAACGCGGGCATCATCGACGACCTGGCGGGCGTGGCTGCGGTAGCCCGCGAATATCAGCTGTGGTTCCACGTGGACGGCGCCTACGGCGGGGCCGGCCTGTTCGCGCCCTCGGTCCGGGCCCGTTATGACGGCATCGAGCACGCGGACTCGTTCGTCGTGGACCCGCACAAGTGGCTGTTCGCGCCGTTCGACTGCGCGGCGCTGCTGTACCGGGAGCCGTCGATCGCGAAGTCCGTGCACAAACAGGACGCCTCGTACCTGGACGTCATCCACGACCGGCCGGGCGAGTGGAACCCGACCGACTACGCCTACCACCTGACCCGGCGGGCCCGCGGCCTGCCGCTGTGGTTCTCGCTGTCGGTTTACGGCGTCGACGCCTACACCGAGGCCATCGAGAAGGCGATCGGGCTAGCCCAGGAGGCGGCGGCGGAGATCACGAGTCGTCCTGGGCTCGAGCTCATCCGCGAGCCGTCGCTCGGGGTAGTGCTGTTCCGCCGCCACGGCTGGGAGCCCGCGCGGTACAACGCGTGGGCCGGCAAGCTGCTCGAGGACCAGGTGGCGTTCATACCGCCGTCGGCGTGGGAAGGCGAGACGGTGGCCAGGTTCGCGTTCCTGCACCCGCACACCACGATGGACCTGGTGCGCGAGATCCTCGACCGGATGAGCTAGCTCGGCAGCGCGGCTTCTGGCTTGGGTACGTCCTGGCCGTCCAGGTCGTCCTGGCCGTCGCGGCGCTCGGTCAGGCGGCCCCAGGCGACGCCCGCGTACTTAGCTTCGATCCGGTGCTCGTGCTCGACGGTGTCGAGTTCGGTGATGCACATGTCGGCTTCTTTCTACTTCTAGTGGGAGGGGAGGGTGAAGGTGACGGTCTGCTGACTCTGCTGGGCGACGATGGTGCCGATGCCGGTGACCCCTGAGCCGGACGGGGCCAGCGCGTCGATCTGCCAGGCCTCGGATCCGTTGAGGCCGCTGGACTGCGACGGCTTCCAGGTCACGCCGTTGGCCGAGGTCCACAGGGCGACATCGGCCTGCCCGGGCGGCCCGAACAGTCCCGCCGCGGTGAAGCCGCCCTGGTCCGCGGTCAGCGCGGTGAACGAGGTGTCGGGGCCCGGGGAGGTGAACGGCACCTGCTGCCAGGTCTGGCCGCCGTCCGCCGACAGCTCGGCGAACGGGATAGTGCCCTGACCGGTGGCGGCCTGGCCCAGGGCGACCACGTTGGCGCCGCTGATGGCGACCTGCTGGAGCGAGGCGGCGGTCGCGCCGGCGGGCAGCGGCAGCAGGATCGTCTCCCAGGCGTGCCCGTCGTTCGTCTTCCAGACGGCGGGCTGGTTATCGTGCGAGCCGACCGAGACGAATCCGTCCTGGCTGGCGGCGACCGAGAGAACCTGGTTCGAGCCGTCCGCGTCGTTCGTGTCGTGAGCGCGGGTCCAGCTGGTCAGGTTGGGTGAGGACCACACGTCGGCGACGCTGGAGCCGCCCGGCGCGGTCAGCTTGCCGGCGATGACGTACCCAGCCGGTCCCGAGGCGGCCGCGACGGCGGACACGCCGGCCAGGTCCTGGGTGATGTTGCCGCCGGCCACACCCCAGGACACGCCGTCGGCCGAGGTCAAGATGGCCGGCCCGGGCGCCCCGACGGCCAGCCAGCGCCGGCCCGTGCGTGACGCTGGTCAGCGCGCGCAGCTTCGGGTCGGCCGAGACCAGCGCCAGCGAGGAGACCAGCGCCCAGGCGCTGCCCGGAGTCTTCCGCCAGACCGCCGGGTAGCCGTTGGCGCTGCCCACCGCGATCTGCACGCCGCCAGATACCGCGGTGCTGCTGATCTTCATCTCGGGGATGGCGGCGCCGGCGATGCCGGCCAGCGAGACCGGATGCACGGTACCGCTCGTGCTCGCCTCGACCAGAACCGGCTGCTGGCCAGCCGGGCTGACGGTGCTGTACCCGATGGCGACGATCGTGCCGGCCGGGGCGACGGTCGCGCCCACCACGGACTCCGCGCTGGCGCTGCCGATGGCGGAGGTCGACAGCCAGGCCGTCCCGGTGCCGGTGCTCGCATAGCCCATGATCTGGCCCTGCGTGGTGGTCCCGACGACCGCGAACCCGTAGGCGCTGCCCTTGACCACCCCGGGCGTCCACCCGCCGTCCGGGTCGATCGTGGCCGCGTACTGCCACGTCCGGCCGTTCGGCGAGAAGTAGGCGATGCCGTCGGCGGTGCCGTTCGTGGTCCGGCCCGGCCTGACCGCGACGAGACCGGAGCCGTCGAAGGCCACGCCGCTGATCAAGGCGGCGGCGCCGTGGTCGGCCGGGATCGTCAGGCGGGTCCACGCCGCGCCGCCGTTCGTGCTCAGCCAGGCGGCGTCGTAGGACGTCTTGCCCTTGGCTACCGTGCCGGAGATCAGCGTGGCGTTTCCCTGATAGGTCGCGTACGCGATGTTCAGCACGGTCTCGCCCGGGGCGCCCAGGCCGAGCTGCCCGGCGGTCAAGCGCTGCCAGGCCAGGCCGTTACGCGAGATCCAGATCACCGCGCCGCTGGCGCCGCCGGCCGAGTTGGTTCCGGCCGAGTTGGCGCCGGCCGAGTTGCGCCGGCCGAGTTGGCGCCGGCCGAGTTGGCGCCGGCGGCCAGGAAGCCCTGGGCGGTCTTCGTGATCACCCATACGGAGTCGCCGTGCAGCTGCGGGCCGATCCCGCGGGACGACGCGAGGGTCCAGGCCTGGCCGGTCGGGCTGGTCCAGATGGCCTGGGGGCCGACTGCCAGCCAGCCGCCCGCGCCGCCGGCCAGCAGTGTGGCCGGGTGACCGAGCGCGGCCTGGGCGCCCTGGCCGCCGCCAGGGGCGCTGACCGGGGCCAGACGCCAGCTGGCGCCCGCGTTGGTCGAGACCAGGAACTGCTGGCGGACCACGCCGTCGCTGGTCTGCGAGCCCATCGTCACGATCATGCTGCCTGACGCCACGACGCGGTTGATGTTCTGGAGAACGCCACGCTGATCCTGCCCGGGATAGGTGTCGAGGGTGACCGCGGCCAGCGGCAGCTGCGGGGCGACGGAGCTGATGCCCTGCGCCTTGTGGTGATCCCCGCTGAGCGAGCCGAACTTCAGCACGTGGCCGGTCAGCAGCGCGAGGGCCAGCACGGCCACCGCTACCAGCACGAGGCCGGGGACCACGATCGTCGTCACGCGGCGGCGGCCGCCCGGATCTGATCGCTGACGGCCGGGCATCCGGTGGTCGAGCAGGAGGGTGTCCTCGGCCGGCGGCCTGCCCGCGGGCCAGGCGGGCGGGCGTGAGCGCGGCGGGGACGCCAGGTGAGACGGGCGCTCCCAGATGGGCGGGTGGTCGTCGTCCCATCGGTCATCCTGAGCGTGGCCGTAGTCGGGCCGCAGGTCGGCATCGGAGAACACCGGGGCGCCGAGCGGGGCACGCGGGTGCCCAGGCCAGCTGACCAAGGGTTCGGGGACATTCGGCTGCTCTGGCGCGTAGCCTTCCGGCCTCTCGCCATCTCGGGGAGCCGGCCTGGTGTGGCGGGGGGCATGACGCGGCGCAGCGGGCGGACGCGATGGCGTGCCCTGGCGCGGGGATGGGGTCTGGAGTGGCGCTGGGGTCTGGAGTGGCGCTGGGATTTGGCGGGGTGCTGGGATTTGGCGGGGTGCTGGGATTTGGCGGGGAGGCTGGGCTGGGCGTGGCGTTTGGGTGGGGCGTGGCGTTTGGGTGGGGCGTGGCGCCTGGCTTGGGCGAGGCGCTTGGCTTGGGCGCGGCGCTTGGCTTGGGAGTGGCGCCTGGGTGGGGGCTTGACGTGAGGTGGGGGCTTGACGTGAGGTTGGCGCCTGGACCGGGGCTTGGCGCAAGGCCGCGCCGGGGGTCCGGCGCGGCAGGCTCGGTCCGGCGGGGGCCGTCGAGGCCGGGGCGGTGTCATCCCGTTCCCACTGGATGCCGGCTTCGGTCCAGAGCTGGTGAGATCGCTGCCATGGGGAAAGACCTGGAGCGCCGGAACGGCCCGGCTGGAATCCCGGGCCGCCGGCCCGGCCGTGCCGGGCTTGGGTCGGGCCCAGGGGCTGGCTTGGCGGCTTCGGCGTCAGCGGCGAAGACCCGGAGCCGTCCGGCTCACGGCGCGGCGTGGGTACCGCACCCGAGCCGGCGTTCGGCCAAGAGCCGACGGCCGGGCTGGTGCCGGGTCCGGAACTGGTGCCGGGCTGGGGGTCGTCCAGGGGCTCATCGGGTTCTGGCGCGAGAGGCCCCGACGTGATGCGTTCCAGCCCGGCGTCTCCCCCGCTCGCGGTCCCCGGTCCGGCGGTGCCGGGCTCGCTCGTGCGGGCAGCCGGAGACCGCTGCTGTGCGCGAAGGAACCATCCGGCCGGCAGCGCGACGCCAGGCCAGGAGTTGTCCGCGGCGGCCGGGGCACTAATCGCTGGCTCCGGCGCTGCGGAGGCTAGTTCCGGCGCTGGGGAGGCTGATTCCCGCGCTGGGGAGGCTGGTTCCGGCGCTGGGGAGGCTGGTTCCCGCGCTGGCGAGGCTGGTTCCGGGGCGGGCCAGGCCGGTGCGGCGTCGGCCTCTGGCTGGCGTGGGCCCGGGACCAGGAGGCCCGGCGGAACGGACCAGGGGGGCATGAGATTTTCTGGCTCCGCCCAGCGAAACAGGCCAGTACGCTCCCGTTCCTCCTCCTGGGAGGTGTCTTGATAACGCTCCTCACTCGACTGGTTACTCTCTGTATCCATAGTAGACCCCAGTCCAGGCACATATCCGGCATAAACCGTAGTGCGCCGATCCTCACACTTACTCGTCCATACGGGATATCCCGCGTTTTGATGTTACCGATTGAGAGCAAGTGTGTACAGAGGGCAATTTTTTGAGCAAGCCAGGCTAATACCGCGACCCGTGCGAACCTGGCCGTAACCAGCCGGCCTCGCCGGTTAACCACCGTCGGCGAAGGGCATCCGGCTCGCGGTTTCCTGGCCCTGGATCAGGCCGTAGCCGATGGCCTGGCCGGTAGTCAGCGTCCGGCCGCGGCGCGCATCGTCGCGGATCTCGTTGACCTCGCGGCCGGTAACCTCGGCCAGCCTGAAGTACAGCGTGTCGAGCATGCGGGTCATCTGCTGCTCGCGGGCGGTGATCGAAGTCACCGTGCCGCCGAAATGCAACTTGGGCTCGGTGAGCACGAAGGTCGCGTTCGGGTAGCCCGAACGATGAGGGCATGAGGCCAGCACCCCGAGCGCCGGACCGTTGATTTCCCCGCTTACGCAGGCATATACCGGCACCCGCAGCACGTCGAGAATGCCCATCACGGTGACCGTGGCGGACAGCTCAGCCCGCAGGTTCTGAAGTTCGAGGCGGATCGGCTGGTTCCGTTCGGCATCGAGGGTAAGAAGCTGAGCCGAGAGCCGGGCCGCGCCCTCATCGTCGAGCATCCCCGAGGCCAGCACAATCCGCCTGGCCAGCAGTCGCTCGTACAGCGCGCCCTTGAAGCCGGCGTCCGGGTCGAGCCAGACCCGGGTCGGCGGGACTGGCCCGGGAACCGGTGGCGGTGTCGGGGGAAAGCCGGGGACGCCCGGGATGCCCGGACCAGGTGGTACGCCCGGGCCAGGCGGGGACGGCCAGCCCGGCTCCCCGGGCCGCGGCGGGATTCCGGGTATGTGCGCGCGGGCCACCGGGGGCCGCGACACCTCATGCGGCATGGCCAAAGGGGGCACCCCTGCGTGCGGCGCCGTACTCGGCTGCGCCTTCCGTGATGTCATTCGCCGACTCCTTCCCCGGGGTTACTGAGCGTCCAGGTGATCTGGCCGCCGATCGCGGCCGCGTAGCGCTCCAGCGTGGAGGCACGCACATCCGCGGTACCCGACTCAAGCCTGGCCACCGCGGACTGGGAGGTTCCCATCCGGGCCGCGATCTCGGTCTGCGACAATCCGGCCTCCTGGCGCCGTCCGGCCAGCTCACGGACTAGCCGACCGCGTTCTTCGGCCATGCGGGTTGCCCTGTCATCCGGTGAGCGGCGCTGCGCCATCTCCCGGAAACCGGGCATGACCGGCAGCGGCTCGCTGTGATCGGCCATGGCAGATTCCAGTTCTGCGGCGGCTCCCACCGACGGACGCTCCATCTCCATACCTTAAAGGATATCTCAAATTCGAGATAATCAGTCGAGATACGTTGTGCGCGGCCTAGTGGACCGGGCTAGCTTGCCGGGGTGCCGGAATCCGTTGGGCTTAGGCACTACGGGCCGCACCGGCGCGACATCACATGGGTGAGGTTCTTGTTCGTGTGCGGCTCCTTATGCGGCTCTTGTGCGGCTCTTGTGCGGTGGGTGGCTCGAGGCTGGGGCCGCTGGTTCTGGCGGGGCATGCGGTATCAGCCGGGGCCGCGCGGGCGGTCTTTGGTGCCACGTCGATGTGGCATCGCGGTTGTTCGGGCCACCGTAGCGTCACATCGTGGTGGTTGCCGTCGGCCGGGTCCTGGGGCGGGTGGGAGCTGCGGGGCGGGTGGGCCGGCCGGGGCGGCGGGTAGCTGAGCCCGGGAGCGTAGCCCGCGGCGGCCACCGGGCCACTCACCCGGAAAGAGCTAGACCAACGTCATATGGTGCGCCCTTTCCTCAGCGTCTCGCGGTCGTTACCGCAGGACCCGTGAGTCTCATGCGGCCCTGGCGTCCCAGGCTGGGGTCTGGCGCCAACCGGATCGATGTTCTAGCGACCCGGTCCGGGTGGTGGCGATAGCGCTGGCCAGGTAAAGGATGCGGGTTGAGGGACGAGTGAGTCCGCTGTGGTCCGATGAGCGGAGCGGCTATGGCGGGAGCAAGGGTGACCCAGGGGGCGGGGTGACCCAGGGGCGGGGGCGGGGGTGACCCAGGGGCGGGAGCGGGGGTGACCCAGGGGCGGGAGCGGGGGGAGCAGGGGTGGCTCAGGGGGCGGGAGGGACGTAGGCGCGCACGAAGACGGAGAGGCCGCTGGTGACGATGCGGTCGGTCTCGGAGTCGGTGAGCTGGATCGTGCCCATCATCGATTTGTTGTTGACCTGGCCGATCGTCAGCGCGTTCAGGTGCTCGGCGGCCTGGGCGGGATCTTCGGTGTCGATCAGCCCGGCCGCGGCCATCTTGGCCAGGGGTTCGGCGATCAAAGGCACGATCCCCTGACTGTGCCAGAGATCGAGGATCACCGGGAAGTGCGGCGCCTCGGAGATGAGCAGGCGGACCAGGGTGGCGCGCTCCGGAGCTCGGGTGATGGTCCGGACGATCTCGTGGATGCACGCGGCCAGGGCGGGGCGGACTTCGCCGACATCCCGCAAGTTACGGTCCACGATGACGCCGACCCGCTCCCGCATGGTGCTGTACGTCTCGCGCAGCACCAACAGGAACAGGCTCTCCTTGTCGCCGTAGTGGCTGTAGACGGTCCGCTTTGACACCCCGGCCTCGGCTGCGATCGCATCAACGCTGGTGCGCTCGTAGCCGTCCCGCGCGAACAGGACAAGGGCGGCCGCCGCGATCGCGTCGTGCTTACGCTGCCAGCCAGACACCAGGTAGTCGTCATCGGTTCCGGGATTGCCCTGCTCATCCGAGCGGGACTCCCGGGCCAGGCTACGGGGCATGAATTTATTGTACTAAACCGTTCAGTTTTATTTACTAAACTGAACGGTGTAGTTCATCTAAAGTTTCCGAGCGCCGCATACGCGGTGCTGGTGAGGTTCCGGAGCCGACTAGGGCGGCAACGGGAGCCGATCAGCCGACCGCGCCGCGCAAGTCGCGCCGCGCGGACGGCACGGCCGCTCAGGCAGCACGACCGCTCAGGCGGCGGGGCCGCTCAGGCGGCGGGGCCGCTCAGGCGCACAACCGCTCAGGCGACGGGGCCGCTCAGGCGGCACGACCGCTCAGGCGGCGGGGCCGGGGGGCTGGCTGGAGGGCGGAGCCGGGTGGGCCGGATGAGCCGTGCGAGTGATCTTGGCCCGGGCGTCCGGAGAGGGCACCAGGACCGGCCAGCTGGCCTCGGCCCAGACGGTGCGGCCGGGGTAGGCCTCGGCGAAACCCCAGCGGCCGGTGCAAGCGGCGACCATGGCCAGGCCCCGGCCGCCCTCGGCCATCAGGTCGAGGGATCCGGTCGCCGGGACCGTCGGGCCGCCATCGTCGGTGACCGCCACCCGGGCCACCCCGGCCCGCGTGCAGTCAACCTCGACCGTGAACACGCCGCCGCGCCCCGAGGCGGTGTGCTCGATCGCGTTGGCGCACAGTTCTGATACGCAGGTCATCAGCGTCTCACGGGCCGGGCTTCCGGCCAGCAGTTCCCCGACGAACCGGCGCGCTTGCGATACCGACGCCGGCGTGCCCCGATAGGTGCGGGTAAACGGACGCGTCGACCGGACTGGACCCAAGTGGAGCACCGGGTAGGCACCAGTCACTGTAGGTCACCCCCTGACAACTAGGTTCTACAGTAAGTGACGCGCGAGGGCACGAAATGGTTCAAAGGTGATTTCCGGCCCCGAAGTACGAGAGCCGGTGGCACACCGGTGCTTTACAAGTGGGGAGGCGCGGGGACGCTCCAGGCGGAACCGGGGCTTAGGACCTGACTCGTTCGGGAAATTGCTGGTTGGGAGGCTTTTTGCCTCTTCCGTGGCGGGCGGGCCGGAGGGACACTATGGGGATCGGGCGCACAGTGAGGAGGAGCAGATGGAAGCGAGTCCATCCGGCGGACCTGGGCTTAAGCGATCGCTGTCGGTGTGGGCGGCGGTGGGCATCTCGGTCGCGCTGATGGCGCCGAGCATGGCCGCCAACATCAACCCGCAGGGCAGCGCGGCCTACGCGGGCCGGGCGGTGCCGCTGACCTTCCTCATCGCGGCCGTCGGCGTGCTGCTGGTGGCCTACTCCTTCGTCCGGCTGTGCCAGTACTTCCACCATGCGGGTTCGGTATATGCGTTCGTCGGCGCCACTCTCGGGCCTCGCACCGGGGTGGTCGCGGGCTGGGGGCTGCTCGGTACCTATACCTTCTACGCCGTCGTCACCTCGGCGGCGGCCGGCATCTTCGGGACCGCGTTCTTGCAGGAGGTCGGCATCTGGCACAATCCGCCGAACTGGGCGCCCTTCGTACTGCTGGCCGTGGCCCTGGTGGTGGCGCTGCTGCTGGCGGTCATGCCGGCCCGGCGGGGCGGGTTCGTGCTGCTGAGCGTGGAGGGCACCACGGTCGCGCTGATCCTGATCGTCACCGCGGTGGTGCTGGTCCGGCTGCTGGCCGGCAACGCGCCGACCCACCAGCACTTCACCCTGAGCGTTTTCTCGCCGCCGCCGGGGACGAAGGCCAACGACCTGTTCCTGGGCGTGGTGTTCGGCTTCCTGTCGTTCGCCGGGTTCGAGGCGGCAGCCACTCTCGGCGAGGAGGCCAAGCGGCCGACCCGGGACATCCCGCGCGCCATCTTGGGCACGGCGATCTTCGGCGGCGTGTACTTCGTGATCGTCACCGCGGTGGAGATGATGGCCTTCGGCACCTCCCCGGCCGGGGTCAAGGCGTTCTCCACCGCGCCGTCACTCCTCGGTGACCTGGGTACCTCCTTCGTCGGCAGCTGGGTCGGCGACATCATCACGCTCGGCACCGCGATCAGCGCCTTCGGCTGCTGCCTGGCCTGCGTGGTCGGGGGCGCCCGGCTGATCTACGCGCTGTCCCGGGACACCGCCGGGCCGCGCGGGCTAGGGCGGAGCAGCTCGCGCTGGGGCACCCCGGTCGGGGCCACCTTCGCGGTGGTCGCGATGGCCGCCGTCATCGTCATCGTGGAGACGGCCGTGTCCGCCCACGCCAACGCGTTCAACAGCTTCCTGTGGTCCGGCACCATCGGCACGCTGATCCTGCTGGTGGTGTACGTACTGGCCTCGATCGGCTGCATCATGCTGGTGTTCGTGCGGCACAAGCTGCCGGTGCCGATGTGGCAGGTCATCGTGCCGATCGCGGGCCTGGTGGTGCTGGGCTACACGCTGTACCGCAACGTGATCCCGTACCCGGCCGGCACGGCCGCATGGTTCCCGGTGGTGTCCGGCATCTGGCTGGTGGTGGTGGTCATCGCGGTGATCTTCGCGCCGGGCACGGCGCGCAAGCTCGGCGCCGCGCTGGCCGAGCGCGAGGGCATCGTGGCGCCCGGCACCGAGGAGGCCGGACCGCGGCTCGCCGCCGTACGAGACGACGCGGTGTAGTGGCTGAGCTTCTCCCCTGCGTCGCCGAGCAGTCCCTGGTCGACCACCACTGTCACGGGGTGCTGCGCCGGGACGCGGACCAGGCCACCCTCGAGTCGATGCTGACCGAGGGGGACAGCTGGCCGGGGGGCTCGGTGTTCGACTCGCAGGCCGGGTTCATGTTCCTGCGGCTGTGCCCGCCCGTCCTCGGCTTGGCGCCGCACGCCGAACTGGCCGACTACGTGGCCCGCCGGGCCGAACTCGGCGCGGCCGAAGTGAGCAAGCGGTTCCTGGCCCTGACCGGGACGTCGGCGATGTGCGTGGACACCGGTTACGTCCCGGAACCGATCACCTCCCCGGCCGAGCTCGGTGACCTGGCCGGGGCGGTCGCGCATGAGATCGTCCGGCTGGAGCGGGTGGCCGAGGACGTGGCCGCGGCCGGGGTGGGCGCGGACGCCTTCGCCGGCGCGGTGCGCTCCGCGCTGGCGACCCGGACCGCCTCGGCGGCCGGGGTGAAGTCGATCGCGGCCTACCGGACCGGCCTCGACCTGCGGGGCGAGCGGCCGTCGGACGTCGAGGTGACGGCGGCGGCCGGGCGCTGGCTGGCGTCGGTCGCGGGACAATCCGGCCCGCCCCGGCTGGCGGACGAGACCCTGCAGCGGTTCCTCGTCTGGTGCGGCGTGGACCTGCGGCTGCCAGTGCAGTTCCACGTCGGTTACGGCGACAGCGACGTCGACCTGGACCGGTGCAACCCGCTGCTGCTCACCCCGCTGCTGCGGGCCATCGCGCCCACCGGGGTGCCGGTGATGCTGCTGCACAACTACCCGTACCACCGCGAGGCCGGCTACCTGGCCCAGGTGTTCCCGCACGTGTACGTCGACGCCGGTCTGGCCACGCACAACCTGGGGCCCCGGGCGCCCGCGCTGCTGGCCGAGGCGCTCGAGCTCGCGCCGTTCGGAAAGTTCCTGTACTCCTCGGACGCGTTCGGCCTGCCCGAGCTGTACTACCTGGGCGCAGCGCTGTTCCGGTCCGCCCTGTCGGATTTCCTGCGGGCCGGGATCGAGGAAGACCTTTTTACCGAACGGGCGGCGGCGCGTGTGGCCCGTATGCTGAGTTCTGACAACGCCAAGCGTGCGTACCAGCTAGGCAGCGAAATGTAGTGGTGCCATGAAGGTCCGAGGGCGACCTGCTGCCGCGGCTGCTCGTCGCCGACGCGCTCCCGCGCGAGCTCAGGGACCTGGCGCGGCGGCGTACAGCGTAAGGGCCTCGGCCAGGAGATCCGCGGGGGGCTGGCTGGCGTCGAGCCAGCGGACGCGGGGATCGCGGCGGAACCACGATTCCTGCCGGCGGGCGAACCGCTTCGTGGCCTTGATCGTCTCCAGGCGGGCTTCCTCCAGGGTCCACTCGCCGTCCAGGTAGCGCAGGACCTGCTGGTAGCCGAGCGCGCGGCTGGCGGTCCGGCCGTCACGCAAGCCCTGGGCGGCCAGGCCCTTGACCTCTGCCTCCAGGCCCGCCTGCCACATCCGGTCGACCCGGGCGGCGATCCGCTGGTCGAGCTCGGGGCGGGGCAGGGTGAGCCCGAGTTGGACGGCCGGGCGGTTCTGCTCGAAGGCCGGCATGGTGGCGCTGAACGGGCGGCCCGATAGCTCGATCACCTCGAGGGCACGCACGATCCGGCGGCCGTTGCTGGCCAGGATCGCCTCGGCCGCGGCCGGGTCGAGCCGGGCCAGCCGGGCGTGCAGGGCCGGGGCGCCCAGGTCCGCGAGCTCGGACTCGAGACGATCGCGGATAGCCGGCTCCGTTCCGGGAAAATCCAGGTCGTCCAGGGCGGCCCGGACGTACAGGCCGGAGCCGCCGGCCAGGACGGGCACCCGGCCGCGGGCGATGATCTCGTCGATCGCGGCGCGGGCCAGCTTCTGGTAGTCGGCCACGTTGGCGGCCTGGGTCACCGGCCAGATGTCGAGCAGGTGATGCGGGACGCCGTGCCAGGCGGACTCCGGCTCCTTGGCGGTGCCGATGTCCATGCCCTGGTAGAGCTGCATCGAGTCGGTGTTCACGATCTCGCCGCCGAGGGCACGGGCCAGCTCGACGGCCAGCCCCGATTTCCCGGTGGCGGTGGCGCCGACCACCGCGATGACGTGGCTTCCCATGCCCTCCAGTGTGCCCGGAGCCGGGCGCGCCCGGGTTCTACCGGGCCCGGGTCGCGGCGCGCGGGTCGCGGTCCTTGGCGGCGACGACCCGGGTGAGGGTGCGGGCTGAGCGCAGGCGCTTGGACCTGACGGCCCGCCGGCGCTCGTCCCGCTCGTCCTCGAACGAGTCGGGCTCCAGGTAGAGCTGCGCGAACATGGGGTGCATGATGCCCTTCTTCCCTGGGCGATGGCCTTCGTACCGTCCGGAGCGCGGTCCGCTCGCGGAAATACGTGTGATCTATCTGACGTCGGAGGCGGCCGGTATTCAGCGGCTTGCCATGATGGCGTTATGGACAGCGAGGATCTGCGGCTGGCGGTGTACCGGGCCTTCGCCGCGACCGGGCGCGCGCCGGACGCGGGCACGCTCGCGGCTCAGCTCGGCACCGGGGTTCCCGAGGTGGCTGACGGCCTGGCGGAGCTGGCCCGGGCCCGGCACCTGGCGCTGGACGGCGACGGCCGGATCGTGATGGCGCACCCGTTCTCGGCCGTGCCGCTGGGCTTCTCGGTGATGGGGGCCGGGACGCTGTGGTGGGGCGGCTGCGCCTGGGATTCCTTCGCGCTCCCCCACCTGCTGCCGGGCGAGGACGACGTGCTGGTCGCGACCAGGTGCCCGGCGTGCGGCCGGGCGCACGCGTGGACCGTCGGGCGCGATCGCCCGCCGGACGGGGACCAGGTCGCCCACTTCCTGGTACCCGCCGCGCGGATGTGGGACGACGTGGTGCGCACCTGCGGGCATCAGCGGCTGTTCTGCTCCGGGGAATGCGTGGACGCCTGGCTGGCGGCGACCGGACTGGACCGCGGCTACGTGATGGACCTCGGCACGCTGTGGCGGCTGGCGGCGCACTGGTACGACGGCCGGCTGGACCGCGGGTACGTCCGGCGGGAGCCATCGCAGGCCGCGGACTACCTGCGCGGCGTCGGGCTGTCCGGCCCCTTCTGGGGCCTTTGAGGGAAAGGCTGGTGTACATGGAGACGAACGCGGAGATATCGCCGTTCCGCATCGACGTGCCGCAGGCGGAGCTGGACGATCTGCGGGACCGGCTGGCCCGGACCCGGTGGCCGGACGAGCTGCCCGGGGCCGGCTGGGACTACGGCATCCCGCTGGACTACACGAAAGAGCTGGCCGAGTACTGGCGCACCGGCTACGACTGGCGCGTGCACGAGGCCCGGCTGAACGGTTTTGATCAGTTCACGACCACGATCGACGGGGAGCGGATCCACTTCCTGCATATTCGTTCGTCAGCGGCTGATGCTTTGCCGCTGATCGTTACGCACGGATGGCCCGGGTCGGTGGTGGAGTTCACGGGCATCATCGGCCCGCTGACCGACCCGGCGGCCTTCGGCGGGCCGGCGGGTGACGCGTTCGACCTGGTCATCCCGTCTATCCCGGGCTACGGGTTCTCCGGGCCGACCCGGGACCGGGGCTGGGACGTGCGGCGGGTCGCCCGGGCCTGGGCGGCGCTGATGGCGCGGCTCGGCTACCGGCGGTACGGGGCGCAGGGCGGCGACTGGGGCGCGATCATCTCCCGCGAGCTCGGCCTGGCCGACCCGGAGCACGTGGCCGGGGTGCACCTGAACATGCTCATCGCCCGGCCGCCGGACGACCCGGGCGAGCTGACCGGGGAAGAGACCCGGCGGCTGCAGGCGTCGCGGCGGTTCCGGGCGACCGGCTCCGGCTACAACATGATCCAGGCGACCCGGCCGCAGACGCTGGCCTACGGCCTGACCGACTCCCCCGCCGGGCAGCTGGCCTGGATCACCGAGAAGTTCTACGAGTGGACCGACGGCGGCCTGCCGCACGAGGCGGTCGACCGGGACCAGCTGCTCACCAACGTCACCGTGTACTGGGTGACCGGGACGGCCGGATCGTCGGCGCGGCTGTACTACGAGACCCGGCAGGCGCGGGCGTGGAACCCGGCCGCCCGCTCGGAGGTGCCGACCGGCGTGGCGGTCTTCCCGCGGGAGATCGCGCCGGCGATCAGGCGGTTCGCCGAGCGGGACAACAACATCACGCACTGGTCGGAATTCGACCGGGGCGGCCACTTCGCGGCGATGGAGGTACCGGACCTGCTGACCGGCGATATCCGCGCGTTCTTCCGCCCGCTGCGCTGATCACCCCGTGGCGGTCGCCAGTGGCGGCACTAGCGGCGGCGCTCCCCCGGGGTGACCAGGCCGCTCTCGTAGGCGATGACGACGAGCTGGGCGCGGTCGCGCGCGTTCAGCTTGGTCATGATGCGGCTGACGTGGGTCTTGGAGGTCAGCGGGGACAGGTACAGGCGGGCCGCGATCTCGTCGTTGGACAGGCCCTCGGCGACGAGGCCCAGCACCTCGCGCTCCCGTTCGGTCAGGCCGGCCAGCGCCCGGCCGTCGGGCGGCGGCCGTTCGGGGCGGGTGGCCAGGTCGGTGATGAGCCGCCGGGTCACGCTCGGCGACAGCAGGGCGTCGCCCCGGGCCACCACCCGGATGGCCTGCAGCAGGTCGGCCGGCTCGGTGTCCTTGACCATGAAGCCGCTGGCTCCGGAGCGGATCGCCTGGTAGACGTACTCGTCGGACTCGAAGGTGGTCAAGATGATGACCTTGACCCCGGCGAGGTCGTCATCGGCGCTGATGCGCCGGGTGGCTTCGAGGCCGTCCACCCCGGGCATCCGGATGTCCATCAGCACCACGTCGGCCCGCTCGCGCCGGGTCAGGTCGACGGCCTGCGCGCCGTCGATGGCTTCCCCGACCACCAGCAGGTCGTCGGCGGCGTCGATCAGGACGTGGAACCCGGCGCGGATGAGCGCCTGGTCGTCGGCGAGCAGGACCCGGATCACGGTTGTGCCTCTTCCCAGACGTCGATACGGGTGACGTTGAGGGGCAGCCGGGCCGCGACCCGGTAACCGCCCGCCGCCCCGGGGCCGGTCTCCAGCGTCCCGCCCACCGTGGCCGCCCGCTCGCGCATGCCGGCCAGGCCGTGCCCGCCGTTGCGGCCCGCGGCCGGAGCCGGCCCGTGCCCGGTATCGATCACCTCGATGCGCAGCTCGCCGGGGTCGTAGCCGAGCGAGACCGCGGCGGTGGCCGGGCCGGCGTGCCGGATGGTGTTGGTGAGCGACTCCTGGACGATGCGGTAGGCGGCCAGGTCCACGGCGGCCGGCAGCGGGACCGGCTCCCCGGTCACGGTGAGCGTGGTGTCCAGGCCCGACCGGCGGGCCCCGTCGATCAGGGTCCCGAGCTGGGCGGTGCCCGGCGCCGGCTGGGTGGGGTCGGCGTCGTCGGCCTGGCGCAGCACGTTCAGGATGGCGCGAAGTTCCCGGAGCCCGTCCTTGCTCGCGGCCTTGATCGCCTGCAGCGACTCGGCCACCGCCTCCGGGCGGGTGGGCAGGACGTGGGCGGCCACCCCGGCCTGCACGTTGATGGTGGCCATGGTGTGGGCGACGACGTCGTGCAGTTCGCGGGCGATGCGCAGCCGCTCCTCGTCGATGCGGCGGCGGGCGTCCTGCTCGGCCCGGTCGCGGATGGAGTCCACGTAGGCGCGCCGGTTCGCCACCGCGATCCCGGCCACCACCACCACGGCGGTCATGAACGGGAGGATGACCACGCCGCCGCCGAACGTCCCCAGCGGATTGACCGCGATGCTGGCCAGGCCGAGCACGGCCAGCGTGCCCAGCCCGTACGCCACCGCGCGGCGGACGTCGGCCAGGCTGGCCACCGTGTACACGGCGATCATCGGGGCCACCAGCACCGAGCCGTTCAGGTAGCCGAGCAGGGTGTAGGCGGTCGCGGCCGCCACCGAGATGCCCAGCACCGCTACCGGCCACCGGTGCCGCCAGGCGAGCACCAGGCACGCCACCCCGACCAGGACGAGCGCGGCGGACGGGGTATGCGGCAGGTGGTGCCCGTCCTGGAAGTAGGCGGTCGTGCTCGGATGCGCCTCGCCGTACGCGCCGTAGACCAGCGCGACGGTCACGCCCAGCGCCGCGGCCGCATCTCGCAGCGACGGGACTCCCGTCACGACCGCTCCTGTCATGACGCAAGCGTAGGCATCAGCGCGCCCGGCGTCGCCCCCCGCCGGTAGTCGCTCTGGCTACTCCCCCGGTAGTACGTCATAATCCTCTTTGATCATGGGAGGCGCACGGTGAGCGGATATCTGGACAACTCCGGGCGGGACGACGTGCTGAGCGGCGGCTCCCGGATGATCGGGATCGACACGCCGTCCGGGCGGCACCGGGTATGGGTCAAGCGGACCGGCAACAACCCCCGGCTGCGGGTGCTGCTCCTGCACGGCGGGCCGGGCGCGACCCACGAGTACCTGGAGGCCTGCGACAGCTACCTGCCCGGCGCGGGCATCGAGTACTACTACTACGACCAGCTCGGCTCGGGCTTCAGTGACAAGCCGGAGGATCCGTCGCTGTGGGATCTGGACCGGTTCGTCTCCGAGGTGGAGCAGGTCCGGCAGGCGCTGGGGCTCGACCGGTCCGATTTCGTCCTCTACGGCCACTCGTGGGGCGGGATCTTGACGATGGAGTACGCGCTGCATCACCAGGACAAACTGCGCGGCATCGTCATCTCCAACATGATGTCGAGCGTCCCGGCCTACAACGCCTACGCCGAGCAGGTTCTGATGCCGGCCATGGACGCCGCGGCCCTGGCTGAGATCAAGTCGTTCGAGGCCAGCGGCGACATCGAGAACCCCCGGTACATGGAGTTGCTGATGGAGCAGCACTACGTCCACCACGTGCTGCGGATGCCGGCCGAGGACTGGCCCGACCCGGCGGTGCGGGGCTTCGCCCACATCAATCCGGCCATCTACGTGTCCATGCAGGGGCCCAGCGAGCTGGGCATCAGCGCGGACGCCAGCCTGGCCCGCTGGGACCGGAGTTCCGACCTGGCCTCCATTAATGTGCCTGCGCTGGTCATCGGGGCACAGCACGACACCATGGACCCGGGCCACATGGAGATGATGGCGGGCCGCCTGCCGCAAGGGCAGTACCTGCTCTGCCCGGACGGCAGCCACATGGCCATGTACGACGACCAGGCCGTGTACTTCGCCGGCCTGATCGACTTCCTGCACGGCCTCGAGGCCAGCTAGCTAGGCATAGAGCCGGTCCGCTCCGATCAGGAGGACGTCGCCGGCCTCCGCGCGGCGCTCAGGGCCGGGTCGAAGCCCGCGCCTGAGTAGCACGCCAGGGTGGTGGCGGACGTGTCGTACCCCTTGACGGTCAGCAGGGCGCGGGCCCGGCGCAGGCGCTCGACGTGGCGCGGGCCCATGACCTTGCCCCACTTCGCCTCGCCGAGGGAGATCAGCGGCCGTGGCTCGCCGGGCCGGGCTGGCCCGAACACGGCCACGTCGACCTCGATCTGCGCCTTGCTGGCCGGATCGGCGACGGTTCCCGAGGCCACCTCCCCCACCGGGACGCCGAAGACGCTCCGGCCGTCGGCGCGGGCGAAGTCGCGGCACAGCGCCTCGAAATGCGGCCCGGCCACCTGCGAGCCGAACGCCGGGCCGCTGTCGGCCCAGACCTCGGCGCCCAGCCCGAGTTCCAGGTCGGCCCACCGGGGCCGCATGACCGTCTCGTAGAACGTGACGAGCGGCTCGGTGATGCGGTAGCGCGTCCGGCCCGCCCGGAACACGTCGGTCTCCTTGACCACGAGGCCGGTGTCCTCGAGCACGTTGAGCGGGTGCGCGATGTCGGACGCCCGGCGGCCGATGTAGTTCGCGATGCCGCCCCACGTCTCGTTCCGCGCGGCGATCGCCGCCAGCACCGAGTGGTACAGGGCCGGGTCGCGGATATCGGTCTCCTCGGCCAGCAGGTACCGCGCTTCCCGAAGCAGCGGCCGGTCCGGGTTGAGGACCGAGCGCACCACCCAGTCGCCGAAGTCGTCCGGGCCGGCCGGAGCATCGTCCCGGACGAACTGGCGGCGGTACGCCGGGGTGCCGCCGACGATCGCGTGCAGCCGCACGGCGAGCCCGGGATCGCTCACCCCCCAGAACCGCGCCGCGTCCCGGTAGCCGAATGGCTTGATGATCATCTCCAGGCCGGCCCGGCCGCGCAGTGGCGCGTTGCCCGCCAGCAGGCCGCCCATCACCGACATGGCCGAGCCGCAGAGCAGGATGCGCGCCTGGCTGCCGCTGCCCTGCGACGGCCCGCGGCGGTCGATTTCCCGGCGCAGCAGCGAGGGAAGCGAGGGACTGGCCTTCACCAGGTAGGAGAACTCGTCGATGATCAGCGGAACCGGCCCTGGCCGGGCCAGGTCGGCGAAGTACCTGAGCGCGTTCTCCCAGTCCGGGAACGAGAAGTCCGCGGCCGAGCCGGCGTGCCGGGCCAGCGCCGCGCCGAACATCCGCAGCGACTCGGCCTCGGTGGCCTCGGCCGCCTCGAAGAAGAAGCCGCCGGTCGCGGCGGCCAGCGACCGGAGCAGGTAGGTCTTGCCCTGGCGGCGGCGCCCGCTGACGATGCCGAGGGTCGCCTCCGGGCGCGGGTCGGCGGCGAAGTCGGCCAGCGCCTGCCATTCGCGGTCGCGGCCGAAGACGTGAGCTGGTTTGTCGAGAGCGGCCACCGTAGCCTCGTAACCGGAGGGAGTTAATCGTAGTTCACTGAAGTGTAGTTCACTGAACTATAGTTCAGTCAATAACGGCCGCGGGAGAGTGACCCAGTTGCCCTTCGCCCGGTGCATCGCCATGGTTATCAGCGGCGCGGTCGTGAGGGTCCGATGACCGTTCCGGCACTTGATGTCGTAGAGCCTGTCACCCGGATGGTTCAGCACGAACGCCCGCTGCTGGCTGGCTTCGGGCTGATCCGGCGCCGGCGCGGACGCCAGGCGCTGCTCGGCGATCCGCAGCATCACGTCGTTGCTCACCGGGGTCAGGCGGAAGCCGTCCGGCGACATGATCCGCAGTCCCGTGAAGAGCCGCCACGTCGCCGTCCCGATCACCTGGTCGCATTCGGGGCAGATGAGCTGCTTGCCGGTGGTGGCCATCGGACTCCTCCAGGGAAGCGGTCGGCTGGCGCCTCAGCTCCCCCCGGGGAGGGCCGGCATGCCGAGCAGGACGGAGGACCCGGCGGCGGGCGGATCGGCGGCCGGGGCGCTGACCGCGGCCTGCCAGGCGTCGCCGGCCCGGGTGCGGCGGATCGCCAGCGGGCTGGCGTCGGACAGCAGGTAGTGCGGGGCGCCGCGGGTCACGGTGACGGTGACGACGTCGCCGGGGCGCGGCGCGGTCTGGTCCGGGGTGAAGTGCACCAGGCGGTTGTCCCGGGCGCGGCCGGACATCCGGTGGGTGGCGGCGTCCTTGCGGCCCTCGCCCTCGGCCACCAGGACCTCCACGGTCGCCCCGGCCAGCTTCTGGTTCTCCGCGTAGGTAGTCTCCTCGACCAGGGCGGCCAGCCGTTCGTAGCGCTCCTGCACGACCTCGGCCGGCACCTGGTCGTCCATGGTGGCCGCCGGGGTACCGGCGCGGATGGAGTAACGGAAGGTGAACGCGCCGGCGAACCTGGCCTCGCGCACCAGGTCCAGGGTGTCGGCGAAGTCCTGCTCGGTCTCGCCGGGGAAGCCGACGATGATGTCGGTGGTGATGGCGGCGTCAGGGATAGCGGCCCGGACCCGGTCCAGGATGGCCAGGTAGCGGTCGCGGCGGTAGGCGCGCCGCATGGCCTTCAGGATCCGGTCGGAGCCCGACTGCAGCGGCATGTGCAGGCTGGGCATGACGTTCGCCGTCTGCGCCATGGCCTCGATGACGTCGTCGGTGAAGTCCCGGGGGTGGGGGGAGGTGAAACGGACGCGCTCCAGGCCCTCGATCTCACCGCACCCGCGCAGCAATTTACCGAACGCGTTCCGGTCCCCGAACTCGGCACCGTACGAGTTGACGTTCTGGCCGAGCAGGGTGACCTCGAGCACTCCGTCGGCGACCAGCGCGCTGATCTCGGCCAGGATGTCGCCCGGGCGACGGTCCTTCTCCTTGCCGCGCAGGCTGGGCACGATGCAGAAAGTGCAGGTGTTGTTGCAGCCCACCGAGATCGCGACCCAGGCGGCGTAGACCGACTCGCGCCGGGCCGGCAGCAGCGAGGGGAACGTCTCCAGCGTCTCGGCGAACTCGGCCTGCGCCTCGTGCCTGACCCGGGCCCGTTCGAGCAGCGCCGGCAGTGAGCCCATGTTGTGGGTCCCGTAGACCACGTCGACCCAGGGCGCGCGTTCGGTGATGCGGGTCCGCTCCATCTGGGCCAGGCAGCCGCCCACCGCGATCTGCATGCCGTTCTTCTTCTGCGGCAGCAGGTGACCGAGGTTGCCGTAGAGCCGGTCGGCCGCGTTCTCCCGGACCGCGCAGGTGTTGAACACCACCACGTCGGGAGTCTCGCCGTCGCCGGCGGCCTGGTAGCCCGCCTCGTCGAGCAGGCCCGCCAGGCGCTCGGAATCGTGCGCGTTCATCTGGCACCCGTAGGTGCGGATCTGATATGTCCGGCCGCCTGCTGTCACCTGACCAGGATAGGCGGGGTCTTGGATCAGATGACTCAGATCTGGTAGCAGTGTGCCTGGTGATATCCAGGCCCGAATCCGGCATGATGTCTGTATGCGAATGACTACAGAAACGACATCTTATGGCGAATGGCCCTCCCCGATCGCCGGTGCCGACGTGGCGCGCAAGCAGGTCGGCCTGGGATTCGCCGTTATTGACGCCGCCGGGGTGTGGTGGCAGGAGTCGCGGCCCGAGGAAGGCGGCCGGATCGCCGTCGTCTGCCAGGGGCCGGACGGCGTCAGCCGCGACCTGCTCCCGATGCCGTATAACGCCAGGACCCGGGTGCACGAGTACGGCGGCCGGTCGTACCAGCCGGTGCCGGGCGGTTTCGTCTTCGCGAACTTCGCCGACCAGCGGCTGTACCGCGGCGGGGCGGACGGCGCGCCCGAGCCGCTGACGCCGGAACCGGGGGAAGTCTCGTTCCGGTTCGCCGATTTCGTCCTGTCTCCCGGCCGGGACGAGATCTGGTGCGTGCGGGAACGGCATGAAGGCGGCCGGATCACCCGCACGATCGCGGCCGTCCCGCTGGACGGTTCGGCCGCCGCGGACGGCAGCGCGATGCGGGTACTGGTCAGCGGCTCGGATTTCTACGCGTTCCCGGCTCCGTCCCCGGACGGTACCCGGCTGGCCTTCATCTGCTGGGATCACCCGCTGATGCCGTGGGACGGCACCGAGCTGCGGCTGGCGGCCGTCGACGGATCGGCCGCGGACGGGGAGAGGCAGCAGGTGATCATGGGCGGCCCGGCCGAGTCGGTGCTCGCCCCGGCCTGGCGCGACGACCAGGGTCTGTACGTGATCTCGGATCGTTCGGGCTGGTGGAACTTGTACCTGGCGGGCCTGGACGGGTCGGTCAGGGAACTGTGCCCGCGGCCGGAGGAGTTCGCCGCCCCGCTCTGGCAGCTGGGCGCGAGCCCGTACGCGGTACTCGGCGACGGTCGCCTGGCCGTGACCTACGGGACCGGGGACGCCCGGCTCGGCGTGCTCGACCCGGCCACCGGCCAGCTGGACGACCTGGACCTTCCGTACCGGGTGTACGTCTTCGGGCTGACGGCGATTGGCCAGTCCGTGGCCACCATCGCGGGCGGCCCAACGGTGCCGACCACCGTGATCAGCGTGGACGTGCCCGCCGCGGGCGGCCCGGCCACGGCGGTCGCCCGCGAGCTGAGTCGCAGCACCGACGAGCTGCCCGATCCCGCCTACCTGCCGGTCCCCCGGGCGGCCGAGCTGACCGGCCCGTCGGGCTCGGTCGTGCATGCCATCGTCTACCCGCCGTCCAACCCGGTAGCCCGGGCGCCAGAGGGCGAGCGCCCGCCGTACATCGTCTGGGTCCACGGCGGCCCGACCGCGCAGTCGGTCCCCCGCCTGGACCTGGAGAAAGCCTTCTTCACCAGCCGCGGCATCGGCATCATCGACGTGAACTACGGCGGATCGACCGGCTACGGCCGCGCCTACCGCGACCGGCTGCGCGGCCAGTGGGGCGTGGTCGACGTGGCCGACGCGATGACGGCCGCCCTGGCACTGGCCGAGGCGGGCGAGGCGGACGGCAAGCGGCTCGGGATCCGCGGCGGCTCGGCCGGCGGCTGGACCGCGCTGGCCGCCGTCACCTCCGGCGTCGGCGTGCTCGGCGAGTCACAGGGCCTGAACGGGTCCGGCGAGCACGTTTTCGCGGTGGTGGCGTCCTACTTCGGCGTGGCCGACCTGCGAGAGTTCGCCAAGCATACGCACGATTTCGAATCGCGCTACCTGGACGGCCTCATCGGCCCGCTGCCGGAGTCCGAAGCCCTCTACGCCGAGCGGGCGCCGGTCGGGCACGTGAACGAGGCCACCTGCCCGGTGCTGCTGCTGCAGGGGCTCGACGACCCGGTGGTGCCGCCCGCGCAGGCCGAGTCGATCGCGGCCGACCTGGCCGCGCACGGCATCCCGTACGCCTACATCACCTACGAAGGCGAGTCGCACGGGTTCCGCAAGGCCGAGAACATCGTGGCCAGCATGGAGGCCGAGCTTTCCTTCTACGGCCAGATCATGGGATTCGTCCCGCCGGGCATCCCGCCAGTGCCGCTCGCGGGCAGCTGAGGGGCGTGAGCTTAGGCCCGTTCGTTATGAAAGGTCTTGATCTTGGATTTTAGCGGGCGAACTCGGTGGCGCGGGACTCGCGGACGACGGTGATGCGGATCTGGCCGGGGTAGGTGAGCTCCTCCTCGACCTGCTTGGCGATGTCGCGGGCGATCACCTGAGCCTGGATGTCGTCGATCCGGTCGGGCTTGACCATGACCCGGATCTCGCGCCCGGCCTGCATGGCGAAGACCTTCTCGACGCCCTCGTGGCCGCCAGCGATCTGCTCCAGGCGCTCCAGCCGCTTCACGTACAGCTCCAGCGACTCGCGCCGGGCGCCGGGGCGGCCGCCGCTGATCCCGTCCGCCGCCTGGGTGAGCACGGCCTCGACGGTGCGGACCTCGACCTCGTTGTGGTGCGCCTCGATGGCGTGCACCACGTCCTCCGTCTCGCCGTACCGGCGGGCGATCTCCGCGCCTATCAGGGCGTGGCTGCCCTCGACCTCGTGGGTGAGTGCCTTGCCGATGTCGTGCAGCACCGTGCAGCGCTTGAGCAGCACCGGGTCGATCCGGAGCTCGCTGGCCATCATGCCGGCGATGTGCGCCGACTCGACCAGGTGGCGGAGCACGTTCTGCCCGTAGGAGGTGCGGTACCGCAGGCGACCGAGGAGCCCGACGAGCTCCTCGTGCATGTCGGTGAGGCCCAGCTCGACCAGGGCATCCTCGCCGGCCCGCTTGCATAGCTGCTCGATCTCCGCCTTGCCGCGCTCGTAGGCGTCCTCGATCCGCTGCGGGTGGATGCGGCCGTCGGCGATGAGACGTTCCAAGGTCAGCCGGCCGATTTCTCTTCTTACCGGGTCAAAGCAGGAGAGCAGCACGGCTTCCGGCGTGTCGTCGATGATGAGGTTGACGCCGGTCACCGACTCGAAGGCGCGGATGTTGCGGCCCTCGCGGCCGATGATGCGGCCCTTCATCTCGTCGCCGGGCAGGTGCAGGACGGAAACGACTGACTCGCTGGTCTGCTCGGTGGCGACCCGCTGGATGGCCAGGGTGACGATCTTGCGGGCCCGCTTCTCGCCTTCCGACCTGGCCTCGTGCTCGATGTCCCTGACGATGAGCGCCGCTTCGCGCTTGGCCTGGTTCTCGATCGTGGTGACAAGCTCGGTCTTGGCCTGGTCCGCCGTCAGCCCGGATACGCGCTCGAGCTCCCTGCTCCGGTCGGCGTCCAGCTTGTCCAGTTCGGCGGCGCGCCGGTCGAGTTCCTGCCTGCGCTGGCTGAGGGCCTGGGCGCGGTCCTCGATGCGCTTGAGCTCCTCGTCGAGCCGCTGCTCACGGTCGGCGAGACGGGTCTCCCTGCGTTCGAGGTCGCCGCGCAGCTCGCGGACCTCGTCCTTGACCTCGCGGATCTCTTCCTCGACCTCGCGGCGCCCCTGGGCGGCCTGCTCGGCTTCCTGGCGGGCCCGCTCGAGGATCCCGCTGGCCTCGGCCTGGGCCCGGGTCCGGAGCTGCTCGGCTTCGGAGGCGGCGCCCTCCAGCTGGTCGCGCTCGGCGGTGCCAGGCTGGAGCTTCGGCGTGCCCGGGGCGCGACGCCACACGACTACGAGCGCGAATACCGCCGCGAGCAACCCGATCACCATGAACGCGAGCGACAATCCGCTGCTCACGGTCACCCCTTTCCGTCCATAGCCCTCGGGGCACCCTTGTGTTGTTACCGTCTTGTGTTTGGTACCGAGGTTTATGCCCCGGCGCGGGCGGTCGCACGCCGCCTTCGCCCGTCAACTGGCAGACGAACCAGTTTGATTACTAAACGTATCTGCTTGCTACTCCTCCGTTGCACAACGGTGCCGGATGGGACAACAACTCGCTGCCGTGAGGTTAAGGCTTGATAACCTTTTAATCAAGCAAAGTATCTTTGAGCCGCCCGAACCGGGCGTCAACCGGACGAAAGCCGCAACGTCTCCTACCTGCGGAGACCTGGTGATTTGCAAAACCTGCCGGGGTTGACGCGGCTTTTGGCGGGGGCTCGGCGGGAGGCTGGTGCGGGCGGGCAATTAGCGGCAATGGCCGCAATTTTACGTTACGGAAAGTAGCCGGGATCCTCGGCCCGCGGTTGGCGCTCTAGGTGCTGGGATCCTCGGCGTCGGGGTCGATGTAGGCGTCGGCGTCCATCTCGTCTAGCTCGGCGCCTTCTTGCTGCATTGCCTCCCGGATCACCCGGAAGGCCAGGCCCGGCGGATAGCCCTTCCTGGCCAGCATGCCCGCTGCCTGCCTGGCCCGGGCTTCCGGCGGCCGGCCGCGGTTGCTCGCCAGCTTCCGCTCGACCAGGCGCCTGGCGGTGTCGACTTCCTGCTCGGGGTCGAGAGCGTCGACCGCCTCGCGTATCTCATCGCCGTGGACACCATGGCGTTTCAGCTCAGCCGACAGGGATCGCTTCGACAGCCCTCGGCTGTAGTGGCGGGACTCGACCCAGGCGCGGGCGAACGCGGCGTCATCGATCAGCCCGGCATCGGTGAAGCGATTCAGGACAGCCTCGGCGACCTCGTCCGGGACGCCACCGCGGTGCATCGCCTGGGCTAGCTGCGCCCGGGTCCGGGGCGCGATCGTCAGCAGCCGCAGGCATATCTGCTTTGCCCGGGACTCAGGGTCCCGGGCGTCAGCGCCCCGGGCGTCAGCGCCCCGGGCGTCAGCGCCCCGGGCGTCAGCGCCCCGGGCGTCTGGGGCCGAGGCGTCAGAGGCTGGGGCTTCAGGGTCCTGGAGGCCGCGGTCCGCGGCCGCGGACGCCCCTGCTTCCCCGGACCCTGAAGCCCAGCCCGTGCGGGTCATGGGCTAGACCGCGACGCCCGGGACGGTAGCGGCGGGCCGGGACGACGGCGCGCCGCTGCCGCTGGCCGCGCTGCCGCTGGGCCGGGCGGTGCTGGCGCTGCCGTTAGGCCGGGCGGGACCGCTGGCGGCGCTGCTGCCGGGCCGGGTGACGCTGGCGGTGCTTCCCCCGGGACCACTGGCGTTGGGAGCACTACCGTTACCCGTCTCGGCCTGAGCGTCAGCGTCGAGGCGGGCGCCCACGCCGAGCTTCTCCTTGATCTTCTTCTCGATCTCGTTGGCCACGTCCGGGTTGTCCCGCAGGAAGTTACGGGCGTTCTCCTTACCCTGGCCGAGCTGGTCGCCCTCGTAGGTGTACCAGGCACCCGACTTGCGCACGATCCCCTGCTCCACGCCGAGGTCGATCAGGCTGCCTTCACGGCTGATCCCGATGCCGTAGAGGATGTCGAACTCGGCCACCTTAAACGGGGGAGACATCTTGTTCTTCACGACCTTGACGCGGGTGCGGTTGCCGACCGCGTCGGTGCCGTCCTTGAGCGTCTCGATCCGGCGGATGTCCAGCCGGACCGAGGCGTAGAACTTGAGCGCCTTGCCGCCGCTCGTCGTCTCCGGGCTGCCGAACATAACGCCGACCTTCTCCCGGAGCTGGTTGATGAAGATCGCGGTGGTCTTGGTCTGGTTCAGCGCGCCGGTGATCTTGCGCAGGGCCTGGGACATGAGCCGGGCCTGGAGCCCGACGTGACTGTCCCCCATCTCGCCCTCGATCTCCGCCTTGGGCACCAGCGCGGCCACCGAGTCGATGACGATGACGTCCAGGGCACCCGACCTGATCAGCATGTCAGCGATCTCGAGGGCCTGCTCACCCGTGTCGGGCTGGGAAACCAGCAGCGCGTCGGTGTCGCAGCCGAGCTTCTTGGCGTAGTCCGGGTCCAGCGCGTGCTCGGCGTCGATGAATGCCGCGATGCCGCCCATCTTCTGCGCGTTGGCGAGGGCGTGCAGCGCCACCGTGGTCTTGCCGCTGCTCTCCGGACCGTAGATCTCGACGATGCGACCGCGCGGCAGGCCGCCGAGGCCCAGCGCCACGTCCAGCGCGATCGAGCCGGTCGGGATCACCTCGACCGGCACCCGGGTCTCCTCGCCGAGACGCATGACCGAGCCCTTGCCGAACTGCCGCTCGATCTGGAGGAGAGCGGTCTCCAGGGCCTTATCCCTGTCGCCCGCCCGCTCCGGGCTTGACTTGCTATTTACCGCCATGGGGACTCCCTGCCGGGTAAGGGGCCTGCGGGCACCTCCCGCACCGCCCAGGTCGTCTGAATTCGATCCCGCCGGATATCCCCCGGCGGTTCATCGAAGGACACGGTACGCGCGGCCACTGACATTCCTGCCTCACGCCACACAGCGCCTGGTCCCGGGGGATCTTCGCAGCTGCTTTCCCTAGCCGCGAGGCCAGAGATTGCCGCCACTGTCTAACTATAGGACGAACGTGTATTCGATCATGTGCGACACGCCGAAAGTGATGGCAGAAATCTGGAAGTCCCGGGCGCGGCGGGCGTTCCTGAGCGTGGCGGGTTCCCGCGTACGGCGGGGTTCCCGCGCACGGCGGGGGTTCCCGCGCACGGCGGGGGTTCCCGCGCACGGCGGGGGTTCCCGCGCACGGCGGGCGCTCCCGCGGCGTGCGTTCCCGCGCGTGGCGGCTGGCTGGCCTGGGGCTAGCATCAACAGCGAACCCCATCCCCCGCCTGTGCAAGGAGAGCAGCGATGCCGCTCGACGAAGACGTGACCCGGCTGGCCAAGGGCAAGAACCTGGCCACGGTGGTGACCCTGATGCCGAGCGGACAGCCGCAGGCCCAGCTCACCTGGATCGACGCCGACGGCGAGCACGTCCTGGTCAACACCGAGCCGCAGCGGCAGCGGTCTAGGAACATCGCTCGCGACCCGCGCATCACCGTACTGATCCACAGCGACGACCCCCAGGACTGGGCCGAGGTCCGCGGGCACGTAGTGGAGACCATCGATGGCGACGAGGCCCGGCGGCACATCGACGAGGTGTCCCGCAAGTACACCGGGCACGACTACGCCGCGCCAGTCGGCCCGCACGGCCGGGTGATCCTCAAGATCGCCGCGGACAAGATCAACACTCCGCGACTGCTGGGGCGCTAGAGGGATGTCGCCTCGCGGGGCCGCTTAGGCCGGTCACCCCGGGGGCCTCGCTGGCCTCACCGTCCCGCCAGCCCGGCACAGGAGCTCGCTGCCACACTGGGCGCAAGAAGCAACGTGTTCCACTTCTAGTCGGTCCCAGCCGCTGGAGAGAACCGGGTCGACGCTCCACCGACCCGGTTGCAGCGGGTGGATGTTCCATCAACCCGGCTCCGGTGCAATGCCGGTCAGCTTGTAGTCGCCGCCGGGTACGGGATCCCAGGACCCGGCTCAGGTAACACTGGCACCGCCAGCACCGCGATCTGAGCGCCGCGGGTCCGCCGTGACGTCATGAAACCCGGCTTCGAGTGCGTCCGGACGCGCTCGAAGCCCGGTTTCATGACGTCCGCCGCTCAGCTGACGCTCATGATCAACTCAAGCTGAGCGGCATTGGGCTCCGGTGTCGACTCCGTGGCCGACTGCCGGTGACGGGTGCGACCACCGGGGCGGGTGACCACCGGGGCGGGTGACCACCGCGGGTGACCACCGAGCGGGTGACCACTCCGGGGCGGGTGACCACCGGGTCCGGAGACGCCAGGATTCCTGGACTCTGGAGATAGGGAAAGGGGGCAGGTCAGCGTAGGTTTTCCGGCAGCTTGAAGGTGTCGCAGACTGCTCGCCAGACGATCTTGGCGTCTACTCCGTCCGCGAGCGCCCGGTCGACGGTACGCCCACCGAGCGAGTCGATGACGAAGTCCTTGGCCACGCTCTGCGCGTACGCGTCGCCGAACTGGGTCCTCATCCGGTTCCAGAATTCCGTCTGCCGCACGCCGCCCAGAGTACTGCCCGGCCTGGCCTGGACTGCCGGGCGGGAGCGGCCATGATCAGGCAGAAACACCCCAGAAACCATTTAACGGATGTGTCGTTATTTAATACAGGGGAAGTAGTGCGGGCGAGGCGTGCCTAACGATCTTGGTCGCGGGCTCTCCTGGCAGGAAAAGCCGACGTAGAGCGGGTCGGCCGTAGCGGGCGCCATGCATATCGAAGGGCACGATGGAGGGCGGATGGTCGCGCCGACGGGGGTGAACGAGGAAACTCCTCAGGAGCCGATGACGGCTGAGCGTCCTGGACCGGCGATGGCCGAGCTGACATTGGCCGGAACGGCGACTCAGGACCCGGCGGTGCCGGACGGAGACCTCACGGGAACAGCGCCCGCGGATGCGGTGCCGGCAGCACCGGCGACCGCGGAGGCCGAGCAGGCGGAAACAGGGCGGGTGAAGACGGCGCCAGCGGAAGCAGCATCACCGGAAGCGGTGTCATCCGAAGCGGTGTCATCGGAAGCAGAGCACGCTGAAGCATCGCCAGCCAGGACAGAGGCCACGAAGCCGGCACCTGACAGGGCAGAGACCACTGAGACTGAGGCTAAGGCCACTGTGGGGACGCCAGCTAATGCAGAGGCCACTGAGGCGGCACCCGTTGAGGCCGCGTCAGCTGAGGCAATGCACGCAGGCGCGGAACCAATGGTCGCGGACGCTGGGACGGCCGAGGCTCGGCCCGCCGAGGCGGAGACGGCTGGGGCAGTAGCAGTCGGGGCTGAGCCGCCCGGGGCGGAACTCGCCGGGGCGGAACCGGCCGGAGCGGAACTCGCCGGGGCGGAACTCGCCGGGGCGGAACCGGCTGGGGCGGAACTCGCCGGGGCGAGCCGGCGGCGGGCGAGCTGGGCCCGGAGGGTGGTCAGGAGAACCGTCCCAGAGAAGAAAGCCGGGATATCCGTCCGCTGGCGGTGGTGGGCATCATCATCGGGGTCATCGCCCTTGTCGGAGTGGCGGCCGGCGTACTGGCCACGGTCACGCACGGGTTCAAGCCCAAGACGGTAGTCACCTACCGTCCGGCGGCCATATTCGGGCTGCAGCCCGGCCAGTGCGTCGACTCCGGGTCGAACTCGCTCAGCTACACCCTGGTGTCCTGCGCGAGCCCGCACGACGCGGAGGTGTTCGCCCGGTTCAGTTTGCCCGCCGCGGCCTGGCCCGGCTCTGCCGCGGTGCGGCAGGAGGCGGGCGACGGCTGCGCCAGCCGGCTCAGCGGTTACCTGAACCCGCAGCTCGCCACCATTGGCCTGACCCAGGCATACGTCTACCCGAACCAGGATGCCTGGCAGGCCGGCCAGCGCACGGTGGTGTGCGAGGTCAGCGCGGGGAGCGGGCGGCTGACGGGTTCGGTCCGCGCCAAGAGCTGACCTGGCGGGTCCTCAGGGGCCTCACGGCTCTGCGCCGATCCACTCGCCGTGCCGCATCACCGCGCGCAGCTGGAAGTCCTCCTCGCAGACGACCAGGTCCGCGGCCAGGCCAGGGCGCAGCGCGCCGGTCCGGTCGCCGAGGCCGAGAACCCGGGCCGGGGTGGTGCTGGCCGCGGCCGCGACCTCGGTAACGGGCAGGCCCGCGGCCACGGCCCGCCGGACGACGCCGGCCATCGTGGCGGTCGAGCCGGCGATCGCGCCCGGCCCGCTGTCTCCGGCCAGGCGTGCCACTCCCCCGGCCACCTCGACCCGCAGTGACCCGAGTGGGTAGCTGCCGTCGGGCATCCCGGCGGCCGCCATCGCGTCGGTGATGAGGACCAGCCGGCCCGGGCCGGCTGCCCGGGCTATCAGGCGGACGGCCGTGTCATGCAAGTGCACGCCATCGGCGATCACCTCGCAGGTGACCTCGTCCCGGTCGAGCAGCGCGCCGACTGGGCCCGGCTCGCGATGATGCAGCGGCCGCATGCCGTTGAAGAGATGCGTCGCGTGGGTCGCGCCGGCGTCGACGGCCGCCGCGGTGATGTCCGCGGTGGCGTCGGTGTGCCCGATAGCGGCGATGACGCCGGCCCGGACGGCCGCCTCGATCACGCTGGTGGCCCCCGCAAGCTCGGGAGCCAGGGTGATGACCCGCAGCTGGCCCGCGGCGGCAGCGTGCAGCCGCTCGAAGCTCGCCACGTCGGGGGCGACCATCTGCCTCGGGTCCTGGGCCCCGCACCGGGCCGCGGCGAGAAACGGTCCCTCGAGGTGGATCCCGGCGATCACGCCGTCGCGGACCAGGCCGGCCAGCATCGCGGCGCGGGCTTCGAGCTCGGTCAGCGGCGCGGTGACCAGGCTGGCCACGATGGTGGTACTGCCGTGCTGGCGGTGGAACTCCGCGGCGCGCCTGGCGTCGTCGGCCGGTCCCTCGGTGAACGACGTGCCGCCGCCCCCGTGTACGTGCAGGTCGACGAACCCGGGGAGGACCCAGCGGTCCCGCAGGTCGGTGACGGGAAGCCCGGCCGGGCGCGGTTCCGGCGGCTCGCCGGGCCCCACGGCGTCGATCAGGTTCCCGGCCAGCCGGATCCAGCCGGGACTCAGTATCCCGCCGGGTGTCACCACGCGGCCGCCGGCCAGCAGCCGGGACGAGGCGGGGACCGGGCTCATCAAGCCAGGATGACAGAACGCGACAGGGCCCGCGGCTGGTCCGCGTCGATGCCCTTCCGCTCGGCCAGCGCCGCGGCGAGCCGCTGCGCTCCGATCAGCGCGACCAGCGGGTCGGCGCCGGAGGCGATCACGGTGGCCCCGGTGTGCCTGGCATCGGCGAGAAGGCCGGCCGGGACCTCGCCGAGGGCCCACACCACGGTGTTCTCGTCGCTGACGCTGATAGGGCCATGCCGGTATTCCATCGCGGGGTACGACTCGGCCCAGGTGCGCGAGGCCTCGCGCAGCTTCAGCGCCGCCTCGGCGGCCACCTCGGCGGCCCAGCCGCAGCCGAGGAAGGTGAACTCGGCCCGCCCGGTGAGCCCGGGCGGCAGCGGGCGATCCACTTCACGCACCGCGGCGGCGGGCAGGGCGCGCACCTCGGCTCCGGCCTGCGGCCGGGCGCCGGGACCGGCCGCCAGATGCGCGCGGAGCAGCACGATCGAGCTGGTGATGAACCGGCTGGACACCACCGAACGTTCGTCGGCGAACCCGAGCAGCACCACGTGCCCCGCCTCCTGGGCCAGCGCCGCCTCCGGGGCGGCGGTGACCGCGGTCGTCGGCGTGTCCCCTGGCGCGCGGCGCAGGGCGTCGAGCACTTCCGTGGTGGTGCCGGTGCGGGAGATGTACACGAGCCGGTCGTAGCCCCGGGAAGCAGGCACCTCCGACGCGGGGAAGGCGTCGGTCTCGCCCTGGCCGGCCGCCTCGCGCAGGGCCGCATAGCAGCGCGCCACGTTGAGCGACGAGCCGCAGCCGATCGCGGCGACCCGCTCCCCCGGTCCGGGCAGCGCGGCCCCCGCCGCGCCGGCCACCTCGATCGCCCGGGACCAGCAGCCCGGCTGGCTGGCAATCTCATCCGTCAGATAGCTCATGGCATCCCCATCGAGCACATTTTGTGCACGATAATGATCGATATAAGCGGTACACAAGCATCATAGATCAGCCTCAGTGAGCGTGAAATAGCCAGGAAGATCGTAGAGGACAGTGACGGAGCGGCGCGAGGCGAGCGGTCAGGCGGTAACGACGCGGATACCGCGTTCGGTGAGGGCGGCCAGCAGATCGGGGCGGGCGTCGCGGTCGGTAACGACGACGGCGATCTCGTCCGTCGCGCACACCCGGGCAAAGGCGCGCTGCCCGAGCTTGGAACTGTCGGCCACGATCATCACCTGCTCCGCCCGGGCGGCCATGAGGTGGTTGATGCTGGCCTCGCCCTCGTGGTGGGCGGTCGCCCCGTTCCGCGGATCGAGCGCGTCGACGCCGAGGATGGCCCAGTCCAGGGTCAGCTCGGCCAGCACCAGGGAGGCAAGCGGGCCGATCAGCTCGTAGGACTGGCCGCGGGTTACCCCGCCGGTCACCACGATCTTGATGTGCTGGCGGACGGCGAGTTCGTTGGCGATGTTCATCGCGTTCGTCACCACGGTTACGGTCGGCGTGCCATTGCCATCTTGCAGGTCGGGCCGGGTGGCCAGGGCCCGGGCTACCTCGCTGGTGGTGGTACCGCCGTTCAGCGCGACGGCCGACCCCGGCGTGACCAGGGCGGCGGCGGCGCGGCCGATGCGCTGCTTTTCCGGGGCGTGCCGCGCGGTCTTGTAGCGCAGCGGCAGGTCATAGGAGACGTGACCGGCCGTGGCGCCGCCGCGGGTCCTGGTCACCAGCTGCTGCCGGGCCAGCTGATCCAGGTCGCGGCGGATGGTGGCCTCGGATACGCCTAGCGCGTGGGCGGCGTCGGCCACGCTGAGCTGCCCGTCGCCCGGCAGCAGGTCGAGCAGGGCATTCCAGCGCTGGTATTTGGACAAGCGATCATCCTCCTGCCGAACGCGCAAGCCAGCTGCACGATACTGCGCAGTTTAGGGTGCGAGTAGTCCGTGCGCGATAGGCGGCACCGGTCGCTGGTCCGGCGGTACTGGCTCCGGCTCAGCAGCCGCCCGGCGGGCCGGGAACACCGGGGCCGGCGGCGGGCTGGTCGACGATCCCGGTCACCACGGTCCGCGACACCGCGCCGAGATGCACCACGTACCACACGCCGCGCCAGGAGATCAGCGAGGCGATGCCGAACGACCGTTCCTTCCCGTGCGCGCGGTAGACCACGCGGGCACCGGGAGCGTGCCAGTAGCCGATCGAGTTGTAGCAGGCCCCGGGGGCCACCCAGACCTCGTAGGCGGCCGGCACGACGATCCGGACCAGCTGCGCGTTCCGGCCGGCCAGCTGGTGCGCCGCGCGGACGTCGAGAGTGAAGTCGTACCAGAGCCGGTACTGCCAGTCCGAGTCGGGATAAGGGATGGCCTTGACCTGCCTGTACGCGGCCTCGGGAAAGAAAGCAGGCCGGCCGAAGCGCGGGTTACCCGTGGTCACCGCCAGCCACAGGTCGGCCATCGCGTTGCGGAAGGCGGCTGAGTTCGTGCGCGGGCGCGCTTCGGTCTGCGGCCTGGCACCCGCCCCCGGCGCCACGGGCAGGGCCGCGGTGGGTGAGGCCTGCGGAGTGGCACTGCGAGCCGGCGTAGCGGCCGCCGACGGCGATCCGGCCGCGGGCGATCCGACCGCGGGCGATCCAGACACGGGCGATCCAGACACGGGCGATCCGGCCCCAGGGGCGCCGGCGGTGGCTGACGACGTGGACGGGCCGCCGCCGCATCCGGCGAGCACGGCCCCAGCGACGAGCAGCGCGAGCGGCGCCCGCCGGGACAACCTCATGCTGTCACCCCGCCACATCCGCGTCCGGTGTTCCGAGTCGAGCCGAGACTACTGCACCGCCGCACGGCCACGCGGTGGTGGCAAGCTGTTACGAAAGTGGCGGATGGGACGATGGGCTGCGGAAATGTCGGTGGGGCGAGGCAATATGGAACCATGGCAACAAACTCGCCCCCGACCAGCAGCGCCGCCTCGGCGGACGGTGCGCTGGACGGGTTCTCGCCGGCCACCAGGGCGTGGTTCGACGGGGCGTTCGCCGAGCCGACACAGGCGCAGGCCGGGGCGTGGCGGGCGATCGGCAAGGGCGAGGACACGCTGGTGGTCGCGCCGACCGGCTCGGGTAAGACGCTGGCCGCGTTCTTGTGGGCGATCGACAAGCTGGCCGCGCTGCCGCCGCCCGCCGACCCGAAGCGGCGGACCCGGGTGCTCTACGTCTCCCCGCTCAAGGCGCTGGCGGTGGACATCGAACGGAACCTGCGCGCCCCGCTCACCGGGATCGGGCACGCCGCGCACCGGCTGGGCCTGGAGCAGCCGGACATCCGGGTGGCGGTGCGCACCGGCGACACCGCCGCCGACGAGCGCAGGAAGCTGGTGACCAAGCCGCCGGACATCCTCATCACCACCCCCGAGTCGCTGTTCCTGCTGCTCACCTCGCAGGCCAGAGAGACCCTGCGCGGGGTGGAGACCGTCATCCTCGACGAGGTGCACGCGGTGGCGGGCAACAAGCGCGGCGCCCACCTGGCGCTGTCCCTCGAGCGGCTCGACGTCCTCCGGGGCGCTGACGCGCCGGCCCAGCGGGTCGGGCTCTCTGCCACGGTGCGCCCGGTCGAGGAGGTGGCGACGTTCCTCGGCGGCACCCGCGCGGTCACGGTCGTGCAGCCGCCCAGCCCCAAGCGCATCGAACTGCAGGTCGTGGTGCCGGTCGAGGACATGACCGAGCTGGACACGATGCCCGGCCGCGAGGCGGGCGGCGGCGACGAGGACGGCGGCGCCCCCCGGCGCTCCATCTGGCCGCACGTCGAGGAGCGGGTGCTCGACCTGATCGAACAGCACAAGTCCACGATCGTGTTCGCGAACTCCCGGCGGCTCGCGGAACGTCTCTGCGGCCGGCTGAACGAACTGGCGGCTGAGCGGGCCGAGGGGGCGAGGGAGGCAAAGCTCGCGGGGCTGTGGGAGACGCCGCCGGACGACGATGCACCAGGTACCCAAGGTGGCGGCGCACAGGTCAAGAAGGTGCCGGCCGAATTGATGGCGCAGGCGGGCACGGGGGCAGGGGCGCCGGCCGAAGTCGCGCGGGCCCACCATGGCTCGGTGTCGCGGCAGGAGCGGGCGGAGATCGAGGAGGCGCTCAAGGCCGGGCGGCTGCCCGCCGTGGTGGCCACCTCCAGCCTGGAGCTCGGCATCGACATGGGCGCGGTGGACCTGGTGATCCAGGTCGAGGCACCGCCTTCGGTAGCCAGCGGGCTGCAGCGGGTCGGCCGGGCCGGGCACAACGTCGGCGACGTCTCCCGCGGCATCATCTTCCCCAAGTACCAGGGCGACCTGGTCCAGTCGGCCGTGGTAGCCGGGCGCATGCGGGCGGGCGAGATCGAGCAGCTGAAGACCCCGCACAACCCGCTGGACGTGCTGGCTCAGCAGATCGTCGCGATGACCGCGGTCGACGACTGGCTCGTTGACGAGCTCGAGCAGATGGTCCGCCGGGCCGCGCCGTTCAGCGGGCTGACCAGGGCGGTTCTCGAGGCGGTGCTGGACATGCTGGCCGGCCGCTACCCGAGCGAGGAGTTCGCCGGGCTGCGGCCCCGCCTGGTCTGGGACCGGGTGGCGGGGACCATCCGGGCCCGGCCGGGCGCGCAGCGGCTGGCCGTCACCAGCGGCGGGACGATCCCGGACCGCGGCCTGTTCGGCGTGTTCCTCGCCTCGGACACGAGCAAGCAGCCGCGCCGGGTCGGCGAGCTCGACGAGGAGATGGTGTACGAGTCGCGGGTCGGCGACGTGTTCGTCCTCGGCGCCAGCTCGTGGCGGATCGAGGACATCACCCCGGACCGGGTGCTGGTCACGCCCGCCCCCGGGCAGCCGGGCAAGCTGCCGTTCTGGCACGGCGACACGCCGGGACGGCCCGCTGAGCTCGGCCGGGCCATCGGGGCGGCGGTCCGCGAGCTGTCCGCGGCCGGGGAGCAGGAGGCCACGGCCCGGCTGACCCAGGCCGGCCTGGACGAGCTGGCGGCCCGCAACCTGATCAGGTACCTGGCCGAGCAGCGCGCGGCCACCGGCCACGTGCCCGACGACCGGACCTTGGTGCTGGAGCGCTTCCGCGACGAGCTGGGCGACTGGCGGGTGGTCCTGCACAGCCCGTACGGGGACCGGGTGCACGCGCCGTGGGCGCTGGCCATCGCGGCCCGGCTGCGCGAGCGCTACGGCGGCATGGACGTGCAGGCCCTGCACACCGACGACGGGATCATCATCCGGGTGCCCGACTCGGACGAGCCGCCGCCGACCGGGATCGCCCTGATCGACCCCGACGACATCGGCGACCTGGTGACCGCCGAGGTCGGCGCCAGCGCGCTGTTCGCGTCCCGGTTCCGCGAGTGCGCCAGCCGGGCCCTGCTGCTGCCGCGCCGCCAGCCGGGGCGCCGCACGCCGCTATGGCAGCAGCGGCAGCGCTCCGCGCAGCTGCTCGAGGTGGCCAGCCAGTACCCGGCGTTCCCGATCGTGCTCGAGACCGTGCGGGAATGCCTGCGAGACGTCTTCGACGTGCCGGCCCTGACCGCGCTGCTGCGGGACATCGCTTCCCGCCGCGTCCGCGTGGTGGAGGTAGAGACGCAAGCACCGAGCCCGTTCGGTAAATCCCTTCTGTTCAGGTACGTCGGCGCGTTCATGTACGAGGGCGATGCGCCGCTGGCCGAGCGCCGGGCGCAGGCGCTGTCGCTCGATCCGGCGCTGCTGGCCGAGCTGCTCGGCCAGGACGGGCTGCGCGAGCTGCTCGACCCGGCCGTGATCGCGGACACCGAGCGCGACCTGCAGCACCTGTCGCCGGACCGGCGCTGCCGCGACCTGGAAGGCGCCGCCGACCTGCTGCGCACGACGGGGCCGCTGACGGCGGACGAGGTGGCGGAGCGGTCCGCCGATCCGGTGGCCGCGCGCGACTGGCTGGGCGAGCTGTCGGTGGCGCGCCGGATTATCCAGGTCAGGATCGCGGGGCAGCCGATGTGGGCGGCGATCGAGGACGCGGGGCGGCTGCGGGACGCGCTCGGGGTGCCGCTGCCGGTCGGGGTGCCCGAGGCGTTCACCGAGCCGATGGCGGACCCGCTGGGTGACCTGGTGGCCAGGTACGCCCGCACACACGGCCCGTTCGCCGCCGACGCGGTGGCCGAGCGGTACGGGCTCGGCGTGGCGGTGGTGATGCTCGCCCTGCGCCGGCACGCGGCCAGCGGCCGCGTGGTCGAAGGCGAGTTCCTGCCGGCCGGGGCAACCGACGCCGCCCGGCAGGTGGCGGCCCCGCGCGGGACGGAGTGGTGCGACGCCGAGGTGCTGCGGCTGCTGCGGCGGCGGTGCCTGGCCCGGCTGCGCAAGGAGGCGGAGCCGGTGCCGCCCGAGGTGCTGGCCAGGTTCCTGCCTTCCTGGCACGGGATCGGCGTGCCCGGCGGCTCCGGCCGCAGGCGCGCGGACGCGGGCGCCGTCCTGGAGGCGATCGAACGCCTGGCCGGGACGCCGGTGCCGGCCTCGGCGCTGGAGACGCTGGTGCTGCCGGGGCGGGTGCCGGGCTACTCCCCCGCCCTGCTGGACGAGCTGACCTCGGCGGGCGAGATCGTCTGGTCGGGGGCGGGATCGCTGCCGGGCGGCGACGGCTGGCTGGTGCTCGCGCCCGCCGACAGCGCGGCACTGCTGCTGCCCGAGCCAGGCGAAGTGAGCATGACCCCGCTGCACACGGCGGTGCTCGAGGCACTGGCCGGCGGCGGCGCGCTGTTCTTCCGCATGCTGAGCGACCGGGCCGGCGGCCTGATCGACGGCCCCTCGCCTCCCGCTCTGCCGCCTACAGACGCCGAGACGGCGGACGCGATCTGGGACCTGGTCTGGGCCGGACGGCTCACCAACGACACGCTGGGCCCGCTCCGGCTGCTGCTCGGCGGCAGGGCGCCACGACGGGCGGCCGTGCCCGCACGGGCTGTGCCGCGGCCGCGCCCCGGCCGCGGCGGACGTTACGGCTTCGGCCTGCCGGCGATGCCGACGCGCACCGGGCCGCCAACGGTCAGCGGCCGGTGGTCGCTGCTGCCGCCGCGCGATCTCCGGGGCGACGCCGACCCCACGCTGCGGGCGCACGCGCTCGCGATGACGTTGCTCGACCGGCACGGCGTGCTGACCAGGGGCGCGGTCGCCGCCGAGCGGATCACGGGCGGCTTCGCCGCGGTGTACCCGGTGCTGCGGGCCATGGAGGAAGCCGGCCAGTGCCGCCGCGGCTACTTCGTCGAAGGGCTGGGCGGGGCGCAGTTCGCGCTGCCCGGCGCGGTGGACCGGATGCGGGCCCTCGCTTCGGCTGACCGGCCGCGCGCGGCTGACCGGGCCGACCCGGCGGCTAAGGCCGAACGGGCGGTCGTGCTCGCCGCAGCGGATCCGGCTCAGCCTTACGGGGCGGCGCTGCCGTGGCCGGACCGCCCGGGCGAGACACCCTCGTCGCACCGGCCGGGCCGCAAGGCGGGCGCGCTGACCGTCCTGGTGGACGGCGCGCTGACGCTTTATGTGGAGCGGGGCGGCCGGACCCTGCTGTCCTGGACCGATGACCCGGAACGGCTGGCGGCCAGCGCGGTGGCCCTGGCCGCCGCGGTGCGGGACGGCGCGCTGGGACGGCTCACCGTAGAGCGCGCCGACGGGGAGCGGGCGGGCGGCGACTCGCCGCTGACGCAGGCGCTCGAGGCGGCCGGGTTCCGGCCCACGCCGCGCGGGCTCAGGCTCCGGGCCGGCGAGGCCGGGCCTGGCGAGGCCGGGCCGGCTAGCCAAGCCAGCTAGCCCGGCTAGCTGGGCTAGCTGGCTCGGCGGGTCTTCGGGCTGATGCCGGTGTGGCCTGCACCGCGAGCGCGGGACCGGTAGGGTTGCGCAGGTATGACTGACTTCCCTGTGGGGGGATGATGACTGAGCAATCATCGGGCCATGGCCGTGATGACTGGAATCGCGACGGCTACGTCCCCGGCGAACAGTACGCCGGCGAGCAGTACTACGACGCGGACGACGCTGATTCCGGCGCGACCCGGCAGCACCCGGTGACGCCGAGCCCGGGGACGCCAAGCCCGGGGACGCCGAGCACAGGGACGCCCGCTGCCTCCGGTTACGGGTACGGATCGTCCGGTCAGGGCGACCTGGGGTACGGGTCCTCCGGCCAGGGCAGCTCCGGATACGGGTCGTCGGGCCAGGCCGGCTCGGGATACGGGTCCTCCGGCCAGGGCAGCTCCGGATACGGATCGTCGGGCCAGGCCGGCTCGGGATACGGGTCCTCCGGCCAGGGCAGCTCCGGATACGGATCGTCGGACCCCGGCACCTCGGGGTACGGATCTTCTGGCCAGAGCGCCTCTGGTTACGGCTCAACCGGTCAGAGCGCCTCCGGTTACGGGTCATCGACACCGTCCACTGCGGGGTACGGGACGCCGGCCACCTCGGGATACGGGTCATCCACGTCGGCTAGCTCAGGGTACGGATCCTCGGCCCCGAGCGGCTCGGCCTACGGCTCGTCCGGCCAGAGCGCCGTGCGGCCAGGCCAGGCGACGGCCGCGCCGGGCGCCACCCCGACCTGGCAGGCCACTGCGGGGCAGGGGCGCGGCACGCCGGGACAGGCCGACGCCGGGATCGGGACCCCGCCGCCGCCCGGGGCACTGCCGCCGGGATCGCAGTCCATGGGCTCGTCCGGCCGGGGCGCCGCGATGATGGGATCGTCGCAGTCCGCGGACGCGCGAGGTTTCCTGGCTTCGCTGTTCGACTTCAGCTTCACCTCGTTCGTTACCACCAAGATCATCAAGGTGCTTTATGTCCTGATCACGGTGCTGGTGGTGCTCACCTGGCTGGGGTACTCGGCCATCGCGTTCAAGGCGAGCGCGGTGTTCGGCGCCATCGTGCTGATCATCGTGGGCCCGCTGTTCGGCATCATCGTGCTGGCGTTCTGGCGGCTGATCCTGGAATCGTTCGTCGTGGTGTTCCGCATCGCCGAGGATCTGCGCGCGGTCAGGGAGCGCGGCGACCGCGCGAGCCGCTGAAGCACCGTCACCGGACCTGCTTAGCGAGATGAAACCCGGGTTTCACCGCGTTCGAACGCGGTGAGACCCGGGTTTCACTGCGTCCGGGGGCGAGCGGCGGGGCGGGGGCGGGGGCGGGGCGGGGCGGGGACGGGGCGGGGCGGGGACGGGGGCAGGACGGGGCGGGGCGGGGACGGGGGCAGGACGGGGCGGGGCGGGGACGGGGGCAGGACGGGGCGGGGATGGGGTTGATACCGCTAACTCAGCGATATATGTTGGTCTTATGAGTACGCGGGCGATGCAGGAGGCGACGTTCCTGATCCTGACGGCGCTGGCGGCGGGCAGCCAGCACGGGTACGGGATCATCGCCGACGTCACGGAGATCTCCGGGGGGCGGGTCAAGCTGCTGGCCGGGACCCTGTATACCGCGCTGGAGCGGCTCCGTTCCGACGGGCTGATCCAGGTGGACCGGGAGGAGATCGTGGACAACCGGCTGCGCCGCTACTACCGGCTCACGCTGGACGGCGAGAAGCGGCTGGCGGACGAGGCGGCCCGGCTGCAGTCCCACGCCACGGCCGCGCTGCGGCGGCTGCGGGTGAACCCGGCGGGAGGTGTCGCATGAGCGAGCCGCACGAGCAGGAGCCCTCGGCGAATAAGCCGGAGCTGAGCGCGAGCGAGTCGGCCGGCCTGGAGCGCCGGTACCGGCGGCGGCTGGCGTGGTACCCGCGGTGGTTCCGGCGGGAGAACGAGGACGAGATCCTCGCGGTGCTGCTGGCCTGCGCCCAGGACGGGCAGCGGCGGCCCAGCCCGGAGGCCACCCTCGACCTGCTCAAGGGCGCGGCGCGGATGTGGATGCGGCCGCGGCCGGGGCAGCCGCGCACGGTGTTCATCGCGATCCGGCTGATGTGGGCGGGCGCGTTCGCCGAGCTCGCGGT
Organism: uncultured Actinomycetota bacterium; assembly: GCA_963756575.1. Lineage (GTDB taxonomy): Bacteria > Actinomycetota > Actinomycetes > Streptosporangiales > Streptosporangiaceae > Palsa-504. The sequence continues at coordinate 78,221 of CAVWOM010000007.1, read as the reverse complement.
GGCGGTCACCATCTTGGCTACGCTCGGCGGCGTGCGGACGGCGGTGATGCACGCCTACCCGGCCGCGTGGCCCGCCACCCATGTGTCCCTGCTCATCGACGTGGCGGAGGCGCCGCTTGTCATCGGCTTGTGGCTCTGGCTGGCCTGGGCGAACGGCCGGGGCAAGAACCGGGGGCGGGCCGCGCTCGCGGTGTTCTTCGGCCTTGACGGACTGGTCGTCCTGGACACGCTGTCCCAGGGCGGCTTCACCTATGCGACGGCCGACATGGCGACCGGGATGATCCAGTGCCTCATCGGACTGATCGTGGTGTTTCTCGTCTTCAACCCGGCGTCGAGCCCGCACTACCGTACCTCCATGCGGAACACGTCCTCGCTGGCCTAGGCGGTCACCGCCTAGGCTCGGGGCTGTGACAGCTGAGCAGGACCGGGCGGCCAAGGCGCGGCGGATGGAAGAGGTCATCCGCGGCTACTTCGACGCATGCAACACGGGCGACGCGGACGCGGTGGCGAAGTTCTTCGCGCCGGGCGGGGTGCACTACTTCCCGCCGGACATGTACGACGGGCCGTTCCGGGGCGGCGAGACGATCGGCGCGAAGTGGGCCTGGGCGGTGAGTACGCTGGGCTCGCGGTGGACCGTGGACGAGATCATCTGCGACCCGGACACCGACCGGGCGGTGATCGAGTGGACGCACGAGAAGACCAAGGTCGGCGTGGTGCTGCGAGGCGACGAGTGGTACCACTTCGACCCGGGCACCGGGCTGATCACCGAGATCCGCGCGTACTACGCCTCGCCCCAGGCGACCGGCCTCAACCGCCTCGAGCTGGGCGGTTATCCCTACGCTGAGCGTGGTTATGCCGCCACCTGAGGGCACCTACCGCGGATTGCTGCTCGACATCGGCGGGGTGGTGCACCGCACCTCCATGCACCTGGCCGGGCGGCTGGCCGAGACCGAGCCGAGGCTGCGGCCGGTACTGGAGCGTATCGGCGGTCTGGGCACGGACCGGGACGAGCTCTGGCAGAAGATGCTGGCCCGCCAGGTGAGCGAGCGGGACTACTGGGCGCAGCGGGCGGCGGAGTTCGGGGCCGCGGTGGGCGAGAGCTGGGGTACCCAGGACATGATGCACCGGCTCTACGACCTGCCCGAGCAGGACTGGCTGTGCGCCGAGACGGTGGACCTGATGAACGACACCAAGACGGCCGGGCTGCGGCTCGGCGCGCTGACCAACGACCTGGCCGCGTTCCACGGGCCGGGCTGGGTCGAGCGGCAGGAGCACCTGAAGCTGTTCGACATCATCGTCGACGCCAGCCTCACCGGGGTGCTGAAGCCGGACCCGCGCGCCTTCGCCAGCGGCGCCGATCTGCTCGGCCTGCCGGCCGAGCAGATCGTGTTTCTCGACGACATGCCGTGGAACGTCGAGGGCGCCCGCCAGGCGGGCCTCGCGGCCGTCCGGGTGCCGTGGGACGACCCCAGGCCGGCCATCGACACCGCCCGGGACCTGCTCCGGCTCGGTCCCCGAACGTAAGGAGCCCCACATGCCACTCGTCCGCATCGACATCATGGAAGGCCGCCCGCCGGAGAAGATCCGCGAGCTGCACAGCCGGGTCGCCGCCCTGGTGGCCGAGGTGCTGGACACGCCGATCGAGCGGGTCCGCACCTACATCACGCAGTTCCCGCCGGAGGGCTGGGGCATCGGCGGCGTGCCCGCCGACGTGGCCCGCGCCGACGAGGTCGCGGCCCGCCGGGAGGCGTCCGCTCAGCGGCCGGGCACATGACCGCTTCCGAGCAGGCCGTGGTGGTGGGGGCCACGGGGACTATCGGGCGAGCGGTGATCGGGCGGCTGACCCGGCGCGGGCTGGGGGTGGTCGCGGTGGCCCGGTCCAAGGACGCCCTGGACGAGCTCGCCGCGACCCACGAGCTGGTCACGCCCTGCCCGGCCGACATCGGCAGCAACGAGGCGATCGCGGCGATCGGCGCGGCCCTGACCGGGCATCAGGGTTCGGTGCGGATGGCGGTGTTCGCGGCCGGGCTGCCGGTCCGCGGCTCGGCGGACACCATCGATCCGGACGCGCTGGCGATCGGGGCCAACATCAAGGCCGGCGGGCTGCTGCGGCTGCTGCACGCCGTCCGGGACCGGCTGGTGCCCGGGTCGCGGTTCGTCACGTTCGCCGGCTCGCTCGGCCTGGAGCCGCGGGCGCACGAGGCGGGCCCGGGCGCGGTCAACGCGGCCGTGTTCAACCTGATGCGCCAGATCAGCCTGCTCTACGGGCCGCGCGGGGTGACGGCGCACACGCTCAGCCCGGGCCCGGCCGACACGCCGCGGCTGCGCCGGATCGTGGCCACGGTCGCGGCCGAGCGGGGCGCCGCCGAGGACGAGGTCTGGCAGGAATACGTGGCGCAGAACTCGCTGGGCCGGCTGCCGACCACCGACGAGCTGGCCTGGGCGGTGGAGATGCTGCTCGACCCGGAGGCCAGCGTGCTGCACGGCAGCGTGCTCTACCTGGACGCGGGTGGCCACCGCGGGATTCACTGAGGGCGGCGGCGCGAACCCGTTCCGAATAGGCGGGATCCGCTGAGGGTGGAGGCGGGGGCGGGAACGCGAATCCCGTTCGGTAAAAAAGGTCTTTTAGGAGCTGTAGCCCAGGCGGCGGGAGATGAGGCGGGCCGACTCGACGACCAGGGTGGTGGCCCGGCGCATCATGGTGCGCATCCGGGCGCTGTCGCCGACGACGCTGACCGCGGCCATGACGTTGCCGTCGCGGCCCCGGATCGGCGCGCCCACCGAGACGATGCCCCGGTGTCCTTCCTCGTTGTTCTGGGCCCAGCCGCGCTTGGCCACCTGGCCCAGCTCGGTCAGCAGCCGGTTCTTGTCGACGATGGTCCACGGCGTGACGGCCTTCGGCCGCCAGTCTTCCAGCCGCCGGCTCAGCTCGTCCGGCGGCAGCGCGGCCAGCAAGATCTTGCCCGAGCTGGTGGTGTGGGCGGCCAGCCGGTGCCCGACCTGGCGGAAGATGGGGAGCAGGTTGTGGCTCTCCAGCCGTTCGACATAGACGACCTCGAGGCCGTCGAGCACGGCCACGTGCACCATCTCCCCGGTTTCGTGCCGCAGCGTGGTGAGCACCGGCAGCGCCGCCTGGTGCAGGTCCACGTGCTCGGTGACGCGGCTGCCGAGCTCGTACAGGACCAGGCCGAGGCGGTAGCGGCCGGGGGTGCTGCCCCGTTCGAGCAGGCGTTCGGCCGTCAGGGTGGTGACCAGCCGGTGCACGGTGCTCTTGCCCAGGCCGAGCTGGCGGGACAGCTCGGTGATGCCGAGCTCCTGGCCCGCCCGGGAGAAGGCGCGCAGGACCCGGGCCGCGTTCCGCACCGACGTCAGCGTGGCGCGGTCGGGACTGGCCTCGCTGGTCACTGTCATAAGTCCACGGTAACCGTTCCGCTCCGCGGGACAACAGCATTGGTTTCGCAGGCAGGAACGCCGTACGTTCTGGGAAATCCCGGTAGGCCCTGGGGGTCATGTGGCACAGATCCTGTGGTTCGCGAACTACCAGCCCGGGGACGCCCCGGTCCTCGGGGGCAAGAACGCCTCCCTCGGCACCATGTTCGGCGCGGGCCTGCCGGTCCCGCCCGGGTTCGCCGTCTCGGCCGACTGCTACCGCAAGGCGCTGGCCGACAACGGGCTGACCGGGCAGATCGACGCTCTGATCGCCGGGGTCGACCCGCGCGATACGGGATCGGTGGCGGAGGCCGGTTCTCGGGCCCGGTCGCTGATCAGCTCGCTGGGGATGTCCGCCGCGCTGGCGGAGGCGATCGCGGTCGCGTACGCGCGGCTGGGGTCGCAGTGTGGCGACGACGCGCTGCCGGTGGCGGTCCGCTCCTCGGCGACCTGCGAGGACCAGCCGGACGCGAGCTTCGCCGGCGAGCACGACACCTACCTGTGGGTGCGCGGCGCCGGCGCGGTCGCGGACCACGTGCTGCGCTGCTGGGCCAGCCTGTTCACCGACCGGGGCATCGCCTACCGGCTGGAGCGGGGGTACGGGCAGCACGGCGCGGCGATGAGCGTGGGCGTGCAGCAGATGGTGCGGCCGCGCGCCGCCGGGGTGGCGTTCACCCTCAACCCGCTGGACGGCGACCGGTCGCAGATCGCCATCGACGCCTCCTGGGGCTTCGGCGAAGCCGTGGTCAGCGGCGAGGTCACCCCGGACAACTACCTGGTCGACAAAGTCATGGGCACGATCGGCCGGCGCACGATCTCCGCCAAGACCCTGGAGTACCGGCTGACGGACTCCGACACGGTGACGGCGGTGGAGGTCTCGGCTGACCGGCAGTCGGTCCCGTGCCTCACCGACGACGAGATCGTGGCCGTGGCCCGGCTGGCGCGGCGGGCGGAGAAGCATTACCGCTGCCCGCAGGACGTGGAGTGGGCCATCGATTCGGTCTCCGGGGAGGTCCTGCTGCTGCAGAGCCGCCCGGAGACGGTGTGGAGCCGCCGCCCGCGGCCGCGGGGCGGGACGGGCATCGCGGACCCGATCACCAGCATGGTCCAGACCATGCTGCACCCCGTATCCGGCGGCGGCCATGCGGCGCATGGCTAGGCCGCCGGCGAGTGAATCAGTAACACCACCCGGCGTCCATGGCGGCCGCCGGGAGCGAATTTTCAGGAGGAACACGATGGCTGACCGCTTCCCCAGCCCGTTCGAGATGCCGACTCCTCCTGGAGCGGAGGGATGGCAGGACCTGTACGCGTACTCCACGGTGTTCAGCGAGGATCGCAAGGAGTACGAGGACGCGACGTTCTGGTTCATGGACGGCGTGCACACGCCGGAGGTCATCCCGCCGTGGGACGCGACCATCTTGGAGTTCGCGATCATCGGGCTGTCCCAGTACAACACCAGGCATTACGTGATCCCGCCGGCGCTGGGCGTGGACCTGCGCTTCCTCAACGGCTACATGTACCTCTCCCCCGTCGGCGTGGCCGACCCAGAGGAGATCGGCGCGCGGGTACCGGAATTCGCCGAACGCGCCGGGTACTACTTCCAGAACTGGGACCGGCTGTACGCGGCCTGGATGCCCAAGGTCCGGGCGCTCATCGACGAGCTCGAGTCGATCTCGTTCTCGCCGCTGCCGCACCGGGAGGACATGGCCGTCATCACCGAGGGGCGCGGCACCGGCAGCGCGCTCGACCTGCTGTCCACCTACAGCCGGCTAGTCGACCTGACGCTCAAGCTGTGGCACTACCACTTCGAGTTCCTCAACCTCGGCTACGCCGCCTACCTGGACTTCTTCGGCTTCTGCAAGCAGCTGTTCCCGTCCATCCCGGACCAGGCGATCGCCAAGATGGTGGCCGGCATCCAGGTCGACCTGTTCCAGCCGGACGACGAGATCAAGAAGCTGGCTCAGCTCGCGGTCGAGCTCGACCTTGCTCCGCGCTTCGCGGGTTCCGCGCCGGCCTCGGAGGTTCTCGCCGGGTTGCGCGGCGACGCGCAGGGCGACAAGTGGCTGGCCGCGTGGGAGCAGGCCAGCCAGCCCTGGTTCAACTTCTCGGCCGGCAGCGGCTTCTACCACAGCGACAAGGTGTGGCTGGAGAACCCGGACATCCCGCTCGGCTTCCTGCGCACCTACATCGCCAAGGTGCAGCGTGGCGAGACGCTGGAACGGCCGATGGAAGCCGTCGTCGCCGAACGCGAGCGCATCGTGGCCGAGTACAGCGAGCTGATCGACAGCGACGAGGACCAGGCGACGTTCCAGGCCAAGCTGGGGCTGGCCCGCACGGTGTTCCCGTACGTGGAGAACCACAACTTCTACGTCGAGCACTGGGGTCACTCGGTGATCTGGCGCAAGATGCGCGACCTGGGCCGGGTGCTGGTCGCCGCGGAGTTCCTGACTGACGCCGATGATGTGTTCCTGCTGTCCCGGCACGAGGTGCCCGAGGTGCTGTTCGACTACTACCACGGCTGGGCGGTGGGCGTGCCGTCGCGCGGCCCGTCGTACTGGCCGCCGGAGATGGAGCGCCGCAACCAGATCATGGACGCGCTGCGGAACTGGTCGCCCCCGCCGGCCCTGGGCACGCCGCCCGAGGTGATCACCGAGCCGTTCACGGTCATGCTCTGGGGCGTCACCTCGGACAGCGTCAAGCAGTGGCTCGGCGGGGCGCAGGACGACGGCGGGCTGAGCGGATTCGCGGCCTCGCCCGGCGTGGCCGAGGGCCCGGCCCGGGTCATCCTGTCCGCCGACGGCGTCGCCGACCTGCAGGAAGGCGAGGTCCTGGTAGCGCCGCTGACCGCGCCGTCCTGGGCGCCGGTGTTCGGCAAGATCGCGGCGACGGTGACCGACGTGGGCGGGATCATGAGCCACGCCGCCATCGTGTGCCGCGAGTACGGGCTGCCGGCGGTGACCGGCACCGCGTTCGGCACCAAGACCATCAAGACCGGGCAGCGGGTGCGCGTGGACGGCAATACGGGTTCCGTCACGATCATCGACTCGTGACCATCATCGATTCTTAGTACGGGAGTGTTCTCATGCTGACGGCCGAGCAGAACGACGAGCTGACCCAGGTCGCCCGCGGTACCCCGATGGGCGAGCTCCTACGGCGCTACTGGTACCCGGTGGCGTTCACCCGCGAGCTCGAGGAGTTCCCGGTGCGGCCGGCGCGCTTGCTCGGCGAGGACTTCGCCGTGTTCAAGACGCCGCGCGGCAAGTACGGCATGCTGCCGGAGGCCTGCCCGCACCGGCGGGCGTCGCTGGCCTACGGCGTGGTGGAGAGCGACGGGATTCGCTGCCCGTACCACGGCTGGATGTTTGGTACTGACGGGTCGTGCCTGGATCAGCCCGCGGAGCGGGAGGAGACCAACTTCCGCTCCCGGGTCCGGGCCCAGGCCGCGCAAGTGCAGGAGATGGGCGGCCTGATCTGGGCCTACATCGGGCCGTCGCCCGCGCCCGAGCTGCCCCGCTTCGACGTGTTCGTGATGGACGGCGTGCGGGACATCGGCTGGACCGACCTGCCCTGCAACTTCGTCCAGATCATGGAGAACGCGGTCGACCCGCACCACACCGAGTGGCTGCACGGCCGGTTCTTCGAGTTCATGGCGCGGCATCAGGGGTTCGACGCGCCGGCCTTGTTCGGCAAGAAGCATGTGAAAGTCGGCTTCGACGCGTTCGAGTGGGGCATCATCAAGCGCCGGGTGGTCGAGGGCGCCTCCGAGGAGGACGACGACTGGAAGATCGGCCACCCGCTGGTGTTCCCGTACAACATGCGGGTCGGCGGGGCCAACATCGAGCAGATGCAGATCCGGGTGCCGATCGACCGGACCACCACCCGGTTCATGCTCTACACGACGCACGCGCCGGAGGGCGTGGAGTACCCGGAGCAGCCTTCGGTGCCGGATTACCAGATCCCGGTGTACGACTCGAATGGCAGGCACCGAGTCGACTACGTCGAGGGCCAGGACATGATGGCCTGGGTGACCCAGGGGCCGATCACCGACCGGACCGTGGAGCACCTGGGACGTTCGGATGTCGGGGTGACGCTGCTGCGGCGGATGTTCAAGGAAAACATGTCTTTGGTGGCTCAGGGGAAAGACCCGCTGGGGGTCTACCGGGACTACCGGGCGCGGATCGATCTTCCGTGCGAGAAGAACAAGTTTGACGCGGGCGGGTCGTTCGCCATCCAGTTCATCGACCGGGCCTCGTCGCGGTTCAGCCCGCAGGCTGATGCGCTGAAGAAGCTGCATATCAAGGCGCACGAGAACAAGAAGGCCGCGGCGGAGTGACGGCGTCTGCTGCTGCGGCCGTCGGCGGCGACGTCGGGCGGGGGTGGTTCCCGGCCGACGCCGAGCGGCACCGGCGGGACGCGCCGCGGTTCTGCCCGGGGTGTGCGGCGGCGCTGGCGCTGGCCGATGGCGGGCAGGGGCTGGTGTGCGAGTACTGGGCCGGGCCGGATCGGGTGTTCGTGTGCTTCTGCGGGGCATGCGGCTGGTCTGGTGACATCGTGCTGGCGGACCGCGTCACCGGCCACGAGGCGGCGGACTGAGGGACCAGCGTTGTGCTAATTGCTGACAGGTTCTGGTATTGCGTTCACAGCTGCCGCGCCCGCAAGAGCGGCCTGAAGGCGGGCTATAGGCTGAGTCGAAGCGACCAGAGATGATACGAATGCGGTGGCCGCAGTCGTCAAGCCATCAGGATCTGCGGGTACCGGATATTCACCCCAACGGGCAACCAGCAGGTCACTGGCCACGGCAAACACGGCCAACTGACCAGCGAAATGCGCCGAAACGAACTCACCCAGCGCGGGACCCGTCCCAAACCGCGCTTCGGCGAACGAGGGTTCGATATCACCCGGCACCGGGACGTAAGCCCATACAGACAGATCATCGTCGTTGTCACTAACGACCGTAAAGAGAACCAGATCCGGGCCGATTCTGAACGTGCCGGCACGTGGATGATCCCATACGAGCCAAGCATCGCAGTCTCCCGCATCGGGCGACGGATACCACGGCATCTCGCCTCTCTTGACGAGAGTATCCAGGTTCATTCTTCCCATCCTTCTTCCTCACCAGTAAAGCATGCGGCGAAGGCTGCCTGGATCTCAGGAGGCTGCTTGCTGATGGCTATGCCGGGATGCGCTCACGCTCTTCGGGACGCGCGGCCATCTCCCATCCGTAGGCGCCGTCGCCAGTGGCGTTGATGGCTGTGACTGCCCAGGAGAACGCCGCTGCTACTGCCTTCACCTGGTCGTCTTCTTCCACGCATATCGTGAATAGGGCAGTCTTAGCCGTGCGGTCGGATGACAAGGTAAAGGCCAAGAAGCGGGCTGTACTCAAGTGGATCTCATTCAGGTGCTGACCTACAGCGCTAACGCTCTGCGCCATCCCTTCGTCTGAGCCAGCAGTGACAGTCGCTTTGATGCTGATCTTAAATACTGCCATTACTGGCCCCCTGAGTTTTCTTTCATCTGCATTAACCAGTCTTCCAGTTGCCTGACCACGACGCGCCAGGCCACCGACGAGGGCACCACATAATCCAGGAACTGCATGCTCTGTGTTCCATCTGGCGATATCAGCATGTACCTGCCGTCCAGGTGAACGATGATGAAGTCATCCCGGTTCGCCTGAAGGAACAGATCCTGAACATGATCGTCTGGATGCCGTGGCCAGGTGATGTAGCGATCAGGCTCCACAGCTTCAGCGTACCTGGAACACCGACGGGACCACCGTCAACCTTCAAAGGGTTACGACGTTCGATTATGTGAACGTTGTTGCCGATGTTCACAAAATTCGCTTTAGGACAGTATGGCCTGATAGCGTCGCCACGTGGACTTGAGTGGGGGCGAGGAGATGACTGCGGCCGCGATCGCGCGGCTGGCGGGGGTCGGGCGTGCCGCCGTATCCAACTGGCGGCGCCGGCACCCCGAGTTTCCGCAGCCTGTAGGCGGCAGTCCCACGAGCCCGACGTTCGATCGCGCCGAGATCGAGGGGTGGCTGAAGGTCACCGGGAAGGCTGACCAGCTCGCGACCGCCGGGCAGACCGATACCGGCACGCAGCGGATCAGCGAGCCAGAGCGTTCGATTACCGACCTGGAACCGGGAGAGCTTCTCGCCAGGTCCATGGCCGCGCTGCTGCCCCGCGAGACTGCCGTCGGCGGGTCGGACGAGGACGAGTCCTTCATGGATACGCCTGAAGAGCTGCCTGTGGTGCTGGACCCGGCCTGCGGCACGGGGACGGCGCTGCTGGCCGTAGCGGACCGGTTCGGCGACCGGGTGAGGCTCGCCGGGCAGGAGCTCAACCAACGCTACGCGCGGACGGCACGATCTAACCTGAGCGGCAGCGCGGACGGCGCCGCCTACGAGGTGCACACCGGCGACTCGTTCCTGGACAACCAGCTCGGTCAGTACCTGGGTAGGGCAGCGGCCGTCGTGTGCGAGCCGCCGTTCAATCGCCGCAGTGGCCGGAAGCCGAGCTGACCACGGACCCGCGCTGGGAGTTCGGCATCCCGGCGCCGCGAGACGGGGAGCTGGCCTGGGTTCAGCACTGTTACGCGCACCTGCGGCCCCGGGGCGTCGCCGTGGTCGCAGTGTCCCGGCGGACCTGCGTCCAGCAATCCGGGGAAGCGATACGCGGAGCCCTGGTCCGTTCGGGCGTATTGCGGGTCGTGATCGCCCTGCCGGAGGGCATGACATCCGTACCGGGCACGGCCCTGTGCCTGTGGGTTCTGCGGCGGCCCTACGGGGAGCCGGACCACGGGCCGGTGCGGATGATCGACCTGTCCGGCCTCGGTGACGCCGCGGACGTGCCGCGCGAGTTCGCCGCCTGGCAGCGGCTGCTGGGCGACGCCGACCCGACCGTATCCCGGGTGGTGCGGCGGCTGGATCTGCTTGACGGCGGCACGAACCTGCTTCCGTCCCGCTACGTCGCGGCGCAGCGTCGCAGGCCACCGCCGGTGACCTGGCCAAAGTCACCGAACGGCTGGCGCGGCTGTACACGGCCATCGGCCAGGGCCTGGCCGCGTTCCCGGCGCGCCGAGCAGCAGGCCAGGACCTCCTATGTCACGCTCGCCGAGCTGGAGCGGGTCGGCGCGCTGGCCATCCGGTCCCGCGACGACACCCCGCGTCGGGTGATGTGCTGCTGCGGACGCTGAACCGGCCACCGGTCGTCGCGACCGGGACCAGCGCGGACGACAAAGGCGTCGCGCAGGTCATGGAAATCGACGAGACGCGGCTGGACGCGCATTTTGTCGCGACATTCCTGCGCACCGACGTCGCCGCCCTGCCGGTGGCCAATACGCTGGGAGCGGTCAGCCGCGATGATCTGCGGCGCTGCCGCATTCCGCGGATGCCCCTGGCCGAGCAGCGCCGGTACGGCGACGCGTTCCGCGGACTGCTGGAGCTGGACGCCGCGCTGAGAACGCTCGCGGACATCAGCGGGAAAGTGATCGAGCAGACGATTCACGGGTTGACCACCGGCGCCCTGGCGCCGGACTGCGATAGTAAATTGAAGGGGAGACGAGTGAGCAGTGACTTCGGGACCAACGCATCAGAAGATGGCGGCCGACATCTGGGCCGTGGCCGACCTGCTGCGCGGGGACTACAAACGGCACGAATACGGACAGGTGATCCTGCCGTTCACGGTGCTCCGGCGGCTGGATGCGGTGATGGCGCCGACGCGCGAGGCGGTGCGGGCCCGCGACGCCGCGCTCAGCATCCAGAACAAGGAAAAGCTGCTGGAGAAGACCGCGGGGCTGCCGTTCTACAACATCTCCAAGCAGGACTTCACGACCATCGCCTCCGACGCGGCCAGCGTGGCGAAGAACCTGCGCGACTACGTCAACGGCTTTTCCGGGAACGTCCGCGAGATCCTCGGCCAGTTCGGCTTCGACAACCAGGTCACCCGGCTGGCCGAGGCGAAGCTGCTCTACCAGGTCGTCGGGCGATTCGCCGCGATGCGGGACCTGGACAAGCTGTCGAACCACGAGATGGGTTACGTCTTCGAGCACCTGATCCGGAAGTTCGCCGAGGACTCCAACGAGACCGCCGGTGAGCACTTCACCCCGCGCGAGGTCATCGAGCTGATGGTCAACCTGCTGATCGCGCCGGACGAGGAGACGATCACCGGGGCCGGGCAGGTCATCAACATCCTCGACCCGGCCTGCGGCACCGGCGGCATGCTCACCACGGCCGCCGACCACATCAAGTCCATCAACCCGGACGCCGAGGTCTACCTGTTCGGCCAGGAACTCAACGGCGAATCGTGGGCGGTGTGCGAGTCGGAGATGCTGCTGCGGAACCAGCGCGGCATCGTCGAGCTGGGCAACTCGTTCAGCAACGACAGGTTCCGGCGGCAGGAAGTTCGACTACATGCTGGCCAATCCGCCGTTCGGGGTGGAGTGGAAGAAGGTCAAGGACGAGGTCGAAGCCGAAGCCGAGATCGGCCACGCGGGCCGGTTCGGGGCGGGGCTGCCGCGGATCAACGACGGGTCGTTCCTGTTCCTGCAGCACATGATCTCCAAGATGGACCCGGTCGAGGACAAGGGCGCCCGGCTGGCGATCGTCTTCAACGGCTCGCCCCTGTTCACCGGCGCGGCCGGTTCGGGCGAGTCGGAGATCCGGCGGTGGATCCTGGAGAACGACTGGCTGGAAGGCATCGTCGCGCTGCCGGACCAGCTGTTCTACAACACCGGGATCTCGACGTACTTCTGGATCCTGTCCAACCGGAAGGCGCCGGCGCTGCGGGGCAAGGTGATCCTGCTGGATGCCCGCGACCAGTGGGAGAAGATGCGCAAGTCCCTCGGCGACAAGCGCAAGCAGATCAGCGACTGGCCAGATCAAGCACATCACCGAGCTGTACATGAACGCGCTCGCCGTGGCGGCAGACGAGGGGCATCCGGACCACGGGAAGGTGAAGATCTTCGGAACGCGGGACTTCGGCTATCACCGGATCACGGTCGAGCGGCCGCTGAAACTGCGGTTCGAGATCACCGAAGACACCCTCGCGGCCCTGGAAGCATCGAAGCCGCTCGCTCGAGTGGGACGGGCGCGACGCATTCGTCTCCGCGCGTGCGCGGCCTGCTCGGCACGGTGTGGTGGACGAAGAAGGAAGCCTCGGCCGCCCTGCTCGCCGCAGCCAGGTCCAGCGGCGCGCTCTGGCCGAGCACGGCGTCGTACCAGAAGGCGATCTGGTCGGCGGTCTCGGTCTCTGACCCCGAGGGCGAAATCCAGGTGTCGAAGGACGGCAGCCCTGAGCCAGACCCAGACCTGCGCGACTACGAGAACGTGCCGCTGGACGAGGACATCGACGCCTACTTCGCCCGCGAGGTAACCCCGCACGTCCCCGACGCCTGGATCGACCACAGCAAGACGAAGGTCGGCTACGAGATCCCCTTCACTCGCCACTTCTACGTCTACACGCCCCCGCGCCCTCTAGCCGAAATCGACGCCGAACTCCGCGACCTGGAGACCCAGATCCAGAAGCTTCTGGGTGAGGTGACGAGGTGAGTACTCCCTCAACTTGGATGCCAACGCGGATCGATCGGGTGGCGACCATCAATGCGCGGATTGGATGGAAGGCGCTCACCGCCAGCGAGTACCAGCCCGAGGGTTATGCGTTCCTTTCTACGCCTAACATCAAATCCGACTCGATCGACTTTGAGAACGTCAATTATATTGATCAATTTCGGTACGAAGAATCACCGGAGCTGAAGCTACAGCCGGGGGATGTCCTACTGGCGAAAGACGGCAGCACGCTCGGCATTACGAATATCGTTCGCGAGCTTCCACGACCCGCAACCGTTAACGGGTCCATCGCAGTCCTTCGAGCGTTCGGGGTAGAACCGCGTTTTCTGCGCTACTCACTCGCGAGCAGCACAACACAGGAAATGATTGGCACGCTTAAGGGAGGAATGGGCGTACCTCATTTGTTCCAGTGGGATATCAAGCGATTGCCGATTGCTCTCCCGCCTCCAGATGAGCAGCTCCGCATCGCAGATTTTCTCGACGCCCAGACAGCCCGAATCAATCTCCTGCTAGGAGATCAGCTCAGGATGATCAAGGTTCTTGAGGAGCGATATATAGCCGTTACCTCTCATCTTATTTACGGTCGCGATTCCGGTGAAGATAAGAGGAATTCGATGATACCAACAGTCGGACTTGTTCCAGCGACATGGCGGGTGGCTCGCATCAAGACCTTTATGCGAGAGATCATAAGCCTTTCCAAGACAGGAAATGAGGAGCTTCTTACCGTCTCGCATCTAACCGGCGTGACGCCTCGCCGCGAGAAAGACGTTAGCATGTTCCTTGCCGATAATATGATAGGCTACAAACGATGCCAGGTGGGCGACCTTATAATCAATACTTTGTGGGCCTGGATGGGTGCACTTGGAATATCCAGCTACTCGGGAATTGTTAGCCCTGCCTACGGAGTGTACCGAATGACCTCGGACGCCATGAATGGTCATTATCTTGACCTCTTGGTTCGAACTCCCGAGTACGTGACTGAAATGACACGATTCTCGAAGGGAGTTTGGATTTCCAGGCTACGCCTTTACCCAGAGTCTTTTCTTTCGTTGAACATTCCAATCCCCCCACTCCGAGAGCAGCATCGAATAGTCGAGCAGATAGCTAGCGACACTATCGGACAGGAGAATATTAAATCGAAACTGGAGACTTTCGCTGAAAGGCTCATAGAGCGGCGGCAGGCGCTTATTACGGCGGCTGTTACTGGGCAGATCGATGTCACTACGGCACGGGGAGTCGCTGTATGAGTCCGGGGGTGCATACCGAGCGGGCGTTTGAGGATCGGGTCGAGTATGAGCTGCTGCGGCGCGGGTGGGATGCGGGCGGCCGGGCTGTATAGCGCTGAGCTGGGGATTTATACGGGGGCGCTGTGGGAGTTCGTCGGGAAGACGCAGATCAAGAAGTGGAACAAGCTCATCGAGCTGTACGGCGGGGATCCGGATGTGGCGATGCGGCAGTTCGCGTTGCGGGTCGCTTCCGAGATCGACTCGCGCGGGGTGCTGGATGTGCTGCGGCAGGGGGTGAAGGACCGGGGGGTGCAGATTGACCTTGCGTACTTCCGGCCGGGGCATACGCTGGCCGAGGACGCGCTCGATGAGTACGACGCGAACATCGCTCGCGGTCGCGCGGCAGCTGCACTTCAGCTTCCGGGACACGAGCCTGTCGGTGGACATGGCGTTCTTCGTCAACGGGCTGCCGGTGGCCACGGCCGAGCTGAAGAACCCGAACACCGGGCAGAACGCCGACCACGCCATCGCGCAGTACCGGCGGCGGGACCCGAACGAGCTGTTCTTCGCCAGGCGGGCCCTCGTGCATTTCGCGGTCGATCCGGACCGGGCCTTCATCACGACGCGGCTCAAGGGGCCGGATACCGAGTTCCTGCCGTTCAACGTCGGGTCCAACGGGGCGGGAAGGGCGGGCGGGGCGGGGAACCCACGGCCCGTTCGGGATATGATTATTCTGTTTCTTATCTTTGGGAAGACATCTGGCAGCGGGATAACTGGCTGGAGACTCCTCCAGCGGTTCATGCACGTGCAGGCGTCGGACAAGAAGGCCGGCAAGGTCAACCCGCATACCTCGCCGCGGATCTTCCCGCGCTTCCATCAGTGGCACGCCGTGCAGGAGATGGTCAGCGGACGCGCGGGAGCACGGGGCGGGGCAGAACTATCTCGTCGAGCATTCGGCCGGGTCGGGGAAGTCGAACACGATCGCGTGGCTCGCGCACCGGCTGTCCAACCTGTTCGACGACGACAACCAGCCGGTGTTCCACAAGGTCATCGTGATCACCGACCGGGTCGTGCTCGACCGGCAGCTGCAGCGGACGATCTTCCAGTTCGACCACACGCCCGGCGTGGTGAAGAAGATCGACGTGGACTCCGCTCAGCTCGCGGAGGCGCTGGAGGACTCCACGTCCAAGATCATCATCAGCACGCTGCAGATGTACCCGTACGTGCTCGACAAGATCGCCGGACGCGGGCTGGGCGGCCAGCGGTACGCGGTGATCATCGACGAGGCGCACTCCTCCCAGGGCGGGGACGCGGCGGCGCGGCTCAAGCAGGCGCTCGGCGTCAACGCGGCGCCGATGGAGGACGACGAGGACGCCGGCGGAGTACATGACGCGGGTGCGCGGGCCGCAGCCGAACCTGTCCTACTTCGCGTTCACCGCGACGCCGAAGTCGCCGACGCTGAAGCTGTTCGGCACGTTCGACCCGGACAAGGTGAACCCGCGCAACCCGGCGAGCGCGGCATGCACGTGCCGTTCCACGTGTACTCGATGCGGCAGGCGATCGAGGAAGGCTTCATCCTCGACGTGCTCGCCAACTACATCACCTACGACACCAAGTGGCGGCTGCGGAACGCCGCCGTCGAGCAGGCCGAGTCCGCGCTGGCGAACCCGGAGGTGGACGAGCGGAAGGCCAAGGCGAAGCTGGTCGCGTTCGCCGAGCTGCACCCGACGTCGCTGGAGCAGAAGGCCAAGCTGATCGTCGAGGACTTCCGGGACAACATGACCGGGCGGCTCGGCGGGCGGGCCAAGGCCATGGTGGTCACCACCGGCGGCAGCACGCGCTCGACCTGTACCAGGCGATCCGCAAGTACGACGACGAGCTGCCGGGCTGCGGCTTCGGGGTGCTGGTCGCGTTCTCCGGGACGCTGAAGGACGAGCACACCGGCCTGGAGTTCACCGAGGCGCAGCTCAACGGCTTCTCCGAGGGGCAGCTGCCGGACAAGTTCGGGTACGTGCAGGCTCGACGACCCGGCCGCCGCGGCCGCGGAACCAGGACGAGTACCGGCTCCTGGTCGTCGCCGACAAGTACCAGACCGGGTTCGACCAGCCGCTGCTGTGCGCGATGTACGTGGACAAGCCGCTGACCGGGGTCGCCGCGGTGCAGACGCTGTCCCGGCTCAACCGGATCCACCCGCTGAAGTCGCAGGACGACGTGCGGATCCTGGACTTCGTCAACCACGCCGAGGACATCCAGGCGGCGTTCGAGCCCTGGTTCGAGACGACGATCACCGAGCCGACCGACCCGAACCTGCTCTACGACAAGGAGCGGGAGGTCATGGACTACCAGCTGCTGGTGGCCCGGAGATGGAGGCGTTCATCCGGGTGCTCGGCACGGCCGGCCCCGGGCGGATGCCGGACGCGGCCGAGCGGGCGCTGCACGCCCAGCTGCACCAGTACCTGCAGCCGGCCCTGGACCGGTTCGCCGCCCTGGACAGCGACGACGAGCGGGAGGAGTTCCGCAAGGCGCTGCAGGACTTCGTGCGGCTGTACAGCCTGATCGCGCAGATCGTGGCGTGGGGTGACCGGGACCTGGAGCGGCTCTACCAGTACGGGCGGGTGCTGCTGATCCGGCTGCCGGGCCGGCCGCAGGTGTCGGTGGACATCGGGGACGCGGACCTGAGCCACTACCGGCTGGAGTTCACCGGGCAGCACAACGTGTCGCTGTCGTCCTCGACGGCGGTGACGGCGTGGTGCGCGGGCACTCGGCCGAGGGCGGCGGGTACGTCGAGCCGGAGGTCCGGCCGCTGTCGGAGATCATCGAGGAGCTGAACGAGCGGTTCGGCCTCGACCTCGGCACCTCCGACCGCATCCTGGTCCTGCAGCAGGTGGCGAGCCTGGTCGAGGACACC
This sequence comes from uncultured Actinomycetota bacterium, assembly GCA_963756575.1. Classification (GTDB taxonomy): domain Bacteria; phylum Actinomycetota; class Actinomycetes; order Streptosporangiales; family Streptosporangiaceae; genus Palsa-504. The sequence goes on along the minus strand of CAVWOM010000007.1, from coordinate 61,090 downwards.
GCCATGCAGCAGGTCGCGCTGATGAACGACGAGGCCCGCTTCGGCCAGGTCGCCGACGACCGGCTCGACGACATCGTGGCCGAGAACGCCGAGCGGAACACCGAGTTCATGAAGCTGTACTTCGACAACGCCGAGTTCCAGAAGGCGATCAAGGAAGCGGCCCGCAAGCGCGCCTACCGGATCATCACCGACCCGGCGCGCGACGAGGCACTGGCGCGGCTGCGCGCCGAGATGGCCCGGGAGACCGGCGTGTTAGCGGCGAGGTGCAGTCGTGACGGAGCTGCTCGCCGGGCGGTACCGGATAGACGGGCTGCTCGGCCGCGGCGGCATGAGCGAGGTCTACTACGGCTACGACGAGCGGCTGGACCGGCGCGTCGCGATCAAGGTGCTGCGGCCCCCGGCCCATGTACCCACCGCGCCGGACAGTCCCGGAAGCGGTCGAGATCCTCGACGCGCTGGACCGCGACCGCAAGCGGTTCCTGCGCGAGATCCGGGTCACCGCGCAGCTCGAGCACCCCGGCACGCCCGCCGTCTACGACACCGGGGTGGAGACCGCGCCGGACGGCACCACGCGGCTGTGGCTCGTCATGCAGCTGCTGCGCGGCTCCACGCTGGAAGCGCTGCTGAACCACGCGGACTACGCAGTCATCGCCGCCGCCGGTGGCGTGGGCGGCGGCGATCGCGGCGCAGATCGCCGCGGTGCTCGCCGACGTGCACCGGGTCGACATCGTGCACCGCGACATCAAGCCAGGCAACGTCATGATCGCCGACGGCGGCCTGGTGAAGGTGCTGGACTTCGGCATCGCGATCCTGCGCGGCGCCGGGGCGCTCCCCCGGCTGACCCAGGTCGACCGGACCGTCGGCACGCCCGCGTACATGTCGCCCGAGCAGTGCCTCGGCCAGGTCGTCACCGCCGCGTCCGACATCTACTCGCTCGGCTGCCTGCTCCTGGAGCTGCTCACCGGCGACGTGCCGTTCTTCGCGACGGCGGACATGCCGCTGCGCTCGCACCACCTGAACACGCCGCAGCGCCGTCCGCGCGATCCCGGCGGGCCGGCGTACCCGTGGAGCTGGACACGCTGGTGTCCTCGATGCTGGCGAAGGACCCGGGTGCGCGGCCGACGGCGGCGGCGGTGTACGAGGCGCTGCTGCCATGGACGACAACCGGGCCAGGATCGGATGCCCCGTCGGCCGGCCGCGAAAAGCAGCGAGGAAACCCGTGATCCCACGCGGCCGTTCCGGTGGCCGCTGCTCGCCCCCGTACCCAGCCGGCGTATCCGGGCCGAGCAGCCAGGGCAGGCTGCACCGACACCGAGGCCGGGCTGCTGCTCGACAGCGCCCGCGCGCTCCTGGACGGCGACCGTCCGTCCGAGGCGATCAGCCTGCTTGAGGACGGCGTCGAGCGCGCCGGCCACGACCCGGCCCTGCAGCTGCGGCTGCGCCACCTGCTCGGCGCGGCGCTGTTCTACGCCGGGGAGTACACCCGCGCCGCGGCCGTGCTCGACGCCGCGGGACGCGACTACCGGCGGTACTTCCCGCCCGATGACCCGGCTGTCCTGGACTGCGCCTACCACGCCGGCCACGCCTACGCCGAGACCGGCAAGCCCGGCCAGGCCCTCCCCCAGCTGCGTTTCTACGTGCAGAACGCCGACACGTCCGCAGGCGGGGACGAGGCGCGCAAGATCCTCGAGACCCGCTTCGTCATCGCGCAGCTGCTGGCGGCCGACGGCTATCCCGACGAGGCGCTCGCCGAACTCCAGGCCGTCCGGCCGCTCCTAGCCGAGGCCTTCGGCCCGGACTCCACGCAGGTCCGCAACCTCGACAGGCAGGCGACACGCCTGAGGACGTCGCGGTAACGCGGCCATGAGGCGGCGCAGTAGCGTCCACGGCTCAGCCAGGGCGGCATGAAACCCGGGTTCGAGTGCGCCAGAACGCGCTGGAAGCCCGGTTTCATGCGCGTCTGGGGGCGGGTGCGGCGGTGGGTCAGTCGTAGGCGACGAACATGGTGACGCCGCCGGTGGCGAAGTTGGGGACGTCGGCGGTGGCGGCCGCGGCCTCGGGTGAGGTCAGGGCGGCGCCCATGACTTCCTGCGAGGGGAAGCTGAGCTCGGCGATCAGGTAGTAGGGCGGCTGCGATCCGTCCAGGGACGCGAGGTGACGCCAGGTGTAGCTGGTCATGTCGGGGATCTTGCTGGCCAGCGGCACATGCGTGGAGTTGTAGTACTCGTCGAAGGCGGCTGGGTCGGTGGGGTGGCCGTAGCAGACGGTCAGGACATGCATGTGTTACCTCCCGAAGACATATTTTGCCGCCATGGCGGCCGGGTTCCACTCGGTGGGGGTCGATTGGGTGGTGGTGACGGTGACGGGGCGGGCCTGGACGACGCAGACGGGGTCGCCTTCGCGGCGGTGCCGGTCCAGGACCCATTCCACGTCGACGGGGTAGCCGTAGTGGCGCTCGACGGCGAGGACCGCGTCGGTGATCGCGATGATCTGCTCGTCGTCGAGGACCCGCTGGCTGACCAGGCGGGCCGGCATCTCGGTCTCGACTACGCGGCCGGCCGCGTAGTCGAAGGCCGACACCACGGTCTTGTCGGCGACCTGGTACTTCAGGATGCGGCCGTCGGCCTTGCCGACCTCGATGTGGTCCGGCGTGACCAGGCCCTGGACCACCGCCTCGCCCCAGCCCCAGTTGGTCTCGATGACGATGCGGTCGGTCTTGCCGGTGACCGGATGGGCCGAGAACGCGACCCCGGAGGCGCGGGCGTGGATCAGCTCGATCACGCCGACGGCCATCGGCATGTCGGTGTAGTGCAGGCCGGCCCGCAGCCGGTAGGACACCGCGCGCGCGTTGAACAGGCTGGCCCAGCAGTCCCGGATCGCCGCCAGTACCCGGTCGGGCCCGGACACGCCGAGGTAGCTGTCGAAGATTCCGGCGAAGCTGGCCGTGCCGGAGTCCTCGCCGATGGCCGAGCTGCGCACGGCGGCCGGGACGTTGATCTCGAAGCAGCGGGAACACAGTTCCTCGTAGGCCTCGCCGATGAGCGCGGCCAGGTCCGCGCTCATCTCACGGCTCGCCACCTCGGCCCGGATCACGGCCGCGGCCGCCTCGATTTTCGCGGGATCGGCGCTGGGGTCGAGACCACGAAGGGCGGTATCAGCTACCTCGGCCAGTCCTGACTGCTCCCAGTGCTGCCGGAACGCCTCGACCGTGACGGTGAACCCCTTGGGCAGGTTCACGCCTGCCTGGAACAGTTCGGCCAGCCGGCCCATCTTGGCGCCGCAGGCGCCGATCGCCTGCTCCGGGGCGATGTCATCTACCCAGGCGACCGCCCCGGACGGCGTGATGGGATCGGGCACCGCGTTCAGCCTGCCCCGTTCGTTGCCTGCTTGATGACGGTAACGCGGCCGGTGGTGCCGTCTACCTCCACCTCGTCCCCGTCGGAGATGACCACGGTGGCCAGGCCGGTCGCGGTAACGGTGGGGACGCGGTACTCACGGCCCACGATCGCGGCGTGGGACAAGGTGCCGCCGCCGTCGCACACGCACGCGGCGATCTTGGCGAAGGCGGGGGTCCAGTTAGGTGAGGTGGACTCGCACACCAGGACATCGCCGGGGTTGAGCTGGTGCAGCTCGTCGGCGTTGTGCAGGACCCGGGCGGGACCGCGGCCGGTGCCCTTGGACGCCGGGACGCCGGTCAGGGTCTTGACCTCGCTGTCGGAGCCGGCGGCCTCGACGGCGCGCAGGAAGTGGCTGTTCAGGCCGAAGATCTCGATCAGGATCGGGTCGTTGACCGATTCGGGGATGGTGCCGACGACCTTGGGCAGGGACGGGCGGCGGTCCAGCCAGTAGTCGAAGTACTGCTTGCGCTGCTCCACCAGGCTCCGCAGCCCGGCGTCATACGGGCGGCGCCCGGCCGAGACGTCCATGATCTCCGGCCAGAACAAGTACAGCGTGTCGTCTTGATGATCCGCGCCGATCCGGTCCGCGATGGCCTGGCAGGCCCACCGCATGGGGAGCGAGATCCGCAGGTCGATGTAGTAGTTGTGGTCGTCCTGCCACCACGGGAAGTTCGCCGCCCGGCAGGACGCGAGGCCGCCGTCGAACAGCTTCTGCTCATCCAGGGTCAATGTAGAGCGGGCCGCGTCGACCGCTTCCTCACGTTCTTCGATGGCCGCGTTGCGGGCTTTCTCGAAGTCGTGGACGGTGTCCTTCTGCAGGAACGACTTGATCATCCCCAGGGCCGGGGTGGGGTCCTCGTTCCAGCTCGGCAGCGCGATGTCACACGAGCCCTCGGTGCGGTAGCCGTAGACCTGGAGGAAGTCGTCGAACGTGGTCAGCCAGGGGCCGGCCGAGCCGCCGTGGGCGGACAGCGCGGAGCGGATCTGGCTGGCGTCGCTGGCGGCGAACACTGATTCCAGGCCGGCCGAACGGGCCGCGCTGGTGAGCCGCCACAGCTCCCGGTCGGTTTCCATGATCTTGGTGTCGTAACCCTGCAGGAACTTGCCGATCTGGCCGGGGTCCAGGCCCAGCTCGGTGCACATGCTGTAGAAGCCGATGTAGTTCGCCAGCAGCGGGTACATCACCTGGAAATGGATCTCGAAGGCGCGCTTGTGGTACTGGCGGCCCTGGATGAGGTTCTCCCGCAGGTCCGCCAGGGACATGGCCGAGTGGTCCACGCCGCGGAAGAAGTCCCAGCTCTCGTTGACCTCCTCCCGCATGTCGCCCCAGATGCCGTCGAAGTTCTGCAGGAACGGCGGCAGGGAGCGCTCGAGGCGCCGGGCGCGCTGGCCGATCTCCCGCACGTCGTTCACCGGCAGCGGCGAGCCGTAGGTGTGGGTGCCGCCCAGGCGGCAGGTGATGCCGCGGCCGGGGGGCAGCGGCATCTGCTCGGCGGCCAGCTGGGAGGCCCAGTTGTAGCCGTCCTCGTTCCAGATCAGCCCCATCGGGGTGAGGCCGCGCGGCCAGTGGAAGTCCAGGAACCAGAAGTTCTCCTCGTCCTCCTTGCGGAACGTCTGGACCGGGTCGATATACCACGGTGCGTGCGTGTAGCCGGGCTTGAAGCCCGGATACCACTCGTCGCTGATGAACTCGTCGACGGGAATGACCGTGGCCATTGCGGCTCCTAGGACTGATCGGGCTCCGATGTCCAGAAGGTTTCACTGCCGTTTCGCCCTGGCAACGTGCGCGTTCCCCACAGCGGAACGCTCGATCAGTCGTGGGCGGGGACGCTGAGCGGCTCGGCGTCGTCGCCGGGGACCTCGGGGGCGCTGGCGTCGCGGCGGCTCAGCTTCGACGGCCACCAGTTCCACCGGCCGAGCAGCACGACCGTGGACGGGACCAGCAGGGTGCGGACGAGGAAGGTATCCATCAAGATACCCAGCGCCAGGCCCGCGCCGACGTCGCGGAACTGGTTGGATCCCTGCTGGGCGCCCACGATGGCGAAGACCGAGAACGTGCCGCCGAGCACCAGGCCGGCCGAGGTGACCGTGGTGCCGGTGGCCACCAGGGCGCGGCTCACCGCCTCCTTCAGCGGATAGTGCTGCGCCTCCTCCCTGATCCGGCTCATCACCAAGATGTTGTAGTCCTCCCCCAGCGCCAGCAGGAAGACGAACATCAGGAAGGGCAGGAAGAAGACGAGGCCGCCGTCCCCGGCGAGCTTGATGAACACCAGGACCGAGAGGCCCAGGGCGGCCAGGTAGGAAAGGCCGACCGAGACGATCAGGTACAGCGGCGCGATCAGGCTGCGCATGACCAGGGCGAGCAGGAACCCGATGACCACGATGGCGATCGGGATCACGGTGGCCAGGTCGCTGTTGGAGACGCTGCTGATGTCGTAGATGGCCGGGGCCTGGCCGCCCACGCCGTAATCGGTAGCGCCGATGCTCTTCATCACCGTGGCCGCCTCGGCGCGGATCGCGGGGACGGCGTTCGTGGCGGCGGTGGTGGACGGGTCGCCCGCCTTGAGGCCGGTCTCGAACTGCACCGTGCGCCCGTCCGGGGAGATGTACAGGGCGGTCGCGCGGTACAGCTGGTAGCCGATGGCCGGGACGCCGGTGCCCGCGGGCGGCGTGGCCGGCAGCTGCTGGGGTGCCCCCAGCTTGTCGTGCAGGGCGGTGAGCTGGGCGGACGTGAGCGTCGCGCCGTTGGGGTTCAGCGGGCCGGCCACCGAGGTGAACAGGCCGCTGGCCGCGAGCTGGCTGCGCGCTGTCTGCACCGCCTGCAGGTCGTTCCAGACGGGCTGCTTAAGCGTGTAGATGATGTTCGTCGGGTTGGCGCTGGTGTTCGGGAAGTGGGCGGACAAGATCGCCGCGCCGGCGGCCGAGTCGGAACCGGACGGCGCGTTGGTCTGCCCGCCGAACCCGGACGCCGTGTTCGCGCTGGCCGCGATGGCCAGGCCGCCGAAGATGATCACGCCGGTCACCAGGGTGGGCACCGGGTGGCGGATGATCCGGACCGCGACGCGCCCCCAGACGCCGGCCTTGCCCGTGCCGGCCAGGGTCTTGCTCGGCCAGAACACGGCCCGGCCGAAGATGGCCAGCAGCGCGGGGAGCAGGGTCAGCCCGGCCGCCAGGATCACGGCGACGCCGATGGCCAGCGGGATGCCCAGGTCGGAGTAGAACTCGAAGCTGGCGGCGAGCAGGGACAGCAGCGCCGCGACGACGGTGGCGGCCGAGAACGTGATCGACTCGCCGACCCGTTCCACCGCCGCGATCACCGCCTCCTTGCGGTCCAGCCCCGAGCGCAGGTTCTCGCGCGTCCGGAAGACCAGGAACAGGCCGTAGTCCGTGCCCGCGCCGAGGACCAGCACGATCAGCAGGATCTGGGCCAGCGGCGACACCTTCAGCCCGTGCTGGGCGGCCTCGGCCACCAGCGGTCCGGAGATGGCCACGGCCAGGAAAGCCGGGATCAAGGTGACGAACGGGGCGAGCAGCGCGCGGAACACCAGCAGCAGCAGCACGAGGATGAACACGACCGACAGCAGCTGGATCTGGTTATCGGTGTTGCCCGACTTGGCCTGCTGGTCCACGTTGATGGCGATGGCGCCGGCCAGGTGCACGGACAGGCCCGACGGCGGGCTGTCCTTGGCGATCCGCGACCGCATGTCCTTGACCAGCGTGGTCAGGCCGTTGCCGGAGCCGCCCTGGCTGACGTTGGACAGCACCTGGATCTGCGCGGCCTGGCCGTCGGGCGAGCGGCCGAGGTCACGGACCTTGACGACGGTCGGGACCTTGCCCAGATCCTGCTCCAGCTGCTGCAGCCAGGACTGGTCCGCCGCGGTGAGCGCGCCCGACGTGGACGCGGCCACCACCGGCACCGGCGTGAGGGTCGATCCGCCCAGCGGTCCGGCCAGTTTCAGGGCGTGCTCGCTGGGCGCGCTGGCGGGGAGGAAGTTGGCGTTGTTGCCCTGGGTGACGCTGGACAGCGACGGCAGGGCGCGCGGCACGAGGACGGCCGCGATAACCCAGGCCACCAGGACGAACCAGCGAAACTTGACGGCGAAGGAACCGATGCCCCGGAAGACCGCGTGAATGCGCACGCGCGGAGGTTACTAGACAAAAGCTGAGGCCGGGCTGAGGCTGTCTTTCGTCCGCGTGTCGCGCACCGGACCTTACGGCGTCTGCGCGGGAGTGGTGTTGAGCGGGTGGTGGCAGGCGGCCAGGTGATCCGCGCTGCCCTGCTCGGTGAGCGGAGGCTCGGTCTGGGCGCAGAGCTCGGTGGCGTACCGGCAGCGCGGGTGGAACCGGCAGCCCGAGGGCGGCAGGATCGGGCTCGGCACGTCGCCCTCGAGCACGATCTGCTTCCGGGCGGCGGACAGGTCCGGGTCCGGGATCGGGACCGCGGACAGCAGCGCCTCGGTGTAGGGGTGAACCGGCCGCTGGTAGAGCTCCTCCGCGGGCGAGATCTCGACGATCTTGCCCAGGTACATCACCGCGACCCGGTCCGATACGTGCCGCACCACACCCAGGTCGTGGGCGATGAAGATATAGGTGAGGTGCAGCTCGTCCTGCAGGTCGTCGAGCAGGTTGATGACCTGCGCGCGGATCGAGACGTCGAGGGCGGAGACCGGCTCGTCGGCGATGATCAGCCGCGGGTGCAGGGCCAGGGCCCGGGCCACTCCGATCCGCTGCCGCTGGCCGCCGGAGAACTCGTGCGGATAGCGGTTGATGTGCTCGGGTGACAGCCCGACGAGCTCGAGGAGCTCGCGCACGCGGCGCTTGACCTGATCCCGGTTGCCCCGCTTGTGGATGCGCAGCGGGTCGGAGAGTATCTCGCCGACCCGCTTGCGCGGGTTGAGCGACGCATACGGGTCCTGGAACACCATCTGCAGCTCGCGCCGCACCGGACGCAGCTCACGCCGGGACAGCGTGGAGATGTCCTGGCCCTCGAACTCGATCGACCCGCTGGTCAGCGGGTACAGGCGGGCCAGGCACCGGGCCAGCGTGGACTTGCCGCACCCGGACTCCCCGACCAGGCCGAGGGTCTCCCCGGCGCGCAGTTCGAGGCTGACGTCGTCCACCGCGTGCACCCGCGCGACTTCACGCTGCAGTATCCCGTTCCTGATCGGGAAGTACTTCTTCACGTGCTCGGCCCGCAGCAGCAGCTCGCCATCGTGGCTGGGCGCGGAGGCCACCCCGTTCGTTATGCCGGTTGTCATTCGGCTTCCCCGACAAGTTCCGGATGGATGGTGGTCTCCCGCCGTTCCTTCTTCTGCTTAGGCTCGAGGTGGCAGGCGTCCAGGTGGCCGCCGCCGACCCGGTCGAGCAGCGGCGGCGCCTCGGCGCACAGGTCGAACCGGTGGGCGCAGCGGTCGCCGAAGGCGCATCCCTGGGCGAGCCGGAGCAGCGAGGGCGGCTGCCCGGGAATCGCGGCCAGGCGCCGGGGCTTGGGCCGGTCGAGCCGGGCGATGGAGCCGAGCAGCCCCCACGTGTACGGGTGCTGGGCATCGTAGAAGAGCTCCCGCCGGCTCCCTTGCTCCACGATCCGCCCCGCGTACATCACCGCGATCCGGTCGGCCAGGTCGGCCACCACCCCCATGTCGTGGGTGATCAGCACGACGGCGGTGCCGAAGTCCGTCCGGAGCTTCTTGATCAGGTTGAGGATCTGCGCCTGGATGGTCACGTCGAGCGCGGTGGTCGGCTCGTCGGCGATCAGGATGTCCGGGTTGCAGGAGACCGCCATGGCGATCATCACCCGCTGCCGCATGCCGCCGGAGAACTCGTGCGGGTAGCTGCGGACCCGGTCGGCGGCCTGCGGTATGCCGACGGCGGCCAGCAGTTCGGCGGCCCGGGCCAGCGCCGCCTTCTTGGAGACGCGGTCGTGCGCCCGGACCTGCTCGGCGATCTGCCAGCCGACCCGGTACACCGGGTTCAGCGAGGTCATCGGGTCCTGGAAGATCATGGATATCCCGGTGCCGCGAATCTGGCGCATCTGGTCCGGGTTCAGCGTCATCAGGTCGCGGCCCTTGTAGAGCACCTCGCCCTCGAAGCGCGCGTTCGGGTCGTTGATCAGCCGCATCACCGACATCATCGTGACGCTCTTGCCGGAACCGGACTCGCCCACGATGCCGAGCGTCTCACCCTCGTACAGGGTGAGCGACACGCCGTCGACCGCCTTGACCAGGCCGTCCTCGGTGCGGAACGAGACCTTGAGGTCGCGTACGTCGAGCAGCGGTTCCCCGGTCATGGCAGCGGCTCCCCCGTCATCGTCATGTCGGCCGGATCCTCGGGTCGAGCCAGGCGTAGCCGATGTCGACGACCGCGTTGGCCAGCACGATGAAGAAGGCTCCGTAGATGACGGTGGCCATGATCGTCGGCAGGTCGAGGTTGGCCAGGGCCTGATAGGTCAGGTAGCCGACCCCGTGGATGCCGAACACCACCTCGGTGAGCAGCGCGCCGCCGGCCACCAGGGCGCCGAAGTCCAGCCCGAACAGGCTCACGAACGTGATCATGGACGTGCGCAGCGTGTGCCGCAGCAGCACCTGCCGCTCGGTGATCCCCTTGGCCCGGGCGGTCCGGACGAAGTCCTCGTTCTGCGTCTCCAGGATGTTGGCCCGCAGCACCCGCCCGTAGAGGCCGATGTACAGGATCGACAGCGTGATCCAGGGGATGATCAGGCCCTTGAACCACAGCAGCGGGCTCTGCGTGAACGGCGTGTATCCCAGCGGGGGAACCCAGCTGAACAACCACGTGCTGTGCAGGCCGCCCTGGGTGATCATGTTGGCGACCTGGCCCACCCAGAACACCGGGGCGGACACGCCGATCAGCGCCAGCACCATCAGCAGCGGGTCGAACAGCGTGCCCCGGAGCAGGGCGGCGGCCACCCCGATGGCGATCGCCAGCACGACCCAGATGATGGCGGCGCCGAAGACGAGCGACAGGGTGGCGGGGGTGGCGGCGGCGATCTCGGGCACCACCTTCACGCCCTGGTTGGAGTAGGAGACCAGGTCGCGGCGGATGAAGATGCTCTTCATCATCAGGCCGTACTGGACCGGAAGCGGCTTGTCCAGCCCGAACTGGGCCCGGATCTCCTGCAGGACCTGCGCGCTCGGGTTGCGGCCCGCGATGGCGCGGGCCGGGTCGACCCCGGGGGTCTTGAAGAAGATCACGAAGACGACCACCGTGATCACGAACATGACGACCACGGTCGCGAGCACGCGCCGGATGGTGAAGGTCAGCATGGCCCGCTCAGCCCTCCACCCGCACCTTGGCGCGCGGGTCGAGGGCGTCCCGCACCCCGTCGCCGAGCACGTTGAGCGACAGCACGGTGAGCAGGATCATGATGCCGGGAGCGAGCGAGTCCCACGGCCGGGTGTACAGCAGGCTCGTGCCGTCCTGGATCATCGTCCCCCAGCTGACGTTGGGCGGCTGGACGCCGACGGACAGGAAGGACAGCGCCGACTCGGTCAAGATGGTGGTGGCCACCATGAGCGGGAGCAGCACGATGACGGTGGACACCACGTTGGGCAGGATCTCGGAGAAGATCAGCCGCAGGTTGCCCGCTCCCTGGGCGATCGAGGCCTCCACGAACTCCTTGTTGACCACCGAGAGCACCTGGCCGCGAACCGGACGGTACACGTACGGCACGTAGATGAACGCGATGATGACCGTGGGCGTCCACAGGCTGGTCGCGCTGATGTGCAGCGGCCCGAACTGGAACCCGCCGGAGTGGGTGAGCAGCTCGGTCGCCAGGGAGATGGCCAGCAGGTAGACCGGGAAGGCCCAGATGATGTCCATCAGCCGGGACAGCAGCGTGTCGACCCAGCCGCCGAAGAAGCCGGCGATCAGGGCGACGACGGTCGCGACGACGCAGCACAGGACGGCCGAGCCGATCCCGACCAGCAGCGAGCTCCGGCCGCCGTACAGCAGCAGGGAGGCGATGTCGCGCCCCACGCTGTCCCCGCCGAGGAAGTAGTGGCCCAGGTCCCAGGTCGGCCCGATCGGGGTCTCCCCCAGGTGCAGGGTCCCGCCGCCCTGCTGCATCACCGGGACCACCTTCCCGTTGACCACCGTGTGGCCGTTCAGGTTGGGCGAGAAAGGGTTCAGGTGGGCGACGTACTTGGCGTACAGCGGTGCGGCCAGGCACAGCACCACGATCAGCAGGAACAGGCCGAGCGCCGCCAGCGCGATGCGATTGCGCCGCAGCCGGCGGCCAGCCTGGGACCAGGGGTTGCGCCCGACCACAGCCGAGGACGGCTCGGGGCCGACCTCGGCCTGCTCAAGCAGCGTGGCCATAAGCCTCCTTCGGCAAGTTCTGCCTCGCTTCCGGAGGGGCTAGGAGAACCAGAGCCTGTCGATGAGGATGTACCACTGCGGATTCCACGCGTAACCGTGGACGTTGCTGGACAGGAAGTCGAGCTGCTTCGGGTTGTACATGTTGACCCAGGGCGCCGCGTCGGTCTCGGCGTGGTCGATCTGGGTCCACAGCGCGGCCGCCCCGGACGGGTCGGTGGCCTCCATCGACTCGGCCTGCTCGATCTTCGCGTTGATCGACTTGTCGCAGAAGGCGGCGATGTTCGGGCTGGCGTCGCTGTTCGGGTGGATGGTCCCGCAGCCGAGCAGCACGTTCAGGAAGTCCGACTGGGCCGGGTAGTCCTGGTACCAGGCCGACCAGCCGACGTTCCACTTGGCCGAGTTGGACGAGTTCTGCACGAACGGGTACTGGACGCTGGTCGAGAGGAGCTGCGCGGAGGCCTTGTAGCCGATCGAGTCCAGGTCCGAGATCATCTGCTCGACCAGCGCCTTGCCGACCTGGTCGTTGGTCCCGTTGACGACCACCTTCATCCCGGCCGTGCCGGACTGCTGGACCAGCTGCTTGGCCTTGGCCAGGTCGGGCCCGGTCCAGGTGGTCTGGCTCGATCCCGCCGTGTACGGGCAGTAGGGCGTGTAGGAGGGATAGTTCGGCGGCAGGATCTGGCAGGCCGGGACGGCCAGCGAGGAACCGCCGGCGATCTTGACGTAGGCGGCCCGGTTGGCCGCGTAGTTGATGGCCTGCCGGGCCTGCAGGTTGTTGAACGGCGCGCGCCTGGTGTTCAGGGCGAAGTACCAGTCGGCGGTCAGCGTGTTCACGTGCACCTGGTTGGCGTACTTGGCGCTATTCAGCTGGCTGAGCTGGTCGGACGGGATCTGGTCGCCGTCGAAGACCTCATTGGCCTGGCCGTTCTGCACTTCCCGGACCTCGTCGGAGACCTGCAGCCCGTACTTCTCGATGATCTCGTTCGGGTAGCCCGCGGGCTGGGCGGCCGCGTTCCACACGTGGAAGTAGGGGTTGCGGACCAGCACGGCCTCGGTGTTCGGGTTGTACGACTTCCACATGTACGGACCGGTCCCCGGCGCCACGTTGTTGCCGGTCAGCTTTAGCGAGGTGCCGCCCGGGACCGCGTAGGCGAACGGCAGCGCGAGCTGGTCCATCAGCTCGGGATCGGGCGAGGTCAGGTTCAGCGTCAGGGTGTAGGCCGAGTCGTCGGCGACCACGCCCTTGGACAGGTCACAGCTCTTGGTGCTGCACTTGTCCGCGCCCACCAGGCCCGCGTAGAACGAGGTCGGCCCGGGGACGGTGAACTGCCGCTGGAAGGTGCGGACGAAGTCGCTGGGCTTGAGCGTCTGCCCGTTGGAGAACTTGATCCCCTTGCGGATGCTGAAAACGTAGGTCTTGCCGCCGTTGGTCGGCGTGGGGATGGAGGTCGCCAGGTCGGGCACGATCTTCGTCCCGGGGACGCCGCCCACCTTGGCGAAGCTCGTCAGGCCGTCGTGCGTGTCGATGAGCAGCTGCCACTCTTCCAGCGTGTAGTTCTGCGCCGGGTCGGCGACGCCGAAGGCGGAGTTGGCCAAGATCGTGAAGGTGCCGCCCGCGTGCCCGGCTTGCGCGGAGCTGGAGGCGGAACTTGAACTGGACGGCGAGCCGGAGCTGCACCCCGCGATGATCAGGGCCAGCGCGGCGAGCGCCGCGGTGCCCGCGAACAATCGGGGGCGGGCGGATTTTGGGGCGAACGCAGGCAAACGGTTCATGGTGGCCTCCTCGCCGTAGCATCGCACCGGCCTCGAAAGCAAACGATTTCGCTTTGGTTCCAGGGCGGTAACGCTTTAGCTGAGGCACGCGTGGCAAGTGGGAAAACGTAGCTTTCGGGCCTCAGGAGCCCGCCGGCGTGTTGATAGCTGTCCGATCGGCCGGGCGGCGCGGAGCGGGACTGCGGTTTGGGTTCCGCGGTGGCCGGGTAGCCGCCGACCGGGGGTGATGGCCGGTGGACAGGCGCTGGCTGTTCGCGGACCAGCTCGGGCCGCATTTTCTCGATGCGAGGGATCGGCCGGTGCTGATCGTGGAGTCGAGGGCGGCGCCGGCACCGCAACGCGCTGCGGGCCCGCACCCCGCTGCCGCCGGCTACGCCCACCACATCATCCGGCTGATGGTACCGGATGAGTGACTACTGCGGCCAGTGCCCGTACCGGCCGACGGTGCGGCTCGGCCCGGACGCGTGCCCGTTCACCGCGGGCTACTGGGGACCGCGGCAGCCGGGCCCCCTGACATATCCGCACCCGGGATAAGGAGGGCTAATGCCCTTCTAGAATTCCAACCAGCGCCCGTCGAATGGGCGGGAAATCTGCTAGCTGGCACGCAAACGTATCGCAAACGTTTCGCCGAATAGCTGCGACAGCAGATGTTCGCCGGGCCGGAGTGCGGACCGCCCAGATAAGCCCCTAGGCGGGTCGGGCGGATGATGCTAGGCTCGCGCATATATGGTGCGCACGGCGCATTTAAAACGACAAACAGGAATAGCGCCTCTAAGCCGCCTGGGGCGGGGCCGCGAATCCCGGGGGGGACCGCGCTTTGATCGTTATCACCAATGGGGCCAGCCCGTTCGGGCGCCTTGTCCTCCAGCATCTCCTGAAGCGCGTGCCAGAGGCCGCCACGGAACTGGGCACCATCTACAGCGACGTGAGCCAGGGCGAATGGTCGGTCGCCACCCCGACGCTGGAGGACATGCTCGGCCACGAGCGGGTCTCCCTGAGAGATGCCCTGCGGGCAGCCGGCCAGACGGCCGGATCGTGATTTCAGCAACCGGAAGGGGTGGGGCATGTCCGATATAACGGCCGCTGAGATCCGGCGGCTCGCCGCCCAGGGCGGCGTGGTCGACCTGTCAGGCAAGGACCTGAGCGGCCTCGAACTGCTTGGCGTAACACTCAGTTCGTTCAAGTTCGACCACGCCAACCTCACCCGGGTGAACCTCATCGAGGCCACCCTGACCGACTGCGACTTCAGCGGGGCGACCCTCGACCACGCGAACCTCCAGGGCGCCAACCTGACTAGGGCCACTTTGACCGGCGCGTCGCTAACGCAGACCGACCTCGACGCAGCGGTGTTCCAGTCGTGCGACCTCAGCCACGCGGACTTCAGCGAGGCCAACTTGACCGCCGCGTTCATCGGCCAGTCGAACGTCGTCGAGACCCTGTTCAGGCGGGCGAAACTCTACTCCGCCAGGATGGCCGGGTCGACGTTCACCGGCGCCAACTTCATCGACGCCGACCTCACGGCCGCGTCGCTCGACACATCGCAGTACGACGGGGCCGGGTTCGTGCGCGCGAGGTTCCTCCTCGCTCACGGCACCGGCAGCGTCTTTGCCGGCAGCGTCTTCAACGACGCATGGATACGCGACACGAACTTCGGGGGCTGCGACTTCCAGGGTGCCGACCTCACGGAGGCGGACGTGATCAGCTGCTCCCTGGAGCAGGCGAACCTGTCCGGCGCCAAGCTGGAGGCAACGGCCTTCGCCCGGACGACCCTGCGCGGCGCGGACCTGACCGGCTGCGACCTGAGCGGGACGATCCTCGACGGCGCGCGGTACGACGAGCAGACCAAGTGGCCGGCCGGGTTCGACCCGGTCGCCGCCGGCGCGAAGCTCGAGCCGGCGGCGGGCGCGCCTGCATAATGAATATTTCGGCTGCCAGGCCTGAGCCGGTCGGCGGCGACCGTCACGACCGTCCGGCCCGGCGGAGGATCGGTGAGCGCCTGGCACGTACGGTCTCGCGGAGCAAAGGCACGCCGGCCACGCCGACGGCAAGTTCGTAGTCCGCGCCGCGCTGGCCGGCCGGCGAATCGAACCGCCCGGAAAAGCTGGCGCTGTCCTGCGCCGGCAGGTCGAACTCCCACTCCTTCGACCAGCCTGAGCCGCGCTGCCTGATCGAGACCGATACATCGACATCGGCGCGGTCGCGATTCTCCAGCAGCAGGCTTATATCGTGGTTTTCACGATATAGTGATCGTGTGACGGTCAAGCCGATGACGGGACAAGCGTTCTTCGTGCTCACCGCGCTAGCCGGGGGGCCGCGGCACGGGTACGGCATCGTGAGCGAGGTGGCCGACCTGTCGCAGGGCCGGGTCAAGCTGAAGATCGGCAGCCTGTACGGGGTGCTGGACCGGCTCACCACCGAGGGGCTGATCGAGGCCGACCGGGAGGAAGCGCACGACGGCCGGCTGCGCCGCTACTTCCGGCTGACCCGGGAGGGGCGGCGGGCGCTGGCCGAGGAGGCCGAAGTCCGTGCCGCCACCGCTCGCGTGGTGCGGGCACGGCTGGGCCTGCCGGGCCCGGAGGCGGCCGGATGAGCGCCGACCTGGACCTGGAGCAGCGGTACCGCCGGGTCCTGCGGCTGCTGCCCGGCTACTACCGGGACAGGTGGGAAGAGGACATGGTCGCCGCCTTCCTGGACGGCTGGCTGACCGGCGACCCGGACGAGGACTCGGTCACCATGGAGTACGACGGCCCGACCCGGCAGGAGGTCGCCAGCGTGGCCGCCCTGGCCGTCCGGCTGTACCTGGGCGGCGCGGGCACGCCGCGCCGGTACTTCGCCTGGGGCCAGGCCGTGCGCCGCGCGGTGCTCGCGGTGGCGCTGGTGCACGCCACCCAAGAGCTCGGCAACCTCGCGTTCCTGACCTGGCGCCGCCACCAGGACGGCTGGTTCCCGGCGCTGCCCGCGAGCCTGGCGGGGCCGCTGCCCGGCGGGGCCTGGCCAGCGGTGATGAACACCGTCGGGATTTCCTGGATCGTGATCTACCTGGCGCTGGCGCTCGGGCATTACCGGACCGCGCGGATCATCGCGGCTTTGGCGGTCACCGCCGACTTCCTCTACCTGTTCCAGGGTCAGCTGGCCGGGCTGCTGGTCAGGCCCCCCGGAACATGGAGCTCGTTTGCCCTGTTCGACCTGAGCACGGTCCTGGCGATGGCCGCGTTCCACCGCGATGCCCCGCCGGTCGCGCGCCGGGCCTGGCTGCTGGCGCTGCCCGGTTACTTCCTCCTGGTGCCCGTGCCGATGCTGGTGCTCCAGGCGACCGGGAACCAGGCCTGGCTGCCGGACTCCGCTGGTCTGGGCTGTCTCGTGGTCAGCGTGGCCTGCCTGGCGCACGCGCCCAGGGCCTTGTCCCGGTCCCGGTCTCACCGGGCCGACGGCTCGGGCGCGTGGTCGCTGGCCCTGATGCTGCTGGCGGCGGTCGCCGGGGCGTGGCGGGTCATCTCCCTCGTCAGCTACGTGCACTATCCGCACCTGATCCACGTGGGCCTGGCGGAACTGCTCATCCTCTTGGCCGCGGTCGCGCTGGTCGCCCCCGACGCCGCTCGCGCCCAGGGGGGCGTATCGGCACCGCCACCGTATCCGCACCTGGGATGAGGAGGTCCAATGTCGTTCGGATTCCGGCCGTTTGTCCTGGCTGGCGCGCTAGCTGCCGGCTTCATGCTGACCGTGGCCGGCTGCGGCCAGGTGACTCCGCTCGGGCCGGACGCGGCCGCTACCATGCCGCCGCCGCACCAGCTGAGGTCACCGTTCGTCCTGCGGGCCATGCGGGCCCGGCCCGCCAGCCTGGCGGGCGGCTGCACCGCCGGGTACGTAGCGCTAGCCGGCAATAACGGCTGGTGCTACCGCAAGGTCGGCACGCCGGTCACGATCACCTCCGCGGCGGTCTCCTCGGTCACCTCGGAGCGGCCGAAGCCGCCTCCCGGCCAGCAGGCAGGACCCGTCCAGTACGCGTTCACGCTCACCCTGCCCGCTTCCGACGTACCCGCGCTGACCGCGGTCACCACCACGGCCGCCGACGTGCGGGGCCCGCTCGCCCTCAGCGTCGACGGCCGGACCTGGGTTCTGCCGATGGTGGCGGGGCCATTTACCAGCCGGCAGTTCCAGGTCCCGTTGCCCACTAAGAGCCAGGCCGTCCAGCTTCAGCGCATCCTGGCCTGATCTCAGGTGTGGTAGGGGCCGGGCAGGTCGCGGGTCACCATGAACTGGCCCAGGCCGGGCGGCTCGATGAGCTCCGGCCCAGCCGCCGGCCTGCATCGACCAGTGATCGGCGCCGACGATGTCCAGCCACCGCTGGTGCCAGGTATGAGTCGGACACCAGGATCACCGTGCCGCAGCCACACCTGGACCGTAGCGGACGTCGTGGTACCGCCGGTGAATTCACGGCCACCTGACCGAGTCGAGACGGCTTATCGTGGGGTCATGGATGCCCTGGACTCGCTCGGTGACGACCTGGTTCTGCTGTCGGTGCCGGCCGGCGGGAAGGTGACCACGGCGCAGCAGCTCGGCTTCGGCCTGATGGGCTCCGAGCTGGTCCGGCTGGCCGCGGCCGGGCGGATCACGATCGCCGGGGGCCGCGTCGAGGTGACCGACTCCTCGCCGGGCCTGGATTCCTTCCTGGACGAGGCGCTGGCCAGCCTGGCCGGCTCCAAGCACGGAGCCAAGGCGAAGACGTGGGTCAGCCATCCCCGGCGCGGGATCGCCGGGGCCTACCTGGAGCGGCTGGCGGCGGCGGGCGTGCTCCGGGCCGAGCGGGGTACCCGCCTCGGGATCTTCTCGGTCACCCGCTGGCAGGTCACTGACGCCGTTCGGCAGGCATCGGCGCGGGCACGGCTGGACGCGATCGCGCTGTCGGACGGGCCGGTCAGTACCGCGCAGGCGGCGCTGGGCGGTTTGGCTTACGCGAGCGGGCTAGCGACGGTGCTGTATCCGGGGCGGGCTGGGCGGCCGGTGCGGGCGCGGCTGGAGCGGATAGCCAAGGGCAGCGAGGTGACGGCGGCCGTGGCGGATACTTCTGCTGCTTCCGGCGCCGGCGAGGCGGCCGGCCAGGCGATGACCGCGGCGGCGGCGAGCCAGGCGGCGGTGGCGGCCGCTACGGCTGCGGCCACTGCGGCGGCGACGCAGGCCGCCATCGACGCCGCTACCAGCGCGGCTGTCGCGGCGGCGACGGACGCGGCGGCTTCGGCGGCGCACGGGGCTCACGGTGCGGGCGGCGGCCACGGCCACTGAAGGCAGCGGCGGGGCACGGTTACGGCTCATTCGGCTGCACTTTTTCATGATCACGAAGGGTTGTGTACCGCCAGAACTCTTCGTGATCATGAAGCGCCTGGTCTGGAAGCGGCTTCGAGAATCACATCTGTCACTGCAGATTCATTCGGCCTACATAGTTTTTAGGCGATCACATCATTGTGGGCAGTTACCCCCGTTTCCCGCAGGATGCGATGCGCGATTGCGGCTGACGCCCGGCGGGCCGCATCAGTCCCCGCGGTAACGGGGACGGATCTTTGAGTGTCACAGCACCCCCTATCGGGGGACGATGTCACTCAATGATCTGGAAAGGCTGGAGGCAGAGCCGGATCGCCGTCTCGATGATCAGATGGCGAGAACAGCTCGTGTTTCCGATTCGGGACCTCTCGCCTTCCGGGGGTAACCGCATACGTTCTCGTCGGCGCGACGCCGGCGCGGTACGGGTGGTGTGCGTCAGCTCCAGAGGCGTTTGGTGGCGATGGCGGCGCCGTCGGCCAGCGCGGCGAACTTGGCCCATACCACGGTGGGGTGGACCTCGGGGGCGAACGAGGCCCGGGAGGAGAAGCCGCAGTCGGCGCTGGCGATGACGTTCTCCCGGCCGACGATTCCCGCGTACTGGCAGATGCTGTCGGCGATCAGCTCGGGGTGCTCGACGTAGTTGGTGGCGTGGCCGAGCAGCCCGGGCAGCAGGACCTTGCCGTCGGGCAGCTTCAGGTCGGACCAGATCTTCCACTCGTGCTGGTGCCGCGGGTTGGCCACCTCGAACGAGTAAGCGCCCGCGTTGATCCGCAGCATGACCGGGGCCACCTCGGCCAGCGGGATGTCGTTCAGCCGGGGCCCGTGGTTGAGGCCGTAGCAGGTGTGCAGCCGGATCTTGTCTTCGGGGATACCGCGTAGCGCGTGGTTGAGCGCGTCGACGTGCTCCTGGGCCCGGCGGTGCCGCTCGGCCGGGTCGCTGCGGCCGTCGTCGGCCAGGATCTCGATCAGCCACGGGTCGTCCACCTGGAGCAGGAAACCCGACTCGACGATGGCCAGGTACTCCTCCCGCATGGCTTCGGCTACCGCGGCCAGGTAGTCCTGCTCGGTGGCGTAGTAGTCGTTGCGGCCGAACCCGCTGGGGCTGGTGGAAGGCAGGAACGCCTCGACCGGCCCCGGGGTCGCCTCGAGCGCGGCCCGCAGGTTCGCGATATCGGTCCGGACCGCGTCCCGGCCGCTGTAGGCCACCGGGCCGGTGCACACCATCACCTTCATCGGGGCCACGGCCGAGGAGTACTTCGACATATAGGAGTGGTAGTACTCCGGGAAGTCGTCGATCTCCTTCTGCCAGGACGGCGGCAGCAGGGTCTCGCCCTCGACCTGGTCGAAGCCGGCCAGCCGCTCCTTGACGTAGGTCAGGAAGGAGACCTTGCCCTGCTCGCCGTCGGTGACGACGTCCAGGCCCGCCTCCGCCTGCCTGCGCACCACGTCACGGACCGCCTCGGTGATCATCTCGGTGAAGCGGGCCGGGTCGTACGGGCGCCCGTGCTCCTTCTCCCGCATCACCTCGAGCAGGTCATGCGGGCGGGCCAGGCTGCCCACGTGGGTGGTGAGGATGCTCTCAGTGCTGCGATGCATTGACAACCCCAATCAGGGTGCTGACCCGCTGGGCGGCCCGGCACACGCTTGCCACGATGAAGTCCCTACGCAAGCCGAGAATACGGGTCGTCGGTCCGACGACGGAGATGGCCGCCAGCGGGCGCCCGTCAAGGCGCACGGGAGCGGCGACAGAGGAGAAACCCCTGGTGAACTCCTCCCGCGTGCTGGTCCAGCCGGGCCTCCCGGGCCGCCCGCAGCACCCGGTGCAGGCGCTCGGGGTCGGTGATGGTGAACGGCGTGTGCTTGCGGCGCGGCACGGCCAGGGTGTCGGCCAGGATGCGCTCGTCGAAGGCGGCCAGCGCCCGGCCCGAGCTGGAGGAATAGCCGGGCACCCGGTGCAGCGTCTCGCCGCTGAGCTGCAGCCCGAGGGCGGCGTGGCCGTACCGGTCGATGTAGGCGACGTGCCCGGCCACCGGCACGCCGAGCTGGACCATCTCGCGGACCTGCTGCTGCAGTTCGATCAGGACCGGGCGGGCGACGTCACGGACCGGCGTCCGCTCGGCGGCCAGCACGCCGAGCTCGAACATGCGCAGGCTCAGCCGGTACCGGCCGCCGTCGGCCCGGTCCAGCAGGCCGCTCGCGGCCAGCGCGGACAGCATCCGGCAGGCCGTGCTCTTGGCCACGCCCAGCTCGCGGGCGACCTGGGTCGCGCCGAGCTCCGGGTGGGAGGAGAAGCAGTTGAGCACGCTGGCGGCGATCGACACTGATCGCAGTCCGGGGGGATCCTCGGTGAGGGCGGGCACGCGGTCAGTCCCAGCGGGGCATCTCGTCGGGCGGGGGCACGTTCACCTCGGTGACCCGGTTGCGGTAGGCGACCAGGGCCGTGCCGCCGCCGCGGCGGATCCGCACCACCACCTCCTCGGTGTTGTACGGCTCGCCCGGATCGTAGCCGTGCGCCCAGGTGGCGAACGCGCGGATCGGGCCGGAGTGGGTGGCCGCGATGATCCGGGTGTCCGGCGACTCGGCCATCAGCCGGTGGAACCCGCGCCAGAACCGGCGCACGCAGGACTGCGGCGGCTCGAAGTACATCAGCGGGATCGTCATCCACATGGCGATCGGGTCGGCCCCGCCGAGCTGGGTGCGGTAGAACCGGTCGATCTCCACCAGCCAGCGCGGCCGGTCGCCGACCGCCATCCGCTCCAGCTTCTCCATCGTCGCCTGGTACTGCCGGAACGCCGAGGTGACGTCGCCTATCCCGTCCGGGGTCCAGACACCGAAGTTGCGCAGCTCAGGAATGGGCTCGGGCTTGCCGATGTCGGCTTCGCGTTCCCACTGGCGCAGGCCGTCGGTCATGCCGCGGTAGATCTGGTCGGCGGTCTGCCGGGCCCGGGCGGTGTCGGCGCAGACGATCCGGACCTGCTGGCCCGGGCGGACGCTCTTGGACAGGCTGTGCCCGCGCTGGTGCGCCTGCCAGCCGCCCATCGGGGTCAGCCCGGCATCGGTCGAGTAGCCCTGGGTGATCCCATGCCTGATGATCCGGATCTCGGTGGCGAAGTCCTCACCGGGCTTGCGCTCCGGCGGCGCCACGATCTCCTTGTCCCGGCTGGCGCCGGCGAACTCCGGGGTGAACTGCTCGCCGTCCACTTCGAGCAGGGCGCTGGGCGCCGCGGCGGCGGCCCCGCGCTCGCGGAACCGGCGCAGGTACAGGGGCAGGTTCTCGTCTTCGGGGCTCGCGGGGGACGACGACTGCTCAAGCCCGCGTCGTTCGTTATATCTGGCTAGGTAATGCGGCGCGTCGGTGCGGTCCGTACGGCGGAATTGCGTCATGAGTGCACCGTGAAGAAGCGCTCGTTGACCTGGCCGGCGTAGTAGAACATGGCCCGGCCCATTTCTTCCTCGGTCCAGGTGATCGGCTCGAAGTCCGGGTCGACCCAGTAGCCGCCGGTGAACACCTCGTTCCGGTTGCCCACCGGGTCGAAGAAGTAGACCGTGTAGCCCCGGGTGACGCCGTGCCTGGTCGGGGCCACGTCGATGGTGACGCCGTTGAAGGCCAGCAGGTCGGCGGCCTCGCGGACCCCGTTCCAGTCGTCGAGCCAGAAGGCGAAGTGGTGCAGGGCGCCGTTCGGCCCGGTGACGATGGCGAGGTCGTGCGGGGTGTGGCTGCGCTCGAGCCAGGTGGCGAGCTGGTGGCCGTCGTTGGCCACGATCTGCTCGGTGAGCCGGAACTCCAGCACGTCACGGAAGAAGGCGGTAGCGCCGTCGACGTCCTCGGCCATGATGAAAATATGATCCAAACGAGGTGGCGCGATGCCCACCAGTCCCCCCGGGCGCGGCGGCGGGTTCGTCAAGGGCAGCATGTTGCCGACCTTTTCCATCCCGTAGACCAGCTCGACCAGGTGGCCCGAGGGGGCCTCGAACCGGATGGCCTCGCCCCAGCCGGGGCCCAGTTCGCCGCGCGCGTGGCGCTTGACCGTGATGCCCGTGTTCTCGACGCGCTCGGTGTAGTAGTCGAGGTCTTCGCGGTCGGCGACCTTGAAGGACATGTGGTCCAGGCCGTAGGTGGGGGCCTGACGCAGGACCACGGAGTGGTGCTCGTGCTCGTCCCAGCACTTGAGGAACACCCGGCCCTCGTCGTGGGCGGTTTCGATCAGGCCGACGACCTCGGTGTAGTAGGCGGTGCAGAGCTCCAGGTCGGGCACCCGGATCTCGACGTGCTGCAGGCGCAGGATGCGGTCGCTCATCGGGTGCTCCTTACGTGTGGAAGCTCAGGAACCGCTGGCTGATGACGTTCTCGTAGTAGAACAGGCCGCGGCCGAACTGGTCCTCGGTCCAGGTGATGGCGGGGAAGTCGGGGTCCGCGCGGTACCCGCCGGTGAACACCTCGTTCCTGATGCCGAGCGGGTCGAAGAAGTAGATGGTGTTGCCGCGGGTGACCCCGTGCCGGGTCGGGCCCTGGTCGATCTGCACGCCGTTGAAGGCCAGGATGTCGGCCGCCTTGCGGACCTGGTCCCAGTCGTCGAGCCAGAAGGCGAAGTGGTGCAGCGCGCCGTTCGGCCCGTTGACGATGGCGATGTCGTGCGGGGAGTGGCTGCGTTCCAGCCAGACGCCCATCTGGTGGCCGTTGGCGTCGAGGACCTGCTCGGTCATGCGGAAGCCGAGGACCTTGCTGAAGAAAGCGGCCGACTCCCCCACTTCCTCGGCGTTGATCAGCATGTGATCAAGGCGGGGCGGCGCGATCCCGGGCAGGCCGGGCGGCGGGACCGGGGCCGGGTTCAGCTTGCCGAGCAGGTTGCCGGTCTTCTCCAGGTCCCAGACCAGCTCCATGGTCTGGCCGGACGGGATGCCGAACCTGATCGACTCGCCCTGGCCGACCGCCTCGCCCTTGCTGATGCGCTGGACCTGGCAGCCGTACCTGGTGACGGCGTTCTCCAGCTCGGCGAGATCGTCTTCGGCTTCGACGCGGAAGGTGAACAGGTCCAGGCCGGTGCGGGCGTCGTAACGGAGCCGGACCGAGTGGTGGTCCTCCTCGTCCCAGCACTTGAGGTAGACGGTGTCCTCGCCGCGCCCGGCCAGCTGCAGGCCGAGTACCTCGGTGTAGTAGGCGGTGGACAGCTCGAGGTCGGGCGTTCGGACGTCGACGTGGGCGAGGCGGAGAATTCCCATGCGGGCTCCTTTGCACTGCTTGACGGCTCGAACTTACCTCGCTTAATGTTCCAGATAAAGCCCCTGTGTTCCGTATAGAGGAACGCTCGTCATAGTGAGCCCTGGGATGCCTAAACCGGAAGAGATGCGCGAGGCGGTCGCGCGGTACGTCGAGGAGATCCACCGCGCCTACCTGGCGCAGGCCCTGACGTTCCCGGCGGCCGTGCGGGGCGCTCTGCCGCTGCTGGCGCCCGGCCCCTTGACGGTGGCGGCGGTGGGGGTTCGTAATCTGCACCTGCTGGCCACCCGGGACCTTCTGGGTCCCGTGCGAGGGCCCGAGGTGGAGGTTCCCGGTTCTGTCGACGGGCTGTCCTGGACGTTGCGGTTCTTCGATCCGGTGGTGCTGCCGGGGCTCGCGCTGGTGGACGAGTCTTCCGAGCCGGCGTTCGGCGAGGTGCGGCACGCGCTCGGCGTGACCACGGTGGTGTACCACTTCGTGGCCTCGCCGGGTTCGGGGCTCTCGGCGCACAACGCGGCGCACGTGGGGACCGGGCTGGCGGGCGGGCACTCGGCCGTGGCCCGGGACTTCGAGACGATCCGCAGCCGGGTGCGCGGGCGCGAGGATCTGGTGGACGAGATGGCCGGGGCGGCGGCGGCCGGGCTGGTGCGGGCGCACGCCATGCTGGCGGCGGCTATCGTGCCGCGGTCTTCGGCGCTTTCTGCCTTGGCGGCTTCGGCGCGCCCTGATCCGGACGCGGTGCGGCGTGAGCTGCTGGCGGCGGTCGGGGGGCGGACGCAGTGGTCTCCCCCGGCGGAGCCGTCGTGACTTCGGCCGAGCCGCCCGCTGGCGGGCTGTCCACGGTGCGGAACGCGGCGCGGCTGCTCAAGGTGTTCCGCTCGCGCGAGACCGACCTCGGGGTGTCCGAGCTGAGCCGCCGACTGGGGCTGGGCAAGAGCACCGTGCACCGGATGCTCACCACGCTGGTCGCCGAGGGGCTGGTCGAGCAGGACCCGCGCACCGGCGGATACCGGCTGGGCATCGTGATGTTCGAGCTGGGCCAGGCGGTCCGGGTGCACATGGACCTGCATGCGGCCGTGGGCCCGGTGCTGACCGAGCTGCGCGCCCAGACCGGGGAGTCGTCCCAGGTCGGGGTGCTCGACGGGCACGAGGTCGTGTACGTGGACCGGATGGAGAGCGCGCACTCGCTGCGGCTGTTCACCGACACCGGGCGGCGGGTGCCGGTGCACTGCACGTCGTCGGGCAAGGTGCTGCTGGCCTTCCTGCCGGAGGCGCGGCGGCAGGCGGTGCTGCGGGCGGCGCCGTTCACGGCGCTGACGCCGCACACGATCACGTCCCGCGCCCAGCTCTCGGCCGACCTCGAGCGGATCCGGCCGCGCGGCTGGGCCGAGGCGGTGAACGAGCGCGAGATCGGGATCGCCTCGATCGCCGCGCCGATCCGCGACGTCAGCGGCGAGGTGGTGGCCGCGATTAGCATCGGGGTACCGCTGGCCCGGTGCAACGTGATGGCGCTGCGTAGGCTGGCGCCTGTGATCATGGAGGCGGCTGAGGCGGCGTCACGCCGGCTGGGCTGGTCGGGAGAATTGTCTTCTCAGCAGCGGAAGGAAGGGTGAGGCTTCGATGCCGCTAACAGACGCGCCGGGGAAGGCCCGGGCCCTCTACGAGGCCCGCCGTACAGGTGTGCAGATCGAGCCGTTCACCGACGCCCATCCTGATCTCGGCATGGCGGACGGGTACGCGGTGCAGCAGGAACTGGTGAAGCTGCTGCTGGCCGACGGCGACCGGATCGTCGGCTACAAGGTCGGGCTGACGTCCAAGCCGATGCAGAAGATGATCGGGGTAGACCGGCCCGACTACGGTCCCGTGCTGGGCTCGACGGTGTACGCCGACGGCGACGCGGTGCCGGCGTCGGCGTTCATCCAGCCGAAGATCGAGGCGGAGATCGCGTTCGTGCTCGGCTCGGGCCTGGCCGGTCCCGGGGTGAGCGTGCTGGACGCCCGGCGGGCCATCGCGGGCATGGTCGCGGCGGTGGAGATCGTGGATTCGCGGTTCGCCGACTGGCGCATCAAGCTCGCCGACACCGTAGCCGACCTGGCCTCCAACGGCGCGGTGGCGGTCTCGAGCCGGGTCGTGCCGCTGGAAGGAACCGATCCCCGGCTGATCGGGATGACGCTCACCCGGCAGGGCGAGCTGGTCGACACCGGAGCCGGCGCGGCCGCGCTGGGCGACCCGGTCCGGGTGGTGGCCTGGCTGGCCAACACCCTGGGCGAGATGGGCGCCAAGCTGGAGGCCGGGCACCTGATCATGACCGGAGCGCTGCACGCCGCGGTGCCGATGGCGGCCGGGGACGTGTTCCGGGCCGACTTCGACCGCCTTGGTCCCGTCACTGTCCGCGTCGTGGAATAGGGAAGGCTTGACATGGCTTTTGACGCCTCTGAGGTAACGGCGCGGCTGGCCAAGGCCCGGGCCGACCGGACCGCGATCGGCTCGCTGTCGGCCGAGCTCGACGGCTTCAGCCTGGCCGAGGCCTACGACGTGCAGCGGCGGCTGCGGAACGAGGCCGGGCCGCTGGCGGGCTGGAAGCTCGGCCTGACCTCACGGGCCAAGCAGGCCCAGGTCGGGGTGAGCGAGCCGCTGTACGGCTTCCTGGCCGCGGGCGACGCGCTGGATATCGGCCAGCCGCTGGTGACGGGTGAGCACATCCAGCCCCGGTGCGAGCCGGAGATCGTGTTCGTCATGGGCGCGGATCTGTACGGGCCGTCGGTCACCGCGTCAACCGTGCTGGCCGCGACCGCGGCGGTCGCGGTGGGCATCGAGGTGCTCGACTCGCGGTACAAGGACTACAAGTTCACCACGCCGGACGTGGTCGCGGACAACACCTCCCAGGGGCGGTACCTGGTCGGTTCGGCCGTGCCGGTGGCGGGCCTGGACCTGCGGCTGATCGGGGTCGTGCTCGAGCACAACGGCGAGGTGGTGGCGACCGCGTCGGGCGCCGCGTCGCTCGGCCACCCGGCCGCGGCGGTGGCCTGGCTGGTCCGGTCGCTGGCGGCGGAGGAAGAGGGGCTGAAGGCCGGGGACATCGTGCTGTCGGGCGGGCTGACCGCGGCCGTGCCGGTGAAGCCGGGCGACGTGGTGACCGCGACCGCGGACCGGCTCGGCAGCGTCGAGCTCGCGTGCGTGTGAGGCCTGGTTGAGCTCGGCGGATCTCGTACCGCTGGAGCGGCCGGCGGGGCAGACGCAGTGGTCGTTCTCGCACGCCGGGCGGGTCTTCGCGGCGTTCGCCGACCGGGACGAGCTGTACGTGACCGACGGGGCGTGCCCGCACAACGGCGGGCCGCTGGCCGAGGGCCTGGTACGGGACGGCTGCGTGACCTGCCCGTGGCACTGGTACGCGTACGAGCTCGCGACCGGGCGATGCCGGACGGCGGCGGGCTACGAGCTGCGGCGGTATCCGGTGGTGGAGGCGAACGGGCGGCTGTTCGCGTCCATCCCGCCCGCCGAGCCGGCCCGGAGCTGGTCGCAGATCCTGCGCGCGCACGCCCGGCGAGACCCTGGAGACGGCGCATGACCTGGAAGGACTGCCTGGACGCGGACGGCGCGCTCGACCCGGCCGCGGTAGCGGCCGAGCTGTACCGGGCCCGGCAGGCCGGGGCCACCCTGGATTTGCTGGCGTCGGCTGAGCTGGGGCTGTCGCTGGCGGACGCGTACCGCGTGCAGGATGATCCTGGACTCCCCCGCGGTGCTGCCTTCCGGGGCGCTGCAGCCGCGGGTCGAGCCGGAGATCGGGCTGCGGCTGGGGCGGCGGCTGCTGCCTCCGTTCTCGGTTCAGTCCGTGCTCGACGCGTGTGACGCGGCTTTCGCCTGCCTGGAGGTCGTGGACTCGGTGTGGTCGGGCTACCGGTTCACGCTGGAGGACAACACCGCGGCCGCTAGCGGCCACCCGGCGGCGGGGGTCGTCTGGCTGGCGGAGCAGCTCGCCGCGCGCGGTCAGTGGCTCGAGCCCGGGGACCTGGTCATCACCGGCGGACTGACCAGGGCGCCGTCGCTGGAGCCGGGTCATCGCATCAGCGCCTCGTTCGGTGACGGCCGCTGGACCGTCGAGGTGCGCCGCCACGGTGCGGGTTTCAGGCCGAGGCGGCCGGAATGACCACGCCCGCCGGGGGCGCGGAGGCGCATACTAGGGGGATGGGCCGCATCATCGGGACAATCCTCGGCGCGATCCTCGCCGTCTGGGTTGCCGTCACAGTTTTTGGCGGGATCGTCGCCACGTTCAAGATGTTCCTCATCGTCGGGCTGATCGCGATGGCCGTTTTCATCGTCGTGTGGCTGCTGGCCGGGCGCTCTCGCCGCGACTAGCGCGGCGCGTCCGCGCAGCAGCACTGGCCGCCTAGGTGGCCGATACGACCGTGGCCATGGTGCCGATCAGCTGCCGGAATCGCTGGACGGATCCGGCCTCGCCGGTGATGTCGAGGCCGTCCTCTGCCCCCCCGAATATGAGGGCGGCCAGGGCCCCGGTGGTGCCGGTGATCGTGACGTCGGCCGGCGCGGCCGACGCCTGCGCGGCGAGAGACCAGTGGTGGCCGTCGCTTTCGGCCAGGTAGTCCGCGCCGCCGAGCCGGAAGTGCCAGCGGGCGGCCCGGGGGTCATCGGCGGCCAGATCGATGGCCCGGATGGCGCTGCGGAGCAGGTGCTCGGCGTGCAGCGGCTCGCCGGGCTCGGGCCGGCGCCAGGCGTGCCGTAGCCCCCACCAGCTGAGCGCGTCGATGACGGGCCCGAGCTCGGCTCCGGCCGGCGTCAGCCGGTACCAGACCTCCCGCCGGCCGGGCTCGCGGTCGACGGCGACGATCCCGGTGTCCTCGAGTTCGCGCAGGCGCTGGCTGAGGGTCTTGGGGGTGATCCCGCCGAGGCGGTCCATCAGGTCGGTGAACCGCTTGGCACCGCTCAGCAGGTCGCGGACCACCAGCAGGCTCCAGCGGTCACCGACGTGTTCCAGCGCGCGTGCGACCAGGCAGAAGTGGTCGTAGGTGCGCACGTTCCTGCTCATCCCTCACATAATAATAGCTGGCAGATACTTTCTTAAAGATACTATTATCTAGATACCTTAATCGATCGGAGGGTACGCTCTTGTACGATCCACCTGGTTATCTATGGGCGATCATCATCGCCGGGCCCACCGCGATCGTGGCCCTGACCTGCATCGCGCTGTACAGCGGGGCCGAACGGGCGGCCATGGGCCGGGCCCGTGCCACCCGGCTCGCCGGCGGAGCGGCCGTCGTATTCGCCGGCTGGCTCGCCGTCAGCGCGGTGATCGCTGATCACGGCTGGTACCAGACGCTGCCGTGGCTCCCGGTCGCCGCGGTCAGCTACCTGGGCTTGCTGCTGGCTCTGCGCCGGATCCCGGCGGTGGCACGTGCCCTGGCCGCCCCGGGCACGGCGAGCCGCCTGGAGCTCCCGCACGCGCCCCGCGTGGCCGGGGTGGCCTTCCTGCTCTACCTGGCGGCCGGCCAGCTGCCGCCGCTGTTCGCCCTCCCCGCGGGCCTGGGCGACATCACGGCCGGCATCGCCGCGCCGTTCGTCGCCCGTAAGCTCGCGCAGGGCACCGGCCGCCGGGCCGCCTTGTGGTTCAACGCGTTCGGCATCACCGATCTGGTGGTGGCCCTGACCCTGGGCGCCCTCACCGGATTCCAGCTCCTGTCCGTCACCCCGTCCAGCGCGCCGATCAGCCAGCTGCCGCTCGCGCTGATCCCGACCGCGACCGTGCCGCTGCTGCTCGTCCTGCACTTCACCTCGACGGCCGGCTTGCTCAAGGCTCGGCGGACACCACGGCCCGCCACCGCCCCGCTCACGGCCGCCGCGCAGTAGGCACGGTCACCGGGGGCGGCGGACGGCGGCGAGGACATGGTCCAGCCCGAAGGTCCAGGCCTGCTCGATGTCGCCGCCGAGGCGGAACGCTCCGGCGAGCTCCATCATGATGAACCCGTTCGCCCACGCGACGATCGTGCGGGCCGCCAGGAGCGCGTGCTGCGAGCCGGCCAGTTCCGCCACCGTGTGCAGGAGCGTGGCGGAGGAACGCGCAGATCGCTCGGCCGCGCCGGGCGGGGCATGCGGCGCGTACATGAGCGTGTACGCGACGGGGTTCGTGCGGGCGAACCGGCGGTAGGCCACCGCCATCGCCCGCACGTCCGCGGCGGGATCGCCGGAGCCTGCCGCCGCGTCGAGCGCCGAGGTCAGCTCGTCGGCCACGTTCTCCAGGATGAGCCTGAGCAGGTCAGAACGGCCGCTCACGCGCTTGTAGAGCGACGGCGCGCGGACCCCGACGGCGGCCGCGACGTCGTGCATCGTCAGCGCGTCGACCCCGCGCTCTTCCAGCAGGCGGCGCCCGGCCGTCACGATGGCGGCGGTCGAGGTCTGGGCGTGGGCGGGCATCCGGCCTCCTGTCGGCGAGCAGCCGCAATCCTATTTGCGGACGACACCAAGGCTAATTATTATAGCCTTACGAAGGCTAAGAAGCGTAGCCATAGCGGCTCGCAGGGAGGCGTCACCATGCAGATAGCCAAGGGCCTGCACCGGATCGGCTCGGACCTCGTCAACAGCTACCTCGTCATCGACGGGGACGGCGTGACGATCATCGACGCGGGACTGCCCCGCTACTGGCACCTGCTGGACCGGGAGCTCGCGTCGCTCGGCCTGACCCTCGACGACGTCCGGGCGCTGATCCTCACGCACGGCGACAGCGACCACATCGGCTTCGCCGCCCGGCTGTCTCGCGAGAAGGGCATCCGGGCCTACCTCCACCCCGCCGACGTGGACCGCGCCCGGCTGGAGGTGAAGAAGCCCAACAGCGGCTGGGGCCCGGTCAAGGCCGGCCCGCTGGCTGGCTTCCTGTGGTACTCGGCGCTCCACGGCGGCCTGCGGAGCCGTCCGGCGGGCGGACTGCAGCCGGCCGAAGACGGCCAGGTCATCGACGTTCCCGGCAGGCCCCGGATCATCCATGCCCCCGGCCACACGCCCGGCAGCATCGCGGTCCACGTCCCCGCGGCCGACGCGCTCTTCATGGGCGACGGCATGACGACCCGCAACGTGCTCACCGGCGTGACCGGACCCAAGCCCGCGCCGTTCACCCTGCAACCCGGGCAGGCCATCGATTCCCTCGCCCGCGTCAGCGACGTCGACGCGACCTGGGTCCTGCCCGGTCACGGCCCGGCCTGGGACGGCGGCGTAGCCGAGGCGGTGCGGCTCATCCGTGCGGCGGCGGCCACGTAATCCGGCGAAACGGCAGGTCAGAGGGCCGGATTACGGCGTCAGGATGCGTCGAGCTGGGGGCGGAGTTCGGCTAGGGACTGGCGGTAGGACGCGACGTTGCGCAGCTTCACGTGCTCGTAGCCGCGCACGAGGTCGGGCAGGGAGGCGAGCTGGACGGCCAGCGGGGCGGTGGCGGGGCTCAGGCGGCCGGCCAGGTCGTCGACCAGGCTGAGGTACTCCTCTATCAGCTCGCGTTCGGTGACCCGGACCCGGGTGCGGCCGAACGGGTCCAGCCGCGTGCCCCGCAGCCCGTGCAGGGCGCGCAGGACCCGGAACGCCGGGCCGAACCACGGGCCGAGCGCGATCTTGCGCTTCATGCCGAGAGCGCGCAGGACCGGCGGGTGCAGCCGCCAGGAGGCGCGGGCGCCCGGCCCGAACTCGGCCTCCAGGCCAGCGCGGAGCGACGGGTCCAGGCTGAGCCTGGCCACCTCGTACTCGTCCTTGTAGGCCATGAGCTTGTACAGGTAGCGGGCGACGGCCTCGGTCAGGGCGGTCGAGCCCGGCGTCCGGTCCTGCTCCGCGGCCCGGACCCGCTCGACCGCGTCGAGGTAGCGGCGGGCGTAGGCCCGGTCCTGGTAGGCCGTCAGGTCTTCGGACCGGGTCCTGATCAGGCGGTCGAGCGGGGCCTCGCCCATCTCCGGCGCGGCTGGCTCGTCCAGGCCGGCCGCGGTCAGCACGGCGGCGGGGTCGGCCACGAACTGGCGGCCGCGCCGGAACGCCTGGATGTTCTGGTCCACCGCCACGCCGTTGACCCGGAGCGCCTCCTCGATGGCGTCCGGCGGCAGCGGCAGCGCCCCGGTCTGGAAGCCGGCGCCGACCAGGAAGACGTTGGCGTACTGGTCGTCGCCGAACAGGCCGAGGACGAGCTGGCGCACGTCGGCCAGGACGGCGCCGTCGCGGACCCGGTCCGTGATCGGCGCGCTGACGGCGGCCCGGTCAGGGAAGGTCCGCCGGGGATCGGACACCATCGGCCCGGTCGGGACCTCGGCCACCGAGATCACCGCGACCGTCCGGCCGGCGTCGGTCACCGTGAGGTTCTTCGGGTCGGCCGCCACCAGCAGATCGCACCCCAGGTAGAGGTCGCACTCCCCCGCGCCGAGCTTGTTGGTGGGCGCCTGGCCGGTACGGCTGTACCGGACGTCGGACACGACCGCGCCGCCCTTCTGCGCCAGCCCGGTCTGGTCGAGCGACCGGGCGTGCCAGCCGGCGATGAGGCCGGCGGTGGCCAGGACCTGCGACACGGTGACCACGCCGGTACCGCCGACGCCGGTAAGCCGGATACCGAACGAGTCGGCTTCCACCACCGGCCGCGGGGCCGGGAGCTCGTCCGCGGTGATCGTCCCGGCGGGCTGCACGCGGCCGGCCGATGACTTCCCCGGCACCACGGTCATGAACGCCGGGCAGTCCCCGTCCAGGCAGCTGTAGTCGACGTTGCAGGAGGACTGGTGGATGCGGGTCTTACGGCCGAACTCGGTGGGCACCGGCTGGACCGACAAGCAGTTGGACGTTCGGCCGCAGTCTCCGCAGCCTTCGCAGACCCGCTCGTTGATGAAGACCCGGGCGGCCGGTGCGGCCAGCTTGCCCCGCTTGCGCTTGCGGCGCTTCTCGGTGGCGCACTCCTGGTCGTGCACGAGCACGGTGACGCCGCGGGTGGCCGCGAGGATCCGCTGCGCTTCGTCGAGCCGGGAGCGATCCCAGACGGCCACCCCGTTTGGCATCTTGGTATGGCGGTAGCGGCCGAGGTCCTCGGTGGTGACGATGACCTTGGCCACTCCCTCGGCCTGGAGCAGGCTGACGATCTGGGGCACGGTCATGCCGCTGGCCGGGCGCTGGCCGCCGGTCATGGCGACGGCCCGGTTGTAGAGCAGCTTGTAGGTCATGTTGGCCCCGGCGGCGATCGCGGCCCTGACGGCGAGCGAGCCCGAGTGGTCGAACGTGCCGTCCCCGATGTTCTGGGTGAAGTGGTCGCGGTCAAGGAACGGCGCCATGCCGATCCACTGCATCCCCTCGCCGCCCATCTGGGAGACGCCGGTGACCGTGCCGACCTGCTCCTCATCCATCAGCATGACCAGGGCGTGGCAGCCGATGCCGGCGCCGACCAGCGTCCCGGGCAGCGGCTTGGTGGAGCTGTTGTGCGGGCAGCCCGAGCAGAAGTACGGGACCCGGCTGACCAGCGGCAGGAGCGTTGGTTCGGCCGGGCGCTCGGCGTCGGCCGGGCGCTCGGCGTCGGCCGGGGCGGGGAGGCCGCGGGCGGCCATCCGTCGCCGCAACGGGCCCGTGATCGCGTCGGCGTCCAGCTCGCCGTAGGCGGGGATGAGCTCGGAGCCGTCGGTGTCGCGCTTGCCGGTGACGGCGGGCTGGTCCGGGCCGCCGTAGAGGATGTCGCGGATGGCGGCCTCGAGGAAGGAACGTTTCTCCTCGACGACGACTATCTCTTCCAGGCCGTCGGCGAACTCGCGGACGGAGCTCTCCTCCAGCGGCCACGGCATGGAGATTTTCAGGAGGCGGACCGGGCTGCTCTGCAGGCTGTCCTCGTCGATGCCGAGCCGGCTCAGCGCGGCCAGCACGTCGAGGTAGGTGTGGCCGGCGGCGACGATGCCGAGGACGTCAGCTGGCCCGCGGCCCACGGTTTGGTTGAGCTGGTTGAGGCGGGCGTACTCCTGGGCCAGGCGCAGGCGGTTCGTGACCAGGTCGCGCTCGAGCTGGCCGAGGGTGGGGTGCAGCAGGCGGGCGGTGGGAGTGTGCGTACCGGCGCCTGCTGGCCTTCGCGGGGCGGGCCAGTCCGCGGCCAGGTCGACCGTGGAGGATCCGTCCGCCATCGCGGTGACGATCTTCAGCCCGACCCACAGCCCCGAGGCCCGGGACAGCTCGATCGCGTGGCGGCCGAGGTCGAGCACGTCCTGGCTGTCGGCCGGGTACAGGTAGGGGATGTTCAGGTCGGCCAGGGCGGCGTCCGACGCGCAGGGGAAGGTCGAGGACTTGGCCGCCGGGTCGTCGCCGACCAGGACCAGCGCCCCGCCGCGGGGGTGGGAGCCCATCAGGTTCCCGTGCCGCAGCGCGTCGGTGGCCCGGTCCAGGCCGGGTGCCTTGCCGTACCAGATGCCGATCACTCCGTCGCGGGCGGCGCCGGGCAGTGTGCAGGCGAGCTGGCTGCCCTGGACCGAGGTGGCGGCGGCCTCCTCGTTCAGGCCCGGGACGAACGTGACGTCGTTCGTCTCGAGCAGCTGCTTCAGCCGGCCGAGCTCTTGGTCGAAGCCGGCCAGCGGGGACCCCTCGTACCCGGAGATGAAGGTGCCGACGTTCAGCCCGGCGGCCAGGTCGCGGCGGTGCTGGTCGATGGGCAGCCGGGCCAGGGCCTGGACCCCGGTCAGCTGCACCCGGCCCGAGGTGGCGGTGTACCGGTCGCTCGGCGCGGGGCGGGCCACCGTCTCAGTCATCTGTCCTCCGGGGTAAAACCGTCGCGGGCTGCATAACGACGATATATCGGGCCCCCGGGAGCCGCCGCTGGCGGCCAGCAGTTGGGCCGTCCGGCCCACGCCGGGCGGGTTCGAGTGGCTGGCTCTGGGCGGCGTGCCCGGAGTTGCCTGGTTCAGGGCTTGGGATGGCGGCCCTTGGCGTCCCGGTCTGCGCCGGGAACCGGGTCGAGGCTCCTGAGTCCGGGGACGGCGCCCGCTAGGGTGACGGGATGACCGGGGAAGGGCATTGCGCGGTAGGGGTGCCGAATGTGGGGGCGTTCGGTGACCCGCGGCTGCTGGTGGAGCTGGCGGTGGCGGCCGAGGAGCACGGCTGGGATGGGTTTTTCGTCTGGGACCACCTGCTGTACCGCGATCAGGGCTGGGACGTCGCCGATCCGGTGTCGGTGATCGCCGCGATCGCGGCGCGCACCACCCGGGTCAGGATCGGCGTCCTGATCAACGTGCTGGCCCGCCGGCGGATCGGCGAGGTGGCGCGGCAGTCGGTGACCGCGGACCTGCTGTCGGGGGGACGGCTGGTGGTGGGGGCCGGGCTGGGGTCGCTGGAGACGGAGTTCACCGCGTTCGGCGAGCCGGCCGATGCCCGGCAGCGGGCGGCGAAGCTGGACGAGTCGCTGGACCTGCTGGATGCGCTGTGGAGCGGGGAACCGGTGACGGCCCGCGGCGAGTACCTGACTGTCACCGATGTGCGGATGGTGCCGCGCCCGGTGCAGCGGCCGCGGATCCCCATCTGGTGCGGCGGCCGGTGGCCGGCCAAGCCGCCGTTCCGGCGGGCCGCCCGCTGGGACGGGGTGATGCCGACCCATGCCGGCTACGGCCTCGGCCAGACCATGCCGCCGGATGAGCTGCGGGCCGTGGTGCAGTACACGCGCCAGCATCGCATCGCGGACGGTCCCTTCGACGTGATCCTGGAGGGGCAGACCGACGGCGCGGCGGCTGACCGCGGCGCCGGGCGGGTGGCCCCGTACCTGGAGGCCGGGCTGACCTGGTGGATCGAAGCGATGGGCTGGTGGCGCGGCGGCCCGCAGGACGCGATGAACCGGATCCGCCAAGGACCCCCGGCGCTGAGCCGTTAGGCAGCGGTCAGGGCGATGCCCGCGGCGATCAGCACGATGAGCAAGCCCAGCACCACGGCCGCCGTCGCGGCGGCGAAGCCTCGCTCGCCGGTCTGCCGGATCCGGCGGCGCGCCAGCTGGCCGAGGACGACGGCCGGGATGGCGGTGATACCCAGGCTCACCGGCCCGGTCCCCGCGCAGACCAGGGCGGCGACGGCCAGCCGGTTCAGCCGCGGGAACGCGGGAGTCATCGGATGCGCGGGCAGTCTCCCGAAGGGGCCGACCGGCAGGTCGGCGGTGAGCGTCATCAGTTCCTCGAAGTACCGCGAGACCAGGACCCGTCCCAGCCGCAGGTCAAGCTCATCCCTGGTCAGCCTGCCATCGACGAAAGACGCCTTGACGACCTCGATCGAGCGATTGCGGTCCGCCATCGACGCCCACATGCAGGGATAATGTCCGGCTGCCATGCGCTAGCCCGGCCTGGCGGTCATCGGGGGCCTCCCGTCAGAGCTGCAGTTCCCAGGATATCCCGGTATCGCTCCGGGGCTAGGAGGGCTTCCCGGCAACCGGCGGCCGCTGGGCAGGCCGCATTCCCGGTCATCCGCGCCACGCCAGCCAGTGCGCGCGTACCGCGCGGTCCAGCTCGTCTGGGGTGGCCCCGGTCAGCACCTCGCCCGCGCTGGAGACGGCGCACCAATGGCCGCCATCGGTGCTGAAAGCGTGGTAGCCGCCGGGTTCCCAGGTGCGCACCAGCTCGGCCAGCGCCGCGCCCTCATCGACCGCGAACGGGTTTCCCGGCTGCACGTCACCTGCTGGCTTTTCCTGGCTACCGCTAACGGACGGACACACTATACCAACTATGCCAACTATGGCTAGCATGACTTATTTGAGCAGCTATGACCAGCATGGTTAACCTTGTTGATCATGAGGCGGCTGGTGATCGACATGCGCAGCCCGGTGCCGAGCTATCAGCAGCTCGCCGGGCAGCTCCGCGATGCGATCACCTCTGGCGAGGTCGAGCCGGACGGCGAGCTGCCGTCGATCCAGTACATGGTGGGCGAGACCGGGCTGGCGGTCGGCACCGTGCGCCGTGCGGTCGGCGTGCTCATCGAGGAAGGCCTGGCCTACACCGTGCCGGGCCGGGGCACCTACGCCGGCAAGCCGGGCGGCTCAGCCTTATCGCCACCTGATCCCAGTAGGATCCGGGTCGGCTAGATCCCTTTTGACTTGGCCTTTTACCTTTATTCGAGAGGATTCGCATGACCGTGCCCGGTTTGCCCGTGCTTGATCCCGGCGATGCCGAGATCTACGGTTGGCGCATCGCGCGCGGAGAAGGGACTGCTAGTTCTTTGGTATGACGATCGGCTTGCTGTCCGCTCCTTCCAATCTGGGCCTGCGGCCGCCCGCACCGACCAGCGTGCCTGGCTGTGCCAAGGCTCCCGAGGCGCTGCGCGAGGCGGGATTGCACCGGCGCCTGGCGGAACTGGGCGTGGAGGACCGGGGGGTGGTGCTGCCGGGCCGGTACGCCGACGACGCGGTGCCCGGTTCGCTCCGCAACCAGAGCGCCATCATCGATCATGCGCGGCACCGGTGCGCGAGCCTGGCCGGGGAGGATCTCGCCGCCGCCGTGGGCCTGCACTGGCCCGCGATCGGCGACATCGACGGGCTCGGCCCGTATTTCTCTCCCGCGGACACCGCGCACGGGGGCTGCCGGGACGGTGACGAGCACCGGCAGGAAGCCACGGCCCGGCTGGGCGCGGTCCTGCCCGCCGCGCGGATCCGGGATCAGGGCGCAGAGCAAGCCGCGCGGTGATCCTCGGCGTCGCCGGCCGGGCCGGCCTCGACGGTTACTGGCTGCATCTCGACGTGGACATCCTCGATCCGGGCGTGCTGCCCGCCGTGGACAGTCCCGACCCCGGCGGTCTCAGCCCGGCGGAGCTCGTCACCGGTCTGGGCCCGCTGGGCTAGGGTCACTCGTGATGAGTTCCCGGTCCGCGCCGGGAGCCGGATCGCTGCTCCGCCGATCCGCCCGGGACCGGGTCGATGTTCCATAGCTCCGGCCGGAGCGGGCCCGGGCCGGAGACGCCCGGGGAAACGGAGCTGAGGCGCCCCGCGGACGCCAGGGGAAGCGGCTGAGGGATGGCCTTGGCCGGGGGCGGGGCGGGCCAGCAGGAAGGATCGCCGTCCTCGCCGCGGATGAGGCAGCTGTGGCTGAGGGTCCACGCCCCGGCGAAGACGACGGACAGGGCCAGGGCCTCGCCGATGAGGCTCATGACTCCGGTCTGGATATGTTCGCCGAACAGGAACAGGCCGAGCAGGCTGGCCGACAGCGGGTCCAGGACGGTGAACCCGGGCTGCGACGCGGCCAGCGGCCCGGCCGCGAGCGCGTGCGAGGCCAGCAGCATCGTCGCCGCCCCGACGGCGACGAGCACGTACGGCGACCAGTTGGAGAAGACGGCGCCGAGGCCGCCGCCGAGGTGGGAGCTGAGCTCCTTGATGACGGCGGCCAGGAAGCCCCAGGAGATCCCGGCGGCGGCGCCTAGCACCGCGGCCCGGCGGGAGCGGGACGCGCGGGGGCCATTACCCAGTCCGAAGGCCACGGCCAGAGCGGCGAGGACGACGCCGAACGTGACCAGGCCGGACAGCAGCCACAGGGAGGCGCGCGCGTGCAACCGGCCCCCGGATGGCGACGCCAGCCACAAGAACGTGCCGATCCCCGCGGACATGGCGGCCGCGGCCAGCCAGTCGCGGCGCTGGACCCTGACCCGCCCGGAGCCGGCGACGGCCAGGTAGCCGAAGACGAACAGCAGCTCGAGGGCCAAGATGGGCTGGACCAGGGCCAGCTCGCCGAACCGCAGCGCGGTCAGCTGGAAGACGAACCCGCCGATCATGGCGGCCACGCCGAGGAGCCAGACCGGCCGGCGGGCCAGGCGGAACACCAGCCAGACGTCGAAGCCCGCGGTTTCGCTGCTCCTGGCGCCGATGCGCTGGCACACTGAGGCGGTCGCGGTGCACAAGCTCGCCGCGATGGCCAGCAGGATGGCCTTCTCCATCAGCACGCACTCCACATCGGAGGAAGTCCCGCAGGTATGACGGCTGGAACAGCCGCGGGCCTCCCAGTAATTCCCTGAGCCGTGCCGGTCAAGCGCCGGCGGGCGGCCCGGGGAGGCGCCGACGGAGGAGGCGGGGCCGTGAGCCGGGTCGGCCAGAGCGGCGGCGGCTGTGCGGCGCAGTGGTAGAGCTGGCGCTAAGGAACTGATTATCCGCAGGTCAGTGACGTGCGGCTCCGTTGAGGGCGGTTAAATCGGGGAGCAGGTCCGCGGTCTCGGCGGCGCCGATCCGCCGGAATATTGCCAGTGCCTGCCGCAGGAGGATCTCTGCCCGCGGCGCGTGGCCGCTGGCCGAGACAGTATCCCGCGTCCCAGGCATCACTGGCTGCTCAGCCGTCCCGCACTGCGGCCTGCTCCCGGCCGGCCTGATGTTCCATAGTGCGGCTCTTGTGCGGTGGGTGGCTCCGGACTGGGACGGCAGGTCTTGGCGGGACGCGTGGTATCAGCCGGGGCCGCCCGGGCGGTCTATGGGACCACCGCAATGTGACATCGCTGTGGTCCTGACCACCGCAGAATCACATCGCGGTGGCTGCCGTCGGCCGGGGTCCGGGGGCGGGCGGGAGCTGGGGGGCGGGCGTGCCGGGCGGGGCGGGGCGGGGCGGTGGGATACCGGGCGGGGACGGGGCGTCAGGCGGCGGACAGGACGCCGACGCGGCGGCCGGCCGTGAGGCGGCCCGCGGAGGCGCCGACGTAGGAGCCGGAAGTGGGGGCGACGTCGGCGTAATCGCGGCCGGTGGCGACGGTGACGTAGCGGCCGTCGGTGCGGCGGCCGTTGCACGGGTCGAACGCGACGGCCTCGGCCCGCCCGGCGCGCGGCACGATCACCTCGACCCAGGCGTGGGTGCCGCCCTGGCCGACCAGGTGCCCGGAGACGTACCGGGCGGGCTGCCCGAGCAGGCGGCACACGGCCAGCATCACGTGGGCCGAGTCCTGGCAGACACCACGCCCGCAGGCCAGCGCCTCGGCCGCCGTGGTGGTGACCGAGGTGACGCCGTACTCGTAGGTGATGGCGGAGGACACGGCCGCGCAGATCCGCTCGGCGAGGTCTTCGGGGCCCGCCTGGCCGGGACCGGAGGTGAGGTCCGCCGCCAGGGCGCGCAGCCGCTCGTCGGGGGCGGTGAGCCGGGTCGGCCGGAGCAGGCGCGGGCTGTGCAGCGCGCCGGCCGGGAGCACGGCGGGTCCGGCGTCGCGGACCCGCTCGAGCACCGCCGTCAGCCGGAACTCGATGGCGGCCGGCACGTAGTCGGCCCGCAGCCAGGCGACGACGTTCCCGGCCGCGTCGCGGCGGACGCGGCGCCGCGCCTTCGCGCCGGTGACCTCGAGGCGATGCGCGCGCAGGTACTGCTGCCCGTGCCGGACCGGCGGCACGATGACCAGCCGCTGCCGCAGCGACTCGACCGGCGCGTCGTATTCGTAGCGGAAGCTCTGCTCCAGGACGTAGCTGACCCGCCGGGCGGCGGCCAGGTCGAGGCCGCGGTGGTCGAGCACCGGGGCTGCCAGCACCGAGGGATCGAGCTTCACCGGGGCTCCTCCTCGGCCTGGACCACCATCGACTCGAGCCGCGGGCCGCCGAACGTGGTGGCCATTGCGACATCGGAGGCATCCCGCCCCCGGCCGATCAGGATACGGCCCTTGCGTGGGGTGTTGTTGCGGGGATCGAAAGTCCACCACTGGTCGCCGAGCCACACCTCCATCCAGGCGGCGAAGTCCATCGGCGCCGGATCGGGCGGGACGTCCATGTCGGGCAGGTAGCCGAACACGTAACGGGCCGGGATGTTCAGCGCCCGGCAGAACGAGATCGCGAGATGGGTGAAGTCACGGCACACGCCGCGCCGGGACAGGTTGACGTCGGCGGCGCTGGACAGCGCCGTCGAGCTGCCGTACTGGAACTCCAGGTGCCCGTGCACGTGGTCGCAGATGGCCCGCACCCGCCGGTACCCGGGCGCCAGGCCGCCGAACCTGGACCAGGCCTCGTCGCCGAGCACATCCGGCAGGCAGTACCGGCTCGGCAGGGTGTAGATCAAGGTGTCGTCCGGGAGGTCGTCCGGCGCGCGCTCCGGCGCATCGAGGTCCACCTCCTCGGTCCGGTCGGGCACCACGGCGAGGGCTTGGTACCGGAAGCTCGACCGGCCCGGCGGCAGCACCGCGCGCAGGCACGGGTTGCCGTAGAGGTCGGTGTAACCGCGGATGGCCATGCCCGGCTCGGACGCCCACTGGCCGCCCTTGACCACGACGTGCTCCGATTCGGCCGGCGTCACCTGGAAGATCACCGGCGTGGGGATGGCAGCGACGTAGGTGAAGTCGCATCCGACCTGGATCCGGCGGGTTTCCATCCCCCCATGATCGGGC
Organism: uncultured Actinomycetota bacterium; assembly: GCA_963756575.1. Classification (GTDB taxonomy): domain Bacteria; phylum Actinomycetota; class Actinomycetes; order Streptosporangiales; family Streptosporangiaceae; genus Palsa-504. Next base: position 19,762 of record CAVWOM010000007.1, on the reverse strand, counting down.
CCAGATGTTTCCAGGTGATTACGTCACCCCAGATCGGGGGTCTGCCACGAACTGCGCCGCCCTGGAGGCCGTAGTCCGTAGTGAGAGGGATGGTGAGGGGTCCAATGGCTAATGGTCACGACCGTTTCGCGGCGCCGGGACGGCATACGCGCCAGCCGGGACCAAGGCCAGGGCCGCGGGCGGCCAGACCTGGCCAGCGACCTGGCCAGCGACCTGGACTGCGGCGGGTAGCCGGGGCGGCCCTGATCATGCTGGTGCTCCAGTACGTCCTCGGCATGATCCTCAACTTCTACGTCGAGGTCCCGGCGGCCGACGCGCACGCCGGGATCTTCACCGAGATCGCCAGCGCGCCGCTGGCGCTGACCGCGCACGCGCTGCTCGGCGTCACCTTGATCGGGACCGCGATCCTCATGGTGGCCCGGGCCATGGCCCAGCGGAACCGGCTGCTCGCGGTGCTGGCGGCGGGCGGCCTGGCCGCCATCGTGGGCGCGTTCCTGGCCGGGGAGATGTTCGTCAAGAACGGCGAGGACAGCCTGTCGTTCGCGATGGCCATGCTGACCGCCGCGGCCCTGCTGTGCTACATCGCCGCGTTCGCCCTGGCCACCAGGACACGGCCGGCGCCGGGACAGGAAACCGAGCCGCTGCTGGTCTCCGTCCCCGCCGCCCGGACGCCGGACCTCGAGGACGACCCGGCCGACTGGGGGGCCGAACCCGGCTGGGACGACGATCCGGACTGGGCGCGGCGCCTGCGCCAGGACGCGGAGCCAGGCTGGCCGGAGCGTCCCCCGGTACCTCAGCGGCCGCCCGTCCGCCCGCAGCAGCCGGCGCAGCGGCCGCCCGTCCGCCCGCAGCACCGGCGCCGGCCCAGTTCCCGCCAGCGCAACGCCCGCCAGCGCAACGCCCGCGAGTACAGCGTCCGCAGGTATCGCGCCCGCCGGACTGGTGGGAGGGCCCCTGAGGTCATAACCGGGGCTTATGACCCGATAGCCGATGAGGCCCTACTGGCGCACGCGGCCGGCGGCGAGGCTTGAGTCATGGCACAGACGCTGGACATCGCCGGGGCGGGCGCGGTCGAGATGGCGGGGAACAACACTCCGTTCGGCCTGTTCAAAAATCTGGAGCGGCCGGGGGACGTGTTCCGGGACCTCGGCCCGAACTGGTTTGCCGCCGTGATGGGCACCGGCATCGTGGCCAGCGCCAGCGCCGTCCTGCCGCTGCCGCTGCCCGGGCTCCGCGTGTTCGCCACCGTCGTGTGGGGGCTGGCGGCCGCCCTGCTGGTTGCGCTGACCGCGGCCTGGGCGGTGCACTGGATCCGGTATCCCGAACGGGCCCGGGCGCACGCCTCGAATCCGGTGATGGCGCAGTTCTGGGGGGCGCCGGCCATGGCCCTGATGACCGTGGGCGGCGGCACGCTGGTCCTCGGCCGGGACGTGATCGGGCCCGCCGCGGTCGGCATCGACTGGGTGCTGTGGCTGGCCGGGACGGCGCTCGGGCTGGTCACCGCGGTCTGGATCCCGTACCTGATGATGACGCGGCACGACATCGGGCCCGGGGACGCGTTCGGCGGCTGGCTGATGCCGGTGGTGCCGCCGATGGTCTCGGCCGCCAACGGCGCCCTGCTGATCCCGCACGTCGCACCGGGCCAGGGGCGCCTGACGCTGCTGCTCGCCTGCTACGCCATGTTCGGCATCAGCCTGTTCGCCTCGGTGATCATCATTACCCAGGTGTGGTCGCGGCTGGTGACGCACAAGCCCGGCGCGGCGGTCATGGTGCCGACGATGTGGATCGTGCTGGGGCCGCTGGGCCAGTCGGTGACGGCGGCCGGGAACCTGGGCAACGTGGCCGCGCACGTGCTGCCCGCGCCGTACGGTGCGGGCGCCGCGGTGTTCGCGCTGCTGTACGGCGTGCCGGCCTGGGGGTTCGCGATGATGTGGCTGGCGCTGGCCGCGACGATCACGGTCCGGACGATCCGCCGCGGCCTCCCGTTCGCGCTCACCTGGTGGAGCTTCACGTTCCCGGTCGGGACGTGCGTCACCGGCACGATCTCGCTGGCCGTCCGCTGTCACTCCGACGTGCTGCGGGGCGCCTCGGTCCTCCTCTTCGCCTTGCTGGCGGGAGCCTGGCTGGTGGTCGCCGCGCGGACCGTCTCGGGGGCGGCCTCCGGCCTGCTGTTCGCCCCCGGGGCGGCGGCCTCGCCCTGCGCATAAGAAAAGGCAAGGAAAGTCTTCTCCCTGCCAGTTCCAGATTATCGCCTAGCTGGGGGCTTGCCGCAAGACCCCTATCGGGTTGCAGGATGGTAGGCCTGGCCCGATGGAACTGGGGGTTTTTCGTGCCTGAGGTGATCATCAGCGGGGGCGGTCCGACCGGGATGATGCTGGCGAGCGAGCTGCGGTTGCACGACGTGGACGTGCTGGTGCTGGAGAAGGAGGCGGAGCCGAGCCAGCTGGTCCGCTCGCTGGGCTTGTTCTCGCGCAGCATCGAGATCATGGACCAGCGCGGCCTGCTGGACCGGTTCCTGGCCCGCGGCCAGCAGTATCCCGGCGCCGCCCGCCGCTTCGCCGGGATCGACCGGCCGTCGGCGGTGACCCTGGACACCGCGCACGATTACGTTCTCGGCATCCCGCAGCCGGTTACCGACCGGCTGCTGGCCGAACGGGCCGCCGAGCTCGGCGCCCAGATCCGCCGCGGCCACGAGGTGACCGGCTTCGAGCAGGACGACGACGGCGTCACGGTCGAGCTGGCGGACGGCGCCCGGTTGCGCTCGCGCTGGCTGGCCGGCTGCGATGGCGGTCGCAGCCTGGTGCGCAAGCTGACGGGGGCCGGGTTTCCCGGCGAGGCCGCCCAGAAGGAATGGCTTCTCGCGGAGATCGAGGTGACGACGCCGCCCGACGAACTGGCGGCAGTGGCGGACGAGGTGCGCAAGACGCACATGGGCTTCGGCATCGGCCCCACCGCGAACGGGTGGCACCGTGCCGTCGTACCCGCCGCGACCGTGGCCGAGGACCGCACCACGCCGCCGACCCTGGAGGAGTTCCGGACGCAGCTACGGGCCTACGCGGGCACGGACTTCGGCGTCCGCTCAGCGCGCTGGCTGTCCCGGTTCACCGATGCGACCCGGCTGGCCGAGCGGTACCGCACCGGCCGGGTGTTCCTGGCCGGAGACGCGGCGCACGTCCACCCGCCGCTGGGGGGACAAGGGCTCAACCTCGGCATCCAGGACGCGTTCAACCTCGGCTGGAAGCTCGCCGCCGAGGTGGACGGCTGGGCCCCGGACGGGCTGCTGGACAGCTACCAAACCGAGCGCTACCCGGTCGCCGCCGACGTGCTGAGCACCACCCGCGCTCAGTCGGAACTGATCTCCCCCGAGCCGGGTCCCCAGGCGGTACGCCGGCTGCTGACCGAGCTGATGGGCTTCGAGGACGTGAGCCGGTTCCTGCTCGAGAAGGTCACCGGGGTCGGGATCCGCTACGACTTCGGTGCGGGTGGTGACCTGACCGGCCGCCGGCTGCGCGACATCCGCCTGTCGCGGGGACGGCTCTACGAGCTGATGCACCGGGGGCGCGGGCTGCTGCTCGACCAGAGCGGTGAGCTCTCGGTGGCGGGATGGGCGGACCGGGTTGACCACGTTGTCGACGTCAGCGACGAGCTGGACGTGGCCGCCGTGCTGCTGCGGCCGGACGGCTACGTGGCCTGGGCCGGCGACGACCAGCAGGACCTGCGCGGCCACCTGCCGACCTGGTTCGGTGCGGCCGCGGCGGGGGTGCCGTCGATGTAGTGGCGGCAGCGCTCGGTCACTGGGCCTTTCACTGGGCCGGGCGCGGGCTGACGGTCAGGCGGACGCTGGCCTGACCGCCCAGCAGGCCGGAAGCCAGGACGGCCGCGGGCAGGGCGACCGAGGTGACCAGGGCGCCGCCTTCGGCGTGGAAGGTGAGCTGCTGGCCCTGCTCGGCGGGCAGCTGGTCGGTGACCGGGGCGGCGACCTGGCTGGCGCCGGGAACCGTGGAGTTCCAGGCGGCGTACGCGGTCAGGCCGGTGTCGTCCGGGCTCGGCTCGACATCGACGATGAGGGCGTCCGACCAGGCCGGGACCTGCTCGATCGAGTTGCTGAAGTCGAAGACGCCGTTGGCGTCGTGGACCGGGAACAGCCGCAGGGTGACGGTGTAGCGCATCCGGCGGTTGGCCACGGCGGCGGCGGCCGGGTGGTCGGCCGGATCGAGCAGGAACGTGCGGACCAGGGTGGTCCCCGCCGCGGGCTGCGGATCGGCGAGCAGGATGGGGCACCAGTGCTCGGTGCTCTGCTCGCTCATGACCACGGACACGCCCCGGATCGCCATCCGCATGTCCAGCTGCCAGGACGTGCCGCCCTGCTGCGGCAGCCGGGCGCCGTCCAGCGCGGCGTCGACCGCCCACCGGCCGAACAGGAACCGGCGCAGGTTCTGGTACCCCTCCTCGGAGTTGACCTCGCCGTACGCGCCGGAGTGGGACCGGTGGATGTAGGCCCGGTGCGCTCCCCGCACGTAGGCGTTGTCGATGTGGACCAGGCCGTCGGTCTGCGGGCCCATGACCGTTTTCGACGGCCAGCCGTAGTCAGCCGGGTCGGTGCCGACGATGCAGAAGACGTCGTTGAGCGGGAATATCGCGTCGGGCATGACCTGCGGGTCCCAGCCCGGGTCGCAAATGTCACCGAAATTCTTGTGCGGGTCGAGATATCCCTGCATGAGCTCGGGGGCGAAAATGTTCGAGCCGGCCGGCCCGAATGTCGCCTCGACCCATTGCGCCACGCCGCCGGACGAACGGATGCCGCCGTGCGGGGTGCCGTAGGTGAACAGTTTGGCGACGATCTCACGGGCCGCGACGCGGCCGTCCTGCTGGCACTTCTTCTGAATCATGCACCGGGCGATGAGGCCGCCCATCGAATGGGCGACTATATATACTTTCGCGGCCCCCGTCCGGGCGCGGATCTTCATGATGAAGTCATAGAGTCCGGCCGCCGCGTCCTCGATGTCGAACCCGTCGCTGGTGACTTTCTGCCGCAGGTCGCCGAGCAGCCGCTGCGCCAGGTTCTGGTGCGGTGGCGCCTGGAAGGTGGTCGCGGCCTGGTCGTAGAACCGGTAGATCCACAGGGACGCCGGATCCAGCTCGAGCTGCGGATCGGGGTTGTCCAGGAGCTGCTCCTGGCTCCCGTTCACGTAGACCTTGTATTGCTCGTCGCCGATCAGCCGGATCAGCGGGCCCTCGAACTGATAAAAGGCGGGAGCGCCGTCCCCGGCGACCCGGATGTGCGTGGACCCGCCGTTGAAACCGTAAAACGGATCTTCAACCTGTGCATTTATCCCGGTCGTGGGCCCGGCATATCCGCGAATGTATACGATTGGCCACCGGTCCACTTTTTCCTCCCCCGAAAAGACTGATAGGCAGACAGTCTTCGCCTGCTCAACAGACATGTCAACCGCTCTTTAGCGCGCGTCGCGGGCCTTGATGGCGGCGGCGGTCCGGTCGGTCACTTGAAGTTTCATCAAAATGGCGGAGACGTGGTTGCGTACCGTCTTGTCGGTCATGCCCAGTTGCCGGGCGATCTCGGAATTGCGGGCGCCGTCGGCCAGCAGGCCGAGCACCTCGCGTTCCCTGGGGGTCAGCCCGGGGAACGGGGAGGCCGGGCGGGGCGGCTGGGCTCCGGTCCCGAACAGCTCGGCGATCCGCCGGGCGACCGGCGCGCCGTACACCGCCTGGCCCTCGGCGACGGCCAGGATGGCCCGGATGAGCTCGGCTTTGTCCGCCCCCTTGACCAGGTAGCCCCGGGCGCCGGCCCGCAGGGCCGCGACCAGGGACTCGTCGTCGGCGTGCATGGTGAGCACGAGCACGCCGAGATCCGGGTAGCGGCCGAGCAGGCGGCGGCAGGCGCTCACCCCGTCGAGGGCGGGCATGGCCAGGTCGGTCAGCACGACGTCGGGCCGTTCGGCTTCGACCAGCGCGATGAGCGCCTCGCCGTCGGGCGCCTCGCCGGCCAGTTCGATCTCGTCCGCGGTGGCCAGGACGGCGGCCACGCCGTAGCGGTACATCGGGTGGTCGTCGGCCAGCACGACCCGCACCTTGGCCATCAGGTCACCTCCAGGGGCAGCACGGCCCGGACCAGCACGCCGTCCGGCTCCCGGGCCGTGACCGTGCACCGTCCGCCGAGATCGGCGGCGCGCTGCCGCATCGAGGTCAGGCCGATCCCGTCCGGCCGGGTCAGGCCGGGCAGCCCGATTCCGTCGTCGCTGACGGACAGGACGAACGCGTCGCCGCCCTCCAGGCGCACGTCGCACCGGCGGGCCCGGGCGTGCCTGACCACGTTGGTCATGGCCTCCTCGGCGATCCGGAACGCCGCCACCTCCACCGGCCCGGGCAGGACCAGCATCGGCTCGGCGTGCACCTGGATGACCAGGGCGGGCGAGCTCCGGGCGGCCAGCGCGGCCGCCCGTCCCCGCAGCGCCTGGACCAGCCCGACATCTTCGAGCGCGGCCGGGCGGAGCTCGTCGATGATGCGCCGCACGTCCTCCACGGCCCCGGCGATCTCGGCGCGCATCCGGGCGGTCAGCGCGGCCGCCGTCTGGGTGTCGCCGGGCAACGCGGTCTGCGCCGCCTCTAGGCCGAGCGCGACCCCCGACAGCGACGGGCCGAGCCCGTCATGCAGGTCGCGGCGGATCCGGGAGCGCTCCTGCTGCGCCGCGGCCAGCGCCCGTTCGTGCGCGGCCAGCGTCCGCCGGTGCGCGTCCGCCAGCCGGCGGGTGAGCTGGGCCGCGTGCACCACGGCGGCGACCGGGGCGGTCATGGCCGTGATCACCCGGGCGTCGGCCGGGGCCAGGGCCGGCTCGCCGCGGGCCGGGCAGATCACCAGTTCACCGGCCCGCTGGCCGCCCACGACGAGGGGGCAGGCCAGCCGGGGCCCGGTGACGGGATCGGCGCCGGCCTGAGCTAGCACCATCCCGTCAGCATCGGTGATGGCCACGAACCGGGCGCGGACCGCATCGGCGACGCTGGCGACGATGGCGGGCAGCGGGTCGGCCGACTGGGCCGAGACCGACGCGCCGACCCGCCGGATCGCGCTGAGCGGATCCCGCCGAGCCCCGTAGACCAGCCGGTCGACCCAGGCCTGCAGCCGGTCCCGTAGCGGCAGCAGGACCAGCGCCACCGCCGCGGCCGCCGCCACCCGGGTGCCGGCGCTGGCCGGGACCAGCACGGTCATGGCCGCGGTGGCGGCCGCGTACACCGCCACGACCGGCAGCGTCAGCACCGCGAACTGCAAGGTCCGGCGGATCACGATCTCGACGCCGAGGAGCCGGTAGCGCAGCACGCCGACGGCCACCGCGGCGGGCACCGCCACCAGGCCGGCATCGAACAGCCATTGCGGCGCCTCGAGCGGGGTCAAGGCGAGCACGATCGCGGACGTCACCAGGAGCAGGAGCAGTTGCTGGCGCTGCGGCGCCCGGGCCCGCCCGGTTCGCCAGATCGCGCCGCCGATGCTCGCCAGCGCGCAGCCGAGCAGCACCGTCACGCCCGCGACGGCCAGCACCGTGTCAGCTGGCTCAGGTATGACGAAGACCAGATGCGCGTCCTTGAAGTCCTGCACGCCGCTGCTCAGCCGGGTGGCCGCGGCCACGGTGACGACGATCGGTAAAGTTCTGCGTCGCGCCGAGCAGGGCGAACGTCAGCATCAGCCAGCCGATGGCGGGGAGCCGGCCGAGCCCGGCCCCGGCGAACGGTGTCGCGGCGATCTGCGCCAGGACCAGGGCGGCCGCGGCCAGGGCGGCGGACCTGGCCGCGGCGGGCGAGATCGCCAGGTGGCGCGCCCGGGCGGGCGCGGCCACGGGGCTGACGTCGGCGGTCATGACACGAGTGTGCGATACTGCGGCGTCGCTGTCAGGGGGCAATTGTCCCGGGCCGGCCCCGGAGGTTTTCCCGGTCCGCCCGGGTTCCCCGCCTCATGCGCTCGCCACCCGGCCGGAGGAACCATCGGCATCAGCACACCCTGCGACGAAAGGAACTTCCGATGGCTGACACTTCACTCGGCACCTGTGGTCCGGCTGGTCCTGCGCAAGAACTCGGGCCGGGCCTCGGCCGTGACCGCGCTGATCCTCGGCGTGGTCGCGGTCCTGTCCCTGGCGGTGTACTGGCTGGCCCTGCCGCCGGTCTTCGCGGTCGCGGCGCTGGCGCTGGCCCGTGACGCGCGCGAGCGGCGGCCCTTCGGCGGCGAGGCGCTGGCGCCGATCGGCGCCGTCCTGGCCGGCCTGGCCACCGTGGCGGCCTTCGCGATCACCGCCGTCAGCTGACGGTTAACCAGTCGGCGCGTAAGCGCGGGACCCGCCCCCGGCGCGCGGGTCCCGCGCTCGCGCGCGGCTGTCCTTTGCGAGATTCCCGTTCGTCGTGATGGTGTAAACCCCTGCGGCCCCGGCCGCCACGAGAATGGGAGACGAGATGAAGTTCTTGATGCTGGTCTGTGCCGAAGAGAATCCGGACGCGACCGAGCCGGCGGCGGAGGAGGAGGATGACTCCTTCCCCTGGCTCGAGGACGTGGACGCGCGGGGCATCCGGCTGGACGGTGACCGGCTCGCGCCCACGCGCGAGGCCAGGACGGTGGCGGTCCGGGACGGCGAGATGCTGGTCAGCGACGGGCCGTTCGCCGAGACCAAGGAGGTCATCTGCGGCTACGACGTGCTGGAGTGCGCCACCCTGGAGGAGGCGGTCCGGGTCGCCGCGGCGCACCCGGTCGCGGCGTTCGGCAAGATCGAGGTCAGGCCGTTCTGGAAGTGACCTCGGCGGCGCCGGCCGCACCGAAGGTGGCGTGCACGGCCCGGCGCAGGGCCTGGACCGCGGTCGCGTCCCGGCCGAAGTGCACCGCGTTGGTCAGCAGGACCAGCCACCGGCCGGTCGCCGGGTCCAGGGCCAGGCTGGTCCCGGTGAAACCGGTGTGGGAGACGGCCGTCGGCGGCCAGTGGCCGCCCAGGATGTCGAAGCCGTCGCCGGCGCAGGCCCAGCCGTAGCCGCGCCGCCCGCCGGGGTCTTCGGCCTGGCAGGCGGCCGCGGCGCGGCGCAGGCCGGCCGGGACCACGGCGTCGTCGTCGCTGACCCACCAGGCGGCGAAGCGGGCCAGGTCCGGTGCGTCGGCGAAGAGCCCGGCGTGGCCGGCGACGCCACCCAGCAGGCGCGCGTTCTCGTCGTGCACGACCCCCGTCCAGGCGCTTCCGTCAGCGCGCGGTTCGGTGGCGGCGACGCGGTGAGCCGGCTCGTTCGGCCTGAAGGTTACGGAGGCCAGCCCGAGCGGGCCGGTCACCAGGCGGCGGACGGCGGCGTCGAGCGGTTCGCCGGCGACAGCCGCCGCCACCTCGCCGAGGGTGATGAAGCCCGGGTCCGAGTAGCGGACCCGGGCTCCGGGCGGGGCCTCCAGCGGGGTCAGGCACAGGTCGCGGAGCAGGTCGGCGCGCGTGTGGCACCAGCGGTAGAACTGGCGGCTGCCGGGCAGGCCGGAGGTGTGGGTGAGCAGGTGCGCGATCGTGACGCGGGCGTCCCGGCAGGCGGCGAAGCCGGGCAGGTAATCCGCGACCGGGTCGCCGAGGCCGAGCTGGCCCCGGCCGGCCAGCGCGAGCGTGACCGTGGTGGTGGCCACCACCTTGGTCAGCGAGGCGAGGTCGAAGACGGTGTTCCGGGCGCATCGGGCGATCCGGCCGCGTGCCGGCCCGGCCGGCGGCCCACTGGCCCAGGGTGACCGGGCCCTGGCCGGCGATCGCGACCGCGCCGGGGATGCCGCCGGTGCTGACGGCCGCGTCGAGCAGGGCGCCGATTCGCTCGAGGGCTTTAGCCACGGGCGGCTCAGCTACGAACGGTGAGCAGAGCGGCGCCCACGGCGGCGTCGGCGAGCGGCCGGGCGGCCCCGGTCAGCTCGGCGAACCGGTCCCAGATGAGGCCGGCGGCGAACACCCGGCCGGCGCCCGCGACCGGCAGCGGGCCGAGGCGGCGGCGGACGGACCCGGCCAGGGCGGCCAGGTGCTCGGCGGCCAGGCGGGTGATCCGCGCCGCCTCGGGGTCCTCGCCCGCGAGCGCGGTGAGGGCGGGGGCCAGGGCGGTGAGCCGGGAACGTTCGGCGGGACGGGAGGTGACGTCGTTGACCAGGTTGTCGAGGCCAGACGGGGTGGCCTGGAGCACCATGCGGTGGATCGGCTCCGAGCCGCCCATCCCGTCCTGCCACAGCAGCGCGGCGCTGGCGGCGGCGCGGCCCATCCAGTAGGCGCTGCCCTCGTCGCCGAGCACGAACCCGTGACCGCCGGCCCGGGCGTGACGATCCCCGTCCCGGCCGAACGCCATCGAGCCCGTGCCCGCGATCACGACGACGCCGGGACCGCCGAGGAAGGCGCCCGCCTGGGCGGTGTCCGCGTCGCCGGTGACGTGCACCGGGCAGCCGGCCTGCCTGCTCAGCGTCGCGCTGAGCTCGCGGGCCCGGGCCTCCTGGCGCAGGCCGGCCAGGCCGACGCCGGCGGCGGCCACGTCCGCGGCCTTGATGATCTGGAGCAGGGATCCGGCAAAATCGTCGGTGAGCAGCGCGTTCATCGGCGGGCCGCCCGGCTGGGGCGTCACCGTGCCGTTCTCGAGGAGGACGACGCGGGTGCCGCTGCCGCCGACGTCGATGCCGAGAATCCGGCCGGGCAGGTCAGGAACATCGGGCACGGCCCCATCTTGCCATTCCGGGACGCGGACGTTGTCCTGGCCGGGTTCGGCTCGTAAGGTCCAATACATGGCACCGCAGCAGACCGTACGGGAAGCCTGGCGCCGGCACATCACCGGATTGCTCGACCAGGTGCTCGAACAGAACGACGCCACCATCGACGGCGTGGCCGCCGCGATCACGACCACGATCCTGGCCGACCGCCACGTGTACGCGTTCGGGGCCGGCCACTCGGTGAGTCTCGTCAGCGAGATGCACCGGCGGGCCGGGGGCATGAAGGTGGTGCGGCCGCTCTGGAACGACGAGCTCACCTCGCGGACCGACGAGGAGGCCGCCGGGCAACTGGAGAAAAGGGCCGGCGACTACAAGGAGCTCACCGGGGGCGTGGACTGGGGTCCGGGCGACCTGTGCTGGGTGATCTCGAACTCGGGCCGGAATACGCTCGTGGTCGAGCTCGCGCTGGAGGCCCGGCGGCACGGCGTCACCGTGGTGGGCCTGGTGTCGGCCGTGCACGCGGACGCCGTCTCGGCGGCGCCGGGGCTGCCCAAGCTGTCCGAGATCGCCGACTACCTGCTGGACAACGGCGGCTGCTTCGGCGACGCGGCGCTGGACATTCCCGGTATCGCCGAGCGGATGGGCCCCACGTCCACCATCACCGGCGCGGCCCTCATCCACGCCGTGTGGGCCGAGGTGGGCGAGCGCCTGGTGGCGCGGGGACACGTCCCCGAGGTCTGGGGCAGCGCCAACCGCGGCCCTAGCTAACCTCGGCCTGGCTCAGCTGACCTCGGCCTGGCTCAGCTGACCTCGGCCTGGCTCAGCTGACCTCGGCCTGGCTCAGCTGACCTCGGCCTGGCTTCAGCTGGCCCGGGCGGGCGGTAAGCCCGCCGGGGACTGGCGGCGGCTGCGGCGGACGCGCTTGGCCTGGGCGGCGGCGAAGGTCCGTTCGAGCGCCACCCGGGTACCGGGCAGGTCCTGCTGGGCGAGCGTGACGAACAGGCAGTCGACCACGGTCAGCTGGGCGATCCGGCTGGTCATGGCGCCGGACCGGAAGGCGGTCTCGCGGGCCGCGGTGAGCAGCACGTAGTCGGCGACTTCGGTGATCGGCGACCACGGGAAGTTGGTCACCGCGACGGTGAGGGCGCCGTGGCCGCGCGCTTCGCGCAGCACGTCGATCGTGTCGACGGTGGTACCGGTGTGCGACAGCCCGATCGCGACGTCGCCGGGGCCGCGGAGCGCGGCCGAGGAGATGGCCATGTGCGGATCGGGCCAGGCGAACGCCGGGCGGCCGATCCGCTGCAGCTTCATCTGCAGGTCAAGAGCCACGTAGCCGCTGGCGCCGACGCCGTAGATGTCGATCCGGCCCGCCTTGGCGAGCGCCTCGGTGACCTGGACCAGCATGGCGATGTCGAGGTGGTTGGCGGTGTCGGTGACCGCCCGCGCGTCGGCGTAGGCGATCTTCTTCGTGATCGCGGCGGCGTCGTCGTCCGGGCTGATGTCGTGCGAGACCGCCGTCACCGTCGTCGCGTCGTCGCGAGCCACCGCCCCGGCCAGGGCCAGCCGCAGGTCAGGATAACCGCGCAGCCCGATCGCGCGGCAGAAGCGCACCACGCTGGTCGCGGACGTGCCGCAGGTCCGAGCCAGCTCGGAGATGCTCCGCCAGGCCACTCCCTGGGGGTCGTCGAGAACCGCCTGCGCGACGCGGCGCTCGACCGGGGCCAGGTTCGGCAGTAGCGACCGGATGGTGACCAGGATGCCGATGTCAGGTCCCTGATCGGGTCGTGCCTGCTGTTCGGCCACGCGGCTAGGTTACCCCTTTTTAGTTACGAATTTACGACGGTCCTGAGTTTGTCCCGCGGGGTTTAAAACGAGTTGCCCGTTTTGGTGGGTTACGTCATCGTTGATGAAGAGCGGGACCATAAGGCGGGTGCGCGGTGCGGCTTTTGCCCCGCATGCGCCTGCCTTATAGGAGCGGGGTGCCGCGCCCTGTCACCGGCACCCCGCTCCCCCGTCGGCGGCCCATGGGGTCTACGGGCTCTTCGCCGGGACAGCGGCCCGTCAGGCGTCGGCCGCGACGGCCAGGACGTCGAAGTCGTCGCCGGACAGCCAGCCGAGGTCGTAAGCGAGCACCACGTCGTCGAACGAGCCGGGCACGTACGGCTCGGGATCGTCGATGGCCTCGCGGGCCGGCTCGAGTTCGGGTGGGCAGACGTCCGGGATCCGCGGCCAGCGGCGGGCCCGGAACTCGAGCGAGAGGTCATCGAAGGTGAGCCGGCCGTCCCGGTAGGAGGCGAGCATCGCGGTCACGGCGCTGCCGGGGAAGGTCCCGGAGCCGACCGTGCCGCCGATGGCCCCGGCCGACCGGGCGCCGACCGCCCACCTGATGCGGTTGCCGGCCGCCGTCGCGACCGGGCTGGCCAGCGCGCGGATGGCCGCGGCGGGGATGACCCGCCCGCCGTGACCGTGCCCGCGGCGAAACTCCTCCTCACCGTGCTGGCGGGCCTCCTCGGCCCGGCGCACCGCCTCGTCCACACTGATCTCGGCGAATATCGCGGTCATCTCGTAGTCCGCGAACCGCAGCGCGTAGGTCCAGGCCTCGGCGGCCCGCCAGGAGGTCAGCGAGATGTCCAGGATCAGGTTCCGGCCGTCCATCAGGGCGCGCAGCAGCACGCGTTTGGCCAGGTACTGGGCCTCGGCGTGGACCTGGTTGGACCGCCCGAGCGGCGAGAGGCCGTTGGCGTCCGGGCCGCCGGCTGCCGGGCTGCCGGTTTCCGGGCCGCCGGTTTCCGGGCTGCCGGTTTCCGGGCTGCCGGTTTCCGGGCCTGCCGGTTTCCGGGCCGCCGGTGGCCGGGATCAGGTTGGCGGCGGCCATCCGGTTCAGGATCGCGTCGATGCTGACGGTGAGGTAGCGGGCCTGGTCTAGGCCAGCCCGGTCCAGCGCGGCGGCCTTATCCGCCCCGGGCAGGCCGCCCGCGATGACCGCGCGGCGCTCGCTCGGCACCCCGTCGGCCGACTGGTACATCTCGGCGACCAGAAGGCGCTGCTGGCGAGCACGCTCACCCGTCCAGATCACGCCTCACCCGCCTTCCGTCGCGCCGTTTGGGTCACTGCCGTCCTCAGACATGGTGGCCAGGTCAGTGGGGTCAGCGCAAGGATGTTCACCCGGAGCGTGCCTCCCTCACGGTGAGTCCATGATCATGGCCAGTTTCGGTCACTATCCGGTCCTTTCTGACCATGATCATGGAAGCCGCGTGGATGCGGCAGGTGGGGTTGCGGAGGCGGGTGGTGATGCCAGGGGTGGCGGGATCCGGCCACGTGAGCCTCAGGCCCAGGCTGGCAGTGGCCGGCGGCACGCAGAGTACACAAGAGTGGCCACGCAGAGTACACGGGAGCGGTCACGCAGAGTACACGGGAGCGGTCACGCAGGGTACGCGAGAGCGGTCTTGTCCAGCTCCCGCACGGTCCTGGGGACGCAGCTAACCGGTTCGATCCTCCATGGTGCGGCTCCTTTCGGGTGAGGGGTCCGGCGGCCGCCGGGGGCAGCCCGGGGGTCTTCCGTCAGCCCTCCCGTCACGCCCGTCCCCGGCCTCCCGCCCGTCACATCGCACCGGCCGCCAGCCGCTACCACGATGTGACGGTGCGGTGGCCAGAACCACGTCGATGTGGCATCGCGGTGGTAAGCGGCGCGGCCGGGGCGCCCCTGGCCGGTACCGTGCGCCTCACAGGAACCAGCCACCCCAGCCCCCGGGCTGCTCACCGCCCGCGAGCCGTACCCGCGGCGCAGGGGCGGCTCAGTGACCTCCGGCTCAGTGACCTCCGGACGGCTGCGGTGACCCGGGTCCCGCGGGCCTCATGTGCCTCAGAGTGGCCCGGGGCAGGCGCGGCCCGAACCGGCGGGGCGGGAGGCGGCGGGGCGGGAGGCGGCGGGGCGGGAGGCGGCGGGACGCAGTACGGCGGCGAGCACGAACGCGGCCGCGGCCAGCCCGGCACCGATCCCGAACGCCACGTGGTATCCCCCGGTCAGGGCGTCGGCGGCCGGGTGGCCGGCGGCCAGCAGCCGCCCGGTCCGCGAGGCGGCCAGGGTGGACAGCACCGCCACGCCCAGCGCCGCGCCGACCTGCTGGGTGGTGTTGACCAGGCCGGAGGCCACCCCGGCGTCGGAGTCCGGGACGCCGGACATCGCCAGCGTGATCATCGCCGGGAAGGCCAGGCCGAAGCCGCCGGTCAGCAGCATCGTCGGCAGCAGGTGCAGCGGGTAGGCCGCGGCCGACCCGGTGGCCGGGATGAGGGTGAGCAGCGCGAACCCGGCCACGATGGGCGCGAGGCCGGCCATCAGCATCGCCCGCAGCCCGAAGCGCGCGATCAGCCGGGCGGACAAGCCGGCCGACAGGGTGCCGATCACCACGGCGGCCGGGAGCATCCCGAGCCCGGCGCTGGCCGCCCCGTAGCCGAGCACCCGCTGCATGTACTGCGGGATCAGCACCTGGAAGCCGAACGCCGCCGCCACCGTGAGCGCCTGCACCACGTTCGCCGCCCAGACCGGACGGGACCTCAGCATCCGCAGGGGCAGGAGCGGAGTGCGGGCCAGGTGCTGCCGGACGAAGAACGCGGCCAGCAGCACCATCGCGACGGCACCGGTGCCGAGCGTGCGCGCCGAGCCCCAGCCGTAGCCGGACGTCTCGACGATGGCGTAGACGGCGGTCATCAGCCCGGCCGTCACCAGCAAGGCGCCGGTGACGTCGGCGCTGCCGCGGAAAGCCCGCAGGCCGCTCCCCCGTTCGCCAGCTAGCAGCAGGGCGCCGGCCACGATGGCGACCAGGCCGATGGGGACGTTGACGAAGAAGATCCAGTGCCAGCTCAGCGCCTGGGTGAGCACGCCGCCGAGGACCAGCCCGACCGAGGCGCCGCCCGCGCCGGTGAAGCTGTAGACGCCGAGGGCGCGGGCGCGCAGCGGCGGCTCGGGGAACAGCCGGACGATCATGCCCAGGCTGACCGCCGAGGCCAGCGCGCCGCCGGCGCCCTGGGCGAACCGGGCCGCGATCAGCATCGGCTGGCTCACCGAGAAACCACAGAGCAGCGAGGCGCCGGCGAAGACGGCCAGGCCGGCCAGGAAGACCCGCTTCCCGCCGATCAGGTCGCCCAGCCGCCCGGCCAGCAGCAGCAGGCCGCCGAAGGCGATCAGGTACGCGTTCACCACCCAGGCCAGCCCGGATGAGGAGAAGCCGAGGTCACGCTGGATCGCCGGCAGTGCGACGGTCACGATGGTCCCGTCCAGGATGATCATCAGCATCGCGGCGCACAGCACGGTCAGGGCCAGCGCCCGGGGTCGTCCCATCGGGATCCCTCCTTCATGGGTAACTATTTGTTACTGAGACTCTCTTTGTTACGGGAACCATGATGTGTGACAATGATTCCTGGGCGGAAGGAGGCACTTTCGTGTCACAGCGGAACACCGATGTACCCCTCCAGGTCAGCGACCAGGAGGCGTGCGCCGCGAACCTGCTGGCGCAGGCGTGCACGGTCCGCCAGGTCCTGGATCACGTGGGCGGCAAGTGGAGCGTCTCGATCCTGCTCGCCGCCATCGGCGGCCCGGTCAGGTTCTCCGAGCTCGAGCGCCTGGTGGAGGGCATCAGCCGGCGCATGCTCACGCTCACCCTGCGCAACCTGGAACGCGACGGCCTGCTGGTCAGGAAGGTCTACCCGACGGTGCCGCCGAAGGTGGAGTACACCGCGACCCCGATGGCCCGCGAGCTGCACGACTCGCTGGCGGCGCTGGTCGGCTGGGCCGAACGGCACCGGGGTGACATCGCCGCCGCGCGCACCGCGTACGACCAGCGGCCGGCCGACCCGGCGGCCTGAGCGCTACCGTTCCGGGACGATGGCCTCGTTCCACTCCCGGATCGTCCATTTCCGGACCAGCCCGTGCAGGACGAACGGGTCGCCGCGGACGAACTCCTCGGCCGCCGCCCGGGTGGTGAAGACGGCCATCGCGCCGTCTTCCTGCGCGTTGGCGAAGGGCCCGACCATGAGCAGCTCGCCCCGGGCGGCGAACTCCTGCCACCGGGCCCGGTGCGCCGGGAAGTGCGCCGGCGCCTTCGCCAGCACGTCATCCGCCGACTCGTAGAACACCACGGCCTTCACGGCTGCCCTCCGATCGTCGCGGCCAGGCGGCCGAGGATGCGCGCCCAGCCTGCGCGGTACGCGCCGCCGAGGTAGCCGCCCGGCAGGGCGCAGTCCTGGGCCAGCTGCTCCTCGGTCAGCCGCTCCCAGCCGCGGTGCTCGACGGTGACCCGGGTGAGGAGCGGGCCGAGCTCGGCGAACGTCAGCTCGACCTCGGTCGCGACCGTGGTCATGTTCCAGGTCATCACGAACCGTTCCGGCGGCTCCCAGGCGAGCACCTCGCCCCACTCGATCTCGGTGCCGTCCTGCCAGGTCTCGTAGACCCGGCCGCCCGGGCGGGGTTCGAACGTCACGTCCCGGACCCGGTCTCCGCCGGCCGAGAACGGGGTGACCGGCCACCAGGTCCCGATCGTCGCGACGAAGATGCCGAACGTGCGGGGCCGGTCGCTGCGGACCACGACCGACTGGCGCACCGGCGGGCGCCGCAGTGGCGTGAGGTTGGTCCTGGGCGTGCTCATCCGGCCGCCGAGGCCTGGTCGCCGCCGGCGGCGCCGCGATCGGCCTCGACCAGGTCGCGGGCGATCTCCAGCGAGGACGCCCACATCTGGTCGAGGAACTCCCGCAGCCCGGCCAGCCCTTCGGGGCGCGCACGGTAGAGACGGCGGGTAGCCTGCCTTCGTTCGGTCAAAAGACCTGCCTTCTTGAGCACGGTCAGATGCTGGCTCACGGCGGTCCTGGACACGTCGAAGCAGCCGGCGATCTCGCCCGCGGAGAGCTCGGAGCGGGCCACGAGCCGCAAGATGGCGCGGCGGCGGGGCTCGGCGAGCGCGCGCAGCGTCTCGTCCGTCCGGGCCTCGTCCATCCGGCCGTCCCCTCGCTTTGTTCGTTACGGCTAACGTTAGCGGCCGCTCGCGCTCTGATTCAAGCTTGTCGCACGGGAAAGCGCAAACCGGGTGACTAGTGCCTGGACCGGCGGTGGGAGCCCCCCGCCTCGCTTTCGCGCGGGAGCTGGAAGAACGCGGAGCGCAGGCCGAACCGCGCGAAGGCCATCAGGGCCAGGCCGGCGATGACGATGCCGATGAGCGACCAGCGCTGCTCCCACGGCGCCTCGGCCAGCGACTTGACGAAGATCCAGCCCAGGAAGCCGGCCGCGCCCAGCGGAAGCAGGCCGGTGGTCACGAAGTCCCAGAGGTTGCTCATGACGCGCCGCCGGTAGTACACGACGGCCGTGAGCGCGGTCAGGATGTAGAAGATCGAGAACAGCAGGCCGGTCACGTCGATCACGTCGAAGAACGCGTTCTCGACCGAGGTGCCGAGGTAGTAGATCGCGCTCAGGATCACGATGAGCAGGCCGACGATGACGCTGGAGGCAACGGGGGTCTGGTACCGGCGGGACACGCTGCCGAGGAACTCAGGCAGCACCCGGTAGCTGGCCATGCCGTAGACGATCCGGGCGCCGAGCACGATGCCGGTGCCGGTGGTGGCGATCACCGACAGGGCGATCGACAGCGCCATCGCCTTGGCCCAGAAGCCGCCGCCCAGGACCTGGGCCACGGCGACCAGCGCGGTGCCGCTCTGGTCGGCCTGGTTGAGCTTGGCCGGCGAGAGCACGCCCTGGAAGCCGATCTGGGAGAGCGTGTAGATCACGGTGAGCAGCGCGACGGCGAGGATGGCGGCCCGGCCCGGGTTCACCCGGCGGTGCTTGACTTCCTCGTTGACATACAGCGTGCCGTCCCAGCCGCCGTAGACGAACACCGCGGCCAGGAAGCCGGCCACCGCGTCGCCCTTGCCGTTGATGCCGGACAGGCTGAACCAGCTCTTGGTCAGCGGCACCGAGCCGGGGTGATGTCCCAGCACCCAGACCAGGCCGGCGATAGCGAGCCCGATCAGGATCAGGTACTCCACCAGGGCCATGCCGACCTGGACCCGGGCCGTGATCTTGATGCCGATCACGGCGATCACCAGCATGATCAGGCCGGTGGCGCAGCCGATGGCGATGTACGCCGCGGTGTTCGTCGACGTCGAGCCGAACACCGCGAGCACCGAGGGCCCGAGCAGCAGGACCTCGGCTACGGTGCCGATGATGTAGGCGGCGATCATCAGCCAGCCGGTCAGGAAGCCCAGGTACGGGTTGATGGCCCGGCCGACCCACTCGAAGGAGGCGCCGGTGTTGGCCTTCCACAGGTTCAGCCGGCGGTACGCGTTGGCGATGATGAGCATGGGGAGGGCGGTGAGGACCAGGATCGGCCCGCTCCCGTAGGCCGTGGCCACGGCCAGCGCGGCCAGCGACAGCCCGACCGTGGCGGCCGGAGCCGACGAGGCCATGCCGATAATGGTGTCCTGGGCCGCGCCAATGGCATCAGGCTCTAGCTTTGCCCCGGGGGCGGGAGTCATCCCCGCAACCGCGGCGGCGGAGTGATCCTGCATATGCTCTCCTGTAACATCCCGCTCGACACTTAACTGTGCGCAGCCTGACGAGCCCAGGTCAAGCGAGCCTCCCCCAGATGTCACACGCCGGGACCATAGCTGACTGTTTTTCCGGTTCCCGGTGATACAGATGAAATTAGTGGGATTAATCACGATGCCCGGCTTTGCGCCTTAATGATGATCTTGATAACCGGACAGGCCCGCTTCTCCTGGCCGCCGGCGGACGGCAGATCACGCGCTACGGGCGGCAGATAACAAGGTGGCAGCGGTGGCGGTAACGTTCGCGCCGCACCCGCCCGGGCTGTGGTTTATCACGGCCGGCTGAGAGATGAAACGTTTGTTTCCGGAATATACGATCAACTGGCGCGGAGAGCTGTTATTTAATTCCGGCTTACTGAGTATTCCGTTAATCCGGTAAGCGGCCGGCGGAGTTTTGCTCAGGTGTCCGCGATGTTAGCCAGGCTCTGCTGGAGGGCCTGGATGAGCGGGTCCCCGTAGGGCAGCACCCGCTCGCAGCGGGCG
>CAVWOM010000006.1:0-335232 GCA_963756575.1 uncultured Actinomycetota bacterium | reverse complement strand
CCAAGGTCCAGATCCGGCTCCCGGGCATCGTCCCGCCGTTGGGCACGGTGCTGCCGGAGAGCTACGAAGAGGGCGACCCGATCCGGCTGGAGACCACGCTGGGCCGCTGCATCTTCAACGAGACGCTGCCCGCCGACTACCCGTTCGTCAACTACGTGGTGGACCGGAAGGCGCTCACCGTCATCGTCAACTCCCTGGCGGAGACGTACCCGAAGGTGGACGTGGCCACGGCCCTTGACGCGCTCAAGGACGCGGGCTTCCACTGGGCCACCAGGTCCGGCGTGACGATCGGCATCGAAGATGTCGTCGCCCCGCCGAACAAGGCCGCAGATCCTGGAGAACTACGAGCGCCGCGCCGACAAGGTGCAGCGCGAGTACGAGCGCGGCCTGATCACCGACGAGGAGCGCCGTCAGGAGCTCATCGAGATCTGGACGCACGCCACCGCCGAGGTGGCGCAGGACATGGAGAAGGCCTTCCCCGAGACCAACTCGGTCTGGATGATGGTCAACTCCGGCGCCCGTGGTAACCCGATGCAGGTCCGGCAGATCGCCGGCATGCGCGGCCTGGTCTCCAACCCGAAGGGCGAGACCATCCCGCGGCCGATCAAGTCCAGCTTCCGCGAGGGGCTGTCGGTGCTGGAGTACTTCATCTCCACCCACGGCGCCCGCAAGGGCCTGGCCGACACCGCGCTGCGTACGGCGGACTCCGGGTACCTCACCCGGCGCCTGGTGGACGTGGCGCAGGACGTGATCGTCCGCGAGGAGGACTGCGGCACCGACCGGTCGCTGCCCATGCGGATCGCGGAGAAGAACGCCGAGGGCGTGCTGCGCAAGCTGCCGAACATCGAGAACAGCGGCACCGGCCGGACCATCGCCGAGGACGTCGAGGCCGACGGCGTGATCATCGCCAAGGTCGGCGACGACACGACCGAGCTGATGATCGACCGGCTGGTCGAGGCCGGCGTGGAGACCATCCGCACGCACAGCGTGATGGTCTGCGAGGCCAAGATCGGCGTCTGCGGCAAGTGCTACGGCCGTTCGCTGGCGACCGGCAAGCGGGTGGACGTCGGCGAGGCCGTCGGCATCGTCGCCGCCCAGTCGATCGGTGAGCCCGGCACGCAGCTGACCATGCGGACCTTCCACACCGGTGGTGTGGCGGGGCAGGACATCACCCACGGCCTGCCGCGTATCCAGGAGCTCTTCGAGGCCCGCATCCCCGAAGGGCATGGCGCCCATCAGCGAGTACGAGGGCCGCGTCAAGATCGAGGAGACCGAGAAGACCAGGAAGATCGTCGTCCTGCCGGATGACGGCGTCGGAGGAAGTCGCGTACCCGGTCCCGATGCGGTCCCGGCTGCTGGTCGCCGACGGCGGCCACGTGGCCGTCGGGCAGCAGCTCATCGCGGGTGCGATGAACCCGCACGAGGTGCTGCGCATCCTCGGCGGC
Organism: uncultured Actinomycetota bacterium; assembly: GCA_963756575.1. Classification (GTDB taxonomy): domain Bacteria; phylum Actinomycetota; class Actinomycetes; order Streptosporangiales; family Streptosporangiaceae; genus Palsa-504. The sequence continues at coordinate 333,787 of CAVWOM010000006.1, read as the reverse complement.
CGGGCGGTCCAGCTGCACCTCGTGCACGAGGTGCAGGAGGTGTACCGGTCGCAGGGTGTCTCGATCCACGACAAGCACATCGAGATCATCATCCGGCAGATGCTCAAGCGGGTGAACGTGCTCGAGTCCGGCGACACCGAGCTGCTGCCCGGCGAGCTGGTCGAGCGGCCCCGGTTCGAGGAGGTCAACCGCGCGGTGGTGAACGACGGCGGCACCTCGGCCTCCGGCCGGGCCGTCCTGATGGGCATCACCAAGGCGTCGCTGGCCACCGAGTCGTGGCTGTCGGCGGCCTCCTTCCAGGAGACCACCCGGGTGCTCACCGACGCGGCTATCCACGCCAAGTCGGACTCGCTCCTGGGCCTGAAGGAGAACGTCATCATCGGCAAGCTCATCCCGGCCGGTACCGGCATGCAGGTGTACCGGAACATCCGGGTCGAGCCGACCGACGACGCCCGCTCGTCGGCCTTCCCGCCCGGCTCCTACGCCGAGCCGGAGACCTACCCGTTCGGGCAGGGCTCGGGCGAGGCCGTGCCGCTCGAGGAGTACGACTTCGGCTCCTACAACAGGTAAACGCGCCTAACCCCGTAACGGGCTGGCGGCCGGCTCCAAGCTGACCGCCAGCCCGTTCGGCATATATACCGAACGAGGTACCGTCCCCGCCCCCGTGCCAGCCGCGCGCCCGCCCGCCCCGCCCGTGCAGCCCGCCCGCCCCGCCTGCGCCGCCTTGCCGCCCCGCCCCGGGAGCCTGCCCCGCTCCCGGCCGCCCTGCCTCCTGCGCCTCGCGCCCTGAGCTCGCCCGGTGCTCAGGTGCCCCGAGCCGTTCCGCCTGCCCGGTGTGCCACCGGCTGCCGCCGGGGAGCCGCGGAGAGCGATGCGGCCGGGATTAAACGGGGGAGGGGGTATGTTGTAATAGCACGAGCAATGTATGGCGAGCATCCACGGCCCGCCCCGCAGGGGGACTAGGGCAGTGGGCGCTCGATTTTGCTTGAGGGTTGTGTCATGGTAGGTTTTTCATTCGTGTCCGTGTACGCATGGGCGCGTATGCATGCCAGCTGACGGCATGCCAGCTGAGCTGGACCGGGACCGTGGTCATCAGATCGCGGGCCGGGCACTGGTTCCGGGCGGCTGACCTGCTGGCAGCGGGGTTTCCTCCCTTCACGCAAGTCGGCTCCTCGCGGGCCATTGACTCCTGGTCAGGGCGACACGCCCGACCTCGGGGGTCGGCGGAGGGCAGAAAACCCCAGGCTGGGCGGTTGCGGAGTCCCGATTTGGGGTCCTTGAGCCGCCTAGGTACCTCGAAGGCTCGCCAGCAAAGAACGTGACGGGGCTCGCGCGTGAGCGCGGGCCGGAACGACTGGAAAGACGGAGACGCGGTTGCCCACGATCCAGCAGCTGGTCCGCAAGGGCCGCCAGGACAAGGTAGCGAAGAACAAGACGCCGGCCCTCAAGGAGAGCCCGCAGCGCCGCGGCGTGTGCACGCGCGTCTATACGACCACGCCCAAGAAGCCGAACTCGGCCCTGCGCAAGGTCGCCAGGGTCCGGCTGACCAGCCAGATCGAGGTCACCGCGTACATCCCCGGTGTCGGGCACAACCTGCAGGAGCACTCGATCGTGCTGGTGCGCGGCGGCCGGGTGCGTGACCTGCCCGGTGTTCGCTACAAGATCATCCGCGGGTCGCTCGACACCCAGGGCGTCCGCAACCGGAAGCAGGCGCGCAGCCGCTACGGAGCGAAGAAGGAGAAGAGCTGATGCCTCGCAAGGGTCCCGCAGCGAAGCGGCAGCTTGTCACCGATCCGGTCTACGGCTCGCCGCTGGTCACCGCGCTGGCTAACAAGGTGCTCAGGGACGGCAAGCGGTCCGTGGCCGAGCACATCGTCTACGGCGCGCTCGAGGGCTGCCGGGACAAGACCGGCAACGACCCGGTGATCACGCTGAAGCGCGCGCTGGACAACGTCAAGCCCACGCTCGAGGTCCGCAGCCGCCGGGTCGGCGGCGCGACCTACCAGGTGCCGGTCGAGGTTCGCGCCTCCCGCAGCACCACGCTCGCGCTGCGCTGGATCGTCTCCTACGCCAGGAACCGGCGGGAGAAGACGATGACCGAGCGCCTCATGAACGAGCTGCTCGACGCGAGCAACGGCCTCGGCGCCAGCGTCAAGCGGCGCGAGGACACCCACAAGATGGCGGAGTCGAACAAGGCCTTCGCGCACTACCGCTGGTAGACGCGAGCCCGGAGCGACTCAGACACCAAGACTTACGAGAACGAGGAACCAAAGTGGCCACCACGACCGCCGTAGACCTCGCCAAGGTCCGCAACATCGGGATCATGGCGCATATCGACGCGGGCAAAACTACGACCACCGAGCGCATCCTGTTCTACACCGGCATCAACTACAAGATCGGTGAGGTCCATGAGGGCGCGGCCACCATGGACTGGATGGAGCAGGAGCAGGAACGCGGCATCACCATCACGTCTGCCGCTACCACGACGAGCTGGCTCGGCCACACCATCAACATCATCGACACCCCGGGTCACGTGGACTTCACCGTCGAGGTGGAGCGCTCGCTGCGGGTGCTCGACGGCGCGGTCGCGGTCTTCGACGCCGTGGCCGGCGTAGAGCCCCAGTCCGAGACCGTGTGGCGGCAGGCCGACCGGTACGGCGTACCGCGGATCTGCTTCGTCAACAAGATGGACCGGGTGGGCGCCGAGTTCCACCGCTGCGTCGAGATGATCGTCGACCGGCTCGGCGCGACGCCGCTCGTCGTCCAGCTGCCCTGGGGCGTGGAGTCCGACTTCCGCGGGGTCATCGACCTCGTCCGGATGCGCGCGCTGCTCTGGCAGACCGAGGGCAAGGGCGACAAGTACGACGTCGTCGGGATCCCGGACGACCACGCCGAGGCCGCGCGCGAGTGGCGCGACCGGCTGCTCGAGACGATCGCCGAGAACGACGACGAGATGATGGAGCTGTACCTGGAGGGCACCGAGCCCACCGAGGAGCAGCTCGTCGCGGCCATCAGGCGCGCCACCATCGCGGGTTCGCTGAACCCGGTGCTGTGCGGGACCGCGTTCAAGAACAAGGGCGTCCAGCCCATGCTCGACGCGATCGTGGACTACCTGCCCAGCCCGGTCGACATCCCCGCCGTCCAGGGCCACGCCGTGGGCGACGAGGAGCACCGTGGTCGAGCGCAGCCCCGACCCCGAGGCGCCGTTCTCGGCGCTGGCCTTCAAGATCATGGCGGACCAGCACCTCGGCAAGCTCACCTACATCCGCGTCTACTCGGGCACCGTGGAGTCCGGCAGCACCGTGCTGAACTCCATCAAGGGCCGCAAGGAGCGGATCGGCAAGATCTACCAGATGCACGCGAACAAGCGCGAGGAGCGCCCGTTCGCGGTGGCCGGGCAGATCGTCGCGGTGATGGGCCTGAAGGACACCACCACCGGCGACACGCTGTCCGCGCAGGACAAGCCGGTCGTGCTGGAGTCGATGACGTTCCCGGCGCCGGTGATCAACGTGGCCATCGAGCCGAAGACCAAGAGCGACCAGGAGCGGCTGGGCATCGCGATCCAGCGGCTCGCCGAGGAGGACCCGACCTTCCAGGTCAGGACCGACGAGGAGACCGGGCAGACGATCATCGCCGGCATGGGCGAGCTGCACCTGGAGGTGCTGGTCGACCGGATGCGCCGCGAGTTCAAGGTCGAGGCGAACATCGGCCGGCCGCAGGTCGCCTACCGCGAGACGGTCACCCGCAAGGTCGAGAAGGTCGAGTACACCCACAAGAAGCAGACCGGTGGCTCCGGCCAGTACGGCTCGCGTGCTCATCAACCTCGAGCCCACCGGCGGCGACGGCGGCGGGTACGAGTTCGAGAACAAGGTGACCGGGGGCCGGATCCCGCGGGAGTACATCCCGTCGGTGGACGCCGGCTGCCAGGAGGCCGCGGAGTTCGGCGTGCTGGCCGGCTACCCGATGGTCGACATCAAGGTGACGCTGACCGACGGCGCCTACCACGAGGTCGACTCGTCCGAGCTCGCCTTCAAGATCGCCGGTTCGATGGCGTTCAAGAAGGCGGCCGGCCAGGCGGGCCCGGTTCTGCTCGAGCCGCTCATGGCCGTCGAGGTCAGGACGCCCGACGACTACATGGGCGAGGTCATCGGCGACCTGAACAGCCGCCGCGGCCACATCCAGGCCATGGAGGAACGGTCCGGGGTCAGGGTGGTCAAGGCTCTTGTCCCGCTGTCGGAGATGTTCGGTTACGTGGGGGATCTGCGCAGCCGGACCCAGGGCCGGGCGGACTACAGCATGCAGTTCGATTCGTATGCCGAGGTCCCGCCCAGCATTGCCAAGGAGATCATCGCCAAGGCGCGAGGCGAGTAGCAGCATTCAGTTCGGCTCCATCCCCCCAGCTCCGGGGGGTGGATCGCATACAACGAGGAGAAACCAGTGGCGAAGGCCAAGTTCCAGCGGACTAAGCCGCACGTCAACATCGGCACGATCGGTCACATCGACCACGGCAAGACCACGCTGACTGCGGCAATCACCAAGGTGCTTCACGACAAGATGCCCGAGGTGAACCCCTTCACCCCCTTCGACCAGATCGACAACGCGAAGGAGGAGAAGGAGCGCGGCATCACCATCTCGATCTCGCACGTCGAGTACCAGACCGAGAAGCGGCACTACGCGCACGTGGACTGCCCCGGTCACGCGGACTACATCAAGAACATGATCACCGGTGCCGCCCAGATGGACGGCGCGATCCTGGTGGTCGCCGCGACCGACGGCCCGATGCCGCAGACCCGCGAGCACGTGCTGCTCGCCCGCCAGGTCGGCGTGCCCTACATCGTGGTCGCGCTGAACAAGGCGGACATGGTGGACGACGAGGAGATCCTCGAGCTGGTCGAGCTCGAGGTCCGCGAGCTGCTCACCGAGTACGAGTTCCCGGGCGACGACGTGCCGGTGGTCCGGGTATCCGCGCTCAAGGCGCTCGAGGGCGACGCCGAGTGGGGCGAGAAGGTCATGGAGCTCATGACCGCCTGCGACGACTCCATCCCCGAGCCGGTCCGCGAGATCGACAAGCCGTTCCTGATGCCGGTCGAGGACGTGTTCTCGATCACCGGCCGCGGCACCGTGGTGACCGGCCGGATCGAGCGCGGCACCATCCACACCGGCGAGACCGTCGACATCATCGGGATCAAGGAAAAGGCGCAGTCCACCACCGTCACCGGCGTGGAGATGTTCCGCAAGATCCTCGACGACGGCCAGGCCGGCGACAACGTGGGCCTGCTGCTCCGCGGCATCAAGCGCGAGGATGTGGAGCGCGGCCAGGTCGTCATCAAGCCGGGCACCAACACCCCGCACACCGAGTTCGAGGGCCAGGTCTACATCCTGTCCAAGGACGAGGGCGGCCGGCACACGCCGTTCTTCAACAACTACCGTCCGCAGTTCTACTTCCGGACCACCGACGTGACCGGCGTGGTGAACCTCCCCGAGGGCACCGAGATGGTCATGCCGGGCGACCGGACCGACATGCACGTCGACCTGATCCAGCCGATCGCCATGGAGGAAGGCCTGCGGTTCGCGATCCGCGAAGGCGGCCGTACCGTCGGCGCCGGCCGGGTCACGAAGATCATCAAGTAACGTCGTCGCGCGACGGCGGGCCGGCCGAAGGTCGGTCCGCCTCGCGCGATGACTGCGGGGGTCGCCTTGGCGGCGAAGCCCCCGGGCAAAGACACAGCGGCTGACTAAAGCGAAGGACACCGAGGCCACAATGGCGGGACAGAAAATCCGCATCCGGCTCAAGGCATATGACCACGAGGTCATCGACAGCTCGGCGCGGAAGATCGTCGACACCGTGACGCGTACCGGCGCGCGGGTGGCCGGCCCGGTGCCGCTGCCAACCGAGAAGAACGTGTACTGCGTCATCCGCTCTCCGCACAAGTACAAGGACTCGCGCGAGCACTTCGAGATGCGGACGCACAAGCGGCTGATCGACATCCTCGACCCGACGCCCAAGACGGTGGACTCGCTGATGCGCCTCGACCTGCCGGCCGGCGTCGACATCGAGATCAAGCTCTGAGGAACGCACCGACATGGGCAAGCAGATCAAAGGGATCCTGGGCACCAAGCTCGGCATGACCCAGGTCTTCAACGACGCCGGGCAGATCGTGCCGGTCACGGTGGTGCAGGCCGGTCCGTGCGTCGTGACCGGCGTGCGGACCCCGGACAACGACGGTTACTCGGCCGTGCAGCTCGGCTTCGGCGAGATCGACCCGCGCAAGGTGACCAAGCCGGTCAGCGGCGTGTTCGAGAAGGCCGGCCTGACGCCGCGCCGGTACCTGGCCGAGCTGCGGACCGATGACGCCTCCGAGTACACGCTCGGGCAGGAGGTCACGGCCGAGGTGTTCGCCAGCGGGCAGCACGTCGACGTGAGCGGCAAGAGCAAGGGCAAGGGCTTCGCGGGCGTGATGAAGCGGCACGGCTTCAAGGGCCTGTCCTCCTCGCACGGCACCCAGCGCAAGCACCGGTCGCCCGGCTCCATCGGCGGCTGCGCCACCCCGGGCCACGTGTTCAAGGGCGTGCGGATGGCGGGCCGGATGGGCGGCGTGCGCACCACCGTGCAGTCGCTCACCGTGCACGCCGTGGACGCCGAGCGCGGCCTGCTCCTGATCAAGGGCGCGGTGCCCGGCCCCCGGGGCCAGCTCGTCTTCGTCCGCAGCGCGGCCAGGACCCTAGGGGAGGAAGTCCGATGACAGCGGTCAGCGTCATTGGCGCTAAGGGCAACAAGACGGTAGAGCTGCCCGAGGAGATCTTCGCCGCCAAGGTGAACGTGCCCCTGATCCACCAGGTCGTGGTGGCACAGCAGGCGGCGGCCCGGCAGGGCACCCACGCCACCAAGACCCGCGGCGACGTGCGCGGCGGCGGCAAGAAGCCGTACCGCCAGAAGGGCACCGGCCGCGCCCGCCAGGGCTCCCTGCGGGCGCCCCAGTACGCGGGCGGCGGTGTCGTGCACGGCCCGCAGCCGCGTTCCTACGAGCAGCGGACGCCGAAGAAGATGAAGGCCGCCGCGCTGCGCGGCGCGCTGTCCGACCGGCTCAGCCACGGCCGGGTCCAGGTCGTCAGCGCCTTCGTCGACGGCGACCTGCCCCGGACCAAGGACGCGCTGGCCGTGCTGGCCACTGCGGTCGGCGCGCCGGCGCGCAAGGTGCTCGTGGTCGCGCACCGCGACGACGAGCTCACCTGGAAGTCGCTGCGGAACGTGGCCAGCGTGCACGTGCTCACCGAGGACCAGCTCAACACCTATGACGTGCTGGCCAGCGACCACGTGGTCTTCACCGAGCAGGCCCTGACGGCGTTCGTCGACCGGGCTTCCGGGTCAGCGAAGGAGGCGGCCAAGTGAGCCGGGACAGCAACCCGAGGGACATCCTGCTGCGGCCGGTGGTCTCGGAGAAGAGCTACGGGCTGCTCGACGAGGGCAAGTACACCTTCGTCGTCGCCCCCGATGCCAACAAGACCCAGATCAGGATCGCGGTCGAGGCCGTGTTCGGGGTCAAGGTGACCGGGGTGAACACCGTGAACCGTCCAGGCAAGCGGCGTCGCACCCGGTATGGCTGGGGCAAGCGGCCGGACACCAAGCGCGCGATCGTCTCCCTCGCCGAGGGCGACCGGATCGACATCTTCGGCGCCTAGGGGAGACGACCAGACATGGCTATCCGTAAGTACAAGCCGACCACCCCGGGCCGGCGTGGCGCGAGCGGCTCGGACTTCTCCGAGGTCACCAGGAGTGAGCCGGAGAAGTCGCTGGTGCGCCCGCTGCACTCGCAGGGCGGCCGGAACGTGCACGGCCGCGTCACCGCCCGGCATCAGGGCGGCGGCCACAAGCGGGCCTACCGGCTGATCGACTTCAGGCGGGCGGACAAGGACGGCGTGCCGGCCAAGGTCGCGCACATCGAGTACGACCCGAACCGCACCGCGCGGATCGCGCTGCTGCACTACGCGGACGGCGAGAAGCGCTACATCATCTGCCCGACCGGCCTGGCCCAGGGCGACCGGGTGGAGAGCGGTCCCGGGGCGGACATCAAGCCGGGCAACTCGCTGCCGCTGCGCTTCATCCCGACCGGCACGGTGGTGCACGCCATCGAGCTGCGCCCGGGCGGCGGCGCCAAGATCGCCCGGTCCGCGGGCTCCGGGGTGCAGCTGCTCGCCAAGGAGGGCGGCTTCGCCCAGCTGCGGATGCCGTCCGGCGAGATCCGGCGGGTCGACGCGACCTGCCGGGCCACCGTCGGCGCGGTCGGCAACGCCGAGCAGGGCAACATCAAGCTGGGCAAGGCCGGCCGCAACCGGTGGAAGGGCAAGCGCCCGACCGTCCGCGGCGTGGCCATGAACCCTGTTGACCACCCGCTTGGCGGCGGTGAGGGCAAGAGCTCTGGCGGACGTCACCCGGTCAGCCCGTGGGGCAAGCCGGAGGGCCGGACCCGCCGGGCGCACAAGCCGAGTGACCGGCTGATCAGCCGTCGCCGCGGCAGGAACAAGCGGTAGGAGCAGCACGCGATGCCTCGTAGCCTTAAGAAGGGCCCCTTCGTCGACGACCACCTGATGAAGAAGGTGGACGTGCAGAACGACCGGGGGTCGAAGACCGTCATCAGGACCTGGTCCCGGCGTTCCATGATCATCCCGGCCATGCTGGGCCACACGATCGCCGTGCATGACGGCAGGAAGCACATCCCGGTGTTCATCACCGAGTCGATGGTGGGCCACAAGCTCGGCGAGTTCGCGCCTACGCGGACTTTCCGCAGTCACGTCAAGGACGACCGGCGCAGCCGTCGCTAGCCGGACCCAGGAGGAATGATGGAAGCCAGGGCAATGGCGCGGTACGTCCGCGTCACGCCGCGGAAGGCCCGCCGGGTGGTGGACCTGATCCGCGGGCTGCCCGCCGACGAGGCGCAGGCCGTGCTCGCGTTCGCGCCGCAGTCGGCCAGTGACCCTGTCGGCAAGGTGCTCGCTAGCGCGATCGCCAACGCGGACGTTCCGCGGCGGGCGCGGGGACCGGGGCATGCTGTGGGTACGCCGGGCCTGGGTCGACGAAGGGCCGACGCTCAAGCGGTTCCGGCCGCGCGCCCAGGGTCGCGGTTACCGCGTCCTGAAGCGCACCAGCCACATCACGGTGATCGTCTCCGACGATTCCGAAGGAGGGACCCGCTAGTGGGCCAGAAGGTGAACCCGCACGGGTTCCGGCTGGGCATCACCACCGACTTCAAGAGCCGCTGGTACGCCGACAAGCTGTACAAGGAATACGTGGCCGAGGACGTGGCCATCCGGCGCATGCTGCAGCGCGGCATGGAGCGGGCGGGCATCTCCAAGGTCGAGATCGAGCGGACCAGGGACCGGGTGCGGGTCGACATCCACACCGCCCGGCCGGGCATCGTCATCGGCCGCCGTGGCGCCGAGGCCGACCGCATCCGCGGCGACCTGGAGAAGATGACCAGCAAGCAGATCCAGCTGAACATCCTCGAGGTGAAGAACCCCGAGATCGATGCCCAGCTGGTCGCCCAGGGTGTCGCCGAGCAGCTGTCCAGCCGGGTTTCCTTCCGGCGGGCCATGCGCAAGGCGATCCAGAGCGCGATGAAGAGCCCGGGCTGCAAGGGGATCCGGGTGCAGTGCTCCGGCCGCCTCGGCGGCGCGGAGATGTCCCGGTCCGAGTTCTACCGCGAGGGCCGGGTACCGCTGCACACGCTGCGCGCGGACATCGACTACGGCTTCTACGAGGCCCGGACCACCTTCGGCCGGATCGGCGTGAAGGTCTGGATCTACCGGGGCGAGGCCCCGACCAGCCGGGCCGGGCGGGAAGCACAGGCGGCGGCGCTGCGGGCCGCGGCCCAGCAGCGGACCCAGCGGCCGCGTGACGGGCAGGGCGCCGGTCCTCGCGGCGGCGGCGGCGGCCGGCGCGGGGCCGAGGCGGCGCCCGCGACGCGGCGCTAGCGCGAGCGCGGGCGAGGAGGGCTGAGTCATGCTCATTCCGCGCAGGGTCAAGCACCGGAAGCAGCACCGTCCGCACCGGACCGGGAACGCGACCGGCGGGACCCAGGTGAACTTCGGCGAGTTCGGGATCCAGGCGCTCGAGCACTCCTACGTGACCAACCGGCAGATCGAGGCCGCCCGTATCGCCATGACGCGGCACATCCGCCGTGGCGGCAAGGTGTGGATCAACATCTACCCGGACCGGCCGCTGACCAAGAAGCCGGCCGAGACCCGGATGGGTTCCGGCAAGGGCTCGCCGGAGTGGTGGATCGCGAACGTGAAGCCCGGACGGGTCATGTTCGAGATCTCCGGCATCGCCGAGCCGGTGGCCAGGGAGGCGCTCCGGCGCGCGATCCACAAGCTGCCGATGAAGTGCAAGGTCGTCAAGCGTGAATTGGGTGAAGGCTGATGGCTAACAGCCTGAACGCGCAGCTGCGCGTGTCCACCGAGGAAGAACTGCACTCCAAGCTGGCCGAGGCCAAGGAGGAGCTGTTCAACCTGCGTTTCCAGGGGGCCACCGGCCAGCTGGAGAGCCATGGCAGGCTCCGTGCGGTCCGCAAGGAAATCGCCCGTATCTACACGGTGATGCGCGAGCGCGAGCTCGGGATCATCACCTTGATCGAGGATTCCGGCGAGGACGAGGCACCGGTGGCCGTCGCCGCGAGCGGCTCCGCTAAGGATGACAAGGAGGCCGGCAAGTGAGCGAGAACGCCACGGACGGTGCCCCGGAGCGCCGGGGTTACCGCAAGAGCCGGGAAGGTCTCGTGGTCAGCGACAAGATGGACAAGACGGTCGTCGTCCAGGTCGAGGACCACGTGAAGCACCCCAAGTACGGCAAGGTTCTGCGCCGTACCAAGAAGTACCAGGCACACGACGCCAACAACGCCTGCGGCGTGGGCGACCGGGTGCTGCTGATGGAGACCCGGCCGCTGTCCTCGACCAAGCGCTGGCGGGTAGCCGAGATCCTCGAGAAGGCCAAGTAGAACAGCTCCGCCTGGCTCCGATGCCCGGCGAAAGATAGCAGGAGTTGACGTGATCCAGCAGGAGTCGCGGCTTAAGGTCGCCGACAACACGGGTGCCAAGGAGATCCTCTGCATCCGCGTTCTCGGTGGCAGCGGCCGGCGATACGCGGGCATCGGTGACGTCATCGTGGCGACGGTGAAGGATGCCCTTCCCGGCGCCGGCGTGAAAAAAGGCGATGTCGTCAAGGCGGTCGTGGTGCGTACCCGCAAGGAGCGCCGCCGCGGCGACGGCTCCTACATCCGGTTCGACGAGAACGCGGCGGTGCTGATCAGGGACGGCGGGGACCCGCGCGGTACCCGCATCTTCGGCCCGGTCGGCCGTGAGCTGCGGGAGAAGCGCTTCATGCGGATCATCTCGCTGGCGCCGGAGGTGCTGTGATGAAGATCAAGAAGGGTGACCACGTGATCGTGGTCGCGGGCCGTGACCGGGGACGTTCCGGTCTGGTCATCGCGGCCTACCCGGACCGGGGCAAGGTGCTGGTCCAGGGCGTCAACGTGGTGAAGAAGAACAAGAAGGTCAGCTACCAGGGCCAGCGCGGTGCCAAGGAAGGCGGCATCACGCACGAGGAGGCCCTGATCGACGTGAGCAACGTCCAGCTGGCCGATCCGGACGACGACAAGAAGACCGCGCGAGTCGGCTACCGGTTCGACGAGGACGGCAACAAGATCCGCGTCGCCAGGCCGAGCGGGAAGGACATCTGATGGCTACCGAAGCGCCGCCGGATTCCGCGGCTCAAGGAGCGCTACCGGGCCGAGATCGCGCCCGCGCTCAAGGAAGAGTTCGGCTACGCCAACGTGATGCAGATCCCCGGGCTGGTCAAGATCGTCGTGAACATGGGCGTCGGCGAGGCGGCCAGGGACGCGAAGCTGATCGAAGGCGCGGTCCGTGACCTGTCCACCATCACCGGGCAGCGGCCCGGCCGTGGCCAAGGCCAAGAAGTCGGTGGCCCAGTTCAAGCTGCGCGAGGGCATGCCCATCGGCGCGCACACCACGCTGCGCGGCGACCGCATGTGGGAGTTCCTCGACCGCCTGCTGGCCATCGCCCTGCCCCGGATCCGTGACTTCCGCGGCCTGTCCGACCGGCAGTTCGACGGTAACGGCAACTACACGTTCGGTCTCGTCGAGCAGGTCATGTTCCACGAGATCGACCCGGACAAGGTGGACCGGCAGCGCGGGATGGACATCACCGTCGTGACCACCGCAACCAACGACGCCGAAGGCCGCTCGCTGCTGCGGCGGCTCGGCTTCCCCTTCAGGGAGGGGTGAGGTAATGGCAAAGAAGGCGCTGGTCGTTAAGCAGAAGCGGACGCCGAAGTTCCAGGTGCGCGGCTACACCCGCTGCACCCGCTGCGGGCGGCCCCGGGCCGTCTACCGCAGGTTCAGCCTGTGCCGGATCTGCTTCCGCACGATGGCACACCGCGGCGAACTGCCCGGTATCACCAAGTCCAGCTGGTAACAACCAAGAACGAGCACACCGTAGGTCCCGTCTCCAGACGGGAAACCCCGGTGAGGAAGGCCTGTTGGCCATGACGATGACCGATCCGATCGCGGACATGCTGACGCGTCTGCGGAACGCGAACTCGGCCTATCACGACACCGTGAACATGCCGTATTCCAAGATCAAGTCCCACATCGCGGAGATCCTCCAGCAGGAGGGCTACATCGCCGGATGGCGGGTGGAAGACGCCGAGGTCGGCAAGAACCTCGTGGTCATCCTGAAGTTCGGGAACCAGCGCGAGCGTTCCATCGCCGGCATCAAGCGGGTTTCCAAGCCCGGCCTGCGCGTGTACGCGAAGAAGGACAACCTGCCCAAGGTCCTCGGCGGCCTCGGCGTGGCGATCATCTCCACGTCCGGCGGGCTGCTGACCGATAAGCAGGCCAAGAAGCGGGGCGTGGGCGGGGAAGTCCTCGCCTACGTCTGGTAAGGAGAGCTGCAATGTCAAGGATCGGGCGGCTCCCCGTCACCATCCCCAGCGGGGTTCAGATCGACATCGACGGGCGCCAGGTCACCGTGCAGGGACCCAAGGGCAAGCTGCAGCACACCGTGGCCTCTCCCGATCGACGTCGTGCGGGAAGACGGCGTCATCAAGGTCACCAGGCCGAACGACGACGGCCCGGTGCGGGCGCTGCACGGCTTGTCGCGCACGCTGATCGCCAACATGGTCACCGGTGTCACTGACGGCTACCGCAAGACCCTGGAGATCGTCGGCGTCGGCTACCGCGTCCAGGCCAAGGGCAGCGACCTCGAGTTCTCGCTCGGGTTCAGCCACCCCGTGGTCATCCACCCGCCGGAGGGCATCACCTTCCGGGTCGAGGCCCCCACCAGGTTCGTGGTCGAGGGCATCGACAAGCAGCAGGTGGGCGAGATGGCCGCGCAAATCCGCAAGCTCCGCAAGCCCGACCCGTACAAGGGCAAGGGCGTGCGGTACCAGGGTGAGCAGATCCGCCGCAAGGTCGGGAAGGCTGGTAAGTAGGTCATGGCTGGCACCAAAACGCAGTCGCGCGCACGCGCCACCGGGCGGGTGCGCCCGAAGACGCAGGCCTCTGCCGCCGGGCGCGCCCGCCGGCACCTGCGGGTCCGCAAGAAGGTCACCGGCAGCGCGATCCGGCCGCGGCTGGTCGTCAACCGGTCCGCGCGGCACATGTTCGCGCAGATCGTCGACGACACCGTGGGCCGTACGCTGGCCGCCGCGTCCACCCTGGACGCGGATGTCCGGACGGCCGACGGGCGACAAGACCGCCAAGGCGCGCCGGGTGGGCGAGCTGCTCGCGCAGCGGGCCAAGGACGCCGGCATCGAGGCCGTGGTGTTCGACCGTGGCGGCTACCGCTACCACGGCCGGGTCGCGGCGCTCGCGGACGGCGCGCGCGAAGGCGGGCTGAAGCTGTGAACGAGCATGGCAATACAGAGATGAGGAAGGGCTAATGCCAGGAGCACCGCGGCGAGGCGGCGGCGGCGGCGAACGGCGCGAGCGCCGCGATGACCGGCGCGGCGGCGCGGCCGAGAAGCAGGCCGCCTACCTCGAGCATGTGGTCACCATCAACCGGGTGGCCAAGGTCGTCAAGGGCGGCCGCCGCTTCAGCTTCACCGCGCTGGTCGTGGTGGGCGACGGCAAGGGAATGGTCGGCGTCGGGTACGGCAAGGCCAAGGAGGTGCCGGCCGCCATCGCCAAGGGCGTGGAGGAGGCCAAGAAGCACTTCTTCCGGGTGCCGATGATCGCCAGCACCATCCCGCACACCGTGCAGGGCGAGGAGGCGGCGGGCGTGGTGCTGCTCAAGCCGGCCAGCCCGGGAACCGGCGTCATCGCCGGCGGCCCGGTGCGCGCCGTGCTCGAGTGCGCGGGCATCCACGACGTGCTGTCCCGGTCGCTCGGCTCGTCCAACCCGATCAACGTGGTGCACGCCACGGTGGCCGCGCTGAAGAGCCTGAACCGGCCGGAAGAGATCGCGGCCAAGCGCGGTCTGCCGATCGAGGACGTGGCCCCCGCGGCCATGCTGCGGGCCCGTGCGGCCGCGGCCGGGGCCTGACGGGAGGACGCAGATGGCACAGCTGAAGGTGACACAGACCAAGTCGAAGATCGGCGGCAACAGCGCGCAGCGGAACTCGCTGCGCTCGCTGGGGCTGCGCCGGATCGGCCAGGTCGTGGTCAAGCCGGACCGGCCCGAGTTCCGCGGCATGATCAAGACCGTGCGCCACCTGGTCACGGTAGAGGAAGTGGACTAAATGCCGGACGAACAGAACGTCTTGCCGGAGGCGAGCGGAGGGCAGGGCGGCGCGGGCTCAAGCTGCATCACCTGCGGCCCGCGCCGGGAGCGCACAAGGCCAAGACGCGGGTCGGCCGCGGTGAGGCGTCCAAGGGCAAGACCGCCGGGCGCGGCACCAAGGGCACCAAGGCGCGTAACACGGTCCGCCTCGGTTTCGAGGGCGGCCAGATGCCGCTGTACCGTCGGCTGCCGAAGCTGAAGGGCTTCTCCAACGCGGGCTTCGGCACCACCTACCAGGTGGTGAACACCGGCCGCCTGGCCGAGCTGTTCCCCGAGGGCGGCGACGTGACTCCGGAGAACATGGTGGCCAAGGGCGCCGCCCGCAAGGGCGAGCTGATCAAGGTGCTCGGCACCGGCGAGCTCACCGTGGCCCTCCGGGTCACCGCGCACGCCTTCTCGGCCTCGGCCGCCGCCAAGATCGAGCAGGCCGGCGGCTCCGTTACCGCGCTTTCCTGACCTAGGCTGCAAGCGAGCCTCCGGGCTGCCGCCAGGGCGGCCCGGAGGCAAGCGAGCAAGAGACACATTATTCAGTCCCGGGTAAGATACGTGGACTGCCCCACCAACCGAAGCGAGGACTGCGCATGCTCACGGCCTTCGTGCGGGCGTTCCAGACGCCGGACCTTCGCAAGAAGCTGCTGATCACGCTGGGCCTCATCGCGCTGTTCCGCCTCGGTGCCTCGCTGCCCACGCCGGGCATCAACGAGGAGAACGTGGCCTTCTGCTCCAACGCGGCGGCCACCGGCTCCACGGCGGGCGTGCTGGCCATCGTCAACCTGCTCAGCGGCCAGGCGCTGCTGCGCCTGTCGGTGTTCGCGCTCGGCATCATGCCGTACATCACCGCCAGCATCATCCTGCAGCTGCTCACCGTCGTGATCCCGCGGCTGGAGACGCTGAAGCAGGAGGGGCAGGCGGGCCAGGCCAGGATCACCCAGTACACCCGGTACCTCACCGTGGGCCTGGCGCTGCTCCAGTCCACCGGATACGTGGAGCTGGCCCGGTCGGGCACCTTGTTCAACGGGTGCGGGGCCGCGGGTAACAACCCGCTGATCCCGAACGCCTCCGTCTTCACCATCGCCACGATGGTGATCACCATGGTGGCCGGCACCACGGTCATCATGTGGATGGGCGAGCTGATCACCGACCGCGGCGTCGGCAACGGCATGTCGGTGCTGATCTTCACCACGGTGATCTCGGTCATCCCGGGCGAGCTGCTGGCCATCTACCGGGCACAAGGGCGCCGTTCTACGCCGCCATCGCCCTGGTCGTGGTGGTCGCCATCATCGCGTTCATCGTGTTCATGGAGCAGGCCCAGCGCCGTATCCCGGTCCAGTACGCCAAGCGCATGGTGGGCCGCCGGATGTACGGCGGCACCTCGACCTACATCCCGATGAAGGTCAACCAGGCGGGCGTCATCCCGGTCATCTTCGCCTCGTCCCTGCTGTACATCCCGACCCTGGCCGCCCAGCTGTTCGGCAGCCAGACCAAGCCGCAGGGCTGGGTCGCCTGGGTCGCCCGCTACATCGAGCAGAGCAGCTCGCCGCTGTACATGCTCGCCTTCTTCGTGCTGATCGTCGGGTTCACCTACTTCTACGTGTCGATCACCTTCAACCCGCAAGAAGTCGCCGACAACATGAAGAAGTACGGCGGGTTCATCCCTGGGATCCGCCCCGGCCGGCCGACCGCTGAGTACCTCCAGTACGTGCTCAGCAGGCTCACCGCGCCCGGCTCGATCTACCTCGGGATCATCGCGCTGTTCCCGCTGGTGGCGCTCAGCGCCGTCGGCGTCGCCAACCAGTTCCCGTTCAGCGGGGTCAGCCTGCTGATCATGGTCGGCGTCGGGCTGGACACGGTGAAGCAGATCGAGAGCCAGTTGCAGCAGCGCAACTATGAGGGTTTCTTGCGATAGTGCGCATCGTCCTCGTCGGGCCCCCCGGTGCGGGCAAGGGGACACAGGCCCAGTTCATAGCTTCGCACCTGGCGATCCCGAGGATCTCGACAGGTGATATTTTCCGGTACAACGTCACGAACAACACCGAGCTGGGCCGCAAGGCCAAGGAGTTCATGGACCGGGGCGACCTGGTACCGGACGAGGTGACGGTGGCGATGGTCCGGGACCGGCTGGCGGAGGACGACGCCCAGGAGGGCTTCCTGCTCGACGGCTTCCCGCGGAACGTCCCGCAGGCCGAGACGCTGAAGAAGATGCTCGCCGAGTTGGACGTCCGGCTCAGCGTCGTGCTCGAGCTCGTGGTGGACGAGGACGAGGTGGTGCGGCGGCTGTCCGGACGCCGGACCTGCCGTCGCTGCGAGCGCGTCCAGCACGTGCTGTACGACCCGCCCGCCCGCAAGGGCATCTGCGACGACTGCGGCGGCGAGCTCTTCCAGCGGGACGATGACTCCGAGGAGACCATCAGGCACCGGCTCGAGGTCTACGCCGAGCAGACCTCCCCGCTGATTGCCTTCTACGCCGACGAGAACATCCTGATCGGGATCGACGCGACCGGCCCGGTGGAAGAGATCACCAGCCGGGCCATGGCCGCGCTGCGCCCGTTCAACGCTGAGAACTGAGAGATTCACCCTGGCGATATGGCGTGGTGGCATGACCATCGAGATCAAGACACCCGAGCAGCTCGCGGTGATGCGCGAGGCCGGCCTGGTGGTCGCGCGCACCCTGAGCCTGCTGGCCGCGGCGGTCCGCCCCGGCGTCACCACCGCCGAGCTCGACGAGCTGGCCGAGGCCGAGATCCGCAACGCGGGCGCGACCCCGTCGTTCAAGGGCTACCACGGCTACCCGGCGGTGATCTGCACGTCGGTGAACGAGGAGATCGTGCACGGCATCCCCAGCCCGCGGCGGAGCCTGCGGGACGGGGACATCATCTCGATCGACTGCGGCGCCATCGTCCGCGGCTGGCACGGGGACGCCGCCCTCACCGTCGGCGTGGGGACCATCTCCGCCGAGCACACCCGGCTGCTGGAGGCCTGCGAGGCCGCGCTGTGGCGCGGGCTCGCCCAGGCGCGGGCCGGCGCCCGGCTCGGCGACATCTCGCACGCGGTGGAGGCCAGCGTGGCCGCCTCCGGCCCGTACGGCGTCGTCGAGGAGTACACCGGGCACGGGATCGGCACCGCGATGCACATGGACCCGCCGGTGCCCAACTACGGGCGTCCCGGCCGGGGACCGCGGCTGCGGCCGGGCATGGCGCTGGCCATCGAGCCGATGGTGATGCTCGGCGGCCCGGAGACCGTCCTGCTCGACGACGACTGGACGGTCGTCACCGCCGACGGGAGCTGGGCCGCTCACTTCGAGCACACGGTCGCGATCACCCCGGACGGGCCCTGGGTGCTGACCGCCGAGGACGGCGGCAAGGAGGGGCTGGCCCGCCGGGACGATCCCGCGGAGCGATACTAGGAGAAGCAGGACACGCTCCGAGCGAAGAAGGTGCCAGGTGCCTGGTGACCCGCGAATCCGCGCCTCGGACGCGGATCGCGACCGCGTCGCCTCGATGCTGCGCGAGCACCACGCCGCCGGCCGGCTGACCGCCGAGGAATTCCACGAGCGCATGGACCGCGCCCTGGAGGCCAAGACGCTGGGCGAGCTCGACGAGCTGATGACCGACCTGCCCGCCATCGACCTGTACCAGCTGCCGGACGCCTCGCTGCGCCGCGGCCCGACCCGCCCCGGGCACTCGCTGCTCCCGGCCGACCAGGGCCACGCCAGCCCGGCCCGGTTCACGCCGGGGACCGTGGCCATGGGGGCGTGGGCGGTGGTCACCTCGGCCATGGTCGCCATCTGGGCGGTCGCCGCGGTCGTCGGCAGCGGCACCTGGTTCCCCTGGTGGGCGCTGATCGCCCTGCCCTGGATCTGGGCGATAGTCCGCCGCTCCCAGCGCCCCGGCGGCTAGCCGGCGCCGCCGCGCCGGGAATACCGGCGGGGCCCGGAGTGTCTTATAACCTGGGCGGTTCGCGTCGGGGCCCGAGGTCGAGTACACTCGTCTCCGGCCCATCTGCTGGGTTCTACCCGGCCGGAACTCGGGGGATCGCGTACGCGACCACGATACCGGCCCTTCCCGGTTTTTCGTCCCGCTGGCATCGCCGGCATCGGCGTGAGCCAGGCGGGGCAGGCTGCCGCCCAGGTCAGTACGGCTAGCCCGTACGGCCGGGCCTGGCAGTACGGGCTAGCCCGTACGAGCCAGACCAGACCGCGCTCCGGCGCGGGCCATTACGACAGAACGAAGTGCGGAGTACATGCCCAAGAAAGACGGCGCCATTGAGATTGAAGGCACGGTTGTCGAGTCACTCCCGAATGCCTTCTTCCGGGTGGAGCTGGACAACGGGCACAAGGTTCTCGCTCACATCAGCGGGAAAATGCGGATGCACTACATCCGTATCCTGCCCGACGACCGGGTGGTAGTGGAGCTAAGCCCCTACGACCTGAGCCGCGGGCGGATCGTGTACCGGTACAAGTAATAACAGCCAGGCAAGACAGATTTAGTGGGGAAAGCACCGTGAAGGTCAAGCCGAGCGTCAAGAAGATCTGCAGCAAGTGCCGGATCATCCGTCGGCACGGCCGCGTCATGGTCATCTGCACCGACCCGCGGCACAAGCAGCGGCAAGGCTGACGCTCCAAAGACGCGCACCGCAGCAGCCGCACTTAGTGGCTGCGACCCCCGGACGGAGGCCGGGGCCACGTCCGGGCAGGGTGTGGGAGCGGCGCGAAGCACCTCCGCGAGACGAAGGAGAACTGCCCGAGCATGGCCAGGCTTTCTGGAGTGGACTTGCCCCGCGACAAGCGGGTCGAGATCGCGCTCACCTACATCTACGGCATCGGCCGGACCCGTTCCCTGCAGACGCTGGAGGCTACCGGCGTCAGCGGCGACACCCGGGTCAGCAACCTCACCGACGAGGAGCTGATGAAGCTCCGCGACTGGATCGACGCCACCTACCAGGTCGAAGGTGACCTGCGCCGTGAGGTCCAGGCTGACATCAGGCGCAAGGTCGAGATCGGCTGCTACCAGGGGATCCGCCACCGCCGCGGGCTTCCGGTGCACGGGCAGCGGACGCAGACCAACGCGCGCACCCGCAAGGGCAAGAAGAAGACGGTGGCCGGCAAGAAGAAGGCCGGCAAGAAGTAGTCCGAACCGCGGATCGATCACCTCGTTAGGAAGCCAAAGAAGGATATGCCGCCAGCAAAGAGCCGTAGCCAGGCCGCCAAGAAGGTGCGCCGCAAGGAGCGGAAGAACGTAGCTCACGGGCACGCCCACATCAGGAGCACGTTCAACAACACGATCATCTCGATTACCGACCCGACCGGAAACGTGATCTCGTGGGCCTCCGCGGGTCAGGTCGGGTTCAAGGGATCGCGCAAGTCGACGCCGTACGCCGCGCAGATGGCAGCCGAGGCCGCCGCGCGCCGCGCGATGGAGCACGGCATGCGCAAGGTCGATGTCTTCGTCAAGGGCCCGGGGTCGGGACGGGAGACCGCCATCAGGTCGCTGCAGGCGACCGGGCTGGAGGTCGGCTCGATCCAGGACATGACCCCCGTTCCGCACAATGGCTGCCGGCCGCCGAAGCGGCGCCGGGTCTGACGGGCTTGAGGAGATAGCGACAGATGGCTCGATACACAGGCCCGGACTGCAAGCTGTGCCGCCGGGAGAAGACCAAGCTCTTCCTCAAGGGCGCGAAGTGCGATTCGCCGAAGTGCCCGATCGAGATCCGGCCTTACCCGCCGGGCGAGCACGGCAGGAACCGGCCCAAGGAAGGCGACTACCTGCAGCAGATCCGGGAGAAGCAGAAGGCCCGCCGGATCTACGGCATCCTGGAGCGCCAGTTCCACGGCTACTACGTGGAAGCCTCCCGCAAGCACGGCCGTACCGGCGAGACCATGCTCCAGCTGCTTGAGCGCCGCCTGGACAACGTCGTGTTCCGGGCTGGCTTCGCCAAGAGCCGCGACATGGCCCGCCAGCTGGTCACGCACGGCCACTTCACGGTGAACGGCAAGAAGGTCGACATCCCGTCCTACCGGGTCAGCGAGAACGACATCGTTGAGGTCCCGGCCAAGTTCCTCGAGATGACGCCGTTCGTCGTCGCGCGGGCCGAGGTCGGCGAGCGCACCGTCCCGGCGTGGCTCGAGGTGGTCCCGGACAAGATGCGGGTGCTCGTGCACTCGCTGCCCGTCCGGGCCCAGATCGACACGCAGGTCCAGGAACAGCTCATCGTCGAGTACTACTCGAAGTAATCGCTCGTCAGGCCTCGATGGCCTGACGGCGATGCTCCCCGTCCCCTCGGGGTCCCGCAGGGACCCCCGGGGGTTTCAGGGGGGTCGGCCCCCTGAGCGGGGGGTCACCGGGGGGTCGCCCCCCGGGGAAACACTGCGATTGTCATATAGCGGGCATCGCGGAAGGGAACAGAAATGCTCATCGCTCAGCGCCCCTCGCTCGCCGAGGAGCAGGTAGACGAGTTCCGGTCCCGGTTCGTCATCGAGCCGCTGGAGCCGGGTTTCGGTTACACCATCGGCAACTCGCTCCGGCGCACGCTGCTGTCCTCGATTCCGGGCGCGGCCGTCACCAGCATCAGGATCGAGGGCGTCCTGCACGAGTTCTCCACCGTTCCCGGGGTGAAGGAGGATGTCACCGACATCATCCTGAACCTGAAGGAACTGGTGGTGTCCTCCGAGCACGACGAGCCGGTCGTGATGTACCTGCGCAAGCAGGGCCCCGGCGAGGTGACCGCGGCCGACATCGCGCCGCCGGCCGGCGTCGAGGTGCACAACCCCGAGCTGCACGTCGCCACCCTGAACGCCAAGGGCAAGCTCGAGATGGAGCTCACCGTCGAGCGCGGCCGCGGCTACGTCTCGGCCACCCAGAACAAGCAGCCCGGCCAGGAGATCGGCCGGGTGCCGATCGACTCCATCTACTCGCCCGTGCTGCGGGTCACCTACAAGGTCGAAGCCACCCGTGTCGAGCAGCGGACCGACTTCGACCGGCTCATCCTCGACGTCGAGACCAAGCCGTGCATGCGGCCGCGGGACGCGGTGGCGAGCGCGGGCAAGACGCTGGTCGAGCTGTTCGGCCTGGCCCGGGAGCTCAACGTCGACGCCGAGGGCATCGACATCGGCCCGTCGCCGACCGACGCCGCGCTGGCGGCCGACCTGGCGCTGCCGATCGAGGACCTCAACCTCACCGTGCGCTCGTACAACTGCCTCAAGCGCGAGGGCATCCACACGGTGGGCGAGCTCGTCGGCCGCAGCGAGCAGGACCTGCTCGACATCAGGAACTTCGGCGCCAAGTCGATCGAGGAAGTCAAGCAGAAGCTCGTTGACATGGGTCTGTCGCTCAAGGACTCGCCGCCCGGGTTCGACCCGAGCAGCGCCGTCGGCGCCTACAGCGACGACGACGAGAGCTACGTGGAGACCGAGCAGTACTGACGTGGCATCCCACCACGTATAACAAGGAGAGGTCCGTATGCCCACGCCCACCAAGGGCCACCGCCTGGGCGGTAGCGCCGCTCACGAGCGGCACATCCTGGCGAACCTGGCCACGGCGCTGTTCCAGCACGGCCGGATCACCACCACCGAGGCCAAGGCCAAGCGGCTGCGCCCGGTGGCCGAGCGGCTGATCACCTTCGCCAAGCGCGGCGACATGCACGCCCGCCGTCACGTGCTGACCGTGGTCACCGACAAGGGCGTGGTGCACCAGCTGTTCACCGAGATCGCGCCGGAGTTCTCCGAGCGGGACGGCGGCTACACCCGGATCACGAAGATCGGTCCGCGCAAGGGTGACAACGCGGCCATGGCGGTCATCGAGCTGGTCCGCGGCGAGCCGGTCGCGGCCAAGCCGCGCCGTCGTACCCGCCGGCCCGAGCCGGCCAGGACCGCGGCTCCGGCCGCGGCCGAAGCGAGGTCGACGACGGACCGAGGCCGCCGAGGCCAGCGCGGCTGCTGAGGCCGAGGGACACCGATGTCACGGACGAGGTAGCCGTCGACGACGACGCGGCCGAGGCCGACGCCGACGATGACGCCGCGAGACTGAGGCGGACGACGCGACGACGAGTCGGCCAAGGACGCCTGACCCAGGATCGACCCCGAGGTGGACCCGGAAGGTGAAAGCCGGCTCGTTCGGGTCCGGATTGATCTTTCCTACGACGGGTCAGCTTTTTCCGGCTGGGCCGCCCAGCCCGGCAGGCGCACGGTCGAGGATGTGGTGGCCGCGGCACTCGGACGAGTGCTGCGGCTGCCCGGCCCGCCGAAGCTGACCGTGGCCGGCCGCACCGACGCCGGCGTGCACGCCCGCGGCCAGGTCGTCCACGTGGACCTGCCCGGCGCGGCCTGGTCGGCTGGTCGAGCCGGGTGGTAGCCCGGCTGGCCAGCGCGCTTCCCGCCGACGTCCGGGTGCGCGCCGCGGGCCTGGCGCCCGCCGGGTTCGACGCCCGCTTCTCCGCGCTGTGGCGCCGTTACGCGTATCGCGTCTGCGACGACGAGGGCGCCGCCGATCCGCTGCGGCGGCACGAGACGCTGTGGTACTTCCGGCGGCTCGACCTGGCGGCCATGAACGAGGCCGCGCATCCTCTGCTGGGCGAGCATGATTTCGCCGCCTTCTGCCGCCGCCGCGAGGGCGCCACCACCATCCGCGCGCTGCGCGTCCTGGACTGGCACCGCGACGGCGACGGCATCGCGATCGCGACCGTGGTGGCCGACGCGTTCTGCCACAACATGGTCCGTTCCCTGGTCGGCGCGCTGCTCGCCGTCGGCGAGGGACGGCAGCCGCCCGGCTGGCCCGCCGCGGTGCTCGCCGCCGCCGTCCGCGACCCCGCGGTCCGCGTCGTCGCCCCGCACGGCCTGTGCCTGGAGGAAGTGGGCTATCCGCCGCCCGGCCGAGCTGGCCGCCCGCGCCGCCGAAACCCGCACCGTCCGCACCATCGGATACCGAGGGCGCCGCCTGGCCTACTACGCGGACGGGCCAGGGGGCGGAGCGCTACGGCTTGCCGGTGAGCATCCGGGTGCTGAGGTTGATGTTGGCGCTGCCGGTGACGATGTTCGCGGCGAACTGCTCGAGGGCCTGCCGCTGGGCCGTGCCCGACGGCGACTTCAGGTTGGCGTACTCGGCGTACATCAGGATCAGGTAGTGGCCCTTGATCTCGGCCTGCACCACCCCGGCGCCGTTACCCAGCTTGCTGGTGGGGCCCTTCTTGCTGGTCAGCGGGGCGATGATCTCCTCCGCGCCGGTCGCCTTCCCGGCCTTCTGCGCGGCGCTGAAGCTGGTCAGGTTGACCACGCCGACGGTGCCCATCATCGTGCCGTCACCCGAGATGTAGCTCGCCCGCACCACCTGGCTGCAGTGGCCGGTCTGGAGCGCCGCCTGCAGGTCCGCGCCGTATACCGCCAGCGAGCAGGTCTTGGTGACGCTGGCCGCGGTCCGGACGTAGGACGCGCCGTTGAGCTCGAACTGCGGCGGGAACAGCGCCGCGATCGTCAGCGGCTGGGGATCCTGGGCGCGGCTCCCGATGTGCTGCCATTTGCCGAGGGTCTTGTCGAGGCCGTTGATCTCCGGCGCGGTCGTCGGCAGCCGCAGCGTCGAGGGCACCGGGGCGTTGACCCTCGCCTCGTACAGGAACTTGTAGCCGCCAGCCCGGCGGCGGCCGCGACCACGACGGCCGCGGCGATCCAGGCGATGCGCGGCTGGAAGCGCCCCCCGGTCCGGGCGCCGCGCCGCCGATCCGGCGGGGGACCCGCGGCCCTGGGCCCGCGGGTTGCCGCCCGCGGGTCGAAGATAAAGGTCTCCTCGGACCGGTAGACGTCCGCCGTGTCCGCGGCCGCCGGGTCGGCCAGCGGCTCTTGCGGCGCGTGCCAGGCGCTGAAGGAACCGGTGGAGGCATCGCTCGCCGCCGGGAAGCCGCGGGCGGCGTCGGCGCGCCGGACCGGCCGAGCCGAGCACCGGGTGCGGTCCTGACGGCGCTCCGGACCGGTCTGGGGCCCAGGGCCCGGTTCGCGCCCGTCCCGGGGGACGGCGCCGGGGCGGGAGGCAGGCTGCGGCTCCGGTGCCGGGCCGGGCCGGATGAGTGCCGGTGCGGCACCGTCGCCGCGGGGCCGGTGCCGGCCGGGGCCGGCCCGCGCCGGTACCCGGAGCGAGAGCCGCGCGGCCGGGCGGGCCCGGTACCGGCGGGGCCGGCCCCGGGGCCGGCGCGGACGGGCCGGCCGGGCAACGGGGTCCCGGTGGGACCGCCGGCCCGCGGGGAACGCGGAATCACCCTGGGCGCCTTCCGGCGGCGGCCAGGACGGCTGGCGGCGGGCGTCCCTGGCTCGACGGGAGCGGCCCTCGCCCTGCTGATCCATATCCCCGAGGGTAGCGGTCTGCTCAATTCCGGTATGGTGCTCACAGAACTTTCCCGCCCTCGCGTATCCGCCTGGCGACGAGCCGTGATCATCGGTCCCGGGCACACGCCCGGGCACCGTAAGATGGGCGGGTTGCTCGTAGCGTCGCTTTTGGCATCGCTGCGTCGAGACGGAGTATGCTGCATTGGCGTCATGCGCGACAGGCATGCACGCGGTGTGCCCTCGTAGCGCGATCAGCGCAGCGCGGTGCGTCCGCGCGATGTACTAGCCATGGTCGGCCAGGCAGTGGTTTACCAGCATGACGCCTAGGCGGCCGTCACCAGCAGGTGCAGGCCGGAGAAGATCACGAACCATACGCGAAGGCTCAGGACTGTGCGCACATTCAGCCCGAAGGACCGTGACATTACACGGCAGTGGCATGTCATCGACGCTTCCGACGTGGTGCTCGGCCGTCTGGCCAGCCACGTGGCGGTGCTGCTCAGAGGGAAGCACAAGCCGATATTCGCGCCGCACGTGGACACCGGCGACTTCGTGGTCGTGGTCAACGCGGCGAAGGTGGCCCTCAGCGGTGACAAGCTCGAGCAGAAGAACGCCTACCGGCACTCCGGTTACCCGGGCGGCCTGCGCACCGTTTCGTACGCCACCCTGATGGCCACGCACCCCGAGCGGGCCGTGGAGAAGGCGGTGCGCGGCATGCTGCCGAAGAACACCCTCGGCCGCAAGACGCTGAAGCAAGCTCAAGGTGTACGCGGGCCCGGACCACCCGCACTCGGCGCAGCAGCCGCAGCCGTACGAGATCACGCAGATCGAGCAGTAGACAGAGCAGAGGAAATACGAGCGTGTCTGAGCCCACTGGCGCAACCACCAGCGTCGAGGACGGCGCCGACCTCCGGCGACGTCACCACCGACGACGAGTTCGGCGGGGAAACCCCGTCGGAGTACACCACGGAATCCGCGCAGGACACCTCGGCCGGAGCCGTCGCGCGGCGCCCGGTGGTGACCGGTAACGCGGGGGGCACCGGCCGCCGCAAGGAGGCCATCGCCAGGGTTCGCATCCTCCCCGGCTCGGGCCAGTGGCTGATCAACGGCCGCACGCTCGACGGGTACTTCCCCAACAAGGTGCACCAGCAGCTGGTCAACGAGCCGTTCGTGACCCTGGGGGCGGAGAACCAGTTCGACGTGATCGCCCGGATCTCCGGCGGCGGCGTCACCGGGCAGGCCGGCGCGCTGCGCCTCGGCGTGACCAGGGCGCTGACCCTGGTCGACCCGGAGAACCGCCCGGCGCTGAAGAAGGCCGGCTTCCTGACCAGGGACGCCCGGGTCAAGGAGCGCAAGAAGTACGGCCTGAAGAAGGCCCGGAAGGCGCCGCAGTACTCCAAGCGGTAGTTTTCCCGGCAGGCCCCGCTGAGCTCAGCGGGGCCTGCCGTCTTTCATGCCGGCCGGGCACCAGCGGAGCAGCGGAGCGAGATGGCTGAAGCGGGGCAGCGTAGCCGTTTGTTCGGTACCGATGGCGTCCGGGGGGTCGCTGGTCTGGAGCTGACCGCGCGGCTGGCCCTGGATCTCAGCGCGGCCGCGGCCGCCGTCCTCGGCGGCCGCGCGGCGGCGACCCGGACATCCCGTCCGCTGGCCGTGGTGGGCCGGGATCCGCGCGTCTCGGGGGAGTTCCTCGAGGCGGCGGTGGTGGCGGGCCTGGCCAGCGCCGGGGTCGACGTGCTCAGGCTCGGGGTCATCCCCACGCCGGGAGTGGCCTACCTGACCGGGGCCCTGGACGCCGACTTCGGCGTGGTCATCTCCGCCAGCCACAACCCGGCCGCCGACAACGGGATCAAGTTCTTCGGCCCCGGCGGGGTCAAGCTGCCCGACGCCACCGAGGACGCCATCGAGGCCCAGCTCGAGGCCGCCCAGGGCAAGACGCCCAGGCAAGACGCCCCGGGCAAGACGGCCCCGGGCAAGACGGCCCCGCCCGTGGTGCCGGCCCGGTTCGGCCGGGTCCGCGACGCCACCGCCGAGCACGGCCGCTACCTCGACTACCTGCTGGCCACGCTGCCCGGGCCCCCGCAGCCGCCGCTGGGCGGCCTGCGGGTGGTGGCCGACTGCGCGCACGGCGCCGCCTACCGCCTCGCCCCGCAGGCGCTGCGCCGGGCGGGCGCTGAGGTCATCACGATCGGCACCGCCCCGGACGGCCTGAACATCAACGAGGGCTGCGGCTCGACCGCCCTGGAGCCCGCTGTGCGCGGCGGTGGTAGAGCACGGCGCGGACGCGGGCATCGCCTACGACGGGGACGCCGACCGGTGCCTCGCGGTCGACGGGGAAGGACAGCCGCTCGACGGCGACCAGATCCTGACCGTCCTCGCCACCGGGCTGAAGGAAGCGGGCCGGCTGACCGGCGACGCGGTGGTGGTCACGGTGATGTCGAACCAGGGCTTCCACGTGGCCATGCGCGAGGCCGGCATCGAGGTCATCGAGACCCCCGTCGGCGACAAGCACGTATCCGCGGCCATGCGCGACGGCGGCTACGTCCTCGGCGGCGAGCAGTCCGGGCACATCATCATGGGCGAGCACGCCACCACCGGCGACGGCGTGCTGACCAGCCTGCAGCTGCTGGCCGCGGTGAACCGGCAGGGCGTGCCGCTGGCGGCCGCCGCCAAGATGATGCCGAAGTACCCGCAGGTCCTCGTCAACGTCCCCGGCGACGCCTCGCAGCTCGGCCCGGAGGTCGACGCGGCCGTCCAGCGGGCCGAGGCCCAGCTCGGCGGCGACGGGCGGATCCTGGTCCGGCCGAGCGGTACCGAACCCAAGATCAGGCTGATGATCCAGGCCAAGGACGCCGCCCTGGCCGAGCGCGTCATCGGCCAGCTCGCCGAGGAGGTCCGGCGAGCCCTCGCCGACCGGTAGGAAACCCCATGCGAGACGCATACCAGGTCGCCGCCGTGCGCGCGGCCGAGCAGGCGCTGATGGAGCTCGTCCCGGACGGGGCGCTGATGCAGCGAGCCGCGGCCGGCCTCACCTCGGTCTGCGCCGCCCTGCTGCGAAGAGAGCCCGGCTTCGTCTACGGCGCCCGGGTCGTGGTCCTCGCGGGCAGCGGCGACAACGCCGGCGACGCCCTCTACGCGGGCGCCCGGCTGGCCCGCCGGGGCGCGGCCGTCACCGCGATCGTGGCCGGCCCGAAGACCCACCAGGGCGGCCTCGACGCCCTCCGCGCGGCCGGCGGCCGGGTGACCGGTGAGCCGGAGACGGTCGACGACGCCGACCTGATCATCGACGGGCTGCTCGGCATCGGCGGCCGCGGCGGCCTGCGGGAGCCGTTCGCCGGCCTGGCCGCCCGGGCCGAGCAGGCCCGCCAGGACGGCGCCACGGTGGTCGCCGTCGACCTGCCGAGCGGCATCGACGCCGACACCGGGACGGTGGACGGCCCGGCCGTCCGGGCCGACGTCACCGTGACCTTCGGGACGCTCAAGCCCGGGCTGCTGATCGACCCGGGCGCCGGGCACGCGGGCGCCGTCGAGCTGGTCGACATCGGCCTGGGCCCCCACCTGCCGGACGAGCCGGACGCCGCGGCCCCGCAGCGGGACGACATCCGCGCGCTGCTGCCCCGCCCGGGAGCCGAGTCGGACAAGTACCGCCGGGGCGTGCTCGGCCTGCTGGCCGGCAGCGACCGCTACACCGGGGCGGCGCTGCTCTCGACCGGCGGGGCGGTGCACGGCGGGGCCGGCATGATCCGGGTCGTCACCGCCGACGTCGCCGCCGTGCTGGTCCGCCAGGCCTGGCCGGAGACGGTGATCAGCGTGCACCCCGACGACCCGGACTGGGACCTGCCCGGTTCGGTCGGCCGCGTCCAGGCCTGGGTGGCCGGCCCGGGGATGGGAACCGACGAAGGGGCCGCCGCCCGGCTCACCGCCATCGTGCGCACCGACCTCCCGGTCCTGGTAGACGCCGACGGCCTGACCATCCTCAGCCAGCACCAGGACCTGCTCCCCAGGAACGCGCCGACGCTGATCACGCCGCACGCCGGCGAGCTGGCCCGGCTGCTCGGCGCCGACCCGGCCGACGTCGAGGCCCGCAGGCTCGAGCACGCCCGCCGGGCGGCCGCCGAGCTGGGCGTCACGGTGCTGCTCAAGGGCTCCACGACGGTCATCGCGGCGCCGGACGGCGGCCCGGTGCTGGTGAACCCGACCGGCACGCCGTGGCTGGCCACCGCGGGCAGCGGCGACGTGCTGTCCGGGCTGGCCGGCGCGCTGCTCGCGCAGGGCCTGGCCCCCGCCCAGGCCGGCCTGGCGGCCGCTTACCTGCACGGCCTGGCCGGCCGGCTGGCCGCGGCCCCCGACGACGCCGGCGCCGCCCCGATCGGCGCCTCCGACCTGGTCCGGGCGCTCCCGGCCGCGTTCCGGAGCCTGTGATCGCCCATGCCTGAACCCCTCGCGGAAGACCGGCAGGCCCTCGTCGACCTCGGCGCGATCACCGCCAACGTCGCCGCCCTGTGCGAGCTGGTGCGCGGCAGCCAGGTGATGGCCGTGGTGAAGGCCGACGGGTACGGCCACGGCATGATCGCGGCCGCCCGGGCGGCGCTGGCCGGCGGGGCGACCTGGCTGGGCACCGCCGACCTGGCCGAGGCGGTCGCGCTCCGGCGGGCGGGCCTGACCGCGCCGGTGCTGTGCCTGATGGCCTTCGGCGATCCCGCCGAGGCCATCGGCCTGGGCGTGGACGTCACGGCCGGATCGGCCGCGTACGTAGCCGAAGTCGAGGCCGCGGCCGTCCGGGCCGGCGTCCGGGCCCGGCTGCACCTCGAGGCCGACACCGGGCTGAGCCGCGGCGGTGCCCCCCGGGCCGGCTGGCCGGCCGTGACCGAGGCCGCGCTGGCGGCGCAGGCCCGCGGCTCGGTCGAGGTGACCGGCCTGTGGTCGCACTTCGCCTGCGCCGACCTGCCCGGGCACCCGTCGGTCGCCGCCCAGCTGGCCGCCTTCGCCGACGCCGTGGCGGTGGCCGAGAAGGCCGGCGTCACGCCCGAGGTCAGGCACATCGCCAACACCGCCGCCGCGCTGACCGTCCCGGAGTCCCGGCTCGACCTGGTGCGCTTCGGCGGCGCCTGCTACGGCCTGTCCACCCTGCCCGGCGGCGCGCCGTCGTGGCTGCGCCCGGCGATGACCCTGCGCGCCCGGCTGGCCCTGGTCAAACGGGTGCCCGCGGGAACCGGCGTCTCCTACGGCCACCGCTACGTGACGTCCCGCGAGACGACCCTCGGGCTGGTCCCGCTCGGGTACGCCGACGGGGTGCCGCGGGCCGCGGCCGGGCTCCCGCTGGTCAGCGCGCGCGGCCGCCGCTGGCCGATCGCGGGCACGGTCTGCATGGACCAGTTCGTCGTCGACTTCGGCGACGAGCCGGCCGCGGCGGGCGATGAGGTCGTGCTGTTCGGGCCGGGAGACGGCGGCGAGCCGACGGCCCAGGAGTGGGGCGAGGCGCTCGGCACCATTTCCTATGATCTCGCAACCGGCGTCGGGGCCCGGGTCCCGCGCACCCATACAGGTGGTGACCATTAATTACATGCCGAACGACGCCGCGTTCCCGCCCTCGGTCATCCCGCGTTGCCACGGATGCCGACATGCGCGACCTCGGCCGTCGCCTCGCGACGCGTGCTGCGCGCCGGGGACCTGGTGATCCTGGCCGGGCCGCTCGGGGCCGGCAAGACCACGCTGGTGCAGGGCATCGGCGCCGGGCTCGGCGTGCGCGGCCCGGTCACCTCGCCGACGTTCGTCATCGCCCGGGTCCATCCCGTGCTGGACGGTCCCGGGCCCGTCCTCGTGCACGCCGACGCCTACCGGCTCGGCAGCATCAGCGAGGTGGACGACCTGGACCTGGACACCGACGTGGCCAGCGCCGTCACCGTGGTGGAGTGGGGTTCCGGGCTGGCCGAGAGCCTGGCCGAGGACCGCCTGGAGATCTCGATTGAGCCCGATCCGGACGGTGACGTGCGGACCGTGACGATAAATGGTCATGGTGCGAGATGGCATGCTGTGCTCGCGGCCGCCGCAAATCGTTTATAGTTCCGCTGTACTGACCCCAGTTTCGCGTATCGCGCCGTTACGTACCGTACCCCGAAACCGGAGGCGCGCCGTGCCCGAGCAGGAGTTCCCGCCGCCCCGTCGCCTGGCCAGGTCTTACCGCCCTGACCGCGACGACGAAGACCCGCCGCCCTGGGCCGACCTGCCGCCCGTTCGCCCGGCGCGGCCGGCCAGCCCGGCGGGCGGCGGCTATCCGGGCTGCGCCCGGACGCCCCGGGGCCTTCCGGTCGCCATGGCCGTCCCGAAGGCCTCGGTGACCGTCCCGAAGGTCCCGGGGCGCGTCCCGAAGGCCTCGGTGGCCCGGGCAGTTCCGGCGGCCCGGGAGGGTCCCGGGATCGTTTCGAAGCCCCGGGAGGCCCCGGTGACCCCGGTGGCTCCGGGAGCCACCGGCGTCCCTCCGCTCCCGAGGGCCCGGTCGACGTGGCGGCCGCCCCCGGCCCCGAGGCGCCGCGCCGGACTTCCGGTTCGCGCGAGGACGAGCAGGTGCCGTCGTGGGCCCAGTGGCAGGAATCCGAGCCTGACGGCGAGGAAGACCTGCCGTCCGTCCGGGCCCGTGAGCCGCGCGAGCGAGGCGCCAGCCGGGCCCTGCGGGCCGCGGCCCGCCGCCGCCGGCGGTGGCTCGTGACCGGCGGCGGCCTGGTCGTGCTGGCCGGGGCCGTGCTCGCGGTGGTCCTGCTGACCGGCGGCCACAAGGCCCCGGCGGCGGTCACCCCGGGTGCCCTCATCACCACCTTCCAGCCGGGCGAGCTCCGCCAGGTGCCGAACGCGTGCCATGTCGTGCCCGCCGCCACCGTCCAGCAGTACCTGCCGGGCCAGGCCAAGGTGGCGGCCCCGCTCCCGGTCAACGGGTCGGCCGGGTCGGCCTGCAACTGGACCATCGACCAGCCGCCGCGCTACCGGCTGATGGAGCTCAGCCTGCAGGCCTACGCGCCGAACGGCCTGGCCAGCGGCGACGGCAGCGCCACGTTCGCCGCGACCGACGCCTACCAGCTGGCGCTGACCGAGCTGCGGACCCCGCCCAAGAACTCCCCGTCGAGCCCGCGGGCCACGGTGCGGGAGCTGTCCGGGTTCGGCAGCCAGGCGTTCACCGCCCAGCAGTCGTTCCACGTCGGCGGGGCGGTGACCGACGTGGCCACGGTCATGGTGCGCTACCACAACGTGGTGGTGACGGTGACGCTGGACGGGCTGGCCCGCTCCAACCGCGGGAACTACGGGCCCGTGTCGCCGTCCCAGCTGGCCCAGGCGGCGATGGCGTTCGCCCAGGCGGCCGAGGCGGCGCTGCACTGATCCGCTGGATCAGGCCCGCGGGCTGATCCGACCTGGCTCAGCCACGCCGGATGGCCGCTAGGCTGGTCGGCGTGCTTGTGGTGGGTTTTGATACTGCGACCCCGGCGGTGAGCGTGGCCGTCCACGACGGGGACCGAGTCGTGGCCGAGGCGTCCGCCGCCGACGGCCGCCGTCACGGTGAGCTGCTCGCGCCGATGATCGCCAAGGTGCTGGCCGACGCGGGCGCGTCCCGCGCCGACCTGACCGCGGTCGCCGTCGGAGTCGGCCCCGGACCGTACACCGGCCTGCGGGTCGGCGTGGTGACCGCGCGCGTGCTCGGCTCCGTGCTCGGCATCCCCGTGCACGGGGTGTGCTCCCTGGACGTCATCGCCGCCGCCGTCACCCCGCCCGGCGGGCGGGAGTTCGTCGTGGCGACCGACGCGCGCCGCAAGGAGGTCTACTGGGCCCGCTACGCCGCGGACGGCCGCCGCCTGGAGGGACCCCTGGTCGGCCCCGCGGCCGCCGTCCCCGGCGCCACCGACCTGGCCGTCGCCGGCGCCGGGGGGCCGCTCTACCCGGAGGCGTTCGGCGAGATCATCGAGCCCGCCTATCCCAGCGCGCGCACGCTCTGCGGCATCGTCGCGGCCGAGATCGCCGCGGGCCGGCCCGTCCACCCGGCGGAACCCCTTTACCTGCGGCGGCCGGACGCCAAGGAGCCGGGGCGGCCCAAGCGGGTCACGCCGTCGTGAGCGCCCAGCCCGGGGAAACCCGGCTCGAGGGCCGGGACGAGGTGCGGCTGCGGCCGATGATCAAGGCCGACATGGCCGCGATCATGGCCCTGGAACAGCGGCTCTTCCCCGAGGACGCGTGGACCCCGGAGATGTTCGCGGCGGAGTTCGCGCAGCCGGCCTCGCGCCGGCTCTACCTGGTGGCCGTGGGCGCGGGCGCGCTCGTCGGCTACGCGGGGATGATGTTCACCGGCGGATCGCAGGCGGACGTGGTCACGCTGGCGGTCGACCCGGCCCGCTGGGGCGCGGGGACCGGGACGGCATTGCTCACGGCGCTCGTCGACGAGGCGGGAAAGCGCGGTTACGAGGAGGTCTTGCTCGAGGTGCGGGAGGACAACCCCAGGGCCAGGCAGCTGTACCTGCGGCACGGGTTCACCGAGGTCGGGATCAGGCGCGGCTACTACCAGCCGTCCGGGGTGGACGCCGTGGTCATGCGGAAGGGGCTCGCGCGATGACCGCCCCGCTGATCATGGGCATCGAGACGTCCTGCGACGAGACCGGCATCGGGCTGGTCCGCGGCCACGAACTGCTCGCCGACGCGGTCGCCTCCAGCGTGGCCGAGCACGCGCGGTTCGGCGGCGTGGTCCCCGAGGTGGCCAGCCGGGCGCACCTGGAAGCGATGCTTCCCACCTTCGACCGGGCGCTGGCCACCGCCGGCGTCCGGCCCGGGGACATCGACGCCGTGGCCGTCACCGCCGGGCCCGGCCTGGCCGGGGCCCTGCTGGTGGGGGTGGCCGCGGCCAAGGCGTACGCCTTCGCGCTGGGCAAGCCGCTCTACGGCGTCAACCACCTGGCCGCGCACATCGCCGTCGACCAGCTGGAACACGGCACGCTGCCGGCTCCCGCGGTGGCCCTGCTGGTGTCCGGCGGCCATTCCTCGCTGCTGCTCGTACCGGACGTGGCCCAGGAGGTCATCCCGCTCGGGGCCACCATCGATGACGCGGCCGGCGAGGCGTACGACAAGGTGGCCCGGGTGCTCGGCATGCCGTTCCCGGGCGGCCCGCCGATCGACAAGGCGGCGCGCGACGGCGACCCCGCCGCGATCAGCTTCCCCCGCGCCAAGTACCACGACGGCACCCTCGACTTCTCCTTCGCGGGCCTGAAGACCGCGGTGGCCCGCTGGGTGGAGGCCCGGCAGGCGGCCGGCGAGCCGGTGCCCGCCGCCGACGTGGCCGCCTCCTTCCAGGAGGCAGTGGCCGACGTGCTCACCCGCAAGGCCGTCCAGGCCTGCCAGCGGCACGGCGTCACCGACCTGATCGTCGGCGGCGGCGTGGCGGCCAACTCCCGGCTGCGCTCGCTGGCCGCCGAACGGTGCGCGGCGGCCGGCATCAAGCTGCGCGTGCCGCGCCCGGGCCTGTGCACCGACAACGGCGCGATGGTCGCGGCCCTGGGCGCGGAGATCGTGTCCCGCGGCCTGCCCCCGTCCCCGCTCGACCTGCCCGCCGACTCCTCCCTCCCCGTCACCGACGTCCTGGTCCGCTAGGAGCACGCCGTGCGCGCAGTGGTCTTCACCCGCCCGGGCGCC
The DNA here is from genome assembly GCA_963756575.1 of uncultured Actinomycetota bacterium. Classification (GTDB taxonomy): domain Bacteria; phylum Actinomycetota; class Actinomycetes; order Streptosporangiales; family Streptosporangiaceae; genus Palsa-504. The sequence continues at coordinate 299,036 of CAVWOM010000006.1, read as the reverse complement.
CCGGCTGAGGTCACCGACGTCGACCTGGCTCCGCCGGGACCGGGCGAGGTCCGGGTCAAGATCGCCGCGGCCGGAGTCTGCCACTCCGACCTGCATGTCCGCCGGGGCGAGTGGCAGCCGCCCGTTCCGCTGGTCATGGGGCACGAGGGCTCGGGCACCGTGACCGCCCTCGGCCCCGGCGTCTCGCACCTGGCCGAGGGTGATCACGTGGTGCTGTCCTGGGTGGCGCCGTGCGGCCGGTGCCGCTACTGCCGGGCGGGCCGCGAGGCCCGCTGCCAGGTGGCCGCCACGATCGTAGCCCCCGGCGGCACGATGCCGGACGGCACCTCGCGGCTCAGCCGCGACGGCGAGACCGTCTACCACTACCTCGGCGTGTCCTCGTTCGCCGAGGAGGCCGTCGTCCCCGCCTCCGGCGCGATCAAGGTCAGGGACGACGCGCCGCTGGACGTGATCGCGCTCGTCGGCTGCGCGGTCGCGACCGGGGTCGGCGCGGTGACCAACACCGCGGCCGTCGAGCCCGGGGCGACCGTGGCCGTCATCGGCTGCGGCGGGGTCGGGCTTTCCGTGATCCAGGGCGCCCGGCTGGCCGGCGCCGGGCGGATCGTCGCCATGGACCTGCGGGCCCCAAGCTCGCGCTGGCGACCGCGCTCGGGGCGACCGACGTGATCGACGTCTCCGCGGCCGACGCGGTCCAAGCCCTGCACGACCTGATACCGGACGGGGCCGACTACGCCTTCGACGCGATCGGCCTGACCCGCACCACCGAGCAGGCGATCTCGATGCTGGGCCTCGGCGGCGCCGCGGTCCTGGTGGGCCTGCCGCCCGCCGGCGCCCGGGCCAGCTTCGAGCCCCTCGTCCTGGCCGAGGCCGACCAGCGCATCCTCGGTTCGAACTACGGCAGCGTCCGCCCCGCCATCGACATCCCCGCCTTGGTGGACCGTTACATGGACGGCCAGCTGAGCCTGGACGAGCTGGTCAGCTCCCGGCGCCCCCTCGAAGCGGCCGCCGCCAGCCTGGACGACCTGGAAGCCGGCCTGGCCCTGCGCACCCTCCTGATCCCCTGACCCCTTTACCGCCGGGGACGCTACTTCTTGGCGCCGCGGCGGAGCAGGCGGCGGCCGAGCAGGGTGAGGGCGGCCACCGCGGCGGCCACCGGGACGACCCGCTTGAGGATGGCCGGGCCGACCAGCCGGATCAGGTTGATGGAATCGGCGCTCGCCGGGGCGGCCGGAGCGGGCGTGGTGCGGGCGACAGGTGCGCTGACCGCGGCGGGCGGGGCGGCTGGGGTAGCGGCCACGGGCGGGCTGGCGACGGGCGTGGTGGCACTCGTTTGGCCGGCCGCGGTTACGGGGGACGGGCCCGCGCTCGTGTCCGCCCCGGCACCGTCGCCGACGGCGGCGGCCTCGGCGGCGGGCACGGCCTCGGCGGGGGATGCGGCCTCGGCGGGGGATGCGGGCGCGGCGCGGGGATGCGGGCTCGGCGGAGATCTGCTGGCGCAGGTTCTGCGCGAACTGCTCCACCAGCTTGCTGCCGACCTCGACCATGACCCCGCGGCCGAACTGGGCGGGGCGCCCGGTGATGTTCATCGTCGTGTGCATGCTGACCGCGGTCGCCTGGCCGGCCGACTCGGGGACGAGGGAGGCCTGGACGGTCGCCGAGGCGGTGCCCGCGCCGCGGGTCTCCTTGCCGGACGCCTCGAGCACGATGACGTGGGCGTCGCCGTCGCGCTCGGTGAACTTCGCGGTGCCGCGGTAGGTCAGCGACACCGGGCCCACCTTGACCTTGATCCGCCCGGTGACCACCTCGCCGTCGAACTCCTCGACGGTGGCGCCGGGCATGCACGGCGCGATCCGCTCCACGTCGAGCAGCACGTCCCAGGCCTGGGCCGGGGGAACGGGGACGGTGAAGGAGTGGTCCATCTCCATGGCCATGGTGCGTCACTCTCCTGGCTGGATTTCAATCAGTGAATTATGCCCGGTATCGGCCGGTGACGGCAAAAACGCCGCCACCGCAGCTCAGGCGGTGTCCAGAACCCGGAAGCCTTCGGCCAGGCGGCCGTCGGGCAGCCCGGCCTGCTGGGCGACCAGCGCCAGCCTGGTCCTGATCCGCTCGGCCAGGTCCTCCATGTGCCCGGTCTGGCTCTCGTGCGCGCGCAGGGCGGCGAGCTTGCGACCGAGCGTCTCGGTCACGTCCACGTAGTGGTTGGGATCCGGGCCGCCGGCGATCCAGACCTCGCGCACGGTCCAGGCGGCCAGCGACTCGCGCTCGCGGAGCTCGGGGAAGGCGAACGGGTTGCGCGCGTCCGGGTAGACGGCGTCCAGGGTGGCCGCGCCCACCGCGCGGTGGTCGGGATGGCCGATGCCGATCCTGGCGTAGCTCCGCTCCGGGCTGGGGCTCAGCACCCGGTCCGGGCGGACCTGCCTGATCACCCGGGCCAGGTCCCGGCGCAGGTCCAGGGTGGCCTCGACCCGGCCGTCCGGGTAGCCGAGGAAGCGCACGTCGTGCACGCCGACGCACTTGGCCGCGGCGACCTGCTCGGCCCGGCGCAGGGCCGGCATCTCCGCCCGGGGGAAGTCCTCGTCGAAACCGCCGGCGTCGCCGTCGGTCACGATGCAGTAGACCACCTCCAGGCCCGCCTCGGTCCACCGCGCGACCGTCCCGGCCGCCGAGAAGTCCACGTCGTCCGGGTGGGCCGTGATGGCGAGCACCCGGCTTATCTCCGTGTCATCGAGCACGCCCGCCATCTTAGGAGGGCGCCCCGGCCGCAGCCGGAGCGCCCCCGTGAAGCCTGACCGCTACCTATTCATCCGGGACCAGGGTCGGGGTGGACCGGTTGAGCGTCTGGCCCTTGAAGAAGGCCGGCATGGCGAACCGGCAGTAGAGGAACACGATGAGCCCGACCACCGCGGTCATGAAGACGATGACGAACACGCCGCCGACCTGCCAGTGCAGGCCGGGCACGGTGTACATGGTGTAGCTGTTCTGCGTGGCCACGTCGTAGTCCTCCCACAGGCTCCAGGCGCCCAGGAAGTACATGATGAGCCCGCCGAGCAGCGGGAGGATGCCGCGCATCCACAGGTTCCTGGCGCTTTCCCGCAGCGTCTTGCGGTAGTACCAGAAGGACGTGAAACCGGTCAGCCCGTAGTACAGCGCGATGTAGACGCCGCAGGAGGTCACCGCGTCGGCGATGACGTTGCCGCCCGATATGTAGTTCATCCCCACGTAGAGCACGATCGAGATGCCGCCCATGGTGATCGTCGACACCGTGGGGGTCAGGTTCTTCGGGTGCATCTTGGCGAAGGCCTTGGGCAGCGCCCGGTAGGTCGCCATCGACAGCGTGGTCCGCGCGGTGGGCAAGATCGTGGTCTGGGTCGACGCGGCCGCCGAGGACAGCACCATCAGCAGCAGCAGGTGGCTGAACAGCGAGCCGACCCAGGCGCTGCCGAAGACCGCGGTGCCGAGCACCGAGATCACGTCGCTGGCGTGCGCCGGGTTCAGGATGCCGATGCCCTTGTCCCCGACGCCGGCGAACGACTCCGCCGCGAAGATGATGATCGCGTAGCTGAACAGCAGGATGAGGGTGGACAGCATGGCCGCCCGGCCGGGGGTCTTCTCCGGGTCCTTGGTCTCCTCGTTGATCGACAGCGCGGTGTCCCAGCCCCAGTAGATGAACACCATCAGGATCAGGCCGCTGGCGAACGCGTTGAAGCTCGACACGTCGAACGGGTTCAGCCAGGAGATGCTCGGGGTGATCGACTCGGCCGGGTGGTGCCCGGTGCCCACCCTGACCAGCGCCACGACGGAGAACACCAGCAGCATGCCGAGCTCGATGGTCAGCAGCGCCTTCTGGAAGTTGGCCGACACCTCGATGCCGCGGTAGCAGATGTAGGTCATGACCACGATCCACAGCACCCCGACCAGCAGCACCCAGCCGCTGGCCGGGTTGCCGCCGATGCCGTTGGCGTTGAACAGCAGGAAGATGTACTGGCCGGCCACCTGGGCCAGGCTCGCCATCACCAGGACGTCGGCCGCCACGATGCCCCAGCCGCCCGCCCAGCCCAGCTTGGGGTTGAACGCCCGGGTGGCCCAGGTGAAGGTGGTGCCGCAGTCGGGGTCGGCCTTGTTCATCTCGTTGTAGCCGATCGAGCAGAGCAGCATCGGCACGAACGCCAGCACCGCGATGGCCGGGGCCTGCAGCCCGACCGCGGCGACGATGAACGCCAAGGTGGCCGCCAGGCTGTAGGCGGGCGCGACCGACGCGGTGGCGATGACGGTACTCGAGATCAGGCCCAGCTTGCCGGTGGCCAGGCCTTTAGCCTGCATCTGTTCGGTCGGGACCCCTGAAGCGGTGGCCATCCTCACCCTCCTGTACGTCAGCCGGTAACGCCGGATGGGCCGCCTCCGCCGCCGGAAAGGACGCCCGTGGCCGAAGGTCGGATCGCGCTGCGCCGGGCGACTGATTCCGCACTTCCGGTCCTACGGTTCTAGCACGAATTGCGCTATGCAGCAACGATATCCGTAGTAACAGCTCTATATCACAGCCGGTCTCGTCAGCGTAACGGCCAAAGGTCTAGGATCGGCCCATGCGCATTCTTCTGGTCGGTGCGGGCGGCGTCGGCACGGCATTTGCCCGGATTGCCGCCCGTCGTCCGTTCGCTGAGCTGATCGTCGCCGACTACGACCTGGGCCGGGCCCAGCGCGCGGCGGCGGCCCGTGCCGGGTACGAGGCCGTGCCGCTGGACGCGCGCGACGAGCAGGCCACCGCCGCCCTGCTCACCGGACACCGTTGCGATGTGCTCATGAACGCCACGGATCCGCGCTTCGTGATGCCGCTATTCCGTGCCGCGCTCGCCGCGGGCACCCATTACCTGGACATGGCGATGTCACTGTCCCGCCCCCATCCCGGTGACCCGTACCGCCAGGCGGGCGTCAAGCTCGGCGACGAGCAGTTCGCGCTGGCGCCGCAGTGGGAGCAGGCGGGGAAGCTGGCGCTGGCCGGGATGGGCGTGGAGCCGGGCCTGTCCGACGTGTTCGCCCGGTACGCCGCCGACGAGCTGTTCGGCGAGATCGCCGAGCTCGGCGTCAGGGACGGGGCGAACCTCGAGGTGGCCGGGTACGACTTTGCCCCCACCTTCTCCATCTGGACCACGATCGAGGAGTGCCTGAACCCGCCGGTGGTCTGGGAGCGCGGCCGGGGCTGGTTCACCACCGAGCCGTTCAGCGAGCCCGAGACCTTTATCTTCCCGGCCGGCATCGGCCCGGTCGAGTGCGTGAACGTGGAGCACGAAGAGGTGCTGCTGATGCCGCGGTGGATCGAGGCGCAGCGGGTGACCTTCAAGTACGGCCTCGGCGCGGAGTTCATCGACGTGCTGCGGACCCTGCACAAGCTCGGCCTGGATTCCGCCGAACCGGTGCGGGTCGGGGCCGCGAGCGTGTCACCGCGCGACGTGGTGGCGGCGTGCCTGCCCGACCCGGCCGCCCTGGGCGGCCAGATGAGCGGCCTGACGTGCGCGGGGACCTGGGTGACGGGGACATCGAAGGACGGCGCGCCGCGGGAGGTGTACCTCTATCACGTGGTCGACAACGCCTGGTCGATGGCCGAGTACGGCTCCCAGGCGGTGGTCTGGCAGACGGCGGTGAACCCGGTCGTCGCGCTGGAGCTGATCGACTCGGGCGCCTGGTCCGGGACGGGCGTCCTCGGCCCGGAGGCGCTGCCGCCGCGGCCCTTCCTCGACCTGCTCACCGAGTACGGCTCGCCGTGGGCATGTGAAGAACGCGCGCCCGCCTGACGAAGCGGCTCCGCGGGCCTAGGCGCGGCTCAGGTGTCGGCGAGGATCTGGCGCAGGAGCCCGGGGGTGTTAGCGACGGGCTCGGCCTGCAGGCACAGCTGCTCCATGACCTCGAGGTAGCTGTCGACCTCGACCGGCTTGTCCAGGTACAGGGCGCTGGTGAGCTGCTCGATGTAGACCACGTTGGCCAGGTCCGGCTCGGCGAACCGCAAGATCGTGAACGGGCCGCCCATGGCCGAGTGGGCCCCCGCCGCGAACGGCATGATCTGCAGCGTCACCGCCGGATGATCGGCCACCTCGATCAGGTACCGCAGCTGATCCCGCACGACCTCCCGGCTGCCGACCGGACGCCGCAGCGCCCCCTCGTCGACCACCGCCCACAGCTGCGGCGCGTCCGGCCGCCGCAAGATCTCCTGCCGGCTGGCCCGCAGCTCGCTGCGCCGGGCGATCTCTTCCTCCGAGGCGGCGGATCCCTGCCGGATCAGCGCCCGGGCGTACCCTTCGGCCTGCAGCAGGCCGGGCACGAACTGGACCTGGTAGGTCCGGATCACCGACGCGGCCGCCTCCAGGCCCACGTACGGCTCCAGCCACGACGTGAGGATGTCGGAGTAGGCGTGCCACCAGCCGGGGGTGTTGGCTTCCCGGGCCAGGTTGAGCAGCGCGGCGCGTTCCTCGGTGTCGGTCACCCCGTACAGGGTCAGCAGGTCGGCCACGTCACGCTCCTTGAAACCGACCCGCCCGTGCTCCATCCGGCTGATCTTGGAGTGCGACCCGCGGATCGACTCCGCCGCCTGCTCCGCGGTGATCCCGCGGGACTCCCGCAGCTTGTGCAGCTGCCCGCCCAGCACCAGCCGCTGCACCGTCGGGCCGCCCGCGCGCGTGCCGAAAATGCTGGGGGGAACATCCCAGGCCGAGTCTTCCGACGAGACCATCGGCACTCCTCGCAATACGTCGCACCCTAGATCCTGGCGGGGTGTGGACCAGTCTCCCATGTGATCTCACGCTTACGGAAGGGGATGCGTGACAATTCAACAGATGTCTTGATCTCTCCGGGTTTCCGTAGGCCGCGAGATACCAGTTTGCCAGGATATAACGCCCGAGTCGAGGGAGAGCAACCGGTGGCTTTGTTACTAATGGGTAGGGTGATTCACCTAGCCAAGCAAGTGATCAAACTGCCCGTCCTTGGCTCCGGCCAGGAACGCGTTGATCTCCGCCTGAGTGTAGAGCAGGACCGGGCCGCCCGGGAATCGGGAGTTGCGCATGGCGATCTCGCCGGTGGGCAGCGCGGCCACCTCCACGCATTCGCCGTTCGGATTGCTATGCCAACTCTTCTGCCAGCGGACCTCGCCGAGTTCCGTGGCGAGCATGCCGTTGTACGTTATGGCCATGTTTATCCCCTTTCGACAGGGTAACGCACGCCAGGCTCCCGGCGTTTCACCTGCTGTAGCGCTTGGCTAACAGCTGGTGAACGAGTTGCCGGATGAGTCCCGCCTGTCTGCCAGCCCCCTCTGTGCTTCCCTGGAGACCTGTGCACAAAGCGAATGAACGTGCATCTGGTCTTGCATTTGCACAATATATCAGGCAACATGTGTTTAAGCACGCAGTTAACCACCGTGATGGGCAAGTGTTTTCGTGCCCGCTGACATGCAGGAAGCTGTTGCGTTGGCGCATCTGAGTGTCGCTACGGGTAGCGGGGATGACGACGAGGACGTCAGCATCCCCTGGCCGGCCGTGGCTGATGGCATGCCGCGGCTGCTGCCGGTGCCCTCGGCGTGGTGGGAGACCCCGGCGGTCACCACCCGCGCGCTGAGCGCCCGGCCGGAGGAGGCCAGGACCGCCCGCCACTTCGTCCGCGAGATGCTGGTCTGCTGGGGCCTGGAGGCTCTGGCCGACGACGCCGAGATGATCGTCGATGAACTGGTCGTCAACGCCGTGCTGCACGGGACGCGGGCCGGCCTGAGCCGCGGCGGCTCCGGGGCGCAGGGGCCCGGGCTGACGGTACTGCGGCTGTGCCTGCTCCGGCGAGCCGGGGAGGTCATGCTGGCCGTGGTCGATCCGGGCAACGAGACGCCGGTGCCCCGGCAGCCGGACTGGGGCGGGGAGAGCGGGCGCGGCCTGCAGATCGTCGGCGCGCTGAGCCATGTCTGGGGCTGGAGCCCCATCGCCGGGCACGGCAAGGCGGTCTGGGCCGTCCTGCGCGAGACGCCCGCCTGAGCGCGAGACGCCCGCCTGAGTTAGACGATCCCGGAGAGCGGCTCCTCGGACGCCGTCATCAGGACGTGCTCGACCAGCGCGATGAGCACGTCCTTGGCCGATTCCCGGTTCCGGGCGTCACACAGCACGATCGGCAGGTCCGGGTCGAGGTCCAGGGCCATCCTGACGTCTTCGGTGTCGTACCGGCGGGCGCCGTCGAAGCAGTTCAGGGCGATGATGAACGGTATCGCCCGGCGTTCGAAGTAGTCGATGGCGGGGAAGCTGTCAGCCAGCCGCCGGGTATCGGCCAGGACGACCGCGCCGAGCGCCCCGATGGCCAGTTCGTCCCACATGAACCAGAACCGCTGCTGTCCCGGCGTGCCGAAGAGATAGAGCACCAGATCGCTGCGCAGGCTGATCCGGCCGAAGTCCATCGCGACCGTGGTCGTGGTCTTTCCTTCCACCCCTACGGTGCTGTCCGTGCGCAGGCTGCCCTCGGTGAGCGGTTCCTCGGTCCGCAGCGGCCTGATCTCGCTCACGGCGCCGACAAGCGTCGTCTTGCCCACGCCGAAACCGCCGGCCAGCAAGATCTTGATGGCGCGGTGCTGGACTGGGCTCCGTGGGTGCCCGCCAACGGGATCAGAGACCCCGTAGTCCATTGAGGACCTCCCTGAGAGTGTGCTTGTCGACCCGCTCGGCCATCACGACCGGATGACGGATCGCCACCAGGCCGAGTTCGCGCAGGTCAGCGAGGATGATCCGGACGACACCGAGCGGCAGGTCGACGTCCGAGGCAATGTCCGCCACGGTCGTGGGGGCGCGGGCAAGCTGCAGGACGCTCATGTGCTCGGGCGCCAGCGCGGACGGCTCGGTAAGCGCGGCGGGCGTGGCCACGATGGTCGCGACCAGGTTGAACGATTCCCCGGCGTGCCTGGTCCGCCCCTGGGTCAGGGCGTAGGGCCGGACCACCGGCCCGGCCTCGGCGTCTAGCCACCGTTCATCGTTGGCCGGCATGGTGCCTTATCCCCAGCCGCTCAGTGCGGAGGCGCGCATGTTGACCCGGATGTGATCCCCGGTCCGGCGGACCAGCACGGCCATCTCGTAAGCCACCAGGCCGAGGTCGGCGCCCTGGTCGGCGATGACGGCCAGGCAGGTGCCGCTGCCCGCGGCGCACACCAGCAGGAAGCCCGACTCCATCTCGATGACCACCTGCCGGACCCCGCCGCCGTTACCGAAGTGCCGTTCGGCGCCCCGGGCCAGTGACTGGAACCCGGCGGCCAGCGCGGCCAGGTGCTCCGCGTCGTCGCGTCCCAGGGTCTGTGACGCGCCGAGCGCCATCCCGTCCTGGGACAAGATCACGGCCCTGGAGACTGGACTGACCCGCCGCACGAGGTCGTCGAGCAGCCAGTCGAGCTGGCCGACGCGATCGCCCGCGCCTGCTTCATGATCCATCGGGGTCCCCACGTATCTCCTCGCTGGCGGTCGAATCTGCGCCCGCCGCCGGGGCGGACGGCGTTCCCGGTCCGGCCGCGCGGCCGGGGAAAGGTGGTGTGCCGGGCCCTCCGGCGGACGCGCCGGGCGGACCGTCCGGGGGGGCCGGCGCCCCCGGGGGCTGGCCGGCCATCTGCGAGCGGCCTTCCTGCCATCCGCGCTGCAGCGCCGACATGGTCTGGCGGATCTCGGCCGGACTCGGTCCCGGCGACCTGCCGGACAGGCTGGTGCTGGCCACCGTGGTCTGCCGCGGCGGCGGGCTGTCGCGGAGCTGCGGAGCCAGGCTGGCCTGCCTGACCCGGCGCGGCAGGCCCTTGATGTCGCCGCCTTCCTGGCCGGCCGGATCGGGTCCTGGTCCCGGGCCAGCGGGCACGGCGGGCAGCGGCCCGGTCTCGCGGGAGATCTCCCAGGGCGGCCCCACGGCCTGCGCCGGCCGGGACGAGGCCACCGGAGTCATCGGGGTGACCGGGCCGGGCGGGCCGGCTGGGCCCGGCGGAGGCTGCCCGCCGGGCGGGGCCGGCGGGTTCTGCATCGTCCAGCCGGGGAAGGGCGCCGGCTGATCCGGGAACGGCGCCTGGCCGGCTCCGGTGAAGGGCGGGCTGCCCGGCGCCGGCGTGGTCCCCGGATCCGGGTAGGGCGAGGTACCCGGCTGGTCGGAGCGCCGCGGCCTGAACACGTCGAAGGACGACGGCGGCCCGCTGGCCGCCTCCGTCCCGAAGGGAACGGCGCCGTTAGGCACGCCGCTGTGCGGCGCGGTGCTGTTGGGCATGGTGCCGCTGGGGCCATGGCCGGCCTTGGCCGGCGTCGCCGACGGGTCGTGGCGCCGCCGGGGCAGGTCGTCGGCACCGGTGCCGCTGGCCCCGTTGGGGCGGCCGGCGCCGTTCGTGCCGTTCGTGCCGTTCGCCGGGGCGAGCGCGGGCGGCGGCGCGGCGTGCGCGCCCCGTCCCGGCTGCTCCGGCAGGCCCTCCTGGGCCCGGCGCAGCGGACCGGAGATGCGGATACCCGGCGCTGTCGCGGACGGGCCGCCGTTGAGCTCGGTGAACCCGGCCCCCTGGATCCCCGGAACATCCGGCGGTCCGGCCGGGGCGTGGTTCCCGTTGGCGGTGAGCTGCGCCACGACGGGCTCGCCGGGCAGCCCGGACCGGAACGCCTCTTCCGTCACCACCAGGTGGCGCGGTATCAGCACGATGGCGGCGGTGCCGCCGTACGGGGAGGCCCGCAGCGTCACCCGGACGCCGTGCCGCTTGGCCAGCTGGCTGACCACGAACAGGCCGAGCTGCTCGCTGTCGGACGGATTGAACTCGGGCGGGTTGGCCAGCCGGTCGTTGAGCTCGGCCAGCCGGGCCGGGTTCATCCCGAGCCCGCGGTCTTCCACTTCGATCGCGAAGCCGTTGGCGACGGTGTCGCCCGACACGCGCACCGAGGTGTAGGGCGGCGACAGCGTGGTGGCGTTCTCGACGAGCTCGGCCAGCAGGTGAATGACGTCCGCGACGGCCGAGCCCGCCAGGGCCGCCTGGCTGCGGGTCGCGACCGAGACGCGCGCGTAGTCCTCGACCTCGGCGATGGCGCCGCGCATGACGTCGACCATCCGGACCGGGCTGCTCCAGCCCCGGCCGGGCGGCGCGCCGGCCAGGATGACCAGGCCTTCCGCGTGACGGCGCATGCGCGTGGTCAGGTGGTCGAGGCGGAACAGGTCGTCCAGCGCCTCGGGGTCGCTGGCCCGCCGCTCCATCTGGTCCAGCAGGGTCAGCTGGCGGTGCAGCAGCGACTGGCTGCGCCGGGCGAGGCTGCGGAACACGTCGTTGAGGCCCTGCCGCAGCCTGGCCTCGTCCACCGCGGCCCGGATAGCGGTCTGCCGGACCAGGTCGAACGCCTGCCCGACGCGGCCGATCTCGTCGCGGCCGACGCGCAGCGCGGGCGCCTCGGCGTTCACGTCGACGTCCTCGCCGCGCCTGAGCCGGCCCACCACGTCCGGCAGCTGGACCTCGGCCAGCTGGAGGGCGCCGGTCTCCAGGCCGCGGAGCCGGCGGATGATGGCGCGGGCCACGAGCGTGGTGACCAAGATGGTGATCAGCAGCCCGAGCAGGCCGACGCCGGAGACGATGGCGACCCGGACCCAGGCCGAGTGGGCGATCTGGTGATCGGCCTTGATGATCGCCTGCGAGACCGCCAGGCCGCCGTTGAAGTTGTCCGTCATCAGCGGGCCGGTGATCCCCTGCCACTGCGCCGGGGTCACCGGGAGCTTGGTGACCTGAGTGCCCGCGGTGATCGCCTGCTCGATGCTGGTCAGTTGCGTCAGCTCGGGCTTGGACGCGGCCTGCGACGCGTTCCACGCGGCCAGCGAGGGCGCGTCCAGGAGATCGTCCACGTTCTGCAGCTGGGTCTGCCTGGCCGCGGCCATGCTCGGCGAAGGCCACCCGGTCGGCCGCCGTCATCCGCGGCCGGCCAGCATCCCGGCCAGCAGCGCGTCCTCCTGGGAGAGCTGCTCCCGGGCCTGCACGGTATCGATCAGCCCGAGGGCCGGGGGCAGCTGGTCGGTGGGGGGGTTGACGCTCTTGGTCTGGATCAGGAACAGCTCGATCGTCTCGGCCGGCCCTGGCTGTAGGCGCCGAGCGCGTTCAGCGGGGTGATGGCCCGGGCCTGGACCGCCTTGCGCAGGGTCGGGAGCTGCTTCAGCCCGCCGAGGATCGTCTGGATTTGCCTGGCGCCGGCGGGCGACTCGCTGCCGAGGACTCTGGGCGAGGTCATGGCCGTGACGAAGATCGGCTCGGCCTTGTCGGTCGCGCTGGTCGCCGCCTGGTACGCGGCCAGGTTGGCCGCGTTCGGCTGGAAGAGGTAGACGACGGCGGCGACCCGCTCGGACTGCATGACGACGCCGAACTTCGCGGCCGGCACCCCGGCCGCGTTGATCAGGTTGGGGACCCGGTCCAGGTCGATGGCGTTGTTGACGGACGTGCCGACCGCGTAGGCCAGCAGCCCGGCCATGGCGATGAGCGGGATCGCAACCAGAAAATATATTCGGAGCCTTATGGATCGACCGCGCGATCCCATGGCACCCCCACTTATTCAGAGGCGTGGATGCGAGTTGCTCCCCGTCACACCCTGCTAACGGTCAAGACGGCCAGAATAGCCCATAACAGGCACGCCCCGGAGGCAAAGGTGGATATATGCGCCAATGTGATTGTGCATGATCACAAAGACCGTCAAGCGCGCGCTTTGCCAGGCTGTCGCTAATGATCTTGCCCAGTGCCGGGGCCTGCGGCGGTGCCCTTCACCCGCTTTTGTCGGCAGGACCCCCTACCCTAGGGAGGTGGCTGCCCTCGCGATAGATGCCCTCCTCGACGGACTCAATCCGGAGCAGCGCGCGGCCGTCGTGCACCAGGGCGGCCCGCTGCTGATCGTGGCGGGCGCGGGCTCGGGAAAGACCCGCGTGCTGACCCACCGGATCGCCTACCTGCTCGCCGCGCGGGACGTGGCGCCGCAGGAGATCCTGGCCATCACCTTCACCAACAAGGCGGCCGGGGAGATGGCCGCCCGCGTCGCCGCGCTGGTCGGCCCGCAGGCGCGGTTCATGTGGGTGATGACGTTCCACTCGGCCTGCGTGCGCATCCTGCGCCGGGAGGCCAAGCGCTTCGGCTACCCCTCGTCGTTCTCCATCTACGACCAGGCGGATTCCCAGCGGCTGATGGCGCTCACCTGCCGTGAGCTCGAGCTCGACGCCAAGCAGTTCCCGCCGAAGGCGATGGCCGCCGCCGTCTCGAACCTGAAGAATGAGCTGATCGACCACGAGACCTTTGCCTCCCAGGCGCAGACCGCGCGGGACAAGGCGCTGGCCGAGGCCTACCGGGAGTACCAGCGCCGGCTGCTGGCGGCTGGCGCGATGGACTTCGACGACTTGATCATGGTCACGGTCAACCTCTTCCAGGCCCTGCCGGATGTCGCCCAGGAGTACCGCCGCCGGTTCCGGCACGTGCTCGTGGACGAGTACCAGGACACCAACCACGCCCAGTACGTCCTGATCAGGGAGCTAGTCTCGGGCGGCACCCCCCTTTTTTCCGGCCGGACGGGGCAGGCTGATCACGGCCCTGACGCCGTCGAGCCCTCGGAACTGTGCGTGGTGGGTGACGCCGACCAGTCGATTTACGCCTTCCGCGGGGCCACCATCCGCAACATCGTGGAGTTCGAGCAGGACTATCCCGATGCCACGGTCATCCTGCTGGAGCAGAACTACCGCTCGACCCAGAACATCCTGGCCGCGGCCAACGCCGTGGTCTCGAAGAACCAGGGCCGCAAGCCCAAGAACCTGTGGTCGGACCAGGGTGAGGGACCGCCGATCACCGGCTACGTGGCCGACAACGAGCACGACGAGGCCGCGTTCGTGGCCGAGGAGGTGGACCGGCTCACCGACGCGGGCCAGGCCACCCCGGGCCAGGTGGCCGTGTTCTACCGGACCAACGCGCAGTCCCGCGTCTTCGAGGAAGTGTTCATCCGGGTCGGGCTGCCCTACCGGGTTGTCGGCGGGGTCCGGTTCTACGAGCGGCGTGAAGTCCGCGACCTGCTCGCCTACCTCCGGCTGATCGCTAACCCGGCGGATGAGGTGTCGCTGCGGCGGGTGCTGAACGTGCCCAAGCGCGGCATCGGCGACCGGGCCGAGGAGTACGTGGCCGCTTACGCGCAGCGGAAACGGAGCACGTTCGCCGAGGCGCTGTCCCGCCCGGCCGACGTGCCCGGGCTCGCGGCCCGGTCAGCCAACGCGATCAGCGCGTTCAACACCCTCATCACGGAGCTGCGGGAGCTGGCGGAGACCGTCCCCGTGGCCGACTTCACCGAGGCCGTGCTGGATAGCACCGGCTACATCGAGGCGCTGGAGCAGTCGTCCGACCTGCAGGACGCCAGCCGGATCGAGAACCTGGAGGAACTGGTCTCGGTGGCGCGCGAGTACGACGGCGCGCACGAGGACGGCAGCCTGGCCGACTTCCTCGAGCAGGTGTCCCTGGTCGCCGACGCCGACCAGATCCCCGAGGGCGACGACCACGGCGGCCTGGTGACGATGATGACGCTGCACACGGCCAAGGGCCTGGAGTTCCCGGTGGTGTTCCTCACCGGCATGGAGGAAGAGGTCTTCCCGCACCAGCGCTCGCTGACCAACCCGAAAGAGCTGGAAGAAGAGCGCAGGCTGGCCTACGTCGGCATCACCCGGGCCGAGCAGCGCCTGTACCTGACCCGGGCCATCGCCAGGAACTGGTACGGGCGCCCGGCCTTCCACAAGGAGTCGAGGTTCCTCGACGAGATCCCGACGGCCCTCATCGAGTGGCGCCGCAACGAGCGGGCCGCGCGGGCGTCGGTCATGCCCGCCCAGGAGCGGATGGCGCAGCGGCCCGGCACCCGGTCACCGGGAAACCGCCCGGTGCCCTCGCTCGCGCCCGGGGACATGGTGACCCACGACAAGTTCGGCCTGGGCACCGTGGTGTCCACCGACGGCTTCGGGGATCAGGCCGAAGCGAAGATCGACTTCGGCGCCGACTACGGCGTCAAGCACCTGGTGCTCCGCTACGCCCCGCTCGAGAAGTTGTAAGGGTCGGAGCCAGAACGAGGCCGGGGCCGCGGCCCGGGCCCCCCGCCTGGGCCGCCCCCGCGCGGATCCACGCCGCTCCAGGTCCCGTTCCCGCCGGTCCCGTTCCCGCCGCTCCCGCCCGCCGGGCCCCGGCCGCCCGCTGACCCGCCGCCGGGTGCTCCGCCCAGTCCGGGTGCTCCGCCCAGTCCAGGCGGTCCGGGTGTACCGCCACTGCCTCCTGGCCCGGGCGCACCGCCCCGCCGCGGTTCGCCGCCCGGTCCGGGCGCACTGCTCCGCCGGGGCGCGGCCGGCCGCGTGGCCGCCGCCGGCGCCCCCGCCGCTACCGGCCTGCTTACCGGGACGCCGCCCGCTGGAGCGCCGGAGACCGCGGTGCCGGCCGCACCCGCGGGGGCCACGCCACCGACGGGGGTTACCGGGCCCGGGACCGGCCAGGCGGGCGTAGCGGCCGGGACCGCCCAGTTCCGGTCACGTGCGACCGGACGGCTGCGACGCCAGAGGAACCACCGCGCGACGGTGATCACGACGGCCAGGACCGTGGCGAGCACCATCGCGAAGAAGCCGTCGGCGATCCACTGCGCCGCGCCGATGGCCAGCGCGGCCTTGGACGACGCGGCCGAGCGGTTGTAGACGACGCCGCTGACCAGCGCGGCCATCAGGTAGGCCAGCGCCGGGACGGGAACGATCGTCCGGCCTGCGCTAGGCCGAACGGCCAGCGCGGCGGCCACCGTACCCGCGATGACGAAGATCCCGAGCAGCAGGCCGGGCGCGCTCCTGGCCACCATGGTGGCGATGGTGCCGACGGCGGCGCTCGAGACGATAATGCAGACCCCGAGGCCGCCCTGCAGCGTGCCCCACCGGGCCAGCCCCGGCGAACGCCGGGCTATTGCGCCGGGTCCTGGCGCTGTCTCGCCCGCGGGCGTCGCGGGCCACGGCGGCGGCCCGCGTCTCGCCGTCTCGCCTGCCGTTAGGCTGCGTCCGGGCGCGCCGGCTGCCCGGCTGGGCCTCGTCCTGCCCGGCGCCAGGCTCCGCCCTCCCTCGCCTGCCGCGAGGCTCGCCACTGCGGGACTCGCCACGGGGCTCGCCACGGGGGACTCGCCACGGGGGGACTCGCCACTGCGGGACTCGCCACGGCGAGGCTCGTTGCTGTGCAGCTCGCTGGCGCGTGCCTCGCCACCACGCCGCTCGCTACGGCGCGGCCCCGTTCCGTCCGGCCGGCTGCGCGCCCCGGTTCCGTCCCGCCCGCCGCCCCGGTCGATCCCGTCCCGCCTGCTCCCGGTATCGGCCACGGCCCGCCTGCGTCGGTATCGGCCGCGGCCCGCCTGCCGTCGGTATCGGCCGCGGGCCGCCTGCCACCCGGCTGGCCCGAGACCGGCCGGGATCCCGCGGGCTGAGTCCGGGGCGACTGGGTCCGGGGGGACTGAGGACCGGCGGGCTGGGTTGCCGCGGGCTGGGTCCGGGCCTCCCGGCTCGTTCTGGGGCTAGCGGGACCATTGGGGCTAGCAGGGCCACGTCCCCGGGTGCCCGCCCCGCGGGGATCGACCCATTCCGCGCTCCCGGGCCCGCTTCCCTGGCCGCCGGGCGGCCCGCCTGGCGGCGCGCCCGGCGCTCCGCCGCGCGGCCCGGGGGCCTCCCGGCCCGGCTCGCGCCGGGGCGTCCGGGCGGCGGGCGCTGGCCCGGGCGCCCGGGAAAGCCCAGGCTCGCGGTCGCGCGGCCTGGCTCCAGGCTCGCCGCCGTACGGCCTGCTCGGGCGTGGGTCACGCCGTGGTGGATCGGTCATATGTGCTTCGGATGTTAGCCGTTGCGCCTGAGTGACGGGGCCGTGAAGGTAGGCTTCCTCGGACGATCACCGATCCAGAGCGGGACTTCTGAGGAACGATGCGATGGTTAGGCCAGGTTCCCCGGCCTCCGGCTGGGGGGTCGCCGGGAAGGCCGGATATGCCCTGAGCTGCATGGCAGCGGCGCTGGTCCTCGCGGTGAGCGGCTTTTCCTACTTTGTCGTGAATGACGTCAGCAGCATCGGCGGCTCGCACGCGATCAACAGCGGGCCTTCAATCGGCGCGCAGAACATCCTGCTGATGGGCCTGGAGAGCCGGACCGACTGGAACGGCAACATCTTGCCGAACGACATCCTCAACGCGCTGCACGCCGGGAGCAGGCAGGGCATCGAGAACGGGGTCGGCGGGAACGCCACCAACACGCTGATCCTGATCCACATCCCGGCCGGCGGCAAGAAGGCCGTCGCCTTCTCCATCCCGCGCGACGACTGGGTTAACTTCCCCCAGACCTACGACGGGCAGACCCAGGGCAAGATCGACCAGGCCTACGGGGACGCCCTGGCGGAAAAGGAATCCCAGCTCTACCAGTCCAACCCCAAGATGCCCAAGAACCAGATCGCCTTCCAGGGCAACGAGGCGGGCCGCGCGGCCGCGGTGGCGACTGTGGAGATGTTCACCGGGGTGCACATCGACCACTTCGCCGAGGTCAACCTGGACGGGTTCTACGAGCTGGCCAAGGTGCTCGGCGGCGTGGAGGTCTGCCTGCGGAACCCGGTCCCGCTGGACACCTACTCGGGCTTTGTCGCCAAGAAGGCCGGCTACCAGCACCTGAACGCGAAGATGGCGCTGGCCTTCGTCCGCCAGCGGCACGGCCTGACCAACGGCGACCTGGACCGCACCCACCGTCAGCAGGCGTTCCTGGACTCGGTGATGCAGCAGCTGCGTACCGAGGGCGTGCTCAGCGACCTCGGCAAGATCAACTCGCTGCTCTCGGTGGCCAAGCAGTACGTGATCACCGACTCCGGCTGGGACCTGCTCGACTTCGCCACCCAGATGCGCGGCCTGAACAGCAGCAACCTGACCTTCCACACGTACCCGATCGTGGCTTACGAGACCATCGACGGGCAGTCCGCCAACCAGGTCGATCCCGCCGCCATCCAGAAGATCACCCAGGACGACCTTCTACCCGGCGCCCGCCGCCTCCGGACTGGCCCGGCCGAAGGCCTCGAGCACCCCCTCGGTCAACGCGGCCGAAGCCGCCCAGACCACCGTGGACGTGTACAACGGCGGCAGTACCCCCGGCCTGGCCAGCCAGGTGTCGACCGCCCTGGTCAAGGACGGCTTCAAGGCCGGCCTGGTGGGCAACACCGGCGCTCTGACCGCGACCCAGGTCCTCTACGGCACCGGCTCCGCGGCCAGCGCCGGGCAGATCGCCGCGCTGTTCGGCGCCAAGGCGGCGGCGAGCACCGAGGTGGCGGCCGGGCACGTCCAGGTGATGCTGGGCGGGAACGCCGCGGTGCCCGGGGCCACGCCGTCCTCGTCCTCCTCGAGTTCGGCGGCCGCGATCCCCACCACCGGCGTCCAGGGCGGGGCGGTCAACGCCAAGAACGGCATCCCCTGCGTCGATTGAGTCCCGGTGCTCCTTTACCTGTGCCCGGTACAGGAGCACAGGTAAAGGAGTACAGCCCGGCCTGCGCACGGCCGACCGGGAAGCTCCGGTTAGGCTTGCCGTATGGGCAAGATCCGCGTGATCGTCGCGAAGGCCGGGCTCGATGGCCACGACCGGGGAGCCAAGGTGGTGGCCCGTGCGCTGCGCGACGCGGGCGTGGAGGTCATCTACACCGGGCTGCACCAGACCCCGGAGCAGATCGTCGCGGCCGCCATCCAGGAGGACGTGGACGCGGTCGGGCTCTCCATTCTCTCCGGCGCGCACATGACGCTGTTCTCCCGGGTGATCGAGCTGCTCAAGGAGCGGGACGCCACCGACATCGTGGTCTTCGGCGGCGGCATCATCCCGGACGAGGACATCGCGGAGCTGTCCCGGCTGGGGGTGGCCAGGATCTTCACCCCGGGCGCGCCCACCACCGAGATCGTCGCCTGGGTCCGCGAGAAGTTCGGCCGCGAGGTGGCCGGAAAGCCAGGCCTGAGCCCGTCGCTGAGAGTCAGCTCACATCACTGCCGTCGCGGGCCGGGCCGCCAGCCGGACGGGGCAAAGGCTAGGCTTCCCATGAACGCCGCACGTGACGCGGCGAAACCAGACGGAACCTTAGAACGGACCCCCTGTGGACCTGTTTGAGTATCAGGCGAAGGAACTGTTCGCCGAGTACGGCGTCCCGGTACAGGCCGGCCGGGTCGCCCAGACGGCCGAGGAAGCGCGTGAGATCGCCGCGGAGTTCGCCGCGCAGGGTCACCCCCTCGTGGTGGTGAAGGCCCAGGTCAAGGTCGGCGGCCGCGGTAAAGCCGGCGGCGTCAAGCTGGCTGACGGCCCGGACGAGGCCTTCGACAAGGCCAGCCAGATCCTCGGTATGGACATCAAGGGCCACACCGTGCACTCGGTGCTCATCGCCCAGGCGGTGGACATCGCGGCCGAGTACTACCTGTCCTTCCTGCTGGACCGGGCCAACCGCACGTTCCTCGCCATCTGCTCGGTGCAGGGCGGCATGGAGATCGAGGAGGTCGCGCACAGCACGCCCGAGGCGGTGGCGCGCATCCCCGTCTCCGCGCTGACCGGCGTGAACGCCGACAAGGCCAAGGAGATCATCGCCGCCGGCCGGATCCCGGCCGAGGCCGCCGAGGGCGCCGCGCTGCTGGCCGAGCGGCTCTGGGCCATGTTCACCGACGAGGACGCCACCCTGGTCGAGGTCAACCCCATGGCGGTGACCGAGCAGGGCGACGTGCTCGCGGTCGACGGCAAGGTGACGCTGGACGACAACGCCTCCTTCCGTCAGGAGCACGCCCGGTTCGACGACACCAGCAACACCGACCCGATCGAGGCCCGCGCCCGGGAGAAGCACCTCAACTACGTCAAGCTCGAGGGCGAGGTCGGCATCATCGGCAACGGGGCGGGCCTGGTCATGTCGACCCTGGACGTGGTGGCCTACGCGGGCCAGCCGTTCGGCGGGATCCGCCCGGCCAACTTCCTCGACATCGGCGGCGGCGCCTCCGCCGAGGTGATGGCGAACGGCCTGGAGATCGTGCTGTCCGACCCCAGCGTGCGCAGCGTGTTCGTGAACGTCTTCGGCGGGATCACCTCCTGCGACGCGGTGGCCAACGGGATCGTCTCGGCCATCGGCATGCTGGAGGGCCGCGGCGACCAGGTCGACCGCCCGATCGTGGTCCGCCTCGACGGCAACAACGCCGCCGAGGGCCGCCGCATATTGCAGGAAGCCAATATCGGCGTGGTCGAGCAGGTGGCCACGATGGACGGCGCGGCCCGCCGGGCCGCGGAACTGGCCAGCAACGGTCAGCACAGCGCCGCCAAGGGAGCATGAGATGGCAATCTTCCTGACCGCCCAGAGCCGGGTCATGGTCCAGGGCATCACCGGCTCGGAGGGCCGCAAGCACGGCGCCCGCATGATCGCCGCGGGCACCCGGATCGTCGGCGGCACCAACCCGCGCAAGGCGGGCCAGACCGTCGACCTGAACGGCACCGGCGTCCCCGTCTTCGGCACGGTCGCCGAGACGATGGCGGAGACCGGGGCCGACGTGTCGGTGGTGTTCGTGCCCGCGGCCGGCACCAAGGACGCGGTGTTCGAGGCCATCGAGGCGCAGATCCCGCTGTGCATCGTGATCACCGAGGGCATCCCGGTGCACGACACCGCCGAGTTCTGGGCGCGCGCGAGCGCGGCCGGCAACCGCACCCGGATCATCGGGCCGAACTGCCCCGGCGTGGCCTCGCCCGGCAAGTCCAACGCCGGCATCATCCCGGCCGACATCACCAGCGAGGGACGGATCGGGCTGGTCTCCAAGTCGGGCACCCTGACCTACCAGATGATGTACGAGCTGCGGGACATCGGCTTCTCCACCGCGGTCGGCATCGGCGGCGACCCGGTCATCGGGACCACCCACATCGACTGCCTGCAGGCCTTCCAGGAGGACCCGGAGACCGACGCGATCGTGATGATCGGCGAGATCGGCGGCGACGCCGAGGAGCGGGCCGGCGCGTTCATCGAGCAGCACGTGACCAAGCCGGTCGTCGGCTACGTGGCCGGGTTCACCGCCCCCGAGGGCAAGACCATGGGCCACGCGGGCGCGATCATCTCGGGCTCCTCGGGCACCGCCCAGGCCAAGAAGGAAGCCCTGGAAAAGGCGGGTGTCCGCGTCGGCAAGACCCCGAGCGAGACCGCCGGCCTCATCCGGGACATCATGCGAACCCGCTGACCCGCCCGGCGCGCCTCCGGCCTTCCGGCCGCGATCGTTGCCAGGATCGGCGGTGTGAGCGTATCCGCCGAAGCGCCGCTGGTGCCCGGCTCGGACGACGGCCGTAAGCCCCGGGCCCCGCGGACGCCCGGGGTTCAGCCCGGGCGTCCGCTGGTCATCACCGGCGGCATCGCCGCGCTGGCGGCGGCCGCCAGCGGGCTCGCGGTGCTCATCACGCTCACCGCGATCGGCTGGATCACCGCGCCGCACGTCGGCATCGGCACCGGCCTGGTCGGGGTGCTGCGCACCGCCGCCATGCTCTGGCTGGTGGGCCACCACGTCGGCTTCACCGTGCGCGGCGTCGGGCAGGTCGGCCTGCTCCCGCTCGGCCTGGTCCTGCTGCCCGGCGCGCTGCTGGCCATGGCCGGGCGCTGGGTGGTCCGGGCCGGGGCGGTCACCCGGCTACGCCATATCGGCTACGCCGCCGTCGCGCTGGCCCTGCCGTACGCCCTGCTGGCCGGGGCGCTCGCGGTCGCGACCCGGACGGACGTGGCATCGCCCTCGCTGCTGCAGGCGGTGATCACGTCCTTCCTGCTGGCCCTGGTGGCGGGCGGCCTCGGCGGCGCGCGCGGGCTGGCGCCGTGGTCCCGGCTGGGCAGCCTGATGCCGGCCCGGCCGCGCTCGATCGTCATGGGCATGCTCGGCTCGTGCGCCATCCTCGGCGCGGCCGGCGCGGTGCTGGCCGGCGCCTCGCTGGCGGTGCACCTGCCCGAGGTGAGGACGGCCAGCGACGCCCTCTCGCCGGGGGTGGGCGGCGCGGCGCTGCTGCTGCTGGCCCAGCTCGCCTACGTGCCGAACGCCATCGTCTGGGCGATCGCCTACACCCTCGGCCCCGGCTTCGCGTTCGGCACCGGCACCTTCGTCGCCCCGACCGGTTCGACGCTCGGCGCGGTCCCGCTCTTCCCGATGCTCGCCGCCATCCCGGCCAACGCCAGGCCGGGCGGGCCGCCCTGGGTGCCCGTCCTGGTGCTCGCCCTGCCCTACCTGGCCGGCGTCTTCGCCGGGGTCGTCACGGTGCGGATCGCGCCCACGCCGGTGATCGAGGCGGCCCCGCTGTGGGGCTTCGCCGCCGGCACGGCGGCGGGTGCCCTGGCCGGCCTGGGCGCGGCCTTCGCCGGCGGCCCGCTCGGCCACGGCCGGCTGGCCTCGGTCGGCCCCTCCGGTCTCCAGGTGGGCCTGGTCGCCGTGCTCGAGATCGGCATCACCGCCGCGCTGGCCGCCGCGGCCGCCAACTGGCTCATCCTGCGCCGCGCGGAGAAGCGCTACCGCGACGCCGCCCAGGAGCGATGGCGTGAAGCCGCCGAGTCCCAGTCCGACCTGGACCCGGACTCGCACCTGGCCCCGGACTCCTACCTGACCACGGACTCCTACCTGACCCCGGACACGGACCCGTATCTCCATCCCGGCCCAGGGCCACACCTGGCCATGGAGCCACACCTGACCATGAGGCCGCATGCGCCTCAAGAATCACACTCACCCCAAGGCCCCTACTCACCCCAGGGTCCCTACTCACCCCAGGGGCTTTACCTGCCTCAAGGGCCCTACCCGTCCCCGGGGCCGATCCTCCCGCCCGGTCAGCGGGACGAGACCGACGACGCCAGCGGCCACCGCATCTACCTGAACCCGTGGGCCGCCGACCACGAGGACAACCTGGACGACGACGAGGAAATCTTCCTCGGCCTCATCGAGGAATACCCCGACGAGCGCTAGCCGCGGAGCCGCCTGATCACGGCCAGGAACGGTCACATAGCGCCCGGAAAACGATCATGAAAAACCGGTGCACGGCTAGCGTGGTAAGTGACGAGCGGGCAGCGATGTTGTCAGCGGCCGCCGCCTCCCGCGGTACGTAACCGGCCGGTTTGCAGGATGCTCATCTCGCTGCCGACCGAGTTGGTGAACTGGTCGTGGCAGGCTTGCTGGGCCGTCACCGTGTTCGCGCCGGCCAGGCAGTTGTAGTACGTGTTCAGCTGCGGCCAGAACACCGCCAGCACCATCAGCCACAGGGCGCTGAACGCGAGGCCGAACGCGCCCAGCACCACGCCGCCGACCGCCCAGCGCGGGCGGGCCGTGCCGCCGCGCCTGGCCCGCTTGCTCGCGGTGGCGCCGAGCCAGATCGCGGCCACCGCGAACACCAGGGTCAGGACGGCCACGTAGATGCCGCGGCGCAGGTTGCCGAGCCCGAGCATGAGCCCGATCAGGCTGAGCAGGCCGAGCACCATCGCCACCAGCGCGCGCTGGCGCAGGGCGGGGTCGGGGGGTGGCAGCTGCCGGCGGCTGGGCAGCATCCCTCTCGGCTGCGGCCCGCGCCCGCCCGGCGGCTGGTATCTGGCCATCACCCCTATTCTGCCCTCTGTGCCGACCGGCTGGGCCGGGCGGCCGGGCCGGTGCCATAGGGTTGGCCCCGTGACCTCGCGGCTTGTCGTGCTTGTTTCCGGGGAGGGGACCAACCTTCAGGCCCTGATGGATGCGTGCGCCGATGAGGCCTACGGTGCGAAGGTGGTGGCGGTCGGCGCCGACCGGTCCGGCATCAACGGCCTGATCCGAGCCGAACGGGCTGGCGTTCCCGCCTTCGTCCTCCGGCTCGCCGACTACCCGGCGCGAGAAGACTGGGACGCGGCCCTGACCCGGACGTGCGCGGAGTACCAGCCGGACCTGATCGTCCTGGCCGGGTTCATGAAGCTGGTCGGCCAGCCGTTCCTGGACGCGTTCGGCGGCCGCTGCCTGAACACGCACCCGGCGCTGCTACCGTCGTTCCCCGGAACGCACGGCGTGCGGGACGCGCTGGCGTACGGCGTGAAGGTCGCCGGCTGCACCGTCTTCATCGTCGACGACGGCGTCGACGAGGGGCCCATCGTGGCCCAGGCCAGCGTCCCGGTCGCCGACGACGATGACGAGATGGCGCTGCACGAACGGATCAAGGTAGCCGAGCGGGCGCTGCTCGTCGGCACGGTGGGCAGGATGGTCCGCGAAGGCTGGTCCGTCCGCGGCAGGAAGGTGAGGATCGGCCCTTGACTCAGGTCCCGATCAGGCGGGCGCTCATCAGCGTCTATGACAAGACCGGCCTCGAAGAGCTGGCGTCCGGGCTGCACGCGGCCGGCATCGAGATCGTCTCCACCGGCAGCACCGCGGCCCGGATCGCGGCCGCGGGGGTGCCGGTCACCCGGGTGGAGGAGCTGACCGGCTTCCCCGAGTGCCTGGACGGGCGGGTCAAGACGCTGCACCCGCGGGTGCACGCGGGCCTGCTGGCCGACCTGGCCCTCCCGTCGCACGAGACCCAGCTGGCCGAGCTCCACATCGAGCCGTTCCAGCTGCTCGTGTCGAACCTGTACCCGTTCGAGGCCACGGTCGCCTCCGGCGCCACGCCGGAAGAATGCGTCGAGCAGATCGACATCGGCGGCCCGGCCATGGTCCGCGCCGCGGCTAAGAACCACCGCTCGGTGGCGGTCATCACCGACCCGTCCCGGTACGCCGACGTGCTGGCGGCCCTGCCCGGCGGCTTCACTCTGGACCAGCGCCGGGCGCTGGCGGCCGAGGCCTACGCGCACACTGCCGCCTACGACGTCGCGGTGGCATCTTGGTTCGCGAGCGTCTACGCGCCGGACGAGACGGCCAGGGACGCCGGCTGGCCCGCGGTGACGGGAGCCCTGTGGCAGCGCGCCGACGTGCTCCGCTACGGCGAGAACCCGCACCAGCGGGCCGCCCTGTACGTCCGGCCCGGCCCGGCCGAAGGCATCGCGGCCGCTGAGCTGCTGCACGGCAAGGCCATGTCCTACAACAACTACGTGGACGCGGACGCGGCCCGGCGCGCGGCCTACGACTTCGCCGGCCCGTGCGCGGCCATCATCAAGCACTCCAACCCGTGCGGGATCGCCGTCGGCGCCGACCTGGCCGACGCGCACGCCAAGGCGAACGCGTGCGACCCGGCCTCGGCGTTCGGCGGGGTCATCGCGGTCAACGGACCGGTGACCGCGGCGCTGGCCCGGCAGATCGCGGAGATCTTCACCGAGGTGGTGATCGCCCCCGACTTCGACGCCGAGGCGCTGGACATCTTGTCCGCCAGCAAGAACGTCAGATTGCTGCGCTGCGCTCCCCCCGGGGCGGGACCGGCCACCGAGTTCCGTCCCATCACCGGGGGCGTGCTGCTCCAGTCGGCCGACCGGGTCGACGAGCCCGGCGACGATCCGGTCAACTGGCAGCTCAAGGCGGGGCCGGAGGCCACCCCGGAGCAGCTCGCGGACATGGCGTTCGCGTGGAAGGCATGCCGTTCGGTCAAATCGAACGCCATCTTGCTGGCCTCGGGCGGAGCCTCGGTCGGGGTGGGCATGGGCCAGGTCAACCGGGTCGACTCGGCCCGCCTGGCGGTGATGCGGGCCGGGGACCGGGCGGCCGGCTCGGTGGCGGCCAGCGACGCCTACTTCCCGTTCGCCGACGGCTTCGAGATCCTGGCCCAGGCCGGGGTGGCCGCGGTGGCCGAGCCGGGCGGCTCGATCCGGGACCACCTGACCATCACCGCCGCCGAAGCCGCGGGCATTCCGCTGTACTTCACCGGCGTGCGCCACTTCTACCACTAAAAGGGGACGGGACGTGACCGCACAGGTGCTCGACGGCAAGGCCCTCGCCGCGCAGCTCAGGGCCGGGCTGACCGAGCGGGTGGCCGCGCTGGCCGCCCGGGGTATCGTGCCCGGGCTCGGCACCGTCCTGGTCGGCGACGACCCCGGCAGCCGGGCTTACGTGAACGGCAAGCACCGGGACTGCGCGCAGGTCGGCATCGCCTCGATCCGCCGCGACCTGCCCGCCGACGCGACCCAGGCCCAGGTGGAGGCGGTCGTCGACGAGCTCAACGCGGACCCCGCGTGCACCGGGTACATCGTCCAGCTGCCGCTGCCGGCGGCCTGGACGCCGGCGCCGTGCTCAACCGGATGGACCCGGCCAAGGACGCGGACGGCCTGCACCCGGTCAGCCTGGGCAAGCTGGTGCTGAACGAGCCGGGGCCGCTGCCCTGCACCCCGCGCGGCATCGTGGAGCTGCTGCGCCACTACGGCGTGGCCATCGCGGGCGCCGACGTGACCGTCATCGGCCGCGGGATCACCGTGGGCCGCGCGCTCGGCCTGCTGCTGACCCGGCGCACCGAGAACGCCACGGTGACCCAGTGCCACACCGGGACCAAGGACCTGGCCGCGCACACCAGGTCGGCGGACATCGTGGTGGTGGCGGCCGGGCGGCCCGGCCTGGTGACCGCGGACATGGTCAAGCCCGGCGCGGCCGTGGTGGACGTCGGCATCACCCGCACCGACGCCGGCCTGACCGGCGACGTCGCCAAGGACGTGGCCGACGTGGCGGCCTGGCTCGCCCCCATGCCCGGCGGCGTCGGCCCGATGACCCGCGCCATGCTCCTCCTCAACGTCACCGAAGCCGCCGAGCGCGCCTAACCGCCGTCGTCGCCGCCGCCCACCCGGACGCCATGAAACCGGCCTTTCAGCGCGTCCGGACGCATTCGAACCCGGGTTTCACGGCGTTCCGGCGAAGCCGGGGCGACCCAGCACGTGGATGGTCCAGCCGGCCGCGCGCCAGGCCGAAGCGTCCAGGCAGCAGCGGGCGTCGATGATCACCTGGTGAGCCACCACCCGGCCCAGGGCGGCCGGGTCGATGGCCCGGTAGTCGGACCACTCGGTCAGGTGCAGGACCAGGTCGGCGCCCTCGGCGGCCTCGAACACCGACGGCGCGTAGCGCAGGGCCGGCCGCTTCCTGGCCGCGCTGGGCATGGCCACCGGGTCGTGCACGGACACGATCGCCCCCTCGGCCGTCAGCCGGTCGCAGACGGCCAGGCTGGGGGAGTCCCGGACGTCGTCGCTGTTGGGCTTGAACGCGACGCCGAGCACCGCGACCCGCCGGCCCTCCAGCGACCTTGCGGGGCCGCCCGTCGTCTGGCGGGCCAGTTCCACCACCCGCTCGCGGCGGCCCAGGTTGATCTCGTCCACCGTGCTCAGCCAGCTGACCAGGGAATCCGCGCCCAGGTCGGCGGCGGTGGCGCGGAAGCCGCGGATGTCCTTGGGCAGGCAGCCGCCGCCGTAGCCGAGCCCGGGGGACAGGAACCGGCGGCCGATCCGGGCGTCGTGGCCGAGCGCCTCGGCCAGCGCCATCACGTCGCCGCCGGCCTGCTCGCAGACCTGCGCCATGGCGTTGATGAAGGAGATCTTGGTGGCCAGGAACGCGTTCGCCGCCACCTTCACCAGCTCGGCCGTCTCCAGGTCCATGACCAGCAGCGGGGAGCCCGCCTCGAGCGGCGTCCGGTAGATCTCGCGCAGCGCCGCCTCGGCGCCGTCGCCGGTCACGCCGAGGACGATGCGGTCGGGCGCCAGGCTGTCCGGCACCGCGAAGCCCTCCCGCAGGAACTCGGGGTTCCAGGCCAGGTCGACCGACTCGCCGGCCGGCGCCGCCGCGCGCAGCCCGGCCAGGACCTGCCGCGCGGTGCCCACCGGGACGGTCGACTTCCCCACGACCAGGCATGGCCCGTTCAGGTGCGGGGCCAGGGCTGAGGCGGCCGCGTGGACCGAGCTGAGGTCGGCCCGGCCGGCCTCGCCCTCCGGCGTTCCCACGCACAGGAAGTGGACGTCGCCGAACGCCGCGATCTCGGCGAACGACAGGGTGAACCGCAGCCGCCCGGCGTCCAGGTTCTTCCGCAGCAGCGGCTCCAGGCCGGGCTCGAAGAAGGGCACCTCGCCCCCGGCGGCCTTGGCGATCTTCTCCTCGTCGACGTCGATGGCCAGCACCTCGTGGCCGAGGTCCGCCAGGCAGACGGCATGAGTGAGCCCGAGATAGCCGGTTCCGATCACGGTGACCCGAGGCAAACTGACCCTCCTCAGCGTGGGATGCTCCCCGAACAATTCTCGCTCACCGGGCACTCTAGGTGCCGACGGCACGATGGCGGGTACCTTGCCGTTACGTGAAACGGTCGTGACCCCCGTTTTGGCCACAAGGTTACCAGAGAGTAACATGATGCTCGCGGACCCGGTGGCGGGGGGCATAACACGGTTTGGCAGGCTGTATGCCTAAGAACCTAGGAGGTCGGTGGAGTAAATGAACATCGTCGTGTTGGTCAAGCAGGTGCCCGATACCTGGGCCGAACGCAAGCTCAAGGACGCGGACGGCACGCTGGACCGCGCGTCGGTGGACGGCCTCATCAACGAGCTCGATGAGTACGCCATCGAGGAGGGCCTGCAGATCGCCGAAGCGCAGCGCGCGGCCGGTAACGAGGCCGAGGTCACGATCTTGACCATGGGCCCGGAGAAGGCGGCCGAGTCGATCCGCAAGGCCCTGTCCATGGGCGCCGACAAGGCCGTGCACCTGCTGGACGACGGGCTGGCCGGCTCGGACGGCCTGTCCACCTCCTACGCGCTGGCCCAGGTCATCGGCCAGATCGGCTTCGACCTGGTGATCACCGGCTCGGAGTCGACCGACGCCCGGATGGGCGTGATGGCCGCGATGCTGGCCGAGCGGCTCGGCGTGCCGCAGGTCTCGCTGGCGAACAAGGTGGAGATCGACGGCACGGACCTGAAGATCCGCCGGGTCTCCGAGGACGGGTACTTCGAGGTCGAGTCCACCCTGCCCGCCGTCATCAGCGTGGTCGAGAAGACCAACGAGCCGCGTTACCCGTCGTTCAAGGGCATCATGGCGGCCAAGAAGAAGCCGGTCCAGACGATGTCGCTGGCCGACGCGGGCATCGACCCGTCCCTGGTCGGACTGGGCGGCGCCGCCACCGAGGTGGTCGATCACACCCAGCGGCCGCCCCGGCAGGCCGGCACGGTGGTCAAGGACGAAGGCGACGGCGGCGCCAAGGTCGCCGAGTTCCTCGCCGCGCAGAAGTTCATCTAGGGCCGGAGGGGAACGACATGACTGAGATCCTGGTGCTCGCCGAGCACGTGGACGCGGACGTCAAGAAGGTCACGCTCGAGCTGATCACGACGGCCCGCCGGTTCGGCGAGCCGTCGGTGGTGTGGACCGGGCCGGGCGCGGAGGAAGGCCAGGCGCGGCTGGCCGAGTACGGCGCGGCCAAGGTATACGTGGCCGCCGACTCGGTCTACGACGACTACGTGACCAACCCGGCCGCGTCGCTGCTGGCCCAGCTGATCCAGGAGAAGTCCCCGGCGCTGGTCCTGGTGGCCGGGAACGCGCAGGGCAAGGAGATAGCGGGCCGGCTGGCGGTCAAGATCGATTCCGGGGTGCTCACCGACGCGGTGGACCTGCAGCCCGGCGACGACGGCCCGGTGGCCGAGCAGTCCGTCTTCGGCGGCGGCACGATCGTGCACTCCCGGGTCCGCCGCGGCACGCCGATCGTGGCCATGCGGCCGAACGCGGTGGCGCCCGAGCCCGCGCCCGGCGACGCCGCGATCGAGGCGGTGTCCCTGTCCGGCGACGCCACCGGGGCCAAGGTGACCAACCAGGTGGTGGCCGAGCACAGCGACCGCCCGGAGCTGAGTGAGGCCTCGATCGTGGTCTCCGGCGGCCGCGGCACCGGCGGGGCCGAGGGCTTCGGCGTGATCGAGCAGCTCGCGGACGCGCTCGGCGCGGCCGTCGGCGCCTCGCGCGCGGTGACCGACGCCGGCTGGTACCCGCACCAGTTCCAGGTCGGCCAGACCGGCAAGACCGTCTCGCCGCAGCTGTACATGGCGATCGGCATCTCCGGCGCGATCCAGCACCGGGCGGGCATGCAGACCTCCAAGACGATCATCGCCGTGAACAAGGACCCGGAGGCGCCGATCTTCGAGCTGGCCGACTTCGGCGTCGTCGGCGACCTGTTCAAGGTGGTCCCGCAGCTGCTCGAGGAGATCGGCAAGCGCAAGTAGTCCCGTTACAGCTGTTTCTCGCGGATCTGCCCGGCGGCTAGGCTGGATCGCGCTATGAGTTCGAACCCCGCCAGCCCGGTGTACCTGGACCATGCGGCGACCACGCCGATGCGCTCCGAGGCGATCGCCGCCATGACCGAGGAGCTCGGTCATATCGGCAACCCGTCGTCCCTGCACGCCGCGGGCCGCCGGGCCCGCCGGGTGGTGGAGGAATCCCGGGAGCAGCTGGCCGAGGTATTCGGCGCCCGCCCGAGCGAGATCGTCTTCACCAGCGGCGGGACCGAGGCGGACAACCTCGCGGTCAAGGGCCTGTACTGGGCGCGCCGCTCCGATAGGCGGCGCCGCGTGCTGACCACGTCGGTGGAGCATCACGCGGTCCTGGACTCGGTCCGCTGGCTGGAGGAAGCCCAGGGCGCCGAGGCCGTCTGGCTGGCCACCGGGGCCGACGGCCTGCTTCGCCCGGACACGCTGCGCGCCGCGATCGCCCAGGCGCCCGAGCAGGCGGCCGTGGTCAGCGTGATGTGGGCGAACAACGAGGTCGGCGCCATCCAGCCCATCGGCGAGCTGGCCGCGGTGGCGCACGAGTACGGCGTGCCGTTCCACACCGACGCGGTGCAGGCCGCCGCGCAGCTGACGGTCGACTTCGCGGCCAGCGGCGCGGACGCGCTCACCGTGACCGGCCACAAGCTCGGCGGCCCGGTCGGCGTCGGGGCGCTGATCCTGGCCCGCGACGCGGCCCCGGTGCCGGTGCTGCACGGCGGCGGCCAGGAGCGCGACATCCGCTCCGGCACCCTCGATACCCCGGCCATCCGGGCGTTCGCGGTCGCCGCCGAGGCCTGTGCCAGGCAGCGGGCCGATGAGGCCGAACGGGTGGCCGCGTTGCGCGACGATCTCGTGCGTCAGGTCCTGGCCGCCGTGCCGGACGCGGTGCTCAACGGTCCGCCGCCGGGGCCCAGCCGGCTGCCGGGCAACGCGCACTTCTCCTTCCCCGGCTGCGAGGGCGACGCGCTGCTCATGCTGCTGGACGCGAACGGCATCGCCTGCTCCACCGGTTCGGCCTGTACCGCGGGGGTAGCCGAGCCCAGCCACGTGCTGCTGGCCATGGGCGCCGACGACTCGCGCGCCCGCGGCTCGCTCCGCTTCTCCCTCGGCCACACCTCCACCAAGCACGACACCGACGCCCTCGGCCTCGTCATCGGCGAGGTCGTCGAACGCGCCCGCCGCGCAGCGGCCAGGTAAGCAGCGCCGCGCAGCGGCCAGGTAAGCAGCGCCGCGCAGCGGCCTGCAGCGCCGCGCCGTCTCCGCTAACCGTTATGGCCTCCGGGCGATGAAGACCCACTCCCAGCCGGGGCGGTCCGGCGCGTCGCGGACCTCGGTGAGCGTGTAGCCGGCCGCCGCCAGCGAGTCCTCGATCTCGGCTCGTGTCCAGAACCGCCGGGTGGAATCCGAGGTCAGCGTGGTCCCGTCGGCGAAGACGTAGGTCCGCCGGTAGCTCACCAGCGGTCCGTCCACCCCGGTCACGTCCCACCAGGTCTCTACCCGCCCGGTTCCGGGCACGTCGAGGCTCTGATAGGTGTTCTCGCGGGTCCACCGTTCCCAGGGCCGCCGCGCCGGGTCCCTGACCTCGAACACCAGATGGCCGCCCGGCCGCAGCGCCGCGTGCACGCCGCGCAGCGTCGCGGCCCAGTCCTGGCCGGTCAGGAACACGTGGGCCACGTTGGCGGTCATCGTGGCCAGGTCCACCTGCAGCTCCGGCAGCCCGGTCGCGTCCCCGTGCCGCCACCGTACCTTTTCCGCCCCTGCCCTGGCCCGGGCCACCTCGAGCGACGCCCCCGCGGGATCCACCCCGGTGACCTCCATCCCCAGGCCAGCCGCCCGGCAGGCCAGGATCCCCGTCCCGCAGCCGACGTCAAGCAGGCTGCGTGCCCCCAGCTCGTCCGCCAGCGCCAGGTAGTGATCGAGGTCTACCCGTCGTTCCCCCTCCACCAGGTCGTAAATGGCCGCTAGCCGCGGCTCCCCGAACAGCGCATCCGTCATGAGACCATCCTGCCCCTAGGTAGCCTGGAGCCATGAGTGGTTTCCGTGTGCTCGCGGCGATGTCGGGCGGGGTGGACTCCGCGACGGCCGCGGCTCGTGCGGTGGACGCGGGGTACGACGTGACCGGCGTCCACCTGGCGCTGTCCGCCAACCCGTCCTCTTACCGGACCGGCGCGCGCGGCTGCTGCACGCTGGAAGACGCCCGGGACGCCCGCCGGGCCGCCGACGTGATCGGCATCCCGTTCTACGTCTGGGACATGGCCGAGCGCTTCCACCGCAACGTGGTCGAGGACTTCGTCGCCGAGTACGCCGCGGGCCGTACCCCGAACCCGTGCCTGCGCTGCAACGAGAAGATCAAGTTCGCCGCGGTCCTGGACAAGGCGCTGGCCCTCGGCTTCAACGCGGTCTGCACCGGCCATTACGCCCGGATCGTGGACGGCGTCCTGCACCGGGCCGCCGATCCCGGCAAGGACCAGTCCTACGTGCTGGCCGTGCTCACCTCCGACCAGCTCGCCCACGCCCTGTTCCCGCTCGGCGACACGCCCAAGACCCAGGTCCGGGCCGAGGCCGCTCGCCGCGGCCTGGCGGTAGCGGACAAGCCGGACAGCCACGACGTCTGCTTCATCGCCGACGGCGACACCAAGGGCTTCCTGGCCAAGCATCTGGGCCAGGCGCCCGGTCAGATCGTCGACGCCTCCGGCGCCGTCCTCGGCGAGCACCAGGGCGCCTACGCCTTCACCATCGGCCAGCGCAAGGGCTTGCGAGTCGGGACTCCCGCCGGAGACGGCAAGCCCCGCTACGTCCTCGACATCGAGCCAGTAACCAGGACCGTCACCGTCGGCCCCGCCGAAGACCTCGACATCACCGAGATCACCGCCACCCGCCCCGCCTGGACCGGCTGCCCGCCCCTCGAGGCACCCCGGGCCTGCCTGGTGCAACTCCGCGCCCACGGTGAGGTTCACGCCTGCACCGCCTGGCTGGATGGCGAAGCGGTGCGCATCCGGCTGCATCACCCGGCACGTGGCGTAGCCAAGGGACAGGCCGCCGTCCTCTACGACGGCGACACTGTCCTCGGCAGCGCCACCATCAGCAACCCGTCGGGTACAGCCGCGGTGCCCGTTGCCTGCCAGTCGCCGTCTCACGCGTCGGCTTAATTGCCAGGTATTAGCCAGGTCGCATCACGTCATGTTCAAGCAAGTGTGTTCTGGTTCGGCAGTGCCGATGAGCTATCCTTCTTACGGGCCTTCTTGCGGTAGTTCAATGACATCTCATAGCAGGTGACTATATCGCGCAAGGCAGCCATTTCTTCGGTGTCCGATCGCCGCAGGCCGTTTTCGCAAAAATAGTCTCTAGCTCTATGAATGAGCCAGTCAGCTTGATTGCGCTGCCTGTATGCCATGATAATGTCGGAAAGAACCAGAGAGGTGACCGTGATGACCAGGACGGAAGCCGACAGAGTTATAAACAGATACCAGTGCCGGTTCATGCTAACTCCCGATATGAGCTGAGGATGTAAAGGACCCGATCCTGCCTAAGCTCTATGGAGTGAGCCTTCCTGTGGAAATGGATCGCCGAGAAGATGCAGCAGACCAGGAGGGCGGCGGAACTGGCAAAGGCACTGAGGCCGATGGTTCCAGTGGGGAGACCGTTAGCCTGGGCTATCATTCCCATGATGCCGATAAAGAGGACGAAAAAACTTGCCGCGAGCATATTGCGTATATTGAGGGCGTTTTCGCGAGCGCGGTCGAACCGTGACTTAATGTCCGCGTCTATCCCGGGTTTATCGAGCGCCTTGACGATATTTACTACTTCATCGCCATGCAGATCCGCCTGCTGCAACCTTTCTATTAGCTCGTTAAGTCGTCTTGAGTGCTTATCGACTGGCTGATTATGCATCTACTGGTCCGTCCCGGCATCCTCAGTGCTGCCCGCGCTGAGCGTACACAGCTGATTTTGGAGCTCTGGCACAGAGTAGGGAGATTCACGGAATGATGTAGTCCGGATCAGCATGCTGGACCTCCGTTAAGCGACTCATACTCGCTCAGGACTTGATTTCCGCTAAATCAGTCCGCGCCGAAGAGGTGCTGGTTCAGACCGACTGGGCGCGTCAATTCCTCCGGGCACGAACGGGTGTAGAAGTTCATCACCGCCACGACCCGCTCGTCATGCTCGGCGATCAGAGCCCGTGCGTAGTGCGGGTACGTCTTTCCGTCGAAGAAAATCAGCTGTCCGGCCCGTGGCCTGACGAAATCGCAGTCCCGTTCCAATTCTTTTACGCCAACGGCCACTGGGTCGCGCGCAATGACCAGCTCTCCTCCGCCAGCAAGATGATCGGTGAAGAACAGCAGGCCGGTGACCGGGTTGGAGTCAACGTGACACTCAAACCGCATCCTGTTACCACGCTGGACGTTCAGCACGATGCCGTACCGGTCGTCCAGGGCCGGATCGATCGGCTCGCGCCAGGCTATGTTAGCTAGTTCAAGGAAGCGGTGTCGGTACAGCTTGTACAGCCAGGGCAGTCCTTGCTGCACTTGGATGGCGTGCACCCGGCCGCGGGTTACGTGCATGACGTCCGCGGCCTCACGAGACAGGAACGGCGTGCGCGGGAAATCCCGAAATTCGGCGCCGGCGGCGACCGCTCTTACATCGTCCTGCCAGCCCTCGGGAAACTGGTCGGTTACGTCAAATGGCGTTACGCGCGGTCCCAAGCGGGAGTCAAGTAGCATGGCAAGCCGTCCTAAATGGCATCCTGCCGGTTCGTCGTGAAGCGCGGGCGCACGCGGCTCATTCGCGCTTTTCGCCGCCGGCAGATTATATCGGATTTTCGTAAAGCTTAGAGGATGTCCTGTTGGCGGAATTTATATGAATCGTTCCGCTCCTCCAGAAAAAATTCCTTATAGTCCGATCCTGGCAATTCCGCGTCCCGTTCGAAGAGCGCCTGCGACGGGTAATCCGCAAGCAACATTCGGTCGCCGTCCGGCAGCCGGATGAAATTTTGTCCTTCGTAGTAAGCGTGCAACTGCAGGTTCGTGGTCCACACGTCAATGCGCACCAGCGCGGCTTGGTAGTCTCTTTGCGCCACATGGGCCGCCCAGTTCAGCAGTGCGGCTCCCAGCCCGCAGCCGGCGTAGTCCCGGGCTACGACAATTCGCCGCACGTAGATCGCCGACCGGTGCCGTTCGTGCTCCGGCCAGACGGACTGTTCGTTCAGGTCAACTGGCTCGTCGGTATCGACGGTGATGGTCGCGACCGCGGTCTCGCCGTTCCACACCAGCCACGTCTTGCCTTTGAGCAGGTCATTTAGCATACGCTCACGCTGGCGGATGCGGTCCGGCCACGGTTTTGCCCATTGATCGGTGTTCTTGCTGGCCCGTAGCCATTCGGCGGCTTCCCGGACAAGTCCGCTTACCGCGTCCAAGTCCCCCGGCATACCAAGACGTAGGACAAACGGGTACCTTCCCACCGATACATAGTCGCCCTGATCCGTCCTGGGCGATACCACCCAAACCGCAAGCTAGCTCGAGCCCGATAGTGGCCGCATCGTGCACACTAACCGCCGGAGCCCCGTTGGCCTGGTTAAATAACGGCCAGGCCGAGGGATCAGGTGAGCCGAGAGGCTAAAATTTTCATACTCAAGTGAGATGAAACTTTTACCGGGCTGCAGTATTGCGGATGCCCCAGGTTGCCTCCCAAGCATTCTGTCTCGTGCCTTGCATTCACTTAAGTCTCAAATGCCACGTAGCTTCACCGTCGGCGCTGCCGTAACGGCCAGCGCCGACGGCCTACGAACAACCGGCCGGCCGATGTGCGCCGCCCGGCCCCGGCCCTTAGAAGCGGGGGTCGTAGTGTTCGTACCGGTACTGGTTAGAAGGACGTGCATGCAGCTTTGCCATGCCCTTCGCCCCCTTCTCTTGAAGGCCCCGGAACCGGGGCGAATCGGATTTACGCTATTGATTTATCTTGTGTAACTGCGGTCCGCACGAATGTTATTGCACATGCTCAGGACGTAAACGCCCTGCCTGATCGCCGCCTCGTGCGTAGCACCGATCAGAGCCTGGTATGCGGACATGGTCCCTTGCTAACAGGGGAGCATGGACCTGCCGTCTTGTTAAACCACAGCCGGGAGGACCGCCGGATCCTGCCTATGTTCGGCGCTATCCTCGGACATACAAATGACACAAACGATCAAGGCTATATTAATTTTTGGCGTAGCCTAGGTAGGCAGCACTCCGTCGCCGTCCTTGGGTTCCGGAACTTTGCCAACGTAAACGATGAACTGGTTGCGATCGGTTGGATAGACCGTCACGGTGAGTCGCATCGGAGTGCCCGTCTGGTCGTACGCGGTCCTGAATATCTCGAATACGCTTACCCGGCCGTCCGGGGGCAAGTTGAAGAACGTAGCCTCCGAGGAATCGGCCGTCCGTACCGTCATCCAGTCGCGGTATCCGACTTGCTTCAGGCCCAGCGTCTGCTCTAGGTATTTCATCGTGCCGATCGTGATGTCGTCGGCTTGGATGAGCCGGTCGGCTCCCTTGAGGACGAATCCCATCGGGTAAAAGGACGTCTGCATCGAGTAAGGGGTGCCGTCGATGGAACGCTTCTGATGCCGGCTGATGACCTGAGAACCTTCAGTGATCTGCAAGAGCTTGGCGACGTCGGCAGGTGCCTTCTGGATCTCGACCTGCGGGTCGGTGCTGAAGAGGACTCGTTCTCCTCCCGCCCCTCCCGCGATCTCGCCCGCGGCGGAATCATCGACCTCGCCGTACAGTCGGGGTACCTTGGCGCTGCCGGTAAGGGTGGTGACGTACGGTTCGATTTTCTGGACCACGAAGGTTCCCTGGCCCGGCCTCGTTTCGACCAGCCCCCAGGCGATGAGCAGCTTAATCGCGTCTCGAACGGTGTTGCGCGACGCTGTGTAGTGATCCCTGAGCTCGATCTCGGTCTTCAGCTGCTGACCGGGCTCCAGCTTGCCGCCCTCGACCTGCGCGCGCAGATCTTCGGCGATCTGCCGGTACATGGGACTCGCCATCGACCCTCCCTCCGCGCACGAGTGTCCTGGTGACGGGCTGATCCTAGCTGTCCTGACCATCTGTGCCAGTCGACACGCTGGGATATTCAGGCTTGACAGGCTTGTACCCCGTCCCGGCCGTGTCACACCCTACCATAGATACCAAACATTGGGATGGCTTGGATGGCAGGTTGTAGTGGGTGCATCCTATCAGTAGGTCTGCTTGGATGCACTAGGACCTGCCAGATGGCACAACAGAGCAGTATCGCCAGCATCAGAGGTATGTATCAGACGACAGGTCGGTATCGCGGACAGACAGGACTTGGTGATCTGCGAGTAGCAGCGCGGCGGGGCCGTCAGAAGCATGGCAAGCCGGCCTGTGCGGCCTGGTGGATCTCCCGCCGCGCAGGGTCGTTGCCGACGTAGCGGCAAGAAGTCTCTACGCCACGTCCTTCTCGATCGCAGGTGGGTCGGTCTATTAGCCGAGATGCCAGTCTG
Organism: uncultured Actinomycetota bacterium; assembly: GCA_963756575.1. GTDB lineage: Bacteria > Actinomycetota > Actinomycetes > Streptosporangiales > Streptosporangiaceae > Palsa-504. The sequence goes on along the minus strand of CAVWOM010000006.1, from coordinate 261,408 downwards.
GCCAGGGCTTTCCGGCCTCGGTATGACGATGGAGCAGGCGGAGGGACGTCTAGGCGGCCCGGCGCCGCCCCCGCGCCGGGCGTCGTCTGCCCGTCGCGCTCGTCTTAGGCGCATCCCGTGACCGGGCCCCGGGTCACGGGACTGCGGCTGTCTTCCGGGTCGGGGCTGAGCGGGAACTGAACGCTGAAGCGCAGTTGGCGCTGGCCTCCGGTTCGCTGCCATGCCAGTCATCCCAACCAGTGGGCTGACTAGATTTAGTGGCATCATCCCCGCTGTCCAAATTATTAGGCTGGGATGGTTTTGATTCCCAAACCGGGGGGTATCAAGCGCCATGTACCAAACATTGGGATAGCCGGAACAGTCCATAAGAGACCGGCCATTCGACTGCTTGGTCATAGAAGTACAGGTCGTACCACCCCTACTGGGCCAATGATTAGTCTCAGCCCAGTAGACCGGATGGTCGACGAAGCGTGCAGGGACGATGATGACCCCCTCACGCACTGACTCCGGAGCCGGTGTCCGGAGCCGCACAACAGTAGGGCCCGGCGGTTCCCGCGCCGTCGGCAAGTTCTGGGGAGGCTGCTATGAACGGCAGCGGAGCATGGGTAGCGTACTTGATCCTGGCGACCTTCTTCGGCGGATTCTGGCTGGGAGTGGTCGCGATGGTGGCCGTCGCGGTGCGGAAGGAGGATCGGCTGTTCTCGCTCTCCGGGACGGCGCCCGGAGCGGCCGCCCGCGGCGCCAGATGGCTCACCCGCTTCGGCGGCGCGGGCGCTCACTACCGGCCACGCGACTGGATGTAGCCGTGAACGACACTGTGGTGGCCATCGTCAGTGCCTTCTTCGTCATCGGGGTCGTGGTCGGGATCATCGCGGTCGTGGCCATGTCGGCCCTGCGGGCCGAGCGGCGCGGCGGCCGAGGCGATCACGCCGGCCCGGTCGATCACGGCCCTTACGAGCCGGGACGGCCCCCGCCGGGTCCGGACCCGGACGACTACGACTCCGGCAACCGCCCGCGCTGGCCGGGTGATGACGACAACGATTTCAGTGGCAGATAAGCCCTCTGACGGGGGGAAGCTACCCCGCGTCCCGCGCTGGGGCCGGGGCGCGGGGTAGCACCAAAGCTCGCACGAACGCGGGTTTGTCAGCTGGCCGTCCTAAGCTCGACGTATGCCTGACGAGAAGGACGCGCAGCGCTTTCCCTGGCCGCCCGGGAGCGCCACCGGGATCGGCTCGATGCCCGGGACCGATCCCGCCGAGGCGATGCGCGTCATCGCCGGCGAGCTCCCCGATTTCCCGCACCTGCCCGAGCTGCCCGACCGGGGCCCGGGCGCCGACCTCACCGGCCGGACCGCCAGCCTGCTGGTCGACATCCCGGTCGAGCTCAGCCCGGGTGGCTGGCGGCTGGCGGAGCATCCCGGCCGCGACCTCAACCGGGCCCGGTCCATGCTCTCCTCCGACCTAGACGTGCTGGAGGAGGTGCTCGACGGCTACCGCGGGCTGGTCAAGGTCCAGCTGTGCGGGCCGTGGACGCTGGCCGCCACGCTGGAGCTGCCGCGCACGCTGAACGTGGCCATCGCCGACCCCGGCGCGGTCGCCGACCTGACCGCCTCGCTGGCCGAGGGCGCGGCCGCCCACGTGGCCGAGATCGCCAAGCGGCTGCCGGGCGCCCGGATCACCGTCCAGTTCGACGAGCCAGCCCTGCCCGCGGTGGCGGGCGGCGAGATACCCACGGCCAGCGGGTGGTCACGCCTGCGCCCCGTCGAGGCCGAGGTGCTCAGGGACCGGCTGGCGCAGGTGTTCGCGGCCGTCCCGGGCTACACGGTGGTACACAGCTGCGCGGCGGGGGTTCCGTTCGGCCTGATCCAGACGGCGGGAGCGGACGCGCTGTCCTTCGACCTCGGCCAGCTACGGCGCGGGGAGGAGGACGGGATCGCCGAAGCCGCCGAGGCCGGCCTGGGGCTGCTGATCGGCGCGGTGCCGGCCGTCCCGGAACCGGACGCCGGACCGGGCCTGCCCGGGAACGCGCCCAGCGGGCCCGCTGGACCGGGGGACGGCAGCGCCGAGGCCCGCCAGACCGCCGAACGGGTCATCCGGCTCTACCACCGGCTGGGGCTCCCGCTGGCGACCGGCCCGGATCAGGTGGTGATCACCCCGGCGTGCGGGCTGGCCGGCGCCTCGCCGGTCCAAGCGCGCGCCGCGTTGACGCGGTGCCGCGAAGCGGCGAGCATGCTGGCTGAGCTGATCGAGGAGACGGGGGAATCCTGATGAGTGAAAACGAGCCCCAGGAAGCGCCGGCCGAGGCGCGCACGCGGCACGCCGACCTCAGCCTGGAGATCACCGAGGCTGATCACCGGTACTACATCCTGGATTCGCCGACGCTCTCCGATATCGACTACGACACCAAGATGCGCGAGCTGAAGGCGCTGGAGGAGCAGTACCCGGACCTGCGCACGCCGGACTCGCCGACCCAGACCGTGCACGGGGCGATCTCCACCCTGTTCACCCCGGTCGAGCACCTGGAGCGGCTGCTCTCCCTGGACAACGTCTTCACCCTGGAGGACCTGGGCAGCTGGTCGGACCGGGCGGCCAAGCTCGGCGGCAGCGGGCCTTACCTGTGCGAGCTGAAGATCGACGGGCTGGCCATCGACCTCGTCTACCGGGACGGGAAGCTGGTCAAGGCGGCCACCCGCGGCGACGGCCGGACCGGCGAGGACGTCACGCCGAACATCCGGACCATCTCCTCGATCCCGGCCCGGCTGAAGGGCACCGGGCACCCGGCCGTGCTCGAGGTCAGGGGCGAGGTGTTCATGCCGGTCGAGGCGTTCGGCAAGCTGAACGAATCGCTGCTCGACGCGGGCAAGGCCGCGTTCGCCAACCCGCGGAACTCGGCGGCCGGCTCGCTGCGGCAGAAGGATCCCAAGGTCACCGCGTCCCGGGCGCTGGACGCCATCATGCACGGCATCGGCCGGGTCGAGGGTTCCCCGGACGCCAAGGGCATCAGCGGCGAGACCGCCGGTCCCGGCGAGGACGAAGGGCACCTGGAGGGGGCGCCGGATACCCAGTCGGGCTGGTACCAGCGGCTGGGCGAGTGGGGCCTGCCGGTCAGCACGCTGTACAAGGTCGTGCCGGACATGGACGGGGTCCGCGAGTACATCACCCACTACGGCGAGCACCGGCACGATACGCCGTACGAGATCGACGGCGTTGTGGTCAAGGTGGACCAGATCGCGCTGCAGCGCCAGCTCGGCTCGACCAGCCGGGCGCCCCGGTGGGCCATCGCCTTCAAGTACCCGCCGGAGGAGGTCACCACCCGGCTGCTCGACATCCAGGTCAACGTCGGCCGCACCGGGCGGGTCACCCCGTTCGCCGTGATGGAGCCGGTCAAGGTGAGCGGGTCGACCGTGGACCGGGCCACCTTGCACAACGCGGAGGAGGTCAAGCGCAAGGGCGTGCTCATCGGCGACATGGTGATCCTGCGCAAGGCCGGCGACGTCATCCCTGAGGTGCTCGGCCCGGTCGCCGACCTGCGCACCGGGGACGAGCACGAGTACGCCTACCCCACCCACTGCCCGTCGTGCGGCACCAAGCTCAGCCGGGAGGAAGACGAGGTCGACTGGCGCTGCCCGAATACCCGGTCCTGCCCGGCCCAGCTGCGCGAGCGGCTGTTCCACCTCGCTGGCCGCGGCGCCTTCGACATCGAGGTGCTCGGCTGGGAGGCGGTCGCCGCGCTGCTCGACGGCAAGCTGGTCACCGACGAGGGCGACGTATTCGACCTGACCGCGGACAAGCTGGAGACCAGCCCGTTCTTCATGGTCAAGCAGGGCACGCTGAGCGCCAACGCGAACCGGCTGCTGGCCAACCTGGACGAGGTGCGGACCCGGCCGCTGTGGCGGATCCTGGTCGCGCTGTCCATCCGCCACGTCGGGCCGACGGCGGCCCGGGCGCTGGCGGCCGAGTTCGGCTCGCTGGACCGCATCGAGGAAGCCAGCGTGGACGCGCTGGCCGCGGTGGACGGGGTCGGGCCGACGATCGCGGCGTCGCTGCGCGAATGGTTCGCCGTCGACTGGCACCGGGCCATCGTGGCCAAGTGGCGGGAGGCGGGCGTGCGGCTCGAGGACCCGGACTGGGACCCGAACCGCGCCGCCGCCCGGCTGCTGGCCGGGGTGTCCGTGGTGATCACCGGCACCCTGGAGGGGATGAACCGGGACGAGGCGGGCGAGGCGGTCCGGGCGGCCGGCGGCAAGGTGACGGCCTCGGTGTCCAAGAAGACCAACTTCGTGGTCGCGGGCGAGAACGCCGGCTCCAAGTACGACAAGGCGGTGGAGCTCGGCGTCCCCGTCCTGGACGAGGCCGCCTTCGCCGTCCTCCTCGCCCAGGGCCCCGAGGCGGTTACCCCGGCCCAGGGCCCCGAGGCGGTTACCCCGGCTGAGTGAACCGGGCGCTCGGCTCCCCGGTCAGCCGGCCCGCCGGGAGCCTGCGGCCGGACAGCACCAGCAGCAGGTCGGCCGCGCTGCCTTCCAGCGGCACACCGGAGCCGAGGACCCAGTCCATGTCCCGCGCCCGCAGCTCGATCCCGTCCAGGTCGGCGCCGAAGAACTTCACGGACCGGTCGGACAGGCTTCCCGGCAGGAGCGGCCGCAGCCGTTCTTCCGGTACCGGCCGGTCCAGCCCGAGCGGCACGGTGATGTCCAGGCCGTGGATCAGGTCGTGCGCCAGCGCCCCGGTGAACCCGCCGCCCGGCGGCTTCCACGGATGCCCCACATTGGACCGGACCGCCGCGGCCAGGCCGGCCGAGGACATGACCTGAGCATCGCGCCGGGCCAGCCGGTCAGCCATCTCGTTGAACCGGCCCCGGGACTTCACCAGCTCGAGCACGAACCGCCCGCGGCCGTACCGGAACGGCATCGTGATGTGCGCCACGACCTCCCGCACCCGCCAGCCCGCGCAGAGCGTGGGCTCGTCCCAGCCCGGGCCGGGCAGCCCGGCCAGGACCTCGGCCAGCTCGGCCCGCTGGGCGGCGATCATGTCCCTGATGGTGTCCATCGCTGTCACGTCTCCTCGTGAAGAAAGGGTCTACGTGCCCACGACGACCGGGCCGCCGCGGAAATGGACGTTTCAGCCAGAACCAGTTTCGGTGCCGGAACCAGTGGCGGCGCCAGTTCCGGACCCAGTTCCGGGGCCAGCGCCAACCTCGGCCAGGCGCCGGCGCAGGTACCGCCGTTCGGCGTCGGTGCTGGTCAGCTCCAGCGCCTCGCGGTAGCAGGCCGCCGCCTCGCCGGCCCGGCCCAGGCGGCGGTACATGTCCGCCTTGGTCGCGGGCAGCAGGTGGTAGCCGTCCAGCTGACCCGTCTCCTCCAGCCCGGCGACCAGCCGCAGGCCCTCGGCCGGACCGAACGCCATGCCCGCCGCCACCGCCCGGTTCAGCTCCACCACCGGCGTCGGCAGGAACCGCGCGAGCTGCTCGTACAAGCCGGCGATCTGAGCCCAGTCCGTGTCCGCCGCGCGGGGCGCGGTGACGTGGCAGGCGGCGATGGCGGCCTGGATCTGGTAGGGGCCGGCCGGCCGGGCCGCAAGGCGCCCTCCAGCACCGCGACGCCCTCGCCGATCGAGGCCGCGTCCCACGCGCCGCGGTCCTGGTCCTCCAGGGTCACGATCTCGCCGTCCGCGTCGAGCCGGGCGTCCCGGCGCGCGTCGTGCATCAGCATCAAGGCCAGCAACCCGGAGGCCTCCGGCTCGGACGGCATCAGCCGGACCAGCACCCGGCCCAGCCTGATCGCCTCGGCGCTGAGACCGGAACGGATCAGGTCCGCGCCCGCCGAGGCCGCGTAGCCCTCGTTGAACAGCAGGTACAGCACGCCGAGGACGCCCGGCAGGCGCTCAGGAAGCAGGTGCGCGGGCGGCACCCGGTAGGGGATGCCCGCATCCCTGATCTTCTGCTTGGCCCGGACCAGCCTTTTGGCCATGGTCGCCTCGCTGGCCAGGAACGCCCGGGCGATCTCCGCGGTGGTCAGCCCGGCCAGCGTGCGCAGCGTCAGGGCCACCCTGGCCTCGAGCGTCAGCGCCGGATGGCAGCAAGTGAACATCAGCCGCAGCCGGTCGTCGGGAACTCCACTGTGATCGGTCTCGACCGACGATCCCGGAGAATCAGGCGCAACCGACAGGGCGGCGACCTCGTGGAGCTTGGCCGCCCCGACCGCCCGGCGGCGCAGCACGTCAATCGCCCGGTTCCGGGCCGCCGTGGTCAGCCACGCCCCCGGCCGCCGCGGCACCCCGTCCGCGGGCCACCGCTGCAGGGCCATCGCGAACGCATCCTGGGCGCACTCCTCGGCCAGGTCCCAGTCGCCGGTGACCCGGATGAGCGTGGCCACCACCCGGCCCCACTCTTCCCGGAAGGCCAGATCCACGGCCCCAGCCGCGTCGGCCGTCACAACGGAGGCCGTAGCTCGCGAACCTCGATGGTCGCGTAGGTCGCGGCCGGATGCTCGGCGGCCACCGCGACCGCCTCGTCGAAGGACGCGCATTCGATCAGGCAGAACCCGCCTACCTGCTCCTTGGTCTCGGCGAACGGCCCGTCGGTGAGCAGCAGCTGACGGCGCCGCACCCGCACCGCCTTGCCTTCGGCGGGCGGCCGCAGCCCGCCGCCACCGCACAGCACGCCGCGCTCCAGCATCCGCTCGCTCCAGCCGTCGCAGCCGTCGTCGGCGTGCGAAGCGGCGCTCTCGTCACCCCGTATCAGCAGCAGGTACTTCATCCCTCCTCCTTACCAAACCGGTCTGACAATCGAACCCGCCGGGAACCACCGCCCGCGCTCTAATTGCTTACAGCCTGCTCCGGCAACGCCCCTAAGATGCATGCATGCCCATTACCCGCGACGAGGTCGCGCACCTGGCGCGGCTGTCCAGGATCGCGCTCAGTGACGCCGAACTCGACCATCTGGCGCCCCAGCTGGACCAGATCATCACGGCCGTCGCTCAGGTCCAGGAAGTCACCGCCGAGGGCATCCCGCCGACGTCGCACGCGACCGGCCTGACCAACGTGTACCGCGACGACGAGCCGGCCCCGTGCCTGACTCCGGAAGAGGCGCTCAGCCAGGCGCCCGCCGTCGAGCAGCAGCGGTTCAAGGTCCCGCGCATCCTGGGGGAGGACTAAGCCCGATGGAACTCACCCGCATGACCGCCGCCGAGCTCTCGGCCGCGCTCAGCAACGGCGACACCACCGCGACCGAGGTCACCCAGGCCCACCTGGACCGGATCGCCGCCGTGGACGGCAAGGTGCACGCCTTCCTGCACGTCGCCGCCGACGCTGCCCTGGAACAGGCCAGAACCATAGACGAAGAGCGCAGGCAGGGCACCGTCAGGAGCCCGCTGGCCGGCGTCCCCATCGCGGTCAAGGACGTGTTCACCACCACCGGGATGCCGACCACCTGCGGCAGCCGCATCCTGGCGGGCTGGCACCCGCCCTACGACGCGACGATCACGACCCGCCTGAAGCAGGCCGGCGCGATCATCCTCGGCAAGACGAACATGGACGAGTTCGCCATGGGCTCCTCCACCGAGAACTCCGCCTACGGCCCCAGCCATAACCCGTGGGACCTGGACAAGATCCCGGGCGGCTCGTCCGGTGGCTCGGCCGCCGCGGTGGCCGCCTACGAGGCGCCGCTGGCCATCGGCACCGACACCGGCGGCTCGATCCGGCAGCCGGCCGCGGTCTGCGGCATCGTCGGCACCAAGCCGACCTACGGCGGCTCGTCGCGGTACGGAGTGGTGGCGTTCGCCAGCAGCCTGGACACGCCGGGCCCGTTCGGCCGGACCGTGCTCGACACCGCGCTGCTGCACGAGGTCATGTCCGGGCACGACCCGATGGACTCCACCTCGATCGACGCGCCGGTGCCGCCGGTGGTGGCCGCGGCCCGCGAGGCGGACGTCAGCGGCATGCGGATCGGCGTGGTCACCGACCTGGGCGGCGAGGGCTACCAGCCGGGCGTGCTGTCCCGCTTCGCCGAGGCGGTGGAACTCCTGGAGTCCCTGGGCGCCAAGGTGACCGAGGTCTCCTGCCCTCACTTCAAGTACGCGCTGCCCGCCTACTACCTGATCGCGCCCAGCGAGTGCTCGTCCAACCTGGCCCGGTTCGACGCTATGCGGTACGGCCTGCGCACCGGGGACGACGGCACCCGCGACGCCGAGGAGGTCATGGCGCTGACCCGGGCGCAGGGCTTCGGCGCCGAGGTCAAGCGGCGCATCATCTTGGGCACGTACGCGCTGTCCAGCGGCTACTACGACGCCTACTACGGCAAGGCGCAGCAGGTCCGCACGCTGATCATCGCGGACTTCGACGCCGCCTTCGGCCAGGTCGACGTGCTGGTGTCGCCGGCCACGCCGACCACGGCGTTCCGGATCGGCGAGCGCGCCGACGACCCGATGGCCATGTACCTGGCCGACCTGTGCACGATCCCGTCGGACCTGGCCGGCAACGCGGCCATCTCGGTCCCGTGCGGACTGGCCGCCGACGACGGCCTGCCGGTCGGGCTGCAGGTGATGGCGCCCGCCATGGCCGACGACCGGCTCTACCGGGTCGCCGCCGCCGCCGAGGCCGCGTTCACCGGCCGCTGGGGCCAGCCACTCCTGAACCAGGCGAAGGGGCTGTAAGGACATGACGGAAACCCTCGTCCCGTTCGCCGAGGCGACGGAGCGCTACGAGCCGGTGATCGGCCTGGAGACCCACGTGGAGCTGGGCACCAGGACCAAGATGTTCTGCGGCTGCGCGACCGGCTTCGGCGCGGAGCCGAACAGCCAGGTCTGCCCGGTCTGCCTGGGCCTGCCCGGCTCGCTGCCGGTCGTCAACAAAAACGCGATCGAGTACGCCATCCGCATCGGGCTGGCGCTGAACTGCCAGATCGCCAGCTGGTGCCGGTTCGCCCGGAAGAACTACTTCTACCCGGACATGCCGAAAGACTTCCAGATCTCCCAGTACGACGAGCCGCTGTGCACCGACGGCTACCTGGACGTCGAGGTCGACGGCCGGACGGTCCGGGTCGGCATCGAGCGGGTCCACCTGGAGGAGGACACCGGCAAGTCGCTGCACGTGGGCGGGGCCACCGGCCGCATCCACGGCGCGGAGTACTCGCTGGTGGACTACAACCGGGCCGGGCATCCCGCTGGTCGAGATCGTGACCAAGCCGGTCACCGGGACCGGCGCCGACGCCCCCGTCGTCGCCCGCGCCTACGTCACCGAGCTGCGCGACCTGCTCCGCTCCCTCGCCGTCTCCGACGTCCGGATGGAGGAAGGCTCGCTGCGCTGCGACGTGAACACCTCGATCGCGCCGCGCGGCGCCGCCGCGTGGGGCACCCGCACCGAGACCAAGAACGTCAACTCGCTGCGCTCGGTGGAGCGCGCCGTCCGCTTCGAGATCGAGCGGCAGGCCGCGGTGCTCGACGCCGGCGGCCGGATCATCCAGGAAACCAGGCACTTCCACGAGGACACCGGCACCACGACCTCGGGCCGGTCCAAGGAAGAGGCCCAGGACTACCGCTACTTCCCCGAGCCCGACCTGGTCCCGGTCGCCCCGCCCGCCGAGTGGGTGGAGCGGATCCGCGCCACGCTCACGGAGGCGCCCGCCGTGCGCCGGGCCCGGCTGCGGGCGCAGTGGAGCCTGTCCGAGTTCGAGTGGTCCGCGCTGGCCAACGCCGGCGCGGTCGACCTGGTAGCGGAGACGGTCGCGGCCGGCGCCTCCTCGGCCGACGCCCGCAAGTGGTGGCTGGGCGAGCTGGCCCGCCGGGCCAACGAGGCGGGCACCGAACTGGCCGCCCTCCCGATCACCCCGGCCCAGGTGGCCCGGGTCTCGGCCCTCGTCGCCGAGGGCACCCTCAACGACAAGCTGGCCCGCCAGGTGATCGACGCGGTGCTGGCCGGCGAGGGCGACCCCGACGAGGTCGTCAAGGCCCGCAACCTGGCCGTGGTCAGCGACGAGGGCGCGCTCACCGCCGCCGTCGACGAGGCCATCGCGGCCAGCCCGGACGTGGTCGCCAGGATCCGCGACGGCAAGCTGAACGCGGCCGGCGTCCTGGTCGGCGCGGTCATGAAGGCCACCCGCGGCCAGGCCGACGCCGCCCGCGTCCGCGAGCTCATCCTCGAGCGACTGAGCTAGCATGACCGATTCGTCGGCTGAGGATGGTGCCGCGGTCCGCCCGGTGCCGTTCATCAGCCGCGTCCGCCTCCAGAACTATAAGAGTATTGCCTCGTGTGACGTCAGCCTGAGCCCGCTCACCGTCCTTGTTGGACCAAATGGCTCTGGTAAGAGTAACTTCGTTGACGCGCTATCTTTCCTTAGCAGGGCGATTGCGACTACACCTGCCGAAGCTATCGATGAGCGAGGCGGGCTATATGAGATCCTGCGACGCGTACCTGAGCAAACAGATTCCTTCATCGTTGGGATCAGGGCAACTGTATGGTGGGGACCTCTTCCGGACCAAAAAGTAGCCGCTAGCTACGCCTTCGAGATCGGGCAGCCTGCACGACGTGGCCCGCGTTCGTTTGAAGTGGTTAATGAGTCCTGCGAGTTGAAGTGGAACAGTCAGGTTTGGCGTTTCCGGGCTAAGCGCGGTGAGGCCGAACTCCAAACGCCTGATCAGCGAGCTGACAACATTCGCTTTGAGCCTGACCGCTTGTACTTGCCTGTCGCCAGTGTCCAGCAGTCCTTTGCTCCATTGTTCGCCGGACTGCGTGGAATGCAGTTTTACAACTTCGAACCTGAAATTATGCGGAGGCCGCAGTCGCCAACCACTGGAGCTGTCCTGGGGCGCAGAGGCGAGCACCTGGGGGACGTACTCGGCGCACTCAACCATTCCTATAAGGAGCGTGTTGACGCCTACCTTAGCGCTATAGTTCCAGGTATCTCGTCCATTGAGAAGTATCATGCGGGTCAATATGTGACAGTTGCCATGCGTGCCGGCACTGGTGGTAATGGGGAAGAGGTTGAGTTCGGAGCGGGTTCCATGTCTGATGGGACTATTCGCGCCGCTGGCGTGCTGGCCGCTCTCTTCCAGCCATGGGTTCTCGAAGGTCGTGTCCGTTTCGTAGAAATCGAAGAGCCAGAGAGCGCTCTGCATCCGGCGGCGGCCGGGGTTCTCTTCGATGCGCTCACTGAGGCCAGCAAGCACGTGCAGGTGCTGGCGACGAGCCAGAGCGCGGACCTGCTAGACCGAGACGACCTCGACCCCTCGATTATCCGACCGGTCACCATACGGGATGGCTTGACGGTCATCGGCGAGGTCGATGACGCGAGCCGCGAGATCGCCGAGAAAAAGCTCTTCACGCTGGGCGAGTTGATGCGTAGCAATCAACTCGTCCCGCAACCCACCTCGCCGGACGACTTAACCCCGGAAGAAGCATGAGCTACGACTGGACACCAGTCACGATCGCATCGGTAGTCGAAGGGCACGGCGAGGTGGGCGCTATCCCGAAACTGCTGCACAGGATCGCTTCGAACCTCGGAGTTCATCTCCTGACACCAAAGCCACCATTGCGGATCCCACGATCGAAGCTGGTCGCGCCGCAGGGAATTGAGGACGCGGTGAACGCCAAGGCCAGCGAGGTGGCGGGCGCTGGCGGAATCCTGGTTCTCACCGACGCGGACGATGACTGCCCGGCAGAACTCGGGCCTCGATTGCTGCAGCGCGCTCGGGCGGCGCGGCCGGACAAGCGGGTCGCCGTCGTGCTCGCGAACCGAGAGTTTGAGGCGTGGTTCCTCGCTGCGGCGCCGTCGTTGGCCGGGCAGCACGGGTTCACCGATCCGTTCCCGGCTCCGGCCGACCCGGAGACCCGGCGCGGTTGCAAGGAACTGCTGACCAAGGCGCGACCGCACGGGTTCCCGTATAAGGAAACCGTTGACCAGACCACCCTCACCGCCGCCTTCGACTTGAAGATGGCACGAGAGAACTCACCGTCGTTCGACAAGCTCTGCCGGGATGTGGCCTGGCTGCTCGGCGCGACGGCAGACTAGCCGGGCAGGCCTGAGCCTCGCCAGGCCCCCGGGCCCGGGGACAATGGCCGGCGGAGCTGGCGTGACCGGTCCGACCAGCCATTTTTAGCCGAACGAGTCGGGCCGGGAGCCTCGTCCTCACCGCCGCGCGCAGCCAGCACGACGATCAGGGTGGCGATTTCTTCCGGTGTCGCGTCCCCGCGCACCACGCGGAGCAACGGGCGTCCGCCGGGCTGATCGTCGTCTGCGGTGCGTGTCATACTGCCCCGTTCGGTATAAGGATTTCAGCCGCGGGACTTGCCCACGCTGATGCCGAACTCCCTGTGTACCCGCTCCCAGAAGGCGTCCCGCAGCCACTCCCTGGCCTCCTGGTAGGGGCGCAGCGACAGGCCGAGTTCCTTTTCGGCGTCGACGAGCAGTTCCTTGTCGATGACGGGCGGCAGGATCGGGCCGGGCAGCAGGTCCCTGATGTTGTCGCGGCCGCGGGTCAGGATCCACTTCTGGGCCACGTGCTCGCCGGCTTCCTCGACCCGGGACCGGTCCGGCCCCAGCCGGGGCATCGGGCCGGTGTCCCTGATGGCCGGGAAGCTGCCGGTGTCCCTGATGGCGGGGAAGCTGCCGGTGTCCCGCAGCGCCGGGAAGCCGCCGGTCCGGGTGGACGGCCGGACCGGGCGCTCCCCGAACAGCTGGGCCGGGGTGGGCGCCGTCGCCGAGGTGCCCATGGACCCCAGGGCCGGGTCGGACCTCGGGTCGGGGGCGCTGGTGGGGTTCCTGGTGAAGTAGGGGCGCAGGAATGAGCCTTCCAGCACGTCGACCGTGTCCGACTCCCAGACCAGGCGCTCGGCCTGGTTGGTGCCGTACGGCGGCTCGATGCCCCACAGGTGGACCCGGACGCCGAACGCCTGGGCCGCCTCGACCGCGGGCACCATGTCCTCGTCGCCCGCGATCAGCACCGAGTCGGTGATGGCCCGGTGCCGGGCCAGCGCCTCCATGTCCGCCCGGATCTGGGCGTCCACGCCCTTCTGCTGGCCGCGCGCGTTCAGGTTGCCGAGGCGGAGCTTGACCCAGGGCATCTGGGCGATGACGCGCTGGTCGATGGTCGGCACCCGGTCCCGGGCGGCGTCGTACCAGTAGACCCGGAGCAGTTCGCCGCGGATGATCTCGTCGGCGTGCTTGGTGACCACCTGGATCAGCGGGACGGCGTCGACCCGGAAATCTCGCCGCGCGCTCGTGCCGAACAGCAGTTCACCTGCCGCGGCGTAAAGGTAGCCGACATCCACCATGACCGCGTAGCGGGCCAGGATGGGGAGCGGGGCAGCGAAATCGGTCATCACAACAGACTCTAGGCCAGGTAGCAGGGTGCGCGTGACAGATGTTCCACTTTGGCCGGCGGATTGGATATTAGTGGATACGCTTCGTGCGCAATTGCGGTTAGAGCGGTATATTGCCGTGTTTCTTGGGGGGCAGGGTCTGCCGTTTGGTGCGCAAGGTGCGCAGCGCGCGGGTAACCGCCAGCCGGGTCTCGGCCGGGCGGATGACCGCGTCCACGTATCCTCGCTCGGCCGCGACGTACGGGTTGGCCAGAGTGTCCTCATATTCGGTGATGCGCCGGGCGCGCAGCGCGTCGGCGTCCTCGGCGGCGGCGAGCTCGCGGCGGTACAAGATGTTCACCGCGCCCGGCGCGCCCATGACCGCGATCTGGGCCGTCGGCCAGGCCAGGTTGACGTCGGCCCGCAGGTGCTTGGAGCCCATCACGTCGTAGGCGCCGCCGTAGGCCTTCCTGGTGATCACCGTGACCTTCGGCACCGTGGCCTCGGCGTAGGCGTAGATGAGCTTGGCGCCGCGGCGGATGATCCCGCGCCACTCCTGGCTGATGCCGGGCAGGAACCCCGGCACGTCGACGAAGGTCAAGATGGGGATGCTGAACGCGTCGCAGGTCCGGACGAACCGGGCCGCCTTCTCCGAGGCATCGATATCCAGGCAGCCGGCCAGGTGCATCGGCTGGTTGGCTACCACCCCGACCGGCGTGCCCTCGACCCGGCCGAAACCGACACAGATATTCGGCGCGAACCCGGCGTGGATCTCGAGGAACTCGCCGTCGTCCAGCACGTGGGTGATCACCTCGTGCATGTCGTACGGCTGGTTCGGCGAGTCGGGGATGAGCGTGTCGAGTTCCGCGTCGGTCTCGTCCCAGGTTTCCGGCTCGCTGCCCGGTTCGGGCGCCTCGGTCCGGGGCGCCTCGTCCAGGTTGTTCGACGGCAAATAGGACAGCAGGTCCCGGGCGAAGTCGATGCAGTCCTGCTCGTCCTTGGCCTGGTAGTGCGCGACCCCCGACTTGACCCCGTGCGCCTGCGCGCCGCCCAGGTCCTCGAAGCTCACGTCCTCGCCGGTCACCGTCTTGATCACGTCGGGGCCGGTGATGAACATGTGGCTGGTGCCCTCGACCATCAGGGTGAAGTCGGTGATGGCGGGGGAGTAGACCGCGCCGCCCGCGCACGGGCCCATGATCAGGGAGATCTGCGGGATGACGCCGGAGGCCATCACGTTGCGGTAGAAGATCTCGGCGAACAGGCCGAGCGCGACCACGCCCTCCTGGATCCGGGCGCCGCCGCCGTCGTTGATGCCGATGATCGGGCAGCCGGTCTTCAGCGCGTGATCCATGATCTTGACGATCTTCTCGCCGTAGACCTCGCCCAGCGAGCCGCCGAACACCGTGAAGTCCTGGCTGAACACGCAGACCGGGCGGCCGTCCACGGTGCCGTAGCCGGTGACCACGCCGTCGCCGTAGGGCCGGTTGGCCTCGATCCCGAAGTCGTTCGCCCGGTGCCGGGCCAGCTCGTCGAACTCGGTGAACGAGCCCTCGTCGAGGAGCCGGGCGATCCGTTCCCGCGCGGTCTGCTTGCCCCGCTCGTGCTGCTTGGCGACCGCCTGCTCCGAGCCGGCGTGCACGGCTTCGGACCGCCGTCGCTCCAGGTCGGCGAGCTTGCCCGCGGTGGTGTGCGGGTCCGGTTCGGTGGTGCCGTCCGCGGCGGCGTCAGTCGTCATGGGGATCAGGCTAACGGGCCGTTAACATAAGCGGATTACGCTCTAGCCGTGAGCATGGACACAGACAGGGTAAGAGAGCAAGCGCGCGGCGCCCTCCCGGAGCCGATGCGGCGTGACGTCCGGCTGCTCGGCGACATCCTCGGCGAGGTCATCCGCGACTCGGCCGGCGAGGAGCTGCTGGCCGACGTGGAGCGGCTGCGGCACGCGGTGATCGAGGCGCGGCGCAGCGGGCGCGGCGGCTGGGACGGCGCCGACGTCGCCGGACCCGGGACCGGCGACCCGGCCGGGGACGAGATCGTCAAGCTGGTCGGCTCCTGGAGCCTGGAGGCGGCCGAGCAGGTGGCCCGGGCGTTCGCCGTCTACTTTCACCTGGCCAACCTGGCCGAAGAGCACCAGCGCATCCGCAACCTGCGCGAACGCGACACCGGGGGCGAGCCGGTGCGCGAGTCGCTGGCCGCCGCGGTCGCCGAGATCAGCCACGACGCCGGGGCCGGGCACCTGGCCGAGCTGCTCGGCTCGCTGCGGGTCCACCTGGTCCTCACCGCGCACCCGACCGAGGCGCGCAGGCGCGCCGTGGTGGCCGCGCTGCGCCGGCTCAGCTCCCTGCTCGACCGGCTGGACGACCCGCGCACCGGGGCGACGGACCGGGCGGAGGCACGCCGCGGCCTGCGTGAGCAGGTCGACCTGCTGTGGCGGACATCACAGCTGCGGGTCAAGGCGATGGACCCCATCGACGAGGTCCGCACGGTCATGACCGCGTTCGACGAGACGTTGTTCCGGGTGGTCCCCGCGGTGTACCGCGAACTCGACCGGGCGGTGGCCGCCGCCGACGCCGATGCGGACGTGCCGCCGGTGCCCGCCTTCCTGCGCTTCGGCAGCTGGGTGGGGGCGGACCGGGACGGCAACCCGTTCGTCACCGCCCAGGTCACCCGCGAGACCGCGACGATCCAGTCCGACCACATCCTGCGCGCGCTGGAGAACGCCACCGCCCGCATCGGCCGGGCGCTGACCCTGCACGCGGCGACCACGCCGCCGTCGGCCGGGCTGCGCCGCGCGCTGGCCGCGGCCCGCGCCGCGCACCCGGAACTGCTGGCCGAGATCGAGGCGCGCTCGCCGCAGGAGCCGTACCGCGCCTACCTGCTGTACCTGGCCCGGCGGCTGGCCGCGACCCGGGACCGGAACGCCGACCTGGCCTACCCGGGCCCGGCCGGGTTCGTCGCCGACCTGCGCGTGGTCCGGGAGTCGCTGGCCGCGGCCGGGGCCGCCGCCCAGGCCCACGGCGAGCTGCAGAACCTGATCTGGCAGGCCGAGACGTTCGGCTTCCACCTGGCGGGCCTGGAGGTGCGGCAGCACAGCGAGGTGCACGCCCGCGCGCTGGCCGAGCTGCGCGCGGCCGGCCCGCCGGGGGTCGAGCCGGCCGACGGCTGGTCGGCGCGGACCGAGGAGGTCCTGGCCACGTTCCGCGCGGTGGCCTGGATCCAGGACCGGTTCGGGCTGGCGGCCTGCCATCGGTACGTGGTGAGCTTCACGCGTTCGGCCGGTGACATCGCGGCCGTGTTCGAGCTGGCCCGGTACGCCACCGCCGGCGGCCGGGCGCCCGTGCTCGACGTGGTCCCGCTGTTCGAGAGCGCGGTCGACCTGGCCAACGCGCCCGACGTGCTGACCGGCATGCTCGCGCTGCCCGAGGTCGCCGCGCGGGTGGCCGACCGCCGCTCCGAGCTCGAGGCCATGCTCGGCTACTCCGACTCGGCCAAGGAACTCGGCCCGGCCAGCGCCACCCTGCGGCTCTTCGACACCCAGGCCCGGCTGGCCGCGTGGGCCTCCGAGCACGGCATCCGGCTGACGCTGTTCCACGGCCGCGGCGGCGCCCTCGGCCGCGGCGGCGGCCCGGCCGGCCGGGCCGTGCTGGCCCAGGCGCCCGGCTCGGTCAACGGCTCGTTCAAGGTCACCGAGCAGGGCGAGGTCATCTTCGCCCGGTACGGGCAGCAGGCCATCGCCAAGCGGCACCTGGAGCAGGTCGGCTCGGCCGTGCTGCTGGCCTCCTCCGACCGGGTCGCCTCGCGCACGGCGGCCGCGGCCGAGACGTTTTCCGAGGTCGCTCACCGGATCGACGAAGCCGCCTGCACGGCCTTCCGCCGCCTGGTGAAGGCGGACGGCTTCGCCGACTGGTTCGCCCGGATCAGCCCGCTGGGCGAGATCGGCGGCCTGCGCATCGGCTCCCGCCCCGCCAAGCGCGGCCTCGCTGCTCCTGCCAGCTCAGCAGCCCCATCTGCCCCTGTCACCTCTCCTGCCCCCCAGATGGACCTGACCGACCTGCGCGCCATCCCCTGGGTGTTCGCCTGGTCGCAGACCCGGATGAACCTGCCGGGCTGGTTCGGCCTGGGCAGCGGGCTGGCCGCCGTCGCCGACGCGGACGGCCCCGACGTGCTGCGCCGCGCCTACCGCGAGTGGCCGCTGTTCGGCGTGCTGCTGGAGAACGCGGAGATGAGCCTGGCCAAGACCGACCGCCAGATCGGGGCGCGCTACCTGGCCCTGGGCGGCCGCCCGGACCTGACCGAGCTGGTCCTGGCCGAGTACGACCTCACCCGCCGCCTGGTCCTCACCGTCACCGGTCACGACCGCCTGCTGGCCAACCGGCACGTCCTCTCCCGCGCGGTCACGCTGCGCGACCCCTACGTGGACGCCCTGTCCTTCCTCCAGCTCCGCGCCCTGACCGCCCTCCGCGAAGACAACCCAGCCCCCGAGGACCGCGACCGCCTCGAGCGCCTCCTCCTGCTCACCGTCAACGGCGTAGCCGCCGGCCTCCAGAACACCGGCTGACCCACACCTCCGGAATTAGCGCGGAGGATCCGGACTATGCGGAGGATCTAGTACCTCCCAGGGGCCCAGATGCTCCACGTAAGCCATATCCTCCGCGCTATTGGGTGCCAGGGGGGGCGGGGGTTAGGCGGCGATTCGGATGCGCAGGCGGCGGAAGCCCTTGCCCTTGCTCTCGATCTTGACGACCTCGATCCGGCCCACCGCCCGGGTGGAGGCGACGTGGGTGCCGCCGTCCGCCTGCTGGTCCAGGCCCACGATGTCGATGATCCGGACCTCCTTGACCTCCGGCGGCACCAGGTTCGTCGCGGTGCGGATGATGTCGGGCAGCGCGAACGCCTCGTCGCGCGGCAGCACGCGCACGTCGATCCGGCGATCAGCGCCCACTTCCGCATTGCACGCCGCCTCGACCGCCTCGCGGAAACCGGGCGGGACGTCGGGCAGGTTGAAGTCCATCCGCGCGGTCAGCGGCTCCATGTTGCCGCCGGTCACCAGCGCGCCGAAGTCCCGGAACACCACGCCGCACAGCACGTGCAGCCCGGAATGGGTGCGCATCAGAGCCGTCCGCCGAGAATCCTCCAGCGCCCCGCGCACGGACGAGCCAACCGGAGGCAGCGGGTCCCCTTCGGAAGGGACCAAGTACAGGTCGTCGCCCTTGCGGGCGTCCACGATCCGGGTCTGCACGCCGCCCCAGAGCAGCACGCCGTGGTCCGGCGGCTGACCGCCTCCGCCCGGGTAGAAGGCCGAACGATCCAGCACGATCCCGTCGGGACCGGCCGCGAGCACCCGGGCGTCCCACTCGCGCAGGGTCTGGTCGTCGAGCTCGAGCCGGTGCGTGCGCCACTGCGTGTCGTCCATGGCCGAAGCCTAGTCCGCCGCGCCCGTCTCCACCGCCGGCCCAGCCGAAGCCCCCGAAGCCACGGCACCGGAAGCCGCCGAAGCCACCGCACCCGAAACGGGCCTGCGGATGAACGTCAGCCCCAGGGCCACGCAGGCGAACGGCACCGCCGAGATCGCGTACCGGTAGTCGAGCTCGTGCGCCGCGATCGGCAGCACCAGGTTGACGATCGCCACCCCCCAGGCCAGGAACGCGTACCGCCCCCAGCCCCGCCAGCGCCGGATCAGCAGCACCAGGCCGGCCACCACCACGAAGAAGAACACCGCGCCCGGGAACCACACCGGCTCCTGGTACAAGAACACGAGGTACGCCCACGGCTGGTGCAGGTGCGTGTTCTCCTTGGTGTACGCGTACCGGTTCTCCCAGTACGCCATGTACGGGGCCTCCGGGTTCACGTGCGGCGTCACGGTGAACTGCATGGCCAGGTAGTCGGTCTGCCGGTCGGTGGTGAAGAAGGTCTCCAGCACCTCCTTGCCCACCGTCTTGAGGTAGGCCCCCGGCTGGGCCGCGATGGCCCGCTCGGCGAACCGCATGGCCAGCTTGTTGTTGTAGGAGTTCACGCCGGGATGGGCGTCGACCCGGTACCAGGCCCCGGCGTCCCACAGGTAGTCGGCCGGGGTGCGCTCGTTCACCAGCGCCGGGATGGACCAGGCCGGGGCGGACGCCGTCGGGTGGCCGGGCTGGTTCTGCGGGCAGAGCGGGACGAGGTCGGCCGGCGGCTTGATGACCGAGCAGTTGGCGAACGACATGGTCCGCGACCACAGGAACAGGCCGGAGCTGTCGGTGATGTTGAGCTGCCCGTGCTCGCCGAAGAAGAAGGCCACGTAGACGACCAGCGGCACCGCGAAGGCCAGCAGGCAGGCTGCGAAGGCCTTCCAGCCGACCCGCATGATCAGCATGAAGATCAAGATGACCACGAAGACCGGCGCGCCGTTGCCCCGGATGACCGAGGCGTAGGAGACCAGCAGCCCGACGATCGCCGCCTGCCAGATGGCGGGCTTGGGCCGGACGATCAGGATCGCCACGGCGATCATGAGCGTCAGCGTGAACAGCGTGTCGGGCAGGATCGAGGACTCGAGCCAGATCTGCCGCGAGTCGAACAGCGTCGGCGCGGCGGCCAGCACCGCCCCCCAGGCCGGCAGCCCGCGGGTACGCAGCACCACGTAGATGATCGTCCCGAGACCGATCCCCATCACGTGCTGCACCGTGGTCACCAGCAGCAGGCTGTGGAACGGCTGCAGCGCGTGCAGCATCAGCGGGTACCCCTCCGGCCGCAGTTCGGCCAGCGGCAGCAGCTGGACGCTCTGCTTCATGTAGGAGAAGGAGTCCTGGATGAGCAGGGCCGGCTTGAAGCCGAGCGCGGCGATCACCCGCGGGATGACGGACAGGCAGGCCGCGATGAGGTACAGCCGGTGGTTGCCCCACAGCGCGGTAGGCTTCAGGCTGGCCCGGGCGGACGCGGCCCAGGCGGAGAACGGTCCCGCGTCCCAGGAAACCTCCGGCGGCCACAGCCGGAAGCTCCGCTGCCGCCCCGGCGCTTCCCCGTCAGGGACGGCACCGTCCGGCGCACCGCCGCTGCGCTGGCTCGTTCCGAGGTCGGTCACCGATTTTCCCTCCTCCTGGCACCTGAACAATAGTTGGTCAGTATGCGAACCGAGAACGAAACGCCGGCCCGCGAGCCGCTGGACCCGGCCGGGCTGCGCCGCGCCGCGGTCCGGCCCGGCGGGCTGTGGCGCGCCGTGGAGGTGGTCGAGAGCACCGGCTCGACCAACGCCGACCTGCTGGCCCGGGCGCTGCGCGGCGAGCCGGAGGGCACGGTGCTGGTCACCGAGCACCAGCGCGCGGGCCGCGGCCGGATGGGCCGCACCTGGATCACGCCGCCCCGCGCCGCGCTGACGTTCTCCCTGCTCGTCCGCCCGGAAACAGTGCCCGCGGCCCGGCGCGGCTGGCTGCCGCTGCTGACCGGGGTGGCCGTGGCCGAGGCGATCACGGAAGCGACCGGTATCCCCGCCACCTTGAAGTGGCCCAATGACGTGCTGGCCGAAGCCGGCCCCGGCCCCGGCAAACTCTGCGGCATCCTGGCCGAGGCGTCCGCCGGCGCGATCGTCGTCGGCATCGGCCTCAACGTGTCCACTGCGCTAACCGAGCTGCCCGAACGCGGCCCCGGCGCGCTCCCGGCCGCGTCCCTGCTCACCGCCGGCGCACAGGCCGCGACCCTCGACCGCGACCGGCTCCTGCTGGCGATCCTCGGTGCCTTCGAGCGCTGGTACCTGCCCTGGAGCGAGGCCGCGGGCGACCCGGACCGCAGCGGCCTGCGGGCCGGCTACACCCGAAGGTCCGGCACGATCGGCCGCCAGGTCCGGGCCGAACTCCCCAGCGGTCAGGCGCTCTCCGGTTCGGCCGTCGGCGTTGACGCGGACGGCAGGCTGCTGGTCCGCTCCTCCTCCAGCGCCGGGGCCACCGAGGTCCCCGTGGCCGCCGCCGACGTCGTCCACTTGCGCTGACCATCGCGGGGCGCGAACGCCAGCGCCGCCGCCAGGCAGGCGGCCGGGACGGCGGGTACCAGGTAGCGCAGGTCGAAGTCCGCCACCAGCGGCGGCACGACCAGGATCGTCACCGCGAACGCCCAGGGCAGCCCGGCGCCCCGCACCCGCCGCCGGACGGCCATCACGGCCAGCCCGGCCAGCAGGATCACCCCCAGCACCGTCCCCGGCAGGTAGGCGTAGCGCTGGTAGGTCACCAGCCACCGGGCGTACGGCTGGACGGCGCGGGTCGGCGCCGGCCGTCCGTGGTTATACAAGGCCTGATCCCCGGCCACCGTCCCGCCGCCGGGGGTGCGCAGGCTGGCCGGGACCCAGGCGGTGGCGGCGTCGGCGAACTGGTACCGGTCCACGATCCCCGCGTCCGGGTGGACCGGCCGCTGCCAGTAGAAGCTCAGCGCGACGTCGTGCCCGACCGCGGCGGCGTACCCGGCCGGCTGGGCCGCGATGGCCCGCAGCGCGAAGTGCAGCGCGAGCCGGTTGGTCCGGGCCGAGAACCGCCCGCCGGGCAGCGCCAGCAGCGGTGAGCTGCCGTCCCAGATGTACAGCGACGCCGCCATCCGGTGTCCCGGCGGCGGGCACAGCGCCCGCTCCCCGGCCGGCGGCTTGATCACCGCGCAGTTCGCGAACGACATCGTCCGCGACCACAGGTACACGCCGTCGCTCCTGGTCAGGCTGAACTGGTGCTCGTGGGAGCTGAACCAGGCGGAGTACCCCGCCACCGGCAGCGCCCCGGCCAGCAGCGCCGCCAGCACCGTCACCGTGCCCGCCCGCCGGATCAGCAGCGCCCCCAGCAGCACCACGAGCAGGACCGCCAGCAGCACCAGCCCCACCGGCCACAGCAGCGCCGACACCCCCAGCAGGAAAGCCGCGACCGCCGTAGCCACCATCCCCCGCCGGCCGGGTGACCGCAGCAGCAGGTACAGCGCGACCAGAACCAGGAAGCCAAACGGGATGTCTGGCACCGCATCGCTCTCGAGCTGGAGCTCGTACGCATCGAAGAGCACCGGGATGGCGAAAAGGGTCGCGGCCCAGGCGGGCAGCCCGTAGCGGCGGGCCAGCAGGTAGCTGAGCACGCCCATGGCCAGGCCCATCACGTGCTGGACGGCGGCGACCACGGCCAGGCTGTGCAGCGGCTTCAGGGCCCACAGCATGAAGCCGTAGCCGCCCGCCCGGCTCGGGTCGGGAATCAGCCGCAGCCCCGTGGCCAGGTATGACGCCGAATCCCCGCCGAACCACATGACCGGCCGGAAGGCCAGCGAGACGAGCACCCGCAGCGCCACCGCGGCCAGCAGCACCAGCCCGAACAGCCAGTTCCCCCGTATCCGTCGTGCCAAGCCCACGCGCGGAGTTTACGTGCTGAGCGGCCGGCTCGCCGGACGTGCCAGTATTTGCGTATGACCTCCGATCCGTCGCTCGTCGAGGAAGAGCACCTGGTGCTACGGGTGCATCCGCACTGGAAGACGCTGGTCCGGCCGCTGGGAGTGGCGGTTCTGGTCATCGCGATCGCGCTGGTGGCGGAGGTGCTGATCCCGGCCGGGACGGCGGGCAGCATCGGCCGGCTCGCGATCGCCGTGGTCGCCATCTTGGCCCTGATGATCTGGCTGATGGTGCCGGTGCTGCGCTGGCGCACGACGGTGTTCGAGCTGACCAACCGGCGGCTGCGGATGCGGGACGGCATCATCACCCGGCACGGCCGGGACATCCCGCTGGCCCGGATCAACGACATCTCGTTCAGCAAGGGCCTGCTCGACCGGCTGCTCGGCAGCGGGCGGCTGGTGGTCGAGTCGGCCGGCGAGCACGGCCAGATCGTGCTCACCGACATCCCGCACGTGGAAGCGACCCAGGGCACGCTGTACCAGCTGGTCGAGGACGAGCAGAACCGGCTCGACCGGGACCAGCGGAACCACCCGTGACACCGATGGAGACGATCAGGCTGTCACAGCCCGGGGACGGGATCGCCGAGATCACGCTGGACCGGCCCGCGGCGATGAACGCGGTCAGCAGCGTGATGGCGGAGGAGCTCACCCGGGCCTGCGAACAGCTCGCGATCGCGGCCGAGGTCCGGGTGGTCGTGTTCAGCTCGTCCGCGGAACGCGCTTTTTCCGCCGGGGCGGACCTGAAGGAACGGGCCGGCATGACGGACGCGGACATCATGAGCCAGCGGCCCGTGACCCGCGCCCTGTTCGGCGCGGTACTGGCGCTCCCGCAGCCCGCGATCGCCGCGGTGCACGGCTTCGCCCTCGGCGGCGGCTGCGAGCTGGCCCTGTCCTGCGACCTGGTGGTCGCCGACGAGACCGCCGTGTTCGGCCTGACCGAGGTGACGGTCGGGCTGGTGCCCGGGGGTGGCGGCACCCAGCTGGCGCTGCGGCGCCTCGGTCCCGGCCGGGCCGCGGACCTCGTGCTGACCGGACGCAAGGTCGGCATCGACGAGGCCGAACGGCTCGGCCTGGTCGACCGGCGGGTCCCGGCCGGGGCGGCCGGGGCGGCCGCCCGCGAGCTGGCCGCCCAGATCGCCGCCAACTCACCGGTGGCGGTCCGGGCGGCCAAGCGGGCACTGCGGCACGGCTGGGGCGTCTCGCTGGAAGCCGGGCTCGACGTCGAGGACGCCGCCTGGCGGACCGCGGCGGCCTCGCCGGACCGGCGCGAGGGCATCGCGGCGTTCGCCGAGAAGCGCAAGCCGGCGTGGCCGGGGCGTTAGGGAAACTCGTTCGGCCTATTTCTCTACTTCGACGGTGGGGGACTGGCCGAGCTGGCCGCCGTCGCGGTCCTGGGCCGTCACGGCGAAGAACGGTCCCACCGTGTTCACGGTGACCGCCGTCTCGAACCCGGAACGACGCTGCGACCCCGCCGGGGCCAGCCCGCTCGCCCGGGTGCCCGAGAGCACCGTCCAGGTGTCCACCTCGGTGGCCCCGTTCCAGCTGGCGTAGACGACCGAGCCGCCGGCCGGGTTGACCCGGGCCGCGACGGCGGGCTGGTCGGCCGGATGGCCGGTCCAGTTGGCGGTGAAGGCCCGGTAGGACTGGTCCCCGACCGGGAACTGGCCGTCGAGCAGCAGCGCGCCGGCGCCAGCGAACTCCGAGAAGTAGGGCAGGTTGCCCCAGCCGACGAGCACCCGGCCATCGGCCAGCACCTGCATGCTGCCCTGGTTGGCGGCGGCCAGGGCGGCCGGGTGGGTGTAGGCCTTCTTCAGCGTGGCCCGAGCCCGGGGGCGTTGATTTTTACTGTTCCTTTACTATTTACTCATGACCCGCGTGCTGCTCGCCGAGGACGATACGTCGATCTCCGAACCGCTGTCCCGCGCCTTGCGCCGGGAGGGCTACGAGGTCGACGTCACCGCCGACGGACCCAGCACCCTGGACAAGGCGCTCGGCGAGGGCGTGGACCTGATCCTGCTGGACATCGGCCTGCCCGAGCTCGACGGGCTCGAGGTCTGCCGCCGGGTCCGGGCCGGCGGGTACGCGGTGCCGGTGCTGATCCTCACCGCGCGGGCCGACGAGGTGGACACGGTGGTCGGCCTGGACGCGGGCGCCGACGACTACGTCACCAAGCCGTTCCGGCTGGCCGAGCTGCTGGCCCGGGTGCGGGCCCTGCTCCGCCGGGGCACCGCCGAGGGCTCGGCCGCGCACGGCGTGCGGATCGACCCCGAAGCCCGCCGGGCCTGGCACGGCGATACCGAGCTCGACCTCACCACCAAGGAGTTCGACCTGCTCTGGATCCTGCTCCGCGACGCGGGCAAGGTGGTCACCCGCGAGCAGATCATGCGCGAGGTCTGGGACGCCAAGTGGTGGACGTCGACCAAGACGCTCGACATGCACATCTCCTGGCTCCGCCGCAAGCTCGGCGACGACGCGCACAGCCCCCGCTACATCACCACCGTCCGGGGCGTGGGATTCCGCTTTGAACGCGGCGACTGACCACACCGGCCCGCATGCGTAGGAGGCTGTGGTTCTTCAGCTTCGCCGTGACGGTCCTGGCCGTCCTCGTCGCGGGCGTGCCCGCGCTGGTGATCGCGGTCCGGCGCGGCGGGGCCGGCGACACCGGGGTCGCGGTGGCCGCCGCGGCCATGGCGGTGGCGGTGGCGCTGGGCGGCTGGCTGACCGCGGTGCTCGCGGGCCGGCTGGGCCGCCCGGTCGAGGAGCTCGCCGAGGCGGCCGCGCGGCTCGCCCGGGGGGACCCGCGCCCGCTCGGGCGCCGGTACGGGGTGGCCGACCTGGATCAGGTGGCCGACGGCCTCGACACGTCGGCCCGCCGGCTCAGCAGCCTGCTCGCCGCGGACCGCGAGCTCACCGCGGACGCGTCGCACCAGCTGCGCACGCCGCTCACCGCCCTGTCGATGCGGCTGGAGGAGATGATCGCCGCCGCGGACGACCCGGACGTGGTCCGCGAGGAAGGCAGCGCCGCCCTGGCCCAGGCCGAACGGCTGGCCGACGTGGTGACCCAGCTGCTCAGCCCGCACCGCCGCGCGACCGCGTCCTCGGCCGCCCTGACCGGCATCGACGAGATCGTCCGGCAGCAGGTCGTCGAGTGGGAGCCGGCCTTCCGCCGGGTGCGCCGCAAGCTCGTGGTCATCGGCGTGCGCGGCCTGCAGGCCTACGTGACCCCGGGCGGCCTGGCCCAGGTGCTGGCCACGCTGCTGGACAACGCGCTCATGCACGGCGGGGGCCCGGTGACGCTGCAGACCTCGCAGAACTCGCGCTCGGTGGTGATCGAGGTCAGGGACGAGGGCAAGGGCGTCCCGCCGGAGCTCGTGTCGCGCATCTTCGAGCGCAGCGTCAGCGGCCGCCCGGAGGGCACCGGGCTCGGGCTGGCGCTGGCCCGGACGATGGCGGCGGCGGACGGCGGCCGGGTCGTCCTGATCAAGGCGAAGCCCGCCACGTTCGCGGTCTTCCTGCCCCGGAACCCGCCGCAGCCCGGCACCCGCACCCAGCCGGTCCGCGGCCCGGCGTAACAAAAGCTAACGCCGCTCCGCCGTGTCCAGCAGCTCGTCAAGCAGCGCTTCTTCCTCGCTGGTCCCGGCCACGCCCACCAGCCCGGACACGGCGGCCTCGCCGGCCGCGACGGTGGCCGCGGGCGTGCTGGCCAGGAAGACCCACTTGCGGTAGGAGAAGTACCGGAAGATCGTGCCCAGCCCGGTCCCGGCCACGCTGGCCGCGTTGTAGGCCAGCGTGCTCTTCAGGTCCAGCCCGTAGCTGACGAACGCGATGACGACCTCGGCGATGGCCAGGCCGACCAGGTTCAGCGCGACGAACAGCAGGCCCTCGCGCAGCAGCGCCTGGTTGACCCGGTGCCTGAAGGTCCAGAACCGGCTGCCCAGGTAGGTCACCACGGTGGCGGCGACGAGGGACAGCGCCTTGGAGACCATGGGCCCGATGCCCTCGGCCCCGTGCAGGTAAGCCGCCCCGCCCAGGTCGATAACCGAGCCGATCAGCCCGACCACGCCAAATTTCGCCAGTTCAGGAATCAGTTCCGCGAAGCGTTTACGTAGGCTCACCAGCCTGGGCATACGAAACGTCCTTTCGGGACGACAACATCGAAAAGGATCAGACCTGCGCGAAACCCCCGTACAGGCCATCTCAAGACCCGCACATGCTACCGGCCGCAACTCGGCAAGACCTTCGCCTTCCCTGGAAGCTGGCTATGAAACAGGCCACAAAACGGCTACGGCCGCCTGGCCGTCAGGTGGTCGCGGCGAGCGACTTCTCCCGCCCCGTCCCGGCGACGGCGTGCCAGGTGAGGTAGACCGCGGCCGTGATCAGGAAGCCGACCTCGAAGGTCAGGTCGCCGACGGAGCCCACGTGCGCGGGCACCGGCGCGATGTACTCGGTCTGGTTGGAGAAGAACCCGATCGAGATGCCCATCCCGACGAGCATGGCCACCGGCCCGGCCCAGTTCATGTGCCGCTTGTCGAACAGCAAGGCCTCATCGGGATCGCGCCGCAGCAGCTGGTCGCAGAAGAACACGGCCAGCCAGGGGGCGATCCAGTACGCGATGATCAGCAGGAAGTTCTCGTACTTGGTGCCCGCGTTGCTCAGCCCGCTCCAGGCCAGGAAGAACCCGATGATGCCGAACCCGAGGGCCACGATCGCGCGGCGCAGCGACAGCGGCAGCCTGATGCCGAGCGCGGTGAACGACAGCGCGCCCGAGTAGATGTTGAGCACGTTGGCCGAGACCGCGCCGAGCGCGACGGCCAGCAGCGTCAGGTCGGCCAGCGGGGTGGCCAGCAGGCTGGTCATGCCGCCCGGGCCGGCCAGGGCGTCGTCCGGCTTGACCGCGGTGCCGACGGCCGCGCCGACGATCTCGAGGAACGCGCAGGAGATGAACAGCCCGAGTCCGGCCCACAGGGCGATGGCGCGCTTGTTCGTGTCCGGCTTGAAGTAGCGGGTGTAGTCCGACGCGTACGGGTTCCAGCCGACCGCGTAACCGAACGCGGCCCCGAACGTCAGCAGCCACGCGCCGGGAATCGTGTGGTGGGAGGCGCCGGGGTGGGACTTGCTCAGGATCACGACCGACGCGATGACGAAGATGATGGCCAGGACCGGGAACGCGTACCGCTCGAAGACGTGCACCAGGTTGTAGCCGAAGAACGCCACCGCCAGCTGGACCGCCACGATGATGAGCAGGCACAGCACCTCGGGCAGGTGGGTGAGCACGTTCAGCGCCAGCGCGCCGCTGACGCTGTTCACCGCGAACCAGCCGATGCCGGCCGTGACCGAGTTCAGCCCGGCCGGCAAGATGTTGCCCCAGTAGCCGAACCCGAGCCGGCTCAGCACCATCTGCGGCACCCCGTACGTGGGGCCGCGCTGCGACAGCAGGCCCTGGGTGACGCCGCCGATCGCGCTGCCGAGCAGCAGCGCCAGCGCGGCCGACCAGAAGCCCAGGCCGAAGCCCGCCACCGCGAGCACGCCGACGAAGATCGTCGCGAACTCCATATTGGGCGAGGTCCAGGTCCAGAACAGCTGGAGCGGGCGGCCGTGCCGTTCGCTCAGCGGGATGAACTCCGCCCCGCCCGGCTCCACCTCGAAGACGGTGGATCCGTACGTGCCTTCCCGGACGAGAACGCCCGGACCCGCGTCACCGCTGTGGGTGACGTCCTGATCGCGTGTCGCCATCCGCGTTCTCCCTCCGGGGCGTTTTCGCTCATTACGTTTATTACCCCGCTATATGCAGGGCGAAAGGTTCTCATGTTTCGTAGCAGGAAAACCTGGTCCGCCAGGAAACGATTGCGTTACATCCTGGCCGCGGCCGCGGGTGGCGGTCCCGTAGGGTACGGTGCGTGACCGAATACCCGCAGACGCCGCGCGCGGTCCCCGCGCCCCCCGTGGTGGGCATGGTCGGCGCCGGCCAGCTCGCCCGGATGACCAGCCAGGCCGCCACCGGCCTCGGCGTCGGCTTCCGCGTCCTCGCCAATACGGCGGACGAGAGCGCGGCCCAGGTCGTGGCCGGTACCCAGCTCGGGGACTACCGCTCGCGGGCTGACCTGCGCGCCTTCGCGGCGGCCTGCGACGTGATCACGTTCGACCACGAGCACGTGCCCGGCGAGCACCTGGCTGTGCTGGAACAGGAAGGTGTCCCGGTCCGGCCGGGCCCCGCCGCGCTCCGCTTCACCCAGGACAAGCTGGCCATGCGCGAGCGGCTGACCGGCCTGGGCATCGCCTGCCCGCGGTTCGCGCCGGCCGCCACCTCGGCCGAGGTCGAGGCGTTCGCGGACGGCGCCTGGCCGGTGGTGCTCAAGGCGGTCAGCGGCGGCTACGACGGCAAGGGCGTCTGGGTCTGCGCGACCCCCGCCGAGGCCCGGGACGTGATAGCGCACGGCATCGATCTCATGGTCGAGGAGTACGTCGCCTTCGAGCGTGAGCTCGCCGTGGTCGCGGCCCGGTCCCCGCACCGGCAGGGGGCGGTGTACCCGGTGGTGGAGACGGTCCAGCGGGACGGCATCTGCCGCGAGGTGATCGCGCCCGCGCCCGGCCTGACGCCCGGCCGCCGGGCCGCGGCTCAGCAGCTGGCCCTGGTGATCGCCCGGCAGCTCGAGGTGACCGGCCTGCTGGCCGTGGAGCTGTTCGAGACGAGCACCGGGCTGCTGGTCAACGAGCTCGCGATGCGCCCGCACAACACCGGCCACTGGACCATCGACGGCGCCCGCACCTCGCAGTTCGAGCAGCACCTGCGGGCCGTGACTGGACCTGCCGCTCGGCTCCCCGGCGATGACCGCCCCGGCCGCCGTGATGGCCAACGTGCTCGGCGGCGACGACGCCGACGTCTACGACCGGTACATCCACGTGATGGCGGCCGACCCGGCCGTTAAGGTGCACATGTACGGCAAACCGGTCCGCCCCGGCCGCAAGATCGGCCACGTCACGGCGGTCGGCGAGGACCCGGCCGAGCTCGGCGACCGGGCCCGCCGGGCCGCCAGCTACCTGCGCTGGGGCAAGGAGGACGGACAATGACGGACTCTGCGCTGGTCGGCGTCGTGATGGGCAGCGACTCGGACTGGCCGGTGATGAAGGCCGCGGCCGAGATCCTGGACGAGTTCGGGGTGCCGTACGAGGCCGACGTGGTCTCGGCCCACCGGATGCCGCACGAGATGATCGAGTACGGCACCTCGGCCGAACGCCGCGGCCTGCGCGTGATCATCGCGGGCGCCGGGGGCGCCGCCCACCTGCCCGGCATGCTGGCGTCGGTCACCCCGCTGCCGGTGATCGGCGTGCCCGTCCCGCTCGCCAACCTGAGCGGGCTCGACTCGCTGCTGTCCATCGTCCAGATGCCGGCCGGCATCCCGGTCGCCACCGTCGCGGTCGGCGGCGCCCGCAACGCCGGCCTGCTCGCCGTCCGCATCCTCGGCGCCGCCGAGCAGCCCGGAGGGCGCCGCGCTGCGCGCCCAGCTGACCGCCTTCGCCGGGTCGCTGGCCGAGCAGGCCCGCGCCAAGGGTGCCGCCCTGCGCGACCGGCGTCCGTAGTTTTCTGAGCCGAACGAGCCAGGTCTTACGCCCAGATAACCCCGCCTGCCCTGGGATAACCGAAACCGGTGGCGGGTACGCTCCCGGTCGCGAGTGCGTGGGATCAGGTACATGGGATCAGGTCCGGGGGGGCGAGGAGGCGCACGTGAGCATCGGCGCCACGCTGGCCGCGGCCCGCCGCCGGTCCGGGCTTACCGTTCACGATGTCAGCCAGAGCACCCGGGTCACCGAGCCCATCATCGCTGGCATCGAGCAGGACGACTACGCCGAGTGCGGCGGCGACTTCTACGCGCGGGGCCATATCCGGGCCATCGCCCGCGCGGTGGGGGAGGACCCGGACCCGCTGATCGAGGAGTTCGACTCGACCTGGCGGTCGGCCAAGGAGACCTCGGCGGCGGAGGCGTTCGGGCCGTCGGTACCGCCCCGTACCCGGGAGCGGCGGCGGGTGCGCTGGACGGCCGTCCTGGCCGTGCTGGTGCTGGCGGTGCTCGGCTTCGCCGGCTACAAGTTCGCCGCCGGCGTGGGCAAGCCGCGTCCCGCGACGGCGGCCAGCCCGCACCCGTCCCCCGCCGGGCCGGGCCGCCCGGGCCAGGCCAACGCCGCGCAGTCGTCCCCCGTCGCCACCTCGCCGGCGTCCGCTTCCTCGCCGGCCGCCGTCGCCCCCGCTTCTCCCGCCGCGACTTCTCCCGCCGCGACTTCTCCCGCCGCGACGCCGGTCACGGCGCGGGCGCTGGCCCCGGCCGGCGTGACCGCGTTCGGCCCGTCCGGATCTGGCAGCGGCGACAACCCCCAGATCGCGGCGCAGGCTCTGGCCGGGAACCAGGCCGCGCCCTGGTACAGCCAGTGGTACGCCACCCCGGAGTTCTCTCACCTGAAGACCGGGACGGGCCTGCTGGTCGACATGGGCCGCACCGTCACCGTCACCTCGGTGCGGGTGTGGCTGACCGCCGGCTCGGGCACCGGCCTGCAGTTGCGCGCCGGGGCCAGGCCGCGGCCCCGCTGGCTGCCCGAGGTGGCCAGCGCCGCCAACGCGGGCGGCGCCGTGCGGCTCGATCCCGGTGCTCCGGTCCAGGTCCGCTACCTGCTCATCTGGTTCACCAAGCTGCCCCCCGACAACGCCGGCCACTACCAGGCCAGCGTCTACCGGATCTCGGTCCAGGGCCAGCCCTGACCGCCCTCCCCCCGATCAGCGCAGCGCCGGGAGACTTACCATCGAGGCATGAGCGATGATTTCCCGGCGTTCGCCCTGTCCGAGGAGCACGACGCGCTCCGCGAGGCCGTCCGCGCCCTGGCCGACGACAAGATCGCGCCGCGCGCGGCCGAGGTCGACCGCACCTCCGAGTTCCCCTGGGACGTGTACGAGGCGCTGGTCAAGGCGGACTTCCAGGCGGTCCACATCCCTTCAGGCTACGGCGGGGCCGGCGCCGACGCGATCGCCACCGCGATCGTCATCGAGGAGGTCGCCCGGGCCTGCGCCTCGTCCTCGCTCATCCCGGCGGTGAACAAGCTCGGCACCGTGCCGCTCCTGCTGGCCGCGTCCGAAGAGGTCAAGGCCAGGTACCTGGCGCCGGTGGCGCGCGGCGAGGCGATGTTCTCCTACGCGCTGTCCGAGCCCGAGGCGGGCTCGGACGCGGCGGCCATGAAGACCAAGGCGGTCCGCACCGATTCCGGCTACGTGCTGAACGGGGTCAAGCGCTGGATCACCAACGCCGGGGTATCGAAGTACTACACGGTGATGGCGGTCACCGATCCCGCGGCGGGCGCCAGCGGCATCTCCGCGTTCGTCCTCGAGGACGGCGACCCCGGCTTCACGTTCGGCGCCCCGGAGCACAAGCTCGGCATCAAGGGCTCGCCCACCCGGGAGCTCTACTTCGACGACTGCGCCATCCCGGCCGACCGCCTGATCGGCGCCGAGGGCGAGGGCTTCCGGATCGCGCTGCGCACCCTGGACCACACCCGGATCACGATCGCGGCCCAGGCCCTGGGCATCGCGCAGGGCGCGCTGGACTACGCGCTCGGCTACGTCAAGGAGCGCAAGCAGTTCGGCCGCCCGGTGGCCGACAACCAGGGCCTGCAGTTCATGATCGCCGACATGGCCATGAAGCTGGAGGCGGCCCGCCAGCTCACCTACGCGGCCGCGGCCAAGTCCGAGCGCGCCATGGCGGGCGAGAAGATCCCCGACCTGACCTTCTTCTCCTCGGCCTGCAAGTGCCTGGCCTCCGACGTCGCCATGTCGGTCACCACCGACGCCGTCCAGCTCCTCGGCGGTTACGGCTACGTCAACGACTACCCGGTCGAGCGCATGATGCGCGACGCCAAGATCACCCAGATCTACGAGGGCACCAACCAGATCCAGCGCATGGTGATGGCGCGCCAGCTGCTTAAGGGGTGATATTTGGGCGCTGACCTGCGGGTTCGCCAGTCCTCGGTGCCGGCGAGCTTAGCGCGGATCTTCTCGGCGCCGGGACGGTGGACCCGGTGACAGCCGGCCGGTGCCCTGCTGCCAGGACGCATATGATCGGGACAGGAGGTTGCGATGTCTTTGCCCCGATTGTGCCTTAGCCGGGAAAGTGTCATAAGCATCAATGCTCTCGCCGATCGAATCGCCGGTGACTGGGATTCGATCGAATCTGCGGATTTCCTCGCTGAGGTTGCCGTTATGGCACACGATTTGCCGGATGAGCTGCGCCGGTTCATCTCTGCGGCACGGATTCACGAGAAAGAACTTTTCGCCGTCTCTGGGTGGCCGGTGGATGACGCCGCCCTCGGCCCTACGCCGAGGTCATGGGAGACCGCATCGTCCGGCCGGACGCTGCGCCATGAGATCGTGCTTGCCCTGATCGCCTCCTTGCTTGGCGATCCCTTCGGGATGTCCGCCCTGCAGGGCGGACATGTCGTCAACCACATCATCCCGGTGCCTGGCGCTGAGTCCACGGTGACGGCGTTCAGCAGTACCGGCGGACTCGAGTGGCATACCGAAAACGCCGGTCTTGACTGCCGGCCTGACTACCTCGCCTTCCTGTGCTTGCGGAACCCCGACCAGGTCCCGACTACGCTGTCATCTCCGGTCGGAACCGGGCTCGCCGAGGCTACCGTCGAAGTCTTGCGCGAGCCCCGGTTCCTGGTGCTGGCGCTCGGGCCGACCGGGCCGGTGCAGATGACTACGCCGGTTCTGTCCGGCAGCAGAACCGCGCCGTACATCCGGATAGATCCCGTCTACATGAAGGCGCGGGACGGTGACGCAGAGGCGGCCGCGGCCTTGGCCGACATCTGCGCGCGGCTGACCGAGGCCACCCGCTCGTTCGGGTCACGGCAAGGCGACATCTTCGTCCTCGATAATTACCAGCTCGTCCACGGTAGGCCGTCCTTCCGTCCGCGCTACGACGGCACGGACCGGTGGCTGATGCGGGTGAAGGTCGCCAAGGACATCCGCCGGTCCCGCGAATTCCGCGACTCCGCGGCTGACCGGATCGTCCGCCTGACGACCTAGCGCGCTAGGCTCTGCGCGGTTATTGTTTTTGGGTGCCTTCATCCACCCGGATCAGGATCACGCAAAGCCAAGCTCTGGATCTCTTCCTGGCCTTGCAGCGTGAGGTGTTCGGGCGAATGTCGTGGGAAGTATGCCTCCTGGAACGGCCTCATCGGCCCGAAGTCGCGAACTTCATCGACGGATTGCGCCGACTGCAAGCGGCCGGCGTCAAGAGCCTGCCCCACGACGTCGCGAAGGCCGCGACTCCCGACGCAGTCGCGAACCTTGCCGAAGCTGGCGCTGATCATGAGGGCTGGATTTCGGTTGCTCATTCACTGACAGACCTGGAGAGCGATCTCCTGTCCGCCATAAAACAGCGCACAGGAACTGCGGAGAAAGAGATCTCTCGCGTCAAAGACACGTTCAGCGCGAATGAACGCCGTTATGTAGATGTTCTGCTCGCTGCCCTGGGCAGTGCGGATCCCTGTCTTGACTTTCCTGTCTACCTGGCACCTTTCGTATCCTTTCCCCCCGGTTCATCGTTCCTCGCCGACGGCGGGCGGATCGGGGCAGGCTACGTGGATTATCGCAGGTTCACGGGCCCCGCCCTGCTGGAAAACATAGTGATGCTGGCTGGCTGGGCCCTGCTCACCGCCGCACCATCCCAGGCGTCGTTGCCGCGTCAGCTTTCTGCCGGGCTCGCCGGTACCGGAAAGAATATACGCAGGCTTAAAGCCCTGATCCTCATGATGCTGATCAGCTTGACCGCGGAGCATATAGTAACCGATTCCGAACCCCGCTATCGCGGCACTACTGAGTTGCTTGGTACCAGCCTCCGCTATCGGCGGCTATATGACGTTGTCGTCTCGCCCTGGCGACACTACCTGGATGGTCACACGTCGCGCGAAAAGGCGATCCTCCTCATCACAGACCGGCTTGGCGAGCAGCCACCAGAATGGTTCATCGAGCAAATCGATGCCGCTAGCCTGGCCGCTGATTATTACCTGCTCGAATGGATGGCAAGTAATACAGACGAGGTCGCTTCCAAGATACTTGCCTACTGGGAACCCCGGCTGGCCGAAGAATTCGCCCAGCATCTGGATCTTGCCGTCGGGGCCGAGCTCTGCCATTACGACGGATTTCGTACGCCAACCCTCCAGCCGCCGTTGCTGGATTTTATGCAGCAGGTGTGTGATGGGAACGCCATGCTGCTCTGGCCCGCGGCGCGACGTGAGCTGGGGCCGCAGGCTTACAAGCTTGCCGAGGAGGTCTTCGCCGGGCCGGGAGCGCACCGCGGCGGCGGACCGCCTTGGGCGCCGATAGCTCGTGCTGTGTCCCAATTCAGCTCGGGAGAAATACCAGCGCGCGTCTTCATCGACCAGAGCTTCTCCCTGGAGCACAACAACGGCTGTGTTTTCGACAAGTTTTTTGACACCTCCTCTATGCTCGATATTCTCGATGGCCAGGCCCGCGGTGACATCGATTTCCTGGCCGCTCATGCTTCCCAGGAAGTGCGGCGCCTGCTGTATCGCCACCAGGTGCTGGCGCGGCATGACAGCGAGCGGCGCTGGACGGGAGCCTGGCCGTCCCAGGCGCCGCTCGCGGGTCAGCCGGGAACGCTTGCCGCCGACCGGGCCGGATGGGAAAGCCTTTACGGCTGGACGGATGGCGGCCCACCGCGTATTGGCGGACGAGGGCGAGCCGGCTGCGGCAGTAAGCAGGCAGCGGACGAACGCGGCGCCGCGGATTCGCCCGCCGCGAACCCAGCCGTGTGGCGAGGTAAGCCGCGCCGACGTCGGGTGCGCCAGGTGCATGCCTGGCGGTCTGCGAACGCCACCGTGCGGACCAGCCTCGGACCCATCGAGCTGTCCTTGTTCCCGCAAGCGGCACCGATGGCGGTCAGCGTATTCGTGCAACTAGCCCGGGGCGAAATGGAGTGGCTAGATCCGCTGACGGGGAATCCTGGAACAGGTCCCTTCTACGATGGCACCCCCATCCACCGCGTTGTCCCTGACTTCCTGATCCAGGCCGGCGACCGAACCGGTACCGGCAATGGCGGGCCTGGTTTCCGTTTCGACGAGGAGGAGAGTTACCTCCGTTTCGACGAGCCTTACCGGGTCGCTATGTTCAACCGAGGCCTTGGCACCAGCGGTTCCCAGTTCTTCATTACCCTCGCTCCGGCCAGCTATCTCGACGGCCAGTACACGATCATCGGGACGGTGCGCGACGAGATGTCGCGCCAAGTCGCGCACCGGCTGTCCCGCTCGGGTGATACCGGCCAGGACCTGTGTATAAGTTCGATCCACGTGATTGCTGTCGCATTATGAACGCCATCAGGGAACCAGTGCTCACGCGGATCGTCGACGCGGACCTGGCCGCGGTGGGAGCAACGGTTCCGTGCGAGGTCGTGATAGCGGTGCACCAGGACCCCGGCCCACTGGCCGAGCTGATGCGGGAGGCGGTCGCGCAGATCCGCGTTGCCGCCGGCCAGTCGCCGGTGCTGTTCGCCGTTCGTGCCTGGCCAGCAGAGGCCTGGGTACCCCGGATAGAGTACGCGGGACTCACCGACGACACCTACGCATGGCTGGCCGGACGGCTCGGGGACGCCACGGCGGCCCGTCGTGTGCAGGCCATGGAGCGGATACTCAAGCAGGCGGGACATGATCATCCGTGGCGCGTCGGCCTTATCGATCAGCTGGCGGCCGCCGCACACGCCGCCGGGACGCCCCACGTGGCGATCAGCCAGATGGTGCTCGGGTTCTGCGCGGACGGCGACGGAACCGGCCTCGCCTGCAGTCACGACCCAAGCACCGGGCGGCCGGACGTGGCTGGCTCGTTCTGGCCCGCGAGCCGGGACGGCTTCCAGGCCAGTGATACGGCCAGGCAGTCCTGGCCCGCCGCAGCCGACGCGCCATGGCTACCTCGCCTGACTGAGGTCATCGCGGCCCTCAGCGACCGCTGCCGGGATGCAGTGGAAGTAGATTTCGCCGTCCAACGCGCTGAGCTGTTCGTCCCGGCGTGGCGGCGTGCTCGCCGTAGCCCGCGGGCAGCCTGCGTGATCGCGGCTGCGCTGGATCGTCAGGCCGCTATTTCCGGTACCGAGTTGTTGCGCCGCGTTACGGCTGAGGCGTTCTCGGCCGCGCTGCTTGGCATCGGTCAGACTTTGCCTGCCGAAGCCGTGCTGGCCCGGGGCCTTGGCACCTCGCCCGGTCTCGCCGTGGGCCGGGCTACCTTCGACACGAATCGGGCCGAACGGCTCGCGGCCGAGGGCACGCCCATCGTCCTGGTCCGCCCGGAGACGCGGCCTGAGGACGTACCCGCCATGATGGCCGCCGCCGCCGTCGTTACGGTCAGGGGCGGCTACACCTCACACGCGGCGGTGATCGCCCGGATGATGGGACGCCCGTGCGTGGCCGGGCTGGCAGACGCCACGATCGAGTCGCCGCACGGCCCCCTGCGACTGGGGATCCACGTGATTAGCGAAGGCGACCTGATCGCTGTGGACGGTGGCGACGGGACGATCGCGACAGGCGACGCGGTGGCCAGCGGACGCACCGCGAACTGCCCGGACGCCGAGCTGTCGCTGGCCCTGGACGGCATGACGGCCGCCGCGGACGGCCAGCGGCGGCTCGCCGTCCGTGCTAACGCCGATACCGCCGCCGAGGCGCTGGAAGGCCGCCGCAACGGCGCGGCCGGCGTTGGGCTCTGCCGCACCGAGCACATGTTCCTCGGTGATCGTCAGCGGCTGCTCGAGGACGTCCTGCTCACTCATGACCGGACGACCCGGGAAGCGCTCGACGAGCTGCGCCTGTTCCAGCAGGCCGAGTTCCGGGCGATCCTCGAGGCTATGGATGGCCTGCCGGTGACGATCAGGCTGCTCGATCCACCCGTCCATGAGTTCCTGCCGGACCTCGCCGAGCTGTCGGTCAAGGTCACGGCCGCGGAAGCGGCGGGCGGCGCGACTGCGGGCGACAAACGGCGGCTTGCCGCGGTCCGGCGGATGGCGGAACGCAACCCCATGCTCGGCATCCGCGGCATCCGGCTCGGGCTGCTGCTGCCCAGCCTGTACGAGATGCAGGCGCGGGCGCTCCTCGACGCCACCGCGGACCGCCTCGCCGCCGGCGGCGACCCCCGGCCCGAGATCCTCGTCCCCATGGTGTCCACCGCCGCCGAACTCGCGCCGATCCGCAGCTATGCAGACTGCGTGACCGACGAAGTGCGGCAGCTCGTCGAGCCGGGACTGCGGGTACCGGTCGGATCCATGATCGAGGTTCCGCGCGCGGCGCTCACCGCCGCCCAGCTGGCGGACGCCGTCGACTTCTTCTCCATCGGCACGAACGACCTGACCCAGATGACGTGGGGATTGTCCAGAGACGATGCCGACCAGAGGTTGCTGTCCACCTATCAGCAACTGGGCCTGATTAATGAGTCACCCTTCAAGACGATTGACATCAGCGGGGTCGGAGCGCTGATTTCCGCCGCTGTCCGCGCCGTCCGATACCGGCGCCCCGGTCTCGAGATCGGCGTTTGCGGCGAGCACGCGGCGGATCCGGCGTCCATCCAGTTCTTCCACGAAGTGGGCGTCGATTACATTTCATGCGCGCCGCCGTTCATCCCGCTCGCCCGGTACGCCGCCGGGCGCGCGGCGGTGCTGGCGCGGGACGGGGCGAGCCGATGATCGCCAGGATCCCGGCCGTGAGGCGGGTGGCTGACCGGCCGTGGAAGCCAGCGGTCCTCGCTGTCTGGCGGGCGCAACCGCTGCTGGCCCTGCTGACCGCGTTCGTCGTCCTGCTGAGCGGCGCGATGCCCGCGATTTTCATCCTCACCTCGGGGACCCTCGCTGGCCTGCTGCCGCGGGCCGGTGCCGCCAGCGTCCAGGTGGCGTGGCTGGCTGGCCTTCTGGTGGTCCTGCTCGTGGTGTCCCAGGTCTTGGTCACCGCCCAGGAAGGCCTGAGCGAGGCCCTCGGCCGGCAAATGGACATGGTCCTGCGGCGCAGGCTGATTGAAGCGATCGCCCGGCCGGTCGGCATCGGTCACCTGGAGGATCCGGCGACCCAGAGCCAGATAACAATCGCCCATGGCCTGGTCAACCGGATCAGCGGACCCGCTGGCGGGCTGATCGGCCTGATCGGCCGCCTGCACATACTGCTGACCGGCATCGGCTGCGCGGTACTGCTCGCCCTGGTCAATCCCTGGCTCGCCGTGACACTGGCCGTGCTCAACTCCGCGGCCGGGGTGTGGCTCAGGCGCGAGTACGGCCGGCTGCTCGTGCACACTCATCTCGATCCCAACATGCTGCGGCGTGCGCATTACCTCCGCGACGTTCTCCTCGTGCCCGGAGCGGAAAAAGAAGTGCGTGTCTTCGGCGTCGGCAGCTGGTTCGCGAGCCTGCACCACGCCGAGTGGCTGAGGGTCTCGCTCGGCGCCTGGCGGGGACGCCGCCGTTCAACGCTGACGATCGTGACCGGCTCCGTCCTGCTCGGCGCCGGCCTGGCCGGAGCTGTGCTGGTGCTGACGGCCGACTGGCGGTCCGGCCACCTGACCCTGCCGAGCCTGGTCATCGGGCTGCAGGCGGTACTTGGGATGATGCAGTTCGCAGGCCTCGGCGACTGGGACAGGCTTGCCAGCATCGGGTGGCAGGCGGTCACCGCGCTCATCGACGTGGAGGAGAGAGCCGGGGCGGACGGCCAGGCAACCGCGCTCGATCCTGGTAAAGCGCCACGTGAGAGCATTGAGTTCAAGGACGTGCACTTCGCTTACCCAGACGGCACGCAGGTATTGCGCGGAGTTTCGTTCACCATCGACGCGAGCCGCTCCTGCGCCATTGTCGGGCGCAACGGCGCCGGGAAAAGCACGCTGCTCAAGCTGCTGTTCCGTAGCTATGAGCCTACCCGGGGGGAGATCCTCGTCGATGGCGTCCCGCTGTCTGACCTCGATCCGGCCCGATGGCGAGCGCGGCTTTCCACCATGGTCCAGGACTTCGTCCACCTGCCCCTCACGGTCCGGGAGAACGTGCTCGGCCCAGACCGGCCCTGGGACGGCGAGTTGCTGGACGAGGTCGCCAGGAGTGCCGGCCTCGACGACGTGATCGGGGGCTTGCCGGACGGCTGGGACACCATCCTCTCCCGGCAGCTGCGTGGAGGAACCGAGCTGTCAGGCGGGCAGTGGCAGAAGGTAGCCCTGGCCCGCGCCCTTTACGCGCTGGGTAGCAGCGCCGGGATCCTCGCCCTGGACGAACCCACCGCCAGCATGGATATCGAGGCGGAACAGGCGGTCTACGAGGCCATCATCGACGCGACGAACGACCGGACGCTGATCCTCGTCTCGCACCGCTTCGGAACCGTCCGGCGCGCTGACCACATCGTCGTGCTCGACGAAGGGACGATCGCCGAGACGGGAAGCCATGAGCAGCTGATCGAGGCGGACGGGCTCTATGCCCGCATGTTCCGGGCCCAGGCGGCGATCACACGGTGAGGAAAGACCCGGGGAGGGGCCTGGTGAGCAGGGCAGCCCGCGGTGCGCGGACGGCGCT
This sequence comes from uncultured Actinomycetota bacterium, assembly GCA_963756575.1. Lineage (GTDB taxonomy): Bacteria > Actinomycetota > Actinomycetes > Streptosporangiales > Streptosporangiaceae > Palsa-504. Next base: position 221,171 of record CAVWOM010000006.1, on the reverse strand, counting down.
ACAGCCGGTGCGGTTCTACCTGGCCACCACCAGGCTGTTGCTCCGGGGAGCGTACAGCTCCAGTCCCGCCCTGACGGTCGTGACGCTGACGGTCGCGGTGCTGACGGCAGCGCTGCCCGTGATCTTCGCCTGGGTGGTGGATCTGGTGATCGTCGGCCTCACCGGGCATTCGCCCCACCAGGTGCGGCTGGCGGCTGTCGTGCTCGGGGTAGCGGGCGTGTGCTGGGGATTGTCTCAGTGGATGGCGGTTAACGGTCAGACGGTCCTGGAAGAGCGCACTGACCACTGGCTGGAACAGCAGCTGATGGGGTTCGCGTCGGTGCCCGACATGTCCGCGGTCGAGTCGGCCGAGTTCCAGGATCGCGTCTACATGCTGCTCAACCGGCCCCGCGCCCTTGTCGGCTCGATAAGCACGGTCGTCGAGGCGATCGCCTTGCTGGTGCGCTTCGGTGCGGCTGTGATCCTGCTCGCCTTCGTGGCGCCGGCGATGACACCGTTGCCCGTACTGCTGCTGCTGCCGGTAATCGCGTCCATGCGGACCGAACGTGAGCTATCGACCATGCTCGATGATATCTCGCCCTGGATGCGGACGTCGAGGCTGCTCTTCGAGGCCGCGACCGATCCACGGTACGCCGCCGAGGTACGCGTCTTCGGAATGACAGAGCCGGTGGCCGCCCGGCATGAGAAGCTGCTCCGGCTGGCCGACCGGCGCCAGCGGGTCGCCCGCTGGCGCACGTTGCGCATCGCGGTCGCGGGATGGGGGAGCTTCGCGCTGGGTGTGATGCTGCTGCTGGTGGTGGTGGTCGGAACCACGCCGCAACTGCGCTCGAGCGGTGTGGTGTTCCTGCTCGTCGTGCTGACTTTGCAACTGGTCGGACAAGCGGAAGTGGCAGCATCGACGGTTTCGAAAATCAGCCGGCAGGTCAGTATGTTCGAAAGGTTCTTCTGGCTCCGGGATTTCGCGGAAAGCGCACGCCGCCGGCACCATGGCACGGGAGAACCGCCCCGGCGGCTGCGAGACGGGATCAGCCTGCGTAACGTGACCTTCCGGCACACTGAGCAGGGGTCGCCGACGCTGACGGAGATCAACCTGGACATCCCGGCCGGCACGGTTGTCGCGCTCGCGGGTCCCAACGGCGCGGGCAAGACCACCCTCGTCAACCTGCTGCTGGGCATTTACCAGCCCGCCGACGGTGAGATCTTGGTCGACGGCGTCTCGCTGGCAGACCTGGACCTGAGCCGGTGGCAGGCGAGAACCGCAGCCGGTTTCCAGAACTTCTGCCGCTTCGAGCTGCCGGCCGGTGAAGCCGTGGGCGTCGGCGACCTCGATCATGTCCGCGATCACGCCGCGGCCCGCGACGCCCTTGACCGGGCCGGCAGCGGCGACCTCGTGAGCCAGCTGCGCGACGGCCTTGACACGCCGCTGGGCCGCACGCTCGCCAGCGGCGTGCTGCCGTCCGAGGGGCAATGGCAGAAGCTGGCGCTCGGCCGGGCAATGATGCGGGGCCAGCCGCTGCTGCGGGTCCTTGACGAGCCCACGGCGAGCCTCGACGCGGAAAGCGAAAGCGCGCTGTTCGAACGCTACCTGGCCACGGGCCACGAGGTAGGCGCGTCGAACGGTGGCGTCACCGTGCTCGTCTCACACCGCATGGCGACGGTACGCGCCGCCGACGTCATCGTGATCTTGCGCGACGGCCGGATCTCCGAATGCGGCACACACGACGAGCTAATGGCCGCTGACGGCTGGTACGCCCGGGTCTGCTCCATGCAGGCCGCGGGCTATCTGTAAGGCAGGCGGGAGACCATGCGGATATGCGTCATCGGCAAGTACCCGCCTATCGAGGGCGGCGTGAGCGCCGAGACCTTCTGGACGGCCAGGCTTCTCGCGGCACACGGGCACGACGTGCACGTCGTGACGAACGCGGCGGAAATCGAAGCGGAACACCGCATGTGGTTCCTGGCCGGCGACGCCGACCGGATGGAATCGGATTACCCCGGCGGGCGCGTCCGGGTTCACTTCACTCAGGCTGGCAACGACGCCGACCGCTACTACATCCCCGCGGGGCAGCCGACAGTCACGAGGCTCGCTGGGGTCGCGACAGAAGTAACCCGGGGGTATGAATGCGACTTGATCGTCGGCTGGTACCTGGAACCGTACGGGGTGGCCGCGGGACTGGCTGCGCACTGGACCGGTCGTCCCTACATACTGAGGCACGCTGGCAGCGACCTGTTCGCGCTTGCCGCCGATGCCGAGCTCGCGCCCGCGTACCGTGAGCTGCTCCGGCAGGCCCGTGGGATCATGACGCTCGGTACCCCGATCGCCTGGCCGGCGCTGCCCGCGGCCCGCGCGGCCGGACTGCCCGGAGCCTGCCTGCCTGAGGAGTTCACGCCGGACGGCCCTGCGCTCGATATCGCCGGAACCGCGGCCCAGCTGGCCGCGCGCGGCTGCATGTCCGTCACCAACGTGGCCGCCATGCCAGCGGGAGCACCGGTCATCGGCTGTTACGGCAAGCTAGGCCCGCAGAAAGGCACGATCGAGCTGATCCACGCCGTGGCCCGGTTGCGGAAAGACGGGCTGGACGTGCAGCTTGCCCTGATGGGAGGAGGGCGAGACTGGCCACTGGTCATGGCCGAGATCCGCCAGGCCGGTCTCGGGCCGTCCACGTGGACGCTGCCTCCGCTGGCCCCCTGGCGGGTTCCCGGCTTCATCCGCGCTTGCCAGGCCATCGCTTACCTGGAACGGGATTTCGCGGTGGCCGAGCACATGCCCATCCCTGCCTTCGAGGTGGTCGCCTGCGGCAAACCGCTGGTCCTGTCGGACTGGATCGCCAGGAAAAGCCTGCCAGGGAGGCTGGCCGACGACGCTGCCGGTCACACCGTGGACGTGGTGAGCCCGCGAGATCAGGACGCGCTTGGCAGCGCCCTGCGGCGGGCGATCGAGCGCGGCGGAGGCGACCCGTCCTGGCTCGGCGGCGTCCTGCGGAGCCGCCATGAGGTAGCGCGGTGGTACGACTCCATGTTCCGAGCCATGCTGACGCCTGCCCCGCGATCCGGGAGCGCCGCCTCGGCCGGACGGGCCGGCGCGGCGAAGGCCGCGCGGGAGGTACTCGCCGACCACTGCCCGGCCATCGCGCGCCGGTTCTCCGCGATTTTCGGCGAAAGGATAGAAACCCTAGCTGATCCCGGCGAACCTCCCTTGCTTACTGCCTTCATGCTTGCCGACGAGCTGCTCACGGAGGAACTAGCCGCCGCGGAGCCGGACGCCGATCCCGCCGCGCTGCCGTCCGACGCGTCCATCGGCCGCCAGGCGCGGATGGCCGAGCATCACGCGCTGTGGACGCGAGTGGATGTCGAGGGGCGATCGGGCCAGCCGCTCTTCCCCGTGCCGGTGTACCGGATCCCTGACGTGGCCAGCATGCGGCCGGAAGACGGCACGGCCCTTCGCCCGGTCACCTCCAGCTGGACCAAGACGCGTCGCTTTACCATCGACGTAGCCGGATACCTGAATCAGCTAGGACAGCGCCATGGCCAGGGACAGCGGGACGGACCTGGCATCACCCGGGCGGAGGCGCACACCGTCCTGTTCCACAAGCGCGGCAACCTTGTGCGCGGCATCTACCGCATCAATGAGGCGACCGCCTTCCTGCTGGCCGCCAGCGACGGCTCGGCGACCGTGGGGGATATAGCGCGCTGCGCGCCGCTGGCTGCGACGAGTTTCACCGGGCTATGGGCAACGGTCACGAGGCTGCACGACTCGGGCGTGATCGCATTCGCCCGCCTCCCCGTCACCAGTGCCTGACGTGCCCTTGGCCGGCTCGCACAGCAGCATCCGCTCCAGTGCCAGGCGCCGGACGAGCGTGCACGCAGCGGCTTCCCGCGGGCTCGCCGCCGCGATCTCGGCCATGCTGAGCGCCTGCCGCAACGGCCGATGCCCGTCGCACGCCGTCAACAGCAGGCCGGCTCCGTACCCGACTCGCAGTTCGCGCAGCCCGCTGCCTGGCGCCCACGAAGCTAGCAGCCACTGCGTGCTAGGAGCAGCCCCTGGCGACTGGCCCGCGCGCAGTGCCTGGTAAAGCGATGGCATGTCGTAGTCGAAGCGTTCGAGCTGGACGCCTGGAGCTAGCCGGAGAACGAGGTCATGGAGCGTCCCGGACGGGATCTGCGGCCATGGGTCACGTGGCGGTACGGCGTCGAGAACGGTCCGTGACCGCATACGCTCGTACCTGGCCAAGTCCGCAAGCCAGACCGGGAGATCGCTTGCGCCCTGCTCGGCTACATAACGCACCCAGGAAGAGGCGTTGTCCGGATAGATACTGTCCACCGCGACGGCCGAACTCAGCGGGTACCGGTCCCAGTAGTTATTCGCTACCGCTTCGAATCCGCGACGATCGCACAGCACGCCCATTGACACGGGGAAGACACCTGACAGGCTCTCCAGCCGGCGCCGTTGCAGCAGAACCACGTAGCGTCGCAGCGCATCCGGGCTGATCGCCCGCAGGATCCTCACTTGTTCTTCGTCGAGGCCGAGCCGCTCGCGCAGCCGGTCCCAGTGTCCGGCGGCCAGGTTACACATGGCCACCGGATCGCACAGCACGAGCGCTAGCGCAGCATGTGGATCGCCGCCAGGCATCCGCGTCACCTAGCGGAGGACGGTATGCGGTCGCTCGCGAGCCTGATCTGATCGGCGGCTCGGTCCACATCACGGAGTAGCTCGGCGAAATCGGCCGGGAAGTTCGCGTCCCTTTCCACGAGGATGCCGCGCACGGGCGCATGGTCAATCACATAGCCGGCAAGCGGCCAGACTTCCGCGGGAACCGACGAGTCATGGGAATCCAGCAGTAGGCCATCCTTCCATTGACCGCCCGCCACGTGCAGCTGGACCACCCGCTCGAGCGGGATCTTGGTCAGGAACTCCATCGCGTCGAAGCCGAGGTTCCGCGCGTTGGTGTAGACATTGGTAACATCCAGCAGGAGATAGCACCCGCTTTGCTCCATGACGGCTTCAATGAACTCAGCCTCGGACAGCTCGCCAGGCAGCGTGAAAGTGTACGTGATGTTCTCAAGCAGGAATGGGAGCCCGACGGTTTCCTGCACCTGCCTGGCTTTGGCCGCGATCAGCGATGCCATTTCCCGAGTCCACTGGACAGGCGTCAAGTGGGTAAGCCTGAGACCCCCGGCCGTGGTAAAACAGAGGTGATCGGAGAACCAGGGCGCTGAGGCGACGCTCGCTATCTCCGCTACCTGCTTGAGATACCTGCCATCCACGGGCCCGACCGTGCCGATAGACAGCTCGGTACCATGCGGTACACAGCTGAAACGGGTGGTTAGGTCGGTTAGCAGATCGCGACGCGACGCCGTCAACGGCATAAAGTTCTCGGTTATCAGCTCAAGCCAGCCAATGCGGCTCTGTGCTGCGATGATGTCCTCGTGAATCGCTGGCCGGTAACCGAGGCCAGCCCCGAGAACTGGGAGCGCGCTAAGCTGGTCGCGACCTAGCGGCATCCGAAGGTGTACATGAAGAGCTGCTCCTCCTCATGCAGGTCGCCGGAGGGCGTAATGGGCGTGAAGTCGAATTCCTGGAGCTCTTCCGTCTCCTGCCCGGACTCCGATTCCACCGCTGGCGTGCTGAGGTTTGTGGCATCCATAGCAGATACCTTATTCATTTGCCGGTTGATCGTCAAGGCTGCGCCTGTTACCTGAATGTTCCCAGCTGTTGGCTCGGTAGGTGTAACTTATGTGACGAAATATAACTAGAGTCAAAGGGATTAATGCACGAGGTGCTAGATGGCGACGGTTCCGCAAACTGGTCAGCGCGCATGCTGGGCCTGATGCCGAGCTTATATGCTGGGCCAATGCGCATCTTCAAGTACGGTCACGCGTGCGTCAGGCTGGAACTCGACAAGGGCGGAGTGCTGGTCATCGACCCTGGAATATGGAGCGAGGGCGAGGTTCTCGATGGCGCCGATGTCGTTCTCGTCACCCACGAGCACAACGATCATCTTGACCCCCGCCTCCTAGCTGACGCCGATGTCCCCGTCTACGCCCCGGAAGGCGCGGATCTGGAAGGGCTGCCATTCATGCCGTTGCGTTCCGGAGATGTGCTGACGATCGGCGGCGCGGGGATCAAGGCTGTGGGCGGGCCCCACGCGGCGGCATACGGCACACGTCCTGACTGCCTGAATCTGGGCTACATTGTCGATGACTATCTGTATCATCCCGGTGACGCTCTGCGGCTACCAGGTCAGCCTGTTAACACCCTCCTGCTGCCTATGCAGGCGTCCTGGCTCAAGACGAGCGAGGCCATCGACTTTGCTCGGGCAGTCGAGCCGGATCGCGCGCTTGCCATCCACGACGCTCAGCTTAATGAACGCGGGATTGAAGGCCTGACCGGCTGGTTCAAGCGAACCCTCGAGTGCGAGTACACCTGGCTGCCGAGCGGGAAAGCTCTCTGAGACCCTGTAGAAGTTGACGAGACCAGCCTAAATGTCACGATCGGGAGATGAGGCAAATGAGCCATCGCGCGGTCCTGGTGACCGGGGCATCGCGTGGAATCGGGAAGGCCGTGGCGGTGGCGTTCGCGCGCTGCGGAGACCGTGTTGCAGTGCACCGGCGTAGCGAGGAGGGTGCCGCGGGGGCTCTGGCCGGCCTGCCAGGTGAGGGCCATATCGTCGTCCATGCGGACCTGACGGATTCCGAGGCGGTCAAACGCATGGTCGACCAGGCCGATGCGGAGCTCGGTGGTCTCGATATCGTAGTCAATAATGCGGGAATCGACCGGCCGCACCTGATTACCGAGACGGACTACGAGCAATGGCAAGCGGCCTGGCGCGATATCTTTGCGGTCAACCTCATGGCAGTGGCGAACGTAACCTGGTGTGCCGTCCAGCACATGAAGGGCAGCGGCGGCCGGATCATCAATGTGTCATCTCAGGCGGCCCTCGGCGGTGATCCGCGCCATCCGGCGTACGGAGCGAGCAAGGCGGCTCTGAACGCCTTCGGGCAGTCCCTGGTGTACGCCCTCGCCCCGCACAACATTTCGGTCGCCACGGTCGCTCCCGGGTTCGTGGATACGGATATGTCCGCCGAGGATCTCCGATCTCCCCTGGGGAAGCGTATTCGGGCGCGAAATCCGTTCCACAAGGTCGCGACACCGGAGGAAATAGCGATCGCCGTGGTCTACATGGCCTCCGATGCGGCCGAATGGGCCGGCGTGGCGATGGTGGACCTGACCGGTTCGCAGCTGCGTTGAGGCACGAGAACGACGATGTTCGAGAGATTCACTGATCATGCACGGCGAGTGGTGCTCCTGGCCCGGGAGGAAGCCCGGATGCTGAATCACGACTGCATTGGTACAGAGCACCTGCTGCTCGGTCTCCTCCACGAAGGCGACGGTGTCGCAGCCCAGGCGCTGGGCGCCCTGGGCATCACGTTGCCAGAACTGCGTCACAAGGTGGGCGAAGTCGTCGGCCGAGGGCCGCGGGCGCCCGCTGGCCATCTGCCGTTCACGTCCCGGGGTAAGAGGGTCATCGCGCTGTCGCTTCGTGAGGCTCTGGAGCTTGGCCAGAGCTATGTCGGGACCGAGCACATCCTGCTCGGGCTCATCCGGGAGGGCCGAGGCACGGCGGCGCGCCTGCTGGCCGGGCTGGGCGCCGAACTCAGTGCGGCCCGCCCCCACGTGATTGACCTGCTGCGGAGGTATCGCCGGTATCCAGGCCAGGTTCCGGCGGCCGCGGTTTCATGGTCGTGGGCCGCGCCGCCTGCTTCCGGGAAGACGCCGGAGCATGTGGTCGCGGTGCAGAAAGACGTGCTGTCGCAGATAAGCCACGATCTTGAGGACGATGAGCGGTTCCGTGCCAAGGATGCGGGGCGTGTGGCGAGGGACTTCCTGGCGCTGCGTCTTGACGCTGAACCGTCTGCCATGGCTGACGAGCTGGCGGAATTCAGCAAGAAGTATCCTCAGGCAGTACGCATCTGGGAGCGGCACCTGGACTTCTGCATGACGCTGGCTGGCCTGGCCGACGAACGGGCCGAGCAGGAAGTCGCCCTCAACGCGGGGGACCACGCGCGGGCCGCGCGCGCCCGGGATCGAGAGCGTCCGCTGCTGCTGAAGAAAGCGGATTGGCCGCCGCTGTATCCCGCCAGCGGGATCGATCCCGAGACAGATCCCGCTGTCCAGCTCGAACGGTACGCGCAGCTGGGCTGTTAACCTGCCGCGCTCAGCACCCGCCCGCCCCATAGGAGGCGAGCCGCGCAGGTGGCTCTGCCCGGCCCGCCCCGAGATTTCCGTTACTTCCCGAGGTCGCTCAGGAACCTGTTGTCGAACTCCAGCGGCGTCGTGCCGGAGTCGGAGTTGCAGGTGGGGGACGCGTACGTCGTGGTCGTGGCGCAGGGGGTGTCCCGGTCCAGTGACCACAGGTGCAGCCCGGCCAGGCCGTTGCCGGCCGCGTAGGCCGTCAGCGTGTCGACGTCGGCGGGCGTGAAGGTCTCGCTGGCGTTGTCGTTCAGGCCGATCATCGGGGTGACGGCGATCTTGCTGGCCGGGATGCCGTAGGTGTGCTCGAGGTTCTTCACCGCCTGGATCGCCGACTGCCCCATCTCGCAGCTGCCGGATACGACGACGCAGACGCTGCCCGACGCACTGCCGTAATCCATGGTCATCAGGTTGATGACGTAGTTCTTCAGGCTGGAGCCGAGCACCGCCTCGACGACCTCGTTGCCGAGCGAGTTCACTCCGCCGTAGCTGCCATCGGATGCGGCCAGCGTGGCGAGGGTGAACGAGAACTGCAGGTTCGGGTACTGCGCCTGGGCTCCGGCCGCCGCGTTGACCAGGTTCTGGATGTCCGCCGCGGACTGGCCGCCTTCGATGTCGAAGTCGACGCCGACCAGCTTGGGGCTGGCGTAGCGGGCGATGAACGACTCCATGCCCGCCGTCGAGGCGCAGGTGAACGTCCCGGCCTGGCCGCCGGTCGAGACAACGTAATCGAGGCCGGCGTTCTGGAGCTGCGGGATGTTCTCGGCCGCCCACTGGGCGCCCGAGGCGCCGCCCCAGGTCTCGCTGCCGCAGGCTCCGGTGGCGAACGCGAGGGTGATCGCGGGCAGCTTCGGGATGTAGTTCGACACGAGGCTGTTCGCGCCTACCACCGGCAGGTCGGAGCCTTCCACGGCCGACTGCATCTGGTAGGTGTTCCAGTTCATGTTGATGGTGACGTCCTTGTAGGGACTGAAGAGCAGGCCGCTCACCGAGCCCGTGCCGCCGCCGCCCCCTCCGCCGCCGCCCCCTCCGCCCCCTCCGCCTCCGCCGCCGCCTCCGCCGGTGCAGGAGCCGTTGGATGTCCACGGCTCTCCCGAGCCGCTGCCGCCGTTGTTGGTCGCCGGGTCGTTGCCCTGCGTCCACCAGTTGGCGGTGTAGTTGACTCCGTTCTCGCTGGCCTGCTGGCCGGCGGTGTAGACAGCGGTGGAACTCCACGCCGCCGCGCAGGCAGTAGCCGCCTGCGCGGCGGGCCCGAAGGCCAGTGCGAAAACCGAGGCGCCGGATGTCAGCGCGAGCGCCGAGCCAGCGATGAGAACGGTTGGCAGAACACGTCTTCCGACTCGCATGGACCCTCCAGGGATGAGAGGAGCTGAGGCGATCTGGCGCCTCTGTGCCGGTAAATGTTCGACTTTGTCACTTTGTATGCCGGGAGGGGCGGATCGTCAATGACTATTAAGAAACTTTCTATTTAATTAACGTGGGCTTCGGCGCCGCCGTCCCTCGGCTCGCTCGGGTGACGCGGCTCAGCGCCTGGAACGCGAGCGCGCCCGGGAACCGCACGGAAAAGATTCGCGAGGTGGTCTCACTGGGCGGCCCTAGCCCCCAAGCCGGGCACTTGGCCATGATCACGCGAAGCCCCCGCCAGTACGCCTTCGCCTTCGGCCCGCTGGCGAACTGGTACACCATCTGCGAGAAGGTGGCGCCATGCCTGAACTCGGCTCGCGGTTTCCGCGCTGGCGTCGGTCTTCATGGTTCGCCTCTATCCAGGCGGCGCACGGAGATCAGGCAGAGTCCGAGGTCGCGGACCTTGTTCAGCACCCCGTGCAGCGCCGCCTGGTCAGCGAGCAGGCCGCTGATGACGGTTTCCTCGCCCTGGCCGCTGATCTGGAGGCCGCCGAACCAGGCGGCCCACCGGCCATGCCCGTGGCCGTGCCCGGCCGGGTCGCGACGATCGCCCATCAGTCTGTCGGCGCCGCCTACGTGGCCGCCGGCCAGCTCACGGCTCTCGGCCGCCCCGGCCTCGGACGGGCGCTGCCCCGTTCCGCTATTTCACGGGAAGCGGAGCCGGATTCGGCGGCGGCGACGCGGACGCCACCCCCGCGCAGATAACGCTGGACCAGCTGATCGCCAGCGAAACAAAGGTGTCGATCGGCGGAACGGACTTCGTGCTGTACCCGACGGCCGGGGGCGAGACCAGCGACGCCCTCATGGTCTACCTGCCGGCCAGCGGCGTCCTGTTCACCGGCGATGTGATGATGCCCTACCTGGGCGCGCCTTTCTTCGCCGAGGGATCACCGGACGGAATGCTCGACACGCTCGCGTTCATCGCCCAGATCAACCCGCGCACGCTGGTCCACGGCCATACGACGCTGACCGAGCTGTTCACCGTAACCGCCGTCCCGGTCTGCTCGCCGCACTGACCGAACCGCGGGACCGGTCACTCGCGGGCCTCGGGCGCGGGCTGACCCTGACCGGGCTGCTGAAGGCCAGCGTCCTGCCGGAAGTGCTGCGCGAGCATCCGGCCGCCGTGGGCCCGTACCTGGCCACTCGTGACCATTTCGTGCAACGGCTTTACCATCAGCACTCCGGGTACTGGCAGCCGGATGGTCAGGGCCTGGAACCCGTCGACGCGGCCGAGTGGGCGGCGGCGCTGGATCTGCTGGCTGACGGCAGGCCGGAGCGGTTCGCGTCGACGACCCGGACCTTGCTGGCCCAGGGCGACTGACTCCGCGCTCGCGCTGGAGATCACTAGCGCCGGGCAGGCCAGGCATCCGGATGCTCCCGAGCTGACGCGACTGCGACAGCAGGCCCTCTGCCAGCTGATGGAGCGGCACCAGCTTCAGGACCCGTTCCGCTTCCTCATCTACGCCGATCTGTCAGGAACCGAAATCGGCCCGGTCGCCGCAGGCTGAACGGCCGGGCCTCACTTCAGGTGGCGGGTGAAGAACCGGGCCCCGTCGTCCACCTCGAACCACGGGGTACCGGCGTGCCCGCCCAGGTTGGCGTGCAGCGTCTTCTCCTTGGTGCCGAAGGCGTCGAACAGGTCCAGGGTCGGCTGCCGCTCCATCCCTTCGTCGTCCCACTGCATCAGGAACTGCAGCGGAACGGTGACCTGCCGGGCCTCTTCGCGCAAAGCGCCGGGCACGAAACCCTGCGCGAAGAAATTGACGGCCGCGATGCGCGGCTCGACCACCGCCAGCCGGATACCGATGGCGGTCATCCCCTCGTACCCGGCCGGGCCGCCGATCTCGGGCAGCGAAAGCAGGGCGTCCAGGGTGGTCCGCCATTCCGGGACCGCCTTCTCGACCAGCGGGACGATGAAGGCGTCGATGATCTCGCCGGCCGGCTCGCCGGCCGCCAGCGCCCGGCGGAGGTCGGCGCGGGCCTGCTCGTCGGCGGCGGAACGGGGCCGGTCACCGTGCCCGGGGGCGTCGATGGCGGCCACCGCGAAGCCGTACTGCGCCGCGTAGTGGCGGGCCCGGGCCACCAGCCGGGGGAGGCGCTTGTGCAAGCCGCCGTTGTGGCCGTTCAGGATCAGCGGGGCCGGTGCGGCTCCAGGCGTCCACAGGACGCCGGGGATCTCGCCGAGAGTGAATTCGCGTTCGAGGACGCCGTTGTCGAGGCGCTGTTCGGAAGTGAATCGCATGGTCGTGCCTTTCGGAGTGCTCGCAGCGGCGCTCCCGGACGACCTATCGCCCGACCGTGACCCCGCAGGGGAGCACCCATGTCGATACGTTCATGGGTACCACCTCCTCGTTCTCTGGCCCGGCTTCCGGAAAGGTAGCACTGGCCGCCGTGGTCCGCCAACAGGTTTTGGCGAGCCCTCGGGCATCGGCGTGGCGGCGGGGGGCTCACCGAAGCTGACGTCGATGGTTTCGAAGCTCTTGTGCCTTTCCGTCTTGGCGTAAGAGATGTAGGCACGCTGATCGCCGGCGGTGAGATCCGCGTTGTCGGTGAACGGCGCGAGCAGGCTCCGCGGCCACATCCCCCCGGCGCGCACCGCGTTGAACTCCGCGCAGATCACCACCGTGACCGACCCGAGGTAGACCCAGGCCAGCAGGCCGAGAACGATCGCGAACAGGCCGTAGGTGGCGGTGGCGCCCTTGAGCTTGTCCCCGAGCAGCAAGGCGCCCGCCACCTGCAGAGCCTGCCAGATCACAGCGGCGGCGATCGCGCCCGCGCGAATCTGCCGGAAGGTGACGGAGCGGGCGGTCAGGACCCGGAACGCCACCATGAACAGGGTCACGTTCAGCGCGACGGCCAGCGCGGTGGCCGCCGCCCGCACGCTGACGCCGGCGCTGGCGCCGTAGTCGTCCGCGGTGGCGCCCAGCGCGGTCAGCACGGTCGTGACGATCACGCTGCCGCCGCCTGCGGACAGCAGCAAGAGGCTGCGCAGCCGGGCCCTGAGCGGGTTGTGGCGGGCGTTGCGCGGCACGCCCCACACCTTGTTCAGCGCGTTCTGGGTGGCCTGGACGATGCCCAGGCCACCGTAGAGGCAGCCCAGTATGCCGATGACCAGGCCCGGCACGCTGCCATGGAAGGAGTGGATGTGCGAGGCGACCTGGTTGCCGACGACCGGGAACTGGGCGAGCGCGGAGTCCAGTACCTGCTCCTGGAAGTGCTGGCTGTCGTGCAGCCCGTACCCGAGGAACGTGGCCAGGAGCAGCAGCAGCGGAAACAGCGACACCACGCCGTAGTAGGTGATCTGCGCGGCCAGGTAGCTGCCTTGGTCGTCGAAGAACTTGTAGAGCACCGCCAGCGGCAGTCCCGCCCAGCGGTGCTGCCGCTGGTAAGCGTCAGCCCGGCTGATCATGGTCATTCCAGCTCCCAGGTGCCTGCTGCCTTGCGCGGTAACTGGAACTGGTAGCGGTTCGGCACTCATCCTTTTGTTTGTCAAACGATATAGCCAGTGCTCTGACACCGCGCCGGCCGTGATCAACGCCACGATGCGCGCCGGCCGTGGAGGTGGAGGATGGGAGCATGATCCTCGACAGCTGCGAGACGCCGATCGTGCTGGCCCCGCTGGCGGGCGGGCCGTCCACGCCGGAGCTGGCCGCCGCGGTGAGCCACGCGGGCGGCCTGGGCTTCCTCGCGGCCGGTTACCTGTCCGCCGCCGAGCTGGCGGACCGGTGCCGCCGGACGGACGAGCTCACTGGCGCGCCGTTCGGTGTGAACCTGTTCGTTCCCGGGCCGGCCGGGGACGCCGCCCAGGTGCGCCAGTTCGCGGCGGAGGTCGAGGCGGACGCGTCCGGGACCGGCGCGCAGCTGGGCGAGCCCCGGCACGACGATGATGACTGGGATGCCAAGATCGAGTACCTGATGGGTGCCCCGGTGGCCGTGGTGTCGTTCACGTTCGGGATACCGGGTACGGACGTCATCGCCGGGCTGCGCGCCCGGGGAACCGAGGTCTGGGTGACGGTTACCAGCCTGGACGATGCCCGCCGCGCGACCGCGGCGGGCGCGGACCTGCTGGTCGCCCAGGGCTACGAGGCGGGCGGGCACCGGGGCGGGACGAGCGACGCACCCGAAGAGGCGGCGGGGCTCATCGCGCTGCTGCAGCTCATCACCGCGCGCGTGGCCACGCCCGTCGTCGCGACCGGCGGCATCGCGACCGGCCCGGCGATCGCCGCGGTGCTGTGCCTGGGCGCCCGGGCGGCCGCCCTCGGCACGGCGTTCCTCGACTGCCCGGAAGCAGGGACCGCACCGGTGTACCGGTCCGCGCTGCACGATGACGCCCCGACCAGGCTCACCCGCGCGTTCAGCGGCCGGACCGCGCGCGGGATCGAGAACGGTTTCCTGCGCGCCCACTCGGCCTCCGCCCCGGCGGCCTATCCCGAGGTGCACTACCTCACTTCGCCGATGCGGAAGGCGGCCCGCCAGGCTGGCCTGGCCGACTACGTGAACCTGTGGGCCGGGCAGGCCTACCCGCTGACGACCGCGGTTCCCGCCGCGGACCTCGTCCGTAGCCTCTGGGAGCAGGCCCAGGCCGCCCTGGCCCAGGTAACCAGCCGCTTCTTCTCCCGCCCGTAGCCCCGGCGCCCGCGGGCGTGTGATGCACATCGCACCGCGGCTGCCCCGTTCCGCTGAACGAGCCAGCTCTACTAAGCGTGTTAGTAGTTAAAACCGGAACTACCGTCGTCCGGGCTGGCATCAGGCTCGCGGGGACGGCCGTGACCACAGGAGGATGTCATGCTTGCTCGTCTTGGCCCATCACAGCCGGTCGCCGGCGCGGACGTGATCGCCCGCGCCCTGGGCGCCCTGGCGCTGATGGCGCTCGCCGTTATCCACGTTGTCGACCTGCCGGACACGCTGGGACCGACCCCGCTGGTCGGCATCGGCTATCTCGGGATCATCGTGGCGGCGCTCGGCATCAGCGCGGTGCTGATCACCCGGTCGCACTGGCTGGTCTGGGCGGCCGCCGGCGCCGTAGCCGCCCTGGCCATGGGCGGATACCTGCTGACCCGTGCGCTGCCCGGCGGATTCCTGGACGATCACGGCGACGTCGGCAACTGGCGTTGCTCGCTGGGCATCACCGCGCTCAGCGTGGAAACGCTGATCATCCTGCTCGTGCCGCTCGCCGTCTGGCTGGGCCGGACCCTCGCCGCGAACCCGGCGCCGCAGGCCAGGCGCGCCCTGCGGCCCGCACCCGGGTACCGCTAACCCAGCCAGTCGCTTCATATGGGATCGGACTGGCGCCAGGTCGTGCCCGCCGGCCGAACCGCATGCCTGGTGGAGAAAGAGGCGTGCCGGTGTCGGCCGGCGACGCGCCCGCCGACGACGTCCTATTCACTTCGCGGCAACGGGCCTGCTGTAGGGGGCGACGCCATGGTCTTGGCCCGTCGGCTCCTCAGGTAGCCGCCTGCGTTCCCCGGGTGTAGCGGTGCTTGACGCCGACCGGGAAATAGCCGGGGTCCCCGGCCGGGCGCAGCGTCACTCGCGGCAGCTGGCGGTCAGCCGGAACGTAGTGGGCGAACTCGCTGTTCAGCCGCTGCAACTGGCCGCGAATCGATTCCGCGAGGACGCGTTCGCGCGCCTCGTCTCCGGCCTCCCCGGGCGCGAGCTCGGCCGTGACCGACAGATACGGATTACCGTCGGCATCACTCATCACCTCGAGCACGAACTTGCCCGTGACCCAGCCGCTGACATCCGGCTGCTCCAGGCCGACGGTGACGTTCTCTGGATAGACGTTGGCACCAAAGTAGGACACCGTGAAGTGCGAGCGCCCGAAGACGTAAGCGAACGGCTGCGGCCGGATCCCGCGCGGGCCGGGGCCGCCCCCTCGACCGAGCTCGGCCACCGGGTCGAAACCGTGCCGGCCGCAGAAGGCGAGCATGTCCTGGTAGCCGACCAGGCCGCCCTCGTCGGCGATGTGGTACCGGACCAGCGGTACCCCGTTGTCGCCGGAGAACAGCAGCGTCCCGTCCTGCTCCTCGAAGAACCGGCTGCCCGGGTCGTACTGGACCAGCGTCGGCAGCCGGGCTTCGCCGAATAGCTCACCCGCGGCCTCCGGCCGGGTGGCCAGGAAACGCCGGATGCAGACCGACAGCGGCGTCTCGGTGCCGAGCACCCCGGCGTCCGCCGTGCCGTACAGCGACGCGGAGTCGTAGCACGGGCTGCTCATCCCGGCTCGCTGGCCCACCAGGTCACGCCATTCCTCGCTGAACACCTCCCCGGCCAGCACCAGCTTGACCGCGTACCGCGTCCAGTCCAGGCCCGCGGCGATCCCGGTGTCGATCACGTCCTTGACGAACGGCGGGTAGCCGAGCAGCACGGTCTGGTCGCAGTGCGGGGCGAGTTCCGGGATCACCCGGAGGATCTCCGCCTTGTTGTTGCCCGGCGCCACCGCCGTGATCGGGTAGCCCTTCGCGGCCAGGTGCCGCACGCAGGCCAGCGTGAAGAGCCCGCCCACCCAGGTGCCCAGCGGGAAGCAGACCACGGCCAGGGTGGTACGGTCGCCGGCCGCGAAGCTGTCCGCGAAGACCTGCTCGAACCGCGCCGCCACGGCCAGCTCGTCGGTCACCGAACGAGGCCAGATCGTCGGCTGCCCGGTCGAGCCGGACGACACCGCGATCATGTCGCAGCCGTCGAGCCGCCCGTTCCGGCAGAGGTCGGGCAGCGGGTAGCGACGGTGGTAGTTGTCCTTGGTCAGCAACGGCAGCCGCTGGAAGTCCTCAAATATACGGACCGAACGAGGATCGACCCCGTGGTCGTGCAGGAACCCGCGGTACCCGGGTACCGACGCGGCGACCTGGTGAAACAGCTCGATCACCCGCTCGCGCGGATCCTGCGGCGCCGCCGCCCGAGCCGCGAGAAAAGATTCCAGCTCCGTCAGCACCCGCCGGGGGCGGTCGCTGTCCATGTGTTCTCCCACAGGGGTATCTTCTCGTCCTCCCCGTCCGGGCGGCGGCGCCCGGACGGTATCGTGCGAGATGTGTTGCTGATGTGAGCGAAGATTTCCATCTCCGTTCGATCGCGGTGGCCGCCTACGGCCCGGCGACCTTGTTCGGCCTCGCCCAGGGGTCGATGCTGCCGGTCATCGCGCTGAGCGCCATCGATCGCGGCGCCAGTCCCTCGATCGCGGCCCTCGTCGGCGCGCTGCTCGGCATCGGCTCGATCGTGACGAACATCCCCTCGGGGATCCTCGCCACCCGGATCGGCGAGCGGAAATCGATGCTGGTGGCCGCGATCGCGACCGTGGCCGGCCTGGCCCTGTGCCTGGTCGACGTCGGCCGTGGCGCCGGGGCACTGCTGGTCTACGGCTCCGGGATCCTGCTCATCGGCGCCGCCAGCTCGGTCTACAGCCTGGCCCGGCAGTCCTACCTGACCGAGATGGTGCCGGAGCATATGCGCGCTCGCGCGCTGTCCACCCTCGGGGGGACCATGCGCATCGGGATCTTCCTCGGCCCCTTCCTCGGCGCTGGCGCCATGGAACTGTGGGGGCTGCCGGGCGCTTACTACGTCAGCCTCGCCGCGACCGCTGCCGCCGGCGTCATCGTCTACCGCGTGCCGGACCTGGAGGTGAGCGATCAGCGCAAGGCGGCGGCCGCGCAGGTGACCACCCGGAGCGTCCTGAAGCAGTACTGGCGCACCTTCGTCACCCTGGGCGCCGGCGTCCTGCTGCTGTCGGCCATCAGGCAGACCAGGCAAGTGGTCATCCCGCTGTGGGCCGCGCACATCGGGCTGTCTCCCACCGCCAGCTCCGTCATCTACGGCATCGCCGGCGCTATCGACGTCCTGACCTTCTATCCCGCGGGCAAGGTCATGGACGTCTACGGCCGCCGCTGGGTCGCCGTGCCCAGCGCGATCATGATGAGCATCGCCTTCCTCCTCATGCCCCTGTCCCACGGCGCCATCACCCTCGCGTTCACCGCGATGATCATGGGCTTCGGCAACGGCATCGGTTCCGGCATCGTCATGACCCTGGCCGCCGACATTTCCCCCGAGGCCGGGCGCCCCACCTTCCTCGGCCTCTGGCGGGAGCTGGCCGACGCCGGCTCAGGCGTCGGCCCCGTCATCCTCTCCGTCGTCACCGCCGTCGCCGGCCTGGCCGCGGGGATCGTCGTCAGCGGCTCGGTCGGCCTCGCCGCCGCCGCGACGCTGTGGAAATGGGCCCCGGAGCCACCCGGCCGCTCGCCATGAGCCCGGCGAGCCTGCCGCCTCCATAGCTCAAGTCGCCGGCCATCGCCCGCGGCCTGTGCAGTGGTCCGTTTTGATGCATCGACAGTCTAGGCATAAGCTGTCGAGGTATGAATCAGGACGCGGTGCGTGGTCACCTCGATGGGCTGGTGCTGGCGGTGCTCGCCAGCGGCCCGGCGCACGGCTACGCGTTGATCGAGCTGCTGCGTGAGCGCAGCGGCGGGTTCTTCGAGCTGTCTGAGGGATCGGTGTACCCGGCGCTGCACCGCCTGGAACGGACCGGGCTGGTGGCGAGCGGCTGGTCCGAGACGGGAGGGCGTCGACGGCGCGTCTACGAGCTGACGGCCCGAGGGCGCCGGGCCGTGGCGGAGCGGCGGCGGGAGTGGCGGTCGTTCGCGACGGCCGTGGACGCTATATGGCAAGGGGCGTGAGCGATGCGTAACGCGGTCACGGACTACGTTGACGAGCTGAACCTGACGTTGCGGGCGAGGGCGTGGCGTCAGCGGCGGATTATTGCTGAGGTCTCCGATCACCTCGCGGATTTGATCGCCGACGAGCGAGAGCGGGGGGCCGACCCCTCATCGGCCGTCGAACGGGCGACGGAGCGCTTCGGCGCCCCGGCCGGGCTGGCCGCCGAGTTCAACGCCGATATCGCCCGGTACGGGTTGAACCGGGCGTCGTGGGCACTGGCGGCCTGCGCTGCGGCGGCATTCGCCGCCGCTGGCCAATCGCTGCATCTAGGCGCGGCCGCCCGGCCCTGGCCCAGCGGTCCGGTCTTTTCTCTCGTGATGCAGCTATGCGTGCAGGTTCCGGCGACCTGCGGAGCCATCGCGCTTTTTCTCGCCGTCGTCGCCCCCTGGATACGCAGGGTGCCGCTGACGGGTCGTCCAGCGGCCTTCGCTGGGCGCAACCTGGCGGTGGCGAGTGTCCTGCTCCTCCCGGTCGCCGTGGTGGCGGCGGGAAATCTCGGCCCCGGCATGCTCTTCGCCGAGCGGTTGCCGCTGGCCATCGTCGCGGCCAGTGCCCCGATAGTGGCGATCTGGGGCCTGCGCGCTGCCTCACGAGCCTCGTGGCTCGGGCACCGAGCCGATGGAGAGGACGTTCTCGACGTCATCGCCGCCGTCGGCGGCGTGCTGGCCAGGCGATGGCCGCTCGCGGGCCGGGCCCACCGGTTCGCCGGTAACACCTGGCAGACCGCTCGGAGGCGGATGCCGCGGGTGACGCGCTGGCTTGACCTGCGCCATCATCCGTGGCGGGCGGCCGCCACGATGTCCGTGGCGGCCGGCCTCGCGCTGAAGGTCCCCGACCTGCTGACCGGCGATCCCGATTTTCTCGATGCCGCCGTCGAGGCGGTCGCCGTATACGCCTGTTTCACCGCTCTTGGCGGCCTGCTCGGCCTGCGCGGCGAGCGCCGGTGCGACATGCGGAACCGCGTGGAGATCGCCGCCACCACCTGAACATCAGTGACCGCAGGACCGGCTGGGAGCCGGACCTGCGGTCAGGCCTGCCAAACGAACAGGAGCGAACCATGGCCGATACCGTCGCCGTGGCGGCACACGGGCTGGTCAAGAGCTACCGGCGTCGCCGCGCCATCGAGGGGGTCACGTTCGAGGTCGAGCGAGGACAGATCTGCGGGCTGCTCGGCCCCAATGGTGCGGGCAAGACGACTACCATGCGCGTCTTGGTCGGCCTGTCACGACCGGATAATGGCACCGCCAGCCTGCTGGGCGAGCCGAGCCGGCTCGCCGCCGGAGTCCTCGCCCGGGTCGGCGTGGCCATCGACGGTCCCGCCTTCGTGCCGCATCTGAGCGGGCGGCGCAACCTGGAGCTGACCTGGCGGGCGGGCGGGCGCAGGTGGCCTCCGCCAGCACTTGAGGAGAGCCTGGAGCTGGCCGGCCTGGGGCGGCCCTGGAAGCTAAGACCAAGAGCTACTCGATGGGCATGCGCCAGCGGCTGATGCTCGCCCAGGCGCTTATGGGGGCCCCCGAGGTGCTCATCCTGGACGAGCCCGCCAACGGGCTCGATCCCGGCGAGGTCCGCGCGCTCCGTGAGCACCTGGGACGGCTCGCGGAGCGCGGTGCCGCGGTTCTCGTCTCCAGTCATCTTCTGGCCGAGATCGAGCTGCTCGCCACGCATGTCGTCGTCATGAACGTGGGCGTAGTCGCGGCCGCGGGAAAGATTGAGGACCTGCTCGTAACCGGGTCGTACGAGTTCGAGGTGGACGACGTTGCCCGGGCCGAGGAGGCGCTGCGGGCGGTGAATGGCGTGCACTCCGCCGAAACACGCGGCCGGCGGCTGATCGTCACCGCGCCAGGGTGCACCGTGAAGGAGCTCAACCAAGCGCTGGTCGTCGCGGGAGTAGGGGTCGAGACGGTGCGAGCCACACGGAGTCTCGAAGATGTATTTCTGGGATTGGTGGGGCAGAGCGATGCTGCGAATTGAACTCGTGACACAGCTGCGGCGGGTGCGAACCCTCATCATGCTTGTCGTCCTCGTGGGAGTGCCCATCCTGGCCGGGGTTACCGAGGCATCCAAGGCCGGGGGGCGAGGCGGCGTCGCGACGTTCTCGGCGCTCAACTTCACGGAATCCGGCCTGAACTTCATGGACCCCGTGCTGTTCGGCCTGGTCGCGGCGGTGTTCGCCAGCATTCTGGGCGGAGCGGACCGCGACTGGGGCACTCTGCGCTACCTCTACGTCCGGCCGGTGAGTCGCCGGAGACTGATGATGGGCAAGTGGTGGGCGCTGGTGGTCTGGAGCGTGCTGGTCGTCGCCGCCTTCCTGCTGGCCACCCTGCTGACCGGTCTCGCGACCTTCGGCTGGCACCCTTTCCACAGAAGCGGTGCCAGCGACCTCTCGGAGGCGTCCGCCATCTGGGCGCTCCTCGGTGCTGGCGGGTACCTGATCGTCTGCCTGCTGAGCATCGGAGCGATTGCCCTGGCCCTGGGCTTGGTGCTGCCCCGGTCGGTGGAGGCGCTGGGGATCAGCGTCGCCTTTCTCGTTGGCTCGGTGATGCTCGATAACGTGCGCTCCTTGCACACCATTGTCGTGATCTTCCCGGTGCACTACTGGCTGCGCTGGACTCAGCTGTTCAACGGCGGGAGCACCGGTCTCATCCCCGGCGTTGTCGCGCAGCTGGCCGCCGCCGCGGCCGCCTTGATAGCTGCCTACGCGATTCTCAGCCAGCGAGACCCCGCCGCGTAACCGCCCGGCAGCCGAGCGAGAAGGAAGGGGTGACTCCATGCCTCGCCTGTTGCGCATGACGGGTCTCTACGCGCTTTACACCCGGCGGCTGCGCCGGCAGGTTCTCGCCGGGCAGCTCCCGGCACACATCGGATTGATCATGGACGGCAACCGGCGCTGGGCCCGCGAGGTGGGGTTGGCCGACGCGAGCCTGGGACACAAGGCCGGCGCCGAGCATGCCGAACAGGTGCTGTCCTGGTGTGAGGGCGTCGGGATCAAGAACGTCACGGTGTTCATCTGCTCCACCGAGAACCTGCGGCGCCGTGGCGAGAGTGAGGTCGCCTACCTGATGCGGGTGATCGAGGAGGTGATCGCGGCCCGGCTCGCCCGGCCCGAGGCCCGCTGGCAGGTGCATGTCGCGGGAATGCTCGATGTGCTCCCGGGCTCGACCGCGCGGGCCCTCAAGGATGCGGTGGAGACGACGCGCGACTGCGTCACCGGGGCGCACGTCACGCTGGCAATCGGTTACGGCGGCCGGCAGGAGATCATTGACGCCGTTCGCGACCTGCTCACCGAGGCCGACGCGGCCGGGGTGTCGATGGCCGACCTAGCGGCGGACCTGACCGCCGACGACCTCAGCGCCCATCTGTATACCGTCGGCCGCCCCGACCCCGACCTGGTGATCCGTACCAGCGGCGAGCAGCGTCTTTCCAATTTCCTGCTCTGGCAGAGCGCTTACTCCGAACTTTATTTCTGCGAAGCGTACTGGCCCGCGTTTCGTGAGATCGATTTCCTCCGCGCGCTGCGCAGCTACGCCATCAGGAAGCGCCGTTACGGAGCCTGAGTCCCGTGGAGCTGCTCTTCCTCTAGCGGGACACCGAGAACGTGGCCCGCCCGCGCCGCCGCTGGCTGTCCCGCGCCACGATCCGTCGCCGCCTCGAGCGCGCCCTCGGCTCGAAAAGCCAATGAGTGGAACCCTGTACCCGATAGAAGAAGTAGAGGGTTCCACTCATTGGCTGAGTTGGGGGTGGGGTGGGGCGATGGGCACCGCGGGCCGGGGCCGGTACGGGCGAATGGGACGGTGGGTACCGCGAATGACCCCGGTTAGCCGCCGACGGCGGCTAGGTCGCGGAGGCGGCGGCGGGCGATCTTGCCGGTGGGGCCGAGCGGGAGCTCGTCCATCAGGCAGAACTCGGCCGGGCGCTTGGGCTTGGGCAGCTCGGCCTCGCACACCTTGTGCAGCGCGTCGGCCAGTTCCGGCTCGTCCACCGAGCCGGACGGGACCACGTACGCGACCGGGCGCTCGCCGAGCACCTCGTCGCGGGCGCCGACCACCACGGCGGCCCGGACCCCGGGCTGGGCGAGCAGGAAGTCCTCGATCTCCCGCGGGTAGATCTTCTCGCCGCCCCGGTTGATCACGTCGTCGGAGCGCCCGGCCAGGAACAGGTAGCCGTCCTCGTCCAGGTGGCCGAGGTCGCCGGTGTCGAGCCAGCCGTCGGCGTCGATGGCGCCCGCGCGCCCGTTCGCCGCGTACTGGCTGATCACGCCGGCCCCCCGGATCTGCACCCGGCCCACCGTCCCGGCCGGGCACGGCCGGCCGGACGTCAGGGGCCCTGAGGCATCGTCGGGGCTCTCGACGACCCGGACCTCGAGCCGGCCGCCCGGCCGGCCGAGCCCGGCCTTGCGCGGCCCGTCCACCGGGTTGGCGGTGATCATGCTGGCCGCCTCGGTCATCCCGTAGGTCTCCACCACCGGAACGCCGAACGACTCCTCGAACCGCCGCAGCGCGGCCGGCGCGAGCGGCGCCGAGGCCGAACGGATGAACCGGATCCGCTCGTTCAGCGGCGCCGCGGGCGGGTCCATGCCCAGGATCGTGATGATGGCCGGCACCGCGTTGATCCAGGTGACCCGCCGCGCCTCGATCAGCTCCCAGAACCCGCGCCGGCGGAACTTGCGGTCGACGATCAGGCACGCCCCGGCCGCGAGGGCCGAGAGCACGCCGACCACCTCGGCGTTCACGTGAAACAGAGGCAGGCAGCAGTAGCCGCGGTCGGCCGGGGTGAGCCGGTGGTGGCTGGCCACGGCGGCGGCCACGTGAGCGAGCTGCTCCTCGCCGAGCAAGATCCCCTTAGGGGTGCCGGTGGTACCGCTGGTGCACAGGTAGATACCGCCCCCGCGAGGCGGGACGACGGCAGGATCGCTCGGGGAATCCTCGTTCGGCATATTGATTACGGGCAGGTCGCCGAACGGAGCGTCGGCCGGGTCGCCGACCACCGCCCGGGGCCGGGCTACGGCCAGCACCCGGGCCGCGTCCGCCGGGGGAGCAGCCGGGTCGAGCGGCACCGCCACCCGGCCCGCCCCCAGGATGCCGGCCAGCGCCATCGCGTACCCGAACTGCTCCGGCCAGCGGATGGCCACGGGCTCTCCCGGCGCGATCCCCGCGTCGTCGAGCAGCCGGCACCAGGCGCGGACCGAGCGGGCCAGCCCGGCGAACGTCAGCGTGCCGCTCCCGGCGGCGTCCTCGAGGTACGGCGCGTCGCCCCGGCTGGCCGCGTTCTGGTCGATCCATTCCCTTAGCAACGTCAGGCTCCGTTCTGGTCGCAGGCCGAGGCCAGCGTGTTGGATGGCCGGTTCCGGGCGGCCGGGGCGGGAGCCGGCGCCCGGGTTGGCTCCATGGCCGCGGCCACCGCCGGGACGGCGGCGGAGGTCGGGTCCGCGGTGGCGGTGGCGTTCGCGCCGACCGAGATCGCGGGGACGGCGGCGCCCGCGGAAACGGCGCCGGCCGGGACCCGGCGGTGCGAGCCGGCCCGGTGCGAACCGCCGGTGCTGTCGGCGTCAGCCGAGCGCGGGGACCGCCACGGCACCTGCTTGCGGCCGGTCAGCGCCACCGCCAGCGGCGTGCGGGCGATCAGCTCGGTCAGCGCGATGCTGCCGAGGTAAGCGAACGCGATGCTCGCCGGGATCCACACGTAGAACGGCATCACCTGGGCGAAGTTCCGCCCGCCCCACAGGGCCAGCGCGGTGATGAAGAGCATCTGGGCGAGGAAGATGCCGTACGAGTCGTCCGAGCCGACCCGGGTCGCCTTCCTGATCCACCGGTGCCGGCGCGGCTCGACCAGCCACATCCCGGCCAGGTAGCCGAGGGCGATCACGCACACGTTGAACGGGATCACGCTGGGCTGGAACGGGTCGGCGGCGTCGCCCAGCGCGGTGGCGCCGGACCCCTTGGTCAGGAAGTACACGACCTCGGCGAACAGCGCCGTGACCACGGTCAGGTACGCGATCAGCAGCTTGTGGCCCATCAGCCAGTCGTGCACCTCGCTCAGGTGGTAGGCCACGACCGCGCCGCCGACCAGGTAGAGCACGTAGAACGGCGCGAACTCCTGGGCGTACTCGCCCGCGCGGTATCCGAACCAGCCCCAGTGCACCCCGACCGAGAAGAAGACCTGCAGCACCAGCGCCGCGCCGGCCAGCAGGCCGTGGTGCTCCCTGGTCTTCCGCAGCACCCACAGGACGAGCGGGAAGGCCACGTAGAACTCGGCGATCACGATCAGGAAGTACAGCTGGTCGTAGCCGATCTCGAGCTGCCGGACGAAGTACCGCAGGGCCACCCACGTACTGGCGTACGTGTTCTCGTGCACCGCGTAGATGAACCACACGAAGTAGATGGCGTTCCAGACCAGGTACGGGATCCCGACCGCGACGAACCTGCGCCAGTAGAACCTCTTCATCGTGTCGCGCTTGAGGCCGGAGTAGGCGTAGGTCAGCATGCACGCCGAGATGGCGAAGAACGCCTCCCGCGACACGTGCAGCAGCAGCAGCGCGGCGTTGGAGAACGCCAGGGCGCCGACCGGCGTGAACGCGATGATCGTGTGCGTGCTGACCACGCCGGCCTGCTTGAGCGGCCGCATGGCGTCGATGTGGTCGAGCCGCTGACGGCCCGCCATCAGTACATCATCCGCGGATCGCGGTAATGCTTGAACTCCAGCAGGTTCCCGGACGGGTCGAGCAGGACGAACGTGCTGTGCTCCTCGACCAGGCCCTCGAACCGGGTCGAGGCCTCCTGGTAGAAGGGAATCTTGCGGGTGACCGCGCAGTGGTGCAGCGCCTCGAAGTCGGCCGCTTCGCGGAAGGTGACCCCGAAGTGCCGCGGGTACAGGCTCTCCGGCCGTCCCGTCGCCATCCCCTGGGTGAGGTGGCAGACCACCTGGTCGCCGAAGAAGTCCAGGGTGATCCGGTCGTCGTAGCGCCGGGCCAGCTTGCAGCCGAGCAGGGTCACGTAGAAGTGCTGGGCCTCGTCCAGGTCGTGGACCGGGACGGCCAGGTGGAAAACGTCTGAGGTAGTCCGCATCGGTGTCCCCTACTCGAACGCGGTCAGCGTGTCGGCCCGCAGCCCGAGGCGCAGCGTCTCGAGACCGATGATCGCGCTGGCCGGGACGTTGCCCAGGTTCACGTCCGGGCCGATCCGGGTGACGAAGTAGGTCTGCAGCGTGGTGGAGGGCGCCTCGAACAGCAGGCTGTCCTGGGGGATGCCGGCCGAGAGCACGTCCTCGATCAGCCCGAACCGCAGCGCCCCGTCGGGCCGGCAGATGCCGGACTTGCCGCTCTCCCTGGCCTCCAGCGTGACCATCTTGGCCCCGGCGGCGAGGTCCTCGTTGATGTATTCCACCCACTTGCTCGGCGGCAGCTGCTCCGAGCGGTCGGGGTCCTTGAAGCCGACCTCGGACACCACGGTGAAATCACCCGCGAGCTTGCGGATGTAGCTCGCCTTCTCGGCGTTGGACATCAAGATCGTGCCGTTAGACACCTCGACGTGAGTGGCGCCGTGCTCCAAGCAGAACCGCTTGTAGTCGTCAAACCGCTCCTGCATCACGTACTTCTCAAACAGCGTCCCGCCAAAATAGAACCCAATGCCGTGCTCGCGCAGGACGTCGATCTTCTGCCGGATGCCGCCGGTCACGATCGCGGTGCCCCAGCCGAACTTGACGAAGTTGATCAATTCAGGCGTGGACGAGACAATGTCGGCGAATAGCCCTAGCGTGATCCCGCCGTCGATGACCATGGTCAACCCGGTACTACGCGGCTTCGTCGCCCGGCTGGGCAGGCGCGGTGCCAGCGAATTCATTTGTCGTCGTTCCTCTCTCGTGGGTTGAGGCCGTTATCCGGCCGGTCCGTCAGTTGCGGGACGGGCAGGCGCAGGATGCGACCGTTCTCGAGCGGTTCCCAGGCCATCCGCTCGACCGCGATGCCGTGCATATACGCATAAAGCACCCGGAGGGTGCCGCCATGGGCGACGACGGCAACGTCCCCGGGGTGGTCCCGGGCCGCCAGATCGTCGGCGAAGCTAGCGGCCCGCTGGTACAAGTCCCGGACAGACTCCCCGCCGTCAGGCCGTGCGTCGGGGTCGGCTACCCGATTCGCGCCCAGCCCGGTGACTTTCGGGCTGATCGCGGCGCTCGCGGTTCCCTCCAGCACGCCGAGGGAACGCTCACGCAGCCGGGCGTCCCGATTGACGGCCAGCTCGAGTATCTCTGCGAGCGGAGCCGCCGTTTCGAGCGCCCGGCGTAGATCGCTAGCGTACAGCGTGCGAATGTTCTGGGTGCGTAGTTCTGCCGCGAGTTCAACGGCCTGTTGCTGGCCGCGATCGGTCAGCCGGGACTCGTCGTGGTGGCCCTGAGCGAGCCCGCGGACGTTCCAGGTGCTCTGGCCGTGCCTGATCAGCCACAGGGTTCCGGTGCCGGGGGCTTCGCGACCGCCACGGAACACGTGATCCTCCTCACCCTCGGTAGCTCCCTGGAGGTCAGGGGCGTGCCTGGTCATCGTGCCGTGCCGCATGGCAGGAAGAGTGCCGGCGCTTTGTGAAAGACCAGTGAAAATTGGGATGCCATCGGCAAGCTTCCAGGAACTTCTCAGGCTGGACTGATTCTCTTACCGCATGACTTCCAGCCGCCTGCTCGTGGTGGACGATGATCCGGACGTCCGTGATTCTCTCAGCCGGGCGCTGCGTTACGCCGGTTATCAGGTCATAACGGCCGTCCATGGCGGGGAGGCGCTCGACGCGGTCGCCCGTTCGCCGGTGGACCTGATCGTGCTGGACGTGCTGATGCCGATCATGGACGGCTTCGAGGCGTGCCGCCGGCTCAGGGAGCGCGGCGACGCCACCCCGGTGCTCGTGCTCACCGCCCGGGACGCGGTCGACGACCGGGTCACCGGGCTTGACGCCGGCGCCGACGACTACCTGGTCAAGCCGTTCGCGCTGGGAGAATTGCAAGCCCGGGTCCGGGCCCTGCTGCGGCGGTCCCAGGCTCGCCGGGACGTGCTCGGCTACGCCGACCTGACCCTGGACGCCAACGCCCGCCGGGTCAGCCGGGACGGTCAGGAGATCGTGCTCACCCGGATGGAGTTCGGCCTGCTCGAGTTGCTGCTGCGGAACGCCGAGCAGGTGCTCAGCTACGACGTCATCCGAGAACGGGTGTGGGGCTACGGCGAGGCGCCCGCGTCCAACGCGCTCACGGTCTTCGTCGGCTTCCTGCGGCGCAAGCTCGAGGTCGGCGGCCGCTCGCGGCTGCTGCACAACGTGCGCGGCGTCGGCTACGTCATCCGGGCCCTGCCGTGATCCGCCTGCTGCCCCGGCGCCGGGGGCCGCTCATGCTGCGGACCCGGTTCACCGTGGCCGTGGCGGCCGCCGTGGCCCTGGTGACGCTGGCCATCACGGCCGTGGCCTTCGTCGTGGTCCGGGCCGACCTGCAGGACGAGGTGCGGCACGAGCTGCAGCAGCAGGCGGCGGTGGTATTCCGGGTGGCGCACCACTTCCACGGGCACATCCCGCCCGGCTGGGTCCCGCCGCACTCGGACCGGTTCGGTGTCAGCAGTCCCTACACGCAGGTGGTGACCGGCTCCGGGGCCGTCTGGGCGCCGTCGGGTGACGCCGGCCTGCTGGCCGGGAGCACCGCCGCGGCCGGCGTCGCGGCCGGGCACCGTGGTGCTTTCTACGCCGAGGCCAAGCTCAACGGGGTCCGGGCCATGGTGCTCACCACGCCGCTGGCGCCGGGCCTGGCCGTCCAGGTGGCCGTGCCGCTCAACACGGTCCAGGGCGAGGTAGCCAGCGTCGGGACGACCCTGGCCCTGCTCAGCGTCATCGGGGTGGCGCTGGCGGCGCTGGCGGGCTGGGCGGTGGCCCGGGCCGGGCTGGCGCCGGTGGCCCGCCTGGCCGAACTGGCCGAACGGGTGACGGCCACCGGGGATCCGGCCGGCCGGGTCGAGGTCGCGCGGGCCGACGAGCTGGGACGGCTCGCCACCTCGTTCAACACCATGCTCCAGGCCCTGCAGCGTTCGCTGGCCGCCCAGCGGCAGCTGATCAGCGACGCCAGCCACGAGCTGCGCACCCCGATGACCAGCCTGCGGGTCAACTGCGAGCTGCTGGCCTCGGCCCCGCAGATGCCCGAGCCCGAGCGCCAGGAGGTGCTGAGCCGGATCGTCGCCCAGGTCGCCGAGCTCAGCCAGCTGGTGACCAGCGTCACCGAGCTGGCCCGGGGGGAGGCCCGCGGCGAGACCGGGCCCGGCCGGGTCGAGGACGTGCCGCTGCACGACGTGGTCGCCGCCAGCCTCGACGGGGCCCGCCGGGACTGGCCGCGGACCACGTTCACCGCCGATCTCGAGCCCTGCGTGGTCCGCGGCCAGGCCGACCGGCTGGGGATCGCGGTCAGGAACCTGCTGGACAACGCGGCGAAGTTCGGCTCGCCGGGCGGGCCCGTGGCGGTCCGGCTGCGGGCCGGCGAGCTCACCGTGCGCGATCGCGGGCCCGGCATCGCGCCCGATGACCTGCCGCAGGTGTTCGACCGCTTCTACCGCGCGCCCTCGGCCCGGGCCGTGCCCGGCTCCGGGCTCGGGCTCTCCATCGTCCGCCAGGTGGCCGAGCGGCACGGCGGATCGGTCGAGGCCGGCGGCGCCCCGGACGGCGGGACGCTGGTCCGGTTCCGGCTGCCGGCGCCGGCCGCCGTCGCTACCGCAGCACCGGGGCAGCCAGGGTAGCCGGGGTAGCCGGGGGCGGCGGGACGGCCGGAGGCGCCTGGATGCCGAAGTTGCAGATCGTGCCGGCCGGCCGCCCGCCCGGCGCCGCGACGGCGCCGCGCTCGATCGCCATGGGGTGCACGCCGCGCGATTCCAGGGTCTGCCCCACCCGGCCGGCGATCCACTGGCTGCCGGCCGCCGTCGGGTGCAGGCCGTCCCGTATCCGGGCGAACTTCCACTTCCCGGTCAGCGGGTCCATGATGATCACCGCGGGGTCGGCCGCCTGCGCCGCCGCGACGATGGTGTGGTCGGTCTGGGTCATGGCCGCGAGGTGCAGGCGCCCGACGAAGACGGTGATGAGGGCGATGCCCGCGTCCGGCACCGCGGCCCGGATCTGCGCGATCGCCTGCTTGACCCGCAGCGTCTCCAGGGCCGCGGGCACCCCCGCGTCGTTGTGGCCGGCCTGCACGATGACCAGCGCCGGGTTGAGCTCGCGGAGGTCGATCGCGGAGAGCTCACGGGCGACCGGGCCCTGCCGGTGGATGCCCGGGCGGACGTAGCCCGCTCCCGGGTCGCCGTAGACGACGGCGTTCCAGCCCAGCCGGCGGGCCAGCAGCGCGGCCCAGGATCCGTCCGGCTGGGCGGGCCCGACCCCGGCGGTGAACGAGGCGCCGACGATGGCGACGGTGGGCACGTGCCGCGCGGCGCCCCGCCGGCTGTGCTGCAGCCGCTGCTCGCACGCGGCCAGCTGCGCGCTCAGCTGTGCCGTCGACACGAACCGGCCGTGCACGAAAGGAAGCGGGACCATGTGTATGTAGCCCGCTCCGGGCCCGGGCACGGGGCGCATGGCCGCCAGCGCCGGAAGTGAGGGCAGCGCGGCTCCGCACACGATGGCGACGGTTACCGCGATCCGCAGAGAACGTCGCCAGGCCACGGCATAGTCTCGGATCTGGAGCACATGCTGTCAAACGGTTAGGCATGCCCTGAGGGTTCCGCGATCCGGATGAACTTTTGGCGATGATCGCCGGAGCGCGCCGGCCAGGGGTTTCGCTACCAGAGCGTGATGCGCGCGGGCCGCGTATGCCGGCCGCCGGTACGTCCGGGCCGCTACCCTGTGTCCATTCACACAGGGGAAAGGATTACCGTGGCCGACTCTGCGCAGTTGCGGGAGCGCACGCTCGTCGTGCTGAAGCCGGATGCCGTGGTCCGCGGCTTGGCCGGACGTATCATTGCGCGGTTCGAGGACGCGTCGCTGAAGATCGTCGGCGTGAAGATGCGCGAAATCGACGCCGACTTCGCCCGGAAGCACTATTTCGACCTCGAAGAGCGCACCTCGGCCGAGGTCTACAACGCGACCGCGACGTTCATGCAGCGCGGGCCGGTCATCGCGTTCGTCCTGGAGGGCGAGGACGCCGTGGCCACCGTACGCAAGATCGTCGGGACCACGTACCCGAACGAGGCGCAGCCCGGCTCGATCCGCGGCGACTTCGCCCACCAGTCCAAGGCCGCCGCCGCCGCCACCGGCAAGGCGGTCGCCAACCTCGTGCACGCCTCCGGCAACCGGGAGGAAGCGCAGTACGAGGTGGATCTGTGGTTCGACAAGACCGAGCTGTTCGACTACAAGAACCTCGCCGAGACCCTGGCCTGGTAGCCATGGCCGAGTGGTACCCCCGGTCGGACCGTACGACCGGGGGCTGCTCGACGTCTACTACTGGCGGGCGAGGTTGGGCGCGCCCTTGCGCAGCACGAACTTCTGGATCTTGCCGGTCGCGGTCTTCGGCAGCTCGGTGACGAAGGTGACCCCGCGCGGGGCCTTGAAGTGGGCCAGCCGCTCGCGCGCGAACGCGATGAGCTCCGCCGGGTCCGCGTTCTCGCCGCCGGAGAGCACCACGAAGGCGTGCGGCGTCTCGCCCCACTTCTCGTCCGGCAGGCCGACGATGGCGACCTCCTGCACCGCGGGGTGGCGGAGCAGCACCCCCTCCACCTCGACCGAGGAGATGTTCTCGCCGCCGCTGATGATCACGTCCTTGAGCCGGTCCCTGATCTCCGCGTACCCGTCGGGGTGCACCACCGCCGCGTCCCCGGTGTGGAACCAGCCGTCGCCCATGGCCCGCTCGGTCGCCTCGGGATCCTCGTAGTACCCCTCCATCACCACGTTGCCGCGGACCACGATCTCGCCCACGGTCTGCCCGTCGGCGGGCACCTCGGCGCCGTCGGGGTCCACCACCCGCAGCTCGCCCGAGGTCAGCAGCTCGACGCCGGTCCGGGCCTTGATGACGGCCCGGTCCGCCGGCGGCAGGTCCTCGTGCTCGGGCAGCGGCGCGCAGACCGTGATGAACGGCGCGGTCTCGGTCAGCCCGTAGACCTGGGTGACCTCCCAGCCGAACTCGCCCTCCATCCGCTCGATGGTGGCCGCGGCCGGCGCCGCGCCCGCCGTCACCACGTGCACCCCGGCCGGCACCTCGCCCCGGACCGAGGCCGGCGCGCTGGCCAGCGAGATCAGCACGGTCGGGGCCGCGCACAGCCAGCTCACGTCCTCGTCTCTGATCAGCGCGAAGATGGTCGCCGGGTCGACCTTG
The DNA here is from genome assembly GCA_963756575.1 of uncultured Actinomycetota bacterium. Taxonomy (GTDB): domain Bacteria; phylum Actinomycetota; class Actinomycetes; order Streptosporangiales; family Streptosporangiaceae; genus Palsa-504. Next base: position 189,514 of record CAVWOM010000006.1, on the reverse strand, counting down.
CGCAGGCAGACGTGGGTGGCCGCGGCCGCCGTCACCGTCCAGGTGTAGGTCCAGCCGTTGGCGTGGAACATCGGCAGCGTCCACAGGTACTTCGCGCCCACCGGCATCGGCAGGTGCAGCAGCGTGCCGATGGTGTTCATGGCGGCGTTCCGGTGCGTGATCATGACGCCCTTCGGCCGCGCCGTCGTCCCGCTGGTGTAGTTGATCGAGATCAGGTCCCGCTCATTTATTTCAGGCCGAACGAAGCTGGCCTCCGCCTTCCCGATCGCCGCCTCGTAGTCCAGCCAGCCGTCGCCCCCGTGCGGGCCAGCGGCGCCTTCCAGTGCGACGAAGTGCTTCACGCCGGGCATCTGGTCGCGGATCCCGTCCACCGCCGCCAGGTACTCCTCGGCCACGCAGAGCACCGTCGAGCCGGAGTGGTTCACGATGTAGACGAAGTCCTCCGCGGTCAGCCGGTAGTTGATCGGCACCAGCACGGCGCCGAGCTGCGGCACGGAGTAGAACGACTCCAGCTGGGCGTGCGTGTTCGGCGAGATGGTGGCCACCCGGTCTCCTTGCGCCACGCCGAGCCCCTGCAGCGCCGCCGACCAGCGGTCGCAGCGGTCGAAGAACTGCCGGTAGGTCAGCCGCAGGTCGCCGTCGACGACCGCCTCGCGGTCGGCGTGCAGCCTGCGGGTGCGGCGGGCGAACTCCAGCGGCGACAGCGGTGTTTCCATGATCCGATCATGCCGCATCCCACCCCCTCTGAGCAGCCCCGCCAACCGAACACAGTGCCCTCGTCGTATCGCGCATGAAATAACTGTCTGATCCGAATTAGTTACTAAGCGTTTAATTGGTGAGTGATCATGGTCACGGCGGTTCTGGTAAAGCCGTCCGGGGATTTCTTGGCGAAGTGCCCCGCGTATGCGGGGTCTATCTGGCATTGTTGTCCGCCAGCGGTACTTGCGCGCGGCGGCCTCCGACGGCGTACCAGGTCAGGTACGGCGAGCCGGCGACGCGGCGGGAATATCGCCTAGGGCCCGCGGCCGGAAGCTAGCTTTCAGCTAAACGGCGGTGACATCGCGCGGGCATGGCCGGACGAAAGGATTGCCTTGTCGCGACACCGGACCGGGGCCCGCAGCGGTAAGCGTAAGCGGGGCTTGTTCCGGCGATTCGGCATTGTCTTCCCGGTCGCAGTTTTCGCCTTGGTGGCGATCGTCGCCGTAGCGGTGGGCGGCAAGCTGCTCGCCCCCGGATCGAGTGCCTTCAGCGCCGTCCAGGCGATCGGGGTCGTGCCGGGTAGTCACACCATGGCCGCCCTCGAGGCCGAGCGCACGCAGCTGATCGCGATGACGACGGCGGCGCGGACGCTCACCGTGGTGGACAAGCCCAAGCTCGCCTCGCCCGCCGAGGTCGCCGCGGCCAACCCCAACAGCGGCGGCACGGGCAGCGGCGGCACGGGCAGCGGCGGCATCGTCTACGTCACGTCGACGCCGCCCGACCCGGGCTCGGCCCAGTCCATCGCGTACAACCTGATGGGCGGTTTCGGCTTCGACCCGGTTACCTTCTTCGGCTGCCTGAAGGACATCTGGAACCGGGAAAGCGGCTGGCGGTACGACGCGGAGAACCCCAGCGGCGCCTACGGCATCCCGCAGGCCCTGCCGGGCAGCAAGATGTCGAGCGCGGGCTCGGACTGGCAGACCAACCCCGCCACCCAGATCAAGTGGGGTCTGGGCTACATCAAGGCGATCTACGGGGACCCGTGCAAGGCCTGGGCCTTCGAAGAGGCCAACGGCTACTACTGACCCCTCGCAGCTTTGGCTACTTGGACTGGGACGCGAAGCTGCGGACCTCTTCGTCGAAGGTCGCCTGCAGCTGGTTCCACTGGCTGGCCGGAGCGGTCGCGTACAGCGCGTACGACTGGTTGTTCTGGATGAACAGGAAGTCGAGCGCCTCCTGCCTGACCCCGTTGTCCATCCAGGTGAACTTCCAGAAGGACCCCGGCGTGCCGCGGATGGTGAGCGCCTTCAGGTCGATCCGCTGATAGCCCGGGAACTGCGGGATCGACTGGGACTCGATGTACTGAGCCTCCTGGACCATGCTGTTCGGGTAGGTGTGCGGGGTCAGGTCCACCAGCATGTTGACGCCGGACTGCGGCGAGTACAGCCAGGTCTGGTAGGTCCGCTTCTGGACCATGGTCCAGTTCGCCGGGTAGTCGATGGTAAAGCCGGCGCTCTCCGTGCCGCTGGCCGCCCTCGTGAGGTTCTTGTAGCCGGCCGGCGGCGGCCCGGTCAGCGGCTGATTGATCGCCGTGGTCAGCAGCGCGGGCGGCAGCGTGCCGCCGGTGCCGCCGGTGCCGCCCGTGTTCCCGGCCGCCGACTGCGACGGCGGCGCCGAGGTGGAACTGCCGCCCTGCGGCGAGCCGGAATTATGCTGGTTCAGCAGGACCACGGTGGCGGCCCCGGCTCCGGCCCCGACGATCGCCAGCACCGCGACGGCGATCTTCCAGCCCACGCCGGAACGCCGGTGCCGGGGCGGCGCGTACTCGGCCCCGGACCACGGCGGCGCGCCCGGTGCCTGCGGCGACGCCTGGCCCGACCAGGCCCCCGGCGCCTGCTGCGAGGCCTGGCCCGGCCAGCCCCCCGGACCGTAGCCCGCGGGGGCGGGATAACCCGAGCCCGAGCCGGGCGGGGGCGCGGCCGGCCCGGACCAGCCCGCGTCGGCGCCCGGCGCCGGGCCCGGCCGCGGCGCGGGGTCGTACCAGGAGGCGAAGTCGGCTGGCGCCCCCGAGCCGCTGGGCGCGTAACCGGCCGGCCCGCCGTGACCCGGTTGCGCTGTGTTCGTGGTGGTCGGCGCCGCTGACCCCTGATAGCCAGCCGGCGCCCCGGTCCGTTCGGCCGCTGGCTCCTGGGTCACGGCCTGGCCGGAGTGGTCCAGCGCGGTCTCGCCCGGCTGGGGCGTCCGCGGCCGGACCGGGCCGGCCGGCCCGGGCGGAGCGGACGACGCCGACAGGGCGGTGGGCGCGTATCCCGGCGGCCCGTCCGGCGACTGGTCGCCCAGCTGCGGCAGCACGTTGGTGATCATCCGCCCGGCCGCGCCCGCGTCCGGCCGGTCGGCGGGCTCGCGGCGGAGCAGCGCGGCGATGACCGGGCCGAGCGCGCCGGCCGTCGGCGCCTCGGGCGCGTTCTCGTTGATGATGGCGGACATCGTGGTCATCGCCCCGCCGCGGCGCTCGAACGGGCCGTGCCCCTCGACCGCCGCGTAGATCGTCGCGCCGAGCGACCACAGGTCGGACGCGGGCGAGGCGTCCTCGCCGCGGATCCGCTCCGGGGCGGTGAACCCGGGCGAGCCCATCACCATGCCGGTCTGGGTGAGCTTGGGGTCGTCGGCGAAGGTGGCGATGCCGAAGTCGGTCAGCACGGCCTGGTCGTTGTCGCCGATCAGCACGTTGCTCGGCTTGACGTCGCGGTGCATCACCCCGGCGGCGTGCGCCACGCTCAGCGCCGAGAGCAGCTGGCGGGCCATCTCCGCGGCCCGCCGCGGCGGCAGCGGTCCCGAGGTCGCCAGCACCTGGTCCAGGGACTGCGCGTTGACCAGCTGCATCACGATCCACGGGCGGCCGCCGTCCTCGGCCACGTCGTAGACGGTGACCACGGCCGGGTGGTTGAGCCGGGCCGCGGTCTTGGCCTCGCGCAGCACCCGCTGGAAGGCGGTGGCCCGCTCCTCCTCGGTGAGGGAGTCGGCGATCTGGACTTCCTTGAGGGCCACGTCCCGGTCGAGCAGCTGATCGCGGGCACGCCAAACGACGCCCATGGCGCCACGGCCAAGGGGGGCTAGCAGACGGTAACGCCCAGCGATCACACGCCCGGTGTCCGCCGATGGGTGCATAGCCGGACCATACACTCTGCTGGCCTCGTTCGCCTCCGGGCGCCCGCAGTTCCCGTCTTCCCTCGTCGCTCGTCGCAGGCTCCTCGCTCCTCAGTCCAGACGGGAACGCGCCCTTCGGCTCACGAGAGAAGGGCTACTCCCCGCGGGTCATGGCCAGGACGTCGAGGGCCGCGTCCAGCTGCTCCAGCGTGATCTTGCCCTGGTCGACGTACCCGCGCGAGATCACCACCGAACGGATGGGCTCTCCGCTCTCCAGCGCCTCGTGCGCCACCTGCGCGGCCGCCTCGTAACCGATGTAACGGTTGAGCGCGGTCACGATGACCGGGGACGACTCGGCCAGCCGTCGCATGTGATCGGCCCGGGCGGTGATGCCGGCCACGCAGCGGTCGGCCAGCAGCGGCACTACCGCCGCCAGCAGGCGGCCGGACGCGAGCAGGTTGCGCGCGATCACCGGCATCATCACGTTCAGCTCGAAGTTGCCCGCCGCCCCGCCGAACGCCACCGCCGCGTCGTTCCCGATCACCTGCGTGCACACCTGGGCGGTCGCCTCGCAGATGACCGGGTTCACCTTGCCCGGCATGATCGAGGAGCCCGGCTGCAGGTCGGGGATCGCGATCTCGCCCAGGCCGGCCCGCGGCCCGGATCCCATCCAGCGCAGGTCGTTGCAGATCTTGTACAGGCTCACCGCGATCACCCGGAGCACCCCGCTCGCCTCGACCAGCGCATCGCGCGAGCCTGGCCGCCTCGAAGTGGTTCCGCGCCTCGGTCAGCGGCAGCCCCAGATCGGCCGCGAGCCGCCCGATCACCCGCGCGGCGAATTCCGGCGGCGCGTTCAGGCCGGTCCCCACCGCGGTCCCGCCCAGCGGCAGCTCGCCCAGGCGGGGGAGGGAATCGCGCACCCGTTCGGCTCCATGTCGGACCTGGGCCGCGTACCCGCCGAACTCCTGTCCGAGGGTCACCGGCACCGCGTCCATCAGGTGCGTCCGGCCGCTCTTGACCACGTCGGCGAACTCGGCCGCCTTGGCTTCGAGCGCCAGGGCCAGGTGGTCCAGCGCGGGCAGCAGGTCCACCGTGAGCAGCCGCGCGGCGGCCAGGCCGATCGCCGACGGGAACACGTCGTTGGACGACTGGGACGCGTTGACGTGATCGTTCGGGTGCACCGGGCGGCCCAGCGACCGCGTGGCCAGCTGGGCGATGACCTCGTTGGCGTTCATGTTGCTCGAGGTCCCCGACCCGGTCTGGAACACGTCGAGCGGGAACGCGTCGTCGTACTCGCCCCGGGACACCGCGGCCGCCGCGTCGTGGATGGCGGCCGCCATGTCGGCCTCGAGCACGCCGAGGTCGCCGTTCACCACCGCCGCGCAGCCCTTGATGGCCGCCAGCGCCCCGATCAGGTCCCGCCCGATCGGCTCCCCGGAGATCGGGAAGTTGTCCACCGCCCGCTGCGTCTGCGCCCCCCACAGCGCGTCGGCCGGGACCTCCACCTCTCCCATCGAGTCACGCTCGATACGCGTGGCCATCAGGGGTGCGCCGAGATCTGCAGCACCGGCCCGGACGGGTCGGCGAAGAAGTCGTTGCCCTTGTCGTCCACCACGATGAACGCGGGGAAGTCGCGGACCTCGATCTTCCAGACCGCTTCCATCCCGAGCTCGGGATATTCGAGCACGTCGACGCGGGTGATGCAGTCCTGGGCCAGCCGCGCCGCCGCGCCGCCGATCGAGCCGAGGTAGAACCCGCCGTGCTGCTTGCACGCCGCCGTCACCGCCGCCGAGCGGTTGCCCTTGGCCAGCATGACCAGTGACCCGCCGGCCGCCTGGAAGCGGTCCACGTAGGAGTCCATCCGCCCCGCCGTGGTGGGCCCGAACGAGCCCGACGCGTAGCCTTCCGGCGTCTTGGCCGGCCCCGCGTAGTAGACGGGATGGTCCCGCAGGTAGTCCGGCATCGGCTCGCCGCGGTCCAGCCGCTCGGCGATCTTGGCGTGCGCGATGTCCCGCGCCACCACCAGCGGCCCGGTCAGCGCCACCCGGGTCCGCACCGGGTACCTGGTCAGCTCGGCGCGGATCTCGTCCATCGGCCGGTTCAGGTCGATGGCCACGACCTCGCCGTCGGCGTCGGCGGCCTCGAGGTCCGGCAGGTACTGCGCCGGGTCGGTCTCGAGCTGCTCGAGGAACACCCCGTCGCGGGTGATCTTGCCGAGCGCCTGCCGGTCGGCCGAGCACGACACCGCGATCGCGACCGGGCACGACGCCCCGTGCCGGGGCAGCCGGATCACCCGCACGTCGTGGCAGAAGTACTTGCCGCCGAACTGCGCCCCGATGCCGATGTCGCGGGTGATGCCGAGCACCTGCTCCTCGAGCTCGAGATCGCGGAACCCGTGCCCGGCCGCCGAGCCGGACGTGGGCAGCCCGTCCAGGTACTTCGCCGAGGCGTACTTGGCCGTCTTCAGCGCGAACTCGGCGCTGGTCCCGCCGACCACGACGGCCAGGTGGTACGGCGGGCACGCGGCCGTGCCCAGGCCGCGGATCTTCTCTGCCAGGAACGACGCCATCCGCTTGGGGTTCAGCACCGCCTTGGTCTCCTGGAACAGGAACGACTTGTTGGCCGAGCCGCCGCCCTTGGCCATGAACAGGAACTTGTACTCGTCCCCGCCGGCGGCGTAGATCTCCACCTGGGCCGGCAGGTTGCTGCCGGTGTTCTTCTCTTCCCACATGGTCAGCGGCGCGAGCTGGGAGTACCGCAGGTTCAGCGTGGTGTAGGCGTCGTAGACGCCGCGCGAGATGTGCTCCTCATCCCGGCCGTCGGTGAGCACGTGCTGGCCGCGCTTGCCCATCACGATCGCGGTCCCGGTGTCCTGGCACATGGGCAGCACCCCGCCGGCCGCGATGCACGCGTTCTTGAGCAGGTCGCGGGCCACGTACCGGTCGTTCGGGGACGCTTGCGGGTCATCGAGGATGGACCGTAGCTGGCGCAGGTGGGCGGGCCGCAGCAGGTGGGCGACGTCACGCATGGCCGCGGCGGTGAGGTCAGTCAGCACCCGCGGCTCGATCTCCAGGAAATTCCGGCCGAACGAGCTCCTGCTGGCCACCCCATCACTCGCCAGCCGCCGGTAGCTGGTCTCGTCCCGCCCAAGCGGCAGCAGGTCCGCGTAGTTGAACTCCGGCATGTCTCTCCTCGTTACTTGTAACCTGGGGCGGCCGTGCCCCGGTTTCCCAGCTTAGGCTGGGCCCGGCGCCGCCTGGGAAGCTGGTGATCATCAGCCTCGGTTGTCTCCATGGCCCCACTGATTCCGAAGGTAACGGGCGAAAATTGGGCCGGAATCGGCAGAAACTAACCTTGTGTCTTGCTGATCACGACTTGTACATGAAACGTCAAGCTTGTATCGTGACGCTATGCGGCGGCGCCGCGCCGCGCGGTGCCCCCGTCCGCGCGATGTTGCTAAGCACGCGGTGCCCCCGTCCGCGTCCGGCCTAGCGGCGGCGCCGCCGCTGTATTCTTCCCCCCATTCTGTTCTCACCTCCTGAGAGCGCGTCTTCCCCATTTCGCCTCGCCTGACGGTTTCAGTCTCGTCATAAGGGTAAAACCGGCAGTCAGCGGGCATCGGGGCCCGCGGTCAGCGCCTGAAGGAGAACGCGATGACAGCAACGCCCGAAACGGCGGGTAAACCAGGCATCAGAAGCCTGATCCCCGCCCGGATCGACCGGCTGCCCTGGTCCAAGTTCCACACCCGGATGGTGGTCGCGCTCGGTGTGGCCTGGGTCCTGGACGGCCTGGAGATCACCATCGCCAGTAACGTCGGGCCCGACCTGACCCAGTCGAACACGCTGCACATGTCCGCCAGCGGCGTGGCCGACATCGCCACCTGGTACCTGATCGGCGAGGTCATCGGCGCGTTGTTCTTCGGCCAGCTGTCCGACAAGCTCGGCCGCAGGAACCTGTTCCTGATCACCCTCGGGGTCTACCTGATCGGGTCCGGCCTGACCGCGGCCACCCCGAAGGGCGGCATGTGGTTCATCTTCTTGTACCTCACCCGGGTGATCGCCGGGATGGGCATCGGCGGTGAGTACGCCGCGATCAACTCCGCGATCGACGAGATGATCCCGGCCCGGTTCCGCGGCCGCGTCGACATCGCCGTCAACGGCACCTACTGGGCCGGCGCCTTCTTGGGCACCATCATCACCCTGGTCGCCCTGAACCACATCTCGCCCGCCCTGGGCTGGCGGATCGCCTACGTGGTCGGCCCGGTGCTCGCGCTGGTCATCATCTTCGTCCGGCGGAACCTGCCGGAAAGCCCCCGGTGGCAGATCATGCACGGCCGGGAGGAGGCCGCCGAGGCCTCCATCGCCGAGATCGAGGGCGAGGTCAGGGCGACCAAGGGCAACCTGCCCGACGTGGACGAGGACCGGGCGATCGAGATCCAGCCGACCGAGCAGATCGGCTACGTGGCCCTGCTGAGATCGCTGTTCAAGCACTACCCGGCCCGGTCGATCTACGGCGGGACGCTGATGATCACCCAGTCGTTCCTGTACAACGCGATCTTCTTCACCTACGGGCTGGTCCTGGAGTTCTTCTACCACGTCAAGACGGGCGACACCCCTTACTACTTCATGGCCTTCGCCGCCGGGAACCTGCTCGGCCCGCTGACCATCGGGCGGCTGTTCGACACGATCGGCCGCCGCAAGATGATCTCCGGCACCTACCTGATCTCCGGCATCTTGCTGGTCGTCACCGCCCAGCTGTTCAAGGCGCACGCGCTCAACGCGGTTACCCAGACCCTGGCCTGGACGATCATCTTCTTCTTCGCCTCGGCCGGCGCCAGCGCCGGGTACCTGACCGTCTCCGAGATCTTCCCGCTGGAAGTGCGGGCCAAGGCCATCGCGGTGTTCTTCGCCATCGCCCAGGTCTTCGGCTCGCTCGGCTCGCACCTGTACGGCCACCTGATCGGCACCGGCAAGGACACCAACTCGCTGTACTTCGGCTACCTCCTCGGCGCCGGCGCCATGATCCTCGGCGGTGTCGTCGCGGCGTTCCTCGCCATCGACGCCGAGGGCATGTCCCTGGAGGACGTCGCCAGGCCCCTCGGCGTCATCGCCAAGCCCTCCGAAGCCATCTTCCGCGCCGGCGGCAACGCTCCTCCGTCTCCCCCTCCGCCAGCCCCTCTCTAACCCCGTGATCGAGTGTCACCGCACCCCCCAGGGGGGTGCGGTGACACTCAATGATCAGAGCTTGGTGAAGTGCTGGAAGCACTCGTAGTAGGGGTCGGTGGAGTGGGCGAAGTGGGCCGCCTCCGAGCGCTTGACGGCCAGGTAGGCGGTGCTGCGCAGCGGCCCGAGCAGGTCCATCAGCATCTCGTCGGCTTCCAGCGCGTCCAGGGCCGCGTTGAGCGAGGCGGGCAGCCGGTGGGTGCCGCCCGCGGCCCGCTCGGCTTCCGACAGCGTGGCCGGGTCGACGTTGACGGCCTCGCCCGGGTCGAGCTTGCCGCGGATGCCGTCCAGGCCCGCGTAGATGAAGGCGCCGAGGGCGAGGTACGGGTTGGCGCTGGAGTCGGACGGCTTCAGCTCCAGGTTGACCGAGCTGCCCGGATCCCCGCGCAGCGGAGAGCAGATCCTGATCGCGGCTTCCCGGTTGTCCATCCCGTAGCAGGTGTACGCGCTGGCCCACATCTGCGGCGCGAGCCGGCGGTAGCTGTTCACGCTGGCGCAGCTCAGCGCGACCAGGGCGGGCAGGTGGGCGAGCAGGCCGCCGATGAAGTGGTAGCCCACCTGGGACAGGCCGTTGCGGTCGGCGGGGTCGGCGAACGCGTTGCGCCCGCCCGGGTTCCCGTCCGAGCCCAGTTCGATGAGCGAGCCGTGCAGGTGGGTGCCGTTGCCGGCCTGGTCGGGGATCGGCTTGGGGGCCAGGCTCGCCCACAGGCCGTGGCGGAACGCGACGCCCCGGACGGTCTCCCGGTACAGCACGTGGTTGTCGGCCGCCCGCAGCGCGTCCGCGTACCGGATGGACAGCTCGTGCTGGCCGTGGCCGAGCTCGGGGTAGTAGTGCTCGACCTCGAGGCCCTGCGCCTCCATCGCCCCGACGAGCTCCATGGCGAAGTTGTGCGCCTGGTGGAAGCCGGTGGAGGAGTAGCACAAGCTGTCGTCGATGGGGATGAGCCGGTCCGGGATGGTGGGCGCGGCGGGGGAGGTCTCACGGTGGCCCACGGTGAACTCGGGCTCGAACGCGGCCTGCATCGCGTAGCCCTGGCCCGCCAGCTCGACGATGGCCTGCTTGAGGAACGTCCGCGGGCACGCCTCCCACGGCGAGCCGTCCGGCTTGACCAGGTCCGAGAGCATCGCGGCGGCGCCCGGCGCGTAGGGGAGCGTGACGAAGGTACCGGGGTCCGGCACGATCCGGACCTCGCCGACCGGGCCCATCCCGGCTACCGGCTGGAGCTGGTCCAGCATCGACATGGCCATCATCGCCACCGTGTGCCCGATGCCGCTGGAGATGCGCTCCGGCAGCCGTCCAGTGCCCGCCGCCTTACCGCGGATGATCCCGCCGTGATCGGCGTAGAGGAAGCGGACCAGGCGAATCTCCTCCTGCCGTGTCCGCTCCATCACCGTTTCGATCGCTCCGTCTGTCATGCCCCATGGGTAGCATGTTCGGCCCCGTCACGTACAGCCGACTCCCAACATGCCCGCGGGGGTCGATAATTGAGACATGAGCCCACGCCCGTCCCCCCGTGACCTGCGCGCGTCCGATACTGATCGGGACCGCGTGGTGGCCCTGCTGGCGGAGGCGATGAGCGACGGGCGGCTGACCGCGGACGAGCATGCCGACCGGGTGCAGCGCGCCTTCGCCGCCCGGACGCTCGGCGAGCTGGCCGGGCTGACGGCCGATCTGGCCGTCCCGTCCGCGCAGCCGGTGCGCCTGGACGGCGGCCGGACGGTCTCCGGCATCTTCGGCCCGGCCCGGCGGGACGGCCGCTGGGTGGTGCCGGAGAACCTGACCGTGACGGCCATGTTCGGCGAGGTCGAGGTCGACTTCACGCAGGCCATCCTGCAGTCCAGCCGGGTTCAGGTGTACGCGACCGTGTTCGGCGGCCGGCTCAGGCTGATCGTGCCGGACGGGGTGTCCGTGATCGTCAGCGGGCACATGGTGCTCGGCCGCAAGCGCGGGGGCACGGCCCCGCCGGCCAGCCCGGGCACCCCCGTGATCGAAGTCAAGGCCCTGGTCCTCGGCGGCGAGCTGGCCGTCCGCACCCCGCCCAAGAGCCGCCGGTTCCGCCTCTTCAGCCGGAACTAGCCCTCAGCCGAAGTTGACGGACGAGTAGGCGCGGAGCTTCCACAGCTGGTGCTCGCTCTCGATGCGGCGGATGGTGCCGGACCGGGACCGCATCACCAGCGAGTGGGTGGTCGCGCCGCCGGCCCGGTACCTGACCCCGGCCATCAGCTCGCCGTCGGTGATCCCGCTGGCCGCGAAGAACACGTCGTCGGAGGACACCAGGTCGTCGGTGGTGAGCACCCGGTCCAGGTCGTGGCCGGCGTCGATGGCCTTCTGCCGCTCCTCGTCGTCGCGCGGCGCGAGCTGGCCCTGGATGACCCCGCCCAGGCACTTGAGCGCGCAGGCGGCGATGATCGCCTCGGGCGTGCCGCCGACGCCGAGCAGCAGGTCGATGCCGGTGCCCTGGCGGGCCGCCATGATCGCGCCGGCCACATCGCCGTCGGTGATCAGGTGGATCCGGGCGCCGGTCTCCCGGACCTGCGCGATCAGCTTCTCGTGCCGCGGCCGGTCCAGGATGACCACGGTGACGTCGTGCGGCCCGCACGCCTTGGCCCGGGCCACGGCGTTGACGTTGGCCGCCGGGGGCGCGGTGATGTCCACCATGCCCGCCGCCTCCGGGCCGGTGGCCAGCTTGTTCATGTAGAACACGGCGGATGGGTCGTACATCGAGCCGCGGTCCGACACCGCCAGGACCGAGATCGCGTTCGGCATCCCGTTGGCGCACAGCCGGGTGCCGTCGATCGGGTCGACCGCGACGTCGCAGGCCGGCCCGCTGCCGTCGCCGACCTCCTCGCCGTTGAACAGCATCGGCGCGTTGTCCTTCTCGCCCTCGCCGATGACCACCACGCCGCGCATCGACACCGAGTTGATCAGCATCCGCATCGCGTTCACGGCGGCCCCGTCGGCCCCGTTCTTGTCGCCCCGGCCGACCCACCGGGCGGCGGCCATCGCCGCGGCCTCGGTCACCCGGGTCAGCTCGAGGGCCAGGTTACGGTCGGGAGCGTGACTGGCTGGCTCGTGAGCTTCCTGCTCCGCGGTCATGGCATGAGTCCTTCCGCTGGCCGTCTGTTGATCCTATGCAGCTACACCGGGGCTCCCTTGTCCACCCCGCGAGCCGGGCTAACCTGAGCTGTGCTGAACCGGGTGCTGCGCGGCGGTCTCGCCGCGCTGGGCTGCGTGCTGGGCGCCGCGGTCCTCGTGGTGGCGATCCCGGCCCCGCACGCCGCCGAGCCCGTCGCCGTCAGCTATCACCATGACCTGGCCGCGCTGACCCGGCTGGCGCCGTACCCCGCGGTCGCCCCGGCCGGGCTGCCGGGCACATGGACGCCGGTCAGCTCCGGGCTGACCCTGGGCGGGGCCGAGGGCACGGGCACCGTGACCTGGCAGCTCGGATACTCCGCCCCGAGCGGCGCGCTGGCCTCGCTCGAGGAGACCAACGCGAGTCCCGCGTCGTTCGTCCGGCGGATGACCAACGGCGGCACGGCGCTGCCCCCGGCCCGGGTCGGCGGCCGGACCTGGAACCTCAGCGCCACCCCGGCCCGCGGGCAGCGGTCGCTGTACCTCACCAGCCCGGCCGGGTTCACCCTCGTGGTCACCGGCAACGCCACCTGGCCCGAGCTGCGCGAACTAGCCGCCTCACTGCGTCCGGTCCCGGCCAGCCGGTAGACCGGGATCCGGTCGCTGCTCCGGCACCGTGACTTCGGCGTGGGCTTCGGCCGGGGCTTCGGGCGGGGCCTCGGGCGGAGCATCCGCCGGGAACTCCGCGGGCGGCGCCACCTCGCCCGGCGTGCGCGGTGCGACGGCCTCGCCGGGCTCGGGCTCAGGGTCGGACGGCGGGCGGTCGTCGAAGCTCACCTCGACATGCTGCTCGGGGCGCCGCTGGTTCTGCAGCGCCTGCAGCGCCATGCTGGCCCGGTCGGCCTCGGTCAGCGGCGGCTGGACGATGCTGCGCGGCCACAGCCGCCGGGACAGCACCACGTTGATCTCGGCGCTGTACACGGTGACCTGCACCGCCAGGTAGATCCAGGCCAGCAGGCCGAGCACGATGCCGAAGATGCCGTACACCGAGTCGCTGTGCAGGTAGTGGTGCACTAGCCAGCTACCCAGGACCTGCAGCAGCGTCCACAAGATCCCGCCGGTGATCGCGCCGGGCAGCAGCCTGCGGGTGGGCACGCCCTTGGGGGTCAGCACGCGGAACGCGCCGATGTACATCCCGACGTTGAAGGCCGCGGCGGACACCTCGGCTCCGATCACCGACCAGAAGCCCTTGAGCAGGTAGGTGTTCAGGCTGGCCAGCCCGGTCGTGAGGATCAGGCCACCGCCGAGCAGGGCGATGAACAACATGGCGCGCCCCAGCCGCGGGACGAACCCGGGGCGGGCGGGCCCGGGCAGGTTCCAGACCTGCTCCATCGTGAACAGCCCGGACTGGGCCAGGCCGGTCGCACCCCAGATCAGGCCGGCGAAGCCGATGATCAGCCCGATGATGCTCGATCGCTTGAGCACTTTCACGCTGCCGGTCAGGGTGTCGCCGATGGCCGGCACCTGACCCGACACCGCGTTCAGCACGTGGGTCCGCACCGACGGGTTGACCGAGGCGACCAGTCCGAGAATCGTGGTCAGGATCAGGAGCAGCGGGAAGATCGACACGAACGCCGAGTAGGCGAGGTTAGAGGCCAGCACGCCGCCGTTGTCGTCGCCGTACTTCTTGATCACCCCGAAGACGAACGCCGTGGGCGTATACCGCTGCTGCCCGGCGTCCACTTTCCTGATCGCCTTCTCGACCGGGTTCATGCCTGGCGGCTGCCCCGTGAGAAGAAGGGCAAACGCGCTGGTGAGAGGAGGACCTCAGAACGGAGTCTCGTCCCCGGCCTCGGACTGGCCGGGTTCCCGGGTAGCCATGGCCGCGGCCAGCCGGGCCCGCGCGCCGTCCAGCCATTCCCCGCACACGGTGGCCAGCCTCTCGCCGCGTTCCCACAGCTCGAGCGACTGCTCCAGGGTCAGGCCGCCCGCCTCGAGGCGCTTGACCACCGCGGCCAGCTTGTCCCTGGCCTGCTCGTAGCTGAGCGTCTCCTTGGGAGCCTCATCCGTCACGACCCCAACCCTATCCGTCGCCACCGTCATCGCCGGCCCGTACGGTGAGCTGATCCTCGGCGAACCGGACGGTCAGGATCTCGCCCGCCTTCACCTCGGCCGCGCCGCGGACCACGCCGTCGTCGTGGTGCTGCACGATCGCGTAGCCGCGGCGCAGCGTGGACGCGGGCGACAGGGCGAGCAGGCGCGCCTGGGTGTGCGCCACGTCGTCGCTGGCCCGGGCCAGGCTCCCGGTCAGCGACATCCTGGCCCGCTGCAGCAGCGCGTCCACCCGCTCGGCCTGGCGCTCGACCTCGCGTACCGGGTCGGCCAGCGCGGGCCTGGACTTCATGCCCTTCAGCCAGGACGTCTCGCGGTCGAGCCAGCCGGTCACGCAGCGGCGGGACCGGCCGCGCAGCTGGGCGATGAGCGCGACCTGCTCGGCCACATCGGGCACCACCCGTTTGGCCGCGTCCGTCGGCGTGGACGCGCGCACGTCGGCCACGTAGTCGAGCAGCGGCGTGTCCTGCTCGTGCCCGATCGCGCTCACTACCGGCGTCCGGCACGCCGCCACCGCCCGGACCAGGTCCTCGTCGGAGAACGGGAGCAGGTCCTCGAGCGAGCCGCCGCCCCGCGCGATGACGATCACGTCGACCTCGGGGTCCGCGTCGAGCCGGTGCAGCGCGTCGATCACCTCGGCGGCCGCGTACGATCCCTGCACCGCCGTCTGCTCCACCCGGAACCGCACGGCCGGCCAGCGCCGCCCGGCGTTCTGCTGGACGTCCCGCTGGGCGGCGGAATCACGCCCGCAGATCAGGCCGATGACACCCGGCAGGAAGGGGATTCCCCGCTTCCGTTCGGGAGAAAAAAGCCCTTCGGAGCCTAGCTGGCGGCGCAGCCGTTCCAGCCGGGCCAGCAGCTCACCCACGCCGACGGCCCGGATTTCCAGCGCGGTGAGCGCGAACGAGCCCCGGTTGGCGTTGAAGTCCGGCCGGGCGAAGATGACCACCCTGGCCCCGTCGGCGGGCGGCGGCTCGGCCGCGTCGAACACCTGCCGGGAGCAGATAACCCGCGCGGACACGGCCGCGACCGGGTCGCGCAGGGTCAGGAAGACGGTGCTGCCGCGCACCGCGAGCTCGGCGATCTGCCCCTCGACCCAGACCCGGCCGAGCTTGCCGATCCACCCGCCGACCAGCTGGAGTACCGTCCGGACGGGGACGGGTGACTCGGCCGAGCTCTCCAGCGCCACCTAAGCCCCTGCCTCCGGAGATGCGGCCTCCGGAGATGCTGCCTCCGGAGATGCTGCCTCCGCAGACCCGGCCTCAAGCCGGGCGATCCGGCGCTCGTACATGCCCAGCACGTCGGCCCGCCCGGCGTGCGCCCGCTCGTACTCCGCGAGCTGCCTGACCTGCGTGATATCGAGGTTGCGAAGCCGCGCCCGGAGCGAGGGCACGGTCAGCGCATCGTAGTTAGGCAGCGGCGGCTCCGCCGCCCCCGCGGGCTCCGCCGCGGCCGCGGGCTCCACCGCGGCCACGGGCTCCGGGGCGGCCACGGGCTCCGGGGCGGCCACGGGCTCCGGGGCGGCGGCGGGCTCGGACACGACCACCGGCTCGGGTGCGACGGCCGGCTCGGTCACCATCGCGGGCTCGAACGTGCCGATGGGCTCGGGCGCGACGATGGGCTCGGCCGGGACCGGCTCAGGCGCCGGGCTGGCCGCCTCGTCGCCGATCAGCCGCACGTTGCCGGTCTTGTCGAAGTTCCTGGTCCTTTGCCGCCGGGGCGGCTTGGGCGCCTCCGCGTCCGCCGGCCGCGACGCACGGCCGTGACCGGCTCGGCCGCGACCGCACTGGCCGTGACCGGCTCGGCCGTGGACGGCTCGGAACTGACCGCCTGGGTGTCGGCCGGTTCCGGGTCCGCGGGCGGTGCGGCAGCGGCGGGCGGGGCCGTAGTGGCCACGGTTTCCCCGGGTGTCCCGGCCGGGCTGGTGACGGGCGCGTCAGGGACCGCTTCCGCGGTCTCGGGCGTGCGGGCCCGCGGCACGTCCTGGTCCGCGGGGGTCTTGTGCCTGATCTTGTCGGTGATCAGCAGCAGCTGCCCGATGCCGGCGAAAACGCCGCGCAGGGCCTGCGCCGGGGCTTCCTTTATGCGTTCGCTGACCTGCGGAACGCGCATGTCACACTCTCCCTCGAGATCGGGATATCACGTGGCGCCCGGGCAGGTCTGGTGCGGCTGCCGACGCCGGTGCATCGCTGAAAGTCAGCGCGTGTCCCTGACGGGTTATCTTCGCGCTTTGGCCGTGTGTGTCGCAATAGTGTCGCAGGACGAGCGCCGGGGCGGAGGGCACGCCGACCTTGTCCCAGGATGCACTCACCTACCATGGAGTCATGTCTTCGAGCCAGCGACGGGTCCTGCTCGCTAAGCCGCGCGGCTATTGCGCCGGAGTCGACCGGGCGGTGCAAGCGGTCGAGATGGCGCTCGAGAAATTCGGCCCCCCGGTCTACGTGCGCAGGCAGATAGTACACAACACGCACGTGGTCGGCACGCTGGAGAAGCGCGGCGCGGTCTTCGTCACCGAGGTCAGCGAGGTGCCGCCCGGATCGGTGGTGGTGTTCTCCGCGCACGGCATCGCGCCCGAGGTCCGCGTCGACGCCGAGCGCCGCGGCCTGCGCAGCATCGACGCGACCTGCCCGCTGGTCACCAAGGTGCACAACGAGGCGCGCCGGTTCGCGGCCAAGGACTACGACATCTTGCTGGTGGGCCACGAGGGCCACGAGGAAGTGGTGGGGACGGCCGGCGAGGCCCCGTCCCGGGTCCGCCTGGTCGACGGCGCCGCCGGGGCCGCGGACGTCGAGGTCAGGGACCCGTCGAGGGTGGTCTGGCTGTCGCAGACGACGCTGTTGGTGGACGAGACCATCGAGACCGTCAACGCCCTGCGCGAGCGCTTCCCGTCCCTGCTCGACCCGCCGAGCGACGACATCTGCTACGCCACCCAGAACCGGCAGGCCGCGGTCAAGGCCATCGCCGGCCAGGCCGACCTGGTCATCGTGGTCGGCTCGCCCAACTCCTCGAACTCCGTGCGGCTGGTCGAGGTGGCCAAGGACTACGGCGCCCCGGCCGCCTACCTGGTGGACGACGCCGGCGAAGTCGACGAGCGATGGCTGGACGGCGTGACCACGGTCGGCGTGACCAGCGGGGCCTCGGTGCCGGAGGAACTAGTGGCCGCGGTCCTGGCCAAGCTGGCCGGTCACGGGTTCGGCAGCGTGGAGGAGGTGGAGGCGGTGGAGGAGCACATGACCTTCGCGCTCCCGCGCGAGCTGCGCCTGGCCGGCCGCTCCGGGCCGGGAGCCCGCAGCGACGGCTGACCAGGACCGGGCCGGCTGACTCGGCGGACGGCGCCCGGATGGCCCCGGCCCGGTGCCATACTGGCAGGGAAATTACAGCCGGTATCCGCGGGCTCGCCCTGGGCGAGCCTGACGGGCCACGCGAACGCTGGGACAGATGAGCATGAACCCGCTTGCTCCCCCCTTGCGGCTGGCCGAAGCCGTCGGGGTGCTGTCACTGGCCACGGACCTGTCGATGGGCCAGTCACTGGAGCACGGCCTGCGCACCGCCATGCTGGCCTTGCGGCTGGCGCAGGCCATGGGACTGCCCGAGGAAGACCAGGTCACCGTGTACTACACCGGCCTGCTCCACTTCGCCGGATGCACGGCCGAGAGCGAGATCGACGCGCGGTTCTTCGGTGACGAGATGACGGCGCGGCCGCAGATGATGACGGTGGCGCACGGCTCCCGGCTCGAGCTCATCGCCACCGCGATGCGGACCGCCCACCGGGGCAGCCCGCCGCTGGCGCGGGCCGCCATGATGGCCCGGGCGGCCTTCGGCGGTATCACGGAGTTCCGCAAGTGGGCGGCCAGCCACTGTGACGTCGCGCACGTGCTCGGCGGCCGGATGGGCTTGTCCGAGCCGGTCCAGCATTCGCTGCGGCACCTGTACGAGCGGTGGGACGGCGACGGCATGCCCGGTGAGCTGCGCGGCGCGCAGATCCCGCTGCCGGTACGGCTGATGCAGGTGGCGCAGGACGCGGACGTGGCCCGCCAGCTCGGCGGCGTCGAGCTGGCCACTAGCACCCTGACCCGCTGGTCCGGGTCAGGTCTTGACCCGGAGGCGGTCCGGGTCTTCCTGTCCCTGGGGGAGGAGCCCTACAAGGGCCTGGACGCCCCCACCATCTGGGCGGATACGATGGCCGCCGAACCTGGCCCGCAGCCCGTGGTGACGGAGGCGCGGCTGGATGCCTGCCTGTCGGCCGTCGCGGACTTCGCCGACCTGAAGAGCATGTGGACGACCGGCCATTCCCGCGGGGTCGCGGATCTCGCCGAGCGGGCCGCGGGCGTGGCCGGGCTCGCCCCGGCCGAGGTGGTCACGCTGCGCCGGGCGGCGCTGGTGCATGACATCGGTCGGGTCGCGGTGCCAGTTGGCGTGTGGGGCAAGCCCGGCCCGCTGACCCGCGGCGAGCACGAGCAGGTCCGGCTGCACGCCTACCACAGCGAGCGGGTGCTCGACGCCTGTCCGGCCCTGCGCCCGCTGGCGCGGCTGGCCGGGTCGCACGGCGAGCGCTGCGACGGGTCGGGTTACCACCGCGGCAGCCAGGGCGCCGACCTGCCCGCTTCGGCCTGGCTCCTGGCGGCGGCGGACTGCTACCAGGCGATGCGGGAGCCGCGGGCCCACCGCCCGGCCTTGTCGGCCCAAGCCGCGGCGGACGCGCTGTCCGCCGACGCGCAGGCGGGCAGGCTCCCGCCGGAGGCAGTGCGGGCGGTCCTGGCCGCGGCGGGCCAGCCGCGCGCCCCGGTACCCCGGCCCCGGCCCGCCGGGTTGTCCGAGCGCGAATGCGAGGTGCTCGGCCTCATCGCTCGCGGCATGGCCACCAAGCAGGTGGCCCGTCAGCTGGGAATCTCCCCGAAGACCTGTGACCACCACATCCAGCGGCTGTACCGCAAGACGGGCCTGTCCACCCGGGCTGGCGCCACCTTGTTCGCGCTCGAGCACGGACTCATCGGCCCAGGCTAGCGAGCGGGGCCGGTGCCCTCGATAGGGAATTCTCCCGACTGTCGGGACCGGCCGGTATTGCCTAACCTGGTCCCTTAGCGCCGGTCACCAGGGGTGGGAACGGTTGCCTGCCCCTCGTGGGCGGCGGCCGTGGTGGCCCGGCGCTACACATGCTGTAGCGGCGGGGCTTACCGTCGGCTACCTCTGCACGGCACTGTCCTGGCGAGGGAGAGGACCTGGCATGATCACCATCAGCAAGGTGACTCTCAGCGGCTCCGAGCCTGCCCGGATCCGGGAGCAGACCGAGGGACTCGCGCCCGCGGGCCTCCGCGACCTGGCCGTCAAGCTGGCGGCGGACCCGGCCCTGATGGTTTCGGTGATCACCTACGCGGACGGGACGCAGGAACTCGAGGTCCTGCACGTCGTCCCGCCGCAGCAGCGCGGGGAGAGCACCGACAGCGCCCTGTTCGCCCGCCTGGCCGGGCAGGTGCCGGCCCAGACGCTGCCCATCGCCGGACCTCCCGACGTCCAGCACGCCGCGACGCTGGTCCGCACGATCGTGCTGGATGACACCGAGTCAGACGACGCTAGGCCGGATAACGCTGGGCCAGGTAATACCTAAGCGCCGCTGACCGCGTGGCCGGGTCCAGGGCGGTCCCGCCCGTCCCGGGCGTTCCCGCAGCCCCGCGCGCAGGTTGCCCAGCACCGACAGCACGGTCTGCGGCCGCCAGCCCCGGCCGAGCGCGATCGTCATGGTGAGCCCGGTGCCGGTGAACAGCCACAGCGCCGAGCCGCCCAGGGTGACCAGGATCCCGGTCAGGGCCGAGAAGGTGTCGGGCGCGACGATCAGCTGGGCCAGGATGCTCCCGGTGCAGAAGGCCAGCGGCGGGCAGACCACCACGTTGCGCAGGCCGCCCGGCCGGGTGTAGCAGGCGACCAGCCCGCAGGTCATGACGAACAGCACATCGGCCAGCACGGCCCAGCCGGTCGCGGCCGCGAGCAGCAGGCCCGCGAAGCTGGCCGCGAACAGCGCCACCGCCCCGCCGCGTCCGGTCAGCCTGACCGGACCCGCGCAGGGACGGCGCGGCGGTTCCTGTGTCCGTGCCTTCTGGCCCGGCATCCGGGTCTGCGTCATCGAACGGCACGAATCAGGTCGGACGCTTCCAGGGCGGCCGGATCCGCCTCGCCCCGGTCGAGCCCGGCCGGGGCGTCATCGATGAGCTCCGGGGCGGACAGCGGCCGGGGCGCCTCTTCCACCAGGGCCGGCGTGGTGAGCTCGCCGTCGACCACGCCGAGCTCGCTCAGCCGCCGCGCGCTGGGCAGCACCCGGCTCTCCAGCGAGCCGACCGCCTGGTTGTAGGCGGTCACCGCCTTGGACAGGGTCCGGCCGAGCCGGTCCACGTGCCCGCCGAGGCCGGAGATCCGCTCGTAGAGCTGGCGGCCGAGGTCGAACACGGCGCGGGCGTTGTCGGCCAGCGCCGCCTGCTGCCAGGCGTACTGCGCGGTGCGCAGCATGGTGACCAGCGTGGTGGGCGTGGCGATGTGGACCTTGCGGCCGAGCGCGTGCTCCAGCAGCCCGGGGTCCCGCTCCAGCGCCGGGGCGAGGAAGGCCTCGCCGGGGATGAACAAGATGACGAACTCGGGTGAGGGGCTCAGCGCGGTCCAGTAGGCCTTGGCCGCCAGCCGGTCCACGTGCTCGCGGATGTGCCGGGCGTGCGCGTCCAGCCGGGCCGAGCGCACGTTGTCGTCGTCGGTCTCGGCGGCCTCCAGGTACGCGGCCAGCGAGACCTTGGAGTCGACGACGATGTTCTTGCCGCCGGCCAGCCGGACCACCAGGTCGGGCCGCAGCGTGCCGTCGGGGGTGGCCACCGTGGCCTGCTCGTCGAAGTCGCAGCGCGGGGACATCCCGGCCAGCTCGACCACCCGGCGCAGCTGCATTTCGCCCCAGCGCCCCCGCGCCTCAGGGCGCCGCAGCGCGGTGACCAGGGCCTGCGTCTGCGTCCGGAGCTGCTCCGAGGTATGCCGGGCGATGTTCACCTGCTCGGCCAGCGCGGCGTGCGACCGGTTCCTGGCCGCGTCGGATTCCCGGAGCTGCTCCTCGACCCGGGCCAGGGTCTCGCGCAGCGGCTCGACCAGGTGCTCCACCGCCGCGCGGCGGACCTCGAGCTCGCCCGCCGCGGTCGCGTTGGCGGCCTGCAGCCGCCCCTCGGCGACCTCGAGGAACCGCGCGGTGCTGGCGTCGAGGGCCTGCGCGGACAGCGACTGGAAGCGCTCCGCCAGCTGGCCGTCCACCAGCGCGGCCCGCTCGGCCGCGCCGCGTTCGATCATGCGGCATCTCTCGTCGGCGGCCCGTGCCCGCTCGTCCGCCGACGCGGCGGCGGCGGACAGCCGGCCGCGGGCGAACAGGTATCCGATGGCTGCCCCGATGACGATCCCGAGCAGCAGTCCGGCTAGCAACAAGACCGCACCCATATGCAGCGATGATCTCACCGTAGGTGGCGAACCCGCCGCAGACACGCCCGCCCGCAACGGACTCATCCCGAACGGCCTCGGTCCCCGCCCCCGGTTCCCTGCGTGCACAATGGGGCGATGGCCCAGCTGCCCGAATCCGCCCCGGTCCCGGGTTCCACCGCCGCCCTGCTGGCGGGGTACCTGCACGCGGCCGGGGTGCGGCACGTGTTCGGCTATCCCGGCGAGTCCGTCATCGACTTCATGGAAGCGGTTACCCGTCAGGGCATCGAGATGGTGTCCGCGGTGCGGGAGGGCACGGCCGCGTTCATGGCCGAGGCGGCCGCGATGACCGGCGGCCGCCCCGGCGTCTGCCTGTCCACCCTGGGGCCCGGATCGACCGCGATGCTGAACGGCGTGGCCTCGGCCACCCTGGACCGGGTGCCGGTGCTCGCCGTGTCCGGCCAGATCGAGAGCTCGCGCGAGCAGTTCTTCACCCACCAGGTGGTGGACCACGGCCGGCTGTTCGAGCCGGTCAGCAAGCTGGCGCTGCGCCTGGACCCGGTGTCCGCGGACACCGTCATCCGCAAGGCGCTGCGGACCGCCGTGGCCGAGCGTCCCGGTGCCGTCCACCTGACCGTGACCGCCGACGCCTGGCCGATGCCGGCCGAGGGCGAGGTCCGGCTGCCTCCGCTGGCCCCGGCGGCGGGCACAGTCGACATTCACGGCGACATCCACGGCGACATCCACGGCGACGGTGACCCGCTGCGGACGCTGGCCGCCGCCCGCCGCCCGGTCATCCTGGCCGGGATCGCCGCGCTGCGCTGCGCCGCCGGCCCGGAACTGGTGCGGCTGGCCGAGACGGCCGGGATCCCGGTCGTGGTCTCGCCGATGGCCAAGGGCATCTTCCCCGAGGACCATCCGTACTTCGCCGGCGTGCTCGACATGGCGGGCTACCGGGTCGTCTGGGACCTGCTCGACGGGGCCGACCTGATCCTGGCCGCGGGCTTCGACCCGGTCGAGCTGATCAGCCCCTGGTCGGTCGGCCCCCCGGTCCTGCACCTGGACACCACCCCGAACACCGACCAGGTCTACCCGGCCGCGCACGAGCTCGTCGGGCACGTCGGGGCCCTGCTCGGCTGGCTGGCCGCGCAGTGGACGGGGGAGCCCCGGTGGGACGAGGGCGCCGTGGCGGAGCACCGGGCCCGGCTGCGCGCGGCCTGGCTGGACGGCCGGGCCGAGGGCAGGCTCAACCCCTCCGACGTGGTGACGATAGCCCGGGAGGCGGCGCCGCCCGGCACCATCCTGGCCACCGACGTCGGCTCCCACAAGATCATGGCGGGCCAGGCCTGGACGGCGGCCGAGCCCCGTTCGGTGCTGATCCCCAACGGCCTTTCGGCCATGGGGTTCGGCGTCCCGGCGGCGATCGCGGCCCGGCTTACCCGGCCGGACCGCCCGGTGCTGGCCCTGACCGGCGACGGCGGCTTCGCCATGGCCGCGACCGAGATGCGGATCGCCTCGTCGCTGGGCCTGCCGGTCACCGTGGTGGTGTTCGCCGACAACAGCCTCAACCGGATCGAACTGCGCCAGCAGTCAGTCGGCTACCCGCCCACCGCCACCCGGATGGAGGGCATGGACCTGGTCGCCCTGGCCGAGGCCACCGGCTGCGACGGCGTCCGGGTGGACAGCCCGGCCGCCCTGGAAGAGGCCCTGGACGGCTTCGCCACCCGCACGCGTCCCCTGATCGTCGAAGCCCGCATCGACCCCACCCAGTACGAAGCCCAGTTCTAGCGCCCCTAGCGCCGGCACGACAGCCGAGGCGCTGCTGCGGCGGCACTAAACTCGCGCGGGTGAGTCTGTCTATCGGCATTGTCGGTCTGCCCAACGTCGGCAAGTCCACGCTGTTCAACGCGCTGACCCGGGCCAGTGCGCTGGCCTCGAACTACCCGTTCGCCACGATCGAGCCGAACGTGGGCGTGGTGGGCGTGCCCGATCCGCGGCTGGCCGAGCTGGCCGCTCTGTACGATTCGGCCCGGATCGTGCCCGCCAGCGTGCGGTTCACCGACATCGCCGGCCTGGTCCGCGGCGCCTCGCAAGGCCAGGGCCTGGGCAACCAGTTCCTCGCCCACATCCGCGAGACCGATGCGATCTGCCAGGTGGTGCGCGTGTTCGCCGACCCGGACGTGACGCACGTGGATGGCGACGTGGCGCCGGAACGCGACATCGAGACCGTGGTCACCGAGCTGATCCTGGCCGACCTGCAGACCCTGGAGAAGGCGCTGCCCCGGCTGGTCAAGGAAACCAAGTTCGCCAAGGACCCCGAGAAGGCGCAGGCGGTGGCGGCCGCCGAGGCGGCTCAGCGGCTGCTGGATTCCGGGACCGCGCTGTCGGCCGGCGCCAAGGCAGCGGGCATCGACGTGCACGCGCTGCGTGAGCTGCACCTGCTGACGGCCAAGCCGTTCCTGTACGTGTTCAACGTGGATGTGGCCGAGCTGGCCGATGAGGACCTGCGTAAGCGGCTGACCGAGCTGCCAGTGCTAGCCGGAGATGGCCCGGCCGAGGCGATCTTCCTGGACGCCAAGACCGAGGCCGACCTGGCCGAGCTGCCCGAGGACGAGGCGGCCGAGCTGCTGGCCGAGGCCGGGATGGGCGAGCCGGGGCTGGCCCAGCTGGCCCGGGCCGGGTTCCGCGCGCTGGGCCTGCAGACGTTCCTGACCGCGGGCCCGAAGGAGACCCGGGCCTGGGAGATCAGGGCCGGGGCGACCGCCCCCGAGGCGGCCGGCGTCATCCACACCGACTTCCAGCGGGGCTTCATCAAGGCCGAGGTGGTCTCCTACGACGACCTGATCGCGGCCGGCTCCTTGCCCGCCGCCCGGTCCGCGGGCAAGGCCCGCATCGAAGGCAAGGACTACGTCATGCGCGACGGCGACGTCGTGGAGTTCCGGTTTAACGTCTAAGCCGATCCAGCGGCCACCAGCGTCGCGGTGATGGGTTCGAGCTCGGCGATCAGCTCGTCGAGCTCGACCGGGGAGAGCGCGTCGTACGGCGGCGCGGCGAGCTCGTCGGTGAGGGCTTCGATGCGCTGCTTGGTCTCGCGGCCGGCGTCGGTAAACCGGCCGTCGGCGTCGACGAGCCCGCGCTCGCGCAGCCCGTCCATGACCGCCGCCAGCCGCTTTTTCGGCAGGTGGTGGATGCGCCCGAACGACTCCGGCGGGTAGATGCCCGCGTCCAGCGCGGAGAGCACGTGAGCCTCCGTGCCGCCGATGCGGGCGCCGACGAGAGCGGCGACGTGCCCGTCGCCGCGGTGCTCACGCAGCATGGTCGCGGAGTGCCACAGCCGGGCGACCGGGTCGCTGGGCACCGGAAGAGTGCGCATCCCGGCGTACATCATCCGGCCCTCCGTGGGCGCGCTCGTCGCCGCCTCGGTGGTCAGGTCGGCGGCGCGCGCCAGGCCGGGGGAGCTGGCTAGCTCGTCGCCGAGGATCCGTCGCACGGAGGCCGTGCTGCCGCGCAGGCGGGCGGCGACGGATGCCTCGGGCGGGATCGTCTCCCACGCGCTCGGGATGTGCCGCGCGGCCTCGCCGTCGGCAAAGCTGTAGAAGGCCGCGTGCACGACCTCGGCCGGCACCCATCCCAGCGGCGCGGCGCGGCTGGCGAAGTAGCCGTCCCAGTAGGTGCGGTGGCCGAGCGCGGCCATCTCCTCGTTGCACTCGTCGGCGAAGAAAGTGACCAGGCAGATCGGCTCGAGGAGCTCGAACATGCGGCGGGCGGTTGTCGCGGTGGGCATGACTGATCAGACTAGGCGGGCAGCCTGGATTCATCGGCCAGCCAGGTGAAAGCCGGCTGCCTGAGACCTCGTCATTGCTGTTGCCGCCGGGGAACTCGACTCCGTCGACCGGCTCGCGGCGATCCTGCCACGTGCCGCCCGCCCGGCACCCTGACCGTGGGCGCCCTATGAGGCCCGCCGCTCATCGTGAGGCGGCTCGCGCTTGTCCGGCGTGTCCTGGAGTTCGGAGTCGAGAAGTTCCTGGTCGTGCGATTCCCGGACTCGCGCGGAGTGCCTGAGCACCGGACCGACGAGGACCGCCACTCCGGTCGCGACCAGAGACCAGGCGGCCAGGCCTATCGGCACCCACCACCATGGGTTCACGTTTCCTCCCCGCGGCTACCTCCCCTGCAGCCACGTGTTATCTCTTAACGTAACATTCCCTTCTCGCATTGCGATAGCCGCCTCGCGCTGCCTGATGACGACGGGAGCGCGAGCGAGCGGAATGCCGAGGACGGCCTGCTCCCGGCGCGCATCCGCTGCCTCCCCCCAGTGCTGGTCTACGGATTCCCGGGCCCGGGACCAGTGACCGAGAACCGGACCGATGCACATCCCCGCCACGATCGCGACCAGGAACCAGGAACCTATACCGATTGGTATCCACCACAGACCCATCAGTTTCCCCTCCCCCTGCGGTTACTACCCCCGTAACCGGCGCTAACCCTGATGGATACACCCAGCTACCAGGGTAAATCTCAGACAGTGACAACTATATACCACATTGTGATGCTACCTGTGTCTCAGCTGTCACACCAAGCACATACCGGGGCCTCAGCCTGGGTGGCACCGTCCCGTGGCTGGCGCGGCGGTCGGACGGCCAGTAAAAGGCCAGCTCACAAGCGGAATGACGGACGGTATCGCGTGGCCTGAGGCTAAGAGCCGGGAGCCTGCCACCCCGGGGACGCCTGCCCCGGGTCCTGATACGGCCGCCCCGGTTCCTGATACGGAGGCCATGGCCACGGCGGAGGCTGGGGCGAGAACGGCGACCCGGCCCGCCTCGCCGCCTCGGCCTGGATCTGGTACTGCCACTGCGCCGCGGCCACCTGGGCCTCGTACTGCCGCTGCGCCTTGACGGCCTTCGCCGCCTCCGTCTCCGGCATCAGGGCCACGATCACGACGCCGAGGATGCCCAGCAGCAGGCCTATCGTGAAGCCGGCGCCTGGGTAGCCCTTTGGCTTCCCGATCGCCTGTCCCGCGAAGGCGCAGGCCAGCACGATAGCGAGCACGATGAGCGCGGCACCCGGTCCCATCCCTGCTGCCCTCCATGGCCAAGAGGCACAGGCGGCCGCCCTAGCGGGATGGCCGCCCTACCGCAACTGTAATCCGGTCGCGTGCCATCGCGCTGGACGCGCAGCGCGCACCGCGAGGGGCCGGTCTCGTTTTCTATGGAGCCACCGCCTCTGGTTGACATTTATCGTATCTATGTTCGATTCTACTTCTATGCGGACCTCGCCACCAGGGCGCGACCGCGCGTGTCGTCCAGCCGAGGCCAGGGATGGCGTAAGAACCCGTTAAGGTCTGGCGGCGGCTCACGGCCGCCGACGATAAGTTTTCGCAGTTCAGGGGGTAGTCACGGCGTGATCGTGAACGCAGCGGCGGCTCGGGGCGGGGCCGGGCGCAGTCCGGGCCCGGGCGGTACGAGCCGGGACCGGCTGGGCGGATCGCCGTTTAGTAAGGCGGCTATGACCTGGGAATATTCCGCCAGCCGACCGCATGTGCGGCTACGCCCGAGGCGTATCGGCGGGAAGGCGCGCGCCGTCGGCCTGGCTGAATACGTTCCGAACTCGTTTGAACCCTCTGCGTGTCCGGGCCGTATCACGGATGCTGGTCGTTTTGTCCGTGCGGATGTTCTGGTGATCGGCTGTATCCGGTTCCGCACCGTGACTTCTTGGCGCACAATGGAGCGCGAGGCCAGCACGAAAGGGACGGCCGCCCGGGGGTTCTCCGGTGCGGAAACGTGCGGAGGTGTGATGGTTCGCGGGCCGGGCATCCGGTAACGGAGAGCGGTCTGGCGCGTACTATCCCGACCCGGCGGAGCTGCTTCCGCCGCGGTCTCAGGCCCGGGCCTTGTACAGCGACCGGGCCCGGTACGGTGATCGGGATCGGTACGGCGAGACGGCCTTCTACGGCGATATGGATCCGTTCCTGGCGGGCATGCAGGGCGGCGGCGCGGTCGCGGCCGGGCCCGGCTGGCGCGGGGCGGGCGGGCGGTGGCTGCTCTGGCCGCTGCGGATCGTGCTCTGGGCGGCCCTGCTGGTCATCGTGTTCCGCGGCCTCACCGCGATCGTCCTCAGCCACTCGTCGGCCCCGCCGGCGGGCGGCCCAGCGGGAAGCACGGGGACGGGCAGCGCGGCCAGCGGGCAGTATCCCGTCGCTCTGGCCGAGGCCTACGCGGCCGAGTTCGGCCGGGTCTACTTCGGGTTCAGCCCGCAGAGCCAGGTTCAGCGCGAGCAGGCGCTGGAGGCGTTCGTGCCGCCCAGCGTCTCGGCCGCCGATCCGAATCTGGGCTGGAACGGCGTCGGCCAGGTCAACTTGCAATCCCTGCAGGTCGCAGGCATCAAGGTGCAGGACCCGCGGCATGCCGTGGTGACGCTGCTCGCCCTGATCAGCGGCCAGCTCACCGAGCTCGGCGTGCCGGTGGCCGCGGCCGGCGGCGGCTTGGTGGTCTCCGGCGAGCCCGCCTGGCTGCCCGCGCCCCAGCGGATCCAGCCGCCGGCTACTACTGTGCCGAAAGGTTCGGACCAGGTGGCCCGAAGTCAGCTGATGAATGAGTTGCCGGCCTTTTTCCGGGCCTACGCCAGTGGCGATAGCGTCGCGCTGAGCCGGTTCCTCGCCCCCGGCACGTCACTGACCGGACTCGGCGGCGCGGCGGCGTTCGACTCGATCAGCGCACTTCAGGTGCCGCCGGGCGCCGGGACCAGGCAGATAACAGTGACCGTGATTTGGCAGGTCTCTGAGCAGCCAGATCCGGCCGCCGGAAATCTAGGGATGGCATCGAAACTCGAGATGACATATGGTATGTCGGTTGTCGACCTTCATACCGGCAAATGGTATGTAAAAGAGATTGGAGCGTCGACCAAGGCGGTGGGAGCCCGATGAACAGGACAGGGCCAGCTGACATCGTCATGCCCGCCTGCGGTCGTACCCTACCTGGCCGGACGGTAACGCACTGGCCCGGCTCGCGCGGACCCTTCCTCGTCCCGGCCGCCCCCGGCGGGCCGGACATCGCCCGGGCTGTGTTCCCCGGTGCGGAGTCTGTCAAACCTGTCCCGGGCCGGCGGCCGGCCCGGCCTGTCCGGCCCCGCCTGGCCGGCCCTATGGCGGAGCGCCGGCGCGCCGGGCTACCGCCCCCGCCATACCCTGGCCTGCTCGTGCATCCGCTTTACTTGTACCTGATCAAGTGGCCTGCCGCAGCACTATCTGGATGTCCATTTGCTCCCGGAAGGGGCATGTTATGCATACTCACCTCACCGCCGCGATGGCTCCAGTGGCCTTGAGTACGCAGGGGCTCGTTACCTACCTGCAGGGTCTGTTCGGGCCATTGTTCCTCGGCATCGTCGGGATCGTAGCGATCTTCTTCCTCTTCACTCGTGAGGTCACCCGGTTCGTGCAGTTCATCGTGCTTGCCGTGGCCATTGCGGTCATCTTCTACACGCCCGGCATCGTACACGCGCTTGCCACCGGCATAGCGAACGCGCTCGGAGTCCACTGATCCCGAATCAGGAAGAAGGGGCGCGCCACTAGTGGATCTTCCCACTTACACGAATATCTGGCGAATCGAAAAGAGACTTTACAAGCTCTATGATTTTCGGCTGCCAGCACCTTTGCCGATCACCTGGATCGGAGTATTCGCGGGAATTACGGTTCCTTACGTAATCTTCCTGATTGCTGTCGGCTTGCCCTTTAACCACAATTTGGTCTGGCTTTACGTGCTTCCGCCCGGTGTCCTTACCTGGCTGACGACGAGGCCGGTCATCGAGAGCAAGCGGCTGCCCGAGCTGGTGAGCTCGCAGCTCCGGTACGTGTCGGAACCGCGGACCTGGTGCCGGATGGCGCCGTTCGCGGAAAAGGACGAGATCATGGTGTCCGCCCGGGTGTGGCACCGGCACCCGACCAAGGCCCGGCCCAGCAAGGGCCGCCCCCGGAAGGCAGAACATTCCCCGGTCAGGTCCTCGCCGCGCGCTCCGGCGCGGCAGGTATCCGGGGCTCGCCCGGCCCGGACCGGGATACGGGTGCCGCGGCCGTCGCGGCTCGCGGCGCAGCCGCTGGCGGCGGCCCCGCCGCGAGCCGCCGCCCCGGCGCTGGCGACCGCCCAGCAGCTGTCCCCGCCGGTTATGCCCTGGTCGCCCGAGGCCGGTACCTCGGCGCCGGTCCAGGTACCGGAACGCACGCCGGCCCGCCGCGCGCCGAAACGGCCCGCGAACCAGCCTCCGGCCGAGCCGGGCCGCGAGCCCGCGTGGCCATCTTGGCCCCTCCCCGAGCCCGGCGCCGGGGGCAGCCCGGCCCTGGGCCCCGAGACCGGGCTGCCCGCGGCGTGGCTGAGCCCGCCGCCTCCGGCGGACGAGCGGGAGGCACGGACGCTCGAGGTCGCGCACGATTCCGATCCCGCCCTCCGCGCCCCGAGCGAGTCGTCCGGGCCGACGGCCTGGCCGTCCCTCGAGGTCAACCTATTCCCGCTGGTCCGCGCGCGGCCCGAGCCGGTGCCGTTCCCCGAGGCGGGAGCGTTCCCGGAGGCTCACGCCTTCCCCGGGCTCAGCCCCGGACCCGACGCCGAGCCCGGTCACGAGCACGATGCCACGGCGGACGACGAGCCCGTCGCGAGCGCCGAGCCCGTAACGGGTGGCGGTCATGACGCCGGACCCCGCTCCGGCTCCGCCCCCGGTCCGGTCCGCCGGCACCTCGCCGGGCTCAGGCCGGCCCTGGGACGCAAGGCCGGCCGAGCGGCGGCCTTCGTCCCGCCGCCCGCGCCGGATGCCCCGCAAGCCACGCCGGATGCCCCGCAAGCCACGCCGGATGCCGAGCAGAGCGGTCCGGCCTGGCCGCAGCCGCCCGCGCCGTCGGCCAAGGCCCGGGCTCGCTGGATGCTCCGCGCCCAGCCGTCCCCAGCCGAAGCCCGGGCAGCCGAAGCCCGGGCAGCCGAAACCAGGGAAGAAGCCGAGATCCGGGAAGCCGCAACTCAGTCAGCTGAGCCCCCGGCATCGCCCGATGAGGGCCTCGTGCCCGGAACGCCTGACCCCGCGACGCTCGTGTCCCAGGCCCCCGGGTCCGTCCCCGCTACGCCCGAGCCCGCAGCGATGAAGGCCGAGCCCGCACCGTCGGCAACCGGGCCCGCACCGTCGGCGCCCGAATCCGCTTCCGAGGCACCCGAGCCTGCCCCCGCGGTGGCCGAGCGGGCCCCGGCTGCCCCAGAACGTGCCTCAGCTGCCCCAGAAATCGCCGCCGAGGCGCCGTCATCCGAAGAAGAAGCCGCGGCTCAGCCCGCTGAAGCACCCGCCCCGGTCGCCGCCCGGCCGGTCGGCGTGGAGCGCGGGCGGCCGCTGCCGTCCATCGAGCGGGCGCTGAGCGGCCCCGGCAGCCGCGGCGACGCCAGCAGCTGGCGTCGCCAGGTGAAGGTGGTAGCCGGCGGCCAGGGGCCCGGTAAGCGGGACCAGGAGACGCTGGACCGCGACCGCGCCCGGCTGCCGCTGGCCGCGCCGTCCCTGATCGCGGTGCTCGGCTGCACCAGGGGCGCGGGCCAGACCGTGACCGCGCTGATGACCAGTCATATCCTGGCCACGGTGCGCGGGATCGCGGTGGCCGCGCTCGACGTGAACCCCGGGCCCACCTCCCTGGCCGCCCGCCACGCGCCGGCCGTCACGATGCAGGCCCTGCTAGCCGAGGCGCAGGCGCCGCTAGCCGGCCACGAGCCGGGCCGGCGTCCCCGCCGGAACTGCTGGCCGGGCCGGAGCCGGGTGGCCGGCTCGACGTGATCGCGGGCCAGCCGGGGAACGGCGCCGGAGAAGGGGCCGGTTTCGGACGGCTCGCCGGCCTGCTGACCGAACGGTACGCACTGACCATGATCGACCCCTCGCCGTCCGGCCTGACCCGGGTGCTCGCCGCGGCGGACCAGCTGATCCTGGTCGCCCCGGCTAGCCCGGACGCGGCTACCTCGCTGGCCAATACCCAGCAATGGCTCGGCGCGCACGGCCACGGCGAGCTGGCGGCGCGCGCGGTGACGGTCGTCAACGGGGTGAGCAGGCGGACGATGGAAGACGTGCTCCGGGCCGAATCCGTGGCCAGGGGCCGCTGCCGCGCCATCGTGCGGGTGCCGTGGGATGACAACCTGGCCCCGGGCGGCAGCCCGGCCGGGGAAAACCTCAAGGCGCAGACCAGGCTGGCTTACACGGCGCTGGCCGGGGTGCTCGTGGCGGCCCTGTCGGCGGCCCCGGCGAGTCCCGTTCCCGGAAGGAATGCCGGTGAGCACTCGCACTAAAGGCGCCAAGAACTCCCGGGGGCGCGCCCGCCTGGCCATCCGGTACTTCGACGACCGGATCCTGCTCACCGACACGCACGCGTGGGCGTATTACCGCATCCCCTCGGTGTCGTACGAGTTCACCACGCCCGACGAGCGCGAGGCGCTGGCCACCAACATCACCGTCGCGCTGGCCGCGATCAGGATGCAGGACGCCGAGGTGCACCTGCGCATCGCGCACCGGGCCTACCCGGCGCACGCCTGGGCCACCGGCCTGGACGCGACCTCGGACGGGGGCCCGGGCTGGCGGGAGTACCTGGAGCAGACCTACCAGCACGTCTGGGCCAAGGACTTCTGGGGCAAGGAGATCTACCTCGGCGTCCGGCTGGGCCAGCGCGGCGTGCGCGCGCAGCTCTCCGGCGGCGTGTTCTCGCAGTTCCGCGGGGTCTACAACCGCGGCGAGAGCGCGCTCGGGATCGAGGACGAGTCGATCGGCCCGCCCGAGATCGCCAAGTGGGCCGACCAGGCCGAGCGCCTCGGCCGGGCGCTGAACGCCAGCGCGCTCGTGGCCCGGCACGCCACCTCGAGCGAGATCGCGTGGCTGGTGCAGCACACGATGATGCAGACCGCGGGGGAGCCACTGCCGTCCGCGACCAAGCGCCGGCGGTGGGGCGCGGGCGAGATCGACACGCTCTTCGAGGGCCAGGTCCACAACGGGCGGACCCTGCTGTGCCTGGAGCACGTCTCCGGCGAGTCGTATACCGCTTTCCTGTCGTTTGCCCGTTTTCCCGACGTGATGGCGTTCCCGGACGGGGAGCCGTGGCTGCATTTCGCTGATTCGCTGCCGTTCCCGGTGGAGATCAGCTCGCGGATGAAGCTCATTCCGCCGGCCAAGGCGAGCAAGGACGTCAGCCGCCGGCTCGCGCACGCGCGCGATATGGACGCGCATATCCGGGAGGCGGGCGCCGAGGCGCCCATTGCGCTGGCCGAGCAGATCGCCGCGGCCAGAATGCTCGAGCACGGCATCACCAAGGAGCGGCTGCCTTTCGTCTACGGCTGGCACCGCCTGATCGTCGCGGCCCCGACCAAGGAATTGTGCGTCCGCCGGGTAGAGGCGGTCATCGAGCATTACCGGGATATCGGGATCGACGTGGTCAACTCGACCGGCGACCAGTTCTCGCTGTTGTGCGAGGCGCTGCCCGGTGAGCGCATCCGGCTGAATTCCTACGTGCAGCGGCAGCCGCTTTACACGATCGCCGGCGGCATGCCGACCGCGACGGTGGAACTCGGCGACCGGACCGACGCCGCTTCCGGCTCCGGCTGGGTCGGGCCGTATATCGGCGAGACCCTGGGCCGGGCCCGCTCCGTCGTGCACTTCGATCCGCTGCTGGCGGCGGCGCGCAACCGGCCGACCGCGGTGGCCATCACCGGCGAGCCCGGCGGCGGCAAGACGACGCTGGCCATGCTGCTGATCTACCAGCTGGCGCTGCGCGGCGCGACGGTGGCGGTGATCGACCCCAAGGGCGACGCCGAGTCGCTGGTGGAGTACCTGTCCCGGCAGGGGCGCAAGGCGCGGGTGCTGCCGCTGAACTCGGCGGCGCCCGGGCTGCTGGACCCGTTCTCGTTCGGGATGGACCTGTCCGAGAAGCGGACGATGGCCACCGAGACGCTGCGGCTGCTGCTGCCGCGGATGAGCGAGGAACGCGAGTCCGCGATGATCCAGGCGGTCGGCGCGGTGGCCGGGACCGAGCGGCCGAGCCTGGGCAAGGTCATCTCGCATCTGGAGCAGGCCGACGACCCGGCCTGGAAGAACACCGGCGCGGTGATGCGGGCGGTCTCGGAGATGCGGCTGGCCCGGCTGTGCTTCGCGCCGTCGGTGGGCCAGCAGATCGACGCGGAGGGCTGGACCACGGTGTTCACGCTGGCGGGCCTGACGCTGCCGGACTCCAACACCAGCCGGGACGACTACTCCTACGAGCAGCGGCTGTCGGTGGCGCTGCTGTACCTGGTCTCGCAGTTCGCCCGCAAGCTGCTCAACGGCATCGACCGGACGCTGCCCAAGGCGATCTTCCTGGACGAGGCCTGGGCGATCACTTCTACGCCCGAGGGCGCCAAGCTGGTGCCCGAGGTGTCCCGGATGGGCCGGTCGAGGAACACCGCGCTGGTCCTGGTCTCGCAGAACGCCGGCGACCTGCTGAACGAGCAGGTGACCAACTGCCTGTCCGGGGTCTTCGCGTTCCGCTCGTCCGAGCGGGCCGAGGTGGCGAACGTCATGGCGCTGCTCGGGGTCGCGCCATCCGACGAGCACAAGGCCGTGCTCCGCTCGCTCGGCAACGGCGAGTGCATCTTCCGTGATCTGGATAACCGAGCCGGGCGCATTGGGGTCGACCTGGTCTCGGACGAGCTGAGGGACTGGATCGACACCAACCCCACCCGGGCCAGGCTCAGCCAGCCTGACCCGTCTGCACGCAGGGAACCCAGCGCGGATGCGCCGGAATGGCCGGGCGAAGGCAGCCCGGTGGCCGGCAAGTCTGCGGTCAGCACGCGAGCGCCGGAAGCGTCGTCGTACCCGCAGAATTCAGGAGCTCCCTAAAGATGGCTAAATCGCCCGAACCCGCCAGTTCCCCGAGGCGAGACCGCGCTGAATCCCGGCGTCCTGGCCGGCGCGTCCCGCGCTGGCTCATCCTGGTGCTGCTGTTCGCGGCGGCCTCCCTCGCGATCGCCACCCCCGCGCTCGCGGCCCAGGCCAGCCCAGCCCAGGCCGGCTCCGCCCAGGCCAGCTCCGCCCAGGCCAGCCCCGCCCACGCCAGCCCCGCCCACGCCACCCAGGTGCACCTGACCGCCAGCCTCACCCCGGCCGCCCCGGCCGCGCCCGGCGGCGTGTGCCAGGTGCCGGGCATCGGTGACATCGGCGGCCTGGTCGGGCTGTGCAACTCGGGTTCCAGCGGGCTGGTCGGCGACCTGAACAACATCTGCACGCCCTCGATACCGGAGCCCGAGCAGGCCACCGGCGGCCTCAACGCGATGGTCGAGCCGCCGGCCGCGGCGGCGGGCGGCAAGACGCTGTATGACAACTACGGGGTGGCGGGCCAGTTCTGGGCCGCGCACGGCCTGCAGTGCTCGGACATGACGTCGCTGATCGGCAACAACGTGGCCGGGATGGTCTTCGACGCGGCGAAATCGATGGACCGGGTGACGATCACGGTCTACCAGTCGGCGGCGGGCAACAACATCTTGACCTGGCTCCAGGACGCGGTGAACCGGCTGATCACCGCGCTCGGCAAGGCGATCTACTTCCCCTTCCTGGCGCCGGTGGTCATCATCGGCGCGATCTGGCTGGCCTGGCAGGGGCTGATCCGCAAGCGCGCCACCCGGACCATCGAGGGCACCTTGTGGATGGTCGTGGCCTGCGTGGCCGCGATCGCGCTGATCGGCCGTCCGGCCGATTTCACCGGGGTCGGCACCACCGTCTCCAACGGCGTCACCGAGGTGCTCAACACCGCGTTCTCCAAGCTGCCCGCCCCGGCCAGCACCAACTGCCTGCCGGTGCAGCAGGGGGACCCGCAGAGCGTGCCGGGCGACTTCGCCTACACCTCGGGCAACGCGCTGGTCGACGAGAACGCCAACGAGCTGTGGTCGGTCCTGGTGTGCAAGCCCTGGCTGTACGGCGAGCTCGGCTCTACCGCGTACGCGACCGCGGCCGGCGGCCAGCAGACCGTGGTGAACCACTACGGCCGGTCCTTGCTGTGGGCGCAGGCGATCGCGGCCAACGAGACCCCGAGCACCGCGCTGGACCAGGCCAAGCAGGCCACCTACACGGGCATCGCGACCTCGATGCAGCAGAACGACCCGGCCGTCTACTCCCTGTTCCAGGGCAACCAGTGGACGACCCGGCTGGAGATCGCGTTCGCCGCGATGTTCGCCGCGCTGGTGGCCGGGCTGCTCATCTTGCTGATCGCGCTGACCTTGATCGTGCTCAAGCTGGGCTTCTTGCTGCTGCTGGTGGCCGGGCCGTTCTTCCTGATCATCGGGACCCACCCCGGGTTCGGCCGGGTCATCGCCACCCGCTGGTTCGAGATGCTGGTCGGCGTGCTGATGAAACAGGCGGCGATCGCGATCGTGCTCTCCGTGCTGCTCTACTGTTACTCGCTGATCATGGGGACGGCCGATACCGTGCTGCCCTGGGCGCTCAAGATCTTGATGATCGCGCTGGTCACGGTGGCGGTCTTCATCTACCGCCGGCCCTTCAGCCACCTGTTCTCCGCGGTCGGCTACGGCACGATCGGATCGACCGAACGGGCCGAGTACAGCCTGCGCGAAGCCAGCCACACCTTCCGCCGGTCCACGCTCGACGCCGCGACCGCGGCCGTTCCCGGGATGGCCAGCTACCGGGCCGCCCGGTGGGCGCGCCGGAACTCGGGCCAGCAGGCGGCCGACGCGGCCGCCGGATCGGCCGCGAGCCGGGCCGCCGCGGTCGAGGCCGCGGCCGGCGCCGTCCAGGCCGGGACCGGCGATGCGTACGCGTCGCGGCTGCGGCCGGACGCTCCGCCGGGAGCGGACGGCGACGGCGAGGCCGGCGGGGGCGCCCGCCGGCTGGTCGGCACGGCCGGCGGGGCCGGCTCGGCCCGGGCCAGGAACGCGGCCGAGGCCGAAGGCGCCAGCGGCCGGGTCGCCCCGCCGCTCGACCTGCCTGCGCGGGCGGGCGGGCCCCGGCCCGGCCCGGCCCGGACGGGACCGACCCGGGCTCCCGCATCCCCGGCCGCCCCGGCCGCCCCGGCCCCGGCCAGCCCGGTCTCGACGGGCGCGGGCGCGTCCCCGACGGGCGCGGGCGCCTCGGCCTCCGGCTGGTCACGCGGCGCCGGACGGTCGGCGCCCGCCAGCTCGCGGCCCCGGGCCGCGGCCCCGGGACCGCTGTCGGGTCCGGCCACGCCGGTCCGCGGCCGTTCCGGCGGGTCCGCCCCGCCCATCCGCAGCGGCGGGTCCGGCTCGGGGGGTTCCGCCGGGTCCCCGGGTTCTGGCCCGGCCTGGCCGGCCAGCGGCTGGCCGACGGCCGGCGCCCGGTCGCGTTCCGGCGCCCGGCCCCGCCCGGCCCCGTCCTCGGCCCCGTCTTCGGCCCCGTCTTCGGCGGGTGCGTCGCGGCCGCCCGCGGACCAGGGCGGCAACGGGACCGGCGAGAAGGACCAGCCGGCGGCCACGCCGTTCTGGCTCCGTCCGATCCGGCGGGACAAGTAGCGGGCGGGCTCGGTGGATCTCAGCCCCGGCCAGAAGAAGGCCGTGTTCGCCCTGGTCGTCGTGGTCCTGGCCGCGCTCGGCTACTGGCTCGTCCTGCCGAAGGGCGGCCCCTCGAGCGCGCAGGCTCAGCCGTCCCGCACCCCGTCGCCGACCGGGTCGGTCCCGTCGCCGCCGCCGACCACCAGCACCGCCACCAGCACCGTGACCGCGACGCCGGCCGCGTCCGGCCCCGTGAACATCTACTCGTGGCTGCCGTTCACGCAGGCCGGCCTGGCGGCCGCGGCCACGGTGACGCAGAACTTCCTCGCCGACTACGACACGTACTCCTACACCGAGAGCGCCAAAGCCTACGTCGGCTCGATGAGCGGCCTGATCACCGCGCAGCTGGCCACCACCTTGCAGGGCCTGTACTCCACCCCGGGCGTGGCCAAGGTCAGGACCGACCAGAAGCAGGTGGCCACCGGGACGGCGGTGATCGTCTCGCTGCGGTCGTTCGGGCCGTCCAGCCTGACCTTCATCGTCACCGGGACCCAGCACCTGGTGACCAGCAAGGGCACCAGCAACGGCAGCACCCAGTACGCGATCACGGTCACCGGGTCGGGCACCAGCTGGCTGGTGAACGACATCGAGCTGTCCTCCGCGGGTCAGTTCTGACGGGGGACCAGCCATGGCGAACCGGCTCCTGACCCGCACGGACACACCACCGGGCACCCCCCGGGAACAGCGCGCTCCGCGGCTCCTGGTGATCGGCATCATCGGGCTCATCGCGGTGGTCGGCGTCGGCCTGCTCGCGGTGCCGATCCTGATCGGCGCGAGCTCCTTCTTCGCGACGAACGCGAACTGCTCGGGCCAGCAGACGGGCACGGCCGGGCAGCCGCCCGCCGGGGCCAAGGCCAAGTCGATCCCGTCCAGCTACCTGTTCTGGTACAAGAAGGTCGGCCAGCAGTACGGCGTGCCGTGGACCCTGCTGGCCGGCATCGGCACCGTGGAGAGCAACAACGGCCAGACCACCCTGCCCGGCGTGCACAGCGGCCAGAACGGCTTCGGGGCGGCCGGGCCCATGCAGATCGGGATCGAGGGCGCGTCCGGCAACACCTGGGGCGGGGCCTCCATCCACCCGGCCAGCCAGGTGGTCAGCGGCGTGGCCACCGACGAGGACGGCGACGGGGTCGCCAACGTGTACGACCCGGCCGACGCGATCGCGGGCGCGGCTAAGTACCTGCTCGAGTTCGATGTGCAGGCGAACCCGGCCGGCGCCGTCTTCGCCTACAACCACCTGCAGTCCTACGTGCAGAGCGTGCTGCTCTACGCGGGCCAGTACGCGGGCGGCAAGTTCTCGGTGGACTCGGCGCAGCTCACCGCCAGTAACGCGGTGGCCGGCTGCACCCAGACGGCGGGCGGCCTGCCGGTCGTCCAGGCGCCGAGCCAGGTGGTGGCCACCGCCCTCTCCTACGCCGAAGCGCAGCTGGGCAAGCCCTACCTGTGGGGCGGCACCGGGCCGGACGCGTTCGACTGCTCGGGCCTGGTGATGATGGCCTACCGGACCGCCGGGATCAACATCGAGCGCACCTCGCAGGCCCAGTGGGCCACCGAGGTGAAGGTGCCCGCCGCCCAGGTGCAGCCCGGGGACCTGGTCTTCTTCGCCGGCTCGGACGGGACCGTCACCGACCCGGGGCACGTCGGGCTGGTCATCGGCAACGGGCAGATGATCGAGGCGTACGCGACCGGCTTCCCGATCCGGGTGGCCAGCTACCGCAACCGGGGCGCGATCGGCTTCACCCGTCCCGCGGCCAACGCCAAGGCCAGCCCGACCGGCACCAGCCCGTCGAGCCCGGGCGGCTCGGCGGCGCCGCCCGGGGGCGGCATCCCGACCCCCGGCGTCACCCCCACCCCGGCTACTTCACGGCGAGGTAAATGAAGCTGCCCAAGCCGGCCGCGAGACAGTAGATGGCGAACGGCGTCAGCGTGCGCGAGGCGTCGCTGAGGTAGCGGACCAGGAAGCGGAGCGCGAAGTAGGCGCCGAGCCCGGACAAGATGCTGCCGAAGAGCACCTCGCCGCGGATCCCGTTGCCCAGCGGCCCGGTCAGGTCGCTGATCTTCAGCACGCCCGCCGCGAAGATGACCGGGGCGGACAGCAGGAACGAGAAGCGGGCCGCGTCCTGCCGGGTCAGCCCGCGGAACATGCCGCTGACCATGACGATGCCGTCCCGGCTGATGCCGGGCAGCAGGGCCAGGATCTGCGCCGCGCCCAGGCCGATGGCGGTCAGGAAGCCGAGCTGGGTCACCCGCTGGTCCGAGGCGACCGCGAGGCTGGCCTCCTCCTGCTTCATGGCCCGCTGCCCGGAGGAGTGGCGGCCGCCGCCGCTGTACGCGCCCGCGGCGACCACGGTCCGCTGCCGCTCGGCGGCCAGTTGCTGGTCCGCGAGGACCTGCTGAGCTTCGGCGTCGGCCCCGCGCCGCCGCAGCCGCTCGCCCCCCAGCAGGATCAGCCCGTTCACGAACAGGAACGTCGCGGTCAGCAGGGGCTTGCTGAAGATGGTGCGGAAGGTGTGCTCGAGCGCGACCCCGGCCAGGCCGACCGGGATCGTGCCCACGATGATCATCCAGGCCAGCGTCTGGTCGACCCCCTGCGGCTGGAACCGCCGGGTGCCCGGCGCGGGCGAGGCGAAGTGCCCGAGCGAGGCGAAGAAGGCCCGGATGATGCGGATCCAGTCCCGCCAGAAGTAGATGATCATGGCCAGGGCGGTGGCCACGTGCAGCCCGACGATGAACGCCAGGTACGGCGACTCGGGCGCGGACACGTTCAGGTCCTTGGCCCACTGCCCGCCGACGATCGCCGGGATGAGCACCGCGTGCCCCAGGCTGGAGATCGGGAACAGCTCGGTGATGCCCTGCAGGAGGCCGACGACCCCCGCCTCGGCATAGTTCAGATGCGACATGCCAGCCCTTCGCTCCCCTAGGCCATGACCCCGCCAGTAGACAAACCATTATCCCGAACGAGTGACGATACGAGCACCGTGAGCACGTTCAGCGGGCCTGGGGTGGGCGCAGCGGGTAGGCACCAGCCCTGGCCATCCGTCATGGTAGCCGGGCCGCGGCGTCACCCGCCCGGTTTCATCCCGTCTTAACGTATTCGCGTCTTCCCGCCCCCCGCGTCTTCCCGCCCCCGCGATTCCCCCGGCGAGATGAAACCCGGGTTCGACCGCGCTCGAACGCACTGGAACCCGGGTTTCACGCAGCTTTTCCTGCTACCGCTTGCCGGGCACCTTGGGGGTGTCCTTGTGGGAGCGACGGGTGATCTTGTCGCCCAGCCAGACCAGCGGGTCGTACTTGCGTCCGACCACCCGTTCCTTCAACGGGATCAGCGCGTTGTCGGTGATCTTGATGTGCTCGGGGCAGACCTCGGTGCAGCACTTGGTGATGTTGCACAGGCCGAGGCCGAAGTCGTCCTGGGCGATCTCCCGCCGGTCGGCGGTGTCGGCCGGGTGCATCTCGAGCTCGGCCACCCGCATCAGGAAGCGCGGGCCCGGCGAAGGTCTGCTCGTTCTCGGCGTGGTCACGGATCGCGTGGCAGGTGTTCTGGCACAGGAAGCACTCGATGCACTTACGGAACTCCTGCGACCGGTTCACGTCGATCTGCTGCATCCGGAACTCGCCCGGCTTGACCGCCGGGTCCGGGGTGAACGACGGGATCTCCCGCGCCTTGGCGTAGTTGAACGACACGTCGGTGACCAGGTCCCTGATCACCGGGAAGGTCCGCATCGGGGTGATCGTCAGCGTCTCTTCCGGCGTGAACACCG
This sequence comes from uncultured Actinomycetota bacterium, assembly GCA_963756575.1. Taxonomy (GTDB): domain Bacteria; phylum Actinomycetota; class Actinomycetes; order Streptosporangiales; family Streptosporangiaceae; genus Palsa-504. Next base: position 148,521 of record CAVWOM010000006.1, on the reverse strand, counting down.
ACATCCGGGTCATGCAGGCCAGCCGCGGCCGCCCGTTGATCTCCATCGAGCACGACCCGCACTTGCCGGCCTTGCAGTTCCACCGGATCGCCAGGTCGCTGGCCTGCGTGGCCTGCAGCCGGTGCAGCACGTCGAGGACGACCTCGCCCTCGTTGACCTCGACCTGGTAGTCGGCGAGCTCACCGGAGCCCGCGTCCCCGCGCCATACCCGCAGCGCCGCTTCGTACGCCATCGCTCTATTCTCCAGTCTTCCTCGCGGGCGCTTCGCTGGCTTCGGAAGGTTTCTCCTCAGCCTCAGCCGCGCTGGCGCTGTAGCCGGACAGGCCGGTCAGCTCCTCGTCCGTCATGTACTTCTTCAGCTCGCTGATGTCGAACAGCTCGAGCAGCTCGGTCCGCATCGCCGCGATCGGCTGGCGCTCGAGCGACACGGTCCCGTCCGTCGTGGCCGAGCAGATCAGGTTGATCTTCCGCCACTCCGGCGACATGGCCGGGTAGTCGTCCCGGGTGTGGCCGCCGCGCGATTCCTGCCGCTCCAGCGCGGCCTGCGCCACGCACTCCGCGACCACCAGCATGTTCCGCAGGTCCAGGGCCAGGTGCCAGCCCGGGTTGTAGGCCCGGCCACCCGGCGCGCTGACCTGCGTCTCCCGGGTCCGCAGCTTGTCCAGCTCGACCAGCGCGGTCTTCATCTCCGATTCGCGCCTGATCAGCCCGACCAGGTCGTTCATGATCGTCTGCAGCTCGCCGTGGATGGCGTACGGGCTCTCGCCCTCGGCCCGCTCCAGCGGCGCGAGCGCCACCGCCGTGGCGTCCGTCAGGGCCGCCTCGGACACCGCGGGCCTGGCCGGCAGCGCCGACACGTACTCGGCCGCGCCCAGCCCGGACCGGCGGCCGAAGACCAGCAGGTCGGACAGGGAATTGCCGCCCAGCCGGTTGGACCCGTGCATGCCGCCGGACACCTCGCCCACCGCGAACAGGCCGGGCACCGAGGCGGCCCCGGTGTCCGGGTCCACCTCCACCCCGCCCATCACGTAGTGGCAGGTCGGGCCGATTTCCATCGGCTCCTTGGTGATGTCGACGTCGGCCAGTTCCTTGAACTGGTGGTACATGGACGGCAGCCGCTGCAGGATGTACTCGGCCGGCCGCCGGGACGCGATGTCGAGGAAGACGCCGCCGTGCGGCGACCCGCGTCCCGCCTTGACTTCGGCGTTGACCGAGCGGGCCACCTCGTCGCGGGGGAGCAGCTCGGGCGGGCGCCGGTTGTGGTCCGGGTCGTCGTACCAGCGGTCGGCTTCCTCCTCGGTCTCCGCGTACTGGGCCCGGAACACGTCGGGCACGTAGTTGAACATGAACCGCTTGCCCTCGGAGTTGCGCAGCACGCCGCCGTCGCCGCGCACCGACTCGGTGACCAGCAGCCCGCGCACCGAAGGGGGCCACACCATCCCGGTCGGGTGCAGCTGCACGAACTCCATGTTCAGCAGCTTGGCCCCGGCCCGCAGCGCGAGCGCGTGCCCGTCGCCGGTGTACTCCCAGGAGTTGGAGGTGACCTTGTAGGTCTTGCCGATGCCGCCGGTGGCCAGCACCACCGCGGGCGCCTCGAACAGGACGAACCGGCCGGTGTCGCGGAAGTACCCGAACGCCCCGGCGATGCGCCCCCCTCCGTCAGCGGAGTCGTCCTTGATCAGCTCGGTGATCGTCGTCTCGGCGAAGACCTTGATCATCGCCTCCGGGTCGCCGTGCTCGATCGCGTCCTGCTGCTGCATCGCGACGACCTTCTGCTGCAGGCTGCGGATCATCTCCAGGCCGGTCCGGTCGCCGACGTGCGCCAGCCGCGGGTACTCGTGCCCGCCGAAGTTCCGCTGGCTGATCTTGCCGTCCTTGGTCCGGTCGAAGACCGCGCCCCAGGCCTCGAGCTCCCAGAACCCGGTCCGGGGCCTCCTTGGCGTGCAGCTCGGCCATCCGCCAGTTGTTCAGGAACTTGCCGCCGCGCATGGTGTCGCGGTAGTGGACCTGCCAGTTGTCGTTCGGGTTCACGTTGCCCATGGCGGCCGCGCAGCCGCCCTCGGCCATGACCGTGTGCGCCTTGCCGAACAGGGACTTGGAGATGATCGCGGTCTTCTTGCCGTGCAGCCGCGCCTCGATCGCCGCGCGCAGCCCCGAGCCGCCCGCTCCGACGACGACGACGTCGTAAGAGAACCTGTCGATTTCGGTTGATACAGCTTCGCTGGTCATACCCTTTGCCCGTTCAGTTGAAGATCCGCGGATCGGGGAAGGCCCCGCTAGCCACGAGCATGATGTACAGGTCGCTCAGCATCAGCGTGCCCAGCGTGATCCAGGCGAACTGCATGTGCCGGGCGTTCAGCCAGGAGAACTTCGTCCACGTCCAGTACCGGACCGGGTGCTTGGAGAAGTTCTTCAGCAGGCCGGCGGTGATGTGCCGGCAGGAGTGGCAGCCCAGCGTGTAACCCCACAGCAGGACCGCGTTGGCCAGCAGGATCAGTGACCCGATGCCGAACCCGAAGTTCCCGTCCGGGCCCCGGAACGCCTGCGTCACGTCGTAGCTGAGCAGGACGGCGATGAGCAGGGCGGCGTAGAAGAAGTACCGGTGCAGGTTCTGCCCGATCAGCGGGAACCGGGTCTCGCCGGTGTACTTGGCGTGCGGCTCGCGCACCGCGCACGCGGCCGGGGACCGCCAGAACGCCCGGTAGTAAGCCCGCCGGTAGTAGTAGCAGGTGGTCCGGAAGCCGAGCACGAAGATCAGCGCCACGGCCGCGTACGGGATGATCGGCGGGATCGCCGGCCACCAGTGGCCCAGGGCGCTCGAGCCGGGCACGCACTCGCCGCTGACGCACGGCGAGTAGAACGGCGTCAGGTAGTGGTCCTTGGGCACGTAGTACCAGTGGCCGGTGAACACGCGGACCGTGGCGTACAGCACCCAGATCGTGAGCAACGTCGCGGTGATGCGCGGTGCGTTGTACCAGGGATCTTTGCGGAATGTACGTTCGGAGATCTGTGCCCTGGACCGGTCCGGGGCTTCCGGTGCCTGTGTCATTCTTGGCGTCCTCGCTGTTTCAAGGTTAACGCCACGCGCCGCTCGCCGGAACAAGACCGGCGGTCCCGCGTGTTGACCTTGAACCTATTCCAGTCGGCCGGATCGCGCAGTGACCGAGACCTCATCGTGGCTGTGACCCTGGCTACACTTCCGTGCGGTGACGCTCATCTACCACATCGCCACGGCGGCCGACTGGGCCCGGGCCCAGCGCGACGGCCAGTACACGATCTCCACCCTGGGCCGGACCCTGGCCGAGGAAGGGTTCATCCACACCTCGCAGCCCGCCCAGGTCGCCCTGGTGGCGAACGCCTTCTACCAGGGCACCCCCGACCTGCTCCTGCTCACCATCGATACCGAACGAGTGGGCCCGGAGATCCGCTACGAGCTCGTGCCCGGCCAGGACCTGCCCTACCCCCACATCTACGGCCCCCTGAACCCCGACGCCGTAGTGGAAACCCGCCCCTTCGCCCCCGCCCCCGACGGCACCTTCACCTTCCCCTAGCGCCCACGCCGAGGGCGCGGCGGAGGAAGTCGAGCTGGAGCAGGAGCATGTTCTCCGCCACCGTCTCCTGGGACGCCATGTGGGTGATCCCGGTCAGCGGCAGCACCGTGTGCGGGTAGCCGGCCGCCAGCAGCGTCCCCGATAGCCGCAGCGTGTGGGCCACGACCACGTTGTCGTCCGCCAGCCCGTGGATCAGCATGAGGGGCCGGTGATCGGCCGCCCGTTCGGCATAAATCTTCAGCGATGACCGCTCGTAGGCCTCCGCCTCTTGGCCGGGTTGTCCCAGGTAGCGCTCGGTGTAGTGGGTGTCGTAGAGGCGCCAGTCGGTGACCGGGGCGCCGGCGATCGCGGCACCGAACACGTCCGGGCGGCGCAGCACGGCCAGCGCGGCCAGGAAGCCGCCGAACGACCAGCCGCGGATCGCGACCCGCCCGGTGTCCAGGTCCGGATACCGGGACGCGGCCGCGCGCAGCGCCTCGACCTGGTCCTCCAGCACCGGCCCGGCCAGGTCGCCGGCCACCGCGCGCTCCCATTCCGGGCCGCGGGCCGGGGTGCCCCGGCCGTCCGCGACGACGACCGCGAACCCGTGCTCGGCGAACCACTGCGCGGTCAGGTAGGGGGCGCGGCTCTTCAGCACCCGCTGCGCGTGCGGGCCGCCGTACGGGTCGAGCAGCACCGGGAGCCGCTGGCCGGCCTGATGCCAGGACGGGAACAGGACGGCGGTGCGGATCTCCCGCGACCCGGCGCTGAACCACGCGGGCCGGGGCGCGGGCAGCGCCGGGGTCTCGGCGTGCGAGACGAGCTCGGCCACCACGTCCTCGCCGCGGTGCACCCGGAACGCCGCGCGGTCGTCGCCGGGCCCGCGGCTGGCCACCACCGTGGTCCCGCCGCCGCGGACGCCGGTCTCGATCGTGCCGCCGTCGCTGACCCGGCTCAGGCCGCCGGGACCGTAGGCCCACAGCCCGACCTCGGTCGGCTCGTCCGCCGCCGAGAACAGCACGGTGTCGCCGTCCACGCCGAGGACGCCACGCACCTGCAGGCCGGGCGGCGTGACCGGCTCGAGCGCTCCCGGTGGCCCCACGAGCAGGCGACGGGTGTCCTCGCGATCCGCCGTCCACACCAGGGCGCCGTCCGCGGTCCAGTCGGGGACGCCGGGGACGATCTCCACCCAGGCCGGGTCGGTGTCCTCGCGCAGCCCCTGCGACCGGCCGGTGGCCGGGTCGACGGACAGCAGCCGCACCGTGCGCTGGTCCCGGCTCTGCACCACGACCAGCGGGTCGTGCCCGTCCGCCCAGCTGGCGGTGACCAGGTAGGGAAACGCGTCGCCGCCGGTCTCGACGTCCGCGGTGGTGCCGTCGAGGCGGGCCAGGACGAGGGAGGTCACGGCGTTCGGCGTGCCCGCCGCGGGATAGGCCACCACCGTCGGCGGGCGCTCGGGGTTGGCGGGGTCGGCGATGTGCCAGCGGTGCACCGGCGTCTCGTCCACCCGCGCCGCCAGCAGCGCCGAGCCGTCCGGCGACCACCAGTAGCCGCGGGTCCGGCCCATCTCCTCGGCCGCGATGAACTCGGCCAGCCCGAACGTCACCCCCGCCGCGCCCCGCGGATCCGCCAGCACCTGGTCCTCTGTGTTCCCGCTGTCCAGGCTGGTCACCCGCAGCGCCCCCGCGCTGACGTAGGCCAGCCGCTTCCCGGCCGGGTCGGGCCGGGGATCCAGCGCGGTGCCGGTCACCGCCACCTCGTAGGGCGTCGCGTCCGGCTGGGTCAGGTCCACCGCCCAGACCCGGCCGGACCAGGAGAAGACCGCCAGCGTGAGAGCCGCGTCGGTGGCGTAGGCGACGATGCCGGCCGCCTGCTCCCTGACCCGTTCCCGGCGCGCTCGCTCCTGTGGCGGCAGGTCCGCCTCGTCACCACCGCCCAGCGTCCGCGGGTCCGCCACCAGCCGCTCGCGACCATCGGCCACGTCCAGGACCCACAGGCAGGTCACCGGATCGCTGCCGCCCTGGGTGCGCAGGAAGGCCACCCGGGCCCCGTCGCGCGAGACGCGGAACGCCCGGGGCGCCCCGAGCGTGAACCGCCTGGTCCTGGCTTCCTGCCGCGGGAAACTCTCGGTCATATCGACATCTTGCCAGCCACGCCGCCCCAGTAGGCTCACGGGCATGGATCCAGCGCGGCGGCTGCTGCTCGTGCACGCCCACCCCGACGACGAGTCCATCGGCACCGGGGCCGTGATGGCCAAGTACGCCGCCGAGGGAGCGCAGGTCACGCTGGTCACCTGCACGCTCGGCGAGCTGGGCGAGATCATCCCGCCCGACCTGGCCCACCTGGGCGCCGACGAGCTGGGGGAGTACCGGATCGGCGAGCTCGACGCCGCCTGCGCCGAGCTCGGCGTGACCGACCACCGGTACCTCGGCGGCCCGGGCCGGTGGCGCGACTCGGGCATGATCGGCACCGCGGGCAACGACGACCCGCGCTCCTTCTGGCAGGCCGACGTGGACGAGGCCGCGGCGGCGCTGCTCGGCGTCATCCGCGCGGTCCGGCCGCAGGTGCTGGTGACCTACGACGCCAACGGCTTCTACGGGCATCCCGATCACATCCAGGCCCACCGGGTCGCCTGGCGGGCCTTCGAGCAGGCCGGCGGCTACGGGCTGGCGAAGTTCTACGCCACCGCCGCGCCGGACTCCGGCCAGGTCACCACCGAGATCGACGCCACCGCCTACCTCGGGCGCAAGCAGGCGGCGATGCGCGCGCACGCCACCCAGATCGTCGTGGACCCCCCGTTCTTCGCGCTGTCCAACCAGGTCAGGTACGAGCTGCGGGGCGTGGAGTACTTCACCCTGCTGGCCGGCCCGCGCGGGCCGGCCTCCGGCGCCCGTGAGAGCGACCTCTTCAGCCAGTAGCCTGCTGGCATGAACTCCACGACCGACGGTGCCGCCGGCCGGCGCGGGCCGGACTGGCCCGTCGTGGCCGGCGCGTACGCCGCGCTGTTCCTGCTCGGCGTGGTGGAGGCCATCATCGGCAGCTTCCAGTACGCCCGGGTGCCCAAGCCGGTGCCGGTGGCCTCGCTGGTGTGCTGCGCCGTCATCTTGCTCACGTGCGTGCTGGCGGCCTGGGCCATGCGCTCGGTCAGCGGCGCGCTGATACCCGGCATGGGCTGGATCATCACGTCGTTCGTCCTGTCCATGCCGGTCTCCAACGGCAGCGTGATCATCACGAACACGACGCCGGGCCAGTGGTACCTGTACGGCGGCACGCTCAGCGTGGCCGCCGCCGTGGTCGCGTCGTTCGCGGGCATGGCCATCGGCGCCCGGACGCCGCCCCGCTGAACCCCGCGGGGATCAGCTCCGGAGCGCGGCCTCGATCTGGCCGAGCCCCCAGTCGAGGTCCTCCTCGCTGATGACCAGCGGCGGCGCGAGCCTGATGACGTTCCCGTGGGTCTCCTTGGCCAGCACGCCGCGGGCGGCGAGCCGCTCGCACACCTCGCGCCCGGGCAGCGCGGCGAACTCGATCCCGGCCCAGAGCCCGCGCCCGCGCACCGCGCTCACCCCCGGCAGCGACCCCAGCCGCGCGTGCATCCGCTCCCCGAGCGCCCGGGCCCGGGCCTGGTACTCCCCGCCGCGCAGCATCGCCACGACCTCCCGCGCCACGGCGCACGCCAAGGGATTACCGCCGAACGTCGAACCGTGCTGCCCCGCCTTCAGTACCCCCAGTACCGGCCAGGAAGACACCATGGCGGAGACCGGCACGATGCCGCCGCCGAGGGCCTTGCCGAGCAGGTACGCGTCGGGCACCACGTCCTCGGCCGCGCACGCGAACGTGTGGCCGGTGCGGCCCAGGCCGGACTGGATCTCGTCGGCGATCATCAAGATGTCCTGGTCGGTGCACAGCGACCGGATCCCGGCCAGGAAGCCGGGCGGCGGCACGACCACCCCGGCCTCGCCCTGGATGGGCTCGACCAGCACGGCGACGACCCGGTCGCCGAGCTCGCCGACGGCGGCGGCCGTCGCGTCCAGGTCGCCGTAGGGCACGACCCGGAACCCGGGCGTGTACGGCCCGAAGTCCGCCCGGGCGTCGGGGTCGGTCGAGAAGCTGATGATCGTGGTGGTCCGGCCGTGGAAGTTGCCGTCGAACGCGATGATCACCGCCTGGTCGGCCGGCACTCCCTTGACCGTGTACCCCCACTTGCGCGCGACCTTGATCGCGGTCTCGACCGCCTCCGCGCCGGTGTTCATCGGCAGCACCACGTCCATACCCGCCAGTTCGGCCAGCTCGGCGCAGAACGGCCCGAACTGGTCGTGCTCGAACGCCCGGCTGACCAGGGTGAGCTGTTCCAGCTGCCGCTGCGCGGCGGCGATCAGCCGCGGGTGCCGGTGGCCGAAGTTCAGCGCCGAGTAGGCGGCGAGCAGGTCGAGGTAGCGGCGCCCCTCCACGTCGGTGACCCAGGCCCCCTCGGCCTCGGCCGCGACGACGGGCAGCGGGTGGTAGTTGTGCGCGCCGTATTCGCGGCCCAGCTTGAGCAGGCTGGTCGTGGTCTCGGTCATCGTTGCCTCCTTGAGGGCCTCATGGGCGCAGCTCGAGCGTGCAGCATTTGGCGCCGCCACCGCCCTTGAGCAGCTCGGACATGTCCACGCCGACGGGGACGAACCCGCGCTGGAACAGCTGGCCGGCCAGCGTGGCCGCCTGCACCGGCAGCACGACGTGCCGGCCGTCGCTGACCGCGTTCAGGCCCAGCACCTCGGCGTCCTCGTCCTTGACCTCGATCAGCTCGGCGAACCGCGCGGCCAGGGCGGCCCGCCCGGCGTCGTCGAACGCGGCCGGGTAGTACATGGCGGTGTTGCCGTCGAGCACGCACAGCGCCGTGTCCAGGTGGTAGAAGCGCGGGTCGGTCAGCCGCAGGCTCACCACCGGCAGCCCGAAGAGGTCCCCGAGCTCGGCGGCGACGGCCTGGTCGCTGCGGAAGCCGTGGCCGGCCAGCAGGGTGTCCCCGGCGAACAAGACGTCGCCCTCGCCCTCGTGGACGTGCTCGGGTACCCGTATGTCGGCGTAGCCGCTGGCGGTGAACCAGTCCAGGTAGGCACCGGCCTCCGCGGCCCGCTGCGGGTAGCGGAACCGCGCGCCCAGCACCTTCGGGCCGGCCACGGTGGCGCCGTTGGCCGCGAACACCATGTCGGGCAGCCCGGGCACCGGCTCGATCGTCCGCACGTCGTGCCCGAGATCGAGGTAAACCTGGCGGAGCCGGGCCCACTGCCGCATGGCGCGGGCCGCGTCGGTCGGCTCGTCCGGAGACATCCACGGGTTGATGGCGTACGTGACGGCGAAGTGCTCCGGCGGGCACATCAGGTACCTGCGTGCGGTGGCCCGGCGCTCCCTGGTGATCATGAGGCCAGGTTAGGGGTTCGGCGGGTGGGAAAACATGCGCCGGCCATGCGTGTCAGCGACGATTCGTTGCGTAAATGCCATCCAAAACGGCGATTTGTTGCCAAGTCGCTCCCTGAGCCTGCTACGCCTTCCTGGCCACCGCGCAGTAGGCCGCCGCCGTCTCGGCGCCGTCCCGTCCGCGGCCGTCCGGCCGCCACTGCGAGCACGGCACCACGCCCGGCTCGGTCAGGTCGAGGCCGCCGAAGAAGCTGGTCAGCTCGTCCGGCCGGCGCAGCAGGTAGGGGGCGGGCGCGCTGGCGCCGTACCGCGGCCGCGCGTTCGCGTCGTACCGCCGCTGGGCGCTGACGACGGACTCATCGGCGGCTACCCCGTCGGCGATCACCAGGTAGCTGCCCGCGGGCAGTTCGTCCATCAGCTGGCTGGTGATCGAGCGGGCCGCGCCGTAGTCCTCGAGGTGGCCGAGGATGCCCAGCATGATCAGCGCGACCGGCCGGGACAGGTCGAGGCTGCTGGCCGCGGCGGCCAGCACCGCGGCCACGTCCCGCAGGTCGGCGTCGGCGTAGTAGACGGTTCCCTCCGGCCTGCTGGCCAGCATCGGGCTGGCCAGCAGCGCCTTGGCGTGCAGGATGACCGCCGGGTCGTGGTCGGCGTAGACGATCCCGGTGTCCGGCGCGATCCGCTGCGCGATCTCGTGGGTGTTGCCCCCGGCGGGCAGGCCGGAGCCGACGTCGAGGAACTGCCGTATCCGGGCCGGGCCGGCCAGGAACCGCACCGCCCGGACCAGGAAGGCCCGCTCGGCCCGCGCCGCCTCGGCCAGATGCGGGAACTCCCGGCTGATCTCCTCGCCGGCCGCCTTGTCGGCGGCGTAGAAGTCCCGGCCACCGAGCCAGTAGTTCCACACCCGGGCCGGGTGCGGCACGCTCACGTCCAGCCCCGCCGGCGGCGCCCCCCACGGCTCAGCCCGCTCCCGCCCGTGCTCGTCCCCATGGCTAACGGTGGGCTCGGTACCATGACTGGCGCCGTGCGGCCGGCCGGCGACGGCCGCCTCGTTCTTGCCTGCTTCGGAAACACGCCTGCGGAACATCCCTCAAATCATGCCCCACCCGCGCAACCGCATGGTGCATTTCCGCCGAGCCCCGCGGTCAACACCCCGTTCCCGGCCCCAGCCCGCGCCTAGCCCGCTCGGGGCGACCGGATGACCAGCACCAGTTCCACCGGGTCCGCCCCGAGCGCCGTGTATCCGTGCGGGCCGTCGCTGACCCATTGCGCCGCCTGGCCGGTGCCGATCTCGGTTTCCTCGCCGAGGCGGCCGACGAGCGCCCGCCCGCTGGTCACGAGCATGTGCTCCACGACACCGCGGCCGTGAGCGGGCGAGCGGTGGCGGCTGCCCGGCTCCAGTCGCAGCCGGTAGACCTCCACGGTCCGCTCGCCGTCGTGGCTGACGTCGAGCAGGCGCGCCTCGATGCCGGGGGAGGCGAGCCGGACGCCGGAGCGGCCGTCGATCAGGGTGGCGAGCGGTACGCCGAGCGCCCCCGCGAGGGCGTACAGCGTGCCCAGCGTGGGGTTGCGGGCGCCGTTCTCGATTTCCGAGAGGGAGCCCTTGCCGACGTGAGCGGCTTCCGCGAGCGCGCCGAGGGACAGGCCGCGCTCGTGCCGCGCCGCCCGCAGCCGCTCGCCCACGAGCCGGGCCAGATCGTCCACGACCGTCAATCCTAGGTAATTGAGTTCTGTAAACAGAACTCGACGGCTAGGGTTCTGTTTATGGAACGTATCAGCCTGCCGGTCCTGGCCGGCATCTTGACCGCGCTGGTCGGGTTCACCAGTTCCTTCGCCGTCGTCCTGGCCGGCCTGCGCGGCGTCGGCGCCTCGCCCGCCGAGGCGGCCTCCGGGCTGCTCGCCGTCTGCGCGACCCAGGGACTCGGCATCTTGTGGCTGGTGCGCCGCCACAAGATCCCGCTCACGCTGGCCTGGTCCACGCCCGGCGCGGCGCTGCTGGCCAGCACCGGCGTCGTGCACGGGGGCTGGCCCGCGGCCGTCGGCGCCTTCGGAGTCACCGGCGCGCTCCTCGTCCTCACCGGCCTGTGGCCCCGCCTCGGCGGCCTCATCTCCGCCATCCCCACGCCGATCGCGCAGGCGATGCTGGCCGGGGTCGTGCTCGAGCTGTGCCTGGCCCCGGTGCGCGGCTTCGCCGCGCACCCGTGGTCGGTCGCGCCGATCCTGCTCACCTGGGCCGTGATGCTCCGGCTGGCGCGCAAGTGGGCCGTCCCGGCCGCGTTCGCCGTCACCCTCGTGGTCGTCGGCGTCGACGCGGCCCGTGCTAGCCAACCGGGGCGCGGCGGGGCGATCCTCCCGCACCTGGCCTGGACGGCGCCCACCCTGACCTGGGCCAGCCTGCTCGGCCTCGCCCTTCCCCTGTACGTGGTCACGATGGCCGGGCAGAACGTTCCCGGTGTCGCCGTCATGTCCTCCTACGGCTACCAGGTCCCGTGGCGCGAGACGATGACCGTCACCGGCCTCGGCACGGCCGCCGGCGCCATGGCGGGCGGCCACGCCATCAACCTGGCCGCGATCACCGCCTCGATGGCCGCGTCGCCGGAGGCGGATCCGGACCCGGCCCGGCGCTGGATAGCCTCTTACACCTCCGGCTGGGCCTACCTCGTGCTCGCCCTGGTCTCGACCGCGCTCACGGCGTTCATCAGCGCCGCGCCGCCCGACGTGGCCAGCGCCGTGGCCGGGCTCGCGCTCCTCGGCACGCTCTCCGCGTCCCTCGCGGGCGCCCTGTCGGTGACCGAAGGCCGCGAGGCCGCCGCCATCACGTTCGTGGTGGCCGCCTCCGGCCTCACCTTCTTCGGGATCGGCGCCGCCTTCTGGGCCCTAGCCGCCGGCCTCCTGGTCCGCGCCGTCCTGCCCCGAGCCAAGCCGGAACCAGAACCGGAACCCTAGATCTCACGCAATCTGGACGCGGCGGCGGCCACCCGCTCGTCGGTGCCGGTAAGCGCCACCCGGATGTGCTGCTTCCCGCCCGGCCCGTAAATCTCACCCGGCGCGACCAGCAGGCCAGCCTGGGTGGCCAGCATCTCGATGGCCGACCAGCAGTCATACTCCGGATGCGTCGCCCACAGGTAGAGCCCGGCCTCGGAGTGGTCGATGCGCCATCCGGCCGCCTCGAACGCCCCCCTCAGCACCGAACGCCGCGCTGCGTAACGCTCCCGCTGCTCGCGCGCGTGCGCGTCGTCGTCCAAGGCCACCGTCATCGCCGCCTGCACCGGCTCCGGCATCATCATCCCGGCCTGCTTCCTGATCGCGAGCAGGTCCGCGACCAGCGCGGGATCGCCGGTGACGAACCCGGCCCGGTAGCCGGCCAGGTTGGACCGCTTGGACAGCGAGTGCACGGCGAGCAGGCCCTCGTGCGACCCGCCGCAGACGGAAGGGTGCAGCACCGAGACCGGCGTGGCGTCCCAGCCCATCGAGATGTAGCACTCGTCGGACGCCACCACCGCGCCGCGCTCCCGGGCCCAGTCCACGATCTTGCGCAGGTGAACGGGCGGCAGTACCCGGCCGGTGGGGTTGGACGGCGAGTTCACCCACACCAGCCGGACCCGGGCCGGGCCGGCGCCCAGCAGGCTGTCCGAGGACACCGCGGTCGCTCCGCAAAGACGGGCGCCGATGTCGTACGTCGGGTACGCCAGCCCGGGCTGGAGCACCACGTCACCGGGACCGAGCCCGAGCATGTGCGGGAGCCAGGCGACGAGTTCCTTGGTGCCGACGACGGGCAGCACGTCGTCCGCCGCCACGGTGACGCCGTGGTCGCGGGCCAGCCAGCCGGCCGCCGCGGCCCGCAGCCGGGGCGTTCCCCAGGTCGCGGGGTAACCGGGCGCGTCGGCGGCGGCCGCCAGGGCGGCGCGGATAAGGCCGGGCACCGGATCGACCGGCGTCCCCACGGAAAGATCCACGAGGCCGTCCGGGTGGTGCCCGGCTTTCTCGCGCAGCGGCGCGATCCGGTCCCAGGGAAAGGCTGGGAGCCGGCTCGCGAGCGTCATTCCTCGGCGTTGATGCCGGCCGGGAGCGCCGCTACCACCGGGTGGTCCTTGCCGGTCTTGCCGGTCTTGGAGGCGCCGCCCGGGGAACCGAGGTCTTCGAAGAAGTCGACGTTGACCTTGTAATATTCCTTCCACTGGTCGGGCACGTCGTCTTCGTAGTAGATCGCCTCGACCGGACAGACCGGCTCGCAAGCGCCGCAGTCCACGCACTCGTCGGGGTGGATATAGAGCATGCGCTCGCCCTCGTAGATGCAGTCAACGGGGCATTCCTCGATGCACGCCTTGTCAAGCACATCAACGCAGGGCTGCGCGATGATGTAGGTCACGGGTGAACTCCTGTCGTCGTACTGCTGCTAACACAGTATGGCGGGTCGGCGGGCGGGGTGCCGCATCAGCCAGCGACAATACTGCCTTGCGAAGCGTTCTTCCCTGACGGCGGCGTCGGGGTGGAGGTGCGCTGCCAGCCCATACTGCCATTCGCGGCTTTCCAGACGTAACCGGCATACCGTACCTGGCTGAGGCCGTAGCTCTGAGCGTTCGCCACCAGCCAGCTGGCCACCGACCAGGCCGAGGTCTGCCGCACGTGCAGCATGGCGCTGGTCCCGGCCCCTTTTTTAGCCGAACGAGTCAGCGTTACCCCGGCCACTACCGCCTTACGCCCCGACGGCCCGAACGTATGGGCGAGATTCCGCATCGCCCCCGCCAGGTCCGCCTTGCCCGGCTTGGCCGCCGGCGTGAACCAGCAGGACACGCCATGTGGCGAGTGGCCGGTGAAGTAGGCCGCCAGCTGCGTGGCGGTCCCCTCCCACTGCACGTAGGCGGAACCATCCGCGCTGTGCTGCACGTCCTGGGCCGCCTGGGAGACGGGCATCGTGGCGTAGCCGTGGATGCGGGTCAGGGCGGCGAAGAACTTGGTGGTGGCGTAGACCGGGTCCTCCAGGTCGGCGGCCGGGCCCCAGCCTTCCGAGGGCCGCTGCTGGAAGATCCCGACCGAGTCGCGGTCGCCGTAGTCCAGGTTGTGCAGCTTCGACTCCTGCAGCGCGGTGGCCAGGGCGATGGTGACGGCCTGCTCCGGCAGCCGGTGCCGGACCGCGACGCCGGCGATGGTGGCCGCGATGACCGCCTGGTCGTTCTCGAGCGAGAGGGCCTGGTCGCCGCTGCCCGCCTGGCAGCCGGGGGGCGGGGGAGCGGGGGCGCCGCTCGGGGCGTTGCGGTAGATCGCGTACACCGCGACCGCGAGTACCAGCAGAAGTGTCGTCCCGACGACGGCTCTGGCCCTGAGCCGAGCGGGATTGTGCGGCACAGAATCAGACCGTACCGCCATGCCCCCGCAGCATGAGCCATGGTGGGCGCGTCAAGCCGCCGACCAGCGCTTGGGGGCTACTACCTTGGTTACATCATGAACGGAAATTCCGAGCCGCACCGGCGGGTCCGTCGCCAGGGACCCGCCACGCTGCGCGGCACGCAGATACCACCCACCACCACCGATCAGCGGCTGCTCGACCGGCGGGGGCCTTCTGACTGGGTGCACACCGACCCCTGGCGAGTGATGCGTATCCAGGCCGAGTTCGTGGAGGGATTCGGCCTGCTGGCCGAGCTCGGCCCCGCCGTCTCGGTCTTCGGCTCGGCGCGGACCGCGCGGGGCAGCTCCGAGTACGAGGCCGCCGAGCGCATCGCCTCCGGCCTGGCCGCAGCCGGCTACGCCGTGATAACCGGCGGCGGCCCCGGCATCATGGAAGCGGCCAACAAGGGCGCCGTCAGGGGCGGCGGCGTCTCCGTAGGCCTAGGCATCGAGCTGCCCCGGGAGATGGGCCTCAACGAGTACGTCAACGTGGGCCTGGAGTTCCGCTACTTCTTCGTCCGGAAAACCTGCTTCATCAAGTACTCCCAGGCGTTCGTGGTCCTGCCGGGCGGGTTCGGCACCATGGACGAGCTGTTCGAGGCGCTGACCCTGGTCGCCACCGGCAAGATCACCAAGTTCCCGATCGTGCTGGTCGGCCAGGCAGTACTGGTCCGGCCTGCTCTCCTGGCTCCAGGACACAATGCTCGCCCGCACCAACATCGGCCCCAGCGAACTCGCCCTGATCAGCCTGGCCGACGACCCCGACGAAGTAGTAGAAACCATCCGCCAAGCCCACAACGGCCACGGCCTAACCCCCTAACCCCCCGCCCCCAGCCCCGGTCCCCCCTGGCCCCGGTCCCCGCCCTGGCCCCGGTCCCCGCCCTGGCCCCGGTCCCCGCCCTGGCCCCGGTCCCCGCCCTGGCCCCGGTCCCCGCCCTGGCCCCGGTCCCCGCCCTGGCCCCGGTCCCCGCCCTGGCCCCGGTCCCCGCCCTGGCCCCAGCGACCCAGACCTCTTGTAACACCGAATTAACACTGGCCCCACCCATTACAGCCAGTTTTCAATGGTTGTGGCAACCTATTGGCCCTACCGGGTAGGTTGCCACAACCATTTACTTCTCGTCGTGGCTGGTGGGATTCCTGGGGTTGGATGTGCCTAACCCTCGGCGCTGGGGGCCGCGACGCGCCGGCGGGGCGGCGTAGCGGCCCGCGAAAGCGACATCGCGGACCGGACGTGGCACGATTCATGTGTGCCTGTTCTCATGCTGATCGCGATCGCCGTCGTGCTCGTCGGCATTTTCTTCGTCGCGACCGGGCGAGGCGGCGAGCTGGCCTATGAGGCAGCCGATCACGCCCCGCTCGACCTCGGCCCCGTCTCGGCCGCGGATATCGCCCTGCTGCGCCCGCCGAGCGCCATGTGGGGTTACAACATGCAGGTCACGGACGCGGCCCTAGACCAGATCGCCCGCGCTATGCGCGAGCGCGACGTCACGATCGCCTACCTGCAAGATCAGCTCGCGAGCGCCCAGCGTAACGGCTCCTACACCGAGCCGCGCGGCGCGCACGCCCGCCCGGTCGCCGGGTTCCCCCTGGCGCCGGGCGAGCTGGAGTACACCGGGGACCGGGGCGCGCTCGCGCTGTCCGAGCCCCCGGATGCGCTCGAGCCGCTCGGAGATCCGGAGCCGCGACAGGCTCAGGACTCCCTGGAAGCCCCAGAAGATCTAGCCGGCCCCGCCAATGCCGCAGGCTCCGAGGGTCTGGCCAACTCCGAGGATCTGGCCGACCGTGAGAATCTGGCCTCCCCGGAGACGCTCGAACCATCCGGAGCTTCCGGATTCCGTGCCCCCGAGCCCTGGGCCTACGAAGCTTTCCGCCCCTCGGGCCCCCACAGCTACGAAATCCCCGAGCCCCACGACTACGAAACCCCCGAGCCCCACGACTACGAAACCCCCGGGCCCCATGGTTACGACGCTCCCGAGCCCCGCGATTACGAAGCGCCGCAGACCTCCGAACCCAGCGACCACGAGGCTCCCCAAGCCGCCGAAGCCCCGATAGCCGCCGAAACCTCAGTGGCCGAAGCTCCAGTGGCCGAAGCCCCAGTCGCCGAAGCCCCAGTCGCCGAGACCCCAGTGGCCGAGACCCCAGTGGCCGAGACCCCGGTCGCCGGAACCCCGCCCGCGACGGAACGGCACCCGGCGGCCCCGACCGCCCCGTACCGGCAGACCCCGCTGGTGCTCAAGGCCTCCGGCCCGAAGCCACCCCCGCCGCCCGAACCGCACGAGGCCACCCAGCCCTCTGCCATCCGCGACGTCACCCAGCCCTCCGCCATCCGCGAGGCCGCCACCCAGCCGTCGGAAATCCACGACCCGACCGAGCCCTCCCCCACCCTGACCCCAGAGCCCCCGCAAGCCCCAGAGCCCCCGCAAGCCACAGAAACCTCGCAAGCCCCAGAGCCCCCGCAAGCCACAGAAACCTCGCCAGCTCCGAACGAGGTGCCGTTCCCCCAAGGTTCCTTCGACACCCACGACTGGTGGGCCGAGCAGCAGGAGGCCGCCGAGAAGGAGCGGGCCCGCCGCCACGCCGCCGGGGAAACGGGCGAGGAAACCGACGAAGAGGGATCAATCGACGACCCGCTCGCGGCCGAGGAGCAAGGCTGGTGACCGACCCGACCCCGGAACCGGCCGAACGAGGTGCCATCACCGGTCCTGACGGCAAGCTCCGCTGTCCCTGGGGCCTGAGCGCTCCCGACTACCTCGCCTACCACGACGAGGAGTGGGGACGCCCGGTGCGCGGCGACACGGCGATCTTCGAGCGGCTCTGCCTGGAAGGATTCCAGTCCGGGCTGTCCTGGCTGACCATCTTGCGCAAGCGGGAGAACTTCCGCGCCGCCTTCGCCGGGTTCGACCCCGAGGCCGTCGCGGCCTTCGGCGACCAGGACGTGGCCCGGCTGATGGCCGACGTGGGCATCGTCAGGAACCGTTCGAAGGTCAACGCGGTGATCGTCAACGCGCGGGCCGCCCTCGGCCTGCCGGACGGGCTGAGCGCGCTGGTGTGGAAGTACGCGGGCGAGCCGGGGCCCGCGCCGCGGACGCTGGCCGAGGTGCCGCCTTCGACGCCGGTTTCGAAGGCGCTGAGCGCCGAACTCAAGCGGCACGGTTTCACGTTCACCGGCCCGGTAACCGCCTACGCGACCATGCAGGCCTGCGGTATCGTCAACGACCACCTGGCCGCCTGCTTCTGCCGGGACCGGGACGACAGCTAGGACCGCCTGCGCTCCGCAGCGCGAACCGCGTCGACCCTCCATTCGGTCACTCTCAGTCACTTTATGTACGCTCAGTGAGCAAGTTCGGCGATCCGGCTGTCTATCAGTGACTTTCCGTGATAGTTAGTATGCGATTAGTCACGGTACGCCTGAGCATTTTTGGGGGTTGGACGGACAATGAAGGCGCTGCTGCTAACCGTCGGATCGCAGGGTGACGTGCAGCCTTTCGTCGCCCTGGCCGTCCGGCTGCGGGCGGCCGGCCACGAGGCCGTGCTGGCTGCGCCCGCCGCGTTCGGCGGTCTGGCCGCCGCTTACGACGTGGCGTTCGTCCCGCTCGAGCTGGAGATGGGACAGGTCGGCGAGGCAGTGGCGGGCCGCTACGGGTTGCGGCACATGCTGCGGTTCTGCCGGGCGGCGGGACGGCGCACGGCCGGCGTCTTCCCCGCCCTGGAGGCTACGGCGGACGGCGGCGCCGACGTGGTGGTGCACCATCCGGTGCTGCCTCTCGGCCAGCACGTGGCTGAATTCCTCAACGTGCCCGCGATCGTCGTCGAGGCGATGCCAGCCCTGGTGCCGACCCGGGAGTTCCCCTCCACCGTCTGGCCGTGCCGGGTGCCCCGGATGCTGAGCCGGCCGTCCTACCGGGCCGCCAGGCGGCTGTCCGGCACGTGGTGCCGCAAGGACCTCGACCGCTGGCGCCGGGACGTGCTCAACCTGCCCCGGCGGCGCGGCCGTCACGACCCGCTCCTGTCCGCCGACGGCGCGCCGGTCACCGTGCTGCACGCGTTCAGCCAGCATGTGGTCCCGCGCCCGGCCGACTGGCCCGCCACCGCGCACGTCACCGGCTACTGGCTGCTGCCCGCCCCGGAGGGCTGGTCACCGCCGCGTCGGCTGGCCACCTTCCTCGAGGCCAGCGGCCCGGTCGTCTACGTCGGCTTCGGCAGCATGCCCAGCCTGGAAGCGGCCCAGCTAGCCAGCTCGATCAGGATGGCCGCCGAGGAAAACGACGTCCGCGTCGTGGTGGCCTCGCTCGACCCGGCCCTGCGGCGGCTGCTGCCCGCCGGCCGCTTCCTCGTCATCAGGAGCGCGCCGCACGACTGGCTCTTCCCCCGGATGGAAGCCGTCGTGCACCACGGGGGAGCCGGCACCACCGCGGCCGCCCTTTACGCCGGTAAGCCGCAGGTCATCTGGCCGTTCAGCTTCGACCAGCCGTTCTGGGCCCGGCAGATGGCGGGCCTGGGCCTGGCGCCGCGGGCCCGGCCGGTGCACGAGCTGACCGGTCCGGCCCTCGCGTCCGCCCTGGCCGCCACGCTCGGCGACCCGGGCATGGCGCGGCGGGCCGCCGCGCTGGCCACCCTGCTCCGCGCCGAGGACGGCGTCGGAACCGCCGTATCCCACCTGGAGGATGTCATGACCGGCTCGCGTGTGGCGGTGGGAGCATGATCGAGCTTCCGCTGCCTCCCGGGGTGGAACGGCTGCTGATCGAGACGCCCCGGCGCCAGGTGCAGGCACTGCACGGCGTGCCTGCGCCTGAGGTCGACAACGGGACCGTCGTCGTCATGGTCAGCGGCTTCTTCGGTACCAAAGAGGACTTCCGTGAGCTGATGTCGCTGCTGGCCGAGGCCGGCTACCGCAGCTGGGCCTACGACTACTCCGGCCAGCTGGCCACCGCCGGCGAGGTCGATTACACGATCGAGGACATGGCCGGCGACCTGACCGAGCTGATGCGCACGGTCACCGGCGGGCGCCCGGCTCATGTCGTCGGGCACTGCCTCGGCGGCTTCGTGGCCCGGTCCGCCGTGGTGTCCGAGCCCGCCCTGGCCCGCAGCCTGACCATGCTCGCCTGCGGGCCGAGCATGCAGGACGAGAGGCACCAGTCCATGCTGGACGGGCTGGCCAAGCTGCACGCCAACGGCGGCACGATCGCGCTCTGGCCGCTGGTGCGGACGCTGATCGCCAAGGACGACACGGTGATGCGCGAGTTCTGGCACGCCAAGCTGGCCGAGATGAACCAGCACTGGGTCACCGGCACCGCGCAGTCGATGGCGGACGAGCCGGACCGCAGCACCGAGATCGCCGCGGCCGGCGTCCCCTCGCTGGTGGTGTTCGGCAAGCGCGACCGCCGGGTGTGGTCTCACGACACCTACGCCGAGATGGCCGGCCGCCTGCGGGCCGGGCACGTGATCATCCCCAAGGCGTCGCACAGCCCCAACATGGAGCAGCCCGCGCTGGTGGCGGAGGCACTGCTCGAGTTCTGGGCCGCCGAGGACGCGTACGAGGACGAACCCGTGACGGTGGCCGGATGAGCGGGGCCGCCGCCGGCCTGGCCACCACGATCCCGCGACCCGCGACCCGCAGGGAGCCCATGGGCGCCGCCGAGTCGGAGGCCCTGCGGATCTTCCTGCGGCTGATCAGGCCGCGCCCGCTGGCCGACCCGTACCCGCTCTACGCCCAGCTGCGGGAGCAGGCTCCGTTCCTGCCCATCCGCTTCCCCGGGATGCCGGCCGGGTACCTGGTCACCACCTACGCCAGCTGTTCCCGGATCCTGCGCGACCCGGCGTTCGGGCCGCCGTCTTACGCGCAGCTCGACGCCCTGAACCCGAGCTGGCGGGAGAACGCGTTCACCAGCTGCCTGTTTCGCTCGATGGTGATGATGTCCGGCCCGGCGCACCGCGAGCGCAAGCAGGTCGCGTCCCGCCCGTTCGGTCCCCGGCAGATCGGCTCGTTCCGGGTCCAGCTCGACGAGATCGTCGACCTGCTCCTGGAGCGGCTGGCCGGCCTCGGTCCCGGCCCCGTCGACCTGATCGAGGAGCTGGCGATGCCGTTCGCGTCGCTGTCCCTGGGCCGCCTGCTCGCCATCGGCGACGACGAGGCGATCCGGCTCGGTCAGCTGGCCCGCCGGGTCGGCGTCGTCTTCGAGCAGTTCGCCTCGGCTGACCAGCGCCGTGACCTCGTCGTGTCCGGGGAGGAGCTGGTCGAGCGGCTGGCGGCGGTCCTGGCCGGCCGCGGCGAGGGTGAGGGTGAGGGTGAGGACAACCTGCTCGCCCAGGTGGCCGCCAGCCAGGCCGGGGCCGACCGGCAGGAGCAGCTCGGCATGGCGGTGCTGCTGTTCGGGGCCGGGTTCGACTCCCCGGTGAGCATGGTCGGGCTGGGCACCAGGCTGCTGCTCGAGCATCCGGTGCAGGCCCAGATGCTCGCCGAGGACGACGAGCTCGCGCCGCGGGCGGTGGCCGAGATCCTGCGTTACGAGCCGCCGGTGCAGCTCGTGGTCAGGACCGCGCTGGAACCCGCCGAGCTGGCCGGGACCGAGATCGCGTCCGGCAGCATGGTCTTCGGCCTGGTCGCGGCCGCGAACCGGGATCCGGCCCAGGTCAAGGAGCCCGAGGTTTTCGACATAACCCGGGACCGGGTCACGTCGCTGAGCTTCGGCGCCGGGCCGCACTACTGCCTGGGCGCCCACCTGGCGTGCATGCAGGGCGAGGCGCTGTTCCCCCGGCTGCTGCGCCGGTTCCCCGGGCTGCGGCTGGCCGGGCCGCCGGTCTACCGTGCCCCCGGATCCACCCTCCGCGGTCTGGAGAGCCTCCCGCTCTACCTGGAGTTATGCCGACGGCCGGTCGGGGACGGCAGCGGCCATCCGGTCCACGATGGCGGCCAGCAGCGCGCTGCTGGTGCCGATCGTGACCCGGGCGTAGCCGTCGCCCGGCGCGCCGAAATTCAGCCCGTGGTTGAGCGCCACCCGGCCGCGGTCCAGGAACACCTGCGCGGGATCAGGGCCGAGGCCGAGGCCGGCGCAGTCGACCCAGGCCAGGAAGCTCGCCTCCGGCGGGATGTACCCGGCTCCGGGCAGCCGCTCGCCCAGCAGCCGGCCGAACTCGGCCCGCGCGTGGTCCAGCTGCCCGATCAGCGCGTCCAGCCAGTCCGCGCCGTCGCGCCACGCGGCCAGCGAGGCCAGCACGCCGAACAGCCCGGCGCCGTACTGGCACGACTCGGGCAGCTGGCCGAGCAGCCGCTCCATGGTCGCCGAGCCGGCCACCGCGACCGCGCCCTTGAGCCCGGCCACGTTGAAGGCCTTGGACGCCGAGGCCAGCGTCACCCCGTGCTCGGCCGCCGCACCCCCGAGCGAGACGAACGGCGTGTGCCGCGCGCCCGGCAGCGTCAGCGAGGCGTGGATCTCGTCGGCCAGCACGAGGACGCCGTACCGTTCGGCCAGCGCCGCGATCCGGCCGAGGTCCTGCGCGCTGAATACCCGCCCGGTCGGGTTGTGCGGGTTGCAGAGCAGGTAGCCGCGCGCGCCCGCGGCGAACGCCGCCTCCAGGCCGGCGAAGTCGAGTTCCCAGCGCCCGTCCACCAGGACCAGCGGCACCTCCACGACCTGCCGCCGGGCGAAGCGGATGTGCTTGAAGAACGGCGGGTACACCGGCGTGTTGATGACCACGCCGTCGCCGGGCTCGGTGCCGAGCGCCAGCAGCGCGTCGACGCCGGCCATCACGTCCGGTACCAGGTGCACCCGGCCCGGATCAACCGTCCACTGGTGCCGGGACGCGGCGAACGCGGCGAACGTCTCGCCGATGCCGGCTAGCGCGGCGTACCCGCAGTCGCTCGCGTCCAGGGCCTCGCGCAGCGCCGCGAGAACCGGCTCGGCCAGGTCGTAGTCCATCTCCGCGATGAACGCGGGCAGCACGTCCGGCGGGAACAGCCGCCACTTCTCGCTGCGCCGCCGCCGTAGCCGGTCCAGGTCGAGGTCTTCGAATCCGGTCCTCATGACCACGCATAATAGGCCGAACGGGTCCAGCACCAGCGGCAGGGAAGGCGGGAGCGGTTGAGCGGCGACGTGATCGTGACGGTCACGCTCAATGCTGCCCTGCACGTGGCCTACGCGACGGGCGACACCGTGCCCGACACTACGGGGGCCGAGGGCATCACCCCCGTCTCCCGGCCGGCCTACCGGGCCGGCGGCCGCGGCGTCACCGTGGCCCGGGTCCTGCGCGCCTTCGGCCACGACGTGCTCGCGGCCGGCCTCGTCGGCGGCGCGTCCGGCGAGCTCATCGTCCAGGACCTGGCCCAGTCCGGCGTGCCGACGGCGTTCACGCTGATCCGGGGCGAGTCCCGCCGCTTCTTCCGGTTCAGCGCCGCGACCGCGGGGGCGCCGGTCCAGCGCTTCTCCGAACCCGGCCCGTACATCACCACCGAGGAACTCGGCCGCTTCGCCGGGGACTACCGGCGGCTGATGGCGGCCGCCGCGGCCGTCGTGCTCTGCGGCAGCCTGCCGGACGGCCTCGATGCCGATACCTACGGCTCGCTGGTGACCTACGCCGCCGAGGCGGGCGTCCCGGTGATCCTGGACGCGGGCGGCGACGAGCTCAAGCACGCCGTCGGTCACGGCCCCGACCTGGTGGTCGCCGAGTCGGCCGACCCCGATCCGGGCGATCTCGGCGCCGCCCTGGTCCGGCTGGGCGCGGGTGCGGCGGCCGTCGCGGCCGGAGGCGTGGTCCGCGCGGTGACCGCCGACGGCGAGTGGACCGCGCACGTGGCCCCCGCGCACGCCCCGGGAGCCGCGGAGTCCGACCCGGTGTACGCGTCGGCCCGGGGCGCCCTGGTGGCAGGCATGGTGCCCGGCCAGCTGCTCGGCTGGTCCTGGCCGGACCGGCTCCGGCACGCCCTGGCCCTGGCCGCCGGCGGGGCGGGCACCTGGACCAGGGAGCCCGGCGATGCGGTCGAACGTGACCGGGTGGACCTGGCCGCCTATGAGCGCCTGCTCGACGCCGTACGGGTCAGCCCGGGGCGAGGCGGCCCGGAACGCGGCGAGTTAACCTACCCCGAATACTCCGAAGAGTAACTCACTAGTCACTCTGAGTGTGCTATCGTCAGGCCTCGGCTGGTCAGCGGTCCGCAGGATTCCGGCTCGCGTCCACGCTCAGACTCCGCCACGGCGCGGCTGTTCGTTGCCCCACATCGAAGGAGTGTTCTCCGTGTTCAACTGGCGAATTTTGCTCGGGGGTGCCGCGTCGGCGGCCATCTTGACGGTAGGCGTGGCCGCGCCCGCGTTCGCGGTACCGGGCGCCAGCACCCCGGCTCCGCTGAACGGTATTACGCAGGGCCTCGGCGGGTCCGGCGCCGGCGGCATCTTCTGCGCCCTGCCGAACCTGCCCGTGTCCCTCGGGGTCTCGGCGGCGGCCAGCGCCCTCGGCGAGTCGTGCAGTTCGACCCAGGTGAACGGCCAGTCCCAGTCCTTCGTCACCGGCCCGCAGGCCAGCACGCCGCGGGACGCCGGCCAGTCCAACGGCCCGGCCCAGCTCACCAGCCCGAACAGCGCCAGCACCGCCAGCACCGCGGACAGCGCCCCCAGCACCTCAGGCGCCTCGAACGCCGTGCCCGGCCTCAACTCGATCTCGAACGCCATCCCCAACCTCGGCAACGCCGCCAGCGTGGTGCCTGACCTGGGCAACGCGGGCGGTTCGCTCAACGGCCAGGGCGCCGGCCTCGGCTCGGTCACCGGCGCGCTCAGCGGCGTCGCGGGCGGCCTCTCCGGCGCCGGCCAGAACGGCGGCCCGGCCACCGGCCCCCTGCCGTAAGGAACGCGACGAAAGGATCCCGCCGGAGGCGGGGTCCTTTCGCTTATCCTGCTCGGCATGGACGCCGGCGATCCCCAGCATGCTCTGCCCCCTAGCGAGCCCGACGTGGCCAGCCTGTTCGCGCCGGTCGCGGTCGAGGAGACGTTCGGCGGGGTGCTGGCCGAGGCCCGCCAGGTGCTGGGCCACCTGGACGACCCGGTGGACGCGGAACTCTGGGGCTCCGACCTGATCGGCGCGCTGGCCTCGTCGGCCGCGGGCCTGTCCTCGCTGATGGACACGCTCACCAAGTCGCTGGTGCCCGCGGCCGAGGCGGCGGCCACCCCCGAGGCCCTCGCCCTGCTGCGCATCCTGGCCGCGGTCGGCTCGGCCGCCCTGCGCACCGCGGCCGGCCAGGCGGCCACCCGGCTCAGCGCGAATGGCCTGCCCGATCCATCCTGGGCCGCCGCGATCGGCTCCCCGCAGGTCCGTGACTGCTGGCACTATGCCGACACCGGCGGCCGCCAGGAGTCGCTGACCATGGCCTTCGCCTACGGCGAGAAAGAGCACGCCCTCAGCGTCCTGATCGACCACGGCCGCGGCGGCAAGATCAGGGACACCTGGGTGGCCAAGGGGGCCGCCCTGCGCGCCGACACCGAGCAGGAGGCCGAGCGCAACGCGCACGTGGTGTTCGAGGTGGTCGGCACCGACGCCGCCCGCCGCCGGCTGGCGCAGGCGATCGCGGCCGGCGAGTGCCCCGAGCAGCCCGACCAGGTCGACGACGTGGTGGCCCACCGCGCGCTGCTGCGCGCCCGGCTCGACCTGCTGACTAGCCTCGAAAGCCCCCGCTAGCCCAGGACGTCCGGTAGCTGGAAGACTCATCGCCATGCTGCGGATCTCCTCGCGTAACGCCCGCTTCCAGCAGTGGGAAGCACTGCTCGGCAACCGCACCAAACGCCAGCGGGCGGGGGAGTTCCTGGTCCAGGGCGTCCGCCCGATCACCCTGGCGGCCCGGTTCGGCTGGCCGTTCCGCGCCCTGCTCTACGACGCCGACCGCTCCCCGTCCAGCTGGGCTCGCGACCTGCTCGACGACGTCCCCGCCCTCCACGTGGCGATGGCCCCCGACCTCCTGGCCGAGCTAGGCGAAAAAGGCGAAGGCCCCCCGGAGCTGATCGCCGTAGTACAGATGCCGAACGACGCCCTCCACCGCATCCCGGCCGGCCCCAGCTTTCTCGGCGTGGTCCTCGACCGCCCGTCCAGCCCCGGCAACGTCGGCAGCATCATCCGCTCGGCCGACGCCTTCGGCGCCGACGGAGTCATCGTCACCGGCCACGCCGCCGACGTCTACGACCCGAGAACCATCCGCGCCAGCACCGGCTCCGTCTTCGCCCGCCCCGTCGTCCGCTGCCCCTCCCACCGCGAGGTCCTCGCCTGGGTCGAGGAGCAGCGGGCGAAAGGCTGCCCCATCGTCCTAGCCGCCGCCGACGAAAACGGCCAGGCGAACGTCTTCGACCACGACTTCACCCCGCCCACCCTGCTCCTGGTCGGCAACGAGACCACCGGCCTGACCGCCGCCTGGCGCGCCGAATGCGACGCAACCGTCCGCATCCCCATCACCGGTGCCGCCAGCTCCCTCAACGCCGCCAGCGCCGCCACCACCATCCTCTACGAAATCACCCGCCAGCGCCTCGGCGCATAACGCCTAACCACACAGCGCGAGGGTGCCGCCGGTGGGATCGAGCAGGCGGTGCGGGCCGGGGCGGGCGCCCAGGCTGGCCCGGTCGCCGCGGATCCGCGCGCACGGGCCCTGCGGGCCGGCCAGGGTGAGGCCGTCCGCGTCGATGGCCAGCAGCTCGTGGTCGTGGCGGTAGAGGAGAGGGCCATCTCGTTCGGCGGAAATGGCGACGTGGCCGCGGCGCAGGGCGTCGAGTACGGCGGCCGGCCCGTCGCCGGCGCATTCGGCCCAGGTGGTGGGGCGGCCGGGCGGCGCGTCGGCGCCGGGCCGGTGCCAGTCGCTGCCGCCGACCGGGATCGCGCTGGGATCCCAGGCCAGCCACCAGGACAGCGGCAGCGTCCAGCGCGGGTCGAGCCAGCTCCAGTGCCACACCTCGAGCAGCGGCGGGCGGCGGCGCATCGGGCGGATCCAGCTGACGTCCCCGCCGTACGGGTGGTTGACCGAGAGCAGGCCCCCGGCCGCCTCGGTGGCGTCCAGCCAGTCGTCCGGGGAGCGCCGGAAGTCGATCCAGCCCACGTCGCCGAGCGCCCCGGCGTGCCCGCCGTCGGTCGTGACCTCCTGGCCGGGCAGCAGGGTGATCCCGTACCGGTCCGATGCCGCCGCCAGCTCGGCGTGATGGCTGATCGTGTTGTGGTCGGTGACCGCGAGGAAGTCGAGCCCCCGCTCGACGGCCAGCACGGCCAGCTCGGGCACGGTCAGCTTGCCGTCCGAGTGCACCGTGTGGGTGTGCAGGTCGCCCGGCCGCCACTGATATCCCGCCCGGGCGGGCAGCTCCCGCCGCGGCGGTCGCTCCCGCGGCGCCGGCGGAGCGGCGGCGGCCGGCGGCGGCCCGAAGGTCCCGCTGAGCGCCGTGGTCTCGGCGCTCACCCGGTACGGCGTCCCGTCCGGCGGCACGCGGTGCACCCCGATCATCACCTGCCACGTCCCCGCCTCCAGCTCGCCGGGCAGGTAACCAGGCGTCGCCGCGCCCGCGGCGATGACAAACGACCCGCGCGCCCCGCCCGACCAGCCCCGGAAGCCGCCCGGGCCGAGGCAGCCCAGGTCGAGCACGGCCCCGCCGGCCCGGTCGTAGTCCAGCTCCACCCGCAGCGCGGCCGTCCCGGCCGGCACCTCGACCGGCAGGTAATGCCAGGGCGACGCGAACCGGTCCTCCAGCGTCCACCGCCCGCTGTGCTCGGTCATGTGGTGGCCGCGTAGCCGCCGTCGACCACGATCGTCTCGCCGGTGACGAACGGGTTGGCGGTGAGCAGCGAGAAGATGGTCTCGGCCACGTCTTCCTCGGTGACGTTCCGCCGCATCGGCGTCCAGGTGGCGCGGCGCTCCATCAGCCGGTCGTAGTTGTCACCCAGGGTCCGCTGCATCCACGCGCCGGCGATCCAGCCCGGCGCCACCGCGTTGACCCGGACCTCGGGGGCCAGCACCCGGGACAGGGTCCGGGTCAGGCTGACCACGGCCGCCTTGCTGGCCGCGTAGGCGAGCGGCTGCGGGCCCGGCCGCAGCCCGGTGATCGAGGCCACGTTCACCACGCTGCCCCCCGCCGCCCGCAGCCGAGGGGCGCAGGCCCGCGTCACCTGGAACAGGCCGCGGACGTTGACCGCGAACACCCGGTCCCATTCGGCCAGGTCGACGCCATCCAGGTCGTCCGGCGGGGTCGAACTGGTCATGCCCGCGTTGTTCACCAGCGCGTCCAGCCGCCCGAACGTCTCATCGACGGCCGAGACCAGCCCGGCCACCGCGTCGTCGTCGCTCACGTCGGCCCGCAGCGCCAGATGCCGCCCGCCTAGTTTCTCCAGCTCGGCCCGGGTCTGCCGGGCGGCGTCCTCGGAGCGGCTGTAGTTGATCGCCACGTCGTACCCGGCCCGGGCCAGCCGCAGCGCCGCGGCCCGCCCGATCCCGCTGGCCGACCCGGTGACCAGTGCCGCCGGCCTGTCCTGTGCCATGCAGGGCAGCCTAGACGGCGATCTTCGGCTAGAGGGAAACGGGCTGGTCGGTCCCGCAGTACCTGCACTTGGACGCGGCGGCCGGCAGGTCGCTGGACAGGCAGGCCGGGCAGGTCTTGACCGGGGCCGGGTCGCCGAACACCACCTGGCCGCGCCGGGCCTGGATCATCTTGTAGGGGACGACGATGATGAAGTAGACCACGGCCATGAAGATCACGAAGTTGATGATCGCCGAGATGAGGGCGCCGAAGTCCAGCAGCGTCTTGGCGTTGCCGTGGCGGATCTCCACGCCCAGGCCGACCTTGCCCCCGCTGAAGCTCTGCACAAGCGGGTTGATGATGTCGCTGGTGAACGCCATGATGAGACCGCTGAACGCGAGGGCTACGACGAGCCCGACCGCGACGACGATCACGTCGCCGCGCATAAGGAAGTTCTTGAAGCCCCTCATAGTTTTCTCCGATTCGCGAGTCCGTCCGGGCGGGGATCAGTGTCCCCGTACTTCGCTGCCGATCTCTCTTTTACGCATTTGCGCAGACGCGCACGCTAACAGGACATGGCATACGATTCCGGTTCGGGCCGGCCGGCGCAAGCGTTTCGCTGTGTCGCGTGCGGGCTGACCTGCGGTTCAGCATGCTTGAACGCTCACGCAGACGGCTTGACCTGTGCGGATTCTCCGGCGGAGCGCGGCGGGGGGACCGCCACGGTCCGCAGCGCCTCCACGAGCAGGTCCACCGCGGGCGGGTCGGGCGGGTCGCCGTACCGCACCGCGAGCACGTACCGGTGCGCGCCCGGCAGCGGAACGGTCCTGATCCCGGGATGGCGCGCGGCCCGCAGGCACAGCGCGGGCAGGGTGGAGACGCCCAGGTCGGCGGCCACCAGTGCCTGCACGGCGATGTAGTCGTCGGTGGTGAAGGCGATCTTCGGGGTGAACCCGGCCTGCGCGCACTGCCGGAGCAGGTGGGCCCGGCACCGGTCGCAGCCCGCGATCCAGCGGTGCCGGGCGTAGCCCGCCAGGTCGGCCGGCGGCTCCGCGTCCGCCGCCGAGCCCTGCGCCGACGTCACCAGGTGCACCGGCTCGGTGAGCAGGAGCCGCTCGCGCAGCCCTTCGGTCTGGTCGATGCCGTTGTCCTGCGCCTCGCCGGGGTCGGTGTCCTCGGGTGTCTCGGCCGAGTACCGGAACACCAGCGCCACGTCCACGTACCCGGCGCGCAGCATGCGCAGCGCCTCGGGCGGTTCGGCCTCGGTCAGCCGCAGGTCGGTGGCGGGCTGCTGCTCGCGCAGGAGCGCCGCCGCGGCCGGGACGATGGTGCCGAGCGCGGAGGGGAAGGCGGCCAGCCGGAGCCGCCCGGCGCGCAGGCCGGTGTAGGCCGCCAGCTCGTTCTCGGCGGCGTCGAGCCGGCCGATCACCTCGGCGGCCCGCTCGGCCAGCAGCCGGCCGGCGTCGGTGAGCCTGATGCCGCGGCCCGCCCGCTGGATCAGCTTGGTGCCGGTCTCGGCTTCCAGCCGGGCCAGGTGGTGGCTCACGGACGGCTGGGCATAGTTGAGGGCCCGCGCCGCGGCGGTGACCGAACCGTACCGGGCCACCGCGACCAGCACGCGCAGCCTGGTCACGTCCAGCATGCACCGACTATAGATCGTGCTGATCAATCCGCCCAGAGTGCGAAGTCAGTACTAATCCGCCCAGGTGGGGCTCATCCGGACGGTTTTTCCGCGATCGCCCTGGCCTGCGGGAACGCGGCCGCGAAGCCGGGGTGAAGCGGCAGGTCAGCCGCCTCGGCGGCGGTTACCCAGCGGTGCTCGGCGGCCTCCCAGTTGCCGGCCGCGGTGAACCGCCCGGGGGACCGGTACAGCAGGGTGTGGTACCGCCAGCCGCCGAAGTCGGTGATCACGGTGGCGGTGTACTCCAGGTCCGGCGGCAGGGCGCCGAGTTCCTCGGCCGTCTCCCGGCAGGCGCCCTCGGCCGGGCTCTCCCCGCGCCTGAGCGCGCCGCCGGGAATGCTCCAGGTCCCGCCGCCGTGCGTGTACTGCGACCGCCTCTGCAGCAGGTACCAGACCTCACCGCCGGCGACGTGGTACGCCAGCAGCCCGGCCGCCCCGTACTCACCCCAGTGGCGATTGCCTTGGGCATCGGTGAAGAACCGGGCCATCAGCGCCCTTCGAGCAACGGCGAATCCGGCTGCCGGACCTCCTCGCCGGCCAGCCGCCGCCGCCGCCAGGCCATCCCGGACAGCGCCTCGAGCACCACCCGGTTGCCCAGGAACGCGGTCACCTCGGCGTGGTCGTACGGCGGCGACACCTCCACCACGTCGATCCCGGCCAGCGGCACCGACATCGCGATCCGCCGCACCGCGTCCAGCAGCTGCCGTCCGGTCAGCCCGCCGGGCTCCGGCGTCCCGGTGCCCGGGGCCATCCCCGGGTCGACCACGTCCACGTCGACCGACAGGAAGACCCCGTCGCATTCGTCGACCGCGATGTCGAACGCCTCGGTCAGGCACTCGTCGAGCCCGCGCGAGACGATCTCGCTCATCTCGAACGAGCGCATCCGCTGCCCGGCCATCCAGGCCAGCGTCTCCGGCTCGGGCCAGTAGCCGCGCAGCCCGATCTGCAGGAACCGGTCGCCGCGGACCGCGCCGGAGTCGATCAGCCGCCGCATCGGCGTGCCGTGCCCGTACAGCGAGCCGAACTGGGTGTCGCCGGTGTCCGCGTGCGCGTCGAAGTGGATGAGCGACACCCTGCCCCAGCCCACGTGCCGGGCCACCCCGGTCGCATCGGGGTAGGTGACGGTGTGGTCGCCGCCCAGGATCACCGGGATCGCGCCGGCCTCGGCGATCTTGCGGACCGCGTCCTCGAGGCGCTGCAGCGACTTCTCGATCTCGCCCGGCGGCATGACCACGTCGCCGGCGTCGCCGATGCGGAACTCGGCCAGCGGGTCCACCCCCAGCGCGAGGTGCGGCCGGGACCCGTCGTGCGGCAGGTAATCGGTGCTCCTGATCGCCTGCGGGCCGAACCTGGTGCCCGGCCGGTGCGAGGTCCCCCCGTCGAACGGCGCGCCGAGGATCACCACGTCGTACCCGTCGAGCGCGTCGATCTCGACCCGGGGCACCCCCAGGAACGTGACGTCGGGCCCGAACAGCCCGCGCACGATGTCGCCTTCGACATCAGGCATGACGCACTCCTCTCGGAAAACCAACCCCGGCTCTGGCACGATAACAGGGGCGAGAACCGGGGTCGTTCGGTGCCTCAGCGGACCTCGGCCGGCTCAGTGGATCTCGGCCGGCTCAGGCGCCGGCTTGCTCACCTCGGCCGGCCGCTCGGCGGGCAGCAGCCGGGCCAGCCAGCCCGGCAGCCACCAGTTGGCCTTGCCCAGCAGCTCCATCACCGCCGGGACCAGCACCAGCCGCACCACGGTGGCATCGACCAGGACCGCCGCGGCCAGCCCGAGGCCGATCTGCTTGACCGAGACGTCCGGGGTGAGATCGAAGGACAGGAACACCACCACCATGATCGCCGCGGCGGCCGTGATCACCCGGGCGGTGGCGGCCAGTCCGCGCGCCACGGCCAGGCTGTTGTCGCCGAGCCGGCTGTACTCTTCGCGGATCCGCGACAGCAGGAACACCTCGTAGTCCATGGACAACCCGAACAAGATCACGAACAGGAACACCGGCACCCAGGTCGTGACGGGCATCTTTTCCGGGAAACCGAATACGTGCCCGAGCCAGCCCCACTGCGTCACCGCGACCAGCACCCCGTAGGCGGCGCAGACCGACAGCAGGTTCATCAGCGCCGCCTTGACCGCGATGACCACCGAGCGGAACACCGTCAGCAGCAGCGCCATCGACAGCGCGACGACCACGCCGATGAGCCACGGCAGCCGCGAGCCGATCAGGTTGGCGAACGCCACGTTCCCGGCGTTCGGCCCGGTCAGGTAGGCGGTGAAGCCCGCCTTCGCCAGCACGGTGTCGTCCAGCCGGTTGACCAGCGCGTCGGTCGCCGGGTCCTGCGCGCCGGTGGACGGATAGGCGATCATCAGGGCGGCCTGCCCGTCCCGGCTGGTGACCGGCGGCGTCACCGCCACGATCCCCTTGGTTCCCTCGATCGCCGTGTGCAGCGCCTTCAGCTTGGGTCCGTCCGCCGGCGTGACCTTGGCCGCCACGATGAGCGGCGCGTCGAACCCGGGCCCGAACCCCTGCGCCATGGCGGCGTAGCTGGCGTACCCCATCGTCCCCCGGGCCTGCGCCGACTCATCCGGCATGGACAGCTTGATGGCCAGCGCGGGCGCCGCCAGGATGAGGATGACCGCGACCGAGGCCAGGGCCGCGATCACCCGGTGCCGCTGGACCACGCCTGCCCATCGCTCGGCCGCATGCTTTTTTCCCGAACGACCCTCGTTCTCCGCCCCGGTCCCGCCGAACAGCTTGCCCCCGAGGAAGCTGTTCAGGCGCGACGGACGGGCCAGCCGGGTGCCGGTGAATCCGAGCAGCGCGGGCAGCAGCGTGAGCGAGGCCAGCACGGTCATGGCCACGGTGGCCGCGGCCGCGATGGCGACGCCGTTCAGCAGGGCCTGGCGCAGCACCAGCAGCCCCAGCATCCCGATCACCACCGTGGTCCCCGCGGTCAGCACGGACCGCCCCGCGGTCCGCATCGTGGTGACCAGCGCGTCACCGGGCTGCGTTCCGGTGTGTAGCTCCGTCCGGAACCGGGTCACGATGAACAGCGCGTAGTCCACCCCGACGCCCAGGCCGATCAGGGCCGCGACGATGGGGGAGAAGGACGGCGCCGGGACGATGTGCCCGAGCAGCGCGATCAGCGCGAGCCCCGACCCGATGCCCATCAGCGCGGTCGCGATCGGCAGGCCCATCGCCAGCAGCGAGCCGAACGCGATCAGCAGCACGATCGCGGCCGCCCCCACGCCGATCCCGTTGGAGGCGCCGCCGTAGGGCGTCTCGGCCAGGTCCACCACGTCGCCGCCCAGGCTGAACGTCACGCCGTCCTTGCTGGCCGCGGTCGCGTCGTGCATCAGCGTGGTGGCCTCGCTGCCGGGGATGTGCGCCCCGGTGACGTCGAACTGGATGGTGGCGTAGGCGATGTGCCCGTCCGCGGCCAGGTGCCCCGGCGTCGTGTACGGATCGTCCACCCCGGTGACGTGCGGCGCGGCCCGGAACGGCGCGAGCGCCGCGGTGACCTGGTCCCGCACCGCCGGGTCGGTGACCTTGCCCTGCGCCCGGATGGCCAGCGTCAGCGTGTCACCCGACTGCCGGGCGAAGTGCTGGTTCAGCACCGCCTGCCCCGGGTCGCTGCCGGTGAAGTCGTCCTGCGCCGCGGCCCCGAACCGCGTCCACAGCGTGATCAGCGCCGCCACCCCGGCGACCCAGACCAGCACGGTAATCCAGCGATGCCGGTAGCACCCGCTGCCTATCCGCCCAAGCAATGACATGACCATCTCCCGAGAAGTCCGAATCAGCCCTCCCAGGCTCCCGCCCCGCCCCCGCCCCCGCGTCCCCCCACCGAAGTCACTTCCCCGCCCCGCCTACTCCCCGCCCCTACTCCCCCCGCAGTACACAGCTCGAGCCCTTTCATGATCGCGAAGAGTTTTATACCCTTTTCGGGGGTAAAACCTTTCGCGATCATGGAAATGTCAGTGCTGCGGCTAACAATGGCACGATGAAGTACGACATTCCTGACTCAGTAGCCCCAATAGCACAATGGCAATCAGGTGCAGTTTCGCGAAGGCAACTACTCAATGCCGGCCTAACCAGCAAGGTGATCGCAACCCGCCTCAAACGCGGCCGCTGGCAGCAGCTCTACCGGGGCGTGTATGCGGTCTTCACCGGGCTGCCGCCGCGCGAGACGTGGCTGTGGGCCGCGCTTCTCCGAGCCGGGCCGGGCGCGGTACTCAGCCATCTCACCGCGGCTGAGCTGCACGGGCTCCTCGATCATCCGGCCGAGTCGGTCTTCGTGACGATTCCCTCGACGCGGCGGGTCACGACACGCGGCATCGTCCTGCGTATTTCCGGCCGCATAGCCGAAGCCGCTCAGCCCGCCCGCGAACCGCCCCGGACGAATCTCGAGGAGACCGTATTCGACCTGACCGAACTGGCCGAGACCTTCGACGACGCCTGCGCGTGGATCACCCGAGCCGTGGCCCGTCACCTCACGACCGAGGAAAGACTCACCGAAGTACTGAAGCGCCGCAAGAAAATGCGCTGGCGCGCCGCGCTGCACGACGTTCTCGCGGCCGCCGGGGACGGGATCCATTCCGTGCTCGAATACCGCTACCTGCGTGACGTCGAGCGGGCGCACGGCCTGCCGCGATCCCGGCACCAGGTCAGGGTCGTGATCGGCGGCCGGACCGCCTACCGGGACATCTACTACGAGGATTACGGGCTCGCGGTTGAACTCGACGGGCGGCTGGCGCATCCCGACGAGGAGCGCTGGCGTGACTCCCGTCGTGACAACCAGGCGCGCGCCCGCGGCGTCGAGACGGCCCGCTACGGCTGGCGGGACGTCTACGGCCACCCGTGCGAGACCGCCCTGCTGCAGGCCAAGATCCTGCGGCGGCGCGGCTGGCGGGGCCGGCCCCGGCCGTGCTCGGCGGGCTGCCCCCTGGCCGGGTTTCCCGTGAGCGGAATGCCCGTTGCCACCCCGATCGGCCCGCCGCGATCTGATTACGGGGTTTTCGCCCGATCGGGTCAACCGGAACGGCAGGCTTCGCGTCTCACCTAATGAGGCTCGGCGCAAGCGGGACGCCGAGCCTCTCTTGCTGCCCGGAACCAGGTACGATGCGCTGCGTGTACGCCCCGCCCGCCGCCGCCACGGCCGGCGCCCGTGGATGACATCGACGCCCGCATCGTGGCCTTCCTGATCAGGGACGCCCGGGCCAGCTACGCCCTCATCGGCGGCGAGGTCGGCCTGTCCGCGCCCGCGGTCAAGCGGCGGGTGGACCGGCTCCGGGCCGCGGGCGCGATCACTGGCTTCTCCGCCCGGGTGGACCCGGTGGCCATGGGCTGGACGACCGAGGGATACGTGGAGCTGTTCTGCGGCGGCCGCACCTCACCGGACGAGATCGGCGCCGCGGTCCGGCGGTACCCCGAGGTGGTGGACGCGTGCACGGTCACCGGGGAGGCCGACGCCCTGGTGCACATCCGGGCCGCGGACGTCCGGCACTTCGAGGACGTGATGGAGCGCATCCGCGCCGAGCCGTTCGTGGTCAGGACCAAGAGCGTGATCGTGCTCTCACGGCTGGTCGACCGGGCGGACGCGCTGGCCCCATTGCGCTGAAGTTGCACCGAATCGGACCTTGAAGCGGTCCCTGACCAGCTAAGGTCGTGCACATGTCGGAGTTTCAGCAAGATCCGAGCGCGAACACCGGTCGGTTCCGTGCCTTCGTTGAGCGCGGCGAGGAAGAAACCGTGCCAGCACGGCGCTCGTCGGTGTCTCCCGCCGTGCTGATTGCCGGGGTCGTCGTGGTGATCGCGATCATCGTCATCATCGTGGCGCTCGCCTGACCTGGTCCTCACCTGCCAGTAGCCGCGCGTCCCGCCGCTCCGCGAGGCCGGTCTGCCTGCTCGCCCGCAGCCCGGGCCGGCTATACCGCATCGACATCGTCCTTAGATGACGATTTGGCTTATTGGGGGTCAGGGCGGTGAGCGGGGGGTGGCAAGATGACAGCCATGAGAAATGTCGCGGTCATGCCTGACACCGGTGATGCGTGTGTACGCTGACCAGCCGGTAGCCGTGGTGACCGGCGGCAACCGCGGCGTGGGCCGTGAGGTGTGCAGGCAGCTGGCCTTGCTCGGCTTCGCGGTGGTCCTGGGCTCCCGGGACCTGCGGCGGGGGGAGCTAGCGGCCAAGGAAATGGACCCCGAGGGCAGCCGGATCTTTCCCTGCCAGCTCGAGGTGGACAACTCGGTCAGCGTCGCCGCGATGGCCGAGTGGGTAAAAGGCCGCTTCGGCCGCACGGACGTGCTCGTGAACAACGCGTCGACCATGTACGACCGCTGGGCCACGGCCAGTAACGCCGATCTCGGCGTGGTCGCCGAGGCGATCGACGTCAACATGTTCGGCCCGTGGCGGGTGATCCACGCGCTGCTGCCGATGCTGCGCTCGAGCACCCGGCCGCGGATCGTCAACGTGAGCAGCGAGGGTGGCTCGATCGCGGTGATGAGCGGCGGGTCGCCCGCCTACGGCGTGTCCAAGGCCGGCCTCAACGCGCTGACCCGGATCCTCGCCGCCGAGCTGGCCCGGGACGGCATCCTCGTCAACGCGGTGTGCCCCGGCTGGCCCGCCAGTGAGAACCACCCGGACGGCCGTTCGCTCGGCCAGGCCGCGGCCAGCGTCATCTGGGCGGTCACCATTCCCAACGGCGGCCCCACCGGCACCCTCACCCGGGACGGCCAGCCCTACCCCTGGTAACTGCGGGGCCGGCGACTCGGCATCGGAGGGACTCGGCTGGTAGCGGTAGCCCATGCCCGGCTCGGTGATCAGCCAGCGCGGGCGGGCCGGATCCGGCTCGAGCTTGCGCCGCAGCTGAGCCATGTACAACCGGAGGTTGCCGGTGGCGTCGGCGTAACCGGGCCCCCACACCTCGGTCAGCAGCTGGTTGCGGCTGAGCAGCTTGCCGGGGTTCCGCAGCAGCACCTCGAGCAGGTGCCACTCCGTGGGGGTAAGCCTGATATCTTCCCCCGCCCGGGTGACGCGCTTGGCGGCCAGGTCGATGACCAGGTCGCCGAGCCGGATCCGGGGCAGGTCCTCGGGGGTGCCCGTCCGCCGGACCGCCGCCCGCATCCGCGCCAGCAGCTCTTCCACGCCGAACGGCTTGGTCACATAGTCATCGGCCCCGGCGTCGAGCGCTTCTACCTTGTCCACGCTGTCGGCGCGCCCCGATAGCACGATGATCGGCGCCTTGGTCCAGCCGCGCAGGCCCTGGATCACCTCCACCCCGTCCAGGTCGGGCAGGCCGAGATCGAGGATCACCAGGTCGGGCGGGTAGCGGCCGGCCACCTCGAGCGCCTCGGTCCCGGTCGCGGCGACGTGCACCTCGTAGTCCCGGACCCGCAGGTTGATCCGCAGCGCCCGCAGGATCTGCGGCTCGTCGTCGACGACCAGTACCCGCGTCACTGGCTCGCACCCCCCGCCGATTCCCGTTCCCGCTGCCCAGGCTCGGGCTGGCAGCCGGGCTCGGCCGCGGCCGGCAGCGACACCGTCATGGTGAGCCCGCCGCCCGGCGTGTCGTCCGCGGTGAGCGTACCGCCCATCGCCTCCGTCAGCCCGCGTGACAGCGCCAGGCCGAGCCCCACCCCGGTGGTGTTGTCGGTGTCGCCGAGCCGCTGGAACGGCACGAACATCCGGTCCCTGTCCTTCTCCGGGATGCCCGGGCCGCGGTCGACCACCCGGAGCTCGACCCGGTCGCCGAGAGCGCTGGCGGTCAGCAGCGGGGGCCTGGCCGCCGGGGAGTAGCGCAGCGCGTTCTCGGTCAGGTTCACGATCACCCGCTCCAGGATGGCCGGATCCACGTTGATCTCGGGCAGCGACACCGGGATGTCGACGGTGACGTCCCGGCCCGCCGGATCGAGGTTGTCCAGCGCGCGGGAGACGATCTCCTCGAGTCCGGCCGGGCGCGGGAACAGGGACAGCGCGCCGGCCTGCAGCCTGCTCATGTCCAGCAGGTTGTCGACCAGGTGGGCCAGCCGGTCCAGCGATTCGTCCGCCGTCGCGAGCAGCTCGTCGCGGTCCTCGGCGTCCCATTTCACGTCGGGCGAGCGCAGGCTGGTCACCGCGGCCTTGGCCGACGCCAGCGGGCTGCGCAGGTCGTGGCTGACCGCGGCGAGCAGCGCGGTCCGCATCCGGTCGGCGGCCGCGATCGGCTTGGCCGCCTGCGCCTCGGCCGCCAGCCGCTGCTGGTCCAGCGCCACCGCCGCGTAGGAGGCGAACGCGCCCAGCACGCGCCGGTCGGTGGCGGGCAGCGGCCGGCCGCGCAGGGCCAGCAGGAGGGAACCGGTGACCGGCACCTCGACGTCGGCTTCGCCCGGCCGGGTCACCGCGGGCTCGCCCCGGCTCGCCACGACGTGCCAGCTGCCCGGCGTGCCGCGGAGCCGTCCCGCCGAGGCGGCCTGCTGGCCGTCCGGCGAGCTGGATTCGAGCAGCGTGACCGAGTCCATGCCGAACGCCTCGCGTACCCGGTCGAGCAGCGCGCTCAGCCCCTGCTGGCCGCGCAGGACGCTGCCGGCCGTGGTCGTCAGCAGCTCGGACTCGGCGTTGGCCCGGGCCGCCTGCATGGTCCGCCGGGCCGCGATGTCGACCACGGTGCTGACCAAGATGGCCACCACCACGAACACGCCGAGCGCGAGCGCGTTGTTGGCCAGGTAGATGTTCCAGGTGTGGATGGGCGGGGTGAAGTAGTAGTTCAGCAGCAGCGAGTCCGCGATGGCGGCGAGCACGGCCGGGGCGAACCCGCCGACCAGCGCGACCAGGATCACCCCGACCAGGTAGATCAGCACGTCGCTGGTGAGGTTGAGGTCGCCGCGCGTTTCGGCCAGCACGAGGGTCAGCACCAGCCCGAGCGCGGCGGCCAGCAGGTACCCGGCGATCTGACGGCGCAGCGTGATCGCGCCGCGGGGCCGGGGCAGGCCCCGGCCCCGGCCCATCTGCGCGTGCGTCACGATGTGCACGTCGATATCGCCGGAGCCGCGGATGGTCCGCGCGCCGATCCCCGGGCCGGTGAGCATGGTGGCCAGCCAGGACCGGCGGCTGGCGCCCAGCACGAGCTGGGTCGCGTTCTCGGCCCGGGCGAAGGTCAGCAGGGCGTCGGGGATATTGTCGCCGACCACCTGGTGGTACGTGCCCCCGACCGACTCGGCCAGCTGCCGCTGGCTGGCCAGCGCGGCCGGGTCGGCGCCGGTCAGCCCGTCCGACTTGGTGACGTGCACGGCCAGCAGGTCGCCGCCCGAGGACCGGGCCGCGATCCGGGCCGCCCGCCTGATCAGCGTCATGCCCTCGGGGCCGCCGGTCAGCGCGACCACCACCCGCTCCCTGGCCTCCCACGCGCCGGTGATCTTGTGCTCGGCCCGGTACCGCTGCAGCCCCTCGTCGACCTTGTCGGCCAGCCAGAGCAGGGCGAGTTCCCGCAGCGCGGCCAGGTTCCCGGAGCGGAAGTAGTTGGTCAGCGCCGCGTCGATCTTCTCCGGCGGGTAGATGTTCCCGTGCGCCATCCGGCGGCGCAGCGCCTCCGGCGTCATGTCGACCATCTCGACCTGATCGGCGGCCCGGACGATCGCGTCGGGCACGGTCTCCCGCTGCGGCACGCCGGTGATCTTCTCGACCACGTCGTTGAGCGATTCCAGGTGCTGGATGTTGACCGCGGAGATGACGTCGATCCCGGCGTCGAGCAGTTCCTCGACGTCCTGCCAGCGCTTGGAGTTGCGCGAGCCGGGGACGTTGGTGTGCGCGAACTCGTCCACTAGCGCGATCTCCGGCCGCCGGGCCAGCACCGCGTCCAGGTCCATTTCCTCGAAGGTGGCGCCCCGGTATTCGCGCCGGGCCCGGGGGATGACCTCAAGACCGTCGAGCAGCGCGCTGGTGTGCGGGCGCGCGTGCGCCTCGGCGAAGCCCACCACCACGTCGGCGCCCCGCTCGGCGCGCCGGTGCCCCTCGTTGAGCATGGCGTAGGTCTTGCCGACCCCTGCCGCCGAGCCGAGGTAGATCCGCAGGTGTCCACGTTCCGGCCGGGGCGCCCTGCCGTCGCCTCGGCGGCCGTCGCTGTCCGCCATCCGGGCCGTGCCCTCTCCGCGTGCGCTGACCTCCCTAGTGAAGCACGTTCACCCGGCCGGGCATTCCGTTTGCCGGCCCGGCCAGCCAGTCCTAACGGGATTCATGCGCCGCGCAAGCGCGATCCATGCGCCGCGGACCGCTAACGGGTCCGCTCGAAGAAAAAGGCACTGGACGAAGGCCGCCATAGAGCCAGCACCGCCGCCAGCGCGATCAGCCAGCCGATCACGGTCACGACCTTGGCCGGCCCGAGGCCCGCCTGGCCGCTGGACAGCGCGCTGAGCACGCCCACCGTGTAGATCACGAACAGCACCGTGCCCGCCGTGCGAGCTCCCCTCCGCCTGCGGCGGCACCTCCGCGCGATGCCGACCCACAGCGCGGCCTGCATGATGCCGAACAGGACGGCGAAGATATCCGCCCCGGACAAGGCCTGACCGCCGCCCGAGCCGTAGACCGGGTGGTTCTTCGCGATGCTGGCCGCGATCACGATGATGCCGATCGCCCAGACCAGCGAGTAGGTTGCTCCGGCGTACATGAGCCGGATCGCGGTGACCATGCTGGCGGGCATCTGGCTAGCCGCGGCGGGTGCCCCCGCCCGGTACGGCTGCGGATCCCGGGCCTGCGCGTCGTCCGGCGGGTAACCGCGCGGCGGAGCGTACGGCGGCGCCGCCACCTGCCCGCCGTACCCCTGCGGGACGGCGTACGGCCAGCGCGGCGACGACGCGGGCGACGGCGGCGGAGACGGCGGCGGGAGGGCGACGCGCCGTCGTCCGCCGGACGCGACGGCGCGGCCCAGGAGAACCCGTCGGTCGGCCGGTTGACGTTGCGCGTTTCCTGCTCCAGCCGGGCCTGGTAGTCGCGGATCAGGCCGGCCACCGAAGCCGGCCAGAACGCCACCGCGGACGGCCCGCTGGCGTCCGGGTTGCCGGCCAGCAGGCCGGACAGCGCCCGCAGCGTGGGCCGGGCCGCCGGGTCCTTGGCCAGGCAGGCGGCCAGCACCTCCCGCAGCCGGGGCGGGACCCGGCCCAGGTCCGGCTCGGAGTGCACCACCCGGTACAAGATGGCCGCCGCCGTCCCGGTGCCGAACGGCCCCGTGCCCGTCGCCGCGTAAGTCACCACGCAGCCGAGCGCGAACACGTCGCTCTCGGCTCCGGCGCCGCGGCCCTCGGCCTGCTCGGGTGACATGTAGCCGGGCGTGCCGAACACCACCCCGGCCGCCGTCAGCGAGGTCCCGTCGGCGGCGCGGGAGATGCCGAAGTCGATCACCCGCGGCCCGTCGGTGGCGAGCAGGACGTTGGCCAGCTTGAGGTCACGGTGCACCACCCCGCAGGCGTGGATCGCCTGCAGCGCCTCGACCAGGCCGCCGAGCAGCGGCCACAGCGCCCGCTCCGGCAGCGGCCCGTGCTCGGTCACCACCTGGTCCAGGGACGGCCCCGGGACGAACGCGGTGGCCAGCCACGGCGGGCGCTCGTTCAGCCCGCTGGCCACGACCGGCGCGGTGTAGATCCCGCTCACGGCCCGGGCCGCCGCCACCTCCTGGTCGAACCGGCGCAGGAAGCCGGCGTCGCTGGCCAGCTCCGGGTGCACGACCTTGATCGCCACCGCCCGGCCCGCCGGGGAGAGCCCGAGGTAGACCCGGCCCATGCCGCCCGCGCCGAGCTGCGCCCGCAACCGGTACTCACCGATCACGCGCGGATCGTCCGCGGCCAGTGGCTTCATCCGTCCCCCAGGGTAGGTCCCGCACCTCACATTTTGCTTCATACTCGGCGAACCGCGCACCGCCGATGAGCAGGAATGTGTCGCCAGCCGCCTCAGGGCTGGTAGCGGTAGCCCATGCCGGGCTCGGTCAGCAGGTGGCGGGGGCGCGCCGGGTAGTCCTCCAGCTTGCGGCGCAGCCGGGCCATGTGGAAGCGCAGATAGTTGGAGCGCTGCTGGAACTCGGGTCC
This sequence comes from uncultured Actinomycetota bacterium, assembly GCA_963756575.1. GTDB lineage: Bacteria > Actinomycetota > Actinomycetes > Streptosporangiales > Streptosporangiaceae > Palsa-504. Next base: position 107,021 of record CAVWOM010000006.1, on the reverse strand, counting down.
CCAGACGTCGGTGAGGATCTGCGCCGAACCGACCAGCTGCCCCGGCCGGACCAGCAGCATCTCCAGGATGCGCCACTCGGTCGGCGTGAGCCGCAGGGTCTCCGTCGCCTCCGCCCCCGCGCGCCGCACCTGGTGCGCGGCCAGGTCGATCAGCCACCGGCCGATCACGACCGGGTGGGAGCCGGCCAGCGCCCCGCCCTCGTCCCGGCGCAGCGCGGCGCGCAGCCGGGCCAGCAGCTCGGCCATCACGAACGGCTTGGTCACGTAGTCGTCGGCGCCGACGTCCAGCGCGCCGATCTTGTCCCCGGGGCTGGTCCGCCCGGACAGCACGATGATCGGCGCGTGGTACCACCGGCGCAGCTCCACGATCACCTCGGTGCCGTCGATGTCGGGCAGGCCGAGGTCCAAGATGATCGCGTCGGGCGGGCGGGCCGCGACCAGGGCCAGGGCCTCACGGCCGGTCCGCGCGGTCAGCACCTCGTACTGCCGGGCCCGCAGGTTGATCCGCAGCGCGCGGACCAGCTCGGCCTCGTCCTCGACGATCAAGATGCCGCCCCCAGGCCCCGGCCGGGATTCCGGCCGGGGCTCGGTCGCAGGCGAAGCCACCGTGATCCTCAGCCGCCGGACTTCGCCGACAGCTGGTCGAGCGCGATGTTCAGCTCGAGCACGTTCACGAACGGCTCGCCCAGGAAGCCGAACGTGCGGCCCTGGGTGTACTTCACCACCAGGCCCGTGACCGTGGCGACCGGCAGGTGCCGGGCCGCGGCCACGCGGTTGACCTGGATGGCCGCGTTCTGCGGGCTGATGCCAGGGTCGAGGCCAGAACCCAACGCGGTCACCGCGTCGGCCGGGATCTCGGACACCGGGACGTGATCGAACGCCGCGATGGCCCGCTGGCGCTGCTTGATCAGACCGATCTCGGTCGCGTTGTCCGGCCCGAGGTTGGACGCCGCGGAGAACCCCGGGTCGCAGCCGTAGTCGGTCTTGTCCGCCGCGTTCACCGCGTCGGAGGGGCGCGGCTGGAAGTACTGCGGCAGCGGGTTGCCCTTGGCGTCGGTGAACTCCTGGCAGAGCAGGCTGGAGCCCACCACGCGACCGTTGTACGACACCAGCGAGCCGTTGGCGTGGTTGTGGAACACCAGCTGCGAGACGCCGGTCATGACGGCCGGGTAGATGAGGCCGCACAGCACGGTGAACACCAGCAGGGCGCGGAGCCCCGCGATGTGCTGCCTCACGAGGACGGGAAGGCGGTTCATGCCAGTCACCCACTGAATCCGGGAATGTTCATGATGATGAGGTCGATGGCCTTGATCCCGATGAACGGGATGATCAGCCCGCCGACGCCGTAGATCCACAGGTTCCTGCGGAGCAGCGACTGGGCCGAGGCCGGGCGGTAGCGCACGCCGCGCAGCGCCAGCGGGATCAGCGCGATGATGATCAGCGCGTTGAAGATGATCGCCGACGTGATCGCCGACTGCGGGCTGTGCAGGTGCAAGATGTTGAGCTTGTTCAGGGCCGGGAAGGCCACCGAGAACATGGCCGGCAGCATCGCGAAGTACTTGGCGACGTCGTTGGCGATGGAGAAGGTGGTCAGCGCGCCCCGGGTGATCAGCAACTGCTTGCCGATCTCCACGATCTCGATGAGCTTGGTCGGGTTGGAGTCCAGGTCCACCATGTTCCCGGCCTCCTTGGCGGCCGAGGTGCCGGTGTTCATGGCCACGCCGACGTCGGCCTGGGCCAGGGCGGGGGCGTCGTTGGTGCCGTCGCCGGTCATCGCGACCAGCTTGCCGCCTTCCTGCTCCTTGGAGATCAGCGCCATCTTGTCTTCCGGCGTCGCCTCGGCCAGGAAGTCGTCCACCCCGGACTCGTCCGCGATGGCCTTGGCCGTGAGCGGGTTGTCGCCGGTGATCATGACGGTCCTGATGCCCATCTTGCGCATCTCGGCGAACCGCTCGGCGATGCCCTCCTTGACGATGTCCTTGAGGTAGATCACGCCGAGCGCCCGCGCGGGCCCGCCGGCCAGCTTCTCCGCCACCACCAGCGGCGTCCCGCCGACCGAGGAGATCCGCTCGACTACCGGTCCTAGATCGGAAGGAACCGTGCCGCCGTTGTCGCGGATCCACTGCTGCACCTGAGCCGAGGCGCCCTTGCGCACCTGCCGCCCGTCGGCCAAGGGGTCCAGGTCCACGCCGCTCATCCGGGTCTGCGCGGTGAACTCGATGAACTCCGCGCCTGCCAGCTCGCCGTCCTGCCGTTCGCGCAGGCCGTACTCCGATTTCGCCAGAATGACGACCGAACGGCCCTCAGGCGTGTAGTCGGCCATGGATGACAGCTGCGCCGCGTCCGCGAGTTCCTCCGCCGTCGCCCCGCCCACCGGCAGGAACTCACTCGCCTGCCGGTTTCCGATGGTGATGGTGCCGGTCTTGTCCAGCAGCAGCGTGTTCACGTCGCCGGCCGCCTCGACCGCGCGGCCCGACATGGCCAGCACGTTGCGCTGCACCAGCCGGTCCATGCCGGCGATGCCGATGGCCGAAAGCAGCGCCCCGATCGTGGTCGGGATCAGCGCCACCAGCAGGGCCACCAAGATGACCAGCGTCTGCGGGGCCTTGGCGTAGAACGCCATCGGCTGCAGCGAGATCACCGCGAGCATGAAGATGATGGTCAGCGAGGCCAGCAAGATGTTCAGCGCGATCTCGTTCGGCGTCTTCTGCCGCTTGGCCCCTTCGACCAGGGCGATCATCCGGTCGATGAAGGTCTCGCCCGGCTTGGAGGTGATCTTGACCACGATCCGGTCGGACAGCACGGTGGTGCCGCCGGTGACCGCGGACCGGTCGCCGCCGGACTCCCGGATGACCGGGGCGGACTCGCCGGTGATGGCCGACTCGTCCACCGACGCGATGCCCTCGACCACGTCCCCGTCGCCCGGGATGACCTGGCCGGCCTCGACGACCACGTAGTCGCCGAGCTCAAGGGCCGTGCCCGGCACCGATTCCTCCCGCAGCGCGGCCGGGTCGGCGCCAGGCTGCCAGCCGGTAAGCCGGCGTGCCATCGTCTCCCGTTTGGCCCGCCTCAATGTCTCGGCCTGGGCCTTGCCGCGCCCTTCGGCCACCGCCTCGGCCAGGTTGGCGAACACGACCGTCAGCCACAGCCAGACCACGATCGTCCAGTTGAACACCGACGGCGACTTGATCGCGGTGTACAAGGTGAGCACGGAGCCCACCTCGACCACGAACATGACCGGGTTCTTGAGCTGGACCCGCGGGTCCAGCTTCTTGAACGCGTCCGGGGTCGACTTCCACAGCATCCTCGGGTCGAGCAGCCCGCCACCGACCCGCCGCGGCTCCGCGGGCCGGCCAGCGACCGGGGCCTGCGGGCTCTCAGTTGTCACAGTCATCGCTAATGCAGTCCTTCTGCGAACGGCCCCAGCGCGAGCGCCGGGAAATAGGTGAGGCCGACGAGGATGAGGATCACGCCGACGAGCATGCCGACGAACAGCGGCGTCCTGGTGTCGAGCGTCCCGGCGCTCTGCGGCACCGGTGCCTGCCTGGCCAGCGACCCGGCCAGGCCGAGGGCGAAGATCTCGGGCGCGAACCGGCCGAGCAGCATCACGATGCCGCCGGCCACCTGGTACCAGGTGGCCGCCGTCCCGAGGCCCGCGAACGCCGACCCGTTGTTGTTGGCCATCGAGGTGAACGCGTACATCACCTCGGTCAGGCCGTGCGGCCCCGGGTTGAAGATCGGCGTCTGGCCCTGCCTGGTCGCCAGCGACAGCGCCGCCGCGGTCAGGATGAGCACGGGCAGCGTCAGGAAGTACAGCGCCGCGTACTTCATCTCGGCGGGCCGGATCTTCTTGCCGATGTACTCCGGCGTCCGGCCGACCATCAGGCCGCCGACGAACACGGTGACGATGGCCAGGATCAAGATGCCGTACATGCCGGCCCCGATGCCGCCGGGTGCGATCTCGCCCAGCGCCATGTCCATCAGCGTGATCGCGCCGCCGAACGGCGTCAGCGAGTCGTGGAAGCAGTTCACCGCGCCGGTGGAGGTCAGCGTGGTCGACGCGGCGAACAGCGAGCAGGCGTGCGGGCCGAACGCCGTCTCCACGCCCTCGTAGGTACCGTGCGCCAGCCGCGGCCCGGCGCCCGCGGTGCCGAGGTGGCTCTGGAAGAAGGTGAGCCCGGCCACGGCCGCCACCCAGATGGTCACCATCACGGAGACCAGCGCGTAGCCCTGCCGGTTGTCCTTGACCAGCCTGCCGAACGTGCGCGGCAGGCTGAACGGGATCAGCAGCAGCAGGAAGATCTCGAAAACGTCGGTGAAGGCGTTCGGGTTCTCGAACGGATGGGACGAGTTGGCGTTGAAGAAGCCGCCGCCGTTGTTGCCCAGCTCCTTGATGACCTCCTGCGAGGCCACCGGGCCGCCGACCATGGTCTGGTGCCCGCCGGCCAGCGTGGTGATCGTGTGGTAGTCGGCGAAGTTCTCGATCACGCCGCTGGCCACCAAGATGATGGTGCCGATGACCGCGATCGGCAGCAGCAGCCGGATCGTGCCCCGGACCACGTCGACCCAGAAGTTGCCGAGCTTGTCGGTCCGGGACCGGGTGAACCCGCGGATCATCGCGATCGCCACCGCCAGGCCGACCGCGGCGGACAGGAAGTTCTGCACCGCGAGCCCGCCCATCTGGGTCAGGTAGCTCATGGTGGACTCGCCGGAGTAGTTCTGCCAGTTGGTGTTGGTCACGAACGAGGCCGCGGTGTTCCAGGCCGTCACCGGGGCGACGTTGGCCATCCCGACCGACAGGAACAGCCAGTGCTGCGTCCGCTCCAGCAGGTACAGGAACAGGACGCCGACGAGCGAGAACGCGAGGATGGAGCGGACGTACACGCTCCACCGCATGTCCGCTTCCGGGTCGATCCCGCAGAGCTTGTAGATACCGCGCTCCACCCGCCAGTGCCTGGTGTCGGTGAAGACGCGCGCCATGTAGTTGCCCAGTGGCACGTAGCATGCCGCCAGCGCCGCGACCAGCAGCGCGAACTGCAGCCAGCCCGCGGCTGTGCTACTCATCAGAACCTCTCAGGGAAGATCAAGGCCGCGAACAGGTAGATCGTCAGCAAGACGCCGCCGATCAGCCCGATCCAGTTCTCAGCGCTCAAAGCGCTCGACCCCCTTCAAGATGAGGAAGAGCACGGCGAAGACGACGATCGTCAGCGCGACATAAAGGACGTCCGACACGATGACTCCTAGGCGATGTGCCGTTGTGGACGTCTGTAGTCAACGTCCGGGAATCACCGGAAAAAAGGACTCTGACAGGACCTATGCGCTCACCGGCGCGTTCCTAACGGAACCCATGCGCCGGCCGGGCGCGGCCTCAGAGATCGGACCCTCAGAGATCGGAACTGAGCGCGTGCCGCCAGTGCCACGACCGCAGGCCGTGGCCCATCTCTTCCATCAGCCGCGAGGGCGGTATGGCCAGTACCGGGCAGTGCGCGTGGGCCAGGCAGTACCGGCTCACCGAGCGGCCGAAAAGACGGCCCATCCCGGCCCGCCGCCCGGTCCCGATGATGAGCAGGTCATCCGGCTGGTCGGCCACCTCGACCAGCACCGGCCCGGTCTCGCCGCGGACCGCCCGCGGCTCGACGTGCAGGTCGGCCGGGACCCCGCCCAGGCCGTCGTTGAAGGCGGCCCACAGCCGCTCCCACGCGGCCTCGCGCCAGATCTTGCGCAGGTAGGGCGAGGAGTTCCGGCGTTCGGCCAGGTCGCCCCCTGGCGGGACCCAGGCGGTGACCGCCATCAGCGGTACACACCGGTCCCTGGCCTCGTCCGCCGCGTACCGCAGCGCCTGCAGGCTCCCTAGCGACCCATGAACGCCGACAACGATCCGACCCACCGCGGACACTGCAACTCGCCTCCCGGACAACACCGGGCGTCATGATCCGAAGCGGCGCCCGGCGAACGCTTACCCCCCTATTTAACGTCTATCCGCGCGATTAGGCTCAATCGCCGCGGACGCCGAGTTCGTCGATGCGGGAGAGCATCTCGGCCGGGTCGGCGTAGACGCGGTACGCCCCGGCCCGCTCGAGCTCCTCCCGGCCGTACCCGCCGGACATCAGCCCGACCCCGAGCGCCCCGGCCCGCCGCGCCGCGAGCAGGTCCCACACGCTGTCCCCGACCACCATCGCGTACCGCGGGTCCACCCCGAGCTCGGCCGCCGCGGCCAGGAACAGGTCGGGATCCGGCTTGGCGTGCCGGACCAGGTCCCGGGTGATCATCGGGGTGTCCTCGGGCAGCCCCAGCAGGCCCAGCGCGGGCCGGGCCGTCGCCGCCCGCCCGCTGGTCGCGATGGCCCAGCGCACCCCCGCGCCGGTCAGCGTGGCCAGCAGTTCGCGCGCCCCGGGCAGGGCCGTGACCGAATCCAGCTGCGCCCGGTACTCGGCCGCGTGGTCCTGCTGCAGCTGCTCGATGTCCTCCCGCGACAGCGACACTCCCGTCTCCCGCAGCAGCGCGGAGACGAACAGCCCGCCGCTCATCCCGATCCGCCGGTGGATCCGCCACACCGACAGGTCGATGCCGATCCGGGTCAGCGCCGTCCGCCAGGCGATGACGTGCTGGTAGACGCTGTCGATCAGCGTCCCGTCCAGGTCGAAGAGAAAGGAGGGCACCGGCGGGTCGATGTAGCTCGCTGAGGTCATGGGCTAAGTCTGCCGTCAGACGCCGGTGACCGAGACCACCCCGTCCATGGTGCCGAGGAAAGCGCGGCTGCCGGTCATCGACATCGAGGAGAAGTGCGGCAGCGGCGTGCCGAGGTCCAGCGAGGTCCGGATCCCTCCCGTGGCCTGGCCGAGCTGGTACAGCGTGCCCGCTTTCCAGTCGGTGACCCAGACCGCCCCGCCGCCGATGACCGGGGAGCCCCAGGCGTTCTCCGGTCCGCGCCAGCGCACGCGGATCTTGCCGCCCGCGGTGCTGACCGCGGCCAGGCCGCCCTGCTCGCACGGCTCGTACACGGTGCTGCCCTGCACCGCGGCGGTGCCGAACGCGGGGCAGACCTTCACCTGGTCGACCTGTCCGCCGACGCCGTCCAGGCGGGCCGAGCTGATCAGGTAGGCGGTGCCGCTCTTGCCGTCCGCGAGCAGCATGCCGCCGGGCAGCAGGGCGGGCTGGGTCGAGCCGAGGTCGAGGTCGTTGTCGTTGTCGTGATGCCAGCTCGTCGGCGCGAAGACACCGGTCCGGCGCAGGTCCGGGGACAGGGCGGTCACCGAGTCGCTGTCGTCGAAGCTGGTGCTGGCCTCCGAGCCGTTGCCCACGCTGACGTACAGGGTGCCGTCCGGGCCGGTCACCGGGCCGCCCGGGGCCCAGATGGCCCCTTCGCGCGGCGTCGGCACGACGTAGGAGATGATCGGCCCGCTGCCGCTGGCACCGATGCCCGCCACCGAGCCCCGGTAGGGCCCGCAGTCCCCGGCCAGGCCGCCGAACGCCACGTAGACCCGGCCGCCCTGGAGCGTCAGCGCGGGCCGCTGCTGGTCGTACCGCGGCTGCCCGTCCGGGGCGGGAATGTCGCGCTCCACCTCGAGACGGCCGTCGGTGACCGAGATCCCGGCCAGCACGTGGTGGTAGCCCGACGTCTCCGCCACCGCGTAGACGATCCCGCTGCTGGCGTCGTAGACCGGCGTGCCGGTGATGCCGAGCGGGTCGATGTTGCCGCACGGCAGCTTGGACAGCGGCACCGGGGTCCCGACGTGCGTCCGCCACATGATCTTGCCGCTGTCCTGGCCGAGCGCGTAGAGCGAGTCGTTCTCGGTCGCCACGATGGCCATGTCGCCGACGAGCAGCGGCTGCCCGTAAACCGCGCCGTCCAGGTGAGCCCGCCAGCTGACCCGCAGTGATCCCGCCCCGCCGGCCGGGGCCACCCCGGCGGCGACGTCGCTGCGGGCGACGTCCCGCCCGAAGGTGGGCCAGGCCGCGGCCGGGTGGGTTCCGGCGCTCGCGCCGGAGGCCGGCGCGCTCACCGTCCGGGCCGACGGCGCTGGCCCGGACGACGTCCCGCCTGCGCCGGCTCCCGGCGACCCAGAACAGCCCGCCGCCAGGGCCAGCAGGCCGGCCGCGAGGACGCTGTAGCCGGCCCTCATATGCATTCCTTCAGTCTGCCCCGGCTGCGCCGGGCCCGGCCCGTGGTTCCGGATTCGTAATGGCATCATGGTTCCGATGCCTGAAAGCAACCGTATATTCCCGGTAGACACGTTCGTCGCAATTGGCGACAGCTTCACCGAAGGGCTCGAAGATCACGCTCCGGACGGCGGTTTGCGCGGCTGGGCCGACATGGTGGCCGGCGCCCTGGCCGCGCAGCGGCCCGGTCTCCGTTACGCCAACCTGGCCATCCGCGGCAAGCTGCTCGGCGAGGTCGTCGCCGAGCAGGTACCCAGGGTCGTCGAAATGGCCCCCGACCTGGTCAGCCTGGCCGCGGGCGGCAACGACATCCTGAGCGGGGCCGACGTGGACGTGCTGGCCGCGCAGTTCGAGCCGGCCGTGGTCAAGCTGCAGGCGGCGGGCTGCCGGGTGGTCATCTTCACCGGCTTCGATCCGCGCATGTTCCCGGTGATCCGCCTGCTGCGCGGCCGGATCGCCGCCTACAACATGCACCTGCGCGGCATCGCCGACGACTACGGCTGCGACCTCGTCGACCTGTGGTCCATGCGGGCGCTCAAGGACATCCGCGCCTGGAGCCCGGACCGGCTGCACCTCACCACCCAGGGCCACCGCGAAGTAGCCCTGCGCACCTGCCGGGTCCTGGGCATCCCCGTCGCCGGCGACGCCCGCCTGCCGCCTCCGCCCGTTCCCTTGCCCGCCATCCCGGACCGATCCCGCGGGCCAGTTTCCCCCTGGCTGGCCGCCCGCCGCCAGGACGCCCGCTGGGCCCGCGAGTACGCCGCCCCCTGGCTGCGCCGCCGCCTGACCGGCAACTCCAGCGGCGACGGCATCCCCGCCAAACGCCCCGGCCTCCTCCCGCTCTGACCCCGGCCGCGGCCGTTACCCCGGGACGGCGGCCAGGACCAGGATCCGGGCCTGGCCTTCCCCTTAGAGTGGGCGCATGTCCACCGTACCTCCGGCGCCCCCTCCTTCCCGGGGCGAGGCTCACCAGGCCCGCGCGGTCGCGGAGTCGTTCGGCACGCAGGCCAGCCGCTACGACCGGGCCCGGCCCGGCTATCCCGCCGCCCTGGTGGACCGGATCGTCGCCGCCAGCCCGGGCCGCAAAGTCCTGGACGTGGGCTGCGGCACCGGCATCGTGGCCCGGCAGTTCCAGGCGGCCGGCTGCGAGGTGCTCGGAGTCGACCCCGACGCGCGGATGGCCGACCTGGCGCGGCAGCGCGGGCTCGAGGTCGAGGTGGCCACGTTCGAGACCTGGGACCCGGCCGGCCGGGTCTTCGACGCGGTCGTCGCCGGGCAGGCCTGGCACTGGATCGACCCGGTGGCCGGCGCGGCCCGGGCGGTGCCGGCGCTGCGTCCCGGCGGGCGGCTCGCGCTGTTCTGGAACGTCTTCCAGCCCCCGGCCGAACTCGGCCTGGCCTTCGCCGGGGTCTACCGTCGCGTGCTGCCCGACCTCCCGGCCAACGTCTGGGACCGGCCCCTGCTCGACATCTACGCCACGATGGCGGGGAAAGCGGCGGACGGGATGCTGCAGGCGGGCGCGTTCGGCGAACCGGAGCAGTGGCGGTTCGGGTGGGACCGCCCCTACACCCGCGACGAGTGGCTGGAGCAGGTACCCACCTTCGGCGGCCACAGTCAGATACCGCCGGACCGGCAGCGGGAACTGCTGGCGGGCCTCGGTGCCGCCATCGACGCCGCCGGCGGCAGCTTCACCATGGGTTTCACCACGCTGGCGGTGACCGCGGCCCGGACAGCCTGACCGGCGCCACCCCCCTTCCCGGTGCCGGGCGTGACCGTGATACTGGCAGCATGGAACCGATCTCGCTGATCCTGGCGGCCCTGCTGGCCGGCGCGGCGACGGGTGCCGGGAAGAGCGCGACGGAGGCGGTGCAGGACGCCTACCGGGGCCTGCGGGACGCGCTGAAACGACGGCTGGCGGGCAAGCCCGCCGCGCAGGACGCGATCGAGCAGTACACCGGGGACCCTGACGCCTGGCAGGGCAACCTCGAGGTGCACCTCAGGCAGGCCGGGGCCGACCAGGATCAGGCCGTGCTCGACGCCGCGCTGCTGGTGCTGCGCCGGGCCGACCCGGCCGGGGCCACGGCCGGCAAGTACGTCGTCAACCTGACCGGGGCACAGGGCGTGCAGGTCGGCGACCACAACTGGCAGAGCAACGTGTTCAACACCCCGCCCGCCAGCTAACCCAGCGAACCACGCCAACATCCGTCACCTGACGGATGTCTCTCACTGCAACTTGCAGAACTATTTGCGGTGCAACTCAGTAGGGCACTTTAGTACAGCACCTCAGCACAGCACCTCAGCACAGCACCTCAGCACAGCACTTCAGTACAGCACCTCAGCACAGCACCTCAGCACTGGCACGTCCGTGCCGTGCTTTTCCTTTCCGGTGACCGCGGCATCACCGTCCCCCCTCAGGCCTGCGCCTGAAGAGAGGAGCAGCGATGCCTCGCAGGTTCATCCGGGCCGTCCGGGTCGCGCAGATCGCCGGGGCCGTGGTGGCCGTCATCGTCCTGGCGATCTTGTTCCTGCCGCACGGTTCCGGCGGGGGCAGCTCCGCCCGGGCCGACGTCGAGCAGCCGGACGTGACCGTCGCGGTGGTGCCCGCCGCCGATTCGGCCGGCTTCTTCGTCGCCCTGCACCAGGGACTGTTCGCGGCGCAGGGCCTGAAGGTCACCTTCGTGCCGGCGGTCAGCTCCGCCACGGTCATCAACACCCAGGCGACCAGCCAGGCCTCGGCCAAGCCGGCCGACCGGGTGGACATCTCCTGCGGCAACTACGTCAGCTACCTCCAGGCCCAGGAGAACTACGACGAGGGCCAGCGGTCCTCCTCGGCCAGCGACGCCATGGTCTCCGCCAACCTGGATATCTTCGCCGAAGGCTCGGTGATGGGCCCCAACGCCCAGGGCCTGTACGTGATGCCGGGCTCGCGCATCCGGTCGCTGTCCGACCTGCGCGGCAAGGTCATCGGCGTGAACGCGCCCGGCAACATCTTGTACCTGCTGACCGCCTCGGTCCTGACCGACAACGGGCTGCTCGCGTCGTCGGCGCACTTCGCCTACTACCCGCTGCCCCAGATGGCCGCGATGCTCAAGGCCGGGAGGATCGACGCGGCGGTCCTGCCCGAGCCGTTCGCCAGCCAGGCCGAGCAGTCGATGGGCGTCTCCCTGCTGGCCGACCTGGACCAGGGCGCCACCTCCGCGTTCCCGGTGCAGGGCTGTGCCGTCACCCGCCAGTGGGCGGCGCAGCACCCCAAGACGCTGGCCGCCTTCCGGGCCGCGTTCGAGCAGGGCCAGCAGATCGCCGACACCAGCCGGTCCGCGGTGGAGCGGGCGATGGAGGCGCTGCCCAAGCCGCTCGGCGTCACCCCGGTCACCGCGGCGGTGATGGCGCTGGACAGCTACCCGGTCGGCCCGGTCGACGCGGTCCGCATCCAGCGGGTCGCCGACGTGATGCGGCAGTTCCTCGGCTTCCCCGACTTCAACGCCCGGTCCATGATCGGCGGCTGACCAAGCAGAACTGAGAAGATAGGACCATGAACGGCACGAGCGTGGTCCGCCCGCCGGGCAGCAGGCTGGCCGAGGGCATCGTCACCCACATCAGCCGCACCGCGGTGGACGTGGACCTGGCCGGAGAGCAGCACGCGGCCTACGCCGGCGCGCTGGAGCGCAACGGCTGGGCCGTCGAGCACGCGCCCGCCGCCGAGGACTGCCCGGACGCGGTCTTCGTCGAGGACGCCGTGGTGGTCTGCGCCGGCCTGGCCGTGCTGACCCGGCCGGGCGCGCCGCGGCGTCGGCCGGAGGTCGACGGCGTCGCCCCGGTCATGACCGCACTAGGCCTGCGCACCGAACGTATCCAGGCTCCCGGCACCCTCGACGGCGGCGACGTCCTGCAGGCCGGGACCGCGGTCTACGTGGGCCGTGGCGGCCGGACCAACGGCGAGGGCATCCGCCAGCTGCGCGCGCTGCTGGCCCCGCTGGGCCGCACCGTGATCGGCGTCCCGCTGGGGGAGGTGCTGCACCTGAAGTCCGCGGTGACGGCGCTGCCCGACGGCACCTTCCTGCTGCTGCCCGACCTGGTCCCGGCCGGGCTGTTCCCGGCCGTGCGCCCGGTCACCGAGGAGTCCGGCTGCCATGTCGTCCCGCTGGGCGGCGACCGCGTGCTGATCGCCGCGTCCGCCCCGCGCACCGCGGAACTCCTCGACGACCTGGGCTTCACCCCGGTCGTGGTGGACATCAGCGAGTTCGAGAAGCTCGAGGGCTGCGTCACCTGCCTGAGCGTGCTCCTCCCCGACGTCAGCCCGTGAGGCCGGTGAGGCCCGTGAGGTCGGCCAGCACCTCTTCCAGCCGGTCCAGCGACGCGGCGATCCACGGCAGCGAGCACGGGCCGTCCGAGTTCAGCGCGGCGTGCCGCTCGGGGTCGGACTCGCCGTACAGCAGGCTCGTCGCCACCCGCAGCCGCAGCCGCCCGCTCTCCTCCCCGAACGCGCTGCCCGGCAGCACCCCGACGCCGTAGTCGCGCAGCAGGACCTGGGCCAGGCCCTCGTCGCTGGTGATCCCGTGCCGCTCCAGCAGCACGTCGGCCAGCGGCGAGAAGTCGGGCCACAGGTAGAACGCGGCCTGCGGCGCGGGGACGGCCACGCCGGCCGCGGCGAACCGCCGGGCGACCGCGCGGGCGACGGTGCCGTGCAGGCGCCGGCTGAGCGCGATCCGCTCGGTCAGCGCCGGCGGCTCGCTGAAGGCGAGCGCCGCGGCCTGCTGCACCGGCCCGGCCGGGGCGGACCAGATCTCACTGCCGATCCCGAGGAGCCGGGCCCGCAGCTCGGGGCCGATCCCGTCGGCGGGCAGCCGGGCCACGCCGAGGCGCCAGCCGCCCAGGGCGAGGTTCTTGCTGAGCCCGGTGGTGATCGCGGTCCGTTCCGGGCACAGGGCGGCGGGGCTGGTGAACGGCGCGTCCGGGTCGTGCACCAGGTCACGGTAGATCTCGTCCGAGATGATGATCAGGTCGTGCTCGCGCGCCGCCGCGCACAGGGCCCGCACGGCGGCGGCCGGGGCCAGCTGCCCGGTCGGGTTGTCGGGCAGGGTGACCACGACGGACCGGATGCGGCGGCCGTCCGCGCGGGCCGAGGTCACGGCCCGAGCGAGCTCTCCGGCATCCGGCACGCCCCCATTCCCCCGAACGAAGTGGGCCGTCCGCCCCGCCAAGCTCGCTTGCGCGGCGTAGCTGACCCAGCTCGGGCGGGTTACCGCCACGTCACCGCCGATCGCGGCCATCAGGCTGTAGAGCAGCGCCTTGCTGCCCGGCCCGGCGATCACCGAGCCCGCCTCGGTGGGCAGGCCGCGCCGGGACCAGTAGCAGGCGGCGGCCTCGCGCAGCGCCCGGTGGCCGGCCACCGGGCCGTAGGCGGTGTCCCCGGCCGCCCGGGCCAGCGCGGTGCGGAGCATCCGGTGCGCGGGCAGCCCGGCCTCACCGAACGCCAGCGGCAGCACCGGCTCGCCGCGGCGGCGCCGGGCATCCATGGCTTCGTTGGCGGCGAGCGTGGCCGAGACGGGAACCGCGGCGCGGGCTTCGGGGGACGGGCGAGCGGGGGACAGGGGCGGGAGCGGCGAGGGCGTGATGGTGAGAGCCACGAGGGCTGATACTTCCTAGCTGCGGGGATAAACGGAGGGGCCTGGCGGCGGGAACAGGATCAGGCCCCACGGACTGTGGCAACCCTGCGCACCTAGCCAGTTTGCGCTCGCCAAAACCATAAGTACAAGCGCTGATCTCTGTGGCTGAGAGTAAGATTTTCTTATGCTCGATCTGCACCGGCTCCGCCTGCTCACCGAGTTCGCCGCGCGCGGCAGCATCGCCCGGACGGCCGCCGTGCTCGGTTACACGCCGTCCGCGGTGTCCCAGCAACTGGCCGCGCTCGAGCGCGAGGCGGGCACCGCGCTGCTCGACCGGTCCGCCCGCCGGGCCGAGCTGACCGACGCGGGCCGGCGCCTGGCCGGGCACGCCGAGCGCATCCTGGCCATGGTCGAGGAGGCCGAGACCGACCTGTCGGCCGAGGCGGACGAGCCCGCCGGGCGGGTGGTGGCGACCGCGTTCCCGTCCGCGGCCGTGGCGTTCGCGCCCGCCCTGGCCCGCAGCCTGCGCGCGCACCCGCGGCTGACCCTGGTGCTCCGGCAGACCGGGGCCGGCGAGGGCCTGCGCCAGGTCCGGTCCGGCGCGGTCGACGTGGCCATCGTGGACGACTGGACCAGCCGGCTGGCCGAGGAGGTCGACGGGACCATCTTGACCCTGCACCACCTGATCAGGGACCCCCTGGTGCTGGTCCTCAGCCGCACCCACCCGGCCGCGGCCGGGCCGGTGGACCTGAGGGCACTGCGGCACGAGGCGTGGCTGGCCGCGCCCGCCGGGGAGCCGTCCCGGCAGGCGGTGGACCGGCTGCTGGCCGCGGTCGGCGTGACGCCGCCGGTGCTGTCCGAGTTCGAGGGCATGGCCACGATCGTCAGCCTGGTGGCGCGCGGCATCGGCATCGCCATCTTGCCGCGGCTGGCGGTCGCCGCGGCCGACCGCCGGGTCGCCGTCCGCGACCTGCCGCTCGGCCTGGACCTGGCCCGGGACGTGTACGCGGTCGCCCGGACCGCGAGCGCCCGCCGCCCCTCGGTGGCGGTCATCGTGACCGCGCTCCGCGCGGCGTCCAAGACCATGCGCCTAAGCTAAACCGGGTGGATCTCACTCTGGACGGGGCGGCCCTGACCGCCGCTCTCGTGGACATCGGGTCGGTCAGCGGAGACGAGAAGCCGCTGACCGACGAGCTCGAAGAAGCGCTGTCGGCGCGGCCGCACCTGACCGTGCACCGGGACGGCAACGCGATCGTGGCCCGGACCACGCTCGGGCGGCCGGAACGGGTGATCCTGGCCGGGCACACCGACACCGTCCCGGTCGCGGGCAACCTGCCGTCGCGCCTGGACGGCGGGAAGCTGTTCGGCTGCGGGACCAGCGATATGAAATCCGGCGTGGCCGTCCAGCTGCGGCTGGCCGCCACCGTGACCGAGCCGCGCCGGGACGTCACCTACGTCTTCTACGACTGCGAGGAGATCGCGGCCGACCGCAACGGGCTGCTGCGGCTGAGCCGTAACCGCCCCGACCTGCTGGCCGGCGACTTCGCGGTGCTGATGGAGCCGAGCTCGGGCGAGATCGAGGGCGGCTGCCAGGGCACGCTCCGCGCCGAGGTCGCGGTGCCGGGCCAGCGGGCGCACACCGCCCGCTCCTGGATGGGCCGCAACGCCATCCACGACGCCGCCCCCGTCCTCGACGTGCTGCGCGCGTACACGCCGCGCCAGCCCGAGGTCGACGGGCTGCGCTACCACGAGGGCCTCAACGCGGTCGGCATCCGCGGCGGCGTAGCCGGGAACGTGGTGCCGGACGAGTGCGTGGTGACGGTCAACTTCAGGTTCGCGCCGGACCGGTCAGGGGAGCAAGCCGCCGACTTCGTTCGGTCCGTCTTCGCGGCGTGGCCGGTGACGGTCCTCGACGTGGCCGACGGCGCCCGGCCTGGCCTCGGTCATCCGGCCGCGGCCGAGTTCGTCGCGGCCGTCGGCGGGACGCCGCGGCCCAAGCTCGGCTGGACCGACGTGGCCCGGTTCTCTGCCCTCGGCATCCCGGCGGTGAACTACGGGCCGGGTATCTCCGAGATCGCGCACACCCCCGGCGAGTACGTGGAGACGGCCAAGATCGCCGCGTGCGAGGCCCGGCTCCGGAGCTGGCTGACTGGTTAAGCGAGCTGGCCCCTGCCCGAGCAGCATCCGCGTGCGGTGCTCCATGCCGTCCAGGCTCACCCACAGGACCGACACGATCTCGCCCGGGTGGTACTTGGTCGTGGTGCTGGTCAGCGAGCCCGGGGTGGTGATCGGCTGGCCGTTGACCGAGGTGATCACGTCGCCGGGCACCATGCCCGCCGCCGCCGCGGCCGAGTCGCAGATGACGCCGACGATGAGCGCGCCCGCGGCGATCGGCGCCACCTTCCGCGGCACGCTGGCCTGCTCGTTGTTCGTCAGGCAGGACGAGCCGCCGTCCCCGCCCTGGTTGCCGGGCTGCCCCTCGGCGGCGGCCTGCTGCTGCGGGCTGTCGCTGTCGCTGCTGGCGACCTCCACGCCGAGGAAGCCGGGCACGCCGATGTACACGGTGGCGCTCGGCTGCTGCGCCGCGATCTGCCGGGCGATGGCCAGGGCGCTGTTGATGGGGATGGCGAAGCCGAGCGTGCCCCCGTCTGAGCCAGCGGAGCCGGTTCCCGCGCCGCGGGAACTGCCGGTGTTGGCCGCGGTGATCATGCCGACGACCTGGCCGGCGTTGTTCGCGAGGGCGCCGCCGGAGTCGCCCTGCTGTATCCGGGCGTTGGTCTGCAGCATGTGCTTGAGGTTCTCGGTGGTGTTGGAGCCCTCGTCGTTGGCCTGGATGGCGCGGTCCAGCGCGTTGATGATGCCGGGGGCGGGCTTGGCCCCGCCGCGGCCCTCGGCGTTGCCCAGCGCGAGGACCGGGGTCCCCAGGCTGACCTGCGAGGAGTTGCCGAACTGCTCGACCGGCAGCCCGGAGGCGCCGACCAGCTGGAGCAGCGCCACGTCGTCGGTGGCGTCGTAGCCGAGGACCTTGGCCGTGTACTGGGCGGCCGTGCTGCTGCCCGCGGTGACCAGCGTGGCCTGTATCTTCGTGGCCTGGTCGATCACGTGGTTGTTGGTCAGCACCAGGCCGCCGGCGGAGATGATCATCCCGGTGCCCTCGGCCGTCTCGCCGTTGTACTGGAGCGTCGCGACGATGTCGACCAGGCCGGGGTCGACCTTCTTCGCCACCGTCACCGGGTTGAGCGGGGCCGACGAGGCGCCGCTGCCCGAGGCGTTGTCGTGCGGCCCGGGGACCTGCCCCGAGGAGACCCCGGCGGAGGTCCCGGCCGCCGAGGCCGCGTCGTGGTGGCTGCCCAGCGCGATGGTCGCTCCCGCGCCGATGCTGGCCGCCAGCGCGGCCACGAGGACGTAGATCAGCAGCCGCCCCGCGCGTCCGGATCTCTGCGGCTCCTCCGGGTAACCCGCACCGAGGCCGAAGGCGACGGTGTCCGGGTAGTCGCTCCGCGCGGGAGGAGCGGCGGGCCAGCCGCCAGCGCCATCGCTCTCGTTCTCTCGCATCTTCCTCGCCCTCGACCAGACCAGGTTACGTCGCGACCGGTGCTCCCGGTCGTCGGGTCAGCCGGCCGGTCCCGCGGTGAGCGTAACCGCCGCGTCGTGCTGGCTGCCGTCCGGGCTGGTCCAGGCCAGCGGGACCACGCTGCCGGGGTGGTAGCGGCGCAGCCGGGCGGTCAGCGCGCCGGGGGAGGTGATGGCCTGGCCCGCGACCGCGGTGATGACGTCTCCGGCGGCGATCCCGGCCTGGGCGGCCGCGGTCCCGCAGAGCACCCCGTCGACCAGCGCGCCGGACTTGACCGGCGCGACCCGGGCCGGGACGGCCGAGGCGTCCCCCGCGTGGCAGCCGCTGTACCCCTTACCGCCCGGCAGGAGCACGCCGAGGAACGCCGGCAGGCCGAGCTGCACGTGGCCGCCGGATCGCCCGGCCTCGATCTGCCTCGCGATGGGCAGGGCCTGGTCGATAGGGATGGCGTAGCCGGAGTACACCGTGCTGCCGCCGGCCGCGGTGTCGATCCCGATCACCGCGCCGGTGGCGTCGGCCAGCGGGCCGCCGGAATCGCCCGGCCTGATGTCGGCGCTGGTCTGGAACATGTCGTGCAGGAGCTCGGTCAGGCCCGAGCTCTGGTCGGTGGCCACGATGGTGCGCCCGAGGCTGCTGATCACGCCGGGCGCGACCGTGGGCGAGCCGCCCTGGCCGGCCTCGTTGCCGATGGCCAGGACGGGCGTGCCCACGCCGGCGAGCGAGGAATCGCCGGTCCTGACGGCCGTGAGCCTGGCCCCGCGCACCTGGAGCAGAGCGACGTCGTCGGTCGAGTCGTAGCCGAGGACGCGGGCCGGATAGCTCTTGCCCGACGTCACCGACGTCACCGTGACGCTGGTCGCCTGGTCGATGACGTGGTTGTTGGTCAGCACCAGGCCGGCCGCGGCGTCGATGACGAAGCCGGTGCCCTTCGCCGTCTCCTGCAGGTACCGCAGGTTGGCGGTCACGTCCACGATGCCCGGCTCGACCTGCTGGTAGACGGCCTGGTCGTTCAGCGTCACCCGCCGCTCGGCCGCGGCCGCCCGCTGCCTGGCGTCCGCGCCGGAGGACATGGCGTGCTGCGCCACCGCCGTGGCCCCGACGCCCGCGGCGGCGGACATGGCCGCCACCACCAGGTGGGTCAGCAGCCGGTGCCTTTTGCCCCGCCACCGGACTGAGGGCCTAGCCGGGGGAATCGTTCTTCCCCCGTCCCCGCTGTCGTCCTCGTGCATCTCACTGCCCTTTTGCCCGAAATCGACCCTCGCCAGTAGGTTTCCCGCCGGACGGGTAGATCAAGCCTGCCGGCGTGAGCAAAAACAGCGACCCCACGAGGGCACCCCGGTCACGGGAAACATCCAGGAATCTGGAAGCCCGCTATGCGTAATGCCGTGATACTCTGCGTCCAAGACACGATATGACGTGAGTATCGTGCGAGCGGTTTTCGAAGGGCAAGGGGATTCGGATGTCCACGTCGACTCAGACTGACCAGGACCTGTCCCGGCGTGAGGAGATGACGGTCTCGAGCGCCGCCATGGCGGCCGCCCCGTGGGCCACCGCCACCGTAACCGGCGGGGTGGTCGCCGCGGGCGACCTCGGCCTGCATGTCCTCGGCGGCCACATCGGCCTCAGCGCCCTGAGCGGCTCTATCGCCATGGGGGCGGTCGCCTTCTTCGTGGTGGCCGCGGCCGGCGCGCTGTGGCGGGCCAAGGGGAGCCGGGCCATCCGGTGGGCCCGGAGCAACCCGTGGCGCTTCGCCGTGCTGCCCGCCGTGGCGGCCGCCGCGGTGGCACTGGTGATCTCCGTGCTCACCGGGGGCGGTATCGTCGACCCGGTGCTGAGCGGGCTGTGGCACGGTGCGCTCACGTTCGGCCTGACCGGTGCGATCGGCGCCGTCAGCAAGTCAAGGAAGCAGAGCGCCTAGCCCGCTTCCCTGTAGTCTCGGCTGAGCGGTCTCGGCTGGCCGCCGTCAGCCGCCCAGCGTGACCCGGGCCATCCCCCCCGGCCCGGGTCACTTCAGCTCTTCGCGGTGGCGAGCGCGATGCCCTTGTGCAAGGCGTCGAGCGTCACCGCGCCGAACACGCGGTCGACCACCTGGTGCCTGGCGTTGAGGAAGAACGTCTGCGGCAGCGCGTTGACGCCGTAGGCGGTCGCGGCCGCACCCCCCGGATCCCAGCCCACCGGGTAGCTGACGCCTTCCTTCTGGGTGAACGTGGTCGCGTGGCTCACCACGTCGTTCTCGTCCAGGCCGACCAGGGCGACCTTGCCCTTCTCGGTGCGGTAGAACGCGGCCAGCAGCGGGGTCTCCCGCTGGCACGGCTCGCACCAGGACGCGAAGAAGTTGACGATCAGCGGCTGGTCCCGGTACCCGCTGAGCGCGACCTGCTGGCCGGCCTGGCCGAGGGCCGGCAGGCTGAACGCCGCGGCCGCCACGGGCTTGCCCGGGCCGCCCGAACTCGTCCCGATCAGCCCGATCGCGGTCAGCGACCCGGCCACGCAGACCGCGATGAGGAACGAGAGGACCTTGTGCCGCCGGGCCGACCGCCCGACCTCGCGCACCGCGCCGGCCCAGGTCCGCTGTCCGGCTGGCGGCCTCGTCTCGTCCGTGTTGATCTCGGGGGTGGCTGTCACGTTCGTCCCGTCGGTAGCGGTCAGGGGGCCCACGGGCCAGTCTGCCACCGGCGGGCCCGGTCCCGGCGGCCTTCCCCCCTCGATGCGGCCCGCTCAGTGCCTGCGTACACTGAGTTCCTTCTTTGCCGAACGGAAATACCTGGCCCTGATGGCCACACTGTCCCGGCTTCTGTTCTACGCTCTGTAGTACAGGTTTGAGCGCCGAGCCCGGGAGCGTCGAGCCAAGTGCGAAGGAAGGACCCGGAGTGCACAGTGTGATCGCAGCCCGTGTGATCGCTGACGCGGCCGGCTGCGCGTGACCTCCTCAGCAGCCGTCTCCGCGGGCGCGTCCCTCGCTCACGGGCCCGCGGGCGCGCCCGGCGGCCGCCGGGCGCCGGGCGTGGTGGTCCGCGCCCTGGTCGCGCTGACCAAGCCCCGCATCATCGAGCTGCTCCTGGTCACCACGGTCCCGACCATGCTGCTCGCCCACCACGGCCTCCCTTCCCTCAAGCTCGTGCTGGTCACGCTCATCGGCGGCACGCTGGCCGCGGGCAGCGCCAACACGATCAACTGCTACATCGACCGCGACATCGACGCGCTCATGAAGCGGACCTCGCGGCGCCCGCTGGTGGTCAACGGCCACGGCACGATCAAGCCGTGGGAGGCCCTGGCCTGGGGCATCACCCTCGGCGCGGGGTCCACCCTGCTGCTGGGCCTGATGGCCAACTGGCTGTCGGCCGCGCTGGCCGACACGGCCATCTTGTTCTACATCTTCGTGTACACGCTGCTGCTCAAGCGGCGCAGCCCGGCCAACATCGTGATCGGCGGGGCCGCGGGCTGCTTCCCCGTCCTGGTCGGCTGGGCCGCGGTGACCGGCACGGTGAGCCTGCCCGCGGTGGTGCTGTTCGCGGTCATCTTCTTGTGGACACCGCCGCACTTCTGGGCGCTGGCGATGAAGTTCCGCAAGGACTACGCGGCCGCCAACGTGCCGATGCTGCCGGTGGTGGCCTCGCCCGCCGCGGTGGCGCGGAAGATCCTCTGGTACTCCTACGCCATGGTGGCGGCCACGCTGGTCCTGATCCCCTACGCGGGCTGGATCTACGGGCTGATGGCGGCCGCGCTCGGCGCCTGGTTCCTGGCCGAGGCGCACCGCCTGGACGCCCGGATCGCCGCGGCCCAGGGGGGAACGGGGGGGCGGGCAGCCCCCCCGTACGCGGAGGGTCCAGGGGGGTCGTCCCCCCGGGCGACAGCTGCCCCGATGCGCCTGTTCCACCTGTCCATCGCGTACCTGACGCTGCTGTTCGCCGCGGTCGCCGTCACCGCCCTGCTCCCCTGGGGACGCTGGTAACTCCCAGGCCGTGCCGCTCAGCCCCGCGGGCAACCGGCGCCCGTCACCAGACGTCTTTAGTCCGGTATGTCAATTGTCGTCCCCCGGCTATGTCAGGATGTTTACCTGCTGGGGAGTTCGCAGGTACTTCGAGGAGGTAGCGCGTGCTACGACCCGAACCCCGCCGCGGAGGCCGGCCAGCCGCCGCGAACGGGCCGGGGTCGTACGAGCCCGGCCCTTACGAGCCTGGTCGTAACGAGCCTGACCGGTACGAGGCGCCGCGGTCTGAGTACGGCCCCGCGCCCTATCCGCCCGAGACCCCCTACGGTCCCACCGAGGTTCCCTACGGGGGCACCCCCGGCGAGGAGGTTCCCTACGGGGGCACCCCCGGCGAGGCGGAGCCCGCCCCCCGGCGCAAGCGCCTGCGCCGGACCCGCCGGTTCTTCCGGCTCCGCACGGTCCGCGTCATCGGGGCCCTGATCGCCGTCTTCGGTTGCTGGGTCGCCTTCTCCGTCGGCCAGGCGCTGACCGCCCCCGGCGGCGGGTCGACCTCCGCCAAGCTGGCCGAATGGGCCCGGGACCACTACCTGGGCCCGGTGGTGACGTTCGGCGAGTGGGTGAGCTACAACCCGCCCAAGGTGGGCGGTAAGCCGGGCTTCTCGCTGGCCGTGCCGTCCAGTGCTCCTACGCACTACAAGAAGACCAAGACCTTCCAGCCCAACATCCCGCTCAAGCTCACCTCCCCGGCCGGCCACCCGCTGCCGGGCGAAGGCCGGTGGCGGGTGCTCGAGACGGTCAACAACGAGCCCGCCATCTTCAGTACCTTCCTGCGGGCCGACAAGGTGCACACCTCGGTCGTGGCCGGGATCGTCTCGATGGACCAGCGGCTGGTCCGGTTCGGCCTGCGGCCCGGCGTCGAGGACCCGGGCCCCGGCCCCTGGAAGGCCAGCACGTGGATTATGCCGGGCACCCGCCGCGGCCTGCTGGCCGCGTTCAACGGCGGCTTCAAGCTCGATTCGGCCGGCGGCGGCTTCTACCTCAACGGCGCGCACAAGGGCGCGCTGGTCGCCGGGGCCGCGTCGGTGGTCTACTACCGCAACGGCACGATCAAGATCGGCGTGTGGGGCCGCGAGCTGCGGATGACCCCGGACGTGGTCGGCGTCAGGCAGAACCTCAAGCTGCTGATCGACGGGGGCAAGGTCTCGTCCAAGGTGAACCAGGACGTGCTCAGCGCCTGGGGCGCCACCCTGGGCGGCGGGTACTACGTCTGGCGGTCCGGCATCGGCATCACCGCCGGCGGCCGGGTCATCTTCGTCTACGGCCCCTCGCTGAACGTGCAGGACCTCGCGAACCTGCTGCACCGGGCGGGCGCGGTGGAGGGCATGCAGCTGGACATCAACCCGGAGTGGATGTCCTTCGACTACTACCAGGCGGGCAACACCCCGCAGGACCCGGCCCCGCACGCCCTGCTCCCGACCCAGCAGAGCACCTCCTACCGGTACTTCCAGCCCTACAGCCGTGACTTCACGGTGGTCTACGCGCGGTGACCACCCAGACGAACGCCACCGAGGTGGCCGTGACCCAGCGCGCCCACGGCGTCGCCTGGCTGCTCGCGGTGCTGCGGACCTCCCGGCCTCGGCAGTGGCCCAAGAACCTGCTCGTGTTCGCCGCGCCGCTGGCCGGCGCGTCCCTCGGCCTGCCGGGCGGCCTGCTCTACGCCCTGGCCGCCGCGGCCGCCTTCGGCTTCGCCTCGGTCGCGGTGTACTTCGTCAACGACGTGGTGGACGCGGAGCGCGACCGCCGGCACCCGCGCAAGCGGAACCGGCCGGTGGCCTCCGGCGCCCTGCCCAAGCCGCACGCGGTCGTGATCGGGGCGGCGTGCGCCGTCATCGGCCTGGCCGTCGGCGCGCTGATCTCCGAGCCGCTGCTGATCGCGACCGTGGCCGGCTACCTGGCCCTGTCGTTCGGATACTCGCTGGTGCTCAAGCAGATCCCGGTGATCGAGGTCATGTTCGTGGCGTCGGGCTTCCTGCTCCGCGTGCTGGGCGGGGCCGCGGCCACCCACGTGCCGCCGTCCGGCTGGTTCCTGCTGGTGTGCAGCCTGGGCGCGCTGGGCGTGGCCGTCGCCAAGCGCTACACCGAGCTGACCGGCCTCGGCGCCGAGGCGATCAAGCACCGCCCGGTGATGCGCTTCTACCGGCCCGCGGAGCTGCGCATCGCCCAGATCGTGGTGGGCGCCGGGATGATCGCGGCCTACCTGGCCTGGGCGGCCGGCGAGCACTCTGGCGCCCGGGTCTGGCACCTGGCCAGCGCGCTGCCGCTGCTGCTGGCCCTGGTCCGGTTCGGCTTCCTCACCGGCCGCCGCACCGCCGCCCCGGTCGAAGACCTGCTCATGCGGGACGCCATCATGCTGGCCAGCGAGCTGAGCTGGCTGGCCCTGTTCGTAACCGGCCTGTACCAGACGGGTGGATCATGAATATTTTCCCGAACGAAGCCGCTTCCCCGCCCCGGCTTCTCCTCCTCGGCGGCACCAGCGAGATCGGCCTGGCCATCCTCGCCGCGCTCGACGTGCCGGACAACGCCGAGGTCATCCTGGCCGGCCGGGACGAGCAGCGCCTCGCCGTCGCGGGCAAGGAACTCCCCGGTCGCATCACCACGATGGCCTACGACGCCATGGACACGGCCGGCCACCAGGCGTTCGCCGACGCCGTCTTCGCGGCTGGCCCCCTGGACCTGGTCATCTCCGCCGCCGGGGTGCTGATCCCGCAGGAGGACGTGGAACGCGACGTCACCCGCGCCGCCGACATGGTCCAGACGAACTTCACCGGCCACGTCACCAGCCTGCTGGCCATCGCGACCCGGCTGCGCGCCCAGGCCCGCGACAGCCGGCGCCCCGGCACCGTCGTGATCCTGTCCTCGGTCGCCGCGGTCCGCCCGCGCAAGGCCAACTTCGTGTACGGCTCGGCCAAGGCCGGCCTCGACGCCTTCGCCCGCGGCCTGACCGACAGCCTGCACGGCACCGGCGTCCGCGTGGTCCTGGTCCGCCCCGGCTTCGTCACCGGCCGGATGACCGCGGGCATGTCCCCGGCCCCCCTGTCCAGCACCCCCGCCCAGGTCGGCACGGCCACCGCCGCCGCCCTGCGGGGCGGCAAGACCTCCGTCTGGATCCCCGCCTCCCTCTCCGGCCTCGCCCTGGCCCTCCGCCTAGTC
Source organism: uncultured Actinomycetota bacterium (assembly GCA_963756575.1). GTDB lineage: Bacteria > Actinomycetota > Actinomycetes > Streptosporangiales > Streptosporangiaceae > Palsa-504. Next base: position 82,540 of record CAVWOM010000006.1, on the reverse strand, counting down.
CCGCGCCCCCTCTGGCGCCGCCTCTCCCGCTAAGCACCCGCCCCCTCTGGCGCCGCCTCTCCCGCTAGCACCCGCCCCCGCCCACCCGCCAAGCCCCCGCCCCACTCCCATGATCGCGAAGGCTTTTGTACCCATTTCCGGGGTAAAACCCTTCGCGATCATGAAAATAGCGCGGCCCCTACCCCGCCTCACGAGGTAAGCGGGAGGCGTACCACCGCGCGCAGCCCGGGGCCAGTGCCGTCGGACGTGGCGTCACCGAGAGAGGCCGAGCCGCCGTGCGCTTCGGCGGTGGAGCGCACGATGGCCAGCCCCAGCCCGGCGCCCTCCTCCCCGGTCCGGTCGCGCGCGTTGTCCAGCCGCGAGAACCGGCCGAACACCCGCTCGCGATCAGCCGCCGCGATACCCGGCCCGTCGTCGGTCACCGTGAGCACCGCCCATCCCGCCACCGCGGACACCGACGCGCACACCTGGCTGGCCGCGTGCCGGACCGCGTTGTCCAGCAGGTTCACCAGCAGCCGGCGCAAGGCGTCCGGGTCACCCGCCACCACGCACCCGGCCACGTCAGCCGAAGCCTTCACCGGGACCCGGGCCGCGGCGTAGCCCGCCACGGCCGAGCCGCACAGCGCGGCCAGGTCGACCGGGGCGCGCCGCAGGTGCTGGCCGTCCAGCCGGGCCAGCAGCAGCAGGTCCTCGGCCAGCCGGGCCAGCCGCAGCGTGTCCGCGTGCACGTCGCGTGCCGTCTCGGCCCAGTCCAGGCCGTCCGGGTGATCGAGCGCCACCTCGAGCTGGGCGCGGATGCTGGCGATCGGGCTGCGCAGCTCGTGCGCGGTGTCCGAGACCAGGTCCCGCTGCCGCTGCTGGGCGTCGGCCAGCCGGGAGAGCATGTCGTTCAGCGTGACCGCCAGGAGCCGCACCTCGTCGCGAGCCGGCGGCACCGGCAGGTCGTGCGGCACCCCGGTCCCGGTCACCTCGGCGGCGCCCCGCCGCAGCGCGGCGATGGGCCGCAGGGTGTACCCGGTGACGAGCCAGATGGCCAGCGCGAGCAGGCCGAATAGCAGCGGCGTGCCGACGAACAGGGCCCGGGCCAGCGTGGCCAGGCTCTCGTGGACCTGGGCGAAGGAGACCGCGGCGATGACGATGTGGCCGTCAGTGGTCCGGACGGCCACCACCCGCAGCACCGCGGGCATGCCCAGCGGCGGCCCGGCCAGCATCTGGGCCTGCCCGGTCCGGGCCGCCGCCCGGGCCTGCGCGGGCCCCAGCATCGGCACCAGCCGGTCCGCGCCGGGGGAGACGTCGACGATCCGGCCCGCCGCGTTGAGCACCTGGACGGTGACCGTGTCCGGCGGCACCGGGACCGGGCTGGGCAGCCGGCCCTGGTCCAGCAGCGTGGCCACCTCGACCGCCCCCTGCCGGGCCGACACGTCGAGCCCGTTGACCAGCGCCGACCGCACCGCGCTGGCCAGCAGCAGCGCGGCCAGGGCGAGCGCGACCGCCAGGCCGGCCGAGGTGATCAGCGTCAGCCGCGCCCGCAGGCTCCGCCGCCGCCACCACCCGGCCATCCTCAGCCGCCGTCGGCGGCGAGCCGGTAACCCGCCCCGCGCACCGTCTGCAGGGCATTTTTACCGAACGGGGTGTCGATCTTGCGTCGCACATACCCCGCGTAGACCTCGACGATGTTGAGGTCGCCGACCGCATCGGGGTCCCAGACGTGCTCGAGCAGTTCCGCCTTCGGCACCGCCTGGCCGGCCCGCCGCATCAGGTACTCGAGCAGCGCGAACTCCCGGGCGGTCAGCTCGACGGCGGTGTCGCCGCGGCGGACGGTCCGGGCCCCCGGGTCGAGGTAGAGGTCGCCCGCGGCGAGCACGGCCGGCCGCGGCCGCGCCCCGCGGCGCAGCAGCGCGCGGAGCCGGGCGGCCAGCACCACGTAGGAGAACGGCTTGGTCATGTAGTCGTCGGCGCCGAGGTCGAGCCCGTCGGCCTGGTCGTACTCGCCGTCCTTGGCCGACAGGATCAGCACCGGCACCCAGTTGCGTTCGGCCCGCAGCCGCTCGCACACCTGGTAGCCGGACAGGCCGGGCAGCATCAGGTCGAGCACCACGGCGTCGTAGCCGCCCTCGCGGGCCTGGTGCAGGCCGTCCACGCCGTCGTGGGCGACGTCGACGACGAAGCCCTCGGCGGTCAGGCCGCGGCGCACGGCCGAGGCCAGCCGCCGCTCGTCTTCGACCACTAGTACCCGCACCGTCCCAGTGTGACCCACTTGTCGGCCAGCTAGCGAACAGAGCCGTCGCCTGCCTCTCAGGGTGCTCACAGTAGCCACGATGCACCCTAGGGGGCATGGTTCAGGTTCTGAGGCTTTCATCCCGGCGCGCGAAGTGGGCGGTTCCGGCCGGCGCGCTGGTCGTCACCGGCGGCGTCCTGGCCGGGGCGCTGCTGTCCACCGCCCAGGCCGCCCCCGGGCTGCCCGCGCGCACGCCGGCCCAGCTGCTCGCCACGGTGGCCGACTCCACCACGCCGCCGCTGACCGGGACGGTGGTGGAAACCGCGTCGTTCGGGCTGCCCTCGCTGCCCGGCGCCGGCCGCGCCACGTCGCTGTCCTCCCTGCTCACCGGGTCGCACACGATCCGGGTGTGGTACGCCAGCCCGCAGCACTTCCGGCTGGCCGTGCCGCAGTCGATGAGCGAGAGCGACGTGATCAGGAACGGCGGCACCGCCTGGCAGTGGCAGAGCACGCTGAACAAGGTCACCAAGTACACCCTCCCGGCCCACGCCCCGGCCCAGGCCGTCCCCGCCCAGCCGCTGACCCCGCAGCAGGCGGCCCAGAAGGTGCTGGCCGCGGTCGGCCCGACCACCGCGGTCAGCGTGTCCAGCAACGTGTCGGTGGCCGGCCAGGCCGCCTACGCGCTGGTCCTGGCGCCCAAGGATCACCGCTCGCTGGTCGGCCAGGTCCAGATCGACGTGGACGCCAGCAACGGCGTGCCGCTGCGCCTCCAGGTCTTCGCCCGCGGCGCGAGCACCCCCGCGTTCCAGGTCGGCTACACCGCCATCCAGTTCGTCACCCCGGCCGCCGCCGACCTCAGCTTCACCCCGCCCGCCGGCGCCACCGTCACCCAGGTGAACCTCGGGAGCGGCGACCACGGCCAGCCCGCCGGCACCTCCGGCGCCGCCACCATCGGCAAGGACTGGCTGACCGTGCTCAAGCTGCCGTCGTCCGACCTCACCGCGGGCGCCCCCAGCCCCAGCCCCGGCGGCGGCCCCGCGTCCGGCGACAGCTCCGCCCTGCTCCGCACCCTGCTCGCCTCGGCCACCCCGGTGCACGGCGCCTGGGGCAGCGGCCGGCTGCTGCGCACCAGCCTGGTCTCGGTGCTGATCACCGACTCCGGCCCCGCCTACGTCGGCGCGGTCGAGCCCAGCGTTCTCTATGCAGCCGCCCAGTCCAGCCACTAGTCCGTTGACCACTGCCGCCATCTCGACCAGCGAGCTGACCAAAAGGTTCCGCGGGGGCCAGCTCGCCGTCGACCGCATCGACCTGGCCGTGCCGCACGGCTCGGTCTACGGTTTCCTCGGGCCGAACGGCTCTGGCAAGACCACCACCATCCGGATGCTGCTCGGCCTGGCCTTCCCCACCAGCGGGACGGCGTCGCTGCTGGGCGTGCCGATGCCGGCCGGGTCGACCCGGGTGCTGCACCGGGTCGGCTCCCTGGTCGAGGGGCCGGCCTTCTACCCGTTCCTGACCGGCGCCGCCAACCTGGCCCGGTACGACGCGGCCGACCGCAGCGCCGACCCGGCGACGGTGAAAGCCAGGATCGAGGCCGCCCTGGACCGGGTGGGCCTGCTGGCCGCGGCGGGCAAGCGCTACCGGCACTACTCGCTGGGCATGAAGCAGCGCCTGGCCATCGCCGCGGGCCTGCTGCAGCCCCGGGAACTGATCATCTTGGACGAGCCGACGAACGGCCTGGACCCCCAGGGGACCCGCGAGGTGCGCGCCCTGATCCGGCAGATCGCCGCGGACGGCATCACCGTGTTCGTCTCCTCTCACCTGCTGGCCGAGGTGGAGCAGATCTGCACGCACGTGGGCGTGATGCGGACCGGGCGGCTGGTGTTCCAGGGCTCGCTGACCGAGCTGCGCCGGACCGGGTCCGCCCGGGTCACGGTCCAGACCGCCGACCCCGAGGGGGCGGCCAAGGTGCTGGCCGCCCTGGACCTGCCCGATCCGCAGGCCAGCTCCGGCGAGGCCTCCGCCCTCCTCGGCGACGCGTCGCCCGAGCAGGTCTGCGCCGAGCTCGTCCAGGCCGGCATCGGGGTCCGCGGCTTCGCGGTCACCTCCCCGAGCCTGGAAGACCTGTTCGTCGGGCTGACCGGGGAGGGCTTCGATGTCAGCGGCTGAGGTGCGGGTGGCCCGGGCGGTACCCCACCCCGTTCGGTCCGATCTCCGGTTTTTCACCGCCGAGCTCCGGCTCGTCATGCTGCGCAGGCGCAACCTCCTGCTGCTGGCCGTGACCGCCGTCTTCCCCCTGGTCATCGGCATCGCGCTGCGGCTGGCGGCGCCGCACCCGCAGGGCAGCGACGGCACCGGGGTGGCGTTCTTCAACCAGCTGGCCGGAAACGGCGTGTTCCTGACCTTCATCGCGCTGAGCACCCTGCTCGTCCTGGTGCTGCCGGTCGTGGTCTCGGTCGTGGCGGGCGACTCGGTGGCCGGCGAGGCCGGCTACGGCACGCTGCGCTACCTGCTCGCCGTCCCGGCCGGGCGCACCCGGCTGCTCGCGGTCAAGTACGGCGTGATCGTGACGTTCGGGCTGTGCGCCTCGTTCATCGTCTCGGCGGTGGCGCTGGTGGCCGGCGCCGCGCTGTTCCCGGTCGGGCCGGTCACCCTGCTGTCGGGGACCACGGTCTCGCTGGCCGACGGGCTGCTCCGGCTGGTGTTCGTGACCTTGTACGTGGCGGCCGCGATGGCCGCCCTGGGCGCCATCGGGCTGGCCATCTCGACGCTGACCGAGCATGCCATCGGGGCCATCGCGGCGGCCATGATCCTGGTCGTGACCAGCGAGGTGCTCGACAACGTGCCGCAGCTCGCCGCGATCGGCCCGTACCTGCCGACGCACTGGTGGCTGTCCTTCGACGCCCTGCTGCGGGTCCCGGTCGACACCACCACCCTGCTCCGCGGCCTGCTCTCGTTCGCCGTCTACACGATCTTGGCCGGCTCCTTCGCCTGGGCCCGCTTCACCTCCTCCGACGTCACCAGCTGACCCCTGCTGCATCATGTTCGTTATTGCAAGTGAGTTGCAATAACTCCTAAGCTGGGCGCATGACTGACGCGCCCGGCCGCCTCGCCCGGATCCGCCGGGCGCTGACCCCGGCCGAGTGGGCCCGCTTCGGCGGCATGGTCGCCGCGGTCGTGGCGCTGCACGTGGCGGGCTGGGGGATGCTGGCCGCCGCGATGGGCGGCCACTACCAGATCAGCAAGACGACCGTGTTCGGCGTGGGCACCGGCGCGCTGGCCTACACGCTGGGCATGCGGCACGCGTTCGACGCCGACCACATCGCGGCGATCGACAACACCACCCGCAAGCTGGTCGGCGAGGGCAAGCGGCCGCTGTCGGTGGGGTTCTTCTTCTCGCTCGGCCACTCCAGCGTCGTGTTCATCCTCGCGGTGCTGCTGAACTTCGGCCTCCGGGACCTGGACGACCAGGTCAGGGACGGCGGCTCCGGCCTGCACACGATCACCAGCGTGGTCGGGACCTGCGTGTCCGGCTTCTTCCTGCTCCTGATCGCCGCGTTCAACCTCGTCGTGCTGACCGGGATCATCCGGGTCTTCCGCGAGATGCGCAGCGGCCGCTACGACGACGAGGAACTCGAGGAGCAGCTCAACAAGCGCGGCCTGATGAACCGGTTCCTCGGCCCGCTGGCCCGCAAGGTCGACACGCCGTGGAAGATCTACCCGATCGGGTTCCTGTTCGGCCTGGGCTTCGATACCGCCACCGAGATCGCGCTGCTGGTGCTGGCGGGCACCGCCGTGGCCGGCGGGCTGCCGTTCTACGCGATCTTGTCGCTGCCGATCCTGTTCGCGGCCGGGATGAGCCTGTTCGACACGGCCGACGGCTGCTTCATGAACTTCGCCTACGACTGGGCCTTCGCCAAGCCGGTCCGCAAGGTCTACTACAACATGACGATCACCGGCCTGTCCGTCTTCGTGGCCGTGTTCATCGGCGCGATCGAGCTGCTCGGCCTGATCGCCCAGAACGCCCACCTGGACGGCTCGTTCTGGGCCTTCCTGGCCGGCTTCAACATCAACTCGGCCGGCTTCATCATCGTCGGCGTGTTCGTGGTTACCTGGATCGTGGCCCTGGCCATCTGGCACTTCGGCCGGATCGAGCAGAAGTGGGAGGCCGGCCCGACCGACCCCTCGGCTACCAGCTGAAGTCCTCTTCCCAGAACTCGGTGACCCCGCGCGGCGACGACGGCCGCTCGTTCTCGGCTTCGCGCAGCTCCACCCGGCGGATCTTCCCGGAGATGGTCTTCGGCAGGTCACCGAACTCGAGCCGCCGGATCCGCTTGTACGGCGCGACCCGCTCGCGGCAGAACGCCATGATGGCCTGGGCCAGCTCCGGTGACGGCGACTGCCCGGCCGCCAGCAGCACGTACGCCTTCGGCACGGCCAGCCGGACCGGGTCGGGCGAGGGCACCACCGCCGCCTCGGCTACCGCCTCGTGCTCGATCAGGATGGATTCCAGCTCGAACGGCGAGATCCGGTAGTCCGAGGCCTTGAACACGTCGTCGGTCCGGCCTACGTAGGTGATGTAGCCGTCGTCGTCCGTGGTCGCCACGTCGCCGGTGTGGTAGTACCCGCCCGCCATGGCCCGCTCGTTCAGCGCGTCGTCGTCCAGGTACCCGGTCATCAGCCCGAGCGGCCGGTCCGACAGGTCCAGGCAGATCTCGCCGTCCCTGGATACGGCGCCGGAAACCGGGTCGACCAGCACCACCGAGTACCCGGGCAGCGGCCGCCCCATCGAGCCGACCCGGACCGCCTGCCCGGGCGTGTTCCCGACCTGCGCCGTCGTCTCGGTCTGGCCGAACCCGTCCCGCACCGTGATCCCCCAGGCCTTGCGCACCTGCTCGATCACCTCCGGGTTGAGCGGCTCGCCCGCGGCCACGCACTCGCGCAGGGCCGAGATGTCGGCCGTGCCCAGGTCGGCTTGGATCAACATCCGCCATACCGTCGGCGGCGCGCAGAACGTCGTAACGCCGTACGAACCGAGCGCGTCAAGCAGTGACGCGGCCGAGAACCGCGGGTAGTTCAGCACCAGCACGGTCGCGCCCGCGTTCCACGGCGCGAACAGGTTGCTCCAGGCGTGCTTGGCCCAGCCCGGCGAGGACAGGTTCAGGTGCACGTCGCCCGGCTGGATGCCGACCCAGTACATCGTGGACAGGTGCCCCACCGGGTAGCTGACCTGCGTGTGCGCGACCAGCTTGGGCAGCGCCGTGGTGCCCGAGGTGAAGTAGAGCAGCAGGGGATCACCGGCCCGCGTGACGCCCTCCGGGGCAAACGAGGCCGCCGAGGCGAAAGCCTCGTCATACGCATGCCACCCCGCAGCCGACCCGCCCACCACCACCCGCGTCCAGTCACCCGCGACCCCGGCAAACTTCGGCACCTGCGCCGTGTCCGTCACCACGTGCCGGACCTGGCCGCGCGCCACCCGGTCGTCCAGGTCGGCCGGCTGCAGCAGCGTCGACGCCGGGATGATCACGGCGCCCAGCTTCATCGCGGCCAGGATGACCTCCCACAGCGGCGCCACGTTGCCCAGCATCAGCAGCACCCGGTCGCCGCGCCGCACGCCCAGGCCCCGCAGCCAGCTGGCCACCTGCCCCGACCTGGCCTTCAGCTCCCCGTAGGTCAAGCTGGCGGCGTCGTCGCCGACGATCCGCAGCGCGGGCCGCTCCGGGTGCTCGTCCGCGATCACGTCGAACCAGTCCAGCGCCCAGTTGAACTCGTCCAGCTCGGGCCAGGCGAACTCGCGCCGCGCGGCCTCGTAGTCGTCGCGGTGCGTGAGCAGCAGGTCCCGCGCCGCCCGGAAGGTATCCGTGGGAAAACTCATGAGATTATCGTGACGCATACTGGACCGGTGAGCGAACTCAACATCGAGGTGGATCCGGCCGAGATCGGCCTGGACAAGGAACGACTGGGGCGCATCGACGCGCACTTCGCCCGCTACGTGACCGACGGCCGCCTGGCGGGCTGGCTGCTCACCGTGCGCAGGCACGGCCGCCTGGCCCACGTGGCCCGGGCCGGGTCGCGTGACCTGGAGGCGGACCTGCCGGTCACGGACGACACCCTGTGGCGGATCTACTCGATGACCAAGCCCATCACCTCCGTCGCCGCGATGCTGCTGTACGAGGAGGGCAAGCTCGGGCTCAACGACCCGGTCAGCGACTTCATCCCGTCCTTCGCCGACATGCGCGTCTACACCGGCGGCTCGGACACCAAGCAGGTCACGGTGCCCGCGACCGAGCCGGTCCGGGTCTGGCACCTGCTCACCCACACCTCCGGCCTGACCTACGGCTTCCACCGCACGCACCCGGTCGACGCCGTTTACCGGGCGGGCGGCTTCGAGTGGGGCAACCCGCCGGACCTGGACCTGGCTGGGGTGTGCGACCGCTACGCCAGCTTCCCGCTGCTGTTCCAGCCGGGGACCGAGTGGAACTACTCGGTGTCCACCGACGTCCTGGGCCGGGTGGTCGAGGTGGCCTCCGGGCAGACCCTCGAGGAGTTCTTCAAGGCCAGGATCCTGATCCCGCTCGGCATGACCGACACCGCCTTCTGGGCCGGTCCCGAGACCGCGGCCCGCCTGGCCGCGCTGTACCAGCCCGGCCCCGGCGGCCAGGCCAGGCGGCTGGACGCCTTCGGCCAGGCCGCGCTCAAGTCCCCGCGCGTGCTCAGCGGGGGCGGCGGCCTGGTGTCCACCGCGGCCGACTACGACCGGTTCACCCACATGCTGATCGACCTGCCGGACAGCCCGGCCGGCGAGCTCGACGGCACCCGGCTGCTGAGCCCGCGCACGGTCGCCTACATGGGCCGCAACCACCTGCCCGGCGGCCAGGACCTGGAGCGGTTCGGCCGCCCGCTGTACGCCGAGTCCCCGTTCCGCGGGGTCGGCTTCGGCCTCGGCTTCGCCGTCGTCATCGACCCGGCGGCGGGCAAGGTCGTCTGCTCCCCGGGCGAGCTGTCCTGGGGCGGCGCCGCCAGCACCACGTTCTGGATCGACCCCGCGGCCGGCCTGACCGTGTCGTTCTTCACCCAGCTGCTGCCGTCCAGCACCTACCCGATCCGCCCGCAGCTGCGCCAGCTCGTCTACCAGGCGCTAACGGACTGAACCGGGGGAAATCAGTCCCGTCTCGTAGGCCAGCACGACCGCCTGAACCCGGTCGCGCAGCTGTAGTTTGCCCAGGATCCGGGCCACGTGGGTCTTCACCGTCGCCTCGCTCAGCGTCAGCGCGTCGGCCAGTTCGGCGTTGCTCAGCCCCCGCGCGATCAGGCCGAGCACCTCGAGCTCCCGCGGCGTGAGCGCGGACAGATCGGCGGCGGCCGAACGCGGCGCGAACCGCTCCACCAGGCGCCGGGTGATGGACGGGGCCAGCAGCGCGTCGCCCCGGCGGACCAGCCGGACCGCCGCGATCAGGTGCTCGGGGGAGACGTCCTTGAGCAGGAAGCCGCTGGCCCCGGCGGTCAGCGCCGCGTAGACGTACTGGTCCAGGTCGAACGTGGTGAGGATGATGATCCGCATCTCCTGCGCCCCGGGCGCGGCCAGGATGCGCCTGGTCGCCTCCAGGCCGTCCATCTCGGGCATCCGGATGTCCATCAGGACGACGTCCGGCCGGTGCTTCAGCGTGGCCGCGACCGCCTCCCGTCCGTCCGCCGCCTCGGCCACCACCGGGATCCCGGCCGAGCCGAGGATCAGCCGGAAACCGCCCCGGACCAGCGTCTGGTCGTCCGCGACGACCACCCGCGGTGCTAGGTCGTTCACGCTGGTTCCAGCGGGAAGCTGGCCCGCACCCGCCACCCGCCGCCCAGCCGCGGGCCCGCGTCGAGCTCGCCGCCGTACAGCCCGACCCGCTCCCGCAACCCGATCAGCCCCCGGCCGCCCGCCGACCCAGGAGGTCCGTAGCCGGCCGGCCCCCCGTCATCAGTGATCGTGATCACCAGCGCGCGCTCTCCATAGACCAAACGGATGGCCGCCTCTGCCCCGCTCGCGTGCTTCAGCACGTTGGTCAGCGCCTCCTGGACCACCCGGTACGCGGCCAAGTTCACCCCCGCCGGCAGGGGGCGCTCGCCCTCGGTGGTCAGCTCGACCCGCAGCCCCGCCGCGCGTACCCGGCCGACCAGCGCCCTAGTTTGCCCGAGGCCCGGCTGAGGGGACAGCTCGGCCCCCTCAGCCGGAGCCAGCAGTCCGAGCAGGTGCCGCAGCTCGCCCATCGCGGTCCGCCCGCTGGCCTCGACCGCCAGCAGTGCTTCTATAACGGTCTGGGCCTCCCGCGCCTCCTGCGGCGAGCTGGCCAGCACGCTGCGGGCCGCGCCCGCCTGCACCACCATCACGCTCACGTTGTGCGTCACCACGTCGTGCAGCTCGCTGGCGATCCTGGCCCGCTCCGCCTCGACCGCCCGCCGGGTCTGCGCCTCGTGCCCAGCCTGCGCCAGGCGCAGCCGTTCGGCCGAGTCACCGGCCCGCCGCCGCCAGGTCCGCATCGCCGCCGCCACCGCCGCCGTCGGCAGCAGGACCAGCAGCGCGGTGAACCGCGCGGGCACCCGCGGGGTGGTGTCGGGGAAGGCCGCGGTGACGATGACCGCCGCGGTGAACACGCTGAGCAGGGCCAGCCGCCGGTACGGGCTGTACACGATCGCGCTGTACGCCGCGAACAGCACGGCCACGAACGTCACCGTGGTGACGTTGGTGTGGGTGACCAGCACCGCCGCCATGATCAGGCAGAACGCGCCGACCGGGTACCGGTGCCGCAGTGCCAGCGGCACCGTCGTCAGCGGCACGCAGAGCGCGACGAGGAGCACCTGGCCGCCCGGTTCGGTCTGCCGCACGATCCGTCCCCCGTGCGGCCCGGGGATAGCGATGTCGAGCTGGCTGGTCCGTAGCTGCATCATGAAGAGCCAGACCGCCGCGATCGTCGCCACGACGGCGATGGCGGTGTCCACCGCCCCGTCCGACCAGCCCAGCATCCGCCCCGGCTCAGCTGGCCGCAGCGCCTCGGCTTCCCGCAAGAAGGTCACCGCGCGCCGCGCCAGCCCGCGCTCCCGCATCTGTCCATTGTCGCCCCGCACGAGCCCGTCACCATCGCCCGCGCGGCCGAGCCCGGTACATCGCAGGGATGACGGCGGTCCCCCGGTAGCGACCAGATTGACCCGGCTGGCGGACGCGGTGGCGGTACCCCCGTTCGTACCGTCCAGCCATGGATAACCTCGTTCAGCTCACCGATGTGACCAAACGTTACGACCATGCCGGCGCCCCCGCTGTCGCACCGCGTCAGCCTGGCGGTGGCGCCGGGTGAGGCGCTCGCGGTGATGGGCCCCTCCGGGAGCGGCAAGTCCACCCTGCTCAACCTCATCGCCGGGCTCGACCGCCCGACCAGTGGCGAGGTCGTGGTGGCGGGGGAGCGGGTGGACCGGCTCAGCGAGACCGGCCTGGCCCGCTTCCGGCGCCGGCGGGTCGGCATGATCTTCCAGTTCTTCAACCTGCTTGACGACATGACCGTGCTGGACAACGTTCTGCTGCCGGCCCAGCTGGCCGGGCTGCCGCCCGGCCAGGCTCGCGCCCGGGCCGACGAGCTGCTGGCCGCGTTGCGCATCGCGAAGCACGCCGGCGCCTACCCGGCCCGGCTGTCCGGCGGGGAGCGCCAGCGTGTGGCCATCGCCCGCGCCCTGGTGAACCGGCCCGCGCTGCTGCTGGCCGACGAGCCGACCGGGGCGCTGGACACCGTGACCGGCGAGGAGATCGGTGAGCTGCTGCTCGACCTCAGCGCCTCCGGCCAGACCCTGATCGTGGTGACGCACAACCCGGACCTGGCCGCCCGCTACGCCCGCCGCATTGTTCAGATCGTCGATGGTCAGGTCGCTGCTGATGCCGCCACCGGGACGCGACGATGAGGACGACCATCGGGTCGCCGCCCGTCCGGGCGGCCCGCGGCGGCCTGTCCGGCCGCCGCGTCCAGGCCGTGGTGATCACCCTGGTCGTGCTGGCCGCCACCGCCGCCTGCACGCTGGCCCTCGGCCTGCTGGTGGACTCCAACGCGCCCTTTGATCACGCCTTCGCCGCTCAGCGCGGCGCGCAGGTCACGGCCACGGTCAAGCCCGCGGGCACCGCGGTCAAGCCAGCCGGCGTCATCGCCCAGGCCGGCCCGTTCGCCGAGACCGCGGACACCGTGACCATCGCGTTGGCCGGGAAACCCGGCGGCGGCCCGCAGGGCGTGATGATGACCCCGCTGTCCATCGCCGGGCGCGGCTCGCCCGGCGGCCCGGTCGACGACCTGACCGTCACCGCGGGGCACTGGCCCACGTCGCCGGATCAGATCGTGCTCGAGCGGGGCCGGCCAGGTCCCGCCCCGCTGCTCGGCGCCAAGCTCACCGTGAACGGCGCGCCCGGCTCGCCGCAGCTCACCGTGGTCGGCCTGGCCGCCTCGGTCACCGGCACCGCCGAGGCCTGGGTGCTGCCCGCGGAGCTGGCCGCGCTGCAGGCCCCGCACACCCCGGCGACGGATCAGATGCTCTACCGGTTCGCCCGGGCCGGGACAGCGGCCGAGGTGACCGCCGACATCGCGCGGATCCGGGCCGCGCTGCCGCGCGGCTCGCTGCTTGGGGCCGAGTCCTACCTGACCGCCAAGCTGAACGCGACCCGCTCGATCGCGCCGTGGGTGCCGTTCATCGTGGCGTTCGGGCTGATCGGCCTGGTGATGTCGGTGCTGATCGTGGCCAACGTGGTCAGCGGGGCGGTAACAGCGGGCACCCGCCGGATCGGCGTGCTGAAGTCCATCGGGTTCTCGCCCGGACAGGTGGTGGCGGCCTACCTGATCCAGGTGGGAGCGCCCGCCCTGGGCGGCTGCGTGGCGGGCGCGGTCGTCGGCAACCTGCTGTCGGTGCCGCTGCTCGGTCAGACCGCCCAGGTCTACGGGGTGGGCGCGCTGGCCGTGCCGTTCTGGGTGGACCTGGTCGTGCCGCTGGTGATGCTGGCACTGGCCGGCGCGGCGGCGCTGCCGCCGGCGGTGCGCGCGGCCCGGCTGAGCGCGGTGCAGGCCATCGCGACCGGCCGGGCGCCCCGCCCGTCGGGCGGGTACGCGGCGCACCGCCTGCTTGGCCGCGCCCCGGTCGCGCGGCGGCTGTCGCGGCCGGTCACTCTTGGCCTGGCCAGCCCGTTCGGCCGTCCCGGGCGCACCCTGGTCACCCTGGCCGCGATCGGGTTCGGCGCGGTCGCGGTGACGTTCGCCGCGGGCCTGGCCACCTCCCTGGACCGGGTCGCGGCCGACCTGTCCCGCTCGTCAGCCGTGCCGGTGCAGGTCGAGGTGCCCGGAGCCGAGGTGCCCGGCGCCCCCAGCACCCCGGATCCGGCGGCGCAGCAGCGCGCGGTCGTCGCCGCCCTGCACGCCCAGCCCGGCACCGGCCGCTTCGTGGCCGAGGCCGACGACGACCTCAGCGTTCCCGGCCTGCCCGGACGGCTGCAGCTGGCCGGCTTCGGCGGCGACGCCCGCTGGACCGGCTACGCGCTGGTCACCGGCCACTGGTTCGCGTCCGGCACCAGTCAGGTCGTGGTCAACACGGGCTTCCTCACCGCGACCGGCACCAAGGTAGGGGACAGCTACCCGCTGACCTCCGGCAACGGGCACCTCACCGTGCGGATCACCGGCGAGATCTTCGACCCGGCCGGCGGCAGCCCCGAGCTCCTCGGCGGCCTGCCCGCCTTGTCCCGCCTGGACTCCGGGCTGACCGTGACTCAGTACGACGTGGCGCTGAAGCCCGGCATTGATGCCACCGCCTACGCGTCCGCCCTGGGCCACACCCTTGGCCTGAACGACCAGGTCAACGCCACCTCGGACAGCTCACCGCAGCTGCTAGCCGTCGTCGGCCTGGTCGGGGCGCTCATGCTGCTGCTGGCCGTGGTGGCCGGGCTCGGCGTGCTCAACACGGTTGTCCTGCAGATCAGGGAGCGGGTCCACGACCTCGGCGTGTTCAAGGCGGTTGGCATGACCCCGCGGCAGACCATGGCCATGGTGATCAGCTCGGTGGCGGGCACCGGGCTGGCCGCCGGGCTGGTCGCCATCCCGGCCGGGATCGCGCTGCACCACGGCGTGCTGCCGGTGATGGGCCACGCCGCGCAGACCGCGCTGCCCGCCTCGGTGCTGGACGTGTACCGCGGCTGGGAGATCGTCCTGCTCGCGCTGGCCGGCCTGGTCATCGCGGTAGCCGGCGCCTTGGCCCCGGCGGGCTGGGCCGCCCGCACCCGCACCGCCACCGCCCTCCGCGCCGAATAACTAACCCTCGTTAGTCCTTCCCGCGCACCCAGTGCACCCCGTGCACCCCGCGAACCCCTCCCCCGCACCCTCTAGCCCTTTCCCGCGCACCGGATGCACGTCGTCGCGGCCGGGCGCGCCTCCAGCCGCCCGGCCCCGATCGGCTGCCCGCACCGCTCGCACACCCCGTAGCTCCCCGCCTCCAGCCGCTCCAGCGCGGCGTCCGCCGCCGCCACCTGCTCGCGTGCCGCCGCGAGCAGGGCGGCGGCGTGCTGCCGCTCGAAGGCCAGCGTCGCACCCTCCGGGTCGTGCTCGTCGTCGGTCCCGGCCGCGCTGGCCGCCTCAGCCAGCCCGGCGAACTCCCGCTCCAGCGCCGCCACCCGCTCCCGCGCCCGCCGCCCCGCCTCCTCCAGCCGCTCCCGCACCCGCTCACCTCCACCGTCCATCATCGATAAAGTGCCCAGCCTGACCAAACGAATCCGCTCCTCGCCCTACTATCCGGCTCTCGTCCACCCGGTGTTCCGCCGGATCCTGCCCGAAGCGGCGGCCTCGGCCCTGGGCGCCGGGATGAGCGCGGTGGCGATCGCCTAGCTGGCGCCGAAGCTGGCCCCGGCGGGCAGCCGCGGACTGCGGGTCGCGCCGCCGTGGCCGCCTGCTCGCTGCCCGGCGCGGTCGGCGCGGTCGCGCCGCGCCGCTGGCTGAGCGGCCGCCACGGAGCGGGCCTGGTCACGGTGAACGCGGTGCTGCGGGCCGTCGCCCTGGGCCTGGTCGGCGCCCTGACGCTGGCCAGCCCGCCCGGCACGCTAGCCCAGGTCCTGGCGCCCCGCAGTTCCCTGCTCATCGTGGCCGCCCCGCAGTTCCCTGCTCATCGTGGCCGCCCCGCAGTTCCCTGCTCATCGTGGCCGCCCCGCAGTTCCCTGCTCATCGTGGCCGCACCGCCCTCGGCGGCCCCTCGTCAGCGCCGTCGGCGCCCGCGGCACCCTCCTCGTCTCCGCCCTCGTCACCATCGCCCTAGGCCTGATCGCCACCGCCGCCCTAGCCCGCTCTGGCACCAATCATCATCGATAGTTTATTTGAATATCAATATTCACATGCGTCTATATCTCTCCGCATTGGTCATCTTGGCTTGCCGTCTAAACTAGCTGATGGTATTATTCGAATATGTAGACGATTAACTTCCTCGCTGACGGGAGGACCAGTGGCAGGCTCACCAGCCGATGGCCCCGCTTTCCGGCCGCACGAGCCCGACGGCGCTTCCGCCCCCTGGGAGCCGGTGATCACCCGCCCGGACCCGATGTCGGCGCAGGAATGGCAGGCATGGACCGACTTCGATCCCGCCGAGGACACGGACCCGGAGACATGGCTGGACGAAGATGACTTCCTGTCCCCGGACGCGGACCTGACCGAGGCTGAGCTGGCGGAGATCGCCGAGGCGACCGAACTGGCGGCCCCGGTCACCGCGGACGACCCGGACCCGGCCGGGGTGGCCCGCGTGCTGGCCGCGCAGGCCGCCGCCGCATCAGCCCGGCGGCGCGGACCTGGCCAGCCGGGATCAGCGCGGCTGCGGGCAGGGGAGTCCTCCAGCGCGGCGGCGGCGTTCGGGACCGGGCAGTGCCTGGACGTCATGCCCGCGTGCCCGGACCTGGCCGTGTTCGCTGACCGGGCCGCTGGGGACGACTCCTATGCGGGTGTCTCCGATGATGAGCTGACCGGGGTGGTGTGCGCCTGGGACCGGATCGAGTCGCACGCGACGGCGCGGAAGCTCGCCGCGTCCGCGGAACTGTCCCGCCGCCGCCCGCCCCTGGAAACCCCGACCTCCGGTTCTGGCGAAGAAGATTTCGCCGCCGATGAGCTGGCCCACGTGCTGGCCGTCTCCCGCCGCGAGGCCGGGACCCTGCTCACCGTCGCGGAAGCGCTGGACGGGAAGCTGCCCGGTACCCGCGCCCTGCTCCGGGACGGCATCATCACCTTCACCAAGGCCAAGATGATCGTGAACCACACCGTCCTGCTCACTGACAGGGAAGCCGCCGCGGTCGAAGCGCTGGTGCTGGGCCGGGCCGGCCGGATCACCCCCGGCTCGCTGCGGGAGGCGCTGGCCAGGGCGGTCATGGCGGTCGCCCCGAAGAAGGCGAAGGACCGGCGGGAGCACGCAGCCAAGAGAGCCCGGGTGGAGCGGTGGGGGGAGGACTCCGGCAACGGCGCCATCGCCGGCCGCGAGCTGCCCCCGGCCTGGGTGCTGGCGATGGACCAGCGGATCACCTGGTGGGCGGTCCAGCTGAAGCGGGCCGGGCTGGACGGGGACATGGACCTGCTCCGGGCCCGGGCCCTGGCCGACCTGGTCACCGGCACCGACTCCCGCCCCGGCCATCACCACGGCACCGGCCCCGGCCCCGGACAGCACGGCACCAGCCCCAGCCCCGGCCCCGGCCTCGTCCCGGGCGGGTTCGCCGCCACCGTGAACCTCACCATCCCCCTGGTCACCGCGCTGGGCCTGGCGGACCGGCCCGGTGACCTGGCCGGGTCCGGGCCCATCGACCCCTGGCTCGCCCGCGACCTCGCCCGCGCCGCCGCGGCCAACCCGAAGACCACGTGGTGCGTCACCTTCACCGACCAGCAGGGACACGCCATCGGCCACGACTGCGCCCGGCCCGCACCCAAGAACCGCAGCAAACGCAGCAGACCCGGGAACCGGGCCGGGCCGGGACCCGGGTTCTCCTTCACCCGCACCAGCCGCGACGGGCCACCCGGCGGCTACGGCACCTGGGCCCTCAGGACACCCGGCAACGGGCCCGACCTCACCGTCGAGGTCCACCCCCTCACTACCGAGAACTGCGACCACCGGTTGCAGGCCCCCGGCCACGACCCGGGCGCCAGGCTCCGCCACCTGACCCAGATCCGGTACGCCACCTGTACCAGTCCCATCTGCCGGCGCCCCGCCGCCACCTGCGACTACGAGCACAACACCCCCTTTGAGGAAGGCGGCCGGACCTGCCTGTGCAACGCCGGCCCAAAGTGCCGGCGCGACCATCGCCTCAAGCAGCACCCGAGATGGAATGTGGCTCAGCGTCCCGACGGAACCTTCGTGTGGACCACCCCGTCTGGCCGGCAGTACCTGACCGAGCCAACCAGATACGTCATATGACGCAAGGCGCCTCGGATCTCCGAAGAGTTCGCGCCGAGTCCGGCGAATGCGAGCAAAATCAGCCAGCGACGCTTTCATCGGGGGGACCTGACTGGAGGTCGCAGGCGATGGGATTCACGGGGGTCTTGACATCGCGGCTGTTCCTGATCCGCACAGCCATGGGGCTTCTTGCTCTCCTCTACCTATTCGTCATCATCGCCAGCCACTCCATCCCGCTGAGCAGCGCGCTCGAAGTGCCATTGGCGGCCGCCGGATGGGTCGCGCTCGTCCTCTTCGTCTTGACCTCCTTTCAGCGTCTTACCAGTGAGGGCCTGAACTTCGTGCCGAGAATGAGCTGGTCCTACCGGCAGTTTCCCTATGACAGCGCGGGGAACGACGACCCCGGCGCGGCCTGGGTCGAGATAAGCCGGCCGGAGTATGTCGCCGAGGTCGGGACGCGGCTGCGTCAAGGCGCGTCATTCGGCGTCGGCGCGCTATGCCTCGCCTGGCTCCTAGCCGGCACCTTCGCGCGAGACGGATATGACGAGGACGCCTCGTTCTCGTGAGGAGCAAGCATGTACTCCCCGGTGGGCTGCGGCGCCTGGCTTCAGGTGGCCTTCATGTTGCCTGGCTAGCTTCAGATGGCGAGGGCGGCAGCGAGCCGCGAGGTTCAGAGGCTACCGAGAAGGTTCGCGCAGGGATTTCCGAGTACGTGAACCCAGAATGAGATACATGAGCAGCAAAGACCGTAACGAAATCCACCGGGCCATCGCGGCCAGGGAACGCGGCCGGGCCAAGGTCAAGACCGCTACCACCGCGGTCGCCGTGGCCAGCGTGGCCACGGCCGGCGTGGTGGCCCTGGTCCTGCCCGGATCCACGCACACCGCCAGCGCGTCCACCTCCACCGGCTCCACCTCGACCGGCTCCACCTCGACCGGCTTCGACCAGCTCCGGCTCCACTGGCTCTACTTCCAGCGGCTCCACCGGCTCCAGCTCGAACAGCGGCTCCAGCTCGAACAGCGGCTCCAGCTCGAACAGCGGCTCCAGCTCGAACTCGGGCTCAAGTTCCACCGGATCGAGCTCTACCTCCTCCGGCGGCTTCAGCTCCGGCTCCTCGCCGTCCTCGAGCTCGGGCGGCAGCCAGGTCACTTCCGGCGGCTCGTGATGCCGCGTCCCGCCGGGGACGCCACCCCAGATAGCATCCCGGGCACCGCGCCCGCCAGCACCGCGCCCGCCAGCACCATGCCCGTCAGCGCCATGCCAGCCAGCACCATGCCAGCCGGCCCGCCTCCCGCCGGCGCCAGCTGGCGCGCCCTGGGCACGCTCGTCCACCTCCTGGTGACCGAACCTTCCCACCTCGACGAGGCCCGCCAGCTCCTCACCGCCGATCTGGCCGACGTGGACGAGGCCTGCAGCCGGTTCCGCCCGGACTCCGAGCTCTGCTCCTTGAACAGCACCGGCCGCCCCGCCGCGATAAGCCCGCTTCTCGCCGAGGCGATCGCGGTGGCGCTGCGGGCGGCCCGGCTGACCGGCGGCGACGTCGACCCGACGGTGGGCGCGGCCATGTCCACGATCGGCTACGACCGCGACTTCGCGCAGGTCGAAGCCGACGGGCCCGCGATCAAGCTCGCCGTCCGGCACGTGCCGGGCTGGCGCCAGGTCCGCCTGGACGGCCGGACCCTGACCATGCCCGCCGGGGTCCGGCTCGACCTGGGCGCCACCGCCAAAGCCTGGGCCGCGGACCGCTCCGCCGCCAGGATCGCGGCCCGCACCGGCGGTGGCGTCCTGGTCAGCCTGGGCGGCGACATCGCCGTCGCCGGCCAGGCCCCGCCAGCAAGCTGGCACATCCGGGTGCAGGACGTGACCGGCCTGCCGGGGGACCCGCCCGCCGGGCCCTACGCGCGGATCGCCATCCGCGACGGCGGCCTGGCCACCTCGAGCACCGCGGCCCGCCGCTGGCGGCGCGGCGGCGACGTGCTGCACCACATCCTGGACCCCCGCACCGGCCTGCCCGCCGAACCCGTCTGGCGCACCGTCTCGGTCGCCGCCGGGAGCTGCGCCGACGCCAACGCGGCCAGCACCGCCGCCATCATCCGCGGCCACCGCGCGCTCGGCTGGCTGGCCCAGCTCGGCCTGCCGGCCCGCCTGGTCGACGCGACCGGCGCGGTCTTCACCGTGGCCGGCTGGCCGGCCGAGCGCCCGCCCGGCCCACCAGAAACACAGCCAGAAACACAGTCAGAGGCAACGCAGAACTTGCTTCCAGGCTCCGCCTACGGCGGTCGGCGAGCATAGAGCACGTGAACATGACACTGAACGGGGAACTGGCCTGATGAATACCGCGTTCTGGTACGCCAGCCGGGCGACGGGGATCGTCTCGCTGCTGCTGCTGACCATGGTCCTGGTGCTCGGCATCCTGGTGAACCGGCAGGGCCGGCTGCCCGGCCTGCCGAGGTTCGCCGTGACGGACATCCACCGCAACCTCTCCCTGCTTTCCGTGGCCTTCATCGCCGTGCACATCGTGACGGCGGTGCTCGACACCTACGTGCACATCCCGCTGCTGTCCGCGGTGATCCCGTTCGCCTCGGGGTACGAACGGCTCTGGCTGGGCCTGGGCGCGATCTCGCTGGACCTGATGCTCGCGATGATCGTGACCAGCTTGCTCCGCGGCCGGATGAACCGGATCCTGTGGCGGGCCATCCACCTGCTCGCCTACGCCAGCTGGCCGATCGCCTTCGCGCACAGCATCGGCTCGAGCACGGACCTGCAGCAGGGCTGGATGCTCGGGCTCGCGGTCGGCTGCGCGCTGGCCGTCGCGGCGGCGGTAACCTACCGGCTGGCTCACGCCGCCCGGCAGGTGCCCCGGGCCGGACGGGTCGCCGAGGTCTTCGCCCAGCACACGCTCAAGCGCCACCAGGCGGTGTCGCGATGACTACCGCGATCAACGAGCAGGCGCCAGGCGGGGCCGCCCGGCAGGCTGCTGCCGGGCTGCCCCGCCTGCTGCCGCGGGCCCCCGAAGACCTCCAGGCCCACCTGTCCCGCTACGGAACCGTTCCGTACCGCCGGCAACCGGGTGCGCTGCTCGCCGGCGTCGAGGCCTCCGGTCTCACCGGCCGGGGCGGCGCGGCCTTCCCGGTGCACCGCAAGCTGGCGGCCGTCGCCCGGGCCAGGAGCACCCGCAAGGTGGTCGTGGCCAACGGCGCGGAGAGCGAGCCGGCCAGCCGTAAGGACGAGCTGCTGCTGCGGATCGCGCCGCACCTGGTCCTCGACGGGCTGCAGCTCGCCGCCGAGGCGGCCGGCGCCACCGAGGCGCACCTGTACCTGCACGCGGCCCCCGGCCCGCAGATCCTCCGGGCCCTGGCCGAACGTTCCTCCCGCCGCCTGGACCCTCTCCCCGTCACCATCACCCAGGCTCCGCCCCGGTTCCTGGCCGGCCAGGAGACCGCGCTGGTCAACCGCCTCGGCGGCGGCCCCGCGCTGCCCACCTTCCAGCCGCCGCGGGTCAGCGAGCGGGGCCTGGGCGGCGCGCCCACCCTGGTGCAGAACGTCGAGACCCTGGCCCACCTGGCCCTGATCGCGCGGTACGGCCCGCGCTGGTTCCGCGCCGTCGGCACCGCCGACGAGCCCGGCAGCATGCTCGTCACGGTCTACCGGCCGGATCGCAAGACCGCGATCCACGAGGTGCCGACCGGGGTACCGCTGGGCGCCCTGCTGCCCGTGGAAGCGGGGGCCTGGCTGGTCGGTGGCTACCACGGCGCCTGGCTGCCGCTGCCGGACGCGGGCGAGGCGACCCTGGACCGTGACTCGCTGCGCCGGTTCGGCGCGGCGCCCGGCGCGGGCGTGCTGGCCGCGCTGCCGTCCGACCGCTGCGGCTTGGCCGAGACGGCCCGGATCGTCGGCTACCTGGCCGCCGAGTCGGCCGGCCAGTGCGGCCCGTGCCTGAACGGGCTGCCCCGTATCGCGGCCGCCCTGGCCGAGCTGGCCGGCGCCGGGCACCGCCAGCAGACCCGCGCCGACCTGGAACGCTGGTCCCGCCTGGTCATCGGCCGCGGTGCCTGCAGCCACCCGGACGGCACGGTCCGCTTCGTCCGCAGCGCGCTGCGGGTGTTCGCGCCCGAGATCGACCGGCACGGCCGGGGCCAGTGCTCGGCGGCTAACAAAGCACCGTTCTTGCCGCTGCCGGACCGCGCGCCCATCCGCGAAGAGGACTGGATCTGACCATGGCCGAAACCCTCAGGGTGAACCCGATCGCCTGCACCGGGCACGGGGTGTGCGCCGAACTGCTGCCCGAGCTCATCGCCATCGACGAATGGGGCTACCCTCTCATCGATCCCGGCCCGGTGCCGGCCGCCCTCGAACGCGACGCGAGACGAGCGGTAGCCGCCTGCCCCGCCCTGGCGCTGAGGCTGGCCAAGGGCAGGGAACCGGCTCGTTCGGGATGAACGGGATAAAGGGGTTAAAGGGGTTAAAGGACGTCGTGGCCGGGGTGGGGCTCGGCGGGAATGGTCCCTAGCCGGCCGGCCTGGAAGTCCTCGAAGGCCTGCTGGAGTTCCGCGCGGGTGTTCATGACGAACGGCCCGTACGCCGCCACCGGCTCCCGGATCGGCGCGCCGCCCAGCAGCAGGATGTCCAGCTCCTCGTCGGCCGCGAACGTGATCGCGTCCCCGGCGCCGAACACGGCCAGCTGCCCCATCTGGATGGGCCGCCTTTCGGCGCCGACGGTGCCGCGGCCGGCCAGGACGTAACCGAGGGAGTTGAAGTCGGCCCGCCACGGCAGCCGCACCTGGGCCCCGGCCGCGACGGTGGCGTGCACCAGCGAGATCGGCGTGTGCGTGACGCCCGGCCCCGCGTGCCCGTCGAACTCGCCCGCGATGACCCGCAGCAGCGCCCCGCCGTCGGCCGAGGACAGCAGCGCGACCTGCCCGGCCCGGATGTCCTGGTAGCGCGGCGCGGTCATCTTGAGCGCGCCCGGCAGGTTCACCCACAGCTGGAAGCCGTGGAACAGGCCGCCGCTGACCACGAGTTCCTCCGGCGGCGCCTCGATGTGCAGCAGCCCGGAGCCCGCCGTCATCCACTGGGTGTCGCCGTCGGTGATCAGCCCGCCGCCGCCGTTGGAGTCCTGGTGACGGAAGGTGCCGTCGATGATGTAAGTGACGGTCTCGAACCCGCGGTGCGGGTGCCACGGGGTGCCCTTGGGCTCGCCGGGACCGTAGTCGACCTCGCCCATCTGGTCCATGTGGATGAACGGGTCGAGCCGCACCAGGTCCACGCCGGCGAAGGCACGCCGGACCGGGAAACCCTCGCCCTCGTAGCCGGACGGCGCGGTGGTCACCGACATGACCTTGCGCTCGGCCTGGGTGATGTCGGGCTCCGGGACTCGCGGCAGCACGAGTATGTCGTCGACGGTGATGGCTGGCATGGAAACCTCCCTGGCTAGATGTCAGCATAACTGTGATTGAAGTTTCAAATATTCCGAACGGGGTGGGCTATCCGCCCCGGCTCACCCCGCGTCGTTACCATGGGCAGCCATGGCCCCAGAGAATCCCTACGCGAGCGCGGGCGTGGACGAAGAGCGCGAACAGGACGTCTTCGCCCAGGCGATGCGCCCGTGGCTGGCCCGGACCGCGGTGCGGTCCTCGCTGGTGACCAGCATCACCGGCCTGGCCAGCGGCTTCTTCGCCACCCTGATGCACATCCCGCCCGGGCCGCCGATCGCGCTCACCACCGACGGGGTGGGCACCAAGATCCTGCTGGCCCGCGAGGCGAACCGGTGGGAGCCGGTCGGGATCGACGTGGTGGCCAACAACGTCAACGACGTGATCTGCACCGGCGCGGTGCCGCTGGCCCTGCTCGACTACATCGCCACCGACCGCATCGACGCGGCCGTGCTCGAGGACGTGGCCCGCGGCCTGTACCGGGGCGCCGACGAGGCCGGCATCGCCATCCCTGGCGGGGAGATCGCGCAGATCGGCGCCATGCTGGCGAGCTCGGCCGGCGGCGGCCCGATGATGGACCTGGTCGGCACCGCGGTCGGGGCCATCCCCGACGGCCGCGACCCGGTGGACGGATCGCGGGTCGAGCCGGGGGACACCGTCCTGTGCCTGCCCAGCTCGGGGCTGCACAGCAACGGCTTCTCGCTGGCCCGCCGCGCCCTCGGGGAGCGCACCGCCGAGCTGACCGACGCCCTGCTCGCGCCGACCCGGGTCTACGTCCGGGCGGCCGAGGCGCTGTGGGACGCGGGAGTGATACCCCACGGCCTGGCCCACGTCTCCGGCGGCGGCCTGCTCAACGTGACCCGGCTGGCCGCCGACGTGTCGTACGTCCTGGACGCGCTGCCCCCCGCGCCGGAGATCTTCGGCCTGATCGCCGCGGCCGGCGACGTCCCCGCCGCGACCATGTACGCCACCTTCAACATGGGCACCGGGTTCTGCGTCGTGGTCGCCCCGGCCGATGCGGCGGCCGCCTTGGACGCGCTGCGTGATGCGGGTGAGGAGCCAGTGATCGCGGGCACGGTGACCGGCCGTCCGGGCAAGTACGTGTCGATCCCCGCCGCGGGACTGGTGGGCCGCGGCGATGTGTTCGAAGTGGCCCGCGATACGGTCTAACCATGGACGTCCGTGGTTATGTCGAGACGAACGCGCGTGAATTCATCGATGACCTGAAGCAGTGGCTGGCGATCCCGTCGATCTCCGCCGACCCGGACCGGCACGGCGACGTGGGCCACAGCGCCGCGTGGCTGGCCAGCCATCTGCGCGGGGCGGGCTTCCCGGTAGCCCAGGTCCTGGACACCGGCGGGCTGCCCGCCGTGTACGCCGAGTGGCCGGCCGCCGACCCGGACGCCCCGGTGGCGCTGGTCTACGGCCACCACGACGTCCAGCCGGTCGAGCCCCTCGAGGAGTGGGACAGCCCGCCGTTCGAGCCCGTCGAGCGGGACGGCCGGCTGCTCGGCCGGGGCGCCTCCGACGACAAGGGACAGGTGCTGCTGCACGCGCTCGGCGTGCGCGCCGCGCTCGCGGCCTCCGGCGCTTCGGCCCCGCCGGTCACGATCAAGCTCCTCATCGAGGGCGAGGAAGAATCCGGCTCGGAGCACTTCGCCGACCTCCTCCGGCGCGAGCGGGACCGGCTGGCCTGCGACGTCATCGTGATCAGCGACACCACCATGTGGGCGGCCGACGTGCCGTCGATGTGCACCGGCATGCGCGGTCTGCTCCCGGTGCAGGTCACGCTGACCGGGCCGGTGCGGGACCTGCACTCGGGATCGTTCGGCGGCGGCGTGCCGAATCCGCTGCACGCGATGGCGAGCCTGCTGGCCGGCCTGCACGACGAGCAGGGCCGGGTCACCCTGCCCCGGTTCTACGACCGGGTGCTGCCGCTGTCCCCGGCCGAGCGCGAGTTGCTGGCCCGGCTGCCGTTCGACGAGAAGCACTGGCTCGCCGACGCGGGCGAGAGCGGCGCGACCTACGGCGAGGCGGGCTTCAGCACCCTGGAGCGCATCTGGGCCCGGCCGACGGCCGAGGTCAACGGCATGTGGGGCGGCCACACCGGGCCGGGCTCCAAGACGATCATCCCGAAGGTCGCGCACGCCAAGATCTCCTTCCGGCTGGTCGCCGACCAGGATCCGGCCGACGTGGCCGCGGCCTTCCGCGAGTACGTGGCGGCCCGTACCCCCGACGGCCTCACCTCCGCGGTCACCGCCCAGCCGGCCGTCCGGCCCTGCCACTCGCCCATCGGTTCCCCCGCGGTGCAGGCCGGGCGGCGCGCGCTGCAGCGGGCGTTCGGCCGCGAGGTGCTGTTCACCATGGAGGGCGGCAGCGGCCCCGAGGCCGATCTGGCCGAGATCCTGGGCGCGCCCCTGGTGTTCGTCGCCGTCGGCCTCGACGCCGACCAGATCCACGCGCCGAACGAGAGCATGGACATCACGCTGCTCCAGCGGGGAGCCGAGGCATCGGCCTACCTGTGGGACGAGCTGGCCCGCGCGGACCTTCGGTGATGCCGCCGGAAGCCCTGGACCAGTCATCGCTGGCCCTGTCCCGGGGGACAGTGGATCGTGTCACCCACCGCCGGTCCGACGCCGAGTGGCTGGACGCGGCCTGGGCCGACCCGGCCAGCCGCGTCGTCGTCGTCGAGACCGGCCAGGCCCTGGTCCGGGAGGACGGGGACCGGATGGACCTGGTCTTCGTGGCGCCGGGCGACGCTCCGACCGGCGTCCGGCTGCTGCTCGGCCAGGACGCCGAGGGGGTGGTGTACTTCGGCGTCTCCGCGCCGCTGCCGGCCCCGCCCGACGGCGCCCGCCCGGCGTACCTGCGCGAGGCCGGCACCCTGCTCGGCGACCGCGACGCGGGCCTGTTCACCCACGCGGTGGCCCTGGCCAACTGGCACGACACGCACACCCACTGCCCGATCGACGGGACGCCCACCGTCCCCGACCCCGGCGGCCACTCGACCCGCTGCCCGGCCGATGGCACCGAGCACTTCCCCCGTACCGATCCCGCCGTGATCATGCTGGTCACCGACCCGGACGACCGGTGCCTGCTGGCCCGGAACGCGGCCTGGCCCGGTAAGCGGGTGTCGATCCTGGCCGGGTTCGTCGAGCCGGGGGAGTCGGCCGAGCAGGCGGTCGCGCGCGAGGTCGGCGAGGAGACCGGGATCAAGGTCACCAACGTCCGCTACGTCGGCAGCCAGCCGTGGCCGATGCCACGCAGCCTGATGCTCGGCTTCCGGGCCGACGCCCCGGCCGGCCAGGAAATCATGCCCGACGCCGAGGAGATCGCCGAGGCCTACTGGTTCAGCCGGGAAGGCCTGGTGGCCGCGATCAAGGCCCGCGAGATCGCGCTGCCCCCGCCGGTCTCCATCGCCCGGCAGATCATCGAGCTGTGGTACGGCGGTCCCTTGCCGTCCACCTGGACCGAGGCCCGGTGAGCGCCTCCCGGACGAACTGGGCGCGCAACATCACCTTCGCCGCCCCGGAGTTTGCCTGCCCCGCGACGCTGAGCGACCTGCGCGGCTTCGTCGGCCGGGCTCGTCACGTGCGCGTGCTCGGCACCGGTCACTCCTTCAACGACATGGCCGACTCGCCCGGTACCCAGGTCAGCCTGGCCGGCCTGCCGCCGGAGGTGGAGTTCGACTCGCCTAACTCGCTGGTCCGGGTCACGGCGGGCCTGAGCTACGCCACCCTGGCCGCCCGCCTGGACAGCCACGGCTTCGCGCTGCGCAACATGGCCTCGCTCCCGCACATCTCCGTAGCCGGCGCCACCGCCACCGGCACCCACGGCTCCGGCGTCGCCAACCAGAACCTGTCCGCCGCCGTGGCCGGCCTGGAACTGGTCACCGCCGACGGCGACGTGGTGTCGCTGGCCCGCGCGGATGACGCCGCTTTCCCCGGCGCCGTCGTGCACGTGGGCGCCCTCGGCGTGGTCACCCACCTGATCCTGGAGGTCGTGCCGTCCTTCGAGATCGCGCAGCGGGTCTACGAGGACCTGCCGCTCGAGGTGCTGGACGACCACTTCGCCGAGATCATGGCCAGCGGCTACAGCGTGAGCCTGTTCACCGACTGGCGAGCCCCCCGCCTCACCCAGCTCTGGATCAAGCGGCTTGACACGGCCAGCTCGCCCATAACAGGGGAACCGTGGTTCACCGCCACCCCCGCGCCGGAAGCGCGGAACCCGGTCCCCGGCGTGCCCGCGGATTCCTGCACCGAGCAGCTGGGTGTGCCGGGCCCGTGGTTCGCGCGGCTGCCGCACTTCCGGCCCGACTTCACCCCGAGCGCGGGCGACGAGCTCCAGTCCGAGTACCTGCTGCCGGCCGAGCACGCGGTGCCCGCCCTGCACGCGCTGCGGCAGATCAGCGACCACCTGGCCGCGGCCGTGCGGATCTGCGAGGTCCGCCGGATCGCGGCCGACGACCAGTGGCTGAGCATGGCCTACCGGCAGGACAGCGTGGCCTTCCACTTCACCTGGATCCCGGACATCTCCGCGGTGCTGCCCGTGGTCGCCGAGCTGGAACGCCAGCTGGCCCCGTTCGCCCCGCGCCCGCACTGGGGCAAGGTCTTCACCACCCCGGCCGCCGAGCTGCCCGCCCGCTACGATCGCCTGCCCGACTTCATCGACCTGGCCAGCCACTACGACCCCGCGGGCAAGTTCCGCAACGCCTACACCGCCCGCGTCCTAGGCCGGTAAGGGTGTCTCCGCAGGGAACGCTTCGCTACGACGGCCTGACGGACCTTCCCCCGCTGGTGGAACACGCGGTGGACCTCGCCCGCCGGAACGGTTTCGCCTGCTCGTGCCGCCCCGATCGCCCGGGAGGCCCCGTTCGACCTGCTGGTCCTGGACGGCGGGGGAGCGGGCAAACGAGACGAGCCCGCCGCCGACCCGGAAGTCCTGCTCCGGCCGGGCGGCACCCTGGTCGTCGACGACCTGACCCCCGCCGAGACCTGGCCGCCGCTCTTCGAGGGGCAGCCCGACGCGGGCCGGATGCACTGGCACGCTCACCCCGCCGTCGACGCGGCCGAGCTCCGGCTCGCCCCCGACCTGGCCGCCCTGGTGGTGACCCGCCGCTTCCCCGGCTAGCTCCCGTCCCGCAGGTCAGCCGGGGCGCCGGAACCGAACGTAATGTGGTCGAACGTGGCCGCGCACCCCTCACCGGCCGGCGACTGGGCCATGAACCCCACCCGGGCCAGCCCCTTCTCCAGCGTGAAGTACCGCAGCAGCCGCCACCACGCCCCGTCGATGGAGGCGTGGAAGGCCCAGGCCGCACCGGACCGGGTGATCCGCAGCCACAGCGGGTTCCCGTCCACCTCGAAGGAGTTGGAGTCGTCCGAGGTCCCCTTGGTCACGACCGTGACCGCGGTCGGGCGGTGCTGCGGCGAGTACTCGAAGCACAGCTTGGCCCACTGCCGCTCGCCCGCGTACACCAGCAGGACCCCCGCGTCGAACATGCTCCCGAACTCCACGCTGACCCGCGCCGCCAGCGTGAAGTCACCGCCCGGCGGCAAGCCGATGAACCGCCCCGCGTCGGGCAGCTCATCCGCCCCGGCCGGGTCGACGAACATGTCCGTCCGCGCCCGCGCCGTCAGCGTCAGCGTCTCCCCGTTCGTGACCCGGCACCCCGGCGCCGGGCTCCCCTCGGGCTCGAGCGCAAACGGCAGCCGGGGCAGCTTCAACGCGGTCACCCCGCTAGCTTCCCACGCCCCGGGTAACCGGTAACCGGGTAACCCGGGTCACCGCCCGCGCCGCGCCCTGACCCGCGATGCCGTCCGCGATGCCGTCCGCCGGGCCCTGACCCGCAAGGTGGTGGCCCGGTTCGGCCGCCGCCGCGGCCCGGTCGCGTGTTCCCGATGCGCCTCGGCCCGGCGGCTCTCGCCCCGGTGCCCCCCGTCCCGGTGTCGCTGACCATGGTGCCGCTCGCCCCAGTGCGGCTGGCGCGGGGCCAGCCGCGGCAGGTGCTCCGGCTCGAGCTCGGTCCGCAGCCGGTCCACGTGCGCGAGGATCTCACCCCGCAGCTGCCAGCCCTCCGGGTGCTCGGCCGGATTGGTGGAGAGCAGGCCGGCCAGCTCGTCCTGCTGCCGGTGCGCCTCCTCGAGGTGGTCCTCGAGCACCTCGGTGATCGGCTCGGCGGCGAACTCCGCGAGCGACCCGGGTACCGGCTCGGCCTCGAGCAGCTGCCCGTAGGCCCGGACCGCGGCGGACAGCTCGGCGATCACGGCCGCCAGCCGGGCGCGGGTTTCCGCTTCCCGGACCGGGCTGTGCTCGCTGTCGATGCCCGCGCTGTCGGCGACCGAACGCGCCAGCACCCGCATATCCGTCGCCGCCCGCTCCAGCGTGTCGACGCCTTCGCGCAGCCCGGCCGCGGGGTTGCCCGCCCGGAGCTGGCGCGGCCGGAGCTGGCGCGGGTTGAGCCGGACGCTCTCCTCGGCCTGGGACAGCGCGTCGTCGACCCGCTCGATCTCGCCGCGCAGCGCCCGGGTCCGGTCCAGCCATTCGGCCGCGCGCCGCGGGTCCGGCGCCTCCGTCAGACCCGAAGCCATCTGCCCGAGCAGGTCGGCCATCTGGCGGCTCAGGTCACCGAGCGCCTCCCGGGCGGGCTGCACCCGCAGCGGGGCCATCACCAGGCCGGCCGCGAGCCCGGCGGCCGCGCCGACCAGCGTCTCGGTGATCCGGCTGGTCGCGGCCGCGTGCGAGCCGGTGGAAAAGATCAGCATGGCGGAGATCGGCACCTCGAGGATCTCCTCGCGGAGCCGGAGCACGATGCCGAGCGCCAGCGTGCCCGCGATGAGCAGGCCGAGCACCCACCAGCTGAACGGGACGTAGGCGGCGACCGCGACGGCGGCGAGCACCCCGGCGGTGACCGCCAGGACCCGCCGGGCGGCGCTGTCGATCGTGTGGGACAGGGTGGCCTGGACCACCAGCAGCGCGGTCAGCGGCGCGAGCACCGAACGCGGCGACCCGCCGGGCAGCTGCAGCGCGAGCAGGTACGCGAAGACCGCGGTGACGGTCAGCCGGGCGATGTACACCGCCTTCGGCTGGGCCCGGCGCCGGACCACCGTGAGCTGCTCGGCGACCGCCGCGGCGGGCACGGGACGAACTCGGAAACCTTTCATGAGCAATACCGATCCAACGATAGCTTTAGCCTAGAGCAAAATATCCCTACCCCTGGTCAACGCCTATCCGCCCATGCTATTCCCCGTCAGCCGACCCGGCCAGCAGCGCGGCTCATCGCGCCGGCCCGGGACCAGCAGCACCGCCAGCGGCACCACCGCCAGGCCGGCCAGCGCCCAGCTCAGCCCGAACCCCTTCGCGGCCAGCCCCACCGCCAGCGGCCCCAGCCCGCCGGCCATCCCGGCCGCGCTGCTCAGCGTCACCGCCACCGAACTGCGCCCGGGCAGGCTGCCGTACAGCCGGGCCTGGAGCACCGGGTACCACGTCGCCGTGGCCGCGCTCAGCCCGGCCAGTAGCGCCAGCTTGGGCAGCACGCCGGGGACGAACAGGAAACCCGGGTACAGCAGCGCCGCCGCCACCGCGCTGACCCGCAGCACGGCGAGGTCCCCGGCCCGCTCACCGATCGCGATCAGCGCCGCGTCCCCCGCCAGCGCGGCGCCGAGCCTGACCGCGACGGCCAGCGCCGCGACCGCCGGCGCCAGGTGCACCACGTCCACCAGGTACAGCGCGAGGAACCCGGTGAACACGTCGACGAGCAGGTTGGCCACCTCGATCAGGAGCACCCAGCGCAGCGTCCCCCAGGTTCGCAGGGCCACGAGGGTTTCCCGCGCTCGTTCGGTCCATGATCGTCCGGGCCCGGGCGGTGCCTGTTCGCCGGCCGCCGCGGCCGGGGGTCGGCGAACCAGGGCACCGAGCCAGGCGAGCCCCGAGATCACGGCCAGCGCCAGGTAGCCGGCCCGCCAGCCGCCGCCGGCCGCCAGCACCGCGGTGAGCAGCAGGGGCCCGGCCAGCGCGCCGGCCGAGCCCGGCCAGGTCCCAGCGCACCATCAGCTGGGCCTGCCGGTCCGGCCCGGCGTCCATGAGCTGGGCCTGGGTGAGCGAGACGAACGCGCCCGACGCCGGGTAGAAAACAATAAAAGCCATAAGCAGCACGCCGAACGAGCGTGCCGATGCCACCCCGAGCAGCGTGAGCACGAACAGGATGCCCCCGCCGAGGACGGCCAGCCGGCGGCGTCGCCCGTCCCCGGCCAGCACGCCGAGCGGCAGCTCGAGCAGGCCGCCCAGCAGCAGCGGCACCGAAGCCAGCAGCCCGACCTGCGGGTAGCTCAGCCCCAGGTCATGCCGGATAAGCGGGAGCGCGGCTCCCTTGGCCCCGTCCGCCAGCTCGTCGGCGAACTCGATCGCCAGCGCGACGGCGAGAAAGGAAAGTGCAGGCCTTCAACGTCAAGTGAAACCCATGGCGTCATGGTAGCCACGCCCGCTCACCAGCGGCTAGCGGTTTAGCACCCGGCTCGTGCTTAACGGCGGTTTTCGGTGCGCCAGACCACCCGCAGGCCGGACCAGTCCTCGTCGACCGCGGCCACCTTCACGTCGACCAGGCCCAGCGGCAGGACGATCTCGCGGATGACGTTGTCGGTGATGTCGCTGCGGTGCCCGGCGGCCCGGCGCGGCCAGGCGATCCAGAGCGCTCCCGCCGGGTAGATCCGTCGCCCCAGGTCGTCGATCTGGCGGCTGATCTCGGCTGCCTCGGTAAAAAAGGCCAGGATGACGTCGGCCTCCCCGCCCGGCCCGGGCTCGTCGAGTCCGTCCGGCGGATCGGCCGGCGCCCAGCCCGGCGGCACGCCCTGCCAGCCGACCCGCTGGCCCGCCTTGAGTCCGAGCTTGGCCGCCTGCGGCCGCCCGGAGTATCCCGGCTGCGTCATGGCTCCGAGCATGGCAGGTACGCACCGGACCTGCGCCTGCTAATCGCTTGCGGCTCGAGCCATATCGGATACTATACCGAGTATGCTACTCGCTATGGTGATGGTATGAGCGTCCGGCACGCGCTGCTCGCGCTGCTCAGCGAGGGGCCCAAGTACGGGCTCCAGCTGCGGGAGGAGTTCGAGGCGCGGACCGGCGAGGTCTGGCCGCTGAACGTGGGGCAGGTCTACACCACGCTCCAGCGGCTCGAGCGGGACGGTCTGGTCGAGTCGGAAGGCGACGGTCAGGACGGCCCGCAGAAGGGCTTCCGGATCACCGCGGCCGGGGCCGACGAGCTGTCCGGGTGGCTGCGAACGCCGTCGGATATGTCCTCGCCGCCGCGCGACGAGCTGGTGATGAAGGTCCTGGTAGCGCTGCGCGCGCCGGGAACCAACGTGGCTGACGTGATCCAGGTGCACCGCAGGTACCTGGTGGAGCTGATGCAGCAATGGACCCGGATCAAGGAAAACGAATCCGAGTCGGACATGGGCCTGGCGCTGGTGGTGGACGCGGAGCTATCCCGGCTTGATTCCGTCATCCGCTGGCTCGACACCGCCGACGGCCGGATCAAGCGATCCGGCGCCGGCACATTGATGAGCGCGCAACAGGGGGCCACGCCAAGCGTGCGGCGCCCGAGTATTCGGGGCAGAGTGGGAGTGCGGAAATGAACGTGCTGGAATTGCGGAAAGTATCGCGTTCTTACGGCCAGGGGACCGCCGAGGTGCGCGCGCTACAGGACGTCGACCTCGCGGTCAGTGCGGGCAGCATGGTGGCGGTGATGGGCCCGAGCGGCTCGGGCAAGTCCACCCTGCTGACCATCGCGGGCAGCCTGGAGGAGCCCAGCAGCGGCGAGGTCTGGGTCTGCGGTCAGGAGCTGAGCACGATGTCGCGCAACGGCCGGGCCCGGCTGCGCCGCCGCTCGATCGGCTACGTGTTCCAGGATTTCAACCTGCTGCCGGGGCTGACGGCGGCGGAGAACGTCACGCTGCCGCTCGAGCTGGACGGCAGGCCGGCCAGGAAGGCCCGCGTGGCCGGCCTCAAGAGCCTGGAGGAGCTGGGCCTGGGGGACCGGGCCGACCACTTCCCGGATCAGCTGTCCGGCGGTGAGCGGCAGCGGGTGGCCATCGCCCGCGCCGTGGTCGGCGAGCACCGGCTACTGCTGGCCGACGAGCCGTCGGGCGCGCTCGACTCGGCCAACGGCGAGACGGTCATGCGGCTGATCCACGGCGCCTGCAAGCGCGGCCTGGCCGCGGTGGTGGTGACCCATGACGCCCAGCTGGCCTCGTGGGCGGACCGGGTGGTGTTCCTGCGCGACGGCCGGGTCACCGACCAGACCGTGCCCGCGCCCGGCCCCGAGTCGCTCCTCACGTCGGGACCGGGCCAGTGAGCACGGCGCTGCGTGAGCGCCCGGCCGGGCGGCCGGCCCCGGCGGGCGCCCGGAACGGTGGCGTTCCCGCCCGCCGCGCCGTGATCCGCTGGGCGTGGCGGATGTTCCGCCGCGAGTGGCGCCAGCAGTCGCTGGTCCTGGCGCTCATCGTGGTCGCGCTGGCCGCCACCGTCATCGGGGCGGCGGTGGCCACCGACACGCCGCCGCCGGCCGGCGCGGGCTTCGGCACCGCGCAGGACCTGGCCACGCTCCCGGGCGGCGCGCAGCTGCCCGGCCAGCTCGCCGCGCTGCGGCAGCACGTCGGCCCGGTCGACGTCATCGCGAACCAGGCCATCGCCATCCCGGGCTCGATCAGCACCTACGACCTGCGCGCCCAGGACCCGCACGGTGCGTTCGGCCAGCCCATGCTGGCCCTGGTCTCCGGGCGCTACCCGGCCGGCCCGGGCCAGGTGGCCGTGACCGCCGGCGTGGCCGCCAGCTTCGGCCTCAAGGCCGGCGACGTCTGGCACCAGGGCGGGACGGCCCGCCAGGTCACCGGCATCGTGCGGAACCCGCAGAGCCTGCTGGACGCGTTCGCCCTCGTGACGCCGGGCCAGGTCACGACGCCCACCCAGGTCACCGTGCTGTTCACCGCGCCCCACGGCACGTCCGCCGCCGCGCTGGGCTCGCTCAGCAAGTACGTGCAGACCCGGCACGACGCGGCGGCCAGCAACCCGCTCAACCCGGAGACCATCGTGCTCGCCCTGGCCACCGTGGGCATGCTGCTCATCGCCCTGGTCGCGGTGGGCGGCTTCACGGTGCTGGCGCAGCGCCGGCTGCGCTCGCTCGGCATGCTCGGCGCGCTGGGCGCCACCGACCGGAACATCCGCCTCGTCGTCCGGGCCAACGGCGTCCTGGTCGGCGTGGCCGGCGCGCTGCTCGGGGCCGTGCTCGGCCTGGCCGGCTGGCTGGCCTACCGGCCGCGGCTGGAATCCAGCGCCCACCACCTGATCGGGGTGTTCCAGCTGCCGTGGGTCGTGATCGGCCCGGCCATGGCGCTGGCCGTGGTGGCCACCTACTTCGCCGCCGCGCGGCCGGCCCGCGCGGTCGCCCGGATCCCGATCGTCGCCGCCCTGTCCGGGCGGCCCGCCCCGCCCAAGCAGGTGCGCCGTTCGGCGCTGCCCGGCGTGATCTGCTTCGTGGCCGCCGCGGCCCTGCTGTCGTTCTCGGGCAAGAGCAATGGCAACGGCGGCGGCGCCCCCGAACTCCTCGGCGGCATCGTCCTGCTCGTCGCCGCGATCATCTTGCTGGCGCCGTTCTGCCTGGTCGTCCTGGCCAGCGTCGGGCGCTGGTCCCCGATCGCGGCCCGCCTGGCCCTGCGCGACCTGGTCCGCTACCGGGCCCGCTCGGGCTCGGCCCTGTCCGCCATCAGCCTCGGCGTCTTCATCGCCGCCCTGGTCTGCGTCCTGACCGCGCAGCGGTACGGCAACGTCCTGGACTACGCCGGCCCGAACGTCGCCTCGAACCAGGTCATCGTGTACACCCAGCAGAGCGGGCCGGGCGGCGGCCCTGGAAATGGAGCGGGCGCTGGCCCGGGCGGCCAGTCCGGCGCTCCGGCGGCCACCATCTCGGTTCAGGCCCAGGCGGCGGTCGCCCGCGACATCGCCAGGGCCCTCGGCTCGGACAGCGTGACCGAGCTCGACCAGGCCGGCGCCTCGCTGCAGCACGCCGCGGCCGGGCGTTCCTGGTCCGGGCCGGTCTTCGTGGCCACGCCCCAGCTCCTGGCGGCCTTCGGGATCAAGGCGTCCGCGGTGGATCCCGCCGCCGACGTCCTGACCATGCGGCCCGGGCTGGCGGGCCTGACCAAGATGCAGCTTCTCTACGGCGGCAAGGGCCTGGGCGGCGGTCACGGACCGCAGGATGCCGGGCCGGACGCCTTCCCCTGCCCGGCCGGCCAGTGCCTGGCCAACCCGGTGATCCAGGAGGTCGGCGCGCTGCCGTCCGGCACGTCGGGGCCCAACACCGTGATCACCGAGCACGCCATCGGTGCGCTCGGCCTGCGGACCAGCGCCTCCGGCTGGCTCATCCAGGCCCCGCACAACCCGACCGCGGCGCAGATCACCGGCGCCCGGCTCACCGCCGCGGCGGCCGGCATGACCATCGAGACCAAGTCGAGCACGCCCTCCTCGGCCGAGATCCTCGACTACGCCACGGTGTTCGGGATCGTCCTGGCGCTGGGCATCCTGGCCATGTCCATCGGCCTCATCCGCAGCGAGACCGCCCGTGACCTGCGCACCCTGACCGCCACCGGGGCGAGCAGCATGACCCGCCGGGAGCTGACCGCGGTGACCGCCTTCGCGCTGGCCCTGGGCGGGGCCGTGCTCGGCACGGTGGCGGCTTACGTCGCCGCCGTCGGCTACGCCTGGGCCAACCCGCTCGACGGACTCTCCGAGCTGTCCAGCGTGCCGGCCTGGAACCTGCTCATCATCTTGGTCGGGATGCCGACCGTGGCGGCGGTCGTCGGTGCTCTCATGGCCGGCCGGGAGCCGTCGTCCCTGTCCCGGCAGCCCCTGGAGTAGTTACTAAGGAACGCAACCCGGGGACGCCAGGCTGAGCCTTGGCGTCCTTGCGTTCCAGGATCTCCGCCGCGCCGCGGACCACGCACCGCAGCGGGTCCTCGACCAGGACCGTGCCGATGCCGGCCGCGGTCTCGATCCGGCTGGCCAGGCCGGGCAGCAGCGCGCCGCCGCCGGCCAGCCGGACCTTGCCGCGGACGACGTCCTCGGCCAGTCCGGCCGGGATCTCCGACAGCATCTCGTGCACGGTGCCCGCGATGGCCGAGACGACCGGCTCGAGCGCGGTCGCCACCAGCCCGCCGGGCACGAACTCCGAACGCGGTGTCCGCTGCGCCACGTCCAGGCCGACCGCCTCGGCGAAGCCCTCGGCCCCGCCGGTGACGCCGAGCGTCATCTTCAGGTTCCGGGCCGCGCGCTGGCTGATGATCAGCCCGAGCTCGGTCCTGACCGCCTGCACGACCGCGTCGTCCATGGCGTTGCCCGCCTTGCGCAGCGAGTGGGACCTGACCACCCGCCAGCCGGCCACCGCCGCGACCTCGGTGGTGCCGCCGCCGATGTCGACCACGAAACCGCCCGCGCCGCCGCTCAGGTCGAACCCGGCCCCGGCCGCCGCGGCGACCGGCTCGTCGATCAGCCGCACGTTGTACCGAGGGCGCCGGACGCTGAGCGCGGCGATGATCGACCGGCGCTCGACCGGGGTGGCCCCGCTCGGCACGCAGACCAGCGCGTCCCGCCGCGCAACTGAGAACCGGCGGGTCCGGCGCAGGAACTCGTGCAGCATGGCCGCGGTCGCGTCCAGGTCCGCGATGACCCCGTCCCGGAGCGGGTGGATCACCTGGATGTCCTGCGGCTCCTTGTCGGCCAGGGCGTCCGCCGCCGTACCGACCGCGGCCACCTTGCCCACCGCCGTGTCAATGGCGATCGCGGTCGGCTCGTCGAGCACGATGCCGCGGCCTGCCACCCAGACCAGCGTGTTCACCGTGCCGAGATCGATCGCCACGCTACCCCGGAAGCGCATGCTGCTCCCCTCCGTCCAACACACGCCCCTCAAAGTGACGTTCGCTTAGCGTACAGCCGGTATCCTGCGCGGGTGAGCTAATGGATCCCGTCGTCGGATGGTGATGCTTCGATCCGATTATGGGTGGTTATGTTCATCGGGGGCCGGGGGAGGGAGACGTTTCATGCGGATACCCAGGCTGGTGGCGGTCGCAATCGCGATCACCGCCGCCGTGGCCGCCGCGGCGTCAGGGTCGGGGGGCTGGAATTCAAGTGGTGTTCATTCAGGCGCAGTGCCGGTTGTGGCTGGGCCGGGCGAAGGCTGGGCCGGTTGAGGCTGGGCCGGCGAGCGCTGGCCTGGCTGACGTAATCGTCCGGCCGGGCGTGCGGCACGTCGGCCGCGGGCAACCGAGCCCGCCGACCACTGCGTCCTGCCGAAGAGACTACAAGGTCGCGTGCTTCCAGCCGGCCCAAATCCAGCAGGCTTATGACCTGCCTTCGCTGTACGCCCGGGGCGTCACGGGCCGGGGGACCACGATCGTCATCGTCGACTCGTTCGGCTCCCCGACGATCAAGAGCGATCTGAGCACGTTCGACCAGGTCTTCGGCCTGCCCGCGCCGCCGTCGTTCCGGGTCATCGCGCCTGGCCAGGTGCCCGCCTACGACCCGAACAACTCCGACATGGTCGGCTGGGCCGGCGAGACGACCCTGGACGTGGAGTACGCGCACGTGATCGCGCCCGGGGCGAACCTGCTGCTGGTCCGGACCCCGGTACCGGAGACCGAGGGCGTGCACGGCTTCCCGCAGATCGTCGCGGCCGAGAAGTACGTGCTGCGGCACCACCTCGGCGACGTGATCAGCCAGAGCTTCAGCGCCACCGAGCGGACCTTCCCCACCTTCGCCGCGGTCCAGCAACTGCGCGCCGCCTACTCCCTCGCCGCCAAGGGCCACGTCCCGGTGCTCGCCGCCTCGGGCGACTCGGGCGCCGCCGACGTCAAGCTCGACGCGAGCACCTACTTCCTGTCCCCGCAGACCTCGTGGCCGGACAGCGACCCGCTGGTGACCGGGGTCGGCGGCACCCAGCTGCACGTCGGGACGAACGGCGCGCCCGCCGCGCCCACCGTCTGGAACGACACAGACGACGCGGCCGCGACCGAGTTCGCCGGCGGCAGCCCGGGCCCGAACCCGCTGGCCAGCGGGGGCGGGCAGTCGATCCTGTTCGGCCGCCCGGCCTACCAGAACGGCGTGCGGAACGTGGTCGGCCGCGACCGCGGGGTGCCCGACATATCGATGAGCGCGGCCTGCGACGGGGCAGTGGTGACGTACGCGACGTACGGCGGCGCGCCGCCCGGCTGGTCGCCGGCCTGCGGCACCAGCGAGGCCACGCCGCTGTTCGCCGGCATCGTCGCGCTGGCCGACCAGGTTGCCGGGCACCGGCTCGGGCCGGTCAACCCGGCCCTGTACCAGCTGGCCGCGAAGCACGCGCCCGGCCTCGTGGACGTCACCCAGGGCAATAACACGGTGTCGTTCACCCAGGGCGGCAAGCGGCACACGGTCCGCGGCTTCGCCGCCCGGCGCGGTTACGACCTGGCCACCGGCCTCGGCACGGTAGACGCCGCGCTCTTCGTCCCCGAGCTCGCCGCGGCGGCCGGCCACTAAAAGATCATTGCTGCCGACGGCCTTTCGTGCGACGTCTGGTAACTCTGTAAACGTCTGATGTCTCGGCGTCGCGCGGGTGCGTGCGTGACCCGACGGAACCCGATCTACCTGCTGAGACTCGCTCGCGATACCTACCTCAAGATTCACCGCGAAGGGTCGCTGCCGGACGCCCGGCGCGAGATACATTGTCTCCGGGTGACAGCACAACTTACACCGCAATATTCGTGCCTATGCCCACTGTGACCTCGTTTTTCCCGGTGGAACCAGCCGTCTCAGGGCGACGTCTGCGTATCCCGGCGAGGTGACGCGCAGGGAGGAGAGAGGAACCGATGGAGGGCGTGTTCGATGTCCTGGCCGAGGACCACGAGGAGATAAGACAAGTACTGGCCGAACTCGAGAAGGGTCCGATCGCAGCCACCGGCGCCACCGAGGATCAGCTCATGCTGCGCAAGATCATGATCGAAGAGCTCTTCGTCGAGCAGTCCAAGCACGAGGAAATCGAGCTGACCTGCCTGTGGCCGGCCGTGCGCGAGCACGTCACGGGCGGGGACCGGCTCGCTGACCGTGCCACCTGCGCCGAGCTGGAGATCGTGACCCTGCTGGCCGAGCTGGACAAGCTCGACGTCAGCGAGCCCGCCTTCGAGCGCGTGCTCAGCCGGCTCACCGAGGCCTGCCTGGAGCACTTCGCCTTCGAGGAGCAGCGCATCTGGCCGCGGCTGGCCGCGGCCCTGCCGCCCCGGAAGGCCGCCGAGCTGGGCCGCCAGGTCCTCCTCGCCCGGCAGCCGGTGCCGGGGAACGCTCTGCGGATAGCGTGAATCTGCAGGACGCCTTCAGCTAATCATCAGGTTCGTGTTGCTCACTGGAAGCAGGCAGCACCGTGTCCATAGCGGAGGCGTGAACTTAACATGCAGGATTACAGCGGCTACGGCTACGGCCCGGACTACGGTTCCACCTCCCCGTTGCCCCCGTTGCCGCCCGAGCCGCCCCGGCGCCGGGCCGGGCTGCTGAGCTACGTGGCCGTAGCGCTGGCGGCGGGCGCCCTCGGGGCGGGCACGGTGGTGGCTCTCTACCACCCGTCCTCGAACGCCACTACGGTGCAGCCGAGCAGCAGGCCGCCCGTCGCGCTGCCCAGCACCGCGGTGCCCACCCCGAGCAGCGGCGGGTCCGGGGCGGCGACCGGGAGCCTGGCCAAGGTCAACCAGGGCATCATGATCATCAACACCGCCCTGCAGTACAACAGCGAGCAGGCGGCCGGCACCGGCATGGTGATCAACGCCGCCGACGGCCTGGTGCTCACCAACAACCACGTGATCGAGAACGCCACCAAGATCACGGCGACGATCGCGGCCACCGGCAAGACCTTCGGCGCCAAGGTCGTCGGCTACGACGTGACCGGCGACATCGCGCTGATCAAACTGCAGGATTTCTCCGGCCTGCACGCGGTCCCGCTCGGTGACGCCAGCAAGGTCAAGGCGGGCGACCCGGTGACGGCCCTGGGCAACGCCGAGGGGCAGAACCAGATCGCCACCGCGCCCGGCTCCATTACCGCGATCAACAAGACCATCCAGGCCAGCGACCAGGGCGGCACGGTCGCCACCGAGACGCTGCACGGGATGCTCGAGACCAACGCGGGCATCGTCTCCGGTGACTCGGGCGGCCCCCTGGTCAACGCGTCCGGCCAGGTCATCGGCATGGACACCGCGGGTAACAACGGCGGCGGCGGTGGCGGCTTCGGCGCCCAGCAGTCGGCTGACGGCTACGCCATCCCGATCAACACGGCCCTGTCCGTCGCCCGTG
The DNA here is from genome assembly GCA_963756575.1 of uncultured Actinomycetota bacterium. Taxonomy (GTDB): domain Bacteria; phylum Actinomycetota; class Actinomycetes; order Streptosporangiales; family Streptosporangiaceae; genus Palsa-504. The sequence continues at coordinate 42,139 of CAVWOM010000006.1, read as the reverse complement.
ACATCGCCGCGGGCCACGCCAGCTCCACGGTCACGATCGGCTACCCGCCGTTCATCGGGATCTACGTCGGCGCGGGCACCAGCAGCGACCCGCAGGCCCAGGCCCAGGCCCAGTCGCAGCAGAACGGCGGCTTCGGCGGTGGCGGCTTCGGCAGCGGCGGCTTCGGCGGGAACGGCACTGGCTCCGGCGGGACCCAGAGCTGCTACACCAACGACTCCAACCTGCCCACCCCGGCCACGATCGCGCCGGCCAGCACGGGCACCCTGGTCGTCGGCACCATCTGCAACAGCCCGGCCTCGGCCGCGGGGCTGACCGCGGGCTCGGTCATCACCAGCGTGAACGGCACGACGATCGGCGCGCCGCAGACCGTGCACAAGGCCCTGGCCAAGACCCGTCCCGGCGAATCGGTCTCCCTCACCTGGGTCACCCCGTCCGGCCAGCGCAAGACCGCGAGCATGACCCTCACCGAGGGCCCGCCCCTCTAGTCTTCCCCGCCCCGGGGGAAGACGGCGCCTGAGGTGGCACCCGCTCAGCCACCTCAGGCGCCGTTTGCGGTCAGGCCGCCTGCTCGGACCCGCCGGGCAGCACCGACTTCTCCTGCTGCCGCTCGAAGACCTTGACGATCTCCTCCACTGGCAGCCCCTTGGTCTCCGGCAGGAACTTCCAGACGAACACGATGGCCACCGCGCACAGGCCCGCGAAGACGCACAGCACCCCGGCCAGGCTGATGGCGTTCTGGCTCACCGGGAACACCTCGATGAGGGCGAAGTTGGCCAGCCAGTCCACCGCCGCGGCGATGGCGGCCGCCTGGCCGCGGACCGCGGTCGGGAACACCTCGCCCTGCAGCGTCCAGCCCACGCCGCCGACGCCGATGGCGAACGAGGCGATGAAGAAGTCCAGCCCGATCATGATGACCGCCAGCCGCCAGTTGCCGGACGGGACGACGGTCAGGCCGAGCGCGGCGACCAGCGCGAAGACGATCATCCCGCTGAAGCCGCCGATGGCCAGCGCCTTGCGGCCGAACTTGTCGATCCAGCGGAAGCCGAGGTAGGTCGACGCGACGTTGACCGCCGTCATGATCGCGGTGACCTCCACGCCGGCCACCGTGGTCTGCACCAGCGAGGCGTGCGCCCCGGAGAAGATCGGCCCGAGCAGGTGCGGCCCGTAGTACAGCGGCACGTTGATCCCGGTGATCTGCTGGAAGACGAAGAACAGGCAGACGACCACCAGCGCCCGGCGCACGCCCGGCGTCCAGGACTTGCGCCGCCGTTCCGACCGGCTGCCCTCGATCCGCTCGATGGTCTGCGCCGCCTGCCGGACGTCGTCCTCGCTGACGTCGCCCGCGCCCAGCGTCGCCATGGCCTTGCGCACGTCGTCGTAGCGGCCGTGCCGGAGCAGCCACCGCGGCGATTCCGGCATCTGGGTGCGGAACGCCAGCCCGAGCAGGGCCGGCACGGCGCCGAGCCCCAGGACCAGCCGCCAGCCGGAAGAAGCCGCGCTGGCCGGCCAGACCGCGAAGACGATGATCGCGATGATGTACGCGATCAAGATCCCGACCGTGATCATCCACTGCTGGAGCATGGCCAGCGAGCCGCGCCGGTCCTTCGGCGCGTACTCGGCGATGTAGGCGGTGGCGATGGCCGAGTCGGCCCCGATCGCTATCCCGATCAGCGTCCGCGCGACCAGCAGGACCGCGGCGTGCCAGGTGACGGCGGACAGGATCGAGCCCGCCGCGTAGATGCCGGCGTCCACGATCAGCAAGATCTTGCGCCCGAACCGGTCCGAGAGCGGGCCGGCCAGGATCGCCCCGGCCGCCGCTCCCAGCGACGCCCCGGAGACCAGGTACCCGAGCGCCAGCCCGTGCAGGTGGTACGGCACGAAGTTCAGCGCCGAGCCGATGTTGGAGGTGTCGTAACCGAACAAGAACCCGCCCAGCGTCGCCAGCAGCGTGAGCTGCCAGTAGAACGCGGTAGGTTTCCGGTCGTCGAGCTTGCTGAGCACGCTGCTGCCGGGGTCTCTGTTCCCGGTAGGGCTGCCGGTTACCGTCTCTGCCATGGGCACTCCTCGCTGCCACATTTAGTTAGCCAGCCTCACCTTCCCGCCGAAACGCCCCTTGAACATCCCCATCTGCCCCACTTGCCCCATCCCTCAGACCCGCCCCCGCCTCTACTCCCGCCCCGCGCTTCCGCCCGCGACTCCCGCCCCGCGCTTCCCGCCTGAGCTTCGCCCCACCACCCCCGTTCACCCCATGAACCTCATCCACCCCGTGACCCGGGCCCCAGTCCCCCACAGCAGGGGGCGTACGTTGAGGTTGTGGCCGATGTGAGCGTCCGGGACATGACCGCGGACGACGCAAGCTGGGCGGCCGGGCTGATGGAGCGGCGCCGCCAGGTCTACGCCGCGTACTCGCCGGTGTTCTGGCGGCCGCGGCCGGGCGTCACCGGTCTGCACGCGCGCTTTCTCGGCCGCCAGATCGGCGCGGCCGGCTACGTGGCCCTGCGGACGAGCCCAAGTGCGCCATGCTGGCCGCGCTCTCCCTCGAGCTAGCCGAGCAGTGGTGGGTCCGCGAACTGCGGCCCGCCGTCGCGGACACCCCGGCCGGGCCGGTCACCGGGACCGGCTTCTCCGGCCTGCTCGGCCCGGCTCCGCCGGTCTACGACCCGGGCGGCCCGGTCCTGCTCCTCCGCGACCTCACCAGCGACGCCGACCTGGCCGCGGTCGAGCGGGAGGCGGCCGGGATGGGGGCCGTGCTGCTGATCGTGCCCGCCGCGCCCGGCTCGGAGCGGGCCGAAGCCATCGGGAAACGCCCGGGCTGGACCGTCGCCTCGGACTGGTACCTGGGCCGCCCCGGCTGAGAACGCGGCCCTCGCGGGGTTACCAAGGGGGCCCGCGGTCGTCACACTGATGGTGTGTACGACTACGACGTGCTGGTCATCGGCTCCGGCCCGGGCGGCCAGAAGGCGGCCATCGCCGCGGCCAAGCTCGAGCGGCGGGTGGCGATCGTCGAGCGCAAGGACATGATCGGCGGTGTCTGCCTGAACACCGGGACGATCCCGTCCAAGACCCTGCGCGAGGCGATCATGTACCTGACCGGCCTCAACCAGCGTGAGATGTACGGGCAGAGCTACCACGTCAAGGACGAGATCACCATCGGTGACCTGGCCGCGCGCACCACTCATGTGGTCAGCCGCGAGATGGACGTGGTGCGCAGCCAGCTCGCCCGCAACCGGGTCGCCATCCTGAGCGGCACGGGCACCTTCACCGACCCGCACACGGTGCGGGTGGACGACGGCGCGGGCCGGATCCGCACCGCCACCGCGGACAAGATCGTGATCGCCACCGGTACCCGCCCCGCCCGGCCGGCCAGCGTGGAGTTCGACGAGCGCACCATCATCGACTCGGACGGCATCGTGAACCTGGAAAGCGTGCCGCGCTCGATGCTGGTCGCCGGCGCGGGCGTGATCGGGATCGAGTACGCCTCGATGTTCGCCGCCCTCGGCACCAAGGTCACCGTGGTCGAGCAGCGCGAGCGGATGCTCGAGTTCTGCGACGTCGAGGTGGTCGAGGCGCTCAAGTACCACCTGCGCGACCTCGCTGTCACGTTCCGGTTCGGCGAGACGGTGTCCTCGGTCGAGGCCCGGCCCGAGGGTGCCATCGCCACCTTGCTGAGCGGGAAGAAGATCCCCGCCGACACGGTGATGTACTCGGCCGGCCGTCAGGGCGCCAGCGACCACCTCAACCTGGCGGCGGCCGGCCTGACCGCCGACAAGCGCGGCCGGATCGCGGTCGGCGACTGGTACCAGACCGAGGTGCCGCACATCTACGCGGTCGGCGACGTGATCGGGTTCCCAGCCCTGGCCGCCACCTCGATGGAACAGGGCCGGGTCGCCGCCCACCACGCCTGCGGCGAGCAGTTGCACGAGGTCAGCGAGCTGCAGCCGATCGGCATCTACAGCATCCCCGAGATCAGCTTCGTAGGCCGGACCGAGGAACAGCTGACCAAGGACAACGTGCCGTTCGAGGTGGGCGTCTCCCGCTACCGGGAACTGGCTCGCGGCCAGATCATCGGCGATTCCTATGGCGTGCTCAAGCTGCTGGTCTCGCTGGACGACCACCGCCTGCTCGGCGTGCACTGCTTCGGCACCAACGCCACCGAGCTCATCCACATCGGGCAGGCCGTCATGGGCTGCGGCGGCACGGTCGACTACCTGGTCGACGCGGTCTTCAACTACCCGACCCTGGCCGAGGCGTACAAGGTCGCCGCCCTGGACGCGATGAACAAGGCGCGCCAGATCGCCCGCTTCGCCTGAGAGCCCAAGAACCTGAGAGCCCAAGAACCTAGGGACGGCCGCCTAGCGGCTGGCTGAGGCGCAGGTGGTTCCCGCTCGGGTCACGCACCCCGCAGTCTCGCACGCCGTAGGGCTGGTCCACCGGCTCCTGGAGGATCTCGGCCCCGGCCGCGCGCAGCGTCTCGAAGACCTTGTTGATGTCGTCGACCTCGATGAACACGGCCAGGTTCCCCTTGCTGACCATTTCGCGCATCGCGGCCTGGTCGACCGGGGGGATGTGCTGGTCGACGGCGGCCAGCAGCAGTTCGTGGGCGGAGCCCGGGGCGCCCACGGTCAGCCAGCGCATGGCCGGCCCGACGGGGGCGTCCTGACGGACCTCGAAGCCCAGTTGACCGGTGTAGAAGGCCAGCGTCTGGTCGAGGTCCAGGCAGTACACGGGGGTGTGAGTAATCGAAAGTGGCATGCCCTCACGCTAGGCCGCGGCTCCGCGCCGCGCTTCTCCGATCGTGCTCGAACCGAGCCAGCCGGGCCGCGTCCACGCCCGCGCCACGCACGGCGGCACCGGCGCCATCGCCGTGTGGTCGCGGCCCCGGTACGCGCTGGGCGCCTCCCCTACCAGCCGGCTGAACGTCGAGCTGAACGAACCGAGCGAGGTGAACCCCACCGCCAGGCAGACGTCGGTCACCGACAGATCGCCCCGGCGGAGCAGCGCCATCGCCCGCTCGAGGCGGCGGCTCTGCAGGTACGCGTACGGCGTCTCGCCGAACGCCGCCCGGAACTGCCGGGAGAAGTGCGACGGCGACATCAGCGCCGCCCGGGCCATCGCCGGCACGTCCAGCGGCCGCGCGTACTCCCGGTCCAGCAGGTCCCGGGCACGGCGCAGGTGCGCCAGGTCGCCGCAATCCACCCCTCGAGACTATCGAATCACCCCGGAAACAATCGGAAACACGTCCGTGATCCACCGTAAACATGTGCTGCTTACGCTGCGGATGTGGCGGACATTTTCGACGGCTACCGGCTCGCCGCGGCCTGGGACGAGATGTTCGCGGCCCCCGGGGAGCCCCGGCCGCCCTACGACGCGCTGGTCTCGGTCCTGCAGCCGATGGACCCGGCCGAGCTGCGGTTCCGCGCCGACCAGCTGGCCCGGGTGTTCACCGACCGCGGCGTCACCTACGACTTCGCGGGGGAGGAGCGGCCGTTCCCGCTCGACCTGATCCCGCGGGTCATCGACGCGGTGGAGTGGGACCTGGTCGCCCGCGGGGTGCGTCAGCGGGTCAAGGCGCTCGAGGCCTTCCTGGCCGACGTCTACGGCGCCGGGCGCGTTTTCGCGGACGGGGTGATGCCCTGGCGGCTCATCTACACCTCCCCCCGGTTCCGCCGGGAGGTCGCCGATTTTTCCCCGCCGAACGGCGTTCGCGTCCACGTGGCCGGTATCGACCTTATCCGCGATGAGCAGGGCAAGTTCCGCGTCCTGGAGGACAACGTCCGGGTGCCGTCCGGAGTCAGCTACGTGATCGAGAACCGGCTCGCCATGAGCCGGACGTTCCCCGCGCTGTTCGCCGAGCAGAGCGTGCACCGGGTGGACGAGTACCCGTCCCGGCTGCTGGCCGCGCTGCGTGCCGCCGCCCCGCGCGGCACCCAGGACCCGTGCGTGGTCGTGCTCACCCCCGGCGTGTACAACGCCGCCTACTTCGAGCACACCCTGCTGGCCCGGCTGATGGGCGTGGAGCTGGTGGAGGGGCGCGACCTGTTCTGCGCCCGCAACCGGGTCTACCTGCACACCACCCGGGGCCAGCGCCCGGTCGACGTCATCTACCGCCGGGTCGACGACGACTGGCTGGACCCGCTGCAGTTCCGGCCCGACTCGGTGATCGGCTGCGCGGGCCTGATCAACGCGGCCCGGGCCGGCAACGTCACGATCGCGAACGCGGTCGGCAACGGGGTGGCCGACGACAAGCTGGTCTACACCTACATCCCGGACCTGATCCGGTACTACCTGAGCGAGGAACCGCTCCTGGGCAACGTGGAGTCCTACCGGCTCGACCAGCCCGGCACCCTCGACTGGGTCCTCGACAACCTGGACGAGCTGGTGGTCAAGCCGGTCGACGGGTCCGGCGGCGCGGGCATCGTCATCGGCCCGCGGGCCACCCCGGCCGAGCTCGGCGTGCTGCGCGAGCGGCTGCGGGCCGACCCGCGCGGCTGGATGGCGCAGCGGCCGGTGGCCCTGTCCACTTCGCCGGTGCTCATCGGCGAGACCCTCGCGCCGCGGCACATCGACCTGCGGCCGTTCGCCGTCAACGACGGCGACGACGTGTGGCTGCTGCCCGGCGGCCTGACCCGGGTGGCGCTGCCGGAAGGCGAGCTGGTGGTCAACTCCAGCCAGGGCGGCGGCTCCAAGGACACCTGGGTCATGGCCAGCCCGCGGGCCGCCGCGCCCGAGCACATCGCGGCCGTCCTCCCGCTGCTGGCCGCCCGCCCGGCCGAGGCCGAGCCCATCGCCCGGCAGAGCGGACCGGAACAGCAATGACCAGCGACCTGCTCAGCCGGATGGCCGAGACCCTGTTCTGGACCGGGCGCTACATGGAGCGGGCCGACGACACCGCCCGGCTGGTCGACGTCTACGTGCACCGGCTGCTCGGCGATCCCGGCGTCCAGCGGGCCGGATCCGGCGCGGACTGCGGGCCGCTGTTCGGTCTCCTCGGCGTCGACCCCGAGGAGAGCGCGCCCGACGTCGGCGCCGCCCTGTTCCGGCTGGCCTACGACACCAAGAGCCCGAGCGCCATCGCCGGCGCGGTGCTCGCGGCGCGGGCCGGCGCCGCGGCATCCGCGAGGTGATCTCCAGCGAGATGTGGGAGTGCCTGAACGTGGCCGGCCACGGCCTCACCGGCCAGCGCCGGGCCGCGGACCGCCTCGGCCCGCACGTGTTCCTGCGCTTCATCCGGGAGCGCGCCGCCCTGTTCTTCGGCCTGGCCGAGTCGACCATGAGCCACGACGACGCCTGGCGGTTCCTGGTCCTCGGCCGCTCGCTGGAGCGGGCCGACATGACGGCCCGGCTGCTGCTCGCGCGGATGCCGGGGCCGCCGGAGCAGAGCTGGCCGCTGCTGCTGCGCGCCTGCGGCGCCTACGAGTCGTTCATCCGGACGCACGGCGGGGCGGCCGAGCCGGCCGTGGTCGCCGAGTTCCTGCTGCGCGACCGGCTGTTCCCGCGGTCGGTGCTGCACTCGCTGGTGACCGCCGAGGACTGCCTGGCCGCGCTCAACCCGGGCCCGGTCCGGATGGGCATGGACGACCCGGCCCGCCGCCCGGTCGGCCAGCAGCGCACCCGGCTCGAGTACGCCGACGCCGGCCAGCTCACCGAACAGCTGCCCGAGCTGCTCGGCACGCTGCAACGGGCCTGCGCGGAGGCGTGCGAGGCGATCACCGGCCGCTACTTCCAGTACGAGGCGCCGGTGGCCTGGGAGAGGGACGGCTGAGCATGGGGTGGCGGCTGCGGGTGACGCACACCACCGAGGTCAGCTACACCGGCCCGGCCCGCGCCTCGTTCAACGAGGTGCGGATGACCCCGCTGACGCTGCCCTCGCAGGTCACGCTGGAGAGCCGGGTCTCGGCCGGCCAGGGCGTGCCGGTCTGGACCTACTGCGACTACTGGGGCACGTTCGTCAGCGTCTTCGACATCGGCGATCCGCACGAAGCCCTGACGATCCGGGCCCAGGCCACGATCGAGACCGGCGTCGCCGCGCCGCCGGAGCCGCCGCTTTCCTGGCCGGACGTGCGGGCCCAGGCCGACCAGGGCCGCCTGCTGGAATTCCTCCTGCCCACCCCGCTGACCACCGTGACCGAGGACGCCGCCGCCACCGTCCTGGCGGCCGTGCGCGACGCGGACCCGGCCCGGGCGGCGGAGGAGATCGCCGCGCGGGTGCGCTCCCAGGTCGGGTACATGGCCGGCGCCACCGGGGTGCGGACCGACGCCCAGGAGGCCTGGGACCAGGGCCAGGGTGTCTGCCAGGACATCGCCCACGTCACGGTGGCGCTGCTGCGCGCGGCCGGCCTGCCGGCCCGGTACGTCTCCGGCTACCTGCACGCCGACCCGGGCGCCGAGCCCGGCCAGACCGCGATCGGCGAGAGCCACGCCTGGGTCGAGTACTGGGCCGGCTCCTGGCACCCGCTGGACCCGACCAGCGGCGCCGCGGTGCGGGAGCGGCACGTGGTGGTGGCCCGGGGCCGCGACTACGCCGACGTCTCCCCGCTCAAGGGCATCTACCACGGTGCCCCGGCCACCGCCTCCAAGGTCACCGTAGAAGTCACCCGCCTAGCCTGACCCCGGCCGTCGGCGGAAGATTAGCCGTTTCGAGACCGGATCGGCCTGAATCGCCACGACCATCTTGATATAAACCACTTCGCTAGTCCCCTCGCGCGAGGAGTCAGGATGTCAGCACCACCACCACCGTTCGGCGGGATGCCCTACTCGCAGCCGCCTTTCCCGGCGTCCCCGCCAGGCCCGCGGCCGCGGCGCCGGCGGGCCTGGCTGGCCGGCACGGTCGCGGCCGTCGTGACCGGGCTGCTCGGCGCGGGGGCCGGGTACGAGGCCGGCCTGCACCACAGCCAGATCAAGGCGGCTAACGCCTACGTCGCGGCGACCGCGGCCGGATGCCCGGCGGGCCAGCCGTCCCCATCGGCGACCTCGCCGGCCGGGGCGTCGCTGCTGACCAGGCTGGTGCCGATGCCGGCGGGTACCAAGCAGGCCGGTTCGCTGAAGCAGGGCGCGCTCTCCCTGGCCGACTACATTTCCGCCCTCTACCCCGGCAACCATGCGGAACAGCAGAAGATAACGGCCCGCTGCTTCCAGGCCGTGGCGCACCGGGAGTGGGAGACGAGCGGCGGGACGCTCGTCTCCATCTGGCTGATCCAGTTCGCGACCGCGGCCGACGCGCGCAGTTATACGCTGAGCACCGAGTCGGCCGACAGCGCGGACCCCGCCAATAAGGTCAAGCTGACGGTGGCGGCGGTGGGCGACGGAATTTACCTCGCCGACCCCAAGCTCGACCAGGACGGCAACACCTTCACCCGGCTCCTCGGAGACCGTGGCAACGTGGCGATGATCATCCACGTATTCGTTCCGGCCCGGCTCAATCAGGCGGCCGCCGTCCGTGTACTGAAAGCCCAGGACGCCCGCCTGGCCAGCTAAGCCGCGGGCTTGATCTTCCCGAACTCGGCCGCCAGCTGGTGGGCCGCGCCGCGGGCCTGCAGCTGGATCTCCTGGCCGTCGGCCAGCGAGATGGTCAGATCCTGCCAGCTCCGGCCGGGCACCACGGTGATCGCGCTGATCTGGTCCAGCGGGACGTGCCCGAGGTGATCGTTTACCTGGTTGAGCATCGGGTCGGCGCTCCACACGTGCAGCGCGCCGGGAGCCAGCCCGAGCACCACCGCCGCGTCCAGCGGGACGTCGGTCTGCTCGGTGATGTCGTGCGCCGCCGCCCGCGCGGCGGGCCGCGCGATCATGTAGTTCCCCAGCGGCCCGAGAAACCGGGTGAAGCCCGCCGCCGTGCTGACCCGCGCGTACACCGCCGCCAGCAGCTCCGGCCCGTCCGGCCCGGCCAGCCCGGTCGTGAGCTCGTCGTCTTTCAGGTGCATGTGTCCTCCCCTGTGTCTCCCGTCATCTACCGGGACAGGAGGTACTAAAACCTCCTGGCCCGCGATGCTGTCAAAGTCGTCTAGCGTCTAGTTACAGTAGACATATGGATGAGGAACTGCTCGCCGAAGCCCGGCGGGCCAAGGAGCGGCTGATCGACGTCGAGCGTGACGCCGAGGTGTTCCGCGCCGAATTCCACCGCGCCGTCCGCCGCCTGCACCTGCACGGCGCCTCGCTGCGCGAGCTGGCCGGCGCCCTCGGCCTCAGCCACCAGCGGGTCCACCAGATCGTCGAGTCAGCCGGCGGCTCCCGCCGCTGGCTCCGCCAGCCCGAACCGTCGCAACCCGAGCCACGTAGCCCGGGAGCGCACCTGGCCTGCACGTTCTGCGGTCAGGGCCAGGACCAGGTCCAGAAGCTGATCGCGGGCCCCCACGTGTACATCTGCGACGCCTGCGTCGCGCTGGCCAGGAACGTGATCAGCTCCGGCCCCGCGTCCGGCAGCCCGCTCGTCCCGGTGATCCAGATGCCCGGGCGCAGCCAGCCGGAATTCGAGCCGAGGACCCGGCTGGCGTGCAGCTTCTGCGGCAAGCAGGTCCACCAGGTCGAGGGCCTGGCCGCGACCGCCCCGCCCGCCGACGTCTCGGCCAAGCGCGGGCTCCTCCCGCGCGCCACCATCTGCACCGAGTGCCTCGACCTGTGCGACGAGATCATCGCCGAGGACCTGGCCGAGGACGCAGGACCCTAGGTGAGCTCGCGGAGGTACTGGGGGAGCATCTCGCGCCAGGTGTGCCACTCGTGCGGCCACTGCGGGCCCCAGTTGTCCACCCGGTTGGGGACGCCCGCCTCACCCAGCGCCGACGCCATCTGCCAGGACGAGCCGATGTCCTCCCAGTCGCCCTCGCCGGAGGCGAGGATGACCTGCCGCTCGCGCAGCCGGCCGAGGTGCGCGCCGTCCAGGCCGGGCAGGAACTGCAGGGGCGCGGAGTAGTACAGGTCCTGGGACCAGGCCTCGTCGTAGAACCGCTCGATCCGGTAGCTGCCGCTCATCCCGATGGCCGCGCCGAACACGTCGGGATAACGGCACAGCACCGCCACCGAGTTGAACGCGCCGATCGAGGCGCCGGCCGCGATGACGTCCAGGTCCCGGCCGCCGAGGTCGGCGTGGATGGCCGGCACGACCTCCCACCTGATCGCCTCCTGGAACTGGTTGAGCAGCCACATCCGGTGCTCGGCGGAGCCGTCCTTGGCCACCATCGCCCGCCCGGCCACGCTGTCCACCGAGTACAGCTTGACCCGGCCCTCGGCCAGCAGCGGCCCGCACGCGTTGACCAGGCCCTGCCGCTCGATCTCCTCGGCGTCGCCGCCCGCCGTGGGGAAGACCAGCACCGGGACGCCCAGCACGCCCCAGCGCACCACCGTGATGTCCATCTGCAGGCGGGGTGAATACCACCGCTCCCTGACCCGCAACGCGTCGTTCATCGAGTGATCACCTAAAGATGATCTCTCAGGACGGCCCGTTCGCAGAAGAGCAGGAAATCAACCTGGCCGGGGCAGCATCAAGAGCCGCGCAGCTGCCCTAGCAGCCCGAGGGCGTCGACCTCGGCCCAGGTCTGGACCACCTTGCCGTCCTCGATCCGGTAGATGCGGATCGAGGAGAACTCGACCGGCCGGCCGGTCGGCTCGAGGCCGCGGAACGGACCCCGGTGGGTGCCGCGGAAGGTCATCCGGGCCGCGACTTTATCGTCCCCGGCCACCGTGTCCTCCACCGTGACCCGCAGGTCGGGGAAGGCGCCGGTGAGGACGCTGTGCAATTGCTCGGCCTCGGCCCGGGTCGAATCCGCCCAGAACTCCGGCAGCCGGTCCGGCCGCTCGCCGTTCCACACTTCGGAGATCATCCGCCGGACCAGGTCGTCATTGTTTTCAGGACGCATGTCCTAAAGATTAGGTCACTTGTCCTAAACCTGTCTAGACTGGGTGGCATGCCTCACGTCGACCACGGTGCCGAGACCCCCAGCCAGCGGGACAAGCAGCGCCAGATCGTTGCGGCCGCCCGGCGCGTGCTGGCCCGCGACGGGCTGGCCGGGCTGCACGGCCCGGGCGGTGGCTGACGCGAGCCCGCTGACCAAGAGCGCGATGCACTACTACTTCCGGGACTTCGACGACGTCGTCGACCAGGCCATGGCCGCCCACCTCGAAGCCTTCCTCAGGTCGCTGCGCCAGGTCGCCGACAGCGAGCCAGACCCGGCCCGCAGGCTGTGGCGGGTCGTCGACGCCTACCTGGCCACGTTCGCGGGCCAGCCGCACGCGGCCCGGCTGTGGTTCGAGTACTGGATCGCGCTGAGCCGCCGGAACGCCAGCGCCCCCATCCGAGGCGACCTGGCCCGGGTCGGCGCCCTGTTCCGGGGCCTGCTCGCCGACGCCGGCCACCCGCACCCAGCCGAGACGGCCGACCTCGTCGTGTCCTGGCTGCTCGGCACCGTCGTCCAGCAGGACGTGACCGAAGACCCCACCGACCAGCCCGGCCGCCGTGAACTCCAGCGCCTGGTCGAAGCCGGCGACTCGTAGAAGAACTTCTGCGGCCCCGGGAAAATCCAGGACAGGCCGTCCCGGAGCCGGTCCCGCCAGTTCTCCCAGCTGTGCCCGTCCCGGGCTTCCACGAAACGAACGGTCATCCCGGCCGCCTCGAAGACCGGCACCATGGACCGGTTCGGCACGATCAGCGGCTCGTAGATCCCGCAGCTGACGAACATCCGGTCGGCCACCCGCCGCGGCTCGGCCCGGTACCGGTTCATGAACCGCACCACCGGCTCGAACGGCGGCCCGCCCCCGTGATCGTTCCCGATGTCCGTGAAAACGAAAGACCCCGACTGCAGCAGCAGCGATCCGTACTCGGACGGATACCGGTACGCGGTCGCCAGCGACGCCACCGCCCCGAAGCTCGCCCCCATCAGGCACCGCGACGACGGCGTCCCGGCCAGCGGCAGCTCGGCCTCCAGCCGCGGCATCAGCTCGGCGGTCAGGAACCGGGCGTGCGCCGCCGAGTTGGCGTACTCGGCCAGCCGGTCGCCCGGGTAGACGAACGCCGCGACGAGCTCGGCCACGTCGAGCCGGTGGATCAGGTTGTCCAGCACCGTCTTGGCCGCGGCGTACCCCAGGTAGTCTCCGCCGTCGTGCACGATCAGCAGGGGATACTGGCCGGAAGGCCGGAACCGGGCGGGCAGGTACAGCGTGACCGGGCAGTCGCGGCGCAGCGCCCGGCTCGGCACCACCAGGTCGGTCAGCGTCCCCGGCCGGGCCTCGGGGTCGAACCGGGTCCAGTCCGGCACCACGTGCCCGTGCGCGTAGCAGACCGACGAGCTGCCCACCGGGCTGTGCGCCAGCTTGGGGTTGAGCGGGTCGTTCATCCGCTCGCGGTGCCCGCCGCGCACCACCTCCAGCTGGTACTCGACCCGGGAGCCCTCGGGCAGCTCGAGCACGCCGGACCACAGGTCGGTGCCGCGCAGCCGGCGCAGCGGCAGGTGGTCGGGCAGGCCGAACGTCCGGTGCACCATGGACACCTCGTCCGCCTCGCCCCGGTACAGGAACGTGCACCGGGACCCCTCCACGATCGGCACCTCGTGCCGGGCCAGGAACCGGTCCACGGCCGCCGCGTCCAGCGGCCGCCGCTCCCGCAACCGGTTGATGGCGAGCTTCCTCACGCGGCCTCGATCACGCGCACGCCGGCCGGCCACAAGCCGTCCACGACCTCGATCCGCGTCCCCGCCTCCAGCGGCACGCACCGGGCCGGCCCGAACCGCCGCGCCAGCACCGCCATCCGCGGCCCGTCGTCGAGCAGCAGCCGGGCCCGCGCGTGCGGCAGCAGCACCACGTCCCGGACCAGGCTCAGCCCGCTGCCGTACACTTCGGGCTGCCCCGGCCCCTGCGGCGCCCGGTCGTGGAACAGCACGATCCGGTCCGCCAGCGCCATCGCCCCGGCCGACCACGCGATCACGGTGGACCCCACCAAGGCCGCCACGTTGAACAGGTGCAGCACATCAGCCAGCACCCCCACGTGGCCGCCCGCGATGACCAGAGCAGACGTCCCGGCCAGCATCCCGGCCACCTCGTCCCGGTGCGCCGCGATCACCGGCCGCGCGTGCGGCTCGAGCCGCGCGTAGAACTCCCCGCGCGCCCCGTTCACCCGCCGCAGGTGCGCCTCGTCCAGCGAACGCACCGCCGCCACGGCTTCCTCAACCGCCTCAGCGGAAACGCCAATCCGCCGCTGCACCGCGTACACCGCCCGCAGCGCGTAGTCCAGCCGCAGCAGGTACACCTCCTGCATCCCCGCCAGCGTCCGCCGCAGCTCGTCCCAGGCCGCCGCGAACACCGGATCGCGCTCGGCCACGTCCACGCCCCGCCGGTACAGCCCCAGGTTCACCACCCCATTGCGGCTAGCAGGGTCGCCGAGCAGCGAGGAAAGCTCCCCGTCGTCCGGCTCCCGCTCCCGCCACCCGGCCGTCACCGTGGCAAACGGCCCGGACAGGCCGAGCGACCGCACCACCGAGTCCAGCGTGGGCCGCCGCTGCGGCCCGAGCAAGACCACCCTCACGAGGCGTGGACCCGCAGGCTGCGCCCCACCTCGTCGAGCATGCCGCGCAGCGCGTCGTAGTCCGGGTGGCGCATCCGCACGTACGCGTTGGCCATGTACCCCGCCTCGACCCCCTGGGTGGGGGTGCCCGGCGGCGGCAGGTGCGCGTCGATGACCCACTCGCCCAGCCGCCCCTGCAGCTCGTCCACCCCCTCGTAACCGGAAATGACACCGTCCCGCGACGGCCGCAGCGCCACGATCCCGCTGGCGTACCGCCGCGACGGCACGGCGCTGGTGCCAAAGTGCACGATCGCGTCGGCCCACACCCGGTACAGGTCGATCTCGTTTCCCGCCGAGTACAGGTCCCACGCGCCCACCCCTGGCGGCCGGCAGCCGATCTCGGAGAACCGCAGCCCCTTGGGCCCGAAGAACCACTCCATGTGCGTAGCCGAGGTGCCGATGCCCAGCGCCTCGATCACCCGCCGCCCCATCTCCCGCAATTCACCGTACTCCGGCACACTGTCAATCCGGTTGGTGGACACGAACTGCGGCGAGATCCACCGCGTCCGCATCGCCTCGAGCACGTTCGGGAAGTAGTGCGACACGAAATCCAGCGCCACGTGACCGTCGATCGCGATCGTGTCGTAGAACCCCTCGTGCCCCTCGACGAACTCCTCCACCGCCACCGACTCGGCCCCGCCGAACCCCTCCAGGGCTCGCTCGAGCTCGGCATCAGAGTCCACGCGCACCGTGCCCGACGCCCCGGCGCCGCTGCGCGGCTTGAGGATCAGCGGGTACCCCACCCGTTCGGCGAATTCATGGGCCTGCGCCGCGGACGAGACGCCCGCGGAGGCCGCGGTGGGCACCCCCGCCTCGCGCAGGACCTCCTTCATCGACGGCTTGTCCCGGCACAGCCAGGCCGTGCGGACCGAAGTCCCCGGGATCGAGCAGGCCTCCCTGACCTGCGCGGCCGCCATCGTGTGGGCCTCGATGGTGGCCTCGAGCCGGTCCACCCAACACTTGTCCTGCACCCACCGGACCGCCCGCGTCAACGCCTGCACGTCGGTGACCGAGGACACCCGCTCGTAGTGGTGCAGCCAGCCCCGCAGGTCGTCGTCGAACGACTCGACGCCGTACTCGCCGATGCCGATCACGGTGGCGCCGGCCTCGGCCAGGGCCCGGGCGAACTGCCTTTGATTGGCGGGAAAGAACGGCTCGACGAAAATGACGTTCATGTCTGGCATGTTAACGGCCGGGTAGGTAGCTGCCATGGTGACCGCCGGGTTCGTCGCCCCTTACCTGCTGGACACTACGACGCGGTTCGTCGAGGCGGCCGCCCGGCTGCCCGGCGTGCGCACCGCCCTGATCACCTGCGAGCCGTGGGAGCGGCTGCCGCCGGTGCTGCGGGAGACCCTGGCCGGCCACTGGCGCATCGACGACGCGCTGGACCCGGCCCAGATCGCCGCCGCCGTCCAGGGCCTGGCCGGCCAGCTCGGCCCGGTCGACCGCCTGCTGGCCGTGCTGGAGCAGCTCCAGGTCCCGCTGGCCCAGGTCCGCGAGCACCTCGGCATACCCGGCATGGACCCCGGCACGGCGGCCAACTTCCGCGACAAGGACCGCATGAAGACGGTCTTCGAGCAGGCCGGCGTCCCCTGCGCCCGGCACAAACTGGCCGTCCGCGCCGCCGACGCCCTCGAATTTACCGAACGAGTCGGCTTCCCCCTCGTCGTCAAGCCGCCCGCGGGCGCCGGGGCGAAGAGCACGTTCCGCCTCGACGACGCGGGCGAGGAGAAAGCCTGGCTGGAGACGGCGCCGCCGACGCCGGAGTACCCGGCGCAGATCGAGGAGTTCCTCACCGGGGACGAAGGCTCCTACGACAGCGTCATGGTCGACGGCCAGGTCGTCTGGGATTCGGTGTCGGACTACCTGCCGACCCCGCTGGAGGTGCTGCGGCACCCGTGGATGCAGTGGGTGGTGCGGCTGCCGCGCGACATCGGCGGATCGCGGTACGCCGGCATCCGCGAGGTCGCCCCGGCGGCGCTGCGCGCGCTCGGCCTGACCACCGGCCTGACCCACATGGAGTGGTTCCGCCGCCCGGACGGCTCGGTGGCCGTGTCCGAGGTCGGCGCCCGCCCGCCCGGCGCCCAGATCACCTCGATGCTCTGCTACGCGCACGACTTCGACCTGTACTCGGCCTGGGCCGCTCTGATGACCGACGGGACCTTCGACCCGCCGGAGCGGAAATGGGCGGCCGGCACCGTCTACCTGCGCGGCCAGGGCGCCGGCCTGGTCCGGGGCATCCACGGCCTGGACGCGCTGTCACCCGAGGTGACGTCGCTGGTGGTCGCCTCGCGCTTGCCCGAGACCGGCCAGCCGTCCTCGGGCAGCTACGAGGGCGACGGCTGGATCACGATCCGGCACCCGGATACCGAGACCGTCACGGCCGCCCTCAAGCAGCTCGTCAGCACCGTGAAAGTGGAGCTCGGATGACGAACGTCCTGATGATCTCGCCCGGCTACCCGGCCGAGATGGCGTTCTTCACCCGCGGCCTCGGCCAGGCCGGCGTCACCGTCATCGGCCTGGGCGACCAGCATCAGGACGCCCTGCCGCCGATCGCGAAACAAGCCCTGGACCACTACGTGCAGGTCGGCTCGCTGGCCGCCGCGGATCAGGTGGCCGGGACCGTGCGCGAGCTGAACCGGCGGGTACGGATCGACCAGGTGGAGTGCCTGTGGGAGCCGTACATGGTGCTGGCCGCGCAGCTGCGGGAACAGCTCGGGCTGCCCGGGATGACGGTGTCCCAGACCATTCCGTTCCGGGACAAGGAGCGGATGAAGCAGCTGCTCGACGCGGCCGGGCTGCGCACCCCGCGGCACCGCGCCACCGAGACCGTGGCCGGGGTGTGGGCCGCCGCCGAGCAGGTCGGCTACCCGCTCATCGTCAAGCCCATCGACGGGGCCGGCTCGGCCGACACCTACCGCGCCGACTCGGCCGCCGACCTCGACGCCATCTTGCCCAGCGTGCGGCACGTGCCGCGGCTCAGCGTGGAGGAGTTCGTCGACGGCGAGGAGTTCACCTACGACACCATCTGCGCCGGCGGCCAGGTGCTGGTCGAGAACATCTGCCAGTACCATCCGCGCCCGCTGCAGACCAAGCTGCACGAGTGGATCAGCCCGGTCACGCTGGCGCTGCGCGACCTGGACGCCCCCGGCCTCCAGGACGGCCGGGAGCTGGGCCGCGCGGTGCTGCGCGCCCTCGGCTTCGCCGACGGGTTCACCCACATGGAGTGGTACCGCAAGGCCGGCGGGGAGGTGGTGTTCGGCGAGATCGGCGCCCGGGCCCCGGGTGCCCGCACGGTCGACGTGATGAACTACGCCACCGACTCCGACCTGTTCACCGCCTGGGCCTACGCCGTCACCCAGGGCAGCGTCCCGTTCCCGGTCCAGCGGAAGTACAACGCGGCCAGCATCTTCAAGCGGGCCCAGGGGGCCGGCCGGATCACCCGCTACGAGGGCCTGGACCGCCTGCTGGCGGCCTACGGCGAGCACGTCGCCGCGATCGACCTGCTCCCGGTGGGCGCCCCGCGGCGCGACTGGCGGGCCACCCTGATCGCCGACGGCATGGTGATCATCCGCCACCCCGACCTGGACCAGGCCCTGGAAATGGCCCGCCGCTTCGCCGCCGACCTGCACCTGTTCGCGGGGTGAACATGACCCCAGACCTCACCCGCACCGTGCGGGACGTGCTGCCATCGGCCCGGGCCGACCTGGAGCGCCTGGTGCGGATCCCCTCGGTGTCGGCCGACCCGGACGCCGCCCCGCACGTGTGGGCCAGCGCCGGCGCGGTCGCCGCCCTGCTGCGCGGGGCCGGCCTGCCCGAGGTCGACGTGGTCACCGCCGGGGACAGCCGCCCGGCCGTGCTCGGCTCGCGTCCCGGCCCGCCCGGTGCCCCGCATGTCCTGCTGTACGCGCACCACGACGTGCAGCCACCGGGTGAGGCAGCCGGCTGGGACAGCGATCCGTTCCAGCCCGCCGAACGAGACGGGCGGCTCTACGGCCGCGGCACCGCCGACGACAAGGCCGGCGTGGCCGTGCACCTGGCCGCGCTCCGCGCCTTCGCGGCCGAGGGCCCCCCGGTCGGCGTGACCGTGCTGGTCGAGGGCGAGGAGGAGATCGGCTCGCCCGCCCTGCGCGACTTCCTGGCCGCCTACCGCGACCGGCTGCGGGCCGACGTGGTCGTGTTCGCCGACGCGGGCAACGCCTCCCTCGACGTGCCCGCGCTCACCACCACGCTGCGCGGCGGCGCCAACCTCGTGGTCGAGGTGCGCACCCTGCACCACGGCGTGCACAGCGGCATGTTCGGCGGGCCGGTCCCCGACGCGCTGACCGTCCTGTGCCGCCTGCTGGCCACCCTGCACGACGAGAACGGCGACGTGGCCGTGCCCGGCCTGGTCCGCGGCACTGGGCCAGGTATGGGTGGCTCACCCGACCTGGCCGAGGAGCAGTTCCGGGCCGAGGCCGGCCTGCTCGACGGGGTGCGGCTGACCGGCACCGGCCGCCTGGCCGACCGGCTGACCGCTGCCCCCGCCCTCGCCGTCATCGGCCTCGACGCCCCGCCGGTGGCGACCGCCGCCAACATGATCGTCCCGGCCGCCCGGGCCAAGGTGAGCCTGCGCGTGGCCCCCGGCGACGACGCCGGCGCGGCCCGCGACGCGCTGACCGCGTACCTGCTCGCCCAGGCCCCGTGGGGCGCGCAGGTACGGGTGGAGGCCGGCGGGGCGGCCGCGCCGTTTACCGCACGCACGGGCGGACGGGCGTACAAGTGCGCTCGTTCGGCCCTCGGACAGGCGTGGGGGACAGCGGCGGTGGACATGGGCGCGGGCGGGTCCATCCCCTTCGTCACCGCCTACGCCAGCCTCTTCCCCGACGCCGAGATCCTGATCACCGGGGTGGAAGACCCCGACACCCGGGCCCACGGCGCCAACGAGAGCCTGCACCTGGCCACCTTCGAACGAGCCTGCCTAGCCGAGGCCCTGCTGCTCCGTAACCTGGCACCGGGGACCTAGGGCCGCGCTCCGGGCCCGGAGACCAGCTCCTGCCGCAGGACCGCGATGCCCCAGGCGTGCGCGGCCCGCAGGTCCTGGCCCGAGCCGGAGAACTGGTAACCGCGGAACCGGTACGTCGGCGCGCCGACCAAGATCGCCTGGTTGCCGCCCGCGCCTCCGGCCAGCAGGAACCCGGGCCCGCGATTCCCGCCTGCGTCCTCAGCGTCGTCTTCCGCCGTCACACCGGGGATCGCCGGGATCATCCGGCAGCCACCCCA
Source organism: uncultured Actinomycetota bacterium (assembly GCA_963756575.1). Taxonomy (GTDB): domain Bacteria; phylum Actinomycetota; class Actinomycetes; order Streptosporangiales; family Streptosporangiaceae; genus Palsa-504. The sequence continues at coordinate 22,332 of CAVWOM010000006.1, read as the reverse complement.
GCGAGGCGTAGCTGATGTGCGGCTCCTCGAGCTCCGACCGGACCCTCCGTCCCCCGGGCCCGTGTCCGCCGGGCCCGTGTCCGCCGGGCCCGTGTCCGCCGGGCCCGGCCGGCCAGGCCCACGGGCCGACCTCCAGGTCGCCGTCGACGTAGGCCGCCCCCGTGCTGCCGTCGGCCGTGAACCACCGCTCAACGAGCACCGGGTTATCCGCCTGCTCTGGCACGGCCACCACGGCGTTCCGCCGGTATACCCGCTGTCCCGGCGTCACCTCCGGGCTCGCCATGGCAGCCGTCGCCGCCCGGCGGCCGAGTTCCACCGCGGTCATGGGCCGCCCCCGTTCAGGAGCTCGCAGAAGCGGCGGCCGAACAGGTAGGCGTCCCCCGGCCACCGGGCCGACAGGTAGTTCCCGTCGGCCACCGTGAAGGCCGCGGTGTCGTCGCTCGCGGTGCCGCGCGCGGACAACGTCCGCGGTCCGCGCTCGAACTGGCGGCGGGGGTCGTCCAGGGCCGCCTCGACCTCGTCCTGGACGTAGGCCGGATACGTCCGGTAGTAACGGCCGAGCCGCCAGGCGGTGGCCAGCCAGGCCGAGCGTTCCATGTACTTGGGCAGGCAGGTCGTCCGGCGGTCCGCCAGCACGCTCCGCCCGGTGGCCGCGTCCCGGGTGCGCGCCAGCACCAGGACGCCATGGCAGATCGCGCCGACCGGCCGGCCCAGCGCCCAGAACCGGGCCACCTGCTCCTGCAGCACCGGCGAGCCGAGGTACTGCCGCATCCCCGGCGCGTGCCCGCCGGGCAGCAGCAGCCCGTCGAAGCCGGCCGGATCCAGCTCGGCCCAGGACGTCGTCGCGGTGAACTCCGGGGCCCGGGTGAGCTCGGCGTAGAACTCCCTGGGCTGGGCCGCGGCGCCGAGCCGACCGAAGATCACCCCGTCCAGCAGCCGGGGGTCAGCGGCCGGGACCGGGCCGGCCTGCTCGGTGGCGAAGACCACCTGGTGCCCGGCCGCGCGCAGCAGCCGCCATGGCACCGCCACCTCGGTGACGTCGAAGTCCCGGTCCGGCAGCGGGATCAGCACACGCACCCGGCCACCTTAGCCGCAGGACAGGTCGCTGTTGGCCGGCTTGGTCTTCCACTGGGTGACGGTGACGGTCCCGCCGCCGGTCAGCGGGGCCAGGCGGCAGTTCTTCTTCGCCTGCGCCAGCGTCTTGGCGCCCGGGATCCAGTCCGGCAGCCGGTAGAGCGGGCTGCCCCGCCTGACCGTCCCGACGAGCGGATCCCACTGCCTGGGCGTGGAGTACAGCCCCACCGTCGCCCCGGTCCGCTCGAAATAGGTAGTCATCCCCTCCAGGTCGGCCCGGTTATGGCCGGCGTTGTTGTCCTCCCAGCTGTTGACCGTCTCCACGTCCAGCCACCACCGGTACCCCCCGGGGCTCTGTACCCCTCGCGTCCGCGCGTCCAGCTCGGCCATGTTCCACCCGTACTGCCACGCGCAGGCCGGCCCGTTCCCGCCCTGGCACGCGCCGTACGGGTCCTTCACGTGTCGCCCGAACAGCGGATCGGTGTTGTTGCCGGGCCAGTCCGCGATGCCGTGGTTGCCGGGATCCGCCGTGTTGACGTACAGCGATGCCCGCGGCTGCTTGCTCCCCCGGCCGAGACCTGCGCCCAGCTGATCTCGTCCGCCACGCAGGTGTTCGTATTATTCGGCAGCCCCTCGTTCACCGCCACGATCCCGAACGCCTGCCCGGACGGCAGCGCCTCCCCGCATTGCGGGTACGAGACGTCAAACCCGGTCACCTGGCTCGCCCACGCCGCCGGCCCCCAGACCGCCATCAGCGTGCAGGCCACCACCAGGGCCGCCGCCAGAGCCCCGCCAGAGCCCCCGCCAGAGCCCCCGCCAGAGCCCCCGCCAGAGTCCCCGCGGGAGCCACCGCCGGGGCCGCCGTCATAAAGGGCAGGTGCCGTCTCATGACCTGATAGACGCGCTAGCGGGATCGCCGGTGTACCGGCCGTTCAGCGTCGCTGAGCGGCCGTTCAGCGTCGCTGAGCCTGCGTCCAGCCCAGCGGCGCCCGCTCGTCTCTCCGCCAGTCCCGCGGCGGCCCGGTGAAGGAGACGACGTCGTTGATCCACCAGGTCGCGTCCGGGTCCCACCCGGCCAGCATGGTGCGCGCACCGTTCCCGACCGGGATCGCGAGCCCGGCCGTGGCCAGGTAACCCGCGACGGTAACGTGCACGGCGTCCCAGTCGGCGGCCACGGCGGCGTAGTCGGGGATCAGCCACTGGCCGGCCCACCCGGTTACCCGCCACCAGTCATGACGCCTGGACTTGCTGACATCGAGCGGGTACCGCTCCACCAGTTCGGCCCACTGGCCTGGGCCGCCGATCTCGTAGACGCGGGCGCCGTCATCCGCCCCGGCCGGCCAGCAGCGGGCCGACTCCCACCCGAGCCCATCCTCGGTCAGGCCCAGCTGGACGGCGCCCAGCCCGGGCCGGGCGCGCGTCGTCACCGGCAGCCGGGAGAGCGCCGGACTGGACCACCACCAGCCGCTGTAGGGCGCGGCGGGATCCGCGGGCCGGTCCTGCGCGGACCGCTCGTCGCCGAGGGTGTCCGCCCGCCATGCCCGTACCAGATCAGCGGCACCGCCCGGCGCCGGCTCCGGCAGCGACTGCTCGCCCAGGAACTGCACGTACCACTGCCGGCCGCGATCGACCGGCTCCGTCCACCACCGCACGTCAGAAACCCGAGCCCTCGCAGCGACCACCCCGGCGGCGACCGCCTCCGCGACCGGCCGCAGCGCCGCACGTGCTACTTCATCCGCGAATCCCCGTTCCTCGGGGTCCGGCTCCTGCCAGTACCGGGCAGAATCGACCGCCGCCTGCAGCCCAGCCATGAGGGCGCCGCCGCCGAACGGCGTCCCGGGCAGCCCGGCGATCCGGGTGCACTCGCCGAGCTTTTCGGCGCAGCGCGCCGTATCTCCCGTTCCTGCGGCGCGTAGCGCGTCAGCCCAGGCTCCCGCGACCCGTCGGCCGTCCTGCGCCAGCCGGTCACCGAGCAGGTTGACGCACAGGGACCTGCCGCGAGGGCCAGCCAGCAGCGCGTCGGCGGTCAGCCCCTGCTGGTGTGGAAGTGGCAGTTCAGCCGAGGACACGTGGCCAGAGTAGACCAAGGCCAGATGGGACAGCACGCGAGAAATCACGCTCCCGCCGGGCCGGAGCCAAGCGCTCTAGCCCGGGTGGGTCACCCGGTCTGGGCGGGTGGGCTGTGGCTGTGGAGGATCTTGGTTCTGTCTTTGTTCCAGGCGGTGGTGGTGCCGTCGGGGTTCAGGACGACGGTCCAGCCCCATCGGTGGATCACTACCTGGTGGTGAAAGAAGCAGAACAGGATGCAGTCCTTGACCGAGGTCTTGCCCCCGTCGGCCTTGTGGGTGAGGTGGTGGACCTCGCACCCGCTGGCGGGCTGGTCGCAGCCGGAGGGGAACCGGCAGTGCTGGTCCCGCTCGATCACGGCCCGGCGGATCGCCGCGGGAATGTCCCGGCTGACGCCGACGTCGAGAGGCAGGCTGGGCCCGGCCAGGCGGGCGCCAAGCTGCCGGCGGCGCAGGTGCGACGCCAGCCCGCCGGGTCCGGATACCAGGGCGATGGCAGCGGCGATGACCTGCTGCTCCAGGACCTCACCCAGCTCCGCCGCCCCCGCAGCCCCCGGGGCGTCAGGAGTGCCGCAGGTCCCGGCGGTCCCGGAGGACCCGGCGCTGCTGTCGCGGCGGAGCTTGTCCAGGTGGACGCACAGCCGGATGAGTTCCTCCAGCACGCCGGGCTCGATGTCACCGGTCACGACCGGAGTGACCATTGCGTCGCAGGCTGCGGCGCGGGCGGCGTCACCGCCGAGCCAGGCGCCGCCGTCGCTGCCGGTCTGCGACGCCGACGCGCGGGCGGCGGCCCACCGGGCCCGCATCGCGGCGATCCACTCCTGCATCGCCGCGGCTGAGCCGTCCAGGCGGACCAGGTCGCCCAGCGAGATGTGGACCAGCGCCTTGACCGGCTGTCCGGCCCGCTCCGGCAGCAGGCCGCCCGCCACCAGACGGCGCATCGCCTCATAGAGCGCGTCGTGGTACCGCTGCTCCCTGGTCCGCTCATCGGCCGCCCCGGCCGGGGCGGCGAGCGCGTCGAGCACGGACTGGACCACCGCCGCGCACTCCGGGGTCAGGTCCCCGTGCAGGACGCCCGCACCTTGGAAGGTCGTCTGGACCTTCACCGACCGGTCATCAAAATCCTTGCCGGAATCGGGGTCGGGCTCGTCCGGGCGGGCCCGCGCCAGGATCTCCGCCGCCAGCTCGGCCAGGTCCCGCAGGCCCAGGCCGGCTCGGGCCTCATCAGCCAGGAGCTTGTCGGCCTCGTCCCGCTTGTCCGCGGGGAGCTTGTCAGTCCAGGTTCCCAGAGTCCGGGCCCACGACTCGGACAGGTCCGCCGCCGCCAGCGCCGCGTAGATCTCCGGATGCCGCGCCGCCCGCTTCACCCACGCCGTATAGGACACGGCGGCGCCCTTGGTGATCCCGGTCTGGTGGATCAGCCACGCCCGCGGACTGTAATCCGCATCGGCGGAATACCCTCTCCCGGCGGTGAACGCCCCGAGCACCGAGGTCCGCGCCGCCGCCGCGACCGAGTTCGCCCGCTCCAGCCCCCGCAGGATCTCCGCCTGCTCTTCACAGGTCAGCTCCGTCGCATCCGCCGCGGCCAGATAGGCCAGCCCGGCCCGCACCATGTCCATCGCCTCGGCGGCGCTGGCGGGGGCAGCAGCAGTACCCATCAGGGGTCACCTCCTTCCCCGGGGTGCTTGACAGGGCTAGTTCCTGGCGGTCGTCCTTGTCTGCGGCTCTGCGGCTCTGCGGCTCTGCGGCTCTGCGGCTCTGCGGCTCTGCGGCTCTGCGGCTCTGCGGCTCTGCGGCTCTGCGGCTCTGCGGCTCTGCGGCTCTGCGGCTCTGCGGAGCCGTAGCCCCCGAAGGCCCTCTCTAGATTCTTAGTTCGACTTTACTGGGCAGCTACGACATTTCGACGGACCCTACACGCGAGCCCCACAAAATAGAAACACCTGCTGATAAAGAGATTCATGGGACTAAAGAGGCCATGCCATCCTGAGGAACGTGGACACCGGACCGGGCCAGGAACGCGCCGGAGAGGGCCAGGAACGCGCCGGAGAGGGCCAGGAACGCGCCGGAGAGGGCCAGGAACGCGCCGGAGAGGGCCAGGAACGCGCCGGAGAAGGCCAGGATGAAGGCCTGTTCGTCGCCACCGACGTGCACTACCTGGCCACCGGCGGCGCCCGGGCGGCGGCCGTCGTATCCGCCGACGCCACCTTCTCCCGCCTCACAGCCGAGCGGGTTGAGCTGGTGCCCGACGTCGTGCCCTACCAGCCCGGCCAGTTCTACCTCCGCGAACTCCCGCCGCTGCACGCGGTGCTCGACGGCTTGACCGCAATGGCCTTGCTAGTCGTCGACGGCTACGCTGACCTAGACCCGGACGGACGGCCCGGCCTGGGCGCGCACGCCCACGCCGAGTTCGGCGTCCCGGTCATCGGTGTGGCCAAGACGGCGTTCCGCACCGCCACCCATGCCATCCCCGTACTCCGCGGGGCCTCGTCCCGCCCGTTGTACGTCACGGCCGCCGGAATGCCCCGCGCTGATGCCGCCGAGCTCATACGCGGCCTGGCCGGCCAGCACCGGGTGCCCGACGCCCTCCGCCGCGTGGACACCCTCGCCCGCCACGGCCGCACGTCATGAGCCCGAGTAAGCGGAAGCGGAGCGCCCGGCCCACGCGCCCGGTGCCAACCCAGGTACGGCCTTTCGGACTAGGGCCAACTGGCAGCCTGACCCTAGGCCAGCCGACCGCCTCGGGCGCCACGATGGCCGCATATGCCACACCTGTCACCCGCCGCCGACAGCATCGCCGCCACCCGAACCGGCACGGTGGAACATCGACCCGATTCCCACCGGATTGAAGCGGAACATCGACCCCGTCCGGGTTAGGCCAGGCCCTGTGGCACCCAGGCCGCACGAGGCTCATGGGACCCCTGAGTACCGCCCGCGGGGTTCACCGGAGAAAGCCGCAGGGTTCGCCATGGAACCCACACAAGGCTCGCGAGGGAACCCACAGGGCTCGCGAGGGAACCCACAAGGCTCGCCAGAGAACCCACAAGGCTCGCCCGAGAACCCACACAGGCTCGCCCGAGAACCCGCACAAGGCTCATCAGAGAAACACGTAGAAGAAAAACCACGTTCCCACAGAAACAGCTTGTGAAATCACGCACAAGCCGCCTCCGCAGAAACGCCATGCGACGCCGGAAGGCCCAGGAAATGCCGGAAGACCTAGTAGATACCGGAAGGCCCAGGCGACGCCGGAAAGCTACCACGAGCCCGCGAACCAGATCAGGACTGCAGCCAAGCCAGCAGGTCGGCGTTGATCGTCGCGGCCTGGGTGGTCGGCATGCCGTGCGGGAACCCCGGGTACGTCTTCAGCGTCCCGTTCCGCACGAGCTCGGCCGACAGCGGCCCGGAGCCGGCGTACGGGACGACCTGGTCGTCGTCGCCGTGCATGACCAGCACCGGCACCGTGATCTTCTTCAGGTCCCCGGTGAAGTCCGTCTGGGAGAAGGCGACGATGCCGTCGTAGTGCGCCTTCGCCCCGCCCATCATGCCCTGGCGCCACCAGTTCGCGATGATGGCCTCCGACGACGAGACGCCAGGCCGGTTGAAGCCGTAGAACGGCCCCGACGGCAGCGCCCGGTAGAACTCGGACCGGTTGGCGGCCAGCTGGGCCTGGAGGTCGTCGAAGACGCTCTTGGGCAGGCCAACCCGGATTGGACGGAGTCTGCACCATCAGCGGCGGCACCGAGCTGATCAGCACCGCCCTCGCCACCCGGCTCTCGCCGTGCCAGGCGATTTAGTGCACGACCTCCCCGCCGCCGGTGGAGTGCCCGACGCCCCCATGCCCCCGCCGATCCCGGCAAAAACCATCGGAAAAGTCACCGCCGCGGCCCCGCTCAGACGACCGAAATTTACGCCGAACGGCCTTAGTGATACGCACCACCACCCCTTCCCCTGGCTCCGGACAGGCGACCAGGCCGCCGGCACACTACGTCGTCACGGCAAAACGCAGTGCGACCGAAGGTTGCGCAAGCGCTGCCCCTCGGGCAGGCTCAGCCCATGCAGGAGCTCGACCAACTCAGCGAGCGGTTCTGGGCCTGGCGGGCCCGGCAACAGCCCCGGACCAGGGACGACATCCCGCGCCTGGACCGGCCCGCGGGGTGGCGCCCCGAGGTCGAGGCCGCCCTGGCCGTGCAGCGCCGGGACGAGCTCGACACGCTGCTGCGGCCCGGCGTGGACGCGGTCCGGATCGCGGCGGTGATACGGCTGTTCCGCGCCGTCCCGGCCATCTTGGCCCACGCGCCCGCCGCCCTGGTCCGGCCCGCCCGGGAGCTCGCCTCGGCCGCGGCCGAGGCCGGCGGCGCCCTGGAGCAGTTCGGCCAGTGGCTGGCCAGCCGCCTGCCGGACCTGGCGCCCGCGGTCCCGGTCGGCCGCGAGCGGTACGAGTGGTTCCTGCGCGAGGTGGCCTGCGTCCCGCTCGGCGTGGACGAGATCGCCGTCATCGGGCGGCGCGAGTACGAACGGGCGGTCTGGCTCGAGCTGCTGCACGCCACCCGCAACCGGGACGTGCCGCTGCCACCGCTGCCCGCCGACGCCGGCCAGCAGGTCCGCGCGCAGGCGCGCGACGAGGCGGCGGTCCGGGCGTTTTACACCGGGCGGGGGCTGCTGAGCCAGCCGGAGTCGCTGCGGCACTACCTGACCCTGCCGCTGCCGGACTACCTCGAGCCGCTGCTGTTCCTTGGCGTGGCCGACGAGCTGACCGGGCCGTCCCGGCTCGACGAGGACGGCGTCGCCTACGTGCCGCCGCCCGGGCCCGGCTTGCCGTACTTCCGCGCCGCCAACGCCCGCGACCCGCGGGCCGGCATCGTGCACGAGGGCGCGCACTACCAGCAGCTGGCCCTGGCCTGGCGGAACCCCCGGCCGGTGCGCCGGCACTACTACGACTCGGGCGCCAACGAGGGGATCGCCTTCTACAACGAGGAGCTCATGCTGGTCAGCGGGCTGGTGGACGACGCGCCGCACACCCGGACGGTGCTCTGCAACTTCATGCGGCTGCGGGCCCTGCGGGTGACGACCGACGTGGGCCTGGCCACCGGCACGCTGTCGATCGCGGACGCCGCCGCCGGCCTGGCCGCCCGGGTGCCGATGGACGAGGCCACGGCGCGGGAGGAAGCGGCCTTCTTCGCCGAGACGCCGGGGCAGGCACTGACCTACCAGATCGGCAAGACCCAGCTGACGGCGCTGATCGCGGACGCGGTCCGGGTCCGCGGCGCGGACCTGGACCTGCAGGCCCTGCACGACGCGATCTGGGTCAACGGCAACGTCCCGGTCGCCCTGCTGCGCTGGGAACTGCTCGGGCTGGCCGACGAGCTCCCCGCCCTCGACATGGAAGGCACCGGGGCGGCCTGCCCAGGCCGGCCGCCCCGCCAAAGACCAGCTCAGCCGGCGTGGCCGCTGAGCGCGACCAGCGCGGCCGCCGCGGTGAAGTACTTGTTGCTGCCCAGGTCGCGCACGGTCTTGATGCCGAACGCGGACGCGAGGTGCTCCGCGTCGCCGTCGCTGACCCCGGCCAGCGCCGAGACCGGCGCGTCCAGGATCTCCTGCAGGCTCTTGCTCTCGTACGCCTTGTCCAGTGCCTTGTCGAGCACGACCGATACCGCCATGGCCAGTTCCCTCCGCTACGGGCCGGCCGCGGTGGCCGGCCGTCCTGTCTTCTGACGGCTCCGACCGTACACGGCCCGGTCGTGGGAAGGGGCGGCCCGGCCGCTTCCCAGCAGGGATATTTGTCCTGGCCCGGCCCGCTAGGTACCTTCACATGGGTGACCGGGGATTCTAATGGCAGCAGATCGTCAGGGCCGTGGTACGCATCGGATCCGCCGACGGCCCCGTTCGAGGCGGTCGGCTCCGAGCGGCCCCCGGGGTTCGAAGGGCTGAGCGGGCTCAGCGGGCAGCCGCCCCGGCGCGGCCGGCGGGCCGAAGCCGGGCCGGTCGCGCAAGCGCCGGACCGCCATCATCGCGGTGATACTCGCGGTCGTGGCCGGGATCGCCGCGGCCATCGTCATCGTGGTCATGCCCGGCACCCCCGCGCACACCACCGGCTTCATCCCGACCGGGTCCACCCCGGAGCAGGACGCGCAGCAGATCACCGCCGCGTTCCTCAAGGACTGGAAGGCCGGGGAACTCGACCCGGCCGCCCGGCTCACCGACCACCACGTCGTGGCCCAGACCGCGCTCGCCAACTACGCCAAGTACCTCCACCTCAGGAAGCTGTCCGGCACGACGCAGAGCGTCACCGCGGTCAGCGCGTCGCGGGAGTCGGTCACCTTCGCGGTGAACGTCAAGGTGGCCGACGCGGACGGCGCCCAGGCCCTGACCGGCAACTGGAGCTACCACTCCAAGCTGACCGCCTACCAGAAGCCGAACTCCAACCTGTGGTACATCGCCTGGAACCCCGCCGTCCTGGCGCCGAACCTCACCGCGACCACCCACCTGGCCGCGATCCGGGTCGCGCCCCAGGTCACCCAGGTGAGTGACAGCAGCGGCACCGACATCACCACCTACAAGGACCCCGGGCTGACCACGATCGCCAACCTGCTGGAGAAGCAGGCGCCGCCCGGCAAGGGCAGCCCCGGCCTGTACGTCGAGATCCAGAACGCCAAGGGCACGGCCATCCCGAACAGCCAGGCCGCCATCATCGCGCCGAACAACATCGCCAACCTGGCCACGACGATCGACGCCCGGGCGGAATCCGCCGCTCGTTCGGCCGTCGCCCAGCACGCGCAGAGCTCGATGGTCGCCATCCAGCCCTCCACGGGCAAGATCTTGGCCATCGCCAACAACGCCGGCTTCAACGACTTCGCGCTGACCGCCAAGGTGTCGCCGGGCTCGACCATGAAGATCATCACCTCGACGGCGCTGATCAGCAAGGGCATCGTGTCCGCGTCGTCGGGGGTGTCCTGCCCGCTGACGTACACGGTGCAGGGGACCACCTTCCACAACGACAACAACGAATCCGAGCCGGCCGGGACCCCGTTCACCACCGACTTCGCCCAGTCCTGCAACAACGCCTTCACCCAGCAGTGGCCGCACCTGTCCGGCGGCGGCCTGGCGGGCGCGGCCAAGAAGTACTTCGGCCTCAACCAGGACTGGAACATCGGCATCCCCGGCGTGTCCGCCAGCTACTTCCACGCCCCGGCCGACGCCAGCGGCGGCGAGCTGGCCCTGGAGGCGTTCGGCCAGGGCGCGCTGATCGCCTCCCCGCTCGCGATGGCTTCGGTGGGCGCCACCGTGTCGGTCGGGGAGTTCCACCAGCCGATCCTGGTCAGCGGGACCAAGCAGGTCACCGCCACTCCGCTGTCGACCAGCACCGACGAGCAGCTGAAGACGATGATGCGGGCCGTGGTCACCAGCGGGACGGCCGCCGGGATCGGGCTCGGCGCCAACGTCTACGCCAAGACCGGGACCGCCGACATCCAGGGCCAGGAGCAGCCGAACAGCTGGCTCGTCGCCTTCGACCCGACCCGGGACATCGCGGTGGCCGCCCTGGTCCTCGATTCCGGCTACGGCGCCTCGGTGGCCGGCCCCGAAGTGGTGAACTTCCTCAGCCACTACTAGCCAGGCTGTACGAATTAAGGCGATTTAGTCGGTTTCCGCCCTGCGGGCGGGAAATATGTCGTTACACTCATCTGGGTCAGGAAAGGGGCGCCCTAGGGGGAAGTTCCGGATGAGCATTGCCGCCTTGTTTACCTGGATAGCCACCGTTTCCGCAGGCCTGGTGCTCCTGGTTATCTGGATCATCGAATACGATCGCGAATTTCAGACTTCGTCCGCCACCCGGCTGCCCGTACCGGTGATTTCCCTGCACGCCACCCTGGGCCTGGGCGGCCTGATGGTGTGGGCCGCCTACCTCCTGCTCGATCAGGAGCGGCTGGCCTGGGCCACGGTCTGCGTCCTGGGCGCCGTCGCCATTCTCGGCCTGGTCATGGCGGCCCGCTGGGTCGGCGTCTACCGCAGCGTGCCCGCCCCCGGGCCGGCGCTGACCAGGAACACGACCGTCCCCCCGGAGCGGAACTTCCCGCTGCCGGTCGTCATCATCCACGGCGTCCTGGCCGTCACCACCGTCGTCCTGGTGCTGTTCACCGCGCTCGGCGTCGGACTGGACTGACCCGGCTGACCGGTCGGGCCGCACTGACCAGGGGTGTGCCAGCACCCTTATGCCATTCCGGACCCGCTGGTTAATCTTGCGGCAGCCATTAGCAACGCGGACGCACTCCGCCGTCAATCCGTGAGGGCGGTTAATCCGTGAGCGCCGTTAATCCGTGAGTGCCGTTTTATCCGTGGGGCTGAACGGCACTGGAGTGGCCGTTTTTAAGACATGAGGACCGAGTGATGAATCCGCGTCCTGGCCCGCGCCGCCGAACGCGGCGCACGCTCCGTCTGCGCCGTACCCGCCGCACCTTCCTGGGGATCTTCGTCGTGTCGGCTGGCATCGCGGTCTTCGTCGGACGGGCCCGGCCGGCCCGCGGGAATCCCTAGCCGTCCAGGGCGGGCCGGTCGCCCCTGGCCTCGATCGCGGGGTGGCGCCTCGGCGGGTGCGGGGTCCAGGGCGGGAACTCGCGTGTCCTCGGCAGGGGAATGGCGTCCAGGGGACGGGTGGCCGCGCTGACGCTGTCCCCGGTCAGGCTTATCAGGTAGCTGCGCAGGTCCGGGAGGTGAAGGTCGGCGCTGCGGCGGTCAGCGTCCCACAGGTCCGCGAGCTGGTCAGCCGCCTTTGCGACCTCCATGGTGACAGCGCGCTTTTCCGCCTCGGTCTGGTCCGAGGCGCGCCGGGCCAGCTTGGGCAGCCGGTTGATTCCCAGCAGGGACGGAACCGCGACGAAGAAGGCCGGGATCATCAGCTCCGGGGGAGCGGCCGGGATGAACGTAGCCCCGCCCAGCCCGACGGCGGTGACGACCCCGCTGGGGCAGGCCCACTTCCTGAGCCACCGCAGCGTGCCCTGGCGCCGGTCGGCCTCCTGCTGGATCTGGGCGCAGATCTTCGTCGCCTGCACTTCGGCTTGAGCCCGCAGCGCCGCGCGGGTGGTACTCGCCGGGTCGTCGCAGTCGAACTGGCACGGCCACCGCTGCTCCCCGACGGTGATCTCGACGGTGCCGGCACCGGGGAGCTCGTCGCGCAGCTCGGCGGCCGCCTCGACGATGAGGGTCTTGCTCAGCAAGATCGCGAGAAGCTCGGTCACGGCCGGGGCTGGCGGCTGGCCGTCGTCGGGCACCGGGAAGGCCGCCTGGCTCACCATTCCCACGATGTTCAGCGTCGCCTTGCGTGTTTCCTCTTCGGCCACGATCGCCGCCCGCGCGACGCTGAGATCGCCCTTGGCCAGCGTGATAGCCCGGTTCTCGCGTATCGTGCTGGTGAGCTGCTCCTCCTCGGGGTCCTCGGTGCGGGCCAGGTCACCGAGCAGGACCGCGAGGTCCGCCCGGACGTCGTTCGACACGGACGCGCCCGTCTCGAAGCGCTGCCGGAAGTACCGGGAGGCCTGCTCAATGGCCTGACTGGCCTCGTGCCGGGGAGACAGCACCTTCCATGCCTGCTCGTGGGCGGTGAGCAGCGAGAAATCCGGGTGCTCCCCGTACCTCGCGCCCAGGCTGAGTAGCCTCCGCTTCCACTCGTCGACGGCAGCGTCGGAGATGTCCTGGCGGCCTCGCTCCTCGGAGTACCACTCGCGCATCTGCGTCACCAGCCGCGGTGCCGCGCCGCCGCCGAACGCGTTTCCGGTCGCGGCGTCGATGACGACCTGGAAGTGACCGGGCAGGTTCACCGGCGTGAGCCGGGACAGGTAGGCGGCGAGCCATTCCTGCAGGACCTCGTTGCGGTCCTGGTCGCGTAGCAGCAGCGCCATGAACAGGGATGTCTTCTCGTAGTCCAGGGCCAGCGCGTAACTCAGGGCCTCGTCGTGCCGCCGCTGGTCGTCGACGAGCCAGGCGGCGACCGCGAGGGCCACCTGCGCGACCCAGTAGCGGGGCGTCTTAACCGCGAGGCGCTCGGTGACGTCCAGGATGACGGAGCGGTTGATGTGGCCGCTGGCGACCACGTCGATGATGCTCGCGGCCATGTCGCGAGCTTCCTCGTACCGGCCGTACCTCTCCTGCCACTGCTGCTTGGCGAGGGCGAGCTCGTTGTAGGCGGTCGCCACGACCTGGTCCCGCTTATACATCTCGCGGAAGCTGTCCAGCGAGTCCTGCGTCGCCTTCTGCTTGCGCCTCAGGTCGTTCAGGGCCGCTGGCACGGTCTCCTCGATCTGGCGCAGCCGGTCGCTGAGCTCAAAGACCTTGCCGACCTCGCGGCGCAGGCCCGAGACCTCCGACCTGACGCTGCCCAGCTGCGAGCGAAGGCCCGCTATCTCCGCTGAGTGATCCTCGGTCATGTGACTGCCTCCAAGGCGGGGAGGGGCACCGTGGTCAGGCCGGCTGCCTGCCAGATCAGGCCGTTCGTCTGGCCGAGGCCGCGCCAGGTCCCGTCGGGGGACCGCACGGCCGCGGCTTCGGGCAGGAGCACGGCGATGGCCGAACGGGTGGCCAGCTCCCAGATGCGCCCGGTCCCGTCCCGGCTGCCCGTCGCCAGGAAACGGCCGCTGGCGTCGAAGCTCATCGCGGTGATCCCGTGCGCGTGGCCGGCCAGCACGGGCGCGTCCGCCCAGCCGGGCAGCGCCCCCCGCGGCCCGGCCTCGTAGAGCCGGACGGTGCCGTCGGCGCAGCCGGCCGCGAGGCCCGTACCGGACGGGCTCGCGGCCAGGACCGTGGCGCGGTAGCCGAGCGAGCGGTGGCAGGCCGTTTCCCGGCCGGTGGCCAGGTCCCAGATCCGGATGGTCTCGTCGTCGCCCGCCGACGCCAGCAGGCCGGGGCGCGGGCCGAACGCGACCGTGAGGACCGCCCCCTTATGACCGGTCAGCTCCCACAGCAGCCGTCTGTCCTCCCAGACGGTGACGACCGTCTCCGCCCACGCGGCCGCGATCCGCTTGCCGTCGCGGTCCGCCGCGACCGCCCGGGCGCGCCCGGTCCGCCCGGGCAGGATCCCCGCCAGCGTCCCGTCCGCCCCGGTCCAGATCCGCGCCGCGTCCCCGGCGGTTATCAGCCGCGTCCCGTCGGCCCGGAAGGCCAGGCCCGGCGCGGGCTCGGGGGAGTCCGCGGTCCAGCCCGGCTCGAGCGATCCGTTCACCGCGGCAAAGGAGCTCAGCCTGCGATCCCGGCCGCTGACCACGAGCCGGGTGCCGTCGGGGGAGGCGGCCAGGGCGGTCACCGGGCTGCCGGCCGCCCTGATCACGTCCATGGCGAGCCGGGCGGTGTGCCACCGGCGCAGCGAGCCGTCGCTGCCGCCCAGGATGAGCGCCCCCGTGCCGGTGAACGCCGTGCCGGTGAACGCCGTGCCGGTGAACGCCGTGCCGGTGAACGCCACGCCGGTGATGATCAGGTCGGTCCCGGCCAGGACGCGCGGGCGCCCGGGATGATCAAGGCCGGCCAGGTACAGGCGGCCCCTGGCGTCATCGATCATCGCCACGAAGCCGCCGCCGGGGCTGAGCGCGGCGGCCTGGAGCGGAACGCCCGCGGCCCCTTCGGGCCAGTGGTGCGGGCCCGCCGGGTCGGCGCCGAGCCAGCGTTCGCGCGCGTCGTCCCAGGCCAGGGCCAGCACCCGGCCGGAATGGGGGCGGCTGGCGTCCGGCTGCGGGCCGGGCCGGGCGGCCCACGTCGTTTCCAGCGACAGCGCGCCGAATTCCGCGGCTCCGGGTCCGGTGGGCACGGGCCCGGTATCCGCCAGTTCCGCCAGGTTCCAGACGCGGACCTTGCCGTCCTCGTCACCGGCGGCGAGCCGGCCGCCGGTGCCGTCGAACGCCAGCGCCGTCACCTCGTCGGGACACGGCAGCCCGGCCGCGAGCAGCGGCTCGTTCGGGTCAGCCACGTCCCAGAGCAGGAGCCGGCCCTCGACGCCGGCCGCCAGCCAGGTCCCGGAGGAGTCGAGGGCGAGGCAGCGCACCCGCACGTGCGAGCCGGTGAGGCCGGAGACGGCCCCGGGCAGGGAGAAGCGGGCGGTCCCGGCCGCGACGTCCCAGGCGGTGACCCGCCCGTCATCGGTCGCGACGACCAGCAGGTCACCGGGCCCGGCGGTCATGGCGCGCACCCGGCCGCCGGCGGACCAGGACCGTACCGGCTGGCCGGACCCGGCCAGCCACGCCGTGATGACCCCGTCCCCGTTCGCGGAGGCGAGCCAGCGGCCATCCGAACTGGCCGTGACCAGCCACCAGCCGCGGCCCGCGGGCCGCACCTGCACCTGGGACGGCACGAGCGTGCCAGGGAGAGCCGCGGGCGGGGGAGCCTGGACACGGAGGACCGAGGCACGGCGCGCCAGTGCGCCACGCCTGACCGTAGCGCGCACCAGGTCCAGGCTTTCCGATACCGGGATCACGGTGGACGGACCCGGCGGGACGGTCGGGTCCGAATCCGGAAGGGCGGCCGGGGCACGAGGGAGCGGGCCAGGAGAGGCAGCCGGACGCGTCCGGTACAGGTAGGTGAGCAGGGCGGCGGCGGTAGGCCGCCTGGCCGGGTCCTTGGCCAGGCAGGCGGTGATGATCTCGAGCAGGGAACCGGCGAGGGGGCGCAGGTCGGGAGCCTTGTTGACGATGGCGTAACTGGTCGCCGTGAAGTTGGGGGCGGCGAACGGGGCCCGCCCGGCCGCGGCGAAGGCGATTACGCTGCCGAGCGAGAAGATGTCGCTGGCGGGGCCGACCGGGCCGCCGTCGAGCTGCTCGGGGGACAGGAACGCGGGCGTGCCGACGACGGTCCCGGTCGCGGTCAGCCGGGGATCGCTGCTCGCGCCCACGGCCTTCGCGATGCCGAAGTCGATGATCCGCGGGCCGTCGTCGGCCATGACGATGTTGAGCGGTTTGAGGTCCCGGTGCACCAGGCCGCACGAGTGAATGGCGTGCAGGCCCTCGGCCAGCGCGGCGGCCAGCCGATGCGCCGCCACCGGCCCGACCGGGCCGTCGCGCCGGACCCAGGCGTCCAGGGACGGCCCCGGGACGTACTGCGTCACCATCCACGGCGGATCCGCGTCCGGATCGGCGTCGACCACGGCGGCCGTGTGGAAGCCGCTGACCAGCCGGGCGGCCTCGACCTCGCGCCGGAACCGCGCCCGGAACTCCGGCTGGCCGGCCAGGTCGGGCCGGATCACCTTGACCGCCACGCGCCGCCCGCCCGGCGATTCCCCGAGGTAGACGACCCCCATCCCGCCGGCCGCCAGCCGTTCGACGAGACGGTAAGACGCGACCTGACGTGGATCACTGTCCTGCAGCGATGCCATCGCGCCCCCTGCTACCCGCCCGAAGGGACCTGCGCACCCGACCCGTTAGAGAGCTGTTTTCATGCTATGCAACCAGATACCCGGATAGACGGGGTTGGGTCGGCTTTGTCTGGCGGGTCGATGCCACGCTGGCGAAGCAAGGCGCCCCCAGTAGGATTCGAACCTACGCTCCCGGCTCCGGAGGCCGATGCTCTATCCCCTGAGCTATGGGGGCTCAGTAACGTGGGAAAGAGTACCAGTGAATCGGCCCGACGCGGACACGCGCCGGTAAGAGGCGCGATCACCGGCCCGCAGGCACTAATCTCACGGTCGTGACGCACGGATTGGGACGGGTGCTCGTCGTCGACGACGACGAGGTGATCAGACGGCTGATCGCCGTGAACCTTCAGCTCGAGGGCTTCGACGTGGAAACGGCGGTGGACGGCCAGGATTGCCTGGAACGGGTGACCGAGATCGACCCGGACGTGATCACGCTGGACGTGATGATGCCCCGGCTCGACGGCTGGGAAACGGCGGTTCAGCTGCGCAAGTCGCCGGAGACGGCGCACATCAAGGTGGTGCTGATCACCGCGCGCGCCCAGGAGGACGACAAGACCAGGGGCGGCCGGGTCGGCGCCGACGCCTACCTCACCAAGCCCTTCGACCCGAACGAGATGATCCGCGTCGTCCGCGAGCTCGCCGGCGCCGTCTAGCGGCCGATTCCATGATCGTGAACAGTTTGCGTCAGATAGCGCACCGAACTGTTCACGATCATGAAGTCCGGTGATCACCGCCGAGCTGCGGCAGGTGATCCTGGCCGCGGCCGGGCCCGGTGCCGGCGACCCGCTGCTCCGCCCCGGCCCCGCGCCGGGCCGTTACACCACCGCCCTGCCGTTCCGCCTGAGCCCCGCCCCCCGGGAAGCCGCCGCCGGCCTGGCCAGACAGCTCCGCGCCGCCCCGTGGATCGCCGCCGCCGAGGTCACCGGCCCCGGCTTCGTGACCGTCACGGTCACCCCCGCCACCCTGGCCGGCCTCGCGCCCCGGATCGCGCGGGCGGGCCCGGCCTGCGCCGCCAGCGACGCGCTGGCCGGCCGCACCGTCCCCGCACCCCCCGAGACCCGGCCGGCCGCCGGGCAAAGCTGGCCGCAGGCCCGGGCGACCCTCGCCGCCGAGCTGACCGCCCGCCTCGCCGTCACCGCCAGCGCCCAGATTTATCCCGAACGTCCTCCCATCCCCGCCCCGCCCTCCCCTCCGCGTGGCCCCGTCGCGGACGCCGTCGCCTGGGCCGGCCAGGACGCCGTGCGGTTCGCCCTGGCCGCGATGCCGCCCGGCGGCGAGCCCCCGGATCCGGAGGTCATGGCGCGGCACGTCCTCGCCAATCCCGCCTATGCTGTTCGGTACGCGCATGCCGCCGCTGCCGCCGTGCTGCGCTGGGCCGCCGCGCTGGGGACCAGGCCAGCCGGGTTCACGCCGCGCCTGCTCGCCGAACCGGGGGAGCTGGCGCTGCTCGACGCGTTGTCCTGGCTCCCGGAACGGGTGGCCGTGGCGGCGCGCCGCGGGCGCCCCGACGAGTTCGCCGGGTACCTGGTGGAGCTGGCAGCGCGGACGATTGACACCATGAACACAACCGGCTTCACCAAGATCGCGGATATCAGCAGTGAGCGGCTGTGGCTGGCGGACGCGGCGCGGACCGGGCTCGCCGCTGGCCTGGGCCTGCTCGGGATCGGCGCGCCCGACCGCCTGTAAGAGAGGAACTCCATGAGCCGTGTCGCGCACCCGGCCGGACCACGGCATGGTGACGTGCTGCCCGCCGACCATCCGCCCGCCGCCGCGGCGGACCTGAACGAGCTGGCCGCGGGGATCTGGCCGCGTGGCACCCGGCGCTCCGGCGGCGTGCTGACGCTCGGCGGGATGGACGTGCGGGAGCTGGTGGCCGAGTTCGGCAGCCCGCTGTACGTCTGCGACGAAGATGACGTCCGGTCCCGCTGCCGCGAGTACATGGAGGCGTTCGCACCCGACGGGCGGGTGTTCTACGCCGCCAAGGCGTTCTGCTCCCGGGCGATGCTGCGCTGGGTCAGCTCGGAGGGCCTCGGCGTGGACGTGTGCACCGGCGGCGAGCTCGAGGTGGCGCTGTCCGCCGGGGTACCGCCGGCGCAGATCACGCTGCACGGCAACAACAAGACGCTCGAGGAGCTCGCCCGGGCCGTCGAGGCCGGAATCGGCCACATCGTGGCGGACTCGTTCGAGGAAATCGCCCGGCTCGCCTACCTGAGCGAGGACGCCCGGCCCAAGCCGAACGTCCTGGTCCGCGTCACCACCGGGGTGGAGGCGCACACCCACGAGTTCATGGCCACCGCGCACGACGACCAGAAGTTCGGCTTCTCGCTCGCCTCCGGGGCCGCCGACGAGGCGGTGCGCCGCGTCATCGACTGCCCGGGCCTGGAGTTCGCCGGGCTGCATTCGCACATCGGCTCGCAGATCTTCGACACGGCCGGCTTCGAGGTCGCGGCCCACCGGGTGGTGGGGCTGGCCGTGCGGATCAGGGACGAGCACGGCATCGAGATCGCCGAGCTCGACCTGGGCGGCGGGTTCGGCATCGCCTACACCACCGAAGACGACGCGCCCGAGGTCAAGGAGCTGGCGCAGAGCCTGCGCGACATCGTGGACGGGCAGTGCCGGGCGGCCGGGCTGACCCGGCCCCGGCTGACCGTCGAGCCGGGCCGCGGCATCGTCGGCCCGTCCACCGTGGCGCTGTACACGGTGGGCACCATCAAGGACGTGGACGGCCTGCGCACCTACGTCAGCGTGGACGGCGGGATGAGCGACAACATCAGGACCGCGCTGTACGACGCGTCCTACGAATGCGTGCTGGCCTCCCGAGCCTCGGACGCGGCCCCGATGCTCTCCCGGGTCGTCGGCCGGCACTGCGAGAGCGGTGACATCGTGGTGCGGCACGCCTGGCTGCCGTCCGATCTCGCTCCCGGTGACCTGCTGGCGGTGCCGGCCACCGGCGCCTACTGCCGCTCGCTGGCCAGCAACTACAACCACGTCGCGCGCCCGGCCGTGGTGGCCGTCAGCGCCAGCGGGGAACACCGCGCCGCGCGGCCGATCATCCGCCGGGAGACCCTCGACGACCTGCTCAGCTTGGACATCGGATGAAACAGACCCTGCCCGTTCTCAAAGTTGCCCTGCTCGGCTGCGGCGTCGTGGGCTCCGAGGTGGCCCGGCTGCTCGCCGAGCAGGCCGACGACCTCGCGCTGCGCGTCGGCGCCCGGCTGGAGCTGGCCGGGATCGCGGTGCGCCGGGTCGGGCACCGGCGGCCCGCCGGGATCGACCGGGACCTGCTCACCGCGGACCCGCACGCGCTGGTCACCCGGCCCGACGTCGACATCGTGGTGGAGGTGATCGGCGGCATCGAGCCGGCCCGGTCGCTGATGCTCGCCGCGCTCAAGGGCGGCAAGCCGGTGGTCACCGCGAACAAGGCCCTGCTGGCCGAGAACGGCGCGGAGATCTACGGGGCGGCCCGCGAGTACGGGGCCGACCTGTACTACGAGGCCTCGGTCGCCGGCGGCATCCCCATCCTGCGCCCGCTGCGCGAGTCGCTGGCCGGCGACACCGTGCACCGCGTGCTCGGCATCGTCAACGGCACCACGAACTTCATCCTGGACCGGATGGACTCCTCCGGCGCGGGCTTCGCCGAGTCCCTGGAGGAGGCGCAGGCGCTCGGCTACGCCGAGGCCGACCCGACCGCTGACGTCGAGGGGTTCGACGCCGCCGCCAAGGCGGCCATCCTGGCCAGCCTGGCCTTCCACACCCCGGTGACCGCGGCGGACGTGCACCGCGAGGGCATCACCGAGGTGACCGCGACCGACATCTTGTCCGCCCGGGGGCTCGGCCGGGTGGTGAAGCTGCTGGCCATCTGCGACCGGCGCGAAGACGGCGTTCTCGGTCCGGGTGCACCCCGCGATGATCCCGCGCAGCCATCCCCTGGCCTCGGTCAGCGAGGCCTACAACGCCGTGTTCGTGGAGGCCGAGTCGGCCGGCCGGCTCATGTTCTACGGCGCGGGCGCGGGCGGCACGCCGACCGCGAGCGCGGTGCTCGGCGACATCGTCGCGGTGGCCAGGAACCGGCTGGCGGGCACCCGCGGCCCGGACGCGTCCACCTACGCCGGGCTGCCGGTGATGCCGATGGGGGAGACCCTGACCCGCTACCACGTTTCGCTGGACGTGGACGACAAGCCCGGCGTGCTCGCCCCGGTCGCCGAGGCCTTCGCCCGGCACGACGTCTCCATCGAGGCGGTCCGCCAGGCCAGCCGGGGCGCCGAGGCCCAGCTGGTGATCGTGACGCACACCGCGCGGGACGCGGCGCTGGCCGCGACGATCCGCGAACTCGAGGCGCTGCCGGTGGTCCGGGCCGTCGCCAGCGTGATGCGCGTGGAAGGCGAGGAAGAATAGTGATGCCAGCCGTACGTTCCCGTCCCTGGCACGGCGTGATCGACGCGTACCGGGACCGCCTCCCGGTCACCGCGGACACCCCCGTGGTCACCTTGCACGAGGGCGGCACCGCGCTGGTGCCCGCCCCGGTGCTGTCCGACCGCACCGGCTGCGAGGTGTACCTCAAGATCGAGGGCCTCAACCCGACCGGCTCGTTCAAGGACCGCGGCATGACGGTGGCCATCAGCATGGCCGCCGGGACCGGCGCCCAGGCGGTGATCTGCGCCTCGACCGGCAACACGAGCGCGAGCGCGGCCGCCTACGCGGCCCGGGCCGGGCTCACCTGCGCGGTGCTCGTGCCCGGCGGCAAGATCGCTATCGGCAAGCTCGCCCAGGCCCTCGTCCACGGGGCGAAGCTGCTGCAGGTCAGCGGCTCGTTCGACGACTGCCTGGAGGTGGCCAGGAAGCTGTCCGCGGAATACCCGGTGGCGCTGGTCAACTCGGTGAACCCGGATCGCCTGCAGGGCCAGAAGACGGCCGCGTTCGAGATCGTGGACGAGCTCGGCGACGCCCCCGACGTGCACTGCCTGCCGGTCGGCAACGCCGGCAACATCAGCGCCTACTGGATGGGCTACACCGAGTACCAGCGGGACGGCCTCTCGTCGCGCTCGCCGCGGATGTTCGGCTTCCAGGCCAGCGGCGCGGCGCCGATCGTGATCGGCCAGCCCGTCTTGCAGCCGCAGACGATTGCCACCGCGATCAGGATCGGCAACCCCGCGTCCTGGCAGCTGGCCGAGGCGGCCCGGGATCAGTCCGGCGGCGTCATCGAGGCGGTCACCGACCGGGAGATCCTCGCCGCCTACCGCCTGCTGGCCACCAAGGAGGCGGTCTTCGGTGAGCTGGCCTCCTCCGCCAGCGTGGCCGGCCTGCTCCGGGCCAGCGCGAGCGGCCAGATCCCGGCCGGATCCCGGGTGGTCTGCACGATCACGGGCAACGGCCTGAAGGACCCGTCTTGGGCGCTGGACGGCGCCCCCAAGCCCGCCACCATCCCCCCCGACGTCGTCTCCGCCGCCACCGCCCTCGGCCTGGCCTGACCTCGATGGCCTGGACGCAGGACGTCGTGCGGGTGCGCGTGCCCGCCACCAGCGCCAACCTCGGGCCGGGGTTCGACGCGCTCGGGCTCGCGCTGAGCCTGTACGACGACGTTGACGCGTGGGTCTGCGAGTCCGGGCTGTCCATCGAGATCTCCGGCGAGGGCGCCGACCTGGCCGGCGCGGGCGAGGCCCACCTGGTCGTGCAGGCCATGCGGACGGCGTTCGCCGTTCTCGGCAGCCAGCCGCCGGGACTCGGGCTGCGCTGCGTGAACCGGATCCCGCACGGCCGCGGCCTCGGCTCCTCGGCCGCCGCGATCGTGGCCGGCATCCTGGCCGCCCGCGCGCT
>CAVWOM010000005.1:0-314991 GCA_963756575.1 uncultured Actinomycetota bacterium | reverse complement strand
AAGGGATTCCCATGAGCATGACCATGATCGAGAAGATCCTGGCCCGCGCGTCCGGGCAGGACCGGGTTAGCGCGGGCGATACGGTCGTGTGCCGCGTCGACATGAACGTCCTGATCGACCTGATGTTCACGAACTGGCCGGACCCGGTGAAGATCGCCGATCCCACCCGGACCGCGATCATCATGGACCACGCGGTGCCCGCGCCCACGCTCGCCGACGCGAACGGAGGGATGGCAGCGCGCGAATTCGCCCGGTCGTTCGGTATTGAGAAATTTTTTGACGTCGGTCGGCACGGCATCTGCCATCAGGTCATCGCTGAGAACGCGCTCGCCTTGCCTGGTCAGGTGCTGACCTGCACCGACTCGCACACCTGCGCCGGCGGTGCGTATAACACCGCGGCCCGCGGGCTCGGCCCAGCCGAGGTGATCGCGATCTTGTGCACCGGCCAGACCTGGTACACCGTCGGCCCGACCATCCGTTATGAGCTGGCGGGCGAGCTGCCGGCCGGCATCGGCGGCAAGGACGTGTTCCTGTACCTCGCCAACGCCTGGGGTGATGCCACCAACCACAACCTGGAGTTCGGCGGGCCGGGCCTGGCGTCGGTGCCGATGAACGACCGGCGCACCATCGCCACCCAGGGCGCGGAGATCTCCGCGGACTTCACCACCTTCGGTTTCGACGACCGCTGCGCGGAATTCCTCGACGCCCACGACGCCGGGGACTACCAGCCGGCCGACCCCGACCCCGGCGCGGTGTACTCCGACGTCCGGACCATCGACCTGAACGCGCTGGAGCCGTACGTCGCGCGGCCGGGCAAGGTCAGCGGCAACGCGCTGCCGGTGTCGCAGGTCGAGCACCGCAGCGTGCAGCAATGCTTCATCGGCTCGTGCGCCAACGGGCAACTGGAGGACCTGCGCATCGCCGCCGGGATCCTCGACGGCCGGTCGGTGGCCGCCGGGGTGCGCCTGATCGTCACCCCGGCCTCGCAGGCCGTCTACCTCAACGCCGTCCGGCTGGGCTACGTCGAGAAGCTCGCCGAGGCCGGCGCGGTGGTCACCAACTCCACCTGCGGCGCCTGCTTCGGCTACCACATGGGCCTGGTCGGCGACGGCGAAGTGTGCTTGACCGCCAGCACCCGCAACTTTCGCGGCCGGATGGGCAGCCCCAGCGCGGAGATCTACATGGCCTCCACCGCCACCGTGGCGACCTCCGCGATCACCGGCCGGATCACCGACCCCAGGGAGGCACTGGCATGAACTACGAACTCACCGGGCGGGCATGGGTGTTCGGCGACAGCATCGACACCGACGCCATGTATCCCGGCTTCGCGATGAAACTGCCGATACCCGAGGCCGCGCGGCACGTCTTCTATGACCTGCGGCCCGGCTGGACCGACGAAGTGCGGCCCGGCGATATCGTCGTGGCGGGCCGCAACTTCGGCATCGGCTCCAGCCGGCCGGTCGCCGCGCTGATGCGCCACCTCGGCGTCACCGCCCTGGTGGCCGAGGAGTTCAACTCGCTGTTCTTGCGGAACGCGATCAACAACGGGCTGCCCGCGCTGACCGTGCCGGGCGTCCGCAACCTGGTCCGCGAGGGCGACGAGATCACCATCCAGCTGGCCGAGGGCTGGCTGGCGGCCGGCGGCCGGCGCATCGAGGCCGCGCCGCTGCCCCGGATGGTGCTGGACATCCTCGACGCCGGCGGCCTGCTGCCGCGGCTGGTCGCGGACGGCTACCTGCCCCGGCGGGACGCGGCATGACCGGAGCCGAGCAGACCGGAGTCCGCTGCGTGCTGATGCGCGGCGGTACCAGCAAGGGACTGTACTTCCACGAGGCCGACCTGCCCGGGCCGGGACCGCGGCGGGACGCGATGCTGCTGCGGCTGATGGGCTCCCCGGACGTCCTGCAGATCGACGGCCTGGGCGGCTCCCGGCCCATCACCTCCAAGGCCGCGATCATCGCGCCGTCCGCGCGCGACGACGCCGATGTGGACTACACCTTCGCGCAGGTGGAGATCGACCGCGCCGGTGTCGGCTACGCGGGCAACTGCGGCAACATCTCGGCCGGGGTGGGACCCTTCGCCGTGGATGAGGGCCTGGTCGAGGCGGGCGAGCCGGTGACCAGGGTCCGGATCTTCAACACCAACACCCAGGCCCTGATCGTCGCCGAGGTGCCGGTCCACGGCGGGCGCGCGCGGGTGACGGGGGACCTGGCCATCCCCGGCGTGCCCGGCACCGGCGCCGAGATAGTGATGAACTGGGTCGCCACGATCGGCGCCAAGACCGGCCGCCTGCTGCCCACCGGGCGGGCGGTAGACGAGATCACGCTGGAGAGCGGCGCGACGGTTCGGGCGACGCTGTGCGACGCCGGCAACGCGTGCGTGTGGGTGCTCGCCACCGAACTCGGCCGCACCGGCAGCGAGCTCGCCGAAGAGATCAACCAGGACGCCGGCCTGATCGGCATCACGCGGGAAATCCGAGGCAAAGCCGCCGTCCTCATGGGACTGGCGACCGACTGGGCGCGGGTCGACAAGCAGTCGCCGGGCCTGCCGATGGTCGGGCTCGTCGCACCGCCGGAGGGATATCGCACCCTGTCCGGGGGCGAGGTCGAGGAGAAGCAGATGGATCTGCGGGCCCGGCTGCTGTTCATGAACCGGTTGCACGAGAGCATCGCCGGGTCGGGCTCGATCTGCCTGGCCGCCGCGTCAAAGACTCCCGGTTCCGTTGTCGAGGCGGTGACCGCCGGGCGGCGGCCGGGTGAACTGCTGATCGGCCACCCCTCCGGCATCACCCCGGCGAAGGTCGAAACCCGCGGCGGCCCCGGCGGCGTCACCTTCGACGTCCTCGGCTTCAGCCGCACCGCCCGGCGGCTGATGAACGGCACCGCCTACTACCCACCACTGGATCAGGGAAATGCACCATGACAGGCCTGATACCGGGACCCATCCTTGCTCACCTTCCGGACAGTGCCACGCCACGGAAGGGCCGATCCCTAGCGCTAGGCTGGCGTCAGGTTGACACAGGGGCCCCGATACCGGTGACATCCGCGCGGATCTGACCGCGCGGGTCCGCGCTCTCGCCCATCTGCTGAGCGACACGAGCGCCGGGCGCGTCATCTCAGAGCTCATCGGGGCCGCGCAGACCAACCCGGAGCTAGCCGCGGCGTACCGGACGCGCTACGCCGAACCCCGCCGCTGGCTAGCGTTCGAGGCCATCAACCGCGGCATCGAACGTGGCCAGCTCCGCGACGACATCGATCCCGAAGTCGTCGACAACCAGCTCTGGGGAGCCTGCTACCACCGGCTGCTCACCTACCACGAGCCGCTCACCGACGACTTCGCCGAGGCACTCGTCGACAACCTCATGACCGGGCTGCGCCGCGAGCCGCATATCAGCGCTGAGGCCGGGCCTAGTGACATCCGGGACGCCCGCACTGGCGCATGACTTTCAGTCGCGCGTGCCAGGACGCGCAGAACCAGGTGATCTGCTTGCGGCCACCACAGCAGTCGGCGCATCTGCCGGTCGCGCGGATTCGGCGCTGAAACCGTCAGACAGCGACCCCTCAGCCGATAACCGTACGTACACAGCATGCACGAGCAGGCCCATCGGCATGAGATCACCCGCCGGTAAGACGTTTCACCAGTGGCAGACCCTTCACCCGCCCATTCGACCCCTGGGCGTCGCTTGGCCCGGACACCAACAGGATAATCGGGGCTTTGAATCAGCCCTGCCAGGCTATGCCGTTACAGGCGCGTAAACTTCCAGGGTGGACGCGGTTGACCGCCAGATCGTGCACTGCCTGCAACGCGACGGGCGGGCTCCCTTCCGGCGCATCGGGGACGTGCTGGGCGTGTCCGAGCAGACGGTCGCGCGCCGCTACCGCGCGCTGCGAGAGGGCGGGACGCTGCGTGTCCTCGTGCTGCCCTATGCCCGGGCGGCGGGCGGTCAGGCGTGGTTCGCGCGCATCCTGTGCCGCCCGGGCTCCGTTGATGCGCTCGCCGAGGGAATCGCCGCACGTCCCGACGTCTCGTGGGTCAGCGTGACGGCGGGCGGCTCCGAGGTGATCTGCGTGACCCAGGGGACCTCCGACACTGGGAGCGGCACCGTATTGCTCGACCGGCTGCCGCGGGCCGCGCAGGTCCTGCGCTTCGACGCGTTCAAAGCGATGCACATGTATGGCGGCAGCGAGGCTGAATGGCTGGCGTTCGACGACCCGCTCACCGACGCGCAGATCGCCGCCCTGCTCGCCGAGGGCGCCGGGCCCGGCGCCGCGCAGGCGCCGGGGACGGACCCCGCCCGGCTGGTGGCCGAGGACGGCCCGTTGCTGGCCGAGCTGGCCAAGGACGGCCGGGCCGGCGTGACGGCGCTGGCCAGCGCGACCGGCTGGCCACGATCACGGGTGTCAGCCCGCCTGGCGGAGCTGCTCGGCAGCGGCTCGCTGCACATGGCGGTCGACCTGGTCCCTGAGCTGTTCGGGTTCGCTGCTACCGCTTTCCTGTGGCTGACCGTGGCGCCCGGCGAGCTCGAGGAGACCGGCCGTGCCCTGTCCCGCCACCCCGAGACCAGTTTCACGGTGGCGGTGACCGGCAGGGCGAACCTGCTGACCGCGGTCATCTGCCGGGACACCGACGCGCTCTACACCTACGTGACCACCAAGGTCGGGGCCCTGCCCGCGGTCTCCCAGACCGAGGTCGTGCCGGTGCTGCGGCAGGTCAAGCAGGGCGGGACGCTCCTGCGCGACGGGCGGCTGGACCTGCGCGCCTGACGTGCAGGCCCACGGCTGGGTAGGCCCGGTCCGGCGGTACTGCGCCACGGCGTCCCCGGGCGCGAGCGGGAGTCCGGCATACGCAGACGGTGCGTGATCTGCCGGCCAGGGCCGGTCAGCCTGGAAGTTTGCGCGCCTGCCCGGCACGGCCTGGAGGTTTGGCGCAGCCTGGCCGGATTACGTGGGCATTCTCGCGGCGAATCGGCAGACTGGAGGCGGAACCGGGAGTCCGGCGGCACGCAGGCGGGCATCGCACCCGCGCCTGGTGCCCTCTGCCGCGAACTGCCTGGCCGCATTCATGCCGCCGGCCGACGTCACGGATTCTGAACGTCGCGGTATCGCCGGCCTTACCTGGTAATTACGGAGAGTAATTTGAGTACTTCATCGCGCGGCAACCCGCTCGACCCGCAGGTCCGGAGAGTCGCCATCGTGCTGATCGTCGGCGGGCTGGCCCCGATTTTCGACACGACCATCGTCAGCGTCGCCCTGCGCACGCTCGCCGGCCAGCTGCACACCTCGGTTGCCACGATTCAGTGGGTGAGCACGGTTTACCTGCTCGCTCTGGGCGTGACGATCCCGCTGGCGGGGTGGGCGCAAGGCCGCTTCGGCGGCAGGCGCGTGTGGATGTCCGCGCTGGTGATCTTCCTGGCCGGCTCGGTCGCCTCCAGCCTGGCCTGGAGCGCACCCAGCCTCATCGCCTTCCGGGCTGTGCAGGGGATCGGCGGCGGCCTGATGGCACCGCTGATGTCTACCCTGGTGATGCAGGCAGCCGGCGGGAAGGCGCTCGGCCGCGCGATGTCGGTGGTGAGCCTGCCCGCGAGCCTGGGCCCGGTACTCGGGCCGGTCCTGGGCGGGGTGATCCTCGACTGGCTCGACTGGCGGTGGCTGTTCTGGGTCAACGTCCCGTTCTGCATCGCCGGCTTCCTACTCGCCGGGAAACTGCTGCCGGCCGGCACCAGCTCATCTCGCCCGCGGCTGGACGTGGTCGGATTCGTCCTGTCTGTCCCCCGGCATCGCCGCAGTCCTCTACGGGATCTCCAACGCCAGCATGAGCGGCGGTTTCGCCCGTACGGACGTCCTCGCGCCGGCGCTGACCGGTACCGCGCTGCTGGCGGCATTCGCGGTCTACGCAACCCGGCGGGGCGAGCGCGCACTCGTCGACGTGCGCCTGTTCGCGCGCCGAGCCGTCGCGTCCGCCTCCGTTCTGCTGTTCCTGTCCGGCGGGGCGCTGTTCGGGGCGATGCTGCTGCTGCCGTTGTACTTCCAGGACGTCCGGGGAACCGGCGCCCTGGGCGCCGGCCTGCTCCTGGTGCCCCAGGGGATCGGTACCCTGCTCAGCCGTTCCCTCGCCGGCCGTCTCACTGATGCCATCGGCGCCAAGTGGGTCACCGCGGCCGGCTTCGCGATCACCGGGGCCGCCACCGTCCCCTTCGCCCTGGCCACCGGGACCACCAGCGAGTGGGTCCTCGCGGGAGTCCTCGTTCTGCGCGGTCTCGGGCTCGGCACCGTCACGACCTCCCTGTTCACCGCCGCGTTCGTCGGGCTCGACCGGCCCGAGATACCGCACGCGAGCATCATCACGCGGATAGCCCTGCAGATCGGCGGATCTTTCGGCGTCGCGATCCTCGCCGTCATTCTCGACAGCGCGCTCGCCAGCGCCGCAGGCAGCAGCAGCTCCACCGCGACCGCGTTCGACCAGGCATTCTGGTGGTCCATAGGCTTCACCGGCCTCGCCGTCCTGCTCTCCCTGGCCCTGCCCGGCCGACCCCGGACCACCACCAGCGAACCCAGCAGCAGTCCACAGCCCAGGCGGGGCAAACTCAAAGACCCGGTGATCAGGCGATGACCCGGGGACCGAGCGGGGGAAGCCTCGAGGCGGCGTGGGGCCAGGGCCGCCGAGCACCTCCCATACGCCGCATACCGCCACCACGTCCGAGGCCCTGGCCACCCGACTCACGAGAGGAAAAAGCATGAGCACCCTGGACACGCGAGGATTTTCTCTGTACTACGAGACCCACGGAGACCCGGCCAATCCGCCGGTCCTGCTCATCTCCGGGCTGGGCGGGGTCGGGGCGAGCTGGGGCACGCAGACGGCCCGCTTCGCCGATCAGCACTATGTGATCCTGCCGGATCAGCGCGGCACCGGGCGCACGACGCGCGCGCTCGACGGCCACAGCACACAGCAGCTCGCAGCCGACATGGCGTCGCTGCTCGAGCATCTGGACGTTGGCCCGGCACACGTGGTCGGCGCGTCGACCGGCGGCGCCATCGCGCAGCACATGGCGCTTGAGCACCCGTGGCTCGTGCGGTCGCTGACCCTGAGTTCCACCTTCGCGCGCTTCGACGCTTACACCAGGCGCGAGTTCGAGGTACGGCGAAAGCTCGCGGCCGAGTGGGACAGGCGCGACCTGCTGTCCAGCTACTCGCTGTTCCTGTTCGGACCGCGGTACACCCGTGATCATCCCGAAGCCGTGAACGCGTGGATCGATCACGCTGCCGCGGCTCCCGGCCACCCAGAGGACCGGCGGATCGGCCTGCAGCGCATCGACATGATCGCGGCACACGACACGTTCGCGCGGCTCGGTGACATCACCCAGCCGACGCTTGTCCTGTGCGGCCGGAACAACTCCTGCACCCCGCTTCCGCTGTCAGAGGAGCTCGTGAGCACGATCCCCGGCGCCACGCTGACGGTGTTCGAGGACGCCGGGGAGCTGATCGAGCTCGAGCAGCCGGAAAGGTTCTTCGCGGAAGTGAGCACCTTCATCGGGCAGGCCGGAGAACGGGAAGGACAGTGACGGCGACGAGGCTTGAGCTGAGCGACGCGTCGATCGCCTATGACGACGCCGGCGAGGGCGAGCCCGTGGTGTTCCTGCACGGCTCGCTGTCGGCGGACTGGCTGACCCCGGTCGCCGAATCGCTGCGCGGGTTCCGCCGGATCGTGATCCACCGGGCCGGCTACGGGGCCAGCGAGGATCGCGCCGGAGGCCTTGGCCTGCCTGCGCAGGCCGGGCACTGCGCCGCCGTCTTGGCGGAGTGCGGCGTGCCCCGGGCGCACGTGGTCGGGCATTCGGCCGGGGCTGACGTAGCCTTGCAGCTCGCATACGCGCGTCCGGGGCTGGTTGGCTCGCTGGTGCTCCTGGAGCCCGCGCTGCCGCGGACCGAAGACGAACCGGCGAGTGCAGCAATGCCGCGGGCGATGGCGGCGGCCCGGTCCGGGGACTGGGAAGGGGCATTCGACGCGTTCTTGACCGGTGTATGCGGGCCTGATGTCCGCGAGCTTCTCGTCAGCCGACTAGGCGAGCGGGGGCTGATCGATGCCCTCGCGAGCAGCCGCTTCTTCTTCACCGCAGAGTCGGCGGCGTTCTCGGATTGGGAGTTCGGCCCGGCCCAGATGCGCACCGTGTCCGCGCCGACGCTCCTGCTGGTCGGGGGCATGGGCGACCGACTCGGCACACCCCACCGTGCGCGAGCCGCCAACATAGCCGCACACTTGCCGCACACTGAGACCCGGATCCTCGAGGGGCTTTCCCATGCCATGCCCTTGGAGGATCCCGCCCTGGTCGCGCGGATCATCGGGGAGTTCGCGGCACGACACCCGCTGGCCGGTCGGCTCGTGTGATCGGCGCCTCAGCCGCGCTGCGGCGCCGAGCGATGACGCAGCGCGCGGCTGGGCGATCTCGATGCGCGAGCCGCCGGCGGATGAGTTCATGAGCCGGATGGGCGGCAGCCCATGACGCGTGCGCCGGGACCTCGGCCCGGCACATCGAGCACTCTCTCTCGCATCCATGCGCAAGCCGGTCTATAGGATCGTCGACGCAGGCCGGAGGTTACCCCGGACGCATGGCGTCGGTGCGCGGTGCGGTGGCTGCACCACATCGCCGCCCGGCCGATGGCGGGCCTGTGCCCCCAGGCATCCTCACAACCGGACTGGCAGCGAAAATTAGGCGCTGACCTGCGCTCATAGGTACACGTGGATACGCGGAAGTTCGCTGGTGTTCGCGCCGGTTTGCTCCCGCTTTGGCTGTAGCGGCGTGGGCGCGGGGCTGCCAGACTGTGGCCATGGTTGCCTACGAGAGCAGTCAGTGGCATGACCTGTTTGCGGTGGGAGCCGAGTCTGCTGCCACGCTGGTTGGTCTGCTGTTCGTCGCCGTGTCGATCAATGTTAAGCAGATCCTCGACGCGCCTTTTCTTCCAGCGCTCGCCGCGCGAGCGCTGGGGGTCCTGCTAAGCCTGCTCCTGATGTCGGTCCTCGTGCTCACGCCCGGGCAATCACGACAGGCTCTCGGTGCGGAGCTCACGGCGCTCGGCGTGGTACTGACCACCGCCGTGATGACCTCGGCCGTACGAGGGCACTTTCCGGTCACCAAATGGCGATGGACCATCCCGATCATTTTGCTCGCGCTGGCCTCATCCGTGCCGATGATCATTGCCGGCGTGACGGTGCTGGCCGGTGCTGGCGGCGGTCTTTACTGGGCGCTGGGGGAGCTCATCCTTGGATTCAGTATCGCGATCTATAACGGCTGGATCCTGCTCATCGAAATCCTGCGGTGACCAGCCTGCCCATGCACGCCGTTCCGCACGCCGCTGCTGCCCGGCTGTCCCGCAGCGTCAGCCCCAGCCCGTCCGCCGGGGCAGTTACTCGTCCTGCCGCGCCGCCAGGCCGCCGCCCACGGCACCCGCCAAGCCTGCCCGCAGTCGCAGCAAACTCGTTCGTATTCGACGGGAATCCAGGGTATGCGCATCCCGCCATGCTGACCACCGGACTGTGTCCGGTCTACTAGAGGCGCACGTCGAGCCGGAACGCCGCTGGCGTGGCCCGTCCGTGGCCGTCCGTGTGAAATGCCGACGGTGCGCACCGACCGTCCTAACGATGCGTCCTAACGGTCGTACCGACCGTCCTAACAGCACGGACGCCCGTCCGCTATGCGTCCGTGGACCCCGCAACACGACGGCCCGCAGCGATACAAGGTGACACATGCTGGCCCGGCGGGCCGGGCGGCCCTACCTCGAGCTCACCGGCCTGGCGCACGGGGCGCGGGCGGCGATCTTCCGGTCCCTGGAGCTGGCTGAGCAAAAGAGCAGGCAGGCAATCGAGCTGGCCCGGCAGCACGGCTGGGGCGAGGACCAGTCCACCGCCTTTGCTTACACGATGCTCGGTACGGCGCTGCTTGGCCAGGGACGGCTGGCAGAGGCAGAACCGTGGCTCGACCGCGCGAGGCAGGCGATGCGGACTGACGCCCACCCCGCCGACGGGGTAAGCCTTCACTATGCCCGCGGCCTGCTCGCGATGGCCCGCGGTCGCCACGCCGACGCACTTGCCGACCTCAGGGCTGGCGACCGGCTGGCCGGCCCACTTGTCGCACCGCACGCTCTTGTCAGGTCGATGCGAGCTCTCATGCTGCTCGCCCATGCGCAGCTCGGCGAAACCGCCCTCGCCGAAGCGGCCCTGGCCGGGCTGGACGAGCACGAACGCCAAAGCGCGCAGATACGCGTCGCCGTGGCCTCACTGCGGCTCGCCCAGCACGACCCGGAGGCTGCGGTGTCCGCGCTTGCCCCCGTCCTGGAGGCCTCGGTGATCCACACCGGAATCCAGCCCTCCTGGGTAGTAGAAGCACATCTGCTGGAGGCTGCCGCCTGGGACATTCTGGGCGACCCGAACGCCGCCGGGCGCGCCGTCGAGCGTGCTCTTGAGATCGCCCAAGCTAGCCGCGAGCTCGTGCCGTTCATGCTCCACCCCGGGCCGAAGCTGCTTGAGCGCCATGCCCAGCACGGGACCGCGCACGGCGCCCTGATCGCCTAGATCCTCAATCTCCTGGCTGAGGACAGGACCGTGTTGCCGGTCCGAAGCGGTCCAGTCGGCCCGCGCCCTGCACCTGCTCGCGCCATCGGCTCACCGGCCACTGACGCCAGTCTCTCCGCGCTGAGGCCGCACCGTGACTGTCCGCGCGGCGCCGGTCCCGTGGCCGCCGCGAGCTGGCGGCGGTCCTCGGTCGACTACCCCGTGCTGCCCCAGGGCGGCGTTTCCCCCCGGCCCGGTCACCCGTGGTCCGCGCGCTCGGCTCGCAGCCGGTCGAGCAGCTGGACGCAGGCATGCACCGTGCTTGTATGCGGGACGTCGACGCCCAGGTGCGCGGCGAGCTCCACGATCGCCCCGGTCATGCACTCGAGCTCGAGCCGCTTGCCGGCTTCCAGATCCTGCAGCATCGACGTCTTGTGGTCGCCGACCGCGATCCCGGCCTCGAGGCGCCGCTCTAGCGACACCGGGAAGGTGACGCCGAGACGGGCCGCCACCGCGGCGGACTCGGCGAACAGCGCGCGCAGCAGATCGTGCATGGCCGGGAGCGTGCCGAGCTGGCCGAGCGTGGCGCCGGTCAGGGCCGTGATCGGGTTGAACGCGACGTTGCCCACGAGCTTGAGCCAGATCTGATCGCGCAGCCTGGGGTCGACCGGGGCGCGCAGGCCGCCGGCGCCGAAGGCCCGGGAGATCGCCCGGACCCGCGGCGAGTCCGACCCGTCCGGCTCGCCGATCGTGAACCGGGTGCCCTCGACGTGCCTGATGACGCCGGGCTCGACGATCTCGGTGGAGCAGAACACGACGCAGCCGATGTTGTGGTCGGGGCTGATCGAGGCCGCGATCACCCCGCCGGGATCGACGCTTTCCAGGCCGGTCGGCCCAGCGGGGCCCGCGGGCTGCGGCAGGGACTGGAAGTACCACCAGGGAATGCCGTTCTGGGCCCAGATGGCCGCGGCGCCCGGGGCCAGCAGGCGGCCGAGCTGCGGCGCGATCGCGGGCAGGCTGTACGCCTTCAGCGCGACGAAGACCACGTTGGCGTCCGCGACCGCGGCAATGTCGCCGGTCACCTCCGGGCGGGCACAGAAGTCACCGCGCGGCGACTGGACCCGCACGCCGCGCTCAGCCATCGCCCGCAGGTGCGCGCCCCTGGCAATCAGCGTGACGTCGGCGCCGCCGCGGGTCAGGGCGGCACCGACATACGCGCCGATCGCCCCGGCGCCAAGCACTGCGAACTTCATGCGCCGGCCCGGCGCTGCGCGATGAACTCCCCGACCCGGCGCCGCTGAACCTTGCCCGTAGGCGTGCGCGGGATCTCCTCGAGCATGTCGATCTGGGCAGGCACCTTGAAGGCGGCGAGCTGCCCGCGGCAGTGCTCGATCAGGTCCCCGGGTTCGACGTCGGCGCGGAGCGTCACCGCCGCTCCGACCAGCTCTCCGTACTTGGCGTCCGGCACGCCGAAGCAGACGGCATCGCGCACCGCCGGATGCGAGGCAAGCACCTGCTCGATCTCCGCCGGGGCGATGTTCTCGCCACCGCGGATGATCATCTCCTTGATCCGTCCTTCGAGGTAGAGGTACCCATCACGCAGCACGCCGCGGTCGCCGGTGCGGAACCAGTCACCGAAGAACGCCTCGACGGTGGCGGCCGGGTTGCTGACGTATCCTGACATCACCCCCGGCCCGCGGATCACGACCTCGCCGGCGCGGCCGGCCGGCAGCGGCGTGCCCGCCTGGTCCACGATGTGAACCTCGGTGCCCGTCGGCACCCCGACCGAGGTCGGGACCCTGCCCGCCGGCGGCAGCGGGTTGGACGTCATCTGATGGCTGGCCTCGGTCATCCCGTAGGCCTCGAGCATCGGCGCCTGGTAGGTATGCTCGGCCCGTTCCAAGAGCGCGGGCGCCAGCGCGGAACTGCACGACCGGACGAACCGCAGCGTGCCGGGCGGGCCGCCGTCGCCGATCCGGTCCAGGATCATCTGATGCAGAGTCGGGCCCGCTGACAGCCAGGTGACACCGTGCTCCCGGGCCTGCGACCAGAACCGCTGCGGCGTGAACCGGCGCGGGGCGATGACGGCGCCGCCTGCGCCCAGCGCCGCGAACGTGGAGGCCACGAGGCCGTGAATATGGAACAGCGGCATCACGCAGAACGACACATCCGCCTGGCCCAGCCGGTAATGCGCGGCGATGGTGCGAGCCGAGGCCATGACGTTGCGCTGCCGCAGCGGGACCTGCTTAGGCCGGCTCGTCGTTCCGCTCGTATGCAAGATAAGCGCGACATCCTCCGGGCTGCCCGGCTCGAACGCGCGCTGGAGCGCCGCGGCCTGGCCGTCCGCCAGCAGTTCCGGGGGCCCGTCTCCCGTCGGCCGGACGCCGATCACGGTTATCCCGGCAGTTGCGGCCGCGGCGGTGGCCGCGGCCACGCCGCTGGCCGGGATCAGCATCAGCCGGGGGGCGATGTCGGTCAGGAAGAACTGGTACTCGGTCGCGGTGTAGGCGGGGTTCAGCGGGGCCGCCGCGGCGCCGAGAGCGGTCACGGCGAGCAGCAGCAGGACGACGTCCGGGCCATTAGGCAGCGCGAGAGCAACCCGGTCTCCGCGGCGCACGCCCAGTCCGGCGAGCCGCTGCGCGAGCGCCTCGACCCGTGCGGCGACCTGCGTGTAGGTGAGCACCTCGCCACTGTCCGGCACGATGAGCGCCGGATGCCCGGCCGCACCGCCCGCCAGCAGCGCGGTCAGTGACTCGCCTGCCGCCCGGCCGTTCTCCTCAGGCATTGACCCGGCTCCTCCTCTCTCGTGCCGCATGAAAATGGTACGACGCGTGCCCCCGCGGGCCGAGCAGGTCGCCCACGTCCTCGGTGACGTGCGCCGGGGCGTACCCTCACCGTCGCGAACGGAGCCGGAGACAGCAAAGGACCCCGCCAGGCGGGGCCCCTGCTATATACCTACGCGCTAGTTGCCGCTCTGGCCCTGCTGGTCCTTGTCCTGGTCCTCGACGCCGAGGTAGCTCTCGGCCTTGTCCTCGCCGGACCGGATCTGGCTGTCGTACTTGTTGCCGGTCTTGTCGCCGGCGAAGTCCGCGGCCTTGTCGAGGGCCTCGTCGGACTGCTTGTCGTGATCGCCTGCGAAGTCCTTGGCCTTGTCAGCCATCTCACCGAAGTCAGGCATTGTGCCCCCTACGTCGCTGGTTTGCTCGTTCCTTCTGACCTGGACTGCGCTGCCCGGAGAGATGACCGCTAAACAGGCACCTCAATCGGCCCTGGCCCCGGCCTGGCGGAACGCGACGTCGGCGGCCGCGAAGCCGCGCGCTGACGCGCTCTCTCAGCGGCTGGGCCAGTGCCAGGCCGGCTCGTCGAGGATGCCCTGGCCGTCCAGGAGCGTCCGGCCGTCCTGTTTGACCAGCTCCAGTACCCGGGCCGAACCGTCCCCGAACGCGGTGACCAGCGGCTGGGCGTGGGTGACGACGATGATCTGGGTACGAGCCGAGGCGGCGGTGATGAGGCCGGCCAGCGGCCCGATCAGGTCGGGATGCAGGCTCGTCTCCGGCTCGTTCAGCACGAGCATCTCCGGTGGCCGGGGCCCAGCGAGATCTTCGCGACCTCGTCTCGGCGGACATCCTGGAGCCCGTCGGCCGGACTCGCGCGCGCTACTACAAAGAAGGTCCCCTCTTCCCGCCGACAGCACTAACCGAAGCCCGGACTCCCATGGCAATCACCAGCCCGTATCCCGGCTGATGCGGCGATGTGGCCGGGAACCTAGGTGAGGCGGTCCAGGCACGGGGATGTCCTGGAAGCTGTCCCGGGGCCTGGTCTAGGACGGCTGGGCGGCGCGGGCGGCGAAGCCGGCCTGGAGGGCGCGGCGCAGGAGCTTGCCGAGCTCGTTGTAGGGCAGCTCGGGCACGAACTCGACGTAGGCCGGGACCCGGGTGGAGCGCAGCCGGTCCCGGACCCAGTCGCGCACCTCGTCCGGGCTGGGGGCCTGGCCGGGCCGGACCACCACGAAGGCGGCGGGGACCTCGCCCCAGGTCTGGTCGGGCACCGCGCACACCGCGACCTGGGCCACGCCCGGGTGCTCGGCGATGACCTGCTCGATCTCGGCCGGCGGGATGTTCTCCCCGCCGCGCACGATGACGTCGTCCAGCCGGCCGTCGATGAACAGGTAGCCGCCCGGGTCCAGCCAGCCGCCGTCGCTGGTGCGGAACCAGGCGTCCGCGGTCAGCGCGGCGCCGTCGGCGTACTCCCCCGCGATGTGCTCGCCGCGTACCCAGACCTCGCCCCGGGTCCCGGCCGGGACCGGCTGCCCGGCTTCGTCGCGGACCTCGAGCTCGATGTGCGGCAGCGCCCGGCCGACCGAGCCGAGCCGGCGCCGGACCGCCGGGTCGGCACTGGCCAGCGCGGCCCGGTGGTCTTCGGGGCTGAGCAGGGTGATGGTCGAGCTGGTCTCGGTCAGGCCGTAGCCGTTGACGAAGCTGACCGCGGGCAGCGCGGTCAGGGCCCGCCGCACCAGGCCGGGCGGCATCTTCCCGCCGCCGTAGGACAGCGAGCGCAGGGCGGGCAGCTCCGTCGCGGTCTCGGCCAGCGTGTCCAGGATGCCGGCCAGCATGGTCGGCACCACCATCGCGTGCGTGATCGCCTCGGCCCGCGCCGCGGCGACCCAGGCGGCCGGGGCGTACCGGGGCAGGTAGACCAGCCGCCGGCCGGCGTACACGCTGGTCAGCACCGCGGCCACCCCGGCGATGTGGTAGGGCGGCACGCTGACCAGCGCGGCCTCGTCCGGGCCGGCCGAGCCGAGTTCCCCGGTCGCGGTGACGTAGGAGAACAGGTGCCGGTGCCGCAGCACCGCCGCCTTGGGCGTGCCGGTGGTACCCGAGGTGAAGATCCACACCGCGACCTCGTCCCCGGTCAGGTCCGGGTTCCCAGCCTCGGCCGGGTAGCGGTCCAGCCCGGTCCAGAACCGCTCCCGCGGTAGCACCGTCACCCCGTCCAGGCCGGCCAGCCGGGGCGCGCCGGCCGGCCCGGCCACGATCAGGGCGGGCGCGATCCGGGCCGCCAGCGCGCGCAGCCGGTCGTCGGCCAGCCGGTAGTTGACCGGCGCGAACACCCGCCCGGCCAGGGCGGCGCCGAACAGCAGCACGGGCTGGGCCGCCGAGCTCTCGTCGACCAGGCCGGCCCGCTCGGCACCGGCCTCGGTGATCAGCGCGCCCGCCCGCCGGGCGGCGGTCAGCAGCCCGGCGTAGGTGAGCGCGCCGCTTCCGGATCCGACCGCGACCCGGTCACCGAACGCGTCGGCCGCCATCTCGAGCAGCAGGGAGATATTCACGTGGGCCCCCGGTGAGAAGACCGGCCTCAGCTGGCCGCGCGGAGCCGGGCGAACGCCTCGACGCGTGCTAGCCGCTCCCGGAACGCGTCCTTGTCCTCGGCGCTGAGCTGCTTCATCGGCGGCCGCACGGGGCCGCCGCGCATGCCCATGAGGTCCATCCAGTACTTGATGGTCGAGACCGGGTGCAGCGCGGCGCCCTTGTCCCACAGGTTCTCGTAGATCGAGTTCCACACGTCGCGTAGCTGGTCCAGGGCGAAGAAGGCCTCCCAGGCCGGGCCGATCTTGCCCTCGTCGATCAGGCTGACGTACTCGCGGATCGGCTGCCAGGACGGGCTCTGCATCAAGAACACCGAGGTGGCGCCCAGCAGCACCTGCTGGTTCATGTACGTGCGCATGGCCGCGAAGTGCTTCTCCAGCGGGTTGGAGACCACGATCTGGTCGCCGACCGCGTTCATCGCCTCGACCGTGTGGCCGAAGTCGTTGACCGCGTCCTTGAGCGCGCACACGTTGTCGATGGCAGCGAGCCGGCTGACCGTCTCGATGCTGAAGTTGATGTGCGAGTGATAGGTGTTGTAGGCGAAGATCGGCATCGTGACCTGGCTGGCCACGTACTCGAACCAGTCGCACACCGTGTCCTGGCTCTTGGCGAATTCCATCGGGGTCCACAGCATGACCGCCTCGGCGCCCACGCTCTGGCAGTGGTTCACCAGGTTGATCGTCTCCGGCACGCTGTAGTCCAAAGCGTGGCAGTAGGTGTGCACCCGCCCGCCGACCGCTTCGACGAACGTGCTGAACGCGTCCATCCGCTCGCGCAGGCTCAGGTACCACGGTTCGGAGAACCCGAACCCGAGGCCGTCCACGCCGGTGGCGATCAGGTGTTCCACGTTGTGCCTGATGCCGTCGTGGTCGAGGTCGCCGCTGTCGGTGAACGGGATCATCGGGGTGGTCCAGAGCCCGGTCACGTTCTCCCGGGCCCATTGCTTGGCCGCGCTGCTGCTCATCAGGTCCCTTTCTCGGTGCTCGGCAGGCTGCGGTGGAGCCAGGCGCGGACGGTCGCCGCGACCGCTTCCTCGCCACCCGCGTAGTTATGACTCAGATCCTCGATGAACACGGTGCTGACCTGCGCCGCGCTCATCCGCCCGGTGAAGAACGCCAGCTCCGGGCCGGCGCCGACGTCCTGGCCGAGGCCGTAGAACGCCAGCACCGGGCCGCGCACGCGGGCCGGCCAGTCCGCCTCCGGGTCGTAGATCAGCCCGGCCACCTCGGCCCAGCTGTGGTACGTCTGCGCGCTGACCGTGTCGGTGCCGAAGCCGGGCCAGCTGCCGGGCGGCAGGAGCTGCTGCCCGGCACCCTGGCGGACCAGGTCGCGGGCCAGGTCCTGGACGTCCGGGTCCAGTGCCCGCAGGCCGAGGCTGGGTGAGGCGAGCACCAGCCCGTCGACTGGCCCGTGGCCCGTGGCCAGGTAATACAGCGCCTTGACGGCGCCGAAGCTGTGCCCGGCCAGGACCACCCGCCGGTAGCCGGCCGCCCGGGCCGCGTCCAGCCAGGCCGCCACGTCCAGCACGGTGTCGGCGAACACCTCGTACCAGCTGCCGGCCTGGGCGATCCGCAGGCGGCCGCCGTCCCGTCGCCAGGCGGTCACCGCCCCCTGGTAGCCGCGCACCGCCGCGGCGGCGAACGCCACCCCGCCGGCCGCCAGCTGCCGGCCGATGTCCAGGTAGGGCCCGTAGTCCGGGCCCAGGCCGAAGCCGGGCAGCCACACCACGCACACGGCGGCCGGGTCCTGGGCCGGGGTGATCAGGGTGCCGGGCAGCAGCACGCCGTCGGCCGCCTCGACCTGGACGCACCGCTCGGTCACGCCCGGCACGGCCGGGGCCCAGCCGCCGGAGCGGGTTCCGGCCGCGTTCACGCCGCGACCCGCATGGCCGACCCGCCGCCGTCCAGCGTGGCGACGGTCTCGAACCGGGCGGTGACCTCGGGGTCGTGCCCGGCGATGACCAGCGCGCCGTCGTCCTCCTGGGCCCGGAGCCAGGCGTAGGCCGCCCGCATGGCCGGGACGTCCAGGACGAACCGGTGCGGCCGGTCCAGGCGCATCTCCTCGTAGAAGTGCACCGCGTCGGAGGCGAGCACGACCTGACCCGCGGCGGTGCGGACCGAGGTCACGAGCTGGCCGGGGGTGTGCCCGCCGACCAGTCGGACCTGGACGCCCGGCACGATCTCGGCGGTGCCGTCGATCAGGGCGACACGGCCGCGCCGGGCTTCGGCGGCCAGCCAGCCGATCTCCCGCGGCTCGGCCAGGTCCGCGCAGCCGGCCCGGGCCGGGCCCTGGCCGCTCCAGAAGTCCAGCTCGGGCCGCGCCACCGACAAGGTCGCGCCGGGAAACGCGGCCAGGTTGCCGATGTGGTCGTAGTGCAGGTGGCTGATCACGATGTGGTCCACGTCGCCGGGCGCGACGCCCAGCCCGGCCAGCGCGCGCACCGGGTCGGTGAGGCAGGTCCGGCCGCGGCGGCGGCCGACCTCGGCCGCGAAGCCCGTGTCCACCAGGACGGTGCCCGCGGACCCGCGGATCAGCCAGAAGAAGTAGTCCATCGGCAGCGGGGCGTCCGGCTCGCCGTACTGCTCGTACCGGTAGAAGGTGCCGGACCGGCTGGTCCGCACCGTGCCGTAACGGACGGCCAGCACCTCGCCGCCGGCCTCAGCCGCCATGGGTGCCGGCTTGTCCTATCGTCACCCCGGCCCAGCCTTCGACCAGCTTGGCGATCTCGGTGCAGTCGGCGTCGTCGGCCTGCTCGGCGCCCGCCAGCGTCCATAGCCGCCCGACGGTGCCGCCGACCATCATCGGCACCTTCTGCCGGGCGGCCTCGGTCAGGGCCAGCAGTACGTCCTTGGTCATGAGCTGGGCCCGGAACCCGTAGTCGAAGGTGCGCGGCAGGACGCAGCGGGGGAACTTGTCGGCCGAGGCGGTGTTGCGGCCGCTGCCGGCGTTGACCGCGTCCAGGAACCGGCCCGGGTCAAGGCCCGCCTTCACCGCCAGGGCCAGCGCCTCGGAGGTGATGGCCAGCGCGGACGCGGACATCAGGTTGTTCAGCACCTTGACCAGCTGGCCCTGGCCGGGCCCGTCGCCGACCAGCACGACCTGGCCGGCGAACGCCTCGAGCAGCGGCCCGGTCTCGGCGAACACCTCGGGCGTGGCCGCGGCCATCACGGTCAGCCGGCCCTCGGCCGCGCCCGAGGGACCGCCGCTGACCGGCGCGTCCAGGTAGCCGACCTTGGCCGCGTCGAGGAGCTCGCGCAGCTGCGCGGCGACCGCGGGGCCGGTGGTGGACAGGTCGACCAGGTGCCGGATCGCGCGCCCGCGCAGCAGCCCGTCCGGGCCGTCCACGACCGCGGGCATCGCCGCCGGGTCG
This sequence comes from uncultured Actinomycetota bacterium, assembly GCA_963756575.1. Classification (GTDB taxonomy): domain Bacteria; phylum Actinomycetota; class Actinomycetes; order Streptosporangiales; family Streptosporangiaceae; genus Palsa-504. The sequence continues at coordinate 295,713 of CAVWOM010000005.1, read as the reverse complement.
GGCAGGCTGACGAAGACGGTCCCGGCCACGTCGGCCACCTCGGCCGGGGAGCCGCAGGCCACCGCGCCCGCTTCGGTCAGCGGCCGCATCGCGTCGGCCCGGGTGTCGAACACGGCCAGCTGGCCGTGGCGGGCCAGCAGCCGGCCCGCGATCGGCCCGCCCATGGCGCCCAGCCCGATGAACCCCAGACCTGAATCGGCTGAGCTCATGCCTCCACCCCCGCGCCGTCAACAGCCGCCTCGTCGGCACCGGCACCGGCGCCGCCGGGGGCGTGGCCGTTGGCCGCGGCCGGGCCGAGCACGCTCTCCGCGGTGCGGAACGCCTCGATCGCGGCGGGTACCCCGCAGTAGACGGCGGTGTGCAGCAGCGTCTCCCGGATCTCGTCCAGCGTGCAGCCGTTGTTCAGCGCGCCCTTGATGTGCACGGCCAGCTCGGTCTGGCGGTCCAGCGCGGTCAGCATGACCAGGTTCAGCAGGCTGCGGGTCTTCAGCTCCAGGCCGGGGCGCCCCCAGGTCGCGCCCCAGCAGAACGTCGTGACCAGTTCCTGCAGCGGGCGGCCGAACTCGCTGGCGTTGGCGAGCGAGCGGTCCACGTGCTCGTCGCCGAGCACCTGCCTGCGTATCCGCTCTCCCTGGTCGAACAGGTCGTCAGACACGCTCATTTACGGCTAAGTCCCTTCACGGGGGTGGTCTGCAACGCTCCGAGCGCGACGGCGCCCGCCGCGCGCACGTGCGCCTCGCAGGCGCGGGCGGCGGCGTCCGGGTCGTGCGCCTCGACCGCCTCGACGATCTTCCTGACTTCCTCGATGGTGTCGCCCACACGGCCGGGCTGGGCCATGGAGATCGACCGCAGCACGGTGACCCGGGCTTGGAGGCCGGTCAGGATGACCTTGATGGTCTCGTTGGCCGCCCCGGCGAACAACGCCTCGTAGAACTGGGCCTTGGCCTGGACCATGGTCGTGCCGCGGTAGTTCCCGTCGGCCGCCTTGCGCATCACCTCGAACGCCTTGCGCAGGGTCTTGACCTGCGCGGCGGTGGCCTTCTCGGCGCACTGCCTGCCCGCCAGGCCTTCCAGCACCGCGCGTATCTCGTACAGCTCGGCCGCTTCCTGCGGGGTCGGGGCGCATACCTCGGCGCCGCGCTGCGGGCTGGTCTTCACCAGGTGATCCGCCTCGAGCTGGCGGATCGATTCTCGTACCGTCGCCCGGGACACCCCGGACCACTCCATCAGCTCACGCTCAACCAGGCGGTCGCCGGGCATCAGGCGCATCTGCACGATCGCTTCCCTGATCGCGTCGGTGACCTGCTGGCGGATCAGGGTGGCCTTGGGCGGTCCCCCGAAAACCGGAGAATCCACCCGGGTCTCCTTACTGGGATACTGTTCCGAAAAATTGCCTGATTGTCTGACAACTTGGCTCATGCTAACTGCCCCCTGCTCGGAGTGTCAAGGGTGGCCCGCCGGGGCCCGGCGGGCCGGTCCGTCCACGTATTCTCCGTTATGACGGGCCGCAGCCTCGGCTGGTTCATCAGTCGGAGGCTGGCAGCGGTTTTGACTGCTTGAGCACGAGCGGCGTCCCGTCCGCGGCCAGCGCGCCCGCGCCGCCCTTGACGCAGAGCAGCTCCAGGTCGCCGGCCGGCGTGGTGTAGCGCTTGCCGAGCTCGGTCCGCGGGCCGCCGGAGGGTCCCGGCTGGGCGGCGGCCCCGTCGCCGGCCGGCGCCATCGGCTCGCCGCCGCAGGTCAGGTCGACCTCGCCGGTCCCGGCGCGGATCACGATGACCTCGACGGGCGAACCCGCGCCGCGCCAGCGCTGCCCCACCTTCAGTTGCACGTAATGTCTCCTCTCCCTAGCCGAGGTAGGCGTCGATCAGGTCCCGGCCCTCGTTGCCGATGTCGCTGACCGCCTCCTCCCGGGCGATCTCGCCGCCGGACAGCACGTACAGCCGGTCGCACAGCCGCAGCGCCAGGTCGACGCGCTGCTCGACCAGCAGGATCGAGCGGCCCTGCTCCTTCAGCATGGTCAGCGCGCCGAACAGCCCCTCGATGGCCAGCGGCGCCAGCCCGAAGGACGGCTCGTCGAGCAGCAGCAGCCGGGGCGCGCTCATCAGCATCCGGCCGATCGAGACCATCTGCGCCTCACCGCCGCTCAGGCTGGAGGCGAGCGCGGTCCTGCGTTCGCGCAGCACCGGGAACAGCCCGAACACCGACTCCATCAGCTCGCGTACCTGACGCTGGTCGTGCCGCAGGTGGAAGGCGCCCAGTTCCAGGTTGTCCTGGACCGGCTGGTCGAGGAAGAGCCGCCGTCCCTCCGGCACCAGCGCGGCATAGCCACGGCCCGCCTGGTGGGATGGCCAGCCGATGCTCTCCTCGCCGCCGATGCGGATACTGCCGCGGCGCCGGCGCATCAGGCCCATGATGGCTCGCAAGGTCGTGGTCTTGCCCGCGCCGTTCGGTCCGAGAAGTCCTACTACCTCGCCCTCGCGGACGGTCAGGTCGATCCCCCGCAGCACGTCGTAGTGCCCGTACCGGGCGTAGAGGCCGGATATCTCCAGCACGTTGCCGTTCAAAGCCCTAGGTAGACCTCTCTGACTCGTTCGTTCCGCCGTACGACGGCGGCCTCGCCGGAGACGACGACCTTGCCCGAGCTGAGCACGGTGACGTGGTCGCAGACATTGAACACGAACTGGGTCTGGTGCTCCACGATGATCACCGTCATGCCCAGCGCGCGCAGCTCGCGCAGCAGCCGGCCGACCTGCTCGACCTCGCCGACCGACAGCCCGGCCAGCGGCTCGTCCAGCACCAGCGTGGACGGCCGGGCCACGCAGACCGCGGCCAGCTGGACCAGCTGGCGGACGTTCTGGCTGGCGTCCGCGATGGGCTCCAGCACTGCGGTGTCCACCCCCACCGCCGCCAGCACGGAGAGCGCCTCGCGCTGCAGCCAGGCGTAATCGCGCTGGCTGCGCACGGCGAGCGCATACCAGGGGGCCCGCAGCCCGCTGCGGTGCAGCCGGCTGTAGCCGCCCATCACCACGTTGGCCAGCGCCGACATCTCGTTGACGAGGGTCGCGGCCTGGAACGTCCGCATGAAGCCGAGCCGGGCCCGCTCGAACGCGCGGCCGCTGACCGCCTCGCCGTTGACCGACACCGTGCCGCTTTCTGGCCGGGCGCGGCCGGAGATCACGTCGATCAGGGTGGACTTGCCGGACCCGTTCGGCCCGATCAGGCCGTGGATGGTGCCCGCGGTGACGGTGATATCGATCCCGTTCAGCGCCCTGACCTCGCTCGACGGGTACCGGTACATGACGTCCTTGCAGGTCACCGCCACGGTGCCCGGCTCCGGACGAGGACGCTCGGCGACCCGGGAGCGGGCCTGGCCGCCGCTGGCGTAGACCCGGGCCAGTCCGGTCCCGGCCTGGTCCTCGGCCGCGGCCTCGGGAGGCAGCAGCGGGCCGTTGAAACGGGCCAGCCAGGGAAGCCGGGCGCTGATCCGCGGTCCGACGCTGCCCGCGAAGCCCTTCGGGAAGGCCAGCACCACGATCAGCATGACCACGCCGAAGATGACTTCGTCGATGTAGGACTGCAGGCCGACCGCGGTCGGGATGATGCTGACCACGGCCGCGCCGATGACGGGGCCGAGCGCGGTGTTGAACCCGCCGAGCAGGGCCATGATCAGCACGTTCACCGACTGCACCCAGGTGAACTCGTCCGGGCTGACCGAGCCGAGCAGGGAGAACGCCCAGCCGGCCAGGCCGACGAGCGCGCCGGACAGGGCGAACACCCCGATCCGGATCACCGTGACCCGGGCGCCGGCCGCCTCGGCGAACCGCTCCGCGTCCCTGATGCCGAGCAGCACCGGGTACGCCGGCGAGCGGCGGATGCCCCACACCACCACGATCGCGGCCAGCAGCACGATCAGCGTGGTCCAGGCCGTCGTCGTGCCGAGCCAGGCCAGCCCGGCCGGCCAGTCCGGCGGGGTCGGGCCGAGCAGGCCGTTCGCGCCGCCGGTGACGGACATGTTGCTGACCACCGTGGTGAACACGAGCGTGAAGATCAGGGTGACGATGGCGAACTGCAGGCCGCCCACCCGCAACGTGGCCGCGCCGATGACCAGGCCGAACAGGCCCGAGCCGATGACGGCCACCGGGAGCAGCAGGAAGATGCTGACGCCGTCGTTGGTCCACAGCACCGTGGTCACGTACGCGCCGACGCCGAGCAGGCCCGCGTGGGCGAGGGAGAACATGCCGGTGACGCCGAGCACCAGGTCCAGGCTCAGCGCGACCACGGCGAACACCGCCGCGACCAGCACCAGGCCCTGGACGTACAGGGTGCTGTGCGCCACCGAGTAGGTCAGCACCAGGTAGACGAGGACGCCGGCGATGGCGGCACCGGCCCGGAAACCGGTCCGGCGCGGGCGTCCGGCCTGGCCCGCGGTCCGGCGGGTGGCGGGGACGGGCCTGCTAACCGCCATGGACGGCCCCCCTTCCGGCCAGGCGGCCCAGCCGCCGCCGGGCCGGGCGCCGGGCGCTCTGGCCCTCGGCCAGGATCCAGCTCGGGCGGGCCACCAGCAGCAGCAGGACCAGGACGAACGGGAACCAGCTGCCCGCGTTCGCGTTGATCAAGGCGTTGGCCTCCTCGGCCACCACGCCGAGCACGATCCCGGCGTACAGCGCGGACAGCGGGTAGGTCGTCTTGGAGACGATGAAGGCGATGAACCCGTAGATGGCGTAGGTGTCGCCCATGTACGGGTTGGCGAACGAGGACGGGCCGAGCAGCACGCCGGCCACCGCGCACAGCACCCCGGACAGGGCGAACGCGCCGACCGCCATCGTGTTGGTGTTGACCCCGACCGCCGAGGCCATCTCCGGGTCGAAGGCGACGGCCATGCCGACCTTGCCCAGCGTGGTGTTCGTCCGCATCAGCTCGAACGCGGCCCCGATGGCCAGGGCCAGGAAGAAGGCCAGGATCTGCTGCCAGGAGAGGGTGAGGCCGCCCACCTTGATGGTGTCGTCCTGCAGCAGCACCGGGAACGGCACGGTGTCCGAGCCGAAGAAGTAGGCCGCGCCGTTCTCCAGCACGATGCTGATGCCCAGCGTGCTGGCCACCCAGATGATGTTGAACCGGTTGCGCCGGAGCACCGGGCGGATCGCGATCAGGTAGGTCAGCACCGCTATCACCGCGGAAGCCACGAACGCGAGCAGGATCGACGCCGCGAGCGGCCAGTGCGCCAGCGAGCCCTCGGCGATGATCATGACCGCGACCATCAGCAGCTGCCCGTGGGCGAAGTTGATGACCCGCGTCACGTAGAAGGTGATGGACATGCCCATGGCGATCAGGCCGTAGATCGCGCCGTCGGACAGCCCGCTGATCAGGGTTTCCATTGAGTCTGCTTGCCTCATTCCGCCGCGCAGCCGGCCGGGCGGCCGGCTGCGCGGCCCGGCGGGTCTAGGAGGACACCGGCGCCCAGGTCTTGTTGGCCGTGCTGTACTGCACCATCATCTGAGTGGAGGTCGAGTCCGTGGTGTGGTTCTTGGGGCTGAGGCTCAGCGTCCCCATCACGCCGGGGAACCCGGTCATCTTGTTGAGCTGAGCCAAGATGGCGGTGTTCTTGGTGGAGCCCGCCGTCTTGATCGCCTGGGCCAGCATCATCACGCCGTCGTAGGCGGCGTAGCCGTAGATGACCGGGGCGATGTTGAACTGGGCCTGGTAGTCGGAGACGAACTTCTTGGCCGCGGCGTTCGGCGCTACGGTCGCCTGCTCGGCCACCGAGTACGTGCCGTTGGCCAGGTTCCCGGCCAGCTTGGGGTAGGTGTCGGTGGCCAGCATGGTGTCACCGCCGATGACGTACTTGGGGTGCACGCCGGCGTTGTGCATGTTCACCACGAAGCTGCCGTCGTCCTCCGGGTCCAGGCCGATGTAGACGCACTGCGCACCCGAGCTCTTCAGCGCGGCCACCTCGCTGGCCAGCGGCACGGTCGCGCCGGTGGTCAGGTTCTCGGTGACCTCCTGGTCGACCTTGATCGCGCTGGCCTTGCCGGCCGCGGCGAAGGTCTGCTTGAAGATGGTGTTCTCGCTCGGCGAGTAGGTGTCGTTCCCGTAGTAGATGCCGATCGAGTCGCAGCGCGCGGCGGCGAACTTCGACTCCTCCTGGGCCATCGCGAACGTGCTCGGCGAGTTGGAGAACGCCCACGGCAGCGGGTCGGTGCCCGGGCCCTTGGGGTAGATCGTGGTGCCGCCGGCGCCCACGTCCCCGATCACCGGGAGCTTGTACCGGGAGGCCAGCGCGGCCGCGGTCGGCCCTTCGGACGGCGAGCCGGAGATGCCGACCGCGCCCTGGCTGACCAGGTGCTCGAAGTACTGCGTGTCCAGGGTGGAGGAGAACGCGTCGTTGTACCAGACGAACTTGACCTGGCGCCCGAGCAGGCCGCCCTTGGCGTTGATCTGCTGGATCGCGAGCTTGGCCCCGTTGATGGTGGCCGTGCCGGCCGCCGCGTACGCGCCGGTGGTCCCGGCCAGCCCGCCGATGATGATCGGGCCCTTGGTCCCCGATCCAGACCCCGCGCTGCCGCCGCTGCCCGAGGATGCGCAGCCCGCGGCGAGGGTGACGGTCACCGCGGCGGCCACGAGGCCGGCCCCGGTGCGCAGCCGCGACGAGCGCGGCCCGGCTATGCGGCCGTTCACCGGGCGACCGGTCCGCGTCTCGAGATGTTCCTGATCAGAGCCATGGCTGTTACGCCTCCCACCATGAATCGCGACTGCCGTGTCGCGTCCAGAGATATCCGACCCTCGCTGAGCTGTCCGAGGACGTGTCCTGAGACTTACCGGATCGCCTGGTTGCCTGTTTGACGGATTGTCAGACGATCTTAGAGATGTGAAATGAAAGTACTCTCGGTTTCGAAGAGGTGTCAAGACACTCCGCCCCAACTCCTGGGGCGTAACGCGATTGAGACTTTCCGCCGCTTCACCTGGGCGGATCCGGCCCCTGGTGAGCTACCGCCGGCCCGGCTGTCTCTAGAGTTGGCCTGTGAAATTCTCCTTGTGGCCCCGCAGCTCCCGCCCGCCCGCTGACATCCTGGAGGAGGTCCGCACGGCGGAGGCCAGCGGCTGGCACGGCGTCTGGCTGGCCGACCACTACATGCCCGACACCGGCGACACGACGCCCGCACGCGGCGACACGCACGAGTGCTGGGCTCTGCTGCCGGCCCTGGCCGCGGTGACGGAACGGGTCCGGATCGGGACCCTCGTCTCGCCTACCTCGGTCCACCATCCGGCGCTGCTCGCCAAGCGCGCCGCCACGATCGACTGGCTCTCCGGCGGCCGGATGGTCCTCGGGCTCGGCGCGGGCTGGCAGATCAACGAGCACCATGCCTACGGCATCGACCTCGAGCCGCCCGGCCGGCGGGTCAGCCGGTTCGAGGAGGCCATCGGGATCGTCCGCTCCATGCTGGCGGAGGACTCCACCACGTTCCACGGCGAGTTCTACGACATCACCGACGCCCCCTGTGACCCCAAGCCCGTCCAGTCGCCGCTGCCGCTGCTGGTCGGCACCCGCGGACCGCGCATGCTCCGCATCGCCGCCCGCCACGCCAGCGAGTGGAACACCTGGAGCGCCCCGGATCTGGCCGTCCGGCGTACGTCGCTGGCCGAAGCCTGCGAGACGGCCGGCCGTTCCCCGGCCACGATGCGGACGTCGGTCAACGCCCTCGTGGAGCTCGGCCAGAGCGCTCCGACACCCGGGCGCCCGGCTATCGCCGGGACGGCGCAGCAACTGGTGGACCGGCTCGGGCAGTACGCCGAGCTCGGCTTCGACGAGTTCATCCTGCCCGACTGGAATCTCGGCACCGAGCAAGCCGAGATCGGTGACAACCTCGCCCGGATCAAGACCGAGGTATTCGACCAGCTGCCGGGCTAATTCGTGTGCGCGTTCGGGAGGTGCTTGCCGATGTAGCCGACGTAGATCTTCCCGGTCTGGCTGGCGCCGTCGTGGTAGTAGATCCGGGGCGAGATCAGGCCCTTGCGGGCAATCTTGAAATGCGCGTCCATGAAGATGACGCCGTCCGGATGGATGTCCCGGGGAACGGGGAACACCCGCAGCTTCCGGAGCCTGGGTGAGCGTTCGACGGGCTCGGATTCCTGGGTGGAATGCGCGCCCGGGGGGTAACCGGGCCGTCCGGGAGGAGTGTGGCCGAGGTAGGCGTGGACCCCTTTGCCGAACTCACCGCGGAACCGCGCGGCCGCGTACCCGTCGAGGACCCGCAGCATGTCCCACGATCTGGCGGCCCAGATGCCGAGCGGGTCGAAGTCGTCCAGCTCCAGCGTGTTCTTCTGGTCGCCGGTGAACACGACGCAGGACAGCACGCGCTCGTCGAGGCGCTCGAGCAGATCGGCGAACGATCCGGGCGATTTCGCCGCCGCCGTGGCGGCCCGGGTCTGATCGATGCGGCCGGTCCGGGAAAGAACGCCGCGCAGCCGGTCGAGTTCCAGCTTGGCCTTCAGCAGCTCAGCCTGCGTCTCGGCGTGATCCAGCTGCTCGTCCTCCAGCCGGGCGCGGACCAGGTCACGATCGTCTTCTACGTCTTCGAGCATGTCCTGGAGGGCCGCGAGACGCCGCGATATCTCCTGATGACCGCGCAGCACGCCCCGGCCTTCGGCCAGCAGCTCCCGGAACCGGGCGGTCATGTCGTCGGGGCCGCCCCGCAGGTCGGCGGCGGAGACACCGGACTGGAACTCGGTGACGAGGCTGGTGAGGATCTCACCGGCGATGGCGACCTCGCGGACCGCCGTGATCGGCGCCTGCCCCGTCGTAGCCAGGGTGGCGCCCCCGTCACCTGGCCGGCGGGTGAAAGGGCCTGGCGGTGCTTCCTGCATGGCTCGCAGCACGGCGGCCGGCTCCGCCCGGGACAGCAACCGGTCGACCTGGGCGACCGGCGGAGGCAGCGGCAGGTTCAGGGCCCGGTTCCGGTTCGCCCGGCCGAGCAGGTGCGCGAGCTTGCCGGGTGCCTGCTCGGCGATCGTCCGGGCGAGCAGGACACGGTGCCGCCGGGCATCGACGGCGCTGGCCGGATCGGCCTCCGGCAAGAACGTGCGAACCGCTCCCAGTGGTACCGAATGCGAAGGCGCGAGCGCCTCGTCGAGTTTCGCGGCCGCCTCGGTATCGAGCACGTAGATCCCGGACAGGCCGACGCACTCGCGGGTCAGCCGCTCGACGTGGTTGATCATCGGCGGCACCGGGATATCCGGGATGGGAGCGGCGACCAGGGCGGTGCCACGGCGCCCGGGATCGCAGATCGCCGATATGAGGTCATCGACCTCGGCCACGGTGACCGGGATCGGCCGGACGGACATGGTCATCTCGCCGTCGTGGGCGTCGGCCGCGGACAAGATCGCCCGGACCATGTGGGGGACCCCCGTCCACCAGGCGTCGGCGGCATCTACGTCCTTGACCAGCCGCTCAGCCGAGGCCGCCGGCCCGTGGGCCGACGGCGGCGCGTTGACATCGACCCAGACCCAGTCATCGTCCGCGCCGTCACAGCACACCGTCACGGTCGTCACCCAGTCCCCCGCGGAGGAAGACTCGGTCAGCCGGTACCGCCGCGAGCGGGAGCCGTCGTCCAGCTCCAGCTCGGTCACGACGAGGCGGGCGTTTTCGGCCACGTCGTGAACCCCAGGGGTGATGGCAACGGGACCGTATCCCTTGTGCGCCAGCCACGAGGCGAACTGCTCAGCCGTGAGCCGCGCCGCGTCCTGGCCGCGCCGCAGAGAGAAAACCGACCGGTACCCGACTGCCATCCTGGTCCCATGACGTCCCGGAGCCCCGCCCAGCGGCGGCGCTTAGGTCATCAACGTATCGCCAGGCTGGGTGGCCAGAACGTCTAGAAATGAGAGGACTTCCGGTCCGGGAGCGGCGCCTTCCTAGTACTGGTCGGCGGTGGACGCCGGCTCGGCGCCGACGGGACGGCGCGCGCGCTGGTGAACTGCTCGCGCTGGGTCTCGGTGAGCTGCGCGAATGTGGCCTCCCGGAACGCGGAGTTCCACCGGCGGCGCAGCACGTACATGACCGGCGGGAGCAGCCACCACCACGCCGACGGCGGGTCCGGCCGGGTCGCCTGGATGGCCGACGCCTTGATCCCCTCGATGCCCTCACGGTCGATGTCCAGTTCGCCGAGCTCGACCGATCCCTGGTAGAGCGGCCCGGCCACCAGCAGCCAGGCCCCCGCGAACACGGCCCAGGCGATCACCTCGTTCATGCGCCCAGCCTGCCAGACCAGGGCGCGGCCCCGATCCTCCTGGCGTATTCGCCTCGGGAGCTGGGTGCCGCGGGTCCGCTGTGACGTCATGAAACCGGGCTTCGAGTGCGTCCGGACGCGCTGGAAGACCGGTTTCATGACGTTCGCCGCCCGGGGCGACGCTCATGGTCAACTGGGTCAGGCCGGGACGTGCAGTGCGGCCGGCAAGCCCAGGGAGGCCCGGGTCTGCGGGCCGACGATCCCGTCCACCTCGATGTGGTCGTGCCGCTGCCAGTCGACGACGGCATCGCGGGTGCGGGGACTGTAAACGCCGTCGGCGGCCAGGCCGGCGTGATTGCGCCGGTTCAGTGCCTCCTGGACGGCCTGGACGTCGGCCCCCTTGATCAGCGGCGACTTGAGCATGAGCAGCCGGGGCCCGGCCGCCGGGGGCCCGGCCGGATTGGTCGGGTGGGCCGGGCCGCCGAAGCGGACGATCTTCGACGTGTCGAGCACGGTCATGATCAGGTTGTTGCCGCGGCTGGCCGGAGCGTCCCAGCGATGCCGGTGGACACCCCCCTCCCCGCGGTAGCGGTCGACGTTGCTCGGCCCGCTGTTGCCGCCGATGGTGAACAGTTCGCCGCCCTGGTAGGCCGTGACGATCTCGGTGTGGTCGGCTATCTTGTCGCCGTTCCAGTTGAAGAGCACGATGTCGCCGGGCTCGGAATGCCAGCTGTCGCGGGTCGCCTGGTGCTCGCGGCCGAAATCGACCGCGGCGGGGCAGTAGGCGAAGCCGGTCCGGCCCGGCGACTGCATCGGGGGCAGCGGAATCTGCGCGCGCTTGTAGATGTCGGTGACGAAGTCACCGCACCACGCTTCCGCCGGGCGGCCCAGGTTCGCGCTGAAGGGGTTCCGGCCGTCGTAGCCCTGGCCGTTGCAGGTGCCGTTGAAACCGAGGGCGGTGCGGACAACCTCGTCTCGGGTGGTCATGGCTGAATGTTCCTCTCACGTCGGGCGGGGGTGGTCAGGTGCCGTTCTTCTTCGGGGCGTGCTTGGCGCAGGCGGCCGAGAGGCGCTGGTAGAACCAGACGGTCTCGTAGCCGTCGGATTGCGGATGGGTGAGCAGCCGCACGGCCAGGTCGACGTACGCCGTCCCGGCGTTACGCAGGTCGGGCCAGCGCGAGCCGGCGAACTCCGCGCGAACCTTCCGGTACTCGGCGAGGGTCACGGTCTGGGTGCTCAGCGGGTACGCGCAGGCGGTGAGGCCGCTATCGTGCGGCGCGGCCGAAGCGGTGCCGCCGAGCACGCCGACGAGCAGGGCCGAGGTCACTGCGGCGGACGCGAGGCGATCGAACATGGCCGGCTTCCTTTCTTTCTGAGGTGTGCGGCGGCTGTGAGCTGCCGGTTCCAACGTGCCTGGCAGCGCGGCCGGCCACCACACGTGCCGACCCACAGGACGACCCACAGGATCAGCGGAGGGATGGTGAGGGCGCCCGGGGCCTGGTTAGCCTGGGTCTAGGTCAGGTCGGTGCCGTGCCGGGTCGAGGTGCGGGGGGTGGGGACCTGCGGGAGGGACGCCAGATCATGGCAGAGCAGCCTGCGCTGGGGTTCGGCGCCTTGCTGCGGCAGTTGCGGGCCGAGGCGCGGCTGACGCAGGAGGAACTGGCCGGGACGGCGGGACTGAGCCCGCGGTCGATCAGTGACCTGGAACGGGGCATCAACCGCACCGCCCGCAAGGACACGGCCGAGCTGCTGGCCGGCGCGCTCGGCCTGGCCGAGCCGGTGCGCCCCGTGTTCATAGCGGCCGCCCGGGGCCGCATCCCGGCCGCCGATGTGCTGGCGGCCCGGGACGGGGACGCCACAGCCGAGGGGCCCGCGCCTGGCCCGGACTCGGCCCGGACATGCCCCTACCGGGGGCTCCTGCCGTTCGAGGAGCGCGATGCCCGGCTTTTCTACGGGCGCGACGAGCTGGCGGGTCAGCTGGTGCGGCGGCTGGCGGAGCACCGGGACGGGATACTGCTGGTGACCGGTGAGTCCGGGACCGGGAAGTCCTCGCTGCTGCAGGCGGGGTTGCTGCCGCGGCTGGCGTCGGGCGCGCTGGGGCCCGGGTCGGAGCTGTGGCCGCGGCGGGTGATCCGGCCGGCCGGGAACCCGCTGCGGGAGCTGGCCATGCACCTGGCCGAGCTGGCGGGCGCGGATCCGCTGTCGGTGTACCGGTCGTTGTCAGCGTCGCCCGACGAGGCGCCGATGCTGGCCGAGCAGGCGGCGCGGATCGCCACCGGACGCGGCGCGGATCCGGGGCCGGGCGGGCGAGCCGGCGCCGTAGCCGGACCGCCGCCGCGCCTGATCTTGGTGGTCGATCAGTTCGAGGAGGTGTTCACCGCCGCTGAGGGCGGTGACGCCGCCGCCCAGGAGCGGCGGGCGTTCATCCGGGCATTGCACGCGGCGGCCACGATCCCGGCCGGATCCCAGGGACTCCCGCCGGCGCTGGTAGTGGTAGCGGTCCGCGCGGATTACCTGGGCCGGCTCATCGCGCACCCGCCGCTCAAGGCGGCGCTGAACGCCGGGCTGTTCACGGTCGGGCCGATGAGCGAAGCCGAGTTGCGGCTGGCGGTGACCGGCCCGGCCGCCGAGGCGGGCCTGGATGTGGAGCCGGCCGTGGTGGAGGCGGTCGTCGACGAGCTGCGCGACGAGGCCGGGGGCGGCCTGGGCCGCGGGGTCCTGCCGCTGATGTCGCAGGCGATGGCCGCCACCTGGGAACGCCGGGAAGGCAGCCAGCTGACGCTGCGCGGCTACCGGCGTACCGGCGGGGTCGCCGACGCGGTCAACCGGGGTGCCCAGGCCGCCTACGACGCCCTGACGGGGGCGCAGCAGGACGCGGCCCGGCTGGTCTTCACCCAGCTGACGGTCATCACGATCGATGGCCAGTTCGCCCGGCGCCGGTGCCGCCGGGCCGACCTGACGTCGCAAGGGTCCCGCCTGGCCGCCGATGCCAACGCGGTCATCGGCGTCTTCGCGACTCAGCGCCTGCTGGTCCTCGGACAAGACAGCGTCGAGATCGCTCATGACGTGCTGCTGCAGGCCTGGAAACAGCTCCGCGACTGGCTGGGAGACGACCAGCTCGACCGGGCCCTGTACAGCCAGGTCATCTCCGACGCGGCCACCTGGGACGGCCACGGCCGGGACCCGGCCTACCTGTACCGGCCGGGCAGGCTAGCCACCGTCGACGTGGCCGCCGCCCGCTGGCAGGGTGCGCCCGCCCGTTACTTCCCGCTGCCCGCCACCGCCAGCGCGTTCCTCGGCGCCGGGCACCATGCCGCCCGGCGCGCCACCCAGCTTCGGCGCGGTGTGCTGGCCGGGCTGCTGGTCCTGACCGTGACCGCCCTCAGCGCCGCCGGTTTCGCCGTCCGCGATTCGGCCAGCGCGTCCCGCCAGCACGCCATCGCCCTCTCCCGCCAGCTGGCGGCCGACAGCCTCGCGGCCGGCTCCGCCAGCCCGCTCACCGCACGGCGGCTGGCCGTGGCCGCCTGGCGCGTCCTGCCCACCGACCAGGCCGGCTCGGCCATGGCGAGCTTGCTGATCGAGCAGCAACGCGGCATCCTGCCCGGTGATCCCGCCAACGGCGGCGTGATCGCGGTGGCGTTCAGCCCGGACGACCACCGGCTGGCCGCGGCCTACGGCGACGGCTACGTCCGGTTGTGGGATCCGGCGACCGGGCAGGCCATCGGCGCGGCCTTCCCGGCCGCCGCCGGCCCGGGGGGATACGTCTTCGCCGTGGCGTTCAGCCCGGACGGCAAGTGGCTGGCCACCGGCGACACGCACGGCTACCTGCGGCTGTGGAATCCCGCCACCAGGCAGGCCATCGGCCCTCCCATCCCGGCCGATACCGGTCCGAACCGGTGCGTGAACGCGCTGGCGTTCAGCCCCGACGGCAAGCTGCTGGCCACCGCCGGCACGGACGGGTACGTGCGGCTGTGGGACCCGTCGACCCGGCGCGCCGTCCTCACTCCCATGCGCGCCAGCACCAGCCCGGCCGGAAACGCGAGCGCCGTGGCCTTCAGCCCCGACGGCAAGCTGCTGGCGAGCGCCGACGCGGCCGGATACGTCCGGCTGTGGAACCCCGCCACGCAGCGGGCCACCGGCGCCCCGTTCCTCACCGTGCCCAACGGCGGCGTCAACGGGCTGGCGTTCAGCCCGGATAGCCGGATCCTGGCCACCGCGGATGACGACGACACCGTGCGGCTCTGGAATCCGGCCACCCGGCAGGCGGCGGGCCCTCCGTTCCCGGCCGGCCGCGGCAGCGTGAACGCCGTGGCGTTCGGTCCGGACGGCAAGCTGCTGGCCACCGCCTCCAGCAGCGGGCAGGCACAGCTGTGGAACCTGGCCACCAGGCAGCCCGCCGGTGCTCCGCTTCCGGCCAGCGGCCCGGGGCAGGGCCTGAACGGCGTGGCCTTCAGCCCGGACGGCACGCTCCTGGCCGGTGCTGACGCCGACGGCTCGGTACGGCTGTGGGACCCGGCCACCCGGCAGGCCCGCCCCTCCCCCGGGCCCGCCGCCGGCGGCGTCAACGGGGTGGCGTTCAGTCCGGACGGCAAGCTGCTGGCCAGCGCCGACGGCGATGGCAACGTGCGAACCCGAGATCCGGCGACCCAGCAGCTCACGCGCGTCCTCGCGGCCGAGACCGGCCCCGGGAGCCGGGTCACCGGCGTGGCGTTCAGCCCGGACGGCAAGCTGCTGGCCAGCGCCGACGGCGATGACACCGTACGGCTCTGGAACCCCGCGACCGGCCAGGATTCCGGCGGCTTCGCCGGGCAGGACGTGGTGGCGTTCAGCCCGGACGGCAAGCTGCTGGCCGCCCCGGAGCCGGACGGGACCGTGCGGACGTGGGATCTGGCCTCCCGGCGAGCCGCCGGCGCTCCGCTCGCGGCTGCCCCCGCGGGCCGCGTGACCGGCATGGCGTTCAGCCCGGACGGCAGGCTGCTGGCCACCGCCGGCACGGACGGGTACGTCCGGCTGTGGGACCTGGTCACCCGGCGGCCTTCCGGCGCTCCCCTGCCGGCTGGCACCGGCCCGGCCGGCGGCGTGGCGTTCAGCCCGGACGGCAAGCTGCTGGCCAGTGCCGGCGGTGACGGCGCGGTGCGGCTGTGGGATACGGTCACCCGGCAGCCTCTCGGCGCTCCCCTCACGGCGGCCTCTAGCGGCCGCGTGAACCAGGTGGCGTTCAGCCCGGACGGCAAGCTGCTGGCCGCCGCCTACGGTGACGGCTATGCGCGACTGTGGAAGACGGCCACCGGGCAGCCTTTCGGTGTTCCCCTCCCGGCCAGCGCCGGCCCGGGCGGCAGCGTAACCGGCGTGACCTTCAGCCCGGACGGCGGGGTCCTGGCCACCTCCGACACCGACGGCACCGTGCGGATGTGGCCGCTGCCGCTCTTCACCGACCCGTACACGGCGCTGTGCGCCGAAGTCGGGCCGCCGACGCAGGCCGACTGGGCCCGCTACGCCCCCGGTGAACCGCAGCCTCACGTCTGCCAGTGACACCTGCGGTTCTTTCCGGTCGGCGCAGGCCGGCCCTGACCGGCGGCCCCTGACTGGCGGTACCTGACCGGCAGGGCCGCCCCGGGCTTGGCGCTAGGACGTCCGGCGGAGGCCGGGCCGCCTGATCCAGCGGCGCAGCCAGAGCAGGCCGAAAACGGGCAGGACGAGCGGGACGAAACCGTAGCCGCTGCCATAGCCGGACCACACCGTGGCGTCGGGGAAGGTGGCCGGGTCGGCCAGGCTCCAGGTGCCGACCGCCAGCACGCCGACGAGCTCAACGGAGCAGGACACGATCGCAATCCGGCGTGCCGTCGGATTGCCGGCGGCGAGGGTGACCGTGGCGAGGATGTAGATGACGGCGGCCAGGGCCGACAGCACGTAGGCGACCGGGGCGTGGCTGAACTTCGTCGCGATCTGCACGGCGGCCCGCGCGGAGGCAGAGAGCGCGAAGAGCGCGTAGATGGCGACCAGCAGCCGGCCCGGCCCGGTCTTGGTCGAGCCCGGCGGCGGTGCCGTGGGCTCGGGCGATGCCGTCGGCTCAGGCGATGCTGCGGGCTCGGGCGATGCCGTGGGCTCAGACATGGATGACCGGCCAGATCTGATGCAGCCGGACCATCAGCACGGCCGCGACGAGCCCGGCCGCGATAATGACCGCGGGGCCCCACCGGGATCGCTCCATCAGCCCCCAGACCGCGGCGGCGACCGGGACGAGCGGCATCGCGATCAGGTAGCCGATGAGCGTAGGCAGCGAGGCCGGGCGTCCCCCGCCGGCGAGCTTGGCCACGATGAGGCCGACCTCGACGAGCAGCAGGATCTCGAGCACGCCGACCGCGGCGAGCAGGGGGACGTTCATCCGCCGGTTGAGGGCGGTCATCAGCAGCGCGTATCCGGCCAGCGCGATGCCGGCGACGATGATCGTCGTTGGGACGGCGCCGTTCACGTACGTTATGCTACTACGTTTCGTAGTAGCGGGCGCCCGGCCGAGCGCGCAGGCGGCGGAGCATGCGGGCGTCGGCGAAGCCGACGGAACGGGCGGCGGCCTCGACGGTGGCGCCGTGGCCGATCAGGTGCTCGGCCCGTTCCAGCCGCAGGAGCTGCTGGTAGCGCAGCGGGGTCACGCCGGTCGCCTCGGCGAACTTGCGGGTGAGGGTCCGCTCGCTGACGCCGCACGTGCTGGCGATCTCCGCGAGGGGCAGCGGGCCGGCGAACCCCGTCTCGATGTGATCCTGGGCGCGGTGCGCGGTGTCGCTGAGATGGTTGCGATGCCGCAGCATGGCGCTGACCTGCTGCTCGTCACCGTTGCGGCGGGCATAGACGACCATCTCGCGGGCGACCCGCGCGGCGGCGGCCGGGCCGTCCCGGACGGCGATCAGATGCAGGGCGAGGTCGATGCCGCTGGCGATCCCGGCGGAGGTGGCGACCCGGCCGTCGACGACGTAGAGCACGTCCCGGACGACCGTCGCGCGCGGGTAGCGCCGGGCGAGCTCGTCCTGGATGTCGTGGTGGGTGGTGCAGCGGCGGCCGTCGAGCAAGCCGGCCCGCCCGAGGGCATCGGCCCCGGCGCAGACGCTGGCGACGGTACCGCCACGGGCGTGATGAGCGGCGAGCGCCTCGAGGGTGGCACCGGCCAGCGGGCCGGTGCCCGCGATCGCGGGGCTGGCCCGCCAGCCGGGGAGGATGATGAGGTCGTCCGCGGCGAGCGCGGGCCAGCGCGTCGTCGCCCGGAGCGTGACGCCCTGGGCGGCGGGGACGTCTTCCTGCTCGGCGACGTAGGCCAGCTCGTAGCCGCAGCCGAGGTCGGCGGCGGTGCCGAACGCCTGCGCCGGCCCGGCCAGGTCCAGCAGGTGCAGCCCGGGGACCAGCAGGAAGACGACCTTAGTCACGATCTGGTCAGGATAGCGGGCTGGCGTTCCGGCCCGGTGACGGCGGCGATCGTGGCGATGGTCGCGAACCGCCCGGCGAGCGCGTACTCGGTCCGCTCGATGACCGCGCTGGCCGGCAGGGTACGCGGATCCGCCAGCAGCTGGTCGAGCGTCTGGCCCGCCGGGGCATCGCGGTGCGCGATCGGGTGGGTGGCGGTGGCCTCGGTGACGAACGTGACCTGGTAGCCGAGGTCGGATGCGACCCGGGCCGTGGTCTCGCAGCATTGCTCGGTGCGGATGCCGCAGACGATGACCTCCGTGATGCCCCGCTGGGTGAGCAGCTGCTGAAGGTTCGTCGTGGTGAACGCGTTGTGCGAGGTCTTGGTCAGCTGCGGCTCGCCGGCCCGCGGCTCAAGCGGTTCCAGGTAGCGGACGTGGCCGCTGACCGGGTCGAACGGAGTTCCCGAGCCCGGCTCGCAGTGCAGCACCCAGACGACGAGGTCGTCGCGGTCCCGCGCCGCCTCGACGAGGCGGGCGGCGTCGGCGGCGATGCCGGGGTTAGAGATGGCCGCCCACAGCGGGCCCTGCCGGAACGATTCCTGGACGTCGATAACAAGAAGAGCGCGAGTCATGATGACAAGCATCGGCCTGGGAAGGGGCAGCGCATAAGGCCGGATCAAGTCCCGGACCGGACCGATCCGGTCACGGGCCGGTGAACCAGCGGTGGAGCACTTCGTGCGCCCGGTGCAGCGGTGGAGCTGCGCGGCCGCCCCGATCCACGACCCGGTCTCGCGCCGCGTCCTGGGCATCGTCGACATCACCGGGGGCGAGGACATCGGCACCCCGCAGACGATCGCGATGATCCGGGCCGCGGCGAGGATGGCCGAATCGGAGCTGGCTCGCCTCGGCAGCGGCCCGGTGACGGGTCATCGCCCATGTGCTTCCCGGAGGGGGACTTCATCACCTCTGAGGCCGACATCCGCCTCGGCGACCTGGACGTCCCCGGCCTGGACCGGCCCATCCCGTTCTGGATGTCACTATGGCAGTACGAGTACTGGAAGCACACCCACCTCACCATCGACGTGGTGCCGGGGCGCGGCAGCGGCTTCTCGGTGGAAGCGCCCGAAGGGTCCGCTTCCTCATCCGGTCCCGCCTGCTCACCGACTCCGAGCTCGAGCACTTCAACCTGGTCTGAGCCGTTACCCGCCCGCGGGCCGGCGTATGGTCGTAGACACAGATCAGAACGCTCTTGGCGGTGAGGCTTGCCTGACATCCTGAGTCAGGGTGAGGGCCGTGAGCACGGTCCGTGGCCGCGCCGGGTGGCGGCCGTCGCCGTGCTCGCGCTGGTGGCGGCGCTGGTCGTGCACTACCTGCCGCGGTCCCGGCACGTGACGGCGCAGCCGGCGGCCACCGCGGCCCCGCTTCCTTCGGCGGCTCCGGTCCCGTCCGGGGTTTCCGGCGCCGTTTCCGGCGACACGGGGGTAGCGGCGGCACCCGACGGGATCACCGGCCAGGTTCTGTCGTGGCCGGGAAGCCTGCGGCTGCCGGTGACCGGAGAGCAGCCGGCCTGGTTCTCGCCGGCCACCGGCCAGGTGATGCCGATCGGCGGCCTGCCGTCGCAGCGGTCCGGCTATCAGTTCATCCGGCTCGCGGGCGGCTGGGCGGTGCAGGCCAGCCCGGTGGCCGAGGCCGCCTGCGGCAGCTGCGCCGGCCCGCAGCGGCCCGTCTATTTCCTGGCCGACAGCGGGCGGTCGGCGACCCCGGCCGGGGTGGCGGACGCGGTCGCCTCCGGCGTGCCCGGCACGCTGTGGCTGACCAGCTATCCCTCCGGCGCCGACCCGGCCACGTCCCCGGGCGTGGCACGGGAAGTCACCGTCGCCGGCCATCTGCGCGGGCCGCAGGTCACGCTGCCGGCCGGGTACATGATCGAGCAGGGGACCAGCCGCGGCCTGCTGCTGGCCCCGGCGGCGCCGCGGACCGGGAGGATGCCCGACAAGCTGTGGGATCCGGCCACCCGGCAGGTCAGCCGCAGCTTCGAGGAGGTGACTGCGGCCAGCGCCACCCAGATCGCCTGGGCCTCCTGCGCCGCGCGCTGCCGTATGCAGGTGCTGAACCTGGCCACCGGCCAGCAGGCCTCGGCCGAGCTGCCCGCGGCGAGCTCGGTGGCCAGCGCCTCCTTCAGCCCCGACGGGAGCTTCCTGGTGATCCAGGTGGGCTTCAGCGACAACACGGCGAACGGCGCGCGGGCGGTGCAGCTGGAGCGGATGTCCCTGACCAGCGGCCGCCTGACGGTGGTGCCGCACACCTGGGTCAGCAGCGACGCCCTCATCGGCTTCGGGTGGCCCGCCGGCAGCGACAGCCTGGTGGCCGAGTTCAGCTTCACGACCAAGACCCAGCTGGCGTCGTGGCGTCCGGGGGCCGGCCTGCTGGCCGTCGCGGCGCTCGGGCCGAAGCAGAGCCCGGGCGCCCTGGTCATCCGCTTAGTTACTGAGTGCCGGACACGCCGTGAGTCTAGTCCGGGCGTTGCGCCGGGTGCATAATACCCGCCGCGGATAGTCCGGGCGGCGGCGGGTAGCTGGAGGCCGTGGCTAGAACGAGAAGAGTGGCCGGGTACACAATTCCCGGGATCGTCGTGTTCTTCTTCTGGTTGGTGGTTGTCATCCTCGCCATCATCGTGCTGGCATTCATCGTCCACTGGGCCGGCGGTGCCGTCCTGAACCTGCGGCTGGGACACTTCGTCCTCAACGTCGGCTTCACCTAACCCCCGGCCTGCTGCGCGTCGTCCTTGCTGGCCAGGTGGCGGACCACGGCGAAGACCCAGGGGATGCCGAGCAGCAGGACCAGCGCGGGGCCAAGGACCAGCGGCGCGGGCCGCCAGGCGCCGAGGCCGAGGCAAGCCGCGGCCACCACGGCGCAGATCCGGGCGAGCGGCTGGTACAGGCCGCGGTCGCTGTCCCAGGCGGGCAGGCTCGCGCTGATCAGCATCGTCGCGCACAGCACGACCGCGGTGCCCGCGCACAGTACCCACGCCGTGGCGGCTGGGGTCCGGTCGTCGCGGGCGTGGTCGACGAGGGTGACCATCGCCGCGCCCATCGCGGCGATAGCGCCCGTGAGCGGCAGGTGGCCGAGTTCCCAGCGCAGGCTGGGCGGTCGTTCGGGCCGGGGACGGCGCTGGCCGGCGAAGTCGAAGTAGGTCCACCAGGCGCCGAAGCCGATCACGACGGCGACCAGCCCGACGGCGAGGGCCATGGCGCTGACCGGCTCGCCGGACAGGCCGGCGACGACACCGGTAAGGGTCTCGCCGAGCACGATGATGATGAACGCGCCGAACCGTTCGGTCAGTGCGTCGCTGACGACCATCGCGGCCGCCTGGGTCGGGGTGGAAGTGAGGACCACGGCGGTGTAGCCGGCCAGGTAGGCCACGTCCAGCAGGCCCCAGGCCAGCACGCGGGCCCCGGGCGGCAGCAGGGCGGTACCGGCCAGCAGGACGGCGCAGGCGGCCGTCCCGATGACGAACAGCCGGCTCGGCCGGCGGTATTCGGGGCCGTCGCCGCGCGAGGCCAGCAGCCACAGCACGGTCAGCACCGCGAAGAGCACCGCCGCGGCGACGGCGAACGCGGCCCCGCGGGCCCCGTCCGCCTGCGGGATGAAGGCGCCCATCGCGGCGAGCACCAGGATCTGCAGCAGGAACGTGCTGCGGGCACGGGCGTCGTCGTGACCGTGCAGCTCGTGGTGCAAGCTGCCGTTGGCCCAGGCGATCCAGACCAGCGTGAAGATGGCGGCGAACTCGCCGAGCCCGCGCCAGGTCAGGTGCCCCGCCAGGTGGTGGGCGGCCTGGGCGACCAGCACGACCACGGCCAGGTCGTAGAAGAGCTCGAGCGGGCCGACCGTCCGCTCGCGCGGCGCCTCGCCGTGCGGGCGGGGCGGCTGCCACAGAGCACGGCGCAGCCGGGCCCAGTCCGGCCGGTTCGGTTCAGTCCGCATCCGGGTCGTCTCCTCGGGTGACGCCGCCTGCCGCGTTTCGGCTCAGTCAACCATAATCGCAGGTCAGCTACTGCTGCCCGTTTCCCCAGGGCCTTTTGACTGAACCCTCCTGGCTCGCAATTGCCGCCTTTTGAGTAACTCTGGAGTTATTCACGGGGAGCTTTCTTTGCCTGGCCGGCGCGCACGGGTCCTTTGCTGCTTTTCCCTAAAACGTCGCGCTCGCTTAGGCGGGCGGCGTTCAAATTCTCATGGAGAAAGAATCAGGCGATATGACCGGCAGCGCGACGGCAGCTGTTCCCGCCCAGATGTTCCAGCCGACGCCGGCCCGCTCGGGCGGCTGATCCGCTATCTCGCGTCGCCCGGGCTGTTCCGCACCGACGGGGCCACCGTGGAGGTCGCCGACCTGGGCCGGACGCTGACCAGCGCGGGACGGAGGTGGCGGCAACCGCGGATAAGCCGGGCGGCGACGGGTAGCTGGGGTTCGTGGTCAGAACCAGAACAGTAGGCGGATATGCCATCCCCGGGATCGTCGTGTTCTTCTTCTGGATGGTGGTCGCCATCCTCATCATCATCTTGCTGGCCTACATCGTGCACTGGGCGGGAGGCGGAGTCCTGAACCTGCGGCTCGGGCACTTCGACCTGAACGTGGGCTTCACCTAAACGGCCCCATCCGCCCCGGCTGCCGCAGCCGTCACTGGCGGCCAGCCGCGGCGAGGAGCGGAACGCGTTGGCTCCGGCCGATGCGCTCATCCCACCGGGCCAGCCCGTCCCGCAGGTCCCATCTGTCCCTGAGGTGCCGGCGACGGCAGCCACCTCGATGTGACGCTGCGGTGGTCAAGACCACGACGATGTGACATCGAGGTGGTAAGCAGCCCGGCTGGGGCGGACGGCGACGGCGGTGGCGGCGACGGCGGCGGGCGGTGGCGGGGGCGAGGGGCGGGGCGGGCGGGAAGGGGGCGGTGGCGGGGGCGGGAAGGGGGCGGGCTGGACGCTGGGGTGACGCTTCTGCGGGCCCTGCCGGCGCTCTACGGTGCGGACAGGATCGTGCCGACCCTGGCCGGCATCGCGGTGGTGCGCACCTCCTAGCCGCCTAAGCCCTGGCCTAAGCCGGTTCCGGGGTGCCTAAGGCCCCCCTCAGCAGGCAGGATAGGGATTTCCTCCGATGCGGGAGGGGGGGTCTTAGGACGAGACTCGGTAGTACCGGCGAAGAGATGGCCGGAAACCGAGGAGGAACAATGAACCACCACGTGACGCAGGACGCGCAGGGGCCGCTGGCTCGCATCGGCCGCCGCGTCGCCGCTATCGTCGCCGAGCTCAACTACGCCCAGTCCCGGGTGGCCAGCCCGCGGAACACCCCGGAGCGTTTCTGACGGGGGCAACGCTCCAGCATGAACGCCGCCGGGACCGGGCCACGCGCCCGGCCCCGGCGGCCGGTGTCTTAGGCTCGCGTCATGCCGAGTTCCCTGCCGCGCAGCACGCCCGTGGATCAGCAGGTCGATCCGGCCGCGATCCTCGCCTTCCTGGACGCCCTGGACGAGCGTCCCGACATCGAGATGCACAGCCTGATGGTGGTGCGGCACGGGCAGGTGGCAGCCGAGGGATGGTGGGCGCCGTACAGCGCCGGCCGCCCGCACCTGCTGTACTCGCTCAGCAAGAGCTTCACCTCCACCGCGGCGGCCTTCGCGCAGGCTGAAGGACTGCTCGACCTGGACGACGCGGTCGTCCAGCACTTCGGTGAGTTCGCGGAAGAGATCACTGATCCGCGAACGCGTTCGGTAAAAATCAGGCATGTCGCGGCGATGGCCTCCGGTCATACCCGGGAAATGCTGCCCGAGGCGCTCGGGCGGGACCGGGACGAGCCGGTCCGCGGGTTCCTGCTGATCCCGCCCGACCGCGAGCCCGGCACGGTCTTCGCCTACAGCCAGCCCTGCACGTACACGCTGGCCAGCATCATCCAGCGCAACGCGGGAATGCCCCTGACCCGCTACCTGCGGCCCCGGCTGCTCGACCCGCTCGGCATCGGGCACGTCGGCTGGCATACCTTCCCGCCCGGGCGGGAGCAGGGCTTCAGCGGCCTGCACGCCCGGACCGAGGACATCGCCAAGCTCGGGCTGCTGTACCTGCAGCGGGGGCGCTGGGAGGGAACACAGCTCATCGACGAGCGATGGGTGGCCGAGGCGACGTCGCAGCAGGTCGCCAACCCGGACGAACCGAACCCCGACTGGCGGCAGGGCTACGGCTTCCAGTTCTGGATGGCCCGGCACGGATACCGCGGCGACGGGGCGTTCGGCCAGTTCTGCGTGATCTTGCCCGAGCAGGACACGGTGATCGCCACCACCGCCTACACGCTGGACATGCAAGCCATCCTCGACGCCATGTGGGACCACTTGCTGCCTGGCCTGGGCACGATCTCACCGGACCCCGGGCCCGCGCAGGACCAGCTCACCGCCCGCCTCGCCGGTCTCGAGCTCCCCGCGTGCGCCCTGCCTGCCAATTCCGGGGCGGCGGAACCGGCCGCGGCGGAACCGGCCCCGTGGGCTGGCGGGCCGTTCACCGTCACGGCCGGCCCCGCGGGCGCCCCGGTTCAGCCCTTCCTGACCTCCGTCGAGGTGACGCCGCAAGCCGGCGGCTGGCAGATCAGCCTCACCGAGCGCGCCAACGCGCTGACCGTTCCCGTCGGCAGCGGAACCTGGGCCGTTTCCGACCACGCCGACCGCACCGGCGAAACCATCCCGGTGGCCGCCTCCGGCGGCTGGCTCGACGAGCGCACCCTGCGGGCCGAGGTCATCTTCCTGGAGACCCCGCACCGGATGGACATCACCTGCTCCCTGCCCGGGCGCACCGCCGAGGCCGTGTGGCGGCACCCGCCGCTCACCCCCAGCAAGCTCCAGCACCTGCACTGCCCCGTTTAGGACGTCACGTGCGGGGGCGATGCCCTGGTTCATCGCGGTCACATGAGCAAGCGGACCGCCCCACGCCTCGTACCTAACGGCGGAGCGCTCATGGCCCGGTCCCGGTCGTGCCGGGCGGCGGGTCGCGCCGGACGGGGTTGAGCCGCCACCAGGCGAGGAACACCACCCCGACGATGAGCATGCCGATGCCCATCCACAGGTTGATGTTGATGTTGGCCGCCTTGACCAGGTTCTTGTGCGAGGTGGAGAGCCCGGCCACGGTCAGCATGATCCCGTAGAGGACGAACAGCCCGCCGATCAGCGACCGCAGATCGAAGAGCCGCGCTGACGCCGACTGAGGGGCTTCGGTACCCGTGTCTGGCGCTTGCGACATGACGGCCTCCCTCTACGAGTAGATGATGGACAGGACGAGGACGATGAGCAGCGCGACCCCGCCGAGCAGCTTGGGCGACGCCCACCAGGCCGGCTTGGGCACGCTGGCCGGGTCCGGCGCATTGGGATCGTGCACGCCCCAGACCAGGCCGGCGAGCTCGGATACCGGCTTCGGCTTGGTCACCAGGGTGACGATGACGGTGACCACCAGGTCGGCGACGAACGCGGTGATGGCGCCGTAGAAGTTGAGCATCTGCGCGTTGATCGTGGCGTGGGTGGGGTCGTAGTGCTGCATCGGGTAGAAGTAGCCGATGTGGTAGCCGGCGAAGTGCATGACGCCAGCGCCGATCGTCCCGGCCGCCAGCCCGAAGACCCCGGCCCAGGGCGTGGACCGCTTCCAGAACATGGCCACGATGAACGTGGCGAACAGCGGCGCGTTGAAGAACGAGAACAGCAACTGGATGTAGTTCATGATGTTGCTGTAGCCGGAGGCGATGAACGCGGTGCCGATCCCGATCAGGATGCCGACCACGGTCACCACCCGGCCGACGTTCAGGTAGTACCGGTCCGGCCGGTTCCTCCTGATGTAGGTCTGCCAGATGTCGTAGGTGAAGACGGTGTTGAACGAGCTGACGTTGGCCGCCATGCCGGCCATGAACGCCGCCAGCAGGCCGGCCAGGGCCACGCCGAGCGCGCCGTTGGGCAGGTACTTGCCCATCAGCAGCGGGATCGCGTCGTTGTAGGAGGCGCCCTTGGGGGTGCCCAGCTTGGGGATGACGGCCAGCGCGATCAGGCCGGGAATGATGGTCAGCGCGGGGATGAAGATCTTCGGGTACGCCCCGATCAGCGGCGTGCGCTGGGCCGCGGACAGGTCCTTGGCCGACAGGGCGCGCTGGACCTCGGCGAAGTTCGTCGTCCAGTAGCCGAAGGACAGGACGAAGCCGAGCCCCATCACGATGCCGATCCAGTCGCCCAGCGGGTTGGTCCAGTGCCCTACGTTCACGCCGCCCCAGGTCGAGAAGGCGCTGGCGCCCAGCTTGGTGTGGTCGATCTTGTCCTGCAGGCCGCTCCACCCGCCGACGGCTTTCAGCCCGATGATCACCAGCGGGACGAGCCCGGCGATGATCACGAAGAACTGCAGCACCTCGTTGTAGATCGCGCCCGACAGGCCGCCGAGCGTGATGTAGGCCAGCACGAACGCCGCCGAGACGGCGATCGACAGCCAGATCGGCCAGCCGATCAGCGCGTTGATGACCAGCGCCAGGGCGTACAGGTTCACGCCGGCGGTCAGCACCGCGGCCAGCGCGAACGATATGGCGTTGAACAAGTGGGTGGCCGGGTTGAAGCGGCGGAGCAGGAACTCCGGCACGCTGCGCACCCGTGACCCGTAGTAGAACGGCATCATCACGACGCCGAGGAACACCATGGCCGGGACCGCGCCGATCCAGTAGAAGTGCACCGTCGGCAGGCCGTACTGGGCGCCGTTGGCGGCCATGCCCAGGATCTCGATCGCGCCGAGGTTGGCGGAGATGAACGCCAGGCCGGTCACCCAGGCCGGCAGCGACCGGCCCGACAGCAGGAAGTCCTCGCTGGTGGCGACGGCCCGGCGGGCGATCACCCCGATCGCGATGACCAGAGCGAAGTAGATCCCCAGGATCGTGTAGTCGAACGGGTTGACATGAAGCCTGAGCAAGCCGCATCACCTCCGCGTGCGCGGTCCATTCCGTCCGCTACACCTCACGGGTCCCTGCGGTATTACCCGATCCGGCGCGAATAATGTGACCGGCGTCATACTTGCTGACGTTCGGGCCGCGCGGCTCGCAATCCGCGCCTGGCTGCCGGTTTGGGATGGCCTGACCGAGGCACAAGTGATCAGGCAGGCCCAACGGCCTGCCGACGTCGCTGGTCATCAGCCGGAGGTGGATGGAATGGAAATCAATATGGTGCTCCACCTACCCCGCGATGTGGCCAGCGTGCCGGTCAGCCGCCAGGTCCTGGACAGATGCCTGGAGACTTTGGGGGTCACGCCGGATACACGGGCCGATATCGCGCTGGCGCTCAGCGAGGCCTGCGCCAACGTCGTCCAGCACGCCGGGCCCGGCGACGAGTACCAGGTACAGGTGAGCGCCAGGAACGGGCAGTGCGCCATCGAGGTCGTCAATACCGGCAGCGATGGCGAGTGGGCCGACCGGGTCGCCGTCAGCAGCGATCCCGTGCCCGCGACCGCCGAGCACGGCCGGGGCTTGAAGATCATGAACGCGGTGGTCGACAACCTCGAGCTGACCGGCAACGGGCGGAACGGCGTGACCGTCCATTTCGAGAAAAGGCTGGAGTGGCTGCCCGGCGCGGCCGGTGAGCACCTGTTCCAGGCGGACGGAGGACACGCTCCCGCGGAGCGCTAGCGGGCCATTCGGCCCGGCGATCTCAGGGCACCGCGCTGGCTGGGGCGGGGATCAGCGCCACCCCGGACATCACGAAGTCAGCGAGCTCGGATACCAGGCTCGCCCTGGTGCGGTCGGGGCGGGCCCGGAACCAGACCGGGATGTACGCCAGGATGCCCACGATCGAATAGTGGATCATGTCCACATCCAGCGGCCGGAACTCCCCCGCCGCGATGCCCTCCTCGAGCAGCCGCCGGGTGAACGTCCGGTACACCTCGATGCGCTTGCGCAGGTCGGCGGCCTGCGCCGGGGCCAGGTTCTTGTCGATCCAGGGCAGTTCCTGGAAGAATACGACGAGCTCGTCCGGCGTGCTGGCCACGTGCTCGACCTGCAGGCGGACGAGCGTGCGCATCCTCGCCGTCGCGGAGCCGCCGGCCGGCACCTCGGCCAGCAGGGCCACGGTGGCGTCGAGCTGGTCCGAGAGCAGCTCGTACAAGATCGCGCTCTTGGCCGGGTAGTAGTGGTAGAGCGTGCCCTTGTTGAGCCCTACCTCGTCGGCGAGCAGGTCCATCGTCGCCGAGCTGTAGCCGTGCTCCCGGAACAGCCGGGCCGCGGTGGCGCGCACGTCACCCCGCCGGGACGTCCTCGGCATCTCACTCCCTTCCCGCCGTTCGGTATCGCGACATGGTACAAGGACACTATGGACAGGCTGGGGATGACGGTTCCGGTGGCGGGCGAGACGATGGCGGAGCTTCCGGCCATGCTGGACGAGCTGGCGGCGGCCGGCTACTCCGACATCTGGACGAGCGAGGTGAACGCCACCGACGCGTTCGCGCCGCTGCTGGTGGCCGCGCAGCGGGTGCCGCGGCTGCGGCTGGGCACCTCGATCGCCGGCGTCTTCTCGCGCAGTCCCGCCCTGATGGCGATGAACACGCTCGCGGTGGCCGAGCTGAGCGACGAGCCGGTCTACGTCGGGGTCGGGACATCCAGCCAGAACATGGTGGAGCAGTGGCACGGCACCGCGTTCGTCCAGCCCTACCAGCGGGTGCGGGATACGGTCCGCTTCCTGCGGGCCGCGTTCGCCGGGGAGCGGGTCACGTTCAGCGGCGACACCTTCGAGGTCGACGGGTTCCGGCTGGCCCGGGTCCCGCCGCACCCGCCGCGGATCCTGGTCGCGGCCCTGCGCGAGGGGATGCTGCGGCTGGCCGGCCGGGAGGGCGACGGGGTCGTGCTCAACTGGCTCAGCCCGGACGATACGGCCCGGGTGGTGCCGGTGGTCCGGGACAGGAATCCCGACGCCGACGTCGTCGCCCGGCTCTTCGTCGTGACCGGCCCGGACCGGGAGGCGGCACGGGGCCTGGCCCGGCGGATGGTGACGGCCTACCTGAACACCGGCGTCTACGCCGAGTACCAGCGCTGGCTCGGCCGCGGGCCGGCCCTGGAGGCGATGTGGACCGCGTGGCAGGCCGGCGACCGCCGCGGCGCGCTGGCCGCGGTACCGGATTCGGTCATCGACGAGCTCTTCCTGATCGGGAGCCCGGACGAGATACGGTCGGGGGTCGCCGATTACGTCCGGGCCGGCATCACGATTCCCGTGCTCGCGGTGCTCGGACCGGACACCGAGAGCATCAAGAAGCTGACGATGGAACTGGGCCGGCGCTAGCCGGCGTCACGCGGTCGGGCAGGCTTTGGTCATGCCTGATGACTATTACCAGACCTTCGCGGCCGATTACGACTGGCTGTTCGACGACGACGCGCTGGCGCGCGGGTTCGCGATCAGCCATCCGGCCACGGCGCGGCTGCTGGAGCGGACCCCGCCCGGCAGCGCCGTGCTGGACGCGGCGTGCGGCACCGGCAGCAGCTCGGCCGCGCTGGCCCGCCGGGGCTTCCGGGTCCGGGCCACGGACGGAAGCGACGCGATGGTGGCGATGGCGGCGGCCCGGTTCCAGCGCGAGAGCCTGGAGATCCCGCTGGCCCGCTGCCTGTGGGCGGACCTGCCCGAGGCCATCGACGAACGGTTCGACGTCGTGCTCTGCCTGGGTAACTCGCTCGTGCACACCGGCAGCCGCGAGGCCATGGTCGGGGCGCTCACCGCCTTGCGGCGGATGGCCCGCCCCGGCGGGCACGTGGTCGTCGATACCCGTAACTGGGAGATGCTCCATGCCGAACGACGCATGGTGCGAGTCGCCGACCGGGCCGTCACCAGGAACGGCCGCCGCTGTGTCACGCTGTACGCCTGGGATATACCAGAGCGCCTCGACCAGGAGATCGTCGCCGACATCGTGTTCCTGTTCGAGGACGGCGACCGGATCGAGCCGCACGAGTACCGGATCGATTTCCGCCCCTTCACGCACGCCGAGCTGCGCGAGCGGCTCGCCGAAGCGGGCTTGCGGGAGGTCGACACCGACTTCGACGCGGCCAGGGACCAGTACGCCGTGGTCACGGTGCCCGCCTCCTGAGCACCCACTTACCCGGAAAGTGGAACACGTTCTAGTCTGGTGGCATGCGCCACGGCATCGTCCTGTTCACTTCCGATCGCGGGATTACGCCGGCTCAGGCGGCGAAGGCCGCGGAGAAGCGCGGCTTCGACACGTTCTACGTGCCCGAGCACACCCACATCCCGGTCAAGCGGGAAGCCGCTCACCCCGGTACCGGCGACGCGACGCTGCCCGATGACCGTTACAAGCGGACGCTGGACCCCTGGGTCTGCCTGGCGACCGCGGCCGTGGTCACGTCGCGGATCGGGCTCGCCACCGCGGTGGCGCTGCCGGCCGAGTCCGACCCGGTCACGCTGGCCAAGACCATCGCCACCCTCGATCACCTGTCGGGCGGCCGGGTCACCCTCGGCGCCGGGTTCGGCTGGAATACCGACGAGCTCGCCGATCACGGCGTCCCGGCCGGGCAGCGGCGCACCGTGCTACGCGAGTACATCGAGGCGATGCGGGCGCTGTGGACGCAGGAGGAAGCGGCCTACGACGGCGAATTCGTGAACTTCGGGCCGTGCTGGGCCTTCCCCAAGCCGGTGCAGGCGCACCTGCCGGTGATCATCGGGGCGGGCGGGGGCCCGAAGACGTTCGGGTGGATCGCGCGGCACGCCGACGGCTGGATGACCACCCCCGGTGAGAGCGACATCGGCGGCAAGGCCGACGCCCTGCGGCAGGCGTGGGCCGACGCGGGCCGGCCCGGCCAGCCCGGCATCCGCGTGCTTGTCACCGCGCGGCCGTCGCCGGACGACTTCGCCACCTGGGACGCGTCCGGCGTCACCGAGCTCCTGTGGGGGCTTCCGGACGCGCCGGCGGAGACGGTCGAGGCCTACCTGGACCGTCTCGCCCGCCGGATCTCGAGCTGACGGGGTGACGTGAACCAGCCTCGTTCGGTAATTCCTGATCTTCTCCCGGAGTCGGTCCTGCACGCTGGCACCGAGCGGTACGACGTGGTGGTGGCCGGCTTCGGCATCGCGGGCGGGAGCGCGGCCCTGGAGGCGGCCCGGGCCGGGGCGCGGGTGCTGCTGCTGGAGCGGGCCGCCGTGCCCGGGGGGACCACGTGCATGGCGGGCGGGCACTTCTACCTCGGCGGGGGCACGGCGGTGCAGCGGGCGACCGGCCACGAGGACTCGGCCGAGGAGATGTACACGTACCTGGTCGCGACGGCGAAGGAACCCGAGCACGACAAGATCCGGGCCTACTGCGAGGGGTCGGTCGAGCACTTCGGCTGGCTGGAGTCGCTGGGCTTCGCGTTCGAGCGCTCCTTCTTCCCCGGCAAGGCCGTGATCCAGCCGGGCACCGAGGGGCTGATGTTCACCGGCAACGAGAAGGTGTGGCCGTTCCGGGAACAGGCCAGGCCGGCGCCGCGCGGGCACAAGGTCCCGGTGCCCGGGGACACCAGGGGCGCGGCGCTGGTGATGGGGCTGCTGCGCGACCGGGTCGCGGAGGCCGGCGTCGAGATGAGGTACGAGACCGGGGCGACCGCCCTGGTGACGGACGAGTCCGGTGGCGTCGTGGGGACGGGGTGGCGTTCGTTCGGTGCTAGCGGGGTGGTCCGGGCGGGCGCGACCGTGATCGCCGCCGGGGGTTTCGTGATGAACCCGGAGATGGTCGCCGCCTACACCCCGGCGCTGGGTACCCCGGGGCTGATCGCGCTCGGCTCGACGTACGACGACGGGCTGGGCATCCGGCTCGGGATCTCGGCGGGCGCGGCCGTCAGGCACATGGACGAGCCGTTCATCACCGCCCCGTTTTACCCTCCCCCGGTGCTGATGACCGGGATCGTCGTCAATTCCCGGGGCGAGCGGTTCGTGGCGGAGGACTCCTATCACGCGCGGACATCGCAGTTCGTGATGGAGCAGCCGGGGTCAGCGGCCTACCTCATCGTCGACAGCGCGCACCTGGAGCAGCCGCAGATGCCGCTGGTGCCTCTTCTCGACGGCTACGAGACCGTGGCGGAGATGGAGGCGGGGCTCGGCGTGCCTTCTGGGGCGCTGGAGAAGACGCTGGCCCGGTACAACAGTTTCGCTGCTTGCGGTGAGGACCCGGACTTCGGGAAGAGCGCCGACTGGCTGGCGCCGCAGGACCAGGGGCCGTGGGCGGTGTTCGACCTGCGGCTCGGGCACGCGCTGTACGCGGGGTTTACGCTCGGGGGCTTGCGTACCAGCGTGGACGGCCAGGTGCGGCGCGAGGATGGTTCGGTCGTCGCGGGGCTGTACGCGGCCGGGGCCTGCGCGTCCAACATCGCTCAGGACGGCAAGGGGTACGTTTCCGGCGCCCAGCTCGGCGAGGGCTCGTTCTTCGGGCGGCGGGCGGGGCGGCACGCGGCGCGGACGTCATGAAACTGGGCACGGCGCGGACGGCATGAAACTGGGCGTTCAGTGCGCTAGGAGGCATCGGAACCGGGGTTTCATGGCGTCTGGCGGGTGGCCAGACTGCTGTCATGACCGATCACTATTCCGATGGGACCTGTCTGTGGTGGCACCTGTCGCAGCCGCCGCCCGAGCTGGTCGCGGCGCTCGGCGACGGCTGGCTGCCGGCTGGCGGGCGTGTCTGCGACATCGGCTGCGGCCTGGGCACCGAGGCTGGCTTCCTGGCCGCGGCGGGCTGGCAGGCGGCGGGCATCGACTTGTCCGGGACCGCCCTGGCGCGGGCGGCGGCCGGGCACCCGGAGGCGGCCTTCCTGGGCGCGGACGTGCGGCGGCTGCCGCTGCGGCCGCACTGCCTCGACGCCGCGGTTGACCGGGGGTGCTTTCACTACCTTCCGGCCGAGGACCGGCGGCGGTACGCCGATGAGCTGCGGCGGGTGCTGCGGCCGGGCGGGAAGCTGCTGCTGCGGGCTAGCGTCCGGACGGCGGGGGTGCGCAACGATATCGACGAGGCGGTGATCGGAGGGACGTTCGGCGGGTGGCGGGTGGAGCACATGGAACGGGCTGAGGTGCCGAGCGACACGCGCATGCTCGAGGTCATCGTCGCCCGCCTTTCAACCGAGTCGTGACGCGGCTGCCACAGCGAAGGGACCGGCGCTTTGTTCGCGGGTTCGGTTGCATAGGGGCAACGTTCACTGCACACCGAAGAAACCACACCCGCGCTCTAGTCAGCTTCGAGGCACCGGCCGATCCGCCGCGTCTTGACGGCTTGCCTACTTCGGTGAATGCTTCATAGCGTGCAACGTTCTGCAACATCGCTAGGAAAGATCATGCGCATCAGGTTCGTCGCCAAGGATCCCGGCAGCGTCCCGGACCAGTCGCCGACTCTCTACAGGACTGACCGTGACAGCTGGCTTGTCCAGGGCTGGGCTGTGACCGATCCCGCCGCGCTGGCCGAGATGAACATCCCTGAGGGGGAAATGGTCGTGGAAATTCCCGACCGGCTCGTTCCCTTCTTCCGGGAGGATTAGTGGGGCTCCCTTACACGGAGTTCACCGCCCTGTTCCCGCAGGTCAAACTCGAGGCTCTGCATCTGGAGATGCGGGATTCCTACGGCACCGAGGCCGAGATCCCGCATCTGGCGAAGTGGGCCGCAGGTGAATCTGAGGACCTTAGCTGGCTCCGGCCGTGGTGCACGCTCATCCGTGACGCCACCACGGCCGGAAAGATTTTCCGGCGTGCCAGGGTCGTGTCCGAGCCGCTTAGTGACTACCAGCGCTGGGCGCACAGCGTTACCGCGCCGATGGCTGAGGCTGGAGAGGACATCCGGTGGGTGCCCCGCGCCCGCGTATCGGAGCTGACGTTTCCCGGCAACGACTTCTGGCTGTTCGATGACGAGTTGCTGGTGTTCATGGTGTTCGCCGGAAACGGCATGGTCGTTGACCGGCCCACCAGGACCGATCCCGCTCTGATCGCTCGCTGCCGGGCGTCATTCGAGGCTGCGTGGGCGCTGTCCATCCCGCACCGCGAGTACACGCCCGCTCTGAGCTGATAAAACGGCGCTGTGCCCGGCGAAGACGTTCAGCAGGCGAAGGAGGCGTTCGGCGCGCGCTTGCGCGAGCTGCGCCAGGAAGCGAGCCTTACCGGGCGGGCACTCGCCCGGCTGGCCGGGCTGCATTACACAAAGGTCAGCCGCGTCGAGAACGGGCGGCAGAGCGTCACGGACGCGGAGATCCGCGCGTGGTGCACGGCATGCGGCGCTAGCGGCCAGGTGCCCGAGCTGATCGCGATGGCCCGCGCGGTCGAGTCGATGTACCGCGAGTGGCGCCATCAGGCCAGGGCAGGGATGCGGCAGCTCCAGGAGTCCTCGGCATCGCGGTATGAGCGCACCCAGCTGTTCCGGATCTATGAGCACACGGCACTGCCTGGCTTGTTCCACACGGCCGAGTACTCGATGGAGATCATGAACTACTGGGTGCGGTTCCTCGGGCTGCCCGATGACGCCGAGGCTGCCACGGCGGCCAGGCTCGCCCGGCAGAAGGTGCTGCGCGACGGCCGCCGCCGGTTCATCGTCGTACTGGCGGAACAGGTGCTCCGGACCCGCCTCGGCACGCCGCAGGTGATGGCAGCGCAACTAGAGCATCTGCAGGAGGTACGGCGGCTGCCTAACATAAGCGTCGGGATCATCCCGGCGATGGCGGAGCGATACACAGTCGCTCAGGTGCCCTTCTGGATCTGGGACGACGCGCGGGTCACCATCGAGACGATCTCAGCCAGGCTGGAGATCACCCGCCCGGACGAGATCACCTTGTACGCCACGGTCTTCGATCAGCTCCGCCAGTCCGCCGTTTACGGCTCCCACGCACGGGAGTTGATCGACAGTGCGATCAACGAACATTTGCAACATTCTGCAACAACATAGCGTCAGGACGTGGTGCTGGGCTTCACTGGCGGTACCGCTTTCAATACGAGCGAATTACAGTTGTCCATCTCGCAAAGGACCGCCAGCTGATGCCTGCCACCACTGCCCCAGCTCCAGCACAAGCCCTCGATCCGCTGGAAGCCGCCCGGCTAAGCCGGAGCACACAATAGGGCAGCTGACCACAAGCGAACTGACGAGGGAGCGCAGCCGGCTGGAAGCCGCCCGGCGCAGACCATTTTCCACAGACGTCAAGGCTCTGCTGCGGACCAGGCTTGACGCGGTACTGGCCGAGCAGGATGACCGCAGGCGCAGGCGCGAGGCGGATACAGCCGCTGCTAAAGCCGAGCTTGCGACCCAGGCTGCCGAGCAGGAAGCCCGCGCGGCTTCGCGCCAGCGTGGCTAATCATGGGGGTGGCTGGTATTCAGGGTTCGTTGCGCGAGTCCCAGTCCCAGGCGATACCAGTGTCGTCAGCCTGGGCGAGGTCCTGGTTCGAGCGGGCGGCGACGACGATCGAGTAGATGCTGGCATCGGTGACCGGCGAGCGTGGCCGGTCGTTGACCATCGTCCAGGCGAGCAGGCCGTCCCAGGTCCTCAGGGCATGATTGTCCGGGGTGGCGCGTAGTGTGCCTGGCATGGCTATCGCACGCTTCCCGAGTGTCGTCCTCGACTGCGCGGACCCCGCCGCCCTCGCGGCCTTCTACGGGACGATGCTGGACTGGAAAACCGAGGTCAAGCCCGACTGGGTCGAGATCCGCGCGGATTACGGTGACTGCATCTCCTTCCAGCGGGTGGAGAACTACACCCCGCCCCAGTGGCCCGGGCAGGACGTGCCCCAGCAGATGCACCTCGACGTGGTCGTCGACGACCTCGATGTCGCCGAGGCCGAGGTGGTCGCTCTGGGCGCGACCAAGCACGAGCACCAGCCCGGGACTACTTTCCGGGTGTTCCTCGACCCGGCCGGACACCCGTTCTGCCTGTGCTTGAGCTGAGCGGTTGACACGACGCGGCGGGCCGCCTGCAATGATGAGGTGGCCGGCGGTGAGCACGATACCGATGTGATCGTGTCCGGGCGCGAACCGCGGGAACGCGCCCGGCGGCGGCCCGGCCTGCCCTGGCTGCTGGCCGGCGGCCTGGCGGTGGCGCTGGCCGCCGCGATCGTGGTCGCGGTGCACTACCGGGCCGAGGCGGGCGCGGTCCGTCACGACGCCCGGGCTGCTGCTGGCCGGACCGGCGCTAGCGGGCTGGCGTCGTCCTTGCCTCAGGTGACCAGCAAGACGCTGCGCCTGCCGGCGCCCGGCGGTGTGGGCGGCACGGTGGTCATCACGGCCGCCGCCATGCCCGGCGCCGAGCGGGGGCAGTTCACGGTGTCCGCGGTGATCACCGGCGGTTCGCCGGGCACGGTCTACGACCTGATCGGCAACGACTGCTCGGACGTGTCCCCGCTGCCCGACAAGGTATGGGCGAGCGGCCGGGCGGGCGCGGACGGCGCGGCCGACCTGGTCGGGTACACCTGGACCGGCGCGGTGGCCGACCGGTACTGGATGACCCTGGACCCTTCACCGGGCCAGCCGCCGGGCTTGTCCGGGTTTTTCGCCCAGGGCCGGGCGGCATCATTTCCGGCCGGTCAGGCGCCGTGTCCTGGCCGCTGACGTGACTAGCGTGCTGGAGTATGTGAGTGATGTCGTCTGTGACAGATGAGGAACTGCTGGCCCGGCAGGCCACGCTCCAGGAACAGGCGCGGGAGATGCTGACCGCGCTGGCGCGGATCGTGATGCGGCCGGAGGTCACCGGGCTGGATTACCGCGACGAACGAGGCCCCCGGTGCGTGACCGGCGAGGCCCGGGACGAGCGGTACCACGTAACCCTCACCGTAGAATCCGGCGGCCGCTGGCAGATCGACCTGACGCTGTGGCGGCACGACTTGCACCGCAACGTCACGACCTGGCACGAGGAACTGCGCGAGCGCATCACCGCCGAGCAGCGCACCACGGTGCTGCGCATCAAGGACCACTGGCATCGCCAGCCCGTTTATCCAGAGCATGTCAGCGGCCTGGATATCTACACCGCCGTGATCGACGACGGGGTCCGGACGCTGGAGGAGTTCTCGGCCTGGCTGGCCGCGCGGGGCCTGGGTGATGCGGAGTGACCGAAACCCGGCTCGACCTGACCCGGCGGCAGGTGCTGGCGTTCCGGCGGCAGGCCGGCGCGCTCGGCGAGCGGCTGCCGGGCGGCCCTCGTTCGCTGCGGCGCGCGGCCTGGGCGGGGCTGCAGGACAGCATGCCCCGGGCCGCGCTCCTGTCGATCCACGCGCGGGTCGAGGGGACCGTGCCGTCCGCGTGGGAAGATCCGTCGCTGGTACAGCTGTGGGGTCCGCGGTACAGCGTCTTCGTCGTGGCCGCCTGCGACCTGCCCGTCTTCTCGCTCGGGACGCTGCCCGACGACGCCCGGGGTCTCAAGCGGGCCGAGGATCTCGCCGCCCGCCTGCACGCCGTCCTGGGCGGCGCGCGGATGACCTACGGCGAGGCGGGACACGTGCTCGACGTTAACCCCAACAGCCTCAGGTACGCGGCCGCGACCGGCACGGTCCTGATCCGCTGGGAGGGCGCGCGCCTGCCGGTCGTCTGGACCGTGCCACCGCCGCAGGTCAGCCCCGGTGACGCCCGGCTCGAGCTCGCGCGCCGGTACCTGCACATCTACGGGCCCGCCGCGCCCGAGGCCTTCCGCCGGTGGGCCGGGATCAGCCTGCGGTCCGCCGTCTCGGCGTTCGGGGCGCTCGGCGGCTCGCTGACCCCGGTGCGGACACCGGTCGGCGAGGCGTGGATCCGCACCGACGACGAGGCGGCCTTCCGCGCTGAGCCGGGACCCGCGGCGCCGGCCCGGCTGCTGCCCAGCGGGGACGCCTATTTCCTGCTCTACGCGGCCGACCGCGCCCTGCTGGTCCCGGACGAGGACCAGCGGGGCGCGCTCTGGACGTCGCGGGTCTGGCCCGGTGCCGTTCTCGTCGGAGAGGAGATCGCCGGGACCTGGCGGCGGGCGGGACCGGTGCTGACGGTGCGGCCCTGGCGGCGGCTATCGCCCGGGGAACGCAACGCGGTCACCGCCGAGGCCGAGTCCCTGCCGCTGCCCGGACTCGAGAGCAAGCCGATCGTGGTCCGCTGGGACGAATGAAACGGCTGGTCAGGCCGCCCACAGGGAGGTCCGGTCGCGGTCCAGCCGCTCCGGTGCGCGCACGGTAGCGATCATGAGCTGGACGGCGTCCCGGACGTCCCGGGTCAGCTGGTGGCACTGCGCCGCGGATTTGCACCGGTCCGGGCCGAGCTGCCGCGCCGTCGCCACCACGGTGGCGGCCAGGCCGGGGAGTTCCGCGGCGTCCTCGAGGTCGAGCGGCCAGGCCGCTCCCCCGGCCGCCGTGCCCAGGCTGGCGATCTGATCACCGAGCCAGGTCCACGGGTCGGCGCTCAGCGCGGCGTCCCAGTGCCGGCCCGACGGCTCGTTGCCGGTGAACCGCGGATGGTAGTGGGCCACGGCGAAGCTGCCCGGCGGATCCCCGAGCCGGTCGAACAGGTCGGCCCGCCACAGCGGACGGTCGACGACGGTGAGCTGGGACGCCGACTCGCTGCCCCGGTGCGGCTGGGGCGGCAGGTCCCGGATCTCGATCCGGGCGCCGTGCTCCATGGAGGCGTCCTCGAGGTCGATCTCGAACCAGTGCCGGACGATCACGGCTGAGCGCGAAAGAGCCAGAATGTGCTGCACGATGCCCCGGGTTAGCTGGGTCTGGACGTCGAGGCCCAGTATGCGGCCGGGCCAGCCAGGTGGTCAACGTGGCCCGCCTCCACACGTCCGCGACCTGCCGTCCGACCACCGCGGGGTAGCGCCCACCCTGCGCGGGCTGGCGGGCCCGGGCCGCTGGGCCGCCGACCCGCAG
Organism: uncultured Actinomycetota bacterium; assembly: GCA_963756575.1. Lineage (GTDB taxonomy): Bacteria > Actinomycetota > Actinomycetes > Streptosporangiales > Streptosporangiaceae > Palsa-504. The sequence goes on along the minus strand of CAVWOM010000005.1, from coordinate 257,250 downwards.
TACGCCGGCAAGATCGCCCGGGTCGCCAGCCAGGTCACTGGGGGCAGCTGAGTCAGCGGGCCCGCCTGACCTTGTGCAGCAGTCCCCGGCCCATGAGCTTGAGCTGGTCACGGACCCGGGGCTGGTTGTAGATGATGAAGTCGTCGAAGCGGTGGATGCCTCGCGTCCCCGCCACTGAGGCGGCCGCCGCCCGGACGTTCGCGAGCTGGGCGGCGGTCATCTCCAGCGGCGGCTCGTCCGGCTGGTAGGCGGCCCCGAGCGGGTAGTCGCGGCCGGGCCGCCTCGTCATCTCGATGTGGCAGCCCAGCACGTGGGTGACGGCGCGGCGGCTGGCCAGGGCGGTCATCCGGTCCAGGCTGGCCAGGAACTGCGGGAAGTCAGACACGTACAGGCGGCCGGGGTACACGGTGTCGCCAGTGAGCAGCAAGCCGGTCCACGGGTCGTAGACGGTGATCGCGGCCCGGTGGTGCCCGGGGCTGCCGGTGACTTCGAGTACGCGGCCGCCCAGGTCATACGGCACGACCTGCTCGGGCCAGCTCGTGAAGCCGAAGTGCTGCCGGACCGCGTCGAGCTCGCGGCTGACCACGGTCGTGGCGGGCCGCCCGGCGAACTGCGCGTCGCCCGCGACATGGTCGCCGTGGCCGTGCGTGTGCACCACGACGAGCTGGTAATCCTCGCGCGGGTGCCGGGTCAGCCAGTCGTCGACCAGCCCGTCGACGGTGGCGCGCAGCGGGAACTTCGCCGGGTCGGCGGTGGCGCCGGTGTCGAGCAGGAGCGCACGGTCGTTGCCGAAGAGCAGGTAGAGGAACGGGGCTTCGTAGTGGACCGACTTGCTCTGCCGCAAGATGACCGTGTGCTCGTCGTAGCGGTGGACCTGGATCGGCGGGTCGCTGGCCTGCTGCCGGGCGGGCGCGCCGTGGATCCAGCTGACGGCCATGGTGCCGGCGGCGGGCGCGCCGGTCGCGAAATCGATGGTGCTGTCAGTCATGCGCCGTCTCCCGGCTCGTTTCTGGTAGGGGTGTCGCGGCCATGAAGTACCGGACGTGATGCTGGCCTGGCTGGGGCTCGGAGTCTTCGCCGCGGGACGCGGCGGTGTAGGGCGTGAGCAGTGCTATCCACTTTTCCTTGAGCTCCGCGGCTTCGTCCGGGGACAGGACGGCCATCGTGGTCACGAAGCCGGCCTTGTGCTGCCATTCGGGGGCGGCGGCGTCCGGCTGCTGCGAGTAGTCGAGGATGGCCTGCAGCTCACGCTCGACCACCAGCCGCTCGATCTGCTGCCGCACGACCGTGTCGCCGCCGGTTCCTCTCCGGACCGACAGGCGCTGCTGGGTGAGCCGCCATTTCCGCTCGCGCCGGTCCCGCCCGGGGCCGGCCTCCTCGACGAACCCGTACTTGGCCAGCTGGCGCAAGTGAAACGAGCAGCTGGCCTGCGAGGCGCCGAGCACGCGGCCGCACTGCGCGGCCGTCGCCGGGCCGCCGGAACCGAGCACCTGGAGCAGGTCCAGGCGCAGTGGATGAGCCAGGGCCCTGATCGCCTTCGGGTCGCTGATCTCCATATGCCAAAGATTACTTTGGGATCAATGAAAGTCAAAGACTACTTTGGCTTGCTAGCACTAGCTGAATTGGCCGGTTTCATGATCGTTTCGCCCGGCCCGGACACCGGTCCGGACCGGGCCGGTGGAGCATTCACCCGGTTTCAAGCCGCCGGGTGGCCCGGGGGAATCTCACCCCCGGGCTCCCATAGAACGGAGCGTGACAGTCTCCCGTCACTCCGCTCGTCCCATCTAGAGGCTGTACTTGAAATCGGTCATCCATGTCCAGTGCGCGAACAGGCGTGGCTGCCTCGCGGTCAGCCCTTCCCGCCACTTGCGTACTTTCCTGAATGTCCTGAGCCGCTTGTACTTCCGCTTGGCCCAGCGCACCAGGTAGGTGCTGATGCGCTGGAGCAGGCTGTTCAGCGCGGTCCTGTAGAACCTGCCGTAGTAGGCCATCCACCCTCTGACGACGGGGTTGACCCACGAGGCGATGTCCTCTAGCTGAGTGCCGCTGCGCGTGTGGATGCGCCAGGAGCGGACTTCCCCGCTCATTCGCGTGAGGGCGTCCTTGCTGACCGCGGGCAGGAAAGCGCTGAACATCACGCCGCCTCCCTGCCGGGCCGGGGCCTGCCTGGCGCGGAACGTGTAGCCGAGAAAGGTGAACGACGTGTCCGCGCAGTCGCTGCGCCGCCGGTTCCTGTCCTTGCAGTACACGATCCTGGTCTTGTCCGGGTGCAGTTGCAGCCCGGCTTCGGCCATTCTCCCTTCCAGGGCAGCCAGGACCCTGCGGGCCTGCTGCTCCGTCGCGCAGTGCACCACGGCGTCATCGGCGTAGCGCTCGAACTCGACCGCCGGGAACTCCCGTTCCAGCCACTTGCCGAACGCGTAATGCATGAACAGGCTGGCGAGCACGGGGCTTACCGCTGAGCCCTGGGGGGTTCCCCTGTCCCGTGCCTGCGTCCTGCCGTCGGGCATCACGATGGGAGCGGCCAGCCATCTCCGCACGTAGAGCGTGATCCACCGCTGCTCGTACGTGACATTGACCTGGACCGCCTTGATAACCAGGTCCCACGGGACCGAGTCGAAGAACTTCCGGATGCCGAGGTCGATCACCCAGCTCTTCCCCCAGCACCGCTGGCGGCACACGGTCGCCGACAGAGGGCACGCCGAGCCTTCTCGTGCCTCCCGAGGCCTTCGGTATCTCCACCGCCCGCACCGGAGGCGGGAAGTACGTGCCCGAGGACATCCGGTTCCAGACCTTGTAGAGATTGTCCTTCAGGTCCTTCTGGAACATCTCGATGGTCACGCCGTCCGCCCCGGCGGCACCGCCGTTCGCCTTGACCTGCCTCCAGGCCTGCCACACCAGCTCCTTCGGTATGGCAAACGGCTTTCCGTCCAGCCCTGACATGCTCACTCGCCTCCTCCCGGGGCCTTCGCCCCGGTTGCCCGGGCAAACAGTGTCCAGATGAGCCGGCCCCTTCGCTCCGCCCCCATTACAGGAGCCTCACCACTACTACGGGCCGGTCCGCCGGCGCGCGCCGCGACGGTACTCAGCACCTCGCCGTTTCAGCGGCTTGGTGCGCTCCCTCTCGCGCCCGCCTCCCGCGGGCGCAGTATCAGCACGCGCCTTCCCGTGTTTCCGCACGCGAGCCGCAGACCGGGCTCGCGCCACCTGCACGCCGGGCACCGCCTGGCCAGCAATACGGGCATTCCGCCAGGCTCCTCCCGGGGCGGGCATTATCGCCCCGGTTCCGATGCCGTCTTCTACTCTCGACGCTTCAGCGGTGGTTCACTCGCGTTCGCCTTCCCGGTCCCCGCCTGACAGCTCTCACGCCGCCTTTTCCGCATCGCTCAGCACCGCAGTCTTCAGCTAGGGCACCATGCGGTGGCTTGACGCCTCCCCCCGCAGGGCGGCGCCGAAGGGCCACGAACCTTCATCTCACGTGCAGCAACACATCAAGCAAATCGTCTCCTACCTGCGACGACTCCTTTCCGCGCGCGTGGGCAACAATGCCAGGAACATAAGAGGCACCCCCGCACGGCGCTGTTTCATGATCATGGACATCTTTCGTCAGATAGCGCCCGAAACTGTCCATGATCATGGTCTGCGCCTGAAATGTCTCAACCTGAAGTTGAGGCATGGGTGGACATTACCGCCCGATTCGGGCAGCGGATGCCGCCGTATTACGGTCTGCTGGCGAGCCGGGCGGATCGTCGGCCGCGTCCCACCCCCTGCAAAGGAGCCTGACCAGGAAAAATAGCTCGCAGATCCGGTAAATGACCCGCCTTAAATTCCTGGCATTGGGTTTCGAGCGGGTCGATGGAGCATCTATCCGGTCAGGCGGGGTTACTGGATGGACTTACGGGGCGAATGTGGCTTGGGTGGCAGCATGGCCGGGCTCGAAGGCCTCGCGGAGTGGGCAGCCGTGGCAGCACGGCCAGGTTCGACGGCCTTGTGGAGCAGGCGGGCGTTGGTGGCCAGGTAGCTAGGCGGGCTGGCCGACGGGCTTGGGTGATACCCCGGGTGGGACATAGCCCGGGCATGAGCAGTGTTTCCATGGGCCAGGGGCGCCGCTCGGCCGGGCGGTGCAGGAGTCCGGCCGCCGGTGCGATGCGGCGGTGTGGGCGCACTGGACGCACATGCCTGCCCCCGCCACTCCCATGGAGTGCCACTGCCAGAGCATGTCCGTCCCGGCCGACAGCCAGAACAGGAAGTAGCCGATCGCGATCACGAAGGCCACGACGCCGAGTCCGCCCCCGCCGTGCAGCGACATGGCCGTGAAGCCAACGGCGAGCACGGCGGGCGTGACGAGGCCGGAGGTGCCCCACCGGGCGGCGCCGCTCATCCGGCGCACGGGCTTTTCGAGCGGCGGCCGGACGACCGCCGGCCCGACGGGGATGTCGGCGGTGAGCGCGGCCAGGTCCGCGTAGGTGCGCGAGATGAGCACCTGGCCGACCCGTTCGTCAAACTCGTCCTTGGTCAGCCGGTCCTGCACATACGCGGCCTTCAGCGCGTCGAGCATCCGCTCGCGCTCGGTCTGAGGAGCCCGCAGAGGTCCGCGGTCCGCCGCTGCTCGTCCGGCTCCCGGCTCTGCCATCACGGCACCCTCCCAGGAGGTAGGTCACTTCAAGCGTAACCCCGCTCCTGCGCGGGCCGGAGCGCCGGCCGGGCTACCCGGCCACGGTGAGCTCGAGCTGGATGTTGTCGGGGTCACGGAAGACGACCACCGAGTAGGGCATCGGATCGTCGGTGTCGATCACGCCGGAATTCTCGATCCCCAGGCTGTCGAGCCACGCGGCCCACACGTCGAGGTCGGCACGGTCGGCGACCGCGAACGATATATGGTCCAGGCCCGTGCAGCTCTCGTCGAAGGCCCGGCCGGGGTTGCCGTCATGGTGATGAAGCCCGATCGCGATACCCGAGCGCGGGTCCATCAGGAGAACGGCGTAACCGCTCTTCTCGTCGCCGTAGTGGGGGAACGTGACCGGTACCCGGGTCATCCCGAAGACCCGCTCGTACCATTGCGCACTCGCCTCGACATCGGAGACGGTCGGCGAGAAGTGATGAAAGCCAGCGACTGCAGGCGCCGTACCGGGCTCAGTCATGGCAATCTCCCTCATCGGCGGCTAAACGCGCTGATCGTAACACCGCGCGGCCGGCGGAAGAAGCAGTCGTTTGCAGCCGGTGAAGTGCCTGCTCCCTACTCCTTCTCTGGCAGCGTGAGCTCGGTGAACGCGCGCACCTGGGCGGTGAGCGCGCGCTCGACGGGCAGCCGTTCCATCGACGAGGCGCCGAAGAAGCCGCACACCCCGGTGGTGCGCGCGAGCACGTAGCCCGCGTCCTGCGGCTCGGCGATCGGGCCGCCGTGGCACAGCACCAGGATGTCCTCCTTGACCGCGACCGCCGCGTCCCGCATGGCCTGCACCCGGACGACCGCCTCGTCCAGGGTCAGCGCGGTCTGCGCCCCGATCGTGCCCGAGGTGGTCAGGCCCATGTGCGGGACCAAGATGTCGGCCCCGGCCCGGGCCATCTGCTCGGCCTGCTCCGGATCGAACACGTACGGGCAGGTGAGGTGGCCGCGCTCGGCGGCCAGCCGGATCATCTCCACCTCGGCGCCGTAGCTCATCTGAGTCTCTTCCAGGTTCTGCCGGAACACCCCGTCGATGAGCCCCACGGTGGGGAAGTTCTGCACCCCGGCGAACCCGGTCGCGGCCAGCTCGTCCAGGAAGCGGGGCATCAGCCGGAACGGGTCGGTGCCGCACACCCCGGCCAGCACCGGCACGTCGCGGACGACCGGCAGCACCTCGCCGGCCATCTCCATCACGATGGCGTTGGCGTCGCCGTAGGGCATCAGCCCGGCCAGCGAGCCGCGCCCGGCCATCCGGTACCGGCCTGAGTTGTAGATGATGATCAGGTCCGCGCCGCCGGCTTCGGCGCACTTGGCCGACAGGCCGGTGCCGGCCCCGGCGCCGATGACCGGACGGCCCGCGGCGACCTTGGCCCGCAGCCGGGCGAGCAGTTCCGCGCGGCCCATCCTCACGCCTCCTCGGTGATCATCTCGTGCAGGCGGTCCGCCATCGCCAGAGCAAACGCCGGGTCATTGATGTGCGCGTCGACCCGTCGCAGCTCGCGCCCGGCCGCGGTCAGTTCGTGGTCCAGGGCGTCAAGGCAGGCCGCGTCAGCGGCCGGGTCCCAGAACGCCTGGCCATCCGCGTCCAGCGCGCTGACACCTCGTTCGGGCCAAAAGACCTCGACGGGCCCGGTCGCGGCCGCGGCCTGGCGGCCGATCCTGGCGCCGAGCTCGGCCATCTCCCCGGCGGTGGTCCGCATCAGGGTGACGGTCGGGTTGTGCTCGAAGAACAGCCGGCCGTCGAACTCGGGCGGCACCGTGGCGGGCGGCCCGAAGTTGACCATGTCCAGCGCGCCCGGCGCGATCACCTGCGGCAGTCCGGCGGCGCCGGCCGCGGTGAGCCGGTCCGGGCCGGCCGACAGCACGCCGCCGACCAGGTCGTCGGCCAGCTCGGTGGTGGTCAGGTCAAGCACCCCGCTGACCAGCCGGGCCTCGGCCAGTGCCTCGAGGGCCCGGCCGCCGGCGCCGGTGGCGTGGAAGACCAGCACCTCGTAGCCGAGCTCGGTCAGCCGGGCGCGCGCGGTCTCGACCGCCGGGGTGGTCACGCCGAACATGCTGGCCGCGATCAGCGGGCGGTCATCCGCGGCTGAGGCCTCCGGGGCCGCTCGCGCCGCGACCATGCCCGCCATGGCGGCCGCGGCGTTGCCGAGCACCAGCCGGGAGATCCGGTTGATCCCGGCCACGTCCACCACCGAGTACATGACGCAGACGTCCTTGGCGCCCACGTAGGGCGACACGTCACCGGAGGCCATGGTGGAGACCAGGAGCTTCGGCAGGCCGATCGGCAGTCCCGCCATGACCTGCGCCGCGATCGACGAGCCGCCCGATCCCCCGGCGGCCAGGACCCCGCCGGCCCGGCCCTGGGCGACCAGGCCGGCGATGACCGCGGCCGCGCCGCGGCCCATCTCGGTCACCGCCCGGCCGCGGTCCGCGGCCGCCCGCAGCTCGGCCCGGGTGGTCCCGGCGGCGCGGGCGACCGCCTCCCCGTCGATGTCGGGGATCAGCCCGTCCGGCTCGCCGGTGCCGGCGTCGACCACGATCACCTCGGCGCCGGCCGCGCGCAGCCGGCCAGCCAGGAACGCGAAGTCCGGGCCCTTGGTGTCCAGGGTCCCGACCAGTACGACCGCTGCCATGCGCCGTTACGTTACCGGTAGCGGAAGCCGTCGAGGAAGCGGCGGAAGACTCCGCCTTCACGCGGCAGCGGGGCGCTGGGCGGCGGCGCGGTGGCCCGCTGGCGGGCAACCGGCTGGTCGTAGTCGGTGCGGGCGATGGCGTCGACGACCTGGCTCTCGTCGAAATCCTCGGATCCCTCGATCTGGGGCACGAAGCCGACGAGCATGCCGTCGCGCATGACCTGGGCTTCGAGGCCGGCGGTGCCGTCGGTGTCCCACTCGGCCTGGCGGCCGCCGGGCAGCGACACGCGGACCCCGAACTGGGTGGTGCCGGCGCGGAGCAGGTGCGCGTTAACGCCGCGGTCACGGAGGGCATCGACCACCCGGCGGGCGCGGAATTCGTCCATGCCAGGAAATTAGCGCCCGTTCCTGAACGATCGCTGAACGTTCCCGGAGGATGGAATGGATCGCCGGAACGGCGTGAAACCGGGCTTCGGGTGCGTCAGGACGCACTCGAAGCGGGGTTTCACCTCGCCTGCCGCCCTGGCCGTAGGATGACCGCGATGAAGGACAACGAGTTCCCGCGGGTGCCGCGGGTGGTGAGCGCCAGCCGGGAGATCGCGGCCAGCCCGGAAGAGATCTTCGAGCTGATCGCGGACCCGGCCCGGCAGCCGGGCTGGGACGGCAACGACAACCTGGCCGTGGCCGCCGCCGGGCAGCGGGTCCGCCGGGCCGGCGACGTGTTCACGATGACGCTGACCCGCGGTGACGTCCGGGAGAACCACGTGTTCGAGTTCGAGGAGGGCCGCCGGATGGCCTGGCGGCCATCCGAAGTGGGCAAGGCGCCGCCCGGCCACCTGTGGCGCTGGGAGCTCGAGCCGGCCGGCGTCGCGCGCACCCGGGTCACCTGCACCTACGACTGGACCGAGCTGACCGATCCGGGCCGCTTCGCGCGGGCCCAGGCGAACACGGCCGAACGGCTCCGGGCCTCGCTCGACCGGCTCGCGGCGCTGGCCGAAGGCCTGCCCGGGTAAGCCTGTCACCAGCTCTTCGAGCGCGCGTTCCAGCCGGTCCGATCCGGTCTCGACGACGGTGAGCGGCAGGCCGAACATGGCCGCCACGCGCTCCGCCTCCGCTTCGAGCTCCGCGGTCCGGTCCTGGGCGAGCCAGACCACCCGGCGGTAATGGCCGAAGTAGTCCGGCCACAGTTCCGGGTACCGGTCCAGCCCGAGCTCGGCCAGCACGGTCCGCTCGAAGCTGCGCACCAGGAAGTCGGTCAGCAGGTAGGTGCCGGGCTCGGCCTCGAAGAGCTCCTGCACCCGCTCCGGGCCGGCGAACACGTCGTAGCAGTGCAGGCCCGGCAGCCGCCGCAGCCCCAGCCGGGCGCACAGGTCATCGAGCGCGCCGTAGGTGCCGCAGTCGGCGTAGGCCACCGCCACCCGCTGGCCGCGGGCGAGCGCCTCGGCCGCCAGCCGTTCGGCCCAGGGCGCGATCTCCCGCGGGCGGTTGTGCAGCAGGGCGGGCAGGGTGTGCAGCTCGACCGGCCACTGACGGCGCGCGGTGATCTCCCGCAGGTGCGCGCCCAGCGCGCCGCAGGCGATCACCGTCAAGGGCCCCACGTCTATCAGCGTACGGGACTGCTAGTTTGCGGCTATGGCGAGATGCGCGCTGATCACCGGTATTACCGGACAAGACGGCTCCTACCTGGCGGAGCACCTGCTGAGCAAGGGTTACGAGGTGTGGGGCCTGGTCCGCGGGCAGGCCGACCCCTCGGTGCGGGGCCGGCGCGAGCTCGCCGATGAGATCCGGCTGATCCGGGGTGACCTGCTGGACCAGGGCAGCCTCATCGCGGCGGTGGAGCGGATCCACCCGGACGAGGTGTACAACCTCGGGGCGATCTCCTACGTGCCGATGTCCTGGCAGCAGGCGGAGCTCACCAGCGAGGTGACCGGCGTCGGCGTGCTCCGGATGCTGGAGGCGATCCGGACCTGCAGCGGGATCAGCGGCTCGCGCACGCCGGGCAGCGGCCAGATCCGGTTCTACCAGGCGTCGTCGTCGGAGATGTTCGGCATGGTGGAGGAGTCGCCGCAGACCGAGCGGACGCCCTTCCACCCGCGGAGCCCGTACGGCGTGGCCAAGGCGTACGGCCACTTCCTCACCCAGAACTACCGCGAGTCCTACGGCATGTTCGCCGTGTCCGGGATCTTGTTCAACCACGAGTCGCCGCGACGCGGGCCGGAGTTCGTCACCCGCAAGGTGTCGCTGGGCGTGGCCCGGATCAAGCTCGGGCTCGAGCGCGAGCTGCGGCTCGGGAACCTGGCGGCCCGGCGCGACTGGGGGTTCGCCGGCGACTACGTCCGGGCCATGCACCTCATGCTGAACCGGGACGAGCCCGAGGACTTCGTGGTGGGGACCGGCGTCATCCGCAGCGTCGAGGAACTGGTCGAGCTGGCCTTCAGCCTGGCCGGCCTGAACTGGCAGGAGCACGTGGTGTGCGACACCGCCTTCGTCCGGCCGGCCGACGTGAACCAGCTGTGCGCCGACCCGGCCAAGGCCGCGACCAAGCTCGGCTGGAAGCCCAAGACCAGCTTCGAGGAGCTGGTCGGCCTCATGGTCGAGGCCGACCTGGAGCTCCTCAGCACGCCGGGCAACCGCCGCCCGCCGTCGTTCAGCAGCGACGTCTGGTAACCGCGTTAGTTGTTGATGAGCGGGTCGCGCGGGAGGCGGCCGATCCGCTCGGCGATCTGGTTGCGCTTGATTTCCGACGTGCCGCCGGCGATCGACAGGGCCCGGTTCATCAGCATCAGCATCGGTCCCACGGCGCCGCGGCCCTCGAGGAACGCGCCGTCCGGGCCGGCCAGCTCGAGCATGATCGCGGCGGACTCGTGACCGATCTCGGAGAGCAGCAGCTTGGTGATGTTGCCCTCCGGGCCGGGACCCCGCCGGCCACTGCCCGGTAGGCGGCGCGCTGGTTCAGCACGCCCATCACCTGAGTGCGGGCGATGTGCCGGCCGACCCGGCCGGCCCCGCCCGCCAGCCGCTCCGGGTGGGCGTCGAGCGGGGCGATGAACGACTCGGCGGGCATCGAGTAACCACCGTCGCCGCCGCCGATGCTGACGCTCTCGTTGCCCAGCGTGGCCCGGGCGACGGTCCAGCCGCCGTTGACCGGCCCGACCACGTCGGGGTCGGGGACGAAGACGTCGTCGAAGAAGACCTCGTTGAAGTCCGAGCTGCCGTTCGGCATCTTCAGCGGGCGGACGGTGACACCGGGGGCGTGCATGTCGATCACCATCATGGTGATGCCCTCGTGCTTGCGCGCGTCCGGGTCGGTCCGCACGGTCGCCAGGCCGAACGAGGCCAGGTGCGCGCCGCTGGTCCACACCTTCTGGCCGTTGACCTTCCAGCCGCCGTCGACCTTGGTGGCCTTGGTCCTGATGCCGGCCGCGTCGGACCCGGCGCCGGGCTCGCTGAACAGCTGGCACCAGATCACGTCCTGGCGCAGCGCCGGGGGGACATACCGGTCCACCTGGTCCGGGGTGGCGTACTGGATCAGGGTCAGGATGATCCAGCTGGTGATGCCGAGGCTGGGCCGCTTGATCCCGGCCGCGCGGAGCTCCTGCTCGATGACCAGCTGCTCGATGGCCTTGGCGTCGCGGCCCCACGGCTTGGGCCAGTGCGGCATCGCGTAGCCGGTCTCGATCAGCGCCCGCTTGCGCTCGTCGCCGGTCAGCGCGGCCAGCCGGTCGATGTCCGGCCTGATCGCCGCCCGGATCGGCTCGGCCTCCGGGGGCAGGTCGATGGCGGCCGCCCGGCGCAGGCCGCCGCGGACCAGGTCGGTGACCTCGATGGCGGCCTGCTCGGCGCCCAGGATCGCGGAGATGGCGGTGGCCCGGCGCATGTACAGGTGCGCGTCGTGCTCCCAGGTCATCCCGATCCCGCCGAGCACCTGGGTGTTCAGGTTGGCGTTCCCGAGCGCGGCCGGGCCGGCCAGCACCGCGGCGACGGCCGCGGTGTAGCTGAACTGATCGCCGCCGCCGGTCCCGGCCCGGCCGGCGTCCCACGCGGCGGCGGTCGCCTGCTCCCGCGCGACCAGCATGTTGGCGACGTGGTGCTTGACCGCCTGGAAGGTCGCGATCGGGCGGCCGAACTGCTGGCGGACCTTGGCGTACTCGGCTGCCATCTCGGTGGTCTCGGCGGCGACGCCGGTCGCCTCGGCCGCGAGCACGGCCCGGGCCACGTCGGTCAGCAGCCGGGCCGCGCCCGGCAGCACCGTGGCGGGCGCCGCGTCGAGCGTCACCTTGGCAGCGCGGCGGCTCTGGTCCACGTTGGCGGGGACTTCGGCCTGGTAGCCGCCGGCTGATTTCTCGATTACCAGCACGTCGTCGCCGGACCGGGCGAGCAGCACGTCCGCCAGGTGGCCGCTGAGCACGACGCCGGCCTTCCCGGTGGCGGTGCCTCCGTCGCTGGTCACGTCGCCGCCCAGCGCGACCGCGCCGATCACGCTGCCGTCGGCCAGCCCGGGCAGCAGCTTCTTCTTCAGGTCGTCGGACCCGGCGGCGGCCAGGACGGCGCTGGCGATCACGGTCGGGACGAACGGGCCCGGGGCCAGGAAGCGGCCCATCTGCTCGGCGACGACCAGCGTCTCGGCCAGCCCGAAGCCCTCGCCGCCGAGGTCTTCGGGGATGTGCAGGCCGAGCACGCCGAGGCCGGCCAGCTCGGCCCAGAAGTCAGGGAGCCCCTCCGCCTCGGCCGTGAGCAGGGCGCGGGCGGCGGCGCGGGACTGGTGGTCGGTGAGGAAGCCAGCCACGGACTCGGCCAGCGCGCGGTGCTCTTCGGAGATGGCGATCGACATGTATAAATAATTACCCGTTTTACCGGCCGGCGGTACCTGTCCGGGGGTGGTTCCTTTTTAGTTTTCCCAGGCCTGGTGACGGCCGGGTATACCGCGATGTGCCTGGATGCGTCATGATCGTTGCCAGTGCGCCGTCGCCGCGGAGGTGTGATGAGGGACCAGACGGTCGGTCAGCCGGACGTGCAGTCGCTGGCGCTGGCGGAGCCGACCGAGCACGTGCGACGCCGCTGGGTCTTCGGGCTCACCCTGGCCAGCCTCGGCATGTGGATGGCCACCCAGACGCCGCAGCAGGTCATCCTCGCGCTCCAGTTGCAGGACATCACGCCCAAGCACAAGGTCGTCGCCCTCGGGGTGGCGACCGGGGTGGGGGCCATCTCCTCGGCGCTGGCCACCCCGATCGTCGGCATGCTGTCCGATCGCACCGCCCACGGGAGCCGGATCGGGCGTTTCAGCGGCCGCCGGCACCGCTGGACGCTGATCATGGCCGTGCTGTCCGCAGTCTGCATGGTGCTGCTGGCCAAGCAGAACACGGTCTTCGGGGTGGCCCTGCTGTGGTTCGCGTTCAGCGCCTTCCAGAACGGCGAGTACGCCAGCCTCAGCGCGGCCATCCCCGACCACGTGCCGGTGCGGCAGCGCGCCACGGTGTCCGGCTGGGTGGGCATGCCGATCGCGCTCGGCCTGGTTCTGGGCACCGTCCTGGTCGTGGACGTCCTCGACCAGCACATCGTCGCCAGTTACGTCACCCTCGCGGTGGCGATGGTGGTGCTGGCCCTGCCGTTCGTCCTGTTCACCCCGGACCACCCGCTGGCGCCGCACCACCGGGACCCGTTCTCCTGGCGCCGGCTGGCCTCGTCCTACTGGCTCAGCCCCAGGCAGTATCCCGATTTCGGCTGGGCCTGGCTGACCCGCTTCCTGAGCAGCCTGGCCATCGCCATGGGCACGCTGTACCTGCTCTACTTCCTGCGCGACGACGTGCACTACGCGAAGCAGTTCCCCGGCCAGACCGCCGCGGACGGGCTGCTCATCCTGATCCTGATCTACACCGTCTGCGTGGTCATCGCGTCGATCGTGGGCGGGATGATCTCCGACCGCAGCGGCCGCCGCAAGCGGATGGTCGTCGTGTCCAGCTTCTTCATCGCCGCGGCCGCGCTGCTGCTGACGTTCTCCCCCACGTGGACGTCGTCCATGATCGCGGCGGTGCTGTTCGGCCTGGGCTACGGCGCGTACATCGCGGTCGACCAGGCGCTGATTACGCAGGTGCTGCCGACCGCCCGTGACCGGGCCAAGGACCTCGGCATCATCAACATCGCGATCGTCTGCCCCGGCGCCATCGGCGCGCTGATCGCCGCTCCCCTGGTCTCCCTGGCTGGCTACAAGGCCCTGTTCGGCGCCACCACCGTCGTGGCCATCGCCGCCGCCGTAGGCGTCTACAAGATCAAGAGCGTCAGCTGAGCTGCTGCCGCCTCGCCGCGTCAGCGGCGGGGACGGCGGGGGCGGCGGCGTGGTGGCGCCAGAGCCGGTAGCTGCCGTAGATGACGGCCGCGACCGCGAAGTTGACGAAGTAGGCCACGTCGGCGCCATCCCAGGCCCTGGCCACCGGGCCGACGACGATGGACGTGTCCATGAACGGGACGGCGGCGCCGAAGGCAGCCACGAACGTGACCAGGGCGACGATCGCGTCGGCCCGGACGGTGCTCTCGCGGGCGGGATTGACGGTGTGCCGCCCGCGTGCGCGGTAGTACCAGTCGATGGTGACGATCGCCACGAAGGCCGGGATCCAGTAGCCCACGAACAGCAGCACGTTCTCGAACCGGGCGGAGGTGTCGCCGCCGTGCATCCACAGGATCAGGAAGAACGCGATGACCGTGACCGCCAGCGCCGATACCGGCAGGCGGACCCGGACGCCTACGGTCTGCAGGGCGAGCGAGCCGCTGTAGTCGTTCATGACGTTGGAGCCGACCGAGGCGAGGGCGATCACGACGAGGGCCAGGGCGCCGAGGAAGCCGCCGCCCATGATGTCGCGAACGCCCACGGCGGTCTCGGCGCCGAGCGCCTTGGCCCCCGCGATCCCGATGGCCTGGATGCAGATGTAGCTCAGCACGATGCCGCCCAGGCTGTACCAGAAGACCGGCTTGCCCGGGGTGGACGACGGCAGGTAGCGGCTGTAGTCCGACGCGTAGCTGGCCCAGGAGATCGCCAGGCTCAGCGCGACCGTGACCTCCAGGACGAACGAGCCGGCCAGGGCGCCATGGTGGACGGCGGGCGGCGTCACGATCTGGTGGTTGCCGCTGAGCAGCTTGACGGTCAGCACCGCGAACGTGATGGCGAGGACGACCGTCATCACGGCCTCGACCCGGTGGATGAGCTCGTACCCGAAGATGCCCACCGCCCCCTGCACGGCCAGGACGATCAGCACGCCCACCCAGAACGGGGTATGCAGCAGGGTCGACAGCGCCTCGCCGCCGAACAGGCCCACCAGGCCGTCCCAGGCGATCGACGATAGCCACTGGACGATGGCCGGCAGGACCACGGCCGCGCCGAAGGCCATCCGCGAGGCAGGCAGCTGGCCGGTACCGGTGCGCGGCCCCCAGGTCGACAGGTAGGCGACCGGCGCCGAGCCCAGGACGGTGCCGATGACCATGGCGAGCAGGCCGAGCCAGAAGCCGAGACCGAACACGATCGCCAGCGAGCCGGTGAACACGCCGGTCATGGTCATCTGCGGGGCGAACCAGACGGAGAACAGCCGCCTGGAGGTTCCGTAGCGGTTACCTTCGGGCACGGGGGTGATGCCGTGCGTCTCGATCGCCAGGTCGCCCGAGGACGCGGGCATGCGGCCGCCGAAGGTCGGGGCCTCCAGGGCGCTCAACCCGGCGTCTGTTTTATGGACCATTAAGCGTCTTAGCCTACGTCGCCACGCAGATGCCTGGCCACCTCGCCCATGCCGGGGAACACCCGGTCGGCCTGGGTCAGCTCGGCCGCCGGATGGGTCGTCGTCACCGCCAGCACGGTCATTCCGGCCCGCTGGCCGGCCAGCACCCCCGCCGGTGCGTCCTCCACCACCACGCAGGCCGCGGCCGGGACCCCCAGCGCCGTGGCCGCCCGCAGGTACGGCTCCGGATCCGGCTTGCCCTGCTCCACGTCGTCGCCGGTCACCAGCACCTCGGGAACCGGGAGCCCCACCAGGGCCAGCCGCCGGGTGGCGAGTTCCCGCCCGCCGGACGTGACCACCGCCCACCGGCCGCGCCGCGCGAACTCGACGCACTCCGCGGCGCCCGGGATCGCCGTCAGCCCGTCGCCCCCCGCTTCGGTCTCGTATGCGCTGATCCGCAGCACCTGCTGGGCCGGATCGAGGTGCGGCGCCAGCATCCGCACCGAGTCCTGGCCCCGCCGGCCGTGGATGACCGCCAGCACCTCATCGGCGTCCAGCTGCTGTTCGCCCGCCCACCGGAGCCAGGCCTTCTCGACCATCCGCATCGAATCGACCAGGACCCCGTCCAGGTCGAACAGGACGGCTGACGCCGCGACGGCGGCGGAGGAATGCGCAGGTTGGGTCACAGCGGCCACCATAACGTGCCAGGTAGGATCAACAACGATCAGGCGCACGACGGACGTCGCTCCCGGAGGGTCACCGTGACATCGGAGCCGCACAAGGTCGCCTTCTACGCCGACATCTTCTACGATTCCCCGCGCTCCCCGTCCTACTGGATCCCGCCCCGTGATCTCGACGTCGAGGCGATACTCCTGGGCGGCGACATCCACTACCGGCCGGAGCTGCTGGGCGCGATGGTCCGGGAGATCAGGGAAACCCAGCGCGACGCGACGCGGATCATCGTCGTCCCGGGTAACGGCGAGTACGCCTACTCCGAGCTCGGCGAGGCGCGCCGGCGATACCGCGAGGCGGTGCAGAGCGTCCCCGGCGCCGACTTCCTCGACGACGAGGCGGTGGTCCTGCCGAGCGGCCTGCGGGTCATCGGGTCGACGCTGTGGTGCCTGATCGCCGAGGACGACCTCGACGGCTACAGCGCGATGCTGGCGGACGAGGGCCTGCAGGGCGTGGACGACATCCGGCTGGGTGACCGCTTCCTCACCTGGCGGGATACGAACGACCTGCACCGGGCCGCCCGCTCGTTCCTGGCCGGGCAGCTGCGGGGCCTGTCCGCGGCGGAGCGCGGCCGGACCGTGGTCTGCACGCACTTCTGGCCGACGCTGCAGCCGTGGACGAACCGTCCCGGCGGCCCGGAGGTGGAGTGGTACCAGCAGATCGGCGCGGACCTGGACGAGCTGATCGCCGAGTGCGGCCCGGCGATCTGGCTGTGCGGGCACGCGCACACCACGCACCAGGTGACGATCGGGTCCACCCGGATCTCCTCGAACCCGCGGGCCGGAGACGGGCCGCGGAACATCAACCCGGACTTCACGGAGACCTTCGTCGCGGAGCTGTGATCAGCTGGCCTGGGTCAGCTAGCTGGGTCGGCGGCGACGATGCCGGGCGGCGCGGCCGCGACCGACCAGCAGGCCTGGAGCAGCGCCTGGTTGAACAGTTCCGGCCGGTTCACGCAGGCCGCGTGATCGGCGTCCACCTCATGGACCACGGCGCCCGGGATGGCCCGGGCCAGCCTCAGCTGGCGGCTGACCGGCACCATCCGGTCCCGGGTCGTGACGAGCACCGCGGTGGGCACCCTGACCTGGCCGATCCAGCTGTGCGAGCTGAACTCGCAGACGGCCTGGACGGCCGAGATGGCGGTGCCGAGCGTGGTCCGGCGCAGCTGGGCCCGGGCCTGCCGGGCCATGGCCGGGTCGTCGACCGGACCCAGCAGGGCCAGGCCGAACAGCTCGGCGCTCATCGGCTGGAGGAACGGGTTCAGCTGGATCGCGGCGGCCGCCGCGGGCAGCGCCAGCGCGGTCAGCTTCTCGGCCGGCGAACCCAGGACGTTGCGCCCGGTCGCACACAGCACCAAGCCCGACAGCAGCGGGGCGTGCCGGCGGTACAGCAGCTGGGCCACCATGCCGCCCATCGAGTAGCCGACGGCGATGAACTGCTCCAGGCCGAGGACGTCCGCCAGCGCGGCGATGTCGTCGGCGCAGTCTTCCAGCCGGAACCGGCCGCTGACACGAATCCCGTCGCCGTGGCCGCGCAGGTCCATGGCGATGACGCGGAAGTGCCGCCCGAGCGGGGCGAAGGTCTTACCCCAGTTCAGCTCGGCGGTGAACGTCACGCCGTGGATGAGCATGAGGACCGGCGCGCCGGGCGGGCCGGCGCATTCCCATATCCGGGTGACCCCGCGGGCCGGCAGCTCGGCCAGCCATGTCCGCGGAGCCGGGAATTCCCCGGGCAGCTGCCGTACGACCACCCTTCACCCCCAGCGATGTCGGGCAGGTTACATCCATGTTTCTACCCGTGCGGGTGGTAAATATGCGAGCGGGGTTACCCGGGGGTGCGGCCGGTCATGACGTAACCGCTGCCGAACGCCAGCTCACGGACCTGGACGTCCTCCACCAGCTGCTCCAGATGCTGCCAGGGCCGGTCGAATCCGGTGAAGCTCCGCACGTAGGGAGCGTGCAGCATGTTGACCATGGAATTCAGGGCGACCATCATGGGCGCGGCCCACTTGCCCCCGCCGGCCGCCACCCACGCCCCGGGGCGCAGCGTGGCCACGATATTGGCCAGCGCATCCGGGGACTGCAGGATGTCGTGGACGGCGCAGAACAAGGCGGCATCGGCGGGCTGCCCGACCTCGGCCTCCTCGGCCGGCGCCTGCACCACCGTGACGTTGCCCCAGCCCTCGCGGGCGATGTTCTCGAGCGCCACCGCTGCCATCTCCGGCGACTCCTCGATGCCCACCACATCCCCGCCCGGGCCCACCTTCTCCCGCAGCAGGCCGCAGCACAGGCCGGTCCCGCAGCCGACGTCCAGGACTACCTGCCCGGGGCGCAGCGGGAGCGCTTCGACGACCGCGTCCCGGTAGGGCTGGAACGCGGCGGTGTCACGCTCGTAGGAGCCGGCCCGTTCGTGGTAGGCCGGCGCGGCCTGAATTGACGCATCCATCTGCCCACCGTAACCGCCTTACACCGCGCCCAGGTAAACGGGGTGTATTCGGCACGTTACGGAAAGCCTCATGCGCCTCAGGGGCGCGGTCGTGTAGCAAGATGAGCAGATGACGGCTGCGAGCTTCGAGTTCGCTACCGCCGGGCGGATCATGGCCGGGGCGGGACGGTCGGCGGAACTGCCGGGCGTGCTGGCCGGGCTGGGGCGGCCGCCGCCCGTGAGCACGGCGCCGACGTGATCGCGGCGATCGGCGGGGGCAGCGTCATCGACGCCGCCAAGGCGATCGCCATGCTGCTGGCCAACGGCGGTGACCCGCTGGACTACCTGGAGGCGGTCGGCTCCGGGCAGGCGATCACCCGCCCGTCCGCGCCGTGCGTGGCCGTGCCCACCACCGCGGGCACCGGGGCCGAGGTGACCGCGAACGCGGTGCTGGCGGTGCCGGAGCACCGGCTCAAGGCGAGCCTGCGCAGCTCGCTGATGATCCCGCGGGTGGCGCTGGTAGACCCGCTGCTCACGCTATCGTGCCCGCCTTCGGTCACCGCGGCGAGCGGGCTGGACGCGCTGACTCAGTGCCTGGAGCCGTTCGTCTCGGTCCGGGCTAATCCGCTGACCGACGGGCTGGCCTGCGCGGCGCTGCTGGCTCCGGTCATCGAGGCCAACGTCCGGGCGCTGCGGTCGAGCTTCCCCACCTCGGACGGCCCTGTTCCGGGCCGGCCGGTGCTGGACCGGGACGCATCGCGGCCAAGGCACTGACCTCGAGCAGCACGCAGGGCAACCCGGTTCCCCTCAGCCAGGCCGACCTGGAGTCCGTCGTCCTGGCGGCACTGTGATGCGGGGCTAGTGCTGGCCGGGGGCTGGCCGGTTCCGGCGGCGGCGCCACCAGCGGGCCGAGGCGGGCCGCTCCGGCTGGGGCCGGGGCGGAGCCGGCGCGGCCGGCTGGGGCCGCGCCTCCCGCCACCGGGTGACCATGGCCTCCTCGTCGGCCAGTCGCAGCACGACCGGCGGCCCTACCGGTATCCGGCGCCACTCCAGGATCCGGCGGTTGAGGTCCCTGACGACGTCGCGGACGTCCTGCTCGGAGCGCAGTTCCCCGAGCGTGTCAGGCAGCCGTTCGGCCTCCTTGCGCAGGCGGAGCGGGACCGGCAGCATTTCATCGGCCGAGACGCCCTCGCGGTCGAGGTAATCACGCAGCCAGGTGTCGCCGTCCAGGGCCCGCTTGGGCAGCGGCTTGCCCGCGCCGGGCAGGTTGTCGAAGGCACCACGATCCTGCGCCTCGCTGATCTGCCGGTCGATCCACGAGGCGAAGCTGATCTCCCGGGGTTTGCGCTCGGTCATCCGGTTAGCCCTCCTGCCTATGATACGGGCACCCGGAACCGGCGGCCGATAAGGGCACCCGGAACCAGCGGCGGCTATGAAGATCGTTAATCGGTTACCTTATTGATCAAGGGCCTTTATCCTTGTGCCGCGAGACGCAGTTCCGGTCACGGCACGAGATCAAAATGCGCTAGAGGCGGGGGCGGTTACGCCGAGCCCGGGCTTTTCTGGCCCGGGCCTCGCCGCGCGTCAGTTTCTCGCCGAAGACCGTGGTGACGAAATACCGGCGGTGCCGCCCGCTGCCGCCGCACCGAGGGCACTGCCGGCTAGCCCAGGTGGACATGATCCCGTTGAAACGGCCGGTTCCGTTGCAGGCACGGCACCTGCGGAACGGCGTCAGCCAAACCGATACGAGCCACCCGAGGAAGCCGATGGCGACGGTGATAACCGCCCCGGTGCCGGCGTCATGCGTACGTCCGGCACTGGCGACGAATACGATTGCCAATAGGAATACCCACCCCATGAAATGATGGTTATCCTGGCCGCTGGGAAATGCAATGGGCAATATGGCCGTATTCGTGCCTCATTTGAGCCACCCGCCGCCAGGGACGTAATGCTGCCTGATACGGCACCGTTCCGGCGCCCGCCGGGGCTGGGATAAGGCTCAAGCGCGGAGCGGGCGTCTGCTAGCGCAGGCCGGCCACGGCGGCGAGGCCGGCCTCGATCGCCTGGGCGGCGCCGTCCTCGGCGGGCGGCGCGAGCAGCACCAGCCGGTCTACGCCGGCCTCGGCGAACTCGGCGGCCAGCGCGGGCGTCATCCGGCCGCGCGGCGTCACGCTGATCTCCAGCGGGCCGGACCCGGCGGGCCGCGGGACGCTTCGGGCCGCCTCGGCCAGGCCGGCCACCGACGCGGCGGCCTGCGCGGGGGTCAGCCAGTAGCCGTACCAGCCCTGGCCGCGCGCGACGGCCCGCCGGTAGGCCGGGGCGCTGTGGCCGCCGACGATCAGCGGAACCGGCTGCTGCACCGGGCGCGGGTAGGCGTCGACGCCGCTGAAGCTGGCGAACCGGCCGTGGTAACGGGGATGCTCGTCGTACCACAGCGCCCGCATCGCGTCGAGGTACTCGTCGGTGACCGCGCCGCGCTCGGCGAAGTTCGCTCCCACGGCGCGGAATTCCGGTTCGAGGTAGCCCGCGCCCACGCCGAGCATGACCCGGCCGCCGGACAGTACGTCCAGGGTGGCCACTTCCTTGGCCAGCACCACCGGATTGCGCTGCGGCAAGATCACGATCCCGGTGGCCAGCCTGATCGTGGTCGTATGGGCCGCGGCCCACGTCAGCGCCAGCAGCGAGTCAAGCGCCGGGTCCTGCGGCGCCATCGGCGAAGGCGGCGCCTGCGGATCGGGCAGCACCAGGTGCTCCCCCGCCCAAACCGAGTCGAAGCCAGCCGCCTCGGCCGCCCGCGCCGCCTGCACCACGGCGTCGGGGCGGCTCATCGGCCCCATGTTGATGTGCACCAAGCCCAGCCGCATGATCATCTACTTTAGTGGCATCAGCACTTAGATGACCGGGAAGGTCGGACATGGACAGACAAGAGCGGCGGGAGTTCGTCCGCAAGCACCGCACCTGCGTCTTCGGGTACAGCCGGAAGGAGGACGGGCCGGCCATGACCGTCGTGTACTACGTCATGGACGGCGACGACCTGCTGGTCTCCACCATGGCCGCCCGCGGCAAGGCGCACGCCGTGAAGCGGAACTCCAAGGTCAGCCTGTGCATCCTGGACGAGCAGTGGCCGCTCACTTACCTGCAGGTCTACGGGGACGCCACCATCGAGGAGGATTTCGGCCAGGCGGTGGAGGTGCTGCGCCGGGTCGTCGACCTGATGGCCGGGGAGGACGTGTCGTCCGCCAAGCTCCCCGAGATCGAGCGGATGGCCCGCGAGGAGGAGCGGGTGGTGATCCGCGTCCGGCCGTACGCCACCTTCGCCACCCCGCCGCGGCACGTCCACAAGGCCGAGGACCTCGATACGCTGACCCACTTCACCAGCCGCAGCCAGCCCTGGTGACTTTCGCGGCCTCAGGGTCCTGCCGGCCGGGCCCTGTCCGCCCCCGCAGACGTGCCCGGCCGGCCTGATGCCACCCCCGCCGCCGATCCCCCGGACGCGTTCATCCCCCTGGACGCGTCCGGCCCCCCGTCGATGATCAGCGTGCTCATCTTCCCCCTCGCACTGTCGGAGCGCGGGAAGGCGGTCTTGATACATCACGCTATGAAGCTTTTCGGCCGGGGCTCCCAGTTCAGGAGGAGGCGCTGGTCGTCGATTCGACCAGGGCCCGCTGCCCGGCCTCCGTGGCGTCCTGCCCGGTGAGCAGGCCGGTCTGGCTCATGGCCCGGGCGACCCGCTGGATCCCCGTCTCGGCCACCGGGCCGTGGACCGGAACCCGCGGTTTAGGGCGGATGGCCCTCTGGGCGGCTCGGGACGGCCGGCGTCAGGAGTCTGACTGGAGCGCGCGGTCAAGGTCGTCGCGGTAGCTGCTGAGCCATGTCAGAGAGCGGGCTGTGGCCTCGGTAAAGTGGCCGCTGCGCCATAGCCGAGCTGAGGCAGGGTCGCCGGCTAGGGCATCGTCAGCCACCTGGGCGGCCTGGCGGACTTCCATGGCCGCGACCTCGGCGACCAGAGTGTGCCGTTCGGGCCGGGTAAGTCCGTAACTGTCGCAGAGCAGCCGGAGCCGGCGAGGCCGCGGCCAGCGGTGGCGGTGGCGTACCGCCGCTCATGGGCTCGTCATGAAGCGGCACGAAGTGCCAGGCCACGTAGGCGAAATCCTCGATCAACCGGCCCGGCCCGGCCAGGTCCCAGTCTGCCAGGCCGGTGATCACCCCGCCGGTTTGCAGGAGGTTCCATGGCGCTACGTCGCGGTGGATGATCCGCTCACCGGACCCGGACCGGGCTGGTACCCGCCACTGCGCCCCGGCGGGCGAGGTGAAATCGGCCGTTGCATCGTGGAAAGCGCGCAGGAGCCGGGCGACCTGTACGAGCTGCGCATCTCCGGCCAGCGTTACCACAGGCTCACCGGGCAGGACCGACAGGATGTCCCGGCCGAGGTCATCGACTCCCAGGTAGCGGGGAGCGGCGGTGAACCCGCGCCGTTCCAGATGCCGCAGCAGCGCCGCCGTGGTCTCGCTCCACGGCCCTCGCGAGCGCCGGATCGTATCCCCGGCCTTCCAGATCCGGTTCATCGCGCCCCGGCCGGTTATCTCCTGGCCCTCGGTCATCCTGTCATCATGACTCGTCCGCGCACTAGATCGTCGCCTCAATGACCAGGCGGCGGGACTGGCTCACGTTTTCGCATTCGGGACCCCTCCCTTTCCCGCGGGATGCGAGCCGCGATTGCGGCGCTGGCGGCTCGGGCTAAGCGTCCGGGCCGCTGGACGGCTCGTCATCCAGGCCGGAGGCGAAATCGTCCGGCTCGGAGCCCCAGGTCCGCGGCGCCGGGTGGCGCAGGTGGTAGATGGTGTGCCGCCGCCGGGGATTCAGCGAGATCGCGGCCAGGGTCTCGCTGATGGCGTCCACTGGCGTGTCGCTCACCGGGGCGGCGGCGTCCAGCCGGGGCAGCCGCATGATCGCGACCGGCAAGCTCGCGGACCGCGCGGACAGCAGGGCCTGCTCGATGACGAGATTGGTCCACGGGTAGCCCAGCACGTTCGGCGGAAGGACTTCCGTCGTGGAGGCGTAGAACAGGTGCTTGGGCCGGCGCCGCAGCGCAAGCTCTAGGACGGTGCGGAAGCCGCGCACGCTGGCGTCGCGCATCACCGCGTAGGGCGCGAGCAGGTCGCGTTCGGCGGCGGCTAGGTGGTAGACCGCGTCGACCTGGCCGCACAGCCGCCGGAAGTCCAGTTCCGCCAGGCCGAACCGCGGCTCGCGCAGGTCGCCCGGCCAGGCCCGGATGCGGTCGGCCAGGTAGTCGTCCCAGAGCCCGGCGGACTCGAGCGCGGCCTGGACCCGGGCCAGGGCCTGCTTGGCGTCCCCGGCGCGGACCAGGCAGTGGATCAGCATGCGATCGTTCTGCCGCAGCAGCTCGCTGAGCACGAAGCGACCGACCAACCCGGTGGCACCGGTCAGGAACACCGCGCTGAACCGGTCCGCGGGGACGGGCGCCCCGCCCGGATGCCCGTCGGCGAGCTCGCGGATGCTGTTCCGCAGCAGCTCGAGGTCCTCCTGGCACGGCCCGGGCAGCACCTCGGCCCGGTCGCTCATGCGTGCCTCCCTTGGCTTCGTCCGGGCATCCCGCATGCCCCGCGACTGCCATCGTCAGCGATGATCGTTAATCGCGGTATTCGCCCGCGTTGATCCCGGATTGAGCCGAGATGACGAGTGCTCGCCGCCCTATACTGCCGGGTAATGAGCACGCCGCCTTTTGACACAACGAAGCCGAACGTGGCGCGCATGTACGACTACTGGCTCGGCGGCACGGACAATTTCGAGGCCGATCGCGAGGCGGCCGAGGCCGTACGGCGGGTCCGCCCCAATGTCGGCGAGCAGGCGCTGGACAACAAGCGGTTCCAGACCCGCGCCGTCACCTACGTGGCCGGGCACGGCGTGCGCCAGTTTCTCGACGTCGGCTCCGGCCTGCCCACCTCCCCGGTGCGAGCGCCGGGCACCGAGCCGCAGTGGCTGGCCACCCACGATGCCGCCCGCCGGGTCATGCCCGACGCCATGGTGGCGTACGTGGACCACGATCCGGTCGCGGTGCAGCACTCGCAAACCCTCCTCGGACCCGACCTGCCCGGGGTCGTCGCGACCGTCGGCGACATGCGCGACCCGAAGGCGATCCTCACCGACGACCAGATCCGCGCGGCCGGGTTCGACCTGGACGCGCCCGCGTGCGTCGTGCTGGGCTGCGTGCTTCACTTCGTCGACGCCGAGACCGCCCACGGCATCGCGAGCTCCTTCACCGGCGCCCTCGCCCCCGGGTCGTACCTGGTGATCTCGGTCGGGTTCGGCCGGGGCCCAGCAGGGTCCGCCTTCGCCAGCACGTACAACGCGCAGGCAGGCCCGCGGATCTACTCCCATTCGTGGGCGGAGCTCACCAGCCTGTTCGACGGCCTCGAGCTGGTGCCGCCCGGGATCGTGGAGACCTCGGCGTGGCTCCCGGGCCAGCCGGAGGCCGGGCTAGGCGATCACGCCACCATGATCGTCGCCGGAGTAGGCCAGCGCCTGTTAGCCGCCGCGCTTGGGGCGGTTCTCGCCGCTGGACGGGGGCGGGCCGATGGTGGCGGCGTCGGGGCCGAGGTGGGCTACGTAGCGGGGGTGGACTTCGGCCCAGCGCTCGCCGTTCGGTCGCTGCGGTGCGCCGTCCAGCTCGCTGACCAGGCGGTCCAGGCACTCGTGCCAGCCGGCGGCGTCGCGGGCGGCCTTGCCGAGCTCGCCGAAGGTGTCGGTGAGGGTGAGGACGGTGCCGGCGCCGTCCGGCCGCAGTTCGATGCGGAGGCGGTCGGTGCCCCAGGTGAACTCCATGACGTCGGGCGGGTCGAACACCAGCATCTGGCCATCGAAGCCGTCACCTTGCGACATGACGAAGCGAAGCGGCGCGCCCGCCCGGCGCTCGCCGACGATCTCCTGCGGGAACCAGGCCGCCAGGTGCCGCGGCTCGGTGACGGCCCGCCACACTTTCTCGCGGGGGTGCGCCAGCCGCCGGGTGAACGTGAGCGTCCACCGGTCTCCCTGCCGGGTCAGCGTGCCGAGATCCGTGTCATCCATCTGGCTCGATCAGCCTTCCATGTCGTCGAGATGGGCTTCCAGCGCGTCGAGGCGGCCGGCCCAGGCGGCCCGGTAGGGCGCCAGCCACTCGTCGATCTCGCGGAGCGGCTCGGTCCGGACCCGGTACAGGCGCCGCTGCGCGTCGCTGCGGACCTCGACCAGGCCCGCCTCGCGCAGCACCCGCAGGTGCTTGGACACGCCGGGCTGGCTGATGCCCAGCGCGGACACCAGGTCGCCGACGGCCTGCTCCTGTTCGCGCAGCAGGTCCAGGATCCGCCGTCGGTGCGGCTCAGCCAGGACCTCGAACATGCTGCGAATATAACGGACTATTCATATAACCGTCAAGCTATACGCGAGGGTGGCGGGCTATGGAACCGGGATTTCAATGCGCTCTGGCGCGGTGAAATCCGGGTTCCATGCGGATGGCCGGGGCGGCGACCGGAGCGGCGGGGCCGCTACCGGGATGGAGGGCGCCGCTGGAGTGGAGGGCGCCGCTGGAGTGGAGGTGCAGCGACTGGGGTGGAGGGCGCTGCTGGAGTGGAGGGCGCCGCTGGAGTGGAGGGGCGCTGCTGGAGTGGAGGGCGCCGCTGGAGTGGAGGGCGCCGCTGGAGTGGAGGGCACTGCTGGAGTGGAGGGGCAGTGACTGGGGTGGAGGTGCAGCGACTGGGGTGGAGGGGTGACTGCTGGGGTGGAGGGTGCTGTTGGGGTTGAGGGGCGGCTGCGGGGGTGGAGGGGCGGTTACCGGGGGGAGGGTCGCTCCGTTCTTTAATTAAATATTTTTGGTGATAGAATTCGGGCGTGAGCCTGTCATCCGGCGGCCCGGACCTGGCGTCGCTCAGCACACTGGACGACCCGGTGCGCCGCCGCCTGTACGAGGTCGTGATCCGGCAGACCGGCCCGGTGGGGCGGGACGAGGCGGCGGCCGCGGCGGGCGTGGGCCGGGCGCTGGCCGTCTATCACCTGGACAAGCTGGCCGAATCCGGGCTGCTGGCCGCCACCTACCAGCGCCCGGCGGGCCGCAGCGGGCCGGGCGCCGGGCGGCCGGCCAAGCTGTACGCCCGGGCGGACCGCGAGTTCGCGGTCACCGTGCCGCCCCGGTCCTACGAGCTGGCGGCGCGGCTGCTGGTCCACGCGGTCGAGGCGGATGACAGCGGCCGGAGCCGGGCCGCCCTAGGGCAGGCGGCACGACGGCTCGGCACCGAACTCGGCTACGGCTACCGGGCCGAGGCGGACAGTCGCGGCGCGGCTGGCGGCGGCGCTCGGGGGGCGTCCGGTGATGGCGATGCTCGGGGTGCGTCTGGCGGCGGCGCTCATGGTGCCGACGGCGGCGATGCTCGGGGTGCGTCTGGCGGCGGGCCGCGGAGCGTAGCGGCCTGCGACATGGAGGACGCGCTGACGCGGCAGGGATATGAGCCGTGCCGTGGCGGCGGAGTCGTCCGGCTGAGGAACTGCCCGTTCCACCACCTGGCGGAGCGGCACCGGGAGGTGGTCTGCGGCATGAACCTGACGCTGATCGAGGGACTGGTCGAGGGGCTGGGGGCGGACGGCTGGCAGCCGGTCCTCGACCCGCAGCCCGGTTACTGCTGCGTGGCGCTCAGCGGTGAGCAGCTGTGACGGCGGGATCGTCGCTGCACGTGGCCGCCGCCGACGAGCTCGACGGGGTGGACTTGCTGCACGTGGCGCACGACGCCGGCCGGGTGGACATCGACGCGGCCCGCCGGGCGGCGGGTGACTTCCTGGCCGCGCTGGGGATCGACACGGACTCCGACGACTTGCGGGAGACGCCGGCCCGGATGGCCCGCGCCTACGCCGAGCTGTTCAGCCCGGAACCGCTGCGGCTGACCACGTTCGCCAACGACGAGGGCTACGACGAGCTGGTGCTGGCCCGGGCGATCCCGTTCCGGACCGTCTGCGAGCATCACCTGCTGCCGTTCTCCGGCGTCGCGCACGTCGGCTACCTGCCCGGGGAGCGCATCGTGGGGCTGTCCAAGCTGGCCCGCGTGGTCGGGCACTTCGCGGCCAGGCCGCAGGTCCAGGAGCGGCTGACCAAGCAGGTGGCCGAGTGCCTGGCCACCCGGCTGGACGCGCCCGGCGTGGGCGTGGTGCTCGAGGCCGAGCACTCCTGCATGACGCTGCGCGGCGTCCGGGCGCATGGCGCCAAGACGGTCACCTCGGCCATGCTGGGGACGCTGCGGGAGGACCCGCGCAGCCGGGCCGAGTTCTTTGCCCTGGCCGGCGTGCCCAGCTGAGAGCATGCCGGAGATAGCCAACCACGACAGGAGAACGGGAAATGAGCGAGAACGGCGCGTACGTAATCGCGGGGGCGGGGCTGGCCGGGGCGAAAGCCGCGGAGACCCTGCGAGCGGAAGGGTTCGACGGCCCGGTCGTGCTGATCGGGGACGAGACGGAGCGGCCCTACGAACGGCCGCCGCTGTCCAAGGACTACCTGCAGGGCAAGGCCGAACGGGAGACGATCTTCGTCCACCCGCAGGCCTGGTACGCGGACAACGGGGTGGAGCTGCGGCTGGGCTCCCCCGTCACCGGTATCGACCGTGCGGCGCGCGAGGTGACGCTGGCCGACGGCAGCCGGGTCGGCTACGCCAAGCTGCTGCTGGCCACCGGCTCCGCGCCGCGCCTGCTCACGGTGCCGGGCGCTGACGCCGACGGCGTGCTCTACCTGCGCCGGGTCGGCGACAGCGACCAGATCAGGGCGGCCTTCCAGAACGGCGTCCCGGGTCGCGGTCGTCGGCGCCGGGTGGATCGGGCTGGAGGCGGCCGCGGCCGCTCGCACGGCGGGCGCCGAGGTCACCATCTTGGAGGCAGCCGAGCTGCCGCTGCTGCGGGTACTCGGGCCCGAGGTCGCGCAGGTCTTCGCCGACCTGCACCGCCAGCACGGCGCCGAGCTGCGGTTCGGCGTACAGGTCGAGGAGATCGTCACGGACGGCGGGCGGGCCACCGGGGTGCGGCTGGCCGACGGCAGCCGGGTCGAGGCCGACGTGGTGATCGTCGGGGTCGGGATCACCCCGAACAGCCAGCTGGCCGAGGCGGCGGGCCTGGAGACCGGCAACGGCGTCACCGTGGACGCGAGCCTGAAGTCCTCCGACGCGGACATCTTCGCCGCCGGGGACGTCGCCAGCGCCTACCACCCGCTGTTCGGGCGGCACATCCGGGTGGAGCACTGGGCCAACGCGCTGAACCAGCCGCAGGCGGCGGCCCGGGCGATGCTGGGCCAGGACGTCTCCTACGACCGGGTGCCGTACTTCTACACCGACCAGTACGACCTGGGCATGGAGTACTCCGGCTACGTCTCCCCTGGCGGCTACGACCAGGTCGTCTTCCGCGGCGACAAGGACAAGCGCGAGTTCGTCGCGTTCTGGCTGTCCGGCGGGCGGGTGCTGGCCGGCATGAACGTCAACGTCTGGGACGTCAACGAAGCGGTCCAGGACCTGGTGCGCGGCGGCCAGGCGGTGGACCCGGCCCGGCTCGCCGACACCAGCATTCCGCTGGACCAGGCCGCCAGCTAAAGGCTCAGCGGCCGGACACCCAGGCGAAGCCCCAGGGCGGCAGCTCGATCTCGCCGTCGGACAGGTCCAGGCGGCCGGCGCTCGAGTGCACGTGGACGGGCTCGTACAGGCCGGCCCGGGCCAGGATGCCGGCGCCGGCGGACTGGGGGACGTCGCTGAAGTTGGTCAGCGACAGGAACGGCGCGCTGCGCGGGTGCACCCGGCGGTAGGCCAGCACGCTGCGGTTCGGTGTCGGCAGCACCTCGGTGCTGCCGCCGGCCCGCAGCGCCAGCAGCGAGCGCCGGGCCCGGGCCAGCGCGCTGAGCGCGCCGAACATCCGGCCTTCGAGCGAGCCCTCGTCGTGCCGCCGGGCGGCCGCGTCCCAGTCCATCGGCGGGCGGTGCATCCACCGGTTGTCGTGCGCGTGGGCCGGCTCGGCCGCCCAGCCGGGGTCGTTGCGCAGGGCCAGCTCGTCGCCCATGTAGATGAGCGGGATGCCGCCGAAGGAGAAGGCGACGGCGTACATCGACTCCAGGCGCCTGATGGCGGCATCGAGGGCCCCGGCGTCGCCCGCGTCCAGGGCCGCCTCGATGCCGCACAGCGACGCGGCCGTGCCGGAGGTGCGGGCGTCGCCGGTGGCCGGGTTGTCCTGGAACCGGGTGCCGCGGCCGAACGAGCCGGGGAAGTCGCCAGCGTAGAAGCCGGCCAGGAACCGCCGGTGGGCGAAGCCGTCGACGCCGGCCGCCGCCGCGTCGTCGTCGGACACCGCCCAGCCGATGTCGTCGTGGCAGCGGACGTAGGTGACCCAGGAGGTCGGCGCGGGCGCGGGCCGCCGCCGGGACAGGGCCCGCTCGGCCAGCCGCACGTCGCGGGTGGCCAGGCTCGACCACAGCATGACCATGAGCTGGTTGTCGTAGGCCAGGTCGCACTCCGGGCGGAACCGGTCGTGGGCGCCCAGGTACTGGGCGAGCTGATCCGGGCTGACGATCGCCTCGGCCTTGAGCACCAGGCCGGGCGCGGCCAGCCGGGTCAGCGCCCGGAACGCCTGCACCAGCAGGTGCGCCTCGGGCTGGTTCTGGCAGTCGGTGCCCAGCCGCTTCCACAGGAACGGGACCGCGTCCAGCCGGAGCACGTCGATGCCCCGGTTGGCCAGGTCGAGCATGGTGCCCAGCATGGCCCGGAACACCGCCGGGTTGGCGTAGTTCAGGTCCCACTGGTACTCGTGGAAGCTCGTCCAGACCCAGCCGAGACCGGGTACCTCGGTGAAGCTGCCCGGCGCGATGTCGGGAAACACCTCGGGCAGCGTGCGCTCGTAGGCGTCGGGCCCGGTGCGGTCCGGGTAGATCAGGTACAGCTCGCGGTAACCGGGCTCGCCGGCCACCGCCTTGCGGGCCCACTCGTGCTCCCGCGCGGTGTGGTTGAGCACCAGGTCCACGCACAGCGCGATGCCGCGCTCGTGCAGGGCGGCGGCCAGCGCCCGGAGGTCATCCATGGTGCCGATCCGGGGGTCCACCTGGCCGTAGTCGGCGACCGCGTAGCCGCCGTCGCTCTCCCCCGCGCGCGGCCGCAGCAGCGGCATCAGGTGCAGGTAGCTGACGCCCAGCTCCACCAGGTAGTCCAGGTGCTGGCCGATCCCGCGCAGCGACCCGGCGAACCGGTCGGCGTAGCAGACGTAGCCGATCATGCGGGACCGCTGGAACCAGGCCGGGTCGATCTCCCGGCGGCGGTCGAGGCGCCGCAGCTCCGGCGGGCGCGCCGCCGCCGCGGCCAGCGCGTCGAGCACCAGCTCGGTGGCGAGCTGGCCGGCGTCGGTCACGCCGCCGTAGAGCAGGCCGAGCGGGCCGGTGATGTCGAAGGACAGTGTCTCGAGCCGGGTCAGGAACGCGTCGGCCTCCGCCGCCCCGAGCCGCGACCGCGCCGCGTCCGCCACCGAGCTGTCTACCACGGGGCTGTCTACCACGGGGCTGTCTACCACCGGGCTTCCGTCACGGGCCTACCCTAGCGGCGCGGCGGGTTACCGCTCATCAGGCGCCTGAGCCGCAGGATCTCGGTGTCGCGCGCGTCGAGCACCGGCTCGACGACGTTCATCGCGGCGTGCACGGCGATCTCGGGGTCGCCGGGCACCCCGTAGCGCAGGAAACTGCGTCCCAGCGCCCGCCGGAGCCGTTCCGCGGTGACGGCCAGCAGATCGGGCGTCTCCTTCGGCGTCTTAGCCGCGCGCCGGGGCGGGCGAGCGGGCGGCGGTATTTCCGCTGGGCTATCCGGCACCGCGAACAGCGGCGTCATCGTCCCCGGCTGCGGCTGAGTCCGCGAGTCAGGGGCGGCGCGCCGCCGCCTTGGTATGGTCGGCTCCGGGAGCATTGGCGTGACCTTCCTGGCAAAGGATTGTCGTCTCAGCGCCAATGCTCCCCCTTTATCGCCCCCATTTCGCATATGTCCAGGTCGCACGGCGTGTCATCAATACTCCGGAGGGTGCGTACCGCCTCCTTGCGGGCATATTCCGACGACAATTCCTATCGAATGTTTGTGCGTACGAACGCCGTTAACCTACTTATGCGGTCACGGAACCGGGCTCGGCCCGCCGGGTGATTTCCAGGTGCGGCCGGGAAAGCCATATCGCCCACTCCGCGCTGATCTCGCCCGCCGTGGTGAGCAGCGCCGGCAGGTGATCGTGAACCAGCCGCTGCGTGGTCGTCTCGGCCGCGTGCACGGTGACGTTCATCGCGGCGCGGACCGTCCCGGTCCCGTCCCGGACCGGGACCGCCACCGAGCGCACCCCGGGCGCGAGTTCCTCGTCGGCCAGCGCCCAGCCCCGGGCCCGGATCTCGGCCAGCTCGTCACGCAGCTGGCCGGGCGGCCGGCCGATATAGGGCGGCAGCCCGGAACGGCTGGGCTGGGCCAGCGCGGCCGCGACCTGGTCCGGGGGCAGCGCCGCGAGCAGCACCTTGCCCTGCGAGGTCTGCACGGCCGGGAAGTGGGTGCCGATCTCCACCCGCAGCGCGATCAGCTTGGGCACCGAGACCCGGGCTACGTACACGATGTCGGAGCCGTCGAGCTGGGCCATCGAGGACGACTCGCCGGTCCGGGCGACCAGCGCCGCCAGGTGCGGCCGGGCGATGTCCCACAGGCCCAGCGAGCTGACGTAGGCCAAGCCGAGGGACATCACCTTGGGCGTCAGCTCGAACACCCCGGCCGACGAGCGGACGTAGCCCAGTTCCTCCAGGGTGAGCAGCAGGCGGCGGGCGGTCGGCCGGGCCAGCCCGGCCGCCGCCGCCACCTCGCTCAGCGACATGGCGCGGTGCTCCGCGCCGAACGCGGCCACGATGTCCAGGCCGCGGGCCAGCGCCTCGACGAAGTCCGGCCCGTGGCCGCGTCCCGCCATGGGAAGGGCTACTCCTCGCCGAACAGGCTGCCGCGCGCCCCATGGGTGGACTCGGACTTGTACCCGGTGTACTGGTACGGGTTGTCCAGCACCTCGTTCGTCGGCAGGTCCGGGTTCATGCCGGCCGCCCAGGCCTGTTCGCCGAGCTCGGACCGCAGGTAGCCGACGGTGTCCTCGACGGCGCGGCGCACCGCGGCGAGGTCGGCCCCGGCCAGCCGGTTCTCGTGCTTGACCACCCGCCCGTTCACCAGGACGGTGTGCACGTCCCCGCGCTGGGCCTGGAAGGCGACGTGGCCGTACGGGTTGACCAGCGGGAACGACACCGGGGAGGCGTCGTTCTTGATCAGCACCACGTCGGCCTTCTTACCGGGCTCCAGGCGGCCGAGGTCGTCGCGGCCCAGGGCCCGGGCGCCGCCCCGGGTGGCCCAGTCGACGACGTGCTCGGCGCGCAGCTTGTGGTGGGTGACGGTCTCGCCCTTCATGTGCGCCTCGAGGTGCTCGCGGGACCGGTCGGCGCCGAGCGTGCTGCGCATGGCGGAGAACAGGTCACCGCTCCACCAGACGCTGGTGTCCATGGACAGCGCGACCGGGATACCGTGGCGGCGGACCTGCCAGGTAGGCGGGTAGCCCTGCCCCGCGCTCTGCTCGGACTCGGTCGACACCGAGATGGTGCCCCCGGTGGCCGCGATGCGCTGGTAGGAGTCGGTGCTCAGGGTGGCCGCGTGCACGTAGACGGTCTCCGGACCCATGAACCCGTTCTCGTGCATCAGCCGGATGCCGTCGTCGTTGGTGGCGCCCCACACCCCGGCGTGGGTGGTGACCGGCAGGCCGAGCTCGCGGGCGGCCTCGAAGGCGGGCTTCTCGGGAAAGGCCGGGTCGCCGGTGACGTCGAAGGCGAGCTGGTACCAGAGCATGTCATCGGCGGCGTGGCGGCTGAAGAACGAGCGGACGTCCGGATCGGCGGTCCACTCCCAGGGGCCGGCCTGGATGTTGCCGTAGGCCAGGACGAACCGGCCGGGCACCGAGCGCAGCGCGTCGAGGGCGGCCTCGGCGTGGTCGGGCGTGTGCAGGTTGTGCGACCAGTCCACGGTGGTGGTCACGCCGGCCTCGAGAGATTCCCAGGCCGAGGCGAGGTTGCCCGCGGCGATGTCCTGCGGGCGGAACTTGCGGCCGTGCTCCAGGTAGTTCCAGACGAAGTACTGGGTCAGCGTCCAGTCCGCGCCGTACGCGCGCATCGCCGTCTGCCACATGTGCCGGTGCGTGTCGATCATCCCGGGCATCACGATGCCGCCGCTCGCGTCGATGACGAGCGCGCCCTCCGGCGCCTCCAGGTGCGGGCCCACCGCGGCGATCGTGTCCCCGGTCACCAGCACGTCGGCGCCGGTCAGGACGGTGTGCGCGTCGTCCATGGTGAGCACGGTGCCGCCGCGTAGCAGCACCGGACGGCCGGCCGCCGCCTCGTCGGGGTTCGTCATCGAGACCTCCGGGTGTCTTCACGCGGACGAGCGTCCGCTGGACGATCGCTTGAGCGGGTGCTGCCACTGTCGGCCATCCCCGTTTGGTATGTCAAGGTTTGGATCTGCCCTTGACCTTGACACGTATCGGCGCAGGTCTAGGCTGATCCGTACACCGATCATGGACGCTTGTCCGCATAGCGGACAATCCTCGACGAAGGGACGGCCGCGGATGACGGAGGCCCAGGCCCAGGGGGGCCAGGGACCGCTGGCCGGGCTGCTGGTGGCGGACTTCTCCCGGATCCTGGCCGGGCCGTACGCCACCATGCTGCTGGCCGACATGGGGGCCGAGGTGGTCAAGGTCGAGGGCCCCGGCGGGGACGACACCCGCACCTGGCAACCGCCGGTCCGGGAGGGCGTCTCGACCTATTACCTGGGCGTCAACCGCAACAAGCGCTCGGTCGCGCTAGACCTGAAGGATCCGGGCGACCTCGGCCTGGCCCGCGAGCTGGCCCGGCGCGCGGATATCTTCGTCGAGAACTTCAAGCCGGGCGGGCTGAAGCGCTTCGGGCTCGACTACGACGCCGTGGCGGCCGCCAACCCGGCCGTGGTGTACGCCTCGATCAGCGGCTTCGGCAGCGGGCCCAAGGGCGCCGGGCTGCCCGGGTACGACCTCATCGTGCAGGCCACTTCGGGCCTGATGAGCGTGACCGGGGACGCGGAGGGCGAGCCGTACCGGGCCGGCGTGGCGGTGTTCGACGTGATCTCGGGACTGCACGCCACCATCGGCGTCCTGGCCGCGCTCAACCACCGGCACGCGACCGGCCAGGGGCAGCACATCGAGATCAGCCTGCTCGCGTCGGCCATGTCGGGCCTGGTCAACCAGACCAGCGCCTACGTGGCCGGGGGCGTGGTCCCGTTCCGGATGGGCAACAGCCACCCCAGCCTGTTCCCCTACGAGCCGCTCCCCTGCGCCGACGGCGAGCTGATCATCACCGCGGGCAACGACCTGCAGTTCCGCAAGCTGGCCCAGGTCCTGGGGGTCCCCGAGCTGGCCGACGACCCGCGGTTCGCCCGCAACGAGGACCGCACGGCGAACCGGGAGGAACTGCGGCCGCTGCTGGTCGAGCGGCTGGCGACCCGGCCCAAGATGGAATGGTTCCGCGAGCTGACCGGGAACGGGGTGCCGTGCGGGCCGATCAATACCATCGACCAGGGGGTGGCGTTCGCCGAGGAGGTGGGGCTCGACCCGGTGGTGATCGTGGGCGAGGGCGACGACGCGATCCCTTCGGTGCGGCACCCGATCAGGTTCTCCGCCACCCCGGCCAGCTACCGGCTGCCGCCACCGCGGCTGGACCAGCAGGGGGACGAGATCCGGCAGTGGCTTTCTGGCCCTGAGGAGGGCGCTCGATGACCGACGGCCTTTCGTTCCCCACCTCGCTCGGGACCTCGTCGGCGGACGAGATCAGGCTGCTCGGGCAGGACCTGACCGCGGACCTGATGGGCAAGGTGAGCTTCGGCGAGCTGGCCTTCTGGCTGGTCACGCTGCGCCGCCCGACGCCGTCCGAGACCCGGGTGTTCGAGGCGGTGCTGGTGGCGCTGGCCGACCACGGGTTCACCCCCACGGCGATCGCCGCGCGGGTCACCTACCTGTCCGCCCCCGATTCGCTGCAGGGGGCGCTGGCGGCCGGGCTGCTCGGCGGCGGGTCCCGGTTCCTCGGGGTGACCGAGGACTGCGGGATCTACCTGCACGAGGTGCTGGCCGGGCTCAACGGGACACTGCCGACGACCGACGAGGGCTGGGACGCGGTGGCGCTCGCGGCGGTGGAGCGGACTCGCGCGGCGGGCCGTTACGTGCCCGGGCTCGGGCACCCGGTGCACAAGGTGACCGACCCGCGGACGCCGGTGCTGATCGGCATCGCCGCGGAAGAGGGGCTGCACGGCCCGCACCTGCGGCTGTTCGAGGCCATCGGCCGGGTGCACGAGCAGGTGCTCGGGCGCAGGCTCCCGCTCAACGGGGCCGGCGTCTGCGGCGCCGCGCTGGCCGACCTGGGCCTGCCGGTCGAGCTGCTGCGCGGCTTCGCGCTGCTGGCGCGGGCGGCCGGGCTGCTCGGCCAGATCGCCGAGGAACGCCGCCGTCCCATCGGGATGGACATCTACTCGGCCGTGGACCGCAACGCGGTCTACGTGGACCCGTCTGACTCCTGAGTCCTCAGAAGGGAGCCCCGCCCTCATGGCTACCGTCGCGGCGGTCATCGCCTCCACGCATCACCCCTTCTACTTGCGGGCGAGCACCTCGGCCGGGGCGGACCGGCCGCCCTTCGCCGACGAGTGGGTCGCCAAGATCGAGGCGTTCCGGGAAACGCTGACCCGGGCCCGGCCCGACGTGCTGGTCATGGTGGGCAGCGACCACTTCCACCAGCTGTGGCTGGACAACATGCCGCAGTTCCTGGTGGGCAAGGCGCCGTTCTTCGACGCCAACTGGTACAACGAGGAACGCGAGTTCGGCCTGCCCCGGATGCGGCTGGCCGGCCAGGAGGACCTGGCTACGTTCTTGCTGCGGGAGGGCCTGGATTCCGGCTTCGACCTGGCGTTCAGCAACGAGCTGCGGATCGACCACAGCGTGACCTGCCCGATCATCACGCTGCGGCCGGAGGCGGATCTGCCGATCGTGCCGGTCTACACGAACATCTTCGCGCCGCCGCTGCCGCGCCCGGGGCGGTTCGTGGAGCTGGGCCGGGCTATCCGGCGGATGGTCGAGGCGTGGCCCTCGGACCAGCGGGTGGCCATCATCGGGACCGGGCACCTGTCGCTGGAGCTGGGCGGGCCGCGGCAGTTCGGGCCGCACGGTCCCGATCCGGAGTTCGACCGTAAGGCGGTGTCGTGGATCGCCAACGGTGACATCGAGGGATGCCTGGCCGAGGTGACGCTGGACAGCCTGCACTCCCCCGGCAACGCCACCCACGGGTTCATGGACTTCATGCTGATGATGGGCGCGGCCGGGAACGGCGTGAAGGCCGACTACACCGACACGCTGGACCTGTTCCACACGATGGAGGCGTACTTCACCTGGTACCCGCAAGGAGCCGTGTCGTCGTGAGCAAGTACCTGCTGGACAAGTTCCTGTACACGGTGGACCGGGATCCGGAGCTGGTGGAGCGGTACCGGTCCGATCCTGCGGGGACCGTGGAATGGTGGGAGGAGGAGATCGCCAACTCCATCCTCAACTGCCACTCCGGGGAGAAGTCGACGTGGCTCGCGTTCACGGATGCTGAGCGCTCGGCGCTGCGGTCACATGATCATGTGGCGCTTTTCGGTATGGGGGCGCACCCGTTCCTGACCCTGACGCTGTTCATCGCGATGTTCGAGCGGGACCACGGGCCGCTGGAGTACCAGCTGGCCTATGCCCGGGCCATGGAGCACATCGCGATGCCCTACCCCGACATCGCCACCTAGCTTTCCGCACCACCCCCCGGTTTCTGGGTTCTCGCTAGCTGATCATCGAGGCGACGATCCGCCCCCGTCACCGCGGGGCTGATGTGGCCGCTGGTGCGCCCCACCCGGCGTCAGGCGCCAGCGCGGATCAGAGCTGGCGGGCCACGAGGCGTGGTTGCCGGGGCGGAGAGGTGCCGGGGTCGACAGAGGTGCGGGGCGGGGCCGGCGGGCTGGCGGGGCGGGGTTAGTCGGTGGGCTGGCGGGGGCGGGTCAGGGCGCGGCGGACGCGGGTCAGGAGGGCGGTCTCGGTGAAGGGCTTTTCCAGGATGTCGTAGGACGGTGCGGGGATGCCGTGCGTGTCCAGGATCGGCTGGGCGTAGCCGGATATGAACAGGGCCGGGACGCCGGGACGGATCTCGCCCACCCGGGCGGCGACCTCGTTGCCGAGCATCTCGGGCATGACCACGTCGGTGAGGAGCAGGTCGATGGGCTGGTCCGGGTCGCTGGCCCGGATCAGGGCCTCGCGGCCACTGTCCGCGACGCAGACCTGGTAGCCGCTGCGGGTCAGGATGCGGCTGGTCATCTCGCGCAGGCTCGCCTCGTCCTCGACCAGCAGGATGGTCTCGCCGTGGCCGGCCTCGCGGTCATCGCCGTCCGCCGGGGACGCCGCGGCGCCAGCGGCGTCCTCGTCAGTGACCGGAAGCAGCACGCTGACCGTGGTGCCGAGGCCCGGCTCGGAGTAGATCTCGATGCTGCCGCCGGCGCTGGTCACGGTGCCGTAGACGGTGGCCAGCCCGAGACCGGTACCGCGGCCCTTCGGCTTGGTCGAGAAGAACGGCTCGAAGACCCGCTCCGCGGTGGCCCGGTCCATGCCGGTACCGGTGTCGGAGACCCGGAGCCGGGCGTACCGGCCGGGCACCAGCTGCGGCCGGGGAGCCGCGTAGCTCTCGTCGACCTCGGTGTTGCCGGTGTCGATGGTCAGGCGGCCGCCGCCGGTCATCGCGTCGCGCGCGTTGACCGCCAGGTTCACCAGGACCTGCTCGAGCTGCCCGCGGTCGGCCTTGACCCGCCACAGGGCCGGCTCCGCGTCGATGACGAGGTCGATGTGCTCGCCCAGCGTGCGGCGGAGCAGCTGGCCGGCGTCGCGCACCACCTCGTTGAGGTCGATGACCTCGGGGCGCCGCACCTCGTGCCGGGCGAACGTCAGCAGCTGGCGGGTCAGCCGGCCGGCCTGCTGCGCGGCCGCCTGGACCTGCCCGATGTCCTCGAGCACGGGCGCCAGCTCCGGGTCCGCCTGGGCGCGCCGCCCGATTTCCTCGGCGGTGAAGTCGGTATAGCCCTGGATCACGTTGAGCAGGTTGTTGAAATCGTGCGCGACCCCGCCGACCAGCTGCCCGAGGCTCTCGAGGCGCTCGGACTGGCGCAGCCGCCGCTCCATGCGCTCCCGTTCGGCGATGCCGCGCAGCCGTTCCCGTTCGGCCTCCATGGTCAGTCGCTCGGTGACGTCCCTGATCGCCACGGTGGCCAGCATGCCGCTGTCGGTGGGCAGGCTGCTCAGCGTGATCTCGGCCGGGAACCGGCGGCCGTCCCGGCGCAGGCCGGACATTCTCAGCCCGGCGCTGACCGGCCAGGACTGCGGGTCGGCGAAGTAGGCGGCCCGCTCGGTGACCATCTGCGCCCGGGCCTCCTCGGGCACCAGCATCTCGGCCGACTGGCCGATCAGCTCGCCGGCCGGGTAGCCGAACAGCTGCACGGCATGGGCGTTGGCCATCACGATCGTCCCGTCGCTGGCCACCGCGATCATCGCGTCCGGGGCGGCGTCGAAGATCCGCCGGAACCGCTGCTCGGCCCACTGCAGCTGGTCCAGGGCGGTCACCAGCCGGAGCCGCATCAGCTCGATGCCCCGCCCCAGGCTGGCCAGCTCAGACGGGCCGACCGCGGGGATGCGGGTATCATAGTCGCCCGCGGTGACCGAGGCCATGGCCACGCGGAGCGCCTGGAACGGCCGGAGCAGGCCGAACCAGACCGCGGCCACGGCGTCGGCGGCCATGGCCGCGACCACGACGCACAGGGCGATGAGCGCGCCGAGCAGCGTGCCCTGCCAGCCGTTGAGCCGCTCGGTAACGCTCTGCTGGGCGCTGGTGATCTGCTCCTGCAGGTCCAAGCTGGCCGACCGGATGGCCAGCACGTACGAGCGGACGCGGCTGACTTCGTTCTGCAGCGCCTGCGCCTCCGCGGCGTCGCCGCGGGCCATGTCGTCCAGCTGCGGGTCGGCGATGTCAGCCCGCCAGGCCTGGTGGGCGGCCACGGTGGCGGCGAGCTCGAGGCCCACCGCCGGATAGCCGCGGGCCAGGCTGGCGATCCCGTCCTGCCTGGCCCGGAGCCGGGCGTCCAGGTCGTTCAGGGCCGTCAGCGGGCCCGGGTGCCCGGTGGTCACGTAGGCTCGCAGCCAGTTCTGCTCGGACTGGTACCCCTCGAGCAGGTTGCCGACCGCCGTGGCGGCCGGCACCAGATCATGCGAGAGCTGGCGGCCCTCGGCCCGCATGCCGGACGCCGCGACCAGCGCCACCGACATGGCCCCGGCGGCGAGGACCAGCGCGACCACGGAAGCCGTGGTCGCCCGCCACCGCAAGCTGCCTTTCATCGTTATCGGTCTCCCCCCGGTCACGCGAAGTAGAGCGTCCGCAGGACGACGACCACGGCCACCGCGGCCAGCGCCAGCAGTGCCTTGACGGCCAGGCCTCGCTCGTAACGGACGGCGTCGCGGATCTCCCGGCGGAACTTCCTGAGGTCGGGCCCGCTCATCCCGGGATCACCACCTTCCCGGTCTTCTCGGTCTTGTCCCAGGTCATCTCGGCCCGCCGCAGTTCCTTCAGGTAGGACGCGAACGTGCAGGCGCACAGCACCGACCCGTAGCCCACCAGGTAGACCAGGA
The DNA here is from genome assembly GCA_963756575.1 of uncultured Actinomycetota bacterium. Taxonomy (GTDB): domain Bacteria; phylum Actinomycetota; class Actinomycetes; order Streptosporangiales; family Streptosporangiaceae; genus Palsa-504. The sequence continues at coordinate 217,299 of CAVWOM010000005.1, read as the reverse complement.
CCGGGCTGAGGATCCGCCCGAGCCGCCCCGGCTCCAGCACCTTGGCCAGGTACGCCACCGCCATCGAGAGGCTGAGCCAGGCGTAGGCGACGACGATGCCCCAGCCCAGGTGGAGGTGCACCGCGTGCGCGGCGTCGCGGAACAGCCTCGGGAAGCAGCTGTAGACGATGAAGGCGAGGTTCACCGCGCCGGGGAACATCACCGCCTGGCGCCAGCTGTGCCGGGCCGTCTGCGGGTCGATCATCAGCGCGAAGCAGGTGATGAAGATATAGGTGGCGGCGTTGATGATCCACAGCACGTGGAAGGCCAGCCAGGCCCGCGGGAAGTGCGCGTAGTACAGCGTGATCAGCGAGGCCGACGAGGTGATCATGAAGACCGGCTGGAGGAACAGGCAGAACCAGAACAGGCCGAAGCTGGCGCTGCCCAGGCGATGCACCCGGGGCTGCCGGAACCCGCGCGGCCGGAACCACACGTGGCGGTACCGGCGGGTGACCTGGACGTTGCCGCGGCCCCAGCGGAGGCGCTGCTTCCACAGGGCAACGATCGAGCCGGGTTCCTCGGCCCAGACCGTGGCGTGCGGCTCGAACACCACCCGGCGTCCCCGCAGCTGGGTCTCGAAGGTGCTGATGGTGTCCTCGGCCAGCGAGGAGGTATCGATCCGGCCGCCCAGGGCGATCAGGTTCTCCCGGGTATGCAGTTGAGCGCCCCCGGCCAGGCAGGCGATCGCGCCGAGCACGTTCTGAGCCCGCCGGGCGGCCGCCTGGGCGGTGGCGTACTCGTAGCCGATGAACCGGGTCATGTAGTTACCCGGGCGGCTGCCCTCCTTGATGTACGCAGTGACCGCGCCCACCTGCGGGTCGGCCAGGTGGCGGGTCATTTTGCGCAGCGAGTCCGGCGTGAAGATCACGTCGGCGTCCGTGATCAGCAGCGCCTCCATCCAGTCGTCTTCGAGGATGACGGCCAGGCCGTGGTTGAGCGTGTGGGCCTTACCCTGGCCGCCCACTTCCCGGCGCAGGTGGAAGACCCGCCTGGGGTACTGCGCGGCCTTGGCCGCCGCCACGGCCGGCGTCTCGTCCGTGCTCGCGTCGTCCACCAGGTAGACCCGCAGCGAGGCCGGCGGGTACTGCAGCGCCATGAGCCGGTCGATCGAGGTGCCGATGACCGCCGCCTCGTTCCAGGCCGGGATCAAGATCGCGGTCCGCGGAAACACCGGCGCGCAGGCCTGGTAGTGGTGCCGCCGGAAATGCCCCGCGATCAGCAGGAACTGCCAGCTCGCGGCCAGTTCGGGGAGGGCACCCGCGATGACGAGCAGGATCAGGACCCAGTCGCCGTCGACGAGGAGTTGGTGCCGCATTCCGGTCAGGCGCAGACGGCGCTCAGCGTGGGCCGGACCCAGCGGTCGTAGCGGCCGATGTCCTGGCAGTGATGGCTGTCGCTGCCGGCCACCAGCCCCACCCCGGCCCGGGCCAGGGCCGTCACCGTGCGGGGCGAGGGGCAGGCCCACTTCTCGTTCACCTCGGCCAGCGCGCCCGCGTGCGCGACCCGCTTGGCCAGGTCGGCCAGCAGCGGATCGGGAACCATGGCCTCGTCGAGGCCGATCTTGGGCAGCAGGCTGAACAGGTGAGCCAGCAGGACGCCGGGCGCGCCCGGCCACTGGCCGCCGCACGGCGCCGCGCGGGCCGTCGCCTCGCACAACCGCTCGATCGCCTCGGCGGCGGTCATCCCGCCGTACGCGATGGCCGACCGCACCTCGGCCGGGTGCACCGGGCCGTTGTCCGCCGGGAACTGGTGGTCCGCGATCAGCACCAGGTCGATGCCGTCCAGCGCGTCCGGCGCGTCGAGCCTGCCGCTGCCGTCCCAGATCTTGGCCTCCACCCCGGCCAGCACCCGCAGCCCCGGCCGGCCGCGGTACTCCCCCACCGCGGCGGCGAACCCGGGCACCCAGGCGGTGTCGCGCCGGACGTGGTCGGCCAGGCACAGCGTGCGCAGGCCGCGTTCGGAGGCCATTTGGACGTTCTCGGCCAGCGTGCTGGTGCCGTCGTCGGAGAAGGTGGAGTGGACGTGGTAGTCCTCGTCGAGGTTCACGCCAGCGCCATTCCGGCGGCGGCGATCTCGGCCGGGTCCAGGAAGTGCTCGTCGAGGAAGCGGACCACGGCCCGCTCGCAGAAGTCCAGGCTCGCCGGGACCGGCCGGCCCAGCAGGGCGGCGAGGGCGATCCTGGGCATGTCGACCCCGCTGGCGATGGTGAGACCCAGTGTGCCCGGCATCCGGGGGTTCACCTCGAGCAGCGCGGGGGTGCCCGCGGCGTCCCGGCGGCACTGCACGTTGGCGACATAGGTCACCCCGGTGGCCTGGGCGACGGCCCGGCCGAACCACTCGATCTCCGGGTCGTGGACGGTCCGGCCGCCCACCGATACGCCGGAGTCGACCCGGGCGCGCAGCCGCGGCACGGACGCGATCACGTGCCCGGCCGCGTCGGCCAGCACGTCGACGGAGTACTCCTCGCCGGGCAGGAACTCCTGCACGATCAGGGCGGGCGAGCGGTCCAGCGCGGCCAGCTCCGCGGCCGAGTCCACGATGATCACGCCGCGCGAGCCGCTGCCCCGCCGCGGCTTGACCACCACCGGATAGGTCCAGCGGGCCGGGTCCAGGGACGGCCCGAACAGTTCGGTCCGCGGGACCGGGACGATGCCGGCGCAGTGCTCGGCCAGGGTCAGCTTGTCCAGGATGACGTCGAGCGCGGCGGCCGGGGCGAGCAGCAGGGCGACGCCGGCCGCGGTGAACTCATCGCGCGCGCGGGCCAGCGGCTGCAGCTCGTCGTCCACCGTGGGCAGCACGACGTCCACCGCCAGGGCCCGGCACCGGTCGAGCAGCACGGCGGTGAACTCCGGGGCGGCGCCGGCGGGCACCAGCGTCCGCTCCGGCGTGAGGTAGAGCCCGGCCGCCCAGGGATCCATGTCGGCCGCGATGAGGCGCACCGACTCCTCGGCCCGCAGCGACTTCATCGCGGCGATCGCGGCGGGCCCGCCCGCGCCGGTGACCAGCACCCGCAGCGGCGCGGTCACGGCGTCACCAGCTGGTTGCCGGCGCGGTCACGGATGGCCTCGAAGGGCTCGGCGTGATTGCCGCCGCAGTACCGGGACCAGTAGCGGGCGGTCGAGGCGATCAAGTCGGGCTCCAGGTAGTCACGGACCCCGGTCTGGGATCCGAAGGTGTCGATGGCCTTGAGCTTGCGCTCGATGTGATCGTCGATGGTGACGAAGTGAGTCGGCCGGTAGTCCACCGTGGCCGACGGGGACTGGAAGCAGTACACCCGGCCGACGCGACGGCAGGCGACCATGGCCGCCCGGTGGGTGTTGCGGTGGTCCTGGTGGACGTCGTGCAGGGAGTGCGTGTAGATGACCGTCGGCCGGACCTCGGCGACGATCCGGTCGATGACGCCGATGGTCGGGTCGCCCTCGGCGATGCGGGTGTCCTCCAGGTCGTCGAGGTACAGCCGGGCGCCGATGACCTCCGCCGCCTCGGCCGACTCGCGGGCGCGCTGGGCCTGGTCGCCGCCGCGGGCGCCGCGGGACAGGGTCAAGATGGCCACGGTGTCACCGGCCGCCCGGTGCGCCAGCAGCGCGCCGGCCGCGCCGATCTCCACGTCGTCGGGGTGCGCCCCGATGGCCAGCACGGTCTCCCGGCCCCGGGACCGGGCTTCGCGCCCGGCCCGGATCAGCTCGGCGGCCTTGGTGATCAGGTCTCCCGCCCCGATCGGCTTCTGCAGGAATTCCGCCGCCGCGCTGCGCAGCGCGGAGACCGCGTAGTCGACGGTCGGGTTCCCGGTCAGCACCGCGACCGGCAGGCTCGGCACCACCTGGCGGACCCGCTCGAGCAGCTCGAGCCCGTTCATGCCCGGCAGCTCGATGTCGGTGATCAGCAGGTCCCAGTCCTGCGCTTCGATCCGGCGCAGGGCGGAGGCCGAGTCGAGCTCGTGCGTGACCTCGAACCCGCCGCGCGTCAGCACCCTGGTCAGGTACCCGCCGAGCGCGGGATCGTCGTCGATCAGCAGGATCCGCCCAGGCTCGCTGGCTTCCATGACGTGCCCCCCGACAGGCCAGCTACTCACAATAGGTGACTGATCAAATTCATTCAGTCATGGACACGATAGCAGCCAATCCCGTGCCGGCATCGCCGGCGTTCCCTATAATCCTGACCGCGGGGCCGCTGACGCTGGGAGAACCATGTCTGCGGTCCGGACCGGAACGGGCGCTCGGCTGCTGCACATCGGCCCGCACAAGACCGGCACCAGCGCCATCCAGGGTGCCCTTTACCTGGCCCGGGAGCGACTGGCGGCCGAGGGCATCGTCTACCCCGGCCAGGGCCGGGCGGTCCTGTGGCCCATCCTCGCCGTCACCGGCCAGCCGCCACTGCTCGGCGAGGCTCAGCCCAAGATCTCCTACTGGGAGGACCTGGTCGCCCAGATCGCCGCCGCCGGTGACCAGCGGGTGGTGCTGAGCAGCGAGTTCTTCGCCCAGGCGGACGACGCCACGGCCCGCCGGGTGATCTGCGACCTGGGCGGCGAGCGCGTCCAGGTCGTGGTGACGCTGCGGTCCCTCACCCGGATCCTGCCGTCGCAATGGCAGCAGTACATACAGAACGGCTTCGGATTCCCGTACCTGGAATGGCTCGAGGGGATCCTGAGCGACCCGCCCAGCACGCCTACGCCGGGTTTCTGGCTGCGCCACCGGCACGACGAACTCGTGGCCCGCTGGGCGGCCGTGACCGGTAAGGAAAATCTTACTGTCATCGTCATTGACGAGTCCGACCGGCTTATGCTTTTGCGCGTGTTCGAGTCAATGCTCGGCCTGCCGGACGGTTTCCTGGTGCCCGAGGAAACCGCGGCGAACCGCTCCCTCACCGCCGCCGAGGCCGAACTCGTCCGGCGGCTCAACGAGGAATTCACCGGCCGCGGATGGCCGCCGCGTAATTACGGTCAGTTCATGCGGTACGGCGTGATCGAGCAGCTGAAGAACACCCGCCGGCCGGGGCCGGACGAGCCCCGGATCGCCACCCCCGCGTGGGCCCTGGCCCGGGCGGCCGAGATCAGCGGCGAGATGGCGGCCAGGATCTCCGGGCTCGGCGTGAACATCGTCGGCGATATCTCCTCGCTGGGTAATCAGCCGGCGGAGCAGCCGGGCAGCGGCGCGGACCCGGTCCTGCCGGTCGAGGCCGCCGTCCGGGCCGTGCTCGGCGCCCTCATCGGCGGCCGGGCCGGCGGGCAGAGCGCACAGGAGGCCGTGCGCGACCTGTCCACCAGGAGCCTGGCCCAGGTGCTGGCCGCCCGCGGCCGGCAACGCGGCCGCCGGTTTTTGTCCCGCTAAGTCCAGTCGTCCTGACCGCGCGCGAGCCGGGCAGGCGTGTCCAGCGCCTGCCCGGCGTGCCAGGATGGCGGCATGACAGACCCGCGTGCGGGGCAGCCCGCTGCCGCTGAAGACCTGGTCGACGTCGCGAAGCTGGTGACCGCCTACTACGCGGTGCACCCCGATCCCGGCGATGCGGCGCAGCGCGTGTCGTTCGGCACCTCCGGGCACCGCGGGTCGGCGTTCACGGCCACGTTCAACGAGGATCACATCCTGGCCACCACCCAGGCCATCTGCGAGTACCGCGCGGCCCAGGGCATCGACGGGCCGCTGTACCTCGGCGTCGACACGCACGCGCTGTCCGAGCCGGCCCGGGTCAGCGCGCTCGAGGTGCTGGCCGCCAACGAGGTCCTGGTCATGGCCGACGCCCGCGACGGGTACACCCCGACCCCGGCGGTATCCCGCGCCATCTTGGCGCACAACGGCGGCTCAGGACCGCGGGCGGACGGGATCGTGGTCACCCCGTCGCACAACCCGCCGCCGGACGGCGGCTTCAAGTACAACCCGCCGGACGGCGGGCCGGCCGGCACCGACATCACCCGGCAGATCCAGGACCGGGCCAACGAGCTGCTGGCCGACGGGCTCAAGGGGGTCCGCCGGGTCCCCTACGCGCGGGCGGCCGCGGCCGCCACCACGCAGCGGTTCGACTTCCTCGGCACCTACGTGGCCGCGCTCGGGCAGGTGGTGGACCTGGCCGCGATCAAGGCGGCCGGGGTGCGCATCGGCGCCGACCCGCTCGGCGGGGCCAGCGTGGCCTACTGGGGCGAGATCGGCGAGCGCTACGGCCTCGACCTGACCGTCGTCAACCCGGCCGTCGACGCCACGTTCCGGTTCATGACGCTGGACTGGGACGGCAAGATCCGGATGGACTGCTCGTCGCCGTCCGCGATGGCGAGCCTGATCCGCCGCCAGCACGAGTTCACGGTCGCGACCGGGAACGACACCGACGCGGACCGGCACGGGATCGTGACGCCCGACGCCGGGCTGATGAACCCCAACCACTACCTCGCGGTCGCCATCGACTACCTGTACCAGCACCGGGACGGCTGGCCCGCGACGGCGGCCGTGGGCAAGACACTGGTCAGCTCCTCGATGATCGACCGGGTCACCGACGGGCTCGGCCGGTCGCTGCTCGAGGTCCCGGTCGGGTTCAAGTGGTTCGTGCCGGGCCTGCTGGACGGGTCGGTGGCCTTCGGCGGCGAGGAGAGCGCCGGGGCGTCGTTCCTGCAGCGCGACGGGTCGGTCTGGACGACGGACAAGGACGGGATCATCCTGGCCCTGCTCGCCTCGGAGATCACCGCGGTGACCGGGCGCTCGCCGTCGGAGCTCTACCGGGGGCTGACGTCGCGGTACGGCGATCCCGCCTACGCCCGCATCGACACGGCGGCCACCCGGGAGCAGAAGGCCGCCCTCGGCGAGCTCTCTCCCGACCAGGTCTCGGCGCGCGAGCTGGCGGGCGAGGAGATCACCTCGGCGCTGACCACCGCGCCGGGCAACGGCGCCCCGATCGGCGGCCTCAAGATCGTCGCCGCGTCGGGCTGGTTCGCCGCCCGGCCCTCCGGCACCGAGGACGTCTACAAGCTGTACGCCGAGTCCTTCCGCGGTCCCGAGCACCTGGCCGCCATCCAGGACCAGGCCCGGGAGATCGTCGCCGCCGCGATCGACGGCGCCTGAAGCGGTCCGGGGCCGGCCTTCCACACGGCCTCCACATCATCTTCACGGCGGCGACACGGGCGGCCGCTGAGCTAGGGCCGTGGATCTTGCCGGGCGGGACGGGCTCGTCACGGGCAGATGGTCACCCTGCCGGACGAGCCCGCCGCGGTACCGGCGGACGAGGACAGCCCGGGCCGGCTGTTCCCCGTACGTCGCCTCTCGCACGCGGCCGCAGACGGGCCTGTCAGCACCCGTCGGCCGACGCGGGAGGGAGTGGGGGCGACCACGGTGATCCGTGGTACCGCGGCACCGCCCGGCATCTGATCCCCGGAGCCCGCCGGCCGAGGTCTAGCCCGGGGTGAGGGCGGCGAGCAGCTGCCCAGGAGCCGGCTGGGCGACTGGCGGGCCGCTGCCGTGCCGGCTGAGGGCCGCCCGCGTGGCCGCGATCACGTCCGGGTCGGTGTAGGCCTCTTCGGGCGGGCAGACCATGCCGTTGATCTTCCAGAAGGCGCGGAAGGCGGCCGGGTTGTAGCACCCGGCTACCCGCAGCTGCGGGTAGCTGACGCGGTCCACGGCGGCCCCGGGGACCCTCGGCGCGGGCTCGCCGAAGACGGTGTGCCGCATCACCGCCAGCCGCACGGCGTCGATCGCGGCCTGGTCCTGGTAGTACGGCACCACATGCTCGGCCACCAGCTGGTCGAGGGCCAGCGCCTGCGCGGCCGGGTCGCCGCCGGACCGGCCGAGGGTGTCCGTCAGGTCGGCGGCGCCGGACAGGGCCAGGGCCAGGGCCAGGCCGCGGCCCAGGGTCGGGTTGGTGGTGCACCACCACGTCGTGCCCGGCCCGGGCCAGCAGCAGCGCCGCGAACAGCCCGGCGGCGCTGCCGCCGACGATGGCGATCTTCCCGTGCTCCCTAGGACTCGAGGTACCTGATGGCGGCGATGACCCGGCGGTTGTCGCTGTCGGACGGGGCCAGGCCGAGCTTGCCGAAGATGCTCGCCACGTGCTTCTCCACCACTACGAAGTCGCCGACGTCGGCCACCCGGTCCTTGAGCAGGTAGCCGACCCCGCCAGGCGCCCGGGCGAGCAGCTCGGCCGCCGCCTGGGTCTCGATGTACTGCGAGAACACCAGCACGGCGATCAGGGCGGCGGCGAAGGCCGGGGTAAACCGTTCGATTCGCATGTGCACCGACGCTACGGACGGGAGAGGTCCGGCGGGAGCAGCCTGCCACCCATCTTGCGCTGGGGGATATCCCCCAGCCGCGGCCGGGCGGCGATCACGGCGACCAGGCCGGCGGCCAGCAGGGCGATCCAGCCGGAGAAGGCCAGGACCGCGGCCACGGCCAGCACCGCGACGACGGCGGCGATCCGGGTCTGGCCGGCCAGCAGGCGCGTCGCCGACGCCGTGCAGCTGAGGTAGACGCACAGGAACATCGTGGTCGGCACGCTGACCAGGACGGTGATGTCGGCCAGCCGCAGCGCGGACAGGGTAATCAAAGCCAGGCCGGTCAGGGCGATGACGCCGAGGAAGACGTTGACGGAGGGCCGGGGCAGGCGGACGGGCCCGTTCGGCCGGTTCTGACGGGGGGCGGCGGTCAGCTCGCGCAGCATCTCAGCCGCCCCGGACAGGTAGGCGTTGACCGACCCGGCCGTCAGGATCAGCGCGGCCACCGCGGCGATCGGCCGCCCGGCCGGGCCGACGGCCAGCTGGAGCAGGTCGGCCAGCGGGACGGACAGGTCGGCGCCCTGGCCCAGGCAGCTGACGATGGCGACGGCCAGGCCGAGGTAGAGCACCGCGGTCACGGTGAACGCGATCCCGATGACCCGGGACAGCTGGCCCGCGCGCAGCCGGCCGGTCAGCGGGGCCACCGCCTCCCAGCCCACGAACGAGAACATCAAGGTGAAGGCGGCGTGGCCGATGGACAGAGCGCCGTGCGGGGCGAACGGGGTCCAGCTGGCCGGGCGGGCCGCGTGCGCCGAGCCGGCCACCGCGGTCACCACCACGGCGATCAGCAGCCCGACCAGCAGCAGCTGCGCCACCGCGCTGGCCTTGACTCCGCCGACGGCCAGGCCGAGCACCACGAGCAGCAGCCCGGCCGCCACGGCGGCGCGCAGCAGCGGGCCGCCGCCGGTCACCGCGGTCACGTAGCTGGCGCCGATCAGGCAGACGATCGGCGCTCCGGCGGCGACGCCGGCCAGGAACCACCAGCGGGTCACCGCGGCGGCCCGGCGGCCCAGGCCGGCCGCGGCGTAGCCGGCCGCCCCGGCCGCGCCCGGCACGGCCTGGCCGAGGCCGGTGAACACCGCGGCGAGGAAGGCGGACAGGCCGAGCAGCGCCACCCAGGCGATGGTCGAGGCGGGCCCGGCCTGCTCGGCGGCCAGGCCGGGCAGGAGCAGCAGGCCCGGGCCGAGCAGGGCTCCGATGTAGAGCGCGCTGGCTCGCGGCACGGACAGGGTTCGCGAGGCTGAAGTGCTCATACATCAATGATCGGCGAAAAGCCTTCGCATGCGATGGCAAAGGTTGCGCGCTAAAGGCACCACTAAGCAATATTGTGCGGCGAAGAGGCTGTTATGATAATTTTCATGCCACCGCCAGGCGACCGCCTCGACCAGGCCATCCTGACCACGCTGCAACGCGACGGCCGCATCGCCAACATCGACCTAGCCGAGACGGTGTTGCTCTCTCCCTCGGCCTGCCTGCGCCGGGTCAAGGCCCTGGAGGCCAGCGGCATCATCGAGGGCTACCGGGCCGAGGTCAGCCGGGCCCAGGCCGGCCTCGGCCTGACGGCGTTCATCGGGGTCCGGGTCGAGAGCCACTCCCGGGCCACGTCCGAGGAGATCGAGCGCGCCCTGACCGCCATCCCGGCCGTGGTGGCCTGCTACCTGGTCACGGGGGCCGACGACTACATGGTCGAGGTCACGGCGCGGGATATGGCCGACTACGAGGACCTGCTGCTCGACCAGATCCTGGCCATCCCGGCCGTCGTCGCGGCGCACAGCACGTTCGCGATCCGGACCGTGCGGAGCCGCGGCCCGCTGCCCCTCACTCACTGGCACTAATACCGCTAATGCCTTCGTTTCCGGTTTCGGCACATTCGGGCCGGGCAGCCACCTTTACGCGGGTACCAGGGCAACGTAGCGTCGGAAAGGTCCCCGCACGAAGTGACACCGGGAGGGTGTGGACATGACCGAACAGGAAAGGGCGTGGCAGGCCGCGGAGGCGGCGGCAAGCGCGCTCGCCCCGGACGCGGACGTGTTCGGCTCGGTGGACGCGGCGGGCCTGGGCTCGTCCACGTTCTCGGTGCTGCGGCGCGCCGCGGCCAAGCCGACGGCCACGGTGTCCGCGGCGATGCGTTTCTGGACGTCCGTGGCGATGGCCGGCCCGGTGGCCGCGGCCCGCTGGATGGGGATGGACGCACCGCCGCCGGTGCCGGTGCCGGAGAAGGACAAGCGGTTCGCCGACCCGGCGTGGACGGACAACCCGGCTTTCTTCGCCCTCCGGCAGGCTCACCTGGCGACCTCGCGCCTGGTCAGCGAGCTGCTCGAGGCCGGCGCGGGCAACGCCGTGGACGACGCCAAGGCCGAGCTCACGACCAGCTTCCTGCTGGACGCGCTCGCGCCGACGAACTTCCTGCTGACCAACCCGGCCGCGCTGAAGCGGATGTTCGAGACCGGCGGGGCCAGCCTGGTCGCCGGGACCAGCCACTTCGTCGACGACGTGCTGAACAACAACGGCCGCCCGCGCCAGGTCGACACCCGGCCGTTCCGGGTCGGCGAGAACCTCGCCGCCACCCCGGGCAAGGTCGTGTTCAGGAACGACCTGATGGAGCTCATCCAGTACGCGCCGCAGACGCCTAAGGTCCACTCGGTCCCGGTGCTGGCCAGCCCGCCGTGGATCAACAAGTACTACGTCATGGACCTCGCCCCCGGCCGCAGCTTCCTGGAGTGGGCGATCAAGCACGAGCGCACCGTGTTCGCCATCTCCTACCGCAACCCGGATGCCTCCATGGGCGGCACCACCCTGGACGATTACCTCATCCACGGCCCGCGGGAGGCGCTCGACGTCATCGCCGAGATCACCGGCTCGCCCAAGATCGACATCATCGGCCTGTGCCTGGGCGGCGCGCTGACCGCGATGCTCGCGGCCTACCTGGTCGAGAAGGGCGACGACCGGATCGGCTCGATCACGCTGCTCAACACGCTGCTGGACTACAGCGAGCCCGGCGTCCTGGGCGCCTTCACCGACGAGAAGACAGTGCAGCGGCTGGAGAAGCAGATGGCGGAGAAGGGCGTCCTGGAGGCCAGCCAGATGGCGGGCACCTTCGACATGCTGCGCGCCAACGACCTGATCTTCAGCTACGTGGTCTCGAACTGGCTGATGGGCCAGGAGCCGCCGGCGTTCGACATCCTGGCCTGGAACGGCGACAGCACCCGGATGCCGTCGGCCATGCACTCGTTCTACCTGCGCTCGCTGTACATGCGCAACGAGCTGGCCCGGGGCGAGCTCGAGCTGATGGGACAGCAGCTGTCGCTGGCCAGCGTGAAGAACGACACGTACGTGGTCGGCGCGATCAATGATCACATCGTGCCCTGGCACGGGTCCTACAAGACCATCGGGCTGATGGGCGGCAAGGTCAGGTACGTGCTGTCCAGCGGCGGCCACATCGCGGGCATCGTCAACCCGCCGGGCCCCAAGGCCTGGCACGAGGCGGCCGGCGACGACACGGACGCGCTGCCCGACCCGGAGGCCTGGCGCCGCACCGGCACCAAGCACAACGGCTCGTGGTGGGAGGACTGGACCAACTGGTCGCAGTCTCGCGCGGGCGAGCTCGTCAAGCCGCCGCATATGGGAAGCAGGAAGCACCCCGCCCTCGCGGACGCTCCCGGAGAGTACGTGTTCGGCTGAGGCGCTCACCTGCGCACGACAACCGAACGGAGGTAACACCGTGGCAGAAATGAAGGGCCAGGTCGCCCTGGTGACCGGAGGAATCCGCGGCATCGGGCTGGCCATCTGCGAACGGCTGATGAATCGCGGCGTGCATGTCGCGGCCGGGTACTCGTCCAACCGGGACGCGGCCCAGCAGTTCTCCGACAAGTACGCCGATCACGGCGTGAGCATCCACCAGGGCAACATCGGCTCCAACGAGGACTGCGAGCGGGTCATCGCCGAGGTGCTCGAGCAGCACGGGCACCTGGACATCCTGGTCAACAACGCCGGCGTGACGGTGGACAAGACGATGCGCAAGATGACCCCCGAGGAATGGGACAAGGTCATCCACATCAACCTGTCCGGGGCGTTCTACCTGTCCCGGGCCATCCTGCAGCACATGCTGGACCGCGACTACGGCCGGATCGTCAACATCTCCTCGGTCATCGGCTCGTCGGGCGCCTTCGGCCAGGCCAACTACGCGTCGGCCAAGTCCGGCCTGTTCGGGCTGACCATGAGCATGGCCCTGGAGACGGCGTTGAAGGGGATCACGGTGAACACGGTCACCCCCGGCTACATCTCCACCGACATGACCGCGGGCGTGCCCGGCAACGTGATGGACAAGCTCATCGCCCGCATCCCGGTGGGGCGGCTCGGCGAGCCCAACGAGGTCGCCCGGGTGGTGGAGTTCCTGGCCGACCCCGAGTCGGGCTACATCACCGGGCAGGTCTACCCGGTGAACGGCGGCCTGTACATGTAACCTGCCCGCGTGGCAGAGGAGTTCGCCGGGCGGATGCTCGGCATGATGAACGAGGCCGCGCTGGCGCTGATGGTGAGCGTGGGCCACCGCACCGGGCTGTTCGACGCCATGGCGCCGATGGCCCCGGCGACCAGCGACCAGATCGCGTCGGCGGCGGGCCTGGACGAGCGGTACGTCCGGGAGTGGCTGGCGGCCATGACCACCGGCCGGATCACCTCCTACGACAGCGCGGCCGGGACCTACTCGCTGCCGGCCGCGCACGCCGACTGGCTGACCCGGGCGGCCGGCATGGCGAACATGGCCACCGGGATGCAGTACATCGGGCTGCTGGCGCTGGTCGAGGACCAGATCGTGGACTGCTTCCGCCACGGCGGCGGGGTTCCCTACTCGGCGTTCCCGAAGTTCGGCGAGATCAGGGCCGAGGAGAGCCGTGCCGAGCAGGACGCCACCCTGATCGGCAAGACGCTGCCGCTCGTCCCCGGCCTGGCCGGACGGCTCGAGGACGGGATCGACGTGGCCGACATCGGGTGCGGCTCCGGGTACGCCGTCAACCTGATGGCGGCGACGTTCCCCCGCTCGCGGTTCACCGGGTTCGACTTCTCCGGCCCGGGAATCGCGGCGGCCCGGGCCGAGGCCGAGCGCGACGGGCTGGCGAACGCGCGCTTCGAAGAACGCGACGCCGCTCACCTGGGCGAGGCCGCCCGGTTCGACTTCATCACCACCTTCGACGCGATCCACGACCAGGCCCGTCCCGACCTGGTGCTGGCCGGGATCGCGGCGGCGCTGCGGCCGGGCGGGGTCTACCTGTGCGTGGACACCTCCTCCGCGAGCCCGCTCGAGGAGAACCTCGGCCATCCGCTGGGGCCGTTCATGTACACGGTGTCCACGATGCACTGCATGACCGTGTCCCTGGCCGACGGCGGCATGGGCCTCGGCACCATGTGGGGCGAGCAGACGGCCCGGCGGATGCTGGCCGAGGCCGGCTTCACCGCGGTCGACGTCCACCGCGACGACGACGACCTCGGCAGCGCCTGCTACATCGCCACGAAAAGCCCATCCGGGTGATTTACCCCAAACTTTAACCAATGGTTGTGGCAACCTACCCGATAGGGCCAATAGGTTGCCACAACCATTGAATTCTTACCTGGCTCATGGCCGTCATCGGCCAGAGATCACGAGCGATCAGGGGCTGAGGTTGACCCTGACACGGTGTGAGGGGGTAGACCTGACCCCATCATGTTCAGCATCGGGGAGTTCGCGCGGCACGGCCGGGTCTCGGTCCGGATGCTGCGGCACTACGACACGATCGGCCTGCTCCGGCCCGCCGCCGTCGACCCGGCCACCGGCTATCGCTTCTACCAGGCGGGCCAGCTGGCCGAGCTGAACCGCGTCATCGCGCTGAAGGAACTCGGCTTCACCCTGCAGCAGGTCCAGTCGATCCTGGCCGAGCAGGTGAGCGCGGCCGAGCTGCGCGGGATGCTCAAGCTGCGCCGGGCCGAGATCCAGGCCCTGATCGAGACCGAGACGACCCGGCTGGCCCGGATCGAGGCGCGGCTGCTGACGATCGAGGACGAGGCCCGCGCGCCGGTCGACGGGGTCGTCGTCAAGCGCCTGGCGCCGGTCCGGGTGGGCGAGCTGGCGGCCGAGGCCGCGGGCTGGGAGCCCGAGGCCATCACGCCGGTCATCGGCCCGCTGTACAGCGAACTGTGGCAGCGGTTGTGCAGCGCCGAGATCGCGCCGGCGGGTCCCGCGGTCGCGTACTACGAGGACGCGCCCGGCGGCGAGGGCGCGATCGTCGTGCACGCCGCCGTGCCGATAGCCGGGCCGATAGCCGGGCCGATAGTTGGTCCGGTAGCCGGGCCGGCGGCGGCCGAGGGAGGCGGGGATCCGGGCTTCAGCGTGGTGGACCTGCCGGCGGTGGAGGCCGCCGCCGTCATCATCCACCACGGCTCCATGGACGACGTGATGCCGACCGGCCAGGCGCTGGCCCGGTGGATCGACGCCAACGGGTACCGCTCGGCCGGCTATATCCGTGAGGTCACTCTCGAGTGGTCCCCCGACCCTGAGCAGTGGGTTACCGAACTGCAGCAACCGATTCACACGACGGGAGAATGAGATGTCAGGTACGCCGGAGATCCAGACGCGAGCCGCGCAGCCCTACGCGGCCGTCCGGGCCAAGGTGAGCATGGACGGGATCGCCGCGTTCGCTCCCCGCACCAGCGAGGTGTTCGGCTGGCTGGGCGCCCGCGGCCTGGCGCCCGCGGGGCCGCCGTTCCTCAAGTACAACGTCATCGACATGGCCCGGGAGCTCGAGATCGAGGCGGGCGTGCCGGTCGCGGCGGCGGTGGACGGCGATGACCACATAGTGACCGGGGTGCTGCCCGCCGGCCGCTACGCCACCGTCACCCACGTCGGCCACCCCAGCGAGCTCGTGGAGGTCACCGGAGCCTTGCTGGACTGGGGGGCGGAGCAGGGCCTGACCTGGGACATGTCGCCGGCCGAGGACGGTGACCACTGGGCCGCCCGGGTGGAGTTCTACCTGACCGACCCGGCCGACGAGCCGGACCTGAGCAAGTGGGAGACCCAGCTCGCGTTCCGCTTGGCCGACTAGGTTTTCGCCACCCAGGCGAAAAAGGCTCCACGAAGGCTAGCGCGCGGGCTGGAGGCGGCGCAGGATGGCGGGGTCGCCGGTGATGGCCAGGCCCCGGGCTTCGGCGTCGGCCGGAGTGAGGTAGGCGCCGAGCAGGCCGATGATGAGCCGCGGGGATCCCGCCAGGACCAGGTCCGGGGACGCGGCCGAGCCGAGCCGGGTGCGGACCTCGCCGCCGGAGACGTCGACGACCGCGGGGCGGGCGGCGGGGCGGCTGGCGTTCTGGCCGCCGGCCTGGCTGGCCGGGCGGAGCTCGATCGCCAGCGGCGGGCCGTCCGGGTCGGCGTCGTGCAGGAAGAGCTCGACCGGGAAGGTGAGCCAGTGGCTGCGGAACTCATCGCCCGCGGCGGGCTCGGCCATGTACCTGATTCCCCACCCGCCGAGGGCCTCCAGGGCCGGCTCTAGCCCGGCGCCGGCCTCGGTCAGGTGGAACAGCGTGGTGGCCACGGGCGGCGCCGCCTCCTCGCGCCGGACCAGGCCCGCGGCCTCCAGCTCGTGCAGGCGGTCGGCGAGCAGGTTGGTGGCGATGCCCGGCAGCCCGTTCCGCAGGTCGGTGTAGCGGCACGGGCCCTGGAGCAGGAGCTCCCTGACGATCAGCAGGGTCCACCGGTCCCCGACCACGTCCAGGGCCTTGGCGACCGAGCAGTACTGGCCATAGCTGCGCATGGCTTCACCTTAGCCTCACGTTGGTTGACTTCCAAGTTTAATCGCTTGACTTTGTAAAGTTATCACGTGACTATCTCAACCATGAGATCTAAAGCCATGATCCTCGTCGCGCTGCTGCTCGCGGCCTTCGTGATCAACCTCGACACCACGATCGTGAACGTGGCGCTGCCCGCCCTGGTCCGCGAGCTGCACGCCACCACTACCCAGCTGCAGTGGGTGGTCGACGCCTACAACCTGGTGTTCGCCGCCCTGCTGCTCACGTTCGGCAGCCTGTCCGACCGGTTCGGCCGCAAGGGCATGCTGCTCGCCGGGCTCGCCGTGTTCGGCGCGGCCAGCCTGGCCGGCGGCTTCACCACCAGCCCCGGGGCACTGATCGCGGCGCGATCGGTGATGGGGCTCGGCGCGGCCATGACCTTCCCGGCCACCCTCTCGCTGATCTCCAACGTGTTCACCGAACGGCGGGAACGGGCCCGCGCGATCGGCCTGTGGGGCGCGATCGGCGGGGTCGCGATCGCGCTCGGCCCGATCGTCGGCGGCTGGCTGCTCGAGCACTTCAGCTGGGCCAGCATCTTCGTCGCGATGGCTCCGGTGGCGGCCCTCGGTATCGTGCTCGTCGCGGTGAGCGCGCCGACGTCGAAGAACCCGGACGACGCCCGGTCCGACGTCCCTGGCCTGGTGCTGTCGGCGGCGACCATGGGCCTGCTCGTCTTCACCCTCATCGAGGCGCCGGACTACGGGTGGGCCAGCGCGCGCAGCCTGACCGGGTTCGGGGTCGCGGCGGTCCTGCTGGCCGTGTTCGTCTGGTGGGAGCAGCGGACCAGCCATCCCATGCTGGACGTGCGGCTGTTCCGCAACATGCGCTTCAGCGCGGCCAGCGGGGCGGTGTCGGTGGCGTTCTTCACGCTGTTCGGCTTCATCTTCCTGATCACGCTGTACTTCCAGTTCGTCCGGGGCTACGCGCCCCTGTCGACCGGGGTGCGGCTGCTGCCGGTGGCGCTGTCGGTCGGCGTCGGCTCGGTGGCCGGGACCCAGCTCGCCGTGCGGTTCGGCACCAAGCTCATCGTCACCCTGGGCCTGGTCGCCATGGCGGGCTTCTACGTCTGGGCCGCCCTCACCGTCAGCACGACCCTCGGCTACAGCATCATCGCGATCCAGATGGTCATCTACGGGCTGGGCATGGGCCTGACCTCGGCGCCGGCCACCGAGTCGATCATGGGCGCGGTGTCCAGGCGGCAGGCCGGCGTGGGCTCGGCGGTCAACGACTCGACCCGGCTCCTCGGCGGGACGCTGGGCGTGGCCGTGATCGGCAGCGTGTACGCGTCGCTGTACGGTTCCCGGCTGACCGCCCGCCTGCCGTCCGGGCTGCCGGCCCAGGTCAGGGCCATCGCGCACCAGTCGCTGGGCGCCGCCTACGCGGTGTCGGGGCGGGTCCCCGGCGCGGCCGGGCGGGCGGTGCACGACGCCGCCACGAACGCGTTCCTGCACGGGCTCTCGGTCGGCTGCCTGGTGGCCGGCGGGGTGGCCGCGACCGGGGCGGTGCTGGCTGTCTTCTTCCTCCCGGCTCAGCCGGCCAGCCCTTCGGTACCGACGCCCAGCTCGGTAGATTATCAACCAGTTCGCTGAGCCCATCCGTCGCTGAGACCCGGGAGCCGTCGCATGTCGCAGACCAACCACCAGGTACGGCTGGCCGGCCGGCCGAACGGGCTGCCCCGGGCCGCCGACTGGTCGCTGACCGAGGAAGAGGTGCCGGCGCCCGGGCCGGGCCAGTTCACGGTGGCGGTCTCGCACATCTCCGTCGACCCGGCCATGCGGGGCTGGATGAACGCCGGGGCGTCCTACGTCCCGCCGGTGGAGATCGGCGCGGTCATGCGGGCCGGCGGGGTCGGCCAGGTCACGGCCTCGGAGCATCCGGGCTTCGCGGTGGGTGACGACGTGTACGGGGTGTTCGGGGTGCAGGAGCACGCGGTCTCGGACGGCCGGGGCGTGATCAAGATCGACACCTCGCTGGCCGCGCCGTCGACGTACCTGGGCGCGCTGGGGATGACCGGGCTCACCGCGTACTTCGGCCTGCTCGAGGTGGGCAAGCTGCAGCCGGGTGAGGTCGTGGTCGTCTCCGGCGCGGCCGGGGCGGTGGGCAGCATCGCCGGGCAGATCGCGAAGCTGGAAGGGGCGGCCAAGGTCATCGGCATCGCGGGCGGGCCGGAGAAGTGCCGCGCGCTGACCGAGGAGTTCGGCTTCGACGCCGCGATCGACTACCGGGCCGGGAACGTGCGCCGGGCGCTGCGCGAGCACGCGCCGCACGGCGTCGACGTGTACTTCGACAACGTGGGCGGCGAGATCCTGGACGACGTGCTGACCCGGCTGGCCCGCGGCGCCCGGGTGGTCATCTGCGGCGCGGTCTCGCAGTACAACGAGACCCAGGTGCGCGGCCCGGCGAACTACATGATGCTGCTGGTGGCGCGCGCCTCCATGACCGGCATGCTGGTCTTCGACTACGAGGACCAGTACCCGGACGCCATGGCCGAGCTGGCGGGCTGGCTGCGGGACGGCAAGCTCGTCTCCCGGGAGCACGTCGTCCACGGCAGCGTCGCCGACTTCCCGCAGACGCTGCTGATGCTGTTCGACGGGGTGAACACCGGCAAGCTGGTCCTCGCCCTGGGCGGGAGCTAGCGCTGCGGGGCAGTATCTCGGGCCCCATAAGCCTCATGCTGCTCGGGCGCCCCATGCCCGCTTGGGTCGCAGCCGGGGTAGCGGACCCCGAGAACCCGGCTCAGGTAACACTGGCACCGCCAGCACCGCGATCTGGGCGCTGCGGGTCAGCCGTGACGACATGAAACCCGGCTTCGAGTGCGTCCGGACGCGCTGGAAGTCCGGTTTCATGACGTCCGCCGCCCAGCTGACGCTCATGATCAACCTAGGCAAGCTGGCGCTCATGATCAACCTAGGCAAGCTGACGCTCATGATCAACCTAAGCGAAGGGACATTGGGCGGCAAGCGGGTCGATGTTCCATCGATCCGGTTCGGACGCCGGGCCGGCCGCCAGTTGTGAGGGCGGGGTAGGTGGTGGGTTAGACGGGGGTGGTGTGGCGGGATAGGCCTAGCAGGAGGGCTTCGATCAAGGTGATGGCGCGGTCGATCTCGGGGGGGCGGTCGGCGATCGGGTCGGCGTAGAGGAAACCCTCGCTGATCCGGACGATCGCGTAGGCCAGGGTCGGGGTGTCCAGGCTGGGTTCGAAGCAGCCGCGGCCGCGCTCGAGGTCGATCAGCCTCTCCAGCGCGACGGCCATGCCCTGGTGCACGGTGCTGCGGGTGCCGGTGAGCAGGCGCAGCGCGGTCTCCGGGTCGGATACCAGGAACGCCCGCAGCGGGCGGTCGGTGGCGATGGCGCGCAGGACCCCGCCGATCACCGCGACCAGCCGCTCGGTGCCGGTCAGCGCGACGGTGGCCTGCACCTGGTCCACCAGCAGACGGCGGGCCCGCCACCAGAGCATCTCGTCCAGCAGGCGCTCGCGGTTACCGGCCCGCCGGTACAGCGTGGCCCGGGCGACGCCCAGGTGCTGGGCCAGCGACCGCATGTCGAGCCGCTGGCCGGCGGCGAAGGTGTCCACGGCCGCCGTGAAGATCTCGGCCGGGATCGCGGCGGGTGCCGCCGCTCCCCCGGGCACGATCGCCCAGGCGTCACCGGCCCCGCAGCCGGGGCCTTCGTCAACGCCGCTTTCAGGGCGTGGCATCGGCGATTCGCTCTTTCGCTGCCTTCGCCAGGAGGGCGAGCTCGTCGGTCAGGTAGCCGGCCAGCACGTCGATGTCGGGGACGAGCTCACGGCAGCTGACCAGGCCGAAGTGCAGCTGGCCGAGGTAGCCGATCAGGGTGATGTTCAGGCCCTGGCCGTCGGTGACCACGGAGACCGGGTAGTGCGCCAGGAGCCGGGCCCCGCACAGGTAGACCTGGGTGTTGGGGCCGGGGACGTTCGAGATGGTGATGTTGAACGGCGGCAGCCGGTGCAGCACCCCGGTGGCGAACACCACCCGGGCCGCCCGCGCGGTCAGCGCGGGCACGGCGAAGTCACTGATCTGGTCGACCAGGCCCTGCGGGATCGCGGCCTGCTGGGCCTTGGCCATCTGGGTGGCGGAGTGCACGATCTGGACCCGCAGGGCGGGATCGGTGACGCTGGTGGGCAGCGGGGCCAGCATCGCGGACACCCGGTTGCCCAGGGCGCCCTTGGCGGCCGGGTCGCGCACGGACACCGGGATCATCGCGATCAGCGGCTGGTCGGGCAGCGCGTCGTGGTCGAGGAGCCAGCGCCGCAGCGCCCCGGCGCACATGGCCATGACGACGTTGTTGACCGAGACGCCGAACGCGTTCTTCACCATCTTGACCGTGGCCAGGTCCACGCTGCGGAAGGCGAACCGGCGGTGCGGCGTGATGGACCGGTTGAACGGGGTCGCGGGCGCCCGTCCCGGCCGGGTGGCGATCACCGCGCCGTCTCCCCGGTTCAGCCCGAGCATGTTGCCGACCAGGGTGTTCACCGCCGGGGCGAGGGTGGGGATCACCTTGACGAGCTCGTTGGTGATCCGCGCGGTCTGCACCGGGCGCCAGGCCAGCCGGGCCGCCGCCTTGGCGGCCAGGGCGGGCAGCGGCGGCGGGGCGGCCGGCCGGAACGGCTCGGCCGGGGGCAGCTCGCGGCCGACCGGGCTGAGGTCGAACAAGACGGTGAGCAACTCCACGCCGGAGGCGCCGTCGATCGCGGCGTGGTGGATCTTGGTGTAGACGGCGGCGCGCTTCTTGGCCAGCCCGGTGATCAGGTAGAGCTCCCACAGCGGCTTGCTGCGGTCGAGCGGCCGGGCATGCAGCCGGCTGACCTGCTCGTTCAGCTGCGCGTCGGAGCCCGGGCGGGGCAGCGCGATCTCGCGTACGTGGTACTCGATGTCGAAGTCCGGGTCGTCGACCCAGTAGGGCTGGTCCAGGCCGAGCGGCACCTCGAGCAGCTTGCGCCGCAGGACCGGCACGAGCGGCAGCCGCTCGGCCATGACCTCAGTGAGCCGGGCCAGGTTCAGCGGCACGGGCGCGTCGCTGGGGTCGAGCACGCTCAGGCCGCCGACGTGACCGGTGGTGTTGGCCGTTTCCATGGCCAGGAAGGAGGCGTCAAGGCCGGAGAGCTGCTGCATATCCCGTTCCTCCTAAGCCCGCGGCCGGGCCGAAGTGCCGACCCAGCCAGTCCTGGATCGCGCCGGTGACCTTGCCGGGCACCTCGAGCTGCGGCGTATGCCCGACTCCGGGCAGGATAACCGTTTCCCAGCGCGGGTTGCGGGCCGCCGCCTGGCGGGTGGCCGCCACCGGCACCAGCCGGTCGGCGTCGCCCGCGATGAGCAGGACCGGGACCCGCGCCGAGGCCATCATCTCCCAGTAGCGCCGCCGCGGGCCGACCACCCGCATCAGCGAGCGGGACGCGGCCAGGAAGGCCTCGGCTCCGGCTCCGGCGGCGCCCTGGCGCTCGGTGGCCAGCGCGATCGACGCGGTCACCATGGCCGGGTCGGCCCGGGCCGGGTCGGCGAAGCAGAGCTCGATGACCTGCTGGACCGCGACCTGCGGCGCGCGGCGGGACTGCACGGACCGCAGGTAGAGCTCGCCGACGCCAGGCAGCGCGTACAGCAGGAACTGGCTGGCCACCTGGCGGTCGGGCTTGCGCGGCGGCAGCGGCAGGGCCGGGTCGAGCAGCACCAGGCCGCGGACCATGTCCGGCACGGCGGAGGCCGCCATGATGGAGATCAGGCCGCCCATCGAGTTGCCGGCCAGGATCACCGGCCGACCGACGACCTCCCGCACGAACCGGTCGAGCAGCCTGGTGTTGCGCTGGACGGTGGAGGTGGCGCGGGTGCCCGGGGTCAGGCCGAACCCGTGCAGGTCCGGCGCGACCGCGCGGCGCCCGGCCGCCAGCGCGGGGCCGATCAGGCACCAGTTCAGGTGCGAGCCGCCCAGGCCGTGCACGAACACGATCGGCGTCGCGTCGGTGCTCATTTCCGGGGCCTGGCTCCCCCTGGCCCTCGAATTCGATCCAGTGCACCGGCCCGTCGAGGTCGGTGACGAAGCCTTGTGCGCCCCAGGGCGCCGCGAACGACCAGGGGGCCGTCCTCGTCGAGGGGACAGTGCTGGTCATCGCGCACTCACCGCCGGGTAGAGGGGCCGCAGGGCGAGCGGCGGCCGGAACGGGACCCGCTGGCCCGCCGGGACGGCGAGCCGGTCGGCGATCAGCCAGAGCGTCGCCGGGTCCACGCCGAAGCCCAGGTGGCTGCACCGCACCTCGACGTTCTGGTGCACCGGGGTCGCCGGCTCGATGCACGCCTGCCAGGACACGACGCCGTCCCAGCGGGAGTAGACCGAGGTGGACGGCACGTCGATGGGCCGGGCCCGCAGCTCCGGGCCGGGCAGCCTGGCCGCCGGGGCATGCATCGACCGCAGCCGCCGGTAGGGGCCCTCGGCGTGAGACTGCCGCGGGTCACGCATGGCGTAGGGACTGCCGAGCGTGATGACCTGGCGAACCTTACGGGGATACCGGCGGGCCATCTCGCGGGCGTAGATGCCGCCGAGGCTCCAGCCGATGAGAGATACGGGACGCCTGGTCCGTTCGGCATGATCGAGGACGGCCTGGGGCAGGCCGGCCAGTATCGCCTCGGTCGGTCCGTTGTTACGGCCGAGGTCCCAGCCCCGGACGTCGTAGCCAAGCCAGCGCAGGAACGCGCGCAGCGGCACCGTGCTCGCGTCGCTGGCCAGCAGGCCGGGGAGGACCAGCACGCCGTGGCCGTCGCCACGCGGCGCGGCCAGCAGGGCGGGCGTCGCCAGCAGCAGCGCCCCCAGGTCGGCCAGGCCGCGCAGGGGCTCGGTCAGCAGCAGGCCGGTCGCCGGCTTGCCCGCCGGCGGACGCCCGCCCTCCCCGCCAGTCCCCCGAGACTTTTCCCGAACGAGGTGCATCACGCTGGCTCCTTCCCTTGCGTCGCCTGCTTCGGTGCCCTAGGCAACGTGGGTGAAACATACTTAATATATGTCTCACAAGGCGATCTGGCACGGGCCCGGCGCCGGAGAGGGGCGGGATGAGCTTCAACCTGGCGGCGATCCTGAGCGAGACGGCCCAGGCGACACCGGACGCCCCGGTCTGCCGGATCAGCGGCACCACGACCAGCTACCGCGAGCTCGACGAGCTCTCCGGGCGCGTCGCGGCCGGGCTGCGCTCGGCCGGTCTGAGCCCCGGCCAGGTCGTGGCGCTGCAGCTGCCGAACATCCCGCAGTTCCTCATCGCCTACTTCGGCGCGCTCAAGGCCGGGCTCGTGGTGCTGCCGCTGAACCCGCTGCTGATGGCGCCCGAGATCGAATACCACCTCACCGACTCCTCAGCGGCTCTGCTGGTGGGCTTCGCCAGCATGCACGCCGAGGCGGCCAAGGCCTGCGAGATCACCGATACCCCGTTCTACCTGGTCAGCATGACCGAAGACCCGCTGCCGGAGGGGGCGCGCTCGGTCCTGGAGCTGATCAGCATGGAGCCGCTGGACGAGCCGGGCGGGGACGTGACGGCGCGGGCTCCGGACGACACCGCCGTGCTCGTCTACACCAGCGGCACCACGGGCAAGCCCAAGGGGGCCGAGCTCACCCACTTCCAGCTGTACATGAACTGCACGATCGCGGGCGAGCTGTTCGGCGTGCGCAGCGACGACGTAGTGCTGGCGGTGCTGCCGTTCTTCCACGTGTTCGGGCTGTCGTCGGTGGTCAACGTGTTCGTCCGGCGCGGCGGCTGCCTGTCGATCCTGCCGCGCTTCGTGCCCGGGGCGGTGCTGGACGCCATGGAGGCCGACCGGGTCACGGTGATCGGCGGCGTGCCGACGATGCTGCACGCGCTGGCGCGGGAAGACATCAGCGGCCGCGACCTGTCGGCGCTGCGGGTCGCGGTGTCCGGCGGCGCGTCGCTGCCCGAGGACATCATGCGCACCTTCCAGGACAAGTACGGCATCGAGGTGCTCGAGGGCTACGGGATGACCGAGACCGCGGCCTCGTGCTCGTTCAACCGCGAGGGCGACAAGAAGGTCCTGTCCATCGGCAAGCCGATGTGGGGCGTGCGGATGAAGGTCTGCGATCCTTCCGGCCAGGCGCTGCCGCCCGGCCGCGAGAACGTGGGCGAGCTCCACATCAAGGGCCACAACGTGATGAAGGGCTACCTCGGGCGGCCCGAGGCCACGGCGGAGACGCTGGTCGATGGCTGGCTGCACACCGGCGACCTGGGCTACGTGGACTCCGACGGCTTCTACTTCATCGTCGACCGGGCCAAGGACCTGGTGATCAGGGGCGGCTTCAACGTCTACCCGCGGGAGATCGAGGAGGTCCTGTACACCCACCCGGCGGTGCTCGAGGCCGCCGTGATCGGCAAGCCGGACGAGCGCCTCGGCGAGGAGGTCGTGGCCGTGGTGGCGCTGCGGCCCGGCGCCTCGGCCAGTGCCGAGGAGATCATCGGGTACACCAAGGAGCGGCTGGCCGCGTACAAGTACCCGCGCGAGGTCCGGTTCCTGGACGAGCTGCCCAAGGGCCCGTCGGGGAAGATCCTCAAGACCGCCCTGCGCGACAGCTAGGCCCCGGTCCGCTGGCGGGCCGCCTCGATGCCGGTGCGCGCCTTCGGGCTTAAGACCGTCCCTTTCCGCAGGCCGTCATCCGCATTACGGAAGCGGCGGCTTCTGCGGGGTTACGAACGGGAAACATGAGAGCCGGGTGTCGGCTGATGCGCTGCGCCGGGAAATAGCGCGGAGGATCTGGCTTATGCGGAGGATCCGGTACCCCATAGGGGTCTAAATCCACCACTCAAGCCAGATCCTCCGTGTTAATCCGGCCAGCCGGCCTGCTGCTGGTGCTGCTGGTACTGGAGCTAGTCCGGGGGAATGCCCGGTCCGCGTTTTCGGATCTGAGATCCGATACCGCTGTCTGCGGCAGCTACCGGTTGCGCCACCGGGGCTTGCGCTTGGCGGCGAAGGCGGCGACGCCCTCGAGGGCGTCCTCGCTGGCCATGAGGTCGTCGAGGGCCTCGCTTGGATGGTTGACGGCGTCCACCACGTCGGGGAGGCCGCGGGTCTCCGCCATGATCCGCAGTGACACGCGGACCGAGGTGGGCGAGCCCTCGAGGATCTCGGCGGCCAGGGCGCGGGCGCCCGCCAGCGCGGTCCCGGCCGGGACGACCCGGTTGACCAGGCCGTAGGCCTGGGCCTCGGCGGCGGTGAGGCGGCGGCCGGTGAGGATCATCTCGGTGGCGAGCTTGACCGGCACGGTGCGGGGCAGCCGGACCAGGCCGCCCGCGGACGCGACCAGCCCGACCCGGACCTCGCTGAGCGCGAACCGGGCGCTCTCGTCGGCCACGATCAGGTGGCAGGCCAGGGCGATCTCGCAGCCGCCGCCCATGGCGAAGCCGTTGACCGCGGCGATGACGGGCTTGGGCATCGACGGGCGCCCGGTCAGCCCGGCGAACCCGTTCTTCGGCACCCACACGGGCCGGCCCGACGCCGAGTAGACCAGGTCGTTGCCCGCGGAGAAGGCCTTGTCCCCCGCTCCGGTCAAGATCGCGACCCACAGCTCGTCGTCGGCGAAGTAGGCGTCGAAGACGTGGTCGAGCTCGTCGTTCGCCATCGGGTGCAGGCTGTTCCTGGACTCCGGGCGGTTGATGGTGACCTCGAGCAGGTGGCCGTCGCGGCGGACCAGGACGTGCTCGTACCGCTCGCGCAGGACCGCGGGCGCCGGCGGGGCCAGCTCGTCCATCCGCGCCCGGGTGGTGGTGACCCGGTTCCCGCGGCCGGATGACCTGACGTACACCGGCTGGCCGATCGGCTCCTTGGCCGTGCTCAGCAGGTCGAGCAGGGCGGGATCGTCGCCCCGGGCGAGGAAGCGGCGGCCGTCGCGGTCGAGGCGGCCGACCACGATGCCGGTCCGGCGGCCGTCGCGGGCGTGCTTGACCGTATAGGTCTCGATGACGGCCGGGCCGTCCGCGAAGCGGGCCTGTTCCGGCGCGGGCCCGCCGTCGATCTCGGCCTGCAGGTCCTGGCTGTCGTCGGGCACCCAGGGCGA
Source organism: uncultured Actinomycetota bacterium (assembly GCA_963756575.1). Taxonomy (GTDB): domain Bacteria; phylum Actinomycetota; class Actinomycetes; order Streptosporangiales; family Streptosporangiaceae; genus Palsa-504. Next base: position 191,153 of record CAVWOM010000005.1, on the reverse strand, counting down.
CGGCCGGGTGGAGTAGACGCCCGCCGAGTACTTGCTCATGATGCCGCCGTTGGCGCCGACGAGCGTATAGCTGCCGGGCGCGCTCCGGGCCCGCTGGACGGCCTCGGCGATGGCGTGCATCGAGTAGTTGTTGCCGGCCCCGCCGAAGAAGGGCAGGCCGCCGGTGAGCGTCAGCCCGCGCGGGTCATCGGCGGCCAGGCCGAGCCCGTCGCAGATATTGAACACCGGCGCGGGGAAGCAGCTGTACAGGTCGATGGCGGACAGGTCGTCCGGCCCGATGCCGGCCACGTCGAGGGCGTGCCGGACGGCCCGGACGGAGGCCGGGCCCGCGGACATGTCGGCCCGGTCCAGCAGCCCCCGCTCGCGCAGGTCGGCGTGGCCGGGCAGGAACACCCAGCGCTCTTCCGGGACGCCGAGCCGGCGGGCCGCGGCCACCGACATGAGCAACACGGCGGCGCCCTGGTTGACCTTCTCCCGGGCCACGATGTAGCGGGTGTAGGGGTCGGCGATGGGCCGGTTGGCCTCGGTCGGCGTGACCAGTTCGGCCGCGCCGCGCTCGACCGGCGCGGAGGCGTGCGGGTTGGCCGCCGCCACCGCGGTGAACGGCGCGAAGAGCGCGCCCATGGCGGCCGCGTACTCCTCGCGGCTCTGCCCGAGCCGGGCCCGGCGGGCGTTGTCGATCAGCGCGTACTGGGCGGGCGCGCCGGTCAGCCCGTGCGCGGCCCAGTGCCGGGACATCATGCCGGACAGCCCGTACCCGCGATCTTCCAGGCTGCCCTCGGCGTGCTCGGTGAAGTCGGGCTTGGCTGTGCTATCCGGGCCGTCCGGCTCGCGGGAGAAGTGCTCGGCGGTGGAGATGGCCTCCGAGCCGAAGAGCAGGACCACCTCGCCGCGGCCGGCCGCGATGACCGCGGCGAACTCGTTGACCAGGTGCTGGGGGCCCTGGCCGCCGCTGACCTCCAGCACCGCGCGGGCGGGGGCCGCGGCGATCCGGCCGGCCACGGACCGCGGGTAATTATCCGAACGTCCCAATGGTGCCCGCGCTCGCGGAAACGAATTCTCGAACTGGCGGACACCGGCCACCGTGTCGATCGCCGTGGCTACGGCGGACGGATCGGCCCCGCTGTCGGCGAGGGCTTCCCGGGCCGCGTCGGCCGCCAGGTCGACGGGCGAGCGGCCCCGGTAACCCGGGGTGCCGAGGCGTTCGGAAGCCTGTCCGACCCCGACCACGACGGGCGTACGAGGGTCTAGGGACGACTGGCTCATGGCTATATATTAGACGGTATTCGTTCAGCAATACCAGCGGAGGGGGCTCGGTGGACGAGCCGCACGTGACACCGGGGCGCCCGCGCGACCCCGAGGTGGACCGGCGCATCGCCCAGGCCGCGCTCGACCTGTTCGCCGACGCCGGCTGGGCCGGCTTCGCCATGGAGGCCGTGGCCCGCCGGGCCGCCGTCGGGAAGGCCTCGCTGTACCTGCGCTGGAGCACCAAGGAGGCGCTGCTGACCGACGCGGTGACCTGGCGGCTGGCCGGGGTGGCCGACGTGGACACCGGCACCTTGCGCGGCGACCTGATCGAGCTGGCCACCCAGATCCTCGGCATCTACGCCGGCGACACCAGCCGGGTCGCGCTGCGGCTCGGGCTCGAGGCGGCCGCCATCCCGGGCGTGGCCGAGCACTACGCGCGGATGCGGCACGGCCAGGTCCTCGCGGCCCGGGCCATCGTCCGCCGCGGCATCGACCGCGGCGAGATCGCGCCCGATATCTCCGTCACGCTGCTGCTCGACACGCTCATCGGCGGGGCCATGATGCACGCGCTGATCACCCCGGACGACCGCCGGGCCGACCTGGCCCGCAACACCGGGCCCTACGCCGGCCAGCTGGTCAGCTTCCTGCTGCGGGCCGTCGCCCCGCCCGGGACAGATCCCGGGCCGCCCGGGACGCGTGTCCCGTGACAGCGGGACCAAAAAGCCCCATCGTATGTATGTGGATCTGGACCTTCCGGTGCCCGCGAGGCCGGCCGGGCCGCTGACGCCTGCCGTGGCGGGCTGGACGGCGGCCGCGGTCACGACGATCCTGGCGATCGGCACCGCGAGCCTGGCCCTGGCCAGCCGGGACGTGTCGGTGCTGCTCGTGCCGGGGCCCCTCACCTACGCGTGGGTGGGGTGCGTGCTGCTGGCCCGGCGGCCGGGTCACCCGATGGGGCCGCTGCTGTGCCTGATCGGGCTGGCCGACATCTTCGCCCTGACGCCCTACACCTACATGCGGTACACGCTGATCCACGCGCCCGGCTCGCTGCCGTTCTCGACCGCGATGCTGTGGGTGAACACCTGGGCGTACGCGCCCGCCGCCAGCCTGGGCGGCATGGTCCTGCTGCTGGTCTTCCCCGAGGGGCGGCTGCTGTCGCGGCGGTTCCGGCCCGCGCTGTGGGCGGCGCTGGCGTTCATCCCGCTGTCGGTGGCCGGCTACGCCTTCGTCCCGCAGAACCTGGGCCCCTTGTTCCGCCACCTGTCCAACCCGTACGCGGTCCCCCGGTTCGACGCGCTGTCGGAAACGTGCCAGGGCCTGTCCATCACGTGCGGGCTCCTGGCCGGGGCGGCCGGGGTCACGAGCGTGTGGCTGCGCTGGCGCCGGGCGGACCGGGTGGGCCGCCAGCAGATCAAGTGGTTCCTGGCCGTGCTGCCGGCCACGGTCGCCTCCCTCATCGTGACCCTCGTCTACCCGGGCACGCTGAGCCTGATCGTGGCCCTGCCGGCCGGCATCTTGATGCCCATCGCCATCGGGATGGCGGTGACCCGGCACCGGCTGTACGAGATCGACATCCTGCTGAACCGCGCGGCGCTGTACGGCCTGCTCACCGCCGGGGTGGCCGGGGTCTACCTGGCCGTGGTGGTGGTGGCGCACTCGCTGTTCGGCGTGCAGGGCCGCGGCATAGCCGTGCAGATCATCGCCACCGTGCTGGCCGCCGCGGCGCTGTGGCCGCTGCACGACCGGGTGCAGCGCCGGGTGGACCACCTGTTCTACGGCGACCGCGGCGTCCCCTACGAGGCCCTGGCCAGGCTCGGCCGCCGGGTCGAGGAGGCCGCGGACCCCGAGACGGCGCTCAACTCCGTGGTGAAGACCATCGCGGACAGCCTGCGGCTGCCGTACGCGGCCCTGGAACTGCGGCTCGGCGACGGGTGGAGCCCGGCGGCCACCTACGGCGAGACCCCGTCACAGGTGGTCGCGTTCCCGCTGACGTTCCAGCGGGAGACCGTCGGGCGGCTCCTGGTGGGCATGCGGTCGCGCGGCGAGCAGCTCGGCCCCGATGACGTGCGGCTGCTGGCCGACCTGGCCCGCCAGGCCGGCCCGGCCGCGCACGTGGTGGCGCTGCGCCGGGCGCTCGACGCCTCCCGCGCGGGCCTGGTCACCGCGCGGGAAGAGGAACGACGGCGGCTGCGCCGTGACCTGCACGACGGCCTCGGCCCGACGCTGGCCGGCCTGACGCTGGGCCTGGACACCGCCCGGTCCCGGGCGGCGAGCCAGCCCGAGCTCACCGAGCTGCTGGGCAAGCTCAAGGCCGAGACCCAGCGGGCGGTGACCGACGTCCGCCGGATCGTCTACGGCCTGCGGCCGCCCGCCCTCGACGACTTCGGCCTGATCGGGTCGCTGCGCGAGGAGGTGGGACGGCTGCAGTACGAGGCGCCGGCGCTCACCATTACGCTGGACGCACCCGATAGCGAACTGCCTGACCTGCTCGCGGCGGCGGAGGTGGCCTGCTACCGGATCGTGACGGAGGCGCTGACCAACATCACGCGCCACGCGCTGGCGACGAAGTGCTCGGTGCGGATCCGGATGGATGACAAGTACCTGGACGTGGTGGTGAGCGATGACGGGGTGGGCCTGCCGGAAGGCTGGCGGGCCGGCGTCGGCATCGCGTCGATGCGCGAGCGCGTGACCGAACTGGGCGGCGACCTCGTGCTCGAGCCCGCCCTGCCGCACGGAACCAGGATCAACGCACGCCTGCCAGCCCGGGAGAAATAGATAATGACAGAGCCGATCCGGGTCCTGATCGCCGACGATCACCCGCTGTTCCGCGACGGCCTGACCGCCCTGCTGACCGACGGCCAGGACACCGAGCTGGTCGGGGCCGCCACCAGCGGGACCGAGGCCGTCGAGCTGGCCCGGGAGACCCAGCCGGACGTGGTCGTCATGGACCTGCACATGCCCGGGGTGAACGGCATCGAGGCCACCCGCCGCATCGTGGCCGACAGCCCGCACATCACGGTGCTCGTGCTGACGATGTTCGACGACGACGACTCGATCTTCTCGGCCCTGCGGGCCGGTGCCCGCGGCTACCTGCTCAAGGGCGCGGACCAGGAGCAGATCCACGCCGCCATCCGGGCCGCGGCCAACGGCGAGATCATCTTCGGGACGCAGCTGGCCGCGCGCATGCTCGCCTACTTCACCGCGCCCGCGGCCGCCCCGGCCCCGGTGTTCCCGCAGCTGACCGAGCGGGAGCGCGAGGTCCTCGACCTGGTCGCCCAGGGCCGGGCCAACCCGGCGATCGCGGCCAAGCTGAGCCTGAGCCAGAAGACGGTCCGCAACCACGTGTCCAACATCTTGACCAAGCTGCAGGTCGCCGACCGGGCCCAGGCCATCGTCCAGGCCAGGGACGCGGGCTTGGGACAGCAGTCCCGGGTCTAAGGGACATCGGGGCGGTTCGCCCGGCCGGGACCGCGTTATTTTCCCGGTCAAGTCGTGACAGGTACCCCATGACGGCGGGACGCCCGGTCGCCGAATCTGTGCCTAGTAAGTCGGCATGGATGAGGAGAACCGGATAATGACCGCTCTGGCCTGCACGTTGGAACCGCCCGCCGCTACGGATTCCGCCATCACGGAGTCACTGACCGAGCTGACCGTCAACGAGCTTGTGGACCGGGCCAAGGGCGGTGACAGCGAGGCGTGGGATGAGCTGGTCGAGCGGTACGCCCCGCTGCTGTGGTCGGTCTGCCGCAAGCACCGGCTCGGCCGCGCCGACGCCGACAACGTGGTCCAGAGCGTGTGGCTGCGGCTGGTCGACCAGCTGGACCGGCTGCGCGACCCGGCCGCGCTGCCCGGCTGGCTGGCCACCACCACCCGGCGGGAGTGCCTGCGGGTGCTGTACATGTCGCACGGACCGCACGCCGCGATGTACGCACGAGACGTTGAGACCCTCCCGGACGAGCGGGCCGGGGTGGCCGAGCAGGACCTGCTCACGGCCGAGCGCCAGGCCGCGCTGCGCGCGGCGTTCGCCCAGCTGCCGCCGAGCGGCCAGGAGCTGATCTCGCTGCTCATCGCGGACCCGCCGCTGCCGTACGCCGACATCAGCGCCAAGCTGGGCATCCCGGTCGGCAGCATCGGCCCGAACCGCAGCCGCTACCTGAGCAAGATGCGCCGTCACCCGGCCATCGCCGCCCTTATCAACGCATAATCTCAGCCGCGCCGGGCAGGGCGTGGCGATGACGTTCCAGCCACGCCACGCCATCGTCACCGCTTCCGACTCCGGGATCGGCCGCGCCACCGCGGTCGCACTGGCCGCGGCCGGCCTCGACGTGGGGGTGACCTGGCACAGCGACGAAGCCGGCGCGCAGGACACCGCGGCCGAGGTCGCCCGGGCCGGGGCCAAGGCGGAGGTCGCGCACCTCGACACCTCGGACCTGGACGCGTGCGGGGACGTCATCGACGACCTGGCCGACCGCCTGGGCGGCGTGGACGTGTTCGTCAGCAACGCGGGTACCGGGTCGGCCACGCTCGCCCTGGACATGCCGCTCGACGAGTGGCGGCACGTGGTGGCGACCGATCTCGACGGCGCGTTCGCCTGCCTGCAGCGGGCCGCCCGCCGGATGGTCCGGGCCGGCCAGGGCGGCCGGCTCATCGCCGTGACCAGCGTGCACGAGCATCAGCCGCGGGTCGGTTCGGCCGCCTACGACGCGGCCAAGCACGGACTGGGCGGCCTGATGAAGACCCTGGCCCTGGAACTCGGGCAGTACGGCATCACCGCCAACTGCGTCGCGCCCGGTGAGATCGCCACCCCCATGACCGGCCAGGAGGACACCGATCCGCACGCCGAGCACCGGCCGGGCGTGCCGCTGGGGCGTCCCGGCGATGCCCGGGAGGTCGCCGCGGTCATCGCGTTCCTGGCCTCCGCCCAGGCGTCCTACGTCACCGGAGCCAGCTGGCCGGTCGACGGGGGGATGCTCCAGATGGGCCCGCAGGCCGGCTCGCACATCACCGGCGACGACTGGCGGAGGGTCTGACATGAAGGGCTACGTCGTCACGATGAGCGTCGCCGCCCTGCTGGCCGGGTTCGCGCCAGCGGCACAGGCCGCCGCGGCGAGGCCCGGCGCCTCGCCCGCCGGGGCTGCCCCGGGCGGCCCCGGTGTCCAGTCCTACCTGGATACGTCCAGGAAGGACTGCTTCGGCACGGCGGTCAGCACCCGGTCGAAGGCCTGGTACACCGTGGCGGACGGCGTGCTCTCCGACGTCTACAGCCCCACCATCGAAAACAGCGACGACGCCACCTTGCAGTACATCGTCACCGACGGCCGGAGCTTTACCGCCCTGCAGCAGCGGGACATGACGTACTCAGTCAGCTCACCGGATCCCAGCGGGATGGTATGCCAGGTGACGAGCACCGACGCCGCGCACGGCTTCAGGCTGGTCACCGACTACCTCACCGACCCGGCCCGGGACAGCGTGGTCATGCGGACCCGCCTGCTGCCGCTGCGCGGCGATGCGGCCTCGGTGGCCGGCCTGAAGGTGTACGCCCGCTGGGACGCCACCATCGACAACACCGGCGGCGGCGGAACCAAGAACGCCGGCGCCAACGACGCGACCATCGACTCCGCCACCACCGCCCTGGTGTCCGCCGATACGCAGCCGCCCAGCGGACCGTTCGCGGCCCAGGTCACCGGCGCGGTGCTGGCGAGCCGGCCGTTCCTGGCCGCCACCAGCGGCTTCGCCGGCACCCCGAGCGACGGGCTGGCCCAGCTCGACGCCAGCCACCGGCTGGTCAGCCAGTACCAGACGGCGGCCGACGGCAACGTGACGCAGACCGCCGAGGTAGATACCACGCCGGGCCAGCCGTTCACGCTGGCCCTCGGGTTCGGCGCCGACGCCACGACCGCGATCAAGGTGGCCCGGGCGAGTTCGCTGAGCCCGTTCGGTTCCATGCTGGGCAGTTACCTGGGCGGCTGGCGCGCCTACGACCGGACCCTGCGCCGGCCGCCCGCCTCCGCCAGCGCGAGGACCCGGGCCATGTACTGGCTGTCGGCCAACGTGATCAAGGCGGACGAGGACAAGACCTACCCGGGCGCGTTCGTGGCCTCGCCCACTGACCCGTGGGGCCAGTCGGTGCCCGCCACGACCACGCATCCGGGCTGGACCTACCGCGAGGTGTTCGCCCGGGACAGCTACGAGACCTTCACCGGGCTGCTCGCCGACGGAGATAGGGCCAGCGCCCGGGCGATGGTGCGGTTCCTGTTCGACCGGACCCAGCAGCCCGACGGGAGCTTCCCGCGCGATTCGCTGGTGGACGGGGCGGTCGCACCGGACACGTTCGGCCTGTCGGAGATCGACGAGGATGCCTACCCGCTGCTGATGGCCTGGCAGGGCGGCTTCGCCGGGGACGCGGCGTTCTACCGTTCTCATATTCGCACCGCCGCCGACTTCGTGGTGAGCCACGGCCCCGCCTACGGGGTGGAGCGGTGGGAGGAGCACCCCGGCTACTCGCCGTCCACGATCGCGGCCGAGATCGCCGGGCTGGTGGCGGCCGCGCAGCTGGCCCGGGCCGCCGGGCGACCCCGGGCGGGCCGCCTTGTACCTGGCTACCGCGGACGACTACCAGCGGAACGTGAAGAAGTGGACGGTGACCAGCACCGGCCCGTACGGGACCGGGCGCTACTTCATCCGGCTGGCCGTGACCGGGCACCCGGACACGCCGCAGACGTACGACCTGGGCAACGGCAGCCTGGCCCAGGTCGACCAGCGGCGGGTGATCGATACCGGCTTCCTGGAGCTGACCCGGCTGGGCGAGCTGCCCGCCTCCGACCCCGACGTGCTCCGCTCCTTGCCGGTAGCCAACTCCGTCATCGGGTCGCAAACCGCGTCCGGGCCCGGGTGGCACCGGTACGGGATCAAGGCCAGCGGCGCCACCGACGGGTACGGCGACTGCTACGTGCCCGATCCGACGGACTGCTCGCCGTCGGGCGCCCCGTGGTTCCCCACCGCCAAGGGCTCCGGGCACCTGTGGCCGGTGCTCGACGGTGAGCGGGCCGAGCACGACCTGCAGACCGGTTCTTCCGGCGCGGCGGCTTCCCTGCTGCGGACGATGCAGAACATGACCTCCGGGACCGGGTTGGTGCCCGAGCAGGCCTGGGAGGACCCGGCCGTGGCCGCCTCGCCGTACGGCTCGGACCCGGCTACGGCGTCCATCGGGTTCGCGAACGGCAAGCCGGCCGGGTCCGCTTCGCCGCTGATCTGGGCCCAGGCCCAGTACCTGCGGCTGGTCACCGACGTCGGGAGCGGACGGCTAGGCGACCAGCCCGCCGTCGTCGCGGACCGCTACGTCAGGCACGGGCCGCCCGGCGTGCTGCCGGTCGCGGCGACGGCGGCGGTCTCCGGAAGCCAGGTCGTGGTCACCGGCACGGCCCGGGCCGGTACCACCGTGGTGATCGCGGCGGATCAGCCGACGGGGTCCGGCGATACCACCGTCGTGGTCCGGGCGACGGCCGGCCCGGACGGGCGTTTCCGGGCCACCCTGCCGCTGCGCCCGGGGACGAGCGTCATCACGGCCGCCGCCGCCCGCGGTCAGGCCACCGGATGGAGCCAGGTGACGGTCCAGGCCTAGCCCGCGCCTGTGATCACGTTCACCTTCTGGGTTATCCCCAGATACATAAGTAAATGATATAAATAACTTATGGACATTGCCGAGCGTACGCTGGCGGCCGGGGTCTCGGCCGGGGTGGAGCGCCTGATCGGCCTGGTCAGGTCGCTGAGCCCGGCGGACGGGCTGTCGCTCACCGCGGCCGCCACGCTGGCCAACCTGGAGCGGTCGGGACCGCGGCGGCTTACCGGCCTCGCCGTCCAGGAGGGCGTGACCCAGCCGGCCATGACGCAGCTGATCGGCCGCCTGCAGGAGGCTGGCCTGGTGCGCCGGGAAGCCGACCCCGACGACGGGCGGGTGGTGCAGGTCCGGCTGACCGACCAGGGCCGGGACATGCTGGCCCGGCGCCGGGCGGTGCGGGCCGAGCGGCTCGCCGTCGTCCTGGACCGGATCAGCGCGACGGACCGGGCCGCCCTGGCCGCCGCGCTGCCGGCCATCGACGCGCTGGCCAGTGCCCAGCGTGACGCCACCTTGATCCACTGATCGTCTCCGCGAAAGAGAGTACCGATGAGCGGCACCCACGCAGGCTCGGTCGCGAGCCCGTTCCGGCAGCCGAAGGCCGTCTTCGCCGTCGCGTTCGCCTGCGTCGTCTCGTTCATGGGCATCGGCCTGGTCGACCCGATCCTCCCGGCCATCTCCCATGAGCTGCACGCCTCGCCCAGCGAGGTAACGCTGCTGTTCACCAGCTACCTGGTGGTCACGGCGGTGGCGATGCTGATCACCAACTGGGTTTCGAGCCGGATCGGCGCCAAGAAGACGCTGATCGCGGGGCTGATCCTGATCGTGGTGTTCAGCGCGCTGGCCGGGGCCTCCCCCAGCATCAACGGGATCATCGGGTTCCGGGCGGGCTGGGGCGTGGGCAACGCGCTGTTCATCGCCACCTCGCTGGCGGTCATCGTCGCCTCGGCCAGCGGCGGCTTCGCGGGGGCGATCGTGCTCTACGAGACCGCGCTGGGCGTCGGCATCGCGGTCGGGCCGCTGCTCGGCGGGACGCTGGGCGAGCTCAGCTGGCGGGGCCCGTTCTACGGGGTGGCCGTCCTGATGGCCATCGCGCTGATCGCCACCATCGTGCTGGTCGAGCCCACGCCGAAGCCGGCCCAGAAAACGTCCTTGTCCGCGCCGCTGCGCGCGCTGAAGCACCGCGGCCTGCTCACGATGTCGCTGACCGCGCTGTGCTACAACTGGGGCTTCTTCACCGTCCTGGGCTACGCGCCGTTCCCGATGAACCTGAGCCCGATCAAGCTCGGCCTGGTCTTCACCGGCTGGGGCATCTTCGTCGCCCTCTTCGCCGTGTTCGGCGCGCCCCGGCTGCAGGCCAGCCTGGGCATCGCCAAGACCATGTACGCCAACCTGGCCGCGTTCGCGGTCGTGGTGCTGGTCATCGCGATCTGGACGACGGACCGCGCGGTGCTGATCCCGGCCGTGATCATCTCCGGGGTCTTCATCGGGGTGAACAACACGATCACCACCCAGGCGGTGATGACCGTCTCCCCGGTGGAGAAGCCGGTCGCCTCGGCCGCCTACGGCTTCGTCCGGTTCATCGGCGGCGGCCTCGCGCCGTACGCGGCCGGCCGGCTGGTCCTGGCCGTCAACATCCACTTCCCGTTCTACATCGGGGTCGGCGCGATCCTGCTCGGGATCGTGATCCTGAGCACCGCCCACGGCCTGCTCACCCAGGCCGAGCGGGTGCAGTCCGAGCAGGTCGCCGCGGCCACTGCCCCCGCGGCCACTGCTCCCGCGGCGGCCGGCGCCGGCCCGGCCGAAGCGGTGCGGGCGGACGGCGCCCGGGCCGACGCGGGACCGGACGCGGCGCTCATCCCGGTCGAGGGCAACGCCGTGCTGGCCGAACCCGGCGCGGGCGTCATCCTGGCCGCGGTCGACGCCTCGCCGGTCGCCGCGCTGGTGACCGAGGCGGCGGCGGTCCTGGCCGCGGGCCGGCGGGAGGTGGTGCACGTGGTGCACACCCAGGAGGAGGCCGCCGCGGGCGGCGTGGCGATCGACGGCGAGACCCTGGACGCGGTCCGGGCCATGGTCCGGGGGCACCTGGACCGGCTGGCCGCGCGGAACGTCCCGGCCGAGGGCCAGATCCTGCTGCACGCGGCCGACCACGGCGCCGCGGGCCGGATGGTGGCCGAGTACGCGAACACCGTCGGGGCCAGCACGATCGTGGTCGGCGCGCCCAGCCACGGCGGGCTGACCGCCCTGGTGGACGGCAGCGCCAGCCGTGAGCTGTGGCGGCACGCGCGCAGCGACATCCTGGTCGTCAACCCGGACGCGCCCAGAACGCGGGACGAGCCGTCAGACCGCGCGGACGCCGAGCTTCTCCGCGGCTAGCCGGGCCCCCTCGACCCGGTTCCTGATCTTCTGCCAGGCCGTCTCGCGGGCGAAGTCGGGCGAGCCGTGGTTGGGCTTCTCGTCGATGCTGAACGGCGAGAAGCCGCAGTCGTCGGTCGCGCCGAGCTGCTCCTTCGGGATGAAGCTGGCCGCGCGCACCAGCGCGTCCCTGACCTCCTCCGGGCTCTCCACCCGCGGGTTCAGCGGGTTGATCACGCCGATGTAGGCCGTCTGGGCCACGCCGTTGGCGTCGGCGCGCAGGTTCTCCCCGATCAGCTGGTAGACCCGGTCCTTGTCCCGCTCGCTGGCCAGCTGGATCAGGAAGTAGCCCGCGTTGATGCCGAACATGGACGGCAGCAGGTCGCTGTAGGGCACGTCGGCGCTGTGCACCGAGTCCCGGTCGCCGCCCGGGCAGGTGTGCAGGCCGATCCGGCTCCGCTCCTGCGCGCTGAAGCGGTCGAAGACCCGGTTGTTCAGCTCGATGAAGTGCGGCAGCATGTTGCGGCCGGTCCAGGGGTTGCGCGGGTCGGCCCGGGTGGCCAGCCGCCCCTCGGTGAAGTCGACGGAGACCCGGGCCGCGCCCGCCGCGAAGGCCTGCCTGATGTCCTTCTCGCACTCGTTGACCAGGTCTTGTTCGAACTCTTCGCGCGAGTAGCCGGGGATCTCGCTGTCCAGCGGATACAGCAGGGCGAGCATGGACGGGGCGATCACCGCCTGCTTCATCGGCTTGTGCGCCAGCGGCAGGGACTTCTTCAGCGTGTCCGCGGCGTAGGTCTTGTACCGGAACGGCCCGCCGGTCAGCCGGGGCAGCTGGCGGTTGTGGCCGTCGGCGAAGATCGCGAAGAACTGGCCTCCGTCCCCGGCCAGGTTGTCGGCCAGCCCGGTGCCGGCCAGCGTGTCGGTGATGGCGTAGGTGGCGAAGCTCGACCAGCGCTGCTCGCCGTCGGAGATGATCGGCGCCCCGGTCTGCTCCTGATGCTCGATCGAGTCCCTGACGGCTTTGTCCTGCTCGGTCTCCAGCTGATCGCGGGTGATCTCGCCCGCGTCGTACTGGGCGTAGGCCCGCTGGAGCCAGCTCGGGCGGGGCAGCGAGCCGACGGGCTCGGTGGGGATTCCGGTCGCGGTCCTCGGGTCGTAGTCATTCATGACGTTTCGTTCCCCTCGGTAAATGTGCGTCGCTGCACGTGACGGACGCTAGACCCGATCGGGGATGAGGTCAGACGAGCCGGCCGGGCTCAGGCATCGTGGAAAACGAGCCCGAGGGTACGCCTGTGGCCAGAGCGCACGGTGCTGACGCCGTGGCGCACCGGGCTGGCGGACCAGCCGCGGACGCTGCGCACCGGGCGGTCCCGGGTGGTGAAGATGAGCCCGTGCCCCTGCTCCAGGACGGCGCAGGTGCCCCGGGACTGGGCCCGCGGCCGCTGCTCGACCAGGAGGAACTCGCCGCCGGTGTAGTCCGTGCCGTGCTCGTCCAGGCCGACCACCACCTGCAGGGGGAAGATCAGGTCGCCGAACAGGTCGCGGTGCAGGGCGTTCCAGTCCCCGCGCTGGTAGCGCAGCAGGATCTGGGCGCTCTTGCCCTGCCCCGCCCGGTGGCACATCTCCACCCACTCCCCCAGCGTGTCCGGCCACGGGGCGGGCCGGCCGAGACGGCCGGCCCAGTCGCGGGCGATCACCAGCAGGTGCGGGTAGAACGCCTCCCGCAGCTCGCGGACGGGCGCGGGCAGGTCGTGGGTGAAGTAGCGGTACTGGCCGGAGCCGAACCGGTGCCTGGCCATGTCGACCGTGCTGCGGAACAGCTCCGGCTGGTCGTACAGGGCGGCCAGGTCACGGCACTGCTCCGGGGTGAGCAGCCGGGGCGTCCGGGCGCAGCCGGCCTCATCGAGCTCTGCCCGGACCGGTCCCCAGTCAGCGGCGGCCCAGTCGGCGCTGACCCAGTCGGCCGCAGTCACCATGAGGTCCCCAGCAGGGCGCCCTCGTGGGCGAGCAGCTGCTGCTTGCGCTCGACCCCGCCGGCGTAGCCGCGCATGGCCCCGTCCGAGCCGACGACGCGGTGGCACGGGCGGATGATCGCCAGCGGGTTGGCGCCGATGGCGGCGCCGAGCGCCTGGATCCGGTCCCGCGGGACGCCGAGCTGAGCGGCGAGCTGGCCGTAGGTGATCGTCGTGCCGTACCGCACCGAGTCCAGGGCCCGCCAGATCCGCTGCTGGAAATCGGTGCCGCGGGGAGCGAGGTCCAGGCTGAACTCGGTCAGGTCGCCGGCGAAGTACGCGGTGAGCTGGCGGATCACCTCGGCGAACGGCGCCCGGTCACGGCGCCACTGCGGGCCCACGGCCGGGGCGTAGCGCTGCCCGTCCATCGACACCGAGGTCAGCCGCACGCCGTCCCCGGCCGGGACGCCCACGAGGAGAAGCTCGCCCACCGGGCTTGGCATCGTCGTGTAAATGGTCATGTCTCCAGGCTAGGAACCGGACCGGGCCCAAGCTGGCGGGTTTCGGACAGCGCGGTTGAGTCGGGCGCGGTTGAGTCGGGCGCGATTGAGTCGGGTCCGGTTCAGTCGGGCGCGGGCGAGTCGCGCAGCCGGTGACGGCCGCGCCGGACCGTGTCGCGCAGGTCCTCAGCCAGGTTCTCCAGCGCCGGGAGCGCCTCGAGCAGGGCGGCCTGCTGCCCGGCGGGCAGGCCGCCGACCGATTCGGTGATCACCGCGCCGCGCTGCTCGGTGATCCGCTCGTAGACGCCGCGGCCCTTCGGCGTGACCTCGACCCGGGCCGCGCGGAAATCGTCGGGATCGCGCAGCCGGTTTATCAGGCCATAGGAATCGAGCGTGCCGATAACGCGGGAAAGCATCGTCGGGTTGATGCCCTCGAGTTCGGTGAGCTCGGCCAGGCTGAGCGGCCCGCGCATGGTCGCGATGCCCAGCACCGAGGCCTGGGTCGGGGTCAGTCCTTCCTCCCGGGAGGCGGCGTTGAGCTGCCGCGCGAGCCTCAGGACGACACGCCGCAACCGGATGACGGTGTCATTGTCCATGCCCGGCGCTCCCTATTTGTTGCCCGCGAGCAAGCAGTATAGGTTCAGGCCGGAATTCGCCGTGACGGCGGAACCTAAACGCGCTCCGCCAGCCAGGCGTGGACCTCGCCGATGCGCTCGGTGATCAGCGTGAGGTGGCCGTCATTGTCCAGCAGCCTGGCCTCGACGCCGGGGACACGGGCGGCGAGCCACTGGCCGTGGCCGAACGGGACGAACTGATCCTGGCGGCCGTGCACCAGCAGGACGGGGACCTCGATAGCGGATAGCTCGAACCCCCACGCCTGGCTGAGCGCCTCGCCGTCATCCCACCAGCCCTGGCTGCCCGGGGCCAGGCCCTCGCGGCCGGTGTAGGCCAGGTACTCGGCGAACTCACCGGTCAGGGCGGCCGCGTCTACCGGCGTGAGCAGCGTCTTCAGCAGCCCGGCAAGGTCCTCGCCGGAGGCGGCGAGGGTCTCCTCGCGCTGGGTCTCCAGCTTGGCGCGGGCGGCTTCCTTGTCGCTCATCTGCAGCTTGAAGTCGTCGACGTTGTCCTGGCCCATCCCGTCGAACCAGTCCAGGCCCTCGGCGTCCGACGGGGCCGGCGAGGCGAGCGACGCGGCCGCGGTGACCAGGTTGGGCAGCAGCGCCGCGCAGGCGAGCAGGTGCGGGCCGCCACCGGAGATGCCCCACATCGTCAGCCGGGCGACGCCGAGTTCGGCGCAGATGGCCCGGACATCGGCCGCGCAGTCGGCCACGGTCCGGCCCGGCTGGGGCGTCGAACCGCCGTAGCCGGGCCGGTCGTACCCGATGAGCCGCAGGCCGCGGGCGGCGGCGTCGGCCGCGACCGGGGCGAACAGGTGGCGGGAGTTCGGCGTGCCGTTGTGCACCAGGACCGGCCGGCCGGCCGGGTCCCCGGCTTCCTCGATGGCCAGCGTCCGCCCGTCGGGTGTCCTGGCTGTCCGCTGCGTCACTGCCGGCATCGGTGAACCGCCGCCTTCCTGAACCTGAGTCTTAGTTGGTAGCCAGGATAAGGTCCGACGCCTTGATCACGGCGGTGACCTCCGAACCGACGGACAGGCCAAGCTCCTTGACTGCCTCGACCGTGATCGAGGCCACCAGGCGGGTGCCGCCGGCGTCGAGTTCCACGTTGGCGATGGCCTCGCCGTTGTTGATGCCGGTGACCCGGGCTGGGATCTGGTTACGCGCACTCAGCTTCATGACTATGGCTCCTTGTATCGGAAATGCATGATGGTACTGCTGAGATTTTACGTTACCGTTCCCTGAGACCAGGCCGAGGACCTCGCGCAATACCCTCTTGCCTCAGGCAATGCCCCGTTTCTTTCCCGTGTTTGCCTGTTGCCTGAAGAAATTCAGCCGGCCTGCCAAGCAATTCCGCTGCCGAATAAATAGGCAATACGGTGAATTCGGCGTTCTTTGCGTAAGGCCTTTCGCCGGCCCGGCCGGGCGAGGCCGGGCCGGCGAAGGCGGGACCCGGTGATCCACGCCGCGAACCACCGGGCGTTCTCGGGGCGAAGCTAGTCGATGCGGCGGGCGGGCCCGTCGTGCTTGTTCGACCACATGAGCTGGACCGGGACGGCGCCCGAGCCGTCGGCCAGCTCGATCTCGGTGAAGACGAGGGCGAGGCTGGTCCCGGCCCTGATGGCCGGGATGTCGCCGACCTCGCCGCCCTGGGCCGAGTACCAGCCGAGCCGGGAGCTGTCGCCGGTCCGGATGGCGTCTTCCACGTCCGGGTCGGTCCGGGCCTCGTTGAGCTCGTGGTAGAACGTCGCCGCCACGTTCTTCCAGGGCTGGTCGAAGGCGGGGATGCCGTTCCCGTCCTCGGAGTACACGCCGACGGCGTAGTAGACGGCCGTCCCCGCGACCTTCGTCGATCCGTGGTAGCCGCCCAGGCCGTGCCGGGAGTCGGCGTCTTCGGCGTCGACCTTGACCACGGCCCGCAGGCGGCGCTCGTGCTCGGCTTCGGTGCCCGCCGACGGCTGGAAGCCCGGCGAGAAGCCGTCCACCAGGACCACTCCCCGGGGCAGCATGATGTTGACGAGGGTCCGGCCCGGGTCGGCGTCGCCGAGGGCGCCGCCGCCGTAGATCCGGGCCGCGAGCGCTTCGACCTGATCCTTGTAGATGGTGGCGGGCGCGGGGCCGGGCAGCACCGCCGACGGCAGCATGCGGGAGCTGATGACCGGCTCGTAGTACTGCTGGAGGACCGACTGCAGGGCGTAATCGCTCATCGCCTTGGCCAGGGCGGCGTCGATGCTGGCCACGTCGGCGGGGTCCCAGGCGCTGGGGCCGCCCAGGTAGTGGTTGGCGTAGACCAGGTCGGCGATCGTCTTGCCGCCGAAGAAGCGCAGGTTCAGCGACGGCTGGGGCACGCTCGCGCCGGCCCGGGCGTAGTACGCGACGTGGGCCCGGGAGCCAGGCAGCAGGCTGACGTTCAAGAACCGGTCCCGAAGTCCGTCCATCGCTCCCCTCCAGGCTCCTCTGCCAGTTCGGAGGGGGAAAACGGCCCGGCTGATACAGGCGGGTCCTAGCCGGCCAGGTCGAGGGCGGCGCGGACGATGGCGTCGGCGTCGATCCCGTTGTAGCGGTAGAGGTCCTCCGGCGTCCCGGACTGGCCGAACTGCGCCACCCCCAGCGCCATGTGCGGCACCTGGTTGACGGTGGCCAGGAACGACAGCGTGTGCGGGTGCCCGTCCAGGACGGTGACCAGCGGCGTGGCCCGGACCGCGGGGAAGGCCTGCTCCAGGATCCACGGCTCGCCCGGCGGCTGGAGGAGCCCCTGCCGGGCACGCAGCGCGCGGAACAGCAGCCCGGGACTGGTCACGCAGACGACGTCGGCCGGCGTGCCGGCCGCCTCGAGCCGCTCGGCGGCGGCCAGCGCCTCGGGCACGACCGCGCCCATGACCGCGATCGTCACCGCGGGCGACCCGGTAGCGGCCCGGCGCAGCGGGTAGGCACCGGCCACCACCTGCCGGCGGCGGCGTTCCCGGGCGGCGGGGTCGGCCGGGATCGCGGCCAGCTTCTGGCTGACCGGCCGGGTGGACAGCCGCAGGTAGGCCGAGCTGCCGTCCGGCCGGCCCAGCCGGGCCAGGCTGGCCAGCAGGCACCACTCGGTGTCGATCGCGAACGCGGGCTCGTACGACACGCAGCCCGGCTGCTCGATCCCGATGGACGGCGTGGTGATCGACTGGTGCGCGCCGCCCTCGGGCGCGAGGCTGACCCCGGACGGCGTCCCGACCAGGATCGACTGCCCGCCCGCGTAGATGCCGAACGACCACGGCTCGAGCGCCCGTTCGACGAACGGGTCGTACAGCACGCCGATCGGGAACAGCGGCTGGCCCCAGCGGCTCCACGTCGCGCCGAGCTCGCCGATCAGGCCGACCAGGTTGCCCTCGGCGATGCCGAGCTCGATGTGCTGCCCGGTGGGCTTCTCCCGCCAGTGCAAGATGGTCTCGGCGTCGTCGGCGAACCAGTCGGTCCGCTCCCGGGCCGACCAGACGCCGACCTTGTTCACCCAGCCGCCGAGGTTGGTGCTGGAGCTGACGTCCGGGCTCACCGTCACTACCCGCGCGGCTGCCGCCGGCGCCTCCCGGGTCAGGTCGAGCAGGGTCCGGCCCAGCGCCGCCTGGGTGGTGGCGGTGCTGGTCGGCGTGCGGCCAAGGTCGGCCGGCACGGCCGGCGGGTCCTGCCGGGGCGGGACCGCGCGGCGCAGCCGCCCGGCCGCCTCGGCGCACAGCGCGTCCGCGGCGGGGCTCTCGGGATGCTGCCACGGCCGGGCGGGATCGGTGCCGAGCTGGGCGGCGAGCTCGGCGAGCTGGGCCTCGGTCAGCAGCGCGGAGTGGTTCTGCGGGTGCCCCTCGACGGCCAGGCCGTACCCCTTGATCGTGTAGGCGAGGATGACCGTCGGCCGGCTGTCGTCGATGGCCCCGTAGGCCGCGTCCAGCGAGCTCAGGTCGTGCCCGCCAAGGTTGCGGACGGCGCGCGCGAGCTCGTCGTCGTCCAGGCCGGCCACCAGCGCGGCCAGGGCCTCGTTCCCGGCCGGCAGGCGGCGGCGCAGCTCGTCCGGGTCGCAGCGGAGCAGCCGCTGGTACTCCGGGTTGGGCATGCCGTCGATCCGGTCGCGCAGCTCGTGGCCGCCCGAGCGGGTGAACAGCTCCTCGAGCAGCCGCCCGTACTTGAGCGTGATGACCTGCCAGCCAGCCGCGGTGAACATGCCCCGGAGCCGGTCGGCGGCCATCAGCGGGACCACGCGGTCCAGCGACTGGCGGTTCACGTCGACCACCCAGACGACCTCGCCGAGCTCGGCCACGCCGGGGTCGACGATCGCCTCCCAGACGGCGCCCTCGTCGAGTTCGGCGTCACCGAGCAGGGAGTACTGCCGGCCAGGGGCATCGCTGGCGGCGAACCGGCCGTTCAGGTACCGGCGGGCCACCGCGCCCCAGATCGGGGCGGTCGCCCCGATGCCGACGGACCCGGTGGAGTAGTCGACCGGGTCGGGGTCCTTGACCCGGCTCGGGTAGCTCTGCAGGCCGCCGAAGGCGCGCAGCGTGGGCAGGTACGACTCGTCGAGCTCGCCCAGCAGGTAGTTGATCGCGTGCAGCACCGGCGAGGCGTGCGGCTTGACCGACACGCGGTCCTGCGGGCGCAGGTGCCGGAACCACAGCGAGGTCATGATCGACACCATGGACGCCGACGAGGCCTGGTGGCCGCCGACCTTCAGGCCGCCGGGGTTGGGCCGGACCCGGTTGGCGTGGTGGACGATGGCAGTCGACAGCCAGAGCACCTGGCGCTCGATGCCGGCCAGCGCGTCCAGGCTGGTGGTCTCCTGCTGCAGCTCGGTCATGGGTGCATGAGAGCACGGCGGCAAGGCCGCGCACAACCCGGCGGCCAGCGGATTCCTAGATTGAGAGCCAGTAGCAGCGTTCCTGGTCGCATTCGGCGAAACCGGCCCGGGCCAAGATCGGGCCCGAGGTCTCGGCGCGCCCCTTCACCAGGGCCAGGGTCGCGCCGTGCGCGCGGGCGAGCCGGAGCCGTTCGGCCAGGACCGCCCGGTAGGCACCCCGGCGCCGGTGCTCCCGCAGGGTGACCGCACCCCACAGCTGCGCCACCTGGCCCGGGCCAGGCTGCCCGCGCAGCGTGCAGCCACCGGTCGAGACGGGCTCGGCGCCGCCGCCCGGCCGCGGCACCGAGGCGACCACGCGGAAACCGGACCAGGCGGCCAGGTCCCGCAGGGCCTCGCCCAACTCGCGGTCGAGGGCACCGGCGGCGGGCTCCCGGCGCCCCCAGCCGCGCACGGCGACCGCCGACGCGGCCCGGAAGGTGCGCTCGTCGGCGACCAGCTCGACGCGGACGTCACCCGGGACGTCCAGGTCGGGCGGATCGCCGTCCAGCTCACGGGCCAGGATGCTCACCGCGTCGATCCGGGTGCCGCCCCGGGCGCGCAGCACCGCCTCGGTGTCGTCCGGCCGCGTCGCCGACGACACCCACCAGGCCACCCCGGGCAGGCCCCACCGGCCCACCCGCCCGGCCACCTCGCCGATGAGCTCCGCCGCGGGCCTGCCGCTCCGCGACCGGGTGACCTGGGCCGCCGGGAAGGCCGGATCGAGCGCCCAGTCCGGGTAACGGACGAGCCGGTAGTCGTCGGCCAGCACCTCGATGGCGCCGTCCGGGCGCCACTCCATGGCGGTGACCGCGTCGAGGACCCGCCGCCGGGTCCGCGCGTTCAGCACCTGACCTCCTCCAGGCTGACGCCGTCGCCACTACCTTTTCTACCGAACGGCCCCGGTGCCCGCCCCGCTATCCCGCGTGCTGACGGCGGCGCAGGCCGCCGCGGCGGCGAGCGCGCAGGACAGGCCGAGAGCCATGATGGGCTGGCCGGAGGCCAGTCCCGCCAGGGCCGCCCCGGCCGCCGCGCCGCCGTTCATGATCGAGTTGAGCCACGCCTGGGTCTCGGTGCCGCGGCCGGGCGGCGCCGCGCTGGCCGCCCGGCCGAACAGCCCGGCCAGGGCCGGCCCCACGCAGAACCCGGCCAGCGGGGCGGCCACGGCGAGCAGCGGGGCGTCAAGGCCGGCCGCGGTGAGCACGGCCAGGCCGCCGGCGTAGCCGGCCAGCAGGACGGTCAGGGAGCGGCCGCGTTCCCCCGGGCTGGCACCGGGGCCGCCACTGGTGCCCCCACGGCGCCGGCCCGCGGGCGGGCGCCGAGCAGGAGACTGCCCAAGATGGCGCCGGTCGAGAGCTCGGCCAGCAGCGGACCGGAAGCCCACAGGGCGTGGTGGTGCCGGACGTAGCCGGTGAGGGCGATCTCGGCCGCGCTGAGGGCCGCGTTCGCCAGCGCCGCGGTCGCCAGCAGCCGGCGCAGCCCGCCCGACCGGAGCACGGCCCGGCGTGGCCGCGGCGATGACGGGGCCGGGGCCGTCCGGGAGCGGCGGCCCTGCCCGGCGATGATGACCGTCGCCGCGCCGGTCAGTGCGAGCAGCAGGCCCAGGGCGGCGGCCGGGGCGATGCCGGTGGCCAGGACGCTGGCCAGCACCGGGCCGGCGATGTAGCCCAGGTTCATCACGGCGGCGTCCAGCGCGAACGCGGCCGGCGCCAGGGCGGCGCCCGCGTGCGCCGACCACAGGCTGCGCAGGCCGGGGCTGAGCGGCGGGTTGACCAGGCCGGCCGCCGTCGCCGCCGCGATGAGCAGGCCGGCGGGCGCCCCGGCCAGGGCGCTCGCGAGCAGGGCCAGCAGGGTTACCGCGTACGCGGCCCCGCAGGCGGCGGCGACCGGGACCAGCCCGTGCCGGTCGGCCAGCCGGCCGCGGGCCGGACCGGTGACCGCCTGGCCCAGGGTGTAGCCCGCCACGGCCAGGCCCGCGGCCGCCATCGAGGCGTGCGCCGCCACCACCAGCAGCACGGTGATGCTGACCATGCCCTGCGGCAGCCGGGCGAAGGCGTCCGCGACCGCGAGCCTGCGCAGCACCGGCTCGGCGAACAGGGCCCGGTACGAGGGGGCGACGGCAGCCGTGCTCACGCGGCCCGGCCTGACCGTCAGGGGCGGCGGCGGTCGGCGGCGCTGGCCACGTTGGCGACGATCACCGCGAAGGGCGGGATCGCCACCGCCACCGCCGCGACGATGATCGCCGCGAGCGAGGAGTACCGGTCGATCACGGCCCAGGACAGCACGAACAGGCCGATGCAGGTCGCCATCAGGGCGAAGTACCAGCGCTTGTCGGTCCGCGTGGGCTGCGGGCCGGGATCGGTGTCGTGGCCCATCACCAGTGCGATGCCCCGGTGCCGGCGGGCGAAACGCGGCGGTCCCGCCGGGTTCCGGCCGGCGCGGCGTACGGGCTCACGGCGCCCGGGCTGGCTATGTTCATAACCATGTTCGATGAGGACGCGGTACTCGACGGGCTGAACGAACAGCAGCGGCGGGCGGTGACGCACCAGGGCGGTCCGCTGCTGGTGCTGGCCGGGGCCGGAACGGGGAAGACCCGGACGCTGGTGGCGCGGGCGGCGTGGCTGCGCGGCGCCCAGGGCGTGCCGGCCAGCCGGATCCTGCTGCTGACCTTCACCCGCCGCGCGGCCAGCGACATGCTCGCCCGGGCCAGCGCTGGCCAACAGGGAGCCGGCGAGCAGGGGGCGGACGGGAAGATCTGGGGCGGGACGTTCCACGCCATCGCGCACAAGATCATCCGGCGGCACGCCGAGTCGTTCTCGCTGTCGCCGCAGTTCACCATCCTCGATCCGGGCGACGTCACCGACGTCCTGGACGTGCTGCGGCCGGACCACGGGCTGGCCGACACCGGCCAGCGGACGCCGCGCGCGGCGGCCTGCGCGGACATCTACACCCGGTGCGTGAACACCGGGCGCCCGGTCAGCGAGGTGGTGACGGCCAGCTACCCGTGGTGCAAGCCGTTCACCAGCCAGCTGGCCGGGCTGTTCCGGGCCTATACCGCGCGCAAGCGGGACCGGCACCTGCTCGACTTCGACGACCTGCTGCTGCTGTGGCAGGCGGCGCTGGCCGACGACGCGGCGGGCCCGGTGCTGCGGGGCATGTTCGACGCGGTGCTGGTGGACGAGTACCAGGACGTTAACGCGGTCCAGGCCAGCATCGTGCGGCTGCTCCAGCCGGACGGCAAGCAGCTGACCTGCGTAGGCGACGACGCGCAGGCCATCTACGGGTTCCGCGGCGCCGACCCGGCGCACCTGCGGCGGCTCACCGCCGACTATCCCGGGCTCGACGTGGTGCGGCTGGATCGCAACTACCGGTCCCGGCAGGGCATCCTCGACCTGGCCAACCACATCCGCCCGTCCGCGCCGGGCCTGGACCTGACGCTGACCGGGGACCGCGGCCCCGGCCAATTCGGGTCGACACCGCTCCTGGTCCGCTGCCACGACGAGGCCACCCAGGGCCGGGAGATCTGCGCCCGGGTGCTCGACGCGCACGAGGACGGCGCCGCGCTGCGCGACCAGGCCGTGCTGGTCCGCGCCGCCCACCACAGCGACATGCTGGAGATCGAGCTCACCGCGCGCAAGATCCCGTACGTGAAGTTCGGCGGCCTGCGGTTCACCGACACCGCCCACGTCAAGGACTTCCTGGCCGCCGCCCGGATCCTGGTCAACCCGGCCGACGACCTGGCCTGGTTCCGGCTGCTGCGGCTGCACGAAGGCGTCGGCCCGGTGCACGCGCGGCGCATCCTGGACCTGGGCCCGGCCGACGACGGGGCGCGCGCCATCGAGGCGGCGCCGGCCCGGTCCCGGCGCGCCCTGGCGGCCACCCTCGGCGCGCTGGCCGACGCGGCCCTGGAAAAGGGACCAGCCCAGGCCGAGGGGATCGTGACCCTGCTGGACCCGCTCATCCGCGGCCGCTACCCCGACGCCACGCCCCGGCTGGCCGACCTGCGGCGGCTGGCCGACGCGGCCGCCGCCCAGCCGTCGCTGCACGACGCCCTGGCCGAGCTGACCCTGGATCCCCCGGTCTCGGCGTCCGACCTGGCCGGCCCGCCCCGGCTGGACGAGGACTACCTGACCATCTCCACCATCCACGCGGCCAAGGGCCTGGAGTGGCCGATCGTGCACCTGCCGCACCTGGTGGACGGCGCGCTGCCCAGCGACATGGCCCTCGGCGACCCGGACGGCCTGGCCGAGGAGCACCGCCTGTTCTACGTGGCCGTCACCCGCGCCCGGGACCAGCTGTACCTGTACGCGCCGCAGCGGCTGCACATCCACCGGCGCGGCCGCGACGACCGGCACGGGCTGGGCCAGCTGACCCGGTTCCTGGACGCCGGCGCGCTGGCGGCCTGCGACAGCACCACCGCCGCCCCGCTGGTCCCGCCGCTGCCCGCGACCGGATCGCTGGCGAGCCGGGTCGACGCGGCGCTGGGCTCCCTCTGGGACGGCTGAACGGTCTAGGCTCACCTGCGGTGGTCCCATCGTGAGGGGGGTTTGCAATGGCAGCTGGCCCGGCGCCTGTCCCGCGGGCACAGGCGGTCCAGTCGTGGACTTCAGGGGCAAAAGACCTGGTCATGACCGCGCTCGGGACGAGCCGGGTGTGGGCGACGATGGCGCAGGGGATCTTCACCGAGATCTACTGGCCGGCCGTCGACCAGCCCCAGGTCAAGGACTTGGGCTTCCTGGTCGCCGGGCCCGGCTGGTGGCAGGAGGTCAAGCGGGTGGACCGCTACACCCTGTCCACCCCGGAGGCCGGGCTGATGCTGCCGACGATCACGCACACCGGCGCCAGCCAGGCCTACCGGCTCACGCTGCGGCCGGTGGTCGATCCCGGTCACGACGCCCTGCTCATCGACTACGAGCTGACCGGCGCGGGGGTACACCTGTACCCGCTGCTGGCCCCCCACCTGGGCACCAGCCAGATCACCCCGGAGCCGCAGTGGGCGGGGCTCGGGGCGGACAACACCGCCCGGGTCGACGAGGACCTGGCCTTGCTCGCCAGCGACGGCGACCGCTTCCTGTGCCTGCTGGCCCAGCCGGGATTCACCAGCGCCGGGGCCGGCTACGTGGGCGATACCGACGGCTGGACCGATTTCAGCCGCACCGGGTCGATGACCTCGACCTACAACCAGGCCGGCCCCGGGGTCGTCGCGCTGACCGGGAAGCTGGCGGCCGGCTCGGGGCTGCTGGCCCTGGGCTTCGGGGACAGCGAGGACGCGGCCCGGGCCGCGGCGCAGGCCAGCCTGGACGCCGGTTACGCGGCGACGGCGGAGGCGTTTAAGCAAGGGTGGCAGGCCTGGATGGCGGGCCTGGCCCTGCCGACGCCGGCCCAGCTGCCCGCGGCGCCGCCGGAACTGGCCGACGCGCTCCGCGAGTCGGCGGTGGTGCTGCGCACCCACGCCGATCACACCGTGGACGGCGCCTACGTGGCCGGGCTGGCGATCCCGTGGGGAGATTACGGCAACGACCCGGGCGGCTACCACATGGTGTGGTGCCGGGACGGCGGCGAGACCGCGCTCGCGCTGGCCGCCGCCGGGCACGCCGACGACGCCGCGAACGCGCTCGCCTACCTGGTCGGCAAGCAGAACCTGGACGGCTCGTGGCCACGGTGCTTCTACGTCAGCCGGGTGCCCGCCGCCTTCGACCCCAAGGCGGCGGTCCAGCTGGACGAGGTCGCGTTCCCGCTGCTGCTGGCGGGCAAGCTCGCCGAGCTCGGCGTGGCGCTGCCCGACGGCGCCGACAACGCGATCACCAAGGCGGCCGGCTACCTGGCCCAGAACGGCCCGGTGTCCGGCCAGGACGTGGACCGGTGGGAGGAGAACCCGGGCGCGAGCCCGTTCACCATCGGCCTGGAGATCGTCGCGATGCTCGTCGCCGCCACCCGGCTGTCCGGCCCGGATCAGGCGCTCGCGCTGGCGCTGGCGGACAACTGGAACGAGCGCCTGGAGGAGTTCACCTACGTGTCGGGCGACGAGGTCGACCAGGCCTTCGGCACGGCCGGGCACTACGTCCGGATCGGGCTGCCCGGCGGCGGGCGGGTCGCGCTGGGTAACCAGCCCCCGGGCACCCAGCCCGTCGACGCCGCCGCCCTGGTCGGCCTGGAGTTCGGTTACCTGCCGCGGCTCGGGCTGCGCGATCCGGCCGACGAGCGCGTCACCGCCACCCTGGCCATCGTCGAGGCGATGCTGGCGGGCGACACCCCGAGCGGGCGCGCCTACCACCGCTACGACATCGACGGCTACGGGGAATGGCTGGACGGCACCGGCTGGCCGGTCCGCAAGTTCGGCATCGGCCGCCCGTGGCCCCTGCTGGCCGGCGAGCGGGGCCACCTGGACCTGCTGGCCGGCGGCGACGCGAGCACCCAGCTGACGGCGATGCTGGCCATGCGCGGCCGCGGCGGCCTGCTGCCCGAGCAGGTCTGGGACGCCGGCCAGCTTCCCTGGCAGAACCTGCGTCCCGGCCAGCCCACCGGCAGCGCGATGCCGCTGGCCTGGGCGCACAGCGAGCTGGTCAAGCTCGCGGTCGCGGTGGCCGCCGGGAAGCCGGTCGAGCTGCTCGACCTGGTCACCGCCCGCTACCACGCGGCCGTGCCCGCCTCGCCGAGCTGGTACTGGCGCGACGCCTCCCCGGTCCTCGCGCTGCCCGCCGGGCGGAGCCTGGTGGTGGCCGATACCCGGGCGTTCACGCTGCACTACGGCTTCAACGACTGGAACCCGGTCACGATCAGCGAACGGGAGGCGGAGCCGATCGGACTCGGCCTGTTCGGGGTCACGCTGACCCCGGCCGACCTGGCCGGGCAGGCCAGCCTGCAGTTCGTGCGGCGCTACCAGGACACCGGCTGGGAGGCTTCCGCCCGGCACGATGTCACCCTGGGCTCTCCCGGCCCGGCCGTCCTGCGGCTGTCAGGCGCCCACCTGGGCCGGCTCGCCGCCAGCCGGCCGAAGGCGCACCGGTAAGCGCGGCTCGGGCGGGCCGTGCGGGGCGGACCGCTCGGGGGTGCCGTGCAGGGCGGACCGCTCGGGGGTGCCGTGCGGGGTGGACCGCTCGATCGCGGGCCAGCCGGTGTCGGCCTCGCGCTCGGCGTGCTCGGCCTTGCCGCCGCCGCGCAGGCCGAACAGGCGCTTGGCGTACAGCAGGTAGACGGCGACGGCCACGTTGATGACGAAGGCCAGGACCTTCAGCGTGGTGGCGCCCTTGATCAGCTCGTCGACCTCGTAGGGGATGAAGACGATCGTGGCCAGGAACGTCAGGTACTCCGCCCACCGCTTGGCGAACCACAGCCCGATCGCCTCGACCCCCTCCAGCAGGGCGTAGGCGGCGATCGCCGCCCCGACCAGGTACAGGTTCTGGATGTGGACGGCGAACAGGTAGCGCAGGTCGTGGATGATGCCATGGCTGGTATTGCCGGTCGGGCCGCCCACGCCGCCCTGCAGGTCGTTGAGGATCTTGGTGAACTCCGCGTTCAGCGCGGCCCGGTCGTTGGCGAAGATCAGGACGGCGGCGGCCAGCGCGCCCAGGACCAGGAAGTGCACGATGCGGTCGACGGCGATCAGCCGCAGGACGTAGCGGTCGCGCAGCGGCTTGCCCCGCAGCGGCAGGCTGATCTCGTCCCGCGCGGGCGGGTACTTCCGGGCGGGGTGATCCGGCGGGGGCAGCGCCAGCCACGAGTCGCACCGCATGCACCGGTACCAGCGCAGGCCGCCCGACTCGCGGGCGAAGATCTCGTCCTCGGCGCGCAACTCGGCCGCCTCGGTGCCGAGGATCTCGTGGCCGTGCAGCCCGCAGTCGATCAGCTCGTAACGCAGCTTCGGACGGAAACGCCGCGTCCGCTCGGTTCCCGGCGCCGCCGTGTGTCCCCGAGGCGGAGTATTACCGCTCATCTGCCGTATCACCCCTTTACCGCAGGAGCCTAGCGGGTGTCCTCGGCCGACCGGGATTTCCCGTTCAGGAAACGTCCCGCATCTCGCCAGGAAACCTCCAGTTAGGACGGCTCGAGCCGGCCCTCGTTCGGCGCCTTGCGGCTTTTCGGGCGTAGTTGTTCGGACCCGGCGGGTTCCTGTCCGAGTGCTCAACGAGACGTACGAGGCGAGCGCCGCCCGGATGGCCTAGAGCTGTCCTGCTCAGATCCCTATCGTCCCCAGCGCCACGGCGCACCGGGTCGACAGAGCATCCACCCGGTTCACGCCCAAGGCCGCTTGGCTTTAGTTGATCATGAGCGTCAGCTGGGCGGCGGACGTCATGAAACCGGGCTTCCACCGCGTCCGGACGCACTCGAAGCCGGGTTTCATGTCGTCACGGCGGGCCCGCGGCGCTCAGATCGCGGTGCTGGTGGTACCAGTGTTACCTGAGCCGGTTCCCGGGGTCCCGTACCCGGCAGCGACTACAAGCTGAGCGGCATTGGCATGAAAGCCGGGTGGATGGAGCATCGACCCGCCTCGAACCCGCCTGGAACGGGCTCGTCGTGTGACATGCGATGACAGTGATGCGAATGGGCTAAACCGTAGTCAGCCGACGGGCGCCGAGATGGTGTCGGTGGCCCACAGGGTACGTAAGAACATACCCGGCGGCACACCGGCTCCGGGTGAGGGTGGTTAGCGGGCCGGGGGGATGTTGGCGTTCATGCGGAAGAGGTTCTGCGGGTCGTATTCGGCCTTGAGGCGGGCTAGCTCGCCGTACTTCTGCGGGCCGCCCATGGCCTCGACCACGCGGTCCTGCTCGTCGAAGTTGAGCATGTTGACGTAGACGCCCTTCCCGGTCCACGGGGCCAGGTCGGCGACGATCTTGCGGGTCCGGGCGATGTAGTCCGGGTCGTCGGCGGGGTCGTCCCAGCGCATGGCGAAGTTCAGCCAGAGCAGGTAGCCGCGGTTGGAGAACGCGGAGTCGGCCTCGGCGACATCACCGATGGCACCGCCGAGGCCGATGATCTCGACCTCGCCTTCCATCGGCATGTCGTTGCGCCAGAAGGCGTCGAGCTTGGCGATGGCGTCGTCGGCCAGGTCGGCGACGTGCGCTTCCTTGGTGTAATAGCGGTGACCGTCCTCGAACTCGACGTCGATGAGCCGCTGCACGCCGGCCCCGAACGGGAGCACGGTGGTGGCCTTGATGCAGGGCTCGCCGGTCTCGGTCAGGCGGGTGATCAGCTCGGCGCCCGCCGGGTCCTCGGCGTCGTCCAGCCACATCGAGATGAGCATCATCAGGCGCTGGCCGACGTACTCGGGCGGGACGAACGGCAGCGCGGGCATGTCGTGCTTGAGCGCGGCGTGCCAGCCGACGGTGCGCGGCAGGGTGGGCACGACGCGGGCGTACTCGCGCAGCGCGGCGGCGGCCTGCTCGGGCTCGTAGACCGAGACGCCGATGCGCATCATCGGGCCGAAGTCGTAGGCCTGAAAGGTGAAGCGGGTGACGATGCCGAAGTTGCCGCCGCCGCCGCGCAGCGCCCAGAACAGCTCGGGGTGCGAGTCGGCGTTGACCTCGATGACCTCGCCGCTGGCCTGGACGAGCTCCAGGGAGACGAAGTTGTCGCAGGTCAAGCCGTACATACGAGAGAACCAGCCGATGCCGCCGCCGAGCGAGAGGCCGGCCACGCCGGTCTCGGACATGATCCCGGCCGGGACGATCAGCGCGTGCGGCCCGGTCGCGGCGTCGACGTCGCCGAGCCGGCAGCCGCCGCCCACGTGCACCAGCTTGCGCTCGGTGTCCACGGTGACCTCGCGCAGCCCGGACAGGTCGATGGTCAGGCCGCCGTCCGACATGGCCTTGCCGGCCACGTTGTGGCCGCCGCAGCGGATCGCGGGCGGGAGCCCGTGCTCGCGGGCCACGCCGACCGCCGCCACCACGTCCTGGGTGCTGGTGCAGCGCAGGATCAGGCCGGGCCGCCGGTCGGCCATGGCGTTCCAGAGCTGGCGGGCCTGCTCGTACTCGGCGTGGTCGGGGCCGATGATGTCGCCCTTGAACGAGCCGGCGAGTTCCTCGGCGATGCGCAGTCGCAGCTGCTCGTCAATTGTCGACGAGGCAGACGAAGACGACGAAAGGGTGGCTGATGACATGGGAGGTGTTCCTTTCCGGGGTCCTACGCGGACACCGCGCTCTTTTCCTCGGCGCTGTTCTCCTCGGCGAGGCGGCGCATGGCGTTCAGGGTGGCGGCCACCGCCTTGAGGTAGTCGCCGGTCATCGAGTCGGCGTACTCCTGCTCCTGGGCGGACCCGCCCTCGACTCCCTCGACGACCAAGGCGAAGCTGAACCGGAGCTTGAGGTCGTCCTCGGGGCCCTCGATCTCGTTGGCGATCGTGCCGAGCACCGGGCCCGCGATGCGGGTGAACGTCACCCGGTGCGGCTGCTCCAGGGTGATCCGCTCGGTGAAGCGCGCGCCCCGGAAGTCGATATCACGGTCGAAGACGGTGTCGCTGTACCGCTCGGTGACCTCGCAGTAGGTCATGCTGGGGACGAACGGCAGCGCGTTGTTCGCCTTGAGCAGCAGCCCGTCCCAGACCGCGGTCCGGTCGAGGTGCGGTTCGCCTTCGACGTTGACCGGCAGCTGATGGGTCACGAAGATCATGGTGTTTCCTCCGTCGAATCGGTCACGGTGTTCTCCAGGGCGCCTAGCCCGTCGATGCTGACGCGGACCACGTCGCCGCCCCGCAGGTACAGGCCCCGGGCCACGCCGACGCCGGACGGCGTCCCGGTGGCGATGACGTCGCCGGGCTCGAGCGTGACGACCTCGCTGGCGGCCGCGATCAGCTCGGCGACCGTGCAGACCATGTCCGCGGTGGACTCGTCCTGCTGCAGCTCGCCGTTCACCCACAGCCGCAGCCGCAGGTCTTGCGGGTCGGGTACCAGGAAGGCCGGGGTCAGGCCCGGTCCGAGCGGAAACGACCCCTCGGCGGACTTGGCGGCGAACCAGTCGTAGCCGAACGCGTCGGCCGGGGGCGCCTCCCGCTTGTGGTACCCGCGGGCCGTGATGTCATTGGACACGCAGTAGGCCGCGGCGTGGAACAAAGCTCGTTCGGCCGAAATGTTCTTGCCTTTTGTCCCGATGACGACGGCGAGCTCGGCCTCCCAGTCGTACCGGGCCCGGGCCGGCGCGCTGATCACGATCGGGTCGTGCGGGCCGATGACCGAGGTGGTGGGGGCCTTGAGGAAGAAGAACGGGCGCCAGCCCGCCCCGGGGATCTCGCCACCCATCTCCTGCATGTGCTTGCGGTAGTTGACTCCGGCGCAGATCACCTTGCGCGGCCATCGCAGTGGCGCGAGCAGCGCGTCGTACTCGACGGCCGGCGCGTTATCGACGTCGAGGTCGCGCAGCACCTGCTCGGCGGCGGGCCAGTCCTCGAGCAGCTCGAGCGGGCCCGGCCAGCGCTTGAGGTCGGGCGGCGCGACGAGCCCGCCGTCCTCGCGCAGCACCCCGAAGCCCGGGGCGCCCTGGGCGGTGTAGCTGGCTAGCGACCAGGTCATGTCGGTTCCTCCAGGGCGGATACGCCGGATACCTGATCGTGCACGCAGGCGATGTCGAAGTCGCCCCAGCCGTCGGCCATGGCCTTGTCGAAGACCTCCTTGGCGGCGGCGAACACCGAGGCGGACAAGCCGGTGGCGGCCGCGTGGTCCTCGATCTGCTCCAGGATCGGGTGCAGCGTGCGGACGGGACCGGGGGCGGGTGACCAGGCGCGTTCGGACATGAGGGGGCCGCGCTGCTGCCAGATGGCCGAGCTGGCGATCGAGGTGTCCAGCGTCTGCTGGACCAGGGCGAGGTCCAGGCCGCTGCGCCGGGCCAGCGCCATCGCCTCGGCGGCGGCCACCGTGTGCACCGCCAGCAGCAGGTTGGCGATGTACTTCATCCGGGCGCCGGTGCCGAACGCGCCGGTGTAGATCCACGGTCCGGAGATGGCGTCGAGGACCGCCGTGACCCGATCGACGCTGTGCTTGTCGCCGGAGGCGAACGTGGTGGCCAGCCGGGGCGCGACCATCGCCGGGCTGCCGCTGATCGGACAGTCGAGCAGGTCACCGCCTTTTGCGCGGACCAGGTTGCGGAGGCGGGCCTTGCGGTCCACGTCGATGGTGCTCATCTCGATGTGAATGGCGCCCGGCTTGAGGGTGGTGAGGGTGCCGCCCGGGCCCGCGATGATCTCGTCGACGTCG
Organism: uncultured Actinomycetota bacterium; assembly: GCA_963756575.1. GTDB lineage: Bacteria > Actinomycetota > Actinomycetes > Streptosporangiales > Streptosporangiaceae > Palsa-504. Next base: position 159,829 of record CAVWOM010000005.1, on the reverse strand, counting down.
TCGGCGGTGGGGACGATCGAGACGATGACGTCGGCGGCCGCGGCGACCTCGGCCGCGCTGGCGGCGACGTCGCCGCCCTCGGAGACGAGCTCGGGCGAGCCGCTGCGCCGGTAGCCGGTGACGCGGAAGCCGCGCACCATCAGGTTCCGGGCGATGGGCAGGCCCATCTTGCCCAGGCCGATCACGCCGACTCGGTCCATCGCTGCCTCCTCGCTGCGATCCCGCGGCGATCTCGGTGAGCGCCGCCATCGCTGCGGTAGCTAAACTGTATGCAGTTTGTCGGACAGGTTCAAGGGCCTGGACGCAGAAAACTGCATGCACTTTCGGCATGACGCTGGACCTTGACGCCGTGAGCGGTAGTGCCTGCGGCGGAGCGCGGCCGGATGCCAGAATGGGTGCCCACGTGGCGTTTTGGGGGCCGTGTTGACGATGAGATTGCCCGGGTGGGCCAAAGCACTGCTGGCCACGGCGGGGGCAGTGGCCGCGATCGCGGCGGGAAGCCTGTTCTACCCGTCGGTGGCGGTCACGCCGGGGCCCGATCCCTCGATTCCCGGCAGCGTGGACGGGTACGCGGCCGCGTTCAGCCCCGACGGCAGGACGCTGGCCACCGGCGACCGGAACGGCCGCGTCTACCTGTGGGACGTGGCCACCCGTACCCGCGTGGCCACCCTGGCCGGCCCGCCCGGTACCCAGGGCGTGGAATCGGTCGCGTTCAGCCCGGACGGCAAGACCCTGGCCACGGGCGACGACAACGGCTTTGCCTACCTGTGGCGCGTCGCCACCCGCACCCGCATCGCGACCCTGGCCGTCGCCGGCGGCGAACTCGTGCAGTCGGTCGCGTTCAGCCCGGACGGCAAGACGCTCGCCACCGGTGACGGCAACGGCTTTACCTACCTATGGCGCGTCGCCACCCGCCGCCGCGTCGCCGCCCTGGCCAACTCCCATGACGTCTACGGCGTCCAGTCGGTGGCGTTCAGCCCGGACGGGACGACGCTGGCGGCCGCCGACTTCAACAGCTCCGCCATTTACCTGTGGGACGTCGGCACTCACGCCCTCGGGGCCATCCTGAACGACCCGGGCAGCACGGGCGTGGCGCAGGCCTCGTTCGGTCCGGACGGCCGCGTGCTGGCCACCACCGACTGGAACGGCCCCACGTACTTGTGGGACCTCGCCACCCGGACCCCGGTCGCCACCCTGGCCGACCCCGGCGGCGCCGACGGGTTCGCGGCCGGGTTCAGCCCGGACGGCCGCGTGCTGGCTACGGCCGACTTCAGCGGCCGTACGTACCTGTGGGACGTCGCCTCCCGCACCCCGGTCGCCACCTTGACCGATGCGGACAGCCAGGGCGTGGAGGCGGTCGCGTTCAGCCCCGACGGCAAGAAGCTGGCCACCTCCGACCAGAACGGCCGCACCTACCTGTGGGATATTCCCGGGCACGGTTAGGGGGCCAGGAGCGCAGGGGCCGTTAGCGGGGTAAACTGTATGCAGTTATCCGTGGGCCGGTGGTTTTCGTTGGCCGGTGGTTTTCGTTGGCCGGTGGTTTTCGTTGGCCGGCCAATGGCGTCGAGCTGCCGCCAGATCGGGGAGAATATTGGCCATGCCACGTGTCGTGCCGGTGCCCGACATCCGCAAGGTCGAGCTGCCCGAAGCCCGGCAGGCCATCCCGTACGTCCATGCCTACCTGCGGGAATGCATCCTCGACGGCACCCTGTCCCCGGGTACCAAGCTGTCCCAGGTGAGCCTGGCCGCCCAGCTCGGCATCAGCCGCACCCCCTTGCGGGAAGTGCTGCGGATGCTGCAGGAGGAGGGCCTGGTCGAGATCGAGCCGAACCAGCGAACCCGGGTGGCGGGGCTGGACCCGGCCGAGCTCGACGACGTGTACGCCAGCCGGATCCTGCTGGAGACCCTGGCGCTGTCGATGACCATCGGGCACTTCGGGGCCAAGGCCCGGGCCGAGGCCAAGCGGATGCTGACCACGATGCGGCGGGCGGCCAAGACGGGGGATTTCGACGCGTGGTTCGGCACGCACACCGACTATCACCGGGTCTGCACGGCGGCGGCGGGCGAGTCGATGCAGCGGCAGCTGCGGGCCTTTGCCGACCGGACCACGCGCTATATCCGGATCTACCAGCTGTCCGAGCCGAACAGCTGGCAGACGGCCGGCGACGCCGAGCACGCCGCGATCCTGGAGGCGCTCATCGCGGACGACGAGCACGGGGCGCTGACCGAGATGGCGCACCACCTGGAGCGCACGGCACTGCGGGTGCTGGCCGACTGCGCGCCGGACTTCACGCCGGTGGCGGTGCCGCACGCGGTGGCGCTGATCGACCGGCCGCCGCCCGTCGTGCAGTCAGCCGCCGTCTAGGGGCGCCGTCTTGTGGGGCGCCGTCCTAGGGACGCCGTCTTGGGGACGCCGTCTTGGGGGGCGCCGTCTTGGGGGCGAGGAACTGAGCACTGCGCCGGTGGCCAGCCGGCGAGGTCGGCGGCCGCCCTCACATACAGAACCCTTCCCCTTCCGGCGGGCTACGGTCCCTTATTGCGGCTGGCGCCCGGCGGATCGCGGCAGTGGTCACATCAGTCCCCGAGGTGACAGGGCAGATCATTGAGTGTCACAGCACCCCCCGATCGGGGGTGCTGTGACACTCAATGATCCGGAGGAACTGGGGCCGGAGCCGATCGCCGCCTTTATGATCAGGTGGTAAAAACAGCTCATGTTTTCGATTCGGGTCCTTCCCCTTCCTGCGGGTTTCGGTCCACGATTACCAGCTTGTTAAAACAGCTACGCGTGGTGCGATTGGTGGCGACAGGAATCGCGTGGGTTTTTGGCAATGACACCTGGTAGCTGGGTCGATGCTCCATGGGTGCGGCTCCTTTCGTGTGAGCGGCCTGGCGGCCGCTGCGAGCCGGGCCGCCCGGTATTCCCCCAGCCACGTCAGCCCGGCCCGGCCCCCCAGCCCCGTCAGCCCGGCCCGGCCCCCCAGCCTCGTCAGCCCGGCCCGGGTCCCCAGCCCCGTCAGCCCGGCTCGGCCCGGCAGCCCCCGGATCTCCCGCCCGCCACCCGGCGCCGGCCCCGGGCAGCCACCTCAATGTGACCCTGCGGTGGTCAGGACCACATCGATGTGGCATCGCGGTGGTTGCCGGGGCGCCCCCGGGCGGCCCCGGCCGGTACCGCACGCCCCGCACTGATCAGGCGCCCCGGGACCGGGCTCAGCAGGCAGGAACCGGGGCGCCCCGGGACCGGGCTCACAGAAAAGGAGCCGCACCCATGCTCCTTTGACCCGGTGGCAACCCGGTGGCAACCGGGTGGATGCTCCATCGACCTGGTCGCGGCGGCGACGCTGGCGGCGGCTACGGGTGACGGGTGGGACGGCCGGGGCAGGTGGGGGCTGTCAGGCGGGTGGGGCTGGAGCTAGGGCTGGAGCTAGGGCTCGCGAGTCAGGAAGGGTCGGACGACGGCGAGGAACTCGGCGGTTTTCTCGATCATGGTCCAGTGGCCGCAGCCGGACAGGATGTGCATCCGGGCGTCCGGGAGCAGGTCGATGAGCTGGGCGGATGAGACACGCCAGGGGACGACGCGGTCGTCGCGGCCGTGGACGAGCAGGACCGGGGCCTGGATGGAGGCGAGCTCGGCGCCGGACAGGGCGAGGTCGTCGACCCAGCGCTGGCGGGGCTCGGGGAACATGGCCTGCCAGGAGGCGCTTATCTTCTCATCGAGGCTGGCCTGGTAGCGCAGCTCGATCAGCTCGTCGGTGATGAGCCGACGGTCGTGCGCGAACAGGCCGATGACCTCGCGCCTCTGCGGGATGCCGGGGGTGTAGCCCCACACCGTGTTCAGCCCGGCGGGCAGGGCCATGGCCACGCCCATCGAGCCCATCAGCACGATCCGGCGGACCGCCTGCGGCCGGGCCCGGGCGATGGACAAGGCGACCGCGCCGCCCATCGAGTTGCCGATGATGTCGACCGGGCCGGTGCCGAGCGTGTCGAGCAGGGCCAGTGCGCGGGCGGTCCAGGCGGCCCGGCCGTAGGTGCGCGGCTCGCCGGGCCCGCGTCGAGGAGGGCGGTCGCCACCCCGGCGACGTCTAGGCGGGTGGCTTCGGGGGCCTGGACCGTCATGAGGCAGACTCAGCCGGCTGGGTGGACTTCACCTGGGGCTGGGTGATGGGGCGGGTGGTGGGGCCGAGCCACATGTCGATCGAGCCGGGCTCGGCCGGGTCGAAGGTGCGGGGGACCCAGGTCGCGTCGTCCTCGATGCGCCGGACGCCGAAGGAGTACTCGTAGGTGAATCCCTCCGGGCCGAGGAAGTACAGGAAGATCGCGCCCGACTGCGGGTGCCGCCCCGGGCCCATCTCGATCTCGACGTCGTGCTCGACCAGGAAATGCCAGTTCCTGAACACGTCGTCGATGGTCTCCACCTGGAAGTTCATGTGGCACAGGCCCGCCGACTCGCCCTTGAAGACGGCGAGCTTGTGGTGCACCGGATCGATCCGCATCAGGCAGGCGGCGTCGCCGAGCCAGTCCGAGACCCGGGCGTTGAACCGCGTGTTCCAGAACCGGTAGGCCTCGTGCACGTCGGGCGCGTCCAGGCACAGGTGCCCGAACTCGGTGATCCCGGCGCCCCGGCTGAACGCCACCGGCCGGGCCACCGTCTCCTGCTGATTGACCAGCTCGAGACGGTTACCGAACGGGTCGTCGAACGCGATGAACTCACGGACCCGCCGGGACCTGGCCTCGTCGGGCGAGCCTCGGTGCACGCTGATGCCGGACCGCTCGAGCTCGGTCTCGGCGGCGTCGAGCGCGTCCGCGTTCGCCACCGCGAAGCCGGAGGAGATGACCCCGGAGGGGCCCTCGACCAGGGCCAGGCAGTGATGCCGGCCGTCCGCGCGCAGGTGCGCGACGCCCACCTCGGTGGGCGTCACCAGCTCCAGGCCGACGATCTCGGTGGCGAACCGGGTCGCGGCGTCCAGGTCCGCGACCCCGGACCTGACGTAGGCGATATCGGTGAGGGTGATCATGCGCGGCTCCGGCTCTGGCTCAGGCGAAGACGGGGGCGAGGTCGATGTAGATCTGCCAGTCACGGACCTTGTCGCCGTCGAAGACGAGGACGTCGCAGTTGGGCACGGTGACCGACTTGCCGTCCAGGCGCCGGTACTCCACGTCGATCTGCGCGATGACGGTGTTGCCGATCTCGTGGACCTTCAGGACGTGGTGGGTCAGGCCGGCGATCGTGGTCCAGAAGCCTTCCACCCCCTCCTTCACGGCGGCGTGCCCGATGGCGGGGTCCATGTTGGCGAAGCGGAACCGCACGTCCGGCGTGAGGTGCGAGATGAACTTGCCGGCGTCCATGCCGTCGATGTCGGCGAAGATGGGGGCTACGTCACGGGCCATAGTGCAACTCCTTCGTTGGGGTGGCCGTCTAGCTGGCGGGTTCTTGGTTGGCGAGGAAGGTCGCGGGCGGCGGGGCGCCCCACAGGTGCGGCGGCACGTCCCAGTCGCCCGCCACCCAGCAGTCGTCGATCTGGTCGATGTCGGAGAACCACTCGATCCACGAGCCCCACGGGTCGGGGTTGTAGTGGAAGAAGTTCGATCCGATGGTGTGGCGGCCTATCCCCCAGCCCGCCTCGCGGCCCTGACCGCGCATCCGGTCGGCGCCGACCGCGATCGCGTCGATGGACGGGACCTCGAAGCTGGCGTGGTGGAAGCCGCGGTGGGTGCTGGAGATGAAGCCGAAGACATGGTGGTCGCCCGGTCCCGCGTTGAGGAAGGTCACCAGGTCGTGGTGGATCGTGTCGCTGAGGTGCAGCCCGAGCACCTGGGTGTAGAACTCCGTCATGCGCGCGGGCTGGGCGGTGAACAGCAGCGTGTGCCCGAGCCGCTGGGGCAGGACGTCCTCGGTGGCCCGCGTCCACTGCGCGATGCCGAACCGCTGCCGGGTGCCCCCGATGTTGACCAGCGCCTCGGCGGCGGGCCGGGCCGGCGCCTGAGGCTCGTCGAGCAGCTGCACGGCCGTCCCGTCAGGGTCGCGCAGCCACAGGCCGTCCTCAGTGGCGCCGGCCGGCGGCTCGATGACCGGGGTGCCGGACCGCTCCAGCGCCTCGCGGATCGCGTCCACGGAGCCCGGCCGGATGGTGAAGCTGACGTGGTGCAGTCGCTTGACGGGCGCCTCGACCAGGCGGACCTGCTCCTGGTCGCGGCCGGGGCACATGGCCACCAGGGACCCGTCCTTCTCCCCCGTCTCCAGGCCGAAATCCTGCAGGAAGCCTTCGGCTACCGCCAGGTCGGGGACTTCCAGCGCGTAATGGTGCAGCCCTGAGATCATGACCCTTCCCCTTCGAAGGCAAAGTGCATACAGTAGAAACTGCATACAGTTTAGGCACGCGGCCGGCCGTCTGGGAAGGGGAAGCGCGGGGTGATTCCGGGACCGGGACAAGACCGGGGGCAGGCGCCGGAGCCGGGACAAGACCGGGGGCAGGCGCCGGAGCCGGGACAAGACCGGGGCAGCCCGGAGCCGGGACAAGACCGGGGGCAGGTGCCGGAGCCGGACAAGACCGGGGGCAGGTGCCGGAGCCGGGACAAGACCGGGGGCAGGTGCCAGAGCCGGGACAAGACCGGGGGCAGGTGCCGGAGCCGGGCCTAGGAGTGGGGTCGGCGGCGGGCAGCGGGGTGCGCGAGGAGGTCGCCGAGGCGGCGCGGGTGCTGGCCCGGCTGGGGCTGGTCACGGCGTTCGGGCACGTGTCGGCCCGGGCGGGGGAGGCGATGCTGATCACGCCCGCCGCCGACCTGGCCCGCGTCACCGCGGCCGAGGTGGTCGAGGTTCCGCTGGCGACCGAAGGGCCGCTGCCGGGAGGCGCGCCGGCCGAGGCGTGGGCCCATCTCGCCCTGTACCGAACCCGGCCGGACGCGGCCGCGATCGCCCGGGCCCAGCCGCCCGGCGCGTTCGCCGCGGCGGCCGCGGTCAGCCTGCTGGTCCCGCTGCACGGCCAGGCCGCCTGGCTGGGCGAGTCGGTCCCGGTGCACGACGACGCCGCCCTGCTCCGGTCAGCCGATCAGGCCGAACGTGCGGCCCGCTGCCTCCCGGCGGGCGAGGCCCTGCTGCTGCGGGGCAACGGCGCCCTCACCCTGGGCGCGGCACCCGGGCTCGCCGTAGCCCGGATGTGGCTGCTGGCCGCGGCCTGCGACGTCTACCTCACGGCGCTGGCCGCGTCGGGGGTCAATCCGGTCACGCCGCTGTCCGCGGATGAGATCGCGTCATGGCGCGCCGTCAGCGGCGAACTGCTCCCCCGGCTCTGGCAGCATCTGCGGCTCCGGGCCGGAGCGCACCCGGGCGAGGTAGAGGGCTAGGGCGAGCCCGGCGACCATCGGCGTCCACCAGGCCCACGGATCACGCCACTGGACCTGCGAGAAGAACGTGAGCCCCACGGTGACGACGCCGACCGGGAGCAGGCGGGACCAGTCCCGGGCCGCGGCGGCCAGGGCCACCGCCAGCGGCGGCCACAGGTAGTACGCCACCATCACCGGCTCGAACGCCGACCGCAGCGCCAGCGACACCGCCACCCACCACAGCACCCCGGCCAGCGTGTCGTGGTCCCAGGGCACCAGGGGTCTCGAGGCCCGCGCCGCTCGCCAGCGGCGCGCCACCACCAGCGCGCAGCCGACGGCGACCACGATGGACACGATCCGGGCCGGGCCGGCCGCGATCTGCCCGTGCGGCAGGTGCGGGGCCATGGGGCCCAGGTAGATCCACGGGGTCGGGTGGTCGATGGACGGGGAGTTGGGCTGGCTGGTCACCGCGTGGCTGGTGGCCGTCCAGTTGGCGGCCGCCGCGGCGGCCAGCAGCACGGCGGCCGGGGTGGCGGCGCGGGCGACGTAGCCGGCCAGCCGGCGCGGCTCGACCACGGCCGCGAGCACCGGGAACGCGAGCAGGACGAGCGGCTGCACGGCCACCGCCGCCCCGGCCAGCCAGGCCGAGCGGCGGGTCTTGGCGTCGGCCAGGTCCAGCACGGCGTACAGCAGCAGCCCGACGGCGACGGCGTCTTCGGGGTGCCCCCAGCGGATGGTGACGCTCCACAGCGCGGTGGCGCCCGCCGCGGCCAGGCAGAAGCGCCTGGGCCTGGTGGCACCCAGGCGTTCGGCGATCGCGTCGGCGGCGAACAGCACGATGGCCGAGATGGCCACCTGGTAGGGCCCGGCGAACAGCCAGACGGCGGGATAGGGGCCGTGGGCCGAGGGAATGGACAGGTGCAAGCCGGCCAGGTCGATGACCACGGCCGCCGGGACCAGGATCACGGCCGTCCCCGGCAGCGAGACCAGCTGGGTGGGCAGCGTGTACAGGCCGGCCAGGTTCAGGTGGGCGATCCGCTGGGCCGCGATCAGCGTGCCCCACAGGTCATCGGGCAGCGCCCAGGCGGTCTTGCCGTAGAACCGGGGGCCCCAGATGGTGCCCGCCAGCCCGGCGCCGGCCATGATGATAGTGGCGAGCAGCGGGAAAAGCCTCCTGACCGGCCAGGGCGGCGCGCCGCGGGCCAGTTCGGGGCTCATGGGTACGCTGCCAGGGCGGAAGTGAGGCTGGCATGACCGATTACCTGCTCGCGGCGGTGATCTTCATCTTCATCGTGGCGGTCCTGATCACGCTGTGGCGGCGGGAGCACCGGAGCCGCTAGGAACAGGGCCGCCGGCCGGGGGAACGCTAGCCGCTGCTCGCGGTCAGCCACGCTCCCTCCCCGGCACGACCAGGCCCGATTCGTACGCCGCGACCACGGCCTGGGTCCGGTCACGCAGCCCGAGCTTAGCCAGGATGCGGCTGACGTGCGTCTTCACCGTCTCCTCGGTGACGACGAGCCGCCGGGCCACCTCCGGGTTGGACAGCCCTTCCGCGACGAGCCGCAGCACTTCGGTCTCCCGCGGCGTGAGCGCGCCCAGGGCGGTCGACGGCTCAGCCTCCGGGACCGGCCGGAGCCGGGTGAACTCGCTGATCAGGCGGCGGGTCACGCCCGGGGCGAGCAGCGCCTCGCCGGCCGCGACCACGCGTACCGCGTCGAACAGCCGCTCGGCGGTGACGTCCTTGAGCAGGAACCCGCTAGCGCCGGCCCGCAGCGCGTCGAAGACGTACTGGTCCAGGTCGAACGTGGTGAGGATCAGGATCCGCGGGCACGGGTCGCCGGCCCCGGCCAGCTGCCTGGTCGCCTCGATCCCGTCCAGGCCGGGCATCCGGACGTCCATCAGCACCACGTCGGGCCGCAGCTCGCGGCAGAGCAGGATCGCCTCGCCGCCGTCGGACGCGGTGCCGAGCACGGTGAAGTCCGGCTGGGTATCGAGCAGCGCGGCGAACCCGGCCCTGACCACCTCGTGATCATCGGCCACCACGATGCTGACGCTCACGCGCGGACCCCCACCGGGGCGCTGGCCATGGTGTCCAGGGCCTTGGCGGGCAGTTCGGCATCGACGCGGAAGCCGCCGCCGGGGGCCCCGCCGGTGCGCAGTGACCCGCCGGCCGCCGTGGCGCGTTCGCGCATGCCCAGCAGGCCGTGCCCGGTGTGCCGGTCCGCCAGCCCGGGCCCGTTGTCGCGGATCCGCAGCCGCAGCACGTCGCCGGCGTAACGCAGCTCGACGTCGACGGCCGCGCCGGGGGCGTGCCGCCTGGCGTTGGTCAGGGCCTCCTGCGCGATGCGGTAGGCGGCCAGTTCCACGCCGGGGTCCAGCCGGGTCACCGGGCCGGACACGATGAGCCTGACCACGGTCCCCGACGCCTCGCGTGCCTCGTCGATCAGCTCGCCAAGCTGCGCGAGCCCCGGTTGCGGCTGCCGGTCCGCCACCGGGCCCTGGGGTATGTCCGGCTCAGGCAGCTCCACGTCCTCGCGCAGCACGCCGAGCAGGCGGCGCATCTCGGTCAGGCCGGCCCGGGCGGTGTCGCCGATCGCGGCGAACCGCTGGGCGCCCGCGTCGGGCAGCCCGGGCGTGGTCAGCCGGGCGGTCTCGGCCTGAACCGCGATCACCGAGATGTGGTGGGCGACCACGTCGTGCAGCTCGCGGGCGATCCTGGCCCGCTCGCCGCGGGCCAGGTGATCGGCCAGCATTCCCTCGGCGCGCTCGCGGACGGCGCTGTAGGTCTGGCCCTCCTCGCGCGCCCCGCGCGCGATCGCCGCCACCACCGCGACCGGGATCGCCGACGCCAGCAGCACGGCGAGCAGTGCGCGTCTCGATACCGGCCACGGCCAGGCCAGCTACGGTCCCCCGCGGCAGCACCGGCCGGGACACGGCCACCGCCAGCACCAGCGCGAGCCCGAGGAACGGCACCGCGAGCACCAGCGCCAGGACCCGCGCCCCGGCGCGGGCCAGCCGGTAGGAGGCCAGCACCAGCGCGGCCGCGCCCGCGACCGTCACCAGCTCGAACAGCACCAGCGCCAGCAGGGCCGCCACCCACACCGCCAGCGCCGCGGGCAGCGGCCGCCGCAGCCCGGCCGGCACCGTGGCCAGCAGGCAGAACGCCGCCATCAGCAGGCCGGTGGGCAGGCTTACCCCGCTGTGCGTGACCGGGTCGTGAGGGAGCGATCCTGGCGCCAGCCCGGCCCGCACGGTCGAGCCGCCGGTGAGCCGGGCCGCCAGCTCGGCCACCGCGAGCAGCCCCAGCACCGTGCTCACCAGCACCGTGCTCACTTGCGCCGGCGCCACCGGCACCCGGGCGGAGAGCCGCTCAGCCGAGTCCATCCCTCTATTGTCGCCACTGGTCAGCGTGGCCGCATCGCCCAGGCCGGGGGTCTGGCCCTCCCCCGTACGAGGGATGCCGGCGGCGATGAAGACGGCACCGGGGCGTGACGACCGTGACCGGTCCCGTTCCCTAGCCTTCGGGGCATGGAAGCCACTATCGAAGTCACCGGCCTGCGCAAGCGCTACGGGCCCGTGCTGGCCCTGGACGGGATGACGTTCATGGTCACCCCCGGCCAGGTGACCGGTTTCGTCGGCCCGAACGGCGCGGGCAAGTCCACCACCATGCGGGTGATCCTCGGCCTGGACTCGGCCGAGGCCGGCGCCGCGCTCATCGGCGGCCAGCCCTACGCCAGCTTGCGGAACCCGCTCAGCCACGTCGGCTCACTGCTCGACGCCGCCGCGCTGCAGCCGAGCCGCTCCGCCCGCAACCACCTGCTGTGGCTGGCCCACTCGCAGGGCTTCGGGGCCGGACGGGTGGACGAGGTCATCCAGCTGGCCGGCCTGGGATCGGCGGCCCGGCGCAAGGCCGGCGGCTATTCGCTCGGCATGCGTCAGCGGCTGGGCATCGCCGCGGCGCTGCTCGGGGACCCGCCGGTGCTGCTGTTCGACGAGCCGTTCAACGGGATGGACCCGGAGGGCATCGTGTGGATGCGGGGTTTCCTGAGGTCGCTGTCGCGCGAGGGGCGGGCGATCTTGGTGTCCAGCCACCTGATGAGCGAGCTCCAGGACACCGCGGACCACCTGGTCGTGGTCGGCCGCGGCATGGTCATCGCCGACGCGAGCGTCGCGGAGCTGATCGCCGCCGCCTCGGCCGACCGGGTGACCGTCCGGACCCAGGCCCGCGCCGACGCCATGGCCGTCCTGGCCCGGGCCGGGGCCGAGGTCACGGCCACGGCGCCGGACGTGGTCACCGTCTCCGGTCTTTCTCCCGAACGGGTGGTGAGCTTGCTCTCGGCCAGCTCCGTGCCGTTCGCTGAGCTGTCCGCGCACCGGGCCTCCCTGGAAGAGGCCTACATGGAGCTGACCAGGGACGCGGTCGAGTACCGGGCGGGGGCGGCGTCATGACGGCGATCGCGCCCTACCGGTCGGAGCGCGCCACCGGGCACGACGGGTTCACGCAGCTGCTGCGGGCCGAGTGGACCAAGTTCCGCACCGTGCGCGGCTGGGTCATCAGCCGTCGGCATCGGAAGCCTGCTCATCGTCGGCCTGGCCGTGCTGACCGGGGCGAACAGCGGGTGCAGCTATAACAACCAAGCCTGCCCGGCACCGCCGACCGGACCGGAAGGGGGATGGGTCAGTGACAACCTCTACTTCGTCCGCCAGCCGCTGGCCGGCAACGGCAGCCTGACCGTCCGGGTGACGGCGTTGACCGGTCTGTACTCCACCCACGGCGGCATCGCGGCCGGGGCCGCGGGCGCCTCGCCGACGGCGGGCATGACGCCAGGGGTGCAGGCGTGGTCCAAGGCCGGCATCATCATCAAGGCAAGCACGGCCCAGGGGTCGGCGTACGCCGCGATGATGGTCACCGGCAGCCACGGCGTGCGGATGCAGTGGGACTTCACCCACGACGTGGCTGGCCTGGCCGGGACGGCGTCGGCGGCGGACCCGCGATGGCTGCGGCTGACCAGGTCCGGGGACGTGATCAGCGGCTACGACTCCGCCGACGGCACGCACTGGACGCTAGTCGGCACGACCAGGCTGACCGGGCTGCCGGCCACCGCGCAAGCCGGCCTGTTCGCCGCGTCCCCCGGGTACTCGGTGACGTCGGCGTCGCTCAGCGGGTCATCCACGACGGGCGGCCCCACCCTGGCCACCGGCACCTTCGACCAGGTGACCCGGCAGGGTTCCTGGCCCGCCGCCCGGTGGACCGGTGAGTCCATCCAGGGAGGCACGGACCCGGTGCTCCCGGCGTCGGCGCAGGGGTTCACGCAGGCCGGAGACCGGCTCACCGTGTCCGGGTCCGGTGACATCGCCCCGGCCGCCGCCGGCGGCGCCCCGAACAGCATCCAGCAGACCCTCGCGGGTACCTTCGTCGGGCTGATCGTCATGGTCGTGATCGGTGCCATGTTCATCACCGCGGAGTACCGGCGCGGGCTGATCCTCACCACGCTGACCGCCAGCCCGCGGCGCGGCCGGGTGCTGGCGGCCAAGGCGATCGTGCTGTCCGGGGTCACGTTCGTGACCGGGCTGATCGCCGTCGAGATCGCGATCCCGCTCGGCCAGCACCTGCTGCGCGGGAACGGCAACCCCATCTACCCGCTGCCGGCCCTCACCGAGTTCCGGATCGCAGCGGGTACCGCGGCGCTGCTGGCCATCTCGGCCGTGCTCGCCCTGGCCGTGGGCGCGCTGCTGCGGCGCAGCGCCGGGGCGGTCACCGCGGTGATCACGGGCATCGTGCTGCCGTACCTGCTCGCGATACTCGGCGGCGTGCTACCCGTGGGGGCCGAGGAGTGGCTGGTCCGCGTCACCCCGGCGGCGGGATTCGCCATCCAGCAGAGCGTCCCGCAGTACGCCCAGGTCAGCGCCAGCTACACCCCGGCCGGCGGGTACTTCCCGCTGGCACCGTGGGCCGGATTCGCGGTGCTGTGCGCCTGGGCCGCGCTCGCCCTGCTCCTGGCCATGGTGCTGCTGCGGCGGAGAGACGCATGACCCGGGCGCTGCACGCGGAGTGGACCAAGCTGCGCACCGTGGCCGGGCCCGGCGCCCTGCTGCTGGCGGCGGTCGCGCTGACCGCGGTGGTGGGCGCACTAGCGGCCAACGCGGTCAGCTGCCCCGGCCAGGCCTGCCAGGTCGACCCGGCCAAGGTCAGCCTGATCGGGATCTACCTGGGCCAGGCGGTCGTCGCGATCGTGGCCGTGACCGCGGTCAGCGGCGAGTACGGCACCGGAATGATCCGCCTGACGCTGACCGCCACGCCGCGCCGGTGGCGGGTGCTGGCGGCCAAGGCGGCCGTCGTCGGTGCCGCGACCCTGGTCACGGGGGCGGTCGCGGTGCTGGCGTCGGTGCTGGCCGGGGGCGTGCTGCTGGCCCGGCACGGCATCACCCCGGCGCACGGCTACGAGGCGCTGTCGCTGGGCGACGGCGCGGTGCTGCGCGCCACCGTCGGCTCGGTGCTCTATCTCGGGCTGATCGCGTTGCTCGGCCTCGGGGTGGCCGCGATTATCCGCGACTCGGCGGTGGCCATCGGAACCGTGCTCGGGCTGCTGTACCTGTTCCCGATCGTGGCCAGCTTCGTCGGCGACCCGGCCTGGCGGTGGCACCTGGACCAGGTCAGCCCGATGACGGCCGGCCTGTACGTCCAGGCCACGACGAACCTGCGCACGCTGCCGCTCACGCCCTGGCAGGGGCTCGGCGTGCTGGCCGCGTGGGCGGCCGGCGCGCTGCTGGCGGGCGGACTGCTGCTGCGGCTCCGGGACGTGTGATGCCATGATCGGTTCATGACGAGCCCGGACGACGGCCAGATCATCGAGGCGAACGGCATCTCCCTGTACGTCGAGGAGCACGGCGAGGGCGTCCCGGTCCTGATGCTGCACGGCTGGCCGGATTCGGCCCGGCTGTGGCGGCACCAGGTACCGGTGCTGGCCGGGCGAGGGTACCGGGTCATCTCGCCGGACCTGCGCGGCTTCGGGCGCTCGGAGCAGCCCGCCGAGGTACGTTCCTACAGCCTGCGGAACGTGGTCGGCGACATCACCGGGCTGCTCGACGCCCTGGGCGTGCCCGCGGCCCACGTGGTCGGCCACGACTGGGGCGGGGCGGTGGCCTGGCTCACCGCCATCATGCGGCCGGACCGGGTGCGGACGCTCACGGTGATCTCGACCCCGCACCCGCTGGTGCCGTCCACCGTCCGGCAGCACGAGATGGCCTGGTATCAGCTGTTCTTCCAGTTCTACGGCGTGGCCGAGGCGACCATCGAGCACGACGACTGGGCCTGGCTGCGCATGATGACCCGAGGTGACGGGGATCTCGGTCAGGCCATCGAGAACCTGTCCCGGCCGGGAGCGCTGACCGCGTCGCTGAACTGGTACCGGGCCAACCTGGCGCCGCGGATGCCAGGTGCCGCGCCCGCGCTGCCGCCGGTGGCCGCGCCGACCCTGGGCATCTGGTCGACCGGGGATCACTACCTCGACGGCGAGCGGATGAAGGCCTCGGCGGAGTTCGTCCAGGGCCCCTGGCGGTACGAAGAGATTCCCGGCGCGAGCCACTGGGTGCCGGTCGACGCGCCGGACCGGCTGAACGACCTGCTGCTCGACTGGCTGCCATAAAAGGCGGACCGCGTGCCCGGGGAAGCACGCGATCCGCTTTTCAGATGGCCGGGGATCAGGCGGCCTGACGCTCCGCCCGCGGAGCGTCGTGGACCACCAGCTGGTGGACGACCTTCTCGGTGGTCGCCTCGTGGGCGGTCAGGTCGGCCAGGGCGAGCAGGCCCACCGCGATCGCGTCGGCGAAGACCAGCCAGGTCAGCAGCGTGCCGGAGAAGGCCAGGGCCGCGGACAGCGACCACAGCGCGATCAGGGCGACCAGGCCGTGCCCGAGCTTGCGGTCGTTCCTGGTGGCCAGCACGGCGCTGGCCCCGGCGATGACGGTGATACCGGCCGAAACGCCGAACGCGATCCAGCCGGCCGCCCCGGCGCTCCACGTCATCGAGGCGACGACGAGAAAGGCGGCCGCGAGCAGGAAGAGGTTGTCGAGAATAAACCGCGAGCTGAGCCTCATGATATGAGTACCTCCATGACGCCGCCTTTCCGGCAGCATCTACCGTGGAATCGGCGGGTCGTAGCGGCTCGTCGGGTGGCATTGTTTTCTATTTCTGAACCACCGGTCGCTGCAACGCCAAATGCGCGAGGTAAATGCCCGCGCGACCCTGTCTGCTAGATCACATCCGGCGAGCCGGGCAGTAGCGCGGGAAGGGGCTCGGTGAGGACGAGCAGGACGTCGTCGGCCAGGCCGCCGCCGGCGTGCTCGAGCAGCAGCCGGACCACGCGCTTGACCGCGGCCTCGAGGTCGGGCAGGGCCAGCGCCGCGGCCACCTGGTCGCCCAGGCCGAAGAAGCGGCCCGCCCGGTCGCGGCTCTCGACCAGCCCGTCGGTGTAGAACAGCAGCCGGTCCCCCGGCTTCAGCTCGATGTCCTGCCGGGCCGGGTGCGGGTTCAGGCCGAGCGGCGGCGCGAACTCGTCCGGGGCCATGACCTGCAGCCCGCCGGCACTCAGGCCCCGGGCCCCGGCGGCCAGCTTGACCGGCGGATGATGCCCGCAGTTGACGATGCGGACCTCACCGGGGGCGAACTCGGCCAGGATGACGGTGACGAAGTCTTCGGCCTCCATGTCCCGGGACAGCCTGGCGTTCATCTCCTCGGCCAGCCCGGTCAGGCCCGGCTCGCCGAAGGCCAGCTCACGGAAGATGGCCAGCACAGCCGCGCACCGGCCGACCGCGTCCAGGCCCTTGCCCTTGACGTCGCCGATGATCAGGCGCGGCCCGAACTGTGTCACCGCCAGGTCGTGCAGGTCGCCGCCGACCAGGGCCGCGCTGGTGGCCGACTGGTAGTGCGAGGCGAAGGCCATGCCGCCGACCGCGGCGGGCAGCGGCCGCAAGATCGCGTGCTGGACCCTCTCGCTGATCTTGATCAGCGTGCCCTCCCGCCGGGTGCGGACCACGGCCGCGAGCACGGCCAGGGCCCCGGCCACGACGACCGTGCCGAAGCGGTATCCCTCCAAGGTGGTGCGGGTCGTCCCGGTGATCGCGGCCACGAGGCCGCACAGGACGAGCGAGGACCCGGCCGCCAGCGCGGTCAGCCGCCCGTCGCAGCGGGCGCAGGCCAGCAGCGGGCCGATCGCCAGGGCGCCGGTCAGGTTGAAGCGCGGGCCTATCAATATCCCCGTAACAGCTATCACGACGTCCAGCACAAGAGCGGCCGTGATCCAAACTCGCTGCTGACCCAGGCCTCTCGCTGCACGCCGCAGAAATAGGCGCATGCCTCCCCATCCGAACTACCTGTGCGGTGAAATACCAACCTACTTGAACGGCGTACGTTTCGCCTCATTTAACCCGTCACGAGATTAGGCACGGTCGCCGCTATATGATCGGTGATGACATCACCGGCCACGGCAAGCAGGCATTGCCGGCGGTATACACATCGCTTCGTTAGGGATAAAAAATTTATTTGGCCTAGCGAAGTGGTGTGGCCATGCAATTTCACGGAATTTATAGTCAGGGTGAGGGCGGGCGGGCGCCGAAGCGGGTCACCACGGTGGCGGCGACCCGCATGGCGTACCGCGCCGCGCCCGGCAGGTCCCCGGGATCGGCCAGCCACCGGCTCATGAAGGCGCCGCAGAAGGCGTCGCCGGCGCCGGTGGTGTCGGTGGCCTCCGCCGGGTGCGCGGCGATCGCGACCGGCGCCGCGCCGGGGGCGGCCAGCACGCAGCCGGCCGCGCCGAGCTTGACCGCCACGGCGCCGTAGTGCCGGGTCAGGCGGGCCGCCATCGCGAGCGGGTCCGATTCGCCGGTGAGCACGGCGGCCTCGTCGCGGTTGGGGAAGCAGACGGCGGCGCCCTCGGTCCAGCCCAGGAACTCATCCGGTCCCATCCGGGCCAGGAAGGCGGCCGAGCCCGGGTCGATGGTGACGGCGATCCCCCGCGCCCGGGCCTGCCCGAGCAGCCAGAGCGCCACCTCACGCGGCGGCGGCTCGCAGAACGTGTACCCGGTCAGGTGCAGCGCCGCCGCCCCGTCCAGCAGCCGGGCCGGCACATCCGGGCGCCGCAGCCGCAGGTTGGCGCCGCGGTCGGTGAACATGGTCCGGCCGCCGTCCGGCGCCACCATGATCACGATCGAGCCGGTCTCGGCCTCGCGGTCGGCGGCCAGCCGGACGCGCACCCCGGCCCGGGCCAGTTCGCGCCGGTGGTACGCCGCGTCGCGGGCGCCGGCCCGGCCCGCGAACACCACGTCGGCGCCGAGATGAGCCATCCAGGCCGCCTGGTTGGCGGCCGAGCCGCCCGGCCGGGCGCCGATCACGGCCCGGGTGTCGCTGTCCGGGGTGACGCCGTCGAGCGGCTTGACGAGCACGTCATTGATCACGTCGCCGCAGACCACGACCCGGCCGCGAGCGTGGAGGTTAGGGGATGGCACGCACGGCAGCTCGTTCGGTCCATGATTTTGAGATTTTCGCGGCGAGGTCGATGTTGCCGCGGGCGATGTCGAGATTGACCCCGACGCTGACCCCGCCGGTGACCCGCTGGATCTCCGCCAGCAGGAAGGGGCTGACCGCCTTGCCCCGGATGTCCTGGGCGGCGGCCGCGGCCAGCGCGCCGGCCAGCGCCTCGTCGAGCACCTGCGGATCAAGCTGCCGGTCCGGCGGCAGCGGGTTGGCGACGAGCAGCGCGGACTGGTCGCCGAACGCCTCCCGGGCCGCCATGATGGCGGCGATCTCGGCCGGGGACTCGACCCGCCAGTCCAGGTCGCAGCCGGAATCGGAGAGCCAGAAGGCCGGGAACCGCGAGGTGCGGTAGCCGACGACCGCCACGCCGAGGGTCTCGAGCCGTTCCAGCGTGGCCGGGATGTCCAGGATGGATTTCACCCCGGCCGAGACCACCGTCACCGGCGTCCGGGACAGCACGGTCAGGTCGGCCGACTCGTCGAAGGTCTCGCTCGCGCCGCGGTGCACGCCGCCGAGGCCGCCGGTCGCGAAGACCGCGATGCCCGCCCGGGCGGCCAGCACGGACGTCGCCGCCACGGTGGTGCCGCCCGTCACCTTCTGGGCCACCGCGATGGCGATGTCCCGGCTGCTGACCTTGACGACCGACTCGTCGGAGGCGATGCGGCCGAGCTCGTCCGGCGTCAGCCCGACCTTCGGCACGCCGTCGATGAGCGCGATCGTGGCCGCGGTCACGCCCTGGCTCGCCAGCAGAGCCTCGAACTCCCGGGCCGCGTCCAGGTTGGCCGGGACGCGGCAGGCCGTGCGAGATGATGGTGGACTCGAGCGCGACAACGGGCGCGCCGGACCGCAGCGCGGCGCTGACCGGCGCGGATACCTCTACCAGGGACGACACGCGACCGATTGTCTCACTGGTGAGACAACGCCCCGTCAGGACCCAGGGTTCGTCACGCTGAGTTACGACTACCGGCCCGCGCCGGAAGCCTCCAGAGCCCGCTGCCACGACGCGGGAACGTGGTCCTCCCGGGCCACATCGACCACGCCGATGATGACCACCGGGCACCGCGCGGCTCGCAGGCAGGCCCGGATGACCGGGCCCGCGGCCCGGTACGGATCGGGGTCGCTGGAGTTGCGGCCGAGCACCAGCATGTCCGCGTCGGTCGCCTGGTCGAGCAGCACGCGCGCGGCCAGGCCTTCGGCGATCTCGGTGCGCACGCTGACCCCCGGGAACAGGCTCAGCGCCTCGTTGACCGAGCGTCGTAGCACGTCACGGGCAGCGCCCCAGCTTCCGCCCGATGGCCGCGGCGTGGGGACGGCGTAGCTCGCGACCTGATGACACGCCGACTCCAAGACCAGCACGGCGAGCACCTCGGCGGCGCGCAAGCTCGCCTCCCGGCACGCCCATCTGAGCGCGACCACGGACTCCGCTGAGCCATCCACGCCGACGACGATCCGCCGGGGACCGGCTTCTGTTGCCATCACGAGTCCTTACCAGTTGGCTACCTCTGACCCACCGGGCTGTCCCGCCACAGCCGCCATGTCAGGGTTCTCGATCGTTACTGACAGTTTCCGATCCTAGACCGGGAGGAGGTCTTCTGACGAGAGGCGCGAACTTGCTTTTGCAGGTGACATATGCCGCCCTAGATCTCGCGGTTATCGTACCGTTATTGGATGTCTGGGCGGAAACAGCCACATGTCCGTCTTGTTGCGCTGGTAACCGACTTGCGAGGATCTTGGTGAAGATCCAGACCGTGCGCCGGTGGGCGCTGGTCGCCGCCGGGGTGGTGCTGCTGGGCGGCCTGCCGGTGATCGCCAGCGCGCTGCCGGTGAGCGTGCCCCGGCTGACCGCCAGCCAGCTGCGCGCCCGCATCCTGGCCTCCGCGGACGAGTCCTACGCGGGGTACGCGGAGAGCAACGCGACGTTCGGGCTGCCGCCGGTGGCCGGCCTGACCGGGCTGACCTCGCTGCTCAACGGCGCGACGAAGATGCGGGTCTGGCAGGCGGCGCCGGCCCGGTGGCGGGTCGACGTGCTCTCCGACGCCGGCGAGCGGGACATGTACCAGCTCGGCGGCTACCGCTCCTACATCTGGGACTCCGGTGACCAGCTGCTGACCGAGGTCCGCGGGCCGCAGACGTACCGGCTGCCGCGCCCGGCCGACCTGGTCCCGCCGGCGCTGGCGCTGCGCCTGCTGTCCGAGGCGGGGCGGCAGGCCAGCTACCGCGTGATCGCGCCGGTGCGGGTGGCGGGCCGGAACGCGGCCGGGCTGCGGATCACGCCAGCCGACCCGGCGTCCACCGTCGGGCGGGTGGACATCTGGGCCGACCCGTCGAGCGGGCTGCCGCTGCTGGTCGAGATCTTCGGCCGCGGCCTGGGGCGCCCCGCCCTGGAAAGCCAGTTCTTCCAGGTCAGTCCCTGGCACCCGGACCAGCGGGTGCTGACCCCGGTACACGCCGCCGGGACCGGGTTCACGGTGACCCGCTCCGGCAACCTGGCCGGGGCGCTGAGCAACCTGGGCCTGGTGGCGCTGCCCGCCGAGCTGGGAAACCGGCTCAGGCAGCCGGTGCAGCCAGGGTTCGAGGAGGTAGGGGTCTACGGCGGCGGGCTGAGCACGTTCGTCGTGCTGGGCGTGCGCGGCTCGGACGGCACGCGCCTGATCCCGGACGCCATCTCGGCCGGCGGCACGCCGCTGTCCGTCGACGGCGGCCCGGGCGTCGTCATCGGCGCGCCGCTGATCAACGCGGTCATCTTCCGGCCGGCCGGCTTCTTCCTCACCTTCTTGATAGCCGGGACCGTCAGCACCGGCCTGCTCGAGCAGGCGGCGGCCGACCTGGCCCAGCTGGTGACGCTGTCGTGACCGACGCGGGCGTTACCGGCCTTGGAACGGGTGTTCCCGGTACGGGCGTGATCAGGACGAGGGCGCTGACCAAGCGATACGGCGCGGTGGCGGCGGTGCGGTCGGTCGACCTGGAGGTGCGCGCGGGCGACCGCTACGGCCTGCTCGGTCCGAACGGCTCGGGCAAGACCACGCTGGTCCGCATGCTGCTCGGCCTGGTCTACGCGACCAGCGGCGAGATCGAGGTGCTCGGCCGGCGGATGCCCCGGCACGCCCGCGAGGTGCTGCCGCGGGTCGGCGCGCTGATCGAGGAACCCGCCGCCTACCCGCACCTGTCCGGCCGGGCCAACCTCGCACTGCTGGACGCGGCCGGCCCCGGGTTCCCGGATGGGCGGGCGGCCCGGCGCACCCGGCGGCGGCGCGTCGACGAGGCGCTGGAGCAGGCCGGCCTGGGCGGGGTGGGCAAGCGGCCGGTCAAGGCCTACTCGCTGGGCATGCGGCAGCGCCTCGGCCTGGCCGGCGCGCTGATCCGGCGGCCGCGGCTGCTGGTGCTGGACGAGCCGGGCAACGGCCTGGACCCGCACGGGATCCGGGACCTGCGCGAGCTTCTCATCGGGCTGAACGAGGCCGGGGTGACGATCTTCCTGTCCAGCCACCTGATGGCCGAGGTGGAGCAGCTGTGCACCCGGGTCGGGGTGCTGGACGCCGGGCGCCTGGTCCTGCAGGACGACCTGGCCGCGTTGCGCGCGCCCACCGGCCGGATCGTGGTGGAGACCCCAGACGCCGACCGGGCGGTCGCGCTGCTCGACGGGAGGGTGGAGCGGCGGGACGGCCACCGGCTGCTGGTCCGCTCCGAGTCGCCGGACGCGGCCGCGCTCAACGCGCGGCTGGTCGAGGCGGGGGTGCGGGTCAGCGCGATCGGGCCGGACCAGCGCACGCTCGAGGAGATCGTGCTCTCGGTGACCGGGACCGGCTCGGACCACGTGGGTTCGGAGCAGGCGGGCTCGGGCCACGCCGTCTCGGACCAGGCCGGGGACGCTTCGTGATCAGGGTCGAGCTGGTGAAGCTGTTCCGGC
This sequence comes from uncultured Actinomycetota bacterium, assembly GCA_963756575.1. GTDB lineage: Bacteria > Actinomycetota > Actinomycetes > Streptosporangiales > Streptosporangiaceae > Palsa-504. The sequence continues at coordinate 138,074 of CAVWOM010000005.1, read as the reverse complement.
GGCCGCGCACCTGGATCAGCATGGTGCTGACCTGCGCGCTGCCGTTCATGGTGGCGATCTTCATCACGATCACCCACCTGGCCCCGCCGCCCGGCCAGGGCGGCGCGTTCCTGTCCGCCGTGCTGCAGGACGGCGAGCTCTACCCGGCGGCCGCGCTGGCCCTGGTGCTGCCGGTGTTCCTGCCGGTCGCGGTGGCGGTCGTGGCGGGTGACTCGATCGCGGGCGAGGCGGCCGGCGGCACGCTGCGTTACCTGCTGGTGCGCCCGGTCGGGCGGACCCGGCTGCTGGTGGCCAAGCTCATCTCGGTCGCTACGTATGTGCTGTTCGTGGTGGTGGCCGTCACCGTCACCGCCTACGCCACCGGAGTCTTCCTGCTCGGCCCCTCCCGGGCGGCCGCGGTGGGACAGGCCCCCGGAGGCGCCGCCGGGACCGGGGGCACGGTGCCGGGGATAGCCGGGCAGGCGCCGACCGCCGGGCAGGCCGCGGGCGGGGCGGTCACGTCGCTGTCCGGCGCCCCGCTCAGCCTGCTCCAGCTGACGGAGCGGATCGCGGGGGCGATCGCCTTCATCACCGTGTCGATGCTCGGCGTGGCCGCGATCGCGCTGTTCCTGTCCACCATCACCGATTCGGCCCTCGGCTCGGCGCTCGGCGCGCTGGCCGCGCTGGTGGCCAGCGAGGTGCTGGTCACCCTCAACGCCGCCACCGTGGTCCAGCCGTACCTGCCGACCCGGTACTGGCTGGCCTGGATCGACTTCTTCCGCCAGCCCGTCTTCTGGCGGGATATCCAGCGCGGTTTCGGCATCCAGGCGATCTACGTGGTGGTCTTCCTGGCCGCCGCCTGGGCCAACTTCTCCACCAAGGACATCACCAGGTAACACCCGCTGACAGAAACCCCGCGGGTCCACGGTCATGGCTGCGGCCCGGTGGATCGGCACCGGCGCCGATGCGGCGAGCCGGACGCAAGTGAAACCGGGCTTTCAGCGCGTTCCGGCGCACTCGAACCCGGGTTTCACCTCGTTCCGGCCGGCCCGGAATCGCCCAGGTGCTGGAGCGAGCGGCAATCGGAAGGGCGGGGCGGGGTAAGGGCGGTGCCGCGCAGCGCGCGCAGGACAATGCCGACGACGAGCGGGGCGGTGGGAAGCTGGCCGTGCCCGATCGAGGCGTCCGGGCAGATCGACTGCAGCGGGACGTTCACCGCGCCGGTCAGCCGGGCCGAATCGGGCGGCTGGACGACCTGGTCATCGGTGGTCCACAGGGACAGCCAGGGCGGCCGGGTGGCCGCGGCGGTGCCCTGCAGGCGGTTGAGCATGGAGCTGCCGGGCACGAGTTCCGCGCAGGCCGCCGGGCAGGCACCCGGCGCGTCGGCCGCGCCCACGGCGGCGAGGTCGGCGCCGTGCAGCGGCGAGCCCAGGGTGATGATCCGGCGGGCCTTGGCCACCCCGTCGTAGTCGACGTCCCACAGCCAGGCCACCACGCCCCCGGCCGAGTAGCCGATCACGGTCACCGGGCCCGAGCCCGCGGTTAGCGCCCGGTTCACGTACCCGTTCAGCACGTTCGCCTGCTCGGCGAGGTCGCCGGTCCCGTCCCCGGCCAGCCTGACTACGGTGACGCGGACCGCTGGGCCGCCCGCCTGGGCGATCCGCCCGGCCAGCGCGCCGAGCGCGGTGGTGCTCCCGCCGTACCCCGGCACCAGCAGCACGTCACCCGGGCGGTTTTCATCCGCGGGCAGGACGGCGGGCGAGCCCGCCAGCGCCCGCACGGTGCCGGCCACGGCGCCCGCCACCAAGACGATGGTCAGTACGGCTACGAGCATCCGCCGTCGCGGGCTCAGACCGCCCCACCAGGCAATCGGGCGCATTCCCCCATCGTGCGCCGCGGCCGCGGCCCGCGTCCAACTCGCGAGGATGCTCCCAGCTTGCCGCGGCCGCGGAAACGGGAGTTACCGCGGCCACTCTGGCGAGGCCTCCAGTCCGAGAGCCGGAGGAGCGCCGGGCAGGCCCAGGGAACCGCTGGACAAGCCAAGTTCGTCCGCCTGCTGCGGCCCATGGTTATGTGAGCGCAGGTATTCACGCAACGTGGCTATCGAACCGTCGATATGAGATCGGCTGACACCCTCGGTGTGCAGGGCGTCCCCGTCACCGATACCGACCATGAGGCTGACCGCCGGCCGGCCCGACACGACGAGGTTCACCCATTGACGCCGCGTGTAGTGACGGGTTGATGCCGTCTGCCCTGCATTGCCGGCCGGATCGCCGCCGCCAGCCTGGTTACCGGCGCCTGGCACGGCGAGGGCCACCCGGTCACTGACGGTCTCCATCCCGTCGACCTGCTTGAGGTTGTACTCCTTCGTCGAGTCCGCGACTGTGGCGCCAGTCTCCATGTCGAGGATGCATTCGTAGACAGGCATTCTCCAGTTGGACAGGTAGACGATCATGATCTTGTACGCGGAGAACCTCAGCACTCCGTCCTGCCCGCGAGCCTGGAGATAAGACCAGTCTTCCTGGTCCGGAATACCGATAAATGGCAGACAGGCCTTGTCGTCGCTGGCTCCGAGCTCGGTGGGATGGATATTGAGGCGATCTTTCCCGTCGATCACGATCTGCGGTACCCGCCCGTACAGCCAGTCGTTCATCTGCTGATCCGTAGCCCGGGGCTGAGCCGCCTTCCTGGCCAGCATATATTTCGCGTACCCGACGCCAGCCCAGATCAAGACAATGAACCCGACCAGGGAGAAGAAGCCGGTGCCACCCAGTCCGAGAAAGAGGAGAAACGCACCTGCGGCTAGCTTGACATGGTTCTTTACTGAGTTTTTAGGTAGCGGGATAAAATATTTCCTGACCAGTTCCCTGCGCAGATCGACTATCATTTCAGTCATCACATACTCCTCGCATATAGAGCTTGCCAGATGGAGCATTCGGGAGCCTGCACGTGCGTGGTGATTTCCCGGGCTCGCAGGGCAGTCACGCCTTCGGGCAGCCGGGCATCACGCCGGCGCGGGTCAAGTCCCCTGAGGACGTAGTAGTCCTCATAGGTGAGCGCGGCGAGGGCGGCTACGTGAGGCGCCCCGGCCGTGGGGCCGGCGGGAGGGGCGAGCAGGGCGAGAATTTCGTCAACGGCAGATCTGCTGAGCGCGCCCGGCCGCCTTCCCCGCAGGGCCGCGAGCACGCGGTAATACGCAAGGTCAGGTTCGCCGGGATAGCTCCCCTGCAGGCTGTTGAGCCTGGTCAGGGCATACCCGTATGAACCCTGGCCGAGATCATCGACGGCACGCTTAAATTCCGGGTCTACCGATAGGCCTCTGGGCAGCAAGCCGTCGAGCTTCTTCCACGATCGGGCCAGCTCGGTCAGCGGGATCAGCCAGACGGGAGCATAGGTGTTATCGACCCCGATCACCATTCCTACTACCCGCCCGGATCGGACATCCACCGCCGCGCTTCCGCTGAATGTCTCGACGACGGGAGAATAGCCAGAGATGGTGTTCACCTGCACTAACCCGTTGGTGACCATCCCGACCACTCGCACTCTGGTCCGTTCCGCCAGCGCCAGGCTGTCGCCATAGGGAAAGCCGACGACCTCGAGCTCGGCTCCCACGGAAGGCGGAGTGCGCGGGCCGAGCGGCGCCCCCTGGACGGCCGCAGGCAAATGAACGATCGCTATATCTTTTTTCGAGATCTCATCGTCACCCGGCCGCCCGAAAGACCGCTCTACGCGGCATCGCTGGGCAGCCTGCTCCTCCTCGAGCGTTTCCGCCCAGCATTCGGCGTCGATCGCCAGGTGTGCGCAGGTGATTGCTTCGTGCTCGGTCACGGCGAACCCGGCGCCGCGGACGGCCCCTGGCCTGTCGTCACTGGACAAGTCCCGGATTCTCAAGCGCCACAAGGCATCGCTGCTCATGGCGCAGCAGTTCCCGCTTCGCCGCCGGAGCCCGGGTCAGCGCGGCCCGAGCGGCCCGCCGGGCTGGCCTGAGCGGCGCCGCCCGTGCCTTCAGCCTGGCCAGGCGGTTCGGGTTCAGATTTCCAGACCATCTCTACGTCGAAATTGCCCTCGAGCGCCGTCTGAGCAACTACTACTCCGACCGCCCCGGACATCTTGATGCCGAACTTGAGCCTTATCTCGTCAGGCTCCAGCTTCCCGCGGAGCTCGGACAGGGCCGTCGATGCGGCATCGCGTATGCCGGACAGCCGGTCCTCGAAAGTAGCGGGAAGATCGCGGATATGGTCCCGCCGGCCGACCTGCCGTACCCCTCTTTCTTCTTCCGCCGCGGTCTCGAAGACGACCTCGCCGCCATCGCGGAGCGCAACTCTTAAGAATTCCGGCATAGCGGCCCGATGGCGCCTTTCAGATCAAGATTGCACTGCCTGCCACGGAAGAGAATCGATGCCCATGATTACCCTACGGCACAGCCGACCAGCACGCCTGCGCTTTGCCGGGCTTATTGCTGCCGATTTTGCCCGCCCTGCCAATCAGCCATGAATCTATTTAATCTGGTGTGATATCACCTTTTCCCGGGCGATCCGGAAAGAAGCGGCGCGGGTCGCTGAACACAATGGGCACGCATACGGCCGCCGCGGCCTAGGGCTGCCGCGCTCTAGCTGACCTGGGTACGCACGGTGAGGTCGCTGCCTGACTGGCCCTTGCGCACGCGGATCTGGGCCGGGATACGCTGCCTGAGCTCGGCGACATGGCTGACGATGCCGACCAGGCGGCCGCCCTCGCGCAGCCCGTCGAGCACGGTCATCACCTCTTCCAGGGTGTCCTCGTCCAGGCTGCCGAAGCCCTCGTCGACGAACAGGGCCTCGATCGGCGTGCCGCCCGCCTCGGCGGTGACCACGTTGGCCAGGCCGAGGGCCAGGGCCAGGCTGGCCAGGAAGGTCTCGCCGCCGGAGAGCGTGCTGGTATCGCGGTCGACGCCGGTCCAGCCGTCGCAGGCGAGCAGGCCCAGCCCGGACCGGCCCCCGCCGCGCCGGGCGTCGGTGTGCACCAGCGAGTAGCGGCCCGAGGTCATCTTCAGCAGCCGCTCGCTGGCGGCGGCCGCGACCTCCTCCAGCCGCGCGGCCAGCACGAAGGAGGACAGGGTCATCTTGAGCGTGTTGGCGCCCTGGCCCGCGGCCAGGTCGGCGAGACGGCGGCCCTCGGCCGCGGCGGCCGCGAGCGGGTCCAGTTCCGCGAGCCTCCCGGCGAGCTCCGGGGCCAGCCCGGCCAGCTGCTCGGCCTGGCGGCTCGCGTGGGCGTGCGCCGCCACGGTGTCGTCGTGCACCTTGCTGGCCGCCTCGACCGCGAGCGTCGCGCCGTCCACGTCGGACGGCGGGTCCAGCGGCACGTCCAGGTCGGAGTCGGCGAGCAGCTCGGCCACGGCCGCGGTGCGCTGCTCGTGCTCGCGGATGACCTGGTCCTGGCCGGCCCGCCAGGCCAGCTCGCGGTGCGCCTGGCGGACCTCGTCCAGGCCGGGGAAGCCCGCGCCCGCGGCGGCCTGGGCGGCCCGGCCGGCCGCCCGGGTGGCATCGGCGCCGGCCCGGGCCGCGGCGTCGACAGCATCGGCCGCCGCGGTCAGCGCCTCGGCCGCGGCCCGCGCGGCGGCCAGGGCCGCGTCCAGGCCGGGCGCGCCGTCCAGCTGGGCCAGCAGCGATTCCCGGTGCCGGGCGGCCCGCTGGTCGGCCTGAGCCGCCTGGGCCAGCCCGGCCTCGCGCTGGACGGCCAGCTCGGCCAGGCGCTGGCCGGCGTCGGCGATGACCTGGTCGAGGTCGTCCAGCGCGGCCTGGTGGTCGGCGCTGCGCAGCTCAGCCAGGGCCTGCGCCTCGACGGCCAGGTCGCGGGCGGCGGCGCGGAGACGGGTGGCCTCGGCCTGGAGCGAGAGCAGGTCGGCGGCGACGGTGAAGCCCGCGCTCTCCAGGCGGGCCGACAGGTCGGTGACCTGGGCGTCGGCAATGCCGAGGCGCGCGCCGATGGTCTCGGCGCGTTCCGAGGCCTGGATCGCCTCGGCGTCGGCGGCTTCCTCCTGCTCGCGGGTCACCCGGTCGCCGCGCAGCTCGCACAGCTCCGGGTGGTCCGGTGAGCCGCACACCGGGCACGGCGCCCCGTCGACCAGGGTCGCGGCCAGCTCGGCGCGCATGTTGTCGATGCGTTCCCGGCGCAGCCGGGAGGCTTCCTCGAAGAGGTGGATGTACTCCAGCTTGGCGGCCACGTACGCCTCGGACTGGCGACCGGCTTCGGTGCGGGCTTCGACCAGGGCGGCGGCGTCCAGGGCCGCGCGCCGGTGACGGTCGGCTTCGGCCTGGACCTCGGGAAGCCGCTGGCCGGCCGCCCGGGCCTGGTCGCGCTCGTGGCTGAGCCCGGGCCGCCGGCTCAGGGCGGCGGCGGCCCCGGCCTGGAGTTCGGTGATCTCGCCGGCCAAGGTGGCGGCGGCGATCCGGGCGGCGGCGGCGGCCCGGTCCTCGTCGTCGGCCTGAGCGGACAGCGAGCGGAGCGCTTCCAGGTGGCCGAGCCGGGTCGTGTGCTGCCGGGCCTGGGCGCGCAGCTCCGCGGCGGGGGCGGCGGAGCGGGCGCCGGGGAGCCCGGCGGCCCGGGTCCGGGCCTGGTCCTCGGCCGCGCGGGCCTGCGCCAGGGCCGTCGCGGTGCGGTCGGCCTCGGCCAGGTCGGGGATGACCTCGGCGGCCCGGACGGCGGCGTCGAGCTCGCGGCGCAGCGCGTCGATCGCGGGGACGGCTTCGGCGAGCTGATCGCGGGTGCGGAGCGCCTCGGCCCGGCGGCGCTGGCGTTCGGCCAGCCGGTCCGCGTCCCGCTGCCGGGCCTGAGCCTGGTCCAGCTCGGCGCGGTGGGCGCGGACCTGCGCGGCGCAGGTCTCGGCGCGGCCGGCGGCGGCCTCGGCCAGCCCGGTGGCCCAGCCCGGTGCGGGGAGGCCGTCGTCAGCGCTGACCCCGGCGGCCTGGGTGATGCGGGCGACGAGCTCGGCGATGCCCTGCCTGGCCTCTTCGACCTCGCGGGCGGTGGCCCGGCGGTGCTCGGCGAGCCAGGCCTCCACCCGGCGGAACCGGTCCGTGCCGAACAGCCGCTGCAGCAGCTCGCCCCGCTGCTCGGCGCTGGCGTGCAGGAACCTGGCGAACTCGCCCTGCGGCAGCAGTACCACCTGGAAGAACTGCTCGGCGGACATGCCCATCAGGTCGGCGATCTCGGCGTCGGCCTCGCCGGCCCGGGTGGAGACGGCGCGCCACGTCCCGCCGGCGAGCTCCTCGAGCACGATCTTCGCCTGATCGGTCGTGGTGCCGGTCCCGCGGCGCTTGGGACGTTCCTGCTCCGGCCTGCGGGTGACGCGCATCCGGCGGCTGCCGAGCGTCGCCTCGAGGCACACCTCGGTCGGGGTGCCCGCGGCGGCGTGATCGGAGCGGAGCCGGCGCGTCTTGCCCCGCTCGCCAGGGACCCGGCCGTAGAGGGCGAACCCGATCGCGTCGAGCAGCGTGGTCTTGCCCGCGCCGGTCTCGCCGTGCAGCAGGAACAGGCCCGGGGAGGCCAGCTCGTCGAAGCCGACCTCCACGGTGCCGCCGAAGGCGCCGAACGCGGTCAGGCGCAGCCGGTGCGGGCGCATCAGCCCGCCGCCCCGTCAGGGCCGGCTTCCTCGATGCGGGCCGCCTCGAACGCCGTGCCGAGGAGCTGCCGCTCCCCGGGCGAGGGCGGCTCGTTCCTGACATGCCGCACGAACTCGGCCGCGACGGACAGGTCGTCGCGGCCCGCGACCCGGGCCCGGTAACCGCGCTCGTCGGGCACGACGCCCTCGGGCTCGTGCGCGAGCACCAGGATGTGCGGGAACCGGGCGCGCAGGGCGTCCATGGCCCCCTCGGGACGGCTGGGGTCGGTGAGCGTGACGGAGACGAAGTCGGCCTCGTGCCCGGCGTGGGCGGCCGAGCCGAGCACCTCCTCCAGCCGCCCGCGGAGCACGCTCAGCCGCCGGTAGACCGGGGCGGCCACCAGCTCGGCGCGCGCCGGGCCAGCGCCGTCCAGCTCCACCAGCCAGCTGCCCTTGCGCTGCGAGGCCTCGGAGAACGAGTAGGGCAGCGGGGAGCCGCTGTAACGCAGGTGCGGGGCGACCGTCTGCTGGCCGTGCAGGTGACCCAGGGCCACGTAATCGAACCCGTCGAACAGGGCCGCGGGGACCTGGCCGACGCCGCCGACGCCGATGTCCCGCTCGGATTCGCTGGCCGCTCCCCCGGTGACCCATCCGTGCGCCATGACCACGCGGCGCCCGATGCCGCGGGCGTCCGCGTCGGCCCGGATCCGGGCGACCGCGTGCCCGAGCACCCCGGCGTGGCCGCGGGGCAGGTCCGGGGGCAACTCCGCGTGGACGGCGGCGGGCTCGAGGTACGGCACCCCGTACACGGCGGCCGGCCCGTGCGCGTCGGTGAGCACGACCGGCCGGTCCAGCGCGCCGAACCGGGTGCGCAGGTGCACGCCCGTCTTCTCCAGCAGGCCGCCGCCGAATCCGAGCCGGCGGGCCGAATCGTGATTGCCGCTGATCAGCACGATGCTCGCGCCGGTGTCGTGCAGCCGCAGCAGCGCGTCCTCGCACAGCTCGACGGCGTCCACCGGCGGCACCGCCCGGTCGTAGACGTCCCCCGCGATCAGGACCGCGTCCACCCGTTCGGCGCGGGCCACGTCGACCAGGTGGTCCAGGAACGCCGACTGGGCCGCCCGCAGATCCGCGCGGTGCAGCGACCGGCCCAGGTGCCAGTCCGAGGTGTGCAGCAGTCGCATGGCCGGACCCTAGCCCAGGCCACCGACATTACGCCGGGCTGCTAAGGCCGGGGCGCGGGAGGTGAGCCAGCCGTCAACCTCGGCCAGCCAGGCCCGTTTGTCCGCCGCGGGCGCGAAGCAGGCCTCGAAAGAGTTCCGCGCGAGCGCGGCGAGCTGGGCATCGCCGTAACCGAACGCCGTGCGCACCGCGTCCAGGTTGTCGTCCACGTACCCGCCGAAGTAGGCCGGGTCGTCGCTGTTCACGGTCGCGAGCAGGCCCGCGTCCAGCATGCCGGGCAGCACGTGGTCGCCGAGCGCGGGGACCACGCGCAGCGCCACGTTGGACAGCGGGCAGACGGTCAGCGCGATCCGCTCGTCCCGCAGCCGGGCGACCAGGCCAGAGTCCTCCATGGACCGGACCCCGTGGTCGATCCGCTCCACCCGGAGCTCGTCGAGCGCCTCGCGCACGTACTCCGGGCCGCCCTCCTCGCCCGCGTGCGCCACCAGCCGCAGCCCCTCGGCCGCGGCCCGCTCGTAGACCGCCCGGAACAGGACGGGCGGGTAGCCGACCTCGGCGGAATCGAGCCCGACGCCGATGAAGTGGTCGCGGAACGGCAGGCAGTCCCGCAGCACCGCGCCGGCCGCGTCCGCGCCCAGGTCCCGCAGGAAGCACAGGATCAGGTCGGCGGAGACGCCGTGGTCCCGGGCGCCGTCGGCCAGGGCCGCCGTAAGCCCGCCGAAGACCGCCTCGAGCGGCACCCCGTTAGCCAGGTGGGACTGCGGGTCGAAGAAGATCTCGGCCCGGCGCACCCCGGCCGCGGCGGCACGGTCCAGGTACGCGCGGGCCAGGTCGTAGAAATCCTGCTCGGTCTGCAGTACCCGCAGGCTGTCGTAGTACAGGCTGAGGAAGGACCCCAGGCTGTCGAAGCGGTACCTGGCCCGCAGCTCCTCCACATCCAGGACCGGCACCGGCGTGCCGTTCCGCGCCGCCAGCGTGACCAGCAGCTCGGGCTCGAGCGTGCCCTCGATGTGGATGTGCAGCTCGGCGACCGGCAGCATGCGGCTCTCGGCTCAGCTCTCGGAGCGGATGTCGGTGTCGTCGTCGTCCACTACGTGGATGGCGGCCTCCTCGGCACTGGCAGCCCCGCCGTCGATGCCGACGTCGGTGGCGACGAGATCTTCCTCGTCGTCCGGGTGAGCGCCCTCGTCCTCGGCCACCAGCCGGCCCGCGCGCGGGTCGGGGCCGTCGTCGAGCAGCAGCCCGTCCACGTACTCGTCGGCCTCGTCCTCGTCGTCGTCCTCCCCGTCGGCGGCGTTGCGTCCGGCCGCACTGCCTTCTGGGACACCGTCTTCGTCTTCGTCGTCTTCGTCGAAGTCCAGGGCCGGGTCGGGCTCCTCCTCGGCCAGGAGCTGGTCGAGGGACTCAGGATCGTCGGCGTTCCTGATCACGGAGGACCAGTGCTCCGGCGGGACCACGCCGCGGTCGAGCGGATCGTCCCCCGGCTCGCCCGGTTCCCCGGTCAGGGAGTCAGCAGGCTCCTGGGTCGAGTAATCCTCAAGGTCAGCGGCCTCATGACGGTTCTCAGACATCCTCAGCTCCTCTCCACGGCAGCGGGGTCCAATCATGCTCTACGCAACCTACCGGGTGGCCGTGGCGGGGAGATATTCGGTTCGCCGCGACAGTCCGCTAGCTGTAGGTTCGTGCGGGGAACATGATCGCCGTGACGGGGCTGGTACGGGAGGATGGATGTCACAGGTCAACGGGGGCAGCGGGCCGCCCGCGATCCTCGTGGAGGGCTTGACCAAATCATTCGGGGACGTACACGCGCTGCGCGGTATCGACCTGTCGGTGCCGCGCGGGACCGTGCTCGGCGTGCTCGGCCCCAACGGGGCGGGCAAGACTACCGCGGTGCGGATCCTGACCACGCTGCTGCTCCCCGACGGGGGGCGGGCGCTGGTCGAGGGCCAGGACGTGGTGCGCGAGGCGGCCGCGGTGCGCCGTTCGATCGGGCTGGCCGGGCAGTCGGCCGCCATCCAGGAGGAGCTCACCGGCCGGGAGAACCTGGAGATCATCGGACGGCTCTACCACCTGAGCTGGCCGCAGGCCCGTCAGCGCGCGACCGAGCTGCTCGAGCAGTTCGGCCTGACCGACGCGGCCGACCGGGCCGCGAAGAACTACTCCGGCGGCATGCAGCGCCGCCTGGACCTGGCCGCCAGCCTGGTCGGCCGGCCGAAGGTCCTGTTCCTCGACGAGCCGACCACCGGCCTGGACCCGCGGTCGCGGCTGGGAATGTGGGACATCATCCGGTCGCTGGTCTCGGACGGGACCACGCTGCTGCTGACCACCCAGTATCTCGACGAGGCGGACGAGCTGGCGGACGAGATCGTGGTCATCGACCACGGCCAGGTCATCGCGGCGGGCACGGCCGAGGAGCTGAAGGGGCGGGTCGGCGGCGACGTCGTCGAGTTCACCGTGCCGGACCGCGGCCGGATCGACGACGCGGTCGCGGCGGTCACCAAGATCGGCGAGAGCGAGCCGCTGGCCGATGCGGAAACCGGCATGGTCAGCATCCGGGTCGGCAGCCGCGGCTCGGACGCGCTGGTCGAGACGGTGCGCGCGCTGGACGCCGCGAGCCTCGAGACCCGCGGCCTGGCCATGCGGCGGCCGTCACTCGACGACGTGTTCCTGGCCCTGACCGGGCACGCGGCCGAGGAAGAGGAGCCGGGCGGCCGGCGGCGAGGACGCCGGGGCGGGAGTAAGCAGGGCCGGGCCGCGGGCAGACAGGACAAGGACGCGGAGAGGACGAGGTCATGACCGCGGTCGCGGAGCGGACCGGAGTACCAGGCGTGCCGTCGGCGCCCGGCCTGCTGACCAGGTTCCGCTGGGCGATGAGCGACACGCTCACCATCACCCGGCGCAACCTGCTGGTCTGGATGCGGGTGCCCGCCTACCTGGTGTTCACCGTGATCCAGCCGGTGATGTTCGTGCTGATGTTCCGGTACGTCTTCGGCGGCGCGATCCCGGTGAAGGTTCCCGGCGGCTACGTCAGCTTCCTCATGCCGGGCATCATCGGCCAGACCGCGGCGTTCGGCTCGTTCGGTACGGCCATCTCGCTGGCGCAGGAGCTCAAGAAGGGCGTGATCGACCGGCTGCGGTCGATGCCGATGGCGCGCTCGGCGGTGCTGGCCGGACGGCTGGTGGCCGACACCGGGCGGATGACGATCACGATCCTGATCGTCCTCGGCGTCGGGTACGCGGTCGGTTTCCGGTTCTCCAACGGCGTGCTCCCGGCCATCTTGATGGTGGTGCTGGCCATCGTGTTCGGCGTGGCCATCTGCTGCATCGCCGCCTATACCGGGCTGGCCATCGGGGACGAGGAGTCGGTGCAGGCGTTCGGTCTGATCTGGCTGTTCCCGATCACGTTCCTGTCCTCAGCCTTCGTGCCGATCCCGACGATGCCGGGCTGGCTGCAGGCGTTCGCCAACAACCAGCCGGTGACCTACGTCATCGACACCATGCGGTCGCTGGCCATCGGCGGCCCGGTCGAGGCGAACCTGTGGAAGAGCGTGGCCTCGCTGGCCGGGATCTTCCTCGTCTTCGTGCCGCTCGCGGTGCGTGCCTACCGCCGCGCCAGTTAGCCTAAAAGCATGGAGGTCGTCGAGCTCGGCTCGGTTCCCGGGTTCGTGGTGTTCGACCTGGCCGGGGCGCCGGTCTCGGCGGGAGGTACGCGGCTGGCGGCGGACGTCAGCGCGGCCGAGGTGGCGCTGCTGGCCCGGGCGATGACCTACAAGTTCGCCGCGCTCGGCGCGCAGGTCGGCGGGGCCAAGGCGGGCGTGCGCGGTGACCCGGCCGACCGGGCGGGCAAGGCCCAGCTCATGACCCGGTTCTGCGCCGAGGTCCGGCCCCTGGTCGAGGCGGGCCGCTTCCTGACCGGGCCGGACATGGGGACCTCGGAGGAGGACTTCGCGCCGCTGCGCGCGGACCGGGCCTCCCCCACCGCCATGAACTCGGTCGCCCACGGCGTGCCGTTCGAGGACGTGGTGACCGGGTACGGCGTCACCGCGGCGGCCGAGGCGGCGCTGGACGCCGGGAGGGGATGGGACGGCCGCACGGCGGCCATCGAAGGATTCGGCAAGGTGGGCGGCGGCGTGGCGCGCGAGGTGACTCGCCGCGGCGGGCGGGTGGTCGCGGTATCCACCGTGGCCGGCTGCGTGGCGGATCCGGCCGGCCTCGATGTCGGACGACTGCTCGCGCTGCGCCATGAGCACGGCGACGAGTGCGTACTGCATTACGGCGGCCCGGTATTGCCTCCGGCGGGGCTGTTCACCGGCGTGAGCGCCGACGTCCTGGTGCCGGGAACCCGGCCGGGCGCGATCGGCGGCCCGGCGGCCGAGGCGCTGCCGCCCGGTGTCCGGGTCATCGCGCCGGCCGCGAACGCGCCCTACACCGAGGCCGGGGCCGCCGTGCTGCGCCAGCGGGGCATCGTGGCGCTGCCCGACTTCGTCTGCAACGCGGGCGCGGTGATCGGCTACCGATCGCCCGCCGAGGCCACTCCCGATCAGGTCCTGGCGGCCGTCGAGGCCACCATCAGCGAGCTCATCCGCGACGGGCTGGCTCACCGGGACGGCCCGCTGGCCGGGGCCTGCGAGCGGGCCGGCGCGTTCCTGCGCAGCTGGTGGGGGGATCCGCCCGCGCCGCCGTTCGCCCCCGGGCAGTAAGGAGCGTCATGCAGACCTGGGACGCGATCACCTCACGCCGGAACGTGCGGGCCTTCACCGGCCGCCCGATCCCGGCGGTGGACCTGGACCGGATCCTGGAGGCGGGCCGCCGGTCCCCATCGTCACAGAACTGGCAGCCCTGGGACTTCATCGTGGTCACCGACCGCGCGCAGCTGCGCGCGCTGGCCGGGGTCTGGCGCGGCGCCGGTCACGTGGCCGGGTCGGCCGCGACGATCGTGGTGATCGGTCCCCCGGCCGACAACGAGTTCGGCCGAGCCCAGTTCGACCTGGGCCAGGCGACGATGTCCATGCTGCTGGCCGCCGCCGACCTGGGCATCGGCAGCTGCCACGCCGGGGTCACGGACCTGGACCTGGCGCGTGAGCTGCTCGGCTTCCCGGCCGACCGCGACTGGGCCTTCCTGATCTCGCTCGGCTACCCGGCGGACCGGCAGCTGGTCCCGGTGAGCGCTCCCCGGCGGCGGCCGTTCGGCGAGGTCGTGCACCGCGACCGCTGGTAGCCGGCCCGGTTCTTACCGCCCCAGCGGCCGGATGGTGGCGGTGGCGACGGCGGTCGCCACCAGCTGCCCGGAGTCGTCGAGCAGCTCGCCGGCCAGGAAGGCCACCTCCCGGCCGCGCCGGACGACCCGGCCGCGGCCGGTGAGCCGCCCCGGGCGCGCCGGGCGCAGGAACTGGACGTGCAGGTCGGTGGTGGGGGCGAACAAGCCGGGACCCAGCGTCGCGACCAGCGCCGGGCCCAGGGTGTCGTCGAGCATCGCCGCCAGGAAGCCGCCCTGGATCACCCCGGCCGGGTTCAGGAACGCCTCGCCGGCGGTGAACGACACCTCGATCGTCCCGGCCTCGGGATCGACCGCCACCAGCTCCCAGCCGAGCAGGACCGCCGCGGGCGGCGCCGCCGCCCGGCCCTCCAGCACGTCCCAGAACGGGCCTTCGCGCGTCATCGGGCCATTATCCGCCGGCCAGGTGGGCGAGCTCGCCGCGCAGGGCGGCGGTGTCGGGGTGGTCCGGGCCCAGGACGCGGGAGCGGTCGGCGATCACCTGCCGGTAGAGCTCGCCGGCCTCGGCCCGGCGGCCCTGCCGGGCGGTCAGGCGGGCCAGGACGGCGCGGGAGGTGAGCGTGTCGGGGTGGTCGTCGCCGAGGAGCCGGCGCCGGTCGGCCAGCACCTCGCGGCTGAGCCGCTCGGCCTCGCCGAAGCGGCGCTGCAGGCCCAGCAGGCGGGCCACGTCCTGGCGGGTGGTGAGGGTGTCCGGGTGGCGGGCGCCCAGGATGCGCTCGCGGTCGGCCAGCAGGTCACGGTACTGCCGCTCGGCGTCCGCGTAGCGGCCGCTCAGCTCGGCCGTCCAGGCCAGGGTGGCGCGGGTGGCGAGGGTATCGGGATGGTCCGCGCCGAGGACCCGGCGCCGGTCGGCCAGCACCTCGCGGGCCTGCTCGCCGGCCTCGGCGGCCTTGCCGCGCAGGCAGGTCAGCCAGGCCAGCGTCTCGCGGGCGGCCAGGGTGTCGGGATGGTCGTCGCCGAGGAGGTCCCGACGGCTGCCGAGCGCCTGGCTGACCAGGTCGATGGCCTCGTTGTAGCGGCCCTGGCGGCCGACCAGCCAGCCCAGCCGGTGCTGGGTGGTGAGGGTGTCGGGGTGGTCATCGCCCAGGGTGCGGCGGCGGACCGCCAGCACCTGCCGGAACATCGGCTCGGCGTCGGCGTACCGGCCCTGCAGGCCGAGCATCCGGGCCAGCCGGTGCCGGGTGGACAGGTTGTCCGGGTGGTCCTCGTCCAGCAGCCGGCGCCGGTCGGCCAGGACCTGGTGGCAGAGTTCCTCGGCCTCGCCGTAGCGGCCGCGCTGGCCGATGATCCGGGCCAGCCGGTGCCGGGTGGCCAGGGTGTCCGGGTGGTCGTCACCCAGGATGCGGCGGCGGTCGTCCAGCACGGCCCGGTACAGCCGTTCGGCCTCGGCGTAGCGGCCGGCCTTGCCGGCCAGCCGGGCCAGGTTCTGCCGGCTGGCCAGGCAGTCCGGGTGGTCCGGGCCGAGCACGCGGAGCTGCGCGTCCAGGACCTGGCGGCTCAGCTCCTGCGCCTCGGCGTACCGGCCCAGCAGCCCGATGATCCGGGCCAGGTGAGACCGGGCGGCCAGGGTCTCCCGGTGGTCGGGTCCGCGCAGCTGGTCGTCGTCGTCGAGGAGTTCCCGGTACAGCCGCTCGGCCTCGCCGAACCGGCCCTGCACGCCCAGCGCCGCGGCCAGGTCGTGCCGGGTGGCCAGGGTGTCCAGGTGCGCCTCGCCCTGGACCCGGATCCGGTCGGCCAGCAGCTCGCGGTAGATCGCCTCGGCCTCCCCGCTGCGGCCGCGGCGGACCATGGTCCGGGCCAGGTAGCCGCGGGCGCTCAGCGCGGCCGGGTCCTGTTCGGGCAGGAAGGCCGAGGCGGCCACGCTGGCCTGGGCCAGCTTCCCGGCCGCGGCCAGCCGCCCGGCCCCGAGCAGCGCCTCGGTCCCCACCGCGCTGACCGTGAGCAGCCGGCCCAGCACCGCGGGCTCGAGGTGGTCGGCGAGCAGGTCGATGACGGCGTTGATGTGCGCCCGCAGCCGCCGCCAGGCCGGCCAGTCGGCCGGGCCGACCGGGTCGAGCCCGGCCGTGGCCGCCTCGAGCAGCGCCACCGCGGTTTCCTGCACGGCCACGCGCTCGGCCGCGGGGCTGGCCGCCAGCCGGATCCGGTTGGCGTCGGCGACCACCGGGTGCACCGTGACCGCGTTCAGCCCGGCCGGGCCGCTGCTGGCCGAGATGTCGATCAGCCCGGTACGCGAGAGACCTTGAAGGCCATCGCGGAGCCCACGTCGTTCGGCGCTATCGTCGGCGTCGCCGGTGCGGCGGGCCAGCAGATCGCCCAGCGGCGGCAGCTGCAGCAGCCAGGCCGGGATGGGGGTGGCGGGGGCGAAGCAGGACAGCACCAGCAGCAGCGGGCGGGCCTGCGGCATGCCCTCGGCCGCCAGCGCGTCCAGGGACAGGTCCCAGGTACGCTGCACGGTGGCGTGGATGTCCGCGCCCCGTTCCTCGATGTCGGTCAGGGCCGCGGGCAGCTCCACGCCGTCCAGCGCCTGGTGGTATTCGGCGAAGCTGGACCAGCGGGCGAACGGCGATCCCAGGTAGGTGCCGGCCAGGTGCAGCGCCAGCGGCAGGCCGCCGAGGCGCCGGGACAGCTCACGCGCCCCCTGCCCGCCCGGATCGGCCACCTCGGGGGCCAGGTCCCGCAGCACCTCGGCGCCCGCCTCGTCGTCCAGCGGCTTGAGCTCGCGCAGCGTCACCCGGGTGCCCCAGACGCGCGGATCCCTGATCCGGGTGGTCACGATCACCATCCCGGCCGGGTCGGCCCGCAGCCACCCGGTGCCGTCGGCCGGGGTGCCGGCGTCGGCCCCCGCCAGCACCACGGGATTGTCCGCGCCTTCGAACACCAGCAGCCAGCGGCGGCCGGCGCCGTGATCGCCGTTGAGGAACGCCCAGGCCCGCTCGGGCGCGGTCCGCGCGCCTTCCCGCACCGGACCCGTCACCGACTCCGGCGCCCCGAGCTCCCGCAGCACCTCGAGCATCCCGCTGGTCAGCTGGGCCGTGTCCGCCGCCCGGACCCACCAGACGCGGAAGCCGCGCTCTCGCGCCATCTTGGCCGCGGTCAGCGCGATGGTCGACTTGCCCAGGCCGCCCATGCCCGCGATCACGAACGCCCGGCTGGCCCGCCACGGGTAGGGCCGCAGCGCCCGGCGCAGCTCCCCGGTCAGGCCTTCACGGCCGCGGACCTCGGGCGGCAGCTTGCCCAGGGGCGGGGCGACCGGCAGCGGGGCCGGGTGGGCGGCCGGGGCGAGGCGGGCCGGCTCGCGGCGGGCGGGGCAAGCGGGGCCGGCCCCGCGGCCGACGGGGCGAGGTGGGCCGGCGGGGCGAGCTGAGCGGGCGGGGCCACCCGCCCGGCCAGGCGCACCCAGGCCGACACCTTCGACTCCTTGACCTGGCACTCCGCGTGCTCGAAGGCCGCGGGATCGACGCGTCCGCCGCAGTTCCGCACCACGTACTCGTAGACGTAGTCGGACACCGCGAAGACCATGTCGGCCTGCTCGGCGGCCAGCCTGGCCTTGATCACCGGCGCGTCGAGGATCCGCGCGGTCGTGATCACGGCCTGCCCGGTGAGCCCCTCGCGGTCCCGGCCGACCGGGCCGACGTGCAGCGCGACCCGCAGCTGGATCCGTACCACCTCGCTGGCCCGGCGGTTGTACTGGCGCAGCCGGCGGCCAGCTCGGCGGCCAGCGGGTCTACCACGCGCAGGGTGGAGATCACCGGCGGCACCACGATGACGGCGCCGTCGCCGCGATCCTCGTGATAGCAGGCCGCCCAGCGCACGCCCGCGGCCTCGAACGCGCCCCGCATGATCTCGTACAGCGCCGCGCGCACCACGTCGCGGTCGCTGTCGTCGCGGAGCGGATCGGAGAACCCGGCGATATCGGTGAACACGATCGCGCAGTTCAGCGGCTCATGCCAGTCACGTTGCCACTCCGCCGCGTCCGGGTCGGCGGGGCGGGTACCGTTCGACGGGCGGCCCGGCGTCGTGCTGCTAGGTGCTGCGTGGCCGGAGGTGGTGTGGCCGGGGGCGGTGTCGCTGAGGGCGGTGTCGCTGAGCGCGGCGAGGCCGGCCAGGTCGACGACGGTGAGCCGGCGGGACCGCTCGCCGCGGGCGACGATCCCCCGGTCCCGCCACGACCGCAGGAACCGGCCGACCGCGTCCGCGCTCGTCCCGGCCCAGTCCGCCAGTTCCTGCTGCGACATCGGCAGCGTGAAGACCGCGTGCTGGTGGCTCCCCCGGCGCTGGGCCAGGTCGGACAGCAGCCAGGCCAGCCGCCGCTCGGCGGCGTCCCGTTCGGTTCCGGCCCGGTCCGCGGGGAACAGGCGGCCCCGGTCCTCGGCCCGGCGCTCGGTCACCTGGTGCTCGAGCACCTCGGCGGCGCGCGGGTGGCGGCGCAGGAACTCCGCGAACCGCTCGGCCGGGATCACCATCGCCGAGACCTCGTCCAGCGCGGTCACGGTGGCCGACCTGACCCCGGCGTCCAGCGCGGCCTGCTCCCCCACCACGTCCCCCTGGCCGCGCACGGCCAGGATCTTCTCGCCGGCGCTCTTCTCGCCCGGGCCGGGGCCGGCCGGACGCTGACCTTGACCCAGCCCGAGTCGATGATCATCACCTGGGAGGCGTCGTCACCGGCGCGGCACAATATGGCGCCCGGCCGGAAGAATTCCTCCACCCCGGCCGCCGCCAGCGCTTCCCGCTCGGGATCGGCCAGGGCGTTCCAGAAGCTCCGCGCGGTGGGCCGTTCCCAGCGCACGCTGCTGGCGGCCACCGGGATATCCGCGACCTGCTCTTCTTCGGTTAGCGAACTGCCCGGGTCGGATCCGTCGTCCCGTCTCACGGTTAGCCCGTCCCTAAAACGGTTAGCCCGTCCCCTAAACCTGACACGGCAGGCACCCGTTTGCGTCTTGTGTCGCTAGTGTACGCACGGCGTGAGCGTTGCTACCTGAGTGGCGGGTTAGCTCGCCGGAGCGGGCGTGAACGTGTCCGCGAAGGCCTGGAAGTAGTGATAGTAGGCGTCCCAGTCGCTGGCGGGCGTAGACCAGTAGAGCGCGTAGGCATGCCGCGCATTGGCCAGGACGTTCCGGTTCAGCACCCGGACCATGACGCCGTTCAGGTCGTAGGTGAACTCCCAGTCCGCGGCCTTCTCCGCCTGCGTGTAGTGGACCGCCCGGAGCAGGATGAGATGGTAATCGGGGTAGGTGCCCTGGCGGTTCGCCGCCTGCTGCTGCCAGTCCGCCAGGGGATCGGGCCGGGGCTGATCCGACTGGTCGATCAGCAGGTAGATGCCGCTGTTGGCGGGGTCCCTGATGTACACGTAGTGGCCGTCGTGCGAGATCTGCCAGCCACGCGGGACGCCGATCGAGAAGCCGGTCGAGTTAGTGAACCGGTAGTACCCGGCCGGCAGGGCGCTCGTCCCCGCACTGGCCGACGTGCTCGCCGACGGGCTGGACGCGGGCGAGGACGAGGACGACGCGGACGGGCTGGACGCAGGAGAACTGGATGCGGCGGACGCGGTTCCGGCCGGGGACCGCTGGGACGTGGCCGCGGACGACGTCGCCCCGGCCTGCGGGGCAGGCGGATGCCCGGTCGGGCGCAGGAACGCCACCGCGATGCCGGTGGCGATCAGCGCGACCGCGGCGACGGCGAGGACCGGAGCCAGCCGCGCGCGGCGGCGCTGGGGACTGGCCGCCCGGCTTCTGGGTGGAGGGCCCGCGGCCGCGGGCAGGTCGTGGTCGACGGGCAGGTCGTGGTCGACGGGCAGGTCGTGGTCGACGGGCAGGTCATGGTCGACGGGCAGGTCATGGTCGACGGGCAAGTCATGGTCGACGGGCAGGTCGTGGTCGACGGGCAAGTCATGGTCGACGGGCAAGTCATGGTCGACGGGCAGGAAGTCGGCCAGGAACCCGTCGGCGGGCAGGCCGTCGCTCGTCGGCGGATCCCCCACGGTCGGGGAGGCCTCAGCGCTCGGGAAGGCCTGCGTGCTCGCGGGCACCGCCGCGGGCGGTGCGACCGCGGCGGGCGCGGCGGCGGCCGCGATCGGGCGGAGCAGCCGCTCGGCGCCGGGGATGTCGAGCCGGGTGGCGGGGTCCTTATCGAGCAGTCCTTCGATCACCGGCCGCAGCGGGCCCGCGTGGGGCGCCGGGTCGAGCTCGTCGGCGACCACGGCGGTCAGGCTGGCGAGCACGCCGTCCCGTTCGAACGGAGGCCTGCCCTCGACCGACGCGAACAGCGAGGCGCCTAGCGCCCACAGGTCGGCGGCGGGTCCCGCCTTTCCACCGCGGGCACGCTCGGGCGCGAGGTAAGACGGCGAGCCGACCAGCACGCCCGACGCGGTCAGGGCCGGGCTGTCGACGGCCTTGGCGATCCCGAAGTCGGCCAGCACCACCCGGCCCTCGGGACCGAGCAGGATGTTGGCCGGTTTCACGTCCCGGTGCACCACCCCGGCCTCGTGCACCACCTGCAGGGCGGCCAGCACGCTCAGGCCGATCTCGGCCGCCTGCTCCGGGGACACCGGCCCGTCCTCGGCTATGACTTCCTTGAGGGAGCGGAACGGGACGAGTTCCATAACGATGCAGGGGCGGTCGTCCTCCTCGACGATGTCGTACACCGTCACCACGTTCGGGTGGTGGAGCCGGGCGGCCAGTTGCGCCTCGCGCACGGCGCGTTGGCGGGCGACCTCACGCTCGTCCGGGTCCAGCTGGACCGGCCAGACGATCTCCTTGACAGCCACATCCCGCTTGAGCAGCTCATCGCGCGCGAGCCAGACCGTGCCCATTCCGCCGCGGCCGATGACGGCGCCGAGCCGGTACCGCCCGGCCAGAAGACGCCCTGAATCCTCCGCAGCCATGAACCGCCGCTACCCATCCGGAGGGGTAGCTAACCGGACACGTGAGCATCAAATGACTCGCTGATCAGCACAGCCGGGGACCCGTCACCGAGAAGGACCAGGCTGGGGGCGGACGCACCGGTAACGGGGTGACGTGACGGTAGCGAGCGGGTTACGCTGTGGCTGCTCAGCATTCCGGGGAGGCGCCGGTGACGACAGGGCCGGTGGACCCGGCGACGGCTGGACGCGGTCGCCTGCGCGCGTCCGACGCGGACCGCGAGCGGGCGATCGAGACGCTCAAGGTCGCGTTCGCGCAGGGCCGCCTGACCCGGGACGAGCTGGATCTGCGGGCGGGCCAGGCGTTCGGGGCCCGGACCTACGCGGACCTGGCCGCGGCGACGTCGAACATTCCCGCGCGGCCCGCGCCCGTCGTCCTGCGGCCCAGGGCGGACTGGCCGCCGCCCGCGCTCGCGGCCCCGGCCGGGGACCGGCGGCCGGCGAACCACTGGGCCTTCACATGGGCGCTCGGCCTGGTCACCGTCATGCTGCCGGTCATGATCATGGCGGCGCTGCACGACCGCAGCCAGGACCTGTTCAGCGCCAGCATCGTGGTGCTGATGGCGTACGTCATGGCGGTGGTGATCGCGGCGGCCAACGTCGTCGCGGCCCGGTTCGACGACGACGGGCGACGCCGCCGCTGAAGTGACGGGGCCGCTGAGGTGACGGGGCCGCTGAGGTGACGGGGCCGCTGAGGTGACGGGGCCGCTGAGGTCGTGACCGCGCTTTACCCGGGCCAGCCCCAGTCGGGCGGGGCGGGCCGCCGCGGGTCGCCCGGCGTCCACTTGGCCGGCCTCGGCTGCCACCTGGTGGCGTGACTGGACGGCGTTCGGCGCCGGCGCCGACGCCTGCGGGGTGGCCGCTACGTGACGCCGGGGCGCGGGCTGCGAGAAACTCCCGGCCGCCGTCCCTGATGCCGCCGACCGGCTGGGCCGCGACGTGCCCGAGGACGCGGCGGAAGTCGCGGGCGCGGGAGCCGAGGACGCCGGCCCGGCCAGGCGGGCGGCGGCGTCCGGGGGCGGCACGCTGGTCGCCGCGGCGCTGTGACCGCTCAGCCCGACCGCGAGCCCGATCGCCGCGCCGGCGACGGCGAGCGCCCCGCCGGCCACGGCGGCGCCCGAACGGAAGCTCATGTCCTCCATACGGGCGTAAAGCGCGCTCTTCAGCCTGCCCAATCCTGGTCACCCGTTTCCCTTCCGACATAGCACGATACATGGCTATCAACCAGGGCGGGGCCGGGCTCACGCGGAGCGGGATCAGTCAGCCGGGGGGCCTTCACCGCAGTGACCCGCCGCGATCGGCCGGACCTCGATGGTGCCCCACCAGGCCGTCGGGTGCTTGGAGGCGATCTCGATGGCCTCGTCGAGGTCGGCGCAGTCGATCACGTCGTAGCCGGCGACCTGCTCCTTGGTCTCGGCGAACGGTCCGTCGCTGACCAGCAGCTCGGAACGGCGGACCTGCACCGTGGTGGCGGTGCTCACGTACCTGAGCCGGTCGCCGTGCAGCAGCACGCCGCGGCCTTCCATCTCCGCGATCCAGTCCTCGATCGCGGGCCTGCCCTGGTCTCCGCCGGGCGCGCCCTCGGCGGACTCGTCGACGCAGTGGATGAGCATGTACTTCACGATGGCCTCCCTGGTTCATCATCTCAGCGACGAACACCGCCGCCGGAAATGGACAGAGCGATACCTCAGCGGGGGCGCTGAGCTTGTAGTGGCGGCCGGGTACGGAACCCCGGGACCCGGCTCAGGTAACACTGGCACCGCCAGCACCGCGATCTGGGCGCCGCGGGCCCGCCGTGACGTCATGAAACCGGGCTTCGAGTGCGCCAGGACGCGCTGAAAGCCCGGTTTCATGACGTCCGCTGGCCAGCTGGCGGTCGGGACATTGACGTCCGCCGGCCGGCTGGCGGTCGGGACATTGACGTCCGCCTGGCCGGCTGGCGGTCGGGACGTTGACGTCCGCCGGCCGGATGACGGTCGGGACGTTGACTTGGCGTCTTCGGTTAGGGGAAACTAACGGTTAGTGGATGCTAACCAAGATGCTGACCGGTGGGGCGCGCTGGCCGACGGCACGCGCCGCGCCATCGTGGCGTGCCTGGCGGACGGGCCGCGGGCGGTGGGGCAGCTGGCGGCCGGGCTGCCGGTGAGCCGGTCGGCGGTGTCCCAGCACCTGAAGATCCTCAAGGACGCCGGCCTGGTCGAGGACATGGCCGCGGGGACGCGCCGGATCTACCGGCTCAACCCGGTCGCGCTGGCAGCGCTGCGGGATCAGCTCGATACCTACTGGCAGCGGGCCCTGGCCGGGTACGCCGAGGCCGCGGAAGCGCCGACTGAGGAGGAGTTATGGCCCAGACCGAGGCCGCGGTGGTCCGTAAGCAGGTCGTGGTGGAGGCGCCGATCGAGCGTGCCTTCACGGTGTTCACCGAACGGTTCGGGGACTTCAAGCCGCCGGAGCACAACCTGCTCGGGGCGCCGATCGCCGAGACGGTGTTCGAGCCCCGGGCCGGCGGTGCCATCACGGACCGGGCGACGGACGGCAGCGAATGCCGGTGGGCGCGGATCCTGGCCTTCGACCCGCCCGACCGGGTGGTGTTCAGCTGGGATATCAGCCCCCGGTGGACGATCGAGACCGACCTGGCCCAGGCCAGCGAGGTCGAGGTGCGGTTCTACGCCGAGTCGCCCGCCCGCACGCGGGTCGAGCTTGAGCACCGGCACATCGACCGGCACGGCCCCGGGTGGGAAGCCATCACCGGCGGTGTGGACGGGCCGGAGGGCTGGCCGCTGTACCTGGACCGGTACGCCGCGCTGGTGAAGGACGGCGGCTGACATGGCGCCGATCGTCACCACCGCCGAGATCGAGCGCCCGGCCGCCGAGGTCTTCGCCTACGCCACCGACCCGGCCCGGTTCAGCGAATGGCAGAAGGGCGTGGTGGACGGGCACATGGACGGCCCGGCCAACGGGACCGGCACGCCGGCCGTGGGCGCGAAATGCGTGACGACGCGGCGCATCGGGGGCGCCAGCCGCCCGTCCACGTCCGAGCTCGTGCACATCGACCCGCCGAAGACCTGGGCCGTGCGGGGCACCGACGGCCCGATCCGAGCGGCCGTCGACGTCCTGGTCGAGCCGGTGACGGGCTCCCGCTCCCGGCTGACCATCAGCGTCGACTTCACCGGCCACGGCATCGGCAAGATCCTGGTCCCGCTCATGGTCCGCCGGGAAGCACGCAAAGAGATGCCAGCTAACATGGCCGCGCTCAAGCAGCAGATGGAAACGGCCGACGGGGTCTTACAGGACGACGTCGAGCATCATCGGGGTGGTGGGGCGGCTCGCGCTGGCGGAGGGCTCGGCGGTGAGGACGAGATGGTCGCCCGGGCGCAGCCCGGAGGCGACGACCGGGCCGGCCATGCCGTGACGAGCCGCCGGGAGCAGGCTCACCGCCCGGTCGCCCGCCGGGCCGGCCAGCCAGAGCTCGTAGCCCCAGGCGGCGGGCAGCGCCCGCAGGTCCGCGGCGGTGAAGACGAGCTCGCGCATCGAGTGGGACATCACGATCGTGACCGTGCCGCCGCCCCGCACCGTCCCGGTCCGCATGGTGGCGTCCCGGGCGGTCAGCACCGCGGCGACCTGCTGGCTGCTGGCCTGGTCGCGGCCGAGCTGGCCGCGCATGCTGCCGTTGTTCACCCCGAACAGCACCGCGACGGCGGTCACGGCCGCGGTGGCGGTCGCGAGGACCAGCCGGATCCGGACCCGGCGGCGGGCGAACCAGGGCTTAGCCGCGGCCTGCGGTTCGGTCACGGGCGGCTGCTGCCTGATGGCGGCCGCGGCGGCCATCACCCGTTCTTTCAGCTCGGGCGGCGGGGAGAACGCGGTGGCGCCGGCCAGCCGCGCGGTGGCCTCGCGCAGGCTGGCGACCTCCTGCGTGCACTCCTCGCAGCCGGCCAGGTGACGCTCGAACCGGACCCGGTCAAGCTCGGCGATCGCGTCCATCGCGTACGCCCCGGCCAGGGTGTGCGCGTCCTGCTCGCGCCGGCTCATGTGCTCACCCCCAGGCAGTCCCGCAGCCGGATCAGCGCGTCCCGCATCCGGGTCTTGATCGTGCCGTCGGGCACCCCGAGCAGGCTGGCGACCTGGTTATAGGTGTAGCCGCCGTAGTAGGCCAGGGTGACCGACTCGCGCTGCAGCTCGGTGAGCGAGCCCAGGCAGCGCCGGACGCGCTCGCGCTCCAGGCTCGACTCGACCGCCTCGGCCACCTCGTCGTAGGGGATCACGGCCGTCGCGATGCGCCGCTCGCGGTCGGCTTCCTTCTGCACCGAGCGGACCCGGTCGACCGCCCGGCGATGCGCGAGGGTCGTTACCCAGGCGGTGGCGCTACCCCGTTTGGCATCGAATTTGGCCGCGTCCCGCCAGACCTCGAGCAGCACGTCCTGGGTGACTTCCTCGGACTGGGCCGGGTCGCGGATCACCCGCCGGACGATGCCGAAGACGGACGCGGCGAGGAGGTCATAGAGGGAATCGAAGGCATCAGCGTCGCCGCGCGCCACGCTGCGGATGAGCCCAGCGAGATCGGTACCCCCCGGGGCGCCGGGCACGGCGCCTCGCGGGCTGGGAAGGTCGGTGGGCGGCACAACTGGTATTCGTAGCAGGAAACGCAACGGATTGGCCACGGGAGCAAACCCTCGGGCCGGCCGTTCCGAATACAAGTACATGAGCATGAGCGGGTGGGACGGACGGCGGACGGGGCTCGGCGCTATCGCCGGGCTGCTGGCCGCGGGCACCGCGCTGGGCGTGGGGCAGTTCGTGGCCGGGCTGACCGGCGCCAGCGGTTCGCCGGTGGTGGCGGTGGGCGAGCTGCAGATCGACTTCACCCCGCCGTGGCTGAAGAACTTCGCCATCGCCACCTTCGGCCCGGACGACAAGCTGGTCCTGGTCAGCGGGATCCTGGTGGTGCTGGCCGCGTTCGCGGCCGTGATCGGGGCGGCGGCCACCCGCCGGGTGGGGTACGGGATAGCCGGCCTGGCGGTGTTCGCGGTGATCGGCCTCACCGCCGCCGCGACCCGGCCGAACGCGACGGTGGCCAGCCTGCTGCCGACGCTGGCCGCCACGGCGGCCGCGGTGGCCGTGCTCCTGGCGCTGATACCGCTGGCCGGGCCGCCGGCGATCGAGGCCCCCCGCAGGATCTCCTACGACCCGGTCACCGGGCCGTCCAAGGCAGACGACACAGAGGCGGGGACCGAACCGGGCCGGATCGAGCCCCGGCGGCGCAGCTTCCTGGCGGCCGGAGCGGCCACCGCGGGCGTCGCGGCCGGGGCCGGCCTGATCGGCCGGGTGCTGACCGAGCGGAGCAGCGTGGCCAGCGCGCAGAAGTCGGTGCGCATCCCCAGGCCCGCGGTCACCACCCAGGCACTGCCGCCGGGCACCGACCTGGACATCCCCGGGCTGGCACCGTTCGTCACGCCCAACGCCAGCTTCTACCGGGTGGACACCGCGCTGGTCCTGCCGCAGGTCGACCCGTCGAAGTGGCAGCTGCGGATCCACGGCATGGTGGAGCGGGAGATCACGCTGTCCTTCGAGGAGCTGCTCAAGCGGCCGCTGATCGAGGACTACATCACGTTGTGCTGCGTGTCGGACCCGGTCGGCGGCCCGTACATCGGCAACGCCAAGTGGCTGGGCGCCAGCCTGGCCGCGCTGCTGCGCGAGGCGGGGATCAAGGCCGGGGCGGACCAGCTGATGTGCACGTCGGTGGACGGGTTCACCTCGGGCACCCCGGCCCAGGTGGTGATGGACGGCCGGGACGCGTTGCTCGCGGTGGCGATGAACGGCCAGGCGCTGCCGGTGGCGCACGGCTTCCCGGCCCGCATGGTGACGCCCGGCCTGTACGGCTACGTGTCCGCGACCAAGTGGGTCACGGATATCAACGTGACCACGTTCGCCGGCAACTACGCCTACTGGGCGCAGCGCGGCTGGTCGCAGCAGGCGCCGATCAAGACCGAGTGCCGCATCGACGTGCCGACCGGGCTGGCCGACCTGAAGCCGGGGCCCCTCACGGTGGCCGGCGTGGCCTGGGCCCAGCACAAGGGCATCGAGGCGGTCGAGGTGCGCGTCGACAACGGGCCGTGGCACGAAGCCCGGCTGGCCGCCGTGCCCGGGCTCGACACCTGGCGGCAGTGGTCCTGGGACTGGAACGCCCCCTCCGGCGGTCACGTGCTCCAGGCCCGGGCCACCGACAAGACCGGCTACACGCAGACCGCTACGATGGCGCCGCCCGAGCCCAACGGAGCCACCGGCTTCCCGCAGGTGAGCGTGCCCGTCTCCTAACGCAGGGGCTTCAGGGCCGCGGCGTAACGGGCCAGTTCCCCGAGCATGGCCCCGGCGGCCTGCTCCATGATCTCGTTCGGCTTGAGCCGGCCGTCCTCGTCCAGCTTCTCGCGGACGAACGGGATGTTCACCGAGTCGGTGACCGGCACCAGCCGGACCCCGGAGAAGACCTGCTTCAGCATCTGCGTGGCCCGGGTCCCGCCGGAGACCGCGCCGTAGCTGACGATGCCCGCGGGCTTGTCGCGCCACTCGGCGTTGAGGTAGTCCAGGGCGTTCTTGGTCGCCGCGTTGAACCCGTAGTTGTACTCCGGGATGACCCAGACGAACGCGTCGGACCGGGCCACGATCGCGGACCAGTCCTTGGTGTGCTGGTGGACGTACTGACCCAGCCGCGGGTGGTTGGGCTCGTCGAACATCGGCAGGTTGATCTCGGCCAGGTCGCTGACCACGACCTCGAAGTCGCCCCGCGCCCGGGCCCGCTCGATGATCCAGTCGGCGACGGGCTTGCCCACCCGGCCGGGCCGGGTGCTGCCGATGATGACCTGTAGGATCGGCTTGGTCACGGACGTTACCTCCGGGGAGTTTCGGACCGCCGCTAGCGGTTACGTCTGATGTAATAGACGCGTTGTTCAAGTTGAGGCGGCCAGATGACAATACCGATGGAGAGCCCTGATCCTGGATCGGGTTCCTCGCGCCAAGTTGACGCCAGGCCGCTGTGGTCGGGCGGCGTCGCCACCGCGGTGGTCGCGGCGCTGATCGCGTTGGTCGGCATCCTAGTAGCCCGCTGGCTGTTCAATATCTCGTTCCTGTCGCCGCGCCGTGAGGGCGCCTGGGGTGACGCCTCCACCGCGGGGTACGTGTTCGCGTCCATCGGGTGCGCGCTGGTCGCGACCGCGCTCATGCACCTGCTGCTGCTGACCACCCCGTACCCGCGGGTCTTCTTCGGCTGGATCATCGGGCTGGCGACCGTGGTCGCCGTGGTGTTCCCGTTCAGCACCACCGCCCCGGTCTCGCAGAAGATCGCCACCGGGTTCATCAACCTGGTGCTCGGCCTCGCGATCGGGACCCTGGTGGCCGAGGTCTCCCGGCGTGCCTCGCGGCGCGTGGTGGTGCGGAGCCGGTCCAGCCGGACGACGTACCGGCCCACGCGCACGCCGGGGGACGGCTACTCCTAGGCCATTGGTCCTAGGTCGTTAGTTTGGGAAATAAAACGAGTCCCCGGCTGTTAACTCTTCTGGCGCGCATCCGCGCAAAACGAGGGGCAGAACTGTCGAGGAGGACAGTAAAACGGCTGGGACGCGGGCTTGCAAGAACGGGTGGCTGAGACGGCTAGCGGGGTACAGCTGGCGTTACCGCCGGACGGTGCTGGTGGCACTGGGCGCGTCGCTGGCGGCGACCGTCGCTACCGCGGCGATCCCCCTGGTGCAGCGGCAGATCATCGACGAGGTGATCCTGACCAGGCGGGCCTCGATCTGGCCGCTGGCCGGGTTGCTCATCGTCGCCGCCGCGATCAACTTCGTGGGCATCTACCTGCGCCGCTACCGGGGCGGGCAGCTGTCCCTCGACGTCCAGCACGACATGCGCACCGAACTGTTCGACGCGCTGTCCCGGCTGGACGGCGAGCGCCAGGACGAGATCCGCACCGGGCAGCTGGTCGGCCGGGCCATCACCGACCTGAACATGGTGCAGGGCCTGATGTCCATGGTGCCGGTCACCCTCGGCAACATCGTGCTGTTCGTGCTGTCCCTAGGCATCATGGTCGTGCTCTCGCCGGTGCTGACGCTGGTGACCGTCCTGGTCGCGCCCGCGCTGTGGGTCATCGCGCTGGCGTCGCGGCGCAGGCTGTTCCCGGCCAGCTGGGACGCGCAGCAGCAGTCCGGCGAGGTGGCCGGCGTGGTCGACGAGGCCATCGGCGGCGTCCGGGTGGTCAAGGGGTTCGGCCAGGAGGAGCAGGAGCAGCGGCGGCTCGAGACGGCCAGCGAGCGCCTGTTCGCGTCCCGGCTGCGGATGATCCGGATAACCGCCCGGTACAACCCGGCGCTGACCGCCGTGCCCTCGCTGGGCATGGTCGGCGTGCTGGCGCTCGGCGGCTGGCTGGCCCTGCACGGCTCGATCACGCTCGGCACGTTCCTGGCGTTCTCCGCCTACCTGGCCCAGATGGCGGGCCCGGTGCGCATGCTCACCTACATGGTGACGCTCGGGCAGGAGGCGCGGGCCAGCGTCATCCGGGTGTTCGACATCATCGACTCGC
This sequence comes from uncultured Actinomycetota bacterium, assembly GCA_963756575.1. Taxonomy (GTDB): domain Bacteria; phylum Actinomycetota; class Actinomycetes; order Streptosporangiales; family Streptosporangiaceae; genus Palsa-504. The sequence continues at coordinate 108,580 of CAVWOM010000005.1, read as the reverse complement.
GGCCCGTCATCACCGACAAGGCGGACGCCGCCGAGCTGCCGCCGGACGCGGCCGGGCTCAGCTTCGAGGACGTCACGTTCGGCTACGTGCCCGGCCAGCCGGTGCTGCGCGGCCTGTCCCTGCGGGTGGAGCCGGGCGAGACGGTGGCCGTGGTCGGCGCGTCCGGGTCGGGCAAGTCCACCCTGGCGCAGCTGCTGCCGCGCTTCTACGACCCCCAGGCCGGGCTGGTCCGGGTCGGCGGGCACGACGTGGCCGGCGCTGACCCGGGACTCCCTGCGCGCCGCGATCGGGCTGGTCATGGAGGACAGCTTCCTGTTCTCCGCCACCGTCCGGGCCAACATCGCCTACGGCCGCCCCGACGCCACCGACGAGCAGGTCATCGCCGCGGCCCAGGCGGCCCAGGCGCACGAGTTCATCGCCCGGCTGCCGCAGGGTTACGACACCATGGTGGGCGAGCAGGGCCTGACCCTGTCCGGCGGCCAGCGGCAGCGGGTGGCGCTGGCCCGGGCGCTGATCACCGACCCCCGGCTGCTCGTGCTCGACGACGCCACCTCGGCCATCGACCCGCGACTGGAAGCGGAGATCCATGATGCGCTGCGAGAGATCATGCGCGGCCGCACCACGCTGATCATCGCGCACCGCCGGTCCACGCTGAACCTGGCCGACCGGATCGTGGTCCTGGACGCCGGCCGGGTCGCCGACAGCGGCACCCACGCGGAGCTGACCGAACGCTGCGCGCTGTACCGCAAGCTCATCGTGGACGCGGAGGACGAGGGCTCGGCCGACGCGCCCGCGATCCGGCCGCGTACCCGCACGGTGGAAGACGTGCTCGACGACCGGGTCATGACCGCCGCGGCGACCGCCGGGGCGGGGCGCCGGGGGCACCGGGCCGCCGCCGCGAACGCGACCATGGGTCCGGTCACCGCGGCGTTCGCCAGCCTGCCCCCCTCCCCCGAACTGATGGCCCAGGTCGACGCGCTGCCGCCGGCCAACGACCAGCCGGACGTGGACGTACACCAGGCGCGGACCGGGGACCGGAACTTCAGCCTGCGCAGGCTGCTGCGGCCGCTGGCCGCCGCGCTGGTCATCGGGCTGGTCCTGGACGCCCTGGACGCGGTGGCCGGGCTGGCGCTGCCCGCGCTGGTCAGGAACGGCATCGACAACGGGGTGCAGGACAAGCTCTTCCACGTCATCGTGCTGGTCTCCCTGATCGGGCTGGCCATCGTGCTGGCCGACTGGGTGGTCAACGTCATCGAGACCATGGTGGTGGGCCGGAACGGCGAACGGCTGCTGTACACGCTGCGGGTCAAGCTCTTCGCCCAGCTGCAGCGGCTCGGCCTGGACTTCTACGAACGCGAGCAGTCCGGCCGGATCATGACCCGGATGACCACGGACGTGGACGCGCTGTCCTCGTTCCTGCAGACCGGGCTGGTCACCATGATCAGCTCGGTGCTCACCTTCTTCGGCGTGCTCGCCGCGCTGCTCATCATCAACCTGCAGCTGGGCCTGGCCGTGCTCTGCATCTTCCCGGTGCTGGTGGTGGCCACCTTGGTATTCCGGGCCAAGTCGGCCAAGGCGTACGCCGAATCGCGGGAACGGGTCGCCGTCGTCAACGCGGACTTCGCCGAGAACGTGGCCGGGCTGCGGGTGACGCAGGCGTTCCGGCGCGAGCAGGCCAACCGGGACCGGTTCGGCGCGCTGAGCCAGAAGTTCCGGGTATCGAGGCTGCACGCCCAGCAGCTGATCGCCATCTACTTCCCGTTCGTGCAAACCCTGTCCACGGTCGCGGGCGCCCTGGTGCTGGTGCTCGCCACCAGCCAGATGCACAGCGGGGCGCTGACGACCGGCGCGCTGATCGCCTACCTGCTCTACATCGACATGGTGTTCGCCCCCGTCCAGCAGCTCTCCCAGGTCTTCGACGGCTACCAGCAGGCCATGGTGGGCCTGCGCCGGATCACCGACCTGCTGCGGCTCGACACCTCCACCCCGCCGCCCGCCCAGCCGGTCGAGGCCGGCCACCTGCGCGGCCGGATCGAGCTCCGCGACGTGGACTTCAGCTACGGGAACACCGACGACAACGCGCTGAACGGGATCGACCTCACCGTCGAGCCGGGCGAGACCGTGGCCCTGGTCGGGCAGACCGGCGCGGGCAAGTCCACGATGGTCAAGCTCATCGCCCGGTTCTACGACGCGACCGGCGGCCGGGTCCTGGTGGACGGCACCGACGTCCGCGACTTCGAGCTGTCCAGCTACCGGCATCAGCTCGGCGTCGTCCCGCAGGAGTCGTACCTGTTCGCCGGCACGGTCCGGGACTCGATCGCGTACGCCCGGCCGGACGCCACCGACGCCGAGGTCGAGGCGGCGGCCCGGGCCACTGGTGCGCACGACATGATCATCGGGCTGACCGGCGGCTACGCCCACGAGGTAGCCGAACGGGGCCGGAACCTGTCGGCCGGCCAGCGCCAGCTCATCGCGCTGGCCCGCGCCCAGCTGGCCGATCCGGCCATCTTGCTGCTCGACGAGGCCACCGCCGCGCTCGACCTGGCGGCCGAGGCCGCGGTCAACCGGGCGATCAACGAGCTGACCGCGGCACGCACCACGATCGTGGTCGCGCACCGGCTGACCACGGCGTCCCGCGCCGACCGGATCGTGGTCCTCGACCAGGGCCGCATCGTGGAGAGCGGCAGGCACGAGGACCTGGTCGCGGCGGACGGGACCTACGCCGCCCTGTGGGACGCCTTCACCGGGGAGTCCGAGCTGGTCGCCTAGGGCCCTGTCGCCTAGGGCCCTGTCGCTTAGGGCCCTGTCGCCCGCAACCCAGGGGCATCGTCAGATGCTGTGGACGAGCACGGCGCCGCCGATGACCGCGAGGCCGTAGAACGAGGACACGAGCAGGCCGGTGACGCCCCGGATCCCCCACTCCGGATCGGCGGCGGAGAGTTCGCGGGCCTCCAGGACGGCGCCCGCGACCAGCGCGAAGACCGACATCACGGGCAGCCCGACCAGGAGCCAGCCCGGCTCGTCACGGAACGGCCAGGCCCCTGCCATCAGGCCGCCCTCGGTGACCGCGTAGGCGGCGAACACGATCACGAACGTCCAGCCCAGGACCCTGGTGCGGGCCAGCAGGGCCCAGCACGCCAGCGGCGCAAGCAGAAACGCGATCAGGACCATCCATCCGGTCATCGGTTCATCGTGTCACGCGCGGGCGTTCTCGCCGTCCGGTTCGCCAGGAAAAAGTCAGAGCCAGGCGGAGCGGGGGCCGGGGCGGGCACGGCGCTCGTTCGGCATAATGCCTTCGGGGTGAGGCATGTACGGCCTGCTGTACCGGATGGTGCTTCGGCGGGTGCCCGCGGAGACGGCGCACCGGCTGGCGTTCGGGCTGATCCGTGTCGTCGGGCGGTTGCCGGGGGTTGCCTGGCTGCTGCGGTGGTGGCTGGGGCCGCGGGATCCGGTGCTGCGGGTGCGGGCGCTGGGGCTGGAGTTTCCCGGGCCGCTGGGGCTGGCGGCCGGGTTCGACAAGGACGCGCGGGCGACGGACGGGCTGGCCGCGCTCGGGTTCGGGTTCGTGGAGGTCGGCACGGTGACCGCGCGGGCTCAGCCGGGGAATCCGCAGCCGCGGATGTTCCGGCTGACCGCGGACCGGGCGCTGGTCAACCGGATGGGGTTCAACAACGACGGGGCGGCGGCCGCGGCGGCGGCGTTGCGCCGGTCGCGGGCCCGGCGTTCACGGGACCGGCGTTCACGGGACCGGCGTTCACGGGACCAGCGTTCACGGGGCCGGCGCGGGGGGCCGGTGGTCGGGGTGAACATCGGCAAGACCCGGGCGGTGCCGGACGCGGAGGCGGCCGCGGACTACGCGGCCAGCGCGCGGGCGGTGGCCGCGGTGGCCGACTACGTGGTGGTCAACGTCAGCTCGCCGAACACGCCGGGACTGCGCGACCTGCAGGCGGCCGACCGGCTGCGGCCGGTGCTGGTGGCGGTGCGTTCGGCGCTCGATGCGTCGTCCGGCGGCCGGCGGGTACCGCTGCTGGTGAAGATCGCGCCGGACCTGGCCGACGCGGACGTGGACGCGGTCGCGGACCTGGCGCTCGACCTCGGCCTGGACGGGATCATCGCGACCAACACCACGATCTCGCGGGACGGCCTGGCCAGCCCGGCGGCCGAGGTGGCGGCGGCCGGGGCGGGCGGGCTGTCCGGGGCTCCGCTGGGGCCGCGCTCGCTCGCGGTGCTCCGGCGGCTGCGGGCCCGGGCCGGGGACCGGCTGGTGCTGGTCGCGGCGGGCGGGATCGAGACCCCGGACGACGCCTGGGAGCGGCTGCGGGCCGGCGCCACGCTGGTGCAGGCCTACACCGGGTTCGTCTACGGCGGCCCGCTGTGGCCGCGGCAGATGCACGCGGGGCTGGCCGCGCGGATGCGTCCGGCTAGCTGAGAGGAGGATCCAGCAGACGCAGGGTGGCCGCGCCGGCGTCCAGTTCGGCCGCGATGCCGTAGGGGAAGGCCTGGAACTGGCCGCCGTGACCGACGTTGGCCCAGGCCAGCATGGGCACGCCGAGGGGGGCGAGCCGCTCGGCCAGGATGTCCTGGATCGCGTCGGCCGGCCCGCAATCGGTGAAGGTGCCGGCCACGATCCCGGCCACCCCGTCGAGGTAACCCGAACGCCGCAGCTGCGTCAGCATCCGGTCGATGCGGTAATCCTCCTCGGTGACGTCCTCGAGCAGCAGGATCCCGCCGCGGGCCGGCCGGGACGTGCAGGTGCCCAGCGAGGACACCAGCAGGCTCAGCGTGCCGCCAGTGGTGAGGCCGCGGGCCGTGCCGGGGACCAGGGTGACGGCCTGGGGATACTGGATCTCGGTGGCATGCTCGGGTCGCATGAGCGTGCGGAGCAAGGAGCCGAACGAGTAATGCGACGCGCCCTCCCTGATGGCGACGTTCGGCCCGAACACGGACGCCCAGCCGAGCTTGACCGCTACCGCTTCCAGCACCGCGGTGATGTCGGAGAAGCCGGCCAGGACCTTGGGCGGCAGCAGCTTTGGCGGCTGGCAGGCCAGGCCATCCCAGTCCATCGCCTCCAGGGTGCGCTGCGCGCCGTAGCCGCCGCGGGCGAACATGATCCCGGCGATGCCCGGGTCGGTGAGCGCGGACCGCAGGTCCCCGGCCCGCATCGCGTCGTCGCCGGCCAGGTAGCGGCGCATCGTGCCGGGATCGTGCGCGGACGGATAGGTGACCGGGTCCAGGCCGGCGAACCGCAGCGCGTCCAGGCCCGTGGCCAGCGCGCCGGGGTCGACCGGGCCGCTGATGCACAGCACCGCGACCCGGTCGCCCGGCCGGAGTGCGCGCGGCCGGGCCAGGGAGATTGGATTCACAGCTTGATGGTCATGGCGTTTGCTCCCTCCGGGTCCTACGTTACGCAGGAGCCGCGGGCGGCTATTCGCTGGCGGTATCTCGGCGCGCGGCTTAGCCTGGTTCCGTGGTGCCGCGCCGCCCCTGGGCCGGCCTGAGACGCTGGCTCGTCTGGGTCTGGGAGCACGTCCCGTTCGTCCGCCGCAAGGACGGGCCGGGACGGGCTGGCGTGCGCGAGCCGAGGCGGCCCCGCCCGCCGTTCCGGCCACCGCAGGCCATGGCGGCGGAACCCGAGGACGGGTTGCAGGCTTCGGCGGTGGCTACCCTCACCCGGACGCGGCGCCAGCGCTGGCGCGCGTGGCGGCACCGGCCGCACGCTGGATCCGCCTGAGCTGCGTCCTTCGGCTGAGTGGCGGTTACAGGCTGATGCCTGCGGCCAGGGCGGCTTCGCGGTAGGCGGCGGCCAGCGTGTCCAGGGGCGCGTGCGCGTTCCGGCCGCTCGGGTTCGGCACCACCCAGAGCTGGGCGCCTTCGAGGTCATCGGGCTGGCGGCCGGGCGTGGCCCGGCGCATCCCGAAGGCGGTCCGGTAGGCGGTGATGCCCAGGACGGCGACGACCCGGGGGCGGAACTGACGGACGGTATTTGCGAGCCTCTTGGCGCCTTCGGTCAGCTCGGCCGGTCCGAGTTCGTCGGCGCTGGCCGTGGCCCGGGCGACCAGGCTGGTGATGCCGACGCCGCGGCCGAGCAGGTAGGCCCGGTCGGCATCGGCGAGCTCGGCCGACGCGTCGATCAGGTGATCGGTGATGCCGGCCCGCAGCAGGGCCGGGTAGAAGCGGTTACCGCGTGGCGCGAAGTGCGCCTGGACGGCGACGCTGCGCAGGCTGGGATTGATGCCCGCGAACAGCAGGCGCACGCCCTCTCCGATCAGGTCGGGCAAGGTAGCGCCGGTGAACGACTTGAGCTCGGCGCGGGAGAAGCTGACGTGCCGGGGCGGCTCGCTGGCGGGGCCCACGCGTGATAGTCCTCCACGATCAAGATCGAACTGGCGACCGGCGGAATTCTCACCACAAGATATGACACACTGAAATCCGCCGTCCTGGCCGTGGGAGAATCATGACCGACGATGAGCGTGACCTGGCCGTATCCCCGGATGCCACGCTCCCGGATCCTGTATTGCTAGATGAGAATCAAGATCCTGTCCGGAAGCGGGGAAGCTCCTGGCGCCGGCTCGTGGCCATCGTGCTGGCGGCGATCGTCCTCATGCTCATCGTCAAGGCGTTCGTCGCGCAGGTGTACCGGATCCCCTCCGCCTCGATGGAGGACACCCTGCTGACCGGCGACCGGGTGCTGGTGAACAAGCTCGCCTACCACTTCCGCGGCATCGGCCGGGGCGACATCGTGGTGTTCAGCGGGCGCGGCTCGTGGGGCAGCACCACGGGCGCGCCCGACCCCGCGCCGCCCGGCAACCCGTTCCTGCGGGCCGTCGACGGCCTGCTCGACGACGCCGGGATCTACAGCACGCAGACCTACTACATCAAGCGGGTCATCGGCCTGCCCGGCGACCACGTGGCCTGCTGCACGGACGGCAAGGTGACGGTCAACGGGATGCCGCTGGACGAGAAGTCCTACCTGTTCCCGGGGGCGTCCCCGTCGGAAGCGAGGTTCGGCGTTACCGTCCCGGCCGGGCGGCTCTGGGTCATGGGTGACAACCGGGCGATCTCCGACGACTCCCGCGGGCACATGGCCAGCGCGCCGCAGAACGGGACCATCCCCGAGAGCCAGGTGGTCGGCCGGGCTTTCCTGGTCATCTGGCCGTTCTCGCAGTGGAACGACCTGCCGATTCCGGCTACGTTCCAGCGGGTAGCCCTGGCGGCGGCCCGCTAGGATCCGGGGCGACGGCGTGGTTGCGCAGGTGCTCGTAGATGACGCTGGTGCGGACGTCGGCCACCTCGGGCCGTTCGGTCAGCTTGTCGATGACGAACGCGTAGAGATGCTGGTTGCCGGCGACCGCGACATGGAGCAGGAAGTCCTCGTTACCCGAGACGACGAACACGCCCACGGTGTCCGGGAGCCCGGCCGCCCAGTCGCGGAAGGCCTCGATGTTACGCCGGGACGGCGGCCGGATCCGGACGGCGATCAGCGCCTGGACCGGGCGGCCGATGGCGGCGAGATCCACGTCGAGCAGGGCCCCGCGAATCACCCCTCGCTGCCGTAGCGACCGGGTCCGGTCGAGCGCCGTGCTGGGTGCGACGCCGATCGCCTCGGCCAGATCCCGGTTGGTTCGCCGTGCATCACGCTGCAATTCACGCAGGAGCGCCGTATCTAGTTCGTCCAGCTGAGCCATATCCTCATGCTAGCCGAACTAAGTTCGATCAAGTAGATAGCCTGTCGCACGTCTACCTAGAATTGATGTGTGAGTACGGATGAAGTACGAGAAAATGCGGCTCAGGCCGCGCATGGTTACACCCCTGACGAGATGAGCACCGGCGAGCGCACCGGGGCGGCGAAGCTGAAGTGGGTCGTGATCGTCGACGAGACCCTCTCCCCCGGCCAGGCGGTCAACGCGGCCGTCTGCGTCGCCGCCGCGACCGCGCCCGGGGTGCCCGGGCTGCTCGGTCCCGGCGGCCCCGACGCGTCGGATCACTGGCACCCGGGCTTGCCCTGGGCGGGCTGCTCGATCCTGGCCGCGAGCCCGGCCCGGCTCACCGGGGTCCGCCAGCAGGCGATCGAACGGCAGCTGCTCGCCGCCGACATGCCCGCCTCGGCCCAGGCCACCCGGGTATACGACGACTACTTGCGCGAACTGGCCAAGACAGAACCCGGCGACCTGGCCCCGCTCGCCATCAGCCTGATCGGCCCGCGGAACCAGGTGGCGAAGCTGGTCCGGCACCTGGAACTGCTGCCTTAAATGTCGGTGGTCGCTGACATGATCGGTCACATGTCATCCCAGCAGGAAGTTCAGGTTCCAGCGCGGTACGCGCGCGTCAACGCCTGGGTGATCAGCCGCGACACGGACGCGGAGGTGCGCTGGCTGGCGGCGGCGTTCGGGGCGGCCGAGACTCCGGGCTCCCGGATTCTCGATGCCGACGGGGACATCGGTCATGTCGAGGTCGAGATCGGCGACAGCGTCGTCATGCTGTTCGACGCCAAGCCGGACTGGCCGGCGACCCCGGCTCACCTGCGCGTCTACGTCGGTGACGTGGCCGCGGCCGTCGAGCAGGCCGTCGCGGCCGGGGCGCGGGTGGTGACTTACCCGACCATGCTCGCCTTCGGCGAGCGCGTGGCCCGTGTCCGCGACCCTCAGGGGCATCTGTGGTGGCTGCACGAGCACGTGGAGGACGTCGCGCCCGAGGAGCTGGCCAGCCGGTTCGCCGATCCGGCCGCCCAGGAGGCCATGGCTCACGTCCAGAGCAGCCTGCGGGAAGAACTCGCCGGCCGTTAGATGGGGTATTCGGTGGGCGCGGTGGTGTACTGGCGTCCGCTCGGGGTGGTCCAGGTCATGGTGCCGCCGGGGTGCTGTTCGGCTTTCCAGCGGGGGTCTTGCTTGAGCTGATGGTCGTGCCGGCATTTCGGGTCCGTGTTGCACAGGCACGTCCGGCCGCCTTGCTCGTACGGGATGTTGTGCTCGAAGTCGGCGCGGCTTGAGGGACGCTCGCACATTGGCGCCGTGCAGGTGGCGTGCCTGATCTGGGTCAGGTGCCGCAGCTTGACCCCGGGGTCGTGGCCGCTGGCCTGGTAACGGTGGTCGCAGTCGCCGGCGGGGATGGGGTCGATGGTCAGGATCCAGGGGCGCTGGCCGGGGATGCCGGTGGTGAACCGCCAGGTTCCGTACCCGCTGGGTGGCCCGGGCCCGGTGCGGGTGAGGGTGAACCCGGGCGGGCCGGTCCCGCCGGGCGGTCCGTGTTGGCTGGTTGCGGCGTGGCTGGCGGGTTCGGGCCGGGCGCAGGCATGCCCCTTGGCCCGGCCGCGGCTGTCGGTGACGGACAGGCACCAGGAGGTCTTGGGGTTGGCGGCCGAGGCGGCGGCGAGGTCGCGGGCCAGCCACGGGTCCACCGGGCCGAGGCCGGGGATCTCGCCGGGGCGGTCCGCGAGGCCGAGCAGGGTGGCCAGCGGCACGGTGAGGTGGTTCCGGCCTGCGAACCCGGCCGGGATCCCTCCGCCCGTTCCCCATCCCGGTCCTGATCCCGGTCCCGCTCCTGATCCCGGGGCCCGGTACGGGCAGGCCGGGTGGTCCGCGCCGCTATCGGCCGGGGTGGTGCCGCGGAAGGCGGCGGGGCGGGAGTCCTGGTCCAGGACCAGGTCGATCAGGGCGCGGCCGCGCAGGATGTCCATGCCGCCCTCGACGCCGGCGGCCTGGAGCTGGCGGGCCCACCAGGTGATCCGCTGGTCCATCGCCACGGTCAGCGCCGGGGGCAGCTCCCGCCCGGCCAGCCCCGCGTTCCCCGAATGCTCCCGCCACCGCTCCACCCGGGCGTTCCTCGCCCCGTGCTCCCGGCGTTTCCGCGCCTTGGCCGGGGCGATCACCGCCACGGCCAGGGCGATCGCCCGCCGGAGCTTGCCCGGGCTCAGCCCCGGCGCCTCGTCCAGGACCTGCTGCTCAGCCAGGCGGGCTTCGGCCGGGTCCAGGAGCGCGGTCTCCCGGGCGATGATGACGGCCTTGGCATGCCGCAGCCGCCCGTCCCGGAACGCGGCCCTGGTCCGGGGGAGCTTGACTTCGAGGTCCCAGGCCAGGCCCAGCGCCTGGTCGGCCACCGGGCGGGTCTCGGCCAGCGCCCATTTCACCTCGGTCCCGGCCGAGTCCAGGTACGCCTCCGGCATCCCCGCGGTGCCTTCGATCACGGCGGCGCCAGGGGCCGGGCGGCGGCGGATCAGCTCCGCGACGGCGGCATGCTTCAGGGAGCAGGCGGCGGCCTCGGCCCGGTCCGCCGCGCAGATCAGCCCGATCACCTCATCATCGGAGGCCTCGGCCAGCCTTTCGCTGTCCACGGCCTTCTCGATGAACCCGTGCAGGGCCGCGGAGCCGGGCGCGGTATCCAGGCCCTCCCCGGCGCCGAACCCGCCCGCCGGACCGGACGACACCCCCGGAACCCGCTCCGCCGACCCCGGCAGCCCCGGGCCGCGCGGGCCCCGCTTACGGGCCTCGTCCGCGAGCACCGCCCCGGCCAGCTCCGCGGTCCCCGGCTGCGCCAGCCACGCCGCGTCCGCCGCCCGCTCCGCCGCGATCCGGCCGGCCTCGGCCGTGATCGCGGCCAGGTCCTCATCCCACGGCAGTTCCGAGTCTTCCAGATCCAGGAAACCGTCCTCGTCCGGCGGCTCGTCCTCATCGAGGTCCGCCGCCAGCCACTCCTCGAAAGTCATCGGATCCGGGCGGGTGATCACCGGCACCCACGGATCCGGCTCAGGCTGCGCACCAGGCCGGGGCGCGCCCCGCCCAGCGTCCGCAGGAACCGGTCCTGAAGGCATGAACACCACCCGTTCGGAAAGAATCTAAGCTTTAGAACATAATAGCGAAATTCAAGCTATTGTACGATCTTATTCAGGTAAATCAAATAAAGATTCGAGAGTGATTTTTGTGACTGGGGAGCATACTGCTGGATATGCAGGATGGTGAGGAGGCCGCTCATGGCGGGGATTGAATACGAGCCCATCGCTGTGTCGCGACGGATCGGCGCGCCGGCCAGGGAGATCTTCCGGATTCTGGCGGATCCGGGCAGGCACCGCGAGCTGGACGGTTCGGGACTGCTGCGGGGGCTGGCGTCCGGCACCGTGATCGGCGGCGTGGGGGATGTCTTCGTGATGGATATGCACTTCAGCGAGCTGGGCGACTACCAGATGATCAACCACGTCGTGGCGTACGAGCCGGACCGGCGCATCGGCTGGGAGCCTGAGGCGGGGCGCGGGCATCCGAACGCGGAGCCGGAAGCCGAGCGCCCGGCCCGCTGGGGACAGCGGTGGTCATTCGAGCTCGCTCCCGATGGCCCGGACGCCACGATCGTGACGGAGACCTTTGACTGCTCCCGGGTTCCCGAGGACGAGCGGGCGGACATCGACTACGGCAGGATCTGGATCGAGGGCATGAGCCGGACGCTGGAGCGGCTCGACCGGTTGTGCACGAGCGAGGGGAACCGCGGGCGTGAACGCTGACGTCGTGGTGGCTGGTTACGGGCCGGCCGGGGCGTGCGCGGCGATCGCGGCGCACGACGCCGGGCGCAGTGTCGTGGTCGTGGAGTCGGCCGGGCGGGGCGGCGGGAACGCCCGGTACAGCGGCGGGTTCCTGTTCGACGTGCCGGGCCCGGCGGCCGTCGAGCACCTGGACGCGCTCTGCTTCGGCCGCACCGGCCGCACGGTGCTCGAGGCGTACGCCGACGGGCTGCACGACATCGACCGGTGGCTGCGATCGCTGGGCGGGGAGACAGTTCCGTTCGATCCGCCGCCTAGCAGGCTGCCCGCACCGTTTCCGTCCTGGCCGCACTTCCCGGCGGGCCGGGCGATCCGCTACCGCACGGTCGCGGGCGGCACCGGGCGCCGCGGCGAGGCGCTCTGGGATCTGCTCGACGCGGCGGTGCGCGCCCGGGGCATCCCGGTGCGGTTCGGGACCGCGGCCGAGCGGCTCATCCTGGACGAGAACGAGGTCGTCACCGGGCTGGTGGCCAGCGAAAACGACGGGCTGGTGGCGCTGGAGGCGAGGGGCGGGGTGGTGCTGGCCTGCGGCGGGTTCGAGGCCGACCCCGAGCTCGCCGACGCCTACCTGCCGCTGGGGCCGTCCTGGCCGGTGGGCCACGCGGGCAACACCGGGGCTGGGCTCCGGATGGCGCAGCAGGCAGGCGCCGCGCTGTGGCACATGTACGGCTGCTTCGGCTGGTTCGCGTTCCGCACGCCGGAGTTCGGTGCGCCGTTCGCGCTCGACTTCTTCGGCGCCAGCCACCTGCTGGTGGACGCCGACGGGCACCGGTTCGCCGACGAGACCGGCTACGAGGTCCACGACCGGCTGCGGGCGCTGCTCACCTATCTCCCCCGCAACCCCAACCGGCCGCGGCTGCCCGGCTGGGCGATCTTCGACGAGGCGACGCGGCGCGCCGGACCGCTGAACGGCCTGCTCGGAACGCCGAACGAGTACGCCTGGAGCCCCGATAACTCCGCCGAGACCGCTCGCGGCTGGATCGTCAGCGCGGGCAGCCCGGCCGAGCTGGCCGCGAAGACCGGCCTCGACCCCGGGACGCTGGCGCGCACCCTCGAGCAGTACAACGCGGCCGCCCGGGCCGGGCGGGACGAGGAGTTCGGCCGGTCGGCGGACACCCTGGTGCCGCTCGACACCGGCCGCCTGTTCGCCATCCAGACCTGGCCCGGCATCGCGGGCACCACCGGCGGCCCCCGGCACGACGAGCTCGCCCGGGTGCTGCGGCCGGACGGCCTGCCGGTGCCCGGGCTCTACGCGGCCGGCGCGGTCAGCCTGGTCTGGGGACACCTGATCGAGCACGGCGGCGGCCTCACCGACGCGATCGTGTTCGGCCGCATCGCCGGGTCGCACGCCGCCGCGAGGTGCTCCGATGGCTGAGCGCCGGGTGGCGGTGGTGACCGGAGGGGCGGGGGCTATCGGCGGGGCGATCGTGGCCGCGCTGGCCGCCTCGGGGCACGACACGGTGAGCCTGGACCAGACCGGGGACCCGCCGGTGGACCTCGGGCAGGAGTCCGAGGTGCGGGCGGCGGCGGGTTCGTTGCTGGACCGGCACGGGCGGTGTGACGTGCTGGTGCACGCGGCCGCCGCGTTCGGCCGGGCCGACCTGGCCAGCGTGGACCTAGCCGCCTGGCGCCACGTGCAGGCGGTCAACGTGGAGTCCGCGCTGCTGCTGGCGCAGGCGTTCGCGCCGGGCATGGCCACGCGCGGGTTCGGCCGGATCATCTTCGTGGTGTCCGACACCGTTCTGGGCGCCACCCGCCGGGGACATGCTCCCGTACGTGACCAGCAAGGGAGCGCTGGTGGCGCTGGCCCGGACGCTCGCGGTCGGGCTCGGCGCCGACGGGATCGCGGTGACCTGCGTGGCGCCCGGGCTGACGGCCACGCCGACGGCCCAGCTAGACCTGCCTGCGGCGGCGTTCGATCAGGTCAGGGAGCGGCAGGCACTCCCCCCGCACGCTGGTCCCCGAGGACGTGGCCGCCACCGTGGCCTTCCTCGCCTCGGACGCGTCGGCCGCGCTCACCGGCCAGACGCTGTGCACCGACGGCGGCCTGATCCTGCGGTTAGGGCCCCGGCGGGGGGCCCGTGGAGCCGCGCACCTGCAGGGTGGGGGGCAGGAGGTGCAGTCCGGCGGGACGCGCCGGGTCGGCCACCCGGGCCAGCAGCGTGCGGGCGGCCAGCCGCCCGCACTCGAAGCCGACGCTGTCCACGCTGGTGAGCCAGATCGACCGGAGCCGGGCCAGGTAGGTGTTGTCGTAGCCGACCAGGGAGAGGCGGCCGGGCACGTCGACGTTCATCTCGGAGGCCGCCGAACGGGCGCCGACACAGGTCAGGTCGTCAACGGCGAAGATCGCGGTGGGCGGCTCGGGGCTGCTGAGCAGGCGCACGGTGGCGCGGTAGCCGCCGTCCTCGGTGAAGTCGGCGTGCTCGACCAGGACCTGGTCGCCCAGCCCGCAGGCCCGCATGGTGTCTTCGTAACCCTGCTGCCGTAGCTTCGGGACGACGTTGCCGGTGCCGGACACGCGCCCGGATATGTGCGCGATCCGGCGGTGGCCGAGGTCGATCAGGTGCCGGGTGGCGAGCGTGGCGCCGAGCAGGTCGTCATTGCCCACGGCGTCCACCCGGGGCAGGTCGATGTCGCGCCAGCCGACGGCGACCGTGGGGACGACGCCCGCGATCTCGGCGATGACCGGCGAGTTGGCCTGGGTGCCCGCCAGGATGAAGCCGTCGGCCTCGAGCTCGAGGAAGCCGCGCAGGGCCGATTCCTCCATCCGCCGGTCCAGCCGGCCGCCCCCGCTGAGCACCACGTGCCTGCCGTCCGCCTCCAGGACGGAGATCAGGCCGTCGAGGAGGTCGACGAACCACGGGTGGCGGACGTCGTTGAGCAGCACGCCGATCGCGCGGCTGCGTCCCTCGCGCAGGGTCCGGGCAGCGGCGTTCGGCCGGTAGCCGAGCTCGGCGACGGCACGGTCCACAGCGGCGCGCCGGTCGGCGCTGACCTTCGGCGAGCCGCGGAGCACGAGGGAGACCAGGGACTTGGAGACGCCGGCCCGTCCGGCCACGTCGCGGATCGTCGGCCGGGCGGGCTGGTCGCCGTTGACCGGCATCCGGGGACCTCCAGGACGGCAGTTGGAACGATCTACTCGAGGCGAGCTTAACTTATCGACGGCGGGCGGACGCCGACCGACACGAACTGCGGGAAACAGCGCGGCACCGAGGCGGTCACCGGCGCTGGGTGAGCTGGGCGGCGGACGTCATGAAACCGGGCTTTCAGCGCGTCCGGACGCACTTGAAGCCGGGTTTCATGACGTCACGGCGGACCCGCGGTGCCAAGCGGCATTGGGCTTCCGGCGGGTCGAAGTGGGGCATCGACTCGGTCCGCGACGGGCTCTGAGGCGCCTGGGCCTTGACACGGGCCGGGGCGGCGGGGGATGCTTCGGCTGTTGGAACGATCCATAATTTTCCAATCTTGTCCAATCAGTGGTGTGCCGTGGAGTCGGTGGTGTGCCGTGGAGTCGGTGGTGTAGTCGTGGAGTACGACCCGTTCAGCCGGGAGTTTCAGGCCGACCCGTTCAGCGTGTACCGGTGGATGCGCGACGAGGCGCCGGTGTTCTACAGCGAGAAGTGGAACTGGTGGGCGCTGTCCCGGTTCGAGGACGTGCGCGCGGCCGCCACGGATCCGCAGACGTTCCTGTCCTACGAGGGCATCGACATCGACGACACCGCCAAGGACCAGAGCGGACCCGGCTTCCTGCCGGACATCGACAACCCCCGGCACGACCAGATCCGCCGGATGATCCAGCCGCAGCTGCTGCCGAACCGGATCGCCGAGCGCGAGGACGCGGTCCGCGCCGTAGTGCGCGGCCTGGTCGACGCCTGGCGGCACCGCGGCACCGTCGACCTGGCCCAGGAACTGGCCTGGCCGACGCCCAACGAGGTGTTCTTCGACCTGCTCGGGCTGCCCGCCGCCCGGGCGCAGGGCCGCGCCCAGCTCAACCAGTGGGTGCACGAGCTCAAGGACCGCAAGCCCGACGACTCCCGGCTCAC
Organism: uncultured Actinomycetota bacterium; assembly: GCA_963756575.1. Lineage (GTDB taxonomy): Bacteria > Actinomycetota > Actinomycetes > Streptosporangiales > Streptosporangiaceae > Palsa-504. The sequence goes on along the minus strand of CAVWOM010000005.1, from coordinate 93,016 downwards.
CCCGGTGGCCAAGGCCGCCACGGCCGGCATCCAGAGTTACTTCACCGACCTGCTGCACGAGCGGCGCGCCCAGCCTCGCGCGGACCTGGTCACCCACATCGTCACCGCCGAGATCGACGGCGTGCCGTTCGCCGAGGAGGATTTCGGGGCCGCCTCGGAGGTGCTCGGCCTGATGATGGTGCTGTTCCTGGGAGGCGTGGAGAGCACCGCCGGGCTGATCGGGACGTTGTTCAAGCTGCTGGCCGAGAACCCGGACCAGCGCTCGATCCTGCGGGAGAAGCCGGCCCTGATCCCGGACGCGGTTGAGGAGGCGATCCGGCTGGCCACTCCCCTGCAGCTGGTCGGCCGGACGACGTCGCGTCCGGTGACGCTGCACGGGGTGACCATCCCGGCCGGCGGCCGGGTGGTGCTGGTCTACGGGGCGGCGAACCGGGACGAGCGGCGGTTCGCCGATCCCGACCGGTTCGACGTGACCCGGGGACGGTTCCGCCACCTCGGGTTCGGCGAGGGGATGCACGGCTGCCTCGGCGCGCCGCTGGCCCGCCTCGAGGCGAAGATCGCCCTGGAGGAGGCGCTGCCCGTGCTGGGCGACTACACGATCGCCGCGCCGCCGGTGCGCTACCGCACCACGCCGAACATGTACGTCTGGGACAACTTGCACCTGGCGTTCCCGGTGACCGCCGAACCTGTCGTCACGATTACCCGTGAATTCGAGGCGGACGTCCGGGTCGAGGACAAGGCCGAGGCGGCGGACGGGGTGGTGGCGCTGACCCTGCGGCCGGTCGCGGACAGCCCGCTGCCGCCCTGGGCGCCGGGCGCGCACGTGGACCTGATCCTGGACGGGGCGCCGACCCGGCAGTACTCGCTGTGCGGGGATCCGGCCGATCAGCACGTGTGGCGGCTGGGCATCTTGCGCGACGAGGACGGCGGCGGCGGTTCGCGGTTCGTCCACGACCGGCTGCGGGCCGGGGACACGGTCCGGATCCGCGGGCCGCGGAACAACTTCGAGCTGGCGGACGCGCCGCATTACCTGTTCATCGCGGGCGGGATCGGCATCACGCCGATCCTGCCGATGATCGCCGCGGTGACGGCGGCCGGGGCGGACTGGCACCTGCTGTACGGCGGGCGGTACCGGGACTCGATGGCGTTCCTGCCCGAGCTGGCCCGGTACGGCGACCGCGTCACCGGTGGCTCCGCAGGACGAGACCGGCCTGCTCGACCTGGACTTCTGGCTCGGTGTGCCGCGGCCGGACACGCTGGTCTACTGCTGCGGGCCCGAGCCGCTGCTGGCCGCGGTCGAGGAACGCTGCCGGGCCTGGCCGCCCCGGTCGCTGCACGTGGAGCGGTTCAGCGCCCGGCCGCTGAGCGCGCCGGTCCGGGCCGGGGCCTTCGACGTGGAACTGGCCCGCAGCGAGCTGCGGCTGACGGTCTCGGCGGACCGCTCGATCCTCGACGTGGTGGAGGAGGCCGGGATCGGGGTGCTGTCGTCCTGCGCCGAGGGCACCTGCGGCACCTGCGAGACCGCCGTGCTGTCCGGCCTGCCGGACCACCGGGATTCGGTGCTCACCGAGGAGGAGCGCGCGGCCGGGGATTGCATGATGATCTGCGTCTCCCGCTCCCGCACCGCGCGCCTCGTCCTCGATCTGTAGATGAGTCGGGTCAGGACGCCAGCTGGGAGAACCAGCGGACGATCGCAGCGGTGCCCGCGACGTTCGATCCGAAGTGCCGCGAGCCGGCGTGGTCGGGTGTGCCGAGGTTGACCGCGGTGACCCGCGCGCCGCGGGCGGCGAACGCCGCCTGGCAGTGCCAGGTGTTGGCGTTGACGACCTGCTCGTCGTTGGTGGCCAGGTAGAGCCGGGTGGGAACGCGGGGGGCCCAGTCGCAGGCGCTGCTGTCGGCCTTCAGCGCGGCCGCCAGGGCGCCGGCCGGATGACGGAGCAGGGCCAGCCCGCGCGGGGTGAGCAGGTCGCTCAGCCGGCCGGGAGTGCCGGCGATCAGCTGCTGGCTGGTGTGGTTACCATCCAGCAGGGTCTCGATGGTGCCGGCGTAGGGCGGCTTGAACAGCTCCGCGGGTGAGGAGTAGAGGTGATGCACGCGGTTCAGGGCGACCAGGCCGAACGCCGCGTACAGGACGCTGTACTTGGCCCCCAGCCGCGGATCCGGGTTCAGCCGGACCAGGTTGCCGTCGGCGATGGCGGGCGCTTCGGCGCCGGCCAGGTCGTAGGGCCCGCTGATCGGGGCGAGCGCGCCGATCCGGAACCACGGGTCGGCGCCGTCCCGCAGCGCCCGGCCGAGCGCGAGCGCGGCCGGGCCGCCCTGGGAGAAGCCGGTGGCCAGCACGTCCCGCCGGGCCTGCTCGCCATGGGCGGTGAGGTAGTGGCGCACGGCCCGCAGCATGTCCAGGGTCGCCGTGGTCTCCGACGGCAGGTCCAGGTAGGGCTGCGGGCCGGGCCCGGTGCCGAGGCCGAGGTAGTCGGGGTCGGAGACCGCGAACCCGGCCGCCGCGAAGGTGTAGGCAGGCGCGGGCTCGAAGCCAGTGGGCTGCATGGACGGCGCGTCGCCGCGGTAGGTCTCGGTGCCGTGGGTGTAGGAGACCACCGTCAGCCGGCGCGCGCCGTCGGCCGGCAGCACCATCAGGCCGCTCGCGGTGGTCGGGCGCCCGCGGCTGTCGACCGTCCGGTACACCAGCCGGAAGCTGCGCACGCCGTACCGCACCGCGGACGGGTCGAAGCCGTCGGCCGTCAGTTCGGATCGCACCGCGGCCGGGGTGGATAGCGTGCGCAGCGGGGTGGCCGAGACCAGCTGGCCCCGGACGGACAGGCCCGGAGGCCCGGCGGCCGGAGCGGCCGGAGCGGCCGGAGCGGCCGAGGCCACGCCCGCGCCGCCCAGGGCGGTGATGCCGGTGACGGCGAGGGCGGCGGCCAGGACACCAAACCCGGCCCGCCGAACGGAGTGGGTTGATCGCTTCCCGAATGCGGAGTTGTGATTCATGGTTAAGACGCTAGGGATCGGGCGCTGGCGGCGGGAATGCAGCTGGACACCGTCTTTGCTGGTCAGGCTAGCCCCCCGTCGTAACGTGTACCTAGCGTGAGTCAGCGAAGGGAGCGAGCCATGACCATGGCCCCGGCCACGATGTTCCTGCCGACCCTGCCCGGCCGGTACTACACCGATCCCGCCATTTTCGAGGCGGAGAAGCGGAACATCTTCGAGCGGCAGTGGCAGTACGTGTGCCGGGCCGAGGACGTGCCGTCGCCGGGCCGCTTCGTGCGGACGGTCATCGGGAACGAGAACGTCATCGTGGTCCGCGGCCGCGACGGGGAGCTGCGCGCCTTCCTCAACGTCTGCCGGCACCGCGGCTCGACCCTGTGCCTGACCGGCAGCGGGGACTTCGGCCGGTCCATCCGCTGCCCGTACCACTCCTGGACCTACCGGCTGGACGGCAGCCTGATGAGCGCGCCCAACTGGAGCTCGATGGGCGCCGCCGACAAGGCCGACTTCGGCTTGCACGCGGTGCACCTAGGGCAGTGGTACGGCATGGTCTGGCTGAACCTGGCCGAGGACCCGGAGCCGCTGGAGGACCTGGTGTGGCCGCAGCTGGATTTCCGGCTGGGCGGGGACCGGGCCAAGTTCGACCGCTACGGCCTGGCCGACCTGGTCGTGGGTCACCGGGTGGACTACACGGTGACCGCGAACTGGAAGATCATCCAGGAGAACTTCCAGGAGTGCTACCACTGCAACACCATCCACCCCGAGCTGGTGGACACGCTGCCGCAGTTCCGCAACCTGGCCGGGGGCGCGCCCGTCACCTACGACACCAACGGCTACCTGTTCGCCGAGCACAAGGACTCGTTCTCGGTCAGCGGCAGCACCGTGCTGCCCCGGCTGCCGGGCCTGGATGACCACGACGACCGCAAGTACTACGGCATGGTGATGCGGCCCAACTGCTTCCTGTCGCTGCTGCCCGATCACGTCATCGCGCACCGGTTCGAGCCGCTGAGCGCGGAGGTCACCAGGGTCGTGTGCGAGTGGCTGTTCCCGCCGTCGACGGTGGCCGGGTACGACCTCAGCGACACCGTTCGAGCTCTTCCACCGGGTCAACGAGCAGGACTTCGCCGCGTCGCAGTGGTGCCAGCCGAACATGAAGTCCCGCGCCTACGCCCGCGGCGGGGTGCTGGTGCCGTCCGAGCAGGAGATCATCGGCCGCTGGTACTACCGGTGGTACCGGGAATCCATGGGCCTCGCAGAAGTGCTGTGACCGGGTTCGCCACCCGGCACGCGGGGCCTGCTGACGCCATGAAAGCCCGGTTCGAGCGCGTTTGGGCGCGCTCGAAGTCCGGTTTCACGGCGTCCGGAACGCGGACCTCGGGCTGGACTCTTACTTGTGCTTGACCTGCTGGTTGTGGTTGGGCACAAGTATTGGGTCGAAAAACTGGGGGCGAGCACTGTAAACTCGGGTTGGGAGCGAGAGGCGCTGCAACGGGTGATGAACCCGCCACGCTCGGTCCCGTGCGACTAGTCGTGACGCAAGGGCGCCTCCCACAAACGGGAGGTGCGAGTGCGCGATTTGATACGGCTCCTAGACGACCGGATCGCGATCCTGGACGGTGCCTGGGGCACGATGCTCCAGACCAGCAACCTCACTCCCGCTGACTACCGGCTGCCGGGACACGACCGGGATACGGCCGGGGACCCGGACCTGGTCAACCTCACCCGCCCGGACGTCATCCTCGACGTCCACCGCCAGTACCTGGCCGCGGGCGCGGACATCACCACGACCAACACGTTCACCGCGACCAGCATCGGCCAGGCCGACTACGGGCTCGAGTCCCGGGTCTACGAGATGAACCTGCGCGGCGCGCAGCTGGCCCGGCAGGCCGCCGACGAGGCCGAGGGCACCCGGTACGTGGCGGGCTCGGTCGGCCCGCTCAACGTCACCCTGTCGCTCAGCCCCAAGGTGGAAGACCCGGCCTATCGCGCCGTCACCTACGACCAGGTGAAGGACGCCTACGCCGAGCAGATCGCCGCGCTGGCCGAGGGCGGCGCCGACCTGCTGCTGATCGAGACGATCTTCGATCCGCTGAACGCGAAGGCCGCGATCAAGGCGGCTCAGGAGACGGCCCCGGACCTGCCGCTGTGGATCTCGGTCACGATCGTCGACCTGAGCGGCCGCACCCTGACGGGGCAGACGGTCGAGGCGTTCTGGAACTCGGTCCGCCACGCTAACCCGCTCGTCGTCGGCGTGAACTGCTCGCTCGGCGGCAAGGAGATCAGGCCGCACATCGCCGACCTCAGCCGGTTCGCGGATACCTACACGGCCTGCCATCCGAACGCGGGCCTGCCCAACGCCTTCGGCGGCTACGACGAGACGCCCGAGGAGACGGCCCACTACCTGCACGAGTTCGCCGCCGAGGGCATGGTGAACGTCGTCGGGGGCTGCTGCGGCACCACCCCGGCCCACATCGCCACGATCGCCGAGGCCATCCGGCCGATCCGGCGCCGGGCCCTCCGGGCGCGGGACGGCCGCGCCACCCAGCTGTCGGGGCTGGAGCCGTTCGCGATCACGGCCGACACCGGGTTCGTGATGATCGGCGAGCGGACCAACGTCACCGGCTCGGCCAAGTTCCGCCGGCTCATCGAGGCCGACGACTTCCAGGCCGCCGTGAACGTGGCGCTCGACCAGGTGCGCAACGGCGCCAACGTGCTCGACGTGAACATGGACGCCGACCTGCTCGACGGGGAGCAGGCCATGACCACGTTCCTGAACCTGATCGCGACCGAGCCGGAGGCCGCCCGCATCCCGGTGATGATCGACAGCTCGCGCTGGAGCGTGCTGGAGGCCGGGCTCAAGTGCGTGCAGGGCAAGGGCGTGGTCAACTCGATCAGCCTCAAGGAGGGCGAGGCCGTCTTCCTCGAGCACGCCGCGACGATCAGGAGCTACGGCGCCGCCGTGGTCGTGATGGCCTTCGACGAGCAGGGCCAGGCGGACACCACCGAGCGGAAGGTCGAGATCTGCGGCCGGGCTTACGACCTGCTGACCCAAGGGGCCGGCTGGGCTCCGGAAGACATCATCTTCGATCCGAACGTGCTGGCCGTCGCCACCGGTATCGCCGAGCACAACGGGTATGCCCGGTCGTTCATCGACGCGCTGCCCCTGATCAAGGGCCGCTGCCCGGGCTCGCGGACCAGCGGCGGCATCTCCAACCTCTCGTTCGCCTTCCGCGGCAACGAGATCGTCCGCCGGGCCATGCACGCCGCGTTCCTCTACCACGCGATCCGGGCCGGCCTGGACATGGGCATCGTGAACGCGGGCCAGCTCGAGGTCTACCAGGACATCCCCGCTGACCTGCTGGAGCTGGTGGAAGACGTCCTGTTCGACCGCAGGCCGGACGCCACCGACCGGCTCGTCACGTTCGCGGAGAACACCAAGTCCAAGGGCGGCGCCAAGCGCGCCGAGGCGGACCTGTCCTGGCGGGACGCACCGGTCCAGGAGCGCCTGTCGCACGCCCTCGTGCACGGCATCGCGGACTACGTCGAGGCCGACACCGAGGAGGCCCGCCAGCAGGCGGCCCGGCCGCTCGACGTCATCGAGGGCCCGCTGATGGACGGCATGAAGATCGTCGGCGACCTGTTCGGGGCGGGCAAGATGTTCCTGCCGCAGGTGGTGAAGTCGGCCCGCGTGATGAAGCGCGCCGTCGGCTACCTCGAGCCGTTCATGGACGCCGAGCCGAAGCCCGCCGGGCAGCGGCGCGGCAACGGCAAGGTGGTGCTCGCCACCGTCAAGGGCGACGTGCACGACATCGGCAAGAACATCGTCGGCGTGGTCCTCGGCTGCAACAACTACGAGGTCATCGACCTCGGCGTGATGGTGCCCGCGGCCAAGATCCTGGACACCGCGGCCGCGGAACAGGCGGACATCGTCGGGCTGTCCGGCCTGATCACGCCGTCGCTGGACGAGATGGTCAACGTGGCGGCCGAGATGCAGCGCCGTGGCATGACCACCCCGCTGCTGATCGGCGGGGCCACCACCTCGCGCCAGCACACCGCGGTCCGGATCGCGCCGGCCTACGACAGCTCCACGATGCACGTGCTGGACGCCTCGCGGGTCGCGGGCGTGGTGCAGCACCTGCTCGATCCGGCGCGGGCGGCCGACCTGGACGAGGAGAACCGCGCCGAGCAGCAGCGGCTGCGGGAGCAGCACGAATCGCGGCGCAGCCAGCCGCTGCTGACGCTGGAGAGGGCCCGCGCCAACTCCGAACGGCCGGACTTCACTTACCGCCCGGAGCCGGCCTTCACCGGGGTGCGCCTGGTCACTCCCCCGCTGGCCGAGCTGCGCGAGCTGATCGACTGGCAGTTCTTCTTCCTGGCCTGGGAGCTGAAGGGCAAGTTCCCGGCCATCTTGGACAAGCTTCCGGAGGCCCGTGAGCTGTTCGAGGACGCCAACGCGATGCTGGACGAGATCATCGCCGAGGAGCAGCTGACCGCGCGGGGCGGATACGGGTTCTGGGACGCTCACGCCGACGGCGACGACATCGTGGTGGCCACCGGGCCCGGCGGCGAGCTGCGGCTGCCGATGCTGCGCCAGCAGACCGTCAAGCCGGACGGGCGGCCGAACCGGTGCCTGGCCGACTACCTGGCGGACGGCGGGGATCACCTCGGCGGGTTCGCCGTCGCTATTCACGGCGCGGAGGAGCTGTCCCGCCGGTACGAGGCGGAGAGGGACGACTACAAGTCGATCATGGTGAAGGCGCTGGCCGACCGGCTGGCCGAGGCGTTCGCCGAGTACACGCACCTGCGGGCCCGCCGTGACTGGTACGACCCGGACGAGGCGCCCGCCGTCGAGGACCTGCACGCCGAGCGGTTCCGCGGTATCCGGCCCGCGTTCGGCTATCCCGCCGCACCGGACCACAGCCTCAAGGAAGAGCTCTTCGAGATGCTCGGGGCCGGGGACTTCGGCCTGGCGCTCACCGAGTCGTTCGCCATGACGCCGGCGGCCAGCGTGTCCGGGCTGCTGTTCGCGCATCCGGACGCGCGTTACTTCACGGTCGGTCGCATCGCGCGCGACCAGGTGGAGGACTACGCCAAGCGGCGCGGGGTCCCGCTCGACCAGGCGGAGCACTGGCTGGGACCCAACCTGGCCTACCAGTAGAGCGCGGCGGGCAGGCCGAACCGCCCGGCCGGCAGGGCGGTGACCTTCCCGGTCGCCAGGTCCAGCCGTGTCAGCCTCGGTGGCTGTCGCGGCTGTCCCTGGCTCTGCAGCAGCAGGTACCGGACGCCGGGGTCGGACGTGATCAAGCCCGGCAGCCCCGCGGCTGCGTACACGACGCGCGAGCGCCCGGTGGCCAGGTCGGTCACGCGGACCTGCTCGGTCACCGGCTTGGTCTGGAGCACGGCCCGCTGGGCGTCAACGGCGAAGTAGACCCGGCCGCCGTCAGGGGAGATGGCGGCGAAGGAGAAGAATTTGCCGGCCTCGACCGGAGCTACGATCCGGCCGGGACCGGTCGCGCTCCCCGGCGGGGCGCTGGTCGGGATGACCCGGATGAGCGAAAAGGACCCATCCCCGTCGAGGGTGTAGCAGAGCTGCTTTCCGTCCGCGGTCAGCGACAGGGAGTCCGCCGCATCGTGGCCGGGAAAAGTCCACCGCGTGGTATGCCCGGTGCGGACGTTCGTGACGCCCAGGTAGTTCGGCCGCGCCTTCGCGCCGAGGCAGGCAGCCGTGGTGAAGGCGACCATCTGCCCGTTGGCGCTGACGGTCAGGCTGTTCACCGAGGTCGCGATCGTCGGCAGGGCGGCGAACGGGGTCAGGGCGGACGGCTGTCCCGCGTTGTCGAGGCTGAACCGGTAGATCCACGACCGGCACGGATTGGCGTACTCCGCGACCAGGTAGTCCCGCCCGTTCCCGGTGGCGACGGCGTTGATGTAGGTGCGGCTGTTCCCCTCCGGATATCCCGGCGGCACCGTGACCCGCGCCACGAGAGCCCCCGTGGTCGCGTTGCGCACCGCCAGCGGCGAGACTCCGGTCGAGTCGTCGATCAGGAACCTCGGCGGCGCCCCCGGGGTGGCCTGGGGCCGGCCGGTGCCGTGCGGTATAGCTACCGCTGCCGCGACCACGATCAGGGCGACGGCCGCCGCGGCCGCCAGCGGCGCCAGCCACCGGCTCCACTTCTGTGCCCGACCCGATCGTGCTGGCGGCGGCGACTGAGCGGCGATCGCCGCGCCGAGGCCGAGGATGCTCTCGGGCGTCACCGCGCCGGCCTCGTCCCGGTACGCGTCGCGCAGCCGGTCCTCCAGCCCGCTCATAGCTCCTCCTTCAGGTCGCGGCCGAGCGCGGCCAGGGCCCGGGAAATGGTCGAGGACACGGTGCCCTTGGTCACGCCGAGCACGGCGGCGATCTCCTCGTACGGCAGGTCGAGGTAGTAGCGCAGCGCCAGGATCTCGCGCGCCCGCTCCGGCAGCCGGCTTACCGCGGCAAGCACCAGCCGGCGGTCTTGCTCCGCGATGACTGCTGTTTCCGCTGACGAGACGGGGAAGTCAAACTCGTTCGGCCCGAATTGGAGGCGGCGACGGCCACGCAGCACGGACCGGCACCCGTTGACTACGGAAGCCCGCAGGTAGGCGAGCGCCTTGTCCGGGTCGCGGAGCCGCGGCCGGGCGCGCTGGAACGCCAGGAAGGCATCCTGGACGACGTCCTCGGCCGTGGCCCGGTCCCCGGTCAGCAGCACCGCCAGCCGGACCAGGACGAGCCCGTGCTCGCGGAACAGCCCGGCCACGACATCATCCGGTGCCCGCCAGGTGTCCTGAGGAGCCTTCGCCTGTCCGCTCACGACTGTATGACGCGGCAGTCGCGGAAAGGCTGAGTCCCCGAGCCGGTAATTTCCGGCCGCCGGCCGGGCCGGGAAGATGTGTACCGTTTAGTCATGGCCGCTGACGCATCGCCTGGCTGGATGGTCCCCTCGACGCGGCTGTGGCGGATGCGGCTGAGCCAGGTGGCGCTGGCGGGGCCATTGCTCGCCGCGGTGGCGGGTGTGGCGGCTGGGATTGCCGTGGGAGCCGGGGCGGGGGCGGCCGCCGCGGTGGCCGTGGCCGCAGCTGCGGGCGTCGTCTTGTGGGTCGAGCGGCGCCGCTACCGGGCCTGGGCGTACCGCGAGCGGGACGAGGACCTGATCGTGTCGCGCGGGGTGCTCGTCCGCCGGGTCTCCGTGGTCCCGTACGGGCGGATGCAGTACGTCGAGATCACGGCCGGGCCGTTCGAGCGCGCCTTCCGGCTGGCCACGGTGCAGCTGCACACGGCGGCGGCCGCGAGCGACGCCCGGATACCCGGTCTCGAGCGGGACGAAGCCGCGCGGCTGCGGGACCGTCTCGCCGTGCTCGGCGAGGCCAGGGCCGCCGGCCTGTGACCAAGGAGCTGGGGGCCGGCTGGCATCGCCTGCACCCGCTGTCGCCGTTCATCAACGCGGGCCGGCTGCTGTCCAGCCTGCTCAGCATCGCGGTCCTGAGCCTGGTGACGGCAGATGGGCTCAAGGCCTACATCTACCAGGTGGTCGCGGCCGTCGCGCTCGTGATCGCCGGTTTCGTCCACTGGCTCGTCACCCGGTGGAAGCTGGACGGGTCCACGCTGCGCATCGAGACGGGCCTGCTGCGCCGGGATTCCCGGCAGCTCCCGATGAACAGGATCCAGGCGGTCGACGTGGTGCGGCCGTTCCTGGCGCGCGTCCTGGGCCTGGCGTCCCTGCGGATCAGGCTGGCCGGGGCCGGGAAGGGAGGCGACCGGCTGGCCTTCCTGACCGTCGGCGAGGCCACCCGGCTGCGGGCCGTGCTGCTGGCCGGGCACCACGGCCTCGACCCGGCCACCCCCGAACCGGCCGAGTCCCCCGTGATCACCGTCCCGGCGGGGCGGGTGATCGGGGCCACGCTGCTGCGGGCCGCGCCCAGGTTCGCCGCCCTGGCGGTGATCGCCACGGTCGCCGCCGAGGCGACCCCGGCCCTGTTCGTGGCCTCGGAGTCCACCCTCGGCGTGATCGCGCTCGGGATGTTGACCAGGACATGGCAGCAGGTGACGGGCCGCTACGGCTTCACGGTCGCCACCTCACCGGACGGGATCAGGATCCGGCGCGGGCTGCTGAGCACGGTGGCCGAGACGATCCCGTTCCGGCGGGTCCAGGCGGTGCGGCTGGTGCAGCCACTGCTGTGGCGCCCGTTCGGCTGGTGCCGGCTCGTGGTCGACGTAGCGGGCGTGGCGGGGCGGGAATCCGGGTCCAAGGCCGGCGGCCTCACCAAGGCCCTGCTCCCGGTGGGCCCCATGAGCGAGGCGCAGTACCTGGTCCGGCTGATCTTCGGGCCGGACCTGCCGGAGCTGGCCCGGCCGCCGGAACGGGCCCGGGTCAAGGCGCCGCTGAGCTACCACTTCCTGGCCGCCGGGCACAACCAGGCGATGGCCGTGACGGTCACCGGGCGGGTGAGCAAGAAGACCGTGTACATGAAACTGGAGAAGCTGCAGAGCGTCCGGCTGACCCAGGGGCCGGTGCAGCGGCGGCTGTCGCTGGCCTCGGTGCACGGCGACGCCGCCGGGCGGCGGGCGCACGCGGCCTTCCGGGACCGGCCGGCGGACCAGGCGCGGGACCTCCTCGACGAGCTGGCCCGCCTCGGGCGCCAGGCCCGCGGCGCGGAGGTTAGCGGCCCCGGCTGGTTAGCTTCTTCTGGTTTGGCTTCCGGCTGGCTGGCTCCCACCCTGGCTGGTTTCGCCTGGCTGGCTCCCGCCTGACTGGCTCCCAGCCTGGCTGGTTTCCGGCTGGCTGGCTCCCGGGGTCCGCTCCCAGCGCTGGCCGTAGGCCATGAGCGGCTGGAGGGAGGCGAGGAGATCCTGGCCGCGCACGGTGAGCCGGTAGCGGACGGAAACCGGCGTGGTCGGCTCGACGATCCGGTCGATCAGCCCGAGCTGCTCGAGTTCCTTGAGGCGGGCGGCCAGCATGCGGTCCGACAGGCCGTCGACGTGCGCGACGATCTCGGTGAACCGGCTGGCGCCGCGGGCGATGGCCAGCAGGATGCCGCTGTTCCAGCGGCGGCCGACCCGCTCGACGATCGCGGTCGCGCGGCGGCATTCCTCGTCGTCGATGAGCTCCCAGCCGCTGGCGCGATCCCGTGGCGAAGTCACTTATCTATAGTAAGTGACTTACCTCGGATTTGCCACGCTCGCCCAGGCGGGTGAAGGCTTGAGCCATGCCTGACTACGGACATCCGATCCGGTTCGGATCCTTCATCACCCCGGTGAACTCCCCCGCCTCCGCGCCGGTACGGCTCGCGGTGCTGAGCGAGGAGCTCGGGTTCGACCTGGTCACCTTCCAGGATCATCCGTATCAGCCGTCGTTCCTGGACACGTGGACCCTGCTGTCGTGGGTCGCGGCTCAGACCGAGCGGGTGCAGCTGTCGGGCAACGTGCTCAACCTGCCGTTGCGCCAGCCGGCGGTGCTGGCGCGCGCGGCGGCGAGCCTGGACCTGCTGTCGGGCGGCCGGGTGAGCGTGGGGATCGGCGCCGGCGGGTTCTGGGACGCGATCGAGGCGATGGGCGGGCGCCGCCTCGACCCCGGGCAGGCGGTGGACGCGCTGGATGAGGCGATCGACGTGCTGCGCGGGATCTGGGACGCCGCCGAACGGCGGCCGCTGCGCGTCGACGGCGAGTACTACCGCGTCGCCGGCGCGAAGCGCGGTCCCGCGCCGGCACACGAGATCCCGGTCTGGGTGGGCGCGTACAAGCCGCGCATGCTGAAGCTGGCGGGCCGCAAGGGTGACGGCTGGCTGCCGTCACTCCCCTACCTGCAGCCCGGGGACCTGCCCCGCGGCAACGGCGTCATCGACCAGGCGGCCGGGAGCGCGGGCCGCGACCCGCGGGAGATCACGCGGCTGCTGAACGTCACGGGCCGGGAGAGCGCCGATGACCTCGCGCGGCTGGCGCTGGAGGACGGCATCAGCACCTTCATCGTGATGGGTGACGACCCTGACGGGCTGCGGTCGTTCGCGACGGAGGTCGCGCCCGCCGTCCGGGAGCAGGTGGAGCGCGGCCGCGATCATCGCGGCACGCCGGCGGCCGGCCGCCTGCGGAGTTCGCTCGCCCGGTCCAAGCGCCGGCCCGGCATCGACTACGACGGGCTGCCGGCGTCGCTGGCCGCCCACGCGGTCGAGCCCGGGGACGCGGGGTACGCCCGCTATACCTCCGGCTACTTGCGGGGCGGGGCACCCGGACTCGTTCTTCGCCCGCGGACGGTCGAGGAGGTGCGGGACGCGGTGGCGGTCGCGGGCCGGCACCGGGACCGGCCGCTCGGGATCTTCAGCGCCGGCCATGGCCTGTCCGGCCGGTCGCTGAACCACGGCGGGCTCGTCATCGACGTCGGGGCGCTGAACGCGGTCGAGGTGCAGGATCAGGGTTCCGGCATGGTGCGTGCCGGGCCGGGGGCGCGGTGGGCCGACGTGGCCCGGGCCCTGGCGCCGTACGGGCTGGCCGTCACCAGCGGCGACTACGGCGGGGTGGGGGTGGGCGGGCTGGCCACCACCGGCGGCATCGGCTGGCTCGCCCGCGAGCACGGCCTGACCATCGACCACCTGCGCGGCGTCGATGTCGTGCTGGCCGACGGCAGCGTGGCCCACGCGAGCGCGACCGAGAACCCGGAGCTGTTCTGGGGCATGCGCGGAGCGGGCGCCAACTTCGGCGTCGCCGTCGGCTTCGAGTTCGCGGCGCCCCGGGTCGGCCAGGTCGCATTCGCCCAGCTCGTCTTCGACGCGTCCGATACGGCCGGGTTCCTCAGCCGGTGGGGAGCGGCGATCGAGGCGGCCGACCGCAGCGTCGGCGGCGAGGTCATCCTCGGTGGCCGCCAGGGTGGACGGCAGTACGCCCAGGCGATGCTCGTGGTCGACTCCGACGACCCCGACACGATCATCGAGCGGCTGCAGCCCATCGCCGGCGTCGCCCCGCTGCTCGACCAGTCGATCGCGGTGACTACCTACGACCAGATCATGCAGGCGATGCTGAGCGAAGCGCCGCAGCAGGCCCAGGGCGAGCCGCACTCGCACTCCGGGCTGGTCCGCCACCTCACGCCGGCCTTCGCGGCCGGTGTCGCCGCGCTGCTCGAGGCGGGTGCCTCCTACTTCCTCGCGATCCGCGCCGTCGGCGGGGCGGTGTCCGACGTGCCCTGCGACGCGACCGCGTACGGATGGCGGGAGGCGAACTTCTCGGTGGCGGCGTTCGGCACCCGCGCTTCCGGGCTCGATACCTGGTGGGACAAGCTCATCCCGCAGATGGAGGGGATGTACCTCAGCTTCGAGACCGATACCGGCCCCGAGGTGCTCGAGCGGGCGTTCCCGCCCGGGCACCTGAGCCGGCTGAGGGAGCTGAAAAGGCGCTATGACCCGACCGGGTTGTTCCGGGACAACTTCTTCATCGACCCGGGGGGCGTCGGGGGCGGCGCTCGGGCGGTGGGGGGCGGCGCTCGGGCGGTGGGGGACGGCGCTCGGGGCGGCCTGGGGGGCGGCGCTCGGGCGGTGGGGGGCGCCGCTCGGGCGGTGGAGGGCGGCGCTCGGGCGGTGGGGGGCGGCCTCGGGCGGTGGGGGGCGGCGCTCGGGCGGTGTAGGGTGCCGCTTGACGCGGAACTTCCGGCTCGTTATCTCACCTGTCCCATTTGCCCTACCCGCAACATAGCGGTCCAATGGTTGTGGCAACCTACCCGGTAGGACCAATAGGTTGCCACAACCATTGAAATAATCTCGCTCGCTTCGCGGTCGGTAAAGCGTCGTTGGTGGGTGCTGGGGCAGCGCGTGCTGGGGGCAGCGCGTCGTTGGTGGGTGCTGGGGGCAGCGCGTTGGTGTGTGCTGGGGCGGCGTGTCGTTGGTGCGTGCTGGGGTGGGGGCAGCGCGTCGTTAGTGGGGGCTGGCCGCAGCTCGTCGGGGCAGGAGCGGAAGTGCCGCGAGGGACAGGGCGGTGATGACGAGGACGATCGCCAGGCTGGCCGCGAGGGCATCGCGGGCGGTGCTGGTGGATGCGGCGGCGAGGTAGGCGGCGGAGATGAGCGCGGCTCCGGCCGCGCTCGCGATCTGCTGAACCGCGTTCAGGGTGCCGCTGGCGCTTCCGGCCTGGTCGGGCTGGACATCACCGAGCGCGACGGCGAACACCGATCCGAAGCAGCCGCCCATGCCGAGGCCGCAGGCCAGCAGCGGAAGCAGCAGTGTCCACGTCGCGCCGGGGACGAGCAGGATCACGGCCAGGTAGCCGGCGGTGCCAGCTCCCATCACGATGAGCCCGAGGGCCACCAGCCGCCGGCCGAGCCGTTCGACCAGCCCGCGGGCGGAGAAGGAAGCCGCGATGATGCCGATCGACAGCGGCGCCATGAGACCGGCCGTCGGGAGCGGCGCCAGGCCGCGGCCGAACTGCAGGTACAGCGACGTGGCGTACAGGAGCCCGGCCACCGCGGCGAAGAACACGAAGCCCATCACCAGGCCCGCGGCGAAGCTGCGGACGCGGAACAGGGACGGCGTGAGGAACGGGGCCGGGCTGCGCAGCTGACGCCGGACGAACAGGCTCAAGGCAGCCAGGGCCGCCGCGATCGCCGCGGCAGGCAGCCAGCCCTGCCGGTGCTCGCCCGCCGTGATCAGGCCGCCTAGCGTGCCGGCCAGCCCGGCGATCAGCAGGACGGCGGCGACCGGATCCAGCCGGACCGACCGGTCGCCGCGTGCGCGCGGGAGAACCCGCGCGCTGAGCGGGTAGAGCACGGCACCGATGACGACATTGATCAGGAACACCGCGCGCCAGCCCAGGCCGAACGGGTCCAGCCAGAGCAGGAATCCCGCGAGGACGGGCCCGCTGATCGAGCTGACGGCCATCAGGGGACCGAATAGCCCGAAGACCCGGCCGAGTTCCTGGCGGGGGAACGCGCGCAGCAGCAGGCTGAATCCCTGCGGGATGAGCAGGGCGCCGAACGTGCCCTGAATGACGCGGGCCACGACGATCATCGCCGGAGCGACCGACAGGGCACACGCCAGCGAGGCGAGCGCGAAACCAGCCAGGCCGGTCAGGAACAGCCTCCGCGGGCCGAATTTGTCTCCGAGCCGGGCACCGAGCACAAGCACCGACCCGAGGGCGAGCGCATACGCGGAGCCGAGCCAGGGAGAAAGCGATTCCGGTGCGTGGAGGTCGCGAACGATCGAAGGCGCCGCGAGGTTAGTGACGGAAGTGCTCAGAAGATCCATCACATCCGCGGCCAGCACCGCGGCGAAGATCAGCCAGCGCGCGAGCGGGGATGGATTGGTGTTTTCGGGCATGCCGGGCAGCTCTCTGTCCGAGAGTCTCGGTGAACCTCAACCGGTTCACCGTGCTGGCCGGAAGTCCCGACATGACCCGCCGAAGCACCGCGGGTCACTGCACCTTTCAGACAGCAGCATAGCCCTTAGGGATTCGAGACCGGGATGAGTTCCGGGGTCAGGATCCGGACGGTCTGCTCGGTATCTTCGCTGCCGCGGAAGTGCTCGATCTTGCCGTCGCGCAGGCGCCAGTAGTGGTGCATGATCATCAATGGCCGCCGACCGGTCATGATCGACTGGAACGTCCAGCCAACGAGCAGGTGGACATCGTGGCGCCCGCCAGCAAAGCCGCAAGTGTAGGGAAACGCCAAACCAGCAGGCCAGCCCGCGGCAGAACGACCTGTCTGAGCAGCCGCACCGCATTGCGGTGGGCCATCTCCACCAGGTCCCGGTCGCCGGGGCCGGGGCCGTCCGGTTTGCCCAGCATGTCCTCCAGCGGCCCGAGCATGAGGGTCAGCGGCGTGCGCAGCTCGTGGCTGACGTTGGAGAAGAACATCGTCTTGGCGCGGTCGAGGGCCGCGAGCTGCCTGGGGCGGCGGCGGGCCGACTCCAGAGCGGTCGCGTCGGCGATCGCCGACGACATGGCCGGCGGCCAGGCCGGCGAACCTGCGGTAGCTCTCGTCCAGTGGCCGGCCGCTGTTGAGCCCGAGGACCAGCAGCCCCGCAGGATGTTCCGCGGGCGCCTACCAGCTCGCCCATCCTCCCGCCAGCAGCCAGCATCTCCCCCATGCCCGGCTCCGGCAGACGCGCCTGCTGCACCCCTTTACTCCCCCGCCTCCCGCCGGCGAAAGGCGGACCACTCGGTCCGGACCAACAGGATCCCTGCAAACATGCCCGCCATGTCGGCCGGATCGATCGGCGCGGTCCGGCCCGGGCCGGCCGGGTCGAGAACGAAGCCCCCCCTCACGGAGGGTGGGCAGCCAGTCGAAGGCGTTGGTCATGAAGCCGGTGGCCCGCAGGAACGTCGCGGGGATGCCGCTGGCACGGATCAGCTGCTCGCGCTCGCGGTGCCAGCGGCCCATCGCGGGGACCGGATCGCCGATGGCGGCGTACGACGACTGGTACACGATGTGCCGCACTCCGGCCGCCTTGGCCGCGGCGATCGCGTGTTCGGTGTGATCGAGGCCGATGCCAGGCACGAGCAGGTACGGCAACCGGTAAACGATCGACCGTCAAGCCGGCTGCCCACGGCCGGCTCCGTACGCTCTGCGGGAGGGCCGCGTGTCCGAGCTCCTGGACCTGCACGGCAAGACGAACAAGGCGATCCGGGCGGCGGCGGACGCCGCGCTGCGCCGGTACGGGCTGCGCCTCGGGCAGGATCACCTGCTGGCGGCACTATGGGAGCAGGATGGCCGTACCCCCGGCGAAATCGCCGCCGCGGCAAACGTCACCACGCCCGCCGTCACCAAGGTGGCCGCCCGGATGGTCGACGCCGGGCTGATTACCCGGCGGCGCGACGAACGGGACAACCGCCTCATACGGTTCTGGCTCACCGACGCGGGGCGCGGGCTGCGCGGGCCGGTCGAGGCGGAACGGCGGTCCCTGGAGGATAAAATCACCGAAAACCTCACGGCGGCGGAACGCAAGTACCTGATGAGCGCACTGGCGAAGATCTACCGGTCAGCGAGCGAGCTGCCGGGCGGGCCGGCGGAGCACGACGTCTGACAACCTGGAGAACGAGCATGCCAGCCGATCCGGCCAGCGACTCCGCCTTGCGCGGCGAGCTGGCCGCGCTCGGGCGAGCTGACCGCATCACCGCCGTTCACCGCCTGTCCGGCGGGGTCATCGCCGATAGCTGGCTCGTCACCTACGCCGACGGCACAACCGCGGTCGGCAAGACCATCACCGCCGCGCCCCCGGACGTATTCCGGGTCGAGGCCAGCGGGCTGGCCGCGTTGCGCCGCACCGGCCACCTGGCCACCCCGGACGTTCTGGCCGTCACCAGCCGGCTGCTGCTCCTGCAGGCGCTGGCGCCCCGTGCGGACAACGAAAACTCCTGGGAGAGGTTCGCCCGCGATCTTGCCGACCTGCACACCAGCACGGCCGACGGCCGCTTCGGCTGGCACCACCACGGCTACCTGGGGCGGCTCCGCCAGGTCAACACCTGGACCGCCAGCGGACACGAGTTCTTCGCCCAGCACCGGCTGCTGCGCTACCTCAGCGAGCCGGCCGCCGAGCAGGTCCTCACCGCTGCTGACCGCTACGCCGTCGAGCGGCTGTGCGCCCGCCTCGGCGACATCATCCCCGCCATGCCCGCCGTCCTTACCCACGGCGACCTATGGACGGGCAACCTTCTCAGCCAGCCAGCGGGCCGGATCACCGTCATAGACCCGGCCGTGAGCCGCACCTGGGCCGAAGTCGACCTGTCCATGCTGTGGTGCTCGCCCCGCCCGGCGGCCTCCGGGCGGTTCTTCGCTTGTTACCAGGAACTCAACCCCTCGCCCCCCGGCTGGGAAGGCCGCATGCCCCTGCTCTACCTCCGCGAACTGCTCAGCACCATCGCCCATTTCGGCCCTGCTGCTGCCAGCACCATCCAGCAGACCCGCCGCGTCCTTAGACCCTTCTACCCCCGCTGATCATCACGCAATGACACCTTCTCCATCAAACCGGGCGTCATCGACGACGCCGCGTGAGCCCGAATCGCCGGGTCCCGAGGTCACAAATGGACGCGGTCAGCGAGCGGCCGGGTCTGCCGCGTGCCGGCCGGAGGATTTCCTGCGGGTTCGCCAGCCTGGCAAGGCGTCTGTGCCGACGCTGGTCGCGGAGCCGGGTACCAGTCCGACGACGTCGGATGACGGCAGGTCCGGGGCCGCCGGCCAACGTTCGGCCGCACGGATGACGGCTATGTCGCTATCCTCACTAATCACCAAGTGCGATGGAATGATCACGATAGCGGTGACGCCGCCGTACGCCGACGAGCGGAGCGTAATCCTGATGTCGTGCCGGTGCGCGAGCCTCCCGGCGATGAACAACCCGAGGCGGTCGCTCCTGGAGAGGTCGAAGTCCGGGACGCTGGCCAGGTCGCGGTTGATCCGTTCTAGTTGCTCCCCCGTCAGGCCCACCCCGCTGTCCTCGACTTCCACGGCGAAACCGTGACCAACTAGGCCGCCCTGGACCCGCACGACCGTGTCCGGCGGCGAGAACGCAGTGGCATTCTCGATCAACTCGGCCAGCAGGTGGACAACGTCCGCGATGGCGTGCCCGGCCAGGGCAGTCCCGGGAAGGACCTGCACGCGAACCCTGGTGTAGCTTTCGACTTCGGCCGTGGCGGCGCGGAGCACGTCGACGAACGGCACCGGATTGTGCCAGCCGCGCCCTGGCGCCTCGCCGGACAAGACGATCAGCCCCTCGGCGTGCCGCCGCATCCGCGTGGTCAGGTGATCGATGCGGAACAGGTCCTCGAGCTGCCCGGGCTCTTCCGCCTTTCGTTCCATGCCGTCTAGCAGGCTGAGCTGGCGGTACAGCAGTAGCTGACTTCGCCTGGCCAGGTTGCGGAAGACTTCGTTGATGCCGCGCCGGAGGTTCGCCTCGTCCACGGCCGCCGCCACGGCGGTCCGGTGCACGACGTTGAAAGCCTGCTCGACCTGGTCGATCTCGTCGGCGCTCGGCTCGGCCGCCGGCGCCTCGGCGTCGACGTCGACCTGCTCACCGTCCCGCAGCCGGGCGAGCAGCTCCGGGAGCCGGTCGTGCGCGAGTGCCAGCGCCGACTGACGCAGGTGGGTGAGCCTGCGGAACAGGCGGCGGCCCATGTTGAGGGAGATGGCTACCGACGCGATGACTGCTATCAGGCCCAGGCTCGCCGCCAGGACCAGGGTCACCAGGGCGCTGCGCGCCGAGGACGTCACTTGCGTCTGAATCCAGTCCGGCCCCTTCGTCAGCACGATCTCGAGATTGGTGGCGTAGGTCCGTACGGTGCCCTGCCACAGGCTCAGCGGCACCGGCGGCCTGACGCTGCCGGCCGGCGTCTGGGTAATGGCGTCCTCCAGGCGCGTCAGGGCGAGCGTCAGCCTGGCCGGCACGTACTTCCGGTACAGGCCGTCGGCCACGGTGTCGAGTTGCGGTACAGCTTGCTGGACCAGGTATCGGCGGATGCCGACAAGCTGGCCGAATGCCATCTGGTCGGCCGCAGTCAGGCGGCCCGCGAGGATCGCGCCGGTATAAACGTCATTCTCCTGCAGGACGAGCATCTCCGACTCGTAGAGGTTGACCTCCTGGCGTGCCGTAGTGGCCAGCGACTGGCTCACGTACGTCTCCTGGAGCGACTGCGCGATCACCTGGATTCCGTCGGTCACGATCGCGCTGTACCGGCTGATCGCGGCGGTCACGCTGATGACGCGGCGGGCTACCTCCCCGCGCAGCGCCGGGAGCGAGCCGGCGGCGTCGAGGAACCTGGCCGCCGCCGCCTCCTCCAGCGGGGACGCGTTGGCCGTGACAGGCCCGGACGCGCTGATGCTCTCCACTACCCGCAGGGCCCGGTCGGTCGCGGCGGCCTGTTTGTCGTACTCGGCCATCAGCGGACCCGACCCGGTGGCCAGGTAGCCGACGGCGAGGCTTCGCTCGGCGGTAAGCGCGACCATCTCTCTCGAGACGGGCGTGATGGTCGCGCCGCTGATCTTCCCCGCGTTGGACAGGCCCAGAGCGGTGCCCGCCTGGCCAGCTACCGCGTAGGCGTAGATCCCGATCAAGGAGAGCAGGGGGACGAGGACGAGCAGGAAGACGCGAACGCGGATGGAGGTGCGCCGCAGCACCATGGCCGTGGTCCTTTCTGGGACGCAGATGAGCGAGCGTCACCGGACACTGCCCCGAGGTCTGCGCGCCGACGGCTCGGCGGGCGGCCCGCTTTCCTGCCGCATCTCCCGAATATTGCATTTAGAGTGCTATAAACCGGCCATGTCGTCAAGCGGATCGGGTTCCGCGCCAGCACCCCGCCGCGGATGTCCGTCACATGACCGGCCAGGCGGGTGCTTCGTCATGAGGCTGCCATGCCTCGAACAGGCTCTACGCCGCCCATTCCTCGGTCAAGGGAAAGAGCCCTACTCAGATATTTGCACTACTAGTGCTATAATATTCGCATGCATATCGCGTATCGCCGCGGGCAGAACCGCAGATGATCATTTCCGCGGGGGCAGTCACGGCCGCGCCGTTCTCCTCCGACGTGCTCGACCAGCTCGTCTCGATCCTGGGGACCGAGGAGGCCAGGGACCTGCGAACCGACATCGTGCGGCTGTTGTCTGATCGTAAGCCAGCGGACGGGCGCGCCGCCAGATCGCACCGCACCCGGCGGGTGATCGTCGACGCGATGCGCGCATTGCACGGCGAGGGGGACATGCGGCCGAGCGCGTCCCGTATCGCCGAGCGGGCCGGGGTGTCACTACGCACGGTCTGGCAGCAGTTCGCCGACATGGAGGCGCTTCTGGTCGAAGCGGGCCGGCGGGACCTCGAGATACTGCTCGGACAGGTACAGCCGATCGATCCCGGCCTGCCGCTCGACGACAGGATCGCGCGCCTCGTCAGCCGGAACGCCCAGATCTACGAGCGGATGGCGCCGGGCTGGCGGGCGGCACGGCTGCACGAGCCCTTCTCGGCGGAGCTGCAGCGAAGCAAGCGGCGGACGGACGCACTGGGCAAGGCCGAGCTCCAGGTGGTGTTCGGCGCCGAGCTAGAAAGGCCTGACGAGCAGGGGCGCCTGCAGCTGATCAGCGCGCTGATGGGGATAGCCTTCTGGCCGTTCTGGGAGTCGCTGCGAACCGACACCGGCGCCAGCCCAGCGCAGGCGCGGGACATCGTTGCCTCGCTGCTCACCGCACTGCTCGGCGCCCCGGGAGAAAGACCTCATCCTCTTCCCTGAGATTATTGCACTTCAGGTGTTAACATGCCTCACACTCTCGTCGGCGGCCAGCCGGGACGCCGGCGGGTTCTCACCCCCAACGGGAACTGACGCCAGCGGGCACCGGAATCCGGTTCTCGCCGCGGATCAGGGAAGGAGCACCGCCCGCCCGGCCGTAGTTCCGTCGGCGAGTCGTTGCAGCGCGCCGGGCAGTGCGTTCATGCGGACCCGCTCGGTGACCAGCGGCGCCACTGCGCCCGCGGCGGCCATCTCGGACAACTCGTCGTGGCGGCGCCGCACCAGGCCGGGATCGACGGTCCGGTACAGGCCCCAATGCAGGCCCACGATCGAATAGTTCTTGATGAGCGTGTGGTTCAGCGGCACCGACGGTATCTGGCCGTCGGCGAAGCCGATGAGCAGGATGCGTCCCTCGAAGGCCACGCACTTGGTCGAGCGCAGGTACGTGTCGCCCCCTACCGGGTTGTAGATGACATCGGCGCCGCGCCCGCCGGTCGCCTCCATGACCACCGGGACGAAATCCGCACTGTACTTGTCTACGACGATGTCGGCACCCAGCCGGTGCGCGATCTTGACCTTGGCGGGGCCGCCGACCACGCCGATCACCTGGGCGCCGGCCGCCCTGCCCAGCTGCACCGCCGCGCTGCCCACTCCCCCGGCTGCCGCGTGCACGAGCAGCGTATCGCCCGGCTGCAGGGCGGCCCGGTGGTGCAGCGCCAACCAGCCGGTCTGATAGCTGAGGTGGAACGCCGCGGCCTGCGCGTCGGTGAGGCTGTCCGGCGCGGGCAGCAGTCCGGCCGCGGGCATCAGGGCCAGCTCGGCGAACGCACCGGAGGCGGGACTCCCGATCACGCGGGCGCCGACGGTGATACCGGTCACCTCCTCACCGAGAGCGGCCACCTCACCGCACAGTTCCACGCCGGGGATAAACGGCAGCGGCGGCTTCACCTGATAAGTGCCGCGGCAGAGCAGCACGTCAGGAAAGTTCAACGCAGCGGCGTGGACCCGCACCACTACCTGGCCGGGCCCGGGCCGCGGGTCCTCTAGGTCTTCCAGCCGCAGCGCGTCACACGGTTCGCCCAGCTCGGTCACCCGCCATGCCTTCATCGCGCTCCTTCCGTCGTCACGAGGCCGCCGTCAGCACCAGACCGCACGCGGCGGGGCCAGCTGCGATCCGATCAGCCTCACCACGGCGCGCAGCGCATTTCCTCGTGCCGCCAGACGATGTCTTCCAGGACATCGGCCAGGTCGGAAAAGCCCCGTAGCCTGACGGTGCCGTCGGCCGGCCACTCGAAGGTCCCGTCCTGGCAGCGCACGGTCATCCCGGCCGCGGTGGACACGGTTGACCGCGCCGGGCTGCGGTGGCGATGGCTGACCGCGGCAATGCCGCGCGCGGTCAGCAGCATGGCCAGGGTCCGCGCCGCCCGGGCCGGTGTTATGTCCGCGGGCGGGAACACGGCGGCGCCGGGGACTCTCATCGCGAACCAGGCGACCTTACCTGCGACGGGATCGTCCGCCAGCCGCGACCGGGTCCGGCGGCAGCCCGCCGCGTCGGACAGCGCCGCTACGATCGCGAGTCCGCGCCCGGATTCCGCGTCATTCCGGACGGCTGTGTCCAGGCGGGAAGCGCTCCGCCGTCCGGCGAGGCCCAGGCGAGCCAGCGACCAGCTGTCACCAGAGGGGTCGAAGACTCCGCACACGACCTCGGCAGCTCCCGTGCCGCGCCGGTAGACCCACAGTTCGGCCCAGGGACCGCCGGACCGGGCCAGCCCGCGCCGCGGCTCTCCGCCCAGGGCATGCAGCCAGGCGTTGGCCGCGAGCTCATTCACCGCGAGCACCGCGTCATCGACCCGTCCGGCCGGCAGCCGCAACGCGGCCCATGCCGCCCGCACGAGTCCCCGGGCCACCCCGGCGCAGCTCGCGGCGGCGGGCAGCGGCCAGGAAAGTCCCGGACCGTACGAGTTCTGGCTGAGCGGATGATCGGACCGAGCGGGAACTCCCAGGAGAGGAGCCACCGACGCGGCGAACCGTGCCTGGCTGGCAGCGGGCATCGGCAACCTCCTGCCTCGGACTGAGCCGCCCTCACAGCGGTCGGATCGCCGCCATCGCGAGCATCATTGCTTGCACTCTGCGTGCAATATCTTGTCCTAGCTTAGGTTCCTAGCGCAACTGAGGTCGTCCTCGTTCGCCGGAAAGGTGAAACATATTGTTGATCTGTTACTTGTCAGGGGGTTACCTTCGAGTCACTATCAGACCTGGGCCTGAGCGCTCCACGGTAAGGGGTGACCGCATGTCAGGGACCGCCGCGCAGCCCGTCCCGAGCCGGCCTGGATTGGCCGCCTCGCTCGTCAGACGTCAGATCGACCACTATCCAGAGACCAGGCCCAGGATCATGTACCTGGCCATCACGGTCCTCGCCACGATCACGCTGTACTACGAGCTGTACGTCGGCGGCTCGGTGTCCACGCTGATCCTGAACAACCTGCACATGAGCTTCACGTTCTACGTGCTGACGCTGGCGGTCGGTAACCTGATCGGCGCGTTCGGCTCGCTGTTCGCCGGGCTCACGGACCGGCTCGGCCGGGCCAACCTGGTCGTCTTCGGGCTCTTCTTCACCGGGATCTTCGTGGCGTTCATCTTGCCCGCCGCGACCGACAAGTGGACCTTCACCATCGAGGGTTTCGTGGTCGGCGTCGTCGAGGGCATCTGCCTCGTCGCCACCCCGGCGCTGATCAGGGACTTCTCCCCGCAGGTGGGCCGGGCCACGGCCATGGGCTTCTGGACCAGCGGCCCGGTGGTGGGCAGCCTCATCGTCTCGGTGGTGGGCAGCGCGACCGTGCCCTCGATCGTGAACGACCCGCGGTTCTGGACCCACGAGTACCGCATCTGCGGCATCGCCGGCCTGGTCGTGTTCGTGATCGCCCTGATCGGGCTCAAGGAGCTGTCCCCGGCGCTGCGCGACCAGCTCATGGTGAACATGCGGGACCGGGTGCTGATCGAGGCGCGGGCCAAGGGCATCAGCGAGGCCGACCTCGCCGCCGCGCTGAAGAACCCGTTCCGCCAGCTGCTCAAGCCCGACATCATCATCTCGGCCTTCGCGGTGTCGATCATGCTGCTCATCTACTACACCGCGGTCGGCTTCCAGGTGATCTACCTCAACAGCGTGTTCGGCTTCTCGCTGAAGGACGCCAACGGGCTGGGCAACTGGAACTGGGGCTTCAACGTCATCGCGGTCGTCCTGATCGGGATCGTCTCCGACCGGTTCCGGGTGCGTAAGCCGTTCATGGTCATCGGCGGCGTTCTCGGCGCGGTGATGGTGGTCGTCTACCTGGAGCAGGCCGGGCACCACCCCGGCTACTACAGCGTCGCCATCATGCTGGCCCTGCTGTCTCTCGGCCTGGGCATCGCCTACACGCCGTGGATGGCCAGCTTCACCGAGACCGTGGAGGCGCGCAACCCGGCGCTGACCGCGACCGGCCTGGCCATCTGGGGCTGGATCATCCGGATCGTCGTGGCGGGCGCGTTCTTCCTCGTCCCGGTGGTGATCAACACGGTGACGCCGCTGGTCAGCTACGGCGGCACGGTGGCGACCTACGCGTCTCAGTACTCCAGCCAGATCGCCTTCGCCACCGCCCACCCGGACATCGTGGCGACCGCGCAGAAGATCCCGCCGAACGTGATCGCCACCGCGCAGAAGATCCCGCCGGACGTGATCGCCATCGCGCAGAAGGACGGCCCCCAGCTGGCCAGCGCGCAGAAGTTCGCGCCCGAGCTGGCCGTGATCCAGGCCCACCCGGCGCTGTTCACCAAGCTCGCCACCTACTCCAGCCCGGCCAAGATCCCGCCCGCGCTGCTGAACCAGGCGATCGCCGCGGCCGGCGGCGGGGCCAAGGGCCTCGGGGTGCTGACCACGATCTCGGCCAACAAGGCCGCGATCAACGGCGTCATCGCGGTCGCGCCGGATCTGCAGAAGGTCCAGCCGTACGCGGCGGACCTGCAGACCATCGCGCCGTACGCGACGCAGCTGGGAACCATCGCGCCTTACTCGGCCCAGCTGACGGCGCTGTCCAAGGTGCCGCCGCAGGTCTTCCCCTACCTCCAGGCTCACGCCGCGGCGGTGCAGAAGGCCGCGGCCACGACGGCCGGGCAGTGGAAGACCTGGTACTGGATCTGCTTCGGCGGGATCATCTTCTTCCTGCTCAGCATCCCGCTGCTGCGCGGCCGCTGGCGGACGCGTGACGCCAAGGCCGACGAGGCCGCGCACGAGGCCAAGGTCCAAGAGGAAATGGCCAAGCTGCAGGCCACTGCCTGACGCGTCGGCCAGGCCGGGCCCGGTGGGGACGAGACCGGGCCCGGCCACCGGGCCGCGCCGCCGTCATCACCCGGGCGTAGCCGGCGTGCGGATGGGCTCGCGCCATACTCGTTCGGCCGGAAGGTCTCGACCTTACCGGCTGGCAGCGGCTTCGTGGTCCGTGTGGCGGCCGGCCATCTCCGGCCCGGCCTGTGACGTAACGGCAGGATCCTCTCGACCAGGGCTTGCTGCAGCCGGTTGGCGGTCTCCACATCCGGCTTGCGCGCGGCGATCACGTCCGCGTAGAGGAACGACTCCCCCAGCCGGACCAGCGCGTACGCCAGCGCGTCCGGTTCGATAATCGTGACCAGGCCGAACTCCTCCATGTCGCGGCGCAGCAGCACCTCGACGAAAGCCACGATCCCGCTCTGCACCCGGCCGCGCGGATCGGTGAGCACGCGCAGCGCGAGGGCGGGCTCGTCGTCGAGCAGCCCGCGCAGGCCGGTGGCCTGGGAGACGATCGCGTTCATGTGCCGGCCGGTGCCGAGCGTGTGCAGCTCGCCTTCGGGCCGCTCGGCCTCCCAGCGGGCTGCGGCCGTCTCCAGGGTGCGCTCCGTGAGCAGCCACAGGGCCTGGCTGAGCAGCTCCTCGCGGCTGCCGACGCGCCGGAACAGGGTCACCCGGGACACCCCGAGCTCGTCGGCGAGCCCCTGCATATCCAGCCGCCTGCCCTCGTGGATCCACCGGGCGGCGAGCGCTACGAAACGAGCCGAGCGCGGGCGGCCCGGCGGGCGCTCCAGGCTACGAGACGGCACGGGATGACTCGGTCACGGGCTGCCCGGCATGCTGGCCTCCGCTTGCGCCGGGCTGTCGAACACGCTGTTCACGATGGCCTCGGCAACCGGGCCGTACGGCGGCAGGAACGCGTCGGCCAGGTCGCCGGTCCCGCGGACCACGACGCCACGCGGGTTGGAGAACTCCCGGAACCCCTCAATGCCGTGATGGCGCCCGGTGCCGCTCTGCCCGACTCCGCCGAACCCCAGCGACGGCAGGGCGCCCTGCAGGGCACACACGTTGACGCATGCCCCGCCGGACGTGGTTTGGCGCAGCACGTCTTCGGCCACCTGCGGGTCCTTACTGTAGATATACAGTCCCAGCGGCCGCTCGCCCGCGTTGATCCCGGCCACGGCCTCGCTGAGGTCGTCGTACGGGATGACCGGCAGGATCGGGCCGAACACCTCCTCCCTCATGATGCGCAGGTGCTCCGGCGGGTCGATCACGAGCTGCAGCGGCAGGCGGCGGGTGGCCGGGTCGCCGTCACCGCCCAGCGAGACCACCCGCGCGCCGCTGGCCCGCGCCTCGTCGGCCATCGCGACGATCCGTTCCAGATGCCGCCGGGTGATAATGCCAGTGCAGTCCGCGGAGGACGCGTACTCTGGCAGTTCCCGCGTCAGGTACTGCTCAGCGTGCGAGACGAAGTTGGCGACCTGCGCCCGCGGCACCAGCGCGTAGTCGACCGAGATACACATCTGCCCGTTCTTGACCAGCTTGGTGCCGATGATACTCCGCACGCTCTGCGCGTCGACGCTGTCCGGGGCCAGGATGACCGGGCACTTCCCGCCGAGTTCAAGCGTGACGGGCACCAGGTTCTCCGCGGCAGCCCTGGCGATCTCCCGGCCGATAGCCGGACTGCCGGTGTACAGCAGGTGGTCCCAGCGCAGTGTGGGAAATTCCCTCGCCAGCGCGATGCCGCCGACCGACACCGCGACCTGGTCCTCGGCGAACGTC
The DNA here is from genome assembly GCA_963756575.1 of uncultured Actinomycetota bacterium. Lineage (GTDB taxonomy): Bacteria > Actinomycetota > Actinomycetes > Streptosporangiales > Streptosporangiaceae > Palsa-504. The sequence goes on along the minus strand of CAVWOM010000005.1, from coordinate 64,754 downwards.
TCCGACACCATTTCCCGGAGCAGGGCCGCGCAGGCCGGCGTGTAATCCGACGGCTTGATGATGACCCGGTTACCGGCCGCGAGCATCTCCACCAGCGGACCCGCGGAAAGGTCGAACGGGAAGTTCCACGGGACGATATTGCCGATGACACCCTTGGGCTGGTAACGGACGCCAGCCCGGGCCGTTCCGTAGAGCGCGGGGTCGGCGGGACGCTCGTCCTCGGCCATCCAGGAGTCGAGATTGTCCGCCGCGTAAGCCGCCCGGGCGGCGACGCCCAGCACTTCGATCATGTCGGTGAACAATTCCGGATGCGCGCCGAAGTCCTCCCGCATCGCCGTCCGGACCTCGTCACGGTGGCCGAGCATCATCGTGGCCAGCGCGCCCAGCGCAGCCTTGCGCGCCGCAGCGTCGGGGTACGGATCGGCCAGGAACGCGATGCGCTGCAGGGCATGCAGCCGGTGCAGCTCCGCGATCGCCGGACCGTCATCGGCATCGGCGGCAACCGGTGACGCCACCAGAGGGGTGGTCATGGAGGTCTCCTGCCTATATGTTACATTTCTCCGAAGTGTTGCATATCCCGTCTGCCGGTGTCACCCTGACCCAGGCGCAGGCCGCCGGCGCGGCGACAGGAGCACCGTGAACGCGAGCACATCCGAGCACGCAGACATCACACCAGATCCCGCCACTGATCCTCCCCAGGACGGCTTTCTCTACCTGTGCCCTGGCTACTACCGATACGAGCAAGGGCTACATCCCATACTGGGCCGCCCTGGCAAACTTCGACGGCCCGGTGGTGCATCCCGGCACCGGCCCGAGGGCGTGGACCTGGCCGCGCTCACCCGCCCGGCGGTCCGCCGATGAACCGGGGCGTGACGGGTGGTGTGGTGCTGCTGACCGCGGCCGCCGGGACGACAATCGCAGCGCGGCGCGGGCTGGCCGCTGCCCGCATCGACGCCCGCGATCTGGCGGGCAAGACCGCGGTCGTGACCGGAGCAGGCTCGGGCATCGGCCGGTCACTGGCCCTGCTGCTAGCTGGGCGCGGCGCGGCGGTCCACGCCGCCGATATCAGCCAGCCGGCCGCCGAGGCCGTCGCCGGGCAGATCAGGGACGCGGGCGGCCAGGCGACCGCCTACGGCGTCGATGTCGCCGACGCCGACGCCGTGCTTGGCCTTGCCGGTCACGTGTTCGCCGCCGGGCCGGTCGACCTGGTGTTCAACAATGCGGGTATCGGGCTGGCCGGCGAGGTGACCGAGACCACGCTGAGCGACTGGCGACGGCTCATTGACGTCAACCTCATGGGCGTGGTGCACGGCCTGCACGCGTTCCTGCCCCGGCTCCTGGCCCAGGACCGGCCTGTGCACATCGTCAACACCGCATCGATGGCCGGTCTCGTACCCGCAGCCGGCCTGGCCGCCTACTCGGCGACCAAGGCCGCCGTCGTCGGTCTGAGCGAAGCGCTCGATATCGAGCTCCGCGGCACCTCGGTCCGGGTTTCCGTGCTATGTCCCGGCGTGATCAACACTCCCATCGTCAGCACTTCGGTCATGCGCGGGCCGTGGGCCGCCCGGCGCGCCCGCACCGAGGACCTGTACGCCCGCCGGGGTGCCTCGCCGGATGTCGTCGCCCGGCAGGCGCTGGCCGCGGTCAGCCATGGCCGCAGGATCGTCCCGACGCCGCGCCATCAGGTCGTGCCGCACTGGATGCTCAAGCGCGTGTTCCCGCCTGCTGGCCGCGCACTCTCGGCGGCCACCTATTGGTACCTGAGAAGAGACGACGTCCCGCTGCCAGGTAACGTCAGCCAGGATACGGCCAGTTTCCCCGGCGGTCAGGCCGGGCGAGCTGATCCATCAGGCGCCCGCTGACCCCGGGGCCTGCACCCCATGGTTCCCGGTAAACGACCACGCGGGAGTCGTCAGCGTGACCGCACGCCGCCGAGCTCCGGGCCGCCGCCGTCGAGCCCCGCCCCGATTCGGCCCCGGGCTCCCAAGGGCGGCATGGCACAGGCTGACGGTTCCCCCGTCGGCTGCTGCCCGCGGACATGTACAGGACAGGCCGTCAGCGAAGGGGGTGAGTGCGATCATGCCCGCTAGCGTCGGTATGGCGGTCGGCTTGATCTCTGGCCGGCTCGAGGAACCGATAAGTCCAGCAAGCGCCAGTTTCGCGGCGGGTCTGTCGCTGTTAGCGCGCTCCGGTCGTCCTGCTTACCAGTAGGAGCGTGGAGGAGACGATGGAGTCGTCATCGCGGGATGCGCGGGTCCGGACGGCCCGGGAGGCCGATCGCCGGTATCTGCTAGCGGTCGCCGCTGGGATGCTCGGCCGGCCTGCTGGAAGAGCACCTCGCTGGGGCGCCCGCGGCCGATGGTCGAGTTCCTGTTCGACACCACCAGGGCGTGGTGAACCTCGTGCTCAACGGCACCGTCGCCCGCCACCCCGACATCCAGTTCGTCATCGCGCACGCCGGGGGCGCCCTGCCGGTCATCGCCGACCGGGTGGCGGCATTCACCATGGTGCTCACCGACGTGGACAGCGGAGCCGACGTCATTCCAGACCTGGCGCGCCTCCATTACGACCTGGCCGGCTTCCCTATCCCCCGCCAGCTCGACGCTATCCTCGCCCTCACGACCCTGGAACACCTGCACTACGGCAGCGATTACCCGTTCACGCCCGAATTCGTCGTGGAGCTGGTCGCGCGGGCCCTCGCGAACGCCGGAGACCCAGCTGGATCTGTCGCCAGAGCCCTCGCCGGGAACACACGGCAGCTGTTTCCGGGCAGCCGGAACGTGGCCACAGAGTGAACTTTGAGGGTGATCCCGCCAGCATGACCGACGATGTGAACGCGAAACTGGACGCACTGCATGCCGAGATCAATTCATTGCGCCAGGAGCAGGCCGCCGCCCAGCGGGTCATAAGCGCTGCGACCGGACTACGGGGCGATGGGTCAAGCTCGGCTGCCCCCACCTGCAGGTCACTCAAGGCCGCGGCGGCATGGAACGGGAACGGTTCGTCATTGCCCGGCTTCATCCAGCGCTGGGCGGCCTTAGCCCGCTGCTGCGGGGTCATCGCCACCCCGGCAGCCGCGAACGCCGCCTGCAGGCACTCGATGAGCGTCGCATCGGGCGAGGCGCCACGGATCCCGCCGGCGAACAACCCGGCCAGCACGTCCTCACCGCCGAACAGGACCTCCCGCTTATCGGCGAAGTGCCGGAAGAACGTGGCGCGGTTCAAGCCGGCGCGGTCGGCGATCTGCGCGACGGTCGTCTCCTCGTACCCGTTCTCCACGAACAGGGCTAGCTCCTGGGCTGGAAGCCCGTCCACCCCAGCCTGCTCGAGGACATCGAGCAGGGCCACTACTTCACCTGACCAGCCGCTGACGCGAAAATGCCCCAGGCCAGAGCTCAGGAGACGGTGCCGGGCCGCAGCGTGGCGGAGGTGCGCTGCGTGCTGAGCATGCTCTGCGCCAGGGGTGTCTGCCAGTAGAGCACGCTCCGGCCGGCTCGCTGGCTGGCGAGCAGGCCGTTGGCTTTCAGCACGGTGAGATGCTCGCTGACCGATCCGGGGCTCTGGCCGAGCTCACGAGCCATCTGCGTGGTGGTGACCGGGACGGCGGCGCGTTCCAGGATCGCCGCCCGGGTCCGGCCGAACAAGGCGGCCAGCTGGTTGTCCGGCTCATGGCCGGACGATTCCATGCCTTCCCACGCCCGCCCCACGCCGTGCGCCGGGTAAGTGAGGCTGAAGAGCCCCGGCTTGCTGTCCTCGACAACGAGGCCGGGGTAGCCGAAGACGGACGGGACCAGTATCAGCCGGGTCGCGCGGTAGGTCGCGTCCGCATGATTCGGCTTGTTCACCAGCAGGTCCTGCCCCTGCACGGTGGCCTCGGGGTGCAGGTCGTCCAGCAGCGCGAACAGGCCGCGCTCCGCGAGTGCGCCGGCCCGGAACGCCACGTCGGCCTCGAGCACCGCGCAGATACGGGACCAGTGCGGCGCGATTGCCGCGGTCCAGTATTCCCAGAGCGCCTCAGCGAGGATGCCGGGCCCGCGCACGCCGGCCTCCAGCAGCTCCGTCAGGCGAGCCGGACGTGGCCGGTCACCCCAGGGCTGGGCGAGGTCGGCCATCAGCTCGGCTGGCGACAGGTGGGTCAGGTCCGTCAGCTGATCCTCGATGGAGACCTTCACGGTGTCCGTGACGGGAACGAGACAAGGCGGAATCCACTTCCCGGGCGGGGCGACCGCGAGCAGCAACGGCAGGTCCACTCCGCTCAGGCGGCCGCGGGTCAGGTCCAGCCAGCGTGCGTGCAGCTGGGTGACGTGCGGTCGTCCGAGGAGCCGCAGGCTGAGCGTTACCTCGCTCAGTGGCGAGAACGCGAACCGCGTGCGTCCCAGGACCTCACCGCTCAGCTGGAACGTAATCACACGCTGCCTCCTCCCCATCAGGGCTGACATCGACTCCACCTTTCGGCCACTACCGAACCGTTGCCACCGGCCAGCCGCCCGATTCTAGGCTCCTCCTGGAGTCAGGCCAGCCGCCTGGAAAGGATCAAGATCAAGATGAAGACGAACGAGAACCTACCCCAGGTCGTGTCACGCGAGGAGTGGCTGGCTGCCCGCAAGGAACTGCTGGAGAAGGAAAAGGAGCTGACCCGGGCCCGTGACCGGCTCAACGCCGACCGCCGCAGGCTGCCCATGGTCCGGATGGACAAGCCGTACGCGTTCGAAGGCCCGGACGGGCCGGTCGGCCTGCTGGATCTATTCGAGGGCCGCCTGCAACTGGTGATGCACCATTTCATGCTGAGCCCGGACTGGGACACTGCCTGCCCGAGCTGCTCGTCGGCCGCCGACCAGATCGGCCGGCTGCGGCAGCTGCATGTGCGCAACACTACGCTGGTGGCCGTTTCGCGCGCCCCGTACGCGACGCTCGCCGCGTACCGCGAGCGGATGTGCTGGACGTTTCCCTGGTACTCCTCGTACGGCAGCGACTTCAACTATGACTTTCACGCCACCCTCGACGACCGGGTCGCGCCGGTGCTGCTGTTCTTCCGCACCGAAGCCGAGCTCGCCGAGGCCGGAACGCCATGGGCGGAGAGCATGCGCGGCGAGGAAATGCCGGGGATCAGCGCGTTCCTGCGGGTTGGCGACGAGGTCTTCCACACCTATTCCACCTACGGCCGCGGCATCGAGGAATTTCACAACGGCAACCCGTACCTCGACCTCACCGCTCTCGGCCGCCAGGAGGCGTGGGAGGAACCGGCGGGACGCGCGGAACCGCTCGGCCTGCAGGTCGGAGGGCCCGCGACGCGCCTGCCCGACGAGTACGGCGTCTGAGAGGACCGCCGTGACAACCGGTGCGAACTGGCCGCTGCGCTTCAGCGGCAGGCAGCGGTTGATGCTGTTCGTGCTCCTCGGTGCCGGGTTCATGCTGTCCGCCGACTTTTCGGTACTGAACGTCGCGCTGCCGGATATCGGCCGGAGCGTCGGGCTGAGCTTGACCGCGCTCCCCTGGATCACCTCTGGGTATGCGCTGCCGGCGGCGGGCTTTTCCCTGACGTTCGGCCGGCTGGCCGACCTGTTCGGCCGCCGCAAGCTATTCCTGTCCGGCGTGATCCTGCTGATCGGGGCGTCACTGGCCGGCGGGTTCGCGGCCAGCGCGGCGATGCTGCTGACCGCCCGCGTGCTCCAGGGTTTCGCGACCGCGATGGCGGCGCCCGCCGCCCTGTCGCTGCTTACCAGCAGCTTCGGTGAAGGCCCGTTGCGTGACCGGGTTCTCGGCCTCAACGGCGCGCTGCTGTCCGGTGGGTTCACCGTCGGAGCGCTGGTCGGCGGCAGCCTCGTCAGCTTGCTGAGCTGGCGGGCCGCGTTCTTCATCAACATCCCGGTCGCCGCGGTCATCGCGCTGCTCACCCCCGCGGTGATCAGCGAGACCAAGGCGGGTGACCGGGTGAAGCTGGACCTGCCGGGAGCGGCGACCGTGAGCGGCGGCCTGCTGGCGCTGATATACGCGGTCATCGGCAAGAACATCTATTCGGCGGCGGCTGGCGTGGTGCTGCTGGCCGCGTTCTGGATGATCGAACTGCGCTCGCCCGCGCCGCTAGCCCCGGTCCGCATCCTCCGGCGGCCCACGGTCATGTGGGGCAACTACGCCGGGCTCGTAGTGCTGGCCATGGAGACCGGCATGATCTTCCTGATGACCCTCTACCTGCAGCGGGTCTTGCGCTTGTCCCCGCTGGTCACCGGCCTCATCTTCGGCGTCCCCGGCCTGGCGTCGGTGGCCGCCGGGGTGGCGGCCGGGCGTTTCATCGGGCGCTTCGGCAGCCGCCCGGTGCTGGCCGCGGGCATGTCGGTACAGGCCATGGCGACGCTCCCGCTGGTGTTTCTCGGCGCCGGCCGGCTAGCGCTCGCCGTCCTTGTCCCCGCGCTGTTCGCCGGGTTCTTCGGGCACGTCACCTCCATCGTGGCCTATACGGTGACCGGGACCTCGGGTCTGCCGGACCGGCAGCAGGGCCTGGCTACCGGCCTGACCACGATGAGCATGCAGGTGGCCAGCACCATAGGCATCCCGGTCCTCAGCGCGATCGCCGCGACCCAGAGCGCCGAGCTGACCGGCACCCACCTCGCGCTGGCCGTGGACGTGGCCGTGACGTTCGTCAGCATGATCCTCGTGTGGTTGGCGCTGCGTCCGCGCGGCGAGCCGCCCACGATCTCAGCCCTGCCCCGATGGGAGAGAAGTCATGAAGGATGAGCCGACAGCCGCTGTCAGCGAACTAGGAGAAGGCTTTGTCTCCGAGACGGCCAGCGGCAACGGCACAGCGATCCACTACGTCCGGGGCGGCCGCGGTCCTGCCCTGGTGCTGCTGCACGGTTTCCCCCAGGACTGGTACGAGTGGCGGCGGATCATGCCGCGTCTGGCGGAGCGGTTTACCGTCGTTGCCGTCGACCTCCCCGGCGCCGGAGGGTCGGCGCCGAGCGCGGATGGCTATGCCGCGGTGGACCTCGCGCGAGAAATCCGCCGCCTCATCGACCGGCTCGAGCTGGGGCCGGCCCATATGGCCGGTCACGACATCGGCGGTGGCGTCGTCTATGCATTCGCCCGCGAGTTCCCCGGGTACACCAGCACCGCGACGATTCTGGAGTTCCCGATTCCGGGCATCAGGCCGCCGCTCGACCTCGAGGGCATCGGCCCCATGTGGCATGTGCCTTTCCACATGACCCCCGACCTGCCGGAGGCACTCATAGCCGGACGGCAGGCAATCTACTTTCGCTGGTTCTTCAACCTTTTCACCGCCGACAGCACGGCCATCAGCGACGCAGACGTCGAACACTACGCAGCCGCCTACCGCGAGCCAGACCAGCTGCGATCGGCCTTTGAGTTCTACCGCGCTCTTCCGGCGAGCGAAATTTACAATGCCAGCCATACCGGACCCATCGATGTGCCATTGCTGCTGGTCGGCGGCGAGCACCTATTCGGCCCGGTTTTCCCTCGGCTGGCCGAGAGCCTGCGCTCGGACTACGGCTGGTCCAGCGTCCAGGTCCGCACCATCAAGGGCGCCAAGCACTACCTGGCCGAAGAACGACCCGGCGAGGTGGCCGGACTTATCGAACGCCACGCTGCGAGCAGCTAAGCCAAAGGAGAAGATTATGAACAGCCTTGCCGCCGGGGAGCCGTCCGCGCCGCCGGTCGTCGACCGGTCCGCCTTCCAGTCCGAGCTGGATGCCTTGCGGGTCAGGGAGAAGGCGCACACCCATGAAGGCGACGCGATCGCGGCGGCACGGCGCCGCCTGCCCATGGTCGAGGTGGACGCCGGTCTCACGCTGACCGGGCCCGGCGGGCCGCTCACCTTGCTCGACGCGTTCGAGGGCCGCCGGCAGCTCATCGCCTATTACTTCATGTGGCGCCCCGGCCAGCCCGCGGCCGAGCAGTGCGAGGGCTGCACCTGGGTCACCTCCCACGTCGGGGAGCTGTCCTACCTGCACTCCCGCGATATCACCTTCGCGGTTTTCTGCAAGGGGCCCTACGCCGAAAGCCGCTGTTACCGCGACTTCATGGGCTGGACGATGCCGTGGTACTCGGCCCAGGACTCTCGCGACGCGCTTCTGACCGGCCGCGATGTCCAGATGATGTACCTCGTGTGCTACCTGCGGGCGGGCAACCGCGTCTTCGAGACCTACTGGACGACCATCCGCGGCGTCGAGGCGGTGGACAACAGCTACGCGCTCATGGACCTCACGGTCTACGGACGCCAGGAGTCGTGGGAGGACTCGCCGGCGGGCTGGCTGCGACCAGGGCACGGCCTGCGGACCGAGAGCGGCGCGCCGGGGTGGCGGCCGCTGGCTCACTCGACGGGCGGGCGCCCCACCTCCCAGTGGCCCCGGGTCCAGGCCGGGCGATCCGACGACCTCGGCCCCGGAGAACCGGGCTAGCCTGTTCATTTTCAATTCGGATGAGCTTCACCAGTAACTCGACTTTCGCGGTTTAGGCGGCGAGGTCTTCGGCGTCTTCCCAGGCCAGCCGGATGGCATGGATTTCTTCGGGTTCTGGCTGGTCAGGGTGAAGTGGCTTAAATTTGGCGGCGATGATGACGCGGCGGAGCTTAGCGGTCATGTCGGCGGTGGACGGCTCGGTCTTCGACGTGTACCAGGGCGCGTCCGCGGCGCGGGCCTCGGTGTCGGCGGGGTGGTGGCCGGCGGTGGCGTACCAGATAGACGGCGATGGCCTGGCAGGCGAGCATGAACGGGACGGTGCGCTCGACCGCGCGGGCGGTGCGGTTGCGGGCCTGCCCGGTCCCGAAGAGCTGCTTCGCGTCTTCTATCGCGACTTCAATAGCCCATCTCGCGGCATACCTTTCGATCACCCGGGCGATGCCCGGGTTCTTTCCCGTGGTGATGAGGGCCAGGTCAAACCCGGTTCTGGACTTGTCGCGGATGAGGATGACGGTGACGGGCCTGGTTCCGGTGACGGAGTACCACAGGCAGGTGAACGCGTGCACGGCGATGGTCCCGGTCTTGCCGTAGCGGGTGACCGTGACCTGCGAGAACGCGGCCGTGGCGGCGATTTTCGCCAGGGACGGGAGGCGGTCTCCCTTTGCGCGGGGCCGTCCCTGCTTCCCGGTACGCTCCGGCGGCAGATCATCGAGCGCGGCGTTGCTGCGGAGCCTGGTGGTCCGGGTCACGCCGTCCGGCGGCTGCTTCAGCTCCTCGCGGGCGTAGGCGGAATCGGCCGTGACATGCACCCGGCGGCCGGGCGGCTCGCGGCGAGGCGGGTGACCATGCGGCTGGCCAGCCACAGCCTCGAGGCCGAAGCCGTGCCCTTGATCACCAGCTTCGCCATCACCGGCACCGCCACGGGACGGGAGACCATCGGCAGCCGGACCCGGACGGCGAGCACGACCCAGTTGTTCCCGTAGCCTGTTTTCGCAGGTCCCTGGCGGTGAGCCGTCATGAAACCCGGACGCTGCCCAGACCCGCTTTCCCCGTCTGCGGAACAGCGTGTCATCGATCAGTACCTCCACGGGCTCCCCGTCGGCACCAGCAGCGCGATGACTAGCTTCGCCGCGCACAGCCCCAGGTCATCGGGGTTCCGGCGGGCACGGAAAAAGGAATAGTGCGTCCGGTCATGGGCTTCCACAGCCGCGACAGGCCCGCCCCGGTCGGCATCCCGCACACCGTCCGCTTCCCCGACTGGGCGAGGAAACCGCAGGCTAGCGTCGTGAACGTACGGAACGGCGGGGCGGTGAACGACGGGGAAACACGGCCAGCAGCGTCATCAGCGACGCCGGGACCGGCAGAACTCATCCGGGAGCATCGGCGGGAACCTGGTTCATCAGCGGTATCCGGGCACAGCCGGCGGCTGCCGCCAGCCATCATGGAATTCGTGACGGTAACGAGCCCCCGCGGCGGCCTGCGAGGATGACGGAGCAGAGCAGTTGCCGACCGAATACTCGTGGGTTTCTTGCCAGCCCAGTCTCGATGGGCAGAGCCCGTCGAACGCTTGACCGGAGATGCCAGAGCGCCGGGCACAAGCCGGCCACGAAGGGGAGGGAACGTCCAGCTCCCTCTCCTCATGGCAATAGGGCGCGGCTGGCGCACAGGAATGACGACCCTGCCGAGCCATTCCAGTGCAGCAGCGCGCCGCTGGAAGGCGGAGTCGCGGGCGCGGTGCTGGTGCAGGTGTAGGAGTTCGTGTTGAGGAGCGCTAGCGCGGTGTCGTCTCCGTCGGAGACCTGGAAGACGCCGACGCTGAGCTCGGTTCCGGCGGGCATGGCGGCGGGGTTGATCGTGACGGCCGGGTTGCGCACCTGCTGCGAGCCGCTGTCTCCCTGGATTGCCGGGGAGAACGTCACGGCCTGCGAGAAGCCACTGGGAGCAGGATCGCTGGAGCAGAAACTGGCGGTGGTGACCTTGGCCGCGATGCCGTACTGGGCGAGGTCGCCTTGCAGCGTGCTGGGGTCGAACAGCACCCGCGGGTTGATGGTCAGGGTCGCAGTGCCGTTGGCGTTGCGGGTGATGGTGAAGGCCGCGGTGCGGATTTCGCCGGTCCCGCGAGGCGGGGATGAGCCGAGGCCGCCGGACAGGCCCAGGCCCAGCGCCACCGATCCGGCCACCGCGGCGGCGGTGATGCCTGCGGTGAGCCGCGGGCGGCCGCTGCGAGGCCGGTAGTTGCGCTGCAGCAGCCGCTGCCGCGCCTGTTCCGGGTGCTGGTATCCGGCCGCCGCTGAGGCGATGGCGCGTCGGAGTTCGTGTTCAAGTTCGTCGGTGGGCATCGGGTGCGTCCTTTCATGGGCGGGGCGTGGCGGGCCTGGTGGCGGGTGGCCGCGTGGGGGAGGATCTCGGCGAGGCGGGCGGCTGCCCGGGATGCGGTGCTGGTCACCGTGGCTTCGGTGCAATCGAGGATGTCGGCGACCTCGGCGACGGGCAGGTCGGACCAGTAGCGCAGCACTAGCACGGCCCGCTGGCGGGCGGGTAGCCGGGCTAGCGCCCAGCGGAACTCGGCGTGGTCATCGACCTCCCGCAGCGCTCGGGCTGCGTTGTCGTCGGCTAGCTCGGCTGCGCCCTCATGCGGCTGAGCTCGGTCCGCTGCCGGGCTCGGCGGTCGGCGTCGTGCAGGACGAGGTTGATCAGGATCCGGCGGGCATAGGCGGCCGGGTGGTCCATCGACTGCACCCGGTGCCAGCGGCGTGCCACCCGCAGCAGGGTTTCCTGGACCAGGTCCTCGGCGTCTTTAGCGTTCCCCGTCATCAGGAAACCGGTGCGCAGCAGCGGGTCCGACGCCTCGGCCGCGAAGCGCTCGAACTCCCGGCTGGCCGCCCTGTTCCTGACCCACTCCATCCGCATCTCCCCGTCGTGACTTCGCCCTCACCTGTATAAGCCCTGCCCGGTCGCCCCAGACTGAGAGCAGACAGCCCAGAAATCAGATTTCTCAGAGCCGGCCGCCGGGAGCCACCTGGCCGGGCACCTTGCCGGGATTTCGGACGCCAATGAGGACCAGGGCGCCGTGCCCGTTGCATGCCCGATCGGACAGTAATCAGCGGTCAACCACGATTGCTCACGAGCACGCCACGCCCGCGCCACGAGCACGCCACGCCGGTCCTCACCCGCCGGATCACCGCCCGCGTCACGCCGGCTGGCGCCGCCACGGCGAGCCCTCATGCACCACCGCGGCCAGTGCCGCTACGTCGCCGCACTCCTGCCCGGCCACTCGACCCCACCCCGATCCCCCGCCTGCGCTACCAGGGCTCCGCCGACCACTGGGCCATCGCGATTTACAAGGCCAGCACCGGCCAGTACACCGAATCCGAACTGCCAGGCCCGTTCGGCCCGGCAACAGGCACGCCAGAACAAGGGATAGACGACACCTTTAGTCCTCCACGCCGGCCCCGGAACCGGAAACTGACCGCCCTCACTGGCGCACCCGGCAAAAGTGCGAAATTCGAGCCAGTAAGTAATGCGGGAACGGCATTCATCACCGCGCTTGCCGGTCTCAGCTCTCAGCTGCTCAGGAACCGCAAGCGTGTCGCCTGGCGCGCCTCCGTCGATAAGAAGATAAACCTCGATCCGGTACAGGCGCGCTCGATGAGCAAGAAGCTGACCTTCAAGGTATTTGTCGAGGATCTCGAAAACCACGCCGGGAGGCAGGCCGAGGAGGCCTTCCTGGCCGCGGTGCGCCCGGTGGTGGCCGCGTCCGCCTGCGGCGGCGGCTGCGCGGTCGCGGCCGTCACGGTCGCCGCGGGGACCGACGGCGACTCCGGGGAGCTGCGCCAGGTCGCCGGGGCCGCGTTCACCTCCTGGGCGGATCAGCTGGCCGAGCGGTTCGGCGCCGCCGGGCTGGCGCCCGCCGAGGCCGCCGGGCTGGCCGGGATGCTCCTGGCGCTGCTGGAGGGCGCCCATGTCCTGTGCCGGGCGGCGGGCGACCTCGAGCCGTTCGATCACGCCGCGGGCACGGCCATCGCGCTCACCCGGAGCCGCTATCCCGACCTTCCGCGCCAGTGACGCCCAAGCTCCCTAGTTCAGGGCGGTGCTGATAGTGAGGACGATGGCTACTCCGGCCGCGCCGGCGGTCAGGAGGGTGAGGACGACGCCGCGGCGCAGGGGCAGCAGCAGGAGCAGGGCGCCGGCCAGCACGGCGTACTGCCAAGGCTGGCTGAGAGCCCGGGTGAGCAGGATGGCCGAGCCGAAGATGGCGCCGATGGCGGCGGGCCCGGCGCCGTCGAGGAAAGCCCGGGCGGCGTTGTTGCGGCGGATCTGGTCGAACCGGTGGGCGCCGAGCAGGATGAACGCGAAGGACGGGCTGAAGGCGATGAGCGGGGCGAGCAGGCCGCCGGCCAGGCCGGCCGCGGCGTAGCCGACCACGGCCACAGTCTGGACGACCGGGCCCGGGGTGACCTGACCGAGGGCAACGGCGTTGAGGAACTGGGTGCCGGTCATCCAGTGGTAGTGGGTGACCGCGTCCGATTGCATGAGCGGGATGATGACGAACCCGCCACCGTAGGACATGGCCCCGACCTTGAACGCGACCCAGGCCACGGAGGCCAGGACCCCGCCGCTGAGGGCGCCGGCCGCGAGGGCGGGACCGGCGGCCAGGCCGGACAGAAGGGGGGCGTCGTGATCCCGCCCGCTCAGCTCGAGGACCAGTTCGGCCAGGCCGCAGCCCAGCAGGACCAGCACCAGCCAGGGACCCAGGAGGGCGGCGGAGGCGATCCCGGCCAGCAGCCAGGCCAGCCAGCGGGCGGTGTTCCGGCGGCGCTGCCAGCTCGGCCCGGTCAGGCCGGTGCCGGCGTGGATGGCCACCGCGGGGACCGCGGCCCCGGCCCCCACGCCCGCGCCGAGCACCCAGCGCGGCGGGGACGTGCTCAGGAACAGGGCGGCCAGGACCAGGATGACGACCAGCCCGGGCACGATGAACGCGATCCCGCCCAGCACCGCGCCCAGCCGCCCCCGCAGCCGCCAGGCGCAGAATATAGCCAGCTGGGTGGAGGCCGGGCCGGGCAGCAGGTTGCAGGCCGCGACCGCGTCCTCGAACTCCTCGGCGTCGAGCCAGCCGCGGCGCTGCACGCACAGATCGCGCAGCAGCCGGATGTGGGTGGGCGGCCCGCCGAAGCCGATGCAGCCGATCCGGCCCCACTCGCGCCCGATCGTCAGCAGGGACACTCTGGTCTCCGGAGGTTCGCCGGGCGTGGTCATGACGCCGCCTGGCCTGGCACGGCGCCGAGGCCAGCCAGCAGGTAGCCGACCCGGGTGTCCAGCTCCGCGGCGAGGTGCCGGAAGGCCTGGAGGACGCCCTGGTCGTCACCGCCCGATGCCGCCGGGTCCGGGATACTCCAGTGCACGTAGCCGGGATGGCCGGGGAACTCCGGGCACACCTCGCGCACCTTGTCGCACAGCGTGATCACGTAGTCGAACCGGCTGGCCGTGAAGGTAGTCAGATGCTTGGACTTCCGGCCGTCCGAGCTGATGCCCAGTTCTTTCAGCGCCCGGACCGCGTCCGGGTGCACTGGCTTGGGGTGGCTGCCCGCGCTGTACGCCTCGGCCAGGCCGCCTGAACGCACGACGACCAGGGCCTCGGCGATCTGGGACCGGGCACTGTTGCCGGTGCACAAGAACAGCAGCCGCGGTGATGCTCCCGGCGCCACCGCGGGCGGTGCGCCTGGAGCCAGCCGGAGCCCCGGATGCAGCGACCGGCCGGTCGCGGCGAGCAGTCCGCCGAAGTTATCCAGGTCGATCGTGTAGTAGGCGTCGCGGCCATCGGCCGAGCTGCGGCGCGCCCGGACCAAGCCGGCCGATCGCAGCTTGCCCAGGTGATACGAGACCAGGTTCTGCGGCCGCCCCGCCAGGTCGGTCAGCTCCCGGACATGCCGGTCGCTGACCGCCAGTTCCCGCAGCAGCCGCCAGCGCACCGGTTCGCCGGCCAGCCGCAGGAACTCCAGCGACGCTTCCGCCAGCTCGGCTCGGAGATCAGGCATTCCTCGAAATTACATCAATCTGTATTGATGCAACAGTCCTGGCCTGTCAGGATCGGAAGCATGATCGGACGGATGCATCATGTGGTGCTGGACTGCCCGGACCCGGCGGCCCTGGCCGGGTTCTACTCCCGGCTGCTCGGCCAGCCCGTGACCTACCGCAGCGATGACTGGGTGGTGGTGGCCGCCAGCGACGCGTGCTCCGGCCTGGCATTCCAGCTGGCTCCGGACCACCGAGCGCCGACCTGGCCCGATCCATCGGTATCCCAGCAGTTCCACCTGGACATCATGGTCGAAGACCCCGCCGCCGCCGGGTCGCGCGTGCTCGCCCTCGGCGCCACCAGGCTCAACGGCGAAGACGTCTACGCCGACCCGGCCGGTCACCCGTTCTGCCTCATCCGGCGGCCCCGATGGGCCCCGCCCATCCCCGACGCCGACTGAGGCCGCGCCGTCCGACCGCCGTTTCCGGCCTGCCGGAAGGTACCGGAACTGGCAGCGCTCTGACCGCGGCCGGTGCTGTGGCCGCGGTCAGGGGTGCAGGGCGAGCTGCTTACTGCTCCGCGGCGCCGGCCGCGGCCTGCGCGATGACGGCGGCCGCCGCTTCTGGCTGCGAAACGTAGACGGAGTGGCTGGCCGCGACCACGGAAACGGTCGCGCCGATCCTCCCGGCCATCGTGCGCTGCGCCGGCGGCGGGATCATCTTGTCCTCGGTGGTGACCAGGTACCAGCTCGGCTTGGCCCGCCAGGCGGCGTCGGTAATCGCTCCGGCTGGGGCGGCCACGTTCCAGGGGACCTGCGAGTCGGCCAGGAATGCGGCCCGCTCCGCGGGCAGGCCGGCAGCGTGATCGGCGTGGCACTGTTCGGTCGCTCGCCGCCACCAGCCTGGTCTCCGGACTGCACCTGGCCCGGGCGATCTCCGTCGTCCTCGCGCTGGTGGCAGCCGCGCTCAGCTTCGGCATCGACACATAGCCCCGGGAGGAGACCGCGACATGAGCGAGAACGACGAGCTGATCACCCAGCCCGAGCTGATTCCCGGCTACGCCTACGGCACCCCGGCCGCGGCCCGCTCACCGCTGACCCTGGAGAAACTTGAGCCGCTCAAGCAGGCCGATGAGATGGTCACCGCCTGTCGCGCCCGGATCGGCGAGCACCCGCACCTAGCCCGTTGACCGGTGGATCATCGACGCCTGCACCCGCCCGCTCAATGCGGCCTGGCGCTGGACTACCAGCACGAGATCGGCCTGCGCCACACCCGGGCGGGGAAGAGCGTCACCGACCACGCTGACGCGCCCAGCCACATCCCGATGCGCTACCTGCTCGCCTTCACCTCCGTGGTGATCATCACCAGCCGCGATTTCCTCGCCCGCTACAATCACGACCCAGGCCAGGCCGACCGCATGCACGCTGCGTTCACCAAGTCCGTCCTGCTGCACGTCACCGTCTGGACCCGGGCCTACGTCGGCAGCGACAACTGGTAAGACCGGAGGACCCTGAAGCGCGGAGGTTGTCGTGACAATTGCCGTCACCACAGCGACAGGCAATGTCGGATCACACGTCGTGCGCATGCTCCGCCAGGCTGGTGAACGTCCTCGGCTGCTGCTGCGCAACCCGGACCATCTCGACACGGCGCTTTCGCGACCACGTAGAACTCGTCGTCGGCGACCAGCGCGACGGTGATTACGTGGCCGAAGCAACCAGCGGCGTCGAGGCGATCTTCTGGGCGCACCCCGACGACTGGTCACTGCCCGATCCGGACGCCGATGCCGAGCGCACCGGAGAAGGCCTCGCCGCGGCGATGCGGCAGTATTCACCCGCCGCCGGCACCTCTGGCTGCGCGCGACGGCAAATCCTGAGCACGATCAAGGCACTCCTGATCAGTGCGTAGCAGCAGGTAAATAGCGTCCAGGCGGGGATGCTGGGTGTGGGGCGGGTGGGGCTCGAACCCGCGACCGGCGGATTATGAGCAGTACGGCTTAGCGCTCCGGGTGCGCCAGCTGCACGGATACCATGAAGTCGCGCCGCCGATAGCTCTGATTGCACTGTCTCCATCTACAGCTCGGTCCACGAACCGGTCCACGGCAAAGCGCTGCCCTCCTCCCGTCCAGCTACTGTGCGTAAACATCACCTAGAGCGCCCAGCCCTAGCCGCGCGAGCGAATAGCCATGCTCTGCCTTGAGGCGTGGCACGGTTTATTCTGCTGCTGGATGTGACAGGAGGCGGGCTGGATGACTGCTTAGTACCCGCAGGGTAACGAGCCGTTGATTCCCATGCCTGCCTTGTCGCTCCCCGCTCTGCGTCAGGCGGTCGCCGCGGTCGCGCCGTCCCGGCCGCCGGAGTTCTTCCAGGAAATCCAGGACGCCTTCACCCGGGCGGGCGACGAGGACAGCGTCTTCCCCGCCCGCCACTTTTACCAGCGGTGGGGCGCCGCCATCGCCATCGGGCGGCGGCCCTCGGTCGCCGCCCGGCTCCACGCTGCCGAGCGAGCCCTCGCCGACCAGGACCCGCCTATCCGGGACCAGGCAGTCCGGGAAGCCGCCGAGATCGTCCGGGCCGGCTACCGTGAGGTCGCGGGTAGCTGAACGGCACTGGGACCCGTCACCGATGACCTGTTCGACGGGCTGCCACCTGCCGCGCGACAACGGTCCGCCAGGTAGCCGAGGAACTGACCGTCCGCGAATCGATGATCTTCCTAAATGAGCGGTAGTTCACAGGCGAGCCGCCGAAACTGCGCACCGTCCAGCGAGGCTAATTAATGCTCGTCTATCTGACCGACGTCCGTGGCGAACGTGTGGCATCATCCAGGGTCAGCTGGATCAGCTAACCGAAGCAGCCGCAGACGCTCCTGTTCGCACCGCTGACCTCTATGCGATTGCAATCCGCTATGCGACCGGGTTGCGGGCGAAGCCGAGGCCGCTGCCGGGCGGCACGCCGCCGACAGCCGACAGCGACCGGTCTGCCGACGTCGTCGGCGGACCGGTCGCCTGAGGCCCGTTACCCTGATGGGGTCAGAACTTGGTTCCCCACCAATATCCGTCGGCCCTGAAATACAGCCGGTTACCGCGTCCGACATTGCAGCCGAGAGAGGCCGTACCGCAGACCACGGTAAAGTTTTCCCAGCCATTAAGATAACCTGACGGGGAAAGCTGCTTACCATTATTAATGACGCCTGACTGCCTCTCCGAGATAGTGCAGCCAGTACAGTAGAAATGACTAGTGTCTATCCACTGATTCCAGACGACGCCCTCATCAGAGCAGTTCGCGCCCGGACAGTTGTCATGATAAGCGACATTTTCCGTCATCGTCGCGGACCAGATCCCGTAATGGTCGATTACTTTCCCCGTTTCGTAGGTCCAGTAGCTGGAGGTGCTGACGGCCGGGCGGCCTTGCGTCGCGACCAGCGCCCCGGCAGGCGGCTTCTGCGGACCGCTTACCTTCCGCACGTCGATGGTCACGGTGCCCGTGCAGCTGGCCTGGGGGTAGGCCTTCCGTATGGCCGTGCACTCGGACGCGGGCAGGTTCTGCGTGAACACCTTGTGAACCGGGCCGTTGTTGACGTTCCCGGAAGCTATGGCACCGGCCGGGGGAACGGCGGATGTGGCGGCGCCGGCGGGCACCGCCGAAACGCCACACACGGTGAGCAGCGCGAACGCGAGCACGATGAATCGTCGCAGCAAGGCGACTCCTTTCGGTCTCCGGTGCCGGCGGGTCAGCATCTGTCCGGCACCTGAGCCCACGTTGGACCTCCGGGCTTGGAGGGAATGTGGAGAAAACCTTGAGGGAGACCGCCCGGGATGTCGTACCGCGCCCTACGATGACCGTGCGAAACATCCGTTATGTTCCTCCGGGGGGATGATCTGGGAATCGGTGTGGAGTACGGGGTTCTCGGACCAGTCCAGGTCCGAGCGGCTGGTGAGGTCATCGGCACCGGGCATCCCCGGCAGCGGGCGGTGCTCGCGGTGCTGCTCCTCGACCTGGGGCACGTGGTACCGGTACAGCTCCTGATCGACCGGGTGTGGGGCGAAGATCCGCCCGCCTCGGTGCGCAACGTCCTGTACGGCTACGTGGCCCGGCTGCGGGCGGTACTGGCCCGGGCCGCCGACCCGGACGTCGCGCTGGCCCGCGATCACGGTGGTTACGTTCTGCGAGCACGACCCGAGCAGGTGGACCTGTGGCGCTTCCGCCGCCTGGTCGCGGAGGCGGACCAGCGCTCCGGTGATGACGGACACGGCGCGGCCCTGCTGCGGCAGGCGCTGGAGCTGTGGCGCGGGCCCGCTCTGGCCGGCACGGAGAGCCCGTGGCTGAACGCCATGGCCCGCACACTGGAATCCGAGCGGTTCGCCGCCGAACTGGACTTGAACGAGATACGGCTCCGCCGGGGCGAGCACCGCACGCTCGCCCCCGAGCTGGCCAGCCAGGCAGCAGCCAGGCCAGCCGACGAGCGGCTGACCGGCCAGCTGATGCTGGCCCTGTGGCGATCCGGCCAGCGGCTGAGGCGCTGCGCTGCTTCGAGCAGGCCAGGAACTACCTCGAGCAGGAGCTGGGCGCTGATCCCGGGCTCCAGCTGCGGGCGCTGCATCAGCAGATCCTGCGGGGAGGCGCCGGCCTGGCGCTGCCCGGCCAGGACCGCCGTCCTCCCGTCTGCGTGCCGCGGGAGCTGCCCGCGGACGTACCGGTCTTCACTGGCCGGGTCACCGAGCTCGGCCAGCTCGATCGGCTGCTGATGCCGACCGAGGCCGAGCAGCGGATCAGCGCGACCGTCATCTCGGCGGTCTCGGGCACGGCCGGGGTGGGCAAGACCGCTCTCGCGCTGCACTGGGCGCACCGCGCCGTCCCGGTGTTCCCGGACGGCCAGCTGTACGCGGATCTGCGTGGCTACGACGTGGCCCAGCCGCTGGCCCCAGCCGAGGTGCTGGCCGGATTCCTGCGGGCGCTCGGCGTGGCCGACGCGGATATCCCGTCCGGCCAGGACGAGCGCGCGAGCCGTTACCGCAGCCTGCTGGCCGGGAAGCGGATGCTGGTCGTGCTGGACAACGCCAGCTCGGTCGAGCAGGTCCGGCCGCTGCTGCCCGGCGCCCCGGCGTGCGCCACCGTCGTCACCAGCCGCGATTCGCTGGCCGGCCTGGTCGCCCGGGACGGGGCCGCCCGCCTGGAAGTTGACCTCCTCCCGCTGGCCGATGCCGTGAGCCTGCTGCGGGACCTCATCGGCCCGCGGGCCAGCGCCGACCCCGGGGCGGTCACCGAGCTGGCCGGGCAGTGCGCCCGGCTCCCGCTCGCGCTGCGGGTCGCCGCCGAACTCGCCGCCGCGCGCCAGCAGGCAACGCTGGCCGATCTGGTGGCTGAGCTGGCTGATCAGCGACGCCGACTCGACCTGCTGGATGCGGCCGGAGACTCGCACACCGCCGTCCGCGCGGTGTTCTCCTGGTCCTACCGCAACCTGACTCCCGCCGCGGCCGAGGCGTTCCGTCTCATCGGCCTGCATCCCGGGATCACCTTCGATGGTTATGCCATCGCGGCGCTCACCGGCACCGACCAGGAGCAGGCCGGTCAGCTCATGCATACCCTGAGCCGCGCCCACCTGGTCCAGCCCGTCAGCCCGTCCCGTTACGCCGTGCACGACCTGCTGCGCGCCTACGCCCGCGAGCTCGCTGCCGAAGCAGGCGAGACGGGCCAGGCGCTGGACCGGCTGCTCGGCTATTACCTGTCCGCGGCGGCTGCCGCGATGGACGCCATCCTGCCCGGCGAACGCTACCGCCGCCCTCGTGTTCCCGCCCTGCCGGTGTCCGTCCCGGCACTGGCTGACCCAGCCGCCGCCCGACAGTGGCTGGACGGCGAACGGGCCGCCATGATCGCCCTCATCAGGTACACGGCCGAGCACGGCTGGCGCAGCCAGGCGGCCCGGCTGGCGGTCACCCTGTTCCGGTACCTCGACTATGGCGGCCATTGGGCCGAAGCCATAATCGTGCACGAACTCGCCAGCCGTGCCGCACGGCAGGCTGGCGACCGTGCCGCCGAGGCCGAGGCACTCAACAACCTGGGCGTCACCGAACTCCGCCAGGGTCACTATCAGCAGGCCGCCGCCCGGCACGCCCGGGCCCTGGCGCTGTCCCGCCAGGCCGGCGACCGCCGAGGTACAGGCCGGGCGCTGAACAACCTCGGACTCATCCACTACCAGCAGGGCGCCTACGTCAAGGCCGCCGGCCGGTACCGGCAGGCCCTAGCGGTCTGCCGCGAGCTCGGTGACCTGGGAGACATGGCCGGCGTGCTCGGCAACCTGGCCGTGATTGCTCAGCGGCAGGGCCGCCATGAGCGAGCCGCCGATCACTCCCAGCAGGCACTGAGGCTGTTCCGCCAGGTCGGTAACCGGGACGGCGAAGGCATCGCACTCGGCATACTGGCCGACTGCAGCCAGCGACTGGGAGACCATCAGCGAGCCGCCCGGTCCGTGAAAGAGGCGCTGGAGCTGTTCCGCCAGACCGGCAACCGGGACGGCGAAGCCAGCGCACTGGACAGCCTGGCCGCCCTCGACCAGCAGCAGGGCCGGTACGAGCAGGCCGCCGGCCACCTCCGGCAGGCCCTGAAGCTGTTCCGCGACACAGGCAACCGGAACGGCGAAGCCGCGGCACTCAACGGCCTCGGCCGGGCCTTCCTCGCCACCGGCCAGCCCGAGGACGCACGAGCCCAGCACACGGCCGCGCTCAGCACGGCCAGCCAGATCGGCGACGCGCACGAGCAGGCCCGGGCGCATCACGGTCTCGGAGACGCCTACCGCGCATCCGGAGACGAGCCGCAGGCCCGGCATCACTGGGAACAGGCCTTCAAGCTTTACGACGCCCTCGGGGTTCCCGAAGCCAGCAAGGTCCGGGCACAGCTCGTAGGTGACCCAGAAGGTTGAATTCCTGGTGGGGCGGGTGGGGCTTGCACTTCACAGAAGTTACCGCCGGCAGGGCCTTTTATAAGCCAGGGCTACGGCAGGCGGGCGACGCCCGATCTGGATTACCCGCCCTTCTTCATCGATCGGGTAGAAGACGCGTTAGCGCCCAGCCCGCAGTCTCCGCAGATCCGGCGACCCGTACGGGAACGACTCCGGCGGCTAGCGCGCCGATCTCGGCCAGCTTCTCGATGTCCCGCCGTCAGTACCGGCGGGTCCCGCCCGCGCTGCGGGCCAGACCCAGCAGCCCTCGCTCGTAGATCCGCAGCGTCTGCGGGTGCAGCCCGGCCAATTCCGCGGCCACCGAGATGGGGAACAGCCCCCGGTCCAGGTCCGCCCAGCCCGGGCTCACCACAGCCCGCCCCATCCTGGTCCCAGGCCCGGTCCCGGGCCAGGCAGCGCAGCGCCAGCGCCGCCAGGACGGCGACCCTGAACCCGTCCTCCTCCCCGCCGCCAGCCGGCGCGGCGTGCGGGCCGTCCACCCGCACCGGCCCGGCCCGCAGCGGCGGCCCCGGCACCGGTCCCGGCCCGCCCCCCGGCCGGACCGCCGCACCGGCACCGGGACCGGCGCCGTCCTCCCGGACTCCTGGCCGCTGCCGAGGGCGCGGTCGCAGGCGCCCCCGGCGGCCCGGGTCGCCCAGCACCCGCCAGGCCCCGGCCAGGGCACCGAACCGGGCTCCTGCCTCCGCTGCCTCATCGCCGTGGCGGGCATCGCGATGCCCGGCCCGGGCCCGGCACCGCCACGCCGGCGCGATCTGTGCCCGGCAGGCATCGCGGGCCACGCCGAGCAGCTGGCACAGATCCGGGACCGGACTCCGGCGGTCCGCAGCCGCCATGCCCGTCACCTCCTGTCCAGCCAGGCCGGCCGCCCGCCCCCCGTATGCGACATGAGGAAAACTGAGTCGAGGATTGTCAAATTAGCCGGGGCGGTGATATACAGATTCCCGTGAGCGTGACCTGACAACCACACACGACGAGGAGGCACCAGCCATGCTCATGCGCACCGACCCGTTCCGCGAACTGGACCGGCTCACCCAGCAGGTACCCGGCACCACCGCCCGCCCGGCCGCGATGCCCATGGACGCCTACCGCCACGGCCACAGCTTCTACATCTGCCTCGACCTGCCCGGCATCAACCCGGACTCCACCGACCTGACCGTCGAGCAGAACGTCCTCACCATCCGCGCCGAGCGCGCCCCCGTCAAGGCCGACGGCGCCCAGCTGATCGTGGCCGAACGGCCGTCGGGCACCTTCACCCGCCAGGTCTTCCTCGGCGAGACCCTCGACACCGACAGCATCACCGCCGACTACGCGGCCGGCGTGCTCACCCTGACCATCTCGGTCCGCGAGCAGGCCAAGCCCCGCAGCATCCAGGTCACCAGCAACGACACCAAGCAGGCCGTCACCGCCTAGACATCCCCCGGCCGCGGCACTGCCCGGGCGGGCCGCCCGCCCGGCCCGCCCGGGGATGCGCCACGGCTTCCTACTCACGGACTGGCAATGCGGCGTATTCGCCTAAGGTGTATGTGGGATCGCCGACATCGGTCCACGGAATCATGAGCTAGAAGGGTAAAAGTCCTGGTGGGACGGCCCTCTGCATGGCAGCGGACATCCGCGGTTCAGGGTTCCAGCAGCGTCTTGATGGCGCGGCGCTCGTCCATGGCCTCGTAACCCTCGGCGACCTGATCGAGGGGCAGGGTGAGGTCGAAGACCTTGCCGGGGGCGATCTGCTGGGTCCAGACGCGGTTTATCAGGTCGGGCAGGAAACGGCGCACGGGGGCGGGGCCGCCGTGCAGATGGGTGTGGCTGTAGAACAGTTCCTGGCCGGGCAGTGACACGTCGTGGGAGACGCCGACGTAGCCGACGTGCCCGCCCGGGCGGCTCGAGCGGATAGCCTGCATCATTGACTGCTGGGTGCCGACCGCCTCGATCACGCAGTGGGCACCCAGGCCGTTCGTGAGGTCCTTGATCCTGGCTACGCCGTCGTCGCCGCGTTCGGTGACGATGTCGGTGGCGCCGAACTGGCGGGCCAGTGTCTGCCGAGGCTCATGGCGGGAGAACGCGATGATCTGGTCGGCGCCGAGTTGCTGGGCGGCGAGCACGGCGAGCAGGCCGACCGCGCCGTCACCGACCACCGCGACGGTCTTACCGGGCTGCACGTCGGCAGCGACAGCGCCGAACCAGCCGGTGCCCAGCACGTCCGAGGCGGTCAGCAGCGACGGTACCAGCTTGGCGTCCGGCACGTCGGGGGTGGCGACCAGGGTGCCATCGGCGAGCGGGACACGCAGGTACTGTGCCTGGGCGCCGTTGGCGCCGACGTATTCGCGGTGGACGCAGCTGGTCTGGTAGCCGGCCCGGCAGACCTCGCAGGTGTTGTCGGAAGCGAAGAACGAGCCGATGACGAACTGGCCAGGCTTGACCGTGGTGACGTCGGAGCCGGTTTCCTCGACGATACCCACGTACTCGTGACCCATCGGGATGGGCTGGGTCACGGGGTTCACGCCGCGGTAATCCCACAGGTCTGACCCGCATACGCAGGTGGCGGATATCCGGATGATCGCGTCGGTCGGCTGCTCGAGCTTCGGGTCGGCGCGGTCCTCGAAACGGACGTCGCCGGGAGCGTGGATGACTGCTCCGCGCATGAGATGTGCTCCTTTGTTATGGGTTATCGCCGAAGATTTGCTTGGCGACGTTCATTGCGGACATGGCCCGCGGCCAGCCGGCGTAGAAGGCGATATGGGTGATTGCCTCTATGAGTTCGGTCTCGGTGTTGCTGTTTTCTTTCGCCAGGCCGAGGTGGTAGCCGAGCTGCTCACTCGCGCCGAGGGCAGCCAGCACGGAGACCGTGACCAGGCTGCGCTCCTTGGGCGGGAGCTCAGTGCGCGGCCAGACCTGGCCGAACAGCACGTCATCGGTGAAGTGCACGAACCCGGGGGCGAACTCGCCGAATGCCTTCTTGGCACCCGACGGCTCCTTCTCCTCGCTCATGACGGTTCCTTTCTCGCAGTGTTGGTGATTGGGGTCAGTCCGGGGAGGTGAGCTGAAGGGTGGTGGCGACGGCCTGGTCGGCGAGCATCGACTGCAGGTAGACGTCCCCGTACTCTGCGTACCTGCTGCGGTAGGCATCATCGATGGCCTTATTGAGGTTGGGCTGCTGGCCGACGGGGGTGAAGGTGACGTCGGCTGGCTGCCCGGCGGCGCGGATGACGCCGGCATGGTGCTGGATGGGGTAGTGGTACCAGGCGCCATCGGCGCCCCGGTAGGAGCTGCCGGTCATGAATGCTCCTTAGAGGCAGGCAGGAACGAGGCGAGCACTGTGGTGACAGCGAGCACGCCGGCGGCGATAAGCAGGCTCGTATGCACGCCGCGCACGAACGTGCCCGGATGGGCCAGCAGGCCACCGAAAACGGCGACCGCGAGCGCTCCGCCGACCTGACGGCTGGTGTTGAACACCCCGGACGCGACGCCAGCCTGCCCGGGAGCAACGGCGTCGAGCAGGACGGCTGTGGCCGGTGGTGAGACGGTCGGGCCGCCGAGCCCGACCAGCACCATCAACACAGCGATCAGCCCCAGCGAGGCGCCGGCGGGCAGCAGCCCGATGGCGGCGAGCCCGGCGGTCATGAGCACCAGGCCGGCGACGATGAGGGTCTTGCGGCCGAGCCGTTCGCCCAGACGGGCCGAGAACGGCGTCAGCACCAGGCCAATGAACATCATCGGCAGGAACACCACGCCGGTCTGCAGAGCGGTCAGGCCGCGGTGCTGCTGCAGGAACAGGCTGATCACGAACGGCAGCCCGTAGTAGCCGACCATGAACGCGAACCCGCTGGCCACCGTGATTACCACGGTCCGGGAGCGGAACAGCTGCAGCGGCAGCATCGGATGCGCCACGACCTGCTCGGCGCGCACGAACCCGGCCAGGGCGAGGACCACGAC
Organism: uncultured Actinomycetota bacterium; assembly: GCA_963756575.1. GTDB lineage: Bacteria > Actinomycetota > Actinomycetes > Streptosporangiales > Streptosporangiaceae > Palsa-504. The sequence continues at coordinate 39,450 of CAVWOM010000005.1, read as the reverse complement.
GGCGAACGCGGCGATCACGGCCGGGTCGGTGAATCCGTATGAGCCGGCCTCGATTGCGCCGAAGGTCAGGCCGCCCATGGCGAGCACGCCGGTGATCTGCCTGGTCACGTCGAACGGGACGACGCGTGGCTGCGAGGGCCGGGTGCGGGCCAGCAGCAGCAGCGCGATGGCGCCGGCGGGAACGTTGAGGAAGAAGATCAGCCGCCAGTCGACCAGGGTGAGCACGCCGCCGAGCACCGGCCCGGACGACGAGGCTACTGAGCCGCCCATCGCCCAGACCCCGATCGCGCGGCCCCTGGCCTTCGGGTCGGGGAACGCCTGGCGGATCAGGGCCATCGAGGCGGGCATCATCGCCGCGGCCGCCGCGCCCTGCACGAACCGCGCAGCGACCAGGAACCCGATCGCCGGGGCCAGGCCGCACGCGACGGACGCGAGGATAAAGACGGCCAGGCCGGATCCGAAGGCCCGCTTGGCGCCCAGCCGGTCGGACAGCGAGCCGGCCGTGAGCAGCAGCGCGGCGAACATGAGCGTGTAGCCGTCGACCACCCACTGCAGCCCGGCGACACCACCGCCCAGGTCGCCGCGGATAGCCGGCAGGGTCACGTTGACCACGACCGCGTCCAGAGTGACCATGAAGAACCCCAGCAGTGCGGCGGACAGGGCCGAGCTGGCATGCCGGCCGCCCGTTGCCTGGACCTGCCCTAGAGCAGGGCTGATCGTCGTCGGCGCCGCAGCTCGGACATTCCAGGAATTTCCGGTCGTCGCCGAGGGATCCGACGTGGTGGGTGCTGTGGTCACGTCATCCAGGAAACCGCTGTTCGCGCGGGTATGGGAGGTCGAGTTACGGGGGGGACAAGCTCGACCTCCCTCAAACCGGCTGACGCTCCGTAACGTGGAGGGCGTGGACAACCGCTCCGAGATTCGCGACTTCCTGGCCACCCGCCGCGCCAAGCTGACCCCCGCCCAGGTCGGGCTGCCGACCGCCGGACGCCGGCGGGTGCCCGGGCTGCGCCGTGAAGAGGTCGCCGTGCTGGCCGGGGTCAGCACCGACTGGTACAACCGCCTGGAGAAGGGCCACATCAGCGGCGTATCCGACGACGTCCTCGACGCCGTGGCCCGCGCCCTGCAGCTCAATGACGCCGAGCGCGAGCACCTGTTCAACCTCGCCCGCGCCGCCAGGCCCGTTCGCACCCCGCGCCGGCGCGCCAGGCCGCAGATCCCGCCCAGCGTGCAGCGGGTGCTGGACTCGATGACCGGCACCGCCGCGTTCGTCCGCAACGGGCGCCTGGACATCCTGGCCAGCAACGCCCTAGCCCGGGCCCTCTACTCGCCGGTCCTGGATCAGCCCGCGCACCGCGGGAACATCGCCCGCTTCGACTTCCTCGATCCCCGCGCCGCGGACTACTATCCCGACCACGACGGCGCGCTGGCCACCGCCGTCGCGCTGCTGCGCACCGAAGCCGGCCGCAACCCCCACGACAAAGACCTCACCGACCTCGTCGGCGAGCTCGCCACCCGCAGCGAGGCGTTCCGTACCCGCTGGGGCGCCCACGACGTGCGCCTGCACCGCGGCGGCATCAAGACCTTCAACCACCCCGCGGTCGGTTACATGGAACTGGCCTACGACTCCATGGAGCTCGTCGCCGCCCCCGGCCTGGTCCTCACCGCCTACACCGCCGAACCAGCCACCCCGTCCGCGGACAACCTCGCGCTCCTCGCCTCATGGGCGGCGACCGAGGCCGCAAGGGCCGCCTCGCCGGACGAAGCCGGTGCACAGCCCGGTGGGGCCGGTCCTGCCAGCGCTGGCTGACCAGTACAACCACCAACAGCGCAGCACGCGACGGCCCCGCGTGTCGTCCGCCGCTGCTCAACCGACCGAAGGAGAACCCATGGAACTCACCAAGCCCAGTAAAACCGCCAAAGCTCCCGGCACAGCCTTCACCGGAGACGTCTACGTCAACCCCATCAAGCAGAAGACCGGACCATCCCGGCTGATCGCCAGCATCGTCCGCTTCACCCCCGGCGCCCGCACCAACTGGCACTCCCACGCGCTCGGCCAGACGCTGTTCTGCACCGACGGCGCCGGCCTGGTCGCCTCCCGCGACGGCACCGTCATCCGCCTCACCCCCGGCGACACCGTATGGACACCGCCCGGCGAGGAACACTGGCACGGCGCCGGCGCCGACTGCATGATGAGCCACCTCGCCATGCTCGAAGGCACCGAAGACGGAGACGGCACCACCTGGCTCGAACCGGTCACCGATCAGCAGTACGCCACCGCGAACCAGACCTGACGACAGGAGGCATGATGCACCAGCGCACTCTCGGCCAGGGCCTGCGCGTATCCGCGATCGGGCTCGGCTGCATGGGCATGTCGCAGAGCTATGGCCCCAACCCCGGCGACCGCGACGACATGATCGCGGTACTACGCGGCGCGGTCGACCACGGCGTCACCTTCTTCGACACCGCCGAGTCCTACGGACCCTACGACAACGAGGAACTCGTCGGGGAAGCCCTCGCCCCGCTGCGCGACCAGGTCGTGATCGCGACCAAGTTCGGGTGGCGCATCGAAGACGGCAAGCCCGTCGGCCTCGACAGCCGCCCCGAGCAGATCGCCCGCGTCGCCGACGCCTCCCTGCGCCGCCTGCGCGTCGATACCCTCGACCTGTTCTACCAGCACCGCGTCGACCCCGGCGTGCCGATCGAGGACGTCGCCGGCGCCGTCGCCGAACTGGTCGCCGCGGGCAAGGTCCGCCACTTCGGCCTGTCCGAAGCCGCCGCGGCCACCATCCGCCGGGCCCACGCCGTGCACCCCGTTACTGCGGTACAGAGCGAATACTCCCTGTGGACCCGCGACCCCGAACCCGAGGTGCTGCCGACCTGCTCCGAACTCGGCATCGGGTTCGTCCCGTTCAGCCCGCTCGGCAAAGGCTTCCTCACCGGCACCGTCGACCGGAACAATCACTTCGCCGACGGCGACATCCGCGCCACCATCCCGCGATTCAGCGACCAGAACCGCGACACCAACCAGGCCCTGGTCGACCACGTTCGCGCCCTCGCCAGCGCGCGAGACGCGACGCCAGGGCAGGTCGCCCTGGCCTGGCTACTTGCCCGGGATCCTTCCATCGTGCCCATCCCGGGAACCCGCAGCATCAAGCGCATCGACGAGAACACGCACGCCGCATCCCTGCCGCTGTCGGCCGATGACATCGCGGACCTCAGCACCCTCACCGACCGCGTCCGGGTCCACGGCAACCGGTACAGCGACCAGCACATGGCCCTCGTCGGACGATGACCGTACCCGCCTGGCCTGGGAGCCGGTAAGCGGATTCGAGTAGCTGACCTTTCGCTTCCAAGAAATACCGCCTCATGCCCATGCGCTCTAGCTGCACCGATGACACAGGGTTATCACACTGGCGGCGCTGGGGTTGTCTGGCGCGTCGGTCCACGATCCGGTCCACGGTCGCGGCGCCCGATCCCCCGGCATCCGAATCTTTGGGCGGCACTTCACGAGGTACCCCTGGCGGTCCCTCTTACGGTCTTGGCGTACTTCAATGCGGTGAGCTTTTGGCTGGTTGCCGTGGTGGGGCGGGACTGCCGGATTCATTGCCAGCCTTGATGGCTCGGCTCGTGGCCAAGTATCGCGTCCACTACCTGGTCGAGAGGCTGACTGGCGTCAATGGCAATCGCCCCGAACGCGCGCAAGCGGTCCTGATATACCGGCCGGAGGCGGCGTATGTACTCACGAGAATCCCCGGCCCGGCCCCACTCGTTGTCCTGGCGCGCATCCAGTCGTGCCAGCATGGTGGGCTCGTCGATCTCCAGCAAGAACACCTGGATGAAGCGGCCGGCCAGCTTCAGCTCATTGTCCGCACCGCCGCACAGATACAGCGTCTCGGGTTCTGCGGCACGGATCAGTTCGTCGAGGCGGGCTGGATCCCATTCCCAGCTATGCCGGGAGAGCCAGGCGAAATCCGGTTGTTCCGGCTCTTCTGCCACTGCGGTCGGCACCCGTGGGCCGGTTCACGAACCGGTCCACGGCGCAGCGCCGACCTCCCCTTGCCCTGCTACTGCGCGTAACGACGATAGGAGCTCTGGTATGACGCATCGCTTACCGGCGGAACCTCTCTCCAGGTCGCCTGGGGCAGTGAGGATCAGTCGACGCCGTCGATGATCTCGCGAAGCACTGCGACGTGTTCGCGGAGCACCTTCCGGCCGGTCGGTGAGAGCGCCACCCACGTTGTGCGCCTGGCCCTCATGGGTGCCCTTTCGGCTGCGCACGTATCCAGCGTCGACGAGCGTGGCGACATGCTTGGAGAGCACGGAGTCGCTCACGCCCAGAGCGTCGCGAAGGACCGCGAACTCGACCTCGGACACGGCAGTCAGCATCGTCGTCAGCTTGAGCCGGGCCGGCGCCAGGAGGTGCCGGTTCAGCTCCCCCATCAGCTTGCGCCCACCAGCAGCACGGCTCCGGCGAGCAGTGGAACGATCAAGATGACTAGCAGGAGGACCGACTCACCCCTGCTGTGGGCCGCCGGGTTACCGCGGTAGGACCGCATCCAGCGGACGCCGCAGAGCGCGTAACTCACCCCGCCGGCGATCGCGCACAGGCCCACGAGCCACCAGCGCTCCTCGAAGGCAGCCCAGATCGCTGCGCCCATGGCCAGGAAATGCGCCGTCGATGCCGTCATATCGCCCCCGAAGACCACCCTGCTCGCCAGGCCGCCGACCCAGACGCCGTTCAGCCTTCGGAAGCGGACGAGCTGCACCACCGCTACGAGCACGAACGGGACCAGCCCGGCAGCGGCCAGGCCGATCCCGGCCGAAGTCTGGTCGGCCACTCCTACAGCCAGGGTGGCGGTCTGGACGACGACCGCCACACAGATCGAGGTGTAGAACCAGGACGGTAGCGTCAGCCGGTGCGCGAGTTGGTCCCGGGCAGAGCCGGCGTCGAGCAGCGCCGCCGCGGCCTCGTCGGGCGTCGGACGACTCCCTGAAGTTTCCATAGTGGAAAGTATGAACCGAGCTTTCCGCTATGGCAAGTAGCTTCGACCACGCTCGCGAAGGTATTGACTGAAGTGCGACACCGTGAAGGCGATCCGGCCCGGCTTGGCGGAGCAGATCATATGAGTCCAATCGGCCACAGAGGGATGATCCACGCCCTGGAGGGATGATCCACACCCTGGGCCTGCGCAGACACTGTGCCACCCGCAACGCGGAGGTGGGCGCTCGGGCACGTATTCGGCACAATCCCCGTGCTGCTATCCACCTGGCCCTACGCCAGTGGGCCTTAACAGCCAACAGCGCGGCAGTGCGCCCACCGAGATGACCGACATGCTGGCGTGGATCAGCCGCAAGCGGAGGCGATCAGCCACGCCCGGGCGATCGGGTCCGAGCCGGGGAGCCAGACCATGACCGGCGTCGGGCCCAGGATACGTCAGCGGTCGCGCGGACAACCCTCGACTTAATTGCCTGCCCACGTATCCAGACGGGCACCGAAAGAGGCTCGCCGCGGTGAGAGCGCGCTGCTTTCCCGCACGATCAGCTCATAGCCGATGCGCACGTCGCGCGGCTTTGCTTCCGAACCTTGTATCCGCTGGATCAGCATGTCTACCGCTACTTCGGCGATCTTGGCTTTGTCTGGCCTGATGGAGGTGAGCGACGGCGTGGCGAACCGGGCCTCCTGGATATCGTCGAAGCCGACGACGCTGATGTCCGATGGCGTACGCAGGCCCTGCTCGTGCAGTTCGCGGAGTACGCCAACGGCGAGCTCGTCACTGAAGCAGAACAAGCCGTCCGGCGGATCAGGTCGGCTTAGCAGCGAGCGCACCGCGGCGGCCGCGCTTGCCCGCTTGTAGTCCGGCGTGCGAGAGTACCGGCCGTCGGCGGGCAGGCCGACAGCCCGCAGTTCTTGCCGGTATCCCTTGAGCCGGAGTCGTGAGGTCACGTCCCACGTGCTGGTGCTGCCGCCGATGGCGGCGATCCGCCGGCGGCCGGAGTCGACGAGATGCCGAACGGCCTCACGAGCGGCCTGCACGTTGTCGATGCCGACGTGGTCCAGTGCCGTATCGGCGGTCCGCTCGCCCAGCAGCACTACCGGCACACCGGACAGCAGGCCGGTAAGGTCATGGCCGCGCAGGCCCTGGGAACTGAGCAGGATGCCGTCCACCCAGCTCGACCGGGCTGCCGCCTCGAGCAGCGCTCGCTCGCGGTCGGGCTTACCTCCTGTCTCGTCGATCATGACGGTGCAGCCCCGCTCACTGGCGCACTCGACGATCTCGTGTGCGAGCTCACTGAAGTAGGAGACAGCGATGTCGGGCAGTAGCAGCGTGATGATTCCGGTGCGGCCCTGACGCAGGCTACGGGCGAGCAGGTTCGGCTTGTAGTTGAGTTCGCTGAGCGCCGCTTCCACCCTGGCTCGCATAGCGGGCGAGACGTGCGAGAAGCCGTTGACCACGTTGGAGACCGTGCGCGCCGATACCCCGGCATGCCGGGCGACATCGCGCAGGGTCACGGCCACGCTGGCATTTTCTCACAGGCATGCTGGGCGGAAGGCCGACTGGTTCCGCGGCGGTGCGATGAGTTTCCCTAGTCATACGATCCGAAGGTGGATGCCGGCTCATTGCCGGTGCCGTCCTTCACGCCGGTGACGATCTGCCGGATCGTCTCCAGCGGCAGCTTAGGCGTTCCGTCCGCGAACAGCAGGCCGTTGGCTTCCTGGCCGGTGTCCATGAACTGGGTGTAGCAGAATCCGGCTACATCGCGGCTGGCTCGCAGGGCGCCGAATAGCTGCTGCAGCAAGGTCGCGTAATCAGAGTCCGAGCATGCGTTCGTGTAGCCCCACCCGTCGTCCCCGCCGTCCAGCGAGACGCCGCCGAACTCGGTGATCATGAGCGGGGCGTTTCCGCTGGCGAAGGCGTGCAGCTGCTGCTCATCGATGACCGGGCGCCGGTGCAGCGGGCCGCGAGCCGACCGCACCGTCTCGCTGGCGGCCTGGCTAGTGCCATACCGGGCGCGCAGTTCGCCGGCGTCACCCGCGTAGTCGTGCAGTCCCAGGATGTCGCTGTCCACGTGTTCCCACCCGTCGTTAGACACCACCGGACGGCCAGGGTCCAGCGCACGCGTCAGGCTGGCCAGTGACCGGGCGAAGTTCTGCTGGTCCGTGCGGGAGGCGATGTCCGGTACTCCCCAGCTCTCGTTGAGCGGCACCCAGGCGACGATGGCGGGATGACTGCGATCCCGGCGGATGAGATCCATCCATTCCGTCACGAGCAGAGTGACGGCGGCGGGCGAGTACACGTAGGCGGCCGCGGTCTCGGCCCACACCATGAGCCCGAGCCGGTCGGCCCAGAATAGGAACCGCGGGTCCTCGGCCTTCTGGTGGACGCGGACGGCGTTGAATCCCATTGCCCTGATCAGCTCGACCTCGGTCCGCAGCTGCGCCTGCCCCTCCGCGGCTAGGTGCGTCCGCGGGCGGTAGCCCTGGTTGAGCACGGCGCGGAGGTAGCAGGGCTGTCCGTTGAGCTGGAATGACCCCATTCCCACCGAGACCGAGCGCACCCCGGTGTAGCTGGCCACCGAGTCAATCACCGATGCCGACCGACGATCGCGCAGCACCAGCTCGATATCGAGCAGGGTGGGGTGCTCGGGCGTCCACAGCAGCCGGGCCCGGTCCTGGCCGTTGCGCAACCCCGGCAGCGGGACATCGACGTGGATGGTATTACCTTGCGGCACCACCGACAGCTCGGCCAGGATCTCCTCGCCGAGACGGACGGTCAGCTCAAGGGCCAGGCCGTGCGGGCATGGTTTCGCGATGGTGATCTCGCCGTGGACCGCCGCGGCGGGGACGTCGGGAATCCAGGCCACGTCGGTGATGTGGGTCTCCGGGACGGTCTCGGCCCAGACGGTCTGCCAGATTCCTGTCGTCCGCTCGTACCAGATTCCGTGCGGCTGGTCCCGCCAGTCCTGCTTGCCGCGGGGTTGCTCCAGGTCGGTCGCGTGATCCTCGGCCCGCACCACCAGCACGTGCTCGTCGGGCTCGCCTTCCGTGGCGTGCGTGACGTCGGCGGTGAACGGGGTCTGCCCGCCGACATGGCTGCCGACGAGCTGCCCGTCGAACCACACCTGCGCCCGGAAATCGACCGCCCCGAAGTGGATGAGATCCCGCTGCTGCCGGTCCCCGCCGCCCGCTAGCATGTCCGGCGGGATACGCCGGCGATACCACACGACCGGGGAAATCCCGCGGTCACCGACTCCGGACGCCGGAGACTCCGGCGGGAACGGCACCGTGATCCGGCGGGTGAACGGCCCGGTGCCCGGCTGGGCGAACCAGCGTTCCCTGACACCCTGGTCCTTCTCATCGGAGGCGAACTCCCACACGCCGTCCAGGCTGACCCAGTGCTCACGGCACAGCATCGGCCGCGGATACGAACCATCCTGCAGGGTCGCTCTCAACCGGTGATCCTTCCTTCAGCATCTCAATAACAGCATGTCCTCTTTCTTGCATCGATGCAAGAAAGAGGACATCCCGTGGCCTGTATGGTCAGAATTCCCAGATTGAGACCTTGCATCGATGCAAATTTTATGCGACAGTCACGCTATCTCCGCTCACACAGCCCCCACGGTGAGGAGCGCATCGCATGCCTAGACCTGTCTCGCGCCGCCAGTTCCTGGCCATCGGCGGGGGCGTGGCGCTCACCGGGGCGCTGTCGGCCTGCACCTCGCCCATAGTCACGAGCATCACCGGAGGCCAGCCCGACCCGGCCGATGTCATCTACTGGCACCTGTTCGGCGGCGGTGACGGCATCAACATGACGAAGATGGTGCAGACGTTCTCCGAAACCAGCCGCCTGTCGGTCGAGTCGACCCTCCTGTCCTGGGGAAACCCGTATTACACCAAGCTGGCCCTGGCGGCGTCGAGCGGGCGGCCGCCGGACGTGGCGATCTCGCACCTGTCCCGGCTCCCGCTGCTGGCCGAGGCCGGGCTGCTGGAGCCGGTGGAGAACGCGGGCGTCGCCGCGGCCGGAATCACCCAGGACAAGTTCACCCCGGCCGCGTGGCAGAAGGCCACCGTGTCCGGGAAGGTCTACGCGGTGCCGCTGGATACGCACCCGTTCGTCATGTTCTACAACGTGGACCTGGCCAGGAAGGCCGGCCTGCTGAATGCCGCCGGCGACAACCTCAAGCCGATGAAAGGCCGCAACGACTTCATCGACGCCCTCAAGGCCATGAAGCAAGCCAGCGGCCAGTACGGCGCGATCTCGGCCAACACCGCCGACCCGGCCACCACCTGGCGATGGTTCATGACCGTGTATTCCGGACTGGCCGGGCCGATCGTCTCGGACCAGGGCACGCAGGTGACGATCGACCGGGCCGCCCTGGAGGAGACGTTCGCGTTCATGCAGAGCCTGACCGGCTCCCTGGGCCTGATGCCGGGAAACGCCGCCGACGCCACGGTGACCCAGCTGTTCAGCCAGGGCAAGGCCGGCTTCCTGTTCGACGGTGAGTGGCAGATTCCCACCTACCGCGGGGTCAAGCTGCCCAGCGGGAAGCCGTTCAATTTCAACGTCGTGCCGTTCCCGGCCATCCTCGGGCCCAAGCAGGTCGCCTACGCCGACTCGCACTCCCTGGTCATCCCGAAGAGCACGACCCGGCCGGCGCAGCGCACGGCGGACGCGGTCACGTTCATCAAGGGCCTGCTGGACCTCAGCGCCATCTGGGCCGGCGGCGGCCATATCCCGGCCTGGCTGCCGGTGCAGACCAGCAAGGCGTTCCTCAATCAGAAGCCGCAGAGCAACTACGTCCGGGCCGCCTTCAACGCCGTCTACGATCCGCCCGGCTGGTATACCGGCGCCGGATCGGACTTCCAGCTCGCCATGGGCAGCGTGATCACCCAGGTCCTGGCCGGCGCCATCAGCCCGCGCACCGGCGTCAGCGCCATGACCGCCAGCCTGAAGACCTTCTCGACCGCCCTCCCGCCGGTGGGCTAGGAACAGGAGACGCCATGACGACGACCGTGGCCACCACGGGAGTACCGGCAGTTGCGGCGCGAACCGCCAGGCGCAGGAGGGGCGCGGGTGGCGAGAACCGGGCCGGATGGCTGTTCGCCACGCCGTTCCTCCTCTTGTATCTGCTGTTCCTCATCGGACCGGTGCTGATCGGGATCGTGATCAGCTTGTTCAACACGGCCACCGTGAGATCCGGAGTCGGCAGCTGGGTCGGCACGGCGAACTACGCCGCCGTGCTGAAGAGCTCCGACTTCTGGCAGTCGATGTGGCATTCAGTCCTGTTCACGCTGCTCACCACTCCTCCGCTCATACTGCTCCCCCTGCTGTTCGCCATCTTCGCCGCCCGGATCTCGCGAAACCGGTGGTTCTACCGGCTGGCGTTTTTCGCTCCCTACGTCGTGCCGTCCTCGGTGGTATGCCTCATCTTCGCGTTCATGTACACCCCGCAGACCGGGCTCATCAGCAAGCTGTTCAGCGGGGTCGGGCTGTCCGCCCCCAACTTCCTCGGCAGCACATCCGGCGCCTGGCTGGCCGTGACCCTGCTGACACTGTGGTGGACGTTCGGCTTCAACTTCATCCTGTACACCGCGGCCATCCAGGACATCCCCGAGGAGACCTACGAAGCCGCGGCCATCGACGGCGCGTCCCCGTGGCAGCAGATCCGCTCGATCACAATCCCGCTGCTGGGCTCCACCACCAGCCTGGTCCTGATTCTGCAGATCCTGGCCTCGCTCAAGGTGTTCGACCAGATCTACATCCTGCTGTCCGGCGGACCGAACGAGTCCACCCGGCCGGTTATCGAATACATTTACGATACTGGCTTTACCTCCTACCGGGGCGGCTATGCCGCCGCTGCGACGATGGTGTACTTCGTGGTCCTCGTCGTCATCTCAGCTGGCTGGGCGCTTTTCCGCCGCCGCCGCAATTCGACAGTGAACGCGTGAAGGGACATCCGTCACCATGACCGCGACCGCCGCGCTGCCCGCGCGCAAGCATGTCAACCGGCAGAGCTCAGGTACCGCAGTCCGGGCCTTCAACCGGCTCGCCGCGACCTGCCTGACCCTGTTCGCGCTGATCTGGCTGGTGCCGTTCCTGTGGGCCCTGATCACCTCGTTGCGGCCGGACACCGAGATCACGACCAACCCCGTCTCGCTCTGGTCCAACCACTGGACCCTGCACGCGTACACCAGCACCTTGACCGCCAACCCCATCGGCTGGTGGTACCTGAACAGCTTCATCATCTCCACGCTGTCGGTGATCCTCACCGTGGTCGTGTGCTCGACGATCGGCTTCGGCCTCGCCCACCTGCACTTCCGCGGTAAATCTGTGGCGTTCGCAGTGATCCTGGCCGGGCTCATGCTCCCCACCGAGGCCCTGGTCCTGCCGCAGTTCATGGAGTTCCGGACCATCCACCTGCTGGGCACGTACTGGGCGCTGATCCTGCCGGCCATCGCCGCACCGGTGGCGGTCTTCGTCTTCTACTCGTTCCTGAAGCAGATCCCGGTGTCGCTGATCGAGGCCGCCCGGCTGGACGGCGCGAGCTGGTGGCGGGTCTACTACCAGCTCTGCATGCCGCTGTGCCGGCCGGCGATCGCGGCCGTCGCGATCCTCACCTTCATCACCACCTGGAACGCCTTCCTCTGGCCGCTCCTCGTGCTGACGCAGACGAAGTCGGAAACGATCACGGTCGGACTGAGCAGCCTGATCGGCGGGTCGGCGATCCAGTACGCCGAGACGATGGCATCTTCGGTACTGGGCTTCCTGCCGCTGCTCGCCGTATTCCTGCTCCTGCAGCGCCAGATCGTCCAAGGTGTCGCCAACACCGGCATTAAATAGCCGCCAGCCAGGTCCTTCACTTCACCCGGTAGACGTGCACGTAGTCGAAGGTGCTCGTGAAGGCGCCCGGGCCGCCCATCGACGCCAGCGCGATCTTCTCGCTGGAGCCGAGGTTGTCCCGCCACGTCTGCGCACGGTCCCAGTTCGTGCCATCGATGCTGGTGTACGCGGTGTAGTAGTCGGCGTCGGCCGCGACATGGCGGACGATCCGCAGCCAGGTCCAATCCCCCACCGGGCCGCCGACGCCGCTGCCGTAGTGCGGATATCCCGTCGGCACCGGCGTGACCTCCTTGGCGAACTCGGTCTGCCGGGTTTCGAAGTTCGAGAAGACGTCGAGCTTGATGTAGTTGCCGTCGTCCTGGTAGGCGAGCAACGCGCCCTGGGCGTAGTTGTAGCAGCAGACGTCGGCCGGTTCATCATTCGAGTACCGCGCCTCAACCATGTAGTCGCCCTGGGGCGCCGGCTCGGTGAGCACCGACGCGAGCGCTGAGCTGGGCGTCTCCGGATGCAGGTCGGCGTTCTGGATCTGCCAGTGCAGCGCACCACCGCTGACCGAGTAGGTCGACGGGTCCGGCGGGCGCACCCACGTCCACTGCGACGAGAGTGACGTGCCGTTGAAATCATCGCTCAGCCGCACGATCTCCGCACCTGGCCGCGGCGTCGTCGCGTTGTGCGGCCGGTAGGCGGTTGTCTCCCCCGGCTGTGCGGCCGGCCCGGGCATGAGCTGATCTGACGGGCCACGACCGCCCCGGGTCGTGGGCCAGCCACCGCGCCAGTCCAGCGGGTCAATCAGCACGGGCCGGTGGTTGATTGCGGTCTGGCCGGCGAAATACGGGTCGTCCTGCGGGATCGCGTGATAAACGATCCACTGCTGCCCGCTGTAGTCGGTGACCACCGCGTTGTGGCCGGGGCCCACCCACCGGTTGCCGTTCTGGGTGAGGACGGGCGTACCGCCGACGCGGCTGGCGAGAATCGGCACGCCGTCCCGGTCAACGAACGGGCCCAGGGGCGAGCGCGACCGCGCGGCGAACACCGCATAACCACTCAGGGGCCCGTTGCAGCAGTTCGACGCCGAGCCCATGAAGTAGTACCAGCCGCCGTGCGGCACGATGAACGTGCCTTCGTAGCGGTTATCGATGGCGATCTGCTTCTCCGACGAGGCGTCAGAGGACAGGCCGTCCGCGCTCAGGATACGAGCGAAGATCCCGCCGAAGTAACTGCCGTAGTACAGGTAGCCCGTGCCGTGCACGAAGATGACCTCGGGGTCGAATTTCCAGTGGCCGACGGCGTCCGGCGGGACGACAGGGGTGCCGCTCACCCGCCACGGACCCGCGGGCGAGACGCTCGTCGCGACGCCGATGGCGGAGCAGCCGGCGCTGGGCGGGCAGCTACTGCCGCTGATGTTCGTGCTCGACGCCGTGAAGTACATGTAGTAAAGGCCGTTGCGGTGCACCACGTCGGGCGCCCACATGCCGCCGGTGATCCATGACGGTTTCGTCGGGAACGCGTCACCGACGTAATGCCAGTGCGTGAGGTCGACCGAGTGATACGTCGGAACGTTATGGATGACCAGGTTGCCCTGCGCGTCCCGCTCACTGCTGGTGAGCGGGTCAGAGGTGCAATAGAGATACCAGTTCGTCACCGCGCCCGCCGGCACGCGCAGCACGAACGGGTCGGCACAACTCTCCGCATGCGCGCCGCCAGGAAGGATCAGGCTCATTGGGTTGTGGTACGGCGGTGCGGTCGCGGCACGGGCGCTCGCCGGCGTGGTGAAGGCGGAGATGGATACCAGTCCGGCGAGGAGGAGTACGACGCTGAGCGCCGCACGCGATCTGGTCATCTGGCTCCCTCTGGGACGGAATGATTCGGGGTTGTGCCCCGTGGCAGCCTTGCGCCCGAGTCTGCTACCGCTTTGCAATGGTGTAAAGACTTGTGCGGAGTTGTAAAGACTTGTGCGGGACGGCTACTCAGGAGGCAATGCCACTCAGCCTGTTTTTGCCAGCTCTGCTGCCTGCGGCTGCGTCCGGTGGCAATCCGCTGGTCAGGGCGATGCGGCCTAAAGGACGGCACCGCCGTCCGCTACCTGCAGCTGGTGCCCGACGAGTGGGACCCGCCAACACTCGATTCGCCTATGCATGCAGTCTCCGATGCGCCGCGAGCTCGTCTGGCCGGTCATGGAATCCGCACCCCAGCCTGAAGCAGGGAACCAATGTCGGCTGTGTTCCCGACGGCGGATCAGCGGCCCGGGTAGGCGATGCCATCTCCACGCAGCGGTCGACTGACGGGTTTAGGTGGTTTTCCGGGGGTAGTCCGGCCCGAACTCGCCGCGCCCCCGGGATCGCGTGGACCGGGAAGCTCGGCGGGAGTAATCGGAGACGGAGGCTACCTGTGACTCGACTCGGAACCCGAGAGGCAACGAAGGCCAGGCAGGACGAGATGCAGCGCCGGGGGCGTGGGCTCGGCTGGATGAGCCTGGGTCTGGGTGTGGCACAGCTGGCGGCGCCGGGCGCGGTGCGCCAGCTCAGCGGCGTGGACGACTCCCCGATGTCCCGGGCGGTGGTGCCGCTCGTCGGGGCGCGGGAGCTGGTACACGCGGCCGGGCTCCTGACAAGCCGGCGGAAGAGCGCCTGGGCGTGGACCCGGGTCGCGGGCGACGCGATGGACCTGGCAACGCTGGGGATGGCCATCGCCCACCGTAGCGGGCGCCGCCGGCGGCGGCTCGTCGGTGTCACCGGCGCCGTCGTCGGAATCACGGCGGTAGACCTGCTGACCGCCGTGCAGGCCACCCGGTCGAAGGAGACCGGCTCCGTGCCGACGGTGCGGAGCTCACGCACAGGAGGATCGATGGAACTGACGGCCACGACTACCATCCGCAAACCCGCGCCGGAGGTCTACGCGTTCTGGCGCGATCTGGAAAACCTCCCGACGTTCATGGCTCATCTCAAGGAGGTCCGCGCCACCGGCGACCGTACAAGCCACTGGTCCGCCGGCGCCCCGTTTGGCAAGAACGTCGAGTGGGACGCGGAAATCTTCGATGAGGTGCCCGCGGAGAAGATCGCGTGGCAATCGACCGGGAAGGCCGACGTGCCGAACGCCGGTACGGTCCGGTTCATGCCCGCTCCGGACGGTGTGAGCACCGAAGTACACGTCGTCCTGGTATACGACATTCCGGGCGGCGCGGTCGGCAAGGCGGTCGCCAAGTACTTCGGCGAGGAACCGCACCAGCAACTCGACGACGACCTGCGCCGGCTCAAGCAGGTGCTGGAGACGGGCGAGGTGGTCCGGTCCGACGGCGCGCCGTGGGGCAAGCAGGCCCGGAAGGAATTCCCGCAGCATCCGGCACAGCCGCTGTCGGACGCCGAGCTCGCGAAGGGAGCGGACGCATGAGGGCAAACACCTGGGCAGGTCGCAATAAGGTCGAGGTCCGGGACGTGCCGGACCCGAAGATCTTGAACAAGCGCGATGCGATCGTGCGGATCACCTCCACCGCGATCTGCGGCTCGGACCTGCACCTGGTCGACGGGTATGTGCCCACGATGCAGGACGGCGACGTCATGGGCCACGAGTTCATGGGTGAGGTGATCGAGGTCGGCCCGGGCGTCGATCCCGATCGGCTGCGCATCGGGGACCGGGTCGTCGTGCCGTTCCCGATCGCCTGCGGCGCGTGCGGCGCCTGCGCCGCCGAGCTGTACTCCTGCTGCGAGAACTCCAACCCCAACGCCGGGATCGCGGAGAAGATGTTCGGTCACCCGCTCGCCGGGATATTCGGTTATTCACATTTGACCGGCGGCTTCGCGGGCGGCCAGGCACAGTACGCGCGGGTGCCGTTCGCCGACGTCGGGCCGCTGAAGATCGAGTCCGATCTGACCGACGAGCAGGTGCTGTTCCTTTCCGACATCTTGCCCACCGGCTATATGGGTGCCGAGATGTGCGACATCCAGTCCGGCGACGTGGTGGCGGTGTGGGGCGCCGGCCCGGTCGGCCAGTTCGCCATGGACAGCGCCCGGGTGCTCGGCGCCGCGCTGGTCATCGCGATCGACAAGGAGCCGTACCGGCTGCAGATGGCGGACCGGGCGGGCCACATGCCGGTGAACTTCGAGGAGGTCGACGTGCGGTCCCGGCTGCTGGAACTGACCGGTGGACGGGGACCGGACAAGTGCATCGACGCGGTCGGCCTAGAGGCCACCCACGGTAGCGCGCACATCGGCGCGTACGACCGGGCCAAGCAGGCCGTACGGTCGGAGACCGACCGGCCGCACGCGCTGCGCCAGGCGATCCTGTCGTGCCGCAGCGGCGGCGTGGTCTCGGTGATCGGCGTGTACGGCGGCTTGCTGGACAAGTTCCCCGCCGGCGCGTGGATGAACCGGTCGCTGACCCTGCGTACCGGGCAATGCCACGTGCAGCGCTACATGAGGCCGCTGCTGCAGCGCATCGAGCGCGGGGAGATCGATCCGACCCGGGTCATCACCCATACCCTGCCGCTCGCCGAAGCGGAACGCGGCTTCGAGATCTTCAAGAACAAGCGGGACGACTGCGAGAAGGTCGTCCTCAAACCCTGATGGCCACCCGCATCCGGCGGCGCCGGTCTGTGATGCCTGTCCGGCGAGCGTGGCCCGGATCTCGGAGACGGCGCGGTAGGCGACGTCTGCGGGCACGTGGTCCAGGTTGGCGGTGCGGACGGGCGCTGGTCCTCGCCGCCCGGTTCGGCCCTCTTCCTGCTCCCTCGAGACGACGAACCCCGCCGACACGATCTCGACGGGGTGGAAGAGCCATCGTTCCGCACTAGGGTGAGGCGGGTGGGGCGGGGTGGGGCTCGAACCCACGACCGGCGGATTATGAGAAGTACGACTTCATGCATTATTCGCGCTAGCTGCACGGATACCACGGAGTTGTGCCGCCGATGACCCTGAGCGCACTGGTTGCACAGATGGCCCGGTCCACGGCCGCGGCATGCTGTGCGGACCAGCGGGGAAGATCAGGCAAGCCAGACGCCGGCGCAAGATGCTGGGAGGGGGTATGCGGCAGGCCGGTGTCCTAGCCGCCGCTGGCCTGGTGGCCCTGGCGACAATGACGGGGCGGCTGGCCGATGACCATGAAAACGCGCTCGCCGGCCAAGGGCGTGGCCGAGATGCCGGGGATCGACTGTGACCTCAGCAGGGACCAGACCAACATCGCGTATTTCCGGTTGAAGAACATGCACGCGACCGACTTCCTCACCGGATACTCGGGCCAGGGTTGCTCGGCGGAGAATACGGTCCGGATTTGGTTCGCTTCGTGACCCATCACGGCATCAGCTCCGCGGACATCCGGCCGACGCTGGTTATATGCCGTAACGTCCTCCGCAGCTAAGCGATTCGGCACGAGACGGCTCCAGACAGCGTGGACAGGCGCGCCTAACCGTTCCGTGTCTCAGCCATCGACCGCGGCTTAAGGTCGGCCGTCGAGGTCCTCGTTCCGCGTGGCCGAAACCACTGGTGAAACTGCAGGTGGGGCGGGTGGGGGCCTCCTTAGGAAACCGAGCAGGATCATTGTGCCCTTCTCCTGTTCTCCCATCTGCGACTTGTCTTACCGAATGGGAGGTGACAGCACGGTGACATGAAATGTCACCTGGCCGCCGTGGAGTAGCGAGCCTGCGGCAGGTCCGGACATTCTGGAGCAAGGCAGTGACCGGATCGCCGATTCGGAGCGGCTAGAACTGGGTCCGCCGCATGGATCGCGGCGCGCAGATCATCTGCTTCTGCGCTGCCGGAGTCAGCCGCGCTCATATCCCGGGAAAGGATCTGATAGCCCGTCAACGGGGGCGGGCCGGGTGTCGCTAGCCAGCTGGTCGCTTCAGTACCTGGCAGGCGGTGCCGAGGGTCAGCTGCGGTCAGGGGTCCGGCGGGCCGCCAGCAAAGTGCCGGCGATTTCGTTCCAGTGCTTCGGCACGATCAGGTGGCCTTCTCCGGGGTAGATCGTCAGGCTGCTGCCGGGTATCTGCCCGGCGAGGTGCTGCGCCATCGCGACGGGCACGTTGGTGTCCTGGTCGCCGTGCCAGATGTGCACAGGGGGCTTGATGGCGGCGGGGTCGAATCCCCACGGCTGGGCACAAATGCGTGCCTCGTGCATGGTGCCTTTCAGGCCCTGGCGGAAGGCCTCGGGAGCAGCCTCTATCATCTGTGCCCGCAGGCGGGGGTCGGTCAGGGCCTGCCGGTCGGCTCCTGGCAGGCTCCTGGCACGCGCGGCGGCGTCGATAACCTTCCCCGGGTGGCGCTTGATGGCGCGGGCATGCTGGGCTATCACCGGCCACAGCAATCCGGGTGTCTTCCGGGCGACGGCGAAGATCAGCCGGTTGGAGGGATTGGCGTGCCTGAGTGCCTTGCGGGCACCGGGGGTGCTGACCGGCCCGGCGCCGGCAATGCAGCCTGCGGCGATCACCCGGCCGGGCAGGCCATGGGCTACCGCCAGGGCATGAGGGGCGCCGCCCGAGAAGCCGGCGACGAGGAACCGGTTGATCCCCAGTGCATCGGTGAGCTGACCGATATCGTCTGCCCAGTCCGTCAGGCGCCGGCCCGGCTGGAACGTGGACATCCCCATGCCCGGCCGGTCGGGAGCGATGACCCGGACCGTAGCGGGTTGCCCCGGCCACAGCTCCGGGACGGCGAGCCGCGAGCCCGGCAGGCCGTGGAACAGGAGCAGCGGCGGTCCGGCTGCGGGGCCGTATTCGGCGTAACCGAGGACCCTGCCGTCAGCGAGATGGACGGTTTGATCGAGACAGGCGACCTGGGCAGCCATGAGGTCCGCTCCCTTGCTCGGTGTGTCAAAGGTGTGCTGCGACCGGCCGCCGCGTCCGGGGTCACCCTGCCAGGCTCGCTTTCCAGCAAGCCGGTGCCGCGGTGCGCTGACGGGGCCTATCATTATCGTAATCTGATTATTCTAGTAATAAGATTACGGTAAAGGACGGCTGGCGAAACCGTCAACTGGCGGAGGAGGCTCATGAGACGGGCGGACGCGAAAGAGGCCAACCGGCGTGCGCTGCTCGCCGCTGCGACCGCCCTTATCGCCCGCGAGGGCACAGGGGCCCGGCTTGATGCCATTGCCGAAGCGGCAGGCCTGACGACCGGTGCGATCTACTCGATCTTCGGCAGCAAGAGCGATCTGCTCGTGGCCGTCCTCGCCGGCGAAGTCGCCCGGGTGGACCTGCCGGTCAGCGGATTCGACCCTGCCCTGCCGTTGGCCCCCCTGATCGACCAGTATGTGCAGGCCTGGCTAGAGACCTACAGCAGCTACCCGCCGACCAAAGCCGCTTTCGAGTATCAGCTGCTGCTGTCCGCCATGGAAAACGAGGACCTGCGGCTGCGGCTGGCCGAGATGCTCCAAGCCGAGCTCAGCCAGCTGGCGCAGCTGCTCCAGAACCGGGTCATCGACCCCGCGCAACCGTCGGACCGCACCTCTGCCCAGGAAGCGATGGCGATCGCCAAGGCAGTCAAGGCGGTGCTCACCGGGCTCGGCGTCCGCGAGCCGTTCACAGCAGATGCTCCCGGCCTCGCTGACCTCGCCCGGCAGTCCTGCCTGGCACTCACGGCACTGGCACACCGGCCTGACAGCAACTCAGCCCGATGATGCCACGACCGTGCGACTCACCGGACAGCCGCGCCCTCGATATCCGGCGACCCGGGACCCGCGCCGGCCGGCTCGACCGCGACGTTTACGGGCGTCCGGCCGCCTGCCGGAATCCGGGGCCCAGTCGATAATTCCGGGCTGCCGTCCGCGCTCCCGGCCCTGGACCGCCCCGGGGTCGGCGGCACCCGGCCGGCAGCCCGGCCATCCCGGAACCCGGTCCTCGAGCCCGGCGGCATCCGGGTGTCCCCGCGGGCTTCCGTTCACTCCTGCGCCGCGACCCTCGATCAGCTCCACCACCACCAGGGCGACGATCCCCATGCGGCAGGCACGACGGACGGGGACGCCAGCGCACCACGGCAATCCAGGAAGACCCGTCGGCGGCATGAGCGGTAAACCAGTCGAGTTCCGTCATTGGCTCACCTACGGTACAAGAGGCTGCCCAACCTGGCGGTAAGGGCTGGGTCCGGTTGTCCCTGTGAGGGGTTCAAGAAGGCCAGGAAGTAGACCCTGGGAACGGTCATCATTATCTTTTCGCCGTCCCGGCCAAAGCTGGCTTGCGGCCGGTAGCTCGCATCGGAGTGCTTCTCCGGCAAGACGCATCACCCCGGAGACGACCTGCAGGCGCTCAGCGCCCAGCCCGGCGGTAGGCCACTTTCCGCTCCTTATCCAGCTCAGCGTCCGGGGTCTACAATGTAGGTATATACTGTAGTACATAGGGGACGAGTGCCTCAAAGAAAGATGGTTGAGGGTTTTCCCCTAGGTGGAGGAGAGTCGAGATGAGCCACGGGGTTGAGTACACCTGGGTACCCGGAGTCCACGTCGGAGACGAGATACCGGTGTGTGGACGCTGCGGTCATCATGCTGGTTCACACCGCAATGTCACTAGCTGCTCGGTCCGGGGTCGCTGGTGGCGGCACTGCCGGAGCCTGTCAAACTCCTCGAGACATCAAGCTGCTTGTGTGGTTTGTGGTGAGGTGCTGGTCTCGATGGTCGCTGGTGGCTCGTTAATCCATACCCTGGCGGGCAGGTCCTTCGGCTGCGGGCAGCCGCCCCGGAACCGCTCTGGGTGCGCCTGGTAGGCGGCCTGGAGGGTCGCGGCGCGGCGGGCTTGGACCAGGGTCCAGGTGCCGTCGTGCACCGATGCGGGGGTGTGCATGGAGATGCCGGAGTGCCGGTGCTCGGTGTTGTAGTAGGTGAAGAAGGCTCCGCAGAAGACGTTCGCGTCCTGGATGGAGCCGAATTCGCCGGGGAATGCGGGGCAGTACTTGAGGGTCTTGAACTGCGCCTCTGAGTAGGGGTTGTCGTCGGATACGTGCGGCCGGGAGTGGGACTGGGCGATGTTCAGCCTGGCGTAGAGGCCGGCGACGGTGTTAGAGGTCATCGAGGTGCCGCGGTCGGCGTGCACCGCTTTCGGGGCGATGCCGCCGTTGGCGCTTATGGCGTGCTCGATGAACTCTTTCGCCAGGGTGCCGGTCTCCGTGGGCCAGATCTCCCAGTGAATGGCTTTCCGTGAGTAGATGTCGAGGATGACATACAGCAGGTACCAGATTCCCCGCGCGGGTCCTTTCAGTTTCGTGATGTCCCAGCTCCACACCTGGTCCGGTGCGGTGGCGAGCAGTTCGGGTTTCTTCCGCGCCGGGTGTACGGCCTGGGCCCGGCGCTCGCCGCTGGTGCCGCGTTCGCGCAGCAGCCGGTGCATCGTGGCCTGGGAGCACAGGTAGCAGCCCCCGTCCAGCAAGATCGTGTAGGCCTGCGCGACGGCCTTGTCCGCGAACCGGGGCGAGTCCAGCACCGCCAGCACGGCCTGCTTTTCTTCCGGTGACAATTCCGCCGGGTGACGGAACTCCTTCCTTTCCGCCGGCGGCACCGGAGGCGCGGGATTGCGCTGCCGGTGCAGCGTGGCCCGGGATTTCCCGAGCACCCGGCAGGCGCCGGAGATACCGATCGCCGCCTCCATCTGCGGGAAATGCGCGTCGATGACCTGGTTCAGTTCCCGCCGGAATCCGCGCTGCCTGAGATGTTCTCCAGCAGCGCGAATGCTTTTCCCGCGATGTCCAGCGCGGTCCTGGTCTTGCCCAGATCGGACTCCAGCTTGTGGTTCCGCGCCGTCAGCTTCTTGTTCTCCGCCTGCAGCCGGGCCAGTTCCTCCGCCTCGGCGCTCTTTCCCGGTTTCCCCGCCGTGGCAGGCAGGGTGCCCTTTTCCTGCTGATGCCGCCAGTGCTCGAGATGGGAATGGTAGAGCCGCTCGCGGCGCATCAGCTCGCCACGCTGCGGGCTGCCGTCAGGCAGCGCGTCGTACTCGGCCAGGATCCGCGCCTTGTACGCCGCGGTGAACGTCCGCCGCTTCGGCCGCTCCGGCTGGCTGGAGGTCACCTGACCATCATGCCCGGTCATCGCGGCCTGGTCAGCGAGGGTCATCGTCACTGTCTCGGTGGTCCCGTCTCGCCCTGCTCTACCTCAGAAGGATCTCTACGTCCCTTGTCTCACACGAGTTTGACAGAGAGGGTGCCGGTGCAGCGGCTACGCCAGGTCTGGTTCGGCTGGTTTCGTGGCGCCTGGGCTTCTCCGCTCGCCAGATGCCCGTTAGCTGGAACGGCTAGCCTAGACGATCGTCTCGAGCCCCAACCCGGCGATTCCCACCACGACTGGGGTACGCCGCGGAGCGTGGCAGTCGCCGCGCCGTAGGGCTTGCGTCCGAAGGACGCGGTTAGGTAGGCAGCGTTACAGCATGCGCACCGGCTGATCTGGCAGCGTATTTGTTACGCCTGCCGCATGCTGACGCTTGCGACCGCACATAGCCGCATACCCGAAACGAGACGAAGCGCCCTTAGAGATGGCGTCATCGCAGGTCAAGGGGGCTCGTACTGAGAGTAAGCGAGGTGGGGCGGGTGGGGCTCGAACCGCGACCGGCGGATTATGAGAAAGTATGGCCCGGTACATCGTGCGCACTACCTGCACGGATACCACGAAGCGGTGTCACTGATGGCTCTGATCGCACCGTTCGCACCCATGGGTCGGTCCACAAACCGGTCCATGGCGAAGCGCCGACGTCCCCTCGTCCTGCTACTGTGCGTAACAATGTTAGGAGTGCCCGACCCGCGGCCGCGCGAGCGAAGAGCCAGATCCCGCCTCGAGGCGTGAGACGGATTATCCTGATGCTGGGCGTGGGAAGAGGCGGGCTGGATGACTGCTGAGCACCCGCAGGGTAATGAGCCGTTGATTCCCATGCCGGCCCTGTCGCTGCCCGCCCTGCGTCAGGCGGTCGCCGCCGAGATCGTCCAGGCCGCCTACCGCGAGGTCGCGAGTGGCTGAGTGGCACTGGGAACTCGTCGCCGATGACCTGCTCGACGGGCTGCCGCCTGCCGCACTGACGAGTTTTGGGATCTGGGATCTGTCCCCAATTTGGTGAAAGTTCTGGCACTGGTCATCGCTGGGCGGTGAGCAGGACGCGCTTGCGGAGCAGGGGCAGGCCGGCGCGGCCGAACATCTGGCGCTTGATCATCTTGATGTGGTTGACGCGGCCCTCGACGGGACCGGAGCTCCAGTGCAGGGTCAGTCCGCTGGTGACGGCGTCGAGGTCCTGCTCCAGGCCCTTGGCGAACGACGCGATGCCGGGCAGGCCGGCGTCGCGGGCGGCGGTCATCCACTGCGGCAGGTCCTGGCCGGTCAGATCGGTGATCATGGCCGCGAACGAGCGGACCAGGTCCGATGCGGCCTGGAGCTCGGGGCAGCGGTCCAGGAGGGCCTTGAGCCGGGGTTTCTCGTCCTCGGTCAGGGTGTCCGGGCGGCGGCAGAGCCAGTTCGTGACCTCGCGGACGGTCGGCGGGGCCGGCGGCAGCGGCTCCCGGGCGGGCCGGTTCCGGGCGAGGTAGTCGCGGACGACGGAGTAGCTGCCGTCGTAGCCCAGGGCCGTGATCTCGCCGAACAGGCGCCCGATGCTGCCGCGGCTGCCGTCGGCGTGCTGGTCCAGGTAGGCCTTGAACGGGCCGAGCTTGCTGGGGCGCGGTCCCTTCCAGCGGCCGCCGGCGAGTTCCTGCCAGGTGGCGGCGCGGTCGAGGCGCTGGACGGTGTGCAGGCCCCAGCCCAGGTGGCGGGCGATCTCGCGCAGGCCCCGTCCCTCGGCGCGCAGCTGGTGGACCAGGGCGTGGTGCCGGCGGGTGCGCTCGGCGTATCTCCCGGTGGGATCAGGCTGACTGGCGGCTTCCGGCCCCGGCAGCGCCGGTTCTTGTTCTTCTGGGGCGGGCGGGGGCGCAGGGCCGGCCAGGCAGGCGCGGTGGGCGGCGACGCATTTCTCGGCGGCTTTGGCGAGGTTCTGCCACAGGTGGAACCGGTCGGCGACCTGGACCGCGTCCGGTGCCCCGGTGCGGGCGCCGTCGGCAAACGAGCCCGCGCGGTCACGGCAGATCACCTCGACCCCGGGATGGGCCGTGAGCCAGTCCGCGAGCGGCTGGGCGTCGCGGCCCTGGAGGAGGCCGAGCGGGCCGCCGGTCTCGATGTCGATGAGCAGCGTGCCGTAGTGCTGGCCGCGCCTGATCGCGAAGTCATCGACCCCGAGGACCCGGGGATGGCGCTTCCGGGTCCGGGGCGGCCATGACCAGCCGCAGCATGACCTGCTTGCTCGCCGGGACGCCCAGCCGCCCGGCTAGCCTGGCCCCTGCCCGGCCCGCCAGCGCGACCGCGATGCTTCCCAGCATCGCGGCCAGCAGCGGGGTCTTGCGCGCGTAGCGGACGGTCAGGCCCTGGACCTGCTCGGCGAACGTCTTGCGCGTGCAGCCGGGAGCCGGGCAGAAGAACCGCCGGACAGCCAGCACGATCACTGCCTGGCGCCCGCCGGCTGCGGCGTCGGCGAGCCGCCTGGAGTAGCGGCTGTGGACCCTGCCCGATACGGTCCCGCACTTCGGGCATACCGCCTCGGGGGCACGCGCCCTGGCCATCACGAGCAGCAGGCCGGCCGCCACGGTGACCTCCTCGACGATCACCCCGGCCAGGTGCGGCAGGAGAATCCCCAGCTCAACGGCACCAGGGCATGACAAGCAGACGTCGCCTTGCGACAATGACACCTCGGACTCCTGGAAGAACGGCAGGCTTAGACAACCGCTGGACTACCAGGAGTCCCTTCACGTCACACGGCAAACACGCGAGCAGCCTCCCGAACTGCCGAACCGTTCCCAACGAGGGCAGAAACCATCACGAAATTGGGGACAGATCCCAGATCCGAGAAGTGACCGCAGCCCAGCGGGAACACGCTAGATCCCGTGAGGTGCCGAGGGGCGTGCGCTCCGTACGTTTTGTGGGTGGCCGGGGCTACAGTCTGACTGGACGGGGCCCTGACGTGACTAAGGAGAGACCATGACCACGCTCGAGAACCGGCCGTACACCGCGCTCCTTGTCGTCGACGTGCAAAATGGTGTCGTCGCGGGGGCCCACGAGCGTGACGCGGTTGTCGCGAACGTCGGCAGCCTTGTCGAGAAGGCCCGGCGGGAACGGATCCCCGTTGTCTGGGTCCAGCACTCCGGCGAGCAGCTCGCACGGGAAAGCGAGGACTGGCACATCGTCCCCGAGCTGGCTCGCGACGAGGCAGAGCCGCTGGTGGAAAAGAACTACGGCGACTCCTTCGAGGCGACCACACTCGAGGCCGTGCTGTCGGGCCTCGGTGTCGGGCGGCTTGTGGTCGTCGGCGCACAGACCGACGCGTGCATCAGGTCGACGCTGCACGGCGCCTTTGCCAGGGGTTACGACGCCATTCTGGTCAGCGACGCGCACACCACAGAGGACCAGACCGAATGGGGTGCGCCGCCGCCAGACAAGGTCATCGCGCACACCAACTTGTACTGGACCTACCAGACCGCACCAGGGAAGACAGCCGGGACGGTCGAAACCAAGGACGTCAGCTTCGACGACGCGTCTTGAGCCAGGGGGCGAACATCATCCGGTCAGCAGGCCGGCGACCGCCCGGTCCCTCCAGGTCCATCCGTGATCATGCTTCGCGTGCCACGCCGCCGTACGTGAGCGTTGCGGCCCGGTTACGGGCCGGGCCGCCATGCGCTGATGGCTGCGGCCGGCCTCGCGGACATCAGCGTGCCCGTGATTCGCCCGGCCACGATAGGCGGCTCGCTGCCGCAGGCCGACGCGGTGCGGTCAGATGTGGCGAACATCGACTTCGCCGGATTCTGGTTGCAGTCGCAGCTCGTGAACAAACGCGGTCCAAACTCGCAAGCAAAACCAGGTCCAGATCAGTACGGCTGAGCTGGCCTTCGGTCGTATCGGCTGTCCTGAGCATCCAGCGTCGGTCATATCCGTCCAGGACCGTTGTTAGCAATTGGTTAGCAAGATCGCCGCAGGCGGCCGCGGCATCTTGAAAACCTGAACAGTGAATCGAGCATCTGCCTCTCGGAGCCGGACAGCTGCTGCCAGACGCCTGGGCGTTGCTGTTGACCGGTTACAGGAACACGTCACGCTCCTGGACCGGCGTTGCGGCGCTGTTGGGCCTGTTGCGAATTGTTGGCCCGGCGCTGTCGAGCTGCCCGCTGCGGCTGGTCTGCCTTGAATTCTGCCGCCCTTAGGCGGCCTTCAGCATCGGAGAGCATCTCCTCGGCTATTGCCGACCACAGCACGTCGCGGGCGTTCTCCAGGACAAGGGATGCAGGTGGGTTGACCTGGCCGATAGCGCTTAGCACGTCCGGAACCTCAGAGTCCTCGCTATGGAGATTCACTTTCGTACCTCAGTTTCGTCGGCTGGCTCGGCCAGTATCTGGCGCAAGGTGGTGCGTGCGCGGTGTAGCCGGCTGCGGGCGGTCCCTGGCGGGATGCTGAGCGTGATCGCGGCCTCGGCAGGGGTCAGCTGTTCCCATGCCACTAGCAGAAGCACGTCGCGCTCCGGTGCGGGGAGTTCCCGCAGGGCCGATACCAGTGCCCGCGCTCTTATGGCCGAGTCGAGCCGGTCGGTGATCTCGTCCCAGGGATCAAGGACTTCCTCAGGTAGTGCCAGGTCTATTTTCTGGCCAGTTCGCCAGTGTGCTCGCAGAACGTTGCGTGCGATCCCGTACAGCCACGGCCGGGCATCTTCGTGGCTGGTGTCATAGCGGTGCCGGGCTCCGAAGGCGCGTACCCAGACCTCGCCGAGCAGATCGTCGGCGGCACGCTGGCCGGCACGCCTGGTCAGGTACCCGTGGATAGCGACCTCGTGGCGGCGGACGATCTCTACGAATGCTTCAGGCGTTCCTCGCAGCGACTGCGCGATCAGCGGTCCGTCCCTCACGTCAGCACTCTGAAGCAAACCGTCACGGCGCGGGCCATCACACTGCCAGGCGGACATGAGGCCGGCCAAGTAGCATCCTTCCGCCTCCGATCGTCTCTGACAGCGTGCCCGGCGGCCAGGCCGCCAGTTCCAGACATTCTGCCCCCGGCCTGCCCAGCTCTTTCCAGACGCAACCCTGTCGTGCCAGATGCTTTGCCAGACTTGGCCCCGCCCGGGCCGTACCCGCACGTAGTGGTCTTGAATGAGCCTGGCTGTGTCTCGTCTTCTTCGAAGACAAACGCTGCCACGCCGAGCCCCTTCGAACCGCCCGCATCGGCTAGGCCGCCGAGTGGCATGAGGTTGGCAATCCGCTGCTGGGCGGGGCTGGCGTGTGTTTCGTGTCTGCCCACCATGTTCAGCCGTGTCCTTCCCGGCGCAGGACGGCCATACGCTGATAGTCATCCTCGACTAGCCGGATATCGTCCCCGCCAGTCGCTGGGCCGCGAAGCAGGAACTGAGCGTGCAGCAGCACCCACAGCCGCTGCCCTGGCCTGTGCTGGCGCAGGCTGCTTGATGTTCGAGTTCGCGCCATGGCGATCGAGTCGAGCACGGCACCTGACGGCGCGACCGGGTCGTCCGTGTGCTGCTCGATCACGGGGTGACGTCCTCTCGAGGATTGGCGCGCGCATGGCCAGTGTTGCGCTGATCGCACGGAGCCCGGCGTCCATCGTCAGACCGGGTTCGGTCAGCGTGAGCCACAGGTCCCAGGTCCGCCACCTCAGCGATGCTGGAGGCCCAGAGCCCGGTCGGCCCGTCTACGGCCTGGGCATGCAGACCAGGCTGGGGTCCGAGCGCTATCAGTGACTCCGGGCCGCTCATGGCACCAGTCATCCTGATGAACCTGTACCGGCAAGCCGACCCGCTCACCAGGTGATCGGCGGCATTGTCCAGTCCGACCGACAGCTGGATCCCCCGGATCGAGAGCGGCAGCAGGATCCGTCCGCCGGGCCGAAGCTGGGTCCACCATTGAGGCGGAAAATCCCACGTGCCCGTCGTCACGATGATCCGGTCATACGGAGCGTAATCGGGAGCGACGGCTGCTCCATCGCCGCAGACCACCCTCACGCCTGCATACCCGGCGGCAGTCAGATCGCCGCGCGCCCGCTCGATGAGGTCGGGAATGACGTCGATGGTCACCACGGACTCCTGGTTCCCGACCAGGCATGCGATCAGCGCTGCGTTATAGCCAGTGCCAGTGCCGACCTCGAGCACACGATGCCCGGGCCCAAGCCCGAGCTGGCGCAGCATGATCGCCTTCATGGCCGGCTGCGTGGACGCACTGACCGGCAATCCTTCGCCATCTGACAGGATCACGACAGCGCGGTCCTGATAGGCCCGCACAGGCTCCATCTCAGGCAGGAATGCGTGCCGTGGAACCTCGCGGAAGGCAGCCTCGACGGCGGCATCCGTGTGGCCAGCGGCGCGCCACCAGATGCGCTCATCAGCTACTCCATCCGTTGCCGCTGCCGACACTCCCAACCTGTTATTGCTTGAACTCCGCTCAGCGTTCGCGGCTTAGTCGGTGCTGTCGTGTCGCGCAGCCCACCGATCCTGGGTGGCCGAGCCTCGCTCGGCTTGCCGCCGACGCCCGGATGCGGTGCCGCCTTCCTGGGCCGAGTCGCCAACTACGTCAGGCCGACTGCTTGAAGCCGTCCTTCCTGCTGGCGCCGAACCGATCTGCAGACGATCAGTGTCAAGGGTGCCCGCAGGGCATCACTCGTGACGCGCGAAGCGCGCCCTTGACAGTGACCTTCTGCGGCTCAATACTCGGGCGGCGGGAAGGATGCCCCACCAGTTCTGCATGCCCGGTCGGGCCTGGTCTGGGACATGGGCGACCAAGATGGTCTGCCTGGCTCCTGACCGCGCCGACGCTGCCGTGGCCCGAAGGGCCTAAGGCGGCGCGCGGCGCGCGGCGCGGGACAGATCGCCGAAGTGGGCCCGCGCTGGCCGCACCCTATGGTTGCCCTGGCATCCCTGCGCCCGGATCTAGCGCAGTCGGCCGGCTGGGGGGTAGTGCGCCGTGGGGCGCTCCGTTGCATTCCCGGTGCAGCCGGCTGGAGTGCTTGAAGTCCAATTCCCAGCGATCAAAAGCGCCGATCCGCCGGCAGGACGCATGTGACCGGTGGCGCCGTGCCTGGGCCGGGTATCCCGGCCCGGGAAGTCCCGCATCAAACCGAGCATTCGTTGCCCGTCAGTCCTGATTACTCGACGATTGACGTCATCCGCGCGTCGTAACCGGTGCTGGGGTCGATCACGCGACCCGCGGCCCACCAGTTCTCGCGAGCGGTCTCCAGAATGCGGAAGGCGACGTCCTCGGGGGGCACGCCGGCTTTCTGCTGCAGGTGTTCCACCAGCGATCCGAACAGAGCCTTCTTGGTTTCGGCCGTGCGGTCGTTGAACGACAGCGTGATGCACATCAGGCGGTTT
Source organism: uncultured Actinomycetota bacterium (assembly GCA_963756575.1). Taxonomy (GTDB): domain Bacteria; phylum Actinomycetota; class Actinomycetes; order Streptosporangiales; family Streptosporangiaceae; genus Palsa-504. Next base: position 10,281 of record CAVWOM010000005.1, on the reverse strand, counting down.
GAGCGAGGGACTCCGAACACGACGTCCTCGTGGAACACCGTGCCCTCCGGGAATTCGTGGAAGTAGTGGAATCGATCGTCGTCGGGGATGGCGAGTGTCTCGACCATCGCCGCGTGGACGGCGTCGGAGATGGCTTCGCGCTGGTCGCGAGTGGTCACACCCTGGTGCAGGTAAATGTCGACGAGCGGCACAGAGTTCCTCCTGGTGATGAAGCGATGCGTCGGGTCGGGTCTGGACAGGGTCAGGCGCCAGGCGCCGGCACGCGGAAGCACGTGGTCACGGCGCACGTGGCGAGGTACTGGCCGATCAAGGTGAGGAGGACTACGGCCCCCGTCTCGCCGAAGACAGACAGGAAGTCGCCGTACAGGTCGTCCGGCACGTCGTGGTCCCGGACGAGCGCAAGCGCCACGTCGTGGGCCAGCCGAGCGGTCCGGTCGAAGCCCGCAGGCGTGCGCGCGGCGACGAGGTCCTCGATCGCACTCTCGCTCAGGCCGGCATCACGCGCAGCTGCACTGTGGGCATAGAGGACGTACTCGGCCCGCCACTGCGCGGCCACGGTGAGGATCGCGACCTCGCGTGCCGCCGGGGGCAGGTCAGCCGCGGAGATCGCCTCGGCCCAGTCGAGCTGACGTTCGCCGATGCCCGGTGTCCGCAGGAGCGCGTTGAACGGCCCGACGAGCCGACCGTCATCGAGGGCGGCGCGGTAGCCTGCCCGCCGCCCCCGGGCGACGCGGGTGCCTGTCAGTCGATCACTGAGTTTCTTCTGTTCGGCATCGAGCTCGGCCCGGTCCAGCAGCCGGAGGCGACCGCCCGCGGTATACGTATCGATCGCCGGTTCGTTCCCTGTCATGAAACTCAAGCTACGTCCACGCGTGCCATGCCACCAGCGCAAGTTACGCATCGGGGCTATGCTCATCTGACATGGACATGTCGTTGGCCGCCCTGCGGACGATCCGTGCCGTGGCCGAGTGCCGCAGCTTCACGGCGGCTGCGCCCATACTCGGTTATACGCAGTCCGCGGTGTCCCGCCAGATCGCGGCCGCGGAACGTGAGCTGGGCGCGACACTGTTCGAGCGCACGCCACGCGGAGTGCAACTCACCCGCGCCGGCGGCCTCGTACTGCGCCAGGTCGTGATCGCCCTTGACGCGCTCGACCAGGCCGGGAAAGTGCTCGCCGACGAGCCTCGGCAAGTGCAGCGAGTTCGGGTGGGAGCCGTCTCCGTAGCCGGGGCGGCGCTCCTGCCGCGGTTGGTCGCCGTGCTCCGGCGTGCCCGTGCCGACCTCGACATCTCCACCCGCGACGGCACCACGCCGGCGCTGGTCCGGGCGGTCCGGACCGGGACGCTGGATGCCGCGCTGATCACCGCTCGGCCACCGTTCCGCTCCCCCGACCAGGAACAGCCGCCTCTGAAACAGCACACAATCACCGAGGTTGCGCTCGCGCTCGCCGTGCCATCGGCCAGCCGACACGCGGGGCCAGAGCCGGTGACCTTGGAGTCACTCGAGGGTGCGTCCTGGGTCGCGAGCCGGTCGAGCGAGGACGAGCCGCAACTCGGTGTCTGGCCGGGCCTGCCCGGACGCCCGGTCGTGCAGCACTGGACCCGCGACTGGGCCACGAAGCTCGCACTGGTTGCCGAAGGTGCCGGGCTCACGACGGTACCGGCGGACTTCCTGCCGGTACCGCCCGGCGTGACCATCACCCGCATTGACGGAGTGCCCGAAGAGCTCCGCCGTGTGACTCTCACGCACGCCCGCGACCTGGATCCGGACGTGGTCGTGCCGCTCGTCCGGGCGATGCGCGAAGCGGCCGCCACCCTGGTCGCAGAGCACCACAGCTCGCCGAGATGACCCAGCGACGGCTACGGGCTGCGACGCGGCAGGTCTGCAGCGAGAGTCGACGTGCGTGACACAGGCCCGACGGTGAAACCGATCCAGGTGATTGCGAGAGTGCCAGCTCACCTGGCGCAAACCTCACGTCCGGCTGGGCCGGTGAAGACCGGCGGACCTGTTGCCCCCGCTGCTCTCAAGCTGGTGCGCCAGAGCAGCAAATCGGCGATCCAGGCCATTTACTCCGTTGTGCCCCGCAGCTACGCCCGCGATCGCCTGTGCCTGGTCGGCGACGCCGGAATCAGACCCAGCTCCAGGTCGCTGCCCAGGTCGTGCCGTTCGCTGAATTCGCCGAGCGGAGCCAGGTGTTCGAGATGCCAGACCTCGCCGCCAGATCAAGCGCAGCGGGACAGCACGATGCGAGGTCGAAGTCTTCGACACGCGCACTTGACCAGGCGGAGTCGACAGGCGGCCGCGCGTGGCAGATGGGGCGGGCGGGCTCGAACCCACGACCGGCGGATTATGAGAAGCACGGCTTCGTGCAGCATGTGCTCGAGTTGCACCGATGACACGAATAATCGCACCGATGGCACTCGCGGCACTGGGATTATCCGGCGCACTGGTCCACGTTCGAGGCCGCTGCGCCCCATTGTCCCGTAACTGTACGTAACATCACTCTAGATGCCGCGTCGATCGAGGATCAGACAGTCGAGGGCAGTGGTGGCCCCACCTACCGGACGGCGGGGCCATCCCGCATGGTTAGGCGACTATGGTAGGATAATAGTATGACCTCATCCGCCAAACGGAAGGTTTCGATCACTCTAGACGCGGATCTCGTCGCGGCGATGGAAGCCGACGGTAATACCACGCTCTCCGCTGAAGTGAATTCGGCCCTACGGACAGAGTTCACCCGGCGCAAGAGGCAGCAGGCTCTGGCAGATCTCCTCGACCGCCTGGCTGACGAGCGAGGCAGCCTGGATACGCCAGAGGACGAGGCCGAGATTGCAAGGTACATGCGCCTACTCGGGGGCGTCCCGGAAGAACCCGGCGACCTGCAGGCCGGCTGATGCGGCTAGTGCTCGACGCCGAAGCGGTGAACGCATTGCTCGATCCAAAGCATCCGGCAGAGCGCAAGGTACGGCTGGCCATGGAGGCGGCGCGCAGGCTACGTCGTGAGGTCGCGATCGCGACGGGAACCCTCGCGGAGCTGTATCGGGGGGCCGGACGCAATCAGGCACTGGACGCACTCCTCGCCCGGGAATCGGGAGACGGATTGCTGCTCCGTGATACCGATCGGACTCTGGCCCGTCTCATCGGAGCGCTACTCACAGAGGCACGTGCCAGTTCCGCGCTCTTCGCAGACGCTCATCCCGTCGCCGTGGCAGTCGAAGCGGGCGGCGGCGTTGTGCAGACGGCTGATCCCGATGACCTCAGCCGACTGGCAGCCCCGTACCGGACGGTCGTCATTGAGCCCCTAGACCGAAGGAAAGGCTGACCGGTCTGGGGCGCAAGGCATTCACCCGCCGATGATGCCCCCGGTTCCTCGCCGGCTGGGCTGCCACCCATTAGGCCGTCGGCGCCCGCCGGGCCGCGCTACTCGTGACCCCGGCCTTCCGCGAACCGGAGAACTTGAATTCAGCGCCGAATACCTGAGACGGACTCATCGCGCTGCCACGAATGGCAGCCGCAGCCGGATCTCACGACCTGTCAGCGAGTCCACCCCGGCGTAGCTGGTGGGGCGGGTGGGGCTCGAACCCACAACCGGCGGATTATGAGAAGTACGGCCTCGTGCATCATGCGCACTACCTGCACGGATGACACGGAGCCATGACGCTGATTGCACCGGGTGCACAGGTGTCTCGGTCCACGGACCGGTCCACGCCTGGCATGCGATCGAGCTCATCGGCGAGCTGGCCAACGGTGTCCCACAGCGCCGCTACACCGACGTGATCATCGCTGAGGAAGCCCGCCGCCTGGTCCAGGGCTTGGATCTCCCAGTCGGCCTGACCTGCTGCTCTTGCATCAAAGAAGTAATCGCGAACTTCAGCGCAGGTATCAGGCCTCGTCAGGATCGCCGCGGCGGCCAGATTGTCACCTTATTCGAAACTTTTACTGATTAGATCGGAGACGACCCGGCGAACTATCGCCCATAATCCAGCATAATTAGAGGTTTTGGTCCGAAAGTTGTTGACATATGGTGCTCACCATCTTAACTTTGGCGCATCTCGACCACTTGTGTCCGAAACTTTCGCACCGAGGCGGAGGTGGATGGGTGACGCAGAGGAGGCAGCATATGGGACTTCGTCGTCTTTTCGCGGTGGGCGCCGCCGGGGTCGCCGTGGTCCTCGGCACCACCGTCGCGGCCAGTGCGGCCGCCAATTCAGGCAGCGCCGTCGCGTCTGATTCTCTGCGGGCACTGGCCTCGAACATTGGCCTCCGCATAGGCACCGCGGTCATCCCGTTCGACTTGGACCATCCCGCCTACCGGGCCATCGCCGCAGGCCAGTTCTCGGTCGTTACGCCCGGGAACGAGATGAAATGGCAGGTCGTGGAGCCAACCCAGGGAACGTTCGACTGGTCGGGCGCCGATCGCCTGGTCTCCTTCGCCGAGCAGCATGAGCAACTGGTCCGCGGACACACCCTGCTGTGGCACAGCCAGCTGCCCGATTGGCTGACTACGGGTGTCGACAACGGGACTATCAGCAATGCCCAGCTCAGGAACCTGCTGCATCAGCACATCAGCATCGAGGTATCGCGCTACAAGGGCAGGATCTGGCAGTGGGATGTGGCGAACGAGTTCTTCACTGACAGCAATCCCTCGACGATCAACCCGAATGACTTCTGGGTTTCTCACCTCGGGGCAGGCATCATCGCGGACGCCTTCCGCTGGGCGCACCAGGCAGATCCGCACGCACTGCTCTTCTACAACGACTACAACATCGCCGGCGAGGACGGCACGAACGCCAAGAGCGATGCGGTGTTTGCGTGGCTCAAGCAGATGCTCGCCCAAGGCGTGCCGATCAACGGCGTCGGTGATCAGGGGCACCTCGACACGCAGTACGGCTTCAGTGGCACGCTGATGACTCAGGACCTCCAGCGGTACGCCAGCCTGGGCCTGAAGCTGGCCATCACCGAGGCCGACGTCCGCACGTTCGTGAACAACGCGACCGACCAGGTGCCCACCGACCACCTGGCCACGTTCGCGCAGCCGTACGAGTTCGGGCAGATGCTGAAGGCATGTCTGGCCGTGCGCCAGTGCATATCCTTCACCGTCTGGGGTTTCGGGGACGCGGACTCCTGGGTACCCGGCTTCTTCACCGGTGAGGGATACGCCACGATCTACGATGTGAACCTCAACCCCAAACCGGCCTATACCGAACTTCAGCAGGATCTCCAGCTCGCCGCCTCCGGCGCCCCGCACCGGGTACCGAGCGGAGCAGGCAGGTAACGATCCCGTCGTCCGGGGCATCAGGCTCGATGCCCCGGACGACGGCAGGAAGACCGTACCCGTTCGGCCGTAGCGCTTTTATCACCTTGAATGACGCTCAGCCCCTGATCGCGCCGACCAGTCCGCCGACGAGATAGCGCTGCGCGAACACGAAAGCAGACGCTAGCCAGCCCTCAGCAGTCCACGGCGGCGAACCGATGCTGCTTTACCTCGTCAAACAGGTCGAGCTCGCAGTTCGCGCGCCTAGACGAGTTGCTCCGGCCTGATGGGCTGACCGCCTTGCAGTACACCGCGCTCACGGTCCTGGAACGCCACCCCGACATGTCGGTTGCCCAGCTCGCCCGCAACTCCTTCCAGGCCGACCGGCGCCGCCTGGCCATCGCCCCCGATTACCGTAAGCCGCGCTGGCTCACCACACGCGGATGCGGGATTTGCCGGGGATCAGGGCGGCGATCGGTCCGGCGGGGGAGTCGCGGCCTGGTTCTTTGCGCTTGCCGAGCAGGTCGACGTCGACCATAACCGGGGTGCCGTCGCGCTCTTCGAAGTCCGCGTCGACGAGGCGGGGGCGGGGCAGGTCGGCGCCGGTGACAACGCCTACCCGGACGGCGCTGAAGGCCTGCGGCAGCTGCGCCTGCAGGTAGACCTCGTCACCCTCCTCGACAACCTCGAACGACACCTGGCCGGTGAGCGCCCGCGCGGAAGACTCGTCAGCAAAGGCGCTGGCGCCCGGCGCGTAGACGTTGTCGCGCAGGTAGGCCGGCTCCCGCACGCCGGGAATGCGACGGTCGCTGCCTTCGGGCGGGTTGGCGATGCGGGAGATGTAGTCCTTGAGGGATGTCGGGCTGCCGTCGTAGGCGGCGGTGCCGTAGCCCGCTGCGGGATCGGCGTCCTGCGTCGTGTCGTACCCGTATGCCTTGGCAACGTCGCCTCCGAGGAAGATGTTGCCGATCCAGCGGTCGTCGCCGCTGTAGATGATGGCGTAGCCCTTGACCTGCGTGCTGTGCGGTCGGTGGTAGGGGGTGGCCCGGTCGTGGACGGGCACTAGACGCACCGTGCCGCCGATGAGGTTGTGGACGAAGGCGCCGCCCTGGCTCCACAGTTCAAGCGAGACGGGTGAGGCGAGTACGTTGTGTTCGACGAGATACGGACCATGGCTGACCTCGACGAACAGGTCCCGGTTGTTCCGGTAGTAGAGGTTGCGCGAGACGCGCGTCCCCTGCGCCTGCCAGTCGAGCCAGGTACCCAGCGAGCAGTCGTGGATGCGGTTGTGCCGGATCTCGACGTCGATCGCGGCGTGCAGCTTGATGCCGGCGATCTCGTATCCGTAGAACTCGCGCTTGAGCGCGATGTTGTAGATGTGGTTGTCCTCGATCGTGGAGAAGACGCAGCCGAGGTGGCCGACGATGCCGTTCTGCCCGCAGTCGAAGATCGTGTTGCGCCGCACCACGTGCGAGCCGATGTGCTCGCGGTCCCAGCCGATCTGCAGGCCGGAGAACACTGCCTCGACCTGGTACTCGTGGCCTTGCTTGTCGCCGCGCAGTGTCGCGTAGTTGTCGCCGGTAGAGGCCTCCTTGCCGAGTGAGACGGCGGAGCATTTCGCGTCGTGGATCACGTTGTCCTCGATGATCCAGCCCTTGGCCCAGTTGGGGCCGATGAGCCCGGCCTGGTCGGCAGTGGGCGGGGTCCACGGGCAGGCCGCCTGTGCGAGCTCGAAGCCGCGTACGGTGATGTAGTCGACGTGGTGCTCCGTGGGGGAGAACACCGACTTGCGTACGTTGATCTCCGCGAGCTCGGCGTTGGGGTCGGCGCCGCCGAAGTTGGCCCAGAGCGTCGTGGTGTCCGCGCCGACCTCGGCGTACCAGACGAGCCGGGTCTGCGCGGGGTTGCGCACCCGTTCGGTCGTGCGCGTCCAGTGGTCGGTGACCTCGGTGCGCACCGGCGGGTCGGTCACCTCGTCGCAGGTGCCCACCTCGTAGAAGCTGAGCCCGTTCAGGTAGATCTCGCCGAGGTGCCTGGCCAGCGGCGGCTGGGCCTCGACGAGCCAGTCGCCCGCGATCTCCTGCGCGAAGGGGTTCCAGTCGCCGAATAGCGAGTTGGGCACCGACGCCCGCCACACGTTCCCCGCTTCCCGCTCCCAGCCCGTCACCCGCTCCGATCCCTTGACCACGACGTGCTCGCCGGGCGCCGCCTGGTAGGTGATGCGCCGCGTGGCGCTCAGCCCGCCGCGCCGCGGCTGCACCCACTCCCGGTACTCGCCCCCGTGCACCAGCACGGTGTCGCCCGGCCGGGCGAGGTCCGCCGCCCGGCTGATCGTGCGCAGCGGGCTGCTCGCGGAACCGTCCTTGGAATCGTCGCCGTCCGTCGCCACGTGCAGGGTCGTCATCGTCTGCTCCTCTTTCATCCCGGCATCCGCCGGCTCGCCTCTCAGCACAGCGCGGCCGCCGTCCACGAGACAGGCGGCAGCTCGATAGTGAGCACTCCGTCGGTGAGGGCCGCGCTCGCGTTCGCGGCTGGCTTGACGCGCTCCTGGTCGGCGAGCGTGTTCTTCGCGTAGACGTCGGCGTTCGCCAGCGTGACCGCCTCGGTGATCTGGGTGGAGGCGAGACTGCGTACGTCAATCGTCACCCGCGCGGTCTCTTTGAGGTCGCGGTTGACGAGGAACACGGCGGCGCGGCCGTCGTCGACGGTCGCGACGGCGTCGATGACGGGGGCCTCGCCGTAGCGCGCCGTGCCGTACGTCGGCCCCTCGATCACCGGACGGATCACCTCGCCGGACGCGAGCCGGCTCATGATCGCGAACGGGAAGAAGGTCGTCTGCCGCCAGGCCGGCCCGCCTGGCTCGGTCATGATCGGCGCGATCACGTTGACCAGCTGGGCGAGCGACGCCGAGGTGACGCGGTCGCTGTGCTTGAGTAGCGTCATCAGCAGGTTGCCGACGACGACGGCATCCGCGACCGTGTAGACGTCCTCAAGCAGGCGCGGCGCGTAGGACCACTCGTCGCTGACCTCGGCGGCCTCCTGGTGCTCCTTGAGGTACCAGACATTCCACTCATCGAAGGAGAGCTGCATCTTCTTCTTCGAGCGCTTCTTGTGCCCGACGTGGTCGGCCGTTGCGACGACTGTGCCGATGAAGAACTCCATGTCGAGCGCCGAGGCGAGGAAGGAGCCGAGATCACCGTCCAGCTCCTGGTAGTACGCGTGGCACGAAACGTAGTCAACGTACTCGTAGCTGTGCTCGAGGACCGTACGCTCCCAGTCGCCGAAGGTCGGCAGGGACGAGCCGGAGGAGCCGCAGACCACCAGCTCGAGATTCCTGTCGGCCATCCTCATCGCGGCGGCGGTGCGGGCGGCGATCTTTCCGTAGTCGTCGGCGGTCATGAAGCCCTGCTGCCACGAGCCGTCCATCTCATTGCCGAGGCACCACATGCGCACGTCGTGCGGCTGCGGTGTGCCGTTCGCGATGCGCAGGTCCGACAGCGCGGTGCCGGAGGGATGGTTGGCGTACTCGAGCAGGTCGAGGGCGGGCAGGATACCGCGGGTGCCGAGGTTCACGGCAAGCATCAGCTCAGCGCCGGTTAGCTTCAGCCACCTGGCGAACTCGTCGAGACCGACCTGGTTCGGCTCGAGCGAGTGCCAGGCGAGGTCGCGGCGAACGGGGCGCTGGCCGCGCGGGCCGACCGAGTCCTCCCACCGGAAGCCCGAGACGAAGTTGCCACCCGGGTAGCGGACGGTCGTGGTGCCGAGTTCCTGGACGAGCTCGACGACGTCCATGCGGAAGCCGTCCTCGTCCGCGGTCGGGTGCCCGGGCTCGTAGAGCCCGGTATAGACGCACCGGCCAAGGTGCTCGACGAACGCGCCGAAGGTGCGGCGCCGGACGGGCGCGATGACGGCGCGCTTGTCGAGCTCGATATGAACGCGGGGCAATCAAATGATCCTTTCCCAGGGGCGCAGGCGGGTGACGCGGTGTGCCTACCCCTTCACCGCGCCGGTGAGCCCTCCGACGATGCGGCGCTGGAAGACGGCGAAGAACGCCAGTGCGGGCAGCATCGAGAGCGAGGTGAACGCGAGGACCCGCGCTGTGTCCTGCGAGTACTGCGAGGAGAACTGCTGCACGCCGAGCGGCAGCGTGTAGTTCGCCTGCGTGTTCAAGACGTACAGCGGCAGGATGTAGTTGTTCCAGCTGGTGATGAAGGCGAGGATGGCGACGGTGATCACGCCGGGCAGCGCCAGCGGGATGGCCATGCGGAAGAAGAACCCGGGGCGGCCCATGCCGTCGATGGCCGCGGCCTCCTCGATCTCCTTCGGGATGGCGCGCAGGAAAGGCACCAGGATGATGACCGTCGTCGGCAGGCCGAATGCGATCTGCGGGATAGCGATGCCCATCAGGTTGTCGACAAGGCCGAGGTCCTTGACGATGATGTAGACCGGGGTGATCGCGACCACCAGCGGGAACATCAGGCCCGCGGCGAACAGTGAGTACATGGCGCCCTTGAGCTTGAAGTCATAGCGGGCGATCACATAGCTCACCATGAGGCCGAGCAGCACGATGCCGAGCGTGCTCGCGATCGCGACGATCATCGAGTTGGCGAATTCACCCCAGAAGGTCACCGTCTTCAGGACGCCGGCGTAGTTGCTGAAGACCCACGGGTTCGGCAGGCCGGCCGGGCTGACCGTGATCTGCGAGTTGGTACGGAAGCCGCCCAGGACGATATACACGACAGGCGCCAGGCTGACCGCGATGAACAGCAGGGCGATGAAGTAGACGCCCGGGTGACCCCACTTCTGCGGCCTGTCGCTGCGCTTCCCGGACCGGGCCCGCGGGAACGGTGCGCCGGAGGTCACCGCGCTCATAAGTTAACTCCCTGGGTGACAGCGCCCCGCATGTCGCGGCGCAGGACGAAGCGCTGGTAGAGCAGCGCGACGATGAGCGAGATCAGGAACATGACCACGGAGACCGCGCTGCCATAGCCGTAGTTTCCGGCGAGGCGGCCGTTAAGGGCCAGGTA
>CAVWOM010000004.1:0-77607 GCA_963756575.1 uncultured Actinomycetota bacterium | reverse complement strand
GAGATGAAACGTTTGTTTCCGGAATATACGATCAACTGGCGCGGAGAGCTGTTATTTAATTCCGGCTTACTGAGTATTCCGTTAATCCGGTAAGCGGCCGGCGGAGTTTTGCTCAGGTGTCCGCGATGTTAGCCAGGCTCTGCTGGAGGGCCTGGATCAGCGGGTCCCCGTAGGGCAGCACCCGCTCGCAGCGGGCGGCGGTGTCGCGGAGCAGGGTCACCGCGTCGCCGACCCGGCCCACCGCGTAGTACAGATGGGCCAGGTTGGCCAGGCGGGCCAGCGTGTCCGCGTGATCGGCTCCCAGAACCCGCTCGGATTCCGCGCAGCACTGCTCGGAGAGCTGCATCGCGGACGGCATCCGGCCCGCCGCCTGATACGCGGCGGCGAGGTTCGCGGTGGTCGCGAGCGTGTCCGCGTGCCCGCGCCCGAGCACCTTCTCGCGGTCCGACAGCGCGCGCTTGTAGTGCGATATCGCGTCCTTGACCTTGCCCTCGGCCAGGCAGGCGGCGGCCAGCCGGTCCCGGGTGGCTATGGTCTCCGCGTCGCGCGGCCCCTGGAGCCGCTCGCGGTCGGTCAGGTTCCGGCTCAGCAGCCTGCTGGCCGCCGCCACGTCCCCGGTGGCCTGGTAGGCAGCGGCGAGCTCGTCCCGCGCGCTGAGGGTGTCCGGGTGGCCGGGGCCGCGGAACTGCTCGCACTCGCTGACCGCCCGGAGCAGAACCGTCACCGCGTCGGCGGGCTCGCCGGCCAGGACCAGGGCCTTGGCCAGGTTGATGCGGGCCGCGATGATGGCGGGGTGGCCGGGGGCGAGCTCACGGCCCCGCTCGGCCAGCACCCGCTGGTACCAGTGCACGGCCTCGCCGGCGTACCCGGCGGCCAGGAACGCGGCGGCCAGGTGGGCGGCCACGACCAGGGCGTCCGGATGGCCCGGCATCAGCTTGGTGTCGCAGCGGGCGGACAGGTCCCGCCAGTACTCCACGGCCGGCCCGACCAGGCGGGCCTCGTCCATGCTCCGGCCCGCGCGCAGCAGCACCGGATGGCAGCCGTCGGCCCACAGCACGTCGGGCGCCGAGGCCTGCAGGGCGGCCACGTTCACCCGCAGGGCGTCGGCCGTCCACGGCTCGGGCTCGTCGGTGGGCCAGGACTCGAGGAGCGCGCTGGCGGCGGTCCGGGCGGCCGGCTCCTGCACGTTCGCGGGCGCGGCCAGCTTGATCGCGGCCTGCAGCACCGAGCTCATCAAGATCGTCGGCGGCGAGACGGCCCGGTTGACGGTGACGAGGCCGGCCCGCTCGATGGCGAGCAGCGCGTCCCAGGCCGGCTTGGGGTCCACCGCCGGGGCGAACGGGGTCACCGCGCCCCCCAGGTAGGCGGCCACGGCCGGGGTGCTGAAGATGACACCGGGGATGCCGTGCCCGTCGAGCATGGCCACCAGGACCAGCATGAGCCGCACGGACGCGCCGGGCAGCAGCGATTCGGCCTGCCCCAGGGACAGGGTCCAGGTCACCGCGGCCGCGGATGGCACCTCGCCCGCCGCTACGCCGATCTGCTGCCGCCTGCGGGCGAAGTAGTCCCGGTAGTCGCGGCAGGCCAGGGTGGAGTTGGCCACCACCGAGGCGGCCTGAGCCAGGGCCAGCGGCTCGCGGCCGAGCGCCTCGATCAGGTCGATGGCGCCCTGGCGCTGGGCCGGGTTGACGCTGAGCCGCTCGGTCAGGCAGTTGAGGGCCTCGCGGACGCTGAAGAAGCCGACCGGGATGATCTGCGTCCCGCGCCGTCCGGAGGCGAGGGAAGCCTGCGTCCCGGTGACCAGCACCCGCCCGGCCGGGCCCTCCGGCCACAGGCCGTCGAGGTCCGTCGCGTCCTGCAGGTCGTCCAGGACGACCATCCAGGACTTGCCGGTCACGGCCAGCCAGCTGATCAGGCGGGCCGCGACCGATTCGGCCGTGCCGGCCGGCTCGATGCCGAAGGCCGCCACCGAGGCCTGCATGTACCCGGAGAGCACGGACGCCCGGTTGGCAGCGGAGACCCAGATGAGCACGTCGATGGCCGCCGAGCGCCATAGCGACTCCGCGATGATGACCGCGATCTGGGTCTTGCCGCAGGCACCCAGCCAGTTCGACGGGCCCTCGGCGAAGGCCGATCCCGGTACCAGCGCCAGCGTGGTCCCCGGGACGAGCGAATCCATGATGCCGCGCGCGGTGTCGGGTCGTTCGGTGTAACCCTCGGCAAGCGGAGGCACCTGGCCTACGCGGAATCGCTGAGTCGCCTGCTCAGCAGAAATTCCTCCAGAGGGCACCACAGCCCGTTACCCCCAACTATTCATCTGGTGTCGAAAACCTCCTCGGATTACTCCATCAATAACACGAGGAGGCGCAGACACGAGGCGCTTTGTCCATATCGGGATCTTCACTAACACACCATTATGCACGTGCAGTGGAGTTTCCATACCCAGGTAACGCAGGTCGGGCCGAGACGTGACAACCCTGAGTGCCAGCGTTACGGAGGGTAAGGAAGCCGCGTGGCTAGAGTGCACTGCGAGATTATTGGGGTTGAGGCTATTGACGGTCGGCGACCGAGGCCAGCAGGGCGGTCCGGGCCTGGGCCACCGCTGCCTGCATGGCGCCGCGCAGCACGGGCTCGCCGGGAACGCTGGTCGGCACCACGCGCGGCCGCGAGGGCCAGATGCTCGCCACCGCGGCCGCGACCCGGTCGGCCAGGACGGTGCCGCCGGCCCGGCCGACCTCACCGCCCAGCACGACCAGCTCCGGGTCGATGACGACGCAGACGGAGGCGACCCCGACCGCCACCCGGTGGGCGAGCTCACCGAGGAACGCCTCGGCGGCCGCGGAGCCGGCCGCGGCGAGGGCGGCCCGGACCGCTTCGGCGGGCGTCGGCGCGGTGAACCCGTGCCGGGCCGCGAGCTCGCGCACCGCGCTGCCGCCGGCCAGGAACTGGAGGCCGCCGCTGGCCGGGTGCCTGATGTCGGTGTGCAGCGGCGCGCCGTGCACCGGCAGGTAGCCGATCTCGCCCGCCGCCCCCGTGGTGCCGCGGTGCAGCCGCCCGTCCAGCATGGTGGCCAGGCCGAGGCCGACGCCGAGCCAGACCAGGACGAAATCATCGGCCCCGGCCGCCGCGCCGTCGGCCCGTTCGGCCATCGCGGCCAGGTTCACGTCGTTCTCGATCACGACCGGCGTGTGCCAGGCGCCCTTGAGCGCGTCGAGCGCGCCCTCGTGCCAGGCGGGCAGGTTCACCGCCAGCTGAGGGTCACCGGTCCGCGGGTCGACGACGCCGGGACTGCCGATTACCAGCGCGCTCAGCCGGGTGACCTCGAGGCCGGCCGCGGCGCACGCCCGCTCCACGGTGCGGCGGACCAGGTCGACCGGGTCGTCAGAGCCGTTGGGGTTACCGCTGACCTCGGCCACCCGGCGGCCGGTGACGTCGGCCACCGCCGCGCTGACCAGGTCCGACTCGACGTACAGGCCCGCCACGTAGGCACTCGAGGGCACGACCGAGTACAGCGCGGCGTTCGGCCCGCGGCCGCCGGCCTGCTCGCCCGCGATGGTCACCAGGCCGCGGTCCTCCAGCCTGGTCAGCATCTGCGAGACCGTGACCTTGGAGACCCCGGTGAACTCGCTGATCTGGGACCGGGTGAGCATCTCGCCGCCGAGCAGGAGATCGAGCGCGGCGCGGTCGTTCAGTTCGCGCAGCAGGCTCGGCGTGCCGGGCCGGCCCCGGGTTCCGGGCTGAGACTGCATCGGGGTCCCTTCTTTCATCCCGTGGCCCAGTGTGCCGTAACCTGCCCGGTCTCCGCATTCCGGCCCAGGTCACGCTCGCGCGGAGAAGACTTTGGTCTCTAAACGGCAACATGCGACAACCGAGACTATCTTATAGGAAAGTTTCCTGATAGTTTGCCCTCGACGGGCTAGCAGCACACTCCGACACCAGAGTTCACCTCCCCCGGACCTCCGGATGACCTCCCCCGAACCGCTCGGATCGACTCCCCCCGAACCACCCAGATCACCTCACCGAATCACCTCCCGAACCATCGGATCATCTCCCCGAATACCCGGATCACCGGAAGGAGAGCCAGCAGTGAGACTCAGGAAGACACCGGCCGCGATCGCCGCGCTGGGTACGGCGGCGGCCCTCGCCATCGCGGGCTGCAGCTCAGGCGGCTCGTCGACGGCGGGGTCGTCGTCCGCAGCGGCGGCGCCAGCGCAGCTCACGGTATGGCGGATGGGCTCGTCCACGCCCGCGCAGGTCACCTGGATGAACAGCGTCATCAGCCAGTTCCACAAGAGCAACCCGGCCTACGCCAAGACCAAGGTCAAGGTGGTCTTCGTCCCCTGGACCAACCGCACCCAGGACTGGACGAATGCCCTGTCCAGCGGCAAGAACGCCCCTGACATCACCGAGCTCGGCAACACCGACACGCCCACCGAGGCGTCGCTCGGCATGCTGGCCAACATCACCACCAACGTGAACTCCTGGTCCAACAAGTCCAACGTGGTGTCCGGCATGCTGGCCAACGACACGCAGAGCGGCACCGTCTACGCGGTCCCGTGGTTCGGCGGCGTGCGCGGCATCTGGTACCGCACCGACCAGTTCAAGGCGGCCGGCATCACCAGCCCGCCCACCAACTGGGCGGACCTGGTCACCGACGCGAAGAAGCTGATGGCCAAGAACCCGGGCACTTACGGGCTGGGCGCGCCCACCTATGACAGCCCCGCCGTGGCCAGCTTCATCTGGGGCGCGGGCGGCCAGATCGCCACCCAGCAGGGCGGCAAGTGGGTCGCGCAGCTCACCTCACCGCAGTCGGAGGCGGGCATCAAGTTCTACGTCGACCTGTTCCGGACCGACCACGTCTCCCCGTCCAAGTACATCGGCCAGACCGAGCTCGGCAACGTCGGCGCGACCTCGGGCGGCGCGAACGAGGACTTCGCGCTCGGCAAGCTCGACATGTACATCGACGGCCCGTGGGCCTCGGGCACCTTCCCGGCCAACGCCGTCGGCAAGTCCAGCTGGGCCTCGTTCCCGATCCCGAGCGAGAACGGCCCGAGCCCGGCACCGGTCTTCTCCGGCGGCTCCGACCTCGCGGTCTGGTCCGGCAGCAAGTTCAAGACGGCCGCATGGAACCTGGTCCAGGTGATGGACTCGGTGCCGAACTCCACCTCGTTCGCCAACTCCCAGGGCTTCTTCCCGCCCTACACCTCGCAGCTCAACGGCGGCACCTACTCGAGCAGCCAGCTGCTCTCGGGCTTCGCCAAGGCGGCGACCAACAGCCAGATCGCCCCGCTCAACGCCAAGAACTGGGCGACCGCGGACGCGACCGACCTGATCATCCCCACGATGATGAAGCAGCTGATGAACGGGGCCAGCTTCACCTCGACGGTGACCGCCGCCAACACCAAGCTGCAGAACGTCCTCAACAACGGCAGCCAAGGTTAGCCGGGCTAGTCTCCCCATGGTGAGAACCGTTTCCGGTCCGCCGGGGAGGGGCACGGGATCGGAGGATCCCGCCTCCCCGGCGGCCCGCCCGGCTCCCCGGCGCTCGCAGGGGCCCGGGGGGCAGCCCGGGGCGCGGCAGCGCGTCGCGCTCTTCATCCGCCGCCGTCACCTGACGCCGTACGCGCTGCTGCTGCCGTCCGCGGTCGCGATCGGCCTGCTGCTGTTCTGGCCGACGATCCAGATCGCGGAGTTCTCCTTCCAGAACTACGGACTGCCGCAGCTCACCGGGGTGGCGCCGACCCAGTGGGTGGGCGGGGCCAACTTCAGCGCCATCCTGTCCGACCCGCAGTTCTGGCTGTCGCTGCGGATCAGCCTCATCTTCGCGGTCGTGGTGGTGCCGCTGACGCTGCTGACCGGCACCATGGTCGGGCTGCTGCTGAACCGACTCGGCCGGAAGATGTCCACGTTCGTGTCGAGCGCGGCCATGCTGGCCTGGGCCACGCCCGCCGTGTCGGCCAGCGTCATCTTCATCTGGCTCACCGACCCGGACGGCGGGATCGTCGACTGGGCGCTGGCCCGGATGCCGTCCTGGCTGGGCGGCGGCGGCCACTGGGTCGGCTTCAGCTGGACGAACGCGGCGCTGCCGGCCTACACGCTGCTGACCGTGCTCGTGGTCTGGCAGGGCTTCCCGTTCGTCGCCGTCAGCGTGCTCGCCGGGCTGAAGACCGTGCCGGCCGAGCTGCACGAATCCGCCCGGGTGGACGGCGGCGGATCCTGGCGGATCTTCTGGCGGGTCACCTACCCGCTGCTCAAGCCGATCTTCCTGGTCCTGCTGCTGCTGTCGATCATCTGGGACTTCGGCGTCTTCACCCAGGCCTACCTGGTCACCGGGGAACTGGGGAACCGGGACGAGTACAACCTGGGCATCTACGCCTACGACCGGGCGTTCACGATGCCGCCGAGCTACGGGGTCGGCTCGGCGCTGGCCCTCATCCTCACGGTCATCCTGCTGATCATCACCGTCGGCTACGTCCGGGCGTCCGTCCGCCAGGGGGCAATCAATTGAGGCTCAGATCCCGCACGCTCCGCCGGGCCGGGCTGAACGTGCTCGGCGTGCTCGTCGCGCTGGTGACGCTGTTCCCGATCTTGTGGATGGTGTCGACGGCGTTCAAGCCGGCCCGGGAGATCTTCTCGCTGACGCCGCACCCGCTGCCCATGCACCCGACGCTGGGGAATTTCCGCTCGGTCATCGACGGTAAGGTCATCGGCCTGCCGTACTGGAACTTCCTGAAGAACAGCCTGTTCGTCACGCTCTCCTCGGTGATCGCGTCGACGCTGATCGCGATGCTCGCGGCGATCGCGGTGGCCCGGTTCCGGTTCCGGTTCCGCACCTCGTACCTGATCATGCTGCTGATCGTGCAGATGCTGCCGCAGCAGGCGATGGTGATCGCGCTGTTCCTCGACTTCCGCTCGCTCGGGCTGCTGGACAACCTGGCCGGGCTGATCCTGATCTACACCGCGTTCTCGCTGCCGGTCACGATCATCATGCTGCGCAACTTCGTCGCGGCCGTCCCGCGCGAGATGGAGGAGGCGGCGGCCATCGACGGCGCCGGGCCGATGAAGATCTTCTGGCGGATCATGCTCCCGCTCGTGGCTCCCGGCCTGGTCGCGACCAGCGTGTTCGCGTTCATCTTCGCCTGGAACGAGTTCATCTTCGCGCTGACCTTCCTCGGCACCGACACGGCTAAGTACACGCTGCCCATCTACGTCACCTATTTCTACGGCCGCGGCACGGTGGACTGGGGGTCGATCATGGCCGCTTCCACGCTGTTCACGATTCCGATAATGATCTTCTTCCTGATCGTCCAGCGCCGCATGACCAACGGCCTGGTGGCCGGGGCGGTGAAGGGATGAGCCAGGACACGGACATCAGGGCGGCCGACCCGGTGCTCGGCCGGCTGGCCGACGCCATCCTCATCCCGCCGTTCCCCGATTCGTCCGCACCCGGCTGGATCCTCGGCGCGCTCGGCCGGGGACTGGGCGGCGTCACCATCTTCGGGCAGAACATCGTGACCCCCGGCCAGGTGAGCGCGCTCACCGCCGAGCTGCGCGCGGCGGCCGCGGACTACGACCCGGTGATCGCGATCGACGAGGAGGGCGGCGACGTCACCCGGGTCGCGTACACCGACGGCAGCCCGTACCCGGGCAACGCCGCCCTGGGCGCGGTGGACGACGTGCGGCTGACCCAGGCCGTCCACCGGGCGATCGGTCTTGACCTGGCCGCGCTGGGGATCAACTTCAACCTGGCGCCGTGCGCCGACGTGCTCGGCGCCGCCGACAGCCCGGCCGTGGGCACCCGCTCGTTCGGCTCGGATACGGCCCTGGTGTCGCGGCACACCGCCGCCGCCGTGGCCGGGCTGCAGAGCGCGGGCGTGGCCGCGTGCGCCAAGCACTTCCCCGGCCACGGCCGCACCGGCACGGACAGCCACGACGCCATCGCCACCATCGAGGGCAGCCTGGCCGAGCTGCGGCTGGTCGACCTGCCGCCGTTCGAGGCGGCGATCGGAGCCGGCAGCATCGGCATCATGCCCAGCCACCTGCGGGTACCCGAGCTCACGGGCGACCTGCCCGCCTCGGTATCCACGGCCGCGATCATCGGGCTGCTCCGCGGCGAGCTCGGCTTCACCGGGGTGATCGTCTCCGACGCGCTGGAGATGCGGGCGGTCAGGGACATGTTCGGTATCCCGGGGGCCGCGGTGCGGGCCGTGGCGGCGGGCACCGACCTGCTGTGCCTGGGCCGGGAAGGCAGCGAGGCCGAGTACCTGGCGGTCCGCGATGCCCTGGTGGCCGCGGTCCGCGACGGCGATCTTGCCGGGGCGCGGCTGGAGGAGGCGGCCGACCGGGTCGCGCGCCTGCGCGGGGGCCTGGCGCGAGCCCGGTTGTCCGGCGCGGCCGGCCCTGGTGTGGCGGGTTCCGGTGTGGCGGGTTCCGGTGTGGCGGGTTCCGGTGTGGCCGGGCCTGGTGTGGCGGGTTCCGGTGCGGCCGGGGCCGGCGCGGGGCCGGCTGATGCGGTCCTGAACATTACTGGCCCGGATATTACGGATCCGGATTATCCGGGTCAGGAAAGTACGGCTCCGGGCGTCGGGCTGGTCGCGGCCCGGCGCGCCGTGCGGGCATCCGGGCCGCGCCGGACCCTGGACCGCCCGGTCATCATCGAGGTCGAGCCGCGGGAGAACATCGCGGCGGGACAGTTCGGCTGGGGACTGGGCCCGTGGGTACGGCCCGGCAGCGTGCACCGGGTCAGCTCCTCTGGCCAGCCGGTCAACGACACCGGCTCTGGTCCGGTCAGCGGCAGGGGCGACGGCGGAGCTTCGGGCAGCGGCGGAACTTCGGGTCGCGGCGCGGAGTCCGGGGGCACCGGCGCGGGTGGCAGCGCAGCGGAGTCCGGGGGCACCGGCGCGGGTGGCAGCGCAGAGCCTGGGGACAGCGCCGTCGCGGGCATTCTGGCTGCGGCGGCCGGGCGTTCGCTCGTCGTGGCGGTCCGTGACGCGCACCGGGACCAGCGGACGTTGTCGCTGGTCACTGCCCTGCTCGCGGAGCGTCCTGACCTGGTGCTGGTCGAGATGGGCCTGCCGTTCTGGAATCCCCCGGAGGGCACCTCCTACCTGGCCACCTACGGCGCCTCCCGCGCCAGCGCGCACGCCGCCGCCGAACTCCTCGGCCTGGCGTGAACGCGGCCCGGGCATCGTTCCCGGCGCGATGAACCCGGTACGCGGGATGGGATGGGGTTAGGGAGTAGAGGTGGAGGTGGCTGAGGGGGACGGGGTGGGATGGGCTTTGAGGGGGCGGTGGGACGGAGGGGTGGTGGGGAAGAGCGAAGACAGCGGGATCGGGGCCGGCGTGCTCCCGGGCTGGGGTGGCGGGGGAAGCGAGGGGCTCAGGTCGGTGAGCAGGTTGGTGTCGTAGGTCAGGATGACGTAGGGGCCGAAGGCGTAGACGTGGCCCGGCGGCCCGAACCTGTTGCGGATCTGCCAGGGGGCGATCTCATCCAGCGGGACGGGCGGGTTCATCAGCACCACGAAGCTGGCGTTGTGCCGGCTCGGGTCGTACCAGCTCTGGTCGAACTCGTACGGGCCCGGGGCGGCGTCGTTGTCGCTGAAGCTCACCGACCGGACGCTGACGGCGCCCCCGCTGGCCAAGGTGGTGGCGTTGGCGATGCCGTAGCTGCTGAGGCCGTACGTCAGGTGATGGGCGACGAGCCAGCCGGCCAGGTCCTGGGTCATGGCGGGGCGCGACGGCTGGGCGACCGAGTAGCCGAGTGCCGCCAGGTAGCAGGCCAGCGCCACGGACAGGGCGGGGACCAGCCGGACGGCCAGGAAGCGGCGGCCGAGCATCCGGCCCGCCAGCACGGCGCCGGCCGGCAGCACGCCGGCTAGCTCGCGGGCGCTCCAGTAGGTGGTGGGCACGGTGCTGAGCAGGTAGGCGGCCAGGTTGATGAGGATCGCGAGGGCCAGTATCTGGGCGACACGGTCCTCACAGCGGAAGAAGTGCCGCAGGACGATCCAGAGCCCGGTAACGGCCAGGGCCAGGCCGATCAGGTGCAGGAAGGCGATGCCGACGTCCAGGCCCGGTGAGGTGATGCCGAAGAAATCCGCGCCGTAGAGCCCGAACACGCTCTCCACAGCGAGCCAGGAGTGCGCCGACATCTCGCTGACAGGGGCCAGCGCGTTGTTGACCGGGAGTACCGAATAGCCGCCGTGCGCGCCGATCTGCCTGACCACCTCCGAGGCGATCCCGGCCGACGTACCCGCCGCCAGCACCAGCGACAGGTCGAACCAGGCCGCGCGCAGCCCTTCCCGGCGCTGGACCAGGGCCTGGTAGGCCCGGATGGCGGAGACCACGGCCAGCGGGGCCACCCCGATCAGCAGGCCCAGCTGGTCGGCCAGGTTAACCCAGGCCAGCATGACGCAGATCAGGACGGGGGTGTACCAGCGGCGCGGGAAGCGGTCGAGCACCAGCCAGGTCAGCAGCAAGGGCGCCTGGGTGCCGATGTGGTCGGGCTGGAAGACCAGGATGAACACGCCGGGGCCGAGCTGCGGCGCGATCATGATCCCGGCGGCGATGAGCATCCGGACGGCGCCCTCACGGCCGGTGGCTCGCCCGCGGGCGAGCATCGCCCCGGTCAGCACGACCAGCGTGTAGCTGATGGCCGCCGACACGTGCAGCACGTCCGCCTGCAGCCCGCGGACCATCTCCACGAGCATGTACTCGGGCAGCTCGGTGGTGTAGAAGGAGACATCGGTCACGGTCCAGCCGCGCAGCATCGGATTGCCGTGCAGCATGGCCCAGGCCTGCAGCGCGTTCGACGCGCCGTCGGAGCTGACCCGCGCGGTCCGGGAGATGTGCAGGTAGCACAGGTAGAGCCCGATCCCGGCCACGATCAGGCCGGCCAGCCAGGCCAGCCGGATCAGCCGCAGGTCCCGCCACCAGGGACGATGCTCCCGCGAGGCATCGTCTGCGGTGTTCGCGGGGCCAGTCTCGGCGCCTGCCTCGCGGTCGGCGCGAAGCTCGGCTCCAGTGTCGGCCACGGCTACCGCCGAGGTGGCCGGCGGCTCATCCCGCGACACGGATTCTGGCTCGGACATGATCCCCCAGGCCGATCGTAAACGTCCGCTAGCGAGGCTAACAGACCCCGGCAGGTGGTGGCGGCCAGCTGGGTAATGCCAGAAAATCGGTGGGGAACGTGCATAATGACCTTCATGCGATTGTCAGCCCGAGCCGACTATGCGCTGCGTGCCGCGATCGAGCTGGCCGCGGCCAGCAGCGGCCATGTAACGGCCGATCAGCTTGCCCGTGCCCAGCAGATACCGGGCAAGTTCCTGGAGACGATCCTGACCCAGCTCAGGCGGGCCGGGCTCATCCGCAGCCAGCGCGGGCCCGACGGCGGCTTCTGGCTGGCCCGGCCGGCGGCCGAGATCTCGCTGGCCGACATCATCAGGGCCATCGACGGCCAGTTGCTCGGTGTCCGGGGCGAGCGCCCCGAGAACGTCACCTACCCGGGGGTGGCCGAGCCCCTGCAGCAGGTGTGGATCGCGTTGCGAGCGAACGAGCGGGCCGTGCTCGAGCAGGTCACGCTGGCGGACATCGTGTCGGGTAACCTCCCGGACATGGTCCGGCTGCTGACCGAGAACCCCAGCGCCTGGGTCTGAGGCCGCCGGACCGCTCAGCCGTCAGCTCCGCCGGCCCCCAGGTCTGGACGGAGCCGTAACCGCTCTCAGACCGACACCATGCCGGGCGCGTCGTCCGCGAACTCCAGGGTCGCGTCCCCGTCCGAGACCATGGTGCTGATCGGCACGAAGCCACGCGCGCCGTCGAGTCCCACGCTCGCCTCCGCGGGAACGCGCAGGCCAGGCTCCCTAAGACCGCCGAGGACCGGCTCGCTCTGCAGCTCGGCCAAGGCGAAGTTATCGGACACCTCACGGAACACCTGGGACAAAGGCGTGTTGAGGGCGCCGCAGATCGCAGCAAGCAGCTCAGAAGAGGCTTCCTTCTGGCCGCGCTCGACCTCCGACAGATATCCGAGCGATACGCGTGCCGAGGCGGAGACCTCACGCAGCGTACGACCCTGCCGCAGGCGCAGCCGACGTAGCACGTCACCTAGCAACTGACGGAGCAGAACCATCGCCGCACTCCCTTCCCCGAGGCCGAAACCGCCGACACCTCCACCGTACCTGGACTAACCGTAAGTCCGCGAGATCATGCCAGTTCGTGTTCGCTGCCAACGTAACGCTGTAATCAGTAACTCTCTTCCCGAAGCCGACCCAACAGCAGGCCCAGGGCGTGCTCCACTGTCAGTCTACGTATTTCGTGCCTGTCCCCGGTCAGCGCGATCGTACGCACCACCGTGTCGTCGGCGACGCTGACCGCGATGTGCGCGGTGCCCACCGGCTGCCCGTCGGCGGAATCGGGGCCGGCCACGCCGGTGGTGGCCACGCCGTAGGTGGCGCCGAGACGGGCCCGGACGCCCTGGGCCATCGCCGCGGCGACCGGCGGGTAGATCGCGCCGTGCCGCCGGAGCATCACCGAGTCCACGCCGAGGAGCTCGGCCTTCAGCTCGGTGGCGTAGGCGACCACGCCGCCGCGGAAGGCCGCGGAGGAGCCGGGTATGTCGGTGAGCGCGGCCGCGACGAGCCCGCCGGTCAGCGACTCGGCCACGGCCACGGTCTGGCCGCCGGCCCGCAGCCGGTCGAGGACCTGGCTCGCCAGGTCACGCGCCGCCTCCCCCGCGGACGAGCCCGGCGACCCCGAAGCCGCGGACGAGCCTGGTGACCCCGAAGCCGCGGACGAGCCTGGTGACCCCGACTCCTCAACCACGATCATGCCTCCCCTGATCGGAAACCTTCGTCCGGCGCCGCGGCCGGTCCTGAACGGCGGAGCCGCACCGCCTGGAATACGTAGTCGACGCCGGTCACCACCGTAACCACAACCGCCGCCGCCATGAAGAGCCCGCGCACCACCCCCGGCGGGCTCAGCGCACCGGGCAGCACGTACAGGCAGATGGCGACGACCTGGAGAAGGGTCTTGAGCTTGCCGCCGCGGCTGGCCGCGATCACGCCCCGGCGGATGACCCAGAACCGCAGCGCGGTCACCCCGAGCTCCCGGAACATGATCACGCCGGTGACCCACCAAGGTAGTTCGCCGAGCGCGGACAGGCCGATCAGGGCCGCCCCGGTCAGCGCCTTGTCGGCCACCGGGTCGGCGATCTTGCCGAAATCGGTCACCAGCCCGCGGCTGCGGGCCAGCCGGCCGTCCAGCAGGTCGGTGAACGACGCGACGCAGAACGTGCCGAGCGCCGCGACCCGCCAGGCGGTGCCGCCCGTAAACAGGAGGACGAGGAAGACCGGGACGAGGACGATGCGAACCATCGTGAGGACGTTCGCCACATTCCAGAGCCCGGCCTCGCGGGTCACCGCGGCTTCACGTCGGCGATCAGGTCGACTCCCTCGGAGCCGGTTACCACGGCCTGGACGATGTCCCCGGCGGCCAGGGGCGCGGCAGAGACGACCGTGGTCATTCCGTCGACCTCGGGGGCCTGGTGGGCGGCGCGGCCCAGGTAGCTCCCGTCCGGGCCGTCCTCGGCCGCCTCCTCGATGAGCACGTCCAGGGTCTCGCCCAGCCGGCTCTCGGCCCGCTGCGTCATCAGCTCGTCGGCGAGCCCGGCGAACTCCTCGACCCGGCGGGAGACCTCCGCGTCGTCCAGGTGCCCGGGCAGCGACGCCGCCTCGGTGCCGTCCTCGTCGGAGTAACCGAAGATCCCGATCGCGTCGAGCCCGGCGTGGCTCAGGAACATCTCGAGCTCGGCCAGGTCCGCCGCGGTCTCGCCGGGGAAGCCCACGATGAAATTGGACCGCACCCCGGCCTGCGGGCTCAGCTCGCGGATCTGATCGAGGAGAGCGAGGAACCGCTCCCGGTCACCGAACCGCCGCATGGACCGCAGCACCCGACCGCTGGCGTGCTGGAACGACAGGTCGAAGTAGGGCGCCACGCCGGGCGTGCCGGCGATCACCTCGACCAGCCCCGGCCGCAGCTCGGCGGGCTGCAGGTAGCTGATCCTGACCCGCTCGATGCCTTCGGTGGCGGCCAGGTCGGGCAGCACCTCCTCCAGCAGCCTCAGGTTGCCCAGGTCCTTGCCGTAGGAAGTGGAGTTCTCGCTGACCAGCACCAGCTCGCGCACGCCGTTGGCGGCCAGCCAGCGGGCCTCGGCCAAGATCTCGGGCGGGCGGCGGGAGACGAACGCGCCGCGGAAAGAGGGGATGGCGCAGAACGAGCACCGCCGGTCGCAGCCGGACGCGATCTTCAGCGGGGCGACCACGCCGCCGGACAGCCGGCGCCGGAACACGCCGCCGTCCGGACCCGTCCACGGCGCGGCGGGTGCCTCGGGCGGCGCCGGGCGCTGGACGGGCTGGCGTTCGGCGGGGCTGATGGGCAGCAGGGTGCGGCGGTCCCTGGCTACGTGCGCGGGGCGCTGGCGGCCGGCCAGCACGTCGTCGAGGCGGGCGCCGATCTCGTTGTAGTCGTCGAAGCTGAGCACCTGCGCCTCGGGCAGCTCGCCGGCCAGCTCGGCGCCGTACCGCTCGGCCAGGCAGCCGACGGCGGCGACCTTGGCGCCCGACTCGGCCGCGGCCAGCAGCTCGTCGATCGATTCCTGCTTGGCCGCCTGGATGAAGCCGCAGGTGTTCACCAGGACCACGCTGGCGTCGTCGTCCTCGGTGAGCTCCCAGCCGACCGCGGTCAGCCGGGCGGCGAGCTCTTCGGAATCGACCTCGTTACGCGCGCAGCCGAGGGTGACCAGGTTGACGGTGCGGGGCGCGGACGCCGGACGTGGAGACACACCGGAAGCCTACCCAGACGGCTGGGTACTCGTTCCCGGACTGAAGCTCAAGGTCACCGGCACGGTGCTGTCCGGGTTCTGGCGCTGGCCGTTGACGGTGAGGACGACCCCGCCCGGGTTGCCCAGCCGGACGTTCACCGCCTGCTTCTCGGTCCACTTCATCGAGGCGCCCGCCTGGATCACCCCCATGTAGATCTGCGAACCGTCGCGGCTGCTGCTCAGCTGGACCCAGCAGTCCTCGGTGGCGGTGAGCTTGATCACCACGTCGTCCGAGGTGGGAGTCGGCGACGGCGTGGGCCGCGCCGACGCCTTGGCGGAGGCCGTGGCGTGGTGGGAGGGCGCCGCGACCGGCCTGGACCCCGAGCCGTTACCCGACACCAGCCGGTAGGCACCGAACCCGATGATGGCCAGCAGCACCACGCCGACGATCAGGCCGAGGCCCGGCCCGCGGCGGCGCTCGCGCATCTTGACCGGCCGGGACGGCTCGAACACCTCGGCGGCCCTGATCGTCCCGGGCGGCCCGTGCTCCGCGTCGTACTCCCGGATCAGCGGGACCGGGTCGGTACCGACGACGCCGGCGATGCCGCGGATGTGCCCGCGGGCGTAGAAGTCACCGCCGCAGGCGGAGAAGTCGTCCTGCTCGATGTCCCGGATGATCGATTCCCTGATCCGGGTCTGCTCGCTGACCTGGGTGACGGTGAGACCGGCCTGACGGCGAGCTTCCGCCAGGGATTCGCCGATGCTCACGCCCGCCTCCACGTGCCCCTGAGTCGCTGACTCCAGACAGCATAGAGGGAACGGGGGCTACCCGCCGCGCAGCAAGATGATCGTCGCGTCCATGTCCTCGGGCCGGACCAGCACGTCCCGGGCCTTGGAGCCCTCGCTCGGCCCGACGATGTTCCGGCTCTCCAGCAGGTCCATCAGGCGCCCGGCCTTGGCGAAGCCGACCCGCAGCTTGCGCTGCAGCATCGACGTGGACCCGAACTGGGTGGAAATGATCAGCTCGGCCGCCTGGATGAGCAGGTCCAGGTCATCACCGATGTCGGCGTCGATCTCGCGGGTCTTCTCCGGCACGGCCGCGACGTCCTCGCGGTACTCGGGGTTGGCCTGGTTCTTGCAGTGCGCGACGATCTCACGGATTTCCTTCTCCGACACGAACGCGTTCTGCAGCCGGATCGGCTTGGACGCGCCCATCGGCAGGAACAGCGCGTCGCCCTGGCCGACCAGCTTCTCCGCGCCCGGCTGGTCCAGGATGACCCGGGAGTCGGCCAGCGAGGAGGTGGCGAACGCCAGCCGGGACGGCACGTTGGCCTTGATCAGGCCGGTCACCACGTCCACGGACGGCCGCTGGGTCGCCAGGACCAGGTGGATGCCGGCCGCCCGGGCCAGCTGGGTGATGCGGACCACGGAGTCTTCCACGTCGCGCGGGGCCACCATCATCAGGTCCGCGAGCTCATCCACGATCACCAGCAGGTACGGGTAGGGCTGGTAGACCCGCTCGCTGCCCGGCGGCGGCTTGAGCTGGCCCGCCCGGACCGCCTTGTTGAAGTCGTCCACGTGCCGGAACCCGCTGGCGGCCAGGTCGTCGTAGCGGCGCTCCATCTCCCCGACCACCCAGTCGAGTGCCTCGGCCGCCTTCTTCGGGTTGGTGATGATCGGCGTGATCAGGTGCGGGATGCCGTCGTAGATGGTCAGCTCGACCCGCTTGGGGTCGATCAGGATCATCCGCACCTCATCCGGCGTGGACCGGGTCAGGATCGAGGTGATCAGCCCGTTCAGGCAGACCGACTTGCCCGCGCCGGTGGCGCCGGCGATCAGCACGTGCGGCATCTTGGCCAGGTTGGCCACCAGCACGTGGCCCTCGACGTCCTTGCCCAGGCCCACCACCATCGGGTGGTGGTCGCTGATCGCCACCTGGGACTTGAGCACGTCGCCGAGGCTGACGACTTCCTTGTCGGTGTTAGGGATCTCCACCCCGATGGCGGACTTGCCCGGGATCGGGGAGATGATCCGGACGTCGGCCGACTTCACCGCGTAGGAGATGTTCTTGGACAGGGCGGTGACCCGCTCCACCTTGACCGCCGGGCCCAGCTCGATCTCGTACCGGGTCACCGTCGGCCCCCGGGTGAACCCGGTCACCTGCGCGTCCACCTGGAACTGCTCGAGCACCTCGGTCAGCGCGGCCACCACGATGTCGTTGGCCCGGGTCCGCTGCTTGGGCGCCGACCCCGGCCGCAGCAGCGCGGTCGGCGGCAGCGTGTACGCCACCGCATCGCCCGCGGCCAGCGTCAGCTGCTCCGGATTCCGCAGCGGCGCGGACGGCGCGGGCACAGTGAACGCGGGGACGGCCGGCTCGGGCGGCTCGGGTGGCAGGGCGGCCGGCCGGGCCGCCGGCTCCGCGACCTCCGGGTCGTCGTGGGCGTCGAAGGCCAGCGCCTCCATCAGCCCGTCGGCACCGTCCGGGCGGCGTCCCGCCGCCTGCTTGGCCCGCTTGGCGTCCGGCTCGAGCAGCGGGGTGTCGTACGGCTTGACGTGCTCTCCCGCCTCGATCGCGGGGCGCAGCCGGATCTGCCGGGCGATCTGGCCGCGCGCCCGGCGGACCGCGCCGGTGCCGGCCGCGTAGTCCTCGTCGATGTCCAGGTCGTCGTCGTATTCGCCCCGCGGCCGGCCGTGGCCGAACATCTCCCGGAGCTCGCCGAAGCGCTCCGGGACCCGGTGCAGCGGGGTGCCGGTGATGACCAGCAGGCCGAACGCCGCCAGCAGGGCGAGCAGCGGCGCCGCCACCCACGGCGTGACCGCGGAAGCCAGCGGGCCGGATATCGCGTAGCCCACGTACCCGCCGGCCAGGTGGATAGCGCGGGATCCGTCGGACGGGTGCGGGGTCCCCTTGGCGATGTGGATCATGCCGAGCACGCCGAGGAGCAGCGCGGTCCAGCCGATGCTGGCCCGCACGGTCTCGGAGTTGCGGTCCGGGTGTCGCAGGAACCGCCAGGCCAGCAGCAGCGCCAGCACCGGGAAGATCCAGGACAGCGAGCCGAACGCGTCGACCGCCACGGCGTGGATGGCCCGCCCGGCCGCGTTGTCCATCCGGCCCCACAGCGCGGCCCCGAGCACGATGGCCACGCCGAGACAAAGCAGCCCCAGCCCGTCCCGGCGGTGGTGCGGGTCCAGGTCGCGCGCGCCGTGGCCGATGCCCCGGGCGGCGAACCCGAGCGTGCCGGCCACCGCCATCCAGGCGGCTCCGATCGCCCGGCCGACCCAGCCGATCAAGATGACGACGGGATCCGGCGGCGGCGCGGACGGCCGGCCCTTGGCTCCGGTGCCCTTCCCGCCGCGGCCCTTGGCCGGCGACGGCTTGCGGCCGGTCCCGCTCTTCTTCCGCTGGGCCGGTTTCCGCGCGGCCGGTTTCCTGGGGGCCGGGCTCTTTTGTCCCGAACGAGCCTGCGTCCCGCCCGGCGTACCGCTCGAGCCCTGGCGGGCGGAGGACCTGGTCGCGGAGGGACGCGCCGACGTCACGTTGATAGCGTCCTGGGCAGCCTCGTCCAGCCCGCCGCGCGAGCGGGCGGATCCGTTACGGGCACGGGTCGCCATGGTGACCAACGTAGCGAGGACCGGCGATAACCCAAAGCACATAAGGCTTGTGTCGGCGGCGGCGCCGTTATGCAGGGGCCATCATGTAGTGGTAGCGGTGCGAGTCGGTGAAGCCGGACCGGAGGTAGAGCGCGCGGGCCGGGTCGTTGCTCGTCTCGACCTGGAGCAGGATCCGCCGGGCGCCGCGCGCCGCGGCCGCGGCGACCAGCCCGGCCGTGATCGCCGTGCCCAGGCCCTGCCGGTGGTACGCCGGGTCGACCTCCACCGCGGTCAGCGCGCCCCAGTCACCGGCCACGGAAACCCGTCCCACCGCCACCGCCCGGCCGTAGCGGCGCACGATGCCGAACGCCTGCCACGGCGCCGACATCAGCAGCGTGCGCGCGATCGGCGGCAGGTCCTGGCCCCGGTAGCGGTACAGGCCGAGGAACGCGGCGTCCGGTTCGGCGGCGAATTCGACTTCCGCCTCGCTCGCGGGCAGGGCTTCGATATCCGCGGTCATGACGAAGGCGGGACCGGGGCGTGGAAGCCAGCCTCGTTCGGTCAAATGATCTTCCAGGTGAACCGGACCCGCACCCTGGGGCAGGACGATCATGGGCCGCAGGTCCCGGCGGCGGTACCACTCCTCGACGGCGGCGACCGCCTCGGGCAGCGGGCGGCCGGGGTCGCCGAGCGGCAGGGCGGAGTTGGCCCGGCCGGTGAAGCCGGCCGCGGCGCGCAGGCTCCACTCCCCCAGCGGCTCGGTGTCGGGCGCCTGCCAGTGGCGGGCGGCGGCGCGTTCCAGCCCCTCGACGTGGGGGTCAGGCATTCGCGGGCAGCGCCGTGCCGGGGCCGCGGCGGCGTACCCGGACCAGGTCGCGCCGGTGCTCAGGCAGGGTGCGCTCGTCGGCGCCCTCGACGGTGAACCCGGCGTCGGCGATCATCTCCAGGTCGCGGGCGCCGGCCTGGCCCTCGCTGGTCAGGTAGTCGCCGAGGAAGATCGAGTTGACGATGTGCAGCGCGAGCGGCTGCAGGCTGCGCAGGTGGATCTCGCGCCCCCCGGCCAGCCGGACCTCGGCGTCCGGGCAGGCGAACCGCACCATGGCCAGGATGCGCAGGCAGCGTTGCGGGGTCAGGCTCCACTGGCCGCCCAGCGGGGTGCCCTCGAACGGGATCAGGAAGTTGACCGGGACCGAGTCGGGATCGAGTTCTCTGAGCGCGAACACGACGTCGACGAGTTCCTCATCGGTCTCGCCCAGGCCGGCGATCAGGCCCGAGCACGGAGACAGGCCGGCTTGCCTGGCCTTGTTCACCGTGTCGGCGCGGTCGGCGTATTCGTGCGTGGTGCAGATGTCGGAGTAGTTGCTCTCGGCGGTGTTGAGGTTGTGGTTGTAGGCGGTGGTGCCGGCCTTCCGCAGCCGCTCGGCCTGGCCGTCGGAAAGCAGGCCCAGGCAGGCGCACACCTCGACGCCGGGGTGCTGGTCCTTGAACCGCGCGATGGCGGTGGAGACGCGGGTGATGTCGGCGTTGCTCGGACCGCGGCCGCTGGCCACCAGGCAGACCCGCTTGGCGCCGGCCTGGACGCCGGCCTCGGCGTTGCTGATGACCTCGTCCGGCTTGAGCCAGGTGTACTTGAGCACGTCCGCGGACGAGCCGAGCCGCTGCGAGCAGTAGGAGCAGTCCTCCGGGCACAGGCCGCTCTTGATGTTGACCAGGTAGTTCAGCTTGACCCGGCGGCCGAAGTAGCGCAGCCGGACCTTGAAGGCCGCCGCCACCACGTCCATCAGCTCGTCGTCATCGCTTCGCAGGACTTTCAGGGCCTCGGCACGGGTGAGCAGTTCCCGGGCCAGGGCTTTGTTGGTCAGGGTGTCCAGCCAGGTCATGGGGACACCTTAGCGGTGTCGCTTTTCTGACTCGCCCGGCGCGGTAAGGTCGGCCCATGCGGGTCGCGATCCTCGATGATTATCAGCAGGTTTCCCTGGCGAGCGCGAACTGGTCGGCGGTGCGCGCCCTCGGCCAGATCGACGTGTTCGCCCAGCCCATCGCGCGGACCGAGGCGCTGGTCAGCGCCTTGGAACCGTACGACGTGGTGGTGGCGATGCGGGAACGCACCTACTTCGACGCCGAGCGGCTCGGTCAGCTGCCGCGATTGCGGCTGCTGGTGACCACGGGGATGGGCAATACTGCCATCGACCTGGCCGCCTGCGCCGCCCGCGGCGTGACCGTGTGCGGGACGGGCGGCATCGGCTCGTCGACGGCCGAGCTGACCTGGGGGCTCATCCTCGCGCTGCTCCGGCACATCCCGGAGGAGGACCGGCGCCTCAAGCTGGCCGGCCGGGCCGGCGGCGCGGCCATCGGGGTCGGCGGGAGCTGGCAGCAGACCGTCGGGACCGGGCTGGAGGGCAAGCGCCTGGGCGTCGTCGGCCTGGGCAACCAGGGACGGAGGGTGGCGCGGATCGGCCGGGCGTTCGGCATGAACGTGGCGGCGTGGAGCCAGAACCTCGACCCGGGTGCCGCGGCCGAGGAGCAGGTCGAGGCGGTCAGCAAGGAGGACCTGTTCTCCACCGCCGACGTGGTGACCCTGCACTACAAGCTGAGCCCGCGCAGCGAGGGGCTGGTCGGCGCGACCGAGCTGGGGTTCATGAAGCCGTCCGCCTACCTGGTGAACACCTCGCGCGGGCCGCTGGTGGACAGCGCGGCGCTGGTGGCGGCGCTGCGGTCGGGGGCGATCGCGGGCGCGGCGCTCGACGTGTACGACGTCGAGCCGCTGCCGCTGTCCGATCCGCTGCGGCGGGCGCCGAACGTGGTGCTGACCCCGCACCTCGGCTACGTCACCGAGGAGACCTACCGGGTCTTCTACGGCGACGCAGCCGAGGACATCACGGCGTTCGCCAACGGCGCGCCGGTGCGGGTGCTTTCCGCGTCTTAGGGCTGCGGGGTCTTAGGGCTTCGGGGTCTTAGGGCTGCGGGGTCTTAGGGCTGCGGCCGGGGTCGCGGCCGGACAGGGCCAGGGCGCGGTCGAAGGCGGTCGCTTCCTCGTCGGTTTCCACGGCGTCGGCGAAGCCCTGGTACTGGCGGAACAGCTCGGCCTGTTTGGTGACGGTGTCTTCGACGACCGCGGCGAGGGCATCGGTGGCGTGGTACTCCTGGCCGGTGGCCGTGGCCACGTCCCAGCCGTGCAGCGCCATCTCCATGACGAGCATGGCGCCGATGTCCGTGGCCGGGGTGGCGGTGCCCATCATGTCCCTGGTGCCTTCCCACGCTTGCGGGGCTGACCAGGCGTCGACCGCCTTCTTGAGCTGCTTCGCGTAGTCCTCGCGAAAGCCGGGGTCAGCGGTGAAGTCCTTGGTCATCAGGTCCTCGGTGACGCTCTCGCCGTGCGCCCGGCGCTCGGCCGAGTACGAGGTCCACAAGATCAGGTGGTTGAGCAGGGTACGGAGGTCCCAGTCGCCGCACCGGCTGGGGCCGTCGAGGTTCGCCGTGTCCGGGATGCTCTGCACCACGCGGGCCGCCTCGGCCGCGGCGTCCGTCATCTCCGCGCTGAGATTCGTCTTTTCCATGTCTTCGAGACTAGTGCGACCGGGGTGGCGCGGTCTTGAACAAACACGACAGATTAGGCTGATCACGTGCCACAAGTCGCCCACGGGAGCATGGGACGCGGCGTCCTGCGCCCGGATCTCGCGGTGTCCCGGCTGCGGCTGGACCGGCACCAGCCGTCGGCGGCGCTGGCCCCGTTCGTGGACTACTACTGGATCCCGCGCTGGGACCTTCGCGGCGAGCCGGCGCACGAACAGGCGGTCCTGCCGCACCCCAACGTGCACCTGGTCTTCGAGGCGTCCGGGGCCGGGATTTTCGGCGTAGACCGCAGGCTGTTCACCCGGTCGCTGTCCGGGCTGGGCATGGCGTTCGGCATACGGTTCCGGGCCGGCTGCTTCCGGCCGTTCTGGCAGGCGCCGATCTCCCAGCTGACCGACCGGGTGGTGCCGGCCGCGCGGCTGTTCGGGTCGCGGGCGGAGCAGACCCGGCAGGCGGTCATGCGCGCCGGTATCTCCGGCGGCGCCTTCAGCGATGACGACACGCAGCTGATCGGGTACGTGGAGTCGCTGCTGGGTTCGGTGCGGCCGGAGCGGGATCCGGTGGCCGAGGAGGTCGCCGCATTGGTCTCGCGCATCACCGACGACCCCGGGCTGCGCCGGGTCGACGAGCTGTGCGCGGCTTCCGGCCTGTCGGCCCGCACGCTGCAGCGGCTGTTCGCCGACTACGTCGGGGTCAGCCCCAAGTGGGTGATGCGCCGGGCCCGGCTGCACGACGCGGCGGAACGGGCCGACAGCGGCGAGCCGGTCGACTGGGCCGTGCTGGCCACCGACCTGGGCTACGCCGACCAGGCCCACCTGACCCGGGACTTCACGGTCACCATCGGGGTACCGCCGGGTCGTTACGCCGATTCCCTGAGCAGCTGACCTGTTTCTGCGGTCGGCTTGTGACCCCTGTCTGCGGCTGGCTGGCCTGTGTCGTCGGCTGGGATGGTGCGGAGGGCCAGTGGGGGACGGCCGCGGGCGCCCTCGAGCGTGCGGCGGATCTCCTCGATGACGGCTGCGGGCTCGGTCCGTAGCTGCCGGGGGGTGAACCGGAGCACCACGATCTGGTAGCGGCTCATGCGCCGCCCCCGGATGAGCGTGTTCTCGTGATCCTCGGGTGACAGGTGCCACTCGCGCGAATCGATCTCGACGGCAATGCCTAGCTCCGGCCACCAGGCGTCGGGAATGGCGATGAACGTCCCGTCGCAGTCGTAGAGCGACGCGTTGAACAGCGGCATCGGGATCCTGGCCTTGACCAGCAGGTCCTTCAGCTCCGCCTCCGTCACCGACCTGATCCCCTCGGCCACGTCCGCGAGCGCCATCCGGAACAGGGCCGACCCGGCCTTCGGTCCGCCGGATAGCTCGGCGGCCAGCTCACCTACCTTGCACGTCCGGCGCTGCACGGCGTCGGCCACGACGGCTCGCACGTCGCGCAGGCTGTCCAGGCCGCGCACGGCATCGGCGACGGCACGTGGCGGCGGGACATACCGCACCGGGCCCATCGCCCAGATCCGCCCCGGCAACCGGGTCGTGCGGTGCAGCCGGACGAACCCGGCGTCGTGTCGCTGCCGGGTAGCAGGCACCAGGACGTCAACCAGGTCGGGCACGAGCTTGCCGATGTGATGGCAGCGCAGCGCCGCCGGACCAGTGACCAAGCTGCCGTCCCCCGCGTACAGCAACGCGGCCATTTCCTGCTGGAGCGTCGTCGGCGTTCCTGTCATAGTCAGGTAGACGCCAGGCAGCAGCTTCCGCCAGGGTCCGCCAGGTCGGATCCGGTGCCGTATCGCATTCGCGGACAAGCCAACAGCTAGTGCCTGATGACGCACTATCACGTCAAGCTGCTGGATGACGAGCTGATCTAGTGCATCTCGGTCCAGCCGGGTCGTTGGGGCCATGTACGCATGATGGGCTCCAGGTACGACAAAAGTGCCACACCGGCCGCCATCGACCTCGCATCGCGCACTTCGAGGTGGCCTGGCTGAACCACCTCGATGTGGCATGGCTGTGGTGCTAACCACCGCAGCTTCACATTGCGGTGGTGACGTGAGCGCGGGATCCGGGGCTTCGCGGATACAGATGAGGGCTGCGGGAGACGTGGAAGCGGTGGGACTCGCGGGAGTGGCCTGGGCGGGGATCTGGGCCTGGCCGGGCTGGGGCTGGGGTGTGGGCTGGGGCTGGGGTGTGTGGGCTGGGGCTGGGGTGTGGGCTGGGGCTGGGGTGTGGGCTGGGGGCTGGGGTGTGGGCTGGGGTGTGGGCCTCGGCCTGCCCGGGCTGGGGCCCGGGCAGGAGGGCGGGTGGGGTCAGGCTTCTATTACTACGGGGATGATCATGGGGCGGCGGCGGTAGTTGTCGCTGACCCATTTGCCGACGATGCGGCGGGCTAGCTGGCTCAGCTGGTGGGAGTCGACGATGCCGTCGGCGGCCGCGCTGGTCAGGGCTTCCTCGATCTTGGGCAGGATCTCGGTGAAGGAGGCGTCGTCGATGCCGGAGCCCCGGGCCTGGATCTCGGGGCCGGCCACCATCTTGCCGGAGCTGGCGTCGATCACGATCACCACCGAGATGAAGCCCTCGTCGCCCAGGATGCGGCGGTCCTTCAGCTGCGATTCGGTGACCTCGCCGACGGTGAGCCCGTCCACGTAGACGTAGCCGCACGGCACCTTGCCGGCCACGCTGGCCTGCCCGCCAACCAGGTCGACGACCACGCCGTCCTCGGCGATCACGATGTTGTTGTCCGGGACGCCGGACAGGGAGGCGAGGCGGGCGTGGGCCCGCAGGTGCCGCCATTCGCCGTGGATCGGCATGAAGTTGCGCGGCCGGACCAGGTTCAGCACGTAGAGCAGCTCGCCGGCCGGGGCGTGCCCGGACACGTGGACCAGCGCGGAGGCCTTGTGCACGACCCGGGCGCCGAGCCGGGTCAGCCCGTTGATCACCCGGTACACCGCGGTCTCGTTGCCCGGGATCAGCGAGGACGCCAGGATGACGGTGTCGTCGGCGGCGATCCTGATCGGGTGGTCGCGGCCGGCCATCCGGGACAGCGCCGACATCGGCTCGCCCTGGGAGCCGGTGGAGATCAGCACCACGTCGCCGGGCGGCATCTCCTCGGCTTCGCGCAGGTCGACCAGGAGGCTGCCGGGCACCCGCAGGTAGCCCAGTTCCCGGGCGACGCCCATGTTGCGGACCATGGACCGGCCCACGAAGGCGACCTTGCGCCGGTGCTTGACGGCGGCGTTGAGCACCTGCTGGACCCGGTGCACGTGCGAGGCGAAGCAGGCCACGATGATGCGCTGGGTGGTGTGGCTGAAGATCTCGTCGAGCACCGGCGCGATATCGCGCTCGGAGGTCACCACGCCGGGCACCTCGGCGTTGGTCGAGTCGGCCATCAGCAGGTCGACGCCCTCGGTGCCGAGCCGGGCGAAGCCGGCCAGGTCGGTGAGCCTGCCGTCCAGCGGCAGCTGGTCCATCTTGAAGTCGCCGGTGTGCAGCACCACCCCGGCCGGGGTGCGGATGGCCACCGCGAGCGCGTCCGGGATCGAGTGGTTCACCGCGAAGAACTCGCACTCGAACGGGCCGAACGAGTTACGGTCGCCCTCCACCACCTCGACGGTGGCCGGGTCCAGGCGGTGCTCGGCCAGCTTGCTCTTCACCAGGGCCAGGGTCAGCCGGGAGCCCACCAGC
Organism: uncultured Actinomycetota bacterium; assembly: GCA_963756575.1. Lineage (GTDB taxonomy): Bacteria > Actinomycetota > Actinomycetes > Streptosporangiales > Streptosporangiaceae > Palsa-504. Next base: position 51,954 of record CAVWOM010000004.1, on the reverse strand, counting down.
GGGATGTCCTTACGCTGCCGGAGCAGGTACGGGACCGCGCCGATGTGGTCCTCGTGCGCGTGGGTGAGGACGACCGCCTCGACCTGGTCGAGGCGGCCCTCCAGGTAGCCGAAGTCGGGCAGGATCAGGTCGACGCCGGGCTGGTCCGAGTCGGGGAACAGCACGCCGCAGTCGACGATGAGCAGGCGGCCGTGGTACTCGAAGACCGTCATGTTCCGGCCGATCTCGCCGAGACCGCCGAGCGCGACGATGCGCAGCCCGTTCTTGGCGAGCCGGCCGGGCAGGGCGAGGTCGGGATGCGGGTGGCTCAAGACGCCATCCCCGCCGTCCCCGGCAGCTTCACGCCGCCGGCGGTGAGGTCGAGCGCGAGCTGGTGTCTTTCCGCCTCGGTGGCCGCGAGCAGCGGGCCGCGGACCGCGCCGCCCGGCAGGCCGAGCAGGTCGAGGGCCGCCTTGCTCATCACCGCGCCCTGGTTGCGGAACAGCCCGTCGTAGAGCGGGATGAGCTCGTAGTGGAGCTGCCGGGCCCGGGCGACGTCGCCGGATGCGAACGCGTCGATCATCTCGTGCAGCCGGTCCCCGGCCACGTGGCCGACCACGCTGACGAAGCCGACCGCGCCGAGGGAGAGCCACGGCAGGCTCAGCATGTCGGTGCCGCAGTAGTAGGCGAGGTCGGTGCGGGCCAGCACGTGCGAGGTGGCGGCCGGGTCGTCCTTGGCGTCCTTGACGCCGACGATCCGCGGGTGGGCGGCCAGCCGGACGAGCGTGTCGGTGGCGACCGCGGCGCCGGTGCGGCCGGGGATGTCGTAGATGAGCACGGGCAGCCCGGTGGCGTCCGCGACCGTGCTGAAGTGCACCTCGAGCGCGGGCTGGGGCGGCTTGTTGTAATACGGGGTGACCACCAGGAGCCCGTGCACGCCCACCCGCTCGGCGCTGCGGGCCAGCTCGATGGTGTGCTCGGTGTCGTTGGTGCCGACCCCGGCCACGACCTTGGCCCGCGTGCCGACCGCCTCGAGCACCACCTGCAGCAGTCGTTCCTGCTCGTCATCGGTAGTGGTAGGCGCCTCGCCGGTGGTGCCGTTTACCACCAGGCCGTCGTTCCGCATGTCCGTGACCAGATAATCGGCGAGACGGGCGGCCCCGTCGAAGTCGACGGTCCCGTCGGGGTGCATCGGGGTGATCATCGCCGTCACCATCTGGCCAAATGGCGGCTGATTCGTCGTCATACCCGAACGCTACCCGCAACCCGGTGTGCAAAGTAGGCGGCTTACCGTCGGCCTGGCGATAAATCCAGCCACCCCCTGGCCCCCGCAGGGTTTGCGGTCAAGGGGCCAGGGGGCGTCTATGGGGCCAGGGGGCCGAGGGGATGTGCGCCCCAGGGAGCGGGGGGAATCTGGGGGCATCCCCCCGGCCCGGCTGAGAAGCGGCCGACGTGGGCTCGGGGGTACCCACGTCAGCCGCCTTCACTAGAGGGATCGTCCGGCGGGGCCGGAACGTTACAGGGCCGGCGGGGCCGGAAGATTACGGGCCGGCGGGGCCGGAACGTTGCGCGCTGGTGCGGCAGGCGCGGGGCGAGGCAGCGAGCCGGGGACGGAGCGGACCGGGCGGGGCGGGGTGGCCGGCGTATGCAGGTGCGCGGAGCCCGCGTTCCGGGTCGTGCGCCGGGCCAGCAGCAGAGCGGCGGCGGCCGCGGTGAGCAGCGCCACGGCCACGATCGCGGCGATGGCGGCCGGGCCCAGGCCGACCGCGATGCCCGAGCCGATGCCGCTGGTGGCGCCCTGCATGTTGATCAGCCGGGGCGCGGCCACCAGGCCGGCCACGGTGCCGCCGGCCACGCCGGCCGCGGTGAGGATCATCGTGTTGACCACCAGGGTCGCCATCACCTGGCGCGGCGTCAGCCCCATGGCCGCCAGCACGCCCACCTCGTGCCGGTGATCCCGCATCCCGACCACGGTCGCGGTGAGCAGGTTGGCCAGGCCGATCACGGCCAGCAGGACCACCGAGACCGCGATCACCACCTGCAGCACCCGCAGGCTCCCGGCCGGGTTGGTCACCACCTGGACGTCGAGCCGGTTGTTCGACACGGCGAGCAGCCGGGCCCGGGCCGCGGCCGGCGTCACGCCGGGCTTCAGCACCAGATGGTAGACCAGCTGCGGCGACGCGCTGCCCGCGCTGGTGAGCGCGTCGAGGCCGAAGTCGACCACGTCCCCGTTGTTGTCCGGCTCGATCGTCCGGCCGACGATGTGCAAGATCACCGGGACGCCGTCGATGGTCTTGGATATCCAGGCGCCGACACCGATGTGCATCAGGTCGAGGAAGCCCTGGCCGGCCATGGCCTCGTTGGGCGCGTGGAACATCCGGCCCCGCACGACCCGGAACGGGTAAGGCCGGCCCGAGGTGCCCATGGCCCGGGCGATGAAGGTGCCGTTGTCACCGGGCAGCAAGGTGACGAACTGGGCGCCGGGATAGGCCGCCCGCACCTGGCGGTCGCCGCTGATCAGGGTCAGCGTCTGCTTGGCGTCCAGGCCGCCCTGGCTGACCGTGACCGTCGAGGCCAGGCCGATCCGGCCCGGGTCGTGGGTGAACCCGTCGATGGTGGACCAGCAGGTCAGCGCGATCGTGATCATCGCCAGCGGGATGGCCAGGCCGAACACGGTCAGCCCGGCGGACAGTCGCCGGGTCAGCGAGTCCCTGGCCCCGAGCACGAGCGCGGCGGGCAGGTGGAAGAGCAGGCTGAGCCGGGCGATCAGCGACAGGTGCCCGCGGGGCGGGCTCGGCTGGACGGCGGCGACCGGCGACACCCGTCCCGCCCACCAGGCCGGGACGACGGTGGCGACCGCGACGGTGAGCACGGTGCCCACTCCGATCAGCGCTATCCAGCCACCGGAGAGCGGCGCCAGGCCCACCGGCGTGCCGTCCGGCGGCCGGATGAACGTCGGCAGGGTCATGATCCGGGCCGCGATCAGCCCGAGGCCGGCCCGGCCGCCCCGAGCAGGGTCTGCTGGGCGAGCAGCATGCGGACGACCTGCCCGGGCGTGAAGCCGAGGGCCTTGAGCATCGCGATGTCCTGGCGCTGCACCAGCACGCGGCCCGCGGTGACGTTGGCGATGGCGCACGGGGCGGCGATCAGGGCGATGATCCCGAACAGGGCGAGCAGCAGCCCGAGCAGCCGGTCGTTGCTGGCCATCGAGTCCTTCACCTGCTGCCAGGTGGAGTAGCGCTCGACGGCCGAGTACTCGCCGGTGCCGTTGTAGAGGGTCCAGATGGTCTGCACGACCTGGCCGGTGGCCACGGTGGAGCTGTCGTGCAGGCGCAGGCCGACGATCTCCTGGGTCTCGCTCGGGTTCGGCTCCACCTGGGTCAGCAGCTTGTGCTGCACCCAGATCAGGCCCGGCGTCCACTGCGGGTAGAAGCCCTGGTCGGCGGTATCGGCGATGCCGATCACCGGCATCGAGGGCCCGCGGATGCCGTCGATGCCGTTGACGGTGATCCGCATGCCCACCCCGACGTGCACGGCCTGGGCGAACGAGGCCTCGAGGACGACGCCGTCCGGGACCGACGAACGCAGCCAGGTGCCCGCCACCACCAGCGGCGCGGACATCTTCGGCAGCCGCGGCGTCATGGCCCGCAGCTCGACCGGCGACCGCACCGCGCCCTGTTCCAGGGTGGCGGACGCGGCCTGGTAGGGCGGGCTGATCTCGTCGATGCCGGTCACGTCGCGCAGCGGCCTGGTCGGGGTGCCGTTCTGGAAGTAGACCAGCACATCCGCGCCGCGGGTCCGGTTGAACAGCTGCTGCCAGGGGTTGACGGCGCCCTGCAGGAGCATGGTGGCGAGGAACAGCGCGGTCACGACCCCGGCGACCACGGCCACGGTGACCAGGGCCTGCCCCCGCCGGGCACGCAAATCCGCGCGCGCCCACCGGAGCGTGCCTCGCATGGTCAGCCTCTCAGCTCCAGGACGTCGGCGACGCCGTTCAGCGAGCGCGGGATCCGCACGATCGGGGCGTCGTCGGCCACCATCCCGTCGAACAGGTTGATGACCCGGTTGGCCAGGCTCGCGACCCGGGCGTCGTGGGTGACCATCAAGATCGCCTGGCCGCCGGCGTGCGCCCGCTGCAGCAGCCGCAGCACGTCGCGGGTGTTGGAGCTGTCGAGGTTGCCGGTCGGCTCGTCGGCCAGGAGCACGCTCGGCTCGTTGGCCAGCGCCCGGGCCAGCGCGACGCGCTGCTGCTCGCCGCCGGACAGCCGGGCCGGGGCGGCGCTCGCCTTGTCGGCGATGCCCAGCTCGGCCAGCAGTTCCTCGCGGCGCTTCCTGGCCTGCCGCGGGGTCGCGCCCGCGAGCAGCGCGGGCAGCTCGATGTTGTCGGCCACCGTCATGTTGGACAGCAGGTTGAAGAACTGGAACACGAAGCCGATGTGCTGACGGCGCAGGATGGCCCAGGCGGCCGTCGAGAGCCCGTCCACGCGCTGCCCCCGCAGCCAGATCTCGCCGCTCGTCGCGGGCTCGAGCCCGCCGAGGACGTGCAGCAGGGTGGACTTACCCGAGCCGGACGGTCCCATGATGGCCACGAACTCGCCGATGGCGACCTCGATGTCCACCCCGCGGACGGCCTCCACCGTGACCCCGTCGGCACGGTAGACCTTCACCAGCTTGGACGTCCGCAGGAGGCTTGGCGTCTCCGCGGTCGGCCAGGGCAAGCCTTTCGGCGCGCGTCCTCTCACACAAGTTCCTCCTGGCATCTCTGCAGCCAGTCGAGGTCGGCCTGCAGGTGCAGGATCGCGCCCTCGATCAGGAGCCGGGCCGGGGCATCGGCCGGGTCGGCTTCCGCTTGCAGCTCGGTCAGGTTACGCATTATGCCCAGATAATGCCTGCGCTGGGCGTTCATGAGCTCCATTCGGTCGGCGAGTCCTGCCATCGGGGCCAGGATGAGCTTGACGAAGAACTCGTCGCGGACCCGCGGTCCGTCGCTGGGCTCCCCCACCCAGGCGCGCAGTGCCTCCCGGCCGGACGGGGTGAGCTCGTAAACGCGCTTGTTCGGCCGGGTGCTCTGCTCCACGTCCTCGCTCAGGACCAGGCCGTCCTGCTCGAGGCGCTTCAGCGTGACATAGATCTGCCCGATATTGGGCGATGGATACGCTTCCCCGAAGATCTGTTCCAGCGCGAGCTTCAGCTCGTAGCCGTGCGCTGGTTCCTTGGCGAGCAGGGCCAGCAAGGGCTGCCGCACGTTCCCGTCACCTCCATGGGCCCCCCGGGCCCCGTGATCAGGTTATCGCCGCGCATTACTCATAGGTAAGGCCTAGCGGCGCGGATAATTCGACCGCACCGGGGTAACACCGCAGGTGACTACGGCTGCCCGATGACCGGGTGACACGCCCCGCCCTGGTGCCGCGAAACATGTCGGACTCGTTATGTGACACTGTTGACATATGCCTAACGGCCGTGCATAACATGCATGTACGAATTTTACATGGCCGTGTGGTGTGTGGGCGGAGGCCGGCATGAGGCGTGCGATGCCTGGTATCGCAGTCCTTACCGCGGGACTCGTGCTCTGCGCGGGCCTGGCTGGCTGCACGGCCAGCAACTCCGCGTCGGCCGGGGCGGCTGCGGCCGGGGACGGGATCGGTCCCATCACCTTCGCCATCGGCAAGGACAACTCCGGCTGGCTGCAGGGCGTGATCGCCGGCTGGAACCAGCGCTACCCCGGCCAGCAGGTCACCCTGCTGCTGCTGCCGGAGGCGGCGAACGACCAGCTGGCTCAGCTGGTCGCCAACCTCCAGGCCAAGAGCGACCTGTACGACGTCATCGACATGGATGTCATCTGGACCGCCGAGTTCGCCTCGAACGGCTGGATCATCCCGCTGCCGCAGGAGCAGTTCCCGCTCGGCGACTTCCTCAAGCCGGCCGTCGACACCGCCATGTACCAGGGCCGGCTCTACGCGGTACCCGACTACAGCAACGCGGACCTGCTGTATTACCGCAAGGACATCCTCGCCAAGGCGGGCAAGCAGCCGCCCAGGACCTGGGCTCAGCTGCAGCAGCTCGCCATGACCGTGGCGCCGAAATACGGCCTCTACGGTTACGCCGGCACGTTCGCCCCGTACGAGGGTCTCACCGTCAACTTCGCGTCGGCCGTGCAGTCGGCTGGGGGGGCGATCCTGTCCGCCGAGGGCACCCGGGTCACGGTGAACTCGGGCCCGGCGCTGCAGGGGCTCGATTTCCTCGTGCACGGGTTCCAGCAGGGCTGGATCCCGCAGGTCGCGCTCACCTACGAGGAGGAGTCGGCCCAGGACGCGTTCGCGGCCGGCCAGTTCCTGTTCCTCGCCAACTGGCCCGACGTGTACGCGGCCCTGTCCGCGCCGGGCCCGCGGAACAAGGTGTACGGCAAGTTCGGGGTCACGGCGCTGCCGGGACCCGACGGCGCGGGCTCCAGTGCGCTGGGCGGGGCCAACCTCGCGATCAGCTCGTATTCCCAGCACCAGCGCACGGCGCTGGACTTCATCAAGTACATGACGGACCTGCCGAACGAACAGCAGATGCTGGAGCAGGGATCGTTCCCCCCGGTCTGGACCGAGCTCTACACGGACAAAAGCCTCGTCGCCAGCCATCCCTACCTGCCCGTACTCGAGCAGGCCATCAACTCGGCCCGGCCGCGCCCGGCTATCGCCAACTACGACCAGGCCAGCCTGGCCATCTCGAGCGCGGTGTACCAGGCCCTGACCCAGCAGAAGAAACCCGAGCAGGCGCTGGCCGAAATGGCGGGGCAGCTCACCCAGATAATCCGCGACGGATAAAGCCACGCGGGGCTGACCGCCCACGGGGCCGGCCAGCCCTGCACTTCCCTAACCGACTACTCACCCGCAGGTCTGGACCCTGTTACCGGGACCGGGCACCGGGACGCCGCCATAGCGCCGCCGGCGCGCCGCCAATCGTCTTAACGCACGTGCTATTACATAGAGTCACGAAGTAACTACCTTCAGTGGAGGAACGAATGGGATCGCGCAAATATCCCGGAAGACGCTCCTGGCAGCTGACTGCTGTCGTCGGCGTAGCCGGAGCCCTGGCCCTGGCCGGCTGCGGTGGAAGCAGCGGCGGCTCCAGTAGCAGCACCACCGCCGGCAATGGTGGCGGCGCCACCCAGTCGGCCACCGGATCGGCCACCTCGGGCAGCATCGTCTGGTCGGCCAGCCCGCTGAGCGGCACCGGCGCCAACGACGCCCGGACCGTGCTGATCAACGCATTCGAAAAGCAGTACCCGGGCATCCACGTGAGCCTGGTCTCGCAGCCGACCAACACCGACACCAACCGGGCCACGCTAGCCACCCAGATCTCCGGTGGCTCGGCCACCCCGGACGTGTTCATGGGTGACGTGATCTGGCCGGCCCAGTTCGGCGCGCACGACCTGGCCGTGCCGCTGTCGAAGTACCTGCCGTCGAGCTACTGGTCCAGCTTCGCGCCAGGTCTGGTCCAGGGGGCCAGCTACAAGGGCCAGGTCTACGGCTCGCCGCTGTTCGAGGACCAGGGTTTCCTGTATTACCGCAAGGACCTGCTGGCCAAGGCGCACCTGTCGGTGCCGACCACCTGGGAACAGCTGGAGACCGACGCCAAGACCCTGGTCTCCAGCCACGCCGTCAAGTACGGCTTCGTCTGGGAGGGCGCCTCCTACGAGGGCCTGACCTGCAACTTCATGGAGTACCTGCGGGACGCGGGCGGGACCGCGACGAATTCGGACTACACCAAGGCCACGCTCGACTCCCCGGCCGCGGTCAAGGCCGTCACGTTCATGCGGAGCCTGATCACCTCCGGGGCTTCCCCGTCCGCGGTGTCCACATTCCAGGAGCCGCAGGTGATCGCCACCTTCCAGACCGGCGGCGCCGCGTTCATGCGCAACTGGGACTACGCCTACGACGCCTCCATCACCGCGTCCAGCGGCGGCAAGCTGAAGGCCAGCCAGGTCGGCGTGGCCCCGCTGCCCACGTTCCAGGGCGAGTCCGGCCCCGGCTACTCGAACATCGGCGGCTGGAACATGTACATCAACCCGCATAGCAAGAACATCAATGCCGACCTGACCTTCATCAAGTGGCTATCGGGGACCGCCGGCCAGGACATCTTGTCCAAGCGGTACGGGTTCATCTCCACCCTGACCGCGGTCCGCTCGGACCCGGCGGTCGTGGCCTCGAACCCGAACTTCACCACCGTGCCGAAGACCCAGCTGTACCCGCGGCAGGCCGGCACCCCTGAGTACCCGCAGCTGAGCACGGCCATCTACCAGAACGTGAACTCGGCTCTGGCGGGCTCGAGCGCGCCCGCGGCGGCGGCTAGTGCCATGCAAAGCGCGGCCACGAAGGCGCTGGTGTCCACCTCCACCGGCGGCTTGTAACCGCCATCGCCGTACGCCCGGGCCGGGAAGCGCACGCTTCCCGGCCCGGGCACGGGCCTCACCCCACCCATCGACTTGTCTCGTTCTACGCATCTCGGCCGCGGCCGCGGCCGCGAGGAGTGAGAAATGGCCACCGTCTCCACAGCCTCTGATGAGGTGACGCACGGGACCCCGCTGGTCGGCCGCCCCGACGTCAACCGCAAACGCCTAGCCCGGATGGGCTGGGCCTTTTCCGCGCCCGCGCTGATCGTTATCGCCGCGGTCACCATCTTCCCGATCGTGTACTCGGTCGTGATGAGCCTGTTCCACGTCAACGTGACCGGCAACGGCTTCAGCCTGACCGGCTTCACCGGCAGCAACTACAACCTGCTCATCCACTCGACGGTCTGGCGCGACGCGCTGTTCTTCACGCTCTACTACACGGTGGTGACCGTCTTCATCGAACTGGTCCTCGGCACCTGCATCGCGCTGGTGCTGGAGCGGCTGGTCAGGGGCCGCGGCTGGATGATGGCCCTGCTGCTGATCCCGTGGTCGATGATCACCGTCATCAACGCCGAGCTGTGGCTGTACATCTACAACGGCACCTACGGCGTGGCCGACGCCATCTTGAACGCGCTCGGCCTGGGTCACCCGGTGATCCTGGGCACCCCGACCCCGACCATCATCGGCGTGATGATCGCCGACATCTGGAAGACCACGCCGTTCGTGGCCATCATCGTGCTGGCCGGCCTGGTCATGCTGCCCGGGGACGTCTACGAGGCGGCCGAGGTGGACGGCGCGTCCGGCTGGACCACGTTCTGGACCATCACCCTGCCGCTGCTGCGGCCCACGATCGCGCTCGCGGTCATGTTCCGGGTGCTGCAGGCGTTCGGCCTGTTCGACCTGCCGTACGTGATGACCGGCGGCGGACCCGGCACGTCCACCCAGTCCCTGGCCATCCTGGCCTACAACGCGCTGTTCAAGGACCTCGCCTTCGGGCCCGGCGCCGCCGTCGCGACCAGCACCGCAGTGCTGGTGCTGCTCGGCTGCCTGGCCACGCTGCGGGTGTTCAGGACCCAGGTCGGACAGGAAGGCATGTGATGCGCAACCGCAAGAAGACCGGCTGGCGCCGGTACATCAACGGCGTCACCATCTCCACCACGGTCACCGTCCTGTTCGTCCTGCTGCCGATGTACTGGCTGATCGCATCCAGCTTCAAGTCCCCGAACTCGGTCGGCAACAGCCCGCCGAACTACGGCCCGGCGCCGTTCAGCACGGCGAACTACAGCAACGCGTTCGTGAACTACAACTTCGGGATCTACTTCCGCAACTCGCTGATCGTCACCCTGTGCGCCACGGCCCTGGTGCTGATCCTGGGCACGCTGGCCGGCTACGCGCTCGGCCGGCTGCCGATGCGGGGCAAGTTCAGCACGCTGGTGATCCTGCTGATGATCTCGGTGTTCCCCTACGTGTCGGTGCTGGCCCCGCTGTACCTGCTGATGCGCGACCTGAGCTGGCTGAACAGCTACCAGGCGCTGATCCTGCCGTACACCGCGTTCAACCTGCCGTTCGCCATCTGGATCCTGCGGAACTACATGCTCGGTATCCCCAGGGAGATGGAGGAGACCGGCCGGATCGACGGCGCCGGGCCGCTCCGGACGGTCTGGACGATCATCTTGCCGATGGCCCTGCCGGGCGTGTTCACGGCCGGCATCTTCTGCTTCACCGCCTGCTGGACCGAGTTCCTGATGGCGCTGACCTTCAACAACTCGAACAACTTCCGGACCATCCCGGTCGGCATCGCGGAGTTCGGCGGGAACTTCCAGGTTCCGTACGGCACCATCTTCGCCGCCAGCGTGGTGGCGGTGGTGCCCATCGGCCTCCTGGTCTTCATCTTCCGCAAGTTCGTCATCTCGGGCCTGACCTCAGGCGCAGTGAAGGGTTAGGTGTCATCGTGTCGGACGTAAGTCTCGAGAACGTCAACAAGGTTTACGAGAACGGCTTCCATGCCGTCCACGACCTGAGCCTGGACATCGCCGACGGCGAGTTCATGGTGCTGGTCGGCCCGTCGGGGTGCGGCAAGACGACGGCGCTGCGGATGGTGGCCGGGCTCGAGGACATCACCGCCGGCATCCTGCGGATCGGCGGGAAGGAGGTGAACGACGAGTCGCCGAAGGAACGGGACATCGCCATGGTGTTCCAGAACTACGCGCTGTACCCGCACATGACGGTGGCGCAGAACATCGGGTTCGCGCTGAAGCTGCGCAAGCTGCCCAAGTCCGAGCTGGACGCGAAGGTCAAGGAGGCGGCCGGCATCCTGGGCCTGACCGACTGGCTGGACCGCAAGCCGGGCCAGCTGTCCGGCGGCCAGCGCCAGCGGGTGGCCATGGGCCGGGCCATCGTCCGCCAGCCGTCGGTGTTCCTGATGGACGAGCCGCTGTCCAACCTGGACGCCAAGCTGCGGGTGCAGATGCGGGCCGAGGTGGCGCGCATCCAGCGGCACCTGGGGGTCTCCACCATCTACGTCACCCACGACCAGGTCGAGGCCATGACCATGGGCGACCGGGTCACGGTGATGCGGGACGGCAGGCTGCAGCAGGTCGACACGCCGCAGAACCTGTACGACAACCCGGACAATATCTTCGTGGCCGCGTTCATCGGCTCGCCCGCCCAGAACCTGTACGACGCCATCGTCGGCGAGGGCGCCCGCTCGGTCAAGCTCGGTTCCCAGGAGGTCGACCTGCCGGAATCGGTCCTGCTGAAGCGCCCGGGGCTGCGGGCCTACGCCGGCAAGGACGTCGTGGTGGGGATGCGTCCCGAGCACCTGAAGACGGAACGCTCGGAAAGCCCCGGCCCGAAGATCACCGGCGACGTGGACCTGGTCGAGGCGCTCGGCTCCGAGCTGGTGGTCCACTTCACCATCGACGCGCACCGGGTCATCGCCGAGGGCGCGGTGGACAAGGACGAGGCGGCCGCGCTGCAGTCCGGCGAGGGCGTGGCCCGGGTCGAGGCCAAGACCCCGGTCAAGCCCGGCGACCGGATGACGTTCTCGGTCGACATCGAGGACATGCAGTTCTTCGACCCCAAGACCGGGCTGGCCGTCCGGGGATAGGAGGAACGTGAGCCACTCGCCGACTCCCCCGCCGTGGTGGCACGGCGCCGTCATCTACCAGCTGTACGTGCGGTCCTGGCGGGACAGCGACGGTGACGGCTACGGCGACCTGCGCGGCATCATCGAGCGGCTCGATCACCTGGCCTGGCTCGGGGTGGACGCCCTCTGGCTGTCCCCCACCATGCCCTCGCCCGACGAGGACTGGGGGTACGACGTCAGTGACTACACCGGCGTCCACCCCGAGCTGGGCACGCTGGCCGGCCTGGACGAGCTGATCGAAGCGGCCGGCCAGCGGAACATGCGGGTGCTGCTCGACCTGGTGCCGAACCACACCAGCTCCGCGCACCCGTGGTTCACCGACGCCGCGTCGGGTCCCGGCGCCGCGCACCGCGGCTACTACGTCTGGGCCGACGGCAAGCCGGACGGCGGCCCGCCGAACAACTGGCTCGACTTCACCGGCCGGCCCGCCTGGCAGTGGCACGAGAGCGGCCAGTACTACCTGCACAACTTCCTGCCCGGCCAGCAATTATTTTGCTATGTCGAGTATGGGCGGTAACGGCAATGGCGGCAAGCCGATCGACATCTATGCTCGGGTCAGCGAGCTGAAGCGCCAGCAGAAGAAGGAACCGTCAACCGAAGGCCAGGTCGCGGTATGCAGCGACAGGCTCAGCGACCTTGGCCTGAAGGAAGGCAAGGTCCTGGTCGACCTGGATCGGTCGGCCTGGAACCCGGCCGTCAGGCGCCCGGCGTGGGATGAGCTGATGGACCGGCTCGAGGGCGGCATCTCGGGCGGCGCGATCGTCTTCGACCTCGAACGGCTCACCCGCATTCCGAAGGACGGCGAGCGAATGATCGACCTCGCCGACCGGGGCATACTCATCCTGGACAGCGAGAGCGAGTATGACCTGACCACCCCGAACGGCAAGAAGTCGTTCCGCGACGCCATCAACGCCGCCGCTTACTACTCTACCGCCTGTCCACCAGAGTCCGCCGTGGAATGCGGCGGAGGGCCATAGCGGGTACCCCGCTGGGAGACAGCCGCGGTTCGGGTTCGAGGCCGACCGCGTGACCGTCAAAGAAGACGAAGCCGAGATCCTCCGCGAGCTGACGAGCCGCCTCCTGGCCGGGAGGCACTGCTGACGCTGGTCACCGAACTCGACGAGCGCGGCGTCCGCAGCGTTCACGGCAGGCCCATCAAGATCAACTCGTTGCAGGAACTCGTGCTGCGCCCGATCAACTGCGGGCGGATCACTCACACCGACTCGACGACAGGCGCACGAACCGTCCTGGGGCATATGCCGGGCGAGCCGATCATCTAGCGAGGAGGATTTCGACCGCCTGTGCGCGCTCTTCGCTTCGCGCCGCGCGGACGGCCGAACTCACCCAGGTACCTCTGCTCTGGCCTGTCTGTCTGCGGGCGCCCGGAATGCGGTCACGCGCTGCACGGCCTGCCTCGGCTGACATGAAGCCCTACCCGGACGCGAAGTGACGCGTTCGTACATCTGCAACCCCGGCGTCGGGGTTGTGGCAGGACCGAGATAGACCAGCGGCACTGGATAAAGCCGCGGCAACGCTGGCGATCGAGATCCTCTCGACCCGCGCAATACGACCGCCATCGAGAGCGCAGCCCGTCAGATCGCCAGCGAAACCGCCCGGCTAGACCTGGCTATCGCCGAGGCGAGGACGTCGCGGAAGCACTCGCGGACCGCCTGGGGCGGGGCGAGATAACGCTCACCCGTTACGACGTGGCCGTCAAGCCGCTCGATGCTCTCATTGCCAAGCTCAGGGCCGAGCGTGACCGCTCCCCGATCCACCCCGCTCGTCGCGCAGCAGCCGTTGAAGGCAGCCGCAGCAGTGGAAGCGCGATGGGACGCCGCCGACCACAAGGAGAGGAGAGACATGCTCAAGATGGCGCTACGCGGCAAGCACCTAGTGGTCGCCCCGGCCGAGCGCGGCCGAAGCGCCGACCGAGCCGAGATCCTCCGCCGTCAGGATCAGCTGATGGCCTAACCGTCCTGGCTGAACGATGCTGTCCTGTATCAGATCTATCCACAGAGCTTCGGCGACTCCAACGGCGACGGATCGGCGACTTGCATGGCATCGCGGAGCACCTGGACTACCTGGCCTGGCTCGGCGTCACAGCAACGTGGCTCAACCCCTGCTTCGTCTCCCCGATGCGCGACGCCGGTTACGACATCGCCGACTACCTCGCCGTAGACCCACGCTACGGAGACAACCACGTCCTGGCCGAACTGGCCGGTCGAGGCTCACACACGCGGCATCAGGCTCCTGCTCGACCTAGTGCCGGGACACACCTCCGACACTCACCCGTGGTTCGTGGCCTCCGCGCACGACGCGGGCGATCATCGCTACATCTGGGGCGAAACCGCAACGACGGCCGGCTGCCGGACAGGTTCGTCCGCTCCCCCGGCAGCCGCCCAGGTGGTTACCTGCCGAACTTCTTCGACTTCCAGCCTGCGCTGAACTTCGGTTACGCCCGCCAGAACGCGCACGAACCCTGGCGGCAGAACACAGACGGCCGAAGGCCCCCAGGCCAATCGCGCGGCGTTGCGCACGATCATCGACCACTGGCTACGGCTGGGCGTGTCCGGGTTCCGGGTCGACATGGCCTACTCGCTGGTCAAAGATGACCCCGGCCGCACCGAAACCGTCCAGCTGTGGCGAGATGTGCGCGCCTGGCTCGACCGCTCACACCCGGACGCAGTTCTACTGTCCGAATGGGGCGACCCGGCCCTTGCCGTGCCCGCAGGCTTCCACGCCGACTTCTTCCTCCACTTCGGTGGCCCGACCAACGGCAGACCGTTGCGCTCGCTGTGGAGCAACGGCATCTCGACCGAGTACCCGGAATGGGCCACGGAGCCCGTGCTTCTTCGACGCCTGCGGCCGAGGCGAGCGCCTGCACGTTCCTGGCCGCCTACCATGACGCGCTCACCGCGATCGGCGAGCCCGGGCACATCGTGCTGCCCACCGCCAATCACGACTTCGCCCGGTTGTCGCGCCGGGTCGCGCACGTCCGAGCAGCTACCGCCTGCCTTCGCGTTCCTGCTCACCTTCCCGACCCTGCCGGCCATCTACTACGGCGACGAGATCGGCATGCGCCACCTTCACCGGCCTTCCGGACAAAGAGGGCAGCGTCATGCGCTCCGGCTACAACCGGGCCGGTGCACGCACCCCCATGCAGTGGGACTCAAGTCCCAACGCCGGATTCTCCATCGCTCCGGCCGCCAGCCTCTACCTGCCGATCGATCCCAGATCCGCACCGCCCCACCATCGCCGGGCAGCGTGCCGACCAGAACTCGCTGCTGCATACTCGTCAGGGACCTGATCGCGCTGCGCCGCGCTCATCCCGAACTCGGGCCCAGTGGCAGCCTGGAGATCCTGTATGACACAGTCTCTGCTCGCCTACCTGCGCGCGGCCGGTTCATGGTGGTCATCAACCCCAGCGACCGCGTTCGCGTCCTGCCGCACGACCGCCCCGGATTGACCGACGCGACCGCGGTGATGCACACCGGCGTCAAGCTGGACCAGACAACGATCACCGCCGGTCCGTTCTCCTTCGGCATCTTCCATCTTTGATCACTCCCCGCCTTGAAGGAGGTGGCCGATTCCCGCGACCTGCCTCGGGCGGCCCAGGGCGAGACCACGGCCCTGCGCTACCGAATGCGGACCCAGCATCACCTGCAGGAACCAGACAGGCTAGTGAACCGGGCCAGAGAAGCGAGATCGTCGCTTTACTTCGGGTGTGCCTGTCGGCGCGTGACCGGCTGAGCAGGCCGGTGCCATCCTCGGAAAGCTCAGGCGCCGCCTACCTGACATCGGCCTTGTCAAGGCGGCGTGCAGCATGGACGCGAGGTGAGCATGTCCAGGCATCCGCTGCGCGAGGTGGCCCAGGCCACCTTGGGGGCGTGGGCGGCCGGTTGCGGAAGGTGCTGACAGGCCCTTCCATGAGGTCGCAATGCCGGTCTGCTCCGATCGCTCCCACTCGGTGGCCAGGCTGTTGAAGCGGACCCGCGGGCTGGCGGCGGGGAAGCAGAGGGCGTCAACCAGTGGCGGCCGTCCCCGGTCGCGCCTGCCAGGTCCCGCAGCTTGTCCGCCACGCTCTTGGCGGCTTCCAGGACGGCGTGGAAGTAGTTCTGCTGCACCAGCTCGGCGCGGCAGAACGCCAGCACGTCCGGGTGCACGTCCCGGCGGGCCAGCTCTGCCCGCAGGTCGTCGGCCCGCTGCTGGGCCTCTCCGACGGTCCTCGCCACCCGAGCCCTGACAACCTTGCCGTCATCGCGGACCTCGAACCCGCTCAGCAGCAGCCGCTCGTTCACCCGCGCCCGCACCGTGTCGAACTCCGCCGTCGACCCGAACCGCACCGGCGCCATGACCTCCATGACCAGCCGGATGAGCGGCCGCCCGTCCTTCATGACGTTCTGCCTGGTCGCAACCGCATTGAACAGCCGCTTCCACTTGGTACCCTGCCCGTCTCCCGGCTCCTCGGGCACCTTCAGCGGGGCGATGAGGTTCGGGATTTGGGGCCCGGTCACCGCGTCGGCGAGGACCTTGCACACCTCTTCCACCGCCGATGCGGAGAACGGGGGAACGGTCACGGACGCTGGCATGCCGGGCACTATCTCACGCCTCGCCCCGTCCCGGCACCCGAGATAGCTGCGCCATGGCCGGGCTCCCGAGCCGTCCAGGTGTGGTCCCGCCCAGGACGGGATCTTAGGACGAGCCGACGGCTATGACGGTAGTCGCGGCGTGCGGCGTCGGGAGCACTCAGGATGTCGTTACGGGGCGCTACCCTTGGAGATGAAGTGCAAGAAGAAACCCCGGGCGCATCGCGTGGGGCGACGAGCACCGGGGTTCTCTACAACTCGCAATCGGAGAGTACCTTCCATCACGTCGTTACGGCAGGTGCCGTAGCGGTGATCTGCGTCTCGTTGTGATACACGCTGCGCCCGTGGCCATATAACCACGGGAGATAGCGGATGCAGCTGGTCAGTGCGCACGTCACGTATTACCGGTCGGTGGAGGACTCCGAGAAGTTCGAGGTCGAGCCGGACGTAACCTGCCTGGTCGGGAAGAACGAGTCGGGGAAGACGAACATCGCCCAGGCGCTGTTCCGGGTCAACCCGGTCGAGCCGGCGGGATTCCACGAGGTCATCGACTTCCCGGCCCGGATGACCGCGAAGAAGAAGGACTTCAAGGCCGGGGTGATGATCCCGGTCGTGGTCGCCACGTTCCGGTATGAAGACGACGAGATCGCGGAGATAGAGGCCGACCTCGGCCCCGGCGCGCTGACCAGCCCCGAGTTCACCCTGACGGTCGGCCACCGGAAGCAGACCAAGACTTTTGGCCACCAGTACGACGAGAAAGCCATCGTCCGGCACCTGCGGTCACAGCTCGACCTCGGTGCCGCCGCGGCGCAGCCGCTCGAGGCGGCCGAGGATGTCGGTGACCTGCTGGCCGCGCTCAGCGGGCTGGTGGAGCCGACCGCAGCGACCCAGGAACTCGCCAGCCGCATCAGCGGCTGGCGGGGCCAGAGTCTCGGCTGCTACCTCATCGATCAGTACGCGATGCCGCAGATGCCGAAGTTCGTCTACTACGCCGACTACGACGTCATGCCCGGCAAGGTCTCCGTCCCCGACCTGATCCGCCGCCGTGACCAGGGCCAGCTCACCCGGGGCGAGCGGGCCCTGCTCAGCCTGCTGGACATGGCCCAGGTGACGCTGGAGGACTTCAGCAAGAACGACGAGCTCGAGCGGCTGATCCGGGACCTGGAGAACGCCGGCAACGCGATCTCCGATGAGGTCTTCGAGTACTGGACCCAGAACCAGGACCTGAGCGTAAAGCTCAGCGTGCACCCGGCGGAGGACGGCGCCGCCCCGCCGCTCAACGAAGGGCCCATCCTGTTCGTCCGGGTCGAGAACCACCGGCACCGTGCGACCGTGCCGTTCGACGAGCGGTCCCGCGGGTTCGTCTGGTTCTTCAGCTTCCTGGCCTACTTCAGCGAGCTCGAGGAAGGGCAGACCAGCAACCTGATCGTGCTCCTCGACGAGCCCGGCCTATCCCTGCACGCCCGGGCCCAGCAGGACCTGCTGCGGCTGATCGACGAGCGGCTCGCCCCGCACCATCAGGTCATCTACACCACTCACTCGCCGTTCATGGTGTCCCCGGGCCAGTTCAGCCGCGTCCGCACCGTAATCGACCACGAGAAGGGCGGCACCAAGGTGTCGGCCGAGATCTTCAAGGCCGACGACGACACCGTGTCCCCGCTGCTGACCGCGATGGGCATCGAGATGACGCAGACCCTGTTCATCGGCGAGCACACCCTACTGCTGGAGGGACCGAGTGACCTTGTCTACCTCGACGTCCTGAGCGACCTGGCCGAAGCTAGTCAGCTTGCCGGCCTGGACCCGCGGTGGGTCAAGACCCCGATCGGCGGGTCGGGCAAGCTGTCCACCTTCGTCACCCTGCTCGGGGCGAACAAGCTGAACGTCGCCGTCCTGATCGACTCCAGCACCAAGGACACCGGCGCGGTCAGGCGGCTGCGCGACAACGGGCAGCTCACCCGCAACGGACTGGTCGAGATCAGCGAGTTCATCGGCACCAGCGACGCCGACATCGAGGACCTCTTCGAGCGCGCCTTCTATCTCAACCTGGTCAACCGCGCCTACGCCAGCGAACTCAGCCAGCCGGTCACCGAAGCCGACCTGACTCCCGGCGATCCCCGGATCGTCCGGGCCGTCGAGGCATACTTCAAGCAGTACGGCATCGCCGACGGGAAGTTCAACCACTACCGGCCCGCCGCCGTCCTGCTCCGCGAGCAGGCGACCCTGGCACCCGCGATCAGCGCCGCCACCATCAGCCGCGCCGACCGCCTGTTCACCCGGCTGAACGGCCTCATTCCCTGACCAGCACGCGGCGCGGCCGCGGGCCCGCGGCCGCGCCGCTGCCGACGGCGGGCCGGGACGGGATCGGCCTGCCCTGCTCCGCCGCCCGGCGGCGCAGGGCAGGCAGAGCGGGATCCCCGGGGTGGACGACGGGCCGGGCGGGATGTTCCGGAATGCGGAAAAGCACATAACAGTCACGATGGCCGCACTGACTTCCGCGCCAGCCGGTCCCCGGTCCTGAACCTCCACCCCCATCAGCCGCACGGACCGGAACAGAAGCACCGCCCGACCGAACTCCATGAAGACCCTAGTCCGCGCGGGCCACCTTGCGGCCGGGTCTAGCAGCATCTTCGCCGTCTCGCCACGCCAGCCGCGCCGAGCCGACTCTGTAGGACTCGGTCGTGGCCAGCTAGCCGACGAAACCGGATTTGCGATGCGCCTGCGGATAAAACTGTTCCCTGAGCTTTTGCGCGACGGGATGCTCGATGACCGAAGAAGGTGAGCGCACGAATTCCCCCATCTGCTTGAGCTCGTCCATGACGACCTTGCTGCTGACGTTGAACTCGGCCGCTAGCTCGTAAACGCGCGGCTTGGGCCGGCTTGCGCTCCCCGGCCGCAGTCCCGCCACGTCGGCCGGGCGGCGGTCACGCTCGGCGCCGGCGAAGTCGTAGACATTGGCATCATCCCGGCTCGGGACATACCAGGCCAGAAACGGCACGTAGCCATGCGGATCCGGCGACGGGCCGCCGACTTCATACATCAGGATCTGCCCCGGGGAGGCGAGATCGCGGCCGCCGTCATACGGACCGCCGGCTAGGCGCACCACGACAGCAGGGCCAGGTTCGCCGCCGGCCGACCGGCCGACCCAGCTCGGCGGCCGCGGGTACGGCAGCCGCACCTCGTGCCATCCCGGTCCGGCGGCCCGGCGCATCCAGCGCTGTCTTACAGCCTGGCGGGATACGCCGCACGCTGCTGCGACCTGACCGTAGTCGGCGCCGGCGTCAAGCGCGTCCTTGATCGCCAGGTCGATGCGACGCTGGAGCACCTTGACCAGCTTGCTGTAAATAGCCAGCAATTCAAGCGAACCAGTCCGGCGCTCCTCGCGGGTGCCCGCGGCGCTGCCCCACGCGTCCGAGGCCGGACGAGACACGGCCGACCAGGCGATCTCGTGGAGCTGGGAAGCGAGCCGCCGGATATCTGCCATGCGACAACTTTAGTTGTCGATTTAGCATGGCTGGCCTGGCTGCCGTCGGCCGCGTACCCACAACCAGCATCCTGAGCTGGGAGAACGTCCACCCTCGTAGCGGGTGGCCGGGGTGGACGTGTACTATATAAGCCAGCGGACGAAGTATGCCCGCTGAGCCCGTCCGCTGGAGCGGCGGGCTTTTTTCATGATCAGGGCAGTCGCTCTGGCAACGGAGGAAAGGCCTCCGCCCGTGCCCCTTCGCCGACCCGGCGACGGGGCTTTCTCATGATCCAGCATCACGAGGAGCGCCACAGGTGCATTTCCTCGGCGAGCTGGCAAGCGCAGGGACCGTCTCGGTCGCGCTCGGTCAGGTGGTGCGCTTGGTGCGCATCGTGCTGGCCTACCGTGTCGAGTGCAAGAAGATCGAGCTCCGCCGCGCGGAACTCGGCCTCGGCCCTGGCAACCAGCCCGCTCAGGCGGCTCCCGCTCGGCACGCCGTACGGCGTCGCCGGCGCAGGTAGCTGAAACCGGCTTAAACCGGACAAGCGTCCTGTGGCCCGTTTGACGAGAACGCTCTGCAGTTTTAAAACTACGTCTGGAGGTAGTCATGAGCAACGCCGGGCCCGACCGCATCGAACTCGCGGCGCACGCCAGCGCGCTGGCCGAAGCCGTCCGGGCCGGGCGGACCATACCCGCAGGCCGGCTCCTCGGCCTGCCCGAACTGCCTGGTGACGACTACTGGGTCGACATGGCGGGCGCGACTGCGCTGACCGGCGTGCCGCCGAAGACCATCACCAGCTGGCTTGCTCGCGGCGCCCCGGTTCGCAATCCGTTCCCGGTTCCGCAGCGATTCCTTTATCGCCTCCACTGGCGCGGGACAGAAATTGCAACATGGCAGGCCAAGGAAACTGCCGCAGCTGCCCTGGCCGACCGAGGTCGGGGTGAGGATCAGCGGAACGCCCGCCAGCGTTGCCCTGGGTAACCCCGCGGGGCCTCTGCCCTGGGCCCGTTCTCGCCTTGCCACCGCAAGGAGCGAGCCTGTCACCATGGCCGCCGACGGCAACGACCAGAGATCTCTAGGCCTGGCTGGATCGCTAAGCAGGCGGGATGAGCCCTTTCTGCGTGGCCCGCTGTACCCATTTCCTTACCTGGACCCGGCCGCCGCGGGAGCTGACGGGTGCCCCGGCGGCGCGCTGGCGGTCTTCTGCGTATTTCACGGGGGTTTTGCTGCCGAGGGCGACGGCCTCGTTGTAGTACGCGGCGACCTGCGCCAGCAGGTCGCCGCTGGCTGCGGGCCGTCGCTTTCGCGGGCTCCCGCCTTTTGTCAGCTGCGATGCGACTTCGCCGGTCCGGACCCCCAGCGCGATGTCCGGCCCGTATGCGGCTTTCAGCCACGCTGACCGGGGGTGATCGCGCGAGCGCGAAAATCCGGGCGGGTGCGGGTGGGGGCAGGCTGGGGATGCTGCCGCGCTGGGGGCTTGAGCCGCGGTCCGGCGCAGGTTGTGATGGGAGCGGGCTGCCCGTGACGCCGGCGCACTTTGGGATGCGAGCCCGTCTTTCAGCCTGGCGCTGGGGTCGGCGCCGCTCGCCAGCCGCCACTATCGGCCAGCCCATACTTTCCTATTGGTGGCGATACACCTTCCAGGTACCTAGACGTCCAACCCTCGTTCGCTCCGCGCTCACCTGACCAGGCGGGGAGATACCGTTCTTAATCGGCTGGAGCTAGCTTCTTAGCCTGGCCGATCTGCTCAGATGCCCAGTACTCTCGGAGGCTGCTGACCAGGCCGCCGTCAAAGACGAGGACCGCGATCTCGCGCATCCGCTTGCGCACACCCTGGGCCACGTCATCGAACTCGGCCTCCCACTCCGCGATCACTGTCTCGCCGTCAAGGTAGGCGTTCAATAGCTGAACCTTGATGTTCGCCTGCGACTCCACCACCTTGGACTGCCAGTAGTCCCGGATCGCTTGCCTGTCCGGGATCGGGTCTTGCAGTACGCGCTCGTGATAGGTGGCGTCCTCCGTGAAGATGGTCACGATCAGGCTAGGGTCCTGCGACTCCCAGGCCCGGATGTAGGTCTCCAGGACCGTACGGGCTTCCTGCCTGGTCAGGGCCATCAGGCTTCCTTTCTTACGTCGGCCAGCGTCAGCGGCGCGTCATACTGCGAGCGGTTCATCACGAGGTCGTACAAGGCGGCTGGCTCCCGTATAACCGTCCCCGGCAGGTCGGCACCTTCCAGGGAAACGGGTTCTAGCCGTACCCACCTCCAGCGGGCGGCGGAGACCTCTATGTCGCTCCCAACCCCTGTGTAGTAGCCGTCTATCACCGTTTCACCGGGAAGGACAGCTAGGTGGACCGACCCAAAATACCGGGTGTCGCTCGTGTTCTTCCACTGGCCTATCAGATGGCGGCCGGCCAGCTCGGCTTCGATCTGGTTGCGGAAGGGATTCGCCCGGCCCTCGGTGCGCGGCTCGGGGGGGTGATTCACGGCCCGGATGCGGCGATCCGACTCGGCCGTGACGTGGGCGATGTCGGCATGGTGCTGCGGTGTGCCGTCCCGGCCGCCGTGGCGGAACTGGTAGCAGGTGACCCAGTGCCCGCTGAGCGCGTCAGCTCGGAAACCGTGCGGCACCGACTGCAGGACCGTTCCGGGGGCATCGAGGCCATTGTCGTGGTGGATGTGCTGGTCTGGCTGGTACGGGCCGAAGAGGTCGGCTGCCTTCCATGGGGGGAACATGCTCTCTAGCACGCGGCAGGCGTCTGGGTAAGGTATGCCGCCTCTGAGCTGGCCAGAGAGCCAGCGATAGTACTGGGCCTTGCTAGGCGCTACGCCATCCGCCGAGACCTGTGCGGCAACCTTCTCGTACTCGGAGCGGAATGTCTCGTACTTCAGGTGCCGTTGCCTGAGCAGCTCCTTGAGGAGCGTCGTATCAGTGCTCATGTCCAACCCGGTTCTACAAGCGGCGCGTCGCCAGGCTAACACGCATGAGACTCAGATGAGACGAAGGCGCGCGCAGACGATAGCCCGGCGGCGTAGAGATGCGAGCAGGCGCGCACGTAGCGTCATCAGTGCGGATTTACCGGACATAGGTGGGCCTCAGCGGGTTGCCGCCAACTGAGGCCCGGAGCATCGATCAGTTCTTGGGAGTCTTCTCGATGCATGATCAACTTACCCTTCGGGCTTTCATGCCACCAGTCCAGGGCGCGCTGTCGCGCCCGGCGAGGCCGGGGTGCCCGGTTGTCGCGCAGTGGACGGGCCGGGAAGTCCCCGCGCCACGGCTGGCCAACGAAGAGGTCGCCGGCCTTCTGGCGAGGGGCGATCGGCGGTGAGCGAGCAAGGCGGTGTGCAGGGTTCGGCTCCGTGGGGCGGGACGGCGCGGAACGGGATGCCAGCTGGCCGGCCGTACGTGCGACGCCGGCAGGGACCGGCGGTGTGGTGCCCGGACCATCCGGGCCGGGTGCTGTCTCCGCTGCCCGGTGGCGGAGCTCGCGGCATCTGCCCGGTGGACGGGGCCAGTTACCAGATGGACACGCCTGAGGCACCACTCCGCGGAGGGCAATGACGGTGAGTAAGCCGCCGCCCGGTGGGCCTCCCCTCCCAGATTTCGATGTTCCTGCCGCCTTGCCGCTGTCGGTAATCCTGCGGTACCGGCACCGCAGGCACCTGAAGGCCATAGCCCTGGGATATGCGATCGCAGTCGCGATGATTCTCCTGGCCTTCGCGGCGCGGAACGGGATCGTGTTCTTGTCCGGGGCCGGATTCGCGTTCGCGACCCGGGACCTGGGACTGCGCATCTGCCGGAAACAAGGATGCCGCGTTTTCCGCAAATAATCACCTTAATGACCTGAGACGGGTCTGCGTGCGGATTCGTAAAGGCGCCGGATTACCTGATCCATCGGAGATGGGAACGGTTTCCTGCCCGGCGGCGCCGGGATAACTGAATAAGGATGGCTGGATTCAAGTCTGTATCGCCTGCGCTCATGGGGGGCAGGTGGTGCTCAGCCTCGCAGGGCCGCCTCGTCCATCATGGCAAGGCGCGGCATTCACATCGGTTCCCGGCCAGATGTGTGCGGCTGCCCCGTCACGGGGTGGGCCTGCGACCAGGCCGCGAGGTTCCCGGATAAACGGGGGATCAAGAGAACCCTGCACTCTCCCCCGGCCTTCTGTGCCGGGAGCCTCGCGTCCGACCCCCGCAGGGTCCCCTGGACCCGTGAGGTCCGACCACGTGAGGGGGCCCTGCGGGGCCGCACGAGAAAGGTAATGTCATGCAGCCCCTAGAAGCCCTTTACGCGGGGGTCTTCCCCGGGATACCCGAGCAGATCGCAAAAGCGCGCGGGCAGGTTCGGGAATTCCTGGACGGCTGCCCGGCCGCCGATGACGCGGTGCTGATCATATCCGAGCTGGCGACCAATGCCGCGCTTCACAGCCTTTCGAGGAACGGCGTCTTCACCGTCCGGGTGAAGCGGTACGGCACCTGCGTCTATCTCGAAGTCGAGGACGCGGGCGGCCCCTGGATACCCGCACCCCCCGATGACCGCCCGCACGGGCTCGACATTATCAGCAAGCTGGCCCGCACCTGGGGGGTCAGGGAATCCCCCGGGCGGATCGTCTGGGCGACGGTGAACTTCCAGGAGCAGCGATGAACAAGCCTTACCTGGTGCTCGCCTATGCGCCATCCGGCGACGCGATCGAGTTCGTGATGGTATGCCGACTGGCCGGAATCTGGCAATTCGTGTCCGCCGTCAAGCGACTCAGACGAAAGGTAATGACCGTCATGGACAAACTGCGCCATGTCACCCCTCTGCCGGTGACCGCCCGGCCTGGCCGGCACCGCTGGCACGTGCGGACGGTGGCGGCCGTGATGGCCGCCGGGCTCGCCCTGGTCCTGGCCGCCCTGGTCACCCGGAACCCGCTGCTGTTCTGGGCCGGGTACGGACTCGCCGCCATCACCTGGGCCGGCGGCCTGCTGTGGTGCCGCCGGCACAAGTGCCGCCCGGCCCAGAGCGAAACGGATGAGCCGTGACCCCGGCACCCGGCGGAGGCGATCGCCGCGACCACGATCTTGAGGACACGCTGGAGTTCCCCGTCAGCGGCGAGGACGGTCCCGACTGCGGCACCCCCGAAGCGGCGGCCCGGTTCCTGGTGGTCTTCATCGACGAAGGCGGGGTGCAGTTCGCCGAGCACGAGCTGTGCTGCTACCGGCATGTCCCGCACCCGGTCGAGGTGCTCCCCGAGGACGCCCAGCTGCTGGAGGCCGTCATCGCCGACGCTCAGCTCACGACCGTGCTCACCGCCGACGGCGCCGAGATCACCCCCGCCGGCGGCCACGCCACCGTCATCCCCGCCCACCTGTAACCACCCGCCCCCGTGCGGAACGGAGTCCTGGCAGGCACACATGCCCATGATCTACGCCCTCCTCGCCGTCGTGCTACCCGGCGCGGTGATCGTGTTCTTGACCTGGCGGCTGACCAAGACCAGAGAAGCGCTGGTCGCGGCCAGACGACAGGCCACCCACGCCCAGGCCCGGCAGCAGGGCGCCCGCCGCGCCGCCCAGGTCGCGGAGAAGCGCTGCTCTCAGGTGCTCGGGCAGATGGAAACCGCCCTGGCGCAGACCGGGGCGGCGCTGGAGATCGCCGGGACCATCGAGCTGGTCAGCCAGCAGCTCCACGGCCTGATCAACTACATCGCCAACCCCGACGACGCACCGCCCCCGCTCCAGCACGAACCCGGCCGGCACGCCCTGCCCGGACCTGGCCGGCACGCCCTCCCCGGCGGCGACCTCTACGACAGCAGCGAATTCGACAGCGAACCAGAAGAGGAGTACCTGTCATGATCTTGGCCCTGTACGTCATCGGCTCGGCCATCGCCCTGATCGTGCTGGCGGTCAAGCTGCGCGACACCCGCGAAGCGCTCCGCCAGATGATCCGCGAACGCAACACCTACGCCCAGCTCGTCGAGGCCTGGGCGTTCCAGGCCGCCGACACCGGCAGGCGGCCAGCCGAATGACCAGCCCGGACCGGGCTGCGCAGGCCACCGCGCGGGAGCAGGCGCACGCGCTCGCGGAGGAGCTGGGCCGGCGGGGCTTCACCGCCACGGTGATGCGCACCCGCGACCACCGGCTGAACCCGTGCGTGCACATCGCCGGCCGCCGGGGCTGGTACCGGGACGAGTACATCTACGCCGCTTCCGCCGACGACGGCTGGTGGTTCTGGTGGTCCTCCCTGGATCCCATCGCCCCGGTCAGCGACCCCGATGCGGCCGCAGACAAGATCACCAGCGGGCTCACCCCCGCCCTGGCCGCCTGCCGCGCAGCCGGGGCTCCTCTGCCGCAGCCCGTGCTGGTCCCGGTACTCGCCGTCCCGGACGGCGATCCCGGCCACCCGCGCCGGGCCAGCACCGGAAGGACCAGCCATGCCAGCTGACACGCTCACACCTCCCGTCCAGGCCGCGGTAGACCTGGCCCGGATTTTGCGGCGCCGGGGCCTGGTCGCCGCCGGATCAGCCGGGACCGGCGGCACCGCCCGGGTCCGGGTCTTCAGCCGGTCCACCGCCCGGCTGACCGGCCAGGCCTACCTCACCACCCGCGACGGCACCCTGTGGCTCAGCTGGGCAGATGGGCCGCCGCGTCCCGCCAGGGACATGAACGCCGCCGCCGATACGATCACCCGCGCGCTGGCTGCCCGGACCGGCCCGGCCCCCACACCAGCCGGGGAGCCGACGCGGGGAGACCTCTCGTGACGAAGGCCCGCGGATTCATCGGCATACCAGCGCAATGCGACCTCGGTGAGCACGTGGTCGCCTTCGAGGTCAGCGGGGACTGCATGACCGGTGACGGCATCTGTGACGGCGACTTCGTCATCGTCGACCCGGACCAACCCGCCGCCCACGGGGACATCGCCATCTTCACCTTCAGGACCGAAACCGGGATCGCGATGGCACTCAAGCGGCTGGACCGCAGCGTCGGCATCCGGCTGGTCCCCTCCAACCCCGCCTACCAGGCCATCACCATTACTCGCGAAAGCGACCTGCTCTTCGCGGCCAAGGTGGTCGCGACTTACCGGCTGCACGAATAGCGCAGCCGCGAAGGGCCGCTGCCCAGCGCAGGCCCGGCCGGCACGCCCGGCCGACGGCGCAGGCCACCAGATCAGTAACAACGACACACAGCCCCAGCCGGCACACCCGGGCGTGGGCCCGGCTGGAACCCTGAAGGAGGAGATCATGCACCCGAACTGGCCGCATGACCAGGCCCAGCAGCCCGCCCCATCAGCGGCGGCGGTGACGGTTCCGTCCCGCCTGGGCCGCCAGCGGGCCAGGCGGGCCCAGCTGGCCCCCTACCTCGTCGCGTGCGTCGCCGCGGCCGTGACCATCGCCACCCTGGCCCTGGCCTTGACCTGGCGGACGGCGATGCAGGCCCAGGTCAGCCAGCTCCAGCACGAACTGGCAGGTACGCAAGCCCAGCTGTCGGCCGCCGCCAGCTCGGGGCAGTCCCAGATCACCCGCCTATCCGGGCGCATCAGCACGCTGGGTACCGCCGTGGAGGTCATCACCGGCCGGCTGGTGCCGTACGCGCAAACGTGCGTGACCGACGCGACCGGGCCGTCCGGGCCGGTCGCCGCCAGCTTCTTGTGCCGCCCGTAAGGACCCGTGATGGATAGCGCAGGCAGGTGCCACCGCCAGGTCTTCCCCGGCCAGCCGGACCAGGTGTCCCAGGTCCGGCGCCTCGTCGGGCAGCACGCTCAGACCACGCCCGTTGCCGACGACGTGGTTCTCATTGCGAGCGAGCTGGCGTCCAACGCGGTCCGGCATTCCCGCAGCCAGGGCGCGGACTTCACCGTCGCCTGCGAGGTGTCCGCGCAGTACGTATGGCTCGCGGTAGAAGACCGCGGCGGCCCATGGCTTCCCCCCGAGCCGGACGGATGCCATTACGGCCTTTCGATCGTGGCGGCACTGGCCACCCGGTGGGGCGTCGAGGCCACCGCCGACGGCCGCGTGGTCTGGGCGCGGGTCGAGTTCGGGGCAGCCGGGCACCTGATGACCCGCCGCGAGGTCGCGTACAAGTTCCGGGTCACCTCGGCCGCCGTCGCGACCTGGGCACGGCGCAACCTCCTGGCCGAGGTCCGCGACGAGCAGGGCAGGCCCCGGTACCGGCGGGCCGATGTCGAGGACCTGTACGCCAGCGGGTTCCGGGGCGGGCAGCGCCGTGGCTGAGAACCGCCCGGAAAGCAACCAGCTGCCCCTGCCCTGCAAGAAATGCGCCGGATACGGCCACGCGCACTACCTGACCTGCCCAACCCTGCGAACAGGAGGCGACGATGGCCCGCGGCCGGAACAGCAAAGCGGCGGTCCTGAGGGACAACGCCCGCGAACGCAAGCAGCAAGAACACGACGCCACGGCGCTGGAGACCGCCGCAGCGGTCATCCGGCAGCGATTCACCGGCGAAGGCGATCTGACCGGGCAGCTCGGCTTCCTGGCCGGCAAGATCCGGGACGGCGTTGCCGACCACACCGACCACCTGATGAGAAACTCATCCCCCTTTGGAGAATGATGCACACCGGTCCTGACCACACGGCCGAGCCCGCCGCTATAACAGGCGACGACCCGGACGGCCACCATGATGATCAAGGCCCGGCCTCGCGGGAACGCCCGGCAGCGGTGGCCCCGGAAACCGGCGGCTACGCCGGCCCTGAGTGCGGTACGGTCGCGGCGCGTACACGCTTTATCGTGATGTACCGCACCGACGGCGGCGATGCCGGCGTAGCCGAATTCGAGAGCTGCTGCCGCAGCTGGGAGCATGAGCCACCAGATTTCGTGACCCTGATTGACGAGGCCGAAGTGCTCCAGATCGATATCGCGGACGGCCACGAACAGGAAATCACCACCAACGAGACCGTCACGACCAGAGGAAACCCGGTACCTGGTCACTATATCGACCCGGCTAATCCGTGGGCATGGACGCTGATTGACGGCCTGCCGGAAACGGTTGTGCCGCTTGACGAGGTAGACATCGAGGTCAGGCCGAAGCCTGCCGATGTCCCATAGACGCACAGCGCCGTCACGACGTTGTGTGACGCGGCCCGTATGAGAGCCCGCCGCGCCGATGGCAAGAACCATCAATGGCACCAAGAGGGCAATATGACGGCACCCACCACTACCATATCCGGAACATCAGGCGTGGCCCCTGCCTTGCGGTCTGAGACAGGGCGCCGTTCTGGTCAAGTGCGCGGTGAGCGTAATGGGACCAGTCCGGGCGAGCTTCGGAGCTACGCGCCACTCAGAAGGGAATAGCGGGAGCGAGAATCCGAACGGCCACAACTGAAAAAGGTAAATCCCTCGCCTTCCTGCGACAGGGGAAGCCGTCAGGAACGCCGGGGACGTGCGGGGACTCCCGGCCGCGCTGCCTGCCGTGATGGCATCCGGGCAATTCCTGCGTTGCCTGTGACCTCCAGAGGAAAGCCAGGCCCGGCCGGGAGCCTCGCATCTCGAATTCGCGAGGCTTCCAGATGGCCGGGGGAACGCGCTACGCCGCAACTAAATACCCCCATCACCACAGGCCAGGAAGCTTCACGTCAGACGCAGGACCCTCGGACCGATGCCCCCCATCCCGGCGCGGGGCGATCCGGGGGTCCTGCCTCTCCGCAGACGCAGGAAGGGTAACGCCATGGAAGAACCGACCGAGCAGCAGCCGGCATCGACCTCCAGTCCAGCCGGAAGAACTGAGGAAGCCGCACTGAAGAAGATCCGGATCACCGGGCGCGACTGGGACATGTCTGACTGGCCGCCCGAGGAGATCACGGTCGAGGGCATCGTCATGTCCTTGGAAGGCTGCGGCGCCGACGAGGACCGGGCCGCCGTTGTCGATGTGTACGGGCGCGAGCTGGACATCATCGGCGTTCGCTGCCACGGCTCCCGTGTCGAGCTGGTAGTGGACATGGAGGGGCCGGGACGGTGAGAACGTTCGAGGTGAGCCGCGAGCCCCGCTACGAGGGCGCGGACAGCCCGCACGGCAGCAAGCGGTGCGCCCCCGACGAGTTCCTGATCGTCGTCGACGGGCAGCGGATCGGCGACACGTACTGGTACTCCTACAACCCGGCCGTCACCCCGGGCTGGGGATGGAACGACGGCGGCCTGCCCGGCGAGTCGTGGGCTTCGTGGGGGCCGCGTGGGCTGTCCTGCGGGCACCCCACCCGCCAGGCCGCCGAGCGGACCCAGGTCCGCGAGTACGCCACCGACCCCGACCGGTTCGACCGCGTGCTCGCGGTGGACCGCGCGAAGCGGGAAGCCGAGGCCACCGCCCGCCAGGCGGAGAGGCCGGCCAGTGCATGACATCATCGGTGACATCATCGACTGGGATGAGGCGAACAAGGCTTACATGGCCGGCGAGGGCCAGTCAGGCGAGCGGTACGACCAGCGACTGGAAGCAGCCGACCGGATGGCCGAGATTGAGGCCCGGTGGGAGCATCGGCCCGGTGGTTTCCATGCCGAGCGGAAGCGGATCAAGATCCACATTCGGGCCGTCGCGGACATCGCGCCCCTGATGAGCAGCGAAGACCTGTGCTGGCTGGCCATCGCAGCCGCATCCGCCTGGGAAACGGACCATCCGCTTAAGACATAGTAAATTAAACCCCTACTCGGCCGGACCTGAACTGGTGGGAGCCCGCGGTCCACGACGAGTTCCGCCGCATCCTGGAGTTCTGGTTCGACCGCGGCGTGGCCGGGTTCCGGATCGACGTGGCGCCCGGCCTGTACAAGGACGCGGAGCTGCGCGACAACCCGCCGCTGGGCGACGGCGGCCCGATGGACGGCGCCTTCGGCCTGCGCTTCGTGTACAACACCAACCGCCCGGAGACGCACGGCGTCTACCGGGACTGGCGCAAGATCGCGGAGACCTACTCCCCCGCCCGGCTGCTGCTCGGCGAGACCTGGGTCCCCGACCCGGAGCGGCTGGCCGCCTACTACGGCAACCACGACGAGCTGCAGCTCGGCTTCAACTTCCCGTTCGCCTTCGCGTCCTTCGACCCGGTCCAGCTGGCCCGGATCGTCGAGGACACGCTGGCCGCGCTGCCGCCCGGCGCGTGCCCGGTGTGGATGGGCTCCAACCACGACCTGGGCCGGTTCCCCAGCCGCTGGTGCGGCGGCGACGTGCGCAAGGCCAGGCTCGCGCTGCTGGTCCTGGCCACCCTGCCCGGCACCAGCGTGCTCTACTACGGCGACGAGATCGGCATGACCGACGTCGAGGTGCCGGTCGCGCTGCGCCGGGACAACGCGACGCTGGACGTGGCCGCGGGCGCCGACCGGGACCGGGCCAGGACCCCGATGCCGTGGGACGGCTCCCCCGGCGGCGGCTTCACCGCGGCGGGCGTGACGCCGTGGCTGCCGATGGCGGACCCGCCGGCCGCGACGGTGGCGGACCAGCGGGACGACCCGGATTCGGTGCTCTCGCTGGTCCGGAAGCTGCTCGTGCTGCGCCAGGCCGAGCACGGCGGCCGCCTGGCCGAGTTCGAGAACCTGGCGGTGGACGGCGGCCGGTGGGCGTACCGGGCCGGTCCGCTGGTGGTGACGGCGAACTTCAGCGGTCAGCCGGCCGCGATGCCCGCGGGCGAGGTGCTGCTGCGATCGGGCCCGGCCGCGGAGGCGCCGCCGGATGTCCTGCGCCCCTGGGAAGGGGTAGTCACGCGCCGAGCGCGATGAACGACCAGCCGGCCGCGGCCAGCTCCGGGTCATCGGTGCCGACGTCGGCCTGGGCGTCCCGCAGCGCGGCGGCCAGGCTGGCGTCACCCCGCAGGCGCCGGTGCAGGGCCAGCATGAGCGGCGCGGCGGCACGGTCGCCGACCTGGGCCACGCTGGCCACGATGCCCGCCGTGCCGAGCGGCAGCAGCGCGCTGGCCAGGCCGAGCAGCTCGTCGGCGCCGGCCGGGGCGAGCCAGGCCGGACTCGCAGCTGGGCAGGATGAGCCGGAACGGCGCGCGGCCGAGCCGCTCGACGTCGTACACGGTCATCGGGCCGTCGGCCATCCGCAGCGAGGAGAACATCGGGCTGTCGGCCCGGAACACCCCGTGCGCGGCGATGTGCGCCAGGTGCGCGCCGTCGATGGCACCGAGCACCCGCGCCGTGCTCGCGTCCCGGCCCGCCAGCACGGTGGCCCGTCCGTACCGCGCGGCCAGGGTCCCGACTTCGGCGCGGGCCGCGTCCAGGCCGGGCCCGCAGACCAGGACGACCTTTTCCGGGCCGAACGGGGTGGCCTGACGCGCCCGCAGCCAGCTGCGTGCGGACGGGGCGACGGACACCGCGCGGCCGGACAGCGAGGGCAGCAGCGACCACGGCACGGCGTTCAGCCGCCCCGGCGGCACCACGATCACCGGCCCGTCCCCCAGGTGGTCGCGGGCCGCGCCGAGCAGCAGCGCGTCGAGCCCGCGGGCGGCCTCCCCCAGGACGGCCAGGGCCTGGCCGGCGGGCTCGGCCAGCTGGCCGCGGGCGATCCGGCTGAGCCCGAACCGGGCGAAGTCGACCTCGCGGGCGGCCTGCGCCGCGGCGCCCGCCGCGAGGCGGCGGACCCGGCCGCCGCCGCACACCAGCACGTGCAGGTCGCCGTCGACCACGACCAGCTCGAGCAGCCGGGCCGGGCCGAGCGCGTCGAGCAGGGCGCCTACGTCGAAGGGAACCGCGTCCGCGCCGGGCGGCCCCGGCGCGGACCGCAACGTGCGGGCCCGCACGGCGGCCTCGAGCCGCAGCCGCTCGCGGTGCAGCACCGCGGCGGGGAAGCCGCCGGGTTCGGCCCGCTCCAGCCGGACCGCGACGTCGCGCAGGGCCGCGAGATCAGCGGCGTCGGCGGGCCGGTGTTCCGCGGAACGGACCGAAGCCCGCAGGGCGACGGCGCGCCAGCGCTCGCTCCAGGTGAGCAGCAGGCGCGGACGCCCGGAGCGCAGGGCGGCCCGCTGCGCCAGCCCGGCCAGCTCGGCGCCGTGCGCGGTGGCGTGGGCCCGCAACTCGGCCGCGCCGAGCGTGGCCAGGTGCCCCTCGAGCAGGCCAAACCCGCGCCGGCAGGCGGCCAGCAGTCGCCGCTGGTCCGCGCCGTCCTCGGTGAGCAGGGCCTCCGCTCGGAGCGCCTCGGCGAGTGTGCCCGCCGCGCGGGCGAACGCCGGGACACGCCGGCGCGCGGCCAGGGCGGCGCAGGCGAGCAACCGGTCCGCTTCGGCGAGGCGGCCGGGGCGCGGCCCGGAGGGGCGGCCGGCCGCTGCGGCCAGGGCGATCCGGCCGGCCAGCAGCCAGGCGTCCGGGGCTTCGTCGGAGCGCAGCTCGTTCAGGCGGGCGGCGGTGCGCCTGGCTTCGGGCAGCAGCCGGCCGGGCGGCTGGCCGGCGAGGAAACGAGCCTGGAGAACCACGAGGGCGGCGTGGGTGCGCCATCGTTCGCGATGCTGGAGGCGGAACATCTGGCGTGACAGCGAACCCCGTTCGGCGGAAATGTCATAGCGGCCGACGGCCAGCGCGGTCCGGGCGGCGGCCAGCAGCAGCTCGGCCCGTTTGGCCGGAGCGACGGGATGGGTCAGGGCCGCCTCGACGGCGGCCAGGGCGTCCGCGGGCAGGCCCGCGGCGAGCAGCACGGCGCCGCGGTCCAGGGCAGCGTCCGGCACGGTGACGCCGAGCGCGGCGTAGCGGGCGTCCGCGTCGTCGAGCTGGCGCAGCGCGCCGGGCAGGTCACCGCGGGCGAACGCGACCAGGGCCCGGTTGTGCCGGGCGTAGGCGATCTCCAGCTCCTGGCCGGTCCCGGCGAACAGGGCCTCGGCCGCGGTGAGGCCGGCCTCGGCCCGGGCGGTGGCCCCGGCGGCCAGGTCGGTCAGCGCGGCCGCGGTGCGGGCGCGGGCCTCCCAGATCACCTCCCCGGCCTGGCTGGTCAGCGCGATCGCCCGGCGCAGGTCGG
Source organism: uncultured Actinomycetota bacterium (assembly GCA_963756575.1). Taxonomy (GTDB): domain Bacteria; phylum Actinomycetota; class Actinomycetes; order Streptosporangiales; family Streptosporangiaceae; genus Palsa-504. Next base: position 18,482 of record CAVWOM010000004.1, on the reverse strand, counting down.
CCCGGGCCGGCCCGTACCGTCCGGCGATGTGCAGCGAGCCGCCCCGGCGGACCAGGACGCGGCCGAGCGCGGCCGGGCTGCCCGCTGGCGCGCTGCCTGCCCGCTCGCTGGCCGCCTGCTCGGTGGCCGCCTGCTCGCTGGCCGTCACGGCCGCGTCGAGAGCGGCCAGCCCGGCTCCGGTCTGGCCGGCCATCACCAGCGCGGTGCCCAGGGAGGTGAGCACGTCCGCCTCGCGCTCCGGGTCCGCGGCGGCCCGGGCCAGCCGGGCCGCCAGCCGGAACTCGGCGATCGCGGCGCGCACGTCGCCGAAGTCGCGCAGCACGATCCCCGCGGCCTGGTGGGCGATCGACGCGTCGCGCGGGCCGGGCCCGGCGGCCAGCAGGGCGCGGGCCGCGGCCAGGGCGGCCCGCGGGCTGACGCCGGTCATCGGGATCAGCCCGGCGGTTACTTCTGCCGTCCGCGTCATAGCTTTGCGTTATCTCCGTTCCCTGACTGGATCGTAGATCGTGGTCGCCGTCGGGGGGTTCTGCTGTGGGCAGTGTTTCTAACGGGGAAGACTCGCGGGATGGGGCCGATCGCAAGTGGCCGTACAGCCGGGCCTCGGCTCAGGTCCGGCTCGTGCTCGACGCGTACGCGGCGGCCGGCGTCACCATCGGCGTGCACCTGTCCGGGGGCGAGGTGGACCACCTCTACGAGGAGGGAGCGCTGCTGGTCAGGGACGGGTACGTGGACCGGGTACGTTCGGTCGTCGGCGGGGGCGAGGTGCGGGACGGGCTGGCCGGCGGGGTCACGCACTACTCGCTGGCGGGCGCGCGGCTGGCTACGGTCACCGAGGCGCTGGCCGCGGTCGACGCCGCGGTCGGTGCGGGCACGGCCACCCCGAACCACGTGCTTTCCGTCTCCCCCGTCCACCTGTGCCCGGCCACCGAGCCCGAGGCGGTGCCCGCCGACGCCGCGCCGCTGCCCAGCCTGGGGCCCGCGGCCGGCTCGGGGGTGTCGGTCCACGTGGTCGACACCGGCCTGCTGGCGGACGCGGACTCGCACCGGTGGCTGGCCGGGGTGACCGGCCAGGAGGAGAAGCTGCCCGCGGCGGCCGACGGCACGGTGGAGATCCCGCCGTACGCCGGGCACGGCACCTTCGTCGCCGGGGTGGCCCGCTGCTTCGCGCCGGATGCCGCGGTGCACGTGACCAAGGTGCTCGACCTGGCCGGGGCGGCGCTGGAGACCGAGATCGTCCGCCACCTGGACACCGCGCTCGGCCTCGGCCCGGACATCATCAGCCTGTCGGCGGGCGGGACGACCCGGGGCGACCGGCCCCTCCTGTCGTTCGAGATGTTCTGGGAGCGATACCGCAAGCACAAGGGCACCGTGCTGGTCGCCGCGGCCGGGAACAACAGCAGCCGGCGGCCGTTCTGGCCCGCCGCGCTGCCCGGCGTGGTCTCAGTCGGGGCGCTGTCCGCCGACCTGCGCGGCCGCGCTTACTTCAGCGGCTACGGGCCGTGGGTCGACGTGTACGCCCCCGGCGAGCGGCTCATCAACGCCTACGCGCGCGGCAGCTACCTCTACCACGAGCCGCCGCGGACCGGTATGCGCCGGGAGTTCTGGGGCATGGCCGGCTGGAGCGGGACCTCGTTCGCCACCCCGGTGGTGACGGGGCTGATCGCGGCGCGGATGTCGCGGACCGGCGAGAACGGCCGCCGGGCGGCGGACGCGGTGCTGGCCGCGGCCCGCGCCCAGGCGTTGCCCGGGGTGGGGCCCGTGGCCGGGAACGGGGGCTTGCGGCTGGGCGGCTGGCGATCCGGAGGCTAGCGGCCAGCGGCTTGGATGGCCGTGCTCGAATTGGCGCTCGAGGGCTGAAGAATGTGGTCGGCTATGGTCGTGCAATGTAGAGTACTTATGCGCGGACAGGGTGGGGCTTCCGGTTCCGCACCGGTCAGTAACGGGAAGGAACACAAGCGTGAATCATCACGACGCCGGGTCGGCCGAACTTGACCCCCAAGCCCTATCGTCGGAGGTCCCGCCCGGCTCGGCGGTGCGGGGCGGCCCGGAGTGGAGGCAGCTGTCCTTCCGGGCCAGCGGCCTGACCATCGAGCTCGAGATCACCGGCAGCGGGGACTACCGGCGGCTGATCGGCCAGCTGGTCCCCCGGCAGTCGGCCGTGGTGGACGTCAGGCACGGCCACGGCGTGATCACCGTGGACGCCGACCCGCTGGGCCGGTTCAGCGCCGAGGAAGTCCCTTTCGGCCAGATCAGCCTGCGGTGCCGGCTCGGCTCGGACCAGGCTCCCATCGTCACCGGCTGGATCAGCCTTTTAACGGCCGGATCCGCGGGGCCGGCCCGGCTTGGTCAGTCGTGCGCCACGTCGGGGTTGGCGGCGTCCGGGCTGGCCAGCCGGCCGAACAAGCGCCCGGCTTGATCGAGGCGGAGCCGGGCGAACCGAGCCTGCGCTTCGACGAGGGGAACATCGGGTTCGGCGGCGGTGGTGAGGCCGCCGACGGCCGAGACGCGCCGTCCTTCGACGTCGATCACGCGGCCCCAGACCCGCAGCGGGACATCCAGCGGCACCGGGCGCCGGTACCGGACGGACAGGTGCGTGGTCACGCCCGGGTGGCCGGACGCCGCGGCGGCGTGACCGAGAAGCTGGTCGATCAGCATCGCGCTCACGCCGCCGTGGCCGTACATGGGCGGCCCCTCGTAGGCCTGGCCGAGTGTGCACCACCCCTCGGCGCCATTCGGGCCGATCTCGATCCGCAGCGGCGGCGCGATCGGGTTACCCGCCCCGATCACCGGGTTGAACATCCGGATCCCGCCCATCAGGTCGTCCACCGAGGCCGGCTCGGCCACGTCCCGGATGCGCTCGCGCAGGGCCGGGGCCACCTCGCGCAGGCGCCGCGCGGCGTCGCGGAGCACGCCGGCGCCGGCCTCGGTACGGACCAGGAGATCGGTCAGCGTCCGCAGCTCGGCGCCTAGCTCGGCCACCGCCTCCCGGCGGTCGTGCAGCTTATCCGGCACTACGTCACCCACAGAACCTCCCGCGGCCACAGCCCATTCGGCTCTACTCATCATCTCCCGGGGACCGGCGGCCCCGGTGATCGGTCCCGGGAGGCACCGGCCAGGCCAGGGTGGGGACCGGTGTCTTCACGGGGGCGACGTACCGCCCGGGCGCGCGACGCTGATAGCGGCACCGAACCTGGTTAGGAGACACCATGCCGGCCGACGACACCACCATCCACCCGTTCAAGGTCAGTTTCCCCGAGGCGGAGCTCACCGAGCTGCGCAGGCGCGTCAGCGCGACCAGATGGCCCGGGCGCGAGACGGTCACCGATGATTCGCAAGGCGTGCCGCTCGCCATGATGACGGACCTCGCCCGCTACTGGGCGGCCGACTACGACTGGCGTGCGTGCGAGACGGCGCTGAACGCCTGGCCGAACTTCACCACCGAGATCGACGGGCTGGACATCCACTTCATCCATGTCCGTTCGGCCCACGAGGACGCGCTGCCGCTGATCGTCACGCACGGCTGGCCCGGCTCGGTCATCGAGCAGCTGAAGATCATCGAGCCGCTCACCAACCCCACCGCGCACGGCGCGACCGCGGCGGACGCGTTCCACCTGGTCATTCCCTCGCTTCCTGGGCACGGTTTCTCGGCCAAGCCGACCGCGACCGGATGGGATCCCGTCCGCACCGCGCGGGCCTGGGTCGTGCTGATGAAGCGCCTCGGGTACAACCGGTTCGTGGCGCAGGGCGGCGACTGGGGCGCGGCCGTCACGCAGGCGATGGGCGAGCAGGCCGCGCCCGAGCTGCTCGGCATTCACTCCAACATGCCCGGTACCGCCCCGGCCGAGATCAACACGGCGGTCCAGCGCGGCGACCCGGCGCCGGCGGGTTTGTCGGCTGACGAAGCGCGCGCGTTCTCGCAGCTGAGCACGTTCTTCGCCAAGCATGTGGCCTACGCGCAGATCATGTCGACGCGGCCGCAGACGCTGTACGGGCTGGCCGACTCCCCCATCGACCTGGCCGCGTTCATGCTCGACCACGGCGACGGCACCGGCCAGCCCGGGCTGGTCCAGCAGGTCCTGGCGGGAACCTTCTCCGGTGCCCTGACCAGGAACGACCTCCTCGACAACATCACGCTCTACTGGCTGACCAACACCGGGGTCTCCGCCTCCCGCCTGTACTGGGAGAACAAGGCGCAGTTCTTCGACGCCAAGAACATCACCATCCCGTACGCCATCAGCGTCTTTCCCGACGAGCTCTACCAGGCCCCGCGCAGCTGGGCCGAACGGGCTTACCCCGGCAACCTGCTCTACTTCAACGAGCTCGACCGGGGCGGCCACTTCGCGGCCTGGGAGCAGCCGGACCTGTTCAGCGCCGAGATGCGGGCCGCGTTCCGGACCCTGCGCCAGCCGTGACGACATGAAACCGGGCTTCGAGTGCGTCCGGACGCGCTGCAAGCCCGGGTTCATGACGTCCGCCGCCCGGATGACGCTCATGATCAACTCAAGCTCAGCGGCATTGGGCTCACGCCGGGACGATGGAACAGCAACCTGGTCGGTAACCGGCCGGGCTCGGGACGCCTGGGGCTTATGAGGTCTACGGGACCCGGGGTACGAGCCTGGTGGGAACGATCAGGCAAGTAAGGGTTTAGGCCGACATGGCTCAGGTAGTGGGCGAGGTGGCTTGCGGCGGGTGAGGGTTCTGTTCCGGGTGTCCGCCCGGGCGTTATGCCGGTTGAGTGTGCTTGACTTAGTAAGCACTGCTTGATAAAGTTAGCATAACGCGTTCAGAACTACTGAATACGGACCTCACGAGGGAGTACTTATATGACCAGCACCACCGAGCGCTACCGCGCTGCGGCGAGCCAGTCGGCCGGCACGGTAGAGAAGATCGCTGACTTCTGGACCCAGGGTTCGCAGAAGCTGAACGACTACCTGCCGGCGAGCCTGCCCCGGGTCGACCTGGTCCCGGTCGTCGAGCGCTACTTCGAGCTGGTGCAGCGGACGGTCGACATCAGCCGTGACCTCACCCTCAAGTGGGCGGAGGCGGCGGGCACCATGTCCGGTGTCGTCCGCGAGCAGGCCGAATCCGTCACCGGCCTGGTCCGCGAGCAGTCCGAGACGGCCCGCGGTTTCGTGCACGAGCAGGCCGACAAGGCCGAGCAGGCGCCCGCGGCGGCCGCGGCCGGCGGCGCAGAAGGACCTGGCCCGCGAGGCCCGCAGGGTCGAGCGCGAGCAGGCCAGGCGCGCTCACGACAAGGCCCGCGAGCGTTACGAGGGCCAGACCAAGGCCGAGCTGAGCGAGCAGCTCGAGAAGCGCGACCTGCCCAAGACGGGCACGGTCGACGAGCTCATCGAGCGCCTGGTCGAGGCCGACAGCGAGTAACCACGACGTACCAAGACGCCGGTGCCCCAGGAACGTCTGCTGGGGCACCGGCGTTTTGCTTATCAGCACCGTCGGCCGGTTTCAGCCGGTCGCAGCGGGAAGACGGACTAGATGGCAGAGTTCACCTTCGCCCCGCTCACGCCCGCCTCGTTCCTCGACCGCGCGGCCGCGGTCTTCGGTGACCGGACCGCGATCGTGGACGGCGACCGCGGCTTCACCTACCGCGACATGTCGCAGCGGTGCCGCCGTCTGGCCGGCGCGCTGGTCGCACAGGGCGCGGAGCGCGGCGACAGGATCGCCGCGCTCTGCGCCAACAGCCACGTGATGCTGGAACTGCACCACGCGGTCCCGATGACCGGTGCCGCGCTGGTCACGCTGAATACCCGGCTGTCGGAAAGTGAGATGGCCGCCCTGCTGGAGCACTCAGGTGCGTCGGTGCTGGTGGCGACCAGCGAGTTCGCCGACCGCGCCCGCCGACTGGCTGACCAGGCGGGCCTGCCGTGTTTCGTGGCCGGCGGGTCCGATGACTCCTACGAGGAGTGGATCGCCAGCGCCGAGGTGGCTGAGCCGGTCCCGGTCGATGAGCGCGAGCTGCTGGCGATCAATTACACCAGCGGTACGACGGGGCGGCCCAAGGGCGTGATGTACCACCACCGGGGCGCGTACCTGCAGGCCACCGCGATGGCTTATCACGCCCGGCTCGGCCCGGGCGCCAGGTACCTGTGGACGCTGCCGATGTTCCACTGCAACGGCTGGTGCTTCACCTGGGCCGTCACCGCGGCCGGCGGCACCCATGTCTGCCTGCGGACCATCGACACGGCCGAGATCTGGCGCCTGCTGCGCGAGGCCGGGATCACTCACTTCAGCGCGGCCCCGACCGTGCTGACCATGATCGCCGAAGACGCCGCGGCCGGGAAACTGGACCACCAGGTGCACGTGGACACCGGCGGCGCACCGCCGTCGGCCACGCTGCTGGCCCGGATGGAATCGATGAACCTGGCCGTGACCCACCTGTACGGCCTGACCGAGACCTACGGCCCGCTCGCGATCAACGAGTGGCAGCCGGAATGGAACGAGTTGCCGTCGGAGGAGCAGGGCGCGCTGCGCGCCCGGCAGGGCGCACCGAACATCATCGCCCGCCCGCTGCGCATCCTGGACGCCGACGGCCGGGACGTCCCGGCCGATGGCGAGACCATCGGCGAGATCGCGGTCAGCGGCAACGACGTCATGCTCGGCTACTACCGGGACGACGAGGCCACCCGGGAGGTGACCCGCAGCGGCTGCTTCCTGACCGGCGACCTGGCGGTGATGCACCCCGACGGCTACGTCGAGATCCGCGACCGGAGCAAGGACGTCATCATCTCCGGCGGGGAGAACATCGCCTCGGTCGAGGTCGAGCAGGTCCTCGACAGCCACCCCGCGGTGGTGGAGAGCGCCGTGGTGGGGATGCCGGACGAACGCTGGGGCGAGGTACCGGTCGCCTTCGTGACGCTCAGGACGGACGCAGACGCGGACACGCTGGCCGGATACGCGCGGGAGCGGCTGGCCCGGTACAAGGTGCCCAAGCGCTTCGAGTTCGGCGACCTGCCCAAGACGTCCACGGGCAAGATCCAGAAGAACGTCCTGCGCGACCGGGCCAATGACCTGAAGGAAAGCTCATAAGCGCCGGAATCAGCCGCTGACCGGGAAAAGGGGTATCGCCGGCGTCCGCGATCGGGTTCTCTGGAGTCATGGCCGACGATGAGAAGAGCACGACCGGTTCGGTTCCCGCGATGCTCGGGGAATTTCTCGGCCAGCTGCGTGCGGCCGCGGAGAAGGCTGGTGTGCCACAGCCGGCCTGGCCGGCGTCTTCCGGCATGCCCGCGCTGCCCGGCGCTCTCTCGGCGGCGCAGCTGGCGGCCGTCACCGACAGCATCGCGGCTCAGCGCCGCAGCATAGCGGCGCTGCAGGCTCAGCTGTCCTCGTTCGACGAGCAGCTCGCGGCGCTGGAGACCATGCTCGGCCCGCTCGCGCAGTGGAGCAAGAGCTGGGCCGAGGTCGAGCAGCGGTTCCTGAACGTGGGACGCAAGCCAGAGGCCGCCGGCTAAATCCATGACACAAGCGCGCGGCTCCGCCGTCCCCGGCCTTTGATCAGGGCCCGATCCGCGCGACGGCGCGCAGTTCCGCTGGCGTCGCGGTGCCGAACCCGAAGAACTCAAGGCAGGCTGGGATCTGCTCGAACAGCATGTCGGTACCTACCTGAACCGGGCAGCCCTTGTCCCTGGCGGCCTGCAGGAAGGGCGTGAGCTGCTGCCTCATGACGACCTCGCCGACGAACGTGCCCGGTGCGACCCGGTCGATATCCACCGGCTCGGAGGCCTCCTGCCGGGGATCGAACAAGCCGAGGGCCGCGACGCCCGCTCCGGCGAGCGACGCCGCGATGGCCGATCCGACCCCGCCGTTGCCGACCACCAGCGCCCGCTGGCCGGCCAGCGGGAAGCCCTTGCGTTCGGCTCCGCGGACGAATCCGGCCCCGTCGAACTGGTCGCCGAGCAGCGTTCCGTCGCTGCGCAGCAGCACCGCATTAGCCGCGCCGGCGATCCGTGCCACAGGCGTGATCTCGTCGACGAGCCCGAGGGTGGTGATCTTGTGCGGCATGGTGATCAGGGCGCCCCGGACATTGGTCAGCTTGAACAGGTACTTGAGGAATTCCGGGTACTCCTCCGCCTTGACGCCCATGGGCACGACGACCGCGTTGACGTTGTTTTTCTCGAACCATGGGTTATAGACGAGCGGCGCTTTGAAGGAGTGAGTCGGATAGCCCAAGTGCGCGATCAAGGCAGTCGTCCCCCTGATCACTTCCGCTCCTTAGCCGGGATGCTCGGCGAAGAAGCGGACGAACTCGGCGCTCGCATCGGGGCCGCGGGGGTCGGTGTAGGACCCATGCGGGATGCCGCCGGACCAGTTGTGCCCGCTCCGGTGGATAGTCCAGCATTCAGCCACGGCGGCCCCAGCCGGGTCCTGGTAGCAGGTCCGGGTGTAGGCGTGCCCGCCGGGAACCTGCCCGCGGCTGGCCACGGCGGTGGGCGAGGGGCCCGGCCGGCCGCCCGTGGGGCTCGCTGCCAGAGCGTGGTCGATGAGGCCCGCGGCGTTGGCGGGAGCCACGGTCGCATCCTGGTCACCGTGGAAGACGATCAGCGGCAGCGGGCGTTCCGCGGGCCGGGCCAGGCGCGCCGGACCCTGCCTCATCGCCGCCAGTGCGGAGGGCAGGTCACGGGCGGCGGCGTAGGCCAGCCCGGAGTGGACGCCGACGGCGGCGTACAGGTCGGGGTAGACCGCGGCCATTACCGCGGCCATCGCGCCCCCGGCGGAAAACCCGGCCACGTACACCCGGTCGGCGTCCACGCCGTAGCTGTTCATGACCTCAGTGGTGATCCCGGCGATCAGGGAAGGCTCGCCGGCGTCGCGCCGCTGGTGGCCGGGCGCAAACCAGTTCCAGTACAGGCCCGCGTTCGCCGAACGGTCCTGCTCGGGGTAGGCAACCAGGAAGGTCTCACGCTCGGCGAGGTCGTTCATGCCGGTAGCGGCCGCGAAGGAGGCGCCGTCCTGGGTGCCGCCGTGCAGCATCACCACCAGGGGCAGCGGGGCGCCGGTGTAACCGTCCGGGACGTAGAGCCGGTAGGTGCGGGTCCCGGCCGCGCTGGTGTAGGACAAGGCGTCGAACTGACCCGGTAGCCGCGCGGCCGCCGACGGGGCGGCCTGGTGCGCGAGGACGGGACCCGTCCCTTTCCGGCCGGGGAAGGAGCGAAGGCGAGCGGACGGGGCATCCGGCCTGCGCCACATCGTCCCCGGGCTGGCCAGGGTCTGCTGAATCAGCGCGGTTGCCTCGACGAGGCGCCCTTGGCGGGTCAGGCGGGTGGCATCGGCCATCGCCGCTGCCTGGCGTGCGTTCATGACGGTTCCCTTCTCGGGTTGCCTTCGGCGGCTCAGACGGTGCGAGCCGCCAAGACGGCCTTCACCGCGGATGGGGCCCGGAAGGCGCCGAGCACCTCCACCGAGGCAATCGTGTCCAGGGCCAGCTGGGGGGAGACATCGGCGGCGATACTCGCCAGCCCCAGCACCCGGATGTGGATCAGCTGCCCGGTGTCGCGGATTTCCTCCAGGTCACGACGGGTGTAATGGCAGCTGCCGAGCGTGAGAGTACGCCGGGCAGCGGTCTGGTCGAGCGCCTCCCCCCGGGCGGCGAGCTGGGTGCGGATGGCTGTCCGGATGAAATCGGTGCGGTTGGTGTAGAAGCCTTCCTGGACCAGGAGGTCGATCTGGCCGAGGTCGACCAGGCCCAGGTTGACAGTGATCTTCTCGGTCTTCTCGGCTTCACCGCTCGCCATCCGGTTACCATCTCCTCACCATCCATATGGATGTTACGTGGAGGGGTATGATGATGCAAGCACGGCCAGGAGCTACCAGGATCAGGCGGCGGCTGAGCTGTCAGCGCCGGGCCGCCTGGCGACGAGAAGAGGTCAGCGTGATGGAGAGCCCGGCATTCGGCGATGCGGTAGTCGTGACCGGGTCCGGTGCGGGCCCGTACGGCCAGGTCATTACCGCGGGCGGCCATCAGCTGACCGCCGACGAGCCGGCCGGCGTCGGCGGTGCCGACAGCGGCCCCTCGCCTTATGACCTGCTCCTGGCGGCGCTCGGCTCCTGCACCGCGATGACCGTCCGCATGTACGCCGAGCGCAAGGGCTGGCCGCTGCGCAACGTCACGGTACGGGTGCGTCATCAGCGCATCCACGCCGCGGACTGCGCGGACTGCGAGACCAGGATCGGGCAGCTGGACCACGTTGAGCGCGAGCTGCAGTTCGACGGCGACCTCACCGGGGAACAGCGGGCCAGGCTGATGGCCATCGCCGAGCGATGCCCGGTTCATCGCACCCTGAATTCCGAGATGCTGATCTCGACGACCGAAAAGGCGCAGGATAAGACGGGCGGCTAACCACCGCGCGGGCTACGGGAAAGCGGCCGGCCCGGGCTGCGACTATGATCTGGGCCCATCGGACACCTGCCCCTGATACGGCTTTTCCTGGCGGCCCTGCCCCTCGCGCTGGGCGTGGCGGCGGCGCCAGCGGCCTCGGCCGCTACCGATGATGCGAGCAGCGCTACCGGCCAGTCGATCGCCAGCATCGCGCTGAGCCAGGTCGGCGTCAGCACCACGCCGGCCGCGACCAGCTTCCGCGGCGTGGACTGCAATCCCTACAGCACGCTGGTCGGGGCCCAGTCTCCCAATGCCGATGGCTGCGGCCGTAACGCAAAGCTCGGCATCGCGAATGAGAACGAGGCGTGGTGCGCGGACTTCGCCAAGTGGGTGTGGCAGCAGGCCGGCGTCACGAAGGACATGCAATACGACGCCGGCCTCAGCCTTACCTCGTGGGCGTCGCGCATATGGCACCCGGGCGAGCAGTGGCTGCCGACGGCCGTCCTCTGGCTGGGCGCGGGCGCCCTGGCCGCCGGCGGCCTGGCGGTCCTGGGGCTGGCGGTGCTCTGGCGGACGAGGCCACGACGGGAAAGGACGGGGTCATGACCGAGGTCAGCGGGCATCTCCGGGACGTCAGCGGGTTCCGCGGCGCTCAGCTCCTGCGGCGGGGCGAGCAGGGGGAAGTCGCGTTCACCTCTATCACCTGGTTCACCGGCCTCGACGCGGTCCGGGCCTTCGCCGGGGACGACTACGAGCGGGCCGTGGTGGAGGAAACGGCTCAGGCCGTGCTCAGCCGCTGGGACGAACGCGCCATCCATCACGAGGTCGCCGTCGAGGTCAGTAGCGGTGAGCGGCCGGCCCGGGAAAAATCCCGGGGCTGACCCGTCGGAGGGCCGGCCGTTCAGACGACGATAAGGGTGTGACGCACTCTCAGGTGCGGCCCGATCCGGCGTTCGGGCTGCTGAAGCTGTATGACGATGCGCTGCCGCACGTCTACGGCTACCTGCTGGCCCGCTGCGGCGACACCGGCCTGGCCGAGGATCTCACGGCCGAGTCGTTCCTGGCCGCCGTGCACGCGGTCCGCAAGCCGGGCGCGCCCGAGCCGTCGGTCCCGTGGCTGATCGGGGTGGCCCGGCACAAGCTGGCCGACCACTGGCGGCGGATGGAGCGGGAACAGCGCGGGCTGCGCCTGCTGGACGGCGAGCCGGAGCGCGTCGACGACCCGTGGGAGACGGCCGTCGACCGGATCCGGGCCCGCGAGGTGCTCGACCAGCTCGGCGCGCACCACCGGGCCGCGCTCACGCTGCGCTATCTCGACGGGCTGCCGGTCCCCGAGGTGGCCCGGCACCTGGACCGCACCGTGCACGCCACCGAGGCGCTGCTGGTGCGGGCCCGCGCCGCGTTCCGCCGTAGCTACGAGGGAGAGGAGGGCTCGCGATGACCGATCCGCTCGAAGCTCTGCGCGAGCCCGTCACGCCTGCCGATCCCGACCCTGGCTTCGCCGGCCGGCTGCGGCAGCAGCTGACCCGTGAGGTCTTCGCATCATCCCCAGGAGGAATCATGTCCCAGCAGACCGTCGCGAGCCAGGTAGAGCGGGAGCCCGCCTGGCCTCCGGCACTGACCCCCTACATCATCGTGTCCGACGCCCGGCGCGCCATGGACTGGTACGTCGAGGTGTTCGGCGCGCTGCGCCGCGGCGAGCCCATCGTCAACGCGGACGGCACGATCGGCCACGCTGAGGTCGGCATCGGCGACGCGGTGCTGATGTTCGCCGAGGCCTCCGACCTGTGGCCCGACGTGCCGGTGCGCGCGCCCGACTCCCCGGCGACGTTCAGCCATAGCCTCCACCTGGAGGTCAGCGACGTCGACGAGACGACCGAGCGGGCCCGGCGCGGCGGCGCCTCGGTCGAGCGGCCGCCCGCCGACCAGCCCTACGGGCGGAGATCGGCGATCGTCGACCCGTTCGGGCATCGCTGGATTCTGCTGCGACCGCCGCCCCGGGCTGCCCGGCTGCGGCAGGGCGACGTCGCGAACGTGACGATGTTCGACGCGGGACGCCCAGCGGGCCAAGGAGTTCTACGAGGCCGTCCTGCAGGTGCCGTTCGCATCTGGTCATCCGGGCACATGGCGCACCGAGGAGATCAGCCCGCCGCTCGGCATCCGGTCGTCCCGTGACGCGGAGCCGGAGGTGCAGCTCTCCTACCGCGTCGACGACATCGCCGCCGCGGTCGAGCGGGTCCGGGCGGCCGGCGGCCACGCGGACGAGACCCGGCGCCAGCCGTACGGGCTGCTGGCTGAGTGCGTCGACGACCAGGGCGCGACGTTCCGCCTCGTCCAGGCCAGGCTGACCAGGTTTTTCAGCCTGATACGAGCCGGAATTCCTGTGCCACGACCAGGGTGTCGTCGTCGACGGTGAAATCGGGGTCACCGATGTCCTCACGCACCTCGGCTGAATGCCAGAACTGCTCATGGCCGGCCCGCCACTCCGCGACGGAAGCGTATCCCTCGCCTTCGCCCAGCGCGTGGTCCAGGTTCACATCGGCCAGCCGCATCACCCGTACCGCGGTCGTCTCGATCACCGCGACCGGGTGGCCGGCGGAATCGATCACGACCTGACGCAGTCCGGGGCCAGGCAACGGCTCGTTCTCGCGCTCGTAGTCCGCGGCCAGGCCGGTCGTCGTGGTCTTGTCGCCGCCCAGGATCGCAGCGACCAGCTGATCGCGCAGCGGTCCCGGGAAGGCGAACTCGATAACGGGCAGATCATCGGCGACCATGGCGGCCAGCCTATGGTTTGCTGGATTGGTGGGCACCCTAGTCGAGCAGCCGGTCCGGGTCTACCGCGACGAGTGGGGGATCCCGCACGTCCGCGCGCGGTCGGTGCACGACGCGTTCGCCGGTCAGGGGTACGTGCACGCGATGGACCGCTTCTGGCAGATGGACGCGGCCAGGAAGCAGATGGAAGGCAGGTGGGCCGAGTGGGTCGGCGTGGCCGGCCTGCCGGCCGACCGGCTGGCCCGGCGGCTGCGGGCGGCCGCGGCGTCGATCCGTGATTACCGCGCGCTCGGCGCGGACGCGAAGGCGATGGTGGATGCCTACGCGGCCGGGGTGAACGCTTACCTGCGCAGTCACCCGGCTCCGGCCGAGTATGAGCTGGTGGCCAGCACGCCGGAGCCCTGGGAGGGCTGGCATTGCATCGCCGCCATGCGGCAGCGCGGCTACCTCATGGGCTCGGTCTGGTTCAAGCTCTGGCGTGCTTCGGCGCTCGGCGTCCTCGGCGCCGATGACCTCGTCAAGCTGCGCTATGACGACGGCGGGGGCGACCGGCTGTGCATTCCGCCCGGCGCCGACGCCAGCCGGTGGATCGCCAGCCTGGCCGACCTGCGCGAGCCGATCGAGGCGCTGAGCCTGCTGGCCGACCGGGCCGGGACCGGCGGCGGGAGCAACAACTGGGCGCTGGCGCCGAGCCTGACCGCCACCGGCAGGCCGCTGCTGGCGGGCGACCCGCACCGTGCGTTCGAGCTGCCGGGCATGTACGCGCAGATGCACCTGGGCTGCGATCAGTTCGATGCGATCGGCCTCACCATCCCCGGCGTGCCCGCCTTCCCGCACTTCGCGCACAACGCTCAGGTGGCCTGGGGCGTCACGCACGCGTTCGCCGATATCCACGACCTGTACGTCGAGCAGTTCGACCGCGCCGATCCGTCCCGGTACCTGCATCAAGGCGGCTGGCGGCAGGCCACGGCGACCACCGAGGACATCAAGGTCCGCGACGCGGACCCAGAACCGGTCGAGATCGTCGAGACCATGCACGGCCCGGTTGTCGCCGGCGATCGCGCCCGCGGCGCCGCGCTGACACTCAAATCCGTCCAGTTTTTTGACCTGGATCGTTCGTTCGAATGCCTTTTGCCCATGCTGACGGCCGGCTCGGTGGATGCGCTCTTCCAGGCCGTGCGCGGCTGGGGGCTCATCGACCATAACCTGGTCGCCGCGGATACCGGCGGCCACATCGGCCACCTGGTGCGGGCGGTGATCCCGCGCCGGCCAGCGGTCAACGGGTGGCTGCCCGTGCCGGGGTGGACCGGTGAGCATGAGTGGGACGGCGTCGTCGCCGCCGGGCAGATGCCGCGCACCGATGATCCGGCCCGCGGCTTCATCGTGACCGCCAACAACCGGGTGGTGACCACCATCCCGGATACGGGCGACTACTTCTGCACGGACGCCCATCCGCCTTACCGGGCGCGGAGAATCGAGCAGCTCATCGCCGGGCTCACGCCCGCGTCCCCGCAGGACATGGCGACGATACACCGCGACGATGCCAGCGCACCCGGTCGGCTGTTCCAGGCCGCCCTGGCCGGCGTGGTGCCGTCCGGCGCCGCCGCCCGGGCCGTGCGGGACGTCGTGCTCGGCTGGGATGCCCGCATGTCGCCCGGCTCGAACGGAGCGGCCTGCTACTCCCGGCTGCGCTGGGCCCTGGCCAGGATCGTCGCCAGCCGGTCCGGCCTCGCCGCCGCCGGGAACGCCGGCCTGGTGGAACTGCCCGGCGGCGTCTCGGCCGTCAGCCACCTGTGGTGGGTGCTGCCCGCCCTGCTGCGATCGGGTGACCTGGCGCTGACCGGCGGCCGCAGCTGGGACGAGCTGCTGGCCGAGGCACTCGAGAAGATCTCGGGCGAACCGCCGGACATCCCGTGGCAGCAGATCCATGCCGCCGTGCTCACCCATCCGCTGACGCCGCTGCTGCCCGGCGCCCCGCCGGCGCTGAGCCCGGCCGGCGCGGGGGTCGGCGGCGACAACGAGACCGTCTGGGCCAACGGCTGCCGGGCCGAGTCCGGCACCGCGGCCGTCTACGGCGCCGTGGCCCGCTACGTGTTCGACGTCGGCAACTGGGACAACTGCACGTGGATCGTTCCCGGCGGCGCGTCAGGCGACCCGGCGAGCCCGCACTACACCGACCAGCACGAAGCCTGGTCCCGGTGCGAGCTCGTCCCGATGCGCTACGACTGGGACACGATCAGCGCGGCCAGCCCGCCGCTGACCCTGTAAGGGCAGGACGGGGAGCAGGACGCAGGCCGGGTGCTGGGAGTCGTGGTAGAGCTCGAACCGGCACCGCACGGCGCTGGTGGCGGTGGCGAAGGGCTGCGCGGTGCCGAAGTTGCGGGCGAACCGCGGAAAGGCGCCCCCGCTGACCTGCACGCGGATCCGGTGGCCGGCCTGGACCCGGTAGGCGGTCGGGAACAGCTCCACCTCGACCGCCAGGACCTGATCATCGCCGGCCTCGACGTCACCGGCGGGCACGGTGTCCGGGCTCAGCCGCCGGACGCCGTCCACGATGTTGCGGGAGACGCCCTTCTCGTCGACATCGCACAGGCGGACGAACAGGTCGGCGTGCCGGCGGCCGGTGCGCACGAAGAGGCGCGCGCTGACCGGTCCCACCAGGTCCTGGCCGGCCGGCAGGGGGCCGCTGGTGTAGGTCAGGACGTCGGGCCGGGCTTCGATGGCCTGATTGTCGACCTGCTTGCCTGGCGGCTGCAGGAGCGGGCCTCCCGCCGACGGCGTTGGGTCGGCCGGGTCGTAGACGAACGTGCCGGGCGGGGCGTCGCCGGGCTCGGCGTCCAGGGCCAGGCGGCCGGAGGCACGCAGGTAATACGCGGTGGTCACGGTGGCCGGCGGCGGCCACTGGCCGAATTCCAGCCAGGTGCCGGCCTGCTGGAGGAAGACCCGGACCGGCGGCCCCGGCGGCGGCGGGCCGCCGTTCACGTGGTGCTCGAGCCACGCGATGTCCTGCCCGGTGATGGCCTTGACCTCGGCCGGCTCGCCGTGCAGCCAGGGCCCGACGATGAGCTGCGCCGTGCCGCCCGCCGCCTGGATCGCCGTGAAATCGCGCAGTTGCAGCGGCAGGAACAGGTCCCACCAGCCGGTCACCATGCTGACGGGCGGCAGCCGGGTCAGGTCCGCTTGGTCATGATCGGTGCCCGCCCAGAACTCATCGCCCGGGCCGGCGTGGCCGGTGAAGTCCCGCCAGAACGCGACCGGCGCGCCGGTCACCGCGACGTCGGCGGCCTGCAGCGGGATCTTCCGCAGCGCCCGTTTCACCCGGGCCAGGTGCCGCGGGTTCGGCAGGGCGCTGCGCAGGCCCCGTTCCTGCCGGCCGATGAGCCCGGTCCAGTTCAGCGCGTTCTGCAGGGCCGGCACGCCATGCTGATAGAACGCGCCGCTGATCTTCGCGGCCGTGATGTTCAGGCACACCGACTGCAGCGGCGGATCGACGTACGGCGCGACGGCCCATTGCGTATGCCCCAGGTAGCTGGCGCCGGTCATCGCCACCCGTCCGTCGCACCAGGGCTGCTCACGCAGCCATGACACGGTGGCCAGGCCGTCTTCCTGCTCGGAGCTGAACGGGCGGAACAGGCCACCCGAGCCGAACGTGCCGCGGATGCTCTGGATGAACACCTGGAAGCCCCGCCGCGCCAGCGGCGCCGCGAACACCAGCCCCGGCAGGCCCGCCCGGCCGTACGGCGAGCGGATCAGCACGACCGCCAGCGGCCGGTCATCGCCCGCAGGCCGGTAATGATCACCGAGCAGGACGACGCCGTCCGGCATCTCTACCGCGACATCGCGCCGCAGCTCGTACCGCACCGCAGCCGGACCAAGGCCGAGCATGCGGTCGACCGCCATGCCAGCGACACCAGACAGCGGATTCATCAGCTAGCCTCCAGCGGGACACTCACTGGTCCCGATCATCGCAGGCCGGCGGGCAGCCGCCGGCGCCGGCCGCCTGCTGCTGCCAGTCGGCCTTGTCCAGTGCGTATTCCACGTCCCCGAACTCGTCACCGTCGATCGGGAAGGGCCAGGGCTGGTGGAAGGCCCGCACCAGGTGCAGGCCCGCCTTCTCCATCACCCGCCGCGAGGCCTGGTTGACCGCCATCGTCTCCGCGGTGACGCGCTCGACCCCGTACTCGGTGAAGCCCTTGCGGATCAGCGCGCGCGATCCCTCAGTGGCGTACCCCTGGCCCCAGGCTGACGTGCGCAGCCGGTACCCGAGCTCGACCTCGCCGGGAGGAGCATCCGAGCGCGGCCGGAAATGGAACCACCCCAGGAACTCCCCGGTGGCCTTCTCGATGGCCGCCCAGAACCCGAAGCCCTGGTACCGCTGGTAATAGCCCAGGAAGGCCGGCAGGAACTCATTCTCGATGTCCTCGCGGGAGGTGGGGATCCCGCCGGTGATGAAGCGCATGACCGCGGGATCGGCATCGAGGCTCACCAGCTCGCCGGCATCGACCATCGTGAACCGCCGCAGTATCAGCCGCTCCGTCTCGAGGAAGATCTCCACGACCCCTGCCCTTCCTATGCGGCCACGCTATCCCAAGCCAGCGGGCCATCTTCGTGGTGAACGCCGGGATGATCCCGGGCGGGAGATGCGTTGACGCAGAGGACGCGACATATCGCGTAATGGAGTAGGTGTGGGCCCGGGAAGAGGCCGGGGCTTGAGAGGTGAGCGTGATGACCGGTTGGTACGCGGAGCGGGCGCCGGGCGGGTCGGGCAGGACCGTGATCACCATGGCGCTGCTCGCGCTGCTGCTGGTGGCGGCGGTGCCGGTGGCCCTGCTGGCGGCAGTGATCATGATGGTGCTGGGACACGTCGTCGGCGGGCTGGCGCTATTCGGCGGCTCGGTCCTCGCGGCTGGCCTAGCGGTCGCGTTCGCGGGCATGAGCGGGATGCGGCACCTGCGCAAACTGCTCTCCCCCAGCAACTTCCGGGTCGTGCCGCTTGACGGCAGCCAGTACGCCGACGCCGCGGAGCCGCAGGCCAGCAGCTACGCCGACGTCGTGCGGCTGGACCCCGGCGAGTACACCGAAGTTCGCTGAGCCGCCCCGGCGCTTCCTGAACCGCGGGACAAGGCCGGCGGCGGCTGGAATAGGTCCGGCCGGCGTCGCGTTCTACTCCCGGTCGGCGCGTTAGTGTCCCCCGGGCCTAACCACTGCCTTCATGGAATACCGTTCGGCTGGAGCCATGTTGCGCCTTTCGCCGTGAGGCGACCTGCGCACCGGCCACGGCACGCCCTCGCGAGCAAGCATGCTCCCGGGGGCGTTGTCATGCCGGGACGTAGGTCAGGCCGACCACGCCAGAGTCCAGCGGGCGGGTAGCGGCCAG
>CAVWOM010000003.1:0-253918 GCA_963756575.1 uncultured Actinomycetota bacterium | reverse complement strand
AACCGAGCTGGATGAGCAGCCCGATGCCGTTGAAGACGAAGAACAGGACGGACTCGCGGCCCCAGTGGCTGCCCTTGCGGTGCCGGAAGGCCCAGAGCTTGTTGCCCAGGAAGGCGAACACGGTGGCCACGGCGGTGGCGAGCGCCACCGAGGTGAGCGGGCCGAGCCCCGCGCCGTAACGCAGCGCGTTGGCGCCGAGGATGGTGATCAGGAAAGCAAGGATCCCGACCGCACCGAACTTGGCTACCTCGTGTATCAGCACCCTGAAGCGGGTGTAGAGGTCGCGGAGGTTATCCACGCGCTACGTCCTTTGTCGTTCCTGCCCCGGCTAGTCCGACCTTACCGTGCCCCCAGGTGGGGCCCGTGTCGATGCCCGTAAACCGTTCGATAAATGTCATACCCCCCGGGTAGCGTGAGCGGGTGCCAAACGGTGAAGTGCTCGTCCGCGCGCGCGGCCTGACCAAGCGGTTCGAGGATTTCACGGCGGTCGACGGGATCGATTTCGACCTGTACCGCGGCGAGGCCTTCGGCTTCCTCGGGCCGAATGGGGCGGGCAAGTCCTCCACGATGCGGATGATCGGCTGCGTCTCGCCGCCGACGAGCGGCGAGCTGACCATCCTCGGCCGCGACCCGGTCCGCGACGGGTCCGCGATCAGGGCCAGGCTCGGCGTGGTGCCGCAGGAGGACACCCTCGACGTGGAGCTGACCGTACGGGAGAACCTGCTCGTCTACGGCCGGTACTTCGGGCTGCCGCGCAAGGTCATCAGGGAGCGGACCGCCGCGCTGCTCGACTTCGTCCAGCTCGCGGACCGGGCCGGCAGCAAGGTGGACCCGCTGTCCGGCGGCCTCAAGCGGCGCCTGACCATCGCCCGCTCGCTCATCAACGAGCCGGAGATCTTGATCCTGGACGAGCCCACCACCGGGCTTGACCCGCAGGCCCGGCACGTGGTCTGGGACCGGCTGTTCCGGCTCAAGCAGCGCGGCGTGACGCTGATCCTGACCACGCACTACATGGACGAGGCGGAGCAGCTCTGCGACCGGCTGGTGGTGATGGACCACGGGAGGTTCGCGGCCGAGGGATCACCCCGCGACCTGATCGCGCGCTACTGCTCGCGGGAGGTCCTCGAGCTGCGGTTCGACCCGGAGCTGCACGACCAGGCGGGGGACAAGCTCAAGGATTTTCCCGCCGAACGGGCCGAGGTGCTTGCCGACCGTATCCTCCTCTACGTCACCGACGGCGATGCCGCCCTGGCCGGCGTGCGTGAGTCCGGCCTGGAACCGCTCACCTCGCTGGTCCGCCGCGGCACGCTCGAGGACGTCTTCCTTCACCTGACCGGCCGCCGGCTGGAGGACTAGTGCTCCGGGCGTTCCAGTGCTGGCTGACGGTGTACCGGCGGATCTGGCGGTCCAGTATCTGGTCCAGCGTGCTCGGCCCGCTGTTCTACCTGGGCGCGCTGGGGTTCGGCCTGGGCACGCTGGTGAACAAGCACGGGGCGGCGAGCCTGGGCGGGGTGAGCTACCTGGCCTTCGTGGCCCCGGCCATCCTGGCCTCCGGCGCGATGAACACGGCCATGGGCGAGGCCAGCTACCCCGTGTACGGCTCGGTCAAGTGGAACCGGATCTACCTGGCCGCGCAGGCCTCGCCGCTGCGTCCGGGCGACATCTACCGCGGCCACCTGATGTTCATGACCATGCGCATCGCGATGAACAGCGCCGTGGTCTTGCTGTACATGTGGGCGTTCGGCGCCGTCCGGTCCGCCTGGGTCGTGCTGGCCTGGCCGGCCGCGACGCTCACCGGGCTCGCCTTCGCCGCGCCGATCGCGGCCTGGGCGGTCCTGCTGAAGACCGAGAGCACCTTCGCCTACCTGTTCCGGTTCGTCATGATGCCGCTGATGCTGTTCTCCGGCACGTTCTTCCCGCTGTCCCAGCTGCCCGGGTGGCTCCGCGCGATCGCCTACGCCACGCCGCTGTGGCACGGCGTCGCGCTCTGCCGCGGCCTCAGCCTGGGGAACGCGAACCTGCCCGGTGCCCTCGGCCACGTCGCCTACCTGGCCGTGCTGGCGGCCGGCGGATCTGGGCCGGCGACCGCGCCTACCGCCGGAGGCTCTATGTCTAGCGTCACCTCGCGGATGCTCCCGCCGGCGGGAGCGCTGGCCCGGCTCCGCCGGGCGGGGACCGACGCCGGCAGCCTGCGCCTGATCGAACGGCACGCCCGGGCCTACCAGCACGCCTGGCTGGTGTTCGCGTCCGGTGTCTTCGAGCCGCTGTTCTACCTGCTGTCGCTGGGACTCGGCCTCGGGGTCCTGATCGGCAAGGTGCCCGGGCCCGGCGGGCGCCTCGTCCCGTACCGGGAGTTCGTCGCGCCCGGCCTGCTCGCCGTGTCCTCGATGAACGGCGCGATGTACGACTCGACCTTCAACGTCTTCTTCCGGCTCAAGTACGCCAAGCTGTACGACGCGATCCTGGCCACGCCGATCCGCCCGGCCCAGCTGGCGCTGGGGGAAATCGGCTGGGCGCTGATCCGCGGTGTCATCTACGCGGTCGCGTTCACCTTGGTCATGCTGGCGCTGGGCCTGGTGCACTCGCCCTGGGCCGTGCTGGCCGTGCCGGTCGCGGTGCTGGTCGGCTTCGCCTTCGCCGCCGTCGGCATGGCCGGGACCACGTACATGAAGAGCTGGCAGGACTTCGACTACGTGATCCTCGCCAGCATGCCGCTCTTCCTGTTCTCGGCGACGTTCTACCCGCTCGGCGTCTACCCCCGCCCGGTCCAGGTGATCGTCGAGTGCACGCCGCTTTACCAGGGCGTCGTGCTCCTGCGGGACCTGGTCCTGGGGGCGCCCGGCCCCGGCCTGCTGTGGCGGGCGGCCTACCTGGCCGCGCTCGGGCTGGCCGGGCTGTTCGTGGCGGGCCGCCGCCTGGCCCGGCTGCTGCTCGTCTGACCAGGTAACCCGCAGCGGACAACGGTACTGGCGGGTAGGTAACCTGGTGCCGATCCCGCAACGTGGAAGCGCCCACCGGAAGGTTTTGCTCCATGGATTTCGGCTATGACGCCCGGACGCTTGATCTGCGCAAACAGCTTCTTACCTTCATGGACGAGCGGATCTACCCGGCCGAGGCGGTGTACGCCGAGCAGGTCGAGGCCGCCGCCGCCGCGGGCAAGCAGTGGGAGCGGGTGCCGGTCACCGCGGACCTCAAGGCCGAGGCGCTCAGCCGCGGCCTGTGGAACCTGTTCCTGACCGGGAAGTCCGCCCAGGCGGTCGCCCAGTTCGCCCCGGACCTGCTGCCCGATCCGCCGCTGACCAACGTGCAGTACGCGGCGCTGGCCGAGATCACCGGCTGGAGCCCCGCGCTGGCGCCGGAGGCGCTGAACTGCGCCGCCCCGGACACCGGCAACATGGAGGTGCTGGCCGAGTTCGGCACGCCGGAGCAGCAGGACCTGTGGCTCCGTCCGCTGCTCGAGGGCCGGATCAGGTCCGCCTTCTGCATGACCGAACCCGACGTGGCCTCCAGCGACGCCACCAACATCGCCACCACGATCACCGGCGACGGCGACGGGTACGTGATCAACGGCCGCAAGTGGTGGTCGAGCGGCGCGATGAGCTCGGACTGCAAGGTTTTCATCGTGATGGGCGTGAGCCGCGAGGCCGAGCCGGGCAGCCGGGACCACGGCCGCCACTCCCAGATCCTGGTGCCCAGCGACACGCCGGGCGTCACGGTCAAGCGCGGCATGATGGTCTTCGGGTTCAACGACGGCACCCACGGCGGCCACGCCGAGGTCATCTTCGACAACGTCCGGGTGCCGCGCGAGAACATGATCGCCGGCGAGGGGATGGGGTTCGCGATCGCCCAGGCCCGGCTCGGCCCCGGCCGCATCCACCACTGCATGCGCCAGATCGGCGCGGCCGAGCGCGCGCTCGAGCTGCTGTGCCGCCGCGCCACCAGCCGCACCGCCTTCGGCAAGACCCTGGCTGAGCAGGGCGTCATCCAGGACTGGATCGCCGAGTCCCGGGTCCGCATCGAGCAGGCGCGGCTGCTCGTGCTCAAGACGGCGTGGCTGATGGACACCGTCGGCAACAAGGGGGCGCACAGCGAGATCCAGGCCATCAAGATCATTACCCCGGCGATGGCCCAGTGGGTGATCGACAAGGCGATCCAGGCCCACGGCGCCGGCGGCATCAGCCAGGACTTCCCGCTCGCCCACCTGTGGGCCAGCGCCCGCACGCTCCGCTTCGCCGACGGCCCGGACGAGGTGCACAAGCGGTCGCTGGCCCGCCGTGAGCTCAGGAAGATCACCGGCTGAGCCCTCCCTCGTCAGGACATAACGAAAGGAACCTAAGTGACAGAAAAGATCGCGATCGTAACCGGCTCGGCCCGCGGCATCGGTGCCGCCACGGCGCGCCGGCTGGCCTCGGACGGGATGGCCGTGGCGGTCCTGGACCTGGACGAGGCGGCGTGCGCCGGGACGGTGAAGGAGATCGCCGACGCGGGCGGCCGGGCGATCGCGGTCGGCACCGACGTCAGCGACCGGGACCAGGTTGAGGCGGCGGTGCAGCGGGTGGCCAGCGAACTCGGCGCGCCGGCCGTCCTGGTCAACAACGCCGGCGTGATCCGCGACAACCTGCTGTTCAAGATGACGGACGACGACTGGGAGACGGTCCTGGGCGTGCATCTGCGGGGCGCGTTCCTGATGACCCGGGCGGTCCAGAAGCACATGGTCGAGCAGCGCTGGGGACGCGTCGTCAACCTGTCGTCCTCCTCCGCGCTCGGCAACCGCGGCCAGGTCAACTACTCCGCGGCCAAGGCCGGCCTGCAGGGCTTCACCAAGACGCTGGCCATCGAGCTCGGCCCGTTCGGGGTCACCGCGAACGCGGTCGCTCCCGGGTTCATCGCCACCGACATGACCGCGGCCACCGCGGAGCGGGTGGGTGTCGCCTTCGACGTCTTCGCCAAGGGCGCCGCCGAGCGGATCCCGGTGCGCCGGGTGGGCGAGCCGGACGACGTTGCCCACACCATCTCCTTCCTGGTCAGCGAGGGCGCAGGCTTCGTCTCCGGCCAGGTCATCTACGTAGCGGGAGGACCGCTGTGCTGACGACCGAGCAGGTCAGGGACCGGGTCCGCGCCTTCCTGGCCGGGCATGACCCGGCGCAGACGCCCAAGCAGGACTTCAACAACGCCCGGTTCGACGCGGGCCTGGCCTGGGTGCACTACCCGGAAGGGCTCGGCGGCCTGGGCGTGTCGCGGACGCTGCAGGGCGTCGTCGACGCTGAGTTCGCCGCGGCCGGCGCCCCGTCCAACGACCCGGAGCGCAACGGCATCGGCCTCGGCATGGCGGCGCCGACCATCCTCGCCTACGGCAACGACGAGCAGCGCAAGCGCTGGCTGCGCAAGCTCTGGACGGCCGAGGAGATCTGGTGCCAGCTGTTCAGCGAGCCGGGCGCGGGCAGCGACCTGGCCGCGCTGGCCACCCGGGCGGTGCGGGACGGCGACGAGTGGGTGGTCAACGGGCAGAAGGTGTGGACCTCCTCCGCGCACAAGGCGCGGCGGGCCCTCCTGGTCACCCGCACCGACCCCGACGTGCCTAAGCACCAGGGGATGACCTACTTCTCCGTCGACATGACCGCCCCGGGCGTCGAGGTCAGGCCGCTGCGCCAGGCCACCGGCGAGGCCGAGTTCAACGAGGTGTTCCTGACCGACGTGCGGATCCCCGACACGGACCGGATCGGGCAGGTCGGCGAGGGCTGGAAGGTGGCCAACGCCACGCTGATGAGCGAGCGGGTGAGCATCGGCGCCTCCCGGGCCGCGCCGCGGGAGGGCGGCATGATCGCCTCCGCCGCGCGGACCTGGCGCTCCCGGCCCGAGCTGCGCACGTCCGGCCTGCACGAGCGGATGCTGCGGCTGTGGGCGGAGGCCGAGATAGCGCGGCTGGCGGGGGAGCGGCTGCGCCAGCAGCTGGCCGCGGGCCAGCCCGGCCCCGAAGGCTCCGCCGCCAAGCTCGTCTTCGCCCGGCTCAACCAGGAGATCTCCGGGTTCGAGGTCGAGCTGGCCGGGGCGGACGGGCTGCGCTACGACGACTGGACCATGCGCCGCCCCGAGAGCGCCAACTTCTACGGCCGCGGCCCCGGGTTCCGCTACCTGCGCGCCAAGGGCAACTCGATCGAGGGCGGGACCTCGGAGATCCTGCGCAACATCGTCGCCGAGCGGGTGCTCGGCCTCCCCGCCGAACCCCGCGTGGACAAGGACGTCCCATGGAAGGACCTACCGCGATGAGCGACCGGGACGACCTGCCCGATCTCCTCTACTCAGATGCCGAACGGGCGCTGTCAGACGCCCTGGCCTCGCTGCTCGCCGACCGCGGCGGCCTGGACAAGGCCCTCGCGCGCATCGAGTCGGCCCAGACCTACGACGACAAGCTCTGGGAGGCCGTCGCCGCCGACCTGGGCTGCGCCGGGCTGCTGATCCCCGAGCACGACGGCGGGGCCGGCGCCTCCTACACCGAGGCCGCGGCCGCCGCCGAGGTGCTGGGCGCCCACGTCGCCCCGGTGCCGTTCCTCGGCAGCTCCGTCGTGGCCACCGCTGCCCTGCTCAGCGTGGCTTCCGGCGCGCCCTCCTCGACCGCTACCCCCTTCACGCCGGCCAAGGCCGCGGCCGGCCTGCTCGCCAAGATGGCGGACGGCGGCGTGACCACGGCGCTGGCGGTCCCGTTCGCGACCGGGCCCGGATCGCCCTTCCCGGCCTCGGTCCGGGTGGCCGGCCTGAAGCCCGGCGACAGCGCGAACGGAATCGCGCGGCTGCGCGGGCTGGTCCCCGGGGTCGCCGACGCGCTGCCCGCCGGGATGCTGCTCGTCCCGGCCGACGGGGTGCCGCACGGGCTCTACCTGGTCGACGTGGCCGCGGAGGGCGTCGGCAAGGCGCCGGTGGTCTCGCTCGACATGACCAGGCAGCTGTGCGACCTGTCGTTCGACGACGCGCCGGCCACGCTGATCGCGTCCGGGCCGGGCGCCGAGCGGGCGCTGGACGCGGCGCTGGCCGCCGGGGCCGGCATCCTGGCCGCCGAGCAGGTCGGGCTGGCCCAGCGCTGCCTGGACATGACGATCGCCTACGTGAAGGAACGCAAGCAGTTCGCCCGCCCCGTCGGGTCCTTCCAGGCGCTCAAGCACCGGCTGGCCGACCTGTGGGTGTCCCTCACCCAGGCCCGCGCGGCGTCCAGGTACGCGGCGGCCTGCCTGGCCTCCGGGGATCCTGACGCCAAGGTCGCCGTGGCGCTGGCCAAGGCGTACTGCTCGGAGGTGGCGGTGAACGCCGCCCAGGAGTGCGTGCAGATGCACGGCGGCATCGGCTTCACCTGGGAGCACCCGGCGCACCTGTACCTGAAGCGGGCGAAGGCGGATTCGATCGGCTTCGGCACGGCCGACGCGCACCGCGCCGCGCTGGCCTCGCTGGTCAACCTGCCCGCGAAGTGACCCGTCCGCGGCCTGCCGGCTGACCGCAGCTGGCCGGCCGCGTGCAGGTCGTCGAAGAGCAGCTGGTCGACCGGAGGCACCCGCGGCCGGTCGGCGTAGCCGAACCAGGCCAGCTCGTCGATCTCGCTGCTCGCGGCCAGGGTCCCGCTGTAGTCGGCGGCGTAGCAGCTCATCAGGACCACGAGGCCGTCAGGCTGGCTGGCCCGGTAGGTGCCGACGTGCCGGACCGTCTCCGGCAGCAGCGCCACGGTCAGCTCCTCGCTGATCTCACGGCGCAGGGTCTGCAGGTCGCTCTCGGCGCCCTCGCGCTTGCCGCCGGGGATGTAGAAGACATCCTTGCCGCGCGGCCGCGCGCACAGGATCCGCCCGTCGTCCAGGTGCACCCACGCGACCGTGTCAATCACCGGCCGCCCCCTTCGCCCGAACTGCCAGCATTGTCTTTCTCCTAGCGCCCGGCGCGTCCCGGAGCGCCCGGGCATACCGATAAGATCATTCCGCATTCGGATTCGGCTCGCTGGACCTGGCCAAGATCGCGGCCGTCTGCGGTCACGTGCGCGTAACGCGCCCCCGGATCGCCTTACCCGCAAGGGTTTCCGCGCCCGGATGGGCCCTTTCCCCGCCCCCGCGCAGCTGGCCCTGCGATGAGATGCGACATCTATCAGTAACCTCGCGTGCACTCGTTACCGGCCGCGTAACAACCGAGAAATACTCCCGAAACTCGCGCATGGGACACATGCCTTGCAGGAAATAAGGAGCGGCCGAGGTGGAGCCAGCCCCCATGTTGGAACCTCGCAGGCCAGATTGCCCATGGAGGCATAGTGAATCCATATCCCAGCTGGCTAAACGCCGGGGATAACTCCTGGCAGATGACCGCTGCCACGCTGGTCGGGCTGATGTCGATCCCGGCCCTGGCCGTCCTGTACGGCGGCCTCGTCCAGAAGAAGTGGGCCATCAACACCATCATGATGGTGTTCACCACTTTCTGCCTGGTCCTGATCACCTGGGTGTTGTGGGGCTTCAAGCTTGGCTTCGGCACGCCGCTGGTCAGCACGTTCATCGGCGACCCGAGGTCGGTCCTCGGGCACAATGCCCTGCAGGGCCAGGCGAGCATCCCGCTGGTGAACTCCCTGGTGCCGAACTGGCATCTGCCCGGCGCGTCGCTCATCTACTTCCAGTTCGTGTTCGCGGCGATCACGCCGATCCTGTTCATCGGCAGCGTGCTCGGCCGGATCAGCTTCAAGGTCTGGATGGTCTTCGTCCCGCTGTGGATCACGTTCGCCTACTGCGTTAACGCGTTCCTGGTCTGGGGCGGCGGCTACTGGGCCGGCAAGGGCGCGCTGGACTTCTCCGGCGGTTACGTCATCCACCTGGCCGCCGGCACCTCCGGCTTCGTCGCGGCGGCGGTCATCGGGCCCCGGCTCAAGCGGGACCGGGAGCGGGCGGTCCCGAACAACCTGCTGTTCGTCGCCGTCGGCGCCGGCATCTTGTGGCTCGGCTGGAACGGCTTCAACGGCGGTGACCCGTACTTCGCCGGCGCCGACGCCGCGGCCGCGGTCGTGAACACCAACCTCGCCACCGCGGTGGCCATGATGACCTGGATCATCATGGACATGCTGATCAGCAGCGAGAAGAAGCCGACGTTCCTCGGCGGCCTGAACGGCATGATCTGCGGCCTGGTCGGCATCACCCCGGCGGCCGGCTACGTGAACGGCCTCGGCGCCATCGTCATCGGCCTGGTCTGCTCGGCGATCGTCTGGGTCGCCTGGTACTACCTGCCGAAATACGTATGGCCGTTCAACCGGGTCGACGACGCGCTGGGCGTGGTCTATACCCACGGCATCGCCGGCCTGTTCGGCGGCCTGCTGACCGGCCTGCTGGCCGATCCGAAGATGATCGTCTACCTCGGCCTGGGCAAGAATCCGTCCATCTCCGGCGTCGGCCTGTTCTACGGGCACCCGAAGCAGGTGCTGATCCAGCTCGAGACGGCGCTCACCATCATCATCTGGGACGCCGCGGTCACGTTCGTCATCCTCATGGTCATCAAGCACGTGTTCCGGATGAACCTCCGCCTGCCGGACGAGGTGCTGGAGATCGGCGACATCGCGGTGCACGGCGAGGAGGCGTACCCGTCGGAGGAGCTGATCAGCGTCGGCGCCTCCCGGGCCGACGAGGCGTCGCCAACCTCGCCCGACGGGAAGATCCCGGAGAAGGCGGCCACGTCCGGAGGCGACGAAGTGTAGCCCGCCCCCGTCAACGCCGCGTGCGGCCGCGGCGTAACCCTCCGAACGCGCGCCCGGGCACCACGCCCGGGCGCGCGTCCGAGCCCATGAGCAAGCACTTCATGATCGCGAAGACTTTTACCCCCGAAATGGGGTCAAGATCCTTCGCGATCACGAAAGGCGCCGCCGAGCCGCGATGGTGTTTCAGTGCCCGCGGAAGGCTTCCTCCAGCCACCAGGATCCGTGCGCCGACGTGACCTTGGCGTCGATGAGCAGCGGGCGCTCGCGCGGGCCCGCCAGCCAGTCCCGCGCCGGGGCCAGGTCCGCCGTGGCCCGGACGGTCACCCCGTCGAACCCGAACCCGCGGCCGATCGCGGCGATGTCGGCCTGCGGGAACCGCACGGTATCGAGCGGATCGCCGTCCGGCCCGAAGTGGTGCACCTCGGCGCCGTAGGCCTCGTCGTCGTAGACCACCACCACCATCGGCAGCCCCAGCCGCGTGACCGTCTCGAGCTCGCTGACGCCCATCAG
The DNA here is from genome assembly GCA_963756575.1 of uncultured Actinomycetota bacterium. GTDB lineage: Bacteria > Actinomycetota > Actinomycetes > Streptosporangiales > Streptosporangiaceae > Palsa-504. The sequence goes on along the minus strand of CAVWOM010000003.1, from coordinate 243,708 downwards.
GGCGCCGCCGTCCCCGAGCGCGGCGACGGCCAGCCGGTCCGGCCGGGCCACCGCGGCCCCGATGGCCGTGGCCAGGCCGAGCCCGATCGACTGGAACGCCTGGGTGAAGCAGAAGGCCGCCTCGTCGGGTACCGACAGGTACACGCTCGGGTAACCCATGAAGTTGCCCGAGTCCACCGCCACGGTCCGCTCCGCCGGCAGCAGGTCGTCCAGCTCGATCGACAGCGCACGCGGGTCGATCCGCTCGCCGTCGCTCTCGTCCTTGAACGGAACGTCGCGCCACCGCCCCTGCTGCGCGATCCGCGCCCGCACCTCCGCCGACCGGTACCCGATCCCGTCATCCCGAACGGGCTGGGTTTCCCCGCCCAGCTCACCGCGCGTGCCGTCGCCGCCGATCGCCTCGGCCACGGCCCGCGCGGTCTCGGCCACGTCGCCGGGCACGCCGAGGTGCACCGCCCGGTGCGCGCCGATCGCGGCCGGGTCGTCGTCCACCTGGACCACCGTGGCCCGCGGCCCGATCAGCTTGCCGTGCCGCGTCGTCCACATGTTGAGCGAGCAGCCCCAGCCCACGATCACGTCGGCCGCGCTGATCAGCTCGGCCGCCAGCGGCGTGGCGAACCCGCCGCTCACGTCCAGGTTCCACGGACTGCCGCCGAACAGGCCCTTGGCCACCGCCGAGGTGGCCAGCAGCGCCCCGCACGCCTCCGCCAGCCGCTCCAGGGGCGCCCTCCGGCCCCGCGCCCCGCGGCCCGCGACGAACACCGGCCGCCGGGCCTCGCGCAGCAGGCCGGCCAGCGCGGTCACCGCGTCGCCGGCCGGGGCGACCGGATAGGCCGCGCGCAGCGCGGGCGCGGACCCCGCGGCCCCGGTGAGCCCCGTGGGCCCCGGATCGCGGTCGGCCCCCTGGACGTCCAGCGGCAGGGCCAGGACCACGGTCCGGCGGCCGAGCGCGGTGGCGTAGGCGCGGCGGGCGTCGGCCAGCGCCGAGGCGGGGGAGTAGATCCGGTCGGCCGCCGCTCCGACGGCGGCGGCCAGGCCGGCCACATCCACGTGGAAGTTGGACCGGATCTCCGGCGCTTCGGCCGCCAGCACCAGCAGCGGGGTGCGGCTCTTGGCGGCCTCGGCGATGCCGGTCATCGCGTTGGTCAGGCCGGGCCCCTGGTGGACGGTGACCACCCCGACCTTGCCCGTGGTCCGGGCCCAGGCGTCGGCCATGACGGCGGCGCCCCCTTCGTGCCGGGCCGCGACGAACCTCGCGCCGCCGGCCACCAGCGCGTTCGTGACGTGAAAGTTGCCGCTGCCGACCACGCCGAACACGGTGTCCACCCCGAGTCCGGCCAGCCCGCGGCCGACGGCCTCCGCGACCCGCATGCTCAGGAACGCTCGACCAGCGCCAGCGCCCGGCACGGGGACCCCGAGCCGCTGACGATGGGCAGCGGCCCCGCGATCACGACGGTGCCGGTCACCGGCAGCCGGGCCAGGTTCTGCAGCTGCGTCAGGCCGTACTTGCCCGCCCCGAGCAGGGACGAGTGACACGGGAACGGCGGGTCGAACGAGTGGGCCGCGCCCGCGTCGGTGCCGACGGTCTCGGTGCCGAGCCCGAGGATCGGCGACTCCTCGGCCAGCCACTTCGCGCAGGACACGCTGATGCCCGGCGTGTGCGGGCCGGTCTCGTTCGCGTTCAGGAACGCGGCCTGGTCGGCCGACCGCGCGTCCCAGCCGGTCCGGTACAGCAGCCAGCCCTCGGGCAGCGGGCCGTGCTCGGCCTCCCACTGCTTGACGTGCTCGATCTCGAGCAGGAAGTCCGGGTCGGCGGCCGCCTCGGCGCTGAAGTCGAGCACGGCCGCCGGGGCGATCAGCCGGGAAACCGGGACCTGGGCCACGTCCTCGCCGTCCTTGCCGGTCACCCAGTGCACCGGGGCGTCGAAGTGGGTACCGGTGTGCTCGCCGGTCACGATGTCGTTCCAGTACCAGGCGGGCCCGCGCTCGTCGTAGCGGCTGATCTCGGTCAGCCCGAACCGGACGGTGTTGCCGAACGGCTCGGGCAGCTGGAGGATCGGCGTCTGCGCGCTCAGCGGCGCGGTGAGATCGATCACCTCGACGGAGCGATCACGGATGGCGTCGGTCAGGGCCTGCAGCACGGACATGATGCTCCTTTCATAACGTTCATGGCAGCTACCCGAAGCTTTCCCTATCGGCGCCCCGGCCGGCTAGTCCCTGCGCCAATCTGGCCGAGGAGCAGGATTGATCCGGTTCCCGCCGTCGTTACTGGTGGGGAAGGCCCGCGTCCGATCACCCGTGAACCCCGGGAGCAAGCGCATGACCAAACCCGTCGTGACGGCAACGACCCTGGTCACCGACGACGGCGTCCCGATCGACGCCATCCACCTGCCGGGTAGCAAGGACCTCGCGATCGTCGTCGCGCACGGTTTCACGCTGTCCTGGCAGCGGCCCAACGTCTGGCGCATCGCCAACCGGCTCAACCAGGTCGCCGGCGTGTTCAGCTTCGACTTCCGCGGCCACGGTCGCTCCGGCGGCCTGTCCACGCTGGGCGACCGCGAGATCAACGACCTCGACGTGGTGGTCCGCTGGGCCCGCCAGCTCGGCTACCGGCGGGTCGCCGCGGTCGGCTTCTCCATGGGCGCCTCCATCGCCCTGCGCCACGCCGGCCTGGTCGGCGGCGTGGACGCGGTCGTGTCGGTCAGCGGCCCGGGCCGCTGGTACTACCGCGGCACCGAATCCATGCGGCGCGTCCATTTCGCGGTGGAGCACCGGGTCGGCCGGTTCGTCACCCGGCGCTGGCTCAAGACCAGGATCAGCCCGGAAGGCTGGAAGCTGGTCCCGGTCCCGCCGGCCGAGGCGGCCGCGAAGATCTCGCCGGTGCCGCTGCTGATCGTGCACGGCGACAAGGACCACTACTTCCCGCCCGAGCACGCCCGCCAGCTGTACATGGCGGCCGAGGAACCCAAGGAGCTATGGCTCATGCCGGGCATGGGCCACGCCGAGGCCTCGTGCGGCCAGGGCCTCATCGACCGTATCGGCCGCTGGATCCAGGCGGCCGTGGCGCGCGGGCCAGACGACAGCGGCGAGCGGCGAGGTCACCGCGACCGGTGAGGACCCCGCACGCCCCGCAGAGGCCCCCTCCGAGCCGACCCCGAACGCCGCCGCCTGACCGCCGATGGGCGCGGAAGCCGACCCGGCCCGGATCCGGGCCGCCCGGCCGTACGACGCCGCGGCCCTGCTCGAGCTGAAGCGCCAGCTGGACCGCGAGACCGCCTTCATGATGTACGAGCCGGGCGAGCGCGACAGCCCGGTCCAGGACCTAGCGGCCGAACTCGCGAGCCTGGCCCGGTCGGCGAACTCCGTCGTCCTGCTGGCTGAGCTCGCGGACCAGCCGGTCGGCTACGTCCAGCTGACCGGTGGCTCGCTGCGCCGCAGCCGGGCCACCGCCTACGTGGTGATCGGCGTCCTGGCCCACGCCGCCGGCCGGGGAATCGGCACCGAACTGCTGCGCCAGGCCACGGCCTGGGCCGACACCCGCGGGCTGCACCGCCTGGAGCTCACCGTGATGGCCCACAACACCCGCGCCATCCGCCTCTACGAGCGCATGGGCTTCTCCGTCGAAGGCCGCCGCTCCGAGTGCCTCCTCGTCGACGGCCAGTTCATCGACGAACTCACCATGGCCATCCTCCTCCCCACCCCACCAGCCTCCCCCTAATCCTCACTCCCGCCCGCATCCCCGCCCCCGCCGCGCATCCCCGTCCCCGCCCCGTCCGGGGAAATGGGCGGTCCCATCCGGGCTCGATGTGCCACAGCGCACGCTCTTACCCAATGCCAGGAACTTAAGCGGGCGTCGTCGCGCCGTGCCGTTCCATGATCATGGGCATTTCCGGTCGATTACCCGCCGGAAATGCCCATGATCATGACCCGCGCCCGGTATGCCTCAACCTCATGTTGAGACATGCCGGGATACGGCGGGCGTGCTGCGGCGCGGCCGGGATGCCGAGGCCGTGCCATCGCAAGCGGAGTGCGCCCGGGCCGCTCCCCGGCATCACTCCGCCCGCGACGCACTGCCCTGACCGGCCGCACCGCTCCGTAAGGAGCCGTACAGAGCTCCCTAAGTTCCTGGCATTGCGCTCTTACGTACCCGGTGTGCCACCGGTGCTGCTCTAGGTGCCCCGATGTGCCACCGGGTCCGTAACCGGGAGCCGGAGCCGCGAAACTTCATTCCCGCACGTCACACTGTGCTCTCGCATCCCGTCATAGCCGCCCGTGCGGCGAAGATAGCCGCCGCCCGCCCCCGCCCCGCCTAGGAACTGGGTGCTCCCATCCGGGCTCGGTGTGCCACAGCGCACGCTCTTCGGGCTGTTGCAGGATTGGCGGCTCGGGTGCCGGTGCGGACGGTCCGGGCCCCCGGCCGTCCGGCGCCATGCCCCGCCGGTCACGGAAGCATCATCCGCCACGCAAATCGCAAACCTGTCCGTCCAGGTGGAAGTTAACGTGGCCGATCCGGGTTGTGTGGTCGATCCGGGGGACTGCAGCGCACCAGATCAACCGCATAGCCCGGATCAACCGCGCTATCCGGCCCGGTGCGGGGCGGGACGGCGCCTCACGGGCCTGCGGGGACCAGAAGGACCCCGTGCGCCACACCGGCCACGCCGCGGCGGCACGAACGCGGGACAGCACGATCCCGCAACAGCCCGTCTTACGCACCCGGTGTGCCACCGACCCGCATCGGAGCCCGGAGAACACGAAGCTTCCTTCTCGTGCGTCACGCCGCCCCCTCGCGTCCCGCCAGATCCCGGTTGGGCGGCTATCGGATGGCCCTGGTCCCATTCGTGTAAACGGTGAAAGAAAGTCGACATCGTTCGTTCACTGATTTTTGATGGCCGGGCAATGATGTTTATGGCGCGTTAACAACGTCACCGCTAAGTTAAGTGCCGATTTCGTTTCCGGATATCCGCGGGGAAACGGCATGCAGATCCCCTTTGCTCAGGGACGGCCTGGTGGCTTCCCGACCTGCTATCCCGTGGCCGGTATCAATATCGCTATTGGTGCGCAGGCGCCGATCACACAAAGTCACGCTGGGGGGAGGCCCGTAAAGGGCTGAGAAGCAAAGGTAACACTGATGAGACCGATCACCAGAAGTTTTACTGTCCGCTGGCGGCGGCGCCCCGCCCGTCCCGGCGGAGCCTCCGCCGCCGGGGCTCCCGCCAACGCCGGAGCTCCCGCCAACGCCGGAGCTCCCGCCAACGCCGGAGCTCCCGCCAACGCCGGAGCTCCCGCCAACGCCGGAGCCCCCGCCAACGCCGGAGCCCCGGCCACCGGAGCCCCCGCGACCGGAGCCAGGGCCTCCGCCACCAGGACCCTCGCTACCCGGGCTCTAGCGGTCGCGGCCCTCCTGGCCGGAGCCGGGTTCGCCGCGGCGTCCCCGGCCGCCCAGGCGTCCACGGCGCCCCGGCCGCCCCGGCCGCCGCTACCGCCGCGTCGCTCTGCCCGGACGCGAACGTGGCCGCGTTCGGACCCAACGTCTGCGTCTTCACCCCCGCCATGAGCCAGGCGGCGATCCAGAACGACCTCAACGCCATCGCGACCCAGCAGGTCCCGGTGGCCGCCAGTTCAGCAGCCAGCGCTACGCCGTCCTGTTCCGGCCCGGCACCTACGGGTCGTCCGGCAACCCGCTGGTCTTCCAGGTCGGCTACTACACCCAGGTCGCGGGCCTGGGGTCGATGCCGCAGGACACCGTCGTCAACGGCGCCATCGACGTGTTCAACAACCTGTGCACCGCGGGAACGCAGGATTGCAATTCCGACGACAACTTCTGGCGTTCGCTGTCCAACCTGACCCTCAACGTGGACCTGCCGAGCTCGACCCCGGACTACGCGCCGCCGGTCCAGGACGCGTTCGGCGCGGGCTGCGCCAATACCGCCGAGATCTGGTCGGCTTCCCAGGCCGCGCCCATCAGGCGCGCCATCATCAACGGCAGCGTCGTCTTCCAGGACTACTGCGCGAACAACAACTTCGCCAGCGGCGGCTTCATCGCCGACAGCAAGGTGAGCGGCACGCTCGAGTTCAACGGCAACCAGCAGTACATGGTCCGCAACAGCGCCATCGGCGGCGCGGCCGGCTGCCCGAAGGGCCTGTGGAACATGGTCTACTCCGGCGTTCAGGGCGCTCCCGGCGCAGGTCTTCACCGGCCAGTGCGAGCAGAACACGGTGCTGTCGGCCAGCCCCGTGACCGAGGAAGAGCCCTTCCTGTACACCGACTCGAGCGGCAGCTACCGCGTCTTCGTCCCGGCGGTCCAGCACGGCTCGTCCGGCCCGTCCTGGGCGGGCGGCAGGAGGCCGGCACCTCGCTGCCGCTGTCGACGTTCTTCGTGGCCAGCCCGTCCACGTCCGTCGCGGCCATCGACGGCGCCGTGCTCCTGGGCAAGGACCTCCTCCTCACCCCCGGCGTGTACAACCTGAGCCAGTCCATCGCGATCAGCCGCCCCGGCACCGTCGTGCTGGGCCTCGGCCTGGCCACCCTGGTGCCCCAGCGCGGCAACGCGGCCATGGTCGTGACGCCGAACAGCGGCGTGAAGCTGTCCGGCCTGATCATCGACGCCGGCCCGGTCAACTCGCCGGTCCTGCTCTCGGTCGGGTCGCCCGGGGCAGCGGCGGCAGTAACCCCGACCTCATCCAGGACGTCTACTTCCGCATCGGCGGAGCCGAGACCACCCCGACCTCGCGCGACCGTCAGCCTGCTCGACAACGCGTCGAACTCGATCATCGATGACGTCTGGGCCTGGCGCGCCGACCACGGCAACGCCGTGGGCTGGACCCAGAACACCGGCGCCACCGGCCTCGTCGTGACCGGCACCAACGTGACCGCCTACGGCCTGGCCGTGGAGCATTACCAGAAGAACGAGGTGGTCTGGAGCGGCCAGGGCGGCACCGACATCTTCTTCCAGAACGAGCTGCCCTACGACGTGCCCAGCCAGTCCGCCTGGATGGCAACGCCCGACCCAGGACGGCTACCCCGCCTTCGTGGTCAGCCCGACGTCAAGACGTTCCAGGGCTACGGCCTGGGCAGCTACTCGTTCTTCAACCAGGGCGTGGACATCCAGGACGCCATGGCCTTCCAGGCCCCCAAGACCTCCGGCGTCCAGTTCCACGACATCTTCACCCAGTTCCTGAACGGGTCCGGCAGCATCAACTCGGTCATCAACGGCACCGGCGCCGCGGTGAACTCCGCCTCCCACGGTCCCCAGCGACGTGGTCAGCTACCCGTAGCCGGCCGCGACGGCAGCACGAAGCCCGGCCGGGCCTACGCCCGGCCGGGCGCGCTGTGCACGACCACCGAGATCGCGCGTACGACCTCGCCGGTCTTGTTGAGGTACTCGTGCGGCGTCGAGGCGTCGAAGGCGATCGAGTCGCCCGGTTCCAGGTCGTAGCTCTCGAAGCCGATGTTGGCGGTTAGCGTGCCGCTGAGGATCAGGGCGTACTCGCGCCCGTCGTGACGTAGCGGCCGCCGCTCGTCGGTGGAATGGCCGCCGGGGGAGTAGACCGCCTCGAGGAAGTCCGTCATGGCCTCGGAGCGCGGGGTCAGCCGCTCCCAGCGCACGCCGCTGGCCAGGTCGATGATCGTGCGGTCGCCGCCGCGCTGTACGACCGCGCCGCCGTGCCGCCGCCGCGCCCGGACCAGCTCCCCGACCCGAACAGCAGGTAGTCGAGCGAGCTGCCCAGCTCGGTCGCCAGCGCGTACAGCACGCCCACCGACGGGACCGAGACGCCCCGCTCGATCTGCGAGATCAGGCTGGCCGAGCAGCCCACCCGCCGCGCCAGCTCCCGGACAGAAAGCCGCCGCGCGGCCCGCGCCTCGGCGCAGCCGCAGTCCCAGGGGCCCGAGCCCGGCCCCCGGATCGAGGTCAGCCGTCATGGGGTAAACCTACACTGCACGGGCTTGACAGCCTCACTGCACAGCCGTTGGATGGTGTTGCCCGAGCAGAGGAGCTTGCATGCCCGATCGCGTCCGGCCGCTCGCCCCGGCCCCGGGCCGGATGAATGTCGACTTCGAGGAGCGGATCGACTTCGCCCGGCTGCGCCAGTACCGCCTCGCGCGGGCGGCGCGGGCCATGGAGCAGGCCGGCCTGGGCGCGCTGCTCGTCTTCGACAACAACAACATCAGGTACCTGACCAGTGTCGCCATCGGCGAGTGGACCCGGGACAAGCTGTGCCGGTACGCGCTGTACACCAGGACCGGCGAGCTGGTGCTCTGGGATTTCGGCTCGGCCGCGGTGCACCACCGGCTGTACTGCCCGTGGCTCGAGCCGGAGAACTGCATCGCCTCCTACACGACCATGCGCGGTGCCGCCCCGCCCGCGTCCGGCCTCACCCCGAAGCAGGTCGCCGAGATCAAGGACCGCCTCGCCCAGGCCGGCGTCGAAGACGAGCCCGTCGGCGTCGACTTCGCCGAGGTCCCCACGTTCTTCGAGCTGCAGAAACAGCAGATAGACATCCGCGACGGCCAGCAGGTGATGCTGGACGCGCGCGAGATCAAGTCGGCCGACGAGATCGCCCTGCTGTCCACCGCCGCCGCCATGGTCGACGGTACCTACGCCGACATCGCCCAGGCGCTCAAGCCCGGGGTACGGGAGAACGAGATCGTCGCGCTGGCGAACAAGCGCCTGTACGAGATGGGCTCGGACGACGTCGAGTCGGTCAACGCGGTCTCCGGCGAGCGGTGCAACCCGCACCCGCACAACTTCTCCGACCGCATGATCAGGCCGGGGGAGCAGGCCTTCTTCGACATCATGCACTCCTATAACGGCTACCGGACCTGCTATTACCGCTGTTTCGCGGTCGGCCGCGCCAGCCGAGCCGCAGAAAGACGCCTACAAGAAGGCCCGCGAGTGGATCGACGCCGCCATCGAGATGCATCAAGCCCGGCGTCTCGACCGACCAGGTGGCCCGGCTCTGGCCGAGCCGCGCAGGAGATCGGCTTCCCGACGAGAAGGCCGCGTTCGGCCTGCTGTTCGGGCACGGACTCGGCCTCGCGCTGCACGAGCGCCCGATCATCTCCCGGCTCACCTCGCTGGACGCCCCGAGTGGAGATCCAGGAAGGCATGGTCTTCGCGCTGGAGACCTACTGCCCGGCCACCGACGGCCAGTCGGCCGCCCGGATCGAGGAGGAGGTCGTGGTCGGCGCGTCCGGCGTCGAGATCCTGACCAGGTTCCCGGCCCAGGAACTCGTACGTCACCAACCCTTACTGACGCCGGCGACGGCCGAAGATCACCTCCGCCCCGCTAGATAGGATCGTCGCGACGGTGGCAAAGCCCGGTAAAGGGCGGGAAGGTCCGAAAATCATGAGCGGCAACCTGGCCGAACTGGTCGGCATCGACGTACCCACCCGGCTGCTGATCGGCGGGCAGTGGACCGGCGGGCGCGGCGGGGGCACGATACCGGTGATCGACCCGGCCACCGAGGACGCGCTGGCGGAGGTCGCCGACGGGACCGTCGAGGACGCGCTCGACGCGGTCGGACGCCGCCCACGGCCGCGCTGCCGGCTGGGCCGCCACGCCGCCGCGGCAGCGGGCCGAGTGCCTGCGCCGGACCTTCGAGCTGATGACCGAGCACGGCGAGTCCCTGGCCGGCTGATGGCGGCCGAGAACGGCAAGGCGCTGCGCGACGCCCGGGCCGAGGCGGCCTACGCGGCCGAGTTCTTCCGCTGGTACGCCGAAGAGGCGGTCCGGATCGACGGCGAGCCTGATGACGTCGCCCTCGGGGGCGAACAAGATCCTGGTCATGCGCCAGCCGGTCGGCGTCTCGCGTCCTGGTCACGCCGTGGAACTTCCCGGCCGCGATGGCCACCCGCAAGATCGGCCCGGCGCTGGCGGCCGGCTGCACGGTCGTGCTCAAGCCGGCCTCGGAGACCCCGCTGACCGCGCTGGCCATCGCCGGCCTGCTGGCCGAGGCCGGCGTGCCGGACGGCGTCGTGAACGTGCTGCACCTCGCGGCAAGTCCGGCGCGGTCGTCTCGGCCATGCTGAACGACCCGCGGGTCCGCAAGCTGTCGTTCACCGGCTCCACCGAGGTGGGCCGGATCCTGCTCGCGCGAGGCGGCCGAGACCGTGGTGAACACCTCGATGGAGCTGGGCGGCAACGCGCCGTTCCTCGTCTTCGAGGACGCCGACCTCGACGCCGCCGTCGAGGGCGCCATGGTCGCCAAGATGCGCAACGGCGGCGAGGCGTGCACCGCGGCCAACCGCTTCTACGTGCACGAGGCGGTCGCCGACGAGTTCAGCCGCACGTTCTCGGCCAGCGGATGGACGCCATGACGGTCGGCCCCGGCCTGGACGAAGGCACCGATGTCGGCCCGCTGGTCAACGAGCGACCCGGTCGACAGGTCGACGAGCTGGTCGAGTCGCGCGGTCGCCGACGGCGGCAGGTCGTCACCGGCGGCGCGGCCCCGACCGGCGCGGCTTCTTCTACCCGCCGACCGTGATCGACCGAGGTGCCGCGCGGAGCCGGCATCCTCCGCGACCGAGATCTTCGGGCCGGTCGCCCCCGTCGTCCGCTTCGACCGCCGAGGACGACGCGATCACGCTGGCCAACGACACCGAGTATCGGCCTGGTCGCCTACGTCTACACCCGGGACCTGAGCCGCGGGCTGCGGGTCAGCGAAGCGCCTCGAGGCCGGCATGGTCGGGCCTCAACCGCGGCATCGTCTCCGACCCGGCGGCGCCGTTCGGCGGGGTCAAGCAGTCCGGCATCGGCCGCGAGGGCGCGCACGACGGGCTCCTGGAATTCACGGAGACGAAATACATAGCTACCAGTTGGTGAGCCCCGTCTGGAGGTTGACCGGATAAGCTCCCCTGGTTATGGGCGGACTGCGTACCGACGCTGAGACCCAGACGATAGCAGTCCCGGCGGCTGGGGCCGCCGGGACGGGGAAGCGTGAGAGGCGTCCCGGCGCCCGGTGGCGCTGGGGCGCACTTTCGGCGTACCTGCTGGCGGGCGTGCTGCTGTTCGTGGCGTACCTGCGGCTTTCCGGTACGTCGCAGCTCAACTCGGACAGCGCCAACATTCTGCTGATGGCGTCGGACCTGCTGCACGGCCACCTGCTGCTGCACGGCTGGTACATGTCCGACGTCTCCTTCTACCCGACCGAGCTCCCGCAGTACGCCTTGCTGGAGAGCTTCCTCGGGCTGAACATGCAGACGGCGCACGTGGCCGCGGCGATGACCTACACGCTGGTGTTCCTGCTCGCCGTCCTGCTAGCCCGCAGTACCGGCCGGGAAAGCAGTACCGGCCGGGAAAGGGGCTCATCCGGCCGGGCGGCGTGGGTCGAACCTTCATCGCGGCCGGCATCATGCTGGCCCCGCAGTTCGGCCTCGGCGTCTTCGCCCTGGACCTGTCGGTCGGCCACATCGGCACCTCGGTCCCGCTGCTGCTGCTCTGGCTGCTGCTGGATAAGGCGCCGGCCCGCTGGTACGTCCCGGTGCTGACCGCCCTGGTGCTCGCCTGGGTGCTGATGGCCGACCCGATCGTGTACGTGGTCGGGATCGCCCCCCTGGCCCTGACCTGCGCGGTCAGGGTGCTCACGGGGGCACGGGCCCAGGGCCCGTGGCGAGCGCGGCTCGCCGGCCGGTGGTACGAGCTCAGCCTGGGCGCCGCGGCGGTGGCCGCGGCCGTGCTGGCGTGGGCGGCCAACGCGGCGATCCGCACTCGGGCGGCTTTATCATCAACAGGCTCCCGTTCTACTTCGTCCCCCGGGCAACCTGCACAACGACGCCCCCGCGGCGTGGAAGGTCCTGCAGATCTTCGGCGCGGACTACGCCGGGCTCGGCGGAATCCAGCTCGTCCTGGCTTTCCTCCACCTGGCGAGCGTGCTCCTGGTGATCCTCGCGATGCTGCTGGTGGCCCGGCGCTTCCTCCGCGAGCCAGCCTGGTCAACCAGGTTCTGGCCGTGGCCATCGCCGCTAACGTGGCGCTCTTCCTCCTCACCAACGCCGCCGACCTGGCGGCGCACGAGGTCGCGGTCATCGTCCCGTTCGGAGCGGCGCTAGCCGCGCGGGTGCTGGTCACGCCGGGCACGACCAAGATCATCGGAACGAACGGGCCAGGCGCGCGCCGACTCCAACTGGCCGCACTGGTCGCTGGGGGGGCGGTGCTGGCGGGCTATACCGCCGGGTTCGGCTATGACCTGGCCCAGCCGAACGTCCCGCCGGCCAATGTCAGCCTGGCCTCCTGGCTGGAGGAGCATCACCTGACCTACGGGCTCAGCGGCTACTGGACGAGCAGCAGCGTTACCGTGGACAGCGGCCAGCGGGTCAAGGTCAGGGCGCTGATGCAGTACACGCTGCAGGCGGACCTGTGGATGTCCCGGGTGGACTGGTACGACCCGAAGCTGCACTACGCCAACTTCGTCGTCCTGGACAGCCAGCCGGGCAGTTTCTCCCACTGGGAGCCGACCTGGCTGGTCAGGAAGTACTTCGGGCGTCCCGCGCACACGTACCACGTCGGCCCGTACGCGATCATGGTCTGGCACCGGAACCTGCTCAAGGCCCTCCCGGCCCACGTCCCGGCCGGCATCGCCCCCGGCCAGTTCAGTGCGGACCAGATCAGCGGCTTACGACCAGTGCACCCGTAGCAGGGCGATGCTGGCGAGCACGGGCAGCAGGCCGGCCGTGACCGCGGGCAGCAGCCAGGCGCCCGGCGTGCGCGCCGGGCGCGGCCGCCCGAGCAGGATGATCACCGCCAGCAGGTAGACCTCGACGAAGGACCGCAGGTCGGCGGTGCGGCTGCTCCAGGTGTCCGGGGTGATCACGCAGATCTCGACGAGGAACAGGACCAGGGCCAGCCGCTCGTGGGCCGGCGCCGCGTGGTCCGCAGCGAGCACAGCGCGGCCACCGCGAACAGCATCAGCACGGCCAGTTCCGCCAGCCAGCGGGCGACCCCGTCGTAGCTGGCCCAGTCGATGTGGCCGAGGTTGTACCTGATCGCGTCCAGCGCGGCGAAGAACGGCGCGCCCGCGTTGCGGCTGCCGTCCGCGGTCAGCGGGAACACGCCGATGACGGCGTAGACCAGCACCTGCCAAGCCGCGAAGACGGCGGCGGGCACGAACCAGGCCAGGTCGTCCCGGTCCGGCCTGCTCCGCCGGCTACGTGGCCACCGGACGACGGCCAGGGCGGCCACCGCGACCATGGCCGTCTCCCTGGTCAGCACGGCGAAGGCGAGCAGGCCCGCGGCCAGGGCCGGGCGGCGGGCGCGCACCGCGAGCAACCCGGCCACCATGAAAGCGGCGGCGGCCGGCTTCGCGGTATCGCGGCTCAGGCTGGTGACCAGGCCGAAATACCCGGGCAGGAGCAAGCCCCAGGCGGCGTGCCTGCCGCCCGGCCGGGCGATGTGCCCGCCGAGCCAGCCGAGCGCGCCGAGCGCCACGACGTTGACCACGACCAGCATGACCGGCACCAGCGCGGCCTCGCCGGCCGAGAACAGCCAGGTGAGCATCGGGTAGCCGACCCGCATGAACCGGTACGGCTGGTCCACGGTGATGCCGTAGGCGGTGTGCGAGAAGTTGAACGGGTTGATCGCCAGCCGGTAGAAGAACTGGCCGTCGTAGCCGTACGCCGCGCGCAGCGGCATGCCGGCGGGCAACTGGGCCGGGTGCGCGAAGTACTCGCCGATGAGGATGAAGCGGCCGAAGCTGCGCCTGGACCACAGCGCCCAGCGGGCCAGCACGAAACCGGTGGCGACGAGCAGCGCGATCAGCCCGGGGACGGCGGGCCGGCCGGCGAGCGAGCGGATCCGCCCGGGAGCGGCGGGAACTCCGTCCGGCACCTCGCCGCGACCCGCGACCGGGTCGCGTTCCTGCACAGCCATGAGCCGTCCTTCATCGGAAGGCGGGCCAGGCCGGGAACGCACCGCCGTGCTTCAGGGTGTACCGGGGCGAAACTTTAGGGAAGTTAGCTCCAGTACCGCCGTAATCAGGCTGAATGCAAGCTTAGAGATCGTTAAGAGCGGTGCCGCGCGCAGGGCGGTCAGGAGCCGGTCAGGCGGCGCTGCACGATGAAGATCAGGGCAGGGATCATCAGCGCGGTCATCGAGGAGAGCTGCCAGGCCAGCCGGGCCCGCCCCCCCGCGGCGTGCCCAGCAGGATGATCACCGCCAGCAGGTACGCCTCGATGAACGACCGCATGTCGGTGTCGAGGCTGTTCCAGGTGCTCGGCGTGACCACGCAGATCTCGACCAGGTACAGGACGAAGGCCAGCCGCTCGTGCAGGGGCGCACTGGTGGACCGCCAGCGACAGCAGCGCCGCCACCACGAAAGGCCACCAGGATGACCAGTTCCAGGAACCACAGGTCGTACTGCTCGAAAGTCGTGCAGGTGGATGTGGCCGAGGTTGTGCCGGAACGCCTGGAGGGGGAGCGATGAACGGAGCGCCCGCGTTCCGGCCGCCGTCGGCCAGCAGGGGGATGCTCCCGGTCGCCAGCTTCACCACCGCCTCCCAGGCGGTGAAGACCACGGCCGGGATTACCCAGGTCAGGTCGTCGCGGCCGGGGCGAACCCGCCCTCGCAGCACGCCGATCACGCGCAAGATCGCGATGGTGGCCACCGCCACCATGACCGTCTCCCTGGTCAGCGCCCCGTACGCGAGGAAGCAGGCGGCCAGCCCGGGGCGGCGGGCGCGGACCGCGAGCAGCCCGGCCAGCAGCAGGGCGGCGGCCAGCGGCTCGGCGGTGTCGCGGCTCAGGCTGGTGATGAGGCCGAAGTACCCGGGCACCAGCAAGCCCACCAGTGCGTGCCGTCCGCCGTCGAGGGCGAACCGGGCGCCGAGCCAGCCCAGCGCCCCGATGGCGGCGATGTTGACCGCCACCAGCATGACCGGGACCAGGGAGGCGCCGGCCGGCCGAGACCAGCCAGGTGAGCGCGGGGTAGCCGATCCGCATGAACCGGTACGGCCGGTCCATGGTGATGCCGTACGCGGTGTGGTGGAGGTTGAACGGGTTGATCGCCAGCCGGTAGAAGAACTGCCCCGTCGTAGCCGTAGGTCTTGGCGACCGGGATGCCGCGCGGCAGCGCCCCGGGCGTCGCGAAATGCCGGCCGATGAGGATGAACCGGCTGATCCGGCCGTGCGCCCAGGTCTGCCAGCGGGCGACCGGTGAAGCCGTCCGCCACGAGCGTGGCGATCAGGGCGGCCGCCGCCGGGCGGTTCAGCCCGGCCGCCAGCCGGCCACGTGCCGCGAACCGGATGTCGGCACCACGGACTGCGCGACCCGCGTGCGGGCTGCCGGGAGTTTCTCACCTTGCATGCGGTATTCCTCACGAAGGGCGGCCCAGGCCCGGGAACACCGCCACGATTGCGCGCCGAGAGCTTACCGCACCCGGCCCCGGCCGGATGGCGACGGAGGGATAACAAGGCCGGTAACCCGGCGGGCGGGGCGGTAAGGTGAAGCGCCAGATACGTGACGGGGGGCCACGTTCGGCGCCCTTTGGGGCCCCCCGAGGCCTGTCGTATGAAGCCGGAGGTATGAAGCGGTGACCAGTTTGCCTGACCAGTTCGACCGCGACGTGGTTGTCATCGGGGGATGCGGGCACGTCGGCCTGCCGCTCGCGATCGCCTTCGCCGACCGGGGAGCCCGGTCGGCATCTACGACGTCAGCGAGACCGCGGTCGAGAGGTGAACGCGGGCCGGCTGCCGTTCGCCGAGCCGGGCGCCGAGGAGGTCCTGCACCGGGTGCCGCGGCCGGGCGCCTGATGGCCTCGGCCGATCCCGCCATCGTGGCCACGGCGGAGCACGTGGTCGTGGTCATCGGCACGCCGGTCGACGAGCACCTGAACCCCAACCAGACGGCGATCACCAAGGCGCTGGACGGATGCGCGGACTACCTGCGCGACGGCCAGCTCCTGGTCCTGCGCAGCACCGTGTTCCCCGGGCGTGACCGCGCTGGTGGAGAAGATGGTGGCCCGGCGGGGACGGCAGATAGAGGTCGCCTTCTGCCCGGAGCGGATCGCCGAGGGCAAGGCCATGACGGAGCTGTTCGAGCTGCCGCAGATCATCTCGTCCCGCACGCCGACCGGGGCAAGCGGGCTCCGCGCTGTTCGGGATGCTGACCGGCAAGCTGGTCGTGATGTCGCCGGAGGAAGCCGAGCTGGCCAAGCTGTTCACCAACGTCTGGCGCTACATCAAGTTCGCCACCGCCAACCAGCTCTACATGATGGCCAACGAGCAGGGCCTGGACTTCGACCGGATCCGGCAGGGCCTGGCCGAGGACTACCCGCGGGCCGCCGACATGCCCGGCGCGGGTTTCGCCGCCGGGCCGTGCCTGTTCAAGGACACGATGCAGCTCGCCGCGTTCAACCACAACAACTTCCCGCTGGGCCACGCGGCCATGGCGGTCAACGAGGGCCTGCCGCTGTACGTGGTGCACCGCCTGGAGGTCCAGCACGATCTGGGCTCGATGACCGTCGGGATCCTGGGGATGGCGTTCAAGGGCGGTTCCGATGACATCAGGTCGAGCCTGTCCTACAAGCTCAAGCGGATCCTGCGGTTCAAGGCCGAAGCCGTCCTGTGCACCGACCCGTACGTGACCGTCGACCCCGACCTGCTGCCGCTCGATGAGGTGGTCGCCCGGTCCGACCTGCTGGTGATCGGGGCGCCGCACCCCGATTACGCCGGCCTGGTCACCGGCAAGCCGGTCGCCGACATCTGGAACCTGCTCGGCCGGGGCGTCAGGATATGATCCGAGTGACGCCCGCGGGTCTCGATCGTGATGCCCGCGTACAACGAGGGCGACCGGATCCTGCGCGTGCTGGACCGGCTGTTCGAATCGGTGCAGCTGCGTTGCGAGGTGCTCGTCGTCGTCGACGACGCCGCCGACACCACGGTTCCGGTGCCGGAGGAGTACGCGCGGAAGGAATCGCGGATCCGGTGCCTGGTGAACAGCTACGGCCGGGCCGGCCAACGCGATCAGGTTCGGCATCGACGTCGCGGCCGCCCCGGTGACCGTGGTGACGATGGCGGACGGCTGTGATGACCCCCGGCAGATCGACGACCTGGCCCGGCTGGTCGACCGCGGGGTAGCCGTGGCCGCTGCTTCCAGGTACATGGCCGGCGGCCAGCAGGTCGGCGGCCCGCGGCTGAAGGGTTTCCTCTCCCGGACGGCAGGCCGGTCGCTGCAGCTGCTCGCGCACACCGGCACCCGCGACGCGACCAACTCGTTCAAGGCCTACTCCACGAGCTTCGTCCGGCAGGTCGGCATCGACTCCCGCGCCGGGTTCGAGATCGGCATAGAGCTGACCGCCAAGGCGAAGCGGCTGGGCCTGCCCGTGGCCGAGATCCCCACGATCTGGCTGGACCGGCAGGCGGGGGTATCCAATTTCCGGATCGCCAGGTGGGTTCCGGAATACCTGCGGTGGTACCGGTTCGCCTTCGGCCCGAAGCTGACACCGGAGCAGATCTACAAAGGTCCCGTGCCAACGTACGGGAAACCGACGATAAGGGACAGTGATGCAGAAGGTCTTGGTCACCGGCTCGGCGGGCTTCATCGGCGGGTACGTGGTTGAGGAACTGCTCCGGCGCGGGTACGCGGTGGTCGGGCTGGACAACTTCTCCAAGTACGGACGGGTGAAGAAGTCCTACGATGACCATCCGAGGTACCGCCTGGTCGAGGGCGACGCCAGGGACGTCGGCCTGATGACCGAGCTGCTGATGGACTGCGATCACCTCATCGCGGGCGCGGCGATGATCGGAGGAATCTCCTACTTCCACGCCTACGCCTACGACCTGCTCGCCACCAACGAGCGGATCATCGCGGCATCCTGTGACGCCGCGATCGCCGCACGCCGGGACGGCCGGCTGCGCAAGGTCACCTACCTGTCCTCCTCGATGGTGTTCGAGAGCGCGGAGGAGTGGCCTTCGTACGAAGGGCAGCAGCACCGGATCCCGCCGCCGCTTTCCGCGTACGGGTTCCAGAAGCTGGCGGTGGAGTACTTCGCCAGGGCCGCCTGGGACCAGTACCGCCTGCCGTACACGCTGGTGCGCCCGTTCAACTGCGTGGGAATAGGGGAGAGCCGCGCCCTCGGCGACAAGGAGATCCTGTCGGGCAACGTCCGCCTGGCCATGAGCCACGTGGTCCCCGACCTGGTGCAGAAGGTGCTCAAGGGCCAGGACCCGCTGCACATCCTGGGCTCCGGCGACCAGGTGCGGCACTACACCTACGGCGGGGACCTGGCGGCCGGCGTGGTGACCGCGATGGAACACGAGGACGCCTTCAACGAGGACTTCAACCTGTCCACCGGCCAGGGCACGACGGTCCGGCAGCTGGCCGAGCTGATCTGGCGCAAGATCAAGGGTGCGGACGTCCCGCTGCGGCTGGTGCACGACGACCCGTTCGAATACGACGTGCAGCGCCGGGTGCCCGACACCGGGAAGGCCGCGAAGGTCCTCGGCTTCGAGGCGACCACCACCCTGGACCAGATGCTCGACGAGGTCATCCCGTGGATCGACCACGCGGTCAAGACCGGCGCCCTCTGAGCATCAATCTGAGCATCGGTCAGGGCATCAATGGTCACGACCGCTTCGTCTCCCCCCGCCTGGGTCTGGGCCGCGCCGTTCGCGATCGTGCTCACCGTGCTCGTCGTCCGCGGCTGGTTCCTGTTCACCACCCGCTTCTACCCCAGCGCCGACGACGCGGCCAACTCGATACTGATCGGGCAGGCCAAGCACTTCACGCTGCTGGTCGGCGACTACTCCAAGGAGCGCTTCAACCATCCGGGCCCGGCCTACCTGTACGTGCAGGCGTTCGGCGAATGGCTGTTCCGCGATGTCGGGCACCTGGTCCCGACGGCGTGGAACGCGCACGTGCTGGCCGTGTTCGTGCTCAACAGCTTCTTCGTGGCGGCGACCGTCGCCGTGGTGTACGGGTGGACGCGCTCGGTGCGCGGGGCCGCCGCCTGCCTGGCCGCGGTCCTCGGTTTCATCGCGACCGAGCCGCTGATCCTCAGCTTCGACTGGATGGAGTGGATGTACGTCCCGACGTACATCGCCTTCCTGGTCGCGGCGGCCTCGGTGGCGGCAGGCGCGTCGCGGGACCTGTGGATCCTGACGCTGACCGGGTGGTTCCTGATCCACGGGCACGCGGCCTTCCTGATGATCGTGCCGGCGGTCCTGGGCTCGTGCTGGTCGCGCTGGTGGTGCGGTACCGGCGCCTTGGGCCCATGGCGCTGCTCCGGCGCTTGCGCCGCTGGCGGATCTGGGTGCCGGCGGCGGTGATCAGCGCGGTGTTCGCGCTGCCCATCGCCGTCAACCTGGCGCTGCACTGGCCGGGGGAATTCGGCCTTTACTTCTCCTACTCCTCCTCCAAACGGGCGGGCGGCCACGACCTGAGCCAGTCGTGCGGTACGTGGCGTGGTTCTGGTGGCGGGGCGGGCACCTCGCGTCCTGGTCCCGCTGTCGTCCGGTCGCGATCGCCGTAGTCGGCTGGCTCACCCGGGGCACACGGCAAAGGTTCCTGGCCGCGCTGCTCGCCGTCAACGTGGTGTCCACGGTGGCGTTCGCCGCCTACACCGCGTTCGGGATCGACTCCCTGTCGCACTACTACACCGGTTACTTCTACCTTGCCGCCCCGGTGATCACCTTGGTGGTGATCGCGGTGGCCGTGGTGCACGCGCCCCCGCCGCGCGGGCCTGGCGCGGTGCTGGCCCGCGCCGGCTGCGGCGGTGCTCGCGGTCATCGCGGTGCTGGCGGTGTCCCGGCCACCGCCGCCGACACCGTCAACACCGAGGCGGCGCTGCCGCGCCGCGGTCAGCGTGGTGGCGGCGAGCGCCCACGGCCGGACGATCCTGATCCACCTGAACGAGAAGGCCTGGCCCGACGACCGGCTTCCTGGTCCAGGCCGAGCGGGCCGGCGTCCGGCCTGCGTCCTGAACCCGTGGTGGGAGTTCATCATGAGCAGCCAGTTCATCTGCACGCACCGGCAGGTGGCGGGCGGCACGACCTACTGGTTCTACCCGCCCGGCTGCCGGCCGCGCACGCCGGTTCTCCTGCGCTTCAGCGGCATGGCGGTCGTGCCGGCGACGCGGTGAACATGACGGGCGCGGCGGAGACGCCCGCCCCGCGGCCCGCCCGGCCGGACCCCCGCCGTCGGCTCGCCCGGCGCGCGGGCCGGCCGCGCTCACCGTGGTGGCGGCGGCCGGGCTGTTCTTCTGCTACTGGCGCCAGTCCCAGTCGATCCCGCTGGGCTCGGACGGGGCCGGGAACGTGCTGCAGGCCTGGGACATGCTGCACGGCAACCTGCTGCTGAGCAACTGGTAGGTGTCGGACGTGTCCTTCTACACCACCGAGCTGCCGCAGTACGCGCTGATCGAGGCGGTCGGCGGGCTGGGCCCCTGGGTGGTCCACGCCGCCGCGGCCATGACCTACACCCTGCTCGTGCTGCTCGCCGCTGGCTGGCCAGGGGCCGGCGCGTGGCGGGGCCGGCTGGCCCGTGCCCTGCTGGCCGCCGGCCTGATGCTGTCCCCGCAGCTCACCGCCACCTACATCCTGCTGCTGTCCCCGGACCACACCGGCACCGCGGTGCCGCTGCTGGCGGTCTGGCTCCTGATCGACCGGGCCCGGCTGCGGCCGCGCTGGTCGTGCCCGTGCTGGCCTTCGTCCTGTTCACCCTGACCATGGTGGCCGACGCGGTCGTGCTGATCACCGGCCTCGCCCCGCTGGTGCTGGTCGGCCGTGCCGCGCCGTCCCGGGCTGATCGGCGCGGGGTCCGGAACGTGCCCGCGTGGTACGAGCTGTCCCTGGCCGTCGCGGCCGCGGCGGCCGGGCTGGCCGGGTCGCCGGCCCCGCGTGTGACCGCCCTGGGCGGCTTCCAGCAGTCGCCCGTCGCACCGACCCGGACCTGAGCCAGCTGCAGCACAACTCGTGGGTCACCCTGCAGGCCTTCCTGGAGGTCTTCGGGGCGAACTCCTCAACCCCCCTTCTACGGCCCCACGGCGCTCGAGGTCGTCTTGGTGTCGGTGCACCTGGCCGGCGCGGTCGTGGTCGCCTGCGCGCTCGCGTCGGCCTGGCCCGGTTCTCCGCCCGGCGACCTGATCGTGCCGGTGTTCGCGGTGGCCATCGTTCAACGTGGTCGCCTACATGATCAGCCCGCACGCCCAGGACCTGCTGGGCGCCCGCGAGATCGCCGCGGTGCTGCCGCTCGGCGCGGTGCTGGCCGGGCGCGTCCTGGGCGACCGGCTCGCGGCCTGGACCCGGGCCGCGCGGTGCTGGCTCGCCCCGGTGCTCGCCGTGCTGGGGGCCGGCTACCTGGCCGCGCTCGGTTTCGGTGCCGCGCAGCCCGTACGGCCGGGCCCGAACGAGCCGCTGGCCGCCTGGCTGACCGCGCACGGGCTCACCGACGGGCTGGCCACCTACTGGCAGGCCAACAGCACGAACGTGGACAGCCACGGCCGGGTCAGCCTCGGCGCCGTGGTCAGGACGTCCGTGACCACCTCGTGCCGTACCTGTGGGAAACCGACCCGGCCGCTACGATCCGGCCCGCCGCTACGCCAACTTCGTGGTGGCGGACGGCCCCTCGGCGCTGCCCGGCATGAAGCTGTCCGCGGAACTGACCTTCGGCCGCCCGGCGCGGATCTACCACGCCGCGGCTACACCATCTTGGTCTGGGACAAGAACCTGCTGGCCGAGCTGCCCGCCGGGCCGGGCCGGCCTGAGCCCCCCGGCGCACATGTAGAGGGTGCGGCGCCGGGCCACCACCGCCAGCGCGGGCAGCGCGCAGGCCACGATCACCCCAGGTAATACCAGTTCACGTGCGCCGCGGCGTCGCCAGCAGCAGCACCAGCGCCATCAGGTACGGCTCGATGAGCGAGCGCCCGTCACCGAACGTGCTGGTCCAGATCTGGCTGGACAGCAGGCCCAGCTGGAGCACGAAGAACACGAACGCGACGCGCTCGTGGGCCGGGGCGGTGGTGACCGCGATCACGGCCAGCCCGGCCAGGACGAACACCGCCAGCGTGGCGTACTCCAGCAGGGCGATGTCGACCGGGCCGAGGTGGCTGGTGGTGATGTGCGCGGGGTCGTACCTCAGCGCGTCGTAGGCGGTGAACGGCGGGTGAGGTTACGGCTGCTGTTCGCCAGCAGCGGGAACTCGCCCTTGACCGCGAAGTGCACCGCGACCTCGAGCACCCCGTACGCCACCGCGGGACTACCCAGGTCAGGTCGGCCCGGCCGGGTCGCCCGGCGGCGGGCGAAGGGGACCAGCCGGGTCACGGAGATGGCCGCCGGGGCGAACAGGATCGTTTCCCTGGTCAGCCCGCCGTACGTGAACAAGGCGGTGGCCAGCAGGTACCGCGCCCGGTCGCGGTAGGCGAGCAGGCCGCCCAGCATGCACGCCTCGGCCAGCGGCTCGGCGGTGTCCCGGCCCACGCTGATGACCAGGCCGAAGTAGGCGGCGAAGGCCAGGCCCCACAGGGCGTGCCGGCCCGCCTCGCGGGCGAACACGCCGCCGAGCACGCCATCGCCGCCACCCCGAACAGGTTGAGCGCGACCAGCAGTCAGGCACGAGCTGGTGCTGGCCGAAGGCGGAGAGCCAGGCCAGCACCGGGTAGCCGATCCGGGTCTAGCGGTAGGACTGGTCCATCGTGATGCCGAACGCGGTCGGGTGCCAGTCGAACGGGTTCAGCGCGAGCCGGTAGTAGAACTGCCCGTCGTAACCCGCGTTCGGTACCCGCAGCAGCCCGCGGGGGAGCTGGGGCCGGTGGGTGTAGACGTGCCCGGCCATCATGAACAGGCTGAGGTGCCCCTCGGCCCAGATCTGGTAGCGGGCCAGGGCGAACCCGAGCCACCCGGGGAAGGCGATGATCGCGGGACCAGCGGCCGGTTCAGCCTCGACCACCGCGACGGCGGGCGGGGCCGGACAGACCTGTCCTCTTCCGACGTCGACGTGAGCTGCAACCGCAAGCCTCCACCATGGCTGTCTCAGCGGAAGGAAATTCTTGAATAGGCGCGCGCAGCTTACCAGAGCGACCCCGTACGCTGTGACCGGCTGCAACGAATAAGAACCGCCCGCGAGCGCGCTAAGGACGTGTGGTGACCGTGCCGAAAAGCGAGGCGGCGGAGAAGTCCTCCGCCCCGCCTCCCGTGACCGCGGCGCAGCGTGCGCCGGGCCCCCGTCGTGCCGCCCGGCCGCCTGCTCGCCGCCGCCGGAGACCGTCGCTGGCCGTGGCGCTGCTGTTCCTCGCCTACCTGCGGATGTCGCGGACGTACCCGGAGAACTCCGACGAGTCGAACGACCTGCTGATGGCGTGGGACATGCTGCACGGCAACTTCTGGCTGCACGGCTGGTACCTGTCCGACGTCTCGTTCATCACCACCGAGCTGCCGCAGTACACGCTGCTGGTCGCGCTGTTCGGGCTGCACACCGACACCGCCCATATCGCCGCGGCGATGACGTACACCCTGGTGGTGGTCCTGGCCGTGCTGCTGGCCCGCGGCGCCCGGGGGCAGGTGCCCCGCGGCGAGGGCCGGGCGCGGATGCTGCTGACGGCCGGCCTGGTGTTCGCCCCCCAGCTCGGCGTCGCCGTCTTCGTCGTGCTGCTGTCCCTCGGCCACCTGGGCACGGCCGTGCCGCTGCTGCTGACCTGGCTGGTCCTCGACCGGTTCCCGGCCGCGCTGGTACACCGTGGCGGCCGCCGGGCTGCTGCTGGCCTGGGTGCTCGTCGCCGACCCGCTGGTCCTCCTGGTGGGCGTGGTGCCGCTGGTGGCGGTGTGCGCGCTGCGCGTCACCCGCGCGCTCGCCCGGCGCCAGGACACCCCGGCCCCGGCGTCCTGCGGTCGAGCTGGTACGAGCTGTCCCTGGCGGTGGCGGCCATCGCCGCCCAGGGCGTGGCCTCGCTGGCCGGGCGGCTGCTCCAGGCCTACCTGCACCCGGTGCCCTACCAGCTGGCCCCGCTGCACACCTGGCCCAAGCACGCCTACGTGACCGCGAAGGGCCTGCTCGCGCTGTTCGGGGCCAAGCCCGAGGGGCCGCCCGCCGCGCTGGCCTTCGCGCTGCTGCACCTGGCCGGGGTGGCCCTGGTCGCCTGGGCCGCCTGGCGGGTGGCGCGGCACTTCTGGCCCTGGCCCGACCTGATCAGCCAGGTCCTGCTCCTCGCGATGGTGGTCAACGTGGCCGCGTACGTGCCGAGCACGCTAGCCAACGCGACCGACCTGAACGCGCGGGAGTTCGCCGTGGTCCTGCCGTACGGGGCGGTCCTCGCGGGCCGGACACTGGCGCCCGGCCTGCGCGAGAGCAGCCTGGCCGGCCGCGGGCGGCGGTGGGCCGTCCCGGCCCTGCTGGCCGCCGCGGCTGGCCGGCTATGCGGCCAGCCTCGGCTGGGCCGCCGCCCAGCCGTCCGTCCCGCCGATGAACGCGCGCCTGGTCACCTTCCTGGAGGCGCACCACCTGACCAGCGGGATCGGCGGCTACTGGGAATCGAGCGTGGCCACCGTGGGCAGCGGCGGCGCCGTCACGATCCGGGCCGTGCTGCCCGGCACGCTGGCGCCGGACCTGTGGGAGGCCAAGAGCGCCTGGTACGACCCCGGCTCCAACCGGGCGAACTTCCTGGTCACCAGCTCCACGCCCGGGTTCTTCCACCACTGGCAGCCCAACCCGGCCGCGCTGGCGGCCCTGGGCCACCCGGCCAGGATCTACCGCACCGGCCCCTACACGGTCTACGTCTACGGCCAGAACCTGCTCGCCAAGCTGCCCTCGCCGTAGGCCAACACGCGGGGGATGCTGTTGTCACCGGGCAACGGGACGTAGCCTTGGCGTGTGGACCGGCGAATATTCGGTGTCGAGAACGAGTACGGCGTTACGTGCACCTTCCGCGGGCAGCGGAGGCTCTCGCCGGATGAGGTGGCGCGTTACCTCTTCCGGCGGGTGGTGTCGTGGGGCCGTAGCAGCAACGTCTTCCTGCGAAACGGGGCGCGGCTCTACCTCGACGTGGGCAGCCACCCCGAGTACGCCACCCCGGAATGCGACAACGTGCTCGACCTGGTCGCCCACGACAAGGCGGGGGAGCGGATCCTGGAGGGCCTGCTCGTCGACGCCGACCGGAGGCTGCGCGAAGAGGGCATCGCCGGCGACATCTACCTGTTCAAGAACAACACCGACTCCGCCGGGAACTCCTACGGGTGCCATGAGAACTACCTGGTAGGCCGGCACGGGGAGTTCGGCCGGCTGGCCGACATCCTGATCCCGTTCCTGGTGACCAGGCAGATCATCTGCGGCGCGGGCAAGGTGCTGCAGACGCCGCGCGGCGCGGTGTACTGCGTGAGCCAGCGCGCCGAGCACATCTGGGAGAGCGTGTCGTCCGCCACCACCCGGTCCCGGCCGATCATCAACACCAGGGACGAGCCGCACGCCGACGCCGAGCGCTTCCGGCGGCTGCACGTGATCGTCGGCGACTCCAACATGAGCGAGACCACCACCTTGCTCAAGGTCGGGTCGACCGACCTGGTGCTGCGCATGATCGAGGCCGGCGCGATCATGCGCGACCTGACCCTGGACAACGCGATCCGCGCGATCCGCGAGGTCAGCCACGACATGACCGGCCGCAGCCGGGTCCGGCTGGCCAACGGGCGCGAGATGTCCGCGCTGGACATCCAGTACGAGTACCTGAACCGGGCCAAGGACTTCACCACCAAGAACGGCGCCGACCCGGTGAGCAAGCGGGTCCTGGACATGTGGGAGCGGGCCCTGTCCGCGATCGAGACGGGCAACCTGGACATGATCGCGCGGGAGATCGACTGGGTGACCAAGTACCAGCTGATCGAGCGGTACCGGGCCCGGCACGACCTGCCGCTGTCCTCGCCCCGGGTGGCCCAGCTCGACCTGGCCTACCACGACGTGCACCGCGGCCGCGGCCTGTACTACCTGCTGCAGCGGGCCGGAGCGGTGGAGCGCGCGGCCCGGGACATCGACATCTTCGAGGCCAAGTCGGTGCCGCCGCAGACGACGCGGGCCAAGCTGCGCGGCGAGTTCATCCGCCGGGCCCAGGAAAAGCGGCGCGACTTCACCGTCGACTGGGTGCACCTCAAGCTGAACGACCAGGCCCAGCGGACGGTGCTGTGCAAGGACCCGTTCCGCTCGGTGGACGAGCGCGTGGAGAAGCTCATCGCCGGCATGTGATCGCCCTGGCCGCGGGGCCGCGGCCTCCCGGCCAGGTGATACTACGGCGAGTACCGCAGCGGGTAGCGGGGGGTTCCGGGGGGTCGTCCCCCCGGCCAGCACTGCCAGTAGGCTGGCGAAGCTGACATCCACCACATTTGAGGGTTTTCTCCATGCGACGCTTGCTAGCGCTCATCGCCATTCCCCTGGTGGCCTGCGTGGTCCTCGCGGGCTGCGGGTCGTCATCGAAGTCGAGCGCCTCCGCCTCCTCTTCCGCTACTTCTTCGGCCTCCGGCTCGGCCGCGAGCGTGAGCGGTTCCGGCGCGAATACGGCTATCACCGCCACCGGAGCATTCGGCAAGGCGCCCAAGGTGACCATCCCCAAGGCCCTGCCGGGGAGCAACCTCACGGTCAAGACGCTGATCCAGGGCAGCGGCCCCGTGCTGACCAAGAGCGACGCGCTGGCGGCGAACTTCGTGCTCTACTTCTGGCAGGGCAAGGCCTCCTCCCTGAAGGCCAGCACCTACACCAGCAGCCCGACGGTGATCGGCGGGCAGATGCTGCCGGGCCTGGAGACCGCGCTGGTCGGCAAGAAGGTCGGCAGCCGCGTCCTCGCGGTCATCCCGCCCGCCCAGGGGTACGGCACCTCGGGCAACTCGCAGATCGGCGTCACCGGCAGCACCTGGCTGGTGTTCGTCATCGATGTGGTCAAGGGTTACGCCGACAACGCGAGCGCGACCGGCTCGCAGGTGTCCAACGGCGGCGGCACCCTGCCCACCGTCAGCGCCAAGTCGGGCACCGCCCCGTCCGTGTCCTTCACCTCCGCCGCGCCGCCCGGCGCGCTGGTGACCAAGACACTGGTCAAGGGCACCGGCCCGAAGGTGACCAAGGGCGAGTACGTCATCGCCCAGTACTCGGGCTACATCTGGCGGACCAAGAAGGTCTTCGGCTCCTCCTGGTCGTCGGGCTCGCCGTTCGGCTTCGTCATCGGCGCGTCGCCCGAGCAGGTCATCCCCGGCTGGGACAAGGGACTGACCGGCCAGACCGTGGGCAGCCGGGTGCTGCTCTCCGTCCCGCCCGGCCGAGGGTTACGGCAGCGCCGGGGCCTCCCAGGCCGGCATCACCGGCAAGGACACCCTGCTGTTCGTGGTCGACATCATCGACGCGCTCAAGCAGGGCTAAGCAGGTACCTCAACGCCGCAGCAGGCGGCCGGCGTGCCGGCCGGCCGCCGCTGCGGCCAGGAAGTACGCCAGGTCCTGATCCAGGCCGCGGCCCATCGTCGACAGCCGTACCGGAGCCGCGCGCAGCGCCTCCTCCAGGCCGCCGACGGGCACCGTGACCACGTTGTGCCGCCCGGCCAGCCCGGCGGCGGCCGCCGTGACCAGCTTCCCGAAGTCCCCGTCCAGTCCGGGCACCACCACGTCCGCCCGGGCCAGCGCGACCCGGCCGTAGGCGGTCAGGCTGTGGTGCGAGACACCGCGGTGCCGCTCGCGCGGGTCCGCGTCGCTGACCCGCAGCGAGGCCACCGGGCGCCCGCCCAGCGCGGCGGCGGCGTTGACCGCCTCGCCCGCCGCCACCCCGGAGAACCCCCAGCGGGTCCCGGTGCCGAGGTTGCCCGGTCCCTGCGCGACCACCGCGATGTCGGCCCCGAGCACGTGCCGGGCGGCGAGCAGCCCGGTGTGCACGGTCACCGTCTCCAGGTCCCCGCCGAACGACTGGCCGGTGGTCACCGTCGCGGCCAGCCAGCCCGCCTCCCGCAGCGCCGCGCAGGTCCGCGAGAACCAGGCGGGCAGGGCGCCGCCGTCCTGCATCACGTAGACCACCCGGGGCGGGGCACCGTCCGCGGGGCGGGGAACGCCGGGCCGTTCGGCCGGAGAAGACGCCCGGCCAGAACGGCCGGGAGAGCCGAATGCAGGTCGGCCACCACGACCGGCATCCCGCCGATGTCGTCGGCGTCGCGGAGCACGTCGTGGTGCGGTGAGCCCTGCTCGTCCGCGCCGAGCACGGTGGCCTGGAGCGGGGAGTAGCGGGCCTTGACCAGGTGGCCAGGCAGGCCGGGGTCTGGCGGCAGCCGGTCCGGGATCGCGATCACCAGCGCGTAGCCGCCGGTGCCCAGGCCGAGGTCGAGCGCCGTGGTGTTGAGCAGCACCCGGTCGCCGGGCCGCGGCCGGCCGGTCAGGGCCGGGTAGGCCAGCGCCCGGACCTGGACGGCCGCACCGGGTGCCCCTTCACCAGGCGCCCCTTCACCGGGTGCGGCGTCCACCGCCACGTCGAGTTCCACCGCCCCCGCCCACTCGCGGCGCATCCCGCTCACCGTGCCGTTCCGCCATGTGATCATCCCGGCACTCTAGTCAACTCGTTTCCCGGGTCGCTGCCCCTGAGCCGGCACTGCCTGCGAGAGAATAATCTGTGATCCAGGGCCCACCTCAGGGATCGGAAAGCCATGTCCAAGCGCAAGACTGAGCGGCTGCTCGGCCTTGTCGTCTGCCTGCTCTCCACCAGCCGCTACCTCACCGCCGAGCAGGTCCGCGCGGCCGTGCCCGGCTACCCGGAGCAAGACGACCTGTTCAAGCGCATGTTCGAGCGGGACAAAGAGGACCTGCGCGAGCTGGGCGTGCCGCTGGAGACCGGTGTCAACCACCCGTTCGACGAGGATCCCGGTTACCGGATCAGGAAGCAGGCCTACCAGCTGCCCGAGCTGCGGCTCGAGACGGACGAGGCGGCCGTCCTCGGCCTGGCCGCCCGCGTCTGGCAGCGGGCCGAGCTGGCCGGGGCCGCGGCCGGCGCGCTGCTGAAGCTGCGGGCGGCCGGCATCGACGCGGACGGTGACGACGAGCACTCGCCGGTGCCGCCGGGCATCGAACCCCGGCTGGGTGCGCCCGAGCCGGCCTTCGGGCCGCTGTGGGAGGCGGTCAGGGACCGCAGGCCGGTGACGTTCAGCTACCGGGCGGCCGGGCGCAGCGACCCGCAGCGCCGCGAGCTCGAGCCGTGGGGCGTGGTGAACCGGCACGGCCGCTGGTACGTGGCGGGCCGGGACCGCGGCCGCGACGCCACCCGGGTGTTCCGGCTCGACCGGATCGCCGGGCCGGTGAAGTTCAGCGGGCCGGGCGGCAAGGTGACGGTGCCGGACGGGGTGGACGTGCGCGAGATGGTCCGCGGCCGGGATTCCGGGCCCGTCCAGGAGCACACCGCGCTGCTGCGGGTGCGGGCCGGGACCGGCGTCGGGCTGCGCCGGAACGCGGCCGGGGTCCGCGCCGACGAGACGGCGCCGGGCTGGGACCTGGTCACCACGCGCTTCGAAGGCCTGGGCTGGTTCGCCGACTACGTCGCCCGGTTCGGCCCCGACGCCATCGTCCTCGACCCGCCCGACCTGCGCGATGCCGTCATCCGCCGCCTCAAGGGGGTCATCACGTGAGTGCCCTGGTGACGTCGACCGAGCGGTTGCAGCGCCTGCTCGCGCTGGTGCCGTACGTGATGAACCGCAAGGCGGTCGGCCTGGCCGAGACCGCGGCGGCGTTCGGGGTCAGCGAGCGCGAGCTCGTGGACGACCTCAACCTGCTGTGGTGCGTCGAGCTGCGCGCCCCCGATCCCTACTGCCCCATCGACCTGTCCTACGAGGGCGGCGAGATCGTCGTCAGCCAGGCCGAGTCCATGGGCCGCCCGTTGCGGCTGGCCGTCGACGAGGCCAGCGCGCTGCTCGTCGCGCTGCGGATGCTGGCCGAGGTGCCGGGCCTGGAGGACCGCTCGGCCCTGTCGAGGCTGATCGCCAAGCTGGAGGCCGCGGCCGGCGAGGCCGCCGCGGCGAGCGCCCAGGTGGCCGTGCAGGTCGACATCCCGGACGAAGGCACTTCGGCGTACGCCACCCAGATCCGCGCCGCCCTCCTGACGCGGCGGCGTCTGCACCTGCGCTACTACGTGCCCGGCCGGGACGAGGCGACCGAGCGCGATGTCGACCCGATGCGGCTGCTCGTGGTGGAGGGGCGGCCGTACCTCGAGGGCTGGTGCCTGCGCGCCGAGGGCATGCGGCTGTTCCGGCTGGACCGGGTCCTCGGCCTCGAGGTGCTCGACGTGCCGTCCGCGCCGCCGGCCGAGGCCGAGCCCGTGGACGTCGACCAGGGCCTGTTCCGGCCGTCGCCGGACGACGTCCTGGTGGAGCTCGAGCTGACCGCGGCCGGGCGCTGGGTGGCGGAGTACTACCCGTGCGAGTCGGTGACGGACCTGGACGAGGGCCGGCTCCGGGTCGTGCTGCGCACCCCGGACACCAGCTGGGTACGGCGGCTGGCGCTGCAGCTCGGGGAGGACGGCCGGGTCATCTCGCCGGCGCCGCTGCTGGCGCAGGTGCGCGAGGCGGCCGCGGCCGCTCTCGCGAACTATGTCGTATTATCGGTCAGTACACGCGATTCACCGGCCGAACCTGCAGAAACGGTGCCCCGCCAAGGGCGCCGTGTAGACTCTGGCCGAGAAGGATGACTCCGGCGTTAAAGAGGACTGACATGGTTGGTGACCTGTTTGACAGCCCGTGGAAGATCTTGATCATCGCCGTGGTGATCATCGTGCTGTTCGGGTCAAGGAAGCTGCCGCACGCGGCGCGTTCGCTCGGTCAGTCGATGCGTATCTTGAAGCGGGAAGTTCAGGGCCTGCACGAAGACTCGCAGGACGAGCCCGAGCCGGGAAGCGCGCCCGCACCGGCGTTCGTGCAGCCTCAGCTCACCTCGGCTCCGGCCCCGGCTCCCGCTGAGCAGCAGTCGCAGATCGACGCGCTGCAGCAGCAGATCCGCGACCTGCAGCGGGCTTCCGCCATGGACGCCCCGGTCCCAGGAACCCCCGAGCCGCAGCACACGCAGCCCAGCTAGGGCGCGTTACCGCCGGAGGCCGTCATGGCAAAACTCCCTGGTGCCGTCCAAGGCGCGCGCATCGTCGGCGAGCGCTACGTGCGGTCACAGCGACGGCGGGACCCCGAGGGGCGGATGCCGCTGTTCGATCACCTGCGGGAGTTGCGCAACCGGGTGGTCAAGAGCGCCCTCGCGCTCATCGCCGGGATGATCGTCGGGTTCGTGTTCTTCAACCCGGTATGGCATTTCATCGAGCATCCGCTGTGCAAGGCCCACATCCGCGGCTTTACCGGATGCCAGAAGCTGGGCGTCGACCAGCTGGTCCTGAACGGACCGCTGGACGCGTTCTACCTGCGCGTCAAGGTCGCCCTGATCGTCGGGATCATCCTGTCCTCCCCGGTCTGGCTCTACCAGCTGTGGTCGTTCATCGCGCCCGGATTGCACTCCCGGGAGAAGCGGTGGGGATACATCTTCATCGGCACCGCGGTGCCGCTGTTCGGAGTCGGGAACGTGCTGGCCTACCTGTCGCTCGGCCGGTCCATGCACTACCTGCTCGGCCTGACGCCGGGCGGCGTGCAGAACCTGATCCAGGTCGACCTGTACATGAGCTTCGTGATGACGATCATGCTGGCGTTCGGGCTGGCGTTCGAGCTGCCGCTGCTGATCGTCATGCTGAACCTGGCCGGGGTCCTGACCCACGCCCGCTTCCGCAAGTGGCGCCGGATGATGATCTTCGGGGTGTTCCTGATCGCGGGCATCGCGAACCCGAGCCCGGACCCGATCACGATGCTGATCCTGGGCGGCGCGTGCGTGGCGCTGGTCGAGGTGGCCGAGTTCATCGTGTGGTACAACGACCGCCAGCGGGGCCCGCTGAACCCCGATCCCTACGCGGGCCTGGCCGACGACGAGCTCTCCCCGATCGACCTGAACAGGCTGGACAACGAGCTGGACGACCGTCCCGACAGCCGCCTCAACTAGCACCTGAGCCCCAGCCACCTGGCTCGGGACTCTAGTCTGGAATCCATGACAACCCCGGCGGACCGGTACGCCGCGTTCCGCGACCGCCAGTCCGCCCCGGAACTCGCCGACTTCCGCGCGCTGTACGACTTCGACTTCGACGACTTCCAGGTCGATGCCTGCCGCGCGCTCGGCGAGGGACGCGGCGTGCTGGTGGCCGCGCCGACCGGCTCGGGCAAGACGGTGATCGGCGAGTTCGCCGCGCACCTGGCGCTGGCCCAGGGGCGCAAGTGCTTCTACACCACGCCGATCAAGGCGCTGTCCAACCAGAAGTACGCCGACCTGGTGCGCCGCTACGACAGCCGCACGGTGGGCCTGCTCACCGGGGACAACAGCATCAACGGCGACGCCCCGGTGGTGGTGATGACCACCGAGGTGCTCCGGAACATGCTGTACACCGGCTCCCAGACCCTGTCCGGGCTCGGCTACGTCGTGCTCGACGAGGTGCACTACCTGGCGGACAGGTCCCGCGGCGCGGTCTGGGAAGAGGTGATCATCCACCTGCCCGAATCGGTGCGGGTGGTGGCGCTGTCCGCGACGGTGAGCAACGCCGAGGAGTTCGGCGAGTGGCTGGACCAGGTCCGCGGCGGCACGACGGTCATCGTGGACGAGCAGCGGCCGGTCCCGCTGTGGCAGCACGTGCTGGCCGGGAACCGGCTGTACGACCTGTTCACCGGCACGGTACCCGCGGCCGGCCCGGCCGGCGAGGAGCATCTGCGGGTCAACCCCGAGCTGCTCCGGGTCGCCCAGCGGGACACCTGGATCGAGCGCAAGGCCCCGCCCCGGCCCGGCCGCGGGAACCGCCGCCCGCGCCGGTTCCCGGCCGCCTACCGGCCCGACGTGATCTCGCGGCTCGACTCCGACGGCCTGCTGCCGGCCATCACGTTCATCTTCAGCCGGGCCGGATGCGACGCGGCCGTCGAGCAGTGCCAGATCGCGGGGCTGCGGCTGACCACGCCCGAAGAGGCCGAGGTGATCCAGCGGGTCGCCGAGCGCCGTACCGCCGACATCCCGCCCGAGGACCTGACCGTCCTCGGCTACGGCGCCTGGCTGGACGGCCTGCGGCGCGGGATCGCCGCGCACCACGCCGGGATGCTGCCCGCCTTCAAGGAGGTCGTCGAGGAGCTGTTCGCGGCCGGCCTGGTGCGGGCGGTGTTCGCGACCGAGACCCTCGCCCTCGGTATCA
The DNA here is from genome assembly GCA_963756575.1 of uncultured Actinomycetota bacterium. Classification (GTDB taxonomy): domain Bacteria; phylum Actinomycetota; class Actinomycetes; order Streptosporangiales; family Streptosporangiaceae; genus Palsa-504. Next base: position 210,541 of record CAVWOM010000003.1, on the reverse strand, counting down.
ACATGCCGGCCAGGACCGTCGTCATCGAGAAGCTGGACAAGTGGAACGGCGAGACCCACGCGAACCTCACCGCGGGGGAGTACACCCAGCTCACCGGGCGGGCCGGACGCCGCGGCATCGACGTCGAAGGCCACGCGGTCGTGCTGTGGCAGCCGGGCATGGACCCCGGCGCCCTGGGCGGCCTGGCCAGTACCCGGACCTACCCGCTCAATTCGAGCTTCCGCCCCTCCTACAACATGGCGGTCAATTTGACCGGCTGGGCCGGCCGCGCCCGGGCCGCCGCCCTGCTCGAATCCTCGTTCGCGCAGTTCCAGGCCGACCGCGGCGTCGTCGGCCTGACCCGGCAGGTCCGCAAGAACCAGCAGGCCATGGCCGACCTGGCCAAGTCGATGACCTGTGATCAGGGTGACTTCGCCGATTACGCGCAGCTGAGAAGGTCATTGACCGAACGAGAGGGCGACTTGTCCCGGGTCCGTGCGACCTCGCGCCGGGCGGAAGCGGCCCGCTCCCTGTCGCAGTTGCGGCCGGGTGACATCATCCGCGTGCCGGGCGGGCGGCGCGCTGGCCTGGCTGTGGTCCTGCAGCCCGGCCTGCGGCCCGCCCGCGGCGGTGACGCCGCCGCCGTGGTCAACGGATCCGCCGAGTACGCCGGGCCCGGGCCGCTGGTGCTGACCGAGGGGCGGCAGGTCAAGCGGCTAGCCGTGGCCGACTTCCCGGTCCCGGCCGAGGTCATCGACAAGATCCGCATTCCCGGGTCCTTCAGCCCGCGCTCTCCCCAGCACCGCAAGGACCTCGCCACCACCATGCGGAACCGCCTGGCCAGCCACGAGGGTCCCCGGCGGCCCACCCGCGCGGCGGACTGGGAACAGACCGCCCCCGCGGCGGCCGGGGAGATCGCGGACCTGCGGCGGCGGCTGCGCCGTCACCCGTGCCACGGCTGCCAGGACCGCGAGAACCACGCCCGGTACGCCGAACGCTACTTCCGGCTCGCGCGCGAGACCGAGGCGATCGAGCGCCGGGTCGGCCGGCCGGTCGCACGTGATCGCCCGGACCTTCGACCGGGTCTGCCGGGTCCTGGAGAGCCTCGGTTACCTGGCCGGGGACACCGTCACGGCGGACGGGCGGCGGCTGGGCCGCCTGTACTCCGAGCTGGACCTGCTGGCCGCCGAGTGCCTGCGCCGGGGCCTGTGGGACGGCCTGACCGCGGCCGAGCTCGCCGCCTGCGTGTCGGCCTTGTCCTTCGAGTCGCGCCAGTCCGATGACGTCCAGCCCCCGCGGCTGCCCAAGGGGCGGGTGCCCGAGGCGCTGGTCGCCACCGTCCGCACCTGGGGCGAGCTGGACCAGCTGGAAAAGGACAACGAGCTGTCGTTCCTGCGCGAGCCCGACCTCGGCTTCGCCTGGGCGGCCTACCGCTGGGCGCGCGGCGCCCGGCTGGAGAGCGTCCTGGCCGAGTCGCCCGACCTCACCCCCGGCGACTTCGTCCGCTCGGTCAAGCAGCTCATCGACCTCCTGGACCAGGTCGCCGCGGCCGCTCCCGTACCGCCCGGGAACGAGTCACCCGGTTCCGGTAAGCCCGGCTCTCGTGAGCCCGGCTCCGGTGAGCCCGGCTCTCGTAAGCCCGGCTCCGGTGAGCCCGGGTCCCGCGCCTCACGCCACGACGACCTGGCCGCCACCGCCCGCGCCGCCATCGACGCCATGCGCCGCGGCGTCATCGCCTACTCCACCGTCGCCGATTAGGACCCTTACTGATCAACGGCGTCTATGCATATGCGGACCGATTGGCATTAGTGTCGATGGACCGATGCTCGCTAGCCTGAGAAGCATGTCGCTGACCAGCACCGTTCATCGTGAAGCGGATCCGGCGGACGGCGCCGGAACGTGCCCGGACCGCCTGCTGCGCGTGATCAGGGCCGCGGTCCGCCGCGGCCTGGGCTGGGCCAGGACGGCGGACCTGGTGGCGGACGCGCTGCGCGCCGCCCGGCCCGACCCGGCCGCGATCTTGCCCGCGTCACTGCGGCGCGGCGACCCGGCGGGCTACCAGAGCCACCTGCTCCATGCCGAGCCCGACGGCACGTTCTCGGTCTCGGCCATGGTCTGGCTGCCCGGCCAGCTGACGCCGATCCACGATCATGTGGCCTGGTGCGTGACGGCCGTCCTGCAGGGGCGTGAGCACGAGGAGATCTTCGCGCTGGCCGACGGGGGACAGGCGCTCAGCCTCGCTGTCCGCAACCTGAACCCGGCCGGCTCCGTCAGCGCCTTCGCGCCCCCGGGCGACATCCACCGCGTCCGGAACACCGGTGACACCGTGGCCATCTCCATGCACGTCTACGGCGCCGACATCTCCCGCCTCGGCAACAGCATCCGCCGCGAGTACACCCTCCCCATCCTCCCCTAACCCACCTCCCCTCCTCACCCCCGCCCGGCGCCCCACCCCGCCCACCCCCACCGCGCCCACCCCCCACCTCCACCCCCACCCCCACCCGCCCGAAGCCCAGCCCCACCGCCCGAAGCCCAGCCCCACCTCCCGAAGCCCAGCCCCCGAGCCCACGCACCACCCACCAATACTGATAACAGCAAGAAGCGCTAGCCTTCACGCGCCCCGGGCTGGCTGGGGCGGCAGCGCAAGGCCGCCGCCCGTGCCCTGAACCGCGGCGAGCGCCTCAGTGACGTCATGAAACCGGGCTTTCAGCCCGTCCGGACGGACTCGAAGCCGGGTTTCATGCCGTCACGGCTGACCCGCGGCGCCCAGATCGCGGTGCTGGCGGTGCTGGCGGTGCTGACGGTACCAAGGCCGTGCGGCCGGCAACGGCGATGCCACATCGTCGTGGTCCTCACCACATCAGCGTCACATCGATGTGGTGAGGACCACATCAGCGTCACATCGCGGTAGTTCATAGCCTTCGGCACCCTGCGGCAGAAGCGGGGCTCCGGGACGGGTGGGGCCGCCGGGGCTGGCGCGATGAACTACGCGGACGCTCAAGCGAGGGCCGGGCTGGGGTCCTGGGCGACGCCGCGTCCCAGGGCAGCCGGGACAGCCGCCGACCGCGTCAGCCCGCCCCGTTCGGTAAAGATCTTGAAATCAAGCCTTGCGATCCGATCGTTGTAGATATATCGTCGAACTAACAACATGGATCGACAAGCGATCTAGAGACGTTGAAGGAGTAACAAAATGTATGACGAAGCATGGGGAGATCCCCGAGAGCATCGTGAGCATCGAGAGCACCGGGAACATCGTGGCGCCGGCCACCGGATGCGTGCCGGAAGGCGCGGCGGTCCCTGGCCGGGCGGCGGCCCAGGCGGTCTGGGCGGCCCAGGCGGCCTAGGCGGCCCGGGCGGGCCGTTCGAGTTCGGGATGCGCGGCGGGCCGTTCGGGCCGCCGAGGTTCGGCGGGCGGGGCCCGCGGGTCCGGCGCGGTGACGTCCGGGCCGCGATCCTCGACCTGCTGTCCGAGGGCCAGCCGTGGAACGGCTACCAGATCATCCAGGAGATCGCCGAGCGCACCGAGGGCGTGTGGCGGCCGAGCGCTGGCTCGGTCTACCCGGCCCTGCAGCAGCTCGAGGACGAGGGCCTGATAAGCCCGGCGGCCGGCGAGGACCGCAAGCGGAACTACACGCTGACCGACGAGGGCCGGACGTACGTCCAGGCCCACGCCGACCAGCTGCGGGCCTCCTGGGATGCCGTGACCGGCAGCGTCGACAACGCGGCGGTCCAGCTGCACAACCTGTCCCGCTACGTGGCCATGGCCACCGTGCAGGTGGCCCAGGCCGGCACGCCGGCTCAGATCCAGCAAGCCAGCAAGATCCTGGCCGACACCCGCAAGGCCCTGTACCGTATCCTCGCGACTGACAGCGAGGAAACGGAACAGGACACGCCAGGGTGACTTCGGCTATCTCGGTCGGCGCGCTGACCAAGAGGTACGGCGAGATCGAGGCCGTGCGCGGTATCGATTTCGACGTGGCGGCCGGAGAGACCTTCGGCTTCCTCGGGCCGAACGGGGCGGGTAAGTCCACCACGATCAAGATCCTGTGCACCCTGGCGGACCCGACCTCGGGCTCCGCCAGGGTGGCAGGCCATGACGTCGTCTCCGAGCGGGATACCGTCCGCCGCAACATCGGACTGGTATTCCAGGACACCACCCTGGACAACTACCTGACCGGGGAGCAGAACCTGCGCTTCCACGCCGACCTGTACGGCGTGCCCAAGGCGGCCTTCGCGCCGCGACTGCGCCAGGTGCTCGAGATGGTCGGCCTGTGGGACCGCCGGGGCAGCGTGGTGTCCACCTACTCCGGCGGCATGCAGCGCCGGCTCGAGATCGCCCGGGGCCTCCTGCACGCGCCACGGGTGCTGTTCCTCGACGAGCCGACCGTGGGACTCGACCCGCAGACCCGGGTGTCCATCTGGGCCTATATCAACGAGCTGAAGCGGCGTGAGGACATCACGATCTTCCTCACCACGCACTACATGGACGAGGCGGAGAACTGCGACCGGATCGCGATCATCGATCACGGCAACATCGTGGCCATCGACACGCCAGAGGCGCTGAAGGCCTCCATCGGCAAGGATCGCGTCCAGATCAGCACCGCGGACGACCCGGCCGCCATCCGCGCGCTGGCCGAGGTGTTCGGCCTGGAAGCGAGCGTGCACGAGGGCCTGGTGACGTTTTCGGTGGAATCGGGGGAGCACTTCGTGCCCCAGCTGTTCGCGCGGCTGCCGGTGGCGATCAAGTCGGTGAGCGTGTCCCGCCCCTCGCTGGACGACGTGTTCATGTCCTACACCGGCAAGACGATCCGCGACGCGGAGGCCTCGATCGGCGACCGTAACCGCCGGATCGCCACGCGGTTCGGCAGGAGGTAGCGATGGCGACCAAGGACATGGCGGCCGAGGAGGCCGCCGCGACCCGGGAACGTGATCTCACCGAGCTCATCAGGGTCGCGGTCCCCGAGCGCAGCATCCGCGCCGACCTGCGCGCGGTCAGCATCGTCTGGCGCCGCGAGCTGATCCGGTTCCGCACCGACCGGCTGCGCGCGGTCACCTCGCTGGTCCAGCCGGTGCTCTTCCTGTTCATCCTGGGTACCGGGCTCTCCCGGCTGGCCGGCCGCGGCCTGCCGCCCGGCGTCGACTTCCAGACGTTCATCTACCCCGGCGTCCTGGCGATGTCGGTGCTGTTCACGTCGATCTTCTCGGCCGCCTCCATCGTCTGGGACCGGGAGTTCGGGTTCTTGCGCGAGATGCTCGTGGCGCCGGTCCGGCGGTGGGCGATCGTCATCGGCAAATGCCTGGGCGGCGCGACCGTGGCCACGTTCCAGGGCATCATCTTCCTGGCCCTCGCGGGCGTGGCGCACGTCCCCTACGACCCGGTGCTGCTGATCACCTTGGTGGGGGAGCTGCTCCTGCTGGCGTTCACGCTGACCGCGTTCGGCGTCATGATGGCGGCCCGGATCAAGCAGATCCAGGCCTTCATGGCGCTCACCCAGCTGTTCGTCCTGCCGTTGTTCTTCCTGTCCGGCGCGCTGTACCCGCTGAACGGGCTGCCGTCCTGGCTGACGGTGCTGACGAGGATCGATCCGCTCACCTACATCGTCGACCCGATGCGGCACGCGGTGTTCGGCCAGCTGACCGTCGGCCGGGCCGCGCTGACCGAGCTCAGCCCCGGCGTCACCTGGAACGGCTGGCTGGTCCCGACGGGCCTGTCACTGGCCATCGTCGCGGTGATGGGCCTAGGAATGCTAGGTATAGCCATAGCCGAGTTCCGCAAGACCGAATAGGCGCTGCAACATTGCATACAATGTTGTGGCATTCGGTGGTATTAACTAGTAAGCAGCCGCTGATCGTCTGCGAATTTTGCTCGCCTCTATAACGAAAAGTGAGCAGCAATCCCCGACTCGCAACACAACGTCTACGTCCCTCTTCAGATAAGAAACCTTACGGATTGCGTCGCGGCCCATCCCCAAAAGCCCGACGCTCGCCATCCGGAGCCTATTTCGCACTTATGGCGCACCCGGCGCCTCCCCGCGCCCGCCCTTCGAGCGCCCCTCAGGGGCTCTCCCTCGCGCCACCCCATCCCAAGGGCACGCCACCCGCCCCCAGGCCCCCTCAGCGAGCCCAGGAGGCCAGCACGCCCTAACCGCGATCACGGACGCCCAGCGGCCGGTGCGCGACCCGCCGGCCGGCCCACCCCCAAGACCATCCACCCGCCCCAAGCCGACCCGGGGGACCCCCAAGATCGTCAGAACCCAGATCGTCCCTGGTATCCGCTACGCGCCCCTCAGATCACTCTCCGCACCCCACCCAAACCCAACCCCAAGACCCAACCCGCGTTGGCTCGCCGTTCACCCCACGTTCACCCGAACCCAAGGCCAGCCACACCACAGAAGAAGGCCAACGGCGGGACCCACCCCCCGACAGAGGGGCCGCTCGGGGGGCTCCGGGGGGTCGTTCCCGCGGGAAAGCACCGTGAGCCACCGGCGAAGGGGACCGAAGGTCCCCGAGCATAGGGCGACGCCGGGTGGCTACGGGGGCAAACCACCCGGCGTCGCATCATCGGCGTTCCGACGGGGGCCCGGAACGCCGGCAGTGATGCTCCGACGGGGGACCAGAGCATCGATATGAATCGTACACGGAAACACCCCCCAGTGTGTCAAGACCCAATTACAACCGGATCTCGGGACGAGGCCTGAGCAGGCCCAATCCGTGCCCTGATTAGTTATCGGCCGAGCCGGGCCCGACGGGCCTGGTGCCGTTTCCCCCGTTTGCTTCTGGGGGCCTGCGGGGGTCACGGGTAGCGGGCACGTTCGGCCGGTACTCCATGAAGCCGCGGGTGTTGTCCGGCTCCCGGCCGCCGTTGGCGAACACGACGGCGAAATACGGAATGAAGATGGCCGCGACCGCCGGTATCGCGGCGAGCCAGCCGAAGTGGTTGACGAACAAGCAGACGGCTATTGCGAAGCAGATCGCGCGGATGCCCATCATCAGCAGGTAGCGTCGCTGCCGGTAGGCGATGTCGTCCGACAGCGACCGGCGCGCCTGCGTCACCACGTGCACTGACGCCGGCCGGCTGGAATGATTCATCCTCACGCTTCCACGGTATGCCTGGCCACCAAACCGGGCGGAATCAGGGCCTGGCTAGCTGGCCTGGCTCACCGAGGACATGTTGAAGCCCTCGACCCGCACCGGCGGCATCGCGGCCCGGTTGAAGTAGTCGCCCCACTCACGCGGCAGCGTGGGCTCGGTGGCACCCACCTCGAGCAGCCGTCCCAGCAGGGCGACCGGCGACTCGTTGAACCTGAAGTTGTTCACCGCGCCGGTCACCTCGCCGTCCTCGACCAGGTACACGCCGTCCCGGGTGAGCCCGGTCAGCAGCAGCGTCTGCGGGTCCACCTCGCGGATGTACCACAGGCAGGTGAGCAGGAGCCCGCGCCCGGTGGAGGCGATCATCTGCTCCAGGGACGGCGCGTCGGCGGCGGAGGTGGCGAAGGTCAGGTTGTCGATGGCGGGGGTGGTGACCGGCAGCCCGGCCGCCGCGGCCGAGTGCCGGGAGGAGATCAGGGCCGTCAGCGCGCCGTCGCGGACCCAGTCGGTCGGGCCCAGCGGCAGGCCGTTGTCGAACACCGAGGAATCGGCTCCGGACGCGTGCGCGATCACGAACGGCGCGCAACCCAGGCCCGCCGCCCGCGGGTCGCTGGACAGCGTCACGGGCTGGCCGGAAAGCCGCTCGCCGATCCGGGTGCCGCCGCCGGCCTTGCTGAACACCGTCCGGCCGTCCGCCGCGTCCTTCGCCCCGGCCGACCAGTACATGTACGTGAGCAGGTCGGCCACGGCGGTCGGCGGCAGCAGCGTCTCGTACCGCCCGGCGGGCAGCGCCACGGTGCGCTTGGCCCAGTCGAGCCGCCCGGCCAGCCCGGCGTCCAGGGCGGCGATGTCCACGTCGGTGAAGTCGCGGGTGGCCACCCCCGTCCAGGCGGAGCGGGCCAGGTCGGCGGACTTGGCGTTCAGCTCTACCCGCCCGGTCGGCTGGTCGTGCCGCAGCCGCACCCCGGCCGAGGTGCCGAGGAAGGTGCTTTCCACCTGGTGCTCGGCGAACCCGTAGAGCTTGCGGCCCGCCGACCCGGCGACGCGCAGCGTCTGCCCGAGCGCGGCCGCGAAGTCGCGCAGCACCCCGATCTCGGTCCGCTCCGGCGCCGCGTCCCAGCCGGGTCCACCGTCATCAATTATCCCGAACGGAGTCGGTTCTCCCGGCCCCGCCAGCTCACCCGCGTCCTCGGCGGGGGAGCTCTCGGCGGCCGCGTGCTCGGCTGCGGCGACCACGTCCTCGATCTGGTCGGCCCCGACGCCGGCGCGGGACACCACGCCGACCGCGGCGCCGTCACCGCGCCGGTCGATGGCGATGACGGTGAGCTGGCGCGAGCGTGATACGCCGTTGGTGGTGAGGGTGTTTCCCGCCCAGCGCAGGTTGGCGGTGGACGTCTCCTCGGCCATCACCACGTAGTCGCCGGAGCGCCCCGCGGCCAGGGCCCGCTCGACGGTCTCCTGCGGAGTCAGTTCGCCGCTCATGAGGTGCCTTCCTCGGCCGTGTTGAGTATCCGCACGCCGCGCATCAGGGCCGCCGGGCAGCCGTGGCTGACCGGGGCGACCTGACCGGGCTGGCCCTTGCCGCAGTTGAAGGCGCCGCCGAGGACGTAGGTCTGCGGTCCGCCGACGGCTTCCATCGAGCCCCAGAAGTCCGTGGTGGTGGCCTGGTAGGCGACGTCGCGCAGCTGGCCGTCCAGGCGCCCGTTCTTGATCTTGAAGAAGCGCTGGCCGGTGAACTGGAAGTTGTACCGCTGCATGTCGATCGACCAGCTCTTGTCGCCGAGGATGTAGATCCCGTTCTCGACCCCGGCGATGAGGTCGGCGGTGGACGGGCCGCCGGCGGCCGGCTGCAGGGAGACGTTGGCCATGCGCTGCAGCGGCATGTGCCCGGGGCTGTCGGAGAACGCGCAGCCGTTGGACCGGCCGAACCCTTTGAGCAGCGCCATCCGCCGGTCCAGCTGGTAGCCGGCCAGCACGCCGTCGCGGATCAGGTCCCAGGACTGCCCGGCCACGCCCTCGTCGTCGTAGCCGATGGTGGCCAGGCCGTGCTCGGCGGTCCGGTCGCCGGTGACGTGCATGACGGGCGAGCCGTAGGCCAGGGTGCCGAGCTTGTCCAAGGTGGCGAACGAGGTACCGGCGTAGGCGGCCTCGTAGCCGAGCGCGCGGTCCAGTTCGGTGGCGTGACCGATCGACTCGTGGATGGTGAGCCAGAGGTTGGAGGGGTCGATGACCAGGTCGTACTGACCCGCCTCGACCGAGGGGGCCCGCAGCTTGGCGGCGAGCAGTTCGGGCAGCTCGGCCAGCTCGGCCGCGAAATCCCAGCCGGTTCCCGTAAGGAACTCATAGCCCCGGCCGGCCGGCGGGGCCAGCGTGCGCATGGTGTCGAACCGGCCGTCGTCCGGCACCGCGATCGCGGTCAGCTGGGGAAGCAGCCGGACCCGCTGCTGGGTCGCGGTGGTGGCGCCGTCGGAGTAGAACTTGCACTCCATGACCTGCTGCAGCGAGGCGTCCACGTGGCTGACGGCGGGGTGCGCGAGCAGATCATGGCTCCACTGCGCCAGCAGCGCCACCTTCTCCGCCACGCTGACCGTGAACGGGTCGATGTCGTAGGCGGACACCCAGGTCACCTCGCCGTAGGCGGGCTCGGGGGCCAGCTCGATCGGCTCGGTGTTCATCGCGGCGGCTACCCGGGCGACCTCGACCGCCTGCCGGGCCGCCTCCGCCGCGGCGTCCGCGGTGAGATCGACGGTCGCGGCGAAGCCCCAGGTCCCGTCTACGATCACCCGGACGGCGAGGCCCGTGTCGTCGGCGTCGAACTGGGTCTGGGGATTCCCGTCGGACAGGCCGATCTGCTGTCCCCGGATGCGCTCGGCGCGGAAGTCGGCGTGCTGGGCGCCGAGCTGGCTGGCTTGCGCGAGGGCCGCGTCGGCCAGGTCCCGCAGCGGCAGCGCGGCGAATTGCGGATCGATCTTGGACTGACCATCATTCACGCCGCGTGAGTCTATCCCCACCGCCTCCGAGCTGCTGCGGTAAGGTGCTGGCCCGGGCGGTCGAGACCCGTCCCGGATGCACCTTGGAGGCGAGTGTGGGGCGTTCCGTGCTTGTGACCGGCGGGAACCGCGGAATCGGGCTGGCCATCGCGCGGCGGTTCGCGGCCGACGGCGACAGCGTCACGGTCACCTCACGCGCGGGCGACCCGGTGGACGGGCTGGCCGTGGTCCGCTGCGACGTGCGCGACGCGGCCTCGGTCGACGCCGCCTTCACCGCCGTGGAGGCGGACCAGGGACCGGTCGAGGTGCTGGTCGCCAACGCCGGCGTGACCCGTGACACGCTGCTCGCGTTGATGAGCGAGGACGCCTTCGCCGAGGTGCTCGACACCAACCTGGCCGGTTCCTACCGGGTGGCCAAGCGGGCCGTGCGCCCGATGATGCGGATGCGCCGCGGGCGCCTGGTCTTCATCTCCTCCGTCGTCGGCCTGTACGGATCGGCCGGGCAGGCCAACTACGCCTCGTCCAAGGCCGGCCTGGTCGGCCTGGCCCGGTCGCTGGCGCGCGAGCTGGGGTCGCGCGGCATCACCGCCAACGTGGTCGCGCCCGGCTTCGTGGACAGTGACATGACGGCGAGCTTGTCGCAGGAGAGGAAGGCCGCGATCATCGGCGCGGTGCCGCTGGGCCGGTACGCCGTCCCGGAAGAGGTGGCCGCGGCGGTCGCGTTCCTGGCCGGCCCCGACGCCGCCTACATCACCGGCGCCGTCATCCCCGTCGACGGCGGTCTCGGGATGGGGCACTGACTTGTCGAGAGCCCACAAGCGAGCGGACGCAAGCTGGGCGCTGCCGCCCATTTAGCTGGCGGGGTCCGGCAGGGCAAAGTGATCACCATGGGAATGAGGCAGTGATGGGAATCCTGGCGGGCAAGCGGATCCTGGTTACCGGGGTCATCACGGATGCCTCGATCGCCTTTCACGTCGCGCGGGTCGCGCAGCAGGAAGGCGCGACGGTCGTGCTGACCGGTTTCGGGCGGCTCAGCCTGGTCGAGCGGATCGCGAAGCGGCTGCCCTCGCCGCCGCCGGTGCTCGAGCTCGACGTGAGCAGCGACGAGCATCTCGCCTCGCTCGCCGACCGGGTGTCGGAGCACGTCGACGGCCTGGACGGCGTGCTGCACGCGATCGCGTACGCGAACCCGGAGCAAGCCCTCGGCGGGAACTTCGTGCACACCAAGTGGCCCGACGTGGCGACGGCGGTTCAGGTGTCGGCGTACTCGCTGAAGGCGCTCACGATGGCGGCGCTGCCGCTGATGAGCGGGGGCGGTTCCGTGGTCGGCCTGGACTTCGACGCGAGCGTCGCCTGGCCCGGCTACGACTGGATGGGCGTGGCCAAGGCCGCGCTCGAGTCCTGCTCCCGGTACCTGGCCCGTGACCTCGGGCCGCGCGGTGTCCGGGTGAACCTGGTGGCGGCCGGGCCGCTGCGCACCATGGCCGCGAAGTCCATCCCGGGCTTCGACCGGTTCGAGGACGTCTGGGACACCCGCGCCCCGCTCGGCTGGAACATCGCCAACCCGGAGCCGACCGCGCGGGCCTGCGTGGCGCTGCTGTCCGACTGGTTCCCCGCCACCACCGGCGAGATCGTCCACGTGGACGGCGGCGTCCACGCGGTGGGGGCGTAATGCCCGCTGAGTACGTCCTGACCCTGTCCTGCCCGGACCGGACCGGGATCGTGCACGCGGTCGCGGCTTACCTGCACGAGGCGGGCTGCAATGTGCTCGACAGCCAGCAGTTCGGGGACCGGACCGCGGGACGCTTCTTCATGCGCGTGCACGTCGAGACGGTGCCCGGCACGCCGCTGACCTACGACTCCCTGCGCGGCGGCTTCGCCTCGGTGGCGGCCGGGTTCGGCATGGAGTGGGAACTGCACGACACCGCCGTCCAGCCGCGTGCGCTGATCATGGTGTCCAGGGCCGGGCACTGCCTGAACGACCTGCTGTACCGGCGCGCGGCTGAGTCGCTGCACATCGACGTGCCGCTGGTGGTCGGCAACCATCCCGACCTGGCGTCGCTGGCGGCGGCGCACGGGGTGCCGTTCGAGTGCGTGCCGGCCGGCGCACCGGGCGACGCGCTCGCCGCGCAGCGGTCCGAGGGCCGGCTGCTCGACCTGGTCAGCGAGCTGAGCATCGACTTCGTGGTGCTGGCCCGGTACATGCGCATCCTGTCGCCCGGGCTGTGCGCCAAGATGGCGGGCCGCGTCATCAACATCCACCACTCGTTCCTGCCGAGCTTCAAGGGCGCGCGTCCCTACCATCAGGCCCACGCGCACGGGGTGAAGCTGATCGGCGCGACCGCCCACTACGTCACGCCTGACCTGGACGAAGGTCCGATCATCGAGCAGGAGGTGGCCCGGGTCGACCACTCAGACAGCCCGGCGGACCTCGCCGCCATCGGCCGTGACGCCGAGCGGGTCGCACTGGCCCGTGCCGTCCGCTGGCACGCTGAGCACCGCGTCCTGCTGCACGGCCGCCGCACGGTCATCTTCCGGTGACTCCGTCACCTTCCAGTGACGGGGACACCTTTGGATGACCTCTGCCCCGTTCGGCTCCCCGAGCCAATGCTCGGTGTTTTCAACGCGTTATGAGTTGATGGCTGATTCGTTATCCGCGGCGCGTTATAACCAGTTGAGCTGGGCAATTTGCTTGTGCTATGTGGCACTACCTGCGGGGGCCCGCGGGAGGCCGATTCTGGCCGGTTCGGGCGCGGAAGGTAGTTATTTGCCTACAGATAGTTAAAGGGTTACGCTTAGTAGTCATCGGCCGGAAGCCGGACGCGACCGGCCCCGGAGGATGACACGGCGGGCGGACCGATTAGGTTCTTAGTGTCGCGGACGGTTGCAGACGGAGAATCTGCGGTGAGACCGCCGTTGGGCGGCAAGGCTTCACGGCGCCGAGACCCATGTGGTCGTTGGTGCCAGAGTTAACAGAAGAGACTAGATCCCGAAATATCCGGGTGCTGGCCGTGGTGCTATGTGAGGGCCCCGGAAGGGGATTGATGGCAACTTGTGACATTATCGGCGAGAGATCGATGCAATATGGAACTTACGCTTCCGCTAACTCATAACACCGGTAGCTCACCGGCCGGCTCGGCATCAGCCGGCACGGGTGTGCCGGGGAGACGGGCCGTTATCCGGTTGCGGGTACTGCGACCCAGTGCCCCGCAAACGGTGCGGAGCGGATCACCGGCAACCAGCGAGAGAAGGGCGACAAGCTGATGACCCCAGCACGGATCACAAGCGCTAACAGCGCGAGGAGGGAGGGCAGATGATGTTCCGCAGCAAGAAAGTCGCGGGGCTAGCCCTGGCGGTGGCCAGCGTCACCGCACTTGCCGCCTGTAGCAGCAGTGGCTCCGGTGGCGGCGGAGGGAACAACAACAGCTCCAGCAGCGTGGTCAAGGTCCCCGGCGGCATCGGCTCCGTGCCGGTCGCCGCGGCCGGTGCCAAGGTCAAGGCCGGGACCATCACCTGGGCGATGGCGCCCGGCGCGGTTCCGAACTGGATCTTCCCGGTCATCCCCACGGCCAACAACTCGGTCTACAACGGCCCGACCTTCATCAACGAGATGTGGCGGCCGCTGTACTGGACCGTGAACGGCGTCGTGCCCGAGGTCGTCCAGAACATGAGCCCGGCCAACGAGCCGGTGTACAGCAACGGCAACAAGACCCTGACCATCACGATGAAGAGCAACTTCAAGTGGTCGGACGGCAAGCCCGTCACCGCCAACGACCTGCTCTTCGCCATCGACCTGATCAAGGCCGGGGTCAAGGTGTCGCCGGCGAACTGGGCCGGCTACACGCCCAAGTTCTTCCCGGACAACCTGACCAGCGTCTCCGAGCCGAGCTCCAACACCCTGGTGCTGAACCTCAGCGCGGCCGTCAACCCGTCCTGGTTCACCGAGGACATCCTCGGCTCGGTCTACCCGATGCCGTCCGCCGACTGGGCCAAGACGTCGGCCAGCGGATCGGTCGTCGCGCCCTCGGCCACGGGCTGGAGCCCGGCCCAGGCGACGAGCATCTTCAACTTCCTGACCTCGCAGGCCAAGTCGGTGAGCACCTACACGACCAACCCGCTGTGGCAGGTCGTGGACGGCCCGTACAAGCTGACGCAGTTCAACGTCACCACCGGCGCCTTCACCATGGTCCCGAACAAGACCTACGGCGGCCCGCACGTGACCCCGATGTCCAACTTCCAGGGCGTCCCGTTCACCTCGGACGCGGCGGAGTTCAACGCGGTCAAGTCCAAGAGCATCGACGTGGGCTTCATCCCGGCGAACAACGTCCCGCAGCTGCCGCAGGTGGTCCGGCTCGGCTACAACTACTTCGGCGAGCCTGACTTCGGGATGAACTTCCTGAACTACAACTTCGAGGACAAGACCGGCCACTTCAACTCCATCGTCAACCAGACGTACTTCCGTCAGGCGATGGCGCACGTGGAAGACCAGCAGGGCTGGATCTCGGCGTTCATGCACGGCGCCGGCGCTCCCGCTTACGGTCCCATCCCGGCCTACCCGAAGAGCCCGTTCCTGCCCTCCAACGCGGCGACCGACCCGTACCCGTTCAGCATCAACTCGGCCACCAGCCTGCTCAAGAGCCACGGCTGGACCGTGAACGCGGGCGGCACGGACGTCTGCCAGAGCGCGGGCAGCGGCGCCAACCAGTGCGGCGCGGGCATCCCGGCGGGCACGCCGCTGAAGTTCAACCTGATCTACAACTCGGGTTCGAACCTGATCAGCAGCGAGATGACCGACCTGGTGTCCAAGGCCAAGCAGGCCGGCATCAACATCACCCTGCAGAGCAGCAACTTCAACTTCATGATCTCCAACTACCTGGACCCGGCCGCTCCGGCGAACGAGAACAAGTGGGCCATGGAGGACTTCGGCGGGGAGACGAACAGCACCTACCCGACCACCTTCAGCCTGTTCAACACCGGCGGATCCAACCAGATCGGCAACTACAGCGACCCCAAGGCTGACGCGCTGATCAACGCTTCCATCACCAGCAGCGACCCGACCGCGGTGCGGTCCGAGGCGGCCTACCTGACCACCTCGCAGCCGAGCATGTTCGAGCCCAACAACGACTACACCTGGGCGTGGAAGACCAACATCTCGGCGCAGTCGCCCGAAGCCTGGGAGAACCTGACCCAGTACTACGCCACCCCCGAGTACTGGTACCTCAACTCGTAACCACTCCTCAGGACGCTGGACTGCCCTGGTCTCCGGTGATACACCGGAGACCAGGGCAAAGACCCGGAGCCGCGGAGCCCCACCAGGGCCCCGCGGGCCCGGGCGCCTGGGCCGCGGTCACGCCGCGGAGGGAAGGCAGGGTCAATGATCTCCTACCTAGCTCGCCGGCTCGTCACGTCGATCGTCGTGATCATCGGCGTCTCCATTTTCATCTTCTTGCTGCTGCACGCCATCTACCCGTCGCCGGCCAGGCAGGTCCTCGGCCTGTCGGCCCGCCCGGCCGCGATCAACGCCTTCAACAAGGCCAACGGCTACGACGACCCGGTGATCGTGCAGTACTTCCGGTACGTGAACAACCTGCTGCACGGCAACCTGGGCTACTCCTACGCCGAGAACCAGAGCGTGTTCGCGCTCCTGCAGGAGCGCGTGGCCCGCAGCGCCTACCTGTCCGGCATCTCGCTGGTGATCGCCGTGCTCATCGCCTTGCCGCTGGGCATCTTCCAGGCGGTCAAGCGCAACAGCATCGGCGACAACGTGGCCACCAGCGCCGCGTTCATCCTCTACTCGATGCCGTCGTTCTTCCTCGGGCTGATCCTCATCCAGGTGTTCGCCATCTCCCTGCCGGTCTTCAACTTCGAGGCGACCCAGTCCACCAACTTCTGGACGGTCGTCGGGGACTGGTACTCGATGACGCTGCCGATCCTGACGCTCGCGCTGATCTCGGTGGCGGCCTTCTCCCGGTACATGAGATCCGCGGCCATGGACGTGCTGGCCCAGGACTACATCAAGGTGTCCCGAGCCAAGGGCCTGCCCGAGCGGCTGATCCTGTGGCGGCACCTGGTCCGCAACGCCAGCCTGCCGATGGTGACGCTGATCGGCCTGTCCCTGCCGGCCCTGCTGGCCGGCAACCTCATCACCGAGCAGCTGTTCAATTTCCAGGGCCTCGGGCTGCTCTTCTTCTCAAGCCTGCAGAAGGTGGACTATCCGGTCCTGCTCGCTTACACCCTGTCGGGCGCTGTTCTCGTCGTCGTCGGAAACCTGGTCGCGGACATCGCTCTCACCGTCGCGGACCCGCGCATCCGGCTGGCCTGACCGGCCACGCCTAGGAAGGAGGCCACCATGGCGACGCAATCTTCGTCCCTGCCGCCGCTGGATGTGCAGCGTGCCCCCGAGGGCGGCGAGATCGGGGCCGTGCAGAGCGGCTGGCGGCTCGCGTTCCGCGAGTTCGCGAGCAACCGGCTGGCCCTGATCGGCTTCGGTATCCTCGTTTTCTTCGTCCTGTTCAGCTTCGTCGGACCGCTCATCTACCACACCAACCAGCTCGACACGAACCTCACGTCGGCGAACCTGCCGCCCTCGGGCGCCCACCTGTTCGGCACCGACACGAACGGCTTCGACGAGCTCGGCCGGATGATGAAGGGCGGCCAGGCCGCCTTGGAGGTCGGGTTCTTCGCGGCCTTCGTCGCCATCGTGATCGGCACCCTGTGGGGCGCCGTATCCGGGCTGGCCGGGGGAATCATCGACTCCGTCATGATGCGGGTCGTCGACATCTTCCTCTCCGTCCCGTTCCTGTTCGTGGTGCTGATCCTGGCGGTCAAGTTCGGTGCCACCGTGCTGTCGCTGAGCCTGGTCATCGGCGGCTTCGCCTGGCAGGTGCCGGCCCGGCTGGTACGCGGCGAGGTGCTCTCGCTGCGAGAACGCGACTTCGTCCTCGCGGCGCGAACGGCGGGCGCCAGCAGCTGGCGGCTGATCAGCAGGCACCTGATCCCGAACGCCCTGGGCGTGGTCATCGTCAACGTGACCTTCCAGGTGGCGGACGCGATCCTGGCCGTCTCCTACATCGGCTTCCTCGGCTTCGGCCTGCACTTCCCGAACGTCGACTGGGGCGACCAGCTCTCCGACGGCAGCAACTACCTGCAGGACGGGTACTGGTGGCTCATCTTCCCGGTAGGTGCCTGCATCGTCCTGACCGTGATGGCGCTCAACTTCATCGGTGACGCGCTGCGCGACGCGATGGACGTGCGCCTGCGGCGCCGTTAGAGACGCGCCCCGCTGGGCACGATGATCAACCAAAGTCACCGATAACGAGAGGTAGCGGCCAGATGGCCCCAGTCCTTGACATCCAGGACCTGTCGACGCACATCAAGCTCACCAGCTCCGTCGTACAGGCCGTTGGCAACATCGACCTGCATGTCGACGCCGGAGAGACCCTTGGCGTCGTCGGGGAGTCCGGCTGCGGCAAGTCCATGACCGGGCTGTCGATCATGGGCCTGCTGCCGCCCGGCGGTTCGATCGTGAGCGGCTCGATCAAGCTCAACGACCGCGAGCTGGTCGGCCTCAAGGACGAGGAGATGCGGCAGGTCCGCGGCAACGAGATCGCGATGGTCTTCCAGGACCCGCTGACCTCGCTGGACCCGACCAAGACGATCGGCTACCAGGTGGCCGAGCCGGTCCGGCTGCACCGCGGCGCCTCGAAGTCCGAGGCGATGGGCCGGGCCGTGGAGGTGCTGTCGCTGGTCGGTTTGCCCCGGCCGAAGGAGCGGCTCAGCGACTACCCGCACCAGCTGTCCGGCGGCCTGCGCCAGCGCGTGATGATCGCCATGGCGCTGGCCAACGAGCCCAAGCTGCTTATCGCCGACGAGCCCACCACGGCGCTCGACGTCACCATCCAGGCGCAGATCCTGGCCCTGCTCAAGGACCTGAAGGACCGCCTGGGCATGGCCATGCTGCTGATCACCCACGACATGGGCGTGATCGCCGGGCACGCGGACCGGGTCAACGTGATGTACGCGGGCCGGGTGGTGGAAACCGCCGAGGCCGGCCAGCTGTTCACCGAGATGCACCACCCCTACACCCAGGCCCTGCTCGCCTCGATTCCGCAGCTCAATCAGGACGCCAAGAAGGCCCTGCACGCCATCCCGGGCCTGCCGCCCGACCTGACCCACCCGCCGCAGGGCTGCCGGTTCGCGGCCCGGTGCACCCGGGCCACGGACAAGTGCCGGACCGAGGAACCGCCCCTGGGCGGGAAGACCTTCGAGCACCGGTTCGCCTGCTGGCACCCGGTGGACGGGCCGCTCGCCCTGGCCGCGATCGGCCAGGGCGGCCCGGACGCCGCGAGTACCGGCCTGATGGCCCCGGACGCCGAGAGCCTGACCGAGGCGGCCGCGGGCGACAGGGTTGGCTACGTCACGGACGCCGTCCTGCCCGACACGGGCACGCCGTCCGCGGACCAGGACACGGCCGAGCCCGTCGAGGCCGTCGTGGTGGCGGCTGGCCTCGAGGTGACGGCCGACGGCCGCCTGGCGGTGTCCGAGCGGAAGGTCGAGGTCGTCGCGGCCAACGGGGACGGCACGGCTCTCCCGCCGCTGCTCGACCTCCGTAACCTCGTGAAGGAGTATCCCGTCACCTCCGGCGCGATCTTGCGACGCAAGGTGGCGGCCGTTCACGCCGTGTCGGACGTGTCCTTCTCGGTACCGGCCGGCACCACGTTCGGCCTGGTGGGTGAGTCGGGCTGCGGTAAGACCACGATCGGCAAGATGATCGTGGCGCTGGAGCGGCCCAACTCCGGCGCGGTCACCCTCGGCGGCGTGGACGTGTCCAAGCTGCGTGGCAGCGAACTCCGGCACAAGCGCCGTGACCTGCAGCTCATGTTCCAGGATCCGCAGTCTTCCCTGGACCCGCGGATGCGGGTCGGCACGATCATCGGCGAGCCGCTCTCCGTCCAGCGCCTGGGCAGCAAGAAGGCACAGCGTGAGCGCGTCTTCGAGCTGCTGAGCGAGGTCGGGTTGCCGCGGAACGCGGTCGAGCGCTACCCGCACGAGTTCTCCGGCGGCCAGCGGCAGCGCATCGGCCTGGCCCGGGCGCTCACCCTGAACCCGAGGCTGATCGTGGCGGACGAGCCGGTCAGCGCGCTCGACGTGTCGATCAGGGCCCAGGTACTCAACCTGATGAAGCGGCTGCAGGCCTCGCACGGCCTGACCTATGTCGTGATCTCGCACGACCTCGCGGTCGTCAAGTACATGGCCGAGCGGATCGGCGTCATGTACCTCGGCAAGATGGTCGAGCTCGGTTCCGCGCAGGACATCTACGAGCGGCCCGCGCACCCGTACACGGCCGGGCTGATCGCCACCATCCCGCTGCCCGACCCGGCCGCGGAACGGGCCAAGGACGGCGTCGCCATCAAGGGCGAGCTGCCCAGCCCGGTCAACCCGCCCTCCGGGTGCAGGTTCCGGACCAGGTGCCCGTTCGCCCAGGAACGGTGCGCCGCCGAGGAGCCCGAGCTCCGCAGCTTCGGCCCGGGACACGTGGCGGCCTGCCACTTCCCGCTGCAGACCCCCACCGGTGCCGCGGCGGACACCCCCGCCATGACCAGCGCGGCCAACGAGCCCGGCCACTAGCCTCCGGGGCGTCCTCTTGCCCTGAGGCCAGATGATGCCGATACTCCATTCATGGGAGGGTCGACGGCGGACACGCCCACAACGCCCGAATTCCTCCGCGCCTCTGACGCGGAGCGCGACCACGCGGTCAGCGAGCTGAGGAACGAGTTCGCTGAGGGACGGCTGTCTCACGAGACTTTCGTCTACCGGATGCAGAGCGCCCTCGACGCGCGGCACCGAGGTCAGCTGGCCGGGTTGTTCACCGACCTGCCGCCGCGGCGGCCCGGCCTGATGGCGAAGATCAGGGCCCTGCTGCGCGGCGAGGAACCGCCCGCGCGGCACGATCAGCCGGACGGGCCGTTCCCGGGCACCCAGCGGATCCGCGAGGCGCCCGGATCGGGACCCGAGGGACTTCCCTGGGTCCGGTCCGGTTCCGTCGCGCCGCCGCTGGCCGCACGGCCGCCCGCCCGGCCGGCGCCGTTGTTCTTCCCGCCGGGCGGCGGAGTGCGGTTCACCATCGGCCGGACCCGTGAGTGCGACCTGTGCCTGACCGACCTGTCCGTCTCCCGGATGCACGCCCTGCTGGTGCGCCGCGAGGACGGCTGGCTCCTCAGCGACCTGGGCTCGCACAACGGCACCAGGCTCAACGGCTGGCTGGTCCGCGAGGCGGTCCCGGTGCACCCCGGCGACCGGGTGGAATTCGGCTCGATGGCGTTCATCGTCCAGGGTGATCCGCCGACAGAGCCGGGGGAGGAGCAGGCCGTCGCGCCCGAGCCGCCCGGTCCGGGGCATCCGGGCCACGGGCCGGGCGCAGCCGGGTAAAGGGCGCAGAACCGGCTAGAGTCAAGGCGTGACGACGGTTCTGCTGGTGCGGCATGGGCTCACCGCGACGACTGGTCAGCTGCTGACCGGGTGGACGCCCGGCATCTCGCTCGACGACCGGGGGCAGGCCCAGGCGGCCGCGCTGGCGGCCCGGCTCGCCCCGCTGCCGCTGGACGCCATCGTCAGCAGCCCGTTGGAGCGATGCCAGCAGACCGCGGCGGCGATCGCGGCGACCAGGGACGGCCAGCTGGTCCTCACCGAGGACCGGGTGGGGGAGTGCCGGTACGGGGACTGGACCGGCCAGCCGCTCAGCAAGCTAGCGCAGGAGCCGCTCTGGCGCGTGGTCCAGGCTCACCCCAGCGCGGTGACGTTCCCCGGCCCGGCCGGCGAGTCCATGCCGGATATGCAGCACCGGGCGGTGGCCGCGATCCGCGAGTGGAATGCCAGGCTCGGCCAGGACGCTACCTATCTCATCTGCTCGCACGGCGATGTCATCAAGGCCATCGTCGCGGATAGCCTGGGACTGCACCTCGACCAGTGCCAGCGGATCCAGGCCGATCCCTGCTCGCTGACCGTGATCAGGTACACGCCGCTGCGGCCGTTCCTGGTCCGGATGAACGACAGGGGGAGTGGGGTGGAGGACCTAATGCCACGTGCGGATGACCAAGCCCGCGGCCGGAGCGCACCGCATAGTGACGCGGCGGTGGGCGGCGGCTCGGGCGGAGCGGATCCCGGTGGCCCGGCGGACGGGCGGCCGGACATGGTGAACGGTGCCAGCGGCATCCCGGCCGGCGCGGCCGCGGCGAGTGGCCGGCCGTCGGCGGACACGCAAGGATAGGACTATGCCGGTCTTTTTCTATGACCCGCCGGACAGGTTCGTGGCCGGCGTGGTCGGCCAGCCCGGAGAGCGGACCTTCTACCTGCAAGCGACTTCCAGCGGGCGCGTGACCAGCGTCGTCCTGGAGAAATTCCAGGTAAGCCTGCTGGCCGAGCGCATCGACGAGCTTCTCGATGAGGTGCTCAGGCGGACCGGGGGACCAACGGAGGCGCCCGCCGCCGCCCCCGCGGTGCCGCCGGACGACGCGCCGCTCGACCTCCCGCTGCTCGAGGACTTCCGGGTGGGCGCCATCGCCCTGGCCTGGGACGGCGATGGCGGCATGGTCGTCATCGAAGCGCAGGAGGAGTCGGACGAGCCGGTCGAGCCGCTGGCCGAGGACCTGCCCGCGGACGGGCCGGGTGTGCTGCGCGTCCGGATCACGCCGGGCGCCGCCCGCGCCTTCGCCCGCCGGGCGGCCAGCATCGTGGCGGCCGGCCGGCCGCCGTGCCCGCTGTGCGGCCTGCCGCTGGACACCGACGGGCATATCTGCCCCCGGCAGAACGGTCACCGCGCCGCCCATGCTTGAGCACAAGCGCCCCGCGCCGGATGACGACGACGGCGAGCAGGCCACGCTCGATCTGCTCGCCAAC
The DNA here is from genome assembly GCA_963756575.1 of uncultured Actinomycetota bacterium. Classification (GTDB taxonomy): domain Bacteria; phylum Actinomycetota; class Actinomycetes; order Streptosporangiales; family Streptosporangiaceae; genus Palsa-504. The sequence continues at coordinate 188,588 of CAVWOM010000003.1, read as the reverse complement.
GGGAAGCTGGAGATCGAGGGACGCCTGGTCGACGCCTCCAACGCGACCCTGTACTGCACGCTCAAGGTCAGCGGTGGTCAGGTGGCGTGCGTTTACAAGCCGGTCGCGGGTGAGCGGCCGCTGTGGGACTTCCCGACCGGCACGCTGGCCGGCCGGGAGGTCGCGGCTTACGTGATATCCCACGCGGCCGGGTGGGACGTGGTCCCGCCGACGGTGATGCGCGACGGGCCGTTCGGTCCCGGCATGTGCCAGCTGTGGATCGACCACGACACCGACGTGGACCTGATCGCCATGTCCCGCCGCACCGACCATGCCGGCCTGCGGGACATGGCCGTATTCGACGCGGTGATCAACAACGCCGACCGCAAGATCGGCCACCTGCTGCCGGTCGCCGACGGGCACCTGTACGGCTGCGACCACGGGGTGTGCTTCGCCGAGGATTACAAGCTGCGTACCGTCTTGTGGCAGTGGCGGGGCAAGACCCTGCCGAGGCGCTCGCTGGAGGCGCTCCGCCGGCTCAGCGCCCAGCTCGACGAGCACGGCCTGGAAGACAAGCTTTCTCCGCTGCTGACCGCGAGCGAGATCAGGGCAACCAAGATCAGGGTGGAGACGCTCCTCAAGCACCGGGTCCACCCCTACCCGCCCGCCGACTGGCCCGCCATCCCCTGGCCTCCGGTCTAGCGCAGGCTGGCGGCGAAGGCGGCCGGGGAAGCCGAGTCCGGCGTGCCGTCGGCGGCCGCCTGACGCCAGTTGCCGGTCAGGAACGCGAACGACCGCCGCAACGCCCCCATGGCGTAGGCCCAGTTATGCGTACCCGGCTGGACCCGCACCGTGACCGGGATGCCGCACGAGCGCAGCAGGCCGCCCATCCGGGCGGCCTGGCCCCGGATGAGCGGATCCGGCTCGGACGCGTCCTCGTCGAGCAGGACCCGCATGCCCCGGGCCTGGCACGGGTGCGCCGACGGGGTGTTCCTCGCGATGACCGACGCGATGCCGCCGAGCATGCCGGACAGGTCGTTCACCACGAAGTACCCCGCGATGGAGACGACCTGGCCGAACACCCCGCGGTTCTGCGTCGCGATGTTCATGGCCCCGTAGCCGCCCATAGAGAACCCGGCGATGGCCCGGTGCGCGGCGTCCCGCATGTGCGTTCCCTCGACGGCCGCGATGGCGGCGTCGGTCACCCGGTTCATCACCAGGTCGCTGCCGTCGCTGGAGTTGGCCCACTCCGTGTCCTGGTGCCGGCTGCTGTTCCCGTCGACGCTGGCGAAGACGAACGGCGGGTAACCCTCCCGCAGGCGCTGGTTGAGCACCCGGGCCAGCCCGTTGGCGAACGGGTCCTGAGCCGACCCCGGATCGCCGTGCAGGAAGTAGAGCACCGGGATCACAGCCGAATCGGGCCCGGGCGGCCGCCACACCCACACCTGGTGCGGCTGCTGGTCCGACGGGCCGCGGACCGGCAGTACGCTCACCGTGCCGCGCAGCCCGGCCGGGTCGGTCGTGTCCGAGCTGGCTAGCCTGGTCACCCCGGACGGCAGCACCATGAGCAGGCAGAAGACCCCGACGACGGCGGCGCCGTCAAGGGACCGCAGCAGGCGGCGGGCACGCCGGATCAGCTGGGTCATGAACCGGTGACGCCGGATCCTACGAGTCCGCGGCGCCGCCGTGGCGCCTGAAGTAGCGCTCGAACTCGCGGGCGATCGCGTCGCCGCTCGCCTCCGGGAGGTCCATCGCGTCCTTGGCCTCTTCCAGGGTCCGCACGTAGTCGGCGACCTCGGAGTCCTGCTGGGCGAGCTCGTCTACCCCGCGTTCCCAGGCGCGCGATTCCTCGGGCAGGTCGGCCAGCGGCAGCGGCACGTCCAGGATGTCCTCGACGCCGCGCAGCAGCGCCAGGGTGACCTTCGGGCTCGGCGGCTGCGCCACGTAGTGCGGGACCTGCGCCCACAGCGAGACGGTCGGGATACCCGCCGCGGCGCAGGTGTGCTGCATGACCCCGACGATCCCGGTTGGGCCCTTGTAGTCGGAAAGGCCGACGCCGATCTCGGTGGCGAGCTCCGCGTTCGACGAGCCGATGGACACCGGTACCGGCCGGGTGTGCGGGGCATCGGCCAGCAGCGCGCCGAGCAGGATGATCATCTCCACGCCCAGGGTCTCCAGGCCCTCCACGAGTTCTTCGCTGAAGGCCCGCCAGCGCATGTTCGGCTCGATGCCGTGCACCAGCACGACGTCCCGGGACAGCCCGGTAGGCGGTGCGGATTCGCCGGCCGGATCGAGGCTCCGGGCCCGCGCGAGCGAGAACCGCGTCGTCGGCCAGATCAGCCGCTGGGTCCGCCCGTCCTCGATCTCGACGACCGGGCGGTTGACCTGGAAGTCGTAGAAGTCCTCGGGGTCGATGGCGCCGATGGGGGTCGCCTGCCAGGCGATGCCCAGGTGGTTGACCACTCCGCTGGCCGCCTCGCCCGCGTCGTTCCAGCCCTCGAACCCGGCAATGGCGACCGGAGATGCGAGTTCGCCGATGTCGTTGAACTCGATGATCCGCCACCTCCCCAACCGATGCCCAGGCTGCCGCCTACAGCCTACGTGGTCGGCCTTGCTCATCGGGTTACCGGCCGGCGTGTCCGCGGGCGGCCGCGGAAATTAACGGCCGGTGCCTGAAATGGCTCTGCCTAGTATGGGAGGCAATGGATACGTCACGCACTGCCCTGGACGAGCGGGCCGCCGAGGCGGTCTTGTTTGACATGGACGGGCTGCTCATCGACTCCGAGCCGCTCTGGCTCGAGGCCGAGACGGCCGTCATGGCCAGGCTCGGGTCGGACTGGACCACCGCGGACCAGGCGCAGCTGCTCGGTGGCAGCCTCAAACGTACGGTGCGCTACCTGCTGGGCAAGGCGACACGGCCCGCGACGCCCGGGCAAGTGGCCGAATGGCTCATGTCCGGCATCGCGGAACTGGTCCGCGAGCGTGGCGTGCCGCTCCAGCCGGGTGCGCGCGAGCTGCTGGCCCAGGTGGCGGCGGCCGGGCTGCCGCATGCCCTGGTGACCTCCTCCGAGCGCCGGTTCATGGACGCGGTGCTGGCCCGTACCGGGCTGCGCTTCGACGTCCTGGTCTGCGCGGACGACGTCAGCATGACCAAGCCTGACCCGGAGCCGTATCTCCTCGCGGCCAAGCTGCTCAGCGTGGACCCGGCCAGCTGCGTCGCCCTGGAGGATTCGCCGAACGGCGTGGCCTCCGCCGAGGCCGCCGGGTGCCACGTCATCGCGGTCCCGTCCCTGATCCCCATCGAGCCCGGACCAGGGCGGACGGTCGTGCGCTCGCTGGCTGAGGTGCGGGCCTCCGCCGCCGGGGTATCGCTGGGTGCTCCAGCCTGACCCCGTATCGGGGGGTTAGCCCCAGGGCAGCCGCGGCGCGGGGGGCTTAGACTCGGAAGAGAACCGAGGGGAGGTGCGCATGTCCACCTACGACAAGATCGCCTGGCTGCCGCTGTGCGGGGGACTGACCGGGCTCGGCCTGGTGCTGAGCTTCCTCGTCATGCGCCGCCGGGGCATCGGTTCCGGCCTGCGCGGAGCGGCCTGGTCGCTGCTGCCGCTGGCGGCCTACCTGACCGGCTCGATCGAGATGTTCTGGAAGATGGGCATCGCGATCGGGGACTTCGCGAAGGGCTTCGTGTTCTCGCCGAAGGTATGGTCGGGGATCGCGCTGGCCGGCCTGGCCGTGGTGCTGCTGGTGGTGTCGGGCCCGCTGCGCCGGCGAAGAGTGCAGCGAGGTCAGGACAAGCCGGCTACCGCGTCCGGAGCTGCCGCCGGGACGCTGCCCGCCGCGCGCGGCGCCCAGCTCGCCACCCGCCCGGACCCCGCGGCGCCCGCCAAGGCCCCGGTCCCGGCCAAGGGGCGCAACGCCCGCAACGCCCGCAACGCCGGCGGCGACGATGACGACGACCTCGGGGACGTCGCCGACATCCTGCGCCGGCACGGCATCACCTAGGTCCGCACCCCTGGCGCTCACGCGCGCCCACCGTAAGTGCGGACCCCAGGCGCCCATGCGCCTACCCGTAAGTGCGGACCCCAGGCGCCCATGCGCCTACCCGTAAGTGCGGACCCCTGGCGCCCATGCGCGTCACCCGAGCCCGGATATCTTGCGCCGACGCGGCGCGACCGGAGCAGGAGTTTCAGCTGCCCTAGCTGTTGGCAAGATGTTTTGGTGTACGATGACGCCCAAAACCGGCAGAAGATAACTCCTGCCACATGGACACCGACAGTCTCTAGGGCAACCTGAACATCGAAACGCGCGAACGTAACGTCCTATGACAAATCGGCGCGACTTTAGTCACGATCAAGCTACGAGTGGCGCGCGGGTCTGGTACCTACGCGGGAAATAGCGCAACCTCAACTACAGCAGGCCGAGGCGTCCATCGCGGTATTCAGGCTCGGGGCCGAGCCGCGCGTGGGGTGGGCGCTCTTATCCGGATCACAGATAGGTTTCAGATGGCTGTCCCGATTGACGTCGCGACCGGCCCGGGGGGTGCGGCGCCCGAGCCGGTGCCGGCCGTTTCCGGAAAGGCCATCGAGGGCCGCTCTCTCGGGCAGATCGCCTGGCTGCGGCTGCGCCAGGACAAGGTGGCCATGATCGGCGGCGCCTTCGTGGTGTTCCTCATCCTGGTCGGGATCTTCGGGCCCTTCTTGGTGCAGAACCCGCTCACCTACCACGAGAACCTGGTCGACCCCACGTTCAGCCGGCCGGTCGGCTCGTTCGGCGGGATCAGCCTCGCCCACCCGTTCGGGATCGAGCCGATCACCGGCCGCGACCTGCTCGCCCGGGTCGTCAACGGGGCGCGGGTGTCCCTGATCATCGCCTTCCTGTCCACCGCGCTAGCGGTCGGCATCGGCGTCGTGATGGGCATCATCGCCGGCTTCTTCGGCGGCTGGGTGGACTCGGTGATCGCCCGCCTGATGGACATCTTCCTGGCGTTCCCGCTGCTGGTGTTCGCGATCGCCCTGGTCGGCGTCATCCCGTCGACCGCGTTCGGGCTGTCCGGGAACTCGCTGCGGATCGCGCTGCTGGTCTTCGTCATCGGCTTCTTCGCCTGGCCGTACATGGGCCGCATCGTCCGCGGCCAGACCCTGTCCCTGCGCGAGCGGGAATTCGTCGACGCCGCGCGCAGCATGGGCGCCCGCGGGCCTTACATCCTGTTCCGCGAGCTGCTGCCGAACCTGGTCGGCCCCATCCTGGTTTACTCAACCCTGCTGATCCCGACCAACATCTTGTTCGAGGCGGCACTGTCCTACCTCGGCGTCGGCATCATCCCGCCCACGCCGAGCTGGGGCGGGATGCTCTCGGACGCGGTCAACAACGGGGACTACTCGATCGACCCGATGTACATGATCATTCCTGGTCTGGCCATCTTCATTACCGTCCTGGCCTTCAACCTGTTCGGCGACGGGCTGCGCGACGCGCTCGACCCGAAGAGCAACAGGTAGGGCCCGTACGTATGCACTCAGTATCAACATCACGACAGGGAGGCGCTCACCTTATGAGGAGACGCAGGACCTTTGGGCTAGCGGCGGCGGCGGCCGCCGCGGCCCTCATGCTGGCCGCCTGTAGCAGCGGAGGCGGCAGCAGCACCAGTGGCGGGGGCAGCGGTAGCGGCAGCGGCTCGTCATCCAAGGCCGCCTACAACTCCGGGATCAGCGGCATCGTGAACGCCTCGACGCACAAGGGCGGGACGCTCACCTTCGACTGGCGCAGCGCGCCGGACTCGTTCGACCCGGGCAACACGTACTACGCCGCGGTCTGGGACTTCGCCCGGTTCTACTCCCAGGCGCTGACGACTTACAAGAACTGCCCCGGCGCCTGCGGCCGGACGCTCGTCCCGGGCCTGGCCACCGCGCTCGGACAGGTCAGCGACAACGGCCTGACCTGGACCTACCACCTCAAGTCGGGGGTCAAGTTCCAGGACGGCACCCCGGTCACCTCCCAGGACGTCAAGTACGCGGTCGAGCGCACCTTCGACCGGGGCGTGCTGACCAACGGCCCGAGCTACTTCGCGAACCTGCTGGGCGGGAACGCCAAGACCTACCCCGGGCCCTACAAGAACCGGTCCAAGAACCTGATGGGCCTGACCGCGGTCGACACGCCGGACTCGACGACCGTCGTGTTCCACCTGGCGCACCCGTTCGCGGACTTCGACTACGTGGTGTCGATCCCGCAGAGCGCCCCGGTGCCGCCGAGTAAGGACACCGGCGCGAAGTACCAGACGCAAATCGACTCCACCGGACCGTACGAGTTCCAGAGCTACCAGCTCAACAAGACGGCGGTCCTGGTCCCGAACCCGAACTGGACCGCTTCGGAGGACCCGACGGTCTCGCAGCTGCCGTCCAAGATCGTCGTCAACATGAACATGAACCCCAACGACGTGGACAACCGGCTGCTGGCCGGGGACGCCCAGGTCGACTTCGCGGGCACCGGCGTGCAGGCCGCGGCGCGGGCCAAGATCCTCGCCAACCCGACCCTCAAGGCGAACTCGGACGACCCGGTCACCGGGTTCGGCTGGTTCTTCTACATCGACCAGCAGGTGGCGCCGTTCACCAACCTGGCCTGCCGCCAGGCGATCGAGTACGCCGCCAACCACCTCACCCTGCAGAACGCCTACGGCGGCCCGGTGGCCGGCGGGGCCATCGGCAGCACGTCCCTGCCGCCGACCGTGGCCGGCTACAAGAGCTTCGACATGTACGAGGCCACCAGCAAGACCCAGGGTGACCCGGCCAAGGCCAAGCAGATGCTGTCGCAGTGCGGGCAGCCGAACGGGTTCTCCACCGGGATCGCCTACCGCAGCGACCGTCCGACCGAGACCCAGGGCGCCCAGGCCCTGCAGCAGGCGCTGTCGGCCGTCGGCATCAAGACCACGCTGCACGGCTACCCGACGTCGACGTACTTCAGCAACTTCGCCGGCGTGCCGAAGTACATGAGCTCGCACAACATCGGGATCGCCTTCGGCGGCTGGGGTGCCGACTGGCCGGACGGCTACGGCTTCCTGGACGAGCTGGTCGCCGGGGACACCATCGTCCCGGCGGGCAACACCAACATCGGGATGCTCAACGACCCGGTGGTCAACAACCTGTTCACCAAGGCCGCGGGCATCACCGACGCGACCCAGCGGAACGCGATCTGGAGTCAGATCGACCAGCAGGTCATGAAGGACGCGGTGATCGTGCCGATCGTGTACGCCAAGGCGCTCATCTACCGGCCGCCGTCGCTCACCAACGTCTACTTCGACCAGGCCTACCAGCTCAACAACTTCGCCGTGGAAGGCGTAACGGGCTAACGGGCCTTAGTTGAGCACTGCCCCCAGTCCGTAGCGAGTGAGGAAAGCGGGTGAGGGTGCCGGTGCCCGGCGGGAGTAACGTCCCGGCCGGGCACCGGCGCACGCCGTGGTTATATTCATCATCCGGCGCCTGATCGGCACGATCTTTCTGCTGATCGTGGTCAGCATGATCACTTTCGCCATCTTCTTCCTGATCCCGCGGCTGGCGGGGCAGAACACCTATCAGCTTGCCTCGCAGTACGTGGGACGTAATCCCACCCGGCAGGCGATCCTTCAGGTCGAGCAGCAGCTCGGCCTGGGCGATCCGCTCTACCTGCAGTACGGCCGCTTCTTGCGGGGCATCTTCGTCGGCTCGCACTATCGCAGCGGGCCGACCGTGAGCTACTGCCCGCCGCCGTGCTTCGGCTACTCGTTCCGCAGCCAGCTCCCGGTCTGGCCGCAGATGGTCAGCGACGTCCCCGTCACGCTGTCGCTGGCCGTCGGCGCGTCGGTGCTGTGGCTGATCGGCGGCGTGTCCATCGGGGTGCTCTCGGCGCTGCGCAAGGGCACGCTGTTCGACCGCTTCTCGATGGGCATCGCGCTGGCCGGGGTGTCGCTGCCGGTCTTCTTCACCGGGCTGATATCCCTGGAACTGTTCAGTTATAAATGGCCACTGTTCCCGAACGTGCAGTACGTGAGCATCCTGTCGAATCCCATCGAGTGGGCGCGCAACCTCGTGCTGCCCTGGATCGTCCTGGCCTTCCTGTATGCCGCTCTCTACGCCCGGCTGACCCGGGCGGGCATGCTGGAGACGATGAGCGAGGACTACATCCGCACGGCCCGGGCTAAAGGCCTGCCTGAACGCAAGGTGATCGTCAAGCACGGGCTCCGCGCCGCGCTCACCCCGATCGTGACCATCTTCGGCATGGACCTCGGCCTGCTGCTCGGCGGCGCCATCATCACCGAGGTGACGTTCTCTCTGCACGGCCTCGGCCTGTTCACGGTCGAGGCCATCAACAACCAGGACCTGCCGGAGATCCTCGGCGTCACCATGCTGGCCGCCTTCTTCATCGTCGTGGCTAACCTGGTCGTGGATATCCTCTATGCCGTGGTCGACCCGAGGGTGAGGTACTGATGCCGGACACCCTGCTCGAGCTCGAGAACCTGAAAATCCACTTCCCGAGCCAGGACGGGCTCGTCAAGGCGGTGGACGGCGTCTCCTTCCGTCTCGAGCGGGGACGCACCCTGGGCATCGTCGGCGAGTCGGGTTCGGGCAAGAGCGTCACCAGCCTCGGCATCATGGGCCTGCACCACGGCAGCCGGGCGCAGATATCCGGGCATATCCGGCTCGACGGCGAGGACCTGGTCACGGCCAGCCCGGGCCGGGTCCGCGAGCTGCGCGGCCTCAAGATGGCCATGATCTTCCAGGACCCGCTGTCCTCGATGCACCCGTACTACACGGTGGGCAACCAGATCATCGAGGCTTACCGGATCCACAACGACGTGAGCAAGCAGGCCGCCCGCAAGCACGCCATCGACCTGCTGGGCCGGGTCGGCATCCCGACGCCCCAGACCCGCGTGGACGACTACCCGCACCAGTTCTCCGGCGGCATGCGGCAGCGGGCGATGATCGCGATGGCCTTGTCCTGCGACCCCGGGCTGCTGATCGCCGACGAGCCCACCACCGCCCTGGACGTCACCGTCCAGGCCCAGATCCTCGACCTGATCTCCAGCCTGCAGTCCGAGTTCGGCTCGGCGGTCATCATCATCACCCACGACCTCGGCGTGGTCGCCGAGCTGTCCGACGACATCCTGGTCATGTACGCGGGCCGGGTGGCCGAGTACGGGCCGGCCGCGGATATCTTCGGCCGCCCGGGCCATCCGTACACCTGGGGCCTGCTCGCCTCGATGCCGCGCCTGGACCGGGACCGGACCACCCGGCTCATCCCGATCCCGGGCACGCCGCCCAGCCTGATCAAGGTCCCGTCCGGCTGCCCGTTCCATCCGCGCTGCCGCTACACCGGCCTGACCGAGGGCAAGTGCCCCACCGAGGTGCCGGAGCTGCGCGAGCTGACCACGCCGGGACACGAGGCGGCCTGCCACCTGACCGTGGCGCAGATGACCCAGAAGTGGGGCGAGCTAGCCGCGGGCAAGGTCCCCGAAGACGTCATCAAGACCGGCGCCCAGGCGCACGCGGGAGAGACGGCATGAGCGAGCAGACCCAGACGCCGGCCGCCACGGAGGATGGCACCGCGCGCCAGGACGGTGACGTGCTGCTCCAGGTGAACAACCTGGTCCGGCACTTTCCCGTGACCCGGGGCGTGGTGGTGCGGCAGAAGGTCGGGGCGGTACGGGCCGTCGACGGCATCGACTTGACCGTGACCAGGGGCCAGACGCTCGGGCTGGTCGGCGAGTCGGGGTGCGGCAAGACCACCACCGGCCGCCTGCTGGTCCGGCTGGACGAGCCGACCAGCGGCCAGATCGTGATCGACGGCCGCGACGTCACCCACCTGCGGCCGGGCCAGATGCGCCCGCTGCGCCGCGAGATCCAGATGATCTTCCAGGATCCCTACTCCTCGCTCAACCCCCGGCACACGGTCGGCGCCATCGTCGGCTCTCCGTACCGGCTGCAGAACATCAAGCCGCCCGGCGGGGTCAGGAAGGCCGTCCAGGAGCTGCTCGAGCTCGTCGGCCTCAACCCCGAGCACTACAACCGCTACCCGCACGAGTTCTCCGGCGGCCAGCGGCAGCGCATCGGGATCGCCCGCACGCTGGCCCTGCGGCCCAAGCTGATCGTCGCCGACGAGCCGGTCTCCGCGCTCGACGTGTCGATCCAGGCCCAGGTCATCAACCTGCTCGAGGACCTGCAGGACGAGCTGGGCCTGACCTACGTGGTGATCGCGCATGACCTGTCCGTGGTCCGGCACATCGCCGACCAGGTCGCGGTCATGTACCTCGGCAAGATCGTCGAGGTGGGAAGCCGGGACCAGCTGTACGTCAAGCCGCGGCATCCCTACACGGTGGCCCTGCTCTCGGCGGTGCCGGTGCCCGAGCCGCTCAGCAGCCCGACCGGGCAGCGCGAGCGGCGCGAGCGGATCCGGCTGGAGGGCGATGTGCCGAGCCCGCTGGCCCCGCCGCCCGCCTGCCGCTTCCACACCCGGTGCTGGAAGGTGCAGGAGATCTGCCGGACGCAGGAGCCGCCGCTGAGCGAGCTCATCCCCGGCCACCGGGTCGCCTGCCATTTCCCGGAGAACACGCCGCAGCAGCCCGAGGCGGTGTCCGCGCCGCCGCCGGCGGCGGTCTAGGCGTTTTCCTGGACGAACACCCGGGAGCCCAGCCACAGGAAGAGCGCGGCCATGCCCACGGCCACCGCGATCCCCTCGACCATGATCGTATTGAAGTAGTGGCCCAGGTAGGCCTCGCGCATGGCGTCGATGATGTAGCGGAACGGGCTGATCCGGGCGATGCCCTGCAGCCAGCCGGGCCCCAGCGTCAGCGGCAGGAAGATGCCGGACAGCAGCAGGAGCGGCACCACCACCGTGTTGATCAGCGGCGCGAAGGCGTCCTCGCTCTTGACCAGCAAGCCGGTGGCGTACGACACGGAGGCCAGGCCGACGGCGACGAGCATGATGAACCCGAAGCCGATGAACACCGCCGCCACCGGCGCCCGCAGCCCGAACGCCACCCCGACCAGTACCAGGATGGCCGCCTGCACGACCAGGGTGATCGCGTCCCGCATCACCCGGCCGGCCATGATGGCGAGCCTGCTCACCGGGGTGACCCGGAACCGCTCGATCACCCCGGCCCGCCAGTCCGAGATGATGGCGAAGCCCACGAACGTCGAGCCGAACAGCCCGAGCTGGATCAGCAGGCCCGGGACGAAGAACCGGTAGGCGTTGCCGTTGCCGCCCAGCGAGGACGTCGGCAGCCCTTTCAGCAGCGGGCCGAACAGGGCCAGGTACAAGATCGGCTGCATCAGGCCGATGATGACCCAGGCCGGCTGGCGCAGCGCCAGCCGCTCCTGGCGCCGGAAGACCAGCAGCGTGTCGCGGATGAAGGACATGCCGTCTACTCCTTGCCGGCCGGGGCGGCCGCCCCGGCCGCGTGGTTCACCGGAGAGTCGTCGCGGAGCGAGCGTCCGGTCAGGGTCAGGAACACGTCGTCCAGCGTGGGCCGGGACAAGTTGATCGATTCCAGCGTGATGGCCGCCGCGTCGAGGACCCGGAGCAGCGCGGGCAGCGCCTGCTCGCCGTGTTCCACGGTCAGCTTCAGCGTCCCCTCGGCCGCGGTGATCTCGCGGACCACGGCCTGGTCGGCGAGCAGCTTGGCGGCGACGGCCTCGTCGCCGGCCACCCGCAGCGTCACCAGGTCGCCCGAGATCCGCCGCTTCAGCTCGTCGGGCGTGCCCTCGGCCGCGATCACGCCGTGGTCGATGATGAAGACGCGGTTGCACAGGACGTCCGCTTCCTCCAGGTAGTGGGTGGTGAGGAAGATGGTGGTGCCCAGGTCGGACCGGAGCCTGCCGATGTGCTCCCACAGGTTGCTGCGGCTCTGCGGGTCCAGGCCGGTGGTGGGCTCGTCCAGGAAGACCAGCGGCGGCCGGTGCAGCAGGCCGAGCGCGATCTCGAGCCGCCGCCGCTGCCCGCCGGACAGCGTCTTGACCAGCCGCTGCTCGAGCCCGGCGAGCTCGAGCTGGCTGGTCAGCAGCTCCGCGCGCTGCCGTGCCTCGCTCCCGGTGATCCGGTAGAGCGCGGCCTGGTCGAGCAGTTCCTCGAGCACCAGGCAGTTCGGGTCGGTGCCGCCCATCGTCTCGCCGATGGCCTGCGGCACGTAGCCGATCTTCTCGCGCACCTGCAGCGGGCTCCTGAGCAGGTCGGCGCCGGCTACCGTCGCGGTGCCCGCGGTCGGCCGCAGCAGCGTGGTCAGCATGCGCAAGGTGGTGGTCTTGCCCGCCCCGTTCGGCCCGAGGAAACCGACGATCTCCCCGTCGCCGACGGTCAGGTCCACGCCCCGTACCGCCTCGACCGTGCGCTTGCGGCTCTTGAACGTCCGCGCCAGCCCTCTCGCTTCAATTATCATCCCTCGCTCCCTCTGCTGGCTCCGCTCGCCTCCGGGCGCCCCGGAGTCGCTGCCTTCCCTCGTCGCTCGTCGCAAGCTCCTCGCTCCTCAGTCCAGGCAGCGACGGCGCCCTTCGGCTCGCTCGGGGACATCATCAAGACCAGTGTCACGAGCCCGCCATCCCCCGTCAAGTAATATCTCGAATGTCGGGTTTAGGCCTCGGAGAGAGAAGGTTCTCCGATGGCCTCCTGGTGCGAGGGCCGCGTCTCGGCCGCCGGGGCCATGTCGGGCAGTGGCGGCAGGGTGCCGCCGAACTCCGGGCATAGTGCCTTGTGGTTGCACCAGTCGCAGAGCTTGCTCGGCCGCGGCCGGAACTCCCCGGCGTCCCGGGCCCGCTCGATGGCCTGCCACAGCGCGGCCACCTTGCGCTCGGTGGCGAGCAGGTCGGACTCGTCGGGGGAGTAGCGCAGCACCTGGCCCTCGGCCAGGTACATGAGCTGGAGCAGCCGCGGCACCCGGCCGCGCAGCCGCCAGATCACCAGGGCGTAGAACTTCATCTGGAACAGCGCGCTGGCCTCGTAGGCTTCCCGCGGCGCGCGGCCGGTCTTGTAGTCCACGATCCGGATGTCGCCGCCCGGCGCGACGTCCAGCCGGTCGATGTAGCCCCGCAGCCGCAGCCCGGACTCCAGCGTCGTCTCCACGTAGGCCTCGCGCTCGGCGGGCTCGAGCCGGCGCGGGTCTTCGAGCGTGAAGTACGCCTCCACGATGGCCGTGGCCGAGGCGAGCCAGCCGGCCCGCTCGGCGTCATCGGCGAAGAGCGCGGCCAGGTCGGGTTCCTCGGCCGCCAGGCGGTCCCATTCCGCGGTCAGCAGCCCGCGGGCCGCTTCCGGGGTCCGGTCGGCGGCCGGCAGGTCGAACAGCCGCTCCAGGGCGGCGTGCACCAGCGTCCCGCGCGCGGTCGCCGTCGTCGGCGGCTCGGGCAGCCGGTCGATCACCCGGAACCGGTACAGCAGCGGGCAGGTCATGAAGTCAGCCGCCCGCGACGGTGACAATGCGGGTCCCCGGGGGGGTACGAGGGGGCAGGCCTCCCCGTGATCGGGGGGGTCCTGGGGGGTCGTCCCCCCGGCTGGCTCAGCCTCGGCTACTACTTCTTCTACTTCCACAGCGCAACCGTAGGGCAAAGCACCGACATTCGCGGCCGTCCCTGGCAGCCAGCGCAGCACGTAGCATCGGTAAGGTGGCAAGCACGACGCCGGAGAAGCCGCCCGAGACGGCGGAGAAGCCACCCCAGCGCCGGGAATCCGGCTCTGGGATTATCATCGCGCGCCCATTCGGTATCCCGGTCTTCATCTCACCGTACTGGTTCGTGATCGCCGGCGTCTTCATCCTCATTTACGCCAATGACCTCGCGGCGACCTTGCACGGCGTCACCCGGTTCATCGTGGCGGCGGCGTTCGTGGTCCTGCTCTACGTGTCCGTGCTGATCCACGAGCTGAGCCACTCCCTGGTCGCCCGCCACTACAAGCTGCCGGTGCGCCGCATCCTGCTCTACCCGCTGGGCGGGTTCTCCGAGATCGATCAGGAGCCGCAGACGCCCGGCCGGGAGTTCGCCGTGTCCGGGGCCGGTCCCGCGCTGTCGCTGGTCCTGGCCGCCGCCGGGTACGGCCTGATGCACGTGGTCCCGCCGGACACCATCGGCGGCACGCTGGTCAGCCAGCTGCGCTGGGCCAACCTGGTGGTGGGGATCTTCAACCTGCTTCCCGGCCTGCCGCTGGACGGCGGCCGGATGCTGCGCGCGGTGATCTGGAAGCTGTCCGGCCGCCCGGCGATGGCCACCATCGCCGCGGCCTGGTCGGGCCGGGTACTCGCCATCGCCGTGCTCGTGATCCCGTTCGCCACCGGCGCGGTGCGGGGGATCGGCGGGGACATCACCACGATCGTGTGGCTGGCCGTGATCGCCGGCTTCATGTGGACCGGCGCGAGCCAGGCCATCAAGGCCACCAGGTTCCGTGAGCGGCTGCCCGCGCTTCAGGCCAGGAAGCTGGCCCGCAAGGCGATCTCGGTCGCCGCGGACACCCCCCTGGCCGAGGCGATCAGGCGCGCCGAGGAGAGCAACGCCGGAGCCGTCGTGATCGTCGATCACGAGGACACGCCGATCGCGATCCTGGACGAGAAAGCCGTGAGCGACACTCCGGAGCAGCGCCGCCCGTGGCTCGAGGCCCGGACGATGGCCCGCTCGCTCGAGCCGAGCCTGGTGCTGTCCGCCGACTTGTCCGGCATAGCGCTGATCGACGCCATCCGCCAGGCCCCGGCCACCGAGTACCTGCTGATCGAGTCCTCCGGGCAGGTGTACGGCGTGCTGGCCCGCCGGGACGTCGACCACGCCCTGGCCGGCGTTTAAGGGGTATAACCGAGCATGACCAAACCGCGGCAGGGGCCGCTGACGCCGGGCGAGCCGGTGCAGCTGACCGACCCCAAGGGACGCAGCCACCTGATCACCTTGCGGGCCGGCGCGTCGTTCCATACCCACCGGGGCATGCTGAGCCACGACGACATCATCGGCGGCCCGGACGGGAACGTGGTCCGCTCGCTGGGCGGCACCCCGTACGTCGTCTTCCGGCCGCTGCTGGCCGACTTCACCCTGGCCATGAAGCGCGGCGCGGCGGTGGTGTACCCCAAGGACGCGGCGCAGATCGTGACGTTCGCCGACGTGTTCCCCGGCGCGCGGGTGATCGAGGCCGGAGCCGGCTCCGGGGCGCTGAGCTGCTGGCTGCTGCGGGCGGTGGGGGAGCAGGGCACCCTGGTCTCGTTCGAGCGCAGGCCCGACTTCGCCGAGGTCGCGCGGAAGAACGTGGAGCAGTTCTTCGGCGGCGCGCCGTCCGCCTGGCAGCTGGTGGACGGGGAGTTCGCCGCGGACGGGCTGGCCGACTTCGACCGGGTCATCCTCGATATGCTCGCCCCCTGGGACCTGGTGGACGGGGTCGCCTCGGTACTCGCACCAGGCGGCCTGGCCTGCTGTTATGTCGCCACCACGACCCAGCTCTCACGTATCGTCGAGGCGCTGCGCGGGCACGGCGCCTTCGACGAGCCTGCCGCCTGGGAGAGCATGAACCGGCCCTGGCACGTGGAAGGCCTGGCCGTCCGGCCCGGCCACCGCATGGTCGGCCACACCGGGTTCCTGGTGACCGCCCGGCGGCTCGCTCCGGGGGTCGTCCCGCCGCCCCGCCGGCGCGGCCCGCCAAGGGAGCCCAGGAAGAAGATCATTCGTCCGAACGAGCTGAGCTGTTACGCCCCGTGTGAATGGTAACGCTTCGTGATGCAATTGTGACTGGGTGATACGTTCGCGGACAGCAAAACGGGCGCTGATACCGAGCCGGCAGGTTAGGGATGGCCCCCGAATAGGTAGAGTCCAGTTAACGGTGCAGGAGAAGGAGGTGAGGGCCGTGCCCACCAGAGACGAAAGTGGACGTGGACGGCACGACGATGAGGTGAAGAGCCTTAATGCTCAGATCTCCTTCCTTGATGAGGAGATCGCGGTACTGCGGCGCAGGCTCGCGGATTCGCCCCGGCAGGTCAGGATGCTCGAAGACCGGCTGCGCGAGACCGAGGGCAACCTCTCGGGGGTCAACTCCCAGAACGAGCGGCTGGCCGCGACGCTGCGCGAGGCCCGCGACCAGATCGTCGCGCTGAAGGAAGAAGTGGACCGGCTGGCTCAGCCGCCGTCCGGGTTCGGCGTCTTCCTGAACGCGAACGAGGACGACACGTGCGACGTCTTCACCGGCGGCCGCAAGATGCGGGTGAACGTATCGCCGAACGTGGAGCTGTCTGAGCTGCGCCCAGGCCAGGAAGTGGTCCTGAACGAGGCGCTCAACGTCGTCATCGCCCAGTCGTACGAGACGGTGGGCGAGGTGGTGATGCTCAAGGAGGTCCTCGCCGACTCCAGGCGCGCCCTGGTCATCTCCCAGGCCGACGAGGAGCGCGTGGTCCGGCTGGCCGAGCCGCTGCTGCACGAGACGATGCGGGCCGGGGACAGCCTCCTGCTCGAGTCCAGGTCCGGGTACGTCTACGAGCGGATCCCCAAGGCCGAGGTCGAGGAGCTCATCCTCGAGGAAGTGCCGGACATCTCCTACTCCGACATCGGCGGCCTGTCCGGCCAGATCGAGCAGATCAGGGACGCGGTCGAGCTGCCCTACCTGCACGCCGATCTGTTCCGCGAGCACCAGCTGCGGCCGCCCAAGGGCATCCTGCTCTACGGGCCGCCCGGCTGCGGCAAGACGCTGATCGCCAAGGCGGTGGCCAACTCGCTGGCCAAGAAGGTCGCGGCCAAGACCGCGAAGGACGCGGCGACCGACGCGTCGGCCAAGGAAGGCAAGAGCTTCTTCCTCAACATCAAGGGCCCGGAGCTGCTGAACAAGTACGTCGGCGAGACCGAGCGGCACATCCGGCTCGTGTTCCAGCGGGCCCGGGAGAAGGCCAGCGAGGGCATGCCGGTCATCGTGTTCTTCGACGAGATGGACTCGATCTTCCGCACCCGCGGCTCGGGCGTGTCCTCCGACGTGGAGAACACCATCGTGCCGCAGCTGCTGTCCGAGATCGACGGGGTCGAGGGCCTGGAGAACGTCATCGTCATCGGCGCCTCCAACCGCGAGGACATGATCGACCCGGCGATCCTGCGGCCCGGCCGGCTGGACGTCAAGATCAAGATCGAGCGGCCGGACGCCGAGGCGGCCAAGGACATCTTCTCCAAGTACGTGCTGAAGGAACTGCCGCTGCACCCCGAGGACGTGACCGAGAACGGCGGGTCGGCCCAGGCGTGCGTGGACGCGATGATCCAGCGCACGGTCGAGCGGATGTACACCGAGTCCGAGGAGAACAGGTTCCTGGAGGTCACCTACGCCAACGGTGACAAGGAAGTGCTGTACTTCAAGGACTTCAACTCCGGCGCGATGATCGAGAACATCGTCGCCCGGGCCAAGAAGATGGCCATCAAGGCCTTCCTCGACACCGGCCAGAAGGGCATGCGGGTCAGCCACCTGCTGGCCGCCTGCGTCGATGAGTTCAGCGAGAACGAGGACCTGCCGAACACCACCAACCCCGACGACTGGGCCCGCATCTCCGGCAAGAAGGGCGAGCGCATCGTCTACATCAGGACCCTGGTCTCCGGCAAGACCGGGACCGAGGCAGGGCGGTCGATCGACACGGTGGCCAACACCGGGCAGTACCTCTGATGCCCGTAACGGCACTAGGCTGCTTTACATGAGCGTTCTTCGCGTGATGGGCACAGAGACTGAGTACGGCATCTCTGTGCCCGGGCAGCCTGGGGCTAACGCGATGGTGACCTCATCCCAGATCGTCAACGCCTACCAGGCGGCCACCGCCGCCCGGGCGCGGCGCGCGCGCTGGGACTTCGAGGAGGAGAACCCGCTGCGGGACGCGCGCGGCTTCGACCTGACCCGCGAGGCGGCCGACTCCTCGCAGCTCACCGACGAGGACCTGGGCCTGGCCAACGTCATCCTCACCAACGGCGGACGGCTGTACGTCGACCACGCGCACCCGGAGTATTCGGCCCCCGAATGCACGAACCCGCTGTCGGTGGTGATCTGGGACAAGGCCGGCGAGCGGGTCATGGCGGAAGCGGCGGCCAAGGCCGCGACCATCCCCGGCAGCGCGCCCATCCAGCTGTACAAGAACAACACCGACAATAAGGGCGCCTCGTACGGCTCGCACGAGAACTACCTGATGCGGCGCGGCACGCCGTTCGCCGATATCGTCAGGAACCTGGTCCCGTTCTTCGTCTCCCGCCAGGTGGTCTGCGGGGCCGGCCGGGTCGGCATCGGCGCCGACGGCCGCGGGTCGGGCTTCCAGATCAGCCAGCGCGCCGACTTCTTCGAGGTCGAGGTGGGCCTGGAGACCACGCTCAAGCGGCCGATCATCAACACCAGGGACGAGCCGCACGCCGATCCGGAGAAGTACCGCCGGCTGCACGTGATCATCGGCGACGCCAACCTGAGCGAGGTGTCCACCTATCTCAAGGTCGGCACGACCGCGCTGGTCCTGGCGATGATCGAGGACAAGTTCCTGAGCGCCGACCTGTCGATCGAGGCCCCGGTCGCCGAGCTCCGCGCGATCTCGCACGACCCGACCTGCCGCCGCCTGGTCACGCTCAAGGACGGCCGGAAGATGACCGCGGTCCAGCTCCAGGCCGAGTACCTCGAGCTGGCCCGCAAGTACACCGAGGACAAGTACGGCGACAACGTCGACGACATCACCACCGACGTGCTCGACCGGTGGGAGTCGGTGCTGGACCGGCTGGCCGAGGACCCGATGCTGCTGTCGAGGGAACTCGACTGGGTGGCCAAGCTCGAGCTGCTCGAGGGCTACCGGACGCGCGACGGCCTGGCCTGGGATAACCCGCGGCTGGAGCTCGTCGACCTGCAGTACGCCGACGTGCGGCCCGATCGCGGGCTCTATAACCGGCTCGCGGCCCGGGGCCGGATGGTGCGGATCACCGACGACGCGACCGTGAACCGGGCCATCGAGAACCCTCCGGAGGACACCCGCGCCTACTTCCGCGGCCGCTGCCTGCGGCAGTACCCGGAGTCGGTGGCGGCCGCCTCGTGGGACTCGGTGATCTTCGACATCCCCGGCCGTGAGTCGCTGCAGCGCGTGCCCACGCTCGAGCCGCTACGCGGGACCCGGGCTCACGTAGGCGATCTCCTCGACCGCTGCCGCAGCGCCGCGGAACTGGTCGCCGCGCTTACTGGCTAGGACCAGGACTCTCCCCTAGCATCCCCCTAACCGCGTGTCCCGGACCGAGACCGGGGTCGCGAGTTCGTACCGATTTCGGCCTGGCGGGATTGGAAGGGACTCCCACGGGTGACGATAGCGTTGGGAACGACGGAGGTAGTCACATGGCAACGAGCAAGGACACAGGCGGTCAGCGGCAGACCACTCGGCGCGCCGAGGAGACCGAGGAGACCGAGACCGGGAGTACCGAGGAGGTCAGGGAGCGGCAGGAAAAGCTCTCCGACGACGTGGACGCGATCCTCGACGAGATCGACGAGGTACTCGAGGAGAACGCCGAGGAGTTCGTCCGGTCCTACGTGCAAAAGGGCGGTCAGTAGCCGCGGCGGGCCCGGGCGCCGGCCCGGTTCGCCGTAGGCGGACGCGCCGGTGCCTCTCGTGACCTACCGCGCTCAATCATGGCAGTAGGGTCTGTTGAGTACGTTCACTACGACTAGGGGAGGAGGTCCGCGTTGGGCTCGCATTTCGACGGCAGCCAATCCGGCCCGTTCGCCGGGAATCCGAGGGCGTCCGGCTGGGGGCCAGGTGCGGCAGGCGGTTCCCCGTCGGGCTACCTGGGCCTGCAGACCTCTTCGTTCACTGACTTCCTGGCCTCGCACTCGCCCGGGCTGCTGCCCGGCCGGGTACCGTCCCCCTCCGGTGACGGCCAGGTCTCCCAGGCCGTCAGGGACCTGCCGCACGCCACCACCATCGTGGCCGCCGTCTGCAACGGGGGAGTAGTGCTGGCCGGCGACCGCCGGGCCACCGCCGGGAACATGATCGCCAAGCGGGACGTGGAGAAGGTCTTCCGCAGCGACGAGTACTCCGGCATGGGCTACGCGGGCACCGGCAGCCTCGGGATCGAGTTCGTCCGGCTGTTCCAGGTCGAGCTGGAGCACTACGAGAAGATGGAGGGCCGGTCGCTGTCCCTCGAGGGCAAGGCGAACCGGCTGGCCACGATGGTCCGGGGCAATCTCGGCGCGGCCATGCAAGGCCTGGTCGTGGTGCCGCTGTTCGTCGGCTACGACGAGGGCGCCGGCATCGGCCGGATCTTCAGCTACGACGTGGCCGGCGGTCCGTACGAGGAGCAGCGCTTCTTCTCCATCGGCTCGGGGTCGCTGTTCGCCCGGGGCGCGCTGAAGAAGCTCTACGCCGACGGCATGTCCGCCGACGATGTCGTGCTGGCCTGCGTGCAGGCCCTGTACGACGCCGCCGACGACGACTCGGCGACCGGCGGACCGGACCTGACCAGGCGTCTCTTCCCGGTCATCGCCACGATCACGGCCGATGGCTTCACCAAGCTGCCGGAAGCCGAATCCGAGCGGATCTCCGAGCAGGTCATAAGGGAACGGATGAGCCTCCCTGACGGCCCGTCGGCCCCGCTACGCAGCGGCGGCTAGCCCGGCATCCCGTCTCAGCCCGACCCAATTACCTAGGGAAAAGGAACGTCCGCGGTGTCAATGCCGTTCTACGTGTCACCCGCACAGGCGATGCGGGACAAGGCCGAGTATGCGCGGCAGGGGATCGCGCGCGGCCGTAGCTGCGTAACGCTGCAGTACGCGGGCGGGATCCTTCTGGTGGCGCCGAACCCGTCGAGCGCGCTGCACAAGATCAGCGAGATCTACGACCGGATCGCGTTCGCCGCGGTCGGCCGCTACAACGAGTACGAGAACCTGCGCAAGGCCGGCGTCACCTACGCGGACATCACCGGCTACCAGTTCGACCGGCACGACGTGACCGCCCGCGGCATCGCCAACTGGTACGCGCAGACGCTCGGCACCATCTTCACCGAGCAGCTGAAGCCGTTCGAGGTGGAGATCGTGGTCGCCGAGGTGGGCGCCACGCCCGCGGACGACCAGATCTACCGGATTACCTTCGACGGCTCGGTGACCGACGAGCCCGGCTTCGTGGCCTTCGGCGGCCAGGCCGACCAGGTGTCCGCCGCGCTCAAGGAGCGCTACGCCGACGACATGTCCCTGTCCGAGGCGTTCGCGGCCGCGCTGGCGGCGCTGTCCGCGCCGGGCAACGGCGAGTTCACCGCTTCTCAGCTGGAAGTGGCCATCCTGGAGCGGGCTCGCGGCCACCGGACGTTCCGCCGCATCCGAGCCGCCCGGCTCGAAGAACTGCTCGCCGAGTCCCGGCCCGCCGCCGAGCCCCCGGCCGGCGATTCCGTCGACGCCTCCGCCCCCGCTGAAGGCTCCACGCCCGGCTCCGGGCCCGCCTCCACGCCCGGCTCCGGGCCCGCCTCCACGCCCGGCTCCGGGCCCGCCTCGTCCCCGCCCGCCGACCCCGGCCCGCCCACCGGCCCCACCCCCGGCAGCTCCGACCGCGGCACCGGCATAGGCGGCGACCGCCCCCTCTAGCCCGGCGCCCGCCCCCTCTAGCCCGGCGCCCGCCCGGCCGCCTCTAGCCGGTGACCGCCATGACGTCATGAAACCGGGCTTCGAGTGCGTCCGGACGCGCTGACCGGAAAATCGGGGACCTTAGCTGGGCGTGCGGCAGCGGACCCGGGGCTGGTGGTGGCGTCGGGCCTGGTCAGGGTGGTAGTGGGTCAGGCGGCGGTTCTGGTGATGGTGACGTCGTAGCCGAGGGCCTGGAGCTGGCGGATGTGGTTGCGGATCTTGCGGTCGGCATCGAGCCGGGCCTGGTGGTAGCCGGGGCCGAGGTCGGTGAACCTGGCCTGGGGGTTCTTCAGCAGGTGCCAGATGATGACCAGGATGGAGCGGGCGACGGCGACCTGGGCTTTGGCCTTGCCGCGGCGGCGGGCGATGCGGTGGTAGCGCTCGCCGAGGAAGGTGGGGGTGCGGGCGGCGGCGATGGCGGCCTGGCCGAGGTGGCCGCGGAGCCAGGTGTTGCCCTGGCCTTTCCTGCCGGGCCGGGTGCGGGGGCCGGACTGGCGGGCGGAGGGGCACAGCCCGGCCCAGGACACCAGGTGGGCGGCGGTGGGGAACCGGGTCATGTCCAGTCCGGTCTCGGCGATGATCGCACGGGCCAGGTCCTCGCCGATCCCGGGGATGCCGGCCAGGCGGGTCACGGCGTTCAGCACCGGGGCGTCCGGGGCGGTGCCGGCGTGCGGGCCGGCGGTCCCGTCCGGGTCGGTGCCCCAGCCGGCGGGCATCGCCGCGGCCAGCGCGGCGGCCCGGGCGGCCAGCGCCGCGACCTGCCCGTCCAGGAAGGCGATCTGATCCAGCAGCAGGGCGGCGAGCTCGCCGTGGTGGTCATCGAACATGCCGTCCAGCGCCAGGACCAGGTCGTCGTGCTTGGCTTTCATCCGGGTGCGGGCCAGCCCGGCCAGGACGCGGGGGTCGCGCTGCCCGGCGATCATCGCCCGGATCATGTCCTGCGCGGAGGCCGTGGCCAGGGTGGACGCGACCGATGACAGCTTGACCAGGGCGCCTTCGAGCAGCTTTTCCAGCCGCTGCCAGGCCCGGGTCCGGTCCTGCACCAGCCGGGTCCGGGCCCGTGTGCAGTCCCGCAGGTCCCGGACCGCCCGGGGCGGCACGAACGAGGCGCGCAGCAGGCCCATCTCGGTCAGCCGGGCCAGCCACTGCGCGTCGGCCTTATCGGTCTTGGGCAGGCCGGGCAGGTTCTTGGCCTGGGACGCGGACACCAGCTGCACCGCCAGCCCGCACCCCTCCAGCACGAAGAACCAGATCCGCCAGTAATCGCTGGTGGACTCCAGCGTGACGATCTCGATCCCGTCCCTGGCCAGCTGGCGGCCCAGCACCCGGATCGCGCCCGTCCGGGCCCTCACCGCCCACACCGTGCTGCGCCGGGTCCCGGGCCGGGACGGATGCGGCGTCCGGGTGCACACCATCCCGGAATCCTTGGCCACGTCAACCGCGGCCACCTTGTCATGGATCCGCTCATGCTCGCGGTCGTCGATCACCTGAGCTCTGCTCACCGCGGCTCCTCCTATGCTTGAGCTGATGGATAGCGGCGGGCTGCCCGGGGGTCCCGGTCGGCGGGCACATGGCCCGGAATACTGACCGGCGTGCTCGAGGCACAATGCGCGACCCTCAGGTCAGGACCCCAGCGCCAGGCTGAAAGACGGGCTCGCATCCCAAAGTGCGCCGGCGTCACGGGCAGCCCGTCCCCATCACAACCCGCCCGGCCCCCCAGCTCAAGCCCCAGCGCGGCAGCAGCCCCCGCCCCCCGCCCCCCGCACCAGCCCGGATTTTCACGCCGCGCGACAACCCCCGGTCAGAACGGCTGAAAGCCCGGTTTCATGACGTCCGCCGCCCAGCTGACGCTCATGATCAACTCAAGCGAAGCGGCATGGGGCGCGAGCCGGGTGGATGCTCCATCGACCGGTTCCGGTGCCGGCGCTGCCGCCGGTTCAGCTCCGGTACCGGCGCTGCCGCCGGTTCAGCTCCGGTGCCGGCGCTGCCGCCCGCTACAGCGGGATGTTGGCGTGGGTGCCCTTGCGCTGGGGCGCCTCGGCGATGGCGCGGGCTAGCTCGCGCCGGGTCTGGCTGGGCTCGATGACCGCGTCGATGACCCCGAGGTCCACCGCGCGCTGCAGGCCGCCTGCCGTGGCCGCGTGCTCCTCGGCCAGCTGCGTCTCGGCCTCGTGGAGCTTCTCCGGCGGTACCGCGGCCAGCGTCCGCCGGTGCAGGATGCGGACCGCGGCGACGGCGCCCATTACGGCTATCTCGGCATCGGGCCAGGCGAAGACGCGGGTCGCGCCCAGCGAGCGGGAGTTCATCGCGATGTAGGCGCCGCCGTAGGCCTTGCGGGTCACCAGCGTCACCCGGGGAACCGTGGCCTCGGCGAAGGCGTGCAGCAGCTTGGCCCCGCGGCGGACCACGCCGTCCCATTCCTGGCCGACGCCGGGCAGGTACCCGGGCACGTCCACCAGGACCACGAGCGGCACGCCGAACGCGTCGCACATCCGCACGAAGCGCGCCGCCTTCTCGGCCGAGGCGGCGTCCAGGCAGCCGCCGAGCCGCATCGGGTTGCTGGCGACGACGCCGACCGTACGGCCGGCCAGCCGGCCGAGCATGGTCACGATGTTCGGCGCCCAGCGGGGGTGGAGCTCGATGCCGGGCGTGTCCAGCAGCCGGCTCGTCAGCAGGTGCACGTCATAGGCGCGGCGGGCCGACTCGGGCAGCAGGCCCGACAGGTCGCGGTCCTCGGCGTCATCGGCGACCTTGCCCTGGTCGCTCAGCAGGGCGGCGAGGTCGCGGGCCCGGTCCAGCGCGTCCGCGTCGGTCTCGGTGACCACGTGCACCACCCCGGACCGGCGGCTGTGCGGCTCGGGACCGCCGAGCCGTGCGGAGTCCACGTCCTCGCCGGTTACCGAGCGCACCACGTCCGGGCCGGTCACGAAGATGCGGCCCGGACCCGACAAGATCACGATGTCGGTCAGCGCCGGGCCGTACGCGGCGCCGCCGGCCGCCGGGCCGAGCACCACGGAGATCTGCGGTATCCGCCCGGACGCGCGGGTCATCGCGGCGAACACGGTTCCCACCGCGTGCAGGCTGGCCACGCCCTCGGCCAGCCGCGCCCCGCCCGAGTGCCACAGGCCCACGATCGGGACGCCCCGCGACAGGGCCTCGGAGTAGGCCGCGACGATCGCCGCGCAGCCCGCGGTCCCCATCGCGCCGCCCTGGACCCGGGGGTCGGAGGCGAAGGCCACCACGCCCGTGCCGTGCACCAGGCCGGCGCCCGCCACGACCCCGCCGCGCTCCTCGAGTTCGACCGGCAAGATCTCCAGCGTCCCCGGGTCGAACAGGGCGGCCAGGCGCTGCCGCGGGTCACGGGGCAGCGTGGCCGGCTGGGCCTGCGCGGGCGCGGATCCCGCCGCAGCGGCCCCGCCCGGGCCGGTGGAAGAGGGACCCGCCTGGGGCGGCACGGCCATCTGGGCAGCACTGTGATCCACTGCGGTCATCTCAGGTCTCCTCTACCGGTAAGCCGGGACGAAGGATGCGGCGCGACGTCACCGCATCTGCGCGGGCGGGCCCGGCCGGGCCCGCCCGGTCAGGTGGCGGTGAATACCAGCGACACGTTGTGGCCGCCGAACCCGAAGGCGTTGTTCAGGACCGCCATCGGCTCGGAGCCGCGCTTGCTGAGCGGCCTCGGCTCGGTGGCGATGTCCACCGGCACGTTCTCGTCGAGGTCCTCGAGGTTGATGGTGGGCGGGGCCACGTGCTCGCGGAGGGCGAGGATGGCCGCCACCGACTCGATGGCGCCCGCGCCCCCGAGCAAGTGCCCGGTCATCGACTTGGTCGAGGTGACGATCACGCCGTCGATGGCCGCCCCCAGCGCCTTCGCCAGTGCCTGCGCCTCGGTCGCGTCGCCCTCGGGGGTGGACGTGGCGTGCGCGTTCACGTGCACGACCCGGCCGGGATCGACCTCGGCGTCGGCCAGCGCGCGGTTGATCGCCGCGACCACGCCGGCCCCGTCGGGCGCCGGGTGGGCGATGTGGTGAGCGTCGGAGGAGTAGCCGGCGCCGGCCGCGATGGCGTAGATCGTGGCGTCGCGCTGCCTTGCGTGCGAAAGCGACTCGAGCACCAGGACGCCGGCCCCCTCGCCCAGCACGAACCCGTCCCTGGCCTTGTCGAACGGCCGGGAGGCCCGCTCCGGCTCGTCGTTGCGGGTGGACATGGCCCGCATCACCGCGAAGGCGCCGATGTTCAGCGGCATGATCGCCGCCTCGGTGCCGCCGGCCAGGACCACGTCGGCCCGCCCGGAACGGATCATGTCGATGCCGTAGCCGATCGCCTCGGCCCCGGACGCGCACGCGCTCACCAGCGCGTGCGCCCCGGCCCGGGCGCCCATCTCTATGCTGATCCAGCCGGCCGCGCCGTTCGGCATGAGCATCGGCACCGTATACGGCGAGATGCGCTGCCAGCCCTTCTCCCGGAGCGCGTCGTACGCG
Organism: uncultured Actinomycetota bacterium; assembly: GCA_963756575.1. Lineage (GTDB taxonomy): Bacteria > Actinomycetota > Actinomycetes > Streptosporangiales > Streptosporangiaceae > Palsa-504. Next base: position 162,567 of record CAVWOM010000003.1, on the reverse strand, counting down.
GTCAGCGTCGATCCGATGCCGCCGATCCCGCTGGTGATGCTCACGCCGAGCCGCTCGGGGTCCACGCCGGGCGTGCCCGCGTCGGCCCACGCCTCACGCGCGGCGACCAGCGCCAGCTGCTCGCAGCGGTCCATCCGCCGGGCCTGCACGCGCCCCACGGCCTCCACCGGGTCGACGGCCGCGCTGGCGGCGATGCGCACCGGCAGGTCTTCCGCCCACGGCTCGGTGATGCGGCTCACCCCGCTGCGGCCCTCCAGCATCGCCGACCAGGTTGACGCGACATCCCCGCCGAGCGGGGTAGTCGCGCCGAGCCCGGTAACGACGACGCTCTCGCGTCCTGCGGTCACGCCGAACCCCCGGCGTTCTTGGTCACGAAGTTCACCACGTCCTGCACGGTGGCGAGGTCCTTCAGCTGCTCGTCGGGGATCTCGACGCCGAACTTGTCCTGGGCGGCGACGGCGATCTCGACCATCGACAGCGAGTCGATGTCCAGGTCGTCGACGAAGCTCTTGCTCGGCGTGACCTCGTTGGCCGGGACACCGGCGATCTCCTCGACGATTTCCCCGAGCCCGGCGAGAATCTCCTGCTCATTCATGGTTGTTCTCCTGCATCTGTGGTTTTCGAGTGGTCTGCGGCCGCGGGGCGGGTTCTGTCCCCATCCGGCCAGTGCCCGGCCCGCAGGCCGGGCGCGGCTAGGGTACCGTGATCACCTGCGCCGCGTAGCACATCCCCGCGCCGAAGCCCAGCAGCAGTGCCAGCGACCCCGGCTTGAGCTCACCGCGTTCGGCCATCCGCGCCAGGGCCAGCGGGACCGAGGCCGAGGATGTGTTGCCCGCGTGCACGATGTCGTCGGCCAGCCGCTCGCGCGGCACGCCGAGCTTGCGGGCGATGGACTCGATGATCCGCAGGTTCGCCTGGTGGGGGACGAACGCGGCTAGGTCGCTCACCGCGACGCCCGCCCGCTCGCAGGCCTGCGCCGCGATCGGGTGCATGGCCGTGGTCGCCCAGCGGAACACGGCCTGGCCCTCCTGGTGCAGGAACGAGTTGCGGTCCGCGATGGTGATGTTCTCCGCTATGTCCCCGGCGCTGCCCCAGGCGACCGGGCCGATGCCGGCCAGCTCGCCGCCGGCGACCGGCCCCACGACCGCGGCGCCGGCCCCGTCGGCGAAGATGATGCAGGTGGAACGGTCCGTCGGGTCGATCCAGGCCGTCATCTTCTCCGCCCCGATGACCAGCACGTGCCGGGCGGTGCCCGCCCGGACCGCGTCGGAGGCGTTGGCCAGCGCGTAGCAGAAGCCGGCGCAGGCGGCGTTGAGGTCGTAAGCGCCGGGCGCGGCGATGCCGAGCCGGTGCGCGACCACCGCGGAGACGTTCGGTATGGACGCCTCGGTGCTGCAGGTGGCCACGATGACCAGGTCGATGTCACCGGGGGACAGGCCGCTGGCGGCCAGCGCCTTGCCGCCGGCCACCGCCGCCATATCGGTCACGCTCTCCTCGGGCCCGGCGTACCTGCGGCTCACGATGCCGACCCGGCTGCGGATCCACTCGTCGCTGGTGTCAACCCGGGCCGCGAGCTCGTCGTTGGTGACCACGTTGCCCGGCTGGTAGCCGCCGAGCGACAGGACGCGCGCGCCGGGAGCGGGCGGGAACGGAGTAGCCGAAAGTGTCATGCCCCTAGCCTGTCATCACCTTCGAGCTGAATACGGACAAGTGGCTGACCCTCGCTGACCGGGTCCCCGTCTTCCACCAGCCATTCGATGATCTCCGCGGGCCACGGCGCCGTGACCGTGCGCTCGCCGCCCCGCGCGACGACCGTGCCGAGCTGCTCTCCCCCCGCGCGGAACGTCCCGGAGGCCGGCGCCACGATCAGCCGCCATTCCGGCAGGTGGCTGTGGCCGTGCCCGTCGGGCTCGGCGAGGTGCTCGGCGATCAGCTGGCGGGCGGCGTCGAGCTGCTCCGGGGTCTTGATGGCCAGCTGGGCCACGCCGGGCAGCGCACGCCGGGCCAGGCCGGTCAGCGTGCCCGCGGGCGGGAGCTCGATCAGCGCGGTCACGCCCAGGTCGGCCATCGTATGCATGCACAGGTCCCAGCGGACCGGCGCGGCGACCTGGCCGACGATGCGCTCCAGCCACTCCTTGCCGGTGGTGACCGCGGCTCCGTCCGCGTTGGACAGCAGCGTCATCGCCGGGTCGGCGACGCTGACCGCGGCGGCCGCGTCCCGCAGGGCGGCCACCGCCGGGGCCATGTGCGTCGTGTGGAAGGCGCCCGCGACCTGCAGGGGACGCAGCCGAGCGCCGGCCGGCGGGTCGGCCGCGAAGGCCTGCAGGGCGGTTATCGTCCCGGCCGCCACGATCTGCCCGGCCGCGTTGACGTTGGCCGGCGTCAGGCCGTGCCGGGCGATGGCCGCGAGCACCGCGTCCTGATCGCCGCCGAGTATGGCCGTCATCCCGGTCGGCTCGGCCGCCGCGGCCTCGGCCATGGCCCGGCCGCGCACCCCGGTCAGGCGGATCGCGTCGTCGGCGGTGAGCACGCCGGCGATGACTCCGGCCGCCAGCTCCCCGACGCTGTGCCCGGCGGCCGCGTCGGCGATCACCAGCTCGAGGTTCCCGCCCGCCAGGGCCGGCGCCACCGCGATCGCGGCCGCGACCAGCAGCGGCTGCGCCACCGCCGTGTCCTTGATCTCATCCGCGCCCGCGGTGGTGCCGAACCTGATGAGATCGACCCCGGCCAGCTCCGACGCGGCACCGAGGTAGTCGGCGACTCCCGGCAGCTCCAGCCAGGGTGCCAGGAAGCCCGGCGTCTGCGCGCCCTGGCCAGGCGCGGTGATGATCAGCATCCTCCTACCCTGCCCTGTAGAGGTCTGCTAGATGAGTGTCGAACGGTACGAACTTACCCCGCTGAATTTTGTAGCTAACCTACAACTCGGATCGCGGAGGGGTCAGTCCAGCCGCCGGTGGGACCCTTCGGCGCGCCTGGCCGTCAGGCGGCCGAGGGCGACGGCGACCCAGAGGGTGAAGCCGTCCCGGCCGGACGACGGGCTGTAATCGGTGAGCTCGGCGACGCGGCGCAGCCGGTACCGGACCGTGTTCGTGTGCACGAATAGTAGCCGGGCGGTTGCCTCCAGGGAGGAACCCTGCTCCAGGTAGGTGGTGAGCGTGTCGAGCAGCGCGTTCCCGCCGCCGGCCAGGGGCTCGTAGACGTCGCTGATCAGCGCGGCCCGGGCGTCGGGGTCGCCGTCCAGGGCGCGCTCGGGGAGCAGGTCGTCCGCCCCGGCCGGCCGGGGCGCCTCCGGCCAGGCCGCGGCGGCACGCAGCGCGGACAGCGCCGCCCGCGCCGAGACCGACGCGGCCCGCAGGTCGCGGACCAGCGGGCCGGCGATCACCGGCCCCGGCCCGAACCGGCCCGCGAACCGCTCGGCCGCGGCGATCGGATCCTCCGCGCCGCCCAGGACCAGGATCAGCCGGTTGCCCTGCACGCCGGCCAGCAGGTCGAGCCGGGCCCGCCGGGCCTGGACGCGGATCTCCTCGATGTGCGGCTCGGTGCCGCCGGACATGTCCTCGTCGCTGATCGTGCCCACCACGACCACGACGGGGGAGGAGGACCAGTTCAGCGCCGAGGCCCAGGAGTGCAGCGAATCCTCGGTCTCCCCGCGGACCAGCGAGTCCACCACGAGCGCTTCCAGCCGGGCGTCCCACGCGCCGCGCGCCTCGGCCGTGCGCGCGTACACCTGCGCCGCGCTGAACGCGATCTCCCGGGCGTAAGTCAGCACCGCCTCGCGCAGCTCCGCCTCGCCGCCGGGCGCGGCCAGCTCGTCGACCTGGGACTCCACCACGTCGATGATGACCCGGACCATCTCGACCGCGTGCTGCAGGCTGACCGCGCGGGCCAGCTCACGCGGCGCCGTGCCGAACACCTCGGTCAGGGCCGGCCGGTTACGCTCCGGGTGCCTGATCCAGTCCAGGAACGCGGCGATGCCCGCCTGGGCCACCAGGCCGAGCCAGGACCGGTTCTCGGCCGACATCTTGCGGAACCACGGCAGCCGCTCGTCCATGGCGGTGATGGCGGCCGTGCCCAGAGCCCCGGTGGCGCGTTCCAGCCGGTGCACGGTTTCCACGTGCACCCGTGGCCGCAACGCCTCCACCGGGGTCCCGTCCGCCCAGAGCATGCCCTACGAGAGCGCCTCGCTCACCGGCAGGTCGAGGCGGTACTTGCTGATGGCCTGGGCGGGCAGGTCCGCGTCCACGGCGCCGCCGCGGGCCAGTTCCCACAGCACCGCCACGGTGATGGACTCGGCGTCGACGTGGAAGAACCTGCGGGCCGCCGGGCGGGTGTCGGAGAATCCGAACCCGTCGGTGCCCAGCGAGGTGAACGTGCCCGGCACCCAGCGGGCGATCTGGTCGGGCACCGCCTTGATCCAGTCGGACACGGCGACCACGGGGCCTTCGGCGTCGGCCAGCGCCGAGGTCACGTACGGCACCCGCGCCGGCTCGCCGGAGTTCAGCATGTTCCACGACTCGCAGGCCAGGGCGTCCCGGCGCAGCTCGGTCCAGGAGGTGGCCGACCACACGTCGGCGGATACCCCCCAGTCCGTGGAGAGCATCTCCTGGGCTCGCATCGCCGACCGCAGCGCCACCCCCGAGGCCAGGATCTGGGCCTTCGGGGCGGACACCCGGGCCCGTTCGGCGTCATCGGATCCGCGCAGCCCGGACAGCCAGTTGGGTGCGGTCGGTTCCGGCGTGGCCGTCTCCTCCCGGGCCGCGGCCGCGTACAGGTAGAGCCCGCGCAAGATGCCGTCCTCGAGCGCCGCCGTGCCGCCGGGGAAGCTGGCCGGCTCGGCGGGCTGCGGGTACGGCTCGTTGTAGACGGTGAGGTAGTAGAAGATGTTCTCGCCGTCCGGGTGCTCCGGCGTGGCGTCGTACATCCGGCGCAGCGCGTCCCGGATGACGTAGGCCAGCTCGAACGCCCACGCGCAGTCGTAGGACACGCACGCCTCGCTGACCGAGGCCAGCAGCAGCGAGTGCCCGTCGTTGTGCTGCAGCCCCTCGCCGGTCAACGTGGTCCGGCCGGCCGTCGCGCCGAGCAGGAAGCCGCGGGCGAGCTGGTCGCCCATCAGCCACATCTCGTCACCGGTCCGCTGCCAGCCGAACATCGAGTAGAACACGTACACCGGGATCATGTGCGTGCCGTGCGTGGCGTAGGCCGAGCCCGCGGCGATCACCGAGCCCATCGCGCCGGACTCGCTGATGCCCTCGTGCAGGATCTGGCCCTTTTCCGACTCCTTGTAGCCCAGCAGCAGGTTACGGTCCACCGCGTCGTAGGTCTGCCCGGACGGGGAGTAGATCTTGGCCGTCGGGAACAGCGAGTCCATGCCGAACGTCCTGGCCTCGTCCGGGATGATCGGTGCGAAGCGGTCCCCGATGGCGGGGTCCTTCATCAGCTCCTTGAGCAGCCGGACGAACGCCATCGTGGTGGCCACGGCCTGCTTGCCCGAGCCCTTGCGCAGCTCGTCGTAGACCGCGTCGGGCGGCTGCGGCAGGGACTTGGCCCGGACCACCCGGCGGGGGAGCACCCCGCCGAGCGCGGCCCGCCGCTCGCGCATGTACTGGATCTCGTCGGAGTCCTCGCCCGGGTGGTAGTACGGCGGCAGCTCCGCCTCCAGCGCCGCGTCGGGAATCGGCAGGTACAGCCGGTCCCGGAACTCTTTCAGCTCGGCCACGGTGAGCTTCTTCATCTGGTGCGTGGCGTTACGGGCCTCGAAGTCCTTGCCCAGCGTCCAGCCCTTGATCGTGTGCGCCAGGATGACGGTGGGCTGGCCGGTGTGCTCCCGCGCCGCCTTGAACGCCGCATAGACCTTGCGGTAGTCGTGCCCGCCGCGCGACAGGCCGCGCAGCTCGTCGTCGCTCAGGTGCGCCACCATCGCCCGCAGCCGCGGGTCGCCGCCGAAGAAGTTCTCCCTGATGTACTCGCCTGATTCCACGCTGTAGGTCTGGAACTGCCCGTCCGGCGTGGTGTTCATCTTGTTGACCAGCACGCCGTCGGTGTCCTGGGCCAGCAGCGGATCCCAGTCGCGGCCCCAGATGACCTTGATCACGTTCCAGCCGGCGCCGCGGAAGTACGCCTCGAGTTCCTGGATGATCTTGCCGTTGCCGCGGACCGGGCCGTCGAGCCGCTGCAGGTTGCAGTTGATGACGAAGGTGAGGTTGTCCAGCTCCTCGCGGGACGCCAGGCCGATCGCGCCGAGCGCCTCCGGCTCGTCCATCTCGCCGTCGCCGAGGAAGGCCCACACGTGCGAGCGCGAGGTGTCGTGGATCTCCCGGGCCAGCAGGTACCGGTTGAACCGGGCCTGGTAGATGGCGTTCAGCGGGCCGAGCCCCATCGATACCGTGGGGAACTCCCAGAACTCGGGCATCAGCCGCGGGTGCGGGTAGGACGGCAGCCCGCCGCCGGGGTGCGACAGCTCCTGCCGGAACCCGTTGAGCTGGTCCTCGGTCAGCCGGCCCTCGAGGAACGCGCGGGCGTAGATGCCCGGCGCCGCGTGTCCCTGGAAGAACACCTGGTCGCCGGACTCGCCGTGGTCCTTGCCGCGGAAGAAGTGGTTGAAGCCGACCTCGTAGAGCGAGGCCGCGCTGGCGTAGGTGGCGATATGCCCGCCCACGCCCATGCCCGGCCGGTTCGCCCGGGAGACCATGACGGCCGCGTTCCACCGGATGTAGGCCCTGATCCGGCGCTCGACGTGCTCGTCGCCGGGGAACCACGGCTCGCGCTCGGGCGCGATGGTGTTGATGAAGTCGGTACTGCGCAGGCCGGGCACCCCGACCTGCTGCTCGCGCGCCCGCTCGAGCAGGCGGAGCATGACGTACCTGGCGCGGGCCCGGCCCCTGGTGCGCACGACCGAATCGAACGACTCGACCCACTCGCGCGTCTCGTCCGGGTCGATGTCAGGTAGCTGGGTCGGCAACCCGTCGCTGATGATGGGGAATTGCTGACGTCCGGAAGCCACGGGGTAGCCTCGCCTTCCGCTGTAAGTCGGGCGGCCGGTCGGCCGCATGTACGGATCGCTCGATGTGTTGTCCAGACCAATCGTCGTACGAACTGGTCGATCGCGCATCTCTACTTGACGGTAACCGGAACGCGGGGACACCACGAATCGCCCGGGCGGGTGGATGGCGAGCTGGGGGGCCGTTTCGCCCTGGGCGGATCTCTTCGTTACTCTACGTGATGAATACTGCGGTGAGTAACCAGAACAGGAAGCAGGCAGGTCAATTTATGGCAGCGGTTTTCCAGCCTGGAGCGATTGCCACTTGCGCACCGGGCCGACCCAGTGTGAACTGTCCCAACAAGAAGTGCTGACGTGTCGTCACCGTCGGGAGGCCGGCCCATAGTTCTCGTGGGATCCGCAGGCTCCGGACACGACGGCGCGGGGAGGGATTCAAGGAGGACGTCAGTGAGCGCGACCGCGGGCCAGGCGCAGGACGAGCGCGGCCAGGCCGAGCGGCTCGGTATCAAACCGGGCCAGGTGGTGCAGGAGATCGGCTACGACGATGATTGCGACGAGCAGCTGCGCGGCGCGATCACCCGGATAGACGGTGTGGAGCTAGTCGACGAGGACTATGACGACGTTGTCGACGTGGTCCTGCTGTGGTGGCGGGACGGGGACGGAGACCTCGTCGACTCGCTGGTCGACGCCCTCACGCCGCTTGCCGACGGGGGGTACATCTGGCTGCTAACGCCGAAGGCGGGCCGGGAAGGACACGTCGAGCCGAGTGATATCGGCGAGGCCGCGCCCACCGCCGGCCTGTCGCAGACCTCGAGTGTGAGCGCAGCCCGCGACTGGTCGGGTTCGCGTCTCGTCGCCCCGAAGGCGCGCCGATGAGCTCCTGAGGCGACGGCGCCCGTGCGCCGCCGACCCGCCGTCCGCCTGATTTCATCCCGAACGGCCTGGCTTTCGCGCCCCCGCGCAAGTGGCAGACTTGGGGGGTGAAAGGCACGTTCGGTGATCCGGTGAAAGGACCAGGCATGACGGTGGAAGTAGGCGACCAGGCGCCCGACTTCGAGCTGAAGGACCAGCACGGCACGCCCGTGCGGCTTTCCAGTTTCCGCGGCGTCAAGAACGTCGTGGTCGTCTTTTACCCGCTGGCCTTCAGCGGCGTGTGCACCGGCGAGCTGTGCGCCATCCGCGACGAGTTCCCTGAGATCGACCGCGACGATGTCGAGTTGCTGACGATCTCGGTGGACTCCACTTTCGCCCACCGGGCCTGGGCCGACGCCGAGCATTTCCAGTTCGGGCTGCTGTCGGATTTCTGGCCGCACGGAGGGGTGGCCAGCCTGTACGGTGTGTTCGACTCCGAGCGTGGTCTCTCCACCCGGGGCACGTTCATCATCGACAAGGACGGCGTGGTGCGGTGGAAGGTCGTGAACCCGATCCCGCAGGCACGTGATCTCGCTGAATACTCGAAGGCGCTCGCCGCGCTCGGCTAGCGCCGCACCGCAGAGGGAGGCCTGGGGGATTGCCGTGTTACCGCTGCGGCGTGCGGCAGACAGACCCGGAGCGGGGGAAGAGCCCCTGGCGCCGGGGCGTGCTGCGCGAAGAACTGGTCCTGGTCTGCCCGGCGTGCCAGGAATCGGGCGACTGGACCGCGGAGCTCCAGTCCTGCTCCCGGTGCGCCAGCGTGCACCTGATCCGCAGGCTCGGCCAGGTCGAGTGCCTCGACTGCGGGCTGGTCCGCGAGCCCGAAGCCGCCCTGGTCCCGGCCGGGCCCCCGGCTTCCCGGGAACGGCCTGATCGTCCCGACGCCGCGCTGGCCGAGGAGGTCGGCCGGGCGCTGGACCGCCTCCTCGGGCGCCGTTAGGCGTTTAAGCAGGCCTGCCGCTGGTAGTCGGAGAACAGAACGATCACATCCGCGGCGAAGGCGGCAGAGGAGGTGGCACACACCATGTGTGCCCGAGTGCGAGACGTGATGACGCCGGGTCCCATCGGGGTCGACTACAGCCAGTCGATCGGAGATGCCGCCCGCGCCATGCGCGACTGGGGGATAGGCGCAGTCCTCGTAGTACGTGGTGATTCCCTGTACGGACTAGTCACCGAGCGTGATCTGGTGGTTCGGGCGATGGCCGAGGCCAGGGGAGCCGACGAGCCGGTCGGCCCGCTGAGCAGCGCGAACCTGATCGGCGTAAACGCCGACGCGGATATCTGCGTGGCCGCCCGGCTGATGCGCCAGCACGCCGTACGCCAGCTGCCCGTCCTCCAGGACGGCGAGGTGACCGGGATCGTGTCCCAGGGTGACCTGGCGATCCCCGACGGCCCGGACGCCGGGCTGGCCGAGATCGCCCGGGCCATCACGGTGGCCGCCACGGTGGCCGCCTGACGCGGCCCGCCGCCATGGCGCGGGAGATCACCGTCGGCGGCATCACCGTGCCGCTCACGCATCCGGACAAGGTTCTGTTCCCCCGCGACGGGATCACCAAGGCGGACCTGGCCCGCTACTACGCCGACGCCGCCGGGGCGATGCTGCCCTGGCTCCGGGACCGGCCGGTCACCATGGTGCGCTACCCCGACGGCCTCGACGGGCAGCGGTTCTTCCAGAAGAACGCGCCGTCCTACTTCCCGGCCTGGATCCGCCGCGTCACGGTGGGTAAGGAAGGCGGCGAGGTCGAGCACGTGGTCTGCGCCCGGCCCGCCACCCTGGTCTACCTGGCCAACCAGGCGTGCATCGAGATCCACGCGTTCACCAGCCGGGCGGACAAGCCCGGCGTGCCCGACCAGATGGTGTTCGACTTCGACCCGCCGGACGGCGAGCACTTCGCCGGCGTACGGCGGGCGGCCCGGCAGGCCCGCGAGCTGCTGGAGCATGACCTGGGCCTGAACAGCTTCGTCCGCACCACCGGCGGCCGCGGGCTGCACGTCCACGTGCCGCTCATCCGGCGGGCGGACTTCGACGCGGTGCGCGAGTTCACCCACCGGGCGGCCGCCGTGCTGGCGCTGCGGTACCCGGAGGCCATCACCACCGAGCAGCGCAAGGACAAGCGGGCCGCCCGCATCTACGCCGACGTGATGCGGAACGCCTACGCGCAGACGGTAGTGGCCAGCTACGGCGTGCGGGCCCGGCCCGGCGCCCTGGTCGCCACCCCGCTGAGCTGGCCTGAAGTCGAAGACGACCGCTTGGCGCCCGGCCAGTTCACGATGGCGGCGGTTCGCGCCCGGATGGCGGACGGCCGCGATCCCTGGGCCGACTTCACCGATTCCGCCCGCGGCCTGGGCGCCGCCCTCAAGCGCCTGGCCCGCCTGGAGCGCTGACCGCCGCCACCCGCCCGTCTTACAGGTTCATCGGGCTGTCGGCCGATTCCGCGTCCCCGCCTTCAGGTGCGGCGTGCCGCTCCTGCGTGGCCACTTCCTCGTCGATCGGCGGCACCTCGCCGCCCCCCGGGGCGACGGGCGCATCCCGGGTCGGGGCGACACTGCGGCCGCCTCCCACGTGCTGGCCGCCCTGGACGCGCCCGCGCATCTGACCCCGCTGCGGGCTGGCGTGGTGCGGGCGCCGGCCCGCGAGCCTGACGATGACGACCGCGGCTATCAGTCCGATGACGCCGACCGCGCAGATAATCCAGATTCCGGCCGTGGACGTTGACATGAGAAACCCCCTTTGCTTCGCTGCCTGCCCCTACGGATCCGGCCGTGGCCACGGATGCACATCAGTGGTTCCGGATCACCGGGTTAACAAGCGCCCCAGGCCGGGGTGCCTACCGGCTAAACGCCCGGGTTAAACCGTCCTGACCCCCTCGTTTGCGGCCGGGCCCAGCGGGTAAGCGACATCGAACCGGGTCTAGCGCGGAGGTGGACGTGACCGAAAGGGTGCGCGACATCATGTCGGCTGCGCCGGTATCCATGGCGCCGGGTGAATCGGTGTTCACGGCGGCCCGGGCCATGCGGCGCCTTGCCACCGGTACGGTGCTGGTGATGGCAGCCGACGGCCGGCCCCGCGGGCTTGTCACCCACCGGGATATCGCGGTGCTGGTGCTGGCGGAGGACCGCGACCCGCGGAGCACGCTGATCGGCGACATCTGCGACGGCGAGCTGGTGACGCTCAGCCCGGACGACGACCTGGCCGAGGCCAGGCGGCTGGTCCGCGAGCGCGCGGTGCGCCGCATCCCGGTCCTGGAAGACGGGATCCCGGTGGGCGTGGTATCGGCCGGCGATCTCGCCCTGGAAGCCGGCGCGGTGCCCTGCGCCTGGCCGTCGCTGTCCTGACCAGAGGGTCTTCCCATGCCTGGACGAAACGAAGTTATCGTCAGCGAGCTGCTGAGCCGGCACGGGCGGCTGTACGCCGAGGACGCCGGCATCCGGCTCGCCGACCGCCCCGGCCCGCTCTACCAGCTGCTCGTGCTGGCTACGCTGCTGAGCGCGCCGATCCCGGCCGAGACCGCGGTGGCGGCGGCCGGCGAGCTGTTCACGGCCGGCTACCGGAGCCCGAAGGCCATGAGCGAGGCGAGCTGGCAGGACCGGGTCGACGCGCTGGACCGCGGCCATTACCGGCGCTACGACGAGCGCACCGCGACCCAGCTCGGCGACGGCGCCGACCTGCTGACCAGCAAGTGGCACGGCGACCTGCGCAAGCTGCGCGACGAGGCGGCCGGCGACGTGGCCGGCCTCACGGCGCGGCTGACCGAGTTTCCCGGCGTCGGGCCGGCCGGCGCGAGCATCTTCCTGCGCGAGGTCCAGGAAGTCTGGCCGTCGGTGGCTCCCTACGCTGACGCCAAGGTGACCAGCGGCGCGCACCGGGTCCGGCTGCCCGCCGATCGCGAGACGCTGGCCGGGCTGCTCGCGGCCAGCGGCCAGCCCGCCCGGCTGGCCGCCGCACTGGTCCGCGTATCGCTGAGCCAGCGGGCGGCCAGCGAAGTCACCGCGTCTGTGCGTGACTAATCCCATTCCGTGCGCGACTGCTCTCAAGTGCCCGTTACACTACTGAGACCCTGCCGTATGCGGCTTGATACCACGTCTGCCAGAGCCTGTTTGCTGCCGGTCAGCACGGGTAGGCGATGGTTTCCCGCGGCCGCGATCCTTACGGCGCAGGAGCCTTGGTAAGGATGTGAGTGTTAGATGAGCCTGCCCGTTTGCCAGCAGCGTGTACTAGATCGGATGGAAGGCGCTCTACGGGCCAGCGAACCCCATCTGACCTCCATGTACGCGATGTTCACGCGCCTGGCGGCCGACGAGCCCGTCCGCGCGGAGCAGTTCGCGCGCAAGCGGATGGGGTGGCTGCAGCCGGGCACGTCCATGTACGCGATCGTGCTGATTCCCGTCATGTTCGCCGCGATCATCGTGGGCGCCCTGCTCGGCGGGTCGTCCCGCAGCGCGACCTACTGCGACGCCAGCTATTCGGTGGGCGGCGTCTCGCCGCTGACCACCCGGCCCTCGTGCCCGGCCAAGACCACGGTGGCGAAGAAGGCGGTGCGCAAGACGATTTCCGCCACCGCGCGGCTGGCCTGTGGCACCAGCGGCCAGGCGGTCCGGTTCACTACCCTGGCCGTCGGCGGCCAGGGGTTCTCCCCGGCCGTCCGGACCAGCGTGGCCGCGGCCGGCCCGCCCGGGGCATGCTAGGAATGAGCTAGGAGGATCTGGTGCCGATCGAGCAGCTCGGGCATGAGGCGGCGGAACTGCTGAGCCTCACCAGCGGCGGCGAGGCGAAATCGCTGAACAAGCTGGCCGAGCTCGCCGCCTGGCAGGTGCCGTCGTGCTCGGGGGCGCACGCTGCGGTCTGGCTCGACGGCGAGGTGGTCGGCGCCGCGGCCACCCATCCCGACCTGGCCGAGCTGGCCGACCTCCAGCTGAGCGCCGGGGTCGGCCCGCTCATGGAGGCGGTCGGCGCCGGTACCGCCGTGAGCTGCTCGGATACGCTGGACGAAGTCCGCTGGCCCGACTTCGCCGAGGCCGCGCTGCGGCGCGGCGTCCGGTGCTCGGTCCACCTCGTGCGGGAACTCCCGCGTGGCGCCCTGGTGCTCTCGCTGTTCGGCGTGCGCCCCGGTGTCCTGGACGCCGAGTCCGTGCCCGTGGCCGACATGCTGGCCGCGTTCGGGGGAGCGATGCTCACCAACGCCACCGCCTACAACCAGGCTCAGCGGACCGCCAGCCAGCTCAAGGACGCGGTGGTGGCGCGGTCGGTCACCGACCAGGCCAAGGGCATCTTGATGCACGCCCTGGGCTGCGACGCCGAGGAGGCGCTCAAGCGCCTGCGCCAGGAATCACAGCGCCGCCACGTCAAGGTCACCGAGGTCGCCACCGAGGTCGTGGCCGCCTACGGCGGCGAGGACCCGAAGCCCAGGGCGGCCCGGTAAGTTCTCCCCGGCCTCTCAGTCCTCTCCGGCCTCGGGGGCCGGCCGTACCCGGGCGACCAGGATCGTCATGTCGTCGCGCAGGTTGTCCTGGGAGAAACGGGAAACAAGGTCCTGCATCATCCGGACGGTCTGGGTCGCGGACCGCCTGGCCGCGCCGGCCAGCTCGGCGACCAGGTAGTCCTCGAAATACTGCTGGTCGGGGCTGCGCGCCTCGGTGACCCCGTCGGAGAAGAAGAAGAGCTGGTCATCGGGTCCGAGCTCGATGGTCTCTCGCTCGGGCTCGGCGTCCGGGAACAGGCCGAGCGGCAGGCCGCCGCCGCTCATCATCTCTACCCGGCCGTCCGGGCGGATCACGGCCGGGCCCGGGTGGCCGGAGCTGGCCATCTCCGCCTTCACCTGATCCCCGTCGCGTCGCAGGTAGGCGAGCTTGGCCGTGACGAAACGGTCCTCGTAGTCGCCGTCCAGGATCACTTCGTTCGCCTTGGCCAGGACGTCGGCCGGGTCCGGGTTCCAGTGCGCGATGGCCCGGATCGCGTGCCGGGCCGCCGCGGTCATCGCGGCCGCCTCCTGTCCCTTGCCGCAGACGTCGCCGACGGCGATGGCCCAGCCGTCGGCGACCGGGAAGACGTCGTAGAAGTCGCCGCTGACCTCCAGGTTCTCCCCGGCCGGGATATAGGCGGCGGACAGCTCGAGCCCGGGTACGTCCGGCAGCCGGGCCGGCAGCAGGCTGCTCTGCAGCGCCTCGGCCACCGCCGAGCGGTGCCGGAACATGCGGTCCACCCGGATCGCGACGCCCAGGTGCCGGCCGAGCTCGGTGGCCAGGGCCACGTCGGCGGCCGTGAACCGGCCCTCGGCGGGCTGCCGGGCCAGGGTCAGCACGCCGTAGCCATCCTCGCCGTCCGAGATCGGGACGCTCAGCAGCGCCGCCGCGCCGAGCAGAGCCGGCAGCGCCGTCCCGTCCGGGCCGGCGCCGAGAACCCCGGCGTCGCCCAGGTCCAGCAGGTCGGCGCCCGGCACCGTGACCGGACACGCCGTCGCGTGGGCCCGGTCCGGGGCCGATCCGGGCGGCGGGTCAACGTCACGGACCGTCCTGGCCAGGGCTTCCGGCTGCTCGCCGGGCGGGCCGATCGCGATCTGGCGGCGCAGTTCCCCGGAACGCTCGATGTCGATGATGACCCAGCTCGCGATCTCGCCCGCCAGCAGCCGGGCGCAGCGCTGCACCGTGACCGCCTCGCTGAACGTGCTGTTGTCCAGGAGCAGCCCGGTCACGGCGGTGACCATATCCATCCGGCGGGTCATGGCGGCGGTGGTATCCACCGCGGCGTCTAGTTCGGCGCAGGCGGCCTCGAGGAGCACGCGCGCGTCGGCGCCGGGCCGCGTGGCGGCGCGGCGCAGCGCGTCACGCCGTCCGGCCAGATCGGCGGAATCGGTGTATGGGCCATTCGGCCAAGTGTCCTGCGACATCTCTCCCAGACCATCGTCCCTGGTGAAACGCCTGTAGCCCTCCGGCGCGCCAGCCCGCTCAATCATAGCGGCGGCGGCTCTGCGGATGCGCAGACGCGCAGATCCGCCGGGGCCGCGGCCCCGGCGGATCTGCCGGTGGGTGCTATTGGCTAACGGGCCTGCCTGCTAGCGGCGCCAGGCCGGCCGGCGGTAGCGGGAGGAACGGGAGCGGGTCCGGGTCCGGGAGCGGGAGTAGCCGTAGCCGCGGGTGGTGAACAAGCTGACGGCCAGCGCGGCGAGCAGCACGGCGACGATGAACGTGATGATGGTGTGCCCGGCGCCGAGCAGCGCGGCGGTCAAGATACCGCCGACGATGGCGGCCACGATGCCGATGAGGATCGTCAGCAAGATCCCGATGTGCTGACGGCCCGGGATGACCAGGCGGGCGACCGCGCCGACCACGAGGCCGATGAGGATCCACCAGACGATGATGGAAAGCGTGAGTGTCATGACCTTCTCCTATTGGGCATTAACGGCTGGGTTCGCTTCGTGCTGGCTGGGACGGGTTCCCCCTACCGCGTCGCCTGGTGATCGCCGGTGCTCGTGGCGCCGGCGTCATTCGTCGTAGACGTCCTCGATGACTTCGGTCTCAGTGGCGGGCCGTACCTCGGCGCCGAGGTCACGGGTGGTGGTCACGGGGCTGCCTTCGACGTGATCGGCCGCCGCGGTGCTGCCCAGCGCGCTGGGGGCGGGCAGGCCCGCCTGGACGCGGGTGTTGGCCGGGTTCCTGACGTAAGTCGGGTAGGCGACCTCTTCGACCCGGGCTCCCCGCACCCGGCGGGTCTGGCGGGTCATCACGCGCCGTCCGACCCAGCCGTAGCCGCGCCGCGGGATGGCGATCCCGATGATGCCGATGATGATCAGCACCCAGCCGGCCGTGTGCAGGTTGAAGACTGAGGTATTCGCGGTCACGGCGAACGCCAGGATCGCGCCGACGGCGATCAGTGCTAGTCCCACTCCGGTTTTCATGGTGGTCCCTTCGTGCTTAGGCCGTGGCTGCTGACGGGGGAGCATCGGCCTCGGCGGGCTCGAGCAGCCGGCTCTTCAGGTGGCCGAGCGCCCGGGCGAGGAGCCGGGATACGTGCATCTGCGAGATACCGAGCCGGTCGCCGATCTCGGTCTGGGTGAGGTTGCCGTAGAAGCGCATGACCAGGATCCGCTGCTCACGCTCCGGCAGTTCCTCCCAGTGCGCGTTGACCGACTCCATGTCGATGGTGTGAGCCATGGCGGGGTCATCGTCCCCGAGCATGTCGGCGAGCAGGGCGGGGTCGTCCCGGTCGGACATGGGGGCGTCGAGCGAGTAGGTGCTGAACACGAGGTCCGCCTGCCGGGCCTCCAGCATGTCGTCCGCGCTGACCCCGAGCCGCTCGGCCAGTTCCTCCTCGGTGGGCGGCCGGCCGAACTGCTGGGTGAGGTCCTCGGAGGCCTTGCGCAGCGCGAGCAGGAGTTCCTGGGCGGACCGGCGGACGTGAATCTGCCACCGCTTGTCCCGGAAGTGACGCTTGATCTCGCCGCTGATGCAGGGCTGGGCGTAGGCGGACAGGCTGTCGCCGACCTCGGGGTTGTAGTTGTTGATCGCCTTGAGCAGACCCACGTACCCGACCTGGAGCAGGTCTTCCGTCGGTTCGGGGCTGCCGCGATACTGCCTGACGCAGGAGCGGACCAGCTTCTGGTAGCGGTCCACGAGAATCTCGCAGGCGGCGGCGCGCAGCTCGTTGTCTCTTGGCAGCGCGCGGACCTTGGCGAGCAGGGCGTTGTCAGAGAGCTCCTTGAGCTCCATGCGCGACCCTGGAACGATGCCGGTGTCCGGGGCGGTGCCGAGAGCCGTGGTGCCGGCGGCGGCCGTGTGTGCGGCCGGCTGCTGGAGGGTTCCCCTCATCAAGGTGGCCTCCTGGGACCCTGGGAATTGCGGACGCCTACGGTGTGCCCGCCCCTCGATGAATAAACGTAATGAGGTGTGACGCTCGTCACATTCGACCGGGGCCTGGGTTGACAAAACGGCGCCGCCAACGCATGCTGCGCGCCCCGGCCCGCCCGCGGGTAAATTCCTGCCGCCGGCCAGGTGTAGAAAACGGGCCGGCGGGAAGCCGAAGGGCACGCTGCCGAGTGGGCGCGACATGACACTAGCTCAGACCCCTGTGAGGCTCAGACCTTATGGACAGCGCGATGAACGTGACCGGGAGCACCGCGAACTGGCGGTCGGCGGCTTCCTGCCTGCTGGCGGACCCCGACCTCTTCTTCCCGATCTCCCCGGCGGGCCCGTCGGAACGCCAGATCGCCCGGGCCAAGGCGATCTGTGCCGGGTGCCCGGTGCGGCAGGAGTGCCTGGAGTTCGCGCTCAGCCACGATCAGGCGTACGGCATCTGGGGCGGCATGACCCCCGAGGACCGGCAGCGGGACCGTCGCCGTAAGCGCCGCGCGGCCGCCGCGGCGGCGGCGAAGCGGACGGTCGCCGCCTAAAGCCGGCCGGCCATCCCGCCCGCCGCCCTGCTGCCGCCCGCCCGGCTTACCGGCGGCTGAGCCAGCGTTCCATGCAGGCGAGCAGCTCCTCGGTGTCGACCGGCTTGGTGACGTAGTCGCTGGCGCCCGCCGCGATGCTCTTCTCCCGGTCGCCGGGCATGGCCCGGGCGGTCACGGCGATGATCGGCAGGGTCGCGAAGGCGGGCATCTGCCTGATCTTGTGCATCGTGGTGTAGCCGTCGAGTTCCGGCATCATCACGTCCATCAAGATGAGGTCGGCGTCGTCGGCGGAGAGCAGCGCCTCGATGCCCTTACGCCCGTTGGATGCCTGCGTGACGGTCATCCCGTGCAGCTCGAGCGTGCTGGTGATGGCGAAGACGTTGCGCGGGTCATCGTCGATCACCAGTACCCGCCGGCCGCGCAGCGCCTCGTGTCCCTCGGCCTGCCCCGCGGCCCGCACCGTCTCGCCGGGCGGCTCGCTGATCAGCGCGGGTACCTGGTCGGGCTGCGCCGCCGACAGGTGCAGCGTTATCCGCTCCCGCAGCTCGTCGAGCGAGGGCAGCAGCTCGAGCGGGTGCGCGCCGAACCGCAGCCGGGCCAGCCTGGACTGGGCGCTGTCGATCTTGTCCCTGGTGTGCGCGAGCACCGGGACATCGCGCAGGCCCGGATCGTCCTTGAGCCGCTCGAGGAAGGCGAACGCGGACGCGTCCTCCAGGCCCAGGTCGAGGACCACGCACTGGTGCGGCGCCGCGCTGAGGGCCTCGATGCCCTGCTCTGGGCTGACCGCCGTGCCCACGTGAACCGGGCCGTTGATGCCGGTCAGGTCGGAGACCGCGCTGTGCGCCAGCAGGGTCAGCAGGCCGCCGCGGGCCCCCTCGAGGACGAGCAGGCGGCGGCCGCCGGGCACCGTGTCGTCCGGCACGGCCGGCTGCAGCTGCAGCGCCTCGGTGGCCCCGGCGTGCGCCTCGCCGTTGTACACGGCGCCGAGGCCGTTGCCCTCCGGATCGGCCGCGCTGGCCATCCCCCCGGGCAGCTCGCACGGCAGGTACAGGGTGAAGGTGCTGCCCAGGCCGAGCTCGCTCTCCGCGGTGATCTCCCCGCCGAGCAGGGCGCCGACCTCGCGGGCGATGGACAGCCCCAGCCCCGTCCCGCCGTAGCGGCGGCTGAGCGTGCCGTCTCCCTGCTGGAACGCGCCGAAGATGGTGGTCAGGTTGTCCGGGGCGATGCCGATCCCGCTGTCGGCCACCGAGAAGGACAGCATCTGCCCGTCGCCGTCGGCGTGCCGCCCGGCCTGGGTCACCCGGAGCAGCACGTGCCCCCGTTCGGTGAACTTGACCGCGTTCGCCAGCAGGTTGCCGAGCACCTGGCGCAGCCGCTGCCGGTCGGTGACCAGCTCGGCCGGCGCCTCGGCGTCCGCCTGGACGGAGAAGTCCAGCCCCTTCTCCGCGGTGAGCGGCTGGAAGGTGGCCTGGATGTCCTCGAGCAGGGCGCTGAGCGGGAACCGCTCGGCGCGGATGTCCATCCGCCCCGCCTCGACCTTGGACAGGTCCAGGATGTCGTTGATCAGCTGCAGCAGGTCCGAGCCGGCCGAGTGGATGACGTTGGCGTACTCCACCTGCTTGCCGGTGAGGTTGCGGCCCGGGTTCTGCGCCAGCAGCCGGGCCAGGATGAGCAGGCTGTTCAGCGGCGTGCGCAGCTCGTGCGACATGTTCGCGAGGAACTGCGACTTGTACTTGGAAGCCAGCGCCAGCTGCCGCGCCCGTTCCTCGATCTCCTGCCTGGCCTGCTCGATCTCGGCGTTCTTGGTCTCGATGTCGCGGTTCTGCGCGGCCAGCAGCGCCGCCTTGTCCTCGAGCTCGGCGTTGGACCGCTGCAGCTCGACCTGCTGGCTCTGCAGCTCCTCGGACCGGGCCTGGAGCTCGGAGGTGAGCCGCTGTGACTCCTCGAGCAGCGTGTCGGTACGGGCGTTCGCGATGATCGTGTTGAAGTTGACGCCGAGGGTCTCGGTCAGCTGCTCGAGGAAGTCGGTCTGCACCGGGCTGAACGAGGTGAACGAGGCGAGCTCGATGACGCCCAGCACCTGATCCTCGAACAGGATCGGCAGCACCGCCAGGTTGGCGGGCGGCGCCTCGCCGAGGCCGGAGGAGATCTTCACGTAACCCTCGGGCAGGTTCCCGACCACGATCGGCCGCTTGCTCTTGGCGACCTGGCCGATCAGCGACTGGCCCAGCCGGTACTGGATCGGCGCGGCCACCTCGGCCCGCAGCCCGTAGCCGGCGATTAGCCGCAGCTGCGTGTCGCCGCTGGCCGGTTCGGACAAGAAGAACGTGCCGTGCTGCGCGTCGACCAGCGGGGCGAGCTCGTCCATGATCAGCTCGGCCACCACGGCCAGGTCGCGGTGACCCTGCATCATGCCGGCGATCTGGGCCAGGTTGGTCTTCAGCCAGTCCTGCTGCTGGTTGGCCCGGATGGTCTCGCGCAGCGACTGGACCATCGCGTTGATGTTGTCCTTGAGCTCGGCGACCTCGCCCTGGGCCTCCACCGAGATCGACCTGGTCAGGTCGCCGGACGCCACCGCGCTGGTCACCTCGGCGATCGCGCGGACCTGCCGGGTCAAGTTGCCGGCCAGCTCGTTCACGTTCTCGGTCAGCCGCTTCCAGGTGCCGGACACGCCCTCGACCTCGGCCTGGCCGCCCAGGCGCCCCTCGCTGCCCACTTCCCGGGCCACCCGGGTGACCTCGGCGGCGAACGAGGACAGCTGGTCGACCATGGTGTTGATGGTGGTCTTCAGCTCGAGGATCTCGCCCCGCGCGTCGACGTCGATCTTCTTGGACAGGTCGCCGTTGGCGACCGCGGTGGTGACCTGGGCGATGTTGCGTACCTGCCCGGTGAGGTTGTTCGCCATCGAGTTGACGTTGTCGGTCAGGTCTTTCCAGGTGCCGGAGACGCCCTTGACGTCGGCCTGGCCGCCCAGGCGGCCTTCGGTGCCGACCTCGCGGGCGACCCGGGTCACCTCGTCGGCGAAGGCCGACAGCGTGCCGACCATCCGGTTGATCGTCCCGGCCAGCCCGGCGACCTCGCCCATCGCGTCGACGTCGATCTGCTGGCTCAGGTCACCCCGCTCCACCGCGGTGGCCACCGCGGCGATCGACCGCACCTGATCGGTCAGGTTGGCCGCCATCACGTTGACGTTGTCGGTCAGGTCCTTCCAGGTCCCCGACACGCCGCGGACCACCGCCTGGCCGCCGAGCTTGCCCTCGGTGCCGACCTCGCGGGCCACCCGGGTCACCTCGTCGGCGAACGCGGACAGCTGGTCGACCATCGTGTTGATGGTCTCCTTCAGCTCCAGGATCTCGCCCCGCGCGTCGACCCGGATCTTCTGGCTCAGGTCGCCCTTGGCCACGGCCGTGGTCACCTCGGCGATGGACCGCACCTGCCCGGTGAGGTTGTTCGCCATCGAGTTGACGTTGTCGGTCAGGTCTTTCCAGGTGCCGGAGACGCCCTTGACGTCGGCCTGGCCGCCCAGGCGGCCTTCGGTGCCGACCTCGCGGGCCACCCGCGTCACCTCGTCGGCGAAGGAGGACAGCTGGTCGACCATCGTGTTCAGGGTCGATTTCAGCTCCAGGATCTCGCCGCGCGCGTCGACGTCGATCTTCTGGCTCAGGTCGCCCTTGGCCACCGCGGTCGCCACCTGGGCGATGTTGCGCACCTGGCCGGTCAGGTTGCCGGCCATCGCGTTCACCGACTCGGTCAGGTCCTTCCAGGTCCCGGACACGCCGGGCACGTCGGCCTGGCCGCCGAGCTTGCCCTCGGTGCCGACCTCGCGGGCCACCCGGGTCACCTCGGAGGTGAACAGGTCGAGCTGATCCGCCATCCCGTTGAACACGGTGGCGATCTCGTCCATGAGGGGGTCGCCGGTCCGGGCCAGGCGGGTGCTGAAGTCGCCGCCGCGTACGGCGGTCAGCCCCGCGAGCAGCTGCTCGAGTCCCGACTCGTCTAGCCGCGGACCGGACTGGACCGTATCAGTCACCAAGCGCTCCCATCAGGTGCGCGGACGCGTCGCGCCACGCGTTCGGCACCGTCGTGCCATCTCTACCGATGGTAGACCGGAAGTAACTATCATGGGCCGGACACACTTCTTCGCAGCACCAGGGCTCGGAAAAGGCCGTCCGTTACGCGGGGTAAGCGGGTTACGCAGGGGAGGCGGGTGAACGTGACGGGCCGCGATGACGACATGCTGCGCCTCGTCAACGTCATCGACCACCAGCGACGCGAGCTGGACCGCATCCGCGCCACGGCCGCCCGGGAGTTCGTCGTCGCGATGGCCCGGGGCGCCCTGATGGAGCGGCTCGGCTTGTCCTCGGCCGAGGCCGCCGGGCAGCTCGCCGGGCTATCCGCGGCCACCGGCATCCCGCTGGCCGAGATGGCCGCCGCGGTCCTCGCCGAGCCTGGCAGCGCGGCCCAGCCCGCCAGCGCGATCCAGCCCGCGGGCCTGGCCGCACCGCCGACCCGGTCCGCCGGGACCTCCGGGGCCGTCGGGACCTCCGGGACCACGCCGCTACTGACCCAGGCGGCGGCCGAACTGGCCGCCGACGGCGCCGAGCTGGCCAGCATCTTGGCCACCGAGATCCTGGGACCGCTGGGGGCCGACGCGGTGGTGCTCTGGGTCCTCGAAGCCGACGGGGCGCTCGCCCTGCTGGGCGAGCAAGGCCTGGCCGGCGGCGCGGCCAGCCGCTGGCGCCACATCCCGCCTCAGCTGGACTGTCCCGCTCAGCGGGTCGCCCGCGGCGGCGCCGACCTGTGGTGGCCAGCCGGCCGCCCGGACAGCGACCGCGCCCCGGTGCTCGGGGCGCCCGGCGGGGCCAGGGTGGTGCTCGCGCTGCGCGAACGCAGCGGCGAGCTGCTCGGGGTGATGGAAGTCAGCTGGCCGGCCCCGCTGGCCTTCGTGGCTCAGATCCGCCAGCACCTGGCCGCGCTGGCGGCCGGCTGCGCGCGGGTGATCGGCGCCCGGCTGGCCCACGGCGACCTGGCCGCCGCGCAGCCCCGGCCGGCGGTCTACGACCTGCTCGATGACCTGGCCGAGTCGGTGCTCGTGGTGCGGGCCGTGCGGGACGCCCAGGGCCGGCTGACCGACTTCAGCATCGAGCACGTCAGCCCGTCCTTCGTCGACCCGGCCGGCCGGGCCGACCTCGACCTGACCAGGCTGACCCTGCTCGAGGCCTACCCGTCCGGCGTGGCCGGCTCGGGCCTGTTCGCCCGGGCCCGGCAGGTCCTGGCCGACGGCGTGGCCCAGTACGTCCCCGGCCCGCTGCGTGAATCCCTGGCCAGCGGCCTGCCGGCCAGCCCGCCCGAGCCCGGCGAGACGCCGCTGGCCGGCCTGCGGGTGGCCAGGTTCTTCGACGGCGCGATCTTCACCTGGCACCGGGACCGGCCGGCCGGCCGGCTGGCCGCGGTCCTGGACGACGCGCAGCGGCTCGGCCGTCTCGGCGGCTGGGAAGAGGACCTGGTCACCGGCACCGTCCTGTGGACCGACTCGGCGTTCGGGCTCTTCGGCCTGACGCCGCGGCCGGGGGCGGCGATCCCGCTGGCCGACCTGCACAGCTACGTCATGGCGGCCGACAAGCCGGTCGTCAAGCGCTTCCGGCAGCGCCTGGCCGAGCAGCGCGACGCCCTGACCACTACGTTCCGGATGGTTCACCCCGACGACCGGAGCATCCGCCAGATCCGCGTCTTCGCCGAGCCGGTCACCGACGCGGCCGACACGGTGGTGGCGCTGCGCGGCGCCTTCCAGGACATCTCGGCGCATTACCACACCCAGGTCGCGCTGGCCGCGACCCGGGACCAGCTGGCCGACTCCGAGCAGCGGGTCGTGGAGGAACACCGGCTCGCGTTGCGGCTGCAGCAGGCCATCATGCCGCCGGACGAGCAGCCGGCCGAGATGGCCGGCATCGACGTCGCGGTCCGCTACCGGCCGGTCGGGGAGGGGCAGCTGGTCGGCGGCGACTGGTACGACACGCTGCCGCTGCCGGACCAGCAGGTGCTGCTGGTCGTGGGCGACGTGGCCGGGCACGGCATCGACGCCGTGACCGGCATGGTCGCGGCCCGCAACTCGCTGCGCGCCCTGGCCATCACCGGATCGGGCCCGGCGGAGCTGCTGCGGATGCTCAACGGGGTCATGTGCGACCTGACCTACGGGGTGGTCGGGACGGTGGTGTGCGGGCTCTACGACCCGCAGACCAGCGTGCTGCGCTGGGCCCGCGCCGGGCACCTCCCGCCGGTCCTGGTGCACGGCGCGGCCGCCCGCCAGCTCCCGCTGCCCGAGGGGGTGCTGCTCGGCATGGATCCGGACGCCCGCTACGAGGAGGCCATCCAGCCGCTGGCGCCCGGCGACACGCTGCTGCTGTTCACCGACGGGCTGATCGAGCAGCGCGGTGAGTCCATCGTGGACGTGCTCGCCGACTTCGTCGAGAAGGTGGCGCCTTCCCCGGCGGGATTCGGCGGGCCCGGGCCCGCCGAACCGGGGCCGAGTGCCGCCGAGCAGGCCGACCGGATCCTCGCCGCCGCTGTCTCCGACACCGACGACGACGCCTGCCTGGTCGCGGTCCGCATCCGCTGACCGCCGGCGGATGGCCGGGGCGGGACAAACGGGCTAGACAAACCGAGAGCCCGGGAAGCTTGCGCTTCCCGGGCTCCGGCAGGATGCCTGCGGGGGGGATACAGGCTCCTTATCCTAGTTTTACGCCGCCTGGGCCATGACGCGGTCGTAAACGGCAATGGTTTCTCCGGCAATCCGGTCCCAGGAGTACCGCGACCGCACTCGGTCAGCCGCCGCCACTCCGTAGGCCTCGATCAGCATGGGGTGCGCGAGCAGCTGCCGGATCCGCTGGGCCAGCAGGGCCGGGCGGTCCGGCGGGACGATGATGCCGGTGGTGCCGTCGACCACCGCGTCCACGTGACCGCCGACCGGGGGAGCGATCACCGGGGTGCCGCACGCCATCGCCTGCAGCGAGCTGGTGCCGGACGGGTCGTACTGGCAGGTGCTGACGACCAGGTCGGCGGAGCGCAGCAGGGCCGGCCGGGCGGCGTACTCGACCTGGCCGGTGAAGATCACGCGGTCGGTGAGGCCGAGCTTGGCCGCGAACTTGGCCAGCTTGACGTAGTTGTCGTCCGCGGCCAGGTCGGCCTCGGCCGGGCCGCCGACGATCAGCAGCTCGGCGCCGGGGACCCGGGTCAGCGCCCGCAGCAGCGCCTCGAGCGGCTTGGTCTCGGTCAGGTCCGAGGTGACGAGCAGGCGCGCCCGGCCGTTCCGCTCGGCGACGGGGCCTTCGGGGGTGAACAGGTCGGTATCGACGCCCCACGGCACGACCCGGATCGAGGAGCGGTGCACGCCCAGGCTGGCCAGTCCGGAGACCTCGGCGGAGTTGGTCGCCACGACCGCGCTGGCGCTGCGCCCGATGGCCGGCTCGAGCCTGATCCGCGCCGCGGACGCGCCGTCCGCCTTGACCGCGCCCGCGTCGTCCCGCAGGGCCGCGATGGCGCGGCGCTCGCTAGCGCCCAGGGAGCTGAACTCCTGCACCACGGGAATGCCGAGGTCACGCGCGGCGGCCAGCGCGGCCAGGCCGCTGGTCCAGCGCAGCGCGTGCACGATGTCGGGGCGGTCGCTCTCCCAGTGGCTGCGCAGCGGCCCGCTGAAGGCGGGGACCTGCTTGAGCAGGTCCGCGTCGCCCGGCTCGGCGTCGCTGGGGCCGGCGTCGATGTACCTGACCTGGACGCCCTCGTGCATCTCAGCCTGCTCGGGCAGGCCGGGCAGGTTCTTCTGGGTGTACACGGTGACCTGGTGGCCCTGGCTGGCAAGCTTGCGGGTGAACTCGCTGAGCCCGTTGTCATCACGGTCGGGGCCGGAACCGGCGCGGGGGTGGAGCGGCGTCGCGTTCTGAGCTACAAGGGCGATCTTCATGGGGGCCTCTCTCGCTACGAACCAGTCACGGTGCTCGCTGGCGAGAGACGGAAAAGTGGTGCCCGACTTGCGCGCCTCCGCGAACACCGTCGCGGTGAGCGTGCCTGCGTCGTAGGCACCACTAGTGAGAAGCTTATCCCATCCGGCGCGTTATCAAACCCCCCGGTGCCCCGAACCCGGCCGGCGTGTCGCCCCGGCGCCGTCGGCCGCCGGGAGGTCCCAGGTCAGCCCGCTGCGGCTTCCGCCACGCTGTCGAAGACGGGGATCAGCCGGTCCGCGGTGGTCAGCCGCAGGATCTTGGCCACGGCCGCCTGCGGGGATACCAGCGCGAGGACGCCGCCCTGGCGGTCGAGCGAACGGTTCACCCGCAGCAGCGCGTGCAGCGCCGAGGAATCCATGAAGCGCAAGCCGGACAGGTCGATAATCAGCGTGCGCGGCTGCTGGGAGACTTCCTCGTCGAGCAGCCGCCGCAGTTCGTCCGTATTCGTCACGTCGGCCTCGCCGGCGATCTCCACCAGCGTGTAAGGCTCGCCAGCGGACTCCCGGGCCGTCACAGAGACCGTCAGCAGATCCACGCCCTTGTTGTACCACAAGCCGGATAGCAGGGGGATATGCCAGGCGGCTCAAGAAACCGGGTCGTGACCTGGGGCGGCACCCGGCAGGTTCATGTGCAGCCGGATTGTGGTGCCGGTCTCGTCGGAAAGCAATTCAACCTGGTCGCAGACCTGGTTGACGATCCAGAGCCCGTGTCCGCCCTGGGCGTCCAGGGACGGCTGGCGATGCCCGGCCAGCGGGTCGGTGATAACCCCCTCGTCGTGGATCTGGCAGACGATTTCCCTGTTGTCGTACCAGATCTTCAGGCTGCCCGGCGATTTAGCGTGCTTGACCGTATTAGCCGCCACCTCGCTGACCGCCAGGACGAGGTCAATGGCCCTGGCCTCGGTCAGGCCGGCCTGGACCGCGTACCGGTGCACGACGGCCCGGATCGCGGCCAGGTCAGTGGTGTACGCGTAGGACATGGGACCATCACCGTCCGGCCGGGAACCCGGCTGACGGGTGAGCGCTTCTTGTTCCGCGGGTTCGCGCTGCGCGGTCTTGCCATCCCGGGCCATCAGCAGACACGATACACCGGCGCGGGAAACGGGCCGCCCAGATGTGTCCGGTTGGCCGGAAGGCCGAATCCGCCTGACATCTGACCCCGCGTCCACGTGTATACGCCGTGCACGGGGTAGACGTACTGACGTCCCGCGTCCGCAGCTCTTCGGAAAAGCAGGAGCTGCCCGTCCTTCGGAGGTAAAAATGCGAGTCGGAGGGCTCGTCTTGCTGATTTGGCTGGTCATCGGAGCCATTGCGGCCGGCCAGCGCGGTTATTACGGTTCGTCGGCAACGAACTGCGCCCACGCTGGCACGATCGTGGCTACCGTCGCGGCCGGCCCGCTCAACTACGTCGGCGTCAATCCCAAGATTGCCTGCCATTTGCCTCAGCCGAGCAGCTGAGCCCGGGCGCGTCATTCCCGGGCGAGCGGCTGAGACCCCCTTGAGATAGATACGTGAATATGATGCGGCGTCGCGGTGGCAAACCGCGGCGCCGCACCCATGTGCGGCACCAGGGACGCGGTTTAGCGTTCGCTCGGCCCTTCGCGCGGCGGGCCGGCTACCCCGGGGGCGCCGCCTGGCCAATGCCGTAAGAGCCGGGCCGCTGGCCGGCCCCGTGGCCCGGCCAGCGGCCCGGCTCCATGCGGGCCGACGGCCACCGCCCTGGCCGTCGGCCCGGCGAGCGGCGCCTCGTCCGATCCCGGGCGACGTGCCACTCTGACCATTCCAGCTACCCTCGCGGCTGGGCTGAAAACATGCTGCTGGTATCGGTGTGATTCACGGCGGCCATTCCCCCGCGGTGTAGCAGCGTTCCGCCCCGGGTATCCGCACCGAGGAAGCAAAGGGGATCGCTCATGGCGCAAGGCGGCAAGCCCGCTCGTAAACCCGCTCGCAAGCCCGCCCGGGCGGCCGCGGCTCCGGCCGCGGAGACGGTCGCGGTGCTCGGGGCCGGCGGGACGATGGGCTTCGCGATGGCACAGAACATCGCCCGGGCCGGGATCGCGGTCCGGGCCTGGAACCGGACCCCGGGCAAGGCCGGGCCGCTAGCGGCCGATGGCGCCTACCTCGCGGACACCCCCGCCGACGCGGCCGCCGGGGCCCGCATCGTGCTCACCATGCTGGCCGACGCCGACGCCGTCGCCGCCGTGATGGAGGGCGACGACGGCGCGCTCCCGGTGATGTCCGACCGCGGCGGCTCCGAGCGGCCGATCTGGCTGCAGATGAGCACCATCGGCGAAGAGGCCACCGAGTGGTGCGCCGACCTGGCCGACCGGTATGACGTCGCGTACGTGGACGCGCCGGTGCTCGGCACCCGGCAGCCGGCCGAGCAAGGCCAGCTGGTGGTCATCGAGTCGGGCCCCCCCGAGGCCAGGTGCCGCGTTCAGCCGGTGTTCGACGCGGTGGGCCAGCGCACGATACACGCCGGGCCGGCCGGCGCGGGAACCCGGCTCAAGCTCGTCGCCAACAGCTGGGTGCTCGCCGTGGTCGAGGCGGCGGCCGAGACCGTCGCGCTGGCCGAGGGGCTCGGCGTGGATCCGGCGCTGTTCTTCCAGGCCATCGAGAAAGGCCCGCTCGACCTGCCCTACCTGCGGACCAAGGCGCAGGCGATGACCGACCGCGACTTCACGCCCTCCTTCCGGCTGGGGCTCGCCGCTAAGGACGCGGGCCTGGTGGCCGACGCCGCCTGGCAGCACGGGCTGGAACTGCCCCTGTTCGAGGTGATCGCGCGCCGCCTCGGTCAGGGCACCGTGGAGCACGGCGACGAGGACATCAGCGCGACGTACCTGACCAGCACCCCGGACCGGGCGGCCTAGCCCTGGGCCGCCTGCTGCAGCAGGCTCCACAGTTCCTCGACGTCGCGGCGCTCGGTGCCCTCGGCTCCGATCGAGACGCGGACCGACCAGATGCCGTCGAGCAGGGACGGGGTGATCAGGGCGGTGCCCCCCGTGTTGACCGAGTCCGCCCAGGCGAGCGTGTGCGCGTTCAGCGCGTCGGCGTCCAGGACCACGCCGGTGCCGGAGACCGCGCCGGCGGGCTCGTGCCTGAGCACGACGGTCTGCAGGTTGACCGGGGCGAGCACGCGCCAGCCGGGCGTCGATGAGACCTGCCCGGCGAGCCAGCGCGCGTTGTCCAGATCCCGGCGGAGCCGGGCCCGGATGGCCTCGGCGCCGTCGAGCCGCAGCTGGAACCAGAGCTTGAGCGCGCGGAACCGGCGGCCGAGCGGGATGCCCCAGTCCTTGTACTGGGTCACCTCGCCGTCGACGGCGGAACGGAGGTAGGACGGGTTGGTCGACATGACCCGGATCAGGTGATCCGGGTCCGCGACGTACAGCAGCGAGCAGTCCCCGAGGGTGCCCAGCCACTTATGCGGATTCCAGTTCAGCGAGTCCGCGCCCGCCACGCCGTCGATCAGCCAGCGCATCTCCGGCAGCAGCAGCGCCGAGCCCGCCATGGCCGCGTCGACGTGCACCCATATCCCGTGACGCCGGGCCAGCGGGACGATCTCGGCCAGCGGGTCCACCGCCGTGGTCCCGGTGGTGCCGACGTTGACCACGACGGCGGCCGGCTTGCGCCCGGCCGCCACGTCGGCCTCGATCGCGGCCGCCAGCGCCTCGGGCCGCAGGGCGTACGTGACCGGGTTGACCTCGATCAGCCGCAGGTTGTCCCGCCCGAAGCCGGCCAGCGCCGCCGCCTTGAGCACCGAGGAGTGCGCGTGCTCGGTGGTGTACACCGTCAGCGCCGCGTCCTCGGCCTGCAGGCCGCCGCGCACCTCCGAGTAGTCGGTGGCGCGCTCGCGCGCCGCGAGCAGGGCGACCAGGCAGGCGGTGGACGCGGTGTCGGAGATGACGCCCTTCCAGGAGGCGGGCAGCGCCGTCAGCTCACGCAGCCATTCGACGACGACCTCTTCGACCTCGGTCAGCGCCGGGGCGGACTGCCAGGTGATCCCCAGTGCGCCGAGCCCGCCGGAGGCCAGGTCGCCGAGCACCGAGGCCAGCGACGCGTTGGCCGGAAACCAGCCGAAGTACCGGGGGTGCTGGACCTGGGTCACGCCCGGGACGACGATGTCCTCCAGGTCGGCCAGCACCTGGCCGAACGGCTCGGGCTTCTCCGGGGCCTCCTGCGGCAGCTTCCCCGCCACCTCGCCCGGGACCACCTGCGCTTGCACCGGGAGCTCCGGGATCCGGGCCCGGTAGTCCGCGATCCAGTCGATCAGCTCATGCCCGGCGGCCCGGAACTCCTCAGGTCCCATATCGCATCTCGCTCCTCTTTCACGGGTGCCGCAGCGGCTCGAGCAGGCGGTGCGGGCGGGCCAGTGCCGTGCTCACCGCGTCCTGCGCCGGCCCAGCCGGATCCAGGCCGGGGCCCGGCGCCACCACGGTATCCCGCACCTCCACGGCCGCGCCGCAGCGGGTGCAGCGCCCGTCGGCGCCGACCGGCGCCTGGTCCTCGGCGTGCCACAGCAGGCGCCGGGGCCCGGCCGGGGCGTAGTGCTCGTCACCCCACGCGGTGAGCGCGCGGACCGCGGGCCACAGGGACGTCCCCTTGGCGGTCAGCTCGTACTCCTGGCGCGCCCCTTCGGCCGGGACCCGGGCGAGCACCCCGGCGGCGGTCAGCGACTTCAGCCGCTCGGCCAGCACCGCCCGCGGGATGCCGAGATGGGCGGCGAAATCACCGAAGCGCCGCACGCCGTAGAAGGCGTCGCGCACGATCAGCAGCGTCCACCGCTCGCCGACGACTTCGAGCGTGCGCGCCAGCGAGCAAGCCTGGCCCGCGTAGTCGTTCGGAAGTGCCATACCCCTATCCTAACGTCGTAGTTCACTGAACGAACTATTCGCGCCACGGCCGCTCCGGGCGGCAGACGTCATGAAACCGGGCTTGCAGCGCGTCCGGACGCACTCGAAGCCCGGTTTCATGACGTCACGGCTGACCCGCGGCGCCCAGATCGCGGTGCTGCGAGTGGCGAACGCGGCGGCCGGGGCGGATGAGGTCACTGCGACAGGGGCCCCGCCGCCGGCCGGGGCGGATGGGGTCATCGCGGCAGTGGCCCTAGCGCCGGCCGTCTGGTTCGCGCCGCGAGTAAGACGGAGGCGGCCTCGCCCGATCGCGCGGCGCCCGTGCCCGTGCCCGTGCCCGTGCCCGTGCCCGTGCCAGGCCGGTGAATTGCTTTTCACCATCGCAAACGCGGATACGCAAGGTTCTGCGGGAGTTCATCCCCGGTCTTTTTGATGTCCGCCGAACCGGACCGTTATCCGCATATGACGGCGTTTGCCCCCGATTATGCACACGCTTTCCACAGGAAGCTGGGTATAACTCCGTGAATAGCGCACGCCGCCGCCATCCGGCCCGGACGGCCTATCGGCGCCGATAGATCCCATCGGCACCGAACAGGAAAACAGCGCCGCGGTGCTTTACCAGCGCAGCGCGTCCAGCGATCCGCCGTTCTCGGTGATGAGCCGCCGGGCCGCGTCCTCGGCCGCCGGCTTGCGCGCGATCCGCTCGGAGACCAGGGCCCGGGCCAGGCTGTCGTCGCCGGCCCGGGCGGCCGCCGCGATGAGGGTGAGGTCGATGATGTCGCGCTGGGCGTGGCTGCCGCCGACCGCATTGGCCCGGGGCCGGATGTCGATGAGCAGGTCGATGGCCCGGTCCGGACGGCCGTCGGCGAACGCGGCGAAGGCCTCGAGCAGGGCCAGCCCGGCCCGCTCGGCGGCCCCGGCGTTCGTCGGCGCGGTCAGGTGCCGGTTCGACGCGATCACCTGCTCGGCCCGCAGCCGGTCGCCCGCCAGGCCGAACGTCATGACCGCGTGCCAGTCGTTGAAGATGTAGACCGGGCTGCCGACCAGGTCGTCGATGTCGGCGGCGAGCTGCTCGGCCCGCTCCGACACGTCGGCGCCGAACAGCGACAGCCGCCACAGCAGCGCCGCCGCGTCCACGACGTCGAGCCACTCGGTGGAGCGGGCCGCCCGGATACGGTCGTCGTACAGGGCCAGCGCCTCGTCGATCTCGCCGAGTTCCAGGTGGTAGAGGCCGCGATGCCACCAGTTGTGAACGGCGAAGTAGCTCGGCGACCAGTCCGGGGCCGAGGCGGTGAGGAAGGCCACGCCGTCGCGCTGGCTGCCCTCCATCTCGAAGACGTGCGCCAGGGCGTGCACCGCCCACACGTCCTTGGGGTTGGCCTCGAGTGCGGCCCGGGCGCAGGCCTCGGCCTGCCGGTAGTCGGCGTTCTCCTCGAGCCCGAACGCGTAGATGCCCTGCACGTAGCCCCACCCGGCCGCCTCGCGAGGCCAGGCGGGCAGGACCCGGGCGGCGGTATCGCGCAGCTCGAGCCGGTTGCCGAGGAAGAAGTAGAGGTCCTGGGCCACCTTGAGCGCGAGCAGGTCGCGCGGGTGGCGCAGCAGCGCGCGCTCCAGCGATCGGGTGGTGGCCTCCCAGTTGCCCTCGGTCCAGTGCCGCGCGGCGTGCAGGTGATGAAGCTCCCGCTCGCCCATCGCGGTCTCGTCGAGCCGCTTGAGGATCTCGCCCGCGGCCGCGACGCCCTCCGCGGTCGTGCCGTACAGCTGCAGGTAGGCGCGGTAGATGTGGCCCAGTACCAGGCTGTCATCGGCGGCGACCGCCTGGTCCGCCTTCGCTACCGGGTCGCCGGCCAGGGCGGCGAGCTCTTCGACGGCCTCGTCGAGGAGCGTCACCGCGTCCTGGTGCCCGGCTCGGACGGGCACTCCCCAGCGATCCTCGAACGCCTTTGCCATCCCGGATCCCTCCTGCTCTCAGGCCTAAGCTCCTTCCAGCCTACCCACCGGCCCGGAGCAGCGTGCACAAGTGCACAAGCGGTCAGCCGCCGAGGTCAGCGCGGCGGGCGCAGCCCGTCGGCCAGCACCGCGAACACCAGGTCCCGCCGGGCCTGGTCGCTGCCATCGGCCAGGCTGGCGAACATGCCCTTCAGCAAGGCCACCAGGTCGGAGGCGCGGACCCCGGCCCGCACCGCACCCGCCCGCTGCGCCCGGTTAAGCAGGTCGCCGAGCGCGGCGACCAAGTCCTCCCGCTGCGATCCGGCCACCGAGATGGCATCGGGCAGGTCCCGCTTGGCGGCGGCCTCCCCGGCGAGCCGGCCGAGGAAGCCGAAAAACGCCTCACCCGGGTCGGCCGCGCCGGCCCGGTCCCTGGCATCGCGCAGCAGGTCGGCCAGCCGGGCCGCGACCACCGCCTCGAACAGCGCCTCCTTGGCCGGGAAGTGCCGGTAGACCGTGCCGGGGCCGACCCCGGCCCGGGCCGCGATCTCGTCGAGTGGCACCCCGTAGCCGGATTCGGCGAACGCCTCCCGGGCGGCAAGCAGCACCTTCTCCCGGTTCCGTGCCGCGTCCGCGCGCAGCTGCCGACCGCCATCCTCAGCCATGGTTGCTAACCGGGGCGCTCGTTCCGTATAGTCTAAGCGGGGTCACCGTTCCGATTATAAGGAGGCAGCAGGTTATGTCCTACAGTCCACGTGAGGTCGCCGAGCAGGTCCGCCGCATGGTCGCCGGGGAAGGGGTCGACTTCGCCGGCCTGTTCGCCGAGGACGGCGTGCTCACCCACCCGTTCGGCCTGCCCGGCCAGCCCGCCGAGCTGCGCGGACGCGAGGCCATCCGCGCCTACTTCACCGCCCGCAGCGGGGCCAGGGACCTGCTGGAGATGGAGGGCGTCGAGGCGGTGGTCCGGCAGACCGACGATCCCGAGGTCGTGGTCACCGAGATCACCCACCACGGCTATTCGAAGGCGGCCGGCCAGCCCTACCGGCACACCGCCCTGGGCGTGATCCGGGTCCGCGACGGCGAGATCATCCATTACGACGATTACATGGACCCGCTCGCCACGGCCCGGATGCTCGGCCGGACCGCCGAACTCGCCGCCGCCCTCAGCGCACCTTGACGAGCGCCGGTGCCCGGACGGTACCGTCCGGGTTATGGCGGCACGCAGCGGCAGCGAGTTCCTCGGGCGGCTGGCCGCCGCCCGCGTCCACGTGGAGATCCAGGGCGAGACCCTGACCGGCGGCGTCGCGGATCACCCGGCCTTCCGCAACGTGGTGCGCAGCTACGCCGGCCTCTACGACATGCAGCACGATCCCGCCTACCGGGACATCCTCACCTATCCCTCGCCGACGACGGGCGAGCCGGTCGCGACCGCCTTCCTCACCCCGCGCACGCTGCCGGACCTCGTCCGGCGCCGCCAGGCGTCCAAGCTCTGGGCCGACCGCTCGTTCGGCATGCTCGGCCGCACCGGCGACTACCTGAATAGCGCGCTGATGGCGCTGGCCTCGGCCCAGGAGTGGTTCGCCCAGGCCGGCCCCGGGTTCGGCGAGAACATCCGCCGCTACTACGAGAAGGTCCGCGAGGAGGACCTGCTCTGCACCCACACGCTGATCCCGCCGCAGGCCAACCGCGCGGTCCCCGCGAGCCAGCAGGCCGCGGGCGCGCTGATGGCGCACATCACCCGCGAGGACGACAGCGGCATCGTCCTGCGCGGCGCCCGGATGCTCGCCACCATCGGCCCGTTCGCCGATGAGCTGCTCGTGTTCCCCTCGACGGTGCTGCGCAACGAGCCCGCGGATAAGCAGTACTCCTTCGCCTGCGCCATCCCGAACGACGCACCCGGCCTGCGGTACATCGCCCGCGAGCCGCTCGACTACGGCCGGCCCCCGCATGACCACCCGCTCGGCTCCCGGTTCGAGGAGCCGGACGCGGTGGTCGTGTTCGACGACGTGCACGTGCCCTACGAGCGCTGCTTCGCCCTCGGCGACGCCGAGCTGTGCAACGGCTTCTACACCGCCACCTCCGCCGTGGCGCACATGACCCACCAGGTGCTCACCCGGACCACGGCCAAGACCGAGTACATCCTCGGCCTGGTCTCGCTGCTCACCCAGGCCATCGGCATCGAGCAGTTCCAGCACGTCCAGGCCGACGTGGCCGAGGTCATCACCACGCTCGAGACGCTGCGCGCGCTGATGCGGGCGGCCGAAGCCGACGCGGCGCTCAACGAGTTCGGCGTGCTCACCCCGGCCTGGGCGCCGCTGAACACGGCCCGCAACCTCTACCCGCGGCTCTACCAGCGCTTCCCCGAGATCTTGCGCAAGCTGGGCGCGTCCGGCCTGATGGCCACGCCCACCGAGGCCGATGTCACCGGCCCCGCGGCGGCCGACATCGAGACCTACCTGCAGTCGGCCTCGCTGGGCGGCGCTGAGCGGGTCCGGCTGTTCCGCCTGGTCTGGGACACCTGCATCTCCGCTTTCTCCGGCCGCCAGGCGCTGTATGAGTACTACTTCTTCGGTGATCCGGTCCGGATGGCCGGCGCCTATGTCGCCGGCTACGACCGCGAGCCCTATAAGGCCGCCGTCCGCGCTTTCCTGGATCGCGGCTAACGGCGCGGCTAGGCCGCAAAGCCGGATTTGCGGGCTAGTATCGCACCAAGCTAGATCCTGGCTAGGTCTGGGCGAAGGAGTCGGTCATGAGCAAGGGAACGGTGATTCTTTTCCTCTGGCTCATTATCGGTGCCGCCGCCGCCGGCCAGCGCGGCTACTTCGGTACCGCCAACCTGGACTGCACCGCGGGCGCGACGATGGCCCTGACGATCGTGGCCGGCCCGCTCAACTACGTCGGCCTGGACCCCAAGATCTCCTGCACCGCCCCCAAGCCCAGCGGCTCGTAACCGCACGCACCCGACGACACGCAGCGCGAACTCCCCGTACTCACTGGCCACGAACGTGTCCGGGTAGCGGCCCGAGGGGCGGAACCAGGACTTGGCGTTGTTGCCCATCTCGAGCACGGCGAACGCCGCGATCTGCGGGGTCGGGGCCGAGAAGCGCCCGCTCCGGCAGCCCTCTTCGATGATCCGCCGCACCCGGGCCGCGTACTGGTCGCGCTTGGCCACGATGGCCAGCCGGTTGGCCGTCTCCAGGCTGCGCACCTCGGTATTGCACACGGTGACCTCGGCCGGGAAGCGCAGGAAGTCCAGCACGAGCGACTCGGTGGCCCGGCGCAGTTGCTCGGAGGTGTCCTCGACCCCGGCCAGCGCGTCCTCCAGCGCGGTCAGCGCCCGGTCCATCGCCTTGTCCATGATCGCGAACAGGATCTCCTGCTTGGACGCGACGTGGTTGTACAGGCTCGGCGCCCGGACCCCGAGGGCCTCGGCGATGTCCTTCATCGAGGTGCCGCGGTACCCGCGCTCGGCGAAGAGCCGGCATGCCGCGTCGAGCACGGTGCCCCGGCTGGCTGGCCCTGGCCTGGCCGACATTGACCTGTCCACGAGCGGTAGCCTACGGTACTAATGAACGTTAGTTAGTGACGAAAGAACCCTGGAGCCGTTCATGACCGCCGCTTCCGGCTGGGAACTCGACCCCGAGCACGAGGAATTCCGGGCCAGCGTCCGGGCGTTCGTGGACCGCCACGTGCGGCCGGTGGTGGAGGAGTCCGAGGAGGCAGGCCGGCCCCCGGCGGCGCTGCTCAAGGAGATGGGCAGCGCCGGGCTGCTCGGCCTGAGCATCCCCGAGCAGGACGGCGGCGGGGGAGGCGACTCCCTGGCCGTCTGCGTGCTGTCCGAGGAACTGGCCCGCGCCAGCGGCGGCATCGCGGTCACCGCGCTGGTTACCGGCTACATGTCCACCCCGCATATCGCGAAGTTCGGTACCGCCGAGCAGAAGGCCCGCTACCTGCCGGCCCTGATCGCCGGGGAGAAGCTCGCCTCGATCGCCGTTACCGAGCCGGGCACCGGCTCGAACGTGGGCGGCCTCACCACCCGGGCGACCCCGCACGGCGGGGGATACCGGCTCGACGGCACCAAGATGTTCATCACCAACGCCGGGATCGCCGACGTGTTCGTGGTGGCCGCCCGCACCGGGCCCGACGGGCACCGGGGCATCACCACGTTCATCGTCGAGGCGGGCACGCCCGGCCTGTCGCTGGGCCAGCCGCTGCGCAAGATGGGCTGGCACGCCTCGGACACCCGCGAGGTGATCCTGGCCGACTGCCTGGTGTCACCCGACGCCGTCCTCGGCGAGGCGAACCGGGGCTTCCACCAGATCATGTCGGCCTTCCAGCTGGAGCGGCTGAGCCTGGCGGCGATGGGCGTGGGGCACGCCGAGGAATGCCTGGCGCTGGCGACCGCCTACGCCCGCGACCGCGAGGTGTTCGGCGCGCCGCTGATCAGCCTGCAGGCGACCCGGCACCGGCTCGCCGCCCTGTCGGTCGAGCTCGAGGCGGCTCGCGTCCTCACCTACCGCGCGGCGGCCCGGCTGGACAGCGGCCACCCCGGCGCGGCCCGGTCGGTGGCCATCGCCAAGTACCACGCCGCCATCGCGGCCAACCACATCGTCGACGAGTGCGTCCAGCTCTTCGGCGGGGCCGGCTTCCTGGAAGAGACGGCGGTCGCCCGGCACTACCGGGACGCCCGGGTGCTGCGCATCGGCGGCGGGACCGACGAGATCCAGCTCGAGATCCTGGCCAAGGACCTGCCCGCGTGACCTCGGCCGACACCACGGCTCCCGGCCAGGCCGATGCGGTCCAAGCCGATGAGGCCGGGGCCAATGCGGTCCGGGCGGCCATCTCGGCGGCCGGCCGCGGCCGCGACCCGGGCCGCTGGCCCGGTAAGCTCCCGGTGGCCGAGCGCCTGGCCGCCCTGCTGGACCCCGGCAGCTGGCGCGAGGACGGCCTGCTGGCCAACGCCGAGGCGGACGGGCTGCCCGCCGACGGCGTCCGGACCGGGGTAGGCCGCATCGACGGCCGGCCGGTCGCCGTCATCGCGCACGACTTCGCCGTCAAGGCCGGCTCCTGGGGCAGGCTCACCTGCGAGAAGCAGATCCGGA
Source organism: uncultured Actinomycetota bacterium (assembly GCA_963756575.1). Taxonomy (GTDB): domain Bacteria; phylum Actinomycetota; class Actinomycetes; order Streptosporangiales; family Streptosporangiaceae; genus Palsa-504. Next base: position 125,398 of record CAVWOM010000003.1, on the reverse strand, counting down.
TCCTGGAGCGGGCGGACCGTGACCTGCTCCCGGTCATCTACCTGGTGGACTCCGCGGGCGGCCGGGCTCACCGAGCAGCTCGGCTTCTTCTCCGACCGGCGCGGCGCGGCGGCCATCTTCCAGCTCCAGATCGCCCTGTCCGGCCGGGTGCCGCAGCTCTGCTGCCTGCTCGGTCCGTCCGCGGCCGGCGGCGCGTACATGCCGGCCTTCACCGACTGGGTGGGCATGGTCGAGGGCAACGCGTCGATGTACCTGGCGTCCCCGCGGGTGGCGGAGAAGGTCACCGGCGAGCTGACCACGCTTGAGGAGATGGGCGGCGCGGTGATGCACGCCACCGTGTCCGGCTGCGCGGACGAGGTGTTCGGCTCGGACTGGGAGGTCATCGCCGCCGCCCGGCTGCTGCTGTCCTACCTGCCCGGCAGCTGGGAGCAGCGGCCGGCGCCGGGGCAGCCGGCCCCGCCGTCCCGCGCCGACTGGTCCGGGGTGATCCCGGCGGCTGAGTCCGAAGGGTACGACGTCGGCGAGGTCATCGACGGGCTGGTGGACGCGGACTCGTTCTTCGAGATCAAGGCGCGCTGGGCCCCGGAGATCGTGGTCGGCCTGGCTCGCCTGGACGGCCGGGTGGTCGGCCTGGTGGCCAACCAGCCCCAGGTCCGCAGCGGCGCCATCTTCGTGGACTCAGCCGACAAGGCGGCCCGCTTCATCACCATGTGCGACGCCTTCAACATCCCGCTGGTCTTCCTGCACGACGTGCCTGGCTTCATGGTCGGCGTGGCCGTGGAACGGCAGGGCATCATCCGCCACGGCGCCAAGATGATCACCGCGATGGCCAGCGCCGAGGTGCCCAAGTTCTCGGTGATCCTGCGCAAGAGCTACGCGGCGGGCTACTACGCCATGTGCGCGCCGGGTTTCGCCCCCCGGGCCTCGATCGCGCTCCCCAGCGCGCTGATCGGGCCGATGGCCGCCGAGGCCTCGGTCAACGCCATGTACGCGCGCAAGATCGCCGAGATCGCCGACCCGGCCGAGCGCGCCGCCTACGTCGCCGCCCGCACCGCCGAGCAGCGCGCCGACATCGACCTGCTGCACGTGGCCAGCGAGCTCGTCGTCGACGCCATCGTGGAACCGGCCGGCCTGCGGGCCGAGCTCATCGCGCGGCTGGCCGACGCGGCAGGCTGGACCCGCGGTCCGCGCCGGCGGCACCATCACATCAGCCCGGTCTAGGAGAGGTGTCTATGGCAGACAATCTCAGCCAGCTGCTGGCTACTCCGCTGCAGCCGCTGCGCGAGCAGTGGCGTTCGGCCGCCCAGGCCGAGCTGCTGCGCACGGCCCGCGCCAAGCACGACGAGAGCCCGGACGCCTACTGGGCCTGGGTCGCGGAGCGGCAGCGCTGGATGCGGCCGCCTGACACGGTCCGGACCGGTGAGCTGGGCGACTTCACCTACTTCGCCGGCGGCCAGATCAACGTGGCCGACAACTGCGTGGACCGCTGGGCGCAGGACCCGGCCACCGCCGATCGCGCCGCCGTGATCTGGGAGGGCGAGCCGGGCGACGTCCGCACCGTCAGCTACGCCGAGCTGGCCGGGGAGGTGAGCCGGCTGGCCGGCGCGCTCGTCGCGCTCGGCGTGACCAAGGGCGACGTGGTCGCGATCTACATGCCCAACGCGGTCGAGGCGTTCACCGCCGTGCACGCGTGCAACCGGATCGGCGCCATCTACACGATCCTGTTCTCCGGGTTCGGCCCGGACGCCGTGCTGTCCCGGCTGGAGGCCGCACGGGTCAAGGTCGTGATCGTGCTGGACGCCTCCTACCGGCGCGGCCGCCTCATCCCGCTGCTCGACACCCTGCGCACCGCGCGCGGCCAGGTCAGCACGGTCGAGCACACGATCGTGGTCGACCGGACTGGCCGCAAGCTTCCGCTGCAAGAACAAGAGATCTCCTACGCCGACGCGCTCGCCCTCGCGCCCGCCGGGACCCCGGCCGTGCCGCTCGAGGCGAACGACCCGGCCTTCCTCATCTTCACCAGCGGGACCGAGGCGCGGCCCAAGGGCGTCGTGCACAGCGTGGCCGGCTTCCTGCTCGGCACCTGGGCCAACGTGCGCTGGCAAGTCGGCCCGCAGGAGGACGACGTCTACTGGGTGGCGGCCGACGTGGGCTGGCTGACGTTCCCGATCCAGGCCGTGGTCGGCGGGCTGGCCAACGGCATGACCGTGGTCTGCTACGAGGGCGCCATGGACGCGCCGGGCAACGCGCGCTTCTACGAGATCTGCTCCAAGCATGGCGTCACCAAGGTGCTGGGCGCGCCCACGCTGCTGCGCATGCTGCGCAAGTACGGAGACGAGCTCGCCGCCGCGCATCCGCTGCCCAGCCTGCGGCTGGTCACCGTCCAGGGCGAGCCGCTCGACGGTGACACCTTTACCTGGGCGAGCCACCCACCTGGGCGGCGGGGTTCCCGTCGTCAACGCCTACGGGCAGACCGAGACCGGCTCGACCTGGACGTATCCGGTCGCGGGGGTCGAGCCGCTCAAGCCGGGCTCGACCGGCACGGCGGTGCCCGGGCACGTCTACGACATCGTCGACGACAACGGCCAGCCGGTGCCGCCGGGCACCAAGGGCAACCTGGTGCTGACCCAGCCGTTCCCCACGCTGGCGCGGACCGTGTGGGACGACCCGGAACGCTACCAGCACGCCTACTTCTCCCGGTTCCCCGGCTGCTACTGCACGAACGACGAGGCCGTCCTGGACGCCGACGGGCACCTGTGGGTCCTCGGCCGGTCCGACGACGTGATCAACGTGGCGGCGCACCGCATCTCGACGCTGGAGATCGAGGCCATCGCGACCGCGCACCCGCAGGTCGCCGAGGCCGCGGTGGTGGGGGTGGCCGACCCGACCAAGGGCACCGTACCGGTCGCCTTCCTCACCCTGCTCGACGGCGCGGACCCGGGCACGGTCCGGCAGGAGGTGAACCACGACGTCACCTCCCAGCTGGGCGGCTACGCCCGGCTCGGCGCGGTCTACCTCACCTCGGCCATGCCCAAGACCAGGACCGGCAAGACCATGCGGCGGCTGCTGCGCGACGTGGTCGAACACGGCGCTCCGCAGGGCGATACCAGCGCCATGGAGGACACGTCCGGCCTGCGGGCCGTGCAGCAGGCGGTCGCCGCGGACGCCAAGGGGGCCTGAGAGATGGCCGGATTGTGGTTCGAGCAGCTCGGGCCGGGCCTGCGGGTCCAGCACGCCATCACCCGCACCGTCACCGAGGCCGACAACGTGCTGTTCACGACGATGACCATGAACCCGCAGCCGCTCCACCTCGACGCGGAGTTCGCGGCCGGGACCGAGTTCGGGAAGCCCCTGGTGAACAGCCTGTTCACGCTGGGCCTGGTGGTCGGCCTGTCCGTGCACGAGCTGACCCTCGGGACCACGGTCGCCAACCTCGGCTTCTCCCGGGTGGACTTCCCGGCGCCGGTGTTCGCCGGGGACACCATCCACGTCGTCACCGACGTGCTGGAGGCCCGTCGGTCCCGGTCGCGGCCCGGCGCCGGCATCGTGACGTTCGAGCACCACGGCCTCAACCAGCGCGACGAGACGGTCTGCCTCGCCGTCCGGGCGGCGATGATGCACTGCCAGCCCGGCCAGGCCCCTCCGTGACCGCAGGCTTCAAGCGCGTGCTCATCGCCAACCGCGGCGAGATCGCGCTGCGCGTCGTGCGGGCCTGCCGCGACGCCTCCCTGACCAGCATCGCCGTCTACGCCGATCCCGACGCGGACGCCCCGTTCGCCCGGCTGGCGGACGAGGCCCTGCCGCTGCCCGGAACGGCGCCGGCGGATACCTACCTCCACGTCGCCAAGCTGCTGGCCGCGGCCGGGCAATCCGGCGCGGAGGCCGTCCACCCCGGCTACGGCTTCCTGGCCGAGGACGCCGGGTTCGCCCAGGCGGTGCTGGACGCCGGCCTGACCTGGATCGGGCCGCCGCCCCAGGCCATCCGCGCGCTCGGCGACAAGGTGGCGGCCCGGGCCATCGCCGCCCGGGTCGGAGCGCCGCTGGTGCCCGGCTCGTCCGGCCCGGTGGCGGACGCCGCCGAGGCGGAGCGGTTCGCCGCCGAGCACGGGCTGCCGGTCGCGATCAAGGCCGCGCACGGCGGCGGCGGCCGCGGGCTGCGGGTCGCCCGCGAGGCCGGCGAGGTGGCCGCCCTGTTCGAGGCGGCCGCCCGCGAGGCCCGGGCCGCCTTCGGCCGCGGCGAGTGCTTCGTCGAGGCCTACGTCGAGCGCGGCCGGCACGTCGAGGCGCAGGTCCTGGCGGACCAGCACGGCGACGTCCTGGTGGCGGGGACCCGTGACTGCACCCTGCAGCGGCGCTACCAGAAGCTCGTCGAGGAGGCGCCGGCGCCGTTCCTGACCGACGCCCAGCGGGCCACCCTGGAGCGCTCGGCCGCGGCCATCTGCTCCGAGGCCGGCTATGTCGGCGCCGGCACGGTCGAGTTCCTGCTCTCGCCCCGCGGCGAGCTGTCCTTCCTCGAGGTCAACACCCGGCTGCAGGTCGAGCACCCGGTCACCGAGGAGAGCGCCGACGTCGACCTGGTCCGGGCCCAGCTGCTGATCGCGGCGGGGCATCCCCTGCGGGCCGCCATCGGGCCCGTCCAGCCGCGGCGCCACGCCATCGAGTTCCGGGTCAACGCCGAGGACCCGGCGCGGGAGTTCATCCCCTCGGCCGGCCAGCTCACCCGGTTCCGGCCTCCGGCCGGCCCCGGGGTGCGCGTCGACTCCGGGGTCGAGGAGGGCAGCGTGGCCGGCGGGCAGTTCGACTCGCTGCTGGCCAAGCTCATCGTCACCGGCCGGGACCGCACCCAGGCCCTCGAGCGGGCCCGCCGCGCGCTGCGCGAGTTCGAGGTCGCCGGCGTGCACACCACCCTGCCGTTCCTGCGCGCGGTGCTGGCCGAGCCCGCCTTCACCGCCGAGGGCCCCGGCGGCTTCGCCGTCCACACCACGTGGATCGAGCAGGACTACCGGCCCGCCGCGACGGACCGGGCCGCCGCGGCGGCGCCCGGCGACGCCGGAGACGAGCCCGTGATGATCAAGGTCGGCGGCCGGTGGCTCACCGTCGCCGTCCCGGGCCTGGCTCAGGCTCGGGAGGGACCCCTGGTGCTCGCCCGCCAGCAGGCCCGCGAACGCCGGCCGCGGGCCGGGCAGGCGGCCGGCGACCTGATCAGCGCCCCCATGCAGGGGACGGTCGTGCGGGTCATGGTGGCCGACGGCGAGACCGTCGCGGCGGGCCAGGTCCTGGCCGTCGTCGAGGCGATGAAGATGGAGAACCCGGTCCGCGCGCCGCACGCCGGGCAGGTCGCGGACCTGCGCGCCGCCGCGGGGGAGACCGTTGCCCAGGGGGCCCCGCTCTGCCGCGTCGTACCGGACACGCCCTGAGGGCCGGCCTGATGCCCGGCGCCGGCGGTGACCCGCGGCGAACCGCCGCGAGCCGGCTCAGCGGGGCGTCCGGCGGTCCCGGTCCCGGCCGGTCACCCTGGTGGCCTGGCGCGGCTGGCGCCGGGCGGCCCGCCGGGACCGGCTGGCCGCCCGCCGCCGGTCCTCCTCGGCCAGCAGGTCATCCTCGCTGGCCTCCAGGAACAGCTTCACGAACATCGGATGCATCGCATCCTCCTTACCTCGGCTGGAACCCGGCCCGGAGCCGGGCCTTAGGCGCGGGTGCGACCGCGGCCGGTCAGCACGCTCAGCAGGCGGCGGGTGGCCGCGTGCTGCCGCCGCCGTGACTCGGGCTGCACCGGGGCGCACGGCAGCGCCGAGGTGGCGATCCGGGCCGTCGCCTGGGAACCGAGTACGTGGCCGATCTCCTGCATCATGACAATCTCCTTGACGGGGCGGACGGCCCAGGTAGCGGGCCATCCCGACACCTTCAAGGATCCCGCTAAGGCGCAGGTCCCCGCCTCGGGCAATCGCCTGAGATCTGCTGGCCGAAGGGGCCTTAGGCCGGTCCGCCCGCTGCTTAAGGCGGTCTTAGCCCGACCGCTGAGTCAGGCCCTTCCCGGCTGCCCCGCGCCCGTCGCCATTTCCCGGAGCCGGTACCGCTGCGTCTTGCCGCTGATCGTCTTGGGCAGCTCGGGGACGAACTCGATCACCCGCGGGTACTTGTACGGCGCGATCGATGCCTTGGCGAAGTCCTGCAGCTCGGCGGCCTTCGCGGGCCCGGCCGCGGCGCCCTCGCGCAGTACCACGTAGGCCTGCACGACCATGCCGCGGTCCGGGTCGGGCGCGCCGATGACGGCCACCTCGAGCACGTCCGGGTGGCCGAGCAGCACCTCCTCGACCTCGGGCCCGGCGATGTTGTAGCCGGCCGAGATGATCATGTCGTCGCTGCGGGCCCGGTACCAGAAATAGCCGTCGGCGTCGCGGACGTAGGTATCGCCCGTGATGTTCCAGCCGTGCTGCACGTACGTCCGCTGGCGCTCGTCGGACAGGTAGCGGCAGCCGGTCGGCCCCCGCACCGCGAGCCGTCCCGGCTCGCCGTCCGGCACCTCCGCGCCGTCCTCGTCCAGGATCTTCGCCCGGTATCCCGGGACGGCCCGGCCGGTCGAGCCGGGCCTGATATCGCCGTCAGCGGCGGCGATGAACACGTGCAGCATCTCGGTCGAGCCGATGCCGTCGATGATCGCGATCCCGGTGGCCTGGCGGAACTCCTCCCACACGGACTTCGGCAGGTGCTCGCCGGCCGAGACGCAACGCCGCAGGTTCTTCAGGATGGAGGCCTTGCCCGCCGCCAGCATGGCCCGGTACGCGGTGGGCGCGGTGGACAGCACGGTCACGCCGTGGGCCGCGATCGCGTCGGCCAGTTCGGCCGGGGTGGCGCGCTCGATGAGCAGTGTCGACGCGCCCGCGCGCAGCGGGAACAGCAGCAGGCCGCCCAGCCCGTAGGTGAAGCCGAGCGGGGGAGTGCCGGTGAAGACGTCGTCCTGGCTCGGCTTGATCAGGTACGCGGAGAAGGTGTCGGCGGAGGCCAGCACGTCCCGGTGGAAGTGCACGGCCACCTTCGGCTGGCCCGTGGTGCCGGAGGTGGAGGCGAGCATGGCCACGTCATCGGCGGCGGTGTCCACCGGGGTGAACGTGCCGTCCTTGGCCGCGCAGCGGACCGCCAGGTCGTCCGGGCCGTCGCCGCCGTAGCGGATCACGGTCAGCCCGGGCGCCCCGGCCGCCAGGTCGGCGGCGAACCGGTGGTCGCACAGGGCCAGGCTCGGCTCGGTCAGCCCGGTGATGGTGGCGATCTCCCTGGGCCGCAGCAGGGCCATGGTGGTGACCGCCACCCCGCCGGCCTTGATCACGGCGAGCCAGGCCGCGGCGAGCCAGGGGCTGTTCGGGCCGCGCAGCAGGACCCGGTTTCCCGGCCGCAGGCCGAAGTCCTCGCTCAGCACCCGCGCCAGCTGGTTGGTCCGCCGGACGGTCTCGCCGTAGGTCCAGGTCTCCGCGGCCCCGCCCTCGCCTGGCGACAGCAGGCAGGGACGCTCGGCGCCGTGCCGGGCGGCGGTCGCGTCGAGGAGCTCGGCGGCGCAGTTGAGCCGCTCGGGATAGTTCAGCTCCGGCAGGCCGAAGCTGAACTCGGGCCACTGGTCCGCAGGCGGCAGGCGGTCGCGGCAGAAGGTGTCGAGATGCGCCGAGGGAGATAGCCGCATCCGGCCCACCTCACTTCTTCCGTAGGCTAGATCACCAGTATTCAACTTTTGTGACGACAGTCAAGAGTCCGCGATATCACCGGAGCCGCAGGATATTGCCGGTGATCAGGCCGGCGCGTTCGGTGGCGAGATAGGCGATGACGTCGGCGACCTGCTCCGGCGTGGCCACGTGGACCAGGTCGTGGCGGGCGGCCACCTCCTCGCGTACCGCGGCCGTCACCCAGCCGGTGTCGGTCACCGGCGGGTGCACCACGTTGGCGGTGATCCCGGCGTCGGCCAGCTCGAAGGCGGCGGACAGCGTGTAGTCGTTCAGCGCCGCCTTGGCCGCGCCGTAGGAGACCTCCTCGGGGAAGCCGCCGCTGCCCGACGTCAGGGAGATGATCCGGCCGAACGACGCGCCGCGAGCCAGGTGCCGCCGGGCGAACTCGGCGATCATCAGGGCTCCGCCGCGGGCGTCCACGGCGAACAGCCGGTCGAACGTGGCCGCGCTGACCGGCGTCAGCGACCGCCCGAGCCGGTCGGTGCCGCTGGCTTTGAACGTGTCGGCCAGCCAGCCAGTGGCGTTGTTCACCAAGATGTCCACGGGACCGAGGTCCCGTTCGGCCTGATCGAACAGGCGGGCCGGTACCTGCGGGTCGGACAGGTCAGCCTCGGCGGCGCGGGCCGCCCCGCCGGCCCGGCGATCGCCGTCAGCACCGCTGAGGCGTCCCGGGCGCGATTGTCCCGGTACGCCTCGGGCGTCCCTGGGTCCGGGTCGTCCGCCAGCCGCAGGTAGGTCACCAGTACCGAGGCGCCGCGGGCCGCCAGGGCCACCGCGGTCGCCGCGCCGATGCCGTGGTTCGCGCCGGTCACGATGGCCACTCGGCTGGTCAGGTCCTCGTGGTTGCCGGGATCGGTCATGTCAGCGGCCTGCCTACCGGTCCCAGTGCGGCGGGCGGTCCTGGCGCAGGCGGTCCTCGTCGTCCGGTTCGGGCGCGTCGCCCCAGCCGACGCCGGCCTCGTCCTCGCTCTGGGCCGGCAGCACCGGCTTGTCGTCCGGCTCCGCCCGCGCGCTTGTCTCGTCGCGCCGCTTCGGCGCCGGGGCGCTCGGGGTGCTCACCGGCTGCCCCCGGTGAGCTGGAGCGCCCGCACCTTCTCGACGAAGGCATCGGTATCCTCGACCGCCGCGAACAGGTAGGCCATCCGCTGGATCGCGGCGGCGTGGGCCTGCTCGGCCGGCAGCGTGCCGATGGCCTGCGACGCGCACGCGTCGGGCTCGAAGTCGGTGATCCGCCCGGACGGCGCCCGCTCCGGCGTGTACGCGGTCTGGACGTGCGCCACCGCGCCGCCGCACGCCCGCCACGCGCGGCTCGCCGCCCGGAAGTTCTCGACCGCGGCGTCGGCGTCCGGCACCTGTTCCCAGCTGCCCGCCCCGAAGCCGAACTGGCAGTCGATGCTGAGCAGGACGGTCGTGCCCGGCGTGACGGGGTAGGAGACGTTGCTGACGGCTTGCTTCGACATGAGATTTCCGATCTCCCGGCGCCCGCGGCATCCGAACATGATCACTGACACCTTACGCTCGGGTCCCCATGCGGCGGCCAGGAAAATGACTCGCGGCGGCCAGAGCGCGCTGGCTACTCTCCTGATGCTCACAGCGCTCATCGCGAAGGAGAACGATCATGTACCGCGACCACGACGCCGAGGCGTCCTTTTGAGCCGTCCGGCAAGCGCCGCCGGGGGTTTCCCTTAGCGAGTCTCGCGTCAAGCGGGGCGATCGCATCGTCGGCACCGACACCGAGCTGGTCGAGAAACTCGGCCGCAACGACCCGTGCCCGTGCGGCTCGGGCCGCCGCTTTCCGCCGCTGCTGCCGCGTAACCGGCCGGTTCGACGGCGTCCAGGCCGACTACTACGTCCGTGACCGGTGAACCTGACCGCGGCCGTAAGACCTAGCCGGGGGTAGCTCCCCGGCTAGGTCCGGGAAGGCTGCTGCTCCGGAAGGTCCGCCGCCGACCAGGTGAGCGCGCCGGGCCTGAAGTCGATGCCGACCCGCGAGCAGTAGGCCCGGATGATCGCGGCCGGGCGGACGATGAGGTCGCCGGAATCGATGACGACGGGGACCTGGTGGCTACTCGCCGCCCGTGGTCCCGGCCCTAAGCTAGCGTCGTGCATCTCGGTCTCGTCGCCATCGTGGTCAGCGAGTATGACCCGGCCATCAGCTTCTTCACCGACGTGCTGGGCTTCGAGCTGGTCGAGGACTCCCCGTCCCTGACCAACGACGGGCGCCCCAAGCGATGGGTCGTCGTCCGCCCGCCCGGCGCCGTCACCGGCCTGGTGCTCGCCCAGGCCGACGGCGACGACCAGGCCGCGATGGTCGGACGGCAGGCCGCGGGCCGGGTCGGCTTCTTCCTCCACGTCGACGACTTCGGCGCCATGCACGCCCGGATGAGCGCCGCCGGCGTCCGGTTCCTCACCGAACCGCGCACCGAGCCCTACGGCCAGGTCGCCGTCTTCCTCGACATCGCCGGCAACAAATGGGACCTCATCGGCCCCGCCTCGTAACCGCCATCACCCCGGCAGTGCCGGGCCGACCGGGCCCACACCCGCCGAGTCCTTGTTCCTCCCATGATCGAATGCCCGTGGATCGCTACCCTCTATTTCCCGCAGGTTTCGATCCTGGTTACGGGCCGGCCGACAACCTGTGTGACCTGTGAGATGCAGGTGGTTCCTGCCGCCATCGCCAGGCCGAGCTGCCCATCATGGAACCGGGATTCCACCGCGTTCGAACGCGGTGGAACCCGGGTTTCACGCCCGGTTTCCCATTTGGAACCCCTCGCTTTCCCGCAGGTTTCGACCCTGGTTACCAGTCGGCCGACAACCTGTGTGACCTGTGAGATGCAGGTGGTTCCTGCCGCCATCGCCAGGCCGAGCTGCCCATCATGGAACCGGGATTCCACCGCGTTCGAACGCGGTGGAACCCGGGGTTCATGCCCGGTTTCCCATTTGGGGCCCCTCGCTTTCCGGCAGGATGCGATCCGCGATTGCGGCTGACGCCCGGCGGGCTGCACCAGTGGCCAAATCAGTCCCCGCGATGACGGAATAGATCGTTGAGGTCACAGCACCCCCCATCCGGGGTGCTGTGACACTAAATGATCCGGAGGGGCCGGGGCCGGGGCCGGAGCCGATCGCCGCCTCGATGAACAGGCAGCGAGACTGGTTCCTGAGCCCTTCAACTTCCGCCGCGTCGACCCGCGGTAACAGAGCTGTAAATGCGGTCCCAGGCGGCCCAACCGGAACCGCCTGAGTCTGGGACACTCGACGTGTGCCTGATCTCGACGCGATATGGCCCGACGCCGACGACGCGCTCCTGCGCTGCCTGGCGCTAGCTCACGAGTCCTTCCTGGCCCGGGGCCTGCCCGTCGGCTCGGTCATCGTGAGCCCAAACGGGGAGCGGATCGCCGAAGGCAGGAACCGCGCCTACGACCCCGCGGGCGGCTCCGGCGCGCTCCAGCAGACCCCCATCGCGCACGCCGAGATGAACGCGCTGGCCGCCATCGCCACCGGGACCGACCTGGGCGCGGTGACGCTGTGGTCCTCGCACCGGCCGTGCCCGATGTGCGCGGCGGCGTGCGCGTTCACCGGGGTGGGCCGCGTCGTCTTCATCGCGCCCGACCCGTCCGATGACGATGACGCCTACGGCGAGGACCCGGACGGCATCGACACGGAGTGGGTCATCGTCGCCAACCTGCTCTTCCTGTCCGGCGTGGCCGCCTACCGCGGCCCGTCGTCCCCGGCGGTCCTGCGCGCCAGCCAGCGCGAACCGGAAGTCACCGGCCTGATGCGGGCCATCGGCGACGAGGCCCTGCGCCGCCCGGCCCTGCGCGACTGGCTGGCGCCGGCCTGGCCAGCCGTGCAGGCCGCAGCGCAACAGCGCCGCAAGCGCCGCGGCCGCGACACGGAAGAGGCCGACCCGTTCGATCTCCAGCGCTTCGTGACGGCCCAGGACGCCGGCGGCACGTACGACCGGGCCGTCGCCGAGCTGCGGGCGGGCCGCAAGGCCAGCCACTGGATGTGGTTCGTCTTCCCGCAGATCGCCGGCCTGGGCTACAGCCCGACGGCGCGCGCCTACGCGATCACCTCGCTGGCCGAGGCCCGGGCGTACCTGGCCCATCCGGTCCTGGGCCCGCGGCTGGCCGAGTGCGCCGCCATCCTGGCCGGCCTGCACGGCCGCACCGCCGAGCAGGTCTTCGGCGAGATCGACGCGATGAAGCTGGGCTCGTCGATGACGCTGTTCATGTACGCCGCCCCCGGCGAGCCAGTATTCCGCCAGGTCCTGGAGCAGTACTTCCACGGGATCCCGGACCCCGCCACCGAGCAACGCATCTAAAACCCCGCCCGGCTAAGCGGCCACCGATGAGTTCCGGCGGCTCGATCAGTCACCTAGCAGCGTCGAGACCAACCGGAGGTACGGGCTGCGGAAGATCGCCGGCCGCGGACGGCGGCTCCTCGACGGCTTGCCGCCGATTCAGCTCGAACCGATCCGGAGCGAGCTCTCGCCGGCCGGCTACCTGATCGTCGGCTACCGCGTTAGCCGTTAGGCCGGCGCCGCCAGGAACCGGGCGACCTCAGCCTCCGCGGGATTTCCCGCCGCCCGGTACTGGACCGAATGTCCCGCCCGCGGCACCACGAACAGGCGCCCGTCCGGCGCCAGTGCCGCCTGCGCCCGGGCCCCCGCCAGCGGAGTCGACAGGTCGTGCCCGCCGGCCAGCAGCAGCACGGGAACCCGGGGCAGCCGAGGCCGCGCCGTACTGGCCGGCGCGGGGACCGGCGGCCAGCGCAGGCAGGTCTGGATGAACCCGTTGCCCGCCGCCGTGGCCCGGTCGAACGGCCAGACCTGGGCCGTCGTGAGCCGCGCCACGACCCGCGCCAGGGTCGCGGTCCGGACGGCGAGCGGCGTGCCGGGACCGCCCCACGGCATCGGCATGTCCGCGCACAGCGTGCTCGCGTGCAGTCCCTGGCTCAGCTCGCCCGGTGTGGCGGCATCGGCCGCGTGCACCCGGGCCATCAGCGCCCGCAGCGAACCCGGCTGCCCGGCGGCGGCCGCGCGGAGCGCGGCGGGGACGCCAGGGAAGGACGGATCGCCCACGCTCATCGCCACCAGCATGTCGAACAGCGCCGGGCCGTCGTGGTACCGGCGGACCACGGTGGCCAGGTCGGCCGCCGGATCGGAGCCGCACCGCTGCGCCGCGCAGGCGTCGCGCAGCACGGTGGCGGTCTCCCGCATCCCGGCCAGCTGGAGCGGGTCGACGTTCCAGCTCGGGACCACCGAATCCAGGACGAGCCGGCTCACCCGGTCCGGGTGGGCCAGCGCGAACCGCTCCGCGACGTAGGAGCCGTACGAGACCCCGTCCAGCGTGAGCCGGGGGACGCCGAGCGCGACCCGCAGCGCCTCGATGTCGGCGACTGTGTCCGCGGTCGCGAAGTACCGGCGGTCCGGCCCGATGGCGTCCGCGCACGAACCGACCGCGGCCGCCGTGGGCACGGTCAGGTCCGACGCGCCCATCTGCCGCTGCAGCGCCGGGCAGTCCAGCGCACCCGCCCCGGTGCCGCGCTGGTCGAACATGACCATGCGGTAGCCGCGCAGCGCCGGGCCCAGCCGCCCCGCGAGCCCCGGCGCGAGCGGGATCCCCGGCTCACCTGGCCCTCCGGTCAGCAGCAGCAGCACCCCGCGCGGGGCGGCGGCCACGTCCGCCACCGCGACCCGCAATGACAGCCGCCCCGGCGCGGCGCCGGACGGATCGAGCCGCACGCTGAGCGACCCGCAGCCGAATCCCGCGATACCCGGGCAGGGCCGTACGTCGAGCCGCCCGGCCGGCTCCGGCGAAGGCATTCTAGGCACCGAACGAGTGCAGCCCGCCACCACGCCAACCGCGATTGCCATCGTGACCAGGACGCGGCCGGCGCGACTTCGCATCGTCAGGCTCGTCCGGTCGCCGCCCACGCGGTCGCGCTGACCTCGAAGGGACCCGCGGGCAGTTTCCGCCGGCACTGCTCGCGGACACCGGCCAGGCCCGACTCGTCGTCGGCGGCCGGATCGAGCTCGCACGCGGCCTGCCAGAACAAGCTCACCGGCCCGCGCCCGCCCGCGTGGTCCCAGACGCAGGCGGCGACGGTTCCGCCGGCCCGTCGTCGGGGAACGGCAGCCGTTCGGCGGGGCACTGCCGGACGTCCACCCCGGGCAGCCGCTCACGCACCGCCGCCGCGAACGACGCGGACGGCTCGGCGAACCGCGCCGCGAGCGGCTCGGAGTACCGTCCCATGAAGCGCAGGTAAGCGTCCGCGCTGACGTTGAAGCTCACCCAGTCCCGCCCAGGGGCATACCCGTGTCAGGTGTCTCCATAGCTTCCGATCGTAACGCCGGAAGAAGCTCAGCGGCGGTACCCGTCCTCGTACCGGGTCGGGGGGAGCTCGCTCGCCGGTATGTCCTCGCGGTAGACGACTTGCTCCTCGCGGTAGGCCGGCTGCCCGCGGTCGCCTGGGTCCTCGCGGTAGACCCGCTCCTCGCTGACGACCGGGGCCTCGCGGCGGTAGGCCGGGCGGCGGCTGCGGGTCCACGGCGACCACACGACCATCCAGAGCACCACGCCGAGGACGCCGACGAGGATCAAGATGTCGCCGATCGTGTGAATGGCGATGCCGTGGGTGGCCACGGTGGAGATCCCGAACCGCAGGATAGCTCCGATCGCGATGAGCAGCAGGCCTCCACCGATCCTCATGATCTTCACCTCGCTGAGGCAATCTGGTCGGCCACCCCACTGCCCCAGGCCCGTCCGCCCAAACGAACCGCCCTGCGAACCGTGTCATATACGACGTTGACTGACAAAGCTGCGACTGATGTAGGGCTGTGGGTGAGACTGTGCGGAGGAGGGCTGCGGTTTGTGCTGCGGCGCGTGGTATGCCGGGCTGATACTTGACCGGTGATCGGTGCCGCGTTCCGGGACGTCCTGGCTGACGCCCAGGCCGGCGATGAGGCGGCGTTCACCGTCATCTTCCGCGACGTGCAGCCTTCCCTGCTGCGGTACCTGCGGCTGATCGCGCCCGACGCCGACGACGTGGCCGGTGACACCTGGCTGCAGGTGGTGAACGGCCTGCAGCGGTTCCGTGGTGCGGAGCAGGAATTCCGGGCCTGGCTGTTCACCATTGCCCGGCACCGGGCCGCGGACTCCGGGCGGTCCCGGGCCCGCCGTCCCGCGGTTCCCCTCGAGCTGAGCGAAGCCGAGCATCAGCTCACCGCGCCCGACGCCGCCGATCAGGCGCTGGAGGCGGTCTCCACCCAGGCCGTGCTGTCGCTGATCGCGTCGCTGCCCGGGGACCAGGCCGAGATCATCATGCTGAGGGTGGTGGCCGGGCTCGACGCCCGCGAGGTGGCCCGGATCGTGCACAAGAGCCCGGGGGCCGTCCGGGTAGCGGCGCACCGCGGCCTGCGCAAACTCGCGGACCGGGCCGCGCTGCCGGACGCCGAGCGAACCGGTACGAGGCCGGGTGTAACACGATGAGCGGGCCCGACGCTATGCCTGATGAGATGCCTGGGTTTTTTCCCGGCCGGCCCGGCGGCGACCACGACGAGCCGCTGCTGGACATGCTACTGGAACGGCGCCCTATCCCCCCCGGGGCGCCGTCAGAGCTGCATGACCTGTCGCGTTTGCTCGCCGCCGCGGCCGGGCCGGCCGAATCCGGGGACCTGGCCGGAGAGGACGCCGCGCGAGCGGCGTTCCGGCGGCTGCCGTCCCCGGCGGGTGCCTCACACGCTGCCCCGCGGTCAGCCCGGCACCGGCTGACCGGGTGGCCAGCCCGCGGCAAACTCCCCCTAGCCGCCGCGCTGGCAGTGGCAGCAGCCGGGCTGGGCAGCGCCACCGCCGCATACGTCGGTGCGCTGCCCAGCCCGATACAGCATTTCGCGCACATGGTCATCGGCGCCCCGCCGCCGCACGACGGCCTCTCCGGGCAGCCGCTCGTCGTCAGCAGCTCCCGGCCCGCGCCGGCCCCCCAGGTGAGCACCCCCGCGCCGGGCAAGACGCTCCGGGTGTCCTCCGCCGCTCCGTCCCGTCCCAAGCCCACGAACTGGCAATGGCGCTCCCGGAATCCGCGGTACAGCCCCGGGCCCGCCGTCGCCAGCTGCCATCCCGCTCCGGGCCCGGCCCATCCGGCCCCCAGCCCAAGCTCGCGGCACCTCGGCCCGGTGCCGGGCCCGGCCGGTCCCCGCTCGAGCCAGCCCCCGGGCCGGTCGCGGCCGGCGCAGGACCTGACGGCGCCGCGGCCCTCGGCCTCCAGCTGGGCGCCATCCCCCTCGGGCACCAGCTGCCCCAGCGTGCCCGGCTAGCCGGGCACCCGGTGTAGAGCAGCCATACCTGGTTGCCCTACTCGCAGGCAGTCACCCCGGCCACGACCCACCGGCCCGCCTTGTTCTTCAGCACGTCGACCGAGTCGTCTCCCGAGGTGAACGTCACGCCGCCCGCGCTCTGGTCCTTCACCACCCACCCGGTGGCTGACAGCCACTGGTCGTGCCGGGCCAGCTCCGAATCCAGCGCCTGCCGGGCGGTCTGGTAGCCGGGGCCCGTACCGGTCATGTCCTGGACGCCGCATGTCTGCGTTTTCTGCCCGCAGCCGCTCACTCCCGCGGCCGCCAGGCAGATGATGACCGCCGCCGCGACGCGTATCCGCATGGCTCTTATTCTGCATGGAGAACGACGGAGGAGGAATGCGTGAGCGAACCGGAAGCCGGCGTCCGGCAACTACCGTGGCCGGCGGGTGCGGCCTGGCTGGACGGCGGGTACCGCCCGATCGAGGACGCCCGGATATCAGTGCTCGACCTGGGTGTGACCCGCTCGGACTGCACCTATGACGTGGTGCACGTCTGGCAGGGCCGGTTCTACCGGCTCGACGCCCATCTCGACCGGTTCGCGGCCAGCATGGCCCGGCTGCGCCTGGACCCCGGGCAGGACCGCGCCGGGATCGAGGCCGTTTTGCACGGCTGCGTGCGCCACGCCGGGCTGCGCGACGCGTACGTGTCCATGACGTGCACCCGCGGCCGGATGCCACCGGGCAGCCGTGACCTGCGCACCGCCCGGAACAGCTTCTACTGCTACGCCGTGCCGTTCATCTGGATCAGCCGCCCCGAGCAGCAGGAGACCGGGGCCCGGATGCGGATCAGCGATCTCACCCGTATCCCGCCGCAGAGCGTGGACCCGACGGTCAAGAACTATCACTGGCTTGACCTGGACCTGGCCCTGCTGGACGCCTACGACCACGACGCCGACCTGGTGGTGCTGCGCGACCTGTCCGGCGCGATCTCCGAGGGGGCCGGCTACAACGTGTTCGCCCACGTGGACGGCCGCTGGCTTACCCCGGCCCGCGGCACGCTGGCCGGCATCACCCGGCGCTCGCTGATCGAACTGGCCCGCGAAGCCGGTCAGCGCGTGGACGAAGGCGACCTGACCGCCGACGACCTGCTCCGGGCCGACGAGGTACTGGTCACCTCCACGGCCGGCGGGATCATGCCAGTGACCGAGGTGAACGGCGCTCCGGTGGGAACCGGCACCCCCGGCCCCCTGACCCGCGACGTCAAGGACCGCTACTGGGCCAGCCACCAGGACCCCCGCTATTCCACCCCCGTCCGCTACGACGAGCCGGCCTGATAACTCCGGCCCTAGCCGCCCAGGTGCCGCACGAACCAGTCCCGGGCCGGGCCGCTGGAGCCCTCGAAACCATCGGTGTAGGCGTCGAAGTGGCCGCCCGGCATGATGATGAGCTCCTTGGGCTGGTGCGCGGTGTCGAACGCCGCGATGGCGAGCTCGGAGGGTACCAGGTGATCGCCCACGGCCACCAGCAGCAGCAGCGGCGTCGGGCTGATCCACGGCAGGTAGACGCCCGGCTCGTACTCGGTGAACATCTCCACGCTGCGCAGCGTCACCTCGTTCCGCCAGGACGGGGCCCGGGTCTCCCCGGTGCTGGAGAACCACGACCACGAATCCGCGGTCGGCAGCGCCGACGGCGCCAGCGGGTCCTGGTCGACCACCGGCACCATGGCCGGCGGCTTGCCCTGGAAGCGGGCCAGCCGGTCGGCGTCGAACATCTCGCGGAACCCGGCGATGAAGTCGGACCGGACCAGGGCCCGCAGGTTGGCGTGCC
This sequence comes from uncultured Actinomycetota bacterium, assembly GCA_963756575.1. Lineage (GTDB taxonomy): Bacteria > Actinomycetota > Actinomycetes > Streptosporangiales > Streptosporangiaceae > Palsa-504. The sequence continues at coordinate 107,561 of CAVWOM010000003.1, read as the reverse complement.
CCGAAATGAGCGGCACCTGGCTCACCACGGCCTTGACCCGCCGGTCGATCGCGGCCACCACCAGGACGTGGCCGCCGGAATAGCTGCTGCCCCAGATCCCGATCCGCTCCGGGTCCACCTCGGGCATGGTACCCAGGTAGGTGATGGCGTGCCGGTAGTCACGGACCTGCGCCTGCGGGTCGATCTCCTGGCGCGGCTCACCGTCGCTGGCGCCGAAGCAGCGGTTGTCGAAGACCAGCACGTTCAGCCCGGCCGCGGCGAACACTTCGGCGAAGCGGTCCAGGTACATCTCCTTGACCGCGGAGAACCCGTGCGCCATGACCACGGCCGGTCCCGCCGACCCTCCGGCCCCCTCCGCCGGGTAGAACCAGCCGCGCAGCGTGACGCCCTCGGCGTCGAACTCGATATCCCGTCGTGTCATCGCGGGTCACCTCCGCCCTCAGTCTCATCCGAGCCCGCCCCAAGCGCCAGCCCCGTCCCACGCTGAGACGACATCCCCGCGCCCCGCGTCCCGCGCCCCGCGTCCCGCGCCCCGCGTCCCGCGTCCCGCGCCCCGGCGCCCCGCGTCCCCGCGCCCCGCGTCCCGCCGCCCCGCCGCCCCGCGCCCCGCCGCCCCGCGCCCGGCGTCCGCCGACGCCGTGAAACCCGCTTCTCAGTACGCCAGGACGGCATCAACCCCCGGTTTCATGACGTTTCCGGCCCGCGGCCGGCCCCGGGCCGCCAGCGCGCGTGCGCGGTCCCCGGCGTCCCGGACCGGATCAGCTCGAGCCGCGGCCGGGGCCCGTCGGTGCGGCCTCCCGCCGGCTTGCGGCGACCCGCGGCGAACGGCAGCGGCCAGGCCGCGCCCGGGCCGGCGTAATCCTGATCGGCGGCGGCGTGCAGTGTCCACTGCGGGTCGTACAGGTGAGTGCGGCCGAGCGCGCACAGGTCGGCCCGGCCCGCCAGGATGAGGGAGTTCACGTCGTCGTAGGAGGAGATCGCGCCGACCGCGATCACCGCCACGCCGTACTTGCGGCCGATCTCGTTGCGGATCCGGTCGGCGAACGGCGTCTGGTAGCTGCGGCCGAACGCGGGCTGCTCCTCGCTGACCACCTGCCCGGTCGACACGTCGATGCCGTCCACGCCGTGCTCGGCGAACGCCCGGGCGATCTCGACCGCCTCCTCCACCCCGACCCCGCCCTCGTACCAGTCGGTGGCCGAGACCCGCACCGTCATCGGCCGGCCGGCCGGCCATACCGCCCGGACCGCGTCGAAAACTGACAGCGGATAGCGGAGCCGGGCCGCCAAAGACCCGCCATAGAGATCAGTGCGCTGGTTGGTCAGCGGCGACAGGAACGATGACAGCAGGTACCCGTGCGCGCAGTGCAGCTCGAGCAGGTCGAAGCCGGCCCGCGCCGCCGCCCGCGCCGAGGCCACGAACTGCTCCCGGATCTCGTCGAGCTCCGCGTCATCCAGCGACCGCGGCGTCTGGCTGCCCGCCTTGTACGCGATGGGGGAGGGGCCGCAGACCTCCCAGTTGCCCTCCGGCAGCGGGTCGTCCATCCCCTCCCACATCAGCCTGGTCGAGCCCTTGCGGCCCGAATGCCCGAGCTGGATCCCGATCCTGGCCTCAGACCGCTCATGGACGAACGAGACGATCCGCCGCCACGACTCTTCCTGCTCCGCGCTGTACATCCCGGTGCACCCCGGCGTGATCCGCCCTTGGGGTGAGACGCAGACCATCTCGGTCATCACCAGCCCCGCCCCGCCCAGCGCCTTGCTGCCCAGGTGCACCAGGTGGAAGTCGCCCGGCACGCCGTCCCGCGCCGAGTACATGTCCATCGGCGAGACGATGACCCGGTTGGCGAGCTCCAGGCCGCCCAGCCGGAACGGCTGGAACATCGGCGGCCGCACATCCGCCGGATCCGGGGCCGCGCCGGCGGCGAACCACCGGTCCATGTCCGCGACGAACCCGGGGTCGCGCAGCCGCAGGTTGTCGTAGGTCACCCGGCGGCTGCGGGTCACGATGTTGAACGCGAACTGCTGCGGGTCCTGGCCGGCGTACTGGCCGATGTTCTCGAACCACTCCAGGCTGGCCTGCGCGGCCCGCTGGGTCGAGGTGACCACCGGCCGGCGTTCGGCCTCGTAGGCGGTCAGCGCCGCATCCACCGACCCCTGCTCGTGCAGGCAGGCCGTCAGGGCCAGCGCGTCCTCCATGGCCAGCTTGGTGCCCGAGCCGATGGAGAAGTGGGCGGTGTGCGCCGCGTCGCCCAGCAGCACCACGTTCTCGTGCCGCCAGGTCCGGCACCGGACGGTGGTGAACGTGACCCACCGGGAGTTGTTGGCGAAGACCTCGTGCCCGCCGAGCACGTCGGCGCACAGCTCGCGGATCATCGCGATGGAGGCCTCGTCGCTGCGCCCGGGCGGCAGCGCGGCGGCCTGCTCAGCGGGCGGCCCGAACCCCGCCCGCTGCCACACGTCCTCGTGCATCTCCAGGATGAACGTGCTGGCCGACTCGCTGTACGGGTAGCCGTGTACCTGCATGATCCCGGCCGGGGTGTCCAGGATGTAGAACTTGAAGGCGTCGAAGACCAGGTCGGTGCCCAGCCAGATATAGCGGCACCGCCGCCGCTCCAGGTCCGGCCCGAAGGCCGCGCGGTAGCGCCCCCGGACCGCCGAGTTCATCCCGTCGGCCGCCACGACGAGGTCGTAGTCCGCGGCCAGCGCCGCCACGTCCGGCGCCTCGGTGCGGAACAGCACCTGTATCCCCAGCGACGCGCACCGCTCCTGCAAGATGGCCAGCAGCCGCTTGCGGCTCATCGCGGCGAAGCCGTGCCCGCCGGAGGTGATCACGCTCCCGCGGAAGTGCACGTCGATGTCGTCCCAGCGGGCGAACTCGCGGCGCATCCGGGCGAAGATCTCCGGGTCGGCGTGCTCGATGCCGCCGAGGGTCTCGTCGGAGAACACGACGCCGAAACCGAACGTGTCGTCGGCGGCGTTCCGCTCCCACACCGTGATGTCGTGCCGGGCGTCCAGCTGCCTGGCCAGGGCCGCGAAGTACAGCCCGCCGGGGCCGCCGCCGAGGACAGCGATGCGCATGCCCCGAATGTATGCCGTAATTTCTACGATCGTCAAGATAGCGCGATACCGATAGGGTGCCGCCATGGACATGGAGCGCATCAACCCGGGCGAGCTGGCCCGGCCCTCGGGCTTCTCCCACGCCGTCTCGGCCCCCGCGGGCCGGCTGGTGTTCCTGGCCGGCCAGCTCGGGACCGACCGCGACGGCCGGCTCGTCCCCGGCGGGGTCGTGGCGCAGTTCGAGCAGGCGCTGGGCAACCTGCTCACCGCGCTGGCCACGGCCGGCGGCCACCCGTCCGACCTGGCCAGCCTGACCATCTACCTGACCGACATGGCCGAGTACCAGGCGCGCGCCAAGGAGATCGGCGCGGTCTGGCGCACGCTGGCGGGCTCGGATTACCCGGCCATGGCGGGGGTCGGCGTGACCGGGCTATGGCTCCCGGGCGCCCTGGTCGAGATCCAGGGCATCGCCGTGGTCAGCCGCTCGTGACGGCCCTTACGTAGTCCCCGGCCGGCCCCTCCAGCCGCTCGCGCAGCGCGAAGAACAGGTCGGCGGCCCGCACGCCCACCCAGTCCGCGGGCAGCAGCTCGGCCGGCAGGCCGGGATCGAGGTAGGGGAGCCGCCGCCAGTCGGTGAGCAGCCGCACGTAGGCGCCGAACGCCTCCGGGCCGCCGCGGGGACCCTCCGGCAGAGCCCGGCTCGTGCGCCTGGATAAACGCCTCGTACTGGCGTTCCAGCTCGTCCAGGTCCCACCAGCGGCGGATCTTGGCCGCCGGGTCGCCGAAGGCCAGGTGCTCCGCGCGGAACAGGTCGGCGTAGCCGTCCAGGCCGAGCCGCCGCAGCGTCTCCGCCGTCGTGTCCTGCGGGTGGGCCGGCACGATCCAGACCCCGGGCGCGACCATGCCGAACCCGAGCCGGGCCAGCTCGGACCGCAGCACGTGCCGCCGGTGGCGCTCGGATTCGGGCACCGAGAAGACCGCGAGCACCCAGCCGTCCGCGGGCGTGGCCCGGCGCCGCCGGAAGATCCGCTGGTCACCCTCGCGCAAGATGGCCAGGGCCTCGGCGGACAGCTGGTAGCCGGCCGCCCCGCCGTTCCGCCGCGACTGCAGGATGCCCCGCCGCTTCAATCGCGATATAGCCGAACGTGCGGCCGGCTCCTCGATCCCGATGTCGGCGAGCAACCGGATGAGGGTCGCCACGGACAGCCAGCCGCCATCGTGCCGGGCGTAGAGCCCGTACACCGTGATGATCAGGTGCCGCAGCCGGGCCGAGCGGGCGGTCGCCTCCGCGGCCGGCTCGCTCGTTTCGGTTACGGCCGTCATCCGGTCACGATACCAAGGCGGCTGGCGCCGCCCGGTGCGTCGTTACCCCTTCACCTCGCGCAGGCTTCCCGTCTCGACCTCGTAGACGAACCCGCGCACGGATTCCTTGTTCGGGATGAACGGGCTGGCCTTGATCCGGGCGATGGACTGGCGCACGTCGCCCTCGAGGTCGGGGAAGGCCTCCAGGGCGAACGACGGCCGGATGCCGGTGTCGGCCTCGATCTGGGCCTTCACGTCGTCGTCGTGGAAGGTCAGCATGCCGCAGTCGGTGTGGTGGATGAGGACGATCTCGGTCGTCCCGAGCAGGCGCTGGGAGATGGTGAGGGACCGGATGACGTCGTCGGTCACGACTCCTCCGGCGTTGCGGATCACGTGCGAGTCACCCTCGGAGAGCCCGAGGATGCCGTACGGGTTGAGCCGGGCGTCCATGCAGGCGACCACCGCGGTGCCCGTGGCGGGCGGCAGCGGCAGGTCGGCCTTGTCGAAGCTGGCGGCGTAGCGCTCGGCGTTGGCCACGAAGTTGTCGGTGCTGCTCAAGATTCCTCCCCGGGCGAATGATCGGGTTTCGGCGGGATCGTATCCACTGACACGCCGCCCTAATCCCGACTTTAAAGACCTGAAAACTAATCTTTAGCAGGGAGGATCAGCTCGTGTCCAGCTTGCGGAACGCGATCTCCTGCAGCAGCAGGCGGATGGCGGCGGCCACCGGGATGGCGACCAGCGCGCCCACGATGCCGAGCAGGACCCCGCCGACCAGCACCGCCACCAGGCTGACGATCGCGGGCAGCTCCACCGTCCGGCCCATGATCCGCGGCACGATGAGGTAGTCCTCGGCCAGCCGGTACGCGATGTAGAAGCCGAGGGTGGCCAGCGCCACCGGCAGCGATACCGTCAGCGCGATCAGGCTCACGATGGCCCCCCCGACGGACGACCCGATCACCGGGATCAGGTCCAGGAAGGCCACGAAGATGCCGAGCAGCAGCGGGTAGGGGACGCCCCACGCCAGCAGCCACACGTAGGTGCCGAGGCCGGCGATCGCCGAGGTGATGAAGTTGCCCAGCACGTAGCCGCCGACCTTGGCGAAGATCTCGTCGCCGAGCAGGATGGCCCGGGGCCGCCGCGAGTGCGGTATCAGCCGGTAGGTGAACATCTTGATCTGCGGCAGGCCGGCCAGGAAGTAGATGCTGAACACGATGATGGCCAGGATCTCCGACACGGTGCCGACCACCAGTGCCCCGGCCCCGACGACCCCGCCCACCAGCGAGCCGCCCCGGCTGGAGACGAGGGTGGTCAGCCGCTGCTGGATGTGGTACTTGACGTTGAGCTTGCCGAGCTGGGAATTGCGGTTTTGCAGGTCCTGGACGTAGTGCGGGATCTGGTGCGCCAGCGAGGTGGCCTCGCTCGCCAGCGGCGGGATCGCCGCCGCCAGGAAGCCGCCCACGATGGCCACGCCGCAGATGATGACGGTGAGGACGGCGGCCCAGCGCGGGAACCGGTGCCGGACCAGCCAGCCCACGATCGGGTCGAGGCCGGCCGCGATGAACATCGCCAGGCCGATGATGATGAGCACCGACCGCGCCTTGACGACCAGCTCGATCAGGCCGTAGGCCACCGCCACGCCGAAGGCGGCCATCAGCCCGATCATGAACGGCGAACGGCGGTTGACCGGGCGTCCCGGCTTGCCGAGGCCGCCGGTCCTCTCCGCGACCTCGGCCGCCGTATCCAGGGCCTCCTGGATACGGCCCTGACCCGGATCCCGGTTTTCCCGGTTCTCGTCAGGCTGGGTGCGGACTTCCTCTTGCGCCCGGATCTCGGCATCCTCCGGCGCATGGCTGGGGCGATTCACCAGCCCCGCCTACCCTCGCGGGCGCGGCTCAAGCGTCCAGGCGATGCTCAGCGAACACCGAGATTACGGCCGTCGCCCGGGCCGCCACCGCCACGGCCCGCGGCGGCCTGCCGCCAGCGGGGCCGGCCGCGGAGCAGGCGGCACTTGTGCTGGCGGGATCGTAACGGCGGCCGCTGCCGTCACCGAAGACGGCGATGACCGGGCCGACGTCCGAGGCCACCGCGACCGGCTGACTGCTGTCGATGGGCACGGCCCCGGGAATTGCACCCGGCGGCACGCCCGTACCCCAGGTCCGCGCGGTCCCGTCCGCCGACACCGTGATGGCCGTAGCTGCTATCCGCATCGCGAGAGCCACGACCAGGAGTCTCGCAGACCGTATTACGCGCTAGCCGACACGCTCAGCTCGGCCGGGCGCGCCAGCGTCTGGTACACCACGCAGTACCGCTCGGTCAGCCGGATGAGCGCCTGGACCTCCTCGTCGCTGGCGTCGGTGTCCAGCTGGAAGGCGAGCCGGATGGACCGGAACCCGACCGGCGCCTCCTTGCTCACCGCCAGGGTGCCGCGGAAATCCAGGTCGCCCTCGGCCGTGACGGTCCCGCCGGTCACGCTGAGCTTCAGCGAGGTGGCCACCGCCCGCAGCGTGACCCCCGCGCAGGCCACCAGCGCCTCCAGCAGCATGTCACCCGAGCACAGCAGCGAGCCGTCCCCGCCGGTGGCCGGGTGCAGCCCGGCCACGGCCAGCGCCCGCCCGGTCTCCACCGAGCAGGAGATGCCGTCGTCGAGCTGGCCGCGGGCCCGCAGCGTGACCACCGCCTGCCCGGGGTCCTCCCGGTAGGCGTCCTTGAGCGGCTGCTGCAGGGCGCGCAGTTCCGCGCTGTCCATGACGGCTCCTATCTGTGCTCCGGCTGGTCCCTTCACGATAAAGCCGTCCAGCGGCGCTGGGAGGCGGCGTAGTCGGCCAGCCGCCACGCCATCGCCGAGGCCGGCCTGACCGCGTACACCACGTCGAAGTCCGGGTCGTGGTCCGGCAGGTACTGCTGGTCCTGCGGGCTGGTGTACTTCGCCGCCAGCGCCGCGACCACCGCGGGGAGCGCGGCGGGATGACCGAGGTCCTCGACGGCGCCGCGCACGATGAGGACGTCCTCGGCGCTCTCCAGGTGGATGACGACCCGGGGGTCGGCCGCGAGGTTGCGGGCCTTCACCGTGCCGCGCTCGGTGTAGAGGTAGAGCGTCTCGCCGGTCACCGCTCCCCAGACCGGCGCCGCGTGCGGGGCGCCGGAACCCGTCGTGCTGCCCACCCAGTAACTGCGCGCGGCCGCGAGCCTCCCGGCGACCTCAGCCCAGGTCATACTGCCCTCCGTCATGACCCGATGATCGCAGGCGCACGGTTTTCTGGCATCGTGGCACGCGAGGGTGTCGATTCGGCGGGGCCACTTCGTAGCGGGAGTGAGGGCTGCCTCCAGGCCGGCCCCGGATGACGAACGGAAGTGATCTGTCATGGCGCAGTACCTGCTCGCGGTCCGTTACGGCGACCAGCCTTCCCCGGAGGAGTTCCGGCAGCTGTGCGTCGACGTGCCCGCGTTCGACGCCCAGCTGGAGGACGCCGGCGTTCTCGTGTTCCACGGCGGCCTGCACTCGCCGGAGACGACGGCGACCGTGGTGCGCCAGTCCGGTGATGACTTCCTGATTACCGACGGCCCGTACACGGAGACCAAGGAACACCTCGGCGGGTTCTGGATCATCGACGTCGCCGACCTGGACGCGGCCCTGGGGTGGGCCAAGCTCGCCACCGTCGCGGCCCGGGTACCGGTCGAGGTCACCCCGTTCGAGATGCGGGACATCGACGAGCTGCTGGCGGCGAGCGCGGCCGGCGAGCTGTGACCGTATCCGGGCCGCAGCTTCCGGCGCCGTGACCGCCGAGGCTGTCTTCCGCCGCGAGTACGGTCGCTGCGTCGCTACCCTGATCCGCTTCCTCGGCGATATCGACGCCGCCGAGGAAGCGGTCCAGGACGCGTTCACGGTGGCGGCCGCCCGGTGGCCGGCTGACGGCGTGCCGCCCAATCCCGGTGCGTGGATCGTCACCACCGCCCGCAACCGGGCCATTGACCGGCTGCGCCGGGAGTCGGTCCGCGACGAGCGGCACGCGCAAGCCCACCACCTGTACGGAGCCGCCGCTCAGGCCGCGGCGGCCAGCGCCTTGCCGCCGCCGGAGGAGGAGACCGTGCCCGATGACCGGCTCCGCCTGATCTTCACCTGCTGTCATCCGGCGCTGAACCAGCCCGCCCAGGTCGCGCTGACCCTGCGGCTGCTCGGCGGCCTCGAGACGCCGGAGATCGCGCGGGCGTTCCTGGTACCCGAGGCGACCATGGCCCAGCGGATCGTCCGCGCCAAGCGCAAGATCAAGAACGCCCGCATCCCCTACCACGTGCCCGCCGAAGCCGAGCTTCCCGCCCGCCTCGGACCCGTCCTCGCCGTCGTCTACCTGATCTTCAACGAAGGCTACGCGGCGACCGCCGGCTCCCTGCTGCGGCTCGACCTGTGCGCGGAGGCGGTCCGGCTCGCCCGCGTGCTCGCCGGGCTGATGCCGGACGAGCCAGAGGCGCAAGGGCTGCTGGCGCTGCTCTTGCTGCTGCACGCCCGCAGTGCCGCCCGCGTCACCGCCGGCGGCGCGCTGGTCCGCCTAGCCGACCAGGACCGGCGGCTCTGGGACCGGGACCTGATCACTGAAGGCCAGGCCATCGTGCGCGCGTGCGTCCAGCGCGGCCGCCCGGGCCCCTACCAGCTCCAGGCCGCCATCAACGCGGTCCATTCGGTGGCGCCCGGCGTGGACCGCACCGACTGGCGCGCCATCGCGACGCTCTACGACCAGCTCTACGCGGTCATGCCGACTCCGGTCGTCGCCCTCAACCGCGCCGTCGTGATTGCCGAAGTCCGCGGCCCCGCCGCCGGCCTGGCCGCAGTCGACGACCTGCGTTCCCCGGGGCTGGGCGGCTACTACCTGTTCCACGCGGCCCGCGCCGACCTGCTGCGCCGACTCGGCCGCGACGAGGAAGCCGCGGCCGCCTACGCCACCGCCCGCGCCCTGACCGCCAACCCGGCCGAACAGGACTTCCTCGACACCCAATGCGCCGGGCTCAGCCCGCCCGGTGATCGCATCGTGCCCTGAGCGTGACCATCGCCGTGCAACCGCGGCGGATCCCGCTCCGTCTGATCCGCATGAAGAACCAACTACGGGGGGCCGCCGGCCTGGCGCTGGCGGCGATGTTCATCGCGGGGTGCGGCTCGTCGGTCCCGCCGCCGGTCATGGCCCACGGTGTGGCGCTCAGGGAACCCCAGGCGGACCCGCGCCCGTACGGGAAGGCCGACACCGCCCTGGGCCTGGACGTGCTCGGCGCCTGGTGCCGGCAAGATCCAGGGGCCAACCTCGTGATGTCGCCATCGAGCCTGGCCAGCGGCCTTGGCATGGCCTACCTCGGCGCCCGGGGCGGCACCGCGCGGACGATGGCCGACGTGCTGCACCTGCCGGCCGCGGGCGGCCAGCCGCTCGACGCGGGCCTGCAGTCCCGGTCGGCCGCCCTGCGCGGCCTGGGCGGCAAAGGCGTGACGCTGAACGCCAGCGACCAGCTCTGGGCCGACCCCGGCCTGCCGGCCAGACGCACCTACCTCAACGCCGTCGCCACCGGCTACGACGCCGGCCTGGCCAAGGCGCCGCTGATGAGCGACCCGGAGAAGGCCAGGCAGGAGATCAACCGAGCGATCGACACCGCCACCCGGGGTCACATCCCCGACCTGCTGCCGCCCGGCTCCCTGCACGATATCGGCTGGATGCTCACCGACGCGCTCTACCTGAACGCGCCCTGGGCCACGCCGTTCGACCCCAACGACACCAGCCCGGACACGTTCACCACCGCTACCGGGGCGCACGTCACGGCGCAGTTCATGATGAACGGCCCGTACCGGGCGGTCAGCGCGGACGGCTGGACCGCGGTCTGGCTCCCGTACCGCGGCGGGAAGCTGGCCATGGAGGCCCTGCTGCCGCCCGCGGGCCCGGCCGGCTGCGCGCTGCCCGCCGCGGCCGCCCTGGAGTCGATGACCTCCCGCCTGGCGGCCGGCCAGCCCGGCCTGCTGAGCCGCAGCGTCGTGTTCCCGAAGGTGAACCTGGCCACCCAGGAGAGCCTGAAGCCGGTCCTGGCCGGCCTCGGCATGGGCGCGGCCTTCAGCTCGTCGGCCGACTTCACCGGCCTGTCGAAGCAGGCCTGCTGCATCGGCCTGGTCGAGCAGGCCGCCACCTTGGACATCGGCGAGAAGGGCACGGTGGCCACCGCCGCGACCGCGGTCGGCGTCGAGGCGGCCGCCGGGCGCCTGCTCCCGCCCCAGGTCAGCTTCAACCGCCCCTACCTGCTCATGGTGACCGCTCCCGCCACCGGCGAACCCCTGTTCATGGCCCGCGTCACCAACCCCGCCGCCGGCTAACCCCGCAGGCGCGCCTGTCTCCCTGAGGTGGCAGACTCGCGGCATCGCTGGCGCGCTGGCCAGCATGGACGGGAGGACTGCGCGTGGTCCCAGACGATTTCGTCGTGTACTTCGCCACCGCGGCGACGGCCGCGGGCGCGCTGATCGGCCTGCTCTTCGTCGCGGCTTCGCTGCGGCCGGAGACGGTGCTGGGCCGGGACGCGCCGCCCGCGGCCCGGGCGATAGCCAGCTCCGCCTTCACCGCCCTGGTCAACAGCTTCTTCGTGTCCCTGATCGCGTGCATTCCCGGCACCAGGCTCGGCTACCCCGCCGTCGTCATGGCGCTGATCAGCCTGTGGGGGACGCTGCGCATGCAGGGGGAGATGCCCCACCATGACGACCGGCTGCTGCAGCTCCTCCTGGCTCTCGGCGCCTACCTGGGGCAGCTTGGCGTCGGGCTGGCCTCGATCATCAGCCCGCGGACCGAAGGCTACGTCGAAGCCCTGGCGTACCTGCTCATCGCCTCGTTCTCCGTCGCGCTGCGCCGGGCCTGGTCCCTGCTCCAGGGCAAGCACCTGCCCGTGCCGTAACGTCTGCTGGCCTGCGCGGCATGCAGTTCCGGACGCCGGGTTCGCGCCTGGCGGCCAGAATGAGGACATGCGAGAAAGGGACGCGACGTGGACCTGGGAAACAATCCGGGACCTATCGTCGCCAGCATGGTTACCGAGGCTGACATCCGCCTGGCTGACGGCCGGACCCTCCACGCCTACGACACTCGCCCGGACCGTTCTGGCCCCTCGGGCTCGCCGGCCGCGGTGTTCTGGCACCACGGCTCACCCAACATCGGCTCCCCGCCCGAACCGCTCTTCGCGGCCGCCGAAGCTAGCGGCCTGCACTGGGTTTCCTACGACCGCCCCGGTTACGGCGGATCAACCCCGCACGACGGCCGCACCGTCGCCTCGGCGGCCGCCGACGTGGCCGCGATCGCGGACGCCTTCGGCATCGGCCGGTTCGCGGTGCTCGGCCATTCCGGCGGCGGCCCGCACGCCTTGGCCTGCGCCGCGCTGCTGCCCGAGCGCGTTACCGCCGCCGTGAGCGTGTCCGCCCCGGCGCCCTTCGACGCCGTCGGCCTGGACTGGTTCGAAGGCTGGTCCCCGGGCATCGCAGCCGAGAACCAGGCGGCGGCGAGCGGCCGCGCGGCACTCGAGGCGCACTGGGGCCGGTCCGCGCCCGAAGACATGAGCGCCTTCTTCACCAAGGCCGACCAGGCCGCCCTCGGCGGCAGCTGGTCCTGGCTGGCCGACGTAGCTGGCCAGGCCATGCAGCAGGGCAATGAGGGGTACCTCGAGGACACCCTCGCCAGCGTCCGGCCATGGGGGTTCCGGCCCGATGCCATCCGCGTTCCGGCCCTCATCATGCACGGCGCGAAGGACAAGATGGTGCCGTGCGCGCACGGTGAATGGCTCGCCGCCCACTGCCCGGCAGCCGCGCTGCGCATCGTCCCGGACGCGGGTCACATCACCGTCCTCGACAGCGTGCCGGAGGCGCTGACCTGGCTGGCTGCCAGCCTCCGCCCGTGAGGCCCGTGAGCGCCGCCTGCGGAAGATCTCCAGGCGCTCGCCGGTGCTGAGCTCGGTGCTCATCGGTGCTCTCCCGTCACGCGGGCCGTAAATGGCTGACGCGGGCGCTGGACGCGATTACCGTATGATCATCTGATAGTTCGTTTGCGAAGCGCTTGTTTCCGATTGCGGTTAGGCTTCTCGTCATGGCACCAAGCGAGAAACTTCCGGCGGCCAGCACGGACCGGGACACGGGGACGAACCCGGTGCCTGACCTGTCCGGTGAGACGGCCGGCCCCCCGGCGCCGCGGCTCGACCCAGCTGATCTGGCGGTCTGGGGGGGCTTCCTCGAGGTCCACACCCGGCTGATGCGGATGCTCGATGCCGACCTGGTCGCCACCCACGGCATGGCCCTGGTCGAGTACGAGGTGCTGTTCAAGCTCGCGGCGGCTGGCGGCCGGCTGCGCATGTCCGATCTGGCACAGGTCGCCATGCTCAGCCGGAGTGGCCTGACCAGGATTGTCGGAGTGCTGGAGGCGCAGCGTCTGGTCCGCCGCGTTCCGTCTCCCGGCGATGGCCGCGTCCTCATCGCAACCCTCACCCCGGCCGGGCGGGGCCGCCTGGCCGCGGCGCGCGAGAGACACTCGGCGAATGTGCGGCAGCTGTTCCTGGCCCCTCTCGATCAGGACCAGAAGCAGGCCATCGCTGCGGGCTGGCAGAGCATCCGCGCCGCGCTGGATCAGCACGACCGGGCACACGTCAGCTGAACCGGCACAGGCCGGGGCGGCGAGCGACGCCAGCGGCAGCTTGCCTTGCCCACTGGACTGTGCCAGACTCGCCCTTAAGTATTTCGCTGGCGAATTAATTTCTTCGGGGATTATTACTCGGCCCCATGGCGTCTTGGAGGCTCACTCGTGGCTACCCGCCCGCCCGGCGGACCTGCAGACCGACCTCGACTTCATCGGCCAGCAGCTCGCAGTGCCGTGGAGTTTCACCCCGCCGCGACCGCTCTGGCCGGATGGGATCACTCCGCGCTCGAGCTTTCCCCTATCCCGGAACGAGAGGCGTCCTGATGTCCGTTCTTCCCATCGTCATCCCCGGCGGCGGCGGTGACACCCTGCAGTTCAGCCCCTCCGAACTGCTCGCCTGGAAGGCCACTCAGGCGACCACGGGCGCCTTCGATCAGTTCGTGCTCACCGCTCAGCCGGAGCATGCTGGTGCGCCGCTTCACGTCCACGCGGCCGTTGATGAGAGTTTTTACGTTCTCACCGGAGCGTTCCGGTTCAGCGTGGCTGGCTCCGAGGTCATCGCCGAACCGGGCAGCTTCCTGTTCGCGCCGCGCGGCACCCCGCACACCTGGACCAATGCCGCACAGACAGCGTCAAGCATGCTGCTCACGTTCGTGCCCGGTGGGATGAAACCGTTTTTCGACGAGGCCGCTCCCCTCATGCACGCCGCCTCCCTCGACCTCGGCGAGCTCGCAGCCATCAACGCTCGCCACGCCACCACCGTCGTCGGGCCAGCGCTGCCCCCGGGGCCCGGGCCCGGCGGCCACCTGCCGAGCTGATGCGCTCGCCTGCGCTCGGTCAGGCGCGTGCCTCGAGGTCACCCACTAAGGAGGCCGTGGTCACCCCGGCCGTCTGCCGCCCGATGAGCGGCAAGGCTCCATCACCATGACTGCATTCGCCACCGCACCCTGGCAGAACTTCTTTATCGCCGAGGTAGGAGCGGCCGCCGCCCTCACCGGCCTGCTGTTCGTGGCCGTCTCGATCAACCTGAAACAGATCCTCGCCTTCCCTAAACTGCCCGCCCGCGCCGCCGAGACACTGTCCCTGCTCCTGCTTGTCGTCACCGTCTCCAGTCTCGGGCTCGCCCCGCAAACCGCCGCGGCCCTCGGCTCCGAGGTCATTGCCTGCGCCGCTCTGATGTCGCTGGCCGTACTGCTCGTCCAGGTGCGTCACGGCCCCGACGACCCCGCCGACCCCATCTGGTGGTTCGTGTCCCGGATAGCCAACGTCCAGATACCAGCCCTGCTGTTTCTCGCTGGGGGTATCACGCTCACGGTCCGGTGCGGCTTCGGACTGTACTTTGTGCTCGCGGGAACTCTCACGGCTTTCCTCGGGGCTGTCTACAACGCCTGGGTCCTGCTCATCGAGATCATCCGCCAGCACCCCGATCCGCCGGGCGTGGCGCAATGATCAACAGGTGTCAGGTTCCAGAACGCTGCCACTGTCTAGCCCTGGTGGCCGCGATCGGTTACGTGCTCGCCGGGACTGTCCATCCAGGCGTCCCGCAAGGCGGACGCCTCCTGGCCCGCCGACGGGCCGAGCTCGGCCAGCCACTGCTCCAGGGGAACGTTCGGACCAGGCAAGTTGCCAACGCGAACATCTCATTTCCGTTACTGCGACTCGAAGCCGACGGCATCGGTACTCGCTGAGGACGTCGTCCTCGTCGAACAAGCCCTGGCAGCCATTCCGGAAGGCAGCTGGCCCGACCTCACCCTCCAGGTTCCGGGGAGCGGATCACGGAAACTTCCAACTTGACTTGACAGTTTCATGTAGTGCGAGCTATATAAAGTCGTATCGGTCATTGACCTGGCAACGCTAACGCAGGTTCCCGGAGGGTGATCGGCATGACCTCTACCACCCGCGAGGCAGGCGCGGTCTTCGCAGACGTCGTGTACGCGGATCAGCAGTGGGTAGACGCCGAGTTCGACGCGCTGATCTCGGCTTCCTTCAGCGGGCCGCCCGTGCCGCCGCCGACCGCGCCGCGTCGGGTCCCGCCGCTTCCCGGCCCGCTGCCCCGGCCCTCCCGGCAGCCGGCGCCAGACCTGACCGCCCGCACCTTCCCGGCCACCGGGCCGGACCATGGCCGGCAGCGTTCGCCCCCAGAGCATCTCCCCGGCCGGCCGCCAGGCTGCCGCTCTTAGCCCCCGACCAGGCGGCGGCCTGGCATGACAGCGATCAGCACCAGGCACAGCCCATGCGGACTGGGAAAGGAGAATCGCAAGGAAACCATCCAGCCGAATCTCATGGCCTCCAGCAGACGGCGGGGCTCCCCCGGGGAGCCCCGCCCCACCTTTGTCCAACCTGCCAGCAAGATTACTGCGGGCGCCGTTTGCCGCCCGCCCTCACCATGGTCATTTCGGTACTGGCTGAGCAAGAACCTGCCGGTTCGGGATAACCGCTGTTCCCGGCCCAGCGAACGTGGTGATCTGCCCGGCGCGATCAGTTCTCTGCAGGCCTGCTGCCCGCTGGGCGCAACTCGCCTGGGTCGCTGACGGCGGCGTTGAGTGCTGTGGCAAAGCCAGTCCAGGCCAGATAGGGCACCAGCAGCAGCGCGGCGACGGGATCTTCCCGTCGCACTGTGAGGATCTCGGTCGCCACGACAGCGTCCAGCAGTCCGATGATCAGCAGCGAAGTGCGCTTGTCACGGACGCCGAAGAAGATGCCCGGCCAGGCCGCATTGAGCGCTAGTTGCGCCAGATGCAGTGATCTGCTCCGCCGGGACGCGCCGCCGGACAGCCGCCAGCCGGCCGCGCCGATACCCACGTACAGTGCCGACCACACCGGGCCGAACGCTGCGGCAGGAGGCGCCCAGCGCGGCTTGCGCAAGCGGAGGTATATCTGCGGTGCTTTCCGCGCCCCCAGCCCGCCGAGCCCGGCGGCCGCCGCGACCGGTCCGGTGGCGAAGATAAATCGTCGCGCATCCATGCGGTACATGTACCCGGCCACAGGCTGTTATTCCGCCTTCAGGCGGCCTGTAATGCGCGGATCGAGACGAGAAAGCCGTCGTAGACGCGGGTCCAGCCGGCCGGGTATGGTTCGCTGCGCTCACGCAGCGCCAGGCTCCGAAGGTGCTCAGATGTCGGCGTGGATCTGCTTCAGGAGCCCGGGAGTGCTGGCCACGGGCTCGGCCTGCAGGCACAGCTGCTCCATGACCTCGAGGTAGCTGTCGACCTCGGCCGGCTTGTCCAGGTACAGGGCGCTGGTGAGCTGCTCGATGTAGACCACGTTGGCCAGGTCCGGCTCGGCGAACCGCAAGATCGTGAACGGGCCGCCCATGGCCGCGTGGGCCCCCGCCGCGAACGGCATGATCTGCAGCGTCACCGCCGGATGACCGGCCACCTCGATGAGATGCGCGAGCTGCTCGCGGACGACCTCCCGGCTGCCGACCGGCCGCCGCAGCGCCCCCTCGTCCACCACCACCCACAGCTGCGGCGCGTCCGGCCGCCGCAAGATCTCCTGCCGGCTGGCCCGCAGCTCGCCCCGCCGGGCGATCTCCTCCTCCGAGGCCGCCGATCCCTGCCGGATCAGCGCCCGGGCGTAGCCCTCCGTCTGCAGCAGGCCGGGAATGATCTGGATCTGGTAGGTCCGGATCACCGACGCGGCCGCCTCCAGCCCGACGTACGGCTGGGCCCAGGCGGGCAGGATGTCGGAGTAGGCGTGCCACCAGCCGGGGGTGTTGGCTTCCCGGGCCAGGTTGAGCAGCGCGGCGCGTTCCTCGGTGTCGGTCACCCCGTACAAGGTCAGCAGGTCGCCTACGTCGCGTTCCTTGAAACCGACCCGCCCGTGCTCCATCCGGCTGATCTTGGAGTGCGACCCGCGGATCGACTCCGCCGCCTGCTCCGCGGTGATCCCGCGGGACTCCCGCAGCTTGTGCAGCTGCCCGCCCAGCACCAGCCGCTGCACCGTCGGGCCGCCCGCGCGCGTGCCGAAAATGCTGGGAGGAACATCCCAGGCCGAATCTTCCGACGAGACCACTGCCACCCCCGCATCGCTCGGCCCCGGGTCACTGGCGGTGCGTATTGGCCCGCCGTGCAATCCCATGCCAGTCTGCCACGCAATTCACCCGTGCGGTAGAGATGCTGATAGTTCGTATATGTCTTGTCCTGCGCGTTCGTGCTCGGTGGATCGAGCGGCGCGGAGGGCTGGCCACGGCCCCCCGGTGGCGGCTTCGGGTGTTCCGGTGCGCGTTAGCTGGGCCGGCTGATGGTGAAGGTGATGATGACGATGGTGCCGCCGTGGTCGCGGTCCAGGGTGACGTGGTCGGCGACCTGGTCGATGATCCACAGGCCGTGCCCGTGCTGCCTGCTCCATGCCGCGCCGGGGCCAGGGATGGCCTGCCCGTCCGGGCCGTCGTCGCTGACCTGGCAGTGCAGCTGCTGGCCGTCTGTCCACAGGCGCAGCTGCCCGTGACCGGCGCCGTGGCGCACCGCGTTGGCCGCCAGTTCGTGCGCGGCGGCGACGATGTCGTAGACCCGCTGGCGCGGCAGGCCGGCCGCAGCGGCGTGGGCCGCGACCGCCGCCCGCAGCGCGTACAAGGAGTCACGGTCGAAGGCCTGCTCCAGGACTGTGGCGCCGGCGTCGGGCGCGGCCTGGCTGAGGCCGGAGCCGGCACGGGGGTCACTGCTCACAGATGGTCACCAGCCTGACGCCGGGCAGGTCGTCGAGGCCGAGCCGGGCGAACCCGGCGGCGACCTCCGGCTGACACTGCAGGATGACGGTGCGGGAGGAGGACAGCATCTTCGCGGTGTCGGCGATCATCCGGGCGCAGAACCCGTCGATGAAGGCTAGCGGGGCCATGTTGAGGGTGATGTCGCCGTCGAGGCGGACGGCCTCGGCTAGGGCCAGGGTCAGGGCCTCTTCGGCCTGGTAATCGATCTCGCCGGCTATGCGGATGCCGGGCGGGGCGTACTGGCGGCAGATCCGCAGCACCGGGTCCGCATGGTAGGTGGCGGCGGCGACCGAGCGGGTATGGAACGCGGCCACCGATGCCAGCGTGACCGGGTTCGAACCGGTCCCGGTCATACTGGCACAGCACCGACGCAGTGGTGCCGGCCAGCACGGCGGCGATGCCCTCCTCGAACTGGGGCAGGTGTTCGATCCCCGTTACCGGCCGCAGCGCCCAGCTCATGTCTACCGCGATCCGCAGCCCGGGGAACCCCAGCTCACCCGAAGCGGCCAGCTGCCTGGTCAGCCACGCGATCGCCGCGTCGGCGCTGAACACCTGCCCGGCCAGCAGGCGGCCCTCGCACCCGTCCGCCGTCATCTGCCCCGTTGCCATCGCCGGCTCCACCGCGATTCCCCGCCGGGACAGCTCGGCTACCGCAGGCCCCGGCCCGGCGTCGCTGAGCCACATCACTTTGAGGCCCGCGTCCAGCCCGTCCCGGACGAACGCCGCGGTCAGGTCGAACAACTCCTCGGCCTCGCCGAACGTCAGGCACGCGTGGTCATCCACAGTCAGCTCCGTGATCTGCGCACTCGCGTCCGCCGCCATCTTGGTACCTCCGCCTGCCCGGCCCGAACCCGCTCAGCATCCGACCGTACCGGCTCCCGCCCCGCCCTCCGCCCCGATTGGGCCTTCGCGGCATTTCACCGGCGTTGCTCACTGTCATGCCGCCGCCAGCCGCGCACGCCGTTTAACCCGCCTACCCGATGGGCCGCCAGCCATGCGTCATTCACGTGACCACTACCAGGCAGCCCCCCAGATCCGCCGCATCGACGGCCAGGTCCAGGTCGCGGTGCCAGCGGGTCTGCCGGCCGGCCAGCGCGGCCACTCCCCATCCGCGCCGCCCACCCAGGACCGCACCCCGGCCTCGTCCAGCGCCTCCAGGACCCCGATGACATCCGCCTCATCCACGCAGCCCACGCTAACGGGCCCGGCCAGCGCGGCCCGCCGCGCCTGGCCGGCGGACGGACCGCGGCGCGGAAGAGTGTGGCTGCTCGTCTTAATACCTTTCTGCCGCAAAGCTGATTTGCATAGTGTAACGAACTGGTATCTTTTATTATTCGGGGCACTCGGCTCTCATGTTGCGGTGACAGGCTAGTAGTCGCCTTCGAGGAGCGGATTCTATTGTTCACCGGCCCCGCGGGACGACATCGGCTATACCGCTAGTGCAATCCACCGATTGCAGCGATGGAAGCAGCCGAGGTGACAGATATTTAACATGTTCCTTGGACAGAGCATGGCGCCGCTAAGTTAATTCTATCCTCACGGGAGGTCGCGATGGAATGCAGTAAGTGTCACGAGTCGCTCTACAAGTGCAAGTACTGCGATGGCCAAACTAAGAGCGGTCTACTAGGGGGTCACCTCACCTGCAAAACATGCAATTCCACAGGATGGCTATGCCCGAGACATGAAGGCTACTGGGAATAGTTTAGCGCCCGCTTATGGTCAGTACGTGGGACGCTCACCACATAGACGCGACCATCGGAACGGTAATCGCGGCTACCAGATCCTCATCATTGCCTTCCTTATAGGGTGGGCGATAGTGAAACTTTCGAGGATGCTGAAACGGCCATTGGACTGGCTACTACCAGGTCTCCCTGGACGACGATCCGTTCGGCGGCGATCGCGGCATGGTCAACGTTCCTGCCGAAGTAATCGAGTTGATCCTTCCTTAGCCGTGATCGGGAGCCAGACTACTCACTGAACGTCACAAGCCGTCTCCGCGGAAACGTCCGCCGACAGGGTCTTCCCGGATTGCCGTGGTGAACTGGCGGCCCCGTCCGTCGCGCCTGCCGCACGGGGACCGTACTCCTGGCGATGGAGCTGATCGAGGGTCACGGCGCAGGGAGCCCGGCCGGGGCGCCCGGATGCCGCCGGGCTCGGGGACCGGGCTGCGGGATGGCGGGATGGCTTGCGGATTGCCGGTGATCATGTGGGGCAGCCGCCCAGGTCAGGACTCCAGATACCGGAGGACCGCCAGTACCCGGCGGTGGTCGGCGTCCGATGGGGGCAGGCCGAGCTTGCTGAAGATGTTGCCGACGTGTTTTTCGACGGATCGGTCGGAGACCACCAGGATCTCGGCGATGGCGGTGTTGGAGCGGCCCTCGGCCATCAGCGCGAGCACCTCGTGTTCCCGGGGGGTCAGGGTGGTGAGCGCGTCGTTGCGGCGGCTGGCGCCCAGCAGTTGCGTGACGACCTCTGGATCCAGGGCGGTGCCCCCTGCGGCCACCCGGCTCAGCGCGTCGACGAACTCGTCGACGTCGCCGACCCGGTCCTTGAGCAGGTACCCGACCCCCGCGGCACCGCCGCCGGGCGCCGCGCCGAGCAGATCGGCCGTATAGCGGGTCTCGATGTACTGCGAGAACACCAGCACCCCGGTCTGGGGATGGTCGCGGCGGATGGTGATCGCCGCGCGCAGGCCCTCGTCGGTGTAGCCGGGCGGCATCCGCACGTCCACCACGGCCGCGTCCGGATGATGCTCGGCCACGGCGGCTAGCAGGTCGTCGGCGTTGCCGACGGCGGCGACCACCTCGTGGTCGCTGTCGGCGAGAATCTCGGCCAGGCCGGCCCGCAGGACGGCTGAGTCGTCGGCTATCACAATCCGCATCGCGGCTCCCGTTCGGTCAGGCATGGGACGGCAGCTCAACGGTTACTACGGTGGGGCCTCCGGGCGGGCTGCTGATCTGCAGCCTGCCGTCCACCGTGCCGGCCCGCTCGGCCAGCCCGGCCAAGCCGCCGCGAGCCTCGGCGCGGGCGCCGCCGGAGCCGTCGTCCGTGACCCGGACCCGCAGCAGGCCAGGGAAATGGACTGCCTCCAGCGTGGCATGCCGGGCTTCGCTGTGCTTGACGACGTTGGCCAGAAGTTCGGCGGCGCAGAAGTAGGCGATGGTCTCGATCGCGGCCGAGGGCCGCTCGGGCAGGTCCAGGACGAGCTTGACGGGCAGGTCGCTGCGCGCGGCGATAGTGGTGAGCGCGGCGCCGAGGCCGTGGTCGAGTACCGGGGGGTGGATGCCGCGGGCCAGGTCACGCAGTTCGGTGATGGCCTCCTTGGCGCCGCGGTGGGCGGCGGTGACCAGCTCCAGCACCCGGTCCAGGTCGCTGTGCCCGGTCCCGTCGACCATGCGGTCGAGCTTCTTCACGGCCAGCCCGAGCTTCATGGTGACGGCGACCATCTGCGCCTGCGCGCCGTCGTGCAGGTCGCGCTCGATCTGGCGTAGCCTCGCGGCCGAGTCGTCCACCGCATGGGCCCGGGACTGCTCCAGTTCCCGCACGCGCAGGACGCTGTCCTGCTGCAGGCGGTAGACGGTCCAGAAGATCAGCGCCGCGCCTGCCAGCGGCAGCGCTGCCAGCCAGGCCAGCGGCCCCAGCCAGCGCACCGAGGCCAGGATCAGGACGCCCAGGGCGACGTTGAAGATACCGCAGGCAACCCGCACGCCCACCCACAGGCGGGGGCGGCGGTACTCCCACGACCTGACCAGGAACCTCATCAGGACCGACTGCGAGGGAATGACCTTGTCGGCCGGTACGTCCATCAGCGATGCCTCCCGCACCTGCAAGGGCCATCAGCCGGGATCGCCAGCAGCGGCCCCCGGGACCGCGTACCCGGACTACTCACGACGCACCGGCTGGATGCCGGAGAAGCGGAAGCATCTCTCCAGGCGGCCCGAGGGGCCGACGGCGTCCCGGGAAGATGCCGCCACCCTAGCTGCGGGCACTGGCCTGCAGCCGGCGAGCGGACCAGAAGATCAGCGCCGCTCCTGCCAGCGGCAGCGCCGCCAGCCAGGCCAGCGGCCCCAGCCAGCGCACCGAGGCGAGCAGCAGGACGCCGAGGATGACGTTGAAGATACCGCAGGCCACCCGCACGTTCACCCACAGGCGGGGCCGGCGGTACTCGAACGACCTGACCAGGAACCTCATCAGGACTGACCGCGAGGAAGGGGGGCCGTCATTCAGAGCGTACATTTGGATTCCTCCGCTGAGCTGCGGTGCCCGGCTACTCCGGTCACCTGCATCTCCATCCTCCCTGCGCGCGGACCCGACATCCACCGTGCGCATACCCGAACCTGAGGTGGGGCTAGCACGGTCCCCGGCCTCAACCGTGACGATGACTGCCGCCGGCATTCAACGGCAATCCAGCCGAAAGGGTGGCTGATCGGACACGCCACTTGTCAATCGCAGGTCAGGCCACGTCAGGTTCACGCGCCGCACTCTGGGACTTGGCTTGGACTCGTGGGAGTCGGGATCGACGTAGCTGGGGAGCGGGCGGAAAGCGGACTGGACCTCTGGACGCCTCGAACGACCTACCTGCTCGCGCCCTGACCCAGCTGACCGCCCGCCCGGAGCCGCGGCTAGTGGTACTGTGCGGGGTCGGCAACGCAACCGGGGGAGATCAGCGTCGTGATCAGGCACCGGGTAGCCGGTACCGTTCTCGGCTGCGCACTCATAATGGCTCTAGCCTGCTCGGCATGCAGCTCGACTCAGAGCAGCGGTCAGCCGGCCGCCGCACCGCCCGGAACCTCAGTAGCCACCGCTACCGCGCGTTCCGCGGCCAGCCCGGCCTCGCCGTCACCGAGCCCCAAGCCGCTTTCCTGCCCGGCCCGGGTCTTCGCCCGGATGACCGTGGCCCAGCGGATCGGCCAGCTGTTCATGGTCGGCCTAGCCGGCCAGCCGGCTTCGGAGGTAGCTCGCGCCGTCGGTACCTATCACTTCGGCTCCCTGCTGTTCGGGACCACGACCTCGGCCAGCCTGGCCGGGATCCGGCAGCTGACGGCCGCCGACCAGTCGGCGGCCACCTCGGCGGCCACCGCCCGGGTCAGGTTCTTCATCGCCACCGATCAGGAAGGCGGTGAGGTCCAGCGGCTGCGCGGGCCTGGTTTCTCGGCGATCCCGTCCGCCGTGGCTCAGGGCGAACTGTCCGCGGGCACGTTGCAACGCGACGCCGCCAGCTGGGGACGCCAGCTGAAGCAGGCCGGGGTCAACCTCGACCTCGCTCCGGTCATGGACGTGGTGCCGCCGGGTACCGCGAGCCGGAACCAGCCGATCGGCGCGCTGATGCGCAACTTCGGCAGCACCCCGGCCACCGTGGCGGCGCACGGCGCGGCGTTCATCAAGGGGATGCGCCAGGCCGGGGTCGCCACGACCGCCAAGCACTTCCCCGGCCTGGGCCGGGTCACCGGCAACACCGACCTCACCGCCGGGGTCACCGACCCGGTGACCACCTCAGACGACCCCTACCTCCGGCCGTTCCATACCGCCGTCGGCGCGGGCGTCCCCTTCGTCATGGTCTCCCTGGCCAGCTATCCCCGGATCGACCCCGGCCACCTCGCGGTCTTCTCCGCCCGGGTGATGCCTCTCCTGCGCCGGCCGCTGGGGTTCGGTGGCGTGATCATCTCCGACGACATGGGCGCGGCCGCGGCGGTCGCGAGCGTGTCCCCGGCCGGCCGCGCCATCGACTTCCTCACCGCCGGCGGCGACATGATCCTCTCGGTGAGCCTGCCCGTCGCCGCCGCCATGGACGTCGCCGTACTCAGCCGCGTGCGCCACAGTGCGGCCTTCCGCGCCAAGGCCGACGCCGCGGTAATGCGCGTCCTGGCCGCCAAGCAGGCCTACGGCCTGCTGTCCTGCCCCGCGGCCTAGCGGGCCTGAACCGGGTCGGTGTTCCATCGGCCCGGTCCTGACAAAGGCGCTGCCGGGGTCCCGGTATTCATTACGGACCGAACGAGTCAGGCCAAACGAGGCCGTGGCCGGATCACCCACCCGGGACCGGTCGGGCGCCGTGACGGATCCGGCCAGCGCGCGGCCTGGTACGCGGTCATGAGTCCCCTGACGCCGCTCCGCGGTATGACCAGTCATGTATCTGTGAGTATGTGCGGACAAGTTGGAAACCGTGCGAGAACCGGCCTGACCGTGCTCCGGCTTTCCGCGTTAACTCTGCAGTGGTTAGTATGTACAAACAAACGAGCCTTTTCGCACCCGCCCGGATGTCGACGATGCCTGCACGCCAGAAAAGCACCAACGGCCCCATCACCATCGACCGGACCAGCCCGGTACCGCTGTACTTCCAGCTGGCCCAGCACTTCGAATCGGCGATCAGGTCCGGCGCGCTCAAGGTCGGCGCCCGGCTGGAGAACGAGGTCCAGCTGGCGGAGATGCTCGGCCTGTCCCGGCCCACCGTGCGGGCGGCGTTCCTCTACCTGGCCAACAAGGGACTGGTGGTCCGCAAGCGCGGCGCCGGGACCCTGGTCGCCAACGAGCGGATCGACCGCAACGTCGAGCTGACCAGCCTCTACGACGACCTCGCGGCCAGCGGCCGCAGCCCGGCCACCCAGGTGCTCAAGGCCGAGGTCAGCCACGCCAGTGACCAGGTGGCCAGCGCGCTCCAGCTGCCCGAGCGGGCCCTGGTCATGTCGCTGGAGCGGATCAGGATGGCCGACGGCGAGCCGATGGCCCTGATGCACAACTACCTGCCGGCCGGGCTCGTCCAGCTGAACGTCGAGATGCTCTCCGAGCACGGCCTGTACGAGCTGCTCCGCGCGTCGGGCATCGGGCTGTACTCCGCCACCCAGCGGATGGGCGCCAAGAACGCCTCGACCGCCGAGGCCCGCACGCTGAACGAGACCCGCGGCACCGCCCTGCTGACCATGGAGCGCATCGCCTACGACCAGTCCGGCCGCCCGGTGGAGTTCGCCCGGCACCTGTACCGCGCGTCCCGCTACGCCTTTACCACCAGCTTCCCCCGCCCCGAAGCCGCCCTGGGCTAGGGTGCGGCATGGATCCTGACCTTAATCCAGGCAATCTGGTGCGCAAGCTCGACGACCTGGTCGCGCCGGCCGATGAGCCCGAGAACACGGTCCTGGTCGACCAGTCCCGCCTGATCCGGTGGGTCGGCCCGGCGTTCGCGCTGTTCTCGGTGGTGATGGTGCCGTGGATCGCGTACATCGCCGTGTCGCTGCCGTCCCGCCAGCTGTCCCCGAACTACGACCTCGCCTGGGCCGGCTTCGACGTCTTGCTGGCCGCCGGGCTGGCCGGGCTCGGCGTACTTCGCGTTGCGCCGGTCCCGGTACCTGTCGGCCTCGGCGGCCGCGACCGCGGCCCTGCTCGTCGTGGACGCCTGGTTCGACTGCATGACCACGCCGGCCAGCGACCGCTGGCGGTCGATCGCGTTCTGTTTTCTCGTCGAGCTGCCGCTGGCGGCGGTGTGCCTGTGGCTCAGTTACCATACCGAGCAGTTCGCCCAGCGGCGGATCCTCATCCTCCAGCGTCGGCTGGCACCCGGACGAGGAGGACGCCCGGGCGGATCGTGATGACGAGCTGGCGGGTGCGGCCCATGACCTCGCCGTCGAGTTGCCACAGCTGCGCACGGTCGGTGTCGATGCGCAGCTCCCGGCAGGTGCGGCGGGTCACCCGGGCGGTCGCGCCGGAACGCCGCAGCACGTGCGCCGCCACCGCCAGCCAGCCGGCCCAGCCCTGGGCGGTGAGCACGACGACATCCAGCAGGCCGTCGTCCGGCTGAGCGTCCGGCAGCAGCTGCAGGCCGCCCTGCAACGCCCCCACGTTGCCGACGATGACTCCGCTGGCCCGGCGCCGCAGCGGCGGGCCGGAATCGGCCTGCAGGCGTACCCGTATCGGCCGGTCCCGCAGGTGGCGGAGCGCGGAGCCCGCGTAGGCGGCCCAGCCGAACCGCTTCTTCACCGTCTCGCTGGCGCCGTCCAGCATCTTGGCGTCGAGGCCGAGCCCGGCCATGGTGAGGAACAGGCTGCCGTTCGCGACGCCGGCATCGAGCGGCCGGGTGCCGCCGGTCAGCGCGACGGTCAGGGCGTCGCCGGGATCGATGGGCAGGCCGAGGTTGCGGGCGAGAAGGTTGCCGGTGCCCAGCGGGACCACGGCGAGCGGCACTCCGGTGGCGGCCAGGGCGGCCGCGGACGCGGTCACCGTGCCGTCGCCGCCGCAGGCCAGGACCAGCTCGGCCCCGGCCTCCACCGCCGCCCGGGCCTGCCCTTCACCTGGGTCTTCGGGGGTCGTCTCCAGCCACATCGGCTCGCCCCATCCGTGCTCCGTCATGGCGGCACCGACCAGCGCCCTGAACTTGTCCGGATCGTCGAGGTGCACGGGGTTGACCACGACCGCCGCGCGGCTCACGGGCGGGCGGCAAGCGGTGGAAGCAGCAGCATGGCTCGCAGCCTACCCAGGCCCGCCGGGCCGGACGACCGGCCGGCCCGGCTAGCGTGGAGGCATGGCGACGCTTGAGGACGTGGCGCGGATGGCCGCGGAACTACCCGAAGTCACCGAGGGGGAGCGGTACGGCAACCGGACCTGGTTCGTCGGCGGCAAGGCCTTCGCCTGGGACCGGCCGTTCAGCAAGGCGGACATCCGCCGGTTCGGCGAGCAGGTCCCGCCCGGCGGCCCGATCCTGGCCGTGCTGGTGGAGGACCTCGGCGAGAAGGAGGCGGTGCTCGCCGCCAACCCGGACGCCTTCTTCACGATCCCGCACTTCGACGGGTATTCCGCCGTGCTGATCAAGCTGCCGGAGGTCTCCGCCCGGGTGCTGCGTGACGCCCTCACCGACGGCTGGCTGGTATGCGCACCTCCGGGCCTGGCGGCCGCTGCGGGACTGTCGCCTCGGTCGGATTAGGCAGGTCGAGCACGAGGTGCCCGCGCTGCTGGCGCAGCCGCACCTGGTGGCGCCAGTCGTTGGCCCGCGGTCCGAACCGGCGCGGCTCGAGGTTGTAGAACCGGCCGCTGCCGTACTTGATGCGGATGCTCCGCACCCCCGGCCGCTGGCGGGCCACCTGCGCGCCGAGCGGCAGCCCCAGGGATGACGGCCCGGTGGGCGTGTGGGCGTTACCGGCCACCGCCAGCGTGCCCGATGCGGCGGTGGCCCCGGCCAGCAGCCGTTCGGCCATCGCCTCGTCGCGCTGCGACCAGGACCAGTCCAGCTCGCTGATCCCGTCGAACAAGGTCAGGTCGAGCGGGCCGGCCGCGGCCCGTTCCCGCAGCACCGCCAGGTGCCCGGCGGTGATCCGGCCGTCACCGAACCACAGGGTCATGTCGTCGGCCAGCGGCTGGCCGGCCAGGTAGCCTCCGATCGGCCCAGTCAGCTGCTCGTCCCACTCCAGGGCCAGTCCGGTCAGCCCCAGCGCCACCATGAGCGCCCTGATGACCAGCGGGTTCTCCCGGACGCCGTGGACCTCGCCGAGCAGCAGCAGGCCCGCCGATTCCAGCGAGCGCCGGACCCCGGTCAGCGCCGACGGCTCGATCACCAGCCGGGTATCGCCGATCTCGAATCCGGCCGCCGCCCGCTCGAGTTCTTCCAGCGAGGTGACAGTGGGCATACTCCAGCATTTCAGATGTATCAGGCGCCCGGAACCCGTGCTCCTACTCAGCAAGGACGCCCTCGCAATCCGGAGCGGGGTGAGAGGGCGTCAGCCCTGCCGGGCGGATGTGCGGCGTCCGCCCGGCAGCGGGGCCAGCGGAACGGGGGGACCGCGATGGATGCCAGCGTGATGTTCGTTGACTGCCCGGCCTACCTGGATAAGGCGGGTTCAGTCAGGTGCGGGCTGCCCGCCGAGGTGGAAAGCCGCTACCTGATGAGGTCGACGGACGGCCCGCTGGAAAGCGCGAAGATCCGCTGCCCGCGTGGCCACTGGTTCAACGGCCCGGTCGAGTCGCTGACCCTGGAGGAGCGGCCGGACCAGGCGGCCGAGCGCGCGGCTATCGCGCACCTCAAGGGCGCGGTACCGTGGCGTCAGCGCCGCTGAGCCCGGCCGCTCGATCCCAGCTGTGGCCGGAGTTCGCGATACCCTGCTTTGCGGCCGTGACCATACGTCGTTCGGAGCCGCTCGCTCATGCTCAGCCGAGATGTCATCGATTCCCTGTTCCCGCCCGGCCTGCCGGAGCCGGAGCACTGGGAGCGGCTGTACCCGCCCCGTGACCTGCCCGCGGACGCGAAAGTCACCCGCTTCGCGCCCAGCCCGACCGGCTTCCTGCACATCGGCGGCGTGTTCACGGCGACCATCGACGCGGACGTGGCTCACCAGTCGGGCGGGATCTACCTGCTCCGCCTGGAGGACACCGACCAGGCCCGGATCGTCGAGGGCGCCGCGTCCCAGTTCGCCGAGGCGTTCGCCTACTTCTCGATCGAGCCGGACGAGCACGGCCAGGTCGGCCAGTACGGGCCCTACGCGCAGTCGGCCCGGGCGCAGACCTACCTGACCTACGTCAGGGAGCTGCTCCGGCAGGGCCGCGCCTACCCGTGCTTCGCCACCAAGGAGGAGCTCGCGGAGATCACCGCGCGGCAGCGGGCGACAGGCGCCCTGCCCGGTTACTACGGCACCTGGGCGATCTGGCGTGACGCCGAGCCGGAGCAGGTGGCCGAGCGGCTGGCGGCCGGTGACCCGTGGGTCGTCCGGTTCCGCTCGCCGGGTGCCTCCGGGGTCCGGGTGAGCTTCACCGACGCCATCCGCGGCGAGCTGACCGCGGACGACAACCGCAACGACGTAGTGATCCTGAAGACCAGCGCCGCCGAGGCGCGGCTGCCCACCTATCACTTCGCGCACGCGGTGGACGACCACCTGATGCGGGTCAACCTGGTCATCCGCGGTGAGGAGTGGCTCTCCTCGGTGCCGCTGCACCTGCAGCTGTTCGACGCCCTCGGCTTCGAGCGGGTGCAGTACGCGCACATCGCGCTGCTGATGAAGCAGGAGGGCGGCAGCCGCCGCAAGCTGTCCAAGCGCAGGGACCCCGAAGCGACCGTCAGCTTCTACATCGAGCAGGGCTATCCCGCGCCCGCGGTCCGGTACTACCTGCGCGGCCTGGCCAACGGCCGGCTGGCCGAGATGCCGCTGCCCGAGGCGCTGGCCGCGCCGATCCGGCTCTCCGAATGCGGCACCGCGGGCCCGCTGGTGGACATGGTCAAGCTCGACGACATCTGCGCCAACTACGTCGCCACCCTGTCCGGCCAGCAGATCCTCGCCGAGGTCGGCACGTGGGCCCGTCACCACGACCCCGGCCTGGCCAAGGTCCTGGCCGCCGAGCCCGACCTGGCGCTGCGGGCGCTGGCCATCGAACGCGAGGGCGTCGACAACCCGCGCAAGGACCTGCGCAAGTGGGCGGACTTCCGCGAGGTCTACGGCTACTTCTTCCCGCAGATCTTCGAGCCGGTCACCGACCCGGCCGACCCGAGGTTCGCGGGCCTCGATCCGGACTCGGTGCGGGCCGTGGCCCGGACCTTCGCCGACGGCTACCAGCCGCCGAGCCCCGAGCCCGGCCCGGACCCCGCCTGGTTCGACCAGATCCGGCAGCTCGCCGACGCCCTCGGGTTCGCGCCCAGCCAGAAGGTCTACAAGCAGGACCCGGACCGCTACCAGGGCTCGATCCGGGAGGCCTCCCAGGTCATCCGGATCCTGCTCAGGGGCGCCCCGCGCAGCCCCGACCTGGCCCAGGTCGCCCGCGCCCTCGGCCCGGGCGAAACCCTCCGCCGCATCCGCGCCGTCCTCGCCTGATCCCGCGCGGATCCGATGGCGGCCAGCACCAAGTCGCCGGGTCGCGGCCGGGCGGGGTTTCGATGCCGGTCAGCCACCGCCTGCGACGGGGTACCACGCACCAAAAGCCGGACTCAGGCCACACTGGATTCAGCAGCCCCACGATACTCAGCAGCCCCACGATACTCAGCAGCCCCACGATACTCAGCAGCCCCACGATCCAGCGGCAAGAGCCCGCCCAGGACGCTATGGAACCCCAGGTTCATGGCGTTCCAACGCACTGAACGTCCAGTTTCATCATGTGCGGGACGCGCGGACCGGGCCGGCCGCTCTTGGTCAACTAAAGCTAGGCGTCTTCGGCGCCAGGCTCGGCCTCGTCCCCGGGGCTGTCCTCGTCCCCGGGGCTGTCCTCGTCCTCGGCGGGGGGCCAGGTGCCGATCACCGGCAGCTCGTAGAGGCTGTCCAGGTTCAGCTGCTGCGCGTCTTTCAGGACGACGTCCTGCTGTTCCTGCGCCTTCTCGGCGACCTGCTTGGCCAGCTCGGAGGCCAGCCCGCCGAGCTGGCGCACGCCGGTGTCGTTGACGACCTCGTGGCTGCTGGCGAAGATCACGATGCCCTCCACCCGCCGGTCCTTCTGCTCTGGCGGGGACAGGGCGGCGCCCACCTTGGCCGCCTCGGACGGGTTCGCGGCCCGCGCGGCGAGCTTGTCGCGCTCCTCGATGACCCAGGTGTGGAAGTTCATCACCGCCCCGTGCAGCGGCAGGCTCTTGACGTCCTCGACGGACAGGGCGAACCGCTTGCCCTTGCTGAAACAGCGGCCGTAAGCCAGCACCGCCGACGACCACAGCGCCAGCGGTATCAGCGTGTCCCGCTCCTCCTCCGGCTTGGCCAGCTCGGGCAGCAGCTGCTTGCAGCAGTCCATGACGAACTGCAGTTCGGCGATGATCGACGCTTGGTCGGCGAGGACACGCGCGGAGGGCACGTCGAGGGCAACGGTCGGCATCGTCATCCTCGGATCCTCGCACCGTCAGCCGCCCGTTCCCGTCTCACAAAATGACAATTCCGGGGCCGCGGCGCCTGGTGCCTCGCTGTGCTCCGGGGCCCGGCGGCGGCTGCGCAGCAGCTCAGCTGGCCTGGGCTTCGGACGGGGCGCTGGTGGCCCAGCGGATGGCCCGGACCATGGCGTGGCCGGCCGGGCGGACCAGCACGGTCTCGGTGACTGGCAGCCGGGGCAGCCGGAGCGGCCGCCGGGCCCAGCCGGGAAGCAGCGACACCGCGGCCGCGGCCAGGACCCCGTAGGGAGCCCGGGCGACCGCGGGGAGCGGGGGATTGCGCAGCAGGAACCGGGCGGCGTCGCGGGCCTCGGGCGTGGCGACCAGCTCGGCCCGGTACTGGCTGATCCTCATCGCCAGCTCGGCCTCGGTCCGCGGCGGGTCCGGCACGCCCAGCTCCGCGCCGATCCGGGCCAGGTCGGCCACGTAGCCGTCCCGTCCGGCCTGATCCAGCGGCTGGACGCCGAACCGGCTGTGGGCCCGCAGGAAGCTGTCCGCTTCGGCGATGTGCACCCAGGTCAGCAGGTGCGGGTCGGAGGCGGCGTAGGGCCGCCCGTCGGCCGCGGTCCCGGTGACGCGGGCGTGGACCGCGCGAACCCGGGCGATCGCCGCCATCGCGTCCTCGGTCCGGCCGAACGTCGTGACGGCCAGGAAGTAGCTGGTCCGCTGCAGCCGCCCCCACGGGTCGCCCTTGTAGTCGGAGTGCTGCGCGACGGCGGCCATGGCCAGCGGGTGCAGCGACTGCAGCAGCAGGGCGCTGATCCCGCCGATGAACATGGACGAGTCTCCCTGGACCCGGCGGATCGGCCGGTCCTCGGCGAACCACCGCTCACCCGGCTCGGCGTGGATCTGCCGCCGCCGGTCACGGCCCTGCGGGCCCGCCACCCGCTCGAAGATGGCCGCGCCGACCCGGTTCCGGAAACTGTCCACCGTTTCATTATCGGTGCTACGGAAATTCGTTTTACCGCTGGGCCCGGCGGCTTCTAGGCTGGGGCTCCACATACCCGAGGAGGCGAGATGCGCCAGGCGTCCATGTCCATCACGCAGGGCTTGACGACCTCGAGGGGTATGACGCTTGTCGCGACGCACGCTCAACCTGGGCATCCTGGCGCACGTAGACGCCGGTAAGACCACTCTCACCGAGCGGCTGCTGTTCACCGCCGGTGTCATCGACGAGATCGGCAGCGTCGACGCGGGCACGACGCAGACCGACTCGCTCGCGCTGGAACGCCAGCGTGGCATCACCATCAAGTCCGCCGTCGTATCGTTCGACGTCGGCGGCGTCACGGTCAACCTGATCGACACGCCGGGCCACCCCGACTTCATCGCCGAGGTGGAGCGGGTGCTCAGCGTCCTGGACGGCGCCATCTTGGTGATTTCCGCCGTCGAGGGCGTGCAGCCGCAGACCCGCGTGCTGATGCGCGCGCTGCGCCGGCTGGGCATCCCGGTCCTGCTGTTCGTGAACAAGATCGACCGGGCCGGCGCAGGCGAGCAGCGCGTCCTGGCGGCCATTACCGAACGGGTCTCGCCCTCCGCCATCCCCATGGGATTCACCACCCACCTCGGCAGCCGCGCGGCGGCCTTCACGCCCTGGGACGAGCGCGACACCCGGCCGGCCGAGGCGCTGGCGGAGACGCTGGCCGAGCACGACGACCAGATCCTGGCCGCGTACGTGGCCGGCCAGCCCCTGCCCGGCGACCGCCTGCGCGCGGCACTCAGCGAGCAGGCGCGGCGTGGCCTGGTGCACCCGGTCTTCTTCGGCTCCGCGGCCACCGGGGCGGGCGTGCCGCCCCTGATGGCGGCCCTGGCCGAGCTGCTGCCGGCCGCCGCGGGTGACGCCGCGGGCCCGGTCCGCGGCCGGGTCTTCAAGATCGAGCGCGGCCCCGGCGGCGAGAAGCTCGCCTACGTCCGCATGTTCTCCGGCACGGTGCGGACCCGCGACCGGGTGCCTTCCGGCCGGGACCTGGACGCCAAGGTCACCGCGATCAGCGTGTTCGAGCACGGGACGGCGATCCCGGGCGCGTCGGTCTCCGCCGGCCAGATCGGGCGGCTGCGCGGCCTGGCGGAAGTCCAGGTCGGCGACCAGCTCGGGGCGTCCGGTCCGGACGAGAACGGGTTCCGGTTCGCCCCGCCGACGCTGGAGGCGGTCATCGCGGCGTGCCATCCCGGTGACCGGGCCGCGCTGCGGGCCGCCCTGGGGCAGCTGGCCGAGCAGGACCCGCTGATCAACCTGCGCCAGACGGGCGGCGAGATCTCGGTGTCGCTCTACGGCGAGGTGCAGAAGGAGGTCATCCAGGCCACGCTGGCCGCCGACTTCGGCGTCGAGGTGACGTTCCGTGAGACGACGGTGATCTACATCGAGCGGGTGGCCGGGCCGGGCCAGGCCGCCGAGGTCATCGGCGCGCCGGGTAACCCGTTTCCCGCCACGCTGGGGCTGCGCGTCGAGCCGGCCCCGGTCGGCTCCGGCGTCGCGTTCCGGCTCGACGTGGACGTCCGCTCGGTGCCCATGTACGTCTACAAGAGCACGGACAACTTCGCCGCGATGATGACGCGGTACGTCCGCCAGGCGCTCGCCGACGGCCCGGGCGGCTGGCGGGTCACCGACTGCGTGGTGACGCTGTACGAGTGCGGTTACGTCTCGCCGTCCACCACGGCGGCCCACTTCCGCAAGCTCACGCCCCTGGTCCTGCGGGCGGCGCTGGCTCAGGCCGGCACGGTGACTTGCGAGCCGATGATCCGGCTCAGCCTGGAGATCCCCGAAGGCGCCCTCAGCCCCGTACTGGCCGTCGCGGCCCGGCTCGGCGGCGCCGCGGGAGCGCCCGTGCTGCGCGGGGACCTCGCCGCGCTCGAGGTCGAGCTGCCCGCCGCCCCGGCCCAGGCGCTGCAGCGGCTGCTACCCGGCCTGACCAGCGGAGAGGGAGTGGCAGAAGCCGGATTCGCCGGTTACCGGCCGCTGAACGGGCCCCGCGCCTGAGCGTCGCGCCCACCCGGGCGGGCACAATCGTGGCGTGGCAGAAACTCACCCGTTCGGCATGCTCCCGGTCGTCGACGTGGCGCCGTTGCTCGCTCCCGAGCCTGACCCCGGCGGGCTGGCGCGGGCCGCCCGCCAGATCGAGGCGGCCTGCCGCGAGCACGGCTTCTTCTACGTCACCGGTCATGGCGTCGCCCCGGACCTGCGGTCCCGGCTGGCCGCCGCCTGCGCCGAGTTCTTCGCGCTGCCGGCCGCGCAGAAGGCGGAGATCGCCATGGCCCGCGGCGGGCCGGCCTGGCGCGGCTGGTTCCCGGTCGGCGGCGAGCTCACCTCGGGCCAGCCCGACCTGAAGGAAGGGCTCTACTTCGGCACCGAGCTCGGCGAGGAGGACCCCCGGGTCCGGGCCGGGCTCCCGCTGCACGGCCGCAACCTGTTCCCGCCGCAGGTGCCCGGGATGCGCGCCGCCGTGCTCAGCTACCTGGACGCGCTCACCGGGCTGGGCCAGGCGGTGCTGCGCGGCGTGGCGCTGAGCCTGGGCCTGGACGCGGAGTACTTCGCGGCCGGGTACACCGCCAGCCCGACCGTCCTGTTCCGGGTGTTCCGGTACCCGCCCGTGCCGCCGGCCGAGGCCGGCTGGGGCGTGGGGGAGCACACCGACTACGGCCTGCTCACCCTGCTGGCCCAGGACGATGCCGGGGGCCTGCAGGTCAGGACCCCGGCCGGCTGGATCGACGCGCCGCCGCTGGCGGGCACCTTCGTCGCCAACATCGGCGACATGCTGGACCGGCTGACCGGCGGCTGGTACCGGTCCACCCCGCACCGGGTGCGCAACGCCAGCGGCCGCGACCGGCTGTCCTACCCGTTCTTCCTCGACCCCGGGTTCGCCGACGAGATCCCCCCGCTGCCCGGCCGGGCCGCGGTCAGCGCGGCCGGCGAGGCGCGCTGGGACGGGCAGAACCTGCACGGGTTCACCGGCACCTACGGCGACTACCTGCTCGGCAAGGTCGGCAAGGTCTTCCCTCAGCTCCGCCGCGAGGTCCTGACCGACGAGCCCCCCTGACCCTCATCGACACCGGCGGTGACGACGCTCCCGGGCTCATCCGCCACCCCTGGCCGCCCCCCCACCTCGCCGTCAGGCGACACCCCCGCCCCCACCTCCCCATCAGGCGGCACACCCCCCACCTCGCCATCAGGCGGCACACCCCCCACCTCGCCATCAGGCAGCACACCCGCCCCCTAGCTCCCGCCCGCCACCGGACGCCGGCCTACGGCAACCACCACGATGTGATTCTGCGGTGGTCAGAACAACCGCGATGCCACATCACGGTGGCATAAGACCACGCCGGGGCGGCCCCGGCTGATCCCGCACGCCCCAAAGGAACCAGCCGCCTCCAGCCCGGAACCCTTATCCGCGTTCGCGCCGACAATTTTCCCGGTCTTGACAAAAAAAATTGTCGGTGACAAGGTTGCGACATGCACGATGTTGCCGTGATCGAGGATGCCGCCGCCGCGGAGGTCTCGCTCGATCCGATCCGGGCCCGGATGCTCGCGGCGCTGGCCGAGCCGCACACCGCGACCACCCTCGCGGCGCGGCTCGGGCTCGCCCGGCAGAAGGTCAACTACCACGTCAAGACCCTCGAGCAGCACGGCCTGGTGGAACTGGTCGAGGAGCGCCGCAAGGGCAGCATGACCGAGCGGGTCGTGCGGGCCTCCGCCGCGGCCTACGTGATCTCGCCGGCCGCGCTCGCCGCGGTCGCGCCCGATCCGACCCGGTCGCCCGACCGGCTGTCCGCGCGCTGGCTGCTCGCGCTCGCCGCGCGGCTCGTCCGGGAGACGGGCGCGCTCATCAGCGGGGCGGCGCGGGCCGGCAAGCCGCTCGCCACGTTCGGGCTCGACGCCGAAGTGCGGTTCGCGACGCCGGCCGACCGCGCCGCGTTCGCGGGTGAGCTCACGGGCGCGATCACCGGGCTTATCAGCAAGTACCAGGCCGAGACCGGGCGGCCGCACCGACTCATCGTCGCGGTGCACCCGGCCATCACCGAGGACGCCGACCCGCCAGCGAAGGAGCAGCAGTCATGACGCATCCATTTGAGGTACGCGAAGAGTTCACCGTCGACGCCACGCCCGACGAGGTGTGGGAGGCGATCACGTCGGGGCCGGGAGTCGACTCCTGGCTCATGGGGCGCACCGAAATCGACAGCGCCAGCAAGACCAGCACGTTCACCATGTTCGGTGAGGTGTC
Source organism: uncultured Actinomycetota bacterium (assembly GCA_963756575.1). Taxonomy (GTDB): domain Bacteria; phylum Actinomycetota; class Actinomycetes; order Streptosporangiales; family Streptosporangiaceae; genus Palsa-504. Next base: position 71,849 of record CAVWOM010000003.1, on the reverse strand, counting down.
CAGCGCCAGCATCACGGCCTGGGAACCCGGTCGCCACTACGCGACGCAGGAGGACAAGAAGCCGGACGGCACCTTCATGGCCTTCGAGTGGCTCATCGAGTCACGCGACGGCGGCGGCGCGGTGGTGCGCGTGGTGCACAGCGGTCTTCTCGGCGATGACTGGGAGGCCGAATACAACGGCCTGTCCGTCGGCGACCATGCCTACATGACGAAGCTCGCCGTCTACCTGAAGCACTTCGCCCCGCGCACCGCGAAGAACTCGCTGTTCCTGCCGGGGCCGGTCACCAAGGACTCGTGGGCGGCCATGACGGCGGCGGTCGGCGTCGGCGCGGACGCGGCGGACGGTCAGCCGGCCCGGCTCAGCGTGCCCGGGATCGAGCCGGCCGACGGCACCGTGGAGTTCGTGGGCTCGCCGAGCTTCGTGGGCATGCGTACCGACGACGCGATGTACATGCTGATCCACGGCTACAACAACATGGTCTTCGCGACCGCGCACTACTTCGACGACCGCGACCCGGCGGCCGAGACCGCGGCGTGGCAGAACTGGCTCGGCCGCCTCGCGGGCTAGGCGGCCTGCTCGGCCTGCAGCTTCTTGACCACCTCGAGCGCCTCGCCGACGTGCCCGTCGATGTTGGTCATCGAGTTGAAGACGTGCCGGACCGTGCCGGTGCGGTCGATGACGTAGGTGACCCGGCCGGGGATCAGGCCCATCACGGCCGGCACCCCGTAGGCCTTGCGGATCTTGCCGCCCTGGTCGGCCAGGAGCGTGAACGGCAGCTTGTGCTTGGTGGCGAAGCCGGCGTGCTTGTCGGCCGAGTCGGAGCTGACCCCGATCACCTCGGCCCCCGCGTCGCTGAAGGCCTCGTGGCTGTCGCGGAACGCGCACGCCTCGGCGGTGCAGCCGCTCGTGTTGTCCTTGGGGTAGAAGTACAGGACCACCACCCGCTCACCGATCCTGTCCTGCAGCCGGACCTGCTCGCCGGACTGGGACGGGAGGGTGAAATCGGGGGCCTTGTCGCCGACCTGGGTACCGCGTGCCACGCTGGCCTGCCTCTCTGGTATTTCCCCTTTCAAATAAGTGTAGCCAGGCTTCCGTTTAGGCTCGTCCTATGATCTTGCCCGACGAGGAGATCGCGGCCTTCGCCCGGGACGGCGTGGTTTGCCTGCGTTCGGTCCTGGATCCCGGCGAGGTGGCGGAGGCGGCCGCCGCCATCGACGCGGTCCTGGCCCGGCCGGGCCCGCTGGCCCAGGTGGCCAGCCGCCCGGACGATCCCGGTGCGTTCACCGAGGACTTCTGCCGCTGGCCGGAGATCCCTCAGATCGAGCGGCTGGCCCGCCACTCCCGGGTGCCGGCCCTGGCCGCCGCCTTGATGGCCACGCCCCGGGTCCGCTTCTACCACGATCACGTCCTGGTCAAGGAGGGCGGGACCACCCAGCGCACGCCCTGGCACCAGGATCAGCCCTACTACAACGTCGACGGCCGGGGCGTCAGCGCCTGGATCCCGGTGGACCCGGTGCCCGAGGACGGGTGCCTGGAACTGGTGGCGGGCTCGCATCGCGGTCCCTGGCTGATGCCCCGCACGTTCCTGCGCAAGGAGGCCCGCTGGTTCCCCGAAGGGAGCCTGGCCGAACTGCCCGATATCGAGGCCGACCGGGATCGCTTCGATATCAGGCGGTTCGAGCTGCGGCCCGGCGACGCCGTCTTCTTCGACTTCCTGACCGTGCACGGCGCCCCCGGGTTCCCCCATCCGGGGCGTCGCCGGATCCTGTCGCTGCGCTACCTGTCGGCGGACGCCCGGCACGCCCCGCGGTCCTGGCGCACCTCCCCGCCGTTCGACGACCTGCACACCGAACTACCAGCCGGAACGGACATGGACCACCCGCTGTTTCCGGTAGTCTGGCCGACCTTATGACAGAGAAATTGATGCCAGGCAAAGAGCAGGTACGGCTCGGCGCCGTGCAGCAGACGCTGTTCATCACGCTCGCCGCGCGGGCCACCGAGAGCCAGCGCAAGCACCCGGTGCTGCACGACCCGCGGGCCGTGGAACTGCTGCAGTCGATCGACTACGACGCGGCCAAGTACGGCAAGCGATCGGGCGGCTCCTTCACCGTGCTGCGCACCGCCATCCTCGACTTCTGGATCCGCCGGTTCCTGGCCGCGCACCCCGAGGGAACGGTGGTCGAGCTCGGCACCGGCCTCAACACCCGGTTCGACCGGGTCGACAACGGCCGGGTGCACTGGCTCGACCTGGACCTGCCGGACACCATCGAGCTGCGCCGGAAGTTCTTCGCCGACACCGGTCGGCGCCGGATGGTGACCGCTTCGGTCCTGGACGACGACTGGCTGCCCGAGGTCGAGCAGAGCCCGGGCCCGTACTTCTTCGTGGCCGAGGGTGTGCTTGTCTACCTGCCCGAAGACCAGGTCACGGCGGCGCTGTCCCGTATCGCGCAGCGCTTCCCCGGTGCCATGGTCGCGCTGGACGCCTACCCGAGGCGCTCGTTCGAGTACCAGTACCGGATGGCCGCCCGCAAGGGCATGGACGCCCGGTGGCAGTGGGCCTGCGACGACCCGCGCTCGCTGGAGGGGCTCGGGCTCGAGCTCAGGCAGACCGCCACCATCACCCGCCCGCCCCGGGACATGCGCGCCCAGCTGCCCGCCCGCTACCGCTACCTCGTCCCGCTGGCCAACCCCGTCCTGGGCAAGCTGATGACCCTCACCTTGTTCCGATCCAGCTCCCCGGCAGCCGCTGACCCGGCCGGTACGGCGCCGGCGCACGAGGCGGGCTGAGCCCCGGCTCGGACTGATCCGGGTAACCGAGCCGGGACTCGCGCCAGGAGGCCATCGGCTCGGGCAGCTCCATGACGGCGAAGGCGGCCGGCCACTGCTCCGCCCCGTATCCAGCGCCGAGGTCGCAATGGTGCAGCTCCACCTCGACCAGCCGCCTGACCAGCAGCTCGGCCGCGGGAAACGGGGCCAGGCCGGGCGCCCGCACCGGAACCCGCCACCGGTCACCTGGCAGCTGCCGGGCGACGGTCCGCAGCGCCATCGCCGAGTCGGCCAGGTCGGCCGTGAGCACCTCGGGCCGCTGGCCTTCGCTGTGCTTGAGGCCGGCCTCGTACGCCTCGAAGCCGGCGCCGGCCGACGGTTCCTGGCCGGTCCGCGCTCCGATCAGGAGGTTCCGCATCGCGTCGGCGCCGCGGGCCAGATGGGCCAGGACCCGGGCCCGGGTCCAACCCGGCAGCAGTGACGGCGCCCGCAGGTCCGGCTCGGTGATGATCCGGGCCCGGTCGAGCAGCCGCTGGGTGGCCAGGTCGATCTGGTCGCTCAGCTCGCGTTGCGCACTGTCCATCAGCTCACTGTAGGAAACCCCGGGCCGGGAGAACTTCCCGGCCCGGCCGGGAAGGCGCCTCTTCTGGGCGGGAACCGCCCCAGGGCATCGTGATGCCACCACAGATTCCTGGGAGGTAGTCATGAACGGTCGCAAGCTCACGGTCCTGACGGCGCTCGCCGCCGTCCTCACCGTCGGCGAGTTCGGCAGCGCGGTGCAGATCGGGCTGGGGAAGGATCCCTGGGGGCCGGCTTCGCCGTCATCTTCGGCGTCTTCTTCGGGCTGGCCACCTGGCTGCTGCGCCGCGGCCGGGTCACCGCGGGCGCGGTCTTCACCGGCCTGCTGTGCCTGTTCGAGATCGTCGAGTTTCCCAGCTGGCACAAGCACGGCGCCCTGGCGTGGGCTACCGACACCGCCTTCGCCGTGGTGTCACTGGCCGGGCTGATCGCCGCCATCACCGTGCTTGCCGCCCGCCTGCGCCGCAAGGCCATGGCGTGAGCCGTCCGCGCCGTGCACGATGACACTATGAGGAGCCAGCCGCCGGCGCCGGCCAGCGGCCGCGTAACCGCGGTCGCGGTCGGGGCCGCGGTCATCGTCGCCCTGGCCGGGGCGGTGACCGCCGCAGCCTTCGACCAGGCCGGCTCGGCCGTCTTCGCCGAGACCCTGTTGTTCGGGATCGCCGTCACCGTGGTCGCCGTCACCGGCGCGGTGATCACCCTCGCGGTCCCGGGTAACCGGGTCGGCTGGCTGCTGCTGGCCGCTGCCGCCGCCATGGGGACTGGCAGTGCCTTCACGGAGGCGGGCGTGCACGGCGTGGTGACCGATCCGGGCTCGGTCCCCGGCGCCGCCTACCTGGCCGGCCTCGGCCCGGGCCTGCAGGCAGCGGGAATGCTGACAGCGGTGATCGGGGTGCCGGCTGTCTTCCCGGACGGCCAGCTGCCCGGCCCGCGCTGGCGCTGGCTCAGCTGGACGGTCACCGCCGCCGTGAGCTTGCTCTTCCTCGGCAACGTGCTCAGTCCGCACGCCCAGCAGAGTCGGCTGGCGCACTGGCGGAACCCGTTCGGCCTGACGGGCGCGTACGCGCAGGTGGCCAATGCCCTGAGCGGCCCTGCGATCCTGCTCGCCGCGGCGGCGGCGGCCGGAGCCGTGACCGGGCTGGTCATACGATGGCGGCGCGGTGGCCCGCTGATCCGGCAGCAGTTGCTGTTCCTGGCCCTGGCCGCGGTCCCCCCCGTCATGCTGTTCCTCGTCGTGCTGGTCACCAACGGCGCCCCGGGCTGGCTCTTCGGCGTCGTGCTACTGCCGCTGCCAGCCGCGATCGCGGTCGCTACTCTCGCGCACGGTCTCTACGACCTGCGCCGCGCCGCTCAGCGGACCCTGCTGTGGCTGGTCATGTCTGGTGTCGTGGTCGGCATCTACGCCGTGCTAGTCATCGCCGCGGCCGTGCTCGTCCCTGGCCATCACGCGTGGTGGCTCTCCGGGCTCGCGGCCGCGCTGGCCGCGCTCGCTCTCATCCCGCTGCGCGAGAAGCTGCAGCGCGGCGTGACCCGCGTTGTCTACGGCCGCTGGCATGAGCCGTACGAGGTCCTGGCCGGCCTGGGGGAGCGGCTGGAGGCGGCCGCCGACATCGACCGCCTGCTCACCGCGGTGCTCACCGAGCTGACCACCGGGCTCGACCTGCGCGACGTGAGCGTCAGCGGCCCCGGCGACGACATGGTGGCCGGCGCCGCCCCGGCGGCTGATCCCGTTCCGGTTGATCCTGCCGCTATCGCGAGCATCCCGTTGCAGGCCTACGGCGTCACGGTCGGCCGCCTCAGCTACCGCACGCCGGGCCGCCCGCTGAGCACATCCGAGCAGCGGCTGGTCCGCGACCTGGCCCGGCAGCTCGGGGGCGCGCTGCACGCGCGGCTGCTCCGCGAGGACCTGCAGCGGGCCCGGGAGCGCCTGGTCCTGGCACGTGAGGAGGAACGGCGCCGCCTGCGCCGGGACCTGCACGACGGCATCGGCCCGGCCCTGGCCGGGCTGACGCTGAAGGCCGAGACCGCGCGGGCGCTGCTGCCGCCCGGCGCCGACGGCGCCTCCCGTCAGCTGCACGACCTGGGCGAGGAAATCCGCCGGACCGTCGTGGACGTCCGGCGGCTCGTCGAAGGGCTGCGTCCGCCCGCGCTGGACGAGCTCGGCCTGGCCGGCGCGTGCCAGCAGGCCGTCGAGCGGCTGACCGCGCAGGCTGGCCTGGCCGTCGACGTGCACGTCCCCGGCGACCTGCCGGTGCTCCCGGCCGCGGTGGAAGTAGCCGCGTACCGCATCGTCGTCGAGGCGGTGACGAACGCGATCCGGCACGCCGGCGCCCGGCACTGCGACGTGTCGCTGGCCTGCACGCCAGCCGGCCTGGCGGTCACGGTCAGCGACGACGGCTCCGGGCTCCGCCCGGCCGGCCATCACGGCCACGGCCTGGCCATCATGCGGGAACGGGCGGAGGAACTCGGCGGCACGGTGACGGTGACCGGCACCGCGCCCGGCGTCACGGTGCAGGCTCAGCTGCCCGCGGCCCTCACGGCGCTTGCGGTGCCCGCATGACCCGGGTCCTCATCGTCGATGACCATCCGGTCTTCCGCGACGGCCTGGCCGGGCTGCTCGCGACGGTGCCCGGTGTCGAGGTCGCCGGGTCCGCTGGTTCCGCCGAGGAGGCCCTGGCGGACCTGGCGCGGACCGCGCCCGACGTGGTGCTTGATGGACATCAACCTGCCCGGCGCCTCCGGCGTCGAGGCCACCCGGCGCGTCCTGGCGGCCGCCCCGGCGACCGCCGTGCTGGTCATCTCCATGGTGGACGACGACGACAGCGTGTTCGCGGCGCTGGCCGCCGGGGCTCGCGGCTACGTGCTGAAGGGGGCCACCGCCGCCGAGATCACCGCGGCGCTGGCCACCGTGGCCGCAGGCGGCGCGGTGTTCGGCGCCGGGATCGCCAGCCGGATGCTGGCCCGGGCCCCCGCGCCGCCGGGCGCCCCGCTCGCCGGCCAGGACGACCTGACCGCGCGGGAGCGCGAGGTCCTCGACCTGCTGGCCGAGGGCGCCAGCAACCGGCAGATCGCCCGTGCCCTCGGCCTGTCGCTCAAGACGGTGCAGAATCATGTCTCCCGCATCCTGGACAAGCTGCAGGCCGGCCGACCGGACCCAGGCCGCGCTGCGGGCCCGCCAGGCTGGTCACCGGCCCTAGTCCCGCGCGGACGCGCCCGGTCAGCGCGGCTGGCGCTGCCGGACGAGCGCCAGCGCGGCGGCGGCGAAGCCGACGGCGGTCAGGCCCCAGGCCAGCCCGTCCAGGACGTGCACCGGCGCGATGACGGCGAAGACGAAGTGCAGCACCTGCGACACCGCGATGGCCAGGCCCGCCCAGGCGGGCACGACGCGCCCGCGCCACAGGGCGACGCCGAGCAGGATCAGGCCGAGGATGTGACCGGCCACGAACAGGTCCGAAGCCAGCCCGAGGGCCGGGACGGCGCCGATGCTGTCCAGCAGCCGGCCCGTCGCCGCCGGGCTCACGCCGATCCGGGCCGCGCCGAGGGCGATGTTGTCCGAGCCCGCCACCATCGACCAGAACAGGCTCATGAAGCCGGCGAACGCCACCACCAGCCCGGCCGTCCCCAGTCGCGGCGCCGTGCGCCGGGCCAGCATGCCCACTGCGATCACCCCGGGGATCAGCGTGAGCAGGGCGACGAACGTCAGCCACACGACCAGGGTCTCGGTGCCCTGGTGGGTGGCCACCCGGGCGGCCAGCGTGGTGCTGGAGTCGGTGGTGTCGTACGGCAGGATGCCGCGCACGATCGCGATGGCGAGCGGGCCGATCGGCATGATGAGCGCGAGCGCCCGGCGATCGAACCCGGCCCGCGGGCGGGGCACGGTACCCGTGCTGGCGGCGGAAGCGGTGGCGGTCATGATCTCTCTCCTTGTCGCTGGGATCGTCCGGATCGGACACGCCGATCCTCGTTCGCCCCGCCACCCGCCGGCCAGGGCGTCCCCACCCCGCCGGCCAGGAGGTTTTCCCGGCTGCCCTAGGTGCGTACACCCAGGACAACTGGCCTGGTCCAGGTCATCATGAAGACATGGCAGATACGCCGCCCGCCCGCAGCAGGCCGGCCAGCGTCCTCGGCGCCGGCCTGTTCGCGCTGGCGATGGCGCTGAGCGCGACGGCCGTCGCCGCCTCGCTCGCGGCCGGCGTGTCCTTCAGCGTCGCCGTCGCGAACTTCATCGTCACCGACGGCGCCATGGGCCTGGCGTTCCCGGTCTGCGGTCTCCTGCTCGCCTGGCACCGCCCCCGCAACCCGATCGGGTGGCTGTTCCTGAGCGCGGGCATCGGCATGGCCGGCACCGCTGGCTTCGAGGCACTGCTCTACCTGGGCGCGGCATCGGGATGGAACCAGGGCACCCTGCGCGCGCTCGGCACGGTAGGTACGTACGCGTGGCCCTGGACGATCGCGCTGTTCCTGCCGGCGGCGCTGCTGCTGTTCCCCGACGGCAAGCCGGCCGGACCCCGGTGGCGCTGGCTGATCTGGGCCGCGGCCGCCGAGAGCCTGCCGTTCGTGCTAAGCCTCGGCACCCCGGCCCCCATGGCGGTGGGCACCCGCCGGGTATCCATCTACCTGTCCGTCCCGGACTACCACCGGCTGGCACCTTTGTGGCTGGTGGTCAACCTGGCCTGGGCGGTCATCTTCGCCGGCGCGATCGCGTCGCTGGTCGTCAGGTACCGGCGCGGCGGCGACGCCGAACGGCGCCAGCTGCTGTGGCTCCTGCTGGTCGGCCTGGTCGCGGTGCCCTACGTGGGCGTGATCTGGGGCGTGCTGAACTCCGGCCCGGTCCTCGGCCTCCTGCTGCTCACGCTGATCCCGGTCGCGGTCACCGTCGCGATCCTGCGGCACCGGCTCCTCGACATCCGGGTCGTGGTCTCCCGCGCGCTGCTGTACGGCCTGCTCACCGCGGCCGCCGTCGGCGCCTACGCCGGGCTGGTCGCGCTGCTCGACCTCATGGTGCGCAGCCAGGTCAGCTTCGGGGTCGCGGTGGCCGCGAGCATCGTGGTCGCGTTCGGCTTCAACCCGGCCCGGGTCCGGCTGCAGCGGCTGATCGACCGGGCCCTGTACGGTGACCGGCGCGATCCGGTCCGGGCCGTGTCCCTGGTGGGGGAGCGGCTCGCCGGAGCCGGGGCGGCGGCGGCCGGGCTGCCGGGCGTGCTCGAGGCGCTGTGCCAGTCGCTGCGGCTGCCGTTCGCGGCCATCCGCTACTCCTCGGCCGAGGTAGCCGCGTACGGCGCCGCGCCCGCGCTGCTGCACCGCACCATCTTGAGCTACGACGGCGCCCGGATCGGCGAGCTGGTCACCGGCCTGCGGGCCGGCCAGCGCCGGATGGGGCCGGCCGACGTCGCGGTCCTGCACCTGCTGGCCGGCCCGCTGGCAGTGGCGCTGCACGCCACCGCCCTGTCGGCGGCGCTGCAGGAATCGCGGTCGGACATCGTGGCCGCCCGCGAGGAGGAGCGCCGCCGGCTCCGCCGTGACCTGCACGACGGGCTCGGCCCGGTCCTGACCGGGATCGCCTTCAAGGCCGACGCCGCCCGCAACACCCTGGCCAGCCCGGACGCCGTCCCGGGGCAGGCCAGTGAGCTGCTGGCCGGGCTGCGCGCGGACACCACCACCGCGATCTCCGACATCCGGCGGCTGGTATACGGGCTGCGGCCGCCTGCCCTGGACGACCTCGGCCTGCTCGGCTCGCTCCGCGAGCAATCCGTCCGGCTGGCCCTGCGCCCGGACGGCAGCGCGGGCATCACCGTCGGCCTGGACGCGCCCGGCAGCTTGCCGCCGCTGCCGGCCGCGGTCGAGGTCGCCGCGTACCGCATCATCACCGAGGCGATGACGAACGCGGCGCGGCATTCCGGCGCCACCCGGATCGAAGTGGAACTGTCCCTGACCGCTGACCGCGAGCTCCGCATCGAGGTCCGGGACGACGGCACCGGCCCAGGCGGCGGCTGGCAGCCCGGCGTGGGCCTCGCCTCCATGCGCGAACGCGCCGCCGAACTCGGCGGCTCCTGCCAGGCGGGCCCGGATCCCGCGGGCGGCGGCCGGGTGACCGCCCTGCTGCCGCTGGGGGAGCGCGGCCCGGCCGGCGAAATGCCCAGAGCGGGACTGAGCGCGGGATGACCGAACCCGCCGGGGCCGAAATCCGGGTGGTGATCGCCGACGATCACCCGGTGGTCAGGGACGGCCTGTCGGCGCTGCTCGGATCGGTGCCGGCGGTCACGGTGGCCGGGGTCGCGGCCAACGGCCGCGAGGCGGTCCAGGCCGCGGTGACGCTGCGGCCCGACGTGGTGGTCATGGACGTCCAGATGCCGGAGCTCACGGGAGTAGCCGCGGCGGCCGAGATCAGCCGGGTCGCGCCCGAGGTCGCCGTGCTGATGCTCACCATGTTCGACGACGATTACTCCGTGCTGGCCGCCATGCAGGCCGGCGCGCGCGGGTACGTGCTCAAAGGCGCCCAGCAGGACGAGATCGTCCGGGCCATCCAGGCGGTCGCGGCGGGCGAGGCCATCTTCGGTCCCGGCATCGCCCGCCTGGTACTCGGCCTGGCCGTCGCGCCGCCCTCCGCCGAGACGCCGTTCGGCGAGCTGACCAGCCGGGAACGCGAGGTGCTCGACCTCATCGCGGCGGGCGCGCGCAACGCCGAGATCGCCCGCCGGATGTCGATCGCCCCCAAGACCGTGGCCAACCACATCTCGGCGATCTTCACCAAGCTACAGGTCACCGACCGCGGTGAGGCCATCATCCTGGCCCGGGACGCCGGCCTGGGCCGCAACGGCCAGGGCCCGCCCGGACCGGGCTGAGCTTGCCAACCGGCCCCGTGACCGCAATGCTGGCCCGTGTGATCAACCCCGACTCGGCGGTACCGCCGTATGAGCAAGTCGCCAAGATGATGCGTGACGAGATCGCCCAGGGAGCCATGACCGGCCGTATCCCCTCGGTGCACACGATCGCCGAGCATCATCAGGTCTCGCACCGCGTGGCCGCCCGGGCCCTGGAGATCCTGAAGGGCGAAGGCATGATCGTCAGCCGCGACGGCGAGGGTGACTTCGTCCGTCATCCCCGCGAGAGCTGACGGCAGCTCCCGTCACCGCCAGGAGAAGACGCTGCCGTCCTCCACACAGCTGAACCACCAGTCGAGGCCGTACTCCTCGGCGCGCACCAGCGCGATCTCATACTCCACCATGCCGAAACCACGGCGGACCTGGACCGCGCCCACGCTGCGCAGCAGCATGCCCATCGGCACGTTGTCGGAGGCCACCGTCGCGGTGAAGCGGGCGATGCCCTCCTGCCGGGCCCGCTGGGACAGCCGGGCCAGCAGTTCGGTGCCGAGCCCCCGGCCCTGCCAGTCATCGGCGACGGTGAGGGCGATCTCGGCGGCCCGCGCGTCGTCGGCGTCCCGGACGTAGCGGGCGACGCCCGCTCCGCACCAGTGGGCGTCCAGCGCCACGAGCGCCTCGTGATCGTGGTGGCCGACGTCGGTGTAGTAGCGCAGCTCGCTCGCGGACAGCGCTTCCTTCTTGCCCAGGAAACGCATCCGGCGGGACCGCTCGCTCAGCCGGGCAAACCCCGCTCCAGGAAGGTACCTGGCCGCTCGTGCGCTTGCGACTTGTGAAGGGGATGCCTGGCCATCGGGCCCGCTCCTTGGCCGGCCGCCCCTGGGCGCAGCGGCGGGACGATATCTCTCGTCCCACTGTGCGAGGAGCCGCTGAAGCGCCGCTGATCCCGTGCTGGAACGGCGCGGGTGGGGACGCCGGGCGCAGGTCAGGCTGGGTCGTGCCGGAGCCGGATTCCGGCTTCGTCCTCCAGCAGGGCTATCGCCATGAGCTCTCCGTCGACTGGCCCGAAGCGCCGCAGCGCCCGCTGGTAGGTTCTCTCGACGACCTGCGTCAGCTGGGATGGCACGCCGAGCTCGCGGGCGAGATCGGCGACCTCGGTGAGCTCCTCACAGCACCGGTCCAGCCCGAAGGACGTGAGGTAGTCCCCGTCGAGCAGCGCACCGAGGTCGTCCCGGATGAAGGCAGTCGAAGCCGCGCTCGTCGCCAGCGCCTGGCGGACCACGTTGAGATCGATTCCGGCGCGGCGGGCGACCAGCAAAGCCTCGCCGGTAGCCACGGCCTGACCGAACCACAGCAGGTTAACCAGCAGCTTCACGGTATAGCCAGCGCCGTTGCCGCCGACGTGGAGGATGCGCTGCGGATCGGCGAGCGCCTCCAGTACCGGGCGGCACCGGTCTAGGACCGCCGCATCACCGCCCGTGAATACCTGCAGCGTCCCGGCTCGGGCGGCCGGAATGCCGCCGCCCACCGGGGCGTCGAGAACGCCGACGCCGCGGGCCCGTGCGGCGGCCGTGAGGTCCCGCCCGGCGGCGGGGCTGCTGCTGGTCATGTCGATCCACACGGCCGTGGCAGGCATTGCGGCCAGCACGCCAGCTCCCGCCATCACCTCGCGCACCTCACCAGGGCCGGGCAGCATCGTGATGAGGACCTCGGCGTCCGCGGCTACCTCCGCGAGCGTGGCGCGCCAGTGCCCCCCGCATCGGGTAACCGCTTGCTCGAGCTCGGCCCGCGCGTCCCCCGCAGTCACGGTGTGCCCGGCGGCCACGAGGTTTGCGCACATGGGCAAGCCCATCCGCCCTACGCCGATGAAGCCGATGCGCGTCACCTGAGGCACTCTAGCCGTGCCTCCGCCCGCGTCTACGCTCCGGGCAGCGGCGGGCTGGCCAGCTGGGCCAGCTGCAGGGCCTGCGGGCCGAACCAGTCTCCGGCGGCCGGGTCGTCGGTCCCCCAGAGCGGGTCGAACAGGGACTGGGCCGAGGCCGTGGCGGGCCAGCCCGGCTGGGTGTAGTCGGCGTAGTCCCACGCCCGGGCGCCGCCGGCGGAGTCACACTGGCCATCGGACTGCCCCGGTGTCTTCACCCACAGGTAGGCGTCGAGCAGCGGCACGCCGGTGCTGGCGGTCGGCCGCAGGCCGAGGCCGGAACCCGGCGGATTGCACCAGTTCCCGGCCGCGAGGGTGCCGATGACGCTGGCCGGCTGGTCGTAGGGAGCGGCGGCGTACTGCTGCATGCTGTCGGGCCCGCGGCCGTTGCGGCTGGTGTCGACCACGAAGTGGGTCGTCGCGACGGCGCTGCCCATGTTCTGCGCGTACCACTGGGTGGTGAGGTCCCAGGTGCTGAAGTCGGACTGGGTCGCCGGGTAGTACTGGCTCGCGCACGCGGCGGGGTTGTTGTAGTCAGCGTTCGAGCTGTCGGTGACCATCGCGATGCAGTCGGAGATCCAGGTGCCGTAGTCCAGCAGTTCGGCTGTCGGCTGGTAGTTGGACACGTTCAGGTAGAACCCCTGGGCCTGCTGGACGTCGGCCTCCAGCAGCCGCTGCGTGATCGTGCCGACCGACTGCCACGCGCTGTGGGTCCCGTCCAGGTACACGCTCACGCCCGGGTCACGCTCGAGCGCGCCCACCGCGTACTGCAGTTCGGCGAACCGCTCGGCGTCGGTGAACGGATACGACGAGGCCGGCAGCCCGCAGTTCGACGGCAGGTTGCCCAGGGCGTCCGGCTCCAGGATGACCACCGCGTGGCTGTTCCCGATTCCCTGCGCGAACCCGCTGATCCACGCCTGGTAGTCCGCCTGGCTGAGGGCACCGCCGGCCGAGTACTGAGCGCAGTCACGGCCCGGGATGTCATAGGCGACGAGCACGGGAACCGCCCGCTCGACGGCGGCTTCGGCCATCGTCTGCCGCACCTGCTGGCCGACCTGCGCGGGCGTGCCGCTGGTGAACCACACGGCCCGCGGCGTCGCCTCCATCTCGGTGATGAGCGCCGCGTCCTTGCGGTCGCCGCTCTTGAGCAGCCGCAGGATCTGCTGCGGCGCCCCGGCTGAGGGCGGCGGCACGAAGAACCGCGTGCCCGGGCCGAGGCCGCGCTGGGCCGCGGAGGCGACCGGGCCGGCCGCGGCGGGCCACGACCCGGCGACGGTGGCCGCCGTCACCAAGGCTGCGGCTACGGCGAGACGAGAAATACGGCCGAACGAGGCACGCGTCACGGGATCCTCCCGGAAATTACCGGAACATTTCCGGAAGGAACGTAACAAGACTCGACGCCGCGGTCAATGCCTACGCTGTCCTGGCCTGAGCGCCTCCGCCGGTCCTGGCGGTGGAGTCCCTGATCACCAGCCTGGTCGCCAGCTCGATGCGGAGCGGTTCCAGGCGCCGGTTCTGCATCTGGCGCAGCAGCAGGCTGACCGCGGTCCGGCCCAGCTCGGCCAGCGGCTGGCGGACGGTGGTCAGGGCCGGAACGGGGATCGCCGCCTCCACGGTGTCGTCGAAGCCGACCACCGAGAGGTCGGCGGGCACCCGCAGGCCGCGGGCCGCCGCTGCCTGCAGTGCGCCGGCCGCCATGCCGTCGTTGAACGCGAAGATCGCCGTGGGCGGGTCCGGCCGGGCGAGCAGGTGGGCCGCCGCCTCACGGCCGCCCTCGATACGGAAATCGGAGTACCGCACCAGCGCCGGGTCGGGCAGGACACCCGCGCCGGCCAGGGCCGCGTGATGACCGCGCATGCGTTCCTCCGTCGCTACCCAGCCCCGCGGCCCGCCGATCACGGCGATCCGCCGGTGCCCGAGCTCCAGCAGATGGCGGGTGGCCTGCGTTGCCCCGGACGAGTGCGCGGCGCACACGACCGGGATCCCTTCGGCTATCTCGGTGCGCGGATCCACGATCACGAACGGGAAACCGCGTCCGGCCAGGGCCGCGAACTCCTGGCCGGATTCCTCGGGCAAGACGATGATCGCGCCGTCGGCGCCGCCGCCCGCCAGCCGCTCGAGCAGGGACATTTCCCGGGCGCGGGAATGCCGGGTCGGGCTTAGCACGGCCTGCAGGTCATGCTCGTACAGCGCCTCGACGGCGCCGGCCAAGATCTCGGCGAAGCAGCCCGGATGAATGAGCGGCACCATGACGCCGATCTGGCCGGTCCGCCCGGCACGGGACCGCGAGCTGCCCGGATAGCCGTATTCGGCGATCACCCGCCGCACGGCTTCCCGGGTCTGGCTGGACACGTCCGCGTGCCCGTTGATCACCCGGGAGACCGTCGCGATGGAGACGCCAGCCAGCTCGGCTACGTGCCTGATCGTCATCCGCTCCGGACCCCGGCTCTCCAGGCTGCTTGCTTCCACCCCAGAATTGAAGCACTTCCGGAACGAAAGGCCCGGGAGCTGAGCGGGCCAGCGTGGTCCGTTACTCCCCGCCCGCCAGTTCCCTGAGCCTGGTTATCTCGGCGTGAAGCTGGCGGGTTTCCTCTTGCAGGAGCAGGACCCGGCGGATGCCAGCCAGGTTCAGCCCGTCGGCGGTCAGCGCGCAGATCTCGGCGAGCCGGTCGATGTCGCGCCGGGAGTACCGGCGGGTGCCGCCCGCGCTGCGGGCCGGGTCCAGCAGTCCTTCCCGCTCGTAGATCCGCAGCGTCTGCGGGTGCAGTCCAGCCAGCTCCGCGGCTACCGAGATGCTGAACAGGCCGCGGTCCTGGTCCGCCCACCCGGGATTCACCATGGCCGGTCCTGGTCCCGGGCCAGGTACCGGAGCGCCAGTCCGGCCAGCACGGCCAGCCGGGCGTCCTCCTCGTCCCAGCCGTCTGCCCGCGGCGCCAATCCAGGGCCGCCTTCCACCCGGACCGGGCCCGCCCGCAGCGGCGGTCCCGCCGCCCGCGTCATGCCGCCCGCCGGGTCGGGGCCGGGCACCCGCCGTACCGGGATCCGGGTCGCGGGTTGACTCTGGCCGGCCAGATCGCGGTCATAGGCGGCCCGCCGGGCCGGGTCGCCGAGCACCTGCCAGGCCGCGGCCAGAGCCCGGAACCGGCCGGGCGACGCCGCGTCACGCGGCCGCGCGTCGGGATGCTCGTCCCGGGCCCGCCGCCGCCAGGCCTGCGAGATCTCCCCCCGGGAGGCATCCCGGGGCACTCCGAGCAGCTGGTACAGGTCCGGGCCCGGACCGCCGTGATCCGCCGCGGCCATGACCGTCACCTCCCTCTCGCCAGCTGGCAGTATCTCGGTCCCAGTATGCCCCAGGATAAAATCTGAGTCGAGGGTTGTCAGGTAAGAGATTGGCGTGCTATATAAATCCCGTGAGCGTGAACCTGATAAACGAGACGACGAGGAGGCACCAGCCATGCTCATGCGCACCGACCCGTTCCGCGAACTGGACCGGCTCACCCAGCAGGTGCTCGGCACCGCCGCCCGCCCGGCCGCGATGCCGATGGACGCCTACCGGCGAGGTGACAGCTTCTACATCTGCCTGGACCTGCCCGGCATCGATCCCGGCTCCATCGACCTGACCGTGGAGCAGAACGTCCTGACCGTCCGCGCCGAACGCCGGCCCACCCAGGCCGACGGCGCCCAGATGATCGTGGCCGAGCGCCCCTACGGCACCTTCACCCGCCAGGTCTTCCTGGGCGAGACCCTCGACAGCGAGAACATCACCGCGGATTACGCGGCCGGGGTGCTGACCTTGACCATCCCGGTCCACGAGGCCGCCAAGCCGCGCAATATCCACGTCACCAGCAGCGACACCAAGCAAGCCGTCACCGCCTAGGTCTCCGGCGTTCCGCCCGCCAGCGGGCGCGCCGGCGGCCGCATCACGGTCCGGCGCGCCTGATAGCGGGCGGGGTCTAGATGGAGCCGAGCCCGGGCGGCCGCATGGTGTGGTCGTCGGGGTCGGCGGTCAGCTTGCCGCGGAGGTAGGCCAGGGCCCGGGTGAGCAGCCGGGAGACGTGCATCTGGGAGATGCCGAGGCGCTGGCCGATCTCGGCCTGGGTCAGGTTCCCGTAAAAGCGCAGCACCAGGGCCCGCTGCTCGCGTTCGGGCAGCTCGTCCAGGTGGGCCTGGACGGCGTCCATGTCGATGGCGTGCTCGACGGCCTGGTCGTCCTGGCCGAGCACGTCGGCGAGCAGCGTGGCGTCTTCCTGGCCGGGCAGCGGGGCGTCGAGGGAGGAGGCGCTGAACGCCAGGCTGGCCTGCCGGGCCTCGCGGATGTCGTCCCCGGTGACCTTCAGCGCGGCGGCCAGCTCGCTGTCGTCGGGGGCGCGGCCGAGCTGCTGGGCCAGGTCTGCCGTCATCGTGCGCATCTCCAGGAGCAGTTCCTGGACCTGGCGGCGGACGTGGACCTGCCACCGCTTGTCCCGGAAGTGCCGCTTGACCTCGCCGCTGATGCACGGCGCGGCGTACGCGGGCAGGCTGTCCCCGAGGTCGGGGTCGAAGTTGCCGATGGCCTTGAGCAGCCCGACGTACCCGACCTGGATCAGGTCCTCGACCGGTTCCGGGCTCTGGCGGTAGGGCCGGACGCAGGCCTGGACCAGGTGGGCGTGGCGCTCGACGAGCACCTCGCAGATCGCGGCGCGTTCCCCGTTGTCCCGCGGCAGCGCGCGCAGCCGCCTCAGCAGCTCATTGTCTGACAGCTCTCGCAGGTCCGCACGCCAGGCCAACGCCATCACCGTGACCTGCGGGTTCGAAAAGTACGACGGGCCATCACGCCACCTCCCGCTGACTAGCCGTTGCTAATTAACACTAATTAATACTAACCGTTGCCGCACCGTCGAAACGAACGGGATACCTGCCGGCCGGCGGCCCGGGCCGCCGGCAGGCGTACCGCGCGCCGCGTCTAGCCGCGACGGACCAGGCCCGGCCGCGCTGGCGGCGTTCGCCCCCGGCCAGCAGCCGCGACCCGACGCTCAAGGAGGAACAGGTAGCCGGCGATATCGCATCTCCATCGTGCCTCCCCGCTTTCCCTTATTTGGGCGAGCCCTCAGCAGTAATGGCGGATAGCCGGTGGTTTACCGGTACGCGGTACTGGTAGGGAGGGGAATGCTGATTGCGGTCGTGAGCGAATCAGCTGTTGACCTGCGATAACAGACTTCCTTCGCGATAGATCGCGACTTCTTGAGCAAGCGCTATGGTGCCTGGAGGAAGCATATGGTGGCTGCGCCCCGAGCGCTCGAACGGTCTTCGTCGCCGGCCCATTTGACGCATGCGGAAATACCCGGCGCAAATGACAGATGACAGTCCGCTGAAAGAGACGGCCGACGATGGCGTACCGCTGCTCCTTGACCTGGCGTTCGACTCGGCCGCACTACACGTACTGCGAGCTGAAGTCCTGGCTCTGGCCGCCCGGGCGGGACTGCCTGATACCCGGGCTGGGGATGTGGCCCTGGCCGTGCACGAAGTGGCCGCCAACGCGATCTGTCATGGCGGCGGGAAGGGGCGGCTGCGAATCTGGCAGCTGACGCAGGCGCTGTACTGCCAGGTCGACGACGGCGATCTGAAGGCGTCCGGAAATCACGCGGTCTCGCTGGATCCGTTCCCAGAGCTACCTGGACACGGCTTGTGGGTAGCGCGGCGGGCCGCGAACCAGATGCAGGCGCGGTCCGGCCCTCACGGTACCCGCGTCACGCTTACCTTCGAGCTGCCCGCCGCCTAAGAGTGCTGGCCCGGGCGCCGGCGCGATCCGGTCAGTCCTGCTTACGGGCGATAGCCCGGGCCAGTTCCTTCTTCGACATCTTCGAGCGGCCCGGCACGCCCAGGTCGGCGGCACGCTGGTAGAGCTCCTGCTTACTATGGCCCTCGTAGTCCACCCCGCCGAAGGTCTCGCCCTCGTTTTCCCGGGCCCTCGGGTTCTTCGACCGGGGATCGGACGGGCCCTTGTGGTCCTTCGGCTCCCAGTGATCACCCGTTTTCTCGAAGCTGTGCTTGACCGCGCCGTAAGCGACCCGGTGCGCGCGCTCTCCCTCACCGTAGGTCTCGACCGCGCTGTCGTGCGCCTTGGTAAAGGTCCGCTGCGCCTTCGCCGGTGAGCGCTTCAGCGTGCCCGGCAGCTCTTCCTGCTTGGGCTGGCCGTTCTTCGCCGTTTTCGGCATGTGGTTCCCTTTCTGCTGCCGGCCGGGTTCCTCTGTGCCCGGCCTACCGCTTGAAGTCCATCTCCTCCAGGCGCGTCTGCACGGTCCGGCCGCTCTCCCAGGAGTTAGCGCCCGGCACCACCGCCGGGTCCGGGATATCCGCCCGGTTCTGCCGCTTGCGCGCGGTGCAGACGCCGAGCCTGCGGTCGCGGTCGCGGATCATCGGCTCATCGGCCTGTCCGTCCTCGGTAAATCCCATCATCAGCTGGGGGATCCCGTAGGGGAAGTCGTCGCGGTCGTACTGCCAGGTGTGGAACGTCTTCCCATAGGTCGTCACGAGGTCCCTGAAATAGGCATGCTCCGCCAGGTCAGGGATCCCCGGGGCGACCAGGATGCCGGACTTCACCTCGTGATGGTGGCTATGCCAGAGCCGCTTCTCGTCTTCGGGAAGGCCGCGGAAGCGCTCCTCGCTGATGATGTACTCGATCCCGATCAGGCGGGCATCGGGCGCATTGCGGTCGAAGATCACGCACTGGTGCAGGTCATGACGCAGGTGGATGCAGAAGTGCGTCGCTTCCACCTGCCGGCCCATCTCGTCGGCGTACATATGGAAGCCATTGAGATAGGTGCTCATCGCGTCCAGCGGGTATTTCCGCTGGACGGCACCGGCCGCCAGATCGAGCAGGCGATGCTTGAGCGGATGCCCCTGGCCGACCCTGGCGGCCGTCACCGCCTTACGGCCGAACATCGCGCCAGCCACGGCCGCCGCCCCGGCGGCGGCGCCGATACCGACGGGCCCGGCCAGCCGCCTGGCGGGCTGCCGTCTCCGGCGTGGGGTGATGTAGCGCTGCATGGTATTCCTCCCGTGAGGCGTCAGCCCTCCGGCTCGGTCAGGAACATCTCGCTTTACCCCACGGCCCCGGAGTCCAAACCGGGCAGGACGGACCGGGCCTCGCACCGGCTCGTTCGGCCTGCGCCGCCGGCTCGGCACCCGCTGACCGGTGAGGCCCGGGCAGGCCCGCCAGCGGCGCGGCCGACGCTGGCGGATCCCGCCGGTCGCGGCCGGACTGACGCTTCTGGCCCTGGCCACCTGCGCTCGCTGAGCTCGTCATGGTGATTGCTTTTATTAATCATCATGATGAGGTATGGTTAGTTAGTCCAGTTCGGACTCCGGCACCGCCGAAGTCCCGCCCAGCTGTGAAGGTTGCTCCAGACCCTGGCAGCGATCCCCTTACGAACTGCCGATCCGGAGGCGACATGAGCCATGCTTTCCAGGGAAACTCCCTGGGCCGCGGCCCAGCACCGCGCGTCTCCGTCAGCAGGGCCGCGGCCCGCCGGAACTGGACACCGTGGCCTAGCCGCCGGCGAAGAGTACTTAACCGGGTCAAGAAGCAGCTTCTTACCGAAGATCCCCGCCTGTACTCGATGTTCGCGTTCTTCACCAAGCTGACACGGGAAGATGCCATTCCCCCAGCCGAGCGGATCGAGACCGGGCCCCGGCGCCTGCTGCGAGTGGCCCTGGCCGGCCGACGCAGGCACCTGCTTGACCAGGCCTGCACGGAGGGAAAGCGCCGGGGGCAACGTGACCAAATCAGGGAGCAGTAATGAATGAAACAGCGCAGACAACAGGATCGCCCGGCGCTATCTGGGCGATCGTCATCATCATGCCGATCCTGGCGATGATCTTGATCATCGCGCCGGCGGTCGCCGACTCGTGGCAGGCGCGGATGCATCTCCCTACCCGGGGCGCCCCCCAGCTGGGGCCTGCGATCGCAGACGTGGTCACCCATACCGGGGCGCTCGGCGAGGACAGGCCGGGCGCGGACAAGATCATTGCGGGCAGGATCGATGCCGGTGCGCCGGCCGACGGGGAGAGCACGGCAGCCGCGGAGAGGATGCCACGGGATCCGGCTCCCGCGCAGCGTGGCACGGCGCCCCACCGCGCTACAAGGTGACACACCACGGACAGAGAAACGGCCCTCCAGCGCGCATACCTAGCCAGCGGGCCGGTTGCGCAGGGGTGTTCATGGCAGCTGGATCGTGGCTGAGAGCGCCTGCTGAAAGGTAGACAAGAGCAGGACGCCGTAAGGCAGGGAAGCGGAGGCCCAGCCGGGTCCGCAGGCCGCCACGATCGCGGGCCGGGGTCTTGTCCCGGAAACCGCGGCTATGTGGTCGTAGTCGGCGGTCGCCGGCGAGTGGGCCCAGATCAGCACGGCGACCGGGCCGGTACGGACCAGTGCGTCCAGCAGGGCGTCGGTGGGCATCTGACGACCGAGCATGCGGCTGGCGACGCCACGCTCCGCCAGCGCGGCGGCGAGCACTTCCAACGGGAGGCAATGTTGCTCGGCCGGCGCGCAGGCGAGCACGATCCGCGGCCGGGTCTGCGGCCGCGGCACCCGGGCCAGCGCCATCGAAACCGCGCCGGATAGCAGGTGCTCAGCCGCGATATACCGGCCGGCGGTCAGATACTGGCGCCCCAGGCCGCGTAGGGCGGGCGCTATGACGGAGGTCCATGCGGGCACAACGCCGTCGGCCAGTGCGACGTTCAGTATCCGCTCTACGGCAGCGGGATCGAGCCCAAGTGCCGCGCGGCGAAGGCCTTTGACGCTGCCGGGCGAGCGCCCTGACGCCAGCCGGGGCGACGGCCCCGGCTCCGCCGGCGTTACATCAGGGGAGGCCTGGCTGGCGCCGGCGGATGCCTTTCCCGTGAGGTCATGGGCGACTCTGGCGATGCGGGCAGCCTCGGCCGGTGCGACCCCTTCGACGATCAGTCGCTGCATCAGCTCCAGCCGGGCCAGGTCATCATCGCTGTAGCGGCGATGATGACCTGGGTTGCGGTAAGACGGGCCGAGGCTGTACCTCCGGTCCCAGGTGCGGAGGGTGCTGACGGCCACGCCTATCCTCCGCGCGGCCTCTCCCGCGCTCAGGCCGGCGTCCGGCACGAGATTCATCCACCTCTCCGGCCTCCTGACGGCCCGATCCGCTCGGCGGCCAGCCGGGCGGATACCAAGACCATCGGGATGCCGACTCCCGGCCGGGTCCCCGAACCGACAAACGCCACATTGTCTAGTCCCGGCGCGAGATTACCTGGTCGCAGTGGACCTGACTGGCCGAATGTGTGCGCGGCGGCGAACGGTGTGCCGGCCGCCAGCCCCTGCCGCTCCCAGTCGGCCGGGGTGACCACCTGCCGTACGTCGACCACGGCGTCTAGCCCCGGGTAGCCGCGGTCGGCCAGAACCCGCAGCAGGTCGTCGGCGTATGCCTCGCCCATGCGTGGCCAGTCGGGTCCCGCCTGCGTATTCGGAGCCGGAGCGAGCACGTAGTAAATCTCGCGGCCCCGGGGGGCGAGACCCGGATCGGTACGGGTGGGGTTCGTCACCAGCAGCGACGGGTCGGACATGACGCGGCCACGCCGGGTAATGTCGTCCAGCGTAGACCGCCAGGCGTGCCCGAAGTGAATGTTGTGGTGGCTGGCGGCCGGATAGCGTTTCCCGGCCCCTAGGTGCATGACGACACACGAGGGAGAGTAACGCAGCTGACGGCGCAGCGGCCGGTTCAGCAGATCCCGGTAGGCCACCGGCAGGTCGGGATTGAGCACCACGACGTCGGCCGGGATGCGATCACCGTCCCGGGTGCGCACCGCACGTGCGCGTGATCCGCTGATCTCCACGCTCGTCACCTCGCGGCCATAGTCGATCCTCACGCCGTGCTTGACGGCGGCAGCCGCCAGCGCGGTGGCGACCGCATACATTCCGCCGCGCGGGAAATACACGCCCGCCACCGTGTCCATGTAGGCGATGACCGCGTACAGGGCCGCCGCGCGATGCGGCGGCACGCCGGCGTAGAGCGACTGGAACGAGAACACCCGCTGAGTGCGCGGATCGCCGAGGAACTGCGAGACCTTGGACGAGAGCCGGCGGAATCCGCCGCAGGCGGCCAGCCGGGCCAGATCCGCGTTGACGAGATCCCACGGGTGGTCGAAGTCGCGGTCGATGAACCGTTTCCACTCCAGGTGGTAAAGCTTCCGCGCGTACTCGACGAAGCGCAGGTAGCCGTCGGCCTCCCGCGGCCCGCACAGGCGTGCGATCTCGGCCGCCGTATCCGCCACGTCCGCCCGGATATCCAGTGTCGAGCCGTCGGCGAAATGCGCTCGGTAGGCCGGGTCCAGCCGCACCAGATCCAGCCAGTCGGACATCCGCTCGTCCACGGCCTGGAACGTCTCTTCAAGCAGGTCCGGCATGGTCAGCACGGCGGGGCCCGTGTCGAACCGGTAGCCGTCCACGGCGAGCTGGCCCATCCGGCCGCCCGGGCCGTCGGCCCGCTCCAGCACTGTCACCTGCCGGCCAGTTCCGGCCAGCCGCAGAGCACAGGCCAGGCCGCCTAGGCCTGCACCCACGATGACGACTTTGCCGGTAGATCCGGTAACGGTCCGCATGGCATATTTCCCCTCCATATGGGCAGGGCCGCCGTCCGCGAGCCGGCCGACGGCAGCCTGCTATTTGCGTCCAGGCTACTACCAGGCTAGTTTGAAACGAAATGTGAATCGATTTGAAGGACGGCGAGCTGCTCCAGAGTGCTCGTCCGAGGGGATCTCATGACCCATCCGGCGCCGCATCCAGCCTCACTCGACACCGCCTACGCGATCTGCCGTGGTCTGCACCGCACGCACGGCCGCAGTTACTACCTGGCCACGAAGCTGCTGCCGGCCTGGAAACGCCGGCACGTCCACGCGCTGTACGGCTTCACCCGCTACACCGACGACATCGTGGACGCGGGCGGCGACATCGACGGGCCGCGCCGCGCCCGTCAGCTCGGCCAGTGGGCGGACCAGTTCTACGCTGCGATAGAGGGCGGCCGGGCCCCCGCCGACCCGGTCCTCCTCGCCGTACGGCACACCATCGCCACGTTCGGCCTGTCCCGGGCCGACTTCGACGCGTTCTTCGCCAGCATGGAAATGGACCTGCATGTCCGCGCCTACGCCGACTACGGCGCACTGCTCGAGTACATGCGGGGGTCGGCGGCCGTGATCGGCACGATGATGCTGCCGATCCTGCTGGCACCCGACGAAGGGCCAGGGCCGCAGCCGCGGCGGCGATGGACCAGGCCCGCGAGTCGGCCCGCCAGCTCGGCCTGGCGTTCCAGCTCACCAACTTCATCCGCGACGTCGGCGAGGACCTCGGCCGCGACCGCGTGTACCTGCCCGCGGCCGACCTGGAAAGCTTCGGAGTGGGCCGCGACGAGCTCGCGGCGCCGTCCGCGAGCCCGGCCGTGCGACGGCTGATCGCGTTCGAAATCCAGCGGGCCCGGGAGCATTACCGGCGCGCTCTGCCAGGCCTGGCGGTACTGCCGGCTCGCTCCCGCCGCTGCGTGCGCCTGGCTTATTCCGTCTACGGCGGGATCCTCGACCGCGTCGAGGAGGCGGGCTGCGACGTCCTGGCCGGCCGTGCCGTCGTCCCGCGCCGACGGCGGGCGACCGCCGTGATGCGGGAACTGGCGAGGCCGGCATGACCGTCAACATGGGTCAGGCCGCTGTCCTGGCGGATGAGGACGTCACGTTCGTGACCGGCGAGCTCCAGCCGTACCTGGCGGATCTGCTCGCCCGCGAGCAGATCGCCTGGAAAGAACGGGGTGGCCCGCCCTGGGCGGACCTGCCGACGGTGCTCGCGGCTTACCTCGGCGGCGGCAAGGCGCTGCGGCCGCGGTTCTGCTACTGGGGTCACGCCATCGCCGGCCAGGACTCCAGCCCGCTGCTGCAGGCATGCGCGGCGCTGGAGTTGCTGCACACCTTCGCGCTCATCCACGACGATCTCATGGACAGCTCCGATACCCGCCGGGGGCGGCCCGCGCTGCACCGGGAGATCGCTCGCCAGCATCGCCGGGGCGGCCTGGCCGGCGACCCGGACCGGTACGGCGGCGCCATGGCCCTGCTGGCCGGCGACCTCGCGTTCTCCGTCGCCAGCCGGCTCGCCGCCGCGCTGCCCGCGGCCGCCGTCGCGATATGGAGCCAGATGGTCGACGAGCTCGTCCTGGGCCAGTTCCTCGACCTGACCGGTGCGGCGCGGCAGGACCGCTCGCGGGAGGTGGCATCTGCCACCACGCTGCTCAAATCAGGGCAGTACACGGTGACCAGTCCTCTGCGCTTCGGCGCGGCGCTCGCCGGTGTTCCGGAGCTGCCGCCCGAACTCCTGCGTTACGGTGACCTGGCCGGCGAGGCCTTTCAGCTTCGCGATGACCTGCTCGGCGTGTTCGGCGACCCGCGGCGAACCGGCAAGCCGGTCGGCGAAGACCTCGTTTCCGGCAAGCCTACGCAGCTCCTCGCCCTGGCGGCGGACATGCTGCCGCCCTACGGACAGGCGCTTCTGGCCCTGGCCGGCACATCCGCCCTCACCCCTTCCGACACCGCCGAGCTCACCAGCGAGCTCACCCGGTGCGGAGCGCGGGACCGCATCGAGCAGAAGATCCACCGCAATGTCCACCTGGCGTGCGCCCTGGTGGACCGCGTCGCAGTGCCGCCCCAGGTCGGGGACGCCCTGCGGAACCTGGCCATGGCCGCCGCGGACCGGCAGCACTGAGCGCCATGGACAGGCAGACGTGAGTGCCGTGGCGCCGGTGTCCAGGTTCGTGGGCCGGCTGGCAGGCATGCACCCGTACCTGGTGAGCGCGCCGTCAGGTCCGGCTGGCGCCCCGGCGGGACAGACGCGGCGCACCCCCGGGGGCCGGCCTCGGGTCGTGGTGGCGGGCGGCGGCATCGCCGGGGCGTCGGCTGCGGTCGTGCTCGCCGAACGCGGTATCCCCGTCGTCGTCTGCGAGTCCGCCGACCGGCTCGGCGGGCGCCTCGGCGCGCACCCGCGCACCCTTCCCGACGGAAGCGTGCAGTGGGTCGACCACGGGTTCCACGGCTTCTTCCGCCAGTACTACAACTGGCGGCGGATTCTCCGCCGGATCAGCGCGGGGCCTGCGGGGTCCGTGCCGCTGCTGCATCCGCTCGGTAGTTATCCGGTCATCTCGGCGCGCTGGCCGGACGAGGAATTCGACCGGCTTCCCCCGGCTCCGCCGTTGAGCATCCTCGCGCTCGCCCTCCGTTCCCCGAGCCTGCGGCTGCGCGAACTGATGCGGGCCGACCACACGGCCGGCCTGGCCTTGCTCGGCTTCGACGCCGAGCAGACCTACGCGCATCTCGACCACCTCAGCGCCGAGCAGTTCCTGGCCGCGCTGCGGCTGTCGGAGCGCGCCCGGGTCATGCTGTTCAACGTCTTCGCCCACTCGTTCTTCAACGACGCGTCCACCATGTCGGCCGCTGACCTGGTGGCGATGTTTCATTTCTACTTCCTCGCCAACCCTGAGGGCCTCGGCATGGACGCTCCGCACGCCGACTATCAGAGCGCCATCTGGGAACCCATGGGCCGCTACCTCCAGCAGCGGGGAGCGCAGATCCGGACCGGCACCATGATCACCGCGATCGGCCGCGATCCAGCCGGGCCCTGGCGCGTACATACCGCCAATGGCAGCGCCCTGACCGCCGACGAGGTGGTACTGGCCACCGATGCCGGGGCGGTCGCGCGCATCCTCGGTGCCTCGCCCGACATCACGTCCGCTGACCAGCGGCTCGCCGCCATCGCAGCCCAGCCGCGGACCGGACCGCCGTACGCGGTGGCGCGATACTGGCTGGCTGGCGACGTGCGGCCGGACCGTGCCCAGTTCACCAGCATCGCCGACCCGGGCGTCCTGGACTCGGTCACGCTGTACCACCGCTTCGAGGCAGGAGCCCGCGGCTGGCACGAGCGAACAGGAGGATCGGTGGTTGAGCTACACGCCTACGCCTGCCCGGCTGGCGTCGCCGCCGCCGATCTCGGCGCCGCGATGATGGCCGAGCTAGGGCAGCTGTGGCCGGAGGTGCGCCAGCTGCGGCAGATCGATCAGCACTGTCACGTCGGAACCGACGCGGCTGGGTTCCCGGTCGGCGGCCATGGCGCCGCCCCCGGTGTGCGCACCGCCGTCCGCGGGCTGACGCTGGCCGGTGACTGGGTTGCCAGCTCGTTCCCGTCCGCGCTCATGGAGCGGGCCGCCGCCACCGGGATCGGCGCCGCCAATACCATCCTTAGCGCGCACGGGCACCGCACCGAGCCGGTGTGGTCTGTGCCGCCGCGGGGCATCCTGGCCGGCCGGTGGGCCGCGGCGACGCGGCGCGGGCCCGCACCGCGGTGGGCCGCGGCGATCCCGCCGACTCCGGCGCAGCCGGCGCCCGCACGGCCGGTCCGCGCGGGCCGCAAGGGGAGGGGAGAGCTATGAACACCTGGCAGTACCTGCTGGTGCTCGCATCGTGCGCCGCGGTGACGTTGCCACTGGAGATCGTGGGAGGCGCCCGCGTGTACCGGCGCCCGAAGGCGCTGCTCGCCGTCCTCGTGCCCGTGCTGGCCGTCTTCGCCGGATGGGACCTGATCGCCGTGCACCGGGGCGAGTGGTGGTTCAGCGCTCGCTACACGCTGGGCCTGCGGCTAGCGGGCCTGCCCATCGAGGAGTGGCTTTTCTTCCTCGTCGTGCCGGTCTGCGCGCTGCTCACCTATGAGGTCCTCGGCCGCGGCGCCCCCGCTCTGCTGTTGCGGGTCGCCAGGCGGGTATCCCGGTGACAGGCGGCTACACGATCGGAGCGGTCTGCGCGCCGGCTGCGGTCGTGGCCGTCGAGCTCACGGCGCTGCGGACAGGTATCTTGCGGCGCGGCCGGTTCTGGGTCACGATCCTGATCACGCTCGCCTTCCAGGTCCTGGTGGACGGCTGGCTGACCAAGCTGTCCGCGCCTATCGTGCTCTACAGCCCGGCGGCCATCTCCGGGGCGCGGTGGCCATGGGACATCCCGGTCGAGGACTTCGGGTTCGCGTTCGCGATGATCACCCTGGCCCTGGCGTTGTGGGAACGGATCCTGCGCGGCCGCGCCCCGAAGCCGTCCCCGCCTGCCCGCGGAGCCCGGTCATGAACGACGCGCGCCGTTCGGCGATGACCGTCGCGCTCCGGCTGACCGTGCGCAGCGGCCTGGCGGGCGTGTGGGTACGCGGCCGGCTGCTGGCCGGCCCGGTGGTGTGGGCCGCCAATCATCACAGCTGGTGGGACCCGTTCATCGCCGGCGAGTTGCTGGCCGGCGCGGGACGCCGCATGGTGCTGCTGGCCGATGCGGCCAGCGTCCGCCGCTACCGGTTCGCCCGCCGCATCGGCGCCGTGGGGACCGACGAACTGCGTACCGCGCTGGCCGCGGTGCGCGGCGGCGCGGCGCTCGTCGTCTACCCGGAAGGCCGGCTGCTCGCGCCCGGGTGCCCGGGCCCGCTCGCGCCGGGCGCGGCCTGGTGCGCGGGGCAGGCACCGGCCCGGCTGTGCTCGGTGGCGGTGCGGGTGCTGCTCCGCGGCGGCCAGTATCCCGAGGCTTACGTGGTGTTCAGCGAGGTCGGCACCGATGGGCGGCCCGCTGAGATCACCGGGCTGCTGCACGAGCGGCTGCGCGAGGACCTGGCCGACCTCGATCGCCTCGGGGCGCACGCTGACTCCCGCCAGCCGCTGCCCGGCTTCACCCGGGTGGTACGCGGACGACGAAGCTGGGACGAACGCATTGACGTCGCGCGGGGCTTGCTGGCATGGCCGCCGCGCTAGCGCGGGCGGCCGTCGCCTTCCACGCGGCCAAGCTAGCCGGGCTGCTGGCGAATCTCGTCATGTTTCCCGTCCTGCGGCCGCAGCCGGCCGGGTCCGGCCAGGTGCGCCGGCCGGACACTTCGCTGCTGGTGCCAGCGCGTGACGAGGGCCGCCGCCTGCCCGCCGCGCTGGCCGGGCTCCTCGCCCAGGACGTCACCGAGATCATCGTGCTCGATGACCAGTCCAGCGACGACACGGCCGCCGTGTTGCGGCACGCCGCCGAGGCTGATCCTCGCGTGCGGCTGGTACGCGGCACGCCGCCTCCGCCCGGATGGGTGGGCAAGAGCTGGGCCTGCTGGCAGCTCGCCGGGGTCGCACGCGGCGAGATCCTGCTGTTCTGCGACGCCGACGTGCTGCTGGCACCCGGGGCGGTCGACGCGTGCTGGGCGCAGATGCGCGCGCAACGCGCCGAGGTGTTCTCGGTGTTTCCTCGCCAGCGCACCGCCACGCTGGGGGAACGGATGCTCGTGCCGCTGATCGACGACGTGCTCCTGTCGTTCTTGCCGCACCGTCTGCTCTCTCTGCCCGTGCCGCCCGCGGCGACGGCCAATGGCCAGCTGCTCATGTTCCGGCGCAGCGCCTACGACCTGCTCGGCGGGCACGCCGCCGTAGCCAGCGACATGACCGAGGATCTCGCGCTGGCGCACCGGACCCGCCGCGCGGGCCTGCGGCTAGGCCTGGCTCTCGGAGGCGATCTGGTGGGCGCGCGGATGTACGCGGGGTACTGGGATTCCGTGCGCGGGTTCGGGCGGAACCTGCGGTCGGCGCACGGCGGTCACGACAGCGCGCTGGCGGTGACCGCCACCTGGCACCTGCTCGCCTACACGATGCCGTGGCTGGCGTGGCGCCGCGACCGGGAGTGGCGGGTCGCGGCGATCCTCGGTCTGGCCCAGCGGGTGCTGGTCAACGCCAAGACAGGCCGGGGCGCCCCCGGCGAAGCCCTGCTCGTGCCGGTCACGCCGCTCGCGGCCCTGCCGGTGTACGCGCTGGCGTTCCGGCGATACACGCGGTGGAAGGGCCGCTCCTATCCCGGTAAGAGCCGGTGAAAGCCCTGCCGGAGCCGCCCGGCCTGCCCGTGCTCGGCCACCTGTGGCCGTGGACCACCGGCCCCTTGCGGCTGCTCGAAGACGGCGCCCGCACCGGCCCGGTGTTCAGGCTCAGGCTATGGAGGCCCGCACTCGTCGGCTACCTGCCGGAATGGAATCGGGCGATCTTGTCTGACCTCGCCACCTTCCGCAGCCGCGGCAGCCTCAGCGGCCTGAGCCCGTACCTGGCGGCCGGGATCGTGCACACCGACGCCCCGCAGCACCGCCCGCGCCGACATGGACTGGCCCCCCATTTCAGCGCGCGCGCCCTGACCGCCCTCGAAGACCGGCTCACCGTGGTGGCCAGGGCCCGACGGCCGCGCGGCGCCTTCGAAGCCCTCGGCTGGTCATCCGCGCTCGTCCAGGACATGCTCAACGTCGCGCTCTTCGGCGGCGCGCTGCCCGCCGACCTGCTGAGCCCGTTCCTGCGTCCGCTGCATCATGGCCTGCCAGCGCCGATGCTGCCACGTCCCCGGGTGTTCCGCCGCATAGAGACCGCCATCGCAGCCGCCGTGGCCGACCCTGTCCCAGGCAGCATCGCCGCCCAGCTCGTGACGGCGGCCGAAGACGCCCGGCCCGGCGGTGGTCACGCCGCTGTCCGGGAGATAGCCGAAGACCTCCGGGTAGCCCTCGCCGCCGGGTACGACACCACCAGCCACACGCTGGCGTGGGCCGTCTGGCACCTCGCCGGGCACCCGCTGTGGCGCGACCCGCAGGCACTGCCGCTGTTCCTCGACGAGATCCTCCGGATCTACCCGGCAGGCTGGCTAGGCAGCCGGATTGCTGCCCGGGACACCACGGCCGCGGGCGTTGCGATTCCAGCGGGCACGCTGGTGTTCTACTCGCCCTACCTCACCCACCACGATCCCGGGCTCTGGGCTGACCCGCACCGCATCCGGCCGGAGCGCTTCAGCTCAGGGCGGCCGGGCTGGTCCTACCTGCCGTTCGCCGCCGGACCGCGCACGTGCCTAGGCGCCCACCTGGCTCAGCTCATCCTGCGCACCGCCCTGACCCCGCTGTGCCAAGGTGAGCTAGCCCAGGTGAGCGGTGATCCCGCTGTCGCGGTCGGCATCACGCTGCGGCCGCGCGGCCCGCTTGGCATGCGCGCCCGCTGACCTCCGGTCGCACCTGACCGATCCCGGTCTCTTTTGTACCGAACGGGATACGGTCCCCGCCCTGGTGATGACCTCAGCCGCCGGCCGGGATAATGAGGGCTGAGGGCTGCTCCGGGCGATCATGGACAGCAGGGTCAGGGCATCGTGGTCGCGGCTGCCGGGTTCGGCCTGGTAGACGCTCATCCGCTGGCCGTCGGCCAGGTAGAGGACTTCGTTGGTCAGGGTGAACTCGCCGACGTGCGGATGGCGGAACGGCTTGGCTTCCCCGCGCCGCCGCCGTACGTCGTGCCGCTGCCAGAGCCGGGTGAACTCAGGGCTGCCGTCAAGCAGTTCTGCGATCAGGGCGGTGACGGCCGGGTCGTCGGGTGTGTCGGCGGCGAGCGAGCGGAGATGGGCGGTGGTCGTCTCGGCGGAATGGTCCCAGGCGGCGAACAGCTCCCTGGCCGCCGGGTGGAAGAACGTGTACCGGATCGTGTTGCGCCGCTCGGGCGGCCAGTCCGCCAGCCCGGGGAACAGGGCGAGGGCCTCGGGGTTGGCGGCCAGCAGGTCGCTGGTGCGGGTGAGTACGTACGCCGGGCAGGGCCGCACTGTCTCGAGGAGCTGGCGGACGCCGGGCCGGACCACCCGGCTGGCCGGCGGCGAACCTCGCACCGTGCGTCCCGCCGCGTGGTTGGCGAGCGCGTACAGGTGGGCGTTCTCTTCCTCGTTCAGCCGGAGGGCGCGGGCGAGCCCGTCCAGGATGGGACTGCTGGGGTTGGTCTCCTTGCCCTGCTCGAGCCGGATGTAGTAGTCGATGGACAGTCCCGCCAGCGCAGCGGTCTCCTCGCGCCGCAGCCCGGGCGTCCGCCGGATACCGGGACCCGACGGCAAGCCGACATCACCGGGGCGCAGCCGCGCCCGGCGAGCCCGGAGGAAATCGCCCAGCTCGTTCGGTCCCGGCATGTCTTTAGTGTGGCACCCGGCGCCGCGGCCAGCGTAGCCCTGTCACTGCTAGGAACACGGCGGTCTTCCGGTGCGCCGCGGATCGCGGCACCGTTGCACCATGATGCACATCAAGCTGGGGGACCTGGATGTCTCCCGCATCGGCCTTGGCGCCATGGGGATGTCCGCCGCCTACACCGGCGCCGGCTCCGATGACGCCGAGTCCATCCGCGCCGTCCACCGCGCGCTGGAACTCGGAGTCACCTTCCTCGACACCGCCGAGACCTACGGGCCGTTCACCAACGAGGTACTACTCGGCCGCGCCGTCAAGGGCCGCCGTGACGAGGTCGTGCTGGCGACCAAGTTCGGCCGCATCTCACACGCGCGCGGCGGCGCCCGCATCCTCGACAGCAGCCCGGCGAACATCCGCGCCGCGGTCGAGGGCTCGCTGCGGCGGCTGGGCACCGGCCATATCGACCTGTACTACCAGCATCGCGTCGACCCCGGCACGCCGATCGAGGACACCATAGGCGCGCTGGCCGGGTTGGTCGACGAAGGTAAGATCCGCCACATCGGCTTGTCCGCGGCCGGCCCCGCCACCATCCGGCGCGCCCACGCCGTCCATCCAGTCGCCGCGCTGCAGTCGGAATACTCCCTGTGGACCCGGGATCCTGAGACCGAGGTGCTGCCGCTGACCCGGGAACTCGGCATCGGCTTCGTGCCCTTCTCGCCGCTTGGCCACGGCTTCCTCACCGGGGCGATCCGCTCCGCCGGGCAGTTCGGCGACGGCGACTGGCGCCAGCGCAACCCGCGCTTCACCGGCGAGAACTTCCAGCACAACCTGCGGATCGCCGACGAGGTCGAAGCGGTCGCCGCCGAAGCCGGCGCCACGCCGGCGCAGGTGGCCCTGGCCTGGCTGCTGGCCAAGGGCAACGACATCGCCCCGATCCCCGGCACCAAGCGGGTCTCCCGCGTCGAGGAGAACACCGCCGCCGAGGGTATCGAGCTGACCGCCGGGCAGATCAGCAAGCTCGACAACCTCACCCCCGCCCGCGGCGGCACTCATGAAGAAGCCGACATGCGGCTGATCGGCCGCTGACCACGTTCCTGGCCTGAGCCGAGGCGAAGTACCCCTGCTACAGCAGGATCGATAAGCCTGCGGATAACGCACGCGGGGCCGCCGTTATCTCAAGTCAGAGGCGGTCCAGCGGCAGACCGCTGATGTCGACCGGGCCGGCCACCAGGACGTGGCGGACGAAGACAAACCCGAGCGCGGGCTGCCCGGCGGCGAGTTGCTCGCTGAGATACTCCAGATGAAGCTGAGGCGTCTCTGGCAGCTCCTGGTATGTGCCGGCGTCAAAGGGAGTGAATTCGTCCGGCGGCGGCGCCGGACGGACCTTCTCGCCGGGCCGGCTGTTCAGCCAGTGAGAACGGCTGTCGTAGACGACGGCCGGCTGCCGGGCGATGCGCTGCACTGGTATCCGTACGACCCGTCGCTCCAGCAGGCGCGAGTACGGGACGCCCAGGCGCTTGCGGGCCCGGACCAGGTGGACCGGGTCCAGGGCGGCAAGGTTGCTCATGGCACCTCCGGTACGAAAAGCCGCCTGCATGACGCGATCTGCTGCCGCCGCAGGCCAGGTGCCCGGACTCAGCGCTCGGCGAGTTTTTTGAGATTCAGCAGCTGCCGCCGGGCCATGATCAGGTCCCCAGCGGACAGCGCCGGAGCGGCCCACCGCGGAGTCCGCATGATGACCTTGAGCAGCAGGCGCGTCGCGCCGTCATCCTGAGGTACCAGGACGTAGGACATGAAGGCGCCCATGATGGTGCCCGTCAGCTGCCTGCCCGCCTCGGCCGATACGATCCGGCCCAGCGCGCGGCCGCCGGCCGTGGTGAACCTGTCCCCGGCCCGCGGTCCGGGCAGGCCCGCCAGCTCACGGGGCGAGCGGCGGCCGCGGTTGTCGATCCAGTCATAGGAGTACGGCGCGAGCCTGATCTGCGCGACCCACGGCCACACCGCGCCCGCGGGTGCCTCGATTCGGATGCCCCGCCACGCCTGCAGGACGGGTGCGGCGACGAAGCCGTCACACGGGTAGGCACGCAAGACCTCAGCCTCGCTGACACCCCACCGGTCACCGATCATGCATCCATCATCCGCCGCCAGCCGGACGCCGCCGGCGTTGCTGAGGCGCTCAGCCAGCGGTCGAGCTCGTCGAGGATGTTCTCTACTACTGGACGCAGCTCGTCAGCGATCTCGGCCTGGCTCTGGCCGTTGCGCGCGCGCTGGCCGGCGTCGCCGATGAGGATCTGGAACACCGCGGCGAGCGCGATCCCCTGGAGCCTGGCGACCTCCGGCGCGACGGCGGTGGTATCGCTGATGGCGGTGGCGAGGGCAGCGGCCTGGCGTTCGGTCAGCTCGAGCATCAGCCGGTGAACCGTCGGGCTGATGGCCGCCAGGTAGCCGAGCTCGCCCCGCCAGATCTCCGGCGAGATGCTGCGGATCCCGGCGACGGCCTCGAGGACGAAGCCGCGGATCGCGGCGGCCGGGGTGACGTCCGGCGGGCGGGAGCGGATGAGGTCGCACAGCCGGTCCTGAACCTGCTGCTCGCGGTCGGTGACCAGCTGCTCCTTGGCGGGGAAGTAGTTGTAGACCGTTTGCTCGGCGACCTCGGCCGCGCGCGCCACCTCGCTGACCGTGACATGTTCGTAGCCGCGCTCGGCGAACAGGCGGGCCGCTGTATCGGCGATAAGCCGGCGCGTCCGCGCCTTCTTGAGGTCGCGCAATCCGGTGGCGGTCATCACCGCAGCCTATCCGGTATACCCCAAGCTTTGACTGAACACTAGAAATTGACCCGTCTCCATCTATCCTACGGCGACCGAGCAGAAGGGTGCTAGGATTAGAGTGCACCATAAACTTAGGGTTACGACTATAAAAAATACAGTGACCGTGACCAGCAGCCGCTGCGGCCGTGATCTTCGAATCACCGACAGGAACGGGAGTCCTCATGGCTACCATCACCGGCAGCAGCCGGACGGCACACCTTCTCGCGCTTATGAAGCAGGGCGACGACGCCTTCAACGACCGCGACTTCGCGGTCCTGAACGTGATCCACCACCCCGACATGGTTGCGTACGTCACGGGCACCGCAGAGCCGATCTACGGAGCGGCGGCCCACGCCGCGATGGTGCGGCAGATGTTCCGCGTCTTCCCTGACGTCCGCGTCCACAACGATCCGTACCCGGTCCAGTTCGGGAGCGGCGACTGGATCACGGTGGTCACCCGCACCACGGGGACCTTCACCGGGGAAATGGTGCTGCCCGACGGCACGGTGGTGCCCCCGACCGGAAAAGCGTTCGACCTCGACTTCGGCCAGACCAGCAGGTGGCAGGGTGACCAGCTCATCGCTATTTCCGCCTTCTGGGACTCCGCGCTGCAGGCAAAGCAGATCGGACTCGGCTAAGCGCGAGGGTGGCAGCCGGCTCACGGCGAGCCGAACGACGTCACCGCAGAAGACGTGAAGCGAGGCACCGATCGGCTCACCGGCCGGGCAGCAGTGATCGTGGGCGCCAGCTCGGGAATCGGCGCCGGGACGGCGCGGGAGCTAGCGTCACGGGGAACGAACATCGTTGCCCACGATCAGCCTCCCGCCAGCCGGGTGCTGCTGGTCGGGCCGCCGGGGCCGGCGCAGTTTTCCTGGGACGTCATCGCTGGATTCGCACCCGGGGTCCTCGATCTGACCAGGCTGAAGCTCGCCGCGACGACGCCACGGCTGGCGTGCTCCGACGATGACCCGTACTGCCCAGAAGGCGCTGCGGAGGTCTTCGGCCGGCCGCTGGGCTGCGATGTCGACTTGCTGACCGGCGCCGGGCACGTGGCCATCCCGGACGGCTACGGACCTTGGCCATCGGTGCTGGAGTGGTGCCTGAACCCCGCTGCACGCCTGAAGGTCAACTTTGACGCGCGACGCTAGGATCCGGCCGCGCGGTGCCGGCGATCAGGCAGCCCCGAGCCGGGAGGGTTTGCGCCGGTCGTGGTGGGTCGTGCTGGCCGGGCAGGTGCACCACACCGGGTTCGGGGTCTGGGTCAATGCCGGGCTCCATTACTTCGCGCCCTGGTGGGCGCTAGCCGGCTGGCTGCTGTTCGGCCCGCGGCCGTCGCGGTGCGCAACACCGCCATCGTGGTCGTCCTCGGAGCCGTCATCGCCCTGGCGCTCGAGGCCCTGGACGGACGGCTGCCCGTCATCAGGCGATGACGGTCGGCTCGCTGGCCCCAGGGTCTTCGCGCAGCCGGGCAGTTGGCGCCCCGCCCGTTTCGTTCCCCGCGCGTTCCGTGACAGGCTGGCCAGACCAAGTGGCGAGCGCGGCCACCGGCCATGACGCGGCATGGACGCCAAGAGGTCAAGATGGCGCAGGCACTGTGAAATGGTTCAACGGCGGCAAAGGTTATGGCTTCATCGCGGTCGAGAAGGCCGGGGCCGACATCACCCAAGGTCAGAAGGGACTCCAGGCAGGAAACGTCAGGGTCACCGGCTGACGCAGCGCGAGAACGACGCTGGCGCCGCCGGAGATCATTGCGGCGAAACGGCTGTTACGCAACGAAGGGCCGTCTAAGCATGATCTGGAGGATCGACATGACTGGCAGCGCCTGGACGCGACGGGCTTGGCCGGAGATGATCAGGGCTGGCACCCAGCTGAAGTCTGTGCCGCTCGTTCCGGGTATCCGGCTTCATCTAGCCGGTGATCCGATCAGCTTGTGGCAGCGCACAGAGCTGGCGTCAGGACAGGCTGGCCTGGATCCGCCGTTCTGGGCGTTCGCGTGGGCTGGCGGGCTGGCGCTGGCCCGCTACCTTCTGGACCATCCGGAGACGGTCCGAGGCCGGCACGCGATCGATATTGCCTCCGGCTCGGGGGTCGTGGCCATCGCCGCGGCCATGGCGGGGGCGGCAGCGGTGACCGCCTATGACATCGACCCGGTCGCTACCGTAGCTATCCGCATGAACGCCGCCGCCAACGGCGTAACGGTCGGGGCCGTCTGCGCTGACGTCCTGGACCAGGACAATCTCCCAGCCCTTGGCGTAGGGCCGGTCCTGGTTGCCGACGCTTTCTACGAACGGGACCTGGCCGCGAAGATGATCAAGCTCGCGGAACGAGGCCACACCCGCGGAGCCACTGTCCTGGTTGGCGACTTCGGCCGGGCATATCTGCCCCGTGACCGGCTCATGCAGCTGGCCAGCTACTACGTTCCCGGCCAGCGCATGCTAGAAGGCAGCGACATCAAGCGCACGACCGTCTGGGCATTCCCTCCACGGCCGGCCGGAGCTGCGAGCGCGGAACCGGAAGACCTGGAGCAAATTCCGCCAACTCTCGATAATCGGCCAGGCGCAGCCGAAACTGTCCGGCGATGTTCACGATGACGCGGCGATGCTCGTGGCGACGGCTGCGGTCGCTCAAGATCAGCCTGGCCATGTGAACTCCGGCTAGGGCGGCCTATGCGGGCGCGAGCTGCCTGGCCACCTGGCGCATGAGCGGCGAGCCGACCGACTCCTGCACGCTGCGGGCGAACAGCCACTGGCGGACCCGGCCAGCGTCAATCCCGGCCAGGCCGGCCATCCGCCCGGCCAGTCCGGCGGGGTCGGCGGCCAGCCTGTCCTCGCAGTTGAGCATGTGCTGCAAGACGTCGTAGGCGGGGTCGCCGACGTAGGGCTTGGGGTCGATGACCAGCCACGGTGCCCGCTGCGCGGCGAGGATGTTGTCGCCGTGCAGGTCGGTGCACAGCAGCACCTGAGGGCCTTCGGTCTGGGGCAGGGCCCGGAACAGCGCGATTCCGGCCCTGGCGAGGCCCGGATCGATCCTGTCCGCGGAAGGGGCGGCCGCGTATTCCTGCTCGAACTCCCCAGCCCACGCCGCGCACATCTGCGCTAGCGAACGGAACGGGTACGCCGTGTGCGGCTGCGCCCATAGCTGGCGCAGCAGCCTGGCCACCACCAGATCCTGTTCAGCCTCGGGCAGCATCTGGCCCAGCGGAGTGCCGGGCAGGCACCGCTCGATCAGCAGCGCGTACGCTGACTCGCTCTCGCAGGCGGCCTGCAGGCGGACGGCCCCGTTTCCATCCCATAGCCGCAGCCCGGCTGCCTCATCCCGCTCCTCGCCGCCGGGGAACCGGAATCCCACCTTGAGCACCAGACCCGCGCCGGCCGGGTCGGTGACCGGCGCTGTCCACGAGCACTGCCCGCCAGGCTGGAACGGCTCGCCTACCTGCAGCGACCACCGGCCAGCGAGGCCGCCGCAGCCAAGGGACATGAGGCCGTACGGATTACGTATCGCGGACGATGCCAGGAACGTATCGCGTGACCTACGGTTAAGCAGTGCGCAGTCGGCTGACGGACCTCGGCGTGACCGCGATCCCGCTGGGGCTCGGGCTGTTTGGCCCGGGCTATCACGGCCTGGGCTGGCGCTTGCTGCTCGGCGCGCTGATGAGCGTGTCGCTGTACTGGCGGCGCCGGGCGCCGTTCGCGGTGCTGGCGGTCTGCTTCGCCCTCGGGCTGGCGCAGGTCATCGCCGCCGCCCTCGGCCACGGTCACGGCCTGGACAGTCACACGATCCCCGGTTTCTACGACCTCGCGCTCATCATCGCGATCTTCTCCGCGGTGGCTTACGGGACAGCCGCGACGAGGCTGGTCGCGGTCGCCGGCGGCATCGGCGGTGCCACCGTCGCGGCCCTGGTGTGGGCGAGCGGCGTCAAGAACACCTGGAACGAGACTCTCGCCTACGGCGTCCTGTTCGCACCGGTCCTGCTGGCCTGGGCGTTCGGTACCGTCACCAGGACCCGTCGCGCTTACCTGGCGAGCCTGGAAGACCGGGCCGAACGACTGCAGCGCGAGCGGGAGGCGCTGGCCCAAGTAGCGGTGGCCCAGGAGCGCGAGCGCATAGCGCGCGAACTGCACGACATCATCGCGCACAGCGTGAGCCTGATGATCGTCGCCTCCGACGGAGCCGAGGCCGCGATCGAGCAGGAGAACCTCGGCGAGGCGAGCAAGGCGGTCGCCGCCATCGGGCGGACGGGGCGCGATGCCCTCACCGACCTGCGCCTGCTCCTCGGCGTGCTGCGGACCGAACGGGGCATAGCCGAACCGCAGCCCGGCCTTGATCAGCTCGAGGACCTGGTGGGAAGCGTCCCGCTGCAGGTGCGGCTGCGGGTCGAGGGCCCCTCCCGCGAGCTTCCCCAGGGGCTGGCGCTGGCCGTGTTCCGCATCGTGCAGGAGGCACTGACCAATGCGGTCAAGCACGCCGGGCCGCAAGCGTCCGCGGACGTGCGGCTGAGCTATTCGAGCAGCGCCATGGAGGTCGAGGTGTCAGACGACGGCTGCGGGCCGGTGCCGCCGAACCGGAACGGGCACGGCCTGATCGGGATGCGGGAACGGGTCGCCATGTTCGGCGGGACGTTCACCGCCGGGCCGCGGGCATCTGGCGGGTTCCAGGTGCTGGCGCGGCTCCCGTGGGCGTGATCCGCGTCGTCCTGGTGGATGACCAGGAACTGGTCCGGACCGGATTCCGGCTCGTTCTCAGCGGACAGCAGGACATGGAGGTCGTCGGCGAGGCCGGTGACGGCGCGGAGGCCGTCGAGGTCACCGCGGCGACGCGGCCCGATGTCGTGGTGATGGACGTGCGGATGCCCCGGATGGACGGCGTCGAGGCGACCCGCCGCATCCGGGTCGGCGACGATGCCCCGCGGGTCCTGATCTTGACCACGTTCGACGTGGATGAGTACGTCTACGAGGCGATCAAGGCGGGCGCGTCGGGGTTCCTGCTCAAGGACACCGGGGCCAGGAACCTGATCGAGGGGGTGCGGATCGTCCATTCCGGTGACGCCATCGTCGCGCCGAGCACGACCCGGCGGCTGCTCGACCGCTTCAGCGCGGCCACCCCCGGCTGGGCGGCCACTGACGGCGCGCCCGCGCGCCCGCGGCATCAGGCGCCAGCCGGCGGCCCGCTGACCCCGCGCGAAACGGAGGTGCTGCGGGAGGTCGCCCTGGGGCTGTCCAACGCCGAGATCGCCAGCCGCATGTTCTTGTCCGAGGCGACCGTCCGGACTCATGTCAGCAACATCCTGGGCAAACTCGGCCTCCGCGGCCGGGTCCAGGCCGTCGTCTACGCGTACGAGGCCGGGCTGGTACGTCCCGGCGCGTAGCGGCTGCGCGCGGGTACGTAGGCGCGAAACCAGCCCCGCGCCCGACGCGCGAATCGGGTCCCGCTCCCTACCGTCGAGTCCATGCTCATAGCCAAGGACCTCACCAAGACTTACGGGCAGGGCTTCAACGCCGTCCGGGCACTCGACCGCGTGACGGTCGGCTTCGACACGCAGAGCTTCGCCGCCATCATGGGACCCTCCGGATCCGGGAAAACGACCCTGATGCACTGCCTGGCCGGGCTGGACACGGTGACCTCAGGTTCCGTGCTGGTCGGCGATACCCAGATCAGCGGGCTGGCCGACCGCCAGCTGACCCTGTTCCGCCGGGATCACGTCGGCTTCATCTTCCAGTCCTTCAACCTGCTGCCCGCCCTCACCGCGGAGCAGAACATCCGGCTGCCGCTCGAACTGGCGGGCCGCGACCCGGAACCGCGCTGGTTTCAGGAGGTAGTCGGCGTGCTCGGCCTCGGCGACCGGCTCGGTCACCGCCCCAGCGAGCTGTCCGGCGGCCAGCAGCAGCGGGTCGCCTGCGCCCGCGCCCTGATGTCCCGCCCGGACGTCATCTTCGCCGACGAACCTACCGGCAACCTGGACTCCCGTTCCGGGGCCGAGGTGCTCACGTTCCTGCGGCACTCCGTCCGCGAGTTCGGGCAGACGGTCGTCATGGTGACGCACGACCCGGTCGCCGCGTCCTACGCGGAACGGGTGGTGTTCCTGGCCGACGGGCAGGTCCGCGGTGAGCTGCTCAGCCCGGCCGTGGCCCAGATCCTGGACGCGCTCAAGGTGGACGAATGCTGACCGTCACCCTGGCGGGCCTGCGGGCCGGGTGGCGGCGGCTGCTGCTGTCGGCGGCCGCGGTCGCACTCGGCGTCGCGTTCGTGGCCGGGACGCTCGTCAACACCGCCACGGTTCACGCGTCGTATGACAGCCAGTTCGCGGCCCAGGCCCAGAACGTCGACGCGGCCGTCGAGCCGGCCAGCGGCGCCCGGCTTCCGCTGTCCGACCTCGGCGCGGTGCGCGCCGTGCCCGGAGTCGCATCGGCCGAAGGCAGGATGCAGGGCTCGCTGCCGATCGTCGGGACGAACGGCCGGGCCTACGCCGCGGTGGCCGAGGACCTGCCTCCCGACCCCAGGTTCCGTGACTACACCGTGCTGTCCGGCGGGGGCAGCGTGCTCCTCGACAAGGACACGGCGGCGCTTGACCACGTATCGGCCGGGACGCGGATCTCCGTCATCGGCACCAACGGACGCATGCGGCGGCTGGAAGTCACCGGGATCGCCGATACGGGCATCTCGGACGCCGCGGCGAGCGGATCGGTGCTGATCCTGCCCGCCGCGACCGTCCGCGCGCTCACCGGTGCCGACGGCTACCAGCGGATCGATGTGGCGGCCGCACCCGGAGTCAGCCAGTCCGCGCTGGCGGCCCGGCTGGCGGCCCTGCGCCTTGCCCGCGCGTCCGTGGTGACCGGCGGTCACCTGGCCGCGATGCTGGCCGAGCAGAACGCGGGCGGCGAGGGCCTGCTCTCCACCGGCCTGCTGATCTTCGCCCTGGTGTCCCTGCTCGTCGCGGCGCTGGTCATCTACAACAGCTTCCGCACCCTGCTCGCCGGACGGCTGCGGGAGGTGGCGCTACTGCGTTGCGTCGGCGCGAGCCGGCGTCAGGTCATGGCCGGCATCCTGGCCGAATCAACCGTGCTCGGGCTGGCCGCCAGCAGCGGCGGACTCGCCCTGGGCGCGCTGCTCGCGGCCGCGCTGAACTCCGGCAGCGTCACGCTCACGCCCGCCACGGCGGCGCTCTGCCTGGCCGCGGGCACGGCCGTCACCGTCGGCGCCGCCCTGCTGCCCGCGCTGGCGGCGTCGAGGACAGCGCCCGTCGCCGCCCTGACGACGCCGCACGAGGGCAAGGCCGGCGGCGTGAAACTACGGATCATCGTGGCGGTTCCGCTCGGCGCCGCGGGCCTCGTGCTCACCGCGGCCGGCATCCCCCGGGGCCTGCCCGGTCTTTTCCTGATCGCGGCCGGCGGCACGATCTTCTTCCTCGGTTTCCTGGTGATCGGGCCGCTGGTGGCCGGGCCGCTGGCGGCGGGGCTCGGCTGGCTGCCGTCACGCCTGCTCGGCGTGCGGATGCGGCTGGCGACAGCCGGCGCCCGCCGCAACCCGTCACGGACAGCGGCCACCACCGTGGCCCTGACCATCGGGATCGGGCTGATGACCCTTTTCGCGGTGGTGCTGTCCACCGCGGCCCAGTTCGCGAACCACGAGGTCAACCGGCACTTCCCGGCCGACTACCTGCTGTCCGTGAACCGAGGGGGCATTCCGGAGCGCGTCGTGACCAGCTTGCGGGAAAGCTCCCGGATCGCTGTCGCGGTCGGGATACGGCAGAGCGCCGTATCGCTGGACGGTCATCAGGTGCGGCTGCTGGCGGCCGAGCCGGCCGCCTACCGCTCCGTGTTCATGCCGCTGGTGCACTCCGGGTCGCTGTCGGCGGTCGAGACCGGTACCGGCGCCATCGCGCTCAGCGCCGTCGAGGCCAGCGGCCTGCACGTGACGACGGGCGGGACCGTCTCGGTGAACGGGCACCCGTTCGTGGTGGACGCCACCTTCTCCGACGGCGTCCTGGACGAGACGGCGGTGATCTCCTGGCCCGACTTCACCAAGGTTCTCGGCCCGGGCGAGGACACCGAGGTCGCGGTCAAGGCGCGTCCTGGCGGGCCGGCCGCCGCCGCGGCCGCGGCGGTGGACGCGGCGGCCGCGGATTACCCGCTGATCGATATCACCTCGCAGGCGTCGCTGCGAGCGCACATGCTCTCGTCGGTCCAGAAACTCAGCACGCTGCTCGACGGGCTGCTCGCCACGTCCATCGTGATCGCGCTGGTCGGCATGACCAACACGCTGTCGCTGTCCGTCCTCGAGCGGACCAGGGAGTCGGCGCTGCTGCGCGCGCTCGGCCTCACCCGGCGGGAGCTGCGCTGGATGATCAGCGCGGAGGCCATGCTGCTCGGGCTGATGGGAGCGGTCGCCGGGGTCACCTTCGGCATCGGGTTCGGCTGGGCGACGGGCCGGGCGTTCCTGCGCGCCGATGGCGGCCCGGTCAGCTATCCGGTCCTGCAGATCGCCGGCTACGTCGCCCTCGCCGCGGTCGCGGCCCTGCTCGCCTCGGTCGTTCCCGCCCGCCGGGCGGCCCGGCTGACCGTCATCGACGGGCTCGCCGCGGATTTATCCGAGGCGCATCTGCACACGCGGTTGCGCCGGCGCAAGCACTGCGCGAGCCACCGTCACGGTGCCTGGGCCGAGCTGTCCCGTGCCATCAGGTCGATCGGCAGCTCCTGCCGCAGCGGGTGGACCTTCTCCCCGCGCAGCAGCGCGCACAGCCGTCGCGCGCCCTCGGCGCCGCTGAGCGCCAGCGGCTGGCGCACGGTGCTCAGGCCCAGGAAGGCGGCGGACTCGACGTCGTCGAAGCCGACGACCGAGAGCCGTCCGGGAACCGGCACGCCGAGCCGGTCCGCGGCGGCCAGCACGCCGATGGCCTGGGTATCGGAGGCGGCGAAGATCGCCGACGGGGGATGGGTCGACTTCAGCAGCTCCGCCGCCTGCTCGGCCGCGACCGCGGCGTCGTGCGGGCCGTGCCGGATCAGGCCGGGCTCCACGTCGATGCCCGCCGCCGCCAGGGCCTGCTTGTACCCGCGCAGCCGGTGCGCCGACGACGTGAAGCCCAGGCCGGCCGGAGGCCGCCCGGACGGCACGTCACCGACGAACCCGATCCGGCGGTGTCCCCGGGCGATGAGGTGGCCGGTCGCCAGCCGCCCGCCCGCCACGTCGTCGATGACCGTCTGCGGCACCCCCGGGTTGGCCGCGTCCACGCTGGCCAGGGCGACCCCGGCCCGGGCGAACTGGTCGAGCTGGCCGCGGGACAGCGGCAAGCAGATGGCCAGGACGCCGTCGGCCCGGTGGGTCGGCAGCAGGCTCTCCAGGTGCCGGTCCCGTTCGGCCGGGCTGTCCACGTTGCAGACGATCGTGTCGTAGCCCTGCTCCTCCAGTACCGCGAGCGCGCTGGCCACCCGGACGACCGTCGACGGCCTCGTCAGGTGCGCGACCAGGAGCGCCACGGTCCTCGGCGTACCGCGGACCAGGGCGGCCGCGGCGTGGCTGGGCCGGTAGCCGAGCCGTTCGATCGAGTCGAGCACCGTCCGCAGCGTGGATTCACGCACCTGGCCGCTGCCGTTGAGGACCCGCGAGACCGTGCCCACCCCGACCCCGGCGTCGGCGGCTACCTCCGCGATCGTCACCCGGCGGTCCGGGCCGGAGACCGCCGGGCCGCCGCCCCCGTTAGGGGCCGATCCCTGGAAACGTTTCCATGGCAGCGCGGCGTCGCCGGTGCGCCGTACGTCCGGGGCCCGGGCGGTCTCGCGGCGCGAGCCCTCGGTGCTCTCGCCCAGCCGCAGCCTGGTCGGAACCACCTCGCCCGGCTCCTGGCCGGGTCCGTGGTCGAGCTGCCTGAGTGCCCGGCCCACCACCCGCCGGGCGATCTCGTCGACCGGCATGGCCACGCTGGTCAGCCGCGGGTGCATCAGGCTGGCCGCGTCGCTGCCGTCGAACCCGGTGACGGCCAGGTCCTGGCCGATCCGCAGCCGCAGTTCCGCGGCCACGCTGTAGACCACCCCGGCCAGCCGGTCGCTGCTGGTCACGATGGCGTCCGGCCGCAGTTCAGGGCGGGCGGCGGCCAGCAGCGACCGGACCTTGCGGCGGGCGCTGCCGTCGTCCACCAGCAGCAGATCGCCCTGGCCGGCCGCGATCCCGCGATCGGCCAGGCCGTCCGTGAACCCGGCCGCCCGCTCGGTGTCCCAGTGGTTCGGCGTCCGGTAGCCCAGGAAGGCGATCCGGGAGAACCCCCGGTCGAGCACGTGCCCCACGGCCGCGGCGACGGCCGCCCGGTTGTCGATGTCGACCCAGTTCTGCGACAGTGCCGGGGCGGTCCGGCCGAAGCAGGCGAACGGGAACCCGGCCTCGGCCAGCAGCACCACCCGCGGATCTTCCTGCTGCAGTTCCGACAGGAGGAAGGCGTCCACGCTCCGGCTGGCGATCAGGCGCCGCATCTCGTCCCGCGGGTCCCCGTCCGGGACCACGATCACGGTGCTGTAGCCCCGCCGGGCCGATGCCGACGCCAGCGCCTGCAGGAACTGCTGCATGATGTAGTTGCCCGGCAGCAGCTGCACGCGCGGCATGAGGTAGGCGAACTGCCTGGTCCGGCGGGAGCGCAGGCTCCGCGCGCCGTGGTGCGGGTGGTAGCCGAGCGCGGCCACGGCTTCGAGCACCCGGGCCCGGGCCGCGTCGCCCACCCGGCCGCTGCCGTTGAGCACGTTCGAGACGGTCTGCCGGGACACCGCCGAGGCCCGCGC
The DNA here is from genome assembly GCA_963756575.1 of uncultured Actinomycetota bacterium. Lineage (GTDB taxonomy): Bacteria > Actinomycetota > Actinomycetes > Streptosporangiales > Streptosporangiaceae > Palsa-504. Next base: position 27,215 of record CAVWOM010000003.1, on the reverse strand, counting down.
CACGTCCTCAATCGTTACCTGACGCGTCACTGAGGGCTTGGCGTGCCCCGATCGAGACCCTGTCACCAGGTCACCGTACTGCCATCAAAGATTCACCCCTTGACAGGGCATGGTCACGGGTTTTTTATGTGGTAGATCGTTCTATCAATTCTAACCGACGCTACGCGGCTGGTTGGAAGGGCGTTCCTCGGGTCGGAGGCTGGTATGCGACGAGGCACCAACACCCAGTCGGGCAGACAGAAGCCCGCCCCGGCGGCGATGAGCCGCCGGACGATGATCAGGACGCTGGGCGCCGGCGCGGCCGTGCTCGCCGTCCCCGGCCTCGCCGCCGGATGCTCTTCCTCCTCCTCGGGCGGACGCACGGCCATCCGCCTGGAAGAGACGAAACCCGAGGTCATCCCGTACTTCGACAGCCTCGTGGCGAAGTTCAACGCGAGCCAGAAGTCGATCTCGGTGACGCACGACTCCGCCTCGAGCCTCATCGCGGAGTTCGTGCGCGGTAATCCGCCCGACATCGACTGCGACAACTACAACCTGACCACGTCGATCTTCGTCGCCCGCGGCGTGCTGGCCAACCTGGCCGGCCTGCCGCAGGCCAAGACCATCGACCCGAACATCCAGGCTCTCGTCACCCAGTACGCCTCGTACAAGGGAGAGACGAGCGTCCTGCCCTACTCGGTAGCGGCCGAGGGCGTCATCTACAACCCTGACCTCTTCGACAAGGTCGGTGTTTCCGCCGTCCCCACGACCTGGAGCGAATTCCTCGCGGTATGCGAGAAGTTCAAGTCCAAGGGCATCACGCCGATCTACCAGACCTACGGCGACACCTGGACGACGCAGCAGGGCCTGTTCGATTACACCGTCGGCGGCATGATCGACGTCGCGGCGTTCTACAAGGGCCTCGCCGCCGACGGCACCAGCATCGGCCCTAACTCCTCGATGTCGTTCGAGAAGGATTTCACCGCGCCCTGCCAGAAGATGCTCAGCCTGGCGCCCTATTTCAACGACAACGCCATCTCCAAGCACTACGCCGACGGCAACACCGCCTTCGCGGCCGGGCAGGCCGGGATGTACATGCAGGGACCGTGGGCCGTCGGCCAGGTCCTGGAGATCAACCCCAAGGCCAAGATGGGCACGTTCCCGCTGCCCGCCACCGACAACGCGGCCGACACCAAGTGCCGGGTCAACCTCGACCTGGCCATCTGGCTGCCGCGAGCGCAGGCGGCCGCGCAGCGCAAGGCGGCCATCGAGTTCCTCGGTTACCTCATGCAGCCGAGCGTCATGAACGCGTACAACCAGACCAACCTCGCGTTCTCGCCGCTCAAGAACGCCCCGCCGCAGAAGAGCCCGCTCGTCTCGGGCCTGCAGCAGTACGTCAGCTCCGGGCGTTTCTACCAGGGCGCGGGAACCTACGTCCCCCTCACCATCCCGGTCGGGAACTTCATCCAGGAGATGATGCTGACCGGCAACGTCAGCGGCTTCACGTCGTCGATGGACGGCGCCTTCAAGCGCCTGGCCATTAGGACCTCGGCATGAAGCGCTCCAGTAAGCGGCACAGCACCGGATTCAGGAGGCAGCCATGACCGCGACCTCAGCGCGCCCCGGGGGTGCCCCGCCGGGCAGGCTGAAGAGCATCTTCTTCCCCGTCGCGCCGGCGTATCTTCTGATGGTCATCCCGGCGATCGTCCTGTTCACCTTCTTCATCATTTACCCCGCGGTCCAGGGGATGTTCTACAGTTTCACGAACTTCGTCGGCTACGGGACCTGGCATTCCATCGGGTTCGCCAACTACAAGGCCGCGTTCAGCGACCCGACCATCCGGGATTCCTACGGTTTCACGCTGCTGTTCGCCGTCGTGGCGTGCATCCTCACCAACGTGGTCGCGCTGGCCCTGGCGATCGCGCTGAACTCCCGGATCAGATGGCGGTCCGGGCTGCGCACGATCTTCTTCATGCCCCTGGTCCTGTCCGGCCTGATCGTCTCCTACATCTTCACCTTCATCATCTCCACGTCCGTCCCGATCATCTCGGCGGCGATCCATTTCGCCCCGCTGGAGAGCAACATCCTGGCGGGCCAGCACACCGCCTGGCTCGGCGTCGTCTTCGTAGCGTCCTGGGTGGCCATCCCGGGCGCGATCATCATCTTCCTGGCCGGGCTGACCGGCATCCCGACGGAGGTGTACGAGGCCGCCTCGATCGACGGGGCGAGCGCCTGGACGAAGTTCAGGCGCATGACCTTCCCGCTGCTCTTCGGGTTCCTCGTCATCAACACGATCCTGACCTTCAAGAACTTCCTCAACGTGTACGACGTCGTGGTCGGCCTGACCGGCGGCGGCCCGGGCACCGCCACCACCAGCGTGGCCCAGACCATCTTCAGCGGCTTCTTCAACGGCGACTACGCCTACCAGATGGCCAACGCGGTCATCTTCTTCGTCATCACGCTGCTCTTCGCGGTCTTCCAGCTAGGTGTCATCCGGCGTCGAGGAGGGGGTCTGTAGTGGCTACCGAGGTAAGCACCAAACCGGTCGTCGCCGCGCCGCGGATCCGGCCCCGCCGGACGCGCCCGGTACCCGAGGGCGGCCGGGTCAACTGGGGGCTGACGATCGTCGTCGCGATCGTCTCCCTGATCATCATCATCCCGATCTACTTCGCCATCGCCATGGCGCTGAAGTCGCCGGCCCAGACCGGCACCGGCACCGGCTTCAACTTCCCCTGGCCGATTCAGTGGGGGAACTTCAGGGCCGCCTGGGACCTGACCGATTTCCCGCTCGCCTTCGCGATGAGCATGCTGATCACGGTGATCGCCGTGGCCGGGGAGATCCTCGTGAGCGCGCTGGCGGCGTGGGCGATCGTGCGCAACTGGGGCCACTGGCAGTTCCGCGCGACGTTCGGCTACCTGATGATCGCCCTGTTCATCCCGTTCCCGGTCGTCGCGCTGCCGCAGGTCCAGCTCATGTCCTCGATCGGCCTCGACAACCCGTTCGGCGTCGCGATCCTGCACATCATGTTCAACCTCGCGTTCAACGTGCTGCTCTTCTCCGCCTTCATCCGGGGCATCCCGGTCGAGCTGGAGGAAAGCGCGCGGATGGACGGCTGCACGACCATGCAGACCTTCCGCCGGATCGTGTTCCCGCTGCTGGCGCCGATCAGCGCCACCGTGGGCATCTTCGCCTTCCTGCAGTCCTGGAACGACTTCATGATGCCGCAGCTGATCACCGCGAACCCCAAGCTCCAGAGCCTGCCGGTGGTCCAGTACCTGTTCCAGGATCAGTTCACCACCAACATCAACGTGGCCTTCGCCTCGTACCTCATGGCCCTGCTCCCGACCCTGGTCGCGTTCCTCGTCGCCCAGCGCTGGGTCGTCAGCGGCATCATGCGGGGCTCGATCAAGTAACCATGACCGCCACCCAGCAGGTTCCCGATCCGGTACGTTCCGCCGACGCCGCCGAATGGTGGCGGCAGGCGGTGGTGTACCAGATCTACCCGCGCAGTTTCGCCGACTCCGACGGCAACGGAGTCGGCGACCTGCGCGGCATCATCTCGCGGGTTCCGTACCTGGCCGCGCTGGGCGTCGACGCGGTTCTGGCTCAGCCCGTTCTACCCCTCAGCTCTGACCGACGGCGGCTACGACGTCGACGACTACCGCGACGTGGACCCGCAACTCGGCACGCTGGCCGATTTCGGCGAGCTGGTCACCCGGCTGCACGCCAGCAATATCAAGGCCATCGTCGACATCGTGCCGAACCATACCTCCAGCCGGCACGCCTGGTTCCGCGAGGCGCTCGCCTCGCCGAAGGGCTCGCCGGCCCGGGACCGGTACATCTTCCGCGACGGGCTGGGCCCGGACGGGGACCGGCCGCCCTCGGACTGGGCCTCCATGTTCGGCGGGCCGGTCTGGACCCGGGTCCCCGACGGGCAGTGGTACCTGCACCTCTTCACCCCGGAGCAGCCGGACCTCAACTGGGCGAACCGCGAGGTCCGCGACGATTTCCTGCAGACCCTCCGGTTCTGGTCCGACCGCGGGGTCGACGGGTTCCGGGTCGACGTGGCGCACGGCCTGGCCAAGAACCTGACCGAGCCGCTCGCGTCGCTGCCCGTCCAGGGGGACATCACCGACGGGTCGCTGCCGCCTGGCTCCCACCCGCTGTGGGACCGGGACGAGGTCCACGACATCTACGCCGAATGGCGGCGGGTCTTCAACGAGTACGACCCGCCGCGGTCCGCGATCGCCGAGGCCTGGGTGCACCCCTCCCGCCGGCCGCGGTACGCCAGTCCGGATGGCCTGGGCCAGGCGTTCAACTTCGACTTGCTCGCCGCCAACTGGAGCGCCGGGGAGTTCCTGCGGGTGATCACCGACGGCCTCTCGGACGCGCAGCGGCAGGGGTCGTCCACCACCTGGGTGCTCTCCAACCATGACATCGTCCGGCACGCCACGCGCTACGGCCTGCCCTCCGAGGACCGCACCGGCCATGCCCACGCCCGGGCGTGGCTGCGGACCGGCGGCGCCTCCCCGAGACTGGATCGCGGCCTGGGCCTGCGGCGGGCCCGGGCCGCGATCCTGCTGATGCTGGCCCTGCCCGGTTCCGCGTACCTGTACCAGGGCGAGGAACTCGGCCTCCACGAGGTGCCCGACATCCCCGCGGACCAGGTCCAGGACCCGGTCTTCAGCCGGTCGCGGGGCGCGGAGAAGGGCCGCGACGGCTGCCGGGTCCCGCTGCCCTGGACGACAGGAGGCGCGTCGTTCGGTTTCGGTCCCGGCGCCGCGCACCTGCCGCAGCCGGCCTGGTTCGGCCCGCTGAGCGTCGAGGCCCAGGAGCGGGACCCGGCCTCCACCCTGTCGCTCTACCGCAGCGCCCTGCACTGGCGGCACCGGCTGCAGGCCGCGGAGAACATGGAGTGGCTGCCCGGCACCGGCGGCCAGGTCCTGCACTTCGCCCGGCCCGGGGGCTGGCGCTGCGTGACCAACTTCGGCCCCGGTCCGGTCCCGCTGCCGCCCGGCACCGTCATCCTCACCAGCGCCGCGGTCGAGGGCACCCAGCTGCCCGCCGACACCACGGCCTGGCTGGTCAGCGACTAGCAAACTCCCCTCCGGCACCCTTGCTCGTACCTCATAAAAGGCGTTCGCGGGCGAGTGTGCGCCACGCTCGTCGGGTGAAGCACCTTCACCCCAGATTTGAACCCGACGCATGACGGGTTCCTCGTTTTAGGAGGCTATGAAACTGGGCTTCCAGTGCGCTAAAACGCGTTGAAAGCGGGGTTCATTGCGTTTTGGCGCACGGCTCCTGCAGCTAAATCGTGACCCCCCGGCCGCCGCGCTTACCGGGAACGCCGCTCCTTTCCTCCAGCCGTCAGCGCATCAGCCCTCCGGGTGTTGATCACCCGGTCCGGGCCGATGCCGGCCTGCATCGCCCGGCCCGTGCCGTTGCCCAGCCAGTCCAGCTGCCCCGGCGCGTGCGCGTCGGTGTCGATGGCGAACACGCAGCCCAGCTCGGCCGCCAGCGTCAGCAGCCGGTCCGGCGGGTCCATCCGCTCCGGGCGGCAGTTGATCTCGACGGCCACCCCCGCCTCCCGGCAGGCGCCGAAGACAGCCTGGGCGTCGAACTGCGACTCCGGCCTGCGGCCGCGCCCCTGCCGGTTCGGCCCGATCAGCCGCCCGGTGCAGTGCCCCAGCACGGTCACGTGCGGATTGCGCACCGCGGCCACCATCCGCCTGGTCATCGGGCCCGCGGGCATCGCCAGCTTGGAGTGGACGCTGGCCACCACCACGTCGAGCCGCCGCAGCAGGTCCTCGCGCTGGTCGAGCGCGCCGTCATCGAGGATGTCCACCTCGATGCCGGTCAGGATGCGGAACGGCGCCAGCTCGGCGTTCAGTTCCTCGACCAGCGACAGCTGAGCCTCGAGGCGCGACGCCGACAATCCGTTCGCCACCGTCAGCCGCGGTGAGTGGTCGGTCAGCGCGATCCACTCGTGCCCGAGGTCGCGGGCGGCCGCGGCCATCTCCCGGGGCGGGCTGCCCCCGTCCGACCAGTCCGAGTGGGTGTGGCAGTCGCCGCGCAGCGCCGTCCGCAGCGCGTCGTCGGGCGGGGCGTCGGGCTGGTCCGCGAGCAGCCGGGCCAGGTAAGCGGGCACCTCGCCGCGCTCGGCCTCGGCCACCACCTGGGCCGTCGTGTCACCGATGCCCTTCAGCGCCCGCAACGTACCGGCCTGCGCCCGGCGCGAGAGCTCGCCCGGCGGCAGCGCCTCGAGCACCTGCGCGGCCCGGCGGAAGGCCTGCACGCGGTAGGTCGGCGCCCCCGCTCGTTCCAGCTCGAACGCGATCTGCCGCAGCGCCTGGAGTGCATCCACGTCGCCAGTCCTACCCAGGTCCGGGCAGAATTGTCACGTGGGCCGACCATGCGTGGCCGCAGACGCGGGCGTGCCCGCCGTCCGGCCGCAGCAAGGTGGCGAGGATGCGGACCGCGGTCGCCTTGCCCGCGCCGTTGCGGTCCAGCAGGCCGAAGACCGTTCCGGTGGGCACCTCGAGGTCGATCCCGTCCAGCGCCCGGGTCGTCCCGAACCGCTTGATCAGTCCCTCGGCAACTATCGAGTACGTCATGCCGCCATGCTGCGGCTAGGCCCTGACAGACCGCCGAGATCTCGCTGACACCCCTGATATCCCGCTGACACCTCGATATCAGCTCGTTTTCAGGCTTCCGGTGTCAGGCTTCCGGCGGGGGCCAGTCGACCCAGCGGGTTCTGATCGTGACGCCGCCGTGCGGGCGTCCGCCGGCCAGGGTCGCGGCCCGCAGGCACACGTGCGACCACATGTTCAGCTGGATCTCCTTGGCCAGCCGCAGCTTGTTGTAGAGCAGAGCGGACAGCTTGTCCCCGGCCCGGGCCCAGGACTCGATCTCGAAACCGAGGTCGTCCCCGTCCCCGGTCGCGCGGAACTCGATCTCCCCGGCCTCCAGGTGGCCTTCCATCGTGGCCAGCCGGAACGAGTTCGGTTCCCGCCGGACCACCCGCACCGGCCCGTCCCACGGCCCGGGCATTCGCACGACGATCTCCTCGCCGCGGCGGAGCTTGTCGTCCCGGACCCCCCGGGTCTTGCGGAACACCGCCATCTCGGGGGAGGCCTGGTTGAGATGGCTGGCCACCAGGTCGATCAGGGCCTGGGACTTCATGTCGCTGCCCTTGATCCGCACCGAGTAGGTGCGGTGCAGCATCGGGCCGATGCCGGCCGCGAGCGGCTGGAGCCCGTCGGCCGACGCACCCTCCACCGGTTCCGGCAGGTCACTGCGGTCGCCGGCCTCCTCGGACCGGTGCAACGGCGTCGTCCGCCACATGTACCGCCAGCTGACCAGGGCAATCCCGAGAGGCCAGCGCAGCACGATGCCCAGCTGGTCCCGTCCGCTCGTTGTCGTCATGATCAGTATCTCTTGCCGCTGTTCGCTGTTTCATGCCATCCGCGCAGGTAAGAAGGACCACATGACTACGGGAGAAGGACTGAGACGGGTCGGCTTGCGCGGCACCTACCTGCACGCCGCGTCGATCGGGTCGATCGGGCTGTGCATCGGGCTGTGGATCCGCGCCAAGACCGTCGACCAGGACGAACGCGGCAATGCCGAGCGGCGCGCGCTGTTCGTCGGCCTCTGGCCGCCGATGTTCTGGCTGATCGGCGACGCCGTCGAAAAGGCCGGGTAGGTGCGCCAGCAGCTGTTCGCCTCGGTCGACGAGGCGGCCGCGCTGGACGGGCTGCGCCACAAGAGCATCAACTACGACCCGGCCCGGGCCCCGGAGGACGGCCGGGCCGACGGGCACTGGCACGTCGACTCCGGCGACACGGTCATCGGACGCGAGCCGCCCGGGCCGCCGGTGCCCGGCGGCGTCTGGGAGACCGGTTGCACGCTGGTCCGCCAGTACGAGTTCGCCGAGCCCCGGATCCTGCGCGGCGTCTACCGGGCCGACGGCGAGCTGAAGGGCCGCGACATGCTGCTCGAGGGCCGCTTTGCCGTGCTGCGGTTCTACCTCGGGGTCCGGGTCACCGGCGTCATCGACGAGACCACCGACGCCGAACGGGTCTGGGGCTGGAGTTACCAGACTCTCGAGGGACACCTGGAACAGGGCCGCCTCACCTACGAGGTGATCAAGGACACGGCCACCGGCCGGGTGCGGTTCCGGGTCCGCGGCTACTCGCGGATGGCGCCGATCCCGAGCCCGGTCGTCCGTTTCGGGTTCCTGCTGTTCGGCCGCTGGACCCAGCAACGTTTCTACCTGCGCGTCCAGCGCCGGATGCGCGGCCTCGTCCAGGCCGCCCAGCGCGGCGCCCCGCTCCCGGCCCCCGCCGTCCGGGCCGACGGCCTGGTCCTCGCCCCGTCCAGCGCGACCCCGCACCCCCTGGAACACCTGGCCCGCTCCTGGCTCCACCCTGGCCGTTGACACCCGGCCGGTGAGGCCTACCCCGATCTCGTCCCGGCCAGTTCCCCCCGGCGTCGGGGATCCGCAGCGTGCCGTCGGGCGTGAACAGCGACGCGAGGCGGCCGTAGTCGCATGATCGCCGCGTCGTTCCTCTTGGGCAGTACGACGAACTGACGTCGCGGATCGTGAGGCGGCGGCCCGGCCTCACATTCCGGTGGGCTGTCTCGTCGATGTGGTGAGGGCCGACGCGAGCAGGGAAGGACAGCAACCATGAGTACCCGATCCGGGCCGGGACAGGACAGGCCCGCCGCTGACCCCGATCCCGGCCTGAGCGCGATCATGAGCGAGCGGCGTCAGCTGATCAACCTGGCCTACCGGCTCCTGGGCTCCCTGGCCGAGGCCGAGGACGCCGTGCAGGAGACCTACGCCCGCTGGTACGCCATGTCCCGGCCGGAGCAGGAAGCCATCGAGTCTCCCGGTGCCTGGCTCACCCGGGTCGCCAGCCGCATCTGCCTGGACCTGCTCGGCTCGGCCCGCGCCCGGCGGGAGCGCTACGTGGGCGAATGGGTCCCCGAGCCGCTGCCCGATCAGGCCGAGTGGATCAGCGGACGGCGGGGCGGTGCCACCTCCGACCCGGCCGACCGGGTCACTCTCGACGAGTCGGTCAACATGGCCTTCCTCGTCGTGCTCGAATCGATGACCCCGGCCGAGCGCGTCGCGCTCATCCTGCACGACGTCTTCGGCTACTCCTTCACCGAGGTGGCCGAGGTCACCGGCCGTACCCCGGCGGCGTGCCGCCAGCTGGCCTCGTCGGCCCGCCGCCGGGTCCGCGCCGCGCATGTTCCCGCGGCCTCCGCGTCCCGCCAGGCCAGCCTCGTCAGCGGCTTCAGGCAGGCCTGGGAAGCCCAGGACATCGGGGCCCTCGTCAACCTGCTCGACCCGGCCGTCACGGTGACCGCCGACGGCGGCGGCCTCGCCCCCGCCGCACTCCACCCGATCGAAGGCGGCGAGCAAGTCGCCCGCTACATGGCCGGTATCGCCGCCCGGACACCCGCCAGCGTCACGATCCTGGAGCGCACCGTCAACGGCCAGCCCGGCCTGGTGGCTCAGCAGGACGGAGTCACCGTGACCGTGTTCGCGTTCGACATCGCCGGCGACCGCATCAAGCACATCTGGGCCATCCGCAACCCCGACAAGCTCCGCCCCTGGACCTCCCGCTAACCCGCAGGAGTGCACCTCGGATCCTGCGGCCCGGGCGAGTTCCCCAGCGGGCCTCGCACCACACCTCAGATCTCGTGAATCCCACGCGTCCCAGGCACCCATGCCAGGACCCGCCCCCCGCCGCCACGCCCGCCCCGCAGCCCCCGCCCGCCCCCGTCCGCCACCCGCCCCCCGTCCGCCACCCGCCCCCGTCCGCCACCCCCCAACCGCCCGCCCCCGTCCACCGCCGTCCGCCGCCCGCCACCGCGATGTGACGCTGCGGTGGTCAGGTGGGCTGTTGCGGAATTAGCGGCGAGCCCGGGACTGGGCTGGCGATCCCGGCGGGTCACCTAAGGCGGCTGGAACCCTCGAGTTTCCGGATCGCGGAAATTAGTACGGAACATCCGGGCTATGCGGAAATTCTGGGGGGCTATATGCCACCAGATGTTCCGTGTAGCCCGGATTATCCAAGATCTTTTGTTACGTGACGTAGGCGTGTGGCTGAAGTTGCACGATTGCGCAGGGATCATCTCGCGACGATCCGATTTCGCGACAGGCCGCAAGACAACCGCGATGTGACCTCGCGGTGGTACGCGAGACCGTCCCGGCGGCTCCGGCTAATACCATGCGCCCCACCAGGATCAGTCGTTTCCAGCCCGGAGCTACCGCCGCACAAGAGCCCCACTCATGCCCCATCGATCCGGTCCCGGCGGCGTTGATCTGGTCCCGGCGGCGTTGATCCGGTCCCGGCAGCGTTGATCCGGTCCCGGCGGGCGACGCTGTCGGCGCTTCGAGTGGCGGTCGTGACGGCCAAGCCGGATGCGGCTAACGAGGTCCGGGAACCGCCACCGGCGCAGCCGTCAGCGCCGTAGCTCGCCGACCGAGTAATAGCTTGACACGGCTGATCTCGCATATAGCATTGTGATATCAGTTTAAGAGTGAGGCGGTGGGCCCGATGAGAACAAAGCTTGCGCGTCCCGGAGTACGGCTGCTGGCCGCGGGAACCGTATTCGTCTCGATCACGATGCTGGCCGCGGCGTGCAGCGGCGGCAACCCGGCGCCGGCCAGCACGGCCTTCGCCGGCGCGGCGGCGCCGGCCGGGTCGTGGCCGGACCCGAACGGCGGCGTCGCCAACACCCGGGACATGCCGGGGTCGGCGATCTCGGCGGCGAACGTCTCCGGGCTGCGGGAAGCCTGGTCGTTCAAGCTGGCGGGCACGGCCGCGGCGGGCGTCACGGGGGTCGGCTCGCTGACCGCGGCGCCGGTCGTGCAGGACGGCGTTGTTTACCTGCAGGACGAGGACGCCAACGTATACGCGGTGGCCCTCGCCACCGGCAAGCTCAAGTGGGAGTACCCGGTGAACCTGCCGGAGAAGAGCGGGCCCGGGCCGGACGGGGTGGCGGTGGCGGACGGCACCGTGTACGGGGACTCCTCGACCGCGGTGTTCGCGCTCAGCGCGGCGACCGGCAAAGCGATCTGGACGGACAGCAGCCTGCTGAGCAGCAGCGAGGGGGCGTTCGAGATCCAGCCGCAGGTGGCGGGCGGCCGGGTCTACCTCGCCAGCGCCTACGGGTCGGGACCCGGCGGCGGGGTGCTCATGGCCCTGAACGCGTCAACCGGCCACCTGCTCTGGAAGTTCAACACGGTCATCGGCCAGGGGGCGGGCGTCAAGGCTCTCGGTCTCGGCTCGGGCGGGGCCTGGGAGACGCCGCTCATCGGGTCCGACGGCTCGGTGACGTTCGGCGTCGGCAACCCCTACCAGAGCATCGGGCAGGCCATCGCCCATCCGTCGCGGCAGCTCTACACCGACAGCGCCGTCAACCTGGACGCGGCGACCGGCAAGCTGCGCTGGTACTACCAGGCCGTGCCGGACGACTTCCAGGACCATGACCTGCAGGCCTCGCCCGTCTCGGCGGCCATCGGCGGGGTTCCCGCGATCATCGCGAGCGGGAAGGTGGGCTACGTCTACGCGCTGAACGCGCGATCCGGCGCGCTGCTGTGGAAGACCCCGGTCGGCGAGCACAACGGACATGACAACGACTCCCGGCTGGCGCTGTCGCATCAGATCACGGTCAAGGTCCCGTACACGGTGGCGCCCGGATCGCTGGGCGGCGTCCTGACGGACATGGCGGTGGCGGGCGGCAGTGTCTACGCGGCCGATATCGACATCCCGATCACCTATACCAGCCTGAGCTCGGTCGTCGGCAACAAGGCGGTCGGCCCGGAAACGGGGGAGATGGTGGCGCTCAGCCTGGCCACCGGCAAGGTCGAGTGGGACACCAAGTTCTCGTCGATGCCGCTCGGCGCGGCCACGGTCTCCAACGACCTGATCTTCACCACGCTGTACAACGGCGTCCTGGTCGCCCTCAACCGCAGCACGGGCGCGATCGTCTACCGGCACCAGCTGCCGACCTCGACAAATGCGCCCATCGCCGTCTTCGGCAACACGGTGCTGGTCCCGGCGGGCTCGCCCAAGACATCGAGTTCGAGCGCCAGCAGCCCGCAGCTGGTCGCCTACACGATCCGCTGAGAGTCATCACGATCCGCTGAGAGTCATCACGATCCGCTGAGAGTCATCACGATCCGCTCAGAGTCATCACGATCCGCTCAGAGTCATCACGATCCGCTCAGAGCCATGTCACAAGGCTCCGGTGGCCGCGCCGGCCACCGGAGCCCGTTCCGCCTGGTGGTCAGTTGCCCCACACGACAGGCTTGTCGAAGTAAGGGGTCACGTCGTCCGCCGCCGACGGCCCGTCGTTCCACTGGACCGACTGGATCGAGCCGCCGCCCGGGATCAGGTAGGCCAGGCAGCTCTGGTACGTCTTGCCCGCCACGAACGCCGTGGGCGCCGTGGGGTCATCGCACCGCTGGAACGTCCCGAGGAAGGTGATGTTGTCCTGCTGCTGGCCGCGGTCGTCGATCGCGGTGAAGGTGAGGAAGGGATCGTTGTCCGCGGGAATCTTGGCGCTGGTCAGCGCGGTCAGGCGCACCTGGACGTAGTAGGGGGTGGACTTCTTTTGCTTCGCGTCGAGGTCGACGTTGGCGAAGTCGGCCAGCGTGCCCTTCTGGATGGACTCCACCGTGACCTGGACCTTGAGGCCCTTGTGGGCGCCCGTCCCGGTGTCTTCGGTCGGCGGTACCCAGCCGACGATGGCGTTCGTGCCGAAGCCGAGGTGGGTTCCCGGCGGGGTCAGGCCGTTGGCGCCCGTTTTCGCGGCCGCGGCGGGCGACTGGCTGGCCGACTGGGACTGGGCGGGCGCGCTCGCGGTCGAGGTGTTTCCCCCGCCCGTCGTGCTCGCGGCGGGACTGCTCGCGCTTGAACCGCCCCCCGAGCAGGCGGCAACAGTAGGTAGGGCGATCGCGGTGATCAGCAAGGCAGCGGTCCGGCCCGGCTTCATGGCAACTCCTCGTAAGTATCCCGACTCCTTGACGCCGCGCCCGTCCGCCAGGGACGCGTCACGGCAGGCTGCAACCGCAGCAGATCCCCCGTCACAGCCACCCAGATGCTGCCAGCCAGCGCTTGAACCGCACTGAGATGCTGCTGGAACGACGGATCCGGTACATGGAGCGGGGAGGATGCGCCCTGATACACCGAGTTTCGCGAAAGCCGGCTGGCCGCCGGCGACCAGGCCCGCGGCTGGCCGCCGGCGACCAGGCCCGCGGCTGGCCGCCGGCGACCAGGCCCGCGCGACCGGGCGAGGTATCCGCGCGTCAATTCGTCGAACTCATTGAGAGGATGATCACAGCGGAGCGCAAGCTCACCCGCGAACAGCTCGACCAGATGACCGAGCAGCGCAGGCAGCTGACCGCGGGGCTCACCCCCGAGGAACTCGCGCCGTGGCAACGGCAGCGAGAAGAGCAGGTCACCAGGCTTACGCCCGAACAACTGGCCGAGCTTCACCAGCACCGGCAGCAATTGCTCCCGGATGATTTCCCCGGGCCCGGCGCGGGTTAGCGACCATCACCCGCAAAGGGCCGCCGGAGGCGGCCGTCACAAGGTGAGACACGAGGCCAGGGGGTCTGTCGAGCACCCATTGGTACGGCCTATGGTCTAGACATGACCACGAATGACATGCTGCGAGTAACCGACTCACGCACCGGCCGCAGCTACGAACTCCCTATCGTCGACGGCGCTATCCGTGCCATGGACCTTCGGCAGATCAAGACCTCCGATGATGACTTCGGGCTGCTGACCTACGATCCGGCGTTCCAGAACACCGCCAGCTGCCGCAGCGCGATCACCTTCATCGACGGTGACAAGGGCATCCTGCGCTACCGCGGCTACCCGATCGAGGAGCTGGCGGACCGCGCGTCCTTCCTGGACGTGTCCTGGCTGCTGCTGCGCGGCGAGCTGCCGGACAAGGAGGAGTCGGCGGGGTGGGCCCACCAGATCTCCCACCACACCTACGTGCACGAGAACGTCAAGAAGTTCATCGACGGCTTCCATCACGACGCCCACCCGATGGGCATCTTGGTGAGCACGCTGGCCGCGCTGTCCACGTTCTACCCCGAGGCTAACGCGGTCCGCGACAAGGCCAACCAGGACCAGCAGGTGGTGCGGCTGATCGCCAAGATGCCGACGCTGGCGGCCTTCGCCTACCGGCACGCCCGGGGGCTGCCCTACGCGTACCCGGACGACGACTTGTCCTACGCGGGCAACTTCCTCAACATGATGGCGAGGATGACCGAGCCCAAGTACGACCCGAACCCGGTGCTCGAGCACGCCCTGGACGTCCTGTTCATCCTGCACGCCGACCATGAGCAGAACTGCTCCACCAACGCGATGCGCAGCGTGTCCAGCTCGCAGGTCGACCCGTACTCAGCGGCGGCGGCGGCCGCCGCGGCGCTCTACGGCCCGCTGCACGGCGGCGCCAACGAGCAGGTGCTGAAGATGCTCCGGGAGATCGGCTCGGTCGAGAACGTGCCGGCCTACATCAAGCGGGTCAAGAGCGGCGAGCTGCGCCTGATGGGCTTCGGCCACCGGGTGTACAAGAACTACGACCCCCGCGCCACGATCATCAAGGGCGTCGCCGACCAGGTCTTCGAGGTGACCGGCCGCAACCCGCTGCTGGACATCGCGCTCGAGCTCGAGCGGATCGCGCTCGAGGACGACTATTTCGTCAGCCACAAGCTGTACCCGAACGTGGACTTCTACTCGGGCATCATCTACCAGGCCATGGGCTTCCCGGTGGCGATGTTCCCGGTGCTGTTCGCCATCGGGCGGATGCCCGGCTGGCTGGCCCACTGGCAGGAAGCGTCCGTCGACCCGGAGCAGAAGATCGCCCGGCCGCGCCAGCTCTACGTCGGCGAGACCATGCGGCACCTGAACGGGGAGGACGCCTGACCGCACAGCGCGCGCCCTGGCTGGAGGTACCGCCCGGCTCGGAGTTCGGCGTGGCCAACCTGCCCTACGGCGTGTTCTCCGCAGGCGAAGGCCAGGGCGCAAGCCAGAGCCAAGGCCAGGGCGCAAGCCGGGGCCAGGGCCAGGGCGAAGGCGCCAGGGTCGGGGTCAGGATCGGAGACTCCGTCTTGGACCTCGCCCGGGCGCTGGGCGACGACGTGTTCGCCGAGCCGTCGCTGAACGCCTTCATGTCCGCCGGGCGCCCCCGGTGGAGCGAAGTCCGGGCCGCGATCACCGATCTCCTGACCGGCGAGCACTACCGCGGTGCCGTCGAGGCCGCGCTGCGGCCGCTGTCCGCGGTGCGCCTGCACCTGCCGTTCACGCCCGGCGACTACGTGGACTTCTTCGGCAACGAGTACCACGCCGCTAACGCCGGGCGGATATTCCGGCCCGACGGCGACCCGCTCACGCCGAACTGGAAGCACATGCCGATCGGCTACCACGGCCGGTCGGGCACCATCGTGCCGTCCGGCACGCCGGTCGTGCGCCCGTGCGGGCAGCGCCGGGGGAGCGACGGGCCGACGTTCGGGCCGTCCCGCCGCCTCGACTTCGAGGCCGAGGTCGGCTTCGTGGTCGGCGCGGGCTCGTCCGGGCCGGTGCCGGTGGGCGATTTCGCCGACTACGTCTTCGGCGTGTTCCTGCTCAACGACTGGTCCGCCCGTGACCTGCAGGCCTGGGAATCGCAGCCGCTCGGGCCGTTCCTGGCCAAGTCGTTCGCGACGTCGGTCTCGCCGTGGGTGGTGCCGCTCGAGGCGCTGGAGCACGCCCGGGTCAGCCCGCCGCCGCGGGACCCCGAGCCGCTGCCCTACCTGGCTGATGCCGGTAAGTGGGGTCTGGACCTCGCGCTTGGGGTACGGCTCAACGGGCACCTGGTCGCGAGCCCGCCGTACGCCGGCACCTACTGGACGGCCGCGCAGATGCTGGCCCACATGACCGTGAACGGCGCCCCGGCCCGCACCGGCGACCTGTTCGCCTCGGGCACGGTCAGCGGCCCGGAACGGGCCCAGCGCGGCTGCCTGCTGGAGCTGAGCTGGGGCGGGGCCGAGCCGCTCACGCTGCCCGACGGGTCGGTCCGCACCTTCCTCGAGGACGGCGACGAGGTCACGATCACCGCCACCGCGCCCGCCGCCGACGGCACCCGCATCGGCTTCGGCGAGGTGACGGGCCAGATCAAGCCGGCGGCTAGCCCTTGACCCACTCGCGCAGCTTCTTGCGGTCGAGCTTGCCCACGCTGGTGAGCGGCACGGCGGGCACGATCGTGATCTCCCGCGGGTACTTGTTGGCGGCCAGGTGCTGCTTGGCGTGCTCGGTGAGCTCCTCGGCGGTGGCCGTCGCGTCCGGGCGCAGCGACACGAACGCGACCACCTCCTCGCCGAGCCGCTGGTCCGGCCGCCCCACCACCCCGGCCTGGGCCACCTCCGGGTGGGACAGGAGCACGTCCTCGATGTCGCGCGGGAAGACGTTGAAGCCGCCCCGCAGGATCAGGTCCTTCTTGCGGTCCACCACGTAGAGGTAGCCGTCGGCGTCCACGTGCCCGATGTCGCCGGTGTGCAGCCATCCTCCCGCCAGGGCCGAGGTGTCCTCGCTGTGCCAGTAGCCGGTCATCACGCCGGGCGACCGCACGCAGATCTCGCCGTCCTGGCCCGCGGGCAGCACCTCGCCCGCGTCGTCGGTGATCGTGAGCTCGACGCCGGTGACCGGCCGCCCGACGCTGCCCAGGCGGCGGGCGCCGAGCGGGTTGGCCGAGACGAACGTGGCCGCCTCGGTGCAGCCGTAGCCCTCGTAGATGGTCGCGCTGGGCACCCGGGCCTCGAACTCGCGGCGGACGTCGTCGGCCAGCGGCGCGGCCCCGGACGAGACGAAGGCCAGCTCGGACAGGTCGGCCTCCTCCAGCGGCTGGCTCAGCAGCATCTGGATCATCGAGGGCACCAGCGCGGTGCCCTGGATCCGGTGCTCGACGGCCAGCTTCAGCCAGCCGGCCGGGTCGAACCAGCGCATGAGGATGGTCCGGGGCTGGTCGGTGCGGTGCATGCCGCCGCAGATGACCAGCAGCCCGTAGGCGTGGGCCAGCGGGAGCGGCAGCACCGAAGCCTGGACCTGCGCGCGGACCGACTGCTCGTGGGCGGCGGAGCCGCACCAGTACAGGCCCGCGTGGGTGAGCGGGACGCCCTTGGACCGGCCGGTCGTGCCGCCGGTGTAGAGCAGCGCGGCCAGGTCGGTGCCCGACCGGGTGACGATGGATCCCGGATCGCCCGCGGCGACCTGGTCGAAGTCGAGGACCTCGACCCCCGGCGCCGCGGCCGCGGCGGAGCCCGCTCCGGGCACGAGGACGAACCGGACCCCCGGCGCCCCGGCCAGGGCGCCGGTGACCTTCGGCAGGAACTCGGCCGTGGTGACGACGCCGACCGCGCCGGAGTCGTTCAGCGCGTGCCGTAGTTCCTCCTCGCTGACCAGGAAGATCAGCGGGGTCACGACCGCGCCCGCGCGCCACGCCGCGGTGTAGGTGATCAGGACCTCCGGGCAGTTGGCCATCAGCACCAGCAGCCGGTCACCGGGCCGGACGCCGAGGCCGGCCAGCCCGGTCGCGAGCCGGGCCCCGCGGTCGGCCAGCTGACCGCTGGAGTGCCACGTGCCCTCGTAGCACAGGGAGTCGTAGTCCCCCTGCCGCTCACGCGCCAGCTCGGCCTGCCTGGCCAGGTTCTCGTTCACCGGACAAACCCTAAGCCTCACCCTCATCGTGATCAACAGCTCGCACGGACCGACGGGGGGAGACCGGACTCGTTAGGTCAGTTCGATCTCGAAGAACGCGCCCTGATCGTCGTGCACGATCCGGGCCGAGCCCGACCATCCCGCGAAGCCGCCCGTGCCGGTGCCCGGCACGATATGACCGAACCAGGTGGCCGGGTCCGATTCGAGCCCGCCGTGCTGGACGGTCACCGCGCCCTCCTCGCCGCCGTCGAGCTGCCCGGTGATCCGCTCCGTGGCCACGTACGAGCGCGACCCCTCCTCGCTCCCCGCCGCCATGAACAGCGTGGTGGCGTGCCCGGTGATCCCCGCGGTGAAGGTCTTCGCGAACGTCATCAGCCCCACCCAGTCCGCCTCCAGGCCTTCCACCGTGCGCGTCTCGTAGCCGTCGACCTGAAAGCGCGCGATCAGCGTCACTGCTCCTCCATTTTTTATCCCGAACGAGTGGGTTTACCGACACCTCACAGCTCGATGCGCGATCCCACGATGAGGGTGCTATCGCGGGGGAGCTGGAAGTACTCGGCGGCGTCAGCGGTGATCCGCGACGTGGCGATGAACAGCCGCTTGCGCCACCGGCTCATGCCCGGTGCGCTACCGGGGACGATCTCGATGCGCGACAGGAAGTAAGACGGGCTGTCGTCGTCGATGGAGCCTTCCATGTCAGCCTCACGGAGCAGCGGCAGCAGGCCGGGGATGTCGGTCCGGTCCATGTAGCCGAAGCGGGCCGTGACGTGGAATATCCGGTCGTCGGTGTAGCCCAGATCGTCGACCGTGAGCCGCTCGGCGGCCGGCACGTGCGGCACCGGCATGGTCTCGACGGCGAGGATGAGGGTATGCCGGTGCAGGATGTGGTTGTGCTTGACGTTGGCCCGCAGCGCCAGCGGGGCGGTGGCATTGCCGCGGTTGAGGAAGACCGCGGTGCCGGGCACCCGCGGCAGCGGGGGCTTCATGGCGTGCAGCTGGTCGACGAACGTCCGAAGTGACCCCTCCTCGTTATCACGCTGGAGCGTGACGAGCTCACGGCCTCGCTGCCAGGTCGTGAAGACGGTGAACGCGGCCAGGCCGATCAGCAGCGGCAGCCACGCGCCGTGCAGCAGCTTGGTCAGGTTGGCCGCGAAAAAGAGCAGGTCGATAGTGAGCAGCGCGCCGCCGAGCGAGATGACACGCCACCGCGGCCAGTCCCAGTGCGTGCGGGCGATGTAGAAGAACAGCAAGGTCGTGATCGTGATCGTGCCGGTCACGGCCGTGCCGTACGCATAGGCCAGCGACTCCGAGCTCCGGAACGTCAGGACGAGCGTGAGCACCGCCACCAGGAGCAGCCAGTTGATCCACGGCACGTAGATCTGGCCGACCTGCTCCTCCGAGGTGTACCGGATGCGCAGCCGCGGCAGGTATCCGAGCCGGGCCGCCTGGTGGGCGACGGAGTAAGCGCCGGTGATGACGGCCTGCGAGGCGATGACGGTCGCGACCGCGGCGAGGAAGACCATCGGCAGCCGGGCCCATCCCGGTGCCAGCAGGAAGAACGGGTTGGAGACGGTGCCCCGGTTACCCAGGATCAGGGCTCCCTGCCCCAGGTAGTTCAGGATGAGGGCCGGGAAGACCAGCAGCAGCCAGCTTCGCCTGACCGGCTCCCGGCCGAAATGGCCCATGTCCGCGTACAGGGCCTCGGCGCCGGTCACGGCGAGGACGACGGCGGTCAGCGAGAAGAACGCGGTCCCGAAATGGCCGAACAGGAAGCTCAGGGCGTACGTGGGCGAGAGCGCCTTCAAGATGGCGGGGTGGGCGGCGATGCCGCGCACGCCCAGCACGCCCAGCACGATGAACCAGAAGATCATGACCGGCCCGAACATGCGGCCCACCACGCCGGTGCCCAGCCGCTGCACTCCGAACAGCCCGACGATGATCGCCACCGTGATCGGGATGACCAGGTCCGACAGGGACGGCGCGGAGACCTTGACGCCCTCGATCGCGGACAGCACCGAAATCGCGGGCGTGATCATGCTGTCGCCGAAGAACAGCGAGGCGCCGAAGATCCCGAGCGCCGACAGCACGATCGTCGCCCGGCGCCCGCTCGGGACCCCGCGCCGGCGGATCAGGGCGATCAGCGCCATGATCCCGCCCTCGCCGTCGTTGTCGGCCCGCATCACCAGCACGACGTAGGTGAGGGTGACGATGATCGTGATCGACCAGAAGATCAGCGAGACGATCCCGAAGATGGCATCCGTGGACACCTTGACCGGATGCGGATCGTCCGGGTTGAAGACGGTCTGGACGGTGTACAGCGGGCTCGTGCCGATGTCACCGAAGACCACGCCGAGGGCGCCCACGGCCAGCGCCCACTGGGCGCCAGCGCGCCTGATAGAGCTCACCGTTCCTCCCCGTCCGGCCCGGCTGCATACGCTACTCCATATGACTGACCCCAGGCCCCTCGGCGGGCTGCGCGTGCTCGACCTGTCGCGGGCGGTGGCGGGCCCGTTCGCCGGGCGCATCCTGGCCGACCTGGGCGCCAACGTGGTCAAGGCCGAGCTGCCCGGAACGGACGTGGCCCAGTTCTACGGCAAGGTGATCCGCGGTCGTTCCGGGTTGTACTCGCACGTCAACGCGGGCAAGCGGGCGATCCTGCTGGACCTGCACCAGCCCGCCGGCGTGCGCCGGCTGCTCGACCTGGCCGCCGCCTGCGACGTGGTGGTGGAGAACTTCCGGCCCGGGGTCCTCGACCGGTTCGGGGCGGGCTGGCCGGCCCTGTCGGCCGTCAACCCCAAGCTGGTGATGCTGTCCATTTCCGGTTTCGGCCAGGACGGGCAAGACGCCGGGCGGGCGGCCTACGCCCCCGTCATCCACGCCGAGGCGGGGCTGATCGGCCGCCAGGCCGACCTCAGCGGCGACCCTCCGGCGGACATCGCGTTCGCGCTCGCCGACACGGTGGCCGGGCTGCACGGCACGATCGCGATCCTGGCCGCGCTGCGGCTGCGGGACCAGACCGGGACCGGTCAGCACATCGACCTGAGCATGCTCGAGGCGATGCTCGCGACCGACGACTACACCCACTACAGCATCGACGAGCATCCGGTCTGGCCCGCGCGCGGCGAGGTGTGGCCCGCGCCCGGCGGCCCGATCCTCGTCTCCGCCGACCGCCGGTACCTGTGGCGCCAGCTAAAGGACGGCTTCGGCGTCGCCGACCCCGATCCCGGTGCCCCGCTCGAGCCGAAGCTGCGCGCCCGGGCCCAGGTCATCTCGGCCTGGATGGCCGGCCACGCCGACCGGGACGCGCTCAAGCGCGACCTGGAGCAGGTCCGGGTGGCCTGGGCGGATATCAGGCACGGCGGGGACGTCCTGTCCGCCCCGTCGGTCGCGGGCCGCGGCACCATCGTCGAGGTCACCGACGGGGACGGCGAGCGGCGTTCGGTCGTCCGGATGCCGTACCGGTTCAGCGCCGCCGCCTCCGGCCCCGCCCGCGGCGTCCCCGAGCCCGGCGAGCACACCGCCGACGTGCTGCGCGAGTGGACCGGCCGCGCGGAATGACGCGCGTGCACCGGCCGCGCGGCGTGACGCGCGCGCACCGGCCGCGCGGCGTCACCCCGCGTTGACACCGTTCCGCCGCCGCCGTAATGTTGGAGCGCTCCAACCGTTACCCGAGGAGGGTTACGTGGCACCTCCGGGGCAAACCGCCCGCAGGCCCACCCTGGAAACCGTCGCGGCCCGCGCTGGGGTGTCCAAGTCGCTCGTGTCCCTGGTGCTCCGCAACTCGCCCAAGGTCAGCGCGACCAGCCGCGAGGCCGTCATGCAGGCCGTGGCCGAGCTCGGCTACCGGCCCAACGCCGCCGCCCGGCAGCTCGCCGAGCGGCGGTCCCACGCGGTCGGCGTCATGCTGAACGACCTGCGCCAGCCCTGGTTCGCCGACATGCTCGACGGCCTGACCCCGGCGCTGCACGTCGGCGGCAAGCACATCCTGCTGGGCGACAGCCGGATCGACCGGATGCTGGACGAGACCCTGACCTGGTCTTTCATCGACCTCGGGGTGGACGGCCTGGTGCTGGCGGGCTCGATCCCGATGTCGCCGGCCATCATCGACGCGGCTCGCCAGATCCCGACCGTCGCGGTGGGCGGCCGCGGCCTGGACGTCGGGCTGCCGCGAGCCGACGTCCTCGCCAACGACAACCACCTCGGCGGGACGCTCGCGACCCGGCACCTGATCGAGCTCGGGCACACCCGGATCGCGCACATCCACGGCCTGCCCAGCGTGGCCGGCCGGCTGCGGATGGAGGGCTACGAGGACACCATGCGCGCGGCCGGCCTCGGCGGCCAGGTCCGCATCGAGGCCGGGGACATGAGCGAGGAAGGCGGCTACCGCGCCACCGTCCGGCTGATGAGCGGCCGGGACCGGCCGACCGCCATCTTCGCCGCCAACGACCTGACCTGCGTCGGGGCCCTGTCCGCGGCCGCCGCGCTCGGTATCAGGGTCCCGCAGGAACTGTCCCTGGTCGGCTTCGACAACTCGGTCTTCGCCCGCCTGCGCGCGCTGTGGCTCACCAGCGTCGACGCCACCGCGTTCGAGATGGGACAGCAGGCCGCCCGCAAGCTCCTGGCCCGCATCGACCACCCGGACGCCCCGGGCGAAACCATCCTGCTGCCCCCGCGCCTGGAGGTCCGCGGCTCCAGCGGCCCCGTCCCCGCCTAGCGGCCTGCCGTTCCAGCACCGCTCTTACCGCGAGGACATCCGCGTCTGGGTCGACGACGAGAACCAGGTGCACGTCAGCGGCGAGTGCGCGTATTTCCTGACCGTCGTCGACTGGGGCAAGAACCGCTGGAACGTCAGGCGGATCTTCGCCCACCTGACGTCCATCCTCGGCCGCCCCTTCTAGCCTCCCGGCGGCTCAGGAGGCGAGCCTCAGGAGGCGATCCGGACCGCCTGCCCGGTCTTCATGCTCTCGTTCGCCGCGTCCGCGAGCACCAGCGCGGCCCGGCCGTCGGCGAAGCCGGGGCTCGGCGCCTGGCCCTGCTCCACGCAGGTGACCAGGTGGTCGAGCTCGGCCCGGTAGGCGGGCGTGTAGCGGTCGAGGAAGAAGTTCAGGTACGGCGGGGCCGTCTCGGTCCCGGTCGCGCCGGACCGGCGCACGCTGGTAGCGACCTGGTTTTCCGCGGTCAGCATCCCCTCGGCGCCGAACGCCTCCAGCCGCTGGTCGTAGCCGAACGAGCAGCGGCGGCTGTTGACGATCTGGCACAGCTCGCCGCCGGCCCCGCGCAGCACCACCACGGCCGAGTCGATGTCGCCCGCCTCGGCGATGTACGGCTCGATCAGGTTCGCCCCCGTGGCCTGCACCTCCACCACCTCGCCCAGGAAGAACCGGGCCATGTCGAAGTCGTGGATGGTCATGTCGCGGAACAGCCCGCCCGAGGCGGCGATGTAGGTGGCCGGCGCCGGCGCGGGGTCGCGGCTGATGATGATGAGCTGCTCCAGCCGCCCGATCTCGCCGGCCGCGACCCGGTCGCGTATCTCGGCGAAGGTCGGGTCGAACCGCCGGTTGAACCCCACCATTACCGTGGTGTCCAGGCCCTGGATGTCCTCCCAGCACGCGTCGACCCGGGCCAGGTCCAGGTCGATCGGCTTCTCGCAGAGCACCGCCTTGCCCGCCCGGACCGAGGCGCTGAGCAGGTCGACGTGGGTGCCGGTCGGCGAGGCGATGATGACGGCGTCGATGCTGTCGTCCCCGAGGATCGCCGCGGCGTCCCGGGCGGCCGCCGCCCCGTACTGGGTGGCCACCTCGAGCGCCGCGGCCTCGACCGGATCGTGCACGGCGGCCAGTTCCGTCTGCGGGTGCGCGGCCAGCGAGGCGGCGTGCACGTGGCCGATTCTCCCCGCCCCGAACAGACCGAATCGCAGCATCAGGCCTCCATTGGTTGCCTACAAGAAGTTAACGAGGCTTCACGGGATCTCAATGTAGACCGTGTCGTCTATTACCTTCACGGGGTAGGTGCGCACGTCGACCAGCACCGGGGCGCCGAGCGCCTTGCCGCTGGTGTAGTCGAACCGCCCGTTGTGCTTGGGGCACTCGATCACGCCGCCCATGACCAGGCCGTCGCACAGCAGCGTCTTCTCGTGCGTGCAGTGGCCGTCGGTGGCGAAGTAGGCGTCGTCGGGGGAGCGGTAGATCGCGTAGTCGTTCCCGTCGTGCTCGAACGGGATCACGTCTTCGGGGTCGATGTCGTCCGCCGCGCAGGCGGCGATCCACTGGGGCATCGGGGTCTCCTCAGGCGGCCGTCGTGACCGGCAGCGGCAGCGCGCGGCCGTCGTTGAGCGGCGTGGGCTCGTTGAACGGGGCGGCGCCGGGCAGCAGCTCACGGCGCACGTAGTACTCCTGGTCCCGCAGCTGGCGCAGCACGGCCGGGATGATCTCCTTGTAGGCCGCCCACAGCGACGGGTACACCGGCGCGCAGTCGTGCTTGATCTCCTCGTGCAGCTCGGCCAGCCGGTAGTACGGCACCATCGGGAACATGTGGTGCTCGACGTGATAGTTCATGTTCCAGTACAGGAACCGGTTGACCCGGCACATCTTCACCGTGCGAGTGTTCAGCCGGTGGTCGAGCACGTTCTCGCCCATCCCGGCGTGCTGGGTGAACCCGTAGATCTGGAGCAGGTACCGGCCGTAGAAAGCCGGGCCGCCGATCAGCACCACCGGCAGCCAGCTCCCGAACCCGATGGCCAGGCCGATCGCGACCGCGTAGACGGCCAGGTGGATCCGGGCCGTCCGGTAGACCCGGGGCCGCTCGGTCTCGGGCACGTAGTCGGCCTCGTCGGCGGTGAGCCGCCCGGCCGCGTGCCGGAACATCAGCGAGAACGCCATGGGCACGTCGACCAGGCCGAAGTAGTTGGCCAGCAGCCGGGCCAGCCGGGCCGGGCGCATGACCGCGATCTCCGGGTCCCGGCCCACGACCAGCGTGTCGGTGTGGTGCCGGGTGTGGCTCCACCGCCAGGTGGTCGGGTCGCGCATGATCATGAACGAGGAGACCTCGTACAGGCCCTCGGCGATCCAGCGGGTCTTGAACGCGGTGCCGTGCCCGGACTCGTGCCAGCGGGAATCCGAGGTGGAGCCGTACAGGACGCCGTAGGCCAGGAAGAACGGCACCGCCCACCAGCTGTGCCAGACGATCCACAGGGCGCTGCCGAGGCCGCCGAAGGCCAGGATCAGTCCGATCCAGATGACGGTGTCCCGGACGGCCGGGTAGTCGGAGCGCCTCATCAGCTCCTTCATCCGCTTGCGCGGCACCGCGCTGCGGAACCACGCCCCGCCCGCCAGCCCCGCGTCCACCGCCGCCTGGTTCTCCGTACCCGTCAGGCTGTACCGCTCCAGCCGCTCCCGGCCCACAGGTGAGCTCATTCCCGTTACCTCCGCCCTTTCCGCACGCTCCCCGCCGCTATTGGAGCGCTCCAACACTTTGTCATCGTCACTTATCCCAAGATGCCTGTCAAGACCAGGCCCGGAAAGTAATTAGAACGGTCCAACTCGTCCGCCACGAGCCAGGTTCCGCCCCCATGACCGGCCTGTGCACCGCCCCCAGACCCTTCTCGGCACCTCGCCGGTCCCTGAGGCCGCACAGCTCGCAGGCCGCACAGGCCGCACAGGCAGCACAGTCACACAGGCCGCACAGGCCGCGCCGGTCGCACGGGTCGCACGGGTCGCACAGGCCGCTGCAAGGCCGCGCGGGTCGCACAGGCCGCGCCGGTCGCACAGGCCGCGCACCTCGCCGGACGCTGAGGTCGCACAGGTCTCCTAAGCCTCTTCCGCCCCTCAATCCCTCGCCACGGACCCTGCCCGCAACGACATCAACGTGACGTCGATGTCGCGATAAGAACGTCGGTGTCACATTGATGTGGTTACGGGTGGTACCCCGGGACGGGGAAGGCGGTGCCAAGGACGCCGACAGCCGGGTGCGCCGAGGGCATCGCCTCGTACTGAGGTGCTGTCCGTGGCCATGAGACAGTGGATCTGGCCCCGGTTTCGTGAACTTCTGGACTCGGCTGGTGCCGCGTCTGGAAATGTCTGCGTTGGCTGGCGGTCATGGGCGAGCAGCCGGGGTGGCGGCAGCTGACCGGGTCGCACCGCTTGGAGAGTCCGGCAGCGTTCGAGGGAGAGGGGCCAGGCGACGGTGCAGGCGTCAGAGGCTTCGCGTGCGATGGCTGCTGCCATGTCGACCGCTTCATCGCTTGGCCTGGCAGCCGGCGACGCGATCGTTCTCCAGAACTCGAACAAGCTCACCTTGCGCCTGCTGCCTTGTGACGTGCTTGCCCGGGTGGCCCCTGTCGCGCATCAGGTCGCGCAGTTCGAAATCGAGCTTGCTCAGCGGCTCGCCGGATCCGGGAGCCCGGTGGCTGCTCTTGAGCCTCGGGTGGACCCGCGCGTCTATGAGCGCGATGGCTTCGCGGTCACGCTGTGGACCTATTACGTGCCTGCGGCACCTCCTGGAGAGGTCTCGCCAGGAGATTACGCCGGTGCGCTCGAGCGGCTGCATGCCGGCCTGCGCCAGATCGATATCCCTGCGCCGCACTTCACGGACCGAGTCGAGCAGGCTCAGCAGCTCGTTGCGAGCCGCGACCGTACTCCGGCGCTCGCCGAAGCGGACCGGGAGCTTCTCGACGTGACGCTGCGAAGCCTGAGGCGAGTGATCAGCGACCGTGGCGCCGCTGAGCAGCTGCTGCACGGCGAGCCGCATCTGGGCAACGTGCTCATCACGAGGAACGGGCTGCTGTTCATAGACCTCGAGACGTGCTGCCGCGGGCCTGTCGAGTTCGACCTCGCCCATGCGCCCGAGGAAGTCAGCGGGCACTATCCGGGTGTCAACCAGGACCTGCTGCGCGAGTGCAGGATCCTCGTGCTGGCGATGATCACGACGTGGCGCTGGGACCGGGGCGACCAGTTCCCGGATGGGCGCCGGCTGGGTGCGGAGTGGCTCAGCCAGATCCGGGCGGCGCTCGATCCCAAGGGACTGGATACCTTTCGCTGATCGCGCGGCCGGAGCTCCAGTTCATGGTCAGGCCGTTGGTGAGGGCGTCGCAGAGCCAGTTCGTGACGTCGCGGACGATGGGCGGGGCCGGCGGCAGCGGCTCCCTGGCTCGGTTATTTCGGCTGATGTAGCCGCGGACGACGGGGTAGCTGCCGTCGTAGCCGAGGGCCTTGATCTCAAGGCATCAGCAACCCCTTCCGGGTTCCGGCGGGATGCGCTGCGACTGACCTGCCGGGGTGGGGGAGGACTGACGAGCCCATCGGCCTAAAAACAAGGAAAAGGTTTGTTTTGTGGCACCTTGGGAATACCGGCGGCCATCTCCGCGGTGCGCCGTTAGGGCGCGGATGAGGAGGAAGGTCGATGGGAACGTCAGGTCACCCCATGTCCCGCCGGACCCTGCTGCGCAGCGCCGGCCTGATCGGCCTAGGCGGGGTGGTGGCGGGCTGCGGCTCGCCCCTCGCGGCCGGGGTGGC
>CAVWOM010000002.1:0-181713 GCA_963756575.1 uncultured Actinomycetota bacterium | reverse complement strand
ACTCCCGATGAAAAAAATTTCATCTTTCATGGCGGAACTGTCGCCTTGTGGCGCGCGATGGGAACATGAGGGCATCTTGCCCGTAGATACTATCGCCCGGCATCGACTGCCTGCTTACTGGCCGAATGTGAACTTGCTTCCGACTAGTACCGCCCCGCTGCTGCTGCGGGCCTGAGAAATGAGGTGGTGCGAGTGTCCGTGGCGGCCCGGGCGGCGGCCCTGATCGTCGCCTTCCTCTGCGTGGTGGGGGTAGGGGTCTTCGTCGCCCTGGCATTACATCGGTGCGGCGACGACGCAGCTGCCCATAGTTCACTACACAGCGTCGAACGGCCAGGTCAACGTCGTTCTGCAGGAGGATGCGCAGAACGACTCCACCACCAGGCCGGACTGGGTGACCTACTACACCCAGGACCAGGCGACCAAGCAGTGGCTGCACACCACGCTGTTCTCGGTCCCGGCCAATACGAAGGTCAACGTGACCATCTACGGCTATGACGGCTGCACCCCCCTGCGGAACAACTACTTCAGCCAGGTGCAGGGCACGCTCGGCGGCACGGTGACCGTCTCGCAGTTCGATCAGCACGGCAAGGAGTACGTGACCAACAAGACGACGTCGCTCGTCAACTCGTGGACGGACTGCAACGTGGGGCACTCGTTCGCGATCCCTGAGCTGGGCGTGTTCGTGCCGGTGGCCTCCCCGAACGCCCAGCTTTCGGCGAATAACCTGTGCTCGTCCTCGCCGTGTACCACGAGTGGCAACCCCTATGCGATCGAGACGTTCAGCTTCATGTCCCCCAAGACGACAGGCACGTACCGCTGGCAGTGCTTCGTCCCCTGCGGCGGCGGATTTCTCGACGGCAACAGCGGTCCCATGCAGACTCTGGGATGGATGATGGGTGAAATGGACGTGGTGTCCGCGTGAGCGCGATCGACACCCCCGCGGCGGCCGGCGCGGACGCGCCGGCCGAGCCCAGCCACGGCTGGCGCCTGTTCGCGATCTGGCTCGTCTTGTCGGTTGCCGCCTGCCTCGTCATCTGGTTCGTCTGGTATCCGCACATGCCGCCAGGCAGGATGTCCGAGTCCGCGACGCACCAGCAGTTCGACATCGGGGTGCTGGCGGTCACCGCGGCGCCGGTGATCATCGGGGTCCTGCTGTACTTCGGCTACGCGATCGTGGTCTGGCGGGCCAGGCCGGGGGACGAGAGCGACGGCCCGGCGATCTACGGCAATACCAAGGTCCAGGCGACGTGGATCATCGGCACGACCATGATCGTGCTCTGGCTGTTCGTGTTCGGTACGGTCGAGCTCGTCGGCCCGGCCGGTGCGGGAGCCGGCGAGGGCCCGTCGCCGATCTGGAAGCTGGCCGGAACCCGGACGGCGGTGTGGACCCCGGGCGGGAACGACACGCTTCAGGTCCAGGTGATCGGTCAGCAGTGGGCCTGGACCTACCGTTATCCGCAGTTCGGGGGGATGGAATCCACGGCGCTCGACCTGCCGGTGGGCACTCCGATCGAGTTCCACGTGACCTCACTGGACGTGATCCACAGCTTCTGGCCCTACCGGCTCGGCGTGAAGGCAGACGCGAACCCGCAGGTGGACAACGTGGCGTACACGACCGTGAAGACGACGGGCGGCTTCATGGTTCGCTGCAGCGAACTGTGCGGCATCTGGCACGGTGCCATGACCAGCGACGGCACCGTCCTGTCGCAGAGCGCGTTCCGTACGTGGGCGACCGGGGTGCAGGCCAAGGAGCAGTCGGACGGGGTGCTCTCCGCCCTGCCGCCGTACGCCCTGACCTACGACCCCACCGTGGTCCCCCAGCTCGGCAAGAACATCGTCAAGATCGACGGCATCACGGGTGCCGCGGGCTACTACTACGGGTCCAACGAGCCGGTGACGCCATGATGCGCCTCCTGCCGCCGGCCGCGGCACACGTTCTGCCCGCCATGAAGTCGGCGAAGGGGTAACGGGATGGCCATCGAGACCAAGCCGGAGCGAGCCGAGCCCGCGGGCCGCGATCCCGAGATCATCGGGATCGCGCACCCGTGGTGGCGGCGCCCCGGAGTTCCCGCGGGGGTGATCGGGGCGGTGGCCGGGTACTTCCTCGGCCACTGGCTCGGCAACCTCCTCGGCGGGGGGTTCGACCGCAGCTCCCTGGCGGACACGAACGATGTCGCCATCGTGCTCGGCTACGCCTTCGGCGTGATCGGCTGGCTGGCTGGCCTGGGCGTGTTCAACGACCTGTTCCTGATGATGCTGGGCAAGCCCGTGCGCGAGGAGTCCCGGCTGCTCGGGGTGCATGAGCCTGGCCTGGGCAAGTACTTCAGGTACACGCTGGACCACAAGGTAGTGGGCATCCAGTACCTGTACGGGATGATCGTCTACTTCCTGACCGGCGGGCTGTTCGCCATGGCGATCAGGAGCGAGCTGCTGTCGCCGACGTACCACCTCATCGGCCCCGATCAGTACCTGATGGTGGTCGGCGAGCACGGCACGATGATGATGATGATGATGTCGTCGGTCATCCTCGGTCCGTTCGGGCAGTACTTCGGCCCGCTGCTGATCGGGTCGAAGCGGGTCGCGTTCCCGCGGCTGGAGGCGCTCGGGTTCTGGCTCACCGTGCCGGCCTACGTCATCTTGCTGTCCGCCGTGCTGATGGGCGGGTTCCCCACCGGCTGGACCGGTTACGAGCCGCTGGCCACCCAGGCGACGCAGGGAGAAGACGCCTACTTCTTCGCGTTCGCCCTGATGGGTATCTCGATGATCCTGGCCGGCTTCAACATGATCGTCACCATCATCAACTACCGGGCGCCCGGCATGCGCTGGAGCAGGCTGCCGATGTTCGTCTGGTCGATGTTCATCGTGTCGTTCCTGCAGGTGCTGGCGGTGCCAGTGCTGATCGGGGCGTGCTATATGGCGCTTGAGGACCGGACCTTCCAGACCGCGTTCTTCGCCAACCAGCTCGGCGGCAGCAGCTTCCTGTACGAGGACCTGTTCTGGTTCTTCGGCCATCCCGAGGTGTACATCCTGGCGCTGCCCGGCTTCGGGCTCATCTCGGAGATTATCTCGGTGTTCTGCCGGAAACCGCTGTTCGGCTACAAGGTCGCGGTGGCCGGCATGGTCGGGGTCGGCCTGGCCTCCTTCCTCGTCTGGCAGCACCACCTGTTCGATAGCGGGATCAACCCGGACATGCGGCCGCTGTTCATGCTGACCACCGAAATCATCTCGATCCCGACCGGGTTCATCTTCCTCGTCGCCATGGGGACGTTCTGGAAGGCCAAGATCAGGTTCTCCATCCCCATGCTGTTCGCGCTGGCCTTCTACTTCAACTTCCTGATCGGCGGCATCACCGGCGTGTTCTTGTCGGACGTTCCCGCGGACACGACCGAGCACGGCTCCTTCTTCGTGATGGCGCACTTCCACTACACGATCATGGGCGGCCTCATCTTCGCGTTCTTCGCCGGCATCTACTACTGGCTGCCGAAGATGACCGGGATCAAGCTGAACGAGAGGCTCGGCAAGATCCACTTCTGGACCATGTTCATCTTCTTCAACACGACCTTCATGCCGTTGTTCGCGCTTGGCGTCCTGGGCATGCCGCGCCGGGTATTCGAGTACGCACGCAACCTGGAGACGCTCAACGACTGGGTCTCGATCTCGGCGTTCTGCCTGGGCGTCTCCATCCTCATCTTCGTGATCAACTTCGTCATGTCGATGACGTTCTGGCGCGCACCCGAGGTCGGCAACCCCTGGCGGTCCCGGAGCCTGGAATGGCAGCTTCCCACGCCGGTGCCGCCGGAGAACTTCACCCGGATACCGGTGATCCTGGCCGGCTCTTACGACTACGGCGTGCCGGACGCGCTCCCGGTTGCGGACCTCAGCCCCCCGCCCGGCGTGATCGGCTCGGCCTACGCGCCGGCCAGCGGACGAGTGGAGGGTTAGGCCATGACTGATGCGATTGCCGAGTCCTCGACTGAGAGCGCGGCGCAGGCTGAGGACGAAGGTTTTTACCACGAGTCCGCGCTCAACGCCGCCTGGACCGGAGCCCGGCTGGCAGTCGGCGGGCTGACGTTCCTCTTCGGCTGTTTCGCGTTCGCCTACTTCTACCTTCGTTCGCTCAATTCGTCCGGCCGGTGGGAGGGGTCGGGCTACGTGCACCCCTCGCTGTGGATCGGCACCACCATCATGCTGCTGGCGGTGGTCAGTGCCGGCGTGCACTACTTCGGGCTGCAGCGGATCAAGGCTGGGCACGATGGCCGTCTGGCAGATCGACGCGCTCGTCGCCATGGCCTTCGGCCTGGCGGCCGTCGCGATGCAGATCTACCAGCTCGCGGACCTGCCCTTCCCGCCCGGCAGCTCGGGGTACTCGAGCGTCTTCGTCGGCTTCTACCCCGTGTTCCTTACCACCCAGCTCGCCATGCTGCTCTGGCTGGAAATCCTGCTCGCCCGGTCCAGGTTCATCCCGGCCATGTCGTTCGTGGAGCAGCCGCCGACCATACCCGGGACCCACGTGGTACAACGATTCCAGGCCTCGCTGAGCGCCTTCTCGACGGTCTGGACCTACCTGGCGCTGGTCGCGGTGGTTTTCTGGCTCCTTTTCTACACCCTGTAGGCGCCGTGAGCCGAGGAAGAAGAGGAAGAGGGGATCTCAAGTGAGCGACGCCTGGAGCTTCGGCGGGTCGATACTGACCTTCGCGTTCCCCATGCTCCTGTTCATCGTGGTGGCGGTGGCCCTGTACATCCTGTACACCAAGCCGACCGTCGTGCCGGGGCACCGTACCTCGCCCGTGGAGCGTCCGGTGTCCCACACCGCGATCCCGGGTATCCCGGCGGCCGACCAGACCGAGGTCAACCTGCTGGGGCGGGCCCCGGTCGACCCGGTGGCGGACGACACCGCGACGACAGCCGACGGCGAGAACGCGGCAGGCCCGGCGGCGGACGACACCGCGATGACAGCCGACGGCGAGAACGCGGCGCCCGAGGCCGAGGAGTGAAGACGCCGGCGGCGGTATCCCCCGCGGACGCACCCGGAGTTCTCGGCCCGGGACCGGCGGCCCTGGCCAGTGGCGGCCGTCGTTCGGCCGCAACGGTCACCCGCGGGCTGGTCGCGCTGACCAAGCCCAGGATTATCGAGCTGCTGCTGGTCACGACGGTCCCGACGATGTTGCTGGCCCAGCGCGGGGTGCCCCCGGTCATGCTCGTCCTCGTCACGCTCGTCGGCGGTACGCTGGCGGCGGGCAGCGCCAACACCTTCAACTGCTATCTCGACCGCGATATCGACGCCATCATGAAGCGGACCGCGCGCCGCCCGCTGGTGGTCGGCGGGCGGGGGACGATCAGGCCTGGTGAGGCGCTCGCGTGGGGGATCGCGCTCGGCGCGGGGGCCACCGTCCTGCTCGGCCTGATGGCCAACTGGCTCGCCGCGTCGCTGGCCGACACGGCGATCTTGTTCTACGTCTTCGTCTACACGCTGCTGCTCAAGCGGCGCAGCCCGGCCAACATCGTGATCGGCGGCGCCGCCGGCTGCTTCCCGGTGCTAGTCGGCTGGGCCGCCGTCACGGGCACGATAGCGGTGCCCGCGATCGTGCTGTTCGCGGTGATCTTCCTGTGGACCCCGCCGCACTTCTGGGCGCTGGCGATGAAATTCCGCCACGACTACGCCGCGGCGGGCGTCCCGATGCTCCCGGTGGTCGCCACGGCCGCCGAGGTAACACGCAAGATCGTGTGGTACTCCTACGCGATGGTCGCGGCGACGCTGGCCCTCGCGCCGTACGCCGGGTGGATCTACGGCGCACTCGCGCTCGGGCTCGGCGGCTGGTTCCTGGCCGAGGCGCACCGGCTGCACGCCCTCGTGTCCAGGGTCGGCCCCGACCCCGGCCCGCGCCCGGTCCCGATGCGGCTGTTCCACCTGTCCATCGCCTACCTGACCCTGCTGTTCGTCGCGATCGCCGTCACCGCCCTTCTCCCCTGGGGCCGCTGGTAGGCAGGCGGACCACGCCACGCGGGCCTCACCGCAGGCCATGCCACCGGCCGTGGCCGCTGACCTCCTTGGTGAGGCGGGCCAGGTAGGCCTGGTCGGGCGCGAGTTCCTCGTCCTCCCCGGCGGGCTCCGCGCCGCCGGCGAGTGCGAAGGCACCCTCCGGCTCGGCCCGGCCGGGAGGGTGGACCTCATCCCGGATGGTCTTGACCCAGAAGTAGACGGCGAAGATCGCGAACAGGGGCCATTCGAATGTGTACGCCCAGCTGAGCGAGTTACCCGACTCTGCCCGGTGCAGCTGCCAGCGGCCGAGCCAGAGCATCGCCAAGACGCTGAGGATCACGAGCACGTGCCAGGCTAGCCACCGGGGCGTTATGAGGAGCCTCCACCGGGAGGATTCCCGGGTAACGGACATGCGCCAAGTTTAACGAACCTTGAGCCCGCCGGGCAGGGCCTGAGCCGCTGTTAACTCTCCCAGCCGACCCGCAGGTACCCGGGCAGCTTGTTGTCCGGCGCGGTGTCCGGGCGGCGGCGGGTCATCCACATCGGGATGCCCGCGAAGATCGCGAACAGCAGCACGGCCGCTACCGCGTAGACCAGGACCAGGATCGGCGTCGTCATCAGTCTCATCTCCTCGGCCCGCGCTGGTTGGGGGATCGCGGGCTCGGTACTTAGACTGCCCCGGCGGTTCTAGGCGGTTCTGAGGGCGAGCTCTGCGGGGCCTATGAATCCGTGACCTTCCTGTGATATTCCTCTGTGCCCGCGCGGGCACGATCCGGCCGGCCAGGGCTAGCGGCCGCTGCCGATGGGCAGCAGCCTGGGCCGCTCATCGGTCAGGGGCACCAGCAGCTCGAACTCGCAGCCCTCCCCGGGCTCGCTGCGGACGTTGACGGTGCCGCCGTGGGCCGCCGCCACCGCGGCCACCAGCGGCAGTCCGAGCCCGGTGCCGCGCGACCATCCGTTATCGCCAGTCCGGAACCGGTCGAAGATGAAGGGCAGCTGATCGGCGGCGATGCCAGTGCCGGTATCGGTGACGACCACGCGGGCGGGCCCGTCGGGGCCGCCGCCGATGACCGCCAGCTGGATGACGTCGTCGCTGGAGGTATGCCGGACGGCATTCTCGATCAGCGCGTCGAGCGCGAGTGCCAGCCGCTCCCGGTCCGCGCGAACGGTCACGCTCTCCAGCGTGCCGGTTCGCCAGCGCCGGTCGGCAGCGGGACGCCAGCGCCGGAGCAGTTCCGTGACCAGCTCATCAAGGACGACCGGCTCCAGATGCAAGAACGCGGGGTCCGCGGCGGCGGCGATGATGAGCAGCCGGTCGGAAATCCGCCGGAGCTGGGACAGCTCCGCTGTGACGACCGCGACATCCGCGCCCGCTTGCTGATCGCCGGCCAGCGCGCCGGCCAGTAGCTCGGCGTGGCCGAGCGCGATCGTGATCGGGGTCCGCAGCTGGTGGGCGGCGTCCTGCAGAAACCGCCGCTGGTCGGCCAGGATCCGGGCGATCTGCCCCGCGATCAGCTGGTAGGAGCCCTCGGCCGCGCGCCTGCGACGGGCGTGCCAGACCATCGCGAGGAACACCATCGCCATCAGCGGCACTTCGACGAGCTCGGCCGGCCGCTCCTGCCCTTGCCGCACGGCGGCCCCGATGCCGACCGCTGTCAGCAGCATGACCCCGCCCAGCACCCACAGCGTGGGCCCGAGCCTCCAGGTGCGGAACCCGTAGATAAGGGTCAGGCTGATCCAGATGAAGTGGAACGGGATGGTCTCCCATCCGGGGTACATGACAATCAGGTCGAGGTTGACCAGGCTGAAGACCACCCAGGCCGCGTCGGTCACGCCATTGCGGCGGGTCCGGATCCACTGGAACAAGCCCGGCAGCGAGGGCCCGGCCGCGTCTGGTGCCGCGGCCGGGCTCGCCTCCGCGCCGGTGCCAGCGTCCTGCTCAGCGAGCGATGAGCTGATAGCCCTCACCCCGCACGGTCTTGATCAGGTCGAAGCCGAGCTTGGAGCGTAGTCGCCGGACACACGCGTCGATGATGTTCGAGCCGGGATCGACGTCGTAGCCCCAGACGGAGGCGAGCAGCCTGCTCTTGGACACCGACTCGCCGGCGTGCTCCATGAGCTCGCGCAGCAGCAGGAACTCCAGCTTGGTGAGAGAGACCGGCCCGTGCCCGATATCCGCGACCATATGGCTGACGTTGAGGGCGACGCCCCCCGCCCTGATGATCCCGCCCGGGGGTTGGGCCGGATCGGCGCGCAGCCGGGCCTTGACCCTGGCGATCAGCTCCGCCAGGGCGAACGGCTTGGTCAGGTAGTCCTGCGCGCCCAGTTCGAGCATCTCGACCTTCGCCGTGACGTCGGCCACGCACGACAGCACGATCACCGGCTGGCGCGGCCTGGTGGCCAGCAGCTCGCGCAGAGCCTGCCTGCCGTCGACCTCAGGCATCACCAGGTCGAGGATGACGAGGTCATAGTGGTTCTCCCGGGCGACGCGCAGGGCCATGGCGCCGTCCTCCGCGAAGTCAGTGTCGTAGCCGGCCGCGTTGAGGGCGCGGCCCACGAACGAGCGGATCTTGGGCTCGTCATCGGCGACGAGAATGCGCCCTAGGGACACCACCTTGAACCTGCCAGTGCTGTTAGCGGATGCCGTCGACTTCGGTGAGGCTGCGCGCTCGACCGGTTTGCAATCGATTGCGCATCAGGTGCGCGGTTGACCCTCCTTGCATGCCCGTCCGCCCCGTCCTCACAGTGGCACGATTGTCACTTCCGGGCAAGATCGCGCGCATTACAACATAGGCACTATGTGCGCTAGCCGTATATGACGAACATTTTCGTCATCCCGCCCGATCCGCTGGTCAGATGGCGCTCCGGCCGCCGTCGACGGACAGCGTGGCGCCGTGGATGTTGGACGCTTCGTCACTGGCGAGGAACACCACCGCACTGCCGATCTCGGCGGGGGTGCTGGCGCGCCGCGACGGTACCCGCGCGATGATCGGGGCGATGCGCTCCGCGAGCGCCGCCGTCTTCTCGGTGGCCGTCGGGCCGGGCGCGACCGTGTTGACCCGCACCCCCGAGGGCCCGTACTCGTCCGCCCAGGATTTGGTCAGCGAGTGGATCGCCGCCTTCGTCGCGCTGTACAGGGCGGATCCGGCCATTCCGGACAGGCCGTTGATCGAGCCGATGTTGACGATCGCGCCGTGCCCGCGGGCGGCCATGGCCGGGGCGATCAGCCCGGTGAGCAAGATGACGGCCCTGACGTTCACGGCCAGCGCGGCATCGATCAGGTCCGCGCCGACTTCGGCGGTGGGCCCCGGGGCGATCAGCATGGCGGCGTTGTTGACCAAGATCGCGGGCGGACCGCCCGCGATCGCGTGCGCCGCGGCGGCCAGGTCGCGGACTCCGGCCCCGGCGCCGAGGTCGGCGTCGACGAAGGTGGCGGTGCCGCCGCTGCCGCTGATGCCGGCCGCGATCTCCGCTCCCCGGTCCTTGTCGCGGCCGGTGACGATCACGTGCGCGCCCTCGGCGGCCAGGGCGCGGGCGATCCCGGCCCCGATGCCGTCGGTCGACCCGGTGACCAGCGCGGTGCGGCCCTGCAGGCGTGGGGACATGCGGATTTCTTCTCCTTCGGGGAAGGGCTCGTCATCAGCCACTGTGCCGCCGGTAAAATGGACTCGCAAGTCCAGAAGTAGGTGAGGACATGACCGCGAAGCTGACGCCGAAGGGCGCGGCCACCCGGCAGCGGATCGTCGAAGGCGCAGCCAGCCAGCTCCGCGAGCATGGGGTAACCGTCACGCTGGACGACATCCGGGCCCGGACCGGCACGAGCAAGAGCCAGCTGTTCCACTACTTCCCCGGCGGCCGCGACCAGCTGCTGCTGGCCGTGGCGCGTTACGAGGCCGATCGCGTGCTATCCGACCAGCAGCCGCAGCTCGGGGAGCTCACCTCGTGGACCGCGTGGCTGCGGTGGCGGGACACGGTCGTGGCCCGCTATCGCGCCCAGGGTCAGCAGTGCCCGCTCAACGCCCTCATCTCGCAGCTCGGGCGCATGACCCCCGGCGCGCAGGCGGTGGTGGCCCAGCTGATGACCCAGTGGCAGAGCCAGATCGCCGCGGGTGTCCGGAACATGCAGGCGGCGGGTGAGGTCGCCCTGGACCTGGACGCCGACCGGACGGCGGCCGCCATGCTCGCCGGAATCCAGGGCGGGGTGGTCATGATGATGTCCACCGGAGACGTCACCCCCCTCGAGGCCGCACTCGACCTGGGCATCGGGTACCTCAGGAGAACCGGAGCGCAGCCGGCGTAAAAGGAGGCCGCCTGGCGTAAGCCGGCCCCAGCGAGATCAGGTGTCCGCGAGGATCTGCTTCAGGAGCCCGGGAGTGCTGGCCACGGGCTCGGCCTGCAGGCACAGCTGCTCCATGACCTCGAGGTAGCTGTCGACCTCGGCCGGCTTGTCCAGGTACAGGGCGCTGGTGAGCTGCTCGATGTAGACCACGTTGGCCAGGTCCGGCTCGGCGAACCGCAAGATCGTGAACGGGCCGCCCATGGCCGCGTGGGCCCCCGCCGCGAACGGCATGATCTGCAGCGTCACCGCCGGATGACCGGCCACCTCGATGAGATGCGCGAGCTGCTCGCGGACGACCTCCCGGCTGCCGACCGGCCGCCGCAGCGCCCCCTCGTCCACCACCACCCACAGCTGCGGCGCGTCCGGCCGCCGCAAGATCTCCTGCCGGCTGGCCCGCAGCTCGCCCCGCCGGGCGATCTCCTCCTCCGAGGCCGCCGATCCCTGCCGGATCAGCGCCCGGGCGTAGCCCTCCGTCTGCAGCAGGCCGGGAATGATCTGGATCTGGTAGGTCCGGATCACCGACGCGGCCGCCTCCAGCCCGACGTACGGCTGGGCCCAGGCGGGCAGGATGTCGGAGTAGGCGTGCCACCAGCCGGGGGTGTTGGCTTCCCGGGCCAGGTTGAGCAGCGCGGCGCGTTCCTCGGTGTCGGTCACCCCGTACAAGGTCAGCAGGTCGCCTACGTCGCGTTCCTTGAAACCGACCCGCCCGTGCTCCATCCGGCTGATCTTGGAGTGCGACCCGCGGATCGACTCCGCCGCCTGCTCCGCGGTGATCCCGCGGGACTCCCGCAGCTTGTGCAGCTGCCCGCCCAGCACCAGCCGCTGCACCGTCGGGCCGCCCGCGCGCGTGCCGAAAATGCTGGGAGGAACATCCCAGGCCGAGTCTTCCGACGAGACCATCGGCACTCCTCGCAATACGTCGCACGCTTATGACTCCTGGCTCGGCGCGAATTACCGCGCCGTGCAATCCCACGCCAGTCTGCCACTCGGTTCTGCACAGCGGAAGACAGCTGGGGGACAATCTAGCTGATGTTACGGCTCGGCCGGGTTTTCCGGCCTGGGACGGCGTGGCTGCGGCGCCGGACGGGTCAGGGCGAACGTCACCGCGAACGCGCCGGCCCCGCGCCGACGCCCGGCGCAACTACGAGCACCTGGTGGCCGCGGCCGAGGCGGCCTTCCGGGCGGCTGACGGCCCGCGCCCGGGACGCGGGCGTCATCCGTCCCGGCGTGACCGGAGCTGACGTGTCCGCGCTCGTCAGCGCGGTGGCCTGGACCGCCGAGCGGACGTCCGCGGCCGACGCCGACCGGCTGCTCGACCTGGCCTTCGACGGCCTGCGCGAGCCCTCGGTCAGCTGGCGGGCGGGTGCTCCAGGTAGTCGTGCAGGACCATGCCGCCGACGAGGGTGAAATCGCAGCGCCAGTAGAAGCCCTCGAGGAAGGTAAGGGCCGGCAGCCGGTACAGCGGCGCCGTCGCGCTCGGCCGGACTTCCGCGGTGCAGGGGCCTTCGTAGCACTCGTGGACGGTGAGGCCATCCAGGTCGCGGGCGGTCAGCTGCCGGACCGCCGGGCGCCCGTCGATGTGGTTGATGACCTTGAAGTTGATGTTGGTCACCGGGTCGACCCGGCTCCGGAGCCGGGCCTGGCTGCTCGGGTTCGCCTTGTACTGCATCGTCCCGGTGAAGATATCGATGCCGTTGTGCCGCACCCGGCCGATGTGCAGGTCACCGACGGTCTCCACGGTGACTTCCGCGATCCGCTTGGGCTGGCCGTGGAACTCGCGGCCGCCCGCCATGGCCCGGTCGCTTTCCACCCAGAAGTAGGGGGAGTAGGCGCCCAGGACCGTCCCCTGCTCGCCCTGGTAGCGCGCGGCGATCATCACGTTGCACTCGTGCACGTCCCGGCCCATGCCCGGCACGTCGCCCCAGCGTGCGACCTGGACCTGGACCGTGTTGTTGACCGGCTCGAGCGGTGCGGGCAGCAATGCCCTGATCGCCGCCGGGTCGGTCGCGTACTGGAAGGTCAGGACCTCGCCGTCGCTGAACCGGCTGGGCGGCAGCCCGGTGAGCGGGCTGTCGATGGGAGATGCCCGGCCGCGTCCGCGGGGTCAGGGATGCGGAGCGAGCCGGGATGATGCCTGGTCACCCCGCGAACGTGGCGGCGGGGAGGCCGGTGACGGCGACGTCCGCGCGGAACAGCGCGCCCGCCGCCGGCTCGGCGGCGTCGCCTGTGCCTCGCCGGGACGTGGTGATGAAGAGCTGGTCCAGGCGCGGGCCGCCGAAGGTGCACGCGGTGACGTTGCGCACCGGGACCTCCACCACGCCGTCGAGCGTGCCGTCCGGCCGGTAGCGGTGGATGGTGCCGCCGCGGTGCATCGCCACCCACAGGTGGCCCTCGGCGTCGACGGCCAGCCCGTCGGGCACGCCGTCCGCCTCGTCGAAATGCACCAGCGGCCGCCGCCCGGACAGGTCGTGATCGAAGGCGTCGACGCGCATGGTGGGGGTGTCGATGTAGTAGGCGGTCCCGCCGTCCGGGCTCCAGCCGATCCCATTCGACACGGTCACCTCGCGCAGCACGACCTGAACGCTGCCGTCCGGGTCGAGCCGGTAGAGCGAGCCGGCCCCGGGCGTGTTGTCGACTGCCATCGAACCGCAGTAGAACCGGCCCCGCGGGTCAGTGCCGCCGTCGTTGAACTGGACACCGGGCGTGTGCCAGAGCTCTCCCAGCAGGCGCGGTTCCTCATCTCCCGGTCCGGTCAGCGCGAACTGGCGTTCCAGCGCGAGGACCATGCCCCCGCCCGCCCGCGGCCGCAGCGCGCCGATCGCCCGGTCCAGGCGCCGCTTGGTCACCGTGCCGTCGTCGGCCAGCGCGAGCAGCACGCCGTCGAAGGTGTCCACCCAGCGCAGGCCGCCCCAGGATGGCGACCAGACCGGGCCCTCGCCGTGCTCGGCGTCCGCCTCGGTGATCTGCTCGGCCTTCACGAGGTCGCCAGTTCCAGCTTGGCCAGCAGCGCGTGCAGCGAGGGCAGCAGCGCGTCGGCGGCCGCGCCGGGCAGGGGAGCGCGGACGCCGCCGAGCGGGATGCCGTGCCGCTCCTGCGCCAGCCGCTTCATGATCGAGACCCAGCCCAGCGGCGGCCCGGCCGTCAGCAGCTCATCACGGAACGCCAGGGCGGGCGCGAGCGCCTGGTCCCCGTCCGCCGGGCGACCGTCGGCCGCGGCCGCGCAGGCGGCCAGCATCGGCTCGGGCAGCACGTTGGCCAGGCCGGCGATGGTGCCGCGGGCGCCCGCGGTGACCGCCTCCACCACCGTGCTCTCGATGCCGACCATGACCTGCTTGCCGGTGGCCAGCACGGCCCGGGTGTAGCCGAGGTCGCCGCCGGAGTCCTTGACCCCCCAGACCGGCAGGCCGGCCACCAGGTCAGGCGGGACCGGCGGGGCGAACTCGGGGATGTGGTAGAAGATCACCGGATGGCGGCTGGCGGCCAGCACCGGCTCGGCGAACCGCCGCAGGCCGTCCACGCCGTACTGGCGGAAGTAAAACGGCGGCAGCAGCATGATCGCGGCCGCGTCGATGTCGTTGATCACCTCGACGAGCTGCAGCGCGCCGTCCAGGCTCGGATCGGTGACGGCGGGCACGACCGGCAGCCCGGGCACCGCCGTGGCCAGCGCCTCGAGCAGCACCCGCTTCTCCCGCAGGCTCAGCGACGGGCCCTCGCCGGTGGAGCCGAACGGCACCAGGCCGTCCACGCCCCGGCTGGCCAGCCACTCCGCCTGCCGGGCGAACGCCCCGGGATCGACCGAGCCGTCGCGGGCGAAGGCGGTCAGCAGCGGAACGTAGACGCCTGAGATCACGGAACTGCCTTTCCCTCGGGGCCACGTTGACTCAACCACGATGCGCTGATTATTGTCAACAAATATCGAATATCAGATACCAAATTACCGGTAGCGGATGGAGGGACATGACCACCGTCGTCATCGCCTACGGTCAGCGGGCCCAGACCGAACTCGAGACCGGCCTGCTCGAGGGCATGGGCTACCAGGTCCGCCATCTGAACGGCCTGTCGGAGCCGTCCGCCCTGGACGGCGCCGACGCGCTCATGGTGACCGTCCAGGAGGTGACCCCGGAGGTCCTGGCCGCCATGCCGGCCTGCAAGATCGTGGCCCGGGTCGGGACCGGGCTGGACAGCATCGACCTGGACGAGGCGGCCCGCCGCGGCATCCAGGTCACCTACGTGGCCGACTACTCGGTCGACGAGGTCTCGACCCACGCGATCGCGCTGCTGCTGGCCTGGGCCCGGCGGATCCCGCAGTACCTGGACCTGGTCCGGGCGGGCCAGTGGAACTCGGTCGGAGCCGGGACCATCCGCCGGCTGTCGGAGCAGACGCTCGGCGTCGCCGGGTTCGGCCGGATCGGCCAGGCGGCCGCGGCCAAGGGACGCGGCCTGGGGCTGCGCGTGCTGGTCAGCGATCCCTACCGGTCCGACGAGGACATCCGGGCCGCCGGCTGCGAGCCGGCCAGCTGGGACCGGCTGCTGGCCGAATCCGACTTCGTCTCCCTGCACGTTCCCCTGACGCCGGACTCCCAGCACCTGATCAGCACGGCCGCGCTGCGCGCCATGAAGCCCTCGGCCGTGCTCATCAACACCGCCCGCGGCGGCCTGGTCGACGAGGCCGCGCTGGCCGCCGCGATCGGCGCCGGGGAGATCGCGGGGGCGGCGCTCGACGTGCTGGCGACCGAGCCGCCCGCCGCGGACAGCCCGCTGCTGGGCGACCCGCGCGTGCTGATCACCCCGCACGGCGCCTGGTACTCGCTCCAGGCCCAGCATGACGTGGTGGTACGCGCGTGCGAGGACGTGCAGCGCGTGCTGTCCGGCCAGCCGCCGCGTTCCCCCGCCAACAAGCCCTTGGCGCCATCCTCGTAACCGGGCTTCCCATCCCTCGCGAAGAAGGGCGATGCCGGTGCGCATCACGCACATCGAGACCATCCGGGCCGACCGCCAGCCCAGCCTGCTGTACGTCCAGGTGTACACCGACGCCGGGATCACCGGGCTCGGCGAGACCTGCGTCGGCGTGGCCGCGGTCGAGGCCTACCTGCACGAGACGGCGGCGCCGGAGCTGATCGGCACCGACCCGCGGGACATCGCGCGGGCCTGGGCGACCGCGCACCGCCAGTTCATCGGCTTCAGCGGCTCCTCGGTCGCGGTCCGGGCCACCTCGGCGGTGGACATCGCGCTGTGGGACATCCTCGGCAAGGTCGCCGGGCTGCCGCTGTTCCGCCTGCTCGGCGGCCCGGTCCGGGACTCGGTCCGGGCCTACAACACCTGCGCGGGACCCGGCTACGGGGGTTCGTCGAGCAACGTGAACCGCAAGCGGTGGGGCCTGGGCGACACCGAGCCGCGCGGGGAAGTACGAGGACCTGCTCGCCTCGGTGACCCACCCCGAGGAACTGGTCGCCAGCCTGCGCACCAACGGCGTCACGGCCATGAAGATCTGGCCCTTCGACGAGGCGGCCCTGCGCACCGGCGGCGGCTGGATCGACCGGGGCGACCTGCGCGACGGCGTGAAGATCATCGAGCGGACGCGCGCCGCGGCCGGGGATGACATGGACATCCTGCTGGAAATGCACTCGCTGTGGTCACCGCAGGCCGCGCTGACGATCGCGCGCGCGGTCGAGGAGTTCGGCCTGTTCTGGATCGAGGACCCGTTCCGCGTCGACAGCCCCGAGGCGCTGGCCCGGTTCGCCGACCGGACGTCCATCCCGCTCACCGTGGGCGAGACCACCGGGACCCGTTTCGACTACCACCGCCTGCTGCGGACCGGGGCGGTGGGATACCTCATGTTCGACGTCGGCTGGACCGGCGGGATATCGGAAGCTGTCAAGATCGCCGCGCTGGCCGAGACCTTCGGGGTCCCGGTCGCGCCGCACGACTGCACCGGGCCGGTGGTGCTGACGGCCGGCTGCCACCTGTCCGCGCACCTGCCGAACGCGGTGCTGCAGGAGACGGTCCGTGCCTTCTACCACGGCTGGTACCGGGACTTCGTGACCGAGCTGCCCCGGCTCGAGGCGGGCCGCATCACGCCCCCGGCGGGCCCTGGCCTCGGCCTGGAACTGCGGCCGGAAGTCCGCGAATGGACCGACCTGCACGTCCGGAGCACCGGCCCGGCCTGACCGGCCCGGTGCGTCAGCCGCGCGCGATCAGCGTCCGCACCGCCGCCGCGATCTGCCCGCTGCCGGGGAGCAGCGCCTCGAGCAGCACCCGGCTCTGCGGCACCGGCGAGTGCGGCGCGTGCACCCGCATGATCGGGCCGTCCAGGTAGTCGAACGCGGCCTCCTGCAGCGACGCCGCGATCTCGGCGCTCACGCCGCCGTAACCGGGGCTCTCGTCGACCATCACCGCGCGGCCGGTCTTGCGCAGCGAGGCGGTGACGGTCTCCAGGTC
Organism: uncultured Actinomycetota bacterium; assembly: GCA_963756575.1. Lineage (GTDB taxonomy): Bacteria > Actinomycetota > Actinomycetes > Streptosporangiales > Streptosporangiaceae > Palsa-504. The sequence continues at coordinate 164,956 of CAVWOM010000002.1, read as the reverse complement.
CAGCGGGTAGAGCGTGCGCAGGTCGATGACCTCGGCGGAAATGCCCTCGCCGGCCAGCTGCCCGGCCGCCACCTCGCAGGTGCGCACGGTCGCGCCGTAGCCGATCAGCGTCGCGTCGCCGCCCTCCCGGACGATGCTGGCCAGGCCGAACGGGATGTAGTCGTCCGGGCCGCCCACCTCGCCGCGGACGCCGGTGAGCGCCTTGTGCATGAGGAACAGGACCGGGTCGTCCAGGCGCAGCGCCGTCTTGATCAGGCCCTTGGTGTCCGCGGCGGTGGCCGGGACCGCGACGTTCAGGCCGGGCATCTCGGCGAACCAGGACTCGATCACGTTGTTGTGCTGGGCGCCGCCGTAAGCGATCCCGTTGGTCGCGCGGACCACCAGCGGCACCGGGATCCCGAACATGTAGTGGATCTTGGCCGCCTGGTTGCACAGCTCGTCCATGCCGCCGAACGCGAAATCGAGGAAGTTCAGGTCGACCACGGGCCGCATCCCGCCCAGGGCGGCGCCAACGCCCGCGGCGACCATGGCCGCCTCGGAGATGGGCACGTCCCGGATCCGGTCCGCGCCGAACCGGTCACCCAGGCCGAATACCTGGGCGAAGTGGCCGCCACGGAGCAAGATGTCGGTGCCCAGGACGAAGATCAGCTCGTTGCTGGTCATCTCCTCGGCCAGGCCCGCCCGGTAGGCCTGGCTGTAGGTCAGTCGCTCGGTCACGGCCGGCCTGCCGCCGCGGCCGGCCAGGCGCGGTTCACCGAGGCGGTATCGGGCCAGGGCGAGGCCTCGGCGAACGCGATCGCGTCGGCGACGGCAGCCACCGCGCGAGAGGTCGCGGCCGCGAAGGCATCTTCATCCAGATCCCCCTGCCCGGCTAGCCGCTGGCGCAGCCGGTCGATGGGGTCACGCGACTCGAGCCAGGAGGCCACTTCGCTCTTCTCCCTGTAGTTCTGTACGTCGCCGACGTTGTGCCCCTCGTACCGGTAGGTCTGCGCCTCGATGAAGGTCGGTCCCTGCCCGGCCAGCGCCCGGCTCCTGGCCTGTCCCACCGCGGCGTGGACGGCCAGCACGTCCTGGCCGTCCACGATCTCGGCCGGCAGGCCGAACCCGCTGGCCCGCGCCGCCACCGACTCACCCGCCATCGCCTGCGAGATATGGGTCTCGACGGCGTACAGGTTGTTCTCGCACACGGCGATCAGCGGCAGCTTCCACAGCGCGGCCAGGTTGATGAACTCCCATACCCGGCCGGTGTTCGCGCCCCCGTCGCCGAAGTAGCCGACCGCCACCGCGGGCTGCGAGCGCATCTTCATGGCCAGGGCGGCGCCCATGGCGAGCCCGAGGCCGGCGCCCACGATCCCGTTCGAGCCGAGGAAGTGACGCCCGGCGTCGACCAGGTGCATGCTACCGCCCCGGCCGCCCGCGCAGCCGTCCGCCTTGCCGAACAGCTCGGCCATGACCTCGCGTGGTGTCAGGCCCTTGGCCAGGGCGTGGTGGTGGCTGCGGTGGGTCCCGGACACCACGTCGTCTGGCTCCAGGGCCTGGGCGGTGCCGACCGCGACGCCTTCCTGGCCAGCGGAGGAGTGGATGCCGCCCGGGATCTGCCCCGCGAGGGACAGCCGGACCGACTCCGCCTCGAACTGGCGGATGACGAGCATCTGCTCCAGCCAGTCACGCAGCACCTCGGGCGACGGGGCCTGCCCGGACGGAGGCTGTACTCGCCTCTGCTCGGCGGCGGGCGCGGCTGTTTCGCTCACTGGTCTCCTTCCCCGGCCCAGGTGTGCAAGGCGCGGAACTCGCGGGCGAACGCGTCGAGCACGTCGGCCGCCCGGTCGCCGTCGAAGTAACGGTGGTCGACGTTGAGCGTCGCGATCAGGGTGGTCCGCACCGCGAGCCGCCCGTCGACCGCGACCGGCCTGGCCGCGATCCGGCCCGTCGTCAGCAGCAGCCGCCGTCCGGCCGGGACGATCCCGGTGAACGAGTCCACTCCCCGCGCGCCGAGGTTGGAGACCGCCCCCACCGCGCCGCTGGCCAGGTCACGGGCGGTCAGCCTGCCTTCACGGCCGCGCCGTACCGCCGCCTGCCTGGCTGCCGCCAGTTCGGGCCCGGCCAGCGCGGGCACGTCCGGCACCACGGGCATCATCACGCCTTCCGGGGTGGCCACCGCGAGACCCACGTCACCTGATGTGCCGCCCGGCTCGCCGCCGCCCGCCAGCCAGGCGACGGAGCCGACGGCCAACGCGAAGGCGCGCAGCAGCAAGTCGGTGTAGGTGGCCTCAGGAGCGGCGCCCCGGATGGCGGCCAGGCACGCGTCGGCGTCGCTGGCGTCGATTTCCCGCTGGACCGCGAAGTGGGGGATCGTCCGCCAGGACTCGGCCACCGCCTCCGCGACGGCCCGGCGCCGGCCGGTCAGCCCGCTGTCCGTACTCACTGGGGCCGCACGCACCGGGCCCATACTCACTGGGGCCGTACTCACTGGGGCCGCACGCGCTGGGGCGGGGGCGGGGGCCGTCTCCGTTCGTCCCGATTCCTGGGCGGCTTCGCGGGCCGCTGCCTCAGCGGCCAGCCGGGCCTGCATCCGCTTGCGGGGGGATAGCGCGTGCGGCGCGCGTACGTGCGGGAACGTCGTCCCCGCCGCGGACACGCCGCCGGAGGCTCGTGCTGCGGGCGCCGCCGCACTGACGGTCACCGGCGCGGCCGGACCCGTGTCGGCCGGACCCGTGTCAGCCGGAACCGGGAACGGATCAGGGTTATACGAGGCCGGGTCGGCCTCATGCGGAGCCGAGGCCGCCTTATCCGGGGCCGGGTCCGTCACGTCCGGGGCCGGGTCCGTCGCGTCCGGGGCCGGGTCCGTCGCGCCGTCCAGGACCCGGGTCACCGCGGCGCCGATCGGGACCTCGTCTCCCTCGGCGACCAGATGCGGTCCCAGCACGCCGTCGGCCGGGCTCTCCAGGTCGACGGCGGACTTGTCGGTCTCGATCTCGGCGATGGCCTCGCCGGTCGCGACGGTCTCACCAGGCGCCTTGTACCAGCGGGTCAGGACGGCCGCCGTCATCGCCATACCCAGGGCCGGGATGGTCACATCCTGCACAAGACCTCGCATCGACGGGGTTGCTGGGAATAATGGTATAGCATATTCTAAATATGAAACGGGCGGCAACCTTCTCGGGCAGGAATGGGTGAAAGGTTCCGCTAGGCTTCGTGCCAATCGGCATGACAAGGGCGACGCGGGCGCGGACAGTGGCGGCGCCGGCTCGCCTCGTAGCACAGGCAGTTCATGAAAGTGGCGGTGGTCCGCATCAACGCTCAGCCTGATGATCTTCCGGTCACCACCTATAAGCGGGCTGCGTACGAGGCCATCCGCGACATGATCGTGGAGCTGGAAATCCCGCCCGGCGCCCGGCTCGTGGAAAGTGACCTGGCTAGCCGGCTCCGGGTGTCGAAGACCCCGATCCGGGAGGCCATCGCGCTGCTGGAGACCGACGGCCTGGTGAGCATCGCCCCCTATCGCGGCGCCACCGTCCGCTGGCTGTCCAAGCTCGAGATGGAGGAGCAGCGGTTCCTCATCGACGCCGTGGAACTGCCGGCCTTCCCGCTCGTCGTCGAGCGGATCGGCAAGCAGACGATGGCGGAGCTCGGCCGGATCGTGCGCCAGATGAAGCGTGCGCGGGCCAAGCGCGACGGCCACTCGTTCCGCCGGATGACCGCGCTGACCCACGAGATCATGTTCCGGCCGGTCGGTTACCCCCGGCTGGAGCGGTTCGTCGAGATCCTGCTCGGCCCGGCCGGGCTGCGCTACGACCGCGTCTTCGTGGACAACTTCGCCGATACCTGGGACCTCATGCTCGATCTCGCGGTGGGGCGCTACGAGCTGATCAAGGAGGGTGACCCGGAGGGCGCGGCGGCGCTGGTCCGGCGCTACCGTGACCAGATCGGGGAGCTGAACAGCTCGCGCTTCGACCATGAGCTCGTGGCGCCCTACTTCCAGCCCCCGGAGTAGCGCCAGCGCCGGTTCCGGACATGAAACCCGGGGTTCAGCGCCTCAGTACGCACCAGAAGCCCGGTTTCATGCCGTGCTGTCGCGTGGCCACAGGTACGCCCACTTGACACACCCGTCGCTCGCCCGGAATGCTCATACATCATATTCCATGATTCGGTGAGCAAAGGTGGATCCATGCCCGGCCTTCCAGCGCTGTTCGACCTGTCCGGCCGCGTCGCGGTCGTAACCGGAGGAGGCGGTGCGCTCGGCCGCGTGGTCGCGGCCGCGCTGGCCGAGGCGGGCGCGTCGGTCGCGGTGGTGGACCTGAGCGAGGCGAACGCGGCCCAGGTCGCCGGGGCCATCGCGCCCGCGGCCATCGGGATAGGCGCCGACCTGAGCAGTGAGGAAGAAGTCGAGGCCACGTTCGCGGCGGTCGACCAGGCCTTCGGGCGGGTCGACATCCTGGTCAACTCGATATCGGCGGCGATCGACCGGCACGGTCCCGAGAACATGCCGCTAGCTACCTGGGACGCCATGATCGCCTCGAACCTGACCAGCTACTTCCTGTGCTCTCGGGCGGCCGCGCAGCGGATGATCCCGGCCGGCCGCGGCGGCAGCATCGTCAACTTCGGCTCCATCGCCGGGTCCAGCGTGCTGGGCCGCGGCGGCATGGCCTACGGCGTGGCCAAGGGCGGCGTGGCCCAGCTGACCAAGGAAACGGCCTACGCGTGGGCGCCGCACGGCATCCGGGTCAACGCGGTCCTGCCGTGCCAGTTCGTCAACGACTGGTGGCGCGGCAACCTGGCCGACCCGGACCGCCGGCCGCTCGTCGACCGGGTCGTGTCGGCGATACCCCTGGGCCGGATGGGGGAGCCGGATGAGATCGCCGGGCCGGTCCTGTTCCTCGCCTCGGAAGCGGCCTCGATGGTCACCGGGGTGGTGCTCCCGGTCGACGGCGGCAACCTGGCCATGAACGCCGGCGCCAGCTACGACTGGTAGCGGTACGCAGACGGCGGCCCCCGGCTGCGAAACAGCCCGGAGCCGTCACCAGGAAGTCAGCCCTTGATCGCCCCGGCCGTCAGCCCGCGTACCAGGTTGCGCTGGGCTAGCAGGGTGGCCACGAAGACCGGCACGATCAGCGTGAGCGCCCCGGCTGCCATCGCGCCCCAGTTGATCGTGTCCACGCCGATCAGGTTCACGATGCCGACCGTGGCCGGCGTGGTCGACGAGCTGCCCAGGATGAGCGGGATGAAGTACTCGCTCCAGGCCGCGATCGCCACCAGCAGCCCGACCGAGACCACGCCCGGCGCCGCCAGCGGCAGGGCCACCCGCCAGAACGCCCAGGCCCGCGAGCACCCGTCGACCCGGGCCGCCTCCTCGAGCTCGACCGGGACGTCCTGGAAGTACGCCGCCGTCATCCAGACGGTGAACGGCAGCAGCCCGGTCATGTAGGCCAGCGTCATGCCGGTGAAGCTGCCCACCAGGTGCAGGTGGTAGTAGTACAGGAACAGCGGGATGATGAAGATGACCGGCGGCACCATGCGGCTGAACAGCAGGAACCCGCCCAGGAAGCGCCGCCCGGGGAACCGCCCGCGGGCGAACGCGTAGCCGGCCGGTACGCCGAACACCACCGTCGCGACCGTGGTGGACACGGTGATGATGGTCGAGTTGATCAGCGACTGGAAGAAGCCGTTGTCGTGCAGCGTGGTGAAGTTGGCCAGGGTCACCGGGCTGAGGAGCTCGGGCGGGACGGAGGCCGCGTCCACCGGCCGCTTGAAGGCGGTCAGGATGATCCACAGGAACGGCACCGCCACCAGGACCAGGCCCGCCACGAGCAGGGCCAGCCGGATCCCCTCGACCGTCTTGTTCTTCACAATGTCCCTCTCAGCTGCGGCGGCCGAGGATCAGGTAGACCAGGCCGACCGAGATGGCGATCATGATCACGAGCACCACGCCCATGGCGGCCGCGTACCCGACCTGCTGGTACTCAAGACCCGTGTTGTAGATCTGCAGGTTCAGCGGCGTGCTCGCGATCCCGGGGCCGCCGGTGGTCAGGATCTGGATGCCCTCGAACTTGCGGTAGCTCTCGATCAGCCGCAGCACCACGGCCACGAACAGGACCGGGCGCAGCGACGGCAGCGTGATGTGCCAGAACACCTGGAGCCGGTTGGCGCCGTCGGAGGCGGCGGCCTCCTTGAGTTCCTTCGGCACGCTGAGCAGGCCGGCCAGCAGCAGCAGCGCCTGGAACGGGACGCCGGTCCACATGTCGGAGATGATGACCGCGGGCATGGCCAGTGACGGAGTGCCGAGCCAGACCGGCTGCGGCAGGTGCACCAGGGACAGGAAGTAGTCGATCCAGCCGGCCTGGTTGTTGAACATGGCCCGCCAGGTCAGCGCGACCACAATGGGCGCCGTCATGATCGGCAGCAGGTACAGGCTGCGGATGAACCCGGCCCCGCGGACCTTGGTATCCAGCAGCACCGCCAGGCCGAGCCCGAACACCGTGTCCAGCACCGTGGTCCCGACGACCAGGTACACCGTGTTGAAGAGGATGGTCCCGGTCTGCGGGTCGTGGAACAGCCGGCTGAAGTTCTCGAAGCCGGTGAACTTCCACGCCGTGGCGACCAGGTTGTAGTTGGTGAAGGCCAGGCCGATCGTGAACACGAACGGCACGGCCGTCACGACCAGCATGATCAGCAGTGACGGCCACGACACCACGGCCAGGAATCGCCGGTCTATGAACCCCCGGACGGACTTGCCCCCGCGCGATGCGGGGGCAAGTCCGTCACGAGACGTGGGCAAGCCCATATACGGAGCCTCTTGGCGTATTAACTCGACGGGAAAGGCTTAGGGTATCCAGCCTGTTTCATGATGGTGTTCTCACCCGACGTCATGGTCGCCATGATCTGCGCGACGGGCGTGTTGGTGGTGATCAGGTCCGAGAGCCCGTTGGAGATCGGCGGGATCAGCGAGACCGCCTCGGGGATGAACGGCAGCAGCGTGACGTCCGGGTGGGCCAGGATGTACTTCAGCTGGGCCGCGAACGTGTTGGGCAGGGCCGCGACCGCGGCCGGATCTTCCAGGACCGAGTTGCGCGATGGTGTCAGCAGGTCTTTTGCTTTCACCGCGGCTAGCTGAGTCTGCTTCGAGGTGATGAACTGGATGAGCTGCCAGGCCGCGCCCTTGTGCAGGGAGGCGTTGTTCATCCAGATGCCGAACGGCTGAACCAGCTCGCAGTGGGTCGGGTTGGCCGGCGGGCACGGCATGGCCCAGAACGCGGTGTCGTTCGCCACCTTGGACTGGTTCGCGTCGAGCACGGACGGGATGGTGCCCGAGTCGTCCTGCCACATGGCCACCCGGCCCTGCTGGAAGTCCGACAGGCAGTTGGTCACCAGGTAGGTGGCGATGCCCTTGGGCGCGTAGTTCTTCAGCAGCGTGCGGTAGAACGTGGCGAACTGGCTGGCCTGGGGCTGCTGGCCGATCAGGAACTGCCAGTTCTTGTTGAAGTAGGTGCCGGTGACCGGGTTGTTCCAGGGGATGAACCAGTTCCACAGCTGGAACGCGTCGTACAGCGTCTGGGACTTGTCGCCGCGGACGCAGAAGCCGGCGTGCTGGGGGGTGTTCAGCTTCTGCGCGTCGGTCAGCAGTTGGGCCGGCGTCTGCGGGGGCGCGGTGATCCCGGCCGCCTTGAACATCGCGGTGTTGTAGTACAGCAGGGCGCCGCCGGTGTGGGTGGCGATGCAGTAGGTCTTGCCGTTCTGCTGGCAGGCCGCCTCGATGTCCGGCGCGAAGTCCTTGAAGTTATAGGACGCCGGGGTGTCCTTGGAGTTGCTGATATAGGGATCCAGCGCCTGGACGCCGTTGCTCCCGATGTAAGAGGTGATGTTCTCCGAACCGGTGAAGAACACGTCCAGGCCGGTGTCCTTGGCCTTGAGCTGCAGCGGGATCTTGGTGTCCTGCGTGTCGACGGGCTGCTCGACCCAGTTCACCTTGATGCCCGTCTGCGCCTCGAACTGGGGCAGCAGCGACTTGTAGAAGTCGAACTCGGGGACCGCGGTGTAGGTCTCCACCGTCAGGGACTGGCCCGCATAAGGCTTCGAGCCCGATGACGCCCCGGTCGACGACCCCGAGGATGAGCAGCCCGCGAGCAGGAGGGCTCCTGCCGCGAGCACGGCGGTGGCAGCGTAGCGCCGCCGGCGGAACGGATGGTCCATCCCTGACCTCCATGTCGAGAGCTGATGACCGGTGAAACGTGGCAACGCGACGCACGTAATCTAGGTATCCGGCATATCGGCGAGAGAGGCGATCCGCAATGCTCCCGCGGCTCAATTCTCCCGTCGCTACCTGGGCATTCGTTGCATACCGGGGTGTGCGGACAGCTTTGCACAGGAGACTTGAGATAGCAATACCTCAGATATCATATGCCAAATTGTGACGCTGGCCGGCTCCGTGAAGAGGCGGCTGAGAGGTAGCCGGCGAGGTCCAGGCCGGCGATCTCGGCCGACTCCCGCAGGCTCGCGAGTACGTCGGAGGGAAGCGGGATCCCGTGTTCCCGGGCCGCCGCGAACCGCTCCCATTCCATCTCGCCGGGCACGAGCAGGCGGCTGGTGCCCGGGGCCGTGGGCGCGGCGTGCACCTCGTCGATGAGCTGGTCCACCCGCCCCGGCAGGTCGTCCGCGATCGCCGCGCCGTCCAGGGCCAGGAAGGCGGCGCCGTGCCCGGTGGGCAGGGCGGGATCGTCCCCTAGCCAGCTCCTGATCTGCCAGGTGGTCGCGGCGCCGGTCAGGCCGCCCGCGAGGGACTCGATGAGCAGGGCGAGGCCGAAGCCCTTGTGCGCCGCCGCCGGGGTCAGCACGCTGTGCTCCGGGTAGGAGGCGGGGTCGTCGGTGGGCAGGCCGTCCTCGCCGATCAGCCAGGTCGCGGGGATCGGCTCGCCGCGCTCGCGGGCGGCGTAGACCTTGCCGCCCGCCACCGTCGCGATCGACATGTCCAGCATCAGGGGCGGGTGCTTCCCGGCGGGGACGGCGTAGGCGAGCGGGTTGCTGCCGGTGACGGCCGCGCGTGACCCGGGGGCCGCCACCGACGGGATGTCGTTGGCCATGGCCAGGCCGACCAGCCCGGCCCGCGCCGCCAGCGAGGCGTAATACCCGGCCGCGCCGAAGTGCGAGCTGTTGCGGACGCCGACGTAGCCCACGCCGGCCTGGCGGGCCTTGCCGATGGCCGTGGTCATGGCGAACACCGAGGTGACCATGCCGAGCGCCGAGTCGCCGTCCACGACGGCCCAGGCCGGCCCCTCGGCCGCGATCGCGGGCCGCCCGCCGGGCCGCAGGCCGCCGGCCCGCAGCCGCCGCAGGTACCCGCGCAGGGCCTTGCTGCCGTGGGTGAAGACGCCCCACGCGTCCGTCGTGCTGAGCACCTCGGCGCCGGTATCCGCGTCGGGCCCGCTCATGCCGGTGCGCTCGAACGCCTCCCGGCAGAAGGCCCTGAGCTGGGCGAGGAAGATCGTACCTGAGCTGGCCGCCGGGGCGTCCACGCTAACGCCGCGTACCTGAGCGAGATATCATATTCCAAGTATTAACGGCTGCTGGCCGCCCGGGCAAGAGGTACCGCCAGTCACCGGCCAGGGCTCTTTTCTGCCGAACGAGCCAGCTATCCGCGGTCGTAGCGGCCGGACGCCGCCGTCGCGGGGACGCCTGGCGGTCCCCGCGACGGGTCACGGTGGCTACCCGGCGTTCCAGAAGGAGCACTGGTGCTCGGCCGCGAAGGTGCCAGCCGGGATCGTCCGGGTCTGGCCGCCCGGCCGGAGCGACATCAGCTGGCCGCCGGCGGTGTAGCGCGGCCATAGCGGCTGCCCGGATACCTCGGGTACGCGCCCGGCCGCGAAGGCGCCCCAGTACCTGACCATCTGCCGGGACAGCTCGAGCTGGGCCGGGGTGAGCAGGTCGTACAGGGAGAAGCCGTTGTTGAAGCTGGGCCACAGGTAGGCCAGCTCCATGGCGTGCCCGGCGCCCCACTGGTAGCCGGGGTGGTCGTTGTTGAGCCCGGGGGCGTGCAGGTCGTCGAACTGGTAGAAGAACGTCGGTGTCGTCGCGGCGAACTGGGTGGCCAGGTTCTGCTCGGGGCAGCCGCCGATGCCGGTCAGGAAGCCGCTGTCGGTCCAGATGTCGCCGATCTGGTAGGCCGCGGTGTACGGACTGGGGTACGAGCTCCACGGGTAGCGCGCCAGGATGGCCGGGGCCCGGGACCCGAACTCGGACGTGATGAGCTGGGCGGCCTGATCCTGGGTCAGCCCGGTGAACCCCTGGGCGAAGGTCCGGCCCTCGTTGTGGTTGGTGCCTATCAGCAGCGGGACCCGGTTGTAATGGCCGGACGCGACCGCCTGCGCGGCGGGCACCGGCAGCTCGGGGCCGCCGGAGGTGAACAGCGGCTGGTAGCTGGTGCTGGCGTCGAGCAGGGTCTGCTCCGGCAGCTTGCGCAGGCAGGCCGCGGCGGTAACCGGGTCCGGGCAGCCGGCCGCCTTGGCGAACGCCAGGCTGGCCGTCTGCGCGGTAGCGCGGGTCTGGGTGGCGCAGCTGCCGCTCTGCATGATCGCGGCGCGGAACAGGCCGCGGGCCGGCGGCGAGGTCATCAGCGCGCACATCGACCAGCCGCCCGCCGACTCGCCGTCGATGGTGACCGCGGCCGGGTTCCCGCCGAACGCGGCGATGTTGCGCTGCACCCAGCGCAGCGCGGCCTCCTGGTCGAGCAGCCCGAAGTTGCCGCTCGCGGTCTTCGCCGAGGTACCGAGGCCGGGCACGTTCAGGAAGCCGAACGGGCCGAGCCGGTAGTTGATGGAGACCACGATGATGCCGTCGGTGTTCACGATCAGTGACCCGTCGTGCTGGTCCCCGGCCCCGGTGGTCAGCCCGCCGCCGTGGATCATGACGAGCACCGGAAGGCCGCCGCCCGGGTGGGACCCGCCGCCGTGGTAGTTCGGGTTCGGGGTGGCGGCGGCGTGGTTCCGGGGCGCGTAGACGTTCAGGTACAGGCAGTTCTCGTTGTCCACTCGCGGCCCGTTGCCGTTGGCCAGCTGCGCGCACCGGCCGCCGTAGCTGGTCGCCGGGCGGACCCCGTTCCAGCGGGGCGCTGGCTGCGGCGCCGCCCAGCGCAGCTTGCCGGCCGGCGGCGCCGCGTACGGGATGCCCAGCCACTGGTGGATGCCCTCGGCGGACTTGCCCTTGATCAGGCCCCGGTCGGTCCGCACGACCAGGCTGCCGCCGTGGCCGCCGGACGGCGGGCGGGGCGGCGTGCGCGGCGGCCGGCAGCAGAAGAGCGAGGAGGGTAGCCGCGGCCGCCCCGGCGATCGTCAGCCTTCTCATGCGTTACCTCCCGGGCATAGGGCCTTTGGTCGCACTCTGAACCGGAAGGTCAAATTCGTCAATATCTAACAGAATCCTCCGATATGGATTAATCACGCACGAGATAAGAACGCAGCTACCGCAAGCGGGATGCCTCGATCAGCCGCTCCAGGTCCTCGCCGAACGGCCGGTCCGCCTCGATCGGCCCGATGACGCCCGCCAGCCAGTCCAGCAGGACCCGGCTGCCCGCGGGCGGCGGCCGCTGCGCGAGCGCCGCCGCCTGGTACCCGGCCAGCAGCTCGCACGCCGTGACCGCGCGGGCGTGCCGCAGCGCGCGGGACAGCTTCCCGGCCGCCTCCCAGGCGAACGACTGCACGTCCTCCTGGCCGCCGGACGTCTCGATCAGGCCGACCGGGGTGGCGGCGGCCAGCGGCCGCATCGTGTGCACTTCCCCGGCGGCGCGCTTGTGCACCGGCGTCAGGCCGGCCTGCGGGCCCGGGTCGCGGGCCAGCTGCGCGGGCAGCCCGGTGACGGCCGGGTCCATGAGCCGGTGCAGCCGGGCCGCCGCGACCTCCGCGGCATGGCAGAACGCCGCCGTGACCTGGTCGCAGTGCGCGGCCAGGTCGATCCCGTGGAACCCGGCCGTGCCGGTGAACTTCCCGTCGAGGTAGGCGGGGGAGTCGGTCACCCCGGCCAGCGCGCGGCCGGTGGCCGCCTCCAGCTGCCCGGCCGCCCGGTGCAGCTGGGCCAGCACCGGGCCGGCCACCCGGAACGACACCGGCGCCTGCAGCGACCGGGGCGACGGCTCGTCGCCCGCCGCCGCCCGGAGCCGGGCCAGCACCGCGGCGAGCACCTCGTCCCCGCGCCCGCAGGCCGCCTGATAGGGATCGCGCGACGCCCGGATGACCGCGATGGACAGGCCCGCGGCCGCCTCCATCAGCGCGGCCAGCGCGGCCGCGTCACCGAGGCCGAGCGCGGCCAGGCCGGTAGCCCCCGGCACCCCCTGGATCAGGGCGATGCCCTCCTTCGGGCCCAGGATGAACTCGGGCAGCCCGTGGCGGCGCAGCGCCTCGTCCGCGGGTTGCGGGGTCCCGTCCGGCCCGAGTACCCGGCCGATGCCGGCCAGCGGCCCGAACGCGTGCGCCAGCTGCGTGATCTCGCCCGCCGAGCCCGGCGCCCTGGCGCGGCACGGCGGGCACGATGCCCTGGTTGAGGAAGTCGGCCAGGCGCTGGCAGAGGGCGGCCGATACGCCGGCGTCGCCGGACAGGAAGGTCAGCAGCCGGGCCGCGAAGATGGCCCGGACCTCGGGCGGGCTCAGCCACGGCGGGCCGCCCGCCGCCCGCGCCAGCAGGAGGTTGCGCTGGTGCGGGCGCTGCTGCGGCTCGGTCAGCCGGACCGAGGACAACGCGCCCATGCCGGTGTTGACCCCGTACACCGGCTGGCCGTCGCGCAGGGCCCGCCGGACCTGCTCACAGCGCTGCTGGACCGCCGTGAGCAGTGCGTCCTCGATGACGGCCGGCGATCCGGCCGCGACCGCCCCGATCAGGGCGGGGTCCGCGAGGCCGTCCCGGGTGATCACCAGCGGGGGCATCGCTAGCGGTACCTGAGCATCGTCCCGGCGTCCCGCTCCTGCGCCCGGCGCAAGATGGCCAGGCCGACGGCGATATCCAAGATGGCCAGCCCGCGGTGCCAGAACAAGATCCGCTCGTCGTCACGTTCCCGTCCGGGCCGCTGCCCGGTGACGACCTGGCCCAGCTCGGCGTAGAGCGACGCGGCCGAGAGCCGGCCGGTATCCACGTGGCGGCGCAGCGCGCCGAACCGGCCGGACTGGGCCTCCCGCCAGTCGTCGACCACCACCTTGTCCATCACGTCGAGCAGGTCGAGCTCGACGGCGCTGATCGTGCCGTACGGGACGACGAACGCCCCGGGCTTGACCGCGGCCGTGCGCAGCAGCGGCTCCGGCTCGGTCAGCCGCGACGCCTCGACGCAGATGTCCGCGCCGTCGAAGACCTCCGCCGCGGTGGCGGTCACCCGGACCCGGGCCCTGGTGACCGCGGCCAGCTGCTCGGCGAACGCCTCCCGCGACTCGGGCCGGCGGCTGGTGACCCGGATCTCGTCCAGGTCGAACAGCTCGTCGAGCAGGACCACGTTCCAGAACGCCGTGCCGCGCGCCCCCACGTGCCCGAGGACCCGGGCGTCCGGCCGGGCGAGGTAGCGGGCGCCCACGGCGGTCATCGCGCCGGTCCGGCAGGCGGTGATCAAGGTGGCGTCCATGACCGCCAGCGGCACGCCGGTGCCCGGGTCGTACAGGGTCAGCAGCCCCAGCTCACTAGGCAGCCCGGCGGCGTAGTTGGCGACGAAGTCGCCGACCACCTTGATCCCGGCGACGCCGCCGACCCCGCCGCGGAGCACGTTGAAATGGCCGGCGCCGTCGTTGTCCGGGACGAGGTGCACCCTCGGCTCGACCACCGCCTGCCCGTCGCCGTGGGCGCGCACCGCTCCCTCCACGGCGTCGACGATCTCGGCGTTGGACAGGCCGAGCGAGTCGATGTCCGGCCCGGACAGGAACCGGATCCATAGCTCTCCCGCCGCGTCCGCGTCAGTGATCATCCCCCTTACGCTAGCGGTATGGCCGCAGGCTTGATGAGCCCGGTATTCGCGGGCGGGAAGCTGAGCTCACGCTGCTGGCTGACGCATTCGAGGACGCGGCGGGCGGTGCGCTGCGCACCGTGCTGGCCGGCGCGGAAGCGGCTCGCGCCGACGGCGCCCACGGCCAGGCCGGCCAGGCCCGCTGGGACGCCGCCGCCTCGGCCTGGGCCGCCCTGGCTCAGCCCCAGCAGGAGGCGTACGCGCTGCTCCGCGTCGACGTATCCGCCCCGCGGGGACAGCACGCTCAGCCCGCGCCGTTCAACCTCACCGAGCGCGAGCTCGAGGTGCTGCGCCTGGTGGCGGCCGGCCGCGGCAACCGCGACATCGCGGCCGAGCTTTTCATCTCGCCCAAGACGGCCAGCGTGCACGTGTCCAACATCTTGGGCAAGCTCGGCGTCGGCTCGCGCGGCGAGGCCGCCGCGCTGGCCTACCGCCGGCACCTTCTGGATGATCGTTAACCGCCGTACCCTGCCGCCTTCGGGCTCGGCCGGCCCGGGTCCTAAGACCTCGCCCACCCGGGCCTAAGCCCGGGAGCGGCCCGTTAATAAGGCATTCGTACGATGCGCCGGTGCTGGCCTTAGCCGTAATTTCGATCGTAGATACCAAAGGATTCCGATCGAAAGGCGCCACCAGCGCACGGGGAGTTTCACCATGATGCCTTACCAGGCCTACCAGGTTTACCAGGCCGAACGGCCGAAGACCGCCGCCGAGATCCGGCGAGCCGACGAGCAGCTCGGCCACATGGCCCAGAACATGTCCTGGCTGTGGCAGCGCGCCACCCGGCCGGTGGCCCGCTTCCGCTGGCAGGTTCAGCGGCCAGTCCACACCGGAGCCCGCTTATCGCGGAACGCGGCCGGCCCTTCCTGCGCGTCGGCGCTGTGGTAGACGGGCGCCCAGATCCGTTCGGCCTCCTCGAACAGGTCGGGCCGGGACAGGTACGCGGTGCGCTTGGCGGCCAGCACCGACAGCGGGGCGTTGGCCGCGATCCGTTCGGCTAGCTGCTGCGTGCGGACCCGCAGCTCCGCGAGCGGCACGACCTCGTTGACGAGCCCGATCTCATGCGCCCGCCGGGCCGTGAGCGGGTCGCCGGTGAGCAGGATCTGCAGCGCGATCCGGGGCGGGATCAGCCAGGACAGGGGAGCGGCCCACGGGGCGCCGCGGCCCACCTTCACCTCGCTGATGGCGAACGTGGCGGTATCGGCGGCGATGCACAGGTCGCACGACTGGGCGAGCAGGAACCCGCCGGCCCAGGCGACGCCGTTCACCGCCGCGATCGTCGGCTTGGGGACGTCGATGTTGCGCCCGAACTGGGGCACGAAGTCCGGCGGAGGCACGGTCAGGGCGGTATCGGCCATCTCCTTCAGGTCGCCGCCGGCACAGAACGCCTTCTCCCCGGCGCCGGTGAGGACCATGACCTTGGCCGTGCCGTCCTCGTTGAAGCGCCGGACCCCGGCGTACAGGCCCTCCCGCACGGCCGCGTTGAGCGCGTTGCGGGCCTCGGGGCGCTCGATGGTGAGCCAGGCGACGCCGTTGGTCACCCGGTAGCTGACCGCCTCGGTCATCACATCACTCCATGGCTTCACAGCAGCGGGCTGAACTCGTAGATTATGGCATTAGTGAACTGCGAATCACTAATGCCCCTGCGGAGGACGCCGTGGACCTAGACGTGACCAGCCTGCACCACCGGCGCGCCACCCACCGCTGGGACCGGATGAGCGTCGGCGATCTCCTGGAGCGGGTGACCTGGAGCAGGCCGGACAAGGTGGCCATCGCGGGCCGGCCGGGCGCCTACGGCGACGAGCGGTTCGCCGCGCTGACCTACCGGCAGGCCGACCAGGCGGCGAACCAGGTGGCCAACGCGCTGCTGGCCCAGGGCCTGGAGCGCGGCGACGTGGTCCTGCTGTTCTGCGAGAACTCGGTCGAGGCCTACCTGGCCAAGATCGGCATCGCCAAGGCCGGGCTGGTGGCCGCGCCGCTGAACCCGATGATGGCGCCGGACCTGGTGGCCGCGATGATCGACCTGGTCCAGCCCAAGCTGGCCATCGTCGACGCCGAGCTGTGGCCGCACGCCGAGGGGCCGTTCGCGGAAAAGGGCCTGCGGGCCGGCGTGACGATCACCGTCGGCGGGGGACCGGTGCCGGGCAGCGTGCCGTTCACCGGCTTCATCGCCGGCCAGCCGGCCACCGAGCCGGAGGCGGAGATCCACGCCGACGACATCTGGGAGATCCTGTTCACCTCGGGCACGACGGCCCTGCCCAAGGGCGTGATGATCTCCCACGCCACCAGCTACATGGCCGGCTTCGGGTTCGCGCTCTCGCTGACCCGGGGGCTGAGGCTCGAGTCCGACCTCAAGGTCGGTACCTACCTGCCGATGATCTATCACGTTGGTGATCAGCCATTCACTTACTCGGTGTTCCTGTCCGGTGGCACGCTGGTGCTGGGCCGCCGTCCGAACCCCGAGCACATCGCGGAGATGATCGCCGCCGAGCGGGTGACCGCGCTCTGGGCCGGCTCGCCGGCCATGGTCCGGGCCGTGGACGCCGTCCTGACGGCGCGGCCCGAGCTGGACGCGCGCAGCCTGACCGTGATCGTCTACGGCTGGGCCGCGCTGTCCCCGGCCACGCTGGCCTCGATGAAGCGGCACTGCGGCGAGGACCTGTGCGCGTTCGAGATCTTCGGCCAGACCGAGTTGATCGCCTGCCACCGGTTCTGGCCCGACGAGTGGCCCGAGCTCTACGCGGCCACCGCGCCGCAGCACAACTACGTGGGGGTGCCCAGCCCGGTCCTGGCCTCCACCGTGCTCGACCCGGACGGTCACGACCTGGCCGCGGCGCCCGGGGTGGCCGGAGAGGCGGTCTACCGGTCGCCGTGCATGATGGCCGGCTACTACCGGGACGAGGAGGCCACCCGGCACGCGTTCCGGTACGGCTGGTTCCACTCCGGGGACAGCTGCGCCTACGACGACGCCGGCCTGCGGGTCATGCTCGACCGGTACAAGGACATCGTGAAGACCGGCGGGGAGAACGTCTCCAGCCTGCGGGTGGAGGCTGTGCTGGCCCAGCACCCGGACGTGGCCAAGGCGGCGGTCATCGGGCTGCCGCACCCGCACTGGAGCGAGGCGGTGACCGCGGTCGTCGTGCTCAGGGACGGCGCCCAGGCCAGCGAGGAGGACCTGATCAAGCACTGCCGGGCGAACCTGGCCGGGTACGAGACCCCCAAGTCGGTGGTATTCGCGGCCGGGCTGCCCGAGACCGTGGGCGGCAAGGTGCTCAAGTACCGCCTGCGGGCCGACCACGCCGGTCACTACCGGGACGTCGCAGCCGAGTTCTGAGACCTGTCATGCTGATCGGGTGAAGGAAGAGCCGCGACCGCCAGTTGGCCGCCTGGCCCGCTTGTGGCAGGCGGCGGAGCTGCGCAAGATCCCGCTGCGGACGATCGTGGTCACGGTCGCCGTCGTCGCCGTGACGTACCTGGCCGCGAAGCTGATCTACCGGATCAGGGACATCCTGCTGCTGATCCTCGTGGCCGGGTTCGTCGCGCTGCTGCTCAACCCGATCGTGAACCTGCTGCAACGGCGGCTGTTCCCGCGCCGGGGCGTCGCCGTCGCGATCGTCACCATCGCGGCCGGCCTGGTCTTCATCGGCCTCGCCGTCGCGTTCGGGTACCCGCTGGTCAACGGCATTACCAACCTGGCCGACAAGCTGCCCACCTACGTCGCGAACGCGCAGCACGGCACGGGCTGGATCGGCCATCTCGTCACCAAGTACCACATCCAGAACTGGGTGCAGCGGAACACGCCCAAGCTGGTGAGCTACGCCCAGTCGCTCAGCAAGCCCGCCCTGACCATCGGCGCGGGCGCCCTCTCCCTGCTCATCGAGCTGGCCACGATCTTCATCCTGGTCCTGCTGCTGCTGCTCGAGGGCCCGAAGATGCGGCGCTGGATCCTCAGCCAGATGACCCCGGCCCGCGCCGTTTCCGTCACCCGGGTGTCCGCCGAGGTGAACCAGGCCGTCGCCGGCTACATGCTGGGGAACCTGCTGACCTCGCTGATCGCCGGCGTGGTGGTGTTCGTGACGCTGATGATCGTCGGGGTGCCGTTCCCGTTCCTGTGGGGCCTGTGGGTCGCCCTGGTGGATTTCCTGCCCATGATCGGCGGTGCCCTGGCCGGCTTCCCGACCGTGCTGTTCGCGTTCACCCAGGGAGTTACCGCGGGCGTCTCCACCGCGGTCGTCTTCATCGTCTACACCCAGGTCGAGAACCACATCCTGAACCCGGTGATCATGAGCAGGACGGTGAAGATAAGCCCGCTCCTCGTGCTGCTCGCGGTCCTGGTCGGCGCGTCGGTCGGCAGCCTGGTCGGGGGGCTGTTCGGCGGTTTCGTCGCGGCGCTGCTGGCCATCCCGCTGGCCGGTGCCCTGCAGGTGCTGGTCCGCGAGGCCTGGCAGGCCACGGCGTACGACCCCGGGCCGCCGCCGGTGCCCGAAGATGAAGATCCGGTGCCGCCACCCGGTGACCTCTTCCCTGTTCCGCCCGATACGCGGGAGCATGACAGTTAAGCCGCCGCACGTAGCCGCAGGAAAGCGTCCTTAGGAGGACCGGACATGGCTCAGCCGTCAGTCCTGGGAATCGTGCTCGCGGGAGGCGCCGGAACGCGCCTCAGCCCGCTGACCGCGGACCGGGCTAAACCCGCGGTTCCCTTCGGGGGCCTGTACCGCCTGATCGACTTCGCGCTGTCCAACCTGGCCAACGGCGGCATCCGCAAGATCTGCGTGCTGACCCAGTACAAGAGCCACAGCCTGGACCGGCACATCTCCACCACCTGGCGGATGAGCTCCCTGCTCGGCAACTACGTGACGCCGGTCCCGGCCCAGCAGCGGCTGGGACCGCACTGGTACACCGGCTCGGCCGACGCGATCTTCCAGTCGATGAACCTGATCAACGACGAGCAGCCGGACATCGTGATCGTCTTCGGTGCCGATCACGTCTACCGGATGGACCCGATGCAGATGATCGACCACCACGTCCGGCACAACGCCGGCGTCACCGTGGCGGCGATCCCGGTTCCGAGGCACGAGGCTTCCGCGTTCGGCATCGTCCAGGTCGGATCCGACGGCCGGACCATCGAGGCGTTCCTGGAGAAGCCGGCCGACCCGCCGCCCATGCCGGGCAACCCGGACATGAGCTACTCGTCCATGGGCAACTACGTCTTCGACGCCGACGTGCTGGTGGACGCGCTGCGCAAGGACTCCGACGACGACTCGAGCCGGCACGACATCGGCGGCAACATCATCCCGACCCTGGTGCGGAACGGGAGCGCGCAGGCCTACGACTTCGCGCTCAACGAGGTCCCGGGGGCGACAGCGCGGGACGCCGGGTACTGGCGGGACGTCGGCTCGCTCGAGGCCTACTTCGACGCCCAGATGGACCTGTGCGCGGTGGAGCCGATCTTCAACCTGTACAACGACAAGTGGCCGATCCTCACGCACGTGCCCTCGATTCCGCCGGCCAAGTTCGTGCACGACGCCGGGGACCGGATCGGGCGCGCGATCGACAGCCTGGTCAGCCCGGGCGTGGTGATCTCCGGCGGCCTGGTGCGCCTGTCCGTGCTGTCGCCCGGGGTGCGGGTGAACAGCTGGGCCAACGTCGAGCGGTCGGTGCTGCTGCACAACACCAAGATCGGCCGGCACGCCGTGGTCCGGGACGCGATCATCGACAAGAACGTCACCGTGCCGGAGTGGGCCCAGGTCGGCGTGGATAAGGAGCACGACCGGGCGCGCGGCTTCGTGGTCTCGTCCGGCGGCATCACCGTGGTGGGCAAGGGACAGGAGGTCGTGCCCTAATGGACAAGCTGCGAGTCGCCCTGCTGACCCGCGAGTACCCGCCCGAGGTGTACGGCGGCGCGGGCGTGCACGTCACCTACCTGGCGCGCGAGCTGGCGCCGCTGGTCGACCTCACCGTGCACTGCCAGGGCGCGGACCGCCCGGATGCCGTGGCGCACCGGCCCTGGGACCTGCTGGCCGACGCCAACCAGGCGCTGCGCGTGGTCTCCACCGACCTGTCGATGGCCGCCGCTGTGTCCGCTCCCGGCGGCTCCGCGCAGCTGGTTCACTCGCACACCTGGTACGCGAACCTGGGCGGCCACCTGGCGTCGATGCTCTACGGCATCCCGCACGTCATGACCATGCACTCGCTCGAGGCGCTGCGCCCGTGGAAGGCCGAGCAGCTCGGCGGCGGCTACCAGGTCTCGACCTGGTGCGAGCGGACCTCCGCGGCCTCGGCCGCCGCCGTGGTGGCGGTCTCGGACGGCATGCGGGCCGACATCCTGGCGGCCTACCCCGAAATTCAGGCCGAACGGGTCCGGGTAATCCGTAACGGTATCGACACCGACGAATACCGGCCTGATCTCAACACCGACGTGCTCGAGCGCTACGGTGTCGACCTCACGCGCCCCTATGTCATCTTCGTCGGCCGCATCACCCGGCAGAAGGGCGTGCCGGTCCTGCTCCGCGCGGCCTCCGGCCTGATCCCCGAGGCGCAGCTGGTGCTGCTCGCCGGGGCGGCCGACACTCCCGAGCAGCTGGCCGAGGTGACCGAGCTCGTGGACGGCTTGCGTGCCACCCGGTCCGGCGTGATCTGGATCCCCGAGATGCTGTCCAAGCCCGAGGTCATCCAGCTCCTCACGCACGCCACGGTGTTCGCCATCCCGTCCGTCTACGAGCCCCTCGGCATCGTGAACCTCGAGGCCATGGCGTGCGGGACCGCGGTGGTCGGGTCCCGCACCGGCGGGATTCCCGAGGTAGTCGCGGACGGCGAGACGGGGCTGCTGGTGCCGCCCGGCGAGCCGGGACCGCTGGCGGACGCCCTGAACGTCCTGCTGCGGGATCCGGGCCGGGCGCAGGCCATGGGACAGGCTGGCCGCAAGCGCGCGGTGGCGGAATTCGGCTGGCCCGCCATCGCCGCCCAGACCGCCGATCTCTACGCCGAATTGGTACACGCAGTCTGAAACTACCTTTCACGCATCGACTCGCCTAATGCGGCATAAACCGCCATCCTTCCCGCTCAGCTAGTGAATCTGGTGTAAACCAGTGTCGGCGCTGACGCGTCACAAATGGGGGCTAGGGGACTTAAAGGCGACCGCTGAAAGGCATTTGATGATCCGTATATCACCTCGTGCTGCATTTCGTGTAGTTCTGACCGGATTGCTGGCGGCTGGTGCGATTACTGTGGGCGTCAGCACGGCGAACGCCAACGTCGCGGGCTTCTGCAGCGGGACGGGCACTGCTCCGGCCGGCACCGATCCCGGGAAGGCCGCGAACTGCCTGATCACCAACAACAACATCAGCAAGCCGGCCACGATCTTCATGACCGTGACCATGACCAAGGGCGGCAACCAGCTCGTCAACACGTTCTGGCGGGCCTCGTGCACGTTTGATGGCGACACCCTGGTCAACACCGGCGGCGGCACTGCGACGACGCCGAACACGCTGACCCTGGTCCTGCCCTTCCCGGCCCCGGACTCCTGCCAGGTCACGGTGAGCGCCACCCAGGCCAAGATCAGTAATCCCGCGGCGAGCCTGTCGATCTCGCTGCAGTTCGCGCCGCAGCAGGGCGCGACGCCCACGCCGACCCCGACGCCCACCTCGGGCGGCGGTACGCACACCATGTACCGGGGCCTGGACGCCAAGTGCGTCGACGCCCTGCACAACGGCTCCGCCAACGGGACCAAGGTCACCATCTACAGCTGCAACCGGAGCAACCCGGCCCAGTACTGGAACTTCACCAACGGCCAGCTGAAGCACAACGGCAAGTGCCTGAACGACCAGCGCACCGGCGGCAACGGCAGCAAGGTGATCTTGTACACCTGCAACAACGGCGCCAACGAGAAGTGGACTCACAAGACCAACGGTGAGTTCGTGATGAAGGCCAAGGGCGGCGCGTACTGCCTGGACGACCCGGCCTCCTCGAAGAAGGACGGCACCCAGCTCATCGTCTGGAAGTGCAACAACGCCACGAACCAGCACTGGTTCGCGTCGACCGTGAGCTAGTTTCCCGGTTTGCCTGACGACGGCGGGCTGGTCTCCACTACCAGGTGGGGATCAGCCCGCCGTCGATTCTGCCTGCACGACCCCGTGTTCGCCCAGCCTCTCCCCGCTTGAGTCAAGCGACTGATGTACGGTGACGTCGTGGTGGATGAGCACCAGCACGGCCCGTCCCGTGCGGCCGCCAGCAGAAGGCAGGGAGCCCATGACCAGCGGTCGCCTGCTGTCGGTCAACGTGGGCTTGCCGCGGGACGTGACCTGGCACGGGAAGACGGTGCACACCGGCATCTGGAAGAAGCCGGCCGACGGCCCTAACCAGGTGCGGCGGCTGAACATCGACGGAGACGGGCAGGGTGACCTGGCCGGGCACGGCGGCGAGCACCGCGCGGTATTCGTGTACCAGATCGAGTCGTACCGGTACTGGCAGCGCGAGCTGGGCCGCGACGACTTCGAGTTCGGCCAGTTCGGTGAGAACTTCACGGTCAGCGGCCTAGCCGATGACCAGGTATGCATCGGCGACCGCTACCAGGTCGGCGAGGCGCTGCTCGAGGTGACCCAGCCGCGGGTGACGTGCTACCGGGTCGGGATCCGGATGGACGAGCCGCGGATGCCGTCCCTGCTGGTCTCCCGCCACCGGCCGGGGTTCTACTTCCGGGTCCTGCGCGAGGGCGCGGTGCGGGCCGGAGACGAGATCGTCCGGGTGGCCGCGGGACCCGAGGCCATGACCGTGGCCGAGGCCGACGGCCTGCTCTACCTCCCCGGCCACGCCCGTGACCGGGTGCACGCCGCGCTGCGCATCCCGGCGCTGCCCGAGGGCTGGAAGGCTTCGTTCCGGGCCATCGCCGATCAGGCCGGGAAGCCGGGCGAGGCCGGTAACGCCGGCCTGGCCGCGGTCGGCCCGCCGCCAGCCTGGGCCGGTTTCCGTCCGCTGGCGGTGACCAGTGTGAGCCGGGAAACCGATTCGGTGACATCGGTGTCCCTGGCCGATCCCGCCGGGGACACCCTGCCGCCGCCCCAGCCCGGGCAGTTCCTGACCCTGCGGCTGAACGCCGCCCCCGGCGCCCGTCCGCTGCTGCGCAGCTATTCGCTGTCCGGGCCGCCCGCCGCGGGCTCCTACCGCATCAGCGTCAAGCGCGAGGCGCACGGCGCCGGCAGCCAGTTCGTGCACGACCGGATCCGGCCCGGTGATCAGCTGGACGCGGCGGCGCCCCGCGGCACGTTCGTCCTCCAGCCCGGGGAGCGCCCGGTCCTCCTGGTCAGCGCGGGCATCGGCGCGACCCCCGTCCTGGCCATGCTGTACGCACTGGCGGCCGGCCGGTCCGGCCGTGAGGTCTGGTGGCTGCACGGGGCCCGCAGCCGGGCCGAGGAGCCGTTCGCCAGCCAGTCGCTTTCCCTGCTGGCCGAGCTGACTCGCGGGCACCGGTATGTCTGCCACAGCCACCCGGACCCCGCCGAGGTGGCCGGCCGCGACTACCAGACGGCGGGCCGCCTGTCGGCCGTCGTGCTGGCCGGCGTCGGCTTGCCGGCTGACGCCGACGCCTACATCTGCGGCCCGGCCGGGTTCATGGCCGAGATGTCCGCCGCCCTGACCGGCCTGGGGCTTGACCCGGGCCGCGTGCATACCGAGATCTTCGGCTCCGCTCCCGCCAGCACGCCCGGCATCGCGGCCGCCCCCGCCCGGCTCGCCGCACCCGCCCGCCGGGCCGCCCGGTGACGGCCCCGAGATCGCGTTCGCGCGCAGCGGCCTGACCATCCGCTGGAGCCCCGGCTACGCCAGCCTGCTCGAACTGGCCGAAGCCTGCGATGTCCCGGTCCGCTGGTCCTGCCGTACCGGCGTTTGCCACACCTGCGAGACCGGCCTGCTGTCCGGAACGGTCAGCTACGCCCCCGAGCCGATAGACGAACCCGCGGCCGGCACCACCCTGATCTGCTGCTCCCAGCCGTCCGACGACCTGGTCCTGGACCTGTAATCAGATGGGGTACCGGGTGGGTTCGGTGGTGTACGTCCGCCCGGAGGGCGTGGTCCAGGCGACGGTCCCGTCGGGGTGCTGCTCGACTGTCCATCCGGGGTGCTGCTTGAGCCGATGATCACGCCGGCATTTCGGGTTGGCGTTGCACAGGCAGGTCCGGCCGGCCGCCTCGAACGGGATGTTGTGCTCGTAGTCACAAGAAGCGGCGGGCCGCCGGCAGATCGGGCTGACACAGGTCGCGTACCGGATCTGGGTCAGGTGCCGCAGCCTGACCCCGGGGTCGTGGCCGGGGGCTTGCCACCGGTGGGCGCAGTTCTCGGTGGTGAGCGGGTGCATCTCGACGGTCAGGCCGGGGCTGTTGCCGGGTATCCGCAGGGTCCAGGTGCCGTAGCCGCCGGGCGGCCCGTCGCGGCTGGTCCGGGTGAACGCGAACCCGGACGGTGACGGGTTGCGGTTCCCGGTCCGGCCGGCCGGTCCGGGGCTGCCGCCTCGTTTCCCGCGTTTCCCGCGTCGGCTGTGGTTGCCGGGTGCGGGCCGGGCGCAGTCGTGCCCGGTGGCGTGCCCCTGCTGGTCGGTGAAGGTCACGCACCACGTCGTCGCCGGGCTGGCGGCGGCGGCGCGGGCCAGGTCGCGGGCGAGCCACGGGTCGACGGGCCCGGACCCGGCCAGGTCCCCGGGCCGGTCCGCCAGCCCCAGCACGGTGACCAGCGGGACGGTGAGGTTCACGGTCGCGGCGAACCCGCCCGGGACGAAGCCGGAGCCGGAGCCGGAGTGGCCGGGGCCCTGGCGGCCGGGGCTGGCGCCGTGGCGGCCGGCGCCGTGGTTGCCGGGGCGGGAGTCGATGCCGGTGACCAGGTCGGCCAGGGCCCGGGCCCGGAGCAGGTCCATATCCCCGTCCAGCCCGGCCCGCTTCAGCTGCCCGGCCCACCAGGTGATCCGCTGGTCCATCGCCAGCACCCACGCCGGGGGCAGCTCCCGCCCCGCGATGGCGCCGTTGCCGGAGTCCTCCCCCCACCGCTCCACCCGGGCCCGCTTCGCCGCCTGCTCTCGCCGCTCTTTCGCTTTCTTGGGCGCGACCTCCATGACCGCCCGGGCGAGCGCCTCCCGCAGCGACCCGGGGGTGATCCGCCCCGCCCGCCCCAGCACCAGCGCCTCCACCGCCGCGGCTTCCCTGTCAGTGAGCAGGACGGTGTAGTTCACGATCATCTTGGCCTTGGCGACGGTGATGACGCCGTCCCGGAGCAGGGCCCGGGTCCCGGGCAGCTTCTCCTCCAGCGCCTCCGCCACCGTCAGCAGGGTCCCGGCCTCGCGGCGGGAGACGGCCAGCAGGTGAGCCAGCTCATCGGCGGCGAAGTCCTCGTCCGCCGATCCCGCGGGCCGCCCTGACGCCGGGGTTTCCAGCGGCGGCCGGCGGCGGGACAGCTCCGCCGCCGCGGCCAGCTTCCGCGCCGCCGCGTGCGACTCGACCCGGTCCCACGCGCACAGCACCCCGGCCAGCTCGTCGTCACAGACACCCGCATAAGAATCGTTCCCGGCGGCCCGGCCGGCGAGCACGGCCAGGTCCGCGCAGGCCGGCATGACATCCAGGCACTGCCCGGTCCCGAACCCCGCCGCCGCACCGGACGATTCCCCGGCCCGCGGCCGCGCCGATCCCGGCTGCCCCGGACCCCGCCGCCGGGCGGACGCGGCGGCGGCCCGCGCGGCCAGCACCCGGGCCACCCCGGCCGGATCGAGGTCATCCGCGGTGACCGGCGCCGCCCGCGCGATCGCCTCGGCGATCTCCGCCCGCTCCGCCTCGGTCAGGTCCGCGTCCGGGGACAGGTAGTCCTCTTCCTCCAGCCACGCCTCCGGATCGGCATCCTCGGCCGGATCGAAGTCCGCCCACGCCTGCCATTCCTCCGCTGACACCGGATCCGGGCGGGTGATCACCGGCTCCCAGTCCGGGCGGGTTTCGTCCCGCCCTGGGTCTACGGGAACCGGTTCCTTCCGCATGCGCCGACTCCGTTCGGGAGAAGGATCTTTATATAGAACACAGTACCGAATGAAGACTTCAGATTCAAGCAGAAAGAGCAGTAGAAAGCTAAAATTACATATCTGAATTCGAATAGAGGGAGTCGGTGAAGCAGCACGTGGAAAGAATGGGAGTGCCGAGGCCTGAGCTATCCAAGATGGCAGTGTGATCAGGGCTGCATCAGAGAACGAGGCCACACTGGTACTCCAGCCGTAGTTCGTGATCTTTGGCGTGTCGGTGCTGGAAACCGGGATGGCCGCCGTCTGATCATCCCGGCTGGTGAGGACTGGTGATGATCTTCTGGTGGCCGCTGGCCAGAGCGTAGACCATGGCCGGTGGCCGGGGATACTTGACGAGCTGATGGTGCGGGTTGGAGGACGTTTCCGCAGGTTAGAGCCGCGGCGCAGGGTGCGGGCTTTCGTGCTCGGGCTGCTGGCGGAGCTGCCGCGCAAGAACTGCTGGACCATCGCGGAGCATGTCGGCGATCCGTCACCGGACGGGATGCAGCACCTCCTGGCCCGCGCGAAATGGGACGCTGACGGCGTGCGCGACGACCTTCGGGCCTACCTGATCGAGCACCTGGGCGACCCGGGCGCCGTACTGGTAGCCGATGAGACGGGAGACGTCAAGGGCAGCGCAACGCCCGGCGTGCAGCGGCAGTACACCGGCACCGCCGGGCGGGTCGAGAACGCACAGGTCGCCGTTTACCTCGGATACGCGGCGCCGCGCGGGCACGCGCTGATCGACCGCGAGCTGTACCGGCCGAAGTCCTGGGCCGACGACCCCGGCCGCTGCCAGGCCGCCGGTATTCCCGCGGACGTCACGTTCACGACCAAGCCGCAGCTGGCACGGCGCATGATCGAGCGGGCCGTTACCGCCGCGGTGCCGTTCTCCTGGGCGGCCGGCGATGAGGTCTACGGGGACAACGGGCCGCTGCGCGGATGGCTGAGGAACAGGGCATCGCCTACGCGCTCGCGGTCGCATGCCGTCACCGGGTCCCTGCGGGGGCCGGACGCACCCTGCGGCCCGATGAGCTGGCGGCCCGCCTGCCGAAGAAGGCCTGGCAGCGGCGGCCGCCCGGCCCCGGCCGGTCTCATCCCGCTGACCCGCAACGAAATCGCCCGCCTGCTCTCCGCCACCCTCACCTGGCCCGCCCCGGACCCATCCCGCCACCTGCGATGGTCATACTGGCGACGACGCCACCAGTACCGCTCCCGCACCTGCCACTACCAGCGGCAATCAATCCGGGACTGGCGAACATAGCCATCCGCTATCTACGGCTGCCCGGCCAGCCTGAGTACCTCACGGGCGACCTGGCCGGGCTCTGTCAGCAGCGCGAGGTGATGGCTCAGCTGCTGTCTCACCGGCCAGCCCAGTTCGCGTGCCCTGGCCGCCTCGTCTTCGTATGCCTCGCTGAGCTGGAGATAGCCGCCGGGAGCGTCCGGCCACCCAGGCACGGGCGGATGACTTTCCTCGAACATGGCTAGCGGCAGCCGGGGACACCCGGCGGCGAAATGCTGCCGGGCAACCGGGTCGGGGAGAAGCGCGGCCAGTTCCTCATCACCCCACCATTGTGACCACGGCGGCAGCCAGCCCTCCGTGTCGGCCATTCCCCGCACCTGGGCCGCCAGATCAGGCGGCACGGTCTCCATCCAGCAGCGTCCCGGCGTCGGCAGCCCGGCGTCGACGAAGACGTAGCCCCGGACTCCTTCTCCCAGCATCATCCCGGCCGTGGCCAGCAGCGGCCCCGCGCCGCTGTGCCCGATGAGGACCGCGGGCTGGCCGCCCGCACTGTCGGCTATCACCCGGGCCTGGCGCAGATGATACGGCGGCCCCGCCGTGACGGTGCCAGCCAGGTCAGGAACGGTTACCGCGTATCCGTCATCAGCCAGGTCCTTCGCGATTGGCACCCAGGTCTCGCAGCCGACCAGCGGGCTATGAACCAGCAGCAGCCGAGCTTCCATGCCCTTATTCGTACCACCCATACGCTCGTCGGCCGTCGGCTCACAGACCTGTCCCGGTCTCGATCTACGGCTGGAGTTCTAGAAAACGAGGCGTGCCAGGGAACGGAGCCGCACCACAGAACGGGCCGTGCCAGTCAAGGGTGTCCGAAACGGGACCTGACCGAGCCTGCGGGCGGGGCCATGACAGCATGACGGCATGAAGGTGCTGCGCACTCCCGAGGAACGTTTCGCCGACCTGCCTGACTTCGCGTATCCGCCGAAGTACGCGGACGTCGACGGTCTCCGGCTGGCCTACGTGGAAGCCGGCCCGGCCGACGGGGAACCCGTCCTCCTGCTGCACGGGGAGCCGAGCTGGTCGTTCCTGTACCGCACGGTCATGCCGGTCCTCGCGGACGCGGGCCTGCGGGCGATCGCGGCCGACCTGGTGGGATTCGGCCGATCGGACAAGCCGTCCGAGGCTGGTGATCACAGCTTCGCGCGGCACGTGGAATGGATCCGCGCGCTCGCGTTCGACCACCTCGACCTGCGCGGCGTAACCCTCGTCGGGCAGGACTGGGGCGGCCTGATCGGGCTGCGGCTGGTAGCGGAGCACCCGGACCGGTTCGCCCGGGTAGTGGCGGCCAACACCGGGCTGCCCACCGGTGACGTGCCGATGCCCGACGTCTGGCTGCGGTTCCGCCAGGTCGTCCGCAGCGCACCTGAGCTGAGCGTGTCCCGGCTGGTGCAGTCGGGCTGCCAGAGCACGCTGCCGCCGCAGGTCCTGGCCGCCTACGAGGCGCCGTTCCCCGATCCGTCCTACGCCGCCGCGGTGCGGGCCATGCCGGAACTGGTCCCGACCACCCCCGATGACCCGGCCGCCGAGGCCAACCGGGCCGCCTGGCGCCGGCTGGCCGCCTGGGACAGGCCGTTCCTGGTGGCGTTCAGCGACCGCGACCCGATCACCGGCTCGATGGCGCCCGGGCTGAAGGACACCGTGCCCGGCGCGGCCGGCCTCGAGCACCCGGTGATCGAAGGGGCAGGCCACTTCCTGCAGGAAGACGCGGGAGAACGGCTCGGCACCGTGATCGCCGAGTTCGTCCGCGCTCACCCGGTGAGCTAGCCATGCCCGGCCGGGCTGGTGCTCGTCCGCTCCATCTGGCGGAGGAGTAACGGCGGTCCTCGGCACGGTGATGAGCGAGGCGGCCCCGCCCGCGGTGGCCGGCCTGGCCTGGTTCGCCTGGACGGCCGGACGTGAACGTCGTCGCCTGCGTGCTCTTGCTGACGGGCCTTACCGGGTGGATCGCGGCCCGTACTGTCGTACTGGCCGTCCGCGGCCGGCTCTTGCCCGCCTCCTGAAACTGGCCTGACCGAGGAGATCACTGATGACCGAAAGCACCACCGAGACCGGCATCGTCACCAAGCTCAGCCCGCGATCGGTAGCCGACACCGCCGCGAAGCTCACCGGCATGATCGACGCCAAGGGGATGCGCCTGTTCGCGCTCATCGATCAGCGGGACGAGGCCAAGCGGGCCGGGCTCGATCTGCGCGAGACCATCTTGGTGATCTTCGGCAGCCCGGCGGCGGGCACGCCGGTGATGGCCGCCTCGCCGCTGGCCGCCCTCGACCTGCCGCTCAAGGTGCTGGTGTGGGACGACGAGGGACAGACCAAGGTCTCGTACTACGCCCCGGACGCGCTCGCCGCCCGCCATCACCTCAGCCCCGAGCTGGCCGCCAACCTGGGCGGCATCAACCCGCTCACCGACGCGCTGGTGGCTCCGTAACGGGCCTCGAACGACCGGTCGAGCGTCGTCCCGCCGGCGAACTGCTCGAGCAAGATCGCGTGCATGACCCCGAGCATCCCAGCCGCTGGAACGGCCATCTACAGTCATTTAACTGATGACTGGCTTTCCGCCGCCTGCCACGATAAAGATCAGCCCTAGGAGAAGGTCCACCACCGGGGAGAACCCATGAGCAGCAGCACTGGCGGCGGCCAGTCGCGCAACCTCATCCTGGCCGCGATGATCTTCGCGGTCGCGATGACCTTCATCGACCAGACCATTGTCTCGATCGCCGCGCCCAAGATCCAGCAGGAGCTGGGCCTGTCGAGCAGCGGCCTGCAGTGGGCCATCAACTCCTACCTGCTGGCGCTGGCCGCGCTGTTCGCCTTTGGCGGCCGGCTCGCGGACACCGTGGGCCACCGCAAGACGTGCGTGCTCGGCGTGATCATCTTCGCGGGCGCCTCGGCGCTGTGCGGCGCGACCCCGACCGGCGCGATCGCGGAGACGTGGATCGTCGCGTTCCGCGCGCTGCAGGGCCTCGGCGGGGCGATCATGTTCCCGGCCGCGCTCGCCATCGTCGTGCAGACCTTCGACTTGCACTCCCGCGGCCGGGCGCTGGCGCTGTTCTTCGGCGTCGCCGGCGGCCTGACCGCGATCGGCCCGATCGCGGGCGGCTGGCTGCTCGAGTGGACCTGGCGGGCCATCTTCTGGATCAACATCCCCATCGCCCTGATCGCCCTGGTGCTGATCCGCATCTCCAAGCCGGCCACCGAGCACCGGCCCGCGCGCATGGACTACCGCGGCCTGGCGCTCATCATCGGCGGCGTCGGCCTGAGCGTGTTCGGCTTCCAGCAGTCGTCCATCTGGGGCTGGGGCAACCCGGCCATCGAGGTGTGCATCGCGGCCGGCGTGATCCTGCTCGGCGTCTTCTTCTCCATCGAGCGCCGGACCGAATCGCCGCTGATCAACGTGCAGATCTTCAGCAACCGGGCGTTCGGCGTCGAGAACATCATCCTCGGCATCGTGATGATGGTGTTCATCCCGGTGTTCTTCTTCGCCAGCACCTACGGGCAGATCGCGCTGGGGGAGAAGGCCACGACGGCCAGCCTGCTCATCCTGTACTTCTTCCTCGGCTTCGTGGTGTTCGCGCAGATCGGCGGCCGGATGCTGGACCGGATCGGGGCCAAGCGGCCGGTCGTGCTCGGCTGCGCCCTCTCGGCCGTCGGGTTCGGGTTGTGGGCCGGGAAGGTGACCAGCCTGCAGTCCGGCGGCCAGATCATCTACATCGTCATGGCCGGGGCCGGCATGGGCCTCATGCTCGGCCAGGCCAACACCGACGCGGTGAACCGGGCCTCCCGGTTCTCCTACGGCGAGGCCACCGGCATCACCCAGACGGTCCGTAACTACGGCGCCAGCCTCGGGTTCGCCGTCCTGGGCACGGTCCTGATCACCGAGTTCCGGTCCAAGATCACCGCCTCGCTCACCGCCAGGGGCGCGCCGGGCCCGGTCGCCTCGGCCGAGGCCGCGAAGATCGCCCAGCTGCAGGGCGGGAACGGCAACGTGGCCAGTATCCCGGCGTTCATCCGCGCCGATTTCGCCGGCGCCACCCGGGACGTGCTCTACGTGATGTGCGCGATCATGGCGGTGGCGGCGCTGGTGGCGCTGCGCGGGCTCACCCGGGGGGTCCAGCACGAAGACGGCGAGGAGGGCGCCTCCCAGGTGGCCGGCGAGGACCCGGACGCCGACCTCTATCCCGCCCGCTAGCCCTCACCGGGCGAGCGGAGGATCTCCAGCGGTCCCGTCGGCTCGCCCGTGTTCAGCGGATCGGGCGCGGCCGGCAGCACGTGCTTGATGTAGTCGTGGGTGGCGGCGGTGGTGCCGACGTCGAGCCCGGCCGTCTCCGACATGTACCAGCGGTGCTCGAGAACCTCGCTGAAGACCTCGGCCGGGGACAGCCGGTCGCGCAGCTCCTCGGGGATCGCGGCGATGACCGGGTCGTAGACCTCCTCCAGCCACCGGTTGGCCGCGACCACCTCCGACACCGGCCGCGCTTGCTTCTGCTCCAGCCAGGCCCGGAACGCGGCCATGTCGTTGAGCAGCCGCCGGGCCTGCCGCTCGCTGGCGTCGATGCCGGTGCGCAGGAACAGCTTCCTGGAGTCGTGCCCGGCCTCGGCCACCCGGGTTTTCACCCGCAGCTTGTTGCCCGCACCGGTGCTGATCAGCTCGACCTCGTCCGCGTCGAAGCCGAGTTCGTTGAGCCGGTGCAGCCGCTCGGCGATCCGGTACCGCTGTTCCTCGGGCCGCAAGATCTCCTCCCGGGTCAGCTCATGCCACAAGGACTCGTACCGCCGCCCGAGCTCCTCGGCGATCTCCAGCGGTTCCACGTCGGCCGGCAGCAGCTCGCCCGCCTGCAGGTCGAGCAGCTCGCCGTAGATCCGCTCGATGGCCAGCTCCACGTCCCACTCCCGCTGCCCGCCGGTCAGTTCCGGGTGCTGCTCGCTGGTCTCCGCGTCGACCAGGTAGGCCTCCAGCGTGCCCGCGTCATGCCGGAACAGCGTGTTGGACAGGGAGCAGTCGCCCCAGAAGAACCCCGACAGGTGCAGCCGGACCAGCAGCTCGACCAGCGCGTCGAGCAGCCCGTCGGTGGCGTGCAGGCCCCGCGGGTTGGAGAAGACCGCCCGGTAGGTGGTCGCGTAGGACAGGAACCTGGTGACCAAGATGGCGTCCGCGTCGGACTCCCGCGGGGCCGCCTCGTCCAGGTCGACCGCGATCCCGACCACCTCGACGGCGGGGATGCCCAGCTCGGTCAGCGCCCGGAGCAGCCGGTACTCACGCCGGGCCAGCCGCTCGCTGAGCTCCTTGAGGGCGTACAAGGTCCCGTCGTCGTAGACGAACCGGACCACGTGCCGGGAAATGCCCCGCTGCCTGATCTCGACCAGCCGATCGTCCTGCCAGTCCGCCAGCGGCTGAGACCACGGCAAGGTGAGCAGCCCGGCCGCGTGATCGGCGGGAGGCGTGAAGACGAACTTCATAACCCATCATTACCCGAACGAGCGAGGCTGCGCGCCTCAGTCAGCTTCCTGCTCCAGCTGGGCCGGCGCCATGTTGGCGCCGCTGATGACCACGGCCACGTGCTCGCCCGGCGCGGGCTTGTACGCCCCGGTCAGCAGGGCCGCGATCCCGACGCAGGCGGCGGGCTCGGCGGCGATCCTGGCGGTCTGCCACAGCACCCGCTGGGCGGCCAGGATCGAGGGGTCGTCGACCAGCACGACGTCCTCCACGTAGGCCTGGGTGATCGGGAACACCAGCTCGCCGACGCGGCGCGGGGCCAGCGCGTCGGCCGCGACGCCCTCGGCCGGGGCGTCGGCGGGCCTGCCCTCCGCCCGGGCCTGGGTCAGCGTGGGCGCGCCGTCCGGTTCCACCCCGATGACCCGTGTCTTCGGGCTGGCGCCGCCGAACCAGGCGGCGATGCCGCCGATCAGGCCGCCGCCGCCGACCGGCACCAGCACGGTATCGACGCGGTCCGCCTGGTCTTCCAGCTCCAGGGCCACGGTTCCCTGGCCGAGCAGGGTCTCCCGCTGGTCGAAGGCGTGCACGCTCAGCGCGCCCGAGCTGGCTACCCAGTCCTGCGCGGCGGCCAGCGCGTCGGCGTACCGGTCGCCGGTCACCACCAGCTCGGCGCCGAGCTGCCTGATCCGCTCGACTTTGGCCGGCGCCGACACGGTCGGCACGAAGATCTTGGCCGGCCTGCCCAGCCGGTGCGCGGCGTACGCCACGGCCACGCCGTGGTTGCCGCCGGAGGCGGCCACGACCCCCGCGGACGGCGCATCCCGCAGCAGCAGGTTGGTGAACGCCCCGCGGGCCTTGAACGAGCCGGCGCACTGCAACTGCTCCAGCTTGAGCGTGACCGAGGGCAGGCCGCCGAGTTCGAGCTGGATCACCGGCGTACGCCGGATGTAAGGACGGATCGTGTCGTAGGTGGATGAGATCTCGTCGCGGGTTATCACGTCAGGCAGACTAGCTCTTATGACTGAGCACACGCATGACCACGACGAACACGGGGCCTGCGCGGTGGCCCACAACCCCGTGGCCCCGCGGGCTTCGGCGGGGGAGCGGACGCTGGTCGCGGTGTTCGCCTCCCCGGTGTCCGGCTACCTGCTGCGGTACGGGGCCGACATGGGGTTCCGCGGGCTCCTGCTCGAGCCCGACGAGGCGCGCGCGGCCGGCGCCACCACGCTGGGGTTCCCGATGCTCACCGCCATGCCGGACGACCTCGACGACACCGCCGACGTGATCGTCACCGACCACCACCGGCCCGAGCTCGGCGTCATGCTCCGCGACGCGCTGGCCACCAAGGCCCGCTGGATCGGCATTATCGGCAAGCCGGGAATCGTCGGGCCGCACGTGGCCATGCTCACCGAACTCGGCGTCCCGGACGAGGAGATCGCCCGCGTGCACCGGCCGATCGGGCTCAACATCGGCTCGCGGATCCCGCCCGAGATCGCCATCTCGACCCTGGCCGGCCTGCTCGCGGACCGCAACGGCCGTCCCGGGGGTTTCGCATTCTGAGGTAGTTCTGCGTTTTGCGGGCATATCTGCCCGCCCGGCCGGGTTGGACCGGGTAGCGGGCCTTAGCATCCGCCGCCGCCTGGACCTCGCGGCAGCCGTACGCGTCCTTTACGGCACGTCAGGCTGAACTGGGCCCAGCGGGGGCGCTGGCGTACGGGAGGCGTGGTTGGCCCGGACGTTCGTCCGGCACCGGGGGCTTATCGCGTTCGCGGCGGGCGGCGCGATGGCGGAAACGACGCTGCTCTCTTTCCTCGCGCCCGGCGCCCGGTCCCTCGCGCCGCAGGTCACCGCGCTTCCCCCGCTCGCCGCCTTCCACGACCTGCGCTGGCTGTTCGCCTTCAACCAATCGTGGCTCGGCTTCACCGGCGTGCTCGTGCTGCTGATCGCGGCCCGATCGGTGGTGGACGCGGTGCTGGTCATGCTGGCCTGGCCGCGAGAGCCGGCCCTGCCGCGGCCGCGCTTCTCGACCTCGCTGCTGTCCTGCGCGGTGCTCACCGTGGTGACCGGGCTGGTGATGTCGCCGGTGGTCACGCTGATGTTCGGGGTGGCCCTGCTGCCGTTCTCCTGGCCGTACCTGGCGGCGGTGCCGATCCTGCTCGGCACCGCCGTGGCCCTGAGCCAGGGCGGCGTGGGCCAGGCCTGGTGGCGGCAGCTGCCGCCGGCCCGCACCGCGGCCTGGGTGATCACCACCTTCGGCGTCCTGTCGCTGGCCTCGGCGCTGATGACGCACCTCGACACGCCCGGGATCGTCGCGGTGGCCGGGCTGGCCGGCGTCGTCGACGCGCGGGCCTGGTACGGGCTGACCGCCGCGGCGGTCCGCGCCGCCGCGGAAAGGCCGCCCCACCCGTGGCACTGGCGGGCCGCGCTGTGGCGGCTCCGGCTCGCCCTGCGGCACCGGACCAGCTGGGTGCCGGTGGCGCCGCTGGCGGCGGTGATGGTGCTCGCCTTGGTCGTGGGCGCGGCCCGGCTGGCCTTCACCGGCACCGTGCGCTTCGATCCCGGCACCAGCGCCGCCGTGGCCGGAGCGGCCGCGAGCCACCACGGCGGCGGCCTGGCCGCGGCGGTCCCGAAGGCCGTCAGCTCGCCGGCCGCCGTCAGCCCGCCGGCCGCGGCCAGGCCGCCGGCCGGTAAGGCCACCGGCGCCGTGCTCGTGGTCGACGGCTTCGGGTCGACCTGCTGCCACAGCGCCAACGCCCTGCGCCGCGCCGAGCCGAACCTGGCGGTACGCCAGTTCTCCTACCTCGGCCTGGACGCCGCCGGCCAGCCGATCCCTTACGGCCTGGCGGGCAACCTCTCCATCCAGGTCATCGGCGACCGGCTGGCCACTCAGGTGGAGGCGCTGCACCGGCTATCCGGCCAGCCGGTGGACGTCGTGGCCGAAAGCGAGGGCACCCTCGGCCTGTACGCGATGCTGGCCCGGCACCCGCACGTTCCGCTGGGATCGGTGGTCTTGCTCAGCCCGATCATCGAGCCCGGCCAGTTCGGCCAGGCCGGGGGAAGCGTGCCCGCCGCCGCCCTGACCACCTTGAACAACCTGGTCGGCGGCATGTCACCGTACGGGCGCTCGGGGGCACAGGCGCTGATCGACTCGGTGAGCGAAGTGGGCGCCAGCTACTTCGCCCGGGTCAGCCGCGACCGCGGCCTGCCCTGGCTGGCGGTGGTGCCGCTCGCCGACGCGGTCACGCTGCCCGCGTGCCCCTGGCCGGCGAACGTGATCTTCGACGACGCGCTGCACGGCGGCCTGCTCGGCGATGGCTCGGTCCAGCGCATCGTCGAGACCTTCCTGACCACGGGCGCACCCCCGGACCGGGACCTGAACGAGCTGACCGGCAGCACGCAGGGGGACCTGCGCAATGCGGCCCGGCTGATCTCGGGCGCGGCCGCCGCCTGGCGGATGCCGCAGCTTCAGCCTGCCTGCCCTTCCTGAGCAGGTCCGTCCGGAGCCTGCTACGCTGTCGCCTGTGACGCGAACAGCTCGCCTTCAGTGGTGGCGCCGCCAGTAGGCGGCTTGCCTGATCGCGCTCAGACTCAGAAGCGACCGCCCCGGGAAACGGCGGTCGCTTTTGTCGTCCGGCCGTCGTCCCGGGCCTGA
Source organism: uncultured Actinomycetota bacterium (assembly GCA_963756575.1). Taxonomy (GTDB): domain Bacteria; phylum Actinomycetota; class Actinomycetes; order Streptosporangiales; family Streptosporangiaceae; genus Palsa-504. The sequence goes on along the minus strand of CAVWOM010000002.1, from coordinate 128,594 downwards.
AACCCGAGGGGCCACCGTGGACGACCAGCACCTGGAACTGATAACCAGGGACGGCGTGCGGATCACCCGCACCGCCGCGCCCTTCGACCCGGCCGAGCTCGGCCGGGTCGCGGCCCTGGCCGACGAACGGCGCGGCGGGGTGATGAGCTCGGGCATGGAGTACCCCGGGCGGTACAGCCGCTGGGTCATGGCCTACGCCGACCCGTGCGCCGAGCTCGTCGCCACCGGCCGCCGGATCACCGCGCGGGCCCTGAACGACCGCGGGCGCGTCCTCATGCCGGTGATCCGGGCCGCGCTGCGCCGGGCCGGGCCCACGGTCCAGCCCGTCGACGAGGACACCGTCTTCGTAGCGGAAGGCGACCAGGAGCTCACCGAGGAAGAGCGCAGCCGCAGGCCGACGGTGTTCACCGCGCTGCGGGAGGTCACCGCGGCGTTCGCCTGCGCGGACCCGCACCTGGGGCTGTACGGGGCGTTCGGCTATGACCTGGCGTTCCAGTTCGAGCCGGTGCGGCCGCGCCTGGACCGGCCCGCGACGCAGCGCGATCTGGTCCTGCACCTGCCGGACGAGATCTGGATCATGGACCGGATGCGCGAGGAGGCGGTCAGGTACTCCTACGAGTTCGAGGTGGCCGGCGTGTCCACGGCCGGGCTCGACCGCACGACGGCACGCACGGATCCGGGACGGGACGCCCGCTCCGTTCGGGAGGTAGAACTGCCGGAACCGCCGCCGGCCGGAAGCTATGCGCGGGTCGTGGAGGAGGCCAGGGAGCGGTTCGCCTGCGGGGACCTGTTCGAGGTCGTGCCGAGCCACGTGTTCCACGGCCGGTGCGCGTCGCCGGCCGCATTCTACGAGCTGCTCCGGCAGCGCAACCCGGCCCCGTACGAGTTCCTGTTCAACCTGGGCGAGGGGGAGTACCTGGTCGGCGCCTCGCCTGAGATGTACGTCCGGGTCACCGGGGACCGCGTGGAGACCTGCCCGATCGCGGGCACGATCGCGCGCGGCGAGGACACCCTGGAGGACGCGGTGAACATCGCCACCCTGCTCGGCTCGGCCAAGGAGGAATCCGAGCTGACCATGTGCACCGACGTGGACCGCAACGACAAGGCGCGGGTCTGCGTGCCCGGCTCGGTCCAGGTGATCGGCCGGCGGCAGATCGAGATGTACAGCCGCCTCATCCACACCGTCGATCACATCGAGGGCCGGCTCCGGCCCGGGTTCGACGCGTTCGACGCCTTCCTCACCCACATGTGGGCGGTCACCGTGACCGGGGCCCCCAAGACGTGGGCCATGCAGTTCATCGAGGATCACGAGGCCACCCCGCGCCGCTGGTACGGCGGTGCGGTCGGCAAGATCGGCTTCGACGGGTCGATGAACACCGGTCTCACCTTGCGCACGGCGCACATCACCGGCGGGATCGCCGCGGTGCGGGCCGGCGCGACGCTGCTGTATGACTCGGTGCCGGAGGCAGAGGAGAAGGAGACCCACATCAAGGCGCGCGCCCTGATCGAGACCCTGAACGAGGCCAGCCGGGGAGTGGCCGGGACGGCGGCCGCGCAGGCGCGGCCGGCCCGCGCTTCGGCGTCCGGGGACTACGCGCCGCGGGTCCTGCTCGTGGACCACCAGGACTCGTTCGTGCACACGCTCGGCGACTACTTCCGGCAGCAGGGCGCCGAGGTGACCACGCTGCGGTCCGGGTTCGCGCCCGCGTTGCTGGATTCCTACGCACCGGACCTGGTGGTCATGTCGCCCGGGCCGGGGCGGCCCGCCGATTTCGGCTGCGCGGCGCTGCTCGACGAGATCTACGCGCGGCACCTGCCGGTGTTCGGCGTGTGCCTGGGCCTGCAGGCCATGGTGGAGCACGCCGGCGGGGCCCTGTCCTTGCTGCCCGAGCCCGCGCACGGCAAGCCGGGCCTGGTGCGGGTGTCCGGGGGAGCGCTGCTGGCCGGGCTGCCCGCCGAGTTCACCGCGGGGCGGTACCACAGCCTGTACGCGCCGGCCGCCGAGGTCCGCGGCGGGTTCGAGGTGACCGCGGCCACCCCGGACGGCGTGGTGATGGCGATCGAGGACCCGGCCGCGGGCCGCTGGGGGGTGCAGTTCCATCCGGAGTCGATCCTGACCGCGTCCGGCCGGGCCGGCCACCAGATCATCGGCAACGTCCTGGGCCTGTGCCGGGCCCGCACCGGAGGGGACGCTCGCGGGCCGCTGGCCGCCGGCTCGCCCGTCACCTCGTCGGCAACGCCTTGACCTGCGTTGAATCCAGCCGAATGTCGGTGCCGCCCGGTAGTGTGCTGCCCATGAGGAGCGTGGAACCCGAGGTCTTCCTGGTCGCACGGCCGCAGGTCGATTACGAGGCGATGGCCGCCTACCTGCGTGAAGTGGGGGGTGAACGCTGGCTGGAGCGGATCGACCGCGGGCAGCTCGAGGCCCAGGATCTCGCCGAGTTCGCAGGCAAGATGTGCTACGACCCCGAGACGGAAATCCTGACCGACAGCGGCTGGAAGCGGTCTGAAAGTCTTCGCCCGGATGTAGATCAAGTGCTGACCTGGAACCGTGCCGAAGAGCGGGCAGAGTTCCAGCCATTCTCGCTGCTCCGATATCAATATCAGGGCCCGATGCTTCGTATTAAGCAGCGGGGCCTCGATCTTTTCGTCACTCCAGATCACCGGCTATGGACGCAGAAAATGCAGGAGGGCGGGAGATGGGGCCCTTGGCATTTTTCTACGGCTGAGACTGTAGGTATCCGAGGTATATGGCGTTTTCGGCGGGACTCGACGCTTGTGCGCGGCACTACCGGTTCCGATGACTGTGTGATCCCGGCCCGGGATTACCGCTCCGGCCGACGAGACGCTGGTTATGAAAAAAGGGTGCAGAAAACCCGAGAGCTTAGAATGCCGGTGCTGGCTTACGCCAGGTTTCTTGGGTACGTAATCGCGGAAGGTTACGTGTACGAGCCAGTTGGCAGCGGAAGCCCATACGTCGGCATAACGCAGAGCAAGGGGCCGGTACTGGATGACATCCTCTCTGTTCTTGACGAGCTCGGCTTGTCTTACGGGGAGTACCCGGATCCGCGAAAGCCTCAGGTGGTGACCATTCATGTGTTCGGCGGGAGGGATTTCGTCCGTCGGGTGCGGGAGGACTCGGGCAGCGGGGCACGGAACAAGCGCATCCCGCGCTGGCTAATGGAGCACAGTGACCTGCGTGTGCTTGATGCCCTCTGGTCTGCCATGTGGGCCGGTGACGGCAGCATGGCCGGAGGATCTCAGGTCTACTCCACTGTGTCTGAAGGGCTGGCTGGTGACGTACAGGAGTTGCTCATCCGGATAGGGAAGGCCTCTTCGGTCACCTCCCATGATCGTGAAGAGACTAGGCATTATCGGGTGCGTGTGCTTCAGAACGGAGTCATTGGCAGCAAGCCGACGGCCAGATCATGGGACTCGTATAACGGCCCCGTGTGGTGTGTTTCGACGCCCAATGGCATCGTTTATGTCCGCCGCAATGGTAACGGGGTCTGGTGCGGTAACTGCTACCGCTCCTGGGAGCCTGGGCTCAACCCGAATGTCCGGAAAGTCCGCGACGACCAGTACGCCTACCTGCAGAACATCCTCAAGCAGCAGCATGGCTCGGTGCTTGAGCACGCCAGTTTCAGCTTCGTGCTGCACAACGTATCTCGTGTATTCACCCATGAGATCGCTAGGCACCGGCCCGGAACAGCCATCTCGCAGGAGTCGCTGCGCTACGTCCGGCTCGACGAGCTGCCGTTCTGGTTCCCGGACTGGGCCCGGGAAGACCCCGAGCTGATGAAGCGGGCCACCGCCCTGCTGTCCGAGCTCGAGCAGTTCCAGGGCTGGATGGCCGGGCATTTCGGGCTGGACGAAGACGACACCAAGATGCACGAGAAGAAGGCCAAGACCTCCTTCATGCGCCGGTTCGCGCCCGAGGGCCTGGCCACCGGGCTGGTCTGGACGGCGAACATCCGCACCCTGCGCCACACCATCGAGGCGCGCACCGACCAGGGGGCCGAAGAGGAGATCCGCCTGGTGTTCGGCAAGATCGGCGAGCTGATGCGGGCGGAGGCGCCGGCCTTGTTCGGGGACTACACGGTGACCGGCGAGGGTACCTGGGTGCCCGGCTGGCGGAAGGTCTAGGCATGCCTGACGTATCGGTGGGCTCGACGGCCGCCTACCTGGCCGTGCCCGTCACGCCAGGCCCGTGGCCCGGCGTGGTGGCGATCCACGAGGCGTTCGGCCTCAACGACGGCATCCGGGCGCACGCCGACCGGCTGGCCGCGCTCGGCTACCTCGCCCTGGCCCCCGACCTGCTGGCGGGCCGGTTCTGGATGCGCTGCGTCCGCAGCATGTTCCGGCAGATCGCGGCCGGGTCAGGACCGGCCTTCGAGGTCCTCGATGCCTGCCGGGGCTGGCTGGCCGAGCGCCAGGACTGCACCGGCAAGACCGGGGTGATCGGGTTCTGCATGGGCGGCGGCTTCGCGCTGATGTGCGCCCCGCGGGCGGGGTTCGCGGCGGCGGCCGTCAATTACGGCGTGGTCCCGTCCGACGCCGAGCGCGCGCTGGCCGGGTCGTGTCCGGTGGTCGGGAGCTACGGGGCCAGGGACACGATGGGCGTCTCGCATCCGGAGCGCCTCGAAGCCGCGCTGACCGCGCTCGAGGTTCCGCACGACGTGAAGGTGTACCCGGAGGCCGGCCACGGCTTCATGGACTCCCGGCCGGCCGTGCTCGCCCCGGTGCTCGCGCTGGCCCGGCTGCAGTACGACAAGGGGGCGGCCGAGGACGCCTGGCAGCGGATCTTCGCGTTCTTCGGCACGCACCTGAAAGACGCGGAGTCCTGAGAGACTCGGGCCGGCGGCCTAGGCTCCCTGGGTGACCCTGGGGTCCAGGTCGTAGTGGATTAGGTGCCGAGGGGCGCCGCGTTCCGTCAGCGTCCGGGCCGTCCTGATGATCATGTGGTCGGGGCCGCTGATGTAGACGTCCCGGTCGGCGAAGGTCGCCTTGGCGGCGAGTTCGGGGACGGTGCCGTACACGACGTCATGGGCGGGCTCGTCCGATACCGCCGGGATGACCTGGAGCCACGGGTACGCCTCTTCCATTTCCCGTAGCGCGCGCAGGTCGTACAGGTCCTGGTGGCGGCGGGCGCCGTGGTACAGCACGATCTCGCGATGCCGGCCCGGACCCGGCGCGCTGACCAGGGCCTCGATGACGGCCTTGACCGGAGCCAGCCCGGTGCCTCCGGCCAGGCAGAGCACGTCCCGGGCCGACTGCGTGTCTGCGATCATGGCGCCGGCCGGCGCCCCGAGCACGAGCGGGTCGCCCTGCTTGAGCTGGTGCACCAGCACCGGGCTGACCAGGCCGCCGGGGACGGCCCGCACGTGCAGGCGGATCAGCCCGTCCGGGCGCGGGGCGTTGGCGATCGAATAGGTACGCCACAGCCGCGGCCAGTGCGGCGTCTGGACGCTGATGTGCTGGCCGGGCAGATAGGCCAGCGGCTGCTCGGGCTTCAGCGTCAGCACCGCGATATCGGGCCCGCGCCGTTCCATCCCCGTCACGGTGGCGATCCACCACGCGGGGGACTGCGCCTCGTCGTCCTTGGCGGCGTCGATCATGACGCCGGCCGCGTGGTTGAACGCGGTCTCCCAGGCGTGCTTGGCGGTCTCGTTCCAGCTCGGCGCGGCGAACCGCTGCAGGGTGGCGATGAGCGCGCGCCTGAACACCTCGTAATGACGCTCGCGGACGCCGAATTTGCGGTGCGCGCGCCCGAGCTCGCGGAGATAGGGCACCAGCCGGTCGCGATCCTCCTGGCTCTCCTGAGCTGCGGCGATCTGGCTCAGGGCGGCGTAGAACCGGCGGCGCTGCACGTCCATGGCGGCCGGGAACATGGCCCGGATCTCGGTGTCCATGGTGAACAGCTGAGCGTAGAAGTATGTCATTGCCGCATCAGCGACGGGCTCGAGCAGCCAGAATGAGACCTGTGCGGGATTTCGGGCGGCATCGCCGGGCCGGGCAGGTGCCGGGTAACCTTCAGCCGGGCTAGCAGGACCCCTAGCCGGACGGGCCGCTTCGTTACCTGCAGGCATCACCACACTCTTAGTGTCGCACCAGCAGCAGAACGTTACAATCGATTTCCGGCAAGTCCGGTTTAACGGGCGCTGGGTATTTTCGCAGTGGGCAGGCCTGACGCGTGCGTGATGGGCCATTATAGGCAGGGAACCTTAGCGCGGGAGGACGGATGGGCCGGCCGATCATCGGCATCACCGGGGAGCTCGAGGCTGCCCGGTGGGGACACTGGATTCGTGAGGCCGTCGTCTCTCCGGTGAGCTACACGCGAGCCGTCGAGCGGGCCGGCGGAACGCCGGTGATCTTGCCGCCGGTGCCCGCGGGTTCGGTGCCCGTGCTGATAGCCGGGCTCAGCGGCCTGGTGCTCACCGGCGGCCGGGATATCGATCCCTCGCTCTACGACGAGGCGCCGCACGAGCAGACCGACATCCCCGATCACCGGCGGGACAGGTTCGAGCTGATCCTCACCCGGGCCGCCATCGACGCCGACCTCCCCTTCCTCGCCATCGGCCGCGGCATGCACATCCTCAACGTGGCCCGCGGCGGCACCATCACCCAGCACCTGCCCGACCGCCTCGGCAACGAGAGCCACAAGCCGGACCCGGTCAAGATGACCACGCATGACCTGCAGATCGCGGCGACCAGCAAGCTCAGCGGCGTCCTCGGCGAGACGGCCCAGGTGCCCGCGGCCCACCACCAGGCCATCAACCGGATCGGTACCGACCTGCTCACCGTGGCCTGGACCCAGGACCAGGTGGTGGAGGCGCTCGAGGTACAGGGGCACCGGTGGGGCCTGGGCGTGCAGTGGAACCCGGAGGACGGCGACGACCCCCGGCTTTTCGAGGCGCTGATCGCGGTATCGAAGGCCGCCGCGCAGGCCTCGGTCCCGGCCCAGGCCGAGGTGAGCACCCGCTCCTCCAAGCGCAAGCGCCACGCCGCCCGATCCTCCTCGCCGGCCCCGCCGTCGCGGTTCTCCCTGGGATTCCGCGCCCCGCCGGGACCTAAATGGGGGGCTGGTAACTGCTGACCCAGTGGACCTGGAGCCAGGCCATGAAGGTGGACCAGGCGCCGGTCACCTCGAGCAGGCCGACGCAGACCAGCATGGCGCCGCCGATCCGGGTGACCAGGCGGGCCCGGCGGCGGAAGAACGCGGAGGCCCGCATCGCCACCTGGAAGCCGAACGACACCAGCAGGAACGGGATCCCCAGGCCGAGGGCGTAGACGAAGGCGAGCAGGGCACCGCGGGACACCGTTCCGGTCGAGGCGGACAGCGCCAGCACGGCGGTCAGCGTGGGCCCGATGCAGGGGGTCCAGCCGAGCCCGAACATCACGCCGAGCAGCGGCGCCCCGGCCAGGCCCGCCTTCGGCCGAGCCGTGGGGCGCACGATGCGGCCCGCGAACGAGAACCGGTCGAGCGCCCCGGCGAACAGCAGGCCGAGGACGATGGTCAGGCCGCCGAGGATCTGCGTCAGCAGCCGGGCGTGCCCGGTCAGCAGGTGCCCGAGGCCGCCGAGGGCGGCGCCGTACGCCACGAACACAAGCGAGAACCCCAGCACGAACAGCGCGGTGCCGGCCACCACCCGGCCGCGGGCCGGTACCGGGGCGGTGGCGGCCAGCGGGGGAGTGGCGACCGCGACCGCCGAGCCGTCCGCGACGGACGCCCTGGCCGCCGGGTCGGCCGGAGCCGCAGCCGTCGAAGCAGGGGATCCGCCGGCCCCGGCCATGCCGGTGACGAAGGACAGGTACCCGGGCACGAGCGGCAGGCAGCACGGGGACAGGAAGGTGACGGCTCCGGCCGCCGCGGCCACCGGCAGCGCCAGGATCAGCGGGCCAGAGGTCACGAGCTGCCCGACTCCGCTCACTGTCGCCTCCCGGGATCAGCAGGTCCAGCATTCACTATGCCACGCCCGCCCTGGCCGGTCGACACCGACTACTACATTATGTAGTGGATGTCGGCGCCAGGACGAAGATCAGGACGACGTAGCAGGCCAGCGATACGGCGAACGCCAGCGACATGCCGAGGGACGCGCCGGCCGCGCCGTTGCCGATGAACCCGATCCCGGCGAAGCCGGCCGCGAGGATACCGACCACCCCGATGGCCGACAGCCAGACGGCCAGCTTGTGCCGGGTGCCGATGGACCGGATCAGCTGCATGACCGCGGCGATGGCCAGCAGGAAGAAAAGGATCACGTGCAGGGCGAGCACCGGGCTGGAGAACATGCCCACGGACTTGGCCGAGGTCGGCGCGGTCCCGTACAAGTTGTAGATCATGCCCAGGATGAACTGCAGGATCAGCATGGTCACGAGCCCGAAGCCGGACAGCCGCAGCCGGGCGAGCTGGCTCGCCGGGGTCCTGACGGCGGCCGGCGCGGCCGCATGGGGGTCTGGCATTCCCACCTCCGAGGACCGACATCCTAGCGGGAGCCACTATGGTTAGCGAGGTGAGATCGGTCCTCACCCGTCCGCGCACGCCCGCCGGGGAATACGACGCGCCACGCCGCTGGCTGCTGCCCGCAGGCCTGGGCGCGTTCGCCCTGGCCCTCGGGCTCTACGTGATCTACATGGTCATCCACCCGAAGAGCTTCACCATGGACCCGGTGGACCTGGCCGTGTACCGGTCCGGCGGGCTCATCGTCCGGCACGTCCGGCCGCTGTACGACCCGCGCCTGGCGGCGCCGCTCTATGACTGGGTGGGGTACGGCAAGCTGCACCTGCCGTTCACCTACACCCCGTTCGCGGCCATCGCGTTCGCCGTGATCTCGTTCGTCCCGTGGTGGCTGTCCCAGCAGCTGTCGGTGGCGGTCGACATCCTCGCGCTGGCGACCGCGCTGTGGCTCATCCTCGGCGGCCTGGGGTATCACAAAGACCGGACCCGGCTGGGCATCACGCTGCTCGGCGCGGCCGCCGCCTTCTGGACCGAACCGGTGCTGCGCACCATGTACCTGGGCCAGGTCAACCTGGTGCTGATGGCGCTGATCATCTGGGACCTGTGCCAGCCGGACACCGGCAGGAGCCGCTGGTGGAAGGGATTCGGCACCGGCGTCGCGGCCGGCATCAAGCTGGTCCCGCTGATCTTCATCCCGTACCTGCTGCTGACCAGGAAGTTCCGGCAGGCCGCCATGGCCTGCGCCGGCTTCGCCTTCACCGTCCTGCTCGGCTTCGTCATCCTGCCGGCCGACTCGCGCAAGTGGTGGTTCGGCGGCCTGTTCTTCCAGGGCGGCCGGACCGGCTTCACCGGCTGGGCCGGCAACCAGTCGCTCGACGGCCTCGCCACCCGGCTGGCCGGCAGCATCAGCAGCGGCAAGCTGGCCTGGATCGCGACGGCCGTCGTGGTCGGCGCCATCGGGGTGACGGCCGCCGCGCTGCTGGACCGCAAGGGCTACCAGGTCGCCGGGCTACTGACCGCCGCCCTGACCGGGCTGCTCGTCTCGCCCATCAGCTGGGATCACCACTGGGTGTGGATCGCGCCCGGCGCGCTGACCGCCGCTCACTACGCCGTACGGGCGGTGAACAGGGGCGACAAGAGGGCCGCCTGGGGGCTCGGGGTCCTGGCCGCGGGCATCCTCGCCTGGTTCGGCGCCTGGCCGGCCCGCCTGTTCACGGCCAAGCTCAACCTCGGCAACGACTCCCTGGGCCTGCTCTGGATCCCGCCGAACACCAACCCGATCTACTACCAGTGGTACGGGGACCGGCCAAAATACGTCGAATACCACTGGCACTTCCTGGCCATGATCGCGGGCGACGCGTACGTCCTGGCCGGCCTGGGCCTGCTCGGGCTGCTGGCCGTGATGTCGCTGCTGCTCTCGCGCGGCACTAAGGAGCAACACGATGAGCCTGGGCGAGCTCAGGGAAGTCTGCGCGGACGTCTACGCCTACCTGCAGCCTGACGGCAGCTGGTTCCTCAACAACACCGGCTTCCTGGTCAGCCGGGACGGCGTGATCAGCGTCGACACCACCTCCACCGAGGCCCGCACCCGCGCCTACCTGGATGCCATTGCCAGCGTCACCTCCAGCCCGGTGCGCACGCTGGTCAACACCCATCACCACGGCGACCACACGCACGGCAACTACCTGATGAGCGGCGCCACCATCGTCGGGCACGAGAAGTGCCGCGAGGCGATCCTGGGCTCAGCCATGCCGCCCCCGCCGGGGATCTGGTCGGAGGTGGACTGGGGTCACCTCGAGCCGGCCCCGCCGTTCCTGACCTACCCCGACGGCGTCACCTTGTGGTCCGGTGACCTGCGCTGCGAGGTCCGCTACGTCGGCACCCCGGCGCACACCACCAACGACTCCATCGTCTGGATCCCGGAGCGCGGCGTGCTGTTCACCGGCGACCTGGTGTTCAACGGCGGCACCCCGTTCGCGCTGATGGGCTCTATCAGCGGCTGGATCGAGGTGCTCGAGACGGTGCTCCGCCCGCTCGGCGCCCAGACCCTGGTCCCCGGCCACGGTCCGGTCTGCGGTCCCGAGGTCATCGACGACCAGCTCGCCTACCTGCGCTTCGTGCGGGGCGCGGCCGTACAGGCCAAGGCGGCCGGCCTGGCGCCGCTAGAGGCCGCACGCCAGCTTGACCTGGGCGAGTTCACCGGTCTCCTCGATGCCGAACGGGTCGTCGGTAACCTCCATCGTGCCTACCTCGAGCTGGACGGGGCCGAGCGCGGGGCCCCGGCCGATCTCGCCCGCGCTCTCGGCGACATGGTCGCCTACAACGGCGGCCAGCCCCTGACCTGCCACGCGTGAACGAGCACGCATGAACGAAGAGGTCGCCGCCCTGCTGCGTGAGTACGCGGAGCTGACCGTGATCACCGGCGGCGACGTGTTCCGGGTCCGGAACTACGAGAAGGCGGCTCGTTCCATCCGCGGCTGGCCGGCCGACGTCGGCCAGCTTGACCTCAAGGCCTTGCGCGCGATCCCCGGTGTCGGCGCCTCGATCGCGGCCAAGATCGCCGAGTTCGGCCAGACGGGCGCGATCAAGGCCCTGGACGAGCTCCGCGCCAAGATCCCGGCCGGCGTCCTCGAGCTGACCCGGGTGCCTGGCCTCGGTCCCAAGCGGGCCCTGCAGCTCAATCACGATCTCGGCGTCGCGTCGGTGGACGACCTGGCCGAGGCGATCAAGGCGGGCCGGCTGGACGGCCTGGCCGGGTTCGGGGCCAAGAGCGAGGAGCGGATCGCGGCCGGCATCGAGGTGTACCGGCAGGGCCGCGAGCGGGTCCTGCTCGACGCGGCGCTGCGCACGGCGACCGCCCTGGTGGCCGAGCTCACCCCGCTGAGCGAGCGCTGCGCCTACGCGGGCTCGCTGCGCCGCTGGCGGGAGACCATCGGGGACGTCGACATCCTGGCCGCGGCCGATGACTCGGCTCCGCTGATGGCGGCGTTCGCCGCCGGGCAGGACGTCGTGGCCAGCGGGCCCGCCAAGACCACGATCCGGACCGCCAGCGGGCTGAGCGCCGACCTGCGGGTGGTGCCGCTGGACGCCTGGGGCGCGGCGCTGCAGTACTTCACCGGCTCGAGCGCGCACAACGTCGCCATCAGGCAGATCGCGATCAGGCAGAAGCTCAAGCTGTCCGAGTACGGCCTGTTCGAGGCGGACACCGGGAAGCTGATCGTGTCGCGGACCGAGGAGGAGGTCTACGCGAGGCTCGGGCTGGAATGGATCCCTCCCGCCCTGCGCGAGGACCGCGGGGAAATCGACGCGGCGGCCCAGGGGCGGATACCCTCACTCGTTCGGGAAAATGATCTTCGCGGGGACCTGCACACCCACACCGACCTCACCGACGGGGTGGCCTCGCTCGAGCAGATGGTGGCGGCGGCGGAACGCCGGGGATACGAGTACTACGCCGTCACCGACCACGCGCCCGACCTGGTGATACAGCGGATGACCGGCGAGAAGATGCTGGCCCAGCGGGACCGGGTGCGGGCGCTGGACGCTGGCCTGGTGCTGCTGCACGGCACCGAGCTGAACATCGGCCCGGACGGCTCGGTGGACTGGGACGCCGGCTTCCTGGCGGGATTCGACATCTGCGTCGCCTCGGTGCACTCGCACTTCGAGCAGCCGCGGGCCGAGATGACCCGGCGGTTCGTCGCCGCCTGCGAGAACCCGCACGTCAACGTCATCGGCCACCCCACCACCCGGCGGATCGGCCGGCGGCCGCCGGTCGAGGTGGACTTCGGCGAGCTGTTCCGGGCCTGCGCGCGGACCGGCACCGCGCTGGAGATCAACGCCTCCCCGCAGCGGCTCGACCTGCCGTCGGATCACATCCGCGCGGCCCGCGACGCCGGGGTCGTGTTCGCCCTCGACAGCGACGCCCATTCGGTCTCCGACCTGGGCAACATGCCGTACGGCGTGGGCACCGCGCAGCGCGGCTGGCTCACCCCGGACGACGTGATCAACACCTGGCCGCTGGCCCGGCTGCGGGATTTCCTGCGCAAGGGCCGGTGAGAATCGGCCGCCGGCTCGGTCTATACAGGCATGAGCGGGCAATCGGGTCCCACGGGGCTGCTGGCCGGCGCGATCAGCTACGCCCTCGCCGCGTGCGCGCTGATCCGGCCGGCGGAGCTGACCCTGCCCACGCCGTGCCCGGACTGGGACCTGGCCGCGCTCCTGCGCCACCTGGGTGATTCCATGGCCGACCTGGAGACGGCCATCCGCACCGGGCGCCTGGACCTGGATCATCCGCGCGTCCCGGCCGGGGACGATCCGGTCGACGCGGTGCGCGAGCAGGCGGCCCGGCTGCTCTGCGCGGCCTACTGCTACGCCGGCCCGGACAGCTTCGTGACGATCGGCGGCCTGCCCATGCCGGCCGGCCTGGTGGCCTGCACCGGAGCGGTGGAGATCGCGGTGCACGGCTGGGACGTGGCGGCGGCGCTCAGCCGCGCTAGCTGTGACCGGAGCGCGCCGATCCCGGCCGCGCTCGCGACCCGGATGCTGGAGATCTGCCCGCTGCTCGTGGCCGGCCGCGAGAACCTGTTCGCCGTCCCGGTGGCGGTCCCGGCCCAGGCCGCCCGGGCGACCAGCTCGTCGGCTACCTCGGGCGCCGACCATAGTTACCGATGAGTAATATAAAACGGTGCCCGGGTACGCCAGGAACTCGCTCACGTCGCCCGGTGATCGATGATGCGGCGCATCTTGCCCAGTGACCGCTCGATGGACTCCGGGGCCAGCACGCGGGTCGTGACCGTGACGCCGATCGTGTTCTTGACCCGCGCCGACAAGGTGGCGCCGGCCGCGGCCGCGTCGGCTTCCGCCGTCCCCGGGCGGTGCTCCACGTGGACCGCCATCTCGTCCATCCGGCCCGTCCGGGTCAGGTGCAGCTGGAAGTGCGGGGACAGCGCCGCGATGCCCATGATGAGCTCTTCGATCTGGGTCGGGAACAGGTTGACCCCCCGCAAGATGATCATGTCGTCGGTGCGGCCGGTGATCTTGGCCATCCGCCGCATGGTGCGCGCCGTGCCGGGCAGCAGCCGGGTCAGGTCGCGGGTCCGGTAGCGGATGACGGGCATGGCCTGCTTGGTCAGCGAGGTGAGGACGAGCTCGCCCTCCTCGCCTTCGGGCAGCACCTCCCCGGTGAGCGGGTCGATCACCTCCGGGTAGAAGTGGTCCTCCCAGATGTGCAGGCCGTCCTTGGTCTCCACGCATTCCTGCGCCACGCCTGGGCCCATCACCTCGGACAGGCCGTAGATGTCGGTGGCGTCGAGGCCGGCCCGGGCCTCCATCTCGGTCCGCATCTCGTTGGTCCACGGCTCGGCGCCGAAGATGCCGAACCGCAGCGAGCAGGCGGCCGGGTCGAGGCCCTGGCGCTCCATCTCGTCCACGATCGCCAGCATGTACGACGGCGTGACCATGATGATGTCCGGCCGGAAGTCCCTGATCAGGGTGACCTGCCGCTCGGTCATGCCGCCGGAGACCGGGACCACGGTGCAGCCGAGCTTCTCGCCGCCGTAGTGCGCCCCGAGGCCGCCGGTGAACAGCCCGTAGCCGTAGGCGTTGTGCAGGACGTGCCCCGGCCGCCCGCCCGCGGCCCGGATCGACCGGGCCATCACCGTGGCCCAGGTGTCGATGTCGTCCCGGGTGTAGCCGACCACCGTCGCCCGTCCCGTGGTGCCCGAGCTGGCGTGCACCCGGGCGACCTGCTCGCGGGGCACCGCGAACATGCCGAACGGGTAGTTCTCGCGCAGGTCGGCCTTGCTGGTCAGCGGGTACCTGGCCAGGTCGGACAGGTCCTTGCCGTCGTCGGGATGCACGCCCGCCGCGTCGAAGGCGGCGCGGTAGTGCGGCACGTTCTCGTAAGCGTGCCGCAGCGACCAGCGCAGCCGCTCCAGCTGCAGCGCCTGCAGCTCGTCGGCGGAGGCCCGCTCGATCGGCTCGAGGTCCCCGCCCGGCGATGCGAGATCCGGCATTCCAGGCTCCTGACTGGCTAGGCGTCGTAGTCGACGATAACGCTGGCGGAGACGGGCAGGGACTGGCAGGTGAGAATGTAGCCCGCGTCGAGTTCTTCCTGCTCCAGGGCGTAGTTACGGCGCATCGTCACCTCGCCCTCGACGAGCCGGGCGCGGCAGGTGCCGCACACGCCGCCCTTGCACGCGAACGGCAGGTCCGGCCGGACCCGCTGAGCCCCGTCGAGCACCGGGGTGCCCGCCGGGACGGTGGTGGTGCTGCGCCGCCCGTCGAGCAGCACGGTCACCTCGGCGCCCGGCCCCGGGGGCGCCTCGGCGTGGCTGGCCTGGGCGGGCGGGGCGTCCTCGACGTAGAACAGCTCGCGGTGGATCCGCTCCCGCGGCACGCCGAGCTCGGCCAGCAGCCCGATCGCGTCCTCCACCATGCCAAACGGGCCGCACAGCCACCAGTGGTCCACGGCGGCCACATCGACGGTGACCGGCAGCAGCGCGCGGAGCTTGGCGGCGTCCAGCCGCCCGTTGAACAGCTCCACCTCCCGCGGCTCGCGGCTGAGCACGTGGACCAGGCAGATCCGGTCGGGGTAGGCGTCCTTGAGGTCGGCGATCTCGTCGGCGAACATGACCGAATCGCTGCGGCGGTTGCCGTAGAGCAAGGTGGCGGTGGAGCTGTCCTGCGCGGCGAGCAGCGACCCGGCGATGGACAGCACGGGCGTGATCCCGCTGCCCGCGGCGATCAGCACGTGCTGCCCGGGGACGTCCAGGTCCGGGACGAACGAGCCCGACGGCGCCTGCACCTCGACCACGTCACCGGGCCGGACCTGGTGCACCAGCCAGCCGGAGACCGCGCCGCCCGCCACCTCCCGCACGCCGATGCGCGGCGCGTGCCCCCTGACCGCGCAGATGGAGTAGGACCGGCGCTCATCGCCGCGGCGGACGGTCAGCGACTGCCCCGGCGCGAAGGCGAACCGCCCGGCCAGGCCCGGCGGCACGTCAAACGTCACCGCGGCGGAGTCATCGGTGAGCGGGTCGACCCGCGCCACGGTGAGCGGGTGGAATTCGGTCCGGGACGCGGGCATCTCAGATTTCCTTGACGTACTCGAAGGGCTCCCGGCAGCTCTCGCAGCGGTACAGCGCCTTGCAGGCGGTCCCGCTGAACGCCGCCGTCGGCGTGGTGCCGGCCGATCCGCACCGCGGGCAGGGGACCGGGTCGCGCCGGATCCCCGTCAGGGTCAGCGGGACCGGTCCCGGCTGGCGCGGGGCCGGGTGCGGCGGGGCGATGCCCGCCTGGAGGAGCTTGCGGCGGCCCTCGGCGGTGATCCAGTCGCTGCTCCACGGCGGGGCCAGCGCGGTGCGCACGATGACGTCGGCGAAGCCGGCCGCGGCGAGCCGGCGCGTCAGGTCGTGCGCGATCTCGCGCAGCGCGGGGCAGCCCGAGTAGGTGGGGGTGATCGTCACCACCAGGCGCCCGTCGTCGTCGGCCACCTCGCGCAAGATGCCGAGGTCGGCCACGGTCACCATGGGCAGCTCGGGATCGGGCACGGCCGCGGCGGCCGCGCGCGCGGCGGCCAGGTCCGGCCCGGCCGAGGTCACCATGTGGCGTCCGGGTGGGCTCGGGCCAGGCTCTGCAGTTCGGCCAGGAGATAGCCGAACGGCTCTGTGTGCACGCCATCGCGCCCGGACTTGCCCGCGACCCGGGCCAGCGGCGCGGCCTGCGGCCGGTCCAGCGTGGCGGCGGCGAGCACCGTGCCGAGCACGTCATCGACCTCGCCGCGCAGGCCGGCCGGATCGGCGGCCACCCCGGGCAGCCGGGCGGAAACCGGATCAGCCTGGAACAGCTCGTCGGCCAGCGGCCAGATGACGTCCAGCGCGGCCTGCATCCTGGCGTGTGACAGGGCCGTGCCGTCACCGAGCCTGATCACCCACTGGGCCGCGTAGTCCCGGTGGTAGGCGAGCTCGCGGGCGCTCTTAGCCGCGATGGCGGCGAGCACCGGGTCGGCCGAGCCGGCCAGCCGTCCGCACAGCGCCAGCCGCCAGGCCGAGAAGACCAGCAGGCGGCCGGTCAGCTCGGCGAAGTCGGCATCGGCGTGCTCGGCCAGCCGGACGTTGCGGAACTCGCGCTCATCGCGGAAGAAGGCCAGCCGGTCCTCGTCACGTCCCGGGCCGCCGCACGCGGCCCCCTCGGCCTGGCCCGCCCGGGCCAGCAGCATGCGGGCCTGGCCGAGCAGGTCCAGGGCGATGTTGGCTAGCGCCGTCTCCTCCTCCAGCTCGGGCAGCCGGGTCATCCACTGCTGCAGCCGGTGCGAGTAGATCAGCGCGTCGTCGCCGAGCATCAGGCAGTAGGCGGCCAGCTCGGCCGCGTCTACGCCGTCCGGCACCGCCGGGTCGATGCCCTCGAGCGGGTCGGTGAATCCGGTGCCGAACGCCCACCGGTGGTCTTCGGTCTCCTCGCTCAGCGTCTGGTACGCGGCGAACTCGTCCTCACTCACCTGGACTCCCTACATGTGCGGGACGTCATCGGGGATTTCGTAGAACGTCGGGTGCCGGTAGACCTTGTCGCCGGACGGCGCGAAGAACGGGTCCTTCTCGTCCGGGCTCGACGCGGTGATGTCGGCGGCCGCGACGACCCAGATGCTGACGCCCTCGTTGCGGCGGGTGTACAGATCGCGGGCGTGGTGCAGTGCCATCTGCGGGTCGGCCGCGTGCAGCGACCCGACGTGCACGTGGTTGAGCCCGCGCTTGCCGCGCAGGAACACCTCGTACAGCGGCCAGCCCGAGCGGACCTGGGATTCCTCCATCAGGCGGCCCTCCCCGCCCGTTTCGCGGCGTGGGCCGCGGCCGCCTCGCGGACCCAGGCCCCGTCGGCGTCGGCGGCCCGGCGGCGGGCGATCCGCTGCGCGTTGCACGGCCCGTTGCCCTTCACCACGGCCATGAACTCGTCCCAGTCGACCGCCCCGAAGTCGTAGTGGCCGCGCTCGTCGTTCCAGGCCAGCTCGGGATCCGGCAGCGTGACGCCGAGCTTGTCCGCCTGCGGCACCGTCATGTCCACGAACCGCTGCCGCAGCTCGTCGTTGGTGTGCCGCTTGACGCCCCAGGCCATCGACTGCGCGGTATTGGGCGAGGCGTCGTCCGGCGGCCCGAACATCATCAGCGACGGCCACCAGAACCGGTTGGTCGCGTCCTGCACCATCGCGCGCTGGGCGGCCGTGCCGCCCATCATGGTCAGCAGCAGCTCGTAGCCCTGGCGCTGGTGGAAGGACTCTTCCTTGCAGATGCGCACCATGGCCCGGGCGTACGGCCCGTAGGACGAACGGCACAGCGGCACCTGATTGCAGATGGCGGCGCCGTCTACCAGCCAGCCGATGACGCCCACGTCGGCGTAGCTCAGCGTCGGGTAGTTGAAGATCGAGGAGTATTTCTGCCGGCCGCTGATCAGCTTGGCGGTGAGGTCGGCGCGGTCGGCGCCGAGCGTCTCGGCCGCCGAGTACAGGTACATGCCGTGACCGGCCTCGTCCTGCACCTTGGCGATCAGGATCGCCTTGCGGCGCAGCGAGGGCGCCCGGGTGATCCAGTTCCCCTCTGGCTGCATGCCGATGATCTCCGAGTGGGCGTGCTGGGCGATCTGGCGGATCATCGTCGCCCGGTAGGCGTCGGGCACCCAGTCCCGCGGCTCGATCCGCCGGCCGTGTTCCAGCGTCTGGTCGAAATGAGACTGGAGGTCTGCCGCCTCGGGCGCCGCTGTCATTGCCACCATCCCTGGAGTTCCTCGGGGCCCTGCTCGTCGTATTATATACCGGACGTTCGGTCTGTAATAGAGGAGGCGCGACTGTGCCGGAGCTGTCCAGCGTGGAGGCGATGATGGCACGGGACGAGGCATCCCGCCGCCTCGGCATCGAGCTCGTGGACCAGGCCGAGGGCCGGGCGGTGACGCGCATGACGGTGCGCGAGGACATGGTCAACGGCCATGCCATCGCCCACGGCGGCCTGATCTTCACGCTGGCGGACACCGCGTTCGCTTGCGCCTGCAACAGCTTCGGGCCGGTCACGGTGGCCGCCTCGGCCGATATCGTCTTCGTGGCGCCGGCCCGCGCCGGGGACGTGCTGACGGCCGAGGCCGTGCTGCGGACCCGGTTCGGGCGGGCCGGGATCTACGACGTGACCGTGCGGCGCGGCGGCGACGTGATCGCCGAGTTCCGCGGCCGCAGTCATCAGCCCGGCAGTCATCAGCCAGGACGCCCCTCGTGAGCGCGCCCGAAGCCACCGGGAGCCGCCGCCGCGGCCGGCCCGGTTACGACCTCGCCACCCTGCTGCCGGTAGCGGTCGAGCTGTTCAACGAGCGCGGCTACGACGGCACCAGCATGCGGGACCTAGCGGCCCGGCTCGGTATCGCCAAGTCGGCCATCTACCACCACGTCGCCGGCAAGGAGCAACTGCTCAGCCTGGCCCTGGACCGGGCCCTCGGCGGCCTGTCGGTGGTGGTCAGCCGGGCCCGGGCGCTGCCCGCGCCCGCTATCGAGCGGCTGGAGTACCTGGTCCGCGGCAGCGTCGAGGTGCTCCAGGCCGAGTCGCCCTACGTCACCTTGCTGCTGCGGGTACGCGGCAACACCGACGTCGAGCGGGCCGCGCTCGAGCAGCGGCGCGCCTTCGACCGGTTCGTGGCCGAGCTGGTGGCCGAGGCCGTGCGGGACGGTGACATCCGGGCCGACGCCGACGCGATGCTCACCGCCCGGCTGCTGTTCGGCCTGGTCAACTCCATCGTCGAGTGGTACCGGCCGGACCGCGGCGCCGCCTCGCTGGCCGAGCAGGTGTGCGCGATGGCCTTCGACGGCCTGCGCGCCCGGCGTGCCGCCGGCGTCAGGCGGCTTCAGTAGCGGATCGCGATCTCGCGGCCTCGGCTGTCCGGCTGCGGCGCGGCCGGGAGGACCACGGCCCGGCCGGCCGCGATGCGCCCGGCGCTCCAGGCCACGGCGGCCGCGTCCAGGGTGTCCGTGACCGGTGCCCGCGGAATCGCGGGCAGGACGATGCCGGCCTGGTCCAGCAGCGCCCGGCGCTGGTCGCGGCCGGCCTCGGTGTGCTTGCTGTGCGTCAGCGGGGTGCCCGCCATGGCGCCGAACGCCAGCTCCGGGTGCACCTCGTACAGCGGGTGCCCGCACGTCTCG
The DNA here is from genome assembly GCA_963756575.1 of uncultured Actinomycetota bacterium. Lineage (GTDB taxonomy): Bacteria > Actinomycetota > Actinomycetes > Streptosporangiales > Streptosporangiaceae > Palsa-504. The sequence goes on along the minus strand of CAVWOM010000002.1, from coordinate 108,975 downwards.
CGGTACCGGGCGGCCTCGAGCAGCTTCGCCCGCAGCCCCCAGGCCTGGATGCTGAAACCCTGGCCGGTCAGCTCACGGCAGCGCTGGCTGGCGGCCTGGTAGCTGGCCTGTTCCCAGACCGCCCGGGGCGGGATGGCGAAGACCGAGCCGCGCCGGGAGCCCAGCAGGCCGCGCGCGGCGATATCCGCCTCGCGCCAGCCCGACTCGAGCAGGCCCAGCGGCATGTCGATCCCGGTCACCGTGCCCGCGTCCGTGTCCCGGCTGAGCAGCCCGGTCAGGGTCTCGTGCACGCGGATTTCGGCCGGGGCGGGGCCGTCCAGGCTGACCGCGACCCAGCCGCCGCGGCAGGCGTCCACGCCGGTTACCCGCATACCGCCTACCATGACACATTTTTTCGTTTTCCCGCCTCTTTCTTCGGCGAGGCGTCCGCCTGCCGGGACTTGGAGCCGTTAGGGTGGGCGGGTGGCCGAGGGCATCTCCAGCGTCTCCGGTGGCCGGGCAGCGGCCAGCGGCGGGCAACCCGGGCTGTCTTTCCTGCGTGTCCCGGTCTTTCCCGCCGGGCCGGTCCTCATCCGCTGTACCGCGCCGGACGCGCTGTCGAACCTCGTCGCCGTGCTGGAGCTGGCGGACGACCGGCGGCTGCGCTGCGCCGGGGGTACCAGGCGGCCGCTGGCCGCGACCGTCCGGCTGGTTGAGGACGCGCTTGTCGCCGGGGACTACTACGGCGGCCCCGAGGACGACGGGCGTGGCGGCGGCGAGCCCATCGCGGCGTTCGCGTGGCCGATGCTCCTGCAAGCCGGCGGCCTGACCCGGCTGGACGGGACCAGGCTCGACCTGACCTCGCGCGGCCGGGCCGTGCTGCGGCAGCCGTCCTACCAGGCCATCGGGACCCTATGGGACCGGTGGCGGGGGAGCGTGTCGCAGGACGAGTTCACCCGGGTCGAGGCGATCGGGGGCCAGCGCCGGTCCGGCACCCTGACCCCCCTCGCGAGCCGCCGCGCCGCGGTGGTGGCCGGGCTCGCGGCGCTCGAGCCCGGCGTGTGGGTCGACGTCGACGCCTTCTTCGCGATCCTGCGGACGCAGGCCGCCCCGCTCGCGGTGGCCGCCGGCCCGCTCGCCCGCTGGCGGCTCTACCTGGACGATCCGCGACACGGCTCGCTCGGCCTGGCTGGCTGGCAGGCGTGGGATATCGTCGAGGGCCGGTACGCGCTGTGCGTGCTGTTCGAATACGCGGCCACCCTCGGCGTGGTCGACGTCGCCTACACCGGCCCGCGGGGCGCCCGCGGTGACTACCGCGAGCTGTGGGGCGCCGATCAGCGCGACAGCCTGTCCCGCTACGACGGCCTTGCCGCTATCAGGGTCAGCGAGCTAGGCGCCGCGATCCTGCACGATCCCGGGGCCCTGGAAACCCTCGGGCTCCCGCGGCCAAGGTATGTTCCCCGCTAGGGGCGGCGGGACCGGACCCGTTACCCGGCCCGGTATATCTACGGGCGCGAAGACTGGCCTCGGTGCGCTCTACTGGAAGGCAGGGAGCACGCGACCCACAGGAGGAATCATGAGGCGGATCTGGCTGGCCCTGGCGGCCTGCCTGGCGCTGGTCCTGGCGGGCGGCACGGCCGCGACGGCCGCGCCGCGGCTGCCGGCGGGTGACGCGCCACCGGGGTTCTGGTGGGGGACGGACAGCTGGCCGGTCACCGTGTCAGGCCACGCCCCGTACAGCATGCCCCGCCTGGGCGGCGCCTACGGCGGCTACATCGGCATGACCGGGAACTGGGCCTACTGGCTGGGCTGCAGCGGCCAGGAGCACTTCATCGCCTACTCCGCGGCCAACGCCGCGCAGGCGCACACCAACTTCGTCACCTATCACCGGGGCATCGGCGACGGCGTCTACTGGTTCATGGGCGGCCCCGGGGTGGACCCCCACTACAACGGGACGGCCGCCGAGGCCAGCGCGTGGGGCGCGCGGCAGGCGGCCCGGGCGCTGGCCGATATCGCCAACGGGCCCATCGACTACCCCGTGGTCTGGGAGGACATCGAGATCCCCGGCATCGGGCCCGCCACCGACAACGGCTGGAACACCGTGTACACCTCGCCGTGCAGCGGCGCCGTGAGGACCCGCGGCATCCCGGCGGCGGTGGACCGCGCCGACTTCAGCGGGTTCGCGTCGTACGTCACGGCGCACTCGAAGTACAAGGTCGGCGTCTACTCCTCGGCCGGGGTCTGGACGTCGATCTTCGGCACCGGGAGCGCGGCCTCGATCCCGAATACCTACGAGTGGACCTACGAGCCCGAGACGGCCAGCTTCGGCAACGCCCCGACCGGGTGGTGCCTGAAGTCCGGCGGCTGCGCGCAGTTCTTCGGCGGCCAGACCAGCTCGAGCAAGTACGCGCTGATGTGGCAGTGGTCGGGTGGCGGCGGCCTGAGCAACGGCGTGGGCGACTTCGACCAGATCGACGGCGCCCGCCTCGGCGGCTGAGCCGGGGGCGCCCAGCGCCGTCCTCAGCCGGCGATGAGAGGCTCGAGCAGGATCTCCGGGTGCTCCCGCTGGACCTGGGCGAGCCGCCACTTGTCACTGAGCAGGACGAGCAGGGCGCCGTCATGACGGCGGGTCAGCACCTCCACCGCGCGCTGGCCCGCCAGCCCGCGGGCGCCGTCGGCGTCGGTCTGCCGGGCCATGCTGTAGTCCAGGTGGTCGAGGTCGGCCCTTGAGCCGAACTCGTGCTCGAGCCGGTGCAGCACCACGTCGAACTGCAGCGGCCCGACGGCGGCCAGCACCGGGGCCTGGTCGCCGCGCAGGTCGGAGGACAAGACCTGGACGACACCCTCGGTGTCGAGCTGCTCGATGCCGCGGCGGAACTGCTTGGCCTTGCCGGCGTCCTTGCACCGCACCACCGCGAAGTGCTCAGGGGCGAAGCTCGGGATGGGCGGGAACTCGACCGGGACCTCGCCCGCGTACAGGGTGTCGCCGGGCCGCAGCGCGGTGGCGTTGACCAGGCCGATCACGTCGCCGGGGAAGGCCTCCTCGAGGGTTTCCCGGTCCTGGCCGAACATCGATTGCGCGTACTTCGTCGCGAACGGGCGCCCGGTGGCCGCGTGGGTCAGGACCATGCCGCGCTCGAACCGGCCGGAGCACACCCGCACGAACGCCATCCGGTCCCGGTGCGCCGGGTCCATGTTGGCCTGCACCTTGAACACCAGCCCGGAGAACGGGTCGCCGACCGGGCGGGGCTCGCCCTTGACGTCAGCGCGCGGCGACGGCGCGGGGGCGAACGCGGTCACCGCGTCCAGCAGCCTGCGGACCCCGAAATTCGGCAGCGCGGCCCCGAACAGGACCGGGCTCGTGACGCCGCCCAGGAAGGTCTCCATGTCGACCGAGGCGCCGTAGACCTCCTCGAGCAGGGCCAGTTCCTCTTCCGCCGCCTCGTACGCGGCGCCGTCGCGCTCCTGCGCCGCCGCGGGGTCCAGGATCGTCTCCAGCGCCCGCCCGGCTCCGCCGGGCGTCCGCTCGAAGGTCACGTACTCACCGGTCGACCGCTCGATCAGGCCGCGGAAGTCGCCCGCCACGCCGACCGGCCAGTTCAGCGGGGCCGGGTGCAGCCCGATCCGCTGCTCGATCTCGTCGAGCAGTTCCAGCGGCTCCCGGCCGGGACGGTCCCACTTGTTGACGAACGTGATGACCGGCACGGCCCGGCTGCGGCAGACGTCGAACAGCTTCAGGGTCTGCGGCTCCAGGCCCTTGGCCGAGTCGAGCAGCATGATCGCGCAGTCCACCGCGGACAGCACCCGGTAGGTGTCCTCGGAGAAGTCGGCGTGACCCGGGGTGTCCAGCAGGTTGAGCACCGTGCCGTGGTAATCGAAGCGCAGGGCCGCCGAGGTGATCGAGATACCCCGGGCGCGCTCCATCGCCATCCAGTCGGAGGTCACGCCGCGCCGGCCGGCCTTGCCGTGCACGGCGCCCGCCTGCGTGATCGCCGACGCGTGCAGCGCCAGCGCTTCCGTGAGCGTGGACTTGCCCGCGTCGGGATGGCTGATGACGGCGAACGCGCGGCGCCTGCCCGCTTCGGCGAGCACCCTGGGGTCGGCCGGCCGCGGAGGCGCCCCCGTTTCCGCGATAGTCATTTCCTCCAGGATACTGGGTCCGTGGACCGGGTCCTGACGATCCCGAACGGGATCAGCGCGCTGCGGCTACGCCGGCGTGCCGCTATTCCTGTGGCTGGTGCTGGGCCCGCGCAGCGCGACGGCCGACTACTGGGCGGTGGGCGTGCTCATGGCGGCGGGCCTGTCCGACTGGCTGGACGGCAAGATCGCCCGGGCGCTCAACCAGACGAGCCGTCTCGGCCAGCTGCTCGACCCCGCCGCGGACCGGCTGTACATCGCCGCCACCATCGTCGCGCTGGCGGTGCGGGACATCATCCCGTGGTGGCTGGTCGCGGTGCTCGCGCTGCGCGAGATCACCGTCGGCGCCGCGCTCGCGACGCTGCGGCGGCGGGCCGGGTTCGGCGCCCTGCAGGTGAGTTTCGTCGGCAAGGCCGCCACGGCTTGCCTGCTGTATGCGTTCCCCTTGCTCTTCCTTGGCGATCACCCCGGGTGGGGCGGGACGCTGGCCCGGATACTAGGCTGGGCCTTCGCGACCTGGGGAACTGTTCTGTACTGGTGGGCCGCGATGCTGTACCTGAGCCAGGTGAAGAGCCTGATCGGCGCGACAGCGAGTCCGTCAGGTGAGGTGCCGGCGATCCGGTCGCGTCCTTGATTCCGCCCATGACGGGGTGCACATAATGGCGGAAACCGGGAAGGAGCCGCAAAGCCATTGAAGGCCGTCGTCATGGCAGGAGGCGAGGGGACCCGCCTGCGGCCGATGACCGCGAACCAGCCCAAGCCGCTGCTGCCCGTGGCCAACCGCCCGATCATGGAGCACGTGCTGCGGCTGCTCAAGCGGCACGGGTTCGACGAGACGGTGGTGACCGTCCAGTTCCTCGCCGCCCTCGTCCGGAACTATTTCGGTGACGGCGAGGAGTTCGGGATGAGCCTGCAGTACGCCACCGAGGAGATGCCGCTCGGCACCGCCGGCAGCGTGCGGAACGCCGGGGAGGCGCTGCGGGACGAGCCCTTCCTGGTCATCTCGGGCGACGCCCTCACCGACATGGACCTCACCAACCTGGTCCGCTTCCACAAGGAAAAGGGAGCGCTGGTCACGGTGGCGCTGGCCAAGGTGCCGGACCCGCTCGAGTTCGGCATCGTGATCACCGCCGAAGACGGCCAGGTCCAGCGGTTCCTGGAGAAGCCGACCTGGGGCCAGGTGTTCTCGGACACGGTCAACACCGGCCTGTACGTGATGGAGCCCGAGGTGCTCGCCGAGGTGCCGCCGGGCGAGGTGGTCGACTGGTCCGGTGACATCTTCCCCAAGCTGCTGGCCCGCGGGGCGCCGCTGTACGGGTACGTCTCGGACAGCTACTGGGAGGACGTCGGCACCCACGAGAGCTACCTCAAGGCCCAGGCCGACGTGCTGGCGCGCCGGGTGCAGACCGACATCGCCGGGTTCGAGGTCTCACCGGGGGTGTGGATCGCCCCCGGCGCCGAGGTCGACACGGACGCGGTCCTCACCGGCCCGCTGTGCATCGGCGACTACGCCAAGATCGAGGCGGGCGCGCACCTGCGCGAGTACACCGTGATCGGCAGCAACGTCGTGGTCAAGGAGGGCGCCTTCCTGCACCGCGCCGTGGTGCACAACAACGTCTACGTCGGCCAGGGCGTGACCTTGCGCGGCTGTGTCGTCGGCAAGAACACCGACGTGATGCGGCTGGCCCGGATCGAGGAGGGCGCCGTCGTCGGCGACGAGTGCGTGATCGAGCCCGAGGCGTACCTCTCGGCCGGGGTGAAGGTCTACCCGTTCAAGACCATCGAGGCCGGCGCGGTGGTCAACACCAGCGTGATCTGGGAGTCCAGGGGCCAGCGCACGCTGTTCGGCCCCCGCGGCGTATCCGGCCTGGTCAACGTCGAGGTCACCCCGGAACTCGCGGTCCGGCTGGCCAGCGCGTACGCCACCATGCTGCGCAAGGGCTCGACCGTCACCACCTCGCGGGACGTGTCCCGGGCCGCGCGCACGCTCAAGCGCGCCGTCCAGGGCGCGCTCAACGCCAGCGCGATCAACGTGGTGGACCTGGAGGCCCAGCCGCTGCCGGTGGCCAGGTACGAGACCGCGCGGGACCACTACAGCGGCGGGATCGCGCTGCGCACCACGCCCGGGGACCCGCAGTCGGTCGACATCATCTTCCTGGACGAGCGCGGCGCCGAGCTGTCCCAGGCCGACCAGCGCAAGCTGGAGCGGGTCTTCTCCCGGCAGGAGTTCCGGCGGGCCTTCCCGGGCGAGATCGCGGAGCTCAGCTACCCGCCCCGGGTCGTCGAGTCCTACACCCGGGAACTGCTCCGCTGCGTCGACATGAGCGGCGTGCGCGAGGCGGGCCTGAAGGTGGTGGCGGACTGCGCGGGCGGCACCGCGTCCCTGGTGCTGCCCAGCCTGCTCGGCACCATCGGGGTGGACGTGCACACCCTGAACAACCGGCTGGACGAGCTGTCGCCGACCGAGACCGTCGCGCAGCAGCGCGCGGGCCTGCGGCGGCTGGCCGACGTGGTGTCCTCCTCCAAGGCCGCGTTCGGCGTCAGGTTCGACCCGGTGGGCGAGCGGATCCAGCTCGTGGACGAGAAGGGCGAGCTGGTCAGCGAGGACCGTGCCCTGCTGGCCGTGCTCAACCTGGTCGCCGCCGAGCGCAAGGGGGGCCGCGTCGCGCTGCCGGTGACCACGACCCGGGTGGCCGAGCAGGTCTGCCGGTTCCACGGCGTCCAGGTGGAGTGGACGCCCACCACGATGCACGCGCTGACGCTGGCCGCCGCCCAGGATGACGTCATCTTCGCGGCCGACGGCCACGGCGGGTTCGTGGTGCCGGAGTGCGCGCGGACCATCGACGGCATCGCGGTCTTCGTCCGCCTGCTCGGCCTGGTCGCGCGGACCCGGCTGACGCTGAGCCAGATCGACGCCAGGATCCCGGTCGCGCACCTGCTCCGCCGGTCCATCCCGACCCCGTGGGCGGCCAAGGGCGGCGTCATGCGCACGGTCATGGAGGCGGCCGGGGACCACGAGATCGACACCACCGACGGCGTGCGGGTGATCGAGCGGGACCGGGGCTGGGTGCTCGTGCTGCCCGACCCGGCGGACGCCGTCACCAACTTGTGGGCCGAGGGGAGCGACGCCGACACGGCGCAGCTGCTGCTCGACGAATGGGCCGCGGTAGTGGAACAGGCCGGACGCTAGGACCAGGTACGGCGGCCCTTCGCTGGCGGTTTCGGCCGGCTGTCCCGGATACTGCGGTTAGGTCTCCGGATATTCGCCCCGCGGGCGGGTAAGCTGTGTCCTCACGCGAGCGAAAGGCGCCAACCCGCGCGGTTTTCGCGGATGTGAGAGAATCGCGCATCGCGATTCGCCCGGCGGCCGCCGCCCGCCGGGCGGGCCCGGAGACGGGCCCGGCAAGGCAGAAGTGCATGGCGCGGGTGCACGGCGGAGGTGATAAGGCGGTGTGGCGGAAGCGTCGCGGCGAAAATAGCCGGCGCGGACGGCGCGGGCTGTTCGCGTGGCGCATAGACCGTCCCGCCCCCGCTCGCGTACCGTGGGCTGAATCGCTCGAAGATGATGATGAGCACGATCAGGGGAGGCCGAGCGGAGCCATGCCACGCGTCTACTGCGCCCGGTGCGGCCGGCCGAATCCCGACGGGGCGAGGTTCTGCTCGTACTGCGGAACCCAGCTGACCTCGCCGGTACCGCCCGGATCCGGCATGCCGGCCGGGCCGGGATTCCCGGGGGCTCCGGGCGGCGAACGGCCAGGCGAGACGACCTCGACGATCTCGCTGGGCCGGACCGAGGACGATCTCGGCGAGGACCTGTTCCCGGACTCCGCGGCGTTCGGTGCCCTGCCGCCGGGAAGCGCGCTGCTCCTGGTCATGCGCGGTCCCAACGCGGGCAGCCGGTTCCGGCTCGACGGCGAGCTGACCACCGCGGGCCGCCATCCGGATAGCGACATCTTCCTCGACGACGTGACCGTCTCCCGGCGGCACGCCGAGTTCTACCGGGACGGTGCCAGGTTCACCGTCCGCGACGTGGGCAGCCTCAACGGCACCTACGTGAACCGGGAGCGGATCGAGGAGGCCGTGCTGGCCGGCGGGGACGAGGTGCAGATCGGAAAGTTCAGGCTGCTGTTCCTGACCAGCCAGGACGTTGGCCCGGACCCGAGGACGCCCTCCGCCGACCGCCGCGGCAGAGGCGCCCAGGACTATGCATAAACGCGTGCTGGCCCGGATCCTCCACGCGCACGGAGAGGCCGTATGAGCGCCCAGGAGACGGGCGGCCAGTTCGGCATCGGCGAGGTGCTCGCCCAGCTGCGTCCGGAGTTCTCCGACATCAGCACGTCCAAAATCCGTTTCCTGGAGGCGGAGGGCCTCATCGAGCCGGCCAGGTCCCGCTCGGGCTACCGCCGTTTCTCGTCGGCCGACATCGAGCGGCTGCGGTATATCCTGACCATGCAGCGGGATTCCTACCTGCCGCTGCGGGTGATCAGGGAGCGGCTGGCCGACGGCGCCGAGACGGCCGCCGACGGGCCCCCGCAGAGCCGCGCGCCCGCCGACCTGACCCGCCGCCAGCTGCTGGAGGCGGCCGAGATCAGCGACGCGGAGCTGACCGAGCTCGAGGACTACGGCCTGATCCGCCGGGTGGGCCGGCAGTACGGCGGCGACGCGCTCGCGGTGGCCAGGGCGCTGGCCGCGCTGCGCCAGTACGGCGTGCAGGCCCGGCACCTGCGTGCGGTCAAGGCCGCCGCCGACCGTGAGGCCAACCTCGTCGAGCAGGTCATAGCGCCCCAGCTGCGCCAGCGCGGGGCCGGCGCGCGGGACGCGGCGGCCCGGACAGCCTGGCAGATCGCCGACCTCACCCTGCGGCTGCACGCGACGCTGGTGGAGTCGGCGCTGGCCGAGGCCGGCCTGGCGTCGGCCCCCCTGCACGCCCGCATCCTGGAGCTCGAACCCCTGAGCCCGGCCGGTTCCGGGCCCGCTCAGGACGCGACCAGGCACGCCGCCCGGCCCGCTACTGGGCCCGCCGCCGGGGGGCTGCGCTCGGCCTCCGGGCGATTACGGGTGTACCTTGGCAAAGGGAGTGGTGGCCAGCAGAGGTTCCCCAGGCACGTGAGGACGGAGCTGTAGTGCGGCAGATGGAGGTCATCGGCGTCCGGGTCGAGATGCCATCGAACAGCCCCATCGTCTTGCTGAAAGAGGCGCAGGGGGATAGATACCTGCCGATCTGGATCGGGGCGGTTGAGGCGACGGCGATCGCCTTCGCTCAGCAGGGCATGGTTTCCCTTCGGCCGCTCACGCACGATCTGTTCAAAGACGTGCTCGAAGTGCTCAACGTCCAGCTGCGCACGGTGAACATCACGGCGCTGCGGGACGGGATCTTCTACGCGGACCTGGTCTTCTCCAACGGGGCGGAGGTAAGCGCCCGGCCGTCGGACTCGATCGCGCTGGCGCTGCGCACCGGCGCGCAGATCTTCGCCAGCGAGGAGATCCTCGACGAAGCGGGCGTGGCCATCCCCGATGAGCAAGAAGACGAGGTCGAGAAGTTCCGGGAATTCCTCGACACGATCTCGCCCGAGGACTTCGGCCGGGCCACCTGACCGGAATGTCACGACGCGCCGCGTGCGGTCGTTGACGCCGCTACCTGGAGCGGCTTACGGTGCGGGTACCGTGGGTAGTCAGCTCCCGTGGAGGTGGGCGTGGCGGTAACCAAAGGTGACGACGGAGATAGGGTGCCTGGCACCAGAGCCTCCGCCGTAGCCGGCCCGCAGGGCACGCTGTTTGACGACGGCGAGGTCCCCGGCCTGCTCGGCGACCCCGGCATCCCGGCTCAGTCCGAGGTTTCCGCTCAGTCCCAGCTTTCCTCGGGGTCCCAGCTTTCCTCGGGCGCCGGCACGGCTCCCGATGAGATCGGCTACCGCGGGCCGACGGCCTGCGCCGCGGCCGGGATCACCTACCGCCAGCTCGACTACTGGGCCCGGACCGAGCTGGTCGAGCCCAGCGTGCGCGCCGCTCACGGCTCCGGCTCCCAGCGGCTGTACAGCTTCCGCGACATCCTGGTGCTCAAGGTGGTCAAGCGGCTGCTCGACACGGGCATCTCGCTGCAGCAGATCCGGGCCGCGGTCCAGCACCTGCGGGACCGCGGCAGCGCCGACCTGGCCCAGGTGACGCTCATGAGCGACGGGGTCAGCGTGTACGAGTGCACCTCCGCCGACGAGGTAGTCGACCTGCTGGCGGGCGGCCAGGGCGTGTTCGGGATCGCGCTGGGCCGCGTCTGGCGCGAGGTGGAGGGCGACCTGGCCGTGCTGCCCGCCGTCCGGGCCGAGGACGGCCTCGTGGCGGTGCCGCCGGGCAGTGCCGGTTTCCAGGACGACCTGGCCAAGCGCCGCCTGCGCCGCACCAGCTGAGCAGTATCGGCCGGCCCGCGTCCCGCAATCTGGTTCTCGCTCGGGGTAAAATCGCAGGTGCCGATGAAACCGGCCGGGAGAGTCTCCGCGTAGTCGCGGGCGCCGAAGGGGCAACATCCCCGGAACCTCTCAGGCACACGAACCGGGCGGAACAGGCAGCTCTGGAGCGGGGCCGTGAGGCCGCATAGACATGATGCGGTCGCCACGAAACCGTGACAGACGGGGAGCTAGGCAGCGACCACGCAGCTTCCGGGGAGGCTCCATGACAGATTTCGCCGTCCGCCACATCGGCCCGACATCCGCCGAGCAGCGGCACATGCTCGACAGCCTCGGGTATTCCTCGCTCGACGAGCTCACCACGGCCGCCCTGCCCGAGGGGACGCCGCCGGCCGACCTGCACCTGCCTGGCCCGCTGACCGAGACCCAGGCGCTGGCCGAGCTGCGCCGGATGGCCGGCCGGAACCAGCTGCTGACCTCGATGATCGGGCTCGGCTACCACGACACCGTCACCCCGGCCGTGATCCGCCGCAACGTGCTGGAGAACCCGGCCTGGTATACCGCGTACACGCCCTACCAGCCGGAGATCGCGCAAGGCCGCCTCGAGGCGCTGCTGAACTTCCAGACCATGGTCGCCGACCTCACCGGGCTCCCGTGGGCCGGCGCGTCGCTGCTGGACGAGGCGACCGCGGCCGCCGAGGCGATGACGCTGGCCCGGCGGGCGGCCGGGAAGGGCCACGTTTTCCTGGCCGACGCCGACTGCCTGCCGCAGACCCTGGCCGTGCTGCGCACCCGGGCCGAGCCGCTCGGCATCCACCTCGTCGTCGAGCCGGTCACGGCCGCCTCGATCAGCCGGCAGGAGGATCTGTTCGGCGTCCTGCTGCAGTTCCCCGGCGCGTCCGGGGTCATCCGCGATCCGGCCCCGCTGATCGAGGCGGCGCACGCCCGGGGTGCCCTGGCCGCGGTGGCGGCCGACCCGCTCGCGCTGACGCTGCTCCGGCCGCCCGGCGAGGCGGGCGCGGACGTGGCGGTCGGCTCGACCCAGCGGTTCGGCGTGCCGCTGTGGTACGGAGGCCCGCACGCGGGCTATATCGCGGTCAGCGACGCGCTCAAGCGCCAGCTGCCCGGCCGCCTGGTCGGGGTATCGGTGGACGCCGGCGGCCGGCCCGCGTACCGGCTCGCGCTGCAGGCCCGCGAGCAGCACATCCGCCGGGAAAAGGCGACGAGCAACATCTGCACCGCCCAGGTCCTGCTGGCCGTGACCGCGGCCATGTACGCCGCTTACCACGGACCGGACGGGCTGGCCGCCATCGCACGGGGCGTGCACCGTAGCGCCGCGGTACTCGCCGCGACGCTGCGCGATTTCGGCCACCGAACGGGTGCGGGGGACTTCTTCGACACCATCCGGATTCATTTCGCCGGCGGACGTGACGAGGCAGCTCACGCCCTGGAGCGTGCGCGGGTCGCCGGCTACAACCTCTACCTCGCCCCGGACGATACGCTGCAGGTCAGCTGCGACGAGACCACCACCGGCGAGCGGCTGCGGGAGCTCGTGGCCGCGCTGTGCTTCGTGGCCGACCCGGCCGAGGTGGAGCTGTCCGAGCCTTCCGGGGCCGGCAGCGGGCTGCCCGGGGAACTGCGCCGCACCTCGGAGTTCCTGACCCATCCGGTCTTCCGCGAGCACCGCAGCGAGACCGCGATGCTGCGCTACCTGCGGCGTCTTTCCGACTTCGACATCGCCCTCGACCGGTCGATGATCCCGCTCGGCTCGTGCACGATGAAGCTGAACGCGGCGGCCGAGATGGAGCCGATCAGCTGGCCGGAGTTCGCCGGGATGCACCCGTTCGTGCCGGCCGAGCAGGCGGGCGGGTACCTGGAGCTGATCGAGTCGCTCGAGCTCCGGCTGGCCCGGCTCACCGGCTACGACGCGGTCTCGGTCCAGCCCGAACGCCGGCTCCCAGGGCGAACTGGCCGGCCTGCTCGCCATCCGCGGCTACCACGCCGCCCGCGGCGAGGAGAACCGTGACGTCTGCCTGATCCCGGAGTCGGCCCACGGCACCAACGCGGCCAGCGCGGTGCTGGCCGGGCTGCGCGTCGTCGTGGTCAAGTGCGACGCGGGCGGCGCCGTCCAGTCCGCGGACCTGCGGGCCAAGCTGACGGCACACGACGGCCGCGTCGCGGCGATCATGATCACCTACCCGTCGACGGCGGGCGTCTACGAGCAGAACGTCAGCGCCATCTGCGCGGCCGTGCACGAGGCGGGCGGCCAGGTGTACATCGACGGAGCCAACCTCAACGCGCTGGTCGGGGTGGCTGACCTGCCCGCGTTCGGCGCCGACGTATCCCACCTGAACCTGCACAAGACGTTCTGCATCCCGCACGGCGGCGGGGGCCCCGGGGTCGGCCCGGTCGCGGTCCGCGCCCACCTGGCTGACTTCCTGCCCGGCCGCGGCGACGTGGGCCCGGTGGCGGCCGCGCCCTACGGGTCGGCCGGCATCCTGCCCATCTCCTGGGCCTACGTGGCCATGATGGGGGCCGCCGGGCTACGGCAGGCGACCCAGGTCGCGGTGCTGTCCGCCAACTACGTGGCCAACCGCCTGGCCGCGCATTACCCGGTCCTGTACACCGGGCGGAACGGCCTGGTCGCGCACGAGTGCGTCATCGACCTGCGGCCGCTGGCCCGCGACACCGGGATCACCGTGGACGACGTGGCCAAGCGGCTCATCGACTACGGGTTCCACGCCCCGACGATGTCGTTCCCGGTCGCGGGCACGCTGATGATCGAGCCCACCGAGAGCGAGAACCTGCCCGAGGTCGACCGGTTCTGCGACGCGATGATCGCGATCCGGGCGGAGATCGCCCGGGTGGCGGCGGGCGAGTACGACGCTCTGGACAACCCGCTCAAGAACGCCCCGCATACGGCCGAGATGCTCATCGCGGGGGAGTGGAAGCACCCGTACGACGCCGAGCAGGCGGCCTACCCGCCCGGCGTGGACCGGCGGGCCAAGTACTGGCCGCCGGTGCGGCGCATCGACCAGGCCTACGGAGACAGGAACCTGGTCTGCGCCTGCCCCCCGCCGGAAGCGTTCGAGGACTGACACGCGCCCGCCCTGCTGCGAGGGCCGCTGCGCCCTGGACGGGGCGCTGGGAGGAGTCGCGGCGCTCGCAGCGCGGGAGGGGGCGGACGCGGTGGGGAGGGCGACGGCCGGGCCGATCGGAACGGGGTACCACGGTCCCGGCCGCCGCGCGTGACAGGCTCTGGTTTACTGGCTGGCGACCGGGTAGTCGCCGAGCTCGGCGAGGTGCGGCGGCAGGCTCAGCGTGACCACGCTCTCCTGCTCCTGGGCGTCGGTGCGGGCGACCACGGCGACCGTCAGGACATCGCTGCGGTTCACCGGGAGGTGCGGGATGCCGGGCGGCACGTACATGAAGTCCCCGGCGCGGACCACGGTGCGCTGCATCAGTCCCTCGCCGTGCCAGACCTCGGTTTCGCCGCTGACCGTGTAGATCGCGGACTCATGGCCCTCGTGGACGTGCGGCACGCCCCGGGTTCCCGGCGGAATCGTCACCAGGTGCAGGCACAGGCCCTGGGCGCCCGCGGACTGGCTGCTCACGCCGGTGGCCAGGTTCATGCCCTGCTTGCCGTCATAGCTGCCGCCGGAACGGATGACGATGACGTCGCCCGCCTGGCCGGCGGCCACGGCGGGCGTGTGGAGCGCCCTCTCCCATACATCGCTTACTCTGAGCATTTGACCATATCCTATCCGTGATGTTCTCTATGACAGGTTATGGCTGTGTGTAGTCAGATAAATACCCTCCGTAAGGCCAGGATGATCTAACCCCGTGGTTACCTATACCTATCCACTTGGTAAGGACCTCCTCTTCCGGGGGGTCTTCTCCTGGTGGGGGTCTTCTCCTGGTGGGGTCTCCTCCCGGTGAGGGTCTCCTCTTCCAGTAAGGGCCTCTCCTCCTGGTGAGCGCCGCGTGTAGATACGCGGCCTAGGTGGCGACGGCTATCGTGCATCCCTCCGGCGCAACCTTCCCGGCAGCCCCACCGTCGCTGCCAACCGGCATCGGTAGTCCCTGCGAACCGGCACCGGCACCGGGTCGATGGAACATCGCCCGGCATAGGACCCAATGCTAGGAATTTAAGGCGGGTCATTTACCAGATCTGCGGGCTGTTTTTCCTGGTCAGGCTCCTTTGCAGTGGGCGGGACGCGGCCGGCGAGCCGCCCGGCTCGCCAGCCGACCGTGATACGGCGACATCCGCTGCCCGAATCGGGCCGCAATATCCAGTCATACCTCAACGTCAGGTTGAGACATTTCAGGTGCAGACCATGATCATGGACAGTTTCGGGCGCTATTTGACGAAAGATGTCCATGATCATGAAACAGCGCCGTGCGGGGGGCCTCTTAAGTTCCTGACATTGGGCATAAGACCGGGTTGATGGAACATCCACCCGGTCGGTGCCGGGCCTGAGGCCGAGACGCTAGGCCGCATGAGGCCCATGGGATCCGAGGTTCCAGAGGTACCAGAGGACGGGCCGGGTGCCCTGCTCTCGCTCCAGAAAGTCGTACTCATGCCGGGGCCGTACCCGTGCCGGCTTGCCCCGGCCGTACCCGTGCCGGCTTGCCCCGGGCCGTACCCGTGCTGGTGCGCTCAGGCCGAGGCGTGCCGCAGCTCATCCAGGACGCGCTGCCTGGCCTGGGCCGGATCGATGCCCAGGTCCCGGAGGGTATCGAGGGTGAAGTCCCCGCGCGGGTTGAGCTGCGCCGCGCCCAGCAGGCCGAGCAGCAGGTGCTCGTCACCGAGGTAGGTGTGACGCATCGCCCGGGCCTCCTTGATCGCCAGGGCCAGGGACTGCTTCGCCTCGCCGGTCATCGTCACCCGGCCGGCCCGGCTGGCCGGCCCGGCCGGTACCCGGCCGTGGCCGGATGGGCCGGACGGGCCGGGACCGAAGCTCTCCTCGACCCTGCGCCTGATCTCGTCCAGGTCGATGCCGATGGAGGCCAGGGCCTCGGCGTCGGCACTGTCCGCTTCGCCCTCGAGCGGGCGGCCCCGCGGCGCGACGCGGTCCAGCTGCCGCTCGATCGTGGCGGCGTCGACGCCCAGCCCGGCCAGCGCCCGGGCGGCCGTGCCTTCAGCGGACGCCAGGGCCTGCAGCAGGTACACCGGGCGTATCTGGTCGCCGCGCCCGGCGGCCGTGGCCCGGGCCCGGATCACGGCCGTCCTGGCCCGGTCGGTAAATCGCTCGAACATCGTTCGCATCCCCTCGGGGTCAGTGCACGCGCGCGCGGCGGGCGTGCTTCTTGTGGACGGCCTGCCGGGATACGCCGAGGATCTCGGCGATCTCCTGCCAGGACCAGCCGTGCTCCCGTGCGTTGTCGACCTGGAGCGCCTCGAGCTGTTCCAGCAGCCGGCGGAGGGCGGCGACGGCCCGCAGCCCGGTGCGCGGGTCTGAGCTGTCGGCCGCGACGGCCAGGGCGGGTGCGTTGTCCATGCCTGTCAATTTACGTTGACAAGGCCGCCGTTGTCAACTTGAGTTGACATCCCGCCCGGCGGCCGATTACGAAGCGCTTACGGGAGCCCGCTGAACCGTGCAGGATCGCACCGCGTACTCGTAACTAGGGGGAGGCGACGGGTGCGGTCCGAGGCCGTACCGTCCATATGAACGTACGATTCCACCTAGGCGGTCAACGGGAGGTGCGGGTGACCAGCGTTGCCAGGCGATCTGGCCCGGCTGGCCAGGCCGGCGCGGAGGCGTCCCCCCGGACCCGGCCGGCCCCGGCGGGCCGCCGGGATCCGGCTCGCCGCCCGGATCCGGCCCACCGCCCGCGGGCGGCGGTACCCGCGGGCCCGGCCCACCGCCCGGCCCGGGTCGGCGAGCGCGCCGCGCTGACCGTGATCATCGCCGGCGCGATCGTGGTCCTCGGCCTGTGGTGGCACAGCACGCCCGGCGTGCACGGGCTCGGCGGCTGGCTGACCGGCGCGGGCGAGATCCTCGGCCTGCTCTGCGGCTACGGCGTGGTGGTCCTGGTCGCGCTGATGGCGCGGCTGCCCCCGCTCGAGCGCGGGCTGGGCACCGACAAGCTGGCCCGCTGGCACGCCATGGGCGGCCGGTACGTCGTCAGCCTGATCGTCGCGCACGCCACCCTCATCATCTGGGGGTACGCGGCCACGGCTCACGTCAACGTGGTCAGCGAGAGCGCGACGCTGCTCACCCAGTACCCGGACGTGCTGATGGCGACCGTGGCCGGGTTCTTGCTGCTCGGCATCGGCATCGTCTCCATGCGCGCCGCCCGCCGGCGGCTCCGCTACGAGACGTGGTACTTCCTGCACTTCTACACCTACCTGGCCATCGCCCTGGCGTTCAGTCATCAGCTGGCCGACGGCGCGGCGTTCGTCGGCAACCTGGCCGCGCGGTTCTGGTGGTCCGCGATGTACCTGGCGGTCCTCGTCCTGGTGCTGTGGTACCGGGTGGCGGTGCCGCTGCGCTCGTTCCGCCGCCACCGCCTCGAGGTCCTCGGGGTCAAGGAGGAGGCGCCCGGCGTCATCTCGGTCTACATCGGCGGCCGGCAGCTCGACGAGCTGGACGCCGAGCCGGGCCAGTTCTTCCGCTGGCGCTTCCTGACCAGGTCGCTGTGGTGGTCATCGCACCCGTTCTCGCTGTCCGCCGCGCCGGGCGCCGACATGATGCGGATCACGGTGAAGAACCTGGGCGATCACACCCAGGCGCTGGCGCGGCTGCGGCCCGGGACCCGCGTCTTCGCCGAGGGGCCCTACGGCGCGTTCACCCCCGGTGATTCGGGCCGCGGCGTGGTCCTGCTGGCCGGCGGGGTCGGCATCACCCCGCTGCGGGCCATCTTCGCGACGCTGCCCGGGCACGTCACGCTGATCTACCGGGCCAGCAGCGAGCAGGACATCGTGTTCCGCGACGAGCTCGACGCGATCGCGGCCGCCCGCGGCGCGACCGTGCACTACCTGGTCGGGTCCCGGGCCGAGATCGGCGGCGACCCGCTGTCCCCCCGGGTGCTGCGGTCCATGGTGCCCGACCTGGACCGGCAGGAGGCCTACGTCTGCGGGCCGTCCGGCATGACGTCGGCCGCGGTCCGGGCCCTGCGCGCCGCCGGGGTGCCCCGGCAGCACATCCACTTCGAGTCGTTCGAGTTCTGAGGAGGAGCCGCGACCATGCGCCGGGTGATCCTGGCTGTCACCGGTACCATCGCCGGCCTGGTGGCCCTGCTGTCGTTCAAGTCGCACGTCCCGTCCAGCCCCGTGGCCGCGACGGCCGGCGGCTCGGGGGGCAGCGCGTCCTCGGCCGCGTCATCTCCGTCTTCGCCGGCTAAGGGCGGGCAGACCGAGGTCGTCCCGGGCGCGTTTCCGCAGGGGTCGATAGCCAAGAACCTGCCCGCCGGCGAGCGCGCGGTCGATGGCCAGGTGGCCAATACCGCCTACGGCCCGGTCCAGATCCAGCTGATCGAGCGCAACGGCAAGATCGTCAAGGTCGCCGTGCTGGTGCAGCCGACCAATACCCTGCACGACGTGCAGATCGGCGAGTTCGCCTTTCCCAAGCTGATCAGCGAGACGCTGACCGCGCAGAACGCCAAGATCGACGCCGTGTCCGGGGCCAGCTACACCAGCGCGGGCTACGTCCGGTCGCTGCAGAGCGCGCTGGACAAGCGCACCTGACCCCGGTGAGCGGCGGCGCGGCCCCGCCTCGGCGCCGGCACGCCGAGCACGTGATGGGCACGGTCGTCTCGTTCGACGTGCCCGCCCGGGCCGGGGCGCCCCGCGGCGACGGGCCGCTGGGCCGGGCGGTGCGCTGGCTGCACTGGGTGGACGCCACCTTCTCGCCGTACCGGGACGACAGCGACGTCAGCCGGTTCGGCCGCGGCTCGCGGGCGCTGGCGCAATGCGCGCCCGAGCTCGCCGAGGTGCTCGCGGCGTGCGCCCGCATCAGCGCGCGAAGCGGCGGGTACTTCACCACCACGCCGGGCGGCGCCTTCGACCCCTCCGGCTACGTGAAGGGCTGGGCCATCGAGCGGGCCGCCGCGATCTTGACCGCGGCCGGGCTGGCCGAGCACAGCGTCAACGGCGGCGGCGACGTGCAGTGCGCCGGCGACCGGCGATGGCGGATCGGGATCGCCGACCCGCTCCACCCGGGCCGGCTGGCGCTGGTCGTGGCCGGCCAGGACTTCGCGGTGGCCACCTCCGGCGTGGCCGAGCGCGGGGCGCACATCATCGACCCGTACACCGGGCAGCCCCCGGCCGGCCTGGCCAGCATCACCGTGGTGGGCGCGCGGCTGGCCGAGACGGACGCCTACGCCACCGCCGCCTTCGCCATGGGATCCGCCGCCCGTGACTGGGTGGAGGACCTGGACGGCTACGAGGCGTTCGCCGTCACCGCGGCCGGTGCGACCTGGCAGACCAGCGGGTTCGGCCGCTACCGGGACTGAAACCTGTATCACGCGGCCCGCGGCCTCCTCTGCCCGTCAGAAGCAGACGGCGGTCCGGAGGTACACGATGAAGGCGTGGCAGCGATCAAGAAGGCTCGGCGGCTACGCCGCCCTGGTACTCGGCGTGGCTGGTGCGGCGCTGACCGGGGCGGGAACCGCCCAGGCGGGGGTTATCCCGGTCCGGCACGCCGTGGTGGACTGGGGCGGCGACAGTAATTTCACCCCGCAGCAGCTGGTCAATTCGACGGGAGCGGTCCAGGTGTCGGCGGGCGGCGCGCACGTCCTGGTCCTGCAATCTGACGGCACCGTGCGGGCCCGGGGCAACAACTGGTTCGGCCAGCTGGGCAACGGCACCAGCACCGCGAGCAGCACGCTGATCCAGGTACCCGGGCTGACCGGTGTCGTCCAGGTGTCGGCCGGCGGCTTCCACAGCCTGGCGCTCCGCTCCGATGGCACGGTGTGGGAGTGGGGTGCCTGGGCCCTTGGCGGCGATAACCTCACCCCGGCCGAGGTGCCCGGGCTGACCGGGGTCACCAAGATCGCGGCCGGGGACGGGTTCAGCCTGGCGTTGCGGTCGGACGGCACGGTATGGGCTTGGGGCAACAACGACAACGGCCAGCTGGGCGACGGCACGACGGACGCCAGCACGGTCCCGGTCCAGGTCAGCGGGCTGTCTCAGGTGAGCGGCATCGCCGCCGGCCTGGACTCGGCCCTGGCCGTCCGCACCCAGGGCATCACCACGGTCAAGACCGTGTGGGCCTGGGGCGGCAACGGCTCCGGCCAGCTCGGTGACGGCACCCTCGGCGATCACCTGACCCCCGAGCGGGTGACCGGGATCGGGGCCCCCTCGGTCACGGGCATCTCCGCGGGCCAGAAGTTCGCCGTCGCCCTGGGCAGTGACGGCTCGGTCTGGGCCTGGGGCGCCGACGACGCCGGCCAGCTGGGCAACGCGCCCACCGCCAGCCCGGTGACCCGCCCGGCAGAGACCACCGGGATGGACAGCGGGATCACCCAGATCTCGGCCGGCGCCGATCACGTCCTCGCGCTCGAGTCGAACGGGACCGTACTGGCCTGGGGTGACAATGGCCAGGGCGAGCTGGGGACCGGCAGCACGGCCAGCGTCACCGGCAAGGTGCAGGTCAGCGGGCTAGCCGGCGTCACCCAGGTGTCCGCCGGCGCCGGGTACAGCCTCGCGATCCGTCCCGCGCAGGCGGTCAGCCTGCCCTAGCGGGCCTAGTCCGGCCGGTCCCGGTCACAGCAGGCTCTCCTGGCCGGCGTCGTAGACGAGCAGCCCGTCGTCGCGGCGCCGCAGGCCGGGGGAGAGCCGGTGCTCCTCGGTCCGCCCGTCGTGCAGGACGTGGCGGACCGGCACGCCGCGGGCCGCCACCACGAAGTCGGCCAGCAGCCGCCGGTGGCAGCGCCACCACAGGCTCTCCGCGCACATCACCGCGACGGGATCCGCCTCGGCCTGGGCGAGCACCTCGTCCGCCGCGGCCGCGAAGCCGGCCGTCCGCATGTGCGCGGCGTAACCGCGGAACATGTCCTCGCGCCAGGCGGTATCCGGTGAGTCAGGGGCCGCCTTCCGGAAGCCGCCGAGCCGTTTCTCCCAGCGGTAGGACAGGCCGGCCTCGGGCAGCCAGCGTTCCAGCTCGTCCCGTGCCACGTGCGGATGACGGCGACTGCCGGGCGCGGTCCTGACGTCGACGAGCACGGTCACGCCCGCGCCCCGGAGCAGCTCGGTGATCTGCCCGGCGGTGGCGGTCCCGTGCCCGAACGTCAGCAGCATGTCATCGTGATCCTACGCCGGCCCGCCGCCTGCGGCCCCGGCCTGCCCGGCGCATGCGGCCGGGCCGGGCCGGGATACGATTCACATCGTGCACCGGTGCCTCCCCATCACCCCGCCCCGCTCCTAGCGGGGCGCCAGTCCGCGCACGCCGGGTTCTCGGTTCAGGCATAGCCAGCGAGCCCCGCCGTGCGCTTGCCGCATGGGCGAGCCGGGCGCGCCCCGCTTCCGCGACCATTTCCTTCTCGTCGCAGGAGCGATTTCCCGATGCACGTATTCACCGCGGGGCTCGCGGCTTTCCGCCGCCGCCCCGGTTCCGGCCTGGTTTACCTGGTGGCCTCCGGGCTCTTGTGGGGTACCGGAGGGCTGACCGGAAGCCTGCTCGGCCGGGCGGCGGGGCTGTCCGCCATCGCCGTCGCCGCTTACCGGCTCACCGCCGGCGGCCTGCTGATCGTCGCCTTCCGCACGCTGACCGGGCGGCCCTGGCCGTCCGGCCGGGCGGCCTGGACCCGGATCGCCGTGGTCGGCCTGCTGGCCGCGTTCTACCAGAGCTGCTACTTCACGGCCGTGGCGCTGACCTCGGTACCGCTGGCGACACTGGTCACGATCGGGGCCGCCCCGGTCATCGTCCTCGGCGTGACCCGGGTGACCGGCCGGCCAGGCGGCCGGCACGCGGCCGCCACCACCGCCCTGGCCGTGACCGGGCTCGGCCTGCTCGTGGGCCTGCCTTCCGGGTTCGCCGAGACCGCGGTCCTGGCCAGCGCGGGCATGGCCGTGCTGGCCGCGGCGGGCTTCGCCGCGATCACCGTGACCGGTACCCGGCCGGTGCCCGGTCTCGACGACGTCGCCGTGACCGGGTTCGGCTTCACCATCGGCGGCCTGGCCCTGATGCCGCTGGCGCAGCTAGCCGGGGGCGTGGGTTTCCGCCCGGCCGCCGCGTCCATCGGCCTGCTGGTCGCGCTGGGCACCGGGCCGACCGCCCTGGCCTACACGCTCTTCTTCCGGGGCCTGCGCTCCGCCGCCGCGAGCACGGCGGCCCTGCTGGCCCTGCTCGAGCCGCTGACCGGCGCGGTCCTCGCGGACCTGCTGCTCGGTGAGCGGCTGAGCGCGACCGGGATCGCCGGGGCGGCCGCCATCGGCGCGGCCGTGCTCGTCACCGTGCAGGCGAACCGCGGCGCTGGCCGCGTTGGCGGCGATGCTGAGCCCGGCCTCGCCGGACGGCGACCACCGGCCGCTACGTGGGCGTCACGCCGGAATCCCCGGTGAGGCAGTCCCCCCGGCCGGGCGTGAGCGGGCGCCCCGTCAGCCCGCCCGCCGGTACCGGTCCAGGATCGCCGCCCGCAGCGCCGTCGCCTGCGCGCCCGCGGCGGCCAGGATGGGCGGGACCAGCCCGTTCACGATGGTGGTGAGGGCGAGCACGACGTGCTCGGTGCCGATGCGCGCGTCGTCCAGGGCGGCCGCTTCCCGCCGGGTGAGCTCGAGGATCTTCTTGGCGGCCGGGGTGAACGGGATCTGCTTGCACGGCGGCGGCCCCGGAGCCCGGTAACGGCCGGTGACGGCCGGCCGGGATCCGGGCGCGTGGGCCAGGTCGCGCCCGGCCCGGTGCCGGCGGCGCCATTCGCGCACGATGCGAGACGGCCGGGGCCCGCGCGGCCCCGGGCGACGGGGCCGCCCCTGGTGCGCCGCCTGGGCGGCGCTGGTGAGCGCCTGGGGCCCGAACGACGCCTCGATCCTGGCCCGCACCGCGTCCAGGTCGACCCCGATCGTGGCCAGCGCGTCCCGGTCGAGGCCGGCGAACAGGCCGGCCCCGGCGCCCAGCCCGACCCGGCGGACGATCTCCTCCTCGACCAGTTCCGGCGTGACCCCGTGCGCGCGCATGACCTCGCCGGCCGGCTGGCCGGACGAGACAGCGGCGAGCAGGAGGTGCTCGCCGCCCACGTAGCGGTGCCCCAGCCGCCGGGCGTGCTCGGCCGCGTGCGCGATGAGAATACGGGCGTCGGGATCGAAGCGCTCGAACATCATCGCCTCCCGGTCCGCCGGCCGTACTTGCGGTGCACGGTCTGCTTGGTCACGCCGAGCCGCTCGGCGATGTCCTGCCACGACCAGCCGAGCTCGCGCGCGGCCTGCACCTGGAGTACCTCGAGCCGCTCGGACAGCGCCCGCAGGGCCGCCACCGCGCGGAGCCCGACGTCCGGATCGCTGCTGGTGGCGCCCTCGGCGATTTCGAGTACGGGTTCCATAGCTCGTCAGCATATGCTGACGAGACGCCATCGTCAACATATGCTGACGGCCAGGAGAGGAACCCTCAGGCCTGCCCGAGCGCGGCCAGCAGCTCACGTTCGCGTTCCGCGCTCAGGCCCGCGCGCCGGGGCCGGTCCAGGCCCTGCTGACGTTCCCAGGCCAGCACGTCGGCCTGCACCTGCGCGCGCGGCCGGTGCCGCAACCCGGCGGCCGCGGCGGCCCGGCCGCTGCGCGCGGCGAAGCCCTCCCAGCCCGGCTCGGCGACCCACAGCGGCAGCGATTCCGGGCCCATGAACTCGGCTACGCCCTGGCCCAGCAGCCAGGCCGGGTCCGCCTCGACGACCGGGCCGGCGTGCCCCGCGATCTGCCTCGCCTGCTCGATCCACCGGCCGAACGGCACGACCGGCCCGACCGTGTCGTACGTCCCGGTGGTTCCGGCCCGCGCGCAGTCCAGCAGCCAGGCGGCCATGTCGCGAGCGTCGACTACCTGCGTCGCCAGGTCCGGGACGGCGGGCACCAGCATGGGGCCGAGCGGGTCGCGGGCGGCCCGCGCCACCCAGTAGCCGGTCCGGCCGCTGTGATCGCCGGGGCCGCCGATGAGCCCGGCCCGCGCGATCAGCAGGCGGTCGCCGGCGGCCGCCGCCGACGCCTGCTCGCACGCCACCTTGGCCTCGCCGTAGCGCTCGGCGCTCACCTCGTCGCTGTCGTCCGCGGGCAGCAGCGGGGTGGATTCGTCCGCGCCGACGACCGCGTTCGAGGCGTAGGCGCTGACCGAGGAGACGTAGGTCCAGTGCGCCGCCCGCCCGGCCAGCGCCGCCAGCGCGCCGCGGACGAGGCCGGGCTGCCAGGAGACCTCGATCACCTCGTCCCAGTCCCGGCCCCGGACCTGTTCGTAGCCGTCATCTCGCCGCCGGTCGGCGGTGACCAGAACGGCGCCGTCGGCTACCGGGCCGCTTTCGCCCCGGGCCAGGCAGGTCACGGCGTGCCCGCGGCGGACCGCCTGCCCGGCCATCTCGCGGCCGAGCCAGGCGGTACCGCCGAGAATCAAAATGTCCATGGCGACAATCCAAGCACCGGCCGCGCTCCCTGGCTGATCCCTGCCCCCAGGGGACCCCGCGGATGAGAAAGTCAGGAAGGCTTGAGAGACTGCTCAGCCAGCGTCCAGGCCGGTTTCCTAGGTTTCCGTACGGGTCGGCGACATGACGGGGCGGACCGGGCAAGAGGTAAGGAAGGGCTTGAGGCGTGTTTGACAAGGTCACCATTGCGTACCGGGGAGCCGGGTACGAGATCGGCCAGGGCCGCGGCTTCTACGGCGTGTGGGCGGTGGGCGCGCCCCGGCAGGAGCCGCTCCAGCGGTGGGCGGAGACCCCCGAGGGCTGGTCCGCCGCGTGGACCCGGTTCGCGAGCATGGAGGCGCCGGGCACGATCGTCCCGATGGCGCGGCACATCCCCCCGGTCGGCGCGGGCGCGCCCCAGCCGGGCGAGAACGCCGGGCCGGCCGGACAGCACGCGGCTCCGTACGGGACAGTCCCCGGCCACGCCTCCGGCGGCAAGGCCGGCGCCATCGTCGCGGCCGGGCTGCTCGGCGTGGGCATCGCCCTGGGGGTGGCCGGCCTCTTCCCCGGCTACCTGAGCGGTGTCAGCCTCGCCTCGCGCTCCGACCAGGTCATCCCGCACGCCACCTACCTGGGCGTCTGGACCATTGCCGCGCTGCTCATCGTCCTCGGCGGCGCCCGCCTGCGGATCGGCGCGCTGCTCAGCCTGGGCTTGAGCGCCATCACGTTCGGCCTGTTCTTCTCCGATGCCGGCCTGGCCATCGGCGGAAACGGCGCCAGCGGCGGCACCGGGCTCATCCTGTCCCTGGCCGGCTGGTTCGCCTGCGCCGTCGGCTCGGTCCTCGCGTTCGTGCTCCGGCCCGCCGGCCGGCCGCGCCCGGACGGCCGGCCCGGCTCGCTGGGCCGCCCGTCCGGGGCCGCGCTCGGCCCCGTCGTGATGCTGATCCTGGCGGGCCTCGGGGTCGCCGCCTCGTTCGCCCCGGCGTGGGACAGCTTCACGCTGCACACCGCGGCCGGGCAAACGCAGTCGCTGCAGGTGGGCGACGCCTTCTCCGGAACCAACCCGGGCCTGGTGATCACCGGGGACGTGCTGGTGATGCTCGCGCTCGCCGTGACGGTCGTCGTGGCCGCGTTCTGGCGCCCGGTCCGGCACGGCGGCGTCCTGCTCGCCGGGGCCTTCATCCCGATGGTGACCCAGGCCATCTCGGCTCTCGTAGAGGTCGGCCAGCCCGCTTCGCCCGAGCAGTTCGGCATCTCGAACGCGCAGGCCACGCAGCTCGGGCTCACGATCAGCTCCGGCGTCACGCCGGCGTTCTGGATCTACTGCGCATTCCTCGTGGTGGTCCTCGTCTCGTGCGCGTGGATGCTCTTCACGCCGCCGCAGGCTCTCGCGTCCGGCCCGGTCCCGGCGGCCGGCCCCGACGGCTACGGCGCCGCGGCCCAGCCCCAGGACCTCGCCGGCGCGGCCCGCGACGATGACGATGCGGACGACCGGGACGGCACCGGTGACCGGGACGACACGGGCACCCCCGTCCACACCGCGTCCGCTCCCGCCGCGTCCAGTCATGCGGGCGACAGCCCGGCCGGCTAGCCGCCCGCGGGGCGCGCCGCCGCGGCGGAACCGGGTCGCGGTCGAGCGCGACCTGGCGGTGCCGATGTCCGACGGCATCGTGCGGCTCACCGCGGCCGACCCGCTGACCGGGACCGTCCCGGTCAGCCTGGCCGGCGCGGCGCACCGGTTCGGCCGCGGCCACCGGATCAGGCTCCAGGTGGCCGGCGGGGCGCACCCGCGGTTCGCCCGCAACCCGGGGAACGGCCGCCTCGACGCGGGCCCCGCCGGCCTGGTGCCGACGCGGTACGAGATCGGCTTGGACGCCGCGCGTCCCTCGTGCCTGTTCCTGCCCGCCGGTCAGGCCTGGAAGTAGCGCACCTGGCTCTCGTGCATGGTCCGCATCCAGGCCGGGCTGTCGGCCGTCAGCCGCGGGTCCTGGTACGGCCGCCCGGCCGACACCGCGTCCAGGTAGGCGGTGTCGAGGTCGAGCCGCCTGCGCAGTTCGGCGGCGTCCCCGAGGTGGCCGTGCCCGGGCACGACCCGCCGCACGCCGGATACCGACGCCAGCCGTTCCACCCCGGTGCGGTAGTCGCTGAGCGGGTCCTTCGCCACGGTGTCGAGCAGCGGGATCTCGATGTCCGAGCACATGTCCCCGGCCACCAGGACGCCGGTGTCCGGCAGGAAGACCGCTCCGTGCCCGGGCGCGTGGCCGTCGTGCACGATCAGCCTCGCCTCGGGCCCGTCCCACCCGATGGCCGGGCCGTCCAGGGCCTGCGCCTTCCCGAACAGCTCCAGGTCGTGCCCGGGCGCGGACTGGCTGAGCTGCTCGACCATGCCGTCTCGCTCGGTCGCGAGGATGGCCACGGCGGCGGGCGCGGCGTACCGGGGGGCGTCCCCCAGCGCGGCGCTCCACAGGACGTGATCCCAGTGCGGGTGGGTCGACCACGCCACCGACGGCCGCAAGCCCCGGTCCGCCAGCTCACCCGCCAGCGCGGCCAGGTCGGCCACGGTCACCGCCGGGTCGACCAGCAGGCAGCCGCCGCCCGGGCCGACCACCACGGTACTGGTGGTGACGGCGTACGTGCTGGTCGCGACCAGTACTCCCGGCGCGATTTCGGTCAGGCGTCCCATCGAACCGGTATACCACCAGCCTCACCGGTCGCTGGTGCCGCCCCGGCGGGGTCCGGCGGCTCCGGCGGGGTTCAGCCGCACCGGCAGGGATTCCAGGCCGTGGATGAGCGTGCTCGGCCGCCAGCGCAGCGACTCGGGCGGCACCGCCAGCTCCAGGCGGGGGAACCTTTCCAGCAGGCCGGTAAAGGCGATCTCGGCCTCGAGCCGGGCCAGCGGCGCGCCGACGCAGTAGTGGATGCCGTGCCCGAACGCCAGGTGCCCGGCGGTGTCCCGGCCGAGGTCCAGCCGGTCCGGGGCGCCGAACCGGGCCGGATCCCGGTTCGCCCCGCTCAGTGACACGAACACCGGGTCGCCGCGGCCGATGCGCACGCCGCCGATCTCGACCGGCTCGGCGGCGCACCGGAAGGTGGCGTTGCTGACCGGGTTCACGTAGCGCAGCATCTCCTCCACCGCCCCGCCGGTCAGCGCGGGGTCGGCGCGCAGGCGGGCCAGCTCGGCCGGGTTGAGCAGCAGCGCGAGCACGCCGCTGCCGATCAGGTTGACCGTGGTCTCGTGCCCGGCCACGAGCAGCAGGAAGACCATCGACACCAGCTCGGGCTCGCTGAGCCTGTCCGCGTCGTCCCGGGCCGCGATCAGGGCCGAGAGCAGGTCGTCGGCCGGGGCCCGCCGCTTGGCCGCGATCAGCGCGATGAGGTAGCTGGTCATCGCGGCGGCGTGGGCCCGGGCCAGCTCGGCCGGGGAGGTATCCGCGACGGCGGTGGCCGTCCAGGTCCGGAAGTCATCCTGGTCGGCCACGGGCACGCCGAGCAGCTCGCAGATCACCGTGATCGGCAGCGGGAACGCGAACGAGGCGAGCAGGTCCGCCTCGCGCAGGCCGGCCAGGTCGTCGAGCAGCGCGGTGGTGATCGCGGTGATCCGCGGCCGGAGGCGCTCGACCCGGCGCGCGGTGAACGCCTTGTTCACCAGGCGTCGCAGCCGCTCGTGATCCGGCGGGTCGCTGTCGAGCATGTGCACGCCCAGGGCGTCGGAGACCGAGCCGTCTTCCCGCCGCCAGCCCGGGAAGTTCTTGGGCAGCCGGGGGTCGGCCAGCGCGGCCCGCGCCTCGGCGTACCCCGTGATCAGCCACGCGCGCATCCCGCCGGGCAGGACCACCGGCGTGACCGGGCGCTGCGCCCGCAGCCGGGCGTGCACGGAATACGGATCGGAGTAGTACTCGTCGCCGAGATGCTCGACGGCTAGTCCCCGCGCGGTCATGTGCGGCCCCTCGTCAGCTCGGCGCCCCGTCCCCTGCCGCCAGCTTAAGTAATAACGTGAGGTCTCGCAACGAAGCATCTCCGTCACCTTCCGGGGCGGCCGCCGGCCGGGCCCGGGCCAGCGCCGACGGCCACCAGTTCCACCGCCCGATCAGCACCGCCGCCGACGGCACGAGCAGGGTCCTGACACCGAAGGTGTCCATCAGCACGCCGAGCGCCAGGCCCACCCCGACGTTCACGATCGTCCGGACGTTCTGCGCCCCGGCGCTGCCCGAGCCGACGATCGCCAGCACCCCGAACGTCCCCGCCAGCACCAGCCCGGCCGAGGTCACCGTGGTCCCGGTGACGCTGAGCGCCCGGCCCACCGCCTCGCGCAGCGGCAGGTGATGGGCTTCTTCCCTGATCCGCGTCATGACCAGGATGTTGTAGTCCTCGCCCAGCGCCAGCAGGAAGACGAAGAGCAGGAACGGCAGGATGAAGGTCAGCCCCGGCTGCCCGGCGGCCTTCATGAACACCAGGACGGTCAGCCCCAGCGCCGCGAAATACGAGAGCACCACCGACGCGATCAGGTACAGCGGCGCGATCAGCGAGCGCATCACCAGCGCGAGCAGCACCGCGATGACCGCGATGGCGATCGGGATCACGGTGCGCAGGTCACCGTCCGACAGCTGGGCGACGTCATGGGTGAACGCCGCCTGCCCGGTGACCCCGGAGGCCAGGGCCCCCGCGGTCCGCGCCGCGCGGGCGGCCGCGACCCGGACGGCGGGCACCGCCTGCGCCGCCGCCGCGGTGGTCGCGCTGCCCGCCGACAGCGCGGTGGCGAACGAGATCGTCCGCCCGTCCGCGCTCACGTACGAGCCGCTCGCCCGGTAGGACTCGAACGCCGCCAGCCGCGCGGGCGGGACGCGGACCGAGGCCGCGATGGCCCGCGGCGGGCCGTAGGCGGCGTAGAGCGCGGCGTACTGGGCCGCGGTCAGCGCCGTGCCGTTCGCGTTCAGCGGCCCGGACACCGAGGTGAACACGGGGTCGGCGGCCAGCTGCCGCCCGGCCGCGGCGACGGCGCCCGCGGCGGCCCAGGCCGGCTGCCGCAGGCGCAGCACGATGACCGTCGGGTTGGCCGACGTCTGCGGGAAGTGCCGGGTCAGCAGCGCGTCGCCGGCCGCGGAATCGCTCCCGGCCGGCCCGGTCGCCGGGCCGCCGAGCCCCGCGGCCAGGTAACCGGCCGAGGCTACCGCGAGCGCGCCGAACAGGATCAGGCCGATGACCAGCGTCGCCAGCGGCCGCCGCACGATCCGCGAGCAGGCCGGCCCCACCAGCCGGCCCGCCCGGTGCCGGGCCGCACCGACGACGGCCAGAACGCCACCGGACCGCAGATCGCGAGCAGCGCGGGCAGCAAGGTGAGCCCGGCCACCAGCATCAGCCCGATGGCGATGGCCAGCGGCGCCGCCAGCCCCGAGTACAGGCTGAAGGACGCGGTGGCCAGCGACAGCAGCGCGGCGATGAGGACGCCCGCGGAGAACGTGATGGTCTCGCCGACCCGCCCCACCGAGAACACGATGGCCTCGTGGCAGCGCTGCCTCGGGGGGACGACCCCCCCAGGCCCCCCCGCCGAGAGGGTGTTCCCCGCCCTCATCTCCTCCCGCACCCGGAACATCAGGAACAGGGCGTAGTCCGTGCCGGCTCCGAGCGCCAGCACGATCAGCAGCAGCGAGGCGATCTGCGACACACCCAGGCCGTGCACCGCGGCCTCCGCCGTGAGACGTTCGGCCACCAGCACCACCACGACGGCGGGCAGCACCGCGATGAGCGGCGCCAGCGCGGACCGGAACACGGCGACCAGCAGCGCGATCACGAAGATGATGGAGAACCACTGGACCTGCCCGCCGGTCTTGCCCGAGCTGGCGTTGGTGTCCACCCGGGTGGCCACCGTCCCCGCCGTGCGCACCGCCAGCTCGCCTGGCGGTGCCGTCGCGCGGATGGTGTCGCGCACCCGGGCTACCAGCGTGGCCTGCTGGGACGTGGCCAGACCGCCGGACTGGGCCAGCGCGGCCAGCACGGTGAGCTGCTCGGCCTGCCCGTCGGCCGACTGGCCGGCGTCCCGTACCGCGACGACCTGGGCCACCTGGGCCAGCGAGCCCGTCAGCCGGGTGACGAACACCTCGTCCGCCGCGGAAAGCGGCCCGGCGGGCGTGGCCACGATCACGGTGACCGCGGTCAGCGAAGCCCCCTGCAGCGGGGAGGCCAGCTGGGCCGCCCGCTCGCTGGGCGCGCTGGCCGGCAGGAACGAGGTGTTGTCGCTCTGGGTCACGCTCGACAGCGAGGGCAGCAGCGCCATGGCCGCGGCCGCGCCGGCCGCCCAGGTCAGCACGATGAACCAGCGGAAGCGGACGGACACCCGTCCGGCGGCCGCGAAGAAGGTACCCACGAAGGCCATCGTCGCCGGCCGAAGGCCGCTCGCGGGAGCCTAAGATTGGCTCCGTGGCAGATCCGCTTGGCTTCCGGCCGGCGCCGGGCGAGATCCCCGAGTCTCCCGGGGTCTACAAGTTCCGTGACCAGCGTGGCCGGGTGATCTACGTCGGCAAGGCGAAGTCGCTCCGGCAGCGGCTCAATCAGTACTTCGCCGACTTCGCCGGCCTGCACCCGCGCACCCAGATGATGCTCACCACGGCGGCCGGCGTCGAGTGGACCGTGGTCGGCACCGAGGTCGAGGCGCTGCAGCTCGAGTACTCCTGGATCAAGGAGTACGACCCCCGGTTCAACATCAAGTACCGGGACGACAAGAGCTACCCCTACCTGGCCGTGACCATGAGCGACGAGTACCCGCGGGTCATGGTCATGCGCGGTGCCAAGCGCAAGGGCACCAGGTACTTCGGCCCGTACAGCCACGCCTGGGCCATCCGCAACACGGTCGACACGCTGCTCCGGGTCTTCCCGGTGCGCACCTGCTCGGCGGGGGTGTTCAAGCGGTCCGGCCAGATAGGCCGCCCGTGCCTGCTCGGCTATATCGGCAAGTGCTCCGCGCCGTGCGTCAAGCGGGTCAGCGCCGAGGAGCACCGGGCCCTGGCCGAGGACTTCTGCGACTTCATGGCCGGGCAGACCAGCCGCTTCGCCGGCCGCCTCGAGGCCGAGATGAGGCAGGCCGCGCGGGAGGAGGAGTTCGAGCGCGCCGCCCGTCTCCGCGACGACCTGCGGGCCCTGGAGCGGGCGATCGAGAAGCAGGCGGTGGTGCTCGGCGACGGCACCGACTGCGACGTCATCGCGCTGGCCGAAGATCAGCTCGAGGCGGCCGTCCAGGTGTTCTACGTGCGCGGCGGCCGGGTCCGCGGCCAGCGGGGCTGGGTCCTGGACAAGATCGAGGAGGTCACCCCGGCGGGCCTGGTGGAGCAGTTCCTCGGCCAGGTCTACGCGGACAGCCCGGCCGGCGCCGAGGCGGTCAACGCCGGCATCCCGCGCGAGATCCTGGTCCCGGAGCTGCCGCCGGACCCGGACACCATGACCCAGTGGCTGGCCGAGCGCCGCGGCGGCCCGGTCGGCCTGCGGGTCCCGCGCCGCGGCGACAAGAAGGCCCTGCTGGAGACCGTGGCCAGGAACGCCGGCCAGTCGCTCGTGCTGCACAAGACCCGGCGGGCCAGCGACCTGACCACCCGGAGCAAGGCGCTCAGCGAGATTCAGGAGGCCCTGGACCTGGACGACGCGCCGCTGCGGATCGAATGCTACGACGTGTCCAACCTGCAGGGCACGCACGTGGTCGCGTCGATGGTCGTCTTCGAGGACGGCCTGGCGCGCAAGAGCGAGTACCGCCGGTTCGCCATCAAGGGCACCGGCGGCACCGACGACATCTCCTCGATCTACGAGGTAATTACCCGCCGGTTCCGCCGCTACCTGGCCGAACGGGAGAAGACGGGCGAACTCGACACGCTCGGCGACCCCGACCCGGAAGAGCAAGATCAAGATCTTCCGGCCGAACGGGCTGAGCTCGACGCCCCGAAGAAATTTGCCTACCCGCCCAACCTGGTCGTCGTGGACGGCGGCCCGCTGCAAGCCGACGCGGCGGCCCGGGCCCTGGCCGAGCTGGGCATCAACGACGTCGCCGTCTGCGGCCTGGCTAAGCGCCTGGAGGAAGTCTGGCGCCCCGGCGAGGAGTACCCGGTCATCCTGCCGCGCAGCAGCGAAGGGCTCTACCTGCTGCAGCGCGTGCGGGACGAGGCGCACCGGTTCGCGATCACCTATCACCGGCAAAAGCGCGGCAAGGCCGCCACCGCCAGCGCGCTCGACGACGTGCCCGGGCTCGGGCAGGCCCGGCGCAAGGCCCTGATCAAGGCGTTCGGCTCGGTCCGCAAGCTCACCGCGGCCAGCGTCGAGGAGATCGCGGCCGTGCCGGGCATCGGGCCCCGGCTGGCCGCCACCGTCTCGGCCG
Source organism: uncultured Actinomycetota bacterium (assembly GCA_963756575.1). Classification (GTDB taxonomy): domain Bacteria; phylum Actinomycetota; class Actinomycetes; order Streptosporangiales; family Streptosporangiaceae; genus Palsa-504. The sequence continues at coordinate 76,572 of CAVWOM010000002.1, read as the reverse complement.
CACTCGGTTCTAACCAGGCAGGGGAACGTCATGAGGGCAGCTGACGATATCGCGGACATCGTCATCATCACCGGCTTGTCTGGCGCGGGCCGGTCGACCGCGGCCAAGTCGCTGGAAGACCTGGGCTGGTTCGTCGTGGATAACCTGCCGCCCGGCCTGCTGCCCACGATGGTGGATCTCGCGGCCCGGTCCAACGGCGCGGTCAGCCGGATGGCCGCGGTGGTCGACGTGCGCAGCCGCGCGTTCAGCACCGACCTGAAGTCGGCCATCAGCGACCTCGGCGCGCGCGGCGCGAGCGCCCGGGTGGTGTACCTCGAGGCGGCCGAGGACTCGCTGGTGCGCCGGTTCGACAGCGAGCGGCGGCCGCACCCGCTGCAGGGCAACGGCCGGGTCACCGACGGGATCGCGGCCGAGCGTGAACTGCTCCGCGAGGTACGCGGCGACTCCAACCTGGTCCTGGACACGACCCGGCTCAACGTGCACGAGCTGCGGGCCCGGATGCGCGACTTCTTCGGCGGGGGCACCGCGGCCGGCCTGCGGCTCAGCGTCGTCTCGTTCGGTTATAAATATGGTCTCCCGGTGGACGCCGACCTGGTGGCCGACTGCCGGTTCCTGCCCAACCCGCACTGGATCCCCGAGCTGGCCCCGATGACCGGGCAGGACGCGCCGGTCCGCGAGTACGTTCTGGCCCAGCCCGGCGCCGAGGAGTTCCTGCGTCACTACGATGAGTTGCTCCAGGTGGTGATTCCCGGCTACGAGCGGGAAGGCAAGCGGTTCGTCACCCTCGCGGTGGGCTGTACCGGCGGCAAGCACCGCAGCGTGGCGATTGCCAGCGAACTGGCGGCGCGCGTCACCGGGACCCTGGGCACTGGGGCTGACGTGCAGGTGGTGCACCGGGATCTAGGGCGGGAGTGAGCATCTGGTGACTGGCCCAAGAGCGGTAGCGCTCGGTGGCGGGCACGGTCTGGCAGCGTCGCTGGCGGCGCTGCGCCGGGTGACGGAGAGCCTCACCGCGATCGTCACGGTCGCGGACAACGGCGGGTCGAGCGGCCGGCTGCGCCGCGACTTCGGCGTCTTGCCGCCGGGCGACCTGCGGATGGCGCTGGCCGCGCTGTGCGGTGACGACGAGTGGGGCACCACCTGGAGCAAGGTGGTGCAGCACCGGTTCGCCGGCGACCAGGAGCTGGCCGGCCACGCGGTCGGCAACCTGCTGATCGTGGCGCTGTGGGACCTGCTCGGCGACACGGTCGCGGGCCTGGACTGGGTGGGCAGGCTGCTCGGCACCGGCGGCCGGGTGCTGCCGATGGCGGCGGTGCCGCTGGACATCGTGGCCGAGGTGGTCGGCGTCGACCCAGCCGGCCCGACGAGGTCAGCACGGTCCGCGGGCAGGCGGCCGTGGCCAGCACGCCGGGCCAGGTGCGGTCCATCACGCTGCTGCCGCCCGACCCGCCCGCGGTCCCCGAGGCGGTGCGCGCGGTGCTCGACGCCGACTGGATCGTGTTCGGCCCCGGCTCGTGGTTCACCAGCGTGCTGCCGCACCTGCTGGTGCCCGAGCTCTCCGCCGCGCTGCACGCCACCACGGCCCGGCGGCTGCTCGTCCTCAACCTGGCGCCGCAGCCGGGGGAGACGGAGGGATTTTCGCCCTATAAGCACCTGGAGGTCCTCGCCGGGCACGCGCCTGCGCTTACTGTGGATGTAGTCCTCGCCGACACCAAGGCCGCCGGAACGGGTAACCTGGCCGACCTGGAGAAGGCGGCCGCGGTGCTCGGAGCCCGGCTGGTCATGGCGGACGTGGCCGCCGCCGACGGCACGCCCAGGCACGACCCGAGGCTGCTGGCGGGGATGTACGCGCAGGTTTTCACAGGGGGGTCCGGGGGGATGGTCCCCCCGGTCCCGGGGGTTCCGGGGGTTGTCCCCTGGGCTAGCACTGGGGAGTGACGCCGCATGGCGATGACTGGCGTGGTGAAGGACGAGCTCAGCCGGGTACAGGTGATCAAGCCCTGCTGCCGCAAGGCCGAGGTTTCCACGCTGCTCAGGTTCGCCGGCGGGCTGCACCTGTCCGAGGGCAGGGTCATCATCGAGGCTGAGCTCGATACCGGCGCGGCGGCGCGGCGGCTGCGGGCGAGCATCACCGAGGTGTTCGGCCACCCGGCCGAGTTCCTGGTGCTCTCGCCGGGCGGACTGCGCAAGGGCAACCGCTACCTGGTCCGGGTGAGCAAGGGCAACGCGGGCGAGAGCCTGGCCCGGCAGGCCGGGCTCATCGACGCCCACGGCCGCCCGGTCCGCGGCCTGCCCCGGCAGGTGGTGTCGGGCTCCGCGTGCGACTGCGAGGCGGCCTGGCGGGGCGCTTTCCTGGCTCACGGCTCGCTGACCGAGCCGGGCCGCTCGATGGCGCTCGAGATCACCTGCCCGGGCTCCGAGGCGGCGCTCGCCCTGGTCGGTGCCGCCCGGCGGCTCAAGGTCCACGCCAAGGCCCGCGACGTGCGCGGGGTAGACCGGGTGGTGATCAGGGACGGCGAGGCGATCGCCGCCATGCTGACCCGGCTGGGCGCGCACCAGGCCGTGCTGGCCTGGGAGGAGCGCCGGATGCGGCGTGAGGTCCGGGCTACCGCCAACCGGCTGGCCAACTTCGACGACGCCAACCTGCGCCGCAGCGCGCGCGCCGCGGTGGCGGCGGGCGCGCGGGTGGAACGGGCCCTGGAGATCCTGGGCCCGGACGCGCCCCAGCACCTGACCATGGCCGGCCAGCTGCGGATGGCGCACCGCCAGGCCAGCCTGGAGGAACTCGGCCAGCTGGCCGACCCGCCGCTGACCAAGGACGCCATCGCCGGCCGCATCCGCCGCCTGCTCGCCATGGCCGACCGCCGCGCCATGGAGCAGGGCATGCCCAGCACCGAAGCCTGCCTCACCGTCGACATGCTCCCGTGAGCAATCGTGATATTACGTGTCATTGACACCTAGTTACGCTAGGCATAGGTTCCGTGGTATGGATCGTGAACGTCTCAAGGGCAACCTGGACCTGCTGCTGCTGTCGATTCTCGCGGGCGGGTCGGCGCACGGCTACGCGATCATCTCGGCGCTGCGCGAACGGAGCGAGGGCACGTTCGACCTGCCCGAGGGGACCATCTACCCGGCCCTGCACCGGCTGGAGGACGCGGGCCTGCTGGCCAGTTCCTGGGCGGAGGCCGACGGGCGCCGCCGCCGCGTCTACGGCCTGACGGACGCGGGCGCGGCCGCCCTGGCGGCGCAGCGGACCGAATGGCGGCGGTTCGCCCGGGGCGTGCAGGCTGTGCTCGGCACCCCGGCCCAGGTGGCTCCGGGGTGGTCGGCATGACCCGGGGCGAAGCGCCGCGTGACCTGATCGGCACGTACCTGAACGAGCTGCGCGGGGGACTGCGCGTCCGCCCCGGTGAGGCCGAGCTGATCCTGGCCGAGGCCGAGGATCACCTCCGGGAGACGACGGCGGCGGGCCTCGCGGTCGGGATGACCGAGCGCGAGGCGCAGGAGGCGGCGATCTCCAGCTTCGGCCCGGTGCGGGCCGTGACCCGCGCCCACCTGACCCGGGCGGCCGGCCCGGCCAACGTGGTCCTGGCCGCCTGGAAGCTGGTATCGCTCCTGCTGGCGGCCTTCGGCGTCAGCGGCATGGCGATCGTCGTGCTCACCGGGTTCACCCGCCGGATCACCGATCCCGGCTCGCTGTTCATGCCCGGCCCCGGGCCCTACCGGGTCATCTTCGACCATCTCACGTTCAACCCGGTCAGCGGGGTCTGGACGCAGACGGCAGGCTGGTCCGACCAGAACCCGGCCTTCATCTCGGGAGGCACCGTCAGCTGGGTCAACCAGCCCTTCCCGGGCTGGCAGGCGGCCGTCCTCATGGCCATCACCGGCGCCGTCATGCTCACCGCCTGCAGCCTGACCCGGTGGCGCTGGCCGCGCGAGCCGCTAGCCGCGCTCTTCCCGGCGATGGCGGTGAGCGTCTTCGGCGCTATCACCCTCGCGTTCGGCGTGATCGAAATCGGCAAGCGGCCCGGGATATCCGGTCACGTCCTGCCGGTCGTCGCCGTGTGCCTGGCGATCACCCTCGGTTACGCCATCCGGCTGGGACAGGTGCTCCTTCGCCAGCGTTAGGTAAGCGCGCTCGGCTTCGTTCCCGGACAGCTCGAGGGCGGCCTGGTACGCGGCGTCCGCCTCGGCCCGGCGGCCCAGCCGCCGCAGCAGGTCAGCCCGGATCGCGTGGAACAGGTAGTACCGCTCCAGGCTGGCCGTCGCGAGGCCGTCCACCAGGACGAGCGCGGCGGCCGGGCCCTCGGTCTCGGCCACCGCGACCGCCCGGTTGAGCGCGGCCACCGGGCTCGGGGCCACGGCCAGCAGCTGGTCGTACAGGGCCAGGATCTGGTCCCAGCCGGTCACGGCGGCGGCCGGGGCGTCGCTGTGCACGGCGTTGATCGCCGCCTGGATCTGGTACGGGCCGGGCCGGCCGCGCCGCAGGCACTGCCGGACCAGGGCCTGCCCCTCGGCGATGAGCGAGCGGTCCCACCGGTCCCGGTCCTGGTCGGCCAGCCGCACCAGGACGCCACCGGGACCGGTCCGCTCGGCCCGCCGCGACTCGGTCAGCAGCATCAGCGCGAGCAGGCCCGTAACCTCGGGCTCGTCCGGCATGAGCTTGGCCAGCAGGCGTCCGAGCCTGATCGCCTCGGCGCACAGGTCAGCCCGGGCCAGCCGGTCGCCCGAACTCGCCGTGTAGCCCTCGTTGAAGATCAGGTAGACCACGGCGAGCACCCCGGCGAGCCGTCCGGGCAGCTCGGTCTCGGCCGGGACGCGGTACGGGATGCCCGCGTCCCTGATCTTGGCCTTGGCCCGGACCAGGCGCTGGGCCATGGTGGCCTCCGGCACCAGGAACGCGCGGGCGATCTCCGCCGTGGTGAGGCCGCCGAGGAGCCGCAGCGTGAGCGCGACCTGCGCGGCGCGGCCCAGGGCCGGGTGGCAGCAGGTGAACATGAGCCGCAGCCGGTCATCCGGCACCGTGCCCGCCTCCTCCGTCGCCCCGCTCGCGTGCAGCAGCGCGGCCTGGGCGTGCTTGTCCGCCCGGGCGGCCTCGCGCCGGAGCCGGTCGATGGCCCGGTTGCGCGCGGTCGTGATGATCCAGCCGGCCGGGCTCGGCGGCGCGCCGGCGGCTGGCCACCGCCGGGCCGCCTCGGCGAACGCATCCTGGACCGCGTCCTCGGCGATGTCGATGTCGCCGAAGACGCGGGCCAGGACGGCCACCGCGCGGCCGTGCTCCTCGCGGAAGGCGCGCTCGACATCGGCGAGCGCGGGGCAGGACACGGTCAGTCCTCCGCCATGTCCACCATCGGCCGGACCTCGACCGGCAGCGTGCACGCCACCGTGGCCTTGCGCGCCCAGGCCAGGGCCTCGTCCAGGTCGGCGGCCCGGATGATCCAGAACCCGCCCACGTGCTCCTTGCCCTCCGGATAGGGCCCGTCGGTGACCAGCACGTCGTCGCCGCAGGCCCGCAGCACGGTCGCGGTGTCCGGCGCGTGCAGTCCGCCGGTGAACACCCAGGCGCCCGCGGCCCGCAGCTCCTGGTCCACCGCGCCGATGTCACGCATGATCGGCTCCAGCACCTCCGGCGCGGGCGGCTCCCCGTCCGGCTGGTAGATGCTCAGCAGGTACTGCCTCATCCCGTTCATCCCTTCGACGATCCGACGCTACGCTGACCCCGCCCCTTCATGCCCTACACGAATCCGCCCGGCGCGGATCGACACGCACACGGAAAAGATTTTCGCGGCGGCTGAAGGCGGCCGGGCGGCCTCGCGAGAGCACGGAGCGGACGCCACCGCGCGCACTGACCCCGTTCGGCGCCATGATGCTGTCTTTTGGTATGGTCTAGACCATAAGAGCCCGCAGCGCCTGCCCGGGCGCGGGCACCGAAATACTCCGGACGCGCGGGAGTGACGCCGCCTTGGCGTCTTGGCCGGGCGCCGTCCGATAGTCTCGGAGCCGCTGGCGATCAGGGGATCGACGAGGAGATTTAGTACTGTGACTATTCGCGTGGGAATCAACGGTTTCGGCCGTATCGGGCGTAACTTCTGGCGGGCCGCCAACGCCGCGAACGGCGATCGCGGGATCGAGATCGTGGCGGCGAACGACCTCGGTGACATCGCCACCATGGCGCACCTGCTCAAGTACGACACCGTGCTCGGCACCCTGGCGGACGACGTGTCGGTATCCGGCGACAGCATCCGGGTGGGCGATAAGTCGATCAAGATCCTGGCCGAGCGCGAGCCGGCCAAGCTCCCGTGGCGCGACCTCGGCGTGGACGTCGTGATCGAGTCCACCGGCCGGTTCACCACCGGGCCGACGGCCAAGGCTCACCTCGAGGCGGGCGCGAAGAAGGTCATCATCTCCGCGCCGGCCAAGGAAGAGGACATCACGATCGTGATGGGGGTCAACGACGACGCGTACGACGCGGACGCCCACCACGTCCTGTCCAACGCCTCCTGCACCACGAACTGCGTGGCGCCGATGGCCAAGGTGCTGCTGGACAGCTTCGGCATCGTCCGGGGCCTGATGACGACGGTCCACGCCTACACCAACGACCAGGTCATCCTGGACTTCCCGCACAAGGACCTGCGCCGGGCCCGGGCCGCCGCGCAGAACATCATCCCGACCACGACCGGGGCGGCCAAGGCGACCGCGCTGGTGCTGCCCGAGCTGAAGGGCAAGCTGGACGGGATGGCCATGCGGGTGCCGGTGCCGGACGGCTCGGTGACCGACCTGGTGGTCGAGCTGAGCCGCGAGGTGACCAAGGACGAGGTCAACGCCGCGTTCAAGGCTGCCTCCGAGGGGCCGCTCAAGGGTTACCTGTACTACACCGAGGACCAGATCGTGTCCTCGGACATCGTCGGCTCGCCGGCCTCCTGCACCTTCGACTCCTCGCTCACGATGGCGTCCGGCAACCAGGTCAAGGTCATCGGCTGGTACGACAACGAGTGGGGTTACTCCAACCGCCTCGTCGACCTGGCCGCGCTCGTCGCCGCCCGGCTGCGGTAATGCGGTCGCTCGACGACCTGGAGGTGGCCGGCCGCCGCGTCCTGCTGCGTTCGGACCTCAACGTTCCGCTCGACCTGACCGGGACCGGGGAGATCACCGACGACGGCCGGATCCGGGCCAGCCTGCCGGTGATCAGCAAGCTGTCCGACCGGGGGGCGCGGGTCATCATCCTCGCGCACCTCGGCCGCCCCAAGGGCGCCACGTTCGACGAGCGGGCCGCGGGCGGCCCGTCGCTGCGGCCGGTGGCGGCCCGGCTGGGCGAACTGCTCGGCCGGCCGGTCTCGTTCGCGGCCGACGTGGCCGGGCCCGCGGCCGGGGAGACGGTGTTCAGCCTCGGCGACGAGGACGTCGCGGTGCTGGAGAACGTGCGCTTCGAGCCCGCCGAGACCAGCAAGGACGACGCCGAGCGCGGCGCGTTCGCCCAGCGCCTGGCCCGCTTCGGCGAGGCTTACGTGGGCGACGGGTTCGGCGCGGTGCACCGCAAGCACGCCTCGGTCTACGACCTGCCGCTGCTGCTCCCGCACGCCGCCGGCGACCTGGTCCGGGACGAGGTCGCGGTGCTGCGGCAGCTCACCACCGACCCGGCGCGGCCGTTCGTGGTGGTACTCGGCGGCAAGAAGCCGTCGGACAAGCTCGCCGTGATCGGCAACCTGCTGAACCTGGCCGACCGCATCATCATCGGCGGCGGCATGGCCTATACGTTCCTGGCCGCCCAGGGGTACGAGGTCGGCCACTCGGTCCTCGAGGCCGACCAGATTCCCGCCGTCAAGGAGATCATGGCCGAGGCCGGACGGCGCGGGGTCGAGCTCGTGCTCCCCGTCGACCTGGTCGTCGCCACTCACTTCGCGCCGGACGCGGAGCATTCCGTGGTCCCGGCCACCGCGATGCCGGCCGACCGGGAGGGCGTGGACGCGGGCCCGAAGACCCGTGAGCTGTTCGCCGCCAAGCTGGCCGACGCCAAGACCGTGTTCTGGAACGGGCCGATGGGCGTCTTCGAGTTCCCCGCGTTCTCGGCCGGGACCCGCGCGCTGGCCGAGGCGGTCGCCGCGGTCGACGGGCTCACCGTGGTGGGCGGCGGCGACTCGGCCGCGGCCGTGCGGGCGCTCGGCATTCCGGAGAAGTCGTTCGGGCACATCTCCACCGGCGGCGGCGCCAGCCTCGAGTACCTCGAGGGCAAGACGCTGCCCGGCCTGACGGCGCTGGAGGCGGACTCGTAATGGCCCGCGCCCGCAATTCCGGTCCTTCCGGAGCCCGGCTGCCGCTGATGGCCGGGAACTGGAAGATGAACGAGAACCACCTCGAGGCCATCGCGCTGGTGCAGAAGCTCGCGTTCACCTTGACCGCCAAGGACTTCGAGGCGGTCGAGGTGGCCGTGCTGCCGCCGTTCACCGCGCTGCGCAGCGTGCAGACCCTGATCGACGGGGACAAGCTGCGGCTCACCTACGGCGCGCAGGACATCTCCCCGTTCGACTCGGGCGCCTACACCGGCGACGTCTCCGGGCCGATGCTGGCCAAGCTGGGCTGCCAGTACGTGCTGGCCGGGCACTCCGAGCGGCGTCACTATCACGGCGAGACCGATGACGTCGTCAACGCCAAGGCGCTGGCCGCGCTGCGGTCCGGGCTCACGCCGATCTTGTGCCTGGGGGAACCGCTGGAGGTCCGCGAGGCCCGGCAGCAGCTCGGGCACTGCATGGGCCAGCTCGACGAGGGCCTCAAGGGGTTCCCGGCCGACGCGGTGGCGGCGATGGTGATCGCGTACGAGCCGGTCTGGGCGATCGGCACCGGCAAGGTGGCCACCCCGGAGGACGCTCAGGAAACCTGCGGGGCGATAAGGTCACGGGTTTCGGAGTTTCATGGCGCCGAAACGGCCGCCAGTGTGCGTATCCTGTATGGCGGGTCCGTCAAGCCCGACAACATCGCGCCGATCATGGCGCAGCCGGACGTCGACGGTGCCCTCGTCGGCGGGGCCAGCCTCGACGCCGGGCAGTTCGCTCAGATCTGCCGGTATCGTGAACTGGCGGCGTAAACTGAGAACAGCGGCGTCCTAGCCCGCAGAACCCGTGTCGGTAGGGCCCCGGTCACCGGAGGCCTTGTCACCAGCAGGAGATGGATAACAGCTATGGTCGTGGGGCTCTCCGTTATCCTGATCATCACGAGTGCCGTGATGGTCCTCCTCGTGCTGCTGCATAAGGGCAAGGGCGGCGGGCTGTCCGACCTGTTCGGTGGCGGCGTGAGCTCCACCCTCGGCTCGTCCTCCGTCGTCGAGCGGAACCTGGACCGCATAACGATTTTCTTCGGGGTCCTGTGGTTCGTGTGCATTATTGCCCTCGGCTTCCTGATTAATCACTAACCTGTAGTCCTGACTTCCCGCACCGAAGTTATCCCGCATCGAAGTTCCGGCTGTATAGCACCATGGCCTTCAAGGGGTGATCTGTGAGTAGTGGTAACGCCATCCGCGGCAGCAGGGTCGGCGCGGGTCCGATGGGAGAGGCCGAGCGTGGCGAGGCCGCGCCGCGCGTCTGGGTCTCCTTCTGGTGCTCGAACAAGCACGAAACGCGTCCGAGCTTCGCGACCGACGCGGCCGTCCCGGAGACCTGGGAGTGCCCCCGCTGCGGCAACCCCGCGGGCCAGAACGAGCACGCTCCGCCGAAGCCGCCGCGGGTCGAGCCCTACAAGACGCACCTCGCTTACGTGAAGGAGCGCCGCAGCGACTCCGACGGCGAGGCCATCCTGGCCGAGGCCCTGGCCCGCCTGCGCGGCGCCTGACCCTCGTACCCCGCTCGACCCCGGTTCCATCCCCCGGAACCGGGGTCGCATTATCTCCAGTTCAGCCACCGCGGCCGGGGCCTCCCGTCTCCGGTTCAGCCACCGTGACCGGGGCGTCTCGTCTCCGGTTCAGCCACCGCGGCCGGGGCGTCTCGTCTCCGGTTCAGCCACCGCGGCCGGGGCGCTCCTCGTCTCCGGTTCAGCCACCGCGGCCGGGGCGTCTCGTCTCCGGTTCAGCCACCGTGACCGGGGCGTCTCGTCTTCGCCCTTCGGCGAGCCCTGGCATCGGCATGAAACCCTGGTTCCACCGCGTTCGAACGCATCGGAACCGGGGTTTCATGGCGTTTTGGCGGATCGCCGCGAGTTGCTCTTGGTCTCTCTGGCCTCACGAGTCACGTCTGGTATCGTCGCGATGGTACGGATGGGGAGCCTGGGGCGAGAACTAGCCGCAGCGAGGGCTGACCGGATCGCGGCAGTAACCGCGGCTGGCTCGGTACGGATCTGGCGCGGGGTGAAGTGCAGCACGGTGATGCCATGAGCGGCCATCCGGACATCCCGTTTGAGGGTGCGCTCGTGATCGGCGGGCGAGAGATGATAGGCGCGCGAGTCCACCTCGGCGACGACGCCCGCCTCCTTCCACCATGCATCCGGCTTGCCGATGAACTCCTCGCCGGCGTACAGGGTGGGATTGAACAACGGCTCCGGGATCTTGCTCCGCCTGATCAGGTCCTTGAGGTCAGCTTCTGGGCTCGACCAGACCCCGTCGCAGACGTCGCTAACCGCGACGCGGAACAGCGCTGACCCCTGCACCGGTCCGGCCCGCAATTCGGCGGCCAGCTCACCGGGCTGGCATTTCTCCTGCTGGACTACGGCCGCGACCAAGGCGCGGACATCCGGAAGCCGGGTCAGGCCGCGTGCCGTATCGGCGACGGCCCGAGCTAGCGGCGCTAGCCTGACCGGTCCCACGGTGACCATCTCTTCCGGCATGCGCACGGTCGGGTGAACGCGCACGAAGCCGGCGTTCCTGCGCTGCCTGGCGGCCGGGATCAGCACGTCGATCACGCTGCTCGCCGGGGTCGGGACACCTCGCAGGCGGACCGCGGCCGATCCGGTAATGAGGCTTCCGGATCCGGCATACAGCAGCGCAGCGACGTTACGCTGCTCCGGCGTCGGTGTCCCGGTAACAGCCAGGAACACTCCGGGAAGCAGGCGTTGCCACGGGCCGCCGACCCGGAGTCGCTGACGCAGCGCGCTCGTTGTCATCCCGTGTGCCATCGCCTGACGACGGCTGATGACCTGATACTGCCGCGCTAGGGTGGCAGCCAGCGCGGCCTGGTTATGCCGAGTGGAGCGTGTCATGCCGGCATCGTGGCACCAGCGACTGACATTTCCGGTAGCTAGACCGTCGCCGTCAGTTGTCACCTACCTCCCTGGCCCCGCCAGTTACGCCAGAGTCCCGAGCCTGTCACCGCTTGAAACCCCACCTTCAGTGCGCCTGAACACACTGAACCCCCGGTTTCATGCCGCTGGGGCGAGACGGGGAGCGGGGCGAGACAGGGGGCCGGGGCGAGAGCGGGGCGAGACGGGGAGCGGGGCGAGACAGGGGGCCGGGACGAGAGCGGGGCGAGACGGGGAGCGGGGCGAGACAGGAGGCGCGGGACGAGAGCGGGGGAGACGGGGCGGGGCGAGACAGGGCGGGGCGAGACGGGGCGGGGCGAGACGAGGCGCGGACAGGCCGGGGACAGGGCCGGGGCGAGACAGGGCGGGGCGAGACGGGGCGGGGCGAGACGAGGCGCGGACAGGCCGGGGACGGGCCGGGGCGAGAGCGGGGCGAGACTGGGAGCGGGGCGACACGGGGAGCGGGGCGGGGTGGGGAATGGCTGAGGGGCGGTCCCGGAAACCGGGTCGCCCCTCAGCTGGTACTAGATGGCAGTGCCGGGGGTGGACTCAGAGGCCCTCGTTGATCAGGCGGCCGGCTTGCTCGAACTTTTCGGGACGGTAGCGCTTGAAGTAGAACGCCGCGCCGACGCCCAGGAGCACGACCACGCCGTCTATCGGTCCTAGCCAGTTGGCGTAGCTGTAGCCCGCGCCGAGGAAGTCGATGTTACTGAACAGCAGGTACACCACGTAGGCCTGCGAGATGAAGGAGAGCAGGGGGGCCAGCCTGGTCCGCCACCAGTGCACCTCGTCCCGGTGGAAGCGCTCATAGTAGATCAGCACGCTGAGCGAGACCACCGCCTGCACCGACAGGATGATGATCACCCCCATGACCGCCATCAGGCCGTAAAGCTGCAGGTAAGCCTGGGAGTTCGGGTCATTGCTGCCGGTGAAGATGGCGAACAGCCCGATGATGATCGCGGCCATGAACGTCTGGAACATCGAGGCGATGTGCGGGCTCTGCCACCGCGGGTGGGTCCGGCCCAGCGCGCGCGGCACTAGGCCCTCGCGGCCCATCGAGTACAGGTACCGCGCGGTCGTGTTGTGGAAGGCCATGCCGCAGGCGAAGGAGCCGGTGATGATCAGGTAGCTCATCACCGAGGACACCCAGTGCCCGGCGTACTGGGTCGCCGGGGTGAGGAAGTAGTTGGCCGCGTTGGTCTGCGCCTGGGCGATGGCGGCGTGCGTGCTCGAGTAGCCGCCCAGCGAGGCCCACGACGTGAGGGCGTAGAACACGCCGAGGCCGATGACCGAGATGTACAGCGCGCGGGGGACGTTCCGCTTGGGGTCGCGGGACTCCTCGCCGTAGTTCGGCGCGGTCTCGAAGCCGACCCAGGACCAGAAGGCGAAGAACAGCCCGATGCCGATGGCGCCCGCGCCGAGCTTGCCCTGCGCGGGGAAGCTCTTGAACGCGTTCACCGGGTTGATCGAGCTGGCGCTGAAGTGCCCCTTGGAGAACAGGTAGACGTCGAAGATGAGCAGGATCACCACTTCGCCGATCAGCCCGACCGCGAGGACCACGGTGGAGATCCGGACGTCGAAGTAGGTCAGGATGCCGATCAGCACCACCATGCCGAGCGCCAGCCAGGGCCAGCTGATGTGGACCCCGAACGCGTCCAGCTTGATGCTCAGGAAGTAGGCGAATCCGCCGGCCAGCGAGGCCTCGAACACCGAGTACGCCACCACCGAGCCGTAGCCGGTGCCCATGCCGAGCTCACGGCCGAGCCCGTGGCTGATGTAGGAGTAGAAACCGCCCGCCGTGGTCTTCTTCCGCGCCATTGCGACGTACCCGACGCAGAACACCACGAGCACGATGGCGGCGAAGATGAAGCCGGCCGGCGCCCCGTTGCCCTGGCCGTAGCCGACCAGGATCGGGACGTTGAACAGCATGGCCGAGATCGGGGCCGCCCCGGTCACGGTCAGGAACAAGACGCCGCCGAGTCCGATCGCACCCTTGCGGAGCTTGGCTACATCCTGGCGTTGAGAGACGTCATAGTCCTCGGCCGGCTGTGACGCCGTGGCAGTACGGGGACTATCGGGGATATGGGGATGACCCATAGGTACACCTCCGGCGCATTTGCGGGGAGCGTAACAGCCTGCGTGAACCATGATCAAGAGTTCTGGTTGAGTTAATCTGAGCGCAACACGACCGCTTGACAGCAAACGGTTCGAGAGATACATCTTTGGTTGAGCCGAACGAGCCGTTTTGGTTGCGTAGTGCTCACCACCCGGGCCTATCACCGGGGCGGCGGGCGGTGACGGAGGTCGCGGTGACCGAGGAACTGATCTCTTTCGCCTCCAAGCAGGACATGCTGGCGAAGTCCAAGCAGTTCTGGAACCCGGACAAGACCCAGTTCTGGCAGGACGCGGGCGTGCCGCTGGTCATCGACCGGCGTGAGGGCTACTACATCTATGACGTCGACGGCAAGCGCCTGATCGACACCCACCTCAACGGCGGCACCTACAACCTGGGCCATCGCAACCCCGAGGTGGTCGCGGCCGTGACCGCGGCCATGCAGCGGTTCGACATCGGCAACCACCACTTCCCGTCCCTGGCCCGTACCGCCCTGGCCGAGGTCCTGGTGCAGACCGCGCCGCCCGGCTCTGTCCTGGCCAAGGTCATGTACGGCAGCGGCGGCGGCGAGGCCATCGACATCGCGCTGAAGAGCGCCAGGCACGCGACCGGCAAGCGCAAGATCGTCTCGATCGCCAAGGCCTACCACGGTCATACCGGCCTGGCCGTGGCCGCCGGCGACGAGCGGTTCGCGACCTTGTTCCTGGCCGACCGGCCGGACGAGTTCACCCAGGTCCCGTTCAACGACCTGGCCGCGATGGAGGACGCGCTGCGCGGCCGGGACGTCGCCGCGGTGATCATGGAGACGATCCCGGCCACCTACGGCTTCCCGCTGCCCGCGCCCGGGTACCTGGCCGAGGTCAAGCGGCTGGCCGAGCGCTACGGCGCGCTGTACATCGCGGACGAGGTGCAGACCGGGCTGATGCGCACCGGGGAGCTGTGGGCGATCAGCAAGCACGGCGTCGCCCCCGACATCCTGGTCGCCGGCAAGGGCATCTCCGGCGGCCTGTACCCGATCAGCGTCGTGCTGGCCAGCGAGCGGGCGGCCAGCTGGCTGAGCGAGGACGGCTTCGCGCACATGTCCACGTTCGGCGGCGCCGAGCTGGGCTGCGTGGCGGCGCTGAAGACCCTCGAGATCAGCACCCGGCCCGAGGTCAGGTCCGGGGTGCACTACATCGCGGCCACGTTCACCGAGGGCCTGGCCCGGATCCAGCAGCGCTTCCCCGACTGGTTCACCGGGATCCGGCAGGACGGCCTGGTCATGGGCCTGGAGTTCGGCCACGCCGAGGGGGCCAAGCCGGTCATGAAGCGGCTCTACGAGAACGGCGTGTGGGCCATCTTCTCTACCCTCGACCCCCGGGTCCTGCAGTACAAGCCCGGCATCCTGCTCAATCCCGACCTGTGCGAGGAACTCCTGGAACGCACCGAGGTGGCGATCGGCCTGGCCCGTGACGACATGGCCAAGGGGGCGCGGCGTGGCCTGGACTGAGGGGCGAGGAACGAGCGACGAGGGAAGGCGACGCCGCGTGGCGCCCCCGCACCCAGGCAGCACCGCACGGGGAGGGAGGCGGTGACGGCGGCGATCACGGTCCCGGAGCTGCTGACCGACCCGTCCGGGATCCCGCGGGCCCGGTCCATGCTGGCGCGGGCCGAATGGGCCGCCCGGCAGTTCTCCCGGTACGACAAGCCCGCCGTGGACGCGATCGTCCGCGCGGCTGCCGAGGCCGGCGCGGCGAAGGCCCGCGAGTACGCCGACTGGGCGGTGCGCGAGACCGGATTCGGCGTGGCCGAGCACAAGGTGCTCAAGAACATCGCCTGCAGCACCGGCCTGGTCGACCACTACGCGGGCCACGACTACGTGACCCCGCGGATCGACCGCGACGCCAAGATCGTCGAGGTACCCGGCCGGCCGGGGTGGTGCTGGCCCTCACGCCATCGACCAACCCGGTCGCGACCGTGTTCTTCAAGTGCCTGCTGGCCCTGATGACCCGCAGCGTGGTGGTGCTGAGCCCGCATCCGCTGGCCCGGGAGTGCTGCGCCGACGCGGCCCGGACCTTGGCCGCGGCCGCCGTGGCGGCCGGGGCGCCGGACGGCGTCATCCAGGTGGTGGACGAGCCCTCGGTCCCGCTGATCGAGGCGCTGATGAGCGACGAGCGCGTCAGCGTCATCGTCGCCACCGGCGGCGTCCCGGTCGTCCGCGCCGCCTACAGCTCGGGGAACCCCGCCATCGGGGTCGGCCCGGGCAACGTGCCCGTGCTGGTCGACGCGACCGCCGACCTGGCCGCCGCGGCCCGGCGCATCGTGGACAGCAAGAGCTTCGACAACTCGATCTTGTGCACCAACGAGTCGGTGCTGATCGCCGAGGAATCGATCTCGGCTGAGCTCACCCGCCAGCTCAAGCGGGCCGGCGCTCACCTGCTCGGCCCGGCCGAACGGGACCGGGTGGCCGGGCTGCTGTTCCCGGCCGGGCGGTTCGACATCCGCTTCGTCGGCCAGGACGCGGCCAAGATCGCGGCCGAGGCCGGGGTGCGGGTGCCGCGCGGCACCAGGATCCTGCTGGCGCCGTTCGGCAAGGTGGTGCCGGAGGAACCGCTGGCCCACGAGAAGCTCTGCCCGGTGCTCGGCCTGGTCACGGTGCCGGACGCCCGGCGCGGCATCGACGCCGCCCGCGCGGTGCTGCGGATCACCGGGCGCGGCCACTCGGCCTCGATCCACAGCCAGGACCCGGCCACGATCATGGAGTACGGCGCCGCCGTCGAGGTCCTGCGGGTCTCGGTCAACGTGGGCAACAGCCTGGGCAGCGCGGGCCTGGAGACCGGCCTGGCCCCGACGATGACGATCGGCACCGGCTTCTTCGGGCGGTCCTCGGTGGGGGAGAACCTGCATCCGGGCCACCTGATCCAGTGGACCCGGCTGGCCTACAACAGCGACCCGGCCGAGCCGTTCGGCGACTTCACCGGGCTCACTCCCTGGGCCGCCCCGGCGTCGGATAGCACCGTGCCGGCGTACCCGGTGGCGTCCAACCAGCGCGAGCGGCCGGCCGCCGGGACGGACCGCGGCGCCCGGGCCGGTCACGAGGCCGGGGCGGATCGCGGGACCGGGGCGGGTAACCCCGCCCGTTCGGTCCAAAATGGTTTCAGTCCTGATACGACGGCGCTGCGGGACGAGATACGCCGGCTGATCCTCGAAGAACTCGCCCAGCTGGCCGGAGGCTGACCCGTGGCCGAACTGCGCTCGTTCATCTTCCTGTCCCGGCTGCAGCCGCAGACCATGTGCTACCTGGGCACCTGGATCCGCGGGTCGCTGCCCCGCAGCCACGTCGCCGCGCAGGTCATCGAGGTCGCGCCGGGCCTGGACATCGAGCCGCTCACCGACGTCGCGGTCAAGCACGCCGACGTGAAGGCCGGCATCTTGGTGGTCGAGCGGCAGTTCGGCTACCTGGAGATCCACGGCGGGACCGACGAGGTGCAGGCGGCGGCGTCGGCGGTGCTCGGCGCGCTGGGCGCGACCGCCCGCGATGCCCGGCGCCCGGAAATTCTCGCCTCCAAGATCATCACCATGCTCGACCCGCAGCAGGCGTTCCTGGTCAACCGGAATAAGATCGGCTCGATGGCGCTGGCCGGGGAATCGCTGTTCGTGCTGGAGATGCAGCCGGCCTCGTACGCGATCCTGGCGGCCAACGAGGCCGAGAAGGCGGCCCGGATCAAGCTGGTCGACTACCGGATGATCGGCGCGACCGGCCGGCTCTACCTGTCCGGCTCCGAGGCCGATGTCCGGCAGGCGGCCGAGGCCGCCGAAGACGCCCTCCGGAGCACCTCGTGAGCAGCGATCTCGACGCGCTCCGCGCGCTGGTGCGCGAGATCATCCGGGACGTGCTGCCCAATGGCCTGCCGGTTGCCGAAACGGTTAACCTTTCGACCGACGATGACCTGGCCACGTTCGTGCAGCGGCTGCTGGACCTGGATCCGGAACAGCGTGAGGAGCTGCGATCCGGCCGGAAAAGGTTCAGGCTGGCCGCCCCGAGAACCTCGGCCGCCCCCGCCGGCCCGCCGTCCGCGCCCCCGGCCGGGCGTGCGGCGCCCGCGCCGGCGGTGCGCCGCATCGAGCGCGGTGCGGTGACCGAGGCGGTCGTCAGCCGGGCCGCCCAGGCCGGCGAGCGGCTGGTGCTCGGCCGGGGCGCCGTGCTCACCCCGCTGGCCAGGGACCGGGCCCGGGCCAGCGGCGTGCAGATCGAGAAGGAGCGCTGATGCTGACCGCAACGGTGATCGGGAGCGTCTGGGCCACGCGGCGGCTGGCCGAACTGCCCAACGGCGCCTTCCTCGAGGTGGAGGCCGAAGGCACCGGCCAGCGGATGATCGCTTTCGACGTGCTCGGCAGCGGGGTGGGAGAGCGCGTGCTCATCACCCAGGGCTCGGTGGCGGCGTCCTGGTTCGCCGGGAAGCCGCCGCCGGTCGACGCGCTGATCATCGGCTCTATCGACCCCGATCCCAGACTCCAGGCACACAGAACAGGAGAAAGCGATGGCGGATAACGCGATCGGACTGATCGAGACCAAGGGGTACGTGGCCGCCCTCGCGGCCGGGGACGCCATGGTCAAGGCGGCGAACGTGACGATCGTCGGCCGTCAGGAGGTCGGCGACGGGCTGGTCTCGGTGACGATCACCGGCGACGTCGGCGCGGTGAAGGCGGCCACCGAGGCCGGCGCCGAGACGGCGTTCGAGCGTGGGCGAGCTCGTCTCGGTCCACGTGATCCCGCGCCCGCACCCCGAACTCGCCCGGCACTTCAAGCTCAGCGGTGACTAACGCAGCCGAGCTGCGGGTCTATCTTCTGGTACGTGACCTGCAGCCGCAGTTCGCCGCGTACCTGGGCACCCCGACCCGGGCCCGCGGCTACCCGCCGTTCGCCGGGCAGCACGCGCTCATCGTCGAGGTGGCGCCCGCGCTGGCCATCGAGCGGGTCACGGACCTGGCGCTGCGGGCGGTGCCCGCGGTCGAGCCGGGCATCTTGTTCGTCGAGCGCCAGTTCGGCGTGCTGGAGGTGCACGGCCGGGATCTTGGTGACGTCCAGCGGGCCGGGGAGGCGATCCTGGCCGGGCTCGGCGCCGACGAGAAGGACCAGCTCCGGCCCCGCATCCTGTTCTCCGACGTGATCGAGGACGTGACCGATGCGCACGCGATCATCATCAACCGGAACAAGTCCGGCTCGATGATCATCCCGGGTGACGCCCTGGGCGTCAGCGAGGTCACCCCGGCGCTGTTCGCGGCGGTCGCGGCCAACGAGGCGGAACGGGCCGCGCCGGATGTCACGCTGGTCGACGTGGCGATGATCGGCGCGGCCGGGCGGATCTACCTGAGCGGCCCGCCCGCCGACGTGCGCCGGGCGCAGCGCGAGATCACCGAGGTGCTCTCGGCGATCACGGGCCGGGACGGGTAGCGATGGGCCAGCCAAGATGACAGGGCACGACCTGTCGGGCGGCGGTGACGTCATGACCCGGGTGCTGGGCTGCGCGCAGGACGCGCTGGCCGCCTACGGCGGCCACCCCGCGGCCTCGGTGGAGCTGCTCAACGTCTCCGAGAACGCCACCTTCCTGGTCACCGATCCGGACACCGGGCCCTCGGTGCTGCGGGTGCACCGGCTCGGGTACCACACCGAGCCGGAGATCGTCTCCGAGCTCGCCTGGATGGACGCGCTGCGGGCCGAGGCCGGGGTGCGCACGCCCCGGGTGATCCCGGCCGCCGACGGCCGGCGCGTGGTCACCGTGCCCGAACCGGGGGGCCAGAACCGGCGGTACTGCGTCCGCTTCGAGTTCCTGCCCGGCACCGAGCCGGGCGGCGCGCAGAACCCGGGGGAGGAGCCCGCGCTGGCCGCCGCGCATTTCGCCGAGCTGGGCGAGATAACCGCGCGGATGCACCGGCACGCCCGCGAATGGGACCGGCCCGCCGGGTTCACCCGGTTCCACTGGGACTACGCGGCGGCCTTCGGCCCCCAGGCCCGCTGGGGCCGCTGGCAGGACGGCATCGGGGTCGGATCGCCCGAACGCGCCATCCTCGCCCGGCTGGACAGTACGCTCCAGGCCCGGCTGCAGGCGTTCGGCTCCGGCCCGGAACGTTACGGCCTGGTGCACGCGGACACCCGGCTCGCTAACCTGCTCGTGCACGACGGGCTGGTCAGCGTCATCGACTTCGACGACGCCGGGTTCAGCTGGTACCTGTATGACCTGGGCACATCGGTGAGCTTCTTCGAGCATGAGCCCCAGGTCCCCGGCCTGGTCGGCGCCTGGCTGGAGGGCTACCGGCGGGCCGGGCGGCTGTCCGCGGCGGAGGAGGCGGAGATCTGGACGTTCATCATGTTCCGGCGGCTCCTGCTGGTCGCGTGGATCGGGTCGCACGGGGCCGCGGACATCGCCGCCGAGCTTGGCGCCGGGTACACCCGCGGCAGCTGCGACCTGGCGGAATCGTACTTGAGCACTCACTGAAGGGACCTGCCATGTTCACATCGATCGCGGGCCGGGGCGTGGTGGTGACCGGCGGCAGCCGCGGCATCGGCAAGGGGATCGCCAGCGTGTTCGGCCGCAACGGCGCCAAGGTGCTGATCACCGGCCGGGACGCCGAGGCGGCCCGGGTGGCCGCCGAGGAACTGCACGCCGAGGCGCAGGCGGCGCCGACGCCCGGTGAGGTGTCCTACGTGCTGGCCGACGTGGCCAGCCGGGAGGACTGCCGCCGGGTAGCCGCGATCGCCACCGAGCGGCTGGGCGGCATCGACGTGCTCTGCGCCAACGCCGGGATCTTCCCCGACGGCCGGCTGGAGGACCTGACCGAGGACGACCTGGACCAGGTGTTCGGCGTCAACCTCAAGGGCACCTTCCTCTCGGTGCAGGCCTGCCTGCCGGCGCTGGCGGCGTCCGGCCGCGGCCGGGTCATCCTCACCTCCTCGATCACCGGCCCGATCACCGGCTTCCCCGGCTGGACGCACTACGGCGCGAGCAAAGCCGGGCAGCTCGGGTTCATGCGGACGGCGGCGATCGAGTTCGCCTCCCGGGGCATCACCGTCAACGCCGTGCTGCCCGGCAACATCGCCACCGAGGGCCTGGCCAGCCTGGGCAAGGAGTACGAGGCCGGGATGACCTCCGCGATCCCGATGCGCCGGCTCGGCACGGTCGACGAGATCGGCTATACGGCGCTGTTCCTGGCCACCGACGAGGCGGCCTACATCACCGGCCAGTCGATCGTGGTGGACGGCGGCCAGGTCCTGCCCGAATCCCCCGACGCCATGGCAGCGGCGGCCGAATGACCGGGGCTCCTGGCCCGGAGGGCCCGGAGGGCCCGGGGGCTCGGGGCGGCTCGGCGGAGTCGTCCCCCCCGGAGATAGCAGAGCACCGCGGACGCCCGAGGATGTCCGGCGCGCGCTGGCCGAGCAGATCGGCAGCGGGCGGCTGCGTCCCGGGCAGCGGCTCGGGGCCGAGCGGGCCCTCGCGGCCGAGTTCGGGGTGAGCCGGGCGACGCTGCGCCAGGCGCTGGCCGTGCTGGCCGAGGGCGGCGCGGTCCGCCGGGTGCCCGGCCGCGGCGGCGGCACGTTCGTGGCCAAGGGCAAGATCGAGCGGGACCTGTCCCGCATCGTCGGGGTCCCGGCCCTGCTGCGCAGCCAGGGCGTGACCGCCGGGACCCGGGTGCTCAGCGCGCGGCTGGCCGAGGCGGACGACCTCACCGCGCAGGCGCTGCACGCCCATCCCGGTGAGCTCGTCGTGGACCTGGTCCGGATCAGGCTCGCGGACGGCAGCCCGTTCTCCCTCGAGCACGCCCGGTTCCCGGCCCGGCGCTTTCCCGGGCTGCTCGAGCTGCCGCTCGGAGGGTCGGTGTACGAGCTGCTCGAGGAGCACTTCGGCGCCGAGCCCGCCGACGCGGTCGAGCGGATCGAGGTGGTCCAGGCCTCGGCCGGCGACGCGGCCATCCTCGACGTCGAGCCCGGGGCGCCGCTGATGTCGATCACCAGGACGACCACCGACCCCGACGGGGAGCCGTTCGAGTTCTCCCGCGACCTGTTCCGGGCCGACCGCACCCGCATCGTGGTACGGACCGAGGGCAGCGGCCCCCGGGCCGTGGCGGGCCGGGCCCGGGTCGTCGAGCTGCATGCGCAGGAGGCAGTATGAACGAGCCGGTAGGCCGGATCCGGTTCATGGACCGGCAGCGGGTCAACCTGGACGGCTTCGCGGTCGAGAACCCCGAGCTCGGGCTGACCGCGCTCCGCTCGCCGCATGACCCCGAGCCGAGCCTGGTGGTGACCGGCGGCCGGGTGACCGAGCTGGACGGGGTGCCGGAGGCGCGGTTCGACTCGATCGACGCCTACATCGCCCGGCACGGCCTGGACCTGGACGTGGCCGAAGACGCGATGGCGCTGTCCGACGTGACGTTCGCCCGCCTGCTGGTCGACCCGGCCGTGCCGCGGCAGGAGATCGTCCGGCTGAGCGGCGGAGCCACCCCGGCCAAGCTGACCCGGGTGCTGGGCCAGCTCCGCCCGGCCGAGCTGGTCATCGCGATGACCAAGCTGCGGGCCCGGCGGACGCCGAGCAACCAGGCCCACGTGACGAACCGGCTCGATGACCCGCTGCTGCTCGCGGCCGACGCGGCCACCGCGGCGGCGTTCGGCTTCCGCGAGATCGAGACCACCGTGCCGGTGCTCGGCGACGCCCCCAGCAACGCGGTCGCCTGCCTGATCGGGGCGGCGTTCGGCGCCGACGGCGTGCTCATCCAGTGCTCGGTCGAGGAGGCGCTCGAGCTTGAGCTCGGCATGCGCGGGCTCACCTCCTACGCCGAGACCGTCTCGCTCTACGGCACCGAGCAGGTGTTCACCGACGGCGACGACACCCCGTGGTCCAAGGCCTTCCTCACCTCGGCTTACGCCTCCCGCGGGATGAAGATGCGGGTCTCCTCGGGGGCCGGCGCCGAGGTCCTGATGGCCGGGGCCGAGGGCAAGTCGATGCTGTACCTCGAGGCGCGCTGCGTGGCCCTGGCCCGGGCCATCGGCGCCCAGGGCGTGCAGAACGGCGGGATCGACGGCGCCTCGGTGGCGGCGGCGGTGCCGGGCGGGCTGCGCGAGCTGATGAGCGAGAACGTCATGGCGATGATGCGCAACCTGGAGTCCTGCTCCGGGAACGACGCGCTGATGAGCGAATCGGACATGCGCCGGACCTCGCGCACGCTGCCGATCGCCCTGGCCGGCTCGGACTTCGTCTTCAGCGGGTTCGGGTCGATCCAGCGCTACGACAACATGTTCGGCCCGAGCAACTTCAACGCCGAGGACATCGACGACTTCCTGGCCATGCAGCGGGACTGGGGAATCGACGGCGGCCTGCGCACGGTCGCCCCGGCGCGGATCGCCGACCTGCGCCGCGAGGCGGCCCAGGCCTGCCGCGCCGTCTACGCCCACCTGGGGCTGGCCGACTTCACCGACGAGCACGTGGAGCTGGCGGTGGACGCGGCCGGGTCGAAGGACCTGGGGGAGACCGACACCCTGGCCGTGCTGGCCGCGGCCCAGGCCATCCGCCAGCGCGGGCTGACGGTGGTGGACATCGTGGCGGCCCTGGACGAATGCGGCTATCTCCACGAGGCCGAACGAACCATGGCCTTCGCCCAGGTCAGGCTATCCGGGGAGTACCTCCAGACCTCGGCCATCTTCGACGAGCACCTGCGCGTGCTGTCCCTGGTCACCGACCCGAACGACTACGGCGGCCCCGGCACCGGCTACGAGCCTTCGCCGTCCCGGCAGCGCGAGATCGACGCGATCCGCCAGGCGCGCGGCGTCGCCGACCTGCGGGCCGAGCAGGCCCGGTTCGCGGTGCCCCTGCTGTCCGCTCGCGGCCCGGCCCGGCCCGGGCAGGGGCCGCGGGACGTGGTCATCGGCGTCTCGCCGGCCGTCGGCCGGGACGTGTGGCGGTGCCTGTCCGGGCTGGCCGTGACCGACGTGCTGCGGGAGATGCTGGCGGGCCTGGAGGAAGAGGGCTGCGCGGGGCGGGTCGTCCGCTTCGGCGACAGCGTCGACCTCGGCCGGATCGGCCTGGCCGCGGCGCGGCTGGCCGGCTCCGGGATCGGCATCGGGCTGCAGGGCAAGGGCACCGCGCTGATCCACCGGCGCGACCTGGCCCCGCTGGCGAACCTGGAGCTGTACTCGGTGGCCCCCTCGGTCACTCCCGAGCTGTACCGGCTGCTCGGCGCCAACGCCGCCCGGCACGCCAAGGGCGGCACCCCCGATCCGGCCCGGAACCCGTACTCCGACGAGGCGATCGAGGCCCGCTACCACACCACCGTGATCGCCCTGATGGAACTGGAACGCCGGCGCATGGTCCCCGGCACGCCCCCCGAAGAACTGAGCCTGGAGGGACTGACGTGACCCTCCCACGCCTGCCCGGAACCACCGCAACGTCACATTGCCGTGGTCAAGACAACCGCAACGTCACATCGCAGTGGCTGGCCCGGGCTAGTAGCTGGTACGGAGGTGAACGGTGTGACTGAAGGGACATCGGTTCGAGCCTTGTCGGGGAAGCCAGTAGGACGGCTGACCGTGGAGGCGGTCCGGGCGGGCGAGGTCGGCGTGGCCGACCTGCGTATCCACCCCGAGACGCTGGAACGCCAGGCGGTCGTGGCCGAGCAGCACGGTAACCCGCAGCTGGCGGAGAACCTGCGCCGCGCGGCCGAGCTGACCCGGCTGCCCGACGACGAGGTGCTGGCCATCTACGACGCGCTGCGGCCCGGCCGGTCCACGCCCGCCCAGCTGACCGGGCTGGCCGCGTCGCTGGCCGGCCGCGGGCTGCCCCGCTGCGCCGCGCTGCTGACCGAGGCGGCCGAGGTCTACGCCCGCCGGGGCCTTTCCGCTTAAGGAGGCCCAGGGTGACGGTGATCGCCGGTATCGACGTCGGCAACGCCACGACCGAGGTCGTGCTGGTGTCCGGGGGCAAGATCCTCGGTGCCGGGCGGGTGCCGACGCGCGGCCGCAAGGGGTCGCCGGGCTCGGTACGGGGCGCGGCCGCCCTGGTGCGCCGGCTGGAGCGCCAGCTCAGCGTGACGGTAACGCAGGGGCGGATCGCGCCGCTGCGGGCGGTGGACACCTCGCTGGTGACCGTGCCCGACGCGGCCGCCCCGGCCGGCCGGCTGCGGGTGCTGGCGGCGGGCGTGCCCACCCCCGGCGGGACCGGGGTCTGCGCCGGGCCGCCCGTGCTCCTCGGCGCCCCCGGTTCCGCACCGCGTGACACCGTCTTTCGCGCGAGCGGCTCCGCGCCCGGCGACGTGGACGTGGTGGCGGTCGTGCCGCCCGGCCTGCGTTATGACGAGGCGGCCGCCCGGCTGCGGGCGCTGCTGACGGCCGGGACACGGATCGGCGCGGTGCTGGTGGCCGGGGACGAGGGCGTGCTGGTGGCCAACCGGCTGCCCGGCGGCCTGCCGGTCATCGACCAGGTCGACACCGCCGCGGCGGCCGCGTGCCGGCTCCTGGCGGTCGAGGTGCGGCCGGCCGGGCACACGCTGCGGCTGCTGGCCGATCCGGTGGCGCTCGGCGCCCGCCTCGGCCTGGCCGCGGGCGAGTCCGCCAACGCGGTCGCGGTGAGCCGGGCGCTGGCCGACCGGGCCAACGCCGTGGTGGGGCTGCTGCCCGCCGTCCCTGACGTTCCGGAGGCCGCGGCCGGGCCCTGGGTGCTGACCACGAGGGAGGGGCGGCTGTCCCTGCGGGCCGCCTGCCCGCGGCTGGCCGGGTGGCCGGTGGGCGCGGTGACCGCCTTCGGCGACGGGCCGGCCGAAACCGAGGTCGATGACCTGTTCGCGGTGGACCTGGCCGCCGCGGCCGAGGCGGCGACGGCCCGGCTGGGCAGTACCGGCCGGGCGGTGCTGGTCGCCGCGCTGAGCCGCGCGGGCGAGCAGGACGCCGCGTCCGTGCTGCGTGACCTGCTGGACGTGCCGGTGCACAGCCCGGTCAGCGAGCCGCGGGCGGCCCGGCTCGGCGCGCTCACCACGCCGGGCGCCCGCGACGACGCGTTCGTCGTCGACCTGGGGGCGGGCACGATCGACGTCACCGGCCCGCCGGGGATCGTGGTGG
Organism: uncultured Actinomycetota bacterium; assembly: GCA_963756575.1. Lineage (GTDB taxonomy): Bacteria > Actinomycetota > Actinomycetes > Streptosporangiales > Streptosporangiaceae > Palsa-504. Next base: position 51,163 of record CAVWOM010000002.1, on the reverse strand, counting down.
CCGCGGGCGCCGGGGCCCTGCTGACCGCCGCGGTGGCGGAGATGCTCGCCATCCCGCGCGCCTCCGCCGACTGGGTCAAGCGCGGGCCGTGCGTGCGGGTCGACGGTGATCAGCGGTTCGAGGGCGAGGACGGCAGCCGTGGTTTCCTGGACGTGCCCGCGCCCGCCTCGGCGGCGGGCATGCTCGCGGTGGAAGGCCCCGGCGGCTGGCTGCCCTTCGACCGCCATCGCGGTCCCGGCGAATGGCGCGCCATCCGGCTGCGGCTCAAGCAGGCCGTGCTGGCGGCGAACTTCGGGCGGGCGGTGCGGACCCTGGGCCAGGCCCCGGCCCAGGTGCTCGTGGTCGGCGGCCCGGCCGGTGACGAGGAACTGCTCGGCGTCCTGGCCCGGTCGCTGCCCGAGGCGGTAGCGGCCGGCCGGGGCGACGTCGGCGGCACCTGCCCGGGCGGCCCGCTCGGCCACCGCTACGCGGTCGCGCTCGGCTTGGCCCTGGCCCTCGTGCCTGAGCGGCCGTAACGTTCGGGTTCGGCATCCTCAAGTTCCGGCTGTACGACATCGACCGCATCAATCAGCCGCACGCTGGGCTACACCATCGTCACCGGCCTGCTGGTCGGCGTGGACGCCGGGATCGTCCTGCCGGCCATCCAGGTGCTGCACCATCCCGGGCCGGTCACGGTGGCCGTGCCGACGCTGGTCGCGGCGGTCACACCATATGGAACTGGACGCGGTCCGCGCTGACCTGCTCGAACGTGGTCAAGCGCGGCGCTAGCGCCCGCGCACCTGTCGGCGTGGACGGCTCCGGCCGAACGCGCCCGCTAGGCCGGGGGCCACTCCTTCGCCACCAGCGTCAGGACGTCGTAGGTGGCGACCGGCTTGGCGTCCTGGTTGGCGACCACGGCGTCCCAGCGCACCTCGCCGTGCCCAGCGTCCTCCCGCGGGGTGATCTGCTTGCAGGTCAGCGTCACGGTCAGCTCGTCGCCGGGATAGACCGGCGTGAGGAAGCGCAGGTTCTCCAGGCCGTAGTTGGCCAGCACGGGACCGGGGTCCGGGTGGACGAACAGCCCGGCCGCGAACGAGACGATGAGGTAGCCGTGCGCGACCCGGCCGTCGAAGAACGGGTTGGCCCGGGCGGCCTCCTCGTCCATGTGCGCGTAGAAATTGTCCCCGGTGAACTCGGCGAAGTGCTCGATGTCGGCCAGCGTCACCGGCCGCGGCCCGGCGACCACCGTGTCGCCGACGCGCAGCTCCGCGAGCGGCTTGCGGAAGGGGTGACCGCCGTCGGCGTTGCGCTCGGTGCCCGGGATCCAGCGGCGCGTGACCGCCGCCAGGACCCGCGGGCTGGCCTGCACCGCGGTGCGCTGCATATGGTGCAGCACGCCGTGGATGCCGCCCAGCTCCTCGCCGCCGCCGGCCCGCCCGGGGCCGCCGTGCACCAGCGCGGGCAGCGGCGACCCGTGCCCGGTGGACTCGGCGGCGTCCTCGCGGTCCAGGACCAGGATCCGGCCGTGCCAGGGCGCCAGGCCGAGGACCACGTCACGGGCGAAGGCGGTGTTGGCGGTGACCACCGAGCCGGCCAGGCTGCCCCGCCCGCGCGCCGCGAGCTCGATCGCGTCTTCGGTGCCCTGGTAGCCGATGATGGTGGCGACCGGGCCGAACGCCTCTACCTGATGCGGTTCGGGGCGGGCCGCATCGTCGGCCCGCAGCAGCAGCGGCGCCATGAACGCGCCGCGCTCGGCGCTGGCGCCGACCACGTCCACGTGGCCGGGGTCGCCGGACACGATCCGGCTCGCGGCCAGCAGGTCCTTGACCGAACGGCGCACCTCCTCCCGCTGCTCGAGACCGGCCAGCGCCCCCATCTGGACGCCCTCGGCGGCCGGGTTGCCCACGACCACCCCGGCGAGCCGCGCCGCGACCGCCTCGGCGACCTGGTCCGCCAGCCCGGCCGGAACCAGGGCCCGCCTGATCGCGGTGCACTTCTGCCCGGCCTTGACCGTCATCTCGGTGACCAGCTGCCTGACGTACAGGTCGAACTCCGGGGTGCCGGGCTCCGCCTCGGGGCCGAGGATCGAGCAGTTCAGCGAGTCGGCCTCGGCGTTGAACCGGACCGACCGCCCGACGATGGCCGGGTGGGCGCGCAGCTGCCGGGCGGTGGCGGCGGAGCCGGTGAACGACACCGTGTCCTGCTCGCCGAGATCGTCGAACAGCCCGCTGACGCTCCCGCAGACGAGCTGGATCGACCCTTCGGGCAGCAGCCCGGAATCCACGATCAGCTCGACCAGCCGGGCGGTCAGGTACGCGGTCTGGGTGGCCGGCTTGACCAGGCTCGGCACGCCGGCGATGAACGCCGGGGCGAGCTTCTCCAGCGGACCCCAGACCGGGAAGTTGAACGCGTTGATCTGCACCGCGACCCCGGGCCGGGAGGTGAGGATGTGCTGGCCGAGAAAGGTCCCGCCCCGGCCGAGCGGCTCGGCCGCGCCCTCGGGCAGGATCGTGTCGTTCGGCAGCTCGCGCCGGGCCTTGCTGGCGTAGCTGAGCAGCACGCCGATGCCGCCGTCGACGTCGAACTTGGCGTCGCCCAGGGTCGCGCCGGTGCGGGCCGACAGGGCGTACAGCTCCGGCCGGTGCTCGCGCAGCAGCTGCCCGAGCGACTTGAGCAGTCCTGCCCGCTGGTGGAAGGTCAGCGCGCGCAGCGCCGGACCGCCGGTGCCGCGCCCGTAGGCCAGCGCCGCGCCTAGGTCGACTCCCGCTGACGACACCTGGGCGACTTCCTCGCCGGTCACCGCGTCGAGCACCGGCCGCCCGCCGTCCGCCGGGCCGGTCCAGGCCCCGCTCACGTAACTGCGCAAAACCGTCATCTCAGCTCCTCGCCTCGGGGGCCCCGTCAGTTACGCTATCTGCCGATGCCGGGTGACGCGGCGGCCGAGGCGGCCGGCATGGTGGCGGCCGTACGGGACGATCCGGCCCGGCGGCTGTGGCTGGCGAGCAGTTTCTACGACGACCGGCCCGGCCGCCCCCGGATCCGGGCGTACCGCCGGGCCGAGGCGGCCTTCATGAACTGGCAGGTCCGACGCGGCCTGCTCGCTGCCCCGGATTCGGCCCGGCCCGGCAGCACGTGGTGGCGCGCCGTCAACGAGGGCCTGCTGCGCGATGCGTGGGAGGCGGACCGGCTGGCGGCGGGGCAGCCCGGGCCCGCGAGCCGCCCTTCGGTCTCGCACTGGGCCGCGTTCTTGCGCCAGCCCGGCGCCGTGGCCTGGTACCGGGCTCACAACGCCAGCATCGTGGCCGGCTACCTCGATCACCAGGAGCTGAGCGCGGACGAGCTCCCGATCGAGCGTTTCTTCATGAACGTGACCCTGAGCCGGGTGCTGTACGCGCACGCGCTGGTGGGCCGGCCGAGACTGGCGCTGGGGCGGATGCGCGCCGCCAGCCGCCCGCTCGGCGATCCGCGCTGGCGGGGGGCCGACCTGTTCCTGTCCCTGCACAACATCTTGCCGGACCGGTATCCGCTCGACGGCATCTCGCTGGAGGAGATCCTGGTCCTGGAGAACTACGCCGGCCGCCTGATCGACTACGGCGTGATCCTGCCCCGGATCCAGGCGCTCTTCGACTGGGCCGCGGCCGACCTCGGCGAGCCCCGGCTGCTCGGCCTCATCCGCGACGGCCTGCCCGCCTACTCCTGGGTCAACGGCGAGCGCCATCCCTGGACGCCCGCCCGCGGCCGCCGGATCGTGCCTGTCCTGACCTGGCTGACCTCTTAAGTCCGCTCAGTGCTTGAAGGACTGGCGCCTGGCCTGGATCTCCGGCGGCGGCTGCGTCTGCGGGTGGTGCTCCAGGATCTTCACGTGCTTGCGCATATCGGCGAGCAGCAGGTTGGCCAGGTCCATGCTGAAGCCGTTCCTGATCACGAGCCGCATGACCGCGGTGCTGGTCAGGTCGGCCGGGAAGGTATAAGCGGGCACCTGCCAGCCGCGCATCCGCAGCCGCTCGGACAGGTCGAACACCGAGTAGCCGGTGATCTCGTCGCGCAGCTTGAACGCGAACACCGGCAGGTCCCGTCCCTCGGTGAGCAGCTCGAACGGGCCCATCTTCGCGATCTCACCGGACAGGTGCAGGGCGATGTCCTGGCAGGTCTGCTGCACGTGGCGGTAGCCCCCGTGGCCGAGCCGGACGAAGTTGTAGTACTGGGCGGCGACCTGCGCCCCGGGCCGGGAGAAGTTGAGGGCGAACGTGGGCATCTCGCCGCCCAGGTAGTTGACCCGGAACACGAGATCGTCGGGGAGCGCGTCCGGCGACCGCCACAAGATCCAGCCCACCCCCGGGTACACCAGGCCGTACTTGTGGCCGGAGGCGTTGATCGAGGCTACCCGCGGCACCCGGAAGTCCCACTCCAGGCCGGGCTGGAGGAAGGGAGCGACGAAGCCGCCCGACGCGCCGTCCACGTGCACCGGCACGTCGTGGCCGTGCTCGGCCTGCAGCTGGTCCAGGGCCTGGCTGATCTCGAGCACCGGCTCGTAGCTGCCGTCCATGGTGGAACCCATGATCGCGACCACGCCGATGGTGTTCTCGTCGCACTGGGCGGCGGCCTCGGCCGCGCCCAGGTGCAGCCGGCCCGGCACCATCGGCACGTAGCGCGGCTCGACCTGCCAGTAGCGGCAGAACTTCTCCCAGCACACCTGCACGTTCGAGCCCATCACCAGGTTCGGCCGGGCCTCCTCGAGCCCGGCCGCCTTGCGCCGGGCCCGCCACCGCCACAGCAGCGCCATCCCGCCGAGCATGCAGGCCTCGCTCGACCCGGTGGTGGAGCAGCCGGTCGCGGCGCTCCCGCGGGGCGCGTTCCACAGGTTGCTGAGGATGTTCACGCAGCGCCGCTCGAGCTCGGCGGTCTGCGGGTACTCGTCCTTGTCGATCATGTTCTTGGCGGCGGTCTCCGCCATCAGCTGCTCGGCCTCGGGCTCCATCCAGGTGGTGACGAACGTGGCCAGGTTGAGCCGGGCATTGCCGTCGAGGATGAGCTCATCCCGGACGATCTGCAGCGCGGTGCGCGGCAGGGTGCCGTGGTCGGGCAGCCGGTACCGCGGGATCTCGCAGTGCAGTTCCTGGACGTAGACCGGGTTGACGTCGACCTGGTCGTCCTGGCTGGACTCGTCTACCTGAGTGTGCAGCGGCATGGAGCTTAGGCTAACTTGCCGTGGCGAGCGCTCGCGGCCCCGGCCTGGATGGCTCGCCGTCCGCCCGGCCGCCGTCGCGCAGGTGCACCAGCATGACCAGGCCGGCCACGACATAGCCGCCGCCCTGGATGGCCAGCACCGGCACGATGCCCGCGAACTTGCTCAGGTAGCCCGCGCCCATGGTGCCGGCCAGGACGCTGACGCCCTCCAGGGCGCTGACGGCGCCGAACACCCGGCCGCGGTAGGAGTCCTCGCTGCTGCTCTGGAACAGCGTGATCAGCCCGGCCAGGGTCAGCGCCCCGGGCAGCCCCACGATGATCATCCCCACGACGGCGGGCCAGGCGGCCACGTACCCGAGCGGGTAGAGGAAGATGGCCAGGTCCACCAGGCCGAAACCGATCGCGCCGAGACCCAGCAGGCGGGCCGCCCGGATCCGGTGGCCCGAAGCCGCGGCGACCATCCCGCCGGCGATGCCGCCGACGGCCTGGGCGGCGACGATCAGGCCGAGCTCCTGCGGGGTCCCGTGCAGCACGTGCTCGACGAAGGGCGTGAACAGCGCGCCCATGATGCCTTCACCCACGCTGGTGACCAGGGCGAAGATCATCACGGCGCGCAGCGTCCGGTTCCGCGCGGCCAGCCTGAGCCCGTCGCCGAGCTCGGCCCGGACCCGGGCCAGCCGGTCCCGCACCGGCCCATCGCTGGCTGCGGCCGTCTGCCCGCTCGTCTTGACCATGGCGAGCAGCGCGGCCGAGGCGAGGAAGCTGGCCACATCGGCCAGCGTCACCGCGACGATTCCGCCGGCCGCGGCCAGGATCCCTCCGGCGGCCGAGCCTGGCCAGCCGGGACACGTTGGCCACCTGGCCGTTCACCGCGTTGGCGGCGAGGAGCTCGCCCTCGGGCACCAGCCGGGGCACCATGGCCTGCTCGGCGGGGGAGAAGAACTGCTGGACGCAGCCTTCCCAGAACATCACCGCGAAGACGATCCAGACCCGCCCCGCCCCGCCGACCAGGAGCAGCGGCAGCAGGCCCGCCGCGAGCAGCAGGTTGGCGGTGATCATCGTGCGCTTGCGGTCCCAGCGGTCGGCGAACACCCCGGCGACCGCGCCCAGGATCACCTGCGGCGCGAACGCGGAGGCCATCGTCAGGGCGGACGCCACCGTGGAGCCGGTGACCGCGTAGACCCGGTAGATCAGCCCGATCGTCAAGATCCAGTCCCCGGTCATGGAGATGATCCCGGCCGAGAGCACCAGCCTCAGGTCGCGCCGGCCGGCCAGCATTCGCCATGTCGCCCGCATGTCAGTCCTTCCCTGGTTTCCCGGCCGGCCCGTCCGGCATGGCGAACAGCGTGAACGTCACCGGCACGGAGCCCTCCGGCCGGGAGGCCACGTCGTCGAGCGGACGCTCGTCGACGTAGCGCCTCAGCAAGGCGTCCATGGCCTCGGTGATCTCCGCGAACTCGGCCGGGGTGAGCCAGACGGTGGACTCGCCCAGGCCGGCGTGGTCCTGCCACGCGGCCGGCCAGCCCGCGCGCCGCTGCTGCCAGTCGAGCAGCGCCTCGACGGCCCGCTCGGCTGTCAGCTGCTCCAGTACGTCGACCGCGCCCGACCCCTCGGCCGTGTCGCGCGCCCGGCCCCAGGTGTAGGAGGTCGCCACCAGCCGCCAGGGGCGCTCCCGGTGGTCCTTGCCCGCCACCTGCTCGACGAAGCCGTACTTGGCCAGCTGCCGCAGGTGGTGCGAGGCCAGGCCGTGGCTGATGCCCAGTTCCCGCGCCGCCTCCGCGGTGGTGGCCCGGCCCAGCCGGCCGATGATCGACATCAGGTCGTGCCGCAGCGGGTGGGCCAGCGCCCGGATCGCCACCGGGTCGTCAAGCAGGCGCCACCGCTGCCGCGACTGGCCTTCGCCCGAACCAGATTCCAAGGACATGCTTGGAATGTTGCCTCGTCGTGCGCCGGGATGTCAAGCACATGCTTGGAATAGGGGTCAGCCGAACGGTTGATGCCGCGCCGCCGGATGGCCGGCCAGCGGGCGGCTGCCCGGCGGGCCAGAGATGGCCGCGCAGGCGATCCGCCGCGGGGGCGCCCTGGGCGAAGCTGGCTATGGCGCTACCGGGACGGGGCGACCTGAGGAAAGCGAGGGCGAGATGACAGCGGTCATCGAGGTGACGGGGCTCACCAAGCGGTACGGCGGCACGGCCGTCGTGGACGGCATCTCCTTCCAGGTGGAGAAGGGCGAGATCTTCGGCATCCTGGGGCCGAACGGCGCGGGCAAGACCACTGCGGTCGAGTGCCTGGAAGGGCTGCGGCGGCGGGACGGCGGGGACGTCCGGATCCTCGGCCTCGACCCGCGGACCGACGGTCACCGGCTGCACCAGCGCATCGGCGTGCAGCTCCAGGAAACCCAGTTGCAGGAGAAGCTGAAGGTGCGGGAGGCACTCGAGCTGTACGCCTCGTTCTACCCGGACCCGGCCGACTGGCGTGAGCTGCTCGAGCGCTGGGGGCTGGCCGGGAAGGCGGCCACCACCTTCGCCAAGCTCTCCGGCGGCCAGAAGCAGCGCCTGTTCATCGCGCTGGCCCTGGTCGGGAACCCCGAGGTGGTGTTCCTCGACGAGCTGACCTCGGGCCTGGACCCCGGGGCCAGGCGGGCCACCTGGGACCTGATCAGCGCGGTCCGGGACCAGGGTGTCACCGTCGTGCTGGTCAGCCACTTCATGGACGAGGTGGAGGAACTGTGCGACCGGGTCGCGATCCTCGAACGGGGGCGGATCGCGGCCCTGGACACGCCATCCGGGCTGGTGGACCGGGCCGGGGGCGAGTACCGGGTGCGGTTCCGGCCGATAGCGCCGCTGGAGGAGCAGTCGCTGGCCGCGCTGCCTGGCGTCACGGCGGTCAGCCGCCATGACGCGCGGGTCACCGTCACCGGCACCGGCGACTTCGCCAGCGCCGTCACCGCGGAACTGGCCCGCAGGCAGGTCCTGGTGGCCGACCTGCGGATCGAGGGACGCAGCCTGGACAGCGCCTACGTGGCGCTGACCGGCCGCACCATGGAAACCTGAGGGAGAGAACAGGAATGAACGGCTTCAGCAGGCTCGCCTTCGTCGAGACCAAGCTGTTCCTGCGCGAGAAGGCCGCGGCCATCGGGGTGTTCGGGCTGCCGGTAGCGCTGGTCATCGGGTTCGGGCTGATCCCCGGGTTCGGCGATCCGCAGAAGAGCCTGTCCGGCCAGATCGGCACCGAGTACATCGCGTCCATCAGCGTCGCGATCGTGATGGCCATCCTCGGCCTGACCGGGGTGCCGATGGTCATCGGCCAGTACCGGGAGCGCGGCATCCTGCGCCGGCTGGGCGTCACGCCGGTGCGGCCGCTGACCCTGCTCCTGGCCGACCTGATGGTGTGGGCGGCCGCGGCGATCGTGTCGGTGGCCCTGGTCATCGCGGTAGCCCGGCTGGGCTACCACGTGCCGGCGCCGTCCGCGGTCGGCTGGTTCGTCCTGTCGGCCCTGCTCGGCATCGCCGCGCTGTTCGCCCTCGGCCTGCTGGTCGCGGCGGCCGCGCCGACGTCCCGGAGCGCGGCCGGCCTGGGCTGGCTGCTGTTCTTCCCGAACATGTTCTTCGCCGGCGTCTACTTCCCGACCGAGGACATGTCACCGGTGATGCGGCAGATCGGGAACTTCACCCCGCTCGGCGCGGCCCTGCACGCCGTGCGGGACAGCTGGATGGGCGTGGACCCGCGGCTTGAATACCTGGGCATAATGGCGGCGTACGTGGTGATCGCGGGGGCGCTGGCGGCGCGGTTCTTCCGCTGGCAGCAGGCGTAGAGACGGGTGAGCACGGTGACGGTGAGCAGGCCGGACAGCGGCCTCGATTTGGTGGAGCGCCAGTACGAGTCGGCGATGCGGGTGGTGCCCTACGTCCTGCTCGCCGTCCCCGTCATCCCCTACGTGCTCTCGCAGAAGCCGACGGCGGGCGCGTTCGCCATCACCGCCGGCATCGCCGTGGCGGCCGGAGCCTGGTACACCTGGTCGATCATCTGGCACCCGGCCTGGATCGAGAGCCAGCGGCTGATGCGGTCCTACCTGGTCGTCGAAGTCGTGTTCATCGCGCTGCTCACCCTCCGCAGCCCCTGGTACGCGTTCTTCACCTGGATCGGCTTCCTGCACGCGCACGGGTTCTTGAAGGGAGCCTGGCGGTGGGCCGTCTCGGCGGTCGTGGCGGTCTTCTTCGCCATGGCCCAGTCGGGCGGATTCCACCGGCCGACCGTCCCGCTGGTGGCGATCTGGGTGCTGCTGGCCGGCGTGGACGTCGGGCTCATCGGGGTGTTCATCAGGCTGGGCCTGCGGACCGAGGAGCACAACCTGGCCCGCAAGGGCATGATCGCCGAGCTGGCCGAGGCTAACCACCGGCTGGAGGAGATGATCGCCGAGAACACCGGGCTGCAGGCCCAGCTGCTCACCCAGGCCCGGGAGGCCGGGGCCGGGGACGAGCGGCAGCGGATGGCCCGGGAGATTCACGACACCCTGGCCCAGGGCCTGACCGGGATCGTCACCCAGCTCGAGGCGGCCCAGCAGACCAGCCACGACGCCGAACGCGAGCGCCGGATCGACAACGCCAAGCGGCTGGCCCGCGACAGCCTGGCTGAGGCCCGCCGCTCGGTCCAGGCCCTGCGGCCGCAGGCGCTGGAGGACAGCAGGCTTCCCGAGGCGCTGGCCGAGGAGGTGGCCCGCTGGTCGGCGACCAGCGGGGTGGCCGGCGAGATGGAGACCACCGGGCAGGCGCGCCTGCTGCACCCGGAGGTCGAGGTGACGCTGCTGCGCGTCGCCCAGGAGGCGCTGGCCAACGTGGCCAAGCACGCCGGCGCCTCCCGGGCCGGGATCACGCTGTCCTACATGGAGGACGTGGTCAGCCTGGACGTGCGCGACGACGGCGCGGGGTTCGCGTTGGCCGCCGCCGGGGAAAGCAGGGCCAGCGGGCAGCCGGCTGGCCCGACGCTCGCCGCGGGCGGCTTCGGCTTGATCTCGATGCGGCAGCGGGTCAGCCGGCTGGCCGGGCAGCTGGAGATCGAATCAGAACCCGGGGCGGGCACGGCCGTGTCGGCCAGCCTGCCCGCGATACCCCTGGGAGACTGCGAATGACCATCCGGCTGCTGATCGCCGACGACCATCCGGTAGTGCGCGATGGGCTGCGCGGCATCTTCGAGGCCAGCGGCGAGTTCGAGGTGGCGGGGGAGGCGGCCAACGGCCGTGAGGCGGTTGACCGGGCCGCCGCCCTCCGCCCCGACGTGGTGCTGATGGACCTGCGCATGCCGGTGCTCGACGGGGTGAGCGCGATCAGGCTGCTCGCCGAGCGGGGCGTGGAGGCGCGGGTGCTCGTGCTCACGACCTTCGACACCGACACCGACGTGGTGCCCGCGATCGAGGCCGGCGCCACCGGCTACCTGCTGAAGGACTCCCCGCCCGATGAGCTGCTGCGTGGCGTGCGGGCGGCCGCCCGGGGCGAGGCGGTGCTCTCGCCGTCGGTGGCGACCCGGCTGCTCGGCCAGGTCAGGCAGCCGGCCAGGGAACCGCTGAGCCAGCGCGAGCTCGACATTCTCGCGCTGATCGCGCAGGGCTGCTCCAACCGCGAGGCAGCGGCTCGCCTGTTCATCAGCGAGGCCACGGTCAAGACCCACGTGCTGCATGTCTACGCCAAGCTCGGCGTCAACGACCGGGCCGCCGCCGTCGCCACCGGCTTCGAGCGGGGCCTGCTGCCCCGTCCGGCCTAGTTTTTCCTGGTGTAGCGGCAGAACAGGAAGCCGTCCTCGGCCAGGAGGTGGGCCAGGTCGAGCGGCAGGGACGCGCCGGCCGGGCCGCCGGCCACGATCCGGCCGGCGCCCGGGCCCGCCAGCAGCGGGCCGGTGGTCAGGCACAGCTCGTCGAGCAGGCCGGCCCCGAGCAGCTCGGCGAGCAGGTGCGGGCCGCCCTCGGCCAGCAGGCGGCGGTGGCCGCGCTCGGCCAGTGCGGCCACCGCGGCCCCGAAATCGACGCCGTCCTCGCCCGCCACGATCACGTCGGCGCGCGGCTCGAGGGCGGCCCGGATGTCCGGCGGGGCCTGTGAGGTCGTGATGACGATCGTGCGGGCATCGGCCGGGGCCGCGGTGATCAGCGGGCTGTCCGGGTCGAGGTCGAGGCTCCGGGTCACGACCGCGATGGGCGGGGTCGGCGTGCGGCCCGACCGCAGGTCAGCCCAATCCGGCTGGAGCCTGGCCGGCTTGTAGCGCTCGGTCCGCGCCGTCGCGGCGCCGACCACGATGACGTCGGACAGCGTCCGCAGCAGCGCGAACAGCCGCCGGTCGGTGTCCGAGGACAGGCCCGCCGAGGCGCCCTTGAGGCTGGCGGCGCCGTCCACGCTGGACACCATGTTGGCCCGCAGCCAGCGGCCCTCCGGGTAGGCATACAGCGCGGGCAAGTCGGGCTCGTCCGCAGAGACCGGGAAAAGCTGGTGCAGGCTCATTAGGGTCGCGGCGTGGAGACTCTGGCCTTCAGGCCGGAGAAGAGCGCCGCTTCACCTCCCTGGAACGTCAGCGGTAGTCGATAGTGTGTTCACATGATCCGGCACCGGCCGGAATCCCTCGCTGCGGACGAGGGAGGATGTCAAGCCGCGGACCGTAGCACGACGACGGCGCGGTCGCGGACCTCGATCTCGTCCTTCGGCAGGCGGGCCGCCCCGGAGGCTTCCGGGTGGGCGGTGTCGATGACGACCTCCCAGCCCGGGGCGTAGCTGGCCTCGGGCAAGGTGAACGTGAGCGGGTTGCTGTGCGCGTTGAACAGCAGCAGGAAGCTGTCGTCGGAGATCTTCCCGCCGCGCGGGTCGGGCTCGCTGATGGCATCGCCGTTGAGGTAGACCGCCAGTGACTTGGCGTAGCTGGCGGCCCAGTCCGAGTCGGTCATCACCCCGCCGGCCGGGGTCAGCCAGAACGATGTCGCCCTTCTCGCCGCCCGGCACCTGGCCGCGGAAGAACCGTCGCCGGCGGAACACCGGGTGGTCGCGGCGCAGGCCGGCCAGCGTCTCGGTGAACTGCAGCAGGTCCTGCCCGGCCGCGGCCAGGCCCCAGTCCAGCCAGGACACCGAGCTGTCCTGGCAGTAGGCGTTGTTGTTGCCGCCCTGGGTGCGGCCCATCTCGTCGCCGGCCAGCAGCATCGGGACACCCTGCGACAGGAACAAGGTGACCAGGAAGTTCCGTTTCTGCCGGGCGCGCAGCTCGGCGATGGCCGGGTCGTCCGACGGGCCTTCGGCGCCGCAGTTCCACGAGCGGTTGTCGTCGGTGCCGTCCCGGTTGTCCTCGCCGTTGGCCTCGTTGTGCTTACGGTCGTAGGAGACCAGGTTGTTCAGGGGGAAGCCGTCGTGGCAGGTCATGAAGTTGATCGACGCGAACGGGCGGCGCCCGCTCGTCGCGTACAGGTCGCTGGACCCGGTGAGCCGGGAGGCGAACTCGGGCACGGTCGACGGCCGTCCGCGCCAGAAGTCCCGGACCGCGTCCCGGTACTTGCCGTTCCACTCGCTCCACAGCGGCGGGAAGTTGCCGACCTGGTAGCCGCCTTCGCCTACGTCCCACGGCTCGGCGATGAGCTTGACCTGGGAGACCACCGGGTCCTGCTGGACCAGGTCGAAGAAGGTGGACAGGCGGTCCACGTCGTGCAGCTCCCGGGCCAGCGCGGCGGCGAGGTCGAAACGGAACCCGTCGACGTGCATCTCCAGGATCCAGTACCGCAGCGAGTCCATGACCAGCTGCAGCGAGTGCGGGTGCCGGGCGTTCAAGCTGTTGCCGCAGCCGGTGTAGTCCAGGTAGCGCCAGCGCTCGGAGTCAGAGAGCCGGTAGTAGGCCGCGTTGTCGATGCCGCGGAAGGACAGCGTGGGCCCCATGTGGTCGCCCTCCGCGGTGTGGTTGTAGACCACGTCGAGAATGACCTCGATGCCCGCCTCGTGCAGTGCCTTTACCATCGACTTGAACTCGCCGACCTGCTCGCCCCGCTGGCCGGCCGAGGAATACCGGTTGTGCGGGGCCAGGAAGCCGATCGTGTTGTAGCCCCAGTAGTTGGTCAGGCCGCGCCCGACCAGGGACTTCTCGGCCACGAACTGGTGCACCGGCATCAGTTCGACCGCGGTCACGCCGAGCCGCTGCAGGTGGGCGATGACCGCGGGATGGGCCAGCCCGGCGTAGGTGCCGCGCTGGGCCGCCGGGACCTCAGGGTGGCACAGGGTCAGCCCGCGTACGTGGGCCTCGTAGATGATCGTCTCGTGGTACGGCGTCTGCGGGGCCCGGTCGTTGCCCCAGTCGAAGAACGGGTTGATCACCACGTTCTTCGGCATGTGCGGGGCGCTGTCGCTGGTGTTCCGCTTGGCCGGACTGGCGAACTGGTAGTCGAACAGCGATGCGTCCCAGCGGAGGCTGCCCTCGATCGCCTTGCCGTACGGGTCGAGCAGCAGCTTGGAGCCGTCGCAGCGCAGCCCGCGCGGCGGGTCGTACGGACCGTGGACGCGGTAGCCGTAGCGCTGCCCCGGTGCGATACCCGGCAGGTAGCCGTGCCAGACGAAGCCGTCGGCCTCGGTGAGCTCGACCTGGGTCTCGCTCAGCGTGCCCTTATTGTCGGCGTCATCGAATAGGCAGAGTTCCACACGTTCCGCGACCTCGGAGAAAAGTGCGAAATTGGTGCCCCATCCGTCCCATGTCGCACCGAGCGGGTATGGCGTTCCCGGCCAGATACGCATTCGCCCCCTTTGGCGGCCAATCAAGTCGCGTTCGACCAGCGGCCGACTCTACCGGGTCAGCGTATGCCCGGAGGGACGTACGATACCGGATCGTGACCAGCGGATCGGGGTTCCTCGGCTATCCCGAGGGTTATCCGGGTTTTACCCAGATTTCCGCACCCGAGTTATGCTGCGGTCCGCCTTGTTGATCCGTTTTCTGTGAACCGGTCCAGCAGGACGTCCGCCACCTCGGCGCAGGCCCCGAGGGCGGGGGAGACGGCGGCCGCGCCGGCCGCCAGCGCCGCGTGCCGGATCCGGTCGGCGAACAGGCCCGGGGCGAGCAGGTAGGTGGCCACCGCGACGCGCGGCGCCCCCTCCCGCAGCAGGCCGGCCACCGCCGTCGCGGGGGAGGGGCCGGCGGCCGAGGCGTAGGCCGGGCGGACCGCGTACCAGCCGGTCCTGGCCTGCCACCGCGCGGCCAGCCGGGCGATGGTGGCGTTCGCTTCGGGGTCGCTGGAACCGGCCGCGGCCAGGACGACCGCGGTCCGGCCCGGGTCCGCGTACGCACCGGGGTCCGCCTCGGCCAGGCGGCGGTCGAGCGCGTCGAGCAGGCGCGGGTGCGGGCCCAGGGTGGCGCCGTAGCTGACCCGCGGCCTCGGCGTCCGCGCCAGCATGCGGGGGATGTCGGTCTTGCTGTGGAACGCCGCCGTGAGCAGCAGCGGCAGCACGGTTACCGGGCGGTCTGGTTCGATCGTGCTCAGGACCTGCGGCAGCGACGGCGGGGCGTGGCCCAGGAAGGCGGTGCGGAGGTCCAGGCCGGGTGAGCGCTCCCGGGCCACCGCCGCCAGTTCGGCGACGGTAGCCGCGGCCCTCGGGTCCCTGCTGCCATGCGCGACGGCAACCAGTACCCCCCGCGGGGGGGCCGAGGGGGTCTGGGAGGAAAGGTTTCCCCCCAGGATCGGGGGGTTCCCGGGGGGGCGCCCCCCCGGGCTGGCACTGTCATGCATGGATGCCGCACTCCGTCTTGCCGGTTCCGGCCCAGCGGCCGCTGCGCGGGTCGGCGCCGGCCTCGACCCGGACCGTGCAGGTCGCGCAGCCGATGGACGGGTAGCCGTCGTAGACCAGGGGGTTCACCAGGATGCCCTGCTCGGTGATGAAGTCGTCCACCTGCTTGCCCGACCAGCTGACGATCGGGTTGACCTTGACCATCTCCCGCCGGTCGTCCCACTCCACGACCTTGGTCTGGCGGCGGTTGCTGGTCTCGTCCCGGCGCACGCCGGTGATCCAGGCGTCGTAGTTGGTCAGCGCCCGCTCGAGCGGCTCGACCTTGCGCAGGTAGCAGCACAGGTCCGGGTTGCGCCCGAAGAGCCGGGGGCCCAGCTCGGCGTCCTGCTCCTTGACCGTGCGCGACGGGGTGACGTTGATCAGCTTGATGGGGTAGACGGCCTCTACCGCGTCCCGGGTGCCGATGGTCTCGGCGAAGTGGTAGCCGGTGTCGAGGAAGACCACCTCGATGCCCGGCTGGACGGCCGAGGCGAGGTGGATGATAACCGCGTCGGTCATGGACGAGGTGACGCAGATGCGCTCACCGAACGTGTCCACCGCCCAGCGGATCACCTCTTCGGCCGGCGCGTCGGCTAGTTCCTCCGCGGCCTGTTCGGCGAGGGTTCGCATGAGCTCGGGGTCCTCCAGGGTGGTCCGCTGCGCCAGGCCGCGCGTTACGACGGGGCTCACAATGTGACTCCTATTCCGGCAAAGCGTAGCTGGAAACTCCGCGTGCAGCTGCGGCAGTGCCACTCACCGTCCGCGGAACCCTGCGGCTCGAGGTCTTCCTCACCGCAGTACGGGCAGTAGAACGGCACGGCCCGATTGCTCACGACAGCTCCTCATCGCTGGCCCGGGCGGTCCAGGCCGCGAACGTCTCTCCTTCTGCCCGGGCGGCTCGGAACCGCCTGAGTACCCGCTCCACGTAATCTGGCAATTCCTCGGCCGTGGCCTTGAGCCCGCGCACCTTGCGGCCGAACCCGGAGGCCGAGCCGTCACCGCCGTTCAGGCTGCCGCCCAGGTGGATCTGGAATCCCTCGACCTGGTGGCCGTCCGGCCCGGTGACCAGCGAGCCCTTGAGGCCGATGTCGGCTGTCTGGATCCGGGCGCAGGAGTTCGGGCAGCCGTTGACGTTGATCGTGACGGGGACGTCGAAGTCGGGCAGCCGCCGCTCGAGCTCGCTGATCAGGTCGGCGGCCCGGGCCTTGGTCTCGACGATGGCCAGCTTGCAGAACTCGATTCCGGTGCAGGCCATCGTGTGCCGGCGGAACGCGCTGGGGACGGCGGGCAGCCCGGCCTGGTCCAGCTCGGCCACTAGTTCCGCGGTGCGCTCGGGCGGCACGTCGAGGATGACCATCTTCTGCTCGGTGGTGGTGTGGACCCGGCCGCTGCCGTACCTGGCGGCCAGGTCGGCGATGACATCGAGCGTGTCGGCCGACAGGCGGCCCACGGTGGGCGCGAAGCCGACGTAGTAGTTCCCGTCCCGCTGGGCGTGGACGCCGACGTGGTCGCGGATCCCGCCGCGGGGGGCATCCGGGGCCGGCCCGTCCGCCAGCGCGTAGCCGAGGTACTCCTTCTCGAGGACCTCGCGGAACCGCTCCGGGCCCCAGTCCGCGACCAGGAACTTGATCCTGGCCCGGTGCCGCAGCCGGCGGTAGCCGTAGTCCCTGAACAGCCCGATCACGCCCGCCCAGACCTCGGCGGCCTGATCCGGCCGGACGAAGGCGCCGAGCCGCTTGCCGATCATCGGGTTGGTGGACAGGCCACCGCCGACCCACAGGTCGTAGCCGGTCTCGCCCTGCCCGTTGACCACGCCGACGAAGGCGATGTCGTTGATCTCGTGGATGGCGCACTGGGCCGCGCAGCCGCTGATCGCGGACTTGAACTTGCGCGGCAGGTTGGAGAACGCCGCGTCGCCGATGTACTGGCTGGTGATCGAGGCGATCTCGGCCGTGCCGTCGATGATCTCGTCCGCGTCGATGCCCGCCAGCGGGCAGCCGAGGATCACCCGCGGGGTGTCACCGCAGGCCTCGGTGGTGGACAGGCCCACCGACTCGAGCGCCTCCCAGATATCGGGGACGTTCTCGATCTCGATCCAGTGCAGCTGGATGTTCTGCCGGTCGGTCACGTCGGCGGTGCCGCGGGCGTACCGGCGCGAGATGTAGGCGATAACCCGCAGCTGGTCATTGGACAGCTGGCCGCCGTCGATGCGGACCCGCAGCATGAAGTAGCGGTCGTCGAGTTCTTCGGGCTCGAGCACCGCGGTCTTGCCGCCGTCGATGCCCGGCCGGCGCTGGGTGTATAGCCCGTACCAGCGAAAGCGACCGCGCAGGTCAGCGGGGTCGATGGAGTCGAAGCCGTACTTGGAGTAGACGTCGATGATGCGCTGGCGGACGTTGAGCCCGTCGTCGTTGCGCTTGTTTTCCTCGTTCTTGTTAAGCGGCTCGCGGTAGCCGAGCGCCCACTGGCCCTCACCGCGTTTACGCTTCGCCCCAGTTGCGACTGGCATGCTGCTTCGGGTTCCTTCAGGTCGGGGACGCGCGCCGCGACCTGGGGCCCCGCTCACCGCACGGCTTCAGCGCGCCATTTCTGGCGCGGTTAAGCCGCGGGGATTCAGCGGGAAGACGCCCGGCATCGCGCGCGCGCCCTGGTTTAAGACAAACCGGGTCGGCGACTATCGGGCGGGCAAACAGATGGCACTACGGACGCGCAGGAAGTCGACGTGCCGTCGCACGACGAGCAGCGGGTCCGTAACACTCATAAAGCCAGGATCACATGTAACGAACCGGACTGTCCAGGTACTGTCCGCCATGTGGACAGCGCGGGAGTTCAGGTCCGTGGGCACACGCATGGCAACATGGCGCCCGCGGCGCCTATTCCCGGTGAGCGCCCGGTCCCGGTGCTCAGCCCTGGTCCTCAGCCCTGGCGTAGCCAGCTGAGCGCGGGCTCTCGCTCGGGCGCCTCGGCCGGCGGCTGGTGCTGGCAGTCGCACCAGGTGCCACCCGGGCACTCCTCGTGCTGCCGCTTCCGGCACGGAACACAGATCACCCGTCCATTGTGCGCCCCGGTCCGGGCTGTTCGTGCCGGTCTGTCCCGGGTACATCCCCGGCATGCGCCAGGGTGAGTACGCGCTCCCGTTCCCGGACCGGCGGGCGGCCGGAACCCTGCTCGCGGAACGGCTCGGCCGCGTCACGACGCTGGCCGGCTGGGCCGGCCGGATCGTGGTCCTGGCGCTGCCCCGGGGCGGAGTCGCGGTGGCCAGGCAGGTCGCCGCCGGCCTGGACGCGCCCATGGGCGTCATCGTGACCCGCAAGATCGGGTATCCCCGTCAGCCCGAACTAGGCGTGGGCGCCGTCGCCGAGGGGCTGGCCGCCGTCGTCTACGACGACGGCCTGCTGACCCGGCTGTCGCTGTCCCCGGCCGACCTGGACCCGGTGGTGGCCGCCGAGCAGGCCGAGCTGGACCGGAGGGTGCGGGTATACCGGGCGGGCCGTCCGCTGCCGCCGGTGGCCGGGTGGTGCGTGATCGTGGTCGATGACGGCCTGGCGACCGGCGTAACCGCGCGAGCGGCGCTGCGCTCGCTACGGGCGGCCCAGGCCGCTCACCTCGTCCTGGCCGCGCCGGTCGCGGCGCCTGACGCGGCGCAGGAGATCCGCTCGGAAGCCGATCAGGTCGTCATCTTGGCGGTGCCCCGCCGGTTCCGGTCCGTCGGGCAGTACTACCGCTCTTTCGCCCAGCTCACCGACGACGACGTCCTAGCGCTGCTCGCCTGAGTCACGCTGCTCGCTTAAGTCACGGGCCTCGTCCGAGCACGGGCCTGACGCGAACCGCCGGGCCTCCCTCGTGCTCGAGGCAGGCCCGGCGGTACCGGCTAGGCGGGTGCTAGCTAGGCGGGTGCTAGCTAGGCGGCGTTGGCGCGGCGCATGCGACGGCGGCGCTCAGCCGAGCGCTCGTCCTCATTGAGGCCGCCCCACGTGCCGTACTTCTCGGGGCGTGACACCGCGTAGTTCAGGCATTCGAGCCGAACCGGGCAAGCGGCGCAGACCCCCTTAGCCTTACGCTCCCTTATCTCCCGCTCCGGCTGGCGTTCGCCGTCCGGGCCGAAGAAGAGCAGCAGGTCCTCGCCCTTGCACGCGGCAGCATCTTGCCACCCCCAGTTCGGGCGGGGAAGCACAGCCGACTGCCGACGTACCTGAGACATGGATCAATCTCCTCAACCAAGATGCATCAAATAGTGCGTTACAGTGGAGCGCAGGCTCGTGAGCACGCGAACCCGTCCCTGTCCGGAAGCCTCCGTTGCAAGATACAACGCGTCTTCGCGGCGTGGTGTTCCCATGCACGGGTACGGCGACCTCGTAAGCAAGTGGTTACCATACCGAACGGCTGGCCCCAGCGTGCTGGTTCACCCGTCCTGCTGAAACCACCACGCGGGCCGCTGCAAGCCTGCCGATAATGATGCCATCAGCAGCAGCGGTCTTGCAGGCGGGGTGGTGAAATTCCCTGCCTGAATTCCAGCCTGCAGCTAGCCTGCTGAAGAGTGCTTGGTGACGAACTGGACATAGGGAAGGGAGCAAGGCCACGATGGGCACCATGTCAGCGTCGGACGCAGCGCCGCTGCCCCGGCTCGGCGAGGTCTTCTTCGACGTCCGCGGCAGCTCCCGCAGCATGCGTCTGAGCTGGTACTCCGACACCGGCGTCTCCGTCTTCAGCATCTGGCAGGGAGGCACCTGCACCGGCACGTTCCGGCTCCCGATCGATGAGCTGCCAAGGCTGATCGACGCCTTGCAGCGCGGCGCGCAGCCATCCGACCCCCGTGGCTCGGCCGCCTATGCCACCCAGCTTCCCAGCGCGCCGACAGATCCGAGGCTGACGGCTCTTCCTGGTGGCTACAGCGGTCGTGACGTCGACTACATCGGTCCGGCCACCGGTGACTTCCGCGCCTTGCGACCCGACGAGCCGGCTCCCCAGATTGCTCAGCTTCCCCAGGCTTCCCCGGGACCCCGCGCGCTGCCTCCCGGCCCGCTGGCACTGCCCCCCGGGCCGACGTCGGCCCAGCCCAGCCAGGCAGCGCCCCGCTATGCCCAGGATTACGCCGAGCCGTACTATCCGGACCAGCAGCGTTACTCCGAGCCGCAGGCCGGCCGTCGCCGCCTTCCAGCTGACGGTTACGGCGAAGCGGCCCGGTCCTACGACGCCGGCCAGTACGCCGAGACCAGCTATCCCGAGCAGCCCCGCTACGGCGAGCAGCCCCGCTACGGCGAGCAGGGCCAGTACGGGGAACAGGCCCAGTACGCAGAGCCCGGGCAATACGCCGAGTCAGGCCAGTACGCGGGCGCGGCGCAGTACGTGGGCGCGGCGCAGTACGCCGAGCAGGGTTACGCCCAGCCCGGGTACCAGGACCAGGCCTACGACGGCCAGCAGGGATACAGCAGCCAGCAGCCGGGGTACGGCGAGCGCGGGTACGCCGGCCAGGGCTACTCCGACCCCGGCTATCCCGATCAGGGCTACGAGTACTCCAGCCGTGACTACGCCGGCCAGGGCTACTCCGGCAGCGGATATGACGCCCAGGAATACTCCGGGCAGTACGCCGACCGGGAGTATTCCAGTCAGGCCTACTCCGGCCAGGAGTACCCGGGCCAGGGCCATGGCGATAACCCGGGGTACGGCGCGCCGTCACCGGCCGGCCCTGAGCAGAGCTATTCCCCATCGTCCGCTTCGTACCAGCCCGGTTCTTATGAGTCCCCGGCTGCCCCGTCGTACCAGGGCCAGCAGCACGACAGCGGGTCGTACCAGGGGGAGGGCTACGGCACGGGCACCTACTCCAGCCGGGGTTACGACAGCTCCGGGCAAGGTCGTGACAGCGCCTCCTACGAGAGCGCCTCCTACGACAGCGGTACCTACGTAGGCCGCGGCTACTCCGGGCCCGGTTACCAGGGGCAGGAGCAGCCCGGCCACGTCGAGGGCGGCTACCAGGCCCAGCACTACCGTGACCAGGGTTATCAGGACCAGCGGTACCAGGACCAGGCCGGCCACGCGGAGCAGGGGTACGAGGAGTACGGCTACCCGGCCCACAGCGGCAGCCAGGGGCACGAGGCCAGCGGAACCTACGCCGAGCCCGGGTACGCGCATCAGTCCTACCCGGGCTACGGGGACCAGCAGTACCAGGAGCAGGGGTACGCCGTGGCCGGCACCTCCGCTTACCCGGACCAGGGGTACAGCGAATACGGCTACGGCAGCGAGGATTACGAGGTCACGGGCGAGACCGAGCCTTACCCGGACCAGGGATACAGCACGTTCGGTTACGCCGCGCCGGAGCAGTCCTACCGCGGCGGGGGCGATCAGCACGCCGAAGGCCAGCACCAGGCCAGCCAGCACCAGGCCAGCCAGTACCCGGTGAGCCAGCATCCGGTGAGCCAGCATTCAGCGAGTCAGTACCAGGCGACCCAGCAGTACCCGGCGGGCCAGCAGTACCAGGCAGCCCAGCAGTACCCGGCGGGCCAGCAGTATCCGGCGGCCCAGTACCCGGTCAGCCAGCAGCAGGGGGATCAGTACCCGGTCAGCCCGTACCCGGAGCAGGACGGGGAGACGACCGCGAGCCACGAGGCCATCTCGTCGTTCCCCTACGAAACGGATCCGCCCACACGACGGGAACAGAGGCGGCGCCGGGGGCGTTACTAGGTATCAGCCGGTGTGGCTGTGTCCCCGGGCCGCACCTATTGCCTTCACGGAATACCGTTTGGCTGGAGCCGTGTTGCGCCTTTCGCCGAGAGGCGACCTCCGCACCGGTGCGCGTGACGAAG
Source organism: uncultured Actinomycetota bacterium (assembly GCA_963756575.1). Taxonomy (GTDB): domain Bacteria; phylum Actinomycetota; class Actinomycetes; order Streptosporangiales; family Streptosporangiaceae; genus Palsa-504. The sequence continues at coordinate 29,433 of CAVWOM010000002.1, read as the reverse complement.
GACCGGCTGGCATGCCAGCCGGTCCTTCGTTTTACGTGGGGCCGCCCGGACGTGGCTGCGAATTCTCCGGGCCGCCCGGCGTGCCCGACTTGCCGTCCGGGGCCACCGGGGAATCCTCTTCGTCCTGCGGCGGGATCGGGCCGACGATGGCGTTGAGCACCTGCGAGTTAGGAATGGACATCACGCTGCCGCCGGTGTCGAAGCGGACGTAGGTGATCCCGATATCGGTCACGATGCCGTCGAGCGTGCCGCCGAGCGCGCCGGCCCGCAGCCGGATCGCGTCCCCGACCTGGAACGGCCGGGCGAAGAGCAGCACCAGCCCGGCGAACACGTTACCGAGCGCCTGCTGCGCCGCGATGCCGACGAAGACGCTGGTCAGCGCACCGCCCAAGACGAGCTGGCCGACCGGCACGGCAAACAGCTCCAGCGTGATCACCAGGGTGGCGAAGGCGCCGATGATCAAGACGATGTACCCGGCCACGGCCGAGTGCGCGGTCCCCGTTCGCGGCTGCAGCAGTTCCCTGATCTTCCCGGACAGGCTGTAGGTCGCGACGGACCCGAAGACGAGGAAGGCCACGGCCATGCCCGCCCAGATGAACCGGTCGGCGAGGTGGCTCGTGGCCGAGAAGATCGGGGGCGAGTCGTTGCGGGCCTGGCGCGAGATGACCGCGGCGGCGATCGCGAACACCAGGGCGATGATCGCCTTCCACGGCCGCGTCCGGCGCTTGACCAGCTCGACCTGCGCCGACAGGTCGAGCTGCCGTCCGTTCTGCACCGGGATCCTCCCCTCGCCGCCGCATTCGCCCGCCTAACGCTATCCGGCTCGCGCCCGGCCCGGCCGGCGACTCCGGAGAACGGAAAAGCGCTGGGGAGCGGGTGCTCCCCAGCGCTGATCCTCCGGCGGAGGCCTAGCCGAGCAGCGGCCTGCCGACCGGGAACCTGAGCCGCCCGGCGATGCCGTTCGAGACGCCGGCCGCCGACGTGTACCAGGCCACCAGGGCGGTGATCACGCCGACGTAGCCGCCGAACTTGATCGTTCCGGTGGGCAGCAATGCCGCGCCAGCGGTGAAGTTACCGATGCACAGGATGATCTCGGTGAGCTCCAAGGTGAGGAAGACCGCGAACACCGCGATGCTCACCTGAGTGCTCAGGATCAGCATGTACGTGTTGAAGATGGCGAATGCGAGCAGTATCCAGCCTAGGTCGTGATTGAGCGAGGCGACTGTCGCCGCCGCTGTGGCCGGCTTGATGGCCGCGACCGCTGGGTTCGCGACCAACTGGACCCACAGGCCGAGACCGATCCAGAAACCGCCGTAGGTAGAGAAGGCGGTGGCACCGAATACGTTCCTGTTGCGGAACTCCCACATGCCGGCCAGCAGCTGGCCGAATCCGCCGTAGGCGAAGGCGTAGCCGAGCCACGCGCTGCCGGTGGCGTGGGTCATCCAGCCGGCATTCTTGGCGGACAGCAGGAACGTAGTGAGGGCAAAGGCTGCGAGACCCAGGGGAGCAGGGTCGGCGATGCCCATGCCGGGCACCGCGGTGGTAGGACTGGGCTGGACTGTGCGGTCTTCGCTGACGCTCAAATTCGATCCCTCCTAGTGAGGAATGGCCTGTCTGGCTCCCGGCGTACCATAGCGGCGGCCGAGAGGACGGGTGCCCGTCGTAACTGCGCGGCCTGAGGACCTTGTCACATACGACAAAATCACCACGCCGAAACCTTCCTCCTGCCACATCCGACTCAGATTGACCAGATGAAAGATTTGCCATCAGCGTAACGCCGCACACGTTTGCGGGGCGAGACCTAGAACATAATGTTTCGGCAATCATTCGCCTCGCGCCGCCCGGCGCGGCAGCCGATTCGGCGCCAGGACGCCTTTCCCGTCGGCATTCGCGATTGACACTCCGTCATCACGGGGATCCTGGCCGGGCACCGGGTGGCATCCGGACCGCGGTGACCGGGCCGGCGGCCCGGGCCGGCGGCGGCCCGGGCCGGCGGTGCCGGACGCGCGCCGCCGCCTGCCGGCGGCCTCCGCCCGCTCCTCTTGCTCCTACCTAACGGGCTTCCTCGGATCGCTAGGTTAGGATCAAGGGGAGCACGAGGAAGGGTCCGCGCCGATGACCGACCGACCGATCCGCGCCTCCGACAAAGAGCGGGATAGCGTTGTCGATGTCCTCCGGGACGCATACACGGATGGCCGGATCACGCTGGAGGAGTTCGAGGAGCGGACGTCGGCCGCCTACGCCTCGAAGACCTGGTCTGACCTGCGCGAGCTGACGTCGGACCTGCCCGTCGAGCCGGTCCTGGGCGCCGACCTGCCGCAGCGGCCCGCGCAGTCACGGCCCGTTGCCCAGGTCATGCCGTCGGTACCGCGGCCGCGGAGCGGCGGCCGGCCGCTGGGCCGGTTGCTGCCGGTCATCTTCGCCTGGATCATGATCGCGGCGGCGGCGGGATCGCCGGACACCGCGGCGGCGCTGTCGGTCGTGTTCATCTGCCTGCTGGCCTGCCGGGTAGGGTACGGGGGACGCTCATAACCGCCGGTGACCACCCGACACGCTGACCCGCGCTAATAGCTGGTATTAGTCCTTGGCGGCCGGGTAGGCGGCTACTATGAGTCGGCCAGCGCTGGCATAATCGCGCGGGCACGGCTGACCACCCGGGGCCTGCGGGATCGGCGAAAGGAACTACCGGGTTTCCGGCTGGCTCAAAGAGGCAGGAGGCGGTCGTTGTCGAACACGACCACCGGCAGTGACCGGGTTGCGCCCGGTCAGCAGCCGCCTGAGGCGAGACGCTCGTCGCCGCTGACCCGGCTCACCGGCACGGTGGCGGCCCACTGGCAGTTTGCCGTCGTGGTGGCCGTGGCCGTCCTGATGCGGATCATCGTGATCCTGGGGTACCCGCCGATCCTGTGGTTCGACGACTCCTACAACTACATCTACGACGCGTTTACTCGCCACCCGGACGTGATCAGGGCAAACGGCTACCCCTTCTTCCTCGAGCTGCTCCTCCCGCTGCACAGCGTCTACCCGATCGGGCTGCTCCAGGCGGCCATGGGGGTCGCCCTGGGCATCGTGGTCTATGCCCTGCTCCGCCACCGCGGGCTGCCGTGGTGGGGAGGGGCGCTGGCGGCGGTCCCGGTGCTGTTCGATTCCTACCAGCTGCACCTCGAGCACATGATCACCTCGGACGTGCTGTTCGTCTTCCTGATCACCGTCGCCATCGTGATCTTGTGCTGGAACGACCGTCCCTCGGTCCCGGTGATGGCCGTGGCCGGCCTGCTCATCGGCTACGCCACCGTGGTGAGGTCCGTCGGCGAGCCGCTGCTGGTGGTGGTCCTGGTGGCCATGCTGGTCCGGCGGGTCGGCTGGCAGCGCGTGGTGGCGCTGCTCGTCGCCGGCCTCGTGCCCATCGCGGGGTACATGCTCTGGTTCCACAGCTCGACCGGCAAGTACGGGCTGACCCAGTCCCTGGGGCCGTTCCTGTACAGCCGGGTCAGCGCCTTCGCCGACTGCTCGAAGCTCGACCCGCCTGCCGACCTGCATTTCCTGTGTGACAAGAACCCGCCGCAGGACCGCCCGCCGGCGTCGCAGTACATCTGGGCCGACAACGACCTGCCGATGACCAACGGGCAGCCCACGTACACCCCCCTGTACAACGACAAGCAGATCGGCTCCGACACCGGCGCCCGCTTCGCCCCCGCGATCGGCAAGCAGGAAAAGCAGTTCGCCGAGTTCTTCATCAAGAAGCAGCCGGTGACCTACCTGCGGGTCGTGCTGAAGGACGTCGTGCACACGTTCGGCTGGAACCGCGAGCCGGACCCCGGCGGTGCCTTCGAGACCGCGAACGGGAACGGCCCGACCTTCCAGTTCATCAACCGCCCGGCGCTGACCCACACGATTCCCTGGTACACCCACCCCACGCACCTGCCCGGCACCCCGCCGCAGAGCTTCTGCGACGCGGCCTGCCAGCGCGGAGACCCGCAGGCGGCCCAGATAATAGCGGCGGAGAGGGCCTTCAACGGCGGCGGGCTCGGCGAGACCCGGGCGGTCGGCCCGTGGTATCAGATCCTGCAGTTCTACCAGCGGATCTTCTACCTGCGCGGGACGCTGCTGGCGCTGATCGTGCTCGTCGGCCTGGCCGGCGTGCTGGCCCGCTGGCGCCGCTGGGGCGGCCTCGCCTTGCTGCCGTGGCTGGTAGGGGCGCTGCTGATCGTGCTGCCGCCGATGACGGCCGGGTTCAGCTACCGGTACGTGCTCGCCGCGGCGCCCGCCGCCTGCCTGGCGGCCGGCCTGGCGTTCACCCGCAGGCCGGGAGAGAAGCCGGTGAGTGACCTAACGACCGGGCTGGGCGGACGCCTTCGCCGCGGCCGCGGCGTCGAGCAGGAATAGCGTCCGCTGGGTGCCCCGCGCGCCCGCGGCGGGCACCTGCGCCGGACTGGCGCCGGCCAGCGCCTGCGCCACCGCGTCGGCCTTCTCCTCGCCTGAGGCGAGGATCCAGACCTCACGGGCCACCTGGATCGACGGGAAGGTCAGCGACAGCCGTGTCGGCGGCGGCTTAGGCGAGTTCCGCACCGCCACCACCGGCCGCTCGTCGCCGAGCGCCGGCAGGCCAGGAAAGAGCGAGGCGACGTGCCCCTCCGGGCCGATGCCGAGCATCAGCACGTCGAACGCGGGCACCGGGCCCTGCGGCCCGGCCGCGGCGGCCAGCCAGGACGCGTACCGGGCGGCGGCCGCATCCGGGTCGTCGCCATCGGGGCCGTCCGGGCCCGGCATCGCGTGCACCCGGGCCGGGTCCACGTCGACGTGGTCGAGCAGGGCCGCCCGCGCCCCGGTCTCGTTCCGGTCCGGGTCGCCGGCCGGGACGAAGCGCTCGTCCCCCCACCAGATGTCCAGGTGCTGCCAGTCGATCGCGTCCCGGGCCGGGGAGGCGGCTAGCTCTTCGAGCACCTTGGTGCCGATGCCGCCCCCGGTCAGCACCACCGAGGCGCGGCCGCGGGCCGCGGCCGCGTCGACCAGCCCGGTGACCAGGCGCGCCGCGACGGCCTCGGCCAGCAGCGGGCCGTCCCGGTACACGATCGCCTCGGGAGTGCTCATGAGGCTGCGCTGCCTGAAACGGGGCTGCCTGAAACGGGGCTGCCTGAAACGGGGCTTCCTGAGACGGGGCTTCCCGCGAGGGCACGCAGCGTCTCGGCGTAGACCTCGTCCGGCTCGAGCCTGCGCAGCTCCTCGGCGACCAGCTCGGCGGTGTCGCGCCGGTGCAGGGCTACCCGGCGTTCCGGCCGCCCGGGCCAGGACAAGGTGGCGTTGCGCCCGTCCGGCCGGGACAGCGCGACCTTCCCGTCCGCCGTCTCGAAGTTCACCTCGGTGATTCCGGGGCCGCCGGACTCGCTGCGCTGCACCTCGATGCCCAGCCGCAGCCCCAGCCAGGCCGCGATCAGGTCCGCGCTCGGGTTGCCCGGCTCGGCCTGCACCTCGCCGTGAAGCAGTTCCGGGTAGGGCTGGTCCAAGGTGGCGGCGAGCAGCGACCGCCAGGACGTCGACCGGGTCCAGCTCAGGTCGGTGTCACCCGGCCGGTAGGCCTTGGCCAGGCCCAGCAGCATGTCCTTGGGCGTCTCGCTGGCCGCCGCGTCGGTCACCCGGCGCTGGGCGACCGCGCCGAGCGCGTCCCCCCGGGGCGAGGGCGGGGCCACGTCCGGCCACCAGGTGACCACGGGCACGTCGGGGGCGAGCAGGGGCGCCACTACCGAGTCGGCGTGCTGGCCGAGCGGGCCGTACATGCGCAGCAGGATCGTCTCGCCGGGACCGGTCTCGCCCACCCGGATTTCCGCGTCGAGCCGCGACTCGCCCCGGGGCTTGCGGGTGATGACGGCGAGAATCCGGCTCGGGTGCTCGCGGCCGGCCTGGCTGGCCGCCCGGACCGCGTCGTACTGCTCGGACTCGTCGGTGACGATGATCAGGGTCAGCACCGTGCCCGAGGCGGGGCCGCCCATCCGGCGGCGCGCCTGGCTCAGCGCCTCGTAGATCGCACCGGTGCTGGTGTCGGTCAGGTCGATGGTCATCCGAGCCTCCCCTGAAAAATCGACACTAGAGCCGGCGCCATGTGCGGCCGTCCCGTGCCATCATCGCGTCGGCCGACGCGGGCCCGGCCGAGCCGGCCGGATACTGATCCGGCTTGGTGTGGGAGACCCAGAAGTCCTCGACCGGGTCGAGGATCCGCCAGCCGAGCTCCACCTCGGCCTGCCGCGGGAACAGCGGCGGGTCGCCGATCAGGACATCGAGCAGCAGCCGCTCGTAGGCTTCGGGGCTGGACTCGGTGAACGACTCGCCGTAGGCGAAGTCCATGTTCACGTCGCGGACCTCCATCGCCGTGCCCGGCACCTTCGAGCCGAACCTGACCGTGATGCCCTCGTCCGGCTGGATCCTGATCACCAGCGCGTTCTGGCCGAGCTCCTCGGTATCGGTGACGGAGAAGGGCAGATGCGGCGCCCGGTGGAAGATCAGCGCGATCTCCGTCATGCGGCGCGGCAGCCGCTTGCCCGCGCGCAGGTAGAACGGGACCCCGGCCCAGCGCCTGGTGTCGACGCCGAGCCGCAGCGCGGCGTAGGTCTCGGTCCGCGAGTCGGCCGGGATGCCGTCCTCCTCGAGGAAGCCGTGCACCTGGCGGCCGCCTTGCCAGCCCGCCGAGTACTGGCCGCGGGCGGTGCCCGCCGCGATGTCGGCGGGCAGCCGGACCGCGGACAGCACCTTCTCCTTCTCCATCCGCAGCGAGTCCGCGTCGAACGCGACCGGCTCTTCCATGGCGACCAGCGCCAGCAGCTGCAGCAGGTGGTTCTGGATCACGTCCCGGGCGGCGCCGATGCCGTCGTAGTCGCCAGCCCGGCCGCCGATGCCGATGTCCTCCGCCATCGTGATCTGGACGTGGTCCACGTGGTCGCGGTTCCAGACCGGCTCGAACATCTCGTTGGCGAAGCGCAGCGCGAGGATGTTCTGCACCGTCTCCTTGCCGAGATAGTGGTCGATGCGGAACACCGCCTCGGGCGGGAAGACCCCGTCCAGGGTCGCGTTCAGCTCTCGCGCGCTGGTCAGGTCGTGGCCGAACGGCTTCTCGATCACCACCCGCCGCCAGCCTCCGTTGTCGGAGTCGGACAGGCCGCTGCGCTTGAGCTGCTGGACCACGTGAGGGAACTGGCCGGGCGGGATCGACAGGTAGAACGCGTAGTTCCCGCCGGTGCCCCGGTCCTCGTCGAGCTGCCGGACGCACGCGGCCAGCTGGTCGAACGCCGCGTCATCGGAGAACGAGCCGGAGACGAACCGGACGCCCTCGCTGAGCTGCTGCCAGAACCGCGTCCCGGAACGGGGTGCGCGCGTACTCCTTCACCGCCCGGTAGGTGACCTGGGCGAAGTCCTCGTCCTCCCAGTCCCGGCGGGCGAAGCCGACGAACGAGAAGCCCGGCGGCAGCAGGCCGCGGTTGGCCAGGTCGTAGACGGCCGGCATCAGCTTCTTGCGGGCCAGGTCGCCGGTGACCCCGAACATGACCAGCACGCACGGCCCGGCTACCCGGGGGATGCGCCGGTCCCGCGGATCACGGAGCGGGTTACGTGGTCCAGACATCTCATGCGTCTCCGCGATGACTCCCGGATTGCCCGGCGCCAGGCCCTGATCCTCCGTCACTCAGAGCCCCATATTGGTTTTGATCGTGTCGAGCAGCTCGTTCCACGACACCTCGAACTTGGCCACCCCCTCGTCCTCGAGCACCTGCACCACGTCGTCGTAGCCGATGCCGAGTTCCTCCAGGTCGGCGAAGACCTTCCGCGCGTCGTCATAGGTGCCGTGCACCGTGTCGCCGCGCAGCTCGCCGTGGTCCGCGGTGGCCTTGATGGTGGCCTCGGGCATGGTGTTCACCGTGTCCGCCACGACCAGGTTGACCACGTACATGGTGTCGGAGAACGACGGGTCCTTGGTCGAGGTGGAGGCCCACAGCGGCCGCTGCACGTTGGCCCCGTCGGCGGCCAGCGCCTGCCAGCGCTCCGTCGCGCACTTGGTCTCGAACAGCTCGTAGGCCAGCCGCGCGTTGGCGATGGCGGCCTTGCCCCGCAGCGCGTCGGCTTCCGGCGTGCCCAGCTTGTCCAGCCGGCCGTCGACCTCGGTGTCCACCCGGCTGACGAAGAACGACGCCACCGAGAAGATCTTGGACAGGTCGTGCCCGTTCGCCTTGGCCTTCTCCAGGCCGGCCATGTAGGCGTCGATGACCTCGCCGTGCCGCTCCAGGGAGAAGATCAGCGTGACGTTGACGCTGATGCCCTGCGCGATCGTCTCGGTGATCGCCTCCAGGCCCGCGTGCGTGGCCGGGATCTTGATGAAGGCGTTGGGGCGGTCGACCATCCACCACAGGTTCCTGGCCTCGGCGATGGTCTTCTCCGTGTCCTTGGCCACCCGCGGGTCGACCTCGATCGACACCCGGCCGTTGAGGCCGCTGGTCTCGTCGTAGACCGGGCGCAGCACGTCACACGCCCAGCGGATGTCGTAGGTGGTGATGGCGCGGGACGCCTCTTCCACGCTCACGCCGCGAATCTTCAGGTCCTTGACCTGCTCGTCGTAGGCGTCGCCCTGGGATATCGCCTTGGAGAAGATCGTCGGGTTCGAGGTCACGCCGACGACATGGAAATCGTCGATCAGCGACTGCAGGTTGCCGGTGCGCAGCCGGTCGCGGCTGATGTCATCCAGCCAGATCGACACCCCGGCCCCGGAGAGCTCCGCGAGAACGTCCTTTGACACGGTGGTTTCCTTCCCTGCTTGGCGCGGGGCCCGGCTTAGCTGCGGACCCGGGCCAGACTGTCGCGTGCGGCTGCGGCTACCCGCTCGGCCGTGATGCCAAACTCCTCGTAGATCTTCTGGTATGCGGCCGAGGCGCCGTAGTGGTCTACTCCGATTGAAGCGCCCGCATCTCCCACAAACAACTTCCAGGGCGGGGTAATCCCGGCTTCCACCGAGACCCGGGCCCTGATCGTGGGCGGCAGCACTTCGCGCTGGTAGGACTCGTCCTGCTCGGTGAACCACTCGACGCACGGCATGGACACGACGCGGGCCGAGACGCCGTTGGCGGCCAGCAGCTCACGGGCGTCCAGCGCGATCTGGACCTCGCTGCCGGTGGCGATCAGGATCACGTCGGTACCCGCCGCCAGCACGTAAGCGCCCTGGGCGACCTTGTCGGCGCCCTCGAGCTCACCGGAACGGTCAAGCACCGGGAGGTTCTGCCTGGTCAGGCACAGCGCCGCGGGCCGGGCCCGCTCCAGGATGGTACGCCAGGCCACGACGGTCTCGTTGGCGTCGCCCGGCCGCACCACCTCCAGGTGCGGGATGTTGCGCAGCGACCACACGTGCTCGATCGGCTGGTGGGTCGGGCCGTCCTCGCCCAGCCCGATGGAGTCGTGCGTCCACACGTAGGTGACCGGGAGCTCCATCATCGAGGCCAGCCGCACCGACGGCCGCATGTAGTCGCTGAACTGGAGGAACGTGCCGCCGTAGACCCGCGTCCCGCCGGACAGCGCGATCCCGTTGAGGATGGCGCCCATGCCGTGCTCGCGGATGCCGAAGTGCAGGGTCCGCCCGTACGGGTTACCCGGCCACATCGGCGTCTGGTGGTTGGCCGGGATGAAGGACGGCTCACCCTCCATCGTGGTCAGGTTGGATTCGGCCAGGTCGGCCGAGCCACCCCACAGCTCGGGCAGCCTGGGGGCCAGCGCGGACAAGATGGTGCCGGAGGCCTTGCGGGTGGCCATGCCCTTGGCGTCGGCCGGGAACTCCGGCAGCGCCTCGGTCCAGCCGTCCGGCAGGCGGCGGACCGCCATCCGGTCGAACAGCGCCTTGGCCTGCGGGTTGGCCTTGGCCCAGGCGGCGAACGCATCTTCCCACTCCGCGTGCGCCTGCTTGCCGCGCTCGGCGACCTCGCGGGCGTGGTTGAGCGCATCCTCCTCGACCGGGAAGTCCACCTCCGGGTCGAAGTGCAGGATCTCCTTGGTCGCCTTCACCTCGGGCACGCCGAGGGCGGAGCCGTGCGCCGCGCCGGTGTTCTTCTTGTTCGGGGCGGGCCAGCCGATGATCGTCCGCAGCGCGATGAACGACGGCGCCTCGGTGTGCTCCCTGGCCGCCTGGAACGCCTGGTACAGGGCGTCCACGTCCTCGGTGTAGCCGCCGCGCGGCCCGACCCAGTCCACCTTCTGCACGTGCCAGCCGTAGGCCTCGTAGCGCGCGGCCACGTCCTCGGACTTGGCGATGTTGGTGTTGTCCTCGATGGAGATCTGGTTGTCGTCGTACAAGACGATCAGGTTGCCCAGTTCCTGGTGGGCGGCCAGCGAGGAGACCTCGTGGCTGATGCCCTCCTCGATGTCCCCGTCGGACATGAAGCAGTACACGTAGTGGTCGAACGGGCTGGTGCCGGGCGCGGCGTCCGGGTCGAACAGGCCGCGCTCGCGGCGGGCGCCCATGGCCATGCCCACGGCGTTGCCGATGCCCTGGCCGAGCGGGCCGGTGGTGACCTCCACGCCGGGGGTAAGCCGGTGCTCCGGGTGGCCGGGGGTGATGCTGCCCCAGGTCCGCAGCGCCTTGAGGTCGTCCATGGTCACGGCGTAGCCGGACAGGTACAGCTGGATGTACTGGGTCAGGCTGGAGTGCCCGCAGCTCAGCACGAAGCGGTCCCGGCCCGGCCAGTTCGGGTCGACCGGGTCGTGCCGCATAATCCGCTGGAAGAGCAGGTAGGCCGCGGGCGCCAGGCTCATCGCCGTACCCGGGTGGCCGTTACCCACTTTCTGGACCGCGTCCATGGCAAGGACCCGGATGAGATCGACGGCGCGCTTGTCTGTCGCCGTCCAGTCAAGATTGGCCTGTGTGCTCACAGCACGACCCTATCGGTCCAGCGGCAGCGCTTGCTGGGGGGGACGACCCCCCGGGCCCCCCGCAAGGGACTGCCTGCTGGGTGAGGTCACCGCGGGCCCTGTTCGCGCGGTGTTTGCCGGGTTCCGCGTATGTGCGGCCAGGAATAGCCGCAGCACCGCGATCCATACCAGGACAGACCCGGTCACATGTACCCAGACCAGGCCGGCCGGGAGGTGGGTGAAGTACTGGATGTAGCCGATCACGCCCTGCGAGCCGAGCGCCGCGAGCATGATCCAGCCCGCCCGGGCCGCCCGCGGCGGCGCGCCCGACAGCCGCAGCCCGAGCACCAGCGCGACGGACAGCCCGGCCAGCAGCCAGCCGATGTCGGCGTGCAGCTGGGTGACCCCCTCGAGCGGGAACTTGTACCGGGCCACGCCCGCGTCGCCCGCCAGCGGTCCCGTCCCGGTGACCACGGTGCCGGCCGCCAGCATCAGGCCGGTCACCGCGACCAGCGCTCCGGCGATCACCTGCAGATCACGCCGAACGGGTGGCCCTTCGCGCCCCGTGACGGTGCACCTGACGTGGAGCACGACGGCGGCCGCCACCACGGCCGCGGAGACCAGGAAGTGGACCGAGACCAGGACCGGGTTGAGCTTGGCGAGCACGAGAATCCCGCCGATCACCGCCTGCGCCACCACCCCGAGCGGCTGGACCGCCGCCAGCCGCACCAGGTCACGCCGGCGCCTCGTGCCGGGGGCCGTCGGGCCGGAACCGCCAGGCCGCGATGAAGACAAGGGCGACCACGATGACCAGCGGGAAGTTCAGCAGCCGGTTGCCGAACTCGATCCAGGTGTTGAGCAGCGTCTGCCCGGCGTTCTTGCTGGCCACGATGTCCGCCGTGCTGCACCGGGGCCAGTCGGGGCAGCCCAGCCCGGACGAGCTGAGCCGGACCGCGGCCCCGGTCGACATGATCACCGTGTTGGCGATGACCCCGGCCAGCGCGATATGGCGCATCGAGGTCCACGTCGGCGACCGCACCGGCCTGGTCCAGGCCGCCGCGCGCGACTTCAGGTCACCGGGCACGGCCCTAATGCTAGTCAGTGCTGGGCTGCGCCCGCGCAGGCCACCATCACGCAGCAGATGGCCAGCCACTCCGCCAGGCTCAGGTGCTGGCCGAGCAGGGCCAGCCCGATCAGGGCCGCCACCGCGGGCTCCAGGCTCATCCACACGCCGAACAGCCGCATCGGCAGCCGCCGCAGCGACTCGAGCTCAAGCCGGTAGGGGATGACCGAGGACAGCAGCCCGATCGCGGCGCCGGCGGCGAGCACGGCCGGGCGGAACATCGCGCGGCCGCCCGCGACCAGCGCGGGCGGCGTCACGATGACGGCCGAGACGACCATCGCGATGGCCAGTCCGGCCGAGCCGGGGAACCGGCGCCCGGTCGCCGAGCTCAGCACGATGTAGGCGGCCCAGCAGGCGCCGGCCAGGCCGGCGTACAGCACCCCGGCCAGGTCGAGGTGGCCGTGGCCGCCCTGGGTCAGCAGGACCACGCCGGCCGCCGCGAGCACCACCCAGCCCAGGTCCCGCCGGTGCCGTGACCCGGCCACCGCCACCGCCAGCGGGCCGAGGAACTCGATCGTGACCGCGACGCCCAGGGGAATGCGAGCGAACGACTGGTAGATCGAGAAGTTCATAACCCCCAACGACAGGCCGAACGAGGTGGCGATCCCCGCATCGCCGAAGGCTCGTCGTTCCCGCAGGTCACGCACCGAGCGGGTGAAACCGCGCCCGGACAGGGCCACCATTGCCGCCGCGGACGTCCACAGCCGCAGCCCGGTCACCGCCGCGGGCGGGATCTGCCCGAACAGCTTGTCCGCGAGCCCCGCCCCGAACTGCACCGACACGATCCCGGTGAGGATCATCGCCGCGGGCAGGACCAGCTGGCCCCGGGTGACCCGGTCCTGCTCCTGCCGCGGCTCGCTCCGGAGGGTGTCCCTTACTCCCACCTGAACATCCGCGCCGCCAGGGCGATGGCCGCGACGGCCCAGACCACCAAGGTGATCGCGTTTCCCAGGGGGAACGCGGCCCCCTGCTGCAGCACGTCGCGCAGGCCGGTGGACAGCGCGCCGGTCGGCAGCAGCTCGAGGACGGGCCGCGCGCCGGCCGGGAACTTGGTCAGCGGGAAGACCACGCCGCCGACGCCGAGCAGGATGATGTAGACCAGGTTCGCCCCGGCCAGCGTGGCCTCGGCGCGCAGTGTCCCCGCCATCAGCAGGGCCAGCCCGCTGAAGGCCGCGGTGCCGAGCAGGATGAGCAGGGGCGCCACCACGATCGCGGCCGGGCTGGCGTGCGGGCGCCAGCCGATGGCCAGCGCGACGAGCAGGATCAGCGCGCCCTGCAGCAGTTCCACCGCGATCACGGTGGCGGTCTTGGCCGCGATCAGCCCGGTGCGGGACAGGGGAGTGGCCCCGAGCCGCTTGAGGACCCCGTACCGCCGCTCGAACCCGGTGGCGATGGCCTGGCTGGTGAACGCGGTCGACATCACGGCCAGCGCGATGATCCCCGGGGTCAGGAAGTCGATCCGGCTCATGCCGGTGCCGAGGCTGATCAGCGGCTCGAGGCCGAACGCGGCCAGCAGCAGCAGCGGGATGACCAGCGTGAGCAGCAGCTGCTCGCCGTTGCGCAGGAGCGTCCTGGTCTCCAGCCGGGCCTGCGCGGCGATCATCCGCGGCAGCGGCGCCGCTCCGGGCGCAGGCGCGAACACCTCGGCCAGGCCTTGCGTCATGGGCGGAGTTCCTTGCCGGTGAGCTCGAGGAACACGTCCTCCAGGGTGCGGCTCTCGATCAGCAGGCTGTTGGCCAGCACGCCGTGGTCCGCGCACCACGCGGTCACGACGGCCAGCAGCCGCGGGTCCACCGCGCCGTGCACCTCGATCACGTAGTGCCCGGCGGGCGACTCCTTCGCCAGGCTGGCGGGCGGCAGCGCGGCCAGCAGGCTGTCGATGTCCAGGCCCGCCTCGGCGCGGAACCTGAGCTGGCCGATGGTGCCGGTGAGCTGGGCCGGCGTGCCCGTGGCCACCAGCTGGCCGTGGTCGATGATGGCCACGTGATCGCAGAGCCGTTCGGCTTCCTCCATGAAGTGGGTGGTCAAGATGATGCTCACCCCGGCCGTGCGCAGTTCCCGGATCAGGTCCCAGGTGGCGTGCCTGGCCTGAGGGTCCATGCCCGCCGTGGGCTCGTCGAGGAACACGAGCTCGGGACGGCCGATGACGGCCGCGGCGAGGGAGAGGCGCTGCTGCTGGCCGCCGGACAGCCGCTTGTACGCGGTCCGCGCCACCGGGGTCAGGCCGACCAGGTCGAGCAGCACCGGGACCGGAACCGGACGGGCGTGGAACCGGCTCAGCAACGTCAGGTAGTCGGCCGCCGGCACCGACTGGGGGATGCCGCCCGACTGGAGCATCACGCCCACTCGCGGCCGCAGCGCCCGGGCGTCGCCCACCGGGTCCAGGCCGAGCACGCGCACCGTGCCCTGGTCCGGGCGCCGGTATCCCTCGCAGATTTCGACGGTGGTGGTCTTGCCCGCTCCGTTCGGCCCGAGAATGCCGGTGACCTCGCCGCGGGCCGCGCTCAAGGTCAGCCCGTCCACCGCCGTGGTCTGGCCGTACCGCTTGACCAGAGCGCCGATTTCTACGGCGGGTCGCGGCGGGACGGTGCTCACGGACGCGAGTCTACGGGCCCAGCAGAGCGCGGAGCGTGCCGGTGTCGATGACCTCGGCGCGCCGCGGGAAGACCTTGCCGAGCAGGAAGTCACGCATCTCGGCATCGGTGTCGTCGGTCCCGTCGGACAGGACGTAGAGCTTGTAATCGCGGTCGGTCGCCTCGATGACCGTGGACAGCACGACACCGCTGGTGCTGAGCCCGGCTAGGACCAGCGTGTCGAGGCCGCGGTCGCGCAGCTGCCGGTCCAGGTCGGTCGTGAACATGGCGCCCACCCGGGTCTTGCGGACCACGACGTCACCCGGCTCGGGCGCGAGGTCGTCGTGGATCGCCGTCGACGGGTCCTCGTGGTGCATCAGGCGGTTCTGGCCGACGTAGGAGAACATCGCGCCGGCCGGGATCGCCGCCCAGTCCTGCTCGGTGAACGCGACCCGGACGTAGCCGATTGTGCCGCCGTGACCGCGCACATCCGCGATGGCCCGCCGTACCCGCTCCAGCAGCGGTCCCACGTCGGGAATCCGCCCGGTGATGCCCGGCTGGAAGTCCATCACCAGCAGGGCGGTGCGCTTGGGGTCGAGTGCTTGCGTGGGGGTGCTCATGCGATCTCCCTCGTGGTTGCCGTGTGCCTGCCCGGGCCGGCGTCGCGGCTGAGGTCGGCCGCCGCGAGCCGCTCGAGCAGTTCGATAGCCCGGCCCAGGTCGCCCCGCTCGCGCGGGCTGACCAGCGCGTCGATCGCCCGGGCGAGGTACGACTCCTTCGACGCCCGCACCGAGGTGACCAGGCGCCGGCTGGTCTCGCTGGCCGTGATCAGCGTCTTGCGGCCGTCGCCGGGATCGCGCTCGGTGCGGATCAGCCCGGCGGCCTTCAGCACCGCGAGGTTCTGCGCGACCGACTGGGGGCTCACGTGCTGCGCCGCGGCCAGCTCGGCCGCGGTGACCGGTCCCTCTTGCAAGATGTTCCACAGCACCGACATCTGCGAGACGGACAGGCCGGTCCCGCTCACCCCGGCCTCCTCGCGCAGCCGCGCCCGCAGCCTGGTGATGGCCACGCTCAGCCGCTGCGCCGCCACAGCGGTGTCATGCCCCGCCCCCGCGGCCGTGCCGGATGCCGCCTCCGCGCCGCCCGCCGCGGCCCGGCCGGATGCCGCCCGCATACCGTCGGCCGCGTCCTGGCTACCTCTCGTGGTCACGGTTCGACCTTAGCGGATCGACAACCAACTTGGCCAAGTTACTTGATCAAGATTCTTGGCCAAACTACTTGTCTTTCCGGTGGCACGCCCGTCGCCCGGCCAGCAGTCCCCGTTACGCGGTTCTTTCTCATGACCGAATTACTGTGCACCACTACCCGCGGCTTCCCGCAGGTTTCGATCCCGGTTACGGACCGGCCGGCAACCTGTGTGACCTGTGAGATGCAGGTGGTTCCTGCCGCCATCGCCAGGCCGAGCTGACCATCATGAAACCGGGATTCCAGCGCGTTCGAACGCGGTGGAACCCGGGTTTCATGCCCGGTTTCCCATTTAGGACCCCTCGCTTTCCCGCGAGTTGCCGTCCGTGATCGCGCCGGCGCCCGCTAGATCGCATGAGTAGCCGCACCGGTGGTCCCCAGGAACAGGTGACGCCCGGTCGCGGCGGCGCGGGACCGGGGCGGCCGGCGTGCGGTTCCCCGCCGGGGTCCGGCGCGGAGGCGAGTCGGCCGCACCGGCGGGGTGGCTATGCTGCGCATGCACACATGGACGAAGACAGACGAGGGAGAACGCCTGATGGACTCTGAGCGCGCGCGTAGCCTGCTCACCGCCGAGCGGGACGAGGTACAGGGCCTGCTGAAGGACTCCGAGGCGTCCGGCCAGGAAGACCGGGTGGCGGAGGTGGACAGCGAGTCGGGCGACAACGCCGACGCCGCGCAGTCGCTGACCGCCGAGGGCATGGACGACGCCATCGCGGAGAGCCTGCGCAACCGGCTGGACGCCATCGAGCGCGCCCTGCACCGCCTGGACGAGGGCACCTACGGCCGGTCCGTCAGCAGCGGCGAGCCGATCCCCGACGAGCGCCTGGAGGCCGACCCCGCCGCCGAGCTCACCATCGAGGAAGCCCGGGCCGCCGAGCGCGGCTAGGAGGGCGGCCCGTCCTGGCCGCGAGCTTCCGGCGGGGGGCCAGGCTGCCGCGGCGGTACCGTCCGGCGAAGGGGCGCCCCCGGGGGCTCGGGCTTCCTCTTGGCCGGCTTCTTTTCCGGCTTGGGCCAGTCGGGCCCGGCCGGCCAGGAGGCGACGCAGGCCGGGATGTCGGAGTGCGGGTTGCGGCCCTGCGCGACGAACCGCTCCATCTTGGTCGCGCCGGGCAGCTCGACCCGGGCCGAGACCAGCTGCGTCTGCTCGTCGTCGATCTCCAGCCAGCAGACCTGCTGGTTCCGCACGTACGCCGGGGGCAGGCCGAACCGGCCGCCGACCCCCTCCACGACCGACGTGCAGGACCCCGAGTTGGCGTAGAAGCCGGACGCGATCGCGCCCAGCTCCGGATGGTGCGTGTGGCCCGAGATGAAGCCGTGGTAGCCGTCCGCGACCAGGTCGGTGGCCCGCTGGCGCGCGGCGTGGTTCTGGTCGTAGCCCCGCCGCTCCAGGGCTAGCGCGCTGACCGACACCCAGGCCCGCCGGGCCATGATCCCGACCACGACGGCCAGCATGATCAGGTCGGCGAGCGCGCCCCAGCCGAGGATCTCGCCCCGGTGCACCCATACCTGCGTGTCGGGGTAGCGGGAACGGAAGGACGTGACCACGGGGACCCGGGCCAGGATCAAGATGGCCAGCGGGATCGCGATCAGCCACCACAGCCGCCGGCCGAACTTGCGGTACACGAGCCGGGACCCGATGAACGACGGGAAGTCGGTCGGGTCGGCCATCTCGTGCGCCCCGTCCACCCAGCCCCGGCCCAGCCACTCGATCCGGGGGATGACCTCGCGGACGATGTGGTGGCCGAGCGGGGTGTCCAGCGAGTTGCGCGGATCGCAGAAGCAGTTGTACGGGTCGAGCTGATGCCCGTGCTCGACCCGGATCTTCCGCCCGCCGGGCAGGATGAGGTCCGCCTCCAGGCACAGCCGCGCCCCGGTCATCTCCCGGACCGCGTCCGCCGCCTTGACGTCCCAGGCCAGGTCGCCGTCGTGGTTGCCGATGGCGTAGATGACCTGGCCGCCGCGCGCGGTCACGCCGGCCAGCGCCGCGCACAGGTCCTCGTGCGCGCGCAGGATGTCCGTGGCCGTGGCCTCGGGAAAGGCGAGCAGCTCGACCACGTTGCCGGCCAGCACCACGGTCAGCGGGCCGGCCTTGCCGTCGAGCCGGCGGGCCAGGGTCTCGCAGCAGCGTCCCGACACGTCGGTGCGGACCGGCGGCAGGTGCAGGTCGCTAGCGGCGATTACCTTGCCGCCGGGCGGGACTTCCACCTCGAGCAGGTCGGCGATCTCGGGTCGCGGCGCGGGCATGGCGGTATGGCTTCCTTACGGCCGGCTCGTACCGGTGTGGTTGTTCCCCCGGCACCTTGCAATGATGCCCCAGGACAAGACGGCTAGCGCACCGCCCCGTTCGGTCAAAAAGAATTCATGCAGGTGGGCGCGAACGGATACCTTCCCTTCGTATGGAACTCGGCGAGTATGACCACGAGGCGGTCGAGGCCGCATCCCGGGAGCTGTGGGAAGCGCACGACGTCTACCGGTACGACCGGGACGGCCGCGGGCCCGTATTCAGCGTGGACACCCCGCCGCCCTACGTATCGGCCGCGCACCTGCACGTCGGTCACGCGATGAGCTACTCGCAGCCGGATTTCATCGTCCGCTACCGGCGGATGCGCGGTGACCGGGTGTTCTACCCGATCGGGTTCGACGACAACGGGCTGCCCACCGAGCGCTACGTCGAGCAGGCCTACGGGGTCCGGGCGGCGGACATGCCGCGATCCGAGTTCACCGCGCTCTGCCTGACCGAGACGCGGCGGGTGGCCGAACGGTACGAGGACCTGTGGCGGCGGCTCGGCCTGTCGGTCGACTGGTCGCTGCGCTACTCCACCATCGACGCCCGCTGCCAGCGGACCGCGCAGACCAGCTTCATCAAGCTGCACGAGGCGGGCTACCTGCGGCGGGCCCAGGACCCGATCCTGTGGTGCCCGGAGGACCGTACCTCGCTGGCCCAGGCCGACGTGGAGGACCTGGAGCGGACCAGCAGGCTGCACACGATCAGGTTCGGCGGCCCGGAAGGCCGGGAGCTGCTGATCGCCACGACCCGGCCCGAGCTGCTGCCGGCCTGCGTGGCGCTGTACTACCACCCCGGCGACGAGCGGTACGCGGGGCTCGAGCGGGCGGTCGTGCCGCTGTTCGGCTACGAGGTGCCGGTGCTCACCGACGAGTCCGTGGCTCCGGAGTACGGGACCGGGCTGATGATGGTGTGCACGTTCGGCGACAGCGAGGACGTGCTGAAGTGGCGGCGGGACCGGCTGCCGCTGCGCCTGGTGGTGGAGCCCGACGGCCGCCTCGGCGAGCTGGCCGGCGAGTTCGCCGGGCTGCAGCTGACCCAGGCCCGGTCGGCCATCGTGAAGGCCCTGGACGAGGCCGGGCTGCTGGTGAGCAGCGAGCCGGTGCGGCAGGTCGTCGGGGTGCACGAACGGTGCCAGACTCCGGTGGAGTTCCAGATCAGGCCGCAGTGGTTCATCGCGGTCCGGGAGCACGCGGACCGGTTCCGGGCCCGCGCGGCCGAGCTCGAGTGGATCCCGCCGTTCATGCAGCGCCGGCTGGAAGACTGGATCGACGGGCTCAAGTGGGACTGGAACATCACCCGGCAGCGCCGTTACGGCGTGCCGTTCCCGGTCTGGTTCTGCGCCGCCTGCGCGGCGCCGGTGCTGGCCCGGATCGAGGACCTGCCGGTGGACCCGCTGGCCGACCCGCCGCCGGCCGCCTCGTGCCCGGCCTGCGGCCACGGCGAGCTGGCCGGCGACCCGGACGTGATGGACACCTGGATGACGTCCTCGCTGTCGCCGCAGGTCAACGACGGCTGGGCCACCGGCGGCACCGATCCGGCGCTGGCGCCGATGTCGATGCGGGTGCAGGCGTTCGAGATCATCAGGACCTGGCTGTTCTACTCGGTGGTGCAGTCCGAGCTGCTGTTCGGCCGGGTGCCGTGGCGGACCGCCCTGATCTCCGGCTGGGGGCTGAGCGAGCAGGGCAAGAAGCTGTCCAAGCGCGATCTCGACAAGGGGGGTTCCGGGGGGTCTTCCCCCCGGGCTGGCGGAGTGACCGGGGCTGACGGCTTCAACCGGTACGTGCCCGACGACGTGATGGCCAAGTACGGCGCGGACGCCCTGCGGCTGTGGGCCACCAAGGGCCGCATCGGGACCGACCTGCGGTATAACGAGAAGGACATCAGGACCGGCCGCAAGTTCGCGGTCAAGCTCTGGAACGTCGGCCGGTTCCTGTCCCTGAACCTCGGTGACCTGGATGTCTCCGCCGAGCCGCCCGCGCCGGGGGAGCGGGACATCGTGGACCGCTGGCTGCTCGCGCACCTCGCCGACACCGTGGCCGAGGCTACCGCGGCGTTCGAGGCGCACGACTACGCGCAGGCCCACCAGGTCGCCTCGCGGATGTTCTGGACCATCTACTGCGACCGCTACCTGGAGATGATCAAGGACCGGCTGGGCCAGGACGGGGGCAGCGCGCGCTGGACCCTGTGGGAGTCGTTCCGGGTCCTGCTCGGCGTGTTCGCCCCCTTCGCCCCGTTCGTCACCGAGGCCATGTACGAGCAGTTCTACCGCGCGCACGAGGAGCCGGCCTCGCTGCACCTGACCCGCTGGCCCGTCGCGGACGAGCGGTGGCGCGGCGACCGTCCGGTGGTGGAGGCGGTGGACCAGCTCGCGGTGATCCTGGACGCCACCCGGGTCCTGCGCAGCGGCCAGCGGCTGGGCAACTCGGCCCGGCTGAGCCAGCTGATCGTGCAGGCGCACGACGCCCGGGCCGGGTCACTGCTCGATCAGATCGCCGAGCCGCTCCGGATCGCCGCCCGCGCCGACACCGTGGTCCGCGGCACCGCCGAGCACCCCAGCGGCGTGGACGGGATCACGGTCGGCATCGCCGTCTAGGCGCCGCCCCCGGCCTAGGTCAATGGTCGCGGAGCCGGCCGGGCTGGCGGCCGATGCGGGCGCGGTTGCCGCATCGTAGGGTCTGGCCATGGCTTTCACCACTGCCGAAGAGGCATATCTGGCTGGTCAGCAACGCGGACGGCTGGCGACGGTCGCGGCCGATGGCACCCCGCAGAACAAGCCCGTCGGCTTCACCCTCAACGCCGCCCTCGGCACGATCGACATCTTCGGCTTCGGGATGGAATCGTCGGCGAAGTTCCGCAACATCAGCCTCCGGCCGGATGTGTCCTTCGTGGTGGACGACGCGGTGGGTGAGGGAGCGTCCGGAATGCGCTTCCTGGAGATCAGGGGCCGGGCGGAGGCGGCGTCGCTGGCCGTGCCACCGGACGAGCACCTGAGCACGAGCTTCATCCGCATCTGCCCGGGCCGGATCGTGGCCTACAACATCGATCCCGACCGGCCGGGTTTCTACGCCCGGGACATCGCAGCCGACGAAGCCGGCCAGTGACGGCGCGGAGTGCGGTCGTCGTCCTAGGCCCCGGCGGCCCGGTGGCGTATCAGGGGCTGCCGGACGGACACCCGATGAGGTTCCGGAGATAGCTGGCCGGGCTGGCACAATGACCAGGATGCGGACGATTGCGCTCGAAGAGCACTTCCTGGCGCCCGGACTCGCCCCGCCGCCCGGCACGGGCCCGCTGGCCATGTGGGGCCCGGAGCTCGGCGGCCAGCTGCGCGACCTCGGCCCGGCGCGGCTGGCCGACATGGACGCCAGCGGCATCGACCTGCAGGTCATCTCGCACGTGGCGCCGGCCGCCCAGGGGCTGCCCGGCCCGGAGGGAGTCGCCCGCGCCCGGGCGGCCAACGACCAGCTGGCCGGGGCGGTGGCGGCGCACCCGGACCGGTTCGGCGGCTTCGCGACGCTGCCGACCGCCGACCCGGCCGCCGCCGCCGGCGAGCTGGAACGCGCCGTCACCGAGCTCGGCCTGGCCGGCGCCATGATCAACAGCACGCTGGGATCCAACGACGCCTTCCTCGACGAGCCCCGGTTCGGCCCGCTGCTCGAGCGGTTCGAGCGGCTCGACGTACCGCTCTACCTGCACCCCGCGCCGCCGTCGGCCGCGCTGCGGGAGGTGCTGTACCAGGGCCTCCCGCCCGCCGTGGCGGGACGCCTGGCCACCGGCGCCTGGGGCTGGCACGCCGAGGCCGGCCTGCACGTGCTGCGCATGATCGCCACCGGCGTGTTCGACCGGTACCCGGGACTGCGGATGATCATCGGGCACTGCGGTGAGATGGTGCCGTTCATGCTGGACCGGATCGACGCGATGCTGGGCCCGGCCAGGCTGGGGCCGTCCGGACTGGCGCTGAAGCCGTCCGAGTACTTCCGGCGGAACATCTGGGTGACCACCAGCGGGCTGTTCAGCCTGCCGCCGGTGCTGTGCACCGTGCAGGTGCTCGGGGTGGACCGGGTGCTGTTCAGCGTCGACTACCCGTTCGGCGGCAACGCGGCGGGGCGGTCCCTGCTCGACGCGCTCCCGCTGGCCCCGGCGGACAAGGCGAAGATCGCCGGCGGCAACGCCGAGCGGCTGCTGCGCCTGACGCGCACGTCGGCCGGAGAGCCGTGATTTACGTCACGTTGATGTTGTGTAAAAATTTGCACGCACCCCGCTATTTACGGCACAATGATGTTGTGAAAAACGTCGGAGCAGCTGACGCCCCCGCCCGGGGCGCGGTGAGTGCTGCTCTGGCGGGTACCGCCCCGGCGAGCAGTGCCCCCACCCGGGGGCAGGTCGCGCGGCTGATCCTCGAGCTCGGGCCGTCCACCGCGGCCACGCTCGGCGGGCGGCTCGGGCTCACGCCCGCCGCCATCCGCCGTCACCTGGACAACCTCCTGGCCGAGGGCCTCATCGAGACCAGGACGGCCAGGGCCTACGGGAACCGGGGGCGGGGCCGCCCGGCCAAGGTCTTCGTCATCACCGACGCGGGCCGCAGCGCCTTCGAGCACGCCTACGACGACCTGGCCAGCAGCGCGCTGCGGTTCCTGGCCGAGACGGCGGGCCCGGCGGCGATCAGCGAGTTCGCCCGCAGGCAGGTGTCCGACCTGGAGCGCCGGTACGCTCCCGCGGTCGCCCGGGGGGAGCTGGCCAGCCGGGTCCAGGCGCTGGCCGAGGCGCTGTCCGCCGACGGCTACGCCGCGTCCGCGGGCCCCGCGCCCGCGCTCCCGTTCGGCGGCCGGGAGCCCGGCGTGAGCAGCGGGCCCGCGGTGAGCGGAGCGCAGCTCTGCCAGCACCACTGCCCGGTCGCGCACGTGGCGGCCGAGTTCCCGCAGCTGTGCGAGGCCGAGACCGAGGCCTTCGGCCGGCTGCTGGGCACGCCGGTGCAGCGGCTCGCTACGATCGCCCACGGCGACGGCATCTGCACCACGCACGTCACCAGCGTCGGGAAGGCGATCACCGCCGATTCTGTTGCAGTACCCGTAACCAGTGAGACACCCCAGGGTCCGGAGGGCTCTTGATATGACAACCACCACGCAGGAGCAGCTTGAAGGGCTCGGCACGTACAAGTTCGGCTGGGCCGACTCGGACGTAGCAGGAGCCTCCGCGCGCCGCGGCCTGTCCGAAGAGGTGGTCCGTGACATCTCGGCGCGCAAGAACGAGCCGGAGTGGATGCTCGACCTGCGGCTGCGGGGACTGAAGTACTTCGGCCGCAAGCCGATGCCGAATTGGGGCGCCGACCTGACCGGCATCGACTTCGGCAACATCAAGTACTTCGTCCGCTCCACCGAGAAGCAGGCGGCGAACTGGGACGAGCTGCCCGCCGACATCAAGAGCACCTACGACCGGCTCGGCATCCCCGAGGCGGAGAAGCAGCGCCTCATCGCCGGCGTCGCCGCCCAGTACGAGTCCGAGGTCGTGTACCACAAGATCCGGGAGGACCTCGAGGAGAAGGGCGTCATCTTCCTCGACACGGACACCGCGCTGAAGGAGCACCCGGACCTGTTCCGCGAGTACTTCGGCACGGTGATCCCGGTCGGCGACAACAAGTTCGCCTCGCTGAACTCCGCGGTGTGGTCCGGCGGCTCGTTCATCTACGTGCCGAAGAACGTCAAGGTCGAGATCCCGCTGCAGGCCTACTTCCGGATCAACACCGAGAACATGGGCCAGTTCGAGCGGACCCTGATCATCGTGGACGAGGGTGCCTACGTGCACTACGTCGAAGGCTGCACCGCGCCGATCTACAAGTCCGACTCGCTGCACTCCGCGGTGGTCGAGATCATCGTGAAGAAGGACGCGCGCTGCCGGTACACCACCATCCAGAACTGGTCGAACAACGTCTACAACCTGGTGACCAAGCGCGCCGTCGCCCAGCAGGGCGCGACGATGGAGTGGGTTGACGGCAACATCGGCTCCAAGGTGACGATGAAGTACCCGGCGATCTACCTGATGGGTGAGCACGCCAAGGGGGAGACGCTCTCGGTCGCGTTCGCCGGCGAGGGCCAGCACCAGGACGCCGGCGCCAAGATGGTGCACTGCGCGCCGAACACGTCGTCCTCCATCGTGTCCAAGTCGGTGGCGCGGGGCGGCGGCCGGACCTCCTACCGCGGCCTGGTCGAGGTGCGGGAAGGCTCCGAGCACTCCAAGTCCAACGTCAAGTGCGACGCGCTGCTCGTGGACACGGTCAGCCGCAGCGACACCTACCCGTACGTCGACGTCCGCGAGGACGACGTGGAGATGGCCCACGAGGCGACCGTCTCCAAGATTTCCGAGGATCAGCTGTTCTACCTGATGAGCCGCGGCATGACCGAGGACGAGGCCATGGCCACGATCGTCCGCGGGTTCGTCGAGCCGATCGCCCGCGAGCTCCCGATGGAGTACGCGCTCGAGCTGAACCGCCTGATCGAACTGCAGATGGAGGGGGCGGTCGGCTGATGTCGGCTGGACTTCAGGGAGCGGTGGAATCCGCCCCCGTCACAAGCGCGCACGAGCACCGCTCGTACGACCCGGCGGATTTCCCCGTGCCGGGCGGCCGCGAGGAGGAGTGGCGGTTCACCCCGCTGGCCCGGCTGCGCGGCCTGCACACGGACGAGCCGCCGGCTCCGTCCGGGAAGGTGACCGCGGAAGTCGACCCGGCCCCCGAGGTCAAGATCACTACGGCCGAACGGGGTGGGTCCTTGCCCGCCCCCAGCTTCATCCCGGCTGACCGGGTGAGCGCCCGCGCCTATGCGAGCTTCGCCGAGGCGACCGTGATCACGGTGCCGGCCGAAGCCGAGGCGTCCCGCCCCACGGTCGTCACCGTGACCGGCGACGGAGGGACGGGCTACGGGCACCTGCTGGTGCAGGCCGAGCCGTTCTCGCGGGCCGTGGTGGTGCTCGACCACCGGGGCAGCGCCACCTACGCCGACAACGTTGAGCTGGTGGTGGGGGACGGCGCCGCGCTGTCCGTGATCAGCCTGCAGGACTGGGACGACGACGCGGTGCACGTGACGCAGCACTACGCCGCGCTGGGCCGCGACGCCCGGCTGCGGCACACGGCGGTCACGCTGGGCGGGTCCGTGGTCCGGCTGGCCCCGTCGATCCGCTACGGCGCGCCCGGCGGCGACGCCGAGCTCACCGGGCTGTACTTCGCCGACGCGGGCCAGCACATCGAGCACCGGCTGTTCGTCGACCACGACGTGCCGCGCTGCCGCAGCCGCGTCACCTACAAGGGCGCGCTGCAAGGCGAGGGCGCGCACGCGGTCTGGATCGGCGACGTGCTGATCAGGCCCGAGGCCGAGGGCACCGATACCTACGAGTACAACCGGAACCTGGTGCTGACCGACGGCACCCGGGTGGACTCGGTGCCGAACCTGGAGATCCTCACCGGGGAGATCACCGGGGCCGGGCACGCCAGCGCCAGCGGCAGGCTCGAGGACCACCACCTGTTCTACCTGATGGCCCGGGGCATCCCGTTCGACGAGGCTCGCAAGCTGGTCATCCGCGGTTTCTTCGGCCAGCTGATCAGCACCATCGAGGTGCCCGAGCTGCGGGATCGCATCAGCGCGGCGATCGAGGCCGAGCTGTCCAGGCCGACACCCTCAGGAGCGCGGTGATGGCGGAAACCGACACCCCGGTGTACGTCCGGGCCTGCGCGCTTTCCGAGATCCCGGCCGAGGGCGTCCTCGGTGTGGAGGTAGCGGGCGAGCCGGTCGCGGTGGCCCGGGCCGAAGGCGAGATCTACGCGATACGGGACGTGTGCTCGCACGCCGAGGTGCCGCTGTCCGAGGGCGAGATCTACGACCGGACGGTGGAGTGCTGGCTGCACGGGTCCTGCTTCGACCTGCGGACCGGGCAGCCCACCGGGCTGCCGGCCACCGAGCCGGTCCCGGTTTATCCCGTCAAGATCGAAGGCGACGACATCTACGTCGCGCTGCCCATCAACAAGGAGTCATAACGTGGCCACCCTCGAGATCCGCGACCTGCACGTCAGCGTGGAGGAGAGCGTAGGCGTTCACCGGGAGATCCTGCGTGGCGTGAACCTGACCATCCGTGACGGCGAGACCCACGCGATCATGGGCCCGAACGGTTCCGGCAAGTCCACCCTGGCCTACGCGATCGCCGGGCACCCCAAGTACCTGGTCACAAGGGGCAGCGTCACCCTCGACGGCGAGGACGTGCTGGCCATGAGCGTGGACGCGCGCGCCCGGTCCGGGCTGTTCCTGGCCATGCAGTACCCGGTCGAGGTGCCCGGCGTGTCGGTGTCGAACTTCCTGCGCACCGCGGTGACCGCGGTCCGCGGCGAGCCGCCGAAGCTGCGCGTGTTCGTCAAGGAACTGCGTGAGGCCATGAAGGCGCTGTCCATCGACCCGGCCTTCGCCGAGCGCAACCTGAACGAGGGCTTCTCCGGCGGGGAGAAGAAGCGGCACGAGATCCTGCAGCTCGAGCTGCTCGACCCGAAGATCGCGATCCTGGACGAGACCGACTCCGGGCTGGACGTCGACGCGCTCAAGGTGGTCTCCGAGGGCATCAACCGGTTCGGCGGCAAGCCCGGCCACGGCGTGCTGCTGATTACCCACTACACCCGGATCCTGCGCTACGTGAAGCCGGACTTCGTGCACGTGTTCGTGGCCGGCCGGGTCGTCCAGGAGGGCGGCCCCGAGCTGGCCGACCTGCTGGAGAACGAGGGCTACGAGAAGTTCGCCGAGGTGCCCGCGTGAGCGATGGCTACCCGGATCACCTCGACGTCGAGGCGATCCGGAAGGACTTCCCGATCCTGTCCCGGACCGTGCGGAACGACAAGCCCCTGGTCTACCTGGACTCCGGGGCGACCTCGCAGCATCCGGTCGCGGTGCTCGACGCCGAGCGGAACTACTACGAGCGGCACAACGCCGCCGCTCACCGCGGCACCCACCTCCTGGGCGAGGAGGCCACCGAGATCTACGAGGGCACCCGCGCGAAGGTCGCCTCCTTCCTGGGCGCGGCGTCCCCGGACGAGGTTGTCTTCACCAAGTCCGCCACCGAGGCCATCAACCTGGTCGCGTTCGGGCTGGCCTGGTCGCTGAAGCCCGGCGACGAGATCCTCATCTCCGAGCTCGAGCACCACGCCAACCTGGTGCCGTGGCAGCAGCTCGCGCTGCGCACCGGGGCGACGCTGAAGTGGTTCGCCGAACGGCCCGACGGGCGTATCGACGTCGACCCGTCGCTGGTCACCGAGCGCACCAAGATCGTCGCGGTGACCGGGCAGTCGAACGTCACCGGCGTGATCCCGCCGCTGCGCCAGATCGGCGAGCTGGCCCACGCGGCCGGCGCGCTGTTCCTGGTGGACGGCGCCCAGCTGGTACCGCATCACCCGGTGAACGTCGCGGACCTCGGGGCGGACTTTCTCGCCTTCTCCGGGCACAAGATGCTCGGCCCGCTCGGGCTCGGCGTGCTCTACGGCCGGTACGCGGCCCTCGACGCGCTGCCGCCGTTCCTCACCGGCGGGTCGATGATCGAGGTCGTCCGGATGGAGGAGACCACCTTCCTCCCGCCGCCGGCGAAGTTCGAGCCCGGCGTCCCGCCGGTCGCGCAGGCGGCCGGCCTCGGCGCGGCGGTGGACTACCTGACCGCGCTCGGCATGGACAACGTGGCCGCGCACGAGGAGGCGCTGACCGCGCACGCGCTGGACGCGCTGCGCGAGATCCGCGGCGTGCGCATCCTCGGCCCGGACACCACGCAGGACCGCGGCGGCACGGTGGCCTTCGAGATCGACGGCGTCCACCCGCACGACGTGGGCCAGGTGCTGGACGAGCTCGGCATCGCGGTGCGCACCGGGCACCACTGCGCCTGGCCGCTGCACCGGACGCTCGGCGTGCAGGCCAGCACGCGGGCCAGCTTCTACGTGTACAACACCCACGACGAGGTAGACGCCCTGGCGGACGGGATCCGCTACGCCCAGCGTTTCTTCGGCCGGGGATGACCAGGCCGCCTGTCGGTGTTAGGAGGTGACGTGATGCAGCTCGAGTCGTTGTACCAGGACATCATCCTGGATCATTACCGCAATCCCCATCACAAGGGCCTGCGGGATCCGTTCGATGCCGAGGTGCACCACGTGAACCCGGTCTGCGGCGACGAAGTGACGCTGCGGGTCACCCTCAAGGATGTCAACGGCGAGCTCGTCGTCGAGGACGTGTCCTACGACTCGCTCGGCTGCTCGATCAGCCAGGCGAGCGCCTCGGTCATGAGCGACCTGGTCATCGGCAAGCCGGTGGATGAGGCCATGACCGTCAGCCAGGTTTTCCTGGAGCTGATGCAGTCCAAGGGCCAGGGCGAGCCGGACGAGGACGTGCTCGAGGACGCGGTGGCGTTCGCCGGCGTATCGAAGTACCCGGCCAGGATAAAGTGCGCCCTGCTCGGCTGGATGGCATGGAAAGACGCGACCGCACAGGCCATGGAGGCAGAGCAATGACCGAGAACGTGACCAAGGACGAAGCGGCAGCCCCGGAGCTGGCTCCGGCCGAGCTGACCAAGGAGCAGGAGGACCTGCTCGAGGCGCTGCGCGACGTGGTCGACCCCGAGCTCGGCATCAACGTCGTCGACCTCGGCCTGGTCTACGGCGTCGATGTGGACGCCGAGCGGATCGCCACTATCGACATGACGCTGACCAGCGCCGCGTGCCCGCTGACGGACGTGATCGAGGATCAGGCCCGCGAGGCGCTGGAAGGCCTGGTGGCGGACTTCCGCATCAACTGGGTCTGGATGCCGCCGTGGGGGCCGGAGAGCATTACCGAGGACGGTCGCGAGCAGCTTCGCGCCCTCGGCTTCAACATCTAGTTGCTGCCCGTCGGCCGGGCCCATCGCTCCGGCAGCCGGCGCGCCGCGGACATCCGCGCCGGGGTGGCTAGGCGCGGATGTAGAAGGGCTCGGCGTGATCCGAGATCCAGGCGTCGACCTGGTCCGGCTCGCCCTCGCCCGGGAACGTGACGTCGATGGGGAACTCCTGTCCCGGTCCGTCGCGGAAGGCCCGCTCGGCCGCCCGCTCCACGGCGCCGAGGACCTCCATATGCGCGGTCTCGCTGTCCGGGTCGTCGAGGGTTACGGAGATGACCAGCCCTTCGCCCTGATCGGGCACCGACAGCCAGGCCCGGGACGCCTGCCGCACCGCGGGCACCGCGCCCAGGGCCGTCCTGACCTCGCCGAGCAGCGGGACGGGATCGGCGGGCGGGCGGCCCACCCTGACCTGCGTGCCCTCCGTCGTCACCAGGGCCGCGGCCAGGTAGCCGACCCCTTCC
>CAVWOM010000001.1:0-971568 GCA_963756575.1 uncultured Actinomycetota bacterium | reverse complement strand
GATCCGCGCCTCGGCCTGGGCCTCGGCGGACAGCGGCAGGTGCACCGCCATCTGGTCGCCGTCGAAGTCCGCGTTGAACGCGGTGCAGACCAGCGGGTGGATCTGGATGGCCTTGCCCTCGACCAGCTGCGGCTCGAAGGCCTGGATGCCCAGGCGGTGCAGGGTCGGCGCCCGGTTCAGCAGCACCGGGTGCTCGGTGATGACCTCCTCGAGCACGTCCCACACGACCGGGCGGGCCCGCTCCACCATCCGCTTGGCCGACTTGATGTTCTGCGCGTGGTTGAGGTCAACCAGGCGCTTCATCACGAACGGCTTGAACAGCTCCAGCGCCATCTGCTTGGGCAGGCCGCACTGGTGCAGCTTGAGCTGCGGGCCGACCACGATGACCGAACGGCCGGAGTAGTCGACGCGCTTGCCCAGCAGGTTCTGGCGGAACCGGCCCTGCTTGCCCTTGAGCATGTCGGACAGCGACTTGAGCGGGCGGTTGCCCGGCCCGGTGACCGGGCGGCCGCGGCGGCCGTTGTCGAACAGGCTGTCCACGGCCTCCTGGAGCATCCGCTTCTCGTTGTTCACGATGATCTCGGGTGCACCCAGGTCGAGCAGCCTCTTCAGCCGGTTGTTCCGGTTGATGACGCGGCGGTACAGGTCGTTCAGGTCGCTGGTGGCGAACCGGCCGCCGTCCAGCTGGACCATCGGCCGCAGGTCCGGCGGGATCACCGGGATGCAGTCGAGGACCATGCCCATCGGGCTGTTCCTGGTGTTCAGGAACGCGCTGACGACCTTGAGCCGCTTGAGCGCACGGGCCTTCTTCTGGCCCTTGCCGGTGCGGATCGTGTCGCGCAGGCTCTGCGCCTCGGCGTCCAGGTCGAAGCTGGCCAGCCGGTCCTGGATGGCCTGCGCGCCCATGCCGCCGCGGAAGTACCGGCCGAACCGGTCCCGCATCTCGCGGTACAGCAGCTCGTCGCCCTCGAGGTCCTGGACCTTCAGGTTCTTGAACCTGCTCCAGAACCTCGTCCAGGCGGTCGATCTCCTTGCCCGCGCGGTCCCTGATCTGCTTGCACTCCCGGTCGGAGGACTCGCGCAGCTTCCGCTTGGCGTCGCTCTTGGCGCCGGCCGCCTCGAGCTCGGCCAGGTCGGCCTCGAGCTTGGCCTGCCGGGCCTCGACGTCGGCGTCGCGGCGCTGCTCGAGCTGGCCGCGCTCGACCGAGATCTTGGCCTCGAGGCTCGACAGGTCGCGCGCCCGCGCGTCGTCGTCCACGTGGGTGATCATGTAAGCGGCGAAGTAGATGACCTTCTCCAGGTCCTTCGGCGCCAGGTCGAGCAGGTAGCCGAGCCGGCTGGGCACGCCCTTGAAGTACCAGATGTGCGTGACCGGCGCGGCCAGCTCGATGTGGCCCATCCGCTCGCGCCGCACCTTGGCGCGGGTGACTTCCACGCCGCAGCGCTCGCAGATGATGCCCTTGAACCGGACGCGCTTGTACTTGCCGCAGTAGCACTCCCAGTCCCGGGTCGGACCGAAGATCTTCTCGCAGAAGAGCCCGTCCTTTTCCGGCTTGAGGGTGCGGTAGTTGATGGTCTCCGGCTTCTTGACCTCGCCGTGGGACCACTGCCGGATGTCCTCGGCGGTGGCAAGGCCGATGCGCAGGTCGTCGAAGAAGTTGACGTCAAGCATTGGATGGTTCCCCCTTCTCGATCAGACCTCTTCGACACTGCTCGGCTCACGCCGGGACAGGTCGATGCCGAGTTCCTCGGCCGCGCGGAAGACATCCTCGTCGGTGTCGCGCATCTCGATCGCGGCGCCGTCGCTCGACAGCACCTCGACGTTGAGGCACAGTGACTGCATTTCCTTGATCAGCACCTTGAATGATTCCGGGATCCCCGGTTCTGGGACGTTCTCGCCCTTGACGATGGCCTCGTAGACCTTCACCCGGCCGAGCACGTCGTCGGACTTGATGGTGAGCAGCTCCTGCAGGGCGTAGGCGGCGCCGTAGGCCTCCAGGGCCCAGACCTCCATCTCGCCGAAGCGCTGGCCACCGAACTGCGCCTTGCCGCCCAGCGGCTGCTGGGTGATCATCGAGTACGGTCCGGTCGACCGGGCGTGGATCTTGTCGTCGACCAGGTGGAGCAGCTTGAGGATGTAGATGTAGCCGACCGCGATCGGGTCCTTGAACGGCTCGCCGGTCCGGCCGTCGAACAGCCGGGCCTTGCCGCTGGAGCCGACCAGGCGCACGTTACCGTCCCGGTTCGGCAGCGTGCTGCCGAGCAGGCCGGTGATCTCCTCTTCCCTGGCCCCGTCGAACACCGGGGTGGCGACCGGGGTGCCCGAGGGGGCGGAGTCGGCGGAGACGCTGCGCAGCCGGTCCTTCCAGGGCTCGTCGTCGCCTTCGACCTGCCAGCCGGTCTTGGCCACCCACCCCAGGTGGGTCTCCAGGACCTGGCCGACGTTCATCCGGCCGGGCACGCCGAGCGGGTTGAGCACGATGTCCACCGGGGTGCCGTCCTCGAGGAACGGCATGTCCTCCACCGGCAGGATCTTCGCGATCACGCCCTTGTTCCCGTGCCGTCCGGCCAGCTTGTCGCCGTCGGTGATCTTGCGCTTCTGGGCCACGTACACCCGGACCAGCTCGTTCACGCCGGGCGGCAGCTCGTCGCCGTCCTCGCGGGTGAACACCCGGACGCCGATGACCTTGCCCTCTTCGCCGTGCGGCACCTTGAGGCTGGTGTCCCTGACCTCGCGGGCCTTCTCGCCGAAGATCGCGCGCAGCAGCCGCTCCTCCGGGGTCAGCTCGGTCTCGCCCTTGGGCGTGACCTTGCCGACCAGGATGTCGCCGTTGACGACCTCGGCGCCGATCCGGATGATGCCGCGCTCGTCGAGGTCGGCGAGCACTTCATCGGAGACGTTCGGGATGTCCCTGGTGATCTCCTCCGGGCCCAGCTTGGTGTCCCGGGCGTCGACCTCGTGCTCCTCGATGTGGATCGAGGAGAGGATGTCGTCCTGCACCAGCCGCTGGGAGAGGATGATGGCGTCCTCGTAGTTGTGGCCCTCCCACGGCATGAACGCCGCGAGCAGGTTCTTGCCGAGCGCCATCTCGCCGAAGTCGGTGCACGGGCCGTCGGCCAGCACCTGCTTCACCTCCACCCGGTCGCCCTCTTCGACGATGGGCTTCTGGTTGAAGGACGTGCCCTGGTTGGAGCGCTTGAACTTGGACACCAGGTAGGTCGTCCGGGTGCCGTCGTCGTTCATCACGGTCACGAAGTCCGCGCAGGACTCCTCGACCACGCCGGCCTTCTCGGCCAGGATCACGTCGCCCGCGTCGGTGGCGGCGCGGTACTCCATGCCGGTGCCGACCAGCGGGGCCTCGCTGCGCAGCAGCGGGACCGACTGGCGCTGCATGTTCGAGCCCATCAGCGCGCGGTTCGCGTCGTCGTGCTCGAGGAACGGGATCATGGCGGTGGCCACGGACACCATCTGGCGCGCGGACACGTCCATGTAGTCGACCTCGTCCGGCGGGATGTAGTCCACCTCGCCGCCCTTGCGGCGGACCAGCACGCGGCGCTCGGTCATGCTGCCGTCGGCGTCGAGGAGGGTGTTCGCCTGGGCGACGACGTGCCTGTCCTCCTCGTCGGCGGTCAGGTAGTCGATCTGGTCGGTGACCACGCCGTTGGTCACCTTGCGGTACGGCGTCTCGACGAAGCCGAACGCGTTGACCCGCGCGTAGCTGGACAGCGAGCCGATCAGGCCGATGTTCGGGCCTTCAGGCGTCTCGATCGGGCACATCCGGCCGTAGTGGCTGGGGTGCACGTCGCGGACCTCGAAGCCCGCCCGCTCACGGCTCAGGCCGCCGGGGCCGAGCGCGCTCAGCCGGCGCTTGTGGGTCAGCCCGGCCAGCGGGTTGGTCTGGTCCATGAACTGGGAGAGCTGGCTGGTGCCGAAGAACTCCTTGATGGACGCGACCACGGGCCGGATGTTGATCAGGGTCTGCGGCGTGATCGCCTCGACGTCCTGGGTCGTCATCCGCTCCCTGACCACCCGCTCCATCCGGGCCAGGCCCAGCCGGACCTGGTTCTGGATGAGCTCGCCGACGGTGCGCAGGCGGCGGTTGCCGAAGTGGTCGATGTCGTCGGTCTCGAGCGGGATGATCGACTCGCCGACGATCAGCTCCTCCTCGCCCGCGTGCAGCCGGACCAGGTACTCGATGGTGGAGACGATGTCCTGCTCGCTCAGCGTGCCCTGCCGGATCGGCAGCTCGAGGCCGAGCTTGCGGTTGACCTTGTAGCGGCCCACCTTGGCCAGGTCGTACCGCTTCGGGTTGAAGTACAGGTTCTCCAGCAGCGCCTGGGCCGACTCGCGCGTCGGCGGCTCACCCGGCCGCAGCTTGCGGTAGATGTCGAGCAGCGCCTCGTCCTGGCCGGCCGTGTGGTCCTTCTCCAGGGTGGCGCGCATCGACTCGTACCCGCCGAAGCGGTCCAGGATCTTCGCGTCGTCCCAGCCCAGCGCCTTCAGCAGCACGGTCACGCTCTGCTTGCGCTTGCGGTCGATGCGGACGCCCACGGCGTCCCGCTTGTCGATCTCGAACTCGAGCCAGGCGCCCCGGCTGGGGATGACCTTGCAGGAGTAGATGTCCTTGTCGCTGGTCTTGTCGACCTGGCGGTCGAAGTAGACGCCCGGCGAACGGACCAGCTGGCTGACGACGACGCGCTCGGTGCCGTTGATGATGAAGGTGCCCTTGGCCGACATGAGCGGGAAGTCGCCCATGAACACCGTCTGGCTCTTGATCTCGCCCGTGGTGTTGTTGATGAACTCCGCCGTCACGAACATCGGGGCGGAGTACGTCATGTCCTTGTCCTTGCACTCCTCCGCGGAGTACTTCGGCGGCTCGAACCGGTGATCACGGAACGAGAGCGACATGGTGCCCGAGAAGTCTTCGATCGGGCTGATCTCTTCGAAGATCTCCTCCAGGCCAGACTGCTCGGCTACGTCCTTGCGGCCGGCTTCCAGGGCTTCGGCTGATCCGGTCCTGCCACTTCTCGTTCCCAAGCAGCCAGTCGAACGACTCGGTCTGCAGGGCGAGAAGGTCTGGTACCTTGAGCGGCTCCTGGATGCGCGCGAAGGACACGCGGCGCGAGCCAGGGTTCGTAGCGGAGGTAGTCGTTGCGGAGGCGCTGCGCGATGCTGCCAACAGGGGTCCTTCCGAACTTTGTCACGGAAATATCACCGCACGCACGCCAAACGCCCCGCGGCAAAACCCCGTAGACGCGAGGGAGAAACCGAGGACGTCAGAGTGCAGCGCAAACTAGCAGTGTAGCCTGAAGGCCACACCGCTGGTCAAGTGTACGTCACTATGAGGTTCACGGTTGCTCCGCAGCATCGCTCTTCGGCGGCCCAGAGTCAAGTCTAAACCGGACAGTCTGGACACATTGCTTTGGTGACGGATGCCACATGCAGTGTTATGTGTAGGCAGCAACACCGGAGGGTATGACGTTATTCCTGCCTGGTGAGGACGTGGCCGGGTGAGCCAGGCCCGGACGTATCGCGACGAGACGCCGGGCCCGCTCGCGGGCCCGGGTCTCGCAGCTTGAGGTCGCCTGGGGCAGCCTGCGGCTACTTGACGGTGACGGTGGCGCCGGCGCCCTCGAGGGCCGCCTTCGCCTTCTCCGCGCTCTCCTTGTTGACCTTCTCGAGCACCGTCTTGGGCGCGCCGTCGACCAGGTCCTTGGCCTCCTTCAGGCCCAGGCTCGTCAGGCTGCGCACCTCCTTGATGACCTGGATCTTCTTGTCGCCAGCGGCCTCGAGGATGACGTCGAACTCGTCCTGCTCCTCGGCCGCCTCGGCCTCGCCGCCGCCGGTGCCGGCCGGGGAAGCCACGCCGGCCACCGCCACGGGGGCGGCCGCCTTCACGTCGAACGTGTCCTCGAACTGCTTCACGAACTCAGAGAGCTCGAGCAGGGTCATCTCCTTGAACGCCTCGAGGAGGTCGTCCGTGCTCATCTTCGCCATAGTGGTGTTCCTCGTTCCTTTACTTCTTTACGTGGGTCCGGGCGTGTGACAACGGTCAGGCTTCGTCGCCCGGCGTGTCCTGGGGCTGGGCGGCGGTGTCCGGCGCGGCGCCGGTGTCCGCGGCGCTGGCGTCCGCGGCGCTGGCGTCCGCGGCGCTGGCGTCCGCTTCGGGTGCGGCGCCGCCCTCGGCCTCGGCGCGCTTGACCCGCAGGGCCTCGGCGAGCTGGGCCATCTGCACCGGCAGCGCGTTGAACGTCGCGGCCGCCCCGGCCATCGACGCCTTCATCGCGCCGGCCAGCTTGGCCAGCAGGACCTCGCGCGGCTCCAGGTCGGCCAGCTTGATGATCTCCGGCGGCGTCATCGCCTTGCCGTCGAGCACCCCGCCCTTGATCACCAGCAGCGGGTTCGCCTTGGCGAAGTCGCGCAGGCTCTTGGCCGCCTCGACCACGTCGCCGTCGACGAACGCGATCGCTGACGGGCCGCTCAGCAGCGACGCGAGCTGCTTCTCCAGCCCGGCGTCGGTGACCGCGATCTTGGTCAGGGTGTTCTTGACCACCGCGAACGTGGCGTGGTCCCCGAGCGACCGGCGCAGCTCAGCGAGCTGAGCCACGGTAAGCCCGCGGTATTCGGTCAGCACCGCGCCGGACGAGTCCTTGAACCGCTCGGTGAGCTCGGCCACCGCGGTGACCTTCTCGGCGTTAACCATGTGCCTCCTCTCCGTTACTGTGCGTAGAAGCACGTTGTGCGTCTGGGTAAGAGCCTTCAGACAGCAAAAACGCCCCGGCGCGAGGCGCACGGGGCGGCAACGGCCACCCCTGGGGCGGCACGGCACTGCTCAGTTCACCTGCGCGGGATGTCCGGACCGGGATCGTGATCCCGGCCAGAGCCTTCGGCCGGCGCGTTAGCGACGGCATCCAGCGGTCTTCGGCTCCTCCATGTTACAGACTCAGCGCCGAGACTCAAAAACAAAGGCTCAGACGCGGACTCGAAACTCCGATTTTTCATGATCACGAAGACTTTTAGGCCCGAACAGGGTACAAAATCCTTCACGATCATGAAATGCCGAATAGATGATCTAGATTGGCGGGACTTACAGGTGCTTCTGAGTCTGCTCCGGAGCCGGACGGACCGGGGCGACCGGAGCCGGACCAGCCGGGGCGGGCCGGAGCCGGGGCGGGCACACCGGAGCCGGGGCGGGAAGCCGGGGCACCGGGCGCGGGACCGGAGCCGGGGCGGAGACCGGAGCGGGCGGGGCGGGGGGCGAGAGGCGGGGGTAGGGGCCGGGGGTGGGGACGCGGAAGCGGCGGCCACCCGGGAGGGGGGCCGCCGCTTCTGGGCGTTCGGGTCAGGCCGTGGCTTCGGCCATTTCCTCGGTGAAGTTGCGGGTCTTGTTGGGGTCGACCGGGATGCCGGGGCCCATCGTGGTGGTGAAGGTGACCTTCCTCAGGTACCGGCCCTTGGCCGCGGCGGGCTTGAGCCTGATCACCTCGTCCAGGGCGGCGGCGTAGTTCTCCAGCAGGGCGTTCGGGGGGAACGAGGCCTTGCCGATGATGAAGTGGAGGTTGCCGTGCCGGTCGGTCCTGAACTCGATCTTGCCGCCCTTGATCTCGGTCACGGCCCGGGCCACGTCCGGCGTCACGGTGCCGGTCTTCGGGTTCGGCATCAGGCCGCGCGGGCCGAGCACCCGGCCGAGACGGCCGACCTTGCCCATCATGTCGGGGGTGGCGACGACCGCGTCGAAGTCCAGGAAGCCGCCCTGGATGCGCTCGATCAGGTCGTCGGAGCCGACGAAGTCGGCCCCCGCCGCGCGGGCTTCCTCGGCTCGGTCGCCGATGGCGAAGACCAGGACCCGGGCGGTCTTGCCGGTGCCGTTCGGCAGGTTGACGGTGCCGCGGACCATCTGGTCCTGCTTGCGGGGGTCGACGCCCAGCCGCAGGGCGACCTCGACGGTCGGGTCGAACTTGGTTACCTTCTCGGCCTTGGCGATCGTGACGGCTTCGGCCGGGCTGTAGAGCTTGTCCCGGTCGATCTGCTCGCTGGCCTGGCGGTAGGACTTGCTGCGCTTCATGGCTATGTCTCCTGATTCCGGAGTTCGTGGTCAGCGGGCCCGCGCGAGGCCCTGCCACTGACTTTCTGGGTGTGCGATAGCGCTCGACCTTGATGCCCATCGAGCGGGCGGTCCCGGCGATGATCTTCTCGGCGGCCTCGATCGTGGTCGCGTTCAGGTCGGGCATCTTGGTCGTCGCGATGTCGCGGACCTGAGCGGCGCTGATCGAGCCGACCTTGGTCTTGTGCGGCTCGGCGCTGCCCTTGTCCACGCCCGCGGCCTTCTTGATCAGCTCAGGCGCCGGCGGCGTCTTCGTGACGAAGGTGAAGGTGCGGTCTTCGTAGATAGAGATCTCGACCGGGATGATGTTGCCCCGCTGGCTCTCCGTCGCGGCGTTGTACTGCTTGACGAAGTCCATGATGTTCACGCCGTGCGGGCCCAGCGCGGTGCCGACCGGCGGCGCGGGCGTCGCCTGGGCGGCGGGCAGCTGCACCTTGACGACGGCGGCGAGCTTCTTCCTTCTTGGCGGCATTGCTGTATGTCCTTACCTGTACGGGTTCTAGATCTTGGTCACCTGGTCGAACGACAGCTCGACCGGAGTCTCGCGGCCGAAGATCGACACCAGCACCTTGAGCTTCTGAGTGTCGGGGTTGATCTCGTTCACGGTGGCGGGGAGCGTGGCGAACGGGCCGTCCATAACGGTAACGCTCTCGCCGACCTCGAATTCCACCGTGGACGGCCGGGCGGCTTCGGCCTGCTTGGTGCCCGGCTCGGGCTCGGGCGCGAGCAGGTTGCTCACTTCGCTGAGCTGCAGCGGCGACGGCCGGCTGGACAAGCCGACGAAGCCGGTCACGCCCGGGGTGTTCCGTACCACCGCCCAGGACTCGTCGGTGAGCTCCATCCGGACCAGGATGTAGCCGGGGAGCACCTTCTCCTGGACCTGCTGCCGCTTCCCGCCCTTGATCTCGGTCACCTGGTGGACGGGGACCTCGATCTGGAAGATGTAGTCCTCCATGTTGAGGGACTGGATACGGCTCTCCAGGTTGGTCTTCACCCGGTTCTCGTAACCCGCGTACGAGTGCACCACGTACCAGTCCCCGGGCTGCATGCGCAGCTCGCGCTCGAACTCCTCGCGCACGCTGTCAACGGGATCCGCGTCCTCGTCCGGCTTGGAGTCCTCGTCCGGCTCCGTCGCCTCATCGGCCTCATCGGCCAGGGAAGCGGCGCCGTCGACGGACTCGTCATCGGCCGATGGGGCGTCCTCAGCCTCGCTCGCGGGGTCGGTCCCGCCAGCTTCTTCGCTGTATTCGCTCACGTCATCAGCCTCCCCGGTCTCCGCATCGGGTCCTGTCGTGCCCGGCACCACGGAATCCAGCTGGGTCTCGGACACGATTGCTCTCTCTTTCCTCAAGCCATGATCAGCCGAATCGACCATGGCACCGTTCGGCGCCGGCCCGGTCCGCTGGGCGGCGCCCCCGCGGCCCCGCCAGCCCGGAACCTTCCCGGGGCAACTAGCCGAACAGCGCGAACACCAGCTTGGTGAACCCGTAGTCCAGGGCCGTCACGATGGCGACCATGAAGATGACGAAGACCATGCAGACCACCGTGTAGGTGACGAGCATCTGACGGGTGGGCCAGATAACCTTCCTGAGTTCGCTGACCATCTGCCGGAAGAACAGGGCGGGGGTAGTCCGGGTTTCGCGCTTGGCCGCGCCCCCGGATCCGCTCCGTTTTTCCGCGGCTTCACCGCGTGTCTGAGTCGCCATATCCTCACCTATACGGCCGCCGGTCAGGCGGCTTCGCCGGATCGCACTCGCAGGGCAGGAGGGACTCGAACCCCCAACCGCCGGTTTTGGAGACCGGAACTCTAGCCAATTGAGCTACTGCCCTGTGTCTTTGACAACACTGTGCTTAACGCCATACACCCTACGCGGGTTCCGAGCTCGTGCCCGCAGGTTCACGGGCACGCTTCCGCAACGGCAGCATCGCCGCCGGTCCAAGCAGTGTACGTCCGAACCGTCCTTCCGTCGAACTACCACTTCAGCCTAGCCCTAAATGACGCGCCCGGCACGTCCGGCAGGTGGGAGAATAGAGCGCATGCCAACCAGAGTCTCCGCACGCATTTCCGCTATCTCCGAGTCCGCCACGCTGGCCGTCGACGCCAAGGCCAAGGCGCTGAAGGCGGCGGGCAGGCCGGTCATCGGCTTCGGCGCCGGAGAGCCTGACTTCCCCACCCCCGGGTACATCGTCGAGGCCGCCCAGCGGGCCTGCGCCGAGCCGCGCTTCCACAAGTACACCCCCGCGGCGGGCCTGCCCGAGCTGCGGCAGGCGATCGCGGCCAAGACCGCCCGGGACTCCGGCTACCAGGTGGAGGCCAGCCAGGTGCTGGTCACGAACGGCGGCAAGCAGGCCGTCTACCAGACGTTCGCCACGCTGCTCGACCCCGGCAACGAGGTCATCGTGCCGGCCCCCTACTGGACCACCTACCCCGAGTCCATCGCGCTGGCCGGCGGGGTGACGGTGCCGGTGCTGACCGACGAGGGGGCGGGTTACCTGGCCTCGGTAGACCAGCTCGAGGCGGCCAGGACCAGCCGGACCAAGATCGTCCTGTTCGTTTCCCCGTCCAACCCGACCGGCGCGGTGTACCCGCCGGAAGCGGTGCGGGCCATCGGCGAGTGGGCCGCGGCGCACGGCCTGTGGGTGGTCACCGACGAGATCTACGAGCACCTGGTGTACGGCGACGCCGTCTTCTCCTCGATCCCGGTCCAGGCGCCGGAGACCGCCGGCACCTGCGTGGTGCTCAACGGCGTGGCCAAGACCTACGCCATGACCGGCTGGCGGGTCGGCTGGATGATCGGGCCGAAGGACGTGATCAGCGCGGCCGCGAACCTGCAGAGCCACGCCACCTCCAACGTCAGCAACGTGGCGCAGGCGGCCGCGCTCGCCGCCGTGTCCGGGGACCTGTCCGCGGTGGCCGAGATGCGGACCGCGTTCGACCGGCGCCGGCTGACCATGTCCCGGATGCTCAACGACATTCCCGGCGTGGTCTGCCCGGAGCCGCAGGGCGCCTTCTACTGCTACCCGAGCGTCAAGGGCGTGCTCGGCCAGGAGGTAGCCGGGCGGCGGCCGCAGACCTCGGCCGAGCTGGCCGCCCTCATCCTCGACGAGGCCGAGGTGGCCGTGGTCCCGGGCGAGGCGTTCGGCACACCGGGATATTTCCGGCTTTCCTGCGCCCTCGGCGACGCCGACCTGGAAGAGGGCATCGGCCGGATGGCCAAGCTGCTCGCGGAAGCCAGATAGGCACGGCACACTGTCTGGATGTCCCGGCCGCTGACCACGCTCCCCAAGGCGCATCTGCACCTGCACTTCACCGGCGCGATGCGGCACGCCACGCTGGTCGAGCTGGCCGGGGAGCACGGCGTCCGGCTGCCGCCCGCGCTGACCGAGGAATGGCCGCCCCGGCTGAGCGGCGCGGACGAGCGGGGCTGGTTCCGGTTCCAGCGGCTGTACGACACGGCGCGTTCGGTTCTGCGTACCCCCGCCGACGTACGGCGGCTGATCACCGAGACCGCACAGGACGAACGGGCCGAGGGCTCACGCTGGCTGGAAATCCAGGTCGACCCGTCGGGTTACGCGGCCCGGTTCGGCGGGATCACGGCGGTGCTCGAGCTCGTCCTCGACGCCGCCGCGGCGGCGGAGCGGGTGACCGGGGTCGGCATCGGCGTCATCGTGGCGGCCAACCGGACCAAGCACCCGCTCGAGGCCAGGACCCTGGCCCGGCTGGCCGCCCAGTACGCGGGCCGGGGCGTGACCGGCTTCGGGCTGTCGAACGACGAACGGCGCGGTGCGGCGGCCGAGTTCACCGCCGCGTTCCGGATCGCCGCGCGGGCCGGGCTGCGGCTGGTCCCGCACGGAGGCGAGCTGGCCGGCCCGGACAGCGTGGCGGCCTGCCTCGACGACCTGCACGCGGACCGGGTCGGGCACGGTATCCGGGCCGTCGAGGACCCGGCTCTGGTCAAGCGGCTGGCGGCCAACGCGGTCACCTGCGAGGTGTGCCCCTCCTCCAACGTCGCGCTGGGGGTCGTGGCCGACCCGGCCGCGGTCCCGCTGCGCCGCCTGTTCGAGGCCGGCGTGCCGGTCGCGCTCGGGGCCGACGACCCGCTGCTGTTCGGCCCCCGGCTGGCCGCGCAGTACGAGATCGCCCGGCACGCGCACGGGTTCTCCGACGCCGGCCTGGCCGACCTGGCCCGGGCGTCGGTCCTCGGCTCGGCCGCCCCGGCCGGGCGGCGGGCGGAGCTGCTGGCCGGGATCGACGCCTGGCTGGCCGGAAACCCCTAAACCCCGTACCGCCGCGGGGACCGGGCGGCACAATAGGCCGCAGATGGTACCGTTCGGGCTCGGGCGGCTGGGGGGCCAGGAGCGCGGGAGCCCGGGTGCCGACGGGGACCGGTAGCCGAGGAGTCGAGATGCTTCCGCTGAGCGCGGAGGATCCGCGCATGATCGGGGAATTCCGCCTGCACCAGCGGCTGGGAGCCGGCGGGATGGGCCGGGTCTACCTGGGGTCGTCGCCGGGCGGCCGGGCGGTGGCGGTCAAGGTCATCCATCCCCACCTGGCCCGGGACGGCGCCTTCGTCGGCCGGTTCCGGCGCGAGGTCGCCGCCGCGCTGGCGGTCAACGGCGGGTACGCCGCCCCGGTGGTGGCGGCCGGGCCCGACGACCACCCGCCGTGGCTGGCCACCGCCTACGTTCCGGGCCCGTCCCTGCAGGAGGTCGTGACGGCGTCCGGGCCGCTGCCCGAGGACGCGGTGCTGAAGCTGGCGGCCGGACTGGCCGAGGCGCTGCGCGTCATCCACTCCTGCGGCCTGGTGCACCGGGACCTCAAGCCGGGCAACGTGCTGCTGGCCGCCGACGGGCCGCGGGTGATCGACTTCGGCATCGCCCGCGCGCTGGACGGCACCGTGCTGACGTCGGCCGAGAGCCTGCTCGGCACGCCCTCGTACATGTCGCCGGAACAGGCCCAGAGCCAGCCGGCCGGGCCGCCCAGCGACGTCTTCTCCCTCGGTGGCGTGCTGTACTTCGCGGCCACGGGCGGCAACCCGTTCGGTACCGGGCATCCCGCGGTGATGCTCTACCGCATCGTGCATACCGAGCCGGACCTGGACCAGGTGCCGCCGGGGCTGCGCGACCTGGCCGCCGCCTGCCTGGCCAAGGACCCGGCCCAGCGGCCGACCCCGGCCGAACTGACGGCCGCCCTGATGGGGGCCGTGCCGTTCGGCGACCCGGGCGCGTTCTGGCCCGCGCCGGTGGCCCGGCTCATCGCCGCCCACCAGGCCGGGCTGAGCGAAGGGGCGGACGGCGGGGCAGGCGAGCCGGACGGCGGGACGGGCGGCCCGTACACCCTGCCGTCGGTCACGCCGGCCACGGTGGTGCAGGTGCCCGAGGACTCGCGGGTCACGCCGCCGCTGGACCGGCCCGAGCCGCCCGCACCGCCCACGCCCGAGCCGCCCGCACCGCCCACGCCCGAGCCGCCCGCACCGCTCACCCCGCTCACGCCGCCCGCGCCCGGGCCAGGCGACCGCACCGCGCCGGCGGGGCCCCCGATGGGCCGGCGCCGGGCGCTGGCCGCGCTGGCTGGGATGGCCACCGGCGGGCTGGCGGTGGCGGGCTGGGAACTCACCCGCC
The DNA here is from genome assembly GCA_963756575.1 of uncultured Actinomycetota bacterium. Taxonomy (GTDB): domain Bacteria; phylum Actinomycetota; class Actinomycetes; order Streptosporangiales; family Streptosporangiaceae; genus Palsa-504. The sequence goes on along the minus strand of CAVWOM010000001.1, from coordinate 957,841 downwards.
CGGGGAAGGCCTCCGGCTCGTCCGGGGCTCCCGCCCGGCCGCGGCCGCGGCCGGGCACCAAGATCTGGACCTTCACCGCCAGCGGCGCGGTGCAGGCGATCACGGTCAGCGGCGGGACCGTCTACGCCGGCACCGCGACCAGCAAGGTCTACGCGCTGGAGGCCGCGACCGGGAAGCCCGCCTGGCAGCGCTCGACCACCCGCGAGTTCAACGACAAGATGGCCGCGGCCGGGACGGCCGTTTACGTCGCGGACGCGATCGACGGCGGCGCGTACGCGCTCGACTCCGCCACGGGAAGGCAGCGGTGGAGCGCTTCCACCCAGGGCGGCCCGCTGGGTCTGGTCGTGGCGGGGGGTGTCGTCTACCTGGGCTCCCCGGCCAAGAGCAACACGACCGGGGGCGTATCCGCGCTGAGCGCGGCCAGCGGCGGCCTGCTCTGGAGCGCCGAGTTCGGCCCGGTCTCCGACGTGACCGGCGGCCTGGCCGTGGACGGCGGCACCGTGTACGCCACCAGCTCGAACGGCGAGCTGTTCGCCTACGACGCCACCAGCGGAACCAGGCGCTGGCGCATCTCGGGCAAGAACGTCACCTTCGCCACGCCGCCGGTGGTAGCCAACGGCGTCGTCTACGTCGGCGGGGTCGCCGCCGGCGACGGCGACGCCAAGGCCAGCGCGCTCTACGCGATCCGGGCCGCCACCCACCGCCAGCTCTGGCAGTACCCCGCGGGGGTATCACAGTTCCCGCCCGACCTGGCCGTCGCGGGCGGCACGGTGTTCGCCGCCTTCACCCGGAGCAGCGAGCAGTCGGGACCGGGCGACCTGAACGCGCTGAACGCCGCGACCGGGAAGCCGCGGTGGAAGGTCCAGGTGGCCGGCGGCGCGTACCCGGCGCCGGTGGTGGCCGCGGGCGTCGTCTACAGCGGCAGCAATAACGGGGTGCTGACCGCGCGGCAGGCCAGCACGGGCCGCCCGCTCTGGAGCTTCAGCGCCGCCGACGGGATCGGCACGGCGGTCCAGCTGGCCGGCGGAAGCCTGTACTTCGGCGCCGGGAACCGGGTCTACGCGGTGGCCGCCCAGTGACGAAAGCACAGTGAGCACGAGATGATCGAGCCGCTGCAGCCCGGCGACCCGCGCAGCGCCGGGGAGTTCCGGCTGCGGGCCCGGCTCGGCGCGGGCGGGATGGGCCAGGTCTTCCTCGGCTACTCCCCCGGCGGCCGGGCGGTGGCGGTGAAGGTCTGCCACCCCGAGTTCGCCGCCGACCCGGCGTTCGTCCGGCGGTTCGCGCTCGAGGTCGGCGCCGCCCGCGCGGTCAACGGCCTGTACACGGCCCAGGTGATCGACGCCGGGCCGGACGACATGCCGCCGTGGCTGGCGACCAGCTACGTGCCGGGTCCCTCGCTGTACGACGCGGTCCGCGCCGACGGGCCGCTGCCCGAACGGGCGGTCTGGCGGCTGGCGGCCGGGCTGGCCGAGGCGCTGCGGGCGGTGCACGCCCGGGGCCTGGTGCACCGGGACCTCAAGCCGACGAACGTGCTGCTGGCCGCCGACGGCCCCCGGGTCATCGACTTCGGCGTGGCCCGGGCGCTGGACGGCACGTCGCTGACCACCACCGGCATCACCTTCGGCACCGCCGCCTACATGTCGCCCGAGCAGGCCGGGGGCGACGAGATCGGCCCGGCCAGCGACGTGTTCGCGCTCGGCTGCGTGCTGTGCTTCGCCGCCACCGGCGGCGTGCCGTTCGGCGACGGCGACCCGCCCGCCGTGCTGTACCGGGTGATCTACGCTCCGCCCGAGCTCGGCGCCGTGCCCGCGGGCCTGCGCGACCTGGTCGCGGGCTGCCTGGTCAAGAACCCGGCCGGGCGGCTGACGCTGGCGCAGGTGCTGCGGGCCTGTGCGGGCACCGGGCCGCCCGGTGATCACCCGGCGTCGGCGTCGTTCTGGCCCGGTCCGGTGGCCGCGCTGATCGCCCGGTACGAAGCCGGGCTGACCGGCCAGGCGGCGGCGCTCCAGCCGGACGGCGAGCCGACCGGCGGCGTCGCCGCGTCGATCGGCGACCGGCTCCGCCCCCTCCCGCCCCGGGACCGGCCGGGCACCATCCCGCCCCCGGGCCGGCCGGGCCGCGGGCGGGAACCGGGCGCGCTCACCCGCCGTCGCGCGCTGACCGGGCTGGCCGGCCTGGCCGCGGCCGCCGGGCTGGGGGTAGCGGGCTGGGAACTGGCCGGAAGCGGAAACCGCCCGGGGACGCCCGCGGCCGCCCGCGAGCCCGGCCGCCTGCTGTGGTCACACCCGACCGGCGGCCAGGTCACCTCCGGCGCCGCGCTCGCGGGCCGGGCCGTCTGCATCGGCAGCGACGACGGTCACGTCTACGTCCTCGACGCCGCCAGCGGCCGCCGGATCAGGACCTTCGCCTTCGGCCAGGCGGTGCGGGCGGCGGTCACGGCGGCCGGGAGCGCCCTGTTCGTCACCACCGCCGGCGGGACGGTGCACGCGCTGCCTGTTACCGCGGGCGGCCCGTCCTGGACGTATCCGGCGGGCCAGCCGGCCGCGGAGTGGTCCGCGGTGGCCGGCGACGTGGTCTACGCCGCCGGCGGCGACACCGTCTACGCGCTCGAGGCGGGCAGCCGGCACCTGAAGTGGCGCTACCGGACCGGCGGCCCGGTGCGCCCGGGCCCGATGCCCGGCCGCGCCCCGTTCGACAACAAGGTCTACGCCGGCAGCGACGACGGCCACGTGTACGCCTTCGACACCCGCAGCGGCGAGCTCCAGTGGAAATACGCCCTGCGCGGCCGGGTGCGCACCGGTCTCGCGCAGGCCTCCCCGGCCCGGGTCTACGCCGGCGACGAGCACGGCAACCTGTACGGCCTGGACGCCCTCACCGGCACCGACCTCACGGCGAACTGGCGGCTCCCGCTGGGCGCCGCGATCGGCGGCGCGCTGGTGTCCCAGCAGGACACGGTGTACGCCGGCACGGCCGGCGGCTCGGTCCAGGCCGTGAACATCGAAGGCAACCGGCTGTGGACCTACCCGGCCGGCAGCGCGGTCAGCTCCGGGCTGGCCGTCAGCGGCGGCACGCTCTACGCCGGCAGCGACGACGGCTACCTGCACGCCATCGACGTCAGCACCGGGACGCGGCAGTGGCGGTACCGGACCGGTGGCGCCGTCCGCTCGCAGCTCCTGGTGGCGAACGGCGTGGTCTACTTCGGCAGCCTCGACCACCGGGTGTACGCCGTCCGCGCCTGAGGCAGGCTCAGGGCCGGGCCAGGCTCAGGGGCGGCCAGCTCAGAGCCGGGCCAGCCAGGCCTCCCAGCCCGCCTTGACGCTGCCCGAGGAGCGGAAGACGAACGTGCCCTTGGCCGGGTCGCTGCCGGGCCCCAGGATGTTGCCGAACGGCTTGGCGTACCGGGTGTACATCAGCATGGCCGAGGCGAACATCTGGTTCATCCCGTACCTGGCCTCGATGTAGGCGTAGACGCTGGCCGCCACCTCGTTCCAGTGCTCGGCCGGGCCCAGCGGCGGCCCGTACAGCTGCTTCCAGGCCGTGGGCAGGGCGCCGCCCTTGTAGCTGGCCGGCAGGCCGTGCAGGTCACCGGTGAGCAAGCTGAAGTCGTACCGGGCCGGAGCCGGGTCACTGTCCGCCTCGAACAGGAGCTGCACCGCGACCGCGAACCCTTGCTGCGACCAGGACGGGACCCGGATCGCGGCCAGGCCGTTGGCCAGGGCCTGGTCGTGCGCGGCCAGGATGTCCAGCATGAAGTCGCGCACCAGCGTGACCGTCTGGCCGTGCGGCTGGCCGCTGTTGCTGTCCTGGTACGGCCCGACCACGACCCGGGCGCCGCCGGTGGAGCCGTCCGAGATGCTGCCCGCGCCGGTCGCGTCGACCGGGGTCGAGCCGGGCCCGGGCAGCTGGAACACCTGGGCGCCGAGGAACCGCGGCGGCCACGCCGAGGGCTGCCTCACCGGCGTGAGCCAGCTGTTCCTGGTCGCGGCCTGGCCCGAGACGAACACCACGAAGCCCTGCTGCCCGTCCAGGTCCTGGAAGTTGACGTGGTTGACCAGGCCGATGTCGTAGTCCGCGGCGGCCTCGGCGACCGGCACGCTCTGGTCGACCACCGCGCTCTCGCCGGCCGGCCCGGCCACCACCACGTGCGGGCCCTTGCGGACGTACAGGGTCCCGGTGTCCCAGGGGGCGTGGTCGAGGGACCGCCAGGAGGTGATCTGCCCGGTCGCGCCGGGCCGCGCGAAGTGCAGGCCGATCCGGTACCGGGTCAGCGGGACGTCCGGCCGGCCCTGGTTCCCGGCCGGGTCGAGCGGGCTGTGCGCCCCGGCCAGCACGACGGCGGTGCCGTTGCCGTGGCGGTCGACCCGCACCAGGTCGTGGCGCGCGGTCGGGATGACCGCGCCGGTGGTGAAGCCGATCGCCTTCAGGTTGTCCCACCAGGTCGCCATGGCGGGCCGGGCCGCGGCCGAGGCCAGGCCGAGGAACCCGGCCCGGTTCCCGGTCTGCAGGGCAGCGGTCAGCTGGCGGAACAGGGCGTCCGGGTACACCTGCGCGGGCACCGGCGCGGTCGTGGCCCCGGTAGCGGACGGCGTGGCCAGGGCGGCGGCCCGGTGGCCGAGCCGCGGGGTGTGCAGCACCGCCGTGACCGCGGCCGCCGCCACGATCACCGCCAGCAGGCCGCCGAAGTAGGGCAGGACCCACCAGGTGCGCTTGACCGGCCCGGACGGCCCGGACGGCCGGGGCGGACCCGGCGGGACCGGCGGACCTTCCGGCGGCCGCACATCCACGGGAGCCTGGCTCACAGAAGCGGATTTTAGTGACAAGCCGGGCTCGCTGCCTCCCGAATAAGAAGGCGCGGAATACCCGCGCCAGCGGCTACGCTGAAGGCTAAGGCGTCGATCCGGCTATCACCGGGGAGCTCCCGGAAGAAAGGGCCCAGATCACGGGGCCTGATTAGAACCGGGCGGGTCCGGCCCGTCACAGCCGGCCAATGAGCGGTCGCCGGGTCCCGGTGGCAAGCGAGGTGGTACCGCGGTACGCCCGCGCAGGAGCGGGCGCGTCGTCCTCGTGGCCCAGGCTTGACCGAAGGACCGCGACAACATGGCTGTGTACCCGCGCACCGGTGGAACCGAAGTACCCGCCCAGCCGCACTTCCCCTCGCTCGAGCGCGACGTGCTCGGGTACTGGGAAGCCGGCGACACCTTCCGCGCCTCCGTGGCGCAGCGGCCGGCCGACCGGGAGTTCGTCTTCTACGACGGGCCGCCGTTCGCCAACGGGCTGCCCCACTACGGTCACCTGATCACCGGTTACGTCAAGGACGTGGTGCCGCGGTTCCGCACCATGGCGGGCTACCGGGTGGAGCGCCGGTTCGGCTGGGACACCCACGGCCTGCCCGCCGAGGTGGAGGCCGAACGCCTGCTAGGCATCTCCGGCAAGGCCGACATCGTCACGATGGGGATCGAGAAGTTCAACCAGGCCTGCCGCGAGTCGGTGCTGCGCTACACCCGCGAGTGGCGGGACTACGTCACCCGCCAGGCCCGCTGGGTCGACTTCGACCACGACTACAAGACGCTGGACCTGCCCTACATGGAATCGGTCATGTGGGCGTTCCGTCAGCTATGGGACAAGGGCCTGGTCTACCAGGGCTTCAAGGTGCTGCCGTACTGCTGGCGGTGCGAGACCCCGCTGTCCAACCACGAGCTGCGGATGGACGACGACACCTACGCCGAGCGGCAGGACCCGTCGGTCACGGTCCGGTTCAAGCTGGAGACCGGGGAGTGGCTGCTGGCCTGGACGACCACGCCGTGGACGCTGCCCTCCAACCTGGCCACCGCGGTCGGCGCGGACATCAGCTACGTGGTGGTGGAAAAGGACGGCGAGCGGTACATCCTGGCCCGGGACCGGCAGGCCGCCTACGAGCGCGAGCTGGAGAACGCCGCCGTCGTGGGCGAGCTGACCGGCGCCGAGCTGGCCGGGCGGACGTACGAGCCGCTCTTCCCCTACCTGGCCGATACGGAAAACGCCTTCCGGGTCATCCTGTCCGGCGACGTCACCACCGAGGACGGCACCGGGGTGGTGCACATGGCCCCCGCCTACGGCGAGGCCGACGCCCTGGCCTGCACCGAGGCCGGCATCCCGACCGTGCTCACGGTGGACGAGCAAGCCCGCTTCACCGCGGTCGTGCCCGACTTCGAGGGCCAGCACGTGTTCGACGCCAACGCGCCGATCACCGCGAAGCTGCGCGAGCAGGGCAGCCTGGTCCGCAGCCAGACGTACACGCACTCCTACCCGCACTGCTGGCGCTGCCGCAACCCGCTGATCTACAAGGCGGTGTCGAGCTGGTTCGTCGCCGTGTCGACGTTCAAGGACCGGATGGTCGAGCTGAACGAGCAGATCACCTGGGTGCCCGAGCACGTCAAGGCACGGCCAGTTCGGCAAGTGGCTGGCCGGCGCGCGGGACTGGTCGATCAGCCGGAACCGGTTCTGGGGCTCCCCCATCCCGGTCTGGCAGAGCGACGACCCGAACTACCCGCGGACCGACGTGTACGGCTCGCTGGACGAGCTCGAGCGCGACTTCGGCGTCCGCCCGGACGACCTGCACCGCCCGGCCATCGACGAGCTGACCCGGCCGAACCCGGACGACCCGACCGGCCGGTCCGTGATGCGCCGGGTCCCCGAGGTGCTTGACTGCTGGTTCGAGTCGGGGTCGATGCCGTTCGCCCAGGTGCACTACCCGTTCGAGAACCGCGAGTGGTTCGACTCGCACTACCCGGGCGACTTCATCGTCGAGTACATCGGGCAGACCCGCGGCTGGTTCTACACGCTGCACGTGCTGGCCACCGCGCTGTTCGACCGGCCCGCCTTCGCCTCCTGCGTCAGCCACGGCATCATCCTCGGCAACGACGGGGCGAAGATGTCCAAGAGCCTGCGCAACTACCCGGACGTGAACGAGGTCTTCGACACGTTCGGCTCGGACGCGATGCGCTGGTTCCTGATGGCCAGCCCGGTGCTGCGCGGCGGGAACCTGGTCGTCACCGAGCAAGGCATCCGCGAAGGCGTCCGCCAGGCGATCCTGCCGCTGTGGAACTGCTGGTACTTCTTCGCGCTGTACGCGAACGCCGAGGCGTATCAGGCCACTCGTTCGGTCAAATCTGAGCACGTCCTGGACCGGTACATCCTGGCCAAGACCCGGACGGCGGTGACCGCCATGTCCGCCCGGCTCGACGTGTATGACGTCGGCGGCGCCTGCCAGGCTCTGCGGGACCACCTCGAGGTGCTGACGAACTGGTACATCCGCCGCTCGCGGAGCCGGTTCTGGGCCGGCGAACCGGCCGCGCTGGACACGCTGTGGACCGTGCTGGAGACCACCTGCCGGGCGGCCGCGCCGCTGCTGCCGCTGACCACCGAGGAGGTCTGGCGCGGGCTGACCGGCGGTACGAGCGTGCACCTGGAGGACTGGCCGGACGTGTCCGGCTTCCCGGCCGACGAGGAGCTGACCGGGGCGATGGATTTGGTCCGCATCGTCTGCAGCACGGCGCTCGGCCTGCGCAAGGCGCACCAGCTGCGGGTCCGGCTGCCGCTGGCCACGCTCACCATCGCCCACGCCGACGCCAAGTCGCTGGCCCCGTTCACGTCCTTGATCGCGGACGAGGTCAACGTCAAGGCGGTCGAGCTGGCCGAGGACCCGGCCAGCCTGGGCCGGTTCGAGCTGGCGGTGAACCCGCGGGTGCTCGGACCCCGGATCGGCGGCCAGGTGCAGCAGGTGATCCGGGCGGTCAAGGCGGGCGAGTGGACCCAGGCCGGCGACGGCATCCTGGCGGCCGGGGTCCAGCTGGCGCCCGGGGAGTACGACCTGAAGCTGGTCGCGGCCGACCCGGCGTCGACCTCGGCCCTGCCCGGTAACGCCGGGCTGCTCGCGCTCGACCTGCGGGTGACCCCGGAGCTGGCGGCCGAAGGCACCGCCCGCGACGTGGTCCGGATCGTGCAGCAGGCCCGCCGCGACGCCGCCCTGGACGTGTCGGACCGGATCCGGCTGAGCATCGGGGCCGACGGCGAGGTCGCCGACGCCATCCGCGCCCACGCCGGGTTCGTGGCGGCCGAGACGCTCGCGGCGGACCTGCAGGTCCGCCCGGCCGCCGAGGTGGCCGGCGACACCCACCCGGTCGGCGACGCCAGCGTGCGGGTGGCGCTAAGCCGCGTGCCGTCCTGAGGCCCCCGGCCCGCCGCGCCGGTGACGGCGGGAAATAGCCAGTCCCGCCGTCACCGCGACCACCACGATGAGGCCGAACGAGCCCGCGATCACCGCCCTGGTCACCGCGCTTGTGCCGGGCCCTTTGGACGCGGCGCCGGCCTGGCTGGAGCTGGCTGAGCTGGAGCTGGCTGGCCTGGGGCTGGCTGAGCTGGGGCTGGCTCCCGCGGTCGCCGCGGCGGCCGGCTCGGCGGGCAGGGCGGCGGTGACGGCCCGGACCGGGTCGACCAGGCCGTGGCCGGTGCCCGGACCGGCCGAACCGCGGGCGGTGGCCTCGATCCGCGCCACCACCTGGGCCGGGTTCAGCCCCGGGTGGGCCGCGCGGACCAGCGCCACGACCCCGGAGACGTAGGCGGCGGCGAAGCTGGTGCCGCTTTCGTCCGGGTCGTAGGCGTCCGGGAACGTGCCCGGGTAGGCGGTGGTGACGTGCACCCCGGGCGCGGTCACCGCGACCGGGGTGCGCTGGTCGGAGAAGGGGGCCAGGGCGCCGCCGGGACCGGCCGCGCCGACGGCCAGCACGCCCGGGTAGGCGGCCGGGTAGAAGGGCCCGGTGCCCTGCTGCGGGAGGTCGTTGCCGGCCGCGGCCACCACGACCACGTTGTGCTTCAGCGCGTACGCGACCGCCTGCCGCAGGGCCGGGACGTCATCCGGGGTGGCCAGCGACAAGTTGATGACGTCGGCGCCGAACTGCACCGCATCCATGATCCCCCGCGGGGTGGCCGAGGTCGGGAAGGTGTCGGTGCCGCTGATCTTCACGGACAGGATCCGCGCGGCCGGCGCGACCCCGGTGAACGAGACGCCGTTCATCGGGGCGGCGGCGATGATGCTGGCCACCGCGGTGCCGTGACCGACGCAGTCGGCGCCGGGCGGGATGCCCGGCTTGGCCCCGGCGACCAGGTCCGGGCCGGCGATCACCCGGTTCCCGAACTGCGGGTTCGCGTCCACGCCGCTGTCCACCACCGCGACGGTCACGCCGGCGCCCCTGGTCCGGCCCCAGACCGAGGAGAAGTCGAGCTCTTTCTGCGGCCACGGCGTGCTGGCGGGCGCGGCCGTCGCCCGCGGCGGCGGGCACCCCGGCACCGGCCCCGGCAGCCCGCGCGAGGCGGCCTGAGCCGCGGGCGCTAGCCAGGACAGCAAGAGCCCGGCCACGCAGGCCGCGCCGGCCAGCCCCCCGCCTCGCCCCATCCCCCCACCTCCGCCGCCCTCGGCATATATCCATATGTACGGCATCGGGCCGCCGCGGGCTCACGGTCGCGGCGAATTTATTATCGGCTCGCTCGCTGGCCCCGGGGCCATGTCGATCGAACCCGGCTCCCGTCCGCAACGTGGTCAGGAGGGGAGACATCTCTCTCCGCCGGTTCTCGGCCTGAGAAAGGGAGCACCTGTCCATGAAACCGATACGACGGCCTGCAGCGGCCGTCGCCGTGGCGATCACCGCCACGGCGGGACTGCTGGTCGGAAGCGGGATCCTTGCCGGGGCGGCCGGCGCCGCCACCACCTTCATCGGCCCCCTGCACCACGAGAGGGTAATCGCCTCGACGGTGCCACGCGGCGGTCCCGAGGCCGGAGACGTCAACCCCTACGGCGTGGCCGTCGTCCCGCGTAGCGCGGGCCGCCTGCACGCCGGCGACGTCCTGGTCAGCAACTTCAACAACAAAGCCAACGTGCAGGGCACCGGTTCGACGATCATGCAGGTCAGCCCGGACGGCCGGAGGTCGGTGTTCGTCACCGTCGGCCACCTCGGCGGAGCCTGCCCGGGCGGGGTCGGCCTCACCACCGCCCTGGTGGCGCTGCGCTCCGGCTGGGTGATCGCCGGCTCGCTGCCCACCAGGAAAGGCAAGATCTCCGGCCCCGGCTGCCTGATCGTGCTGGACAGCCACGGCGTGGTCCGGGAGACGTTCGCCGGCCACGGCATCGACGGACCATGGGACATGACCGCCCTCGACCTGGGCCGGGTGTCCGAGCTCTTCGTGACCAACGTGCTCGGCGGCATCCTCGGGCGGTCCAGTCACGACGGCGGGACCGTGCAGCGGCTCGTCATCACCACCGGACCGGGTCGGCCGCGGCTGCTGGCCAGCACCCGGATCGGCTCGGGCTTCCCGGCCCGGACCGACCCCAACGCGCTGGTCATCGGCCCGACCGGTGACGGCATCGGCCCGGGCGGCACCCTGTACGTCGCCGACACGCTGGACAACAGGATCGCGGCCATCCCGGGCGCCGCGCACCGGGTCACCGATGACGGCCGCGGCCGCACCGTGACCAGGGGCGGCGCGCTGAACAACGAGCTCGGCCTGGCCATCGCCCCCGGCGGCGACATCCTGACCGTCAACGGCGGCGACGGCAACATCGTCGAGACCACCCCGTTCGGCCGGCAGGTCGCCGTCAGGACCATCGACCGCAACTCCGGCGGCGGGGGCAACCTGTTCGGCCTCGCCGTCAAGCCCGGTGCCGACGCCGTCTACTTCGTAGACGACTTCAGCGCCGACAACAACCTCCAGCTGTTCCGCTAACTCGCTAGCCCGCCGGTGCCCTGACTCCCCGCCCGGAGCCAGGGCACCGGCGCCCGCCGACCCGGGGCGGCTGGTTCCTGCGGGGCGTGCGGGGCCAGTGGGGGTGTGCGGGGTGTGCGGGGTGTGCGGGGCCAGCGGGGAACGCCGGGGCCATGCCTCCTACCACAGTGATGCCACGTCGCTGTGGTTCTGACCACCGCAATGTCACATGGGTGCGGCTCCTTTGGTGTGAGCGGCCTGGCGGCCGCTGCGAGCCGGGCCGCCCGGTATTTCCCCCAGCCCCGTCAGCCCGGCCCGGCCTCCCCAGCCCCGTCAGCCCGGCCCGGCCTCCCCAGCCACGTCAGCCCGGCCCGGCCCCCTAGCCACGTCAGCCCGGCTCGGCCCCCCAGCCCCGTCAGCCCGGCTCGGCCCGGCAGCCACCCCGGATCTCCCGCCCGCCACCCGGCGCCGGCCCCGGGCAGCCACGTCAATGTGACTCCGCGGTGGTCAGGACCACGTTGATGTGGCATCGCGGTGGTTGCCGGGGCGCCCCCGGGCGGCCCCGGCCGGTACCGCACGCCCCGCACGCCCCGCACGGATCAGGCGCCCCGGGACCCGGGCTCACAGAAAAGGAGCTGCACCCATGTCACATCGCGGTGGTGGGCTCAGAGGGCGTGACGTTGATTCGGAGAGCGTGAGGTTGGTTCAGAGGGTGACGTTGATGAGGATGGGCTCGGGGTGGAGGGTGACGCCGAAGGTGGCGTGGACGCCGTCGCGGATCTCGCGGGCCAGGGCCAGGAGAGCGGCGGTGCTGGCGGTGCCGGCGTTGACCAGGGCGAGGGTGTGCTTGGAGGAGATCCGGGCGCCGTCGCCGGGGGCGTAGCCGCGGGTGAAGCCGGACCGCTCGATCAGCCAGGCGGCCGGCACCTTGACCAGGCCGGGTCCGGCCTCGAAGCGGGGCACCCGGATACCGGGACCGCACCGGGCCCGGGCGGCTGCCTCGACCCCGGCCAGCTGGGCGGCGTCGAGCACCGGGTTGAGGAAGAACGAGCCGGCGCTGCGCGTATCCGGATCAGCCGGATCGATCACCATGCCCTTGCGCTGCCTGAGCTCGATGACCGCGGCGCGGACCTCGGCGCTGTCCACCTGATCGCCGGGTGAGACGCCGAGGGCCGCGGCCAGCTCGGCGTAGCGGATCGGAGCCGACCGGGCCTGCGCCGCCAGGGCGAAGCTCACGCTCAGCACGACGAACCGCGCCGAGCCGCGGAAGCGGCTGGTCCGGTAGCCGAAGCCGCAGTCCGCGGCCGGGATCTCGAGGACCCCGGCGGCGTCCCGGTCCCAGACCCGCACCCGGGTAATGGTGTCGGCGACTTCCTGGCCGTAGGCGCCGACGTTCTGCATCGGGGTGGCGCCGGTGAGCCCGGGGATGCCGGACAGGCACTCGAGCCCGGCCAGGCTCTCGGCGACGGTGCGGGCCACCACGCCGTCCCACTCCTCGCCGGCCGCCACGGTCAGCTCGCCCTCGCTCCCGTCGCGGCCGATGCCGCGGGTCGCGACCTGGATGACGGTGCCGTCGAAGCCCTCGTCGGCCACGACCAGGTTGCTGCCGCCGCCCAGGATCAGCACCGGGTCGGCCGCGGCGTCCGCGGCGCGGACGGCGTCGATGAGCTCGTCCTCGGTCTCGGCGCGAGTGAAGGCCCGGGCGGGCCCGCCCAGGCGGACCGTGGTGAAGTCGGCCAGCCTCATGAGCACAGCTTCACGGCAGGCGTACGGTGGCGCGGGCGCGCGTCAGCACCTTCGTGTCGCCGGACCGCGCGGTGACGTCGACCGTCACCTGGTTGCCGTCGAGCTTGCCGGTGACGACGCCGGACACCTCGACCAGGGCGCCCTTGTCGTCGTCGGGGACCACGACCGGGGCGGAGAACCTGACGCCGAACTCGGTCACCGCGGCCGGGTCCCCGGCCCACTCGGTGAGGAACCGGCCGGCGATCGCCATCGTGAGCATGCCGTGCGCGATGACGTCGGGCAGGCCGACCGACTTGGCGATTCGCTCGTTCCAGTGGATGACGTTGAAGTCGCCCGAGGCGCCGCAGTACCGGACCAGATCGGCCCTCGTCACCTGGTACTGCCGGAGCGCGATCTCGGCGCCCGCCTCGATGTCCTGGTAGCCGGGGCTGGTCATGATGGCTCCCTTACGCGCCGCGCTCGACCAGGGTGGAGTGCGCCGTGCAGACGTGCTCGCCGTCCGTGGTCCTGACCTCGGTGACGGTCGCCATCGTGGTCATGCTGCGGATCGCCCTGATCGACTCGATCGTGGTCTGCGCGACCACCACGTCACCCGCGTGCAGCGGGCGCGTGTACGAGAAGCTCTGCTCGCCGTGCACCACCATGGCGTAGTTCACGCCCAGGCCGGGATCGGCCACCAGCCGGGCGCTGTCCGTCGCGGTGATGACGATCGCGAACGTGGGCGGCGCGACCACGTCCGGGTACCCCGCCGCCTGCGCGGCGGCGCGATCCCGGCACAGCGGGCTGGCGTCGCCGATCGCGGTGGCGAACTCGGCGATCTTAACCCGGCTGACCTCGTACGGCCCGGACGGGGAGAAGGTCCGTCCGGCGTACTCCGGGTTGATGGCCACTAACGAGTCTCGCGGTGCGCCCGGTGGCAGCGGCAGTTCGGGCAGAACTTCTTCAGCTCGAGCCGGTCCGGGTCGTTACGGCGGTTCTTACGGGTGATGTAGTTCCGGTGCTTGCATTCCTGGCAAGCCAGCGTGATCTTGGGTCGAACATCGGTGGCAGCCACGGTGAAGCGCCTCTCTCGGTGATCTAGATGGGATCCCAGGTAATGGTAGCGGAGGCCGGACTTGAACCGGCGACACAGCGATTATGAGCCGCTTGCTCTGCCTGACTGAGCTACTCCGCCATGACTAACGCAGCAAGGTTACCCCATGTTCCGGCCGGGGCTTTACCGCTGGCAAGATCGTAGAGGTGAGCATACTAGGCACCAGGGTCATCCGGACTGAAGATCCCCGCTTCCTGACCAGTGGCGGCATCTACACCACCGACGTCGAGGACGAGCAGCTGGCGGGCGCCTGCCACGTGCATTTCGTCCGCTCGGCGGTGGCGCACGCGCGGATCACGGCCATCGACATCAGCGCCGCGCTCGAGGCGCCCGGGGTGATCGCCGTCTTCACCGGGGCCGACCTGGCCGGCCTGCCGGTGCCGCCTCCGCCCATGGCGGGCATGATCAACGGCGAGATGGGCCAGGCGCCGCTGGCCCGCGACGTGGTCCGGTTCGTCGGCGAGCCGGTGGCCGTGGTCGTCACCGAGGGCCGCTACCAGGGCGAGGACGCCGGGGACCTGGTGGACGTGGACTACGAGGTGCTGCCGCCGGTGATCGACATGACCGCCGCCGCCGACGAGAAGGCACCCGTATTGTTCCCGGCGGCGGGCACCAACGTCGCCGCCACCATGGGCGACGCCGCGGCCCTGGCGGCCGACCTGTTCGACGGCTGCGAGGTCGTGGTCTCCCGCACGATCGCCAACCAGCGGGTCGCGCCCGCGCCGATGGAGACGCGAGCCGCCGCCGCGGCCTGGGGCGCGGACGGCCGGCTCACGGCCTGGATCCCGAACCAGGGCGCGCAGGGCACCCGCGCGTCGCTGGCGGCCATGCTCGGCATCGAGCAGTCCGCGCTGCGGATCATCACCCCGGACGTGGGCGGCGCGTTCGGCGCCAAGTTCGGCGCCGACCCCGAGCACGCGGTGGTCTGCTGGGTGGCCAGGGAACTGGGACGGCCCGCGCGCTGGACCGAGACCCGCAACGAGAACCTGGTCGGGATGACCCACGGCCGGGCGCAGATCCAGAAGGTCACCATCGGCGGCGGCCGGGACGGCACGGTGGCCGCCTACCGGATCGAGATCCTGCAGGACTCCGGGGCCTACCCGCGGTTCGGCGCGTTCCTGCCGGCGCTGACCATCTTGATGGCGCCGGGACCGTACGCCATTGCCCGGGCCGAGGCCGTCGCCACCTCGGTGGTGACCAACACCACCCCGGTCGGCGCCTACCGCGGCGCCGGGCGCCCGGAGGCCACCGCGGCGATCGAGCGGGCCATGGACCTGTTCGCGGCCGAGGCCGGGTTGGACCCGGCCGAGGTCCGCCGCAAGAACCTGCTGCCCGCCTTCACCGAGCCGCACACCACGGCGTTCGGCGCGATCTACGACAGCGGCGACTACGTCACCGCGCTGGACAAGGCGCTGGCCGCGGCCGGCTACGCGGACCTGCGGGCCGAGCAGGCCAAGCGGCGCGCCGACGGCGGCCCGGTCCAGCTCGGCATCGGCGTGTGCTGCTACGTGGAGATCACCGGGGCGGGCGGCGAGGCGGGCAACCCGAGCGAGAACGCCACCGTCGAGGTTCACCCCGACGGCAGCGCCACCATCTTGACCGGGACCTCGCCGCACGGCCAGGGCCATCAGACCGTGTGGGCCATGCTGGCCAGTGACGAGCTCGGCATCCCGATCGACAAGATCACGCTGAAGTGGGGCGACACCGACCTGATCCCCGAAGGCGGCGGGACCGGCGGCTCACGCAGCCTGCAGCAGGGCGGCGCCGCGGTCCAGCAGGCCTCCCGGGAACTGCTCGACGTGGCCCGGCAGCGGGCCGCCGACGAGCTCGAGGCCAACCCGGCCGACCTGGTCTTCGACGTCGCGCGCAGCGCGTTCGCGGTGGCCGGCGACCCGGACGTCGCGGTCCCGCTGGCCCGGCTGGCGACGCACGAGCGGCTGCTGGTGCGCGCGATCTTCACCGCGCCCGGCGCCACCTTCCCGTTCGGCGCGCACGTGGCCGTGGCCGAGGTGGACACCGAGACCGGCCAGGCGGTGCTGCGCCGGGTGGTCACCGTGGACGACGCCGGCACCGTGATGAACCCGCTGCTGGCCGAGGGGCAGCGGCACGGCGGCATCGCCCAGGGCGTGGCCCAGGCGCTGCTGGAGGAAGTCGTCTACGACGCCGAAGGCAACCCGCTGACCTCGAGCTTCGCCGACTACGCGATCGTGACGGCGACCGAGGTGCCGACCTTCGAGCTGGCCGACAGCCAAACGCCGACGAGCTACAACCCGCTCGGGGCCAAGGGGATCGGGGAGGCGGGCACGATCGGCTCCACCCCGGCCGTGCAGAGCGCCATCGTCGACGCGGTGGCGCACCTCGGCGTCCGGCACATCGACATGCCCGCGTCGCCGCGGCGGGTCTGGGAGGCCCTGCGGGCGGCCGGGAACGACTGAGACCGGACATTAACCGCTATTTCTCACTTAGTCCGCACCCGGTCGCCCGCCTGTCCCATCATGTGACGGGTGACCGGGGCAGGCCTGGACGAAGCGGTACGGCGGGCGCAGGGCGGTGACGCCGGGGCGTTCCGGCTGCTCTACCGCGACCTGCAGCCCCGCCTGCTCCGCTACCTGCACGCCCTGGTCAGCCAGGACGCCGAGGACATCGCCTCGGAAACCTGGCTCCAGGTCACCCGCGACCTGGCCGGCTTCACCGGCACCTACGACGGCTTCCGCGGCTGGGTCACCACCATCGCCCGCCACCGCGCCCTGGACCACCTGCGCCGCAACCAGCGCAAGCCCCCCGCCCTCGCCATCGGAGCCGAAGACCTCGCCACCTGGGCCGCCCCCCACGACGACACCGCCCAGCACGCCCTCGACGCCACCGCCACCCGCGACGCCATCACCCTCATCGCCACCCTCCCGCCGGACCAGGCCGAGGCCGTCCTGCTCCGCGCCGTCATCGGCCTCGACGCCGCCACCGCCGGCACCATCCTCGGCAAGCGCCCCGGCGCCATCCGCACCGCCGCCAGCCGGGGACTGCGCACCCTCAGCCAGCAGCTCGACCGCACCGCCACGGAGCCGCCGGTAACAGGACCAGTGACACAAACGAGGGACTTGGCGCTGAAGGACGTGAGATGAACACACGCCATTACCGCAGGATCAGCCGGAAGGCCGCCGATCAGCTTCTCGACGGCGCGGCCGGGCCGGACCAGGGCTCCCTGACGGGCCGCGGGCCGCTCATCAGCGTGCTCGCCGCCGCGTCGGCGCCAGGCCGCGAGGACGAGCTGGCCGGCGAGCAGATGGCGGTGGCCGCCTTCGAGGCGAATCATCTCGCATCCGTTGCCGATTCCCGGAGTGAGCAGATGATAAAGTCCCCGCTGGCCAAGATCCTCACCGTGAAGGTGATCGCGGCCGCACTAGCCGTCACCGCCGGCGGCGGCGTCGCGCTGGCCGCCAGCACCGGCACCTTCTCGGGCTCGTCCCCCGCGCCCAGCGGGACCAGCACCGCCCGCCCGGTCACCTCGGTGCCGGGCTGGACCGGGCCGTCCGCGACCCCATCCGGTTCCGGTTCCGCGTCGCCGTCCGCGTCGGCGGCGTCCAGCGCCCCGGCCGGGACCGTCCCGCCGCAGGCCTCCCCCTCCGCCTCGGCCTCGGCCTCGGCGAGCCCGTCGCCGGCCAGCATCCCGCAGACCGCGGCCGGGCTGTGCCAGGCCCTGGCCCAGAAGGTGACGGGCACCACCGGGTCGCTGACCAAGACGGCCCAGGACCAGGCGCTGGCCAGCGGCACGGTGTCCGCGGTGGTGAAGAACGACAGCGAGTTCTCCTCCCTGGTCGGTACGGCCCGGTCGGTCCTGAACGTGCCCGACTACTGCGCGCTGCTGCTCGACCTGCCGGGGCTCCCCCAGCCGGCCGACCTGGTCAACCTGCCGGTGAACCTGCTGTCGACGCTGCTGACCCAGCTGCCCGTCGCGACGCTGGCGCAGGACCTGACCTCGCTGCCGTCGTCCACCTTGTCGACGCTGCTGACCGAGCTGCCGGTCTCGACCGTGAGCCAGCTGCTGACCTCGCTGCCCGGCTCGGTGGTGACCCAGCTCTTCACCGCGCTGCCGGCCTCGACCGCGACCCAGATCCTCAACGAGCTGCCGACCTCGGCGGCCTCCCAGCTGGTGAGCGAGCTGCCCAGCTCGCTGCTGTCCGGCCTGTCCGGGCTGTCCGGTTCTGTGCTCGGCCTGCTGCCTGGCCTGTAGCGCTCCTGGTCAGCCGCTCTCGGGCGGAACGGTGCTCCCGCAAGCACCGTTCCGCCCGAATTTTTTGGTGATGGCACGGTGATGGCAGTGACGAAAAGTGCGCTTGTGTCGCTGAGCCGGGTATGACGATATGCCGGACAACAGAATTCGGCGGCACCCTGGGCGCGACCGCCCGGGCCGCCGAAACGACCCGGATCGACTCAGTCCCCGGCGGCGCCCGCACCGCCACCATGCCCTCGCGGCCGGGCCGCCGCGTTCCCGCCCCGCGGCGGGCCCAGCCACCCGGCTACGAACTCCTGGTCCGCGTCCGCGACGGCCTGATGAGGCTGTAGCGCGCTATGGGCCTGTGGGCGGATGGGCCAGCCAGCATGTCACTCCAGCCGCGGGAGCAGGCCGGGGACGCGGGGCTCGCGGACGCGGTGGTGCGGGCGCAGGGCGGTGACGCCGGGGCGTTCCGGCTGCTCTACCGCGACCTGCAGCCCCGCCTGCTCCGCTACCTGCACACCCTGGTCAGCCAGGACGCCGAGGACATCGCCTCGGAAACCTGGCTCCAGGTCACCCGCGACCTGGCCGGCTTCACCGGCACCTACGACGGCTTCCGCGGCTGGGTCACCACCATCGCCCGCCACCGCGCCCTGGACCACCTGCGCCGCAACCAGCGCAAGCCCCCCGCCCTCGCCATCGGAGCCGAAGACCTCGCCACCTGGGCCGCCCCCCACGACGACACCGCCCAGCACGCCCTCGACGCCACCGCCACCCGCGACGCCATCACCCTCATCGCCACCCTCCCGCCGGACCAGGCCGAGGCCGTCCTGCTCCGCGCCGTCATCGGCCTCGACGCCGCCACCGCCGGCACCATCCTCGGCAAGCGCCCCGGCGCCATCCGCACCGCCGCCAGCCGGGGACTGCGCACCCTGCAGCGCAAGCTGGAAACCGGGGAAGCGGAACTCACAGGTGATAGGCGTACTCGCGGAATTCCCAGTCGGTGACGTAGCGCTCGAAGCGCTCGATCTCATTGCGCTTGTAGGCGCCGAACGAGGCGACGAAGTAGCGGCCGAGGACGTCGGCGAGCTCGGTGTCGGCCTCCAGGGCGGCCAGGGCGTCGGGCAGCCGCATCGGCAGGATCTGGGCCCGCTCCGGGTCGTAGCCGTACCCCTCGAGCTTGTCCGGCGGCTCGGTCTTGTCGGCGATACCCAGGTAGGCGGCCGCGCCGACGGCGGCCAGGGCCAGGTAGGGGTTGGCGGTCGCGTCGCCCAGCCGGATCTCCATCCGCGCCCCGGGCCCGCGGTCGGGCGGCACCCGCACCATCGCGCTGCGGTTGTCCAGGCCCCAGTCGATCAGCCAGGGGGCCAGCGTGTCGGGGCCGAACCGCTTGTAGGAGTTGACGGTCGGGTTGAGCAGCGCGCTCAGCGCCGGCGCGTGCGCGAGCACCCCGCCGATGGCGTGCCGCCCCACGGCGGACAGGCCGTCGGGACCGGCGGGGTCGCCGAACACGTTCCGTCCGGATTCGTCGTTGACCGAGACGTGCACGTGGAAGCCGGAGCCGCCCTCGTCGTTGAACGGCTTGGCCATGAAGGTGGCGAGCAGGCCGCGCTGGCGGGCGATCTCCTGCACCGCGGACTTGAGCCGGAACGACCGGTCGGCCGCGTCGACCAGGTCCGAGTGCGCCAGGTTGATCTCGAACTGGCCGGGCGAGAACTCGTGGTTGGCCGCGGTTACCCGCAGCCCGGCGTCGCGCAGCTGGCGGAGCAGGTGCAGCAGCAGGCCCCGCGGGTCGCCCTTGCGGCCGACCACGTAGACGTTGCCGGGGTCGTCGGCGTAGCGCCGCCACTGGCCGTCGGCGGCCTGCTCGCACAGGAAGAACTCGAGCTCGGGCCCGCAGGCCAGCGCGTAGCCCAGCGACGAGAACCGGTCCGCGACCCGGCGGGCGACCGTGCGCGGCGCCTCCGGGGCCGGCTCGCCGTCCGGGGTGCAGGCCTCGCCGATGCACCAGGCGGCGTTCGGCTCCCAGGGCAGCGCGGTGAGCGAGGACAGGTCGGGGAAGACGTGGATGTCGGGCAGGCCCGCCGCCAGGCCGCCCTCGACCGGGACCACGTCGCCCATCGGGGAGGTGTGGTAGACCGCGCGGCAGAAGGCCAGGCCGTGCTCGGTCGCGCCGGGCAGCGCGTCGAGCAGGACATCGCGGCCGCGGTCCACGCCGATCAGGTCGGGGTAAGACACCCGGATGACATCTACGCCGTCGGCCCGCAGCCGTTCACAGACGCTGGATACCTCATGATCGGAGGGTGGGTGCGCCACGGGCAGCATGCTAGCATCGCAAGTCGTATGGATACAAACGATCCCCTTTTGGGGGATGGGGAGAGCCGCGTGGCTGAGGTATCCGGGTTCTTCTACCCGAGGACCGCCACCGGCCGGTCCTCGCTGCTGCCCCCGCCGCCGTGGCATTACTCCGGCGACCTGCTCACCGTCGAGTACCGGACCGATCCCGAACGGGTGGCCGAGCTTCTCCCGCCGCCCCTGCGGGCGGCCCCGGAGGACCCCGGCGCGGTCGCGCTGATCTGGGCCGACTGGCAGTCCTGCGGCGACAGCGGCGAGGAGCTGCTCGATCCGGTGCGGGCCCAGTACCGGGAGTGCTTCGCGGTGGTCCGGTGCGCGTTCGAGGACCAGGTGTACTCGCGCTGCGTCTACATCTGGGTCGACGCCGACTTCGCGCTGGCGCGCGGCCTCCACCAGGGTTACCCGAAGAAGCTGGGGTCGGTGCACCAGACACGAGCCCACCCGTTCGGCCGGGCGGCCCCGAGGATCGGTCCGGGCGGCACGTTCGCCGGGACCCTGGCCGCCGCGGACCGGCGGCTGGCCCAGGCGGTGGTGACGCTGCGCGAGCAGGCCCCGGCGGCCGGGTTCGTCAACGGCCACCCGATGGCGCACCACCGGTGGATGCCCTCGATCGAGAAGGGCGCGCCCGACGCGCTGGACGAGCTGGTCCGGTCGGGCAGCGCCAGCGTCGAGGCCGGCCCGGCCTGGCGCGGCGACGCCGCCCTGGAGCTGTTCGAATCGCCCACCGAGGAGCTGGCCCGGCTCGAGGTCCGCGAGATCATCGGCGGCTACTACCAGCAAGTAGGCGTCACCTGGGACGGCGGGAAGGTGCTGTATTCGTCATGAGCAGCGCGAACGTGGCCGGGGTGGAGGTCGACACCCGGCACTGGATCGGCGGGCGGCGGGTGCCCTCGGCCGGGACCTTCACCGACATCTCCCCCATCGACGAGAAGCCGCTGGCCGAGGTGGCCCGGGGCGGCGCGGCCGAGGCGGACGCGGCCGTGCGGGCGGCCCGGGACGCCTTCGCGGCCTGGGCGGCGACGCCGCCGCCGGCCCGGTCGGCGGTGCTGCACGCGATCGCGGACGGCATCGAGGCACGCGCGGCCGAGCTGGCCGCGGTCGAGACGGCCGACAACGGGGCCCTGCTGCGCTCGCACGTGCACAGCGTGATGCCGCGGGCGGCGTACAACTTCCGGTTCTTCGCCGACTGGCTCGGCGAGCTCGACGGCGGCGGCCGGGAGATCCGCGGGCACCGCGAGCAGGTGTCCTGGGACCCGGCCGGGGTGACCGCGATCATCACCCCCTGGAACGCGCCGCTCATGCTGGCCACCTGGCGGATCGCGCCCGCGCTGGCGGCCGGGAACACGGTGGTGGCCAAGCCGCCGGAGTGGGCCCCGCTCACCGCCAGCCTGCTGGCCGACATCACCGCCGCGGCCGGACTGCCCGACGGGGTGTTCAACGTGGTTCAGGGCCTGGGCGAGGAGGCGGGGGCGCCGCTGGCCGCGCACCCGGACCTGGCCCGGGTCTGCTTCACCGGGTCGGTGGCGACCGGGCGCCTGGTCGCGGCGGCCGCCGGCGCCCAGCTCACCCCGGCCTCGCTCGAACTGGGCGGCAAGTCCCCGTTCCTGGTCTTCGCCGACGCCGACCTGGACCTAGCCGTCCGGCACGCGGTCGGCCAGTACGACAACGCCGGGCAGGTCTGCCTGGCCGGCACCCGGCTCCTGGTCGAGGAGCCGGCCGCCGCGGACTTCCTAACCCGATTTACCGAACGTGTCCATGCTCTCCGCCAAGGTGACCCGCGCGACGAGCACACCGACATCGGCCCGAACATCACCCGCCAGCACCTGGACCGGGTGGACGGCTTCGTCCGGCGGGCGGTCGCGGCCGGCGCCCGCCCGGTGCTCGGCGGCGGGCCGAACCCTGACCTCGGCGGGCTGTACTACCAGCCCACGCTGCTGACCGGGGCCGAGCCGGGGGCGGAGATCTTGACCGAGGAAGTGTTCGGCCCGGTGCTGACCCTGCAGACGTTTTCCGGCGAGGCCGAGGCGGTCGCGCTGGCCAACGGCACGCGCTACGGCCTGGCGGCCACGATGTTCACCGGCGACGAGGAGCGGGCCGCCCGGGTCGCGGGCCGGCTGGTCGCCGGGACCGTGTGGGTCAACTGCTTCTTCGTCCGGGACCTGCGCGCGCCGTTCGGCGGGGCCGGGCAGTCGGGCATCGGCCGCGAGGGCGGCACCTGGAGCTTCGACTTCTACGCCGACGTGAAGAACACGGTCTACGCACCGGAAGGATGGTCCCGTGGGTGAAGTGGCCGGAGCCGGGCTCCTCGCGCACGTGCCGACGATCATGCTGCCCCGGGCCGAGCGCCTGGAGCTGAACGAGGGCAAGGAGATCAGCCTGGTCCCGGGCCTGGAGGCGCTGCGCCGTGAGGTCTTCGCGGCGCTGGACTACGACACCGTGGTGGTGCTCGACTCGCACTGGCACACCACGGTGGAGTTCATCGTGGCCGCCCAGCCGGTCCGGGCCGGCCTGTTCACCTCCGACGAGCTGCCGCGCGGGATGTGCCGGATCCCGTACGACTGGCGCGGCGACCCGGACCTGGCGCACGCGATGGCGGCGCAGGCGCAGGCGCACGGGACCTGGATCACCGCCATCGACGACCCTTACCTGCCGGTGCACTACGCCACCGTCAACCTGTGGAGCTACCTGGGCCGCGGCCTGGACAAACGGTGGGTCTCGGTCAGCACCGCGCAGACCGGGGACACCGAGGACTTCGGCCGGGCCGGCCGGGCGCTGGGCGCGGCCATCGCGGCCTCCGGCCGCACGGTGCTGCTGGTCGCGTCCGGGGCCATGTCGCACACCTTCTGGTCGCTGCGCGAGCTGCGGTCGCACGAGGCCAGCGACCCGGCCCACATCAGGACGGCGGCGGCCCGCGCGGCCGACTTCGAGCGGATCGGCTGGCTCGAGGCCGGCGACCATGCGCGGGTGATCGAGACCATGCCAGAATTCCTGAAGTACCGGCCGGAGGCTCGCTTCGGGCCGTACCTGATGATGATCGCGGCTCTGGGCGGGGCGGCGGTGACCGCGCCCGGCCGGGCCTGCAGCGCGTACGAGAACTCGGTCGGCACCGGGCAGATGCACATCTGGTTCGACCGGCCGGTTAAGGGGTGGCAGTGACCGAATTCCGGCGGATCCTGCTGGACGGGGCGACCGTCCAGGTCATCCGGGACGGGGACGAGCTGGTGGCCGGGGACGGCCGCCGGGTGGCGGTGGCCGAGGCGGTGCACCTGCCGCCGTGCACGCCGACCAAGATCGTGGCGGTGCACCTGAACCACCGCAGCCGGGTCGAGGAGTTCGGCGCCAAGCTGCCCGCCGCGCCCACCTACTTCCACAAGCCGGTCTCGGCCCTGCTCGGTCACGGCGGGGCGGTGATCCGGCCGGCCTGCTGCCAGTACCTGAACTACGAGGGCGAGGTCGCCATCGTGATCGGCCGGTCCTGCCGGGGCATCACCCCGGAGCAGGCCGGGGACTACATCGCCGGCTACACCATCGGGAACGATTTCGGCCTGCACGACTTCCGTGACACCGACGCCGGGTCGATGCTGCGGGTCAAGGGGGCGGACACGATGGCGCCGCTCGGCCCCGGCCTGGTCACCGGCTGGGACTTCCGCGGTAAGCGGCTGCGCACCTACGTCAACGGCTCGCTGGCCCAGGACGGCTCGACCGACGAGATGCGGTGGGACATGCACTACCTGGTGGCCGACATCGCCCGCACGATCACCCTGCTCCCCGGCGACGTGCTGCTGTCCGGCACCCCGGCCAACTCGCGGCCGGTCCAGCCGGGCGACGTGGTTGAGGTGGAGGTGGACGGGCTCGGCCGGCTGAAGAACTACATCGCCGAGGGGCCGGGCGGCATCCAGGCCGGGTTCGGCGCCCAGCCGACGGCCAGCGAGGAGGTCCGGTCCACCGCGCTGGGCGGCGACTGGGAGTTCCGGGGCATCCGGCCCCCGGCCCGGGGCTGAGCCTGCTGCCCTTACGCTCTTTCCCATGCCCCGCCGCTTCGCCACCGGAAACGCCCAGGACCTGATCCAGGCCGAGCGTGACGTCCGCGGCCGCGTCGGCGGGTCCGAACTGGACTTCGCCGCGATGGCGGCGGTGTCGAACATCTACCGGGCGGCCAACGCGATCCGCAACCAGCTGGAGCAGCAGGTGCTCGCGGACGAGGACCTGTCCTGGGCCGCGTTCACCGTGCTGTTCGTGCTGTGGGTCTGGGGCGACCAGCAGACCAGGCACCTGGCGGCCGAGGCGGGGGTGACCAAGGGCACGCTGACCGGGGTGCTGAAGACCCTGGAGAAGCGCGGCCTGGCCCGCCGCCGCGGCCACGAGGAGGACGGCCGGCTCGTGCTCGTCTCCCTCGAGCCGCGCGGCCAGGACGTGATCGAGCGGCTGTTCCCCGCCTTCAACCGGGGCGAGGCCCAGGTCAGCGCCAGCCTGACCGAGCGGGAGAAGGACCAGCTGGCCGGGCTGCTGCGCAAGATCATCCGGACCGTGGAGGACGACCTGCCGCCAGCCAGCGGGTGACCTCGGGGGGCCGGACGGGGGCCGCGCGCCCGGCGGCGATCACCGCGATCACGGCCACGAGCGTGGCCGCGTCGGCGGCGAAGACGCCCCCGGCGCTGGTGGCCGCGAGCAGGGCGCCGCCGCCGCCACAGAAAAGTCAATGGTTGTGGCAACGTAATGGCCCTATCCAATAGGTTGCCACAACCATTGGAACTAGCGCCAGGTGCTGGCGTGAGGGGCGATGCCGGGTGATTGAGGCGGGGCGCGGGCTGATGTCAGTGTGGAGGGGAGCGGCGTGGGGGCAGCCGGCGGCGGGGCGGGGGCCGGCTTCGTTCGGCTTCATTGTTGTTGGTAGTGGGCTACGGCGGCTTCGTCCCATTCCAGGCCGTTGCCGGCGACGGCGGGGGGATGCAGCAGGCCGCCGCGGACCTCGAAGGGGCGGGCCAGCACCGGGTGCGCCCAGTCCTGCCACTCTAGCCACTGCGCGGTCGGGGTGATCCGGAGCAGGTGCGCGGAGACCTCCGGGTACAGGTGCGAGGACAGCGGGAGGCCGGCCACGTCGGCGACGGCGGCGGCCTGCAGCCAGCCGGTCACCCCGCCGATCCGCATCAGGTCGGGCATCACCAGGTCGCAGGCCCGGGCCCGGATGGCGTCGGCCATGGCCCGCGGGCCGTAGAAGTTCTCCCCCAGCATCACCGGGGTGGCCAGGTCCGCGGCCAGCCGGGCGTGCCCGTCCAGGTCGTCGTAGCGCAGCGGCTCCTCGATCCAGCCCAGGCCCTCGGCGTCCAGCGCCCGGCACCGTTCCAGGGCGGCGGCCAGGCCGAGGCCCTGGTTGTAGTCCGCGACCAGGACCACGTCGTCGCCGGCGGCTTCCCTGACGTTGCGGATCGCGGTGAGGTCGTCGGCCGGCCGGTCCCGGCCGACCCGGACCTTCAGCGCGGTGAAACCGCCCTCGGCCAGCAGCTCCAGCGCCTCGTCGGCGGCTTCCTCCGGCGGGATGAGGCCCAGGCCGTTGCTGTTGTAGGCGGGGACCGGCGCCAGCGTCCCGCCCAGCAGGACGGCCAGCGGCACCCCGGCCGCCTGGGCCAGCACGTCCCACAGCGCGATGTCGAGCCCGGCCACCGCGGCCAGGGCCAGGCCCTGGTAGCCCGCTAGGCCGAGCCAGCCGCGGGCGGCTTTACAGGCGTCGGCCGGCGCGGCCGGCTGGCCGCGCAGCGCGGCCCCCATGTCGTCGAGCACCGCCTTGAGCGCGGCCGCGGCCCGGGTCAGGTAAGGCGCCAGGTAGCCGCGGCCGGTGAGGCCCTGCTCGGTGGTCACGTCGATGAGCAGCAGCGGCCACTGAGAGAAGTCCCCGACCTTGGTGGCCAGCGGCCGACGTAGCGGCACCACCACCGAGCGCACGATTACGTCCCGCACGGTTATGTCATCCACAGCTCAGGTGTAGCGCCAGCCGGCCGGTCCTGGCGTCTCAGGGCAAGACGCGACGGCCTGGAACTGCTCGATCCGGGCGTGGTGAAGGTGACCCGGTGGCGCCCGGAATCGGACGCGGAGGCCGGGGGCCCGGCCAGCTTGTGGGGCGGGGGCGCCCGTAAGGCGCGACGCTGTCCTAGCGCCCGGGCCTGAACTCGGCGACGCCCTGGGCGACCGCGCAAGGAGCGCACAGGGACACGTCCGCCGAGGCGATACGCCTGGTCAGGACGGCCTTGCCGTCGCATACGCCCTTGTCGTCGGGGTGGGCGGTGGAGCACGAGCAACGGCACGCGCGCCACTCGCCGGTGACCGCGGAGCGGGCGGCCTCGGCGGCGGCGCGAACCGCCGGCTCGAGCTTGTCCACCGCGTCTGAGGTAGCCGAAGCCACCTGTTTCCGCCATTCACCGAGCGCCGCCGAGGCGGCCTGCCAGGCCGCGTTGAGCTGATGGCGCGGATCGTTCGGCTGACTAACCATGCTCGCATCATCTCATCCTGCGGTTTTTGAGACCAGGGGTGGCCCATCCGGGCCGAAAGTCCGCCGTCTTTCGTCGTCGCCCGGTGTCCATACCGGGCGGGAGCGTTCGTCGTCAGGGTGACAACGCAGATAGCGGGAGGACGTGATGGTGATGATGATGTACGACATGAGCCGGCAGTACCACGCGGAGCGGATCATGAGCGCGGGCGAGCGGCGGCGGGCCGACGAGCAGGCCGGCCAGCTGGCGGCGGATGTGTCACGGGTGTGGCAGCGCCTCACCCGTCGCGCCCGGGTGCTGCGCGCCCTGTGGATGCCCGGTGTCACAATCGGCGGGTGACCGAATCAGCTGCCGAATCAGTCGAGGAGATGCTGGCCCGGGTGCGGGCCAGCTTCGACCGCCAGGGCATGATGACCACGCTCGGCGTCGAGGTCACCGCGGTCGAGCGGGGCAAGGTCCGGATGTCGCTGGGGCACGACGAGCGGCTTACCCAGCAGCACGGGTTCATGCACGCGGGCGCGGTGACCTCGGTGCTGGACACCGCGTGCGGCTACGCGGCCTTCAGCGTGATGCCGCCGGACGCCGCCGTGCTCACCGTGAGCTTCACGGTCAACCTGATGGCGCCCGCGGCCGGAAAGCGGTTCACGATCACCGGTGAGGTGGTGCGGGCGGGCCGCACCCTGATCGTCTGCCGCGGCGAGGCGTTCGCCGACGACAGCCAGCGCCCGTTCGCGGTCATGCAGGCCACCATGACCGCGGTCTACGGCAAGGCAGGCATCGCGGGCTGAGTAGCCGGCGGCCGGTGGTCAGTGCCGGTGGTCAGTGCTAGCCGGTGGCTAGTGCCGGTGGTTAGTGCCGGTGGTTAGTGATTGCGCAGGGCGTCGATCAGCTGGGCTTTGGTCATGGTCGAGCGGCCCTTGACGCCGATCTCGCGGGCCCGCTTGACCAGGTCTTCCTTGCTCCAGTCGGCGTAGGACGGGCTCTGGCCGCCCTTCTTCCCGACCTTCTTGCGGGAGCTCGCCGCCGCCGCGTTCGCGATCCGGGCCGACTTCTCCTCGCTGTTGCCCTCACGGCGCAAGGCCTGATAGGTCTTCTCGTCCTTGATCTGAGCCCTGGGCATGGCTGGTCTCCCTTCTGTCAGCCCTGCTCTACCCCTTCTTCGCCCGGCAAACGTCCGAGGTCAGCGGGGACGAACGCGGCCACCTGCTCGTCCAGCCGACGCGCCGGAGCCGAGCCGCGGTAGACCGGGTGGCCGAGCTCGGCCCGGATGACCGACAGCCGCTGGGCCTGCACCGCGGTGCGCTCCCCCGGCGGCAGCGCCAGCACCGGTTCCAGGGCGGCGGTCGCGGCGTCGAGCGCGCCCGCGCGGAGCCGCACGACGGCCAGGTCGGTGTGCGCCAGCATCCGGCACCGGCGGCTGTGCTGCTCGCCGGGATCCGGCCCGGCCGCGTACAGGCCGGTCGCGTCCTCCAGTTCGGCCGCCGCGTCGCCGGCCCGCGCCTGGGCCAGGACGAAGCCGCCGTAGTAGGACTGGGTGGCCCGGGAGAAGCCGAACTCGCCGCCGATCTCGAGCAGTTCGTCGCGGTGATCGCGGTCCCTGGCGTCGCGCGCGGCCGCGATCGCCTGCCGCGCGCCCGCTACGTCACCCCGGCGGGCCCGGGGCAACCCGGCGAGCAGGTGCAGCTGAGCCGCGTTCTGGCCATCGGCGAGGAACTCCAGGCCGCTGCGGGCCAGGTCCTCGGACTGCTCCGGGTGGCCGCCCCAGTAGGCGGCGTAGGCCGCGCACAGCCGTAGCCTGGCCATCAGCGGCCGGTGGCCGATGATGGTGGCGTAGGCCCAGCCGGCCCGGGCCAGTTCCCCGGCGGGCTGCGGGTAGCCGAGGTTGGTGGCCGCCGCCGCCATTAACGCGCTGAGGCAGCCCGCCAGCAGGTACAGCTCGGCCGCGTCCCGCGGCCACTGCCGCCGCTCGAGCGCCTCGGCGATCCGGTTCCTGACCCGCCGCATCTCGGTGAACAGCGCGAACGGCGCGCCCGTCAGGTACTGCGCGGACAGCTGGGTCACGTCCGCGCGGAACTGCTCCAGGGTGGCCTCGCCGATACCGCGCTGCTCGGCGCGCTCGGCGTGCTCGCTGCCTTCGTGCGCGGCCATCAGCACCTCCCGCCTGATCGTGGACGCGCCCGGATCGGGCGACAGCGTCTCACGGTAGGCGGGAGCGGCGGGTGTGCCAGGGTTAGGCTCGACCATGCCCGGCGGCGCGGGGGCGCCGAACTGGCTGAACGGGATCCCGAACGCGCCGCAGTAGTACAGCTGGTAGCGCTCGGCCGGGGTCACGGCCCCGCGTTCCCAGCGGTAGATGTTGTGGCTGATGTTGTCGGCGCTGGGCACGGACGTATCGCCCCTGGTCCTGGCGGCCTTGATGAGCTGACGGGCCAGCTCGGACCTCGTCCAGCCGCGGTCCTCGCGCTGCTGGCGCAGCCAGACCCCGAGTTCGGAAGACATAAGCCGGAATCGTAACGGAAAGCGATCTTCGCAGGACACCACGTGTCCGCAGCTGTCACGAATTGTCTACTTCTTAGTGGCACTATGTAGCCAACGGCATCCCGTTGCGCCCTTAAGGAAAGTACCTGACCCGGCCCAGGTAACACTGGCACCGCCAGCACCGCGATCTGAGCGCCGCGGGCCAGCCGTTACGCCATGAAACCGGGCTTCGAGTGCGTCCGGGCGCGGTGAAAGCCCGGTTTCATGACGTCCGCCGCCCGGCTCATGACGTCCGCCGCCCGGCTCATGACGTCCGCCGCCCGGCTCATGAGGTCCGCCGCCCGGCTCATGATCAACTTAGGTGGGCGGCTTTGGGTTTCAGGCGGGTGGATGTTCCGTTGATTCGGTCCTGGCGCGGAGGCTGGCGGTCAGGGCGGCGGTTACCAGGCGGGCGGCTCGGGTTCTGGCGGCGGGTTCTTCGCGGATGGTGTCGGTCAGGAACTGGTCGGGGTCGAGGTCGGTGCTTTCGACTTCGGCGGTGCCCATCGAGTCCAGCCAGCGCTTGAGCTGGGGGCCGTCGACCTCGGGGTGGAACTGGACGGCGAAGTGGCGGCCGAGGCGGAACGCCTGCACCGCCAGGTCGTTGCGGGCCAGCACCACGGCCCCGGCGGGGGGCAGGCAGCGGTCGCCGTGGAACTCCAGCCAGGGGCCGGCCGGGACCGCGTCCGGATCGTCCGAGGAGACGGTGTACCAGCCGATCTCCTTGCTCGGCATCGCCTCGACCCGGCCGCCGAGCGCGGCGCAGATGGCCTGGGCGCCGAAGCAGATGCCGAACACCGGCACGCCCGCCCGGTCGGCCGCGCGCAGCCAGTCGAGCTCGGCGGCGATCCACTCGTCGGGGTCGAGTACCGAGCTGATCGAGCCCATCACCACGATGTGGTCCACGCCGTCGAACGACGGCAGCGGGCCCTCGTCCGGGAACAGGTGCATGATGATCTCGGCGCCGCGGGCCTCGAACGCGTCGGCGATGAAACCGGCCGTGTCCACGTCGTGGTGCCTGATGACGAGCACTCGCATCGCGGTCCGCCTTCCTGGGCCGTTGCGGACATATTCGTTTGGTGCCAAACTATCTGATTATGCCCGGTAAAGTCGATCTCACCGATCTTGACATGTGGGCCCGCGCGGTGCCATACGAGGAGTTCGCGCGGCTGCGCCGGGAGGCGCCGGTCGCGTGGTGCCCCGGCGAGGGCGGTTTCTGGTCGGTCACCCGGTACGCCGACATCGTCGCGGCCAGCCGGGACGTGGCCACGTTCTCCTCCTCCCGCGGGGTGTCCTTCGAGGATCCGACCGACGAGGACATGGCCGCGCGGCGCACCATCATCGACAACGACCCGCCCGAGCACACCAAGCTGCGCAAGATCGTGGCGAGCACGTTCTCGCAGCGGGCGGTCGCGGTCTACGAGCACTTCATCACCGGGCTGACCGAGCAGGTGCTGGACCGGATGCCGGCCGACGGCACGCCCTTCGACTTCGTCGACACGGTGGCCAAGGAGGTCCCGATCCGGGTCCTCGCGCAGGTCATGGGCCTGCCCGCGGACGACCTCGACTTGTTCATCGACCTCGGCGACCGGCTCATCGCCAACACCGACCCGGAGATCACCGACGTGGTTTGGGGCCGGGACGACACCGACGCCTACCGCAAGTACCCGTTCCGCAGCCCCTACGGCAAGCGGCTGTGGGACCTGGGCCGCGAGGTGGTCCAGGACAAGCTGCGCGCGCCCGGCGACGACCTGCTGTCCAAGCTGCTGCGGGCCGAAGTGGACGGCGACCGGCTCAGCGAGACCGACCTGGACAACTTCTTCTCCATCTTGGTCATCGCGGGCAACGAGACCACCCGGATCGCCATCGCCCACGGCGTGCTGGCCTTCGCCCAGTGGCCGGAGCAGTGGGACCGGCTGCGGGCCGACCCCGGCCTGCTCGACGCGGCTGCCGACGAGATCAACCGGTGGAGCTGCCCCACCCACTTCATGCGCCGGACCGCCGTCGCGGACACCGGGCTGGGCGGGACCGCGATCCGGGCCGGGGACAAGGTGATCCTCTGGTACGTGTCCGGGAACCGGGACGAGGCCGAGTTCGAGCAGCCGGACGTGTTCGACGTCGGCCGCTACCCGAACCGGCACCTGTCTTTCGGCCGCGGCGGCCCGCACCTGTGCCTGGGCGTGCACCTGGCCCGTTTGGAGGTCAAGGTCGTCCTGGCGGCGCTGGCGCGGCGGGCGGCCCGGTTCGAGCTGGCCGGGGAGCCGCGGCGGATCCGGTCGAACTTCACCAACGGCCTCCGGACCCTGCCGGTCAAGGTCTGCTCATGACGCAGGTGCGGATCGTGCTGATCCTGACCGAGAACTGGACCATGCGGCCCGTGCCCGAGGTGACCGACCTGGTCCAGTTCGCCATCGAGGCCGAACGGGCCGGGCTCGACGCCATCATGGTCAGCGAGCACATCGTCCTCGGGCCGTCGTCCGGTGCGGCGGGACTCCCGGCCAACCCGCGCGACTACGCGCTGCCCGGCAACCAGGACCCGGCCACGCCCTGGCCCAGCCCGGTCGTCCTGCTCAGCGCCATCGCCGCCGCCACCACCCGGATCCGGCTGGTCGCCAGCGCGCTGATCAGCCCGCTGCGGCACCCGCTGGCCAGCGCCAAGGACCTGGCCACGCTGGACCGGCTCAGCGGCGGACGGCTGGTGGTGCAGCCCACGGTGAGCTGGCACCGGGACGAGTACGACGCGCTCGGCGTCCCGTTCGGCCAGCGGGGCGAGCTCCTGGACGAGCAGCTCGAGGTGTGGGCCAAAGCCTGGCGGGGCTCGCCGGTGAACCATGGCGGAAAGCACTACTCGTTCGGCGATGTCTGGATGGAACCGCAGCCGGCGCGGACGGGTGGTCCCCCGCTGTGGTTCGGCGGCTCGAGCCTGCACCCGCGGCTGATCGCCCGCCTGGTCCGGTACGGGAGCGGGTTCAACCCGCTCGGGCCGGCCGGGGACCTGGCCCCGCTCGACGCGGCGATGAGGGCGGCCGGGCGGGATCCGGGCGAGCTCGAGTACGTGGGCGGCACCCGGGGCGAGTTCCCCGGGCCGGACGCGGCGGCCGACCTGGACCAGGCCCTGGCTTCGGTCCCGGCCCAGGTCGCGCGCGGTTTCAGCACCATCTGCGTCAAGCCGTCGCAGTTCATCGACGAGACCGCCGGGATCGGCGCCTTCTGCCGGTCGCTGGCGGCGAAGACGGCGGCGCTGTGTCCGTAGTGCTCGTCACCGGAGGCGGCACCGGCATCGGGGCGGCGGTGGCGGCGACGCTGCGCGCGGCCGGGGACGACGTGGCCATCCTGGGCCGGCGGCCGGAGGTACTGGCGGCGGTGGCCGCGTCGACCGGGGCGTTCGGCGCGTCCCGGGGACTGGATGTGGCGCAGGCCTATGACGCGAGCGCGGCGGGCACCGGCTGGTGCCCGCCGCGCTCGTATGTCCGGGACCGCCGCGGCTCAGGCGGGGGCGTACCCGGCCTTGTCGAGCAGGTGGCGCAGGTCGACGACCATCTGGGCGTCGATGTCCTTGCCCGGCGGGGCGTCGAAGATCTGGCGCTCCGAGCCGACCGCGACGGTGACCTTGCCGTCGTGGTGGACGTCGACCGTGCCGATCGCCTCGAGCAGCGAGATGACCGCGTGCCACTCGATGTTGTGACTCACGGGGTGCTCGAAGATCTGGCGCAGCGTATTCCGGTGGTGGTTGTCCAGGTGCGGTGACTCCGGCGAGGATGACATCGTGCTCCCTTCCGGTACTAGAGCCTACGCGGGGGCGCCGGAGGGAGCCTGGTGGCACGCGTACTCATCACGGGTTCGAGTGACGGGCTGGGGCTGATGGCGGGGCGGCTGCTGGCCGCCGAGGGGCACGCGGTCGTGCTGCACGCCCGGAACAAGAGCCGGGCCGAGGATGCCCAGGCCGAGCTGCCGCAAGCGGCGGACGTGACCACCGGGGACCTGGCCGGGCTGGCCGGGATGCGGCAGGTCGCGGAGCAGGCCAACGCGGCCGGGCCGTTCGACGCGGTCATCCACAACGCCGGGGTCGGCCACCGGAACCCGCCGCACCGGGTGACGACCGAGGACGGCCTTTCGCTGATCTTCGCGGTCAACGTGCTCGCACCGTACCTGCTGACGGCCCTCATCGAACGGCCCGGGCGGCTGGTCTACCTGAGCTCGGGCCTGCACCGCGACGCCGACGCCGATCTCGGCGACGCGCAGTGGGAGCGGCGGCCCTGGAGCAGCTTCGGAGCCTACTCCGAGAGCAAGCTGCTCGACGTGGCGCTCACCTTCGCGATGGCCCGCCGGTGGCCGGACGTGCTCGTCAACGGGGTCGAGCCCGGCTGGGTGCCGACCAAGATGGGCGGCCCGGCCGCGGCGGACGACCTGTCGCTGGCCCCGGTGACGCAGGCCTGGCTGGCGGTCAGCGACGACCCCGCGGCCACCGTGACCGGGGGCTACTTCTTCCACCAGCAGCCGCAGGAGGCCCATCCCGCGACCCGTGATGTCTGGTTCCAGGACGAGCTGCTCGCCTACTGCGCCCGGCTCTGCGGGGTCGAGCTGCCCCCGTGAGCGGATACGTGCTGGTCATTGGGGTAGACGGGGCGCGGTCCGGGCCCGGCCGTCCGCCGCTAGGGGACGGTCAGGATCTGGGGGCCGTCTTCAGTGACCGCCACCGTGTGCTCGACGTGGGCGGCCCGGCTGCCGTCGCCGCTGCGGATCGTCCAGCCGTCGCGGTCGATCCGGTAGAGGTCCCGGCCGCCGGCCAGGAACCAGGGCTCGATGGCGATCACCAGCCCGGGGACGAGCCGCAGGCCGCGCCCGGGGGCCCCCTCGTTCGGGATGTGCGGGTCCTCGTGCATGGCCCGGCCGACGCCGTGGCCGCCGAAGTCGGTGCAGATCCCGTAGCCTCCCTTGCGCCCGATGGTGCCGATGGCGGCGGAGATGTCGCCGAGCCGGCCGCCGGGGACGGCCGCGGCGATGCCCGCCCGCAGCGCGTCCCGGCTGACGTCGATCAGCTGCGCGTCGTCCGGCCGCGGCGTCCCGATCGTGAAGGAGACCGCGGCGTCGGCGGCCCAGCCGTCGAGCACGGCCCCGCTGTCCACGCTGACCAGGTTGCCGTGGGCCAGCTTCTTCCGGCCGGGGATGCCGTGCAGCGCGGCGTCGTTCACCGAGGTGCAGATGACCGCCGGGAACGGCACCGGCGCGAACCGGGGCTTGTAGTCGAGGAACGGCGAGTAGGCGCCCGCGTCGGCCAGCACGCCGCGGGCGATCTCGTCCAGGTCGGCCGTCCGCATCCCGGCCTTGGCCTGCTCCTGGACGGTGGCCAGGATCCGCGCCACCACCTGTCCGGCGGCCCGCATCGCCTGGACCTCGCCTGCTGTCTTGATCTCTACCACCGCGTCACGCCTCCCTTTGCGGGATAACTATACCGGTATTACTATCACGGTATGGTCCGACCTCCTCTCACCCGCCTCGAGCACGAACGGGGACAGCGGCTCGGCATGCTGCTGCGCGAGGCGCGCGGGCCGCGCAGCATGGCCGAGATCGCCGCCGCCTCCGGCGTTCCCGCGGAGACGCTGCGCAAGATCGAGACTGGCCGCATCGCCACCCCGGCCTTCTTCACCGTGGCCGCGCTGGCCGAGGCGCTCGGCCTGCCGCTGGCGGAGATCGCGCGGGCTTGCGCGGGGACGCCGAGCCGTCCGGCCGGGGAAACCGCGCTCAGCGCCTAGCCTGGCCCCCGCTCCGCCTCGCCCGGCCCCCGCGTCCGCCTCGCCCGGCCCCCGCAGTCCGCCTCGCCCGGCCCCCGCGCTCCGCCTCGGCCTGCCCCGCCCCGGTTCGCCTCGCCCGGCCCCCGCGCTCCGCCTCGGCCTGCCCCGCCCCGGTTCGCCCTGTCCGGCCCGGGCCCCGGGCCGCCGCGGTCGCGACATTACGTGTCTGATCGATGACAGAGGGAATATCAGCCTCACGGCTGATACCATCCGGCCGGGTTTGGGTGCAAACTGTACGTGTCCGGATTTTTGACGGGGAAATCCGGTGACGGGATCCGTTTCACGGGGGTGAAGCGACATGACGAGTTATTCGCTGTCCACATTGGCCAGGCGAGCCGCTGACCTGGGTGATCCGTTGCCCTGCAGCGACGGCACGCAGCTGTGGTTCTCCGATCAGCCGGCCGACCTCGAGCTGGCCAAGGCCTGCTGCGAGGCCTGCCCGCTGCGGCGTTCCTGCCTGGCCGGCGCGGTCGAGCGCGGTGAGCCCTGCGGCGTCTGGGGCGGTGAGATCTTCGAGAAGGGCCGGATCGTCGCGTTCAAGCGGCCCCGCGGCCACCCCGGCCGCCAGGCCCGGGCCAGCTGAAGCCAGTCTTTAGCTGACTCGTTGACACCGGCTCAGGCCGGCGACAAGGTAGATGCCGAACGAAGACGGCGTCATGCCCCGGCACCGGGAGGACCATGCCCACGCTCCCCGCCGAGGCGGACATCCGGTGCGTGGCCGAGAAGATCTTCGACCTGATCACCGACTTCGGCGGCCAGGACCGGTGGCTCGCCAAGTCCCCGGCGTTCCGCGGCACCACGGCGATCTCCTCGGATCCCGTGAGGCTCGGCACTACCTATCGTGAGCCGGGTCCGTTCGGCGTGCGGAACGGTACTGTCACGGAGTTCGAGCGGCCTACGGCGGTCACCTTCCGCCAGCCGATGACCCTGCGGCTCCGGGCCGGCATCGTGGACGTGACGCTGCGGTACACGCTGGCGCCGGGGCCCGGCGCCGACGTGACCCACGTGGCGCGGGTGGTGACGATGGTGGTTCCGCCGCGGCTCCGGCTGATCCAGCCGGCACTGGTCCGCGCGTTCCGGACGGAGAGCGCGCGGACGCTGACAGCGCTCAAGGCCTACGCCGACACGCTGAGCTGAGCCCGGTGATGCGACGCCGGCCCGGGAAGCTCGCCTGGCTGGCCGTCGCGGTGTCCGTGCTGGCCGTGCTGGGCGTCTGCGTCGGCATCGCCCGGGCCGGCATCTTCGCGCCCGGCCGGACTCCGGCCGCGAAGGTCCTGACGATAGCGCCCGCGCGGTCGTGCGACTCGCTGGCGCAGCCAGCTTTCAGCACCGTTCCCGGAGCCTCGGCGACGGTGCTCTCGGCGGCGTTCGTCGCGGCGAGCGCCAATCCGCTGGGAAAGTACGCGGGCTGCGAGGTCAACGGGCTGATCGCGCCGCAGATCCAGTTTCAGCTGATCCTGCCGACCGATAACTACCAGGGGAAATACCTGCAGATCGGCTGCGGGGGCTACTGCGGGACCGACGCGCTGAACCCTCCGGAGGCCAGTTACGGCTGCCTGCCGGCGACCACCGGCCAGTTCGCGATGGCGACCGACAACGAGGGGCACGCGGGCGCCTTGTTCAGCGGGTCCTTCGCGGCCGACCAGAACCTGCGGGCCGACTTCGGCTATGCCTCCGAGCACGCGCTGGCCGTGGCGGCCAAGGCCATCATCGCCGCCTTCTACGGCCGCGGGCCGGCCGAGTCGTATTACGACGGCTGCTCGCAGGGCGGCCACGAGGGACTGACGGAGGCGCAGCGCTATCCGCGCGACTTCAACGGCATCATCGCCGGCGCCCCGGCCTCGATCCTCACCCCGCTCAACGTCTTCTACGAGGGCTGGAACACGCTGGCCAACACCGGACCGGGCGGCCAGCCGATCCTGACGGCGGCCGACCTGGGCCCGCTGCACGCGGCGGTGATGAAGGCCTGCGCCGACCCGGACGGGCTGATCGCCGACCCGTTCGCCTGCCACTGGGACCCGGCGAGCATCGCGTGCCGGCCGGGGCAGGCCGCGACGTCGGCCCGCTTCTGCCTGACCGCGGCCCAGGTCACCGCGGTGAACAGGCTCTACGGCGGGCCGGTCACCAGCCAGGGCACGCTGCTCTACCCGGGCTGGGAACTGCGCGGTTCGGAGGCTAACTGGCTGTCCTGGATCGTCCCGCCGGGCGGCCCGGTGCCGGGCTCGATCGACTGGGGCATCGCCACCCAGACCATCAAGTACCTGATGGGCTCCGGCGCCGACCCGCGCCTTTCCATCAGCGACATCAGGTTCACCACCGCGTACTTCGAGAAGCTGATGCAGCAGACCGCGGGCCTGTACGACGCGACCGATCCCGACCTGCGCGCCTTCCGTGACGACGGCGGGAAGCTGATCCTGTGGCAGGGGCTGGCCGACCCGGCCATCTCCCCGGTGGGCACCATCGCCTACTACCAGGCGGTGGAGAACTTCATGGGCGGCCCGGCGAAGACGGCGGCGTTCGCCCGGCTGTTCATGCTGCCGGGGGTGGCGCACTGCGGCGGCGGGGACGGCCCCGACTCGTTCGACGGACTCGGCGCGCTGGTGAGCTGGGTGGAGCACGGCCGGGCGCCGGCCACCCTGGTCATCAGCAAGGTGGTCAACGGCAAGGTCACCGCGACCCGGCCGGTGTACCGGTACCCGCTGATCGCGGTCGACACCACCGGCGGGCCCGTCACCACGGCCGCCAGTTACACCGCCCAGCGGCCGCCGGCGGCCTTCGACGCCAACGTGCGGTGGGCGGGAACCTTCAGCCCGGGCTACGAGCGGGTCTGCGGCTGGGCCGGCGGCGGGTGGGCCTGCCGGCCGGGAAAGGCCGGCCCGCCGTGACGGCGGCTTGACCTGGGCGGCTCCGGTGACATAACTAGATCTCGTGGCGGCCTTCGGCGGTTCATGGATCTCTTATCACGCCCGGGTCAGCCCGGACAAGCTCGCGCTGCACGACCTGGGCAAGGGCCACCGGCTGACCTACGCGGAACTCGACGAGCGGATCGGGTGCGTAGCCGGGATGCTGCGGCGCTCGTTCGGCGTCGGCCGGGGTGACCGGGTGGTGATGCTGTCGCGCGGGTGCTTCCGGGCTTTCGAGGTCATGTACGCGTGCGCCCGCCTCGGCGCGATCTTCGTCCCGCTCAACATCAGGCTGTCCGACGCCGAGCTCGGCGTGCTGGCCGGCGACGCCGAACCCGTGGTCATGGTCGGGGAAAACGCCCTGGTCACCCGCGGTATCGCGGCCGGGATACCGGTCCTGTCGTGGGAAGACGGCTACGAGCAGGCACTGGCGGGCAGCGCCGCCGCCGAGCCGGTCCCGGTGGCGGGCGACGACCCGTGGGTGATCATCTACACCTCGGGCACCACCGGACGGCCCAAGGGCGTCATCGTCACCCACGCCGGCTCCCAGGCCACCATGCTGGCCGGCCTGGTCGGCGGCGCGGTGACCGCGGCCTCGGTGTGCCTCACCGCGCTCCCCGTCTGGCACGTGGCCGGGCTGAACCTGTTCGCCAACCCGGTCCTGTTCGCCGGGGGAACGGTCCTGGTCATGCCGTCCTACGATCCCGGGCTGGCCCTGGAGCTGCTCACCCGGCCGGACAACCCGGTCACGCACTTCTGCGGGGTCCCGGCCCACTACCAGTTCATGCAGGCGCTGCCCGGCTTCGCCACGGCCCGGTTCCCGGCCTTCCTGGCCGGGGTGGGCGGGTCGCCGGTACCGGCGGCGCTGGTCGAGTCGTGGGGTCGCCGCGGGGTGGCGCTGCGCGCCATCTACGGGATCAGCGAGGCCGGCTCGACCGTGACGATGAGCCCGCCGGACGCGGGGCCCGCGCCCGGCGACGTCGGCGTGCCCATGTGGCACCTGCGCTGCCAGGTCACCGACGGCGACCGGGTCTGCGCCCCCGGCGAGCCGGGCGAGCTGCGGATCGCGGGGGCCAGCGTCACGCCCGGGTACTGGCGGCGGCCGGAAGCGACCGAGCAGGCGATCGAGGACGGCTGGCTGCACACCGGCGACGTCGCCGTGATCGGCGCCGACGGCCACGTCCGGATCGTCGACCGGATGAAGGACATGTACATCAGCGGCGGCGAGAACGTCTATCCGGCCGAGGTGGAGGAGGTCCTCTACCACCACCCCGCGGTGGCGGAGGTCGCGGTGGTGGGCGTGCCCGACCAGCGCTGGGGCGAGACCGGCGCCGCCTGGGTGGTGCTGGCGGGCGGCGCCCGGCCGGACCCGGCCGAGATCCGGGACTGGGCCCGGACCCGGCTGGCGGCCTTCAAGGTGCCGCGCGACATCCACATCGTCGGCGCTCTCCCCCGCAACGCCACCGGCAAGGTCCTCAAGGCCAGCCTGCGCCCCACCCCCGGCGACGGCACCGCACGGCCGTCTTTACCGGGGCGATGTTCCACCGTCCCGGTGATAGCCGGTGATAGCCGGGTCGATGTCCCATGGGTGCGGCTTCCTCGGGAGAGGAGCCTGGCGGCCGCCGCGGACCGCGCTCCCAGGCTCACCCGCCCGCCGCCGGCCGCCCTACCCGCCCCGCAGCTCTCTCCCGTCACAGAGCCCCGGTCGGCGGCAGCCACCGCGATGTGATCCTGCGGTGGCTTGAACCACCGCGATGTGACATCGCGGTGGTAAACGAGAGCGCCCGGTCCCGGCGTGTTGCGGTCCGCATTGGCTGGCGGCACGATGTCCTCAGCGGACTGGCCGACTACACTGGCGGAGAAGATCGCATTTGTGTTCTAATACTAGGCACGGGTCGAACACATAAGCCAAGCCGCCAGCCGGACCTCACCGGGCCGGACGCGGCAGCCCTTGAGCGCAGCTCTTAGGCTTCCTCGCACGGGACACGTCCCGCGTCGGCGCCGGCTTGGGTGCCCCCGTTCAGGTCATGGATCA
This sequence comes from uncultured Actinomycetota bacterium, assembly GCA_963756575.1. Classification (GTDB taxonomy): domain Bacteria; phylum Actinomycetota; class Actinomycetes; order Streptosporangiales; family Streptosporangiaceae; genus Palsa-504. The sequence goes on along the minus strand of CAVWOM010000001.1, from coordinate 917,974 downwards.
GGGGTGATTACGACGAGCGAGCGATTCGAAAACTTTATCGATAATGGTGACGACGGGTACTCCGAGATAGAACTCAGGGTTCTCGACCTGGAGAGAGACGTCTCCGAGTGGCGGGCGGCGCGCACTCGCGGGGTCGCCAGTCCGGCGCGACGCCGGCCACGGGAGCACGGCACCGCCGGATCCGGGTACCGCCGGGAACCTGAGCCGGACCTAGCTGGGGCCGGCTACGAGCCCGGCTTCGCCGAGCGAGACTTCGCCGGGCCGGACTTCGCCGGGCCGGACTTCGCCGGGCCGAGACTTCGCCGGGCCGGACTATGCCGAGCGAGACTTCGCCGGGCCGGATTTGGGCGGGCCGGATTTGGCGAGACATTCGCGCGGGCCGGATTTGGGCGGGCCGGATTTGGGCGGGCCGGAGGGCGGCTGGGAGGACGAGGAGCCCGAGAGCTGGTGGGAGGACGACGACGCCGAGGACGACCGGCTCGAGCCGGTGGACCGGACCCAGGAGCTGATCAGCCGGGGACGGCAGACCGCGCGGCCGCGGGCGGCCCGCCGGGTCGCCACCCGGCCCGCGAGCCGGCGGCAGGGCGCCCCGGGCGCCTCCGCTCGGCCGGCTCCAGCCCGGGAGAAGACAGCCCCGCGGCCGTCAGCCGGGCAGAAGACGGCCCGGCGGCAAACGGCTGCGCGGAAGACGGCTGCGCGGAAGACGGCTCCGCGGAAGGCAGCTGGGCGGAAGCGGGTCCGGCGGGCTCGTTCGGGTCACGGCCGCACGATCGCCGTGGGGTCGGTGGTCCTCGTCGCCGTCCTCGGCGTCGGCGCGCTGATCCTGCTGAGGCCGGGTCCGTCGTGGCCGGCCAGCGTGACGACGGTCCGGAGCGAGATCACCACCGCCTGCCAGAACCCGAACGTCGCCGCCGAGCCCAGCCAGGTCAACTTCGCCTGCGACAAGGACACCAGCCAGATCCTGTGGGTCTTCTCGCTGATGACGAGCGGCAACGACCCCGGCTACGCCGACGCCAAGACGAGCCGGAAGGGGCTCGAGCCCATCACTCCCGCCCAGGGCGGCGAGGTCGCGTGGTCGCTGAACCTGCACCATCCCTACAACCCGCTCAGCCCGGTCGACAGCCTCGAGGTAGCCGCGCGGGCCATCAACAACATCATCGGCGGAGCCACGCTCACCAGCACCAACGGCACCCCCGCGGTCCAGCCGGGGCTCGAGAGCAAGCCGGAGAACTGCGCCCGGTACACCGGCTCGTCGGCTCTCGTCTCGCACGCCGGGTTCCCTAGCCGGTGCGCCAGCCCGGTGACCAGCGCCGAGGGCCAGGCGGCACTGGTGGCCGACGTGTACCAGCAGTGGATGCCGGGCGCGGGGGCGGTGGCCGCGCAGAACGCGAGCGTGCTGTTCCAGAACGCCGGCAACCCCGGCAACCCGCAGGTGCAGGCCATCCTCAAGAACCTCCCGCACGGAAACTAAGCCCAGGGAAATGAGGTGACCCGACGCGTACTGTCAGCAAGAGCAAGCAGGCGACCGCGCTGGTCAGCCTCAGTACCTGCGGGGCGATGACGGGTTTCACCTTCGCCCACGGCACGGTCGCCGACGTGACGTCGCCGACCAGCATGCCGCTGCACCTGCTGGCCGCGGACCAGCCGGACAGCAGCGCGCTGCGATCGGCGATCGTCAAGGTGGCCCGGTACTACCTGCGGATGGCGCAGACCAGGACGCCGGCCGAGATGGAGGCGCTGATCTGGCGGAGCGCCAGCACCGACGGGGCCGATCACGGGCCGTCGTGCGCCGCCTTCGCCAGCCTGACGCTGGCCATGGGGGCCAAGGTGGCGGGCCAGCAGAGCTGGGTGACCGGAGGCGGCTCCTATCCGTGGCCACTGCAGCCCTGGGCCGACGTCCGCGTCCAGCCCAACCCGGCGTCGCCGGACGTGGTCTCGATGCAGCAGGACGCGCAGGCCCACCACCGCTGGCACCCGCTCGGCGACGGGTACCGGCCGCAGCCGGGCGACTGGGTGCTGTTCGACGGGCACGTCGAGGTGGTGACCCGCGCGAGCAGCGCTTCCCTGTCCACCATCGGCGCGGACTCGCTGCCGGATCTCACCGTGAACGCGCACACGTTCGGAACTCCGTTCGGGGCCCAGGGGGTGCTCGGTTTCGTCGACAACGGCGCCCCGGTCAGCACGGCCAGCCACGACGAGCCCGCTAGCAGCGCGCAGTCCGAGGCGAGCGCGGCGCGGATACCCGGGGTGGCCGCGCAGGCGGCAGCGACCACGGCCGGGCCTGCAGCAGGCCAGGCGGAGCCGGCCTCGGAGCCGGCTGCGGGGACGCCGCAGGAGGACGGCTGGGCGGCCGTTCCCGGGGCGGCGGACACACCCGGGAGCAGTTCCGCCGGGCCGCCGGCTTCCGCTTACCGCAGGCACGACCCGCCGCCCGCGGCCGCGCCCGGCACCGCGGCCCAGCAGGCGTTCATCAGCCTGGTCGCGCCGGGAGCGATCGCGGCCCAGCAGCGCTACGGCATTCCGGCCGCGGTCACGATCGCCCAGGCCATCGACGAATCGGGCTGGGGGCAGAGCGGGCTCGCCGTCGCGGACCACAACCTGTTCGGGATCAAGGGGACCGGGCCGGCCGGCCATGACCCGCAGCCGACGCGGGAGTACGAGAACGGCGCCTGGACGACGGTGACCGCCTCGTTCCGGGTCTACCACAACATCGCCGAGAGCATCGAGGATCACAGCGAGCTGCTCGCCACCGGCCCGGCCTACCAGCGCGCGATGGCGAACCGCGACGTGCCGGACGCGTTCGCGAACGCCCTGACCGGCGTCTACGCCACCGACCCGGGCTACGGCACCAACCTGATCGCGCTGATGCGGCTCTACAACCTGTACCGGTACGACTCGGCCGCCCCGGCCGCCGCGCAGGCGGCCACCTCGCAGCCGGCGACGGCGTCGCGAGCCGCCGCGCCCGCCAGGTCCCTGGGCGCGAGCCGGCAGGCGGCGGTGCCCGGCGTCGCCGCGACCCCCGGCACGCAAAGGGGCCATACCGGGGGCCCCGCCGCTCCGGCGAGCATTCCCGGGGTAGCGGCCGCGCTGACCATCGGCGCGGCGCGGATGCGCGCGGGCCGGAGGCAGCCCGCGGCCCCGGCCGAGGCGAGGCAGCGGCCGGGGCCGCGGATCGCGCCGCGAGGGGCGCGGCCCAGCGCGCGTCGTTACGTCCCGCAGCTCCCGCACACGGTGACCGCCGACTTCGTCGGGATGGCCAAGTGGCCGCTGACCCGGGCGCAGCCGCTGTACGAGGACGTGGCCAGCCGGACCGGGATCGGCTGGGAGCTGCTGGCCGCCTGCGACTGGATGCAGTGCCAGGCGCAGGCGCGCTACTCACCGGTGCACGGGGAGAAGCTCGGCACCGTCAACCCCGACGGGACGGCCTTCCGGACCAGGTTGGCGGCGCTGGCACAGTGCGCTACCGATTTGGCCGACCTGGCCTACGCCGTCTACCTGGTCGACCTCGCCCGGCCGCGAGCCCTGTCGGTCCGGGAGCTGGCCAGCGTGTTCGCCGCCTTCCGGTGGGGCGGCCTGCTGGCGGCGCACGACATCTCGGCCATGGAGTTCCCGTACTCGGTCGCGGGCCTGACCGCCCAGCACCTGAAGATGCGCTGGCCCGACATCGACGACCCCGACGCGCCGGACAAGCCGGGCGCGCGGTTCCGGCAGCCGTTCGGCGCCGTACCCATCGTGCTCAGCCTCGGCTACCGGGCTATGGCCTAGCGGTTACCAGCTTTTACGCCGACCGGGTAAGAGCGCCTTTCCCCTTCGCTAAGGGGTTGCCGGGACGATTTACGGCAGCGCGGTCCCATCCCGGCGCGGCGGCGATGTCCATCTCGTCTCCATCGCCGCTGCGCCGTGGCTCCATCCGTCCCGGCGATGGTGAAAGAGAACCGGCCGCCTGCGCGTCGAGGTGGGGCGGCCGGTCCTTCCCATCTCGACCAGGACGAGGGGATACCAGTGCCGGATCGCTCATCAGCCACCGACCGCAGGCGCCGGGAGGAAACCGCTGACGGTGGTTACTTCGCGGCGCTGTCGCAGGGCAGCCACCTGCTGCTGACCATGTCCCGGCCGAAGGGCGCCCCGGTGTCCGCCCGCGTCCAGGGGATCGCCGAGGGGAACCGGGCCTACTTCCGGGTCGGGAGCCGGTCGGGCACGGCCCGGTACCTCCGGCGGGCCGGCCGGGAGCCGGTGCAGGTCATCGCGTGCAATGCGCTAGGCCTGGTCAGCTACGGATCGGCGCAGTACGCGGCGGTCCGGCCGCTATCCGGTGAGGAAGCCAGCCGGGCCGCTGAGCGGCTGGACCGCAAGTACCCGGCCAAGCTGCGCTTCCTGGCTCGGACGCGGGTGCACTACGAGCTCGTCGCCCCGTGACCGAGGGGGCCGCCGTGCAGGGGCTGGCCGGCGGCCAGGCGGCGCTCGTTGTCGCGGAAGCCGGGCTCGTAGTGGGCGAAGAAGATCTTGCCGACCAGGTCGCGCCGACTCCGCACGCCGGTCTTGTCGAAGATGGATTTCATGTGCTGCTGCACGGTGTGCGGCGAGACGACGAGCTGCTCGGCGATCTGGGCGGTGGAGGCGCCCTGCAGGACCAGGCGGGTGACGTCACGCTCGCGCGGGGTCAGCTGGTAGGCGGCTTCGAGCAGCGGGTAGAGCCGGGCGGGATGGGCCGGCTCGACGATGACGGCGACCCGGTGGACGCCGCCCTCGCGCAGGCAGGCGCCGTGCAGGACGACCCAGGTGCCGCTGCGCGACCTGATCCGGGAGACGGTGATGCCCGCGGGCTGGCTAGGCTGCTCGGCGTTGCGCCGGGCCCGGGCGGCGACGGCCACCACGGCGGGCGGGAGCTGGCCGGAGGCGGCGTCGCCACCGGGCAGCTCGGCGAGCCAGCGGTCGACGCCGGGAGTGGCGGACTGCAGCTCCCACCGCTCGGAGACGATGATCAGCCCGGGTCCGTCGGGATAGGGGCTGGGGGGATCGGTGGCCTCGCCGACCAGGATGGCCCGGCGGGCGCCCTCGGCCAGGTGTTCCGAGACGGCGCTCAGGAAACGCTTGTCGGTCGCGTCGAACATGGGCTGGCCGGGCTCACGGTAAAGGCCGAGGATGCCCCAGACGTCGCCGGACGGCGCCCGCAGGCGCGCGATCATCTCCTGATCGCTGCCCATGGACCGGTTGAATTCCCAGCGGTGGCTGCGCGCGGGATCACCGCCGGTGGCCTCGTGCAGGGTGGAGATGCCGGTGCTCGACCGGGCGACGTCGGCCATCTGGTTCACGTCGTCGCCGTAGTACTCATTGGCCAGCCACTCGGCCGGGAATTGCGCCATGCCCTCGTGAAAATGACTCGTGGCCAGCAGCGACGCCGGATCGAGGGTGTACCAGCAGGGTGTCCAGTAGTGCGGGATGACCGACGCGACGACGTCCGTGCACTCCCGCCAGTAAGCCACCAGGTCGCGCGGTTCCGCGCTCAGCCGGGCGATCTTGTCGACCGATCGTCGCAGCAGGTCCGCGGTTGCCATGTCACCAGGGTAAGAGCGCTCCCGGCCAGCGGAAATGCCAGATTGGTGGGATACCGGGGCCGGGTCCCGCGCCCGTACGGTCCAGCACATGAAACTCGCCCTGTTCGGCGCCACCGGGACCGTCGGTTCCGTGCTGACCGCCAAGGCCCTCGCGGCCGGTCACGAACTGAGAGTGCTCGCGCGCACCCCGTCCAAGATCACGAACACCGATGGCCACCTGGAGGTGATCGAGGGGAACGCGAAGGATCCCGACGCGGTGCGACGCACGGTGGCCGGGACCGACGCGGTGCTGAGCACGCTCGGCGGACTCGCCGACCCGGACAGCATCCGGGTCGGCACCGCCGTGATCACCGCCGCGATGGAGGCGGCCGGGCTCCGGCGCATCGTCATCGTCCAGGGCTTTCACCTGGACTTCCCGGGCGACCCGCACAACCTCGGCCGGAAGCTGATCCTGCCCATGCTGCGCCTGGGCAGCCGCACCCTCGTCGCCGATTCCCGGGCGATGGCCGAGGCCGTTCGGCAGTCAGAGCTTGACTGGACGGTCGTGCGGGCGCCGCGCATCACCCGGGGGGAGAGCACCGGGACGGCGCGTACCGGCGCGCTGGCCATCGGCCCGTGGAACAGCGTGACGAACGCCGACGTCGCCGACCTGGTGCTGCGCTGCCTGGACGACCCGGCCACGATCGGCGTCGCGCCGATGATCGCCGGCGGCCGCGCCCGCCGGCCCGCGCTGGGCGTTCTGCGGACCCTGCACGACATCGTCCGCCCGCCCCGCGCCCTGACCTGACCACACCTCTTCTTCCTGGAGCATGGCCGTGACGACGACGACTGACTACCCCTTCACCCCCGGCGACCTGGCCGGCCTGCGATCCGCCTGCGCCGCCGTGGTGGCCGCGCCCGGCGACGATCATTACGACGAGGAGACCGCGACCTGGAACCTCGCCGTCCGGCTGCGCCCCAGCCTGGTCGTGGGCGCCCGCAGCGCCGACGACGTGGTGAACGCCGTGCGGTGGGCGGCCCGCCGGGGCATGGCGGTCGGGGTGAACGCCACCGGCCACGGGGCCGTCCCGAACGCCGACGGCGCCCTGCTGATCAACACCTCACGCCTGGCCCGGGTCACCGTCGACCCGGACCGCGCGACCGCCACCGTCGGCGCCGGCGCCCGGATGGCCGACGTCACCGCGGCCGCCGCCCGCCACGGCCTCACCCCGGTCCAGGGCTCATCCTCCTCGGCCGGAGCGGCCGGGTTCACCCTCGGCGGCGGCCTGGGCGTGATGAGCCGCACGCTCGGCCTGGCCGCGGACCGCGTGCTGAGCATCGACGTCGTCACCTCGGACGGCCAGCCGCGCACCGTCGACGCCGATCATCATCCCGAGCTGTTCTGGGCGCTGCGCGGCGGCAAGGGCAACTTCGGCGTCGTCACCTCCTACCGGACCGCCCTGGACCCGCTGGCCTCCTTCTACGGCGGCGGCCTGTTCTTCGACGGCGCGCACGCCGCGGACGTCCTGCACGCCTACCGGGACTGGATCACCGGCCTGGACGAGCCGACCTCCTCCTCGGTGGCGCTGCTGCGGCTGCCGCCCGATCCGGCCGTGCCCGAGCCGATCCGGGGCCGGTATGTGGTGCACCTGCGGGTGGCGCACGCCGGCGGCAGCGCGGAGGGCGCCCGGCTCGCCGACGGCATCCGCCCGGCCGCGCCGGTCCTGCTGGAAGCGCTCGGCGAGCGGCCGGTGACCGCGCTCGACCTCGTCCACCAGGACCCGCCCGTACCAGTCCCCGTCCACGAGCGGGGCTGCCTGCTCGACCAGCTCACCCCCGGCACCATCGACGCCGTGGTCCGGGAAGCGTCCGCCCCCGGCAGCCCGCTCATGCTGGCCGAGATCCGCCAGCTGGGCGGGGCCATCGCCCGCGACCCGGCCACACCGAACGCGGTCCCGGGACGCGCCGCCCCGTTCGTCATGTTCGCCTTGGCCCTGGACATCCCGCCGCTCGCCGGGGCCGGGCCCCGGGCCGTCGCCGCGCTCCTCGACGCCGTCCGGCCCTGGCGCTCGCCGGTCACCTTCCCGAACTTCCTCGGCCGCAGCTGCACCCCGGCCGAGGTCCGGGCGGCCTGGCCGGATCAGGCCCGCGCCCGTCTCCTCGAGGTCAAGCAGGGCTGGGACCTGGACAACATGTTCCGCGTCGGGCACGCCCTGCTCCCGGCGCCGGCCAGCCTGGATTAGGCGGCCGTTCACCTCGGTGTCATCACATCGCAGTGCGGTCACCCTGGCCGCGGTACTCATGGCTGTCCATACTGTGACTCATGCTGACACGCCGGGCTTTCCTGCAGCTGATGGCCGCCTCTACCGGGGTGGCGCTGACCGGATCGCAGTTCCTCGCCCAGACCGCGGCCAGGGCCACGACGGCGCTGTCGCCGGACGGCTCCGGCGGCCTCAAGCACGTCGTCGTGCTGATGATGGAGAACCGCTCGTTCGACCACTTCCTCGGCTGGCTGCCGGGCGCCGACGGCCGCCACGACCTGACCTACCTGTCGACGGACGGCAACCACTACCGCAACTACCCGCTGGCGCCCGACTTCCAGGGCTGCGGGTACAGCGACCCCGACCACAGCTGGGAAGGCTTCCTGGTCCAGCGCAACTTCGGCAAGATGGACGGGTTCCTGCAGCGGCCCACCGCGCCCGCCGGCAACCCGGGGGTGACGCTGGCCAAGGCCAACACGTTCCCGATCGGCTACTACACGAACCTCAACCCGGACCGCACCCGCAAGGCGGTCCCCGACCTGCCGGTCATCGGGGCCCTGGCCGAGCACTACACGGTCCTGGACCGGTACTTCGCCTCGTTCGCCGGCGAGACCTTCCCGAACCGGTTCTACCAGCACGCGGCCCGGACCGACCGGGACCACAACTCGTTCACCGTCTCCACCCTGCCGACCATCTGGGACCAGCTGTCGCCCATCCCCAACAACCAGGGCATCCCCACCGGCGGGTACTTCTTCCGGGACCTGCCCTTCCTGGCGCTGTGGGGCACGAAGTACTTCCCGTTCTGGCATCCGTTCGCGGACGGCGACACCGATGCCCTCGGGACACCGGTCACCACCCCGTCGTTCATCGACACCGTGGCGCAGGGGAACCTGCCCAACGTGAGCTTCGTCGATCCCGCCTTCGACACCGAGGGCAACGGCACGTCGGCCGACGACCACCCGCTAGCCGACATCCGGCTCGGCGAACGGTTCATCGCCGACACCTACCACGCCCTGGCCGGCGCCGGATACCTGGACAACACGGTGCTCGTCGTCACCTTCGACGAGTGGGGCGGATTCTACGACCACGTGCCGCCGCCGCGGGTCGTCGACGACACCAACCCGGCCGCCGTCGACCACACCGGGGACGGCACCACCCCGACCGACGGGCGGCTGGTCCCCGACTACACCCAGCTCGGGTTCCGCGTGCCGGCCATCGTGGTCTCCGACCTGGCCCGCCGTCAGGTGGTGCACCAGGGGCCGTTCGAGCACGCCTCCACCCTGAAGCTGATCGAGACCACCTTCGGGCTGCAGCCCCTTACCGCCAGGGACACGCACGCCCAGAGCCTGGGCGAGGTCCTGGACCGGTCCCCGAGGAACAAGGTCCCGGCCCGCGCCATCCCGGCCAGCGACCAGGTGCTCGGGCCGGTCAACGACGCCGCGGCGATCTGCAGCGTGGACAGCGTCCAGTCGGTCTCCCCGGCGCCGGTGCGGACCGGCCGGCACCCCGCCTCCCCGCCGGAGTTCTCGCCGCCGGAGTTCTCGCCGCCGGAGTTCTCGCCGCCGGGGTGGCCGACGGGTTCCGGCATGGCCGGGTTCGGTACGCACTACCGCAAGGAGCAGCGCGACGCGGGGGGCAAGTGACGGCATGAGACCTGAGGGACTCGAGATACCGCCCGAGCGCCCCCGAAGGAAAGCGCAGCCACCGCGATGTGACGCTGATGTGGTCGGGACAACTTCGATGTGGCATTGCGGTTGTGGGAGAGCGCGGCCGGGGCGGCCCCGGGCGGTTGTGGAAAGCGCGGCCGGGGCGGCCTCGGCTAACGCGGCCGGGGCGGCCCGGCTAGCGCGGCCGAGGCCCGGCTAACGCGGCCGAGGCCCGGCTAGCGCGGCCGGGACCCGGCTAGCGCGGCCGGCCAGGCCGGGGTCAGCCGGAGGCGGCGGCACCGGCCGCGCGGAGGGACTGGCGCATGCGGCCGAGGACGGCTTCCTGGGCCTCGGTGACGGGGCGGGGCTGCGCCGGGCTGATACCACCCTTGTTGACGTTGGTCAGCAGCGGGATGTCGGGCTCGCCGTCCGCGGCCACCTTGGCCATCGCCCACTTGCCGAACACCCGCCCGGTGACATCCCCGCTCTCCAGCAGCTCGACGTGCTCGTGCCGCCGGTCCTTGCTGATCTTGGTGTACAGGTCGCGGACCGTCGGCTCGGGCCCTTCCAGGGTCTGGACGAACTGATCGTCGGAGATCAGCAGGGCCCCGGTGACGCCCAGCTTCTTATTCGCCGAACGGGCGCCGCTGAAGATCTCGCCCAGCTGCTGCTTGCGCTCGGTGGCCCCGATCCGGCTGTGACTGCGGTAGATCAGCCGGAAGACCGGTCCTGAGTTGCCCGCGGCTGTCTCCGTCATCGGTCAGCCCTCCCCTGCATATTTGGTCATTTTTAGTCTTGTTTCTTCATAGCGCCAGGATCGACCGCCTGCTGTCTCAGTTTGGGTCGCTCAGCTGACAGCGGCGCCTGGCCGCCGCGCCGGGGTCAGGGACCTGCGCCCGGAGCGGGGGCGGCTACCGGGCGGGTGCGGTTCCACCACAGCGAGAGCGCGACCGCCGCCGCGATGAGCAGGCCGCCGCCGAGGGCGAACCAGGAGGCGAGGTCGAGGTGCTTGCGGACGATGGTGAAGGCGGACGGCAGCTTGGCGAGCGCCCGGCTGAGCTGGTCGGCGTCCTGCGCGCGGTAAAACGTGCCGCCGGTGGTCCTGGAGATCTGCGTGAGCGCGGTGAAGTTGGCGTCGAACGGGTTGCCCGCCCCGCCGCCCCGGCCGCCGCCGAAACCGCCGCCGCCGAAGCTGCCCCCGCCGCCGAAGCTGCCGAACTGGTCGGAGCTGCACGCGAGCGGCGCGGGATTATCGGTGCCATAACCGATGGTGAAGACGCGGATGCCCCGGGCGGCGGCCTGCTTCGCCGCGTCCTGCGGATCGACGCCCCGGTTGTTCGAGCCGTCGGTGAGCACGACGATCACGTCATCGGCGTAGCCGGCGCCGCGCTTGCGGGAGACGTTGGCGCCGGTCGGCGCGACACTCGGGTCGACCTGGGCGATGGCGTCGAGTGAGGTCAAGATGCCTTCGCCGATCGCGGTGCCGAACGAGGTGGTGAGACCGCCGAGCGCGTTCGTCAGCTGCTTGGTGTCCGCGGTGGGCGGGACGAGGACGGCGGCGGTGCTCGCGAAGGCGATGAGGCCGATGCGCGGGCCGCCGGTCTGGGACTTGATGAAGGCGCTGGCCGCCTGCTCGGCGGCGGTGATCCGGTTCGGCTTGACGTCGGTGGAGCACATCGAGCCGGAGACGTCCAGGGCCAGCACGATCGTCGCGTTCGACGACGGCACGGGCACGGTCGCCTGCGGGCGGGCGGCCCCGACCGCGAGCACGGCGAAGCCCAGCGCCAGCAGCGCGGCCGGGATGCGCCGCCGCCAGCGCGAGCGGCCGGGCACGGCCGTCCGGACGAGCGCGATCGAGGTCACCCGGATCACCGAGCGCCTGCGCCGGCGGCGGGTCAGCCACCCGAGGCCGAAGACCAGCGGGATGACGAGGAGCGCGAGCAGCGCCCACGGCCAGGAAAACGACATTCAGACCACCCGGCCCGTCCTGGTCACGGTGAGCAGGGCACCCGCGGCGAGCAGCGCTAGCGCCAGCGCGATGAACGCGCCGGCCAGCGGCAGCGGCTCCTTGGTAACGGTGAGCCGCAGGTTGATGGACGAGGCGATCCCGTTGAGCTGGCTCGCGTCCGAGGCCGGATGGTATACGCCCGCGGTGGCCTGCGAGATCGATCTGAGGGTGGCCGCGTCGAGCGCGGTGAACAGGTGATAGCCGTCGACCTCGACGGTGGTGCCCGCCGCGGTGCCGACGCCGACGGTGTTGATGTGCACCCCGGCCTTCTCGGCCACCGCGGCGGCCGCGTCGGTACCGGGATCGGTGCTCGCGCTGCCGGTGGCCCCGCCTCCGTTCTGCCCGTCGGAGAGCAGCACGATCGTGGCCGAGGGCCAGTAGCCGATGTTCGGCGCGCTGCCGTTGCGGCCGATGGCGACCGTTTTGTGCGTGATCGCGGACAGCGAGGCGAGGATGGCGTCGCCGAGCGAGGTGCCGCCGCCGGCCTTCAGGCGGCGGATCGCGGCCGAGACGGTCGCATGATCGGCGGTGGGCAGGGCGCTCTCGAGGCCGCCGTCCTGGAACGCGACGACGCCGATGTCCACGCTGCCCGGCTGGGCGCTGATGAACGACAGCGCCGCCTGTTTGGCGGCGCCGAGACGGCTGGGCGCCACGTCGGTGGCGGTCATGCTGCCCGACACGTCCATGGCGAGGATGACGGTGCCGGAGGCGTGGGACACCGGGACGGACGCCGCCGGGCCGGCCACGGCGATCGCGAGCACGGCGATCCCGGCGATGGTGAACCACACACCGCCGAGGCGGCCCCGGCCGCGCCCGGAACGACCCGCCACCACCCCGGCCGCGGCGAGCGCCGCCGCCCGGCGCCGCGCGGCGGTGACCGCGGCCCACGCCAGGCCCGCGGCGACGACCAGGCCGACGGCCAGCAGGACGGGATCGGCGAGGCTCATGCGCGCCTGCGCTGGGTATGCGCGGTGACCTCGATGAGCGCGGTGGCCAGGTCGGCGTCCGTGCCGATGCGGTGCAGGGGCACTCCCGCCCGGCGCATCCCGGCGGCCAGGCGGGCATCGCGTTCGGAGACGCTCGCGCGGAGCCGGGCGCGCAGCAGCGGGTCCCCCGAGTCGACGACGAGCTGCTCCCCGGTCTCGGCGTCTTCGATGACGACCAGGCCGACGTCGGGCAGTTCGTCATCGGCGGCATCGATGACACGCAGGGCGACAACCTCGTGGCGTGGCACCAGGCGCAGTAGCGACCGCCCCCAGTCGCCGTCGCCGATGAAGTCGGAGACGACCACGATCAGGGCGCGGCGCCGGGCCAGCTTGGCCACCGCGTCGAGCATCGCCGCCAGGTCGGTCGTGCTCTTGTGCTGGCCGGGGCGACCGCGGTCGGCGGTCCGGGCGAGCTCGGCGGCGATGCGCAGCGCGTGCCCGCGGCCGGTTCGCGGCGGCACGATGCGCACCGTCCCGGTGTCGTACAGGAGCGCGCCGACCCGGTTCCCGCCCCGCCCGAACAGCCGGGCCAGCACCAGGGCGAGCTCGCCGAGCACGTCGTCCTTGCCGCGCCCGGGCGGCCCCACCGTCATCGACGCCGAGCGGTCGAGCACCAGCCACGCGGTCAGCTCGCGGTCCTCGGTGAACACGCGCAGCTGCGGCTCGTTCAGCCGGGCGGTGACGTTCCAGTCGATATGCCGCGCGTCGTCACCCTCGGTGTATTCGCGCAGGCCGACCAGGTCGGTCCCGGTCCCCCGGTGGGCGGTCCGGTAGTCACCGCCCGACAGGCGTCCGTCCAGACGGCGGACGACCCGCCATTCGAGGCGGGCCAGGAGCCGTTCCGGCGTGGTGCGCGTGGGCATGAGGTCAGCGGCCGCTCAGGACGACCTCGGGCTCGGCCACGGCGCCGAGCACCTTGGTGATGATGGTGTCGGCGCTCACCTCGTCGGCCAGCGCTTCGTACGACAGCACGATGCGGTGCCGGAGCACGTCGAGGGCGAGCTCGCGGACGTCGTCCGGCAGCACGTAGTCCCGGCCGTACAGGAACGCGAGCGCCCGGGCGCCGGTGACGAGGGCGATCGAGGCGCGCGGGCTGGCGCCGTAGCTGATGTACCGCTTCAGGTCGGCGAGCCCGGCACGATGCGTTTGCCGGGTCGCGGTCACCAGGCGCACGGCGTAATCGACGACGGCGGTGTCGACGTAGATCGCCCGCGCGCGCTCCTGCATGGCGATCAGGTCGGCCGGAGTGAGCATCGGGCGGACCGATTCGGCCGGGCGCAGCGCGCGGTCGACGATCGCGTGCTCCTCGGTGGCGCTCGGGTAATCGACGACGACCTTCATCATGAACCGGTCGACCTGCGCCTCCGGCAGCGGGTAGGTGCCCTCGGACTCGATCGGGTTCTGCGTCGCCATGACCAGGAACGGCTCGGGCACCGGGAAGGTCTCGCGGCCGATGGTGACCTGGTGCTCCTGCATCACCTCGAGCAGGGCGCTCTGCACCTTGGCGGGCGCGCGGTTGATCTCATCGGCGAGCAGCAGGTTGGTGAAGACCGGGCCGAGCTGGGTCTGGAACTCGCCGGTGTGCTGGTGGTAGACCCGCGTCCCGGTCAGGTCGGCCGGCACCAGATCGGGCGTGAACTGGATGCGCTGGAACTGCCCGCCGACCGCCGCCGCGAGCGACTTGACCGACAGCGTCTTGGCCAGCCCGGGGACGCCTTCCACCAGCAGGTGCCCGCCGGACAGCAGGGCGACCGCCATCCGCTCGAGCAGGATGTCCTGGCCGACGATGGTGCGCTTGACCTCGAAGAGCACCGGCTGCAGCGGGTTGGCTGCTGGCGCTGCGTCGCTCATAGCTCTGTGCTCATAGCTCTGTCCTCATATCTGGGGTCCCTTCCCTGGTCCCTGGCCACCCGCGCCGCCGAGCGCGGCGCCGATGGGCTCGGCGAACCCGATGCCGGCGAACGCGTCCTCGCCGTCGGGCGTGGCGATCGAGAGGACGATGCCGATGACCAGCCCGCGCGTGTCGAGCAGGGGGCCGCCCGAGCTGCCCGGATTGACCGACGCGTCGAACTGGATGAGCCCGGAGAACTTGCCGTTGCTCGTGTCCGCGGTCCGGCTCAGGCCGGAGATCACCCCGGCGGACACGCTGTCGGTCAGGCCGAGCGGATTGCCGATGGCGACGACGGACGCCCCCACGCCGGCGCCTCCGCCGACGGTGGCGGGCACGACCACCTGGGGCAGCTTGGCCGGGATGAGCTCGGCCACGTCCAGCTTCGGGTTGGCGCCGGCCACGGTCGCGTCCGCTGTCGTGCCGTCGGCGAACGTGACGGTGACGGTCCCGCCGCCGGTGATGACGTGATTCGCGGTCAAGATCGTGCCGTTGTCGGCCACGATGATGCCGGAACCCAGGTCATGGCCGGTGCGGACGAGGACTACGGACGGCGCGACCCGCTGGTAGATGTCCGGCACGGTCAGGCTCGTGGGTGTCGGGGAGGGTCTGGGCGGCGCGACCCTAGCCGCCGGGGTTCCGGAGGCGAGCCTGGTCGCGAGCACCGCCACCACGACCAGCAGGACGACGACGGCCGCCGCCCCTCCCGCGAGCAGGCGGCGCGCTCCGCGGACCCCGGGCGGCCGGGGCCCGGGCACGCTGGACCCGGCGCCATCGACGCCAGCAGGCCCACGCTCCATGAGACCTCACGTTATGTGCGGCAGATGAGAAAAGGGTAAGCACACGCACAGAAAGCGCGGAAGGCGGCAAACGCACCATCGGGAACATTCTTGGTTATGGTCAGGCGCCGCGGATGCCGGCGCCCCAGCGGTCCGGGTGCGGGTGTTCCATGACGCCGGCCGTCAAGACGTCGCCGAACGCGCCCGGGGTCCAGCCCCGCGGCCGGGTCCACGTGGCGGTGGGTTCGGGGTGCGACCACACCGACAGCTGGGTGCCGTCGAACGACAGGACCTGGCCGTGCAGGTGGCGGGCGGCGTCGCCGGCGAGGTAGACGACGATGGGCGCGACCGACTCGGGGGGCGGGAAGGCGAGCTCGTGGGAGACGGCGCCGCCGGTGCCGGCGCCAGCGGTGCCAGAGCGCCAGCGGTACCGGCGCCGTGGCCGAAGACGGCGGTCATGTCGGTGCGGGCTACCGGGGCGAGCGCGTTGACGCGGATGCCGAAGCGGCCGAGCTCGAGGTCCATGACCCTGGTCAGGCCGACGATCCCGGCCTTCGCGGCCGCGTAGTTGGCCTGCCCGAAGGTGCCGAAGAGCCCGGCGCCGGAGGTGATGTTGAGGATGACGCCGCCCGCGGCGCGCATGGCCCGCGCGGCGGCCGCGCCGCAGGCCCAGGCGCCGCGCAGGTGCACGGCGACGACCTCGTCGAATTCCGCCGTGGTCATGCGGGTGAGCGAGCGGTCGCGGGTGATGCCCGCGTTGTTCACCAGCAGGCCGATCCCGCCGTACTCGCTGACGCAGGCCCGCACGAGCTGCTGGCAGAAGGCCGGGTCGGCCACGGACCCGGCGCAGGCGATGGCCCGGCCGCCGCGCCCCCG
Source organism: uncultured Actinomycetota bacterium (assembly GCA_963756575.1). Lineage (GTDB taxonomy): Bacteria > Actinomycetota > Actinomycetes > Streptosporangiales > Streptosporangiaceae > Palsa-504. Next base: position 901,996 of record CAVWOM010000001.1, on the reverse strand, counting down.
GATCGCGGCGGCCACGGACTCCGTCGTCCCGGGATCGGTGCCGTTCACGACGACCGGGGCGCCCGCGGCCGCGAGCGCCCCGGCGAAGGCGCGGCCCAGGCCGCGCGAGGACCCGGTCACGACCGCCGGGAGGCCGCCGAGGTCAGGCCCGTCGCCGGCCGGCCGGGTCACTGGGTCCCGTCCAGGCGTTCGGTCGCCCGGCTGCGGCCGGCCCGGAGCCGGGCGAGACCGTCGTCGAGCCGTTGGGTGAACAGGCCGCGCTGGAGCAGGTCGTGGGTGACGCGCAGCTCGTACGCGGTCGCGCCGATGTGGTCCATGTTCGACGCCCGCAGCGCGACCTCCTTCAGCACGGTGGTCAGCTCGGCGCCGTGCTCGGCGATCTGCTTCGCCAGGCGCAGCGCCGACGCGCGCAGCTGGCCGGCCGGGACCACCTCGTCGACCAGGCCGGTGCGCAGGGCTTCCTGAGCGCCGACCGGGTCACCGGTGAAGAACATCCGGCGGGCTCGCTGCGTGTTCGTCTTGCGCAGCAGGCCGTGGTAGAAGCCGTTCATGGCGTACTTGACCTGGGTCGAGCCGAAGACGGCGTTCTCCGACGCGATCGTGATGTCGCACATGTTGGCCAGGTCCATGCCGTAGCCGGGGGCCACGCCCGCGACCGCCGCGACCGTCGGCTTGCGGTAGTCGTAGAGCGCGGTCATCAGCCGCAGGGCCAGGTCGGTGAACCGGGTCCGCTCGTCGCCGCTGGTGTCCTGCAGGACGTCGAGCGCCCAGCCGGCGCAGAAGTAGTCCTCGTTGCCGATCAGCAGGACCGCGGCCACGTCGTCGTCGTGGGCCCAGGCCTCGAGGGCGGCGATGAGCTGGGTGTGCAGTTCCCAGCCGAGGGCGTTGCGCTTTTCCGGGTGGTTGAGCTGCACGATGCCGACGCCGTCCTCGACGGCGGTGATCAGGTACTGGTGGTCGGTCACGGGCCTTGCCTTTCGAGCGGTGTGAACAGGACGGCCAGGACGAGTGAACGCAGGGCGGCCGCCAGGTCGGGGCGGTCGTGCCAGTGCCCGATCCGTACCACGTCGTGGACGACGGCGCGGGCGGCGTGGACCAGCGCCAGCCGCTGGTTCCCCGCCAGTTCGGGGCGCACGTCGCCCAGCGCGCCGCACCAGGCCTGGACGTCGGAGTCGAGCCGGGACCGGATGCGCCGGCCCGCTTCGGGCGGGAGGTTCACCGCCTCCCGGACGTAGACGGCGAACAGCATCCGCTCCCGGACGGCCAGGCCGGTGTAGGCGGTCACGAGATCGTCCAGGGCCAGGGACGGGTCGGGCAGCCATTCGGCGGCGCGGGCGAAGGCGGCCACCAAGATGTCGGACTTCGTCGCGTAGTAGTGGTAGAGGCTGGGACCGGCCAGGCCGAGCTCGGCGCCGATGTCGTCCAGGCTGACCGCCTGGTAGCCACGGGCGGCGAACAGGCCAATCGCGGTGTCGAGGAGTTCCGTTACCCGGTCGGCGGCCCGTGCCGGTGCGGCCGGGGCCGCCTGGTCACCCGCCGGATCCCAGCGTGCGTGGCAGGCGGCCTGCGCGGCGGCGGCGAGGATCCGCTGCTGGTCGCGGGCCGGCACCCGGGCGCGGTAGACCGAGGGGCTCGCCAGGACGGCCAGGACGGCCGTGGTGACCAGCCCGGTGTCCCGGGGCGCCAGCTCCGGGCGCTCGCGCCGGACCAGCGCCCGGAACGGGCGGACGACGACGTCCTCGAACCGTTCCGCCAGCGGCTGGCGCTGCGCCGGGCTCAGGTGGCGCAGCTCGCGCTGGAGCAGGATCCACAGATCCCGCCGGGCGACGGCCGGGCCGGCCATCGCGTACAGGAAGTCAGGCGGCGGGACGCCGGCCGCTTGGTCAAGGGCTTCGGCGACCGTGTCCAGGCCGGTGCTGATCGCGGCGGCGAGCAGGTCCTCCTTGCCCCGGAAATGACGGTAGATCGCGGGCGCGGTGAGCCCGATCGCGGTAGCCAGGTCGGCCATCGAGACCTGGTGGAAGCCGAGGCGGCAGAATTGCCGGGCGGCGACCGCGGCGAGCTGGGCGCGGCGTTCGGGCCCGCGTCGCCAGGAACGTCTCGGCTGGGCTAGCCCGGCAGGTTCCACGCGGCCAGCTTGTTCTTCTGGACCTTGCCGCTAGCCGTGGTCGGCAGCGAAGACACGACGGTCCACCGGACCGGGATCTTCTGCCGGGCCAGCCTGACCGTCTCCAGGTGCTCGATAAGCCGGTCCGGGCCTTCCCACCGCGCACCGGGCGTCAGGACGAGCCAGGCGCCGACGGCCTCGCCGAGCCGTTCGTCGGGGACCGCCGTGACGGCGACGGCGGCCACGTCCGGATGGGAGGCGATCGCGGACTCGATGTCGAGGGCGGAGAACTTCTCGCCGCCGCGGTTGATGATGTCCTTGATCCGGCCGGACATCCGGATCCAGCCCTGGTCGTCGACGATCCCGATGTCGCCGGGGTAGAACCAGCCCTCGCGGTCGAGCTGCTCCCGGGTGCGCTCGGGATCGGTGTAGGCGGTGAGCAGCTGCGGGCCGCGGATGCGGAGCTCGCCCTCCGTCCCGGCCGGCAGCGGGACGCGGTCCGGCGTCACCGCCTGGATCTCCATCCCGGCCAGGACCTGGCCGTCCCACTGGGAGCGCCGTTCGACGGCGGCGTCCGGCGGGGCGGCCGCGCAGACCCCGGCCGTCTCGGTCATCCCGTAGCAGCGCATCGCGCGGACGCCCGCCGCCTCGGCCCGCAGCACCAGGTGAGGCGGCAGGGTCGCGCCGGCGCAGGCGTACAGGTCCAGCCGGTGCCTGGCGGCCGCGCCCGCCTCGTACCGCTGGACCAGGTCGGAGAGGAAGACGGTGGCGCCCATCGCGAGGCTGGCGCCCTCCTGCTCGATGATCTCCACCGCCTCGTCCGGCCGCCACCCCGACATGATCACCGAGCGGGCGCCCAGGAAGGCCGGGAAGATCACCCCCGCGACGAAGCCGCCGAGGTGGGACACCGGCGTGGCGCACAAGATGACGCAGTCCTCGCCGACGTCCAGCGCGACCTTGAAGTTGCGCATGTGCGCGATCAGGGCCGCGCTGGTCAGCAGCGCGCCCTTGGGGGCCGAGGTGGTGCCCGAGGTGTAGAGCAGCAGCGTCGGCTCGTCCGCCGCGAGCGGCTCGGGGAGCTCGGTGCCCGGGACCTCACCCGGGCCGGGAACCGGGTGCCAGCCGGGACGCTCGCCGCCGGTGATGTACCGGACGGCCGGCTCGTGGCCGAGCTCGGCGACGATGCCGTCGAGCTCGGCGGCCGGCTGGCGCGAGCCGAGCTGGGCAGCGGCGGCCACGACGGCGGGCCGGGACTCGGCGACGATCTGCCGGACCTCGTGCTCGCGGTAGATCGGGATGACCGGCATGTCGACGGCGCCGATCCGGAAGGCCGCCACCTGCAGGACCAGGGCCTCCAGGCAGTTCGGCAGCTGCACCATGACCCGGTCGCCGCGGCGGACGCCCCGCCGCACCAGGTCGGAGGCGACGGTGGTGACCCACGCGTCGAACTCGCCGTAGCTCACCCGGCGGCCCTCGAACACGAACAGCTCCCGGTCCGGGGTGCGCGCCGCCTGGTCCCCGAGGAGGTTCCCGATCCGCTGGTCGTCCCACAAGCCGAGTTCGCGGTAGCGGGCGGCCCGGCCGGCCGCCGTCATGCCGGCGTCCCTTCGCGCAGCGAGAGCAGGTACGCGCCGCCCTTCAGGTCGCCCCGGGGCGGCAGCGCACCCAGTTGCCGCAGCATGTCGGCGATCTCGAAGGCGGCGGTGTAATGCGACAGCAGCCCGTCGCGGAAGCCGAGGAAGATGTCGCAGCCCTGCACCTCGAAGCGGCGATCCGGGCCGAGGGCGGGTGGCGCGACGCCGCGCTGCCGGAACAGGACCAGCGCCCGGCCGTCGTCCACCGCGGTGAACAGCTGGACCTCGTCGACCTCGTAGCCGGGCATGGCCCGCCAGATAGCGTCGACGTAGGCGCGGACCGCCTCCCGGCCGGCCAGCGGATGCGGCCAGAAGACCGTCTCCTGCCATTCGACGTCCGGGTGCAGCAGGGCGAGCACGGTGTCCGTGTCGTGGCTGTTCCAGGCGGCGAGCCAGCGGTCGGCGAACTCCCGCAGGAAGCCGGCGCTGACCGGGCTCGTCTGCGGGCTCACGGCCGGCTCCGGACCTGGGCGAAGGCGGCCGAGACGCGTTCGACCACGTCGGGATGCCAGATGATCTCCCGGTACGCCATCGTCTCGTAGGACAGCGCGGAGATGGGATCCATGGCCGGCGAGCGGAGCATCATTTCCTTGTTGAACACCGCCGTCTTGGTCGTGGTGGCCGCGATGGCGCCGGCCAGCCGGGTCGCCTCCGCGACCACCTGGCCGGCCGGCACGAGCCGGTCGATCAGGCCGATGCGCAGCGCCTCGGCCGCGTCGATCCGCTCCCCCGTCAGCGTCAGCAGCTTGGCCTGGCTGAGCCCGACGATCTTCCACAGCGGCGAGAAGTAGGGCGTGAGGCCGAACCGGACCTGCGGGAAGCCGAAGATGGCGTTCTCCGCCCCGACCCGGATGTCGCAGAAGACGGCGATGTCGCAGCCGCCGCCCAGGGTTGGCCCGGCGCAGGCGGCGATGGTCGGCTTGGCGTAGTCGAGCAGGGTCCCGTAAACCCGCAGGCAGGCCTCGGCGTAGCTCGCTCTCGACTCCGGTGTGAATCCGGACTGGAAATCCAGGTCCAGGCCAGCGCAGAACATTTCCTCACCGCCGGTGATGACGATCGCCGCGACGCTGTCGTCGTGCCGCCACTGGTCGAGATAGTCGCCGAGGGCTCCGAAGACCTCCAGGCTGAGGGCATTGCGACGATCGGGGCGGTTGAAGACGATCGTCCCCACCCCGTCGGCCTGCCCGGCCGTGATGGCACTGTCCGCCATTGGTTCTCCTCGCCTCGCCGATGGCCCGAGCCTAGGCCAAAAAGTGAATGGTGACTAGATTGTTACTGCTGGCGTTCCGCGCTGAGGACCAGGGAGGCGTTCTGGCCGCCGAAGCCGAAGGCATTGGCCTGGATCCAGGAGATGTCCCGGGCCCGCGGGCGGCCGAGGACGAGGTCGAAGTCGATGGCGGGCTCCGGCCGGGTGGTGCCGCCGGTGGGCACGACCAGGCCGCGGCGCATGCCCTCGAGGGCGGCGGCCAGGGCGAGCGCGCCGGCCGCGCCGGCCGGGTGCCCCAGGGTGCCCTTGACCGACATCACCGACGGGCCGGCGCCAGCGCCGGCGAAGAACGCGTTGATCGCCGCGATCTCGGCGGTGTCGCCCTTCGGGGTGCCGGTGGCGTGCGCGGCGAGCACGTCGATCTGCCCCGGCCCGGCACCCGCCTCGTCGGTGGCGAGGCGCATCGCCAGCCGTTCCCATTCGCCCGAGGGGTTGGGGGTGGAGGGGTGGTAGGCCTCCGACGACGTCCCCCAGCCCTGTACCCAGGCGTGCACCCGGGCGCCGCGCCGCCGCGCGTGCCCGGCCGACTCCAGCACGAACATGCCCGCGCCCTCGCCCATGACCATCCCGGCCCGGTCCACGTCGAACGGCAGGCAGGCCCGGCGCGGGTCGGTCACGGCCGCGCCCATCCCGTACCGGTAGCGCGAGTACGCGCTGGCCGGGACGAACCCGTCGTCCCCGACGCCGTGCGCCAGGCCGCCTTCGGTCCCGCCGGCCAGCGCGACGTCGACCTGGCCGGCGGCGATCAGCCTGGCGGCGGTGCCGATCGCGTCCAGGGAGGAGGCGCAGGCGGTGCTGAGGGTCAGGCACGGCCCGTGCAGCTGCCAGTTCATGGCGATCTGGGCGGCGGCCATGTTCGGCCACACCATGATCATCAGCTTGGGCGCGGCGGCTTCCCGGCCCCGCCGGTCCACGTCGAACTGGGCCCGCTCCAGGGTCTGGGTGCCGGTCTTGGCGCTGCCGACCACGATGCCGGTGCGCAGCGGGTCGAGCTGAGGCTGGCCCGGGCCGGCCAGGCCCGCGTCGGCCAGCGCGCAGGTCACCGCGCCGCCGGCGTGCCGGGCGAACGGGTCGATGCCGTCCAGCTTGCCCGCCATCCACTCCGGCGGCTCGAAGTCCCCCACCGGGGCCCAGAACTCGAACTGGTCAGGGTCGCCCGCCGTCCAGGGCGTCTCGGATATCCCTAGGTCACCGGCGATGAGCCGGTCCACGAGGGCGGCCGGGGTCAGGCCGAGGGCGGAAACCACGCCGATACCGGTGACCGCCACATCCAGTCCCATGACGACTCCCTGCCAATCCATGCTTGCCGGGCCGGGCAGACCCGCCAATAATATTGGACACATCTACTGCGTGACAACGCAGAAGTGGCGCATAGATGCGCGGTGAGCGGAGGAAACGATGACCCAGCCTGCAGCGACGTGGCAGCGGCCGGTGAGCGACGCCGACGCCGAGCGCTATCACCGGCTCGGCTGGTGGCGCGACATCACCGGCCTCGACGAGCTGCTCGCCGCCGTCCGGCGGCATCCGGACAAGGCCGCGGTGGTCTCGTACCGCAAGGGCCGCGCCCTGCCCGCCACCCTCACCTACGGCCAGCTCGGCGCGCTGGTCGACCGCTTCGCCGGGGCCTTCCGGGCGATCGGCGTCGAGCCCGGCGACGTGATCACGATCCAGCTGCCGAACGGGTGGGAGTTCCCCGCCCTGGTATTCGGCGCGATGCGGGCCGGCGCGATCCCCAACCCGGTGCCTCCCATCTACCGCGAGCACGAGCTGTCGTTCATGCTCCGGCACGCGCGGTCGAAGGTCTACGTCGTCCCGGCCACCTTCAACGGGTTCTCCCACCGGGACATGGCGGTCTCGCTGAAAGCCGGCCTGCCGGACCTGGGCCACGTCGTGGTCATCGACGGCGACCCGGACGACGGCGAGGTGCTCGGGTTCGAGGAGGCCTTCGTCCGGCCGCTGCACGAGCTCCAGCCCGGCCTGGGCGCCGAGCTGGAGCGGGCGCGGCCCGGTGCGGACGACCCGGCGTTCCTGATGTTCACCTCGGGGACCACCGGCATGCCCAAGGCGGCCCTGCACACCCACAACACGGCCTGGTCGGCGGGGCGCCCGCTGCCGGAGGCCATCGAGCTGACCGCGGACGACGTGTGCTTCATGGCCTCGACCGTAGGCCACCTGACCGGCTTCTTCTGGGGCACGTACCTGCCGCTGGCGATGGGGCAGAAGGTCGTCTACCAGGACATGTGGGACACCCAGCAGCTGCTCGACATCGTCGGCTTCGAGAACATCACCTGGACGCTGTCCGCGACGCCGTTCGCCATGGACATGGTGGCGGCGCAGCAGCGCGCCCCGCGTTCGCTGTCCACCCTGCGGGTGTTCGTCTGCGGCGGCGCGCCGATTCCGCCGCACGCCGCCGTGGCCATGCAGGAGCACCTCGGCGTCGACCTGGTCTCGCTGTGGGGGATGACCGAGATCGGCATCTGCTCGATCCACCGCCTGGGCGCGCCGCTGGCGATCCTGGCATCCAGCGACGGCATGCCCGTCGGGCACATGGAACTGCGCATCGTCGACGAGGACTCCCGGCCCGTGCCTGACGGCCAGGAGGGCCGGCTCCAGGCCCGCGGGCCCAGCATCATCGTCGGCTACCGCGACCAGCCGCAGCTGACCCGGGAGGCCGAGACGCCGGACGGCTGGTTCGAGACCGGCGACCTCGGCCTGCGCACGCCCGAGGGCGGCATCCGGATCACCGGCCGCAGCAAGGACATCATCGTCCGCGGCGGCCAGAACGTCCCCGTCGTCGAGGTGGAGAACCTGCTGGCCCGGCACGACCGGATCCGCGAGGTGGCCGTCGTCGCCTACCCGGACGAGCGGCTCGGCGAGCGCGGCTGCGCCGTCATCGTCCCGGACGGCGAGGCGCCGGCGCTGGACGAGCTGAAGGACTACCTGGAGCAGGCGGGCGTGGCCCGGCAGTTCTGGCCGGAGCGGCTGGAGATCACCGACGCCATGCCGCGCACCCCGTCCGGGAAGATCAAGAAGTACGTGCTCCGCCGGATGGTGGCCGGTCAGCCGGCCGAGACCACCGTCGCCCAGTAGCGGCCGGACGGCTCCTTCCAGGCCTGGTACCGCTCGGCGAACAGCCGCGACGCCTGCGCCCCCGGCCACGACGGCGGCAGGTACGCGGCCGGCAGGTCCGGGTCGAGGTAGGGGAACCGCCGCCAGTCCTGTACGAGCTCGACCCGCGCCCGGAAGTGCTCCCGGTCCGTCCGCGGCTCCCAGGGGGCGTACGTGTCGATGAAGGCCCGGTAGTCCTTGTCCAGGTCGTCGAGGTCCCAGGCGGCGGCGACCAGCCGCAGCGGATCGCCGACCGGCCCGAGCTTTCCGACGAACGAGTGGGCCTGCTCGCCCAGGCCCAGTTCCCGCACGATCTGGGCGACCTGTTCCCCGCGCTCGGCGTGCGGGGTCAGCCACTCGCCCGGGGCCGGAGAACCGAGCCCGGCCCATATCAGCCTGCTCTGCAGGTGATGCCGGAGCTTGCGCTGGCTCTCCGGCACAGTGACCGAGAGCACCAGCCAGCGGCCGTCCCACTGCGTATCGCGGGCGGCCCAGCCATAGGTGCGCTGCCATCCCGCCCGCAGGATCCGGTCACCCTTCGACGTCACGCTCCAGCGGACCCGGTTGGCCTCGCGCCCGGACTCGGTGATGCCGGTAGCGGCGATCCGCTGCAGCGCCTTGCGGGCGGCGTTCGGCTCGATGCCGAACTCGGACAAGGCTCTGATCAGCGTCGACGACCAGGCCGGCTGGCCCGTCGGCCAGACGAACTCCCCGATCACCACCAGCAGCAGCGCCCGGGCGCTGCTCGGCCGGGCCCGGCCCAGGGGATTGCTCACCTGTCCATCATTGCGGCTGCCGGGCCGCGTCCGGCGCGCCGGACCGATGAGTCGCGGTCGCGCCATCCGTTTCATGGGTAACTGAACCGAGCCTGAGGAGATCCGATGAGCACCGTGATCATGCACAACGTCGTGTCGGTGGACGGCTTCATCGCCACCGCGCGGGACGAGGTTGGCCCGCTGTTCGACTGGTACCACAACGGCGACATCCCGATCGTCGAGGGCAGCGGGATGAAGATCTCGGCGGTCTCGGCCGCCTACGTCCAGCCCATGTGGGCGAGCATCGAGTCGATGGTGATCGGGCGCCACCTGTTCGACATCACCAACGGCTGGGAGGGCCAGCCGCCGACCGGCCGCCACGTGGTCGTGGTGTCGCACCGGCCCCGGCCCGACGGCTGGCACCCCGAGGCGTCGTACTTCTTCGTCGACGACGTGACCAAGGCGGTCGAGAAGGCCAGGGAACTCGCCGGGGACGGCACCGTCGCCGTGGCGGCGGGCGAGGCCGGCGGGCAGGCGCTCGCCCTCGGCCTGATCGACGAGGTGGCGATGGACGTCGTGCCCGTGGTCTTCGGCTCGGGCAAGCGCTACTTCGGTCCGGTCGATGCCCAGCACCTGCTCGAGGACCCGCACACCGTGATCCAGGGCGACCGCGTCCTGCACCTGCGCTACCGCGTCCGCCGGTAGAGGGCGAGGGCACCGGCGACGGGATGGCGGAGCCGCTCGCGCCGCGAGACGAGGAACTCGCGGACCTAGGCACGGTTACCCATGAACACCACGGTATGCGCAGGCCCGGCCGCGAAGGAGGTACGGCCGTTACCCGGAACGGCAGGCACTTTCCCGGCCCGCGGCCAGCCCGGGGCCGGAAAATAACATTCCGAATGACTATTGCAAATGCACGTGCACGAGACGAGGATTTGCTTAGGCTGATACGCAGATAACCGGGAGGAACGTCAGCCATGGCACAGAAGGTCCAGGCCCTTCTCGTCGATGACATCGACGGCAGCGACGCCGACGGCACCGTCAGCTTCAGCGTGGACGGCACCGACTACGAAATTGATCTCAGCGCCAGCCATGCCCGGCAATTGCGCGATGCGCTGGCCCCCTACATCAGCGTCGCCCGCCGCGGCGGGAACAGCGGCCGCGCCCGGACCGGGCGCAAGGCCACGCAGGCCGCCCCGGACCCGACCGAGGTCCGGGAATGGGCCCGGGCTCAGGGCATCGACATCAAGGAACGCGGCCGCGTCCCCGCTAACGTCATCGCCAAGTTCAAGGCCGCCGGGAAATAAGCTCGCCTTTATCAGAACAGATGGCCGAGCAGATCGACATCACCGTCAGGCCAGGATTGTTCCCCGCGGGCTTCCGTTCCTGGTATACAGCCGGTCGTCGGCGAACAAGACGATAAAGGCCATCCCGCACGAACGCGCGAGTCCGGTCACCGGGCGGATCTCGGTGTCCGGCCCGGGCATCCGTACCACCACGACCACCACCGGGAACATTTCCGTCGCGAACGGCCTGGTGAGCGGCCAGGCCAGAGGCACCAGCTGATCCTCGCCCTACACCCTGAGCTTCACGCTCTAGCCGATCCGGGCCGCAAGGTGACGGCGGAGAGCAGCGCGGCGGCGGCGAGCAGCGCGGCCGACAGGTACAGCGCCGCGTGCAGCGCGCTGGTGAAGGCGGCGTATCCGGCCTGGATGATCTGGTCGAGCGGGCTGTTCCCGGTCGAGCCGCCGTGGCCGAGGGCCACCGATCCGGTCTCGATCACCTGCAGCACGTACTGCTGCAGCGCGGGCGTGGCGCCCAGATGAGTCATGCGGCTGACGATCCCGGACCGCAGCTCGGCGTTGACGACGGCGCCGAGGATGGCGATGCCGGTGACCGCGCCGAACTCCCGGCTGGTGTTCGTGGCCGAGGCGGCCATCCCGGACCGTTCGGCGGGCACCGCCCCGAGCACCGAGGAGGTGACCGGGACGACGCAGGTGCCGATGCCCAGCCCGGCCAGGCCCAGGGCCGCCGCGAGCGGCAGGTAGGCGGGCTTCGGGCTGATCGCCACGTTGGTCAGCACCAGGCCGGCCGCGAACAGCAGGCAGCCGGCGACCAGCAGCCAGCGGGCGCCGGCCGCGGTGGTCCACCGGCCCGCCAGCAGCGACGCTCCGATCATCGCCACGGTCATCGGCAGGAACAGCCCCGCGATGCGGTAAGCCGAGTAGCCGGCGATCACGCCCAGGTAGAGCGCGGTGAAGAAGAAGATCGCGAAGGTGGAGAAGTAGGTGCAGTACGCCACCACGTTCGGGGTCGTGAAGCGCGGGACCCGCAGGTAGCTCAGCTCGAGCAGCGGGAACGGGGCCCGGCGCTCCCAGAAGATGAAGGCCGCGCCCGCCACGACGGACACCGCGAACAGCGCGAGCACGCTGGGCGCCGTGTAGCCGGCGCTCTCGCCGTCGATGATGCCGAAGATCAGGGCGGCGAGCGCGCCGCCGCCGAGCGCCGTGCCCGGCCAGTCGATCCGGCCCGCGCCCGGGTCGGCGCTCTCCGGCAGCACCCGGGCCGCCACGACCAGCGCGGCCAGGCCGAAGGTCACGTCGAACCAGAAGATCCCCCGCCAGCTCCACACCCCGACCAGGGCCCCGCCCAGGACCGGGCCGAGCGCGAGCGAGAACCCGGACACCGCGGCCCAGACCCCGAGCGCGCGGTTGCGGCTGCGCTCCTCCGGATACAGGTGCCGGATCATCGACAGCGTGCCCGGCTCGCTCGCCGCCGCCCCCAGGCCCATGACCGAACGGGCCGCGATCAGTACCCCGATACCGGGCGCGACCGCGGCCAGCACGGCGCCCGCGCAGTAGAGGCCCGCCCCGGCCAGCATGATCTTCTTGCGGCCGAACTTGTCGCCCAGCATCCCGCAGGCCAGCATGAAGCTGGCGAAGGTCAGGGCGTAGGCCCCCACCACCCACTGCAGGGCGGAGACGCCGCCGTGCAGGTCCTGCTGAATGCTGGCCAGCGCGACGCTGACGACCGTGTTGTCCAGGAAAGTCAGGAACAAGATCGTGCACAGGGAGGCGAGAGCCAGGGGACGGCGCTGCACCGCCGCTAGCTCCGGCAGGCGGCGGGCAGCTTGGGGCTGCCCTGGGGGTACTCCAGGTAGGCCAGCCCGCAGAAGCTGGCGATGGCCACCTTCCACGTGCCGTCCAGGTAGACGGCGTTGCCCACCTGGTTCTTCAGCAGCGGCGTGCCGAGCAGCAAGAGGTTCCAGTGCACCGTGGCCTGCGTCGGTGAGGAGATCAGCACCGAGGTGACGGCCGCGGTCGACCCGGTCGCGGCCTGCCCGAACGACGTCTTGGCCTGCGCCTCGATGAACGCGGTCAGCTGCGGCCCGTCCTGCACCAGGGCGAGCCGCCGCGGGATCGGCGCCTTGCCGTCGAAGACCGTCTTCCAGTTGGCCGTGATCGCGGCGATGGCCGCCGGGCCGCTGACCGGCTCGGCCGGCGCGGTGGCACTCGCGGTCGGTTTCGGGCTGGCCGAGCTGGCCGGATGGCTGCTGCCACCCCCGCAGGCGGCCAGGGTCAGGCATCCCGTCACCGCCAGCGCGGCCGATGCCCGGCGCAGCCCCGGCCAGCGCAGGCTATGCATGGTCGCAGTGTCCCATAAGAAACGACCGCGCCCGTACCGGTATGTCAGATAGATATGCCGAACAACGCGGGGACGGCCCTGCCGCCGACCGCCGTGACCGAAGCCGTCATCGCGCATCCGTGGACGGCGTCCCGGCGCAGGAGGTACAGCGGCGGCTCGCGGCCAACGGCGTCAACACCGGCGCCGAGCTTGACCGGCTCACCGGAGCCCTCCCGGGCCCCCGGGCCGTAGCGGCTCTAGGCGCTGCGGCCGCCGCGGGCCCCGGGGCCGTCTGGCGCCCCTGTCAGGCCAGACGACGCGGGTGGGGCGTGGATCCGGGCTACGGGCGTCCGGAGCTAGCCGCGGTGCGGGATTCCCGCCATTGCCGGTGCAGCAATCGCCGCTCGCCCTCGTCGCGGCCGCCCCAGATCCCGAATTCCTGGCTGGTGGCCAGGGCGTAGATCAGGCAAGGCCGCCGTACGGGGCAGCCGGCGCAGATGGCCTTGGCCCGCCGGATCTCGGCGGCGCCGGTCCCGGCTGATCCGATCGGGAAGAAAAGCTCGGGATCGGCCTGACGGCAGGCGGCCGCTTCCCGCCACGCCGCGTCCTGGCGGTACGCGGCCAGACGGGAGATCTCGGCGTCCTGGCCGGGAAGCAGGTCCGGGGAAGTGACGCTGGTCATGGTCACTCGTCGGACTTGACGGTGAGCTCGTCGGCCTTGATGGCGTTGCCGAGGGCCATGAAGGTGGGCGCCCAGAGACCGACGTAGATGCCCCACCGGTCGGCCTTGTCGCCCGGGGCGTTCTCCATCCGGCTGGAGGCGGTCCAGGCGGCCATGCTCGCCCCGATCGAGAGCAGGCCGGCCAGGTAAGCGACGTCGCTGGTGATACCGAGGCCGCGCAGGAACTTGATCATGATCTGGTTCTTCTTTCGTCGACGGGTCCGCTGCCAGGGACCGGGGCAGCCGCGAGGCTGGTGTCAGGCGGCGGAGCCGCGGTCCCAGCTTGCTAAGCTGATCCTACATCACAATGACGAGATGGCGGTCATCAGCATGACGAGCTTTTCGCTTCCTGACGCTGACGCGGGCGACGATCCGGCGGGGCTGTCGATCAGCGAGGTATCCCGGCGGACCGGGATTCCCGTCGCGGGGCTGCGGAACTGGGAGCAGCGTTACGGCCTGCCCCGCCCGCGCCGCTCGGCGGGCGGCCAGCGCCGGTACACCGAGGCTGATTGTGAGCTGCTCGCCGAGGTCCTGCGCCGCCGCGCCGAGGGCCTGTCCCTGCCCGCGGCGATGGCCCAGGCTACGGCGGGCGCCGGGAACAGTCCCGGGCCGTCGATCTTCGCCGGGCTCCGCCGCCAGTACCCTGACCTCCGGGTTCACGTCCTGGACAAGGCGATCCTGCTGGCGCTGACCTGGGCGATCGAGGACGAGTGCTGCGCCCGGGCGCAGCGCCCGGTGCTGGTCGGATCCTTCCAGCGGCAGCGCTACTACCGGGCCGCCGCGCCGCGCTGGGCGGACCTGACCCGCAGCGCGGAGCAGACGGTGATCTTCGCCGATTTCGCCCGCAGCCGCCTGCGGGATGGCCCGGTCGCGGAAATCGCGGTGCCCCGGGACTCCCCGCTGCGGCGCGAATGGTCGCTAGTCTGCGACGCTCCCGACCTCCCGGCCTGCGTGACCGGATGGGAGCAGCTGGGACAGGACGGGCGCCGTGACGCCGACCGGACCTTCGAGGTGCTGTGGTCGGTAGATCCGCAGGTGGTCCGCACCGCGGCCCGGATCGGCACCGGGCCGGCGACGGCCGCCTTCCCGGCCATGACCGGGCCGCTGGAGGCCCGGCTGCGCGGGGAACCCGGCCCGAGCTCGGCCGACCTGCGCCGGGCCAGCGGGCTCATCCAGCGAACCCTCGACTACCTCACCCGAGCCACAATGTCGGCGACGGGGTCTAACGTCGGGACATGATGTTCTGGCAGCTGACCATCGACGCGAACGACCCGGCGGTGCTGGCGCGGTTCTGGGCTCAGGCGCTGGACTATCAGCCGTCGCCGCCCGCCGAGCCGCAGACGACCTGGCTGGCGCACTACCGCGCCCAGCTGGGCGAGGACGCGGCCTTCGAGGACCGGCTCTTCGACCCGGCCGGGCTGCGGCCGCCGATCTGGTTCCAGCCCGTGCCGGAGGCGAAGGCGGGCAAGAACCGGCTCCATCTCGACCTCGTCAGCTGAGACTCACGGGCTCATCTGAGGCGGCTTCGCCGGCTACCGGTTCTGGTGGGTCGACGACGGCGGGCCGGCCCGCGAACTGGTGCCCGAACAGGCGCAGGCCGCTCCAGCGGCTGGCGTCGGCGTCGCGATGAGCGGCCCGGTGCCGCGTGCCGTTCCCCGGCGTGCTCGCGGTCTGGGCGCGGGCGGTGTCGCGCTGGCCGATCAGGTCGTCGCGATCGGCGCTGACGGCGGCCGTCTCGCGGCGAGACTGCCTGAGCCCCCGGCGGGCGGCGCGGCCGCGGCGGGAGGTCCGCCGTGCGCCGGCCAGCAGCAGGCTCAGCCCGGCCAGGGCGACCGCGCCGACCACGATCCCGGTCAGGAACAGCGCGCCGGTGGATCCGGTCACGTGGTAGCCGAACACCGAGAACCCGTGGGTCAGCGCGTGCCCGCTGCCGCCGTTGCCGAGAACTCCGGCCACGCCGATAATCACCGCGGCGAGCAGGATGACGAGACCGAGAATGACGATCATGAAAGCACTCCATATCAAGGCGGCTGGTCGCCCGCGGGAGCGCGGGGGCCGTGCTACGTCCTGGCTCATCTCCGAGTCAACCCGGCCGGGGCCGGGCGGGAAACTACCGATCGGGGAAGGGTTGATCACCGCAGCCGATCACCGTGCGCCGGGCTTATCGTGCCGCCTGGCCGGCGACGGCGGTGGTGAGCCAGCCGAGCCGCCTGGACATCGCCCGCGCGCAGCTGACGACGGCGCGGACGTGGCCGGAGTCGTCGGCCGCGCGCCACAGGACCGACCACGGGTAGTAGGACGCCGGTTCGCTGAGCGGCCGCCAGGTGGTCCCGGGGAGCGCAGCGATGCAGGAGGAAGGCACGCAGTACAGGCAGCGTCCCTGGGCGACGAGATCGGCGGCCGCGCGGATGCTCTCCACGGTCCCTCCGTACACGGCGGGGGTGAAGCCGGCCGCCCGGCACATCTCGACGGTGAACTGATTGAATTCCGGAGCCCGCGCGTCCTCGGCGAGCAGCAGCGGTTCCTCCGCCAGGCCTGCGACCGGCACGCCCTCCAGCCCGGCGAACCGGTGACCGGCCGGCACCAGGACTCCGAGCGGGTCCTGACGGAACAGCAGCGACGCGACCTCGGCCGGCGCGAGCGCGGCGCGGCCGACACCGACATCGAGCCGGCCGTTGATCAGCAGCTGGTACTGCCCGGGCACACTGGCCTCGACCTGGTGGATCACCAGGCCGGGGTAGCGGGCCTGGACCTCGTGCAGGATCTGCGGCATCGAGTCATAGCTGGAATCAATGATCCCGACCCGCAGCGTGGCCGCCGCGCCCACCGCGCTCCGGGCCACTTCGGCGGCGCGGTCCACGTGCGCCAGGATCTGCCGTGCCTCGACCAGGAACACCGCCCCGGCGGCGGTCAGTGAAACATGATGCGTGCTGCGTTCCAGCAGGCGGACGCCGAGCTCACGTTCCAGCCGCTGCACCTGCTGGCTGAGCGCCGACTGGACGATGTGCTCCCGCTCCGCCGCCCGGCCGAAATGCAGTTCCTCGGCTAGCGTTACGAAGTAGCGAAGCTGGCGTAGCTCCACACCCACCGCCAAGTCCGTGTCCGGCCCATCCATCTGCTCCCTGGATCTTGGAGACCCTGCCCGCCATGGGCAGCTAATCGGTTCTGGTGATAGGCCCTGCTCGGGTTGCCCGTTTCCGCCGCGCCGCTATCAGGGTTGACTTGCCGATAAATCCGCCGGGCAGGCTCCGGCGTCTCTTTCACGACAAGGGGGCTGTCATGATCCCCGCCCGGCACATTGCCCTAGGCGCGCCCGCTATCAGCGGAAACGGCTCAGCGCCACGCTGTGAACACCTCGACGGGATCCAGCCCGTCACGCCCCGATCGGATGACTGCCCGGACTGCACGGACCGCCCGGCGGCCCTCGCGGTCTGCCTGACCTGCGGGTGGGTGGCCTGCTCGGACGACTCACCCGGTCAGCACGCCCGGGCGCACTACGAGGAAACCGATCATCCGCTGGCCGCCGGCCTGGCGCCGGGACCGCGGTGGAGATGGTGCTACGTGCACCAGCGCCTGGTCTGACCCGGCCAGCAGCCAGCTGCGGAAGGGCTGTCACTTACGCTCGTTCGGCATCTGATTTCATCTTTAATGATCAGCCCGGCGGGCCGGGGTGCTGTTGCTGCGCGAAGTCCCGGCCGCGGATGGCGGCCAGGGATATCACTCCCGACACCAGCGCGATGACCGCCGCCACCAGCAGGATGCGGTTCAGGCCGGTGGTGAAGGCAGCCCGGGTGATCATTCCCACGGCCGGCCTGGCCTGCTCGGGCAGCCGGGCGATCACGTTCCTGATCTCCCCCGACTGCACCGCCGCGGCGATCCGCGGGCCGCTGCGGGACAGCCCGGGCACGGCGGCCACCCGGGCCAGCACCTCGTCCTTCACGTTGTTCGAGAAGAGCGTCCCCAGCAAGGCGATGCCGGTGGCGATCCCGACCTGGCGGAAGGTGGAGTTGATGCCCGAGGCCATGCCGGCCCGCTGCGGTGGCACCACGCCGACGGCGGTGGAGGCCAGCGGCGGATTGACGATGCCGACGCCGACGCCGCCCACGATCATGCCCGGGATGAGATGGGTCCAGGCCGAGCCCGCGCCGAGCCCGCGCATGAGCAGCAGCCCCGCGCCGATGACGATCAGGCCCGGCCCGACGAGCAGCCGGACCGGCACCCGCGAGGTCAGCCTGGCCACGGTGGAGGTGACCAGGATGCCGCCGGAGATCACCATCAGCCGCACGCCGGTGGCCAGCGGCGAGTAGCCGAGAATGTCCTGCAGGTACAGCACGAGATAAAGCAGCATCGAGAAGATCGAGGCGCTGAGCCCGAACGCCGCGACCGCGCCGCCGCTGAAGGTCGGCAGCCTGAACAGCTTCATATCGAACATCGGCTGCGCACTGCGCAGTTCCACCAGGACGAAGACGGCCAGCAGCCCGGCCGCCGCGGCGAGGCAGCCAAGGACCAGGCCGTCGGTGAAGGACCGCTGGTTCGACTCGATGAGCCCGTAGACCAGGCTGGACAGCGCCACCGTGAAGAGCGCGAAGCCGGGCCAGTCGGGCCGGCTGGCCCGCGGCGCGCGCGACTCGGCCACCTTGACCAGCGCGATGACGACGGCCGCGATCCCGATCGGCGCGTTCACGAAGAAGATCCACCGCCAGGACAGGCCGGAGGTCAGCACCCCGCCGAGCAGCGGGCCGATGGCCACCGCCAGGCCGGTCACCGCGCCCCACACCCCGAACGCGACGCCGCGGTCCTTGCCGCGGAAGGAGTCCGCCAGCAGCGCCAGCGACACCGCGAACATGATCGCCCCGCCGACCCCCTGCAGGGCGCGGGACAGCTGCAGCATCACGGTGCTGACGGCGAAGCCGCACAGGACCGACGCGAAGGTGAAAACGGCCAGGCCGACCAGGTACAGCAGGCGGCGGCCGAACATGTCAGCCAGGCTGCCCGCGGTCAGCAGGAACGCCGCCAGGGTCAGCGCGTAGGCGTCGACAATCCACTGCAGGTCGGAGAAACTCGAATTCAGCGCCCGCTGGATATCCGGCAGGGCCACGTTCACGATCGTGATATCCAGCAGCAGCATGAAGGTGCCCAGGCAGACCGCGACCAGGGTCCACCACTTGTTCCCACGCCGTCCTGGATCCTCGCCGAGAGCTTCGGCGGCGAGAGCCCCCGATGGTCCGGGGACAGGTACAAGGGGCGGACCGGTCGCTGATTTCTTCATCATTTCCTGACTGGGGGCGGCCATGACGGAGCAGACCCGGCGCCGACCCTGTCCGGGAAATAAAAATCCGGGCCGCCGCCACGCACACGCGAACATCGCGGGTGCGGCTGCCGGGGTCCGGAGCAACTACCGGCCATGCTACCCGTCCCGGCTGCTCGCCGAGCTGCGCGGATGGCTAGTAATCGGTCTCGGTGATGCCGCTTGCGGTTTCCAGCTCTCGATCCGCATCGGCCTCGGTGCCTCGGGTGCGGCGCTCGAGCTGGTCATCGGCGGCTACCTGATCGCCTTCGCGGTGCTGCTGATAACCGGCATCCAGCGGCACTTCACCGGCCTCGTCCGCGTGCGGGCGGGGCCGGTACGCGATCGCGCTGTCAGCCGGGGCGGTGACCGGGCAGATCCTGGGCGGCGCGCTGATCTCGGCAAACCTGGCGGGCACCGGCTGGCGGGCGATCTCGACCGGGAAGCCGTGAACCGCCTTGACCGTCACCGAGTCCGGGTGCGGTCCGTCCACCCCGACGATATTTCCCGACATGTTCCTTTCCTTCTGCCGTGAAGGCTCTTCCGCCCCTCCGGTACCGACGCTAGGCATGCGGGATCCCCTAGATAAGGGGCCTCTGGGCTCGTCGCCAGGGACCTTGGTCCATAACCAGGCGGAGGCGTACTGCCTAGAGTTGACGTGAATGGCAGCCCTTCCCGGGCTGATCTCGCGAACATCAGGAGTCACGGTGACCAGTCCGGTGAGCGGTACAGGGGTGGACGAGGCTAGGCCGCCGATCGCGGTGTTTCTCATGGACGACCACGAGATCGTCCGCCGGGGCGTCCGTGACCTGCTGGAGGCCGAGCCGGACATCACCGTGGTCGGCGAGGCGGGCACCGCGTCCTCGGCGCTGGCCCGCATCCCGGCGCTGAAGCCGGACGTGGCCGTCCTCGACGTGCGGCTGCCGGACGGCGACGGGGTGTCGGTGTGCCGGGAGATCAGGTCCCGGATGCCCGAGGTGGCCTGCCTGATGCTGACCTCCTTCGGCGACGACGAGGCGCTGTTCGACGCGATCATGGCCGGCGCGGCGGGATACGTGCTCAAGCAGATTCGCGGCACCGACCTGGTGGGCGCGGTGCGCACGGTGGCGTCGGGGCAGTCGATGCTGGACCCGCGGGCGGCCAGCCAGCTGATGGCCCGGCTGCGGGACCAGCCGGCCAAGCACGACCCGCTGGCCGGGCTGAGCAAGCAGGAGCGCAAGATCCTGGAGCTGATCGGGGAAGGGCTGACCAACCGGCAGATCGGCGAGCGGATGTACCTGGCCGAGAAGACCGTGAAGAACTACGTGTCCGCGCTGTTCGCCAAGCTCGGCATGGAGCGCCGCACCCAGGCCGCCGCCTACGCGGTCCGTGCCTTCGACGACCAGCACGCGGGCGGCGGACCTCACTACGGTCCCGGAGAGTAAGGACCTTCTTCCCTACGCGGACGGCCCCCTCCCAGGCATCCTCGGTTTCATGTACTCCGACGGCTCGGCTCTGCGGCAACTGACCAGGGATGACTGCCTCAGGCTCCTGGCCACGGTGCCCATCGGGCGGATCATCTACACCCGCCAGGCGCTGCCCGCCGTGGAGCTGATCAACTTCGCGCTCGAGAGCGGCGACATCATCATCAGGACGGACCGCAGCGGCAAGCTCGCCGCCGCGACCCGCGGGACGATCGTCGCGTTCGAGGCCGATGCCGTGGACCCGGAGCACCACTCCGGCTGGAGCGTCACCGCCATCGGACCCTCGCGCGCGGTGACCGATGGCGGTGACATCGCCCGGCTGCAGCGGATAGGCCTCGATTCCTGGGCTCCCGGCGTCCGGGAGCATTTCATCCGGATCACGCCGCAGCTGCTGAACGGCCGCTGGCTCAGCGCCGGCCAGCGAGCCCTTGAGCTCGGCGGGACGGCGTGATCCGCGTCGTCTCCGCGAGCATCTCGGGCAGGTGCTGAGCGCGCTGCCTGGCGCTCCGAGAGTGGTAGCCGGCGGCAACGACGCCACCCCGTGGCAGGCCCTGGCCGTGCTCGACGCGACGGTCGCGGAGTACCGGCTGTTCATGCTGAACGCGCAGGCCGGCGTGCCCGACCGCGACGGGGTGAAGCTGGAGACGCCGTTCGTCGGCCCGGGGATGCGCGGACGTGAGCGGCTCAGGTACTTCCCGTGCCGGCTGCCCCTGGTGCCCGCCCTGCTGGGCACCGCGCTGCCCCCGGACGTGGTGCTCGTGCACACGTCGACGCCGGCCGGCGGCACGGTCTCGCTCGGCACCGGCGCGGTTCTCGATTCGGTCCTGGCCGCGCTCACCGGCCGACGGGGCCTGCGGGTGTGGTCGGAGCTGTTCAGCGACGGCGTGCCGGCCCTGGACGAGACCGGCGCCCTGGACCCGGACCAGCCGGTCGTCGCGTCCTTCGCGCTCGGCAGCGCCGGTCTCTACGACTGGATGGACCGCAACCCGAACGTGCGGATGGTCCGGACCGAGACGACCAACGACCCGGCCCAGATCGCGCGCCGGCCGTCCATGGTCTCGGTCAACTCCGCGCTCCAGGTCGACCTGTTCGCCGAGGCGAACGCCAGCCGCGTGCACGGGAAGATCTACTCCGGGTTCGGCGGCCAGACCGACTTCGTGGTCGGCGCGCTGCACTCTCCCGGCGGCCTGGCCGTCATCGCGCTGCCGTCCTGGCACCCGAAGGCGGACGCAGTTCTAAGGGCGCGAGTCAGTTACCGCGCGGCACCCGCCACTCCAGCCTCGTGCCGGGCGGAGAGGCGCTCGGATCGGCGGGCTCGAGCCGCAGTTCGCCGCCGAGCTTCTCGGCCCGGCTGGCCAGGTTGCGCAGCCCGCTGCGGCTGCCCTCGGCCGGGATGCCGATCCCGTCGTCGGTCACCCGCACGGTCAGCATCTCGCCGGCGCTCACGTCCACGGTCACGTCCACCTGGCTGGCCTGCGCGTGCCGGGCCGCGTTGGACAGCGCCTCGCGCAGCGCGGCGAGCGCCTGCCCGGCCGGCTCGGGACTGATGCCGGCGCCGAGGCCGGCGCCCAGCCGCAGCGACGGGGCGAAGCCGAGCATGTCCGTCATCTCCTCCACCAGGGCGACGATGTCGCCGCGCAGGTCTGGCCGCGTCGGGGTGTCCCGGGCCTGCAGCGCGAAGATGGTGGCGCGGATGTCCTTGATGGTCTCGTCCATCGCGTCGACCGCGTGGGTGATCCGGCTGGCCACCTCGGGCCTGGTGATCATCGGCATGGTGCCCTCCAGCGACATACCGGTGGCGTACAGCCGCTGGATGACCAGGTCGTGCAGGTCACGCGCGATCCGGTCGCGGTCCTCGTACAGCGACAGCCGCTCGGCCTCGGCCCGGCTCCCGGCCAGCTCGAGCGCGACGCCCGCCTGGGCGGCGAACGAGGCGACGACATCCGCCTGGGCCTGGGGGAACGGCGTCGCCCCGCGACGGCGCCCGACGGTGAGCACGCCGCGGACGTTACCCGGCACCCCGAGCGGGAACACGATCGCGGGCCCGATGTGGCTCATCGCGCCGCGGGCGGCCTGGGCGGCCCGCTCGTCGTCGGCGAAGTCGGCCGAGATCACCGGCTCGCCCGTGGCCAGCACCCGGCCGGACAGGGAGCGGCCGGCCGGCAGCACGAGGCCGCGGACCGCGTTCGGCGCCGTCGCCCTCGGCGTAGGTGACCATCATTCCCCGGCCCTCCTCGCCGGGCAGCGCGAGCATGGCAAGGTCGGCGCCGGAGAGCTCGCGCGCCTGCCGGGTGATGCCGGCCAGTACCTCGGCCGGCTCGGAACCCGACAGCAGCCGGGTGGTGACCTCGGCGCTGGCCTGGATCCAGCGCTGCTGGCGGCGGGCCGCGTCGTACAGCCGGGCGTTCTCCACCGCCACGCCCGCCGCCGCGCCCAGGGCGACCAGCACGGCCTCGTCGTCCTTGGTGAACTCGCCGCCGTCGCGCTTATTGGTCAGGTACAGGTTGCCGAACACCTCGTCGCGGACCCGCACCGGCACGCCGAGGAAGCCGCGCATCGGCGGGTGCCCGTCGGGAAAGCCGGAGGATTCCTGGTGCTCGCTGATGTCCGCCAGGCGGAGCGGGCCGGGGTCGTCGATCAGCAGGCCGAGCAGGCCGCGTCCCTCGGGCCAGTGGTGGATCCGGGCGATCTCGTCCTGGGTCAGCCCGACCGGGATGAACTCGGCCAGCCGCTTGCCCTCGCCGATGACGCCGAGCGCGCCGTAGGTCGCGTCCACCAGGCCGACCGCGGTCTCGACGATCCGCCGCAGCGTGGATTCCAGGTCCAGGCCAGAGCCGATGGCCACGACCGCCTCGAGCAGGCCGCGCATCCGGTCCCTGGTCGCCAGCACGGCCTGCAGCCTGGCCTGCAGCTCGGACAGGAGCTCATCGAGCTGCAGGTGCGGCAGCAGGTCTGGGTGATTCTCCGCACCGGGTCCCACCCGTGAGTCCTTCCATATGGCGATACACCGCAAAGGCTATCCCGCGCTCTGGCCGCACGCCAGGTGGTTGGCTCCCGTGGCATCGTCGACCCGGACCACTGCGGCGGCGCCCTCACCTTCGACTTCGACTCCGGCGGGTCAGCCATCCGATCACGCCGAGCCCGGCGGCGAAGCCGGCTGCGGCCACACCCTGGGCCAGCTCGACGCGATTGGCGATCTCGGCCTGCTGCATCGGAGGAGCGACCACGTCGCCTGCCTGGTTGATCCACACCTTCACCCGGCTGCCCGCCTGCGCCCTGGAGGGCGCGAAGACCCGGCTAGTCCGGAGCAGCCCGTCCGGGCTCCGCCACTCGGCGGCCGTATCCGGAACCTCCCTCAGTCCGGGCTTGTGCCCGGGGGCGGCCTCGAGCAGAGTCGCGGGGACTTGGCGCAGGGAAGCCCGCTGGGCCTGCGCGACCCGGGAGAAGGTGGCGTCGGCCCACCGGCCCGCCGCATACGCGACGAACGGGGATGCGCCCATGAATGCGGCCATCAGTGCGCCGAACACAGCGTTTTCCGCCTGGTCCACCTGACGGCTCCCGGCCTTGGCTGCAGTCCTCATCGGTTTCACCTTTCCCTAGCCAGCACGGTGTGCTATTTCCACGCTCGCCCGCGGCGGCCGGGGCGGCCAGGGGCCGATCGTCCGGAACGGCCAGGACCTTAGCCCTCTTGCCGGTCGCCGCTCGACCGGACGGGAGTGGTTCCTATAGCAACTCCCGGTTCCCCGCGTACTGGGACCAGCACCCGACGGAGCCGTCCCGACCGCACAGGGCCGACGAGCCCGGCCTCCGCGAACTTGTGCCGGGCTCGCGGATGCCGTTAACTGACACTGCGGCCTGACCGGTCCGGACCTTGCCTCTCCTTGCCGCTCGTCTAGGTGACCGCGGAGAGGCTATGGGCGCTCGGATCGACATCGGCCCGGACCCCGTCCGGGCCGATGAACCCCGTTCACCGCCGACCGCGGAAATACCGGGCGGCGCCCAGGCCACCGACGCGGCGGGCGGGCTGGGTTTTCCTGACATACCGCGGCTGGAACTGGATCAGCTGCTGGTGCAGCTGGTAGACCGCGCCGATGACGTGCTGGCCACCCAGGGGCGGCTGCGCGGGCTGCTGCGCGCCAATGCCCTGGTCGCCGGGGAGCTGAGCTTGCCGGTGGTGCTGCGGCAGATCGTGGCGGCGGCCCGGGACCTGGTCGGTGCCCGGTACGCGGCGCTCGGCGTGCTCGGCCGCGACGGGGAGCTCGAGCAGTTCGTGCACGCGGGGATGGACGAGAAACTGGTCGCAAGGATCGGTGAGCTGCCCCGGGGCCGGGGGATCCTCGGGCTGCTGATCAGGAAGCCGGTCCCGCTGCGGCTCGCTGACCTGTCCGGACATCCGGCGTCGGCGGGGTTCCCGCCCGGGCATCCGCCGATGACCGGGTTCCTCGGCGTCCCGGTCCGCATCGGCGAGGAAGTCTTCGGCAACCTGTACCTCACCGAACGCTCCCGGGGCGGGGAATTCACCGCGGACGATGAACAGCTGGCGATCGCACTGGCGGCGGCGGCCGGCGCGGCGATCGCCAACGCACGGCAGTTCGCCGAATCCGAGCAGCGCCGCCGGTGGCTGGACGCCTCCGCCGAGCTGGCACCTTTGCTGCTGTCCGGAACGGCCGTGCAGCCGCATGCGCTGATCACCGAGCTCGCCGCGGCCGCCGCGGACGCGGATTTCGGCACGCTGGCCGTGCCCCACGGCGCGGACCAGGTCATCGTCACGAGCGTCACCGGCGAGCTCGCCGCCGAGATGATGAACCAGGCCGAGGCACTGGCGGACTCGCTGGCCGGGCAGGTGATCCGCACCGGCCAGCCCAGCCTGGTCACCGGCGCGCGCCGCGAACCAGTCGCGGCCGCGCTGGGCGCGGATACCGGCCCGCTGATGGTCGTCCCGCTGGCCGCCGGCGACCAGGTCCGCGGCGCCCTGATGCTGGGCCGCCTGGCCGCACGCCCCGGATACACCGAGACAGACCTGGGCATGGCCGCCTCCTTCGCCGGCCACGCCGCGATGGCGATGGAACTCGCCCAGGCCCGCGCCGACCAGATCAGCCTGGCCCAAGCCGAAGACCACGACCGCATCGCGGGCGACCTGCACGACCATGTCATCCAGGAACTGTTCGCCTTCGGCATGATATTGCAGGGCCACGCCGCCCGCACCGACCCGGCGACCGCGGAACGGGTCAACGGCTACGCGGACACCGTCGACGAGATCATCAAGAAGATCCGCACCAGCATCTTCGGGCTCCACCAGCCCCGCGCGGCCCTCGCCGGGCTGCCCGCCCGGGTCATGGAGATCATCGACGAGCACACCGCGCAGCTCGGCTTCACCGCCGGCATCCGCTTCGCGGGCCCGCTCGACCCAGGTCCGGACGAGGCGCTGGCTCAAGACATTCTCGCCGTCACCCGCGAAGCCCTGTCCAACTGCGCGCGCCACGCCCACGCCACCGCCGTCACCATCTCCCTGGCGCTCCAGGACGGGCTGATCACCCTCGACATCACCGACAACGGCCACGGCCTCGGCACGCCCGCCCGCTCCAGCGGCCTGACCAGCATGCGCTGCCGCGCCGAACGTAACGGCGGTACCTTCCAGGTGACTACCCCCGCAACCGGCGGCACCCACCTAGCCTGGACCGCCCGCCCGCGACCCTCAGAGCAAGAGCGCAAACCAGGGCCGAAAGACCCTGATGCTGGGCAGTGACCTGAACGTAGCGTGGCCGGTATGGCGACCAGGACGCCGAAATTGAAGGAACGGCGACCCGCGCAGGACCGATCCAGCGCGCAGGTCGTCCCGCAACTGCTTTGAGCTGGCCGGCCAGGGCACCATCAAGAACGTGATCCGGCATGTCTTCCGCTCGAGGAAGCTGCCGAGGCGCACCGCGCCATCAGCGGCCATCACACGACCGGCAAGGTAGCCCTGATCACATGACCGGCGAACGGGACCAGACATGAAGATTCTCATCTACGGGGCCGGGGTGATCGGCCAGATCTACGCGGCCCGCCTGCATGAGGCCGGGCATGAGGTGACCGTGCTGGCGCGCGGCCAGACCCTGCAGGCCCTGATCCGAGATGGCATCACCCTGGTCAACCGGGCCCGGCCGGTTCCACCGGTCCACCAGGATCCGGTCCGGGTGGAGGTTACCGGTCAGGTCAGCCAGGATCGCTCGTTCGAGCTGGTACTGGTGACGGTACGGCGTGATCAGGTGGCGGAGATACTGCCTGCGCTGGCTGGCCTCCAGGCCAGCCACGTGGTCATGATGCAGAACAACTCGCTGGACCTGGCTCAGATCGCTGACATCGTCGGCCGGCACCGGACACTTTTCGGCTTCCCTGGCCTCGGCGGGTACCGCCAAGAAGACGGTGCCATCTCCTACATCGAGATCTCGCAGCAGCCGACCACCCTCGGGCGGCACGCCGGCCAGGAGGAGATAGTCGCGGAGATATTCAAGTCCGCGGGTTTCGCCGTGGCGACGACCGCCGACATGGACGGGTGGCTTAAGACCCACGGTGTCTTTATCGCCGCGTTGTGCACCTCCATCAATTCCTGTGGCGGTGATGCGGTCAAGCTCGCCGCTGACCGGGAGCGTGTGGCCACGATGATCAGGGCCGCTGATGAGGGGTTCCGGGCCCTGGCCAGCCACGGGGTGGCGGTCCAGCCGCGGACGCTGAAGATGATCTTTACCGTCGTGCCGCACACGTTCGCCGTTCCTTACTGGCAAGGCCAGTTGCGAGGAACCGTAGGCACCGTAGCCTTGGCCCCGCATTCGAAAGTGAGCGAGAACACCGAGTTGCCCGTTCTCTATCGTGACGTCCAGAAGATGATCGAAGGCGGGGTGCCGACTCCGCACCTCGACCAGCTGTTGTCCGCGGCCCTGCTGTTATGCATCGTGACGTGTCGACCCTGGTCCGCGAGACCGGGAAACACGATATTCGAGCTTGAATCATGAAGCACATCACCGGAAAGGCGCTGCGGACCGCAGCGTACGTCCTGCTGGCTGTCACCGGCCTGACGCTGCTCGCCGGGAAGGACGACATCCGCAGGTTCCACCGCATGCACAGCATGTGAGCGCGGCTCGCCCGGGGACCAAGGTCCCCGTCAGGCCACCCGTTCGGCTCTGCCCTCGGGTACCGCGTGGCGTGAGGCTGAAGCGGGGAAAGGAGCGGCCGATCCCCGGGCGGAAGGACTAAGGCCATGTACGACAAGATCCTGGTGGCGGTGGACCACTGTGAGATATCCGACCGGGCCGTGCTCGCGGCCCGCGACCTGGCTCTGCTGTCCAAGGCGAGGTATGGGTCCTGCACTTGCGCGAGCGCGAGGTAGGGACCAAGACCGCCGTGGTCATTGCGGACGAGACCGAGGACGAAGCCAGGGCCTCGAATGCGGCCATCGTCGACACGCTGACCGCGGCCGGCGTGAAGGCGCACGGCGAGATCAGGAACACCCTGTTCGGCTACGCCGGGCGGGAGATCGTCGATGACGCGATCCAGCACGGTGTCGACGTCATCGTCATGGGTTCGCGCGGCCGGGGCGACCTGGCCGGCCTGATCCTGGGCAGCACGGCACACAAGGTCATGCACTTCGCCGACCGCCCGGTCCTTGTCGTCCGCTGAGCATCTAGCGGGAGCTCCCACGCGAGCAGCAGTGGTGCCCGGCTTCGGCCAGCCGCCGCCCGGGCGGCCCCGGGCGGCGGGTTCGGCTCCTCGCCCGACGGTCACCTGGTGGTGTATAATATGGTGTATGAAGCGGACCAACATCTACCTCGCCGAGGGCCAGGCTGCTGCGCTGGACCGGGCTGCGCAGGCAGCGGGCGTTTCCCGGGCTGAACTGATCCGCGAACTGATCGACCGGGCGATCGGCGGGCACCCCGGCGCGGATCTCGTCGCCGACCTCGCGGCCATCGACGGGTCATTCGGAATCCTGGCCGGGGAAGGCACGTTCGCCCGCGGGCGGGACGAGCGCATGGATTACCTGGAAGGGCTAGCCGACGCGTGATCCTGGCCGACAGCGATGTGCTGATCGAGCACCTACGCGGCAACACGACCGCACGGGACTGGCTCCGGCACGCCCGGCAGTCTTCCGGGCCGCTGGCTATCAGCGTGGTGAGCCTGGCCGAGATCGCCGGGGGGATGCGCTCGCCGGAACGCCGCGAAGTCATGCGCCTGCTCGGCAGCATGCAACGATTCGAAGTCAGCGAACAGGTGGCCTGGCGGGCAGCGACGCTCATGCGCGAGTACCGCCGGTCCCATAACGGGATCGGCCTCGGGGACTACCTGATCGCCGCGACCGCGCTCACCGAGGGGCTGGAACTCGCCACGCTCAACCTCCGCCACTACCCCATGTTTCCCGGACTCGCCCGGCCCTTCCCGACCTGAAAGCGGCCAGTGTCGCAGCAGGACCAGGCTGTGCCCGGGTCATGAATCGCCCAGTGCGGCCAGGCCCGGCAGGGTCTTGCCCTGGATGAACTCCAGGCTGGCGCCGCCGCCGGTGGAGACATGGCCGAACGCGTCGTCGGCAAAGCCCAGCGCGCGGATGGCCGCACCGGTGTCGCCGCCGCCGACCACGGTAAATGCATCCTACCACCGGTCATGGCCTGGGCCACGGCCCGGGTGCCCGCGGTGTAGGGGGTCAGCTCGAACACGCCCATCGGGCCATTCCAGAAGACGGTCCCGGCCGTCCCGAGGGCGGCGGCGAACCGAGCCGCCGATTCCGGGCCGATGTCCAGGGCCATCTGGTCGTCCGGGATGGCATCGGCGGCCATCACCTGGTGCGGGGCGTCCGCGGTGATCCCGGCCGCCACGACGAGATCGGACGGCAGCTGAAGCTGGCCGGGCGCCGCCTGCTCGAGATAGCGAGCGGCCGCGTCGACCTGGCTCGCCTCGAGCAGGGAGGTACCGGTCTTGAGGCCCTGCGCGGCGAGGAACGGGAAGGCCATCGCCCCGCCGACCAGGATCTTGTCGGCCTTGGCGATCATGGCGCCGAACGCGTCGAACTTGTCCGCCACCTTGGCGCCGCCGAGCACCGCCACGTACGGCCGGCGGATCTCCGCGGTCAGCTGGCGCAGGGCGGCGACCTCGGTCTGGACCAGGTAGCCGGCCACGCTGGTCATGCGCAGCGGGACGTCGTAGACGCTGGCGTGCTTGCGGTGCATCGCGCCGAATCCGTCCGCGACGTAGAGGTCGACGGGAGCCACGAGCCGGTCGGCGAAGTATCCGCGGCACATGTCGTCCGGGCTGGTCTCGTCCTGGTTGAAACGCAGGTTTTCCAGCATGACCAGGTTGCCGGGGCCCATAGCGCCGATCGCGGCGTGGGCGGCGGGGCCGACGGTGTTGCCGGGGAAGTTGACCTCGTGGCCGAGCAGCTCGGCGAGATGCGCCGCGACCGGGGCCAGCGAATACCGCAGGTCCTCGCGGCCGCCGGGACGGCCGAGGTGAGCGCAGACGATCACCTTGGCGCCGCGGTTCCTCAGCGCGATCAGGGTTGGCAGGCTGGCCCTGATGCGCCTGTCGTCCGCGACCCGGTCGCTGTCCATCGGCACATTGAGGTCGGCGCGCACTAGTACGCGGCGGCCTTCGACCGCGACGTCATCGATCGTCTTCATCTTCGCGACATCTCCTCGAGCCGGCACCCGGCCGGTCACCGGGCTCTCAGAGCCAGGATGAACCGCCTCGGTGCCCGCGGGTCAGGGCCATTGGGCGGCCCTGGCCGGGACCTTAGTCAGGTTCCGGACGAGATGATCGCGACGGCGCCGTGGGCGTGGCCGGGGGCTTTCTAGGTCAGGGCAGCCGACAAGCTGGACGCGGTGATCAGCCGGACCCTGGTCGACTGCAGCCGCTTGGCGAGTACCCGCGCGAGCCGCTGGGTGAGGTCGTAGCCGAGCACGGGATCGGCCTGGCAGCAGGCCCGCACCGCCCGTGCGTCGAACTCGAACGCCTCGACCCGGTGGGCGGCTACCGCGCCGAAGGCCCACTGGTAGGGCAGGAACAGCCAGGACCAGCCCAGCAGCTCACCCAGGCCGAGGGTGCCGATCTTCATCCGGCCCTGCCCGGGAATGTGAAGGTCTAGGGCCACGTGACCGGACTGGATCAGCCAGAAACTGGTGGCTCTACCGCCGTCTTCGAAGAGCCGGTGCCGGGCCGGGAACGTGACGTCACGCGCCGTGCCCGCGAGCACCGCCAGGTGGTCACGCGACATGCCGTGCAGGAACGGGTGGCCGGACAGGCCCTCCGCCGTGACTTCGATCATGGGTATCACCGTCCAGCTAGGCTGCTGCCCACCAGGGCGGCCAGGTCGGCCAGCCGGCAGGTGTAACCCCACTCGTTGTCGTACCAGCCGAACGCCTTGACCAGCGTCCCGGACGCCTGGGTCAGCGGCGAGTCGAACACGCACGACGCGGAGTCGCCGATCACGTCGCGGGAGACGATCGGGTCGGTGCTGTACCGCAGGATGCCCGCCATGGGCCCGGCGGCGGCAGCGGCGAACGCGTCATTGACCAGGCCGGCCGTGACCTCCCGGCCGACCACGACCGCGAGGTCGGTGAGCGACCCGTCCTCCACCGGGACCCGGATGGCCACCCCGTCCAGCTTGCCGGCCACCGCGGGGATGACCAGGCCGGTGGCCCGGGCCGCGCCGGTCGTGGTGGGCACGATGCTGACCGCCGCCGACCGGGCGCGGCGCAGGTCCTTGTGCGGCCCGTCCAGCAGCATCTGGTCCCCGGTGTAGGCGTGGATCGTGGTCATGAAGCCGCGCTCGATGCCGAACGAGTCGTTCAGCACCTTCACCATCGGAGCCACGCAGTTGGTGGTGCAGGAAGCGTTGGAGATCACGTCATGCCGCTGCGGGTCGTAGTCGCCGTCGTTGACCCCGAGCACGATGGTCAGGTCGACGCCCTGGCCGGGGGCCGAGATCAGTACCTTGCGGGCGCCGCCCTTCAGGTGCAGCGCCGCGTCGTCGCGAGTGCGGAACTTACCGGTCGACTCGATGACGACGTCCGCGCCGAGCCTGCCCCAGTCGATCGCGGCCGGGTCACGCTCGGCCAGGACCGCCATGGGCTTGCCGTCCACGGTGATCGAGTCCGGCGTGTGCTCGATGGTGCGGCCGAGGCGGCCGTAGGTCGAGTCGAACGCGAGCAGGTGCGCCAGCGTCCCCGCGTCGGTGATGTCGTTGACGGCCACCACCTCTAGGTCTGTCCGCTCCAGCGCGAGGCGCGTGAACGCGCGCCCGATACGGCCGAAGCCGTTGATGCCCACCCTGATGGTCATGGTTCTTCCTCCTCGCAGGTGCAGTCCTCCCGCAGCCTGCCGGGACGCCCGGCCGTCCAGGTAGCGCCAATGGCCACGGGACGACGGGACCAAAGGCCCCTAGCGGGCCGGATGCCAAGACCAGGCCCGGAGGTCCGGGACTGAGGTCCCGGCAAGGTGGTGCCGTCCGGCCGTGATGCCGGGTCAGGGGTGAGCGGGAGGCTCGAGGTGACGGCAAAACAGCGGTCCGCAAGAGGCGGCCCGCACGTCAAAGGAGGCACTACGATGCGCCGCTCCCCTTCTCTCACCGCGATCGCGGGGTTCGCCCTGGCGGCGATCCTGTTCGCGGCCGGCGGCCTGCTCCTGTGGGGGTCGGCTTACGTGCACAACGAGGTGCACAGCCAGCTGGCCTCACAGCAGATCTTCTTCCCGCCCAAGGCCGCCTTCGCCCACGCCAAGGCCGGCACCGAGATCACCCCCAGCATGATCCCGTCGGTCTCCCAGTACGCCGGGCAGCAGATGGTCACCGGCCAGCAGGCCGAGTCCTACGCCGACAACTTCATCGCCGTGCACATCGCCAACATGACCGGCGGCAAGACCTACTCCCAGCTGTCCGCGGCCGCAATAGCCCAGCCGAACAACGCCAAGCTGACCGGCCTGGTCGCCACCGTCTTCAAGGGTGAGTCCCTGCGGTCCATGCTGCTGAACGCCTACGGCTGGTGGAAGGTCTCCCAGATCACCTACATCGCCGCCCTGGTGGCCTTCGGCCTCGGCGCCCTGACCCTGCTCGCCTCCCTGTTCGGCCTCACCATCGGCCGTAACCCCGAAATCATCCACGAAGTCATCGACGGCACCCCGGTCACCAAGGCATGACCCAGGTCTTCGAACCAGACAACGACAGCACGACCAAGCTCGCCTCCGGCCAGCGTCTCACAGGGACGCCGGCCGGAGGCAGTACGGCCACGAGAGACAGTGAGGAAGTGACCACGATGACGCGCTGGCGAGAGCGCCGACACTGCGTCGGCGACGTAATGACAACCTCGGTGGTGACCGCTGATCCGGTCACCCGTATCAGGAGATCGACCGCATGTTCTCGGCGAACTCCCGCTCGCGAATCCCGTGGACGTCATCGTGGCGGTCAGGCATGGCGTCGTGACCTTGACCGGGACGATACGACCCGGACCCGGCGACGATCAGGATCTGCTGCTGCTCGTGCTCCGGCCGATCTGGGACATCGACGGTGTTATCGACGTCGTGAACAGGCTCGGCCAGGTCCCCGCCACCATCACGCTCTTACCCGGCGGGCTCGATCCGGCGGCCGGTGACGCGGGACGGGACGATGCGGATGAACAGCTCCCGCTCCCCGGCGGGCCAGGGCTCGACGCCCGCCCGTTCGGCCGATTCCCGTTCGTCCTCGGACACGTGATGGGCTGGCCCCTGGATCAGCACGCTCCACCCCTGGCGCCCGGCTAGGTCGATCTCGTCGATCTCGAACGCCACCCGGTAGTCGCCGCCGGCGATGCCGGTCCGCAGGTCCTCATCCAGCGCGCTGTGCTCCGCGGTGCGGAACACGATCGCCTCGTCGTGCCACTGGTAGTTCACCGGCAGCACGGCCGGGCCGAACCGGCTCTGGTAGGCGATCCGGCCGATTCCGCCTCGTGCTATCAGCTTCAGGCTCTCAGCCTCGTCGAGCTCGGTGATCGTGCGGTCAGACATGACATGTTCCTTCCCGGTGCTGCCCGATCGGATAGTCCGACCGTAACGACGAATGGCCCCAATGGGACCTCCCATCGGTCCGTGATTGCGGTGACCTTCAACCCGCGGGGAACGGACCTTCGACCCTGCCTTCCTCCGTCGCTCACGACGAGGCTCGGTACTGGAACTTGACCATCCAGTGGAGGAAGCCATGCGAGCCCTCGTCTATCACGGTCCCGGTCGCAAGGCTTGGGAAGAAGTACCCGAACCGGAGATCCTCGACGACGGCGACGTCATCGTAAGGGTCGACGCGACCACCATCTGCGGAACCGACCTGCACATCCTCAAGGGCGACGTGCCGGCGGTGCACGACGGCCGCATCCTGGGCCACGAGGCCGTCGGGACCATCTGGGAGGCCGGCGACGGCATACGCCGCTTCAGCCCCGGCGACCGTGTCCTCCTCTCCTGCATCAGCGCGTGCGGATCCTGCCAGTTCTGTCTCGAGGCTCGTTACGGGCAGTGCCTGGAGGGCGGCGGCTGGATCCTCGGCCACAAGGTCGACGGCACCCAGGCCGACTTCGTCCGCGTGCCGTACGCGGACAGCTCCATGTTCCACATTCCCGCCGGCGTGAGCGACTCCGAAGCCCTCATGCTGGCCGACATCCTGCCGACCGGCTACGAGGTCGGCGTGGTGGCCGGCGGCGTGCGCCCGGGCGATGTCGTCGCCGTCGTGGGTACCGGGCCGGTCGGCCTGGCCGCGATCGCCAGCGCGCTGCTGTACAGCCCCAGCCACATCGTGGCCATCGGCCTGTCCGACACCAGGCTCGACGCGGCCAAGCGGTTCGGCGCCGACGTCACGGTGAACAGCTCCCGCGAAGACCCGCTGGCGGTGGTCAGGGACCTGACCGGGCGGCTCGGCGCGGACGTGTCCATCGAGGCCGTCGGCGTGCCCGCCTCCTTCGAACTGGCCGTCAAGCTGGTCCGGCCGGGAGGCCGGATCGCGAACATCGGCGTGCACGGCGAGCCGGTCGTCTTGCACCTGGAAGAGCAGTGGACCAGGGACATCACGATCACCACCGGCCTGGTGAACACCTCCTCCACGCCGACCCTGATGCGCCTGATCACCACCGGCCAGATCGACGCCAAGCCGTTCGTCACTCACCACTTCGGCATGGACGACTTCGAAGAGGCGTACGACGTGTTCGCCCACGCCGCCGACACCGGAGCGCTCAAGGTCCTCCTCACCCGGGAGAGTGAATAGAAAATGAGCAGGACAGTCCAGGAGATCATGACGACCCGCGTGATCTGGGTCTTCAAGGACGCGACGTTCCGGGAGATGGCCGTCGCCCTGCGCGAGCACCGGGTCAGCGCGTTCCCCGTGATCGATAACGACCATAAGGTGATCGGCGTCGTCTCCGAGGCCGACCTGCTGACCAAGGAAGCCCTCGACGACGAACCCGGCGTGCTCGCCGGGATGCTGCACCGCAGGGACCAGGTCAAGGCGCGCGGGGTCA
Organism: uncultured Actinomycetota bacterium; assembly: GCA_963756575.1. Classification (GTDB taxonomy): domain Bacteria; phylum Actinomycetota; class Actinomycetes; order Streptosporangiales; family Streptosporangiaceae; genus Palsa-504. The sequence continues at coordinate 867,538 of CAVWOM010000001.1, read as the reverse complement.
CTGCCGGCGACCTGATGACGGCCGCGGTGGTGACCGTCCGGCCGCAGGACACGGTTGAGCACGCGGCGAAGCTCATGTACGACCGCCGGGTCAAGCGGCTCCCGGTGACCGACGCGGACGGGCACCTGGCCGGCATCATCAGCCGGGCCGACGTGCTGTCTGTCTTCGACCGGACGGACGCCCAGATCCGTAACGAAATCACCGAGGAAGTGCTCCTCGGTGGATTCCTGGCGGACCCGCTGGCCTTCAACGTGACCGTCAAGGACGGCATCGTGACGCTGGGCGGACGCCCCGAGACCAGCGAGACCGGACACGAGATCGTCCGGCAGATCCGGCACGTCCAGGGCGTGGTCGCGGTCCGCGACCGGCTCGACTACCCGCCTGCGGCGCGCCTCGGTGACAGGTACGACGACCTGGCCAACTTCCCGGTTAACTGAGAGGACTGACGGCCATGAACGCTACGGTCAAGGAGGTGATGACCGCCGAGGTAGTGGCGGTCAGGCGCGACACGACCTTCAAGGAGCTGGCGGCCACGCTGCGTCAGTACCGGGTGAGCGCCTTCCCCGTCGTCGACGACGCGGGCCGGGTGATCGGCCTGGTCTCAGAGGCCGACATGCTGGCCAAGGAGGCGCTGGCCGAGCCGGGTGTGGCCGCCGAGCTGCTGCACCACTCGGATGTCCGTAAGGCCGGGGGCCTGACCGCGGGCGACCTGATGAGCCATCGGGTGGTCACGGTGTCCCCGGACGACTCGGTCGAGCAGGCCGCCCGGATGATGCACTTCCTCAAGGTCAGGCAGCTCCCGGTGGTCAACTCCGGCGGTGAGCTCGTCGGGATCGTCAGCCGGTCCGACCTGCTCTCCGTGTTCGACCGGCCCGACGAGGACATCCGCAAGGACATCACCGGCACCATGTTCCGGCACGAGTTCCTTATCGACCCGGGTCAGTTCACGGTGAGCGTCGAGGCCGGCGTGGTGACCCTGGAGGGAACCCCGGAGACCGCCGCGCTCGGGCGCGACCTGGTACGCAAGGCCCGGCACGTCCCGGGCGTGGTGGCGGTTCAAGACCGCCTCAGCTACCCCGACGACTACTCCGTGGTAGCGGGCCCGGTGTACTGAGCCATGACCGCCACCACCACCGTGGAAACCTTCGACCCGGCTATGACCATGGGGTTCCCCGAGGCCGCCCGGCGCTGGCTCAGTCACGCGATCGAGCCGGGGACGCCGCTGTGGGAACGTGCCGAGCTGACCATGCACGGCCAGATCAAGCTCGGCCGGTGGCGGCCGTTCACCGCCCGCCAGCTGCTGGCCCCGCCCGACGGCTACCTCTGGGCGGCCACGGCCCGGGTGGCCGGCCTGCCGGTGACCGGCTATGACCGGCTCGGTTCCGGTGCCGGGGAGATGCGCTGGCGGCTGCTGCGGATGATCCCGGTGCTGACCGCGGATGGTCCCGATGTCACCCGCAGCGCCTGCGGGCGCCTGGCCGGGGAGATCGCGCTGATCCCGACCGCGTTCCGGCACGCGGCCTGGAGCCGCGGCGAGCACGCGAACACCGCGGTCGCCACCTGGCAGTTCGGTGACGACACCGAGTCCGCCGAGCTCCAGGTCAGGCGGAGCGGCCGGCTCGCCGAGATACGGGTGAACCGCTGGGGCAACCCTGGCGGCGCGCCGTTCGGCCGCTACCCGTTCGGCGTCCGGGTCGAGGCCGAATCGCGTTTCGGCGGGATCACCATCCCCTCGGTGGTCCGGGCCGGCTGGTGGTGGGGCACGGAGCGGCAGCAAGAGGGCGAGTTCTTCCGGGCCGAGATCACCGGCGCGGTCTTCAGTTAAGGAAGAGATACCGATGAGCACGGCGCAGGACACCGGCCGGGTGTACGCGCTCCTGGCCGACGGCACGACGGTCGAGATCCGCGAGGCCTGCTCTGACGATTTCGACGCGGTCCGGGCCATGCACGAGGCGATGGCGCCGGACAACATCTACCTGCGCTTCTTCAGCTACAGTCGAGCGGTCGGCCGAGATCGAGGCCGGGCGGATCTGCCGCGACCCGTCCCCCGGAAACGCCGCGCTGCTCGCCCTGAGCGACGGCGAGCTGGCCGGCGTGGCCAGCTACGCCGAGCTCACCGGCCATCCCGGTCTGGCCGAGGTCGCGTTCGCGGTGGCCGATCACATGCACCACAAGGGCATCGCCACCCTGCTCCTCGAGCACCTGGTCTCGCTGGCCCGGAGCCGCCAGATCACCACGTTCACAGCCGAGACGCTGACCGAGAACAGGGCCATGCTGAAGGTGTTCGCAGATGCGGGCCTGCCCGTGCAGCGGCACCTCGCCGACGAGGTCTACGAGCTGACGTTCCCCCTGCCCCGCGAACAGGACGGCACTGCGCTGGAGGTCTACCTCAGCGCCGTGGCCGAGCGGGAGAGCAGCGCCGATGTCGCCAGCCTCCGGCACCTGCTCGCACCCGAGTCGGTCGTGGTGATCGGCGCCAGCCGCCGCCGGGAGGCGATAGGCCGGGTGATCCTGGAGAACATCCGCGGCGGCGGCTTCGCCGGCCGCCTGTACACGGTGAACCCGCGGGCCCGGCAGATCGACGGCGACCGCTGCCTGGCCTCCGTGCTCGACCTGCCCGAGGCCGTCGACCTGGCCGTCATCGCCGTGCCCGCCCCGGCCGTGCTCGGCGTCGCCGGGCAGTGCGGCCAGCGCGGCGTGCGGTCGCTCGTGGTGATCACGTCCGGCCTGGACGCGGCCGCCCGCGCCGACCTGCTCGCGGTGTGCCGCCGGCACGGCATGCGGCTGGTGGGGCCCAGCTGCTTCGGCGTGGCCGCGCCCGGCATCGGCCTGGACGCCACCTTCGCCGCCAGCCGGGCGCAGCCTGGCGTGGCCGGGATCATGTCTCAGTCGGGCGGGGTCGGCGTCGCCCTGGCCGGGCAGCTGTCCCGGCTCGGCATCGGGATCTCCTCGTTCGTCTCGGTGGGCGACAAGCTCGACGTGTCCGGCAACGACATGCTGATGTGGTGGGAACACGACGACGTAACCCGGCTGGCCGTGCTGTACCTCGAGTCGTTCGGCAACCCCCGCAAGTTCGCCCGCACGGCCCGGCGGGTCGGCGCGAAGCTGCCCGTCCTCACCGTGAGCGCCGGTCATACCGCCGCTGACCAGGTGCTGTTCGAGCAGGCCGGAGTCATCACCACGGGCAGCTTCGGCGAGCTGACGGAGACCATCGCCCTGCTCGCCACCCAGCCCGTCCCGGCCGGCCGGACCGTCGCGGTCGTGTCCAACGTGGGCGGTGCCGGGATGCTGGCCGCCGGCGCCTGCACGGACCTCGGCCTCACCATTCACCAGCCGCGCGGGCTGACCCGGCGCCGGCTGCGCGCGCTGCTGCCCGGCGGCACGGTCACCGGGCCCGTCGACACCACGGCCGCCATCTCCGCCGAGGACTTCCGCCGCTGCCTGGAACTGCTCGCGCGGACGACGACGTAGACGCGATGATCGCGCTCGTCCTGCCGACTGGCGCCACCGGCGACCTGATCCAGGCGATCCAGGACGCCAGCATCGGTGTACCGCTCGCCGCCGTCGCACTCGGTCAGGCCGAATCCGTCCGGCTGATCCCGCGGCCGGCCGATGACACCCGGATACCCGTCTACGGTTACCCGGAGGCAGCCGCCGCGGCCCTGGCCCGCGCCGCCAGATACGAGGCCTGGCGCACTGGGCCGCACGGCCAGGTACCCAGCTTCCCCGGCATCCGGGCCGCTGACGCCCGGACGCTGGTCACCGGGTTCCTGCACGGCGAGCCCGGCGGCTGGCTGCCCGCCGGCAAGACCGCCGACCTGCTCCGCTGCTATGGGATAGGGCTGGTCGAGCCGACTCCAGCCGACAGCGAAGAGGAGGCGGTCAGGGCCGCCGAGGCGCCGGCCGGCCCGGTGCAGCCGGTGGTCACCGGGGGTATCGAGGTCACCATCGGGATGACCGATGACCGCATGTTCGGCCCGCTGGTGGTGTTCGGCCTCGGCGGCACAGCCACCGAGGCGGCCGCCGGCCGCGCGGCCCGGCTCACGCCGCTGACCGACACCGACGCGGGCGCACTGATCCGCTCGGTCCTGGCCGTGCCGTCCCTGCTCGCCGCCGCCGACCTGGACCGGCTGAGCGAGCTGCTGCTGCGGGTCTCCCGGCTCGCCGACGACCTGCCCGAGGTCACCGAGCTCGACCTCAACCCGGTCATGGTCAAGCCGCACGGCGTGTTCGCCATGCACGCGCGGATCAAGGTCGCCCGCGGCCGGCCGCACGACCCCTTCCTGCGCAAGCTGCGTTGAAGGACCTTGGTCCCGGAATCTGGTGACTCACCTCCCTACGAGTCCCGGCGGCGGACGGGCAGGCTGAGGGCAATCGACTGCCGGCCGACCTGGAGGCCCCGATGCACGTCGTTGCCCTGGCGGGACACGCTCCCGTCGCCATCGACCTGAACCAGCCCGGTTCGTACCTCAACTGGAACGTCTTCACGATTTCCGTGGCGAACCTGGTCCTGATCGCGGTGATGGTCGCCATCTTCGGCGCCGCGCTGCTGCTGCCGTTCCCGCGCGCTCGCGGGGGCGAGGAGGCCGCCGCCGCCGCTGACGTGGCGGAGCCGGTGCCCGGGGCGGGCGCCGTGCCGGGAGACGAGCGGATGTGGACGGCGCGGGCCCGCCGCCGCGCGCTGGCCTCGCTGCCGCCGCACAGGCTGCTGCCTGACCGCCAGCCGGCCTACGTGACCTCCTGGGTGTACGTGTTCGGCATGGCGTCGCTGGCCGCGTTCGGCGTGGTGATCGTGAGCGGCTTCGCCATCGCCCTCGGCGGTCCCGACTGGTGGCACACCAACGCGGTCGGGCACTTCTTCAACAGCCTGCACCTGTGGAGCGTCGAGCTGTTCATGGCGCTGCTGGTCATCCACCTGTGGGGCAAGTTCTGGATGGCCGCCTGGCGCGGCCGCCGGGCCCTGACCTGGATGACCGGCGTGATCGCCTTCGGGGTCTCGGTCGTGGAGTGCTTCACCGGCTACCTGTCCCAGCAGAACTTCGACTCGCAGTGGATCGCCACCAACGGCAAAGACGCGTTCAACGCGGCCGGGGTGGGCGCGTTCTTCAACCTGATGAACTTCGGCCAGATGCTGATGTGGCACATCGTGCTCATCCCGATCCTGCTCATCGCGCTGGTCGGAGCGCACGTGCTGCTGGTCCGGATGCGCGGCGTCAGCCACCCGCTGCCCGTCAGCAGGCCGCGCGGGCTGGCGGCCAGGCGCGCGGCCCGGACCGCCGACCGCGCCGCCTGGCGCGGACCGACCAGGCGCTACGACATCCTGAAGGAAGGCGCGATCGCGTCCTCGATCACCCTGCTCCTGGTCGTCGCCCTGGCCAGCCTGCTGTCATCGCCGGACATCCCGTCGGTCACCGTGAAGAGCTGGGCCCAGGTCGACCCGGGCGGCTTCCTCGCCACCGCGGCCACCGAGCTGAACCAGACCAGCGGGAGCGCCACCCTCGGGCCGCCTTACAACGACAACGGCACTCCGCAGCGGATCGTGGTCGCCCCGTCCAGCTGGGCCGGGGTCCGGCAGCCGATCAACACGGCGCAGACGTTCGTGCTCGGCCCGCTGGCCAGCACCGCACCCACCGACCCGGCGCTGGCGGCGGCGCTGGCCACCTACCGGGCGGCCTCGGCCGGCCAGCAGGACAAGTGGGCCGCCAGCTACGGCAACGTGGTCACCAAGGTGAGGTTCGTCAACGGCAGCCCGGTCGTGCCTGCGGCCAGCGACGGCCCGGTCCCGGCCCTGCTGGCCACCGAGCTCACCCTGGCCCGCAGCGGCGCGGTCGACACCGACCTGCTCGCCCAGCGCCAGTTCTACGGCACCGATTTCACCAAGCCGCTGCTGTTCCTCGCGGACGGCGACTACTACAACAACCTGGCGGCCGCCCAGCACCTGACCGGTGACCAGTGGGGCGTCATGAACGAGACCGGCAGCTACCCCGGCCAGCCGTGGCTGTGGCTGTTCCAGATGTGGTACCACATGGAGCCCGGCTGGGGTAACTCCGCCAACGTCGACCTGATCGCGATCTTCATGACCGGCGCGGCCACCCTGCTGCTGCTGTTCGTCCCGTTCATCCCGGGCCTGCGCGACATCCCGAGGTGGATCCCGGTACACCGGCTGATCTGGCGCGACTGGAACCAGCGGGCAGCCAGTCCGGTGGATCAGCCCGGCGCCAAGCCGGAGCCCGCCGGGCAGAAGTTACTCAGGTCACCGGGGCTCGGCCCGAGCGGGAATCCGCCTCGGATCTCGCGCGGGAGAGGTGAAACTCCCCCGTGCTAGCCTGGCACTACCGCTCCGGACTTCGGTGGCCACAGCGCTCGTAACTGAAATCACCGACATTCCCGGAGCCTTTTCATGCGGGATTTGACAAGCTACGTCCGGCCCGGCAGTTGCCGTCGGCCGACATGACGACAGACGCGCCGGCGACGGCAGCCGACCGGCCCGGACCGGATCTCCCCACCCGGCCAGGCCACGGCGAGACAGCATCTCCGCCCGGTCACCGGCGGAGGTCTTCGACGCGCTGGAAAGCTCCCCGCAAGGCCTGGCCGCGGCGACGGCGGCATCGCGGCTCGCGGCGCTCGGCCCGAACGAACTGCGCGCGGCCAGGCGGCCGCCGGTCATCAAGAAGGTGCTCGCGCAGTTCACCAACCTGTTCGCGCTCGTGCTCCTGGGCGCCTCGGTCATCACGTTCGCCTCCTACCTGATCCAGTCACCCCGCGATACCGGGAGCCTGGAGCTGGCCGTCGCCATCTTGGCGGTGGTCTTGCTCAACGGCGCGATCGGGTTCTTCCAGGAGTACTCGGCCGAGAAGACATCCGAAGCGCTCCAGGCCCTGGTGCCGCACACGGCCAGGGTGCGGCGGGACGGCGCCCTGGCCGACATTCCCGCGCGCGGCGTTGTCCGGGGTGACGTGTTCGTTCTCGAAGCCGGCGACGATATCTGCTGCGACGGCCGCCTGGTCGAGGCGCACGGCCTGACCGTCGATGACGTCGCCCTCACCGGCGAGAGCGCACCGGTGCGCAGGACAGCGCAGGCGGTCCCGGCCGGCACGGCGACCATGGACGCCGCCAACCTCGTCTTCATGGGCACATCCGTGGTCCAGGGGACCGCTACGGCGGTCGCGTTCGCCACCGGGGCGGACACCCAGTTCGGCCAGATTTACCAGATGACCACCCAGGTCACCGAGGTAGCCAGCCCGCTGCAGCGCAACGTCAACCGGATGGCCAAACAGGTGTCGGCGGTGGCCGTGGCGCTGGCCGCGCTCGTCTTCGGCCTGCGCACCGCCACCACCTCGGCCGGGCTGGTCGACAGCTTCGTGTTTGCCCTGGGCGTCATGGTGGCCCTGGTGCCCGAGGGCCTGCCCGCCACCTTGTCGGTGTCCCTGGCCATAGCGGTGCGGCGGATGGCCACCCGCCATGCCCTGATCAAGCGGCTCGCCGCGGTCGAGACGCTCGGGTCGACGACCGTCATCTGCACGGACAAGACCGGGACCCTGACCAAAGCCGAGATGACGGTCACCGTCCTGTGGGAGTCCGGCCGCCGCCACCCGGTCTCCGGGGCCGGCTACCAGCCGGAAGGCGTCGTCAGCGAGCCGGACCAGGTCACCGAGCTGCTCCAGGCGGCGGCGCAGTGCTGCGACGCCCGGCTGCTCGAGCCCGACCCGGACCGCCACCGGGACTGGCGCATCCTCGGGGACACCACCGAGGGCGCCATCATCGTGGCCGCCGCCAAGGCGGGCGTCGACACGGCGGCGGCTAACATCGCGGCCCCGCGGATCGGCGAGTTCCCCTTCGACTCCGAGCGCAAGCTGATGACGACCCTGCACCGCGCCCCGGCCGGCTGCGTCAGCTACGTCAAGGGCTCACCGCAGGAGCTGGTCGGCCGGTGCGACACCATCTCCTGGGCCGGCACCGACGTCCCGCTCACCGACGATTACCGGCGCCAGGTGACCGCCGTCAACGACCAGCTGGCCGGCGAGGCGCTGCGGGTCCTCGCCGTCGCCCGGCGGCACCTCGACACCGACCATCCCGACCAGGACCTCGCGGAGCACGGCCTGACCCTGCTGGGGCTGGTGGCCATGATGGACCCGCCCCGCCCCGACGTCATCGACGCCGTGGCCGCCTGCCGCCAGGCCGGCATCCGGATCGCCATGGTCACGGGCGACTACGGCGTCACCGCCGAGGCCATCGCCCGGCGCGTCGGCATCATCACCGGCCCTGACCCCGGCATAGTCAGCGGCCAGCAACTCCAGGCGATGAGCGTCGCCCAGCTCGCGGACGAGCTCGCCTCCCATGCCGAGATGGTGTTCGCCCGGGTCCGGCCCGAGCACAAGCAGCGCATCGTCGCCGCCTTCCAGCACCTCGGCCAGATCGTCGCCGCGACCGGGGACGGCGTCAACGACGCCCCCGCGCTCAAGCAGGCCGACATCGGCGTGGCCATGGGCGTCACCGGGACCGACGTGGCCCGCGAAGCAGCGGTCATGGTGCTCCTGGATGACTCCTTCGCCTCCATCGTCGCCTCGGTCGAACTCGGCCGCTCCGTGTACGCCAACATACGCAAATTCATCATTTACATCTTCAGCCACAACATTTCCGAGATCGCCCCGATCCTTCTCGCCGCCGCTATCGCCTTCCCGCTGGTACCGCTGAGCGCCCTGCAGGTGCTCAGCATCGACCTCGGCTCCGATATCCTGCCCGCTCTGGCGCTGGGCGCGGAACCCCCCGATGCCGGCGTCATGAACCGCCCGCCCCGGCCCGTCACCGAACGACTGCTATCCGGTCCGGTCGTCAGGCGGTTCCTGTTCCTCGGCGCCATCCAGGCCGCGGGCGTGTGCTTCGCGTTCTTCTGGCGCATCCACTCCGCTCACCTCGGCTTCGGCCACTTCACCGCGGCCAACCCCGTCTACCGGGAAGCACGCACCATGACCCAGGCCGGGATCGTCGTGAGCCAGTTCTTCAACTCCCTCACCGTCCGGAGCGAGGACCAGAGCATCCTCACCATCGGCGTGTTCACCAACCGCAGGCTCCTGCTGGCCGGGGCGTTCGGCATCGTCCTGGTCAGCTGCATCAGCTACATCCCCGCCCTGCAGAGCATCTTCGGCACCGCCGGCCTCACCGGGTGGGACTGGCTCATCGTCACCGGCTTCGGCCTCGCTCTGCTCCTGGCGGACGAGGGCCGCAAGGCAGTAGTCCGCCACCGGCGGCCGCGGTGAGCACGACGCGGCTAGGAGCCGGGGCCGGCCAGGTATACGCACTGCTGGCGGACGGGACGACGGTCGAGATCCGCCCGGCTGGCCCAGCCGATTTCGGCGCGGTCAAGGCCATGCACGAGGCGCTGTCACCCGACAACACCTACCTGCGTTTCTTCAACCTCAGCCGGACGGCGGCCGGCGCCGAGGCGCGGCGGATCTGCCGGGCTCCGTCGCCGGATCAGGTGGCGTTGCTCGCGCTGGCGGACGGCGACGTAGCCGGCTGCGCCAGTTACGTCACCGTCGGCGAGCGAGCACCAGGCCGCCGCAGCGATGCGGCGGAGATCGCGTTCGCGGTCGCCGACCACATGCACCACCGGGGCATCGCTACCTTGCTGCTCGAGCATCTGGTCTCCTACGCCAGGAGCCACCAGATATCGAGGTTCGTCGCGCAGACGCTGTCCGAGAACCGGGCCATGCTGAACGTCTTCGCCGACGCCGGCCTGCCCATGGACCGTCATGTCGACGACGGGGTCTTCGAGATGACCTTTCCGCTCCCCGCCGCCGCCACCACCTCGGCCGACAGCTACCTGGACGCCGTGGCCGAACGGGAGGGCCGCGCGGAAGCCGCCAGCCTGCGGCACGTGCTCGCGCCCGCGTCAGTCGCGGTGATCGGCGCGAGCCGGCGGACGGGGACAGCGGGCCGGGCGATCCTGGAGAACATCCGGGCCGCCGGGTACGCCGGCCACCTCTACGCGGTCAACCCGCGGGCCCGGCAGATCGGCGGCGAGCCGTGCCTGGCCTCGGTGGCCGACCTGCCCGAGCCGGTGGACCTCGCGGTGATCGCGGTGCCCGCCCCGGCGGTCCTGGCGGCGGCGGAGCAGTGCGGCCAGCGCGGCGTGCGGTCCCTCGTGGTCGTCACTTCCGGGCTGCAGACCGCCGCCCGCGCCGAACTGCTCGCGGTGTGCCGCCGGCACGGCATGCGGCTGGCCGGCCCGGACTGCTTCGGCGTGGCCGTGCCCGGCCTCGGCCTCAACGCCACCTTCGCCGCCCGGCCGCCGCGGGCTGGCGTGGCCGGCCTGGTCATGCAGTCCGGCGGCCTGGGCTTCGCCCTGGTGGATCGGCTGTCCCGGCTCGGCATCGGGATCTCCTCGTTCGCGTCGGTGGGCGACAAGCTCGACGTGTCCGGCAACGACATGCTGCTGTGGTGGGAGCACGACGGCGTGACCAGGCTCGCGGTGCTGTACATCGAGTCGTTCGGCAACCCGCGCAAGTTCGGCCGGACCGCCCGCCGGGTAGGCGCCACCATGCCCCTGCTCACCGTGCTCACGGCCGGAAATGAGCAGGGTAGCGACGCGCAGACCCGGGAGGCGCTGTTCGAGCAGGCCGGCGTCATCGTCACGCGCGGCTACGGCGAGCTGATCGAGGCCACCGCGCTGCTGGCCACCCAGCCGGTCCCGGCCGGACGCACCGTCGCGATCGTGTCCAACGTGGGCAGCGCGGGGTTGCTGGCGGCCGCTGCCTGCACCGACCGTGGGCTCACCGTCACCGGCCCGGTCGACACCGGGGCCACGGTCTCCGGCGAGGATTTCCGCCAGCGCCTCGAGCGACTCGCGGCGGACGACAAGGTACACGCGATCATCGCCCTGGTCCTGCCCACCGCCGCCACCGGCGACCTGGTGGCCGCCATCACCGCGGCTGACGTCCGCATCCCGCTGGCCGCGGTGGTGCTCGACCAGCCAGAATCCGTCCGGCTGCTGCCGCGAGGCAAGACGGGAGAGGACGAGGAGGGCCGGGTGCCCGCCTACGGATACCCCGAAGCCGCGGTGGCCGCGGTGGCCCGCGCCGCCAGTTACGGAGCCTGGCGGGCGGCACCGCGCGGGCAGGTGCCCGACTTCGCCGACATCAGGGCCGCGGACGCCCGCACGCTGGTGCACCAGTTCCTCCGCCAGGCACCGGACGGCGGCGGCCTTTCCCCCGGTCAGACGACTGATCTTCTGGGCTGCTACGGAATACTGTCGGCCTGCGGCGAAGACACTCCCACGACGGAAGCCACGCGCGCGGGCTGGACCGAAGTGATCGTCAGGATCGCGGCTGACCACACCTTCGGCCCGCTGGTGATGGTCGGGCCCGCGGCCCGGCTCACGCCGCTGACCGATACCGACGCGGACCAGCTCACCCGGGGTGTCGTCCCGGGGCGGGCGTACCTGCGCGACCTGCTGCTGCGGGTCTCGCGACTGGCCGACGACCGGCCCGAGATCACCCGTCTTGACCTGAGCCCGGTTATCGCCGGGCCAGACGCGGCCGTCGTCATGGCCGCACGAATCACGGTGGCGCCCTACGAACCGCACGATCCGTTCCTGCGGAAATTGCGCTGATGCGCCAGTAATGCTCATGCGCCACGAAAAGAAGCCGGTTACCAGGGCGAGCACCATGGCCCGTTCGGGAAAAAGGGGTTTAAAGGACAGTGACCATGACTGAGCGGGAAGCGTTGACCAGCACTGAGCTCGATGCGCTGGACGCCTGGTGGCGAGCGGCGAATTACCTGTCGGTGGGGCAGATCTACCTGATGGGCAACCCGCTGCTGACCGAGCCGCTGCGGCCCGAGCACGTCAAGCCGCGGCTGCTGGGGCACTGGGGCACCACGCCGGGGCTGAACCTGATCTACGCGCACCTGAACCGGGTGATCAGGAAGTCCGATCTGAACGTCATCTACGTGGCGGGGCCGGGGCACGGCGGCCCCGGCATGGTGGCGAACACCTACCTGGAGGGGACCTATACCGAGCGGTACCCGCACATCACGCGGGACGCCGCGGGCCTGGCCAAGCTGTTCCGGCAGTTCTCCTTCCCGGGCGGCATCCCGTCGCACGTAGCGCCCGAGACCCCCGGCTCGATCCACGAGGGCGGCGAGCTCGGCTACTCGCTGGCCCACGCCTACGGGGCGGCGTTCGACAACCCGGACCTGATCGTGGCCTGCGTGATCGGCGACGGCGAGGCCGAGACCGGGCCGCTGGCCGGCAGCTGGCACGCCAACAAGTTCCTCAACCCGGCCACCGACGGCGCGGTGCTGCCGATCCTGCACCTGAACGGGTACAAGATCGCCAACCCGACGGTGCTGGCCCGGATCCCGCACGACGAGCTCGAGTCGCTGCTGACCGGTTACGGGTACACGGTGCACACGGTCGAGGGCGATGACCCGAAGCTGGTCCACCAGCAGCTCGCCGCGGCCATGGACACGGTGATCGGCGAGATCCACGCGATCCAGCGCCGGGCCCGGGCGGACGGCGACCTGACCCGTCCGGCCTGGCCGGCCATCGTCTTGAAGACGCCGAAGGGGTGGACCGGGCCCAAGGTGGTGGACGGGCTGCCGGTGGAGGGGACCTGGCGGGCGCACCAGGTGCCGATCGACGCCGCCCGCACCAACTCCGGGCACCTGGCCCAGCTCGAGGCGTGGATGCGCTCCTACCAGGCGGAAGAGCTCTTCGACGCCTCCGGGGCGCTGGTGCCCGAGCTCGCCGCGCTGGCGCCGCTAGGTGAGCGGCGGATGAGCGCCAGCCCGCACGCCAACGGCGGCGCGCTGCTGCGTGACCTCGACCTGCCTGACTTCAGGGACTACGCCGTGGCGGTCAGCCAGCCGGGCGGCCAGATGTCGGAAGCGACCCGGGTGCTCGGCGGCTGGCTGCGCGACGTGATCACGGCCAACCCGTCGAACTTCCGGCTGTTCGGCCCGGACGAGACCGCGTTCGAACCGGCTCGGCGACGTCTTCGAGGTGACGGGCCGGGCGTTCGACGGCGAGATCATCGCCGGGGACAATGACCTCGCCCCCGACGGCCGGGTGATGGAGGTGCTGTCGGAGCATCTGTGCCAGGGGTGGCTGGAGGGCTACCTGCTGACCGGGCGGCACGGCCTGTTCAACTGCTACGAGGCGTTCATCCACATCGTCGACTCGATGTTCAACCAGCACGCCAAGTGGCTCAAGGTCTCGGCCGGTATCGGCTGGCGCCGCCCGGTGGCCTCGCTGAACTACCTGCTCTCCTCGCTGGTGTGGCGGCAGGATCACAACGGGTTCAGCCACCAGGACCCCGGCTTCATCGACCACGTGGTGAACAAGAAGGCGTCGATCATCCGGGCCTACCTGCCGCCGGACACCAACACCCTGCTGTCCGTGGCCGACCACTGCCTGCGCTCGCGGCACTACGTCAACGTCATCGTGGCGGGCAAGCAGCCGCAGTGGAACTGGCTGACCATGGACCAGGCGGTCATCCACTGCACCCGCGGCGCCGGGATCTGGGAGTGGGCGTCGAACGACGCACCGGACGCACCCGATGTGGTGATGGCGTGCTGCGGCGATATTCCCACGCTGGAGACCATGGCCGCAGTGTCGCTGCTGCGCGAGCACCTGCCGTCCCTCAAGGTGCGGGTGGTGAACGTGGTGGACCTGATGCGCCTCGAGCCGGAAACCGAGCATCCGCACGGCATGTCCGACGCGGAGTACGACGCGCTGTTCACCACCGGCCAGCCGGTGATCTTCGCCTACCACGGTTACCCGTGGCTGATCCACCGGCTGACCTACCGGCGGAATGGCCACGCCAACCTGCACGTCCGCGGGTACAAGGAGGAAGGCACCACGACCACGCCGTTCGACATGGTGATGCTGAACGACCTGGACCGGTTCCACCTGGTGATGGACGTCATCGACCGGGTGCCCGGGCTGGCCGCCACGGCCGGGCACGTCCGGCAGCTGATGGCGGACAAGCGCATCGAGGCCCGCGCCTACACCCGCGAGCACGGCGAGGACGCCCCCGAGATCAACGACTGGAAGTGGGCTTAGCGACCCGGCCGGGGCGGATTCGGCGGCGGCGCTGGTGGTCCGGGGCCTGATCCGGGTCTACGGCGCGGCGTCAGTTACCGGCTACCTGCCCTGATGGACGAATCCCGGGCCCGGGATCAGCTGGGCCGGATCACTCAATGACGACGGTGCTGTGCCGGATGCGCTGCCTGAGCGGGCTGATCTTGAGGAGAATTCGCTCGGATATGACACGTTCCGGGTCGAATGGCTGTCCGAGATATTTCTGCGCGAGCCGGTCGATATGGTCTCGGGCCGCCTGACCGGATATCTGCTCGCTGACGATGCCGCGGATGGCCGCGTAGTGGCCGGAGTCATCGCGGTCCATGATGAGGAGCTGGACGCGCGGGTCGGCGCACACGTTCCGGTACTTGAGCCGGTGGCGTTCGGTGTTGACGAGCAGGTGATCATCGTCCGCGTCGATCCACATGAGCGAGGACACGGGGGAACCATCGGGCAGAAGGGTCGTGAGGCTGGCGAGGTTGGGCTCCCGCGCCAGTGCGGCCACCTCTTCGTCCAGTGCGCCCACCGCTTACCGCCTTTCGCTCGCAACTCTGGCAGGAAAATGCGCTGGGACAGCGGCCGCGGTAGACCAGTCGGCCGTGATAGCGCGCAGATACTCGCCTAGTTCGCTCAGCCGCCCGGGGTCGGCGCGAAAACCCAGGACGGTCACGCTGACCGCCGCGGCCGGTACCGCCTGGCCGAGAAAGATCGGCACGGCCGCGCACCTGACGTCGATTTCGTTCTCTTCTATGTCAAGCGCGTAACCGCGCTCGCGCACGACGGCCAGCTCCCCGGCTAGCAGGTCTCCGGACGTGACCGTCCGCTTCGTGGGGCGCAGCAGCGGCTCCCATCGCGCTACCCACGCCCTGATCGCCTCATCGCTGGGATACGTCCACGCCAGGAGAGCCTTGCCGACGCCGGTGGCGTGGGCCGGATTGCGGCCGCCGATCACGGAGGAGAGCTTGATGGAGTGCGTGGCCTCGATCTTGTCCTGGTACACAACGTCGGCCCCGTCCAGCACGGCCATATGCGTCGTCTCGTTGATTTCGGCCGTGAGCCGCAGCAGCAGCGGGTGGATGAGCACCCTGAGATCGAGCGAGTCGTGGAACCGGAATGCGGTCGCGAGCAACTCGTTGCCGAGGAAATAGGCGCCCCCCGTCTCCGGCTGCCAGACGAACTGGCGGAACTTGAGCGCGGCGAGAATCCGGTGCAGCGAGCTCTTCGGTATATCCAGCTCGGCGGCCAGTTCGTCGAGCGAAAGACCACGGGGAGCGCTGCCGATCAGCGCCAGGATCCGCAGAGCGCGGTCGATGCTCGTCACGGGCGATTCGGCGCTGTCCCGCACGTTGCCACTCTACGCCGCAGAATCCCGCGGGCGGTCAGTCCGCCGCCGGCGGGTCCGGCGCGACGGCCGCCGGAGCACGGTCCGCGCCGCCCGGCGCGGACAGCCCGAGCGTGCGGGTGAGGGCGTCACCCATCCGGGCGGCTACCTGCGGCGCGAAGACCACCACGGCCGCGCCGATAAGCAGCCAGCCCAGGGCGATGTACGGGAACAGCCGGTACGGCATGGCCGGTGCCGGGACCAGCTGGTTGTAGAGCGTGTAGGCCACCAGCAGCGCGGCCAGGATCGGCACGATCGCCCGCCACTTCGCCACCTGCAGGTTCCCGTTCAGCGCGGCCCGGCTGGCCCCGATGCAGACCAGCACGTACCCCACCAGGATCGACAACGTGCCGAGGGTACCGAGATACTGCCAGATGGTGAAGCCGCTGACGCCCGCGAACTGGAACGACAGCAGCAGGATGACGTTGATGGCGATGATCAGCTCGACGGCATGGCGGGGGGCGCCTGACGATACGGAAATCCGGGCCAGCGGTGAGCGTGGCGCGCCGTCGCGCGACAGCGCGTACAGCAGCCGGGATCCGGCCATCGCCTCGCTGACCGCCGCGCCGAAGGCGCTGAAGGCGGCGCCGACGAGGATGATGTCCCGCACCGCGCCGTTCAGGTAGGCGGCCGACAGCTGGAACAGCGGGCCACCGGAAGCCGCGAACTCGGCCGAGCCGGCCTTGTTCGCGCCGAAACCGAGCGACTGCACGGCGATGCACGCGACGTAGAAGACGGCCACCGCCAGAATCGACACCCCGATCGCCCGCGGGATCTCCCGGCCAGGGTTGACCGTTTCCTCGCCGAGCGCGCCGGCCGCCTCGAACCCGGTAAAGGCCAGGAAGCCGAACACGGCCCCGAGGATGATGGCATGCAGGTTGACCCCGGCGGGCGGGACGAAGACGTTCAGGGTCAGCGTGCCGTGGTTGAGGCCGTGACCGCCGCCGACCTTGACCAAGATGACGACCATCAGCACGAGGATCAGCAGGACGGTGATGCCCTCGATGGACAGCAGGGTCCGGGCCGAGTGCCGGGCCAGCCCGGCCGCCGTCAGCCAGATGATGCCCGTGATCGGGATCGCGAACCAGATGAAGCTGGCGTTGTGCCACCAGCCGAGATCGTCGAACAGGTTGGCCACGAAGTATCCGGAGGCAGCGGCCGACCCTGGGGTGAAGACGAAGTACATCAGCATCATCGCCCAGCCGGCGAAGAAGCCGGAGCGCGGGCCGAGTGAGGCGCCGACGAACCCGTAGACGCTGCCGGCGCTGTTGTACTTCCGGGCCAGCATCATGAACGCGTACCCGATGAAGATGCAGGTGACGGCGGCGAACAGGAAGGACAGCGCCGCGGCCCGGCCGACCAGCCCGGCCAGCCCGGGACCGGAGAAGGCCATGGCCAGGGCGGGTGAAGCACCGGCCACGGAAAGCCCGATCGCCTCCCAGATATGCAGCTCGCGGCGCAGGTTAGATGGCCGGGGCTCAGTGGTGACCGCCATGGCGACCGCCTTCCAGCTGCACGTTCCGTGATACGGAATAGCGTTCCTGAGACAGATAGTCAGCGCTGGGCGGGGATGTGTCAAGATCGAATACTCATAAACCCGGATGAGACGCCCAGGGCCGCTAGCCCGGCCTCAGGCCAGCGGCCGGACCGCCCGCCGGGCTATCGGCGATAGCGGGTGCGGCGGACCACCGCCAGGGCGGCCTTGGTCACAGGGCCTTGAGCGCTTCGGCCTTGGTCACGGTGCGGCCCAGGGCGCCGTACTCGTGCAGGTCGCCGAACATCTCGATGCGGATGGACTGGTCCAGGCCGCCGACGCGGACCGGGTCGTAGCCGCTGGCCTGGATCAGCCCGGCAACCAGGTCGCCCGCGGCCGCGTCGTCGGCGGCGTAGAAGAGCACCGCGCGGTCGGGTTCCTGCCGCGCGGCCGCCGCCAGGGTGGGCGCCGACAGCGTGCCGAACGCCTTGACCAGCCGTGCTCCGGCCGGCAGCAGGCCAGCCAGGATCTGGCCGGAGGATTCCTGCTCGCCGATGACCTTGCGGTAGCCGCCGGCGTCATCCGGTCCGACCGCGTTGGTCGGGTCGATGATCACCTTGCCCGCCAGCCGCTCGCCGTACTGGTCGACGAGCTGCCTGAAGGCGTCGAACCAGACGGCGAGCACGAGCACTCCGGCCCGGTCGACGGCCTCGTCCACGCTCACCACCTCGGCGTGGCCGCCCAGGTCCGCCGCGATCTTCCGGGCCGACTCGAGGTCACGGCCAGCCAGCAGGAAATCCTGGCCCCCGGCCGCGAAGTCCGCCGCGAGCACGCTGCCGATGTTGCCGGTGCCGATGATGGCCACCGTGCTGTCCGGAACAGTCATCTTGATCCACCTTCCGTGACATCCTTCACTTGATCCTTCAAGTGAAGGTTACGGATAAGTTACTTGAACCGTCAAGTCTTACGAGGCCGATCCGGCGGTCGGGCCCAGCTGAGGGCTAGACGATTGCCGCGGTGTCGATATGCGACGTAATGCGATCCGAGGCCAGACCGAGGCGCCGCAGCTGCTCGGATGACAGGGCGTCGACGACGGGCGACCGCACGTGGGCCACGTGCGCGGGGGCCGCCGCGGCGAGGACCTGGAAGCCCTCGTCGGTCAAGATGGCGTACGCCTGACTTGACCTTTCAAGTCAGTATAAGCTGCCCTGGACGGCCGCCGCGGGTGCCTGCGATCGCTAGTTGATCGCGGAGGTGTCGATGCGTGAGACGATGCGGTCCGCGGTCAGGCCGAGGCGCCGCAGCTGCTCGGACGACAGGGCGTCGATGACGAGCGATCGCACGTGGGCCACGTGCGCGGGCGCCGCCGCGGCGAGGACCTGGAAGCCCTCGTCGGTCAAGATGGCGTTGGTGAACCGCCCGTCCGCCGGATCCGGCTCGCGGCGCACCAAGCCCCGCTCCTCGAGCCGCTTGACCAGGTGCGACAGCCGCGACAGCGACGAGTTGGCGAGGTCGGCGAGCAGGCCCATCCGCAGGGTTCGTTCCGGGCTTTGCGACAGCCTGGCCATGACCTGGTACTCGACCATGCCCAGGTTGGAATCGCGCCGCAACTGCTGGTCGATCGACCAGGGCAGCCAGCAGATCAGCCGGACGACGGAGAGCCAGGAGCCCAGTTCCGCCGGGGTCAGCCACTCCACGGGCGGCTCTTCGGCGGCGCGGCGGGCTCCTTCGGTCACCGGCTCAGCATACTGACCAGGCGATTCACGGTGCCCCGGCGTCTGCGGCAATCGGAGCACCGCCGGTGACCGCAATGTCATACCCGAGGGTCACGTTTTGGCGAGGAAGCAGTAGACGATCTTCCCCCGAACCTCACCGCGTTGGTGAGGTCGCGCGATCCAGTCCTGCACGCTGTTCCCGGTCTCGGCCCGGAAGCGCCGCGCCAGCGTCCGGCTGCTCATGTGCGCCTGGGCGGCGGCGGACTCCAGCGTCAGCGGTTCGCTCAGGGCGGAGGGTCAGACGATGCGGCTGCGGGACTGGCCCCAGTAGGCGTCCCGGAAGGGCTTCTTGTAGAGCTTGCCGGTGGGGAGCCGGGGCAGCTGAGCGGTGAAGTCGACCGTCCGGGGGCATTTGAGGTGGGCGAGGTGCTCGCGGCAGAACGCGATCAGCTCGGCGGCGGTATCCGGTCCGGGGTCGAAGCCCGGCATGAGCTGGACGACGGCCTTGACTTCCTCGCCGAGGTCCTCGTTCGGGATGCCGAAGACGGCGGCGTCGGCGACCTTGGGGTGGGTGATGAGGAGGTTCTCGCATTCCTGGGGGTAGATGTTGACGCCGCCGGAGATGATCATGAACGTGGCGCGGTCGGTGAGGTACAGGTAGCCGTCGTCGTCGAGGTAGCCGACGTCGCCGACGGTGACCATCGACCCGTCGGGCGAGGTCGACTCGGCCGTTTTCTCGGTGTCGTCGAAGTAGCCGAACGGCGATCCGGGCTTGAACCACAGCGTGCCGGGCGTACCCGGCGGGACCGGCGCGAAGGAATCGTCCAGGATGTGCAGCTCCCCGAGCATCACCTTGCCGACGGTGCCGGGATGGGCCAGCCATTCGGCGCTGTCGCAGGCCGTGAAGCCGACGGCCTCGGTCGAGGCGTAGTACTCCAGCAGGACCGGCCCCCACCAGTCGATCATCTGCTGCTTGACCGGCACCGGGCACGGCGCGGCCGCGTGGACGGCGACCTCGAGCGAGGACAGGTCGTACTGGCTGCGCACCTCCGCCGGGAGTTTCAGCATCCGGCTGAACATCGTCGGGACGAGCTGGCTGTGCGTCACCCGGTAGCGCTCGACCAGGCGCAGGTACTGCTCGGGATCGAACTTCTCCATGATGACCACGGTCCCGCCGTGGCGGATGGCCAGGCCGACCGCGGCCTGCGGGGCCGAGTGGTACAGCGGGGCGGGCGACAGGTAGGTGAGCCCGTCCCGGTACTGCCACAGCCGGGACAAGAAGCCGAACAGGGGCAGCTGGTCACCGGGCGGGATGTCGTCCAGGGGCCGGATGATGCCCTTGGGCCGGCCCGTCGTGCCCGAGGAGTACAGCATCGGCGTCCCCAGGCTCTCGTCGCCGATCGGCGTATCAGGGTAGGCGCGGGTCGCTTCCGCGAAGTCGGCGAATATCCCGTCGTCGCCGGTGCCGTCCACGATCAGGCCGGATGTCAGCCCGGGACAGTCACGCACCGCCTCCAGGGCCACCTCCCGGCACGCCCGGGAGGTGATCAGGAACTTGGCGGTGCTGTTGTTGAGGATGTAGGCCAGCTCCGGCGCGGTCAGGAAGGAGTTGACGCACGTGTAGTACAGGCCCGCCCGCTCCCCCGCACCGCAGGCCTCCAGGTACCGGTCGTTGTTCTCCATGAAGATGGCATAGTGATCCAGGCGGCCCAGTCCGCGGGCGCGCAGCAGGTGAGCCAGCCGGTTAGTCCGCGCCTCGTACTCCGCGTACGAAACGCTCTCACCGGTCGAGGCCATGACGAACGCGGCCTGACCGGCACGGTCACGAGCATGCGGGCCTGGGTACATCGGGTTCCCCCTTCGCGCCGGGAGTTCGCCACCTACCGTAAGCCCCCGCACGCCGGCCGTCGAGAACGACCGGACACCACCCTGGCTTATTCGGGGAGGGTACGAGGCAACCCGAACCGGCCCAGGACGCTGTTGTCGATGAATCCGGTGATGCCGCAGATGCGGTCGCCCGCAAGGGTCAGCACGAGCAGGCCGTGCGCGTGGCCGACCGGTACGTGCGGGTCAGGTAGGTAGCGGACGAAGGCGGCCTGGCCGTTCGCCCGGGCGGGGACGAGCCGTGACCGCCGGGTTCCGTGGCGGAATGAGACGGTGTCCAGGAAGTGCCCGACCGCGGCGCGGCCGTGGTACTCGAACGGCAGCGGCGGCATCGTGAGCCACACATCATCGGTGAGCAGGGCGACGATGGCCTCGACGTCGCCGCGCTCGAACGCGTCGGCGAAGCGCGCCGTGACCTGGTGCTCACGCGCGGATCCAGGCAGCGGGGCCTCGTCTCGGCCGCCCGGCGGCAGGTGGCGCGCGATCGTGGCCCGGGCCCGCTTCAGCAGGTTGTTCGCGGCGTCCACGCTGCAGCCCAGGATGGCCGCGGTTTCGGCGGCGCGGAACCCGAGTGCGTCGCGGAGCACCAGGGCGGCACGCTGCCGGGGCGGGAGGTGCTGCAACGCGGTGACGAAGGCGAGCGACACCGATTCGCGGGCCTCATATCGCGCCTCCGGCCCCGGGGTGGTGTCGGGCAGGTCGCCGAGCAGGGCGTCGGGGTAGGGTTCGAGCCACCGCGGCTCCCCGCTGCGGGTGGGCTCGGGCAGCGGCACCTCCGGCGTGTACGCAGGCACGCTACGGGCGGCACGCAAGTGGTTCAGGCACTTGTTGGTGGCGATCGCATGCAGCCAGGTACGTAGCGACGCGCGGCCCTCGAACCGGTCAAGCCCGCGCCAGGCCGCCATCATCGTCTCCTGCAGCATGTCCTCGGCGTCGGCGGCCGAGCCGAGGATCCGGTAGCAGTGCACCTGCAGTTCGCGCCGGAACCTCCCGGTGAGTTCGGCGAACGCCTCCCCGTCACCTGAGCGGGCCCGGTCAAGCAGCTGTCCGGTCGCATCCACGCTTCCTCCCATAGCCCCTCCGGCCAGATCTCGTCCGCAGGTAATGACACCGTCCGGATCGGGAACTGGCCGGCCCGCGGCCGGCCAGTTTCCTGCTCGCGTCTGGTCCTAACACAACGAAAGCGGTAACGGCAGACAGGAGAAGGCACGTGGCGCAGACGCGGGCGGCAGATGGCGGCAGGCCGGCGGGGACGACCCGCGAGCAACGGTGGGCGCTTGGCCTGGCCTCGCTAGCGTCGTTCATCGTGATCCTCGACGTGATGGTCGTGGCCACCGCGCTGACCGCGATCCGGCGTTACCTGGGGGCGTCGCTAGCGGAGCTGGAATGGACGGTCAGTGCTTATACGCTCAGCTTTGCGGTGCTGCTGATGACGGCGGCGGCGCTCGGCGACCGGCTTGGCCGCCGCCGGCTCTTCGCCGCCGGGCTCGCGGTTTTCGCGGTGTCCTCGGCGGGGTGCGCCCTGGCTCCGGACGCCGCCGCGCTGATCATCGCGCGCGCCGTTCAGGGCGGGGGCGCGGCGACCATCATGCCGATGGCGCTGGCCCTGCTGAACGGCGCGTTCCCGCCGGCCCGGCGCGGCTGGGCGATCGGGATCTACGGCGGGGTGACCGCGCTGGCCGCAGTAGCCGGCCCGGTCCTGGGCGGCGCGGTCACCCAGGGGCTGGGCTGGCAGTGGATCTTCTGGCTCAACGTGCCCATCGCGCTGGCGGCCATCCCGCTGGTCCTCACCCGGATCAGCGAGGCGACCGGCCCGGGCGGTGCGGTTGACCTGCCCGGCGTGGCGCTGGTCACCGCCGCGGCGCTGGGCTTGGTGTGGGGGCTGGTCCAGGGAAACACGGCCGGCTGGAGCAGCCCGGAGGTGGTGGGCCCGCTCGCGGGCGGGGCCGGAGCGGCAGTCGCGTTCGCTGCCTGGGAGCGCCGGGCGGTGCGCCCGATGCTCCCGACGCGGCTGTTCCGGTCGGCCGCGTTTTCCGCGGGCAACGCCGCGATCTTCGCCATCAACGCCTCCCTCACCGGAGTGATATTCCTGATGCCGCAGTTCCAGCAGGTGGTGGCCGGCCAGGATCCGCTCGGCGCCGGGCTCCGGCTGCTGCCGTGGGGAATCGCGCCGCTCCTGGTCGGTCCCCGGGCCGGGGCGCTGGCGGACCGGATCGGTGAACGGGCGCTGGTCGTGGGCGGGGCGCTGCTGATGGCTTCCGGGGTGGCCTGGATCGCCGCCGTGGCAGGCCCTGATCGTGGCTACCTACCCCTGGTCGCGCCGATGACCATCGTCGGGGTCGGGCTGGCGCTGGCCATTCCCGCGGTTACCAGGTCTGTCACCAGCACCGTGCCGCCCGGGGACATCGGCACGGCATCCGGTGCGTTCACCACCATGCGCCAGCTCGGCGGCGCATTCGGCGTCGCGGTGCTCGGTGCCGTGTTCGCCACCGCCGGAAGCTACTCTGGCCCCGCCGCCTTCAGCCGCGGATTCGTCGCCGCCTTTGCCGCCGCGGCGGTCCTCGCCCTGGCCGGGGCGGCGGCCGGAACGATCTTGCCTGGCCGCAGGGACCGGCCGGCGGCCACCGGCACGCCGGAGGCTGACCGGGCTGGTACTGCCAGCACGCCCGGCGCACGGCATCCCGCACCGCCGAGCGCGCCTGTCCGGTGAGAGGGCCGGGTGTGCGGCACTCAGGCCGGCCGCTCGAAGACCCGGGGCTGGGTGTGCCGCCAGGACACCGCCATCAAGGCGCCCCCCAGGCCGGAGTCGCCTACCCGCCAGCGCCCGCCGGTCGAGCGCACGATCGAGTCGCCGATGGCGAGGCCGAGGCCGGTGCCCGAGCCGGGCTCCGTGGCCCGGTGGAACCGGTCGAACAGCCGGGACCGCTCCGCCTCCGGAATGCCGGGACCGCTGTCCTCTACCACCAGGCTGACCCGGCCGCCCTCGGCCAGGACCCGGATCCGGACCTGGCCCCCGGGGCCCGCGTGGCGGCACGCGTTGTCGACCAGGACGCCGGCCAGCCGGTCGATCCACTCGGGCGGAGCGCTGATCAGCACGGGTACGTCCGGGGTGTCCGCGGTCAGGGCCTGCCCGACCGACCGGAAGCGGTCCGCACAGGCTAGGGCCAGCATGGCGAGATCGACCGGCTCGTCACCGGGGGGCGGCGGCCGGGAATCGAACCGGGCCAGCCACAGCATGTCCTCGATCAGCTGGCGCAGCCGCTCGGTTTCGCCCTGGATCCGGGTCAGCGCGTCCCGGTACCCGGCTGCGTCCCGGGGCGAGGCCAGGGCCACGTCGGCCTCGGCCCGGATGACGCTGAGCGGGGTGCGCAGCTCGTGCGAGGCGTCGGCGGTGAACTCGAGCTGGCGGCGCCGGGACTGCTCCACCGGGGCTAGCGCCCGCAGCCCGACCACCAGCGCACCCGCGAACATGGCCGCCAGCACGAACGGGGCGGCGATGACCTCGGTGTCGCGCAGCAGGTTCTGGGTGTGGGTGTCGTCGGCCGTGCTCTGGCCGGCGGCCAGCCAGCCGGCTGCCGTCCGGGTCAGCTCGAGCCGGTACCGCGCGGCCCGCGGGCCGAGGCCGGCCGTGACGACCCGGCCGTCACGGGTCCCGTCGTCGCGGAACAGGGCGGCGGGCAGCGGCGGCGCACCCGGGCTGTGCGCGGTTACCGTCCCGGCGGCGTTCGCCGCCCACAGGTACACCGGCGCCGAATCGGCGTCCAGGTCGTCCGGCTGGCGGGCGGCTCCCGGGCCGCTGGCCGGCCGGGTGAGCTGGGATGGGTCACGCCGGACATCGGCGAGCCGGTCGGCCAGCCGGGCTTCGCCCTGCCCGGTCAGGTGCGCGCCCACCAGCAGGTTGAGCACGATCACGGCGACGACGTAGACGACGGCCAGGACCGCCGTGGCCGCCGTGGCCACCTTGACCGCCGGGCCGGGCCGGATCCTGGCTCTCATGCCGGGGTGATCCGGTAGCCGACGCCCCGGACGGTTTCGATCCGCACTCCCCCGCCGGCCAGCTTGGCTCGCAGCCGGGCCAGGTGGACGTCAATGGTGTTGGAACCGAAGGCGTCGGCCTCGTTGTCCCATACGTGCTGGGCGATCGAGCGGCGCTCCACCACGTGCGGTGACCGTCGCATCAAGATCTCCAGGATGCCGAACTCGGTGGCGGTCAGCGCGGGGGCCTGGCCGCAGACCAGCACCTGGCGGGTGGCCGGGTCGAGCTCGACCTCGCCGGTGACCATGCGGGGCGGCTGGCTGACCGCGGGGCGCCGCTGCAGAGCGCGCAGCCGGGCCAGCAGTTCACCGAAGTCGAACGGCTTGACCAGGTAGTCGTCGGCGCCCGCGTCGAGGCCGGTGATCCGGTCCGCGGGCGTGTCCCGGGCGGTCAGCATCAGCACCGGGACGCCCGTGCCGGACCGGCGCAGCTTCTGGACCAGGTCCAGGCCGGAGAGCCGGGGCATACGCCAGTCCAGCACCACCACCTCGTAGGAGTAGAAGCGCAAGTAGTTCGCCGCGGTCTCGCCGTCGGGCACCAGGTCCACCACGTAGCCGTGTTCTCGCAGGCCACGGGCCAGGACCGTGCCGAGATTCTCGTCATCCTCCGCGACCAGCACCCTCACACTCCCAGAATGTACCCGCGGCCCGGCCACTTACAGGCCAGCCACGAACAGGGCCAGCCAGGCCAGCTCGCAGCCCGTCATGAGCCCGTCCCGGGTCAGCAGGTCCTCCACCGGCGTGGCCGTGCCGCGCCCGGTGAGCACGCCGAACCGGACCAGCGCGACGGCCAGCGGCAAGCCGCTGGCCAGATGCCAGCGGGCCGCCCCGGGCGGCTGGCCGGCCGCCCAGGCCAGGTAGGCCCCGGTCATCGCGGCCCCGGCGGCGAGCTGGGCCAGCCGCAGGGCGCCGGCCCGGTACCGGCGCATGGCCGGCCGGTGCGCGATGGCCTCGGCCCCCAGGCTGGTCAGCTCGGTGTAGCGCTTGGCCACGGCCACTCCGAACGCGCCCAGGCTGCAGACCAGCAGGAACCACCCGGAGGGCCGCACGTGGGTGGCCGCCGCGCCGCCGAGCACGCGGAGCAGGAACCCTGAGGTCACGAAGAGCAGCTCCAGCACCGGGATGTGCTTGAGCACCGCTGAGTACAGGAACGAGATGCCCAGGTACCCGCCGACCGCCACGGTCAGCAGCGGCTCGGAGATGACCACCCCGGCGGTGATCCCGGCGGCGGCGCTCACCGCGCTCAGCGTGATCGCGTGGGACTTGGGCAGCTCGCCGGCGGCGACCGGGCGGTGCCGCTTGCGGGGGTGCCGCCGGTCCCGGCCAGCGTCGGCCACGTCGTTGGCGAAGTACACCGCCACCGAGGCGCAGCCGAAGGCGGCCGCGGCCACCAGCGCGTAGCCCAGCCCGTCATCCCGGCCCAGCGTCGCCCCGGCCAGCGGCGCCGCGAATACGAGCAGGTTCTTCGGCCACTGCCGCGGCCGGGCGGTGGTCACCACGGCCGTGAGCCAGCGCAGCAGCCGGACCGGGGACGACCCGGCCTCCGCCTCGGCGGTCATCGCCCGTAGGCCGCGGTGAAGTCACGGCTGTAGACCGAGTAGTACCGGTAGGCGCTCTGCTGCTGGGTAGGCAGGAGGTTCACCGGGTGCGGGTCGGCGGGACGGCCGTGGGCCTGGTAGTACTCGAACGACGTCCAGAACGGGTTGATGTCCAGTTGCAGCGCCTCGACCGCACCGGCCCGGTGGAGCAGGCCCGCCAGCGTGCGCACGTCCAGCGCGGGACCGTAGACGAAGATCACCCTTCCGTCGCTGGTGACGCCCAGGCCGGACCGCCACACGTAGTAGCCCCCGCCCAGGGTGGCGCCCCAGCTGCCGAGCACGTCCTGGTTCACCGACGACGGGACCCGGCCGTGATCGACGATCAGCCGCAGGTTCTGCCGGACACCGGTCACGGACGCCGACATCCGGACCTCGCTCCCCCAGGCACCGATCCTGATGGTGCCGTCGCGGTAATAGACCACTGACGCCGCCCCGCTGGTCAGCGTGCCGCGGCTGGTGCCGTTGAGGTAGAAGCCGCCGCCCGCGCTGTTGAGCTTGAAGCCGCCGTTGAACGTGGCCAGCAGCCCGGTCCGGGTGCCCGCGGGCACGTACGGCTTGGCCTTCCAGTCGCCCGGGCCCGGATCCTCGGCGCCGGGACGCAGCTGGAAGCGGACCAGTCGCTGATCCAGCGAGACGAGGCCGGCCACGTAAGAGGTATGCACCCGGTCCGGCCGCAGGTAGGCGCCGAGCACGGCGGGCCGGGAGCGGACCGTCTCCAGCACCCGCCAGGCACCCTCGCCCGGCAGCGGTGCCCCCGCCGGGGAGCTCAGCCGGGCCGGGATGAACGACCGGAACCCGGAAGGGCCGGGCTTGGCCGTGGCCGCACCGCTGGGCGGGGCGGTCAGCGAGAAGCCAGGCACGCCGCCGAGCTTCGGCGGGGAGTAGGTGAGCCACTCACCGAACGTCACCACCGGCCCCAGGTAGTGATCCCGCGCCCATTCGGCCAGCCTGGAAGAGACCGAACCACCGCCCGGCGCGGTCAGCGCCTGGCCGACGGAGAGGGCCGCCCAGCAGCACAGGACGGCGATCAGGGCCAGCCCGCCCTGGATCACACGATGCCGCAGCAGGCGGCTGACCGGGACGTGGCGGCCGGCGTACCGGTATCCGGGTCGGGCCACTCGGCTGTCCTCCTCGGGAATGCGGACTACGGTCCCGAAGAGGGTCTACCGGCGCGACATGAAGGAACCATGACGCGATTCAGACGCGGGCTCGCCGGCGGGCGATCAGAGTCCCGCTACGACCAGGCCGCTGGCGGCGATGCCGACGATCCCGGCCACGTGCCCGATGCGCGCGATGGAGCTGGCGGCCAGCGCTCCGGCCCCGAGCGCGGTCGCCAGCCAGGGAATGCGCGGCACGAGCGCCCGGACGGCGAACGGGCGGTAGCGCAGCCCGGTACCCCCGGCGAGTGACGGGAAGGGCGCCACGAACCAGGCCTGGCTGGCCCGGGCCGGATGGGCGGCCGGCCCCGGTCAGCGCCCCCGCCAGGAGCGTGATCGCCCCGCCCGGCAGGAGCACCGCCGGCAGGGCGACGATCTCCGCCACCACGGCGGCACACGAGATGCCGACCGCGGCGGCGGTGGGCATCGTGCTGAGCGCGGACGGCAGCTGGACGCCAGCCAGGGTAGCGCTCATGAGGGTGATCTCCGTGACCTCCTCCGCGGCGGCTCCGGTACCCCACGCTAAGGCTCCCCGAGCCGGTCCTTCGACCCCGTAGAGGACGAGATCCGCCGGCCCGTCTCATCCTCAGGTCGGATACGCGCGGCGGCGCCGACCAGTCCGCTGTCGTAGGCGGCGATGACCAGCTGGGCACGATCGCGGGCGCCGAGCTTCATGAGCAAGCGGCCGATGTGGGTCTTGGCGGTAGACAGGCTGACGTGCAGCGTGGCCGCGATCTCGGTGTTGGACAGGCCGAGACCGATCAGGGTCAGGACTTCGCGCTCGCGCCCGGTCAGCTCGCCGAGCGTGGCCAGCTGGCGCGGCGCGGGGGCGGGGCCGCGGGTGAATTCCTCGATCAGGCGCCGGGTGACGCCGGGAGCGAGCAGCGCGTCGCCGGCCGCCACGACCCGGATCGCGGTCAGCAGGTCGGCCGGCGGGGTGTCTTTGAGCAGGAAGCCGCTCGCGCCGGCCCGCAGTGCGGCGAAGACGTACTCGTCGAGATCGAAGGTGGTCAGGATCAGTACCCGGACGGCGGAAGCCAGCGGGACGGCGGTGATCCGGCGGGTGGCCTCGATGCCGTCCATGCCGGGCATGCGGATGTCCATCAGCACCACGTCGGGCCTTTCCCGCCGGGCTGCCTCGACGGCCTCGGCCCCGGTCGCCGCCTCGCCGACCGCCGCCAGGTCCGGTGCGGTATCCACGAGAATGCGGAAGCTGCCGCGGACCAGGGCCTGGTCGTCGGCGACCAGCACCCGGATGGTCATGCCGTGTTTCCTGTCAGCGGGAACCGGGCGCTGACCCGGAAGCCGCCGCCGGGGCGGGGCGCGGCGCTGAACTCCCCGCCGTACATGCCGACCCGCTCCCGCATCCCGGTGATGCCGTGACCAGTCCCCGGGCCCGGGCTCGGGCCCGGGCCGGTCCCGCTGTCGGTTATCTCCAGGCTCAGCGACTCGCCGGCGTAACCGACCGAGACCCGGCAGCGGTCCGTCGCGGCGTGCTTGACCACGTTGGTGATCGCCTCCTGGATCAGCCGGTAGGCGGCGAGATCCAGCCCGGCGGGCAGCGGCGGCCGCTCTGGCTGGATGTCCAGGTCCACCCGCACGCCGGCTTCGGCGGTCCGGTCGGCCAGCGTCTCCAGGTCGGCCAGTCCCGGCGCCGGGATCAGTCCCGCGCCCGGGCCGGCGGCGGAGGTCCCTTCGTCGCGGAGCACGCCGAGCAGGGCGCGCATCTCACGCAGCGCGCCGCGGCTGGTCTCCTCGATCGAGGACAGGGCGCGGGCCGCCTCCTCCGGGCGCGCGCCGGCGACGTAGCCGGCCACCCCGGCCTGCACCGCGATCACGCTCATGCTGTGCGCCACTACGTCATGCAGGTCGCGCGCGATGCGCAGCCGTTCTTCGCTGTGGGCCCGCTGGGCCTGGGCGAGCTGCTCGCGGGCTCCCTGCTCGGCTTGCGCGCGCAGGCCGGCCGAGTACGTGCGCTGCAGCCGGACCAGGTAGCCGGTCAGCCACGCACCCACCAGCAGCAGGCCGCTCTCCAGCAGCAGGCCGGCCGCCGCCCGGGTACCGCCCGGTCCGGCGGCACCGTGCCGGACCAGGCCGAACGCGATATCCCCGGCCGCCATCGCCGCCAGCGTGCCAGCCAGCAGCCACCGGGCTTCGCGCCGGGCGAACCTCAGCGGGATCAGGTACAGCACGAAGGCCGCCGCCAGCGGCGGATCGGGGGAAAAGCTCAGCGCCGCGACCGCGGCCCCGTCCGCCACCACCAGCGCGAGCACGGTCCGCGGCCAGCGCCGCCGCACCGCGGCGGGCAGCACGGCGAGCGCCACGACCAGCGCGGCGACGCCTTGCGGGACGCCGGTCAGGTCGGCCGGCTGGCTGAACCCGATGCCGTACACGAGCACGAGCAGCCCGGTGCAGGCGGCGTCGATCGTGACCCAGCGCTTCTCGCGCGGACCCGTCAACAGGGGGCTCATGTCCTGACGGTAACGCGCGGGACCGGCCGTCCGCGTCGGACTGCGGTCTGACTTCGCCGGTGTACTTCGGGCCAGCCCGGTCCGCGGAGTGTGTCCCCGGGCCTGACGTAATCCGCCACCGCCGGCGGCACGGTGGAAGTCGTTCAGCCCAACCTCGAAGGAGGAACATGACCGCCATCATCGAGGCGCGGGGGCTCGGTAAGCGGTACCGGGGCCGCTGGGCCCTGGCCGACTGCACGCTGTCGATTCCAGCCGGGCGCGTGGTCGGGCTCGTCGGACCGAACGGGGCCGGCAAGACAACGCTGCTGCACCTGGTCACCGGCCTGCTGACGCCGACCGCGGGGACGATGGAGGTGGCCGGCGGCAAGCCCGCCGCCAGTAGCACCCAGCTGGCCCGGGTCGGATTCGTCGCTCAGGACACGCCCACCTACGCCATGTTCTCGATCGCCGACCACCTGCGGCTCGGGGCCCATCTCAATCGCGGCTGGGACGCCGGGCTGGCGGCGGAGCGGATCAGGCGGCTGGGGCTCGACCCGGCGGCCAAGGCCGGCCGGCTGTCCGGCGGCCAGCGCGCCCAGCTGGCGCTGACCCTGGCCATCGCCAAGCGCCCCGAGCTCCTGATCCTGGACGAGCCGGTCGCCAGCCTCGACCCCCTGGCGCGCCGGGACTTCCTGCGGGACCTGACCGACGTCGTGGCCGAGCATCACATGAGCGTGATGCTGTCCTCGCACCTGGTCTCCGACCTGGAACGCGCCTGCGACTACCTGATCGTGCTCACCGCCGCGCAGGTACGGCTGGCCGGCGAGGTCAGTGATCTGCTCGCCGCCTACCGCCACCAGACGGGGGCGCCGGCCAGCCTGGAGGACCTCGTGCTGGCCCGCATGAGCCAGCCCGCCGGCCACCCCGATCCAGTGGAGGAAAGCCGATGACCTGGCTCACCTGGCGCCAGTTCCGCGCCCAGGCTCTCGTGGCCGTCGCCGCGCTGGCCGCCGTCGCCGCCGTCATGGCGGCGACCGGCCCGGACCTGGCCCGTATGTACGCCGCCAGCGGGCTGGCCAGCTGCCGGGCCAACTGCGCACCGCTGGCGAACGCCTTCCTCGTCCAGATGAGGTCCGACGCTGTCTATCCGCTGCTGTACTTCGCCAGCGGAGCGGCGCTGTACCTCACGCCCGCCCTCATCGGCATCTTCTGGGGCGCGCCGCTGGTCACCCGGGAGCTGGAAGCGGGCACCCTGCGGCTGGTATGGAACCAGGGCGTCACCCGGACCCGCTGGATGGCGGCCAAGCTCGGCCTGATCGGCGCGGCCGCCATGACCACCGCCGGGCTGCTCAGCCTCGCGGTCACCTGGTGGTCCGGCCCGATCGACCGGGCCGGCGGCTTCCCGGTGACGACGGGCCAGCTGAGCCGCTTCTCACCCCTGGTGTTCGACGCGCGTGGCATCGCCCCGGTCGGCTACGCCGCCTTTGCCTTCACCCTCGGCGTCACCGTCGGCGTGCTCGTCCGGCGCACCGTCCCCGCCATGGCCATCGCCCTGGCCTGCGTCGCCGTGGTCCAGCTGGGCTGGCCCACCGTGGTCAGGCCCCACCTGATCCCGCCCGCCACCTCGACCAGCACGGTCAGCGTCAACCTCAGCACCGCCGCCATGGGTCACAATGGCCAGCTGACGGCGCCGGTAACCGGCCAGCCCGGAGCATGGATCATCTCCAACCAGACCATCACCCCGTCCGGGCAGGTCTTCGGGCTCCCCGATGTCGCGGCCTGCAGCACCGGCACCCAGCAGCAGTGCGATGCCTTCCTCGCGACCCAGCACCTGCGGCAGCGGATCACCTACCAGCCCGCCAGCCGCTTCTGGGCCTTCCAGGCCTGCGAGACGGCGATCTTCATCGTCCTCGCGCTAGCCCTGGCCGGGTTCTGCGCCGGGCGGATCCGCCGGAGCATGTGAGCCCGGCCGCGGGAATTCGCTCAGCAGGTTCGTGTTCCAGACCAAGATCGTGTACGGACCGACGTGATAGGTCCGCGCAGGCGGGCCGAACGTCGCCAGCGCAGCTTGTTCCCGGGTAAAGCCCGGGTAGCCCGCGGTACCGGGAGCGAGCACGACGAAGTCCGCCGTGCTCTCCCGCGGGTCGTACCACTGCGCTTTCGACTCCCGGGCGCTGGGGACGAGCCGGGTGCCGGACGGTGTCACCTCCCGGATCTGGACCCGGTCGCCGCTGGTCAGCGTGACGACGTTCGACTCCCAGTAGCCGGACAGGCCGGAATGCAGCTGCCGGGCCGCCAGCCAGGAGGTGAGCCGCTGGTTCTGCGCGTCCGCCGGTGGCTGGCTGAGCTCGAGGGCCAGGCCGGCCACGTAGCCGAGCAGCACGACGAGCAGGAGCGGCGCCAGCCGGGCGGCCTTGGGCCGCCCGGCCAGGAGCCGCCCGGCTACGAGCCGCCCGGCCAGGGCCGCGGTGAACGGCAGCACCGGTGCGATCTCCCGGGTCTGCGTGATCACGCTGGCGCTGGTGCTGAGCACGTAAACCGCCACGTTGACGGTCACGCCGGCCACGAGCAGCTGAGCGACCAGATCGCGGTCCCGCAGGAACCGCCACGCCGCCAGGCCCGTCCCCCAGGCCGCCAGGAACACGCCGGCCACATGCAGCGCGATGAAGGCGGTACTGGCCGTCAGGCGGAGCCCGAGGAAATCGGCACCGCCCAGGAGCAGCAGCCCCTGGGCGGTGATGCCCAGGTTCCGGGCCAGGTCCGGGCCGGCCGCGAGGTGCGCGGCGGGAACCGGCATGTAGAACCCGCCGTAGGCGCGGATGAGGTGCAGCGCCAGCAGGGCGGCCGCCGTCCCGGCGAGTGCGGCGGCGCCGAGAGCCAGGTCATACCGGCGCGAAGCCAGCGGCTGGCGCCCGACGGCCAGGGCCTGGCCGGCCCGGATCGCGCATACCACCGCCAGCGGCAGCGCCCCGATGTAGAGCACCAGCAGGTCCGCCACCTCGGCCCAGCCGAGCAGCGCCCCGGCGACGACCGGGACGTACCAGCGGGGGCGGGCATGATCCAGGATCAGCCAGACCGCCATCACCGGCACGGACGTGCCGATGTGGTCCGGTGAGGACAGGAGGATGTTAACCCCGGAAGCCAGCTGCGGCGCGAGCATGATGCCGGCGGCGGTAAGCATCCGCACCAGCGCCTCACGGCCGGTGGTGGTGCCCTTGGCCAGCAGGGCCGCCAGCAGCGTGGCGAGGGTGTACGTCATGGCCGCGGCCACGTGGACTACGTCCTGGTTCAGCCCGCGCAGGATCTCCACCAGCATGTACTGCGGCAGCTCGGTCGTGTAGAAGGAGACATCCGAGAGTGACCAGCCGTGCAGGAGCAGGTTGCCGTGCAGCATGTCCCACGCCTGCAGGGCATTGCTGGCGCCATCGGAATTCACGGCCCGCGTCCGCGCCAGCCGCAGGTAGGCGGCGAAGGCAACGGCCACGCCGAGCAGCCAGAGCGCGGCTAGCGCCCACGTGCGCTGCCGCCGAGCGCTCACGGCCCCATTCAACCATCCGCCAACCGGTGCGGGCGGCTGGAACCAGGACAGGCTCAGCCTCGTCCCTGAAAGGGGGAGTACCCATCGAGGGGCCTGGAAAATGAGCAAGGAGCGCGAAGCGGTCAGCGCCATCCGTCCGCGGCCATGGCAGGTGGCGGCGGTATCGGCGGCGGCACTGGTGGCCGTGCTGTGCATTCGTAACCGGTTCCTGTTCACGACCCGCCTCTATGAGGACGCGGACATGGGCGCGAACTCCATCCTGGTCGAGCAGGCACGGCGGTTTACGCTCCTGGTGGGCAACTACTCCCGGGACCACTTCCACCACCCCGGGCCCGCGTACCTCTACGTCAAGGCGGCCGGCGAGTCCTTGTTCTGGGCCGGGCTGCACGTCGTGCCCTCCGCGTGGAACGGCCAGTTGCTCGCCGTCTACGCGCTGAACGCGATGTTCGCCGGGCTCGCCGTCGGTGCGGTCTACGGCTGGACCGGGTCGCTGCGCGGCGCTGCCGCCTGCTTCGCGGCCGTGACGGCGCTCGCGGCCGCGCACCCGGCCGTGCTCAGCTCGGACTGGATGCCGTACCTCTACGTGGTGGCGTACACCACGTTCCTCGTCGCCGCCGCGTCGGTGGCGGCGGGGGCCGTCCGGGACGCGTGGATGCTGGCGCTGACCGGCTGGTTCCTCATCCACGGGCATGTGTGCTTCCTGTTCTTCGTGCCGGTGATCGGCCTGACCGCGTCCGCCGCGGCGCTGTGGCCGCGGCGGCGCCACCTCGGCGCCGCGTTGCGGTTCTTCTTCACCACGCAACGGCGAGTGTGGGTTTCCGCGGCGGCTATCAGCGCGGCTTTCGCCGTCCCGATCGTCGTGAACCTGGTGCTCCACTGGCCGGGCCCGTTCGGTGACTACCTGGCGTACATGGCATCCCGGAAGGCGGGCGGCCACAGCCTGGCGGCGGCGGTGCGGGACGCGCTGTGGTACTGGTGGCCGCACCGGAACGCGTGGGCGGTCCCGGTCGCCGGATGCCTAGCGGCCGCGGCGATCAGCCGGTGGCTGGCCCCGGTCCCGCTGCGCCGGTTCCTGATCGCCCTGCTGGCCGTCGACGCCGTGTCGTCGCTGGCGTTCCTCTACTACGCCGCGACCGGGATCGACAAGATCGCTCAGCACTACATCGGCTATTTCTACTGGTCGGCTCCTGTCCTCGTGCTGCTGGTCATCGTGCTGGGCCTCGCCGAGGCGCTGCCGCCGCGGCTCGGTGCCGCCACGGCCCTCGGCACGGCCGCGGTCGCCCTGGCCGCCCTGGCGGTCGCACCGCAGACGCAGACCAGCACGAACAGCAGCGATCCGGCCGTGCCCAGCAGCGGCCCGGACACCGACCCCGCGCTGCCCGGTGCCGTCGCCGCGCTGGCCGCGCGCGCCGGCGGCCGGATGATCGTCTTGCGGTTCGACTACCACTCCTGGCCCGACGTCACCGGTTTCCTGGTCCAGGCCGAGCGCACCAAAGTACGGGCCTGCGTGGCCGACCCGGCGTCGGCCCTGGTCGTGACCAGCCAGTTCATCTGTACCCGGTCCGATGTCGCAGCCGGCCGGAACTACTGGCTCAGCCCGGTCGCCCCGCGCGGCCACGCGGTCATCACGCGGCTCCGGCAAGCCGTGGTCACCGCCGGCCTGTAGTTGCCAGGGCTAGTTGACGGGGCTAGTTGACGGGCGCTGCGAACGATATCCTGGGGTCAGGCAGCAGCACGCCTGCCCGCTTCCGAGCCGCTCGGCCCGCGCCAGAGTGGCCACGAGGACAAGGGGCCATGCTTCGCGTGTACGGCTTAGCTCATGATCGGGCGGGCGGGCTGGCGCGGGCGGCACCGCCGGGAGAAGCGATCATGACGCAGGACAAGGCGGCGAAGAAGGCAGCCCGCAAGCGAGCGGCGGAGGCGGGCGAGTCCTACACCCGGGCGCGGCGGGCGGTCGAGACCCAGCGGGGGGCAGGACCGGACCCGGCCAGCCCGATCGCGGCCGGACCACAGGATGGCCCGCGCGCGGACCAGGCGCAATGGTGGCGGGCATACGTGCTAGCTGAGAACGACCGCATCGACGAACTGCGCCAGCACGCGGAGGCGGGCGACGATCACGCCCGGCGCCAGCTGGCCGGCTGGCTGTCCGACCGCGGCCAGGTCGACCAGGCCATCGCGGTGATCCGCCCGCTGGCCGACGCCGGGGACGACATCGCGCAGCTCTGGCTGGCTCGCTGGCTAGCCGAGCGCGACGACGCGGACGAGCTGCGCCGGCGTGCCGGGGCGGGCGACCCGCACGCCTTGTATCACCTGGCCGGGTGGCTGGCCGAGCAGGGCGGCCTGGACGAACTGCGCGAGCTCCTGGCTGATCACCGGGAACTGCTCGCATCGAGCTGGACGCCCAGCTACGGCCAGCATCAGATGGAGGTGCTGCGCCTGCGGGCGGATCTCGGCGACGAGAGCGCCCGGCGAACCCTCGACCACTGGCTGGCCCGGATAAAGGAGCGAGCTCAGGGAGATCCTGGGCACTGACAGCGCCGGGCCTGACCGGCCGTGTCATCCGGGGCGCCCAGGCCGAAGGCGACAGGCCGGCTTACCGGCCCCGCGGCGGGGGTTACCTGGTCGAGCGGGTCGGCCTCGACCACGTGGTGCTCGGCAGCGACCTGCCCTTCGACATGGCCCCGCCCGATCCGGTCGGGGCGCTGCACCAGGCCCTCGACGACGACCAGGCCGAGGCGGTCGCCGTGACCAACCCCAGGAAGCTGTTCGGTTTCGGCTGATAAAGGCCTCATCAAGCCGAACGGGCGGGCGTGCTCGCCCCGCGCCAGGCTGGCTCGGCTCCTGCCGCAGGCACCGGCTACAGCTCGCGCATTACCGTGAGCGGCGGCAACGTCATTTGCCTTGACGTCGCCCAACATAACCGTTAGGTTTTGACCTAACGGTTAGGGGACGGGGTATGCAGCAGGAAGTCTTGCTCGCCTTGCTGGCCAAGGAGGCGTGCCAGGGTTCGCAGTTGCGGGCCCGCCTGATCCAGGCTCTGGGCCCGCTCGGCGAGGCGATGAACGAAGGCCAGATCTACGTCACCCTCGGGCGCCTGGAGAGGGTCGGCCTGATCACGCGCCACCGGGAAGACGGGGCGCGGTCGGAGCGCAAGCTGTACGAGCTCACCGCGACGGGGCAGGAGCGGGTGGCCGAGTGGCTGGCGGAAGTGGAATGGCCGAAGCCGGACCTGGCCGAGTTCCATCTGAAGCTGATCGCCGCGGCCCGGGCTGGCCTGGCCGACCCGATCGGGATCATCGCCGCGCAGCGCCGCGAGTTGCTGCGGCGCTTGCGCGGCGCGCAGCAGGCCGGGCTGGACGAGGACGCGGGTTCGGAGGCAGGGCTTTTGCTGGAGGGTGTCGTGCTGCGCCTTCAGGCCGATCTTCGCTGGCTGGAAGCGTGCGAGCGGAGCTGGAACGAGAGGAGAAGGACCAGATGAGCAGTTCGGGGGCGGCCTTGGTCACGGTTCGCAACCTGCGCAAGGACTACGGCAGCGGCGAGGGACTCGTGCGCGCGGTAGACGGGGTCAACCTGGAGATCGCCCGGGGCGAGGCGCTGGCCGTGATGGGGCCGAGCGGATGCGGCAAGACGACCCTCCTGCACCTGATGGGCGGGATCAACCGGGTGAGTTCCGGTGAGCTCTGGCTGGACGGCAAGCGGATCGACGGCCTGCCCGAGCGGGACCTGGCCCGGATGCGCCGCCGCGAGGTCGGTTTCGTGTTCCAGGCGTTCTACCTCATGGATGAGCTGACCGCGCAGGAGAACGTGGAGCTTCCCGCCCTCCTGGCTGGGCGGTCACCCGGCGAAGCGCGGCAGCGGGCCCGCCAGTTGCTCGACCAGGTCGGGCTGGCCGACCGGGCCGGTCACCTTCCGGCCGCGCTGTCGGGCGGCCAGCGCCAGCGGGTGGCGATCGCCCGGGCCCTGGTCAACGAGCCGCACCTGCTGCTGGCCGACGAGCCGACCGGCAATCTCGACACCAATGCCACCCTGGACGTGCTCCGTCTCTTCGAGAAGCTCCACGAATCGGGCCTCACCCTGGTGATCGTGACCCACGACGAGCGGATCGCGGCCACCGCGGACCGGCTGATCATGATGCGCGACGGCGCCTTCGTCGACGAGGCGATGCTCAGCGGCGG
The DNA here is from genome assembly GCA_963756575.1 of uncultured Actinomycetota bacterium. Lineage (GTDB taxonomy): Bacteria > Actinomycetota > Actinomycetes > Streptosporangiales > Streptosporangiaceae > Palsa-504. The sequence goes on along the minus strand of CAVWOM010000001.1, from coordinate 830,048 downwards.
CACCAGAGGCGACCTCGGTGGCCTGCGCGTTTCGGGGGCTGAGGGATGACGGGGAATTCGCTCGGGTGGGGCCGGCCGCTGCTGCTGTGGCGACTGGCGTCCGGTGACGTGCGGCGCCACCTTGTCGAGTCGGTCATGGTGTTCGTGGTCATCGCGGCGGCTGCGGCCACGCTCACGGTTTCGCTCGCACTGTCCGGTGTAACCGACAATCCCTTTCAGCATACGAGGATGGCGACCGCGGGACCCGATGTCATCGCCGACGTGGTGGCCGGCGGCCCCGCGCCCGCCGGCCATCAGGCCTCGGGATCCGCCGGGGGCAGCCCGTCGCCGGTGATCGCCGCTCTGGTCGGCGCGCCCGGCGTCACCGCTCACAGCGGTCCGTATCCTTACGTGTACAGCACCGTCGGGTTCGGCGGGCACCGGGTCGACGTGGTGGCCGAGGGGCGCGACGAGGCGCTGTCGCCGGTCGATCAGCCGAAGCTGACGCATGGAACATGGCTGCGCCCCGGCGAGGTGGTCGTGGAAGCGGGGTTCGCCGACGCGCTCGGCGTGCGGGTGGGCGACCGGGTAACCGTCGGCGACACCGAACTTCGCGTAGCCGGCATCGCGGTCACCGCGGCGGTCCCGTCCTACCCGAGCAGCCTGTGCCATCTCGCCTGCGGCATGGACGTGCCGCAGGATATGGGGCTGGTGTGGGTCACGCGGTCGGCCGCCAGCCATCTCGGCGTGAACGCCACGAAGTCCTACCTGCTGAACCTCAAGCTCAAGAACCCCGCTCAGGCCTCGGCGTTCGTCGCGGCGAACGGACGCGCGCCCGCCCCGGGATCGGCCCCCGTTCTGCTGTACACCTGGCAGAGCATCCGCGGCGCGGACGCGGCGCTGGTCCAGATCGAGCAGGTCGCCTTGCAGTTCGGCGGCTGGCTCCTCGGCTTGCTGGCGCTCGCCGGGCTGGCGGTCCTCGTCGGCCGGCGAATGACCGAGCAGACCCGGCGTGTCGGCCTCTTGAAGGCGGTCGGGGCTACCCCGGCGACGGTCGCCGTCGTGCTGCTGGCCGAGCACCTCTCCATCGGCGCGGCCGCCGGTGCCGCCGGACTGCTGGCCGGCTGGCTGCTGGCACCGCTGCTCACCGGCACCGGATCCGGATTGCTCGGCGGACCCGGCGCCCCGTCGCTAGGGCCGTCGACGATCATCGTCGTAGCCGTCGTGGCCCTGGGGGTCCCCGCCATCTCCTCGTTCGTCCCCGCTCTTCGTGCCAGCCGGACCAGCACCAGCTCCGGGCTGGCTGACGAGCCACGCGTCCCGCCTCGGCGGCCCCGGTTGCTCGCCCTCTCGGCCCGCTTGCCCGTTCCCGTGCTTCTCGCCATCCGCCAGCTCGCCCGGCGCCCGCGCCGGGCGCTCCTCAACGGCGCCAGCATCATGGTCACGGTGACCGGCATCGTCGCCATCTTGGCCAGCTACGGTTACACTCACCCGTCCGGCGGCGGCGGCATCGTGAACCTGCGGATCAGCCGCCTCGATGAGCTGATGACGATCATCACCGTCATGCTGGCGGTGCTGGCCGGAGTGAATACCACTTTTATCGCCTGGGCAACCGCCGCCGATGCGCGGTTCTCCTCGGCGCTGGAACGGGCGCTCGGGGCTTCCGGGCGCCAAGTGACGTCCGGCCTCTGTATCGCCGCATTGCTCCCGGCCATCCCGGCCGCCCTGGCCGGCCTCCCGCTCGGTGTCGAGGTCTGCCACCTGCTCGTCAAGGCCCAGTCGCCGACGGCCCAGCCGGCGTGGCAGCTCGCTGCCGTATTCTGCGTCACCCTGCTCGTCGTCGCCGGACTCACGGCCCTGCCCTCCCTGGCCGCCGGCCGGCGGCCCCCAGCCGATGTCCTGCAAACGGCGTAGCGATGCCCGCCATCAGGCGGGCGCCTTAGGCCGGTATTCGCTGACCACCAAGCGGGAGCTTCGCCGATTACGTCACTGTCAACCTGGGCTTCGGGCTCACCAGGACGACTAGCCCATTGCGATTGATCCGCCGCTGGGAGGTGGGTCAGTATGGCAGCATGCGGATACCTTGGATTGCCGCTGAGTACGAACGGGTTTGCTCCGACTGCGGCCACGCCTGGCGGGTGCCGTGGTCGTCGGCCTGGCGGCGCGGCCGGACGGTGGCGGCCCCGGCGGACGAGCTGGGGTCGGCGCTGCGAGACAGCCGGGCCGCCGCGGCGCGCGGAACGGCGTGCATGGGCAGGCCGGCCAGGCTCCGGGCCGAGGTGGCTCCGGTGCTCGCCGTCAGCCGCGTCTCCGGTGAGCTGCGGAGCTGCCCGCGCTGCGGGGCCAGGCGGTTCAGCCAGCACGCCTTCCGCCGCCGTGAGCTGACGGCCGGCTGAAACCGGCCTACCGGGCGTCGGCGCAGGCGCTGGGCCGGCCCGTTCGGCCGGCGTCGCCTCGGGATTGGCGAGCGTGCCCGACGAGGCCGCCCAGGATCGACATCAGGCGTCGCGGAGGTGCAGCAGCAGGCTGCCGGCGAGCATGGCCGCGGCGGCCCAGGCGGCGAGAACCCCGAGGCCCGCCCAGGGGCTGATAGGCAGGCCGCGCAGGCCGGTGGTGGCCTGGATGGCCAGGCCGGCCGTCATGGGCGCGATCTGCTGCAGGTGCCGCGACGCGCCCGAACGGCCGAGCCCGGCCGCGATGACCGGAGCTGCGTAGAGCAGGCCGAGGACGACGCCGATAGTGGCGGCGGTGTCCCGCACGGCGGCCGCGACGCCGAGGCTGAGCAGCGCGATCAGGCCGAGATAGACGACCGACCCGATGCTGGCGCGCAGCACCGGCCCGTCACCCGGTGTCAGCAGCAGGTAGCCGTGCCGGGCGGTGAACCCGTGGCCGGGCAGGATGAGCCGTCCGGCGAGCATGGAACCGAGCACCGCGACGGCGCCCGCCGCCAGCACGAGCCCGGCGGTGACGGCCGCCTTGGCGGCCAGGACGACGGCCCGGCCCGGCATGGCGGTGAAGGTGACGCGGATCATGCCGGTGCCGTACTCACGGCTGACCGCCGTCGCGGCCAGGGCAACGACGATCGCCTGCCCCAGGTAGATCCCGGTGAGGCTGGTCTTGACCGGGTCGATCTGGCACCCTCCGGCCGGGCACCTGGCCGCCGCGTCCGCCACCGCGCTCAGGGCGGCGGTGACGGCGATGATGGCGGCCAGCAGCCAGCCGGTCCCGGGCGTGGTCCGCTGCTTGATCCATTCCGCGTGCACCGCGCGCCGCACGTTCATGCGTCCCGCTTCCGGAGCAGGACGGCGGCCAGGACCACGGCGAGTGCGGTGTAGCCGCAGAGCACGCCGAAGCCAGCCCAAGGCGGCAGCGGGAAGTAGCCGTTTCCCGGCGTGTAGGACGCGCTCACCTGCGCATAGGCCGGATTGGTCTGCTGGATGGCGAAGGCAGCCGCCGGGGTGAGGCGCAGCAGCCAGCCCGCGGCCCCGGCCGGCAGGGCGACGAGCGTGAGCAGGTAGGGCAGGAACAGCGTGGTGATGACGGCGGTGACCGCGGCGGCGCTGCTACGCAGCAGCGCCCCCAGGGCCAGCGTGAGCACCGCGGCGACGGCGAGCAGCAGGGCCGTTCCGCCGACGGCGCGGGCCTCGGTGAACGCGCTGACCGGCAGGATGAAGTTGCCGCGGGCCCGCAGCAGCGGCTCTTCGACCGCGACCGCCGTGATGGCGCCGGCCAGGCCGGCGACGAAGGCGGCCGAGGCGATCACGACGGCCTTGGCCGCCAGGACCTGCCCCCGCCGCGGGCTGGCGGCCAGGGTGACCCGGATCAGGCCGCGCCGGTACTCGGCGGCCATGAACATCGCCGCCACGACGATCACCGCGATCAGCCCGGCGGCGGCGCCCAGCAGGGTCTTCTCGACGGGGAAGCCGCCGCCGGCGTCGGCGCCGGCGTCGGCCACATACGGCGCGATGTCGCCGGTCCCGGTCACCGTGACGACGCCGCCGGCCTGACGAAATCCCGTGCCCGGCGACGGGCCGCCGACCGGCGCGCCGGCCCACGTACCGCCGGGCCGCGGGCCGAGCAGGACCACGTGGTCGAAGCGGGCGGTGGCCAGCGTCAGCGCACCGCCGCCGCCTGCCCCGCTCAGCGACTGGGAGGTTACCTGCGAGGATCCGGGCGAGGAGGCGAACATCCCGGCCTGCGCCGTCGCCGGGAGCCCGGCTAGGCGAACGGTGCCGACCAGGCTCCAGCGGGTCCCGTCGGCGGACTGGTACCCGGTCACGGTGTCGCCGGAGCGGTCCAGCCGCAGCCACCGGGGTGAGGCCGCCGAGACCAGGCCGGGCCGCCCGGCGATGTCCCCGGTGTAGTCGTACTGCATCCGGACGCCATGGCCGGCCGTGACCATCATGGCGGCGTAGGCCGCTCCCGGCCGGGTGCCCGCGGTGATGATGATCCCGGCTTTGGACCACGGCGGCAGGGCCGCCGGACCCGGCGCCGCGGTCAGCGCGCTGATCTCGACGGTGATGCTGGCGCGGACGGGAAACGGCTGATGCACGAAGTAGTAGCTGTCGGTCACGGACTGGCCGCCCGGCCCGGTCGGCGGAGCGGCGCAGCCCACCCCGACGACTAGAGGACCTCCCGGAGTAACCGAGCCACCGCAGCTGCTGTGATTCAGCAGCGCGATTCCCACCGTCACCACAGCCGCCACGAGCATCCCGGCGACCCAGCCGCGAACGGTCCTGAACTTGATCCACTCGGCCCGCAGCAGCCGCCCGAATCCGGGGGCGGTCACGGCGCGGCCTCCGCGGCCGGCACGGCGCGGTAGTCGGCCAGATCCCGGGTGAGCTCCAGGTAGGCATCCTCCAGGCTGGCCCGGTGCGCGGTCACTTCCGAGAACGCCACCGCCTGCCCGCCGAGGACCGCGACGATCTTCTCCGCGCTCAGCCCGGCGGCCGTCAGGACGCCGGCGCTCGGCGGCGGTGACGCAGGCCCCGGCCCGCTCGAGCGCGGCCGACGCGGCGGCCACGGCCGTCGTGCGCACCGTCACCCGGTCCCCGGACGCGGCGGCCAGCAGCGCCGCCGTGCTGGTGTCGGCGATTACCCGTCCGCGTCCCACGATCACCAGCTGGCTGGCTATGTCCTGCAGCTCGTTCATCAGGTGACTGGACACCAGGACGGCCCGGCCCTGGCCGGCCAGCACCCGCAGGAAGCCGCGCATCCACACGATCCCTTCCGGGTCCATGCCGTTGAACGGTTCGTCCAGCATCAGCGCCGGCGGGTCCCCGAGCAGCGCCGCGGCGATCCCCAGCCGCTGCCGCATGCCGAGGGAGTAGCCGCCTGCCTTCCGCCGCGCCGCCCGCTCGAGACCGGCCTGGGCGATCACCTCATCGACCCGGCGGGCGGGCAGGCCCTGGGAGCAGGCCAGCCACAGCAAGTGGTTGCGGGCCGTGCGGCTGGGCTGCAGCGCGGACGCGTCCAGCAGCGACCCGACCCGGGTCAGCGGCTGCCGCAGCGACCGGTACGGCTGACCGCCGATCAGCGCGGTCCCCGCGTCGGGCGCGTCCAGCCCGAGGATGACCCGCATCGTGGTGGACTTGCCCGCGCCGTTCGGCCCGATGAAACCGGTGACCTCGCCCGGCCGGACAGCGAACGACATGCCGTCCAGGGCGGTAACGGGCCCGAACCGCTTGCGCAACCCGGTTACTTCAATTGCTGTCTCGCTCATCCGGCCGCCTTCGTGTAGCTGCTTTATCTCGAAGGAGGTTGTACGCCGGCGCCGGTATCAGCCCCGTGCCGTCGGCTGAAACCGCGCTGATACCGCTGGCCTGGCATTGTCCGGCTCAGGCCGGTTAGCCTCGCCCTCAGCGGGCGGGTACGGCCGGGAAGGGCGGGACAGGTCATGAGGGTGCTGGTCGCGGAGGATGTCGAGGACCTCGCCACGGCGATCGCGGCTGGCCTGCGCCGGGAGGGCATGGCGGTCGACGTCGTCCTCGACGGGACCAGCGCGCTGGATCACCTGGCGGTCACCGGCTACGACGTGGTGGTGCTGGACCGCGACCTGCCCGGCACCCACGGCGACGAGGTCTGCCGGAGCCTGACCGCCCGGGGATCGAGCAGCCGGGTGCTGATGCTGACGGCGGCCAGCACCGTCCGGGACCGGGTCGAGGGCCTTGGCCTGGGCGCCGACGACTACCTGCCCAAGCCGTTCGACTTCGCCGAGCTCGTGGCGCGGATCCGTGCCCTCGGCCGCCGGTCCGCCCCCTCGCTTCCGCCGGTGCTCGAACGCGGCGGCGTGTCCCTCGACCCCGGCCGCCGGGTCGCGTTCCGGGCCGGGCGGCGCCTGGAGCTGAGCCCGAAGGAATTCGGGCTGCTTGAGTACCTGCTGGCGGCCGGGGACCGGGTGGTCTCGGCCGAGGAACTGCTCGACCGGGTCTGGGACGAGGCCGCCGATCCGTTCACCACCGCGGTCAAGCAGACCATGCGGCGGCTCCGGGTCAAGCTCGGTGATCCCCCGGTCATCCGGACCGTCCGCGAGGGCGGCTATCAGATCGGACAGCTGTTATGCGCCATCCCCAGCTCCCGGCCGCCGTGCTGCGCCTGCCCCGGCGCACCCTGCGGGCGCAGCTCACCCTGCTCTATGCCGCCCTGTTCGGCCTGGCGGTGGCCGTCGTGGCCGCCCTCGGGGTGATCTTCCAGCCTGATTTCCTGGTGCGCACGGGCTGCGCGGCCGAGCCGCATTCCCCGGGCTCTCACGACGCCTGCGGCCAGCCCGGCCTGTCCCTGGCCGGCACGATCGCGCACGACGCGCAGCAGCATGTGGCCGGCGTCGCCCTGGTCGCCGGGCTGGCCTTCCTCGCCCTGGGCCTCGGCTGGCTGATCGCCGGCCGCGTTGTGCGGCCGCTGCGCACGATCACCGCGACCGCCCGCGACATCTCCGCCGGGAACCTGCACCAGCGGCTGGCGATCGAAGGACCCGACGACGAGTTCAGGCGGCTCGGCGAGACCCTCGACGGCCTGTTCGGCCGGCTCGAGGCCTCTTTCGGCGCCCAGCGGCATTTCGTGGCCAACGCCTCACACGAGCTGCGCACCCCGCTCACCGCGGAGAAAACCGTGCTGCAGGTCGCCCTGGCCGACCCGGACGCCACCACCGCCACCCTCCGGTCCGCCTGCGAGAAGGCGCTGCGGTGGAACGAGCAGCAGGAACGCCTCATCGACGCCCTGCTCACCCTGGCCAGCAGCGAGCGCGGCATAGAACGCTGGGAGCCGTTCGACCTGGCTGGCGTGGCCCAGAACGCGATCCGCGATCACCAGCCGGACGCCGAGCGCCGGGCCCTGCGGATCGACGCGTCGCTCTCGGCGGCACCGGCCGCGGGCGACCCGGCGCTGGCCGGGAGCCTGATCGCGAACCTCGTCGGCAACGCCGTCCGGCATAACCTGGACGGGGGGCGTATCGCTATCACCACGGCCACGACCGGCGGGAAAGCGGTCGTGACGGTCGGCAACACCGGCCCCCTCGTCCCGCCCGAGGAGGTGGACCGCCTCTTCCAGCCGTTCCAGCGGCTCGGCCCCCAGCGACTGCGCCCGGCCGGCGGCCACGGTCTCGGCCTGGCCATCGTCAGCGCCATCGCCGGCGTCCACGGCGCCGCGCTCACCGCCAGCGCCCGGCCCGGCGGCGGCCTCGACGTCACCGTCAGCTTCCCGCCGCCACCGCCGGGACCGGGGCCGACCTGGTGACGGCGACCGGAAGCGGGACGGGGCTACGGCTGGCCCGCGCTGCGGTCGCCCTGGTGGCGGAGCGCGAAGACCGCCGCCTGCACCCGGTCCTGCAGTCCGAGTTTGGCCAGGATGCTGCGGACGTGGGTCTTGACGGTCTGCTCGCCGATCACGAGGTCCCGGGCGATCTGCCGGTTGCTGTGGCCGCGGGCGATCAGCTCGAGCACCTCACGTTCGCGCGGCGAGAGCGGCGCCAGCGGATCCGGTGGTGGCGGCCGCCGGATGGCCTGGGTGAGCCGGGTGAGCAGCTCGGGGCTGAGGCTGGCGGTGCCGGCCGCGGCGGCGCGGACGGCGGCGATGACGTCATCGCCCGCGGCGGTCTTGAGCAGGTAGGAGGTCGCGCCGGCCCGCATGGCGCGGACGAGGTGCTCGTCGTCGGTGGCGGAGGTGAGCACCACGACGGCGGGCCGGCCGGGCGCGTCGCATAGCGCGGCCAGCACAAAATGCCCGTCCCGTTCCGGCATGTACAGGTCGAGCAGCAGCACGTCGGGGCGGGTGGCCGCCATGACGTCCAGCGCCTGGCGGCCGTCGCCGGCCTCGCCGACGACCTCGATCCCTGGCTCCTGGCCGAGCAGGTAGCACAGGCCGTCCCGGACGACGCGATGGTCGTCGGCGATCACCACGCGGATGGTCACGGCACCGGGACCCGGACGGTGACCGACGTGCCGCACCCGGGTGCGCTGTCGATATCCGCGGTGCCACCGAGTTCGGCGACCCGGGCCCGGATGTGCGCGAGCCCGGACCCGGCGGGTCCGGCGGCCGGGTCGAAGCCGGTTCCGTCGTCGCGGACGACGAGTTCCACGTGCCCAGGCTGGCGGGTCAGCGACACGGCCAGCTTGCGGGCCGCCCCGTGCCGGACGGCGTTCGCGCACGCCTCCTGGGTGACGCGCAGCAGGGCATGCCCCGCCGGCGCGGGCACGGTGACGTCGTCCAGGCTGGCGTCGACGGCCACGCCGAGCCGGTCGTGATAGCTGGCGCACAGTTCCCGCAGGGCCCCGGTGAGCCCGGCGCCGTCCAGGCTGGCCGGGCGCAACTCGGCCAGCAGCGCCTGCATATCGCGCAGTGCCTCCTCGCTGATCCGCTCGATCGCCTGCGCCTGCTGGTGGCCCGGGTCGGCGCGGCGCATCCCGGCCGCGATCATCCGCAGCGCGAACAGGTGCTGGGAGATCGCGTCGTGCATCTCCCGGGCGATCCTGGCCCGCTCCGCGGCGCGGGCATCGCCGGCGGCGCGCTGCCGCTGCGCGGTCATCGCCGAGCCGAGCTGCCGGGTCATCGTGGTGAAGTTCGCTTCCAGGCGGCCGAGCTCGTCCCGGCCGGACGCGGGCAGGGCCACCGTGTAGTCGCCGTCGGCGACCGCGAGCGTGGCCTGCTCCAGGCGGCGGACCCGGCGGACGAGGCGCCACGAGGCGGCCAGGCCGAACAGGAAGCCGACCGGCACGATGGCGGCGAGCAGCGTCAGCGGGACCACTACCAGCAGATTCTGCTCGGCCGCGCCGAGCTGGCCGAGCTTTCTCCAGCCGCTGACCGGGTTGATGAACCCAGTCGACCACGATGCCTGAACGTAGACGTAGGCGACCTGGGCGGGCTCCCCCTCCGGCGTCCGGGCCGTGGCCGGGCGGCCTGGCAGCCGGACCACATCGAAGAGCACGGCCCCGTAGGGCGTGCCGTACGGGGAGAACTTGCCGTCCCCCTTTATACCGTCCACGTTCGCGGGCAGCGCCGGGTCGGCCATCGCGCCGCGCGCCACCGGCCGTCCGGGCGGGTACCTGGCCGGAGCGGAGGAGGCGATGACCGTCCCGTTGGTGCCGACCGCGACCACCGCGGCCATCGCCTGCCCGCCCGGGACCGGGCTGGAGCCGCCGAGGACGGGGGCGCCGAGCACGGTGCCGACCGGCACGCCGCGCGGATGATCGCGGGTGAGTTGCTGTGCGTAGCTGCTCGCGGTGCTGTCCACCTGAGCCTGCAGCTGAGAGCCGGCCAGCGCAGGCAGCACCTGGTAGCCGAGCACCAGTGTCTCGACCAGGACCACGACGGCGAACGTGACCAGGATGTAGGAGGCGATCAGCCGGCCCGAGAGCCCCCGCGCCCGGCGTCGTACCCGGTTGAGCACACTCGGGCGATCCAGCACACCTGCAGGCTACGTCCGGGTGCCCCGGCCGCGTATCCCTCCAGCGAGGTAGCCGCGCTCCTCCCGGCGCGTGATGCTTTCGCCGCCCGCGGCCGGCACGCTGGCCACCATGAACCCACAGCCACGCGTCAGCGCCCTCATCGCCGCGGCCGGCCTGGCGCTGCTGGCCGCCGCATGCGGCAGCAGTCCGGGCAGCACGGGCAGCACGGGCGCGGCGGCGTCCGCGTCCACCGGTGTCGCCTTCACCCGGTGCATGCACTCCCACGGGATCCCGGACTACCCGGCCCCGGCCAACGGGCAGCTGCCGAAGATCGTCTCGGGGCAGCAGGTCGGGGTCAGTGACGCCACGCTCCACTCGGCCTCGACCGCCTGCCAGTCCCTGTGGCCGTACCAGGCCCTCACCCCGGCCCAGCAGCAGCAGGAGCTGGCCCAGGACCTGAAGTTCGCCCAGTGCATGCGCGCCCAGGGCCTGCCGAAGTTCCCCGATCCCACCGCTACTGGCGGGCGCGTGGTGTTCGTCCTGAACGCCAGCCAGGACGGCTTCGACCCGCATTCGGCGCCGGTGCTCGCCAAGGCGCGCCACTGCGAGGACGTGCTGCCCAAGGGCTCGGGGTTGCCGTCGGTGCAGGTGACGTCGTGAGAGCCGGCTGGCTGGCCGTCGGCCTGGTGGTGGTGCTGGCGGCCGGGGCGGTGACGGCCTGGCGGGCGGGAGTGTTCTCCCTCGCCGCCACCCCCGGCGCCGCGCCGCCCGGCGCACCCGCCCCGGCCACGGCCGCGGTGACCCGGCAGGACCTCCTCGCGACCACTCCGGTGACCGCGACCCTGGGCTACGCCGGCTCCTACACCGTGACCGGCCAGGGCGCCGGGACGCTGACCTGGCTGCCGCCGGCCGGGCGGGTGATCCGCCCCGGGCAGGCGCTGTACCGGACCGGCAACGGCAGCCCGGTGGTGCTGCTCGGCGGCGGCGTGCCGGACTGGCGGCCCCTGTGGCCCGGGATCACCGGCCAGGACGTGTCCCAGCTCAACCACGACCTGGTCGGTCTCGGCGACGCCGACCGGGCGGACGTCACCGCGCTCGGCTGGGACTACTACTCCTGGGAGACGAGCTACGCGGTGCAGCGGCTCGAGACGCACCTCGGGGTCGAGGACCCGGCCGGAAGCCTGGCCCTCGGGCAGGTCGTGTTCGAGCCGGAGGCGCTGCGGGTGAGCCAGGTGACCGGCCGCCTGGGCGGTCCGTCGGCCGGTCCGGTCCTGACCGCGACCTCGGACCGGCGCGTGGTCACGATCCCCCTCGACGCCGCCATGCAGACGCAGGTGAAGGCGGGCGACCCGGTGACCGTCGCGCTCCCGACCGGGGCGACCGTACCAGGCGCGGTGTCCGCGGTCGGCACGGTGGCGACGACCACCGCGCCCGGCACCGGGTCGGGGCAGGGGCCGGCGACGACGATCCCGGTCCAGGTGACGCTGACCGATCCACGCGCGGCGGGCACCCTGGACCAGGCGCCGGTGACGGTGAACATGACCACGCAGAGCAGTCCGGGCCCGGTGCTCGCCGTGCCGGTGACGGCGCTGGTGGCCCAGTCCGGCGGCGGCTACGACGTCGAGGTGACCGGCCCGCGGAACACGCGCCGGTGGGTCCCGGTGACGCCGGGGATCTTCGACGACGCGGCCGGCCTGGTGCAGGTGACCGGGGCGCTGTCCCCCGGGCAGCGCGTCGTGGTGCCGGCGTCATGACGCCGGCGGTCCTGGAACTGGATCAGGTGTCGAAGGTGTACGCCGGGGTGCCGCCCGTGCGGGCGCTCGACCGGGTGAGCCTGGCGGTGACGGCCGGGGAACTGGTCGCCGTCGTCGGCCCGTCCGGGTCGGGCAAGACCACGCTGCTGCACCTGATGGGCACCCTGGACCAGCCCGCCAGCGGCACGGTCCGGGTCACCGGCCTGGACGCGGCGCGGATGACCGACCGGCAGCTGTCGGCCCTGCGGGCCGCCAGGATCGGGTTCGTATTCCAGCAGTTCTTCCTGGCCGAGCACCAGACGGTCCTGGGCAACGTGGCCGACGGGCTGCTCTACGCGGGGGTGCGGCGCGGCGAGCGCCGCCAGCTGGCCCGGGCCGCGCTGGACCGGGTCGGGCTCGGGCACCGCGCCGCCGCCCGGCCGACCCAGCTGTCCGGCGGCGAGCGGCAGCGGGTGGCGATCGCGCGGGCGGTCGCGGGAGCGCCGGCGATGCTGCTGGCCGACGAGCCCACGGGCAACCTCGACTCGGCCACCGGCGCGTCCATCCTGGCCCTGCTGGACGAACTCAACGCCCACGGCACCACGGTCATCATCATCACCCACGACCACGCGGTCGCCGCCCGGACCCGGCGGCGCGTCGAGATGCTCGACGGGCACGTCGTCGCCGACACCGACCCCGCTTCCCTCGTCCCGGCGCGGGAAGGATCGTCGTGACCCCCGTCGCCGCCGTCCGGCTGCCGCTCTGCGACCTAGCCGGGCTCGCCAGCATCGGGCTGCGGACCCGCAAGCTGCGGGCCGGCCTGTCGGCGCTCGGCATCGCGATCGGCGTCGCCGCGATCGTCGCCGTGCTGGGCCTGGCGGCCTCCTCTCAGGCCGCGCTGCTCGACGAGATCCAGGCCCTCGGCACGAACCTGCTGACCGTCAGCAACGGCCAGACCTTCGGCGGTGGCCCCGCGGAACTGCCCGCCGCCGCACCGGGGATGATCGCCCGGCTGCCCGGGGTCACCGCCGTCCAGGGCACCGGGAACGTCAGCGGCGTGAACGTCTACAAGTCACCGCTGATCCCGGCCGTCGAGACCAGCGGCCTCAGCGTGCAGGCCGCCACCGGTGACCTGCCCGCCGCCGCCGGCACCGCGGTGGCCCAGGGCAGTTACCTGAACGCCGCGACCGCCCGCGAGCCGGTCGCGGTGCTCGGCGCCGTCACGGCCCGGCTCCTCGGCTTCGACCGGGTGCGTCCCGGCATGCGGATCTGGCTGAGCAGCCCGTCGTCCGGGGGGCAGTGGTTCGCCGTGACCGGGATCCTCGACCCGGACACCTACGCGCCGGAACTCGGCTCGGCGGTCCTGGTGGGCTTCCCCGCCGCGCAGCGCTACCTCGGCTTCGACGGGCACCCGTCGCAGCTCTACGTGCGCACCGGCCACGACCCCGCCGTGACCACCCGCGTCGACCGGTTGCTGGCCGCGCAGGCCAATCCGGAAAACCCGAACCAGGTCACCGTCTCCCAGCCGTCAGCCGCGCTGACCGCCGCCGCCGACGCCAAGGGCGCGCTCGACACCCTGTTCCTCGGCCTCGGCGCGGTGGCCCTCCTGGTCGGCGCGATCGGGGTGGCCAACATCATGATCATCTCGGTGCTGGAACGCCGCCAGGAAATCGGGCTGCGCCGGGCGCTCGGCGCGACCCGGGGGCAGATCCGGATCCAGTTCCTGGCCGAGGCGGTGATGCTGTCGCTGGGCGGCGGCGCGGCCGGCGTCCTGGCCGGCGCGGCCGCCACCGCACTGTACGCCCGCGACCGCGGCGAGGCCGTCGTCATCCCGCCCGGCGCCTGGGCCGGCGGCCTGGGCGCCGCCGTCGTCATCGGCACCCTGGCGGGGCTGCTGCCGGCCATCCGCGCCGCCCGCCTGTCCCCGACGCGGGCCCTGTGGAGCATCTGACGTCGAGCCGGTACCGGGGCGTGCGGCCCAGCCCGTTCGGGATAAAAGGTCTTTATGACGAACGGGCCGGGCTCATCGCGGCGGTATCAGGCGCCCAGACCATGATCGTGGCCAGTTTCGGGCGCTATCTGACCGTTTCTGGCCACGATCATGGAACAGCGTGGTGCGGGGGTGCTGGGATAGGGCGGGGCCGGGGCTAGGCGTCGCGCTTGCGGAAGAGGTACCCGCCGGCTCCGACGATGACGACGGCCCAGATCACCGTGACCAGGAACTGCGGCCAGGCGGACCACAGGTGCGGGTTGGACGGGCCCACCGTGACCGAGAGCACCCGGCCCGCCGCGTCGGGGAAGAACCGCATGATGTCCCAGCGCCAGTTGTCCGGCAGGATCTGGATGATGACCGACAGCACGAACATCAGGCCGATGGCGGAGGTGATCGCGCCGGCCGTGTGCCGGATGATCGCGCCGAGGCCGAACGCGATCAGCGCGACCACGGTGACGAACAGCGCGGTGCCGATCACGGCGGCGAGCACGGTGCCCGGCGAGATCGTCTGGGTGCCCTGGAACGTCACGCTGGGCGGCCCGTTGCCCGGGCCGCCCGCGGGCCCCTTCACCAGGGCGTTCATCGGGATCGTGACCGAGTGGAACAGCGACGCGCTCACGCCCGAGCCGGACATCGCCGCCTGGCCGACGAAGAACGAGACGAACGAGGTCACCAGCGAGACGACCAGGGCCACCGTGGTGAGGACGATCAGCTTCGCGAGGTAGACGGTGCCGCGCCGGGGCATCGCGGTCATCGAGGTGCGGATCATCCCGGTGGAGTACTCGGACGTGATGCTCATGGCGCCGATCACCGCGATGATCAGCTGGCCGAGCTCGAAGAAGGCGATCAGCGACGCCTGGGTGGCGTCCGTCCCCGGCTTGTTCTGCGGGTTGTTGTGGATATTGGACGCGATGCCGAAACCGGCGATGGCCGCGATGCCGACGCTGACGATGATCAGCGCGGCGAGGGTCCAGTAGGTGGACCGGACCGAGCGGAGCTTGGTGAACTCCGAGGCGAGCACCCCGCGCAGGCCGGCCCGGCCGGTGGCCGGCGGCAGCGCGGGCAGCCTGACGTCCGCCGTTGTCGTTGTCATGGGTCAGACCCCGCTTCCCGTCATTACGCTGGCTGGCTGTCCGGGCGCGTCGGCGCGGTACTCCACGCTGTCCGCCGTCAGCTCCATGAAGGCCTCTTCCAGTGAGGCCCGCACCGTGGTCAGTTCGTGCAGCCGGATGCCCTCGCTGAAAGCCAGGTCGCCGATCTGCTCGGCCAGCAGGCCGCGCACTTCGATCGACCCGTCATCGCCGGCGCTGGCGGTGGCGCCCTTCGCGCTGACCGCCCGCACGAGCTGATCCGCCGACGGCGTGCGCACCCGGACGGCCGCGCCGGAGGCCCGGGCGACGAAGTCCTTCATCGTGCAGTCGGCGATCAGCCGGCCGCGGCCGATCACGATCAGGTGATCGGCGGTGTTTTCCATCTCCGACATCAGGTGGCTGGAGACGAAGACCGTCCGGCCCTCGGCCGCCAGGCCCTTCATCAGGTTCCTGATCCAGAGGATGCCCTCGGGGTCGAGGCCGTTGACCGGCTCGTCGAACATGACCATCTTCGGGTCGCCGAGCAGCGTGGCGGCGATACCCAGGCGCTGGCTCATGCCCAGGGAAAACCCTTTAGACCGCTTCGTCGCCACCTCGGTCAGGCCGACCAGCTCAAGGGTCTCGCCGACCCGGCGCCGGGGCAGGTTATTGGTCTGGGCCAGGCAGAGCAGGTGGTTGTAGGCCGACCGGCCGCCGTGCACCGCCTTCGCCTCGAGCAGCGCGCCGACCTCGCGCATCGGATAGGCGAAATCGCGAAACGACTTGCCGTCGATGACGACCGCGCCCTTGTCCGGGTAATCAAGGCCGAGGATGCAGCGCATCGTGGTGGTCTTGCCTGCCCCGTTCGGCCCGAGGAAGCCGGTGACCTTGCCCGGACCGACGCCGAACGTCAGGTCATCGACGGCGACCTTATCGCCGTACCGCTTCGTGAGCCCCCGTACCTCAATCATGACAACTGTCCTCTCTGCAATTTTCTCAGGCCGTCCTCATCCTGCCCGGCAGCCGATGGCCACCGCGTCACCCCCGGTGATGATTACGGCGTACTCCTGCAGGATGAGCCGCCGGCTGGTCGTCCGCAGCTCGCGCCCGCCCCAGGATCCCGGCCGCCGGCAACCACCACGATGTGACGCTGCGGCGGCCGCAACAACAGCGATGTTCCATGGGTGCGGCTCCTTTCGTGTGAGCGGCCCGGCGGCCGCTGCGAGCCGGGCCGCCCGGTATTCCCCAGCCCCGTCGGCCCGGCCCGGCCCCCCAGCCCCGTCAGCCCGGCCCGGCCCCCCAGCCACGTCAGCCCGGCCCGTCAGCCCCGGATCTCCCGCCCGCCACCCGGCGCCGGCCCGGGCAGCCACGTCAATGTGACTCTGCGGTGGTCAAGACCACGTTGATGTGGCATCGCGGTGGTTGCCGGCGCGCCCCATGGACGGCCCCGGCCGGTACCGCACGCCCCGCACGCCTCGCCCGGATCAGGCGTCCCGGGCCCGGGCTCAGCAGGCAGGAACCGGGGCGCCCCGGGACCGGGCTCACAGAAAAGGAGCCGCACCCATGTGACATCGACGTGGCACACGACACCGCGCTGCCGCCGGCCTCACTGGCCAAGAGCCACATCGCACGCCGGGTTCTTGTTTGTTCTATAATAGATAGAACAATAATCGTGCGGCTGCGCCCCGGGCTGGGTGCGCGGGGAGGACGGCCCATGAGCCAGGCGGGCGCCGAGGCCAGGCCGCCGCGGGGGACCGGCCCGGCGGCGATAGAGGTCAGCCACCTGACCAAGAATTTCGGCGGGCGGACGGCCGTGGCCGATGTGTCGTTCAGCGTCGCCCGCGGCGAAGTATTCGGCTTCCTGGGCCCGAACGGAGCAGGCAAGACCACCACGGTACGGATCCTCGGCACGCTGATCTCGGCGACGGCCGGCTCAGCCACGGTCGCGGGCATCCCGGTGGGACCGGCGAGCGCGGCGCAGCTCCGCCAGCGGATCTCGATCATGGGAGAGTCTTCGGGGCTGTACCAGCGGCTGACGGTGACCGAGAACATGGAGTACTTCGCGCGCCTGTACGGCCTGCCCCGGCAGGAAGCGCGAATCAGCGAGGCGCTGGCGGCGGTCGGCCTCGGTGACCGCGTGCACGACCTGGCCGGGAGCCTGTCGAAGGGACTGCGGCAGCGGGCCGCCCTGGCCCGGTCGCTGCTGAACGATCCGGCCGTCATGTTCCTCGATGAGCCGACCTCAGGCCTGGACCCGGTGGCGGCACACGAGGTCCTCGGCCTGATCGCGGCGTTGCGCGACCGCGGGGTCACGGTCTTCCTCACCACCCACCGGCTGGAGGAGGCGGAGCGGCTGTGCGACCGGGTAGCGATCATGAACACCCGCCTGCGGACCGTCGGCCGGCCCGCCGACCTGCGCCAGGCCCTGTTCACCCGGTCGCTTGATGTCACGACAGCTGCTCCGCTGGCCGACCCTGGCTCGGTCTTCGGCGGCCTGCCGGCCGTGCGGGGGTGGCAGGCCGGCGAGCGGGCGGACAGCGGGCCAGCCGGTTACCAGCTGTCCGTGACGGATCCGGCGCAGGCGGCGCCCGCCGTAACCCGGGCGCTGGTCGCGGCCGGGGCCGACGTGCTGTCGATCGCCGAATCACGGCACACGCTGGAGGATGTCTACCTGCACCTGGTCGACGACACCGGAGGACCGGCCCGGTGAGCGCGAGCGCGTCCCGTATCGGCGCCGTCGTGCGCAAGGAGCTCGCGGAGTTCCGGCGCAACCGGTTCATCGTCGCCACGGCGGCCATCTTGCCCGTGCTGTTCCTGGTCAGCCCGACCGCGTCCGTCCTCTCGGTCAAGGCCCAGGTGCTGACCGCGGGGCTGGACAAGCGGGTCGAGGCGTCGCTCTTCATCCCGCTGCTGATCCCGGTGCTCGTGCCGGCCCTGCTGAGCTCGTACGCCGTGGTCGGCGAGCGCGACCAGGGAACCCTCGAGCCGCTGCTGACCACGCCGGTCGGCCGGGCCGAGTTGCTCATCGGCAAGGCCGCGGCGATCTTCATGCCCGCGGCTGCCCTCGCCTACCTGATGTTCGGCGTCTTCGTGGCGATCACGCAGCTCGCCGCCAGCCCGGCGGTGGCCGCCGCCGTACGGCACGCTCCGCAGCTGCCCGCCGCGCTGGGCTTCATCCCGCTGCTGGCCGCCTGGGCGATCTGGGTCGGCCTGGCCATCTCGGCCAGGGCCCCCGACACCCGCGTCGCCCAGCAGCTCAGCACCCTGGGCAGCCTGCCGCCGGTGGCGCTCGCCGCGCTGATGTCGTTCCAGGTCATAAGGCCGACGTTCGCACTGGTCGCGACCCTGGCCGGCGCCCTGCTGGCGATCGACGGCGCCGCCTGCCTGGTGGTGGCCCGGCTGTTCGACCGCGAACGGCTCGTCACCGGCCGGCGGCATTAAGAGGAAGGCTCCTATTGGAGGAGGTAAGGCAATGCCAGCAACCATCAAGCTGACCCGGGAAAGGTTCGGCATCGAGCTCCGGCGCGGCCCGTTCGAGATCGGGGTCGACGGCCGGAGCACCGGCTCGATCGAGCACGGTGACACCGTTGAGGTGCCGGTCGAGCCCGGACATCACACCCTGAGAATGCGTTCCGGCCGGTACTCGAGCCGAGAGCTCTCGTTCGACGCGGCCGGCGGCGACGTGGTCAGCTTCCGTTGTTACGGGGCGAATCTGTGGCCACTATGGCTAGTGTCGTTCGTCCTGCCGAATCTCGGGATCTGGCTCAAGCGCGAGTAACGGAGCAGTGGAACAGGGATGCTACTGAGCATCGAACCCGATGGTCCCGTACCTATCTACCAGCAGATCAGGGACCAGATCGTGGCGGCCATCGCCGACGGCGAGCTGCCAGCGGGTTCTCACCTGCCCGCCACCCGCCAGCTCGCGGTGGACCTGGGTATCAACTTCCACACCGTCAACAAGGCCTACGACCTGCTCCGGCAGGAGGGCCTGCTGCGGATCGGCCGCAAGTCCGGCGCGGTCGTGGCGCGCGACGCGGCCAGCGGCCCCCCGCGGCCCGGCTGGGAACCGGACTGGGCGGCCCGGCTGCGGACGCTGCTGGCCGAGGCCGCCGCCCAGGGGCTGCCCGCGGACGACATCGTCCAGCACGGCCAGGCCGCGCTGGACGGGTTCGCTTTTCCCGCTGCGCTAGCCGAGGGCAGCGCCCCGGCCGGAGCCCGGTCATGACGCCGGCCGCACTGGCCGGGTATGTCACCGTGCCGGTGTTCGGGGCGCTGATGTGCGCGGCGCCGGCGATCACCCGTCCGACGCTGCAGTTCGGGGTGCGGATTCCCCCAGGCCAGACCCGCGCGGCGGTCATCCGGCGGGAACGGCGCGCCTACTACTGGAGATCCGCGGCGGTGGCGGCCTGCTGCGCCGCCGCGGCGATCACCTTCTGGGGAGCGGGGTCATGGTGGCTCCCCCGGGCCATCCTGCTGCTGGAGATAGCGGCGGACGCGGGCTGCGTCTGGCTGGCCCGCAGGAAGATCATCGCCGCCAAGACGGCGGAAGGCTGGTTCGCCGGGGTCCGGCCGACGGTGGTAGCCGACACCAGCTGGCGCACCCAGCCGCAGCCGTTCCCGGCCCGCTGGCTCATCCCGGCCATCAGCGTGATCGCCGCGACCATCATCACCGGCGCCATCCGCTACCCCCACCTGCCCGCCCACCTCACGACCGGGCTGGCGACGCCGGGTGGCCGCCGGGTCCCCCGGTCACCGGTCAGCGCGTTCGCCCTGGTGATCGCCCAGCTGTTCGTCACCGGCATGTGGACCGGGCTGCTGGCGCTCATCTACCGTTCCCGGCCGGACATCGACCCGGCCGACCCGGCCGCCTCGCTCCGCGGCTACCGCAGGCTCCTGGACAGCTTGGCCAAGGCCGTGCTCACGCTGATCGCGCTGGTCGACCTCACCTTCGGCCTGGCCTCCCTCCAGCTATGGCAGCTTTACCACCTGCACGGCACCAGAGCTGCCCTCCTCCTGTGGCCGGCTGCGGCCGGCGTGCTCATCCTGATCGCCGTCACCCTGCGGGCCTGCCGGGACCGCGCCCGCCCGGCCGTCCCCGGCCAGCGTCCCGGCCGGGCGGTGGTGGCCGGCCCGGACGACGACCGGTTCTGGAAAGCCGGCCTGTTCTACGTCAACCGCACCGATCCCGCCATCGTGGTCACCACCCGCATCGGCGTCGGCTGGACCCCGAACCTCGGCAACCCGGCCGCATGGCTGGTCATCGGCGTCATCATCGCCACCGCGGCCGGCCTGGCCGTGATCAGGATCGCGGCCGGCCGGTAAGCCCGGTTCCCCGGTTGCCCTGCCCGCGGACAAGCCCCAAGCTGAAGCGGGATGACGGGCCTAGCCCAGGTAGGTGGCGATGTCGCGGCTAAGTTCATCGCGCACTTCCTGGTTTTCCTGGACCATCGCGGTGTCATGAGGGATCTCCTCCACTGGAATCGCTTGCCTTTGCAGCTCGGCATACTTTGCCGGCGGTCAGGCCAATAAGCCTGGACCAAGGTGACGGCGGCATCGCGCGGCCTGCATCGGCTCGGTGCGTTCGACCAGTACCTCAGGACAGCGTCCCGCTGACCACGGTTCACCCGGCGGGATCCCGGCGCTGGATGGTCACGGCCTGGCGGGAAATCAGCCATTGCCCCGCTGTCCTGGTGTAGTCGAGGGCGATGATGCCCACTTCGCGGATGGCCGCGCCCGAGGGCCTGACGCACAGGGCGGTGATCCTGCCCTCGCCGCGCATCGTGCTGGCGCCGGTCACGGTCAGGGCGAGGTTGGCGGCCCAGTGATACAGCTCGGGATACGCCGCCCAGGTCTTCTCCACGAAGGCCCGGATGGCGCCGGCGCCTTCCAGCGGTGTGCCGGGCGTGAAGCTCAGGACGCCCGCGGGGTGCCAGGCGGCCATGGCCCGGTCAAGGTCGCGGCGGTCGATCCCGTGGAGCCACTCCGCGACGAGGTGAGCCCCGGCCAGCTGGGCCCGCACCTCGTCCAGCGCGGCCGCCATGCCTGCTGCCGTCATCGTTTCCTGCCTCCCGGTTTACCGACCGCGCCACTGGGGAGCCCGGCCTTCGGTCATCGCCTGGCGGGCCTCCTTGAAGTCCTCGGATTCAAGGCAGCGGAGCTGCTCCTCCAGCGCCACCTCGAGGCTCTCCTCGGGGCCGTGGTGCCATGCCGCCTCGATCGCCCGCCGGGCCCCCCGCACCGCGACGGGCGGCTGGGCGGCCAGGCGCGCCGCGAGCCCGGCCGCGGCGGCGTCGAGGCCGGCCTCGGGGACCACCCGGTTGGCCAGGCCGATCCGCAGCGCCTGCTCGGCGTCGATGACGTCGCCGAGCAGGATCAGCTCCCGGGCCCGGCTCTCACCGACGATCCGGGGAAGCCGGACGGTGGCGCCCATGTCGGGCAGGATGCCGTAGCGGGTCTCGGTCAGGCCCACCTTGGCGCCTTCGGCGAAGATGCGGAAATCGCAGGCCAGGGCCAGCTGCAGGCCACCGCCGTAGGCATGGCCGCGCACGGCGGCGACGCTGGCGCAGCCCAGGCGCGGAATCCAGCCGAAGGCACCCGCCGCGGCCTGGCCCGCGGCGAGGGAGTCATCGCCGGCCAGCCCGGCTACGATGCCGGCCATGCCCTCGACGAGGTCGATGCCGGCCGAGAACGCCCGCCCCTCGCCCGTCACCACCAGGCACCGCAGGGTCTGGTCGGGCAGCAGTTCGGCGCCCAGCCGGGCCAGTTCCTCCCACATCAGCGGGTTCTGGGCGTTGAGCTTGCCGGGACGGGCCAAGGTCAGGGTGCCGATGTCCCCGTGGCGCTGGTAGCGAATGGTCCGGTAGCCGCTCATGGCCGTCCCTCCATCCATACAGTTCTGTATGGATGGAGGGTAGGCGGAAACCCAAGGCGCGGTCAATGCCCCGCGGAATCCGGTAAAGATAGATGATGGCCGCCCCGACACGCACGCCCCGCAGTGAGTGGATCAAGCAGGGGCTGCGGGCCCTGGCCGCCGGCGGCCCGGACGCCGTGCGGATCGAGCCGCTGGCCCAGGCGCTCGGCGTGACCAGGGGCGGTTTCTACTGGCACTTCAGCGACCGCGGCGCACTGCTGGAGGAGATGCTCGACACCTGGGAGCGGGCGACCACGGAGGAGGTGGCCGAGCGACTCCAGCGTGAGGGCGGCGACGCCGGCGCCAAGCTGCGGCGGCTGCTCGCGCTCACCTCGTCCAGCGTCCTGAAGACCGACCTCGCGGTGCGCGACTGGGCCCGGCGCGACCCGGCGGTCGCCGAGCGCCTGCGGCGCATCGACAACCGGCGGATGGATGACCTGCGGGCGCTGTTCGGCGCATTCTGCACCGACCCGGGTGAGGTCGAGGCGCGCAGCATGCTCTTCTTCTCGCTGCTGATCGGCAACCGCTCCATCGCCGCCGATCACGGCGCGCGCAGCCGGGCGGACGTGATCGAACTGGCCCTGAGACGGCTCGAGACCTAACCGGGTCCCTTCGTAAACCACAGCCGTGCCTCAGCGCACGACCGTCCAAGCCGACCGACCTGACCAGTACTGCCGTTCCGAAGGGGAAAGAGGACCCCGGGCGAGCCCAGAAGCTAAAAAGAAACAGGCCAGGTAAAGGCAGATTCTCGTACTGTTTGAAAGCCTGACTATCGGTTGCTAGCAGCACAAATCCGAACTATCAAACGACGAACGTCGCGTCCGAGTTAACCCGCTTTCACAGTTCTCGAACTGTCTGACACGAAGACGCGTTATCAGAATCCTTGGCCGGCCGCTTATGCGTCTTCTCATAACGACACAGCACCCGATTCGGTAGATTCGGACATCGATGTACAGAAGTCGCAGCTCATGACATCACGGCGGACTTCAGCGTGAGGTGACCGGCGGATAACCGGAAGCCAGCCCGGACTCCCCTCCCCGGATCAAGCCGCAGCGGCTGCGCCGGGGCCGCAGGCAACTCCGCTCGGTACGTGGCGAACCTGACTTAACCGCCGCCGGAGGTGTATCAAGGATGCGGCGGCATGCCTCTGAGTCGTTGAAGAGATGCCAGAACTGCACCGGTCCAAGCGGCTACTGATCCTCGAGGGAGTCATCATGACGGCAGGTACGCAGACGGACCCGGACTTCGCGTTCGCGGGGCTCGCCACACCTGAGGTACAGGCGCCGGAGGCGATCCAGGCGCTCGCGGCGGCACCCGATCCGCTCGGGGCCCTGGCCGGCCTGCTGGGCACGTGGAAGGGCCACGGCTTCAACGCCATCTGGAGGCCGCACCACCCGGCCGACCAGCAGGACCGCTTTCTCGAGCTGAACATGACCAACGAGACGCTGGTGTTCACGCGGATCAACGGGCCGATCCCCAACCGCGGGCTGGCGATGGGGGACATCAACATGTTCGGCCTGACCTACATGCAGCAGATCAGCGAGGCGAGCACCGGCGCGGGCCTGCACATCGAGCCGGGCATCTGGGCCTCGGTGCCCGCCACGGCCGACCCGAACGAGCCGGCCTCCGTGGTCCGCATGGCGTCGATCCCGCACGGCACGACCATCCTGGCCCAGGGAGGCGCCCCCCAGGTGATCTCGGGCGGCCCGCAGAACATCCCGAACAACAACATCCTGCCGTTCTTCTTCGGCAACAACCCCCCCGCGAACGGCGACTTCGACACGGTGGCCGAGACGTTCTCCGAGCTGAACCTGTCCCAGCCGACCCAGTTCCGCTCCGTGGCTCCCGGGGTGACGCAGGACATCATCAAGAACCCCAACAGCGTGCTGCAGGCCGCGCTCAAGTCCTCGCTGCAGGGCACGACCATGAAGAGCCGGACGTTCCTGCACGTGGCGACCGATCACAGCTCCATCAACGCCGGCGGCGGCACCGCCAACACGGCGTTCCTGTCCTCGAGCACCAATCCTTCCGGCGGCAACGCCCTGGCCACGACGGCCCAGGCGACGTTCTGGATCGAGACGATCGCCGGCACCGGGGGCCAGCCGGACAAGCACCAGCTGCAGTACACGCAGCTGGTGATGCTCGACTTCAACAACATCCACTGGCCGCACGTCACCGTCGGCACGCTGGTCAAGCAGTAGCCCGCCGGAGCCTCAGCGCGCCCCGGCGGCGGTGGCCGCCGGGGCGCGCTGAGGCCTGGTTTCACGCATCGATCAGGGCCGCGATAGCCGGGTCGCGGCGCAGCCGGTCCAGGCAGCGCCGCCGGGTGGGTCCGATGCACCCGACCGCGATGCCCAGCCTGTCGCTGATCTCGGCGTACGAGACCGGCGGATCAGCCATGAGCAGGGTGAGCAGCTGCTGGCAGGCCAGCGGCAGGCGCGCGGCCGCCGCCCGCAGCGCGGCATCGCGCTCCGCCCCGAGCAGGTCGTGATCGACCGGCTCGGCCCGCTCGTCCAGGATGTCCTCCAGGTCAGGCAGCTGCGTACCGACGGACAGCCTCGACGCCGTACGTGCGACCCGGATGCATTCCCGCTGGGCGGTCGTGGCGAGCCAGCCCGGCAGCGCGGCCGGATCGCGGATTTTTCCGAGCTGGTCCACTAGCCGGAGCCAGACCACCTGGCCGACGTCTTCGGCCTCGACGCGGCTCAGGTCATGACGGCGGGCTATCGACCAGATCAGGGGCGCGAACCGCTCGACGAGAGCGTCCCACGCCCGCTGGTCGCCGGTTCTGGCCTGGACCACCAGATCAGTAATCAGGTCCTCGTGCATCGCAATGACCGCCCTGCAAGTCGGAAACGCTTCTCAGTCACGAGCCCATGCTGTCCGCGCCCGCTGCAGCGGGCGCTGCACCGCTCGCTGCACCGGCGCTCTCGCCGTCAAACCCGCCGGCCGGACCGGGCGGCGAAAATGCGCTATCTGCGCGGCCCGGTTTGACGTTAAGTTGGTGAGGTGCCTCGGCACAGGGAGGGAACATGGGCGACCCGGCCGCTCCCACCCTGCGAATCGGCGTCCTGGGCCCGCTCCGCGTCTGGCGGGGCGAGACCGCCGTCGACCTCGGGCCGGTCCAGCAGCGTGTGGTCTTCGCGGTCCTAGCGCTGCAGGCCGGCCGGCCGGTCGGCCGGCAGCAGCTGATCAGCGCCGTCTGGGGTGAGACGCCGCCCGCGCGCGCCGTGAACCTGGTGCAACGGCACATTTCGGGTTTGCGCCGGGCACTCGAGCCCGATCGGCCGGGTCACACGCCGTCTGATCTGCTGGCCTGGACTGATGCCGGCTACCTGCTGACCTTGCCGCCCGGCGCCCTGGACCTGGAGGTGTTCGAGAGCCAGCTGGGGCGGGCCCGGGCCGCGCAGGCCGCGGGCCACCTGCGGGAGGCCGGCGAGGCACTGCACTCGGCGCTGGAGCTCTGGCGCGGTCCCGTCTGCGACGGTCTGTACAGCCCGTTCCTGGACGCCCAGGGTGACCGGCTGGCCGAGTCGCGCATCAGCATGCTCGAGCAGCGCATCGAGCTTGACCTGGCGACCGGCGATCCCGCCGGCCTGGTCGCGGAGCTGCGGGATCTCATCGCCGAGCACCCGCTGCGCGAGCGGCTGCACGGCCTGCTCATGCTGGCGTTGTACCGGTCCGGCCGTCGGGCCGATGCGCTGGCCGTGTTCCGCCAGGCACGGGGAATGCTCCGCGAGGAACTCGGCATCGAGCCCGCGGTACCGCTGCAGGAGCTCCACCAGCAGATCCTGGCCGCCGATCCGGAGCTGACCGGGATGGCTACCGCCGGTGTCACCATCGCCGCGAGCCCAGAGCCCGGCCCGCAGCGCCCGCTGCCCGCCCAGCTGCCGCACCGTATACAAGACTTCACCGGCCGCGACGCCGAGCTGCGGCGACTGGACGCGCTGCTCGACCGTAACCGCGGCGACGCCGGGGCCGATGTCGTCATCACGACCATCTCGGGCACCGCCGGAGTCGGCAAGACCGCCCTGGCGGTTCACTGGGCGCACCGGGTCAGTGAGCGGTTTCCCGACGGCCAGCTGTACGTGAACCTGCGAGGTTTCGACCCGACCGGCTCCGCGATGAAGCCGGGTGAGGTGATCAGGGGGTTTCTTGACGCCTTCGGGGTTCCGCCGCAGCAGCTCCCGGTGAGCCTCGAGGCCCAGGCCGCGCTGTACCGTAGCCTGCTGGCCGGCCAGCGGGTGCTGGTCATGCTGGACAATGCCGCCGACGAAAACCAGGTAAGGCCGCTGCTGCCCGGCTCGCCCGGCTGCCTGGTCATCGCGACGAGCCGCCATGAACTGCCCGGCCTGATCGTCACCGAAGGCGCCCAGCCGGTGGTCGTGGACCTGCTGAGCATCCCCGAGGCGCGGCAGCTGCTCAGCCGGCGCATCGGCGAGGGCCGGACCCTGGCCGAACCGCAGGCCGTCGACAGCATCATCGCCCTCTGCGCCCTGCTGCCGCTGGCCCTGATGCTCGTGGCGGCCCGCGCTGCCACCCATCCCGAGTTCAGCCTCGGTGCGCTCGCGGCCGAATTGCAGCAGGCCGGCGGCTCCCTGGACGCGTTCGACGGCGCGGACCAGGCCACCAACGTGCGGGCGGTGTTCTCCTGGTCCTATCAGCGGCTCAGTGGCTCCGGCCGCCGCCTGTTCAAGCTGCTGGGCCTGCACTTCGGGCCCGATATCGCCCGGCCCGCCGTGGCCAGCCTGGCCGCACTGCCCGCGGAGCAGGTCCGGCCCGCACTGGCCGAACTGGCCCGGGCCCACCTGGTTACCGAGCGCATCCCGGGCCGGTTCGCCATGCACGATCTGCTGCGCGCGTACGCCAACGAGGTCGCGCATGCTCAGGACCCGGAGGACCAGCGCGACGCGGCGAGGCACCGGGTACTCGACCACTACCTGCAGACCGCCTGCCGCGCCGACACGCTGCTCAACCGGCACCGTGACCGGCCGTTTACGCCGGCCGTCGCCGGCCCGGGGGTAGCGCCGGAAAGCCTCGCCGACCAAGGCCAGGCGCTGGCCTGGTTCGAGGCGGAACACGCCGTGCTGCTGACGGCGCTCAAGCACGCGACCGGGTTCGACGCTCATATCTGGCAGCTCGCCTGGGCCCTCGCGTCGTTCTTCGAGTATCAGGGGCACTGGCGGGACTGGAGGAACAGCCAGACCAAGGCGGTAGAGGCGGCCCGGCGGCTGTCGGACAAGCTGGCCCAGGCGCTGTCCGGGCGTCTCCTGGCCTGTGCCTTCATCCAGCTGAGCAACTACCGTCAAGCGGAAACACAGCTCCAGCGGGCTCTTACCCTCTTCAGTGAGCTAGGCGATGACACCGGCCAGGCTGACGTCTACCGGACCGTGGCCTGGATGCTCGAGCGGCAGGGCCGTTACACCGAGGCGCTTCCCCAGGCTCAGCAGGCGCTCGCCTTGTTCGAGGCAGCAGGTCACCGCACCGGGCAGGCGCGGGCGCTCAATGCGGTGGGCTGGTTCCAGGCCCAGCTCGGCGACTACGACTCGGCCCTCCTCAGCTGCCAGCAGGCCCTGGAGCTGCAGCGAGAGGCCGGCGACCGTTTCGGCGAAGCGGAGACGTGGGACAGCCTGGGCTATGTCCATCGCCACCTCCGCCACGAACGCGAGGCCATTTCCTGTTATGAGCAGGCCATCAGCCTCTACCGCGAGCTCGGCGACCGGTACAGCGAGGCCGACGCCCTCGACGCCCTCGGCGACGCCCGCCAGGCCTTCGCCGATTCCGGGGCCGCCCGGATCGCCTGGCGGGGTGCGCTGGCGATTCTCGAGCAACTCGGCCACCCGCACGCCGGCAAGATCCAGGCGAAAATCCGTCAGCACACCAAGCACGTCACACCGGGCCCGCGCGCCAGCGCACGCCAGGTCAGCACGGCTACGGCAGAATCTCGACCTGTACGAGGTCCTAAGTGACCACATAGAGTAGGAGCACGCTCAACCAAATCAGATAAAGGCTTCCGGCCACCAGGAACTTCATGTTAATTGTTTACCTAATCCGCCCCCAGGAGCCCCCTCATGGCCGATGTGAAGTTCAAGCTAAAAGACATTGAAGCTCTGGCAAGAAAACTGAGCGCGCTCGACCAGTTCCTTACCAGGAAAGACCGTGACTTGCTGACCTCCATCTTCGCGATGGCCGCGAGTCGCATCGAGGTGCCCGATCCAGTCGGGAAAGCCGAGGGAACGCTGCCTGCTACTCAGGCCAAAGAGCCACCGGACCCTGCCCGAGGGCAAGATCCCCTCCCCGTACTGCAACAGCAACTGCTCAACTCATATTTTCCCGGCGAAGCGCCTGACTATCCGACGCAGGCATTCACCGACAGGATCACCGGGTAACACCTGGCCGGGTGAACGACATGCCGACCGGGACAACACCAGGCCGGCGATCCGCGTTTCACGTAATGCTCGTATCCATGCCTTTCATGGATACGAGGCGTCCCTCAATTCAGCTCGGGCTGCTCAAATCCCTGGCGGCCGGATACGGATTCCCGGTCCGCACGCTGCATGCCAATCTGGACTTCGCGGCGCGGATAGGCACGGAACGGTACGAGCTGCTCTGCAGGCACCGCGGCCCCATGGTCGGTGAATGGCTATTCTCCGCCGAAGCCTTTCCTGGCACCGCACCCGACCCCGGGGGCCGCATGATCGATGACCTGGCCGACGGGCTGTCCTACCTGGAGGGGCTGGCAGAAAAGGCGAGGGAAGAGCTCCTCCGCATACGCGGCGTCGACGTGCCGGCCTATCTGGATGCACTGGCTGCCGCCTTTCCCGGGCCGGACATAGCGGTCGTGGGATTCACTTCGACGTTCCAGCAGAACGCCGCTTCATTCGCGTTGGCGCGGCGCTTGAAGCAGCTCCACCCGCATATCGTGACAGTTTTCGGCGGCGCTAACTTTGATGGCGAAATGGGCCCCGAACTGGTCCGCGCCGTCGACTGCATCGACATCGCTGTCATCGGCGAGGGCGATATGGCCTTCCCGCGGCTGCTCAGCGCCCTGGCCGAGGGCACTGACCTGGATGCCGTTCCCGGCCTCGCCCGCCGCGTCGACGGCGACGTCCGGCTGACAGCGCGGATACCGGCCGCCGTCCGGCTAGACGACCTGCCGGACCCGGATTACGAGGAGTACTTTTCGCGGGCCGAGGACCTGGGCATCCTGCCACGCACCGGGCACCGCGATACCTGGCTCCCCATCGAGACCGCCCGGGGGTGCTGGTGGGGCGCTAAGCATCACTGCACATTTTGCGGGCTGAACGGAACAGCGATGTCGTTCAGGTCGAAGTCACCCGAGCGAGTGCTGGACGAATTCGCTCACCAGGCCCGGCGGTACCGCTCCTTCCGCTTCGAGGCGGTCGACAACATCATGGACACGGGTTACCTCACGAAGGTATTCCCCGTGCTCATCGAGAACGAGACCGGCTACGAAATCTTCTACGAAGTAAAGGCCAGCCTGACGCGGCCGCAACTGAAACTGATGGCGCGGGCCGGCGTCACTCATATCCAGCCGGGCATCGAGTCGCTGAGCTCTCACGTGCTGCGCCTCATGCGCAAGGGCACCCGCGCCATCCAGAACGTCAACCTGCTGCGCTGGGCGCAGTACTACGACATCCGCGTCGAGTGGAATCTCCTGTGGGGTTTTCCCGGTGAGACCGAGCAGGACTACGAAGAACAGGCCGCGGCCATACCGTACCTGCATCACCTGCGGCCGCCAGCCGGCGCCAGCCGTGTCTGGCTGGAGCGGTTCAGTCCGCTCTTCACCGACCAGGACGCGTTCCGCCTGGCCCGCCGCACCCCGGAACGCAGCTACCAGTACGTTTACCCGGCCAATGTAGATATCGAACGGGTTGCGTACTTCTTTGACTACGAACTCGAGAGCGGGCTGGCCGACAGCGCGTACGCGGGAACGCGGCGTGCGGTGGCAGGCTGGTCCGGCGCCTGGCAGGCGAGCAGGCCGCCGGTACTGACCTACTGGTCCGCTCCCCACCTCGTTCAGATCTACGAGGAAAGACGGCCGGGGGCAGCGGGCACCTACACGTTCGACGGCACGCTCGCGGACCTGTATCTAGCCTGCAGCGACCGGCCAGCGAGCGCAGTCGCCGTGCGCCAGAAGCTGGACCTGCGGCTATCAGCCGAAGACATCTGGCAGGTTTTCGAAGAATTCGCCCAGCGCGGCCTGATGTTCCTGGACGGCGACCTCGCTCTCGCCCTGGCCATTCCCGCGGTCAAGGCACGATGAGGCCGCCGCGGCGGCTTCCCCGGCCGCGAAGGCCGAAGCTCTGACAGGAGGCATGAGATGGTCACTCCGCAGTCGCGACCTCTCGAGGGAAGCGAACGGCCGCCCGCGCGGGACGCGGCGCTCCTGGGGCCGGTGCCGTCCGGTGAGGAGCTGTGGGCCAGCCTCGTGATCCGGCCGCGCCAGGACGGATCGCCGCTGCCTGACTTCGCTGACTGGCAGCGGCCGGGCCGGGCCGCCTTCTTGTCCGCCGAAGCCTTCGAGCAGCGGCACGGCGCCTCGGCGGAGGACCTGCAGGCGGTCACGCGGTTCGTGACCGGCCGCGGGATGACGGTGGTCGAAAGCGATGCCGGGCGACGATCGGTCATCGCCCGGGGAACCGCCGCGCAGATGAACGCGGCGTTCGGCATCGAACTCGGCCAGTACGAGGCCGCCCTTCCCCGGTACGGATACCGCCGGGCGGACGGGTCAGACGACCGATCCGCCGGCGGGCCGCCACCGCGGCAGGCTCACCGGGGGTTCTCCGGCCCGGTGTACCTTCCGGCCGAGATCGGCGACGCGGTCACCCACGTCATCGGCCTGGACGACCGCACGAGAGGCGGCGTGAGCCACGCGGCTCCGGCCGGTACCGTCCCGACCACGGTGCCGCAGGTAGCTCAGTTGTACGGCTTCCCGAACGCCGGAGCGGCAGGCCAGGCCATCGGCGTGTTCTGCGCAGGTGACAACTACAGCCCGGCCGATATGACGCAGTACTTCGCCTCGCTGCCCGAGGGCTACCAGAGCCCCCCGGCGGTCATCAACGTGCCGCTCACCGTGAACGACGTCGCCTACGCCAATAACGCCGCCGCCCGGCCTGGTCCGGAGATCACCCAGGATATCCAGATTGCCGCGACGGTAGCCCAGGGAGTGACGGTCGTCGTCTACACGACGGCACCCAGCGAGGCCGGCTGGCTGACGTGGCTGAACCGGATCATCAAGCCCGAGCCCGGTGACACGGTTCCCTCGGTGCTCACGAGCAGCTGGTACCTGGGCGACGACGGAGTGCTGCCGCCGGGCCTGCTTCATGTGCTGTCGGGCAAGTTCAGGGAACTGGCCGCGCGCGGGATCACCGTCTTCTGCGCCCAGGGGGATTACGGGTCGACCGACCTCACGCCGGGCGCCGCGCCCGCCGGCGGCAACCCGCCCGAGTGCCGCGTCCAGTACCCGGCGAGCGACCCGTGGGTGACGTCGTGCGGCGGCACGAGGATCAGTAACATCGCCGCGGCCGGCTTCGACGAGGTGGTCTGGAACGACCTCGGGCAGACCGGCGGCGGGGTCAGCGACTACTTCCCGCTTCCTGCCTATCAGCACGCCGCGGGTATCTCCCCCGTATCGCACAACGACGGCAAGGTCCGGCGCGGCGTTCCCGACCTCGCGGCCAACGCCAGCCCGTACAGCGGCTACGGCAACCTGGTTATCGGCGGAAGCACCTTCGCCAGCCATAACGACCACGGCGACGGGACCAGCGCCGCCGCCCCGCTGCTGGCGGGACTGACCGCGGTGCTGAACGGCGCCCTCGGGCAGCCCATCGGGTTCTTCAACACCTGGCTCTACCAGTTCGGCGGGTCGGTCTGCCGGGACATTACCTCGGGAGACAACAATCCCGGCGGCAACGCCAGCTTCTACACGGCCGGCCCGGCTGGGACGCCTGTACCGGGTGGGGCAGTGTCCAGGGCACCGAGCTGCTCACCGCGCTGATCAGCGCCACCCAGACGCCGACGCTGCGGTTCTCGGTGGCCAAGTCCGCCTTCAGCTCCGGTGAAGTCGCCGCGACCATGAGCTGGCCGAACGCCTTCACTTTGGTCCTCGACGGCTTCGCCCCGTACCAGCTGGACGGCGGCCCGCTGCCGCAGCCCGCGCTGTCCGGCGCCTTCGGGTCGGTGCCCGGCATCTCGATCACCCCCAGCGCGGCCGGGGCGAGCTGGCTGAACCCGGCCGGAACCTACCGCCCGCAGCCGGTGGAGTTCTCCTACGACATCACGTTCACCGCCGCTTCGCGGCCGGCGTTCCCCGCGCCCGGGGCCGCGCCGGTCCAGGACGAGCTTCGGGCCGCCATCACGGTCGCCGGCGGTACGCTAACCGCGCTGGCAGCCACCTTCCAGCTCACGACGTAGGAGAACCGTTTGCCTGATGCCGACCGTCCGGTCCCGATCGCTCAGCGGCTGGCCGAGCTCGGGCGCGAGCGCGGCGACGAGGCCGCGGTCATCTGCGGCGAGCGCGGGATCAGCTGGGCTGATCTCGACCGGCAGGGCAACCGGGTGGCGCGGGCGCTGGCGGCCCGGGGCGTCCGCCTCGGTGACCTGGTGACGATCGCGCTGCCGAACGGGGTTGACTTCGTGGTCGCGTCCGCCGCGTGCTGGAAGCTGGGGGCGGTGCCGCAGCCCGTCTCGGCCCGGCTTCCCGCCGCCGAGCTGCAGGCCGTCATCGCCCTGGCCGACCCGCCCATCGTGCTCGCGGATCACGTGCTGGCGGTGGGCCGGCCGACGGTCGACGTGCCGGCCCTGCTCGCCGAGTCCGGCGACGACAGCCCGCTGCCGGTGCGGATCTCGCCGTCGTGGAAGGCGCCGACCTCGGGCGGCAGTACCGGCCGTCCCAAGCTGATCCTGGCGGGACAGCCCGGGGTGGTCACCCGGCCGTCGGTCGAGCGGTGGCGGCACGAGCCGCACGGCACGATGGTGATGCCCGGCCCGTTCTACCACAACGGGCCGTTCATCTCCGCGATGAACGGGCTGTTCGCGGGTTCCCGGCTCATCGTCATGGAACGCTTCGACGCCGAGGGCACGCTGCGGCTGGTGGAGCAGCACCGGGCGACGTGGCTGTATCTCGTGCCGACCATGATGAGCCGGATCTGGAGGCTTTCTTCCGAAGTCCGTTCGGCCTATGATCTCTCGTCGCTGCGGACAGTTTGGCACCTGGCCGCGCCGTGCCCGGCCTGGCTCAAGGAGGCGTGGATCGGCTGGCTCGGCCCCGATGTCATCTGGGAGCTGTACGCCGGCACCGAGGCGCAGGCGCGGACGGACATCGGCGGGCGCGAGTGGCTGGAGCACCGCGGCTCGGTCGGCCGGGTGACCTACGGCGCGATGCGCGTCCTCGGGCCGGACGGCGAGGAAGTCCCGCCCGGCCAGGTCGGCGAGGTGTGGATGCGCGGTCCCGACGGCGCCCCGCCGTCGTACCGGTACATCGGCGCCGAGCCGCGTGAGCGGGCCGGGTGGGAGTCGCTCGGCGACATGGGCTGGATGGATTCCGGCGGGTACCTGTTCCTGGCCGACCGGTCCACCGACATGATCCTGGTCGGCGGCGAGAACGTCTACCCGGCCGAGGTCGAGGCGGCGCTCGAGTCGCATCCACCCATCGCCTCCAGCGCCGTCATCGGGCTGCCCGACGACGACCTCGGCCAGCGCGTGCACGCCATCGTCCAGGCCCCGGCGGACCTGGATCTGGACCAGGTGCGACGGCACCTCGCTGATCGGCTGGCACGCTACAAGCACCCCCGGTCCTTCGAGATCGTCGCGGCCCCGCTGCGCGACGAGGCCGGGAAGGTACGCCGGTCCCAGCTGCGAGCCGACCGGATCAGAACTTGACGGAGACCTTCAGGGCGCTGCCGGTCCGTTCCCGGGCGATGCGGAAGGCCGCGCCGACTTCCTCGATCGGCAGCATGTGGCTGAGCAGCGGGGATACGTCGATCGCGGCGTCGGCGATCAGCCGCAGGGCGTACCGGAACGACTCCAGGCCCGGCTCCCCCTGGGCGCCGTACGCCGAGTAGGCGGTCAGCTTGCGCCGGAAGAAGTAGTCGAACGCGATGGGGTAGTCAGCGGTTCCTTCCGCCAGGCCGAACCACAGAACGCTCGCCTCGACCGCGGCCAGTTCCAGGCTCAGCGGGAACGTCTCCCGGCTGCCGACCGCCTCCACGACCAAGTCGGCGCCCCGGCCGCCGGTCTCCGCCAGCACCGCGGCCCGGAAGTCGGTGCTGCCCGCGTCCACGGCCAGGTCCGCCCCCAGCTGGCGGCCGTAGGCCAGCCGCGCGGGCGAGAGGTCCGAGACCAGCACGCGCGCCGCCCCGGCCCGCTTGAGCAGGAAGGTGAAGAAGGCACCCGCGGAGCCCTGCCCGATGACGGCGACATCGCGGCCGACGAGGTTGAGCGGGCGGCGGCGCAGGGCGTAGACGACCGTGCCGAGCTGCTGCGCCATCAGCACGTGGCTGAGCTCGGCCGCCGCCGGCAGGAGGACGCAGGCCGAGCCGGGCAGCGCCTGGAACTCGGCCAGGCAGCGGCCGTCGGCGGCGTGCGGGACGGTCAGCACGCGGTCCCCCGGCGCGAAGCCCGGACAGCGCGACTCCACCACCTCGCCGACGCTCTCGTGCCCGGGGTGCCCGGCCGCCATCGACGGCGGCGGCGTCGCGAAGAACACCTCGTGCAGGTCGGACCCGCAGATGGAGGCGTAGACGGTCCGGACTCCGACCTCGCCGTCCGCGACCGGCGGCACCGGCACGTCTTCGCACTCCACCCGGCCCAGGCCGGTCCAGCGCGCAGCCTTCATCGATGGCACTCCCGTCCCGGTCCGCGTGCGGCGGCCCCGATGGCCAGGGTTACCAGACCCGCCGCCGCCGGACAAGAGCGGGTGGTTCGGCGCCGTCAGTGAGCAGCTCGTTGACGCGCTCGGGTCCATCGCGGTGGCCCAGCCGCAGGTCGCCGACCTCGGCGTAGCCTTCGCGAATCCCGCAGACCAGTGCCCGTACCCGCAGGCCGGGGTGCGCTACGGGTGCGAGGAACCCGCGCCGGATGCGACCGTAGGGCGGTAGGAACCGGAGGCTCCCGGGCCGGGGAGGGCCATCAAGAAAGGCACCGTCATGAACCTGCACTGGCGTGCGCCCGCCGGGCTGCACACGTCCTCGCTACGGCTGCCGGACGAGGGCGAGCTGCCGTCGCTCGACGGCGCGACCGGATGGCTCAACTCGCCGCCACTGACCGCGGCGGGCCTGCGCGGGAAGGTGGTCCTGGCCCGCGCTGTACTTCGCCGACGCGCAGGGACGGATCCGGCACCACCACTTCGGCGAGGGCGAATACCAGCAGTCGGAAATGGTCATCCAGCAGCTGCTGGCCGAGGCCGGGACGGGCGGCACCTGGCCCGAGCCGGCCCCCGTCGAGGCCCGCGGCGCCGAAGCGGCCGCCGACTGGGCGACGCCCCGGCGCCGTTCCGCGTGCTCATCGACGGGCAGCCGCCGGACGCGGCGAGCGGGGCCGACACCGATGGCGACGGCCACGGGACGGTGACCGGGCAACGGCTCTACCAGCTCATCCGCCAGGGCGGCCCCATCACGGACCGCACCTTCGAGATCTCCTTCGCCGACCCGGGCATCGGTGTCTATGCGTTCACCTTCGGCTAGTGACCTGGGCTTTGATGGTGAGGTCAGTCCAGGTAGTCGCGCAGGAGGTCGGACCGGGACGTGTGGCGCAGCTTGGACATGGTCTTGGACTCGATCTGGCGGATCCGCTCGCGGGTCACGCCGTACACCTTGCCGATCTCATCCAGCGTCTTGGGCTGCCCGTCGATCAGCCCGAACCGCAGGGACACCACGCCCGCCTCACGCTCGGACAGCGTGTCCAGCACCGAGTGCAGCTGCTCCTGGAGCAGGGTGAAGCTGACCGCCTCGCCGGGCTGGATCGCCTCGGAGTCCTCGATCAGGTCACCGAACTCGCTGTCGCCGTCCTCGCCCAGCGGGGTGTGCAGCGAGATCGGCTCACGGCCGTACTTCTGCACCTCGGTGACCTTCTCCGGCGTCATGTCCAGCTCGACCGCCAGCTCATCCGGGGTCGGCTCCCGGCCCAGGTCCTGCAGCATCTGCCGCTGCACCCGGGCCAGCTTGTTGATCACCTCGACCATGTGCACCGGAATGCGGATGGTGCGGGCCTGGTCGGCCATGGCCCGGGTGATCGCCTGCCGGATCCACCAGGTGGCGTACGTGGAGAACTTGTAGCCCTTGGTGTAGTCGAACTTCTCCACCGCCCGGATCAGCCCCAGGTTGCCCTCCTGGATCAGGTCCAGGAACAGCATCCCCCGGCCGGTGTACCGCTTGGCCAGCGAGACGACCAGCCGCAGGTTGGCCTCGAGCAGGTGGTCCTTGGCGCGCCGCCCGTCCTCGGCGACCCACTCCAGGTCGTACCGGTCGCTTTCCCGCAGGCTGGCGCCGTGCTCGGCCAGCTTCTCCTCGGCGAACAGGCCCGCCTCGATCCGCTTGGCCAGCTCGACTTCCTGCTCGGCGTTGAGCAGGTGCACCTTGCCGATCTGCTTGAGGTAATCCTTGACCGGGTCCGCCGTGGCGCCCGCCACCAGGACGCGCGCGGCCGGGAGATCATCGTCGTCGTCATCGCCGAAGACGAACATCTCCTCGTCGGCGCCGTCCCCGGAAGGCTTGGCCACGCGGGCGGCCGGCCCGCCGGGCCCTGCGCCGTTGGCGTCCGCGGACGGCTGGCCAGGCTGGGAGCCCTCGGGGTACCCGGGCCCGACCGCTTCTTCGGGTTCTTCCGGTTCTTCCGGTCCGCCGGCGTCGCCCGCCAGGTCGTCGGTATCGCCGAGGTCGGCCTCGCCTAGGTCCACCTCGGCGAGCACGGCCTGCAAGTCGGCGTCGTCCGGGTCAAAATCGCCGAAGTCGCCGGGAACCGCATTCCCCAGATCAGCGTTCCCCAGATCCGCGTTCTCCAGATCCGCGTTTCCCAGAACCGTGTCCGCACCGGGACCCGCCGCTTCGGGATCCGTCGCGATCGGGCCGTCGGCGGCGTCGGAGCGCAGCTCGGAACCATGCTCCTCCGCGTCCGGAGAACCAGGACCGCCTGGCGGCGGAGCCGCCTGAACCCGGGCGGCCCGCGCGACCTGGTCCGGGCTCCCGGGACGCTTCAGCTCGCGCTCGGTCGCCGGCTGGCGGTCACGCTCCGCACGGCGCCGGGCTTTGCCTTTCCTGCTGTTACGCCTGCTCATCCTCCCCGCCTCTGAGACCACCGGCCGCAGGCCAGGCCATCACCCAGCCCGCGCACCCTCAAATACTGCACGATGCCGGCGGGTCCGATGGGCGCGGCCGGCAGTGCTGGCACTGTCCCGGCCTCCATTAACGCCCGGGGGCCGGGTTATCAGCTTCCACTCTCGGAGTATCACCCTTGCAGCGGCCGCCAGGCTAGGTAACGTCCGGCGAGGCGCCGGGCCAGGCCGGCCCGGGCCTTCTTACTGGCGGGGTCACCGAGACCCCGCTGTCCGCGACCGACGCCGCCTTCGGCACCCGGAATCCGGGTCGACCTCGGCCCTTAGCGCTGTGTTATGCTCCGAACCGGAGGCATCAGCTCCGGATCAGGACGGGCGAGGGCATATGTCAGACGGCGGACAGGTTGGGCGGTCACCGGACGGCGCCGGGGCGCCAGACCCCAGGCGGTGGCTGGTCCTGGGGATCATCGCACTCGCCCAGCTGATGATCGTCCTGGATGCGACGATCATGAACATCGCGCTGCCGTCGGCGCAGCGGTCCCTGCATTTCACCATCGTGGACCGGCAGTGGGTGGTCACCGCGTACGCGCTGGCGTTCGGCAGCCTGCTGCTGCTCGGCGGCAAGCTGTCCGACCTGCTGGGCCGCAAGGTGACGTTCCTGGCCGGCCTGATCGGCTTCGCCGCCGCGTCCGCGGTGGGCGGCGCCGCGCAGAACTTCGGCATGCTGGTGGCGGCGCGGGCCTGCCAGGGCGCGTTCGGTGCGCTGCTCGCGCCGGCGGCGCTGTCGCTGCTGGCCGTGACGTTCAGCGACCCGGCCGAGCGCGGCCGGGCGTTCGGCGTGTACGGCGCCGTCGCCGGTGCGGGCGGCGCGGTGGGGCTGCTGCTGGGCGGGGTGCTGACCGAGTACCTGTCCTGGCGGTGGTGCCTGTACGTGAACCTGTTCTTCGCCGGCCTGGCCGCCACGGGCGCGGCGATCCTGCTGCCCCGCCACCCCGCGCTGGGCCGGCCGAAGATGGACCTGCCCGGCGCGGCGCTGGTCTCGGCCGGCATGTTCTGCATCGTCTACGGCTTCTCCAACGCCGCCCTGCACAGCTGGCACGCGCCTTCGACCTGGGGCTTCCTGGCGGCTGGGGTGGTACTGGTGGCCTTGTTCGGCTTCCGGCAGGCCCGTGCGCCGCAGCCGCTGCTGCCGCCCCGGGTGGTGACCGACCGGAACCGGGGCGGCGCCTACCTGACCATGCTGATCGCGTCGGCGGGCATGTTCGGCATCTTGTTGTTCCTCACCTATTACCTGCAGCAGACCCTGGGATTCTCGCCCGTCATCACCGGGCTGGCGTTCCTGCCGATGGTGGCCGGCATCATGACGGCCTCGATCAGCAGCAACATCGTGCTGATGCCCCGCTTCGGGCCCCGGCCGCTGGCGCCGACCGGGATGATCCTGGCGGCGGCCGGCCTGGCCCTGCTGACCCGGATCGGCGTGCACTCCAGCTACGCGGCCAACGTGCTGCCGTCGCTGCTGATGATGGGCCTGGGCCTGGGCCTGGTGTTCGCGCCGGTCTTCAACACCGGGACCTTCGGCGTGCCGCCCCAGGACGCGGGCGTCGCCGCCGCCACCGTCAACACCGGGCAGCAGCTCGGCGGGTCGATCGGCACCTCGCTGCTCAACACGATCTTCGCGAGTTCCGTCGCCAGCTACATATCCGCCCGCGGCCGTCCCAGCCCGCAGGTGACCGGGCAGGCGCTGATCCACGGCTACAGCACCGTCTTCTGGTGGTCGGCCGCCATCTTGACCGGCGGCGCGATCGTCGCGGTCACGCTGTTCCGCAGCGGACCGCTCAGCCGCCCTGACCAGCCGGAGCACGTCCAGCCCACTCCCGCCCCGGCCTCGATCCCGGACGCCGGCACTTCGCCGGCCTGACCCGCCGGCTGGGTCCCTTCGAGCGCGATGATTTTCCCTGCGGCCGCCCGTCTTAGCGAGTATGACCATGACGACGAGAGTCCAGAGCGTGTCGATCCCGGTGGCCGATCAGGACCGGGCGCTGGAGTTCTACACCACGGTGCTCGGCTGCGAGCTGCGTACCGACATCGAGGTATGGCCCGGGGCCAGGCTGGTGGAAGTGGTGCCGCCGGGATCGAGTGTCGGCCTGGTGCTGCTGCCGCCGGACAGTGAGATCCCGATGGCCGTCCGGCTGGGCACGACCAGCGCCGAGACCGCTCACGCGCGGCTTCGCCAGGCAGGCGCGAAGCTGCACAACGACGAAGTCGTCCACCTCGACGGCGCCCCGCCCATGTTCTTCTTCGCCGACCCGGACGGCAACGGGCTGGTGTACCTGGAGGAAGAGGCGGACGACGGCCGCTGACAGCGGCGTGACGCTGTGCTCCGCCTGGGAACGACCGCGGGATTTCGCAGACGACGTTCGTCATGCTGTGGGGCTGACGGCGGCAGCTCTGATGTGACCGCGCCCCGCTCGGGTTCCGGAGCGGGCCGCTAAGCTCGCCTGGAATCCAGCATGGGCTCCGGCCGGGTCCGGCGGCCGAGCGCGTGGCGGGCGAGCATCCCGAGGGCGGCGACGGCGGACAAGGCGGCGCATACCCAGAAGACGTTTCCGTATCCGAGCGCCGACGCGGTCGCGCCGGTGACCGCCCCGGCGATCATCGCCGCCGCCCCGAAGGCGGCGCCGTACAGCGAGGACGAGGTGCCCGTGCCGCCCGGTACTTCGTCCTGGATCATGACCATCGGGATGCTCAGCGCGACGCCCTGCCAGATGCCGTTCAGCGCCGCGAGCCCGAGCAGCGCCACGGCCGAAGCCGCCAACGGCAGCAGGCAGAACGACACGGCGGCCAGGACCGCGGACAAGCCGACGAGCCGTCCCCGGCCTACCCGCAGGCCGGCGCGGCCAGCGGCGACCATCACCGGTATCTCCAGTCCGGCCGCCAGGCCGAGCATCCATCCGGCCAGTTGCGGGCGGTGCCCCAGATCCTTCGTCACGTACAGCGAGATGTCGATGTTGAACATCTGGTTGACGGTGCCCAGGACCAGCACGACACCGAGCAGCAGCCAGGTACGGGCGGGCCGGGACGAGCCGCCCCGGACCGTCCGCCATACCGTTCCGCGTTTCCGGCGGCCGTCCGCCGCGCCGGGCGAGATCTTCGGCGGGACACGGCGCAGACCCCATCGCCCGATGATCGCGGAGGCGAGCAAGAGCCCGGTCATCCCCAGGTAGAGCGCGCGGAAACCGTACTGTGCGCTAATGAACAACCCAAGCGGCGGGCCGACGATAAAGGCCGCGGAGAAGACGGACCGCATGACGGACGTGAAGAAGGTGACGTCCCGCCCGCGCGCGGTCGCGAACTCGTTGGCGTAGGCGAACGTCTGCCCGAAGGTCCCCGCCCCGAGGCTGGCGAACACCATGCTGGTCACGAGCAGCAGCGCGTAGTCGCGCAGCAGGGCCAGGCACAGCGCGCCCGCCGCGCCGGCCAGGCTGGTGACGCCGAAGATCACCCGCCGGTCCCGCATCCGGTCCGATACCCAGCCGGTCGCCAGGCCGGCCACGATCCCCGAAGCCGCGCGGGCGGTGAAGAACAATCCGACCAGGAAGGGCGCCACGCGGACGGCGTTGGCGAGGAACAGGCTCAGCGTGGCGACCTGGGCCGCCATGACCAGCCCGTAAATCGCGATGCAGACGGCGAGCGGGAGCGACTCCCCCGTCAGGCCGCGGGCGGCTGGCCGCGCGGACCGTTCCTCGGGGGTTTCGGGCCCGGCGTCGTCAGCTCGCAACTCAGCCATGAGCCCTTTATATAGTTGCCGCCGCTTATGCCGGCTCGTCGACCGAGATCATACGCCCGTCGACCATGGACCTCTCAGTGGCCAGAGCGACGGGCCTGGCTATAGCGGCGAGTGAATGTTACACGGGTGCGGCTCCTTTTCTGTGAGCCCGGTCCGGGGGCGCCCCGGTTCGTGCCTGCTTCGCCCGGGTCCGGGGCGCCTGATCCGTGCGGGGCGTGCGGGGCGTGCGGTACCGGCCGGGGCCGCCCAGGGGCGCCCCGGCAACCACCGCAATGCCACATCGACGTGGTCCTGACCACCGCAGAGTCACATTGACGTGGCTGCCCGGGGCCGGCGCCGGGTGGCGGGCGGGAGATCCGGGGGCTGCCGGGCCGGGTCGGGCTGACGGGGCTGGGAGGCCGGGCCGGGCTGACGGGGCTGGGGGGCCGGGCCGGGCTGACGGGGCTGGGGGGCCGGGCCGGGCTGACGGGGCTGGGGAATACCGGGCGGCCCGGCTCGCAGCGGCCGCCAGGCCGCTCACACGAAAGGAGCCGCACCCATGTTACACAGCGCCGGATTCACCGGGCCGACCATTAACGTCGGATACCTCCCGGCGCTGGCTCAGGCCGCGCGGGCCGGTCAGGGCGGGCGGATTTCTTCAGATTGATCCTGCGGCCGCGCTGGCAGCGGCGAGATCGAAGTGCGCGGGGTCGTATTCTTCGCCGGCCCATGCGCGCATCTCGTCGCGTTCCGGACTCGGCGGTCCGGCGAGCAGCTCCTTGAGATCGGCGAATCCGCCGGGGCCACCGCATTCCTCGGGAGGGCATGCGCCCTCGCCGCCAGGCGCACCCGGGGTAAACCGTGACCGCATCGGCCGCGGCGCTGGCCTCGACGGCAAGCTCGTGTTCCCAGCCGTCGCCGAAGTCGTACTCGTAACTGGCCAGGTCCCCGGTCTTCATCAGGTCGCCGATCCGAAACTGCTTCTCGTCGAGCGTCTCAAGTTCGATCTCCGGGTGTGCGGGGCCGTAATCCCGGTCGGCGATCCTGAACATGTGCAGGTGGGAGTTCTGCCACCCCATCACGGCCTGAATCACGCTGTGTACCCGATCGAGAGCTGTTCCCGGACGCCCGGCTGCTCGAGATCGACGACTCCTACACCCTGATCCCCGAGGACCAGCCCGAGCAGCTGACCCGCGCCATCCGGGATTTCGTACCCGTTGCCGTACCAGACCGCCCCGGCAGCGGGTGTTGATCAAGCCGAGTCAGCCTGACGGCCGACCGCGGCGGCTAGGAGCCTGCCGGTCGCGGCCAGCGGCGTGATGCCTTTCCAGGCATCTAGTGCCGAGGGCCAGCTGGGTTCAACGGCGCAGTCGGTACCACTGGGGCGCGGTCCTGTTCATGGGCCATCCCAGTCCGGTGGTGTCCGCAGGATCGACGGCCAATATCTTCCAACCAGGGAAGGCGGCCGCCACGTCGGCCCGGGAAGTTCCACCCACCAGCGGCCGGAACCGGCTCGGGCCGAAGGCGAGCATCAGGACCGTCGCGCCGGGGTTTGCCAGCGCGGACACCGCCTCGCCCGCTGCCCGGCGCTGGATGGCATCGAGACCCTGGAAGCAGCCGATGTCGAGGAAGAAGTCGAAGTGCCCGAGGTCCGCTCCGGCCAGGTCGGTGATGTCTCCTACGACGTAGGTGACGCCGTCCGGGCCGCGGTTTTTCGCGGCGTTGATCGCGGCCGGGACGTAGTCAAGGCCCACGGCATCCCATCCGCGTCGCTCGAGTTCGGGCGTGAACTGCCCGCGTCCGCAGCCAACATCGAGCGCGCGGCCGAGCGGGGCGGATCGGTCATGCTCCTCCCTGTCCAGCATGGCGGCGATGCTGGCCGCCGCGGCTTCCCCGTACTTTTCCCAGGGAGTTATCCCCAGGCGGTACATCCGGGCGTAGCTGGTCATGTGCGTGAGTTCCTTGCCTGGAGGCGGCCGGTGGGCATCATCGGGCCTGTGCGATGAGCGGCTCGCCGAGCCGGGATGCGCGCATGCTAGCCAGGCTGTCCAGCTTGTGCACGCGCTCGTCGTGGCCGATCTGGCGGAACAGGTCCGCCAGGCAGGCATAACGGCCATACTGCGCGGCGTAGGTGCCGGGGTCGGGCTGGCGCTCCAGCTCGGGATGCGCGGCGACGTAGGCCATGTACTCGTGTTCCGCGTGATCCTCGAAGGCGGCATTGAGCTGGTAGCCGACCTGCGGCCGGATCACGAGCAGCAGCCAGGAGACGTGGTAGTAGAAAAACGCGATCAGCCACGGTGCCAGCCGGTGCAGGAGCAGCGACTCGCGCAGGCCGCCGCGCCGCACGAGGTCCTGCAGGATCAGCAGGTGCCACTGCTCGTTGTCCTGCTCGGCGCGGGTGGTCACGATGCGGTCGAACACGCGCGTCGCCACCGCGGAGCGGTCCCGGTGACGGGCCAGGACGAGGTAGCCGACCCGCTCCCACGCCTGGTAGGGCACTCGGGCGATGAACTCGAGCATGGCGAATTTCACGATGCCGGGCTCAGCGCCGTAGGCCAGGTCGGTGGCCCTGAACAGCAGCCGGGCCAGCAGGCCGTAGTGCAGCCGGGGCGCGTCCAGGGTCTGCGCCTGCGCGGCCCGCAGTTCGGCCGGCGCCAGCTTGGGCGGACCGGCCGGTGCTTCTGGACGGCCGGTTAGTGTCATGGCGGACATGATGTCTCCCTTCGGTTCGCATCGATCCTGCGGGCACACGCCGGCGCGCGTCGTCAGCTGAACGGACAGGTCGCGGTACCCCATTGCGGCCGCCGCGGCGGCCGGGCACTACGCCTGACGGGTCATCGGGCCGCCGGATCGTCCCGCCCGGCCGGGCGGCCGGAGGTATCGCCGGTCCCGGTCAGTCACCCTCGTGCGGTACATGCGCGCGGCAACGGTCATCCAGGGGCGTAGGCGGAGTGGTCCGCAGGGCCGGCGACAAGCCGCCCGGCGTTCGCCAGCATGGCCGCATGATTGACGTCGAGCGTGCGGACCGGCCGGGCCGGCTGGCGGCGCACCCGGGTCCTGTCCCGTTGCTGTTCTTGATCGCTGACACCGGCGGCGGGCACCGGGCCGCCGCGGCGGCGGTCGCCGACGCCCTGGAACGCGGTTACCCAGGCCGGTACGCTCCGGTGCTGTGCGACCCGCTGGCCGGGCCGGCCGCGCCGCGGCTGCTGCGCCTGATCACCCGGGCCTACGGGCCGGTGGTGCGGCTAGCGCCGTGGCTGTGGGGCGTCATCTATCACGCCACCGATTCTCACCTGGCCGCCTGGCTACTGCGGCGGACCCTGCTGGCCGGGGCCGGCCGGCCGCTGGCCGGTACCCTCGCCATGGTGCGGCCCGCCGCGGTGGTGTCCTTTCATCCGCTGGCCGGCCAGATCGCGGCCCGAGCACGGCTGGATCAGACGGCGGCCGCCCGCACCGCCGCGCTGGCGCTGGTCATCACCGATTTCGGCGTGCCGCACACCACCTGGTGGGCAGGCGGCGCTGACCTGGTGGTGACGCCCGCCAGCGGCCTGCCGGTCGGCGACGGGTTCCGGCCCGGACCCGCCACCCGGCTGGAGCGCGCAGAGCTGCGCCGTTCGGTCCGGCAGCGGGAGTCCGGCTTCCTGGTCGTCCTGACCGGTGGCGGCGAGGGCGCCGGGCGGCTGGGCCGCCGGGCCGCGGCGGTCCTGCGGCGCCTGCCGGATGTCGACCTGGCGGTGATCTGCGGCCGGAACGCCCGCCTGCGTCACCGGCTGGCCCGGCTGGCGGCCCGTTCGGGCGGGCGGCTGACCGTGCACGGCTTCGTTCCGGACATGGCGCCGTGGCTGCGGTGCGCGGACCTGGTGGTGAGCAAGGCCGGCCCGGGCACGATCGCCGAGGCCGCCTGCTGCGGCGCGCCGATCCTGCTGATGTCGCGTCTGCCCGGCCAGGAACGAGGCGGCGTGCAGCGCGTGACCCGCGCGGGTGCGGGCCGCTACCTGCCGCGCCCCCGTCAGCTGGTCACCGCCATCGGCCAGCTCAAGGAGCATCCCGCCGAACTGGCCGCGATGCGGGCGGCGTCGGCCCGGCTAGGCCGGCCCGACGCGGCTGACCGCCTGGCCACGATGCTGGACGGCCTGGTCCAGGTCCGCAGCCCCGCCGCGCCAGCGGCTCAGGACGACA
Source organism: uncultured Actinomycetota bacterium (assembly GCA_963756575.1). Lineage (GTDB taxonomy): Bacteria > Actinomycetota > Actinomycetes > Streptosporangiales > Streptosporangiaceae > Palsa-504. The sequence goes on along the minus strand of CAVWOM010000001.1, from coordinate 785,248 downwards.
TGGCCGCGGCCGGCCGCAGCCGTGGCTAGCGCGCCGCGCGGAGCCGGGCGCGCCGCCGCCGTCGCGCTCGGGGCCGCCGCCGCGGCCGCGCTGGCGCCGCTCGCGGCCGAGGTCCGGATCGCCCGGCCGGCCCGGCCGCTGACCGGCCGCTGGCAGCAGCTCGCGGTGGAGCCGGCCGGCGATGCCCTGCTCGGCATCAGCTTCCGCCCGCTCCAGGCCCGGGCCCTTGGCCTGGACCCGCAGCCGACGCTGGCCGAGCTGCTGGACTACCCCTTCCGGATGATCCGGCTGGCGGCCTACTGGGACCGGATCGAGACGGCCCCGGGCCGGTTCGATCCGGCCTGGCTGGACTGGCAGGTGGACGCGGCCGAGCGGGCGGGCAAGCAGATCATCATCTGCCTCGGCCCGGTGAAGGCGTTCGGCTACCCGGAGTTCTTCGTCCCGCCGCACCGGCTGCCCGCCCCGCTTCCCGAGCGACGGCTGGTAACGGCCGCGGACCACCCGCTGCTGCTGGACGCCGGGACCGATTTCATCGCCCGCATCGTCGGCCGGTACGCCACGCGCCGGGCCGTCGTCGCCTGGCAGGTCGAGCACGAGGCGGTCGACCCGCTGGGGGTCGAGCATTCCTGGCGGCTGGCGGCCGCGTTCGTCCGCCGCGAGGTCGAGGCCGTCCGCGCGGCCGACCCGTCCCGCCCGGTCCTGCTGAACGGATTCCTGCCCGCCTCCACCCTGGTCGCGGCGACGCAGTGGTGGCGGACCAGGGACCAGGGCGACTCACTGGCCGTAGCCCTGCAGCTGGCCGATATCGTCGGCATCGACTACTACCCGCGGCACGCCCTGGCCGCCCTCGGCGGGCGGACGGCGTACCTGGACGGCAGCACCCGGCGGTGGGGTCAGCGCAGGCGCCGGCAGCTCCAGCACCGGGCGGCGGCCCGCGGCGCGCGGCTGATGTTCGCCGAGATCCAGGCCGAGCCGTGGGAGCCGGTGACCACGCCGCCCAGCCCGGCCGGCCGGGCCGCCTACAGCTGCCCGCCCGAGCACGTGATAGCCAACTACAACCGGTGCGCGCGGTGGGCCCGGGAGACCCCGCCCGGCGCCTGGGCCCACCTGTTCTGGGGCGCGGAGTACTGGATCCTGCGCAGCCGTCAGGGTGATCCCAGCTACCTGCGGGCGTTCGCCCGCGTCCTGGACCAGGCTTGAGCCCGCTCCGGCCATGACCGGGCTCAGCGGGTGCGCTCGCGGTAGCTGAACAGCATCGCGCCCCCGGCGAGCAGCAGGACCGTCAGGCCGGCCAGCACGATCGCGTCCAGTAGCGGGCGGCCGGATACGGCCTCGCCGTAACCGGGTGCGCCGGCGTAGTACGCCGCCCGGGTCAGGTCCACCGCGTACCGCATCGGCATCGCCTGGGCCGCCCCGTTCAGCACCGGCGAGATCCCGCGCAGCGGGACGAACACCCCGCCGAGCAGGTACTGCGGGATGATCAGGAACTGGAAGACCTGCATCGCGGACCGCTGGTTAGGCAGGACCGCGATCGTGGCCAGCCCGAACGCCCCGCCGGCCAGGCAGGCGGCCAGGCAGGCGGCGGCCAGTGCGGGCAGCCGCCCGGCCGGCACCGGCACTCCGGCCGCCGCCGCGACCGCCAGCACGCACCCGCACTGCGCCACCGCGACCAGGGTCTCGCCGGCGATCTTGCCGGCCACCAGGGTCAGCCGCCAGACCGGGGTGATGAACAGCTCCCGGGCGAAGTCGGTCTCCCGGTCCTCGACGATCGATATCATCCCGGCGGCGGCCGACTGGAAGGCGGTGGCCGCGAGCACCCCGGTGAACGCCAGGGTGACCGCGTTCAGCCCGGTGACCCGGCCCACGGTGGGCTGCAGGACGCCGCCGAGCCCGAGGACGAGCAGCACCGGGAAGGCCAGGTTCACCGCCAGCCGGGGCCGGTCGCGCAGCAGCTTGACGACATCGCGCCAGGCGATCGCCGTCAGCCCGCTGAGCTGCCGGGCGGCCGTGCCGCGGGGCGGCCGGGCGGCGGCGCCGCGGGCGCCCCGGGCCGTCACGGCGGGCCTGCCGGGCGCCGGGCCGCCGCTTCCAGCAGGGCCAGGTAGGCGTCCTCCAGGGTGGGACGGCCGGCGGTATCGCCGCCCCCGCGCGGGCGGCCGGCGCCGAGCTGGCGGGCCTTGATCTCGGCCGGGCTGCCCCGCTCGATGACCTGGCCCCGGGCCAGGACGCAGATGGCGTCGGCGTCTTCGGCCTCGGCCAGGTAATGGGTGGTGAGGAAGATCGTGGTGGCGTGCGCGGCCCGGGCCTGCCGCAGGTACGCCCACAGGTCGCGGCGGCTGTGCGGGTCCAGGCCGGTGGTCGGCTCGTCCAGGAACAGCACCCGGGGGTGGTGCAGCAGCGCCCGGAGGATCTCCAGCTTGCGCCGGGTGCCGCCGGACAGCGCTCGCACCGGCCGGCCCAGGGCGCTGGCCAGGCCGAGGATCCCGGCCAGCTCCGCCACCTGCCGCCGGTAGGCGGCCGGCATCAGCCGCCAGGCCGGCCGCCACGGGTAGAGCCCGTAGAGCACCGCGTGCAGCCGGATGTTCTGCTCGGCGGTCAGGTTGACGTCCAGCGACGGCTGCTGGAACACCACGCCGATCTCCCGGCGGACCCGGGCCTGCCCGGTGGCCAGGTCGTGGCCGGCGATCCGGACCCGGCCGCCGGTGAGGGCCAGCGTGGTGGTCAGCAGCGAGACCGTGGTCGTCTTCCCGGCGCCGTTCGGGCCGAGCAGGCAGAACAGCTGGCCCTCGGCCACCGCGAAGGACACGCCGTCGACCGCGTTGCGGGCCGCGCCGCGGTAGCGCTTGGTCAGCCCGGCGACCTCGATCACGCGCTGTCCCGCAGCCGCCGGTACCGGTGCCCGGCGGCGCGGGCGCTGGCCAGGCTGGCCAGCGCCCGGGTGGCCAGCCGCAGCAGCCCGGGCAGGACCGGGGCGGCGACTTCCCGCTCGAAGTCCCGCATGAACAGCGCGAGCTCGGCCAGGCGGGGCCGGGTGCGGGCGGCGGCGTGCTGGTCGCGGGCCAGCGCCGCCGCGGTTTCCAGCAGGTCCTGCATGGCCAGGGCCGGCCTGGTCTGCACGGCGACCCGGGCCGGGGCGGGGCCGGCGTTGGCGAAGTGGTGGACCGTGCCGGGCGGCACGGTCACGGTGTCCCCCGGGCCTGCGACCCGCCGCCGCCAGCCGACCCGGAACCGCATCCGGCCCTCGAGCACGGTGAAGACCTCCTGCTGCCGGGGGTGGGCGTGACTGGCCGGCACCCGCCCGCCGGGAGCCAGCTCGAGCTCCCAGGCGAGCAGCGTGCCGCCGGTCTGCGCGGCGGTGCGCCGGATGGTGATCCGCTCACCGCTGAGCGGGTTCTCGATGACCTGGTCCGCGCTCATGTGATGTCCCGGCGGACCGTGGTGCGGGAAGCGACCGCGGCGAGCGCCGCGGCGACGCCGAGGACCAGGGCCGCCCCGGCCAGGAAGGGCAGCGCCTGCTGGCCGGAGACGCTATAGCCGGGCCCGAACGCGCCCGCCCCGAGCTTGGCCCCGCCGAGAGTGGTCGACACCGTGTAGGGCAGGTAGGGGCGGATGGCGCTGACCGTGCCGCCGAGGATGGACTCGATCACCATGCACCACACGAACACCCCGATGACCCCGGCCAGCTGGGCCCGGATGAGCGAGCCGACGACGACGCCCAGGACGGCGAGCACGGCGGCGCCGACCCCGGCCCCGGCGATATGGCCGATCATCGTGGCGGTGCCGAGGGTGACCCGGTCGCCATCGGCCGCCACGAAGACCAGGCCGACGGTCGTGGCGACGATCCCGGCGGCGAAGCCATAGCAGGCGCCGGCGAGCGCGGCCGCGACCGCCTTGGCGCCGAGCACCCGGCGGCGATCCGGGGTGGCCAGGTAGGTGAGGGTGGCGGTGGTGTGGCGGAACTCGCCGCTGGTGACGATCACGCCGAGCACGCAGGCCAGGATCATCGCCACGCCGCCGACCGTGGTCACGTCGCCGAGCCCGGCCGCGGTGGAAACGGGCGGGACGCTGCGCCCGGCCCGGGACGCCTCGAGCGAGGAGAACAGCGCCGTGACGGCGATCGCCGCGACGAGCAGGCCGTAGGTAACGCGCATGGTGCGGAGCTTGAGCAGCTCGACACGGACGAGACGGGTCATCGGATTGCCTCCTGTTCGGCGGAGCGGCCGGTCAGCTGCAGGAACACGTCCTCCAGGCCGGCCGCCTCGGTGGTGGTCTCGTAGATGGGAATGGCGGCGTCGGCGGCCAGGGTGCCGATCAGCTCGCCCGAGGCGCCGGTCACCTCCAGGCGGTCCGGGCCCGCGAGCCGGGCACTGGCCCCGTTCTCGGCCAGCAGCGCGGTGAGCTGCTCGGGCCGGGGGGTGCGCACCCGGATGAGCTGCGTGGTGCGGTCGGTGAGCTCGTCCAGCCGGGCCTGGGTGACGAGCCGGCCGTGGTCCATGATGACCACGCTGTCGACGGTCTGGGCCACCTCGGCCAGGATGTGGCTGGAGACCAGCACCGTCCGGCCTTCGTCCGCCAGCTGGCGCAGGAGCCGTCGCAGCCAGTGGACCCCTTCGGGGTCGAGGCCGTTGGCCGGCTCGTCGAGGATGAGGATCTCGGGGTCGCAGAGCAGCGCGGTGGCCAGGCCCAGGCGCTGGCGCATGCCGAGCGAGTACTGCCCCACCCGCCGGCCGGCGGCCTCGGTGAGGTCGACCAGGTCGAGAAGCTCATCCACCCGTGACCGGGGGACGTCACCCGCCAGCGCCTCGATGCGCAGGTGGTTCACCGCGGTACGCCCCGGATAGGGGTTGGAGGCCTCCAGTACCGCGCCGACGACGTGCCGCGGTTCGGACAGCTCCCGGTACGGGCACCCGTTGATGGTGGCGGTCCCGCTGCTGGCGGCGACCAGGCCGAGCAGCATGCGCAAGGTCGTGGTTTTGCCAGCGCCGTTCGGCCCGAGAAAACCGGTTACGGCGCCGCGCTCGACCGAGAAGCTCAGCCGGTCTACGGCCAGCACCTCGCCGAAGCGCTTGGTCAGCCCGCGCACCTCGATAACGGACGGCATGATCATCTTCCCTTCGTCCGGCGGCCCCGGTCAGCCCGGCGGCCGCACCGCGGATCACCGCGGCAGCCCTCATCGTGCGCGGCCGGCCGGGTCCGGTCGCCGGCCGTGCGGGCCGTCCGGGGGTCGTCTTCAGCGGTATGGCACGGGCGCGCGCGTCAGCCGCCTGCGGTATTCGGGCCGCGGCTACGTCGGCCTCCTGACCGATGCCGGCCAGGAGGCCGCTGGCGTACGGTCGGAGATAGCCATGATCGAGACGTTCACCTCCCTAGCCCGCCGCCGGCCCGGCCCGCGGGCCGCTTCCGGACCGCCGGCCCCGCCGGGCGCCGTGGCGGCTCCGGCCGGCCGCGCAGGCTGACCGACGCCCTGATCGCGGCGGTCGTGACCGCGGTGGAGGTGGGCGGCAGTGCCGCCGCCGGCGCCCACCACGCCCACCCGCATGCCCCCGGCGTGGCCAGCTACCTGCTGCTCGCCGCGGGCGGCGTCGCGCTGATCGCCCGGCGCCGGTATCCGGCCGTGGTGCTGGCGATCACCCTCGGCTCGGCGCTCGGCGCGTCGGCCCTCGGCGCCGCCGGCGTGGTCTGGCTCGCGCTGATCGTCGCCTTCTTCACCGCCGTCCAGGCCAGGCGCCGGGCGGCCGCGATCGCGTCGCTGGTCATCGGGTACCTGGTATCGGTGTGGCCGCCATGGCTGGTCGGCACCGGCGGTCACCCGTCGGCGACGTTCGCGCTCACGCTGCTCATCGGCCTGCTCGTGCTGCTGTCCGCGGCCGAGCTGATCCGCAGCGGGAGCCAGCGGGCGCAGGCGCTGCGGCGGAGCCGGGAGGAGGAACTGCGCCGCCGGGCCAGCGAGGACCGGATGCGGATGGCGCGGGACCTGCACGACGTCGTCGCCCACAACATCTCGGTGATCAACGTGCAGGCCAACACCGCGCTGCACCTCATGGACCGCCAGCCGCAGCGCGCCCGCGAGGCGCTGACCACGATCAACGAGGTGAGCCGGCAGGCGCTGACCGAGCTGCGATCGGTGCTCGGCGTGCTGCGCGGCGTCGACGAGGGCAGGGCGGGCCAGGACGCACCGCGCGCGCCGGCGCCCGGCCTGGACCGGCTGGACGAGCTGGCCGCCACCATGCGCGCGGCCGGCCTGACCGTCCGGGTCGAACGGCACGGCCGCCGGATTCCGCTGCCCGGCGGGGCCGACCTGGCCGCCTATCGCATCGCCCAGGAGGCGCTCACCAACACGGCCCGGCACTCCGGCGGCTCGGCGGCGACCGTCCGGATCACCTACCGCGAGGACGGCGTCGAGGTCGAAGCCGACGACGATGGCGGCCCGGACCGGCCCGCACCCCGGACCGGCGGCGGCCACGGCATCACCGGGATGACCGAGCGAGCGCAGGCATTCGGCGGCTGGCTGCGAGCGGGACCGCGGCCGGAGGGCGGGTTCCGGGTCCAGGCCTGGCTGCCCGCCGAGCCGGGCGGCCACCGATCCGGGGCGCCCGGTCGGGAGGAGCCGTGATCCGGGTCGCGCTGGCCGATGACCAGGAGCTGGTCCGGACCGGATTCGCCGCGCTGCTCGAAGCCGAGGACGACATCGACGTGGTCGGCCAGGCCGCCGACGGCTGGGAAGCGGTCGGCCTGGCCAAACGGACCCGGCCCGACGTCATCTTGATGGACATCCGCATGCCCGACCTGGACGGCATCGAGGCCACCAGGAAAATCTCGCTGGACCCGGGCCTGGCCGCGGTCCACGTGGTCATCCTGACCACGTTCGACCTGGACGAGTACGTCTTCGAGGCGATCCGCGCCGGCGCGGCCGGGTTCCTGGTCAAGGACACCGGCGCCGCCGAGCTGCTCCGCGCGGTGCGGGTGGTCGCCGACGGCGAGGCGCTGCTGTCTCCCGGAGTGACCAGGCGGCTGATCGCCGAGTTCGCGTCCCGCGCCCGGCCGGCCGCCCCGGTCCCCGGCGTCGAGGAGCTGACGCCCCGCGAGCGAGAGGTGGTGGCGCTCATCGCCGCCGGCCTGTCCAACGACGAGATCGCCGGCCGGCTCTACGTCAGCAACTCCACCGCCAAGACGCATGCCACCCGGGCGATGGCCAAGCTCCACGCCCGGGACCGCGCGCAGCTGGTGGTGTTCGCCTACCAGGCCGGCCTGGCCCACCCCGGCTGGACCAGCTGACCGCCTGACCGGCCAGGACGATCACCGGCGTGAACATCCGGGAGACGATCCTGTTCCCATTCGTCCGGCCGGGTGCGTGGCTGACGTCTCCGGTGTTCGCCGCGTGTTCGGCTCAGACGCCGGGGCGAGCACCCACCCCGTTCGGCCGTAAATTTTCAGAACGAACGGGGCGGCGCGCGCGCCTGTGCCGACGGGAGCTTGCCGCCCGTTTCCTTGATGGCGTTCACCTACCATCACGACATGAGGCTACGGACCGCGCCACCGCGGACGGTCATGCCGTTTGCCTGGGCAGCCCTGGTCCCGGCGGGCATGGCGATCTGCGCGGGCTGCACGGCAGGCCCTCACGTGCCGACGGCGCCGCCCGCCCGGGCGCTGGCATCGCCGGCCTGCTCGACCGCCACGGCCGCGTCGGCGGGACTGGGCTCCGTGAAGACCGCGATGGTCAGCACGCGGGGCAGCCCGTTCGGGGTCGCGGTGACGCCGGACGGACGGTACGGGTTCGCGGCGGTCGACGGCGTGAGCGGCGGCTCGGCGATCGACGTGCTGCGGATGGCCAAGACCGCCGCCGGGCGGCCGGTCCTGGTCAGGTCGATCCCGGTCGCGGGGCAGCCGCTAGGCGAGACGATCACCCCAAACGGCAGCTACCTGCTCGCGGCGGACGGCAACGGCGCGGCGGTCATCAGCGTGGCCCGGGCCGAATCCGGGGCGGCGAAGACGGTCCTCGGCATGCTCGACGCGCCCAGCGGCCCAGGCCCGCGCGCCCTGTCCGCCAGTGCCATCGAGGTGGCGACCTCGAGGGACGGGCGGTACGCGTTCGTGACGCTCGAATACGACCAGCGGGCCGTCGTATTCGATCTCGCCGGCGCGGTGCGCCACGGGTTCAGCCGCGCGGCATATACCGGCAGCATCCCGCTCGGGCGGGCGGCGGTCGGCCTGGCCGTCTCACCCGACGGACGCTGGCTGTACGCGACGAGTGAGGTCGCGGGGGCCGCTCGGCATCCGGCTGGCCGCACGGCACCGGCGTCCGGGAGCGGGCCGTCCGCCTCTGCTAGCCGCCCCGGCGGGCCGGCGGGCACGCTGACGCTGATCAACCTGCGGCAGGCGGAGACCGATCCCGCGCACGCCGTCGTCGCCACGGTGACGGCCGGCTGTCAGCCGGTCCGCGTGATCACGACGGCGAACGGGAAGCAGGTCTGGGTGACCGCACGAGCCAGCGACGACGTGCTCTGCTTCGCGGCGGCCCGGCTGGTCACTGACCCGTCGCACGCGCTGGTCGCGGCGGTGCGGGTCGGCGAGGCACCCGTCGGGCTGACGGCGGTACGCGACGGCACGCTGATCGTGGTCGCCGACTCGAACCGGTTCAGCGCGCCCGGCGCCCACGCCGACCTGACCGTCGTTGACGTCGCCGCCGCGCTGGACGGGCGTCCCGCCGTCGTCGGCCGGATCCCGGCCGGCTCCTTCCCCCGGGACATGACGGCGACGGCTAACGGCACGGTCCTCGTCTCTAACTTCAGCTCCGGCCAGGTAGAGGCGGTCGACGCGGCGACCATACCCTGATTCACCGGTGGCGGACTCTCTGCGGGCGGTTCGGCCTGGATGAGGCCGGCGTCAAGCTCATGGAAGGGCGGGCCGGATCTCCTGCGTGACCTGCCGACCGGAGGGCCATGTTGCCGCTGGAGTTTGTGGGACGATCTGGACGTCCACCCACTTGACCGGGGTAAGTGACCGGCGCGCTGACAACGATGCGGTGGCTGAAGCCGTGGCCAGGCGACTGTGGCAAGCGGATCCGGGAAAGCCCTGTCGGGCGTGCGGTACCGGCCGGGGCCGCCCAGGGGCGCGCCGTCAACCACCGCAATGCCACATCGACGTGGTCTTGACCACCGCAGAGTCACATTGACGTGGCTGCCCGGGGCCGGCGCCGGGTGGCGGGCGGGAGATCCGGGCGCGGTCGAACGGCGTGGTGTAGGACGGGGGCCGGGTGCGCAGGGCCAGCGTCAGGGTCAGGCGGATACGGGTGGAGCCGGGCAGGCGCACGGTCAGCCACGGGCCGCCGACGTCGGCCCGGCGCTCGGTGACCGCCGGCTGGCCGTGCCCGTAGTCATACAGGTCGCCGAGCCACGACCGGTCCGGGCAGGCGGTGTAGCGCACGGCCTCGATGACGTGCTCGGCGAACGCGCCCGCCTGCACGATCACGGTGCGGTCCGGCCCGGGGTCGAGGTTGACCAGGTCGACGACGGTGGCCTGCGGATCGATGCGGGAGACCAGGGCGGCGACCGAGTCGGGCAGGCCGGGACGGCGACGGGCGGCGTCGTAGTAGCGGACCCGGGCCTGCTGCAGGCCTCCGTTGTAGATCACCTGGGGGCCGCCCCAGGTCAGCTGGACCAGGGCCTCGGTGACGACCGGGTTGCACTGCTGCCACAGGTGGATGCCGGCCTCGGTCACGTCGGTGCCGCGGCAGGCCTGCATGCGAGCGAGCCGGTGGCGGGCCTGGGCCTGGGCGGCGGCCAGGATCTGCTCCGGGTAACCCGGGTTGTCTCCGGCGAGGAACGCGAACCAGGGTTCCTCGTGGCCGGCCTCCTCCTTGCTGCGGAAGGAGCGGACGGTACGCCAGTCGTATCCGGCGGCCCGGCGCAGCTCGTCCAGCCGCCGCCGGTCGGCCGGGTCGCCGCCGTGGTGCCATAGGGCCGCCGGGACGGACGCGAGCATCGGGTTGTAGTCGAACCAGCCGCGGTCGCTGTACCGGAACGGGACCAGCAGCGTCGGGACGGTCACGGCCTCGGCCAGCTGCGGGTGCCACTTGGAGGCCAGCGAGGAGTCCGATTCGGCGTACGCCATCACCTTGCCGTTCTCGATCATCGTGTCCAGGGCGGGTCGCACCAGGTCCAGGTAGCCGTCGTCGCCGGTGGCGGTGGCGGCGGCCAGCGCGGCGACAGCGGCGGCGGACCCGACGCTGTACCAGCCGTGCGGCCAGGACCAGCCGTAGTGGCCGCCGTACCAGCGCCCGTCCAGGAGGCTGCCGACCACGCCGTCCGGACCCACGTTGTCCGGGATGACGCCGTGGTTGGCCGCGGCGCGTTCCCGCCACGCGCCGGCGTACTGCCCGATCCAGTCGCGGTAGCGCGGGTCGCCGGTGGCGATCCAGGCGTTCAGGACGAGCCCGGCGGCGGCGAGGTTCACCGCGGTGTCCCCGGTGCCCATGCGGGCGGTCATCTCGCCGGTCAGCCGCGGGTCCCGGGTCCGGGCGGGCTCGGGCGTGCCGTCGGGCACCAGCCAATCCAGCGGGAAGCCGTAGCTGCGCGCTTCGGTGTCCAGCCAGGGGTAATGCGGGCCGTCGAACAGGCCGGACCGGCCGGGGTCGGAGCCGTTGTGAGGACGGCGGATGATGCGGCGGGCGGGGTCGTAGTTGCCATGGGCGGGATCGACGTACAGCTCGGCGAAGCGCACCGCCCGCCCGGCCCAGCGGGACGGGCGGGCCATGGTCAGGAAGTACAGCAGGAGCAGGCTCTCGCCCTGGTGGAACCAGTCGTATCCGCGCTCGTACTCGCCGCGGAGCATGCCGAGGCCGGTCAGCTGCGCGGTGACTCCCTCCCAGTGCCGTTCGGCCTGGGCCAGCAGGTCGTCCGCCCCGCCGAGCAGGTACAGCTGCGGCCAGTTGAAGAACGCCTCGTAGAAGTCGTCGACGCCGTCCCGGGAGGTCAGCGCGTGCCGGTAGGTCAGCCGCCCGTCCGGGCCGGTGAAATCGCGGGCGAACTGACGCCAGGCCTGGTCGAGCAGGTCGAACAGCTGCCGCTCGGCCAGCGCCCAGCCGGGCGGCTCGAGCAGCGGTACCGAGGCTTCGATGGCCCCCGTCATCTCACTCCTTCGTGGCCCCGGCCAGCAGGCCGGAGACCAGGTAGCGCTGGGCGAACAGGAACACGATCAGCACCGGGCTGATGGCCGCCACGGTGGCCAGGGCGAGTTCCGGCCGCAGGACCGAAGCGGTGCCCGCGGTCGGGTTGAACTGCGGGACGTCGGTCAGCAGCAGCCCCAGGCCGACCTGGACCGGGTACTGGCCACTGTCCGGCAGCATCACGTAGGGCAGGAAGTAGTTGGTCCAGTTGGCTACGAAGCTGAAGAACCCGACCAGGGCGACGACCGGGACGGCCAGGGGCAGGGCGATACGGCGGAACGCCCCGAACTCGGTGCAGCCGTCGATGCGGGCCGCGGCCAGCAGGTCGCGCGGCAGCGCCGTGCTGAAGTAGATGTAGGTCAGGTAGACCCCGAACGGGTAGAACGAGAACGGCAGTATCACCGACCACAGCGACCCGACCAGGTGCACCGCGTTGATCTCGAGGAACAGCGGCACGACCAAGGTCGTGGCCGGCATGAGCATGACCACCAGCGTCAGGACGAGCAGGGTGCGCCGGCCGCGGAACTCCATCATGGCCAGGGCGTAGCCGGCCGGTATGCCCACCGCCAGGGTGATGACCAGGGCCCCGAACGCGTACAGGGCGGAGTTGCGCAGCCACAGCAAGATCGCGTCGCCGCCGAAGCCGGTCAGCGCGTCCCAGTTCCGCCGCAGCGCGTGCCAGGACCCGAACGACAGCGGGTTGCTGTTCACGAGCTGGGCGTCCGTCTTGGTCGCGGCCAGCATGAGCCAGATGACCGGCAGCACGAAGAAGACGGCGAAGGCCAGCAGCAGCAGCCCGGTCAGCGTGCCGCCGGCGGCCCGCGCCGGGCGGCGGGAGCGGCGCGACCGGGAGCGCGTGGCGCCCGGGGCGGCGGTCCGGACCCGGGCGGGCGCGGTGTCGGTCGGCATGTCAGTCGGCATCGAAGAACCTCGACCGGGTCACGAACACGGCCGCCACGGCCAGGGAGATCACCAGGAGCTCGACCGAGATCGCCGCGGCGTAGTTGACGTTGTTGTTCTGGAACGCGAAGTCGTAGGACAGCTGGTTGAGCGAGTAGTCCCGGCCGGCCACCCCGAGGCTGGCCTCGGCGACCAGCTGGGGCTCGACGAACAGCTGGGTGCCGGCCGCGAAGGCCAGGATCACCATGTACACGATCCATTTGCGCAGCATCGGGACCTGGATGCGCCGGGCGACCTGCCATCCCCCGGCGCCGTCGATCCGCGCGGCCTCGATGACGTCCAGCGGGATGTTGTTCAGGGCCCCGTACATCACCACGATCCAGCCGCCCGCCCCGGTCCAGAACGCGATCATCGCGAACAGGACCGCCAGGTGACCCGGCTCGACGACCTGGCCGAAGGTGCCGTAGCCGAGGAGGCGCTCGAGCCCGGCGGCCGGGCTGACGGTCGGGTCCAGCATGAACAGCCACACCAGGACGCTGGCCGCGCCGGCCAGCGCCCCGGGAATGTAGTACAGGAAGCGCACCGCCCGGCCGAGCCGGCGGGTCCGCAGCTGCTGCAGGACGAGCGCCAGCCCGGTCACGAGAATCACCAGGGCGGCCAGCCAGATCACCAGGTACAGCCCGACGTGCCCGAGGGCTGGCAGGTACCGGAAGTCCCGCGCGGCGCCGGTGAAGTTGGACAGCCCGGCGAAGTAGTTCGACGCGCTGGTGAACGCGAAGTAGATCCCGTAGACGGTCGGCACGATGCCGAACGCGGCCAGCAGGACCACGTAGCCGGCCACGAAGACGTGGCCGGCTCGCGGTTTCACTGGCTGACCTGGTAGCCGTCGGCCTGGGCGTGGCTGGCGATCGATGACTGCCAGGCCGGCAGCATCGAGACGATCGTCTTCCCCGCGGTCAGCCCGGGTATCACCGTGGCGGCCCAGATCGCCTCCTGGCTGAACTGGCCGTAACCCCACCCGGGCCACACCTGGCCGGCGGCCTGCTGGAGCACGGGGGAAATGTCGGTCGCGAAGTACCCGGACTTGGCCTGGTTGGCCAGCCAGGCCGTGGCGGCCGGCGCGTACGCCGGGTAGCCGGGAGAAAGGTCGGCCTGGTAGGCGTTGCTCGTGGCCACCCAGGTGAGGAAGTCCGCCGCCTGCTTCAGGTGGGCGGAGTGCGCTGATAGCAGCCACAGGCCGCCGCCGACGTTGCCGGTGCTGGCGGGTGACGATCCGGGCCACTGCGGGACCGGCGCGGCGGCGATCTGGCCCTTGGGCGCGTTCAGGGCGGCGGGGGCGTCGAATATCGCCCCGCCGAACCACGCCGGGCCCGGCAGCATGAGGACCTTCCCCTTCTCGTTCTTGTCGAACGCCGTGCTGAACACGCTGAGCTTCGACATCGACTTGGCCTTGACCAGCGTGTCGAGCAGCGATGCCATCCGGGAGCAGTTGGGCGTGGTCACGTTCACCGTCGCCGCGCGCAGGCCGGTGATGTGGTTGGCCTGGCACTGGCTGGCCCACATGTAGATCTCCGGGGTGAAGGTGTCGCCCGCGTTGCCCACGAGATAGCCCGGATGCTGCTGAGCGACCTTCAGCCCGAGCTGCTCGTACTGCGGCCACGTCGTCGGGACCTGGTAGCCCCACTGCTTCATGAGCTTGGCGTTGTACCACAGCACGACCATGGCCAGGTCGTTGCGCAGGCAGTAGACCTTGCCGTTGACCGTGCACGGGTCGAGCGCGCCGGTGGCGAAGTTGCCCAGGACCGAGGACGGGACCAGCCCCTGGTTCAGCGGGGCGGTGAACCCGGCGCTCACCGCCCAGCTGAGCTCGTTGCTCTCGGCGCTGAACACCACGTCCGGCCAGCCGTGACCGGTGCGGTCGTACAGGCTGACCTTGGTCTGCAGCGTGTTCGAGCCGTTCGCGTCGCCGTCGTAGGTGACGATCTTCAGCGGCACGCCCGGGTGGGCCTTCTGGTACGCCTGGGCGGCGGGCACGCGGCTCGAGTCCACCCACACCGTCAGCGGGCCGGACGACTGAGGAGCCTGCGTGAAGCCGTCCTTCGCGCCGCCGGCGGACCCTCCGCTGCCGCCGGAACCGCCGTTCCCGCACGCCGCCACGGCGGTCGCCAGCAGCGCGGCGGCGCCGATGGCGAGCACGGCCCGCGCGCGTACCGGTCTGAGATGACTGCGCGCGCGAGGTGCGCGGGTGGTCAGGGCCATAGCTGCCTCCACTGCGTCGTGTAGCCGTACGTGCCGCCCGGCGGATGGAGAACAGGGTTGGGTAATAGATAGTACTTATCCTGTCCCCACGCCGTAGGCGCCCGGGGTCAGCTCACGCCCGGGGACCCGTCGGAGGCGTGGGCTTCAGCCTGCACGTTTAATGCCCTATTAAGGGCTCCGGAGACGCGTTCGTCAAGGCCGCTCGGGTACCTATTTTCCGGATTGTTACTACAGGAGAGGGACGGGTGGCCAAAAATAAGTAGTATCTATGTTGGGCCGCTGCCGGTCATATGGATACGATCGACTCGTCGGCCGGGGCGTATCGTAAGGTCATGCCGACGACCAGGGAGGTGGCTACCCGTGCACGGTGTCCCGCTGGGGAGCGACGCCGCGGAGACACCCTCGGCCGGGAGCACCGCCGCGGCATCCGGCATCTACCGGCCCCGCTACGAGCTCGTCGCGGAGCAGATCCTGCAGCTGATCAGCGAGCTGACCCTGCATCCCGGCGACCGGATGCCGACCGAGAAGGACCTGGCCGCCCGGCTGGACACCAGCCGCACCGTGGTCCGCGAGGCGGTCAAGATCTTGTCCGCGACCGGCCGGGTCAGCGCGCAGAAGGGCCGCGGCCTGTACGTCGCGGATAACGAGAGCATGCTCGGAGCCAGGCAGTGGGGCGGGTTCTTCGTCCCCACCAACCTCGACCACATCTTCATGCTGTTCGAGTTCCGGCGTATCCAGGAGACGCAGGCCAGCAAGCTCGCCGCCAAGCGCGCCAGCCCCTCGGAGCTGCGGGTGATCGAAGACGCGGTGCAGACCTGCCGCCACGGCTACGACAGCGGCGACAACGCGGAATTCGACCAGGGCGACGACGCCTTCCACCTCGGCGTGGCCGCCGCCTCGCACAACTTCTTCCTGGTCTCCGCCGTCCGCGAGGCCCGCATGCTGCAGCGCCGGGCCAGCGTCATCGGCCTGCGCGGGCTGGGCGGCCACGCCGACGCCGCCGTCGGTGAGCACGAGGCCATCTACCATGCCATCCGGGACGGGGACGCTGAGGCAGCCGCCCAGGCGACCTCCGCGCACCTGGACAACACGCTCGAGGACTACCGCCGCGAGATCCAGCGCCGCGTGTTCGGCTCAGACGCCGGGGCGAGCACCCACCCCGTTCGGCCGTAAAATTTTCAGAACGAACGGGGCGGAGTGCGCGCCTGGCGCCGACGGGAGCTTGCCGCCCGTTTCCCGGGTGGCGGTCAGTTGCTGTAGAGCGTGACTCCGGTGCCGGGGCGGATGGTGCTCGGCGATAGCAGCGTGCGGATGGGCTGGCCGGGGCAGGCCCGGCCCGCTGCCGGGACCTTGCCGCCGATCAGGTGCCCGCTGCTGTCAACGGCGGCGCCCGGGGCGCTGGGGCACGCGTCCTTGGCACGGTCGGACCGGGGCGAGCAAGGCCGCTCCTGGCCGCACCGGTACGCGGCACGGGCGGGCAGTTCACCGCAGCTGCCGCCAACGGCAGGTTCGGCCTGATCGCAGGCAAGACAGCACGCCGGGACTTCCGCACGCGCGCAAGGTGCATGCCTGCCCTGGTGGGATCCCCATCTCCAGCTGGTGCCCCAGGCACTGACCTGGCCGCCACCCGGCGGGCGAAGCTGGTCGAAGAATTTTCGCGCCGGTGTCCATTCCGGGGCGGCCGGTTCGAAGCACCAGTGAAAGCGGCCAGAGCGGCTGGCCGCCGGGAGCACTCGAAGGAGATGAGATGCGGAAGATCGTCGCGGGACTGATGGTGTCGGTCGACGGCGTGGTGGAGGCGCCGGAAACCTGGACCGGCCCGTATTTCAGCCCGGAAATCGGCCAGGTCGTCGGGTCGATCATGGCCAACGGCGACACCATGCTGATGGGTCGCGTCACTTACCAGACCTTCGCGGCCGCGTTCGCCGGGAACGCCAGCGACCCGATGGCGGCCCAGATGAACGCCACGCCCAAAGTGGTGGTGTCCACCACCCTCGGCGGGGCCGAGTGGGAGAACTCCACCCTGATCCGGAACGACGTGGCCCAGGAGATCACCCGGCTCAAGGAGCAGCCCGGCAAGAACATCAACATCAGCGGCAGCGCCACCCTGGTGGCGTGGCTACTGGGCCAGGGCCTGCTCGACGAGCTCAACCTCCTGCTGTTCCCCATCGTGGTCGGCCACGGCAAGCGCCTGTTCGGCGGTGAGGGCCCCACGAGCGCACTGACCCTGGCTCACTCCGAAGCCTTCAGCACCGGCGTGACGCAGCTGGTGTACCACCCGGCCAGCAACGCATGACCTCCGGCCGCCGCGTGCCCGCGCGCCGCGGCGGCCGGAGCACCAGCCAAGCAACAACGAGGAGACCCTCCATCATGCACACCATCACGTCAACAGACGGGACCGCGATCGCCTACGACCGCACTGGTACCGGCGAGCCGCTTGTCCTGATCGGCGGGGCGTTCAGCTACCGCCGCTTCCCCGGTCAGGTCAAGCTGGCCGAGCTGCTGTCGGCACGGTTCACCGTCTACAGTTACGACCGCCGCGGCCGGGGCGACAGCGGCGACACGGGGCCTTACTCCACCGAGCGGGAGATCGAGGATCTCGCCGCGGTGATCGACGCGGCCGGCGGCGCCGCCTGCGTGTGGGGCCTGTCCTCCGGCGCGGTCCTGGCCCTGGACGCGGCCGCGGCCGGCCTGCCGATCCGCAGGCTCGCCGTGCAGGAGCCACCGCTGGCGGTCGACCCCGCCGACCGGCGCCCCCCGCCCGGCCTGCGCCAGCACGTCACCGGGCTGACCGACGCCGGCCAGCGCGGCGAGGCGGTCCGCTACTACATGGTCGACGGCATGGGTGCCCCTGCCTTCGTCCCTGGCCTGCTGCACCTGATCCCCGGAGCCTGGAAGAAGCTCACCGCCGTCGCCCACACCCTGCCCTACGACGCCGAGCTCGTCGAGCCCTACCAGACCGGCCGCCCGCTGCCTGCCGGGCAGTGGGCCGCGGTCACCATGCCGACGCTGGTCATGTGCGGCACCGCCAAGGAAAGCCCCGGCCTGCTCCGGCACGGCTCCGCCGCCGTCGCCGCCGCGCTCCCGGACGCCCGCCTGATCGAGCGCCGCGGCCTGGGCCACGCCAAGAAACTCACGCCCGCGGTCATCGCGGCCGCCCTTACCGACTTCTTCACCAGCTCAGACCCGACCACACCAGCATTCAACGGAGAGCACCATGCCTGACGGCGTCCAGGGTCCCGCCTACTACTTCCCGTCGATCGAGAGGAAGTACGGCCAGCCCATCAGCTACTGGCTGGACCTGATCAGCTCGTCGCAGCTGACCAAGCACAAGGAACTCGTCGACTGGCTCAAGGCCGGCTACGGCATCGGTCACGGGCACGCCACCGCCCTGGTCGGCTACGCCCTGGCCCAGCGCGCGGCCGGAGGAGCGCCGCCGCCGGGACCTCCCTCCTCCGGAAAGGAAAACTCATGAGGAAGATCATCGCGGGGATGTTCATCACCCTGGATGGCGTCGTGGAAGCACCGCAGAAGTGGAACCCGCCGTACTACGACGACGAGCTGAATCAGGACGTGATGCCGCTGCTGGCCGCCGCCGGCACGCACCTGTACGGGCGGCGCTCCTACGAGCTGTTCCGCGGCGTATTCACCGGCCCGGCGGCACCGCCGCACGCCGCGATGATGACCGCTACCCCGAAGGTCGTCGTCTCTACCACCCTGGCCAACCCCGACTGGGGTCCCACCAGCGTGATCAGCAGCAATATCACCGCCGCCCTGACCGCGCTCAAGCAGCAGCCGGGCCAGGACATCACCGTCGGAGCCAGCGCCACCCTGGTCCGGTTCCTGCTCGACGAGCACCTGCTCGACGAGCTCAGACTGCTCGTGCACCCGGTCGCGGCAGGCGCAGGCAGGCGCCTATTCGGCGAAACCAGCAGCCGGGTACCGCTCACCCTCCTCGAGTCCAGACCTCACCGCAACGGCGTCATGACGCTCCGCTATGCACCGGCCGAGGCGGCGGCGAAGGTCCCGCAGGAATCACGCCATGGCTGATGCGATCTTCGAGGAGCCCCGGCTGGCGGAGATCTATGACGAGCTAGATCCTGACCGTTCGGACCTGGATGCTTACGTCGCCGTGGCGGCCGAGTTCGGTGCCGGGAGCGTGCTGGACGTCGGATGCGGCACCGGGACGCTCGCCTGCCTGCTCGCCGGGCGCGGCCTGGAGGTCATCGCGGTCGACCCGGCCGCGGCCTGCCTTGACGTGGCCCGCCGTAAGCCGGGTGCCGGCTCCGTCCGCTGGGTACACGGGAACGTCACAGCCGTGCCCCCGCTGCAGGTGGACCTGGTGACCATGACGGCGAATGTGGCCCAGGTCTTCGTCACCGGCCAGGAGTGGGCACAAACGCTGGCGGCGGTGCACGCGGCCCTGCGGCCGGGTGGCCGCCTGGTGTTCGAGAGCCGCGATCCGGCCAGGAAGGCGTGGCTGGAATGGAACCGGGACCATACCTACCGCCGTGTCGCCATACCGGGGGCCGGCCCGGTCGAGACGTGGATAGACCTGACCGACATTCAGGGAAGCCTGGTTTCCTTCCGGACGAGCTTCGTGTTCGGCCGTGACGGCGCGATGCTGACATCCGACTCCACGTTGCGATTCCGCAGCCGCAGCGAGCTAACAGGCTCGCTGGCCGCGGCGGGCCTGACCGTGGAGGAGATCCGCGATGCGCCCGACCGGCCCGGGCGTGAGTTCGTTTACATCGCGCGGCGTGGCGCGGGCCAGACCGAGGAGGCATAGTGGCGACTGGGCACACGGCGATCGCCACGGGCGCCAACCACGGTATCGGTGCGGGGAGACCGCCCAGGCTCCGCGACCAGCGGGCACAGGACGCCGCAGCAGTCGTCAGCCGCATCCGGGATGGCGGTGGCAAGGTAGCGGCCGTAGAAGCCGGCCTGTCCGACCCGGCCAGCACCCTCGACGAGTTCTCCTTCGATGTCCGACTGCAGGACGTACCACTCACCAACCGCCGTCCGGATGTCGTCGTGTACCAAGCCGACACCATCGATGTAACACCGACCAGGCCGGAGCACGTGCTCTTGGTCGCGGAGATCGTGTCACCCGGCTCGGAGACCACCGACCGGATCGTGAAGCTCGACCAGTACGCGCGCGCGGGCATTGCGTTCTACTGGCGCGTGGAGCTGACCGCGACGGGCATCCCGGTCGTCTATTCCTACCTGCTCGACTCTGCGAGCGGGCGTTACCGGGACGGCGAAGTATTCACCGGGCTGATCAAAACTACCGTGCCCTTCCACGTCGAGATCGACCTGTCGGTCCCTGGTAACGGCCAAAGCCACCCTCACCAGCGGGGCAGGCCTGTCGCCGCGAACTGCTCGACCGGCCCCTGATCTGGAACCAGGCGCACCTGCTCCACGGCCTGCGCGAGTTCGAGCACTTCTACAACTCCCACCGGCCGCACCAGGAGATCGGCAACGCCAGAAAAGAGGCACTCCAGCAAGTAGCCTGACGAGCTATCAGCCCTGTCCGTCAAAGCGGGCAACCCCAGAGGATCTGGTGGACGGCGAGGGCTGGCTATGACACGGCAACAGGGTTGTCACGACCTATCGCAGGTCGGAAAGAAGCATGTCGACCGTTAGTTCCTCGTGGACGGCGACATCGGCTGCCGTCATCGTGGCGCCAAGCGCCTCATCCCATGGCGTGGCCTGGACAGGTCCGTTTAGGCCAAGCCGATTGTCAGCGGGAAGACGGTCAACCGCGTCGAGATAGTCGATGCGTCCGAATCGCCAGGGATGGGCTCCCCGGTCGAAGATGCGCCGCGCGATGGCGACACCGGGCCAGTCGAAATCCCCGTGGTAAAGGACGGCCGTACGCGCAAGCAGGGTCATGCCAGCAGCGGCCGGGTTACCCGACATGCAGGCCACTGGATGTTCCACTCCCGCCATCGCCAGCCGTTGGAGAACCTGAGGGTTCTCGCAAGCGTGGATGATCTCCCCTGGCCGGGTCAGGTCTCCGGCACGCTGAAGTTCATGCACGGTCAGGTGGGTGACCAGCCCCAGGTCGGCGCGTTGGCGCATCATCGCCGACCAGCGGTCCCGGCCGGGAGGTCGCAGCGCCCAGGTGATTACCGTGCCGGAAACCTCATCGGTACTTATGCCGACGCGCTGCCAGAGGTGTCGACGTTCGGCGGCTGACGCAGCAGGCGCGGTGTTCAGGGCAATCGCGAGCGCTCGCAGCACCAGGGCAGCGCAGACGCCGCTATCGAGGCCGTGGGCATCACCGGTGATCTCACTGGCGAGTTCGGCTAGGGCCGCCGGCGGGTGAGGGTCATCCAGGACACGCGCCAAGACCTGGATAGCGATCGTGAGGGCGGTGACGGCTTCGGCGGCCGGAAGCCGGAGCAGGAGGCCGCCGCGACGGCACCATTCCGCCCACGGCGGCACCCACTCCCGGTTGGCGAGGTCGTGCTCGGCGAGCAGCAGGTCGAGGTGCGCCCAGAGACGCTGCCGGCCTGCGTGAGCGGCGTCACGCTCGGCCGGCCGGTTCCGCAGTGGTCCGCCCGTCAGTTCCGCGACGACCGTGACCAGGCCGCGTTCAGCCGCGCTCGACCGGAGAGAAGCGTCCAGTTCAACCAGCCGGACCCGCGCTTGCCCGGCCGATACCGTCCGGCCGAGCAGGCCGCTAAGCCGGTCGGCGCCGTCGTCGTCTAGCGGCACGGACACGGAGCCGCGGACCACGTGCCCGGATCGCTCCAGGCGTTCGCGCAGCGCGGTCCACAATGGCCGCAGCGACGGTGCCAGCAGGTAATCGCGCAGGGACGGCGGGACGCTACTCATGCCGTGCTGCGCAGATGGCGGTTGCGGCCATCCCAGTGCACGTGAGTGGTGACCGCGGAACTGCCGTCGCTACGCCGGACTTCGTACACGTCAAGCCGAGGCACTTGCGGGAAGCAGCCCCACAGAGCATGGCCAGTCATCACGAAGTCGAGATCGAGCGAGACGAGCAGACCCATGAGCTCGGCCACTGTGCCGTCATCAACCTTGGCGAACGCGTCATCGAGGAGGATGACGCGCAAGGCCCGGCCATCGTCGCCGAGGCTGGTGAGGAAGCCGTCAGCCGCGGCGAACAAGGTCACATAAGAGACGAAGCGGGTCTCTCCCTGGGAGAGCTTGGCGCGCCGGGACAGGCGGCGCTGCTGGTTCTCTTCCGGGCCGAGGATGGTGACGGTGACCTCGTGCCACTGGCGGTAGTCCAGGGCGGCGGCGAGGTGGATTGCGTACCCGCTGCCTGGATCGGCGCCATAGTACTGCTCCACCCGCTGGCGCAGCAGGTCGGTTAGCTCGGCGTTATGCGCTTCCGACCGGACCTTGTTGGAGGTAGCTACCAGCTCGAGGATGCGGCCGAGGACGGCATGATCGTCACGAAGGCGCCAGCCGAGTCGCACGCCGATGCCGTTACTGGTGCGGATCTCGCGAAGACTCGCGTTCATGGCCCCGATGAGCCGGTCAGCCTGGTTGACCCGGCGCCGCAGTTCTTCCGCCACGCCGCCGAGGACGAAGCGGGTGAAAACGTCACGTTCACGCTCGCTCAGGGCCGCCCGACCCGCTTCGACCCGGCCGGCGAGGGTCCGGGCCGCCCCGGCCAGGGTGTGCTCGTCGCCCGCGCCCGCCACCTCGACCAGGAGCACGTTATCGTCGATGGTGTGCCTGACGTCGAGCTGGCCGGAGACCTCGCGGTCGAACTCACGGAATGCGTTGGAAACCGTGGTCAGCGAGGCAGGCTGGCGCGGTGCCGGCACCGCCGCCAGCATTTCCCGGACGGCGGACCGCACGGCGTCTGGCGATTCCGGGTAGACGACCCCGGACAGCGGCTCGGCGCTCGCCGCGGCGACCAGGCCGGGGAGAGCCAGGCCCCGGTTGAACCGTTGAGCGGCGGCCACGAGCCGGGCGGTGTGCTCACTGACGTCCCGCTCCGCCTGCTCACGGTCGGCCTCGGCCTTGCCGAGGCGAGGTCCGAGCGCAGCCTCAGCCTCCTGGGTTACCCGCAGATCACGCTCGGTGGTCTCCTTAGCCGCCTGGGTCTCGGCCAGCTCGGCCCGCGCCTGCTCCAGCGACAGGTCGACCGCGGCGTGCTGGGCGGCGAGCTCGCTGGCCGCGGCGTGCCAGGCCGACCAGGACTCCTCGGCCGCCTGCTCGATTTCGTCGCGGACGGCGGCGGCTTCCTCGGCCCGGCGAAGCTGCTCGGTGTGCCGCTGTACGCGCTCAGCGAGCCGAGCGAGCTCCCGGCCCAGCTGGGTGCTCTTGTCCTGGGCCAGGCGCGCCGCGACCACTGCCCCCTCTAGCGCTCCGCCTTCAGCGGGCAGGCCGAGGTGCGCGCAGGCGGCCTGATGGGTACCCACTTCAATTACCCACGCGGTACGGAGTTCACGGGCCCTGGTTTCCTCCTCGCCAGCCCGGCTGGCGCTGCCGACGGCGCGTTCCGCGGCCTTGGCGGCGACCCGGCGGGCGGCGTGCAGGTCCGCGGTCCGCGGTGCGGCCCGGACCAGCGCGTCGATCTGGTCCGTACGGGCGTCGAGACCAGCCCGCCGCTCGGCCCGCTCCGCGGCTGCCCGGCCGAGGTCCGCGAGCTCGGCGTCGATCTGCGCGATCCGTTCCCCGCGGTGGGCGGCACGGGCGGCAGCGCCGATATGCCGGGCCAGGTCGGCGACATGCCGGCCGCGCAGCGGGCCGTTGCGCCAGCTGCCGTCGGCCGACACCGAGGTAGCCGCGTCCGGGTCGTCGAAGCCGACGCCAGCCAGGACACCGGCGATGACATCCCTGGGCAGTCCGGCGGCCGGGTCGGGGCGGAGCACGGCAGATAGAGCCCGGCGCGGCCGGACGGCCGCCGGGCTGAGCAGTACCTCACCATCGGCGGCGACCACCGTGCCGTCTGACTGGATGACCGCGGTCAGCAGGCCCGCGGCGAGCAGGGCTCCCTCCACTCCAGCCTGTGCCTCCTGACCGGCGCCGATCAGGTCCACGGTGAATTCAACGCAGCGCCACAGCGGCTCGCCGGGACGGTCCGGGTCCAGCCAGGGAGGATCACCCGGCCTGGGATCATGCTTGGCCGACAGGTCGGCGCGCTCCGAGCGCAGCGACCGCTCACGACCGCGGCTGGCTTCGGCGGCCGCGTCGAGCCTCACCCGTTCGGCCTCAATCTTTGCCTGCGCCGGCCGGGCCGCTTCCGCCGCCGCGCGGTCCAGGCCGCTAAGCTCGCCATCCGCCTCGCCGGCCAGCGCCTCAGCGTCGAGGATCAGCGGGCCGACCACCGGGTGAGCGGGCCAGTCGATGTCGCCGACCAGTTCGCGCGTGCGGACGTCGCCGGTCCAGGCCCGCCACGCTTGGGCCAGTTCGACCGCGGCGGCGTCCCGGTCGGCAGCCTGTTCCTCGGCAGTCCTGGCATCCCGGTCGGCCGTGCTCCGCAGTTGCTCAGCGTCGGCCTCGGCTCTGAGCACCGCCTGCTGCGCCTGGGCGAGCCGCCGCGCTTCGGCCCGGCGGCGCTCGGCGGCCGCCGCTCGCTCGGCGGCGGCCGCCGCGACGGCCGCGGCGCTACGCTGAGCCGCGGCCGGATCGGCGGGGATGAGCTCGGCCAGGGTGGCCGCCGGGCGGTTCACCGGTTCCGGATCGTCGTGGCGGCCAGTGCGCACCAGCACCCGCGCGGGCGGCGGGCTGGTCTCGAGCACGCGGACCTCACCGGGCAGGACCCCGTCTGGCAAATCGGCGTCACCGAGCGATTCGCGGGCGGCGGCCAAGGCGGCCGCGGTGTCGCCGGCGGCCTCGCGGATCGCCACCAGATCGCGGTCGGCGTCCGCAACGGCCTGACGGTGACGGGCCCGCTCCCGGTTCGCGCCGGCCAGGCCCTGGTCAGCCGCCGCGGCCAGGGCCGCCTCGGCCTTGTCTCGCTGGACCAGGTCGTCGGCGGTCTTGAAGATCTCCCGGGACTGGATCGCGGTCAGCGTGTGGTCGATCTCGGCGAGCTCGTCGGCGAGCTGCCTGGCCTGCGCCGCCAGACGGCCGGACTCCACTGCCAGGGCCGCCAGCTCGCCCGTCCGGCGGCGGGCGTTCCGCTCGGCTTCGGTGGCAGCATCGGCGGCGGCCAGGGTGTCATGCGCCATCGACCGCAGGGTCTCGGTGGCATATCGCCGGTAGACGGCGAGGAAGGCGGTCACGCGCTCGGCCGAGTTCTCCAGGCGTTCCTGCGCGGCCCGGGTCTCGGTGAGGCCGTCGAGTTGCTCGCCGGCGCGGAGCAGGGCTTCCTCGTGCAGCGGCGGCAGCGATTCCAGCAGGATCTGCGGCAGCCGGCCCTCGTCGATACGGTTGCCGACGTCGGGCGCGCGCAGCGTGTGCAGGAGCTGGAGCAGGCTGTCGTAGCGGTCCCGGCCCGCGTCGCCGTCCAGGCCGAATACTTCGGCCCGGACGCGCTCACGGTGCGCGGCCGGGGAATCCGTAATGCGGTCGGCCCCCACCAGCTCGGTCAGCGCGTCGCGGGACAGCGGCTCACGAGAACTCGACATCAGCTCCAGGCCGTAGCCGACACGCAGCGGCGTCGTGAAGTACCAGCTCTTGGTGCTACTGGCCGATTGACTGTGCCGGACCAGGGCCCCGACGGTGCGGTACTCGCCCGGCCGGCGCAGCTCCAGCCAAAGATAGCCGGTGCGATTGGACTGGCCCTGCGCGCCGGAGCGCATCAGCTCGTCGAGGCTGACGCGAGCCGCGCCGGTGGCATCCATGCGACGGCGGTCGGCGTCGAGCAGGAACGGCAGCAGCATCTCGAGCGCACGGGACTTGCCCGACCCGTTCGTGCCACGCAGGATCATCCGGCCACCGCTTAGGTCGAACTCGTTGTCCAGGTAATGCCAGATATTGACGATCCCGGCGCGGGAAAGCCGCCAGCGCTCGTCAAAGCGGCGCGGAGCGTGCTGCTGGCTCATCGGAGTCCCTCCTGGGCCGGTACTCTCACCTGCGGCTGGTACCTGGCCGCGAACGGGAAGACGGCCAGGCCCTGGTCGACGCCGCGGGCCAGGCGCAGCGCGGCTAGCAGGTCGACGACTTCGGTGCGCAGCGCGTCCGGATCGTCCTGCCAGACTCTGGGGTACCGGATGGCCAGTCTGGCCAGCACGTTTTCGACCTGGGGCCACGAAGCCAGGATTCCCGGCCGGGGCTGGCCGTCTATCAGGACGAGCGACTCACCGGACGGCGCCAGAGCCGCGGCCAGCTCATCAAGCAACAGGAGCGCGGCCTGCTTGACCCGGCCGGCGCCGGGGAACTCCAGGTCGGTGAGCGTACCTGACGGGTCGTAGGCGAGCACGCCCTCGGCCCGGACCTCGAGCACCAGGCCGAAATTCTCATCGAGCTGGCGGGCTAGCTCGTGGCGTTCGCGGGAGAGCACGTCGAGCTCGTCCTCTGGCAGCTCGGCGCGGAACAGGGCCGGGTTCTCCACCAGCCGCTGGCGCAGACGGCGCCGGGGCGGCTCAGGCGCCAGACGCGACCAGGTGTCCTCGGCCGTCTCGAAGTGGTGCAGCGGGCTCGGCAGCAGGTGGATCAGCAGCGAACGGTTGATGCTGAGGAGCGCCTCGTCCTCGGCTCGTTCACCCCAGGCGCTCAGCGACCCGTCTGTCTCGGCCACCACTCCCCAGGACTCCAGCAGCCGCAGCGCCCTGACCAGCTGGCGCCGGTCGCTGATGCTGTCGGTCACCGTGATCGCCTGCTCGGCGGCGTCGGCCCGGATCTGGTCGACCAGAGCCGAGATGAGAACCTGCTCGCCCACGCCCGGGGCGAGCAGCGCCCCGCAGGCGAGCGCCAGGTGTACGTAGCTAGCGGGCGTGAAAGGGCTGTTGTCGCTCATCCGGCGGGCGGGACGGACCGGCGCGGAGGCCGGCAGTGGGGCCTTCACCAGGCGGGCGAAGCCGGATTCGACGATGAGCGCGTACCCGAGTTGGCCGGCGAAGGTGGACTTCAGCGCGGTAGCGTGCCGTCTTACCAGGTCAAGCTCGGCGGGCTGTCGGATGGCGGTCAGGATGGGCGACGCCAGCAGGGACCGCGCGGCGAGCCGCCGGTCCCCCGCGTCCAGGCCGGACGTCGACACGCGCCGCCCCGTCATACCGCTGCCTCCCGCCCTTGCCGGGTGCCGTCTACCTGGAGGCTCAGGCCGCAGAAGGTGGTGGTGCCGTCGGGACTGGTGACAACGGTATCCGGACCGGGGACCGCATGCAGTTGCAGGCCGACATCGTGATCCGTGATCTCCACGCGATGCCGGGCCAATAGCTCGGCGACCAGGTCAAGGAGCAGGTTGCGGGCGGCCGGGGAGATCGTGGCCCCGTGCAGCGATCCGGTGCGGGCAAGCTCGGCCGCGGCCGCCAGCCGCTGTTCGGCTTCGCGCTGCGCCTCGGCGGTCAGGCGCAGCCGGTCGGCCGTCGGATCCGGAACACGGGAACTGCGGCCCCGCATGACCCGGTCGCCGCGTTCACGAAGCGACACGGGGACAGATACCGGATCCGAGTCCCACCATGACGTCATGGGCCCGATGCGCGGATCCGGCTCCTCCGGACCGAAGAGCAGGTGGCGGGCCGGATAGGCACCGAACGCCGCGGCGTAGAGCCGATGGGCGCTCTCGTCGTCCGCCGCGGCGAACCAGCGGGCGAGCCGGAGGAAGTCGGCGCGTCGCGAGAAGCCTGTCCCGGAGGAGTCGAGCAGACGCTTGGCGTTGGTGATCAGCTGACCGAGTGCCTGGCCCGCCGCCGCCCGAAGCTGCTCTGGTCCCGAGCCGCGAAGCGCGTCGTACCAGTAAGCCAGCTCCTGCCAGTCCTGCCGGGTGCGTCCCTGAGCGCGCTCGACGGGCGTGCCGTCCGGCAGGGTGAGCCCAGGCAGCCGGGCCAGGGCAGCCAGCAGCGGATCGATCTGCTCCAGCACTAGATTCACCCGGTGGGCTACCGCGGGAGCATGCCGGTTGACGTCGGCCGTGATCAGGTCGATGTAGGCCAGCAGCAGTTCCTTGAATTGCGCGTACTCCTCGCCGCCGAGATCGTACCGGCTGAGGATGCTGGCCAGGTAGGCATAAAAGTCCCGGACGCTATCGGTGAACAGTCGCTGGTTACCGAATACCGTGGTCACCTCGCCGGCCAGTGCCTCGACGTCGGCCTCGAACCGGTCCAGCGTGGCCAGGATGCGGTCAAGAGACTGAACTATCTGGCCGAGAAGCTCCCGTGCCACCTCACGCGCGCCGTCGCTTGCATGCAGGATGGCGACCGCCTCACGGTGCAGGCGCCCGCCCAGCTTCGACACCTGGTAGCGGGAGCGGGAGCGGATGTACTCGGCCACGGTGCTCACCCGGGCATCGCGCACGGCCGGAACGAGATTGCCCCAGATGACGAGCTTTTGGCACCGTGATTCCACGGTGTCGCGGTCGATGGCACGGCCGCGTTCGGCAAGCTGCGCGGATACCTCTGCGGCGGACAGGTCGACGAGCAGGGTGGCCGAGAAAAGGTCCATGATCGCCAGGTAATCTGCGGACTCCTCGACCGTCAGGTAACGGAACAGGCCATGCCGCGAGCTGTCAGCCGCGGGCGAGACCGGTTCCGAAGGATCCACGGCAGCAAGGCTAGAGGAGCAGACCGACATTTTCGGGTGCTGATACGAACGATGAACGGCGACTCGCACTTCCCTGACCGTCGCCGAGCACCCTGAGACGACCAAGGCACCGCGACCTAATCCGACCAGATGCGCCCCCGTTAGACGAATCCATTCTCCGCTCTACGGAGACGCGCTGTGTCCGAGGCCGTCTTTGATCGGGCTGTCCCACCCTGACACCATCGCATCGAGCCTCATCACCGCGGGCCAGAGGGCATCAGTGGCTTGGATGCCTCGTGCCGCCTCGGCCGCCAGCTGCCGCCGGAAAGGTGCCGTAGTCACTTAGTTAGCCTCTTGCATCCCGGGGTATGACCGCGCCCCTCTCTGTCAAACTCGTGTGAGACAAGGGACGTAGAGATCCTTCTGAGGTAGAGCAGGGCGAGACGGGACCACCGAGACAGTGACGATGACCCTCGCTGACCAGGCCGCGATGACCGGGCATGATGGTCAGGTGACCTCCAGCCAGCCGGAGCGGCCGAAGCGGCGGACGTTCACCGCGGCGTACAAGGCGCGGATCCTGGCCGAGTACGACGCGCTGCCTGACGGCAGCCCGCAGCGTGGCGAGCTGATGCGCCGCGAGCGGCTCTACCATTCCCATCTCGAGCACTGGCGGCATCAGCAGGAAAAGGGCACCCTGCCTGCCACGGCGGGGAAACCGGGAAAGAGCGCCGAGGCGGAGGAACTGGCCCGGCTGCAGGCGGAGAACAAGAAGCTGACGGCGCGGAACCACAAGCTGGAGTCCGATCTGGGCAAGACCAGGACCGCGCTGGACATCGCGGGAAAAGCATTCGCGCTGCTGGAGAACATCTCAGGCAGCGCGGATTCCGGCGGGAACTGAACCAGGTCATCGACGCGCATTTCCCGCAGATGGAGGCGGCGATCGGTATCTCCGGCGCCTGCCGGGTGCTCGGGAAATCCCGGGCCACGCTGCACCGGCAGCGCAATCCCGCGCCTCCGGTGCCGCCGGCGGAAAGGAAGGAGTTCCGTCACCCGGCGGAATTGTCACCGGAAGAAAAGCAGGCCGTGCTGGCGGTGCTGGACTCGCCCCGGTTCGCGGACAAGGCCGTCGCGCAGGCCTACACGATCTTGCTGGACGGGGGCTGCTACCTGTCTCCCAGGCCACGATGCACCGGCTGCTGCGCGAACGCGGCACCAGCGGCGAGCGCCGGGCCCAGGCCGTACACCCGGCGCGGAAGAAACCCGAACTGCTCGCCACCGCACCGGACCAGGTGTGGAGCTGGGACATCACGAAACTGAAAGGACCCGCGCGGGGAATCTGGTACCTGCTGTATGTCATCCTCGACATCTACTCACGGAAAGCCATTCACTGGGAGATCTGGCCCACGGAGACCGGCACCCTGGCGAAAGAGTTCATCGAGCACGCCATAAGCGCCAACGGCGGCATCGCCCCGAAAGCGGTGCACGCCGACCGCGGCACCTCGATGACCTCTAACACCGTCGCCGGCCTCTACGCCAGGCTGAACATCGCCCAGTCCCACTCCCGGCCGCACGTATCCGACGACAACCCCTACTCAGAGGCGCAGTTCAAGACCCTCAAGTACTGCCCCGCATTCCCCGGCGAATTCGGCTCCATCCAGGACGCGAACGTCTTCTGCGGAGCCTTCTTCACCTACTACAACACCGAGCACCGGCACTCCGGCATCTCCATGCACACCCCCGCATCGGTGCACGACGGCACCTGGACCCTGGTCCAAGCCCGCCGCGCCGCGACCCTCCAGGCCGCCTACCAGGCGCACCCAGAGCGGTTCCGGGGCGGCTGCCCGCAGCCGAAGGACCTGCCCGCCAGGGTATGGATTAACGAGCCACCAGCGACCATCGAGACCAGCACCTCACCACAAACCACACAAGCAGCTTGATGTCTCGAGGAGTTTGACAGGCTCCGCGCCGCGTGCGGCTGGCAGGTGGCTGCGGCTGCTGCCGCGTGGTGGCCGCTCATCGTCGCGAACGCGGTCACCTACGGCGCGGTAGGCACCGTCTTGATCGTGCAGTCGTGGCTGACCGGCGTCGGCTGGGGCCATCTATGGCGGCCAGCTGTTCGGGCGCTGGTTCCACGACGACTGGCTCAGGGCCTGGGCGGACAGCCGCCAGGACCGCGGGAGACCGGGCGGCTGGGAAGAGGGCCACCAGGCGCCCGGAGGCCAAAGCACGCCGCTACCTGGATGAGCTCGCGGCCGGATCCGGCGTGGTCAGCGTGGCTCCTGCCCCCGGTATGGCAGTCAGCGGAATGCGTCGGAAAGGCGCACGAAGCGGTACCCGCGCGCCAGCAGGTAGGGGACAGAGACGGCAATGCCCAGGGCTGTGCCGCTCTCGGGATGGTTCATGTGGCAGATCACGACGGAACCGCCTGGCGTGGCGGAGACGGTGCTGCGGACCTGTCCGGGGGTGAAGGTGGCTCCCCCATCACCGTTGACGGAGAAGCTGACGAGGCGATTTCCCGTGGCGGTGACGATCCGGGCCGCGACGTCGTTGCAGTAGGCGGTCCCGGCCCGGAAGAAGCGCGGCGGGACGCCCAGGAGCCGCTTGAGCTTGGCCTGGTTCGTGGCTACCTCGTCGTATACCTCGCCAGCATTGCGCGTGCCGGGGATGCCGTAGGCGGACCGCCCGGTGACTGACAGGGGCAGGTGCCGGGTGCCGTGGTTGGCGATCTCGAACAGCGGCACGGCGGCTAGCTGGTCGAAGACGTCCGGGTTGGCGTCGATCCAGCGGGAGTTGAGGAAAAGCGTCGCCGGCACTTCCCGCCGGCGCAGGAAGCCGATCAGAGCCTGGTCGTAGCCGCTGCCGCCCGGGCCGCCGCAGGCGTCGAAGGTCAGCGCGATCACGCGCCGCGACGTGGGCAGCTCGCGGACCACCCCAGGTCCCCCGAAGCCCCAGGTGTGCGGCCTGACGTGGCCGTAGCGGGCTACCACCTCGGCACGGGTCAGCACGGGCGCCGTCGGTGGGACGGCGGACGGGACAGTGCCCGGCGCGCGGTTCCCGGCCG
Source organism: uncultured Actinomycetota bacterium (assembly GCA_963756575.1). GTDB lineage: Bacteria > Actinomycetota > Actinomycetes > Streptosporangiales > Streptosporangiaceae > Palsa-504. The sequence goes on along the minus strand of CAVWOM010000001.1, from coordinate 754,253 downwards.
CTGCGGCCGGCGCGGCGGAGGCGACCCGGCCGTTACCAGCCAGGCGGCCTGACCGGTCACAGCCCGCTAGCGCACCTGCCGCCAAGGCCGCCAGCACCGTACGGCGACTCGCGATCACCGATCCCTCACTTCCAGGCCCCAGACCGCTTCGCGACTACCCCGTCACCAGTCCAACATGCCTGCCCGCCGGCGACGAATCGTCGATTACTTCGCCGACCGGACTCGTGAACGCAACCACCATCAGACGGCTAAGGCCGCGCTCACCGCCGTCACGACGAGCTCTTGCTGTGACGGAACCCTGCCCCGGCCTGGCGACCATCCGAGACTCGAGCCCGCTCCGCGCGGCGCCGCTGGCGGTCCTTGTCCGTCTTCTGCCGCCGGTTCCGGCTCGCCGGGGAAGAGCCTGCTCAGCTGCAGGCCGGGCGGTTCTCTCGGCGGTGAACCAGGCGAGTTCGCTGAGCTCGCCCGTCACCTGCTTGTCTAGCAGACCGGCGGCAGCTCGTGGCTACCAGTACGGATCCAGGTGCTTGCCGTGTCAGTATCAGCCGTGTCCGCAGGGACTGCGACCGTAACCGGGCTCAGACGCATGCCGGTGGATATAGCGGTAAGGAGTATGCAGTCCGGGATGAGGAGTTCGGGGCGACCCGAGGGGAACTGACCGCGAGGAAGACGTGAACCCATTGATCTGCATCCGGGGCTCGGCCGCCCCCGGACACAGCTACCCGATGACTCCGCTGTACGTGAGGAACACCGGGGATTCCCCGATGGAGGTCACGTTCTCGGCCAATCCGGGGGAGGCCATGGCGTGGCTGAAGGTCTCCCCGGTAAAAATCCTCCCCGGGGAAGCTGCGAGCATCCCTCTGACCCTGGTGGTCCCATCGAACGCAGGTGCCGGGGAAGATTACGTGATCCTGACTGCGGGGGGGATCCATTTCGACGTCAGGTTCAGCGTCGGGGTCGCCCCTCCTCGGGAGTGCGTCGCGGCCGGGTATAAAGCTCCCCAGGGAACCAGTTCTTCGGGGTGGTTGTGGCTGGTAGTTCTCGTGGTGATTATCTTCGTGGTCTTCCGGGTACGGAGGAGGCTGGCAGGATGACCGTGAATTCTTCGTACACGGGCGAATCTTCTCCGCATTTACAGGAGCCACCATACTTGGGTTACGTCCGGTCTCGGGGTTCGAGTTCCGCCCCGGCCCAGCATCTTGAATCAAGGAGCCTCTGCCGTTGTCTGCCCCGCCGTTATTGTGCGTCGACACGACGGCCAGGCGACGGCGACAGGCTAATCCGCGGCCAAGACCGGTTATCGTGCTGATGGCCTGGCTAGCGCCTTCCCGCTCACGCGCTGACGAGAAAAGATAAGTACGAAATTGGCCGCTTTAGCTTGCCATCCAGTAACACGGCAGCTGTCCTAACGCCGACTGGTCAGCCGCAGCGCGGGTCGGAGAAGCCCAGGCTGGTGTGACCGGAGGAGCACGTCTGGCCGGCGACGCGGCCAGGATGCCGGTGGGAGCGACCCAGTATCCGTCGATGCGGGGCAGTGACGGATACTCGGCGTCCTCCAGCCGTATCGATGACCTTACCCGGCGAAAGGAACGCGGTTCCTGGCGGCAGCCGCCGCTGTCGCGATCGCTGTCCTGCTCGGGTTGTACCAGTGCCGCAGATGCGTATACGCGGTCAACAGTGAGGTTTTCTCAGCGACTTTACGTAATCATCTTGTCGGGGTATTGGATTAGGGCGGAGGCGCGCTGTCGTCGGCCGGCAGGTCCGGGTGCTGCCGATTACGTCCTCGCGGAGGGGCTGCCTGCTGGATTCCCTGGACCGCGGCTACCGGGTGCTGGGGATTTGCTCCTCCAGTTACTGGAGGAGCCAGACTGACGCCATGGATAACGACGGACCTATTCTGACAATCGGTGAGCTGGCCAGACGTGTCGGAGTGCCGGTGCGCACTATCCGGTTCTGGTCGGATAGCGGGCTGGTGCCGCCGGCCTCGCGGACTGACGGCGATCGCAGGCTGTACGACGCGGCGTGCGTGGCCCGGCTGGAACTGGTGACGACCTTGCGAGAGCTGGGCGTGAGCCTGGCCAATGTCCGGCGCGTACTGAGCGGCCAGGTCACCGCCGCGGAGGTGGCCGCTATCCACCTGGAGGCGCTGGACACCGAGATCCGGGCCCTGCGGCTGCGCCGGGCAGTCGTGGCCGCCGTGGTGAAGCGCTCTGCCGACGGCGAGGAAATCGGCATGCTCAACAAACTGGCGCGCCTGTCCGCGGCCGAGCGGCGCCAGATCATCGATGACTTCACGGCGGAGGTTTTCCGCGGACTGGATCCCAGCCCGGCGAGGTTCGCGCGCTGGACCGCGGCGCCGGATCTGCCGGGCGATCCTTCGGCCGAGCAGGTCGAGGCCTGGGTCGATCTCGCTGAGCTGGTAGCCGACAGGGGTTTCCGCGAGCAGGTCCGGCAGGTCGCTGGCATCGGCATCCAGATCCAGTCCGGCCGCTGGCTGGTCGATGTCGAGCGTGCGCAGCACGAGGCCGAAGCGGCCTGTCAGCGGGGAGTGCCGCCTGAGTCTGCCGAAGCGGCCCGGATCGTGGCGCAGATCCTGGCGGGCACCCCCGGCGGCCAGCGCCGGGCTGAGTTGCTGGCTCAGCTGGAAGCCGCCACTGATCCCCGGATCGAACGTTACTGGGAGCTGACGGCCGTCATCAGCGGCCGCGGCCCGTTCCCGTCGCTGCAGCGCGCCCTTGAATGGCTGGCCGCCGCGCTGCGCGCGAGCCAGGGCCGAAAGGAGGCAGGCCGGTGATCGTGGTCCGCGGGCTGACCAAGCGCTAGGGCTCAACGGTCGCTGTCGACCGGCTCAGCTTCGACGTGCCACCGGGTGCCGTGACCGGTTTCCTGGGCCTGAACGGATCAGGCAAGTCCACCACCATGCGCATGATCCTCGGCCTGGACGCCCCGGACGCCGGGCACGCCTGCATCGGCGGCCAGGCCTGCCGTCAACTTCGCTGGCCGCTACGCGAGGTCGGAGCACTGCTGGAATCCAGGGCCTTCCACCCGGGACGGTCTGCCCGCGCGCACCTGGCCGCGCTGGCGGCCAGCAACTCCATCAGCCAGTCCAGGGTCGCCGAGGTCCTGGAGATAGTCGGACTGGAATCCGCAGCGCGCAAACGGGCCGGGAAGTTCTCGCTCGGCATGGCGCAGCGTCTCGGCATCGCCGCGGCGCTGCTGGGAGACCCGGTCGTGCTGCTGCTCGACGAGCCGGTGAACGGCCTGGACCCGGAGGGAATCCGCTGGATACGCGGCCTGCTCCGGTCACTGGCCGCCGAAGGCCGGGCAGTCCTGGTCTCCAGCCACCTGATCAGCGAAATGGCCCTGATGGCCGACCGGCTGGTCGTGATCGGCCAGGGACGGCTCCTGGCCGACACCACGGCGGCCGAGCTGTCCAGCCGGGCCCCCAGCCTCGAAGAGGCCTTCCTGCAACTCACCGGCGATAGCGCCCAGTACCAGGCAAGGAACATGTCATGACCGCCCACACCAGCCACCAGCCATCCGGCAGATACCGATTCCGGCAGCTGGCCCGGATGGAATGGGTCAAGCTGCGCAGCCTGCGCTCCACCTGGCTCACCCTGGCCATTGCCGTCGCCGCGTCAGCGGGCATCGCCCTCGCAATAGGCAGCAGCAGCACGACAAGCGGCGGCACGTTCGTCAGTAACACGCTGGTCGGCATGCTCATCGGCGTGCTGCTCATCGGAACAATCGGTGTACTGACCGTAACCAGCGAGTACACCTCCGGGACCATCCGCGCCACATTCGCCGCCGCGCCACGTCGGCTCAGGGTCCTGGCGGCCAAAGCCGCGGTCGTTGGTGCGGTGGCGCTGATCACCGGCGAGGCAGCAGCATTTCTGTCCTTCTTCGCTGCATGACCCTGCGCCACGGCATCACCCCGCCCGCCCTCAGCCAGCCCGGTGTCCTGCGGGCGATCGTGCTCACCGGAGCCAGCCTCAGCCTGATCGGCCTGTTCGGAGTCGGCCTCGGAGCGATCATCCGGCACACCGCCGCGGCGATCACCGTGGTAGTCGGAATTGTCTGCGTAGGCGGGCCGCTGAACCTCGCTATCAGGCCTACCTGCCGATTTACATAGTCAGCCACTCGCTCAGCGCTACGGCGCCGCTATGCCGCCCCGGCGCGGCGTCATGCTGGCTGTCAGCCTGGAGCGGTCTCGGAATGCTCGCCATCTACGCAGCCATCGCCATGGTCCTGGGCGCGCTGATCCTCGCCTGGCGAGATGCATAAGCCGCGGGCAACGCTCCCGCCTCTGCGAAGGCTCCCCGTGATCACCTATCGTGTCCCTCTTGACGTCCCGCTCCAACTCGTGAGCAAGGTTTCGAACCTCCTGAGGAAAACGCCGGAAGGAACTCGGCACCAGGAACGGAACCCGCGCTCTGACCTGATACCAGCAGGCCGTCTTCATTCTCGCCTGGTTCCGTGCCAGGCCGGGCCTCACGAACCAGGCAGTGCCCGCCAGGTTCCGGCCTGGCGGGCACTGGCTGTTTCGCCTGCGGAGGCAGCGTGGTTACTGACTGGCCGGGTCGTCCGGCCGCGGGACACGCGGCCGCGCCGGGGCCGGGTGGGGGCATCGAGCCCAATCTCCCCCAGCTTGACGACACGCGACCTCGCCAGACGAATCTCTTCTCCCCGCAACGGAGACGGGCTGTGTCCGAAGCCGTCTTAACCGGCGCCGTTGTCACTTGGTTTGTCACTGGCCATCCCCCTCCAAGGCAAAGTCTCAGTGGCGACTGCCAGTTCGGATGGACGAGCACCCGCTCATCCGGTTCGCCGACGGGCCAGCGGGCCGACGCGCCGGGCTGGTGGGAACAGGCAAAGACGTCTGGGAACTCATCGCGACCGTACGCGACAATAATGGCGACGCGTCCGAGGCGGCACGCTACCTTGAGATCCCGCTCGGCCTGGTACAGGCCGCCATCAGCTACTACGGCGCCTACCGGGACGAAATCGATCAGTGGATCGAGGCCAATGAGCAGCAGGCAGCCGAAGCGCATGCCGCCTGGTCCGCCGGCCAGGATGCCATCAGGCCGTGAGGCTGCTGCTGGATGAGATGCTGTCCCCCGCCATCGCGCGCGAGCTCCGCGAACGGGGGCACGATGTCCTGGCCGTAGCGGATCATCCCGGCTGGGTGGCACTCTCAGATCCGGAAGTGATGGCCCTGGCCCGGACCGAACGCCGGGCCGTGGTCACCAACAACCTGCGTGACTACCGTCCACTCCACGCCGACGCCATCACCCCAGGCGGCCCGGGACACTTCTGGATGATCTTCATGCCGGGCACCTACCGGCGCACCAAGCAAGACACCGGGCGGACCATCGCCGCCCTCGAGAGCAAGCTCACGGAATATCCCGGCGATGAAGATCTCGCAAACGGCGAGTGCTGGCCGTAACAGCACGCCTGCAGTTACAGGCGCGCGACCTTGATCCCTGACACGAGAAGTACCAGAGGCTGGGTATACCGAGGTGCCTGGGCCGCCGACCGAATTGCTCGGTCGAAGCGCGGTTGCGTGGTCCTCACGGGTGGCGGTCCGGGGGGCTTATAGAGATGGCAAGAACATGACCGCCTCGGCGGGATTCTCCACGAGTACTGACAGGCTGCCTGACCAGCACGGATGAATAACCGGCACCCACAGGGCTGTATAGAGCCCAGGTCAGGACCGATGTTGAGTTCTGGAACCTACACCCAGCCGCTCAGCCGAGCTGGCCGACCCGGCGGATGGTCTCGTCGACGGGATAGCCGTCGGCGATCTCGATGTCGTCGATGACGGCACCGTCCCTGAGCCTGATCATCCGGTCGCAGCGAGCGGCGATCTGCGGGTCGTGGGTGGCGATGATGACCGTCATCTGGCTCTCGCGGCGCAGCCTGGTCAGCAGATCGAGGATTCCGGTGGCGTTGTGCGAGTCCAGGTTGCCGGTCGGCTCGTCGGCGAGGAGCAGGTGCGGCGTGTTGATCAGGGCGCGGGCGATGGCGACCCGCTGCTGTTCCCCGCCGGACATCCGGGACGGCAGCGACCGCTCCCGCCCGCTGAGGCCGACCGCCGCGAGGAGCTCCCGGCCGCGGCCGGGCTTGTCCCAGCCGGTCCGGTACGGGAGCACCGGCGCGATCACGTTGTCCAGGGCGGTGAGGGCCGGGAGCAGGTTGTAGCGCTGGAATACGAACCCGACCGTGCGGCGGTAGGCCGCCAGGGCCCCGCCGCGCAGCGCGGTCACCTCGGTGCCCCCGCTCACGATGGTGCCGGAGTCCGGCCGCTCGATCGCGCCGATCAGGTGCAGCACCGTCGACTTGCCTGATCCCGAGGCGCCGGTCAGCGCGACGAACGTGCCCGGCTCGAGGGTGAAGCTGACCTTGTCGGCGGCCGTCACCGCCGCGCCGCCATCGGTCCCGTAACGCTTGCTGACCTCGCGAAGCTCAACCGCCCAGCGAGGCTCAACGGCCGGGCGGGCAGGATCAAGGTCCGGCATGGCTCACTCCTGGGCGAGTAGCTGGGCGGCGGGCAGTCGGCGGAGCAGGTGCGCCGGAAGCAGCGCGGCCACGCAGGTCACCAGCACGCCGGCCACGGCCGCCGTGCCGGCGGCGGCGAACAGCAGCGCCGGAAGATGCCCGGCGAACACTGTGGCGCCCGCCAGCCCGAGCACGGCGCCGGTGACCGAGCCGGTGAACCCGGTCAGCGCGCCCTCCGTGATCACCAGGCGGCGCAGGGCCGCCTCGGGCCAGCCGAACGCGCGGATCGCCGCGAGCTCCGCGGCTCGTTCGGTCATGGAGATCAGCAGGGCGTCGGCCACCGCGAGCACGCCCAGGGCGATGGTCACCGCGACCGCGACGTAGTCCACGCCGCGCACCTGGACCGTCACCACGTCGCCGAGCAAGGTGCCGGTGACGGCGCCGCGGAACGCCACCGTGACCGCGATCAGCAGGGTCAGCGCGGCCACGCCGAGGGCGAGGCTGAGTGCCCCGGCGATCGTACGCCCCGGCGTGCGGAGCACGTTCACCACGGCCAGGCCGGTGATCCCGGCTGGCTGGCGGGCGCGGCGTACGGTCAGCACCGGCGGCCGGACCGACGCCACCGGGTCGGCGCGGGCGGCCAGCCAGGCCGGTACCGCGCCGGCCGCGACCGCCAGCGCCATCGCGACCGGGATGGCCAACGCGGCGCGGGTCAGGGAGGCGTGCAATCCCAGCACCGTGGCCAGCGGCGGCGACAGCAGCGCGCCGAGGATGCCCGCGGCCAGGCCGATCAGCGCCGCCTCGCCGAGGACGGCGGCGAACAGCCGGGGCCGGGTCCAGCCCAGCGCCGCCAGCACCCCGAGCTCGGCCCGGCGGCCGTGCACCGCGGCGGTCGCCGAGTTGGCCACGAACAGCGCGCAGACCATCAGGATCAGCACGAACAGCGCCACGCTGCTATGGTCGACCGCGTTCAGGATGCTGATCGCGACGCCCTTCTTGACCCAGCCCTCGGTGAGCAGGAGCGCGGGCGTGCCGAACTTCCCGGCCGGCACGGCGATGGTGGTGGGCGCGGGGGAAGACCCGGCCACGATGTCCACGGTCAGGTGGGTGCGGAGCTCGATCTGCTCGGCGACCGTCTTGATCCGGTTCAGCGAGGCCGTGTCCGGGCCGGTGACCCCGGCGACGCGGACCCGGATTACGCTGATCGGAGCGCGCGCGGTCGGCCCACTGTCCGTGTACAGGCTGTTCTCCAGCGCGGGCAGCGCCGCCAGCGTGGTGATGAGCTGCACCGGCTGGCTCACCAGGCCGCCCAGGTTGAGGCTGGGCAGCAGGTCCAGGCCGGCCAGCGCCTGCTTGCTCGCCGCGTTGGCCGGGGCGGTCACCGTCGGCTGATACGGCCCGAGCGGGACCCGGGACAGCGGGTCGAAGGCGCTGATCTTGGGCTGGCTGAAGGTTCCGGTCAGCACTGGCAGCGGCGGGCTCGGTAGCTGCGTCCCCTTGCTGGGCAGCAGCGTATGCCGCCGCAACGTCCGGTACTGGCTGCCGGCGTTATCCATAGGCGGGAGGACGAAGGCGTCGTCGGACTCCCATACCGAGGCCGGGTTGCTCGCCGGAATGGGCGCCAGGCCGCCGTGGCCGGCTCGCCGGTAGCTCACCCGGCCGGCGGACCAGTACACGGAAAGGGCGTTGTCCAGGTGCTGGTGGAGGGGCCCTCCTAGCGTCCGCAGCAGGTACTGGTACGCCTGCCCGGCGGTAATCGTCGTGCTGAGGACCGTGTGGCCGGCCTGCGTGGCGTCCTTGCTCATCGTGGCCGGGGTGAGCACCGGCGGCGCCGGGGGGGCGGCCAGTTCCCGGACCTGGGTCACCGATTCCTCCCCGATGCCGCTGGCCGCCGTGGCCAGCACCGGGAACTCGCCCCCCTCGACGAAAGCGGAGGTGGGGCTCAGGCTGTCGTAGTTCTCCGGCAGGTACTGGCCTGAGGTCACCGCGCGGTTGAGTCCGTCAAGCTGAGCCTCGGCCCGCGGGTCGACCGCGGCGATGAGCATCGGGAACTGCCAGCCGACGGCGAAACCCGCGTGCTTGTTCAGGTTTGGGTAGCTGAGCGTGCCCGGCGGGGTGCCGTCAGCGTCGATCTTCGACCAGCACCATGCTTTTGCCTGGGCGGCGAAGCTGAACGGGCCGGCCGTCGGCGTCACCGCCGGGCAGGGAGTCGCCGTCGAGCCGCCCGGCAGCGACTCGCTGGTGGTGCCGTTATCGAAGCTGAAGTGGACCCGGTCCGGCGTGACGTAAACGTACGAGGCGGGCTGCGGGATCCGGGTGGCGCCGTTCGCGCTCACCCAGGTCGTGCTGACCCGGTAGAGCTGACGGCCGGGCCGGGCGACGTCGGCGGCGGGCAGCCAGACCGGGAAGCCGGCGTACATGAAGGTGTATCCCACCATGGCGACGGGCGCCGCCACCTGCACGTCGCCGATCTTCTGGATCTGGTGCCACTGGGCGGTGGTGATGCCGCCGTAGATGCCGGACAGGAAATCCGGCTGGACGGTGCCCGTGGCCGACTCCAGGCTGCTCCGCGTCCCCGCAGGGCGGACCAGGATGTCGTAGGCGGGCTGGAAGTGCGCGCTCACCGTGCCGATGGTGCGGATCTGCGCGGTTCGGGCGGCGGCCGTGAGCACCGTGAAGGCCGCGGTCGCGACCAGCATGCCGGCCAGCAGCGCCAAGGCGCGGCCGGACCGGAACCGGAGTTGCGACCAGGCGAGTCTGCCCACCGCACTACTGTGATCCTTACCTAGCGACTATGCAAGGGTGTTAGATAGTGACTAGGTAACCGAGATCGCATCGTTACATCTGGGCAGGAGAGCGGTGACATGCCTCTTCATCACGCCGTGCTCGCGCTGATCGCGGCCGAGCCTGCTCACGGCTACGCGCTGAGGAGCAGCTTCGAGCAGGCGGTGGGCGAGCGGTGGGGAGGGCTGAACATCGGCCACCTCTACCAACTCCTGGAGCGGCTCGCCCGCGACGGCCTGATCGAGTCCGAGCGCCAGCCGCAGCCGGTCAAGCCGGACCGGCTGGTCCACCGGATCACCCCGGCCGGCCGGGCGGAGCTCGAGCGCTGGCTGAGCGAGCCGAGCGTGCGCACCCGCGGCTACCGTGACGATTTCTTCCTCAAGGTGCTGGCCGCCGCCCAGGCCGGAGATCAGGCCACGCTGACCGCCGTGCTCCGGCGCCAGCGGGCGCATCTGCTCACCGAGCTGCGCAGCCTGGCCGCCGCCCGGGGCGCCGCCTCCGGATCACCAGTCATGGCGCTGCTCATCAAGGCCGCCGAACTGCACGTCCGCGCCGACCTCGAGGTAGTGGACGCCGCCGAGCACGACCTCGGCCCCGAAGCGCTGGCCGCGCTCCGGATCCCCGCAGCACCCGCAGCCGCACCCCGGTCCCAGTCCAACCCCGCCTGATCACTCACCGCCGCAGCAACGGCAGCACCTCACGCCCTAGCAGCTCCACGCCCCCGGCATCGGTCAGCCCGTGCGGCCCGCCGAACTCGACCCTGTGGGTGCCGAAAACCTGCGCCACCTGGGCAGATGCTTTGCGGAACGCCGTCGGTTCGGTCACGCGAGCGGTGCTTGGCGGGCAAGTCTGGTTCTGGTCAGCGTGCGATGATCTTCGGCTTGTGGGCTCAAAGCTGGTCTTCTTGTCGTGACCCGGGTCTTGTCGGTGCTGGGGCTGTCGCGGCGGGAGGCGTGGGGGAAGGACGCCGAGACCTTGATGCTGCACCATCAGCTCGCGGTGACCCTGCGCGAGCGGCCGAGGGCTCATTCGCGGTTGATGTGGCCGGACCGGGCGTGGCTGGCCCTGCTCACCGGGACACTGCCAGCTAATCAGTTGACAGCGATGCGGCTGATCGTCACTCCCGCCACGATCTTGCGGTGGCACCGCGACATCGTCCGCCGACGCTGGGAGCGGCTGTCGCGCCCCGGCCGGTCCGGCCGACCGCCGGTGCGCCGCAATGTCCGGTCGGTCGCACTCCGGCTGGCGCGGGAGAATGAGTCATGGGGTACCGGCGGATCCACGGCGAGCTTGCCGGGCTCGGCATCGTCGTGGCTCCGTCGATGGTGTGGCAGATCCTCAAGGACGCCGGGCTCGGCCCCGCACCGCGCCGGGACGGCCCTGGCTGGGCGGCGTTCCTGCGGTCGCAGGCGCAGGCGCAGGGGATCCTGGACTTCTTCACCGCTGACCTGCTAAATGGCACGAAGGTGTACGTCCTGGCGGTGATCGAGCACGGCAGTCGGCGCGTCCGGGTCTTGGGCGCCACGGAGCACCCGGTCCAGCCCTGGGTCGTCCAGCAGGCCCGGAACCTGCTTATGGACCTGGGAGATGCCGGGGCGCGAGCGAAGTTCGTCCTGCATGACCGGGACGCCAGCTTCACGCAGGCGTTCGATGCCGTATTCCAGGCGGCGGGATCCGGATCATCCGCTCCGCCGTCCAGCCACCCCGAATGAATTCGGTCACGGAACGGTGGATTGGCAGCTGCCGACGTGAGCTGCTGGACCGAACCCTGATCTGGAACCAGCGCTACCTGATGATAGTGCTGCGGGAGTACGAGGACTTCTACAACTCCCACCGGCCGCACCGCGCCCTGAACCAGGCCGCGCCACTGCGGCCCCTGCCGGATCGCGTCACCGACTTGGATCATTTCCGAGTCCAGCGGCATGACCGCGTGAGTGGCATCATCCACGAATATCGCCTGGTGGCATAAGTTTTCGGCACCCACAGGTGGACCAGGTGCGCGTCGAAGCCGTAGTCCTCCAGCAGATCGGCCAGCCAGCTCCAGCCGGACGCGGCCTCCAATGCCACCGCCGTGCCAGTCGGCAGGTCCCCGATCAGCCGCAGCAGCGGCTCGGTCCCGTTCACCGTGTTCTTGTTCAGCCGCACCGTTCCGTCCTCGGTGACCACTGCCACCTAGGAGCGCTTGCGGTGCACACCGATGCCGACGTAGACAGACACTGCCGGGTCTCCTCTCCCGAGCTTGGAATCTCTCACCCGAAGCGTCCTGCTACCGGGCTGAGCTGGGAAGAGGCCCGGCCCTTAAAGGGTCAGATGAGTGCGTTCCGAGCGGGCTACGAGCCAGGAAATCACGTTAATGAGCCTGCAACCGATGCGGCGGCCGCGGCGGCGCGCTATCTGACCTGCCCTCTACTGCGACTGCCAGGCAGCAGCGGGGCGCCGAGAATACCGGCGAGCGCCGCAGGTCAGGCCGGAGCCAATTCCCGCTGTGATCTCACCCAGCGTCACCAGCACCCAGCGCCAGTAACCGTGCGCCAGCAGAACAACCGTCAGCGCCAGCAGCCAGACGTCACCAGCACCCGATGGTTATCACGGCTCGTCCGGCCCAACGACGCCGATGTCACCACGAGGCGCACCGTCAAATCTAACCGCCTGCTTACCATCTCCGGTTTCGCCCCGGTTCGCCCACTCGCCGGCCCGGCGGGTGCCATCATTCGTGCCGTCCTGTCCGGCGGAAAGGAGGCATGTCATGCAGATTCCCGTGAAACGAGCGCTCGTCGCCGCGGCCAGCCTGGCCGCCGCCATGCTGGCCTTTGTCGCCCTGGCCGTCGTCCCGACGGCCAGCCTGGCCCCCGGCGCCACCACGGCCCGCCACTCCGTCACCCCGGCCCAGTGCGCGCAGCTCCGCGGCCACCTGCACCAGCCTGGCCTGTCCTGTGCCGGCCTGACCGCCTACCAGCTGCCCGCCCAGGGCGCGTCGGTCACCCTCATGACCCGCACCGTCGCCACGTCGTCGGGCACCTACCTGACCGGCTGGCTCCAGGCCTGCAGCACCCAGGCCTGCAACGGCTGGTACGTGGTGGACGACTTCGGCGTCACGGTCATAGCCGGCGCGGGCGCGTGGGACAACTGGCACTCGTGCTCCCACCACGGGACCCCGGTGACCTGGTGCGGGACGTGGCACAACGGCTATGCGACCTATATGGAGGAGGGGTTCAACTTCGGCAGCAACGGCTGGGCCCGCTTCCTGATCGACACCAGCGGCCGGGGCACCACCCAGGGATCCTCCTACGCCGTCATCAACGGCGCCGTCTGAGTACCGGGTGACCCGCGCGCACAGCACCTGACGACCCGGCCAGTGATCAACGACGGTGCACCAACGGCAACCGCTGAATCCGCGGGCCTGGCCGGCCGCGGCCGTACCGGGCATGAGCGTTCAGCCGTCCTCGGCTGCCTCGCCGCCGTCCCCGTGGCGGTGCGAGTGCCGAAAATGTCATCCGCCCAGGCGGGAGAGCTACTCGGTCTCGGCGGCAGTATGAGGAGTCGCTCTCCCGCAGCCCGCATGCTGCGGCATGATGATCGGCTGTGCTGCTTCGAATGGCCTATCTGGGTGTGACGAACGTGTTCGCGTTGCTGCGGCTTCTTCCGTCGAGCGACCGGGACAAGGACATCGAGATCCTGTCGCTGCGCCACCAGATCACGATCCTAGAGCGGCAGCTTGGCAAGGCGCGGCCGCGGTTCTTGCCCAGCGACCGGGCGTTCCTGGCCGCCCTGCTGCACCGCCTCCCGAGGGACATGCTGAGCCGGTTCGGGCTACTGGTCCGGCTGGACACAGTGCTGCGCCGGCACCGGGACCTGATAGCGCGCCACCACGCGGCCAGGTCACGCCCGAAGAGCCCGGGCCGGCCACGCACCCTCCGCTCCATCCGCAGGTTGGTGCTGCGCCTAGCGAGGGAGGAGAACCCCTGCTGGGGCTATCGCCGCATCCACGGTGAACTGCTCGTCCTCGGGATCAAGATCGCCGCCTCCACCGTGTGGGAGATCCTCCGGCAAGCCGGGATGGACCCGGCACCCGAGCGCACCGCTGCCACCTGGGCTGACTTCCTCCGGTCCCAGGCCGATGCGCTGCTCGCCTACGACTTCCTCGAGACCGTTACCTTAACCGGTGCCCGCATGTACGTGCTGGCGGTCATTGAGCACGGCACCCGCCGGATCCGTATCCTCGGCGCGACCTCTCATCCCGTCGCATCCTGGGTCGCCCAGGCCGCGAAGGACCTCGCAATGGATCTTGAAGTTTCCGGTGCCCGCACGAGGTTCCTGATCCGGGATCGCGACGGCAAATTCCCTGGCTTGTTTTACGCCGTGCTCAAGGATGCTGGCATCAAGATCGTCCTGAGCGGGGTCCAGATGCCAAGAATGAACTCGATCATGGAACGCTGGGTCCAGACGTGTCGCCACGAGCTGCTGGACCGTACGCTCATCTGGAACCAGCGCCACCTCCTGCACGCGCTCCGTGAGTTCGAGGACTTCTACAACCAGCACCGGCCCCACCGGACTCTGGCGGATGCCGCACCGCTATGCCCGCTACCTGGACCGATTACCGATCCCGAGCGGCTCGCACACCTCGATGTCCGCAGACGAGACCGGCTCGGCGGCATCCTCCACGAATACCGCCATGCCGCCTGAGCAGGTGGTCGCGGGCGACCGCCAGCACGTAGGGAATTTTGTCTTTTCGAGGTAGGCGCGCAGCGGCCCGTTGTCCCCGTATCCTTCGTCGGCGGTGACCCAGCGGAACGGGACCCCGGCCGCGACCGCCCGTTCGATCATGGCCTGCAGGAGCTGCGGCTTGGTGCGGAACCGCCGGTCCCCGGGCACCCGTGCCCCGCCCAGCCGGGCCTCGTCCCCGGTCCACGAGCGGGGCAGGTAAAGCTCCCGGTCGACCAGGGCGCGGCCCTTGGGCGAGGCATAGGCCAGGAACACGCCGACCTGGCAGTCGTGATCTTCCCGGCCGTGCCGGTGTACTGCCGCTGCACCCCGGCTGACCAGTCACCTTTCTTCTCGAACCCGGTGTCGTCGCCGATCAGCACCCCGTCCGGGTCGCCGAGCGCTGCGGTCACGTAGCCGCGCAGGTCATCGCGGACCAGGTCCTCATCCCACTTCGCGCTGGTGAACAGCCGCTGCATCCCGTCCGGGGTCCCCTCGCCCGCGTGCTCGGCCAGCGACCAGCCGGTCCGGCGCTCGAGCCCGGACAGCATCCCGGCCAGACACGCGCGGGCCCGGAGCCGCACCTCGCGGCGGAAGAACCGGCCCGCGACCAGCGCGAACGCGTCATCAAGCCCGGAAGCCAGCCGGACCGCCTCAATATCGCCTACCCTGGCCAGCACGGCCATCCTGGGCACTTCAGTTCCAGCACGCCTGAAGCATCCCGGCGGTGGCCGCCCTCTTTCAGCCGCATCAACCCCAGCTGATATCGCTGGCCGTCTACTCGGACGCCAAGATCACCACAGGTTGAGCAGGTGAAACGTGCTAAACAGCGCCCGGTCACGGTAGCGGCCATTGTCGGAGCAGACAGCCGGGTGCCAGACTAATGGCCTATGACAACGCCGCGGCCGGACCTGGTAGAGCGCGCTGTGCCTCTTCTGCCTGGGGGAACGGAGATACGGCAGATCTTCATCTGCCAGGCCGCGCCGAACTTCGGTTACTTCGTCATCACGTATCTCACCGGGCTCACCATGGGGTTGATCAAGTACCGCTGTGTGGCGGTCACCCCGGACACCATCTACGTCCTGGAAAGCAGCAAGATGTCGGGTGGCGGACGGCCGCGGTCGCTGGCCGGCACGATGCCGCGCCACACCCGGCTCGGACCAGTTTCCGGGCGGTGGACCAAGATAATGATCCTGGGAGAGCGACACTGGGTGCACCGGCGCTTCTACCCGTCCATCCGCGAAGCGGACCGTGAGGCCGGATTCCTGGACACGGAACAGAGCTGACCCGCGGCTCTGCTTGGCGAACTATCACTGGCAAACGTCGCCAGGCACCGACTCAGACGGCAACATTACGATCTGCGGCTGAATTATTAGGCCTTGCAGCTGTGGCTAGTGCTCCTGGTCCCTGTGGAACCAGCGCCACCTCTTTGCATGTGCTGCAGGAGCTCGAGCAATTCTGCAACGAGCACCGGCTCCACCGGACCCTTTTGGGGCTGCCGCACCCCTGCTGCGCCAGCCACCCGGACCGATTGCCTATCCTGAACAGATCGCGTACCTCGATGTCCACCGACGAGACCGGCTCGGCGGCATCCTCCACGAATACCGGCATGCTGCCCTGAACAGCACGGATGAATAATCAGCGCCCGTAAGGCCACAGCTCATGGCCGAACGGATAGTCAGGATCGCAACGCTGCCTACACCGTGGCCGCCTTCCTGGCGTTATGAGCCTGCAGGGGTCAGAACCCCGAGGATTGCTGGGGTGGCCCAGATGGTGATGGCGATGGCCCGTTGACTGCAGCCTGCCTGATGGGCGGCGGGTCGATGAAGGTCTCGACCTGCGGTACCTGAACTCCGGCCCACTTGGTGAACGTGTTGGCAGCCAGCAGCACGTTGATGATTGCGTGCCCGGCGTGCGAGACCACGCTGATGCCCAGGTGGGCGACTGTAGCGGTGATGTCGGCGCCGAAGCGGGCAAAACAACCGGCCTGCCCCAGGAAGTTGCGGCCCGCCCGGCAGTTCGCGTACTTGATGAAATCGGCGTTGACGTCGGTGACGAACTCGGCGAATGACTCAAACGCGTCCCCGACCTGGCCGAGTGGCCAGAACGTGGCCAGCGTGTTCGCCAGCGCGTAGAATTTCTCTGCGGAGCCATCCAGGGCGACATTAACAGCGGCTAGGCCGGGGCCGATGGGTATCTGCATCTTGTCGCCCGGCATCAGCGTCCATTTGCCGCTGTAGGCGGAACGGGTCGCGTCCACGGCGAGGGTGGAGTCCGTGGGGGTCGTCGTCGGCGTCCCGATGTCGCCTCCCCTGACGACGCGCACGACGAGCGTGGTGGTGTTGTACAGCCAGATATTCTTCCCGTCCACGCACGCATCGACCGGGAACTTGGCGGGTACCGGGCCGCGGGCGGTGTTCATATCGCACAGCCCGCGGGCGGGTCCGGCCGAGGCGGGTGCCGCCGTGACAAATCCCGCGAACGTACCCAGCGCAACGGTGGCTGCCAGTACGCGCCACCTGATCACCCGATGGGGAAACCGCACGGTTCCTGCACCTCCTGTCCTAGCCGGGTGAGCGAGACGCTCACCGCATTCACCGTGGCCGCCGACCACTGGTCCTGATCTGCCATTTGAGCAAGCGCGCTCGCCGCCGAGCCGAAGTCCGGCCGCAGCGAGGCTGGGACGGCTGGTCCGATCCTGGAGAGATCGGCGGCTGCGGAGCGCAACGTCGAGGCCGAGGCCTGCCTCCCGGGTGATGACGGCTCGGTCAGGGCGGTCAGCGCGGCAGGCAGCGCCCGCAGCGCGGCCGAGCGCGCCAGCATGCGGCAAAAGGCTGGGCTGCCTGACCGAGGACTCGTCCCCAGCGTCGCAGCGAACGCGGCCCGCTGCGGATGACCCGCATCTGGATGAGCCGGAGAACCGCACGCGGCGGCCGCAGGTAGCACCAGAAGAGTCAAGACAGCGGTTAACGCTGCAGTAGTCGGCATCTTTTCCCTCAACACTAATTCGCGCTCACAGCCCAGCTAGCACGGCCATCAATATCTATCTGCTGACGCATGTTAGTGGATACCGGCTGCCCGGAGGGCCTAATCGGGTAGTTGCCAGAGACAATTACCCCTTATCTCCAGTAATTTCCCTATAGCCCAGAAGTTCCTTTAGGGGTCAGCGCTGTTCATACCGATAATTCCATCCACCCAGGTGGAGCTGGCGCTGAAAGAAGTGACGATGTTCTGGTTCCATCTCGGCCGCCCTCTCTGCCAAGCTGTCGTGAGGCATCCGCCCCTCAGTAACCACTGACTTGACTACCTCGAGGGCGGGGATGGAGATATCCCTTGAGATGACCGTGACCGCGCTCGACCGCGCCCTGGCAGTCGGCGATGCTGGACAGGTGACCGGTGAGCGGGAGCGCCCGGATCCGGAGGTGCCCCAGAAGGGCCGCCGACGGAGTTTCACCGCGCAGTACAAGCTGGACGTGGTAGCCGAGTACGACGCGGCGGCGGCCGGCGAGAAGGGCGCGGTGCTGCGCCGGGAAGGGCTGTACTCCAGCCACGTGATCGAGTGGCGGCGGCCCCGGGACGCCGGTGCCCTGCGCTTGCCGACAATCTCATCCGGCCCGGCGGGAGAGGCTGTCGGGTTCGGCGGCAGCCAGATCAGCTGGTTGCTCTCCGAAGGTCTTGCTGCTGCGGGATAATGGTCGGCTGTGCTGCTTCGACTGGCCTACCTGGCTGTGACGAACGTGTGCGCGTTACTGCGGCTTCTTCCGATGAGCGACCGGGACAAGGACGCGGAGATCCTGGCGCTACGTCACCAGATCACGGTGCTGGAGCGACAGCTAGGCAAGGCCCGGCCGCGGTTCCGTCCGGTCGACCGGGCGTTCTAGGCCGCCCTGCTGCACCGGCTCCCCCGGGACATGCTCGGCCGGTTCCGGCTGCTGGTCCGGCCCGAGACGGTGCTGCGCTGGCACCGGGACCTACTGGCGCGCCGCCACGTATCCAGGTCCCGCCCCAAGCGCCCGGGCCGTCCGCGCACTGTCCGCTCCATCCGCCTGCTGGTGCTGCGCCTGGCAAGGGAGAACCCGTGCTGGGGTTACCGGCGCATCCACGGCGAGCTGCTCGTCCTCGGCATCAAGGTCGCTGCCTCCACCATGTGGGAGATCCTGCACAGGCCGGGATCGACCCGGCAGGTCGGGGCACTACTTGCCTGCGACTTCTTTGAGACTGTCACCCTGGGCGGCACCCGTCTGTACGTCTTGGCGGTCATCGAGCATGCCAGCCGACGGATCCGGATCCTGGGCGCGACCCCTCATCCTGCTGCGTCCTGGGTAGTCCAGGCCGCGAAGAACCTCGTCATGGACCTTGAGGACGTCGGCAGCCAGGCCCGGTTCCTGATCCGGGACCGCGACGGCAAGTTCCCCGGCCTGTTCGACGCCGTGCTCAAAGACGCTGGCATCGATATCGTGCTCAGCGGCGTCCAGATGCCGAGAATGAACGCGGTCATGCGCCCGGCCTGGTCGCCACGGGCTTCCATCCCCTCGACGGCGCCCGGTACCTGCGCGATACCCAGTACGCCGACGCCATGCTCTGCCGACTGGTCGCGCACCATTCCTGTGCCATCATCGAAGCCGGGAACGAGGACTGGCCGACACACTGGCCCTCGAGTTCGAGCCCGCGCCCGACGCGCTCGCCGACGTGCTGACCTACTGCGACATGACCACCAGCCCCCGACGGCGAGCCCGTGCCGGTCAAGAGCCGACTCGCCGAGATCCACGACCGCTAAGGACCAGGGCACCTCGTGAGCCGGTCAATCCAGCACGCCACGCCGATGATCCTCTATGCGGTCGGGCAGACCCAAGACAGAGCCGCCCGACCCTCATAGCTCCCGCAGGCAAGGGAGGCGCGATGCTAAAGATCTTGGGCTTGGCTGGGACCGGGTCCAACTGGCTCCCGGAATGGCTCCCAGAGCCGGTTCGATAAGTTCGAATTAATTTGCTGAGCTGGAGCCCCGTTACGGAATCGAACCGTAGACCTCCTCCTTACCATGCAAGCCGACAACGTTTGCCAGCGTCGCATCAGGTCGTATTACTGGAGGTCAGAAAGGTACTCGCGTCTGAGTAGGTCGCCATGGTCGGCGGTTATCTGGAGCCGTTGTCACTTGGTTTGTCACTGGCCGCTGGCAACGGTGCCTGCCGCGATGACACGGACCTCAGGCGGCGGTGGGTGTGGTGTCGCTGACGGGTAGTCGCACGGTCCGGTCGCCGAAGTCGGCGACGAGGTCCAGGCGGCCGCCGAGCGCTTCGACGTAACGGGCGATGACCTCGAAAGAGGTCACCTCGCCGTGCTCGATCTGGGAGATGCGGGCGATGCTCACCCCGAGCGCTGCGGCCATGTCTTTCTGCGCCAGGCCGAGCTGCTTGCGGGTCTCGGCCAGCTGGTGCCCGCGGTTCTCGGCCAGCAGCCTGCGTGCCCCGGCCTGGATGTCCTCAGCAGTTACGCCTGCTGCGTGGAGTTCTGCTTCCAGGGGTTCCCAGTCGTGCGGGGTCCGCTTCGGCATGATCATTCCTCTTCGTCAGCGGTGTAGTCGATATAGAGCTGCTCAGCTACCGGGATGTTGTCGCGGTACCAGTGTGCCCAGTTGCCCGCCGTGTCCCCGCCCAGGAGCAGCAGCGCTGACCGGGTAGGGTCGAAGGCGAAGATGATCCTAATCTCCGACCGTCCCCTCGATCCGGGCCGCAGCTCTTTGAGGTGATGGATCTTCGTGGCCTTGAGCCGGTCCACCAGCGGCCGTCCCAGCGTCGGCCCTTCCTCGCGGAGCGCGGCCACGGCCTGCGCCACCTGGGTCGCCGAGTCCAGATCCTGCTTGATCAGGGCAGTGAACCACGCAGCGTATTCGTCGGTGACCTTCACCGTCCAGGCCACGCGCGGCTCCTGATTTAAGGGACAGCTTAACTCTAGAGGCCGATCTCAGCCAGCCGCAACCTGTCTGAGGGGGCCCAGTCACCTCTGCCGATAAGAACTCAGGCCGCGTTCTCGTCCTTCAGGCGCAAGCTTTCCATGGCCGACCGCCGACTGCCGACCAGGATCGAGTCCCGTTCTCCATGCAACGCAGGCCGACACCGTTCTGGCAGCGTCGAGCGCTTCTACAACGAGCACCGGCCTCACCGGACTCTCCGAGCTGCCGCACCTCTGCGCCCGCTGCCCGAGCCGATTGCCGATCCTGAACGGATCGCACAGCTACATGTGCGCCGACAGGACCGGCTCGGCGGGATACTCCACGAATACCGGCATGCTGCATGACCAGCATGGATGAATAATTGGCACCCACGCGATTCCCCGCCTGACGAGTACGACTGCCTCATCGGTCCGCTCTTGGCCAGGCTGGGCCGTAAGCAGCCGTCGTAACACCCGTGGCCTGGGCAACTCACATGTGCCCAGGCCACCCCTCAGATTCACGAGGTCATGTACTACCGAGCCGCGGAAGTCCGGTTACGGTGCTGAGCAGAAAGGAGGCCCGCTGTTAGCGGCGTAGGACCATTGATACCCGCCGTTACGCGTTACGACATTGGCTTGCAGACCCGTTGTGCGGGAACGAACGACGCCGTATTGATATGCTTGCCCAACCTGTCCTCCCGATCCGGTAAAGAACCAAGTCTCCCCCCCATTAATTGATTCGACGCTCGCATCAAGGTTCGTCACGCAGGAATGCACCTCACCGTACTGGGTTGACGGGTAGGCTGGCCTTGCTGCATGAGTGGTTGAAGCCTGGGCGGCTGTCGCCACGCCGGTGGACATGGCCGCGACGCATATCGTAACCGCGGCGCCGTGCCGGATGTTTTGGAAAACGCCCATGAAGTTATCCTCTCTGCCGTGAAGCCTGAAACAGCGGCCAACCCCGTAGCGGGAATAACCTGTGGCGTCGTTGCCCGCTGAGCGCTTAGGGTGCTGTATTTGGCCTTCCCGTGTGTTCGGGGGCGCCTCTGGGCAGTCTGCGGCCGGGGGGTTGCACTGCGGCTACAGTCCGGTTAAACCAGTCGCGGGAGGGCAAGGGGGCTTGCGGAGGGGGCGGCTGGAAGGGGTCATCGATGCGCTGGGGAATCCTGGGCCCGCTCCTAGTGGCCGATGACGCCGGCACCGAGATCCGGCTGCCGGCGGGCCGGTTGCGGGTGCTGCTGGCGGGGCTACTGACTCAGGCGAATCACGCGGTTCCGGTCGATGAGCTGGTCGAGCTGGTCTGGGATGGGGCGCCGCCGGTACGCGCGGCCAGGACGGTACGAGTTCATGTCGTGCGGCTGCGGCGTGCGCTGGGGCCTTCGGCGGCGGCGCGGATCGTGACCCAGCCTTCCGGTTACCTGTGCCGGGCCGGGGAGGACGAGCTGGATGTGCTGCGCTTTGAGAAGCTGTGCCGTCAGGCGCGCTCGGCGGCGCGGGAGCCAGCGTGGCCGCGTGCCGCCGCGTTGCTGACCGAGGCGCTGGGGCTGTGGCGTGGCGCACCGCTGGCTGATGTGCCCTCGGACCTGCTGCGCCAGCGGGAGCTGCCGCGTCTTGACCGGCTGCGAGTCCAGGCCATCGAGGATCACGTCGACGCCGGGATGCACCTGGGCCGGTACGAGCAACTCGTCCCGCAGTTGCACGACCTGATCGCACGCTACCCGCTACGCGAACGCCCGCCTGCCCAGCTCATGCGTGTCCTGGCCCGCGCCGGGCGGCGCGCCGAGGCACTGGAGGTCTACGAGGACGCCCGCCGGGTGCTGGCCGCCGAGCTCGGTATCGAACCCGGACCCGAACTACGCGGCCTGCAAGAACGCATCCTGGCTGGCGACGCCGAGCCGGCCTTGCCCGCTGACGCGATGCCAGACGGTACGGCGGTCGCGACCCCGGCGCCCGGCCCGTTGGCCGCGACGCTGGATGCTCCAGCGTTGGCAACGCCCGCACCAAGCGAACCGGCGCGAGTGGTACCGCGGGAACTGCCGATGGGGGTCAGGGATTTCACCGGACGGTCGGGCGAACTGCGGGCGCTCACCAGATTGCTGGACGAGTTCGGCGACCGGGTGCCAGGAGCGCCGCTGATCACTGTGATCGGGGGAACGGCGGGGGCCGGCAAGTCCGCCTTGGCGGTGCACTGGGCACATCAGACGGCTAGCCGGTTCCCGGACGGGCAACTGTACATGAACCTCCGCGGCTTTGACCCGTCAGGAAAGCCGGTACCACCCGAGCAAGCTGTCCGCACCTTGCTGGACGCGCTGCAGGCAACGGCCGGGCCGATCCCGGCCGGTGCGGATGCGCAGGCAGGCCTGTACCGCAGCCTGCTGTCGGGCAAGCGCATGCTCGTGGTGCTGGACAACGCGCGCGACGCCGAGCAGATCCGCCTGCTGCTACCCAGCAGCCCCGGCTGCATGGTGCTGATCACCAGCCGCAGGCAGCTCCGCGGGCTGGTCGCCTGCGAGAACGCGCATTACCTTCCCCTAGACCTGCTCAGCGGCACCGAGGCACACGAGATGCTGAGCCGGCGGGTAGGGGCGGCACGGCTAGCAGCCGCGCCGCAGGTCACGGCCGAGCTGATCGGCATGTGCGCCCGGCTGCCTTTGGCGTTGGCCATCGCCGCGGCCCGCATCTCGGCTCGGCCCCGGCTCGGCCTGGACACGTTCGCCGAGGAGCTGAGGGATGCGCGGATACGGCTCGACGCACTCGACACCGGCGAGGCGGCCTCCAGTATCCGCACGGTGTTCTCCTGGTCTTACCATGCACTCAGCGCTCCGGCAGCACGCATGTTCCGCTTGCTGGGTCTTTACCCCGGCCCCGGCATCAGCGCCCCGGCCGCTGCCGGTCTTGCTGGCCTGGACGACGGCAGGGCTGGCCTCGCCCTGGATGAGCTGGTCAGCGCGAACTTGCTGGCAGAACCCGCCTCCGGCCGTTACGTCCTGCACGATCTGCTGCGCGATTATGCTGCCGAGCGCGTCCGCGCCTGCGACAGTGAGGACGAGCGGCGCGCCGCCATCCGCCGGGTGCTCGACCATTACCTGCTCACTGCTTACGCGGCAGCTCTTTTCTCTGTCCGCCACGACCAGCTGCCCCACCTGCTAGAGACGTCCGCAGGAGTCACCGGGGTCGTGCTTGCTGACCATGAACAGGCCCGCGCCTGGTACCAGGCTGAGCGCCCTGCGGTCTCTGCTGCTGTCTCACTCGCGGCGGACACCGGATTTTCCACTCACGCCTGGCAGCTGGCCTGGTCCATCGGTGTGCTTCCTGAGCAGTGGGCGTACTGGCAGGAACGGATCACCATCGGCCAGATCGCGCTGGCCGCCGCCGAGCAGGCCGGTGACGAACTCGGTCAGGCCTACGCCCACCGCCAGCTGGGCCGGGCTCTTTGCACCGGTGGCCGCCAGGCCGAGGCCAGCGACAATTTCCAGCGGGCGCTGGCCCTGTTCAGCGGATGCGGCGAGCGGATCAGCCAGGCCGAAACGGGGCTGAACCTGGCCGGGGCCTTCAGCGCGCTGGGCCGGTCCGCGCAGGCGCTCACCCTCTCTCAGCGCTCGCTCGAGGTCTTTCAGGAGGCTGGCCACGGTACTGGGCAAGCCAGGGCCCTCAACGACATCGGCTGGTACTACCTCTTGGTCGGGAACTACGAGCAGGGCCTGGCCGCGTGCCACGAAGCCATCGTGTTCAACAGTCATGCCGGTGATCCCGAGCTGCAGCGCGTACAGGCCGCTACGCTCGACAGCATCGGTTACGCGCACCACCATCTCGGTCACTACAGTGCCGCTATCGCCAGCTACCGGGAGGCCTTCCGCGTTGCCCAGCTCGTCGCGCTGGACAAGCTCCAGACCATGGTCCTCGACCACCTCGGTGACACTTACCTTGCCGTCGCCGACGCCACCGCTGCCCGCGACGCCTGGAAGCAAGCCCTCGCCATTATCGGCGACCATCGTCACCCCTGCGCCGGTGAGCTACGCGCGAAGATCCGCGACACGAACGCCAGCTCGCAGATCTGACCATGCATCGTGGCTGGCTCCTGCTACACCGGGCCCGGAGGTTAGCGCGCAGGTCTACGAGCTCAACACACGGCAAATCTGCCCTGGTCGGGTCGCCCGGGGGAATTGCACCCCCGGGCTCCCACAGAACGGAGCGTGAGCCTCTCGGTTCACTCCGCTCTTCTCATCGCAATCCGGCCAGCTCGCGCGTCCAGGCCCAGTGGGCGAACAGCCGGGGCTCCCGTTCGGTCACCCCAGTCCACCACCGTATGAACCTCTTGTAGGCGCGCAGCCGCTTGTACTTCTTGCCTGCCCAGCGCATCAGGTAGGTATTGACGCGCCGCAGGAGGGGATACAGCTGCGACGGTAGAACCGGCCGTAGTAGTTCATCCAGCCCGCCACGACCGGGTTGACCAGCGCGGCGATCTCGTTCAGGTCGTGCCTGGTCCACGTGTGGATCCGCCACTGGCGGACCTGCTGGCTCATCTTCTTGAGCGCGTCGGGGCTGACCGCGGGCTGGAAGCCCGTGAACATCTTCCCGTCGGCTCTCCTGGCGCCCCGGGGCCGGAACGTGTATCCCAGCCAGGAACGTGAATGACGTGTGCTCGTGCGAGCCGCGCCGCCTGTCGTCCTTGCAGTACACGATCTTGGTCTTGGCCGGGTGCAGCCGCAGCCCGACCTCCTCCATCCGGACCGTCAGCGCGGCCAGCACCACGCGGGCTTCCCGTTCTGACGCGCAGTGCACGACCGCGTTGTCTGCATAGCGCTCGAATTCCACGCCCGGGAACTCCCTGGCCAGGAACAAGTCGAACGCGTAATGCATGAACAGGTTAGCCAGCACGGGCGACACCGCTGAACCTTGCGGGGTCCCGCGATCCCGCACCGCCAGGTCCCGCCGGGCAGCCGCAGCGGGGCAGCAAGCCACCGCTTCACATACAGCAGCACCCACTTCTGGCTGGTGGTGACGTCGGCCAGGTCATCGCCCGGCATCGCAGACTGAATCTGGTCAACCGCCGTCTGCGGCTCCAGGGGCTGTCCCTCGCGAGACAGCCCGACCTGGCCGACCATCACACTTCCGCGCGCACTCCAACCGATCAGCTGGACCTCCCGAGGGATAGGCGCCGGATACAGCCGCCCTCCGGGCGTTGTCATGCCCCAGAGCTGGTTGATGATCTCCGCGGCATCACTGATCGCCTGCGCCGAGTCTCCTGGCATGAGCAGGTGGTCTCCGGCTCCATGAGCGACATAGTCCCGCATGTCCCTCAGCGGGCGGTCGAGCGCGCGATTCCGCTGGCCGCGGAGAAGTCCTTCCTCGCGCGCCCAGCGAAGCAGGGAATCCAGCATGCCGTCGAAGCGGATGGCGCCGCCTGTCCGGCTTACTACCAGCCGCCACTGGTCTTCCTCGTGTCGTCTGACCTCCGCCTGCAGGTCCCTGAACGGCTCGGTCGAGACGTGATGCGGGTTCCCGGCGGTGTCGCGGAACTCAGCCGTGCCGCCGTAGAACTCCACGAACCGCTCCCGGAGCGCGAACTCAAGAGCAAGCTGCGCCTGGTCATGCGCGATCGTGAAGAAGTCGTAGCGCAGCACACGCCATATGAGTGAGTCATCCGCAGCCGGTCGAAGCAGTCGCGAACACGCCGCGGCACGCCTGGTGCCAGTTCCGGGTGGCTGACGGCCTCCTGCTGGAAGCGGGCAGCGTCTTGGGGGTCCATCTTCCCGCCCTGGCCGAGCGGGCTGAAACTCAGCGTCCGCTCGTCCACTTCACGGAGCTCATCAAGGGACTTGATCTCCACAGGCACCGCCAGGGACACGAGTAGACAGCAGGGTCGTCGGCTGGCCAGTCACGGCCTGGCACAACGATGTTGAGGCCAGCCGTAAGGATGCCATTTGCATGGCGGAACGTCGAAGCTTTTCTTTCGGCGCCAGATCCCTCTGCGCTCCGACGGTATCCAGGAGCATGCGTCAGGAGGGATCTCCCAGATTCCTCCCAACACGGCAACAGCTCCCATCCGCAGCGTAGGATGAGAGCTGTCCAGTGAGCTTTCGACTTGGCCTCGCAGGCTGAGTCCTGTGGAGCCCCGTTACGGAATCGAACCGTAGACCTTCTCCTTACCATGGAGACGCTCTGCCGACTGAGCTAACGGGGCCTATCTTCACTTATCTGACCTGGGCTCCACGCCTACCGACTGCTTCCCGGGCCGTACACAGCATCGCCGGTTCGCGCACCGGCCTAGGAGAGCCTACCGTACTCCGGCGGTGCCGCGCACAGATCCCGAGGCGTCCACCGGCTCGTCTTTCGGATCGTCCGTGCTGTCCCCGCGACCAAGGCGATCATCCCAGCCCGCCGCCAGGCGGGCGTTCTCCCGAAGGTGGGACTGAACGCAGGTGGGCGGCCAAATCGTCTACCGTGTAGGTCAGGACGCCCCTGATGAACGAGCAGACGTTCGTCGATGTTGCCACGGGCCAGGCTGCGCACAGGGGCAGGAGCACCGCGATGACCGGTTCCATGTTCCCCGGCGGGGTCCGGGCCGACGGGCTTCCGGCGGCGCTGTCGGATCCCCGGCGGATCGCCGCGGTGCAGGAGACCGGGCTCCTGGACACCGAACCGGAACAGGCGTTCGATGACCTGGCCGACCTGGCCGCCACGATCACCGGATGCGAGCGGGCCTTTATTACCCTGGTCGACGAGGAACGCTCGTTCTGGAAGTCTTGCGTGGGCGTCGACGTCCGGCAGACCGGGGAGCGCCAGAATCCGGTCCGCCAGAATCCGGTCCGGGAGAGCTTCTGCTATTTCCTGGTCGGGCTGGGTGACCGGTTCGTCGTCGATGACGCCGCCGAGGATCCGCGTACTCGTGATCATCCCTCGGTCGGGCCGATGAAGATCGGGGCGTGGGCGGGCTACCCGATCCTGGGGCCGGGCGGCGAGGTGCTGGGGAGCATGTGCGTGATCGACAAGATCCCGCATCGCTGGGCGGAGGCCGAGCTGGCGGCCCTGGGCACGCTGGCGCGCGCGGTCAGCAACGAGATCAACCTGCGCGGTTCCCTGACCCGGGCGCGGGAGTCGCTGCTGGTCTCCGAGACGCTGGCCCGCAGCCTGCAGGACAGCCTGCTGCCGCCGGTCCTGCGGCCGGTCCCGGGCCTGGACGTGGCGGCGTCGTATCAGCCGGCGGCGGGCGGGACCACGGTGGTCGGCGACTTCTACGACTTGTTCCACGTCCGGGGGGCGTGGTGGTCCACGGTGGTCGGCGACGTGTGCGGCAAAGGCGTGGAGGCCGCCAAGGTCACGGCCCTGGCCCGGTATACGCTGCGCGCCGACGCGGTGCAGCACATCTGGCCTGCCGCCGTGCTGCAGCGGCTGAACGCGGCGCTGCTGGACCAGCGGCAGGACGACCGGTTCGTGACCGCCGCCTACGCCACCTTCCGCGTCAACCACGGCGGCATGACCGGCCGCCTGTGCTGCGCCGGGCATCCGCCGCCCCTGGTCCGCCGGGCGGGCGGACGGGTGCATGAGATCGACGCCCACGGCCCGCTGCTCGGGATAGTCCCCGGGGTCAAGCTCACCGACGTGCGGTTCCGGCTGGCGCCCGGCGACCTCCTGCTGCTCTATACCGACGGCGCCACCGAGGCGCGGGAACAGCCAGGTTCTCCGGCCGCCGTCCGTCCGCTGTTCGGAGATGAGGCGCTGGCCGATGCCCTGGCCGGCACGCACGGCCTGGATGCGGCGGCGACCATCGGCCATCTCAGCCAGGTTCTCGCCCGGCATTCCGGCGGCTGGGTCAGCGATGACACGGCCCTGCTCGCCCTCCGCGTTCCGCCTCGCTCCGGGCCGGCCGAAGTCCCGGCCGAGGTCAGGTGAGCTCGGTCAGGGGGAAGGAGCGGTGGCGGCGCGGAGGGATCAGGAAGTTCTGGCGGCGGGTGGCGGTGAGGAACCGCTCGAGGCCGTTATTCTGCACGCTGACGCCGTACTTATCCTGCAGGTCGAGGGAGGCCTGGCTGGTACGCAGGGTCCGGAAGAAGTCGGCGGACGGCACGAAGATGCTGAACTGGAGCTTGGGCAGGCTGCCGCCACCGGGGACGTCCATGGCGTCGAAGCCCGGACCGTCCATGCGGAGGTGGACGGGCGTGCCGTCGGCCGCGCGGGAGGTGCGCTGAAGGCAGGACAGGTGTCCCATCCGGCCCTTCCCGTCGGCCGTGCCGATGCCGCGGGCGGTGCGCTCGGCGTAGTGCGGGCCGCGGTTCTCGTTGGGCAGCAGGGCCGGCCCGCCGCCGTCGGTGAACTGGTCCTTGTTCCCCGCGATGATCGGCGGGGAATGGAACACGTACTGCACTCGCTCGGTGAACACGCCGTCCGGGCCCGGCGGTGATCCCTCGTCGTCCAGGTCGAAGAACTGGATCATGTCCAGGATGACGTGGGACAGGTGCTGGACCGAGCCGTTGTCGAAGTAGTCGCCCGGGGCCGCCGTGGTCAGGTGCGCCGAGGAGTTGCCCGCGAACGTGCAGATGGGGGCCGGGCCGGCGCCGTTGAGCTGCTGGTCGGCGAAGCCCATCCACATCGGCGACCGGTGCTGGATGAAGCGGGCGTAGGGCAGTCCGTGCTGCCTGGCGATCGCCTGGGGCAGCCCCATCTGCACGAACATGTGACGGCTCGAGGTGAACCTGAGCAAGCCGGTCCAGGCCGGGGAGGCGACGGGACGGCCGCGCAGCTTGTTGCTCCCGCCGAACCAGGCCAGCACATCAGCTAGCGTGCCGGGGTCGTCGCCCCGCAGCGTGAACAGCATGTCGTTGCGCTCGATGCGCACGTTGACGTTGTAGCGGAACTTGCTGATCAGGGGGTTGGCGGGGCTGACATCGGTCGGGCCGGGCCGCGCCTCCTCCAGTGCGTAACGGCTGGTGTCGGAGATCAGGCGAGGCATGTGCCGCGTCACCAGCGGCCCGGTCAGCCCGCCCGGGAGGCGGCCGAAGTAGGGCAATCCGTAGGCGACGAACGTGACCAGGCCGGCCGCACCCCACGGGTAGAACCGCTCGAGGGCGCCCAGCACCCGGTTCATTTCCGCCTGATCGGCCCGGACCGGAGCGCGGTCGAGCGCCGCGGTCAGGAAAACGGTGTGCACCGGCGGCATCTGAAATTGCACGTCGGTGCCATAATCTTGCGGCGGCAGCGCGAGAAAAGACGAAATATCAAACTGGATATCGGACGGGACGACGGACGCGCCGACCCGCTGCGGGGCGAAGGAGAAGGGACCGACCGCCTCGAGTGCGCCGAGCGCCACGGCCAGCGCGCCGGCCCGCTTGAGCGCGGTACGCCGGGTCATCCGCGCCGGAGCATCCAACTACTACTCCTCCCTGGCCGTTGATGCCGTATACCGCGCATTCGTCATAAGCAGCCAGATCCTATGGCGATACCGGCATTCCGGTCAATCGTTCCTTACGGTCTGCTTAATTCGGACATTCGACGTATCCGTACATCATGCCGCCGGTAGCCACATACGCCACTGATGCCCCGGAAAGCCTCATCGCCTGGTGAGAACTAGGGCACTATAGAGCGCATTCGAAAGCGCGATCCCTTTACGCGCGCTAAGCCGGACGGCTAGCACGCACGTCATCCCCTGAGAGGCCGCGATGGCTCCGCCCGCTCCCCCGGCTACGAGTCCCGCCCAGCGCCCGTCCACGGTGGCCGTGGTCGGGGTCATGCTGACCATCGCGATCATGGGCTCGTTGTGGGTTCCTCTCTTCGCCCGCTCGCAGCCCCAGCTGAAGGGCTTCCCCTTCTTCTACTGGTACCAGCTCATCCTGGTGCCGGCGACCTCGCTGCTGCTCTGGGTCTGCTATCTGCTGCTGCGGACCAGGCCACGGCGGAGCGCCCCCAGTAACGGCAGAAGCGCCCCGGGGGCACGGCGATGAATCACGTTAACGCGGTGACGCTCACCATCGTGGTCGCGTCGTTCCTGCTCGTCACGTGCATCGGCTTCGCCTCGGCCCGGTGGCGCCCGGCCGAGAACCCGATGCAGCTGAACGAGTGGGGGCTGGGGGGACGCGGGTTCGGCACGTTCGTCAGCTGGTTCCTGCTCGGCGGTGACATCTATACCGCCTACACCTTCATCGCCGTGCCCGCGCTGGTCTACGCCACCGGCGCGGCCGGGTTCTACGCGCTGTCGTACACGATCATGGTCTTCCCGATCGTGTTTATTTTCGGGCCGCGGCTCTGGTCGGTGGCGCGGGCGCGCGGTTACGTCAGCCCCGGCGAGTTCGCCCGGGGCCGGTTCGGCTCGCAGGGCCTGGGCCTCGCCATCGCCGCGACCGGGATCCTCGCGACCATGCCCTACATCGCGCTGCAGCTGGTCGGCATCGAGGCGGTCCTGACCGTGCTGGGGATCGGCGGCTCGGGCAGCGTCTTCACCCGGGACCTGCCGCTGATCATCGCCTTCGCCATCGTGGCCGTGTACACGTACCTGGCCGGGCTGCGCGCGCCGGCCCTGATCGCGTTCGTCAAGGACACCCTCATCTACGTGACGGTCATCGTCGCGATCCTCTATATCCCGAGCCGTCTCGGCGGCTGGTCCCACATCTTCGGTGTGGCCCAGCACCACTTGAGCTCGACCAATCCGGCGACGGGCAAGCCGTTCGGCAGTGTGGTGGTCATGCCGGCCGGCGAGTGGGCCTACGCCAGCCTGGCCCTCGGCTCGGCGCTGGCCCTGTTCGTCTACCCGCACGCGGTCACCGGGGTCTACGCGGCCAAGCGGCGCGACGTGATCAGGCGGCAGGCGGCCATGCTGCCCGCCTACACGCTCGTGCTCGGCCTGATCGCGCTCTTCGGCTACCTGGCCCGGGCGGTGCCGGCCGTGAACGCCGGCGTCAAGGCGCACGGCAACAACCCCCAGCTGTCCGTGCCGCTGCTGTTCGAGCACATGTTCCCGAGCTGGTTCGCGGGCATCGGCGACGCCGCCATCGTCATCGGCGCGCTCGTCCCGGCGGCGGTCATGTCGATCGCGGCGGCGAACCTGTTCACCCGCACCATCTACAAGGAGCTCATCCGCCCCTACGCCAGCCCGGCCGAGGAAACCCGGGTGGCCCGGATCGCCTCGCTCGTCATGAAGGTGGGCGCGCTCGGCTTCGTCCTCGAGCTGAACAAGACATTCTCGATCAACCTGCAGCTGCTCGGCGGGATCTGGATCCTGCAGACCTTCCCGGCCGTGGTGATCGGCCTGTACACGCGCTGGTTCCACCGTTACGGGCTGTGCGCCGGCTGGGCCGTGGCCATGGCCTACGGCACCATCCAGGCGTACCGCACCTCCAGCGCGGTGCAGGCGCACTTCGCCACCTCTTCCACCACGGTGTTCGGGCACATCACCTACATCGCGATCGTCGCTCTCGTCCTCAACGTGGCCGTCTCCGCCGTCTTCACCGTGATCTTCCGCAAGGCCGGAGTGCAGGACGGGTGGGACGAGACCAAGCCGTCGGACTACATCGCCGACCCGGTACCCGCGCCCGCCGGCCCCCAGGCCAGGAGCAAGGGCTCCCTGGCCGCGCGCTCGCCGGCCCGGCCGGGTGAGATTTTCCGCCGAATAGCGTTGGCGAACGGGGCGGTCGCGGCTCCTAACTCTCAGCAGAGAGAGTTCGGGAAATTTCGTCACCTGAGCGGAACCGATCGGGCCCCGGGGCGCGTCACACCCTTGGCGAGGCCGTTGAACCGCCAGGGCGGCCCAGCCGTGATCGGAGAGTGGCCGGACCGTGATCGGAAGAGGAGCGCAGGCATAACTCGCGGGACACCGGATAAGACTATTCATACCCATCCGTCACCACGTCGCCTCCGAATCACAGGAAGAGCACACGAAACCTCAACGAGTAGCGAAGACAGGGCGGTCTTCTTCATGCGTCTGGCGCACCTGCGGGTAGCGGTACTGAGCGTGCTGGCGGGAGGTTCCCTCGCCGTCGGCGTGCTGGCCGGGCTGCCGGGCACCGCGCGCGCCAGCGGGGTAATGCTCAGCGCGGCCTCGCTCGGCCCGGCGAGCAGCAGCCCCAGTCCGAGCAGCAGCGGTACGAGCCCGGGCAGCAGCAAGAGCCCGAGCAGGAGCCCCAGTCCCAGCAAGAGCCCCAGTCCCAGCAAGAGCCCCAGCAAGAGCCCGAGCCGCAGTGCCAGCGCGGCCAAGGGCTCCGGGGCGGCCGCCGCCACCTCGTGCGTAGCGCTGCCGGACCCGGCCAGCGCCACCCCCACCCCGAGCCCCAGCCTGACCCCGCATCCCCCGAAGAAGTCACCCACCCCCTCGCCGTCACCGTCACCGTCGGGCTCTTCCACCTCCGCGTCGCCGATCACCCCGTCGTCCGGCACGAACCCGAGCCGCACGCCGGTGTCGCCGTCCTTCTCGCCCTCGGTCTCGCCGACATCCTCCGCCGCGGGAACCGCCTCGACCTCGCCGTCCGGCACCAGTTCCCCGGCGGGAACCAGCTCGCCCTCGGGGACGAGCTCCCCGTCGGGCACGGGATCGCCGTCGTCCAAGGCCACGGCCACCGGCTCGGCCACCGCGCCGGCTTCCGCCTCGGCCACCGCGCCGGCTACCGCCTCGGCTACGGCGCCGGCCTCCGCCTCGGCCACCACGAGCACCACGCTCGACGCCCGCGTCGCCGCGAGCCCGAGCCCGAGCCCGAGCCCGAGGGCAAGCGCGAGCGCATCGCCTAGCCCCAGCGCGAGCGGCAGCCCGGCCACCCCAGGCCAGCTGTGCGTGACCGTCCAGCGTTCGCAGGCCAGCGTGGCCCGCGGGCAGTCGGCCGCCTACATCGTGCAGGTCTCGGCCAAGGACGGCGGATCCGCTGCGGGCGTGACCGTGGCCCTGGCCTCGCAGCCGTCCAGCCAAAGGCCCGTGTTCACCGGCGGCTGCGCCCCCGGCAACGGGGCGGCCAGCTGCGCGGTCGGCGCCGTGTCGGACAAGCAGGCGGTGGCCCTGCACGCGCAGATCCCGGTGGCGTCCGACGCTACCTCGGTCACCTCGGTGCAGCTGACCGCCACGGCCAGCATCGCCGGCTCGGCCAAGTGGACGCCGCCGTCGGCGACGGCGGCGGTCGCCGTGACCGGCGCCGCGGCCGGGGCGTCCGGTTCAGCCCCGGCGAGTACGCCCGGCACGGCCCCGGGGGCGAGCCTGCCGCTCGGCCCGGTCCCGAACCTCAACAGCGTCTCGAGCTCGCTGATCGGCGCGGGTAACGCCGCCGGGCTGTTCCCCGCGATCAACCCGGGAGCCACCCCGAGTCCCTCGCCCGGCAACGGCGCTTCGGACGGAAGGCGGAACGCGGCGCCGGCCCCCGGCTCCTCGGCCATCGCGTTCGTTCAGCCCGGACTGACCGGCCAGCTGGCGGGGCTCATCGCGCTGGCGGTCGCCGTCCTGCTCACCGTGACCCGGCTGTCCCTGCGCCGGCGTTTCCGGTCCCGCAAGCAGGGAAGCTAGCTACCCGGATTTACGGACCGGCTAAAGGTTTCCCGTCCGGCGCGCGACTACATAGGCATGAGGCGCGCACCGGCAGAGGTACAACATGGACGATAGCGGCGACCCCCAGCTCGCGTCGCGCCACGTCGCCGAGCTGAGCGACTTCTTCGCGGCCCACGACCGGTGGCTGTTCGGCCACGCGTGCGTGCGGACCCGCGGGGACCGCGAGCTCGCCGCGGACCTCGTCCAGGACACGTTCGAGGCGGCGGCGCGGGCCTGGGTCACGGTTCGCGGGCACCCGGCCGGGCGGCAGCGGGCCTGGCTGCTCGGCACGCTGACGAACAAGGACGTCAGCGAATTCCGCCGTCAGCAGGCGTTCCGCCGGCGTCAGCCCGACATCCAGGCCCGGTACCAGGGCACCCCGGCCGACACCGAGGCCGAGGCGCTGAACGCGATCGCGCTGGAACGGGCCCGGGAAATCATCGAAGAGCTGCCGCCGCGACAGCGGGAATGCGCCCTGATGCGGTGGCAGGACCGGATGCGCGCCCCGGAAATCGCCGCCGCGCTCGGCGTCGCCGAAGGGACCGTGCACGCCCACCTGCACGCGGCCCGGGGCAAGCTGGCCGCCGGGCTGGCCCGCTATTACCCGTTCGGCCAGGACACCGGGAGCCGGGAGACCGAAAGCCGGGGCGGCGGGAGCCCGGGCAACGGGAGCCAGGACACCGGAAGGGGAGCTGCGTCGTGACCAGCGGCGCGGGCCCGCGTCAGGACCACGAGGACCTGTTCGTGGCCGATTTCTGCCCCGAGCTCGGCGAGTACCTCGCGGAACGGCATGCCGCCCGGTACGACGCCGCCACCGGACGGGCCCGGTTCCGGGCCTGGCTCAACGAGGAAGCGAGCGAGCACATGAGCGAACCGCCCGGCGGCCAGGCCGCTGAGCCATCCGGCGAATCCGCGGAAGGGGACGCAGACCCGGTCCGGGATTACCTGAAGAGGATCAGCCAGGTGCCCGGGCTCAGCCTGGAACAGGAGACCGAGCTGGCCAAGCAGATCGAGGCCGGGCTGGCGGCCGAGACGAAGCTGGCCGCCGGCGGCGAGCACCTGTCCGCGGGCGAGCGCGCCGACCTGGAGTGGGCCGCCGAGCTGGGCGCCCGGGCCAAGAACCACCTGCTGGAGGCCAACCTGCGGCTGGTGGTGTCCCTGGCCAAGCGGTACACCGGCCGCGGCCTGCCGTTCCTGGACCTGATCCAGGAAGGCAACCTGGGCCTGATCCGGGCGGTGGAGAAGTTCGACTACACCCAGGGATACAAGTTCTCCGCGTACGCCACCTGGTGGGTCCGGCAGGCCATCACCCGGGCCCTGGCCAGGCAGCCGCGCGGGCCGGGGGCTAGCTCTTCGGCGCCTTGATCTCCACCGACGGACGGAACGCCTGCATCTGCTTGGCCAGCTCAGCGGCGTTCATCGAGGGCGAGACGACCTCACCGAAGCTGTCGTTGTCGAACCAGGCGCACAGGGCGGCCGTGTTACCGTCCTTGACGCACGCGGCCTTGCCGCCGCCAGGACCGGCGCTGACGACCTGGGCCCCCTTGAACTGCTGGGTGAAACCGGCCACGGAGGCGGCCGGGTCGGCGTGGGCCAGGTGGCCGCCGACGAACATGACGATCTGCGTGTTGTTGCCGGCCGCGGAGTTCCCGGACTCGTAGACGGCCGTCACCACGTTGGTCGCCTGGCCCGCGCTCATCTTGATGACCTTTTCCCGCAGCGCGGTCAGGTCGGCCCCGTGCTCCAGGCTCGCCGTGCGCGTGAAGGAACCGATCGTGTTCGGGGTGGCCACGGTGTGCGCGGGCCCGCTCTGGCCCGAACCGAACTCGAACTTGACGATGCCGCCGATCGCGCCCGCGGCGATCACGACCACGGCCCCGAGGCCGAGCCAGAGCCGGTGGTCGTTGCTGCGTCCGCGGCGGCGGCCGATCTGGCGCTTGGCCGCGGCGGCCTGCTTGGCGGCGGCCCGCTTGAACTCGGCTTCCCGGTCCCCGAACAGGCCGGTGTACTCCTCGTCGGCGTCGTCCCGCCAGAAGTCGTCGTACTGCTCGACGTCCCCGCCCGCGGGCTGGGTCGGCCAGGAGGAGGTAGTCGACGGGCCGTCCAGGCCGTGGCCGGGCCGCACGGCGGCGGGCCGCGGGCGGGTGGCGCCCGGGGCGTCCACCTCCGGAGCAGCCGGAGCCGCCGCGGCGGCCTGAGCCGGCGTGAAGGCCGGCGTCGCCGGGACCTCGGGAGTAACGGGAGCGGCCGGGAGCGCGCCGCCGTTGCGCAGGGAGTCCACCCGGGTACCGCCGGGCGGGGTGAGCAGGCCGACCGAGGCCGCCGGGGCGCTGAGGAAGCCGTGGCCGCGGGCCGCCGGGCCAGGCCCGGACGGGCTCTGCGGGGCCTGGGCGCCGCGCCCGGCCGGGCGGTTCGCGTTGAACTGCGGGTTCTGGGACCGGTCGGGGCCGTCCCAGCGGGGCTGGCCGAAGCCGGGCGCGCGGTCGGGGGCCTGGAGGTAGCCGCCGGACGACGGGCCGAAGGCGGGACCGGGGGGATCCATCCGGCGCTGGGGGCCGCTGAGCGGGCTGCCGGGTACGGGCGGGTTCTGCGGGTAAGCCGGAGCGCTGCGCCGCAGTTCCTGGTACCAGGACTCGTCGTCGAGCGCGTCGCCGGCCGGACCGGGCTCCTGGCCGGGCTGTACCGCGCCGAAGCTCCCGGTGTCGTCGTAGCGCAGTTCGCCGTAGGTGATGCCCTCGAGCCGCGGGTCCGGCGACCGGGCCGGCCGCTGGTCCTCGAGCGCCCGGTCGTCCAGGCGCGGGCTGTCGTACCACTGCTCCGGGTAGCTGGCCTGACCCGGCCGCGAGGAGCCGCGGCCGGTGTCCGCGGACGGCCGCGGGCTGGCGTCGGGCAGGGTCTCCTGGGCTCCGGTCACCGGCCAGATGTCACCGCCGGGCGCCGGGGCCTGGTAGCCGGACCAGGGGGTTTCGGGGACCCGGGGGGCGTCGGGGAGCTGGTACCCGGGAACGCTGCCGCCGGTCGGCCGGCGGCCGTACGATCCCGGGTCAAACGACGCAGCGGAGGAAGCAGCGCCACCGGGGAACCCGGACTGGCCGGGGTAAACCGGGCCGCCCGAACTGCCCTGGTACGGGCCTTCGTACGAGGGGTCGGAGTAACCCGGGTCGCCGTAGTCGTCCATCACCTGCGGCTGGTACACCGAGCCGCTGGCGCGCCCGGGGTTCAGCGGGCCGGTCCCGTAGGCGGACTCGAGCACCTCTCGGGACTCGGGGTCCAGCGGCCGGAAACCGTAAGGCCAGGAGACCTCGGGCCCGAACGGCGCCTCGCGCCGTGCCGCCCCCGGAACTTCGTGCGGTTCGCCCCTCGACCCGGATCCGAAATGGACCGGGTTGCCCATCGCCCCCGGAGAACGGGGGCGCTGCGGCGACGACCAGTTGCCGTCGTCTTGAGCCGGCGAACCGCTCCTCATATAAGGGTCACTCCCCTGTCTGTCGTACAGCAGGTCAATGATCTACAGCATCATCGCGACAAACGAGACACTCTGCTACCTACTTGGATAATTTGCGAGGCTCAAGGTCACGATCCGAAGACACACGCTACTGCCCAGGCACCGCCGCCATGATGCATTCCGGGCTTTAAGGCGAGTCGCACCAGGTTCTTTTGCTATGGGTGAGCCCGATATCGCCCTCAGTGATATCCGGCTACACCCACGGAAACCGGACACGCCGAAAACGGCGGCCGACACGCGGGGATCCGGCTGCCCCTGACGGCATACAATCCGTGACTCGTGGGGCCAGGCCAGACATCTGTGACGGCCCGCACATCATGTTGTGCGGACCGTCACAGACGCGGCCGAACGCGGCGGCTGCACGCGCCAGGCCTCACGTGTCAGCCAAGCCGCCCGCGCGTTACCTGGGCTGGTGGTAGGCCTCGCGGGTGCGCTCGGTGTGCTTGCGCGCGACCTCCTGCGCCAGGACGGGATCACCTGCCTCGATGGCCCCGATCAGCTCCGTGTGCTCTTCCCAGGAGCCGTGCCCGCGCTCCGGGGCCACCATCCGGTAGTACCACTGGACCCGCCGCCCGACGATGTGGGCCAGCTCGGCCAGCACCGTGTTGCCGGCGATGGCCGCGATCTCGGCGTGGAAGGTGTTGTTGACCGTCACGGCGCCCGCGAAGTCGTCCGCCTCGGCGGCGGACCTGCCCTCCTGGCAGATCTCCCGGAGCCGGGTCAGCTGGGCCGCCTTGACCGGGCCGGCCGGGATGGCCGCCGCCAGGCGGGCCGTCTCGGCCTCGAGCAGCACGCGGACATCCAGCAGGTGATCCACCTCGGTATCGGTAGGCACGTGCACGAAGGCGCCCTGGCTGGGCCGCAGGTCGACCCAGCCTTCGGCCTCCATCCGGTGCAGCGCCTCGCGGATAGGCTGCCGGCTGACGCCGAGCTGGCGGGCCAGGTCGGTCTCGACCATGTGCTGGCCGGGCGGTAGCTCACCGCCCACGATCAGGTCGATCAGCGCGTCGTAGACGGATTGCCGTAGCGGTACCGGCCTTTGCAGGGGCCGGATCATGGCCGCCATCGTCCCCCCCTGGGACATAGTTCCCCTCCTGATGGTTCGCTAGGGTACAGCGCCAGTTTATGGGCGACTGTATGCAAAGTGCGATACCTGGTTTCAGGGGTAGTGGATCAGCCGATGTCGCGGCGGCGCAGGCCTGCCAGGCCGGCCGCGGCGAGCGCCAGCGCGGCTAGGGCCAGCCAGAGCAGCGGCACAGCGGCGACCGCGCCGCCGGGGAGCTTCGGCACGTGGCTGAACGGCGAGATCCCCGTCACCCACCCGGACAGCTGCAGGACCTGGCCGAACAGGGCGATCACGACCACCGCGCCGAGCACCGACCAGGCGCCGGCCACGCAGGCCCGGGGCGCCAGCCCGAACAGCGCCACCGCCGCCCCGGCCACGGCCAGCGACGCGGGCAGCTGGACCAGGGCCGCACCGAGCAGCCGGGCGACCTCGGGACCGGCCGACCCGGTGCGCAGCCCGTAGCCGAGCCCCGCGGCCACCCCGGCGACGGCGAGCAGCAGCGCCGCGCCGGCCACGGCGACGGCGACGTGGCTGAGCGCCCACCTGATCCGCCCGGCCGCCGTGGCCAGGAGCGGCTCGGCCCGTCCGGCGCTCTCCTCGGCCCGCAGCCGCAGCACCGCCGAGGTGGCGTAGGCCGCGGCGGCCAGCCCGGCCAGCGACATGATCGCGGCCAGGTAGGCATCGGTGATCCCGGCCTGCCCGCCCAGCCGGGTGAAGGCCTGCCTGAGCTGCGTGCTCCCGCCGAGCAGGGAGCCGATGCCCTTGGCCGCCGCCCCGCTGGCGGCGAAGGTGAACGCGAAGCCGGCCGCCCACCCGGCCAGCGTCCCGCGCTGCTGCTGCCAGGCCAGGCCCAGTGTCGGCAGCCACCGGGTCCCGCGCAGCCAGGCGGGCGCGGCGGCGGGCCCGGGCCGGTCCGGGAGCAGCCCGGCGCCGTGGTCGCGCCGCACGGCCAGGCCGTACGCGGCGGCCGTCGCCACCGCGGCCAGCGCCAGCGGCAGGGCCAGGACCCACCACCGGTCGGCGGTATACGGCCGCGCGAGCTCGGTCCAGCCGAGCGGGGACAGCCAGGTCAGCCGCCCGGGCCGCCGGCGTCGGCCGCGTCGCCCACGGCCCGGAGCAGGTAGGCCGCGCCGAGCACGCCGATCGCGATCCCGCGGGCCGCGCGGGCGCTGGCGCACAGCTGCGCGGTCACCGCCGCCACCGCGGCCAGGGCCAGCCCGCAGGTGGTGATGACCAGCGCGAAGACGGCCGAGCCGGCCGCGGGCAGGCCGAGGAACACCAGCGCCGCGAGCAGCAGCCCGGTCAGCACCGCGCTGGCCGTCACCGCCACCCCCAGCGCGGCGGTCAGCGGGGCCAGCCGTCCCGTGGCGGCCGAGCCGATCAGCTCGCCCCGGCCGGCTTCCTCGTCGGCCCGGGTGTGCCTGATCACCAGGAAGATGCTCATCAGGGCGGCCGCGAGGGCGGCCCACACCCCGTACCGCCAGGCGCTGACGGCCCCGAGGGAATCGCCGGACAGCCGGCCGTACAGGAACACCAGCGCCGGGTTGCGGCCGCCGCTGCCCGCCAGGCCGGCCCGGGCCGAGGCGGTGGGGTACAGCTTGTTCAGGCTCCAGGAGTTGCTGGCGATCAGGGCGGTGATCACGTAGACCCAGGCGGGCACCATGATCCGGTCCCGGCGGAGGTCGAGCTGGGCCAGGACGCCGGTACCGGCCAGCACTTTGCCGACGGGGGCGGGAGGGGTCATCGCGAGGCTCCCAGCCCACTCCGTTCGGCCGGATAATGACGCAGGAACAGCTCCTCGAGCGTGGGTGGGCGGCACTCCAGCGTCACCACCCCGGCCGTGGTCAGCCGGGCGAGGAC
The DNA here is from genome assembly GCA_963756575.1 of uncultured Actinomycetota bacterium. GTDB lineage: Bacteria > Actinomycetota > Actinomycetes > Streptosporangiales > Streptosporangiaceae > Palsa-504. Next base: position 714,419 of record CAVWOM010000001.1, on the reverse strand, counting down.
GTCGTTCAGGGCGGCGTGATCCACCTCGCATCTCAGGTGCGTGCCGCTGATCTCGGCGGCGTGCACGCCCGGCAGTCCGTCCAGGCCGGGCGGGACGGCCAGCTCGGCGTCGATCGTGGTCCGGGTGAGGTGGCGCAGCTCGGCCAGCGTGCCGGTCTCGGCCGTCCGGCCGTCGCGGATGATCGTCACCCGGTCGGCCAGCGCTTCGGCCTCGGCCAGGATGTGGCTGGACAGCAGCACGGTGCGGCCGCGCTGCCGCTCGTCGGTGACGCACGCGCGGAAGACCGCCTCCATCAGCGGGTCGAGCCCGGACGTCGGCTCGTCCAGGATCAGCAGCTCGGCGTCGCTGGCCAGCGCCGCGATCAGCGCCACCTTCTGCCGGTTGCCCTTGGAGTAGGCGCGCGCCTTCTTGGTGGGGTCCAGGTCGAACCGCTCGATCAGCCGCTGCCTGCGCTTGGGGTCGGCCGCTGCGTTAGGTCCCCGGAGCCGGGCCAGCAGGCCGATGATCTCGCCGCCGGTCAGGCCCGGCCACAAGGTCACGTCGCCGGGCACGTAGGCCAGCCGGGTGTGCAGCGTGGTGGCGTCCCGCCACGGGTCGCCGCCGAGCAGGCGGGCCTCGCCGCCGTCGCGGCGCAGCAGGCCCAGCAGGATGCGGATGGTGGTGGTCTTGCCCGCGCCGTTCGGTCCGAGGAAGGCGTGCACCTCGCCGCGGCGGACGCTGAGGTCGAGGCCGGCCAGTGCCGTCGTCTTACCGAACGACTTCCGCAATCCGCTGACCTCGATGGCATCCACGCCTTCACCTTACACAATTTTCACGAAGTTATGAATTTTAAAAATACGATATCGTGAGGCCGGGAGGTGACGGCGGGTGCCGGACGATCATGCGGTGCCAGGCGGCGTGACGTCGGCCGGGCCGGGACCGGACGATGCGACGGACCCGCTGTTCGGCTACATCGAGCGGTTCGCCGCCGTCCTGGTGGCGGCCGGGTTCCCGCCCATGCCGGCCCGGGTCTTCGTCGCCCTGCTGGTCACCGACGCCGGCCGCCTGACCGCCGCCGAACTGGCCGCCGTGCTGCGCATCAGCCCGGCCGCGGTGTCCGGCGCGGTGCGCTACCTGATCCAGATCGGCATGGTCCACAAGGAGCGGGTGCCGGGCTCGCGCCGGGATTACTACCGGATGCCCGGCGGCATGTGGGACAGCCTGATCCGGCAGCGCGACCAGGTGATGACCCGCTGGACCGCGCTCGTCCGCGAGGGCATCGACCTGGTCGGGCCGGACACCCCGGCCGGCGGCCGACTGGCCGAGCAGGCCGAGTTCCTCGAGTTCACGACCAAGGAACTCGCCCAGATCCTGGACCGCTGGCAGGAGTACCGGGCCAGTGGCACCGCCGGGACAAGCGCGGCGCCGGGCGACGATTAGCCCGGCCGCGCTGGGATAGTTTCAGCGGTATGCGCTATCTCGTACGGGAACGGCTCTTCTCCATCACCGACGACTTCTGGGTCACCGACGAGCGGGACAACAAGGTCTTCCTGGTCGACGGCAAGGCGCTGCGGCTACGCGAGACCTTCGAGCTCAAGGACGCCTCGGGCGCCATCCTGGCCTCTATCCGCAAGCGCTTCCTCAGCTTCACCGACACGCTGGACATCGAGCACGACGGTCAGGTCGTCGCCACCGTGCACAAGGCGGTGTTCTCGCTGCTGCACCACCGCGCGTACATCGACATCCCCGACCGCGGGCGGCTCGAGGCGGTCGGGAACATCATCGACAAGGACTTCGAGATCCGCGACGGCGGCCAGGTCATCGCGCAGGTCTCCCGGTCCTGGTTCCGGATCAGGGACACCTACGGCGTGGACGTCGCGCCGGGCGAGAACGACGCCCTCATCATCTGCATCGCGATCTGCCTCGACCGCATCCACCACGACGAGGAACGCCGCGACTAATCCGGGTTCCGGTTTCCGGCACGGTGCGGTGAGGTGTAGCCGCCGGGCTCAGGCCTGGGGGACCTGGCCGGCGGGGAAGGTGTACTCACCGCCTAGGTAGCGCAGCGCCGGGTCGTCCGGGTCCGGCTCGCCGTGCTCGGCGATGATCTTGGGGGCAAAGGCTTCCGCGTCGTCCGCGGGCTGGTAGCCGAGCGCCTTCGCCTCCTCCAGCGACACCCAGCCGCCGCGGGTGTTGGCGGAGACCCCGAAGATGACCCGGAACCCGGGCCGCTCCGCGGTCAGGCACGCCTCGAAGAGGCGCCCCGCGTCGTCGGGCGACAGCCAGGTGGACAGCATCCGGATGTTCCTCGGCTCCGGGAAGCAGGACAGGATCCGCACGCAGATCGCGTCCAGGCCGTGCCGGTGGTGGTACATCGCGGCCAGCGCCTCGACGGCCGCCTTGGACACGCCGTAGTGGGTGTCCGGCGCGGGGAAGGCGTAGTCGGGCACCGGGAAGGCCGAACGCGGGGTGAACCCCACCGCGTGGTTGGACGACGCGAAGATCACCCGCGGCACGCCGGCCCGCCGGGCCGCCTCGAACGTCACGTAGCTGCCGTTGATGTTCAGCGCGCTGATCCGCTCCCAGGACGCCTCGCCCGGGATCCCGGCCAGGTGGATGACGGCGTCCGCCCCCTGGCAGGCCGCGGTCATCGCGTCCAGGCCGGTCACCGAGGCCTGGATCACCTCCTCGCCGGGGCCGGCCGTCATCGGGGTGACGTCCAGTACCCGAAGCGTGCGCCCGGGCCGGGCCAGCCGGGGCCGCAGCATGGATCCGACGAGGCCCGCGGCCCCCGTGATGACGACGACGGACATACCTAGGCTCCCTTTGTATTCCAGACCGGTTACGGTCAGGCACGCACCCTTTTTTATCAGCTGGTCCGGATCGTAAGCTCAGAATCCTGATGGGCTCGACACGGGGTACGCCAACGCGGGAGACGCGGGCACGCGGGGCACTGACATCGGGAACCTTGACGTTGCCGCGGGCGAACGCGCACCGCCTGGTCATCGTGGCCGCGGCCCTCACCGTGGTGGTGGCCGCGGCCCTGGCCACCGCGCTGACCACGTTCAGCAGCCAGGCGCTGCCCCGCGCGGTCAAGCACGACCTGAGCCACGCCGCCGGCACCTCGCTGGTCATCACCGGCAACGGCGTCAACAACAGCCAGGCCGCGCAGTACACCTCGCTGCTGCCCGGCAAGATCTCCACTGCCCTCGACGGCACGCCGTTCGCCTTCTACCACGCCTACTGGTCCGACCCGCTCGGCTTCGTGCCCGGCTCCCGCCCGGTCCCGCCGAGCGGCACCCGGGACGTGCAGATCGCCGAGGCCGCCGCCTTCGACGACATCGCCGCGCGGGCGACGCTGGTCTCCGGTCACTGGCCCGGCGCCCTGCCCGCCGGCGGCGGGCCGATCCCGGCCGCCCTGCCCGCCAGTGCGGCCGCGCTGCTGCACGTGAGCACGGGCGACTTGCTGCAGCTGCGTGACCGGATATCCGGCCATCAGGTCAGGTTCGTCCTCACCGGCCTGTTCCGGCCCAGGCAGGTATCGTCGCCGTACTGGGGTCTGGACGACGTCGCGCTCGGCGGCCAGAGCACCCTCAGCGGCTTCACCACCTACGGGCCGCTGGCCGTGCCCGCCGCCGCGTTTCGCGGGCCGCTGGCCGTGGATTCCGGCTCCTGGCTGGCGATACCGCAGATCACCAGCGTGCCGGTCGGCCAGCTGAGGAACGTCGCCGCCAACGTGGACGGCCTGCGGCAGTCCCTGGCCGAGGCCGTCCAGCTGCCGGATCTGACCCTCACCACCGGGCTGCCCTCGGTGCTTGGCGGGGTGGCCAGTAACCGGGACGTGGCCCGCTCGCTGCTGGCGATCTGCGCGGTGCTGCTGGCGCTGCTGGCCGGCGCGGCCCTGCTCGCGGTGGCGCGGCTGCTCACCGGCCAGCGCGAAGGCGAGTCGGCCATGCTGGTCGCGCGGGGCGCGACCCGCTGGCAGCTCATCCGGCTGGCCGCGGCCGAGGCGATACCGCTGAGCCTGCTCTGCGCCGTCGCCGGGGGGCTGGCCGGATACGGCCTGGCCGACCTGCTGGCCGGGCCCGTTTCGCTCGGCTGGCCGGCCGCGCTAGCCGCGGCCGTGGTCGGCGCGGGCGCGCTGGTGATCCTGCTGATACCGGTGCTCAGCGTCGTCACCCCGGGCACGGCCCGGGCCCGCCGGGGCCGGCAGGCGGCCGTGGCCGGGGCCACCCGGGCCGGGGCCGACCTCGCCCTGATCGTGCTGGCCGTGGTGGCCGGCTGACCAGCTCCGCCACTACTCCGCGGTCTCGGCCGGGGCCAGCGGGAACTTCGGGGTGGACCCGGTGGTCGTGGTCGCCCCGGCCCTGGCCCTGGCGGGCGGCACCGTGCTCGCGCTGCGGCTGCTGCCGGCCGGAGGCAAGGCCGGCGACCGGCTGGCCGCCCGTGGCCGGCGGCTGACCGCGGCCATGGCCAGCTGGCAGATCAGCCGCCAGCCCATCCGGCAGGGCGGCGCCGCGCTCCTCATCGTCTTGGCCGTGGCCACCGGCACCCTCGCCCTGTCCCAGCGGCAAAGCTGGACCCAGTTGGTCCACGATCAGGCCGCCTTCAGCGTGGGTTCGGACGTGCTGGTCCAGTCCAGCCAGCCGCTCACGGTAGGGCAGGCCGGCGCGCTGGCCCGCGCGCCGGGCGTACAGCGCACCATGCCGGTCGCGTCCTTCCTGCACACCGACACCAACGCGGTGACGCTCGCGATCGACGCGCCGCAGGCCGCCCGCGTGGTCCGGCTCCGTTCCGACGAGTCGCCGCTGCCCGCGAGCCAGCTGTTCGGGAAGATCCGCACCGCCGGGCCGCCGTCGGGCGTCACCCTGCCCGGCCGCGGGTCCGCGTTCCGCCTGACCGCCCGGCTGGGCCCGGCCGCGCTGCACCTCGGCTCGGCTCAGGTGACCATCTCGGTCGAAGACGCGGACAGCGCCGTGTACCAGTTCGACGCCGGCTCGCTCCCGGCCGACGGCCAGGACCACGTGCTGACCATAGACCTCGGCTCGGGGCCCTCGGCGGCCGCGATCTACCCGCTGCGGCTGAGCATGATCAACCTGACGTACACCCTGCCCGCGAGGAACCCCGGCACCCCGGCCACGCTGACGGTGGAAGGCGTGTCCGGCCCGGCCGGCCAGGTGGCCGGCACGGCGCTGCGCGACTGGGCCGCCGTGGCCACGTCCACCGAACTGCTCGGCGCCGAGCAGGTCGCCGGCACGGCCGGCCCGTCCGCCGAGCCCTCCGTCAGCGGTATGGCCAGCGGCGCGGGCAACGCGCTGGCGGTGCCGTTCCAGCCCGGTTACGGCCTGGCCGCCAGCGGGTTCGCCGGCGTTCCCCCGAGCCCGGTGGACGGGCAGCTCACCTTGACCCCGGCCGCGGCCGGGGTCATTCCCGGCCTCGCCACCCAGCGCTTCCTCAGCCTCAGCAACGCGCGGGTCGGCTCCACCGTGCAGACCAACCTCAACGGCGCCATCGTGATCGTGAAGATCGTCGCCGCGGTGAGCTCGTTCCCCACGGTCACCGGCAGCGGCGGCGGCCTGATCGTGGACCTCGGCGCCTTGCAGGCCCTGCTGGCCAGCGGTCAGCTGCCGCCGGCGCCGGTGACGCAGTGGTGGCTGGCCGCCAGCAGGACGCCCCGGCTGGACCTGCCGCCCGGTTCGGCCGCCACCAGCGCCAGCGGGATCGAGGCCGGCCTGCTGGCCGACCCGCTGTCGACCGTGCCGCAGCAGGCACTGCTCGCGGTGGCCATCGCCGCCGCGGTCCTCGCCATCACCGGATTCTGCGTCAGCATCGCGGCCGGGGTCCGCCAGCGGCGCGCGGAGAACGCGCTGCTGGCCGCCCTCGGCGTGCCGCCCCGCTCGGCGGCCGCGCAGCTGAGCCTGGAAAAGCTCATGCTGAGCGTGCCGTCCGCGGTGGCCGGCTTGATCCTCGGCGTGGTCCTGGCCGAGCTGCTCGTCCCCGCCATCACGCTAACCTCGGCCGCGACCGCGCCGGTGCCCCCGGTGCTGATCCAGCTGGCCTGGTCCCAGGTCCTGCCGCTGGCCTTGGCGGTGGCCGTGCTCCCGGTGCTCGCGGCCGGCCTCACGATCGCGCGCCGCCCCGATCCCGCCGCCGAACTGCGCGCCGCCGAGTCGGCATGACCGTACTGACGTCACCCCGGATCGGGCCGGCGGTGGGGCGGCGGGTCGGCACGGCGGCGGGCGGCGCCCTCGCGCTCGCGCTGCTGGCCTGCGCCTGTGTGTTCGCCGCGCTGGGCGGCCCCGCGCTCAGCCTGCACACCCGCACCCAGGCCCTGCAGCAGACCCTGGGCGGCTTGCCTGACACCACCAGGACAGTCCAGGTCAACTCGGCCTGGAGTGACTTGGTGGCGTCGGTCCGCGGCACCCAGGTCCTGAACCAGGACCTGCTGAGCCAGTCAGCCGGGCAGATCGGCCTCGGCCTGGCCGCGGCGCCGGCGCCGCTCGCGGCCGGCCGGTGGACCGCCCTGACCACCAAGCCGCTGCTGGTCACGGCGGGTGCGGCGGCCCGCGCGATCGACGAGGCGCCGCCGAAGCTCGAGATCAGCTACCGCACGCCGTTCAGCGGCTACGTCAAGCTGGTGACCGGGTCGTTCTCGAGCGCGAAGGCTCCGCCGGGCTCGGTCGCGGTGGCGGCCACCGTGCCGACGGCGGCGCGCTTCGGGATGCATCCCGGCAGCCGCCTGAGCCTGGCTACCCCGAACGGCTCGGAGACGATCTTCGTCACCGCGATCGTGCGAACCCGCGACCCCGGCTCGACCTTCTGGCAGCAGGACACCGGCCTGGTCAAACCGGCGATCAACCAGGACAAGCCGCCCTCCAGCCCGTTTTACTGGTTCGGCGGCGTCATCGCGGACCCGAGCCAGCTCGGCCCGATCCAGCAGGCGTTCGGCAGCAGCGGGCTCAACATCTTCTGGGAGTACCCGCTCGGCCTGGCCAAATTCGATGCCGACCAGGCGCAGGGCCTGTACCAGGGGCTGTCCCGGGCCACCACGGCGGCGCCCCCGCTGACCGGGCGGCTGGCGCCGGCCGAGGGGGCGCTGGCGGTCAGCTCGCCGCTCCTGCAGGACCTGGAGGTGTTCCTGAGCACCCAGGCGGCCGCGGAAACGGTGCTCCTGCTCCTGTTCGTCAGCCTGATCGTGACCGGCACGGCGGTGATCCTGCTCGCGGCCCGGATGATCGTCGCGCGCCGTCAGGACGAGCTGATCCTGCTGCGCGCCCGGGGCGGCTCCCTGTGGCAGGTGGCGGCCCGGGTCTTCGGCGGCGCGCTGATCGCGGCCGGCCCGGGCGTGCTGATCGGCGCGGGCCTGGCCGTCCTGCTGATACCCGGCGGCGGTTCCGCTTCGGCGGGCTGGCCGCTGGCGGCGGTCGCGGCCGTCGCGGCGCTGGCCGGCCCCTCTGTCATCGCGGTGTGGCAGTACCGCAGGCCTGCCCCGGCCGCCAACCCGGCCCGGATCACCACCGCCGAGACCAAACGCCCGGCGCGGGCCTGGCGGCGCCCGGTGATCGAGGTCACCGTGATCGCCGCGTCCGTGGCCGGCCTGATCGTGCTGCATGACCAGGGCGTGCCGGCCGGCGATATCAGCACGTCGGGGGTGGCCCCGCCCGGTGCCGACCTGTACCTCACGGTGGTGCCGATCCTGGTCGCGATCCCGGTCGTGGTGATCATGCTGCGGCTGTACCCGCTGGCCGTCCGCGGCCTGGCCGCGCTGGCCGCCCGCCGGGAGGGCGCCACCGGCTTCATCGCGCTCTCGCGGGCGGCCCGGTCCCCGCTGAGCGCGGCGCTGCCCGCGTTCGCGCTGGTGCTCTCGCTGACCCTGGCCACTTTCGCCGGGATGATCAGCCAGAGCATCACGGCCGGTGAGATCACCGCGTCCTGGCAGGCCACCGGGGCCGACGTGATGATCGCCTCCGGCCCGGCCGGCGGCCCGGCCTCCCCGGCCGCGGTCAAGGCCGTCGCCGCGGTCCCGGGCGTGCGGCACGCCGCCGAGGTGTGGAACACGAGCTGGTTCACCGACTTCGGCCTGCCGGTGACGGTGGTGGCCGTGGACCCGGCTAGCTACGCGGCCCTGGTCGCGGACACCGCGTACCCGGCGTTCCCGGCCGGGAAGATCGGGAAGCCGGAACCCACCACCCCGATCCCCGACGGCGCCACCGTGCCGGTGCTGGCCTCGCCGGCCGCCGCCGCCGGACTGGGCCAGGCCGCGGTCGAGCTCAGCACGCTGTCCGGTCTGGGACCGCTCTCGGTGCGGGTGGCCGGCATCTTGACCAGTACTCCCGCCCTGCCCGCGGGCGGGGCCTTCGTGGTCATACCGCTGCGCCCCCTGGGCGGCCCGACTGGCGCCCCGTCGCCGAACCTGCTCCTGGCCAGCGGCACCTCGATCAACCACGCCAAGCTGACCGCAGTAGCCAGCCGGGCCATCCCGGGCAGCACCATCACGTTCCGCAGCCAGATCCTGGCCGGGCTGGAAAGCTCGCCGCTGCAGCACGGGGCCGAGCTCGTCATCAGGCTCACCATCGTCGCCGCCGCCGCGCTCGGCCTGTTCATCGTGATCCTCGGCCTGGCGCTCGGCTCGGCCGAGCGCGGGATGACGCTGGCCCGGCTCACCGTCATGGGCCACCAGCGCCCGGCCGGCCTGATCATCGCCGAGGCCATGCCGGCCGTGCTGGCCGCGGTGATCGCGGGCGTGGCCTGCGCCCTGGTCCTGCCCCGCGCGGTCGGGACGGCCATCGACCTGTCCGCGTTCACCGACACCACCACCCCGGTGCAGCTCCAGGCGGACGCGCTCGCGCTCGGGCTGCCCGCCGCCGCCATCGTCGTGCTGGCGCTGATCGTGCTGGTACTGGAAGGCCGGGCGATCCGCCGTCGCGACGTCTCCGGCATGCTGCGGGCCAGCTAGCATGACGATCCTTACCGCTTCCAGGATGGGGCCGGCGGTGGGCCGCCGGGTGGGCACGGCGGCGGGCGGTGCACTGGCGCTCGCGCTGCTGGCCTGCGGCTGCGTGTTCACCGCGCTGGCCGGGCCGGCCTTCAGCCTGCACATCCGCACCGAGGCGCTGCACCAGATCCTGGGCGCCCTCCCCGGCACCACCCGGACGATCCAGGTCAGCACGGCCTGGACCGACTTCACGCAGTCGCTGCCCGACCCCACCGGGCTGACCCAGTCCGAGCTGACCGAGGCCACCGGTGAGATCGGCTCCAGCCTGGCGGCGCAGCCGCTGCCGCTCGGGGCCGGCCAGTGGGTCTCCCTGACCTCGAAACCTCTGACCGTGGCGGGCGGCGCGGCGAAAACGGCCTACGCCGCGGCACCGCCCCAGCTGGAGGTCAGCTACCGCGCCCCGGCGGCCGGCTACGTACAGGTGGTGAAGGGCTCGCTGGCCGGCGGCGGTCCGGGCGGCGCGGTGGCGGTGATGGTCACCGGGCCCACGGCCGCGCGCTTCGGCCTGCACCCGGGCAGCGTCCTTGACCTGAGCACTTTGGGCCCCCGGGCCAGGCTCTACGTCAGCGCGATCGTCCGGGTCCGGCACCCCGGCTCGACCTGGTGGCAGCAGGACACGACCCCGATCCAGCCGACGCTCACCCAGCAGCAGCCCAGCAGCCCCGCGTACTGGCTCGGCGGGGTCATCGCGGACCCGGACCAGCTCGGCTCGGCCCAGCAGGTGTTCGGCCCCGGCGGGCTCGAGCTGCAGTGGGAGTACCCGCTCGACATCAGCCGCGTGAACGCGGACCAGGCTCAGAACCTTTACCAGGCGCTGAACCGTGCCACCACGGCTACGCCCGCGCTGACCTATGAGCTGGCACCGGCCGAGGACGCGCTGGTGGTCACCTCGCCGCTGCTGCCGGAGCTGGCGCAGTTCCTCGCCAACCAGGCGGCCGTGGAAACGGTGCTCCTGCTGCTGTTCGTCAGCCTGATCGTGGTCGGCACGGCGGTGATCCTGCTGGCCGGCCGGATGATCGTCGCCCGCCGCGAGACCGAGCTGTCGCTGCTCCGCGCCCGGGGCGGATCCCTGAGCCAGGTGGCGGCCCGGGTCCTAGCGGGTACGGCGGTCGCGGCCGGGCCGGGCATCATCGTCGGCGCGGGCATCGCGCTCGCCCTGCCCGGCGGTGGCAGCGGCCCCGGCGGCTGGCCGCTCACCCTGATCGCAGCCGTCGCGGCGCTGGCCGACGCGCCGCTGATCGCGGTGTGGCAGCACCGCAGGCCCGCTCCGGTCAGCAACCCGGCCCAGATCACCACGGCCGAGATCCGGCGCTCACGGGGCCCGGGCCGGCCCTGGCGCCGCCTGGTGACCGAGGTCACCGCGATCGCCGCGGCGGTGGCCGGGCTGGTCGTCCTGCACGATCAGGGCGTGCCGGCCCCCTCGGGCGGTTCCGGGACTCCCGGGACCGCCACGGCCGCCAGCAGCGCGAACCTGACCCTCACCGTGGTGCCGATCCTGATCGCCGTCCCGGTCGTGGTGATCATGCTGCGGCTGTACCCGCTGGCCGTCCGCGGCCTGGCCGCGCTGGCCGCCCGCCGGCCCGGTGCCACCGGCTTCGTGGCCCTCTCGCGGGCGGCCCGGTCCCCGCTGAACGCGGCGCTGCCCGCGTTCGCGCTGGTGCTCACGCTGACCCTGGCCACCTTCGCCGGGATGATCAGCCAGAGCATCACGAGCGGCGAGATCACGGCCTCCTGGCAGGCCACCGGGGCCGACGTGCTGATCACGCCCGGCCCGGCCTCCCCGGCGGTCTCTCCGGCCGCGGTCAAGGCCATCGCCGCGGTTCCCGGCGTGCGGCACGCCACCGAGGCGTGGAACACGGGCTGGTTCACTCCCTTCGGCCAGCCGATCACCGTGTCGGCGGTGGACCCGGCCAGCTACGCGGCCGTGACCGCGGGCACGCCGTTCACCCCCTTCCCGGCCCAGCTGATCGGGAAGGCGGCTCCCGCGACGCCGCTCCCCGACGGCGCCGTCGTGCCGGTGCTGGCCTCGCCGTCCGCCGCCGCCATCTTGGGCACGGCTCCGGTCCAGCTCAGCACGCTGGGCGCGATCGGGCCGCTCAAGGTCCGGGTGGCGGGCATCATCAAGAGCACCCCGGCGCTGCCCGGGGGCGGGGACTTCGTGGTCATGGCGCTGCGGACCCTGGCCGGTCCCACCGGCGCGCCGTCGCCGAACATCCTCCTGGCCACCGGTTCCGCCATCGATCACGCCCGGCTGATCGCCGCGGCCGACCACGCGATCCCCGGCAACGCCACCACGTTCCGCTCCCAGGTCCTGACCTCGCTGAACAGCTCGCCGCTGCAGCACGGGGCCGGGCTCATCATCACGCTCACCATCGCCGCCGCCGCCGGGCTCGGCTTGCTCGTCGTGATCCTCGGCCTCGCCCTCGGCTCGGCCGAGCGCGGGATGACCCTGGCCCGGCTGACCGTCATGGGCCACGAGCGGCGGCCGGCCTGGTCATCGCCGAGACCATGCCGGCCGTGCTCGTCGCGGTGGCGGCGGGAATCGCCTGCGCCCTGCTGCTGCCCGCCGCGATCGGGTCGGCCATCGACCTGTCCGCGTTCACCGGCACCAGCACCCCGATCAAGTTCCAGGCGGACGCCATCGCGCTCGGGCTGCCCGCCGCCGCCATCGTGGTGCTCGCGCTGATCGCCCTGGCCGTGGAGGCCAGGGCGGTCCGCCACCGCGACATCTCCGCCATGCTGCGGTAGAACGAGAAGCAGGAGGTTCGATGGCCACCAGTATCGAGGACCTGGTCCCCGCGCGACAGCGGGATTTCGGCGCCGGGTCGCTGATCGTGTGCGACCGGCTGGTCCGCATCTACATCGCCGCCGGGATCGAGGTCCAGGCCCTGCAGGGGCTCGACCTGCTGGTGAACGAGGGCGAGCTCGTCGCGCTGGTGGGCGCGTCGGGCAGCGGCAAGTCCACCCTGATGAACATCCTGGCCGGCCTGGACACGCCCACCGCGGGCTCGGTCAAGGTGGCGAACCAGGACCTGGCCGGGCTGAGCACCCGGCAGCGGCTGGCCTACCGGCGCCGTTCGGTCGGCTTCATCTGGCAGCAGACCTCGCGCAACCTGCTGCCCTACCTGACCGCGCAGCAGAACGTGGAGCTGCCGATGCGGCTCGCCGACGGCGCCTTCGGCCTGGCCTGCCGCCGGCCAGCAGGGTTCCGGCCGGGCGGCCGGCCGCCGCCGGAAACGGGCCACCGAGCTACTCGACCTGCTCGGCCTCGGTGACTGCCTGCACCGCCGGCCCGACCAGCTGTCCGGCGGCGAGCAGCAGCGCGCCGCCATCGCGGTGGCGCTGGTCAACGAGCCGAAGGTGCTGCTGGCCGACGAACCCACCGGTGAGCTCGACACGGCCACCGCGGCCGAGGTGTTCGGCGCCCTGCAGCAGGCCAACTCCGAGCTCGGCGTGACCGTGCTGATCGTCACCCACGACCCGGCCGTCTCCTCGGTCGTGCGCCGGACGGTCGCGATCAGGGACGGCCGGACCAGCACCGAGATCCACCGGCACGCGGTCGCCGGCGACGACGGCGAGGAGGCGCAGCACGCGGTGGAGTACGCCGTCCTCGACCGGGCCGGCCGCCTGCAGCTGCCGCGGGAGATGACCGAGCCCCTGGGCATGCAGGACCTGGTGCGCCTGGAAGCCGAGCCCGACCATATCGGCGTCTGGCCCGACCGCCGTTCGGCGGCGGCCAAGGCTGAGGAGGACCAGTGACTTCCGCGGTGGCCACGGACATGGTGGCGGTGGAGGAGGTAACGCGGACCTTCGGCAGCGGGCGGACAGCGTCGGCGGCGCTGCGCGGAGTCTCCTTCACCGTGCCGGCCGGCCAGCTGGTGGCGCTGCGCGGCCGGTCCGGCTCGGGCAAGACCACGCTGCTCAACATCGTCGGCGGCCTCGACCGGCCGGACGGCGGCCGGGTCCGGGTCGCGGACCGAGACGTGACCGCGATGTCCGAGCACGCGCGGATGGAGCTGCGGCGGAACTCGGTGGCGTTCATCTTCCAGTCGTTCGGCCTCATCCCGATCCTGTCGGCCGCGGAGAACGTCGGGGTCCCGCTGCGGATCGCCGGGATGGCGCCGAAGGAGCGGGAGGAGCGGGTCCGGCTGATGCTGGACATCGTCGGCCTGGGCGAGCACGCCCGGCAGCGCCCCGGCGAGCTGTCCGGCGGCCAGCAGCAGCGGGTGGCGATCGCCCGGGCGCTGGCGGGCCGCCCGAAGGTGCTGCTGGCCGACGAGCCCACCGGCCAGCTCGACTCCGAGACGGCCAAGCAGATCATGCGCCTGCTGCGCACCGTGGTGCAGTCCGAGCACGTGACCGCGCTCGTCGCCACCCACGACCCCAACCTCATCGGCATCGCCAACGACGTCCTCCACCTGGAAGACGGCAAGATCAAGACCGATTAGCCCGAACGAAGTTCCGTCCCCGCCCCGGCCCCACCGCGACACCCGGCGCCCTCGGCCGCGCCGTGGCAGGATGGCGGTGTGGCGGCGGCGGAGTTTCCTCCGGAGGTGGCCGAGCTGCTGGGGCGGCTGCGGGACCGGCTCGCGGTGCGCGCGGACGTGGTCGGGGTCTACGTCTACGGATCGCTGGTGACCGGTGACTACAGCGCGGCGGCCAGCGACATCGACGTGGTAGTGCTGGTGCGGCGCGAGCCCGACGAGGCCGTGACGCGGGAGCTGACCGAGCTGCACGAGGCCCTGGCCAAGACCGGCGGCCCGGCCGGCCAGCTGCACTGCCTGTACGTGGCGGCCGACGCGGTGTCCGACCCCGAGCGCCTGTGCACGTACTGGTACGGGGACCGGATGACCCAGTGGCAGCTGAAGCTGCTGACCCGGGCCGAGCTGGCCGCGGCCGGGGTCGCGCTGTACGGCCCCTGGCCGCCGCCCGGCGTCGAGCCGGTCCCGGTCGCCGACCTCCAGGCGGCCGTGCACGCCGAGGCGGTCGACTACTGGCGTCAGGCCGCCCGCAAGCGCCGGATCTGGCTCCAGGACACCTGGATCGACCACGGCCTGGTCGTGCTGCCCCGGGCCGAGGCCCTGCTGACCACCGGCGACCTCATCACCAAGGGCGAGGCCATCGGCCGCCTGCCCGGCTTCGGCGTCCCGGGCGCTCTGGCCGAGCAGATCCGCGCCCGCCGGGACGGCCGCCCCACCCCGCTGCGCCAGCCCGGCCGGCTGGTCCGCGCCGTGCGCGCCCGCCGCGCCATGCAAGCCGGCGTCGCCCGCCTCAGCCGCCTCGGCCCGCCCCCCTCCGAGCCGGAACGCTGAAGCGACCCGCGAGTATGGAAACACGAGCTGTTCTCGCCACCTGGTCATCGAGGCGACGATCCGGCCCGTTGCCGCGGGGACCTGCGGCTCCTCAGGTGACGGGGGTGCCGGTGGTGGCGGTGAGGTCGGCGAACAGGGCGGCCAGGCGCTTGGTGACCGGGCCGGGGCTGCCGTCGCCGATGGCCCGGCCGTCGACGCGCAGGACCGGGACCAGGCCGCCCATGGTGCCGGTCACGAACGCCTCGTCGGCGGTGTAGAGCTGGGGCAGCGTGTAGTCGCCGGCCGCGGCCGGGATCCCGGCCGCGGCGGCCAGGTCGAGGACCACGGCCCGGGTGATGCCCTCCGGGCAGGACACCGTGGTCGGCGTGGCCAGCGTGCCGCCGCTCACCCAGAAGAGGTGGGTGGCGTTGGTCTCGGCGATGAAGCCGCGCGGGTCGAGCATCACCGCGTCGTCCGCGCCCGCCACGTTCGCCTCGATCTTGGCCATGATCGACGGCAGCAGGTTGTTGTGGTGGATCTTCGGGTCGAGGCAGTCGGGCGCCGGGCGGCGCACGCTCGCGGTGATCAGCGTGATGCCGGCCGCGTCGTACACCGGGTCCTTGAACTCGGCCAGCACGATCAGGGTCGGGCCGGCCTGGTTGAGCCGGATGTCCATGCCCGAGGTGACCTTGACCCCGCGGGTCAGGGTGAGCCGGATGTGCACGCCGTCGCGCATGCCGTTGGCCGCGAGCGTGCGCCTGATCTGCCCGGTGATCTCCTCGCCGGCGGGGATGCGGTCGAACGCCAGCGCCCGGGCCGAGGCGCGCAGCCGGGCCAGGTGCTCGTCCAGCCGGAAGATCTTCCCGGCGTACAGCCGCAGCCCCTCCCAGAACCGCGTCACCGCCTTGGACGACGGAGTCGAACGGGCTCACCGCCGCCTGGTCGCGGTGGGTCAGCGTGCCGTTCACGTTGACGATCAGGTCGCGGTTGCGCTCGTCGAAGGTCTGCAGCATTCAGGATCTCCCGGCGGAAAGACGATAGCGGTGCAGGCGGTCGAAGTAGGGCTGGCACTGCTCCGCGAGCGGCTCGAGGCGGGCGGGCAGGGCGGCGGGCGGCGGGCGGTAGGGCGCGAAGCCGGTGGAGGACCGGACGCTGTCGTACCAGTGCGGCGCCCACACCCCGTCGCTGTCCCGGGGGCCGGGCGGCCAGGCCAGCATGGCCGGGTCGAAGGGCACGGCGAGCGCCTGGCAGAGCGCGGCCAGCACGCCGGGGGGATCGGCCAGCAGGTCGCGGGAATCGACGACCGGGCCGCCGAACGCCTCGAAGATCTCCGCCTGCTGCCGCAGGCCCAGGTCGTCCGGCGTCGGCTCGGCCCGCACCCGGGTGTAGGAGGCGAGCAGCTCGCGCGGGTCCCTGATCAGGTGCGCGTGCCGGAACGGGGCGAACGCGGCCCGGTCCACCTCGGGCAGCAGGTGGTGGGTCATGTGCTTGGCGTAGCCGATGACCACGCCGGCGGGCAGCGGGTCCGCGAGCCGGGCCAGCACCACCCGCCAGTCGGTCGGCTGGCTGGCGATCACCTCGTCCCGGCCCGGGTGGTCCAGGCCGGTACGGTCCAGGTAGAACGCGTACAGCGGCTCGTCGGCGACCACCGTGTCCGGCCGGTTCTCCCAGGACCGCATCAGCGCGGTGGACACCGTCCGCGGGCCCGACCACATCGCGATGCGGGTGGCGGGGGCCGCGGTTTCCGCGTGACTCACCGCTTACAGCATGACGACGCTGCGCAGCACCTCGCCGCGGCCCATCTTGGCGAAGGCCTCTTCGATGTCGCCCAGGCCGATGGTCTCGGACACGAACTTGTCCAGCGGCAGCCGCCCCTGCAGGTGCAGGTCGACCAGCATCGGGAAGTCCCGGCTGGGCAGGCAGTCGCCGTACCAGGAGGACTTGAGCGCCCCGCCGCGGCCGAACACGTCGAGCAGCGGCAGTTCCAGCGTCATCTCCGGCGTCGGCACGCCGACCAGGACCACCGTGCCGGCCAGGTCGCGGGCGTAGAAGGCCTGCTTGTAGGTCTCGGGCAGGCCGAGGGCCTCGATCACCACGTCCGCGCCGTTCCCGCCGGTCAGCTCCTGGATCCCGGCGACCGGGTCGGCGTTCCGCGAGTTGATCACGTGGGTGGCGCCGAAGTTCTTGGCCCACTGCAGCTTCCGGTCGTCCACGTCCACCGCGATGATGGTGTGCGCGCCGGCCAGGTAGGCGCCGGCGATGGCGCCGTCGCCCACGCCGCCGCAGCCGATCACCGCGACGCTCGTGCCGCGGGTCACGCCGCCGGTGTTGATGGCGGCGCCGATGCCCGCCATCACGCCGCAGCCGAGCAGGCCGGCCGTGGCCGCCGGGATGGCCGGGTTGACCTTGGTGCACTGCCCGGCCGCGACCAGCGTCTTTTCGATGAACGCGCCGATGCCGAGCGCCGGGGACAGCACGGTGCCGTCTTCGAGGGTCATCTTCTGGGTCGCGTTGTGGGTGTTGAAGCAGTACCACGGCTCGCCGCGGCGGCAGGCGCGGCACTGGCCGCACACCGCGCGCCAGTTGAGGATGACGAAGTCGCCGGGCGCCACGTCGGTCACGTCGGGCCCGACGGCGTCGACGACGCCGGCCGCCTCGTGCCCGAGCAGATAGGGATAGTCGTTACCGATGCCGCCCTCGCGGTAGTGGAAGTCGGTGTGGCACACCCCGCACGCCTGCACGGTGACGAGCGCCTCCCCCGGCCCGGGCTCGGGTACCAGGACCGTCGTCACCTCTACCGGCTCGCCCTTGGCGCGGGAGATCACGCCCTGAACGCTGATCGTCACGTGTCCACCTTCTTTTAGCGTCGTCGCTGTACCAGGTCCCCATCATCCACGCTGGCTACGAGAGACGGAAGGTCAGGATAACCGGGTGCCGGTGGTGCGGCCGCGCCACTGCGCGCCGCGGCCGGCGTAGTGCCGCCGGGCCGAGTCGGCGGTCATGGCCGCGTACAGCAGGGCGATCAGCGGCAGGCCAGGCGCCCGCCACGGCGACAGCCGGTACAGCCTCAGCATGGGCAGGTAGCTGACCGCCATCAGCGCCCAGCCGGCCAGGCCCGCGCCGAGCGCGAAACCGGCCGGGGCGCCCGCGCCGAAGCCCAGGGCCACCAGCCCGGCGATCGCGCCGGCCGGCGGCAGCGCGTACAGGAACAGCAGCCCGAGGAGCGTCCCGGCCAGCAGCACCGGCGAGTAGCGCAGCTGGGTGTAGGCCGACCGGGCCACCATCTGCCACAGGCTGGCCAGCCCCGGGTACGGGCGCACGCTGACCACCTGCCGGGTCACGCCGAGCCAGGTGCGCCCCCGCTGGGCCTTGATCAGGCGGCCCATGGCCACGTCGTCGATGAGGGCGCCGCGGATCGGGGCCACGCCGCCGGCCTTGTCCAGGATCTCGCGGCGGATCAGCATGCAGCCGCCGGCCGCGGCGGCCGTCCGCGAGCCGGGCACGTTCACCCGCCGGAACGGGTAGAGCTGCGCGAAGAAGTACACGAAGGCCGGGACCACGACCCGCTCCCAGCCCGAAGCCGCCCGCAGCAGCGCCATCTGCGAGACCAGGTCCCGGTCGTCCCCCTCGGCCGCGGCCACCAGGCGGCGCAGCGTGTCCGGCGCCTCCCAGGCGATGTCGGCGTCGGTGAACAGCACGTAGCCGGACGGGCCGGCCGCGCGCAGGCCCTGGGCCATGGCCCACACCTTGCCCGCCCAGCGCTCCCCCGCGGGCGGCGGCCCGCCGGAAATCACTCGCAGCGGCCGCCCGCCCGCCAGCGAGCGCGCCACCTCGCTGGTGCCGTCGGAGCTGCCGTCGTCGACCACGAGGACGGTCAGCGTGCCCGGATACTCCTGCCCGAGCAGCGCGGGCAGCGTGACCGGCAGCATCGCGGCCTCGTTGCGGGCCGGGACGACCGCCACCACGTCCGGCCACGGGTCCGGCTCAGCGGTGACCGGAGGCAGCCGCTGGCTGGTCCGCCAGAAGCCGCCGTGCAGGGCGACCAGGTACGCCCAGGCGACGGCGGCCGCCGCGCACGCGATGCTCAACGCCAGCATCACGGCAGCTTCTCACATCAGGAACCGGGACCGGTCGTGCGCCAGGCGACCACGTCGCCGGCCGCGACCGACGCCGGGCCGAGCAGGCTGGTGAGGTAGGTGGCCAGCAGCGAGCCCGGCGTGGTGACGGCGACCACGGCCGACACCCGCCACGCCTTGATCTGGGCGCGCATCTTGTCCGGGGTCACGCCCTTGACGTTGGACGACGAGCAGGCCCCGGCGGGCACGCCGGCTTTCACCACCGTGGGCAGCTGCGACGGGGAGCAGGCCCAGACGAGGTTCAGGTACTGGCCCGCGGGCGGCAGGCCGCTCCCGTCGATGTAGCTTCTCCCGTTCCAGGCCGGCCCGATGAAGTACCCGCCGACCAGCGAGGCGGGCTGCCCGGTGTCGGACTGCCAGCGCAGCGGCTCGGTGAAGGTGGACAGCGGCAGCGGCACCGTGAGCACGCTGGCCCCGGGGGGCAGCCGGAGCGCGGCGAACGCCGCGGTCCAGCCGGACGGCACCGGGTTGGCCGTGTTGGCGGGCAGCGGCGCCGGGATGATGGGCAGGACCGCCAGGAAGGCCCCGGCCAGCACCACGGCGGCCGGGCGCCAGGCGGCCGCGAGCCACGGCAGGCCCAGGCCAGGACGCTGGCCGGGGTGGCGTCCCCATCGGCGGGGACGTGCGGCGAAGGCGGCGAAAGCCGGGATCGCCGCGTCCACCGCGAAGGCCAGCACGGCGGCGGCGGCGCCGTCGGTGATCAGCGAGAACCGGTCGGGCAGGGCCGCGTTGAGCAGCGGCAGGCCCTGCAGCCAGTGCCACGGCAGCTTGATCCCGGCGTGCCCGTGCCCGCCGAACAGCAGCGTGCCGCCGAGCGAGAACACGCCGAGGACGGCGCAGGCCACCGCGGCCGCCCGGACCGCCAGCCGCCGCCAGCCGGCGATCGCGGCCAGCACCAGCACGACGATCAGCGGCCAGCCCAGGTAGCCGAGGTACTCGGGCAGTTCCCCCTGGAACCGCAGCGCGGCGGCCGCGCTGCCGGAAGTGTGGATGAGCTGCAGCGACGAGGGCACCACGAACGTGGACAGGTCGTTCTTGAAGAAGTCCGGCGTGAACGGGCTGCCGTGCTGCCGCAGCGCCCCGAAGAACTGCACGTACAGCGGGTAGCCGGCCACGGCCAGCGTCACCCCGGCCGCGAGCCCCAGGCCGGCCGCCGTCCGCCGGACGGCGGCCGGCACCGCCCGCGGGCGGCTGGCCGCGAGCACGGCCACCATGACGATGCCCGCGATGGCCGTGACGGCCAGGATCTCCTCGGTGATGAACAGCTGCGCGGTCACCAGCAGGCCCATGACCAGGCCGCCGCGCCGGGCGCTCACCCGCCCCGTGGCCAGCCGCAGGCCGGTGTCGATGATGAGCGGCGGCAGCACCGCGCACTGCAGGTCGTAGTGGCCGATGGCCGAGTGCACCACCGCCGGGGAGAACCCGTAGACCGCGCCGCCGAGGGCCGCGGCGGCCGGGCCGGCGCCCCCGCTCGAAACAATCCAGCGCCGCAAGATCATGAACATGGCCAGCGCCGACCCGGCGAACCCGGCCGTCATGAAGACGGTGAGCGCCGCCTGCGGCCCGGCCAGCCACGTCACCGGGGCCAGCAGCGTCCCGGGCAGCATCATGAACGTGTTCCACATGACGCTCACGCCCTGCGGCGCGTTCATCGCGGTGGTGATCAGCGCGGGCAGGTGCCCGTGCGCGATCGCGGTGGCGTCGTACCGGAAGAACCAGGCGAGCTGGTCGGCGTCGTTCGGGTTGCCCGCCACCACCCGGCTGGCCGGGTCGCGCCACAGCCACAGGGTGACACCCAGCGCCCCCAGCAGGTAGTAGAGAGCGGCCAGGGCCACCGCGCGGCGACCGCCGCGGGGTGGC
This sequence comes from uncultured Actinomycetota bacterium, assembly GCA_963756575.1. Classification (GTDB taxonomy): domain Bacteria; phylum Actinomycetota; class Actinomycetes; order Streptosporangiales; family Streptosporangiaceae; genus Palsa-504. The sequence continues at coordinate 694,157 of CAVWOM010000001.1, read as the reverse complement.
GCTGACTGTTCTGCTGCTGCGGGTGCCCCGACGGCCGTCGTCGCAGTTGCCACGACTTCGAGCCTAACCAGCGATGTTCGGCCCGGCGCCGGAGTTGCCGGGACGTCAGCAAATCTACAGATTCGGCCTTACGGTTCGCCCCCTATGGCTCACGCTTCGCGACCTGGCCGGTCACGACCTGCCCGTTGTCCGATGGCCGGGCGGAAACGTTCTGGGCCGGCATCCCCTTGCGGACCGAGTCCAGGATGGTCATGCCCTGGCTGACCAGCCCGGCGGCGATCTCGCTCAGGCCGTCGGCCCCGTTGAGCACGCTGACGTTGGCGCCGGCCAGCCCGGCCGCCGCCTCCTTGACGATCAGCGGGAGCTGGTTGATCAGCAGCTGGTCGAGCGCGACCCGGTTGTTGGACGCCGCCGCCTCGGCATTGATCCGGGTGCGCTCGGCGTCCGCCAGGGCGAGGATCCTGATCCGTTCGGCCTCGGCCTCGGCGGGCTTGATCACCTCGGAGACCAGCTGCTGCTGCCGCAGCTCGGCCTGCTGCTGAGCCAGATCGGCCTGCGCGTTGATCACCGCTCGCTGGGCGTTGGCCTGCGCCAGCGGGCCCGCCTGAGCCGCCTCGGCCTGCGCCCTGTCTACCTCGGCCTTGTACTGAGCCTGGACCACGGAGGTCTCCCGGGCGAACTCGGCCTGCTTGCGCTGCGAGGCCTGCTGCGCTTCCGCCGCCGCCTGGTCCGCCGCCGCCTGGGCGATCTTGGCCTGGCGCTGGATGGCGGCGTTGTTCGGCGCGGCCATGGCGGCGATGTACCCGGCGCCCATGTCGTCGATGGACTGGATCTGCAGCGAGTCCACGATCAGGCCGATCCTGCCCATCTCGGCCTTGGACCCGTCGAGCACCTCGGTGGCCAGCTTCTGCCGCTCGGTGACGAGTTCCTCGACGGTCATCGAGCCGATGATCGAGCGCAGGTGACCGGCGAAGATCCGCCCGGTCAGCACCGACATCTGGTCCTGGTCGGACAGGAAGCGCTGACCGGCGTTGACGATGGACTCCGGGTCGTTGCCGACCTTGAACGCGATCACCGAGCGCACGTTCAGCGAGATGCCCTGCTTGGTCACGCAGGTCTCCGCGACCTCGGCCTCCTGCATGGACAGGGTGAGGTACCGGACCTTGCGGAAGACGGGAGTGACGAAGGCGCCGTGACCGATCACCACCCGGAACGGCGCGCCCTCGGGGCCGCCACCTCGCCCGGAAATCAGCATGGCCTCGTCGGGGGCCGGAACACGGTAACCGAACATCGTCGTTCATCTCCTCAAGAGAAATAACCCCGGTATGCGCGGAATATCGCCGAGCGAATCTTCCCACTCGATCACGTCGACCGTCCGAGCCCCGCGCGACTCGATAACCAAGACGGTCGCCCCCCTGGGCAGCGGCTCCTCGGACCAGGCGAGAAAGGTTTCAGAGCCGCCGCGTATCTTGATGAGCACTTCGCCGGGACCGTCGTTTCCCCGGGTTCCCACGGACAGGACGCCAACGCAGCCGATGCAGGCCTCGTCTCTCGTCACGGGAGCGCCCCTTTACTGAAGTGCCGTCCCTAGCGTAGTCCTCGTCCGTTTATGCGATAACAACCGCAGGTTAAGCTAAGCCGCGTGCCCGTCCCCAAGGTGACAACACCGCCGGAAAAGGCCCAGGCCGCGCCGCGCCCCGGCGTCGCGATGGCCGTCATCATGACCGGCGTCCTGATGACGGCGGTGGACACCACGATCGTGGTGCTGGCCCTGCCGGAGATCCAGCGCGGGCTGCACGTGGCGCTGTCCGCGGTGGTCTGGGTCATCATCAGCTTCCTGCTCGTCATCACGCTGCTGGCCACCCAGGTGGGCCGGCTGGGCGACATGTTCGGCCGGGTCCGGATGTATGAGATGGGCTTCGCCGTCTTCGTGCTCGGCTCGCTGGCCTGCGCGCTGGCCTGGAACGAGCCGTCGATCATCGCCTTCCGCGTCCTGCAGGGCATCGGCGGCGCGTTCATCATGGCCAACAGCGGCGCCGTGATCGCCGACCTGTACCCGCGCGAGCTGCGGGGCAAGGCCTACGGCTACACCTCGGTCGGCTGGACCATGGGCGCCATCATCGGCATCGTGCTCGGCGGCGTGATCGTCACCTATATCTCCTGGCGGTGGATCTTCTGGATCAACGTGCCGGTCGGGGTGGCGGCGCTGGCCGTGGCCACCCGGGTGCTGCATGACCAGGCCGAACGATCCCGGCGGCGTCTCGACCTGCCCGGCATGCTCACGCTGGGCCTGGGCCTGTTCGGCGTGCTGTGGGCGATGACCAGGCTGGCCAACACGGCGTTCGACGCCACCGTGGCCGCCTACCTGATCGGCGGCCTGGTGCTCATCGGCGTGTTCGTCGTCATCGAGAGCCGCGTCAAAGAGCCGATGCTGCCGCTGTCCATCTTCCGGGTGCCGACCATGTCGGCCTCCCTGCTCGCCTCGCTGTTCCAGGGCCTGGCCAGCTTCGCGGTGCTGTTCCTGCTCATCATGTACATGCAGGGGCCGCGGGCGCTGTCCCCCATCCACGCCTCGCTGCTGCTCGTCCCCGGCTACGTGCTCGGGTCGGTGGCCGGCCCGTACGCCGGGCGGCTGGCCGACCGGCGCAGCCCGGTGCTGCCCGCCACCGCCGGGCTGGCCATCCAGGTGGTCGCGCTGGCGATCTACGCCCAGCTCACCAACACCACCCCGCTGTGGGTGGTGGTGCTGGGCAGCATCGTCAACGGGGTCGGGGCGAGCTTCTTCTTCCCGGCCAACAGCTCGGCGGTGATGAAGGCGGCGCCGCCGGAGTCGTTCGGCATCGCGTCGGGCATGCTGCGCACGTTCGCCAACATCGGCATGGTGTTCTCCTTCGCCGTGGCCATCCTGATCGCCTCCCGCTCGATCTCCCGCGGCCTGGCCTTCGCCATCTTCGTCGGCAGCACCTCGCTGCACGGCCGGATCGCGGACGCGTTCACCTCGGGCCTGCACGCCGCGTTCTACGCCTCGATGGGGTTCATGGTCCTGGCGGCGGCCCTGTCCGCCTTGCGGGTGAGGAGGCCACGTGCTTGATGGGGTAACCGCGTTCCCGCCGGAGTTCGCCGCCCGCTACCGCGAGCGGGGCTACTGGGAAGGCCGGCCGCTGTTCGACGGGTTCACCGGCGCGTTCGCCAAGTACGCGGACCAGGTCGCCATCGTCGACGAGAACGGCCCGGTGACCTACCGGGAGCTGGCCCAGCGCGCCGAACACCTGGCTCGCGTCCTGCTCGACCTCGGCTTCGGGCCGCTGGACCGGATCATCGTCCAGCTGCCGAACACGGCCCTGTTCGCCTGCCTGTACTTCGCGCTGCAGCGGATCGGGGCCGCCCCGGTGCTGGCCCTGCCCGGGCACCGCAAGCGGGAGATCAGCCAGTTCGCCGAGATCTCGGGCGCCCGGGCGCTGGCCATCCCGGCCGCCGCCCGCGGCTTCGGCTTCACCGCGATGGCGGCCGAGGTCATGGCCGCGCACCCGGACCTGGCGCTGTGCCTGGTCCAGGGCGCCGACGGCCCGCTGCCCGACGAGCGGTTCGTGCGGCTGGAGGACCTGCTGGACCGCGAGCCGCGGGCCGGCGCGGCCGACCTCGCCCAGGTCCGCATCGACCCGGCCGACCCGGCCCTGTTCCTGCTCTCCGGCGGCACCACCGGGATCCCCAAGCTCATCCCGCGCACCCATGACGACTACCTGTACAACTCCAAGATCGCCGCGGCGGTCTGCGAGATCAGCGAGGGCGACGTGCTGCTCGACGTGCTGCCGATCGAGCACAACCTGCCGCTCGGCTGCCCCGGCCTGCAGGGGTTCCTGCTGTCCGGCGGGACCGTCGTGCTGGGCACCAGCACCCGGCCCCGGGACGTCTTCGAGCTGATCCAGCGGCACCGGGTCACGCACGTCCACCTGGTGCCCGCGCTGCTCATCCGGTGGATCGACGACCCGGCCGTCACCGAGTACGACCTGTCCTCGCTGCGGGTGATCCAGAGCGGCGGCCAGCGGCTGCAGCCGCAGGTCCGGGCCCGCGCCGAGCGCGCCCTGCCCGGCTGCTTCATCCAGGAGAACTTCGGCATGGCCGAGGGCCTGATCATGTTCGTCCGGGCCGACGACCCGCCGGACGTCCGCCGCGAGACCTGCGGCCGGCCCGCCTCCCCCGACAACGAGGTCTACCTGGTCGACGAGGACGGCCAGGTGGTCCCGGACGGGGAGCCGGGCGAGCTGATCGTCCGCGGCCCGTACACGCTGCGCGGCTACTTCCGCTCGCCCGAGCACAACGCGCGGGCGTTCACCCCGGACGGCTTCTACCGGTCCGGCGACCTGCTGCGGAAGCTGCCGTCGGGCAACTACGTGGTCGAGGGCCGGGTCAAGGACCTGATCAACCGGGGCGGCGAGAAGATCAGCGCGGAGGAAGTGGAGAACCTCATCCTGAGCCACCCGGCCGTGCTCAACGTGGCCTGCGTGCCCTACCCGGACCCGGTGCTGGGCGAGCGGATGTGCGCCTGCCTGGTGCTGCGGGAAGGGCAGGAGCTGGGCTTGGACGAACTCGTTCGGTATCTCCTTGATTTCGAGATGGCCACGTTCAAACTGCCCGAACGCGTGGCGTACCTCGCCTCCCTCCCCCTTTCCGGCTTCGGCAAGGTGTCCAAGAAGGAACTGGCAGCTTTCCTGGCGAGCGAGGGCTGATGCGGCGTATCGACCTGCACTGCTATCCCGGGACCCAGGAGTGGATCGCCTCGCAGGGGCCTTACGCGGAGGCGCTCGGGAAGTACTGGGGCAAGGAATGGACGGGCAAGCCCGAGGAGGACGTGGTCGCCGACGTGCGGGCGGCCGGGGTCGAGGCGGTCCTGGTCGCGTTCGACATCGAGGCGGTGACCGGCGCCCCGCCCTGCACCAGCGCTTACGTCGCGGCGATGCGGGACCGGCACCCGGAGACGTTCGTCGGCGCCTGGGGGGCGGTCGACCCGTTCAAGGGCGAGCGGGCCATCTCCAACGCGGTCCAGGCGGTCCGCGAGCACGGCGTGCTCGGCTTCCACTTCCACCCGATCATGGGGCACTACGCGGTGGACGAGCCCGGGCTGAACCCGCTGTTCGAGACCATCGCCGGGCTCGGCGTGCCGGTGATGATCGACGTGGGCACGACCGGGATGGGGCCGGCCTGCCGGGCGGCCTCGGCGCCCGGATCGAGCACGCCCGGCCGCTGTCGGTCGACAACCTGGCCGCCCGGTTCCCGTCGCTGACCATCATCGCCGCCCACCCCGGCTGGCCGTGGACCGACGAGATGACCGCGGTGGCGCTGCACAAGGGCAACGTGTACTGGGAGCTGTCCGGCTGGGCGCCGAAGTACTTCCCGCCGTCGCTGCGCACCGACATCCGGGGCCGGCTGCGGGAGAAGATGATGTTCGGCAGCGACCACCCGAGCCTGCCGTATGAGCGGATCCTGCGCGAGTGGGACGAGCTCGGCTACGACCAGTCGGTGATGGACCTGGTCTTCCACGCCAATGCCGAGCGGGTCCTGGGGCTGTAGATGGCTTCGCTGGCGGACGTGCGGGTGATCGCGATGGGGCTGCCGCGGTCGTCCGAGCACCTGATCAGGGACCACGTGAAGTTCCGGGTCGGGCGGATCGTCTACGCCTCGGTCTCACCGGACGAGGAGCGGCTGGGGTTCGGTTTCCCGCGCGAGGAACGGGCCGCGCTGGTGGCCAGCCGGCCGGAGACGTTCATGATGCCGCTGCCCAGCGACGAGCGGTACCAGTGGGTCCGCGCCCGCCTTGGTGTTCTGGACGTTGACGAGCTGCGCGAGCTGCTGACCGACGCGTGGTGCATGTGCGTGCCGAAAAAGGTCCAGGCCGCGTACTTCGAGAGCCTGTAAGTCCAGGTCGACGACGATCGGGGCGTGGTCGGAGGGGCCCTTGCCCTTGCGGGCTTCGCGGTCCACGTAGGCGCCGGCCACCCGGCCGGCGACGGCCTGGCTGGCGTACACCAGGTCGATGCGCATGCCCATGTCCTTGGCGAAGGCGCCGGCCCGGTAGTCCCAGTAGGTGAAGGGGTGCGGGCCCTTCATCGGCTTGGGGATGACGTCGGTGAGCCCGAGGGCGCGCAGGTCGGCCAGGGCCTGCCGTTCGGGCGGGGTGACGTGGGTGGAGCCGATGAACACCTTCGGGTCCCACACGTCGTCGTCGGTCGGCGCCACGTTGAAGTCTCCGAGCGCCACGAGCTGGGGATACTCGTGCAGCTCAGCCTCGAGCGCCGTGCGCAGCGCGGCGAACCACTCCAGCTTGTAGGCGTAGTGCGCTGACTCCGGCGTACGCCCGTTCGGCACGTACAGCGACCAGACCCGGACGCCGTCGCAGGTGGCGCCGACGGCGCGGGCCTCGGGCGGGCGCAGGCCAGGCTCGTCGAGCAGGGTGGGCTCTTCTTCCTCGCCCGCGTAGCTAGGCTGGCCCGGGAACCCCCGGCTGACGTCCTCGAGACCGACGCTGGACAGCAGCGCGACGCCGTTCCAGCGGCCCTCGCCGTGCGCCGCCACCTCGTAGCCGAGCTCGCTGACCTCGGCCTCGGGGAACAGCGCGGTGGTGGTCTTGATCTCCTGCAGGCACAGCACGTCGGGCTTGGCCTCATCCAGCCACTCGAGCAGCCGGGGCAGCCGCGCCTTCACCGAGTTCACGTTCCACGTCGCCAACCGCATCCGTACAGCCTGCCACCTCCCAGCCCTCGGCCGCGGCGCACCCCGGTATCCTGCGCCCCAGCTGAGTGACTTCTGTGCCTTCTGTGAGCTCTGAGTCCGAGCCGTGCTGTGTGCCGACGGCCAGGAGCCTCAGCACACGAGATGAAACCGGGCTTCCACTGCGCTCTGGCGCACTGAACCTCGGGTTTCACGCGGCTCGAGCAGAGGCGGAGCGCATGGCGGCCGATGCGGGGGGCGCGGCGGGCACCGGGGGCGGTTCGGCACCGGGCGGGTTCCTATAATTCCGGTGTGGCGGACGCGGAAGGCGGGGCCTTCGAGCTGGGGACCGACGGGCCCAAGGTCATCTTGGTCGGGGTGGATGACACCGTCACGTCGATGCGGGCCGGGGCGTACGCCGCCGGGCTGGCCCGGCGGCAGGGGGCCCGGCTGGTCTGCGTCTACGTCGAGCGGCCGTCGGGCATGTACGGGGCGGCGGCGGGGGGCGGGGCGGGCGTGATCGCCGCGCAGGAGGAGGCGCTCCGGGAGACGGCCGCCAGCCTGCGGCAGGAAGCCGAGGCGGGGGCCCAGCGGCTGGGCGTGCCGCTCACGTTCGTGGTCGCGCACGGCGACCCGTACACCGAACTGCGGCGGGTGGCCGACGAGATGCGCGCCGACGCCGTCATCGTGGGCGCTTCCATGCAGGCCGGGCACCGCTGGGTCGGGTCGCTGGCGGTCCGGCTGGTCAAGGCCGGCCGGTGGCCGGTCACCGTGGTTCCCTAACCATCATCCACAGAGAGGGCCAGGTATCAGCATGAGCGTTGCCGTCGTCACCGGGGCGAGTTCGGGGCTCGGCCGGGTCATCGCCCAGTCGCTGCTCGGCGCGGGCTGGCAGGTCGCGCTGGCGGGCCGGCGCGCGGAACTGCTCGAGGAGACCGCGCAGGGCGCGCCGCCGGACGCCGCGCTGGTCGTGCCGGCCGATGTGACCGAACCCGGCTCGGTGGCGGCCCTGTTCGGCGCCGTGCGGGACCGCTGGGGACGGCTGGACCTGCTGGTGAACAACGCCGGGCTGTTCGGCCCGGCGGCTCAGGCGGACGAGATCGACCTGGCCGACTGGCGGCGCGTGGTCGACACCAACCTCACCGGCGTCTTCCTGTGCGCCCAGCACGCGGTGCGGATGATGAAGGCCCAGGACCCGCGGGGCGGCCGGATCATCAACAACGGGTCCATCTCCGCGCACACGCCGCGGCCGAACAGCATCGCCTACACCGCCACCAAGCACGCCGTCACCGGCCTGACCAAGTCGCTGTCCCTGGACGGGCGGCCGTACGGCATCGCCTGCGGCCAGATCGACATCGGCAACGCCGAGACCGAGCTGACCAGGCGGTTCGCCCAGGGCGTGCTGCAGGCCAACGGCTCCATGATGGCCGAGCCCGTCTTCGACTCCCAGCACGTCGCCGACGCCGTGCTCTACATGGCCTCGCTGCCGCTGGACGCCAACGTCCAGTTCCTCACGATCACCGCGACCACGATGCCCTTCATCGGGCGAGGCTGAACCCTTTAAGCCCTATCGTCCTTTCGCCAGGATTGACGTATACCGTCACGGGGGACCCTCAAGGTACTGCGGTTTCGGCCAGAAACCCGCAGGTCCGCGCAGGGAGGTCCGTGGCATGGTGGCACAGGTTACCGAGGAAGTTGTCTACCCTGACGGCCGGGTTGGCCTGGCCAGTACCGACGAGATAGCCGCCAGCGGGTACGCCAACGGCGACCTCGCCCCGCTGCCGATCGAACGGCGCAACTGGACCACGTACAACTACACGGCGCTGTGGATCGGGATGTCCCATTGCATCCCGACCTACCTGCTGGCGTCGGGCTTGATCCTGGTCGGGATGAACTGGGTCCAGGCGCTCGTCACGATCGCGCTGGCCAACCTGATCGTGCTGGTGCCGATGCTGCTGAACAGCCACGCCGGGACCAAGTACGGCATCCCGTACCCGGTGTTCGCGCGGGCGTCGTTCGGCCTGAACGGGGCCAACCTGCCGGCCGTGCTGCGCGCGCTGGTGGCCTGCGCGTGGTTCGGCATCCAGACCTGGATCGGCGGCGAGGGCTTCTACACCCTGATCGGCGCCCTGGCCGGGAACGGCTGGACGCACGCGACGCCTGCCTTCGGCGGGTACCCGTGGACGCAGTGGCTGTCCTTCGCGATCTTCTGGGTGCTGGAGATGGCGATCATCGTGCGCGGGATGGACACGCTGCGCCGGTTCGAGAACTGGGCCGCCCCGATCGTGCTGGTCGCGGCCATCGCGCTGCTCGTCTACATGGTGACCAAGGCGCACGGCTTCGGCCCGATCCTGTCCGAGCCGGCCAAGCTCGGCTGGGGCACCAAGTTCTGGCCCATCTTCTTCCCGTCGCTGATGGGGATGATCGCGTTCTGGTCGACGATGTCGCTCAACATGCCGGACTTCACCCGGTTCGGCAGCGGCCAGCGGCAGCAGGCCATCGGCCAGGCCCTCGGCCTGCCCACCACGATGTTCTTCTTCTCGCTGCTCGCGGTGCTCATCACCGCGGCCTCGCAGAAGATCTACGGCGCGCCGATCTGGGACCCGATCCAGCTCACCGGCAAGTTCACCAACCCGGTGGTGATCGGGTTCGCGCTGTTCAGCATCCTGGTCGCTACCCTCTCGGTGAACGTGGCGGCCAACACGGTCAGCCCGTCCTACGACTTCTCCAACCTGCTGCCCAAGCTGGTCAGCTTCCGCACCGGCGGGATCATCACCGGCGTGGTCGGGATCTTGATCCAGCCGTGGCGGCTACTAGCCAACCCGCACGTCTACATCTACGTCTGGCTCGGCTTCTACGGCGGCCTGCTGGGCGCGGTCGCGGGGGTGCTGATCGCGGACTACTGGCTGCTCCGCCGGACCGAGCTGAGCCTGCCCGACCTGTACCGCCGGGGCGGCGCCTACTGGTACGCCGGCGGGTGGAACTGGCGCGGGACGCTCGCTCTGGTGATCGGCGCGGTGCTGGCCGTCGGCGGGGCCTGGTCGGCGCCCGGCCAGGGCCCGTTCCCGCAAGATGGCCTGATCCCGTTCCTGAAACCGCTCTACGACTACAACTGGGCGGTCGGGTTCGGCGTCGCCCTGGTGCTGTACCTGCTCTTCTCCGGCGGCCGGGCCCGGGCCCCCAAGCACGCTCACGCCAGTGCCCGCTGAGGTCCGTACGGTCGCCGTCGGCCCGCAGCGGCTGAGGGTCGCGATAAGAGCGGGAACGAACGACGCCGCTTCCCCGCCTCGCCCTCCCTTGCTGCTGATCAACGGGATCGGCGCCAGCCTGGAGGCACTCCAGCCGTTCGCGGCCGCCGTGGACCCGGCGGTCGAGGTGATCAGGTTCGACCCGCCCGGTATCGGCGGCTCGCCGCTGCCGCCGGGGCCCTACCGCTTCACCGGCCTGGGCCGGCTGATCGCCGGCCTGCTGACCCAACTCGGCCACGACCACGTGGACGTCCTCGGCATCTCCTGGGGCGGCGCGGTGGCGCAGCACTTCGCCGCGTTCCAGGGGTCCCGGTGCCGTCGGCTGGTGCTGACCGCCACGGCGGCGGGCGCGCCGATGGTGCTGGCCCGGCCCTCGGTGCTGGCGCACCTGATGACGCCGCGGCGCTACCTGGACCACGCCTACCTGGAGCGGGTGGCGGGCGACCTCTACGGCGGCTCGGCCCGGACCGACTGGGCCGCGGCCAGCACGGTGCTGCACGAGGGGCCGCGCTCGGGCCGCTCGCGCGGTTACTTCTACCAGCTCGCCGCGGTGGCGGGCTGGACCGGCGTGCCGTACCTGCCCTGGCTGCGGCAGCCGGTGCTCATCCTGGCCGGGGACGACGACCCGATCATCTCGGTGGCCAACGCCCGGCTGATGCACCGCCTCATCCGCGACTCGCGGCTGCACGTCTACGGCGGCGGCCACCTCGGCCTGATCACCGAGGCGGCCACGCTGGCGCCGGTGGTGGACGGTTTCCTCGCCGCCCCGTGAGGTAGGTGTACTCCTATGACGCGTACCGCTGTGACCGATGCCGACTTCTACCTGATCGAGGGTTCGATCGACGACGAGGGGCGCGCGCTCCTGCGCCGGATCAGGGAGTTCATGGAGAAGAAGGTCCAGCCGGTCATCAACCACTACTGGACCCGGGAAGAGTTCCCGTTCGACCTGATGGGCGAGTTCCGCGAGCTCGGCATCCCCGGCCAGCTGTACCAGGGCTACGACTGCCCCGGCGGCGGGTTCCTGCTCGACGGCTTGATCGCGATGGAGCTGGCCCGGGTGGACCCGTCCATCAGCACGTTCTTCGGCGTGCACGGCGGCCTGGCCATGGGCTCGATCTTCCTGTGCGGATCGGAGGAGCAGAAGCAGCGCTGGCTGCCCGAGATGGTGCGGATGGAGAAGATCGGCGCGTTCGGCCTGACCGAGCCCGACGTGGGCTCCGGGGTCGCGGGCGGGCTGACCACCACGGCCCGGCGCGACGGGAACGAATGGGTGCTGGACGGGCAGAAGAAGTGGATCGGCAACGCCACCTTCGCCGATTACGTCATCATCTGGGCCCGCTCGCTGGAGGACGACAAGGTCAAGGGGTTCGTGGTCGAGAAGGGCACCCCCGGCTTCGAGACCTCCAAGCAGACCGACAAGATCGCGCTTCGCGTGGTGCAGAACGCGCACATCACCCTGGACGGGGTCCGGGTGCCGGAGGAGAACCGGCTGCAGGAGGCGAACTCGTTCGCCGACACCGCCAAGGTGCTGCGGCTGACCCGGGCCGGGGTGGCCTGGCAGGCCACCGGCTGCGCCCGCGGCGCCTACGAGCACGCGCTGGCCTACGCCCGGCAGCGGCAGCAGTTCGGCCGCCCGATCGGCGGCTTCCAGCTGGTCCAGGACCTGCTGGTCAAGATGCTCTCCAACGTCACCGCGTCGGCCTGCCTGTGCGCCCGGCTGTCCGGGCTGCAGCAGCTCGACCTGGCCGAAGACCATCACTCCGCGCTGGCCAAGGCGTTCTGCACGGTCCGGATGCGCGAAACCGTCGGCTGGGCGCGCGAGCTCCTGGGCGGGAACGGCATCTTGCTGGAGAACAACGTGGGCCGCTTCGTCGCCGACTCCGAGGCGATCTACTCCTACGAAGGCACCCGCGAGATCAACACCCTGATCGTCGGCCGCGCCATCACCGGCCTGAGCGCCTTCGTATAGCCAGACGGCCGCGGACATCACCCGGGCCACCCAGCTCCAACCTCAACTCCACCACCCCAACCCGCCCCACCCACCCACCCACCCACCCAGCACACCCACCCACCCCAGCGCGCGCACCCACCCCAGCACGCGCCAAAAGATCTTGGATATTCTGGGCTATGCGGAACATCCGGGGGACAATAGTCCACCGGAATTTCCGCGTAGCCCGGAGTTTCCACGCTAATCGTCACAGCAGCACCAGGATTGCTGGGCTGATGGGGGTCGGGGTTAGCGGGCGGACCAGCCGCCGTCGAGGAGGTAGGAGGAGCCGTTGGCGAAGGAGGCGGGGGCCGAGCAGAGGTAGGCGGCGAGGTCGGCCACTTCGGAGGGCTCGATCAGGCGCTTGATGGCGGGCTCGGTCAGCATGATCTCCTCGATCACCCGGTCCTCGGAGATGCCGTGGATGCGGGCCTGGTCGGCGATCTGCTTCTCTACCAGCGGGGTGCGCACGTAGGCCGGGCAGATCGTGTTGGAGGTCACGCCCTTGGGGCCGCCTTCCAGCGCGATGACCTTGGACAGGCCCTCCAGGCCGTGCTTGGCCGCGACGTAGGCGGCCTTGTAGGGCGAGGCGCGCAGTCCGTGCACCGAGGAGATGTTGACGATCCGGCCGAAGCCCTGCTCGTACATGTGCGGCAGGGCGGCCTGGGCCAGCAGGAACGGGGCCTCGAGCATGATCGTGAGCAGCCGCCGGAACATATCGGGCGGGAACTCGTGGACCGGGGCGACGTGCTGCAGCCCGGCGCAGTTCACCAAGATGTCGGCCTGGCCGGCCAGCGCCCCGGCGTCGAACCCGGCGGCCAGGTCCACCTCGAAGGCGCGGCCGCCGAGGCGGTCGGCCACCGCGGTGGCGGCGCCGGCGTTGATGTCGGCGACGACCACGCTGGCCCCGTCTTCGGCCAGCCGGGTCGCGCAGGCTTCGCCGATGCCGCTGGCGCCTCCGGTGACCACGGCCACCCGTCCTGCCAGTCCGTTACCCACTATCGGATGTTCCTTCCGCTTGGTCGCAGCCGGGGCGGTGGCCCTCGGTGGTGACGGCGCCGCACTCCGGGCAGACCAGGTGGGCGAAGCAGGCGGCCTCACCGCCCTGGTTTTCACCGATCGCGACCTGGCGAAGCAGCCGGGCGAGCACGGCGGCCTGGCTGTGGTCCAGGTCCTTGGTCGCGGTGAGCAGGGTCAGCGGCCGACCGGAGGCCACGAGCGCGCGGAGCTGGCCGAGCGCCGCCCGCGGGCCGCTCCCGCTGAGCTCGCCAAGGTAGCGCTGCCGGAACTCGTCGAACTTGCCCAGGTCGTGGCCGTACCAGGTGCGCAGCCCGGTGGACGGGGCGACGTCCTTGGCCCAGTCGTCCAGCCGGAGCGCGTCCTTGCGCAGGCCGCGCGGCCAGATCCGGTCGACCAGGACGCGGGCGCCGTCCGCGGCTTCGGGCTGATCGTAGACGCGGCGGACCCTGATGTCGGGCGGCTGGCTCATCCCGCCTCGTTCACCGGCGCAGGTCGACCCAGACGGTCTTGCCCGCCGTCCCCAGCGACTCGACGCCCCACTGGCTGGCCAGGGCGTCGACCGCCCCCAGGCCGTGCAGCGGGAGGGGCATCAGCGCCGCCCGGCCCTCGGCGGGCAGCGGGCTGCCGTCGCGGACCGCGATGCGCAGCTGGTTCCCGTGGCCGGACAAGATGAGCGTGAACCCGGACTTGGCGTGCACGACGGCGTTGGCGGCCAGCTCGGTCACCACCAGGGCGACGTCGTCGGCGATGTCTTCGGTGTCCCAGTCGCGCAGGATGGCCACCGCGAAGTGGCGGGCCGCCGCGGGCGCCTCGCGCGAGAAGGGATAAGTCCGCACCGCGCCGGGCAGCGCGCCCCGGCCGGCCGTGGCCTGCTGGCTCTTCTGGCTCTTGGGGGTCTTGGGGGCGGGCCCGACGATCGCGTGGTGCAGCCGGCAGACCTCGGCGAAGGCGTCGATCTCGCGGGTCACCGAGTCGGCCCGGTAGCCGCAGAACAGCAAGAACGGATACTTGCGGCCAAGCTCGTCCCACAGCCCTTCGAGCTGGGCCGCGGCGTTGACGAGCCCGTCGTCCCAGAGCAGCGCGACCAGTTCCCCGTAGGCCCGGACCGGCCGCCCGGCCGCCGTGGCCTGCTCGATCAGGGTTCCGATCACCCGGTAGAAGGTGGCCCGGTCGAGGACGGGGCCCTCGGGACCGCCGGCCAGGATCTCGCGTAGGGTCTCGGCGGCGTCCAGTGTCAGGTACCGGCCCTCGTCCCGGACGGCGGCGAGATCGGCGCCCGACTGGGTCAGCCGGGACTCGAACTCGCCTAGGTGCTCGGGGGTCGCGATGACGATGGCGACGCCGCCGGCGTCGAGCGTGCCCAGCAGGTAACCGGGCACCTGCTCGGCCAGTTCGCCGTCGTGGCCGTAGAACTGAACGACATGCTGACCGGCGTTCAGGTTTTTCGTTCCGACCACGACTATCTCCATCTGGTGCAGCACGACCTTTTCAAGCTCGAGGCATACCTGCCCCGCAATTGGCGGGACATGCATGTGATGTCGCGGATGTGACTCCGGTTTGCTAGAGAGCCGCCCGGGATCGGCCTCAGCGGCTTGTTCCGGCGACCGCGGGTGACCTGTGAGCGGATGCTCATATGCTTGACATATGCACAACGCGCTGGACGTTCCCGTCCCGGGCCTCAGAAACGCCGTCATCATCGTGACCGGCGCCGGCAGCGGGATCGGCGCCGCCACCGCTCGCCGGCTCGGCGCCGCCGGGGCGCCGGTCGTCCTGGTCGGACGGCGTGAACACCCGCTGCGCGAGGTGGCAGGCGAGATCACCGCGGCCGGCGGGCAGGCCCTGTGCGTCCCGGCCGACCTGGCCGACCCGGCCAGCCCGGGCCGGATCGTCGACGAGTGCCTGATCCGTTTCGGCCGCCTCGACGGCCTGGTCAATAACGCGGCCGTGGTACGCCACATGCCCATCGCCCAGTGGGACACCGACTCCTTCGACGAGCACGTCGCGACCAACGTCAGGGCGCCCTTCTTCCTGACCAGGGCGGCGCTGCCGATGCTGGTGAAATCGCCCATTCGTTCGGTCGTCAATGTCTCCTCGTCCTCGGGGACGCTGCGGCGGGCCGGCCAGTCGGTCTACGGGATGACCAAGTCCGCGCTCGACTACCTGACCCAGACCATGGCCGGCGAGCTCGCGCCGCTGGGCATACGGATCAACGGCATCTCGCCCGGTCCCATCGACACCCCTATCCACGCGACCTGGGCCGATGACCTGGAGGAGGCGTACCGGTGGCTGGGCAGCCAGGTACCGCTCGGCCGGATCGGCGCTCCCGAGGAGGTGGCGCTGTGGATCACGCTGCTGCTCAGCCCGGCGGCGGCGTTCATGACCGGCGCGGTCATCGCGCTGGACGGGGGCCAGGTCATCGACCGTGAGTAAATAGTGGGGGGCGACGATGCCTTATTCCAGAAGGAGACGGTCGTGAGAGGGGAGCCGGACGCTCGCGAGGGCAGGTCGGGGAGTGAGGAACTGCTCCTGCGGGTGGCCTGGTTCTACTACAAGGACGAGCTGACCCAGGACGAGATCGCGAAACGGCTCTCGGTGTCCCGGGCGTCCGTCGGCCGGATGCTGGACCGCGCCCGCAAGGTCGGCCTGGTCTCGATCAACCTGAACGCCGACCACCTGGACGCGTTCGAGGTAAGCCGGGAGCTGCGTAAGACGTTCGGGCTGTCCGAGGCGCTGGTGGTGCCGGACCACGTTTCCGGCGAGGGCGAGCGGCCGGCCCTGAACGCCCGGCTGGGGCTGGGCGGGGCCCAGTTCATGAGCACCCACCTGCGTCCCGGCGGGACCCTCGGCGTGGGCTGGGGCGACACCGTCTCACGGGTGATCGCCGCGACCAACTTCGGCGCCGTCGGCCCGGTCCGGATGGTGTCGCTGACCGGCGGGGTGGAGGCCTACCTGCCCGCCTTCCTGTCCTCCAAGGGCGACGGCGCCGGCGAGGGCGAGCTGACCAGCGCGACCGTCATCCCCACCCCCATCGTCGCCTCCACCCCCGAGCTTGCGGCGGCACTCAAGGCCGAGCCTTCGATCGCGCAGGTGCTCAAGCAGGCCTGCGGCGTGGAACAGGCCATCGTCGGCGTCGGCACGCCCACCGAGGACGCCACCATCGTCCAGATGGGCTACCTGGAAGCCGACGACGTCCGCTCGCTCCGCGACCGGCACGTGGTCGGGGACATCCTGGGCCAGTTCTTCGACGCCTCGGGGCGGGTGGTGCCGCTGCCCATCCACGACCGCCGGATCGGCATCGAGCTGTCCGACCTGGCCCCGATCCCCAAGGTGGTCGGCGTGGCCGGCGGCCAGCACAAGGTCGAAGCCATCCTCGGCGCTCTGCGCGGCGGCTTCCTCGACGTCCTCGTCACCAACGAACTAGCCGCTCTCCGCCTCCTCGACCTGGAACGCGGCGCCGCCTAACCCCCAGGAATTCAATGAGTGGAACCCTCTGCTTGCTCTATCGGTTAGAAGATTTCCCTTATTGACTCGGCGCTGTGTCTCACGGTGTGAGTGGATTGATGTTGCCGCACGGGAAACGGAACCGGAGGCAGGCCGCACCCCAGAGCGCACCGCCCCCGCACCCCAGAGCGCACCGCCCCCGCACCTCAGAGCGCACCGCCACCGGACCCAGAGCGCACCGCCCCCGCACCCCAGAGCGCACCGCCCCCGCACCCCAGAGCGCACCGCCCCCGCAACCCCAGAGCGCACCGCCATCGGAGAAATTCAATGGTTGTGGCAACGTAATGGTTCTATCCATTAGGTTGCCACAACCATTGGAGCCGGGTCGGGGCTGAAGATGCTGGTGTGAGCAGCGGTGCGGGGGTGATCGAGACGGGGCGCGGCGGGGCGTCAGCGCGAAGAGAGCGTCGCGAGAGGTGGCCGGCGCCAGCCTCAACGACGGGCCAGCGCCAGGCCAGCGCCAGGCCAACGACGGACCGGCAGCGGGCTGGCTGGGGGCTGGCAATGGGGCTGGGGTACTGACGTGGGGAAATCGGGGCTTGTCAGGGGGTGCATAAGGGGCAGATACTGCTAATGCGAGCAGATGCGCACTTGATGAGCGAATGCTCTCGCATAACGCGGAGCTGATGGGTGACGCGGAGCTGATGGTGACGCGGGGGACCGATGCGAGGAGGGCGGCTGGTGGTGAGCCTGTGGGGGCGGCAGTGGCGCCGGGACGAGCTGCTCGCCCGCGTGGGGCGCCTGGAACAGGTGGCCGGGGTCCGGCTGGTCGAGGGCGGCGACGGGGCCGAACGCGGTGTCCGCCTGCTGCGCTGCTCCACCGGCGCGGGCTTCGAGTTCGAGATCCTGGTCGACCGCGGCTTCGACATCGGCGGCGCCTGGCTCGGCGGCCGGCCGCTGGCCTGGCTCTCGCCCGTCGGCCTGGTCGGGCCCTGGTACTGCGAGCCGACCGGGATCGGCTGGTTCCGCGGGTTCCCCGGCGGGCTGGTCTCCACCTGCGGTCTCGACCACACGCTGCTCGGCGGCGCGGACGACGCGACCATCTTCAACTACCCGCACCGGGGCACCGAGACGTACGGGCTGCACGGGCGGTACACCGGGCGGCCGGCCCGGCTGGCCGGGTACGGCGCCCGCTGGGACGGCGACGAGTGCGTGCTGTGGGCCGAGGGCGAGGTGCTGCAGGCGGCGTTGTTCGGCGAGCAGCTGCTGCTGCGGCGCCGGGTCGAGGCCGACCTCGGCGGGGTCAGCGTGCGGATCACCGACACCGTGACCAACATCGGCCCGACGCCGTGCCCGCACATGATGCTGTACCACTGCAACGTCGGGTTCCCGGTGGTCGACGCCGGGGCCGAGCTGGTCTACCCGGCCGGCCCGGGGACCTGCGTCAGCGCCGCCAGCACGCCCGAATACCAGGAGCTGGCCGGGCCCGAGGCCGGCTTCGTGGAGGAGTGCTACGAGCACGCCATGCGGCCCGGAGCCGATGGCCTGGTCGGCGCGGCGGTGGTCAACCGGGCCGCGGGGCTCGGCGTCTTCCAGCGCTACGACGGCGCCGCGCTGCCGCATCACATCACCTGGCGGCAGCTCGGCACGGTGGCCTACGTGGTCGCGATGGAGCCGAGCACCAACCGCGACGCCGGGCGGTTCGACGCCCGCGAGCGCGGCGAGCTGGGCTACCTCGCGCCGGGCGAGGAGCGCCGGTACCGGCTGGAGGTCGGCGCGCTGGCCGGCCGCGACGCCATCGAGGCGTTCGCGGCCGGGGCGTGCGAGCTCGCGCGGCAGCCGGCATGACGCCCAGGCTCAGCGCGGGAGTGCTCACCGCCGACCTGACCCGGCTCGGGGCCGAGCTCGAGCTGCTGCGGGGCCGGGCGACCTGGGCCCACGTCGACGTGATGGACGGCGTCTTCTGCCCCCAGCTGACGGTCGGGCCGACCTTCGTGGCGGCGGCCGCCTCGACCGGGATACCGGTCGACGTCCACCTGATCACCGAGGAGCCTCGCCGCCTGCTGCCCGAGATCGCGGCGGCCGGGGCCGCGGTGATCACCGTGCACGCGGAGGCGACCCGGCACCTGCACCGCACCATGGCGGAGATGACGGCGCTGGCTCAGGACCGGCCCTTCCTGCGCGGCGTGGCCATCAACCCCGGCACCGCAGTGCAGGCGGTCGAGCCGGTGCTAGGGCTGGCCGACCTGGTCCTGATCCTCGCGGTCAGCCCGGGCTGGCCCGGCCAGGCGCCCGTCCCCGGCACCCGGCAGCGCGTCCGGGCCGTGCGCGACCTGGCCCGGCGCAGCGGGGCCGAGATCCTGGTCGGCGTGGACGGCGGGGTGACGCTGGCCAACGCGGCCGAGGTGGCGGGCTGGGGCGCCGACGTCATCGTGAGCGGCAGCGCCATCTACGACGGGGTCGACCCGGCCCGCAACCTCGAGCTGATGATCAAGGAACTGTCCCACCATGAGGAGGCACCAGATGGCAAGCGGTAGCGGCGGGCGGATCGTCCCGCCAGCGGTCCCCATGACGATCACGCAGATCGCGGTCGTGGTGGCGGACATGGAATCCGCGCTGCGCTCCTACACCGAGAACCTCGGCTGGGGGCCGTGGAGCGTGTTCGAGTACGCCCCGCCCCTGCTGCACGACACGGTGGTGCGCGGGAAGCCCTGCGAGTTCGCCATGATCGGGGCCGAGACCACGGTCGACGGGCTGGGCTTCGAGCTCATCCAGCCGGTCAGCGGACCGAGCATCTACCAGGAGTTCCTCGACACGCACGGCGAGGGCGTGCAGCACATCGCGTGCATGAAGCATTCGATGGAAGACAGCGAGGCGCTGAAGAAGCACTGGTCCGAGCGCGGCGCCGAGATCTTGATGGGCGGCCGGATCGGCGAGTCCATCGAGTTCTACTACGTGGACTCCGGGCCGCTGGTCAAGTTCGTGCTGGAGTCGGGCAGCGGTCACGCCATCGACCTCGAGCCGACCTACGTCTACCCGTGAAGGTGCTGGTCGTCGGCGACCCTTATATGCCGGTACCGGCGTACGCGGAGGCACTGGCCACGCTGGACGGTTTGGTCGATTTGTCGACAATGCAGATCGACGAGGCGGGCGGCGCGCCGCCGGTCACCGCGTCCGAGCGCGGGCTGCGGGAGTACGCCGGCGACCCGGCCGCGGTGGCCCGCGCCGTGGCCGGGCACGACGTGCTGGTGGTGCACGGCGCGCCGGTCAGCGCCGAGGTGCTCGACGCGGCGCCGCTGCGGCTGGTGTGCTGCGCCCGGGGCGGCCCGGTCAACGTGGACGTGGCCGCCGCGACCAGCCGCGGCATCCCGGTGGTGAACACGCCGGGCAAGAACGCCGAGGCGGTCGCCGAGCTGACCATCGCCTTCGCGCTGCTGCTCATCCGGGGCGTGCCGCGGGCCAGCCGGCACCTGCTCGAGGGCGGCGGGTTCGCCGAGTCGGTGTTCGAGGGACGGGAGTTCTTCGGTGCCGAGGCGCCCAGCGTGACCATGGGCCTGGTCGGCCTGGGTCACGTCGGCCGCGAGGTGGCCCGGCGGGCCCGGGCGCTCGGCTTCACCGTGATCGGGTACGACCCGGTGCCGGCCGCCGACCCGGGCGTGGAACTGGTCACGATGGACACGCTGCTGGCTCGTTCGGATGTCATTTCCGTGCATGCCCGGCTGACCGCGGCGAACGGACGGATGTTCGGGCGGGCGGAGTTCGGCCGGATGCGGCCCGGCGCTTACTTCATCAACACCGCCCGCGAAGGGCTGGTCGACGAGAGCGCCCTGGGCGAGGCGCTGGAGCGGGGGCACCTGGGCGGCGCGGCGCTGGACGTGCTGGAGCGCACCCCCGGCCGGCACCCGCTGCTCGCCCGGCCGAACGTCTTCGTGACCCCGCACATCGGCGGCGCCACCGCGGAGACCCTGGCCCGCGGCGCCTCGCGGGCGGTCGCGGCGGTGGCCGAGCTGCTGGCCGGGCGGGTGCCCGCCAACGTGGTGAACCCCCAGGTGCTGCAGGGGACGCGATGACCGGACGCTACCTTCTCGCCATCGACGCGGGCACCGGCAGCGTCCGGGCGGTGCTGTTCACCGAGACCGGCGCGCAGGCCGGCGTGGGGCAGCGGGAGTGGACCCACCGCGAGCCGCCGGGCGTGCCCGGCGGCCAGGACTTCGACGTGGACGCGGGCTGGCGGGCCATCGCCGCGTGCGTCCAGGACGCGCTGCGGGCCGCGGGCATTACCGGGGCGGACGTGGCCGCCGTCGCGGCCACCAGCATGCGCGAGGGCATGGTCCTGTACGACGCGGGCGGCCGGGAGATCTTCGCCTGCCCCAACGTGGACAGCCGGGCCGCCGCCGAGGCCGAGGACCTGATCCGCGAGGGCGCGGCGGAGAAGATCTACGCCGAGGCCGGCGACTGGGTCGCGATCACCTCCCCGGCCCGGCTGCGCTGGCTGGGCCGGCACCGGCCGGACATCCTGCGCGATGTGACCAGCCTGGGCATGCTCAGCGACTGGATCGTGTACCGGCTCACCGGCCAGCACGTGACCGAGCCTTCCTGCGGGTCCAGCTCGGGCATGTTCACGCTGTCCGGGCGGTCGTGGTCGCCGACCATCCCCGCGGTGTGCGGCCTCGACCCGGCCGTGCTGCCGGCGGTCGCGGACCCGGGCACGGTCGTGGGCGAGGTGAGCGCGGCCGCGGCCGCGGCGACCGGGCTGCGGGCGGGCACGCCGGTGGCGGCGGGCGGCGGCGACACCCAGCTCGGGCTGCTCGGCGCCGGGGCGCAGCGGGACGAGTACACCGTGGTGGCCGGGACGTTCTGGCAGAACACGGTGCTGCTGGACCGGCCGCTGATCGACCCGCGGATCCGGCTGCGGACGCTGTGCCACGTGCAGCCGGGCGAGTGGATGCTCGAGGGCATCGGCTTCTACTGCGGCATGAGCATGCGGTGGTTCCGGGACGCGTTCTGCGACGCCGAGGTCGCCGAGGCCCGGCGGCGCGGCGTGGACCCGTACGTGGTGATGGAGGAGGCGGCGGCCGCGGCCCCGCCCGGCGGGGTCATCGCCATCATGTCCAACCTGATGAACGCGCGGCGGTGGGCGCACGCGAGTCCTTCTTTCCTCCAGTTCGACCTGAATCAGGGGGGAGGCCGGGGCGCGTGCGTGCGGGCGATCGAAGAGGCCGCCGCCTACGTGGCCCGCGGGCACCGGGACATCATCGCCTCCCTGACCGGCCTGGAGTTCGGCGAGGCGGTCTTCACCGGCGGGGCCGGCCGGGGGCAGCTGTGGCCGCAGATCATGGCCGACGTGCTCGGCGTGCCGGTGCACATCCCGGCGGTGACCGAGAGCAGCGCGCTCGGCGCCGCCATCTGCGCCGGGACCGGTGCGGGGGTCTACTCCGGCCTGCACGAGCTGCGCCCTCAACTGCGCCGGCGGGCGGCCACCTTCACCCCGGATCCGGCCACGGTGGCCGCGTACGACGAGAAGTACGCCGCCTGGCGCCAGGTCTACCAGCGCATGCTCGACATCACCGACGACGGCCTGCTCAGCCCGCTGTGGCGGGCGGCCGGCGCCTAGGGAGTTCCATGGCCGACAACGACGATCTAACGAACGGGGCCAGGTTCGCCGCCTCGGTACCCCAGCGTCAGGAGCCGTTCGGTCTCAAGGGCTGCGGGGCGCTCGACTGGGGCATGCAGAGCAGGCTGGCCCGGGTCTTCCGGCCCGACACCCGGCGCACCGTGATGCTGGCCATCGACCACGGCTACTTCCAGGGACCGACCACGGGCCTGGAGCGGGTCGACCTGTCGATCCTGCCGCTGCTGCCCTGGGCCGACGCGCTGATGACCACCCGGGGCATGGTCCGCTCGACGGTCCCGCCGGCCAGCCGGACGCCGATCGTGCTGCGGGCCAGCGGCGGCCCCAGCATCCTGCGGGAACTGTCGGACGAGCGGATCGCGGTCGGGATGGAGGACGCGGCCCGGATCAACGCGGCCGCGGTAGCCGTCCAGGTCTTCGTGGGCGGGGAGGCCGAGACCCAGTCGGTCCGGAACATGACCCGGCTGGTCGACGCCGGGCAGCGGTACGGCATCCCGGTCCTGGCCGTCACCGCGGTGGGTAAGGAGCTCACCCGGGACGCCCGCTACCTGCGGCTGGCCACCCGGATCTGCGCCGAGCTGGGCGCCCACTTCGTCAAGACCTACTACTGCGAGCCGGACTTCGACACGGTCGCGGCCGCGTGCCCGGTGCCGCTGGTCATGGCGGGCGGCAAGAAACTGCCCGAACGCGACGCGCTCACCATGGCGTATCGCGCGATCGAGAACGGCGCGGCCGGCGTGGACATGGGCCGCAACATCTTCCAGAGCGACACCCCGCAGGCGATGATCCGCGCGGTCGGGGCCGTCGTGCACGAATCCGCCAAACCCGAGGATGCCTACGAGCAGTACCTGCAGACCCCCGTGAAGGAGCAACGATTATGGCCGACTCATCCCCCGGCGGCCGCCTCAAGGCCAACGTGGTAACCCTGCCGGGCGTGCTGATGCAGAGCGTCACCGCCATCGCCCCGGCCATCGCCGGCATGTTCACGATGCCGTTCATCGTCCTCAACGCCGGCGTGGCCGCCCCCATGGCGTTCGTGGGCGCCTTCGTCATCGCCCTGCTGGTCGGCTACGTGCTCGCCCAGTTCGCCCGGCACCTGTCGTCGACCGGGAGCTACTACACCTTCGTCTCGCGCTCCCTCGGCGGCCGGGCCGGCTTCCTGGTCGCCTGGGTCTACCTGCTCTTCTACCCGGTGGTCATCGCCCAGGTCGGCTCGTTCATGGGCTCCACGCTGCAGTCCACGCTCAAGGCCGAGTACGGGATCACCTTCGAGTGGTGGTGGTTCATGGTCTTCCTGATCGTGTTCGTGGCCTACACCGCCTGGCGCGGCATCGAGCTCTCGGTCAAGCTGCTCATCGGGCTCGGCCTGATCGAGGGGCTCATCGTCCTGGTCCTGGGCCTGTGGGGGCTGGCCTCACCTGGCCCGGGCGGCACGAACCTGAACTGGGTCACCCAGGGCTTCCACGGCTCGGCCCTGCACGGCCTGTTCCTCGGGGTCGTGTTCGCCATCTTCGCCATCACCGGCTGGGACGGCGCCGCGCCGCTGGCCGAGGAGAGCCACGACCCGAAGCGGACCGTACCCCGCGCCGTGATGGGCTCGATCCTCATCATGGGCGTGTTCCTGATCGTCGTCTCGTGGGGGCAGACCAGCGGCTGGGGCATCGACCACCTGTCCTCGTTCGCGAGCTCGTCGCAGCTGCCCGCGTTCGTCCTGGGCCAGCGCTACTGGGGCGACGCCTGGGTCATCATCTTGTTCGCGCTGTTCAACTCGGCCATCGCGGTGTCGATCGCGTGCATGAACGCCTCGGCCCGGTTCCTGTACGGGATGTCCCGGGCCCGGGCCCTGCCCCGCGAGCTGACCAAGCTGCACCCGGTCCACGGCACGCCCACCAACGCGATCTGGGTCCAGACCGGAATCAACGTGGTCCTCGGGCTGCTGCTGCCGCTGGTCATCGGGGTCGCTAACGTCTACAACGTGACCGGCACCTGGTTCACGTTCGCCCTGGCGTTCGTCTACATCGTCGCGAGCTACGGCCTGTACCGGTTCTACCGGCAGCAGCACCCCGACGAGTTCAGCTGGATCAAGCACGCCCTCATCCCGTTCCTCGGGTCGGCCGCGCTGATCGTGGTCGTCTACTACTCGGTGAACCCGCTGCCGGCCTGGCCGGTCTCGCTGGCGCCGTTCATCGTGCTCGGCTGGCTGGTCGTGGGCTTCGGCGTGCTGGCCTACGTCTACCGCGGCGACCGCGCCCGCAACCTGGCGCTGGCCGGCCTGGCCATGGGCGAGACCCCCGAGACCACCGACGCCGGGACGGGAGAGCTGATCTCCTTATGGCCGACCTGACCCCTTTGACCCTGCCTGCCCCGGTCACGCTGGCGGAGTTCGACGAGATCTTCTCCAAGGTCAGGAACTGGGGCCGGTGGGGCCCGGACGACGAGCTCGGCACGCTGAACTACCTCACGCCCTCCCACGTGCGGGCGGCCGCCGCCTTGGTCCGGTCGGGACGGCACGTGACGATGTCGATCCCGATGAACACGGTGGCCGGGCCGGACAACCCCAGCCCGGTCACCCACCACGTGGTCCAGGGGCACGACATCGACATCGGGTCGAGCACGCTCACGTTCGCCACCGACTACGTGGGCCTGGCGTTCCACGGGGACTGCCACACCCACATGGACGCGCTGTGCCACATCGCCTACCGGGGCCAGGTCTACAACGGCAGGCCGGCCCGGGAGGTGATGACCTCGCGCGGGGCGACTGGGCTCGATGTGACCGCGTACGAACGCGGGCTGGTGGGGCGGGGCGTGCTGCTGGACGTGCCCCGGTTCCGCGGGGTGCCGTGGCTCGAGCCGGGCGAGGCGGTGACGCGGGCCGAACTGCTCGCGGTCGAGGCGGCTCAGGGGGTGCGGCTGGGCGAGGGTGACATCCTCGTGTTCCGCACCGGGCACCACGCGCGGCGGCTCGCCCGGGGCGCCTGGAGCAACGACTACCCGCCGGCCGGCGAGGGCAAGGCCGGGCTGCACGTGGACACGATCGAGTGGATGCACGAGCGGCGCATCGCCGCGTTCCTGCCGGACGGGGACGGCGAGACGGTGCCCTCAGGGGTGGAGGGCATGCTCTACCCGATCCACCCGCTGCAGGTGACCGCGATGGGCCTGCTCGCCGCGGACAGCCTGCAGCTCGAGGACGTGGCTTTCGCGTGCGCCGAGGAAGGGCGGTTCGAGTTCATGGTGGTCGGGCTGCCGCTGCGGCTGCCCGGTGCGACCGGGTCGCCGTGGAACCCGATCGCGATCTTTTAGTCGGGAGGCTTTCGTGTTGCGGCGGTTCGAGGGGAAGGTCGCGCTGGTGACCGGGGCGACGACCGGGATCGGGCAGGCGACCGCGGTCCGGCTCGCGGCCGAGGGCGCGGTGGTGGCGGTCAACTCCGGGCCAGGTACTGATCCGGCGTCGACGCTGGAACGGATTGCCTCCGATGGCGGATCTGCTTTCGCGGTCGAGGCTGACATGCGCATCCCTTCGCAGGTGACGGCCATGGTCACGGAGACCGCCGCGCGGGGCGGGCGGCTGGACTACGTGGTGTCCAACGCGGCGGTCAACCCGTTCATGACCTGGGACGAGACCAGCGTCGAGGACTTCGACCTGCTCTTCGAGACCAACGTGCGCGGCACCTGGGTGGTCTGCACCGAGGGCGCCAGGCAGATGATCCGCGAAGGGCACGGCGGCGCGATCTGCTGCGTGAGCTCCATCTCGGCCCACGTGGGCTCGCCCTACCAGAGCGCCTACTGCGGGACCAAGGGCGCGATCAGCATGCTGGCCAAGGCGCTGGGCGCCAACCTGGGCGAGCACGGCATCCGGGTGAACGCGGTCGAGCCGGGCTGGGTCCAGACCCCGATGAGCGCGCCGATGATGGACGACCCGGCCGCGATCAAGTACTACACCGAGCGGATCGCCCTGCACCGGCCCGCCCAGCCGGAGGAGCTGGCGGGCACGATCGCCTACCTGCTCTCCGACGACGCCAGCTACGTGACCAGCGCGACCCTGCTCGCCGACGGCGGCTTCATCGTCAACGCGGAGCTGTGAACCACGGGAGGCATGATGGCGGCGGCTGAGCTCGGCGAGATGAGGGACCAGGTCAGGCGGCAGTACGAGGGCGATATCGGCCAGCATCGTTCGGAACTGGCGACTCCGGCGCTGGTGCTGGACGCCGACGCGGCCCAGCGCAACATCGACCACATGGCGGACGCGCTCGCCTCGCTCGGGCCGGCCACCATCCGCCCGCACTACAAGACGCACAAGTGTCCCGAGCTGGCCCGGCGGCAGGTCGAGGCCGGAGCGGGCGGGCTGTCCACCGCCACCGTCTGGGAGGCGGCGGTGCTGGTCGCCGCCGGGTTCGACGACATCTTCGTGGTCAACACGGTGTCCCACCCGGCCAAGGTGCGGCGGCTGGCCGAGCTGGCGGCGGGGCGGCGGCTCCTGGTGGCGGTGGACGAGGCGGACAACGCCGCCGCGCTGTCGGCCGCGGCCGTCCGGGCCGGGGCCGAGCTCGGGCTCATGATCGAGGTGGACACCGGCATGGACCGCTGCGGCGTGGACACCGCGGACACCGCGGTGGCACTGGCCCGCCAGGTGACGGAGCTGCCCGGCCTGCGCCTGGAGGGCATCACCGGCTACGAGGGGCATTGCTCGCTGACCATCGACGATGAACTGCGGCACGAGCGGCAGCGGGTGGCGATGACCTTCTTCACCGGCGTCGCCGAACGCCTGGAGGCCGCCGGGATCCCGTGCCCGATCCGGTCGGCGGGCGGCATCTCCACCTGGCGGTGGACCGCGGCCTTCCCCGGCATCACCGAGATCCAGGCCGGCAGCTACGTGGTCATGGACAACTACCACGGCCAGATGGCCCCCGGCTTCGAGCATTCGCTGACCGTCCAGGCCAGCGTCATCAGCCGGCAGAGCGACCGGGTGATCGTGGACGCGGGAAACAAGTCCGTCGCCGCCCCCGACGACGTAACGATCGTCGGCCACGACCTCGAGCCGGTCCGGTTCGACGAGGAACACGGCATTTTCGCCGCCCCGGACGGGTCCGCGCTCCGGGTCGGCGACTCGGTCGCGCTCGTGCCCGGCTACTCGCCCACCACGGTCAACTGGTACGACGCCTACCACGTGGTCCGCGACGACACCGTCGTCGACATCTGGCCCATCCTCCCCCGCGGCCCCGGCCACCACGGCCTAGCCACCTGACCCGGTCCGGGGGATGCCTCGGGCGGCTAGGAGTCGAGGAGGGTGTCGCGGTGGTGCCAGGCTAGGCGGAGGAGGGCGGCGCCGGCGGCCTGGATGGGCTCGCGGTGGACGGCGCGGTCGATGACGTGGGCGGCGAACTCGCGGGCGGCCAGCACGCGGCCCTCGGCGTTCGGCCGGGGGGCCAGGCTGAACAGCTCGTCGAACAGGCGGCTGTCGATCACCACCACGGTGAGCAGGTCGGTGGCGTAGGTCAGCGGGTCGACGCCGAGGCCGAGGCACCACGCCTGGACCTGGCCTTGGTCGAGCGCGGCGGTCATCCGCCGGGCGAACGGCCAGGACTCGTACTCGACGGGCCCGGTGCCGTAATCCTCGGAGCGGCCGCGGAGCTCTTCGTCGAACTCGCGGAGCATGCACCGCCACAGGGAGAAGTCCCGGCGCTCGTGCCACGGCTCGGGGCCGGACGGCTGGAAGATGCCGACCGGGATCACCTGGTACATTCCGCCGGCGTGGCCGACCTTGGCCGGGTCCCGCCAGTGCAGCAGGAACGACGCCCGGTCCCCGTCCCGCCGCAGCGTCAGCGTGCTGATGGCCAGGTTGGCGGGCCGGCGGCGCAGGTCGCAGGGGTCCTCGAGGAGGGCGCGCAGCAGGGCCGGCCGGCCGCCGAGCCGGGCCGCGGCGAACTCGTGCGCGGCCGCCTCGCCGGTGTCCACGGCGTCGAAGTAGCGGCCGCGGGTGAACGCGAGCCGGGACGCGCCGGGGGCGAGCTCGGCCTCGGTCAGCCGGTAGGTGGGACGGTTCTCGAACACGGCCGGGGCGGCCAGCGCCCGCAGCGCGTCGGAGTAGCGCGGGTAACGGGTCCCGTCCGGCCGGCCGGGCAGCGGCGCCAGCTCAGGTGGCACCAGCTCGGGCGGCACCGGAGCCGGCTCGGGGCCGTCCGCCGGAGCGAACGGGGTGAGCTCCAGCTTGATGTCACGCAGCGGGACCGGCTCGGCGGGCTGCCAGCCGGGGGCGGCGAGCAGCGGGGTGCCGGCCACCCGGCGCTCCGCCGCGAATTCCCCGGCGGCCTCGACCGCCAGGTCGTACCGGTGCTCCTGCAGGTACGCCCGCTCCCGCCGCCAGTCGTCCTCGGTCAGGACACTGGCTGACATCCGGCACTCGCGATCATGTCGTCGGCCCAGAAGCTGATCAGCTCGTCCTCGGTCAGCGTTTGCGGGGCGACACTGGGCAGGGTCCGGCCGGTGGCCAGGCTCCAGCTGGTGATGAGGACCCGGGCCAGCAATTCGTCCTCGCCGGAGTACCGCGGCGTCCGGCTGAAAAACCTGCGCCGGGCGTTTACCCCGGAATCGCTCGCGAAGCGTATCCCGGAGACAGTAGTGTCTTGCATAACGAGCCTCCTTCCCGGAGGTGGACAAAGAAGTCCGCTCTCCGGTCTCGTGGTGCCTGATCCCACACAGTCAGCCGCGAAACCGGGGGCGGCCTTCCGTCAGTCAGATCGCCGCACCGTCGTTCGCGGCGGCCGCCAGTCGGCCCCGAGCCGCCGTGGGTCCGGTAACCAGGCTGGTCACGGCCTCGGCTGGCAACGCTGTGCGACCAGCCTGACTTTACTCGCCGGGTAATCGGCATGGGAAGAGAAAGACAATTCTGTCCAGCGGCCTTTTTTGTCTTGTAGCCGCCGCCCAGTATTAAAACCTGCCGCTATGCGCCTGCTAAGAGGCTGTGTTTTTGGCATTGCGCCATCAGATGCAATTGCGTCCGGCGCAATCGGCTGACCACGTAACCCGGGCATTCTGGCGGTAAAAGGCGTGCGGCTATTGCCCGGAATATCCGATGAGCGAAGATTCGCGGGGTTACAGGCCGAGCCGCCGGGACAGGTCGGAGGCGAGTATCCCGGCCGGGTCGTACACCTCGCGCAGCTTGGCGAACTCGGGCAGCCGCGGGTACATCGCGGCCAGGACCTCCGGCGGGACCCGCGAGTCCTTGGCCAGGTAGACCCGGCCGCCCGCCTCGACGACCAGCCGGTCGAGCGCCGCCAGCAGCCCGGCCAGGCCCGGGGTCCTGGCCGGCACGTCCAGGGCGAGCGTCCAGCCGGGCACCGGGAACGAGAGCAGGCCGGGGTCGCCTTCCCCGAACCGCTTGAGCACGGTCACGAACGAGGCGGCGCGAGCCCGGCTGACCAGCTCGAAGGACCGGCGCACGGCGGCCTCCTGGCCGAACGGCACGACGTACTGGTACTGCCGGAAGCCGCCGGGCCCGTAGACCCGGTTCCAGTTCCTGATCCCGTCGAGCGGGTGGAAGAACGCGCCGATGGTCTGCAGCTCGCCCCGCCGGGAGCGGGGGGCCTTGCGGTAGTAGGCCTCGTTGGCCAGGGCCACCGAGTAGCGGTTGATCAGGCCGGGCGGCATCGGCGACGGGACGCCCAGCCGGGCCCCCGGCCGGAACTCGAACGGGTCGGCGCCGGCGGGCAGGTCAGCCGGGGAGGCGAAGTCACCGCTGGTAACGACCGAACGGCCCAGGCGCGCGCCCTGGGCCAGGCTGTCCGACCAGGCCACGGTGTAGCCGAAGGCGCGGTCGTGCTCGGCCAGGACCGCCATCGTCTCGTCGATGTCGGCGGTGCGCACCGTGTCCACTTTGAGCCGTGAGGTGGCGACCCGCTTCAGCTGGATCTCGGCCCGCACCACTACTCCGGTCAAGCCCATGCCGCCCGCCGTGGCCCAGAACAGCTCGGGATCGGACGCCGCGGTCACCGTGCGCGGCTCGCCGCCGGGCAGCACGATGTCGAACGACCGGACGTGCCGGGCGAAGCTGCCGGCCACGTGGTGGTTCTTGCCGTGCACGTCGGCCGCGATCGCGCCGCCGACCGTCACCTGCCGGGTGCCGGGCGAGACCGGCACGAACCAGCCTGCCGGCAGCCCGGCCACCATGAGCTGCTCCAGGCTCACGCCGGCCTCGCAGGTCACCACGCCGGCGGCGGGGTCGAGGCGAAGGATCCGGTTCAGCCGGGCGGTCGAGACGACCACGCCGCCCGCGGACTGCGCGGCGTTGTTGTAGCTGCGGCCGAGCCCCCGGGCGATCAGGCCGGCCGAAGAGGAGGACTCAAGCAGACGAACGACGCCGGCTACCGTGTCGGGCTGGGCCAGCTGGGCCTGGGTCGGCGCGATCCGGCCCCAGCCAGTGAGCGTGACGGTGCTTGCCATAGTGACCGAATAGTAGCCGCAGGGGCGGGAGATCCGGAGTTGACGATGCGCAGGCTGTGGATCGCCTTCGCGGCGGCCGGGGTGCTCACCGCCTGCAGCGCCTCCGCCACCACCACCCCCGGCGCCACCACCACACCCGCCCGGACCAGCGCCCCGGCGACCACCCGGGCGGCCGCGACCACGCCGCCGAGCCCGACGCCGTCCCCCACCCCGACCCCGGCCGCGGTGACGGTGACCACGACCCGGATGAAGGACGGATCCACGGTGACGGTCGCGACCTTCTCCGGGCCGGTCACCTACGTCCTGCACGACGGCAGCGAAGATCCCGGCCTGGCCGCGGGCCGGGTCAAGGCCGGCCCGGCGGTGCGCGGCGCCGAGCGCAGGCGGCTGCTGGCCGCGTTCAACGGCGGGTTCAAGCTGTCCGCGGGCGCGGGCGGCTACGAGCAGGAGGGGCACCTGGCCGCCGCGCTGCGGCGCGGGCTGGCCAGCCTGGTCATCGACCGCTCGGGCCGGGCCCGGATCGGGGTCTGGGGCCACGGCCTGCCGGCGCCCGGCGAGGCGGTGTACAGCGTCAGGCAGAACCTGCCGCCGCTGGTGCTGAACGGCAAGCCGACGCCCGCCGCCGCCGAGTGGAGCGTGTGGGGGTCAACTCTCGGCGGCGGCGAGCTGGTGGCCCGCAGCGCGCTCGGCCAGGACGCGGCCGGCGACCTGGAGTACGCCGCGAGCATGTCGGCCAGCCCGGCCGACCTGGCCGTCGCGCTGGCCCGCGCGGGCAGCCGGGTCGCGATGGAACTGGACATCAACCCCGAATGGGTCCAGCTCGACGTGGCCCGTCATCCGGGTGGCCCGCTGCGGGCCGGCCTCCACGGCCAGAACCGGCCCGCGAATCAGTTCCTGGAGGGCTGGGCCCGGGACTTCATCGCCGTCCTGGGCTAGTGCTGGTACTAGTACGGCTGGGCCGAGGTGAGCGCGCTGTCGGCGGTGTCCATGTCCTTGAAGAAGCGACGGTGCACCCGGAGGTTCTCGGGGCCAGCCTGGACCCGGTGCCAGACGCCCGAGCCGGGGCCGAGCCGGGTCGACCGGGGCAGCTCGCCGACGACGCCGCGGGCCGTCTTGAAGCTGGTCTTGCCGGCGTCAAGCACCACGATCCGGTTCGGCGTCACGGCCAGGATCCGGTAGCGGTTCAAGCCGAGGAACACGAAGATGCCGGTCAGCGCGGCCAGCCACTGACTCGCCGTCTGGGCGCCGATCACGGCCTGGATCGGCTCCCCCGGACGCAGGTACTGAGCTGCCGATTCACGCATCGAATCACGAAGTGCCACGATTAACTCCCGAGAGGTCCCGCTGATCTTTAGCTTCCTAGCTTGCGGCGGTCCATCTCGTGCCGCCCCGTTCCACCCCGGGGCGATCGGGCCAGCTCAGCTGGGCCAGTAGGAGCAGCGCACCCCGGTGTGCACCGTCTGGCGCAGGTGCTCGCCGACGACGGCGTCGGCCTCGGAGATCCGGCCGAGCGCCCGGCGGATGGCCTTGCCCACCGCCACCCGGGCCCGCTCGGGCTGGTCCGGGAAGGCCCGCGTCCGCCCGGCGAACCCGGCGGCGCTGGACAGCTGGGCGACGAGCCAGTCGCGTTCGGCCCGGGCCCGGGCGACCCGGGCCGGGTCGGCGTCGGGCTGCTCGATCTCGGCTTCCAGGCTCTTGAGCCGGTTCCGGTACTCGGCGATGGCCTCGTGGTCCAGCACCGGCTGGGCCGCCCCGGCTTCGCCCGGGGTCAGCCCGGCCACCCCGGCCACCAGGTCGGCGGCACCGATCTCCTGGCGCGGGTTGGCGATCAGCACGGCCAGGTGGGCCATGCCGATGCTGTCCTCCACCAGCACGCTGCGGTTCCGCAGCGTCACCCGCCACTTCCGGCCCGCCCGCTGGCATTCCGCCACCGCCGTCCCGGCCGCCGCGGAAGACCCGGCCACGGACGCTTCCGGGACCAGCAGGCCGACCGCGGCCGCCTGCGCCGCGGCCAGGTTCAGCTCGCGGCGCGCGGTATCGGCGTCCCCCGGGGCGCCGCGCAGCAGGTACGCCTGGGCCAGCCGCTGGCGGGACGCCAGCAGCGCGGGCCAGTGCGCCAGCGCGAGGTTCTGCTGGACGGCCGCGGCCAGGTGCTCGATAGCCAGGTCCGGCTGCCGCGTGGTGAGCATGGCGACGCCGAGGGCGTGCTGCGTCGACCCGAAGCAGGTCACCCCCAGGCTGCCGACCATCGGCAGGCCGGCGTGCGGGCGGAGCAGCTCGTAAGCCCGGACCGCGACGTCGCTCTCCTCGAGCAGGTACGCGGCCTCCACGACACCGTGCATGGTGACCAGCCAGGCGCTCGACCGGGGCAGCGCGGCCAGGTCGCTGCCGCACAGCGCGGCCAGCGAGCTCGCGGCCTGGTGCCGGTCCCCGCTCATCGCGGCCGCCACCGCCAGCGCGGCGACCGCGGAGTTGTCGACCGAGGACAGGACCGGGGAGTGCACGCGCTCGTGCAGAGCGGGCAGCAGCTCGGCCAGGCGGCCCTGGTACCAGCGGATCGTCACCAGCTGGGCGGCGGACCACCAGTCGTGGTCGACGTCGCCCGCGGCCGCGCCGCGGCGGGCGCAGACGGCGGCCAGCTCCTCGGCCTCGGCGAACCGGCCGGCCCGGATGGCCAGCATCACGTCGATCGCGCTGACCACGAAGCCCACCGCCAGGTGGTCGCGCGGCCTGAGGTGCTCCTTCAGCTCGCCGAGCAGCCGCCCGGCGTGCGGGTCGCCCGCGCAGTACGCGTCGGCCGTCTGCCAGAGCAGGCCCATCAGCAGGTCGCTGCGCCGGTCGGTGCGGAAGCTGGCCTTGGTCAGCTCGACCGCCAGCTGGCGGCGCAGGGTGACGTGCTCGGGACCGAGCAGGCAGTGGTGCGCGATCCGCACGGCCTCGGCCAGCAGCCCGGGATCCCCGGTCGCCCGGACCTCGTCGAGCGCGGCCATGACGTCGGCGTGCGTGCCGCGCGCGTAATCCGCCTCGCCCGCCAGCCGGGTCCGGATCCGCAGCGCCAGCACGGAATCGGCCGCGAGCAGCGCCAGCACGTGCTGGAGCCGGGCCTCGAGCAGCACCGAGCTGGTGACGGTGCGCCCCTCGCGGACCCACAGCCCGGCCAGGCCCAAGGCCGCCAGCGCCATCGATTCGGTGTCGGAGGCCTGCTCGGCCAGCCGGTAGGCACGCTCGAAGCACTGCCGGCCCGCCTCCAGGTCACCGTCCTCGTGCTGCGCCCTGGTCCCCTCCGCGAGCAAGGCGCGGAGGTCACCCGGGCGGACGAGTTCCAGGCGGCGGGCGGCCATCGCCCCGTCGGCCTCTCTCGTCATAAGGCCAATCTATTAGTGATGACTCCGCACCGTCGAGAAGTGAGCGGACGCCGACGTCAGGCTATGACAAACCTGCTAACGTGCCCCGTGTCAGGAGGAACGGGGAGGCGCCATGGCCGGGATGATCTTCTTTACCGACAACTACCAGGACCGCAGCACCAACGACGGCTACCAGTTCGAGTTCTTCTGCCGACGCTGCGGCAACGGGTACAGTTCCTCGTTCCAGCATTCGGTCACCGGCTTCGGCGGGCGGCTGCTGCGGCTCGGCGGCGACCTGGTGGGCGGCGCCGTCGGCGAGAAGGCCCAGCAGCTCGGCTGGGACGCCGAGTGGATGCGCGACGGCGTGCGCGGCTCGACCCGGGACAAGGCGCTGGCCCACGCGGTCGAGGAGATGAAGCCGTTCTTCCACCAGTGCCACCGGTGCGGCCAGTGGGTGTGCGAGCAGGTGTGCTGGAACGGCCCGCGGGGCCTGTGCACGACCTGCGCCCCCAAGCTGGACCAGGAGATCGCCGGGATGCAGGCCGCGGCGCAGGTCAACCAGCTCAACCAGAAGATCCAGGCCCAGGACTGGACCCGGGACATCAACTACCGCGACCAGGCCACCGCGATGTGCCCGAGCTGCGGCCAGGAGAGCGGCGGCGGCAAGTTCTGCTCGGGCTGCGGGCACGCGCTGGCGGCCGCGCCCGCGGCCCAGAAATTCTGCGGGAACTGCGGCTCGCCGCTGACCGGCGCCCGGTTCTGCGGCGAATGCGGCACCCCCGCGGGCTGACGCCGGTTCCGTGAGCCCGATTCCATGAGCCCGATTCCATGAGCAGAGCCCAGTACCGCATCCTCACCCAAGGAGAGCCGCGGGAGGACGGCGAGGCTGAGGTCGAGGTCCGCGACGGGATGCTGCTGCTCGCGCCGGATAGCGGGAGCGTGCTGCCCATCCCGTTTGGTCAAATCGGGGCGGTGAGTGAGCCGGAGCCGTTCACGGTCCGGCTGACCCTGGCCGGCGGGGACGTGATCGAGCTCGCCCGGCTCGGGGTGATGCGCACGCAGCTGCTGGCCGAGCTGCGCGACGGCCGGGCCGACGCCGCCGCGACGGCCGCGGCCGCGGTGGGCGAGGCCGAGGTGTTCGCCGCGTTCATCTCCGGCGGACCGGGTGAGGTGCGGGTCTACGACGACGCGCTGCTGGTCACCGAGGCCGGCGGCAGCGAGCGGGTCAGCTTCTCCTTCGCCCGGGCGGTGCGGGTGCAGGACTACGCGGTCACGGTCGAGGTGGCGGGCCGGGAGCCGGTGGTGCTGACCCGGCTCGGCCGGCGGACCGGCGAGCTGGCCGAGCTGCTGACCACCCGGCTCCGGGAGGCGAGCACCCGGACGGCCGTCTTCCTCGCGGCGCTGCTGCCCGGGCTCGACCCGATGGCCGTGCGCGCCGCCGCCGGGCTGCTGCGGGACGGCGTGGCCGTCCCGGCCGGCGCCCTGGACGGCATCCATCCCGGGCTGGCCGCGACCTTGATCCAGGTCGCCACCCGGCCGGACCGGCGGGACGCGGTGGGTGAGCTCGGCCGCCGCGCCGGCCTCGCGATCGGTTTCCGGCAGCTGGCCTCGGTGCGCCGGCCCGCGGCCGGGACCGAGCCCTGGCACGACCACGCCGCCGCGCCGCACATCGGCGAGCACGAGAGCACCGGCGGTGCGTTTGAGCCCGGGCCGGGGGGCGTGCTGGCCGCCGGGATGATGGCCGGCGGCCCCGGGGGGTTCGGCGGCCCCGGCGGGTTCGGCGGCCCGGGGGGTTCGGCGGCCCGGGGGGTTCGCAGGCCCGGGGGGGTTCGGCGGGGCTGGGGGGTTCGCAGGCCCGGGGGCGTTCGGGTTCGGCGAGGGGTTCGGCGCGTTCGGCGGGTACTGGGCGTACCGCGCGCTCGGGGCCGGGATGAACGGGCGAGGCCCCCGGCCGATGGCGACCCGGCCGGACGTCACGCGGGGGCGGCTGACCCCCGCCACCGAGGACCTGTCCGCGCTGACGGTCACCGGCGAGAGCCCCACCGTGCTGGCGTTCGCGCTGGCGCCGGGTCCGGGCGTGGTGGCCTACGAGGTACTCAACCGGCCGGAGCCGGTGACGTACGTGTTCCGGGGCGAGCTGGCCGCCGTCAACCGGGCCCTGGACGACGCCGGGTTCGACCCGGCGGCCCTGAGCCCAGCCGGCCGGATCCCGCATGACGCGGGGTGGGCCGCCGCGATCGTGGAGTTCCTCGGCTGAGGAACCCCCGTAGTTGCCATGAAACTGGACTTCTAGCGCGTTAAAACGCGTTGAAACCAGGGTTTCATCACGTCTTGGCCGGGCCCGTAAGCTTGCCGTATGCCCTCCTCAGTTCCGGTGATCGACCTGCGGCCCTGGTTCGGCGGTGACGAGGCGGCCCGGGCGGCGGTGGCGGCGCAGGTCGACGCCGCGCTGCGCAGCGTCGGGTTCTTCCTGATCACCGGGCACGGCGTGCCGGACGACCTGCGCGCGCAGGTCCGCGCGCAGGCGCGGGCGTTCTTCGCGCTGCCGGACGCGGCCAAGCGCCGCTACGCCGTCACCGTCGGCGGCCGGGGCTGGCTGCCGCCCGGCGTGGAGGCCAACGGCTACGCCGAGGGCACGCAGACCCCGCCGGACCTGAAGGAGTCCTACGCGGTCGGCGCCGACCAGCCGACCGGCGACCCCGAGGTGGACGGCTACTGGTTCCAGCCGAACGTCTACCCGGCCGAGGCGCCCGGGCTCGAGCCCGCGGTCGTCGCCTACCTGGCCCGGATGCGCGCCCTGGCGGACGAGCTGCTGGTGCTGGGCGCGGTCGCGCTGGGCCTGGACCGCGACTTCTTCACCCGGCACACCGGGCACGCCACCCACACCATGAACATCAACTGGTACCCGCCGATGGCGGTGGCCGGCCGGCCGGAACCGGGCCAGTTCCGGATCGGCCCGCACACCGACTTCGGCACCGTCACCGTGCTGGACCGCGAGCCGGGCCGCGGCGGCCTGCAGGTGTGGACCGCGGAAGGCGGCTGGGAAGACGCGCCGTACGTGCCCGGCGCGTTCACCATCAACACCGGCGACCTGCTGGCCCGCTGGAGCGGCGACCGGTGGAAGTCCAACCGGCACCGGGTGCTCCCGCCGCAGGCCGAGGCGCCGGACGAGGACCTGGTCTCGCTGGTCTACTTCTACGAGGCCGACCACGACGCGGTTGTGGAGGCGCTGCGGCCGCCGGTCGGGCGGCCCAACGACTACGCCCCGGTCGTGTCCGCCGCTTTCCTCAAGAAACGCCTGGACGCCATCACCATCGGCTGAGGCTGACCGGTCAGTAGTAGTACGGGAACCGGGCCCAGTCCGGGGAGCGCTTCTCCAGGAAGGCGTCCCGGCCCTCGACCGCCTCGTCGGTCATGTAGGCGAGCCGGGTGGCCTCGGCCGCGAACACCTGCTGGCCGACCAGGCCGTCGTCGATGAGGTTGAAGGCGTACTTCAGCATCCGCTGCGAGGTGGGGCTCTTGGCGTTGATCTTGGCCGCCCAGTCCAGCGCGGTCCGCTCCAGGTCGGCGTGCGGCACCACCGCGTTGACCATGCCCATCCGGTGCGCCTGCGCCGCGTCGTAGGCCTCGCCGAGGAAGAAGATCTCCCGGGCGAACTTCTGGCCCACCTGGCGGGCCAGGTAGGCCGAGCCGAAGCCGCCATCGAAGCTGCCGACATCCGCGTCGGTCTGCTTGAACCGGGCGTGCTCGGCGCTGGCCAGGGTGAGGTCGCACACCACGTGCAGGCTGTGCCCGCCGCCGGCGGCCCAGCCGGGCACCACGGCGATGACCACCTTGGGCATGAACCGGATCAGCCGGTGCACCTCCATGATGTGCAGCCGCCCGGCGCGGGCCGGGTCGATGGACGCGGCCGTCTCCCCCTCGGCGTACCGGTACCCGTCCCGGCCGCGGATGCGCTGGTCGCCGCCGGAGCAGAAGGCCCAGCCGCCGTCCCGCGGCGACGGCCCGTTGCCGGTGAGCAGCACGCAGCCCACGTCGCCGCTCATCCGGGCGTGATCCAGCGCGACGTACAGCTCGTCCACGGTGTGCGGGCGGAACGCGTTCCTGACCTCCGGGCGGTTGAAGGCGACCCGGACCGTGCCCGAGCCGACCGCCCGGTGGTAGGTGATGTCGGTGAAGGAGAACCCATCGACGGCACGCCACCGCTCGGGGTCGAAGATCTCAGAAACCATGGCCCCCATTGTGGCCGACGCCTCCAGGCCGCTTCCCGCAGGCCGGTCAAGCGGACGGCCGGGGCTCGATTTCTCGCATTTCCCACTTGCGCCACATGATCCGCGATGTCATAAATCGTTAACAGGCTCGAAATCGCCCCCGGCGAGGATGAGGCCTGCTGATGACCCCGCGAGGAGCACATCTCGATGACAACCCTGGACGACCTGACCGTCGCCGATGTCGAACGGCAGAAGCTGCAGAAGCACTTCGGCCGCTACGACATCCTGTTCTTCCTCATCTGCACCATCGTCGGCGTGGACACGATCGCCTCGGTGGCGTCAAGCGGCGGTGAGGCCTTCACCTGGATGATGGTCTTCGCGGTCGTCTTCTTCGTCCCCCAGGCGCTGCTGTTCGCCGAGCTCGGCGCGGCCTTCCCGCAGGAAGGCGGGCCCTACTACTGGACCCGGCTGGCCTTCGGGCACCTGGCCGGGGCGGTGAACAACTTCCTGTACTGGATCACCAACCCGGTCTGGATCGGCGGCACGCTCGCCATCAGCTGCATCGGCGCCATCCAGGTGTTCTTCAACAACGGCAACCCGCTGCCGACGGTGGTCTGGTACATCGTGGCGCTGGTGTTCATCTGGACCTCGATCGTCGCCGCGATCACCTCGTTCAGCGTGGGCAAGTGGCTGCCGACGGCCGGCGCCTACGCCCGGTTCCTGCTGCTCGGCCTGTTCACCCTCTCGGTCATCATCTACGCGACCAAGCACGGCTGGCACGGCGCGGGCAGCTACTCGCCGTCGGCCGGCGGCTTCGTGGCCCTGGTCGGCGTGCTCCTGTTCAACTTCGTCGGCTTCGAGCTGCCGAACAGCGCGGGCGAGGAGATGACCAACCCGCAGCGCGACGTGCCGTTCGCCATCATGCGCTCGGGCGTGGCCAGCGTGGTGCTCTACGCGGTCCCGGTGCTGGGCATCCTGCTCGTGCTGCCCACCAGCGCGATCACCAACTTCAGCGGGTTCATCAGCGCCATCCAGACGGTCTTCACCGTGTACGGCGGCCACGTCGGCGCCGGCGGCGCGGCCACCTTGTCCGGGGCCGGGCTCGTCCTCGGCGACGCCTGCGCCCTGCTGTTCATCATCTGCCTGATCACCTCGGGCGCGACCTGGATCATGGGCTCGGACCGGGCCCTGGCCGTATCCTGCTACGACGGGGCCGGGCCGCGCACGCTGGGCGTGATCAACGCCCGGTTCGGCACGCCGGTGCGGGTCAACGTGTTCAGCGGCGTGGTGGCCACCATTGTCGTCATCCTGGCCCAGCAGATCACCAACGGCAACGCGGCCAAGTACTTCGACGCCGTGCTGGGCGTGACCATCTCGACCACGCTGATCAGCTACCTGCTCATCTACCCGGCGCTGTGGAAGCTGCGCCGCAGCCACCCGGACACGCCCCGGCCGTTCAAGATGCCGTTCGCCCGGCCGCTGACGGTCGTGCTGATGGTCCTGGTGGCCATCGCCAGCGTCCAGCTCATCGCCCCCGGGGCCGGCGACCACTGGTTCGGCGACGACTTCCGGCCGGACGGCTGGGGGGCCGGGGAGCGGATCACCTACCTGTGGACCGAGCTGCTCCCCGTGCTCTGCTTCGTGGCCATCGGGGTGTTCTTCTGGTGGCGCGGCAAGCGGACCCGGGAGCTGGCGGCCCGGGTGGGCGCGGAGGAGATGTAACCCGCGGGCTAGCCGGGGCCGCGGTCCGGGTCCAGCCAGGTGGCGAGCCGGACCCGGGAGGAGATGCCGAGCTTGGCGAAGATGTGCCCGAGATGCGCGTCGACCGTGCGCTTGGCGATGGCGAGCTGCCGGGCGATGTCCCGGTTGGACATCCCCTCGGCGACCAGGACCGCTATCTCCCGTTCCCGTTCGGTCAGCGGGCCGGGCAGGTCCGGCGCGGCCGGCAGCTCGTCGTCATCGGCGACGGCGAGCCCGACGGTGCGGTCGAGCGGCTGGGCCGCCCCGCCGCGGAAGAGCGCGGCGTAGCGGCCTTCCCCCAGCGCGTCCTGGGCGGCCTTGACCGCCTGCTGGTGCAGCTCCTCCATGATGGCCGTCCCGCCGAGGCGGGTGCCGGCCATGTCCCACAGGACCTCGGCCGCGCCGAACAGCCACGCCGTGCGCTCGGCGCGCTGCTGCCGGACGGCGAGCATGCCCAGGGCTTCCAGGCAGTAGGCCGTGCCGACGGTATCGCCCAGCTCGTGCTTCTTGGCCAGGGCGCTGCGAGCGGCGGCCGCGCTCGCCTCGTCCTGTCCGGTGAAGAACAGGGCCATGGCCTTGATGACCAGCAGGTAGCCGCGCGCCCAGCGCTCCTGGCTCGCCCCCAGGCGGTCCAGGCCCCGATCGCACCGCTCGATGGCGAGGTCGAACTCGCCGCTCAGCAGGTGCAGGTAGCCCAGGTGGATGTCCAGCGACACCAGGCCGGCGAAGTGGCCGAGCGCGTCCAGCCGTTCCGCGGCCACCGCCCCGGACGCCGCCGCCTCGGCGTGGCGCCCGGCGAAGGTGAACGCCAGGCATAGATAGGCGTGGCCGAGGGCGCAGGCGCGGGTCTCGCCGTGCTCCTGCGCCAGGGAGACGCTCAGCTCCAGGTCCGCGACGGCCGGGGCGAGGTCGCCTTGCAACGTGGCGAGCACGCCCCGGGTCAGCAGCAGCCAGGCCCGTTCGGCGGACGGGGCCTCGAACCGCGCCAGGAGCTTGGTCAGCCAGTAGATGCCTTCGCGCAGCAGGCCGGAGATCTCCCAGTAGGCGCGCAGGTCGGCCGCCAGGC
Source organism: uncultured Actinomycetota bacterium (assembly GCA_963756575.1). GTDB lineage: Bacteria > Actinomycetota > Actinomycetes > Streptosporangiales > Streptosporangiaceae > Palsa-504. Next base: position 653,327 of record CAVWOM010000001.1, on the reverse strand, counting down.
GGGCCGCTTCCCGCTCCCGGCCGGGCCGGCTGAGGGCGTAGCCGAGGGCCGCCCGCAGGTCGGGATGCTCGCGGCGCAGCCGCCGGTAGCGCGGGAGCTGGTCGTCGTCCTTGGCGTGGGCGCCGAAGTCGCCGGCCAGGGCGCGGAAGTAGGCGATGTGCCGGTCCCGGGCGGCGTCGGCCTCCTCGCCGTCGCACCGGCCGGCCCCGAACTCGCGGATCGTATCGAGCAGCCAGTAGCGCGTGCCGTCCTCCTCCGAGCGCAGCACCACCGACTTGTCCACCAGGCCGATCAGGGTGGGCAGGACGTCCTCGGCGGCCAGCGGCCCGTAGGCGCAGACCGCCTCGGCGGCCGGGATGTCGAACGACCCGGCGAACACCGACAGCCGCGCCCACAGCCGCTGCTCCGCTCCAGAGCAGAGGTCGTAGCTCCACTGGGTGGTAGCGCGCAGCGTCTGCTGGTGCGGCGGCACCGCCCGGCGGTCGCCGGTGAGCGGGCCGAGGCGGTGCTCCAGGCGGCCGCCCAGCTGGCCGAGCGTGAGGCTGCGCAGCTGCACGGCGGCGAGCTCGATGGCCAGCGGCATGCCGTCCAGGCGCCGGCACAGCCGGATGACGTCGTCCCGGTTGCCGGCGGTGACGGCGAAGCCGGGCGAGGCCGCCGCGGCCCGCTGGGCGAACAGCTCCACCGCGTCCCCGCGTCCGCTCCCGCCGGCCTCCAGCGCGGGGACGGGCAGCGGCGGCACCGGGTAACAGTGCTCACCCGGCACGTTCATCGGCTGCCGGCTGGTGGCCAGCACGGTCACCCGGGCCGCGTACCGCAGCAGCAGGCCGGCCAGGTCGGCGCAGGCGCCGATCAGGTGCTCACAGGAATCGAGGATGAGCAGGAGCTGACGGTCCTGCAGGTAATCCACGATCGCATCGGCCTGGGCCCGGGCGTCCTGCTCCGGCAGCCCGAGGCCGCTCGCCACGGTGTGCGGCAGCAAGCCAGGATCGCGCAGGCCGCCCAGCTCGGCCAGGAACGCGCCATCGGCGAACCGGCCGCGGGCGCGGGCGGCGGCCCGCAGCGCGACGCGCGTCTTGCCCACGCCGCCCGGGCCGGTCACGGTCACCAGCCGGGCCGTGCCCAGCAGCCCGTCCAGCACCGCCAGCTCCCGCCGGCGGCCGACGAACCCGGTGACCTCGCCCGGCAGCTCACCGGGAACCGGCCGGATTAAGCCACCTGTCATGCGGTCCTCACCCAGACGTACCGAACAGCCACGGTATCACGAGCTCCGAACGGACGGCCTTAATCCTTTCAGTCAATCGGTCCACGATCGCGTTACGCCGAACGCTTCCCAGAAGCTGGCAGATTCATGCTCAGTACAACTGGACAGGTACAACGAGTCGTCCTCACGCGCAATCCGACTAGACGGAAGCGGCCTTGCTGGGGTCGGAGACCTGGATCGTCGTGGGAGCGGGGGCGATCAGCGCGGCCGTCGCCTATCTGATCAGGAAGCGCGAGCTCGAGCCGGAGGACGTCACCGCCGGCCGCGGGTCCGGCGCGTCGCTGACCGCCACCGCCCGGCTCAGCTACGACTGGGGGCACGGCCACGTCCGTCTGGACGGTGGACGGCCCGCCACGACCCAAGGTGAAGCCGAAGCCTCGGAGGCCGAAACCACGACCGCGGGTCACGGGCCGAATCCGGGCATAACCCGACTTCGATAGATTTCCGGTGAGGACCCAGGATTACCGCCGACCCTTTGATCACTGCCGGACGGCGGATACCCGACCCCCTTATTCGCGAAACCCGGTAATCCGATACAGGGGCGACCTTGCCATAGTAGTGAATAGCATATTTCCCGATGGCCAGATTTAAGGGTCCGGAACCGGGCATCTTGCGGCCCGCGTCACCCTGGCCGCAGGGAACCAAGACGAAAGTCATATACCGAACGAGTGACCGATGCGCCATCTGACCTGGGATATTCTTCGAATGACCAGGGCCGGTAAATGGCTATCTGAACCTCTCTCGCCTTAACACCGGTAGCGGCGGGTCACGATAACGCCGGCCCGGCCAGAGGCGCCACACGGTAATGATCGAGGTTACCGCGACGTAGACTTCACGCTGAGCACACACCCGGCGCCGGGAAAATGGATCGCGCCGCCGGGCTCGCGATTAACCAGCCCGCGAGCGGCAGCGCCCCAGGAAAGCAGCGGCCACAGGAAATCGGCACCGGCGGTCACGGCATATTACGGCGCCGGACCGGGAGAAAGCCGTCACCGCAAGCGGGCCGCACGCGCGACCGCTCCGCTCGCGGCCGCGAGCGGAGCGGTCAGGACGGCATGAAACCCGGGTTCGAGTGCGTCCGAACGCGGTGAAAGTCCGGTTTCACTTGCGTCCGGACGGCCATCTCGACGGTCATGCGGACGGCCGCCCGGACGGTCATGCGGACGGCCGCCCGGATGACGTTTGATTACGCTGGGGAGCCGGGTGGATCCATAAAGTCATGACCCCAGAATGGGGGTCGTGACACGCCGGTAGTGGAAATGTAAATTAACGGCGTAACGAGAAAAGCCGAGGACGGGTACATCCGGACTCCCCGGGGCCGCGTAGGGGGGGAATAGCGACCTTAGGGAGACGGAGGGATGTGCCCGTCCTCGACGGCACGATGATACAGCTCCAATTTCGTTCGCGCCTCCCGTCCTGATCTCGCATACTTTTGCCGGGTCCGCTGCAGGTACTGCTTCGCGGTCTCGTCGCTGATCGCCATCTTCCTGGCCACGGACTTTAGCGGCATTCCGGTGGCGTACAGCTGAAGGGCGCGCCGCTCTTGTTCGCTGAGAGCGGGGCGGTCCGGCGCGTCGTCGGTGGCGAAGATGTAGGCGAGGCGGGGAGATATCCAGTCCCGGCCCGCGGCGACCTCCATGATCGCGGCCCGGATCTGGCTGGTCGGCTCGTTCTTCAGGACGTAGCCGAGCGCGCCGGCCCGCATCGCGGCCCGGACCGGGCCCGGCCGGTCGGAGGCCGACAGGACCAGGACCGCCGGGCCCGCCGCCCCGATGGCGGCCACGTTCTCCTCGACGGTGGTCCCGTCGCCGAGATCGAGATCGAGCAGGACGACGCGGGCGTGGCGGCCGGGCCCGGCCAGCAGCGCCGCCACGGTCGCGGCGGTGCCGGTCAGCCGGATGTCGTCCCCGGCCGCGCGGACCCAGCTGGCCACGCTGTCCAAGATGATGGGATGGTCGTCCACGGCCGCGATGGCGATGGCTTCGGTCAACCGGCCCACCCGCTCACTCGCCAGCTGATCTCGACGCAGCCCGGCCCGGCCTCCCAGGGCGTCACGGCGGCGCGCCAGCCCGCCGCCGTGGGCAGGTCCCGGCCGAACCGCGCCAGGCTGGCGCTGGTGATCCCGGCGCTGGCCGGCGGCAGCTCGCTGAAGGTCAGGTACAGTTCGGCCTCCTGACCGGCCGCGAGGACGGTCAGCATGGCCTGATGGGGCGGCAGCGCGCCGAGCACGCTGTCCACGGCGGCCAGGACCGCGCGGGCGACGTCCGCTGACGGAAGACCCGGATCGCCGATCACCTGGACGTTCACCAGCAGCCCGCGCGCCTGCGCGGTGCGCAGCGCGGGCTCGAGCGCGGCCACGAGCCGGCGGCCTCCGGTGGCCGGCCGGCCAGGGAATGCCGCAGGGCGGCCGCGTGCCGGGCGCACTGCTCCTGGACGGCGGCGTCGGCCGGGTCAAGGTGGCCCTCGGCGATGGCGCGCAGCAGCGGGAGCGCGTCGCGCTCGAGCCGGGCCAGGCTGCTCCGGCGGTCCGCCAGGACGGCGGCCGCCGCGGCCCGTTCGGCCGCCACCCCGCTGGCCAGCGAGGCCCGGCGGGCGCTGATCCGGGTGTGCATGGCCAGGGTGGGCCGCAGGGCCGCGAAGGCGACCAGGATGGTGACCAGGACGTAGCCGCTCGCCTCCAGCTGCGCCAGGCCCGTCGTCCCCGCCCCGGCCGACTCGATGACCAGGACGGAGTGCACGGTGAAGACGGCGAGGCCGCCGGTGATCCAGATCCAGGCCGGCTGGCTCAGCACGATCAGGGCGAGCAGCCAGACCGTGCCCAGCACGGCGAGGTCGACGCTGCCCGAGCCGCGGTGCGGGCGATGCTCCCACCCGATCGCCGTCACCGCGGCCACCGCGATTCCGATCGCCCCGGCCGCCTCGCGCCGGGCCAGGCCGTCCAGGCGCGCCTGCGGCAGCAGCCAGGCCGCGGACACGAGCAGCGCGGCCCAGACCGCGATCGTCACGGCCGGCTGGCGGTAGTCTCCCAGGCTGGTCAGCGTCTGGATCAGCCCGGCGGCGGGCAAGAACACCGCCATCGCGCCGATCAGGCGGGCCAGCCCGGACTCGGTGGTGTCCCGCACCACCTCGTGATGGCTCACCACGGCGGGCCGCCCTGATCGGCGCGCGAGGGCCCGGCCGGCCAGGACATGCGGACCACGGTGCCCTGTCCCGGAGCCGACCACACCGAGGCGTGACCGCCGCAGTCGGCCACCCGTTCGGTAATGGACCGCCGCAAGCCTAGCCGGGCCTGATCGACGCGGGCGGGGTCGAACCCGGCCCCCCGGTCGAGCACGGTCACCCGCGCCCCGGCGCCGGCCGTCCCCGGGTCCCGCGCCCCGGCGGCCGGCGCGATCCGGCTGATCTCGACCCAGGCGTCGGCGGTGCGGGCGTGCGTGGCCACGTTCGACAGCGCCTCCCGGGTAGCGTTCGACAGCGCCACGACGACCGGCGCCGGGACGGCGGGCACGCCGCCGGCCACCTCGACGTGGACGTCGAGGCCCCGGGCGGTCATCTCGGCCGCGACCCCGCGCACCCCCCGGACCAGGTCGCCGTGGGCCGCGGTACTTGCGTCCGGATCGCTGAGGGCGGCCTCGATCAGGGCCACGTCCTGCCGGCACCGGCGCACCGCCTCGGTGACGTCGGCGCGGCTCCGTTCGGGCCAGCGCGGTGAGCGTGTTGAGCACCGTGTCGTGCAGCAGCCGCTCGTGCTCGCGGCGTTCGATGTTCCTGGACAAGACGACGTACTGCTCACGGGCGGCGCCGTCCGCCTCGGCCAGGGCAGCGTCGGCCGCGGCCGCGCGGCGGTAGAGCGCGCGGCGGCCGTAGCTGTGCACGCTCGCGACCATGACCAGCAAGAAGGCCGCGGCCACCATCATCCGGCTGCCGGTGCCGGGCACCCGGCCCAGGCCGATCAGGTAGGCGGCGGGCGAGGCCAGTGCCAGCGGCACCGACAGGACGCCCGGCGCGAACCAGGCCGGCACGATGAGCTGGCTCGACATGACGATGACGAGCCAGCTGTAGGCATGGTCGCGGACAGGGGGCGGCACGCATCCCTCGGCCGTCAGCGCCAGCGCCACGTAGACGGCCGAGTCCAGGCAGGCAAGCCGCGGGGCGAGCCAGCCCCGGCGCAGGCGGACGACGACCGCCGCCGCCCAGGCGGTGACCGCGACGGGCCCGGCCAGCCGCCAGGGGTCAGCGGTGAAGAACGAGGGCCAGATGGCCACCTGGACGGCGATGTACACGATGCCCGCGCAGCGCACCACCGAAGCGAGACGGGCTATGACCGACCTCAGGGTCGTCATCGCCGGGCCAGTCGGTACGGTGCCGGAATCGCGGGTGCCCCGCCGCCGCGACGGGCCTTCCGTCGGCCGCATGCACCAGATGATAGGCCCGGGTCAGCAGGCCTATGTTCATCATTGGCCGGTTCGCCCGGCGACCGCGCACAAGCGCTCCGTTTTCGATGGTGAACGCACGGCAATTTCCCCGAGATATTCGAAAATAATCGGCCGAACGAGCTGCCTGCACGCCTCGTGTGAGTGATTTCGAAATAATGCGCCGAAGCGACCGGCCCGGCCAGCACGCAGGCCCGGCCGCGGCCCTCGCTGGCCGAAAACCGCAGGCTGCTGAGCTCAAATCGCAGCGAGCGGCCGTCGATGCGCGTATTGTGTTCGTGACATAACTTTGGGTTATGAGATCGCGTCGCCGGGACTGTCCCTCCGGCCTGGCCGACCCGATGAGGTAAACCCGGTTCAGTAAACCGAGCAGGACAGGGGCAGGCTGGTGCAGGCCGACGCGCACACCCTCGCCGTCGAGCAAATGCGGCTGGGTGATCACGCCTTCGCGCATTACGGGGACGATAACGTCCGCTGGCAGGTTCCCGCCGCGTTTACCCAGCGGGGACTGGGCCGCGGCGAGAAGGTCATCATCATGGGCGACCCGGCGGTCGGCCACGACGAGGCCTACCAGCGGCTGGCCGCCTGCGGAGGACGGGCCGACCAGGCCCGGGACCGCGGGCAACTGGTGTTCAGCAGCATGCGGGCGCTGATCCACCCGGACCGCACGTTCACCGCGCGACGGCAGCTGAGCAGGCTGCGCGAGGAGACGGCCCGGGCCGGCTGGGAAGGGTACGCCGGGCTGCGGACCTTCATCGACATGGCCTGGGTCCGCGATCTGGGCATGGACGTCGAGAGCGTGATGCGGCGCGAGAAGACCGCGGGCGGCCTGTTCGCCAGCCGGCGGTACGCCGAGATCTGCAGCTACGACCGCCGCAGCTTCGCGCCCGCCGTGGTGGAGGAGATGCGGGTCAGCCACCCGGTGGCGCTGCTCGATCGGCCCGGCGAGCTCCAGGCCCGGTATTCCGCCGGCGAGGTGCACCTGATCGGCGACGGGGACCTCTTAACGCGGCAGCGTTTCCGCGACGCGATCGGGGCCGTGCTCCAGCCCGGCACCGGCGGCTGGGTGCTGGTGGACCTGTCCCGGCTGTGCTTCCTGTCCGCGGGCTGCGGCGGGGACCTGCTGCGCCTGGTCGCCCAGGCCGACGGGCACGAGCACGTGGTGGTCCGCTGCTCGAGCCTGCACGCCCGGACGCTGCGCCACCTGGGCGCGGCCCGGGTCGGGCGGCTGGTACTCGACGAGCTGGCGGAGGAGGACCAATGAGCTGCGCGCTGCTGCTCGACATGTTCTTCACCGCCGCCGACCTGTCCCGGCTGCGGCGGTGCCTGGACGATGTGGCCCGGCTGGCCGGGCTGGCCGAGCCGCGCCGCAGCGAGTTCGTGTTAGCGGTGCACGAGGTGACCGGCAACGCCATCCAGCACGGCGGTGGCCGGGGCCGGGCCCGGCTGTGGTACGCGGACGGGGCCCTGCGCTGCCGGGTGACCGACGACGGGCCGGGGCTCACCGACGCGGCCATCCCGGCCGCGCTGCCCGCCCCCGATTTCGGCGAGGACGGCCGCGGGCTGTGGCTGGCCCGGGAGCTCAGCGACCGGCTGCACATCACCGGCGGGGAGGGCAGCGCGATCGTCACCCTGGAGTTCGACCTGGTGGTCACGCGTCGAGATACGCCCGGATGGGCGCCCGCCGCAGCGCCTGCCGGGCGGGCCATGCACTAGCCAGCCAGGTAAGCGCGCTCGCCGCGGCGGCAGCGCGCAAGTCAGGCGCCGGCCTCGGCGAACTCGCCGAACGCGGCCACCTTCCCGTCCCGCTGCTCCGCCACGACCACAGGATAAGCGCCTCGCCAGGCACCGCTGCCCTCGGAGCGATCGGGGTTGGCACATCCGCGACCGCGCCGATGCCAAGACCAGAAATCACAGGACCCTCATGTGTCACATGTCGTGAAATGCCGCCATACGAGCGCGCGTGGCCGATAGTCTCGGCGGGCCGCGTTGGTTCCCGATGGACCGCTTCTCGCCGTACGGCGGCGGGACTCGGACGGATGGATTGCGCTCATGCTGCGTCTGCTGGCCGGATGGCACCGGGACGCCATGCTGCGTGCCGCGCTAGCGGCGGTAGCCGTGTCCGTCCTCGTGACCGGCAGCGCGGTGGTCAGCGCCGCCCGGCCCGGCCCGGCCAGCCGGTCCCGAGTCGCCTCGCCGCCCAGACTCACCCGCTCACGACCACGACGTCGGTGCTGGCCGGGGCTCCGGACCAGGTCGCCGAGGGCGTGGCCAGGAAACTGATCGCCGCCGCGCCGGTCGTCGTCGTGGCCCGTTTGGACCGCCCGGCCAGCCTGGCCGCGGCCGCTAGGTCGGCCGAGCGGGCGCACGCGCCGCTGCTGCTGGCCACCGGGGAGACGAGCGCGAGCCCGGCCAGCGTCGCGCTGCGGTCACAGATCAGGGACATGCGTCCCCGGGTGGTGCTCGCGGCCGGCATGGCCGGGCCGGCGCTGGCGGCCCAGCTGCCAGGCGTCCGCGTGGTGAGCAACCCGGCGGCGCTGCCCGCCACCGGCGCGGCCACGCCCGCGCTGAGCCACCTGGCCCTGCTGGTGCGCTCCGGCCCGCCCGACGCCGCGACGATGGCGGCGGTCACCGCCGCGCATGCGGCAGGCGCCCGGGTCATCACGGTGCACGGCGGCGACCCGCGCGCGGACCCGGCCGCCGTCACCGCGCTCCGGGCTGTCCAGCCCCGGGAGGTGCTCGCCATCGGGACCGGCTTCGGGTCGGCCAGCCTGCTGGCATCCCGGATCGCCGTCGCCCGGACTGGGGTCCAGCTGCCCGGCGGCGGCCAGGTACTGTTCCCCGGCCATCTCCTGGTCGCCCTCTACGGTCATCCCGGCACCCCGGGGCTCGGCGTCCTGGGCCACCAGGGCCTGACCGCGAGCATCGCCCGGGCCAGGCAGGTCGCCGCGCCGTACCGGAAGCTGAGCAAGGTCCCGGTCGTACCCGCCTTCGAGATCATCGCCACCGTCGCCGAGGGCAGCCCCGGTCCGGACGGCGACTACTCGTACGCGACCCCGGTGGCTGCCTTGCGCCCCTGGGTCCGCCGGGCGACGGCGGCCGGGATGTACGTCATCCTCGACCTGCAGCCCGGCCGGGCCAGCCTGCTCGCCCAGGCCAGGAAGTACCAGTCGCTGCTGGAGCTGCCCGGCGTCGGGCTGGCCCTGGACGCGGAGTGGAAACTGCAGCCGGGCCAGAAGCCGCTGCACCAGATCGGCAGCGTGAGCATCGGCGAGGTGAACAGCGTCGTCCGCTGGCTGGCCGGCCTCACCGCCCAGCACCGGCTGCCCCAGAAGCTCCTCGTCCTGCACCAGTTCCGGCTGTCGATGATCTCCGGCGAGCGGCGGCTTGATACCTCGCACGACGACCTGGCCATCCTCTTCCACATGGACGGGCAGGGCACGCCGGCCGTCAAGCAGCAGACGTGGGCCGCCGTCACCAGGGCGGCGCCCGCCGGGGTGTTCTTCGGCTGGAAGGACTTCTACGTCAAGGACCACCCGATGCTGGATCCGCGGCAGACCATAACCAGGAAACCTCGGCTTTCCATGATCTCGTACCAGTGACGCGATCCGCTTCCCCTGCGAGTGATGGCGTGACAGCATCGAGTAAGCGTGGTCGCGGAAGACCCGGGCCGTTATCTGGAGGGATCGCCTTGGAGCCAAGGCCGGTGTTCGACCCGAACACCCCGAGCGTGGCCCGTACGTACGACTACCTGCTGGGCGGGAAGGACAACTACCCCGTCGACCGGGAGGTCGGGGAGATCTTCTTCCAGAAGTTCCCCGGCGCGGTGCAGATCGCCCTGGACAACCGCGCCTGCCTGGTCCGCGCGGTGACCTTCATAGTCGGCGAGCTGGGCGTCGACCAGTTCATCGACCTGGGGTCCGGGCCTGCCCACCGCGAACAACGTCCACCAGGTCGCCCAGCGGATCAACGCCGCCGCCCGGGTCGCCTACGTGGACAACGACCCCATCGTCCTGGCGCACGGCCGCGCGATGCTGGAGGACAACGACAACACCAAGGTCGTGGCGGCCGACATCCGGCAGCCGGCGCAGATCCTGGCCGATCCCGACCTGCTCGGCCTGATCGACCTGAACCGCCCGGTCGCCGTCATCGCCAGCGCCATCTTGCACCATCTGCTGGACTCCGACGACCCGCTCGGCGCCATCCACGCCTTCACCGCGGTCACCCCGCCGGGCAGCTGCCTGTTCGTCTCGCACTTCCGCACCCTGGCCGACCCGGACTCCGCCGCGCTGGAGGCCGTCATGCTGAAGGCGTTCGGCCGGGGCGTGTGGCGGACCGACGAGCAGATCGCGGAGTACTTCGGCGGCATGCGGCTCGTCGAGCCGGGCATCGCGGCCTGCGCCCAGTGGCGGCCGGATACCGACCCCGGCGAGCTCAGCAGCTACCAGCGCCTCATCGCGGCGGGCCTCGGCCGTAAGTAGCCCGCGGCCGCGGTCCGCAGCTCGTGCATGACCCGGGTCGGCATAGAGCTCCCGCCGACCTCCCGCACCCCAGCTCCCCTCGGTCACTGGATGCTCACGCATTGGCGCCCAGCGTTGAATACCTCGTGGAGAGCGGTGCTTAAACCCCGTCCAGGTAACCGGCCAGGTGGCCGATGACCGCGCGGGCGTCGTCCTCGATGCCGCAGATGAACGTGGACCGGCGCCGCCGCAGCACGGGCAGCCCCAGCGCGTAGAGGCCCGGGCTGCCCACCACGCCGCCCTCGTGCTCCAGGTGGCCCTTGGCGTCGATCACGGGCACGTCGAGCCAGCCGTAGTCGGGCCGGAAGCCCGTCGCCCACACGATCGAGCGGATCTCGCCGCTGCCCAGGTCGAGCTGCAACCGGGACGACGGCGGCACCAGCGTCGGCTCGAGGCGCTCCGGCGGGCCGAACTCGGCGTCGCGCCCGCTGGTCAGCGCCCACTCGTCGAAGGTGTCGAGCAGCCGCCTGAGCTTGAGGTCGGCCAGCGAGAACACGTTGCGCAGGCCGCCGGAGAACAGCGCGCGGCCGTCGCGGACCATCGCCCACCGGCCGACCAGCTCGACCCCCAGCGCGGTGAGCGCGTTGAGGTCGAGCGTGGCCCGCTCGGGCGACCCGACCAGCTGCGGCGAGGGCAGCCGCCGGGCCCGGTTCAGGTCGTCCATCTCGTCGTAACGCTGGTCCCACACCCCCGCGGTGTCCATCCACCACAGCACGTCACGCCCGCGGTAGACACGCGGCAGCCGCACGTGCTCCCCCACCGACAGGGTCACCGGCCGGCCGGAGCGCTGCAGCTCGGCGGCCAGCTGCACGCCGGTCGCCGACGCTCCCACCACGAGCACGCCGCCGTCGGGGAGCTTGTCCGGGTCGCCGTAGTCGAACGGCGTGAACTGCTCCACCGACGCGGGCACCTCGCCGGAGAACGGCGGCACCGACGCCCGGTTGCAGGCGCCGCTGGCGATGACCACGGCCCGGGCGGCGATCTGATCGTCGCCCGCCGTGACCAGGTAACCGTCCCCGGACGGCCGCACCGACGTGACGGCGGTGCCGGTCCGGACCGGGGCCCGGGAGACCGCGGCGAAGCGCTCGACGAGCTCCGCCACCTCGCCGGCGGTCATGTACCCGTCCGGGTCCGGGCCCTCGTAGCGAAGGCCCGGCAGGCGGCTCTGCCAGTTCGGCGTGAGCAGCCGCAGCGAATCCCAGCGCTCGCGGCGCCAGGAATTCGCTACTTCGCCGCGCTCGAGCACGACATGATCGACCGAACGGTCCCCCAGAAAGCGGCTCGCGGCCAGGCCCGCGTGCCCCGCGCCGATGACGACCGCGGTAGTGCGCTCTATGACTAAGCCCTTCAGTTAAGCGACTTCGACGGTGACGTTCGTCGGGTTGGTCAGGGCGTCGTACACGGCCGAGCGCTTCTGCGACTGGGCCACCAGCGCCTCGATGTCCTCCCGGGACGCGTCCGCGTCGATGTTGAAGGTCACCTTGATGTCGTTGTAGCCGTTACGGACGTCGCTGTCGGCGCCGAGGATGCCGCGGATGTCGTGCGCGCCCTCGACCGTCGAGGTGACCGAGCGCAGCTGGATGCCGCGGTTCTCCGCCACCGAGGCCACACCCGCGGTCAGGCAGCTGGCCAGGCCGACGATGAGGTACTCGATCGGCGTGATGCCCTTGTCGGTGGCCGCGAAGACCTCGGGGTGGTCGGCCTCGAAGACCGACTCCTGCTTGTGGGCCTTCTCCTCGCCGAGGCCGAAGAAGCTGTCCACCTTGATCTGGCTGTGCACGCCGTTCTGCCACGTGGCGGACGCGCGCCAGGTGAACTGGGCCGCCTCGGGCGCGCCCTTCAGCACTTCGCGCGCGTCGAGCAGCGCCTGGACGTTTACGCCGTTGGTAACCGTGCTCATACCTGTTTTCCCCTACCCATATTCCCGAGTGAGACGATTGACAATATACCCGTCCGGACCAGCTAAGATAGCCTCCATGCCAGACCCAGAGCTGACGCTGGCGTCAGGTTCGGTCGGCACGGTCGAGACCCGGTACCTCGACCTGCCGGAGCCGGTGCGGCTCGACTGCGGACGGGAGCTCTTCCCGGTCCGGGTGGCGTACGAGACCTACGGGACCCTCTCACCTCAGCGTGACAACGTCATCCTGGTCTGCCACGCGCTCAGCGGCGACGCCCACGCGGCGGGCTTCGCCAAGACGCCGCCCGCCGAGAGCACCCGCGACGGGTTCGGCGCCACCGACCGCGACGGCTCGGCCGGCAAGGGCCTGGGCTGGTGGGACGGGATGATAGGGCCGGGCAAGGCGTTCGACACCGACCGGTTCTTCGTGGTCTCCACCAACCTGCTCGGCGGCTGCCGGGGCACGACCGGACCGTCCTCCGCCGACCCGGCGACCGGCCGGCCGTACGGACCAGACTTCCCCGTCATCACGGTGGCCGACATGGTCCGGACCGAACGGGTTTTCCTCACCGCCCTCGGTATCGGCCGCCTCGCCGCGGTGGCCGGCGGCTCCCTGGGCGGGATGCAGGCCTTCGAATGGGCGATCCTGTTCCCGGACCAGGTTGACGCCGTGGTCTCGATCGCCAGCACGCACGCGCTTCAGCCGCAGGGCGTGGCCTGGAACGCGATCGCGCGCGAGTCGATCATGCGCGACCCGGCCTGGCAGGGCGGCCGCTACTACGGCACAGGGCAGCAGCCGGATGCGGGTATGGGAATAGCCAGAATGGTCGGCCATATCACGTACCTGTCCGCCCAGGCGCTGGACGACAAGTTCGGCCGGCGGCTCCAGTTCTCCGACGACGTGCGCTACACGATCTCCGAGCCCGAGTTCCAGGTAGAGAGTTACCTGCGGCATCAAGCGGACTCGTTCGTTAAAAGATTTGATGCGAATACCTACCTGTACATGTCGCGGGCACTGACGTACTTCGACCTGGCCCGGCAGCACGGCGGGTCGCTGGCGCGGGCGTTCGAGGACGTCACGGCGCGGACGCTGCTGCTCTCGTTCAGTTCCGACTGGCTGTACCCGCCGTCCGCGTCGCAGGACATCGCCGTGGCGCTGCGCGGCCTGGGCAAGCCGGTCGAGTCCCACGTGATCGAGGCGCCCTACGGCCACGACTGCTTCCTGCTCGAGGAAGCGCGGCAGACGCCCATTATCCGTAAGTTCCTGGAGGGAAGTTCGTGACCGGCCAGCCAGAACAGGACCGCGCGTTCGGGTTCGAGACCCGGCAGCTGCACGCCGGGCAGCGGCCCGACCCGAACACGGGCGCGCGGGCCGTGCCGATCTTCCAGACCACGAGTTACGTGTTCGAGGACCCGGAGTCGGCGGCGGCGTACTTCAACCTGCAGGAGTACGGGAACACTTACTCCCGCATCATGAACCCGACCACCGCGGTGTTCGAGGAGCGGGTGGCCAACCTCGAGGGCGGCGCGGGCGCGGTCGCGTTCGCCAGCGGGCTGGCCGCGCAGAACGCCGCCCTGTTCACGCTGCTGGAGCCGGGCGACCACATCGTCTCGTCGTCGGCGCTCTACGGCGGCACGGTGAACCAGTTCAAGCACGTGCTGCGCAAGATGAACGTGGAGCTGACCTGGGTCGATCCCGACGACCTGGAGGCGTGGGAGAAGGCGGTCCAGCCGAACACGAAGGCGTTCTTCGGCGAGACGATCGGCAACCCGGGCGGGAACGTGCTGGACCTCGAGGCGGTGGCGGCCATCGCGCACGCCCGCGAGCTGCCGCTGATCGTGGACAACACGTTCGCCTCGCCGTACCTGTGCCGCCCGATCGAGTGGGGCGCCGACATCGTGATCCACTCGGCGACCAAGTTCATCGGCGGCCACGGCACCTCGATCGGCGGCGTCGTGGTCGAGTCCGGCCTGTTCAACTGGTCCAACGGCCGGTTCCCGGTGGTCGCGGACCCGTCGCCGGCGTACCACGGGCTGCAGTTCCACGAGACGTTCGGTACGTACGGCTACTTGATGAAGCTGCGGGCCGAGTCCCTGCGCGACCTCGGCGCGGCGCTCTCGCCGTTCAACGCCTTCCTGTTCCTGCAGGGGCTCGAGACGCTGTCGCTGCGGATGGAACGGCACGTGTCCAACGCGCTGGCGGTGGCGTCGTTCCTGGAGTCGCATCCGCTGGCGTCCAACGTGACCTACGCGGGGCTGCCGTCGAGCAGGTACCGGCCGCTGGTGGACAAGTACCTGCCGCTCGGCGCGGGCGCGGTGTTCTCGTTCGACTGCGCCGGCGGCCGCGACGGCGGGCAGGACCTGATCCGGGGCCTGACGCTGTGGTCCCACCTGGCCAACGTCGGCGACGCGAAGAGCCTGGTCATCCACCCCGCCAGCACCACCCACCGGCAGCTGAGCGACGAGGAGCTGCGGGCGGCCGGGGTCAGCCCCGGGACGGTGCGGCTGTCGGTCGGCACCGAGTCGGTCGACGACCTGATCTGGGACCTGGAGCAGGGCTTCGCCTTGGTCGCGGCTACGGTGGGTTCGGAGGCTACCTCGTGAGTGACTTCGATCTGGCTCGGTATCAGGATCCGCTTGTGATCCAGCGCGTGCTGCACTCGGCCAAGACGATCGCGATCGTGGGGCTGTCCTCGAACGAGCTGAGGGCCAGCCACTTCGTCGGCTACTACCTGCGGCGGCACGGCTACCACGTGATCCCGGTGAACCCGCGCGAGACCGAGATCCTCGGGCAGAAGTGCTACCCGAGCCTGTCGGACGTGCCCGAACCGGTCGACATCGTGAACGTGTTCCGGGCCCCGGACGCGCTGCCGGCCATCGCCCGGGAGACCGTCCGGATCGGCGCTCCGACCCTGTGGTGCCAGTTCGGCGTGATCAACGAAGAGGGCGCGAAGCTCGCCGAGCAGGGCGGCGTGACGGTGATCATGGACCGCTGCCTCAAGGTCGAGCACGCCCGCTACATCGGCCGGATGCACTGGCTCGGCTTCAACACCCAGCGCATCACCTCCGTCCGCACCGGCCTCCAGTAACCGGCCTCCCTTGGCGCTTCCTCTGGCCAGGCCCTGAGGGGTCCGGCGGCGGCCAGGCCCTGAGGGGTCCAGCGGCCGCTGGGGGCAGCCCCGGAGTCTTCCGCCAGCCCTCCCGTCACACCCGTCCCTGGCCTCCCGCCCGTCACATAGCACCGGCCGCCGGCCGCTACCACGATGTGACGGTGCGGTGGCCAGAACCACGTCGATGTGGCATCGCGGTGGTAACTCGGGGTAGCTTTCGTCTCTTCATGCACCCGCCGGTGCCGATGACGCGCGGCGGGCGTAGGCGCGCACGTCGGCGTCGCTGTCGGCCACCGCGGCGCGCAAGGCCGCCGCGGCGGCCGGGTGGCCGCTCATCGGGGCGAGGGCGATGACGGCGGCCTTCCTGACGTCGGCGGCCGGGTCGCGGAGCGCGGTCGCCAGCGGCGGGACCGCCACGTCCGGGGGTGCGGCCGCCAGGGCCTGGGCCGCGCCCGCACGCGCCTGCCACGCCGCGTCGCCCGCCAGTGCCGCCACGGCCAGGCGGTCCAGCGGCGGCGGCCCGCCCAGGGCGCCCGCGGCCTTGAAGGCCGCCGCCCGGACCAGCGGGTCGGCGTCCCCCGCCAGCCGTTCCAGCGCCTGGCGGGACTCCGTCCCGGCGGAACGCAGGACGGCCAGCCCGTCGGCCACGCCGATGCGCACCTCACGCGACGGGTCGCCCGCCGCCCGGGCGAGCCGGGATTCGTCTTCGGCGGAGGCGAGGCCGCGCACCGCGGCCACCCGGACGCCGTTGTCGGCGTCCGCGAGCGCGGCGGCGAAGATCGGAGTGTCCCCCGCGCGCATCTCGGCCAGCACGTCGAGGACGGCGCGCCGGATCACGGGGTCGGGGCTGGCCGCCCGGGCCCGGAGCGCGGTGACCAGCGGCTGTTCACCGGCCGGGAGGACGGAGGCCAGCTCGCGCAGGCCGATCGCGGCGGCGTGCCGCACCGCGCGGCTGTCGTCGGCCGCCGCCGCGGCCAGCGGTACCCCCGCCTCGGCCGCCGCGGTCTCGGTGAGGAAGGCGACGGCCGCCCGCCGCACCCGCGCGTCCGGGTCGTCCAGGAACGACTGCAGCGCCGATACCGGCGGCTGCGTCTCGGCCAGCCGCACCAGTTCCAGGATCCGCGGCGGCTGCTTCCCGGCCGCCGGAGCCCCGGCCGTGACGCTCCGCCCGGGTGCGGCCGCGGCCGCGACCGCGGGCGAGGCGGCCAGCACGACCTCGGTCACGTCCCGCTCGGGGACGTCGAACTCGCTGACCGGCACCAGGTAGGGCGCGACCGCGCGCTTGACGAATTCCGGGGCGCCGTCCGCGCCCCGGCGGATATTCAGGTGCCAGAACCACTCGGCGTCGTCCCGCCCGGGATGGTCGGCCCGGTCGTGGTACAGGCCCCACCGGGACTCGGTCCGGGCCAGCGACGCGCGCGCCGCCAGTTCGGCGCAGTCGCGGATGGACGCGACCTCCGCGCAGCGCATCAGCTCATGCGGCGTCCGCGCCCCCATCCGGGCGATCTCCGCCGACATCCGGCCGAAGGCCTCCAGCGCGAGGGCCAGCTTGGCCTCGGTCTTGGGCGGTGCCACGTAGTCGTTGACGAACCGCCGCAGCTTGTACTCGACCTGCGGCTGCGGCGGACCGTCCGGGTGGCGCAGCGGCCGGTAGATCAGCTCGTGCGCGGCGGCGACCTGGTCTTCGGGAAGGCCAGCGGCGTCGACCGGGGCACGGGCCGCCGCGTGCTGGCCGGCCAGGTCACCGAAGACGAACGCGCCGATCATGTAGTTGTGCGGCACGCAGGCCAGGTCGCCGGCCGCGTACAGGCCCGGCACCGTGGTGGCGGCGTTCTCGTCCACCCACACGCCCGAGGAGGAATGGCCGCCGCACAGGCCGATCTCCGAGATGTGCATCTCCACGTCGTGCGTCCGGTAGTCGTGGCCCCGGCCCGCGTGGAACGTGCCGCGGGTGGGCCGTTCGGTGGTGTGCAGGATGCCTTCCAGCGCGGAGATGGTCTCCTCCGGCAGGTGGGTCAGCTTGAGGTAGACCGGCCCGCGGGCCGACGCGATCTCGCGGGCGACCTCGGCCATCATCTGCCCGGACCAGTAGTCGCAGTCGACGAACCGGTCGCCGCGCTGGTTGACCTGGTAGCCGCCGAACGGGTTGGCGACGTACGCGCAGGCCGGGCCGTTGTAGTCCTTGATCAGCGGGTTGACCTGGAAGCACTCCAGGCCGCTGAGCTCGGCGCCGGCGTGGTAGGCCATCGCGTGCCCGTCGCCTGCGTTGGTCGGGTTCTCGTAGGTGCCGTACAGGTAACCGCTGGCGGGCAGGCCCAGCCGCCCGGCGGCGCCGGTGGCCAGGATGACCGCGCCCGCCGACACGGTGACGAACTGGCCCGTCCGGGTGTTGAAGCCGGCCAGGCCGGCCGCGCAGCCGCCCGCGGTGAGCACCCGCACCGGCATCACCCGGTTCTCGATCCGGACCTTCTCCCTGATCGAGCGCTGGCGCAGCACCCGGTACAGCACCTTCTTGACGTCCTTGCCCTCCGGCATGGGCAGCACGTAGTTCCCGGACCGGTGCACCCGGCGCACGTCGTAGTCGCCCGCGGCGTCCTTGGCGAACTTCACCCCGTACCGCTCCAGGCGCCGCACCATGTCGTAGCCGCGGGTGGCGGTCTGGTAGATCGTGCGCTGGTTCACGATGCCGTCGTTGGCCCGGGTGATCTCGGCGACGTAGTCCTCCGGGGTGGCCTGGCCCGGGATGACGGCGTTGTTGACCCCGTCCATGCCCATGGCCAGCGCGCCGGAGTGACGGACGTGCGCCTTCTCGAGCAGCAGGACCGAGGCGCCGTGCTCGGCCGCGGTGATCGCGGCCATGGTGCCCGCGGTGCCGCCGCCGACGACCGCGACATCACAGCTCAGGTGCTCTCGGGCTGCGATCTCGGGGATATCCGTCATCGGAGCAGGTAGGGCAGGTTGACGGTGACCGCGCCGGTCGGGCAGCGGGCCGCGCAGGGCCCGCAGTACCAGCACTCGTCCACGTACATGTACGCCTTGCCGCTGTCGGGGTGGATGGCGAGGGAGTCGAGCGGGCAGATGTCCACGCACAGCGTGCACCCCTCGATGCACAGCGACGCGTCGATGGTCACCGGGACGTCGCTTCTGCTCTCAACCAAGGGCACGAGATGAGCTCCTGTCTTTCGTCGACCCCTCATATTGCCACATTGTCTATCGACTTGATAGACATAGGCTCATGGGCGTGATCCTGCACTGGTTTCTGCCAACGAACGGTGACTCGCGCACCGACCTGAGCCTGGGGAACGCGGTCGGCGCGGCCGGCAGCCGCGTCACCGAGACCGGCACCGAGCGCGCGCCCGCCATCGGCTACATGGGCCAGATCGCGCGGTCGGCCGAGCAGCTCGGCTTCGCCGGCGCGCTGACGCCGACCAGCTCGTGGTGCGAGGACGCCTGGGTCATGACGGCCGGCCTCAGCCAGGTCACCGAGCGGTTCAGGTTCCTGGTCGCGTTCCGGCCCGGGCTGATGTCGCCGACGCTGGCCGCCCAGATGGCGGCCACCTACCAGCGCATCTCCGGCGGCCGCCTGCTGCTCAACGTGGTGACCGGCGGGGACGACGTCGAGCAGCAGCGGTTCGGCGACCACCTCGGCAAGCGGGAGCGGTACCGCCGCGCGGGCGAGTTCCTGCACATCGTCCGCGAGCTGTGGCGCGGTGAGCCGGTCGACTTCGCCGGCGAGCACTACGACGTGCGCGGCGCGCAGATCATCCCGGCGCCCCTCTGGCCGCAGATCTACCTGGGCGGCTCCTCGCCGGACGCGCTCGAGGTGGCCGCGTCCTACGCCGACGTGTACCTGACCTGGGGCGAGCCGCCGGCCGCGGTGGCGGAGAAGCTCGACCGGGTGCGCGAGCGGGCCAAGGCGGCCGGGCGCGAGCTGCGCTTCGGCATCCGGCTCCACGTGATTGCCCGGACCCGTTCGGCTCAGGCCTGGGCGCAGGCCCAGGAGCTGCTCGACGGCCTCGACCCGGCCGCGATCGAGCGCGCCCAGGAGATCCAGCGCGCGTCGGCGTCCGAGGGCCAGCGCCGGATGTCGGAGCTGCACGGCGGCCGGACCGACGCACTCGAGGTCTCGCCGAACCTGTGGGCCGGCGTCGGCCTGGTCCGCGGCGGCGCGGGCACCGCCCTGGTCGGCAGCCACGAGGAGGTCGCCGACCGGATCGCCGAGTACCACGAGCTCGGCATCGACGAGTTCATCCTCTCCGGCTACCCCCACCTGGAGGAGGCTTACCAGGTCGGCGAAGGCGTCATGCCGGTGCTGCGCCGCCGCGGCCTGCTGGCCTAGCCGATGGTGAAGCTGGCGGTCAGGTCGGCGGTCGAGTCGCCGCCGGCGAAGACGTCGATCGTGGTGGCGTCGATCACCCAGTCCCGAGCGGCCGCGTTCCAGTAGCGCAGTTCACCCGGGCCGAGCGAGAATTCCAGCGTGCGTGACTCGCCGGCCGCCAGCGTGATCCGCCGGAAGCCCTTGAGCTCGCGGACCGGCCGCGAGGCCGAGCCGTGCCGCTGGTGGATGTAGAGCTGGACCACCTCGTCACCGGCGCGCTCGCCCGCGTTGGTCACGGTGACCGACGCGGTGACGGTCTCGCCGGCCCGGATCCGGTCCCGGTCCAGGGCGAGGTCGCCGTACTCGAACCGGCCGTACGACAGGCCATGACCAAACGGGTAGAGCGGCGTGCTCTCCTCATCCCAGTAACGCCGTCCTTGGTTGACGGGCTCGTGCGAGATCGTGTGGCTGTAGATGAGCGGGACCTGGCCGGCGGTGCGCGGCCAGGTGAAGGGCAGCTTGCCGCCCGGTGCGACGTCGCCGAAGAGCACGTCGGCCACGGCCGCGCCGCCCTGGGTTCCGGGGTACCAGATGTCGAGGATCGCCGGGACGTTCGCCGCGGCCCAGCGCAGGTCGAGCGGGCGGCCGTTCATGACCAGCAGCACCACGGGCGTGCCGGTGGCCACGACGGCCCGCAGCAGCGCGAGCTGCCCGCCCGGGAGCTCGAGGCTGGAACGGGAGGCTCCCTCCCCGATCATGTTCTGCCACTCGCCGAGGACGACCAGCGCGACGTCGGACGCCCGGGCCAGCTCGACCGCGCGCGCGAGCTCGGCGTCGTCGTCGAAGCCTTCCGGGTCGACGGGCGCGTTGTCGTGGAACCGGTCGAACATCGACGGGAAGACGCGCTGGGCCGGCCGGATACCCGGGGCGTAGCCGACCTCGGCCCCGTGGCCGGCCCGGTTCCTGATGCCGTCGAGGACCGTGACCGTCTCGTCGAGGTCGAAGTCGAAGATCCACGGCCCGAGGATGTCGCGCCGTGAGTCGGCCAGCGGCCCGATCACGGCGATAGAGCTCACGGCGATAGAGCCCGGGCTCGTCAGCGGCAGCAGGCCGCCCTCGTTGCGGAGCAGGACCGCGGACCGCTGCGCGGCCTGGCGGGCCGCCACCCGGTGGGCCGGGTCGGCGAGCACCTCCCGGGCCCGTTCGGTGTCCACGTACGGCTGGTCGAGCAGGCCCATCCGGATCTTGGCGGTCAGCACCCGCCGGACGCAGGCGTCGAGGGCCTCCTCCTCGACCAGGCCGGCCTCGACGGCCTCCGGCAGGTGCGCGTACGCGGGATCGCCGAACGCCATCTCCATGTCCACCCCGGCTCGCACCGCCCGCACGCCGGCGTCGGTCAGGTCGGCCGCGAAACCGTGCGTGCGCAGGTTGTGCACCGCCTGGGCGTCGCTGACCAGGAAGCCATCGAAACCCCAGCGGCCGCGCAGCACCTCGGCCAGCAGCCAGTAGTTCCCGGTCGCCGGTACGCCGTTGAGGTCCATGTAGGCGGTCATGACGTTCCCGGCGCCCGCGTCCACGGCCGCCTTGAACGGGGGCAGGTAGACGTTCCACAGCTCGGAGTCGGAGAGGTTGACCTCGTCGTAGTCGCGTCCGCCGAGGGCGGCGCCGTAGCCGGCCAGGTGCTTGGGGCCGGCGATGATCCGGTCCGGCGCCCCCAGTCCGCCCCCCTGGAAGCCGCGCACCTGGGCGGCGGCGACCGCGGCGCCGAGGTACGGATCCTCGCCCGCACCCTCGACGATCCGGCCCCACCGCGGGTCGCGCGCGATGTCGACCATCGGCGCGAACGCCCAGTGGATCCCGGCCGCCCGGGCTTCCCGGGCGGCGACGGCCTGGCCCCGCTCGATGGCGTCGGGATCCCACGACGCGGCCATGGCGATCGGCACCGGGAAGACCGTGCGCAGGCCGTGGACGACGTCGAATCCGAACAGGGCGGGGATACCGTGCCGGTTGCCCTCGACCACCAGCCGCTGCAGCCGGTTTATCTCCTCCGGGTCGGTGACGAACAGCAGCGATCCGGCCTCGCCCCGCGCCAGCGCCGCCTCGACCATGGCCGGCTGACTCGGGGTCTGGTTCCCGTCCTCATCCGGGGGCAGCGGACCGAAGTAGAAGTACTGGGTGAGCTGTCCGGCCTTCTCCGCCGTGGTCATTCCCGCGATCAGCGCGCCGACGCGCTCGGCCACCTCGGCATCACTGCGGACCGGCAGCGAGTGAACGGACATGCTGCCTACTATCGCACGATTACATCCGCGTCTGACGCCGGGTCAGTCGAGGTAGTCGCGCAGGAGGCGGGAGCGGGACGGGTGGCGCAGCTTGGACATGATGCTGGACTCGATCTGCCGGATCCGCTCCCGGGTGACCCCGTACACCTTGCCGATCTCGTCCAGGGTCTTGGGCTGGCCGTCGGTCAGCCCGAACCGCAGGGACACCACGCCGGCCTCGCGCTCGGACAGCGTGCCCAGCACCGAGTGCAGCTGCTCCTGCAGCAACGTGAAGCCGACGGCCTCGCCGGGCTGGATAGCCTCGGAGTCCTCGATCAGGTCACCGAACTCGCTGTCGCCGTCCTCGCCCAGCGGGAGGTGCAGGGAGATCGGCTCCTGGCCGTACTTCTGCACCTCGGTGAGCCGCTCCGGGGTCATGTCCAGCTCGGTCGCCAGCTCATCCGGCGTAGGCTCGCGGCCCAGATCCTGGAGCAGCTGGCGCCGCACCCGGGCGAGCTTGCCGATGGCCTCGGCTATATGCGCCGGCACGCGGATGGTGCGGGACTGCTCGGCCATCGCCCGGGTGATCGCCTGGCGGATCCACCAGGTGGCATAGGTGGAGAACTTATAGCCCCGGGTGTAGTCGAACTTCTCCATGCCGCGGATCAGGCCCAGGTTGCCCTCCTGGATCAGGTCCAGGAACAGCATCCCCCGCCCGGTGTACCGCCTGGCCAGCGACACGACCAGCCGCAGGTTGGCTTCCACCAGGTGGTTCTTGGCCCGTCGGCCGTCTTCGGCGACCTGCTCCAGGTCGAATCGCGCCTGGGCGGTCAGGTTCAGGCTGGCGACGGCCAGCTTCTGATCAGCGAACAGCCCGGCCTCGATCCGCTTGGCCAGGTCGACCTCCTGGCCGGCGCTGAGCAGCTTCACCTTGCCGATCAGCTTGAGGTAGTCGTTGACCTGATCGGCGGTGGCTCCGGGCGCTACCACCCGGGGCGCGGGCAGGTCCTCGTCGTCCTCGTCGGGTTCGGCCTGGCTGGCCGGGCTTGCTCGCGACACGGGCATCCTCTCCCGGGGTCCGGGACGAACGGGGGTGGCCCGGGACGAGCCATCCCCGTTCCAGTCGACCGGTACCAGGTCAGATGGGGCGTACCTCGTCGGCCTGGGGGCCCTTCTGGCCCTGGCTGGCGGTGTACTCGACCCGCTGGTTGTCCGAAAGGCTGCGGTAACCGTCAACCTTGATAGCGGAGTGGTGGACGAAGACGTCGGGCGTACCGTCATCGGGGGCGATGAACCCGTAGCCCTTGTCCGCGTTGAACCACTTCACTGTGCCCTGAGCCACTTGCTTCTCCTACTGCGACGAGCTTCGAGACCCGCGTGCGCTGGCCCCGGGCTGCTGCGACCGCCTGTCTTCGAAAGCCGGGCTCCGGAATCCGCGGCGCCGCCGCCAGAATTCGCAGGCGCTGCTCGCGAACACGAACTTCCACTACAACCAGAACCAGTAAACACCATCACGCGGGTCCCGCGTTCCCGGATTCCTCCGGTCGCAGGTGGTCACCCCCGGACAGGGCGCCGATCGGCGGGGCGCCGCGGGCCGGTACGGCCCGCGCGAAGCTCCCGCCCGGCGGGCGAGCGCGCGAACGCCGAGCTCATGACCTGACGCGGACGAAACGGGTGATCAGAGCTTGGCGAGCTTCGAGCACGGCATCGTGATCCGCATCCGGCGCGCGCCGAAATCGATGACCAGGGTGGCGTCGTCCTGGACGCTGACGACCCGGCCGAGACCGTACTTGTCGTGGGTTACCTGGTCCTGGACGTCGAAGTGCTCCGCGGGCGGGGCCTCGGCCGGGGCCGCGAACGGACTGGTGGGCAGGAGGCGCCGGGTGGTGGCGCGGGCAGGTTTCATCATTACCAGTATGCGCCCCTGACGCTCTTCATTACAGCGGCTCCGTGATCCACGACCAGCCGTGCGCCTCATCCTGCACCGGCCGCACCAGGAAGGTTCCGGCCGCGTCGGACAATTCGGCGATGACGCGGATGAGCTGGCGATGCAGGTCGTCGGGCCGGCGCTCTTCATGATGGGCCCGGTTCGCGACCACCGTCACGATCGCGCCGTCCCCGCTGGCGAGCCGCACGGTGACGTTGCCGTTGTAGTCCAGGCTGGCCACCGCGATGTCCTTCGCGCGGACGATATCGGTGCCCTGATCGTTCGCGACCCATACGTCGGTCACTTCCCTGCCTCCTCAGTCATGGACGCGTCGGAACCGGTCAGCAAGGCCAGCACCTCACCGACGGTGCGTTCCCGGGCGGTAGGTTCCGGCAGCGGCAGGTGCGTCTGGATGTGATAGCGGTTGCGGCGGCCGTCCTTCTCCTTGACCACGTAGCCGGCCTCGACCAGGTCCTGGATGATGCCGAACGCGCTCCGCTCGGTGACGTCCAGGCTGGCCGCGATGTCGCGCAGGCGGACCCCGGGATCACGGGCGACCAGCAGCAGCACCCGGGCGTGAGTGGTCAGGAAGGTCCAGCTCGGCACAGTAAGAAGTTACCAGATTCCGGAAAAAAATTGCCAGTTTCCTCATGCCGATACTAGCCCGCGGAACTTCAGCGGCCCCGGCGGCCGCGGAAGCCAGCCGACAGCGCCGCCGCCGCGCGGCCGGTGGCCGGGCCGGCCGTGACGGGCTCCGCGCGAAGTCCCGCCCACGCGGCCATCGGGACGGGCGAGGCAGGCTCACCGGCGATCGAGCGCAGCAGCGCCGACCCGGGCGTGACGGTGGCCGTCAGCGGGACCACGTGCGCCTTCCGCATGATGTCGCGCACCGCGCTGGCCTGCGCGGGGGTCTGGAGGGTGATCACCGTCCCGGCGGTGCCGGCCCGGGCGGTCCGCCCCGACCGGTGCAGGTAGACCTTGTGCTCGGTGGGCGAGTCGGCGTGGATGACGAAGTCGATGCCGTCCACGTGGATGCCGCGCGCGGCGACGTCCGTCGCGACCAGGACCCGCATCGCCCCGGCGGCGAAGGCGGCGAGGTTCCGTTCCCGCGCCCCCTGGCCGAGATCGCCGTGCAGCTCACCCGCGGCCAGGCCGGCCTTGACGAGCTGGCGGGCGAGCTTCTGGGCGCCCTGCTTGGTCCGGGTGAAGACCAGGGACCGGTTATCGCCGCCGGCCAGCACCGCGACCACGCCCGCCCGGTCGGCGGGGGTAACGGTGAGCAGGTGGTGGACCATCTCGACCGGCGCCTCGACGGAGCCGACCGCGTGCTGCGCCGGGTGGTTCATGAAGCGCCGCGCGAGAACGTCCACGGCGGCGTCGAGCGTCGCGGAGAACAGCATCCGCTGGCCCTCCGGCGGGGTCATGTCGAGCAGCCGCCGCACGACGGGAAGGAACCCGAGGTCGGCCATGTGGTCCGCCTCGTCGAGCACGCTGATTTCCACGTCGCCGAGATGACAGTGGCCCTGCTCGATGAGATCGGCCAGCCGACCGGGACAGGCGACGACGATATCGGCGCGGTCACGCAGCCGGGCCACCTGAGGATTCTGCGGGACCCCGCCGTAGACCGCCGCGACGCTCAGCCCCATCGCCTCGGCCAGCGGCGTCAGGACGGCCTGGACCTGGCTGGCGAGCTCACGAGTGGGCACGAGCACGAGGCCGCGCGGTCGGCAGGCGCTGGTGTAGCCGTCGGCCAGCCGCGCGGCCAGCGGGATCGAGAAGCTCAGGGTCTTGCCCGAGCCGGTCTGTCCCCGCCCGAGTATGTCCACCCCGGCCAGGGCGTCCGGCAAGGTGGTTGCCTGGATGGGAAACGGCGTGGTGATGCCGGCCGCCGAGAGCACCGCCACCAGCGACGCCGGGACGCCCGCGGCGGCGAAGGTGCTCGCCACGGCGACGGTACTCGCGGGCGCGGCGGCCCGGGGGGCGCCGCGGCGGCGCCTGCTGCGCGTGGTCGCGGGACGTTCGGCGGGCAGAGCTGTCACAAATAACCTCCGGACTTAGGATGGCCGCGTTTCGAAGGCCACCACCACGTCCGTGGAAACCAGCTCGCTCAGGAGCAGCGTACGACCGGCGCGCCCCGATGGCTGCGCCTCAGCATTGTTCAATGCATCTCCAGGTTACGCGCTGCGGTCGCCGGCGCGCGCGGCCGGGTTAATGTTGATCACGGCGCCTCGCGCCGTACTCAGCGCCGCCCCAGACCCTGGCGGCTCCCGATCACCGCGGCTACGCCGACTCCGAGGAGCCCCGCCATGACACCCGAGCTTGCCCGCCCGCGCGGCAGCGACTACGCGATATTGACCCGGCAGGTGAAGGAGGCCGGCCTGCTGAACCGCCGGCTGCGTTATTACATCTGGAAGATCGTGCTCACCGCGGCGGCCCTCGCGCTGGGCTGGGTCGCGTTCGCCGCCATCGGCGACTCATGGTGGCAGCTGGCGGTCGCGGTCTTCCTGGCGGCGGCCTTCGCCCAGGTCAGCTTTCTCGGCCACGACGCCGGGCACAGCCAGGTCTTCCGTTCCCGGCGGGCCAACGACCTGCTCGGTGTCGCCTGCGGCAACCTCGGCACCGGGCTCAGCTACGGCTGGTGGACCGGCAAGCACCGCCGGCATCACGCCCACCCGAACACCGAGGGCGCCGACCCGGACATCATGCTCAGCGTGCTGGCGTTCTCGGCCGTCCGGGCGCGCGCCGCGCGGAACATGCAGCGGCTCGTCTTCCGCTACCAGGCCTACCTGCTCATCCCGATGCTGTTCTTCGAGGCGGCCGGCCTGCACGCGTCCAGCATCCGCACCGTGACCAGGCCCGGCTGCCGGCAGCGGGCCCGGGAGGCGTCGCTGCTCGCCGCGCATTTCGCCGCCTACCTCGGCGCGGTGTTCTTCGTGCTCTCGCCGGTCAAGGCCGTGATATTCATCTTCGTGCAGCAGGGCCTATTCGGGTTTTACCTCGGGTGTTCCTTCGCTCCGAACCACAAGGGGATGCCGGTCCTGGCCGCCTCCAGCCGGACCGACTTCCTGCGACGCCAGGTGCTGACCTCGCGCAACGTCAACGGCGGCTGGCTGACCGACTTCGCCCTCGGCGGCCTGAACTACCAGATCGAGCACCATCTGTTCCCGTCCATGCCGCGGCCGAACTTGCGCCGGGCGCAGGCACTGGTCCGCGCGTTCTGCGCCGACCGGGACGTGCCGTACGCGCGGACCAGCCTGCTCGAGTCCTACGGCCAGGCCCTGCGCCACCTCGATGCCATCGGCAGGCTGACCCGCACGCCAGCGGCTGTCCCGGCCTGATGCTTGCCGCCAGGTCAGATGGGGCGTACCTCGTCCGCCTGGGGGCCCTTCTGGCCCTTGAGTAAGCTTCGAGCGTGTTCGCCATGCGAGTCCCCTTGAGCCGTCCTGCCCTGGATCTTGCCGAGCTGACTGCGTGAGGTGCCCGGCTACGCCGTTCGGTCACCTGCAGCGACTGACGGATAACGTCGGCCTGCTCCGGGACGCGGAAGGCGTCGTCCCGTTGCACAGGCATGGTTACGACGTCGATGACGTCGCGCGCGGCCTGCTGGTGGTGTCCCGGCAGCCGGACCCGTCGCAGGAACTCATCGTCCTGGGCCGTCGCTACCTGTATTTCCTCGCGCAGGCGCAGGCCCTCGGCGGAAAGTTCCGCCACCACCTCGGCTACGACCGCCGGTGGCACGATCAGCCCGAGGCCAAAGACGGCTGGGGTCGCTGCCTGTGGGCGCTCGGCACCGCCGCCGCGCTGGGGCCGACCGCGGGGATACGCGAGGAGGCCTTCACGCGGTTCTGCCGCGGGGCCCGGATCTCCTCGCCGGTGCCCCTGGCCATGGCGTTCGCGGCGCTCGGCGCGGGCGAGGTCCTCGAGAAGGAGCCCGGCCACCCCGCGGCGCTCGCGCTGCTCCACCGGGCCACCGTCGTCATCGGCCCGCCGCCTGAGGATGCCGGGTGGCCCTGGCCGGCGCCCCGGCTCGGCCACGCCAACGCGGCCATCGCCGAGGCCTTCATCGTGTCCGGCCACCATCTCGGCGACGACCGGATGCTGCGCGACGGACTTCGCATGCTCGGGTGGCTGCTGCGGACCGAAACCCGCGACGGCCACCTGTCCGTGGTGTCCCCGCGGGGATGGGGCCTGGGCGAGGGCCGTCCCGCCCCGGATCAGCGCCCGGCCGAGGTCGCCGCGCTGGCCGACGCGTGCATGCGCGCGGCCGTCGTCAGCGGTGACGACACGTGGCTCACGGGCGTGGAGATGAGCGTGGCCTGGTTCCTCGGCGACAACGACGCGAACACGGCCCTGCTCGACGAGCGCACCGGCGGCTGCAGCGACGGCCTGACTGGCCCCGGGCGCAGCCGCAACCAGGGGGCCGAATCGACTCTCGCCATGATCGCCGTACTGCAGCAGGGGCACCGCCTGGCTAGCCCCCGGACATGACCTCCCCCGCCAGGGGTGCACCCGCCGGGGGGACCTGGCCGGTGATGGCGGCTACGGCGGTGGG
This sequence comes from uncultured Actinomycetota bacterium, assembly GCA_963756575.1. GTDB lineage: Bacteria > Actinomycetota > Actinomycetes > Streptosporangiales > Streptosporangiaceae > Palsa-504. The sequence goes on along the minus strand of CAVWOM010000001.1, from coordinate 625,048 downwards.
CCTGCTCGCGGCCGGCCCGACCGCTACCTCCGGCCGCCGCCGGAGGTAGCGTGGCCGGAACCGTTAATGCGATGCCGGAACCGATTTCCGCCAGCTGCGGATGCGCTGGGCGGGGCGCTGCTGCTCGCCCTGCTGGGCGCCGAGCACGACCAGGACGCCGGTCAGGACGGGAGTGGCCCACTGCATGACCCGCAGCCGCTGCTGGGTCCGGGCGACGTCCTCGGGGGTGTCCTCAGCCGGGACGGTGCCGCCCTCGGTCTCGACGTCGCCCGCGGCGGCGAGCTTCGCGCCGAGCACGCCGCTGTAGGCGGTGGTGCCCAGCGCCGCCAGCGTCAGCGCGGTCTTGACGGCCGTGTTCGCGCCCACCCCGGGCTGGCCGGCGACCCGGTCGCGGTGCGCCAGCAGCAGGCCGCCGCCCCCGATCAGGTGCGCGGCGATGGCGGCGGCCGAGAACGGCGCCCACCGGGCCCACCCGTCCGCCGCGATCTTCGACCGCTCAGCCGGGTCCTTGATGTCCTGCGACGCGCCGTTCAGCGCGATCGCGCCCATCAGCGACCCGCCGAACCAGCCCGCCGCCCCCACATCGTGCATGGCACGGATAACGGTATTACGACTGTTCATGATGACTCCTCATAGCGAGATGGCGTTCGTGCCGGGCGGCGGCGACGGTCAGCCGACGGCGGTAGCGCCCGGGGAACGAGCGTCGTCGTGCTTCACGCGGATCAGCGGGTGGTGCCGCTGGTGTTGACGTCGGGGTCGTCGATCTGCTCCTTGCGGAGGGTCTCGCTGACCTCGTGGTCCTCGGTGACGGTCTCGGTGCCGAGCCGGACGCGCTCGACCGGGACGGTTTCCTTGTTCACGACGGGACGCTCGGCGCGCAGGGTCACCTCGTGCTCCTCCTCGCTGATGTCGCCGCCCGACATGGCCGCGCCGCGGTTGGCGTCGGTGATCGGCTCCCGCTCGAGGCGGACTTCCTCGTGGCTGACCGGGACGGTCTGGGTGACGTTCTCGGTCACGACGTACTTGCGCAGCCGGGCCCGGCCGGCCTCGGTCTGCTCGGTGCCGACGTGCAGCCGCTCCTCGGACCGGGTCATCGCGTCGTCGGTGACCGGCCCGGAGGTGTCCCGGCCCTGGATGTCGTCCCGGCCGGCCATCTCGTCGCGGGTGTTCCCCGCATACTCCTGGCCCTGGTTCTGGGCGGTGTCGCCGAGGTACCCGCTGTAGTAGCCGTACAGGGCCTCGTTCTCGTCGTCCCCGATGTGCCCGTCCGCCTCGACGCCGGGAGCGCCGGAGACCATTTCCTTGGTCACGGCGAGCCGCAGGTCGTCGCCGTCGGGCCGGGACCCGTGCAGCGGGGCGAAGCTCTGCTTCGTGCCGAACATGCCGGTGGTGATGGTGACCCACAGCGGCTGGCCGCTCTGGTCGTCGACGTAGATCTGCCCGATCTTGCCGAGCTTCGCGCCGTTCACGTCGACGGCGGTCTGGCCTTCCATGTTCTGCAGTTCCTGGGTGGTAGTCATGCGTGCTCCTTCAGCTGGGTCGTACGGGTTGGTACCGGGGGCGAGATGAGGCCTGCTCCTCCCGCACCTGGGGTCAAAGACGGCGGGTGACGCCGGCGGAGAGCTAGATCCGGGTAGCGCCGTAACGCTCGCCGGATCCGTCCGGAGACTGGCTGCCGTTGCCGTACTGGCTGGCGGCGTCCTGAGCCTGACGGGCCTGCGCCTTGACGGAAGGGGCGTTGCGGACCGATTCGGCGATGCGGGGCTTCTCCTGGTCGTACTTGTCGGCCACGGACTCCCACCGGGCGGACATGGTGCGGATGCCGCCGCCGCCGACCGCGACGATGACCACGCCGACCAGGGCGGCCAGCGCCGCGTAGAGGACGGCGTTGACGACGTTGGTGGCCACGTGCAGCTGGTCCAGCGCGGCGATCACGCCGAACGCCAGGATCAGCCCGGAGACGACGTTGCCCAGGACCTTGGCGTAGGACACCCCGGAGAGGCTGTTCTCGATCAGGGCCTTGGCCGCGGCGGCGATGGCCGAGGCGATGATGACGATGACGATCGCGACGAACACCAGCGGCAGGTAAGCGATCACGGCGTGCAGGTACGTGCTGATCGGGTTGTTCCCGAATACCCCGAACGCGGTGGACAGCACGAACAGCATCAGCGCGTAGTAGACGATCTTGGCCAGGATGTCGGAGGCATCGTACTTGCTGCTCTCCAGCGCCCGCTTGATCCCGCCGCGCTCCACCACCTTGTCGAACCCGACCCGGGTCAGGACCGCCGAGAGGACCTTGGTGATCGCTTTCGCGATCAGCCACCCGACGACCAAGATGATCAGGAACACGACGAATTTCGGCACGAACGTCGCTACGTTCGACCAGGCACTGGAAAAACCAGTACCGTAATTGATAGCTTCGGGCACGAACGGGCCTCCAGGTAGAACGACATGGAAATGCCCGGGTCACAGGCATTTGCTGCTCATGCGCGACGACCGGCTTCTTCAGCATGCCGCTACATAACTCTGGCTACGGGCCGCCGGGCCTCATCGGGGGCGGCTCATGTTTAGTTAGACACGGCCCGGCGGGAAACGGTGCAGATTATTTTCCCGGCGGATTATCGGCGCCCTGGATTTACTCAGCGCCAGCCGTCCAGGGTGGCGGCCAGCGCACGGCGTCCGCGGAACAGGTGACTGCGGACGGCCGGGACGGTGGTGAGGGTCAGGGCGGCGATCCGGGTGCAGGACAGGCCGTCCAGGTAGTGCAGGGTGATCGCGGATCGCTGCGCGGGCGGCAGTGTCCGCACCGCGGCGTGGACCGACGCGGCGGCCGCGGCGCGCTCCGCTGTCTCGGCCGGGCCGACGCGCGTCCCGGCGGCGGGGCTCCGCCGGTCCAGGCTGACCGCGCGGTGACGGCGGCTGGCCTTGTTCAGGGCCAGCCGGGTCACGATGGGATGCAGCCAGGTCCCGAACTCGCAGTCGCCGCGGAACCCGGCCAGCCCTCGCCAGGCGGCCAGGAACGCGTCCTGGGTGATGTCCTGCGCGTCGTGGTGGTCGTCCAGCACGGCGAGCGCGGCCCGGTAGGCCCGCAGGGAGTGACGGCGCGTGAGCTCGTCGAAGGCCTGCAGGTCCCCCTGCTGACCGCGCCGGACCAGTTCCTGATCCGGTGATACGGAAACAACAACAGCCACTCTCCAGGTACCTCCAGTGCCGGTGATAGTGCCTGCCACCAGGGTCCCGGGGTAGCTCCGAGCACGTACGAACGGGCCTGCGCCCGCGGGTACGTAATACTTAGTCTACTTTAGCCTCTTTTACGGGGCGCCGCCGGGGGCGGGAATTCGGCGCTGGCGCCCTGGACGAAGGTGCGGGCGACCTCGGTGAGGCGCTGGTTGGTGTTCCGGGCGTAGTCGCGCAGCATCGTGAAGGAGCGGTCCATGTCGACGCCGAGGCGCTCGGCGAGCTTGCCCTTGGCCTGCTCGATCACCACCCGGCTGTTCAGCGCGGCCTGGAGCTGCTCGGCGACGGTCTCGCGGCGGCGCACGTTCCGCTCCTGCAGCAGGCCGATGGTGGCCACGTCGGCCAGTGCCTGGCCGATGCGCAGGTCGACCGCATCGAGCGGATCAGGCTCGACGCGGAAAAGGTTCAGCGCACCGATGACCTGACCGCGCAGCCGCATCGGCAGCGCCTCCACCGTCCGGAACCCCGACTGCACGGCGGCCTGCGCGAACCGGGGCCACCGCTGGGCCGCCCCGGCCAGGTCACCGGCATTGACTGGCTGGCCAGTGCGGAAGCATTCCAGGCAGGGGCCCTGGTCGTTCTGGAGCTGGAACAGCTCGAGCAGCCGGGATTCGTCGCTGGAGGCCGCCGCGACCCGCAGCTCGCCGCGGGGATCGGCCAGCACCACCCCGGCCGCGGAGGCGGCCAGCAGCCGGACGCTCCGGTCGGTGAGCATGTGCAGGAAGTCGATGACGTCGAAGTCGGCCACCATCGTGTCGGCTAGCTCGACGAAGGTCTCGGATAGCAGGTCGGTGTCCATCTGGGTCACCCTTCGCCAGTAGCAGGAAAAGCGGAAGCACCGCTGACGTTCCCGGATAGATCATGGGCCGCCATCTTGACCCTGGTCACGGTCCAGCCGCAGGCGCCGGGCGACGATATCGCCGGCCACGTCCGCGAGCCTCCGGTCCTGAGAGTAAGCGTAAGCCCGGAGCCGGGCGAACGCCTCGGCGGGCGGGACGTCGAGCTGGACCGTCAGCATGCCGGTGGCCTGGTCGATCTCGGCGCGGTGCAGCGCCAGGTCCCCAGCCTGCCCGTCCAGCCTCGCCCCGTTTTCGCTCTCGCCGTCGCCGGGCACACTGCCGAGCAGCATCACGGTGGCTACGTCGGCCAGGATGAGCAGGTCACCGAGCTGGCCGTCCAGCAGCGGGCCGGGCGAGCCACGGTACAGGGCCATCACCCCGGCGCGGATCGCCCCGACGATCAGCGGGAACACGAAGACGGCTTCGGCGCCGAGCTGGCGGGCCTCCAGGGTGAACGCGGGCCACCGCCAGCTGAACTCCTCGTCGGCCAGGTCGGCCGCCAGGACCGGCGCGGCCGACGCCAGCACGTCATGGCACGGCCCCTCGCCCAGCATCAGCTGAGCCTCGGCCAGCTGCTCACTGACCGGATCCGTCACGCACATCACGAAATCCGGGCCGCCGCCGCGCGCGGCCGCCAGCCACCCCCCGCCCAGCCGAGCCGAGCTGACCGCGACCGCGACGACATCAGCGACTGACACGCGCCGACGGTGCGCAGCGGCCTGCGCCGCCACCTGCGCCCACACGACCACGGCCCGGCGGTCAGTCATCGGCCCAGCCGGAAGCGCCGAAATCCCGCCGGGACGGCCGCCGTCCGGGCCGCGAGCACCCGGTACCAGTACGCGATGGCGCTGCCCTCCCCGGGCGTGCAGTGCTCACCGCAAGCCGCCGCCAAGAGTACCGCCTCCGGCGGGCGCTGGGCTATCCGGCGTGTCCTGAGCCAGGCGCCCGGCGAGGCGCAATCGATGAAACCGGGCGCCGGCATGTCGATGACCAGGTACTGACCCCGCGCCAGCAGGGCCGACGGCAGAAATGCATGCACTCGCTGTGAACTGGCCCGAAGGGCCAGAGTGAGGGCGTGTCGAGCTCGCGAAAGAGATCATGTCGCGCGATTCCGTGCGGCTGCCTCAATTCCTTTCTGGGTGATCAGGACCCTGGGATAGGCAGGGTCAGCAGATAGCGGCTCCGGCTCTCCAGGAGGCGCGGCGGAACGCTCCCAGGGAACCTCGTAGTCATTAGTCCTGATGAATTCGCTCTGCCGAAGACTGCTGACGATCTGATCAGCCTGACGAGCGCCGACACCCAATGGCTCTAGGAATATCCCTGCATCGAGATAATTTTTCTCCGGGTCACGTTCCCGGTCAATATCGAAAACATTAGCCTTGACGACTTCCGCCTCGATGTCGCTAAGGCCAGGATGCTTTTCCCGGATGACTGCAAATTCTGCCGCTTCTCTTGCCGCGTCTTCTTGCCGACGCCGAAATATTACCGGGACCTGTTCCTCATAAAGCCAGTTGAGAAGCCGGTTGCCGTAATATTCTACGTCCAGAGCCAAAGAAACCTCCAAGAGTCGTGGGTCTACAGCCCCTTCGCCATGACGGTCTCGCCCATGATGACGTCGGAGTCGGTGATCAGCTCGGTGAACACCGGTGCGGCAGCGGCGTGGACCTCGGTCGCGGTGTGGGCCGCGAAGGCAGCGTCATCGGCGTAGACCTCGGTGGTCCAGAACACGTCCGGGTCGTCCGCGGACCGGTGAACGGCGTACAGCAGCGTCCCGGGCTCCAGCCGGGCCTGCTCGAGCAGGGGCGCAAGTGCGGCGAGGTACTGTCTGGCCTTGCCTTCCTTGACGGTGACCCGGGCCAGGATCGAGACCTGTGACACTGCTCCTCCTGACGGTCGGCCTGCGAGAGACAATAGCCGCCGCACGCCTTCTTCCTCATCGGACTTGGGCTACGGCGAAGCCTGAGCAGAAGCTGGCGGAACTCCATCCCCGGCGCGGTCCCCGAGCGGTGGTGAGCTTCCCACCGGAACCCGTCGGCGATCGCGACTGACGGACCCCGACTAGCGCCGAGGCTCATGCGCCGGGCATGCTGGCGCCGTGACCACCACGCCTGTCCCCCGTCACCTGGCCGACCTGCAGACTCCCGCGCCCCTGGTTGACGCCGCCATCTTGGCCGCCAACCTGGCTCGCATGGCGCAGGCCTGGCCCGGTGAGCGGCTGAGGCCCCACGTCAAGGCGCACAAGTGCACCGAGCTGGCCCGCCACCAGCGCGGCATCGGCCACCCCGGGTTCACCTGCGCCACCATCCGGGAGGTGGAGGGGATGGCGGCGGCCGGCCTGGGCCAGGACCTCCTGCTGGCCAACGAGGTGCTCGACGCATCCCGCCTGGGCGCCCTGGTGGCGGCCGGGGCCCGGGTGACGGTAGCGGTGGACTCGCCGGCCACCGTGCAGGCCGCCCGGCGGGCCGGGCTGCGCGAGGTCCTGATCGACGTCAACGTCGGCCTGCCCCGCTGCGGCTGCTCGCCCGACGACGCCGGCTCCCTGGCCGAGCTGGCCCGCGCCGCCGGACTGGAGGTCCGGGGCGTGATGGGCTACGAGGGGCACACCATGATGGTGGCCGACCGGGCTGACCGGGCCCGCCAGGTAGCGGACAGCATGGCCCTGCTGGAGCGGGCCCATGCCGCGGCCGGTGGACCGGTGCGCTCGGCCGGGGGGACCGGCAGCTGGGACCTCAATGCCTCGGCCACTGAGCTGCAGGCCGGCTCCTACGCCCTGATGGACACCGCCTACACCGCCATCGGCGTGCCCTTCGGCCCCGCCCTGAGCATCCTGGCCACCGTGATCTCGGTCAACCCGGGCGGGTGGGCGGTGGCCGACTGCGGGCTCAAGGCGCTCGGCATGGACCACGGCAAGCCGTCACTGTCCGACGGCTCGTCCGTGTGGTACTGCTCCGACGAGCACGTCGTCTTCTCGCCGCCCGAAGGGGGGTCGCTGCCCCGGGTGGGTGACCATGTCCGGGTGCGGCCGGCTCACGTCGACCCCACCGTGGCCTACCACGAGCGCCTGTACCTGACCGAGGGCGACCGGGTTCTCGAGGCGTGGCCGGTGGACCTGCGGGGCTGGTAGCCGGCCCACTCGGGAGAATCGGCTCGATGGCAGCAATTAGTCCTGGATTACACTGCCGATCGAGGAGGGACTATGACGGGCGACCCGCGGGCCGGTCGCATCGGCGAGATCTTCGGCGGGCGCGGAAGCGAGGCCGAGGGCCTGGCGCAGCGCCTCGGGCCGGCGGGTGGGCACGACCCAGACCGGGCTCAGCCGGGGCTCGGTCAGCCGGGAGAAATAGCCGTGCAGGTAGTTGTCGTAGAAGCGGGCCGGGCGGACCGGGGTGCCGGTCGCCGCGGCCGGGTCGACGTCGATGACCAGGGCGGCCCGCATGAACGGCGCGGCGAGCACGCCGATGTTGCAGTGGCCCATCCCGCGCTTGGCGCTCCACCGGTTGGTGAACGTGTAGTAGCGCGGTGAGTTCTTCATCCGCCGCAGCTCGTCCCGGTCGGTCACGACGCGAAGACCGCTCACGGCGGGCCAGGGGCAGGTGAACCGCCCCCAGCTCTGGTGGTTGACCGTCGGCGTCCGGGCCGCGGCCCGGGCCGAGCCGACGGCGCCGATGCTGACCGCCGCCTGGTCGAGCCGGATGCCGGTCGGCCAGTTGCGGCAGACCAAGGTGATCGCGATCAGGACGGGCACGAGCAGCCAGCCCGTGAAGACGAAGAACCACGGCTGGCGAGCCGTCAGGCCGGCCGCGAGCAGGGCCGCCTCGACGAGCGCGGGCGCCAGCAGGTACCAGCCGAGCAGCGGCCCGTTCAGGGCGCTGTGCGCTTCGGTGTAGGGAGCGGGCCGCGGGCCGGTCACCGGGCCGGTCCCATGATCAGGCCGAGCAGCGCGGCCCGGAGCCTCGTGAGGTCGTACTCGGTCATGTTCTGGTCGCCGGCCTCGCCGACGCGGGCCACGGCGCCGTCTCCCTGGACCCGCAGCCGGCGGCCGGCTGGGGCCTGCCGGTCCGGGTGGTAGACCGAAACCAGGTACGCGCCGGGCCCGCCGCTGCCCCGCCGGGGAGGGGGGGAGATGGCCCATCGAGCGAGCACGTCCGCCGCCTGGTCCGGGGCAGCGAGCACATACCGGTAGATCCAGCCCAGCGGCCCGAGCTTCCTGGTATTCGGGGACGTGCCGCCGCCTGGAGGCGGCGCGGCGGGCAGCTCCACCACGAACCCGCGCACCGGCTCAGCCTGGTCCCCCAGCGCGAACAGGCGCAGGGACCGGAGGTCTTGATCCTCGGCCGCGGACAGGACGATGAACGAGGGTCGGCACCGGGCGGCCAGCATGAGCCCGAGTTCCGGCTGCAGTGCAAACTGGCCGCTGCGCGGCGGGGCAAACTGGCCGCTGCGCGGCGGGGCAAACTGGCCGCTGCGCGGCGGGGCATACTGGCCGCTGCGCGGCGGTACATACTGGCCGCTGCGCGGCGGGGCGCTGGTCTGCGGGCCCTCATCGATGAGGAGGCCGCGGCCGAGCATGGACTCGGTCACCGCATCGAGGACCTTCTGGCGTTGCCGGTCACCTAGCCGGAGCCAGCCGCGGGCGACGGCTTCGTCGAACAGCGGGTGCCGCGGGCCGCCGAGCACGCACAGGTCCAGGGCCGAGAGCACGGCCAGGTCCACCAGCTCGCCGTCCCGCGCCCGGCCGATCAGCTGCCGGGCGGCTTCGGTCCGCTCGGCCGCGGCGAGGGCGGTGTCGATATCCAGCATCATCTAAAACCAGCTTCCGATAGTCGACGTTACCGAATGCCACGCCGACTTGGCACCGTGCGCGAGGCGATCGGTCACCTTGACGGTGGCGTGCCCGACCTCGTTGGCCACGTCGCGGAACGGCGTGAAATGGTGATAGAGGTAATCGCCGGCGAGGTAGATGCCGGTGGCGCCCAGGGTGACCTCGCCGACGACCGGGATCTCGTCCAGGGTCATGTTCAGCACGATCAGGGTGCCGTTGGTTCCGGCCGCGATCCGGTCGGCGACGCCCAGCCCGCCGGCGTCCTGCGGGGAGATGAGCGTTCCCGCGTCGGCCACCAGGCCGAGCCCGCTGAGCGTGTAGGACGTGCCCTTGATTTCCGCGAGTTGTCCGGCCGCGGTCCTGAGCCAGGCGGGGGCGAACGCATACCAGGCGTCGATCTTGCTGCCGGTCGATTCGGCGAGGTGCGCGGCCTGGACCAGGGCAGCGGCCGGTGATTCCGCGGTCTTGATCCCGTCGATCTGCTCGCCGAGCTCCGCGACCCACTCGGCGGGCTGCCCGGCCGCCTTCTCCAGGGCGCCGATCCAGTGGTCGGCGAACGCGATGTCGAACGGGGCCAGGACCGCCTCCAGGACCGTCCGGACCGGCTCCGTCCGTTCCCGCAGGCTCTTGGGCTTGATGTCCCCGGCGCTCTTGGCGGCCGCTTCCAGGTAGCGCTCGTGCAGGTCCCGCGCCTGCCGGTCGATAGCGGACACGGCCGCCGAGGCCGACTCCAGGTCCTTGCTCAGCCCCTGCGACCCGGGCGGCAGCGCCGCCTGCCGGGTCTGCAGCGCCTGCCGCTGCTCGGCTGCCCGGGCCGCCTGGCGTTCGAGCGCGTCGGCTTCGGCCTGGAATCCGCTGAGCTGATCGGCCCAGCGCGACGTCACCGCCTGGAGCGTCTCGGCGGTGCTGGCCACGCTCCGCAGCGCGGGCGGGAACGTGGTCCGCAGCGCCCGCACGGCCTGGCCGGTCCGCCCCTGCCAGGAACTCAGGTCGACGTGATCTACCTGGGCGAGGGCCTGCCGCACTTCCTGCGCGACCTGATAGTGCCGGCGGGCCAAGTCCCGGGTCAGCCCCACGTCACCGGGGGCGGGGTCGAAGCCCAGGTGCGGCAGGGACCGGGCGTAGCCGCTCACCGCCTCGCCCCGGCCTGCCTGCCCAGGTCCTGATCGACCTGACCGAACGCGGCGCCGATCTCATTCACACGGGCGGCGAGCTCGACCAGGGCCTGGCCGATGGTCCCCAGCTCCGCCGCCAGCATGTCGTCCGCGTCGCGCAGTTCCGCGGTCAGCGGAGCGGCCCCGGCCACCTCGCCATCGGTGCCCTTCAGGGTCCGGGCGACCGGGGCCAGGCGATTCCCCGCCGAACGCAATTCCGACTGCGCAGCGGCCAGTGTCCCGTCCCCCACCCGCAAATCCGCCACTGTCCCTCCCGTCAGTCCGCCGTAGCTGATCCAGGACATCCAGTGGAACGCCTTCGGCGTCCGGCCGGTTCGGCCGGTAATACCGCCGTAAGACAATCTGTGACAAGAACATAACCATGTGACTATCCGGGCTGGCGGGGGCTCAGCCGACGGGGACGGCGATGGTGACCACGAGGCCGTCGCCGGTGTTGAGCAGGGCCCGGCCCGGCCGGGCCGGGCGGCCGATCCAGTCATGGCTGAGGCGGGCGCCGATGAGCTCTCCCTCGGGGAGGGTCTGCGGGGCGGTGAGGCAGCCGCGCCGGGCCCGCCGGGCGTCGGCCTGCCACCCGCCGAACCCGCTGGCCAGGGTGTCCGGGTCACCGGCTACGACCAGTCCCAGCGGCCGGCCGGCGGCCCGGGTGATGATCTTGCTGAGCTCCGGGCCGGCCTCGCAGTCGATGAGCAGGTCCGCGTCGTCGATCACGACGACGCCGGGGCCGGCCAGGGCGGCCAGCGCCGCGCGGAGTTCGTCGGTGCCGAGGTCGGACTGCTCGAAGGAGCGGGCGACGCCGGGCTGGCCGGCCAGGGACCGCAGCGGCGAGGACCGGGGGGTCACCAGGATCACCTGGGCTCCCCCGGCCAGCAGCGAGCGGGTCAGGGCGAGCAGGATCGTGGAACGCCCGGACCGGGCCGGCCCCGCGACGACGAACCCGGGCGTGCCCGCGGACAGGTCGGGGCCGAGCGCGGTCAGCTCGTCGCCGCCGGCCCCGGCCAGCGCCCACAGCGGCCCGGCCGTCGGCGGGCGCAGCCGCCAGGCCTCGTCGAAGCCGATCCGGGCCGGGAGCAGGTCGACCCGGAACGGGCGCCGGGCCCGGGGTACGGCCGCGTCCCGGGCGGCGGCCCAGCCGGCGATCTGGCGCAGCGCGGCGGCCTGGCCCTGGCCTCCAGGGTCGGGGACCAGCAGCGCGACCTGGGTCTCGATGCCGGTCCCGGCCCGGAACGCCCGGCCGGGCGCGATGTCGGCGGGCAGGTCGCGGGGGCGCAGCCCGGCCAGCGCGTAGTCGTCCCGCTCGGCCAGCTTGAACACCAGCTTGTCCTCGCACAGGGCCGCGATCCGCCCGGCCAGCAGCGACCGGTCCCCGGTCATCACCAGGTGGATCCCGGCGCTGGCGCCCTCGGCCAGGATCCGGGTGATCACGTCGGTGAGCGCGCCCCGGCGCTGGCAGCCTTCGCCCAGCGTCGCCGGGTCAGTTCGGCGCCGAGCCGGGCTAGCAGCCGGGCCGCCCGTTCGTCCTGGGTGCGGGTGACCACCGCGCCGCAGTGCGGCAGCTCGGCCAGCGGCAGCAGCGCGCCGTTGCCGCAGTCCAGGCCGTACAGGTGGGCATCGGCGCAGCTGAGGCAGGCCGCGACCGCGGCGGCCAGGGTACGCAGCAGCTGGGACCGCCCGGACCGCGGCGCGCCCGCCGCCATCAGGTGCCCGAAGGTGTCCAGGTCGATCACCGCGGACTCCTGCCGCTGGCGGCCAGGAAGATCCATGAGGCCGAACGGGATGGGCGCGTGCCCTGCCCCCGGCGCCCCGCCCGGCGCGGGCAGCTCGCGGAGCAGCAGCGATCGCGGCAGCGGCGCCAGCCACGGGCTGGGCTGAGCCGGGATCCCCAGGCTGGCGGCGGCGCGGCGGATCTGATCCACCAGGACCCTCAGGTCAGTGACCTCGTCCTCGCGCGGCCGCGCGGCCGCCCGCCGCGGTTCCGGGCGGCCCAGCCCGGCCCAGCCGCAGGGCGCCACCCACGGCCGGTCCGGCGTCGCCGCCGCGGTCCGGCGGCCGCCGATCCGCCCGGCCTGGAACGGCACCAGGGAGGCGTGCCCGAGCCGCACGTACGCCCGGCCCGGGGCGGACCGGGAGATCTGCGCGGCGTCCGGCGCGTCGATCACGTCCGTGCTCTCGGCGACGTCCGTCACCCGCAGCGCGATCCGCAGGTTGGTGTTGGCCCGGATGTCGGCCGACACCATCCCCGACGGCCGCTGGGTGGCCAGGATCAGGTGGATCCCGAGGGAGCGGCCGCGCTGGGCGATGCCGACCAGGCCCGCCACGAAGCCGGGCAGGTCGCGGACCAGGGACGCGAACTCGTCGATCACGATCACCAGCCGGGGCAGGAGGCGGGAGCGGGGCGGATGGCGGCCTCGTTCGGTATATTCCTCGATGTCCTTGACCCCGGCGGCGGCGAGCATCCGTTCCCGCCGGGTCAGCTCGGCCGACAGCGAGGCCAGCGCCCGCTGGGTCAGGTGCGCGTCCAGGTCGGTGACCATGCCGGTCACGTGGGGCAGGTGCACGCAGTCCTTGAACGCGCTGCCGCCCTTGTAGTCCACCAGCACGAACGTCATCTCGTCGGGCCGGTTCGCGCAGGCCAGCGACGCGATCATGGTCTGCAGCAGCTCGGACTTGCCGGCCCCGGTGGTGCCCGCGACCAGCCCGTGCGGCCCGTCCCGGGCCAGGTCGATGCCGAACGGCCCGTCGTAGCACGCCCCGATCACCGCGTACGTGGACCGCCCGCCCGCCTGCCAGCGGGCCGCGATGTCCCCGGCCGCCGGCGGGTCCAGGCCGAGCACGTCCAGCAGCCGGCAGCTGCCGGGCAGCCCGCTGTCCCCCTCGTCGCCGCTGACGTCCCGGATGGGCGCGACCGACCGGGCCAGCCGCTCGGCCCAGCCGGGCGTGACGTACTCGGGCCGGACCGGGCCGACGGCGGGCTGGCCCGCCTGCTGCACCGCCAGCGTGCCATCCGGCCCGCACGCCGCCACCGCCTGGCATTCGGCGGGCAGCAGCCGGTCGTCGGCGTCCAGGCAGATGCTGTACACGCCGACCTCGGGACCTTCACGCAAGATGCCGACCGCGCCGGGCAGGGACCGGAGCCGGCGTGACCCGTCGAAGACGACCACGATGTCCCGGCCGGGACGGCCCCCGCCGTGTTCGCGCCGCGCCTGGTGCCGGGCCTTGACGATCGCGGTCAGCTCGGCGATCCGGGCCGCCACCGTCTCCGCGTCGTGGCCGACCAGCGCGGCGCAGTTCTGCCCGTCGGCGGGCCGGCCGTGCGGCAGCCAGCGGACCCACTCCCAGGCGGCCTGCCCGCCGGCGCCGGTGAGCACGCAGACCTGCACGTCCTCGGGGCTGTGGAGGGCGGCGACCTGGGTACCAGCCACCGGCCGCCCGATGCCCGGCCGGCGCCCCACCCCCGCTGGCAGGATCGTACCGGGGCATCAGCCGGCCGCCGCGGTGCTCGTCCTGGACCGGATCGGTCAGCTCCGCGGCGGAGGCAGGTCGCCGTGCCCAGGCGGAGCAGCAGGTCATCCGGGTCGGTCCGGCGGCGTTCCCACAGCCGCCGCCGCGGGCCGACGGATCAGGCCACCGCCGGATCGGGCGTCGCGCGGCCGCTCGGCGCCGCCTCGCCTTCGACCCGGGCCTTACGCTCCCGGTAGTCGGCCTGCTGCCGGACGTAGGACTTGCGGCCGCCCCGGCGGTCGCTGACGTAGCTGCCCAGCAGCATGACCGGGCTGAAGACGGCCATCGCCAGCATGTACACCTGACGCAGGAAATAGGCCAGGCCCACGCCCAGCACGACCGGGACCACGGCCATCAGCACCGGGACCGGCCGCCGGTCGGGCCGGCCAGGCGGGGCGGGCAGCTGGAAACGGGTCGTGACCTCGGGCGGCAGCAGCCGCGGCGGCCGGTTGAACTCCAGGCCGGCGCCGTCCTCGGCCGGGTTCAGGGCGGCGTCCGGCGGCTCGTACGGCACCAGCTCCAGCAGCGTGCCCCCCACCGCCACCTGCTGGCCGGGCCGCCAGTAGGCGGCCGCGTCCACCGGCTGCCCGTCCAGCAGGACGCGCGCGCCGCCGAACGGCGCCAGCTGCCAGCCGCCGGGACCGATGGTCACCCGCAGCGCCAGCGGCGGTATCGCCGGGTCGGCGACCGCGATATCGGGCCGCCCGGCTTCGGCGGCCGGACCGCCGATGTCGGCCATCCCGGGCCCGAGCCGGTACACGCCGCCCGCGGCCGGGCCGCCCGCGACCCGCAGCTCGGCCACCCCGGGCGGCTCCGGCGGCGGGCACCCGGACGGGTCACCGAGGCTGATCACGCACCCGTCCAGCAGCGGTGAGCCAGCCAGCCGCATATCGCCGGGAACCCGGTGGCCGCCCACGAACAGCGCCGGGACCCACGGCTCGGCGACCGCCGTGGGCATGCCGTGCATCAGCCGGTCCAGCTCCGCCGCGACCTGCGCCAGCGTCGTCCCCGGGCCGGCCTTGATCGCGACGTCGGCCTGCCGCCCGATGGCCGGGGACACTACCGTCACCGTCAGCCGCATCACCGTCCCCCTCCGCCGTCCGGCTCCGGCCCGGGCGGCTACTGCTTCAGCGAAGCGGCCAGCTGGGTATCGGTGTCCTGGAACGCCTTGACCGCCGCGTCCAGGTACTGGCTCATCCCGGTCAGCCCCTGCATCATCCGGGTCGCGCCGGTGTGGAACTGGCTGTAGGACGCCTCGAAGTGCCTGCTGGATGTGTCGGTCACATAGCCGCCCGCGACCAGGTTGTCCACCAGGTGCTTCAGCTTGGTCAGGTCGCCCTCGATCGTCTGCTCGCCCGCCTGAAGCTGGCGGGCCGCGGCCTGCATCTCGGCGTAGGTGACGTTGACGTTCGGCATGTTCGGCCTTCCCTTCGACGATGTTCCCGGCGTAACGGGTCCAGGACAACCGGTGGAACGACCCTCGCGCCTGACGGGTTCGGCCGTTAAGACGCACGTAAGACAATCTGTGACACGAAGGTAACTGTGTGGCTGAACGTGCGACCTCATCCTGACCGGTGACGACGTTAGTTTCCGCTGACCTGGGTACCAGGCAGGTCATGGAGATGATGCTGGTGACCGGGCGCGACACCGGGACCTTGCGGTGAACGCGCTCGCTCCCGTGCGGCGGGTAGTGGGCGCGGTGGACGGCTGGCAGCGGCGGACCCGCTGGGCCGGCGCGGCCTACGGGGTGGTGAAGAAGTTCGGCGACGACAACGCGAACCTGTTCGTCGTCGCGATGGCCTGGTACGGGTTCACCTCTATCTTCCCGCTGCTGCTCGTCGTCGTGACCTTGTTCGGGTTCATCGGCCAGGCGTCGCTCGGAAACGGCCTGCTGAACACCCTGCACCAGTTCCCGGTGATCGGCTTTAACTTCAACCCGGCCAGCCGCACCACGCTGCACGGCAGCACGATCGGCCTGATCGTCGGCCTGCTCGGGCTGCTCTACGGGGCCCAGGGCGTGACGCAGACGGTGCAGCAGGCGATGGCCACGGTCTGGAACATCCCGCAGACCGAACGGACCGGCTTCCTGCCCCGGCTGGGCCGCAGCCTGGCCGGGCTGGTGACCATCGGCCTGGCGTTCGTCATCAACGCCTTCGTCACCGGTTACATCACCGGCGGCACCCACAACTACGCGGTCCGGGTCCCGGTGCTGATCGTGTTGCTGGCCGTCAACACCGGCCTGTACTTCGCCAGCTTCACCGCGCTGACCGCCAAGACGATCGGCCCGCGCGGCCTGCTGCCCGGCGCGATAGCCGGCGCGGTCGGGTTCACCGCGCTCATCACCGTGGGCACCGGGCTGGTGACCCACCAGCTCAGGAACGCCTCGGCGACCTACGGGGCGTTCGGGACGGTCATCGGCATCGTGGCCTTCCTGCTCCTGCTGGCCAAGATCAGCATGTACGCCGCGGAACTGAATCCGGTCCTGGCCCGCAAGCTCTACCCGCGGGCCCTGCCCCTCGCCGCCGACCTCACCGACGCCGACCGGCGCGTGCTGGGCGACCTGGTCCATGCCGAACGGCGCCGCGACGACCAGGCCATCGGAGTCGGCTTCGGCGACCACGCCGCCGCCCAGGCCGCCGAGGACGCCGTTAAGCACGCCGGCACCGGCGCCAACGAGGGCTGAGCGCGCGGCTCGGCGGCAAGGACAACTACGCCGCCGACCGGGAGGCAGTCGCGGTGCCATCTTGTCGCGGGCCCGCCAGTTGGACCGGACGGCCGGGTCGACGTGGCCTCTGTCCTGGCCCGCGGATGGACCAGGCTAGGCGGCGCGGCTCGGGATGATGAGGTACTTCGAGCCGGTGGCCTGCCGGCCGTAGCCGGCGATCGCATCGAGGGAGATGGCGCCTGACAGTGATACCTGTGCGGTATAGCTGCTGGCGAACGTGGTGGTGAGCCCGGCCGCGACCTGGTCACGCAGCTGCGCGACGCGTACCCGGCCGATCTTCTGCAGGAACGGCGTCAGCAGCCACCCGCCGACGCCCCAGGCCGTGCCGTAACCGCGGATCAGCTCGGTCGGGCCGCGATCCAGCGATCCGTAGATGTAGACCTGCTTGTGCACGGCCGACCCGTACCTGCTGTAGCCGCCCGCGGCCGCGCTGGCGGCGGCTTCCATGCCGGTCAGGATCTGGCTGGCCAGCCGGCCGCCGCCGATGGCGTCGAAGGCGAGCGTGGCCCCGGTGGCCGCGAGCGCGCCGGTCAGCTCGTCCGTGAAGCCGTCGGACTCCGAATTGCAGACGTGGACGGCGCCAGCCGCGCGCAGCAGGGCTTCGTGGTCTGGCTTGCGCACGATGTTCACGAGCGGGATCTGCTGCTCGAGGCAGAGCCGGTTGAGCATCTGGCCGAGGTTGGAGGCGGCGGCGGTATGCACCAGCGCGCTGTGATTCTCCATCCGCATGGTCTCGACCATGCCGAGCACCGTCATCGGGTTCACGAACGAGGCTGCGCCGTCGGCCGCCGTCGCTCCGGCCGGGAGCTCCAGGCATAGCGCGACGTTGACCGCCCGGTACTGCGAGTACATGCCGCCGCCCGCCGCCGCGACGACCTTGCCCAGCAGAGCCTGCGCCGCCGCGGACTCACCGGCCGCGACGACCGTGCCCGCGCCCTCGTTGCCGACCGGCATGGACGTCCCTACCCGGCCGGCCAGGCCGGGCATGGCGGCGGCGGGGATGGGCGCGGTGACGACCGGGCGCTCAGCGGATCCGCCGGCCACCGCGGCCGCCATATCGGCCCCGCCGAAGAGCAGGCCCATATCCGACGGGTTGAGCGGTGCTGCCTCAACCCTGATGAGGACCTCGTCTGGTCCCGGCTCTGCCACCGGGATCATGTCCAGGGACAGCTCGAGCCTTTGATCGGCGCTGACCAGCGATCGCAGCTGGAGCGCTTCGGCCGGAATCTCTGCGGGCATAGCGAGATCTTCTCAGAACGCGCCGGCGACCGTCATTCCTGCCGGCGGCCGCCCGGATACGGGCTGGTCAGCGCGTGAATGTACCGTGGTACGACAGCACGCGAACGCACCGTCCGATTTCCGCCGGTGTCCGGCTCGGCGGCTTCCTATCGTGAGGACATGGGCCAGCCGATCACAGAAGGTAACCGGATTACGCGGCAGGACGCGCGTGACCGCGATCAGCACATGATGCGTGACCACCCGGGGTTGGCGCTAGCGGCCTTGCTCGGCGGGATGTTTCTCGCGAACGTGGACGTGGCGATAGCCAACATCGCGGCCCCCTCCATCCGGGCCGGCCTGCACGCGAGCGGCGCAGAAGTAGAACTCGTCGTCTCCGGGTACACGCTTGCCTACGCCGTGCTCCTGGTGACCAGCGCCCGGCTCGGCCAGAGCCGCGGGTACCGGCCGATGTTCCTCGCCGGGCTCGCCGGCTTCATTGTCGCCTCGGCCGCGTGCGGATTCGCGCCAGACGCGCCGTTCCTCGTCGTAGCACGGGTGGCAGCGGGCGGCGGTGCGGCCCTGATGTCGGCGCAGGTGCTAACGGGAATCCAGCTTGGCTTCGGCGGACGGGCGCGGGCCCGGGCGCTCGGGCTCTACACACTGGTGCTGTCGGCCGGCGCGGTAACCGGGCAGGGCCTGGGCGGCCTGCTGATCTCGGCCAACCTGCTGGGCAGCACGTGGCGGCCGGCCTTCCTGGTGAATGTGCCATTCGGCTTGATCTGGCTGTGGCTGGCGTGGCGGTACTTGCCACGGCTGCGGCCAGACCACGGCCAGAAGCTCGACCCGGCGGGCGTCGCGGCGCTCTCAGTGGCGCTCCTGCTGCTCGTGCTGCCGCTCGTGCTCGGGCAAGGCGAGGGCTGGCCGGCCTGGACCTGGATATCGCTGGCAGCCAGTAGCGCCGCGTTCTGCGGGTTGTGGTCCCTGGAACGCGGGGTCGCCGCTCGCGGAGGCCGGCCTCTCGTGGATCCGCGACTGCTGGCCCGGCCTGCCATCGGCTGGGGGCTGGCATCGCAAGCCGTCGCGACCGCTACGTACTTCGCGATCTTGTTCATACTCGCCCTGTATCTGCAGCAGGGCCTGGGCAAGAGCGCGGCGTACTCGGGCCTGGCGCTGGTGTCCTGGGTCGCGGCCTTCGGCATCTCCGGACCGGTGCTCGGCAGGCTGCCGGCTCGCGCCCGGGCGCTGGCCGCGCCCGCCGGGTCGATCATCTTGGCCGCAGGGTTCGCCGCGACCGGGTGGGCGCTGCTCGCCGGGGACACGAGCGGCCTGCTGCTGATGACGCTGCTCGGCGTCAGCGGGCTGGGCCTGGGCACCGGGTTCACCGGCATGCTCAGCCACCTGACCGGCTCGGTCACCGGAGCGCAGGCGGCGGACGTCAGCGGCCTGTTCAATACCGCCACCCGGGGCGGCGGCGCAGCCGGTACCGCGGCGTTCGGCAGCTTGTACCTCGCGCAGGTACACCACCCCGGCCAGGCGACCCACGGTTTCGGCACGGTCAGCCTGGCCCTCGCGGGTGCCGCGCTGGCGGCCGCCGCGATGGCCGGGTTGTCGGTGCGGCGGTTCACCACTACTCATTCCCGACCAGAAAGCGAAAAGCAATGACGACGGTCACTCATGCACCAGGCCGCCACTACACAGTGCGCGGGCACCGGCTCTGGGTGGAAACCGAGGGCAACGGTGAGCCGTTGCTGCTGCTCGCCGGGCTCGGGCCGGCCGGATCGCACGTGATCTTTCACCCGTTCTTCACCGGGCTGGCCGACAGCTTCCAGGTCATTTACGTCGATCTGTACGGCCGGGGCCGCTCGGACCTGCCCCGTGATCTGCGCGATGTTACGTTCGCCGAGGATGTGGCCGACATCGCGGCGCTGATCGAGCAGATCGGACCGGTGCATCTCTACGGGTTCTCGTATGGCGGCCTGCTCGGCCAGGAGCTTGCCCTGAGCCATCCGGACCTGGTGCGGTCGCTGATCATCGCCAACAGCCTGCACAGCCCGGAGATGTGGCAGGCGAACCACGCCAACATCAACGCCGAGCTGGCCAGGCAGCACCCGGGCGTATGGGACCGGATCACCGCGCTGCGGTCGGCCGGAATGAAATCCACCGAGCCGGAGCTGGCTGCGGAATTCGCGAACGCCGCGCGGCTGGTGCGGTTCTATAACCCCGACAACGCCGAGTTGCTGGCCAATGAGCCCGGCGCGCGAAACACCGAGCTCTACCCGGTATTCGTCGGGGCGGACGTGGATTTCATCATCGGCGGCGAGGTCACGCGGATCCCGGACTTCCGTCCCCGGCTGAAGGAGATCGGCGTTCCGGTCATGGTGCTGGCCGGCACGTATGACCGTGCGCTGTACCCGCGCCTGCAACGGCAGTTCGCCGAGTTCGGCCCGCAGATCAGGCTGGAGTTCCTCTCGCGCAGCGGGTCCTTCTCCCACGTAGAGGAACCGGACGCAGTGTTCGCCCTGGTCCGGGAGTTCACCGCCGTCAGCCTGCCCGTCCGGCAGTGACGCGCAGAACCGCGCGAACTCCGGCGTCCGGCAGCTCCGTGACCGGCGTGCTGACGTTCGAGATCGGATCCAGCGACTCGCTGGCCGCCGTTCACTTCGACCCGAGCCAGCGGCCCCATCGCCGCGTGGAGGTTAGCTAAGCGCCTCCCTCCCCGCTTGAGCAATGCGCCCGGTCTGGTGTGGCCTGCCGGTTCCGGCTTGCCTTCGCGGAACCCAGCACATTAACCTCTTAACTATGTATATAGATAAACAGGATGATCGGGCGGGGGGCGGCGCGGAGACCGCGTCGCGGATCACGTTCCGGCTGGACCCGGCGTCGGGGGTGCCGACCTACCTCCAGCTGGTGCACCAGGTGGAGCAGGCGCTGCGGCTGGGCTACCTGGCCCGGGGTGACCAGCTACCGCGCGTCAAGGACGTGGTGGGCTCGCTGGCCATCAACCCCAACACGGTGCTGAAGGCCTACCGGGAGCTCGAGCACCGGGGGATCGCGGCCGGGCGCCCGGGTCAGGGGACGTTCGTCCAGGCGGCGCCCTCGGTGGTACCGCTCGCGGAGCTGACCGGGCTGCGCAAGAGCCTGCTCGGCTGGCTGCGCACCGCGGATTCCGCCGGGCTGGACGCGGACGGGATGAGCGCGCTGTTCGCGGCCGCCCTGCGGGATTTCCATGAGCGCCGCGCGGCCGCCGGGGCGCCGCGCGGCGCCCAGTGGGAACCGCCCGGCGAGGCGGGCCGGACGGCATGAACGTCATCGAGGCGGCCCGGCTCGGTAAGCGGTACCGGACCACCTGGGCGCTGCGCGACTGCACGCTGGCGATCCCGGCGGGCCGGGTGGCCGCCCTCGCCGGGCCGAACGGAGCGGGCAAGACCACGCTGATGCACCTGGCCGTCGGCCTGGCCGCTCCCACCGAGGGCAAGGTGACGGTGCTCGGCGGGCAGCCGGCCGGGTCCCCGGAGGCGCTGAGCCGGGTGGCGTTCGTCGCCCAGGACGTGCCGCTGTACAAGCACCTGCCGGTCCAGGATATGGTGCGCGTGGCCGGGGCCCTGAACGGCCGCCGCTGGGACCAGGCGCGGGCCGACCGGCGGCTCGCCGCCCTGGACATCCCGCTCCGGCGCAAGGTCGGCAGGCTCTCCGGGGGCCAGCAGGCCCAGGTCGCGCTTACGATCGCGCTCGCGCGGCGGCCGGAGTTCCTGGTCCTCGACGAGCCGCTCGCGCCGCTCGACCCGCTGGCCCGGCACGAGTTCCTCGCCTCGGTGATGGAGACGGCGGCCGAGGACGGCATCTCCGTCCTGTTCTCCTCGCATGTGGTCGCCGAGCTCGAACGGGTCGCCGACTACCTGATCGTGCTGGCCGCCGGCCGGGTGCAGGTCGCCGGGGACATGGAGTCCCTGGTGGCCAGCCACCAGGTCCTGACCGGGCCCGCCGCCGGCTCCGGGGCCGTCGCCGCCCGGTTCGACGTGGTACACGCCCAGCAGGGACTGGCCCAGGCCCACCTGCTCGTCCGCCGGCGTACCGCCGCCGCGCGGCCGCCGGAAGGCTGGCAGGCCCACCCGGTGACGCTGGAGGAGCTCATGCTCGCTTACCTGCGCGAACCGGGGGCGTCGGCGCTGCCCGGCCCGGGGCCCCTGGCCACGAGCGCCGCCACGGGGGTGACATCATGACCGCGGTCGCATCCGGCGCACGGCCGGCCGGAAGGTGGCGGCCATCGCCGCCTGCCTCGGTCGGCTGGGCCATCTGCCGACAGCACCGCACGGCGCTGGCCTGGCTCGGGGCCCTGCTGCTCGCGTCCGGCATAGCCGTCCTCGTCGCGGGGATAGCGGTGCACCGGCTCTACGCCATCGAGATCCGGCACGGCTGCCTGGGCTCGTCGGCCTGGTCGGCGACCTGCCGGCCGCTGCAGAACCAGGTCCTCTTCGGCTGGCCGCAGACCTACATGACGGAGGTCATGCTGCTCGTGCGGACGGTCCCGGTGATCATCGGCGTGTTCCTCGGGGCGCCGCTGCTGGCCCGGGAGTACACCGCCGGTACCGTCCGCTTCGCCTGGACCCAGGGCATCGGCCGGACCCGCTGGGCCGCGGCGACCCTCGGGCTGCTCGGCGCGGCCGCGGCCGTCGTGGCCGGCCTGCTCGCTCTGCTCACCCAGTGGTCCGTGCAGCCGGTCGCCGCCCAGACACCCAGGTTCACCAGCCGCTGGCATCCCGAATTCTTCGACAGCACCGCGCTGACCGCCGCCGCCGCGGCCCTGCTGGCGTTCGCGATCGGCGTGCTGGCCGGCGCGCTGATCAGGCGGGTGGTGCCCGCGATGGCCGTCACCGCCGCCTGCGCCATCACCGCCGCCGGCCTCACCTACAGCCGGCTGCACTACTGGCTGGTGGGACAAGGCCTGCGGCTGGCCCGTGACCAGGCCCTCGGCGCGACCCCGAACGTGGGGATCCCGCTCAGCGGCCCGATTTACATCCACCAGCCGGCCGGGCCGTCCGTGCCAGGCCCCGCCGGCGCCTGGCTGGACGAGGGCTGGTACACCACCGCCAGCGGGCACCGGCTCGGCAACGCCGCCGTGCGCCCGGCTCCTCGACCAGCACGCGGGCACCGGTCCGGCGTGGCTGTCCCGGCTGCACGACACGTTCTGGGTCACCTACCAGCCCGGGGAACGGTACTGGATCTTCCAGATCCTGCTGGGAAGCGGCACCGTTCTGGCCGCCCTGCTGCTCGGCGCGGTCACCCTCGCGGTGATCCGGTACCGGCGAGCCTGACCCCCGCGGCTGTCGCAGGCCCAGCGGCACCGGGCTCGGGGAACGGCCATGCGTCCCGGCCCGGCGCGGGGCGGCCTGCCGGGCCGGGTGCGCTACCAGACCTGCGTCTGGCACCAGCATCCCTACTCGGCGCGATGCACCCCGGTCAGCTCATGACGGCAACCAGGCAACCAGGCAGAACCGTCATGCCGCACTGAGCCTCAACCCCGCCATATGCCGATTGCGGCGGCGAGCGGCGCTGGCACGTCACGCCTTGCTCGAGGGCATATACGGCCCCGAGCGCTGACCCGCCCAGCCGCGCCGGGCGCCTGACCGGCGGATCAGGATAGCGGGGCGTTGGCGTTCTCGACGATATTCGCGCCCTGGCTGGACGCCTGCGACTTCGCCTGTGAAATAGCGCTCTCGACCGCGCCGACGCCCGACGCGTCGCCCTGCTTGAGCTTCGACACGGCAGCTTGCACGGTCTCGCTCACCGTACGCAACGGAGACAGGATGACCTTGCACAACGCCGGGCTGTTCTGCGCCGCCGCGGCCGCCAGGCGGATCTCGCGCTTGATGAACAATGCGGCCAGGCCAGCCTTGATGAACGCGGTCAGCCGGCCATGCGCGCCGGACCTGAACGTTCCGGCCCGGTACGGCTTGTAGATATAGCGGTGGAAAGCGCCGAAGCCCAGCGCCGCGTGCGCGACGAACTTCGTCTTCGCGAACCCGGAGGCCTCGCTCGGACACGACGTCGGCGCGGCGGACGCGGCGGCCAACGCCGTCGCCGTCGCCGACGCGCCGCCGCCCGCCGCGGCCGTCGACGAACTCTTACACCCGGCCGCGAGGCACACCATCAGAGCCAGCGACACGACCAGAACAAGCCAGCGCTTCATCGTTTCTTCTCCCTGCTTCGACGAACTCTCCAGACAGCGGAGACCGGCCCTGAGCCTCTGCCGCGTTTCCTGGGCGATCGCGCCGCCGCTTATGAGCAACCACCCGTGTCGCGACAACCGAGGGCAGGGTCTGGACCGGGGGCTCTTTTCTCGAGCCCCGGGTTACCCCGTCGGGCAGGCGCGAAACCGGTTACGGCCGCCAAGAGCCCGCTCGGAGTCCCTGGATCGACCGGCCGCCCCGGTCGTCAGCCAGGGCAGGAACCGGCCGGGGGCGCTTGCTGGTGTACGGCCAGGCGCGGCGGGCCGCGCTGGCCGGGCCCGTTAGCGTGGGCTGCGTGGATGAGGCGGATGTCATCGGGGTCCTGGATGCGCTGGACGGGGCGGGGGTGCGGTCCTGGGTGGGCGGCGGATGGGGAGTGGCCGCGCTGGCCGGCCGGCAGACCCGCTGGCACCGCGACCTGGACCTTGCCGTCGACGCGGCGGATCTGGGGCGCTGCCTGGCGGCGCTCGGGCAGCTCGGGTACGCGGCCGAGACGGACTGGCTGCCGTCGCGGATCGAGCTGCGCGCACCCGGTGACCGCTGGGTCGATGTCCACCC
The DNA here is from genome assembly GCA_963756575.1 of uncultured Actinomycetota bacterium. GTDB lineage: Bacteria > Actinomycetota > Actinomycetes > Streptosporangiales > Streptosporangiaceae > Palsa-504. Next base: position 600,749 of record CAVWOM010000001.1, on the reverse strand, counting down.
GGTCGCCTTCGGCCCTGACCGCACCGGCCGCCAGGCGGATACCGATGGCGGGTTCTTCGAGTACCCGCCGGACGCCTTCGGCCGCGGGCTGATCGCCGGGCGCTCCGTGCCGTGCCTGTCCGCGCGGCAGCAGCGCCGCTTCCGGATCGGTTACCAGCACCGCCCTCAAGACGTCCACGACCTCGCCCAGCTCGACGCCCTCAGATATGGAGATTTACCGGCGCATCTTCACCATGCCGGGCTGGCGATTGGCACACTTAGGGGTCATGGGAGTTGGCGACACGCCGGCGGGGCTGGATGAGATCGACTGGGCGGAACTTGAGCACGCCTATGGCCGGCTGGCGACTTCCCGGGTTTGATCCGGGCGCTGGCCTCGACGGAGCCGGATGAGCGCGAGCGTGCCCGGCGCACGCTGTACAGCAACATCTTCCATCAGGGAAGCTGTTATGAGGCGACCGCGTATGCGGTGCCTTCCCGGTAACGGCATAGCGCTGCGCCGAGTATCCTGCGCCGTGCCGGCGGTGTTCCGGTCATGATGTTTCCTCCAAGGACCAGGTCGGTCGGTACCCGGCCCGGTACGGCAAGCCGGGCCAGATGACCGGACGGCGGATACCGCGGTGAGCGTCCGGGGCGGCGGCTTGCTAACCGGGTCCGCGTGCATCAGCGCTCTGCTCAGGGCTGATGGTCAAGTCGCTGCGCGCCGGCTTGCGCACACTGCCTGCGCAACCACTGCGCCGCCTCTGTGTTTCCCGGCGTCTTCCCCAGCGCGAACAGAGACGTGCCATACGCTGGCCGCGCCTCGACGGGGCAAAGGCGCGGCCAGCGTCAACCTAGCCGAGCCGGCCGGACGGCCATGCCGCCTTCAGCAGGTCGCTCCCTGCCCGCTGCGGCGGCGCTCAGCGGCCGGGGGTCAGTGCCGGCTCGTGTCGCTTTCTCTGGGCAGCGAGAAGAACCCCGGCCGCAGGAAGATCCGCGCGGCCAGCATCATCACCACGCCGGCGCCGGTGATCCCGGCCAGTGACCAGACCTGCGCGGCCGGGGCCGTGCTCAGCGTGTTGGTGAGCACCCAGGCCAGGAACCCGACCGCGCCGAGCGGCAGGACTCCCAGCATGAGCGCGTCAGCCAGGCCGGAGATGATCCGCCTGCAGGCCGGGCCGGGCGGCGGAAGGCGCCTGGCCACGTCTTCGCGCGAACGGTGACGTGCCGGCAGCCGCCGAAGATCTGCTCCGGTGTGCCGCGAGGACCTGGCATGTACCTAGCGTGTACCTCCGGTGTACCCGGGCGCGTCCGGCCTTGCCGTCGGCTCCGGCTCCCGGCAGGGAAGGGTCAGCCGTGCCGCAGTACTGGCGGAGAGCACTTATTCGGATCGTGCGGTATTCCTGACGCGGGGACGCTTACCGTCACCCGGTTGACGGCGGTCTGGACGTCGGCGCCCAGCCGGCTGCCTGGTGCCGCTGAGGCTGGCCGGAGCTTCTCTTTGCGACGAGCACCTCACCTGGTAGCAGATCTGCGCCTTCGTGCTTTGGCGCGGCCTGTCTGGGCGTATTGCTTTCCGCTGGCCTCTGCCGGGTGGCTGCCGTGCGGTCATACTCAGCGGCTTCAGCGTGGCTGGCCTCGCCCCGGTTAAGGGGCCGGTGCTGGGATGACGGGGATCTCGAGGCTGGATGGGTGGCCTGCTCCCCAGAAGATGGTGGCTTTGCCGTGGGTGCTGGGCTGGTAGTGGGTGGGGAAGTGGCCGTAGAAGGGGTTGCGGGGGTGCTGGTAGCGGCCGGCGATCAGGAGCCGCAGGCTGTCGCCGGCGTGGAAGAGGGTCGCGGACGAGCTGAGCGGGATCAAGGCTTCCACCGGCTGCTTGTCGCGGAGCGGCTGCAGGGTCCGGAAGGTGTGCTCCGGCTGGTGGGGTGTGCTTCGTTCGGGGTCGAGCTCGCGCAGCGCGAGGCGGAGCCGCCCTTGGGCGACGCAGTCGCGCCCGTATCCGTAGGAGCCGTTAAAGGGGACCGGGGCGCCGTGTGACCACTTCTCGACGGCCGCGAACAGCCTCGGGTCCCCGGCGCCGGCCGCGGCGACGTGGAGCCGCAGCGTCATCGGGCCGCTGAGTTCGGTGTCGTGGTCGAAACGGTAGCTGAAGGCGGCGGCGTTGCGCGGCAGGTCGAAGGTGACGCTGCCGTCCGGTCCAGGGTGCTCGGCCAGGGTGCCGCCGGGGGCCAGGTGGAGTTGGCGCCAGTCGGTGCGCTCCAGCGGCCATTCGCTCTCGTCCCGGAGGTAGGCGATGTGGTCGCGGCGGTCGCGTACTTCCAGCCGCAGCGCCGGGAGCGGGGCGGCGTCGCGCTCGCGCAGGTGGCGGTCGAAGAAGGCGAGCTGGGCGTGGCGTGCCTCCTGGCCGTAGAAGGCGGCCCACTTAGGGCCGCGGTGCGCGTAGGCGTGCCGCTCCACTGAGCCAGCCTGCTGGAAGGCGCGCATTGATCCCGTGCTGTGCAGGTTGGGGTCGGAGAAGCTGGTGCAGACCAGCATCGGGACGGTGATCTTTGCCAGGTCCGGGGTGAGGGCCTGCCACCAGGCGTCGCGCAAGGGATGGCGGCGGCGCTCGGCGGCGAAGTTGGTGTTGAGGCGGGCGGCGCGGCTGGTCAGCAGCAGCCAGATGCGGGCGAAGCCGTTCTCGGTGATGCCGCCGGGGGTGAACAGGTCGCGGTAGGCGTCGGTGAACCCTTCCCACGGGCAGATCGCTTTCAGGGCGGGCGGGCCCAGGGCCGCGACCTTGTACTGCGAGAGCGCGAGATACGACACGCCGAGCATGCCGACCCGGCCGCTGCACCAGGGCTGGGCGGCAGCCCACGCGATGACCTGGGCGATGTCGTCAGCTTCCTGGTCCGACAGGAGGTCGCCGCGTCCCTCAGAGTGGCCGCCGCCGCGTGTGTCGAGGTTGATGACCGCGTACCCCTGCTGCGCCCACCAGGCCGGGTCGGGTGCTTCCCAGCTCGTCTGGTCGGAGATCCGCAGCGGCTCGGGCTGGTTCATGATCCGGAACTGCGGGTTCAGCGACCACCGCCCCCGCTTGAGTTTCGGTACCTCGTCTTTGCCGTAGGGGTGCGCCGACATGATCACCGGGAAGGGTCCCTCGCCTGCCGGGCGGAACAGGTTCAGGCGCAGGGTGACCCCGTCGCGCATCCGCACCGGCACGTCCCGGTCCTTCGTGATGTCGGCGGGCATTGGGTAGACGCTGACCGGCGGGCGCAGCGCCGCGGCAACCCGCGTCCGCGCGTAGGCGAAGGCCCCCGGCCGGCGCCAGGGACGGTCGAGCATGATGCCTTTCATGATCCCTCGATGGTTTTGAGTCACGTTCTAATGTTTTTGAGTGTCACTCTAAACCATGAATAGGATGGTGTCCATGAGCACCCCCAAGCCTGCTGAACCCAGCCATCGAAGCCGGCAGAAGACAGTCGGCGAAGCTCTGCGCCAGGACACCCGCAACCGCCTGCTGCAAGCCGCCGCACAGGAATTCCCTGCCCGCGGTTACGCGGGGACGACCGTGGCCCGGCTCGCGGCGGCTGCCGGGGTCTCCGTCCAGACGCTGTACCTGGCCTGGGGAAGCAAGCGCGCCCTGCTGCGCGGTTACATGGAAAACGCCCTCGCCGGCGGCGCCGGGTCGCCGGAAGACGCCAGCCTCCGGTTCGCCGGCCTGCCACCCCGGGAACGGCTCGCGGGACTCGCCCGCCTCATCACCGAGATCGCCGGGCGCGCCTCAACCGGGTGGACCCTCTACCGGGACGCAGCCGCGGTCGACCCCGAGATCGCCGCCGACTGGAACGAACTGCAACTGCTCCGCCACCAGCTCATCTCCCAGGCGCTCGCCGACATCCCCGCCGAAGCGATGACCCGCGGCCTCACCCCGAAAATCGCAGCCGACACAGCCTGGGCGATAGCCAGCCCGGAAAGCTATGACCTCCTCGTCCACCGCCTCGGCTACCCGCTCAGCGAGTTCCACCACTGGGTGGAGCGAACCCTGATCACAGCGATACTCGCCGACCAGAGCCAGCCGTCACGCCGATGACCCGACCGCGACGTTGACCTTCCCTCTGCCATGGCGCAGAGATCCAAGCTCTCGCAGGCACATACACGACAAGCTCGCCCAAGGGACCTGCTAGCGCAGCTGATCCTGTCCGGGCGAACTCGCGTTGCATCCGCCGCAACATTGATACGCGGCGGCTGACGGGCTTGAGCTGCCCCGCGTTTTCCCGCGGACCTGCTCGATGACCTGCGCCGGATCGATGCCCGGATCGGTGAGACCCGCAAGAAGCCAGCCGTTGCCATCGCCGCATCCGGGACCAGCCTGACCAGCCTGTTCGGGGTCGGCCCGGTCATCGCCGCGGCCGTCATCGGCGAGGTCCGCGACGTATCCCGCTTCGGCAGCCGGGACCGGTTCGCCGCCTGCAACGGCACCGCGCCGATCGAGGTGTCATCGGGGCAGCGCAAGGTTCACCGGCTGAGCAGGCGCGGGAACCGCCGGCTCAACCACGCCATCCACATCGCCGCGATCACCCAGGCCGTCTGCCGGCACAGCCAGGGCCGCGCGTATTACGACAAGAAAATCGCCGGGGGCAAGACCCCCAAAGAGGCCCTCCGCGCGCTGAAACGGCAGGTCAGTAACGCCATCTTCGGCTGCCTGCAAGCTGACGCCCGCCATACCGCAGCCCGCGCGGAAGACCCGGGAGGGCAAACGGGGAACGGCTCTGTCGCCAGCGCGGCCGGCTCGCACCCCAGGCACCGGCTCTTCGGACAAGCCACTCCCGGGCCCGCGCACCACCCTACGACCGCAGCCGGCAGCCCAGCACCCCATCACCCCATCACCCCATCACCCCATCACCCACGGAACACCAGAAAGACCGGCCAGACTCCTTGACACAAAGAGGCTTTCGTTCTGTGTTGGCGACGCTCGCTGATAATCGTGTGACAGCCCGATACATATCAGGTTGTTCAGCGCTCGGCGTGCCCGCGGATTGTGCGCGCTCGGAGATATCGGACTGAGGTCAGCTCGGCGTATAGGTGAGGATTACCGATCCGTTTTCCAGCCTCCTGCAGTCGGTGAGCCTGAGGTCGAGGCTGGAGGTGTCCACGTCCTCGAACAGCCGCCGCCCTGGGCCAGCCACGACGGGCATGATCCAGAAGCGGAACTCGTCGATCAGGTGGTCTCGCACGAGCGTGTCGTCGAAGCGGCTGGTGCCGTACTTGATGAGGTCCTTGCCGGGCTGGTCCTTCAGTCGGGCGATCGCGCTGGATGGGTCGGGCCCCAGGAGGGTGGCGTTCCATGTCGTCTGGGTCAGCGATCGGGATGCGACGTACTTGGGCATGGCGCTGATGAGGTCGATGTAGGGATTGACGGTGATGTGACCCCAGTTCGCGTAGAACTTCTGGTACGTCACCCGGCCCATGACGAACGCGTCGTAGTTGCCCAGCTGCTCGAGGGACAACGCCGTGTCCTCGGCGTCGAAGTTGGCCCACCGTTCGGGCGCTTCGATGACGCCGTCCAGCGAGACGAGGGTCGATTCGATGAGTTTGCGCATGGTCGTTCTCTTTCTCGAGGGTTGGAGGCGTGAGGGGCGTCACTGCACCGGGCTGAGGCCGGTGGCGGTGAGCAGGTAGGCGTCGCGGTCATCGGCGGAGCCGGTGACGATGTCGACGATCGCGGTGCCCACCTGCTCCGGGGTGAGCGCCGGGCCGAGGCGGTCGAGGAAGGCGGGGATACCGACGCCCTGTCTGGCGGCGTAGGCGGCGACTCCGGCCGCGCCCAGTCCTGTTTCCGGAGTGAGCTGCGGCAGCACGGAGGTGAACCTGATGCCGAGCCCGTTCCGGGCCGACTCGTCGGCGGCGTAGGAGGCGATGAACTGTACGGTGGCCTTGGCTCCGGCGTAGCCGCCGCTGAGCGGCGAGCCGTTGACCGCGGCTCCGCTGGAGATGACGATGACCACGCTGCCTGGCGGCAGGGGAAGCAGCAGCGCCTCGCGGGTCCAGTTGAACACGTGCTGCACGTCGACTTCCCAGTTGCGGCTGAAGGTCTGCCAGGTCTGCCGGTGGATCGGCCGCGGCAGGGGGACCGCCCCGGCGTTGAGGACCAGCGTGCGGGGAAGGTGCTTGTCGAGGAGGTGGCCTGCGACCACGGGGTCGGCGGCGTCGGCGGCGACAGGGGTGAAGGTATCGCCGAGCTGTGCGCGCAGTTCCTCGAGCCGGCCGGGGTCGCGGGCGACCCCGGCGACGTGCGCGCCGCGGGAGGACAGGGCGACGGCGATGGCGCGGCCGAAGCCCCGGCTGGCGCCGGTGACCAGTGCCGTCGTTCCGGAAAGTTCTTGCGCTGGCATGCGGGACTCCCTTGATGCCTATGAGGTGATGGCTGGGTTAAACGTCGGCCGGTGCCGGCTGAGGCCTGGCGGATGTGCGGGCAACCGCCGTGGCGAGCTCGTTACGGCGGACCAGGAGGTAGGTGACCGGGACCGCGGCCAGGCCGATCGTGCCGCAGGCCCAGAACGCCAGTTGGAAGCCGCTGGTGAGGGCCGCGGCGGGTGCGGTGCCCTGATGCAGCAGGTTGCTGGCGTGGGTGGCGGCGATAGTGGACGCTATTGCGACGCCGATCGCCCCGCCGAGCTGCTGGGAGGTGTTGATGAGCCCGGAGGCCAGGCCGGCCTCGTGCTCGCCGATCCCGGCCAGCCCGGCGATCGAGACCGGGATGAAGGCAAACGCGGTGCCGATCCCGACGATGATGAACGGCCCGGCCAGGCTGGCCCAGAAATGCCCGTGCACCGGCACCTGGGTCGACCACAAGATGCCGCCGCCGATCATCGCCATGCCCGCCGCCATCACGAGCCTGGCCGAACCGCGGGTGACCAGCGCCTGGGCCAGGCCGGCGAAGGCGACCGAGCTCAGTGCCATCACCAGCCAGGCGAGGCCGGCCTTCAGCGCGGAGTACCCGAGCACCTGCTGCATGTACAGGGTGCCGATGAAGATGTATGAGAAGAAGCCGCCGCCGAGAAGCACACCGACCGCGTTCGCGCCCGCCAGCGTCTTCAGCCGAAAGATCCGCAGCGGCATCAGCGGTGCCTCCACGCGCGTCTCGATGACCACGAACGCGGCGATCAGGGCGGCGGAGGCCGCGAGCAGCGACACCGTCCTGGCGGTACCCCAGCCGACCTGCGGGGCGGTAGAGACCGCGTAGACCAGCAGCGACAGGCCGCCGGTCACCGTCACCGCGCCGAACGGGTCATAGCGCCGCCGCTCGGTGGCGAGCCGGCTCTCCGGCACGACGCGCGGGGCCAGTGCCAGCGCCGCCGCACCGATCGGGACGTTGAGGAAGAAGATGTACTGCCAGCCGGCGTAGCGGGTGAGCAGGCCGCCGGCCATCACCCCGACGGCCGCGCCGCTCGCCCCGATGGCCCCCCACACGCCCAGGGCCTTGTTCCGCTCGGCACCCTCGGGGAACATGTTCATCACGATCGACAGCGCCGCCGGGAGCACGATCGCCGCGCCGAGCCCCTGCAGGAAGCGCATCGCGATCAGGAACCCCTCCGCGGTTGCCAGCCCGCAGCCCAGCGAGGCCGCGGTGAACACGAACAGGCCGGCCATCAGGATGCGGCGGCGCCCGAGCAGGTCCGCGGCGCGGCCGCCGAGCAGCAGGAAGCCGCCGAAGGTGAGCGCGTAGCCGGTGACGACCCACTGCAGGGCCGATTCCGGCATGTGCAGCTTGCGGCCGATGGTCGGCAGTGCGACGTTGACGATCGCGAGGTCCGCGACCGTCATGAAGAACGAGACAGCCAGCACCGCGAACGCGCGCCAGCGATGGACCTGATCCAGACCTTGACCTTCTGGGCGGCGGTCGCCGGCCGCTCCGGAAAGCTGCTGCCTTGACATGCGGGCTCCCTGATGTGTGTGAGGCGGCCCTGCGCCGCGTTCACCTGGTACAGATCCGGGACGCGCGGAAAACTGACCCGGTAACCGCGGGAGCAGAAAATTCGTGGCCGGCCGGTTAGTTTCGCGGCCGGCCCGGATCTGTACCAGTGATGGCGAAGAACGCGACGCCCGGAGGGAGCAGCCATGGCAGTCAGCGAGGATTTCGCGCGTCTGACCGACCCGTTCCGGCCTGAGCTGCTGGCGCACTGCTACCGCATGCTGGGCTCGGTCCACGATGCCGAAGACCAGGTGCAGGAGACCATGATCCGCGCCTGGCGGTCCTACGGCGAATTCGAGGGGCGGGCGTCGCTGCGGACCTGGCTGTACCGGATCGCGACCAACGCCTGCCTGCGCGCGCTGGAGAACAGTGGCCGGCGGCCATTGCCGTCCGGCCTTGGCGGCCCGGGCGAGTACCCGGAAGCTCCGCTGGCCGCGGCGCGGCCGGAGGTTCCGTGGCTGCAGCCCATTCCCGACGCGCTGGTGAGCGCCGGGTCCGCCGATCCAGCCGAGATCGCCGCGTCGCGGCAGAGCATGCGGCTGGCCCTGATCGCCGCCTTGCAATACCTGCCCGCCCGGCAGCGCGCCGTGCTGATCCTGCGCGACGTGCTGCGCTGGCGGGCCGCGGAGGTCGCCGATCTGCTCGGCACCACCACCACCGCGGTGAATCGCACGCTGCAGCGCGCCCGGGCCCGGCTGGAACAGGCGGCTCCCGACCAGGACCAGATTCACGAGCCTGCCGACCCGGCCGGCCGCGCCCTGCTCGACCGGTACGCCACGGCGTTCCAGAACGCCGACGTCACCGCGGTCGTTCAACTGCTGCGCGAGGACGCCGTGTTCGAGATGCCGCCGGAGGTGACCTGGTTCACCGGCCGTGAGCTGATCGGGCGCTTCCTGCGATCCCAGGTCCTGACCGAACCCGGCCGCTTCCAGATGACACCGGTGGCCGCCAACGGCCAGCCCGCACTAGCCGCCTACCTGCGCGGCCACGACAGCGGGTACCGGGCACACTCGATATGCGTGCTCACCGTCGCCGCATCGCGCGTCGCACGGGTCACCGCGTTCAACGACCCGGGCCTGTTCACGGCCTTCGGCCTGCCACAGACCGTCCCGGCTGCCGCGGTCCCGGTATCAGGCCGATGATCTCGGCAGACCCGACGGCATGGCCGGCCGACGGTGCCCGGCTACTCGGACCGTCGATCAGCTATGCGCTCGGCGTGACCCTGGCCGTCACGCCGGAGCTTCTGTCCCGCCCGACGCCATGCGGGGAATGGGACCTGCGGATGCTGCTACGGCACGCCTGTGAATCACTGGCCGCGTTCGGTGAGGGCATCGAAGCCGGACGCGTTGGCCTGGACCCCGCCGCGGAGGACGGGGTCCTGACGGCTGACCCCGCCCGCGCGTTCCGCCAGCGCGCCGGCCAGTTGCTCGATGCCTGGACCGGCCCCGGCCACCAGCGCCAGGTCATTGAGATCGCCGGCTGCCCGCTGGCGCCCGGCGCGATGGCCGCTGCGGCCGCCCTCGAGGTCGCCGTCCACGGGTGGGACATATCCCGGGCATGCGGACAGCACCAGCCGATCCCGCCCGCCCTGGCCACCGGACTGCTGGTAATAGCCCCGCTGCTGGTCCCCCGCACCGGCCGGCACCCCCTGTTCGCGGCGCCGGTCACCGTGGCGGCTACGGCCGGCCCCAGCGACCGGCTCGCCGCCTTCCTCGGCCGCTCCCCCGGCATCGCGCCCATGCCAGGCCACTGACCGGCCAGACACGTCAGCAGACCGGCCCGCATGGAGCGCAGTGGAGGGCCTGCCACGACTCGTTCGGCGAAAGGGGGTATAGCCGCTGGGCAGATTTGAGTACCTCGCGCTAGGGGCCGGCCCGGCCGCAGATCTCAGTGAAGGCGCGCATTCAGGACCGGGGCATGTCCCGGGCGGCCACGTTGGCGCAGAAGCGGATAATCCGTGCCTGTACGTGACGCTCCGTCAGAACCAACTGGCGACGCGCTAAATCAGCGTTCGGCGTGGATTCGTGCCGCTGAGCCGGTGGCGTCAATCACGCTCGGTGATAGCTTCTATGGAGGGCACTGGGCCGCCCGCAGCCGCTCGCTCGCATCGTCGTGCGTGCTGGCGGAGCCCGGATATTTCCGCGATCCCGAGATCCGGCAGCCACCTCAGATAGCCCGTCGCGCGAAAGGCGTGACGCGGTCACCGGGTCCGTTCCAGCCTGCACTTGGCCCGGGAAGGGACGCGGGGCGCCGGCGGCCGCGGGGGAAGACGCGCCCGGCTCCGCCGTTCACCTCAAGCCCGTAAAACGGCATCAGCGCGGCCCGTCCGTGGCCGTCCGTGAAGAGCTGACGGTCCACAGCGCGACAGGGTGATACACGCCGGGACTGAGAAGAAACGGCCCGCCAGCGCGAGAATTCGCAGCAAGCGGGCCGTTTTCGCAGGTGGTGGCAGGTGTTGGGTTCGAACCAACGTAGGCTGAGCCGACGGTTTTACAGACCGTTCCCTTTGGCCACTCGGGCAACCTGCCGTAGCCGCGGCGACGCGCGGCTCAGAGAAGGATAGCCCATGACGAGACCGGACGGCACGCGGGATGCGGTGAAGCATCCAGGGCCTGTCCTGGTGCGTTCAGCGTGACGATTCCCGCTCGTCGCGTCTAGCCTAGGGTCCGTGGCATCACAAGAATCTTCCTTTGACATCGTGTCCAAGCTCGACCACCAGGAAGTTGACAACGCGGTCAACCAGGCGGCCAAGGAGATCGGCACCCGATTCGACTTCCGCGGCGCCGGCGCGTCCATCGCCTGGTCCGGCGATCACGCCATCGACATCCGCGCCAACGGCGAAGAGCGCGCCAAAGCTGTCCTCGACGTCTTCAAGGACAAGCTGGTCAAGCGCGGTATCTCGCTCAAGACGCTGGATGCGGGCGCCCCCAAGCTCTCCGGCAAGGAGTACCGGATGAGCGTGGCCCTCAAGGAGGGCATCACCCAGGACGACGCCAAGAAGATCTCCAAGATCATCAGGGACGAGGGCCCGAAGGGCATCAAGGCCCAGGTTCAGGGGGAAGAGCTCCGCGTTTCGGCGAAGAAGAAGGACGACCTGCAGTCCGTCATCTCGCTGCTGAAGGGCAAGGAGTTCGACTTTGCCCTGCAATTCGTCAACTACAGGTAGCCGTCCAGCGCTTCCTTTACAGGTAGCCGCCCAGCGCTTCCTCTACAAGTAGCCGCCCAGCGCTTTCTCAACGCACTGGAACTCGGGTTTCACCGCGCCGGAACGCTCTGGATCCCCGGTTTCATGCCGTTTGAAGGGACGCTGGGCGGCGTCAGCGGCGGTAGCCGGCCAGGGCTTCCAGGCGGCGGATCCGCTCGCCCGCGGGCGGGTGGGCCAGGAACAGCCGGGCCACGCCCGCGGGCGTGAACGGGCTGACGATCATCAGGTGGCCGACCGAGGCGCGGCGGCCGTCCGCGGCCAGCGGCAGTTCGGCGGCCCCGGCGTCGATCTTGCGCAGGGCGCTGGCCAGGGCCAGCGGGTCGCCGGTGAGCAGGGCGCCGGACGCGTCGGCCCGGTACTCGCGTTCCCGGCTCACCGCCAGCCGGACCATGACCGCCGCGATCGGCCCGAACACCAGCATCAGCAGGTTCTCCGGCACGCTCAGCCCCGCCGCCGGATCGGCCGGGCCCCGGCCGGTCAGCCGGGCCAGCGCGGCCGGGAAGGTGATGACGGTGGCCAGGCCCGCGGTCGCCGTCGAGGCCAGCACGTCCCGGCCGGACACGTGCGCGAGCTCATGCCCGAGCACGCCGCGCAACTCCGCCTCGTCGAGCACTTCGAGCAGGCCCTCGGTGCAGCAGATGGCGGCCGAGCGCGGCCCGCGGCCGACGGTGAAGGAGTTCGGCTGCTCGGCCGGCGAGAGATACAGCCGCGGCACTGGCCGCCGCGCGGCCTTGCTCAGCTCACGCACCAGCCGGTAGAGCTCGGGGTGCTCGACCTCGCTGACCGGGCGGGCCAGCAGCGCGGACAGCGCCATCCGCTCGCAGCCGGCGAAGACGGCCAGTACGAGCACCGCGGCGAGCGCGAGCGCGACCACCGCGCCGCCGCCGCCGGCCGCCGCGACGCCGAGGAGGGCACAGCCCGCGACCAGCAGCAGCACGGCCGTGGCGAGGCCGGCGGCCGCGCCGGCCAGTTCGGCTGCCCGCAGCGCGAAACCGCGCACAGCCTTCCACCTCCTCATGGCCACGCCCGCGTTACGGCAGTGGCATGATGGCTAAAGCTCCCGCTGGACGCGGGACACATGCCCCTAGCCGACGGGACCAGCGGCCCGGCATGCTTCGCGGAACAGCGCAAAACACGCTGATGCCTGACGGCAGAGTTCTTACCGGAATCTGTCACAACCTACATTGGCCGTGTCAGACCGAACACGGTGCTGGGAATATCACGGGACGGGAGAACGTTTCAGCGCCTGTCTCGGCGTAGTATTTGTACCGTCCTAACTCATGCCCCCGGCCGTGGGGTGGTGCCAGGTGAGCGCCCGGCCGCGGCGTGCGGAGGAGGTCTTCCCACTGTGACCAAGCAGGTCCAGCAGCTCGATCGCGTCATCATCAGGTTCGCCGGCGACTCTGGTGACGGCATGCAGCTCGCCGGGGACAGGTTTACCCAGGAGACGGCCGTTTTCGGCAACGACCTGTCCACCATGCCGAACTTCCCGGCCGAGATCCGGGCTCCGGCCGGCACCCTCGCGGGCGTCTCGAGTTTCCAGCTGCAGTTCGCCGACCATGACATCCTCACGCCCGGTGACGCGCCTGACGTCCTCATCGCGATGAACCCCGCCGCGCTGAAGGCCAACATCAAGGACCTCCCGCGCGGTGGCGACCTCATCGTCAACACCGACGAGTTCACCAAGCGGAACCTGACCAAGGTCGGCTACCAGGGCAGCCCGCTCGAGGACGACTCGCTCGAGCAGTACAACGTGCACGCCGTGCCGGTCACCTCGATGACCGTCAAGGCCCTCGAGGCCTTCGAGATCACCAGGAAGGACGCCGAGCGGGCCAAGAACATGTTCGCCCTCGGCATGCTTTCCTGGCTGTACGACCGGCCCGCCGAGGGCACCTTGTCCTTCCTCAAGGCCAAGTTCGCCTCCAAGCCGGAGATCATGGCCGCGAACGTGGCCGCGTTCCAGGCCGGCTGGAACTACGGCGAGACCACCGAGGCGTTCTCGGTCCGGTACGAGGTCAAGCCCGCCCCGCTGCGGCGAGGCACCTACCGGAACATCAACGGCAACACCGCCCTGGCCTACGGCCTGATCGCCGCCTCCCAGCTGGCCGGGCTGCCGCTGTTCCTGGGCTCCTACCCGATCACCCCGGCGTCGGACATCCTGCACGAGCTGGCCAAGCACAAGCGGTTCGGGGTCCGCACGTTCCAGGCGGAGGACGAGATCGCGGCCGTCGGCGCGTCGCTCGGCGCCTCGTTCGGCGGCTCGCTGGCGGTGACCAGCACTTCCGGCCCCGGCATGCTGCTGAAGGCGGAGACCATCGGCCTGGCCGTCTCGGTCGAGCTGCCGCTGATCATCTGCGACATCCAGCGTGCGGGTCCCTCCACCGGCATGCCGACCAAGACCGAGCAGGCCGACCTGCTGCAGGCGATGTTCGGCCGGAACGGTGAGTCGCCGGTCCCGATCGTCGCGCCCGCCAGCCCGGCGGACTGCTTCAACGCGGCCATCGAGGCGGCCCGGATCGCCATCAAGTACCGCACCCCGGTGTTCCTGCTCTCCGACGGCTACCTGGCCAACGGCTCCGAGCCGTGGCGCGTCCCGGATACCGCCGGCCTGCCCGACCTGAGCGCCGAGTTTGCCTTCGCCAAGCCGGAGGACCTGGGCGAGGACGGGTTCGAGCCGTTCCGGCGGGACCCGGTGACGCTGGCCCGGCCCTGGGCCGTCCCGGGCACTCCCGGGCTGGAGCACCGGATCGGCGGCATCGAGAAGGCCGACGTCACCGGGGAGATCTCCTACGATCCCGACAACCACGACCGGATGGTCCGGCTGCGCCAGGCCAAGGTGGACGGGATCGCGGCCGACGTGCCGCCGCTCGAGGTGGACGACCCCGACGGCGCCGCCCGCGTGCTGGTGCTCGGCTGGGGCTCGACCTACGGCGCCATCGGCGCCGCGGTGCGCCGGGTCAGGAAGGCCGGGGGCAACGTGGCCCAGGCGCACCTGCGGCATCTCAACCCGTACCCGGCCAACCTGGAAGAGGTGCTCCGCCGCTACGACAAGGTCCTGCTCCCGGAGATCAACCTGGGTCAGCTGGCGCTGCTGCTGCGCGGGCGGTTCCTGATCGACGTGATCTCCTACAACCAGGTTCGCGGCCTGCCCTTCCAGGCCGCCGAGCTCGCCGGCGTCATCGAGGAAGTGATCTCCCATGCCTGAGACGAACGGTCACGGCACCACGGACACCAGCCAGGGCGAAGGACACCGGTTCGCGTCGCTGACGCTAGTGCCGCGGGCCGCCACTCGTTCGGCGGCAAAGGATTTTAAATCGGACCAGGAGGTACGGTGGTGCCCCGGTTGCGGGGACTACGCCATCCTGGCCGCCTTCCAGGCCTTCCTGCCCGAGCTCGAGGTGCCGCGGGAGAACATCGTGGTCATCTCGGGGATCGGCTGCTCCTCGCGGCTGCCCTACTACGTGAACAGCTACGGGATGCACTCCATCCACGGCCGCGCGCCGGCCATCGCCACCGGGCTCGCGGCCTCCCGGCCCGACCTGTCGGTCTGGGTCATCACCGGCGACGGCGACGCGCTGTCCATCGGCGGCAACCACCTGATCCACGCGCTGCGCCGCAACGTCAACATCAAGATCCTGCTGTTCAACAACCGGATCTACGGGCTGACCAAGGGCCAGTACTCGCCCACCTCTGAGCGGGGCAAGGTGACCAAGTTGACCCCGTTCGGCTCGCTGGACCACCCGTTCAACCCGCTGTCGCTGGCGCTCGGCGCGGACGCGAGCTTCGTGGCCCGGACGATCGACTCCGACCGCAGGCACCTGACCTCGGTGCTGCGCGCCGCCGCCGACCACCAGGGGGCCGCGTTCATCGAGATCTACCAGAACTGCCCCATCTTCAACGACGACGCGTTCGCCCCGCTCAAGGAGGCCAGCGCGACCGATCAGCGGCTGATCAAGCTGGAGCACGGGCAGCCGGTCCGGTTCGCGGGCGACTCGCGCGGCCTGCGCTTCGGCCCGCACGGCCAGCTCGAGGCGGTCGAGGTAGCCTCGGCCGGAGAGGACACGCTGATCAGCCACGACGCGCACCGGGCGGACCCGTCCTACGCGTTCGCCCTGTCCCGGCTGGACACGTCGGACTTCCGGCACACCCCCATCGGCGTCTTCCGGCAGGTGGAGCAGCCGAGCTACGACCAGCTGATGGCGGAGCAGATCGAGGCCGCCCAGCAGCGTAGCGGCTCCGGCAACCTCGCCGCCCTGCTGGCCGGGAACGACACCTGGGAAGTCAACTAGCCTCGGCGACGCCGAGCCGCTGGCGGACGATCTGCCGGGCCAGGTAGAGCACGGCCGGGTCCTCGTGCTGGACGAAGTTCGTGTCGGTCGCCAGCATGATGCCGTTCAGCTCGAACGCCAGCCGGCCGGGATCCTCGTCGGCCGGCAGCTCGTTCCTGGCCATCGCGCTGACCGCGAACCCGCGGACCAGCTCGCCGAACTGAGCCTGCAGCGTGGTGATCATGTCCCGGACCGGGCCCGTGCGGGTCCCCATCTCCAGGGCGGCGCTGGCCAGGAAGCAGCCGCCCGGGCAGGCATGCCGCTCCAGGTGCCCGAAGAACGCCTCGCACACCGCGACCAGCTGGCCGAGCCCGGGCGGGGCGGCCAGGGCCGACTGCACCACTTCCTCGTCGAAGATCCGCCCCGCCTCGGCCACGACGGCCAGCTGGAGCTCCTGCCGAGACCCGCGGCCGGCGCCCCAGCCCCGGCCCAGCACCGCGGACAGGGTACTGGAGGACAGGCTGTCCCGGCCGTCGGCGCTGGCCAGCGCGGCGGCCGCGGTCAAGATCGCGCCCCGCTTCCGCGGCTCGGCGACGGGCAGCCATGCTTCGGTCATCGTCCTGGCAACCTAGCATGCGGACCGCATCCGGCCAGGTCGCATGCTGGCACAAAGCCGCCCTCGTCACCGACACTGAAGACATGGAACTGCTGGAGCGGGAGCCGCCGCTGGCCGCGCTGGCCGGCTACGCGGCGCAGGCCCGGCACGGCGAGGGGCGCCTGGTCCTGCTCGGCGGTGAGGCCGGGGCGGGCAAGACGGCGCTCGTGGAGCGGTTCCAGCGGGACCTGCCCGGGGCCCGCTGGTCCTGGGGGGCGTGCGACGGCCTGTTCACCCCGCGCCCGCTGGGCCCGCTGTACGACCTGGCCGATCAGCTCGGCGGCGAGCTGGCCGCCCTCTGCTCGCGCGGAGCCGACCGGGAAGACCTGTTCCGCGCCCTGCTACGACAGGTTAGCGAGCCGGGCCCGCTGAACGTGATCGTGGTCGAGGACGTCCACTGGGCCGACGAGGCGACCATGGACCTGCTCCGCTTCGCCTGCCGCCGGCTGCGTGAGACCCCGGTCCTGCTCATCGTCACCTACCGGGACGACGACCTGGCCGCGGACGATCCGCTGCGGGTCACCCTCGGCGAGCTCGCCCGGCAGCGCCCAACCCGGCGGGTAAGCCTGCCCGCCCTGTCCGCCGACGCGGTGCGGGAGCTGGCCCGCGGCAGCGACCTGGACCCGGCCGCGCTGTACCGGCTGACCGGCGGGAACCCGTTCTACGTGACCGAGGTCCTGCGGGCCGGGATGACGCAGGTCCCAGCCTCGGCGCGGGACGCGGTGCTGGCCCGGGCCGCGAGCCTCAGCGGCGACGCCCGGCAGCTGCTCGAGGTCGCCGCGCTGACTGGCGCGCGGGCGGAACCGCGGCTGCTCCCGGCGGCCGCCGGGTGTCCCCGGCCGGCCGTGGACGAGCTGCTGGCGTGCGGGCTCCTGGCCACCGGCGGCGCGACCGACGGGGCCACTGACGGGGGCACTGACAACGCCACCGACGGGCCGGCGGCGGCCTGCGGTTCCGGCACGAGATCGGGCGGCTGGCGGTGGAGCAGTCCATCCCGGCCCACCGGCGGGTGGCCATTCACGGCCGGATCCTCGATGCCCTGCGCTCGTTCGGCGTACTGGACGACGCTCAGCTGGCCTTCCACGCCGAGGGGGCGGAGGACGCCGCGGCGGTGCTGCGGCACGCCCCGGCGGCCGCGCGGCGGGCGGCCGCGCTGGCCTCGCACCGGGAGGCCGCGGCGCAGCTCGAGCGGGCGCTGCGGTTCGCGGCCCAGGCCGGCGACACCGAACGGGCCGCGCTGTACGACGACCTTTCCGTCGAACTGGCCCTGCTCGACCGGGCCACCGAAGCCGCCGAGGCCGGCCGGCGGGCGCTGGATCTGTGGCGGGCGGCCGGCGACCGGCGGCGGGAGGGCGACACGACCCGTCGGCTCTCCTGCACCCTGTGGCACCTGTGCCGCGGCGCGGAGGCGGAGGCCGCCGCCGAGCGGGCGGTCGCGGTGCTGGCGTCGCTGCCCCCCTGCGTCGAGCTGGCTCAGGCGTACGCCAACCTCGCCACCCAGCACATGGTCAGGGGACGGCACCAGGCGGCGATCGACTGCGCCCGGCGGGCACAGTCGATCGCAAGACAGGCCGACGCCCCGGCGGTGATCAGCGACGCGCTGAACACCGAGGCCACCTCCGCCGCGATCCTCGGCCTGGAGTGGACATCGCTGATGGACCGGTCCCTGCAGATCGCCCTGGACGCCGGGCTGCAGGGCGAAGCGGGCCGGACGTATTGCAACTACTACGCGACCTACTGCGGCCAGCGGAAGTTCGCCGAGGCGGAACCGCTGTACGCGGCCGGCACCGCGTACTGCGACGAGCACGACATCACCACGTTCGGGACCTTCATGCGCAGCGAGCACACCGGGATGCTGGAGAAGACCGGCCGCTGGGACGAGGCGCTGGCGCTGAGCCGGGAGATCCTGGACCGGGCCGCTCCGGCCCCGGTGACCCGGCTGTGCCCGCTCAACCGGATCGGCACCATCCTGGGCCGCCGCGGCGACCCGGACGCCTGGGTCTACCTCGACGAGGCCATGGCGGCCGCCGAGGGGACCGGCGAGCCGCAGTCGATCGTGCCCGTCCGGCTCGGCCGGGCCGAGGCCCGCTGGCTGGAAGGCAGGACGGCCGACGCGCTGCGCGAGGCCGAACTGGCCGACGACGTCGCCGACACCGACGACGGCTGGCTGTACGGCGCGGTGGCGGCCTGGCTGCGGCGTACCGGCTCCGCCCGGCCGGTCCGGGCCGACCTCGCCGAGCCGTACCAGCACCAGGTCAACGGCCACTGGGAGAAGGCCGCCCAGCTGTGGACCGACCTGGGCTGCCGCTACGAGGCCGCGCTGGCGCGGCTGGACGCATCATCGGATGAGGCCGCGCTGCGGGAGGCGCTGGGCGCCTTCACCGCCCTCGGCGCGCCGGCCGCGGCCCGGCTCGCCCGCCAGCGGCTGCGCGCGCTCGGCGTCCGGGCCATCCCGGTCGGTCCCCGGTCCGCGACCCGGGGTGATCCGCACGGGCTCACCCGGCGCGAGCGCGAGATCCTGGCGGAGATCTGCGCCGGCCAGACCAACGCGGCGATCGCCGCCAAGCTGTTCATCTCGGCCAAGACCGTCGATCACCACGTCTCCGCCGTGCTCGCCAAGCTCGGCGCCCCCAACCGCAACGCCGCCGCCGTCCAAGCCACCAAGCTAGGCCTTATTTCCTAACGAGGTGGCTGTCACGTGGCCGTGGCCGCGGATACGCCAGGGAAGACAGGCACCTCCGGGTGGCCGCTCCATACCCGCTGTAATCCTGGTGGCCTCTGGGACACGAGTGACGATCACCGACGCTAATCACCTAAGACGAACCGGGTGGATGCTCCATCCACCGGTGAAAAGCGGGTCGATGTTCCATGGGTGCGGCTCCTTTCGTGTGAGCGGCCTGGCGGCCGCTGCGAGCCGGGCCGCCCGGTATTCCCCCAGCCCCGTCAGCCCGGCCCACAGCCCCGTCAGCCCGGGCCGGCCCACAGCCCCGTCAGCCCGGCCCGGCCCACAGCCCCGTCAGCCCGGCCCGGCCCACAGCCCCGTCAGCCCGGCCCGGCCCCGTCAGCCCGGCCCGGCAGCCCCGGATCTCCCGCCCGCCATCCGGCGCCGGCCCCGGGCAGCCACGTCAATGTGACTCTGCGGTGGTCAGGACCACATCGATGTGGCATTGCGGTGGTTGCCGGGGCGCCCCTGGGCGGCCCCGGCCGGTAACGCACGCCCCGCACGCCCCGCACGGATCAGGCGCCCCGGGCCCGGGCTCAGCAGGCAGGAACCGGGGCCCCCGGGACCGGGCTCACAGAAAAGGAGCCGCACCCATGTTCCATTGACCCGGTCGCGGCGAGGCTGCGGCGGCACCGGACCGCGCGGCCGGGGGCTGCGGCGGCACCGGACCGCGCGGCCGGGGGCTCGGCGGCACCGGAC
Organism: uncultured Actinomycetota bacterium; assembly: GCA_963756575.1. Lineage (GTDB taxonomy): Bacteria > Actinomycetota > Actinomycetes > Streptosporangiales > Streptosporangiaceae > Palsa-504. The sequence goes on along the minus strand of CAVWOM010000001.1, from coordinate 581,270 downwards.
CGCGCGGCCGGGGGCTCGGCGGCACCGGACCGCGCAGCCGGGGGCCGCGGCGAGGCAGGAGCGCGCAGCCGGGGAGCCACGGCGCGGCGCGGATCAGCCGGTGCGCTTCTCGACGAAGTCGCACATGGCCAGGAAGGCGGCCTTGGCCGAGCCGTCCGGGAGCACCTCGATCGAGGTGCGGGCCTCATGCACCCAGTTCAGCACGTCCGCCCGGGATTCCTTGGTGGCCTGGTGGCCGCGCAGCAAGGTGAGTACCTCGGTCAGCAGCGCCTCGTCGGTCAGGTCCGCGTCCTCGATCAGCCAGCGCAGCCGCGCGTCCGCCGGGGACAGCTCCGCGCCGGGCTGGTTCAGCGAGCGCAGCGCGTAGAGCACCGGCAGCGTGCGGACCCCCTGGCGCAGGTCAGTGCCGGGGGTCTTGCCCGACTGGGCCGTGTCGCTGGCGATGTCGATCACGTCGTCGGACAGCTGCCAGGCCACGCCGAGCTGCTCGCAGGCCGCCGCGATCTGGTCGGCGACCTCTACCGGGGCGCCGGAGAACAGCGCGCCGAACTGGCCGGCCGTGGCTATCAGCGAGCCGGTCTTCTCGGTGATCACGTGCATGTAGTGGTCGAGCGGGTCCTGGCCGGCCCGCGGGCCGATGGTCTCGGCCGTCTGCCCGGTGACCAGCCGGCTGAACGTCTCGGCCTGGATCCGGACGGCATCGGGGCCAAGCCGGGCCAGGATCTGCGAGGCCTGGGCGAACAGGAAGTCGCCGGTCAAGATGGCCACCGAGTTGTCCCACCGGGAGTTGGCCGACGGGTGGCCGCGGCGGACCAGGGCCTCGTCCATCACGTCGTCGTGGAACAGCGTGGCCAGGTGGGTCAGCTCGATCGCGACCGCGGCGTCGGTGACCCGCGGGTCCTCCGGGTCGCCGAACTGCGCGGCCAGCAGCACGAGCAGGGCCCGGAAACGCTTACCGCCGGCCGCGATGAGGTGCCGGGACGCCTCGGTCAGCAGTTCATCCGCGGGGTGCGCGGTCGCCGCCAGTGACTCCTCGACCCTGGCCAGGCCGTCCCTTACGTCCGCCTCGAGGGCGGAGTCAGGGAAATCCACGGGAACTGCGCTGATCAATTGCTCTCCACGTCATCGGCTCGCGCGAACGCCTCGAATTCGAGGGTATGCCCGTTCTGCGCGCGGCCAAAAAGGGCTACCCCACGAACAGCTGATTCGCCGCATGACTGGCGAGGGTGAGGACCGGTTGCGGCACGATGCCGAGCACCAGGGTAGCGATCACGCCGAGTCCGACCGCGGTGCCGGTGAACACGCTCGGCACCACCACCACGGGCCCGTCGGGGATCGGGTCGCTGAAGAACATCAGCACGATCACGCGGACGTAGAAGAAGGCCGCGATCGCGCTGCTCAGCACGCCGACGATGACCAGGGGCGTCGCGCCCGAGGCGATCGCGGCCTGGAAGACGGCGAACTTCCCGGTGAAACCGCTGGTCAGCGGGATGCCCGCGAAGGCGAGCAGGAACAGCGCGAAGACGCCCGCCACCAGCGGCGACCGGCGGCCGAGGCCCGCCCACCGGGACAGGTGCCCGGCCTCCCCGCCCGGGTCCCGGACCAGGGTGATCACCGCGAACGCGCCCACCGTGGTGAAGCCGTACGAGGCCAGGTAGAACAGGCTGCTCGACAGGCCCGCGACGCTGGTCGCGATGACCGCGGTCAGGACGAACCCGGCGTGCGCGATCGAGGAGTAGGCGAGCAGCCGCTTCACGTCGGTCTGGGTGATGGCGATGACGGCGCCGGCCACCATGGTGAGGATGGCGACCACCCACATGGCCGGGCGCCAGTCCCAGCTCAGGTTGCCGAACGCCACGTAGAAGACGCGCAGCAGGGCGCCGAAGCCCGATACCACCGTGCAGGACGCCATCAGCGCGGTCACCGGCGTCGGGGCGCCCTGGTAGACGTCGGGCTTCCAGCCTTGGAAGGGCACCGCGCCGATCTTGAAGAGCAGCCCGATGCCGGTCAGCGCGATGCCGGCGAACAGCAGGGTCGCGTTGGAGGTGTTGGAGGCCGCCGCCGAGGCGATCGCGGAGAGCCGCACCGAGCCGGAGAACCCGTACAGCATCGCGACGCCGAACAGGAAGAAGGCCGAGGAGAACGCGCCCAGCAGGAAGTACTTCATGGCCGCCTCGCTGGAGAGCAGCCGGCGCCGGCGCGCCAGGCCGCACAGCAGGTACAGCGGCAGCGACAGCACCTCGAGCGCGACGAACATGGTCAGCAGGTCGTTGGCGGCCGGGAAGAGCATCATCCCGCCGACCGCGAACAGCGTCAGCGGGAAGATCTCGGTGTGCATGATCCCGGCGGCGAGGCCCTCGCGCTCCTCCGGGCTGCCCGGCGTGGTGGCCGCCTGGGCGGCGAACGGGCTGTTGCTGGTGTCGCCGATGAGCAGCACGCTGACGAAGGCGAGCACCACGATCGTGCCCTGGATGAACAGCGTGGGCCGGTCGACCGCCACGGCGCCCATCGCGGCGACGTGGCCGGGGCTGCCCTTGGCGTACAGGCTGTGCCTGGAGGCCACCACGATCGTGAAGATGAACGCGGCGGCCAGCGAGCCGAGCGCGAGCACCAGGTGCACGGCACGGCGGGCCGGACGCGGCGTGAACGCCTCGACCAGGACGCCGGCGACCGCCGCGCCGAAGACGATGAGCATCGGCGCGAGCTGCCCGTACTCGATGCTCGGCGCGGTGATGGTGCCGGACGAAGCGGCCAGGACACCGGTCACGGCGCGGTTCCCTTCTGCGCGGTGCTGGTCAAGCTGATGGTGCTATTTCCAGCGGGATGAGCCGGTTTCGGATCGGTGGTGTGTACCTGCGCCATCGTCACCTTGACGGCGGGATTGATGATGTCGAGCACCGGCTTGGGGTAGACCCCGGCGAAGATCAGCAGCCCGACGAGCGGCGCCACGGCCAGCAGCTCGCGCGGCCGCAGGTCCGGCATGCCCTTCACTTCCTCGCGGACCGGGCCGTTCATGGTCCGCTGGTACATCCACAGGATGTAGATGGCGGCCAGGATGATCCCGGCGGTGGCGATGATGGCGGGCAGCTTGTACCGGGAGAAGGTGCCCAGCAGCACCAGGAACTCGCTGACGAAGGTGGACAGGCCGGGCAGGGAGAGCCCGGCCAGGCCGGAGATCAGGAAGAACCCGGCCAGCAGCGGGGCGACCTTCTGCACGCCCCCGAAGTCCGCGATCCGGTCCGAGCCGCGGCGGACGATCAGGAACCCGGCCAGCAGGAACAGCGCGCCGGTCGCGAACCCGTGGTTGACCATGTAGAACGTCGCGCCGGAGACGCCCTGGCTGGTCATCGCGAAGATGCCGAGCGCGATGAAGCCGAAGTGCGACACCGAGGTGTAGGCGATCAGCCGCTTCATGGACTGCTGGCCGATCGCGACGATGGCCCCGTAGATGATCCCGATCACCGACAGCGTGATGACCAGCGGGGTGAAGTACTTCGCGCCGCTCGGGAACAGCTCGAAGCAGTAGCGCAGCATGCCGAACGTGCCCACCTTGTCCAGCACGCCGACCAGCAGCACGGCGGCGCCGGGCGGGGCGGCGGCCGCGGCGTCCGGCAGCCAGGTGTGGAAGGGGAACAGCGGCGCCTTGATCGCGAAGGCGATGAAGAAGCCGAGGAAGAGCCACTTCTGCACGACCGGGCTGAGCGAGACGTGGATCAGCTGGCTGAACAGGAACGAGCCGTGGTGCCCGGTCGCGCCGCTGCGGGCCGAGTACACGTACAGCACGATGACCGCGACCAGCATGAGCAGGCCGCCGAGCAGGCTGTAGAGCAGGAACTTGACCGCGGCGTACTGCCGCTTGCCGGTGCCGTAGCTGCCGATCATGAAGTACATCGGGATCAGCATGGCCTCGAAGAACACGTAGAACAGGAAGACGTCGGTGGCCGCGAAGACGCCGATCATCATCGTCTCGAGCGTCAGCATCAGCGCGAAGTAGGTCTTCACCGAGTGACGCCCGGACTCGGCGTCGTTCCAGGAGGCCAGGAGCACCACCGGCATCAGCACCGCGGTCATCGCGATGAGCACCAGCGCGATGCCGTCGACGCCGAGCGCGTAGTGCACGCCGAACGCCGGAATCCACGAGTACTGCTCGGTGAACTGGTAGTTCGGGCCGCCGAGCTGGAACTTCACCGCGATGATGATCACCGCGACCAGGGTCAGCAGCGAGAACGCCAGCGCCAGGTACTTGGGGATGGCGTTACGCGCCCGCCGGTCTGCCTCCGCGCTGTCGGCGGGCAGGCCGGGGATACCGGCGATGACGATCGCACCGAGCAGCGGCAGCGCGCCGGCGACGGTCAGCCAGGGAAAGCCGTTCATCTACAGCCTCACCACTAGGAGCAGCGCGACCAGCACAGCGGCGCCGAAGAACATGGACAGGGCGTAGGAGCGGACGAAGCCGGTCTGCAGCCTGCGGGCCCGGCCGGATGTCCCGCCCACCGCCGCGGCGAGCGAGTTCACCAGGCCGTCCACGCCCCGGTTGTCGAAGTACACCGAGAGCCGGGTCAGCCACTGGCCGGGCCGCATCAGGACCGACTCGTTGAACGCGTCACCGTAGAGATCCTTGCGAGCGGCGACGGTGAGGGGCCGTCCGTGCGGGGCGACCGCGGGCACCGGTACCCGCCCGTACATCGTCCAGGCCAGCGCCCCGCCCGCCACGACGAGGATCAGCGCCACGATGCCCGGCACGCTCCAGATGCCGTGCGCGGTCGGCGGGACCCCGGTGACCGGGCCGAGGAACTTCTCGAACCGCTGCCCGAGGATCAGGAACCCGCCGGCCGCCACCGAGCCCACCGCGAGCAGGATCAGCGGCCAGGTCATCACGGCCGGCGACTCGTGCGGGTGGTACTGCTCGGCCGCGCCCTCGGCCCCCTGCGCCGAAGACCCGGCCAGCGGCTCGGCCGTCTCGTGCGGCTCGGCCGATGCCGCGTCCGCCTCCCAGCGCCGCTTGCCGTACCAGGTCATCAGCATGACCCGCGTCATGTAGAACGCGGTGACGGCCGCGCCGAGCAGCGCGCAGGTGCCGAGGATGGCGCCGGAGGTGCCGCCCTTGTCGAAGGCGGCCTCGATGATGCCGTCCTTGGTGAAGAACCCGGAGAACGGAAAGATGCCGATGATGGCCAGGTACCCCAGGCCGAACGTGACGTAGGTGATCGGCATGACCCGGGCCAGGCCGCCGTACCTGCGCATGTTGACTTCGTCGTTCATGCCGTGCATGACCGAGCCGGCCCCGAGGAACAGGCCGGCCTTGAAGAACCCGTGCGCGATCAGGTGGGCGATGGCGAACACGTACCCGGCCGGCCCGAGGCCGGCCGCCAGCGTCATGTAGCCGATCTGGCTCATGGTGGACCCGGCCAGGGCCTTCTTGATGTCGTCCTTGGCGCAGCCGATGATCGCGCCGAACAGCAGCGTGACCGCGCCGACCACGGTGACCCCGAGCCGCGCGGTCGGCGACAGGGCCAGGATCGGGTTGGACCGGACCAGCAGGTACACCCCGGCGGTGACCATGGTCGCCGCGTGGATCAGCGCCGACACCGGGGTCGGGCCTTCCATCGCGTCGAGCAGCCAGGACTGCAGCGGCACCTGCGCGGACTTGCCGCACGCGCCGAGCAGGAGAAGCAGGCCGAGCGCGGTGGCCACCCCCCTGCCGCCCGAACCGATCGAGCCGAACACGCCGGTGAACGACACCGTGCCGAACTCGGCGAACATCAAGAAGATGGCCAGCGACAGGCCGGCGTCACCGACCCGGTTGGCGATGAACGCCTTCTTGGCCGCGACCGCCGCCGAGTTCTTGAACTGCCAGAACCCGATCAGCAGGTAGGACGCCAGGCCGACGCCCTCCCACCCGACGTACAGGCCGAGGTAGTTGTCGGCCAGCACCAGCAGCAGCATCGCGGCGACGAACAGGTTCAGGTAGGCGAAGAACCGGCGCCGGTCGCTGTCGTGCGACATGTAGCCGACCGAGTAGATGTGGATCAGCGAGCCGACCCCGGTGATGAGCAGCACGAAGCTGATCGAGAGCTGGTCGATCCGCAGGCCCATCGGCACCTGGAAGCGGGCCACCTGGATGAAGGTGTACAGGTGGTCGTCCTGGCTGCGGTTCGCGTCGCCGAGCAGCGAGAAGAAGGCGATCACGGCGTAGACGAACGACGCCACCGGCATCAGGACGCCGAGCAGGTGCCCCCACCGGTCGGTGCGGCGGCCGCCGATCAGCAGCACGACGGCGCCGAACAGCGGGAACGCGATCAGCAGCCAGGCCAGCTTCAGCACGCCAGTAGCCGCAACGGTGTGCAACGTCGTCATCCCCTCAGTACTTCAGCAGGTTCGCGTCGTCCACCGACGCGGACCTGCGCGCCCGGTAGATGGCCATCAGGATCGCGAGGCCGACGACGACCTCGGCGGCGGCCACCACCATCACGAAGAACGCGATGACCTGCCCGTCCAGGTTCCCGTGCATCCGCGCGAAGGCCACGAACGCCAGGTTGCACGCGTTCAGCATCAGCTCGATGCACATGAACACGACGATGGCGTTGCGCCGCACGAGCACGCCCACCCCGCCGATCACGAACAAGATCACGGACAGGGCCACGTAATGGATCGGGCTCATGCGTCCGCCCTCCCCGAGATGGCCGGCCGCTCATCGGTCAGCTCATCACTGGCCGCCGTCACCTGTACCGCGTCTTCGGACCGAACGAAGTGAGGTTCTGAGCCCGGGTCCCGCGGCGACAGGGCCGGGCTGACAGAAAGCTCCGAGGTGCTTCCGTCCGGCAGCAGGGCCGGCCGGTCGGCCGCGTCGTGCAGCGCGTAGACGCCCGGGGCCGGGTCAGGGGCGAGGTGGCCGCTGGCCAGCCGCCGCGCCACCAGGTCACGCTGGGTCGGCCTCGGCTCGGCGCGCTCGCGGTGCGCGAGCACCATCGCGCCGAGCGCCGCGGTGATCAGCAGCGCGCCGGTGACTTCGAACGGGAACACGTAGGTGGTGAAGATCAAGGTGGCCAGGCCGGAGAGGTTGCTGGTGCTGTCGGCCGCGGTGGTCGCCGCGGCCGGCCCGATGGCCGCGTGCCCGATGACCAGGGTCAAGATGATCAGCAGGCCGATGGCGGCGAGCCCGGCGGCCGCCCGCTGGCCCTTGATCGTCTCCACGATCGAGTCCGACGAGCTGATGCCGATGAGCATCATGACGAACAGGAAGAGCATCAGGACGGCGCCGGTGTAGACGATGATCTGCACGAAGGCGAGGAACGGGGCGCCCTGCATCGCGTACATGGTGGCCAGCGAGAGCATCACCACCCCGAGCATCAGGGCGCAGTGCACCGCCCGCCGGACCAAGATCATGGCCAGCGCGGCGCCGACCGAGGCGACGGCGAGGATCCAGAAGATCGTCTCTTCCGCGATGAAGTCGGTGTTGGTCCCGGCCTGCCCGGCGGCCGCGAGGACGTGGCTCATGCGCTGTCACTCCCCCGGACGGTCGCATCGCTGGCTCCGGAGACCCGGCTCTCCACCGGGGCCTCCTCGCCGAAGTCGGGCATCTGGGCCTCCCCGGCGCTGTCGTCGGCGACCTGCACGTCGACCTCCTCGGCGCCGGGGGTGGCAGGCGCGTCCTGGGCCCCCGCGAACACCGCGGCGCCGGCCGGTCCACCCGGGCCCGCCATGCCCGGGGCCCGGGGGCCCGCGACCACGCCGGCCGCGCCGAGGCGGTAGTAGTCCTTCTCGTCGTTACCCAGGCGCATCGGGTGCGGCGGCGCCTCCATGCCGGAGAGCAGCGGCGCCAGCAGCTGCTCCTTGGTCCAGATCAGGCTCTCCCGGTTATCGTCCGCGATCTCGTACTCGTTCGTCATGGTGAGCGCGCGGGTCGGGCAGGCCTCGATGCACATGCCGCACAGGATGCAGCGCAGGTAGTTGATCTGGTAGACGGCGCCGTACCGCTCCCCGGGGGAGAACCTGGCGTCGGCGGTGTTGTCCCGGCCCTCGACGTAGATGGCGTCCGCCGGGCAGGCCCACGCGCACAGCTCGCAGCCGATGCACTTCTCCAGGCCGTCCGGCCACCGGTTGAGCTGGTGGTGACCGTGGTACCGGGGCGCGGTCGGCCGTTTCTCCTCCGGGTACTGGACGGTCTCGACCTTCTTGAACATCTCGGTGAAGGTGACCCCGAAGCCCTTAATCGGGTTGAGGAACTCAAGCACTTGTGACCTCCTTGCTGGAGGTGGGGGTATCGAGGCGGGAGTGGGGGTATCGAGGCCGACACCGTGGTAGTGCGGCAGGTCCAGCGGCGGCACCGGGAACCCGGTGGCGGGCACGGCGTGGCCGGCTTCGGTCTCGGCGGCGTCCTCCGCGGCCACGTAGCGCGCGGCCCGTTGCTGCGCGGCGCTGTCCCACATCGTGATCAGGGCCAGGATGAGCACGATGACCAGGCCGAGGACCACGTAGGGGGCCTTGCTGTGGGAGTCGAGCCGCCAGGCGCGCACGGTGGCGACCAGCAGGATCCAGACGATGGAGACCGGGATGAGGAACTTCCAGCCGACCGCCATCAGCTGGTCGTAGCGGACCCGCGGCAGCGTGCCGCGGAGCCAGACGTAGCCGAACAGCAAGATGAAGACCTTGATCAGGAACCAGAGCACCGGCCACCAGCCGCTGTTCGCGCCGGCCCACAGCGAGATCGGCACCGGCGCCCGCCAGCCGCCCAGGAACAGCGTGGTGGCCAGGCCGGAAACCGTGATCATGTTGACGTACTCGGCCAGGTAGAACATCGCGAACTTCATCGACGAGTACTCGGTGTGGTACCCGGCCACCAGCTCGCCCTCGCCCTCGGGCAGGTCGAACGGCAGCCGGTTGGTCTCGCCGACCATGGTGAACAGGTAGATGAGGAACGACGGCGCCAGCACCCACGCGTACCACCCGTGGACCTGGGCGTTGACGATCCCGGTGGTGGACAGCGAGCCCGCGTCCAGGAACACCGCCACGAACGACAGCCCCATCGCGATCTCGTAGCTGATCACCTGGGCCGCCGAGCGCAGCGCGCCGAGCAGCGAGTAGGGCGACCCGGAGGCCCAGCCGGCCAGCACGAAGCCGTACACGCCGATCGAGCTCATGGCCAGCACCAGCAGCACCGCGACCGGGAAGTCGGCGAGCTGCAGCGCGGTGTGGTGGTGGAAGATCGAGACCTCAGGACCCCACGGGATGATGGCGAAGCCGATGAACGCGGGCGCCGCGCACAGCACCGGGGCGACCACGAACACCAGCTTGTCCACGCCGGTGGGGATGATGTCTTCCTTCAGCGGCAGCTTGAGCGCGTCGGCCAGCGGCTGCAGCAGCCCGAAGGGGCCAGCCCGGTTCGGGCCCGACCGGTTCTGCATCCGGCCGATGACCCGGCGCTCGAACCAGATCATGAAGATGGTGGTGAGCAGCAGGAAGAGGAAGACGATCCCCACCTTGAGCAGCACCAGCCACCAGATGAGCTGGTTGAAGTCGCTCAGCGTGGGATTCACCGCGGGCGCGGCCAGCACATGCGGCAGCGTCCCCTGTGCCATCATTCCGGCCTCCTCAGCGTGACCGTGGCGCCGTGTCCCGCGCCGAGCTGGGCCCGGATGGTGGATCCAGCCGGGAGTACGGGATCCTGCTCGGCCGGGTACGGCGGCAATTCGGCCGCTACTCCCGCCCGGGCCAGTCCCGCCGCCGGGAGCCAGACCACGTGCTCCGCCATCGGCACGACCTCGACCGGGACCGTCACCGATCCCCGGCCGGTGGCCACGGTCACCTTATCGCCGTCGGCCAGGCCGACCGCGGTCGCGGTCACCACCGACACCCGAGCCACCGCCGGCCGGGCCGTGCCAGCCAGGGCCGGCTCTCCGTCCTGCATCCGGCCGCCGTCCAGAAGCTGATGCCAGGTAGCCAGCCGGACTGTAGCGCCTTGGGGAGACTGCTCGGCTTCGTCGCGGATGGCCTCCATGCTCACGGGGACCGGCGGCTCGGGCCGCTCCCCGCGCCAGGTGCCGAGCGCGGCCAGTTCGGCCCGCGCGGCCGCCGCGTCGGGCAGGCCCAGGTGCACGTCCATCTGGTCGGCGATCGCACCCAGCACATACAGGTCAGTGCGGACCTCGGGAACCCGCAGCGCCGCGGCGAAAGAGCCGCCCCGTCCCTCCCAGTTCACGAACGTCCCGGCCTTCTCTGCGACGGCCGCGACCGGGAACACCACGTCGGCCCGGTCGGTGACCGCGCTGGCCCGCAGCTCCAGACTGACCACGAACGGGGCCATCTCGATGGCGTGCAGCGCCGCCTGGGGATCGGGCAGGTCGGCCGGGTCGACGCCCGCCACGACCAGGGCGCCGAGCTCGCCCGCGGCGCTAGCCGCGAGGATCGCCGTGGTGTCGCGTCCCGGTGCGCTCGGCAGCGAGCTCTTGCCCCAGATCCGGGCCACCTCGGCGCGGGCCTCGGGATCGGCGACCGGGCGGCCGACGGGGAGCAGCCCGGGCAGGGCGCCGGCTTCGATGGCGCCCCGTTCGCCGGCCCGGCGCGGGATCCAGGCGAGCCGCGCGCCCGACCCAACCGCGAGCCTGACCACCGCGGCCAGCGCTCCCGGCACCTCGGCGAGCCGCTCGCCGACCAAGATGACCGCACCGGTCGCGCTGAGCGCCCGGCCGGCTTCGGCCCAGGGGTCCACGGCTCCTCCCGCGGTCCCGGCGGCTAGCGCGGTCAGCGCCACCGCCTCTTCGCCCGGCCGGGCGGTGAGCAGCTGCCCGGAGAGCTTGACCAGCCCGGGGCTGGGTAGCGCGGCGATCGAGAACACCCGCTGGCCGCGGCGCCGGACTGCCTTACGGAGCCGCAAGAAGACGATGGGCGACTCGTCTTCTGGCTCAAAGCCGGCCAGCAGCACGACCGGGGCCTGCTCGAGGTCGGCGTAGCTGACGCCGATGCCGCTCCCGGCCACGCACGCGGCCAGGAACTGGTCTTCCTCGGCCGAGTGCGGGCGGGCCCGCATGTCGACGTCGTTGGTGTCCAGCGCGACCCGGGCGAACTTGGCGTAGGCGTAGGCGTCCTCAAGGGTCAGCCGGCCGCCGGTCAGGACGCCGACCCCGCGTGGCCCCTCCGCCTTACCCTGCGACGCCGGGTACGGCGCGCCGCGGGCCGCCGACAGGCCGGCCGCGGCCACCGCCAGTGCGTGCGGCCAAGACGCCGGGACCAGCACGCCGTTCTCGTCCCGGACCAGCGGGGCGGTCAGCCGGTCCGGCTGGGTCGCGTAGCTGAACGCCCACCGGCCCTTATCGCAGTTCCACTCCTCGTTCACGGCCGGGTCCTCGCCGGCTAGCCGCCGCAGCACCCGGCCGCGCCTGACGTCGGTGCGCTGCCGGCAGCCGGAGGCGCAGTGCTCGCACACGCTCGGCACCGAGACCAGGTCGAACGGCCGGGCCCGGAACCGGTACGCGGCGCCGGTGAGCGCGCCCACCGGGCACACCTGGACGGTGTTGCCGGAGAAGTAGGAGTTGAACGGCTTGCCCTCGGCGGTGCCGATCATCTGGTCCGGGCCCCGCCCGATGAACTCGATGAAGGGGTCGCCCGCGATCTCCTCCGAGGTCCGGACGCAGCGAGTGCAGGAGATGCACCGCTCCCGGTCGAGCAGCACCTGGGTGGAGATCGCGACCGGCTTGTCGAAGGTCCGCTTCTCCTCGGTGAACCTGGTTTCCCCGCGGCCGTTGGACATCGCCTGGTTCTGCAGCGGGCACTCGCCGCCCTTGTCGCACATCGGGCAGTCCAGCGGGTGGTTGATGAGCAGCAGCTCCATCACGCCCTGCTGGGCCTTGTCCGCGACCGGCGAGGTGAGCTGGGTGTGCACCACCATGCCCTCGGAGCACTCGGTGATACACGAGGCCAGCGGCTTGCGCTGGCCTTCCACCTCGACCAGGCACTGGCGGCAGGCGCCGATCGGGTCGAGCAGCGGGTGGTCGCAGAACCGCGGGATCTGGATGCCGAGCATCTCGGCCGCCCGGATGATCAGCGTCTTCCGCGGCACCGCGATCTCGAACCCGTCGATGGTGACGGTTACCGTGCCCTGCGCCGTCTCTACGGTCATGAGTCACTCCAGACGGTAGAAGCCGCGGGGTCGAAGGGACAGCCGCCCTCCTTGTGGTGCTGGATGAACTCGTCCCTGAAGTAGCGGACGGCGGAGGTGATCGGGGGCGTCGCGCTGTCGCCGAGCGCGCAGAACGCGCGGCCGGTGATGTTGTCGCAGATGTCCAGGAGCTTGGCGATGTCGTCCTCGGTGCCCTGGCCGTGCTCCAGCCGGTCCAGGATGCGAACCAGCCAGAAGGTGCCCTCGCGACACGGTGTGCACTTGCCGCACGACTCGTGCTGGTAGAACTCGGTCCAGCGGAGGATCGCGCCGACCACGCAGGTGGTCTCGTCGAAGATCTGCAGCGACCTGGTGCCGAGCCCGGACCCGGCGGCCTGGACCGACTCGAAGTCCAGCGGCATGTCCAGGTGCTCGTCGGTGAGGATCCCGGCCGACGAGCCGCCGGCGGTCCAGAACTTCAGCCGGTGGCCGCCCCGCATCCCGCCGGACAGCTCGAGAAGCTGGTTGAGCGTGATGCCGAGCGGCGCCTCGTACGTCCCCGGCGTGGTCACGTGGCCGGAGAGGTTGAAGATCCCGAAGCCCTTGGACTTCTCCGAGCCGAGCCCGGCGAACCAGTCGGCGCCGTTGAGCACGATCGAAGGGACGGTGGCGATCGACTCCACGTTGTTCACGTTCGTCGGGAGGGCGTAGACGCCGGCTACGGCCGGGAACGGCGGCTTGTTACGCGGCAGCCCGCGCTTGCCCTCGAGCGAGTCGAGCAGCGCGGTTTCCTCACCGCAGATGTAAGCCCCGGCCCCGGCGTGGATGATGACCTCGACGTCGAACCCGGAGCCGAGGACGTCCTGGCCGAGGAAGCCGGCCGCGCGCGCCTCGGCGACCGCGTTGCGCAGCCGCCGGATCACGTGCAGGACCTCGCCCCGGACGTAGATGAACGCGTGGCCGGCCCCGATCGCGTACGCGGCGATCGCGGCGCCCTCGACGAGCACGTGCGGGTTGGCCATCATCAGCGGGATGTCCTTGCAGGCCCCCGGTTCCGACTCGTCCGCGTTGACCACCAGGAAGTGCGGCTTGTCGTCGTCCTTCGGCAGGAAGCCCCACTTGACCCCGGTCGCGAAGCCGGCCCCGCCGCGACCGCGCAGCCCGGCTTCCCTGACGACCGCGATGACCTCGTCGCGCGACATGCCGAGCGCCTTGGGCAGCGCCTCCCAGCCGCCCGCCCGCCGGTACCCGTCGATGGTGAACAGGTCGGGCTGGTCCCAGTACGCGGTCAGCACCGGGGTCAGGGTGTCGGTCACCGCCGCTCCTTGTGCTTGGTCGCCTGCTCGGCCCTGGCTCGGGCGCGGTCCAGCCGTGCTCGTGGGCAACCTTCAGGCCGACCAGGTCGGCCGGGCCCGCTGTCGGGCCTTCGGTGGCCAGGTCGTCGTTGAAGCCGGCCAGGATCCGGGCCGCCTCGCGCCAGCTGACCAGCCGGTCCGGGCCCCGGGTCGGGCGGACCGGGTTCCCCGCGCGCAGGTCGTCGACGAGCTGCTTAGCCGAGGCCGGGGTCATGTTGTCGAAGAACTCCCAGTTCACCATCATCACCGGGGCGTACGTGCAGGCGGCGTTGCACTCCAGGTGCTCGAGGCTGACCTGGTTGTCCGGCGTGACCTCGTCGTCGCCCACGCCGAGGTGCTCGTGGAGCTCATCGAGGATCTGGTAGCCGCCCAGGACCCCGCACACCGTGTTGGTGCACACGCCGACGTGGTACTTGCCGACCGGGCGGCGCTTGTACATGGTGTAGAAGCTGGTCACCCCGGTGACGTCGGCCTCGCTCAAGCCGAGCTTGGCCGCGCAGAACGCGATGCCGTCGGCCGAGACGTACCCCTCCTCCGACTGGACGAGGTGAAGCAGCGGCAGCAGCGCCGACCGCGACCGCGGGTACTGGCTGATGATCTGGTCAGCGTCCGCGTCGAGGCGGGTCAGCACTTCGTTGCTGAACGGCATTACCTGTCTACGCCCCCCATCACGGGATCGAGGCTTGCGATGGCCGGGATCAGGTCGGCCACCTGGCCGCCCTCGCACAGCGCGGCGACGGACTGCAGGTGATTGAAGGAGGGGTCGCGCAGGTGCACCCGGTATGGCCGGGTTCCGCCGTCGCTTACCACGTGCGCGCCGAGTTCGCCGCGCGGGGATTCGATCGCGGCGTAGGCCTGGCCGGCCGGCACCCGGAAGCCCTCGGTGATCAGCTTGAAGTGGTGGATGAGGGCCTCCATGGACTGGCCCATGATGTGCGCGATGTGCTCCGGCGCGGGGCCGAGGCCGTCCGGGCCGAGCGACAGCCGGGCCGGCCAGCCGATCTTGGCGTCCTGGATCATCACCGGGTCCTTGTCCGGGCCAGGCGAGCCGCGGTCGGCGATCCGGTCGAGGCACTGCCGGATGATCCGCATGGACTGGTCGATCTCGTCCATCCGGATCAGGTACCGCCCGTACGCGTCGGCCATGTCGTTCACCGGCACGTCGAACTCGTAGCTCTCGTAACCGCAGTACGGCTGGGACTTGCGCAGGTCCCAGGGCAGCCCGGCCGACCTGAGCATGGGACCGGTGACACCCAGGGCCATGCAGCTCGCCAGGTCCAGGTAGGCGACGCCCTTGTTCCGGCCGACGAAGATCGGGTTGACGTCGATGAGCGTGTGCAGGTCGCTGACGAATTTCACGGCACTGTCGAGATAGGCGCGGATCGCCTCGAGCGCTCCCGGCGGAAGATCTTGCGCCACGCCGCCCGGCCGGATGTAGGCGTGGTTCATCCGCAGCCCGGTGACCAGCTCCAGCAGGTCCAGGGTGCGCTCGCGCAGCCGCGCGCCCTGGGTGTAGATCGTGGTCGCGCCGAGCTCCAGGCCCATGGGGGCGATCCCGCCCAGGTGGGAAGAGATCCGGTTGATCTCGAGCATCAGGACCCGGATGATCTGGGCCCGCTCGGGAACCTTGTCCTCGATGCCCAGCAGCCGCTCCACCGCGAGGCAGTACGCCATCTCGTTGAACAGCGGCATCAGGTAGTCCGCACGGGTGCAGAACGTGACCCCCTGGGTCCAGGTGCGGTACTCCATGTTCTTCTCGATGCCGGTGTGCAGGTAGCCGATGGACGGCCGGATCTCGACGACCGTCTCGCCTTCCAGCGTCAGGATCAGCCGGAGCACCCCGTGGGTGGACGGGTGCTGCGGCCCCATGTTGAGGACGATCCGCTCGCCGCTCTGGAAGTCCTCCGACTGCAGGGCGGCGGAGACGACCTCGTCCCAGTCCTCGCCGGAGACCGTGTAGACGCGGCCCTCGGCGGCGTCGGCGTCGCTCGCGCCAGCCGCCGCGTGGGGCGTGCTGCTCGTCATGAGTAGTGCCTCCGCTCATCCGGCGCGGGGATCTTCGCGCCGCGGTATTCGACCGGGATGCCGCCGAGCGGGTAGTCCTTGCGCTGGGGGTGGCCCTTCCAGTCGTCCGGCATCTGGATCCTGGTCAGTGCCGGGTGGCCGTCGAAGATGATGCCGAAGAAGTCCCAGGTTTCCCGCTCGTGCCAGTTGCAGGCCGGGTACACGCCGACCAGCGTGGGGATGTGCGGATCGGCGTCCGGCGCGGTCACTTCCAGCCGCACCCGGCGGTTGTACGTGATCGACAGCAGGTGGTACACGGCGTGCAGCTCGCGGCCGGCGTCGTCCGGGTAGTGCACGCCCGAGACCCCGCCGCACAGCTCGAACCGGAGCGCCGGGTCGTCGCGGAACTTCGCGGCCACCTCGGGCAGCCGCTCGCGGCGCACGTAGAACGTCAGCTCCCCCCGGTCGGCGACCACGCGCTCGATCGCGTCGGAGAAACCGGTCCCGAGCGCGGTCTCGAGCGCGTCGGCGAGCTCGTCGAAGTAGCCGCCGTACGGGCGCGGGCTGGCCAGGACGGGTGCCCGGTGGACCCGGAGCAGGCCGTAGCCCGAGGTGTCGGGGGTGTCCTGGACGCCGAACAATCCCATCCGGGTGACCGGCTCGGCCATCCGCTCCTCACCCAGCCGGGCCGGGAGGCTGGCTTCCTCCTCTTCGGGGGAAGCGTCCGGGGCAGGCGGGGCGGCCGGAGTGGCCGGGGTCGGCGGCACCGCGCCCTGCGCCGCCTGCGCCCCGTGGATCTGCTCGGAGCTGGCCCGGCCGGGGGCGGCCGGGCTGGGGCTGGCCTGGTCCCGGCCAGCTTGGCCGATCCCGGCCGGCTCGGCCGGCTCCGGGCCGGTCTTATCCGTCTCGTCCGGCTCGCTCATAGCTGGGATCCCTCGGGGGACAGGACGTGCAGCGGGGACAGGCCGAGCCGGGCGTTCTCCAGCTCGGTGATCTGCCGGTCCCGGCTCTTGCCCAGCTTCATGTTCATGATCTTGTCGTGCAGCTTGACGATCGAGTCCATCAGCATCTCCGGCCGCGGCGGGCAGCCGGGCAGGTAAATGTCCACCGGCACGATGTGGTCGACACCCTGGACGATGGCGTAGTTGTTGAACATGCCGCCGCTGGAGGCGCAGACGCCCATCGAGATCACCCACTTGGGGTCGGACATCTGGTCGTAGATCTGCCGCAGCACCGGGGCCATCTTCTGGCTGACCCGGCCGGCCACGATCATCAGGTCGGCCTGCCGCGGGGTATTCGACGCCCGTTCCATGCCGAACCGGGCCAGGTCGTGCTTGGGGCCGCCGGTCTGGAACAGCTCGATGGCGCAGCACGCCAGGCCGAAGGTGGCCGGCCAGACCGAGCGCGCCCGGGCCCAGCCCGCGAGCTTCTCGACCGAGGTGAGCAGCACGCCGTCAGGCAGCTTTTCTTCAAGTCCCATGTCTGCTAATCCCATTCCAGGCCGCCGCGCCGCCAGACGTAGGCGTACGCGACCAGCACGGTGATGACGAAGGTCACCATCTCGACCAGGCCGAAGGTGCCGAGCTTATTGAAGGTGACGGCCCACGGGTACAGGAAGACGATCTCGATGTCGAAGACGATGAAGAGCATCGCCGTCAGGTAGAACTTGACCGGGATCTTGCCCCCGCCCGGCGGTGTCGGCGTCGGCTCGATGCCGCACTCGTAGCTCTCCAGCTTGGCCCGGTTCCACCGCTTAGGACCGAGCAGCGTGCCCATGAGCACGGAAAACGTGGCGAAACCAGCCGCGAGCAGGGCCAGTACGAAGATCGGGACGTACAGTCTCAACGGGGTTTCCTCCCTCCACGGGCCGAATGCCAACCCCTCATCTTAGGGACTACCTGCATGGCTACTCACTCAGGGTTAGGTGCGAGTCGGGATAGGCCGTTGACCAGGCGGTCTGTTGCGTCGCCACCCGGATCGGTCAGGTTGGCCAGCAGCTTGAGGGCGAACCGCATCAGGGCCGGCCGGGACATGCCGTGCTTGGTGGCGAAGCGCATCAGCCCGGGCTTGCCGATCAGCTTCACGAAGACGCGGCCGAGCGTGTAGTAGCCACCGTACTCCTGGCTCAGCACGTGCGGATACCCGGCCAGCACCCGCTCGGTCTCGGCCCGGCGGCCGCGGGCCAGCGCCTGCGTGATCGTCCGGGCCAAGATCTCGCCCGACTCCATCGCGTAGGCGATTCCCTCGCCGTTGAACGGGTTCACCATGCCCGCCGCGTCGCCGGCCAGCAGCAGCCCCTGGTGGTACTGCGGGGTCCGGTTGAAGCCCATCGGCAGCGCGGCACCGCGGATCGGCGCGGTCCGGTTCTCCTCGGTGAAGCCCCACTCGGCCGGCATGCTCTTCAGCCACTTGCGCAGCAGGGCGTGGTAGTCGGTGTGGCCGAACGCGGCGCTGGTGTTCAGCAGCCCGAGGCCGACGTTGGACGTCCCGTCGCCCATGCCGAAGATCCAGCCGTACCCCGGCAGCAGCCGGTCGCCGTCCCACAGGTCGAGCCAGGACTCCAGATAGTCGTCGTCGTGCCGGGGGCTCTTGTAATAGGTCCTGACCGCGACGCCGAGCGGCCGGTCGTCCCGCTTGCGCAGGCCCATGGCCACCGAGAGGCGCGAGGAGTTCCCGTCCGCCGCCACCACCACGCGGGCCCGGTAGCGGCGCTCCGGCCCGCCGTCCGGGCGCGCGACCACGCCGGTGATCCGGCCGGTGCGCTCGTGCCGGACCGGGTCGGTCACGGTGATGCCCTCGATCAGCCGGGCCCCGGCCTGCTCGGCCCGGCGCGCCAGCGCCTCGTCCATGTCGTGCCGGGTGCGGACCAGGCCGTAGCCGGGGTAGGTGGACAGCTCGGGCCAGGGCATCTCCAGCCGCTGGCCCGCGCCGATGACGCGCAGGCCCTTATTGCGGACCCAGCCGTCCTGCTCGCCGACCTTGATGCCCATCCCGACCAGCGCCTTGACCGCGCGCGGGGTCAGCCCGTCGCCGCAGACCTTCTCCCGCGGGAACCTGGACTTCTCGAGCAGGAGCACGTCGAGCCCGGACTGCGCCAGGTAGAAGGCGGTGGTAGCGCCGGCCGGCCCGGCGCCGACCACGATGACGTCGGCCTCATCGGCGGGTGGCTGGTCCGGAGCGGGGGGAGGGTGTTCGGTCACTTGATCAGATCCTGGTGTTCTTGTGAACCGCTTCACAAATTCTTTGCCATCAGTTTAGACCCAGCGGGGTCCGGCTTTTATCCGGGGCAGCCGCGTCCGCTGCGGCCCCGTCCGGACCGGTCAGGTGCCCTGGTTAGCGGTTCCGGCCCACGTGCACGGCCACCGCGCCCAGGCTCAGGTTGCGCCACTTCGCCGCCGACCACCCGGCCGCCTTGATCAGCCCGGCCAGCTCGCGCTGGGCGGGCCAGTCCACGATCGACTCGGCCAGGTACTCGTAGGCGTCCGGGTTGCGGGCCGTCCGCCGGGCGATGGCGGGCAGGACGTGGAGCAGGTAACGCCGGTAAATCATATCCACCGGGGCAATCGTTATCGCGCTGAACTCGCACACCACCAGCCGCCCGCCGGGCCGGGTCACCCGGCGCATCTCGGCCAGGGCCGCCACCGTGTCGGCCACGTTACGCAGCCCGAACGATATCGTCACCGCGTCGAACGCCCCGTCCCGGAACGGCAGCCGCAGCGCGTCCCCGGCCACCCAGCCGAGCCGCCCGTGCCCGCTCCCCTGCGGGCCGCGGCCGATCTTGGCGTGACCGGCCTGGAGCATGCCCAGCGAGAAGTCGCAGGCCACGGCGTCCGCCCCGGTGGCGGTGAAGGTCAGCGTGGAGGTCCCGGTCCCGGCGGCCAGGTCGAGCACCCGCTCCCCCGGCTTGGCCCCGGTAATACGCGCCACGGTCCGCCGCCACAGCCTGACCTGGCCCATGGACAAAATGTCGTTGAGCAGGTCGTAACGCCCGGCGATGGCGTCGAACATCGCCGCCACCTCGCCAGGCTGCTTGTCCAGGTCCGCACGAGCCATAACGTCACCCTACGGGCACCACCCCCCCGTTCACGCCGCCCCGCCAGCCGGTCCGCGCCACGCCAACGCGCCGCGCCCCTCGCCCCCACGCCACGCTGACAAATCGCACCGCCCGCGGGTCAGCCGTGACGTCGTGAAACCGGGCTTCGAGTGCGTCCGGACGCGGTGAGAGCCCGGTTTCATGACGTCCGCCGCCCCGCTGACGCTCATGATCAGCTAGGGCTGGGGCGCCGGGTCACAGGAGGCGGGGGCGTTGCCATTCCTGGCCGAGGACGTGCTGGGCCAGGAAGGCGAAGACGGTCTCGTACCAGATCCGCGCGTTGCCGGGGGTGAGGATCCAGTGGTTCTCGTCGGGGAAGTAGAGGAACTTGGCCTCGACGTCGTGGCAGGTCAGGTCCGTCCACAGCCGCAGCGCCTCGCCGACCGGTACCCGGTAGTCCTTGTTGCCGTGGATGACCAGCATCGGCGTGCGGATCTGGGCGATGTGCCGGTGCGGTGAATTCTTCTCGTACATTTCCGGCTCGGTCAGCGGATCACCGAACTGCGGCCGCCAGAACATCGGGTGGTCGGTGGTGCCGAACATCTGGTCCAGCGTCCACAGCCCGGCGTGGCTCACGATCGCCTTGAAGCGGTCGGTGTGGCCGGCCATCCAGTTGGCCATGTAGCCGCCGTAGGAGCCGCCCATCATGGCGACCCGGTCCGGGTCGATGTCCGGGCGGGCCAGCGCGGCGTCGGTGACCGCCATGACGTCGCCGAACGGCCGGGCGCCCCAGTCGCGGTGGGCGCGCAGGATGTAGTCCTGCCCGTACCCGGTGGACAGCGCCGGGTCCGGCAGCAGCACGGCGTAGCCGCGGGCCGCCATCAGCCACGGGTTCCACCGCCACGACCAGGTGTTCCAGCTGCTGTTCGGGCCGCCGTGCACCCACAGCAGCAGCGGCGCGGGCGCCTCCGGCGACGCCGTCCGGGGCAGCACCAGCCAGGACCTGACCGGCTGGCCGTCGTCGGCGGTCGCCTCGATCTCCTCGAGCCGGCCCGGCACCGTGACCGGGATGCCCGGGCAGTCGAGCGCGGCGGGCTCGGCGCCGGTCACCAGGTCGAGGCGGACCGGGGTGGGCGGGGTGTCCACGGTGGCCCGCAGCGCGTACAGGTACCGGCCGTCCGGCCCGGGGTTCAGGTCGGTGTAGGCGCCGTCGTCGGCGGTCACCCGGGTGACCTCGCCGCTCTCGAGGTCCACCCGGAACACCGGGCGGCGGCCGCCGTCGTCGGCGGCGAAGTACAGCGCGCGGGAATCGTGCGACCAGGCCAGGTCCCCGGGCCAGCGGTCGAAGCCGGGCAGCAGGTCGCGGCCCTCTTCGCCGCCCTCGCCGGGGCCGTCCACGTCGAGCACGACCGCGGTGATGTCCGCCGGCCGCTCGGCGGTGCCGTGCCGCTCGCGCAGGCAGGCGATGAGCCGCCCGTCGGGCGAGACCCGGGGGCTGTCGAAGTCGAACTCGGGCACGGACAGCAGCACCCGCCGCTTGCCGCTGGCCGCGTCGATGATGACCAGCTCGCTGTGGGACTCGCCCGCCGGATGCCACTGCCACCAGCCGGTGATGACCGACGTGCCGTCCGGCGTCAGCTCGAACGCCTCGCCGTCCAGGGCCCGCCCGGGGTCCGGGGTGAGGTCGCGGAGGCCGGGCGAGTACGCCACCCGTTCGGCCTGATCGTCTGGAGGAGTTCCGGGGGCGCGGCCGGCCGTCTCGGTCTCCGCCTCTTCGAGGTCGAGGGCGAACAGCCGGGGCTGGTCGGGGCCCAGGTCGTGATCCCAGAACCGGACCGGCGCGGACTCGTGCAAGATCGCGGTGATCCCCGCGTCCTTGCGCTCCTGGCGCAGCCGCGCGTCCTGGCTGGCGGCATCCCCACCGGTCCCGTTCCCGCTGGTCCCGTTGCCGCTGGCCGCCCCGGGCAGCACCGGCGCGCCGACCACGACGGCGGTGGCGTCCCGGGCCGTCTCGGCGGCGGTGACGCCACCGGGCAGCGCCGCCACCACGCGGGCCTCGCCGCCGCCCGCGGGCAGCAGCCACAGAGCCGCGCCGGCGTCGGCGTCGGCGTCGGCCCCCTTCTTGCGGCTCGGGTCGGGGCGGCGCGAGGTGAACAGCAGCGACCCGTCGGGCAGGAAGCGCGGGCCGCCCTCGCCTTCGGCCGACCGGGTCAGGCGGCGGGCCGGGGCGCCCTGGGTGTCGATACGCCAGATGCTGGTCAGGTACTTCTTGCCATCCGGGCTGAGCGTCTGCACCGCCGTCGCCAGCCAGCTCCCGTCCGGGGCCAGCCGCAGCGCTCCCACCCGGGGCAGGGCCACGAAGTCGCTGAGTTCACGGAACGGAGTGGGGTTAGCGCTCACGGTAGCTCCCGCCTGGGTGATCGATAAGCCGCGATTCGGGTCATACCCCGGCATTTTCCGCCGATTCCTGGCCCCGGAGGCAGGCCTGTCTCACCCCGGCGGCAATAACACAGCGTCACCAGGCAACACGGAACCGGCGGCAATACGGGTCAGGTGGCCTCGGTGATCATGGCGGCGCCCACCGTGGCGTTGGTGCCCTCGTCGATCAGGATGAGGCCGCCGGTGGTGCGGTTCCGGGCGTAAGGGTCGCAGAAGATCGGCTGGGTCAGCCGGAGCCGGACGCGGCCGACCTCGTTCAGCCCGAGCGCGGTCGCGGCCTCGTCCCGGTGCAGGGTGTTGACGTCGATCCGGTAGTGCAGGTCGGTGACGATCGCCTTGACCGTGCGCGAGGTGTGCTTGACCACCAGCCGGCTGCGCCGGGCCAGCTTCGCGTCCGACGACATCCAGCAGACCATGGCCTCGATGTCCTGGGCGCCCGCGGGCCGGTTGTGCGGCCGGCAGATCATGTCGCCGCGGGAGATGTCCACGTCGTCGTCGAGCAGCAGCGTCACCGACATCGGCGCGAACGCCTCGGCGACCGGCTTCCCGGCCGCCTCGATCCGCTGCACCTTGGTGGAGAAGCCGGACGGCAGGTGCAGCACCTCATCACCCGGCTTGATCACGCCGCCGGCCACCTGGCCCGCGTAGCCGCGGTAGTCGTGCAGCTCGGCGTCGGTGGACGCGTGCGGCCGGATGACGTACTGCACCGGGAACCGGACGTCGATCATGTTGCGGTCCGAGGCGATGTGCACGTGCTCCAGGTGGTGCAGCAGCGAGGGCCCGTCGTACCAGGGCATCTTGGCCGAGCGGTCCACCACGTTGTCGCCGTGCAGTGCGGAGATCGGGATGAAGGTCAGGTCGCCGATGTCCAGCCGGGCCGCGAACGCGGAGAACTCCTCGCTGATCCGCTCGAAGACCTCGGCCGAGTAGTCGACCAGGTCCATCTTGTTCACCGCGAGGACCATGTGCGGCACCCGCAGCAGCGTGGTGAGGAAGGCGTGCCGCCGGGACTGCTCGGTCAGGCCGTTCCGCGCGTCCACCAGCACCACCGCGAGGTCGGCGGTGGACGCCCCGGTCACCATGTTGCGGGTGTACTGGATGTGGCCGGGGGTGTCGGCGATGATGAACTTGCGCCGCGGCGTCGCGAAGTACCGGTAGGCGACGTCGATGGTGATGCCCTGCTCGCGCTCGGCCCGCAGGCCGTCGGTGAGCAGCGCCAGGTTGGTCTGCTCCTCGCCGCGGTCCCGGCTGGTCCGCTCGACCGCCTCGAGCTGGTCGGCGAAGATCGACTTGGAGTCGTAGAGCAGCCGCCCGATCAGCGTCGACTTGCCGTCGTCGACCGAGCCGGCCGTGGCGAACCTCAGCAGGTCCATGCGGGCCAGGGGGGCCGTCCCCCCGGAGCCGGCCGAGTCCAGCCGGGGAGCCAGGACGCTCGTCTCGCCGGAGCTAACAGAGTCCATCAGAAGTACCCCTCGCGCTTGCGGTCTTCCATCGCCGCCTCGCTGACCCGGTCGTCGCCCCGGGTCTGGCCGCGCTCGGTGATCCGGGTCGCGGCCACCTCCGCGATGACCTCGGCCACCGTCCCGGCCGTCGAGGCGACCGCCCCGGTGCCGGTCATGTCGCCGACCGTCCGGTAGCGCACGGTCGCGGTGAACAGCGGCTCGTTGTCATCCCTGGTCACGAACGGATTGTCGGCCAGCAGCAGCCCGTCCCGCTCGAACACCTGCCGTTCGTGCGCGAAGTAGATCGACGGGATCTCCAGCTTCTCCCGCTCGATGTAGGCCCAGACGTCCAGTTCGGTCCAGTTGGAGAGCGGGAACACCCGGATGTGCTCACCGCGGTGCAGCCGGGTGTTGTACAGGCTCCACAGCTCGGGACGCTGGTTCTTGGGGTCCCACTGGCCGAACTCGTCGCGGAACGAGAACACCCGCTCCTTCGCCCTGGCCTTCTCCTCGTCCCGCCGGGCCCCGCCGAACAGCGCGTCGAACCGCTGCTCCTCGATCGCGTCGAGCAGGGTCACGGTCTGCAGCCGGTTCCGGCTCGCGTGCCGGCCGGTCTCCTCGGCGACCCGGCCCTGGTCGATCGAGTCCTGCACCAGCGCCACCACCAGCCGGACGCCGAGCTCGGCCACCCGCCGGTCCCGGAACTCCAGGACCTCGCCGAAGTTGTGCCCGGTGTCCACGTGCATCACCGGGAACGGGATGCGGGCCGGCCAGAACGCCTTCTCGGCCAGCGCCAGCATGACGATCGAGTCCTTGCCGCCGGAGAACAGCAGGGCGGGCCGCTCGAATTCGGCGGCGACCTCGCGCATGATGTGGATGGCCTCGGCCTCGAGCACGTCGAGCTGGGACATCTGGTAATCAGGGCGCATGAGTGACTTCCCGGATCGCTCGCAGCAGGATGCCCGCCAGCGCGGGCCGGCAGACCAGGATATCGGGCATCAGCAGGTCGGCCTGGTTGTACACGAGGTCTGACCCGTCGATGCGGGAGGCGTGCAGGCCGGCCGCGCGCGCCACCGCGACGGGCGCCGCGGTGTCCCACTCGTAGAACCCGCCGCCGTGCACGTAGGCGTCGGCCTCGCCGTTGACCACGGCCGCCACCTTAGCTCCCGCCGAACCGAGCGGAACCAATTCCGCATCAATAAGACCGGAAATATTCCGAACGAATTGAGGTGGCCTGCTCCGGCTCACGACGATGCGGATCGGGCCCGGCACCGCACTGTCGTCCAGCGAGGGTAGCGGATCGGCCGTGGACAGGATCTGGTTCTGGGCCGGCAGCGCGACGGCACCCGCGCTCAGGTCGCCCCGCTCCCACAGGGCCACGTGGACGGCCCAGTCGATGCGGCCCGGCTCGCCGAACTCCCGGGTGCCGTCGAGCGGGTCGACGATCCATACCCGGCGCGCGGTGAGCCGCGCGGGGTTGTCGGCGCCCTCCTCGGACAGGACCACGTCGCCGGGGCGGCGGCCGGCCAGCTCGGCGGTGAGGAAGTCGTGCGACAGCCGGTCGCCGGCCTTGCGCAGCACGTCCGCCTCGCCGCCTTGCGCGCGCAGGGCGAGCAGGCGCTGGCCCGCCAGGCCAGCCAGGTCGCGGGCCAGGGCGTGATCGTCGCCGGTCATCCGGGCAGCTCCTCGTGGTAGGTGTTCTGCGCCTCGGCCAGCCCGGAGGAGATCAGCGCCTCGGTGGCGTCGGCCGCGCGGTCGACGAAGAAGGGCAGGTCCTTGCGTTCGGCCGCGGAAAAGTCGTGCAGCACGTAGGCGGCCGGGTCCATCCGGCCCGGCGGCCTGCCGATGCCGAACCTGACCCGGTAGTAGTCGCGGGTGCCGAGCGCCGCGCTGATCGAGCGCAGCCCGTTATGGCCGTTGTCCCCGCCGCCGAGCTTCAGCCGCAGCGTGCCGAAACCGATGTCCAGCTCGTCGTGGATGACCACCAGCCGGTCCGGCGGGACCTTGTAGAACGCGGTCAGCGCCGCGACCGGCTTGCCCGAGGTGTTCATGAAGGAACGCGGCCGGGCCAGCGTCACGGGCACGCCGGCCAGCCGTCCCTCGGCGACCTCGTTGCCCGAGCGGTGCGCCTTGAAGCGCGCACCGCACCGCTCGGCCAGCAAGGCGGTCACCATGTACCCGGCGTTGTGCCGGTTGCCCGCATACTCCGGTCCCGGGTTGCCCAGTCCAGCGACGATCCAGCGTTCTGCGGTCAGCCCGCCGACTCCTCTTCACCGCGGCCGCTGTCCGCCGCGCTGTCGACCGACTCGGGCACCTCGCCCGCCACGCCCTCGTCGGCCTCGGGCTCTTCCTCGCCGCCCTGCTGCGCGATGACGTGCAGGACCAGTGTTTCCGGCTCGACCTGCAAGGTGACGCCCTCGGGCAGCTTCAGGTCGCTGGCGTGCACCGCCTGGCCGATGTCGAGGCCCTCGACGTCCACGTCGATGCCCTGCGGGATGTTCGTCGCGTCGGCCTCGACCGGGATCTGCACCAGCTGCTGGTCGAGCATGCCGTCGCCTGGGGCGATGTCACCGGAGACCCGGATCGGCACCTCGACGGTGACCTTCTCGCCGCGCCGGACCAGGATCAGGTCGACGTGCTCGATGAAGCCGCGGACCGGGTCCCGCTGTACCGCCTTGGGCAGGGCGATCTCGCTGCCGTTCTTCAGGCCCTCGAGCCGCAGCAGCGCGTTCGGCGTCTTCAGCGCGAGCATCAGGTCATGGCCGGGCAGGCTCAGGTGACGGGTTTCGGTGCCGTGCCCGTACAGCACGGCGGGCACCCTGCCCTCGCGGCGACTGCGGCGGGCAGCGCCCTTGCCGAACTCGTCACGAGTCTCGGCGGCGATCTTAACCTCGGGCACGGTGCTACTCTCCTCGTCTCAACATACGATGCGGGTACGAAGTGTAGCCGAGAAAGCAGCCGGGCGCGGACCGGAACGGCGGCCCGTCAGGGATGCGGCATTCCCTCCGGCTTGATGGGGTGCGGCATTCCCTCGGGCTCGGCTCCGTCTCCGGCTTCGTCCTCGTCGTCCTGGTCTTGGTCCTGGTCGTCCGCTGGATCGTCCTCGGGATCGCTCTCGCTCGCGTCCAGCCGGTAAAGCTCATCGAGTTCGCTGCGGCCCGCGAGTTCCCCGGTCGACGGCGGCATTCCCCATGTTCGCCTCTGCTTTCCTCGGCCCCCGAAGGAGGATGCATCGGGGGAGACGCGCAGCATCGTATCGGCCCCGCATGATCGATATCGGAATCTCAGGAAATGCCGGATTCGGCCTGCTCGGCCCGGACCTTCTCCGCCTCCGCGCAGGTCACCGAGCTCGGTGAAGATAGCCGCCGCCTGGGCCCAGGACTCACCGGCCTCGGCCGCCTAGGCCCGGCCCGGCCTGCGCGGTCCCGAGGGTCGTCAAGGTGGCCGCCTGCCTGCGCCGGTTGCCGCTGGCCAGGTGGCTGGCCAGCGCCTGCCGCAGGCAGTCCAGCGCCTCCGCGTCCCGGCCCAGCGACAGGTAGCAGCGTCCCAGGATGTGCCAGGCATAGCCCGCGCCGTCGACGTAATCGATCTCGGCGAAGGTCTGCCGGGCCTGCCGCAGGTAGTCGACGCCTTCCTCGGCCCGGTCCAGGTCCACCAGCGTCCAGCCCAGGTTGACCAGGGCGACGCCCTCGCCGTACCGGTAGCCGACGGCGCGGTTCAGTTCCAGCGCCCGCCGCCACAGCTCGAGGGCCTCATCGGTGCGTCCCAGCCCCTGATAGGCGTCGGCGAGGTTGTTCGCCGACTGCGCCTCGCCCATCCGGTCGCCGATCTCGCGCCGGATGGCCAGCGACTGCTCCAGGTGGCCGATGCCCTTCGGGCTCGCCGGGTCTGGCCGAGGGCGTCGCCGAGGTTGTTCAGGACCCACGCCTCGCCCTGGCGGTTACCGGCCTGGCGGGCGCTGTCCAGCGCGATGCGGCTGGTGACGATGCAGTCCGCCCAGTTGCCGCGGCTGCTGAACATCTGGAACAAGGGAGCGGGCAGCCGCCACGCGATCTCGTGCAGGCCGCGACCCGGCCGCCTGGCGGGTGGCCGCGACCAGGTTGGCGCGCTCGTCGTCGTACCAGGCCAGGGCGTCTTCGGAGCCGTCGAAGCTCGGAGCAGGCGCCGCCGTCGGCCGGGGCGTCCAGCGAGATGTTGTAGCGGCGCGGGCGCGACGGCCGTGGCGGCGGCGTCGGCGGTGCGCATGTACCAGGTCGAGCAGGCGGGTGACCGCGGCGGCGCGCTCGGCCGCGGGCTCGGTCTCCGCGGCCCGTTCGGCGGCGTACACCCGGAGCAGGTCGTGGAACCGGTACCGGTCCGGCGCCACGCATTCCAGCAGGTGGGTGTCGACCAGGATCTCCAGCGCGTCCTCGGCGGAGTACTCGGGCACGCCGAACAGGGCCGCGGCCGCGGCGGACGAGATCGACGGTCCCTGCCACAGGCCGAGCAGGCAGAACGCGCGGGCCGGGTCGATGCCGCGGCGGTCGGTGCGGGCGGGCAGGCTGGTGAAGCTCACCTCGAAGCTGGCCCGGACCGCGAGATCTCCGGCCCGCATCTCGTCCAGCCTGCGGTGCACGTCGCGGAGCCGGGCGGCCATGGCCGCGATGGTCCAGCCGCTGCGGGTGACCAGCCGGGCCGCGCAGATCCTGATGGCCAGCGGCAGGCCGGCGCAGGCCGTCGAGCAGCTCGGCGGTGGCCTCCGGCTCGGCCGCGGCCCGCTCCTCGCCCACCACCTTGACGAACAGCTTCAGCGCGTCGTCGTCGTCGAGCACGTTCAGGTCGACCAGCCGGGTGCTGGCCAGGTCGGGCATCCGGCTGCGCGTGGTGACCAGCACCGCGGACGACGCGGTGCCCGGCAGCAGCGGCCGGACCTGGGCCGCGTCCCGCGCGTTGTCCAGCACCACCAGCATCCGGCGGCGGGCCAGCGTGGTGCGGTACCTGGCCGCCCGCTCGGCCTCGTCCACCGGGATGTCCCGGCCGTCCACGCCGAGATCGCGCAGGAACCGGGCCAGCACGTCCGCCGGGCGGCACCGGGTTCGGCGGTCGCGCCGAGCAGGTCGACGTACAGCTGGCCGTCGGGGAAGCTGCCGCGCACGCGATGCGCGGCGTGCACGGCCAGGGAGGTCTTGCCGAGCCCGCCCGCGCCGGCCACCACCGCGATGCGGACCGCGCCGGGATCGCTGCTCGCCGCCTCGCCCGCGTGCGCCAGCAGGTCGCTCAGCCGCTGCACCTGCTCGTCGCGACCGGTGAAGTCGGCGACGTCGGCCGGCAGCTGCGCTGGCGCTCGGCGCGCGCGCCGGGCGGACGGTCGGCGCTGGTGGGTCCTCGGGCCGGCGGGCTCCCGGCCGGACGGCGGGGGTCGCGCCGGGGACGGTCGCCCGCCGGAGATAACCCGCCGGCCGGGGCGGCGGTGTCCTTGGCCAGCAGTTCGGCGTGGAGCTGGCGCAGTTCGGCGCCGGGGTCCACGCCCAGCTGCTCGGAGATGGCGTCCCGCGCCTGGCCGTAGACCTCCAGCGCCTCCGCGTGCCGCCCGGCGCCGTCCAGGGCGCGCATCAGCAGCAGCCACAGGCCTTCCCGCAGCGGGTGGTCCGCCAGCAGCCGGCGCAGCTCGGCCACGGCCTGGTCGTGCCCGCCCAGGGCGAGCTCGGCCGTGAACCGCAGTTCGACGGCACCGAGGCGGAGTTCGGCAAGCCGTTCGGCCTCCGCCTCGACCAGCGGCGTCGGCGGGACGTCGGCCAGCGGACGGCCGTGCCACAGGCCGAGGGCCTCGGTGAGCAGGCGGGCCGCGCGCTCCGGGTCCCCGGCCGCGTACGCGCGCCTGCCGTCCCGCACCATGGCCTCGAACAGCAGCGCGTCGGTGTCCCCGCGGTCACCCGGAGCTGGTAGCCGGGGGCGCGGGTGACCAGCAGCGGCCCGTCGGCGTCGCCGATCAGGCGGCGCAGCCGCAGCACGTAGATGCTGATCAGGTTGGCCGCCCGGGCCGGCGGGTCATCCCCCCAGACCTCGCTGATCAGCGTGTCGGCCGAGACGATCTGCCCGGGGTGGATCAGCAGCGCGGCCAGGACGGAACGCCACTTGGGAGCCCCGATCCCCCGCCAGTCTTCCCCGGCCCGGACCTCAAGCGGTCCGAGCAGCCGGAACCTCATCATTACCCGGGATCACTCGCCTCCGGCTAGACGGTCGGCGGTCAGGGCTTTCACTTAACCATGGCTCAATCGGCGCGTAAACCACGCGGCCCCACGATGAGTCGCGTCGGCACCGGAGGCTGCGTCAGAAGTCGCGCCGGACGGCAACGGGGGCGTCGTCCGACGGGCGCCCCACCGCCCGTCTCGCCTAGCGGGGTGGGCGCGGCGGGAAGCGGTCCTGGTCCCTGGCCGGGGAGAGGGAGGGGCCGGCCTCGCGGCCAGGACCGCCCGGTGCCGCCAGCATGGCCGTCGTCCTCGCGCCTCTGGCGGGGGCGGGGACGACGGTCTCCGGGCTGTCTCGCCGGGCGGATCAGCTCTGGCCGTCGAACAGGCTGGTGACCGAGCCGTCGCTGAACACCTCGCTGATCGCCCGGCCCAGCAGCGGCGCGATGGACAGCACGGTGAGCTTGTCGAACCGCTTCTCCTGCGGCACCGGCAGCGTGTTGGTGATGATGACCTCGCTGATCCGCGAGTTCTTCAGGATGTCCACCGCCGCGCCGGACAGCACGCCGTGGGTGGCGGTGGCGATGACCCGGTCCGCGCCCTGCTCGAACAGGGCCTCCGCGGCCTTGGCGATGGTCGCGCCGGTGTCGATCATGTCGTCCACCAGGATGCAGGTGCGGCCCGGCCACCTGCCCGACCACCTCGAACATCCGGACCTGGTTGGCCACGTCAGGGTCGCGCCGCTTGTGGATGATGGCCAGCGGGCAGCCGAGCCGGTCGGTCCACCGCTCGCAGACCCGGACCCGGCCGGCGTCGGGCGCGACCACGGTGACCTGGCTGACGTCGAGCTTCTTCTCGATGTAGCTGGCCAGGATCGGCAGCGCGAACAGGTGGTCGACCGGCCCGTCGAAGAAGCCCTGGATCTGGGCGGTGTGCAGGTCGACCGCCATCAGCCGGTCGGCGCCCGCGGTGGCGAACAGGTCGGCCATCAGCCGGGCCGAGATCGGCTCCCGGCCCCGGTTCTTCTTGTCCTGCCGGGCGTAGCCGAAGAACGGCGTCACCACCGTGATGCGCCTGGCCGAGGCCCGCTTGAGGGCGTCGACCATGATCAGCTGCTCCATGATCCATTCGTTGATGGGCGAGGTGTGGCTCTGCAGCGCGAACACGTCGCAGCCGCGGACCGAGTCCAGGAAGCGGACGAAGATCTCGCCGTTGGCGAAGTCGAAGAGCTTGGTGGGCGTCGGCTTGATGCCCAGGCACGCGGCCACCTCGTCGGCCAGCGCGGGGTAGGCGCGGCCGGAGACGAGCAGCATCTTCTTCGCGCCCGACGGCATCATCTCGTTCACCTGGCTTGCGCCCCTTCGACCCCTTCGACCCCTTCGGTGGCCATCGTGCCCTTCGGCCGGCCTCGCGGGCGCGGGCGGCGGCCGCGGCGGACCCCGTGCCTGGCCGCTGCCGCTCCACCCATCCGGCCGAGTTGTGCTGCCGGCCGCGGGCGACGCCGAGTCGCTCCCGGCGGCACGTCCTCGGTGATCACCGAGCCGGCCGCGGTGTACGCCCCGTCCCCGATGGTCACCGGCGCCACCAGGACGGTGTCGCTGCCGGTGAATACGTGCGCGCCGATCGTCGTATGGTGCTTGGCCATCCCGTCGTAGTTCGCGAAGATCGTGGCCGCGCCGATGTTCGAGTGCTCGCCGATGTCCGCGTCGCCCACGTAGGTCAGGTGCGGCACC
This sequence comes from uncultured Actinomycetota bacterium, assembly GCA_963756575.1. Classification (GTDB taxonomy): domain Bacteria; phylum Actinomycetota; class Actinomycetes; order Streptosporangiales; family Streptosporangiaceae; genus Palsa-504. The sequence continues at coordinate 550,003 of CAVWOM010000001.1, read as the reverse complement.
TTGGCCCCCTCGCCCACGATGGCGTTCTTCAGCTCGACGTGGGTGCCGATATGCGCTCCCGGGCCGATCCGGGTGCCCGGGCGCAGCCGGGCGTACGGCCCGACGCTCGCGCCGGGGCCGATCTCGGCCGACTCGGAGACGGTGTACAGGACGGTGGCGTCCTGGCCGACCGAGGTGTCCCTGAGCAGGCAGTCGGGGCCGATCCTGGCGCCGGGCCCGATATCCGTCCGCCCCTCCAGGTGGGTACCGGGCAGGATCTCCGCGTCCGGCGCCAGCGTCACGTCCACGTCGATCCAGGTCGACGACGGATCCATGATCGTGGCGCCGGCCCGCATCCAGGCTTCGAGCAGGCGGCCGTTGCAGGCGCGCTGCGCACCTGGGCGAGCTGGACCCGGTCGTTCACGCCCTGGACCTCCGCCGGGTCGGCGGCCAGCACCGTGCCCGCCGGGTGGCCGTCGCCGCGCAGGATGGCCACCACGTCGGTGAGGTACTCCTGGCCCTGCGCGTTGCTGGTGGCGACCCGCTTGATCGCGTCGGCCAGCAGGGCGCCGTCGAAGGCGTAGCAGCCGGAGTTGATCTCGTCGATGGCCCGCTGCGCCGCGGTGGCGTCGGCGTCCTCCACGATCTCGGCCAGCGAGCCGCCGTCGTCCCTGATGATGCGCCCGTACCCGGCCGGGTCCGGGACCCGCGCGGTGAGCACGGTCACCGCGTTCCCCGCGGCGGCGTGCTCCCGGACCAGCGCGGCCAGCGTCTGCGTCCGCAGCAGCGGCATGTCCGCGTAGGTGACGACCACGATGCCGGGCAGGTCGCCGAGCGCCTCGGTCACCATCCGGACCGCGTGGCCGGTGCCGGCCAGCCGGTCCTGCACGACCACCCGCACGCCGGGGGCGAGCCGGACGGCTTCGGCGCTGACCTGCTCCCGGCCGTGGCCGACCACGACGACCAGGCGCTGCGGGCCGAGCCCGCCCGCCGCCGCCAGCGCGTGCCCGAGCATGCTGCGACCGCACAGGGGATGCAGCACCTTCGGGATACGCGATCTCATCCGCGTGCCCTCGCCCGCGGCGAGGACGATGACAGCGACCGGGCGAGGTTGGCTCACGGCGGCAAGTCTCCTCGGGTAGCGCGCCGGCATCGGCGTTCTCCGGGAGGGATCGACCCGCCGAACCGCCCAGCCGGCACTGGTCAGGATGCTCTGGGTTCCGGGATGCTACGGCGAATGTGTTTACCCGCCCCTCATCTGCAGGATACCGCCCGGTGACCATGATCGGATGCTGGTCTCCGTGACGGCCGGGACGGGTTCCGGCCCGGGCCCGCTCCTGCGGGCCGGGCCACCGGACCGGGGACCCGGCCGCGCGGTCAGCCTCGGCTCCGTCCCGGCGGACTTGGTGACCGCGGATGACTGGCCGTTCCCTCGTGGTCCCGGCGCGTCTCCCGCGTCTTCCGCTTCCGGCCCGGGCCCGACGATCTCGCTGGGCTCGAGGCCGGCGTCCCCGGCCACCGCGGCCAGTTCGGCGCCGAGCGGCTCGGGCGCGGCCGTCGCGGCCGCGGGCGCGGGCCGGTGAGCAGCGAGGCGATGGCGGCGATCACGCTGGCCGCGATCGCGAACGCGAACGCCACCCCGAGACCGTCGTGGAACGGGCTGGTGATCAGCTGCGGGAAGAACTGGCGCCCGGTGACGTAGGCGGCGTGGCCAGCGGGCAGGTGCCCGAGCAGCGGGCCGAGCAGCTGCTGCATCGGGTTGTAGCCGAGGAACGCGGCGAACAGCACCCCGATCGGCGGCAGGTGGGAGATCTGCTGCGCGGCGGCCGCCGGGATGCCCTGTGCGACCAGGCCGCCGGACAGCGCGCCCGGCAGCTTGCTGGACAGCCCGGCCACCATCAGCGAGAAGAAGATCCCGATGGACAGCACGAACGAGGTGTTCATGAAGGTGGCGATCATGCCGCCCGCCGCGCCGCGCTGGTTGGCGGGCACCGCGTTCATCATCTCGGCCCGGTTCGGCGAGGCGAACAGGCCGGACCCGAAGCCGTTGAGCGCGATGATCAGCGCGAACTCCCAGTAGGTGAAGTTCACCGGCAGGAACAGCAAGACGAAGAAGGTCAGCGCGGTCAGCAGCGCCCCGCCGATGGTGAACGCCTTGGCGCCGTACCGGTCGGACAGGATGCCGGACAGCGGCGCGGAGAGCAGGAAGCCGATGGTCAGCGGGACCAGGTAGATGCCCGCCCACAGCGGGGTCTGGCTGAAGCTGTACCCGTGCAGCGGCAGCCAGATGCCCTGCAGCCAGATGATCAGCATGAACTGCATGCCGCCGCGGCTCAGCGCGAGCATCAGGTTGGCGATGTTGCCCATGGCGAAGGCGCGGATCCTGAACAGCGAGAGCCGGAACAGCGGCTCGGCGACCTTGGTCTCGACGAACGCGAAGATCACCAGCAGGGCCACCCCGCCGAAGATCGCGGTCAGCACCCACGGGTTGGTCCAGCCCATCGGGTGCCCGCCGTACGGCAGCAGGCCGTAGGTGATGCCGACCAGGATCGCGATCAGCCCGGCGGCGAACAAGATGTTGCCCCACCAGTCCATCCGGGCGTGCTTGCGCACCCCGATGTCCTTGAGCATGAAGTAGGCCCACACGGTGCCGAACGCCCCGATCGGCGCCGAGACGAGGAACACCAGGTGCCAGTTCACCGGGCCGAGCACGCCGCCGAGCAGCAGCCCGAGGAACGAGCCGGCGATCGCCGCGATCGAGTTGATGCCCAGCGCGGTGCCGCGCTGGTTGGCCGGGAAGGCGTCGGTGAGGATCGCGGTGGAGTTGGCGAACAGGAACGCGCCGCCGATGCCCTGCACCACCCGCCAGATGATCAGCCACAGCGCCCCGGCGGTGCCGTGCTGCCAGGTGACGGTCAGGAAGATCGAGGCCACGCTGAAGATCGCGAACCCGAGGTTGTACATCCGGACGCGGCCGAACATGTCGCCCAGCCGCCCGAAGCTGACCACCAGCACCGCGGACACCACGAGGAACCCCATGAACATCCACAGCAGGTAGCTGGTGTTGTCCGGGCTCAGCGGGTTGAGCCCGATCCCGCGGAAGATGTCCGGCAGCGCGATCAGCACGATGGACTGGTTGACCGTGGCCATCAGCACGCCCAGCGTGGTGTTCGACAGCGCGATCCACTTGTAGTGCGGCCCTGGCCCGGCCTTCTCAGGCACGCCAGCCCTCACCTGACCAGATTTGGAAGTCATTGGCCCTAAGCCTCACAGGTAACTTTGGCACCACTAGAAACTTGCTTGACGTCAACTAACTATAACGCATCGCCCTGGCGAGCCGCCCGCCGGGGCTGGTCCCGGGCCGACGCCCGCTGGCCGCGCCCGGGCGCGTGTCCAGATCGCCGTGGGCCGACTCGCGCTCGGATGCGGCCGCATCCGCGCCAACACCATGGAACCCGGACTTTCATGCCGCTCTGCACAATGAATCCTGCGCTTCGCGCATCGCACATACGATCAGCATGACAGTAAATGTCAGCTGCTCAGTACTAGAATTCGACTATGCGCACCTGCTCAAGAAATGGCCGCCCTTCGGCGAACGCATCGTCCAGCTCCGCCGCGAGGGCAAGTCCCGCCGCCAGATCAAGGAGATCCTTGGCCCGATGAGCAACTCCACGCTCGACGACGCCCTCAAGGGCGAGCCGCCGCCCGAGTGGACCCGCCGCCCCAACGCCAAGGACGACGTGCGCGGAGCGCGCCCGCGAGCTGCGCGCGCAGGGCCTGGACTACGAGGAGATCGCCGCCGCCCTCGGCGTATCCAAGAGCTCGGTCTCGCTGTGGGTGCGCGACCTCCCCCGCCCGGCCGGGTTCAGCTCGAGGAATGCCGGAAGCGGGCGGCTGAGGGCGCGCGCCGCTACTGGGCCGCCGAGCGCCAGGTGGCGAGGCCAGCGCGCGCCGCGGCCCGCGCGGCCGCCGCGGCCCAGATCGGCGTGCTCACCGATCGCGAGCTGCTGATCGCCGGCGCCATCGCCTACTGGTGCGAGGGCGCCAAGAACAAGCCCGACCGGCGCGCCGACCGCGTCATCTTCACCAACAGCGACCCGGCGCTCATCCGCTTCTTCCTGAGGTTCCTCGAGGCAACCGGGACCCCGCGGACGACGCCGATCTTCCGGATCTACATCCACGAAAGCGCCGATGTGGAAGCGGCCCAGCGCTTCTGGCTGGAGGTCACCGGCGCGTCAGCCTGACCAGTTCCGCACCCCGACGCTCAAGCACCACAACCCGAAGACGGTGCGGAAGAACATCGGCGAGAACTACCACGGCTGCCTCCGCATCGACGTCCGGCGGAGCAGCGGTCTCTACCGCAAGATCGAAGGCTGGTCAGCAGGCGATCATGAGCGGCGGCTGACGCCAGCATGGGCAGGCATCGCACCCTAGTTATCGCTCCCGGGGAAGGATTCGAACCTCCGTTGACGGACCAAAACCCGTCGTCTTGCCTGGCTAGACGACCCGGGATAGTTCGGGTCCTCACTCTACTGGAACTGGCCGACACGGCCGAGCGCGATTAATGCGACCGCGATCGGCGCGCGTTCGGCGCACCGGCGGCCACCGCGCATGGTCGCGCGACCGCGGGTAGCCGCGACCGCACGCCGGCCACGCAAGATCAGCGCGATGTAACGAACGGGTCACGGAGCGCTGATGTGTCTCGCATTACGAGACAACTCGACGGGCGCGCATACGAAATTCATAGGTCCATTTGCAGAAATTCACCCGCCGGCCTTGCCTAACCTACGGTGTCGTAGGCTACGGTTACGTAAGCGTACAAACGCTCGTGCCCGTTTCGTCTAGTTCCAGAGGAGCACGATGACCACTTCTCCCGACACGATTCGCACGGCCGAAGCCACCACCGCGGCCGCCGGGCCACCCAGCGGCCGACCACCTCGCCGGCCACGCCCACGCCCGCCGGAACCATCGGGGGAAGCGCCAGCACGACCGTCAGAACCCGCCGCGGTCGGACATGGAGGACGAGCCGACCTCCAGCCCAAGCGCTTCCTGGTCGGCGTGTTCGTGGCCATCCCGCTCGCGGCGCTGGTCGCCGCCATCCCGCTGCTGTGGGGCTGGGGCCTGGGCTGGCATGACGTGCTGATCGCGCTGGCCTTCTACTGGGTGTCCGGGCTCGGCATCACGGTCGGCTACCACCGGTACTTCACCCACGGCTCGTTCAAGGCCAAGACCGGCCTGCGGGTCGCGCTGGCGGTCGCGGGCAGCCTGGCCATCGAGGGGCCGGTCATCACCTGGGTCTCCGACCACCGCCGGCACCACAAGTACAGCGACCGGGAAGGCGACCCGCACTCCCCCTGGCGGTACGGGGATGACTGGAAGGCGCTGTCCAAGGGCCTGGTCTACGCGCACATCGGCTGGCTCTTCGACCCGAACAAGACCTCGCAGGAGAAGTTCTCCCCCGACCTGCTCGCCGACCGGCGGATCAAGGCGGTCGACAGCTGGTTCCCCGGCGCTCGTCGCGGTCACGCTGCTGCTCCCCGCGCTCATCGGCGGCCTGTGGGGGATGTCCTGGCACGGCGCGGTGACCGCCTTCTTCTGGGCCAGCCTGGTCCGGATCGCGCTGCTGCACCACGTCACCTGGGCGATCAACTCGATCTGCCACACCTTCGGCAGCGAGGAATTCGAAGTCCGCGACAAGTCGAAGAACGTGTCCTGGATGGCGATCGCGTCGTTCGGCGAGTCCTGGCACAACCTGCACCACGCCGACCCCACCTGCGCCCGGCACGGGGCGCTGAAGGGCCAGCTCGACCCCAGCGCGCGCGTCATCTGGGCGTTGGAGAAGCTGGGCTGGGCCTACGACGTGCGCTGGCCGGACGAGGAGCGGCTCACCGCCAAGCGGCCCGCCACGGCGAAGCGGAAATTCGGCTCGATGACGCGGCGCGCCGGCCGGGTACGTGGCGCGGCGTCCGCGGAGTCGCGATGATGTACAGGTGAGTTCGCATCCCCATGCATCCGGCCGCAAGAGGATGACCGGGAAGGAACGGCGCGAGCAGCTACTGGGCATCGGGCGCCACCTGTTCGCCGAGCGGGGGTTCGAGGGAACCTCGATCGAGGAGATCGCCGCCCAGGCCGGCGTCTCCAAGCCGGTGGTGTACGAGCACTTCGGCGGCAAGGAAGGCCTCTACGCCGTGGTCGTCGACCGGGAGGTGGAGCGCCTGCTGACGATGGCGACCACGCTGCTCGACGGCGCCCGCACCCGGGAGAAGTTCGAGGCCGCGGCGGTCGGCCTGCTCCGCTACATCGACGACAACGCCGACGGCTTCCGCATCCTGGTCCGGGACTCCAACCCCGGTTCGGGCACGGGCACCTACGGCACGCTGCTGAGCGACATCGCCGGCCAGGTCGAGTACATCCTGGCCGACTTCCTCGCCTCCCGCGGCCACGACCCCAAGCTCGCCCCGCTGTACGCCCAGATGCTGGTGGGCATGGTCGCGTTCACCGGGCAGTGGTGGCTCGACGCCCGCAAGCCCAAGCTGGAAGAGGTCGCGGCCAACCTGATCGACCTGGCCTGGAACGGCCTCTCCCAGCTCGACGCGAACGGGAAGGGCTCAGCCCGGCGCTAGCGCCGGGGCGGCGCCGGGCGCCAGCGTGACCGTCCCGGCGCGCCGCGGGCGCCGACGGCAGGCCCTCGGCCACCCAGGCCCGGAACCCGCCGATCATGTCGGTGGCCCGGTACAGGCCCAGGTCCAGCAGCGCGGCCGCGGCCAGGCTGGAGGTGTACCCGTCCACGCAGAAGACGATGATCCGGTGGTCGTACCCGGTGACCCAGGGCAGCCGGGCGTCCGAGCACGGGTCGAGGCGCCACTCCAGGTGGTTCCGCTCCACGATGGTCGACCCGGGTATCTCGCCCTGCGCGGCGCGCTGCGCGGCGGGCCGGATGTCGATGAGCACGCCGCCGGCCGGCCAGCTCGCCGAAGGCCTCCCGCGGCGTCACGCGCATCAGGCGGGCGCGCGCCGAGGCCAGGATCTCGTCGATGGTGCGGGCCCCGCGCGGCCGGACCGCTACCATGCCGCCGCTCCCTCGGTGTCGCGCACGACCAGCCCGGCCGACGTGAGGTCATAGCGCGTCATGGCCGGCAGCGGCGGCGAGTAGGCGTGCACGCTCACCGCCACCGACGCGGCGGCCGCGTTGCTCACGTTGTGGATGTAGCGCGGGCCGAACGCCCGCGACCCGCCCGCCCCGACCGGCTTGGCCAGCACCTGCCCGGTGGTGCTGGCCCCGACCACCCGCCGCTCGACCAGCGTGCCCCAGACCACGGCGAACGCGCCGGCCGACCCGCCGTGGTCGTGGAACCCGGTCGCCTGGCCCGGCAGCCAGCTGATCACCCACACCTCGTGGCTGTCGTCGAGGTGTATCCGCTCGTACCAGCGGCCCTCCGGGTTCAGCCGGACCCGGCCGAGCCAGTCCGCCGGGCTCGCCGCCAGCCGCCGCACCACGTCGCCTAGCTGCCGCGCGCCCAGAAGCTGGCCGGTTCCCACGCTGGCTTGCGATACCGGCTGGATCATCGTGCTCATAATTCGCGTCTCTCCTCACGCTGACAGGACTGGCGGCAAACGCCAGTAAAACTGGGTGACCTAATGGCCTGGCGAGGTCTGGGCTGGCCGATCGGACACGCCGGTGCCGTCAGGGCGAACCGGCCGGACATCGCAGGACCCAGAGGACCAACGGGAAGGCGCCGGCGAGAACGCGCTGACGGACAGGCGTTGACGGGAGAGGCAGGAGAGGCATGCCACGGCGCATGCGGTGATCCTGCCAGAGTTTCCCTATTAAATCAATAGGAAAAGTGGATTGAGGCGAGGTTCAGCCGGGGCGATGGCCCACGGCGAACACGCGGCGGAACGGGAAGATGGTGCCGAACGAGCTAGGCGGATACGCCTCGCGAACCCTCGTGCCGTACTCGGCGAGGAAGTCCCCGGCCTGGTCCGCGTCGAGCGCGGTCAGGACCGGGCGGAGCCCGGTGCCCTTGTACCACTCGAGCACCGGGTCCTCGCCTTGGAGGATGTGCACGTAGGTCGTCTCCCAGGCATCGACCTCGAGGCCGGCCCGGGCCAGCAGTTCCGCGTAGTCGGCCGGGTCGGCCGACTGCCGGTTCAGCGCCACGTCCCGCAGCAGCGGGCGCCACCGGGCCGAGGCCGCCATCTCGCGCATGATCGCGTGCGACGGCTGGTCGAAGTTGCCCGGGACCTGGAAGGCCAGCCAGCCGCCGCGCGCCAGCTGGTCCGCCCAGCGGACCAGCAGCTCGCGATGGCCGGGCACCCACTGCAGCACCGCGTTGGAGATGATCACGTCGGGCAGGCTCTGCGGCTTCCAGTGCCGTATATCGTCGAGCATGAACGACAGCCCAGGGGCGTGGTTCGTCGCGACCGGCCCGGAACCGGGCGGCGCCGCGGGGCCGCCCTCAGGGTCGGCTGAGCCGATCTCCGTGACGAGCGTGCGGGCCGCCTCGATCATCTCGGGCGAGCTGTCCACGCCGCAGACGGTGGCCGCCGGCCAGCGCTCCGCGAGCAGGGCGGTCAGGTTTCCCGGGCCGCAGCCCATGTCGACCACGTACCCGGGAAGCTCGGCTCCGACCCTGGCGAGCAGGTCGAAGAACGGTCTGGCGCGCTCGCCTCCAAACCGCAGATACAGGGCCGCGTCCCACATGGTGGGTCAATCCTTCTCTGATACCGAGAGACACGTGAGAACCTGCTCCCCTTGTACCGCAGAGCGAGTCTTGACGTCAAGAGATACGCTCTAGTAATGGGCCAGCGCGCCGGTGCCGGTACCGAGACGGACTCCGACGGCGAGATCCTCGGCGAGCCGCTGCTACGCGACGAGGTGGACGACCTGGTCGCCGCGTGGCGAGCGCAGCGGCCCGACCTGGACGTCGAGCCGATGCAGGTGCTCAGCCGGATCTCCCGGCTGGCCCGGCACCTGGACATCGCGCGGCGCGGCGCGTTCACCGAGCACGGGCTGGAATCGTGGGAGTTCGACGTGCTGTCGGCGCTGCGCCGGCAGGGGCCGCCGTTCCAGCTCACGCCGGGCGCCCTGCTCCGCGCCACGCTGGTCACCTCGGGCACCATGACGAACCGGATCGACCGGCTCGCCGCCGCGAGGCTGGTCCGCCGGGAACCCGACCCCAGGGACAAGCGCGGGGTCCTGGTCACGCTGACCGAGGCGGGCCGGGAGCGGGTGGACGCGGCCCTGGACGGGCTGCTGCGCCGCGAGCGGGTGCTGCTGGCGGGCCTGGACCCCGGCGAGCGCCGGACCTGGCCGACCTGATGCGGATCCTGCTCGCCCCGTTCGACAACGAGTTAGGAGCTCTCGAGGTCGGCCGCCACGGATAGCCAGCGTTCCTCCAGGTCGGCCTTCTCGGCCTGGGCGGCCTTGAGCTCGGCGCCGAGCGAGGTGAGCTTCTCGTAGTCGCTGGCGTGCGCGGCGAGCTCGGCGGACGAGCTCGGTCTCGCGGGCCGTCAGCCGGTCCAGCTGGCGCTCGAGGCGCTGGAGTTCCTTGCGGGCGCTGCGCTCCTCGGCGGCCGAGAGCCGCCGGCGGTCCGCGGCGCCGGCCGGCGGCCGGGCCGCGGCCGGGGGCCCGCCGCCGGGCGACGCCGGACCGCCCGGACCCGGTCCAGGTACTCGTCGACCCCGCCGCCGAGGAAGGACGAGCCTGCCGTCGCCGAGCAGCGCCACCACGTGCTCGGTCACCCGCTCGAGGAAGTACCGGTCGTGGCTGACCACCACCAGCGTGCCGGGCCAGCCGTCGAGCAGGTCCTCGAGCTCGGTCAGCGTCTCGATGTCCAGGTCGTTGGTCGGCTCGTCGAGCAGCAGCACGTTGGGCTCGGCCATGAGCAGCCGGAGCATCTGGACCCGGCGCCGCTCGCCGCCGGACAGGTCGCCGATCCGGGTCCACTGCCGCTCCGCGGTGAAGCCGAGCCGCTCGAGCAGCTGCCCGGCGGACAGCTCCCGGTCGCCCACCTGGATCCGCAGCCGGATCTCCTCCACCGCCTCGCGGACCCGCTGGTCCGGGTCGAGCTCGGCGAGTTCCTGGGACAGGTGGGCCAGCCGCACGGTCTTGCCCCTGATGACCGTGCCGTCCGCGTGCAGCGCCCGGCCGTCCGGCCCCGCGCCGTCGAGCACGTTGAGCAGCGAGGTCTTGCCGCTGCCGTTGACGCCCACGATCCCGACCCGGTCGCCCGGGCCGAGGCGCCAGGTCACATGGTCCAGCAGGGTGCGCTCGCCGGCCGAGGCCGAGACGTCCTCCAGCTCGATCACGGTCTTGCCCAGCCGGGCGGTGGCCATCCGGGTCAGCTCGACGCTGTCCCGGGGCGGCGGCTCCGCCGCGATCAGCGCGTTGGCCGCCTCGACCCGGAACTTCGCCTTGGTCGTCCGCGCCCGGGCCCCGCGCTGCAGCCAGGCCAGCTCCTTGCGGGCCAGGTTGCGGCGGCGGCGCTCGGCGGCCTCCTCGCTGCGCTCGCGTTCGGCCTCGGCAGCACGTAGGCCGAGTAGCCGCCCTCGGCCGAGTGCACCTGGCCGCGGTCGACCTCCCAGGTCCGCTCGCAGACGTGGTCGAGCAGCCAGCGGTCGTGGCTGACCACCACGACCGCGCGGCCGCGGTCGCGCAGGTGGCGGCCGAGCCAGTCGATCGCCTCGATGTCCAGGTGGTTGGTCGGCTCGTCGAGCAGCAGCACGTCGCGCTCGGCCACCAGCAGCGAGGCGAGCGCGACCCGGCGCCGCTCGCCGCCGGACAGCCCGGCGGCCTGCGCGTCCACGCCGATCCCGGGCAGCAGCTCGGCCATGATCGCGCGCGCCCGCGGGATCGGCCTCCCACGGGGTGCCCGCGGCGCCGCCCGCCCGGGCCGAACACGATCTCGCCGACCGTCCCGGCCAGCTGGTCGCTCTGCGGCAGGTAGCCGAGCCGCAGGCCGGCCGCCATGGCCACCCGGCCGGTGTCCGGCCCGACCCGCCCGGCCAGCAGCGCGAGCAGGGTGGACTTCCCCGCGCCGTTGCGGCCCACCACCCCGATCCGGTCCCCGGCCGACACGCCGAGCGAGATGCCGTCGAGCAGCGTGCGGTGCGCGTACGCCTTGGCCGCCTTCTCCAGGCTGATCAGGTTCACCGCGGCCCGGTCACCTCGCCGCGGAGACGATGGCCGCGCCGGGCACCGGCCCGCTGGCCCGGGCCACCGACCGGCACACGCCCGCGCCGGACAGCGACGCGGCCAGGTCGAGGGCGCGGTCCGCGCTGGCCGCCAGGAACACGCAGGTCGGCCCGGAGCCGGACACCAGCGCGCCGAGCGCGCCCAGCTCGAGCCCGGCGGCCAGGGTCTTGCGCAGCGCGGGGAACAGCGACAGCGCGGCCGGCTGCAGGTCGTTGCTCAGCGCCTGGCCGAGCCGCCTGGCGTCACCCGAGCGCAGCGCCGACATGAGCGCGGCGTCCAGCTCCGGCTGCGGCCGGGCGCCGGGTCCTCCGGCCGCCCGCCCGCGGCCCGCAGCCGGTCCAGCGCCGCGTACACCTCGGGCGTGGACAGCTGGCCCGTCGGCGAAGGCCAGCACCCAGTGGTACCGGGTCGCCGGGGCCAGCGCCGGCGTCAGCCGCTCGCCCCGGCCCCGGCCCACCGCGGTCCCGCCGAGCAGCGCGAAGGCCACGTCGCTGCCGACCCGGGCCGCGATCTCGAGCAGCTGCGGCTGGCCGAGGCCGCCCGTCCCACAGCTCGTTGCAGGCCACCAGGGCCGCGGCCGCGTCGGCGCTGCCGCCGGCCAGCCCGGCCGCGACCGGGATCCGCTTGGCGATCGTGATGTGCACGCCGCCGGCGCCGGCGGACCGCCGCGCGCAGCGCGGCCACCGCGCGCAGCGCCAGGTTGTCCGGTCGGCCGGAACCCGGTCCGCGCCCTCGCCGCTGACCGTGACCCCGTCGCGCCCGGCCGGCTCCGCGGTGACCTCGTCGAACAGCGAGACGGCGTGGAAGACGGTCACCAGGTCGTGGTAGCCGTCGGCGCGCGGTGGACCCACCGCGAGCTGAAGGTTGAGTTTGGCGGGTACCCGCACGGTCACACCGGTCACGATGGCCAAATCGTACGCGGTTCGTGGCCTGCCGCGCCGCCGCCAGGCGGGCGAACTCGCGCGACGCCGAGCGATTCCCCGCGGGCGCCCGGGTCGATGCCCGCCGCCCGGAGCAGCCGCTCGGCCTCCGGCGCCGACCGGCCCAGCCGGCCAGCGCGGCGCGCAGCGTCTTGCGCCGCTGCCGGAACGCCGCGTCGATGACCGCGAACACCTCCGCGCGGCTGGCCGCCGTCTCCGGCGGATCGCGCCGGGTGAACGCGACCAGCCGGGAGTCCACGTTCGGCACCGGCCAGAACACCGAGCGCGGCACGGGCCCGGCCGGCCGGGCCGCCGCGAACCAGGCCAGCTTCACCGACGGCGCGCCGTACACCCGCGACCCGGGCGCCGCGCACATCCGGTCCGCCACCTCGGCCTGGACCATCACCAGCCCGCGCCGCAGCGACGGCAGCGCCGCCAGCAGGTGCAGCACCACCGGCACCGCCACGTTGTAGGGCAGGTTCGCCACCAGTGCCGTCGGCGCCGCGGGCAGGTCGTGGCCCTCGACGCGCAGCGCGTCCGCGGTGACCACCGCCACCCGGCCGGCCAGCTCCGGCGCGCGGGCGGCGATGGTCCGCGGCAGCTCGGCGGCCAGCACCGGGTCGATCTCGACCGCGACGACCTGGCCGGGCCGGCCGCGAGCAGCGCGAGCGTCAGCGAGCCGAGCCCCGGCCCCACCTCGAGCACCACGTCGTCGGGCTGCAAGGCGGCCAGCGCGGCGATCCGCCGCACCGTCCCCGGCTCGATCACGAAGTTCTGCCCCAGCCGCTTGGACGGCCGCACGCCCAGCCGCCCGGCCAGCTCCCTGACATCCCCGGGAGCGAGCAGCCGCACCCCCGCCCCTCCGTCCACGGCTACCAGGGGCCGAAGGTGCGCGGGCGGTGGCGGTGACCGTGTCGCACAGGGCGGCCAGGTCCATGCCCTTGACCTCGGCCAGGCAGCGCAGGGTGTAGGCGGCCATGGCGGGCTCGTTGGGCTTGCCGCGGTTGGGCACCGGGGTGAGGAACGGCGCGTCGGTCTCGGCCAGGATCAGATCGGGCGGGGCGGCCGCGGCGGCGTCGCGGAGCGGCTGCGCGTTGGCGAAGGTCACGTTGCCGGCGAACGACATCACGTAGCCCGCCTCGGCGCACTGCTTGACCATGGCCACGTCGCCGGAGAAGCAGTGGAACACCACCCGGTCCGGCGGGCCCTCCTCCTCCAGGATGCGCAGCACGTCGGCGTGCGCCTCCCGGTCGTGGATCATCAGCGCCTTGCCGGTCCGCTTGGCGATCTTGATGTGCTCGCGGAACCACCATCGCTGCACGCCGGGCTCGGCGTGGTGGCGGTAGTAGTCCAGCCCGGTCTCGCCGACCGCGACCACGCGCGGCCGCCGGGCCAGCGCCTCGATCTTGGCCAGCACCTCGTCGGCGGCGGGCTGCCGGGGCCGGGCGCCCGCGCCGACCTCGGCGGAGACGGCCTGGGTCTCGTTCGGGTGGATCGCGACGGCCGCGTAGACGGCCTCGTGCTCGGCGGCGCACCGCGCCGACCAGCGGGAGGACTCCAGGTCGGTGCCGACGGTGACTATCGCGGACGATCCCGGCCGCGCGCGCCGCGGCGACCACCTCACGGCGACTCCCGGAGCCCCGCCCGGACCCCCCGGAGCCGATCATGTCCAGGTGGGTGTGGCTGTCGAGCGCCGGCCGGGGCAGCGGAGCGGGCTGCGCCGGGGCCGTCACCACGGCCCGTTCGGCTGACGAACGAGTCATCCGGCGCCCAGCCGGGCCAGTTCCTCGTCCACCACCGAGGTGTCCAGCTTGGTGAACAGCGGCTTGGGCGCGGCCAGCGGCGTGCCCGGCCCGCAGCGGTGCCGAGGCCCAGCGCGGCGTGCCGTCGTACGTCCCGGTGATCACCGGGTAGGACGGGCCGCCCGCCTCGTCGACCTCCTCCACCCGCGGCATGTCCGACCAGGTGCCCGTGCCGCCCAGCATCTCGTGCACCTGCTGGGAGGAGCGGGGCAGGAACGGGGTGAGCAGCGTCTTGGCGTCGTCGACCAGCTGCAGCGCCACGTGCAGCACGGTGCGCATCCGGTCCGGGTCGGACTTCGCGCAGCTTCCACGGCGCCTGCTCGGAGAAGTACTTGTTGGCCTCGGCCACCGTCCGCATCGCCTCGTTGATCGCGAACTTGAACCGCGACGCGGCCAGGTGCCCGCCGACCGTGCCGAAGGCCGCCGGGACCGCGCCAGCAGCTCGCGGTCCAGGTCGGTCAGGCGCGCCCGGCCGTCCGGGATGGACCCGATGTTCCTGGCCGCGAACGAGACCGCGCGGTTGACCAGGTTGCCCCAGGTCGCGACCAGCTCGTCGTTGTTGCGGCGGACGAACTCGCTCCAGGTGAAGTCGGTGTCCTGGGTCTCCGGCCCGGCCACGGCCACGTAGTAGCGCAGCGCGTCCACGTCGTAGCGGGCCAGGAAGTCCCTGACGTAGATGACCACCGCGCGGGAGGAGGAGAACTTGCGGCCCTCCATGGTCAGGTACTCGCTCGAGACCACCTCGGTCGGCAGGTTCAGCGGGCCGAGCGGGCCGGGCTGGCCGCCGCGGGCGCCGAGCCCGTCGTAGCCGAGCAGCATGGCCGGCCAGATCTCGGAGTGGAAGACGATGTTGTCCTTGCCCATGAAGTAGTACGCCTCGGCGTCCGGGTCGTTCCACCAGGCCCGCCAGGCGTCCGGGTCGCCGCTGCGCCGGGCCCACTCGATCGACGCCGACAGGTAGCCGATCACCGCGTCGAACCAGACGTAGATCCGCTTGTCCGGCCGGTCCCGCCAGCCGTCGAGCGGAACGGGCACGCCCCAGTCCAGGTCCCTGGTGATCGCCCGCGGCTGCAGGTCGTCGAGGAGGTTGAGGGAGAACTTGAGCACGTTCGGCCGCCAGTGGCCCGCCTTGGCCTGCAGCCAGCTGCCCGAGCACCTCGGCGAACGCCGGCAGGTCCAGGAAGTAGTGCTCGGTCTCCCGGAAGACGGGGGTCTCGCCGTTGATCTTGGACCGCGGGTTGATCAGGTCGGCCGGGTCGAGCTGGTTGCCGCAGTTGTCGCACTGGTCGCCGCGGGCGCTCGGGTACCCGCAGATCGGGCAGGTGCCCTCGATGTAGCGGTCGGGCAGCGTCCGGCCGGTGGACGGCGAGATCGCGCCGAGCGTGGTCTTGCGGGAAGATGTAGCCGTTCTTGAGCAGCCGGAGGAAGATCTCCTGGGTGACCGCGTAGTGGTTCAGCGTGGTCGTCCGGGTGAACAGGTCGTAGGTCATGCCCAGGCTGGTCAGGTCGTCGACGATGACCCGGTTGTAGCGGTCGGCCAGTTCCCGGGCGGACACGCCCTCGGCGTCGGCCTGGACCTGGATCGGCGTGCCGTGCTCGTCGGTGCCGCTCACCATCAGCACCCTGTTGCCCGCCATTCGCTGGTACCGGCTGAACATGTCGCAGGGCAGCCCGAAGCCGGAGACGTGACCGATGTGCCGGGGGCCGTTCGCGTACGGCCAGGCCGGGGCGGACAGGATGGTGCGCATGGCTAAAGCCTAGGGGCAGCCGCCGACTGCTCACGGTGATTGACCGGCTCGTCCCGACGGCGCCGGGACCGGGGCCGACGCCGCGGTCACCGGTGGCGGGTGTGCTTGATGCCCAGGATGGACAGGAAGAACGTGCCCAGGACCACCTGGCAGCTCACGATCAGCGCGGTCACCGAGGGGATCATCAGCCGCAGCGAGTGCTCGTAGTTGAGGTGGCTGAACTTCTGGCCGTTCCAGTACAGCAGCGAGAAGATCAGCCCGGCCAGGCCCGCGAGGCCGATCAGGCCGCCCAGCATCAGCCCGCGCTCCAGGCTGAGCTTCTCCAGCACCCGCTGCACCTTCGGCTCCTCGGGCAGGAAGCCCTCCGAGCCGGCGTACACCTGGGTGAACAGCCAGAACAGCACGGCCTGGAAGCCGATCACGACCATGGCCGAGGCCGCGACCAGCGTGTCCACGTCGAAGGTCACGCTGCCGATGCTGAACGGGTGCGGCGCGACGATCGCGCCGATGACCAGGCCCGCGATGAGCAGCGCCAGGCCGGGCAGGAAGAACAGCCAGCGCGGGCTGAACAGCAGCAGGAAGCGCAGGTGCCGCCAGCCGTCCCGCCAGGTGTGCAGGTGCGGCGGCCGGCTCCGGCCGTCCTTGGCCAGGGTGGTCGGCACCTCGGTCACGCGCTGGCCGGCCAGCGTCGGCCTTGACCACCATCTCGCTGGCGAACTCCATCCCGGTCGCCTGCAGGTTGAGCGCCATCACGCTGTCCCGGCTGAACCCGCGCAGACCGCAGTGGAAGTCGCCGATCTTGCTGCGGAAGAACAGCCGGCCGACGAAGCTGAGCACCGGGTTGCCGAGGTACTTGTGCAGCGGCGGCATGGCGCCCGGCGCGATCCCGCCCGGAACCGGTTGCCCATCACCAGGTCCGCGCCCTTGCGCAGTTCGTCAACGAACGGCATCAGGTTGGTGAAATCATAGCTGTCGTCGGCGTCGCCCATGATGACGTACTTGCCGTTGGCGGCGACGATGCCGCCCATCAGCGCGTTGCCGTAACCCTTGTCGCTGATCGGGACCACGCGGGCGCCGGCCTCGGCGGCCAGCCGCTGGCTGCCGTCCGTGCTGCCGTTGTCGGCGACCAGCACCTCGCCGCTGATACCGCTCTCGGCCAGGAATCCCATAGCCTTGCGGACGCACGTCGCCACGGTCTCTGCCTCGTTGAGGCAAGGCATGACCACGGTCAGCTCCACGTTTTCGTCTCCTTCATCGTCTGCGGATCCGCATCGATGGCCCAGTCCTGGTCGCGCATCGTATTACCGTAGGCGAGGGACGAACGCACCGAACCGGCCGCTTGTTCATTGTCAGGGTTCATCAACCCAGCACAGGAGGGTACGGCTTGAGGGTAATGCCTGCGGCCCCGTCGCGTGAGCCATCGGCGCGGCGAGCCTGGTCAATCCGGCCGGTACAGGCCCGCTGGCGACCCGGGCCGGGCCTGCGCGCGCTGGCCGCCCGCACGTGGGCCGGGCACCGCCTGTTCATCATCGTGCTCACTCCCGCCGTCCTGCTCCGGGTCGACGCCGAGCTCGGCTACCGGTGGCAGGCCTGGTTCAACGACTCGTTCCAGTACGTGCAGAACACGGTCCACTTCCAACTCGACCCGACCCGGGTCTCCGGGTACTCGATCTGGCTGAAGCTCCTGCAGCCGTTCCACAGCTACGCCATCATAACGATCTCTGCAACATCTGATGGCGCTGGCCGTCGCGGTCATGATCTACGCGCTGGCCAGGCACCGCTTCGGCGCGCCGGCCTGGCTGGCCACGCTGGCCACCGTGCCGGTGCTCTACGACGGGTTCGAGATCCAGCTCGAGCACCTGATCATGGCCGACGTGCCGTTCCTGTTCCTGCTCACGCTGGCGGTCACGCTGCTGCTGTGGGACCCGCAGCCGTCGCTGCGCCGGTGCGCGCTCGTCGGCCTGCTGCTCGGCCTGCGGAGATCGCTGCGCTCGGTCGGACTGCCGCTGCTGGCCATGTTCGCCGTCTACATGATCATCAGGCGGATCAGCTGGCGGCGGGTCGCGGCCACCATCGTGGTCTGCCTGCTCCCGGTGTTCGGCTACGCGGGATGGTTCGACGTCGCAGCACGGCCAGTTCGCGATGACCGACAGCACCGGCGTGTTCCTCTACTCGCGGGTGATGACGTTCGCCGACTGCCCCAAGATGAACCTGCCGGCCAACGAGCTGTCGCTGTGCACCCCGTGCCGCCGGCCAGCGGCCGATCGCGCAGTCCTACATCTGGACCAGCCGAGTCGCCGCTGAACCGGCTCCCGCCGCAGAAGTTCTCGCCGGTGCCCAACCAGATGGCCGAGAACTTCGCCATCCGGGCCATCGAGGCGCAGCCGCTGGACTACGCCAGGGCGGTGTTCGACGACACCTGGCGGGTGTTCGCCTGGAAGCGGGCGGTCTTCCCGAACGCCGCGACCTACGACGAGTACCTGTTCGGCTACCGCCCGCTGCCCATCCCGTCCTGGGACCAGGCCCACCTCGGGCGGTACGACTCCTACGCCGCCGCGTACGTGCACGGCAGCCCGCTCACCCAGATCGTCGACCCGTTCGCGGCGATCATCCGGGGCTACCAGCGGTACGTCTGGCTGCCGGGCACCGTGTACGGGCTGATCCTGCTGGCCGGCCTGGGCGGCATGGTGCTGGCCTGGCGGCGGGTCGGCGGGGAGGCGCTGCTGCCGTGGACGATCTCCCTCACGCTGATCTTCATCCCGGCGGCCACCGCCGAGTTCGACTACCGGTACGTGCTGGTGGCGGTGCCGTTCGCCTGCCTGGCCGTGGCGATGGCGTTCAGCCCGGGCACCGCGGGCCGCAACCGGGCGCGGCGGCTAGGGCCGCTTGCGGGCCACGGAAGCGGCGGCGGCGGGCCCGGCGGGCTGCTCGCGTCCTCCCGGCCGCGGACAGGCGTCGGCTCCGGCGGGCGGCGCCGGCCACGACCAGCGTGATCTCGCCGCGGACGGCACCTGAGCCCTTCTCTTGTTCCTGGGTCTCGCGCGGTCCGCCCCGCTGACGCGGGCGGCCCAGCCGGCCAGCTCGGCCAGCGTGCCGCGCTTGATCTCCTCGTGGGTCTTGGTGAGCTCGCGGCACACCACGGCCCGCCGGTCCTCCCCGTGGGAGACGGCCAGCTCGGCCAGCGTGGCCGCCAGCCTGCGGCCGGACTCGAAGAAGACCTGGGTGCGGCGGTCCCCGGCCAGCTCGGCGAAGCGCCGGGCCCGCTCGCCCGGGCCGCGGGGCGGGAACCCCTCGAAGCTGAACCGGTCGGTGGGCAGCCCGGAGACGGCCAGCGCGGTCGTCACCGCGGACGGGCCCGGCAGCGCGGTCACCCGCAGGCCCGCCGCGGCCGCCGCCGCCACCAGCCGGTAGCCGGGATCGCTGATCCCCGGCGTTCCGGCGTCGGTGACGAGCAGGATGTCCTGGCCGGCCTGCAGCTCGCCGAGCAGTCCGGCCGTGCGGCGCGTCTCCACCGCGTCGTAGTAGGACACCACCCGGGCCTTGAGCTCGATATCCAGGCTGGCCGCCAGCCAGCGCACCCGGCGGGTGTCCTCGGCCGCGATCAGGCTGGCCCGGGCGAGCTCGGCCGCCAGCCGGGGCGACGCGTCCTCCGCCCGGCCGATGGGGACCGCGGCGAGCGTCAGCATGCCGCCGCCGTCCCCGGTGTCGGTCTGGGCCGTCCTGGATGCCGGCATGTCCGTTGCGTCCCGTCCAGTCCTTGGTCTCCGCGGTGTCCGGCACTCATCTCCGGCTAGCCGGACTTTACGGCCGCCAGTAGCATGTGGCCGGTGACGGCAACCGAGGCTGACATGCCCGCCGCGCCCGCCAACGACGAAGCCGGCCGGCTCGCGGTGCTGCGGGCCCGGCTGGTTTCGCCGATGCCCGAGACCGGCCGTGGGGATGGCTCGGACCGCTGCTGGTCACCGCGTTCGGCGCCTTCCTGCGGTTCAACCGGCTGCAGATGCCACGGGCGCTGATCTTCGACGAGACGTACTACGCCAAGGATGCCTGGAGCATCCTCCAGCACGGCGTCGAGCTGAACCTGGTGCGCAACGCCAACGCGATCATCCAGGCCGGGCACACGAACATCTTCGCGGCGTGCAACGGGACCGCGGCGTGCGGGGAGTACGTGGTCCAGCCCGAGATGGGCAAGCTGCTCATCGCGGCGGGCGAGTGGATGTTCGGCCTGAACTCGTTCGGCTGGCGGTTCGCCAGCGCGCTGTTCGGCTCGCTGGCCATCTTGCTGATCTGCCGGATCGCCCGGCGGATGACCCGGTCCACGCTGCTCGGCTGCCTGGCCGGGCTGCTGATGGCGCTGGACGGCCTGGAGTTCGTGCTGTCCCGTACCGGCATCCTGGACATCTTCCTGATGTTCTTCGTGCTGGCCGCGTTCGGCTGCGTGCTCATCGACCGGGACGTCTCCCGCGCCCCGCTGGCCGAGGGGGTCGCGCGCCGCGAGGGCGGCCACCTCGGGCCCCGGCTGGGCATCCGCCGGTGGCGGGTGGCGGCCGGGATCTTCCTCGGCCTGGCCGTGGCCACCAAGTGGAACGCGGCCTGGTACATCATCGGCTTCGCCGCGCTGACCATCGCCTGGGACATCGGCGCCCGCCGGACGGCCGGGCTGAATTCGTTCGTCCGCGGCGGGATCCGGGAGGCCCGCTGGCTGCCGGTGACGTTCGTGGTGATCCCGCTGGCGGTGTACATCGCCAGCTGGAGCGGCTGGTTCGCCACCAAGACCGGCTACTACCGGGACTACGCCGCAGACGCACGGCGTGCACACCCCGGTCATCTCGGCCCTGTACTCGCTGTATGAGTACCACCTGCAGGCGGTCGGCTTCGGCCTGGGCCTGAGCACCCCGCACCCGTACCAGTCCCAGCCCTGGGACTGGCTCCTGATCACCCGGCCGGTCGCCTTCTTCTACGAGTGCTACACGGCCCGCTGGCCGGGCCGTCGAACTACTGCCCGGCGCACTACACCGGCGCCGAATGGTCGCAGGAGGTGCTGGCGCTCGGCACCCCGGCGATCTGGTGGGGCTCCATGCTGGCCCTGCTGTTCTGCCTGGGCTGGTGGCTGCTGCACCGCGACTGGCGGGCCGGCGCCGTCCTCCTCGGCGTGCTGGCCGGCTGGGGCCCTGGTTCCCCCTGGTCACCCGGACCAAGTTCTACTACTACGCCCTGGAGTTCGAGCCCTTCCTCATCTTGTCCATCGTGCTCTGCCTCGGCCTGATCCTCGGGCCGGCCACGGCGAGCCTGATGCGCCGGGCCACCGGGGCCCTCATCGTCGGCACCTACGTGCTGTGCGTGCTGCTGATGTTCTGGTACTTCTACGCGATCCTGGCCGGCCAGGTCATCCCGTACGAGAGCTGGCTGAGCCACATGTGGTACCGGATTGGCCGCGGCTGGATCTGAGCCCGCTAGGCGGGTCGCCGTCGCCTGTCGTCCTGAGGCCGCTTTCAGCTTCCCCTCAGCCTTGGTGTGCATAATTGTTTACGCCGTTAGCGGACGGGGCAGTCGCAGGCGCCGACGGCGACGTGATTTACGCAACAGGGGGTACGTTTCCGGGCCTGTTGTACGTCTATATAGATGTAGTGAGATGACGAACGACCGGAGCGAACATGAGCCGAGCCGAACACTCTAGCGAGGACCGAGCGCGATTCGAGCGCGACGTCATTCCGCAGCTTGGCCAGCTGTACCCGGCCGCGCTCCGGATGACGAGGAACCCGACGGATGCCGAGGACCTCGTCCAGGAGACGTCAGTCAAGGCCTACGCAGCGTTCCAGCAGTTCACTCCGGGCACCAACCTGCGGGCCTGGCTAAACCGCATCCTGACCACGACGTTCATCAACGTGTACCGCAAGCGGCGCCGGGAGCCGCAGCAGGCGCTCGGCGGCGACCTGCAGGAATGGCAGATGTCGGCGGACCGGCTGACGCCGCCGGTGCCGTCGGCCGAGGCCGAGGCGCTGGACCGGACCACCGACTCGGACCTGCTGCGGGCGCTGCGCGACCTGCCGGGCGAGTTCCGCACGGCGGTGTACCTGGCGGACATCGAGGGCTACCCCTACCGCGAGATCGCCGAGATCATGGGGACGCCGGTCGGGACCGTGATGTCCCGGCTGCACCGCGGCCGCAGGAAGATCAGGGAGCAGCTGCTGGCCAGCGGGTTCGTCGGCGCCGCAGGCGGATCCGCCCGCCGCCTGACGGCCCCGGCTGACGGTCAGGAGCCGTACAGGGTGAGCATGACCTCGCCGGCCTGCCAGCGGCCGATGACGCGGAGCCCGGCCCCGGCCACCAGGGCCATCTTCTCCTTGTCCATCTTCGTGGCGGGCTTAGGGAACTTGTAGTTGCTGGCGCCGGTGACCACCCAGACGCGGCCGACGCTGGTGAACCGGCTCTTCAGCTCGGCCGGGCTGGTGATCTCGGTACCGGTCAGGGTGCCCGAGGCGATCGCGGACTTGCCCGCGCGATGTCGCGCAGCCGCAGGAACGGCGCCGGATACCCGGTGCCCAGGACGTGCATGGTGAACGGGATGTAGAAGACGATGTCGCCGGGACGCTCGCGCGCCGCCACGATGGCCGAGGCCCGCCGCAGGTTGTCCGGCCGGGCGGCGTCCTGCCTGATCGCCTGCTGCGGCCCGGCCAGCAGGACGCCGAGCACCGCGATGACCAGCACGGCCGGTAGCAGGCCAGGGGCCAGGCCCAAGCGGGCGAGCCGCGCCAGCGGCGTCCGGGCGGCGAGCCTGATCAGGGCGGTCAGGCCCGCGCCGGCCACGATGGCCAGGCCCGGCAGGCTGAACTCGACGTACCGAACGTAGTAGACCGGCTTGACGAACGACACCGCGATCAGCAGGAACGCCGGCACCACCAGCCAGGGCAGCGCCACCGCCGCCGGGTTGAGCGGCCGCCACCCGTCGGCGAGCCAGGCGGCCGCCAGGCCGCCCAGCGCGAGCAGAGCTAGCGGGACCACCAGGTCCTTCGAGCCCGCCGTGGTGCTGACGAGCCTCTCGATCGCCCTGAAGTCGGGCCGGGCCAGCCAGGAGATCTGCTGCTGCTGGTGGCCGGCCAGGGCCAGCAGCGGGGAGAGCACGGCCACCGCGGCCACCGCGGCGGCCAGCCAGCGCAGCGGGATCCGGCCGATCCGCCGCCCGGCCGCCCCCGCCCGCGGCCGCCTCGGCTGGCCCGCGGGCGGGTGCCAGCAGCAGCGTGACGCCGTGCGCGGCCAGGATCAGCAGCCCGAACACGTTCATCAGGCCGGTCAGGGCCACGGCCGCCGCGTACGCCAGCCACCACCGCCAGCGGCCGTCGGGCCACGCCCGGAGCAGCAGGTACGTGGCGATCGTGGCGAACATCGTCTCGAGCGCGTAGGACCGGGCCATCTGCGCGTAGTAGGTCATGTAGGGCGCGGTCGCGAACAGCAGCCCGGACAGCACCCCGGTCAGCGCCGGGACGTCCAGGATCGGTGCCGCTGCGCGGCCGGCCCGGCGCGGCCGCGCGGCGGGCGACCGCCGCGGTGAACCCGGTCGCGATCACCATGGCGCACAGCGAGGGGAACCGCAGCGCGATGGCCGAGGTGCCGGTCACCGCCGCGATGACGTGCATCAGCAGGTAGTAGGCGCCGTGCACGGCGTCCTGGTGCCCGAGCAGGGCGAAGATCTGGCCGACCGGCCGGTCGATCGCGTCCTTGGTGTACGCCTCGTCCCGCCAGAGCGTAGGCGAGCCGATCTCGTACCCGCCGGTCACCGCCGAGACGGCCATGGGAACGGCGACGACCAGCCACCGGCTCCAGCGCCGTCGCCCGGCCCCGCCTCCGGCCGCATCCGCCGGTTCCGGCGCGGACCGCGTGGCCGGGCTGCCGCGCGGCCCGGCCGCGATCACCGCGGCCGGATCCTCGGGCCCGAGGTCGGTCTCCGACACAGCCATCCCTTCCCGGGCGCCCCGCTCCAGGCCTTAGCGCACCCTCGCTCATCACACTATCCAAGGCGGCCCAGGCGAGACGGTAGCTGTTCATGCTCTCTTAACGTTCGGCCCCGATAACCAGGTGACCTCCGCCCGGCAGCCGGCGATACTGCCAGCGTGAACTCGGCCGACCACGCGCCGTACGGGGCCGGGGTCCGGCGATGACCGCCTGCCCGGTCCCGCCTGAGGTCCATCAATGGAACGAACGGGCCCGGCCGCGCGCCCGGATAACGGCTGCACGGTACGCCCGCTGGACGGCGGGGCCGTCGCCCGCCAGGTCGACCAGCTGACGCTGCACCTGACCCGTGGCCGCGCTCCGGTCGAGCTGGTGCGCAAGCAGGCCCCGGCCCACGAGATCGCCGGGCTGCGCGCCGCGCAGGCGGTCCGCGCGCAGGCCGCCGCGATACCCGAGCTCGTGGCGGCCGCCGCGGCTGGCTGATCACCCCGCTGGCGCCCGGCGCACCGCTGGCCTGGGGCGACCCGGCCCCAGCGGCCCTGTTCGACGCGCTCGCCGCGCTGCACGCCCGCTACCTCGGCGCCGCCGGCCTGCCCGCGGTGATCCCCCGCGTCACCCCCGCCTGGTGGCAGTCGCTGTGCCAGGACTGGGTCGCGCCCGCAGCTCCGCGAGCACTCCGGCCGGCACCCGCTGCCGACCGCCGCCCGCGCCCAAGCACTCATCGGCCGCGCCGCCGGTCATCCCGGTGCCGCCGCCACGCTGGCCGCCCTGCCCTCGACGCTGCTGCACGGCGACGTGCACCCCGGCAACGTGCTGGTGCACGCGGACCAGGCCACGCTCATCGACTGGGGCAGCAACCGCGTCGGCCCGGCCGCGCTCGACCTGGCCAACCTCGTCCCGGTCGGCTCGCCCGAGGTCGCCCGCTACGCCAGCGCCTGGCAGCGGCTCACCGGGCAGCCGCTGCCCGCCGCCGCGCTCGAGCTCGGCTACCGCTGGGCCGCCCTGCAGATCCCGGTCCAGTACCTGCCCTGGACCACCGCGCACCAGTCCACCCGCGACACCGAAGCCGCCCTGGACCGCATCGAGCAAGCCCTGGACAACCTGCCGTCCTAGCCTCCCGCCGACCCGCCGTCCTGGCCCTCCAGCCCCGAGCCAGAACCTCGCCCCATTCAACCCCGTGACCTACGCGCTGCACGGGGGTGCCGGCGGCTCTGGCTCAGGTGCACCGGTGTGCCACCCTATGCACCTCTATGTGACTCGGGTGCCACCGGTGCTGGAGCTCGGCCCTGCCGGCGGCGGAGGCGGGGTGGTGATGCGTTCGGGGATGGCCAGGATCGCGCGGGGGCTGGTGCCGGCGGTGCGGGAGCGGCGCTGCAGGCGCGCAGCCTGGCTAGCCCGCCTGCCCGGCGGTGTGGGGGCGGTCAGGCGGGGAAGAGGCGGTCGCAGACGCGGGCGCCGGCCTTGCCGTCGTCCAGGGCCGCGAACTTGGCCGCGAAGCGCTCGTAGGCGTCCCGGTAGGAGGCCGCGACGGCGTCGACGTCCCGGACGGCCGCGATCACCTCGGCCGAGGTGGCCAGCAGCGGGCCGGGGGCCTCGGCTTCGAAGTCGAAGTAGAAGCCGCGCAGGTTGTCGCGGTAGTCGGCCAGGTCGTAGGTGAAGAACAGCATCGGCCGGCCCGTGACCGCATAGTCGAACATGGTCGAGGAGTAGTCGGTGATGAGCACGTCGGACACCAGGTAGAGCTCGGTGATGTCCGGGTAGGCGGTGACGTTCACGGCGAACCCGGGACGCATCCCGGCCGGGACGTCGTCCGCCAGGTGGTGGTGCCCGCGGATGAGGAAGACGTAGTCATCGCCGAGCTCGGACCAGGCCCGCTCCAGGTCCAGGCGCATGTCGAAGCGGTACCGGCGGCCGTTGGCGTACACCTGGTTGTCCCGCCAGGTGGGCGCGTAGAGCACGACCCGCTTCCCGGCGGGCAGGCCCAGCCGGTCCCGGACCCGCGCCGCCACCTCCGCCGCGTCGGAGCGGCCGAGCAGGTCGTTGCGCGGGTAACCGTACTCGCCGATCTCCCCCTCGTACCGGAACGCGCCGCGCATGACCGGCGTGCTGAACGAGTTCGGCGAGAGCAGCAGGTCCCACTGCGCGATGTCCTTCGCGAGGTGGTCGAAGTAGGCGGTGCCGCTGATGAACTGCGGGTTCGCGATGTCGAAGCCGATCTTCTTCAGCGGCGTGCCGTGCCAGGTCTGCAGGTAGAACTGGCCGTCGCGCTTGCGGAACGGGGCCTGCATGTCGTCGTTGGAGATCAGGTACTTCGACCGGGCCAGCGCCTCGTAGTACTCCTCGGTGCCGCGCAGCACCCCGGTGCCGCCCGCGGGCACCGGCACCGACCAGTCGGTGACGGCCCACAGGTGCTCACGGTCATCGCCGCGCCGCCGCAGTTCCTCCGCGATGCCGAGCGGGTTGTCCCCGCACTGCTTGCCCTTCCAGCTGATGAACAGGACCTGGTCGCGCAGCGGAGCACTGCGCAGCAGCGCGGGGTAGAACCCGCGCCGCAGCGCGCGGGCGCCGAAGTTGCCCTGCTCCACGCGCCGCAGCTGGGGCTCGGCGGTGATCAGGGGATCGTCATAGCCGGTGACGAGCAGCCGGTACCACTTGCGCCCGGCCGCCACCCGCTGGCTGTCCAGGGCGGCCAGCCGGCTGTGGTCGTACTTCAGCCCGGCCAGCGCGTCGGCGCCGGTGCCCGCCGGACGGACGGACAGGTTCCACTCGCCGTCCCGCAGCGGGATGACCGAGCCGAAGAACGGCATCGCGCCCAGGTCGGCCTCGATGGTGAAGCGCTCGTCCCGCACATCGAAGCCGATGACGTGCGAGTCGGCCGACCCGATCCGCCGCAGCACGGTCTCGTAGCGGTCGCCCGGTCCGGCCCCCAGGAAGCTGCCGCGCAGCAGCAGGCGCCCGGCCGGCTGCCACTCGTACTCGTCGATCACCGGCCGCGGCGTGCGTTCTGAGATCACAAGGTCACCGTAGCGGCTCTGGCCGGCCACGGCCTCCCGGCCGCCCGAGCGCTGCCTGGTCTCCGGCAGGCCGTCCGGCCACGCCACCCTGACCCGGGGCCGTCCGGGCCGCTTGAGGTAGGCGTCCCAGGCCATGCCGTCGTCGCCCGCCAGCTGGCCGACCCGGTCCACCACGTCGGCCGCGCCGGCCAGCTCGCCGAGCGGCACGAGCGCGCGGAACCGGTCCGGAGCCCGAAGGGCAAACGCCGGGAACGAACGGGTCGCCGCGCCACGACTGCGCACCAGTACCAGCTCGGCGTCGGCGGCCGGGACCTCGGAAGCCGGAGCCTTCGAGGCCGGCGCCGGGGAAGCCTGGGCATCCGGAGCCTGGGCACCCGCACCGGGCACCTCGACCTCGATCTCCACCGACCTCGGGTCCGGCCAGCTCACGGCGGCCGCGACCGCGCCGAGCCGCCAGGTGGCCACGTTCAGGCCGAGGCCGGCCCAGCGGGCGCCGAACCGCAGGCCGGGTTCGATCTGGCGCGGCCGCGGCCGCTCGGCCGGGCCCGGCACCGGGGTGTGCACCCGGGCCGGGCGCCACACGCCGTGGCCGCGGACGAGCATGTAGCACTGCCACTCCCCGGTCCCGCGGAGCCGCCGGGGGCTGACCGTGAACGCGAAGCCCGACCAGTCGTAGTTGTACCGGTCCTGCTCGGACAGCGCCGTCGCCTCCGGGTGGAAGAACGAACGGGCGGGCCGCACGACGGGGAGCCGCCGGCCCGGGCGGGCGCAGCAGCACGATCTTGGAGGTGTTCCGGCGCCGGGGGATGTCGACCGACGGCACGTTGGCGCGGCCGGTCACCACCAGCCGGTCCTGCTCCCATGTGATGTCGTCTACCTGCATGTACGGGTCCAGGTCACGCCAGTAGCGGCCGGAACACGCGGCCGGGTACCGGCACCGGGGAGTCCGTCCGGAACGGCAGGTCGGCGCGGAGCCGGCCCAGGTGCCTGACCATGGGCACCTGGCGCACCGGCTGCTCCACCAGCCAGGCGGCCAGCTCGGCGAGCTGCGTCATGGCCCGGATCCGCACCAGGTAGTAGGCGAGCTTGTGGGTCGCGGGCAGGCTGCGCATGACCCGGCGGCCGACGTGGTCCAGGTAGCCGTTCACCGACCCGGCGAACTCGGCCCGGTACGCCTCGGTCACCTTGTGCATGTCCTGCACGTAGAGCCACAGGTCGTTCTTGAGCGCCTTGAGCTGGTGCGCCCGGAGCAGGCGAGCCGTGGAGTGCGCGGCGATGAACGAGTCGATGTCGTCCAGCGCGGTCATCCGGTCGCGCAGGTTGGCGATGCTGGTGCGGCTCTGCGTGATGGACAGCTTGCCCTGGGCGCGCTCGCGCCAGTAGTAGACGATGTCCGGGATCACGTCGACCGCCTGGGCCAGCACGTGGGCCTTGGTCATCAGCCGCAGGTCCTCCCAGACCACGCCTTCGGGGAAGGACAGCTGATGAGCGTCCCAGAAGCTGCGCCGGAACAGCTTGTTCCAGACCGACACGTCGTAGAGCAGCCGCGGCGTCCTGGTCACGTGCGTGCCGGTCTGCCTGCCCTTGAGGGCCAGCGTGTGCAGGGCCGACGGGTTGAGGCCCTTCGGGCCCACCCGCCACACGGCGCCGCTGACGAAGTCCGAGCCGGACCGCTCGAGCGTGTGCAGCAGCAGCTCGTACGCGTTGGCCGGCAGCACGTCGTCGCCGTCGACGAAGGCCAGGTACTCGCCGCGGGCCCGCTCGACGCCCCGGTTGCGCGCGCCGCCCGGGCCGCCGTGCTCCGGCTGGATCAGCGTGAACCGGGGGTCGGCGGCCGCCTTGGCCCGGGCGATCTCGGCGCTGTCGTCGGCGGAGCCGTCGTCGACCATGATCACTTCCAGGTCGGGATACGACTGGGCGGCGATCGAGTCCAGGCAGTCGGCGAGGTCGTCGGCGTTGTTGTAGAACGCCACGACGACGCTGATCCGGGGGCTGGTCACTGGGTGAGTTCCTTGGCTCGTTATCTGGCGGCCGGGGATTCCCAGCCGAGTGCCACCGGGTCGTAGACGCGCTCCACGTAGATCTGGTGCCAGAGCGAGAAGATGACCAGCAGCCATACCTGCCGCCAGGACACCTCGGGATCGTCGGCCCGGAAGCGGCGCAGGATGTCCAGCGCGGCGCCCTTGTTCAGCCACTGGCCGGTCTGCGCCGAGCGGATCACCTGCTCCGCGAAACCATACATGCCGCCGCGCAGCCACGGGCCGAGCGGCACCGGGAAGCCCAGCTTCGCCCGTTCCGCGGCGGCCTGGGGCAGCAGCTCGGTGATGGCTTCCCGCAGCGCGAACTTGGTGGTGCCGGCGGCGGTCTTCTCCACCCGGGCCAGCCGCGACGCCACCGCCAGCACCTCGCGGTCCAGGAACGGCGTGCGCAGCTCCAGGCCGTGCGCCATGGCCATCCGGTCGGCCTTGACCAAGATGTCGCCCGGCAGCCAGGTGTTGACGTCGATGAGCTGCATGGTGGCCACGTCGTCCAGGCCGGCGTCGGCCGCCTGCCGGTACACCGGGTCGGTCACGTCGAACTCGGTGCCGTGTCCCAGCCGGGTCAGCTCGCTCGCCTGGTCGCCACGGAACACGTAGGCGTTCCCGATGTACCGCCGGCGCAGCGGCGTGGAGGTCCGGTTGAGCAGCCCCTTGCCCCGGGCCCCGGTCGGCAGCTCGGAGGCGACCCGGCCGATCGTGGCGCGCCCCCAGCTGGGCAGTGCCTTGCCCGCCCGGACCATGTTCGGCTGGTGGTAGACGCCGTAGCCGCCGAAGAGCTCGTCGGCGCCCTCGCCCGACAGCACCACCTTGACGTGCTTGCGGGCCTCCCGGGCGGCGAACCACAGCGGCACCGCGGCCGCGTCCGCCATCGGGTCGTCCAGGTGCCAGACGATCTGGGGCAGGTTGGCCAGGAACTCCTCCGGGCTGATCACGTACGGGATCGACTTCACGCCGAGCGCCGTCGCCGTGGCCATCGCCTCGTCGATCTCGTTGTAGCCCGCGCGCTCGAACCCGACGGTGAAGGTGAGCAGGTCGGGCAGGGACTCGGCGGCGAGCGCGCACAGCGTGGCCGAGTCCACCCCGCCGGACAGGAAGGCCCCGACCGGCACGTCGCTGCGCAGGTGGGCGGCCACCGAGTCGCGCAGCGCGGCCAGGATCTTGTCCGGCGAGCTCGACGACGGGGAGCGGGCCGGGCGCAGCTCGGGACGCCAGTACCGGAACACGTCGACCCGGCCGCCCGGCCGGGCGATGAGGACGTGCCCGGGCGGCAGCGACCGGGCGGGCGGCGCCAGGGTGGCCGGCGCGGGCACGTACTGGAACGACAGGTACCGGCGGAGCGCGTCCGCGTCGAGCGTGGTCACCTCGCCGGAGTCGCCCAGCGCCTTGCGCTCGGAGGCGAACCTGAGCTGGGGCCCGGACTTGGGCCGCTGGCCGCCCGTGGTCAGCGCGTAGAAGAACGGCTTGATGCCGAACGGGTCCCGCGCGCAGAACAGCTCCCGGCTGCGGCGGTCCCAGATGGCGAACGCGTACATGCCCCGGAGCTGGCGGACCACGTCCCGGCCGAGCCAGGCGAACATCTCGACCAGCACCTCGGCCGCCGACCTGGTGCGCAGCCGGACACCGCGGGCGGTGAGCCGCTGGGCCAGCTCCACGTAGTTGTAGATCTCGCCGTCGAAGACCAGCACGAACCGGCCGTCGGCGGACTGGAGCGGCTGGCGGCCGGCCGGCGAGGTGTCGATGATGGCGAGCCGCCGGAAACCCAGGGCCAGATCGTGGTCGGCGAAGAAGTTCTCGTCGTCAGGACCCCGGTGGGCGATGCGCGCGGCGGCATGGCCGACCCACTCGGTGTCGGGCCCGGCCCCGTCGGCCAGGGCCAGGCAGCCGGTGATTCCGCCCATGCGCGCCGCCAAAAGCTCGGGGTACCTGCCCCGACCAGGTTACTTGGGCTGGAACCTGATGCCGCCGTCGAAGCGGATGACCTCGGCGTTCATGTAGTCGTTCTCGATCAGGGACCGGACCAGGTGGGCGAACTCGTCCGCCCGCCCCATCCGCTTGGGGAACACCACCGGGGCCACCAGCTTCGCCTTGAACTCGTCGGCGTTCGGCGAGAACCCGTAGATCGGGGTGTCGATGATGCCGGGGCAGATCGTGTTCACCCGTACCCCGATGGCGCTCAGGTCGCGCGCGGCGGGCAGGGTCATGCCGATGATGCCGCCCTTGGAGGCGGAGTAGGCGATCTGGCCGGTCTGGCCTTCGATGCCCGCCACCGAGGAGGTGTTGACGACGACACCGCGCTGCCCGTCGGCGTCGGCGGGCTCGGTCTTGGCCATGGCCGCGGCCGCGATGCGCATCAGGTTGAAGGTGCCGATCAGGTTGACGGCGATGACCTTGGAGTAAGCGCCCAGGTCGTGCGGCGTGCCGTCGCGTCCGACGGTGCGCGAGGCCCAGCCGATGCCGGCGCAGCTGATCGCGGTCCGCAGCGGGACGCCGGTGGCCACCGCGGCGTCCACCGCGGCCTGGACCGACGCCTCGTCGGATACGTCGGTGCGGGCGAACTGGCCGCCGATGTCGTCGGCGATCTGCTTGCCGCGCTCGGAGTTCAGGTCGGCCACCAGCACGGTGGCGCCGGCCGCGGCCAGGATCCGCGCGGTCGCCTCGCCGAGTCCGCTCGCGCCGCCGGAAACGATCGCAGAAGTACCGTTGAGCTCCATGACCGGGAGCATACCCGGCACGGCTTCTGGCCCTACCGGGTGGTAGGGCTGAAGTGTCACGGGCGGCCAGGCCGTTCGGCTGATTTAGGTCTTTTTAAGGTTGTCAGAGGCAGAAGCTAAGGTCAGAGCATGACCAAGCTGCGCGGCAACCCGTGGGCGGTGCTGGTTGTCGTCTCGTTGGGCTTCTTCATGACGCTGCTCGACCTGACGATCGTGAACATCGCCATCCCCAACATGATCGACAAGCTGCACGCCTCGCTGGACGACGTGCTGTGGGTGCTCAACGCCTACGCGCTCGTGCTCGCCGTCCTGGTGATCACGGCGGGACGGCTCGGGGACCTGCTGGGGCCGCGCACCATGTTCGTGGCCGGGATCACGGTGTTCACGGCCGCCTCGGCGGCGTGCGGGTTCGCGCCCGACCCCGCCGCTCTGATCGCCTTCCGGGCCGTCCAGGGGCTCGGCGCGGCCATGCTGATGCCGCAGACGCTGGCCATCGTGACCATGACGTTCCCGCCGGAGCGGCGCGGGGCCGCGTTCGGCATCTGGGGGGCGGTGGCCGGGCTGGCCACGATCGCCGGGCCCACCCTGGGCGGCCTGCTCGTGACCGCGTTCGACTGGCGCTGGATCTTCTTCGTCAACCTGCCGATCGGGGCGGCCGTCCTGGCCGTGACCCCCTTCATCATCCCGCGGTTCGCACCCGGCCGGCGGCACCGGTTCGACATCCTGGGCGTCACCCTGGCCAGCCTGGCCCTGCTCGCCATCTGCTACGGGCTGGTGGAAGGGCAGCGCTACGGCTGGGGCACCGTCACCTCGTTCATCTCCATCCCGCTGATCATCGCCGTCGGCGTGGTCCTGCTCGGCGCGTTCGTGCTGGTCCAGAAGATGCGTCAGGACCGCGAGCCGCTGGTCCCGTTCGCGCTGTTCCGCAGCCGGAACTTCACCCTGATGAACTGGGTGTCCGGCACGTTGTCCGTCGGCATGCTCGGCATCTTCTTGCCGTTCACCATCTACCTGCAGTCCGCGCTCGGCTTCTCCGCGCTCAAGGCGGGCCTGACCATGGCCCCCTCCTCGGTGGTCATGATCGCCCTCGCGCCCGGCCTCGGCCGGCTGACGGACAAGATCGGCGGCAAGTACATCCTGCTGACCGGGCTGACCCTGTTCGCGGCGGGCATGGGCTGGGCCGTGCTGATCGCCACCCCGCATTCGGCCTGGTACGACTTCCTGGCCCCGATGATCGTGGCCGGCCTGGGCATGGGCGGCACCTTCCCGCCGATGACCACGACGGCCATGCGCGACATCGAGCCGCGGATGGCCGGCGCGGCGTCGGGCGTGCTCAACACGACCCGCCAGGTGGGCTCGGTCATCGGCACCGCCGCCGTGGGCGCGCTGCTGCAGAACCGGCTGGTCAGCGCGCTGACCAGTCAGGCCACCATCGCTTCGGCGAGCCTGCCGCCGCCGGCCCGCGGGCCGTTCGTCAACGGCTTCCGGCAGGCCGCGTCCAGTGGCCTGATCGGCGGCGCCCCGGCCGGCTCCGCGGCCCCGGCCGGAACCTCGCCCGGGCTCGCGGCCCAGCTGCGCCGGCTCGGCGCCGAGGTCTTCGGCCAGGGCTACGTGCACGCGATGCGATGGACCATGGTCCTGCCCATCGCCGTGGTGGCCCTGGCCGCGGCCAGCTGCCTGCTGCTCAGGACCAAGGCCGGCGGCCAGGGACCCGTCACGGCGGACGCGGACTCCGGTCAGATGGCCGGGACCATCAGCTCACCCGGCTCGTCGGGCTCACTGGGCCAGAGCCCGGGCAGCTCGTCGGGGACGGCCTCGTAGCGGTCCGGCTCGAACGGGAACTTGTCCGCGAACACCGGCTCCAGGTCGGTGAGCCAGCAGGCCGCCGGGTCGAACCGGGCGAAGAACGGCCTGCTCACCAGCCGCGGGTCGCGGGCCTGGATCATGTGCAGGACGAAGACCTTGCCGCCCGCCACCTCGGTCACGCCGTCGATGCACACCTTCCCCGGCGTGGCCGACATGGACGGGCCCCGGACGGTCCGGGCCAGCCCGGATACGCCCTGGTAGGCGTCGCGGAAGATCTCGTAGGCGCGGGCCAGCGGCACCGCGAAGTAGTCCTGCGGGCCGGTGTCCCGCTCCACGAACATGTAGTAGGGGATCATGCCCATCCGGACCTGCGTCCGCCACATGGACTGCCACGTCCGCGGGTCGTCGTTGATCGACCGGATCAGCGGGGCCTGGGTGCGGATCACCGCGCCGGTGCCCGAGATCCGGCGCACCGCCTCGGCCAGCACCGGCGGCTCGAGCTCCCGCGGGTGCGAGAAGTGCGCCATCACCGCGAGGTTCCGGCCCGAGGCGACCACCTCGCCGAACAGCCGCAGGGTGGCGTCGGCGTCCGGGTCGGTGACGAACCGCTGCGGCCAGTAGGCCAGCGACTTGGTGCCGATCCGGATCGACTCGATGTGGTCCAGTCCGTTCCGCGGGTCGATGAGCGGCTCCAGGTACCGGCGGAGCACCGCCTCGCCCATGATCATGGGATCGCCGCCGGTGATCAGGACGCTGGTCACCTCGCGATGTTCGGCCAGGTAGGCGACCAGCGTGCCGATGTCGTCGGTGGCCATCTTCAGCTCGGGCTCGTCCACGAACTGGGCCCAGCGGAAGCAGTAGCTGCAGTACGCGTGGCAGGTCTGGCCCTGCCGGGGGAAGAACAGGACTGTTTCCGGGTACTTGTGCTGCAGGCCCGGCAGCGGCCTGCCGCCCAGGCTGGGCGCGTTCAGCAGCAGCTGCCCGGCCGGATGGGGGTTCAGCCGCATCCGGACCTCGTGCGCGGCGGCGCGCAGGCTGGCGTCGGGCGCACCGCTGTCGATCAGGTCGGCGAGCCGCCGCACATCCGCCTCGGGCAGCATGTCCGGCTGCGGGAAGACGAGGCGGTAGATCGGGTCGTCCGGAGCCGCGTCCCAGTCGATCAGGTGCTCGACCACGTACGAGTTGGTGCGGAACGGGAGCACGGTCGCCACCGCCCGGACCGCCAGCCGCTCCCCGGGCGACAGGCCAGCCCGCTGGACGAGCATGTCCAGGTGCTTCGCCGAGTACGCGCGGAAGCCGCGGCCCCCCGGCCGCGCCTGCGGTATGACCTGCTGGATATCAGTCACGCCTTCTCCCTCCGTTTGGCGCGCCGCGGCCACGATGCCGCGAAACGCGCGTAAATAGCCCCAAAGACACCCGCTCCCCAGCGGTCCCCCGCCTGCCCGCGTTACCCGCCAAACGCATCGCGAAAACTGTTCCCACGGTTATTACGTGCCAGCCGCCTCGTTGGTTCCGATTCTCTTACGCCTTTCTACCGTGAAGAGAATTACCATATTTCGCAGGAAGTATCCGGCGGAATCACAGCAAGTTCCAAGCCCCTATTTTCTTGATTTACGCTCCATTACCTGCGTTTTCAGCCGTACAATACCGGCCCCCGCTCCGGTCCAGGCCAGGGGGCCGCGCGGCAACCCAGGGGCCAGCCCGGCCCGAATCCCCCGCCAGAGACATAATGGGCCCACCAGGCCGGTACTTGACGTGAAGGACACGCTACGAATGACGCACCGTCCGCGGCCGCGGCCCCGGGTGACCCGCTGAGCGCGGGACCGGACGGCCCCGAACGGCGGCCCGCCCCCCGGGACGGCGAGACCGGCCCGAACGGGCGCCGGGATCCCGGGCTCGCGGACGCCGCCGCCCCCGGTCCGGCGCGCCCGGCCTACAGCCCGGTGCGGGCCGGCCCCAGCCCGGAACGCCTGGTGCGCCCCGAGCCGGACGGGCCCCGCCCGGTGATCGCGGTCGACGCCATGGGCGGGGACCACGCGCCGGGCGAGATCGTGGCCGGGGCGCTCGCGGCCCAGCGCGAGCACGGCATCCGGGTGCTGCTGGCCGGCCCCGTGCCCCGGCTGCGCCAGGTGCTCGGCGGGCTGGGGGCTATCGACGAGATCCAGATCGTGCCGGCCGAGGACAACCTGGCGATGGACGAGGGAGCGCTGGCCAGCCTGCGCCGCCCGCGGTCGAGCGTGGCGGTGGCGTGCCAGCTGGTCCGGCGCGGCGACGCGGCCGCCGTGGTCTCAGCCGGGTCCACCGGCGGCATCGTGGCCACCGCCCGGCTGCGGTTGCGGGCCCAGCCCGGCGTGCTGCGGCCGGGGCTCGCCGTCGTGCTGCCGACCCGGCCGGGGCGCACGGTGCTCATCGACGCCGGCGCCACCGCCGACCCCAAGCCGGAGATGCTCGTGCAGTTCGGTCAGCTCGGCGTGGCCTACGCGCAGACCGCGCTGGGCGTGGCCGCGCCCCGGGTGGGGCTGCTCACCATCGGGACCGAGCCGGGCAAGGGGAACAAGTTCACCCGGCGCGCACACGAGCTGCTGGCCAGCGACCCGCCGCACGGCGCGCTGCCGCTCAGCTTCGCGGGCAACGTGGAGGGCGGCGACCTGCTGGCCGGCCAGCTCGACGTGATCGTGACCGACGGCTTCACCGGAAACGTGGCGCTGAAGACGCTCGAGGGCTCGATCCGGTTCGCCGCGGGCGAGCTGCGCGCGGCGGTCACCGGCACCCGGACCGCCCGCGTGGGCGCGCTCCTGCAGCGCCGCGGGCTCCGCGAGCTCAGCGCCCGGCTCGACGCGGAGAGCTACGGCGGAGCGGTCCTGCTCGGCCTGGGCGGCACCGTGGTGATCGCGCACGGCGCCAGCACCGCCCGCGCCGTCACCTCCGCCTGCCTGCTGGCGGCGGACCTGGCCCGCGGCCAGATCACGGAGAAGATCACGCAGCGGCTGGGCCCCGGCCGCTCGGCGGCCCGCGGCGGCCACTTCCTCCGCCGCCCGTTATTCCGTCTGGCCACGCTCCCGCCGTCGATAAGCTTGAGTCATGGCCGATCCACAGCAGGTTCTCGCTCAGCGGGTGCACGACGCCATCGTCGCGTCGTTCGGCTCGGAGTACGGCGACGCCGACCCGCTGATCCGGCCGTCCTCGTTCGCGGACTTCCAGGCCAACGTGGCCCTGCCGCTCGGCAAGCGGCTGCGCCGCTCGCCGCGGGAGGTCGCCGCCGAGCTGGCCGCCCGGCTGGACGTGGCCGACATCTGCGCCGAGCCGGAGGTCAGCGGGCCCGGCTTCATCAACCTCACCCTGCGCGACGACTGGATCGCCGCCCAGGCCTCGCAGATGCTCGGTGACGCGCGGCTCGGCCTGGCCCCGGCCGAGCACCCGCAGACGGTGGTGGTGGAGTACTCCTCGCCCAACGTGGCCAAGGAAATGCACGTCGGGCACCTGCGCACCACCATCGTCGGCGACGCCATCGCGCGCGTCCTGAAGTTCGCCGGGCACCGGGTGATCAGGGACAACCACGTCGGTGACTGGGGCACCCCGTTCGGCATGCTCATCGAGCACCTGCTCGACGTGGGCGAGAGACTCGGCCGAAGCCGCCCTGCTGACGACCGACCCGAACGCGTTCTACCAGGCCGCCCGGCGCAAGTTCGACAACGACCCCGCGTTCACCGAGCGGGCGCGCGCGCCGGCTGGTGCGGCTGCAGGCCGGGGACCCGGCCACGATGGCCATCTGGCAGCGGCTGGTCGACATCTCCCGGGGGTACCTGCATCGGGTCTACACCCGGCTCGGGGTGAGCCTGACCGACGACGACATCCGCGGCGAGAGCTTCTACAACGACCTGCTCGCGGACACCGTCGCGATCTTGGTGGAGAAGGGCATCGCGACCGTGAGCGACGGCGCGCTGTGCGCCTTTCCCGGCGGGCTTCACCGGCCGCGAGGGCAAGCCGCTGCCGCTCATCATCCGCAAGAGCGACGGCGGCTACAACTACGCCACCACCGACCTGGCCGCGGTCCGCTACCGGGTCGACAAGCTCAGCGTCGACCGGTCGGTCTACGTGGTCGGCTCCGAGCAGGCCCTGCACTTCCAGATGGTCTTCGCGGTGGCCAGGGAAGCCGGCTGGATCCCCGACGGCGTGCGCTTCGAGCACGCCCAGATCGGCATGGTGCTCGGCGAGGACGGCGGCCGGCTCAGGACCCGGGAAGGCGAGACACCTAAGCTCAGCGGCCTGCTCGACGAGGGCGTCGACCGGGCCCGCGCCATCTTGGACGAGGTGGACGCGGCCGCCCGCTTCGACCCGGCCGAACTGGACGCGGTGGCCGAGGCGGTCGGCATCGGCGCGGTGAAGTACGCCGACCTGTCCACCGCCCGGGAGAGCGCCTACCTGTTCGACTGGGACCGGATGATCTCCTTCCGCGGCAACACCGGGCCGTACCTGCAGTACGCGACCGCGCGGATCCGGTCGATCTTCCGCCGCGCCGACGCGGGCGCCGCCGGAGCCGCCGGCACGGCCGACGCCGAGCTGGCGGGGGCCGCGGAGGCCGCCGCCCGGGCCGCGGGCGTGACCGTTCACCGCGGGCCCGGAGCGGGCGCTCGCGCTGCGGCTGCTCAGCTTCGGCGCCATGGTGACCCAGCTCGGCGAGACCACGGAACCGCACCGGCTCTGCGCGTACATCTTCGACGTGGCCAGCTTGTTCACCACGTTCTACGAGGAGTGCCCGGTGCTCAAGGCGGAGTCCGAGTCGCTGCGGATCAGCCGGCTCGCCCTCTGCGCGCTCACGCTGGACGTGCTGGCCCTGGGCCTGGACCTGCTCGGGGTCCCGGTTCCCGAGCGGATGTAAGGTGGCTCAGCTCAGGGTCGAGCCGATGACGACCGGGGCGCCCCGGCCCAGGAAGAAGACGCCCGGATAGCCGGCGGTGTGGAAGCCGGCGTTGGGGTTGCCCCGCAGCCGGGAGTGCTCGATCCGCAGCGTGCCGGTCCGGTCGTTGCTGACGAAGAACACCGCCCCGCCGCCTTCGGTGGCGCTGTTGCCGGTGATGACCGTCCCGTCGATCGTCACCGTGTAGTCGTCTCCGTCGGTGTAGATGGCCCCGCCGCTGCCGCCGCCGGGCGTGCCCGCCTGGGCCGGGTTGGCGCCCCGGCCGATCGCCCGGTTGCCGGTCATGGTGTCGCCCTGGATCACCCAGGAGACTCCGATGCTGCTCAGGGCGCCCCCGTTGGAGCACACGCCACCGGTGAAGGTGCTCCCGGTGACGTAGACCGGGCGGTTCTGGTACTGGCTCAGCGCCCGGATGGCCGCCCCGCCGAGATCTGGGCCGCTGGCGTCACAGCGGTTACCGGTGAAGTGCGAGCCGGCGACCTTCAGCTGGCCGCCACGGTCGAAGATGGCGCCGCCGCCGCCGCCGTCGAAGGTCTGTCCGGCGGAGTTCCCGTCCGCGAACGTGATGTTCTGCACGGTCAGGACCGGGCTGGACTGATCCTGGCAGTGCGATGTCGTCCACGCCTGCGCCGGGTCGCAGGTGTCCAGGTAGAGGATCCGCCGGACGCCCCCGCCGCTCAGCGTGACCTTGCCGCCCCCGTCGAGGACGACCCGGGCGCTGGTGTTGCGGACCTTGGCGGTGGCCGTCATCACGATGGTCACCGGACGCGGACCGCACGAGAACGTGATCACCCCGCCCGCGGCGACCGCGCGGACCACGGCCTGCGAGGTACAGCTGGCCGGGGTGCCGCGGCCGATCACATGATCGGGATGA
The DNA here is from genome assembly GCA_963756575.1 of uncultured Actinomycetota bacterium. GTDB lineage: Bacteria > Actinomycetota > Actinomycetes > Streptosporangiales > Streptosporangiaceae > Palsa-504. The sequence continues at coordinate 511,047 of CAVWOM010000001.1, read as the reverse complement.
ACGGCGCCGGCCGCCACTGCCCGTGAGCTGGGGGCCGGCGAGCCGGGCGGCGGGCGGCGGCCTGGCCGCGGCGCCGTCGGCTCGCTGGTCCGGGTCGCGGGCGAGCCCGGACGCTGGCGGTGGTGCCCGGCAGGGTGGCCGGAGGCCGGAGCCGACGACGGGGGCACGCTGCTGGCCAGCACGGCGACGCTGGCGGCCGGCTGAGCGGCCCCGGAAGTACCGCTGACCGTCCCGCACGCCGCCAGGGTGACCGCTGCCGCCAGCGAGGCCGTCAGGACCGCAACCTTGCTGGTGAGACGCATAGGGACAGACGGTAGCAACGTGTCCCTCGGTAAGGGCCCTTTTCGCCCTGTACGGACGGCTTGCCCGGCGCATCGGTTGCCGCCCGGATGTAACCGGGAGCTGAACTCCGCCTGACCGCCCGGCCCTCCCCCGGCGCTGCGCGCCGTGAGCATGTGAAGTCGCGAACGTACTGCTTACGCCAGCGGGGATTCCAGGCTGGGCCGCCGCCAATCGGGCAATCTCGACGCATGGACACAGACGGGCCGTCCATCGGCTATCACCCCCACCAATGGCCCGGGCAGTCTGACCTGGACGCGCGAAGCGGGCGCGGCGTCCCTGAAACAAGGAGGCACCCATGATGGCCCGCGATCGACGTTACGGGAAGAGTTCAGTGAAGACCCGGGTTGGCATCGCGACCGCCCTCCTGGTCGGCGGCGCCGTGGCGGCAGGCGCCGTCATCGCCAACGGCCACGGGGTGGCAGCCACCGCCACGTCGGCCGCTTACTCGACTGGCTTCGGCAACGAGGGAACCGCCCTCAGCTCGGCCATGAGCAACTGGAACGGCTCCAGGCAGAGTTCATACGCCGCCCTCGCCGGGCTCACCCAGGCCCGGCAGTACAGCCAGACGACCCACCACGGCAAGGTGCTCGCCGTGCAGCGCGGCATCGTGGTCCTGGCCACGAAGAACTTCCTGATCCTGCAGTCGGCCAACGGCTCGCTGCACCTGTGGCTGCTGTCCAGCAAGACGCAGTTCCAGAACGCCACGGCCACGACCGCGGGCATGAAGGCGATGACCGCGAGCGCGAGCGCGGCCCAGCAGGCGATGGTCTCGGGCAACATGGAGCCGGCGACCTCGCTGCTGGCCGGTGGCTCCACCACGGCGGCGGCCATGCTGACGCCGACCCCGGTGGCGCAGACCGTCACCGTCCAGGTGGCGAACACCGCCCTCACCGTGACGGTCACCGTGACCAGGAGCACGGCCACGGTGTCGCAGACGGCTACCACCCCGCTGAACAGCATGCCCACCTGGAGCCCGGTCACGTTCACTCAGAGCGCGTGGATGGCCAGGAACAAGGTGGCCCGCGGTGACCTGGCGCTGGTCGCCGGGACGCGGTCGCACTGGACGCTGAAGGCTCAGATCGTCCTGTTCACCCCGCTGACCACCGCCGACGTCGGCGGCCGCGCCGTGACGCCGACGACCCAGCCGACCGCCGTGGCGACGCACTGGTGAGACCAGCCGCGACGCCGGCCTGGCCGGCGCACCCGCGTTCCACGCGGGTGCGCCGGCACCGGCCTGCCTACCCGGCCGAACCTTCCGCCGCCATGACCGAAGCCCATGACGTCCCCCCCGAACCGCGGGTGCTGCGCTGCGGCGACCTGGTACTCGACGAGGCCCGGTGGACGGTGCACCGGGCCGGGACCCTGGTGGACCTGTCCCCGACCGAGTTCCGCCTGCTGGCCTGCCTGCTGCGGCACCAGGGCAGCGTGCTGAGCCGCGCGCAGCTCCTGGAGCACGTGTGGGGCGCCGGCTACACCGGCCAGTCCCAGGTGGTGGAGACCTACGTCAGCTACCTGCGGCGCAAGCTCCACCGGCTCGGCCCCTCCCTCATCCACACCCGCCGCGGCGCCGGCTACCTGCTCTGTGCACCGGACCTGGGCGCACCGGACGGGCCGGGCGCGAGGCACACCTCACCGTAGGTGCTCTCGCGCCGGGGAACCGGATGACGTAGGCTCGGTACGGGTTCGCAAACCGCAGGGCTCAGGAGGCGGCAATGGACGGACTCATCTTGCTGGTGTTCATCTGCGCCATCGTGGCGTTCGGATGGACGCGAGTGCGCGGCAAGATGAAGCTAGGCATATCAGGGAAGCACTGGCTGGGACCGATCGTCATCGTCGGCCTGGTCCTGCTCCTGATGTACTCCTCGCACGTCGGTCACTGACGGCGTGCGCGCCTAGGTTCTGCTCTGCGGGCGAAAGCCCGCTTCAGGATCCGCTGCCGCTGCGCGGCATCTCGAACCAGACCGCCTTGCCTTCCGGCGTCGGCCTGGACCCCCATCTCGTGGCCAGCTGCTCGACCAGGTAGAGGCCACGGCCGCCCTCGTCCGTTTCTCCCGCGGTACGGATCCGGGGCAGCCGCAGGTCGGGGTCGAAGACCTCCACCCACACCGAGGTCGCACCGCGGCGCAGCCGCACCGCGAACTCGCGGGGACCGGGCTCGGCCGGGGCGGCTTCCGGCAGCGCATCCGGCCAGGCGGCGGCGCCCGACCGGACGGGAGCCGCCTGGGCCGGCACGGCCGCCTTCCGGGCCGGGACGGTACTGGCCGGCACCGTGGTAACCGGCACCGTGGTGACCGGCACCGTGGTGACCGTCATGGGCCCGGCCGCCGCGCCGACCGGCGCGGGCATCATCAGCGGCTCCAGGTCGAACTCCCGCTCGCGGCCCGGGCTGGGCGTGACCGAGGCGTGCAGGACCGCGTTGGTGACCACCTCGGAGACCAGCAGGCAGGCCAGCTCGGCCTGCCCGGAGTCCATCCCCCAGGACCGGAACGTGTCGGCGGCCAGCCGCCTGGCCTCGGAGACCATGATCGGCTCGGCCGGGAAGGTGCGCTCGATCGAGGCGAGCTCGGACGAGGAGGACTGCGCCACCAAGATGGCCATGTCGTCGTCGATGTCCCCCGGCACGGCGTACTCGGCCGCGGTGGCCACCGCGTCGGCGTCCCCGCTGGCCGCGGCCGCGCGCACCGCGTGCTGGAGCATCTCCGCCGCCTCGGCCTCGGTGTAGTGGCCCGAGCCGTCGGCGCGGGTCCGCCGGTCGGTCAGGCCGTCGGTGTAGAACACCAGGATGGCTCCGGGCGGCATGCCGATCGTCTGTTCCTTGTAGGTGGGCAGCCCCCGGATGCCCTTGCCGCGCACGCCGAGCAGGACGCCCTTATGCAGGAACTCAAGCTGATGCACCTGGCCCGCGCTGATCAGCAGCGGGGCGTCGTGGCCGGCGTTGGCGAAGGTCAGTTCCCTGGACCAGGCGTCGTAGATCATGTAGATGCAGCTGGCGGTGGGCGGGTCGCCGACGGTGACGCCGCGCTCGTCGGCCGGGGCCAGCGAGCGGCACCAGTCGTCGAGCTTGCGCATGATGTCGGCGGGCGACTTCTCGTCCTGGGCGAACGCGCGCAGGGCCGCGCGCAGCTGTCCCATGATCGCGGCGGCCCGCGCTCCCCGGCCCTCGACGTCGCCGATGGCGATCCCCACCCGGCCGGCGGCCAGCGGGATGATGTCGTACCAGTCGCCGCCCACCTGCGTCTGGATCCCCTGGCCCTGAGTCTCGAGCGGCTTGGCGGGCACGTACCGGCAGGCGACCTCCAAGCCGTCCAGCTCCGGGATCGCCTGCGGCAGCAGGCTCTTCTGGAACGCCAGCGCGGTCTGCCGTTCGGTCTCGAACAGCATCGCGTTGTCGATGGCGATCGCCACCCGGCTGGCGATGGCGCCGATGAGATCCCGGTCCGGGGCGTCGTAGTGCTGCTCGTCACGCTCGGTGAGCCGGGACAGGGCCAGGCTCATCACGCCGAGAAGCTCGCCCCGGGCGTAGAGCGGTGCCGCGATCACCGAGGTCAGCCCGGCCTCGTGCGACGCCGACATGCTCTCGGGGCTGGGCGCCGGGTAGTACTCGCGGTCCAGGTCGTTGATGGCGATCGTGTCGAGCCCGGCCATCGCCTGCTGGCAGAAGTGGCCGTCGGGGTAATGGATCTGCTCGCCGACCTGGGCCCAGGTCCCCGGCGGCGGCACCCAGTCGCTGGCGTGCCGCATGGCCCGGCGGACCAGCTGGTCACCCTGGAACAGGTCGATGAAGCAGTGATCGGCGAACTGAGGGACCAAGATCTCCGCCACGTGCTTGAGCGTGGTGCCGATCTCCAGTGAGCCCGCCAGCCGCTCGCCTACCCTTTCGAGCAGGGCGATCCGGTCTTGCTGGCCCTGGCCGTCGCGCCTGCTGACCTCTCGGGCCAGGATCACCATCCCGTCGATGTCGCCGCCGGGATGGCGCAGCGGCACGGCCAGGGCCCGGATGAGCGTGCGCGACCCGTCGCCGCGCGTGCTCTCCACCGTGCCCTCCCAGGGGCGGCCGCGCAGGACCTGGCCGGTCAGCTCCCCGGTCCGGCGCACGCCGTCGTCGGCGAACAGGCCCAGCGACTCCACCGGGCAGCCCGCCAGCCGGGCCACGTCACCGGAGACCCGGAAGAGCCGCGCCGCGAAGTCGTTCAGGTAGAGGAGATTGCTCAGCCGGTCGGTGACGACGACGGCGATATCGGCATGACCGAGGACCATTTCGGCGGGGAGGTAGGCGTCGAAAGCCGCGTCACCCCTGCCGGTCACGCCCGCGCTCCCCGACCCAGGCAGCGTTGCCTATTGACATGATCACGCTCCGGCCACCGTCTGACACCGGCTGCTAATGGAAACGAAAATGTGCCCGGCGATCTGACTGGGGAGTTCAGTCGGGATAGCGTCCGCCGAGTCGCCCGCTGTCACCCGTACACCATCGTCGCCTGCCATGAGAATCACCTCGCGTCCGGGTTGTATCCCGACGCGCTTGAGTTTAAGCATCAAAACAAGATCACTCTGAATTTGCTCGCCAATTCGGCGGATGACTACTCGCGTGTCGTCCGGTGTCGCCACCTTTGTCATCGCATCACCCGCCTCATTCGTGGCCGTCCGCACCCGGTCGAGAGCCTCCTCGGGCAGCCCGAGCTCGGTCAGCCCGGGAATGAGGTTGCCGTGCGGGCAGCACACCGGGTAGCCGAGCAGTTCGAGCAGGCGGTGCTCCACGCTCTCCGAGATCACATGCTCCCACCGGCAGGCCTCGATGTGCACCTCCTCCCAGGGCAGCTTGATGACGCCGACCAGCAGGCACTCGGCCAGCCGGTGCTTGCGCATCACCCTGGTGGCGAGCGTGCGCCCGGTGTCGCTGAGCGAGAGCTGCCGGTCTCCGGCCACGTGCAGCAAGCCGTCCCGCTCCATCCTGGCTACGGTCTGGCTGACGGTAGGCCCGCTCTGCGTGAGCCGCTCGGCGATGCGCGCCCGCAGCGGGACGACGCCCTCCTCTTCGAGTTCGAAGATGGTGCGGAGGTACATCTCCGTCGTGTCAATGAGCCCCTGGGCTGTCAACTCCTCATCCTCCTGCTTGTGATGCTATGCGCAGGTGCTATGGGGAAATGCGCTCGACGGCCCAGCCGGCGTCGTGGCGCCGGTAGCGCAGCCGGTCATGCAGGCGGAACGCACCCGTCTGCCAGAATTCCACCGTTTCCGGCACCAGTACATAGCCGCCCCAGAAGTCGGGCATCGGAATGGTCTCCGGCGGCGGCCAGCGCCGCCCGAGCTCGGCCACCCGGTCGTCGAGTTCCGCGCGCGACCCGATGACCTGCGACTGCCTGCTGGCCCACGCCCCGAGCTGCGAGGTGCGCGCCCGGGACCGGTAGTACGGCTCGCTCTCCGCCTGCGACATGATGCGCACCTCGCCCTCGGCGGTCACCTGGCGTCCCATGGCGAACCAGGGGAAGACCACGCACGCCCGGGAATTCGCGGCCAGATCCTGCCCCTTGCGCGAAGTCCGGTTGGAGTAGAACGTGAACCCCGGCTGGCCGTGCGCCTTGAGCAGCACGGTACGGGCCCGCGGGCGGCCCTCGGCCGAGACGGTGGCGAGCACCATCGCCGTCGGCTCGGGCAGGCCCCGCGCCTCGGCGTCCGCCATCCAGCGGGCGAACTGCGTCATCGGGTCCCCGGCCAGCGTCTCCTCGGCCAGGCCGGGCAGGCCGCCGGCGGCGGCGTGCAGGCTGTCCGGCCTTGTCGGCGAGGACGGGCGGTCCGGGCCGGCCGCCAGGGGCCGGCGGTTCCGGCCGACCGCACCGGGATCACGCTGCGTCGTGTCCATGGGTAATGATCCTCACACCTGTAACGGCTACCGCAACCCTGGTCAGGGCGGTTGAATGGTAACGCTGGAATCGGTCCCGCCGCCTATAAGCGTATTTGCGCGGCTGGAGGGGGTTCCGCCCAGCACATGCCGTGAGGTGCCCCCTGACACCCATGAGGACCAGGAGAGGAAACACCGATGTCGGACTTCAAGCCGGGCCTTGAAGGCGTCATCGCCTTCGAGACGGAAATCGCCGAGCCAGACAAAGCGGGCGGCTCACTCCGGTATCGCGGCGTTGACATCGAGGATCTCGTCGGTCATGTCTCTTACGGGCATGTCTGGGGCCTTCTGGTCGATAATGCCTTTGCGCCCGGGTTGCCGCCGGCTGAGCCTTACCCGATCCCGGTCCACTCCGGCGACATCCGGGTCGACGTGCAGAGCGCCCTGGCCATGCTGGCGCCGGCCTGGGGGCTGCGGCAGCTCCTGGACATCAGCGACGAGCAGGCACGGGAGGACCTGGCCCGGGCCTCGGTGATGGCGCTGTCCTTCGTGGCGCAGGCGGCCCGCGGCGTCGGGCTGGCCATGGTGCCGCAGCGCCAGGTGGACCAGGCCGCCACGATCACCGAGCGGTTCATGATCCGCTGGCGCGGGGAACCGGATCCGCGGCACGTGAAGGCGGTCGACGCGTACTGGACGTCGGCGGCCGAGCACGGCATGAACGCCTCGACCTTCACCGCCCGGGTGATCGCCTCGACCGGAGCCGACGTGGCCGCCGCGCTGTCCGGGGCGGTCGGCGCGATGTCCGGCCCGCTGCACGGCGGCGCGCCCGCGCGCGTCCTGGGGATGATCGAGGAGGTGGAGCGGACCGAGGACGCCGCGGGCTACGTGACGTCGGTGCTGGACCGGGGCGAGCGGCTGATGGGCTTCGGGCACCGGGTGTACCGGGCCGAGGACCCCCGCGCCCGGGTGCTCCGCCGCACGGCCAAGGAACTGGGCGCGCCGCGGTACGAGGTAGCGCTCGCCCTGGAGCAGGCGGCCCTGGCCGAGCTCAGGGCGCGGCGGCCGGACCGGGTGCTCGAGACCAACGTGGAGTTCTGGGCGGCCATCGTGCTCGACTTCGCGGAAGTCCCGGCCCACATGTTCACCTCGATGTTCACCTGCGCCCGGACGGCGGGCTGGGCGGCGCACATCCTGGAGCAGAAGCGCACGGGCCGGCTGGTCCGGCCGGCCGCCAGGTACATCGGCCCGCCGAGCCGCCCGGTCAGCGACGTGCCCGGCGCCGGGGACGTGCTCGACCGCCAGGTGTTAGGGCTCCGCGCCCGCGCGTTACCGGCACGCGCGGGCGGCCGCCGGTAGGCTTCGGCAATGAGCAATCTCGTGATCCCGTCGGAACTCAAGCCGAAGGACGGCAGGTTCGGCAGCGGCCCGACGAAGATCCGCCCGGAGCAGCTGGCCGCCCTCGCGGACTCGGGTGCCGCCTACCTCGGGACGTCACACCGCCAGGCGCCGGTCAGGTCGCTGGTGCAGCGGATCCGCGGCGGCCTGGCCGAGCTGTTCGGGCTGCCCGCCGACTACACGGTCGCCCTCGGCGTCGGCGGCACCAGCGCGTTCTGGGAGATGGCCGCGTTCGGGCTGATCCGCGAGCACTCACAGCACCTGAGCTTCGGCGAGTTCTCGGCTAAGTTCGCCGCCCTGGCGGGCCGGGCGCCGTGGTTGTCCGAGCCGGCCGTGCTCGAGTCCGAGCCCGGCAGCCACCCGGTCGCGGAGGCGGACCCGCGGGCGGACAGCTACGCGCTGACCCACAACGAGACCTCCACCGGTGTCGCGATGGCGGTGCACCGGGTCCCCGGCGCCGACCCGGGCGCGCTGATCCTGGTCGACGCGACCAGCGGGGCGGGCGGCCTGCCCGTCCGGGCCGACGAGTTCGACGTGTACTACTTCGCCCCGCAGAAGGGCTTCGGCTCGGACGGCGGGCTATGGATCGCCCTGATGTCGCCGACCGCGGTCGAGCGGGTCCACGAGATCGCAGCGAGCGGCCGGTATGTACCGGATTTCCTCTCGCTGCGGATCGCCCTGGAGAACTCGGCCAAGGACCAGACCTACAACACGCCCGCCGTCGCGACGCTGTTCCTGCTGGCCGACCAGATCGAGTGGATGCTCGGCCACGGCGGCCTGCCCTGGACCACCGCCCGGACGGCGCGATCGGCTGCGATACTTTACACGTGGGCGGAGAAGGCGGCCTTCGCGGACCCGTTCGTCGCCGATCCCTCGCAGCGCTCGCAGGTCGTGGGCACGATCGACATCACCGGCGGCCTGTCCGCTGACGACATGGCGGCGGTCCTGCGGGCGAACGGCATCGTCGATACGGAGTCCTACCGGAAGCTGGGTCGCAACCAGCTGCGGATCGGCATGTTCCCCTCGGTCGACCCGGCGGACGTGGAAGCACTGACCGCCTGCATTGACTACGTGGCCGAGCGGATAACCGATCAGCAGCCTGGGTAGCAGTCAGCTAACGGGCAGGTGGCTAACGGATGATCGACCCGATCAGTACCGTAAGCACGAGGAGCACGAGTACGGCCGGAAGCAGCCATCGGGGCATCCGGTTCACGATCACAGCCTACAAACGTGCAGACGAGACGAGATCCGAGGTAGGGCATGGGTGACAACGCTCGCCGGGCGAAGGTGCTGAGCGGCCCCGGTCACCGTCCGCCGACCGGTTTAGTCCCGAGGACCCGCCAGGCGCGGGGGGGGATCGAGCGGCCCCCGGGATCAGCCACCGCTCCGGGGGATCTCATGCGGCTGTTCGTAGCCATCGCCCCGCCGCCGTCCGTGCTCGACGAGCTGGACGCACAGGTGGACCCGTTCCGGGCCAGCCGGCTCGACCTGCGGTGGACGAACCGGGAGGCCTGGCACGTGACCCTGGCCTTCCTCGGCCAGGTGGACGAGGTCGCCGCGGTCAGGCTGATGTCACGCCTGGAACGCGCCGCCGAGAAGCACCAGCAGATCAGGCTCGCGTTCGCCGGAGCGGGCGCCTTCCCGGCCCCCGGCCGGGCGAACGTGCTGTGGAGCGGGCTGTCCGGTGATTGCGGGGCGCTGACCCGGCTGGCCGAATCCGTCGCGGCCGGCGGCAGCGGCGCGGGCGCGTCCCCGCCCGACCGGGGCCGCCAGTTCCAGCCGCACCTGACCCTGGCCCGGTGCCGCATGGCCGCCGACGTCACCGAGCTGGTAACCGCGCTCGGTGGCTACCAGGGCCAGCCGTGGACGGCCGACCGCCTGCACCTGGTCCGCAGCCGCCTCGGCGCGACCGAGCACCCGCGGTACACCTCGCTGGCGAGCTGGCCGCTGCTGGGACGGCCGGACGAGCGGGATGAGCCTGAGCCCGAAGGGACATCGGACCGGGCCGGGTCATGATGACTGGCTGAGCTTCTCCAGGATCGGCACGGCCGCCCGGAGGGTGGCGCGCTCCTCGGCGGTCAGCTCGGCCAGCCGCCGGGCCAGCCAGGCGTCCTTCCGCCGGCGGACACGCTGGACGACCCCGCGTCCTTCCTCGGTGACGGTGAGGATGACCTGGCGCCGGTCGGTGGGATGCGGTGAGCGGAGCACCAGGTTGCGCTCCTCTAGCACGGCGATGACCCGGGTCATCGACGGCGGCTGCACCTTCTCGTGGTCCGCCAGCTCGCCGGGGGTCATCGCCTGGTGCACTTCCAGCGCGGACAGCGCCGCCAGCTGGGTCTCGGAGAGCACCGCCTCGGTCAGGCCCGCGGCCGCGCGCTGGGCCCGCAGGCGCCGCGCCAGCCGACTCACCGAGATCCGGAGCGCAGTGGCCAGTCCGGCATCGGTCCTGGTCCGGGTAGCTGTCGTCATTGGTTACCTTCGTCGGCCAGCCTAGGGCGTGGACATAAGTACATCACGTCAGCCGGCCCGCTGAAGCCATCCCGGCCGGCTCGATTCTCCGGGGTCACCCGGCCGCGTGCGGGCCCCTCGAGGACCTCGTAGCCTGGAGGCATGAAGCTGACCCGCGAGCCGACGGAGCGCCCCGCCCCGCCGCCGCCGCTCGAGGCAGATGATCAGCTGGTCATCAGGGTCATCACGGCCGGCTGGGCCGTCGCGCTCGTGGTCCTGCTCATCGTCCGCGGCAGCCTTCCGGCCGGTCAGCGCTGGTGGGTCTGGACCTGCGTGGCCGGGCTGGCCTTCGGGATCTTCGGGCTGTGGTACGTGCCGAGGCTCAAGCGCGGCCGGGCGCGGGCCGTGGCCGGGCCGGCCGAGGCCCTGGCCGGGTCGGCGGAAGAAGCGGCCGGCCCCGGGCCGGGCGATCCGGCTCAGTCAGCCCCGCGAGCCAGCGGCTCGAACACGGTCTCCTCGACCGAGACGCCAGGCAGGTCGACCAAGTTGTAGCCGAACTCGTCGATGACCGGTGTCATCGCGCGTGCCGTCGCCGCGCCGGCCATCGCCTCGGAATGCGCTCCGCAGCCGTGGTCGGCCGAGACGACCCGGCCGTCGTCCGGTGCGTACTCGTTCGCGCAGGCACCGAACACGCGGCCCAGCTCGCCGCACAGCGGGACGAAGAAGCCGCAGCTGACGCACTGCGCGGGCGCCGCCTGCGCGAGCGGCGCCCGCGGGCCGTGCTCGCTGTCGTACCAGCGCTCGGACGCGTCTTCCCGACCGGTGGCGGAGAGCACGCGCGAGCGGCCGGGGGCGGGTAGCTCGGCCGGCTCGGCCGGCCCCTTATCGGCGTCGTCCGCCTCGGCGCTGAACCAGTCGATCACCGCGTCGTCGCCCTCGAGCACGACCAGCGGGACCAGCCGCTCGTCGTCGGGCGGCGCGGGCAGCAGGTCGCCGACGCCCAGGTCACCCGGCCGCAGCCGGTCCTGCCAGGGCACCCAGTCCGGCGCGAGCAGCGACTCGGGGCCGGGCAGCAGCACCGTCTCGCTGACCGTCACCACCTTGGCCCGGGGCGCCCGGACGACCGTCACCGCCCATCGCCAGCCGGTGTAGGCGGGATCCGCGCACGCGAACAGGTGGGTGACGATGCGTTCACCCTCAGCCTGCACGCCGAGGTGGTCGCCCACATCGGCCGCGCCCGCGACGGAGACGACAGCGTCCCGGGCGAGATCGACGGCCTCAGCGCACGCCTGGTCTGGTTCCCTGGTTCGGGTGCGGGTGGGACTCACGGCTACCAATTCTCGCTCATGGTGCAGGATGTCGGACGTTGGTACCAAGGGGCCAGGTCGCCGCACTGGCCAACACCAACAATACTGGGTACATGCGGCTGTCCGAGGCGATGCGGCGAACCGGCGGCGCGGCTCGCGCCACCGGCGGCGCGTTCCGGTCCGGCGGCCGCCGCACCGGCGGCTTCGTGCACCGCATCACGGGTGCCTCGGGGGCCGGCCGGACCGGTCTGTCCACGCTCATCGAGCTGACCGCGGCGGGCGGCGCCGCGGACGCGTTCGTCGCCGTATCGCTGGCCGGGACGATCTTCTTCAGCACCTCGGTGGACCAGGCGCGCGGCCGGGTGGTGCTCTTCCTCCTGGTGACGATGGCGCCGTTCGCGGTGCTGGCGCCGTTCATCGGGCCCGCTCTGGACCGGATGCAACAGGGCCGGCGCTACCTGCTGGCCGGCACGCTACTGGCCCGCGGCCTGCTCTGCTGGGGCATGTCGGCCGCGATCAACAGCCCGGTGACGCTGCTGCCGGCCGCGTTCGGCGTCCTGGTCCTGCAGAAGGCCTACGGCGTGGCCCGCGCGTCCGTCACGCCGCGCCTGCTGCCCGCCGAGATCACCCTGGTGGCCGCCAACGCGCGGTCCCAGCTCTTCACGCTGACCGCCTCCATGCTCGGCGGTGGCCTCGCGGCCGGCATCCAGGCCACGGCCGGGTCCGCCTGGGTCCTGCGGGCCGGCACGCTGATCTACCTGGCCGCCACGTTCCTCGCGCTGCGGCTCCCGGAGCAGGTGGACATGCCGCCGGTCCCGGCCCAGGCCGCCGCGGCCCCCGCACCACCGCCGGCCGCCGCCCCCACGAGGCCCGATTTTTATCCGAACGACGCCAGGCCATACGCCCCCGCCCACCCCGCACGGGGCCGGGACGAAGAGCGCGGCTGGGACGAAGAGCCGAGGCGGGACGGCTCACGTGGCTGGGACGCCGAGCCGGGCCGCGATGGCCGGACCCTTCCGTACGAGACCGCCGCCCTGCCTCCTGGCGCCCCGCCCGCTCCTGGTAGCCGGCCCGCTTCTGGTACCAGGCCCGCTCCTGGCCCCCCGCCCGCCGATTCAGGTGACGGCACGGCCGGTGGCGACGCGGCCGGGGCCAGGCGGGCGCGTGGCCGGTGGCGGGGCCTGGGCAACGTCGGCCCGGTGGTGGGCGAGGCGATACGGGCCAACGCGGTGCTGCGCGCGTTCTCCGGCTACATGGTCTTCTTCCTGGCGTTCTTCCTGCGTTCCGGGCATTTCAGCGTGTCGCACAACTTCGCCCTCGGCGCCCTGGTGGCCGCGGCCGCGTTCGGCGGCCTGGCCGCGATGGCGATCGGCTCCCTGATCAAAGCCCGGGCGCCCCAGTTCATGCTGTTCGCCATGCTCACCCTGGCGCCGATCGTGACCGCGGCGGGCGCCTGGTTCTTCAACCTGACGGCGGCCATCGCGGTGGCGTTCACCGCCGCGCTCGCCGCCGGCCTGGCCAAGCTGTCGCTGGACTCCACGGTGCAGCGCGAGATCGGCGAGGAGGTCCGCTCCTCCGTCTTCGCGGTGTCCGAGACGCTGAACCAGGTGGCCAACGTGGCGGGCAGCGTGATCGGCGTGCTGGTCTCGATGCTGAACAACGGCCAGGTCGGCCTGGCCATCGTGGCCGCCTTCCTGGCCATCTCGCTGGTCGACCTCGTCACCCGGCGCCGCCGCCGGATCCTGACCGCCCGGGCGGACGAGGAATACGTGCCCCGCGTACAGCCTCGCCGCCCCCGGACTAGCTAGCCCGCTCGCTCAGGGGTCGATGTCGTCGGCCACGCCGCGCAGGACGGTGGCGATCCGCTTCGCGTCCTTGGCCTCCAGCTGCTTGCCCCGGTGGTACGCGGTGGAGGCGTTATCCAGCAGCTTGATCAGGTCCTCGACGATGACGACCATCTCGTCGGGCTTCTTGCGCGACTGCTTGGCCACCGCGACGGTCGGTGGCGGCTCGAGGACCTTCACCTGGAGCGCCTGCGCTCCCCGGCGGCCTTCGGCCACCCCGAACTCCACCCGTTGTCCCTGCCGCAGCGCGTTCGTCCCGGCCGGCAGCGCCGACGAGTGCACGAAAACCTCGCCGCCGTCGTCACGGGCGAGAAAGCCATACCCCTTGTCGGAGTCGTACCACTTGACCTTGCCGGTAGGCACGCGCAGACCTCACGTCGATGAGATGAGAACAACCAGCGATCGGGCGACCGACAGGATGCTATGGGCACTTCTAAGGCTATCGGTCCGGGGCGCCGGACCGCAGCTCCGTTATGGGTGGGTTCGCGACCTGGACGCACGGCCCGCCCCGGACCGCTGAGGCGCCAGTGATTCCGTAGCCTTCCTGCTACCCGCATTGCCCCAGCGGCACAGCACGCCCGGATCGATGGAACATCCACCCGCCTGAGACCCGATGTCGCCCAGCTTGCGGTCGCTACCGGGTACGGGACCCTAGTCGCTGCCGGGTACGGGACCCTAATCGCTGCCGGGTACGGGACTAGGGAAGCCGACTCAGGTAACACTGGCACCGTCAGCACCGCTAGCACCGCCAGCACCGCAATTTGAGCGCCACGGGGTCCGCTGTGACGTCATGAAACCGGGCTTCGAGTACGCCAGGACGCGCTGGAAGCCCGGTTTCATGACGTCCGCTGCCCAGCTGACGCTCATGATCAACTTTTAACTGAGCGGCATGGGGCCCACGCCGGGTGGGCGGAACATCGACCCACCCAGAACAGGCGGGTGCTGCCCGCCAGGGAACGGGCACGCCTGCCCGGAGTCATGCTCGCTGGGCGGGCGGGGCGGCTGACATGACGCGGCCAGCCGCACCACCGTCTCAGGAATCACTGGCCGCGGCCCGGTCACGCCAGGCGAGGCCGCCCGGCCGTTCCGGTCCGGCCTCACACGGCATGGATGGTGCTGGGACGGGATCGCGTGCGAGGCCGGAGTCCGAATGCGATCTCCCCCTTGAATCAAGACCGCATGAGGGCTATACCCAGGGCTTATATCAAGAAACATGCGACACGTCAGCACCACAAGTCACAGCCAGCATCCCCATCATCGGACGGGTTCCGACATCAGCCAAAGCTCAAAGAGAGCCGCGCCGGTAGAACATCGAGCCGGGGGGACGCCGGCTGGGATCGGGCGACGGAGCCTGGGCGCGGCTCGGCATCGAGGCGGGTTCCGGCATCCGACGGGTCCCAGGGGCTGGCGGGTCCCAGGGGCCGGCGGGGTCGGCGGGGTCCCAGCGGCCGGCGGGGTCCCAGCGGCCGGCGGAGTCCCAGCGGCCGGCGGAGTCCCAGCGGGCCAGGCGGAGTCCCAGCGGCCGGCCGCGCCCCAGGGGCCAGCGGGGTCCCAGCGGCCGGCCGCGCCCCAGGGGCCAGCGGGGTCCCAGGGGCCGGCCAAGGTTCCCCGCATCCGGCTGGGTTCACGGGGCTGGAAAGCCGAACGGCCCGGGGGAAGACCCCCGGGCCGTTCAGGTGAATCGGCTTCTGAGTGAATCAGAAGTCCATGTCACCGCCGCCGCCGCCGGGGCCGGCCGGGGCCGGGTTCTTCTCCGGCTTCTCCGCGATGACAGCCTCGGTGGTGAGGAACAGGGCCGCGATCGACGCCGCGTTCTGCAGCGCCGAACGGGTGACCTTGGCGGGGTCGATGATCCCGGCCTTGAACATGTCGACGTAGTCGCCGGACGCAGCGTCCAGCCCTTCGCCGGCAGGCAGGGTCTTGACCTTCTCGACCACCACGCCGCCCTCGAGGCCGGCGTTCACCGCGATCTGCTTGAGCGGCTCCTCCACCGCGCGGCGCACGATCTGCGCCCCGGTGGCCTCGTCGCCCGACAGGTCCAGCTTCTCGAAGGCCGTCCGGCCCGCCTGCAGCAGCGCGACGCCGCCGCCGGGCACGACACCCTCCTCGACCGCGGCCTTGGCGTTGCGCACCGCGTCCTCGATGCGGTGCTTGCGCTCCTTGAGCTCGACCTCGGTGGCCGCTCCGGCCTTGATGACCGCGACGCCGCCGGCCAGCTTGGCCAGCCGCTCCTGCAGCTTCTCGCGGTCGTAGTCGGAGTCGGTGTTGTCGATCTCGGTCCGGATCTGGTTGACCCGGCCGGAGATCTGGTCGGCGTCGCCGGCACCGTCGACGATCGTGGTCTCGTCCTTGGTGACCACGACCTTGCGGGCCCGGCCGAGCACGTCCAGGTCGGCGTTGTCGAGCTTGAGGCCGACTTCCTCGCTGATGACCTGGCCACCGGTGAGGATGGCGATGTCACCGAGCATGGCCTTGCGGCGGTCGCCGAAGCCGGGGGCCTTGACCGCCACCGACTTGAACAGGCCGCGCATCTTGTTCACGACCAGGGTCGCGAGGGCTTCGCCCTCGACGTCCTCGGCGATGATGACGAGGGCCTTGCCGGACTGCACCACCTTGTCGAGCAGGGGGAGCAGGTCCTTGTTGGCCGAGATCTTGGAGTTGACCACGAGGATGTACGGGTCCTCCAGGACCGCCTCGAGCCGCTCCGGGTCGGTGACGAAGTAGGGCGCGATGTAACCCTTGTCGAAGCGCATGCCCTCGGTGAGCTCAAGCTCGAGGCCGAAGGTGTTGCTCTCCTCGACGGTGATGACGCCTTCCTTGCCGACCTTGTCCATGGCCTCGGCGATCATCTCGCCGATAGCCGGGTCGCCGGCCGAGATGGACGCGGTGGAGGCGATCTGCTCCTTGGTCTCCACGTCCTTGGCGAGCTGCGACAGCTGCTCGCTCACGGCCTCGACGGCCGCCTCGATGCCGCGCTTGAGCGACATCGGGTTGGCGCCGGCGGCGACGTTGCGCAGGCCCTCGCGCACCAGCGCCTGGGCGAGCACGGTCGCCGTCGTCGTGCCGTCACCGGCAACGTCGTCGGTCTTCTTCGCTACTTCCTTGACAAGCTCGGCGCCGATCTTCTCCCACGGGTCCTCGAGCTCGATCTCCTTGGCGATGGATACACCATCGTTGGTGATCGTGGGGGCTCCCCACTTCTTCTCGAGCACCACGTTGCGGCCCTTAGGGCCGAGAGTTACCTTCACGGCGTCGGCAAGCTGGTTCATACCGCGTTCGAGGCCGCGCCGGGCTTCCTCGTCAAACGCGATCATCTTCGCTGCCATAGGCTCCAGTCCTCCGTGGCGTACAAGCGGATCGAGCCGACGCCCGCGACGGACGGCATCCCGCACGGCAGTCCTTTCCTGCCGCGAGAGGGTGCCTCATCGCCCGATCCCGCCGTAATGCTGGCACTCACACGTGGAGAGTGCCAGAACCATGTTTAGCACTCTCATGGGGAGAGTGCAAACGGGAGGGCCCCCCGGATCGCCCCGGGAGCCCTCGGCCAGCGCACAATCCGCTAACCGCGCTCGCCGCAGGCGAGGGAAGAGCCGAGCAACCTGTTTCCGAGCACGCCGAAACAACGTGAGAACGGATGGAAGGCAGCGACGCCGCGTCCGGAGGAGGCGACGTGAACCGGGCCTGAACTCGATCGGCCCGGCCCCGGTGGGGCCGGGCCGGCCAGCAGAACCCGGCAGATCTGTGGTCCCGCGTGCAGCCGGGGCCACGAGCGAACTAAGAGACCACGATAACCTTGTCGGCCTGCGCGCCTCGGTCGCTCTGCGTGATCTCGAACTCGACCCGCTGTCCCTCTTCGAGGGTGCGGTAACCATCCGACTGGATCGCGGAGAAGTGGACGAAAACGTCCTTGCCACCGTCGACGGCGATGAAGCCGTATCCCTTGTCCGGGTTAAACCACTTGACGGTGCCCTGAGCCATTCCAAACAACTCCCTTAACTCGCTCGGGCCTCGAGTTCCGCCCTTGCCACCGCGGAACCCGTCGATCGCAAACGGCAAGAGCGGTTAAACGCGCTAACGCGAAACCCGTCCCCGTCCGACGGCGACCGGAACTGACCTTACCTTGTGGGGAGGGTGCCTGCCGCCACTTACCCACCAATCACGTCATCTGGCCCTTGTTCTCCTCAGTCACGAGCGCCCCGCCAGCCACTGCGGGAATGACGGACACCCGCTCGCCGGCCGGCACCGGCGTGTCGAGCCCCTGCGCGAACCGCACGTCCTCGTCGCCGATGTAGACGTTGACGAACCGGCGCAGCTTCCCGCCGTCGTCGATGATCCGGCCGCCCAGTCCGGGATAGGCGGCATCCAGGCCGGCGATGACTTCGCGGAGGGTTCCCTCCGTCCCGGTCACCTCGGCGGCGCCGCCGGTATAGGTCCGCAAGATGGTGGGGATACGCACCTGCACAGTCACGACATTGCCTCCGTGCTCATAAGGAAGTTGCGTTACCGAACCGTCTTGGCCCCCGTTAGCCGACGGCCGGATAGCGCTCGGTGAATGCCTCGAGAGTGGGCCTGATCGGGTCGGGCACGTCGACCGCGGCGGCGACCGCGTTCGAGGGTCTTCAGCCCGTCGCCCGAGTTGATGATGACGGTCTCGGCGTCCGGGTCGAGGCGCCCTTCCTTGAGGAGCTTGCGCAGCACCCCGACGGTGACGCCGCCGGCCGTCTCGCCGAAGATGCCTTCGGTCGCGGCGAGCAGCCGGATGGAGTCGACCACCTCGTCGTCGCTCACGTCGGCGATCACCCCGCCGGTGCGGCGCACCACGTCGAGCACGTAGGGACCGTCGGCCGGGTTGCCGATGGCCAGCGACTTGGCGATGGTGGCCGGCCGGACCGGGCGGACCACGTCGTGGCCGGCCGCGAAGGCGGCGGACACCGGCGAGCAGCCCGTCGCCTGCGCCCCGAACACCCGCCACGGGGCCTGCTCCACCAGCCCGAGCGAGGTCAGCTCGGTGAAGCCCTTGTCCACCTTGACCAGCTGCGCGCCGGACGCGATCGGCACCACCACCTGATCGGGCAGCCGCCAGCCGAGCTGCTCGGCGATCTCGAAGGCGAGCGTCTTGGATCCCTCGGCGTAGTAGGGCCGGACGTTCACGTTGACGAACGCCCAGTCCGGGTGCTCGCCGGCCAGCTCGGAGGCCAGCCGGTTCACGTCGTCGTAGGTGCCGTCCACGGTGATGAACGTGCCGCCGTAGACCGACGTGGTAATGATCTTCTGCAGCTCGAGGTCGGCCGGCACCAGGACCACCGAGCGCACCCCGGCCCGCGCCGCCGCGGCGGCCACCGCGTTAGCCAGGTTGCCGGTGGACGGGCAGGCGAGCACCTTGAAGCCCATCTCGGTCGCGGCGGCCAGCGCGACCGCCACCACCCGGTCCTTGAACGAGTGGGTCGGGTTGCCCCGGTCGTCCTTGACCCACAGGCGGCGCATGCCCAGCGCGTGGGCGAGGTTGTCGGCGCGGATCAGCTTGGTGTAACCGGGCTCGGTGGTGGGCCGGGCGGCGATGTCGGGCGGGACCGGGAGCAGCGACGCGTAGCGCCACATGTTCGGCGGGCCGGCTTCGATGTCCGCCCGGGTCAGCGCCGGGTAGTCGTAGCGGACCTCCAGCGGCCCGAAGCACTCCTCGCAGGCGTAGTGCGGGCCGAGCTCGTAGACCCGGCCGCATTCGCGGCAGGACAGCCCGGTCGCGTAGCCGAACCCGGAGGAGGCGGGAGATGTGGGTGTCGTTGCGGTAGTCACCGGCGAGGGCTTCCTTTCCCCATCTTTCCCAGTGGTCACCCTGACCACGGGTCGGAGTTGGCACCATGTCACGCGCCTCGTCGTTGACGACGGGCATGCTTACGCGCAAGGTTGCCGGGGCTTCACCGGGCCGATCCCTCCACCCCTCTGGATGAGCGTTATTTAGTTTTGTCCAAGCGCTAATAAGAATACCTCAGTGCTGGCCGGGGGCGATGACCCACTAGCCTGCCGGACTATGAACCAGCGCGTGCTCGTGGCGTCCAACCGCGGTCCGATCTCGTACCAGTTCGGTGCCGACGGATCGCTGACCGGACGGCGCGGCGGCGGCGGCATGATCGCCGGGGTCACCGACGGGCTGGCCGCGCTCGGCCCCGAGGCCAGTGCCACCTGGATCTGCGCCGCGCTCAGCGACGCGGACCGCGTGGTCGCCCGGTCCGGCGGCGGCCACCTCGACGAGGCCGGCGTCCCCGTGCGGATGCTCGACATCCCGCCGGGCACCTTCGGCCGCGCCTACAACAACGTGGCCAACTCGGCCCTGTGGTTCCTGCTCCACCAGCTCTTCGATACCCCTAACCAGCCGCAGTTCGGGGCCCGGTTCCGCCGCGACTGGGAATCCTACGTCGCCTACAACGAGATGTTCGCCGACGCCCTGGCCGCCGAGGCCGCGGCACCGGCCGCCTCGCCGCCCGGCCGCCTGCGGATCCTGGTCCAGGACTACCACCTGTGCCTGGTCCCCCGGCTGCTGCGGGAGCGGCTGGGGAACGTCGCCCGGGCGGCTGGCGTGGGCTACTTCTGCCACACGCCCTGGGCGCCGCCCGACTACTACCGGATGCTCCCGGTCGATATCGCCCGGGCCCTGCTCGACGGCATCCTCGGCGCGGACCGGGCCGGCTTCCACGCCCGGCGGTGGGCCACGGCGTTCATGGACTGCTGCGCCGCCCTGCTCGGCGCGGGCGTAGAGCGGGCCGGGCCAGAACGGGCTGAGGCAGGGCGGGACGAGGCGGGCCGCGGCGGCGGGCCCGCCGGGTGGGTGACCTACCGGGGGCACGTCACCGAGATCGCGGTCCACCCGCTCGGCGTGGACGCGCCCGCCCTGCGCGAACGCGCCCGGGCGCAGGACGTCCGGGCGCACGCCGGCATCCTGCGCGCGGCCGCGGGCGGCCGCAAGCTGCTCGTCCGGGTGGACCGGACCGAGCTGTCCAAGAACATCGTGCGCGGCCTGGCCGCGTACCGCGAGCTGCTCACGACCCGGCCGCAGTGGCGGGGCCGGGTCGTGCACCTCGCCTTCGCCTACCCGTCCCGCTCGGACCTGGCCGAGTACCGCGCTTATACCGAACAGGTCCGGCAGCTCGCCCGCGAGATCACCGGCGAGTTCGGGACGGCGGACTGGAACCCGCTGATCCTGGAAGTGAAGGACGACTACCCGCGGTCGCTGGCCGCCTGCGCGCTGGCCGACGTGCTGCTGGTGAACCCGATCAGGGACGGCATGAACCTGGTCGCCCAGGAGGGGCCGGTGCTCTCCGAGCACGGCTGCGCCCTGGTGCTCTCCCGCGAGGCCGGCGCCGCCGCCACCCTGGCCGCCGATGCCCTGCTGGTCAACCCGTACGACATCACCGAGACGGCCGAGGCCCTGCACCAGGCGCTGGCCATGACCGACGCCGAGCGCCGGCGCCGCAGCGCCGCGCTCGCCGCCACCGCCGCGGCCGACCCGCCGGCCCGCTGGCTCGGCGACCAGCTGGCTTCGCTGGGGTCGTGACCGGGGCGGGTCACCCACCTCGTTCGGTTCGGTGATTGATCTGGGCGGCCAGGGCCGTGAGCAGGCCGACCACCCCGGCGGGTCCGTCCACCACCAGGTCGGCCGCGTCCGCGACCTGCGGCGACTCCGGGCTGGCGCTGGCTACGGCGCAGCCGGGGATCCCGTCCGCCCGGAGCGCGCGGACGGCGGCGAAGGCGGCCAGGTCCCCGAGGTCATCGCCGCAGAATAGGACCGAACGGCTGCCTTGCTCACCCGCCAGCCCCCTCAGCGCGGCTCCTTTGTCCACGCCCGGCGGGCGCAGCTCGATGACCAGGCGGCCGGGTTCCGCGGCCAGCCCCAGCCCGGCGGCCAGCTCGCCGAGCGGATCGCGGAGCCGGTTCAGCGCGTCCTCCGGGTCGGCCGTGCCGCGGGTGTGCACGGCGACCGCGTGGCCCTTGTCCTCGACCCGGGTGCCGGGGGGTGCGCCCGCCGCGCGGAGCACGCCGGGCAGCGCCCGGCGGGCGGCCTCCACGCCGGGCGGGGACGGCGGGTCGGTCAGCTGGCCGTCCTGCCAGCGCTGCCAGCCGTAGTGGCCGATCACCACCAGGCCGGGGACGGCCTCGAGGCCGCCCAGGCGGACCGCGTCCGGCGCCGGCCTGCCGGTGATGACCGCGACCGTGCCGGCCACCGCGGCCAGGGCGGTCAGGGCGGGTACCGCGCCGGGGTGGGCGCGGGCGTCATCCGGGCGGGCCACGATCGGCGACAGCGTGCCGTCGAAGTCGGCCGCGATCAGCGCGTGCCCCGGGTCCGCGAGCAGCGCGTCGAGGCCGGCCTGCCCCTGCGGGGTAGCCGGCCGGGGCAGGGTCAAGCGGACTGCCCCCTCGTGCCCTTCGCCCGCGGCGATCGTATCCGCTGCCGCCGCGACCGTTGCGCCTGCAGCCGCTTGACCAGCACCGGGTCGGCGGCGAGCGCCTCCGGCCGGTCGATCAGCTCGTTCAGCAGCTGGTAATAGCGGGTGGCCGACATGTCGAGCACCTCGGCGATGCTTTGCTCCTTTACCCCCGCCGAGCGCCAGCCGCGCCGCTCGAACGCGAGGATCCGCAGGTCGAGCTCGGACAACCCGGACATGCGACCTCCTCCGTCCCGGTACTGCCGACCGTACCCGACCGGCCGCGCCGGGCCGGTCCGCGGCCCTCCCCCAAACTAATCGCCAATGACGCATTCCACGGGCGGCTACCGCATGGCACGATTACATAGGCCGGGTCGGAACGTCGCTACCGCAGGCCCGCTCGGCCAGCCTCGGAGGAGATATCTGACCAAGTGTCACACCGATCTTTCCGCAGCACCCTGATCCCGGTTGCCGCGGGGCTGGCCGCCATCATCACCGTTTCCTGGCCCGCCTCGGCCGGTGCCGCGGGATCGGCGCGCGCGGGTGACGCCGTCCAGGCGCAGGAATGGTGGCTGAGCAGCCTGCACGTGTCGCAGGCGTGGCAGTCCGCCGAGGGCGCCGGGATCACCGTGGCCGTGCTGGGTACCGGTGTCGATCCCCGGCACCCCGATCTGGCCGGCTCGGTGACGGCCGGGCCGGACTTCAGTGGCTCGGGCCGGACCGCGGACGGTCCGTTCTGGGGTGTCAACGGAACCGAGGTGGCCGGGATCATCGCCGGGCACGGGCACGGCACCGGCCACGCGGACGGCCTGCTCGGCATCGCCCCGGCGGCGAAGATCCTGGCCATCCGGGTCACCTTGGAGTACAACGACCCGCTGAACTCCGATAAGGCCGTCACCAAGAAGCTGCCCGGCGCGATCGCCGCGGGCATCACCTACGCGGTCGACCACGGCGCCCGGATCATCGAGCTGCCGATGGACCCGGGCACGGGCGGCCTCACCGGCCAGGGCAACCCGGCCGCGGCCGGCGGCAGCCCGGCCGAGCAGGCGGCGGTGGCGAACGCGCTGAGCAAGGACGTGATCCTGGTCGCCCCGGCCGGCGACGACGGCGAGGGCGCCGACCTGGTCGACTACCCGGCCGCCTATCCCGGCGTCGTCGCGGTCGGGTCGGTCGGCCGGAACGGGCAGGTCGCCTCGTTCAGCAGCAGGCACTCCTTCGTGACCCTGACCGCGCCCGGCGTCAGCCTGACGGCCGCGACGCCGCCCGCCGGCTACGCGCCGATCAGCTCCACCAGCTTGTCGAGCGGCATCGTGGCCGGCGTGGCCGCGCTCGTGCTGTCCAGGTTCCCGCACCTCACCGGCGCCCAGGTCAGCCAAGTGATGGCCGAGAGCGTGACCCCGGCCGGCACCCGCGCCCCGGGAGCCGGCCTCGGCGTCATCGACGCGGACCGGGCGGTCAGCCTGGCCGCCGGCCTCAGCCAGGCCGACCAGCCGGCCGCCACGCCCGTGCCGTCCCGCAAGCCCGCCCGCCTGTCGACCACCGCGGCCCACCAGGGGAGCGCCAGCTCCGTGGCCAGCTCGCTGATCCGCTACGTGGTGGCCGGCCTGGGCGTGCTGATCGCGCTGCTCGTCGTCCTGCTCCTGATCATGCGCTCCCGGCGGGAAAAGGCGCGGGCGGCGGCCGCGGCCGCCGCGGCGGCGGAAGCCGGGCCGGGCCGGGCCCGGCCGCGCGGCCAGCACCAGGCCCGCAAGCCGGAGCTTGCCCCCGGGACCGCGCTGGCCATCACCGGCCCCGGCCGCCCCGTGCCGCAGCCGCCCCGGATGATCCCCGGGACCCCGCCGGGACTGCCGGAGACGGCCAGCTGGACGGCCACCGGCGGCTTCACCGGCGGCGGCCTGGGCGAGATGCAGAGTCCCGCCAGCGGGCCGTACGCTCCGAGCGCGCCGTTCCGCCCGGCCATGAGCCCGGCGCCCAAGGCCGCCCGGACGGTCCGGGCGGCCAGGGGATCCAAGGCCGGCGACGGCGACCCCGGGCCGCCGTGGGCGCCCGCACCGGAACCCCAGCGCGGGTTCGGGTCGCTGCCGATGGCGGCGAACAGCGCGCTCCCGCCGGACCCGGGTCCCGGCATCCGGGTGCCGGGCGACATGGCGGACATGGCGGCGGCGCCACCGGACGCCATGCTGCCCGCGCCCTTCGAATTCGGCGCGTCGCCGGACCCGGACTTCCCGCCGCGGCCGCTGGCCCGCGCGGGCGACGACTTCCCCGACATCCCGCCGACGTGGGTGCAGCTGCCGGCCCGGCAGAGCCTCGGCTTCGCCGCGGCCCCCATTCCCGTCGACTACGCGCCGCCTCGGGCCCCCGACTTCACCGTGCCGTCGCGCGCCGCCGGCCTCGTCCTGAGCGCAGGTACGGCCGGGGCTGCCGGGACCGGTGCGGTCCCGGCAGCCCCGGCCGAATCGCGGACTCCGGGGGCTAAGGGCGCCGAGCCGGGCTTCATCTGGAACCTGTCCGGCACCGACGTGTTCCCGGCCGCCGCCCATCCGGACGAGCCGCCGGCGCCGGGCGCCGTCCCGCAGGACGACGATCCCGGCGCCAGCTAGCACTACCGGCCGGGCGGTACCCGGTCAGGCCGCCAGTCCGGCGGCCTGCGGGGCCTGGGCGGCCTCGGCCGGCTCGAGCGCGAGCTCGAGCACGTCGCGGACATCGCTCATGACGTGCACGTCCAGCTTCTCGAGCACCTCGGCCGGGACGTCATCCAGGTCCGGCTCGTTCCGCTGCGGGATCAGCACGGTGGTGATCCCGGCCCGGTGGGCGGCGAGCAGCTTCTGCTTCACGCCGCCGATGGGCAGCACCCGCCCGGTGAGCGAGACCTCACCGGTCATCGCCACGTCGGACCGGACGGGCCGGCCGGACAGCAGCGACGCGAGCGCGGTGGTCATGGTGACCCCCGCACTGGGCCCGTCCTTGGGCACCGCGCCGGCCGGCACGTGCACGTGCACGCCGCGGTCCTTGAGCTCGCCCACGGGCAGGCCGAGCTCGGCGCCGTGCGAGCGCAGGTAGGACAGCGCGATCCGGGCCGATTCCTTCATCACGTCACCGAGCTGCCCGGTGAGCGTCACGCTGGCCTCGCCGGTCTCCCGGCCGGCCATGGACGCCTCGATGTAGAGCACGTCGCCACCCGCGCCGGTCACCGCCAGGCCGGTCGCCACGCCAGGCACCGCCGTGCGGCGGTCGCTCGACGTCAGCTTGGTCTCCGGGGTGAACCGGGGCCGCCCCAGGTAGTCCTTGAGGTTGGCGGCGCTGACCGTGATCGGCAGCGTGCCCTCCTCCAGGGCCTCCTTGGCGGTGACCTTGCGCAGCACCCGGGCGATGGCCCGCTCCAGCGACCGGACGCCCGCCTCGCGGGTGTACTCGGCCGCGACGAGCCGCAGCGCGTCGTCCGTCAGCGTGACCTCGTCGGCACTGAGGCCCGACTTGGACAGCTGCCTGGGCAGCAGGTGGTCCCGGCCGATGGCGACCTTCTCGTCCTCGGTGTAACCGTCGAGCTGGACCAGTTCCATCCGGTCGATCAGCGGCCCGGGGATCGAGTCGAGCACGTTCGCCGTGGCCAGGAACACCACGTCGGACAGGTCGAGGTCGACCTCGAGGTAGTGGTCGCGGAAGGTGTGGTTCTGCGCCGGGTCGAGCACCTCGAGCAGCGCGGCGGCCGGGTCGCCCCGGTAGTCGCTGCCGACCTTGTCGACCTCGTCGAGCAGCACGACCGGGTTCATCGTGCCCGCCTCGCGGATGGCCCGGACGATCCGGCCGGGCAGCGCGCCGACGTAGGTGCGCCGGTGACCGCGGATCTCCGCCTCGTCCCGGACGCCGCCGAGCGCGACCCGGACGAACTTGCGGCCCATGGCCCGCGCGACCGACTCACCGAGCGACGTCTTGCCGACGCCGGGCGGGCCGACCAGGGCGAGCACGGCACCGGAGCGCCGGCCGCCGATGACCCCGAGACCGCGGTCGCTGCGCCGCTTGCGCACCGCCAGGTACTCGATGATCCGGTCCTTCACGTCGTCGAGCCCGGTGTGGTCCTCGTCGAGGATCACGCGCGCGCCGGCGATGTCGTAGGCGTCCTCGGTCCGCTCGTTCCACGGGATGTCGAGAACGGTGTCGAGCCAGGTCCTGATCCAGCCGACTTCCGGCGACTGCTCCGAGGTCCGCTCGAGCTTGTCGACCTCCCGCATGGCGGCCTCGTGGACCTTCTCCGGCAGAGCGGCGTCCTCGACGCGCTTGCGGTAGTCGTCCTCTTCGGTCTCGCCCTTACCTCCGCCGGTCAGGTCGTTCAGTTCCTTGCGGACGGCGGCGAGCTGCTGGCGGAGCAGGAATTCCTTCTGCTGCTTCTCCATGCCCTCGGAGACGTCCTTGCGGATGGACTCGGCCACTTCCAGCTCGGCCAGCTGGTCCTTGGCCCAGCCGACCACCAGCTCCAGGCGCTCGACCAGATCGGCGGTCTCGAGCAGCTGCAGCTTCTGCGTGGTCGAAAGGTAGCTCGAGTAGCCCGCCCGGTCCGCGATCGCGGACGCGTCGGTGAGCTGCTGGATGGCGTCGATGACCTGCCAGGCGCCGCGCTGCTGCAGCATGCTGGTGACCAGGGACTTGTACTGCTGGGCGAGTTCGTCGGCGTGCGGGCCGTCACTGGTCTCCTCGACCACGGTGCCTTCCACCCACAGCGCCGCGCCGGGACCGGTGGTCCCCGAGCCGATCTTGACCCGGGACGTGCCGCGCACCACCGCGCCCGGCTGGCCGCCGGGCAGCCGCCCGACCTGCTCCACCACGGCGAGGGTGCCGACGCCCGCGAGCCCGCGGTCAGGCAGCCGCGGCACGAGCAGCACCCGTGCCTTTATCTCCGAACGCATGCCGGGAACCTGCCGGGACGGCATCCGGGCCGCGTCGATCGCGGCGCCAACTTCCGGCTGCGATGTCTCCAGCGGCACCACCATCCCCGGCAGCACCACTTCGTCATCGAGCGGCAGCACCGGCAGCGTGAGTGTTTCACTCATTGATGGCCTCCAAAGCTTGAGTCATACACACTCAAGAAAAAAGAGCCCGGTTTTGTTTCCGCTCCCCGTTCGCCTGAAGCGATCACCCCCGGAACCCGGGTCGCCAGGCCCGCCGCGCACCAGCTTCAGCCATTGGCACGGCGGTCATGTTCCCGTT
Organism: uncultured Actinomycetota bacterium; assembly: GCA_963756575.1. Taxonomy (GTDB): domain Bacteria; phylum Actinomycetota; class Actinomycetes; order Streptosporangiales; family Streptosporangiaceae; genus Palsa-504. The sequence goes on along the minus strand of CAVWOM010000001.1, from coordinate 484,256 downwards.
CCCGGCACCTCCCGGCCCCCCGGTCCAGGCCCGGCGCCCAGCCGACGCCCAGCCGACGGCCAGCCGGGACCGCCCCGGCCAGGCCGCTTACCACCGCGATGCCACATCGCGATGGGTCCGCCACAGCAATGTCACATGGGTGTGGCTCCTTTTCTGTGAGCCGGGTCCCGGGGCGCCCCGGTTCCTGCCTGCTGAGCCCGGTCCCGGGGCGCCTGATCCGTGCGGGCCGTGCGGGGCGTGCGGTACCGGCCGGGGCCGCCCAGGGGCGCCCCGGCAACCACCGCGATGCCACATCGACGTGGTCTTGACCACCGCAGAGTCACATTGACGTGGCTGCCCGGGGGCCGGCGCCGGGTGGCGGGCGGGAGATCCGGGGCTGCCGGGCCGGGCCGGGCTGACGGGGCTGGGGGGCCGGGCCGGACTGGCGGGGCTGGGAGGCCGGGCCGGGCTGGCGGGGCTGGGGGGAATACCGGGCGGCCCGGCTCGCAGCGGCCGCCAGGCCGCTCACCCGAAAGGAGCCGCACCCATGCGACATTGCGGTGGTTGCGGCGGCCGGTGCCATGTGACAGACAGGACACCCGAGCAACGGGTGACACCTGAGACGCGAAATGCCCCGCCGGGCAGCCCCGGCGGCCGGGGCGGGGTCTAGGCTGCTGGCGTGCTCAGGTTCCCGCTCATTCATCCGCCGCTGCTGGCGGCCCTGGCCGCGTGCGGGCACGGCGGCAAGGTGCTGATCGCCGACGCCAACTACTCGCACAGCACGAACGCGAGCTCGCGGGCCGCGCTGATCTACCTGAACCTGCGGCCCGGGCTGGTCACCGTGGACCAGGTCCTCGGGCCGGTGCTGGCGGCCGTGCCGGTCGAGGCGGTCCACGTGATGTGGCCGGACCAGGGCTCCGAGCCCGAGGTGTTCGGCACCTACCGGGCGCGGCTCGGGCCGGACCTGCCGCTGCAGCCGCTGGGGCGGCTGGAGTTCTACGCCGCCTGCCGGGAGCCCGACCTGGCGGTGTGCGTGGCCACCGGCGACGACCGCCTCTACGCCAACATCTTGCTCACCGTCGGCTACATCGCACCGCCGCGCTAAGCCGGATTCAGGCCTCGGCGACCAGGACATGCAGGTTGCGGGGGCCGTGCACGCCTTCGACCCGGATGAGCTCGATGTCGCTGGTGGCCGAGGGGCCCGAGATGAGGGTGTGCGGACGAGCCGGATCGAGCCGGGCGAACGCGTCGGCCAGGTCGGCCGCGACCTGGCCGGCCCGGACGACGACCAGGTGGAAGTCGGGCACCAGGGTGAGCGCGCGGCGGCCCTGCCCGGGGCCGTGGTCCAAGATGATCGTGCCGGTCTCGGCGATGGCCACCGCGCAGCCGGTGACGACGCCGCTCAGGCGGTCGAGTTCGGCCGCGGGCAGCGGGGGCTCGTCCCGGGCCAGCGTGATCTCGGCGGGCAACCCGGCCAGCCATCCGGCGGGGAGCCCAGCCGGGATGACGAACGAGCCGGGGACCGCCTCGGCCCGGGCCGCCAGCACGCGGGCGACGGCGGCGGCCAGGCTGGATCCCGCGACGCGCTCGACCACGGCGCGGTAGTCGGCGACGCGCTCGGCGAACAGCCCGGTGATATCGGCGTCGTGGTGGGCCCGCAGGTACGCACGGTCCAGCGCCGCGTACGCCGCGTCGGCCGCGGCGGCGGGCCCGGTGCCGTCCCGGCCGCCCGCCGAGGCGCGGCCGGAACTCCCGTCCGCGCCGCAGGCGCGGTTGGCGGCGCGGATCCGGGCCAGGATCTGATCCTTCGAGCCCGCGCTCATGACCGGGACCCCCGGGTTCGGGACCACCAGGCGCGGAACGACTCGGCCGGCGGAGCCGGGGCGTCGCGGGTTTCCGTCCAGCCGCTGAGCGGCGGCGGCAGCCGCCGGATCCGGCCCTTCCTCGCGACCACCTTGCGGCTGGCCGAGGCGGCGCGCTGGGCCGCGGCGAGCAGGCGGGGCGAGCGGAGAACGCGTCCGGATAGGTTGAACGCCACACGTTCGGCGGAAATGTTCTTTTCTCGTTTCGCGTCGACCACCTGGGCGCGCAGGTGCACCAGGGCCTCGGGGATGTTGATCGCGACCGGGCACACCTCGTAGCAGGCGCCGCACAAGGTGGAGGCGAAGGGCAGCGACGCGTCCACCGGGTCGGTGACGCCGCGCAGCAGCGGGGAGATGATCGCGCCGATCGGGCCCGGGTAGGGCGAGCCGTAGGCGTGGCCGCCGGTCCGCTCGTACACCGGGCACACGTTCAGGCAGGCCGAGCACCTGATGCAGCGCAGCGCCTGGCGGCCGGTCGGGTCGGCCAGGGCCGAGGTGCGGCCGTTGTCCAGCAGCACCAGGTGGAAGTTCTCCGGGCCGTCGCCGGGCGTGATCCCGCTCCAGGTCGAGGTGTACGGGTTCATCCGCTCGGCCGTGGACGAACGGGGCAGCAGGGCCAGGAACACCTCCAGGTCCCGCCACGACGGCAGGATCTTCTCCACCCCCACCACCGAGATGAGCGTGCGCGGCAGCGTCACGCACATCCGGCCGTTGCCCTCGGACTCCACCACCACCAGCGATCCGGTCTCGGCGATCGCGAAGTTCGCCCCGGACACCCCGACCTGCGCGGACAGGAACGCCTGGCGCAGGTGCGAGCGCGCCGCGGCGGTCAGCGCGGGCGGGTCGTCGGTCAGGCCGGCCGGCGCGTCCGGCATCTCGCGGCGGAAGATCTCCCTGATCTCGGCGCGGTTCCGGTGGATGGCCGGGACCAGGATGTGGCTGGGCCGGTCGTGGCCGAGCTGGACGATGAGCTCGGCCAGGTCGGTCTCCAGCGCGCTGATGCCGTCGGCGGCGAGCGCCTCGTTCAGCCCGGTCTCCTGGGTGGCCATCGACTTCACCTTGACCACGCCGTCGGCGTCCGCCGCGCGGACCAGGCCGGCCACGATCGCGTTGGCCTCGCCGGCGTCCTGGGCCCAGTGCACCACCCCGCCCGCGCGGGTGACGTTCTCCTCCAGCCGCAGCAGGTAGGTGTCCAGGTGGGCCAGGGTGTGATCCTTGATCGCCTTGGCCGCCTGGCGGAGCTGCTCCCAGTCGGCCAGCTCGGCGACCGCGCCGGCCCGTTTGGCCCGGATCGTGTGGGTGGCGTGGGTCAGGTTGGCCCGCAGCTGCGAGTCGGCCACCGCGGCCCGGGCCGCGGCCGGGAACGGGGGCATGCCCAGGTAGGTCGGCATGCCCGGGTGCGGCCCCGTCACCTTATCGGGCATTGTCACCGTGGGTCCTCGGTCCGGGCCAGGATCTCCGCCAGGTGCATGACCGCCACCCCCGAGCGCTGCCGCTGCAGCGCGCCGCCGATGTGCATCAGGCACGAGTTGTCCGCCGCGCACAGCACCTCGGCTCCGCTGCGGCGGACCGCCGCCACCTTGTCCGCGCAGATCGCCGCCGACACCTCCGCGTTCTTGACCGCGAACGTGCCGCCGAACCCGCAGCACTCCTCGGCGTCGGGCAGGTCGGCCAGCTTCAGGCCGCGCACCGCGCGGAGCAGCCGCAGCGGGGCGTCGCCCACCTTGAGCATGCGGAGCCCGTGGCAGGTCGGATGGTAGGTCACCTTGTGCGGGAAGTACGCGCCCACGTCGGTGACCCCGAGCACGCCGGTCAGGAACACGGAAAGCTCATGCGTCCGGGGCGCCAGCTCGGCCACCGCCCGGGCCAGGCCCGCGTCGCCCGCCTCGTCGGCCAGCGCCGGGTAGTACTCGCGGATCATCGAGGCGCACGAGGCGGACGGGGTGACGATCGCCTCATAGCCGCCGAAGGCGGCGGCGAGCCCGCGCGCCATCGGCACCGCCTCCCGGCGGTAGCCGGTGTTGAAGTGCATCTGGCCGCAGCACGCCTGGGCCACGGGGAAATCCACCTGATGGCCCAGCCGTTCCAGCACCGTCACCACGGCCCGGCCGGTGTCCGGGAACAGCGTGTCGGTCAGGCACGTCACGAACAAGCCGATACGCATCAAGCCGCCTCCGCCCGCCACGCTACAAGACGCGTCCCGGGTGCCACGCGGCCCCCCTTGAGCTACAGCTCGGCGAGCAGCGCCGAGCCATCCCGGGCCGTCACCCCCGCGCAGCGGCCGAGGACCGCGAGCGCCGCCACGTAACCGGCCGCCGCGTCCAGGTCGAGCAGGGTCACCTCGCGCGGGTCACGCCGGTAAGGCCACGACGTCAGCCGGGGCGGTCCCGCGTCCGCGGCCACGACGACCTCGCTGAACGCGGCCCGCAGGCCGTCGCCGGTCACCTTGGTCACCGCTTCCTTCCTGGTCCAGGCGACCAGGAAGGCCCGGGCGCGGTCGTCCGGGGGAACCTGGGCCAGGGCCGCCCGCTCGGCGGCGGACAGCACCAGACGCGCGAGCGCGTCCGGGTCGCCGTCCCGGCCCAGCGGGTGCGGGCGCTCGTCGAGCTGCTCGACGTCCACGCCGACCGGGTCTCCCGCCACGGCCACCGCGATCAGGTCACCGGAGTGCGCGACCGAATGCTCGAGGGCCTCGATGTCCTGGGCGATCGGCTTGCCGTGCGGCGCGCCGCACTGACGGCAGGTCCGGTCGAAGCGCACGTCCGCCGGGCGCAGCCCGGCATACCGGGCCAGCGCCGCCTTGGCCAGCACGCACCCGGCCAGGAAGCGCTCGCGGTCCGCGTCGCGCCGGTACCCGGCCCAGCGCCGCCGCTCGGTCTCGTCGAGCAGCACCAGGTGCCGGTCCGCGGCGTCCTGCCGGCGCGCCCACCAGACCTCGGCGGCGCCCTCGGGGAGGTGTCCGGCCATCCGTCAGCCCGGCGGGGCGGCGCGAGCGCCGCTGGCGCCGCTGGCGGCCAGGCGGGCGGCGATGCCGTCCAGGACGCAGTCCAGGCTGAACTGGAAGCGCTCCTCCCGGGTGTCCGGGTCGTCCGGGTCGACGTCGGCCTTCATCAGCCGGGCGATGTGCGGGAAGTCGCCCGAGGCCTCGAACCAGGCGCGGTAGCGCTCGTGCTCGGCCTCGACCTCCTCGGGGGTCAGCTCCCCCTCGGCCCGCTCCTGCTCGCGCTGGAAGCGGACCTCCTGGGCCTCCCGGATGACCGCGCCCATCACGAAGGTCGCCACGGTCATGAAGATGTTCATGACCAGCCGGACGTCCTCCACGCCGAGCCCGTCGAGCAGGCTGAGCAGGCGTTCGAGGTTGCGAACGTCGTTCGGCCCCTGCGGCGGCCTGGTGCCGATGAATTCCACTGCCCACCGGTGCTGGCGCAGCGCCTCCCTGGTCCGGTGGGCGAACAGGCCGAGGTCGGCCCGCCAGTCACCGGACGGGTCCGGCACCTCGATGTCGGCCTCGATCGCGTCCAGCATCAGCTCCAGGAGTTCTTCCTTGGAGGAGACGTACCAGTAGAGGGACATCGCGCCCGCGCCGACCTCGCGGGCGATCCGCCGCATGCTGATCGCGTCGGGCCCCTCGGCGTCGGCCACGGCGATGGCGGCGGTGACGATCTCGGCCCGGGACAGGCCGCGGTCCCGGCGCGGCGGCTGCGTCCCCCGCTCGCGGTGCCGCTGGACGTGCCCGGCGATCTTCTGCTCGCGGGCCTGCTCCCGGGACACCCGGCCGGGCCGCGGGTACTGGCGCGAGTACGGGAAGAACGGCCACTGCTCGCCGTCGTACCCCTCCTGGTCGCTCACTGTCCGCCTCCTCCGCCGCTCAGCATGCCCCAAGCCGGGCGGTCCCGTAAACCAGCGCGGTCCGGAGCGCCAGGCTTGCCGGCTCGTACACCGTACTGCTATGGTACATCGTACTAGCACGTACGGCGTACGAGTAACGGGGAGCAACCATGGGTCAAACCCCCGCCATCGAGGCGGAAGGGCTCGTCAAGAACTTCGGGAAGACCAAAGCGCTGGCCGACTTCAACCTGAGCGTCCCGGCCGGCACGGTCTACGGCCTGCTCGGGCCGAACGGCGCGGGCAAGACCACCGCGGTCCGGGTCTTCGCCACCCTCCTGCGCCCGGACGGGGGCCGGGCGCGGGTGCTGGGGCACGACGTGGCCGACGAGGCGGCCGAGGTGCGGCGGCAGATCGGGCTGACCGGGCAGTACGCGGCACTGGACGAGTACCTCACCGGCCACGCCAACCTGGTCATGATCGGCCAGCTCAGCCGGCTCACGGCCGGCGCGGCCCGGCGCCGGGCCGACGAGATGCTCGAGCGGTTCAGCCTGACCGAGGCGGCGGGGCGCGCGGTCAAGACCTACTCGGGCGGCATGCGGCGGCGGCTGGACCTGGCCGCCAGCTTGATCGGCTACCCGTCGGTGCTGTTCCTGGACGAGCCGAGCACCGGCCTGGACCCGAACGCCCGCGCCATGACCTGGGACATCATCCGGCAGCTGGCGGACTCGGGGACGACGCTGCTGCTCACCACGCAGTACCTGGAGGAGGCGGACCAGCTGGCCCGGCGGATCGCCGTGATCGACGGTGGCGCGGTCATCGCCGAGGGCACGCCGGACCAGCTCAAGTCCGCCGTCGGCGGCGAGCACCTCGATATCGCACTGGCCGCGGGGGCCGACATCGAGGCGGCGATCGTCGCGGTCAAGCCGTTCGCGGCCGGCAGCATCCAGGCGGATGCGGACGGGCGGCGCCTGTCGGTGCCGGTCGACGCGGTCGAAGGGCTGACCACGCTGGTCGTGCGGGGGCTCGACCACGCCGGGGTCCCGGTCAACGACGTCACCATGCAGCGCGCGTCGCTCGACGACGTGTTCATGGCCCTGACCGGCCACGCCACCGACGGCGACAACGAGGAGGCAGCATGACCACTATCACCGCGGAGCTGGCTCCCCCGCAGGATGTCACCTACGGGCGCAGCCCGGTCGCGCACTTCGCCGCCGACGTGTGGGTGCTCACCAAGCGGAGCATCGCGCGGATCCGGCGGGAACCGGAGACGCTGGCCGACGTCACGATCATGCCGGTCATCTTCATCTTGATGTTCGCCTACGTGTTCGGCGGCGCGATCTTGCTGCCGGGCCACGGGAGCTACCACGAGTACCTGATCGGCGGGATGCTCGGGATGGGCCTGGCCCAGACGGCGCCGGGCGTGGCCGTCGCGCTGGTCACCGACATGTCCACCGGGCTGATGGACCGGTTCCGGTCGCTGCCCATGTCACGCTGGGCGGTGCTGGTGGCGCGCTCCATCGCCGAGTTGCTCACCCAGCTCATCGGCGCGGCCATCGTGGTCTGCGTCGGGCTGGCCATCGGCTGGCGGGTGCACACGGGGCCGGTGGACGTGATCGAGGCGCTCGCGCTGTCCCTGCTGTTCGGCTACGCGTTCACCTGGGCCGGGGTCCTGCTCGGCATGGTCCTGCGCAGTCCGGAGGCGGCCCAGGCGACGGGGTTCATCGTCTTCCTGCCGCTGACGTTCGTGTCCAGCGCGTTCGTGCCGACCCAGGGCATGCCCGGCTGGCTGCAGCCGGTGGCGGAGTGGAACCCGATGTCCGCGCTGGCCGCGGCGTCCCGCCACCTGTTCGGCAACCCGAACCCGGCGGCCTCGGTGCACGCCTGGCCGATGCAGCACCCGGAGCTGGCCGTGGTCGGCTGGTCCGTGCTCATGCTGGCGGTCTTCGCACCGCTGGCGGTCCGCCAGTTCCGCCGCCAGGTCCTCGGCTAGCCGCCGGGACCGCCGCCCGGACCTCGCCGGGCCTCACCCAGCCGCATGAAACCCGGGATCCACAGCGTTGGAGCGCACTGGATCCCGGGTTTCATGACGTAAAGAGCGGGGCGTCACGAGCGGGGCGTTACGGGCGTGTGATACATCGGACCTATGACGATGCAATCGAACGAGTTCGACGGGCTGGCCGCCCTGGTCACCGGGGGGGCCTCAGGAATCGGGCTGGCCACGGCGCGGCTGCTGGCCGCCCGCGGGGCCCGGGTGGCCGTGCTGGACCGCCCGGACGGGATCGAGGCCCTCAAGGCCGCCGCCGAAAGCGCCGACCTTTACCCGGTCGCGGCCGACGTGACCGACGACGACGCGGTCCGCGGCGCCGTGGCCGAGGCCGGGCAGGCGCTCGGCCGGCTGGACATCGTGGTGAACAACGCCGGCGTCGGCGCGGCCGGGACGGTCGAGGACAACGACGACGCCGAGTGGCACCGGGTGCTCGACGTGAACGTGCTCGGCATCGTCCGCGTCACCCGGGCCGCCCTGCCACTGCTCCGCGCGGCGGTGCACGATCGCGGCCAGGCCGCGATCGTCAACACCTGCTCGGTCGCGGCCATCGCGGGCCTGCCCCAGCGCGCGGTCTACAGCGCGAGCAAGGGCGCCGTCTACGCGCTCACGCTGGCCATGGCGGCCGACCACGTGACCGAGGGGATCAGGGTGAACTGCGTGACCCCCGGCACGGCGGACACCCCGTGGGTCGGCCGGCTGCTCAGCGCCGCGCCCGACCCGGCCGCCGAACGCGCCGCGCTCAACGCCCGGCAGCCGATGGGCCGCCTGGTCACCGCGGACGAGGTTGCCGGGGCCATCGCCTACCTGGCCAGCCCGCTGGCCAGCGCGACCACCGGCATGGCCCTGGCCGTGGACGGCGGCATGGAGGGGTTGCGCCTGCGGCCGCGCCCACCTCAGCCGTAGAGGCTCACCATAGATCGGATGACACCGACGTATCTGTTTGGTATCGGCTGACTTCTGCCGGGTTTTACCCCATTGACACGGCGTAGACATCCGATCTATTTTCCTGGCACACGGCACTCCGGGTACCCCTCCGCAGCCCGCACCGACGCGGGCCGCGGACCCGGACCGTGCCACCAGGAGGTTCGGCATGAGATTCCGCAGACGCCCGGGCGCGGGCCCCTTGGGTCGCATAGGTCCTTCCCGCGCCGCCACCACCACCGCCCTGGCCGCGCTGGCCGCGGTCACCCTCCTCGCCGCCTGCAGCTCGGGCGGCTCCAGCACGTCGGCCGGATCCGGCAGCACGGCCGGCGGCACGGCCAGCTCCAGCGGAGAAACCACCATCGGCGTGGACCTCACGTACAACAACACGGCCTTCTGGGCCGCCTACATCAACTACGAGACCCAGGACGCCAAGCAGCTGCACATCAAGCTGCTCGGCCCGCTCCTGGCCGCGGCCAACGCGAGCCTGCAGAACACCCAGATCGAGAACCTGGTCAACGAGGGCGCCAAGGCGATCATCGTGAACCCGGAGACCGCGACCAGCCTCGGCCCGGCGATCAGCTACGCCGCCGCGCACCACGTCCAGCTGGTGTCGGTCGACACGATCGTCGGCGTGGGCAAGGTCTACATGGTGGTGCGCGCGTCCAACACGATCTACGGCCTGGACGCCTGCGCCGCCATCAGCGCCAAGGTCAAGTCCGGCTACGTGCTCGACCTGGAAGGCGACCTGACCTCCTCCAACGGCGCCGACCGGACCAACGCCTTCAACCAGTGCATGGCCAAGAACGCCCCCGGCGTGCACGTCCTGAAGGACCCGACGACCTGGACCGAGGCCACCGCCGTGACCGACGCGCAGAACGCGGTGAACGCCTACGGCAGCCAGCTCAAGGCGATCTACTCGCAGTGGTCGAGCCCGGACACCGGCATCATCCCGCTGCTGAAGTCCAAGGGCCTGACCGGCAAGGTGATGGTGGTCAGCGACGACGGGGTGCCGTTCGAGATGTGCGACATCGGCCACGGCACGCTGGACGCCTCGCAGTCCCAGCCCGCCGACCTCTACGCGGAGTGGGCGCTGAAGTACGCCCTGGACGCGGCCAAGGGCGTTCAGCACAGCGCGGGCCAGCCCGGCGGCGGCGCCCCGACGCTGCAGATGGTCAGCTACGCGGGCGACAGCAACCTCGCGGACCCGATCGTGGCCCCGTTCGTGACCAAGGCCGCCCAGACGCTGACCGTCAGCCCGGTCCTCGGCCTGCCCGGCTCGGTGACCACCACCCCGGTCGGCAACGCCCAGCTCTGGGGCAACGTCTACGGCCAGGCCCACGGCGGCGTCTGCAGCTCGTCGGCCTCGTGAGCCTATGAGCGAGGCCGAGATCCCCGCCGCGGTGACCGCGGCGGGGATCCGCAAGCGGTTCGGCAGCACGCAGGCGCTGCGCGGCGTGACGCTGAGCCTGTATCCCGGGCGCTGCCTCGGCCTGGTCGGCCGCAACGGCGCGGGCAAGTCCACGCTGGTCTCCGTCCTGTCCGGGCTGCTCGCGCCGGACGCGGGCGAGGTCAGCTTCGACGACGGCCCGGCGCCCGCGCTGGGCGACGTGGCCGCCTGGCGTACGCGCATCGCGACCGTGTTCCAGCACTCCATGGTGGTGCCGGGCCTGACCGTGGCGGAGAACGTCTTCCTCGGCCGGCCGCCCCGCCGCGGCGGTCTCGGCGTCGTCGACTGGCGCGGGATGCGCGAGCAGGCGGCCCGGATCATGGCCGACTGGGGCTTCGACGTGGACGCCGACGTCCCCTGCGGCAGCCTCACCGTCGAGCAGCGGCAGGTGGTCGAGATCACCCGGGCGCTCGCCGCGGGCACCCGCTGCCTGCTGCTCGACGAGCCGACCGCCGCCCTGGAGCGCGGCGCCGCGCTCCGCCTGTTCGACCGCGTCCGAGCGCTGCGCGAGGCCGGCGTCGCGATCATGTACATCTCCCACCACCTGGAGGAGGTGTTCGAGATCTGCACCGACGTGGCCGTGCTCCGCGACGGCGAGCTGGTGCTGACCGCGCCGATGACCGCGGTCAGCAAGCAGGAGCTGGTCACCGCCATGGTCGGCGACAAGCACAATCAAGCCGCCGAACGGCCTGGGTCACCCGCCCCGGTTCCCCCTCCCGCCAGTCCCCGGCCAAGCAGCCCCCGGCCGCGCGGTGATGGCCGGACGCACGGTGACGGCCGGACGTATGGTGACGGCCGGACGTACCCGCCCGACCTCGAGGTCATCGCGGTCTCGCTCGCCTCGGCGGGCGCCTCGCTCGACGCGGTGTCGCTGACGGTGCGCGGCGGCGAGCGGGTCGGCGTCACCGGCCTGCGCGGGTCCGGCGCGAGCCTGCTGGCCCGGATCGTGGCCGGGGCGGCCGCGCCCGACGCCGGCCAGGTTCGCCTCGGCCAGCAGGTGCTGCGCCCCGGCGACCGGGCCGGGGCGCTGCGGGCCGGGGTCGGCTTCATCCCCGAGGACCGGCAGGCCGAGGGGTTCGTGCCGCTACTCGGCGCGGCCGAGAACATCGCCATGACGATCACCGACCGGATCGCCCGGGCCGGCTTCATCAGCCCGAAGCGCCGCGAAGCCCGGGCCGGGCCGCTGGCCCGGCGGCTGTCCCTGGTCTCGGCCGGGCTGGGCCAGCCGGTCCGCGAGCTGTCCGGCGGCAACCAGCAGAAGGTCACGGTGGCCCGCGCCCTGGCCAGCGACCCGGTGCTGATCGTGGCCATCACCCCGACCCGGGGCGTGGACGTGGCGTCCAAGGAGCTGCTGCTGGCCGAGCTCGACCGGGTCACCAGGCAGTCCGGCGCGAGCCTGCTGCTGGCCAGCGACGAGCTCGACGACCTGGTCATCTGCGACCGCGTGCTGGTGCTGGTCCGCGGGGAGATCTTCACCGAATTCACCGAGCCGCCCTTCGACCGCGAGGCCCTGATCGCGGCCACCGAGGGGCTGGGAGCGACATGAGCGAGATCAAGGAAGACCCGGCCGCGCTGGCCCCGGACAGCGGGGTGACGCGGCTGCGGCGGCGCACCCGCGGCGCCGCCGCCATTTCCTGGTTCCGGGAGGCGGCGCTGCTGCCGGTGCTGGTCGTGCTCATCGTGGTGGGCGCGCTCCTGAACAGCCACTTCCTGACCGTCTCGAACATCACCGGGATCGGCCAGCAGATCTCCGCGCTGGGCGTGGTGGTGGTCGGCGAGTCGCTGATCCTGCTCATCGGCGGCATGGACCTGTCGCTGGAGTCGACTTACGGGCTGGCCCCGATGCTCGCGGCGTGGCTGATCGTGCCGGCCGCCTCGTTCGGTGCCGGGATCTTGCTGAATCCCTACCTCGGCCTTCTCCTCTTGCTGGCGGTGGGGGTGGCGGTCGGGTTCGTGAACGGGCTGCTCATCGTCAAGGGCAGGCTGAACGGCTTCATCGTCACCCTCGGCATGACGATCCTCCTGGCCGGCATGCAGGACGGCATCGTGAAGGGGCAGTCCCCGTTCGGCCTGCCCGGGCCGTTCAGCTACCTCGGCTCGGCCAACGCCGGGCGGATCCCGGTCTCGCTCATCGTGGCCGTGCTGATCTTCGCGGCGGCCGGGCTGTTCCTGCGCTACCACCGCCTCGGCCGGGCCATCTACGCCATCGGCGGGAACAGGGAGGCGGCCCGGGCCGCCGGGATCAAGGTGGACCGGGTGCGGATCGGCGTCTACGTGGCCGGCAGCGTGCTGGCCGCGATCGGCGGCCTGATGGAGGCGGGCCGGGTGTCCTCGGTGGCCAGCACCCAGGGGTACGGCGAGGGCATCATCTTCGCCGTGTTCGCGGCCGCGGTCATCGGCGGGGTCTCGCTGCAGGGCGGCCGGGGCAACATGGTCGGCGCGGCGTCCGGCGTGGTGCTGCTCGGCGTGGTGCAGAACATCCTGGACCTGGAGAACGCGCCCAACTACTGGATCGACGCCATCGACGGCGGCGTCATCCTGGTCGCGCTGATCCTGGCCCGTGTCATCGGCGGCGAGGCGAGCGCGGAATGAAGATCACCGGGTTCGACACCTACGACGTGCGCTTTCCCACCTCCCTGACGCTGGCCGGGTCCGACGCGATGAACCCGGCGCCGGACTACTCCGCCGCCTACGTGGTCATCAGGACCGACGCGCCCGATCCCGCGCTGGCCGGGCACGGGTTCGCGTTCACCATCGGCCGCGGCAACGACGTCCAGCTCGCGGCGATCCGGCTGCTCGAGCCGTTCCTGGCGGGCCGGGACGTGGACGAGGTCCTCGCCGACCTCGGCGGCCTCGCGCGCACGCTGGTCAGCGACAGCCCGCTGCACTGGCTCGGCCCGTCCTGCGGCGTGATGCACATGGCCACCGGGGCGGTCCTCAACGCGTGCTGGGACCTGGCCGCCCGCCTGGCGGGCCAGCCGCTGTGGCTGCTGCTGGCCCAGCTGAGCCCGCAGGAGCTCGTCGACCTGGTCGACTTCCGCTACCTGGCCGACGCGCTTACCCCGGACGAGGCGCTGGCCCTGCTCGAGCGCGGCGCGGCCGGCCGGGACGCCAGGATCGCCGCGCTGCGCCGGGACGGCTACCCCGCCTACTCCACCGGACCCGGCTGGCTCGGCTATTCCGACCAGCAGCTGGCCGAACTGTGCGCCGAGGCCATCGCCGACGGCTTCGGCCAGGTGAAGATCAAGGTCGGCGCGTCGCTGGCCGACGACAAGCGGCGGTGCGCGATCGCCCGCGAGGCGGTCGGCGAGCGGGCCGGCCTGGCCGTCGACGCGAACCAGGTCTGGGACGTGCCCACCGCGATCGGCTGGATCACCGAGCTGGCGCCGTTCCGCCTCGCCTGGGTGGAGGAGCCGACCGCGCCTTTCGACATCCTCGGCACGGCGGCCATCCGCCGGGGCGTCCGGCCGGTCCCGGTAGCCACCGGCGAGCACGTCGCCAACCCGGTCATGTTCAAGCAGCTGCTCCAGGCCGAGGCCATCGACGTCCTGCAGATCGACGCCTGCCGGGTGGCCGGGGTGAACGAGAACATCGCCAGCCTGCTGCTGGCGGCCAAGTTCGGCGTGCCGGTCTGCCCGCACGCCGGCGGGGTCGGCCTGTGCGAGATCGTCCAGCACCTGTCGATGTTCGATTACGTCGCGCTGTCCGGCACGACCGAAGGCCGCAAGCTCGAGTGGATCGATCACCTGCACGAGCACTTCGCGGCGCCCGCCCGGGTGAGCGGTGGCCGTTACCGCGCGCCCGTCGCCCCCGGCGCATCGGCCGAGATCCGGCCGGACTCGCTGGCCGAGTTCGCCTACCCCTCCGGCCCGGTCTGGAGCGGTGGGAGGATCTGAGCGTGAGCCCTTCTCCGCTGGCCTTCCCGGGCCCGTTCGTGTTCGGCGCGGCCCCCCTGGCCGGGCTCTTCGCGCCGGTCAGGGAGGAGGCGGCCGCCGCGACGCTGGCCGCCGCCTGGACCGCGGGCATCCGTGCCTTCGACACCGCGCCGCACTACGGCGTCGGCGTATCCGAGCGGCGGCTCGGCTCGTTCCTGGCCGGGCAGCGGCGGGAGGAGTTCATCGTGTCCACCAAGGTCGGCCGGCGGCTGGTGCCCGCCGCCGGGGACGTCGAGGGGGAGGAGGGGTTCTACGGCATACCGCCGCTGACCCGGGTCCGCGACTACAGCCCGGACGGGGTACGGCGGAGCCTGGCGGAGAGCCTGGAACGGCTCGGCCTGGACCGGGTGGACATCGCGCTGATCCACGACCCGGACGACTACCTGGAGCAGGCGGCCGGCCAGGCTTACCCGGCGCTCGCGTCGCTCCGCGACCAGGGCGTGGTCCGGGCCATCGGCGCCGGGATGAACTCGGCGTCCGCGCTGGCCTGGCTGGCCGAACGCTGCGACCTGGACTGCGTGCTGGTCGCGGGCCGCTACACGCTGCTCGACCGCATCGCCGCCGAGGTGCTGTTCCCGCTGTGCCAGCGGCGCGGCGTCGCGGTCCTGGCGGCCGGCGTGCTCAACAGCGGCATCCTGGCCGGGCCGGACGACGGCGCCACCTACGACTACGCCCCGGCCCCGGCGGCACTGCTGGCCCGCGCCCGCCGGATGCGCGACGCCTGCGCCCGGCACGACGTGCCGCTGCCCGCCGCCGCGCTCCAGTTTCCGCTGCGTCATCCCGCCGTGACGACGACGGTGGTGGGTGCCCGCGCCCCCGAGGAAATCACAGCCGACGTCTCCTACCTCTCCACCCCCATCCCCGACGACCTGTGGACCGAGCTAGAAGCCCTGTTACGTAGCCCCGGAAGGACCGCTCCATGATCGTGAAAGGTTGTTACCCCTTTTCGGGGATAAAAGCCTTCGCGATCATGGAAGGGGGCGCTCGATGGTGATGACGGCGGTGTAGCCGCCGTCGGCGATGGGCTTGCGGACCTCCAGGCGCAGGCTCGTCAGCGGGAAGCTGGCCAGCAGGTGCTCGGCGACGCGCTCGGCGGCGGTCTCGATCAGGCGGAACCTGCCCTCGCGGACGACGGCGGCGATAGCCGCGGCCACGGCGGAGTAGTCCAGGGCGTCGGCCAGGTCGTCGCTGGCCGCGGCCCGGCGCACGTCGGCCGCCATGTCCACGTCGAAGACCAGGGTCTGCTCGATCTCGCGTTCCCAGGGGTGCACGCCGATGACCGCGGCGACGCCGAGGCCCCTGACCGCCACGTAGTCCGTCACGGCACCGAGGCTAGCCACTGCTCGACGCCGGCGATGTGCACGGTGGCCCAGGACCGGGCCACCTCGGGGTCGTGGGCGGCCAGCGCGTCCAGGATGGCCCGGTGCTCGGCCAGCGTCCGGGCCCGTGCGCCGGTCTGGGTGAGACCGCGCCAGACCCGGGCCCGGGTGGTCGGCCCGGACATCGACTCGAGCAGCGAAGCGAGCACCGAGTTCCCCGCGCAGGCCACGATGCGCCGGTGGAACTCCAGGTCGTTAGCCACGAGTTCCTCGGCCGCCGGGTCCGGGCCGATGCTGTCCAAAAGCTCGCGCAGGCCCTCGCTTTCCTCGGCGGTGATCCGCTCCGCCGCCATCGCGGTGGCGGCGGGCTCGAGGATGCGGCGGACCCGGAGGAACTCCAGCAGCGTGTCGTCGCGGTGGAAGTCGACGATGAAGCTCAGCGCCTCGAGCAGCAGCCGGGGCTCCAGGCTGGTCACGTACGTCCCGTCCCCCCGGCGCACGTCCAGGATGTTGACCAGGGACAGCGCGCGTACCGCCTCGCGCAGCGAACTGCGCGACAGGCCGAGGTCGGCCGCCAGGTCGGCCTCGCGCGGCAGCCGGTCGCCGGCCCGCAGCGCGCCGGACGTAATCATGGCCTTGATCTTCTCGATGGCCTCGTCGGTAACCGCCAAGCCGCTTCCCCGCCCCGCAGAGATCCGATGTTTGCCCCGAGTATGACATACGCCCGATACCGGTCCCCTGACGGTGGCGGCTGGTACCAATGAAGGCATGGCCGGTGACGAAGAGAAGCTGCGGGACGAGGCAGAGGCGTGCCTGCGGGCGCTGGCGGGCGAGACGGCCCGGCTGCGGGAGGACCAGTGGTCCGCCATCAGCGCGCTGGTCGCGGACGGCCGCCGGGCGCTGGTGGTGCAGCGGACCGGCTGGGGCAAGTCCGCGGTCTACTTCATCGCCACCGCGCTGCTGCGGGCCCGCGGGGCCGGGGCGACCGTGATCGTGTCCCCGCTGCTCGCGCTGATGCGCAACCAGGTCGAGGCGGCGCAGCGGGCCGGTATCCGGGCGCGCACCATCAACTCGGCCAACACCGCGGACTGGGAGGAGCTGTACGCCGAGGTGGCCGCGGGCCAGGCCGACGTGCTGCTGGTCAGCCCCGAGCGGCTGAACAACCCGTCGTTCCGTGACCAGGTGCTGCCCGAGCTGAGCCGGTCGGCCGGGCTGGTGGTGATCGACGAGGCGCACTGCATCTCCGACTGGGGGCACGACTTCCGGCCCGACTACCGGCGGCTCCGCACGCTGCTGGGCGAGCTGCCCGCGGGCGTCCCGGTGCTGGCCACCACCGCGACCGCGAACGCGCGGGTGACCCGGGACGTGGCCGAGCAGCTCGGCACCGGCGGCCGGGGCGAGACGCTGGTGCTCCGCGGGCCGCTGGACCGGGACTCGCTGCGGCTGGCGGTGGTGACGCTGCCCACCGCGCACCAGCGGCTCGGCTGGCTGGCGGCCCGGCTCGGCGAGCTGCCCGGGTCCGGCATCGTCTACACGCTGACGGTCGCGGCGGCCGAGGAGACCGCGGCCTTCCTGCGCGAGCAGGGCCTGACGGTGGCCTCGTACACCGGCCGGGACCAGCCCGAGGACCGGGCCCGGGCCGAGGACGACCTGCTCGCCAACCGGGTCAAGGCGCTGGTCGCCACCAGCGCGCTCGGCATGGGCTTCGACAAGCCGGACCTCGGCTTCGTCGTGCACCTGGGCGCCCCGCAGTCGCCGGTCGCCTACTACCAGCAGATCGGCCGGGCCGGGCGGGCGCTCATCGCCGAGCGGGGCGAGAGCGCCGAGGTGATCTTGCTGCCCGGCCGCGAGGACCGGGACATCTGGGCTTACTTCGCCTCGCTCGCCTTCCCGCCCGAGGGGCAGGTCCGGGCCACCTTGGCGACCCTGGCCGAGGCGGGCCGGCCACTGTCGCCCGCCGCGCTGGAGACCCGCGTCGACCTGTCCCGGAGCCGGCTGGAATCCATGCTCAAGGTGCTCGACGTGGACGGCGCCGTGCGCCGGGTCAGCGGCGGCTGGACGGCCACCGGCGAGCCCTGGCATTACGACGCCGAGCGCTACCAGCGGGTCGCGGCCGAGCGCGCCCGCGAGCAGCAGGCCATGCTGGCCTACCTGGCCACCGACGGCTGCCGGATGGAGTACCTGCGCCGTGAGCTCGACGACCCGGACGCCAAGCCCTGCGGACGCTGCGACAACTGCACCGGGCAGCGGGAATCGGCCGAGGTGCCGGAGGCGAGCTCGGCCGCGGCCCGCGAGCGGCTGCTGCGCCCCGGCGTCACGATCGAGCCGCGGCGGATGTGGCCGACCGGGATGAAGGACCTGGGCGTCGGCGCGTCCGGGAAGATCCCGGCCACGCTGACGGCCGAGCCGGGCCGGGCGCTCGGCCGGCTCACCGACATCGGCTGGGGTAGCATGCTCCGCGCCCTGCTGGCCGAGGACGCCCCGGACGAGCCGGTCACCGAGCCGGTGGTGGCGGCCGCGATCAAGGTGCTCGCCGCGTGGGACTGGGCGCAGCGCCCAGCCGGGGTGGTGACCCTGCCGTCCCGCCGCCGCCCCCGGCTGATCACCAGCCTCGGCCAGCGGCTGGCCGAGGTGGGCCGCCTGCCCTACCTCGGCGCCATCGCCTACGCGGGCGACGGCCCGGGCCCGCGCCGGCACAACAGCGCCCAGCGGCTCAGCTCGCTGTGGCCCGCGTTCGAGGTGCCGGACGACCTCCGCGACGCCCTCGGCGACGCGGGCGGCCCGGTGCTGGCCGTCGACGACCGCGTTGAGACGGGCTGGACGATGACGGTCGCGGCCCGCCTGCTGCGCGAGGCGGGCGCGCCCGCGGTACTCCCCCTCGTACTGGCGGTTACCGCGGGCTAGGCGACGTGCGGCTCGGTGCCGTCCTCGCTGACCATGGGACGGCCGGCCACGGCCCAGCCGGTCATGCCGTCGGCGACGTTGATGGCGTGCAGGCCGCTGGCGGTCAGCGCCTGGGACGCGTAGGCCGACCGGGTGCCGCTGCGGCAGATCACGTACACCTCGCGGTCGCGCGGCAGCTCATCGGCGCGCGCGCCGAGGTCGCCGAGCCGGACGTGGACCGCGTCGGGCGCGTGCCCGGCCGCCCACTCGTCGTCTTCACGCACGTCGAGCAGGAACACGCCGGCCGGCAGGTCGGCCGAGAGCACCTCAGGCACTACGACGGGCTGATTCATCTCGGTCTCCTAAGCGGGGGCTCGACGCGGGCCGCCGGTCGCCGGCCGCGTCGCTACTGTACCCGCCGGCACAAGCCCCGGGCAGGCCGTGGCCGGGGCCACCGCCCGCCCGGGCTGGCCGGGGAGAACCAGGGGAAAGCTGACTCGTTCGGCCGTAAAGAACGAAGGGTCAGCCTTCGGCGGCGGCGGCCACCGCGGGGGCGGGCGCCGGTTCCCCGGCCTCCTCCTTGATCCCGTACCTGGCGTACAGACGGCGCAGCGGCCGCGGCGCCCACCAGTTGGCCTGGCCGAGCAGCCGCATGGTGGCCGGCACCAGCAGCACCCGGATGAGGGTGGCGTCCACCAGCAGCGCCACGATCATGCCCACGCCCATCAGCTTGATGAACGTGATGCCGGAGGCGGAGAACGCGCCGATCACGATGATCAGCAGCAGGGCCAGGCTGGTGATCACGCCGCCGGTCCGCTGCAGGCCGGCCGCGATCGAGGCGGTGTTGTCGCCGGTCTGGTCGTACCGCTCCCGGATCCGGGACAGCAGGAACACCTCGTAGTCCATGGACAGGCCGAAGATGATGGCGAGCATCAAGATCGGCATGGTCGGCTCGATGGAGCCGGTCGGGGTGAAGTGCAGCAGGCCGGACAGGTGCCCCCACTGGAAGATCCACACCACCACGCCGAACGTCGCCGACAGCGACAGCACGTTCATCACGATCGCCTTGAGGGGCAGGACCACCGAGCCGAAGGCCAGGAACATGAGCACGAACGTGGACACGCCGACCAGCAGCGCCATCGGTGGCAGCACCGAGCCGAGGCTGGCCAGCTCGTCGACCAGGCTGGCGGTGGTGCCGCCGACCAGCACGGCCGTGCCGGGCGGCGGGGTGAGGGCGCGGAGCTGGGTCACGATGTGCCGGGCGGCGCCGGACACGGCGGCCGGACGGTACCCGATGTCCACCCGGGTGACGCTGCCTTTGACGCCGGTGACCTGAGCCCCGGTCACCCCGGCGATGGCGTCGATGCGGTGCAGGTAGGCAGCTAGATCGGCCGGGCTGGCGGCTCGTGCCCCGGTGACGAGCGCCTCGATCGGAGTGGTCGAGTTGACCGGGAACTGGCTGCCCAGGGCCTGCGACACCTGCCGGACGGTGGAGGCCGCCGGCAGCGCCCGGGCGTCGGTGCCGCCCCAGGAGATGCGCAGGAACGGCGCGCCGAGGGCGAGCAGCCCGATCGTGATCACCGCGACGTAGACCACCGGCCGGCGCATGACCCGCTGGGCCAGCCGGTACCAGCCGCCGCCCGCCTCGTCCGGGGCCGGCTGGCGGACCGGGCGGCGGATGCGCAGCGCGTTGACCCGGTGGCCGAGCACGGCGAGCAGCGCCGGCAGCACGGTCAGCGCGGCCAGCATGTCCACCGCCACCGTGGCCACCCCGCCGTACCCCATCGAGCGCAGGAACGTCTCGGGGAACAGCATCAGGCTGGTCAGGGCGACCGCGACCGTGACTCCGGAGACCGCGACGGTCCGGCCCGCGGTGGCCACCGTCCGGGCCACCGCCTGTTCGACCGTCGGCTGGCGGTGCAGTTCCTCGCGGAACCTGGTCACGATGAACAGCCCGTAGTCGATGCCCAGGCCCAGCCCCAGGATCGTGGTGATGTTCACCGAGTAGACCGACACGGTGGTGCCCAGGGTGAGCAGCCGCAGCACGGTGAACGAGCCGAGGATGGCGATGCCGCCGATGGCCACCGGGATCCAGGCCGCCCCCAGGCTGCCGAAGATCACCAGCAGCAGGATCAGCAGGACCGGCATCGAGAAGGCCTCGGCCTTGGCGATGTTGGCGGTGACCTCGTTGTTGATCGCGACCTCGGTGGCCACGTTGCCGCCGGCCTTGGCCGTCAGCCCGGCGGCGGCGAGGCTGGCCGGGGTGAGCCTGGCCTGGATCGCCTCGTAGGTCTGGTGCCGGGCGGCGTCGTCGGCCCCGGTGAGCTGGAGGGTCGCGTAGGTGGCGTGCCGGTCCGCGGAGACCAGGCGGGACGACCCGCCGGACCAGAACGTGGTCACCTTGGCCACGTCGGCGCGCGGCAGCCCGTTCAGCGCGGCCGTGACGGCCCGCCGGAACGCCGGGTCGGCCACGGTCATGGTGGCGCTGCGGTACAGCACCACGACATCGGCGTCGTTCCGGCCGAACGCCTGGGCGGCCTGGTCGACCTCACGCTGGCTCTGGCTGGCGGGCGGGGTGAAGTCGTTGCCGGAAGAAAGCTTGCCGAAGACGCCGGTCCCCCAGACCGCGGTGAAAGCGACGAGCACCAGCGCGGCGACCAGCGCGAGCCGCCGTCTGCGGTAGAGAACCCTTCCCCATGCCTCGAACATCTCGCCTCCCGTTTGGAGATGCTTCCGTTGATTACTCAAGTAAACGGTGTAAACTGATTACGTCGGTAACTTCGCATACGGCGTTAACTCTTGTCAAGGGAGTTAATATCGGGCAGTATCCGGGGAGGCTGGTAGGCGGGTAGGGTCCTATCCGCCGGCGGGCTCCGCGGGTAGGAAGAGGTCCAGGAGGCAGCCATGACACAGATGTCAGAGGTGGTGTCGCCGTCCCGGCGTGACCGGCTCCGCGCCGCCACGATCGACGAGATCATCCAGACCGCGCGCCGGCTCCTGGCCAAGGACGGCCCGCAGGCCGTGTCGCTGCGCGCCATCGCCCGCGAGATGGGCATGACCGCCCCCGGCCTGTACCGGTACTTCGGCAACCACGAGGAGCTGGTCAGGCACCTGACCGCCAGCATCTTCACCGAGCTGGGGCACGATATCCACCTGGCCATCGAGGCCGCCGAGCCGCCTGCCGGGCCGGCCTGGACGATTCCGGCGCGGGCGGTTCCGGCGCTAGCGGTTCCGGCGCGGGCGGTTCCGACCGGGCCACGCTGACCGTCAAGATGGTCGCCGCCTGCCGGGAATTCCGCCGCTGGTCACTGAACCACCAGGGCGAGTTCGCCCTGGTGTTCGGCGTGCCGCTGCCCGGCCTCGACGACGGGCGGTACGACCTCGCCGACGAGTGCAACCTGGCCTTCGCCGGCACCTTCTTCGCGCTGTTCCTCGAGCTGTGGCGCAAGGTCCCGTTCGGCGTGCCGAACGAGGAGCAGATCGACCCGGGCCTGCGCGACCAGCTCGGCCGCTACCGGGAGGCGCTCGGCACCACCATCCCGCTCGGCGCGGTGCTCACGTTCCTGCGCTGCTGGACGGTGCTGTACGGGGCGGTGGCGATGGAGGTGTTCGGCCACATGCGCTTCGCGCTAGATGATCCGGCGCCGATGTTCGAGATCACCCTGGGCGATCTCGCCGCCCTGGTCGGGCTGCGGTACCCGCTGTAAGCCCCGGGCGCCGCGGATCGCGATGAGCGCGGCGGCGGCGAACACCCCGGCCGCCGCCAGCTCGGCCGGCGCCCGGTGGAACGCCTCGTCCTGGATGCGGGCGTGAAAACGGTCCACGGCCGCCGGGAAGGGAGAGCGGCCGAACCACAGCCTGGCCGGCTTGTCCGCGTCGGGCAGCGCCGCCCCGGCCAGGCCGGCCAGCACGGCCGCCCGGCGCCCGGGCGGTGACGCCGCGGTCAGCGCGCCCGTGATCGCCAGGCTGACCAGCCCGTCGGCCACCGCCACCCGCAGGAACCGGCGCCGGCTGCCCCACTGCCCCCAGTGCGGCACCGAGTCCAGGACGAAATGCGAGGCCACCCCGGCCGCGAACGCGGGCACCGGACGGCGGGCCAGCACGCCGATCAGCGCTCCGGACAAGACGTGATTGGTCAGCAGCACGCGCCCCCACCCCTTCGTCGTCGCCGCGCATCCACCGTACCGGCCGCCGGAAACTACGCGGCACTGCGCAGGGCACTGCTGGTAGCGTTTCGTAGCGGACCGATAAGAAGTGACAGTTATTTTGAGGACTGACGCGCACCCATGCTGGACAAGCGATTCATCAGGGACAACCCGGACGCGGTGAAGGCCGCCGTGCGGGTCAAGGGCATCGATCTGGACGTCGACGAGCTGCTCGAGCTCGACCGGTCGACCCGCAGTCTCCAGCACGAGCTGGACCAGGCCCAGGCGCGCAGGAAGAGCTCGTCCAAGGAGTTCGCCAAGGCCGACGACGCCCGGCGGGCCGAGCTGAAGGCCGAGAGCGCCGAGCTCGATATCCAGCTCAAGACGCTGCGTGAGCAGCTCGCGGAGACGTCGGAGAAGCTGCAGGAGCTGCTGCTGCTCGCCCCCACCATCCCGTGGGCAGGCGCCCCAGTCGGGCCGGACGACTCGGCCAACACGGTCCTGCGGACGGTGGGCACGCCGCCGGAGTTCGGCTTCACGCCGCTGGACCACGTGGAGCTGGCCGAAAAGCGCGGCTGGGCGGACTTCACCCGGGCTCGCAAGGTCGCCGGGGAGCGCGCCTACGCGCTGATGTCGGACCTGCTGATGCTCGAGCGCGCGGTGCATTCGTACGCGCTCGACCTGCTCAGCGCCAAGGACTTCACGCTGGTCAGCGTGCCGTCGCTGGTCCGGGAGCCGGCGCTGGTCGGCACCGGGCAGTTCCCGGCCCACCGCGAGGAGACCTACGCGATCCCGGCCGACGACCTCTACCTGGCAGGCACCGCCGAGGTTTCCCTGGTCGGCTTCCACAGCGACGAGATCCTGGAACACAAGAACCTCCCGATCCGGTACGCGGGTATCTCGCCGTGCTTCCGGCGGGAGGCGGGCAGCGCCGGGCGCGACGTGCGCGGGCTGCTCCGGGTGCACCAGTTCGAGAAGGTCGAGCAGTTCGTCATCTGCGCGGCCGACGTCGCCGAGTCCGACCGCTGGCACGCGGAGCTGCTCGGCACCGCCGAGCAGCTGCTGCAGGGCCTGGGCCTGGCGTACGAGGTGGTGGAGTGCTCCACCGGCGACATGGGCGCGGGCAAGTACCGGATGAACGACATAAACACCTGGATGCCGTCGCTGGGCGCGTACCGCGAGACGCACAGCTGCTCCTCGCTGCTCGACTGGCAGGCCCGCCGGGCCAACGTGCGCTACCGGGACACCGACAACACCGTGCGGTTCGCTTACACGCTGAACAACACGGCGGTGGCCACGCCCCGCATTCTCGCCGCGCTGGTGGAGAACTTCCAGACCAGCGAGGCGCGGGTCGAGGTACCCGCCGTGCTGCGGCCCTACCTCGGCGGCCGCGAGCTGCTCTGAGGCGGGCTCTGGGAAGTCACGCGGCACGCCTGGGCCAACAGGCGTACGCTGCGAGGCGTGAACCTTGAAGCTGATCGCGTGGCCGACCTGTCGGGCCTGCCGCTCAGCAAGCTGACCCGGCGGGACGTGGCGCTGGCGCTGCTCACCGTGCCAGCGGCGGACGCGATCGGTTCGCTGCCCGGCATCCGCCGGGGCCTGCTCGCAGCGGGTAACCCGCTGTCGGCCGGGTTCTGGTCCTCGGCCGAGGCCACCTTGACCCAGATCGCCGACGGCACGGCCACCGTCGGCGACGTCCGGACCTGGCTTGAAGCCACCGGGACGGAGCCGAACGGGATCATCGGGCTGCACGTCTGGGACGAGCAGTCCGACCGCAGCCAGCTCGGCGCGGAAATGCACACCCGGCTGGTCACCCACCTGGAAGAGCGGCTCGCCGCGGACGAGATCGACCCCGACCTGCTGGCGGCGGCCGATCCCGTGGCCTGCCGGGCCTACATCGAGATACAGGAGCGGTGGATGACCTCGCCGCTACCTGACGGCCGGGTTCCGATGGACGTGCTGCTCGACGAGAAGGACGAGGAGTTCCTGGCCGAATGGGACGCGGCCGACGCCGAGGCGCTGGCCGCCGTCCAGTCCCTGCTCGACCGCGTCGGTGACCGCCCGCTGCCGCAGGCGGACCTGCGCCGGGCGGCCGGGCGGCTGCGCCGGGACTTCGCCCAGCCGGGCTGGCCCGGACGGCTGCTGGCCGAGTGCAGCGGCCTGCGCCCGAAGAAACTGCCCGCCGACGACGGCGAGCTGTGGCTCAGCGTGGCCGCGGGCGTCGCCTCCCCCCAGGGCCCGGACGACTGGGGCAAGCCGGGCCAGTCCAGCCTGGACGAGGAGACAGAAGAGCTGGACAACGAGATCGCGTCGATCAGCGCGATCGACCATTTCGACTGGCTGGCGGTGATCACCGCGCTGGCCCGCGGCGGACCGGGGACCGCCGCGTCGGCGTCCGACCTGGCCGCCTACGTGCGGGACTACGACCCCGAGGACGTGGACGGCCCGGACGGCGGCGAGGATGCGGCCGGCGCGGACGAGGACGAGGACGACGCGTTCTTCGACGATGACGACGACCTCACCCTGGAGGGTCTGTTCGAGCCGGTCACCTCGCTGTGGCAGGTGCTCGGCGCCATCGACGACGACGACCGGCTGACCCCGCTGGGCTGGTGGGGCCTGCCCGAGGCCATGCTCCGGGTCTGGGCCCCGACCGGCGGCGCGGGCCGTTAGAGCCGCTGCTGGCGGCGCGGGCCGTTAGAGCCGCTGCTGGCGGCGCGGGCCGTCAGAGCCGCTGCTGGCGGCCAGAGCCGTGCGGCGCGGCCGTAGCGCGCGCGGTGTAGGCCGCAGAGCCGCTGTGCGGCGGGGTTAGGCCGCGACCGGCGAGCCATGGTTGTGGCAACCTATTGGCCCTATCCATTAGGTTGCCACAACCATTACTTCGGATTGTTACCCTTGTGGCTCCTGTGATTGCTGAGCCAGTCCCTCTGGTTCGGCTTCGGACAGCCGCTGGTACGCGGGAGCCAGCAGGTCGCCTAGGTCGTTCTTCCTGACCTCGATGGCGGGCGCGGGGAACATGCGCAGCAGCAGGCCGGGGGCGGCGCTGTCTGGCGCGGTGGCCAGCGCCCGCAGCCGGGCCGGGCTCAGCCCGGGTGACCAGAACCGGTCCAGGCACTGCCCCAGCGGCGGAGCGGGCACGTCGAGGGCGCCGCGATCGGCCCCGAGCCGCGCCGCGCTCGGGTGAAGCCGCGCCGCGATCGGCCCAGCCGCGCCCGATCGGCCGCAGCCGTGCCGCGCTCGGGTGAACCCTGGATCCGGCGCAGCGCGGCCAGCAGCTCGGCCCGGTCCTTACCCCGCCAGGCCAGCATGCCGAACGGGTCCCGGTCGAACTCCTCGGCCAGCACATAGCAGACCGCGGCCAGGTGCTTGCACGGCACGCCCCAGTCCGGGCAGCTGCAGTGCATGTCCAGGTCCACCGCCGTGCCGGGGAACAGCGGGGTGCCGCATCCGGCGAAGACCTCCTCGATCTCCCGCGGCATCTCGCCCGCCAGCAGCTTGGCCCGGAACAGCGCCTGGCTGGCCAGCTTGTCGAGCACCCGGCGCCACTGGGCGGTGGTCAGCGGCAGCACCCCGATCCTGACCTGGTACGGCCGCGGCCGTGAGCCCTGCACCTGGGCGGTGACCTTCCCCTGGGACAGCTCGAAGTCGAGGACCTGCCCGGCCCGGGCGTAGCTGCGGCCACGGGCGAGCCGGCTGCTCATCCCGTAGGACTCGAGCACCTCGATGAACCGCCGCGACCACCACTGCTCGCCGATCGCCCCGCGCTTGCTCCGGGCCCTGATCCCGCCGTCCACCCGGATCGGCCTGGCCGGCGGCCACTCATCCCAGTGGTTGCTCATTCGCTCACCGCGTCCGGGGTGAGGGTCAGGACGGAGCGCAGGTCGTCGGCGGAGAGCTCGGTGAGCCAGCCTTCGCCGGTGCCGACGATCTGGTCGGCCAGCGCCTTCTTGTCCTCGATCATGGCGTCGATCCGTTCCTCCAGGGTGCCGACGCAGACGAACTTGCGCACCTGGACGTTCCGGCGCTGCCCGATGCGGAACGCCCGGTCGGTGGCCTGGTCTTCCACCGCCGGGTTCCACCACCGGTCGACGTGGATCACATGGCTGGCCGCGGTCAGGTTGAGCCCGGTGCCGCCCGCCTTCAGCGACAGCAGGAACAAGGCGGGCTCGTCGAGCTCGCCGAACTGGGCCACCATCGCGTCCCGCTGCTTCTTCGACGTGCCGCCGTGCAGGAACAGCACCGGGCAGCCCAGCCGGGCGGCCAGGTGCGGCTGCAGCATCCGGCCGAACTCGGCGTACTGGGTGAAGCACAGCGCCTTGTCGCCCTCGGCCACGATCTCGTCGCAGATCTCCTCGAGCCGGGCCAGCTTGCCCGACCGGCCCGGCAGCCGGGAGCCGTCGCCGAGCAGGTGGGCGGGGTGGTTGCACACCTGCTTGAGCTTGGCCATGGTGGCCAGCACCAGGCCGCGGCGGCTGATCTCGTCGGTGGCCTCCTCGATCCGGCTGAGCATGTCGGTGACCGTGGCCTGGTACAGGCTGGCCTGCTCGGGGGTGAGGTTGCAGAAGACCTTCATCTCCTGCTTGTCCGGCAGGTCGGAGATGATCGACTTGTCGGTCTTCAGGCGGCGCAGGACGAACGGCTGGGTGATGCGCTTGAGCGCCTGGATCGCGTCCGGCGCCTGGAGGGGATCGTTCCCCTCGATCGGGATCGCGTACCGCTTGCGGAACTTCTCGGCCTGCCCGAGCAGGCCCGGGTTGGCGAACTCCATGATCGACCACAGCTCGGACAGGCGGTTCTCCACCGGCGTCCCGGTCAGGGCGATCCGGGCCGCGGCCGGCAGGGCGCGGACCGCCCGGGCCTGCCGGGTAGCGTGGTTCTTGATGTTCTGCGCCTCGTCGCAGACCACCCGGGCCCAGCTCACCTGCGAGAGCGCGGCCTGATCCCTGGTGGCCACGCCGTACGTGGTCAGGACCAGGTCCGCTTCGCTCAGCGCGGCGGCCAGCGACTCGCCTTCCAGCCGGTCGGCGCCATGGTGCACGTGCACGCGCAGGCCGGGGGTGAACCGGTCCGCCTCCCGCTGCCAGTTGCCGACCAGCGACATCGGGCAGACCAGCAGCGTGGGGCCGCCGTCGCGGGGGTGCGCGGCGATGAGGGACAGCAGCTGGATGGTCTTGCCCAGGCCCATATCGTCGGCCAGGACGCCGCCGAGGCCCAGCTCACCCAGGAAGGACAGCCAGGAGAGCCCGCGCTCCTGGTAGGGCCGCAGCTCGCCGCGGAAGCCGGCGGGCGTCGTCATCGGCTCGAGCCGCCGGTCGGCCTGACCGGAGATCAGGTCACCCAGCCAGCCGTCGGCGTCCACCCCGACCAGGGGGACATCCTCGTCCAGGCCGTCGGGGCCTTCCGGCCCGGCCAGCCCCAGTCCGGCCGCCAGCGCGCCGGCCGCGGTCATCGTGCCCGCCTGGTTGCGCTCGAGGAACTTCAGCGCCGCCTTCAGGTGCGCGTCGTCCAGCTCCACCCACTGGCCGCGCAGCCGCACCAGGGGAACCTTCAGCCGGGCCAGCTCCGCCAGCTCGTCCGGGTCGAGCGCCTCGTCACCCACGGCGACGTCATACTTGAAGTCCACGATGTCGCCTAGGCCGAACCGGGCTGCTCCGGGCCCCGCAGCCGACGCGCCGGACGAGCTCCTGGACCGGGTGGTCAGCTTCAGGCCCAGCCGGGCCTTGCGCACCCAGTCGGGCAGCAGCACGCCGAACCCGGCCCCGGCCAGCAGCGGCCCGGTCTCCTTGAGGAACCGGAACGCCCCCGGCGTGTCCAGCTCCACCAGGGCCGGGGCCGCCTCGCGCAGCGCGTCCTCCATCTCGGCGAAGAGCCTGGCCGCGGCGCCCAGGCCGGCCAGCAGCTCTTCCACCGGGTCACCGCCGGAGGCCATCGAGGCCCCGAGGCCGGCCCAGACGTCGTCCGCGGAGACCATGAGGCTGGGGTCGTCCGCGGACTGCAGCGCGAACTCCACCCGCCAGGAATCGCCGCCAGCCGCGGCCGCCTCGCGGCCGTCGGCCGCGGCCCGCTCACCGCCATCAGCTACGGTCCGCTCGTCACCGTCGGCCGGGCCGGGCTCACCGCTGTCGGCCGCGGCCGGCTCGACGAGCCGGAAGCAGGTCCGCACCGGGCCCGCCGGGATCCGCGCGCCGTCCAGCCACGCGTCCAGCTCAGCCGCCAGGGTGGCGGCCTCGTCCTCGTCTCGCGGCGTCAGCACCTCGACGCGGGCGTCGGGTGCGGTCAGCGCCAGCACGTAGCGTTCGGCCACCGGCAGGCGGCCCGGGGCGCGGCCGCGCCGGACCGGCAGCAGCGAAGACGGCAGCCTGGCCCGCACGGCCGCGTCAGCCAGGGCGTCGAGGGCATCGCCCAGCAGCGGCCCGGGGGCCTCGGCGCTCAGCCCGCCGCTGGCCGCCCGGCAGACCGGGGGCATCGCCGCCGCCAGGTCACGGGCCCGCTGTACGTCGGCGCCGCCGAGCACCGGGCGCCACCGGGCGGCGAGCGTCCCGTCCTCGGCCACGAGCACCGGCAGGACCCGGCCCCGGGCGGCCAGGCCGTCAGCGAAGCTGGCCGCCGCGGCCAGGAAGGCCAGCGACCCGCCCGCGGTCGCGGGATCGTCCGGCTGGCCGGTACCGCCGAGCGCGGCGAGCACGGTGAGCGCGTCCCCGGGACCGAAGGCCAGCACCGGCACCCGCCAGCTGGCCAGCGAGACCCGCCCGCGCCTGACCGGTGCCGCGTCCCCCGCGCTGCTTCCCGCGGGCGCCGCGGGCTCGTCCCGGGCCGGCCGGACGAGCTCCGGCGAGGCCAGCGGGCCGCCGCCGGCCGTGGGCAGCTGCAAGGTCAGCTCGTCGTGGACAGCCTTGCGGGCCGCGTCGCGCAGCGCGTCCATGGCGCCCGGGCTCGCGGGCCATCCGGCCACCGTGTCGGCGAGCTCGGCCGCCTGGCAGGCGAACGGATGCGGGCGCGGCAGGCGAACGCCGGACGGGGCGGATCCCGCCGCCGCCGGCAGCTCCGGATCCTCAGCCCACAGGCACAGTGCCCCGTGCGCCCAGATCCCCTGCACTACCCGCATGATCTCGGTACCTCACTAGCTCTGCCTTCCCACTCGCCTCCGGGCGCCCGCAGTCGGCCTCTTCCCTCCTCGCTCGTCGCAGGCTCCTCGCTCGTCAGTCCAGACGCCGACGCGCCCTTCGGCTCGCGGGAGGACTGCCCGTCCCCGAACGTTAACAAGGGGGTAGGACAATAATGCGGCGACGCCAGGAACTACTTGGGGGTTTCCGGCTTGGCCGGGTCGTCCGGAGCGGCCGTGGCGGCGGCGCCGGGCTCGGGGGTGATCTTGCGGAACTGCTTGTTCATGGACTTGACCAAGAAGACCAGGGCCACGGCCAGGGCCGCGAACACGAGGAAGCCGAGAACCCCGGGGGTCACCTGGCTGCTGGCCGGGACGGCCGCGGCGATTACACCTTGCGTCAAAGGCTCACCCTCTCCCGCACGCCGGCGAACAGGTCATCTTCTGGCAGTTCGCTATCCACGACTGATCTAGCCAGATGATAGTCCTCGGTGGGCCAGACGGCGCGCTGCACGTCGATCGGGCAGCGGAACCAGAAGCCGTCCGGGTCGATCTGGGTGGCGTGGGCGATCAGCGCCTGGTCCCTGATCTCGAAGAAGTCGCCGCACGGCACCCTGGTCGTGATCTCCAGCTCGCGCCGCTCCTCGTGGCCGGGCTCCTTGGCCCGGGCTTCCCATTCTTCGAAGATCTTCGTGTACGGCGATTCCATCCCCCGGCGCAGCATCTCGGTGTGGAAAGCCACGAACTTAGCCCCGTGAAAGGACACGAAGTAGTACAGCTTGAGCGGCTGCCAGGGCTCGCCGGCCTCCGGGTACGCGTCCGGGTCGGCGGCCGCCTCGAAGGCCGCCACGCTGACCTGATGGGTCATCACGTGGTCCGGGTGCGGGTAGCCGCCGTTCTCGTCGTAGGTGAGCATGACGTGCGGCCGGAACTCGCGGATCGCGCGGACCAGCGGCCCGGCCGCCTCGGCCAGCGGCGTGAGCGCGAAGCAGCCCTCGGGCAGCGGGGGCTTGGGGTCACCCTCGGGCAGCCCCGAGTCGACGAACCCGAGAAACCGCTGCTCAACCCCGAGGATCTCGCGGGCCCGCGCCATCTCGGCGCGTCGCACGGCCGCGATGTCGGCCTTGATCTCGGGCCGGTCCATCGCCGGGTTCAAGATGTCGCCGCGCTCCCCGCCGGTCAGCGTGCACACCAGCACTTGAACGCCCTCGCGGACGTACCTGGCCATGGTGGCGGCGCCCTTGCTCGACTCGTCGTCCGGGTGCGCGTGCACCGCCATCAGCCGGAGCTGGTCCGGGATGCTTTCCACCACTGGTCTCCCTCGTCTAACCTTCTGTGCCCGAAACACCCGTTCGGCTGTGCGACATTCCCCGTTCCGGCGCAGTTGATCCAGTGCTCCCATTTGACTAGAACGCAATAGTCGCCGACGCTAGTTAGCCTCAAGGAGATTACCCCCGGAGGACCGACCGTGGTCCCGCGGACTGGACGTCCTGCGCAGTACCTAGGAGTGCCCGTGACCGAGACGCGCGATGACACCGTCACCTGGCTGACCCAGGAGGCGTACGACCGGCTCAAGGCCGAGCTTGACCACCTCTCCGGACCGGGACGCATCGATATCGCGAAGAAGATCGAGGCGGCCCGGGACGAGGGCGACCTGAAGGAGAACGGCGGGTATCACGCGGCCAAGGACGAGCAGGGTCAGATCGAAGCGCGGATCATCACGCTCCAGCACATCCTCGAGAACGCCCGGGTCGGCAGCCCGCCGCGCACCGACGGCGTGGTGGGCCTCGGGATGACGGTCACCATCCGGTTCGTCAAGGACGACGAGGAAGTGACGTTCCTGCTCGCGTCCCGCGAGGAAAGCGGATCGCCGATCGACGTCTACTCGCCCAAGTCGCCGCTGGGCGCCGCCATCATGAGCAAGAAGGTGGGCGAGAAGGCCACCTACTCGCTGCCGAACGGCCGCGCCAACACCGTCGAGATCCTGGACGCGGTTCCGTACGTAGGCGCGTGAAGGTCAAAAGCCTTCGATATTTTCCGAACGGGCCGCGGTATTAGCCACCGCGGCCCGTTCTCGCTATCGCCGGTCAGGCGTCCCGGTCAGGAGACGAGCTCCGGCTGCTGGGCGGTCTCGCCCGCGTCGGCCGCGGGGCCCCGGCCGCGCAGCGGCACCTCCTTGATGAACCACGCCAGCACGAAGATCAGCACCGCCGAGGGGGCGGCCCAGACGAACACGTGCTGGACGGCGTGGGCGATGGCGAAGAACACGTCGTGCCGGATCGGCGCGGGCAGCGAGTTGACCGTGGCCGGGTCGAGCTGGCCGCCGCTGGCGCTGATGTGCACGCCCGGGCCGGTGGCGGCGGCGAGCGAGCTGGTCAGCTGACGGGCGAAGATGGCGCCGAACGCGGCCACGCCGAGCGACCCGCCGATCTGCTGGAAGAACATCCGGGCGCTGCTGGCCACGCCCATGTCCTTCTGCTCCACGCTGTTCTGCCCGATCAGCGAGACCATCTGCATCAGGAAGCCCATGCCGAGGCCGAGGATCACGTAGTAGATGGCCGAGGTGAACCGGGAGGTACCGGTGCCCAGGCCGGTGAGCAGGAACATGGCCACGGCCATGATGGCCCCGCCCAGGATCGGGAAGATCTTGTACCGGCCGGTCCGGGTGGTCACCTGCCCGGCCAGCATCGAGGTCACCGTCACGCCGACCATCATCGGCGTCAGCATCAGCCCGCTCACCGTGGGCGACTCGCCCTGAACCGTCTGCTGGAACAGCGGCAGGAAGGTCATCGCGCCGAACATGGCCAGGCCGGTGAAGAAGGTCATCACCATGGCCAGCGAGAAGTTCCCGTTGCGGAACACGTGCAACGGCAGCATCGGCTCGGCCGCCCTGGTCTCGACCAGCAGGAACCCGGCCACGGAGGCCACCGTGATCACGCCCAGCCCGATGATCTGCACCGACGCCCAGCCGTACTGCGTGCCGCCCCAGGTGGCCAGCAGGATGAGCGCGGTCGCGGCCACCGCGAGCAGCGTCCCGCCGAGGTAGTCCACCTTGTGCTTGACCTTGTGCGCGGGCACGTGCAGCACGGCCAGCAGGTAGATCAGGGCCGCGCCGCCCAGCGGGATGTTGATGTAGAAGATCCAGCGCCAGGAGAACGAGGTGGTGATGAACCCGCCGAGCAGCGGGCCGCCGATGGTGGCCAGCATCATCACGACCATCATGTAGCCCATGTAGCGCCCGCGCTCGCGCGGGGACACGATGTCGCCGAGGGTGGCCATCGCGCCGACCATGAGGCCGCCGGCGCCCAGGCCCTGCAGCGCGCGGAAGGCGATGAGCTCCGCCATCGACTGGGACAGGCCGGACAGGGCCGAGCCGATCAGGAAGATGATGATCGCGGCGATGAAGAACTTCTTCCGGCCGTACATGTCGCCGAGCTTGCCGTAGAACGGCGTGGTGATCGTCGAGGCCAGGATGTAGGCCGTGACCACCCAGGACAGGTGCGCGACCCCGCCGAGGTCGCCCACGATCCGCGGCAGCGCGGTGCTGACGATGAGGTTGTCCAGCATGGCCAGCAAGATGGCCATCAGCAGCCCGGGCAAGATGATCATCACCTGGCGCGGCGCGAGGAACTGCCCGCCCCCGCCTGGCCCAGCGGTCACTGCCCCCGCGCCGTCAGGCGCCGGCCCGGTCCCTGAACGGTCTTGTGGTTCCGCCACCCCGACTCCTTCTACTCCGCCGTTTCCGTCCGCGCCGGCCCGGTGTCGTTAACTTGGCATCATTGACTTACCGGCCGGCAAGTCACTAGGCTAAAGCCGTTACTTACCGGCCGTCAAGTAAAATGACGGTTCCAGCTCCGCCGAGAAGGTGCTAAACGGGCATGCACGACACGGCGTCCACGCCGCGGACCGACACCAGGTCCCGCGTGCAGAACGTGGCGCTCGAACTGTTCGCCGAGCAGGGCTACGAGAAGACGTCCCTGCGCGAGATCGCCGAGCGGCTGGGCGTGACCAAGGCCGCCCTGTACTACCACTTCAAGTCCAAGGAAGACATCGTCCACAGCTTCACCGACGACTACTTCGCCGAGCTGGACGCCCTGCTGGACTGGGCCAAGGACCGTCCGCACGACGACGAGACGCGCCGTGAGCTCCTCGACCGCTACGTCAGCATCGTGCTGGCCAGCAACGAGGTCTTCCGCTTCCTCGAGCAGAACCGGGCGTCGATGCAGTCCATGGAGGCGGGCAAGGAGCGTTTCGCCCGGGTCCGGGTCCGGCTCGACGCGCTCGTCGACGTGCTCGTGGGAGCCGGCGCCCCGCTGCGCGACCGGGTGCGCGCCACCACGGCCGTGCTCTCCGCGGGAGCGACCTGCATGTTCTTCCTGGATCAGGTGGACGACCGGGACAAGCTCCGCGCCATCGTGCTGGAGATGGCCACCGACCTGGTCAGCTGACCGCGGCCGCGCGGACCAGGGGAAGCACCCGGTAGGCCACCTGGGCGGCCAGCGAGATCAAGGTGGCGGAGCGGACCACGCCGTCGGCCGAGACGATCGCGTCGATCACCCGCTGCAGGTCGCTGTTAGACCGGGCCACCACCCGGCAGAGCATGTCACCCGCCCCGGTGATCGTATGAACCTCGAGCACCTCGGGGATGGCGGCCAGCCGCTCGGCGACCGGGTCGTGCCCGCCGGCCTGGCGGATCTCCAGCGTGATGAACGCGGTCACCTCATAGCCCAGCGCGGCCGGATCGACCTCGGGACCGTACCCGGTGATCACGCCGCGCTCCTGCAGCCGTTCCAGCCGGGCCTGCACGGTGCCGCGGGCGACCCGGAGCCGCCTCGAGGCCTCGAGCACGCCCACCCGGGGCTCGGCGGCGAGCAGCTCGATCAGCGCGGCGTCGAGCGAGTCGACCGCCCCGGAGCCACTGGTAGTCATGCTGTACAGGGATACCAGTCTTCGTTCGTTATTAATAGTCATATTGATCAGTGAAAAAACAAATGGTTGCACACTTTGGCCCCCCCGGCGCATGCTGACGGCATGACGACGCCAGCGCAGGACAGCTTCCCCGTTATCGGCATGGACGCCGTGGTGTTCGCGGTCGGTAACGCGAGGCAGGCGGCGCATTTCTACTCGACCGCGTTCGGCATGCGCCGGATCGCCTATCGCGGCCCGGAGACCGGGTATCCCGACGAGGCGGTGCACGTCCTGGAGTCGGGCAGCGCGCGGTTCGTCTTCCGCGGGCCGGCCCGGGCCAAGACCCGGCTGGGCCAGCGGATCGCGGTGCACGGCGACGGGGTCGCGGACCTGGCCCTCGAGGTTAGCTCGGCCGAGGAGGCCTACGACTACGCGGTCACGCACGGCGCCCGCGGCCTGGAAGCCCCGCACCTGCTCGAGGACGACTACGGCAAGGTCGTCACGGCCGCCATCGCGACCTACGGCGACACCCGGCACTCGCTGGTGGAGCGGTCCGGGTACTCAGGCCCTTACCTGCCCGGTTTCGTCCCGGCGGCGCCCGTGGGCACGCCCGCCGAGCGCCCCTTCTTCAGCGAGATCGACCACTGCGTCGGCAACGTCGAGCTCGGCCGGATGGACGAGTGGGTGGACTTCTACCACCGGGTGATGGGCTTCACCAACATGAAGGAGTTCGTGGGCGACGACATCGCCACCGAGTACTCGGCGCTGATGAGCAAGGTGGTGGCCGACGGCAGCCGCAAGGTGAAGTTCCCGCTGAACGAGCCGGCCGCCGGGAAGCGCAAGTCGCAGATCGACGAGTACCTGGAGTTCTACGGGGGCCCCGGTGTGCAGCACATCGCGCTGGCCACCGACGACATCGTGGCCAGCGTGCGGGCCATGACGGCGGCCGGGGTGGAGTTCCTGGCCACCCCGGGCAGTTACTACGACGAGCTCGGCTCCTGGGCCGGCCAGACGCGCATACCCGTCGGCGAGCTGCGCGAGCTCGGCATCCTAGCCGACCGGGACGAGGACGGGTACCTGCTGCAGATCTTCACCCAGCCGGTCCAGGACCGGCCGACCGTGTTCTTCGAGCTGATCGAGCGGCACGGCTCGCAGGGGTTCGGCAAGGGGAACTTCAAGGCGCTGTTCGAGGCGATCGAGCGGGAGCAGGCCCGGCGCGGGAACCTGTAACCAGTCACCGCCCTGGTTCTGCGCCTGCTCCTGGCGGGCGAGGTCAAGGTTGTGCCGCGAGGCCACGGTCTTGGGGTCATCGGCACCGAGCAGCCGTTCGCATACGGCTACGTTCTTCTCGAACAAGGGGATCGCGTCGGCGGGCCGCCCGGTAGCCCGGTAGGCGCGGGCGAGATTGTTCCGTGACGCGAGGGTCCTGGGATCGTCGACGCCGAGCAGCCGCTCCCGGGCGGCGAGAATCTCCTCGATCAGCGGGACGGCCTCGGCGGTCCGGCCGCTCTCCCGGTACGCGTGAGCCAGGTGATTGAGCGCGACCGACCGAAGCTGCGTGAGCATCGCGGCCAGCTGCTCGCCGGCGCCACCCGGAGCCGCGTCCGCGTTTTCCGCTAGCGCCGTGACCTGGCTGATCATCTCCCTGACGGCCACGTTATCCCGTTCGTCGGCGAGGGCCGCATCGCGCCCTTCCACCGCGGCCGCGGCCGCCCGGCCGGCCGTCACGAACCGTCCCTGCCGGGCCAGGCTGGCGCGGATGACCCGCGCCGCGAGGCTGTGCACGCTGACGGCCTGGCCGTCCAGGCTGAACCCGAGCAGCGAGCGCTCGTTCAGCCGCTCCAGCGCCTGGTCCACCATGGACGCGGCCACCCGGCGGCCGCCGCCGAGCAGCGTGCCCGCCTCCCCGGCGGCCCGCAGGAGGTCACGGCGGACAAGAGCGGGCGACAGCATGGCCACGAGCTCCATCACCTTGGTGCTCACGCCCAGCCGGTCGGCCGCGGACGCGGCCGCGACGGCCAGCAGTACCGCCTCGGCCAGGCCGGGCGGGGGCGGCTGCTCCTCCTCGCCCTCCCGCCGGGCCAGAAGATCCTCCGCCGACTGGGCCCGCAGCTTCGCCAGGTACGCCGGGTAGTCCAGGTGCTGCTGAGCGATCGTGGCCGCGGCCTGGTCCAGCGCCAGCGGCAGGTACCCCAGCTGGACGGCCACGGCCAGGGCGCCGTCCTCGTCCGTCAGGCCCGTCCGCCCGTCCAGCAGGGCCAGCGCTTCCTCGGCGCTGAACGCCTCGACGGGGACGCGAGTCCCGAATTCCGTGGCCGGCTCTCCGGCCACGGTGATCAGGATCCGGGACTCCCCGGTCGTCGGGACGAACGGCCGCAGCAGGAGCGGGTCCGCCACGTCGTCGAACACCAGCAGGCGTCGTTCTCCGTCGGCCTCCAGCCAGTCGCGGACCGTCTGGCCCGCGTCAGCGCCATGTGGCCGGGAACCGCCGGGCGACAGCCCGGTCGCGTCGGCCACCTCGGCCATCCCGGCCAGCAGCGTCTCGCTGTTCCGGGCATTGACCCACGCGACGAGCCGCCACCGGTCCGCCAGCCGCGCGCGCGCGTACGTCGCCGCCAGCTGGGTCTTGCCCACTCCGCAGGTCCCCGTGAGCATCACCGGCTGCCCCGGGCTGGCCTGGTTCAGCCGGGTCAGCAAGCCGGGACGGGGCTGGAAACCAAGCCGGAAGGCGGGGATATCACCGACGAAGACCAGATCGTGCGCTTCCGTCCGCGCGCGTGGTACAGCCGCGGTCGGCTCACTGGCGCCGGCCGCGGGCACAATGACCGTCGGGTCGTCCACTGTCACGCCCTTACGGCGAATATCAGACTCCGCACCGCTAACTGCCCTGATGGCACGTACCTCGTCATACCCGGCTCAGCCTGGATAAACAAGACACCGCGGTCGCGGGAAAGAAGCTGGTAAGCATGCCGCCGGCCGGTCCGTGGCCGTCGGCCTGCCGTGCGATAGGCCCGATAAGGCGGCATTCGCAGGCTTGACCATCCCCCGGATACGGGTAGGCCTGATGTAACGGAAACGGTCGCCGGGGCCGGTAAAATTCAAGGCCCAGCCGTCTTGACTGTACCCGTGGGTAATGTGAAGAAAGGTCAGGAAATGTTGGGGGAGAGCCTGCTCACACTGGCGGCGCTGGCCGGCCGAATGGTGGTGGATGCTGCCGCCAGCGACGAGTGGGAGACGGCCGAGCACAAGTACGCCGGGCTGCTGGGCCGCGGTGACGCCAAGCAGACCGAGCGAGCCGAGAAGTGGCTGGCGGAGACGCACGAGCAGCTCCTGGGCGAGTCCGGGGCGGACACGGCGATGGTGCGGACGGCGCTGGCAGGCCGCTGGGCCGGACGCTGGGCCGACCTGCTGGAGGAGGATCCGGACGCCGAAGCCGGCCTGCGGGCCTTCGTCCTGCAGGCTCAGGCAGGGCCGCCGGGCGATGAACAGCCGGCCTCTGACCAAGCGGTTTCCGCCGGCGACGACCTCAGCAGCTACGCCGCCGGTCCCGAGCATCCCGGCGCCCTGGCGACGCGGAGCGAGCTCGCCTATTCGGCCGGGCAGGCGGGCGACGCGGTCGCCGCCCGGGACCAGTTCGCCGCCCTGCTGCCGGTGGCCGAGCGCGTCCTCGGGCCCGAGCACCCCGACACCCTGGCCGCCCGGGCCAGCCTCGCCTTCTGGACCGGGCAGGCGGGCGACGCGGTCGCCGCCCGGGACCAGTTCGCCGCCCTGCTGCCCGTGGCCGAGCGCGTCCTCGGCCCGGAACACCCCGACACCCTGGTCAACCGTCACAACCTGGCCAATTTCACGGGCTACGCGGGAGATGCGGCAGCCGGCCGGGACCAGTTCGCCGCGCTGCTCCGCATCCGCGAGCGCGCCTTCGGCGCGGACTCTCCCGACACTCATATGGCCAGGTTCAACCTGGCTTACTGGACCGGCCGGGCCGGCGGCGCGGCCGATGCCCGGGACCAGTTCGCCGCGCTGCTGCCGATCCGCGAGCGCATGTACGGCCCGGACCACCCCGACACCCTGGCCGTGCGGGAGGAACTCGCGTACTGGACCGGATGCGCCGGGGACGCGGCCGCCGCCCGGGACCAGTTCGCCGCGCTGCTGGCGGCCTACGAGGAGGTCCTCGGCGCCGAGCATTCGGAGACCCTGGCCGTCTGGTATCAGCTGGCCCACTGGAGTGCGCTGGCGGGCGAGGAGTCCGGCCCGCCGGGCTAGCCGAGCCGGCCGGTCACTCTCAGGCCGCTGGCGACGTTGACGTCGACGAGGGGGTCGGGGTCGCCGAATGCGCGGGCGCGGGCGAAGACGAGGCCGACCGCGAGGGCGTGGGCGAAGGCGAGGGCTTTCCGGACGAACGAGGCGAGTGCGACGGCGCGGGCGTCGTCGCCCGCAGGCGCGACGGCGCTGACTGGACCGGCTGGACCAGGGCCGGCTGCGGGGCCCGGGACCGGGTGACGGCCGGGGATGGCCTCGCCGCGGCGGACGTGACGGCGGTCGCCACGGCCGCGGGACTCTCCGCGTTGGTGCCGGGTGGCCGGGCCTGGGCGCCGCTAGAGCCAGTTGCCCGGTGAGCGTGGGCATGAGCCGCCCCCGAGCCGGTGAAGGTGAGCAGCGTGACGATGACGGCCGCCACCAGCCACACGACCAGGGTCGCGGCGGCGATCGCCACGCCGGGATGGGCCCGGATGCCACTCCAGCTCACCAGCCTCATCGCCTGCGAGAACCGCGCGAGCCGGACCCGCTCCGCGCGCCGGGCTACTCGCCGGCGATACGCCACCGCATCCGCGGCGGCGGAGGTAGACAGGCGCACCACTTGCTCGCGCAGCTCCTCGGGCAGCGGGGCGAGCGGCATCAGGCGGAGAAACGCCGCCGGGCGCATGGCGCCCAGGCCGTGGCGGGCGCAGGTCTGGCATTCTCCGATGTGCCAGACCACGAGCTCACGCGTCTGCTCCGTCAGCTGACCGTCCCAGTCGGCCAGCAGCTCCCCCAGGACCGGGCAGCCTTTCCGTCCCGTCAGCGCGATGTGCAGGGCGCTGAGGCCTTCCTCCAGCTGCCCCCGGGCGCGGGCGGCCAGGTCGTACGCCCGGCTCGGGGACAGGCCGAGCGCGATGGCCAGGTCGTCGTCGCGCAGATCGTGCCTGAAGCTCAGCTCGATGGCCTCGGCCTCGCGGGGCTTCAGCCCGGCCAGGATGGAGTGGATCAGGCTCTGGAGCTCGGCGTGGCCCTGCTCGCCGTGGGTGTGGCCCGAGAGGTAGGCCGGCTGCCCGATCACCCGGAACGGCGTGATCGGGTCGGCCAGCTGGCTGATCACCTGCAACTGCATCGTGGCATCGGACATGCCGTCATCCGCGCCTGGCCGCCGGCCGGCCGCCCGGAACTGCATCGTGGCGTCCGAGGGGGCATCACCCGCGCCTGGCCGCCGGCCGACCGCCCGGAACTGCATCGTGGCGTCCGACGGGGCATCACCCGCGCCTGGCCGCCGGCCGACCGCCCGGAACTGCATCGTGGCATCCGACGGGGCATCACCCTTACCCCGCCGCCGGCCGACCGCCCCGAACTGCATCGTCGTGTCGGACAGGTCATCGGCCAGATCGGCCAGCGGGCCGATCGCCTGCAACCGCACCGTCGCATCGGACATGTCATCGGCCACGGCCGGCGACGGCTCGACCACCCGGAACAGCAACGTCGTGTCCGACAGGTCGTCATCCACGTCGGCGAGCGGGCCGACCGCCTCGAACCGCACCGTCGCATCGGACATGTCCTCCGCCGCGGCGGGCAGCTCGCCGGACACGTCAGCCAGCTCACCGTCCGCATCGGCCTTCGCCGCCCGGGGCGCGGAGCCGGGCCGAGTCCGGCGGCGGCTTTCGTTGCGGGTCAGTGCGAACAGCCAGGGACGCAGCTTGACCGGCTCGGGCAGGTTGCCGAGCGTAGCCGCGGCGATGGCGAATGTGTCCTGCACGGCTCCGGCGGCGGCGGCGGAATCGTTGAGGATCCAGTGGGAGTAGCCGTACAGGTCCCCGGCGTAGCGGTCGTAGGCCTGGGCGAAGCGCGCCGGGTCTCCCGCCGTGATCGCCGCGGCCAGCTCACCGTCGGACGGGACGGCCGTCCGGGGCGGTTCCGGCGTCTTGCGCGTGGCCGGCTGGCCGGTCACCTTGACCGGCGGGCGGGCCGCGCCGCTGGGCAGCAGCTGCCTGGCGGCCGCGGCGGGGGGCCGCCGGAAACTGGCCGGAAGCGTCCGCCGGGCCGGAGCCGCCGGAGGCCGGCGGAGGCTGGCCGGAATCACTATCGGCCGGGTCGCATCGTCAGCCGCCCGGCTCTTCTGGCGCAGGGGCGGCTCGGGCGGCGCGGTCGTGTCAGCGACCCGGTCCGCGGGCAGGCCGGGCTGGGCGACGCTCTTCCGCGGCGGCTGGGCCTCGCGCTGACCGGCGCGCAGGAACGGCTTCTTGACGGGCGCGGTCCGCTCCGTCAGCGAGATGGCGTCGCCGACGCGGCCGGCGTCCCGGTAGGCCGCGGCCAGCTTCTTCCTGGTGGCCTGAGTCTCGGGGTGTTCGGGCCCCAGCAGCCGTTCCCGGTCGGCCAGGGCCTGCTCGAGGAGCGGGATGGCGTCGGCGACCCGGCCCGCGCCCCGGTAGGCAGCGGCGAGGTTGCCGCGGGAGGTCAGGGTACTGGGGTGGTCAGGACCCAGCAGCCGCTCTCGTATCTCCAGGTTGAGCTGGTAGAGCCGGATCGCCTCGGCGGCCCGGCCCGCGTCCAGGTAGGCGCTGGCCAGGTTGTTCTGCGAGATGAGGGTGTCGGAATCATCGGGACCGAGCACGCGCTGGCGCAGGGTCAGGATCTGCTCGAACACCGGGATGGCCTCGGCGACCCGGCCCGCCGCCAGGTAGGCGGCGGCCAGGCTGTTCCGCGAGTTCAGGGTGTCGGGATGGTCAGGACCCAGGAGCCGCTCGAGATCGGCGGTCAGCGGCTCGCCGACCGTGATGGCCTGCAGCGTGCTGTCACCGAGTTCGAGCGTGTGGTAGAACGCGACGAACCTGAGCCGCAGCACGACCCAGGAGAGCTCTTCGTTGATCTCCGTCGCGGGCTCGGCCAGGTTGTCCAGCAGCGCCGTCACCTGCTGCGAGATCCCCCGGACGGCCCGGCGGTCCGCCGATCCCACCAGGGCCCGCGAGTACACGTCCAGCACGAACGCGGCGACCTCGTAGGCGGCCGTCAGCCGGCCGCGGCGGGCCAGCCCGTTACGGATCACCCGCGCGATGAGCGGGTGCATGACGACGGTCTGGCCGTCCAGGCTGGGGGTCAGCAGGGACCGGTCGCTGAGCCATTCCAGGACCCGGTCCACCAGCTCCGCCGCCACCAGGCGGCCGCCGCTGGCCAGGACGCCCGCCTGTCCGGCGGAGTACAGGAGCTCGCGGTGAACCCCGGCCGGCGAGAGCCCGGCCATGATCTCCATGACCCGGGTGCAGACGCCGGTCCGGTCGGCGGCCCGGACCGCCTGCAAGGACAGCAGCACCGCCTGCGCCAGGCTGAGCGAGTTCGGCCGTCCGTCGTCCCCCAGCAGGGAAACGTCGGCCGGTATCATCCGCAGCCGGTCCAGGTACCAGGCGTACCGGCCGCGCTGCTGCCCGGCTATCACCGGCGCGGCCAGTCCCAGGGCCAGCGGCAGGTTCCCGAGCGCGACGGCCACCGCGGCCGCTCCGGCCTCGTCGTCCAGGCCCGTCCGCTCGGCCAGGAACGCCGACGCCTCGTCGGCGCCGAGAATATTCACCGGGACGTTGCCGCCCAGGGCGGTGGCCGGCGGCTGGCTGGAGGTGATCAGGACCCGGGCGTCCCCGCCGGCCGGGACGAACGGCCGGACGGTCTCGGGGTCGGCCACGTCGTCGAACACCAGGAGGCATTCGTTCCCGTCGGTCTCCAGCCAGTCCCGCACCGCGGCACCCGGGTCGGTGGCGCCCGGCCCGGAATCGCCGTCGGTCAGCCCCGCGGCGTCGGCCACCGCCGCCAGCCCGGCCAGCAGGCCGTCGGTGTTCGCGCCGTTGACCCAGGCCACCAGCCGCCAGCCGGCGGCCAGCTTCGCCCGCGCGTACGCGGCCGCCAGCTGGGTAGCGCCCAGGCCGTGCTGCCCGGTCGCCGAGTGGAGCACCGATACGTGCGCACCAGGACGGTCCAGTCCGGCCAGCAGGCCGGCCCGGGCCTGGAAACCAGGCGGCTCGGCCGGGATGTCACCCACGACAACCTGGGGACTCGTCGCCTCAGACGGTAGCTGCTCCGGGGCCGTCGACGTGTCGTCGGCCGTGACCTGGTCGCTGATCATGCCAGGACGGGTGGCAGCCTGTGCATCTGGCTCCGTGTCGTGTCCGGCAGAACGTCGCCGTCAACGGTACGACTCATCACCCTCTCCCGCGTCATGGACTCCAGAGACTGGTCACAGAGCCGCCATGAGGTGGCAGCCGCCCCAACAACATACCCGCCCGCGCCATTAAGCACGTTGGCCCGGTTCTGTCCGCCCATCACGACCGCCGCCTGACCGCGCCGCGCACCCAGGACAGGACGGTCCTCAGGTCGCCGTCGTCGAGGAAGTACGCGACGACGGCGAACGCGACGATCGCGCCGCCGGCCGCCGGCACCGCCAGGACCGCGGCCACCAGCTTGTGATGCACCGGCACGGCCAGGCTGATGCCCACGCCCACCGCGGTACCCACCGCGCAGGCGGCCAGCCCGGCCAGCGTCGCGTGCCGGGCCCCCCGCACCGCGGCCGGGCCGCAGATCCGCCGGGTGACGAACACCAGCGGGATGGCTACCACGGTCTGGCCGATGGTGGTGCTCAGGGCGAGCGCGGCCGGCACCAGCTGGGGCGGGGCCAGCGGGACGAGTATGACGCTGGCCACGATCACGATCACCCAGCTGCCGGCCGTCGCCGCGGCGGCGACCTTGAGCCGCCCGAGGACGAACATCACCCGGGACAAGTTGGCGATCACCGCGACGCCCGCGATGCCAGGCGCGAACAAGAAAAAGGCCTCGGTCAGCTGCGCGACCTGATCGGACTGCTTGGCGAGCACGTGCGCGGCGGGAACGGCGATCGCCGCGATCACGGCCGTGCCGAGCCAGGACATCAGCAGGACCGCGCGGGTGGATCCGGCGCTGGTGCGGTCGAATTCCGCCCCTTCCCGGGCCGACAGCACGGGGAACGCGCTGACGACGATGGAAACGGCAAGGATCGCGGCGACCGAGTTGAGCACCTGCGTGCCGTAGTTGTAGATGACGATCGCGCCGGTCTTCCCGTGGCCGTTAGCCAGCTCGATGGAGACCAGGCTGGACACGTCGATGGCGATCAGCTCGATGATGCCGAC
Source organism: uncultured Actinomycetota bacterium (assembly GCA_963756575.1). GTDB lineage: Bacteria > Actinomycetota > Actinomycetes > Streptosporangiales > Streptosporangiaceae > Palsa-504. Next base: position 440,488 of record CAVWOM010000001.1, on the reverse strand, counting down.
CAGGGCCAGGCCGCCGGCCCGGCGCGCCACCCCCGGCGGGAACCGCAGGGCAGGCCGGAGCCGCAGGTGCAGCCGCCACGTCGGCGGTATCGCCACCACGACGAGGGCGCCGATGCCCAGGGTGGTCCCGACCGACAGGACCAGCTCGGCCGTGAGCGGGAGCTGGGCCAGCGCGTGCCCCTTGTTCAAGGGCACGAAGACGAGGTAGCAGGTGATGAGCACCAGGCTGGATATGCCCGGGCCGAGGGACGGCGCGGCGAACCGGCGGTAGGACTGCAGCATCCCGTAGAGCACGACCGAGAGCCCGTACAGCAAGGCCTGCGGAGCGAACACCTCCAGCATCTCGCGGGTAACGGCGATCACGTCGGCGTGATTGCAGGCCACGTTCGGGTTGCTGGGGTTCAGCAGTGAGGCGATCGGTCCGGCGGCGGCCACGATGGCCAGGCACAGCGGCACCACGATGATGACGGTCCAGGTCAGCAGCGCCGAGGTGATCCGGGTGACGTTGGCCTTCTCCGCCGGGTCGTGGGCCGCTCGCTCGGCCGAGCGAGCCAGCACCGGGACCATCGCGCTGGACAGCGCGCCGCCCAGGATCAGCTGGTAGAGCAGATCGGGCACCTGGTTCGCGGTCACGTACGCCGTGCCCAGGCAGCTCGCGCCGACGGTCTGTGAGAACACCAGGGTGCGGACCAGGCCCAGGACCCGGGACAGTACCGTCAGGCCGGCGACGACGAGGGCGCCGCGGGCGATGCCGTCGGCCAGCCGCGAGCGCGGACCCGGCTCCGCCAGGACGTCGTCCGGGCCGGTCTGCACGTGCAGCTCTTGTTCCCCTGGCATGCCAGCCCCTCCTCCCGTCACGGCCCAGCCGGCCTACAGGGTCCGGATTGAACTGGATAACTATTGAGGCAGACGCAGTCTTCGATCAGAGGAGTTCCAGCACGCCACGAAAAATACGCGTTCGCGGACATGCCGGTGAACTTACGCGCCAGCCGGGCAATGGTTAAGGATCAGGCGAAGGCGAGCGAGTAGCCCGCGGCACGCAGCGCGGCGATCACCTCGCCGCAGTGCTCGGGGCCGCGGGTCTCGACCTGCAGGACCACCTCGACCTCGTCTACGTGCAGCCGCGGCGCCAGCCGCTCGTGCCCGACCTCGAGCACGTTCGCGCCGAGGTCGGCCAGGTCGCCGAGGAGCTTGGCCAGGGACCCGGGCCGGTCGGGCAGCCGGCAGCGGAACGCCAGGTAGCGCCCGGCCGCGCTGAGGCCGTGACGGAGCAGCTTGGCCATCAGCAGCGGGTCGATGTTGCCCCCGGAGAGCACCACCACCACCGGCGGGACGAAGTCGCGCGGGTGCTCGAGCACCGCGGCCACCCCGGCCGCCCCGGCCGGCTCGACCACCTGCTTGGCCCGTTCCAGGCACAGCAGCAGCCCGCGGGACAGGCTCTCCTCCGAGACCGTCACCACCCGCCCCGCGTGCGCGGCGAGGATGCCGAACGGGACATCCCCCGGGGAGCTGACCGCGATGCCGTCCGCCATGGTCGGCGTGGCCTGTACCGGCAGCGGATGCCCGGCCGCCAGCGAGCCCGGGTACGGCGCGACCGCCTCGGCCTGCACGCCCACCACTTGTATCTCGGGGTCGAGGCTCTTGATCGCCACCGTGACGCCGGCCACCAGGCCGCCCCCGCCCGTGGGTATCACCACCGTGCGCACCGGCGGGCACTGCTCGGCGATCTCGAGGCCGAGCGTGCCCTGCCCGGCCACGATGTCCGGATGGTCGTACGGGTGGATGAACACCGCGCCGGTCCGCTCGGCGAAGGCCATGGCCTCGGCCACGGCGTCCTCCACGCAGCTGCCGTGCAGGATGACCTCCGCCCCGTAACCGCGCGTGGCCTGCACCTTCGGCAGCGGCGCGCCGACCGGCATGAACACGGTGGCGGCGCACCCGAGCCGCCCGGCGGAGAACGCGACCCCCTGCGAGTGGTTGCCCGCGCTGGCCGCCACGACGCCGCGGGCCCGTTCGGCCTCGGAGAGCCGGGCGATCCGGTGGTAGGCCCCGCGGACCTTGAACGACCCCGTCCGCTGCAGGTTCTCGCACTTGAGGAACACCGGGCCGCCCACCGCCTCGGACAGCACGCGCGAGTGGATCATGGGCGTGTCCGAGATCACATCGTTGATCAGCTTGCGGGCCGCGGTGACGTCCTCGGAGCTGACCGCGCCTGGTGTTATCTCCACGAGACGTTAGTGTGCCACCCCGCCCGGCCTGGTCGCGGCCATCACGCCAGGCACCGGCGGATGCGAAGACACGCGATCTCGACATACTGTCGAATGGTGGAGCAACACAACCAGCGTCACCACGTCAGCCCACCAGCCCCTGTCACCCTCGGCCAGCTGCGCGCCAGCGGCCACGAGTACCGCGGTGTCAAGGAGGAGATACGGCATAACCTGCTCGCCATGCTGCGGGCGGGACAAGATCCCTTCCCCGGCATCGTCGGGTTCGGCCAGACCGTCCTGCCGCATCTCGAGCGGGCCCTGATCGCCGGGCACGACATGATCCTGCTCGGCGAGCGCGGCCAGGGAAAGACCCGGCTGATCCGCACCCTGGGCGGCCTGCTCGACGAGTGGACGCCCACCGTCGAGGGCTGCGAGATCAACGACCACCCGTACTACCCGGCCTGCGCGCGGTGCCGCCGCCTGTCCGCCGAGCTAGGCGATGAACTGCCCGTCACCTGGCGGCACCGGGACGAGAGGTACGGCGAGAAGCTCGCCACCCCGGACACCAGCGTCGGCGACCTGATCGGTGACATCGACCCGGTCAAGGTGGCCGAGGGACGCACCCTGGGCGACCCGGAGACCATCCACTTCGGGCTGGTGCCCCGGACCAACCGCGGCATCTTCTCCCTGAACGAGCTGCCCGACCTGGCCGAGCGGATCCAGGTGTCGCTGCTGAACGTGCTCGAGGAGCGCGACATCGGCATCCGCGGCTACTCGCTACGGCTGCCGCTCGACCTGCTGCTCGTGGCCAGCGCCAACCCGGAGGACTACACCAACCGCGGACGCATCATCACGCCGCTCAAGGACCGGTTCGGCGCGGAGATCCGGACCCACTACCCGCTGTCCCTGACCGACGAGCTCACCCTGATCAAGCAGGAAGCCGACATCTGGACCGCCGCCGAGCTCCCCGAGCACCTGGTGGAGGTGATCGCGCGGTTCACCCGCGGGGTCCGCGAATCGTCCGCCGTGGACGCGCGCTCCGGGGTCTCGGCCCGGTTCGCCATCGCCGCGGCGGAGAGCACCGCGGCGTCCGCGGTACGCCGGGCCGCGCTGGCCGAGTCGGCCGCGGAGACGCCGATCGCCCGGGTGTGCGACCTGGCCCCCGTGGTGAGCACGCTCCGCGGCAAGGTCGAGTTCGAGGTCAGCGAGGAAGGCCGGGAAGAGGAGATCCTCGGCGCGCTGCTGCGCCGGGCGATCGCCGACACGTTCCGGTCCCGGCTGGGCAGCGTGGACCTGTCCGGCCTGCTGGACAAGTTCGCCGAGGGCGGCACGGTCGAGTCGGGTGAACTGGTACCCGCCACCGAGCTGCTCCAGCGGATCGGCGACGTTCCCGGGCTGGCCCGGATCATGTCCCGGCTCGGCATGGACGGCGGCGAGTCCTTCGGGCACGCGGCCGCCGCGCTGGAATTCGCCCTGGAAGGGCTGTACCTGATGCGCCGGCTGTCCAAGGACACCGACGGCGGGACCAGCGTCTACGGGGCCTAGGCACGGCTAAAGAGGCACAGCATGGCGAATTACCGTTACGGACGCTACGTTTACGGGCCGGATCCGCTCGCGCTCCCGTTCGACGTGCGCGGCGCCGTCGACGAGATGGGCGAGTCGGTACTGTCCGGGGCCAACCCGGCCGACGCGCTGCGGGAGCTGCTGCGCCGTGGCCTCGGCGACCAGGCGGGCCGCCGGGGCCTGGACGACCTGCTGCGCCGGGTCCGGGAGCGGCAGCGGGAAATCCGCGGCAGCGGCCGCCTCGACGGCATCCTCGAGCAGGCCCGGGCCCTGCTCGATACGGCCATCGGGCAGGAGCGGGCCGAGCTGTTCCCCGACCCGGGCGACGAGGCCCGGATGCGCGAGGCCGACCTGGACGCGCTGCCGTCCGACACGGCGCAGGCGATCCGGCAGCTGGCCGACTACGACTGGCGCTCCCCGGCCGCCCGCCAGACCTTCTCCCAGCTCAAGGACATGCTGCGCAGCGACGTGCTGGACAGCCAGTTCCGCGGCATGAAGCAGGCCATGCAGAACCCCGACCCGCAGGCGATGCAGCGGGTCAAGGACATGCTCGGCGACTTGAACCAGATGCTGTCGGCCGACGCCCGCGGCGAGCACACCCAGGCCGACTTCGACCAGTTCATGGAACGCTACGGCGACATGTTCCCGGACCAGCCGCAAAACCTCGAGGAGCTGGTCGACTCGCTGGTCAGCCGGATGGCCGCGGCGGAGCGGCTGCTCCGCTCGCTCAGCGAGGAGCAGCGCGAGGAACTCGCCCAGCTGATGGCCAACGCGCTGGAGGACGCGGGCCTGGCCGCCGAGATGGCAGCCCTGGCCGACGCGCTCCGGGGCCGGCGTCCCGAACTCGACCGGGCCGGCATGTCCGGCAACGTCCAGATGTCCGGCGATCAGCCGCTCGGCCTCGGCGACGCCACCACGGCGCTGGCCGAGCTCGCCGACCTGGGCGAGCTGGAGACGTCGCTCGGTCAGGACTACCCGGGGGCCAGCCTGGACGACGTCGACGAGGATGCGGTCCGGCGCGCCTTCGGGCGGCAGGCCGTGGACGACATCGAGGCCTTGCGCCGGATCGAGCGCGAGCTCGAGCGGCAGGGGTACCTGACCCGCAACGGCGGGCAGCTCGAGCTCACCCCCAAGGCCGTGCGCCGCCTCGGCGACACGGCGCTCCGCAAGATCTTCGCCGACCTGGACTTCGGCCGCCAGACCGGCGATCACGACCAGCGGGACGCCGGCCAGGCTGGGGAGTTCACCGGCACCACGCGGGCCTGGGAGTTCGGCGACGAGCAGCCCCTCGACGTCCCCGCCACGGTCCGCAACGCGGTCTTGCGCAGCGGGCCGCCCGCCCCCGGTTCGCCGGTGCGCCTGTCGGCCCGCGATTTCGAGGTGGCCGAGACCGAGCGCCGCGGCGCCGCGGTGGTGTCGCTGCTCGTCGACCTGTCCTACTCGATGCAGCTGCGCGGGACCTGGGCCGCGGCCAAGCAGACCGCCCTGGCGCTGCACGCGCTGCTGCGCAGCCGGTTCCCGCAGGACGCCGTCCAGGTCGTCGGTTTCTCCAACTACGCGCGCGAACTGCACGAGGCCGAGCTCGCCGGGCTCGGCTGGGACATGGTGCAAGGCACCAACCTGCACCACGCGCTGCTGCTGGCCGGCCGGCACATCGACAAGCACCCGGAGCACGAGCCGGTCGTCCTGATCGTGACCGACGGCGAGCCGACCGCTCACCTGCAGCGCGACGGGCGTTCCTGGTTCGACTGGCCGCCGTCCCCCGAGACGGTCGAGCTCACGCTGGCCGAGGTGGACAAGATGACCCGGCGGCACGCCGCGCTCAATATATTCATGCTCGCTGACGACGCCAGGCTCAGCGCGTTCGTTGACAATGTAGCGAGGAGGAACGGCGGGCGCGTGCTGCAGGCGGCACCCGAACATCTCGGTGAGTACGTCATCCGTGACTTCTTGCGCACCCGGGGCTCCGGCCGGCGGTAGATTCTCCTAAGTCGGCTGAGGACCCTCGGCAGTCACAAGGAGGAATCGTGAGTTCTACCAGCGGATCAGTCGAGAGGTCGTCGGGGCGGACCGATACTCGCGGTGATCCTCGCCATCATCGCCTTGGTGTTCATCGTGGTCGGCATCATCTACATCGCCGAGCCGGCCAGCTCGCTGCCGAGCTTCATCCCCGGGCACATCGCCCGCTCCAGCGGGCACCACCCGCTGAAGGCGGTCGGATCGCTGGTCGTCGGCATCGTCTTCGCCGTCGGCGCCTGGTTCGCCCTGGCCTACAAGCCCCGCCCGCAGGCCGCGACGTCGAGCAACCACGAGAGCTCGCCCGTCAGCCGCAGTTAAGCTCTGCTTCCCCGCTCGCCTCCGGGGCACCCGGAGGCGAGCGGGAAGACAGCGCCTCAGAAGGCGGCCGCAGGCGAGCGGCGGATTACCGGAGGGCCTGGCGCAGGTCGTCAAGGAGGTCGTCGCAGTCCTCGATGCCGACCGACAGGCGGATCAGGTCACCGGGGACTTCCAGCTCGGAGCCGGTGACCGAGGCGTGCGTCATCCGTGCTGGGTGCTCGATCAGCGACTCCACGCCGCCGAGCGACTCACCTAGCGTGAACAGCCGGGTCCGGCCGCAGACCCGGACGGCCGCCTCCTCGCCGGCCAGCAGCCGGAAGGACACCATCCCGCCGAACGCGCGCATCTGCTCCTGGGCGGTCTTGTGGCCGGGATGCGACGGCAGGCCCGGGTAGAGGACCTCGGCCACCGCCGGGTGCTCGGCCAGCATCTGCGCGACCCGCGTCGCGTTGCGGCAGTGCCGGTCCATCCGGGCCGCCAGCGTCTTGATGCCGCGCAGTGTCAGCCACGCGTCGAACGGGGCGGACACGGCGCCGGTGGCGTTCTGGGTGAAGGCGAGCCGCTCGGCGAGCTCGGGGTCGGCGACCACCAGGGCCCCTCCGACCACGTTGGAGTGGCCGCCGAGGTACTTGGTGGTGGAATGAACCACCACGTCCGCCCCCAGCGCGAGCGGCTGCTGCAGGTACGGCGACGCGAACGTGTTGTCCACCACGAGCAGCGCGCCGGCCTCGTGCGCCGCCTGGGCCAGCGCGCGGATGTCGGCGATGCCGAGCAGCGGGTTGGTCGGCGTCTCGATCCACACCATGGCGGTCTTCCTGGCGGCGAGCTGCCCGCGCACGGCCGCCACGTCTGAGATCTGGACCACGGCGTGGTCCAGCCCCCAGCCGGTGAACACCCGGGCGAACAGCCGGTACGTGCCGCCGTAGGCGTCACTAGGGATGAGCACGTGATCGCCCGGTGAGCAGACCGTCCTGATCAGGCAGTCCTCCGCCGCCATGCCGGAGGCGAAGGAGAGCCCGCGCGCGCCGCCCTCCAGCGCGGTCAGGCACTCCTCGAGCGCGGTCCGGGTCGGGTTGGCCGACCGGGAGTACTCGTAGCCGCCGCGCAGGCCACCCACGCCGTCCTGCTTGTAGGTGGACACCTGGTAGATCGGCGGCACGACCGCCCCGGTGACCGGGTCGGGGTCCTGACCCGCGTGAATAGCCAGGGTCTCGAAGCCGTCGTGGCTGGTCATCGCGATTTCCTCCGTTGTTTTCAGCCGTTCCGCGTCAGCTGTTCGCGGCTAGGAAGGTAAGCATGTCCTGGCGGGTGAGCAGCCCGGTCGGCTTCCCGTTCACGTGCACCAGCGCCGCTCCCGCCTTCTCCAGCGCGAGGACGGCCTGGGATACCGGCTCCCCCAGGCCGACGGTCGGGAGCGGCGCCGACATGTGGCCGCCCACCGGGTCGGACGGCTTCGCCCGGCCGGCGATCAGGGCGTCGAGCAGATCGCGCTCCACGACCGAGCCGACCACCTCGGCCGCCATCACCGGCGGCTCCTCCTTGACCACCGGCAGCTGGGACACGTCGTACTCGCGCAGCAACGCGATGGCCGCGCCGACGTTCTCCTCCGGGTGGACGTGGACGAACTCCGGCAGGCTCCGTTCCTTCCTGGCCATGACGTCGGCCACCAGCGGCTCGGACGTCTGGGCCGAGAGGAAGCCGTAATCGGCCATCCACTCGTCGTTGAAGATCTTCGACAGGTACCCGCGGCCGCCGTCGGGCAGCAGCACGACGATCACCGCCTCCGGCCCGGCCGCCTCCGCCACCCGCAGCGCGGCCGCCACCGCCAGCCCGCACGAGCCGCCGGTCAGCAGGGCCTCTTCCCGGGCCAGCCGCCGCGTCATGCCGAACGACTCCGCATCGCTGATCGCGATGATCTCGTCACACACCGACGGATCGTACGTGGCCGGCCAGATGTCCTCGCCCACGCCTTCGACCAGGTACGGGCGGCCCGACCCGCCGGAGTAGACAGAACCTTCCGGGTCGGCTCCGATCACCCGAACCGCGCCGTCCGACACCTCCTTGAGGTACCGCCCGGTGCCGGTGATGGTGCCCCCGGTGCCGATCCCGGCGACGAAGTGCGTCACCGTGCCGTCCGTCTGCGTCCAGATTTCCGGGCCGGTGCTGGCGTAATGGGAGGCCGGGTTCTCCGGGTTGGCGTACTGGTCAGGCTGCCAGCCGCCGGGTGTCTCGGCGGCCAGGCGGCGCGCGACGCTGTAATAGGAGTCCGGGTGATCCGGCGCGACCGTGCCCGGGCACACCACGACGTCGGCGCCGTACGCGCGCAGCACCGCGATCTTGTCCTGGGCCACCTTGTCCGGGCAGACGAACACGCACCGGTAGCCGCGCTCGGCCGCGACGATCGCGAGGCCGACCCCGGTGTTGCCCGAGGTGGGTTCGACGATCGTGCCGCCGGGCCGCAGGGCGCCGCTCTTCTCGGCCGCCGTCACCATCCGCAGCGCGATACGGTCCTTGACCGACCCGCCCGGGTTGAAGTACTCGACCTTCGCCAGCACGTTGGCGCCGGGGATGCCCCGGGTCACCGACCGCAGCCGGACCAGCGGGGTGTTGCCCACCAGCGCGCTCAATGAGTCATGGACCTGCATGCTGCGACGCTATCCGACGTTGATCACTACCCGCGGGTAGCCCAGGAGCCGGGCCGAGGGATAATTTGGAAGGACCCTACGCGAGGAGGCCGACCCATGCCCGAAGCCGTGATCGTCGCCACCGCCCGGTCGCCCATCGGCCGTGCGGGCAAGGGCTCGCTCACCAGCATCCGCCCGGACGACCTGGCGACGCAGATGGTGCGTGCGGCGCTGGCCAAGGTGCCGCAGCTCGATCCGGCTGACATCGGCGACCTCATCCTCGGCTGCGGGCTGCCCGGCGGCGAGCAGGGCTTCAACATGGCGCGGGTGATCTCCGTGCTGCTCGGCTACGACCACATTCCCGGCACCACGGTGAACCGGTACTGCTCCTCCTCGCTGCAGACCACCCGGATGGCCTTCCACGCGATCAAGGCCGGCGAGGGGGACGTGTACATCTCGGCCGGGGTCGAGTGCGTGAGCCGGCTGGCCAAGGGCAGCAGCGACTCCTGGCCCGACACGCACAACCAGGCCTTCGCCCCGGCCGGGGAGCGGACCCAGCAGTCCGCGGCCGGCGAGGCGGGACCCTGGCACGACCCGCGCGAGGACGGCAACATCCCCGACATCTACGTCGCGATGGGCCAGACCGCGGAGAACGTGGCCGAGCTGCGCGGCGTCTCCCGCGAGCAGCAGGACGAGTTCGGGGTGCGCTCGCAGAACCTGGCCGAGAAGGCCCTCGCCAACGGCTTCTGGAGCCACGACATCACTCCGGTCACCCTGCCGGACGGCTCCGTGGTCAGCGCCGACGACGGTCCCCGGCCCGGGACCACACTGGAGAAGGTCTCGCAGCTCAAGCCGGTGTTCCGCCCGGACGGCACGGTCACCGCGGGGAACTGCTGCCCGCTCAACGACGGAGCCGCGGCGGTCGTCGTGATGAGCGACGTCAAGGCGGCCGAGCTCGGCATCACGCCGCTGGCCCGGATCGTCGCCTCCGGCGTGACCGGGCTGTCCCCCGAGATCATGGGCCTGGGGCCGGTGGAGGCGTCGACGGCAGGCGCTCGGCCGGGCCGGGATGGCCATCTCCGACATCGACCTGGTGGAGATCAACGAGGCGTTCGCGGCCCAGGTCATCCCGTCGTACAACGACCTCGGCATCGACCTGGCCAAGCTCAACGTGAACGGCGGCGCGATCGCGGTCGGCCACCCGTTCGGCATGACGGGGGCGCGCATCACCACCACCCTCCTGAACAGCTTGCACTTCCACGACGCCACCCTGGGGCTGGAGACCATGTGCGTCGGCGGCGGCCAGGGCATGGCGATGATCTTCGAGCGGCTTAGCTGAACATTTGGTTGCGACTTGGGGGTTGCCAGGTGGCTTGCGATAAGGCACGCTCAACGCAAGAGGAGCTTCCAACGGAGGTGCCAGTTGTCAATAACCCACTCGCCGAATCTGCACACTAGCCTCATCGCACGTATTCCGGTCGTTACCGGCCGCAGCCTCGCTGAGTGGTTCCACCGGCTTGAATCTGGTCCCGCCTTCCTCCGCCGCGAAGAACGAGCTCATTGGCTCGCCGACGACGCGGGTATCTCGTGCGGCTACGCGTACGCGATCGTGCACGAGTACGAAATGCGCAGACGCACCCGCCTCAACGGCGCCTGACGGCGCGTATCCCCGCCCCGCCGGTCCGGTTTGCTCCGCCCGGCCCGGGTGACGCGCGGCCCTTCCCTTACCTTCCCGTAGCGCCGACCGCCCGGCACTAGCGGAGGCCCGTACACGCACCGCCGCCCGACCGCGTGCGCTTGGGCATCGTGACATTCCGGCGGACTCCCGACGAGGTTGGCCCGCGCCGGTCCGGCCCGCCTTTGCGCCGCCATAGGCCAAACGAGTCCGGCTCAAGCAGGCCCGCCGTGCGAGCCCGGCCGCCCCACGGACGGTCATGACCGTGACAACCAGCTCCCGCGCCCATGTCACCGGCACGCTATGACATGGGCGCGGCCCGTCCCGCTAGGCAGCGCGGGTCACTTGCCTGCCAGGCTCCCCGGCCGGAGCTGCCCCCAACCAGATCGCAGCCCGGCCGGCAGCCACGACGATGTGACGCTGTCGTGGTCAGGACACAATGCCAGGAATTTAGGCAGGTCATTTACGGGATGTGCGAGCTGTTTTCCTGGTCAGGCTCCTTTGCAGTGGGCGGGACGCGGCTGGCGAGCCGCCCGGCTCGCCAGCAGACCGTGATACGGCGACATCCGCTGCCCGAATCGGGCAGTAATGTCCAGTCATACCTCAACTTCAGGTTGAGACATTTCAGGCGCAGACCATGATCATGGACAGTTTCGGGCGCTATCTGACGAAAGATGGCCATGATCATGAAACAGCGTCGTGCGGGGGTGCCTCTTAAGTTCCTGGCATTGGGTCAGGACAACTGCGATGTGACATGGGTGCGGCTCCTTTCGTGTGGGCGGCCTGGCGGCCGCTGCGAGCCGGGCACCCGGTATTCCCCCCACCCCCGTCAGCCCGGCCCGGCCCCCAGCCCCGTCAGCCCGGCCCGGCCCCCCAGCCCCGTCAGCCCGGCCCGGACCCCCAGCCCCGTCAGCCCGGCCTGGCCCCCAGCCCCGTCAGCCCGGCCCGGCAGCCCCCGGATCTCCCGCCCGCCACCCGGCGCCGGCCCCGGCAGCCACGTCAATGTGACCCTGCGGTGGCCAGGACCACGTCGATGTGGCATTGCGGTGGCTGCCGGCGCGCCCCGGGCGGCCCCAGCCGGTATCGCACGCCCCGCACGGATCAGGCGCCCCGGGACCGGGCTCAGCAGGCAGGACCCCGGGACCGGGCTCACAGAAAGGAGCCGCACCTATGTGACATCACCGTGGTAGTTAGCTCGGCTCTGGCTACCCCGGCCGAGCCTGCTTCCAACCGGGTCGATGCTCCATCGACCCGGTTCCGGCATCGTCGTCGCCGTTGATCACGAGGGACGGATGCGGCAGCCGGGGCTGATGCGACTACAGGGTTCCCTGGGACTGACAGCTACGCAGTCAGCGCGGCATACGGCGGTGGGTAGCTCGGGCAGTGCGGTGCGGGGCAGGCGGTGCGGGGCAGGCGGTCCGGGGCGGCGCGGGGCGGGGCGGTGCGGGGCAAGCGGTGCGGTGCGGGGCAGTGCGGGGCAGTGCGGGGGGCGGGGCGGGCCCAGGGGTGGTGCGGTCCGCGTGGTGGGGCGGGGCGGGGCAGTGCGGGGGGCGGGGCGGGCCCAGGGGTGGTGCGGTCCGCGTGGTGGGGCGGGGCGCCGGGAGTCCGAATTGACCCGGGATCGACATATTGCCCACGGTATACAACGTGGAAATGTCGGGATTTAGCGGTTTATGCTTTAGCAACCAGGTGCAATGAGTGTTTCGCACGTTTGGCTGCACGTTCATCCCGGATATTAATGGTTCTGCTGTGGCAGCGTTGGCAATTGAGAGTTGCGTGTAGTCAATAAGTACCCCCGGTCGGAGTCGAACCGACACTGGGGACCCTTTTAGGGGGCCGGCCTCTTCCCTTGGGCTACGGGGGCAGATTCATAATATCGCCGGCGCAATTGCTTGAGGAGCAATCCTGGAAAGAGCTTGGCAATTATTTTGACGCACCCCGCGAATTCTGCATACAATTGCGGAGCGTAACTAATTACAAGATCGACATTAGCGCTAAGTAACCGAGTCGTCCGTTTCCGGGGTCGCGCAGGTCCGGGCCCGGGTGAAAACGGCGTCGAGCATGGGGGGCGTGACCCGGCCGGTGAACGTGTTCTGCTGGCTTGGGTGATAACAGCCGATGAGCAACACTTCGCCTGCTGTCTGGCGGTTCCGCGCCGCGGAGGCCGGCGTCCGGGAGGCCGGCGTCCGGGAGGCCGGCGCCTGGGCCCGCTCTAGCCGGACCTCGGTGCCGTGCCCGAACGCCGGGCGGGGGCGCGGCGGCGTGAATCCGCACTGGGCGAGCACCGGCCATATCGCCTGCCAGGCATATCCGCCCAGGCAAACGATAACCCGCAGGTCGCTAGCGACCAGATCGAGTTCGGCCCGCAGCCAGGGCGCGCACGTGTCTCGTTCGGCCGGTTCGGGTTTATTGTCGGGCGGCGCACAGCGAACGGCGGCGACCATCCGGGCGCCGATCAGGCGCTGTCCGTCATCCGCCGACACGCTGGTTGGCTTTTCTGCCCATCCGCACCGGTAAAGCGACGCGAAAAGGAAATCTCCGCTGCGATCGCCGGTGAACACCCGTCCGGTCCGGTTCCCGCCGTGCGCCGCGGGCGCGAGGCCGACGATCAGCAGCCGCGGCCGCTCCGATCCCCAGCCGGGAATGGGACGGCCCCAGTAGAGCTCATCGCGGAACGAGCGGCGCCGGACCACGGCCACTTCCTCACGCCAGGCCACCAGGCGCGGGCAGGCCCGGCAGACCGACTGGCGCGCGACCAGCTCGGCGAGCGTGGTCGTCCCGGCGGCCAGGCTGGCCACCTCGGCCGCGCTGCCCGCCACGGGCGTCCCGGGGCCGGCCGGGTCGCCGGGCCACTCACCCGGCGGGACCAGCCGCCCGGCGCGGTCTTCCCCGGTAGCCACCGCAGGCTCAGCCGTGCGCGCGGCCGGCCAGCGACCAGGCGATCCCGTCGAGGATGTCGTGCTCGCTCGCCAGCACCTCCTCGAAGCCGAACCGCTGCATCAGCCGGTCGAGGACGAGCGCGCCGCCGCCGATCACGTCGACGCGCCCCGGGTGCATCAATCCGATGGCGGCCCGCTCGGCCCGGGTCTGGGCCAGCAGCGCGCCGGTCACGGCGTGCACGTCGGCCGCGGACACGCGGGCGTGGTGGATCAGGGCGCTGTCGTAACGAGGCAGCCCCAGCGCGATGCCGACGACGGTGGTTACCGAGCCGGCCAGCCCGACCAGCGTGCGGGCCTTTTCGACCGGCACCGCGGCCGCCACCTTGTCCAGGGCGGCGTCGATGTCCGCGGTGGCGGCCGCCACCTCCCGGTCCCCCGGCGGGTCGCCGTGCAGGTGACGTTCGGTCATCCGGACGCAGCCGATGTCGACCGAGAGCTGCCGTTCGGGCAGGCCCCCGGCCGGGCCGAGGACGAACTCGGTGGAGCCGCCGCCGATGTCGGCGACCAGGAACGGGCCCGGATCCGGTCCGGCGCTGAGCTCGGCGGTCGCCCCGGTGAACGAGAGCACCGCCTCCTCGTCCCCGGTGAGGACCTCGGGCGCGATGCCGAGCACCTCTTTGACCATGCCGACGAAGTCGGCCGCGTTGCTGGCGTCCCTGGTGGCGCTGGTGGCGACCATCCGCACCGCCTGCGTGCCCGCCCCGGCGATGACGCCCGCGTAGTCGCGCAGCACCGCGATGGTCCGCATCAGCGCCTCGGGGGCCAGGCGGCCGGTCTTGTCCACCCCCTGCCCGAGCCGGACGATCTCCATCCGCCGGGTCACGTCGGTCAGCACGGCGCGGTCCGGGTCGACGTCGGCCAGCAGCAGCCGCAGCGAGTTCGTCCCGCAGTCCACCGCGGCCACCCGGCGGCTGGTCACTGGCCTTCCTCCGGAACACAGGGGCCGGCCAGCCACCAGGCGCCCGCGGCGTCGAGTGCCTCCTGGCCGAAGGGGTTCACGTCGCCCGTGGCGAGTTCGTGCGCGACCAGCGCGTGCAGGCACTTCACCCGGTCGGGCATGCCCCCGGCCGACTGGGTGCCGGCCGGCAGCGGCTCGACGCCCGCGTCCCGCGCGGCGGTTTCCCGTCGCGCGAGGTAGTCCCGGTGGGCGGCCTCGTACCGCTGCCGCAGCTCGTCGTCGGCCAGCCGCGCGGTCATGTCCCGCATGAGCCCCGCCGCCTCCAGCTTGCTGACCGCCGCGGCCGCCCGCGGGCAGGTCAGGTAGTACAGCGTGGGGAACGGGCTGCCGTCGGCTAGGCGCGGCGCCGTCTCGGCCACGTCCGGCAGCCCGCACGGGCACCGGTGCGCCACCCCGAGCAGCCCGCGCGGCGCGCGGCCGAGCTGGGCGGCGATGACCGCCTCGTCCCGCTCCGCTATCACTTCGCCGGGTTCCCCGTGGTCGCGTCCGCCTGCTGGACCGACTGCCACAGCTTGTCGTACCAGGGCGCCGGTCCCGCCTTGGCCGCGCGGGCGGCGCTGGCCTGGCGCTGCCCGCCGGTCACGATATAGCACGTCGTGTGCGGGAAGCACATGTCAAGTTCCTGACGGGCCAGCTGCTCGATGTAGGCGGGGTCGTTGAGCTTGGCCTGCTGCTGTTCCAGGCCTTTCACCTGGTTCAGCATGACCTGCTGCTGGGCCACCAGCGCGTCGATCTGCTTGCGCTGGGTGATGTACTCGCGCACGGGGTACGCGAGGCTCAGCGCGATCGCGCAGATCACCACCGCAAGCACCGCAGCCCGGCCGGTCAGCCGGGTTGTCCTGGGTGCGGCGGCGGGCGGGGACATTAGCCCTTGCTGGCCCGGGCCGCGAAGCGGGGGAAGGCGCCCGCGCCCGCGTACACCGCCGCGTCGCCGAGCAGTTCCTCGATCCTGAGCAGCTGGTTGTACTTCGCGACGCGTTCACCGCGCGCGGGCGCGCCGGTCTTGATCTGGCCGGCGTTGGTGGCGACGGCCAGGTCCGCGATCGTGGTGTCGTCGGTCTCGCCCGAGCGGTGGCTGATCACGCAGGTGTACCCGGCCCGCTGGGCCAGGCTCACCGCGTCCAGCGTCTCGGTGACCGTGCCGATCTGGTTCAGCTTGACCAGCAGCGAGTTGGCCGAGTGCTCGGCGATGCCGCGGCTGAGCCGCTCGGAGTTGGTGACGAACAGGTCATCGCCCACCACCTGCAGCCGGTCGCCCACGGTGGCCGTCAGCTCCTGCCAGCCAGCCCAGTCCTCCTCGGCCAGCGGGTCCTCGATGGACACGATCGGGTAGGCGTCCAGCCATTCGGCGTAGATGGCCGCCATCTCGGCGGAGGTCTGCGGCTTGCCTTCGAAGTTGTAGGCCCCGTCGGCGTAGAACTCCGAGGCGGCCGCGTCGATGGCCAGGGCGACGTCCGCTCCGGGGTTGAACCCGGCCTTGCCGATCGCTTCCACGATGAGGTCGAGCGCGGCCCGGTTGTGCTCCAGGTCCGGGGCGAAGCCGCCCTCGTCGCCGACGCCGGTGGAGAGCCCGCGCTGCTTGATGACCGACTTCAGCGCGTGGTACACCTCGGTGCCCCAGCGCAGCGCCTCGGAGAAGGTCGCCGCGCCGATCGGGGTGATCATGAACTCCTGGATGTCCACGTTGTTGTCGGCGTGCGCGCCGCCGTTCAGGATGTTCATCAGCGGGACCGGCAGCACGTGCGCGTTGGGGCCGCCCAGGTAGCGGAAGAGCGGCAGGCCGCTGGAGTCCGCGGCGGCCCGGGCGACGGCCATGCTGACGCCCACGAGCGCGTTCGCGCCCAGCCGCGACTTGCCCGGCGTCCGGTCCAGGTCGATCAGCGCCTGATCCACCAGCCGCTGGTCGTCGGCCTCGTGGCCGAGCAGCTCCGGCTGGATCTCGTCGATGACGCCCTGCACGGCCCGCGTCACGCCCTTGCCGCCGTACTCCGAGCCGCCGTCTCTGAGCTCGACCGCCTCGAACGCGCCGGTGGAAGCTCCGCTCGGCACGCCAGCCTTGGCTACGGTCCCGTCGTCCAGCGCGACCTCGACCTCGAGGGTCGGGTTACCCCTGGAATCCAGGATCTGCCTGGCATGGATCGCTTCTATGGAGGCCACCGCCGGCTCCTTGCGTTGTGTCGAGGCTGTCGGGTGAGCTGAACTCTCGACCCACCCTACTGGAGCCTAATGCAGAGGCGATGCGTGACGGCGGGGCCACGCCGGGCGCTGGTGACGAGCCGGTGAACAGTACGTGAGAGAGCTCGGTCAGCTGCGCTCCCGCGTCCAGGGAGTGCCGGGCGACGGCGGTCTCGACTTCCCGGGCGATCTCGTCCCGGCGCTTCTCGGCGTCGGTGAACATGGCCTTGAGCGCTTCGGAGTCGATCGGCCAGGCGGGCAGGCTGTACTCACCCAGCCCCAGGCCCGCCATCAGGGAATCGATCTTCCGGGCGTAGGACAGGGCCACCGTGGGCTTGCCCAGCTTCAGGGCGAACATCAGGTTGTGGAAGCGGGTGGCCACCACGGCGTTGACGGGACCGAGCAGCTCGGTTACGTCGTCGTAGGTGGCCGCGTAGTACGGGGTGAGGCGGCCCGGGGCGAGTCCCGGCCGGGTCGACCTGACCTCGGCCAGGATCTTCTCGAGCGCGGGCTTGTCCACCACGTCGCCGTAATAGAGCCGGACGTCGCGCCCGCCGTCCAGCAGCCAACGGGTGAACTCCGCCACCGACTCCGTGTAGGAAGCGTAGATCTCCGCGGCCCGGGCCAGGTCGGTCTGGCCGCCGTAGTAAGCCATCACGCCCACGGCGACGAGCTTGCGGTCCTCGGGTTCCTCCCGCGCGACGGGTATCGTCCACACGAGGTCGGGGTGAACCTTGGAGGCGGAGACGTCGACGCCCTCGCCCTCGAGGATCTGGCGGGAGTTCTCGTCCCGGAACGAGACGTAGGCGGCCAGCCTGACCGTCCGGTTGTACAGCCACTGGGTCGCCTTGGAGCTGGCCTTTTCCGCCCCCACGGCGACGATCGCCACCTTGGCGCCGAAGAACCTTCCCCACGCGGCGAGCAGGTAGATCGCGTACGGGGTGCCCCACGGGTTGAGCGCGAGCGTGGGATCCAGCATCCCCATGCCAGGGGTGATCACGACGTCGTGGCCGCGAACCCAGCGAGCGGTGCGGAAGCAGTCGATGACCTTGCCGAACGTCGCCAGCACCTTCCCGGCCAGCCCCGGGCGCAGGTGTTCTTGCTGCCACTGGAGCGGCGTGGTGGCGATGCCGTACCGGTCGTGCATCCGTCGCCAGCCCATGCACATGGCGTCGATGGTGGCGTCCGGGTACTCGGCCCGCAGGTACCGGATGATCGCGTCGGCGGAGGCGTCGTTGCCGATGTTCCCCGAGCCGAGGAGGCCGAACAGGCCGACCCGCGGCGGCTGGGCGCTCATGGCCGCCGGGCGCCGGCGCCCGGGACGCCTGCGTCAGGATGGCCAGGCTGGTACTCGATGGGCGCGGCGAAGCATCGTTCGCCGTCGTGCGACGGGAGTCCGGTCACAGGCCCGAGCAATGCGTTCAATCTGTCGTTCTCCATACCTTTTCGGCCGTCGATCTGAAGCGATCCGCCCCAATGCGCCACTGTTGTAACAGATACTCCAACTGTCCCGCCTGATACTTATCTGTACAGGTCATGCACATTCGCCGAACAGGGACAACTGCCTGCTAGCGGGCCGGAAGGGCCACTGGGCAGGTCCGGCTGGAGAACGACGCACGCTCTGGCGGCCGCTCGCCGGAGTCGAGGGGATCAGCCGGGCGTTCCTGGCGGTACTGGAGGCGTCGCGAGAGAAGACGCGGTATGTGCGGCGGCGGCGGGTCAGGGGTTGCTCGCCGCGGGCGAGCCCGGCGAGCTGCTACGGCGGACGAACCGGGCGTAAGGGTAGCGGGCCGGGTACTGTATCAATACCGTGCGCCCGGCGCTCTCGTAGACATATTCCGCGAACCATGTTGGGGATTACCTAGCCAGATGAGCGTGTCAGCCACCGCCTTGCGCCGCTACCCGCAGGCCCTCATCTCAGATCGTCCCGAGGTGCGGGAGCGGTCGGTCCGGCGACGGATCGCGATCGCGTACTCGCTGCTGTGCTTCAACACCCTGACTTACTTCGCCGGGTACTCGGTCATCAACCTGCCCAGCAAGTTCGGGAAGGGCATCGCCCAGGCGGCCCTGCCCCTCGCGCTGCTGATCCTGCTCACCGTCAACCCCAAGCTCAAGTTCCGGCCGAACGTCTACATGTGCCTGCTCGGCCTGCTCGTGGTGGACACGGCGATCACGGCCTTCGCCTCCCATCACCTCGGCGCCATGTTCCGTACCTTCCGGCTCGCTGAGTTCGTGGCCGCGCTCTGGCTGCTGACCCCGTGGTGGGGCCGGCGTGACATGTTCCTCTTCCGGTGCCATCTCGGCTTCCTCTACGGGCTGATCGGCTCGGTGTTCCTCGGCATCCTGGTGTCTCCGCACGGCGCCTTCGCGTACCAGGGGCGGCTGACGGGCGACCTGTGGCCGATGCTGCCCACCGGGATCGCCCAGTGGGCGGCGGTCGCGGCCGGCCTGACGGTCCTGCTCTGGCTCGGCCGGCAGCTGAGCGGCCGCCTGGCCCTGACCGGCATCGGATTCGCCATCATCGCCCTGGTCCTCACGCACACCAGGACGGCACTGGCGGCCATGGTGGCCGGTATCGTCGTAGCCGGCCTGAGCCTGTTCGCGGCCGACGCCCGGGTGCGGAAATTCTTCGGCGTGGCCGTGGCCGCGGTGTCCGTCGTGGTCATGACGCTGGCCGGCGTGATCACCACCTGGCTGGCCCGCGGGCAGGGGACCGCGGGGCTGACCACCTTGACCGGGCGGACGAACCAGTGGGCGCTCGTGCTCGACCTGCCCCGCAGCCGGTTCGAGGAGGTATTCGGCTTCGGGTTGTCCAACGCGAGCGTCAACGGCAACCCGATCGACAGCAACTGGCTGTCGTCCTACATGCAGGAGGGGCTGATCGGGGTGCTCGCGTGTGCCCTGATCGTGGTGTACCTGCTCACCGCGTGCGCCTTCCGGCCGCCGAGCCTGCCCCGTGCGCTCGCGCTCTTCCTGGTGACCTACGTCCTGATCGCCTCGTTCACCGAGGACGCCTTCACCAACGCCTCGACGTACATGCTGCACCTGACGATAGCGGCCTCGCTGCTCGTCGCCGCCGGACGCGGGCACCCGCAGGAATCACGCCGGGGCCTGGGCGTCCCGCGGTCGGGCCGGGTGAGCGATGGCGAAGCGGTATATCTCCAGTAGTTCCCCGAGGTTGCGGTCGGGATCGAATCGCTCCTCGTAGGTCTTGCGGGCCTGATCGCCGTACGTCGCGTACCGCTCGGGATCCCGCTCGACGTCGGCGATCGCGCGGCCCAGCGCGGCCGGGTCACCGGGGCCGAAGAGCGCGCCGTCGACACCAGGGGTAATGAGCTCGGGGAACGACCCGTGGCCAGCCGCGATCGGCGGCACCCCGGCCGCCATCGCCTCGACGGCGACCAGGCCGAACGTCTCCTCCCAGGCCGATGGCAGCAGGACCGCCCGGGCCCGGGCGATCAGGCTCGCGCACTCGGCGCTGCTGAGCGCTCCCGCCAGCGTCACCGAGGACCGGGTGGAGGCCCACGCCGCCACCTCGTCGTCAAGCGTTCCCGCGCCCGCGATGGCCAGCCGCAGGCCGGGCTGGCCGGCCTCCTCCCGGTAGCGGTCCCAGCCCGCCATCAGCAGGCGGATGCCCTTGATCTCATCGAGCCGCCCGGCGTAGACCACCATCGGCTCGGGGGCCGTCTGGAGCCGGTCGCGGCGGGTGATGAGGTTGTGCTTGACGAACACGCGATCCCCGGGCAGGCCGAACCCGCGCAGCAGGTCACGCTGTGACCCCGAGATCATGATGTAGGCCGATACCAGCGATCGCCACGCCCGCTGGTGCGCGACCATGGAAATCGCCACCGGCACGGTGGCCGCCCGGGAGTCCCGGTAGCACCCGTGGCGCACCGAGCTGACGGGCGGCCGGCCCGAGCAGTCATGGCAGACCACCCCGTCGCGGAAGAACCCGCGGCTGGCGCACGACAGGCCGTAATTGTGCAGGGTCGCGACGACCGGGACCCCGGCGTCGCGACAGGCGTGCAGGACGGCCGCGCTCAGGAGCGGGAAGGTGTTGTGGACGTGCACGACCTCGGGCCGGTACTCGCGCAGCACGCCCTTCAGGTCGCCGAAGGACTCCCAGTTCCATATGGTCCGGACCGGGAGAGATGCCTTCTTCAGCAGCGACCACTGGCTGATCTCGTCGCTCTCGCGGGTGAACTGCCTGACCTCATGCCCGAGGACCGCCAGGGCCTCGCCCTCCTGGTCGACGACCCGGTTCTCGCCGCTCGGCATGGCGGAACGGTAGCGGTTATGGACCTGCAGGATCCTCATCCGGGTGGGTCACCTCACGTCTTGGTCAGCCGCGCCTGGCTACCAACTAGAGAACCTTCCCCGCAGCCGTGATACCTGGAACGGCACGGTGTATCACCAGATGGTCGCCGCAGGTCATATAAGGTGATCCGTTCCGACGAGGATGTCAGTCCGGCCAGATACGCGAAGGGTAAGGACGAGTCGCCCGTGCATGCTTATGTCGTTAACATGGCCCGCTCGCTGGATCGGCGCGCTCACATTACCCAGGAGCTGCGGAAGACCAGCGTAGATTTCGAGTTCGTGACGGCCGTCGACGGCCGTGAACTGGACATGACGGACGCCGCCCTCATCGCCCCGTCGTTCGTGGCCACGGGAATCTTCCCGCAAGGGTCGGCCGGGTGCGCCTTGAGCCACCTGCACATCTACCGGAAGATCGTCGACGACGGGCTGGACGTGGCATTGATCCTGGAGGACGATGTTGTGCTGCCCGCCGACCTGGACAAGCTGGCCGAGGAAGTGGGCACGCACCTGACCGGGGCCGAGGTGGCGCTGCTCAGCGTCGACTCCCCCGACCCGCTCCAGCTGAGCCGGGCCAGCGCCGTGCCGCTCGCGGGCGGTTTCCAGCTCGCCCTGCCCATCGACCTCACGCAGCCCCGGAGCACCGGTGCTTACGTGATAACACGCGAAGCGTGCGAGCGGATGATCAAGCTCCTGCTGCCCATCCGTGCCAACGCGGACGCGTGGCCGTTCTTCTACCGCGAAGGCGCGCTCGACCGGCTGCGCTGCGTCGGCCCCCTGCCGGTCCTGAAGAACGCCGACCTGACCTCGACGATCGGCTCTTACTCGCTCGGCAACGGCCTGCGCTCCCGGCTGGTCCAGCCGCTGCTCCAGCACCGGATCCCGGTCCTGCACCAGGTCCTTTCCCGGCGGCGGCAGCGCATCTACCAGCAATGGGCCCGGACGGAACTCGTCAGCACGCCCTTCATCGAGATGCCATCGCGGCTGGAGAGCACGGCCAGCTAGGCTCGCGCCTCTTCCTGGACCGGACGTCCGGCGGCGGAGCGGCCACCCGATGGCGGCTCCGCCCAGCCGGGAACCGGGGCGGCCGACGACTCGCGCATCGCCACCCGGAAATACCACCAGGACAGCACCGTGGTGATCCACGCCGCGGCGGCGACGAAGTAGAGGGCGCCCAGCACGCCGGCCACCTCGGCGCCCGCGATGCCCACGGGGATGATGAAGACCGAGTTGATCAGCGAGGCTCGCAGGCTGCGACGGGCCGCGGCCAGCGCGTGCATGCCGACGCCGGCGCCGATACCAGCGCAGTTGCCCGCCATGGCCAGCACCGTCGGCAGGACGAGCGGGTAGGCGGCGTGCGCTATCTTCCCCAGCACCAGGTTCCCCAGGCCCAGGGGCATCGCCACCAGCAGCACCGCGCCCCAGGCCAGCGCCGCCACCGCGAGCCCGACGCTGATGGCGATGCAGAACAGCGGCAGCCGGCGCGGGGATTCGCGGACGACGCGGGAGGCCTCCGGGATCGTGATCATGCCAAGGCCGTAAAGAATAATCTTGAACGGGCCCATCAGCACGTTGGCGGCCTGCATGTCACCGACGGCGGCCAGGCCCAGGACCGAGGACAGGCTGTAGTTGAGCACCGTGGCGGATCCATTGCTCCCGGTGTTCTCCACCATGTAGCGGGGACCCAGGTCACGGTGCGATATGAGCCAGGAGGTCGCGCCCACCAGCCGGGGCACCACCCGCGCCTGGAACATCCCGAGGATGGCCCCGACGTAGGCCCCCGCGCCCCAGGCCACGATGAACCAGAACACGGTGCCGTGACCGGTCAGCTTCAGGCCGACGAGCAAGGGAATCTGGACGAAGGCCCAGACCGTGTCGTTGATGAAGGCGAGGTGGCCGCGGCCGACGGCGAAGAAGGCGTAGCGCCAGCTGTCCTGCAGGAGCAAGCCGGGCAGCGTCAGGCCGAGCGCGACGAACGCCAGCCCGGTCGTACCGCCGATCAGCGCGCCCGCCAGCAGCGCGAGGGCACCGCTCCACAGGCCGACCAGCAACGCCGTGCCGGTGCAGGCCCCGGTGGCTCGCTGCCACCGCTTCAGCCAGGTTCCGCTGAACCGGACCAGCAGCGGCTCGATGGACAGGCCCCGCGAGGCGTTGTTCGCGAAGCCGTAGGTCAGGTAGGCGAGGCTGAAGGCACCGAACTCGGTCGCCCCCAGGTTGCGGGCGATGTACGCACTGAGCAGGAAGTTCGTCAGGCTGCACATGCCCTGGTCGGCGAGGCCCCAGCTCAGGCGGGCCCCGATCCGCCGCGCCTGCCGCAGCGACGATCCCCCCGGATTTCCCCGGGCAGGTCCGGCCATCAGCCCGACCCTCGCGCCGTCTCGAATGTCATCGTCCCTCAGCCGAACCCATGGGCTTCCGCCGCGTAACCCGTCACGATATGAGACCCGGCGGGCCGCCGGAATGATACATCCGGGGCCCGCGAACTGATCGCTACGTCACCGGCACGAGCCCGGCCAGCGAACTACGGCCAGGTACGTGACGTATCGTATGGTAAGTCCGAGGAGCTAGAGAGGGGCAAGTCTCCTATGACCAGCCGAACCCGACCTCGCTTGACTGTCGTCGCGGCTTTCGCCGGCGCAGTTATCGCGGCCATCACCGGATGCTCGGCATCACACAGCCCGGCGCCTTCGACCACTAAATCTTCGGCCGCCGGTTCTTCGGCCGCCGGTTCTTCGGCGACGAACTCGACTTCGGGTTCCTCCACTTCCGCGTTCGTTGCTACCTGCACGACCGGCGATCCCCAGGGGCAATGCCCCCCGTATGGCACGCAGGTCCAGGGCAAGCCTTATCCGGGCATAACCGGGACTTCGGGCCTGATCACGGTCGGGAACAACGTGTTCGGCCCGAAGTCGAATAGCTACTCGCAAAAGCTGTACGTCGCCAACCCCGGCAAGTGGTCCGTAGTGGCGAATTACCCGGTTGGCACGTCGGTCCGCTCGTTCCCCAATACCGGTCAGACGCAGGACTGGATCAAGGGCACCAACCTACCCGCCAAGCTGTCTACCTGGTCTTCTATGACTTCGACGTACTCAGTGGACATGAGTCCCCATAAGGGCACCGTCGGCGAGGCCGCCTACGATCTGTGGCTTGATGACTGGCATAACGAAGTCATGATCCAGACGGATTTCGCGGGTGATTCGCTGCGGCCGAGGTGTGACGTCCTCAAGGAAGTCGTCACCACCCAGACCTTCGGCGGAAGCGACGGCGTGCCCGTTCAGCGCTGGAACCTGTGCACATTCGGCTCGGAGCTTATCTGGCAGCCGCCGACCGGGAAGAATTACTCGTCCGGCAAGGTGAACGTGATGGCCATGCTCAAGTGGCTGGAAACGCACGGGAACGGCAAGTACCTGCCGGCAAAGCCGACCCTGACCGCTATTAGTTTCGGTTTCGAGATCTGCTCGACGGCCGGCAAGAACCAGACGCTGCGGATGAACGAGTTCTCCTTTACCGCCCACCGCGCGTAATTAGCGGCACGGGGCGGCGCGCCGGCGTCGTTCGGCTGATTCGAAGGCCCGGCCGGGGACAGGGCGGCCCGCGGGCGCGCCGCCGCCCGCCCCGGCCGGCCTCGCCCCGTCGCACCCGCCGCTCCCGGGCGGATGCGAGAACTGAGGATGCTTCGGGCCTGACGTATCACCGCCGGGCGCAAAGCGTTCCTATGGGACATGCCGCTCATCCAGGTGCAAACCCAGGGTCCGAGTCATGCCTGACGCCCCCGCCGCCCGGATCCTCATCATCGTCCAGAACCTCCCGGTCCCGTTCGACCGCCGGGTCTGGCTCGAGTGCCAGGCTCTCATCACGGCGGGCTACCGGGTCGCCGTCGTCTGCCCGAAGGGCAAGGGAGACCCGGCTTACCAGGTCATCGACGGTGTGGAACTGTACAAGTACCGGCCTTACGCGCCGGGGGGCAGCAAGGTCAGCTTCATCGCCGAGTACGCGTACTCGTTCCTCGCCACCGCGTGGGGCACGGTCAAGGCCAGGCGTTCCGGCCGCTTCGCGGTGATCCAGGCCTGCAACCCGCCCGACATCTTCTGGCCGCTGGCCCTGGCCTTCCAGGCCGCCGAGGGAACGCGTTTCGTGTTCGACCATCACGATCTGTGCCCCGAGCTTTTCCTGTCGCGTTTCCCCAGCGGACCGAAGCTGCCGTACCAGGGCCTGCTGGCCCTCGAGCACCGGACGCACCGGGCCGCGGATCACGTGATCTCCACCAACGACTCGTACCGGGAAATCGCGATGACGCGCGGCGGCAAGCGCGCGGACGACGTCACCGTCGTCCGCACCGGGCCGGACCTGCGGCGGCTGCAGCCGGGCGAGGCCGACCCCGAACTGCGCCGCGGGCACCGGTTCCTGGTCGCCTACATCGGCGTCATGGGCCCCCAGGACGGCGTGGACATCGTGGTCCGGGCGGCCGACATCGTGGTCCACCAGCTCGGACGGGACGATATCGCCTTCACGCTGATCGGCTCCGGCGACTGCTACGACGACCTGGTGGCCCTGCGCGACAAGCTCGGCCTGGCCGGGCACGTGGAGTTCACCGGGCGGGCACCGGATGAGCTCGTCACGCGCGTCATGTCGACGGCCGACGCCGGGCTTTCCCCGGACCCCAAGAACCCGCTCAACGACGTGTCGACCATGAACAAGACGATGGAGTACATGGTCTTCGGGCTGCCCGTCGTCGCCTTCGACCTGCGCGAGACGCGGGTGTCCGCGGGCGACGGCGCGGTTTACGTCCGGCCCAACGACGAGCGCGAGTACGCCGAGGCCATCGTGGCCCTGCTCGATGACGAGCCGAGACGCGAGCAGATGGGGAAACTGGGCCGGGAACGGGTCGAGCGGGAGCTGGCCTGGGGTCACCAGGAAAGCGCCTATCTTGGCGTCTACAAACGCGTGCTCGCCCGAGCCGGGTCCCGCAAGCGCACGAAGGGCTGACATGTGCGGCATCGCAGGCTGCTACCAGCAGCCGGACGGGCACAAGCTCGCCGACATCATGACCGAGCGGATCGCCCACCGCGGCCCGGACGCCGGCGGCGTGTGGACCCACGAGACCGGCCAGGTCGGCATCCACCTCGGCCACCGGCGGCTGTCGATCATCGACCTGTCCGCCGCCGCCGACCAGCCCATGATCAAGGACAACCTGGTCATGGTCTACAACGGCGAGCTGTACAACTACAAGGAACTCAGGCGCGAGCTGGCCGGCCGCGGCGTCCGGTTCGTCACTAACTCCGACACGGAGGTCGTGGTCGAGGCCTGGCGCCACTGGGGTCCCAAGGCGCTGGCGAGGTTCCGGGGCATGTTCGCGTTCGCCCTGGCCGACACCAAGACCGGCGAGCTGATCCTGGCCCGTGACCCGCTCGGCATCAAGCCGCTGTTCTACCTGCCCCGGGGCAACGGCGCGCTGTTCGCCTCCGAGCTGAAGGCACTGACGGCCGCGGTCGGATCCGAGCTGCGGATCGAGCCGGGCGCGCTGGTCGCGTCGATGCTCTACTACTGGGTGCCCGAGCAGTTCTGTGCCATCGAGGGTGTCCGCAAGCTCCCGGCCGGCTCCTGGGCCCGGCTGCGCCCGGACGGCGACATCCAGGTGGAGCAGTACTGGAACGTCGCCGACGTGGCCCGCGACGCGGCCGCCGGCCCGGCGCCCGACCTGGGCCAGGTCATCGAGGAATCGGTCGCCGCCCACCTGGTCGCGGACGTGCCGGTGTCGAGCTTCCTGTCCGGCGGCCTGGACTCCAGCATCATCACCGTGCTGGCGCACCGGGCCGCCCAGGAGATCGACGCCTACACGATCACCTTCCGGCCCGAGGACCAGCGGCTGGAGGCCATGCCCGACGACGCGATCTACGCCCGCAAGGTCGCGGCGCAGTACGGCGTCAAGCTGCACGAGATCGAGATCGCGCCGGACATCGTGGACCTGCTGCCCCGCATGGTGGACGCGCTGGACGAGCCGATCGGCGACCCGGCCGCGATCAACACGCTGCTGATGTGCCAGGCGGCCCGCGAACGCGGGGTCAAGGTGATCTTGTCCGGGATGGGCGCCGACGAGCTGTTCGGCGGCTACCGCAAGCAGCGGGCCTGCCTGATGGCCAGCCGCTACGGGCGCCTGCCCGGCCCCGCCCGGGCGGGCGTGCGGTTCGCGGTCGGCCAGATTCCGGTCAGCGTCGGCGGCCGGGGGCTTCGCTACGCCCGCTGGGCCAAGCGCTTCCTGACCTTCGCCGAGCTGCCCGAGGAGCCGAGGTTCCGGCGCAGCTACACGCTGTACGACCCGGACGACCTGGCCGGGCTGCTCAGCCCGGACCTGCGCGGCCAGGTGGACCGGGTGGTCGACGGCCATCGCGCCATCTATACCGACAACGACCTGGACGACGAGGTCAACCGGATGTGCCTGGCCGACTCGCGGCTGTTCCTGCCCGGGCTCAACCTGGCCTACTCCGACCGGGCGAGCATGGCGGCCTCGGTCGAGATCCGGGTGCCGTTCGTGGACCCGGTGGTGGCCCAGGCGGCGTTCGCCATCCCGGGCCGGGACAAGATCCACGGCCGGCAGAGCAAGCTGGCCCTCAAGCGGGCCGCGGAGGCCTGGCTCCCGAAGGAGATCATCTACCGGCCCAAGGCCTCCTTCAGCGCCCCGCTGCGCGCCTGGGTCCGCAACGACCTGCGGGAAGTTATCAATGACGTGCTCGTCAACGGCGAGCTGACCGGCGCCGGGATGATCCGGCCGGCCGCGCTCAACCGCCTGATCGAGGCCGAACGGGCGGGCCGCGAGGACAACGCCAAGCAGATCTGGCAGCTGCTGTCCATGGAGCTGTGGTACCGCAACGCGCGGTCCATGGGCGTGGCAGCCTGAGGGACAAGGACACCATGAAGCAGATCGCGCAGAACTACAAGTCCGGGGAGCTCACCGTCCTCGATGCGCCGGTTCCGGCGTGCCGCCCCGGCGGCGTCCTGGTCCAGTCGCTGTTCTCGCTCATCTCCACCGGCACCGAGATGATGAAGGTGCACGAGGCCGGCCTGTCTATGGTGGGCAAGGCCCGGGCCCGGCCCGACCAGGTCCGTAAGGTGCTGGACACGGTCACGCAGCAGGGCGCGATGGCCACCTACAAGAAGGTGATGAACAAGCTCGACTCCTACACCCCGCTGGGCTACTCGCTGTGCGGCGTAGTCGTCGAGGTAGGCGCGGGGGCCGAGGAGTTCAAGGTCGGCCAGCTGGTCGCGGCGGCGGGCAACGAGTTCGCCCTGCACGCCGAGTACAACTGGGTCCCGGTCAACCTGTGCGCGGCGGTGCCGCGGGGCGTGGCCCCCGAGCACGCCGCGTTCTCCACCGTGGGCGCTATCGCGATGCAGGGCGTGCGCCGAGGCGAACCCCAGCTCGGCGAGACCTCCCTGGTCATCGGCCTCGGCCTGGTCGGCCAGCTCGTGGTCCGGCTGCTGGTCGCGGCGGGCGTCCGGGTGGTCGGCCTGGACATGGTGCAGGCTCGCTGCCGGCTGGCCGAACAGGCCGGCGCGGTGACCTGCGCCTCACCGGACGACGAAGGCGTGGCCGCGGTGGCCGCCGCGCTGGACGAGCTGACCAGCGGCCGCGGGGCCGACCACGTGTTCCTGGCCGCGGGCGGCTCCTCCAACGGGCCGGTCGAGACCGCGGCCAAGCTGGCCCGGGACCGGGCCCGCGTGGTCGACATCGGCAAGACCAAGCTGGACCTGCCCTGGAACGCCTACTACGACAAGGAACTCGACGTCCGGTTCTCCCGGTCCTACGGCCCGGGCCGCTACGACGAGCGGTACGAACTGGACGGCGTCGACTACCCGGCGGGCTACGTCCGCTGGACCGAGCGCCGCAACCTGGAGTGCTTCCTCGACCTGCTGGCCCGCAAGGACCTCGAGGTCGAGACGCTCGTCTCCGGCACGTTCCCGCTGGCCGACGCGGTGAAGGTGTACGACGACCTGTCCTCCGGCACGCTGAAGGCGGTCGGGGTCCTGCTCTCCTATCCCGCGCCCGACCCGGAGGCCTCGCCGCGGCCGGCCGCGAGCCTGGTCCGGCCCGCGGTGGCCACGCCCGCCAAGGCACCGAACGGGCGGGGTTCGGTGCCCGTGGCCATCGGCTTCATCGGGGCGGGCAACTACGCCTCTTCGATGCTGCTCCCGCACCTGGTCCAGCTGCCGGACGCTGAGCTCGTCCACGTCACGACAACCAAGTCCCTGTCGGCGGTGAACGCCCAGCGGCGGTTCGGGTTCACGACCGCCTCGACCAGCGCGTCGGCCGTGCTCGAGGACGAGTCGCTGGACGCGATCTTCGTCGTGACCCGGCACGCCACCCACGCGGACCTGGTCTGCCGGGCGCTGGAGACCGGCAAGGCGGTATTCGTGGAGAAGCCGCTGGCGCTGACGGCCGAGGAGCTGGACCGGATCACCGAGGTGATCGCCAAGACCGGCAACGACCGGCTGATGGTCGGCTTCAACCGGCGCTTCGCCCCGATGCTGGCCACGATGAAGGCGAAGTTCGGCCCGGCCGCCTCCTCCACCCGGTACCTGGTCAACGCCGGCCCGCTGGGCGCCGACAGCTGGTACCGCAACGACGGTGAGGGGTCCCGGTTCGGCGGTGAGGGCGGCCACTTCCTGGACACGCTCAGCTGGTGGGCGGATAGCCTGCCGGAGGAGGTGTACGCGGCCGGCGGCGGCCCGGACTCCGACGACGTGCAGGTCACGGTGCGGTTCGGTAATGGCACCAGCGGCGTGATCAGCTATCTGACCGGTGGTAGCACGCGCTATCCGAAGGAGACGCTGGACGCCACCGGCGGCGGCCACAGCGCGCGGCTCGACAACTTCCGCAAGGCCGCGGTGTGGTCCGGCCGCGGTCACGACACCATCCGGGGCCGGGGCGGTCAGGACAAGGGACAGCGCGCCGAGCTGGCCGCGTTCGTGGCCGCCTGCGTGTCCGGCGCGCCCATGCCGATCCCGTTCGAGTCGCTGGCCGCCACCACCAGGGCGACCATCGCGGTGCGCGACAGCCTGCTGAGCGGCAAACCGGAGGCGGTGTGAGCACGGCTCTCACGTCACGGCTCAGCTGGTACGCCCGCCGGGCGGCCCGGATGTCCCCCGCCGAGATGGCCTGGCGCACCCGGGACCAGCTGGTTCGCGCCGCCTGGTCACCGCGGCAGGTAACCCGCGATCAGCTGGCTCAGGCGGTGCCGTCGACGGCCGGCCGCGAGCTGCGGTTCACCGCCGTGCTGCCGCCGGGTACCGCCGCGCGGGTACCGGACGAGGCCAGGAAGACGGTGCTGGAGGCGGCGGACCGGCTGCTGCGGGGCGAGTGGGAGACCCTGGGGGTGCTCCGCACCGACCTGGAACGACCCGACTGGTTCCGCGACCCGGTGACCGGCCGCCGGTCCGACCCTGACCGGTACGCGTTCCGCGTCGACCACCGCTCGGAAGAGCAGACCGGCAACGTCAAGCAGGTCTGGGAGATCGCCCGGCTGCAGCACCTCACGCTGCTGGCCGGCGCATGGGCGCTGAGCCACGACGACCGGTACGCACAGCGGGTCGACGAGCAGCTCCGCTCCTTCTGGCAGGAAAACCCGTACCTGTCCGGCATCCACTGGACCAGCGGCATCGAGCTGGGCCTCCGCCTGATCAGCGTGACCTGGATCCGGCGCCTGCTGGACGACTGGCCCGGCGTCGCCGACCTGTTCGAGCACAATGCCCTGGCCGTCCGGCAGATCGGCTGGCATCAGCAGTACCTGGCCGGCTTCCGTAGCCGCGGATCCTCCGCCAACAACCACGTGATCGCGGAAGCGGCCGGCCAGCTGGTGGCTAGCTGCGCCTTCCCGTGGTACCGCGGCAGCGAGCGCTGGCGCCGCTCCGCCGCCCGGCTGCTGGAGCACGAACTCCTGCGCAACACCTTCCCGTCCGGCGTCAACCGCGAGCTCGCCTCGGATTACCACCCGTTCGTGGCCGAGCTCGGCTTCCTGGCCGCGGTGGAGGCCGGGGTGAGCGGGTACCCGCTGAGCCCGCAGGCGTGGCAGCGGCTCACCGCGATGGCGGACAGCGCCGCGGCCCTGCTCGACGAGCGGATGCGGCCGCCCCGGCAGGGTGATTCGGACGAGGGCCGGGCGCTGCTGCTCGACCCGCCCGCGCCCAACACCTGGCCCGCGCTGCTGGCCATGGCGGACGCGCTGGTCGGCCGGCTCGACTGGTGGCCGCCGGTACCGGCCGGCGCGGGCAGCGTCATCGTCGGCGCCCTGGCGGGCGCCAAGCGCCCGGTCGGGAGCAGGCCCGCCCAGCGGCCGTCGCGGTTCGCCGACGCGGGCCTGACCGTGCTGCGGACCAGCGGGAAGAACGAGATCTGGTGCCGGTGCGACGGGGGTCCGCACGGATACCTCAGCATTGCCGCCCATGCGCACGCGGACGCCCTGTCGGTGGAGGTGCGGTACGCGGGCATCGACATCCTGGCCGATCCGGGCACGTACTCCTATCACGGTGAGCGCGAGTGGCGGTCCTATTTCCGGTCGACGATCGCGCACAACACCGCCGAGCTCGGCGGCCGGAACCAATCCAGCGAACACGGCCCGTTCATGTGGGCGCGGCACGCGAAAGCGCGCGAGCTCGAGGTGATCGATGACGGCGACATCGCCCGGTGGACCGCCGAGCACGACGGCTATGCCTCGCTCGACCCGCCGGCCTCGCATCGTCGCTCGGTCCTGCTCGACCGGGCCTCGCGCAGCATCGACATCATCGACGAGATCGAGGGCGGTGACGACCACGACGTCCGCCTGGCCTTCCATCTCGGTCCCGAGGTGCAGGCGGTACTCGAGGGTTCGTGTGCCACCCTGAGCTGGCCGCAGGTCGCCACGCCCGAAGAATCGGCCCGGCTGGAACTGCCGGCCACGCTCCGGTGGACCCTGCATCGCGGCGAGACCAGTCCCATTCTCGGCTGGTACTCTCCCGGCCTCGGGCGCCGCCTCCCCGCCTTCACCCTCGTCGGCCGCGGGCATTGCCAGCCCGGTGTGCCGCTAGCCACGCGGCTGGAGTTCCTCGAGATCGATGCCCGGCCGAAGCCTGCCCTATCATGGACGGCACCCGACGTCCGGGAGGCCAGATGAGCCAGCAGGCACGGGGTCTGCGCCGGATCATCCAGGTCGTGCGACGGCACAAGCGCCTGGTGGGACTCGTGGTGGCCCTGGGCCTGCTCGGCGGCGGCGCCTACGCCGCGTTCAACCCGCCCCTGGTCACGGGCACCGCGCTGGTCTTGCTCCCGCAGACCGAGCAAGCCACGCTCAACGGGGCCGGCGGCACTACGCTCGATCCGTTTACGCAAACTCAAGAGGTGATTGCGAAAAGCAATCCGGTGCTCATGGGAGCCCTGCCTCAGATCCATCCGGCCGTGTCGCTCGGCGACCTCAGGCGCACCGTCACGATCGGAAACGAAACCACATATATCATTTCGATAAGCGTCAAGGGAAAAACCGCGGCCGGCGCGGCGGCCACGGCTAACGCCGTAGCCAGGAGCTATATCAGCTACACCGGCTCCGCGAACAGCCCCGGCGGGCGGGTCCGGGCCCAGTTCCTCCAGCCGGCGACGGCTAACGCGACGACGGACCGGGTAGGCCAGCTTCTCAACTACGGCATTTACGCCCTGCTCGGGGCGCTACTGGGCGCGCTGATCGGGACCATTGCGGCGTTTACCGTCAATCGCGGTGACCGGCGGCTCAGAAGGCGCGATGCGATAGCGAATTCCATCGGCGCCCCCGTCCTCGCGTCTTACCCCGTCGGCCACCCGTCCAACGCCGGTAAGTGGGCCAGCCTCCTGGAGGATTACCAGCCGGGAGCCATGCACGCCCTGCAGCTGCGGAACGCCATCAAGCATCTGGAAATGGCGTCCGCCACGGAAATATTCGGCAGCGGGAACGGCCGGTGGTCGTTCACGGTCCTGTCGCTGTCCTCCGATCCCCGGGCTTTGGCGCTCGGGCCCCAGCTGGCGGTCTTCGCCGCGGCTCAGGGAACCCCCACCGCCCTGGTCGTCGGCCCGCAGCAAGACGCCACGGTCACGGCCGCGCTGCGAGCCGCCTGCGCCGCGCCGCCCGCGTCGTCGAAGCGGCCGGAGCAGCTGCGGCTCATCGTCTCCGACGGGGACGAGGACGTGCCGCCCGACGTCACGCTGGCCGTGGTCGTGGCGGTCGTCGATGGCCGCAATCCGCACGTGCCCGCCACGATGCGCACCACCGCGACGCTGCTGGGCGTCTCGGCCGGCGCGGCCACCGCCGACCAGCTGGCCCGGGTCGCCATCAGCGCCGTCGCGGACGATCGCGACATCACCGGGATACTCGTGGCCGACCCGGACCCGGACGACAGCACGACCGGCCGCTTGCCGCAGGTGGTGCGGCGCGGGCAACGGGCCATGCCGACCCGCGTGACCGGCATAGCGACCGAGATCAGGCGGTAAGACTTCCCCTGGCCCGGAACCGTTGAATCGGCCCGGCGCCGCGGGTATCAGCAGCCGCTTCGCGGCGATCTTGTAGGAATACGTAGGCGTCGATACGGGCGGTATGTGGAGCAGATGGACGAGAAGACGGTTCAGGACTTCTGGCAGAGCCATTCTTGCGGCGATGCCCTGATAGGCGGCCTGCGGGACCGCTTCGGCGGTGACTACGAGAAGTTCTTCTCCGACTATGACAAGTTCCGCTACGGCATGGAGACCCACATCCCGGCGTGCCTGGACGGCCTGGGCGTTTCCGGCCAGCGGGTGCTGGAGATCGGGCTGGGCCAGGGAGCCGACTCCGAGAGCCTGATCCGGCGCGGCGCCCGCTGGTCCGGGGTCGACCTGACGGCCGAGTCCATCGAGCGCGTCCGCACCCGGCTGACCCTCCGCGATCTGCCCTTCGACGACCTCAAGCAGGGCAGCGTGCTGGACCTGCCCTTCGAGGACAACAGCTTCGACATGGTCTTCAGCCACGGCGTCCTGCACCACGTCCCCGAGGTAACGGGGGCGGCGCGGGAGATCCACCGGGTGCTGCGCCCCGGCGGGGAACTCGTCATCATGATGTACGCCCGCTGGTCGCTGAACTACCTGGTCGCCATCGGCCTGGTCCGCCGGGCCGCCCTGCTGGCCGCCTACCCGCTGGCCAAGGCGGGCCTGCTCAAGGCCGACCCCGACGGCGGCATGCTCGCCGCCCACCTCGCCAACGCCGACAAGATCGGCCTGGCCCGCTACCTGCGGCTCAAGGAATTCACGCACTACAACACCGACGGCCCCGGTAATCCGCACGCCCTGGTGTATGACCGTAAGCGCGTCGAACGGGACTTCCCGTCGTTCCGGGTCACCCGGACCTACAAGCGCTTCATGCACGCGCCCCCGCTGCCGGTGCACGGCCTGCCCGGCGGGAACGTCATGGGCTGGCACCTGTGGGCCCACCTGACCCCCGTCGGCAAGACCGCCACCACCGCCGGCCCGGCCACGCCGCGGGAAAGCCCCGACTTGGTCACCTAGCACGTTACGAGACCGTGGTGTATCAACGCGCCCTCCGCGAGGTTCTTATTCGAGGACCCGGAAGGGCCTCGAATAGCGATTGGCTGTGGAGCAGATGGACGAGAAGACGGTTCAGGACTTCTGGGAGAACCACTCTTGCGGCGATGCCCTGATAGGCGGCCTGCGGGACCGCTTCGGCGGTGACTACGAGAAGTTCTTCTCCGACTATGACAAGTTCCGCTACGGCATGGAGACCCACATCCCGGCGTGCCTGGACGGCCTGGGCGTTTCCGGCCAGCGGGTGCTGGAGATCGGGCTGGGCCAGGGAGCCGACTCCGAGAGCCTGATCCGGCGCGGCGCCCGCTGGTCCGGGGTCGACCTGACGGCCGAGTCCATCGAGCGCGTCCGCACCCGGCTGACCCTGCGGGAACTGCCCTTCGACGAGCTGAAGCAGGGCAGCGTGCTGGACCTGCCGTACGAGGACAACAGCTTCGACATGGTCTTCAGCCACGGCGTGCTGCTCGTCGTCCCCGACATCGCCCAGGCGCAGAAGGAGATCCACCGGGTGCTGCGCCCCGGCGGGGAACTCGTCATCATGATGTACGCCCGCTGGTCGCTGAACTACCTGGTCGCCATCGGCCTGGTCCGCCGGGCCGCCCTGCTGGCCGCCTACCCGCTGGCCAAGGCGGGCCTGCTCAAGGCCGACCCCGACGGCGGCATGCTCGCCGCCCACCTCGCCAACGCCGACAAGATCGGCCTGGCCCGCTACCTGCGGCTCAAGGAATTCATCCACTACAACACCGACGGCCCGGGCAACCCGTATTCGTCGGTGTGGGACCGCAAGCGCATCGCGCGCGACTTCCCGTCGTTCCGGGTCACCCGGACCTACAAGCGCTTCATGCACGCGCCCCCGCTGCCGGTGCACGGCCTGCCCGGCGGGAACGTCATGGGCTGGCACCTGTGGGCCCACCTGACCCCCGTCGGCAAGACCGCCACCACCACCGACTCGTCCTCAGCCGAGCTCCAGGCCTCGTAAGGGCCGGGCGCTAGCAGGCCCGGTACCAGACAAGTGCCTTGAGCAGCGCACCCCATCCGTAGACCAGCTCGTACGGCCAGCTATGCGGCGCGATGGGCGCGGTCGCGACGTAGACCTGGCCGGCGAAACAGCGCCCCACCAGCAGGCGCGCTCGCGTCGCCTGCGGTCGCGAGGCCACCACGACCACGGACGTCCAGTGGTACTGCCGGGCCAGCCGTCCGACGTACTCGGCCTCGCCCCGGGTGGTCGGAGGGTTCGGATCAAAGCACATGAGCGTCACGCCCGCTGGCTTCGGGGGGCAGGGGCCGCTGTAGCCGTTGTAGCCCTGCGATACGACCACCACCGGGGCCCGGTGCGCGTTCGCGAGGTCGAGGACCACCGGCATGCGATCGCCCGGGCCGGCCAGCATGACGATCGCGCTGACGCGGCCGGGCATCCCCTGCGAGGGCCAGACGAGCAACGTCCCCGTCGCCACGACGAACGCCAGGAACAGGGCGAGCGCCACGGTAAGGGCGACCCGCCACCGGCGAGAAAGCCGACGGACGGCTGACCTGGCCACGTAACCCCCGTTGCGCGCGCCTAATGCTTCCCGCTGAGCGCTCCGAGGCTCTCGTCGCCGGGATCGGCGTCGACCACTACCACCGAGTCCAGGTGCGTCCCGGCGAGCCGTACCATCTCGCCGACGGCACGGATCCGGGTTGCGGTCGACCGGCCGGCGGTGACCACCGCGACCGCCTTGGTCGCCCAGGTCGCCAGGTAATCCCCGCCGACGCCCGGGTCCAGCGTGACGAGCGAGAGAACCAGGTCGGCGCCGGCGAAGGCGTCGGCGAACTGCTCACTCATCTGGGCCTGGATACCGGCGGCGCTGACGGTCCGCAGCGGGCCGACAGGAGCGATCTCACCGCGCGCGGGAACGGCGACCGTGATGGGGGCGCCCTCGGGGGCCACCGTGCTGATCCCGGGTGCTTTCACCCCCAGCTGGCGGGCCGCGGGAGCCCCGGCGGACAGGTCGGCCAGGACGACCCGCAACCGCTGCTGCGACTCCGCGATCGCCAGCGCGACGACCGCCTCGGCCACGGTCGGCGCGTCGTCAACGGCGATCACGACCAGGCCCGAGGTCCCCGTGGCTCGGCCGGGCACCGAGGCGCGCAGGTAGTGGACGACGCGTTCCATGTCGCGGCGGCGGGCAGCGCGGCCGCGCAGGTGCGGCACCCGGCCGGACCGCAGCGCACCCACGCTGAGCCTGACCGGCGCGTCGACGGCGTAGGCGATGTCATCCCGGCGACGGAGGCGGTCGGAGGTAATGGCCCAGAGGATGATGATGCCCACGCCAATGGCCAGGCCGCCGAGCAGGCCGCCGAGCCCGTAGATCACGAAGGTCTTCTTGACCGAGCGAAAGCCCGGCGGGGCGGGCGATACGACCTGGCTGCCGGAGATCATCTGCTGGGTGGTCGTCCGCGAGCTCACCAGCGTGGCGGTCACGTTCTGCTTGACCGTGCCCAGGTTGTTGACCGCGGAGGTCTGCTGCGTCTGCAGCTTGGTGACCTCAGCCTGATCGCCGCCCGCCTGCGCCTGGGTGAGCTTGGCCGTGACCGCGTCCAGCTGCTGCTGCGCCTGGGTGATCTGCTGCTGGAGCACGGCTTCGGTCTGCTGCTGCTGCTCCTGCTCGTACTGGGCGCGGTACGCCAGGTACTGCTTCGCGATCGCCGCCGCCCGCTGCTGCGCGGCGCCGCTGCTCGGCCCGTTCGCGGTTATCGACACGATCTCGGTCGTGACCTGCTTGACGCTGTACGTATGGAGGAAGCTGGTGGGCTCCTGGTGCAACCCGAGCTGGTTCACCACCGCCGCGGCCACCGGAATGCTCTCCGCCAGCGAGATGTCGGTCGTGATGGCGCTATTGGGATCCGCCTGGGGTTTGTCGACGAGGACAATCGTGGTCGAGGTCGTGTACGCGGGCGGCTTATACACCGCGTAGCCGACGCCGACGATCAGGCCGATAAGCCCGAGAGCGCACCAGAACCGGGCCCGGCGTCGCAGCGCTGACCTCAGGAACCCGATGCTGACCAGCCCGGCCGCACCGCCCGTCGAAGACTCCCTGTCGTCGAAACCGGAGTCACCGTTGAAGATCGCGAGGCGATCGCGGAAGTCGCCTTCCGTAGGCCGGCTGAAGGTGGTTGTCTGGTCTGGATCCTTCACCATCGGACCTCCGCTGATAGGCCGTTGAGCCGGGTAGGTAGGACGCGCCCGGGCGGCGTCAGGCGCGGGATCCGGCCGGAGGTCTGGTCGTCCGGATCCGGGTTGGCCACGAGGATCCCGTAGATCTCCCGGCCGTCCACGCTGGCCGCGGTGGCCGCTTGGGCAAGTTGCTCCGCGGTCGCCTTCCCGGCCGAGACCCCCAGCATCGTGGCGCTCGTGCGGGCCATGCCGGGAATCCGCGGATCTTGCCCGTCGACCACGGCGACGACGACGACGAAGGCCGCGCGGACTTGGTCGAGGTGGCCATCCTCGGAAACCAGCAGCCGCAGCGGCTTGCCGCGCCCGGCCGATTGGGCCGACGCGGCGCAGGCCGTGCGCAGCGTGGCCGTGGCGTTCACGTCCTGCTGGGGCCCGACCACCAGGGCCGTAGGTATCCCCTGGGCCGAGGCGAAGGCCGCGAGAAGCGGGCCGAGCGCGAGCGCCACCGGGTCGGTGGACAGGGACAGGACGGTCACCGAGCTGGTATCCGAGCGACTGCCGCCGTGGCGTCCGCTGTCGCCGGCGCCGAGCTGCTGCAGCAGCTTGGTCAGCCCGTAGGCGTGCACCGGATCCGGCTCGTAGTCGTCGAGCATCCTGGCCCACGACGCGGGATCGGAGACTCGCTCTACCGGCAGCGAGAGAAGGACCGGCGCCCCGATGGAGTTCGCTATCGCATCCCGTTCCGTCAGGCGCCGGTCGCTGCGGCCGGTGAACAGGGAGATGACAAAGCCCGCGAGCGCGCCGACGAGCAGTCCCAGGATGGCGTAGATAGCAAGCTGCTCGGGCAGCTTCGTCCCGGTCACGGCGGTGGCCGGCTCGAGGACCTTGGCGGACGCGTGCACCGCGGTGGCGGTGGCCGCGCCCACGTAGGCGATGTAGCTGTTCGCCACCGCATTGGCGATCGACTCCGCCTGCGCGGTGGTCGTGCCGGCCGCGGTGAACGACAGGACGTTGCTGGAGTTCACGCTCGTGGCCGAGATCCGGCTCTGCAGCGTCGGCAGGGACACGGACGGCCTGATGTGCGGCAGCGCGCCGACGAGAACGGGATCGCTGGTCGCGACCACTTCCTGGGTGGCTAGGCCGGGATCAGCCCCGGCCGCCGCGGCCTGGCTGCTTTGCGAAGAGTCGTCGGTGAACACCACCAGGGCGGTGCTGGAGAGCAGCGGAG
Source organism: uncultured Actinomycetota bacterium (assembly GCA_963756575.1). GTDB lineage: Bacteria > Actinomycetota > Actinomycetes > Streptosporangiales > Streptosporangiaceae > Palsa-504. The sequence goes on along the minus strand of CAVWOM010000001.1, from coordinate 401,750 downwards.
GGTTGAGATACGCATAACCCGCGCCCAGGAGAAGACCGAGAACCGCCACTCCGCCGACGAGCTTCTTTCGTCGCCCGGCGATCTGGATCGACCCGCGCAGGTCGGGGTTTTGCTGGCTCATCTAGCCTCCCGCCTGTGTTTCGCCTCGCCTCGCCGCACCGGCACCGGACGCCCCCATGATACGGCTTCGGAGGAATGAGCTGAGTCGCGCCATTTCTCGCTTCCGGCCCCGTCCCGCCTAATCACAATCACCCGGTTCATGGTCAGGATTCCTCCGTATCGCGCCCGGCCGTCGGCCGCAGTAGCGATTTCGCGCAGCTGAACGCCTCGGCGTACCGGGCCCGGCATTCCATGCCGCGCAACCGGGCCAGACCGAGGAATACCTCGTCGTCCCACCAGTCCCGGCCGCGCTGCGACGGATAGCACTTGTGCAACAGTTCGACCTTGCGCCGGGCATCGGTTTCTGACAGTGCGACGTACAGCGACGGACGGCCGAGGTCACCGTCCCATTTGGGGATCTCGTAGGCCAGGAAGAGCTGGTCCCGGAACACGGTGGGGACGATCTCACCGATGACGCGGTGATCCTGGTGCGCGTCGCCCGCGGACGGCGCCAGGATGACATCGGGCGAGCATGACCGGGCCACCTCCTCCAGCGCCTCCTTGACCTGCGTCCAGGCCGCGGGCAGGCGGCCCTCCGGCAGCTGGAGCAGGTCAATGGTCAGGTCGGCTCCGGGCAGGAAGGCACGGGCCGCGGTGCGGGCCTCGGCCTGCCGTTCGGCCGTGCCGGTCAGCAGGACGTAGCGGGCCCGCAGCGGGCGGGTGGCCAGCTGGAGCAGCAGCCCGCCCGCGCCGATCTCCACATCGTCGGGATGCGCGCCGATGGCCAGCACGGACAGCGGCCGGCCGGCCGGCGGCTCCAGACGCAACGGCAGCATGGGCCCTCACCTGACCTGACCGGAACGCTCTGGGTCCCAGATCATCCACGGGCAGTTGCCGCGCTGGTACATCTCCTCCAGCTGCGCCCGCTCTTTTACCGTGTCGGCGGGAGACCAGTAGCCCTTGTAGGGGTACGCGAGCACGCGCCCCCGCGGGACCAGCCGCATGATCGCGTCCTCGACCAGGTCCTCACCCTGGTTGAGGTGATCGAAGATCTCCGGCCGCAGCACGAAGTAGCCGCCGTTCTCCCACTGGCGCAGGTCCCGCATGGCGGTGACCGCAGTGACCAGGCCGTTCCCGCCGATGTCCACCATGTGGTGCGATGACTGCGGCGGCACCGCCAGCAGGCTGGCCACCGCCTGGCTGGCTTCGAACCGGCTGATCATCTCCGGCAGCGGGGCGTTGGTCAGCACGTCCGCGTAGTTGGCCAGGAACATCGGCTCGTCCGCGACGAAGCGCCGGACCCGGCGCAGCCGCTCGCCGATCGGAGAATTCAGCCCGGTATCGACGAACGTGATCCGCCAGGCCGAGATGTCGGTCCTGAACGGCTTCGCTATCCGGTCACCCCGCTCGAGCACGAAATCATTGGACGTGGTTTCGTCGTAGTTCAGGAAGAAGTCCTTCACGTACGAGGCGCCGTAGCCCAGGCAGAGCACGAAATCAGTGTGGCCGAAGTGGGCGTAGTAGCGCATGACGTGCCAGAGCATCGGGCGCTGTCCGATCATGGCCATCGGCTTGGGACCGGTGGTGACGCTATCGCGCATCCGCATCCCCAGGCCACCGCAGAACAGAACGACCTTCACGAATCACACCTCGTAAACGATGCCGAGCCCGGGAGAGCGGGCCAGGCCGATGCTGCGGTGGCTGAACAGGTAATGGCCGGACGCCGCGGCGGGCTACCGGGCGCTCCGGCGGGTGGTGCTGGAAACATGGCTCATGACGCCTGCAGCAATACCCGCAGCTGAGCCAGGCACCGCCCCCGGGTGGGGCCGATGCTGCCCACCGGCAGGCCCATCTCGCTGGATATCTGCGCGTAGGACGTCGGCGGGTCGGCCATCAGCAGTTCGAGCAGCCGCTGCGACCGCCCGGGCAGGCGGGACAGCGCGTCGCGGACGACCTGATCGCGCTCATCCGCCAGGATCTGCTCGTCGACCTCGGGCTCAGCGGCGACGACGTCGGTGAGCATCTCGTCATCCTGGGCCAGGACCACTCGCTTGCGGGCCGCCAGGCTGCGCAGGCACTCGTTCCTGGCGGTCGCCGCCAGCCAGGAACCAACCCGGTCCGGATACTCGATCCGGTCGATGTGCTCGAGCAGGCGCAGCCAGGTGGTCTGGGCGACATCGGCCGCATCGCTTTCCGCGAGCTTGAAATCCGCGGTAATGGACCAGATGAGCCGGGCGAACTGATCGACCAGACGCTCCCATGAGCGCCGGTCACCACCCGCAGCACCACGCACAAGTCCCGCGATGCCTGCGGCATCAAGTTTTTTCTCGGGCATCGCTAGCCCGCCCCTCCCCTATATATACGGAAGCCCGGGCCGGCTGCACCGTCGCGATCGGTTGGCAGGACGCCCGGCCGGGCGCAGTCTTGAGATCCCAGGCAGCCAGTCGTGTTATGGCTGACCAGGGAAGCCGAGTACGGCGTGATGAGCGGAAAACCGTTAATACGCGCCGGACCTCCGACCTAGGGCTGAGATCGTCTTCCACATGATCTGCAGGTCCAAGGCGAACGACCAGTTCTCCACGTACCGCAGGTCAAGCCGGACCGATTCCTCCCAGGACAGGTCGGATCGCCCGCTGACTTGCCAGAGACCGGTCAGGCCGGGCTTGACGACGAGCCGCCGCCGGACGTGGTCGGCGTACTCGTCCGCCTCGGCCGGAAGAGCAGGGCGCGGTCCCACCAGTGACATATCGCCGAGCAAGATGTTCAGCAGCTGCGGGAGCTCGTCGATCGACCAGCGCCGCAGGTGCACTCCCAGCGCCGTGATCCGCGGATCCTTGCGGATCTTGAACAAGACGCCGTCGTGGTCGTTCGCCGCCAGCAGTTCACTCCGGCGCTTCTCGGCGTCGACAACCATGGTGCGGAACTTGTAGATCTTGAAGACGCGGCCGTCCTTGCCCACCCTGGTCTGCGTGAACAGCGCCGGGCCGCGGTCGTGCAGCCGGATCGTCACGCCGACCAGGACGAGCAGCGGAAGCAGCAGGATCAGCGCCGTCGCGGCGACGAACCGGTCGAACAGGTCCTTGATGACCACGCGGAAACCCGACAGCTGCGGGTGATCCACGTGCAGCAAGGTGAGCCCGGCGGTCGGCCTGATCGTGGTCCGGGGCCCCGCGACGTCGAGCAATGCCGGCGAAAGGCACAGGTCGGTGTCGGTCTTCTCCAGCTCCCAGGCCAGGCTGCGCAGCTTGATGCCGTCCATTTCCGGGCAGGCGAGCACCGCGACCGTATCGGCCGCGAAGGCGCAGACGGCGGCCGTGACGTCGTCGAGGCCGCCGTAGACGGGCACCCCGGCAACCTCTTCGCCTTCGGCCGGGTGAACCACGCAGGCGCCGACCACCGTCATCCCGTGATAGCGGTCGCGTCCCAGTTCCTTGACCAGTTCAGCCACGGCCGACTCATGGCCGACCGCCACCACGCTGAGCATGCAGCGGCCGGTACCGCGCAGCTTGTGCAGCCGCTTACGCAACACGAACCTGGCGGCCAGGTCGAACAGGGTGACAGTAGGCAAGGCGATAAGCACGTAGGCGCGGGACAAGTCGATGTTGACCAGGTAAGAGAAGATCGCGACCGCCGCCGTCAGCCCCACCCCGGCGTTCAGGACCTTGCGAAACTCATCCGAACCGGTCCCGATGAACCGGACGTCATACCCTCCCGCCAGGCCGACGGCGGCCAGCCAGAGCAGTGGCAACGCAATACTCAGCGCGGCGTAGGTCCCGGTGACGTGCTCTCCGAACCGGAGCTGGACCGCCGCGAAGACTCCGACAACCGCGCAACCGAGATCAGCCAGTGCAGTAAGGCGCAGGTACTCCCGCGCCCATGTTGATGCGCTGCTCGCGGTCTGACGAGCAACACTGTCCTGAACAACGGCATAGTCAGACATTCACACCCTTCCCCCCATGGACAGCGCCAAGCAGAGACGGCGCTCCCCACGCTCCCGCTCAAGCTTCGCTCGAGCATCCCGCTTAGGAGACGCGCAGCGTAATGTACCGGTTTACGGGTACAGCTCGTAACTTATCGTTACATGAATTAGTTGACCTGTGAGCAACGTATATCACAGAGAGTGAGTATTGCCCCAAAAAGACCAGACTGCACCCAAGTAGCACCCTAATTGCTACGGACGCTCCCGGGGCGCCGACGGGATCCCGCCGCTCCCGGACTCGCGTCCCAGGTCAGGGGGACGTGGCGAGCAGCCGGCCACAGACCGCCCGGACCGGCGGTCACCCGCGCCCGTTAGCCACCAGGGCCCCGCGAACTGCACCCGGGTAACGCCGGCACCGTCAGCACCGCCAGGCGAGCGCCCCGGCTCAGCCGGAACGAGATGAAATCCGAATCCGAGTGCGCCAGAACGCGCTGAAAGGCCGGTTTCACTTACGCCCCGCCCCGGCCCGGGACGAGGCCGGAGCGGACGGCGCGCCGCCGTTCTCCGCCGTAGATAGGGGCCGAACGAGCGGGCGGGCAGCATCCGGGCCAGCCAGGCGCCTCGCCGCCCGGCAGGCTCGCTCCGGCCCGGCCACGCCTGGGCCCGCGCCACCTGGCCCGGTGGCTGCCCGCAAGATAATCGTGATAATCTTTTATTCACAATTGCATAGCAAAGTCACGCGGTTCCGTAGAACCAACCGCCTGGGGGGCGATTATGACTAGTGGGACGGTTTATGCCGCCGTGGATCTTAAGACAGTAATATGACCAAAGGCGGCAGGTTTCTGATCATCAGCTGGGACGGTGGAGGAAATGTACCGCCAGCACTCAACCTGGGCGCACGACTTATACGCCTGGGACACCGCGTCAGGGTCCTTGGCTGGGAATCCATGGAGTCTCGTGCGGCTACGGCCGGGCTTGAGTTCAAGACATATTCTTCGGTGCCGCCGTTGCCATCGGGAGTTACTCTTCAGCAAGTCTGGAAAGAGCGGGTCATACCAGCCCTGCTCGGCCCGGGCACGCGCGACGATATTCGAACTGAAGTTGAGGATTTTTCCCCGGACGCCGTCGTTGTCGACTGCATGCTAGATGCGGGCCTCGAGGTCGCGGACACGCTCGATCTGCCTCGGGCCGTCCTCATTCACGTCCTCTATTCCACGTTCGTGGACAAGTGGGGCACCCGGGCAACCCGCCGGAAGAACGCAGCCTACCTGGACCGGGCCGGCCAGGTTCTCGAGCTCGTCCCGCCCGGCTTCGATATCGACTATCAATTCCCGCCTAATACCTCGAACGTCGGCCCGATCATTGACCCGGACCCCGGGCCGCCGCTCAGTACACAGCTAGCCGGATTGCTGGCGGAACCGGGTGACCCGTGGGTGCTTCTCAGCCTCGGGACGACATTGCAAGGCCAGGCTGCGGCGCTGCCAGGAATTCTCGAGGCCGTGGCCCGGCTGCCGGTCCGGGTGCTGCTGACCCTCGGCGGCGTACTGGAACCCGGCACCATCAATGCGCCACCGAATGTGACAGTATGCGACTTTATCCCACATGATCTGCTCATGTCGCACATGGCGGCGGTCGTCTCCCACGGCGGGCTCAGTACCGTCACCGCGGCCCTGACGGCGGGCGTGCCGCATGTATGCATCGCCCAGGGGCGCGATCAGCCGGACAACGCGAAGCGCGTCGCGGCGGCCGGCGTCGGGCGATCGGTCGGCAAGAACGCGTCGCCGCATGAAATCGCCGCGGCTATAGAGGCAGTGCTGACGGATCAAGCTATACGAGACAAGGCAAGCCACTTTGCTCATGTCATCGCCGAGCTCGGACACGGTGACGTCGCGGCCCGGAAAGTCGCCGGACTGGTGGGCCCGGATGAATAACAAATGAATAACCAGATAAATGACCAGGTAAATGAACTGTCAGGACTGGCGCTCGAGCCAGGCTGAGAGCCGCCGGATGCGGCGGTCCCGGACGGCCGCCGCCAGGCCCTCCAGCACGTCGGCGGTCGTGTCGATATCGATGCAAGCGTCGGTGACGCTCTGCCCGTAGTTAAGGGTGGCCGGGCGGCCCGGTTCCTGCCTGCCCTCGCGCAGGAAGCTCTCCAGCATCACCCCGGTCAGGTCCCGTTCCCCGGCCGCCATCTGCTCCGCGAGGGCGGCCGCCACCAAGGGCTGGCGGCGGTGATCCTTCCAGCTGTTGCCGTGGCTGGCGTCGACTACCAGCCGGCGCGGCAGCCCGGCGCCCGCGACCATGTCGATCGCCTTCGAGACGTGGCTCGCCCCGTAGTTCGGGCCGGTCCGGCCTCCGCGCAGGATCACGTGGGTGTCAGGGTTGCCGGCCGTCTTCACCAGGGCGACTGTCCCGAGCGGGGTAGCGCCGAAGAACGTGTGGGGAACCGCGGCCGCGCGGCAGGCGTCCACCGCCACCTGGATGCCGCCGTCGGTTCCGTTCTTGAACCCGACCGGCATGGACAGGCCCGAGGCGAGCTCGCGGTGGATCTGGCTTTCCGTGGTCCGTGCGCCGATCGCGCCCCAGGTCACGGCGTCGGCGATGTACTGAGGGGTGATCGGGTCCAGCCACTCGCAGCCGGCCGGCAAGCCGAGGGTCACGATGTCGAGCAGCAGCTGCCGCGCGACGTGCAGGCCGAGCTGCACGTCGTGGCCACCATCCATGCCCGGGTCGTTGATCAGGCCCTTCCAGCCCGTGACGGTGCGCGGCTTCTCGAAGTACACCCGCATCACGATCAGGAGATCGTCGTCATAGGTGTCCCGCAGGACGGCCAGCCTGGCCGCGTAGTCCAGGGCAGCGGCCGGGTCGTGCACGGAGCAGGGGCCGACGATCACGAGGAGGCGGTCATCGACCCCGTCGAGCACGGCGCGGGTCGCATCGCGGGAATGCTTTACCCGCGCCGCCGCCGTCTCGCCGAGCGGCAGCTCGTCAAGGAGATCCGCCGGTGAGATCAGCCGCTCGTATCCAGCGATACGAGCGTCTGCACCAGGCAGCGTGTTCAGCACGGACATGGCGCCCCCCCAAGAGCAGCTTCCCCACCTCGCAAGTGTAACTAACTACGCATAAGGTTTAGACGCTCACCGCGCGCAGGTGGTTTACCAACCGTGCGTAACGCATTCGTTCTGGGTACCAACCGGAATTCTGCGCCTCGGATGTATCAAGACCGGCTGTCGCGGTTCTATAGGTAGGATCGTCCGATACGTCGGTGTCCACGGAAATACAGGGCGGCTGCCGAAGCTGCGCATACCGCCATCGAGGTGCCTAGCTCCAAGCTTTCAGCGAGATCCTCGGGGCCTGCGGGACGACGTGGAAGGGACGGAAATGGCCTACCTGCACAGCCTGGCGGACGGCGCCGCGCGGCGCCGTCCGGGCCGCACCGGAGCCGGCCGTGGGTGAGGCGGCGACCAAGGCGGCAGGCCCCCCGCCCGGACTGCAGCCGGGCCGGGCTACCCGGTCAGGGACGGCCCGGGCGGAGCGACTGCTGCGCAATGCCGAGAGCGTGACCTACTGGCTGGTCCTGGCGCCGCTGGCCTCGCGCCTGCCCGCTGGCCTGGCCTACCGGGTCGGCCGCTGGCGGGGAGACTGGAGTTCGCGGCTCCGGCCCGGCCAGCACGCCGAAATCGTGCGTAACCTGCGCCTGGTGCTCGGCGACGAGATCGGCCCGGCCGAGGCGCAGCGCCTGGCCCGGGAGTTCTTCCGGCTGAGGTCCTGTGAGGTCATCGACGTCATGCGGCTGCGGGGCGACGCCCGGTCGCTGGCGAAGCTCGTCGACATCCGCGGCCGCGAGCACCTGGAGGCGGCGCTGGCCGCAGGCAAGGGCGCCATACTCTGCAGCGCCCACTTCGGTTCGTACAACAGCGCCTTTTCCCTGCTTCACACCAGCGGGTTCCCGCTGACCTCCACCGGGCGCTCGCTTACCGACCAGATGCCCGGCATGTCGTCCGCCGAGCGGCGGCTCCTGGATTTCGCCCTCATCAAGCGCCTGCAGCGCCATCGGCAACGGCCCGGCATCGAGCTCCAGCCGGGCCGGGTTCAGGTCGCGGCCAAGATCGCGGTCGCGCTCCGGGCCAATGAGGTGGTGACGTTCAACAGCGACGCCCCGCCGCTGGACGCCGACCTGGCCCGCGCGGTCGACGTGACCTTCCTCGAGCGGCAGGCCAGGCTCCTGCCCGGGGTCGCGACCCTGGCCCAGCTGACCGGCGCTCCCGTTCTCATGGTCTTCATGCACCGCTCGGCCGACTACCGCCACCAGGTGCTGGAGATCTCGGCGCCGGTGCCAGTGGAAGGCAGCACGGCGGCGATGTTCGGGCACTGCGTGGCCGCGATGGACGCGGCCATCAAGGCCACCCCCGCCCACTGGGTCTACTGGGCCAATACGCCTGACCTGGCCACGCTGGGGGTACTCGAGGGAGCTCCAGCGGCCGAGCCGACCGCGCTGCTCGAGGACTGAGCTCCTCGAGCAGCGGCGCTCCGTGCGGGAGGGACCGTTACCTGCCCGCCGCCGGCGCGGCCCGCTCCACCAGGGCAACCAGGTCCGCCACGGTCACGAGCTCGATGGTCATGAGGTACTCATCGACCAGCTCGACGCCGAGCTTCCCCTCGAGCTCGATGAGCAGCCGGGCGAGACCGAGCGAGTCCAGCCCCAGGTCAGCGTAGAGATCTTGTCCCTCGTTCAGCGTCTCGACCGTCAGGCCCGGGATGACGGTGATCAGGGCACCGGATACCAGGCTCAGGGCCCGGCTCCGGTCCAGCCCCGGCTGGACCGTCACTTCGCCGTTGTCTCCAGTGCTCATCGGGTACCTCCGCTGGTGAGAAATGCTCGTACGTCAGCGAAAAGGTGGACACAGGCGGGATACACCATTCCGCACATACAGGACCCGCGGCGGCCGGTCCTGATACATCCCGGGCCGGCCGCCGATGCCCCGTGCCTGACCTGACCGTGCCTGACCTGACCGCGCCTGACCTGACCGCGCCTGACCGGGCCTAGCCAGACTGCGACGGCGAGCTGGCGGTGACGGCCTGGCGGCGGATCACCTTGCCGGTCGCCGTCGTTTCCAGGATGTCGACGCCGACGAACCGGCCCGGCTGCTTGGCCGGCGATAGCCGCTGCTGGCAGAAGGCCTGCAGCGCGGACAGGTCCACGTCGGCCGGAGTCACCGTGGCCCGGATCTTCTGGCCGAGCCATTCATCCGGCTCACCGTCGACCAGGCAGGAGCGCACCGTCGGGAACTCCAGCAGTACGGCTTCGACTTCCTCCGGGCTCACCTTGGCGCCGCCGACGTTCACGCAGTTGGCGAGCCGGCCCACGATCACCAGCCCGTCCGCCGTCATCCGGCCGATGTCGCCGGTGACGAAGCCATCCACGATCGCCTCGGTATCGACCCGATCCGGATAGAGGTACCCGGTCATCGCGGTCGTCGAGTGGATCGCGACCAGACCCGACGGTGAGTCGTCGGTCGCGTCCACGGCGTCCGCCGGTGACCTGGGCTCCAGCGGGCGCAGGTCGACCCGGACCCCCTCGAGCGGCGGCCCGAGCGAGCGCGCTTCCTCCCAGGGACCCGGTGGCCGGACGCAGATGGGGCCGGTTTCCGTGGTGCCGTACACCTCGCCCAGCCGGCCGCCGAGCACGGTCCCGACGAGTTCGGCCGTCCGCGAGTCCATCGGCATGCCCGCGGACAAGTAGCCGATACCGCGCTTGGGCCGGGCGGCGGCCGCCTCGGTCAGCAGCCGCAGCAGGGGCGGCACGCCGGCCACCAGCGTGACGTCGTGCTTGGCCAGGGCGCGCGCGAGCATCCAGGGCCGGTCCGCACTGGTGACGACCGTCGTCACGCCGGCCAGCGGAGCGGCCAGGGCGCCCAGGCCGAAGCCGTACGCGTGATGCAGCGGTACCGGGCAGGCCAGCACCGTGTCCGGGCCCAGGTCCAGCGCGGTGCGGTAGTTCTCCGCCTCGGCCAGCAAGGCGCTGACCGGACGGAGCGCCACCTTCGTGCGGCCGCTGGTGCCGGAGGTGAGCTGAGCGCTGGCCGCGCCGCCCGGCGGCGCTTCGCCGGGCGGCTTGCGGGCGATCAGCCGCTCGCCTGCCACCACGTCGCCGACCCCCGGCAGCAGCGGCCAGTCGAGCGGCGTGGCCAGGTGCGTCGTCGCCGCGAGTTCCTCGGTCCGCTCGCGTTCCCACTCGCTCATCTGCCGCGGCAGCGGGACCACGACCGCATCGAGCGCGAGCACCGCGAGAACGTCGGCCACGAACGAGGCGGCACCCCACGCTATTGCTCCGACCCGGCAGCCCGGGCCGATCCCGGCCCGGCGGTACGCCTCGAGGCGGGTCCCGGCCAGGTCGGCGAGATCCCGCGCCGTGGTGATCTCCGCTCCCTCGGCGAAGAGCACTGCCCGCGGGGACAGCGCCGCCGTCTCCCGCAGCAGCTCGAGCGGAGTGCCGCCGCCGCTCACCGCGACTCAGGCAGGGTGGCCAGCGACTCGCGCAGGACGGTCACCACGGTGTCGAGGTCTTCGACGCTGTGCTCCGTGCTCAGGAACCAGGTCTCGATCGGGCTGGGGTGGAAGTACACGCCCCGTTCCTGGGCCGCCATCTGCAGCGCGCGGTGGCCGGCGATGTCCATCGCCTGGGCGGCCGCGCGAGGACCGTGCGAGAGGTCCGCGGGCCGGCTCAGCAGCGACACCGACAGCAGCGAACCGACCCGGCTGACCAGCGCCGGGCGATTCGCCTCGGCGAACACCGCCACCAGCTGCTCCTCGAGGTAGCCCGCGTGCTGCTCGAGCCGGTCGTAGACGCCAGGGTCGCGCTCGATCTTGGCCATGTTGGTGGCGGCGGCGCGCACTGAGAAGTGATTCCCGGCGTATACCCCGAGGTGCAGCGCGCGGTGGTCCGCGAGCATGGCCATCTTGCCGCGCGATCCGCCGAACGCCGCGACCGGGACGCCGCCGCCCATCACCTTCGAGACCACCGTCAGGTCCGGCGTGACCCCGTAGCGCCCCTGCGCCCCGCCCAGAGCGACCCGGAATCCGGTGATCACTTCGTCGAAGATCAGCCAGGCGCCGTACTGATCGCACAGGGCGCGCAGTTCCTCGAGCTGCCCGGGCGCCGGCGGGACGACGCAGGCGTTGGCCATGACCGGCTCGCAGATCACGGCCGCGAACTCGTGGCCATGGGCCTCGAACACGGCGCGCAGGGCCGCCAGGTCGTTCCAGGGGACCTGCAGGGTGTAGTCGAGCGCCTCCGGGATCATGCCCAGCGCGCCATGCTGCAGGGTGGCGTCCTCAGCGGCGGGCTCGTGGAAGGTAGCCTTCCCGGCGCGCAGGATGGTCTCGCTCCACCCGTGGTAGTGCCCTTCGAAGGTGAGCACCTTCATCCGGTCGGTGGCCGCCCGGGCCAGGCGCAGCACGGAGGTGATGGCCTCGGTCCCCGAGTTGGCGAAACGCACCTGCTCGATCGACGGCATCAGCCGTGAGATCAGCTCCCCGGCCTCCTGGTCGACCAGATGCGGCAGCCCGGTCATCGAGCCTTCCGCCAGCTGCTGGGCGAGGGCGGCGGCCAGCTCAGGCTCGGCGTACCCGAACAGGTGCGGACCGTACCCCATGTTGAGGTCGATCAGCTCCCGGCCTTCGACGTCCCAGATCCGGTTGCCCTGAGCCCGCTGCACGACAAGCGGCTCGGGGATGGCCTGGGCGCGCATGCTGCTGCTCACGCCGCCGGCGATGACTTCGCGAATAGCGTCGAACTGCTTGGCGTTCGTCGTAACGGTATCTGCGTGCACTTCTTCTTCGTGCACGAGTGACTGATCCATCCGTCCCCTCCCACGTTCCCCGCTCAGTTCAGCCTGACAACTCTTTGTCACTAGAGACCGGGCCGAACTCCTTGATACAAGAGACGCATGGTCAGATCAGACGGTTTACGTACCCAATTTATAACTTTCCGTGACATTACAGGGAAGAGTCGCCATATTTCAGCCCCGTGGCGGGCAATGCGCCCGAAACGCTCATCTCGGACGGTGACTCAGTCCGAGGTCCGGACGGAACGCTCCCAGGCGCGGACGAGGTCGCGGTAACGGCGGGCGGCCGCCCGCAGTTCCGCCTCCGGATCGAGGTCCAGCTCACGAGCCCTGGCCACCAACCGGAACAGTTCCCGGCCGAGGTCCGTCCCCGGCGCGCCGGGCTCCGGCGGCCCGTCCAGCCAGGCCAGTTCCTCCGGCACCCCGGCCCGTATCGCCCGGCGCTGGAGCTGCGCGGCGAGAGACAGTGCGGGCTGCCCGAACGGCACCCCGTCGAGGGCAGAAGCAACCTCGGCGACAGCGGACAGCCCGGCCCGTTCGGCCTTGGTCTTCTTCTCTTCCCGCTTGATCTCGTCCCAGTTACGGGTGACCTCGTTGGCGCCGGAGACGGCCAGGTCGGCGAACACGTGCGGATGCCGCCGGACCAGCTTGGCCACGATCCCGTCGGCTACGTCGTCGATCGTGTACCCGGTGCCGTCCTGCCGCTCGGCCGCGACGCGAGCATGGAACACGACCTGGAGCAGTACGTCACCGAGCTCCTCGCGGAAGGCCTCCTGGTCCCCGGACTCGAGCGCGTCGAGGGCCTCATAGGGCTCCTCGAGCAGGTACGGGGCCAGCGACTCGTGGCTCTGGCTGGCGTCCCAGGGACACTTCCGGCGCAGCCGGTCCATGGTCATGACCAGGTCGAGCAGGTGCGCGCCGGGCAGGTCGGCCGACCCGCGCAGCAGCCGGGCGCCCGGCGGGACCGCCGGGTCGTCACCCGGCGGAGATAGCCACACCACCACCTTGGCTGAGTCGGGTGGCGGCTCCTCCGTCACCTGGCAGGCGATCCCCGCCTCGTCCAGCGCGGGCAGCTGCGGATGGCCGGACGGGGCGAACACGGCGGCGGCCGACTTCAGCGCCTGCCAGGCGTCCCAGCTGAGCAGCCCGGGGGCCACCCGCGGGCTGGTCGCGAGGACGATCAGCAAGCCGGCGCCAGCCCGGACGGCGATGCCGTCGGCGACGGCCCCGCGGACCGCGTCACCGTGGAGGTGGACGGGACGATCGAGTACTGGCTGTAGTCCAGTCGGCCGTACTGCGGGTTGACCTGGATGTTCAGCTGCTTGGCGACCACGCACCTGGCCTTGTTGAGCTTGTTGGTGACCGCCGTCTCGGCCGTCTGGGTGGCGGGCGCCGTGCCCCCGTTGGCCTGCAGCGCGAACTGGTTGTCGATGGCCTGGTACCGGCCGACCTCGGTGGCCATGTTGGGCGGGATCCCGTTGGCGGTCAGGATGAGGTTGAGGGTGACGTTGTTGATTCCCTGAGCCTGCGCGTTGGCCTTGGCCTGAGTGAAGATCTCGTTCAGGGCCTGCTGGGCCTGGGCGGTGGAGATCGTTATCCCCTGCCGCCTGGCCAGCTGCTCGTTGATCTTGAACCGGACCAGCCAGGTGAGCGTCTGCTGCGTCTGCTGCGCCGGGGTCAGCTGCACGGTGCCCGGGTAGAGCTTGACGTACCGGCTGAGGTTGGTGACCTCGGTGTTCAGGGTCGCGACCGTGATCCGCTGGTCGCCGACGACCGCCGCGGCGCCCAGCTTGACCGGGCTGCACCCGGTCACCACGAGCCCGGCGCCCAGCACCAGGGCGGACACCTTGAGGAGCCTGGAGAACACCGCCATGTCCTTTCTCACGCCGTCACCGGCGGCAAGTCGGCCAGCACCGACCGGATGATCTCACCGCACCAGGTCAGCAGCTCGGTATCCCGCAACGGCTGCCCGCCGATATTAGCCGTCCTCGGCACTGGTACGAGCATCGTACGCACCGCCGGTTTGAGCAGTGTCTTCGGGTACAGGCGCTGCACCCTGACCTGCCGCGAGTCGGGCAGCTCGACCGGCCCGAACCTGATGTGGTTGCCCGCCGCGGTGATGTCGGTGAGCCCCGCCCGCCGCGCGGCGGTACGCAGCCGCGCCACCTCGAGCAGGTTGAGCACAGGCTCCGGCGGCTCGCCGAACCGGTCGGTCAGCTCGTCTTGCACCGCGGTGACATCGGCTTCGGAGTCGATCGCGGCGATCCGCGTGTACGCCTCCAGCCGCAGCCGCTCGCCCGGCACGTAGTCGTGCGGGATGTGCGCGTTGACCGGCAGCTCCACCCGGACCTCGGACTTCTCCGCCGGGCCGTCGCCCTTGAGCTCGCTGACCGCCTCGCCGATCATCCGCACGTACAGGTCGAAGCCCACCCCGGCGATGTGCCCGGACTGCTCGCCGCCGAGCAGGTTCCCGGCCCCGCGGATCTCCAGGTCCTTCATGGCCACGTACATGCCCGCGCCGATCTCGGTGTGCTGGGCCACGGTGGCCAGCCGCTCGTGCGCCGTCTCGGTCAGCGAGCGCTCGGGCGGGTACAGGAAGTACGCGTAGGCGCGCTCGCTGGCCCGGCCGACCCGGCCGCGCAGCTGGTGCAGCTGGGACAGGCCGTACATGTCGGCCCGGTCGATGATAAGGGTGTTGGCGTTGGGGATGTCCAGGCCGGATTCGATGATGGTGGTCGCCACCAGCACGTCGTAGTTCCGCTCCCAGAAGTCGACCATGATCTTTTCCAGCTCATGCTCGTTCATCTGCCCGTGCGCGACCGCGATCCGCGCCTCGGGGACCAGTGCGGCCAGGTCGGCGGCGACCTTGCGGATCGAGGTGACCCGGTTGTGGACGAAGAAGACCTGGCCGTCCCGGAGCAGCTCGCGCCGGACGGCCGCGGCCACCTGCCGGGGGTCGTAGGCGCCGACGAACGTGAGCACCGGATGCCGTTCCTCGGGCGGGGTCAAGATGGTGGACATCTCCCTGATCCCGGCCACGCCCATCTCCAGCGTCCGCGGGATCGGCGTGGCGGACATGCCGAGCACGTCCACCTCGGTGCGCAGCCGCTTGAGGTACTCCTTGTGCTCGACGCCGAACCGCTGCTCCTCGTCGATGATCACCAGGCCGAGCCGGGCGAACCTGGTCTCCGCGGAGAGCAGCTTGTGCGTGCCGATGACCACGTCCACCGAGCCGTCGGCCAGTCCGCGCAGGGTCTCGTCCGACTCGGCCTTGGTCTGGAACCGCGACAGCGGCTTGACCTTCACCGGGAACGGGGCGTACCGCTCGGAGAAGGTGGACAAGTGCTGCTGGACCAGCAGCGTGGTCGGCACCAGCACGGCGACCTGCTTGCCGTCCTGCACCGCCTTGAACGCGGCCCGGACCGCGATCTCGGTCTTGCCGTAGCCGACGTCGCCGCAGATCAGCCGGTCCATCGGCACGGGCCGCTCCATGTCCCGCTTGACCTCGTCGATGGCGCCGAGCTGGTCCGGGGTCTCCACGTAGGGGAAGGCGTCCTCGAGCTCGCGCTGCCAGGGCGTGTCCGGCCCGAAGGCGAACCCGGGCGAGGCCATCCGGGCCGAGTACAGCCGGATCAGCTCGGACGCGATCTGCCGGACGGCCTTGCGGGCCCGGCCCTTGGCCTTGGCCCAGTCCGCTCCGCCGAGGCGGTGCAGCGCGGGTGCCTCGCCGCCGGAGTACCTGGTGACCTCGTCCAGCTGGTCGGTCGGCACGTAGAGCCGGTCCGGCGGCTGCCCGCGCCGGGCCGGCGCGTACTCGATCACCAGGTATTCCCGGGTGGCCCCGGCCGCGGTCCGCGAGGTCATCTCGACGTAACGGCCCACCCCGTGCTGCTCGTGCACCACGAAGTCGCCGCTCTTGAGCTGCAGCGGGTCCACGCCGCCACGCCGCCGGCTCGGCATCCGCCGCATGTCCTTGGTGGTGGGCAGCCCGGCCGACGACCCGGCCAGGTCGGCCTCGGTCAGCAGGGCCAGCTTCACGGCCGGCCACACGAAGCCGTTGGACAGGCGCGCCGTCGTCACGTACGGGACGCCCGGCTCGGGCGGCTCGCCGACGTCCTGCAGGCGGGCGCCGATCTCCTCGCCGCGGAGCATCTCGGTCAGCCGCTGGGCCGGACCGTGCCCCTCGGTGACCAGGACCACGCGCCAGCCCTGCGCCAGCCACCCGCGCACGTCCGTGAGCATGCGGCTGGTCTCACCGCGATAGGACGGTGCCAGCGAGGCGTCGATGCGGAACGAGTTCGGTGCCCCTACTCCGTTTGGCCCGATGATCTCGTGGGCGGGGACGCCCGGGTCGTCGGAGTCGGTGACGCCGAACGGCGCGATCGTCCACCACGGCAGGCCCAGGCCGGCCGCCGCCTCGTGGACCGCCGTGATGGGCTGGAACGCCGCGGCGCCCAGGTCCACCGGCGCCTCCCCGTCGCCCCGCATGGCGGCGTTGGCCCAGGACGCCTCCAGGAATTCCTGGCTCGTGCGGAACAGCTCCTCCGCGCGGGCGCGGACCCGTTCCGGGTCGCAGACCAGCACCAGGCCGCCCGCCGGGACGTAGTCGACCAGGAGCTCCATCCGGTCCGCCAGCACCGGCGCGAACGCCTCCATGCCCTCGACCGTGATCCCCTCGGCCAGCTTGCCCAAGATGTCGGCCAGGCCCGGATGGGTGTCGGCGAGGACCTTGGCCCGCTCCTGGACGGCCGGGGTCAGCAGCAGCTCACGGCACGGCGGCGCCCACAGGCCGTTGTCCGCCGGGCCGATGCTGCGCTGGTCGGCGACCTTGAAGTAACGGATCTCCTCGACCGTGTTGCCGAAGAACTCCACCCGCAGCGGGTGCTCCTCGGTGGGCGGGAACACGTCGACGATGCCGCCGCGCACGGCGATCTCACCGCGGTTGCCGACCATGTCGGTCCGCGAGTAGCCGATCTCGACCAGCCGGACGAGCAGGTCGTCGAGCTCGCACGCCTGGCCGTTGCGCAGCGTGACCGGCTCGAGGTCGCCGAGCCCGGCCACGATCGGCTGCAGCAGGCTCCGGACCGGCGTGACCACCACCGACAGGGGGCCGTTGGGCTGGCCGGCCTCGGCCGGGTGGGCCAGCCGCCGCAGCACCGCGATCCGCTGCCCCACCGTGTCCGAGCGCGGTGACAGCCGCTCGTGCGGCAGGGTCTCCCAGCCGGGGAAGTACGCCACGCTGTCCGGCGGCAGGAACGAGCCGAGCCCGGCCGCCAGGTCGTTGGCCTCCCGGGCGGTCGCCGTCACGGCCAGCACGAAACCGGGCGCACCCGGTTCGGCGCCGCGCGCCAGCGCCGCGGCCAGGATGGGCCGCAGGGTCGGCGGCGCGACGAGGTCGACGTCTTCCGCCGCCTCGCCTGGGTCCTGGCCGTCTTGGACGCGCGTGACCGCGTCGCGTAGCTGCGGATCGTCGTCGAGAGTGGTGAGCAGTCCTGCGAGGCTCATGATGTCCTTGTGATTGCGGGTGGTCCCTCGTCCTGGCTGCCCCGTGACCCGGGCGGGACCGTCCCGGGATAGCCCGCCCCGTGCGGGGCGGGCCCGGGCAGCATGAACCGGCCGGGTACAGGTGAGACCCCGGCTCTTTCCGGACCCCTTAAGTTTACGCGCTCCCTCTCACGCGCGCGCGTGAGAGGGAGCCGGTTACCGCGCGCCTTCAGCTGATTTAGTAATCAATCAATTACTGTAGGTAGTTACTGCGGTGGTGGCGCGGGATGGGGGAGGCATGACGGCGAACCGGCAGCCCGAGGTGCAACAGGCCGTGCAGCGGGCGCGGCACGCCGCGAGCCAGGCCCGCCTCGCGGCGGCGACCAGGGAGCAACGCGACCGGCAGCGCGAGATCCGGGTGCGGGAGATGTTCGCCCGGCCCGTCCGCGACTGCGCCCGCCAGCGGCTGGGCCAGCCGGTGCGCGTGCTGCGGGCCGGGGCCCTGACGCCGCTGGACGAGCTCGGCCTGAGCCAGCTGCGGGACCGGGGCTACGAGTCGACGGTGGTGACCGTGGACCAGGGGGTAACCGCGGACCAGGCCGGCCCGCGGGCCAGCTCGCTGGCCGGGGACGTCAGGTTCGGGGACGTCAGGTTCGGGGACCTGCGGGCGGTGCCGCTGCCGCCCCGCTCGTTCGACATCGTGCACTGCGCGCTGCTGCTCGATCGCATCCGGAACGTCGAGCTGGTGCTCGACCGCTTCATCGCGGCGCTGTGCCCGGGCGGTTTCCTGCTGCTGCGCATCCGTGACCGGGACTGCGCCCTGGGCCTGCTCGACCGGCGGCTCCCGCGGCCGGCCCGGCGCCTGCTGCGGGGCCGGCTGGACCCAGCGGCTGCTTCTTTTCCCTCGTTTCCCGCGGTGTACGAGAAGGCCGCCTCCGATCGGGGCATCCAGGCGTACGCGCGGATGCGCGGGCTGTCCATCACCCAGCGTGAGACCGCGCGGACCTGGCCCGACGGCCCCGACCGGCTGGCCCGGGCCGTGGCCGCGACCTGCCGCCTCATCGGCCGGCTGACCCGCGGCCGCCTGACCGATGCCCACGACGAGGTGCTTTACGTGATAAGAAAGCCGGAGGAGCGCTTCGCGCGAGTCGTGTGACGCGCTGTCTTGCGGCATGTCCGCCTTCCCGCTCCGGGCATGACAGAGGTTTCGTATCGTTAACCGCACGTGGTTAACGGCCGCGGTACGCCGGGCGCGGCGTACCGCGTCAGGAGTCATGTTCGGAGGCACAGCTGACCGCACAGCCTTTTTCGTCCGCTTCTTCGCCGGCCCTGCCCGCGGAGCTGTCCGGCTGGCCGTCCTGCACGCTCACCGAGGCCCAGCTGGGTGACCTCGAGCTGCTCACGTCCGGGGCGTTCGCGCCGCTGCGCGGCTTCATGGACGAGGCCGATACGGCCAACGTGGCCGTCCGCGGCACGCTGGCCGACGGCACCCTCTGGCCGGTGCCGGTGACCCTCGACGTGGCCGCCGGCGCGGTCCCGGCCGACGCCGACCGCCTGGTCCTGCAGGACCTGGAGGGCTCGCCGCTGGCCGTGCTCTCGATCACCGAGCGGCTGGCCATGCCCGGCGGCGATCCCGGCCTGGTCCGGCTGGCCGGCCCGGTCACGGCGCTACGCGAGCCCGAGCACGGGCCGTTCCGTAAGCTGCGCAGGCGCCCGGAGGACCTCCGGGCCGAGCTGGCCGGCCCCCCTCGTCCGGTCGGCTCCGCCGTCCTGGCCGGGGAGCCTGGCAGCGAGCCCGCCGGGCAGCCCGCCGAGCCGGCCGGGGGCAACGTGCTCGCCTATGCGACCCGGCGTCCCCTCAACGGGCGGCACATCGGCCAGCTGCGCCACTACGCCGGCCAGCTGAACGCGCGGCTGCTGGTGCTTCCGCTGGTCGCCGGGCCCACCGAGGTCGTGCCCCGGCCGGAAGCCCTGGTCCGGGCGGTACTGGCCGCCCGGCAGCACCTCCCGGCGAATACGCTCGTGGTCCCCGTGCCGCTCGCCCCCCGCCCGGATTCCGCCACCCCGCACGGGGATGCCGCCGACCTGCGGGCCGAAGGCATCGTGGCCGCGGCCTACGGCGCCACCCACCTGCTGGCCGACCTGCCCGACGCCGGCGGCCTGCCGTCCGGCTCGAGAAACGGCACGCTGACGCTGCCCGGAGTGCCGATACCGATCATCAGCTCGGGCGAGTGGGCCTACGACCCGCGCTCGGAGGTGTGGCGCCCGCTCGCGCTGATCGAGCCGGGGGCCGAGCGCGGCGAGCTGGCCGCTTCCGAACTCGGCGCGCTGCTCGATTCCGGCGCCGAGGTGCCCGCCTGGTTCGCTCCGCCCAGCGTGGCCCGTGAGCTGCGCCGGGCCCGGCCGCCGCGGGCCGAGCGCGGCCTGGTGGTCTTCTTCACCGGCCTGTCGGGCTCGGGGAAGTCGACCGTCGCCCGCGGGCTGGCCGAGGCGCTGGCCGAACGCGGCGACCGTACCGTCTCGCTGCTCGACGGCGACCACGTTCCGGCAGCTGCTATCCGCCGGGCTGAGCTTCTCCCGGGCCGACCGCGACCTCAACATCGCGCGCATCGGCTACGTGGCGGCCGAGGTCGCGCGGCACGGTGGCATCGCGATCTGCGCGCCGATCGCGCCGTACGCGCAGGCTCGCGCGGCCGCCCGCCAGCTGGCCACCGAGGTCGGCGACTTCCTCCTCGTCTACGTGTCGACGCCGGTGGACGTGTGCGCGGCCCGCGACCGCAAGGGCCTGTACGCCAAGGCCCGGGCCGGCCTGATCACCGGCTTCACCGGGGTGTCCGATCCGTACGAGGAGCCGCGTGACGCGGACCTGGTGCTCGACACCTCGGCCATGACCAGGCAGGAGGCCGTGGACGCGGTGCTGAAGCTGCTGACCACGGGCGGCTGGCTGACGAGCGGCCCCGCCGACCCGGCCGAGAGCACCGGCGGCGCTCCCCGGGCGTCCGGGGCGATGCTCAGGATCGGCCCCCCGTTCCGCAAGCTATAGACCAACACCACCCAGGCCGCAGCCGCAACCCAGCCGCCGCACGCATCCAGCCCCTGCAACCCAGCCACCGCACGCAGCCAGCGACTCCAACCCAGCCGCCGCACGCAGCCAGCCCCTGCAACCCAGCCACCGCACGGAGCCAGCCCCTGCAACCCAGCCACCGCACGCAGCCAGCCCCTGCAACCCAGCCTCCGCACGCAGCCAGCGACTCCAACCCAGCCACCGCACGCAGCCAGCGACTCCAACCCAAGAGCCGAGCGGCAGCTCAGTGGCATATGTGTGGCTCTTCTCCGGCGAGTTCCGGCCGGGGCTGCAACCCAGGCCCCACTGGCCTCATAAGTCTCGGGCGTCCCATAGCGGCCCTGATCTGAACCGGATCGATGTTCCATCCACCCGGTGGGTGCCCAATGTCGCTTGGCTTTAGTTGATCATGAGCGTCAGCTAGGCGGCGAACGTCATGAAACCGGGCTTCCAGCGCGTCCGGACGCGCTCGAAGCCGGGTTTCATGTCGTCACGGCTGGCCCGCGGCGCTCAGATCGCGGTGCTGGCGGTGCTGGCGGTGCCAGTGTTACCTGAGCTGGGATCCCCGTACCCGGCAGCGACCACAAGCAAGCGGCATTGGGTGGATGCCGGGTCGATGTTCCATCGTCCCGGTTCCGGCGGCGGTGCGGCCGTCGACGGCCCGACACCCCTGGGTCTTCCGGCAGCCCTCTCGGCACACCAGTCCCTCTCGGCACACCCGTCCCAGATCTCCCCATCCGTCACGTTGCACCGGCCGTCGGCGACCACTGCGATGTGACATTGCTGTGGCTGGAACCACCTCGATGTGGCATGGGTGTGGTTCGCGGGCTCCGCCCGCTAAGGGCGGCTGCCGCCAAGGTCGATGCCGGTTCGCGTCAGTCCTGGTCCTCGACGCGGGCGCCTTCCTCGAGGCGGGCGCGAAGGCCGCCGGCCGGGCGAGAGCGACCCTTCAGCCGCGCCATCAGGGCGCCGGACATGACGTCACGCTGCCGGGAGAGCAGCACGAAGCTGGCTATCCCGCTCACCGCGCAGGCGAGCACGAGCAGCAGGAGGCCACGGGCGCCCGCGAGGTACAGCAGGAGCGCCGAGACGACGAGCAGCATGATCCGGGCTGACGAGTAAGCAAGGGTGGTACGCATGACGGTCCTAGCATAGTCAGCCGACCTGGCCGGCGGGCGCGAGTGTCGCCGCTAGCAGGTCGGGGTCGATGTTGCCGCCGGACAGCACGGCCACCGCGGGGCCCGCACCACGGCCGCCGGATGCCGCGCCCTGGTCAGCCCCTTGCTGGCCGGGGCCGCCCTGGTCAGCCCCTTGCTGGCCGGGGCCGCCCTGGTCAGCCCCTTGCCGGCCAGGGCCCTGCCGGCCAGGGCCCTGCCGGCCAGGGCTCTGCTGGCTGACAGCGAGCAGCTCATCCCGGTGGTACAGCCAGGCTGCGACCGCGGCCGCGCCGCCGGGCTCGGCCACCAGCCGGGCCTGCCGCGCGAGTAGTGCGACCGCGGCCAGCATCTCGGCCTCGGTCACCGTGACGATGCCGGCCACCAGCGCGCGCATGTGCGCGAAGGTCAGCTCGCCGATCTGCTCCACCCGCAGGGCGTCCGCGACCGTGCGCTGGACGTCGGCGGCGGGCCAGCTGACCCGCTCGCCGCGGCGCAGGGACTCGCGGGCGTCCGCCGCGAGTTCCGGCTCGACCCCGACCACGGCCGCGCCCGGGCAGCAGGCCCGGATGGCTGCCGCGATCCCGGAGATCAGGCCGCCGCCGCTGACCGGCACTAGCACCAGCCCGACCTGCGGGCAGTCGGCCGCGATCTCCAGGCCCGCGGTGCCCTGGCCCGCGATGACCGCCGGGTCGTCGAACGGCGGAATCAGCACGTACCCGTGCCGTGACACTAGCTCGGAGGTGGCGGCCACCCGCGCCGCCAGGGTGGGCTCGACCCGTACCAGCTCCGCGCCGTAGTACTCGATCGCATCGGTCTTTACCTTCGGCGCGGTGTGCGGGACCACCACCACCGCCCGCACCCCGAGCCGGGCCGCGGCGTACGCCACCGCATGCCCGTGGTTCCCGCTGGAGTGGGCGACCACCCCGTGCTGCCGGGCGGCCTGCTCCCGGGCCGTGATCGCGGCGTACGCTCCGCGCAGCTTGAACGACCCGGTGGGTTGCAGCGACTCGGGCTTGATCAGCAGCGGCGGCTCGAGCTGAGGCACCGCGAGCAGCGGCGTCCGGACCGTCACCCCGTCGAGCCGGCGGGCCGCGTCCCGGATCTGATCCACGCCGACCAGCCCGGACCCGGTCGCCTCCGTCGCCCCCGCCATCGCACTCATCGCTTCACCTCTCGCCGTCTGCGTCTGCCGGTGCCCGGCGGCCGGCGGCGGGGGTGACCCCGGATCCGGTTGCGGCTGCAGTTCCGGGTGAAAAACCTGCGAACCGGGACGCTTATTACCTAAAGTAATGGAGCTGCTACCGTACATCGCCCGATCGGCCGCGAAACGCCGACTAAATTTCCAGAAATCTAGGTAGAAAGTACTCGTTCAGCGCCAAACTAGAGGGACATCTGACGGCAGGACTCGAGACGACAGTCGGAGGAGACTGCTGCAGGCTCGAGGGAGACAGTCGGAGGAGACTGAACGTGGACGGCAATAACGAGCGACTGCTCACGCCTGGAGAGGTGGCCGCACTGTTCCGGGTGGATCCGAAGACCGTCACCCGCTGGGCGGCCTCCGGGCGCATCACCAGCATCCGGACTCCTGGGGGTCACCGCAGGTTCCGTGAATCCGAAGTACGGGCCCTGCTGCGCGGCGACAGCGAACCGTCACCGACGGGTCATCTGTCGGCCTGACCAGGGCGGAGCGGACGGGACCGCGCGGTCTCGCCGCGATAGGCGGGGGTTTCCTAGGTACGGCCCGGGGGCTCGGGCCATGATTCTCGGGGCGCTGCATTCTCGGGGCGCTGCATTCCCAGCGGCGCCGTATTCTCGCGGGCGCTGTTACCGGGGCGCCGCGGGGGATTCCTCAGCTGTGCTATCGCAAGACAGGGCTGGCCCGAGGCCGGGCTACCCGCCAGGCCGGGCTACCCGCCAGGCCGGGCTACCCGCCAGGCTGGGCTACCCGCCAGGCTGGGCTACCCACCAGGCTGGGCTTGGCCCGAGGCCGTGCTACCACGAGGCTGGGCTGGGCCCGTTTTCTGGCCATCGTCTGGGTGGCCTCCCTGGTCAGCGCTTGCGGCGTCGCGGACTACGCCTACTCCTCGCCGTCCACGGCGTCCTGCCAGGTGTGCTCGCCGTTCATCCGGGCGAACTCCAGGAACTCCTGGCGCAGGGCCTCGTCGTCCTGCCGCCACCGGTCACGGCGCTGCTCGGCTTCCTCCGGGCTCAGCGCGTGCTCGGCTAGCCGCGCGTAGTCGGCGTCCTGGGGCCCGATCTCCACGTAGACATCGCCGAGGATGCGCCCGTCGTTGCCCGTCGCGGTCTGCGGGACCATCAGGTTCCCGTTAGGCAGTCGAATGACAAACATCACTGATCACCCTAGATGCCATATCGCCGGTTGAAATACAGCATGACCTGAAGCGCCGTCCGTGTGTCGCCGCTCAGCATGTCCACCAGAGCCGGCCGCTGCCGGGACGCGATCGCGGAAAATGCGTCCGCGAAGAACTCCTTGCGCCCGAGGCCGCCGGGCTGGCGGTGGAAATCACTGGCGAAATTGGGCTGGCACTGATCGTAGAGCATGCGGAACTCCGCAGAGTCAGATTGCCATTTACCTGGCGGACTGTCGAGATCATCGAGCGCGTGGCCCACCTCGTGACACATGACGTCCGGGGTGGGGGACGGCCGCGACCCGACCACGATCTTGCGCTCGCCGTAGGCGCCCGCGCAGGCGTCCCAGGTGGCCCGTCCAGCCGGCAGGGGGACGCCGCGCAGGCTGGTCATGTCGTCGAGTTCCGGCACGCCGCCCGGGCCGACGAAGATGGCGTCGAGGCCGGCGGCAAGCTTTTCCTTGATCCGCATCGGGAGCTCGGCAAGGCGGTCGACGGCGGCTACCACCTCGCGGGGCGGCGGCGACGCGGGATCCCACTGCCGCCACAGGATCGCCTCGAGGGAGCCGCAGTTCCGCCGTCCGTCCGCGCCCCGGGGCCGCTCGCGGGGATGCGCGGCCGCGTACGGAAGCCCGGCGTGCGAACCCGCCATGGCGGGCCGCCAGGAAGGTTGCCCGAGGCCGTCGGGCTGGCGCGGGGCCCCGGCCGCGACCCGGGCGAGTCCAGCCGAGCGGGCCGCCGCCTGGGCTTGACTCACCTGTGCCTGACTTGCCTGCGCCGTTTCGTAGTGCGCTCGCTGACCGGGCGCCGCCGCTACCGGCCTGGCCGCCTCCCCCATGCCGACCGCGGCGGCATCGGCGGGCGCTTCACGGATCCGGGCCCGGCCCGCCCCGGCGCGGACCGCGGGTGATCCGGCCTCGCGGCGGTTCCCGGTAACCCGGTGACCGGCGGCCGGCGTCCCGCGCGCCTCAGCGCCAGGCCAGGCGTCTGCCTGCGGCGGATCGGCGAGAGAATCACCGGGCCACGCTCCGCCCGGCGCGGACGGCGGCGCCGGGCCGCCGGGCACAGGCCGCCCGCCAGGCACAGGCCGCCCGCCAGGCACAGGCCGCCCGCCAGGCACAGGCCGCTCGCCAGGCACAGGCCGCTCGCCGCGCTCGGGCCGCTCGCCGGATGCACCTTCGCGGGACAGGTCTATGCCGCCAGGAAATCCCGGATCCGGAAACTCCGGCGAGCCCGGTACCGGCGCGGACGGCGCGGCGGGGCCGCGCCGCGCGCTACGGCGGTGCTTGCCCTGGGTACCGGAAGCGGCCGGAGCTGTCCCGGCCGCGGGCCGACGGGAACGGGCGAGCCGGCGGATGCGGTCGAACAGCCCTAGCCGCATGTACCGAACTCCTGCCCTGTTGCCCTGATGGCCAGCGTATGCCGAGTTCGCCCGTCCCGTCACCCGATGCGCCCAGTGGCTGGTCACGGCGCCGGGGCGGAAAAGTTGACTTATAACCGCACATGGCATATATGCCTGAGGTTAGGCTTCCGCCATGTTGCTGTCCGGTGCCCTGTTTGCCCTGTTCATGATGGGCTTCTGGCTCTACTGCCTGACGGACGCCATTCTGACGCCTGCGTCGCAGTGCCGGGGCTTGTCCAAGGCCGCCTGGATCGTCGTCATCGCCCTGACGTTCATCGGCGGGGCCATCGCCTGGCTCATCGCCCGGGAGCCGCTGCGCTACGCGTCCGCGCCGACACCGCCTCGGGCCGCCGCACCGACGGCGCGCTGGGATCCGGATGACCCGGGTGAGCTCGATGATCCAGAGACTGGCTACTTTCGAAGCCAGCGATGGACCGCCGCCGACGACGCCGTAGCGCGCCACCCGGCGGGCCGGAGCCGGGTGACCGAGGCCGGCCCGCCGGCGCCAGCCCGTCCGGGCCCAAGGGCCCGGACGACGACCCGGAGTTCCTCCGCGCGCTGGCCCGCGCGATCCGCGGTAACCCGCAGGCCGAGCGGCGACTTACACCTGCCGCTCGCGGAATCAGAGCCCTCAGCTGCGCCACTCCGGAATAAGAGTGCAGCCCGGCGATGAACACCTGCACGACCAAGATGTTGAAGATCAGGCTGGTGAAGCCGAGCAGCTGCACGTAGTGCGCGCGGCGGCCGCGCCAGCCCGCGGTCGCCCGGGCGTGCAGGAACGCGGCGTAGAGCACCCAGGTGATGAAGGCCCAGGTCTCGACCGGGTCCCAGCCCCAGTAGCGGCCCCAGGCCTGGTCGGCCCAGATCGCGCCCGCGATGACGCCGAACGTCCAGACCGGGAAGCCGAAGATGACGGTCCGGTAGGTGAGCCGGTCGATCTGCTCGATGCTCGGCAGCCGGCGGACGATCCCGTGCCCCGGCTCGGCCCGCCCGGCCGCCACCCGCCTGGTGTACCGGTCGATCCACAGGTAGACGAAGCCGAGCACCGCCGCGACGAAGAAGATGCCGGTGGCCAGCGTCATCGCGGTGACGTGGATATCCAGCCAGTACGACTGCAGGGCCGGGACGAGCTCGCCGGGGGCGGTGTAGATGAGGGTCTCGGCCAGGCCCAGCGTGATCACCACCGCGCCCATCACGAACACGCCCAGCGTCCAGGCCTGGTAGCGGATCAGCACGCACAGGAAGAAGATCGCGGCCACGCAGGTGAGGGCGGTCACGAACTCGTACATGTTGCCCCAGGGCGCCCGGTGCACCGCGAGGCCGCGGGTGATCACCGCGGCCGTGTGCGCCGCGACGCCGACCGAGCTGAGCAGCACGGCCGACTGCACCCAGCGGCCGGCCTGCCCGGATGGCGCGGAACGCCGGCACCGCCAGCGCGGGCATCGAGCCCCCGGCTCCGGAAGCCGCCGGGCCCGCGGGAGCCTCAGCCGGCCCCGCATCCGCCGCTCCCGGGGGCGCCCCGACGGTGGCGAGGGCGGCGGCGCGGTCCCGCGCCGCCTCCTGCCCGCGGGCCGCGGCCGCCCGGCGCGGCCGCCCGAAGGCGAAGTCGCCGGCGAACGCGAACACCGAAAGCGAGTAGATGACCAGCGTCGCGATCAGGAAGGCGTTGCTGAGGTGGCCTAGGGCTACGTTGACGGGCATGGCCCCTCACTCTCCCTCGGGTTGGGGTTGTACCGGCGCAGTGGCGGGCGCGGCCCGCTCGTGCGCCGACTTGAGCTCGGCCGCCAGCGTCGCGAACTCGGCTTCGAAACCGCCGCTGGCGTCGGTCCGGGCCAGGCCGCCGAACTGGACCGTGGTGCCGTCCGCGCCGGCCCGGGCGCGGACGAAGACCCGCCTGCGGCGGACCATGAACGAGAGCAGCAGCCCGGCCAGCGCGGCCATGCCGCAGATCAGGGCGGGCAGCTGGCCGGGGTCGTGGGTGATGGCCAGGCTGGCCCACGGGACGTACCCGGTGAACGTGATCGTGCCGCGGCCTCCGGGCAGCTTCAGCGACTGGCCGGGCGTCAGCACCTGCGGATTGGTCGTCAGCTTCTGCATCCCGGTCGTGTCCAGCTGGTAGACCGACTGCGAGCCGCCGGAGTTCTCGCCCAGGTTCCCGGCGTAGGCGATCAGGCTCACGACCGGGTTGTCGGCGGCGGGGAACACGGACTCGAGCGTGCCGCTGACGTTCACCGCGGTCGGCACGAAGATGCCGGTGAAGCCGAGCTGGTCCGGCTGGGCGTCCGGCACCTTCACCACGCCCTCGGACAGGAAGTTCCCCGCCGCGCCCGCGACGAACGGCGTGGCCTGGTTGTACACCAGGTGGCCGCTGGTGTCGGTGACCTTGAACACGGGCGCGTAGCCGTGCCCGATCAGGTACACCTTGGCCCCGCCGACCGACACCGGGCGGTTGACGTCCAGGTCGGCGGTACGGGCCGGGCTGCCCGGCGACCCGGTGTAAGTGACCTTGGCGTCGAACGAGGACGGCTGGCCCGCCTGCTCACCCGAGCTGATGTAGGTGGCGGTGAACTTGTCCAGCGTCATCGTGAACCGGGCGAGGTCGGCGTCGGTGACGAACCGCCCCGGGTGGAATTCGTCGAGCGCGCTGGCGGTGTCGGAGAACGTCTGGCCCTGCACCAGGAGCCGGTCGGCCTTGTAGCCGAACAGGCCGCCGAGCGCGACCGACACCAGCACGCCGAGCAGCGCGAGGTGGAAGAGCAGGTTGCCCGCCTCCCGCAGGTACCCCTTCTCGGCTGAGAGCCAGTGCCCATTTCCGGCGCCCTCGCCGGCCGCCGGACGGCGGAGCCGGTAGCCGTGACCGGACAGGACCCCGGCCGCCACCTCGGCCGCGGCCGCGGGGGCCAGCGCGGTCGCGTACTCGGCGAACCTTGGCAGCCTGCCCAGGTGGCGCGGGGCCCGGGGCGGGAGCGTCCGCGCCGAGCCGGCCAGCCGGAAGGTGCGCGGCACCACGCAGCCGACCAGGGAGGCGAACAGCAGCAGGTAGATGGCGGCGAACCAGGGCGCGGCGAACACGTTGAACAGCCCGAGCCGGTTCAGCCACGGGGCCAGGTCCGGGTGGGAGGTGTAGTACTGCTGCACGCCGGGGGCGTCGTTGCCCTGCTGCGGCAGGATCGACCCGGGCACGCTGGCCAGGGCCAGCAGGAACAGCAGGATCAGCGCGATGCGCATCGAGGTGAGCTGCCGCCACGCCCACTTCAGCCAGTCGGTCAGGTTGAAGGTGCCGGCGCCAGGCGAGCCGGAACCCGGGCGCGGCGGGTCGTCCCGTTCGGTCGCCGGATCGAAGGGATCGGTTTCCGGTGCGCGGATATCGGTCATCGGCTCACCCGCCCTTCGCGGTGACCTTCGCCAGTATGGCGGTCAGGTCCGAATAGGTGACGGTGCCGAAGACGGCGCCGGCGATATGACCGGTCCGGTCGATGACCAGCGTGGTCGGGGTCGCGGCGATCGGCACCACGTCGCTGAAGTCCGCCGTGATCACCGAGCCCGAGTCGCCGACGCTCGGGTAGCCGACGCGGAAATTGCTCACGAAGGCCTGGGCGCTCGCCGTCGTGTCCCGCACGTCCACGCCGAGGAACGACACCGCGGCGGGCCGGTACTTCGCGGCCACCGCGGCCAGCGTCGCGGCCTCCTCGCGGCACGGCACGCACCACGATCCCCAGAAGTTGAGCACGACCACCCGGCCCCGGTAGGACGAGAAGCTCAGCTTCTCCCCGGTCAGCGTGGTCCCGCTGAACGCGGGCGCCGCCGGCCGGTGCCCGGCCGAGTAGAGGACCGCGCTGGCGTTGCCGTCCACCGTGGTCGTGTCGCCGCTCCCGCCGCCGCGGCCAGCCGGTCACCAGCACCACGACCAGCAGCACCGCGGCGAGCACGGCCGCTGCCAGCACGACCGTGCGGCGGCGCCCGGTTCTGACGGGCAGGGCTCTCAGCACGGGTGGACTCTTGTGATCTCCTACAGGGGGTAGTACTTCACTATTGTGCCGCATCGCCCTGGGTTACCTGCCCCCGGGCCGGCACGGTGTAGTACACCCCGGTGAGCCGGTCGCCCGAATAGGTGAAGCTGGTGACGCTGCCCAGCGCGCACTCCCGGCTGGTCGGGTTGTGCCACAGCCGCTTGCGCTCGGCCTGCCGCCGGGTCACCCAGATGGGCAGCTGGTGGCTGACGCACACCGCTTCCTGCCCGGCCGCGGCTTGCCGGGCCGTCTCCAGCATGGCGGACACCCGGGCCGCGACGGCGCGGTACGGCTCACCCCAGGACGGCCGGAACGGGTTGATCAGGTACGGCCAGTGAGCCGGGCGGCGCAGCGAGCCGTCTCCCACGCCGAACTTCATGCCCTCGAAGTGGTTCCACGACTCGATCAGCCGGTCATCGGTCACGATGTCGAGGCCGAGCCGTTCCGCCACCGGGCGCGCGGTCTCCTGCGCTCGCTCGAGCGGGGAGCAGAACAGGGCCACGACCGGCCGTCCGGCGAAGTAGTCCGCGGCCGCCGCGGCCATCGCGCGGCCATTCGCGGACAGGTGGTAATCAGGCAGGCGGCCGTAGATGATCCCGGCCGGGTTTTCCACCTCGCCGTGCCTGAGCAGGTGGACGATGGTTACGTCGGACATGGCCCGGCCAGCATACCTACTACCATGCCCGAAGTGAGGATCTCCAGGTAAACGCCGCCGCCGACGGGAGGTATCAGCGTCAGGCCGTCGCGGGTCCAGTAGTCGTGGACGGGACGCCTGGGTGCCGGCCAGACCCGCTCGCCAACGAAAGGACCTTTGTCGTCATGGATTCGCCCGGCACCATAGCCCGACCGGATCTTGGCGCCTCCGGAGTACGCGACGGCGACCTCGCCGCCATGATCGCGGACCTCGACGCCGACCTGCGGCGCATGTCGGGCAGGCGCCTGCTCATCACCGGAGGCGCCGGTTTCCTCGGGTACTACCTGGTGCAGGTGCCGCTCGCCTGGAATGACGCGCACCCGGACGAGCCGCCGATCGGCGTCACGGTGCTGGATAACTACTTCCGCGCGGCTCCCGCGTGGCTGCGGGAACTCGAGCGGCGGCCCGACGTCGACCTGGTGGAACACGACATACGCGGGCCGCTGCCGGACCCGATGGGCGATTTCGCCTACATCATCCATGCGGCCGGGATCGCCTCGCCGACCTACTACCGGGCCCACCCCATCGAGACGATGGACGCGAACATCACCGGGCTGCGGACCTTGCTCGACTACGCCCGGCAGCGCCTGGACGCGGGCCTGGAGATGGGAGGCTTCCTCTTCTACTCCTCCAGCGAGATCTACGGCGACCCGGCCCCCGACGCGATCCCCACGCCGGAGACCTACCGCGGCTACGTCTCCTGTACCGGCCCGCGGGCCTGTTACGACGAGTCCAAGCGCTACGGCGAGACGCTCTGCGTGAATTTCGCCGGGCAGTACGGCGTGCCGGTCACCACGGCGCGCCCGTTCAACAACTACGGCCCCGGGATGAAGATCACGGACGGGCGGGTGATCGCCGACTTCTTCCGCGACGCCCTCAACGGGCGCGACCTGGTGCTGCTGTCGGACGGGTCGCCGACGCGCACCTTCTGCTACGTCTCCGACGCCATCACCGGCTACTACCGGACCCTGCTGCGCGGGCGCCCGGGTGAGGCCTACAACATCGGCGTGGACGACCAGGAGATCTCGATGCTGCAGCTGGCGGAGAGCGTCGCCGGGCTCGCCAGCGACCTGTTCGATCACCAGCTGAAGGCGGTCAGGGGACACAGCGCCGAGACGGACTACCTGGTGGACAACCCCAGCCGGCGCTGCCCGGACATCACCAAGGCACGGCGGGAACTGCAGTACCGGCCGCAGGTGACGCTGGCGGAGGGCCTGCGCCGGACACTGGTCTGGTACACCGGTAACCAAGGCGGGGAGGAACGCTGATGCGGGTGACGGTGGTCGGCACCGGCTACGTCGGCATCGTGACCGCGGTCGGGCTGGCCGAGCAGGGGCACACCATTACCTGCATCGATATCGACGAGGGCAAGGTGGCGGCGCTCAACCGGGGCGAGCCTCCCGTCTTCGAGCGCGGCCTCGAGCCGCTGCTCCGCCGCAACCTCGGGACCCGGCTGCGGGCGACCACCGATCTCGCGGCCGCGGTCCAGGCCAGTGAGCTGACCCTGGTGTGCGTCGGGACGCCCTCGCGCCCCGACGGCAGCATCGACGTGTCCTACGTCCAGCGGGCCGCCGGGCAGATCGGGCGCGCGCTGGCCGGCACCGGCCGGTTCCACGCCGTGGTGGTCAAGAGCACCGTCGTGCCCGGCACCACCGACCAGGTGGTACGCCCGGAGTGCGAGCGCGCCTCGGGCCGGCGGACGGGGGCGGCCCTGGGCATCGGCGTCAACCCCGAGTTCCTCACCGAGGGACAGGCGGTCGATGACTTCCTCCACCCCGACCGGATCGTCATCGGCGGCGACAGCAAGACCGTAGCCATCCTGCGGGAGCTGTACGCCGGCTTCGCCGGCGTGCCGCTGGTCGAGACCAACGCCCCCACCGCGGAAATGATCAAGTACGCCTCCAACGCCATGCTGGCCACCGCGATCTCGTTCGCCAACGAGATCGCCAACCTGGGATCGGCTATCGGCGGCATCGACGCCGACGAGGTGATGCGGGGCGTGCACCTGTCGCGGTACCTCACCACGCGGCTCCCCGACGGCGCCACGGTGACCGCGCCGCTCAGCTCGTTCTACGCCGCGGGATGCGGCTACGGCGGCAGCTGCCTGCCCAAGGACGTGGCCGCGCTGGCGGCCCGCGGACGGCAAGCGGAATCGCCGCTGGCGCTGCTCGAAGCGGTCGCCGCCGTCAACCACCAGCAGCCCGCGCGCCTGGTCGACCTGGTGCGCCGCGGCCTCGGGACGCTGTCGGGGCGCCGTATCACGGTCCTCGGACTGGCCTTCAAGCCGGATACGGACGACGTGCGCTCCTCGCCCGCGTTCCCGGTGCTCCGGCTGCTGCACGAGGCGGGGGCCGAGGTCACCGTCCATGACCCCGTGGTGGGCCCCGGCGTGCTGGACGGGCTGGCCGGGGTCGTCTACGGGCGGGACCTGGCCGACGCGGTGAAGCAGGCCGAGGCGGTGGTCATCGTCACCCGCTGGGACGACTACCAGCAACTGCCCGCGCTGATCGGCCAGCTCGACCCGCCGCCCCTGGTCGTCGACGGCCGGCGCATGCTCCCCAAGACGTCAGTACCGTCCTACACCGGGATCGGGCTATGAGGTTCTCCGGGACGGCGGTCCAGGACGCCCAGGTCATCGAGATCGACCGGATCACCGACGACCGCGGGTTCTTCGCGCGGGTCTGGTGCCAGGACGACTTCGCGCGGCACGGCATCGAGACCGGCTGGGTCCAGGCCAACGTCGGGCGCAGCGTCCGGACGGGCACCCTGCGGGGCATGCACTACCAGCGAGACCCCCACGCGGAGGCGAAGCTGGTGCGGTGCACCCGCGGGGCGGTGTACGACGTGGCCCTGGACCTGCGGCCCGCCTCGCCCAGCTACCTGCGCTGGGCCGGCGTCACCCTGGAGGCCGACCAGCACACCATGCTGTACGTCCCCGCCGGATGTGCCCACGGCTACCAGACCCTGGCCGACGACAGCGAGATCGAGTACTTCACCTCGGCGTCCTACGCGCGGGACGCCGCGACCGGCGCGCGCTACGACGACCCGGCGTTCGGGATCGCCTGGCCGCTGGCCGTCGAGGTGATCTCCGGGCAGGATGCCAGCTGGGAGCTCTGGCCGCGCGCCGGGACCGACGAACCCCGACCACTCTGAGAGGCAAGACCAGATGATCATCGTGGACACGGCGCTCGAGCGCCGTCAGCAAGATGGCAACCCGATCAGGGTCGGCCTGGTCGGGGCCGGCGACATGGGCCAGGGCATGACCGCGGTGATCGAGCGGAACATGACCGGGATGCGGGTCGTGGCGATCGCCAACCGCACCGTCGAGACCGCGGAACGCGTGTTCGCCGACGCCGGGGTGGAGAACAGCGTCCGGGTGAGCGACCAGGAAGCCCTGGACGACGTGCTGGCCCGCGGCGGCCAGGCGGTGACCTCCGACCCGCGGCTGCTGTGCCGGGCACCGGGAATCGAGGCGATCATCGAGTGCACCGGCGACGTGGAGGCCGGCGCTCACGTGGTCACCGAGGCGATCGCCCACCGCAAGCACGTCCTGCTCGTCAACGCGGAACTGGACGCCACCGTCGGCCCCATCCTCAAGGTCCTGGCCGACCGCGCGGGCGTGGTCATCACCAACGCCGACGGCGACGAGCCCGCCGTGGCCATGAACATGTTCCGGTTCGTCCGGTCGATCGGCTACCGGCCGGTGCTGGCCGGCAACGTCAAGGGCTTCCTCGACCAGCACCGCAACCCGGACACGCAGAAGGGCTTCGCCGACGCCCACGGTCAGCGGCCCTTCATGGTCACCTCGTTCGCCGACGGCACCAAGCTGTCCCTGGAGGCGACCACGCTGGCCAACGCCACCGGCTTCAAGGTGGCCCGGCCGGGCATGGAGGGCCGCCGGCTCGGCCACGTCAGGGACCTGCTGGCCCTCTACGACCCCAAGGAACTGCTCGACCAGCCGATCGTCGAGTACGTGCTGGGCGCCGAACCGGGCTCGGGCGCCTTCGTCGTCGGCTACAACGACGACCCCCAGCTCATGCCCTATATGTCGTACTTCAAGTTCGGCGAGGGCCCGCTGTACATGTTCTACCGGCCGTTCCACCTCACCCACCTGGAGGCGCCGCTCAGCGTGGCCCGGGCCGTCCTGTTCGGCGACGCGGCCATCGCGCCCGCCGGCGCCCCGGTGTGCGAGGTCGGCACGATCGCCAAGCGCGACATGGAAGCCGGGGAGGAACTCGACGGCATCGGCGGGTACGACTGCTACGGGGTGATCGACAACGTCGAGAACGCCCGGCGGGACGACGCCCTGCCGGTCGGCCTGGCGGCCGGCGCCCGGCTGACCCGGGCGGTCGCCAGGGACCAGCCGATCCGCAACGCCGACGTCACGCTGCCCGCGGGACGCCTGGTGGATGACCTCCGCGCCCAGCAGGCGGCCCACTTCGGCCGCTAGCCGGGCTGCCCCCGGCGGAACGAACGGGAGGCCGTCAGGCCACCCGGTCCCGGCCCGGCACCAGGGTGTCGACCGAGATCGCGGAGAGCGCGGGCGACCGCACGACGGGTGCCTGCCCCTGGGCCCGGGGCAGGGCCCGGCTCGTCATCCAGGCCGCCAGGTGCGCGGTAGCACTCCCGCCGTTCGGCCGAGGACAGCGGCACCCGCCGGATCGCCCTGAGGTACCCCATGATGTATTCGCCGTACAAGCGGACGGCCGGATTCCGCCACCGGTCGGCGCGACGCGGGTCCATGTTCGCGCACCGGGTGCGCAGCGTCGGGCACGCCCGTTCTTCCCGCTCGGGGTGGTCCCGCCGGAAGTACAGCCACTCCGGGACCTGGTAGAACGGGCCGAGCAAGGCGAGGTCGGTGGTTATCGTCCGGTCCGCGTTGTGGTGGCTGCCGTGCAGCGGCGTCTGGCGCAGGACGTCGGCCCTGACCACCCCGTAGACGTCGTCGCCGCCGTTGGCGAACAGCATGCTGCGGAAGCGCTCGGGCGCCCGCGGCGAAGCCGTCGCCAGCGGATACTCCATTAGCTCAATCAATGACCCGGAACCGTCGATCAGCGCTGTCCAGGAATGAGCGAGCACCACGTGCGGGTTCTCGTCGAGCGCGTCGATGCAGCGCTTGAGCAGGTCGCGGGCGTAGAGGTCGTCGTGGGACGCCCACTTGAACAATTCTCCCCGGGCCTGCTCGAAGACAAAGTTGTGATTAGGGGCGAGCCCGATGTTGCGCGGCTGCCGGAAATAGCGGATCCGGGCGTCCTGCTTCTCGTAGCGGCGGCAGATGTCGGCGGTACCGTCGGTCGAGGCGTTATCCGAAATGATCAGCTCAAAATTGTCATAACTCTGGCCAAGCAGGGCATCAAGGGATTCGGCGAGGAAGTTCTCGCCGTTGTAGACCGCAAGCCCGATGCTCAACCGGGGTGCCGCGTTCATTTCCGCTTCCTTTTCTCAGGCCCAGGCCGTACCCCATCGGAACGTGTCGTCAACCAACCGGACGGGGCGGCCAAACGCCACCTCGCAGCTAGGGGATCCGTCACGACCCGGCCCTGATACATACTGGCAGAGCTCTCTTTCCCCGGCCAGCGGCCGGGTGACCGCGCGGCCACGCTAGGGCAGGTCGGCGCTGACCGCGGGAGTCATGCCCGACCGTTCCGGGTCCCAGACCATCCAGGGGCAGGTTCCCCGGTGGTACATCTCCTCGAGCTGCGCGCGCTCCTTGACCGTTTCGGCGGGCGACCAGTATCCCTTGTACGGATAGGCGAGAACCCGTCCCTGGGGCACCAGCCGGGTGACCGCGTCCTCGACGAGATCCTCGCCCTCGGCCAGGTGATCGAAGATCTCCTGGCGCATCAGGAAGTAGCCGCCGTTTTCCCACTGCCGCAGGTCCTGCATGGCGGTGACCGAGGTGATGAGCCCGTCGTCGCCGATGTCCACCACGTGGTGCGACGACTGGGGCGGCACCGCGAGCAGGCCGATCACCGCGCTGCTGGCCTCGAACCGCTCGATCATGTCCGGCAGCCGCGCGTTCGTCAGGACGTCGGCGTAGTTGGCCAGGAAGACGGGCTCGTCCTCGACGAAGCGCCGCACCCGGCGCAGCCGCTCGCCGATGGGCGAGTTCAGGCCCGTGTCGACGCAGGTGATCCGCCATTCGGAAATATCCGTCTTGAACAGCTTTATCTCGCGGGCGCCATTCTCGAGGACGAAGTCGTTGGACCTGGTCTCGTCGTAGTTGAGGAAAAAGTCCTTGACGTGCGCGGCGCCGTAGCCGAGGCAGATAATAAAATCGGTATGCCCGAAATGGGCGTAATAGCGCATAACGTGCCAGAGCAGCGGCCGCTCGCCGACGAGTTCCATCGGCCTGGGCGCACTGGTGGCGCCGTCGTTCAGCCGCATCCCCAGGCCGCCGCAGAACAGGACAACCTTCACGATCCCAACCCCCTATACCGGGTAAATAAGCTTACACGCCCGAAGTCCGGCGAATCAGGCCTTCAGCGCCCGGGCGGCGGCGGCCGCCGCCGCCGGGAGCGCGTCGGCGATGCGGGCGAGGGCCTCGTCGTCGTGGGCGGCGGACAGGAACCACGCCTCGTAACCGGACGGCGGCAGGTACACCCCGCCGTCGAGCATGGCGTGGAAGAAGGCGGCGTAGGCGGCGGCCGACTGGTCCTTGGCGTCGGCGAACGACCGCACCGGTTCCGTCCGGCCGAGGAACACCGAGAACAGGCTGCCCGCCTCCGACAGCCAGAACGGCACCCCGGCCGCGGTGAGCGCCGCGGCGGCGATCTTGGCCACGGCGGCGGCGGCGGAGTCGACCCGCGCGTACACCTCGTCCGTGCACGACCGCAGGGTGGCCAGCCCGGCCGCCACCGCCAGCGGGTTACCCGACAGCGTGCCCGCCTGGTACACCGGCCCCGCCGGGGCCAGCCGGGACATGATCTCGGCCCGCCCGCCGAAGGCCGCGCAGGGCAGCCCGCCGCCCATCACCTTGCCGAACGTCACCAGGTCGCCGGCCACACCGTCGACGCCGTACCAGCCCGAGGGGGTAACCCGGAACCCGGTCAGCACCTCGTCCATGATCAGCAGGGCGCCGGCCGACCGGCACAGCGAGGCGAGCAGCGCGTTGAACCCGGGCGCGGGCGGGACGATCCCCATGTTGGCCGGGCACGCCTCGGTGATGACGCACGCGATCGAATCACCGCGCTCGGCGAACAAGGACGACACGGCCTCGGCGTCGTTGTAGGGCAGCACGACCGTGTCCCCGGCCGCGGCCCCGGTGACACCGGGCGAGTCGGGCAGCCCGAACGTGGCCACGCCGGAGCCCGCCGCCGCCAGCAGCGCGTCCACGTGCCCGTGGTAGCACCCGGCGAACTTGACCACCAGGGGCCGCCCGGTGAACCCGCGGGCCAGCCGCACCGCCGACATCGTCGCCTCGGTGCCGGAGTTGACCAGGCGGACCTGCTCCACCGGAGCGCGCGCCACGATCTCCTCGGCCAGTTCCACCTCACCCGGCGTCGCCGTGCCGAACGAGGTGCCGTTGGCCACCGCGGCGGAAATCGCGGACACCACCGGCGGGTACGCGTGCCCGAGGATCATCGGGCCCCACGAGCAGACCAGGTCGACGTACTCCCGCCCGTCGGCGTCGGTCAGGTAGGGCCCGTTCCCCGAGATCATGAACCGCGGCGTGCCGCCCACCGAGCCGAACGCGCGGACCGGCGAGTTCACCCCGCCGGGCGTCACCTCGAGGGCGCGGGCAAACAGTGCTTCGTTACGATTAGCCACCCGGTAACGCTACGCCTCGCAGGCGTCCACGAGGTACTCGAGCAGCCGCAGCGCGTCCGGCAGGGGGTACTCGTGCGGGGAGCGGAGCCAGCGCGCCTCCTGGCCGTCCGCCAGCCGGGACGGCGGGGCCAGCACGTAGCTGTCCCGGCAGTGCCAGCGCAGGCCGGTCACGACGTCCTCCGGCTCCGAGTCGAGCCCGCATGACCACCACTCGTCCTCGTCGGCGGGCGAGCCCCGGGTGATCACGAAGAACAACATCCGCTCCCGGCCGAGCACGGCGACCGGGCCGGCCGCCACCCCGGCCGCTTCGAGCCGCCCGAGCGCGGCGGCGCCGGCCGGGGCCGGCACGTCGAGCACGTCAAAAACCCGGCCGGTGACGAGGATCACGTTCGCCTCCGGCCGGGTTTCCCACCAGCTCCCGATCGTGCTCAGGTCGACCGTGGCCTGCATCTGCCAGGCCGGCGACACCGGGTGCGACCCCGGGTCCGGGCACCCCATCCGGTCGCACGAGCAGGCTCGCCCCGGTTCCATCGCGGCGCGCGTCCCGCGGTAGGTGTGCGCGCCGAGGCATACCGGCCAGCCCATGGACGCGTACGCTGCCGCCACGGCACCCGGCGGCTGCTGGCGTTCCGCCGCCCGGCCGCGGACCCTCGGTCCCCGCCGCCGTCCCACGTCGACCATAGACCCCTGCCACTCCTGCTCAACTGTGCCGGCTCACTGATGACCGTGCGCGGCTGGCCGCCGTACCGACCGCCTGGTCCCGCGCGAGATAAGCCAGATACCGAACGGGGCTGGTCATCACCGCCCGGATATCGCTGTTACCTATCGTAGGGCATGAACCACAGGCCGTTCGGTCAATGACCTAGCTAAGCCGCCTCAGAGGGTCACAGTTTGCACAACGGGATCATCTATCCCAGAAGGCGGGCTACCTCGGCCGCCCAGTAGGTCAAGATGACGCTCGCGCCCGCCCGGCGGATCGCGGTCAGCGTCTCGAAGATGATCCGGTCGCGGTCCAGCCAGCCGTTGGCCGCCGCCGCCTCGACCATCGCGAACTCCCCGCTGACCTGATACGCCGCCACCGGGACGGTCACCGCGTCGGCCACCCGCCTGATGACGTCCAGGTAGGCCAGGGCCGGCTTGATCATCACCATGTCGGCGCCCTCGCCGAGGTCCAGCGCCACCTCGCGCAGCGCCTCGAGGGCGTTGGCCGGGTCCTGCTGGTGGCTGGCCCGGTCGCCGAACGCGGGCGCGCCCTCGGCCGCCTCGCGGAACGGGCCGTAGAAGCCGGACGCGTACTTGGCCGAGTAGGCGCAGATCCCGGTCTCGCCGTGACCCGCGGCGTCCAGCGCCGCCCGGATCCCCGCCACCTGGCCGTCCATCATCCCGCTGGGCGCGATCAGGTCCGCGCCCGCCTCGGCCTGGGCCACGGCGATCGAGGCGTAGCGCTCGACGGTGGCGTCGTTGATGACGTAGCCGTCTTCGGTGAGCACCCCGCAGTGGCCGTGGTCGGTGTACTCGCACAGGCACAGGTCGGCCATGATGACGCAGGCGTCGCCCACCTCGGCCCGCAGGTCGGACAAGGCGAGCTGGGAGATGCCGGCCGCGTCGTCGGCGGCCGAGCCGCGGGCGTCCTTGATCGCCGGGATGCCGAACACGATCAGGCCGCCGACGCCGGCCGCCGCCGCCTCCGCGGCCGCCTTGCGCAGGCTGTCCCGGGTGTGCTGGACGACGCCCGGCATCGAGCTGATCGGCTGCGGCTCGCGCAGGCCCTGCTTGATGAACACCGGCAGCACCAGCTCGCGCGGGCGCAGCGAGGTCTCCGCCACCATGGCGCGCAGGGCGGGCGTGCGCCGCAGCCGCCGGGGACGCGCCACGGGAAACTCAGCGGTCATGAACGGGTCTTCCTCCTAGCGAAGGCGCCGGCGGGCGCCGCGACGGCGCTCGCTCGGCCGGCGAACGGGCTCCCCGGCCGCGATGGCCGCGTCCCGCAGGCCCGCGCCGTACTCGGCCATCGCGTCGACCAGCGCCGCCATCGACGGCGTGGGCGCGGTGACGTCGACCCGCAGCCCGAACTCGGCGGCCGTCTTGGCGGTCTGCGGGCCGATGACCCCGATGGCGGTGACCGCGTGCGGCTTGCCCGCGATGCCGACCAGGTTCCGCACGGTCGAGGACGAGGTGAACAGGACGGCGTCGAAGCCGCCGCCCTTGATGGCCTCGCGGATCGGCGCGGGCGGCGGCGCGGCCCGGACCGTCCGGTAGGCGGTGACGTCCTCGGCCTCCCAGCCGAGGTCGATCAGCCGTGCCAGCAGCGTCTCGGTGGCGATGTCCGCGCGCGGCAGCAGCACCCGGTTGATCGGGTCGAGCAGGTCGTCGAACGGCGGCCAGGCCGCGGCCAGGCCCTCGGCCGACTGGTCCCCGTCCGGCACCAGGTCCGGCCGGATGCCGAAGTCGAGCAGCGCCGCCGAGGTCTGCTCGCCGACGGCGGCGATCTTCACGCCGGCGAACGCCCGGGCGTCCAGGCCGTACTCCTCGAACCGCTCCCGTACCGCGCGGACCGCGTTAGCCGAGGTGAACGCCACCCACTGGTAGCGCCCGGTGACGAGCCCCTTGACCGCCCGCTCCATCTGCTGCGGCGTCCGCGGCGGCTCGACCGCGATGGTCGGCACCTCTTCCGGCACGGCGCCGTACTCCCGCAGGCGCTGCGACACCACGGCGGCCTGCTCCTTGGTCCGCGGCACCAGCACCCGCCAGCCGAACAGCGGCTTGGTCTCGAACCACGACAGCCGGTCCCGGGCCGTCACCGCCTCGCCGATCACGGCGACGGCCGGGCCCAGGGTGTTGGCCAGCGACACCCCGGCCGCCTTGAGATCGGGGCCGATCCGGCCCAGGGTGGTCACCACGGTCTGCTGGGCGCTGGTGGTGCCGTCCCAGGTGATGGCGAACCGGCTGGAATCAGGCCAGCCCGCCGCGATCAGCATCTTCCCCAGGTCGGCCGGGGCGGTATCCGCGCCCAGCACGACCAGCGTGCCCGGGCTGTACGCCAGCTGGCTGACCTCGGCCGCGTGGATGACGCGGAGCTCGCCGCTGCGCTCGCTGGCCAGCGGGATACCCGCGTAGGCCGGGACCGCGGTGGCCGCGGGCACGCCGGGCACGACCTCGAACCTGACCCCGGCCTTGGCACACGCCGCGGCGTCGGCGGCCGCGCCGCCCAGCAGCGGGTCACCGGGGTAGAGCCGGACCGCGAGCTGCCCGTCCTTGGCCGCCTGGAGCAGCGCGCGGGTGGCGCCCGCGCCGTCCTCGGGATCGGCCAAGGTGGCGTCGGCGCTCATGTGACGCCGGGCCACCGGGGCCAGGCTGGCGTCGGCCACGACCAAGGCGGCCTGGCCGAGTAGCTCGGCCGCCCGCACGGTCAGCAGTCCCTCATCGCCCGGCCCGGCTCCGGCCAGCGCGACCCACCCGTGATTATGACTACCGCTCATGCACATCATTCCCGCTGCTCGTCGGTGCCTGCGGCACCCTGATGAGATCTGAAGCTCCGGACCGCAGCAGCTCCGCCGCGAGGTCGCGGCCGAGCTGCCAGCCGCCGCCAGCCGCCGCGGTGCCGTGCGCGCGCAGCACCCGGCTCCCGTCGGGGCTGATAACGGCAGCCTGCATCCGGAGCTGGTCCGTTCCGGCCGCATACGCGCCGATAGGCGCGCTGCAGCCGGCCTCGAGCGCCTCGAGCAGGCTGCGCTCGGCGATCGCGGCGGCCATGCTGACCGGGTCGCTGACCGTCTCGAGCAGGGCCGCGAGCTCGGGCTCGCCGTCCCGGCACTCGACCGCCAGCGCCCCCTGGCCGGGCGCCGGGAGCATCTCGTCCGGCTCGAAGACCTGGGTGACCGCGTTGAGGAGGCCGATCCGGGCCAGGCCGGCGTAGGCCAGCACGACCGCGTCCAGCTCGCCGTCGGTCACCTTGCTCAGCCTGGTGCCCGCGTTGCCGCGGATCGGGACGCAGCGCAGGTCGCCGCGGAGCACGAGCAGCTGGGAGGCCCGCCGCGGCGAGCCGGTGCCGATCATGGCCCCGGGCGGCAGGTCGGCGAGCTTGGCCCCGTCCCGGGCCACGAGGGCGTCCCTCGGGTCGTCCCGGGTCGGCACCGCGGCCAGCCTGACGCCGGCCGCGGGGCCGCTCGGCAGGTCCTTCAGCGAGTGCACGGCCAGGTCTACCTCGCCGCCGAGCAGTGCCTCGCGCAGCGCGCTGACGAACACGCCGGTGCCGCCGATCTGCGTCAGCTGGGCCCGGCTGACATCCCCGAACGTGGTCACCCCGACGATCTCGACCGGGCGGCCGGTCCGCTCGGTGATCATCGCGGCCACCTGGCCGGACTGGGCCCGGGCCATCGGGCTCTTGCGCGTGCCCAGCCTGAGCGGAACCCCTAGCCGCAGCGTCACCGCGTTCACCGTGGGCCCTCCTGCTCCGGGGCGGCGCGGGTGACCGCCTCGACTGCGCGTGGGTCGAGATCGAAGAGAACACGCAGCGCCGTGGCGTACTCCTCGCCCCCCGGCGAGCCCGCGAGTTCCTTGACCCGTACGGTCGGCGCGTGCAAGAGCTTGTCTACCACCCGGCGGACGGTCTGGGCTATCTCATCGAGGGCATGGACGCTCAGGTCGTCGGCGCTCAGCCGCCCGGCCAGCCGGGCCAGCTCGGCGTCGACCACCTTGGCCGCCTTGGCCCGCAGGGCGACCACCGTCGGGGCGACCCGGGCCGCGTCCATGGCCGACTGGTAAGCGGCCAGCTCCGCCTCGAGGATGACGCGGACGGCGGCGACGTCGTCGCCGGCGATCGCGCTGGCGTGCTCGCGCAGCTGGTCCATGCCGATGAGGACCACGCCGGGCAGGTCCGCGACGCCGGGCTCCACGTCCCGCGGCATCGCCAGGTCCATGATCACCAGCGGGCCCGGTTCCGTCCGGGCCGCGAGCGCGGCGGACACGACGTCCAGCGTGATGACCTGCCCGGTCGCGCCGGTACAGGAGATGACCACGTCCGCGGCGGCCAGCGCGGCGGGCAGGTGGTCGAGCCCGGTGATGGTGGCAGCGGCGGTGCCCACGCTCGCGGCCACCCGTTCGGCATGCTCTCGGGTCCGGTTGGCCACGGCGATGCTGGCCGCACCGCTCCGGGCGGCCGTCGCCGCCGCGAGCGCGCTCATCGAGCCCGCTCCGACGATGAGCACGCGCCGCCCGGCGAGCGGATCGGAACCGGCCAGCTCGATCGCGGCGCTCAGCAGGCTCAGGCCGGCCCGGCCGATCGCGGTCTCGGCCCGGGCCCGCTTGCCGGTGCGCAGCGCGAGC
Source organism: uncultured Actinomycetota bacterium (assembly GCA_963756575.1). Classification (GTDB taxonomy): domain Bacteria; phylum Actinomycetota; class Actinomycetes; order Streptosporangiales; family Streptosporangiaceae; genus Palsa-504. The sequence continues at coordinate 358,610 of CAVWOM010000001.1, read as the reverse complement.
CGCCCGAGCTCGCTGAGCGCGCGCCCGGCCGTGCCGTGTTCCGCGGCCAGCTTGACCGCCGAGCGCACCTGGCCGAGGATCTGGTCCTCGCCGACCACCATCGAGTCGAGGCCGGCCGCCACCGTGAGCAGGTGGCTGACCGCCCGCTCCTCGTAGTGCACGTACAGGTGGGGGGTGAGCTCGGGCGACGGCACCCCGCAGTGCCGGGCGAGCAGCTCGCAGATCGCCGTGACGCCGGCGTGGAAGCGGTCGACGTCGGCGTACACCTCGACCCGGTTGCAGGTGGAGACCACGAAGGCCTCGGCCACGGGCTCGGCCTGCACCAGGTCGCGGAGCAGCTTGGCGAGCGTGTCACCGCTTACCGCGGCCCGCTCCAAGGTCGCCACCGGGGCGCTCTTGTGGCTGAGGCCGACTACCAGCACGCTCACCTGTTCACCCGCTTAGCCCTGGGCCGCAAGTTCTGCGGGCGCTGGACGCCGTCCGGTGTCCCCCGAGCTCCCGCCGCGGCGTCGCGCGTGGAAGGCGAGGATCTGCAGCTCGATCGAGAGGTCGACCTTGCGCACGTCTACCCCTTCCGGCACGCTCAGCACGAGCGGAGCGAAGTTGAGGATGCTCGTGACTCCTGCCGCGACGAGCCGGTCGCAAACCACTTGCGCGGACGCGGCCGTGGTGGCGATCACCCCGATCGCGACCTTGTGCGTGGCCACGACGGCTTCCAGTTCGTCGACGGGCCGGACGGTCAGCTTCGCGATCCTGCTGCCCACGATAGCCGGATCGCTGTCGAGCATGGCCGAGATCGTGAAGCCGCGGGAGACGAAACCGCCGTAGTTGGCCAGCGCGCGGCCGAGGTTCCCGGCGCCCACGATGACCACCGGCCAGTCCTGGGTCAGGCCCAGCGTCCGGGACACCTGGTAAACGAGGTAGTCGACGTCGTAGCCGACTCCCCTGATCCCGTACGAGCCGAGATGGGACAGGTCCTTGCGCAGCTTGGCCGAGTTGACTCCGGCCGCCGCGGCGAGTTCCTCGCTGGCCACGGTGCTGATCCCGCGTTCGGCCAGGCCGTAGAGGGCACGCAGGTAGACGGGCAGCCGCGCCACCGTGGCCTCGGGTATCCCGTCGGGCGGGGCCTCGGTACCCTCGCCCGGGCCGGCCTCGGCACGGTCCCGGAACGGGCCGTCGTCAGGAACCGGGCGGATAGCGTCAGCCCGGCCGTTGGGCCCTGGCGGCCCGCCGGGTCCTGACGGCATAGCGTTACTGTGCATCGCGGCAGCGCTCCTGGGGTTGGGCTCTCGGGGTTCGGGAATAGGCGGCGGTAAGAGCCCGCGTCAGCCGACGTCGTTTCCACGGTACGCCTTTGTGCAACGATTCACAAAGTGACGTAAGCGACGCCGGTAGTCGCCACTGGCGGCTCCTGCCTCCTCGCGTGCCTGGTCAGGCGGTTTCCCGCACGAGACGGCCCGGTTTCCCGCACGAGACGGCCCGGTTTCCCGCACGAGACGGCCCGGTTTCCCGACGCCGCGGACAGGCTCGGTGACCAGCCCAGCGGTCAGGTGAGCGCGGCCCGGAGCCGGGTCTCGCTCACCCGCCAGAAGTCGATCTGCACGCCGTCGACCAAGGTCACCGGGATCTTGTCCCAGTATTCCTGCATGTCTTCTTCCGACGCGGTGATGTCCCGTTCCTCCCAGCCGACGCCGAGTTCGCCCGCGACCCGCTCGATGACCGCCCGCGCGTCGTCGCACAGGTGACAGCCCGGCCGTCCCAGCAATGTGATCCGCGCCACGCTAGCCGCCCTCGTAACGGCGGCCCGCCGACGGCACCTGCCGCGGGTCCGGCCGTCGCGGTTCGTAACGCTCCTGGTCGGGACGCTGCGGTTGCGGCTGCGGCCGGCCTGGAGGCGGGGGTGGCGGCTGGGGCTGGGGCTGAAGGGGCGGCTGGGGCTGGCGCCGGGGCGCCCCCTGGGCTCCCATGGGTCCCTGGGGTCCCTGGGGTCCTGCCGGCCCCTGGGGCCCCTGGGGGCGGGGCGGCCGGGGCGGTGGCCCGCTGGCCTGCTGCGGGTTCGGCAGCGGCGCGACCTTGGCGTACTTGAGCCGCAGCTCGATGACGTTGGTGGCGAGCACGAGCGCGCGCCGCTCGGCCACGAACCGCTGCATGTACGGCTGGTTCTCGTGGCTCTCGAACGCGGCCCGGTCCCGGTAGGTCTCGTAGAAGATCCGCTGCATCGGGGCGTTCGGCACGAGGTGGATGACGTACACCAAGGTGTCCGGCTCGCCCGCGCTGACCAGATCGGCCGTTTCCTCGGCGAGCCGGTCGAACTCGGCGGCCCGGTCGTCGAGCAAGGTGAAGATCTGGATCCGGCCGTAGGGCCGCCCCGGCGGCTGGGCGGGCGGCGGCTGGGCCAGTGGCTGCTGCGGCTGGGCCAGTGGCTGCTGCGGCCTGGGAGCGGGCCGGCCGCCCCGCTGGCCGTAGGTCACGTACTGGCTGCCGGGAGAGCCGTCGGCCGGCCGGCGGCCGTCATCGGGCCAGAAGCTGTCGTCGGGCCGGTACCGGCCGTCGCCATCACGCACGCCGTCTCGCCTCCCCTTCCGCTCGCCCTTGCGGCCCGGAGCGCCCGCTGCCCTGGGCCGCTCGCCGATCCGGCTGCCACCGAACCAGGCCAGTCCCGCCGCCGCCGTGCTGAGCAGCGGATACGCCACCGAGGCGGGGAGCGCGAAGCGCAACCCGGCCGTCATGAGCACGGCGAGCCCGGCGGGGATGACCCCCGCCAGCGGCGCCGAGGAACCGCGCCCGGCCAGGACCAGGGCCAGGCCCATCAGCGCGGCCAGCACGGCCGCCCCCTGCCCCGCGTCCAGGGCCGAACGCGAGATCGGCTGGAAGTGGGCGCTGGTGAGCGGCCACGCCCGGCCGAACGGCTGCGCGCTGAGCGGATCGGTCGCCAGGATCACCGAGGCCACCACGGTCAGCGCCAGAGAGATCAGGCGCGTGCCGAACCGGACGGCGTCGTTTCCCGCCGCCAGCTCGACCAGGCCCCAGGCCAGCCACAGCGGCACCACCAAGAGCGCGGTGAGCTGGATGACCCGGAACGTGATCGGGCTGAACCCGCTGGCGAAGCCCCGGCTCTGCGCCGCGAGCGCGATCGTCAGCCCCAGGCTCGCGCCGGTCCAGGCGATGAACCCGATCCCCGGCCGTCGGACGCACCGCCCGGCGAGCATGCCGGTCGATACGGCCGCGACCAGCACACCCGCGCACCCAACCAGGACAGGAGCAGACATTAACCCCTATGGTGCCCGATACCCGGTTGAGCCGGGAGCGGGGCAAGGGAGTCGTTACTTCTTGTTGCGGCGCTGGATACGGGTCTTCTTCAGCAGCTTGCGGTGCTTCTTCTTGGCCATGCGCTTGCGGCGCTTCTTGATCACTGAACCCACGGGACCACCCTTCCTAGGCACTGCGGATGACGGGTACGCCAACACGCTCGCCCGGTGGGGGCGGCTTGGATACACACCCGAGGTACGAGGTTACCTCTGATACGGCGTGCTAGGGCAGCCGATCCCGGCCAGCGCCGAACCCCAGGCGACCGGGAGTCGCGGGAAGGGACGCCCCGCGGACGGCCTGGCCGCGCGGCGGGAGGTTCCCGCCGCGCCGCCTCCGCATGCCAGCCGGATTCCCGTGGGACGGGAATCCGGCTTGGGTGGAGCGGACCGAGTCCAGGGGCGACTCAGCCGGTACCGACGAACGCGGCTCGCAGGTACTGGTTGACCGCTGCTTCCGGAACCCGGAAGGAGCGTCCGACACGGATTGCTTCTAGCTCGCCGGAGTGCACCAGTCGATACACGGTCATCTTCGACACGCGCATGATCAAGGCCACTTCGGCAACGGTCAGAAACCTAACGTCGCTAAGGGGGGTTTCGCTTGCCATCGAACTTGCCTCTTCCGTACGAAGCCGAGCACTTGACGGGATTCGGCGCACCAGTCACGTACGTCTCCAGGGTAAGTCCCGCACAGAAAAGAGCAACCCCGTCCATAGCTTCATTGTTGTTACTGTTTGGGCGCTATCACCAGGGGTCACCGCGGTGATATCCGTCTTCGTCACGCTGAGCTGCGTCTTTGCGGCCCATCTTTAGGCTGTTATCAGTTGACATCTAGCACCTCAGAACAGCATTGCGTGAAAAAAACATCCCCTGCGACCCGCGTGCACTTGCATTTGCACAACTATCAGAACGGTGCAGACAGCCCGTGCCAGGCAAATACGGCACGGCATGTGTTCATGATCGAAGCATCCACGCGATCACCGGGATCGATCCCCGCCGAGACCGGAATGTAGGTGGCCGGCGCGCCATCGGTCATCTGCTCGGGCGCGTATTCACCGGTCCGCTCGGTGGCCAGCGCCCGCCAGGCGGGCGGCACCGTCAGCGCCGGGTCGAGCGGGTCGCCCGAGGCCACGGCGAGCAGGTGCGTCCATGTTCTCGGCACCACCTGCACCAGCTCGTAGCCGCCGCCCCCGGTGAGCAGCCACCGTCCGCCGGCCACCTCGTGCGCCAGGTCGTGCAGCATGAGCTGGGCGCGCCGTTGCGCGTCCACGGTGAGGTCCAGGTTGGCCAGCGGGTCCAGCCGGTGGCTGTCGCAGCCGTGCTGGCTGACCAGCACCTCGGGCGCGAACGCGCGCAGCAGCGGCGGCACCACCGCGTCGAACGCGCGGAGCCAGCCGGCGTCGCCCGTGCCCGCGGGCAGCGCCACGTTGACGGCGTACCCGCGGCCGTCCCCCGAACCGATCTCCGACGCCAGCCCGGTCCCGGGGAACAGCGTCGCCGGGTGCTCGTGCAGGCTGATGGTCAGCACCCGCGGGTCGTCGTAGAAGGCCGCCTGGACCCCGTCCCCGTGGTGCACGTCGATATCCACGTAGGCGATCCGCTGGGCGCCCTGCGCCAGCATCCACCTGATCGCGATGGCCGGGTCGTTGTAGACGCAGAAGCCGCTGGCCGACCGGCGCATCGCGTGGTGCAGGCCGCCGGCGATGTTCACCCCGTGCCCGGTCTCGCCCCGCCAGACCGCGCGCGCCGCGGCCAGCGTGGCCCCGGCCACCAGCGCGGACGCCTCGTGCATGCCCATGAAGACGGGGTTGTCGGCGGTGCCGAGCCCGTACCGGCCGTTCGGCAGGCCGTCCCGGCCCGCCGCCCGGACCGCGTCGATGTAGGCGGCGTCGTGCACCAGCTCGAGCTCGGCCTGTTCGGCCGGGACGACGGGGGTCACCATGGTCACGGCCGGGCGCTCCAGCACGCCGAGCTCGCGGGCGAGCGCCATCGTCAGCTCGACCCGAACCGGCGCCAGCGGATGCCCCGGGCCGAAGTCATACCCGGTCAGCCGCTCGTCCCAGGCCAGCGTGAGCGGGCAGCTCACTGGCCGGCCCGCACTGGCCGGCGCCCGCTGGCCGGCCCCACTAGTCGGCCCCGAGTTCGCGGCCGCGGTCGCGGGCCGCCTCGATCGCCGACAGGAACGCGGCCCGGACCCCGTGCCGTTCCAGTTCCCTGATCGCCGAGATCGTGGTCCCGCCGGGCGAGGTCACCGCCTCGCGCAAGATCACCGGGTGCTCGCCGGAGTCGCGCAGCATGGTGGCCGCGCCGTAGACCGCCTGGGTGACCATCTCCAGCGCGGCGCCGCGGGCCATCCCGAGCAGGATGCCCGCGTCCACCATCGACTCGACCAGGTAGTAGACGTAGGCCGGGCCGCTGCCGGACAGCGCGGTCGCGGCGTCCTGCTGCGACTCGGGAATCCGCAGCACCTTGCCGACCGGCCGGAACAGCTCCTCGGCCCGGCGCAGGTGCTCTTCGGCCGCCCCGGCCCCGGCCGAGATCACGCTCATCGCCTCGTCGACCAGCACCGGCGTGTTCGACATGACCCGGACCACGGGATTGCCGCGCATCATCCGCCGGCCGATGAACTTCGTGGTGATCCCGGCCGCGACCGAGATCACCAGGGTGTCCTCGGGCACCACCGGGGCGATCTCGTCCAGCAGCCGGCCCATGTCCTGCGGCTTGACCGCCAGGACCAGGGTGTCGGCCTGCTTGGCCGCCGTGGCGGCGTCCGCGACGGCAATCCCGTAACGGTCCCGGAGCTCGGCCGCCCGTTCGTCACGCCGGACCGCAGCCATCACGGCCGACGGGTCCCGCCCCGCCCGCAGCAGCCCGGACAGCAGCGCCTCGCCCATCTTCCCCGTCCCCAGGATGGCGATCATGTCGGGCTACCTTTCCGGCCGGAGCGAGCGGAGGAAGAACGCGAGGTTGGCGGGCCGCTCGGCCAGCCTGCGCACCAGGTAGGCGTACCAGTCGCCGCCGTAGGGGACGTAGACGCGCAGCTGCGCGCCGGTGTTGGCCAGCCGGCGCTGCTCGCCCGGGCGGATGCCGTAGAGCATCTGGTACTCGAAGCTGTCCGGGGCGCGGCCGGTCAGCAGGGCCAGCGACGTGGTGATCTCGATCAGCCGCGGGTCGTGGGTGGCCACCATCGGGTAGCCCGGCCCGTTCATCAGCGCCCGCAGGCAGCGCGCGTACGACGAGTCCACCTCGCGGCGGCTGGTGAAGGCGACGCTCTCCGGCTCGGTGTAGGCGCCCTTGCAGAGCCGGACCCGGGTCCCGTAGGCGGCCAGCGCGCGGCAGTCCGCCTCGCTGCGCCGCAGGCAGGCCTGGACGACGCAGCCGAGGTCACCGTACTGGCCGCGGAGCTCGGCCGCGATCCGCAGCGTCGGCTCGATCGCCGCGAACTCCTCGGCGTCCAGCGTCACCGTGGTGCCGGCCTCGCGCGCGGCGGCGCAGATCCGGCTGATGTTCTCCTGCGCGGTCCTGGCCCCCAGGAAGAGCCCGACCGCGGTCGGCTTCACCGAGACCTCCGCGGCCCCGCCCTCGGTCAGTCCCTCCGCGCCGAGTTTGCCGGCCAGCTGGATGTACTCGTCGGTGGCGGCCGCGGCCTGGGCCGGGTCCTTGGTGTCCTCACCCAGGTAGTCCAGGGTGACGAGCAGCCCGGCGGCCCGCAGCTTGCGGGTCACGCGGACCGCGTCGTCGGCGGTCTCGCCCGCCACGTACCTATCGACGATGGCGCGCGTCCGCGGCGCCGTCGTGATGAGCTCGCGCAGCCGGGTACTGGCTGACGCCGCGAGCAGGGTTCTGCGCAGCACGACGGGCTGACCTCCTGTTCTCAGGGGCGTCCTCGGGTCCTCAGACTATCTGCCTGCGCCGCAGCGTCACCTTCACGTTGGCGCCGGCCTCCGGCGGCACGATGACCTCCTGCGCGGCCGCTACGCCCCCGGCCAGCAGCGGCACGTCCACCGGCACGGTCCGCTTGACCAGGGCCAGCCCGATCGGGCCGAGCTCGTAGTGGCGGGCCGCCGAGCCGGTGAAGCCGACCACGGCACCACCCCCGTCCGGGCCGTCCGCCAGCACGGGGTCGCCGTGCTCGGGGAGCCGGTCGACGCTGCCGTCCAGGTTCAGGAAGACCAGCCGCCGCGGCGGGTGGCCGAGGTTGTGCACCCGGGCCACCGTCTCCTGGCCCCGGTAGCAGCCCTTGTTCAGGTGCACGGCACCCTCGATCCAGCCGACCTCGTGCGGAATCGTCCGGTGGTCGGTGTCCAGGCCGAGCCGGGGCACGTGCGCGGCGATCCGCAGCGCCTCGAACGCCCACATACCCGCCGCGGCCGCCCCCCGCCGTACCAGGTCACCGGCCGTATCAGCCAGCCCGTCCCGCGCCACGACAAGATCAATGAGGCCGAACGAGCCCGGTTCCAGCCGCGCCGCCACCCCCTCGACCTCGCGGGCGAGATCGCCGCCGCGCGGACCGAGCACGGTGAGCACCGCGTAGTCCGCGCTGACGTCGGCCACCTCGACCCGCATCATGAACCGCATCGAGTCGAGGAACTCCAGCAGCGACGGCGCGGTCCCCGGCTCGATGTGCAGCCAGGTCGTGGCGCCGTCGTCGGTCAGCGTCAGGTGGTGTTCCAGATGCCCGTTCGGGCTGAGGATGAGGGCCTGGGCGGTCGCGCCGGGCGCCAGCCCCGTCAGGTGCTGCGTGGTGAGGCTGTGCAGCCAGGTCAGCCGGTCCGCGCCGGTGATCCGCAGCACGCCCCGGTTGGACCGGTCCACGACGGCGGCCGAGTCCTCGGCGGTGCGCTGCTCGCGCAGCGGGTCCCCGTAGTGCCCCGGCACCCCCTCGTCCGGCCACGCCGCCTCGACCGCACCGGGCCAAGCCAATAGCGGGCTCTTATCCACCGTTATCCACCGTGTCCTCCTGACGTCCTGCACGTAACCACCGAAGGCTATGACTCATTCAGTGGGGTCGGCATTCCTGGCAGCGGCCGAAGACGGTGAGATGGCCCACGTCGGTCTCGAAGCCGTGCCGCTCTTCGAGGGCGGTGATCAGGGGGCGGATCGCGTCCGGGCCGATCTCGGTGATCCGGCCGCAGTCGCGGCAGACGAGGTGCACGTGGTCGGCGTCGGTGGCCAGGTGGTAGGTGGGTGCCCCGTGCCCGAGGTGGGTGTGCGTGACCATGCCGATCTGCTCGAGCAGCTCGAGCGTGCGGTAGATGGTCGAGATGTTGACGCCGCGCGCCGTCTGCTGGACCTGGGCCCCGATCTCCTCCGGGGTAGCGTGGCCGAGCCGCGCCACCGCCTCCAGGACGAGCTGGCGCTGCGGGGTCACCCGGTAGCCGCGGGCGCGCAGCTGCTCGTCCCACCCGCGTACGGTCACGCTCGGGGACGGTACCTCGCGGTCCATGGGCTCATAGTAGTTCGATCCCGTATTCCGCCGGCCGGTGTGATCGTGGGCACGGCAAAAATCTCTTGCCTGCCCGGGAAACGGCGGATAACGTGCGAGGTACGCGGGAGAGGAGGTGGTCCAAAAGCATGCATGATCAACGGACTCGTGAGGTGGCTGTCAGCTAGCCGCCAACCCGCCGGCATGACGTCCCGTGGGGCGGCGGCCGGCTAAATTCTGGCAGACACCGAGTTCCCGGGCTGACCGGCCCAGTCCAGCCGGTCCCGGTACGGCGTAAATGCGCGGTACCGGAGTCGCCCGGGAACTTTTTTTGTCTTATTCTCCGCTCGCGCTGACGCGCTTGAGCTGGGCTGACAGGTGTGGCTGGAGTTCCTGCCCCATCGCCGCCATGTCGTAGGCATAGGCCAGGTCCTGCTCCCCGGGCTCCCCGGGGCCGACCAGCCCGTAGAGCCGGTGCCCAGCGGTCACCTCCTTGGCGGTGACGGTACGGGCGACCACGTCGGTGGCCATCTCGATGCGGGTGCCGGATATCTCGCCCACGTAGATCTCGATGATCCCGGTGGGATGCGCGAGCATCACCTCGAGCTGGCTGTCCGGCCGGGGGCGCCAGTACCCGCTCTCGGTGCCGAGCGGCGGGCCGATATGCCCCTCGTCGTCCAGCCGCCAGGTCCGGCTGGTGTAGATGAGGAACGGCTTGCCGTTGTGGCTGAAGCTGATCTCCTGCCCGAACTGGAACGACTCGATGGTCGGGTACCCGCCGATGCCGGCTCCCTCCCAGCGCCCGAGCAGGAAGCGCAGCGCTCCCAGGTCCGGATGAGGCTCGAGGTCAGGTTGGATCGTCACGGTGCCCCGCTTGCTGTCGGTTCGCCTGTCCCTGGGCTTGTCCCCGGCCGGCGGCGTACGCTCGCACGACCACGTACAGGCACGCCACGGCGATCACGACGAACACGCCGATCAAGATGGCCGCACTCAGCATGCCGTGCATAGCCCGCAAGTCTACGGGCGAGCCGATGGCCTCGTCCCGCGCCGCGCCGATGGCCTCGTCCCGCGCCGCGCCGGTGCGCCCTGTTCCCGGACGAGCCCGCGCGGCTAGAGTTTCTGCCATGCCCGAGCGCCCTGCCCATTCCCGGGCCCATTCCCGGCTCGTCATCAAGGTCACCGCCGGTAAGGACGACCCGGAGCGCTGCAATCAGGCCTTCACGGTCGCCGCGGCCGCGGCCGCCAGCGGCGTCGGGGTCTCACTGTGGCTGACCGGCGAGTCGGCCTGGTTCGGCCTGCCCGGCCGGGCGGAGGATTTCTCGCTGCCGCACGCCGCCCCGCTGGCCGACCTGCTGGCCGGCATCCTGGCCGCGGGCTCGGTAACCGTGTGCACCCAGTGCGCCGCCCGCCGGAACATCGAAGCCGGCGACCTGATCGACGGCATCCGGATCTCCGGCGCCGCCACCTTCGTCGCCGAGATCATGACCGACGGCGCCCAGGCTCTGGTCTACTAACCCCCGGCTCTACTAACCCCCGGCTCTACTAACCCCCGCCTCTACTAACCCCCGCCTCTACTAACCCCCGGCAGAAACCGGACTCAGGCCACACTGGACTCAGCAGCATCACGGCCCAGCTCAACGTCCCGGCCGAAACGCACATGAAACCCAGGTTCCAGCGCGTTCTGGCGCACTGGAAGCCCAGTTTCATGACGCCCCGGGCGAGTTTCATGACGCCAGGGGCGAGTTTCATGGCGGCGCGGGCGAGTTTCATGACGCCAGGGGCGAGTTTCATGGCGGCGCGGGCGAGTTTCATGGCGCCGCGCGGGCGAGTTTCATGGTGCCCGGGGCGGGCTCGCTAGGCAGGAGCGACCTGGGTGGCGGCCAGGCGGTCCGCGCGCAGCTTCGTCACCAGGTCCTCCTGCCGCGGGTCGATCGCGGGCAGCGGGCCGGCCACCCAGCCGAGCAGCATGTCGGCCAGGCCCGGGTTACGGACCAGGGCCGGCCCGTGCAGGTAGGTACCGACGATCCGGCCGAGGTGCGCGCCTTCCGTCCCGTCCCCGTTGCCGACACCGGTGACGACGGTGGCCAGCGGCCTGACCTCCGGGCCGCGCCGGGTCACGCCCTGATGGTTCTCGAAACCGGTGAGCCGGTCGACGCCCAGGGCCGGGTCGACGTCCGCGGTGATCTCGCCGACCCCGCGTCGCTCGCCCCGGCCGCTGCGGATGTCGATCAGCCCGAGCCCGGGTACCGGCTCGCCCTCCACCCCGCCGAACTCGGTGCCGATGATCTGGTACCCGGCGCAGACCGCGAAGATCACCGCGCCCCGGCCCGCGGCCGCGGCCAGGCCGCCGCCCGCCGCGAGGCGCCGCGCGGCCAGGATCTGCGGCAGGTCCTCGCCGCCGCCGAGCAGGTAGATGTCGCCGTCCACGGGCACCTGCTGGTCGGAGTTGACCTCGGCGATCTCGACCGGCAGGCCGCGCAGCCGGGCCCGGCGGGCCAGCACGAGCAGGTTGCCCCGGTCGCCGTAGGTACTCAGCAGGTCCGGGTAGACCCAGACGAGCCGGACGGCCGACGGTCCCCGCTGCGCATAACCGCCTGGTGTCTGGCCTGCTCGTTCGGTCATATTCAGCTCCGCCTGGTTCAGCCGACGCGGCCGAGGGCCGTGCGGATCTGCTGGAACGCGGTGTAGTTGGCGATCACGTCGATGGACTTGCTGCGGGCCTGCTCGATCGCCTCGTCGATGTTCGCGACCAGCCGGAAGGCCACCTCGTCGGCCTCCAGCCTGACCGCCAGGTCGAGCTGGCGCTCTCCGGCCACGAACACCGGGCGTCCCCGGAGCCTGCGGTAGTCCACGTCCCAGAGCCAGGAGGTGTCCTTCCCGTCCGGCGTCTGGGCGTTCACCGCCAGCAGCACGGGCACCGGCGGCGGCACCAGGACGTCGAGGGCCTCCAGCCACCCGGCCGGGTTCTTCGCCAGCAGCAGCCGCAGCTCCGTACCATGCCGCTCGACCTGCGTGTACCGGCCGGCCACCGACCGCACCTGCCCGATCGGCCCTATCGCCTGAGCGGCGCTGATGCCGAACACCTCGGCGACGGCGAGCGCGACCACGGCGTTGGACCGGTTGGCCCGGCCGGGCAGGGCCAGGTCGAGCGGCCGGGCCTTTCCGGCCGGGTCGATCACCTCGTCGCCCACCAGGGCCCAGCGGACCGGGGGACGCCGGTTCGTGCACTCACCGCAGTACCAGTCCTCGCTGTCGCGACGCAGATGCGACCCGCAGTTCGGGCAGCACCAGGAGTCGTCGTGCCAGCGCTGGCCCGCGGCCACCCAAGTGACCTGGCGCGCGTCCCCGGCCGCCCACGCCACCAGCGGGTCGTCGGCGTTGGCGATGACCCGGCAGTCCGGCGCCGCGGCCAGGGCCGCTCGCCAGCGGCGGGCCAGCATCCAGATCTCCGCCGCGCGGTCCATCTGATCCCGGCTCAGGTTCAGCAGCACGACCACCCGCGGCTTGGTCGCCGTCACCATCGCCGGGATGTACTTCTCGTCGACCTCGAGCACGGCCAAGGTGGCGTCGGGGGCCTTGGCCAGCGCGGAGACCAGGCCGGCCTCCATGTTCGCGCCGAACGCGTTCGACGCGACCTGCTGGCCGAGCGGCTCGAGCGCGGCCGCGATCAGCCTGGTCGTGGTGGTCTTGCCGTTCGTGCCCGTCACCAGGATGATCTGCCGTCCGCGGGCCAGCAGGGAAAGCAGGTCGGGCTGGAGCCGCAGGCCGATGATTCCGCCGATGACCGAGCCGTCGCCCCGGCCGGCTAGCCGGGAAGCACGGCCGGCCGCGCCGCCGACCGTGGTGGCCAGGCGGGCCCGGAGCGGGAGGCTGTAACGCCGGGACGGCGCGCTGCTAGTGCTCATCTCGGCCTGATGCTACCGGCCCGATGAGCCGGCCCGGCCAGGACAGCACGACTTCCAGCCAGCCCGGCTGACCGCCGTGCCCGGCGGCTCCCATGGCCCGGGCCGCGTGGCGCAGCCGCCCGGGCGGGCTGATCCCCATGCCCGTGAGGGCGAGGTCGGCGTCGAGATCCGCCCGGCTGTCGCCGAGCAAGGCCGTCATGGCCGCCGTCCGGTTCCGCTCCGATTCCATCGCCAGCGGATGCCCCCGCAGGCCGGCGAGCCGGTCCGCGACCCTTATCCCCGGCCAGTCCGGCAGCCCGGCCAGGCCGAAATCGAGCGGCGGTGCGATGTCGTCAGGACGCAGGCGATCACGGCCGAACGGGCTGAGCCGCTCCATCTCGTGCAGCCAGCGAAGCTGCGGTATGACCCAGACCGACCCGGCGCGAACCGGGACGGCACTGCCGTCGGCCAGCATCCGGTCCGCCACGGTGGCCACCACCGCGGTGAGGCACCGCGGGTCATAGTACGGCTGCAGGGCGGACGCGCGGGCCCCGACCGCCGCGTCGATCACCGTCGCCAGCAGGCACTCGCGCCCGCGCGGGCGCAGGACGTGGCCGCCTGCGCGCAGCGGCGCCGGCCCCGCCGGCATCGGCCTGCCGGTCAGGAAGGCCAGGACCAGGGCCTGCGCCCAGAGCCGGAGCCAGGCCTGACCGGGCTCATCCGCCAGCAACCCGGCCGCGTGCACCTCGTATCCGCTGCACGGACGCCGCCCGCACCGGTCACCGCACGCCGCCGACCTGCGTCCCGCCAGCAACCGGGTAACCGCCGGGACGAGACCGGGTGGCCCGGCGGACGGATCCCTGGCTGCCGCCACCGCGGCCGCCGGCCGGTCGCCGGCCGCGGGAGCGATCACGGTATCCGCCCCGGCCAGCCGCAGGTCCTCGAGCACCCGGCCGAACCACGCCGCTCCCCGGGAAGAGAGCCCTAGCCCGTCCGGGAAGGCCGGGAAGGCCGGGAAGGCCGGCTGGGCCGGTCCGGCCGGGACGGCGGAGACAGCGGGGCTGACGGGTATGGCGGGTATGGCGATGACGATGACCGGCCCCGGGCCGTCAGCCGGGTGGCGGTCTTCAGGGGCACTGGCGTCAGGGGCATCGCCCTGCCTCAGGGGCGCGCGCGGCCGGGCCGCCCGGTGGCTCAGCTGCTCGGCCAGCCGGAGCAGCAGCACGCCGGCCAGGAACCAGGCCGCCTCCTCGTCGGCGAGGCCGCTGCCGGTGACCAGCACGTTCCCACGGAGCAGGCGGGCCACGCCGGCCGGGTGGCCCCCCTCGAGGAACAGGCCGGCGGCCCCGGCCCACAGCGCGTCCAGCCGGGCCTCGAGGAAACCGCGGACGCCCGCCCGCATGGCCGGGTCGAAACCCAGGTCCCGGGCCGCGTTCACGGTGGCCAGCTTGAGCTGGTGAAATGCGGGGACCGCGGGCGGGCTGACCGCGCCGGGGCGGGCCGCGCCGGTGACCATATCCCAGCCGCAGTCCGCGTAGGCCCGCCGCAGGCCCGCCCGCAAGGCCCCGGCCACCGGTTCGCCGAGGCCGAACGTCGCCTCGAACAGCCCGGCCAGCCGGTCGGCGTGAGCCTGGACCGGATATCCGGGCGCGGGCTCGAGCGGGTTGACCATGACCGGAACGGCCTGCGGGTCGGTGATGTCGATGATCGTGACGTCGCCGGCCACCGCAGCCAGGCGGCTGCGGCCGGCCGGATCGGCCAGGGCCAGCGCGAGCCAGGGCGTCCGTGCCGAGCTGAGCTCGGCCAGGACGGCGGTCGCGTCCGGCTCGATGGTCACCTTGAGTGAATATCAGGTTACTGTCAGATACGCCACCGTTATCGGCGCGGAATCCGGCCGCGTGGCTAGGAGCGTCCGCGACGCCAGTCCAGGCGCCGCGGCGGCGGGCCGAGGTTGGGGGCGGCCCGGCCCGGGACCGCGGGCGGGAGCGGGGCGCCCGAAGCCGGGGCGTCACGGTCCGGTGCGCCGCCCGGGTCCGGTGCTCCGCTGGGCGGCCGGGACCGGACTTCCTCGAGGGTCAGCGAGGTGGCCGTCTCCAGGGCGCCGATGCCCGGGTTGGCGTCGGCCAGCACGACCCGGCGGCCGTCCGGGCCCGCGTAGCTGACGATCAGCGCGCTGGCCGGAAGCTGCTGGAGCTCGTCCGGCCCGGCCCGGAATTCACGGGAGCGGCGCGGGGCTTCCGCCGGCGGCCCGCCGTCCGCCACCGCCTTGGCGGTCGCCGTGCCCCACGCGGTGTTCGCCTTGATCCGCGCGCTGACCGTCTCGCTCTCGCCGGGGCCGGGTGCGTCGCCGGCCGGGGCATCCGGTTGCGGCAGCAGCAGGCTGCCGTCGTCGCGGGCGGCCTCGCCGCCCGGCCGCGGCGCGCCGGGCGGCCGCGGCGCGACGGGCGGGCTCGCCCGGCGAGCCGTGCTGGTGTACGTGCCGCCGGCGGTGTCCGCGACGGAACCGCCGATGGTCTCGGTGAGCTGCGCGAGCACGACGCGGCCGCCGCTTTCCAGCTGCTCGCTCGCGGCCCGGGCGTGCTCGGGGTCGGCCAGCCGCATGAAGGCGACGACGGCGTTGCCCCGGCCCAGCCGCGGCCGGACGTGCGCGGGGATGTCCCGGTAGGCCAGTACGAGCCCGGTCCCCGACCGCTCGCACGCGTCGCTGAGCCGGTCCAGCGTGTCGCCGCGCAGTTGGTCCGCGCCGAGCACGAACAGCGTGTGCCGCCCCGGTGACGCGGGCGGGGCGTCGCGGAGCAGGTGGGTCAGCGCCGCCGTCAGGTAGGTCCCGAGCACCCGGCGGCTCATCGCCCCCACCCGCTGGTCCAGCGCGATCACGCGCAGCCCGCTGCGCGGCAGCGGCACCAGGCCGGTGCCCGCGGACACGATGACCCGCTCGAGGATGGCCTGGTCGAGGGACGGGCCGGCGGCCGGATCCGGCTCCCCGCCCTGCCCGGCCGCCGCGGACAGGAGGCCGGCCAGGGCGTCGCGGCCGAGCCCGGTGCCCAGGTCGAGCCGGGGCAGGTCCTCGGGCAGCACCCAGACCAGCGGATCGGTACCCGAGGCTCGCGCGAAGCCGATCAGATCCAGCGCGACCGCGCCGCCGGTCAGGTCGAGCACGGTGATCTCGCCGCCCGCGGCCATCCGGCTCACGGCGGCCGTGGTGAGCAGCGCGGACCAGCCGGATAGGGTGCCCCCCGCGATGTCCACCCGCGGCCGGTCTCCGGGCGGCCCGACCGCGTACCAGTGTTTTTGCTGTTCATAGGCGAGCTGCCGGACCTGCCAGGCGCCCATCTGGGTCGCGTGCTCGGACTGCCAGGCGAACAGGCGGCTCTCCTGCGCCTCCCGGGCCCGCCCGACCCGCGCCCGCTCGTCGGCCATCCGCGACCGCAGCGCCCGCTCCCCCTGCCAGAGCGCGTACCCGCTGACGGCCGCGACCAGCGCGCAGCAGGTCACTGCGAGCCCGGTGACGAGAGCGCCGAGCGAGCCGGCCGCGCCGAACGCGACCAGCACCACGCCGGCGATGACGGCGACCGCGAGCGCGGCCTTCAGCGGCCGGTTGAGCTGGCTCTCTTCGCGGCGCTGAGCGGCCGCCCAGTCCGGCCTGAGCCGTTCGGCTTCCGGCGGGGTGGGACGTCGCGGCGGCGGCCCGGGATCGGCGTGGGCCGTCGCGTACTGCCAGCCCAGCCGGAGCTGGCCGGGACGGGCAGACGTCATGCACCCTCCCAGGCCGGCCCCGGCACGGCGGCGCGCGCGTCCCGGGTGACCCGAGGCACCCGGGCCCGGACCAGGAGCCCGTGCGGGACCAGCCGGGGCGGTTCGCGCACGGCCAGGAGGAATTCGCCGGGCCGCAGCGTGGCGGGGTCGGCGGCTTCCGGGCCGGGCGGCTGATCCGGGCCGGGCCGGGCGGCGGCCGCCACCGCGGACAGCCACCCCGCCGCGGCGCTGTCCGTCATCCGGTGGGCTATCACGACGTTGGCCAGGTCGGCGAGATCGGCCGCGACCGGTGCCGAGGTGGTGGCCGCGAGGACCGGCAGCCCGGCCGGCTGCCCGCGGGCGATCAGGTCGGTGACCGGCTGGCGCGGCAGAGCGGCGCACTCGGCCAGCCAGATGAGCCCGTCGCCCTCCGCGCCGGTCCCGGCCCGGGCCGCCGTCAGCAGATCCTGGCAGATCAGGCGGGTCAGCATGGCCGAGCTCGCGGCCGCGGCCGGCTCGCCGAGCCGGAAGAGCACCACGGCGCGGTCGGCGATCGCGCGGGCGAGGTCGATGTCCGCCTGGCCGCCGGGCGACGGGCGCAGCCAGCGGCCGAACGGCGACTCGCGGAGTTCCCGCAGCTGCCCGCTGAGCCCGGCGATGGTGGCGGGCTCGGCGGTGACCAGGCTGGTCGACACCTTGACCCGTTCGGCCAGTACCTCCCGCCGCGGGTAGCCGACGGGCACGTACTCCATCCTGGCTCGCATGGCCACGGGGTTGAGCAGGTGGATGACGTCGTCGAGGACCGGAACGCCAGGGTCGCCGGGGGCGGCGTCGAGCAGTTCGAAGACGTCCTCGAGGTAGGAGACGCAGCTGCGCCGGTACGGCCGGCCCGGGCCGTCCCAGCTGAGCATGTCCGTGATCAGGGCGACGCGCCGGCTCGGCGAGCCATGCCGGAACGGCTCGTAGCAGGCCGCCCGGGACCGCCCGGCCCCGGGCCCGGCGCCCGGTCCGGCGCTGGCGCCCAGGCCGGGGCCGAACACCAGCAGCGGCACGCCGGCCGCGGCGCAGACCGCCGCGAGCTGGTCGGCCAGCGCCGGATCGGCCGTGTGGTCGACGGCCAGCACCGGCTTGCGCCGCCGGACCGCGGCGTGCACGAGCTGGAAGCCGGTCGTCAGCACGTCAGGCGCGGCCGAACCGCAGACGGCTACGCTCCCGGCCGCCTCGGCCCAGGACAGCGTGATCCGGCCGCCCGATCCGGCCGCTACCCCCAGGCAGCCGCCGTCCCTGGCGACGACCCCGCCGGCCCGGATCGCCCGGATCGTGGCCGCGCGCCGGACCGCCGCGATCAGGCCGGGCCGGACGGGGCGCAGGTCCCACTCGTCGGTATGCAGCCAGTTCAGGCCGCCGGCCAGGGCGGCTTCGACGGCGGCGGCCGCCAGGGCGAGCGGCAGCTGCCGGGGCAGCCAGCCGCCGATACCCGCGAAGGCGGCGGTGAAGTGCATCAGATGATCAGCCTGGTGACCGCCGTCACCCAGGTAGCTCGCGATCCGGGCGGCGCCGGCGGTGTACCCGGCCACCGCGGCCCCGGGGGCGGTCGCGGTCCAGGCCAGGCCGGCCAGCGCCGGCATGGCCAGCCACGACAGGCGCCACCTGGTCACCTTGGTGATGAGGTAGAACACGGCGGCGAGGATGATCGTCAGCTGGGCGAACAGCACGTGCGCCAGGACCGCGAACACTACACAGGCAGCGAGGATCTCGTCACGTCGGGGAAGTCCCCTGGGGACGAGGTATCGGGCACGCCGTGGCATCTACTCCGCCTCTGTCACGACCTCGGCCGGCGTCTCGGGTCCCAGCGTCCCAGGTAGGGCGCGCGCATGTCCAGGCGACCACGCCGCGCGCCGCCGGGTACGTCAGAAGAACGTCCCCGCCAGAGCCTCAGGGATGGCACTCCCGATCATGAGCAACTCTGGTCTCAGGTGTTCGGGCGGGCCTGCCGGGACCGCTAAGACGTTCCGGCGGGGGCCTCGGTGGTGTCGACCGCGACCCGGAAAAGCTCCGGCTTGAGCATGACTACGGTGAGCCCGGCGGGTTCACCGGCGGCGTCGTCGAACCTGGCCGTGACCGTGATCACCGGCTGCCCGGGCGACAGGCGCAGGCTCCGGGCGATGGACGGCTGCGGAGGCGCCATCTCGATGCTGACGGCGGCGGCGGGCAGGGCGTTCAGCACCGAGCCGAGCGAGGAGACCGGCTGATCCTCCTCCTGGCCGTCGGTGTCGTCTTCGCCGCCGGCCGGGGCGCTCAGGTAGGCGGTGGACACGGCGGCCGGGTCGCCCGCGGACACCCAGACGCACCGGACCACGCGGATGGGCGCACCCGACGGCAGCCGCAGCGCCCAGGCGACATCCTGGGGCGCCTCGCGCCGCGAGACGTGCCGGGTCTGGCAGGCGATCGTCCCGCCCATCGGGTCCAGCCGCGTGCCGAGGCCGGCCGCGCCCTCGACCGGGATCCAGTAGTCGGCCGGGCTGGCCCGGTACAGCTGCCCGTCGGGCAGCCGCCGGACCAGGGACCGCCGGGCCAGGTCACCGAGCGCGGTGTCGATCTCGGTCAGGCTGACGTTGTACCGCCGGGCCAGCGCGGTACGCCGGGGCAGCCGCCAGCCCGGCTCGCGGTGCACGAGCGCCGCGGCCATCCGGTCGGCCAGCACGGTGGCCGCCTTGAGCGGCCCGCGCACGTCCGCGGCGCCGGAGCCATCCGGGAGCACCGCCTCCGGGGGCGGCGGAGCCCGGCTGCGAGGGGACCGGACGGTCACGTCCGGAGGCGCCAGCGGTCATTCCGCATATCGCGTGGTCATATATCAGCCTTCGATCTGGGCGATCTGCGTACCGGACAGGGTGACCACGGACGACGGCAAGGGCTGGAAGTTCACCTTCGCCAGCTGGGCGGCACCGCTGGTGATCGCCCAGCCGGGGAACGCCCGCAGGTCACGCGCCCGGACGGCGCTGGTCTGAGCGGTGTCCACGATGGCGTACTCGTAGTTGACGATCGGGTAGGCCCGGGCCCCCGACCCGTTGACCAGCGAGATGGTCTCGCTGGCGGGAATGTTGGTGAAGCTGGCCAGGGCGGCCTGGATCGTGCCCGCGGTGTTGCCGAGCGCGGCCTCGCCCTCGCCAGCGGCTCTGACCTGGGACAGGTAGCTGACGCCGACGTAGCCGATGGCGCCCGGGGCCGAGCTGACACCGCTGATGACGGCGCCGGTCCCGGCCGCGCTGAGCTCACCTGGCTGCCTCGGCCAGGCGACCGTGGTGCCGATCAGCGAACTGCTCCAGCCCGACGGATGCTGGGCGTTCAGGTACGAGGTGAACAGGAAGGTGCGGCCCGAGTCGTCGCCTCGGTGAACCAGCATGATGCCGGTGCCCGCGGGCGCCGTCGGCAGCGCCGGGGCCTCGGTGGCGGCCACCGGCGAGAATCCCGCCTGGGCCGGGGCCGGGTTACCGCAGGCGGCGAGAAGGAGGACGGCGGCTACGGTGAGGGTGATCGCGGCCAGCGTGCAGCTGCCCGCACCGCGGCGGGGAGACACCTGATCCTGTTCCGCATCCAACGACAACTTCTGCCCTTACTCGTCTTCGACCGGGGCGCGGGATGGCAGGTCCTGCCTGCCTCCGCCCATTGATATGCATCACAGGTAAACAGGAATTGAACAAAAGAGGAACGAACAGACGGCTACTTGATGTCATATAGCTGAACACCGATATTTGCGAAAGACGCCGGCGGACGGCATTCCGCCAGCCGCCCGATTACCGCGGGGCGACCGGGTGCCAACGTCTGACCTGGCCGCCGACCTTTCCGGCCGCGGCGGCGAGATTCCCGCCGGACAGAGCCGGTCCAGGACCGCTCGCCCCGGCTCTGGGCCGCCGGTTCCCGCTTGGTCGCGGAGCCAGGACACCAGAACTTAACCTTCCAGTCCCCTTTTATCCATTCCACATTTACCCGCAGGTACCGTCAACACGGCCAAACTGGTCTCGCACATACGGTCTTACCGGATGACCGGCCGTCCGAGGCTGCGCTCATGCGGCCGGAAAAGAAAATTGAGGGGTACTGAATATGCAGCTTCGATACAGAAAGCAGGCCGCGGCGGGGGCTTCGGCCGTTGCCTTGGCGCTGATCCTTGGCGCGTGCTCCTCGTCGGGCAGCAGCTCCTCGGCGGGTGGCGGCTCGAGTTCCTCGGCGCCGGCCGGCGGCTCGTCGAGCACCTCCGCCAGCCTCAGCGGGACGCTCAACGCGAGCGGGTCGACGTTCCAGACCACCTTCCAGCAGGAAGCCATCGCGGGCTTCAAGTCGGTTCAGCCCAACGTCACCGTCAACTACGGCGGTGGCGGTTCCGGCAAGGGCCGCACTGACCTGGCCGGCGGCACCGTCAACTTCGCCGGCTCGGACTCGCCGATCCCCGCTAAGGAAGCGTCGGGCTTCACGGGCAAGACGATCCTGTACTTCCCCGTCATCATCGGGCCGATCACGATGGCGTACAACCTGTCGGGTGTGAGCAACCTGAAGCTCTCGCCGGCGACGATCGCGGGCATCTTCTCGGGCAAGATCAAGACCTGGAACGACCCCGCTATCAAGGCCGACAACTCCGGGGTTACCCTGCCCAGCACGCCGATCACCCTGGCCGTCCGGTCGGACTCCTCGGGCACCACCCAGAACTTCACCTTGTTCCTGCAGGACGCGGTGCCCGGCGACTGGAGCCTGGGCAGCAGCTCGACCATCAAGTGGCCGTCCTCCGCCCGTGCCGCCAGCGGCAATCCGGGCGTGGCGCAGGTCGTCAAGTCCACCCCCGGCGCCATCGGGTACGTGGACTACGCCACCGCCAAGGCCTCCAGCCTGAGCTTCGCCTCGGTCAAGAACCAGAGCGGTGCCTTCGTCGCGCCGTCGGCGGCCTCCGCGTCCGCGGCCGCGGCCGGGGTCACCCTCAAGCCCGACCTGACCTTCGCGGCGGTCTGGGCCAGCGGCGCCAGCTCCTACCCGATCACCTACCAGTCGTGGGACCTGGTCAACGCCAAGCAGCCGAACGCCAACGACGCGGCGATGCTCAAGGCCTACCTCACCTACCTGCTCGGCGACGGCCAGAAGCTGCTTTCCCAGATCGGTCTCGCCCCGCTGCCCAGCGCCATGGATCAGCAGGCCGTGGCGCAGCTCAGCAAGATCACGTCTTAAGTGGTGGTTTCCGTGACGCGAGCGGCTCGGACGGATCCCTCGTCATGAGCGCTGTGGTTGAGGCGGACCCGGCCGGCCCGGCCGGGTCCGCCCACCCGCTGGCGCACCAGCGGCCGCTGGGCGACCGGCTGTTCCAGATTCTCGCGGCCTCGGCCGGCGTGCTGGTGCTGGTCATCCTGGTCCTGATCGCCATCTCGACCAGCCAGCAGGCCTCGTCGTGGTTCGGCACGGCGGGCTGGAATATCTTCACCGTCGACTGGAACCCTGGTACCAACTCGTTCGGCGCGATGAGCTACGTCTACGGGACGGTCATCACGGCGGCGATCGCGATCATCTTGTCCGTCCCGGTCAGCGTGTCCATCGCCCTGCTGCTGACCGAGGTGGTGTCGCGCCGGTGGGCGCAGCCCATCGTGTACCTGATCGACCTGCTGGCCGTGGTGCCCTCGGTGGTCTGGGGCCTGTGGGGGATCCTGGTGTTCGCACCATGGCTGCAGGGCATCTACACGTCGATCGCCTCGGGCCTGAAGGGGATCCCGGTCCTCGACTCGCTGTTCGGGGCGCCGGTGAGCGGCGCCTCGTTCTTCACCGCCGGGATCGTCCTGGCCTTCATGATCACGCCGATCGTGACTTCGTTGTCGCGTGAGGTCATCGCGACGGTGCCGGTCATCGACCGGGAGGGCGCCTACGCCCTGGGCGCCACGCGGTGGGAGATGATCACCGGCGCGGTCTGGCCGCACAGCCAGGGCGGCATCGTCGGTGCCGTCATGCTCGGCCTGGGCCGCGCGATGGGCGAGACAATCGCTGTCGCACTGGTCATCGGCGCGTCACCGGTGATCACGTCGCACCTGTTCGCGGCCGGCTACTCGATGCCCGCGGTCATCGCCAACCAGTTCGGCGAAGCCTCCGGCGAGTTCCGGTCGGCGCTGATCGGGCTGGGCGTGCTCCTGTTCGTCATCACCATCGCCATCAACCTGATCGCTCGCGGGGTCGTGGAACGTTCCGCCCGGCGCAAGAGGGGGGCCTGATGACCGCCGCCGCGGAACCGCCGGCTGTCGACCTGCGCGAGCCGGCCGGCTGGCGTCGCGCCAAGAACCAGGTCGCCACCACGGCGATGTACGGCTCCTTCATCCTCGTCCTGGTCCCGCTGGGCTTCGTGCTGTACACGGTGATCGCCAAGGGCGCCTCGGCCATCAGCTGGTCCTTCCTGACCGGTGGCCCGATTCCGCCGAACGTGCTCCCGCTCGGCAACGGCGGGATGGGGCCCGCCGTCATCGGCACGCTCGAGATCACCGGCCTGGCCGCGGTCATGGCCGTGCCGCTCGGCATCCTGGGTGCCATCTACGTCAACGAGTACGGCGGCAACCGCCTGCTGGCGCGGGTCGTGCGGTTCATGGCCGACGTGATGACCGGCGTGCCGTCGATCGTGATGGGCCTGTTCATCTTCTCGATCTGGGTACTGCACTTCGGTTACTCGGGCCTGGCCGGCGCCTTCGCCCTGGGCTGCCTGATGCTGCCGGTGGTCATCCGCTCGACCGAGGAGATGCTCAAGCTGGTGCCGGACGCGCTGCGCGAGGCCAGCTACGCCCTCGGCGCGACCAAGGCCCGCGTCACGCTGACCGTGGTGCTGCCCGCGGCCATCGCCGGCACGGTCAGCGGCGCGCTGCTCGCCATCGCCCGGGCCGCGGGCGAGACGGCGCCGCTGCTGTTCACCATCTTGACCGTGACGGCCACCAACCCGAACGTGTTCAGCGGCCCGAACACCTCGCTGTCCGCGCAGATCTTCGCGAACGCCACCCAGCCCTACACCGGCGCGCAGTCCCGCGCCTGGGGGGCGGCGTTGACGCTGATCGCGATCGCGTTCATCCTCTTGGTTGTCGCCCGCGTCGTCACCACGCGATTCACTCGCTACTCGCGCTAGGAATGCCGACCGCCCACGCTGCGCTAGGAATAAATATGGATCAGCCTGAACCGACCGTCGCGACCCAGCTGCCCAAGCCCGCCGCGCTGCAGGACACGCCGCAGGATGAGGTGCACGCGCCGGCAGGCAACCCCATCTTCGACACCCAGGGCGTCTCCATCTATTACGGCTCGTTCCGGGCCGTCACGGACGTGTCCCTGAGCGTCTACGAGAACGAGATCACGGCGTTCATCGGGCCGTCGGGATGCGGCAAGACCACGGTGCTGCGGACGCTGAACCGGATGAACGACCTCATTCCCGGGGCCCGCGTCGAAGGCGGCGTGAACTACCGCGGGGCGTCGCTGTACGGCGCGGGCGTGTCCCCGATCGCCGTGCGCCGGCGCATCGGCATGGTGTTCCAGAAGCCGAACCCGTTCCCCAAGTCCATCTACGACAACGTCGCCTACGGCCCGCGCATCAACGGCGAGCGCAACAAGGCCAAGCTGAACGAGATCGTGGAGCGCTCGCTGCGCCAGGCCGCGCTGTGGGACGAGGTCAAGGACCGCCTCAACAAGTCAGGCCTCGGGCTGTCCGGTGGCCAGGCCCAGCGGCTCTGCATCGCGCGCACGCTCGCCGTCGAACCCGATGTCGTCCTGATGGACGAGCCCTGCTCGGCCCTGGATCCGATCGCGACGGGCCGGATCGAAGACCTGATGCACGAGATCAAGTCCCGGTACACCATCGTCATCGTCACGCACAACATGCAGCAGGCGACGCGGGTCAGCGACCGCACCGCCTTCTATTCCGTGCTGCGGGACGAGAAGAGCGACACCCGCACGGGCGTCCTGGTGGAGTACGGCCGGACCCAGCAGATCTTCGAGAATCCCCGGGACAGCCGCACCCAGGCCTACGTCACCGGCCGGGTGGGCTGAGACCTGCCAGCCAGGGTCCTCGGCGGATCAGTCGGCCGAGGACCCGGCCAGGTAGATCACCCGGTAGCCGATGTTGACGGCACGATCGCCGAGGCGCTCGTAGAAGCGCGCCACCAGCGTCATCTCCATCGTCACCGGCAGCGTCATCGCACCCGCGGCGAGCTCGGCGATCAGGCTCGCGTGCAGCTCGTCCATCTCGTCGTCGCGCTGGTCGAGCGCGGACGCGGCCGAGCGGTCCCGCTGGTACCAGGAGTCCGCGGCCTGGCGCCACATCTCGGAGGCGAGGGCGCCCATCCGCTCGACGAGCCCGCGGCAGCGCGGCGACAGGTCCCCGCTGAGGATGTGGTTGGCCCGGCCCGCGATCGACACGACGAGGTGATGGGATCGGCTGAGCTCCGGCACTATCCGCAGCACCGAAAGCAGGAAACGCAGGTCGGTGGCGACCGGCGCCTGCAGCAGGATCTGCCGGTTGACCAGGGCCTCGATCTCCGGGTAGAGGGCGTCGATGATCTGCCCGCGCTCGCGCAGGAGCCGGACCACCTCACGGTCGCCGTTCAGCAGCGCCCGGGTCGCCTCGGGCAGGTCCTCGCCGACCGTGGCGAACAGCTCGATGACCTTGGCCTCGATGGCCTCTAGGTCGCGTTCGAATTCCTGCCGGGGCTCGGGCACGGTTAAAAGCCTACTGGCCCGCTCACCGGCCCACTAGCCGCGGCTTCCCGCCCGGAAGTGAACATCAGGCGACATGGGGTACCCCCAGGGCCGGACAGCCGCGTGGGGCGGCCGCCGTGGCTCGCACGGCGGCCGCCCCTCGGCGGATAAGGAACCTAGAGGGCTACCTCGACCTTGGTCACCTGGCCGTAGTCCGCCTGCACCGGCCGCTCGGCCCGCAGGCCGCCGGGCGCGAGGACGCGCAGCGTCCACGACCCGGGCGCGGCGAAGAACCGGAAACCGCCGTCGTCGCCCAGCGGCACCTCGGCCACGAACTCGTCACCAGAGCCGAGCAGGCGGGCGTAACCGGTGCCGACCGGCGCGCCCTCCCGGGTGACATGGCCTTCCACCACAGCCTGGGTGCCGGTGGCGGCGCTGACGCTGACGCCGCCCGCGGGCGCGCCGCAGCCGTCCCCCGCGCTCGCTCCGCTAGCCGGATTCGCTCCGCTCATCGGGCCTCACCCAGCTCGATCGGCACGCCCACCAGCGAGCCGTATTCGGTCCAGGAGCCGTCGTAGTTCTTGACGTTCGGCAGGCCCAGCAGTTCGTGCAGCACGAACCAGGTGTGCGCGGACCGCTCGCCGATCCGGCAGTAGGCGATGGTGTCGCGGCCGGTGAGGTCCAGGCCCGCCTCGTCGGCGTACAGCGACTTGAGCTCGTCGTCGGAGCGGAACGTGCCATCCTCGTTCGCCGCCTTGGACCACGGCACGTTGCGCGCGGTCGGGATGTGGCCGCCTCGCTGGGCCTGCTCCTGCGGCAGGTGCGCGGGAGCCAGCAGCCGGCCGGTGAACTCGTCCGGCGAGCGGACGTCGACCAGGTTGCGCTTGCCGATGGCGGCGATCACCTCGTCGCGCAGCGCGCGCAGCGAGGCGTCCTGCTCGGTGGCCTTGTAGCTGGTCTGCGGCCGCTCGGGCACGTCCCTGGTCAGCTCGCGCGAGTCGAGCTCCCACTTCTTGCGGCCGCCGTCGAGCAGCAGCACCTTGTCGTGCCCGTACAGCTTGAAGTACCAGTAGGCGTACGAGGCGAACCAGTTGTTGTTGCCGCCGTAGAGAAGCACGGTGTCGTCGTTCGAGATGCCCCGTTCGGACAGCAGGTTCTCGAAGCCCGTCTGGTCCACGAAGTCCCGGCGGACCGGGTCCTGCAGGTCCTTCTTCCAGTCGATCTTGATCGCGCTCGGGATGTGCCCCTTGTCGTAGGCGCTGGTGTCCTCGTCTACCTCGACGATGACAACACCAGGCTGGCCGATATGGGCCTCCGCCCAGTCGGCGTCCACGAGGACGTCGGATCGGCTCATGGTGGATATACCTCCTTGTCAGGTGCCGTCGCTAGGCGGACGGCCGGACCCTTAGATTCCGCTGGATGAACAGGTACATCTGGCAGCCCAGGCAGAGGTCGAAGGCCGCGTTGAGAAAGGCCGCGACCAGCGCGAACGCAGTGAGCACGATGCCGCCCGCGGTTATCCCGGCGGCGTAGAAGGCCACCCCCGCGGCCGCGAAGACCATGCCCACGCCCTGCGAGAACCGGGGCGGGGCCTCGGGCTCGGTATACGCGGGCCGCCCGAGCCGCGGCCGGACCAGGTGGCGGTAGAGCAGGCCGTAGGGCGCGTACCGCAGCCCGGCCAGCGCCCCCACCGCGAACACCGCGAGCTGCGCCGCGAGCAGCCAGACGTTGCCGGTCACCAGGACTACCGCCAGCACCACCGTGGTGATCACCGCACCGAAGCGGGGACCGCGCGGGTCGATTTCCATGCTGAGCTCTCCTCGCCACCGAACGGCTTTCTTCCTGCCGGGGTTACCGTCCCGAGCTCACCAGGGGGTCGCGCGCGCCGGCTTCAGCGGCGTGCGGCGCGAACCCGCCCCGGCGTCAGGACGGCGGGACAGGCGGACAGATCGCGGTAGCGACGTGACAGAAGTCGACGGCGCGCCGCTTAGTCAGCGTCCGCGCTGTCCCGGCGATCACGCTCTCGATGCTATGCGCGCTCAACCGGGCTGTCACTCCCCCCGGGCACGCTGATACCCGGCTCGGTGACGGCGCCGAGGGCGGCGATCACGTCAGCCTTGCGGGGCAGCCCCGAGGCGCGCTTGACGATGGCGCCCTGCGGGTCGAGAACGAGCACGGTCGGAGTGCTGTTGATGCGCAGCCGCCGGACCAGGTCCAGCCGCGCGGCCGCGTCGATGTCGACGTGGCTGACGCCGTCCACCATGCCCGCCACCTGGGCCAGGAGCTGGCGGGTGGGACGGCACGGGGCGCAGAAGGCGGTGGAGAACTGCACCAGCGTGGCCCGCTGGCCGAGCGGCCCGCCGAGATCATCCCCGGTCAGCACCTCCGGCCGCGGCCCAGCCGCCGGACTCACCCCAGCCGCGAACGTCGCCGGACCCGCCGCTGTCGCAATACCACCCGACGTCACGGCGCCGCCCGACGTCACATGGCCAGCGGACGTTACATGGCCAGCGGACGTCACACGGCCAGCGGACGTCACACGGCCAGCGGACGCCGCCGGGCTCACGGACGTCGCGGGGCCAGCCGGGCTGGCCGTGCGCCCGGGCCCGGCCCGGAAGCGCCCAGCCCGGTGCCGCATAACCAGCCCGAGCGCGGAAGCCGCGACGAGGGCCACGACGAGCGCGATCAAGCCAGCAGTCACGCCAGTGAACAGCATCGGCGCCCCGCCATCCATTCCCGCTAAGCGGCCCGTCCCGCCCGGCATCCGTCCCCGTCGCCACACCCGCCACGCCCGTCCCGCCCAGCATCCGTCCCCGTCGCCACACCCGCCACGCCCGTCGCAGCGGCGGGCCCGCGCCGGCTCCGCAACGGGTCGGAGCATCGACCCGGTTCCGACCGAATGCCACTTGGGTGCGGCTCCTTTTCTGTGAGCCCGGTCCCGGGGTCCTGCCTGCTGAGCCCGGTGTCCCGGGGCGCCTGATCCGTGCGGGGCGTGCGGTACCGGGCGGGGCCGCCCCGGGGGCGCCCCGGCAGCCACCGCAATGCCACATCGATGTGGTCTTGACCACCGCAGAGTCACATTGACGTGGCTGCCCGGGGCCGGCGCCGGGTGGCGGGCGGGAGTCTGCAGGTGGCCGGGCTGACGGGGCTGCCGGGCCGGGCCGGGCTGACGGGCCTGCCGGGGCGGGCCGGGCTGACGGGCCTGCCGGGGCGGGCCGGGCTGACGGGGCTGGGGGAATACCGGGCGGCCCGGCTCGCAGCGGCCGCCAGGCCCGCTCACACGAAAGGAGCCGCACCCATGCCACTTGGCTTCAGCTGATCATTACGTCAGCCGGGCGGCGGACGTAATGAAACCGGGCTTCGAGTGCGTCCGGACGCACTCGAAGCCCGGTTTCATGTGGTCGCGGCGGACCCGCGGCGCTCAGATCGCGGTGCTGGCGGTGCCAGTGTTACCTGAGCAGAGTTCCGGGGTCCCGTAACCGGCAGCAACTACAGGCTAAGCGGGGGGTGCGCGGTCGGGCGGGGTGCCGGTCAGGCGGGGTGCCGGTCAGGCGGGGTGGCGTCAGGCGGGGGTGGCGGTCAGCAGGACCTTGTGGTTGGCGGTGATCTGGAAGCTGCTGATGGCCTTGGCGCTGCTCGGCATGGAGCCGCTGTACCAGACCTTGCCCTCGTCGCCGGCCGTCGTCCAGGCGGCTACCTGGGTGCGCGTCCCGTCCGGGTGGACGACCCACAGCTCGCAGGTGGTGCCCACCGGGATGTGGTCGACCAGGACCTCGAACGCGTCGCCCCACAGCTCGTGCGAGTAGGCCACGGAGGCGCTCGCCCCGGTGATCTTGCTCGCCGTCTGGACGGTCTCCCACTGGGAGACGCCCGACGAGGCCGGGACCACGATCGTCCGGGTGGTCGAGATCGAGCTCAGCCCGCCGAACAGGCCGCCCGCGATGGCCACCACGGCGGCGGCGGCCGCCGCGAAGCGCCACCGGCTCCGGCGCCGCCTGGCCTGGGCCATGTCGAGCACCGTGCCGAGCAGCTCATCCGGCGGCGGCTCGTCGGCGCCGACCGGGACGCTGGCCCGGACGGTGTCGTCGGGGCAGATGCGGCTGATCTCGTCCGGGTTGACCCGGGCCAGCAGCGCGGGCAGGCCGGCCAGGTCGGCCAGCTCGTCCCGGCACTCCTGGCAGGTCGCCAGGTGAGCATCGACCAGAGCGCGCTCGGCGGGGTCGATAGCGCCGAGCACGTAGACGCCAAGCGAAAGCCTGGCCTCAGTGCAATCCCACGTCGGGGTCATGGCGCTAGTCCTCGTTCCTGCAGCGCCAGCTTGAGCGCCTTCAGTGCGTAAAACGTCCGGGACTTCACGGTCCCAGGCGGTATTCCCAGCGTAGCCGCGGCTTCGGCGACCGAGCACCCGCGGTAGTAAGTCTCGACGATCACCCGGCGGTGGTCGGGCCGCAGCGAGGCCAGCGCGTCCGCGACGGCCCACGACTCGAGCGTCCGGTCGGCGTCGTCGTCGGACGGCAGCAGTTCCAGGGCCGCCTGCCCGGTCTCGGGTGGCCGGGCCTGCCGGGCCCGGTAGGAGTCGACCGCGAGGTTACGCGCGACGGCGAACAGCCACGGCCGGGCCGGCCGGTCGGCTAGCGCCTCGGGATGGCGCCATGCTCGCACGATCGTTTCCTGCACTAGATCCTCCGCACGCTGCCTGTCTCCGCCGGTGAGGTGGAGGGCATAACGAAGCAGGGCACCGCCATGTTCGGCATAGAGTGCCCGAACAAACGTCTCGTCTGCTACTCGCCCTGAGCGGGGCGCGGTTCCCGCGTTCGGCACACCCTGGGATACGTCCGGCCGGCCCTGGCGGTTCAACGGGCCAGGAAAAATGTTGTCGTCTGGGTCCGCCCCGGGCGTCGGGGACCCAGGAGGGGTGGGTGGTGATCCGTGCTGGCTCATGAGGCACCGCTGGGTCTTGGCTTCGGACAGTGACGATATGATTACTATAAGGCGTTTAACCCAGTCTGCCGCAAGACGTGAGGAATGCCCAATTCTGCCGGTCCGGGTTGATGGTAGCCGGGAGGAAGATCATCCTCCGGCGAATTGCGGCAGCACCTCGACGACAGCCGCGTCCGGAAGCACGAGGTCAGCGGCCACGCTGCGGCCGGCCGCGGCCCCGTCCACCAGGAAAGACGAAGAGGCAAGGACCGAACGAAGCCGGCTGTCCTGGCCGTGCCGGGCGACGACGATATCGAGGGCTTCCGCCAGCGTCCCGGCCTCGACTGATTCCAGCTCCACGCCCGCCGCCTCGCGGGCCGCGGCCCAGTACTGGATTGTGACTCTGGCCATGTGGGATATCCTTCTCTACACGGACCCGGGCGCTGTTGCCCCCGGGTCCTTGTCTGTTTATACAAGTAGTGAGGTGCTATCGCACCAGCGAGTGGAGGTGCCGCCGAGTGAGCGACCTGCTGCTGATCACCAGCGTGCTCGAGCCGTCCGCGGAAGTCCTGCCCGCACTGGGACTTCTGCTGCATCCGGTCCGCGTGCTGCCCGCGGATGCGTCGGCGCTGGTCGAGGCGCCACCCGCCGACGCGGTGCTGATGGACGCCCGGCGCGACCTCGCGCACGCCAAGAGCATCTGCCGCCTGCTGCAGACGACGGGCCTGGACTGCCCGCTCTTCGCGATCGTGACCGAGGGCGGCCTGGCCGCGGTGAACGCCGAGTGGGGCGTCGACGACGTGATCTTGAACACAGCCGGCCCGGCCGAAGTGGAGGCCAGGGTCAGGCTGGCCATCGGCCGCCGGGCCGTCGCCGCGGTGACCGAGGCGCCCGACGAGATCCGCTCCGGTGAGCTGGCCATCGACGAGGCCACCTACGCCGCCCGCCTCCGCGGCCGCGTGCTCGACCTCACCTTCAAGGAGTTCGAGCTGCTCAAGTTCCTCGCCCAGCACCCGGGCCGGGTCTTCACCCGGGCCCAGCTGCTGCAGGAGGTCTGGGGTTACGACTACTTCGGCGGCACCCGCACGGTCGACGTCCACGTCCGGCGGCTGCGGGCCAAGCTCGGCCCCGAGCACGAGGCCCTGATCGGCACCGTGCGCAACGTCGGCTACCGGTTCGTGCCGGTCAAGGGCGACCGCGGCGCGGCGGCCGTCGAGGACACCGCCAGGCACCAGCGCGACCTAGGCACGCCTCGGGGTCACGCCGCAGCCGCGGCCCGATGACGCCGCGACTCGATGACGCCGCGACTCGATGACTGGGCCGCAGATCACCAGCGCTGAACTCAGCCCCGGCCAAGTCGCCGCGATCAGCGACCTGGTGCGGGCCTGCCGCGCCGCCGACGGCGTGGCGCCGTTGTCCGAGCACGTCATGCTGCACCTGCGTTACGACGGCACGCACGAGCCGGATGAAGCGCCGGGACGCGACCTCGTCCTCGCCGTCGACGGCGAGATCTCGGGCTACGCCTACCTGGACCCGCCCGCCGCCGATCCGCACTCCAGCGCGTCCGGGGGCGCGTCCGAGGTGAGCGGTGAGCTCATGATCCATCCGGGCCATCGCCGGCATGGGTTCGGCCGGGCCCTGGCCGAGCAGGCCGCCGCCGCCGCGGACGGGCACGCGCTGCGGCTCTGGGCCCACGGCGACCTGCCCGCGGCGGCCGCGCTGGCGGCCGCGGCGGGCTTCGAGCGCTTCCGCGCCCTGTGGCAGCTGCGCCGCCCGCTCAGCCCGTCAGCGGAGCCGCCCCTGGCCCCGGCGGCCCTCCCGGCCGGCCGCACGCTGCGCACCTTCGTCCCCGGCGAGGACGAGGAGGAGTGGCTGGCGCTCAACGGCCGGGCCTTCGCCAAGCACCCCGAGCAGGGCGGCTGGACCCGGCACGACCTGGAACTGCGGGAACGGGAGCCGTGGTTCGACCCGGCCGGCTTCTTCATCGCCGAGAAAGACGGCGTCATGACCGGCTTCCACTGGACGAAGGTGCATCCGCCCGAGCCGGGAACCGGCCCGGGATCGCCTGGCCTCGGCGAGGTCTACGTGGTCGGCGTCGATCCCGCCGAGCAGGGCAGCGGGCTCGGCCGGGCGCTGACCCTGGCCGGGCTGCATCATCTCCGGGATCACGGCGTGGAGCAGGCGATGCTCTACGTGGACGAGGACAACGTCCCCGCGATCAAGATGTACCAAGCCCTCGGCTTCACCCGCGCCACGGTCGACGCGATGTACCGACGACCACCCGTTACCCCGTTACCCCGGCCGCGGTCAGCGTCCGCGGATCCCCAGCGCCTCGTCGAGTTCCGCGGCGGTCAGCGGCCGGTCGGCCGTCGCTACCGCGCTCAGTACCTCGGCGTAGACCTCGATCTCGTCCAGGGCGTCGAGGTCGTGAACACGAAGATCCAACTGCCTGGGAATCGTGCTCACCTCCGGCGCCGATCGCGAGTCCGTTCGCTTGGGCCCCAGGTTACGTGCCGTCACTGCTCCTCCGCATGACCCATCAGGGCCATTCGCTGACCACCTTCCCGTGCGGTTTTACCCAGTCAGGCGGTAACGATTCCGGGAAACCCCGGCGCAGTTGGCAAAGATCGGGTATTGGGGATCCCACGCGTCACATCCGCATCTCTGCTTAAAACTCGCACATGCCGCAACACAGTCATAAACCAACAAACATGGACAACCGTAGATTACTGGCCAGTTTCAGTTGCGCGGAAGGTGATCGCGGACTTAAGTCATGCGTGGATTCGCCCCGTCCGACCCGACCTGAGCCGGCATACTACTGAGGTAGCGGTTTTCCTGCCGGATCACCGAGGCGACCCGGCGTCTACCCACGCCGCTAGATTCCGGACCGTCCCCGCCTAACCTTGCCGAACATGATCCTGGGAAGCCATGAATGACAACAGTGATCTCCTGCCGAACCTCGTCCACGAGGACGCCTTCGAGATGCAGATGCGCGGGTACAGCCGGCGTCAGGTCGATGAGTTCATCGCCCGGTGCCGCAGCCAGATCCGCGACCTAGAGCAGCGCCTCGCCCGTTCCCTCGACGAGGGGGAGGAACTGCGGCGCGACCTGGCGACCGCGCGCCAGCAGGCGCTCGGGGCCAAGCCGGCGCACGAGGAAGTCAGCGAGCGCATCGCCCAGATCCTCAAGCTGGCCGACGACGAGGCCCGATCCCAGAAGACCAAGGCGCACGAGGACATCACCCGGCAGCGCAACGACGCCCAGAGCGAGGCGGAGAAGATCCGCACCGAGGCCAGGGAGCAGGCCGAGCGCATGCTGACCGCGGCCCAGGAGCAGGCCGAGCGGGCCATCACGGCCGCCCGGGCCGACGCGGAGAAGACCGTCACCGGCGCCCGCAACGAGGCGGAGAAGACCCTCACCGGCGCCCGCAACGAGGCCGAGCGCACCACGACCGAGGCGCGCAAGAAGTCCGAGAGCGCGCTGGCCAGTTCCAAGGCGCAGGCCAAGAAGGCGCTCGACGAGGCGACGGCCCGGGCCACCGCCATTCACGACGGCGCCGAGCGCCGCCTGAACCTGCTGTCCACCCGGCACTCGGAAACGATCAAGCGCCTCACCGACATCCTGGACGGCGTCTCGGGCCTGGTGGCCGCCGAGACCGCCCGCATGTCGCTGGAGGACGAGGTCGACCAGAACACGGCCAAGGCGATCGCCGCGGCGGCCGAGGCCAACGGCGGCTCGCACCCGGCCACCGAGCCGGCCGCGGCCCTCGGCAACGCCCCGGGTTCCGCCCCGGCCGGCGCCCCGGGATCGGCCCGGAGCGGGGGCCCCGGCGGCACCGGGCCCAGCGGCAGCGGGCCCAGCGGCAGCGGGTCCGGCGGCAGCGGGTCCGGCGGCAGCGGGTCCGGCGGCAGCGGGCCCAGCGGCAGCGGGCCCAGCGGCAGCGGACTGGGTGGCGCGGGACTGGGCAGCACGGGATCCGGCGGCACCGGACTCGGCGGCAACGCGCCGCGTCCGGTCTCGGCGCAGCCCGGGTCCCCCGTCTCGTCCCGCGGCGCCGGATCCACCGCGCCGTCCTCGTCTCAGTCCTCCTCGCAGGCGGCCCCGGCCCCGGCCAAGCAGCACGCTCCGCTCCGCGCCGCGGTCATCGACTCCGACGACGACAAGGACGACGGAATCCGCCTCATGCCGGGCGCAGACAGCTGAAGGCCCGCCGTCTTATCCAAGGCGGACCGCAGGTCAGGTAAAGCGCCTAGGCCCTGCGTGAGCGTGTCGAGCCGTCGCAGGATGACACCCTCACGCAGGGCCCACGGGCATTGCTCGAGCTGATCGACGCCCAGCAGGTCGAGGACGGCGTCGGCCACGATGGCGCCGGCGGGCAGTTGCGCGACCCGGCTGGCCGAGACCCCGGGCAGCTTGGCCCGTTCGGCCGCCGTCATGGCGGGCAGCCGCTCGGCCAGCGCCGCCACGTCGGCGTGCCGCAGGTAGCGCTTGACGTACGGGCCCTCGCCGGACGGCGCGGCGCCCGCGATCCGGGCCAGCTGCCGGAACGTCTTCGAGGTTCCCACCACCTGATCCGGGGCGCCGTGGCGCAGCATCCCGCCGGTCCCCCGGGCGATCTCGGCCCGCACGTGCTTGCGCAGGCGCCGTACTTCCTGAGCCGAGGGCGGGTCGCTGGTGAGCCAGTCCCGGGTCAGGCGTACGGCCCCGAGCGGCAGCGAGGCCAGCGCGTCCGGCTCCTCGTCGATGCCCGACGCCACCTCGAGCGAGCCGCCCCCGATGTCGATCATCAGCAGCCGCCCGGTGGACCAGCCGAACCAGCGCCGGGCGGCCAGGAAGGTCAGCCGCGCCTCCTCGTCGCCGGTCATCACGTCGATCCGCGCCCCGGTCTGGTCCCGGATCCGGCCCAGCACCTGCTCGCCGTTCACGGCTTCCCGGACCGCCGAGGTCGCGAACGCGATGATCTCCTCGACGCCCTTGTCCTCGGCGATGCGCAGCGCGTCTTCGACCACCCCGCGCAGGCCCTTCTCCCCGGGCCCCGACAGTGAGGCGCCGTCCTCCAGCTGGGAGGCGAGCTTGAGGTTGACCTTGTGCGAGAAGGCGGGCATCGGCCGGGCCCCCCGGTAGGCGTCCACCACGAGCAGGTGGACCGTGTTCGATCCCACGTCCAGGACCCCGAGTCGCATACCTTTGACGCTACCCTGCCAGTGGTCATCGCGTACCTGTGCCCCGAGGAGGCTTCATGCGCAATGGGGAGGTGTCCTACTGGTGGCAGCGGCACGGCATCTCGCCCCGGCGCCCCTGCCTGCCGGGCGGCACCGAAGCCGACGTGTGCATCGTCGGGGCCGGTTTCACCGGCCTGTGGACCGCTTACTACCTCAAGCGGGCCGATCCCGCGCTGCGGATCGTCGTGCTCGAGGCGAGCTTCGCCGGATTCGGCGCCTCCGGCCGGAACGGCGGCTGGGTGACGGCCGCGCTGCCCGGGTCGCGGGCCCGGTACGCGAAGGGCCCCCGGGGCCGGGAAGGCGTCCGCGACCTCGAGCAGCACCTCCGCGACACGGTGGACGAGGTGGCCCGGGTCTGCGCCGCCGAGGGCATCGACGCCGGGCTGGTCAAGGGGGGCGAGCTTTCCGTCGCCACGTCCCCGGCGCAGGACGCCAGGCTCCGTAGCCGGCTCGAGCAGGAACGGGCCTGGGGCGATGACGCCGGCATCGTTCGGTACCTCGAAGGACAGGAGCTGTCCGGACGGTTGCGGGTGCAGGGAGCGGTAGGGGCCCTCTACTCGCCGCACTGTGCCCGGGTGCAGCCCGCCGACCTGGTGGCCGGGCTGGCCGGCGTGGTCGCGGCGGCGGGCGTGCCGCTGTACGAGGCCACCCCGGTGACGTCGATCTCCCCCGGCGTCGCCCGTACCCCGGCCGGCGACGTGCGGGCGCCGTACATCCTGCGCTGCACCGAGGGGTTCACCGCCGACATCCCGGGCCAGCACCGCACGCTGCTCCCCATGAACAGCGCGATGATCGTCACCGGCCCGCTCCGCGACGAGGCCTGGCAGCGAATAGGCTGGGACGGCTGCGAGACGCTCGGCGACGAGGCGCACGCCTACATCTACGCCCAGCGCACCGCGGACGGCCGGATCGCCCTCGGCGGCCGCGGCATCCCCTACCGGTTCGGCTCCGGCATCGACCACGACGGCGCGATCGCGACGTCGACCATCGCGCAGCTCGGCCGGATCCTGCGCCGGATGTTCCCGGCCGCGGCCTCGGCCGGCCTGGAGCACGCGTGGTGCGGCGTGCTCGGCGTGCCGCGGGACTGGTGCGCCACCGTCACCCTGGACGCGCGGGCCGGCCTGGGCTGGGCGGGCGGCTACTCGGGCCACGGGGTGGCCGCGTCCAACCTGGCCGGCCGCACGCTCGCCGACCTGGTCCGGGGCGTGCCCAGCCCGCTGACCGCGCTGCCCTGGGTCGGTCACCGCTCGCCGCGGTGGGAACCCGAGCCCGCCCGCTGGGCGGGCGTGCACGGCCTGTACACGCTCTACCGGACCGCGGACCGGCTGGAGGGCACGGGCCGGTCCGCGCGCACCTCCGTGCTGGCCCGCGCGGGCGACCTGATCTCCGGGATCCCGCACTAGGCGGGATCGCGGCTCACGGCAGCAGCGTCCTGGCCTGAGTGAGACCAGGCCGCCACGTCGGTGCGCTCGATCGGCCGCCAGTCGAGGTCCGCGTCGCCCGTCATGGGCTGTCCACCACGCACACGCAGAACTCGTTGCCCTCGGGATCGGTCATGACCACGTAGTCGTCGTCCGGGTCCTGGTTGTGCCGCACGAACCGCGCCCCGAGCCCGGTCAGCCGCTCGACCTCGGCCGCCTGGTCGTCGGTGAACAGGTCCAGGTGCATCTGGTCCCTGGCCGTGACCGGTGTCTGCGCGAGCTGCAGGGACAGCCGGCGGCCCTGGTCGTCCCGGAGCACCCGGAAGCCGTCCTCGTACGTCTGCGAAGGCGCCAGGTGCAGGGCCTGCGTCCAGAATCCGGTCATGAGCTCCAGGTCCGCGCAGTTGATGACGGTGCTGCCGAGCCGGATCGCCATGCCGTACACCCTAGCTCCCGGCACGCGGAAGGCCGGCCGCGGCTTCCCGCCGCGGCCGGCCTTCCGGGTGATCCGTGCTTAGAAGACCTTCTTCATCTTGGTCTTGTGGTTGATCATGCCCTTGTTGTTGGCGGTGAAGGTGTAGACCTGCAGGTGGGCGCGGTAGCGCAGGGTCATGCTGCGGCACACGGTCTGGTGATAGCCGATGGACACGGCGCCCAGGTTGGTGTGCAGCTTGCCGGTGGAGTTGAACGCCTCCGTGACCGCACCGACCGCGAAGATGCCCTTCTTCGTGGTCTCGGCGCAGACGTTGACCTTGATGCCCTTGCTGACCCTGGCGTAGTTCCCCCACGCCTTGACACCCGACAGGCCGGGGAAGGAAAGCTTGTGGGTGGTTGCGGTAGCGGATCCCATGGTGGCTGCGGACGCCGGCAGTGCGCTGAGGGCGAGCATCGCCGCCGAGGCGGCGACGAGGGTAATTCGGCGCATCATGTAAATCCTGTACCTCCATAGTTGGCTGAGGAAAGCCTGAAGGCTAGCAGCGCCGCCGGGATCGGGCAACGAGGCGCACGGTAACCGGCGAGTCTGGTAAGAGGAGCAGCTTTCGGTCATACCTAGCCCCCGGACATGACGATGCCCAGGCCAGCGCAGGGCCGGCCTGGGCATCGATCGTGATCAGGCGAGGTCGAACCGGTCGGCGTTCATCACCTTGACCCACGCCGCGACGAAGTCGTGCACGAACTTCTCCTTCGCGTCGTCGCTCGCGTAGACCTCCGCGATGGCCCGCAGCTCGGAGTTGGAGCCGAAGACCAGGTCGGCGCGGGTGCCGGTCCACTTGACGGCGCCGTCGGCGGTGCGTCCCTCGAAGCTGGACTCGTCCTCCGAAGTCGCCGTCCAGGTGGTGTCGTAGTCGAGCAGGTTGACGAAGAAGTCGTTCGTCAGCGTGCCCGGAGTATCGGTGAACACGCCGAGCTTGGACCCGTCGTAGTTGGCGCCGAGCACCCGCAGGCCGCCGACGAGGACCGTCATCTGCGGCGCGGACAGCGTCAGCAGGTTGGCCTTGTCAACCAGGAGGTACTCGGCCGGGAGCCGGACGCCCTTGCCGACGTAGTTGCGGAACCCGTCCGCCTTCGGCTCGAGGTGAGTGAACGACTCCACGTCGGTCTGCTCGAGTGAGGCGTCGGTGCGGCCCGGCGTGAACGGGACGGTGACCGGAATGCCGGCGTCGGCGGCCGCCTTCTCCACGGCCGCACCGCCGGCCAGGACGATCAGGTCGGCGAGCGAGATCTTCTTCCCGCCGGCGCTGAAGGACTGCTGGATTCCCTCCAGGGTGCGCAGCACCGTCGCCAGCTGGTCGGGGTTGTTGACCTCCCAGCCGCTCTGCGGCTCGAGGCGGACCCGGGCGCCGTTGGCGCCGCCGCGCTTGTCGCTGCCGCGGAAGGTCGAGGCCGACGCCCACGCGGCGGAGACCAGCTGCGAGACCGGCAGGCCCGAATCGAGGATCTGGCTCTTCAGGCTAGCGATGTCACCCTCGTCGACCAGCTCGTGGTCCACGGCCGGCACCGGGTCCTGCCAGATCAGCTCCTCCGACGGCACCTCCGGGCCGAGGTAGCGGACCACCGGGCCCATGTCACGGTGGGTCAGCTTGAACCAGGCGCGGGCGAACGCGTCGGCGAACTCTTCCGGGTTGTCCCGGAACCGGCGGGAAATCGGCTCGTAGATCGGGTCGAAGCGCAGCGCGAGGTCGGTGGTGAGCATCCGCGGCTCGCGGGTGCCGCTGCCGTCCGCCTCGGGCACCAGGCCGGCCCCTTCGCCGTTCTTGGGCCGCCACTGGTTGGCGTTCGACGGGGACTTGAACAGCTCCCATTCGTAGCCGAACAGGATGTGGAAGAACTCGTTGTCCCACCGAACCGGGTGGTAGGTCCAGGTGACCTCGAGCCCGCTGGTAATCGTGTCGATGCCCTTTCCGGTGCGGTAGGTCGACTGCCAGCCGAGGCCCTGCTGCTCGATCGGCGCCGCCTCCGGGTCGGGGCCGACGTGCTCCTCCGAGTCGCCGGCGCCGTGCGTCTTGCCGAAGGTGTGGCCGCCCGCGATGAGCGCGACGGTCTCCTCGTCGTTCATGGCCATCCGGCCGAACGTCTCACGGATGTCGCGCGCCGCCGCCAGCGGGTCCGGGTTGCCGTTCGGGCCCTCGGGGTTGACGTAGATCAGGCCCATCTGCACCGCGCCCAGCGGGTCCTGCAGCTCACGGTCGCCGCTGTAGCGCTCGTCGTCGAGCCACACGGTCTCCGGGCCCCAGTAGACGTCCGCCTCCGCCTCCCAGGTGTCCACCCGGCCGCCGCCGAAGCCGAAGGTCGCCAAGCCCATCGTCTCCAGCGCGACGTTGCCGGTGAGGACCAGCAGGTCGGCCCACGAGATCTTCTTGCCGTACTTCTTCTTGACCGGCCACAGCAGCCGCCGGGCCTTGTCCAGGCTGACGTTGTCCGGCCAGCTGTTCAGCGGCGCGAAGCGCTGCTGGCCCGCGCCGGCGCCGCCCCGGCCGTCGCTGACCCGGTAGGTGCCCGCGCTGTGCCACGCCATCCGGATCATCAGCGGCCCGTAGTTGCCGAAGTCGGCCGGCCACCAGTCCTTGGAGTCGGTCAGCACGGCGGCGATGTCCGCCTTGACCGCCCCGAGGTCGAGGCGGCTGAACTCGGCCGCGTAGTCGAAGCCGGCGTCGTTCGGGTTGATGACGTCGGGGTTCTTGGCCAGGATCTTCAGGTTGAGGCGGTTGGGCCACCACTGGCTGTTCGCGTCGCCCTGGGTGGGGTGCACACGCCCGTGGACGACCGGGCAGCCGCCCTCCGCGCTCGCGCCGCCGGTCCGTTCCGCGGCCTCTGGCGTGTGGGGATCGGTGGTTACTGGGTCATGGTCGGGACGCTCAGCCATGGAAATCCTTCCGGTTGCTTCGATCTGCGTTACTCAGGAACGATCATGCTGATCTGGAACTGCGGGCGGAACAGTCAGGGCACAGGCCCCAGTAGGTGACGTCGGCCTCGTCGATCGCGAAGCCCTGGTCGTCGGACGCGGTCAGGCAGGGGGCCTCGCCGACCGCGCAGTCGACGTCGGCGACGACGCCGCACGACCGGCAGACGACGTGGTGGTGATTATCTCCGACCCGTCCCTCGAACCGGGGCAGGCCGCCGGCCGGCTCGATCCGGCGGATGAGCCTGACCTCGGTGAGCGCGTGCAGGGCGTCGTAGACGGCTTGCAGGGAGATGTGGCCGATGCGGTCGCGCACCCCGGCCGCGATCGCGTCGACGCCGAGATGGTCGCCTCCCCTGACGGTCTCGAGGAGCGCGACGCGAGCGGCCGTCACCCGCAGCCCGGCGCCGCGCAGTTCCTCGGCGGCGGGCGGGGTCGGTGAAGCCGTCATGGTGCCTACCCTAACTCCGTAAAGGCGAAAGACTCAAGAAACCGAGTGATTCAAGTTGAGACACTTCTCACCATGCTGAGCTGGAACGACGGTTACAGCGTGATCCAGTAGCGCCGCACCGTGCCGAGCTCGGTGGCCCTGATTTCCTCCAGGACGCCGCCCTGGCGCTCGATCGTCTTGGCCGAGGCATCGTTGTCCGCCGCGCAGACGATCAGCACCTGGTCCAGGCCGAGCGCCCGGGCCTGGCCGAGCATCTGGCCCAGCGCCCAGGTGGCCAGCCCGCGCCGGCGGGCCGACGGCCGGATGCCGTAGCCGACGTGGCCGGTCCGCCACACGAAGTCGCTGAACTCGTGCCGCAGCGCGATCCCGCCGAGTACCTCGCCGTCCGCCACGATCCACCGGTACGTGCAGTGCACCCGGCCCGGCTCCGGCGGCTGGGACGTGTCCTCCTGCGCGGCCAGCCGGGCCACCCAGGCCGCGAACCCGGCCGGGGAGTCCACCTCATCGGAGGCCCGCAGCCCGAACCCGTCCTCGTGAAGACCGGGGCCCCACTCCGCGCGGGCGCGGAGCCAGGCGGCATGCAGGCGGACGTCAGGCGCGATCAGCTCGGGCATGTCTTACGGATGTCTATCGTGCGCGCCCCGCAGCTTCGCATATCTCTAACCTATAACGCGAGACGAGAATTACCTGGTAAAGCCGGACATTTACGACGGCTCTTCGGGCGCGGCACCGGCCGGGGGAACTTTGGGAGCGCTGGAGAAAGGACGTCAGCCTCGTGTATTCCCGCCGAGCCTTCCGCACTTCCCGGAGGTATTCCGCATCGCGTGGCCGGGGCCGCCGTTTGGGCCTGGTCGTCGCCGGGGCCAGTATCCCCGTCTTCGTCATCGGCTACGCCCTCACGACGGCGCACAGCCCGCGGGCCGTGGACGCGGCCAGCGTGGCTTATCCCGCCTCGGGGCCGGGCGCCGCCTCGGGGCCTGACGCCGGCGGATGGGGCCGCGGCGGCTACATGATGATGCCCGGCCCGGCGGGATCGCGGACCCAGGGCGCAGCCGCCTCCGGGTCCGTCGCCAACGCGGCTAACGCGGGCCAGACCAGCCAGAACTGGGCCGGCTACACCTCGGCCGGCGCCGCCGGGACGTTCACGAGCGTGTCCGCGTCCTGGGCCGAGCCGACGGCGACCTGCACCGCGACGGATACCTTCTCCAGCTTCTGGGTCGGCCTGGACGGCGACGGGACCAACTCGGTGGAGCAGACCGGCACCGAAGCCGACTGCAACGGCGGCAATGCCTCCTACCAGGGCTGGTTCGAGATGTTTCCCGCCGCGCCGGTGTTCTTCGACAACCCGGTCCAGCCCGGGGACGCGATGAGCGCCTCGGTGGTCGCCAACGGCGGCGGGGCGTTCACCCTGACGCTGAC
This sequence comes from uncultured Actinomycetota bacterium, assembly GCA_963756575.1. GTDB lineage: Bacteria > Actinomycetota > Actinomycetes > Streptosporangiales > Streptosporangiaceae > Palsa-504. Next base: position 316,740 of record CAVWOM010000001.1, on the reverse strand, counting down.
GGATTCGACCCAGAACTGGACCCAGACGACCAGTCAGACCTCGAATATCGCCCAGCTGGGCTCGGCCGAGGTGATCGCGGAGGCGCCCAGCAACGGGAACGGGACCGTGCTGCCGCTGACGAACTTCGGCACCGTGAATTTCACCGCCGCGACGGTCGACAACGCGGCGTTCGGCAACGAGAACCCCAGCTCCCTGACCATGGTGTCGGGCAACAACGTCACCGAGGCCACGCCCTCGGCGCTGACCGGCGGTAACGCCTTCTCGGTGACCTGGGACAGCGACGGCGCCGCGGCCACCGCCGGCACCCCCGCGCCGTCGGCCACGGCCACCGCCCCCGCGCCATCGCCCACCGCCACGGCGCCCGGTACCGGTACCGGCACGGGCGGCCGGCACCATCACCACTACTGGTGGTGGGGCGCCTGACCGGCGTGACCACCACGGCCGGGCGGGCGGCGCCGTCCGGCCGTGCCTAGACTCACGTGGGTGACGACCGAACGACTTCCCCGGTACCGCGTGCTCACCGGACCCGACGATGCCACGTTCTGCTACCGCGTCAGCGAGGCCCTGGACCTCGGGTACGAGTTGTATGGCTCGCCGGCGCTGGCCGTCAACGAGGGCGCGACGATCGTCGCGCAGGCCCTTGTGTGGCCGGGCGCCGACCCGCCGCCCGGGCCCTAGCGCGTGGACGCCTCCGAAGCCGGACCCGGCCGCGGTAGCCCCCGTTTCGACGCGGTGGTGGTCGGCGCCGGGCCGGCCGGCAGCATCGCCGCGCTGGTGCTGGCCCGGGCCGGCGCGCGGGTGGCGCTGGCCGACAAGGCGGCCTTCCCGCGCGACAAGGCGTGCGGGGACCTGGTCGGGCCCCGCGGGGTGCAGGTCCTGGCCGACCTGGGGCTGCGCGTCCCGGACGCCGGGCAGGGCTCCGACCTGCTCGCGGTCGGTCCGTCCGGCCGCCGGAGCCGGCTGCCCGCCTTCACCGGGCGCAGCTACCCCGGTCACGGGATCATCGTGCCGCGGCTGGTGCTGGATCACGCGCTGCGCGAGGCCGCCGTCGAGGCGGGCGCGGTCCCGGTGCGGGCCCGGATCAGCGCGGTCGAGACGGGCCGGGACGGCCGGGTGGAGGCCGTCGTCGCCAGCGACGGGCAGCGCCTGGCGGGCGACGTCATCATCGCCGCCGACGGCGCGCTGAGCCCGGTGGCCCGGCTCGCCGGGATGCTCGACCCGGAGGCGGCGCTGTGGGGGTTCGCGATCCGCGCCTACCTGCCGGCCGAGGTCCCGCTGCCGCTGCTGGTCCTGCTCGACGCCAGCCCGTGGCGTATCTACCCCGGGTACGGCTGGCTGTTCCCCGGCGCGGACGGGCAGGCCAACGTGGGCATCGGGGTCGGCCTGGGCCACAGCCGCAGGCAGGCGCCGCTGCGCGGCGACCTGGCCCGGCTCGTCGCGCTGCTCGGCCAGCGCGGCGACCTGGGCCGGGACGCGCAGCCGGGGCCGGTCATGGGCGGCTGGCTGCGGATGGGCGGCACCGGTGCCCCGGCCGCGGCCGGCAACGTGCTGCTGGCCGGAGACGCCGCCGGGCTGATCAATCCCCTGCAGGGCGAGGGCATCGGCCCGGCCATGGTCAGCGCCCGGCTCGCCGCCGAGGCGGTGCTGGCCGGCCCGGCCCGGGCCGCCAGTACCTACCCCGAGGCGCTCGAGGCGGCGTTCGGCCAGTACATGGCGGGCGCGGCGGCCCTGCAGAACATGCTGCTGCACCGGCCGAGGACCACGTTGGCGGTGACCCGCCTGCTCACCGCCCCCGTCGTCCGGCGCGCGGTCGCGGGCACCTGGTCGATCTACTGGAACGCCCTGGCCGACGGCGCCCGCCCCCGCCCCTCCGCCTGGACCGCCCGCACCGTCCAGGCCACCGCCGCCCGCCTGGGGCGCCGCCCCGGCCCGCCGCCGATGAGCAGCCCGCCGCCCGCGAAAGCGGCCACTCCCGCGGGTCCGCCGTGACGTCATGAAACCGGGCTTCGAGTGCGTCCGGGCGCGCTGGAAGCCCGGTTTCATCACGTCCGCCGCCCAGCTGACGCTCATGATCAACTAAAGCCAAGCGGCATGGGCACCACACCGGGACGGTGAACCCCGACCCGGTCGGCAGGGCGCGGAAACTCAGCTAGCGGGCGATGCTGGCCGTCAGCGGGTCCTCGCCCGGCGGCCAGGCGTAGCCGTACCGGTCCGACCGGATCGGCTTGCGCCGTCCGACCTCTTGCAGGACCGGCCCCACGATGGCCTCGAACGCGACCTCACCGTACTTCTGGCGGATGGCACGAAGCACGCCCTTGCCGCTCGCTTCGCCGATGAGGTGGTCCAGGACGCGGTAGTCGATGTCGTCCGCTTCGACCAGGCGGTCGTAGGCGGACCGCGCGATCTCGGCCACCGCGGGATAGGCAGCGGACTCGGTGAGGAACATGAGCGTCGCGTCCTTCAGGTCCATGAGCGGAGCCTACAAAGATCGGGCCAAACGAGCGGGCGGAAAGCCCCACTTCCTAAGCGGGCGGGCGCGGTACCCGGCCGAGCAGGTAGAACTCGTCGTTCGGCATGGTCTTGGTCAGGTGCGCCAGCCGGTTCGACATGGCGAAGAACGCGCTGATCGAGCCGACGTCCCAGATGTCGTCGTCGGTCAGGCCGTGCGCGCGCAGCGAACCCAGGATCTCGTCGTTGACGGTCCACGGCTCGACCGCGAGCCCGACCGCGACCTCGAGAATGGCCCGCTGGCGGTCGTCGAGCTCGGCGCTGCGCCAGTCGGTGGCGACCTGGTCGGCGATCCGGGGGTTGCGCGCCCGGATGCGGGCGATCGCGCCGTGCGCCACGACGCAGTACAGGCAGTGGTTCTCGGCGCTGGTCGCGACCACGATCAGCTCCCGGTCGCCCTTGCTCAGCGCGGGCGTCTCCTTGTCCATCAGCGCGTCGTGGTAGGCGAAGAACGCCCGCCATTCGGCCGGCCGCCGGGCCAGCGTGAGGAAGATATTGGGGACGAAGCCGGATTTCTCCGCGACCTCCTTGATGCGGGATCGCAGGTCTTCGGGTATCTCCTCGAGCGACGGCACGTCGAACATGCTCCCCACCCTAACCCCGCTGACATGCGTCACCTGAGCTGCCGGATCCTGCCCTTCCCGCAGCTGGCGTGGCTGGATAGTACCTCGCGTCCCGGGCGTCACATGTGACTCGGGCCTCTCCGATGCTGGCCTGCGCCAGCCGGGTCGATGGAGCATCGACCCGGTCCCGCGCCACGGCCAGTAATTTAAGGCAGCTCTGTGCGGTCCTGTCCGGGGGTTCTGCTGGTCAGAGCCATTCGCCGCGGGTGGGGGCGGCACCGGGGAGCGGCGCGGGTGCGGTCGGCAGTGGTAGCACGGCTGCGGCATCCTGGCCACGCCACAGCGAGTCCGCTATATCCATTAATGTCTCAATTTTAAGCTAAGACATTCCGGATGCTGATCATGATCGCGGACAGTTTCCGGCGCATGGAAGCCGAAACTGTCCGCGATCATGAAACCGCATGGTGCGAGAGTGCCGCCTTAAGTTCCTGGCAGTGGATCCCGCGCGGGTCGATGGAACATTGACCCGGTTCCCCGGGCGCCGATCGGGGCGTGACCGTTAGATCAGGGCCTCGGCCGTGCCGAGGCGCTTACTGGCCTCGCGGGCCATCTCGTCCATGGACTCGTCGGCGCGCTTGGTGAGACGGGAGGCCATCAGGAAGCCGTGTGGCATGTCGTCGTAGTGGGTGTGCAGGGTCTCGACGCCGGCCCGGGCTCGCACATGAACTTAGGGGTCACGCGCTTGAGCCGCTCGTCGTGCGGCTTCGCGAACGTCTTCTCCGGGCCGGGTATCAGCCCGTGCTTCGCGCCGAACTTCATCAGGCCGAGCACCGCACCGAGCGGCTGCGGCATTCTGGCCGGCATCGCGCACCTCCTGTGACTGATGTCGTTTCGACCGTAATTACCGTGGCGGCCCCGCACAAGCACGGATGTGATGCGGGTCACGGGGAACGGGCCGCCACCCTGAACACCGCCTCCCGTCCCGCTGAGGCCGGAGCGGGTACGTCACGCGTTCGGTATGAGGACGATCCGGCCCCGGAGGCCGCCTTCGGCGACGCGCCGGTGGGCGGCGGCTACCTCCTCGAGCGGCAAGGTCGCCGCGACCCGCGGGGTCAGCTGGCCGGCGTCGGCCAGGGCGGCCAGCTCGGCCAGGGCCGGGCCGTCGACGGCAATCCACACGTTGCGTACCCGCGTGCCACGCAAGGGAACCGACGTTAGGCGTGCTACTCTCTTTTAGTAAGAAGGCACCTGAAAGTGTGTAGCACTCCTGAAGGAGCGCGATGGCCACCATGACCGCGGCGCAGCGGCGCGAGCGCGAGCGCGACGTCTACAACGCCTACGTGGCCGAGTGCCCGTCCCGCCAGGTACTCGACGCGCTCAGCGACAAGTGGGTGACGCTCGTCCTCACCGCCCTCGCGGACGCCCCGCAGCGCTACAGCGAGCTGTCCCGCCGGATCGCCGGCGTCAGCCAGAAAATGCTCACCCAGACCCTTCGCCTGCTCGAACGCGACGGCCTGGTGACCCGCACCATCACCGCCTCGGTCCCGGTCCGGGTCGACTACCAGCTCACCCCGCTCGGCCACACCCTCCTGCCGGTCGTCCGCGCGATCAAGAGCTGGTCAGAAACCCACATCGCCGAGATACACGCCGCCCGCGCCGCCCACGACCGCGCCGCCGGGCTCACCTGAACGTTTCAGGACCGGCACCCGCGGGCAGTTGCGGGCGATGATGGCGAGAATCTGGCGCGGAGCGGTCCGGGCGAAGGACGCTTCGGCCTATGCGGAGTACGCGCAGCGGACCGGGATCGAAGGCTACCGGGGCACGCCGGGCAACCGCGGGGCCTGGCTGCTCTGGCGGACCGAGGGCGACCGGGCCGAGTTCATCACGGTGAGCCTCTGGGAGTCCCGGACTGCGATCGAGGCCTTCGCGGGCGAGGACATCGGCACGGCCGTCTTCTATCCAGAGGACGACCAGTTTCTCATCGAGCGGGACCTGACCGCGGATCACTACGAGGTGGCAGGCGCCGATCAGCCTGCGTAGGTTGATGACGTGGCACACTTCAGCCGGCTGTTCAAGATCGTCATCGACGCACCCGCCGGTGACTACGACCGCGAGGTGTCCTTCTGGGCCGGTGCCCTCGGCGAGCCGCTGCGGCAGCCGTTCGAGCGCCACCCCGAGTACCACGGCGCCGCGCTGCACGGCCAGGACTTCTGGCTGCTGACCCAGCGCCTGGACGAGGGAACCGCCCGCGTGCACCTGGATATCCACACTGACGACCTAGACGCCGAGGTGACCCGGCTCGAGGACCTCGGCGCCCGGCGCGTCGAGCGCGTGGACACCTGGCAGGTGATGCGGGACCCGGCCGGGCTGCTGTTCTGCGTCCTGCCGAACCCGCCCGGTGCCCTGCACGAGGGCAACGCCCACCGCTGGCCGTGACACCAAACCCGACAAGAGGAGAAGTCCATGACGGACTCGCTTAGCCCATTCCACGGTCTCCCCGAGGCTCCGACCTTCACGGTGACCAGTTCCGACATCTCCGAAGGCCAGACGCTCCCCGCGCCGCACGTGAGCGGCATTTTCGGCGCGGGCGGCGAGGACCACTCCCCGCAGCTGTCGTGGAGCGGGTTCCCCGAGGGGACGAAGAGCTTCGCGATCACCGCGTACGACCCGGACGCCCCCACCCTCAGCGGATTCTGGCACTGGGCGGTGTTCAACATCCCCGCCTCGGTGACCGAGGTGCCCACCGGGGCCGGCCGCCCCGGCAGCGACGCCCTGCCCGCCAGCGCCGTCACCTTGCGCAATGACGCCGGCCTGGCCCAGTACCTGGGCGCCGCGCCGCCCGAGGGGCACGGGGTCCACCACTACCAGTTCGTCGTGCACGCCCTGGACGTGGAGTCACTGGACGTCGATCCCGGGGCCACCCCGGCGTTCCTGGTGTTCAACCTGATGGGTCACACGCTGGCCCGGGGCGCCCTCACCGCCGTCTACGAGCAGAAGTAGGCGGCCCAGGCAGCCGGGCTCCCCGAGCTCACGTAACCAGGCTCGGGGATCCCGGCCGGGGCGGCCGCCCGGCCCGCTGGGTGGAGAACACAGATCAACCCGGTATCAACCCGGGAGCCGATGAAAGCGGCCGGCACCGGGCCTACGGTGAGTCACATCTGCCCCCGTAGCCGCGGTTGGAGAAGCAGCGTGGACCCGATCAAGCTCGCCCTCGGCTGGGCCTGGCTCGCCTTCTGGATCTACTGGCTCGTGTCGGCCGCCAGCAGCAAGGAGAGCGTCAGGAGCGGGTGGCGGACCCGGCTGACCGGCGTCAGCGTGGTCGGGGTCTTCGTGATCGCGGGCGTCCTGCGCGGCGGCAGCCTGGCTGTGCACAGCCTGATCCTGGCGGCCATCGGGGCGCTGGTATTCGCCGGCGGGATCGCGCTGGCGATCTGGGCCCGCCTGCACCTGGGCCGCAACTGGGGGATGCCGATGACGCAGCGGGCCGAGCCGGACCTCGTCACCTCGGGTCCCTACCGGTTTGTCCGGCACCCGATCTACTCCGGGCTCCTGGTCGCGATGCTGGGGACCGTGCTGGTCAACAGCCTGCTCGGCCTGATCGTCGTCGCGGTGCTGGTCGCGTACTTCTACTACTGCGGGACGGTCGAGGAGCGGAACCTCACGGCCACGTTCCCCCAGGCGTACCCGGAGTACATGAGCAGGACGAAGATGCTCATCCCGTTCGTCCTGTAGGACAGCGGCCTTCCTGTTCAGAGGCTGCCGTGCGATGGTTAGTGATCAGCCGCGTACAGGGGAGGAACACCAATGGCGCATCCCGACGAGAACCCGGAAAATCTCAGTTCCCTCCTCGAGCGCTCGGCGGCCAGCCATCCCGGCCACCCCGCGATCCGGCTGGATGATTTCGTGCTCAGCTACGCCGGGCTGCGGGAGGCCGCCGGCCGGATGAGCACGCTGCTGACGGCGGCGGGAGTGGAGCCCGGGGACCGAGTAGGGATCATGCTGCCGAACGTGCCGGCCTTCCCCATCGCCTTTTACGGTGCGCTGGCCGCCGGGGCCGTCGTGGTACCGATGAACCCCTTGTTCAAGAGCCGGGAGGTCGGCTACTACCTGAGTGACTCCGGCGCCCGGGTGCTGCTGGCCTGGAACGCCGTGGCCGGGGAGGCGGCCAAGGGCGCCACCGACGCCGGCGCCCAGGTCCTGGTGGCCGAGACTCCTGACCTGGCCGACATGCTGGCCGGGCACGAGCCCGCGGCCGAAACGTCCGGGCGCGGCGGCGAGGACGACGCGGTCATCTTGTACACCTCGGGGACCACCGGCAAGCCGAAGGGCGCCCAGCTCACCCACGCCAACATGACCAGCAACGCCAGCATCGTCACGCGAACCCTGCTGCAGAACGGCACGGACGACGTGACGATGGGCTGCCTGCCGCTGTTCCACGTCTTCGGCCTGACCTGCGGGCTGAACGCGACCGTGGCGGCCGGGGGCACGCTCACGCTGCTGCCCCGGTTCGACGGGGCCAAGGCGCTCGAGATCATCCAGCGCGACGCGGTGACCATCTTCGAGGGCGTGCCGACCATGTACGCCGCCATGCTGCACGCCCCCGACGGCGACCCGGCCCAGACCGCGACGCTGCGGACCTGCATCTCCGGCGGCGCCTCGCTGCCGCTGGAGATCCTGCGCGGGTTCGAGGAGAAGTTCGGCTGCGTCATCCTGGAGGGCTACGGGCTGTCGGAGACCTCCCCGGTCGCGTCGTTCAACCTGCCGGACCGCGAACGCAAGCCGGGCTCGATCGGCGTCCCGGTCGAGGGCGTGCAGATGCGCCTGGTCGACGAGCAGGGACAGCCCGCCCCCGAGGGAGAGATCGGCGAGATCGCCATCAAGGGGCCCAACGTGATGAAGGGCTACCTGGGCAAGCCCGAGGCCACCGCCGAGGCGATCACCGACGGCTGGTTCCGCACCGGGGACCTGGCCAAGGTCGACGAGGACGGCTACTTCTACATCGTCGACCGCAAGAAGGACATGATCATCCGGGGCGGCTACAACGTCTACCCGCGCGAGATCGAGGAGGTCCTGCACGAGCACCCGGCGGTGGCCGAGGTGGCCGTGATCGGGATCCCGCACGACAACCTGGGCGAGGAGGTCGGCGCGGCCGTGGCGCTGAAGCCGGACGCCAGCGCGACCCCGGACGAGCTGCGCGCGTTCGCCCGCGACAAGATCGCCGCCTACAAGTACCCGCGGCAGGTCTGGCTGGTGGACGAGCTGCCCAAGGGCCCGACCGGCAAGATCTTGCGCCGCGAGGTCAAGCCGCCCGAGGACGCCGGCGACTGACCCGCCCGGGGGCCCCCTGAGGGAATTTTGACGGGTATATGAACTGACAAACTCATCAGCCTGGTTGCCTGCGGCTATACCGGAGTCGCCCTAACCGGTGGTCACGGTCATAACATCTCCTGTCAAAATGACGGTTTTTTGACGGGTTACACGGCGTTGACTTGGCGAATCCGGCCATGCAGTGTCGATTGCATCGGACCGGTAGCGACCGGCCGCCTTCCCCGACACAGTTACGAAGCGGCCTGGGAACAAGGGACAAAAATGAGCGAGCCGAACGGCCTGCTGCCCGAGCGGGTGGTGCTGATCAGCGGCGGTACGGCCGGGCTGGGCGCGGGCATCGCCCGGGCGGCGGCCCGGGAAGGCGCGATCGTCGCGGTCACCGGCCGGCGCCGCGAGCCGGGCGAAGCGCTGGCCGCCGAGCTCACCGCGGGCGGCACCAAGGCACTGTTCGTCCAGGCCGACGTGGCCGACGTGACCCAGGCACGAGACTGCACGGCCACGGTGACCAGCACGTTCGGCCGGATAGACAGCCTGGTCAACGCGGCCGGCCTGACCACCCGCGGGACCCTGCTGGACACTACCCCCGAGCTGTTCGACGCGCACGTCGCGGTGAACCTCAAGGCCCCGTTCTTCCTCATGCAGGCCGTGGTCGCCGGCCTGGTCGACCGCAAGGCCCCCGGCACCATCGTCAACATCATGTCCACCTCGGCGCACGCCGGCCAGCCTTACCTCGCCCCGTACGTCGCGACCAAGGCCGGGCTGGCCGGGCTGACCCGCAACGCCGCGTACGCGCACCGCTGGGACCGGATCCGGATCAACGGCCTGAACATCGGCTGGACCGACACCGAGGGCGAGGACGCCACCCAGCGCCAGTTCCACGGCGCCGGTGACGACTGGCGGGACAAGGCCGGCGCATCGCTGCCGATGGGCAGGCTCGGGCAGGTCGACGAGATCGCCGATTTCGTCGTGTTCCTGCTGTCCGACCGGTCCGGCGTGGTCACCGGCTCGGTCATCGACTGGGACCAGAACGTGCTGGGAGGGATGGACTGATGCGACTCGGACTACTCGGCCTCGGCCGGATCGGCGCGTTTCACGCCGAGACCCTGGCGGCGCTGCCCGGCGTCGAGGAACTGGTCATCAGCGACCCGGTGCCGGCGCTAGCCGAGCAGGTGGCCGAACGGTTCGGCGCGCGCATCGCCGCCAGCCCCGAGGCGGTGCTGGCGTCCGGGGTCGACGGGATGGTCATCGCGGCCCCTACCGATCTGCACGCCGGGCTCATCGAGCTGTGCGTCGCCGCGGGCCTGCCTGTCTTCTGCGAGAAGCCGGTGTCGCGCGACAGCGGCGAGTCGGTCCGGCTCGCCCGCCGGGTCGCCGACGCGGGCGTGCCGGTTCAGATCGGGTACCCGCGCCGGTTCGATCCGGCCTTCGCCGCCGTCCGCGCCGCGGTGGCCGACGGCGAGCTCGGCATGGTCCATACCGTCCGGTCCACGACGCTCGATCCCGCCCCGCCGCCGCGGGCCTACCTGGCCGGGTCCGGCGGGATCTACCGCGACTGCGCCGTGCACGACTTCGACGCCGTCCGGTGGGTGACCGGCCAGGAGGTGACCGAGGTGTACGCCGTGGGCACGAACCAGGACGCGGAATGGTTCGCCGAGCTCGGCGACGTGCACACCGCCTCGGCCGTGCTGACCCTGGACGGCGGCGCGCTCGCGGTCGTCTCCAACACCCGGTACAACGCGCGCGGCCACGACGTGCGGCTGGAGGCGCACGGCACCCGCGACAGCGTGGCGGCCGGGCTGGGACCGGGGCTCCCGCTGCGGTCGGCCGAGCCCGGCGTGTCCTTCCCCGACGGCAAGCCGTTCACGTTCTTCATGGACCGGCTGGCCGCGGCGTTCCGCAACGAGCTGACGGCGTTCACCGAGGTGGTGGCCGGACGACGTTCGTCGCCGTGCACGGTCCTGGATGCCATCGAGACCGGCTGGGTGGCCGAAGCCTGCACGCTCTCGCTGCGCGAGCATCGCCCGGTCCGGATCAACGAAGTCCGGGTCTCGTGACCGGATGGACCCGTTTCATTACTGAAAGCTACGGATTAAATCCAGAGAGCCGGGGTGTCGATCGGCGCGGGGGCGTTCGTAGAGAAGGTGAGCGGCAGTCGTCCGGGGCTGCCCGTGAGCAGAGGAGCTTGAGATGGCGCTGTACCTGATCGCCTTCAACGACGAGTGGGTGCCTGACCTTTCGCTGGAGGAGGTGCGCGAGCGGGGCGCGGCCGCCCGGGCCGTGATCGAGGAGATGACGACCGCGGGTGTCTTCGTCTTCAGCGACGGCGGCCTGGACGCATCGACCGTCGTGTGCAGCGTCGACCCGGGCAGCGGCTCGCCCGTCTTCACCGACGGGCCGTTCACCGAGACCAAGGAGCACCTCGGCGGTTTCGCGGTCGTCGATGTGGCCGACGACGCCGCGGCGCGGTACTGGGCCGGCCGGATCGCGGTCGCGGTCGGCTGGCCGCAGGAGGTGCATCGCTTCCCGCATTCGCGGCGAGGGTAACGTGACTGGGTGGAGGAGCTGGCCGATTCGGGCGGCCTGGCCGGCGATCCGGCCGCGCTGAGCGACCTGGCTTTGGCCTTGCCGCGGCGGCGGGCGATGCGGCGGTAGCGCTCGCCGAGGAAGGTGGGGGTGCGGGCGGCGGCGATGGCGGCCTTGCCGAGGCGGCCGCGGAGCCAGGTGTCGCCCTGGCCTTTCCTGCCGGGCCGGGTGCGGGGGCCGGACTGGCGGGCGGAGGGGCACAGCCCGGCCCAGGACACCAGGCGGGCGGCGGTGGGGAACCGGGTCATGTCCAGTCCGGTCTCGGCGATGATCGCACGGGCCAGGTCCTCGCCGATCCCGGGGATGCCGGCCAGGCGGGTCACGGCGTTCAGCACCAGGTCATCCGGGGCGGTGCTGGCGTACAGGCCCGCGGTCCCGTCCGGGTCGGTGCCCCAGCTGGCGGGCATCGCCGCGGCCAGCGCGGCGGCCCTCGGCCAACGCCTCGACCCGCCCGTCCAGGAAGGCGATCTGATCCAGCAGCAGGCCGGCGAGCTCGCCGTCTGGTCATCGAACATGCCGTCCAGCGCCAGGACCAGGTCGTCTGCTTGGCTTTCATCCGGGTGCGGGCCAGCCCGGCCAGGACGCGGCGGTCGCGCTGCCCGGCGATCATCGCCCGGATCATGTCCTGCGCGGAGGCCGTGGCCAGGTGGACGCGACCTATGACAGCTCGACCAGAGCGCCTTCGAGCTGCTTTTCCAGCCGCTGCCTGGCCCTGTCCGGTCCTGCACCAGCCGGGTCCGGTCCCGTGCGCAGTCCCGCAGGTCCCTTACCGCCCGTGGCGGCACGAACGAGGCGCGCAGCAGTCCCATCTCGCTCAGCCGGTCCAGCCACTGCGCGTCGGCCTTATCGCTCTTGCTCTGGCCTGTCAGGTTCTCGGCCTGGGACGCGTACACCAGCTGCACCGCCAGCCCGTACCTCTCCAGCACGAAGAACCACATCCGTCAGTAATCGCTGGTGGACTCCAGCGTGACGATCTCGATCCCGTCCCTGGCCAGCTGGCGGCCCAGCACCCTGATCGAAGCGCGGCTGACGGCCGACGGGTACGTGTTCCTGCGCGGCCTGCTGCCCGCCGGGCAGGTTCGCGCCGCGGGCGAGCTGACCGCCGCGACGCTGCGTGCGGGCGGCTGGACGACGGCCGGGCCGCCCGGCTCGGGCCGGAGCGATCCGCGGGAGGCGCTGGCCGACCCCGCCTATCGCGCGGCCGTGATGAGCCTGGCCTTCAACGCGCTGCCCTACCTGGCGCCGCTGCGCGAGACGGTGCGCCGCATCCTGGGTTCGCAGGCGTTCTCCTACCCGGTAAAGGTGCTACGCGCAGTGGGACCGGAGGCCCCGGCGCAGCGGCCCCGCGGCCGGTACACCCACTGCGACTACATGGCCACCGGAGTCCAGGACCTGCTGACCACCTGGATCCCGCTGGCCGAGGTCCCGGCCGCGCTCGGCGGCCTCGCCGTGCGGGCCGGCGGCCACCTGGACCGGCCCCGGCGCCCGCGCCCGCTAGCGGGCACCGAACGCGGCTGGGCCACCACCGATTACCGCCCAGGCGACGTCATCATCTTCCACTGCCTGACCCCGCACGCGGCCCTACCCAACACCGGTCACCAGCTCCGGCTGTCGGCCGACTTCCGCTGGCAGCAGCCCGGCCACCCGGCGCCCGCGGAGATGGTCCTGGGACCCGGCGGCCGAGCGCCCGAGCTGTTCAGCCGGCTGCTGTGCCGTCAGCCGTGGTGGGAACCGGTTCCCGCGGGCCTGGCCCTGCGGCCACGCGCCGAGCTGGCCGCCCAGCCCCCGCGCCCGTCACGGTTCTTCACCGCCCACCCCGCCTGGCAACGCTGGCGTCCCCGGCCCGGGCCGGTCCACTAACCCGGCGGGCGTGCTGGCCGGCCAGTGGGCGGGCGTCCAGTCTCCTTCCGGGTCGGTGGTCTGCCCCACTTCGATCAGGTGGCCGTCGGGATCGCGGATGTAGCAGCGGATCTCGTACTCGTGCTGTTTCGGCGGCGTCAGGAAGTGGGCGCCCCGGGCACTCCATTCGGCGTAGACGGCGTGGATGTCCTTGACCCGGATGTTGAGGAAGCTGCTGACGTGGTCGAGATCGCGCGGCGCCTCCAGGATGACCGTGGGCTTGTCGTCGGTCGGGCCTCCGCCGGTATTGATGATGATCCAGCAGTTGGACAGCGCGACATAGGTCAGCCCGCCGGGACCGGAGAAGGCCACCCGGCCGCCGAGTACTTCGGTGTAGAACCGCCGGGAGCGCTCGACATCGTCCGACACGATGAAGTGCGCTAGCGCGATGTCCTCGGGGGGCGGCGGGAGCTCGGCCATCTGGAACCTCCACTGTTGGATCTCACTGGACCGGCAGGACGGCCTGACCTGCCGCCCTGATGTATCCACGATCGCAGCGGAGCCATCACATCGCGCCGGTAAACACCCTGGCCGGTGCCCTGGTCTGTCCCGGCCCGGCGCGATAGCGCCGGGCGCTAGGCCTGCGACAGCCCGGCGCCCTGGAGCGGGGACAGCGCCCGGGCGCGCATCCGCCGCAGCAGCCGGGTGTCGGCGGTCCGCACCAGGGGGTGGACGCCGTCGTTGGCGTCGGCTGCGGCTTGCCAGCGGTCCCGCCGAGCGGTCAGCGTGGCCGGGTCGGCCAGCTCGGTGCAGTCGAGGGTGTCGGAGTTCACGTCGACGACGATCGTGTCGCCGTTCTCGATGAGCGCGATCGGACCGCCCAGCGAGGCTTCGGGTGAGACGTGGCCGATGACCAGCCCGACCGACCCACCGGAGAAGCGGGCGTCGGTCATCAGCGCGATCGTGATGCCGCGCTCGCGGCACAGCGTGGTGATCCGGGACGTCGGGTCGAGCATCTCCGGCATGCCCGGCGCGCCGCGGGGGCCCTCGTAGCGGATCACCACCATGTCGCGGTCCGCGAATTGCTCCGGCGCGGACGTCAGCGCCTCGAGCAGCGCCGGCTCGCCGTCGAAGACCCGGGCGCGGCCGGTGAACAGGCCGTCCTCCATACCGCCCTCGACACCGGCGAGCTTGATCACGGCACCGCCGCCGGGCGCCAGGTTGCCGCGGAGCATCCGCAGGCCGCCGGTCGGCTTGAACGGCGCCGACAGCGGGTGGATCACCTCGCCGTCCGGCGGCGGCGGGGCCAGCCGGGCGACCTGCCCGGCCAGGGTCTCGCCGGTGCAGGTGATGCACTCGCCGTCGAGCACCCCGGCGTCGAGCAGCTCACGGACGATCACCGGCAGGCCGCCCTTGGCGTCGATGTCAACCATCGAATAACGACCGAACGGGCGGGCGTTGACCAGTACTGGCAGGGTCCGCGAGGCCTTGTTGAAGTCCTCCTGGCTGATCACCTCGTGCCAGAAGTCGATGCCCGCGGCCCGGGCCAGCTCCGGCCCGTGCAGCACGACGTTGGTCGAACCGCCCATCGCGATGGCCACCAGCGTCGCGTTACGCAGCGCGGACGCGGTGACGATGTCCCGCGGACGGAGGTCTCGTTCGGCCAGCACCTGCAGCACCTCGAGCAGCTGGGCCGGGAACTCCTCGGTCCGGCGCGGGTCCTCCGAGGCGGGACTCACCATGTGCAGGGGCTCCATGCCGCAGGTGGCGATGAACGACTGCATGGTGTTGTAGGTGAACATCCCGCCGCAGCTCCCGTGGCCAGGCGAGGCCTCCATGGCGATGCGGCGCCGCTCCTCTGGCGGATCCGCCGCCGCCTGGAAGCAGGAGATGATGTCGATCGGCTCACCGGTCAGGGAGTCGATGCCGGGCCGGATCGAGCCGTCGGACATGATCACCGCGGGCACGTTGTGCTCGAGGATGGCGGCGAGCGTCCCGACCGGAGGCTTGTCGCAGGCGACCACGGCGATCACCCCGCGTACGTCGCTGCCTTCCAGGTGCAGGCACACACCGTCGTTCGTCGTCTCGCGGCCGATCAGCGAGTAGCGCATCTGGGCGGTGCCGTTGCGCTGCCCGTCGGAGATGCCGCTCGCGTAGTTCGGCGCGATGACCCGGACCGGCAGGTCCGCCTCGGTCACCCGGCGGCGCAGCTCGGCCTGGATCGCCTCGACCTTCGCGGGCACCCCCGCGTAGCAGATGCTGTCCCCCAGGTTGCCGACGACTCCCCAGACGGGACAGTGGATCTTGTCCGGATCCTGGCCCTGCAGCCGCGCGGTCGCGACCGCCTGCGTGTCCTGCCCCGGCTTCCAAGCTGCCGCGTCGCTCACGGTTGACCTCTCGACCCGCTTCAGTGGTAGGGCTCGATCGTAGCGGGGAACGAACGAGGCAGAGTCACGAGAGGGTGATGAGGATGCGTGCCGTCGTGTTCGCGGCCGAGGGAGAGCTGACTGTCGCCGAGCGGCCCGAACCGGTGCCCGGGCCCCGTGAGGTGCTCATCGAGACCGCGGCCGTGGGCGTCTGCGGCACCGACACGCACGTGCTCGACGGCGAGTTCGAGGGCACCGTGTTCCCGCTGGTCCCGGGGCACGAGGCGACCGGCACGGTGGTGGCGCTCGGTCCGGGCGCGGACGCGGGGCCCAGCGCGCTGGCCGTGGGCGACCACGTGGCGGTGAACCCCAGCTCGACGTGCGGCGAGTGCGATCTGTGCCTGACCGGGCGGCAGAACCTGTGCCGGGACTGGAACGGCATGGGCGTGGTGCGGGCGGACGGCGCCGCCCAGCAGCGGTTCACCGCGCCGGTGGCCAACGTGTTCCGGCTCCGGCCGGACACCGACGTGTTCGAGGCGGCGCTGATCGAGCCGCTGGCCTGCGCCATCCACGGCTGGGACGTGCTGCCCCGGCGGATGGGCGACCACGTGCTGGTCTACGGATCAGGGACGATGGGCCTGCTCATGGCCCAGCTGGCCCCCCGGGCCGGGGCCGCTTCGGTCACGGTCGTCGACGTCAACCCGGACCGCCTGGTCACCGCGGCCGAGGTCGGCGTCGAGCACCGGTACACGAGCGCCGACGACGCCGGCCGCGCGGAGTGGGACGTGGTCATCGACTGCACCGGGAGCATCGCCGCGATCGAGGACGGCCTGCCGCGGGTCATGGCCGGGGGCGTGTTCCAGCACTTCGGCGTGGCGCCCGCCGACGCCACCGCACGCTACTCGCCGTTCCGGGTCTACCGCGACGAGGTTTCCGTGGTCGGGACGATGGCCGTGCTCAACTCGTTCGGCCGGGCGGTAGCGATGTTCGAGGCGGGCGCGATCAAGGCCGGTCCGATGATCAGCCACAGCTTCACGCTCGAGGACTACGGCCAGGCGCTGCAGATGTTCCGCTCCGGCCAGGGACGCAAACTCCAGGTACGGCCGAACCAGGACACCTCGCAGGCCCTGCTCGGCCAGGCCGGCTAGCTGTCACCGGGACGGATCAGGCCGGTCTCGTATCCGTAGATGACCGCGTGCGTTCGATCGCGCAGCGCGAGTTTGGCCAGGATCCGCGCGACGTGCGTCTTCACCGTGGTCTCGCCGATAACCAGGTGGCGCGCGATGGCGGTGTTGGAGAGCCCGCGGACCACGAGGGCGAGGACCTCACGCTCCCGGTCGGTGAGCTGATCCAGGTCGGCGGCCGCACGCGGCCTGCCGCGGACGAAGTGCTCGACGAGCCGCCGCATCGGCGCTGGAGAGACAAGGGCATCGCCGACCGCGGCAGCGCGGACGGCGAGCAGGATCTCCTCCGGCGGCGCGTGCTTCAGCAGGAAGCCGCTGGCGCCTGCCAGCAGGCCGTCAAACACGTATTCGTCGAGGTCGAACGTGGTGAGCAGGACGACTCGCGGCGGCACCGGGGTCAGCGCGACGACCCGGCGTGTTGCCTCGATCCCGTTCAGCCGCGGCATCCGGATGTCCATGACCACGACGTCGGGGTGCAGCTGCCGCGCCTTGGCTACGGCCTCCAGGCCGTCGGCTGCCTCGCCGATGACCTCGAGGTCAGGCTGGGTGCCGATCATCGTGGCAACTCCCGCCCGTACCACCGGCTGGTCATCGACGACCAGGACGCGGACGGTCACCGGGTGTCCGGCAGGAACGCGCGTACCGCGAAACCTCCCGCCGGGCCGCTGCCCGCCTCCAGCCAGCCGCCGGCCAGCCGCGCCCGTTCGCCGAGCCCGGCCAGGCCGGTTCCGCCGCCTTGGCCCGCGGTCCCGGCGGCTGGCGGGCCAGGCCCGTCGTCCACCACCTCGACCGTGACTCCGTCGGCGCGGTAAGCGAGGTGCACGGCAGCTGTCGCGCCGGGTGCATAGCGGATCGCGTTGGTCAGGCTCTCCTGCACGATCCGGTAGCCCGCGAGCTCGACCGCGGCTGCCAGCGGCCTGGGCTCGCCGTCCACGCGCAGCCCGGCCCGCAGGCCCGACTCCCGGCCCCGCCGCACGAGGTCCGGAAGGTCGCCGAGCCGCGGCAGGGCCGGGTCAGCGGGGCCGGCCGGGCGCAGTTCCCGGACCAGCACGTTGACTTCGGCTAGGCCGCCGCGGGCTTGCCGCTCGATGGCTGCGATCGCTTCCGATGCGGCTCGCGGGTCGCCGGCCGAGGCCAGCCGGGCCGCACCGGCCTGCACGGCGATGGCGCTGAGCTGATGAGCGACAACATCATGAAGGTCCCGGGCCAGGCTGGCCCGTTCCAGCTCGTGCGCGTGCCTGGCGGCGGCGGCCGCGACGTCCCGGTGAGCGCTGGTGACCTCGCCGAGAGCAAAAGCCGTAGCGAGCAGTGCGCACGCGACGGCCGCTGAGTGGTTGCCTCCTCCGGCCAGCAAGGTCACCAGGGCCGCGAGCACGGCACCGAAGGCCAGGAGCCGGGTGACCTGGCGCATCGCCCAGTTGCCGTAAGCCCCCAGGCCGTACGCGGCGGCGAGCACCGCAGCGCCCGCCGACCAGACGTTGAGGGGCGTCGCGTATTTCACCGCCAGCGCTGCTCCGGCCAGCGCCAGCACCGCGGCCGGATGGCTCCGCCGCCACAAAAACGGCACCGACTGCGCCGCGGCGAGCCCCAGCACCCCGAGTATGGCCAGGGCGGAGCCGCCGTGCCCCGGCGGGCGCCACCACCAGGGCACGTCGAACAGCGCCCAGACCAGCAGCGCGGCCACCAGGAAGCGATCCATCCCGCGCGCGGGCAGCCGCCGCTGCGACCAGGCTCTCCACACGTTTCGACCTTACGTCGCGATCGAGTCGCCGCTCACGCCGTCACGTCCGCCGCAAACCGCCAGCGCGCGATGGCGGCAGCGACCGCGGCGGTGAGCAGAATGCCGAGCAGGCCGGCCAGCTGACCGGCATGCAGGTCGCCGCGGACGAACCTGCTCCAGAAGTTCGTCGGCAGGTAGCCGGCGGGGCCAAAGCCCATCCAGGCCTGCACGAAGGTCGCCGGCGACAGCCGCCCGATGCCCGCGATGCCCGCCACCAGCAGGGCGAGCAGCATCGAGCCGGCGGTCACGGCCGTGGTAGCCAGCTGACCCCGGCCGATAGTGCCCGCCGCGGTCCCGATCGCAGCGAACACGCCGAGCACCACGATGGCGCGCCCGGCCGCCCGCACCGACGAGCCGAGGCCCGCCCACAAGGCGGAGTGAGCCGACGGCAAGCCGGCCACCGCAGCGATCACGGGACCTGCCACGGCCAGAGCCAGATAGCAGACCAGCAGGGTGGCTACCCCGGCCGCCCAGATAGACAGCCACTTGGCGGCGAGCACCCGGCCCCGGCGGCTCTCCCGGCACAGCAGCTGCCGGATGGTCCGGGATCCCCATTCGCCGCCCCAGTGGCCGCCGGCGATCATGGCGATCAGCAGCAGGCCCGGAACCGAGGCAAGCATCCCGGCCGCGACATGGCCTATCTCGCCTGGCTGGGCGATCTGGCTGGTGGCGGCGGCCGCAGCTCTGGCGGCGGCGTGGGCGTGCGCTATCACCTGCCTGCACTGCGCGGTGGCCGCCTGCGCGCAGACGTCAGGGATCCGCGGACTGGCCAGGGCGGCACGGGCGTTATCCGCCGCCCCCCACGTGATGAGCAGGCAAAAGGCCACGATCACCAGCCCGGTGCCCCAGACCAGCGGCCGGACGAGCTTGCGGAACTCAGCTACCAGCAGCCACAACATGCGCGCCCTCTTCCTCGACGATCTCCAGGAACCTGTCCTCGAGGCGCGGCAGCTCGACGGTCACCGACTCGGCGATGACGCCGCCGGCGGCCAGCGCCGCGTTCACGTCTCGTCCGCTGTCGTGCTCGACCAGGAACTGACCGTCCAGCTGCCGGGCCGTCCAGCGGGCCAGCAGACGGCCGGCGACCTCGCTGTCCTCCGCGTCGACCTGCACCCGGATCCGCCGCCGGATCGCGCCCAGCTCCGCGGGCGCTCCCTCCTCCACGACCCGGCCCCGGACGATCACCGCGACCCGGTCACAGACCTGCTCAACCTCGGCCAGCAGGTGACTGGACATGAACACGGTCATCCCGTCCGCCGCGAGATCGCCTAGCAGGCCGCGGATCTCCCTGATGCCCGCCGGATCGAGCCCGTTAGTCGGCTCGTCGATGATCAGCAGCGGCGGCCGCCCGAGCATCGCGGCCGCCAGGCCGAGCCGCTGGCGCATGCCCTGGGAATAGGTCCTGACCTTCCGGCCCGCGACCTCGCTCAGCCCCGTAGCGGCCAGCACCCGGCCGAAATCGGCCGCCGCGCAGCCGCTCCCTTCCGCCGCGATCACCTGCAGGTTCTGCCGGCCGGTCAGCCACGGATAGAACGCCGGCTCCTCGATCATCGAGCCGGTCTGAGCAATGGCCCGCGGGTCAGGCAAGAGCCGCCCCAGTAGCCGGACCTGACCCTCCGTGGGCGTGATCAGGCCGACCAGCATCCGGATCGTCGTGGTCTTGCCGGCCCCGTTCGGGCCCAGAAAGCCGTATACCTGGCCCGCTGAGACGCCGAGATCGAGTCCGCTCACAGCCACAACCGAGCCGAAACGCTTGGTCAGGCGCTTACAGCTGATCACATCCATGTGACCCAAAGTAGGACGCCCCGCGCCGGGCGGCATCCTCCGGCCGAACGATCCGGCGTCACCATTTCGACGATGCCCGCCAGCTCGCCGATGGCACACGCCTCGCTGTCAGGGTGTCGCCGCGAAGTGCTCCGCGAGCAGCGCCGCTACCTGGCCGCCGGCCCGTTCGGGCAGCCAGTGGGAGGCGCCGTCGAGTTCGGTGAACCGGTAGGGCCCGGTGACGTAGCGCCCGCACAGTTCGGCCGCGGCCCGGGAGACGAACCGGTCGCGGTTACCCCAGGCGAACGTCGTCGGCACCCGGATCGGGCCGGCCGGCTCGTTCAGGCTGAACGGCATGGCCCGGTACCAGTTGAGCGGGCCGCGCATCGCCGCCGGGTCCCGGGCCCGGGCGGCGTAGCGGTCCGCGCTGGCCGGGTCGAGGCCGGTACGCACCAGCGTGTCACGGAAGGCCCGGCCGCCACGGCGGCCGAGCGCGCGCTCGGGCAGGCCGGGCAGCTGGCAGGCGGCCATGTACCACGAGCGGGCGGCCTGGCTGCTGGTGATCAGGGCCCGGGCGAACGCCTGCGGATGCGGGACGGACAACGCGGCCAGCGAGGTCACCCGCCCCGGATAGCGGCCGGCCACGTACCAGGCCAGGACGGCGCCCCAGTCGTGCCCGGCCAGGTGGAACCGTTCCGCTCCGGCCCCGTCGGCCAGGGCCAGCACGTCCGCCGCCAGCTGGGAGTTCCGGTATGCGGACCGGGCGGCTGGCCGGGCCCCGGGAGAGTAGCCGCGCAGGTCAGGTGCCAGCACCCGGTAGCCGTCCGCGGCGAGCGCGGACGTCACCCGGTCCCAGCAGCGGCGGTCCTGCGGGAAACCGTGCAAGAGGATGGCGGCGCCTCGCGGCCCGTCCCGGCCGGCGGCGGGGGTGTCGGTGACCTCAAAGCTGAACGCCGCGTTGGTGAAGCGCTCCATCCAGCCATCTTCCTCCCGCCAGACGCGATTGATCGCCCCGGCTAGTTGATTGCTCGCGGACGCAGCGCAAAGCACCTAGTCCGGTTCGTGATTAGCTGGCGGGCCGTACTCCTGGGCCGGATACCGGGGCCTGATTCAGCACCAGGGTCTGCTGGCCGTTCCGGATGTATCCCTCGTACTGGACGTCGCCCTTGTCGAGCAGGGTGGCGTTGACCAGGATGCCGGTGACGCCGTCCTGGGCCGGGAAGGTGAACTCGATGTCCTGGTTCCCCGCCGCGTCGGTGATGTGCTGCAGGCCGGCGCCGGGCACGTCGGCGAGCGCCAGGAACCAGCTCGCGTTTAGCGAGGGGTAGTTGCCGTACCCGGTGAGGACGTTCGCGGCCACGTTGACGGCGTTGCAGTCGCCGGTCACATTAGTGCAGCCGGTGTCGTATGTACTGAGCTTGGCCAGCAGTGGCTGGGGATATTCGGGCAGCGTCGGCAGCGACCTGGCCGGCTGGAGTGCCTTCTCCAGCTTGGCCAGCTTGGCTATGCGCTGCTTGGCTGGTAGCTTGCGCAGCTGCTCGATCTCAGCCTGGGTCAGGCGCGGGTACTGCGGGTAGATCAGGGTGAAGCTCGGGCCGGCCGGCATCAGCCACTGCTCGGAGGCGGCACAGGGGGCCGTCCGCTGGCACACGGTCAGGGCGCCGTTCACGTACCCGGCCTGTGCCGAGTCGTCGGCGGTCGCCCAGATCCGCTGCTCCTTGCCGCCGGTCCGCAGCTCCCGGTACAGCCACTGGCCGGGTGTGACGGAGCTGATCTTGGGCGTGTAGTGCAGGTACTGCTGGTAGTAATTGATCTTCTCAGCCGCCAGCTCGGCCGCGCTCGGCGGTGAGACGGCCCGCTGGGTGCTGCCGGGCTGCGCGACCGGATACTCCCGCAGTACCGCGGTCTCGCTGTCCGGCGAGGGTGTGCGGGGGTTATCCCAGGTCGCGTTGGCGAGCAGATGGTAGTCCGACGCGTCGAGGATGATCTCCTCCTGCTCGCTCTGCCTGGTCTCCGGCATGACAAAGGCGACCCCGGCCCGGCCGGCGATGTCCGTGATGTGCTCCTTGACCTGGATCATCGGGATGAGGGCGAGAGCGCGGAACATCTCCGCCTCCAGCCAGGACGGCAGCACCATCCCGAACAGCATGCTTTCGATCTTGATGAACTCCACGATGCTGTTGTTATCGGTTTTAACCGGATCCAGGCTGCGGAAGTACGCGAGCAGCTCGGCCGGGTCGCGCGGCAGCGAGCCGATCTTGCTATAGGGGAAGATGGGGTCGCCGATGATGCCGGCCCCGCCGTAGGTGATCCTGCCGTCGGCGGTCATCCAGCCGGACTGCACGCTGGGGCCAGGCCTGCCGCCGCGGTGCGGCCCCGGCGTCCGCCACTTCAGCACCTGGTAGATCCACTGCCCGGCGGACAGGTCCGGCTGGGTTGCCGCCGCGGCGGCGGCGCGGTCGGCCAGCAGCTGCACGGTCATCGGCCGCGCCCCGGACGGCTGGACCGCCGCGAACAGGCCCGCCGCCAGCGCGGCGGCCACCGAGATGGCCATCACGTAGCGCCAGCCGGACCGGGCGCCGCGCAGCCCGGCCAGCCACCGGCCGGGGATCCCGGCCGGTGGCCTCGACACCACGTGCTTGCCTGCGGAAATCTCGTTATCAAGCGCGGTGCGGAACATCTGCTCGGCGCGTGGTGTGACACCGGACCGAACGCCGTCCCGGAACCGGCTGAGCTGCTCCATCTCGTTCATGACTGTGACTCCTGGGGCAGAACCTTGCGTAGTTTGCTGCGGGCCCGGCTCAACCGGGACCGCACGGTGCCGACCGGCACGCCGAGCGCGACCGCTATCTCCTCGTACGACAGCTCGCTCCAGGCGGCCAGCAGCAGCGGGTCGCGCAGTTTGGCGGACATGCCGGCCAGCGCCGCGGCCAGCAGCGGGCTGGCATCGGCCGCGCTCACCCGGTCATCGACCCGGTCGGTGAAGGGCTCGGTGACTGGGTTGGCCCCGGTACGGGCGAAGGCGCGGTACTGCCGGATCTCGGCCCGGCGGTGCCGGCCGATCAGGTTGGTGCAGATGCCATACAGCCAGGCCCGTGCATCGGCCCGGTTCGGGTCATAGCGGTCGCGCTGCCGGAACGCGAGCAGAAAGGTCTCCGCCACGATGTCGTCGGCACCGGATCCGTTCAGCACACCCGGCCCCAGCCGCCGCGTCACGTACCGCTGGATTTCCGGCGCGTGCCGGCGGAACAGCTCGGTGAACTCCTCGGGCTCGGTTCGCGAGCCTCCGATGAGGTCAGCGTCGCTGCGCGGGATCTGCCCGCTATCGGGCGGCATCGGCGGTCCTCCGGGTGGTTGGTATGGCCACCCTTCATTGCCCGCAGCGCGGCGGCAAGTTCCCTGACTCAAGCTTGGTACTCGTCCCGGCCAGCTGCTTTCGCTGACGTCCACCTGACCGCGCAGCCCGACCTTGCCGCCGCACACCAGGCCGACGATGCGATCCGGCCGCGGAACAGCGCGGTGAGATCGTCACCGGAGCCGGAGATCTCCGCCGGCGGCACCGTCTCGGGGCCGGTTGTGGCGAGGGCAGGAGGCGGCCAGGACCTCCTGATCCGCGCGGTCGCGCCGTAGGGCTACGCGGTTTTGGCGTGGCTTGCCTTGCTGGTGCTGTTCAGCTTGTGGCGGGCAGCTGAGCATCCGGTCCATCCACGGGTCGTGTTCCCCGCCGATCGCGGGCAGCATTGTCGTTCGCGACGCCGCCGGAAGCGACTGCAGCGCTCATGAGCGAGCCTTGGCCATGACTTATTCGCTTGGCCTGGCAGGACCCTTGCTATAGCTTTCCCCTGAGCGCCGGGGGGTACCGTATGCGCGGCTGCGATTGGATAGACCGGGGGTGCGGAGCGGATGACTGGTCAGCTGCTGACGCTGATCATCGATGCGAACGACCCGGTTCGTCTCGCGCGCTTCTGGAGCGGGATGCTGGGCTGGGAGACGGCCGGCGGCTCCCGCGACGGCGTTACGCTCGTGCCGGGCGATGACACGGGATTCCGGATCCGGTTCCTTCCAGCTCAGGAGGAGGAACCCGGCCTGAACCTGGGGCATCTCCATCTGACGAGCACCTCCCTGGAGGATCAGCAGCAGACGGTCGCAAGGTCGCTCGGCCTGGGTGCCCGGCACGTCGACGTCGGTCAGCGGCCGGAGGAGGGTCATGTTGTGCTCGCGGACCCCGAGGGCAACAACTTCTGCGTCATCGAGCCGGGCAACAACTGGCTGGCCGACTGCGGATTCCTCGCCGAACTGACGTGCGACGGTTCGCGGGAGGCCGGGTACTTCTGGAGCAAGGCCCTGGGCTGGCCGCTGGTCTGGGATCAGGGCCTCCAGACCGCGATCCGCTCGCCGCGCGGCGGGCCGAAGATCTCCTGGGACTCCTGGGACCGTGAGGGAATGATGCCGAAGCCCGGGAAGAACCGGCTGCATTTCGGCCTTGCTCCGCCCGCCCACGGCGACCAGCAAGAAGAAGCCGACCGCCTGGTCTCCCTCGGGGCGACTCGTATCGACGTCGGCCAGGACGAGGACAGCTGGGTGGTCATGGCCGATCCCGATGGCCGCAGGTTCTGCGTGCTCCCCCCGCGATAGCTCGGCCAGGCTGCCTGGGCAGCTCTCGTAGTGGTTTCTCCACCATCCGCGCCGCTTGCTGCGGCCGGCGTCTTTGGTCCAGGCGAACGGCTGGCATCGCAGCCAGCCAACCAACCAACCGCATCGCGCTCACACCCCGCGACAAGCGGAATCGTGCGCAATGCGCTATACCGTCCCTGCCGATTCAGGGCGAGTCAACATTGGCTCGGCTGGCATTGATAGCACATACAGGACGAGCAGTTCCGGCAAGCGCATAACGTAGCGGACTGATGATCAGCCGGACGAATGCATAATCCTCCCACTCCTGGGTTATGCACTGAGGTTCCGGCTCTTGTCAACTGCCGCCTCGCGGGTCTCGACGCCGAGTTTAGCTAGCACGGATGAGACGTGATGATCGACCGTCTTAACTGAGATGAACAACGCGCGAGCGATCTGAGTGTTGGTCTGCCGGTCGCAGATCAGCTCGAGCACTTCGCGCTCACGCGGGGTAAGCCCGAGCGGGTGCGTCCGGGTAGCTCGGCGCGGGCCAGCCGGCACCGACCGGGCGCCCATCTGGCGCAGCTTCCGGCGGGCGAGGCCGGCGGTCGCCCTGGCGCCTAGCTCGTCGAGACGCCGCAGTGCGTCGCGCACGTCGTGCTCGTCCGGTGAGTCAAGCAGTGCGAGCGCCGCGTCTAGGCGGCAGCCCAGTTCATCCCACGCGCGCGCCGCCGCCGCGTGCCCGCCGGATTCCTGCAGCCGGTATGGCTCGGCCACCGGGCCATCGACGATCCGGCCGGAGCCGGTGCGGTAAAGCCAGCGGCGCAGCGCGCCGCGCATCCACTTGTCGATGTCGTACGCGGCATCGGCGGCCAGTTCGGCTTCGCGCCGTGCGTCGTCAACCCGGCCTTCAATCAAGAATGCCTCGGCCCGGGCGAGCCGGGCCGGGATAACGTACTGCGGCTGTCCGGTCGGTGCCGCACTGGCGATCGCGTTGTCGAGGGCACGCCAGACCCCCGGCTCGCCGCGGCGTGCGTGGGTCATGCCGATCAGGGCCTGCGGGTAGATCTGATGCAGCGGGGCGATGGCGCCTTCCTCGAGCAGCCGTGCGCTGATCGCCACCGCCTCGTCCCAGCGGCCGCGGTGTTCAAGGACAACGGTGCGGGTCGCGCGCAGGAAGTGGGAGTGCCGGTCCAGGTCGTGCTGCTCGCAGTAGGCGACGCCGTTGCGGTAGTACTGCTCACCCTCGTCGAACCGGAACTGGTCGCACGCGATGCCGTACAGGTTGCTGTAGGCACGGCCGGCCTGGCTGGGCAGGTTACGGGAGATGGCCAGCTCCAGTGAGCGGCGGATAAGTTCGGCCCAGTTCTGGTCGGTCGCGGACGCGGCGCAGCCTTCGGTGTTCAGCGCGTCGGCCTCGACGTCAGGTGCGCCAAGCGAACGGGCGAGAGCCTGCGCTCGCCGGGCCCACTCGATCGCCTGGTCGTTTTCGTTGCGCGTCATCCGCAGCGAGGCCAGTGCGGCGTACGCCCTGGCCAATTCGCGCGTCCCGCCGAGCGGCTCGAGTGTGCTGACCGCTTCCATGGCGGTGCCTACCGCTTCATCGCCACGGCACAGATGTTTCAGTGTCAGCGAGTATCGCTGCAGCGACTCACCTTCGTGGCGGCGGTCTTCGAGCATCCGCCAGAGCCGCAGTGCTTGCTCGTCGGCGTCCGCTGCGGTTTGCGATTGGCCGCTGAGAGTCGCCTCTTCGGCCAGGCCCGTGTAGAGCCCGGCCTGAACGGACGGCTCGATATGCGCGGCCCATCGCAATGCCCGCTCGTACTGGGCTGCGGCCTCGCGATGCGAGCCGAGATCAACGGCTCGTCTCGCGGCGAGTGATGCGTGCCGGACGACCGCTTCTTCGTCGCCAGCACCTTCAGCATGGAAGGCCATGCGCGCGTCGTCACGGCTGCCTCGGGCTTGCAGCGCGCTGAGGATCGTGGCGTGGATCAGGGCCTGCCGGTGGGAGGGGATCTCCTGCGCGATTACCAGCCGGGCGATCTCGTGCCGGAAGCGCAGGCCGGTTCCCTCGGCCACCAGCAGCCCGGACGCACTGAGCTCGTCCAGCGCAGATTGCCGGTCAGCGAGCAGGCCCACGTCGATCCGCACGCCCATGAGCGCCGCCGTCTCGAGTACCTGCCGGGCCGTGTCGCTCAGCCGTCCAGCACGCGAGAGGGTCGCGTCACGCGCCGATAGCGGTACTGCATCCGTTCCGGCCGCAAGCACCTCGGTGACGTAGAAAGGATTGCCGCCAGTGAGCTGATACAACTGGCCGGCGTTGAGACTGGTCCCGGCGGCCATCTTCTGGACGGCATCGGCCGACAACGGCGGCAGCTCAAGCCGGCGCACCCACCGACTCCCGGCGAGGTCGCCCAGCGCGAGACGCAGCGGGCTCGATGGTGCCAGCCAGTCATCCCGGAACGTGACGATCATCAGCACGGGCACCGCGCGGATGCGACGCGTGAGAAACCGCATCAAGTCAAGCGTCGCCTCGTCCGCCCAGTGGACGTCCTCGATCACGAGCACATTGAGACGGTCGTCAGCCGTGAGTTGCGCCAGCAGCGCGGCGAACAATTCGTCTCGTTCAGGCTGGCCGTGGCACAGATCCTCTAGCGCGCCGCCGAGATCGCGGGCCAGCTCGAACAATGGGGCCAGCGGGCGCGGCGTAGAAAGACCGTCGCAGGCGCCCCACGACCAGATGGCATCAGGCAGATCGCGCTGGAATTGCTCGACCAGTACCGATTTCCCTGCGCCCGCCTCACCGGCGATCAGGACGAGCCGCCCTTCACCCTGCCGCGCTTCGTGCGCGTACTGGCGCAGCAAGGCCAGCACCGGGCCGCGTTCCAGCAGCATCATATTCAGGATCTTCTCTCGGCTAGACCGAATATGCACCGTGCTGCCGCGGGCCGGCCACGGCGATGCCGATCAGCTGCGGAAATTGATGCCGCTATCTCGCCCGGGTCGTCGCTGGCCGCGACAGCTAGAGCATAAGAACGGCGAGTAAGCCGCCGCATCGGAACCATCCCCCTAAGCTTCGGGCCCCGCATACCTATCTTTCGAGGTCTCGCCCTCCATCCGGCCGAACCGGTCCCGGCCAGCTCGCGGCGCCCCGCTACGAGCGGCGAACTGCCCGCGCGTGGCGGCGCCTCGTCGGCGAACCTGATCGTGCTACAGAAATTGGATGCCCGATCCGTGACGTCGCCGCGTCGCATGCAGAACGAC
Source organism: uncultured Actinomycetota bacterium (assembly GCA_963756575.1). Classification (GTDB taxonomy): domain Bacteria; phylum Actinomycetota; class Actinomycetes; order Streptosporangiales; family Streptosporangiaceae; genus Palsa-504. Next base: position 288,949 of record CAVWOM010000001.1, on the reverse strand, counting down.
CCGGCTGGCCGCGACGCGAATGTGGGGGAACGGCGCGGGAAAACTGGGTAATCGCTCCCGATCCGGGACGCAAGCCAGCCGCCATACGGTCGCCTTGGAACTGATCCAGAGCCGAAGGAGATCGTCATGAACCGTATCCGCTGCATCAGCCGTCTCATCGCCGTCCTAGTCGGGCTAGCTTGGGCTTGGCTGGGTTTGGCCGCTGCTTCACCCGCTGCCTTCGCCCAGACCGCCGTGTTTCCGGTGCCGGACGGAGGCGGGAATGACGCTCCGGCGGCGGTGCCGGCCATCACGCGCGTCGTCGTGGCCGGCGGGATGCCCGGCTGGCAGATCGCGCTGATCGCCATCAGCGCGGCTGTGTTCGCCGCAGCCGGTGCCGTGCTCGTGGACCACGCCAGAGCCGCACGCCGCCGGGCGGTCACCGTTACCGCCTGAGCCGTGCATACGCCGGCCAAGCGCGGCCGTCCGGCTCTTGTGCCCGCCGGACGGCCGCCTTCGGGCAGGATCACCGGCCAGCCCGGCACACACGAGACCAAGGAGAAGTGAGTGACGTGGCCACGCAACCATCCAGCAGTCACGAGGCGCGGCCCGGGCCGCCAGGCACCTTCTCGGTCATCTTTACCTTCGCCGGGCCGCCCACCCGTGCCGTCGGAATCATCTGCGCCCCGGTGCCCGCACCGGGTCCGCTCAGCCTGGGCAGTCACCGCGGTCCGTTGCGCTGCGGACAGCCAACCCGGCCGGGACGGAAGCCCTAGGATGGCCGCGTTGCGCAGTCCCACTGCCGCGCTGCTGACCGCGGCCGGGCTGTGGGGGATGGCGGTCACCGGGACGAAATATGCCTTGGGTGGCTTCGACCCGGTAACACTGCTCAGCATCGAGCTGATGGCGGGCGCGGGCGTTCTGTGGGCTGCCCTGCTTATCCGCGGCTACCGGCCGCCGGAGTCCTGGTGGCTGCCTGCGCTGCTGGGACTGCTCGAGCCAGCCCTGGCCTACCTGGGTGACACCTTTGGGCTGTCGCTCACCAGCGCGGCGCACGGGGCGGTGATCAACGGCCTGGAATCCGGGCTGGTGGTCGTGCTGGCTGGCGTGCTGCTGCGAGAGACCATCACCCGGTCAGCCATCGTCGCGGCCGTGGCCGCGCTCGCAGGCCTGGCGGTGCTGGCCGGCGCAGGCGCAGGCCACGGCACAGCCGCCGGAGACCTGCTGGTGGCAGGCGGCGTCCTCAGCGCGAGTCTGTACACCATTGCCGCCAAGCGTTTCGAAGACGGCTCCGACGCCCTTTCGCTGACAGCCTGGCAGTTCACCGCGGCAACGCTGGTGTCCATGCTGGTGACGACCGCCCGCTGGAGCACCGGTGCCGGGACCGTGCCAGTCGCGCCTGGTTTCTGGCTGATCGCCGTCCTCGTCGGCGCCGCAGGCTTCGGCGCCAGTTTCCTCCTGTTCAATATGGTGATCGTTGACGTCGATGCCGGGCGCGCGGCCATCGTCCTCAACCTCATCCCGGTCGTCGGCGTTGTCAGTGCGGTGTCCTTTCTCCGCGAAGACTTGACAAGCCGCGATGCCCTCGGGGCGGCCCTGATCGGATCGTCGGTGCTCTACTTCACCATCGCCGACCGCCGCGACGGCGCAGCACAGGCCCTGAAACCCGACCCCGCGCGGATCATCGTCAGGTAAATAAGTCCCGGATGACGCCCGCATCGACCTGCCCGCTCGCAGCGCGGCGGGCAGAGCATAGGGGAACGGTCATTCTGGCGGGTGGCTGGGGGCGATGTATGCGGGTGGCGGATGCTGGCCTGGAGGCATTCTCCGGATGACCATCGAGGCGGTCGCCGCCTTGACCGGCCGGCCGGGGGTGTACCTGGGCGGCGAGATCGGATCCGGGGTCAGGCGGGGAGGTCGAGTAGCTGGCGGGCTGCGTCGCGCAGCAGGTCGTCGTCGCGGCGCGGTGGTTCCCGCCAGGCCGACAACAGAACCCGGACCGGGCTGTCGGCTATCTGCCGCAGGACAGGGACGCACTGCGGCGGGCACGTCCGGATTTCCTTCAGGGCGCGCAGTGCGTCCAGGCCGACGTGGGCGGACGGTGTGACAACACTGGCCAGCAAAGGTGTACATCGCTCGGGATCGCCGGTGATCTGCCACAAGGTGACGGAGGCCTGATCCCGGTCGTGCGGTCTGGCCAGCGCTGCCTCGACGAGCGGCACGCAGTCTGCCGCGGCGGGGCCGAGCAGACCTAGCGCCTTGATCAGTTCGGTCCAGTTGGTGGCACCAGTCTTGGCTACGGTGGCAGCGGCCTGACGTGCTACGGCCTGCTCCCCGGTCACCGAACGGTGCGCGGCCGCGGCGCGGACCCGCAGGTCCAGTGGCCTGCTGGTGTCGGCTGCGGCGTCGGCCAGGGCCTGCGACGCGGGCAGGGCAGCCGACCCCAGTGCCCCGAGTACAGCGATGGCATCAACGGGGAGCACGCGGCGTCCGAGCAGGCCAGCCAGGTCCGCTACCGCATCCTGTGCGGCCGGCCCGACGGACCGGATCGCGTCGAACAGAGGCCGGGCGGCGTTCATGTCTGAGCGGTGATCCAGCTCGGCCAGCCGTTCGCGTACCGCAGGCACGATGAACGCGGCATCGCGGCCGAACACCTCGCCCACAGCCGCCAGCGCCCACGACGGCCACTCCTCCGCGCTGGCCGCTGTGCTGGCGCGGTCCAGCACGGCAGGGTCACCGAGGCGGGCCAGCACGGTCAGGGCAGCACCGGCCACGGCGGGGTGCGGGGAACGGCTCCATGCGGCCGCCGCGGCGAGCAGAGCCGGATCGGGCACGGCGATCCGTTCCGCCAGCGGCGCGACCCTGCCCAGCAGGGCGGTTGCCGCGTCGGCGGCAGCAGGCGTCGCGGCGAGCAGGACCTTCGCGGCGTGCGCCTCGCAATCGCGCCAGGTGTCGACGACCTGCCCGGCTAGCCTGATCCCGTAGCCGGCCCGCGGCTCACCGGAACGGGTGATACGCCCGGCTGCGCGCAGGGCCGCGTGCGGGTCGGCCACCAGGCGGTCCACAACCCGGACCACGATGGGGCCGCGCCCGTCGTCCGGCTGCGCCGGGTCCGGCTCCGGCCCGTGGCACAAGCTCTCAATCGGTGCCAGCTCGCTATCAGGTGCGGGATGCCGGGCCAGTACGTCCGCGACCACATCGACCAGACGCGGATCGAACGGCGGACCTGACCTGCGCATCAGGACTCGAGCTACCTGGTAGCGCACAACCCACGCAGGGTCCGACAGCGACCGCAGCAGCCGTTCCTCCAGCCCCGGCCAGTCCGCGAAGCGGTACTCCAGGGCAGTCAGCACATCCGCGCGGACCCACTGGTCCTCATCGTCTAGGTCCCGCAAATCTGCCACCGCACCGACTATGGCCCGGGGGCACGCCGCCGCTAGCATCACCATCGCCCGGCGCATCGCCGGATCCGGGTCGCGCAGCAACGGCGCCAGCACCGCGAACTGGCCTGCCACTGCCTCACGCACCCGGCCGAGGAAACCGCTGCGCTCCGTCTCCGCGTCCTCGCAGGGATCACACGACCACGCCAGCCAGTAGACGAACGCCTCACGGTCACCCGGCGCGCCAAGCGCAGCCTGCACTAGGAACGGCACCACATACAGTGACGCCTCGCACGTGTCACCCTGCACCCGATCGCGGGCCTCCTGCAGCGCGGAGCGCCGCTCCTTAACCTCAGGTGACAACGCCGCCCGCAGCAAATCCGGCAAGCCGGCCGCCGGACCATAGCAGTCCCTGACCAGCGGCCAGTCCACCGCATCCACGGCGGCCAGCGCTTTCTCAACCACGGACTCCTCCAGGTCCTTCACCACTCACCGGGCGGGAAACCGGATCCTGACCGCCCTCGACCGAAGCCATACCAGCCGGCGGACCTTTACACCGGACCCGGCAACAAGGTAATCAGCCACACCAGAAGCCCGGACCTTCAGGCCCAGACACAAGGATCACCCGTATCCCACCACTGTTCCAGACTCGCTGAAGCCGCCCGGCGGCAGAACAGGTCCGCGCCGCCGTTCGGCGCTCACGCCACCCGGATCGGTTCTTCTGTGCCGACTTCGCGATCATGCCCGGCAAGGCGGGTACCGCCCAGATCGGGACCGCGTGCGTTCGCCAACGCGCGTGGCCGTAGCCGACCGCTCTGGCATGAGCCAGCGCGCGACTGGTCGGCCGTATGTTGTGGCGCCGGCGCTGCCGGCCTGGCTGCGGTGCTATTCGGCGCGGCTGCGCAGTCCGCGGTCAGGCACCGGGTTTGCGCCCGACGCCGCCGTACAGGGAATCGGGCCGGCCGGCTGGCCGGGTCCCGGGGTCAGGCCGCCAGCGGGCCATCCAGACGACTCCCGGCTCGAGGATCTCCAGGCCGTCGAAGAACCGCTCGATGTCTTTCACCGGCCGCACGTGAATCTGCGCCGACGCGTTCCGGTACACCTCCCTTACCTGCTCGACCAGCCCGTCCGGGTCATCGTCCGGGGCGGCCGCGGCAATACCGTGAGTGATGGCCAGGTAGCTGCCCGGTGCGAGATGGTCGCGGTACGCGGCGATGACCTGATGAGGTTCCTCCTCGTCCGGCACGAAGTGCAGCGCACAGGCGCACAGCACGCCCACCGGCCGGGAGAAGTCGATCCTGGCGAGCACGTCGGGGTGCCGCAGGATCTCGGCGGGCCGGCGCAGGTCGCCGAGGACGAAGCCGACCCTGTCCCGCGGCCCGAGCAGCGCCTGGCCATGGGAGCAGGCCACCGGGTCGTTATCGACGTACACCACCCGCACCTCCGGCGCGATCGCCTGCGCCATCTCGTGCACGCAGTGCTGCGTGGGCAGCCCGGCGCCGAGGTCGAGGAACTGGCGGATGCCCGCCTGGCCGGCCAGGAAACGGACCACCCGGCCGATGAACGCCCTGTTGTCGCGGACGGTTCCCGCGATGTCGGGGAGGGCGGCGAGCAACTGCTGCGCCGCCTGCCGGTCAACGGCGAAGTTGTCCTTCCCGCCCAGGATGTAGTCGTAAATCCGGGCGACATTCGGCGCCGAGGTATCAATGCCTCCGGCCGGCTGCGCGCCGCTTCCAGCCACCTGTGTCACCTCCTCGGTATCCGGCCCATGCTAACGCGGTCCCCGGCCGCCCCGCCGGGCGACGGCGCGCCCGCCAGCACAGCAGTTCCTTACCTTCTGACCTGAGTGACCCCGGCGCCAAATGCTTCCTGGGAACATCCGCGCCACGACCAGGACATCACGCCGAGTGATGCGGGAGATCAAGAAGAACGCACGTAGGACCGCCTTATTGCAGCGGCGAGCGAGTCTGTTAGGGCCGCCAGGGGCGGCGGCGAATGTGCCGGGCTCGGCAGGGCTGCGGCGGGGAGCGGCGCTGGTCTTGCGATCAGCCCTGTCTCGTCCGCGTGCCGGGGGTGGCGGCACCGGTGAGGATGGCCGCCGCGTACTGGATCTGGCCGGATGTGTTGTACAGATGCGGGGAGAGGCGGATGTTGCCCGCGCGGAGGGCGGCGTCGATACCGGCCTCGGTCAGGCGCTGGCGGGCGGCCTCGTTGTCGTGAGGGTCAGCGGCGCTGATGACGACGATCGCCGCCCGCTGACCGGGGGCGGTGGGGCTGACGAAGCGGTAGCCGCTGTCGCCGAGCAGTCCGATCAGCTGCCCGGTAAGCGCCTGGTCATAGGCGGCGATCGCCTCGGTGCCTTGCGCGAGGAGGTACTCCAGCGCCGCGGCCCAGGGGAGGAAGTTGAGGAAGTTGGCGGTGCCGAAGACGTCGTAGCCGCGGGCGCCGAGATCGCCGCACAGGCGATGCTCGCCCTCACGGTTGAGGTCGAGCTCGGCGCCGTCGGGCCGGGCCAGCCAGTACGCCTGGACCGGGTGCATCGTGCGCAGGACGTCGGGACGGATCCAGGCGAAGCCGGTAGCGTAGGGTCCGCACAGCCACTTGAACCCGGAGCAGGAGATCGCGGCCACCGGCAGCCGCCGGACGTCGAATGGCAGCGCGCCCAGGCCCTGGGTCACGTTGAGGACCAGGTGCACGCCGGCGCGTTCGCAGACCTGGTGCAGGCCGTCAACGTCGACGACGTGGCCGGTCAGGGACCGGACCCAGTTGACGGCCACAACGCGGGTCCGCGGCGATAGCTCCCGGCCCAGCCGCCCGGGCGTAAGCACCGGCTGGCCGGGCTCGAGCTGGCGCACCCTCACGCCATGGCGCTCGGTGACCAGCCAGGGGAACACGGTGGCCGGGAACTCGTCGGCCAGCACGAGGACTTCATCGCCTTGCCGCCAGGGCAGGCCGTTGGCCAGCACCTGGAGCCCCCAGGAGGCGCTATTGCCGAGAATGATCTCTTCCGCCGGCGCGCCGACCAGGGCGCCCAGCAGCTCACGCAGCCGCCGCGGGACACCGGTAAACGCCTCGTCGCTGATCCGGTGCGGCGCCAGCTTCGCCGCCAGCGCCTCTCCGGCTGCCTCGGCGGCCAGCCGGGGCAGCGGACCCTGGTGCGCGGCGTTCAGCCAGATGCGGCCATCGAAGTCGCCAAAGGCGTCGGCATAACCAGCTGGGGACCCGGCGACCGGTGCCTTGCTGCTGTCCATACGCTGCCTCATCCCTGCCCGGGACGGCGCCTATGCCGCGGCCCGGCGCATCATATATACCTAATGCATGCATACAATTGCCCGAGAGTGGCCCCCTCAAACGCCAGACCGACGCCAGGGCCCTGGTGACTGCGGTGCTGGCTTCCCGTCCGGCGTCTCTCGATAGATACATGGCGCATGCACAGATCTCGCCATGCCTCTCGCCAGGCGAACCTGCTCGGCGCGCTGGCCATCGCCGTCGTCGACCGGCTGCACCAGGCCAGAGCCGACGATGACGGCCGCGGCTTGACGGCGACCGCTGCCCTCAGCCATCTCCGCCTGCGGCCCGGGCAGAACATCGACTTCCTGGCGCGGCTGCTGCACATCTCCCATCCAGCCGCCGTCCGCCTGGTCGACCGGCTCGCGGCCGACGGCCTGGTCGAGCGGCGGCCGGACGAGGATGACACCAGATCGCGGGCTCTGGTCCTGACTCCCGCCGGGCAGCGGGCCGCGCTGGCCGCCGCCAGGAAGCGGCTCGAGATCCTCGACCAGATGCTCTCCCCGCTGACGGCGGCCGAACGGCGCCAGCTGGAGCCGGCGCTGGAGAAACTACTCGGCGCCCTGACTACTGACCGCTGGGACGCCCGCCACATCTGCCGGCTATGTGACATCCCGGCGTGCGCGATGCCCGCCTGCCCCGTTGACCGGGCAGTTCCCGAGCCGGGCCTGCCCATCCACGCCGCCGCGGCCGCCCGCGCTAAGCCGAGGGCCCGGCACTGACCCCACGCCAGGTCCGCACATAACGCATTGATCTGCGCCGTGCGCAAGGCAAAGTTCAGGCGATAGGGGACTCAGCTGGTCGATGTTCTCGTTATGCTCAGCGGTTGCAGCTGGGCCGCGGTCGGGGCGCAAGTACCGGCGGTCAGTAAGGCAGTCGCAGTCGGGGGCTGAGCGCCTGCTGCCCCGGGATCGGGTTATCTGCCTGGTGGCATGTCGTTTCTGGCCGTAGGATCGCGGCCGTGAAGCGGGTGCTGCTGACCGGGATGTCGGGTACCGGCAAGTCCAGCGTCATCGGTGTGCTGGGCGCCTGCGGGTTTAAGGCCGTCGATACCGACGACGGGTGGTGCGAGCTCTTGCCGGACGGCCGCCAGCGCTGGCGGGAAGACGCGGTTCCGCCTGCTCATGGCTTATGACGAGGAGCTTGCCAGCCGGATCAGGGACCTGATCGGCCCTGACCCTGAGCTGACCGAGAAGAAGATGTTCGGCGGGCTGGCCTTCCTCATCCGCGGTCACATGGCGATCAGCGCCAGCGGCCAGGGCGGCGTCCTGGTCCACGTCGATCCCGGGCGGTCAGCCTGCCTCGTGGCCGCGACCGGGGCCGCGGCCGCCGTGATGCAGGGCCGGGAGATGCCCGGCTGGCTTCGCGTCGGTCCAGCCGGCCTGGCCAGCGACGACGGCCTTTCCCGGTGGGTGGACATCGGCATCGGGTACGCGCGGTCGAGCCTTGCGTGCCGTTCTACCCTGCGCCCGTTCGTGATGTCCAGCCAGCGCCTGCACCGGGCGTGGCGTGCCGGTGCTGCCGGGCGGGATCTCCCGCAGCACTCGGGCCCGCCGCTATCCCTCGGATATGACCGAGGCGGAATGGGCGTTCTGCGAGCCGTTACTGCCGGCCCCGGCGTGGCTGGCCGGGCGCGGCGGCCTGCCAGCCAGCTGGTGCATGCGCGATGTCGTCGACGCGATCCGCTACCTCACCCACAACGGGCCGGTCTGGCGGGCGCTGCCCGCTGACTTCCCGCCCCCGGGCACCGTGTACTGGTGGCTGGACAAATGGCAGGCGGACGGATCGGCCGAGCGCATGCACGATGACCTGCGCGACCGCATCCGGCTGGCCGCCGGGCGGACGGCGGCACCGACGGCGGCGGTCATCGATTCCCAGTCGGTCAAGGGCTCGGAGATGATCAGCCGCGGCCGCCGCGGCTATGACGCGGGCAAGAAGATCAACGGGACCAAGCGGCACATCGCCGTCGATGCCCTGGGCCTGCTGCTGACCGTGCTGATCACCGCTGCCTCGGTCCAGGACCGCGACGCGGCAAAGCCGCTGCTGTGGAACCTGCGGCGCGCGTTCCCCTCAGTCAAGCTGGCCTGGGCTGATGGCGGCTACGCCTGCAAGCTGGTCACCTGGGCCGCCGCCAAGCTCAAGCCCAAGCTTACCCTAGAGATCGTCAAGCGGCCCGATGACCTGCATACCTTCCAGGTCCTGCCCCGCCGGTGGGTCGTCGAGCGCACCCTGTCCTGGATCACCCGCCACCGGCGCACCGTCCGCGACTATGAACGCCTGCCCGCCCATCACGAGACCTACATCTACTGGGCCATGATCATCGTCATGACCCGGCGCCTCGCCCGCCAGCCCGCCACCGCCCAGTCAGCAGCCACCTAGGTTCTCAAGCATTCGGGGTGGCCCTCAGCGCCGGGGCGTGAAGGGGTCACCCGCAAAGTCGCTGCCCGGACGATGGTGCGGGGAAGGCCCGTCTGCACTCCGGTGGTGGCGCGGCCATGGCCGGGGTGAGGCGATCACGGCGGTCGTTGTTCTGCCACAACGCGGCGGAGCTGACGTCGCCCGAGCTCATGTGCCTGGGTATCGGGGGTGGCCGGGTCGTCTGGCAGCCCGAAGGTCAGGAAGGAAAGACCGAACAGAGCCGCCCAGGCTCTCGCCCGATGCCACATGGCTGGAGATACCGGACGGTAGGCGGACCAGAACCTGTCATGAGCGCTGAGGTCAAAGAGCCACCACAAAGCGGCCAGGTCGGCGGCGGCATCCCCGGCGGTCACGTCGCCCCAGTCCAGCACGGCGCACAGACGTCCCTGGCTGACCAGCACATTACGCGGATGGAGATCACCGTGGATCCAGACCCGCTCGGTCGCGGGCGCGGCCACGAGCCCGGCGTTGAACAAGCCCGCTGCTGCCCGGATCAGCGTCTCGTCCCCGCTTGTCAGCGCCTGCTCAGCCCACGTCGTCACCGCTGCCTGACATGACGCCAGAGGGCCGCCGCGGGCGGGATTGGGTGCGACGTCTTCGGGTGCCGGCACGTGCAGGGCCGCCAGGAAGGCGCCCAGCGCCCCCGTTTCCCGGGGATGCGGGGACGCCACGGCAGCCACGTCGCCCTCGAACCACGGAACGACACTCCAGGGCCAGGGGAACAGGGCGCTGGGAACCCCGGCGATCACCGGCGCCGGAACCGGCAGCGGAAGCCGGGGCGCCAGGACCGGAAGCCAGCGCTGCTCGTGCCGGTGAAGACCGGCCGCGACCGCGCGGCGGGTGATCCGAATCGCCAGCGAGTCGCCGAGCCGCCACACGGCATTGTCCCACCCGTCTCGCACCTTTACCGCACGCAGGCCGGCCAGGCGCGGTGCCTGGTCCTGGAGGAGGCGGGCGATCAGCCTCTCGTCGATGCCGGTCTCCGAGCTCCCCCTGCCGGCCATGGCTCCATCTTTCCACGAGGCCACCAGGACGGTATTCCGGAGCTACGCGCGCCGGGTTCCAGCGACTACCGGGAGCGGGCCCGATGGAGGCCGAACGCGAACGCGTGCGGACCCGTCCGCTTTCCCGCGTATGGCAGCACTCCCGGAACCACCGGCAGTGCTGGTACAAGCTGCCTACCGGGATGGGCTTATCACAGCGCAGATCACCGCGATCCGCACTCACCGCAGGTGGGCCATAAAGCTGCGGAGACCGCTCATATCGGCGGCTCGGCGAGCGGTTATCCACGCAGGCTACGCGTCGTTGACCGCCTGGCCGCCCGGGTTGCGGTCCAACGTACGGTCAGCCGGTCTGAATATTCATGCATCGCCATCCTCGGGGTGATTATCCGCTTCTGCGAAGAGGGTCGCCAGGGTGGGAGCCGCCGCTGGTCAAGCGCGGGTCCTGCCGGGATCCTGATCGCCGGCCAGCAGGCCGGTCATGAATGACAGCAGGTCGCCTGCGGCCTGACGGTCGATCCGGCCGGGGTCCCGCATGGTCTCGACGAAGCCGACAGTGCCATCCGCGGTCAGGACGTAGCAGTTCCCGCACCCGTCACCGGCCACGGGCAGCCAGCCCTGCTCTGTCCACTCCGGGAACGAGTCCCGCCGCTGTGGCATATCCAGATATGGCTTGTCGGGCCGCTGCCCGAAAACGCCGCCGGGCCCGATTCCCGCTCCCCGGCAGACCGACAGCCAGGCTCTCAGGACTGGCGGGATACTGCAGCCCAGCCTGGCTTGCAGGCTGTCAGTTTCTGCCGGGCTGGCTCCTCTCGGGGCTTCCTCCTCCGGAGCCCGGATGGCCCCCGCGACGAGCCCGCGCAGGACCTCAAGAGCCTCATCGGCCTTCATGATCGTCACCGTACAGGCAAGCAACCGGACACTCGCCCGCGATGAAACTCGTCCGCCAAGATCACGCAGAATCGAATGATATGCGCACAGGCGCCCACGCTAATAGTCAGCGGAAATAATTGGCGTTCCGTGCGGATTCGGTACGGCCGGGCCGCCTGAGTCAATTACGTTCGGTGATAGCCGTCACGGAAGGGACGCCTGGCCGCCGGCACGGCAGCCGCTCGCTGACGGCGTCCTGCACGCCGCGGGTCCTGGATATCTCCGTGATCCCGAGTTTCCGGGTGGACGGCCCGGGGTTAGCCGCCGGGGCGGCCTGCCGGGATGGAGTTCTGCTGGTCTCGGTCCTCGCCCAGTACCTCGGCGCCAATGACGCCGGGCCAGGCTTCCGCGAGCTGCCGGGCCGGTGTCCGGGACATAGCGCGGTGCCGCGGTTGCCCTGGTTTACTGTCCCCGTACCGCGTGCTCTCCCCGGAGACCACGCTCGCGGGGGGACGAGGACAGGAGCAGCTGATGCCAGACCCAGGACGGCACCCGGACCCCAGCCCGGATCCGGGCGCTGACCCCGGCCGGGACGCGCCGCCCGGGCTCGACACCACCAGGGCTCATCCGGCCCGGATCTATGACTACTGGCTCGGCGGCAAGGACAACTTCGCGGCCGACCGCGAGGCGGCCGAGGCCACGATCCGGGCCTTCCCCGGGATTGTCGCCTCGGTGCGGGCCCAGCGGGTGTTCCTGGGCAGGGCGGTCCGCTACCTGGCCGGCGAGGCCGGCGTAGGCCAGTTCCTGGACATCGGGACCGGGCTGCCAGCCGCCGATAACACCCATGAGGTGGCCCAGGCGGCGGCGCCGGCGAGCCGGGTGGTGTACGTCGACAACGACCCGCTGGTCCTGACCTACGCCCGGGCGCTGCTGGCCAGCGGCCCGCGCGGCGCCACCGACTACCTCGATGCCGACCTGCGCGATCCCGGCGGCATCCTCGCGCGCGCGGCGGCGACCCTGGACTTCTCCCGGCCGGTCGCGGTCATGCTGATCGGGATCTTGCACCTGCTCGGTGAGCAGGACGAGCCGCACGCGATCGTCGGGCGCCTCATGGCGGCCGTGCCGCCGGGCAGCGCGCTGGTGATCCTGCACCCGGCCAGCGACGTCGGGTCAGAACTCGGGCAGATGACCGTGGAGTACAACAAGCGGTCCGCGACGCCGGCGACACTGCGCAGCCATGATGAGGTAGCCCGGTTCTTCGGCGGCCTGGACCTGCTCCCGCCGGGCCTGGTGCACCTGGGCAGCTGGCAGCCGGGCAGCTCCGCGCCGGCCCCCGGCCCGGAGATGCCGGCCTGGACCGGGCTGGCGTTCAAGCCCTGACCCGGCATCACCATGCAGGACTTCCCCGGTCCAGGCGGCTCCCGGCACGCCAGATGCCCCTCAGGTTCCCGGGCCTGCGGCATTAAGGACCACAGCGGCGGATGCCGGGAGGCTGCCGACGCCATCCGGGCGGCCCGTTCCCGGCCCGGCCGGCCTGGTGACCCGCGGTGGTGCTGGCGAGGACGTCTCCGGTGGCGCTGACTCTCCGCTGGAGCTGACAACCAGCGCCTCACCGGAGGAGAATGGGAGCGGCGAGGCGCCGGCGAGCTCGGCCAGACGACCCGAGCCGCGCCAGGATGGTGTCGCTGACGTGGGACGACACGATGGCCCCCGGAGCCGTGTACGAATGGCCGCGTGCGGCTGATCTCGCAATGCTTGGCTGAGCCAGAATTGGCTGATACGCGTGCTCAGCTAGATGGCGTGCTCCGAGGTCGGGCATCAGGACCTAATCGCCGTTATACGGGTGATCGAAGATCAGATCACCGTCCTTCGGCTATATAACGCTAGATACACGGGTGATCATCGCTCAATTTTTCGGAAAAATATGCGGAGATGATCACCCGTGTATCACTCGTTACGGACGGTATGAGGCATTGAAGGCAATTCCGCTTGTCGCGGTGTGTGAGCGCGACGCGGAAGCCCGCTCGGCCAGCTAGGGCAGATGGCGAGCAGCTAGCGAGAGTGTCATCGACTGCAGTCCGCGAGCCCCTGGCCGGCCTGGCGCGCCGGCCCGCTAGTCAGAAGTCGTAACGCGGATCACTTATAGCGGTAAACGATGCGCCCCTTCGACCAGTCTGCCGGGCTGATCTCCAGCAGCACGCGATCGTCCTGGATTACGCGGATGTGGTTCTTCGACATCCGCCCCGACATCCGCGCGAGCACCTCGTGCCCGTTGGCGAGTACCACGGTGTAGAAGCCATGCCCGCGCATCCGGATGACCGTGCCCTCGGTCTCGATGAAGTCAGCCCTCGGCATGGCGCACCCCGCCTCGGTAAATGGCGGTGATCTCGCCCTCGGTCCCTATCATGTCGCTCATCGGCATTTAGCGATCCTCCTCATTGTTCTGGCTGCGGCGTCGCACATCTTGCAGCGCGAGCGTGCCCGTCACGGGCGGTTCGGTCAGTGCCGAACTCCTTCACCAGCAGCTTGATCTCGTTACAGGCATAGCAACGCTTCTCGCTATCGACGTGCGAGCGTGCACCGTTCGCCCGTGCCCTTGGACTCGTTGCAGGACAAGCACAAGATCTGGAATCCCTCGGGGAGGGTATTGTCCCGAAGCCAGCGGTACATGCCACACGTCTCGGCATCTCGGCCGAACAGCTTCTCGCGGTGTGCCGAGCCGCCGCCACGTCCCCCAAGCCGCAGCAGGCGCACCGCCAGCCGTAGAGGTCGAAGTCCTGCGCCACTAGGTCAGCGCGCCGGCGGCCTCCGATGTTCCCGCCTGCACTCAGGCGTTACTCGCACATGCCCACCCGCTGCCAGCTTGGAGCCTTTTGCCGTATAAGTAACAGTTCACCCTGATATCGTACTTGGCTTCCGCTTCTCCATCGCCCCACATCTGCTGGGCAGCCATCCTAGTGCGCAAGTTAGCTGTCGCGGTTGATGGCGTCGAGGGCCTGGCGGAGGTCGGCGGGGAGAGGATCAGCGGCCGTGATCGTCTGACGGCCGGCCTGGATCTGAATCGGCCTGCGACGGCCTTGGCTGCCTTGGCGACCTGCTCGTCGATCCCGCGCAGGGTCCGCCGCGCCCGGTCGGCCCGGTACTGGTAGTAGATCATCTGGTCGCGGCGTTTCGATGACGGCCCGGCGGGCCAGGGCTGGACGAAGACGTACCCGTCGGGGATGTCCTCGCCCAGATGCTCGCGCCGCCACTGCGCGACCTGGTAGGGCACATCGGGGATCTTCATCCCCAGGATGAACGACAGGCCCGCGGTCTCGATCGCCTTCTGGTTCGCCTCGGAGATCATCCCCGCGTCCGCGACCACGGTGACGTCCCGCAGCCTGTAGGCGGCCATGAACTTCTCGATAACCGGCAGCATGGTCTTGGTCTCGGCGCGGTTGCCTTCGAAGGCGGAGACCATCAGCGGGAACCCGTCCTGGCCGGTGAGCAGCCCGCTGGTGATCTGCGGCTCGAGCCGGCGTTCCTTGGAGTTATGCCGACGTCGGCATAACTCCGATTACGCCGAGGTCGTCTTCTCTGTGACGGTGTTCGTGCTGCTCAGCGTGCTTGGCGGGGTGGGCCGCGCGGCATAACCGGGCTGTGGAACCGGTTCTCATAGTCGTTCGAGGAAGTCGATGAGGTCGTCGGCGGGCCGGTAGCGGCCGGGTGTTGTGTTCGGCGCGGGGATGCGGGCGAGGGCACGCTCTTTGATGGTCATGTCGGCGTGCAGGGTCCAGACCCATCTCGCGGTACTCGCCTCCTCGCCTGCATCTTCTTGCACGTGGTCATTCTGACCGAGCACCCGCGGCCCCGGCTATCTAATACTTCGTGATGGATGGCCATGGTCCATTCCGAGCTGGCAGTGACTGCCGAGCGCGGCCGGCATCTTACTTATCGCTGTGGGAATCGGCTGTGAGCTACGGCCCAGTCGTCGGCTGCAATGCCAACCTGAGCTGCTGGCACGTCAAAGACTACGAAGAAGTCGAAGATGCCCGACTGCTCGGCCCCGGAGAGCCAGGGCGGCAGCGCTTCGAGGCTGAAGTGGACGCGGAGCCACACTTGATCTGCGACCCGTCCTTCCAGGCCGAACGCGAGATTGGGCTCGGTGAAGCAAAGGAACTGCTCTGCTCCTTCGGTGCCGAACGGCGACGGCTTGACTGACCCATCGGCGACCTTGCGCAACCACTCGCCAAGTTCAGCGGCCTCCCATGTTGTCAGGCTGGGATCTTCAAACGACCACGTTTGACCGCCGGCCGTGACAACCGTGCCGCTGATCTGCAGCCAGTTGGCATCCCAGTCACGGTCACCGTGGCCCTGAAGGTCGGGGAACTGATACCGGGCGATGCCCAGCTCGAGAGAGCTTTTGTCAGCTGAGAGAAGTCGCACCAGGCTAAGGATGCCAGCATCCTGACGGCTGCGCCTTCCCCTGAGGGTGTCCAGCTCGTTGGCCACCGGTAGGAGAAGCACATGTAAGAGGGCTGCCCGGCCGCCGCTCCGAGTCGGCCGCCCAAGGCCGCAGCTCGGCGCGAGCGAGCCCGGCACGACGGCGCGCAGCGCCGTCGTCTTGATCAGATAAGGCCCAATTCGGCAATGGCTACGGACCCAGACACTCCGAGATCAAACTCCAGCTGCCCGGTCGCGACCGCTGCTGCGCCGCGGCCTTCAGCGCCCCCAGCTCCGCCTCATTGTGCGCCGACCCCAGATGCTCGATCCGCCACGAAGACCAGACGACCGCCTAGTGCGCAAGTTCAACTCCAGCGAACCGCAAAACAGCAGGTGAGCAGCCAGCGACACCAGCGACAGTCAAAATGTGGCCCAAGTCAGGTTTTCTCTTCCTGCGGTTCCGCGGTGGCGCACGCATCCGCGCCTGAGCATTTCCGCAGGTCAGAGAACTTAACAATGAGCGCTGACAGCGCCACGGGAATCCCTCTCCTCTGCTGCATGCGCAGACGGGAGGGCCGATAACACGCCGGGATGATGGTGGTCAGGGGCAGGGTCGAACTGCCGACCTTCCGCTTTTCAGGCGGACGCTCGTACCAACTGAGCTACCTGACCTGGCTGGGACCCCAGTGAAACCTCACCGGGACCCCTGCGGTCCTGACGGGATTTGAACCCGCGACCTCCACCTTGACAGGGTGGCGAGCACTCCAAGCTGCTCTACAGGACCTCGTGTTGCTACCGTACCCGACGCGTGCCCCCAACGGGATTCGAACCCGTGCCGCCGCCTTGAAAGGGCGGTGTCCTAGGCCGCTAGACGATGGGGGCTCCGACGGTTTGTGGCCGCCGCAACCGCATCACAGCCCGCCGTCGGGGACTGCCCCAGCATAGGGGACGGAACCCGAACCAGCAAAGCGGAGTCCCCCTCCGGCCAAGGCCGGCGCCAAGTCGGCCAGGAATCGGGGAGGTACCCGTGGCAAAGACCGGGTACATCCGACACGGTAAGCGATAAAGTAGTCACACAGTGATGACAGCGGCCGATGATCTCGACCGGCGTCACTGGCCGACCTGGGGGCACTTGGTGTGGTTAACGTCGATACCGGGCAGACGCGGCAAGCGGCCCTGGGCCGTTCCCGCAGGTGAACCGGACCGTGACGTCTGAGGCCAGGGCCCAGCCCGGCCAGGCCTGGGTCCCGGAACAACGGGGAGAACTGGATCCCGCTGGCCATGACCCCGGCGCGGCCCAGGGAACCGGCACGGCCAGGGGGACCGGCGCGGCCCAGGGGACCGGCGCGGCCAGGGGAACCGACGCGGCCCATCCGGGCCGCCACCGGCGGGCACCCGAGGCGCGGACGTCCTACCGCGAGGTCTTCGCCATCGGCGAGTTCCGGGCGCTGTGGAGCGCTCAGGTGCTCTCCTACGCCGGCGACCAGTTCGCCCAGGTGGCCATCGCCATCCTCGTCTACGGCCGGACCCACTCCGCCTTCCTCACCGCCCTCGCCTACGCGCTGACCTACCTGCCGCCGATCGCGGGCGGCCCGCTGCTCTCCGGCCTGGCCGACCTGTTCCCCCGCCGCCGGGTCATGATCGTCTGCGACCTGTTCCGGGTCGGCACCGCGGGGCTGATGGCGATCCCGGGCATCCCGTTCGCCGCGCTGTGCACGCTGCTGTTCTGCACCGTGCTGACCGGCGTGCCGTTCTCCTCGGCCCGGGCCGCGCTCATCCCCGACGTGCTGCCGGGCGACAAGTTCGTGGTCGGCTCCGCCGTCGGCAACATCACCTTCCAGGCTAGCCAGATCCTCGGCTTCGTCGCCGGTGCCGCCGTCGTGGCCATTCTCGATCCGCACAAGACCCTGGCGATTGACTCAGCGACGTTCGGCCTATCGGCTTTGATTATCGGCCTCGGCGTACGGGCTCGGCCCGCGCCCGCCCGCGAGGGGACCGGACGGTCCTCCCTGTGGTCCGCCTCGGCGGACGGTATCCGGATCGTCTTCGGGAGCCGCCTGCTGCTGGCCCTGCTGCTCTTCGGCTGGCTCGCGGGCTTCTCCATCGTCCCCGAGGGCCTGGCCGCGCCCTACGCGCGGTCGCTGCACGGCAGCGCGCTGACCGTGGGCCTGCTGATGGCGGCCGTCCCGCTCGGCACGGTGATCGGCGCCTTCCTGCTCGGCCGGGCCGCTCCCCCGTCCACGCGGATGCGGATGATGGGCTGGCTCGCCGTCCTTTCCTGCGCTCCGCTTATCGGCAGCGCCTGGAGCCCGCCGCTGTGGGCCGTGCTGGCGCTGTGGACGCTGGCCGGGGCGGGCGGCGCCTACCAGCTGGCCGCGGCCGCGGCCTTCGTGCAGGCGCTGCGCCCGGACACCAGGGCCCGCGCGTTCGGCGTGGCCCAGTCGGGCCTGTATGCCGTCCAGGGGCTCGGCATCCTGGCGGGCGGCGCGGTGGCACAGGTGACCGGGGCGCCGCTCGCCGTCGGCCTGGCGGGCCTGGTGGGCGTCACCGCGGCCACCATGCTCGCGATGAGCTGGACGCACCTGCGCACCCGCATCATCCAGGCCCAGCAGGCCGACGTGAAGACGGCGGAGCCCTGATTCGCGGCTAGGAGCGCCGCTTGCCGACGAACGACTCGGCGATCGACGTGCCGTCCCCGCCCTCTTCGGGGATCACGATCCAGGCGCACAGGTAGAGCAGGATGCCCGCCCCGCCGAAGATCGTGAACAGCGCGAATCCCAGCCGCACGAGGGTGGGGTCGATGCCGAAATGGGCGGCCAGGCCCGCGCAGACTCCGGCGACGACACGCCCCTCGCGCACCCGGTAGAGCTTCTTGGTTCCGTTGAAGTTTGGCTCGTTCATGCCTCTGATCATGCCCACTACGGGGCCGGTATGCCATCAGGAACAGCCCGGTGAATACCCTGATTCTGAGCCCGACGAGAGGAGCCGGCCATGCCCGCAGGCACGCCAGGCACTGACCTGCTGCAAATCGACGACCAGCTGAGCGACGAGGAGCGGCTCATCCGCGACACGGTGCGCGCGTTCGCCGCCGACCGGGTCCTGCCGCACGTCGCGGACTGGTTCGAGGAGGGCACGCTGCCCCGCGAGATCATGCCGGAGCTCGGCAAGCTGGGGGTGCTCGGCATGCACCTCGAAGGCTACGGCTGCGCCGGCGCCGGGGCGATCGCCTACGGTGTCGCGTGCCGCGAGCTCGAGGCGTGCGACTCCGGCCTGCGCAGCGCGGCGTCCGTCCAGGGCTCGCTGTCCATGTTCCCGATCTGGCGCTACGGCTCGGAGGAGCAGAAGACCGAGTGGCTGCCCAAGATGGCGGCCGGCGAGGCGGTTGGCTGCTTCGGCCTGACCGAGCCCGACCACGGTTCCGACCCGGGCAGCATGCGCACGGTCGCCCGGCGGGACGGCTCCGACTGGATACTTTCCGGCAACAAGATGTGGATCACCAACGGCAGCATCGCCGACATCGCCGTGGTGTGGGCCAGGGCCGAGGAGGGCATCCGCGGGTTCCTCGTTCCGCGCGGAACGCCCGGCTTCACCACCACTGACGTCCACAAGAAGCTCTCGCTGCGGGCCTCCATCACCTCCGGGCTGCACCTGGACGAGGTCCGGCTGCCGGAAAGCGCGGTCCTGCCCGGCGTCACCGGGCTCAAGGGGCCGCTGTCGTGCCTGACCGAAGCCAGGTTCGGCATCGCGTGGGGCGTGACCGGTGCGGCGCGGGCCTGCCTGGAGAGCGCGATCGAGTACGCCACCACCCGCGAGCAGTTCGGCAAGCCCATCGCCTCGTTCCAGCTGACCCAGGGCAAACTGGCCTGGATGGCGGCGGACCTGTACCGCTCCCAGCTGCTCGCCCTGCACCTCGGCCGCCTGAAGGAGGCGGGGACGATCACGCCCGTCCAGGTCAGCATCGCCAAGATGACGAACGTGCGGGCCGCCATCGACATCGCCCGCCAGGCACGAACGGTGCTCGGGGCCTCCGGCGTGACGCTCGAGTACCCCCCGATCAGGCACGCGAACAACCTGGAGGCCGTGCTGACCTACGAGGGAACCGAGGAGATCCACACCCTGGCCATCGGTCAGGCCCTGACCGGCATCGCCGCGTACCGCTAGCGGCGTACTACTCGCCGCGGATCGCGACCGGGCCGGGAAGTCGGTACGCTTCGTCTCTAGGTACCGGCACCGCCGGCCCACCCCGGGGCGTTAGCTCAATGGCAGAGCAGTGGGCTTTTAACCCATTGGTTCAGGGTTCGACCCCCTGGCGCCCCACCAGGTAAGACACCGCTGGCCGTCCAACCCGCAAGGATAACGTCAACAGAGTCCGTGTACGCGAGCTGAGGAGCACCAGATGGCCACCAGCCCACGTCCTGGTCATCGCATCCTGGGCAGCCTGCGATCGGCAGCAGGCAAAGGCGTCGTACGCATCGAAGACCGCTACAGCACCGGCATCGACGACCTGTGGTCGGCACTGACCGACCCTGGCCGCCTGGCTTCCTGGTACGGCCGGGTAGAAGGCGACCTCCGCCTCGGCGGGCAGTTCCGCTGGCACGTGGAGGACGCCGATGCCGACGCCACCGGCCGCGTGCAGGCGTGCGAGCCGCCGCGGCGGCTGCAGGTGACGACCAGGGAAACCGAGGAGTCCCACCAGCGCGGGCAGGGGGTGCCGCCGTACGACGAGGGCCTTGAGGCCACGCTGACCGCCGATGGCGACCAGACCATCTTGGTCATCGAGGTCCGGGGCATGCCGCTGGACGCGATCGCCTACTACGGCGTCGGTTGGCAGATCCACGCCGAGAATCTCGCCGCCTATCTCGCCGAGCACGCGCGCAGCGACACCCAGGCACGATGGGACGATCTCGTCCCGGCTTATCAAGAGCTCGCGGCTGGCCTCAGCTAGCTACTCAGACTGGTCCAGGTCCTCCATCTGGCCGGCTTGTCCGGGCAGCACTTTCAGGCGCCCGCGCCGCCGTCGACCGGCACGATGGCGCCGGTCACCATGGACGCCCGGTCGCTGAGGAGCCAGGCGGCGACCTCGGCGACCTCGCGGGGCTCGGCCATGCGGCCGAGCGGGATGGCCGCGTTGATGCGATCGATAACACCGGGGGTAGCCGCCTCCCAGGCGTCGATCATCTCCGTCGCGGTGCCGCCCGGCGTGATGCCGTTCACCCGGATGCCGTCACGGGCCCAGGTCACCGCCGCGGTCTCGGTGATGCTGTTGAGGGCGCGCTTCATGGCGCCGTAGGCGGGGAGGTCCGGGTTCGCCCGGCGGCTGCCGATGCTCGAGGTGTTGACGATCGCCCCGCCGCCGTCCCGCCGCATGAGCGCGGCCTCGGCCGTCATGGCGGTCCAGTGCGCCCGGAAGTTCACCGCGAACTGCTCGTCGATGTCCTGGTCGCTCGTGCTGTCGAGGGGGCCGGGCCGCTGGATCGCCGCGCCGTTGTTGAACGCGCCGTCCAGGCGGCCGTGCAGCTCTTCGACACGGTCGACCGCGGCCCGGATGCTGGCACGGTCGGCGAGGTCCAGGGGGACGGCGTCGGCGACGCCGCCGTCGGCGCGGATCTCCGCGACGACCTTGTTGAGGGCTTCGGTGCCGCGGGAGGCGAGCACGACCGCGGCGCCCTCCCGGGCGAAGAGCCGGGCCGCCGCCGCGCCGATGCCGCGGCTGGCGCCCGTGATGAACATGACCTTGCCGGTGAGCAGGCCGATGGGGGTGATGTCGATGTCGTTCGTCATATCAACAGGGTCGCGGCGGCCCGGGAGCTGGATCCAGGCACAGGCGGTACCTGGGTCCGTGGCCGGCCAGCGTGCAGACTTGAGGTATGGACAAGCAAGAGCTCGGGGCGTTCCTCCGCAGCCGCCGCGAGCGGCTCCGGCCGGAGGACGTCGGTCTCCCCGCCGGACCGCGGCGGCGAACCCCGGGGCTTCGCCGCGAGGAGATCGCGGTCCTCGCGCACATCTCCACCGAGTACTACGTCCGGCTCGAGCAGGCCCGGGCGCCGCGGCCGTCGGGCGAGGTCCTCGCCGGGATCGCGGGCGCGCTGCGGCTCACCGACGCGGAGTCCGATCACCTCCACGTCCTGGCGGGCACCGCGCCGGCCCGGACCGGTCCGCACCGGCGCGACGTGCGGCCGAGCATCCTCGCGCTCCTCGAGCGGCTGCCGCAGACGGCCGGGTTCGTGACGTCCGCGACGTTCGAGGTGCTGGCGTGGAACGATCTCGCGGCCGCGCTCATGGAGGACTTCGCCCGGCTCGCCCCGCAGGACCGCAACCTCGCCCGCCGGGCGTTCCTCGGACCGGCGCGACCTGACGCGCCGCTGTACGGGATCTCTGACGCCGCCGAGTTCCGGCACCACGTCGTCATGGAGCTCCGGGCCACCCTCGCCCGGTACCCGGCGGACCCCGCGGTGACCGGCCTCATCGAGGAGCTCCGGGACGGCAGCCCCGCGTTCGCCCGGCTCTGGGAGCGGCATGACGTACAGGCGGCGCCGGTACTCACGAAGACGTTCCGGCACCCGGTCGTCGGGGAGGTCACCGTGGACTGCGACTCCCTCAGGCTCACCGACCGCGACCAGCACCTCGTGCTGTACACCGCACCGGCAGGATCCCGTAGCGCCGAGGCGCTGGCTCTGCTGAACGTACTCGGAACCGAGAGCGTCAACGTGAGCGGCTAGCGGGCGGCTGATCCGATCCGGTCAGCGAACCTCTTCCACGCGGCGGGGGTGAACCGCAGCACCGGTCCCGGGCGGTTCTTGGTGTCGCGGACTAGGACGCGGCCGGTCCCGGCGTGCGTGCCGACTTCGATGCAGTTGCCGCCGTTACCGCCGCTGTAACTGGACTTCCTCCAGGTCGCGTCCATACTCACCAGCTACTTTCAGGATCAGGTCCCGCGAGGCCCCACGCGGGAGCGCCTCGGATCTGAGCGTCTCGAACGTCAGGACGATCTTCGCCACCGTCACCGGGTCCCGGCTGGTCTGCCCTTCGTCCGGTGATTCGAAATAGACGATACCCGGCGCGTCACCGGCCAAGCCCGCGATAGCGAAAGCCCCCAGCAGTCCCACGTGTGCTCCGGCCTCAGCCGGAATGACGTGAATCTTGATACTGGCCCGCTCGCCTATGTCAGCCAGGTGGACGAGCTGGTCGTGCATCACCTTCGCGCCGCCGACCCGGCGGCGCAGCACGCCCTCGTCCAGCACCGCCCACAACGACGGCGCCCCGGGGCGATCGAAGATGCGCTGCCGGTTCATTCGCGCGATAACGAGCTGCTCGACCTTGTCCTCGTCATCATCGGTCCGCCAGGCCCGGAACAGCACCCGGGCGTATTCCGGGGTCTGGAGCAAGCCCGGCACCAGCAGCGGCTCCCACCCGCGCAGCACCGCCGCCCGGCCCTCGGCATCCACCCAGTCCTCGAACCAGCGCGGATACGGCCCGTCCCACTTCAGTGACGCCAAGTAGAACCGGCTGAACCACCCGCCCATCTGCGGGAACGCCTCATCGCACGCCTCGGCGAACCGCTCAGACGGGTTGAGCAGCCCCGACTCCACCCGCGACACCGTCGACGCGTCACACGGCACCCGCGCGCCCAGCTCGGCCAGCGTCATCCCGGCCGCCTCCCGGGCCCGCCGCACCTCCGCGCCGAAGAAATGCAGCGGCGACGCACCCGGATCAAGATCTCGCTTGCCAGCCATGCCTGCTCCTTTGCACGGGCTTGCAGCCCCGCCCCCGCAGCTCGCATATCAGAGCTGCCAGTTGCGGATGGCGACACGATCCCTTCAAACGGTAACCCCGCCCTGGGATGGTCGGTAACCAGAACCCGCCCACCGGGGAGAGGACCAGGACGTGAGCAGTACCGCGGCGCAGGCCGCCACCAGCTACACCGGCGTGTTCCGCGGACGCCCCGACCACGTCGGCCACGCCCGCCACGCCATCACCCGGCACCTGGCCGGGCACCCCGCCGCCGACGATGCCGCCCTGATCATCAGCGAGCTCGCCGGCAACGCCGTCCTGCACAGCAACTCCGCCGGGCAGTTCTTCACCGTCCGTGCCCGCCCGGACGACACCGGCCTGCACCTGGAAGTCGAAGACCTCGGCGGCCCCTGGGACCCGGCGCCCCGCGACACCAGCCGCCCGCACGGCCTGGACGTGATCCAGGCCCTCACCGGACCCGGCAACTGGGGCATCAGCGGCGATAGCGACGGCCGCACCGCCTGGGCCCGGCTGCCATGGTCACCATGACGGGTTCCACTTGGCGACGAACTCGGTGCGCTTGGCGCACTGCGTCTTGGCGAGGATGCTGCGCACGTGCGACTCCACCGTCCGCTCCGACAGCACCAGCCGGGCCGCGATCTGCCGGTTGGACATCGCCTGGGCGAGCAGGGCGGCGACCTCGCGTTCCCGGCTGGTCAGCGGATCCGCCTGGTCGCGGTCAGCGGCGATCCGGGCCACGAGCCGCCCGGCGGCGGCCGCCGTGCCGGGCATTCCCAGCCGGGTCGCCAGGTCCTGGGCGTCCTGGGCCAGCGCCGCGGCTTCGGCCATCTCCGCCCGGTTGCCGTCCCGGAGCAGCCGAGCCAGGCCGAGCGAGGTCAGGGCCGTGTCCGGCGAGGCTCCGATCGCCCGGTTGCGCGGCAAGGCCTCGCGCAGCAGTTCGATGGCCGTCGCGTGATCGCCGAAGACCTCGGCCAGCTCGCCGAGGTTACGGCTGACCGTGCCCTGGAAGAAGACGGTCGACGTGCCGAGTGCGCCCGGGTACGGCCGGAACGCCAGGAGCTGCCGGTAAACGATCTCGGCCGTCGGCGCATCGCCGAACCTCTGGATCAGCTCGACCATCTGGATGAGCACTCCCACCCACCCCGGATGCTCGGCCGGAAACGGCAGCAGGCCGCACAGGTCGTCGTAGACGCCCCGGGCCTCGCGCAGCGAACCAGTCAGCGCCAGTACCCTGGCCCGCTGGACATCGACCAGAGGCATCGACGGCGCCGTGGCCAGCGCCTCGCGGAAGCCGTCGGGCAGGAAGGCGGCATCGCCGCGGACGGCCGCCAGCTGGATGCCGTGCGCGTAGTGCATGGCCGCCGCGATCACGTCACCGGAGTCGCGGGCGATCGCGAACGCGCGGGCGCTGTGGGCCACGGACTCGGTGAACTGGCCGCCTAGCAGCGTCCGGGCCGCCTGCAACCGGTACAGATGCCATTGCGCCAGCGGCAGGGCGGACATACGGGCCAGACGGCCGATGGCGGCGACCGCGGCATGGACGACGTTGAACCGGCCCGTCAGGTAGCCGGCCTGGACGCGCCACTCGTGCCCGATCAGCGCGGCCAGCGGCAGCCCGAGGGCCTCGGCCCGGTCGGCGACCAGGTTGCCGAGCCGCATCCGTTCCACCATGTCATCGGGGTGGACAAGCGTCATCTCGCGCGCGTGGGCGGCCTCTATCTGGGCCAGCGGATCCGCGCTCTGCTCGGCCAGGACCAGCGATTCGCGGGCCAGCGTCTCGGCCCGCGCGACGCGGCCGGCATCGGCTTCCACCGTGGCCAGCTGGGCGAGCACCCGAGCCCGGAGGCCAGTCTCGAGGCCCGGCGACGCCAGCGCACGCTGGCACAGGCGGGAGAGCACCTCCGCCGCCTGCGGAAACGTCACGCCTTGCAGCACCAGCGCGCTGCGCGCGATCAGGTCACCCCGGTCCGCGGCGGCGTCCGCCGCGGCGGCACAGTGTGTCAGGCACCGGTCGTACCGGCCGGCCAGGTATTCCGCGTGCGCCAGCTCGATCAGCACCTCGGCCCGCTCCACGCCGTCACCGTCCACCGCGGACAGGTCGTCCAGCGCCTCGGAGAGCAGCCGGGCGGAGTCGTCATAGGCCCGGGTAGCGCGCGCGTCCGCCGCCGCTCGCCGTGCCCATCGCGCGGCGGCCCGCCGGGTGCCGGGACCGGGGCCCGCATGCCGCCAGTGCCGGGCGACGCGGCTGGCCCGGTCGGTCTCCGATGACGACTCGAGCGCGAGCGCCGCCGCGCGGTGCAGCGCCCGGGCGGTCGCCGGGTCGAGGCGGTCCGCGATGCCGTCCCGGACCAGCGCGTGGGCGAAGCGGTAGGACCGGGTCGCGGGGTCGACGACCAGCAGGCCGCCGCGCCAGGCGGCGGCCAGCGCGTCCGCCACACCTGCGTCGTGCCAGCCGGCGCCACTGGCCGGGGAACCGGGCCGGCCGGCGACGACGGCCGCCAGGATGTGCTCGTCGACGGTCTCACCCAGGACGGCGGCCGCCTCGATGACCGTGCGCTGGGCCGGGGTCAGGGCGGCGAGCAGGCCGCCGACGACCACGGTGAGATCGGCCGATCCGTATCCGGCCCGCGTGGCGGTGACCAGCAGCGGAAGGCCGCCAGTCCGCTGGTGCACGTCGGACGCCACGGCCGGGCCGACCAGTTCGGCGACCTCGTTGACGGTGAACGGTGCGAGGGTGAGCGTCACGGCGCCGTACCGGCCGAGGCCGGCCAGGCGGACGTCGATGTCCCGCGGCGCGGGCGACCGCACGGTACCGATGACGGTGAGGCCGGTGCCATCGGCGGCCGCTCCGACCTGCGCGAGCAGGTCCAGCGAGGCCGCGTCGCCCCAGTGCAGGTCTTCGAGGACCACCACGAGGCCGGCCGCGGTCAGGGCGTCGCTCAGCTGGGCGATGGCGGCGAACCGGGCGGATTTCGCCGCGACCGGCTCGACGTCAGGTTCGCGGGTGATTTCGGCGCCCGCCCGTCGCAGCGCGGCGCGCCAGGGCCACAAGGGCGGTGCGGTCTCGGCCGGGCAGTAGCCGCGTACGACGGCGGCCCCGCCGGCCCGCCGGAGGGCCTCGTCCACGAGCCTGGTCTTGCCGACCCCGGCCGGCCCGGTAATCAGGAGCACGCCGCCGGGCGGCCGTTCCCCGGCAGCCAGGTAGGCGGCCAGGGTGCCGAGTTCCGGATCCCGGCCGACGAACGCGACACCAGGCGTGACGGCGGACACGCCTCTCAGTATCGCGTACCGGGATTCAGTACCGAGGTTCAGCAGTGGCACGGATGTCCGCGCGCGGCCCGAGCACGATGCTGACGGGCATGGACATCTCCGTACACCCACAGCCCAACGCTCATCCGGTCGAGACCGGCTGGGTAGACGACGCGCTCGCGAGCGCCCGCACCGCCGGGGTCCCCCTCGGCGCCCTGGTCGGACGGCCGCTGGCTCCCGGCGACGGAATCATGCTGGCCGGCTGGCCCGAGGGCGGACCCGGCCGGTACCACGTCATCGCGCACCGTCCCGGTCGCGGCGCCGGCCCGGCCACCTACATGCAGGTCGTGGAGTTCTCCGGACCTCGCAGCGAGGAATGGGCGGCCGCGGAACAGCGGGCGTCCACGGACCGCCTGGGCCCGGCCACGGCGGGCGTCGACGGCATCGTGTCCGTGACCCGCATGCGGGCCGCCGACAACGCCTACATCGTCGTCATCCTGGCCGAGAGCATGGACGCGTTCGACGTGGCGCTGCAGGCCATCATGTCGGCCGAGCTGCTGCCCGGCGAGGATCCGGAACTGCTCGGCGCCCCCGACCACGTCCGCTTCTACCGGCTGGTCCACGCCGACCTGCCGATCACCGAAGGGAGCCTCGCATGAGAACGATGACGTCGGTCGCCGCCGGCACCTGGACCGTCGACGTGGCGCACACCCGGGCCGCGTTCGCGGCCCGCCACCTGTTCGGGCAGACCGTGCACGGCGCGATCACCGTGACCGCCGGGACGATCGAGGTTGGCCAGGATGGGCGTCCCCATCGGCTCCACGCCACGCTCGACCCCGCCTCGATCGACACCGGCCACGCCCGGCGCGACTCCGACCTGCGCGGCAGGCGTTTCCTCGCCGTTGGCTCGTACCCGCTGATGGAGGTCTTCGCGGACCGGATCTCCGCGACCGCCGACGGCTGGTTCGCCGTGGCCGTGCTGCGCGTTCACGGATACGAGGCACCGCTGCACATCGAAGCCAAGCTGGAAGGCGCCGCGGCGCATCGCCTGCAGGTCAGCGGCTCGGCGCGGCTAAACCTGCGCGACGCGGGCATCCGGGTCCCGGCGTTCCTGGTCCGCCGCTTCGCCGACCTGTCCGTTTCGGCGGTGCTCACCCGGCCGGCGTGACTAGGCATGAGCCCGCCGGAGGCGTTCGGCGGCCTGGGCGCGGAGCGCATCGCGCCCTACCGAGGCCCAGCCGCGGAGCGTTTCCTCCCGGGCGTTGTACGCCGCCATCCACAAGCTGGCCGCCCAGGCGACCTCCCGCTCCACCGCCGTGAACACGCGCCCGCGGATGTCCTGGTAAGCCACCAGGAACGCCTCGGAACTCTCGACCGGTGCCAGCATAGGCGGCCCGGAACTAGCGAAAGATCCGCTCGCCGCCCCGGCCAGCGCCGCCTCCGGCTGCCAGGCCAGGCTGTCCCAGTCGTGCACCGTCCAGACCTCCTGGCCGTGCCACCGCAGGTTCTGCGCCTCGAAGTCGGCATGGCCCAGCACGCACGGCAGGCCGGCGGCCAGTATCCGGCTCCGGACCCGCTCGGCTACCTCAGTGACGTACCCGGGGACGGTGCTCTGGTCCCGGTTATCGAGGTCGCCGATCGCCGGCCATATCCCGGGGTCGGTGTGATCCCAGCGCACCCAGGGCGGATTCGGCAGCGGCGGCGCGACGGCCACGTCGGCCACGTCGGTCACGTCGGCTAGTTCGGCCATCAGCCGGGCGAACACCCCGGCGTAGACCGCGGCCACGTCCGGCGAGTCCCCGTGCAGCATCTCGCCGCCGGGCCGGAACTCTTCCGCGTGCACGGCCAGCGCACCGACCCGGGTCGCCGGCGTGAGCGGCCGGGCACAGGGAAACCCGCGCCCGGCCAGCCGGGCCTGCGCCGTGACACACGACCCGGCCCGGCCGTCATCGTCGCGCGCCTTGACCACCACGTCCGTGCCGTCAGCCAGCCGCAGGCCGAACACCGTCGAGACCTGCCGCAGCCGGAACAGCACCTCGGCGGGTTCGCTACCCAGATGATCCAGGCACCAGGCCGGCAACCAGTCCGGCCGACCGTCCAACGTCACAAGCAGGACTCTGCCATAGCCGCCGAACGCACCGGAGCGAGAAGCCGCTGGTGTTAGGGTCGAGCGCATGAGTTTCGACCCCGGATCGGGCCTGGATCCGTCGCAGATCCAGGACCGGCGGGGCGGCGTGAGCGGCCGTACGGTCGCGCTGGGCGGGGGCGGCCTGGGCATCGTCGGGGTGATCCTGGCCCTGGTCGTCACGCTGGCGGGCGGCGGAGGCGGCACCTCGGGCGACATCCTCAACCAGCTCAGCGGCCTCAACGGGCAGCAGGTGGGCGATCCGGGCAGTTCCGGCACCGTGGCCAGCGAGTGCCACACCGGGGCGGATGCTCAGAAAAAGGAAGACTGCCGGATCGTCGGCTACGTGAACAGCATCCAGTCCTACTGGTCGAAACAGCTCAACGGCTACACGGTGGCGCCCACCGTATTCTTCAGCGGCCAGACCGGTACCGGATGCGGCCCGGCGTCGACCGACGTGGGCCCGTTCTACTGCCCGGCCGACAAGAACGTCTACATCGACCTGGGGTTCTTCCAAGAGCTCCGCACGAAGTTCGGGGCGAAGGGCGGATCGTTCGCCCAGGGTTACGTCCTCGCCCACGAATACGGGCACCACGTACAGGACCTGCTGGGTGTCCTCACGTCAGGCAGCAGCGGCCAGGGGGCCGAGGGCCAGAGCGTCCGGACCGAGCTGCAAGCCGACTGCTACGCCGGAGTGTGGGCCGCGCACGCCGTGGACACCGGCTTCCTGACCCAGGTCAGCCAGGCCGATATCGCCGATGCGCTCGATGCCGCCGCCGCGGTCGGCGACGACCGGATCCAGACCGAGTTCCAGGGCTCGACGAACCCGGAAACCTGGACGCACGGCTCCTCGGCTGAACGTCAGCACTGGTTCACGACCGGCTACCAGACCGGCGACCCGAACAAGTGCGACACCTTCCGCGGTTCACTGGGCGGGTAGGTAAACACCTACCGCGGAAGTAGACACTGCCCCATGGTGCCCGGCGCGCGACCGCACCATGATCGATGGCATGAAGATGGTCATAGCGTGGTGGCGGTTCGCCGTCGGCCTGCTCGTAAAGCTGCTGAAGCCCGTTCGGCGCCGGCTCGGCTGGGCCATGCTGCTCCCCGTAGTCGCGGCCCTGTACCTCACGATCTGGGGCGTTCACGCCGGGACGATCGCGCTCATCGTGATCACTCTCGCCGCCGCGCTGGCGATCCCGCTCGTCGCCGCGGACCTGCTGCCGCTCGCCCTGGTCTACCTCGGCCTGCACTGGCTGGTCTACGCCCTGGTGCGGGGATCGTCGCGCGTTTCTTTCTCGCTGCCCGCCGCGGGGATAATCCGGCCGGCCGACTGGGTACTGGGCGCTGTGCCGACGGCCGGCTCATCGGCGGTCGCGCCGGGCGGCGTTCGCCTCGTCCACCCGGTCCCCGTCTCACATTCGCTGATTCTGGCGTTCACTTACGCCGAGGGGCTCAGCTCCGGGCTGACCAGGACCACGACCACGACCACGGGGCCGGGCGGCCAGTGGACCGTGCTGGCTGGCTTCGAGGTCGCCGCCGGGGTGGCCCTGCTGCTGTTCGGCGGCTGGCTGGTCCCGCGGACGATCGGGATGCACACCCGCATCATGCGCCGCAACGGCGAACTGTCCCGGCGGGTGCGGACGCTGACCGCGACCCGGGTCGACGCGATCGACACCGCCGCGGCCGAACTGCGCCGGGTGGAACGCGACCTGCACGACGGCGCCCAGGCCCGGCTGCTGGCGGTGGGCATGTCCCTGCGCGCGATGGAGCGCCTGATCAGGAGCGATCCGGACGCGGCCATGAGCCTGGCCGCCGAGGCCCGGGAGAACTCGGCCCGGGCGCTGGCGGACCTGCGCGGCCTGGTCCGCGGCATCAACCCGCCCGTGCTGGTCGAACGCGGCCTGGGCGACGCGATCGAGGCGCTCGCGCTGAATGCCCCGATCACCGCGGCGCTGGACATCGACCTGGACGGCCGCGCGCCCGCCCCGGTGGAGTCGGCGGTGTACTTCGCGGTCGCCGAGATCCTGGCCAACGCGGTCAAGCACGCGGACGCCCACGAGGTGCACATCCGGGTCCTCCACGCCAGCGCCGGGAAGGGCAAGGGAATGCTCCGGGTCGAGATCACCGACGATGGCTCCGGCGGCGCCGATCCCGCGCGCGGCACCGGGCTGACCGGCATCGAGCGCCGGCTCGGTACATTCGATGGCATTCTGGTAGTCAGCAGCCCGCCGGGCGGACCGACCATCGTCGTCATCGAGGTACCGTGCGCGTTGTCATCGCCGAAGATCTCTTCCTGCTGAGAGAGGGCCTGTCCAGCCTGCTCAGGCAGCACGGCTTCGAGGTCGCCGGGGCGGTCGACAACGGTCCCGCCCTGCTGGAAGCCCTGCTGGAGCACCAGCCGGACATCGCGATCGTCGATGTCCGGCTGCCGCCTACCCATACCGACGAGGGCCTGCGCGCCGCCTTGGCGGCGCGCAGGCGCACCCCCGGGCTGCCGATCCTGATCCTTTCCGCCCACGTCGAGCCGCTCTACGCCCGCGAGCTGCTCGCCGACCAGGCCGGCGGGGTGGGCTACCTGCTCAAGGACCGGGTGTTCACCGACGAGCAGTTCACCGACGCGCTGCACACCGTCGCGCGCGGCGGCACGGTGATGGACCCCGAGGTCGTCGCTCAGCTCCTCGCCAAGCGGCCGAGCCAGCTGACCCGGCTCACCGAGCGGGAAGGCGAGGTGCTCGCGCTGATGGCCGAGGGCAGGTCGAACAGCGCGATCGCACAGCGCCTGTTCGTCACCGAGAAGGCCGTCAGCAAGCACTGCACGTCCATCTTCATCAAGCTGGACCTGCCGCCCGACGAAGACGACAACCGGCGCGTCCTCGCGGTCCTGGCCTACCTCAATTCATAGGACCGAACGGGTGCCGTAAACCGCCCCGGTTACGACCGGGACGGGCCGCCGCCGGGCCGCTGTCAGGACCGGGTCAGCGGAACATCGACCCGGTTACCGCCCCATGCCGGTCAGCTTGCCGTCGCTGCCGGTACGGGACCCCGGGAACCGCTGCCAGGTACGGGACCCCGGGAACCCGGCTCAGGTAACACTGGCCCGCCAGCACCGCCAGCACCGCCGATCTGAGCGCCGCGGGCCCGCCGCGACGACATGAAACCGGGCTTCGAGTGCGTCCGGGCGCGGTGAAAGCCCGGTTTCATGACGTCCGCCGCCCAGCGCGGCCCTTGACCGAGGGCGGGCAGGCAGAGATGAAAAAAGGTCTGGGCTCGGAGCGGGGCCTGGCCACCCCGAGCCCAGACGGAAAGGGCGAGAAGTCTCGACCCCTTCGAAGACGATCATGCCGCTTGAATCTTAAGCAATCCTAGGACGAGGCTGTGAACCCGCCTATCTAGCAAAATTTTTGGTGCTGTGGTGACGCTGCGACGTCACGCGCCGGCCGGCGGCTGGTCCGCCGACGGCATGCCCGGCGGCCACGAAGCGAACTGCTCGGGCAGCTGGCCAGGAAGTTCACCCGTGTTCCAGCTGGCGAGCTCCGCGGCGATGTCCCGGGCCTGGTCCGGTGACGGACGACCCCGGCCGGGAACGGGCGGGGCGTTGAGTAGCGCCGGGCTCGGATACTCCCCGGTACCTTCCGGCACCGGCTCGGTCAGCGCGACCTGCTGGAGCGGACCTGACTGAAGCGGCCCGCCCTGGAGCGGGACCTGCTGAAGCTGGGCCTGCTGGAGCGGGACCTGCTGAAGCTGTGCTTGCGCAAGCTGGGGCTGCTGAAGCTGCACCTGATGAAGCGGCGGAGCCTGAAGCGGTGCAGCCTGAAGCGGTGCAGCCTGAAGCGGTGCAGCCTGAAGCGGCGGAGCCTGGTGCGGTGAAGCCTGGTGCTGCGACGCCTGAAGCTGGGCTTGCTGGAGCGGGACCTGCCCGCGCTGTACGCATTCGTCCCGGTCGAGGAACTCGGCGAGGTACTCAGCCTCGTCGGCGTCGATTCCGATGACGACCCGGGGCTCACCCCAGGGCTCCTTGAGCGAGTAGCCGACGTAGCTTACGACTGGCTGCCCGGGCGCGTCCGCGAGTCCATGCAGAGCGCGCCATTGTTCCCATGCTGATTCCAGGCGCGTCGCGGCGCGCTGAGCACGTGCGACCAATTCTGGATCACGCATCGTGCGACCCTCCCCTGAAAGTGGACCGGCCCCGGCAACGTGTCTTCCGGGATGTGCCCTGGCGTTCTTACTGCCGGACAACACCCTCGGTGCGACACTGCGCCACCGGGGCCGACCCCCCATTCCTTTGATCGAGTGCTGCCGTATTCACCCCGGGCCTCATGCCCGCTTGGTGAAGACGGAACTAGCTCACTCGGAACGCTGCTGCGGAATACCCGCGAGCAGTGCACGAACCTCAGTCTCCCGGTAGCGCCGGTGTCCCCCCAGCGTGCGGATCGAGGTCAGTTTTCCAGCCTTCGCCCAGCGTGTGACGGTCTTGGGGTCGACACGAAACATCGTGGCGACCTCCGCTGGCGTCAACAGCGGCTCGGCTTCTGGTGTACGTGCGGACATGTGCGTGGCCTCTCCTCCTGGACCAGTGCTGCGATCCTGCGAATGTCGTATTGCCTGGTGCTCCATGCGGAGCCTGTCGGGGATGTCCAATATGGCCGACAGAGACCATATTGCCATCACCAGCGGTGACGCGTCGACCACCAGGCGCAAGTTTCTGTACCGGGATGCCCAGTTACTCCGCCGATCACTGTCACTCAGGGTGATTCTAGCGATACTTATCGTCGCATCGTGACGGATTCGGAAATACTTCCCGGCCTTATTCGCCGGCGGCCCCCGGGAACTCACCTCGGGGGCTCAGTTCGCCTGCTCGAATTCAGCGAATGCGCGCCACCGGCTGTGCGCGCGCATATACATGGCCATGGCTAGCTCGCATTCGCCCCCGGCGGCTCCGTCGATGGCGGCCCGGATCTCGGCTACCGACTGATCCCCGGACAGCGCGTCGTCGCTCACCAAGTGCACGAGGCCGCCGTAATCGAGTTCGACGAGCGAGTACGGGTGAAATTCTTCCAGCCAGCGGCCGACCTCGGCCAGGTCGTCCGCGGCCACCTTCGGCTCGAGCGCGGATTCGCCGAATCCGGGCGGCAGGTTGCGCAGGGTCGCGATGGCCCGCGCGACCCGGCGGCGGGCCCGGGCCATCGGCGTCGTGTACACCAGCGCGCGGATGTCCGCCGCGCCCGCCCCGGCGGGTGTCCGGTCCGGGCCGGGGCCGAGGGAAAGCCACCGCTCGCTCCCGGTGAACGGGACGAACCAGGCCAGCGGCACGGTCCAGACGCTGCCCAGGATGTGCAGCCGGGCCGACGGGCCGGCCGGTGTACCGGGCGGCCCGGCCAGGGAAGCAGCCGCCGCGGCGGGATCGGGCGGCCCGGCCGCCTCGAGCCGGGACAGGGCATCGGCCACCGCCTGGTCATCGTCGGCGGGCGGGATCGTCCCCGGCAGCAGGGTCCCGGCCGCCGACACCATCTGGCCGTACCCCAGCAGGCAGCGCAGCCGGGTCTGCCACGGACATATATATAGAGTGCCGTCCGCCCGGCGGACGTACGCGTGCTCGCTCTCCTGCTCGGGCACCACCACGTACGGCGCCGAGATGACCCGCCGCAGCGCCTCGAAGTGCTCCGCCGTCAGGGAATCACGCCGCCGCGGGCGGGTCGCCGAGGCCGAGTACGCCGCCCACCGGGAGCGCTCCGGCTCGTGGAACGCCGAGACCGGCTCGTAGACCCGGAGATACGCGGCGTAAGTTATCACTGTCGTATCGTGACATACCAGAACGTCGCAAAGGAGGTGGTCAAGGTAACGACATCATCTCTACTGTGAGTTACCGGTCGGTACGGAACGCATCGGACTTTAGCCGCCGACCTGCCCCAGCGCACGCAATACCCTTGCTTCCGGTCCCGGCTCAACGAGGAGCCGGACTGTCATGAGGAGGGTCGCCACCGTGACCAACGTGTTCGCGATATCCAGCCCCGGCCAGGACGCCGCCCCCGGAGCACAGCCGGCCGGGCGAGCCGACCACGAGCAGGTCGTCTTCTGCCAGGATCACCGTTCCGGGCTCAAGGCGATCATCGGCATCTACTCCACCGCGCTGGGCCCGGCCCTCGGCGGCACCCGCTTCTACCCGTACCGCAGCGAGGACGAGGCCCTGGCCGACGTGCTGCGGCTGTCGGTCGCCATGGCCTACAAGAACGCGCTGGCCGGCCTAGACCACGGCGGCGGCAAGGCGGTCATCATCGGCGATCCCGCCCAGCTCAAGAGCGAGTCCCTGCTGCGCGCCTACGGCCGGTTCGTCGCCTCCCTCGGCGGCCGCTACGTCACCGCCTGCGACGTGGGCACCTACAGCGAGGACATGGACATCATCGCCCGGGAGTGCCCCTGGACGACCGGCCGCACGACCGCGAACGGCGGGGCCGGCGATTCCTCGGTGCTGACCGCGATGGGCGTCATGCACGGGATGCGGGCGGCGGCCGAGCACGCCTGGGGGAATACCAGCCTGCGCGGCCGGACCGTCGGCGTGGAGGGCGTGGGCAAGGTCGGGCGCCGCCTGGTCGATCACCTCATCGAGGACGAGGCCGAGGTGGTCATATGCGATGTCAGCCCGGCCGCCACCGAGGCCGTCCGCTCCCGTCACCCTCAGGTCCGCGTGGTCGCGGACGTGGCCGCGCTGATCGGGGAGAATCTCGACGTCCTGGCCCCGTGCGCACTCGGCGGGACGCTGACCGATCACGTGGTGAACACCCTCGGCGCGCGGATCGTATGCGGTGCCGCCAACAATCAGCTGGCCCACCAGGGCGTCGAGAAACTGCTGGCTGACCGGGGCATCCTCTACGCCCCCGACTACGTGGTCAACGCGGGCGGCGTCATCCAGGTCGCGGACGAACGGGCCGGTTTCAGCTTCGAGCGGGCCCGCTCGGCCACGATGCGTATTTTCGCTACCACCGGCAAGGTGCTCGCCATCGCGGACGCCGACGGCGTGCCGCCGTCGGTCGCCGCGGACCGTCTCGCCGAGCGCCGGATGACCGATGTGGGCCGGTTGCGCGGAATCTGGCTGGGCACGATGGGATCAGCGTAGGCATCAGGGGCGCAAAGCGGGTACGGTTGTACCTGTACGGATGCTGGTGAACGTCGCGCTCCCCGTTGCGGGGTGGCGGTGATGTCTGACAACGCACGATTTATGCTGTCGGAGGACATCGCCGAGGGACGCTGTGCCAGCGAGGCGGAAATCATGGGGCCTGACGGCTCCGGACGTTCGAGGGGGTCGAGCCAATGGGGCGCGGCCGAGCCAAGGCCAAGCAGGTCAAGGTGGCCCGTCAGCTCAAGTACAAGAGCAGTGACGGCTCCGACCTTGACCGGCTGCGTGCGGAGCTGGCCGTCGGCGCGGACTCTGGTGATGGCAATTACGATTCCGCCACCGGAGACTACGACGACGATGACGAGGATGACGACGACGAGGACGACGATCCTCACGGTGCCTGGAAGGACTCAGGGGACGCCTGGTCGCGCTAACCGCGGTCAGGATCCGACGCCGAGGCCGTCCAGGACGTGCTTACCCCGGTCGTCTTCCGCGACCGGGACGGGGTACTGCCCGTCGAAGCAGGCGCGGCATCAGCCGGCTTTCCGGCAATGTCGTCGCTTCGATGAGTCCTGCCAGCGACACGTAGCCGAGGGAATCGGCGCCGATCGAGGCGCAGATCTCCTCGGGAGACAACTGCCCGGCGATCAGTTCGGCGCGGGTGGCGAAGTCGATGCCGTAGAAGCACGGCCAGCGCACCGGCGGGGCCGCCACCCGGACGTGGACCTCGCTGGCGCCCGCTTCGCGGAGCATCGCCACCAGCGCGCGTTGCGTGGTGCCGCGGACGATGGTGTCGTCGACCACCACCAGCCGGCGCCCGGCGATCGCGTCCCGGAGCGGGTTCAGCTTGAGCTTGATACCCCGTTCCCTGATGGTCTGGCTGGGCTGGATGAAGGTCCGGCCGACGTAGGAGTTCTTGACCAGCCCCTGGCCGAAGGGGATGCCGCTGGCCTCGGCGAAGCCGATCGCCGCGGGCGTGCCCGACTCGGGCACCGGGATGACCAGGTCGGCGTCGGCGGGATGCTCGGCCGCCAGCCGGCGGCCGACCTCGACCCGGGTGGCGTGCACGCCGACGCCGGAGATCGCGGTGTCCGGCCGGGCCAGGTAGACGTACTCGAACAGGCACCCGCTCGGCTGCGCGGGGGCGAAGGTCCGGGACCGGACCCCGCGCCCGTCGATGGAGACGAGCTCGCCCGGCTCGATCTCGCGGACGAACCGGGCCCCCACGATGTCCAGCGCCGCTGTCTCGCTGGCGACCACCCAGCCGGTGTCCAGGCGGCCCAGCACCAGCGGCCGGAAGCCCTGCGGGTCCCGCGCCGCGTACAGCGTCTGCTCGTCCATGAAGACCAGCGAGTACGCGCCCTTGGCCCGCGGCAGCACCGCGGCCGCCGCGTTCTCCACCACGCTGGCCTGACCATCGGCCGGGCCGGCCTGATCGCTGAGGAACAGCGCGGTGAGGACGTCGGTGTCCGACGTCGCCGCGATGCCGGTGCTGCCCGGGCCCGCGCCGTCGAGCAGGGCGGCCAGCTCGCGGGTGTTGATCAGGTTCCCGTTGTGCCCGAGGGCCAGGCTGACCTTCCCGGTGGAGCGGAACGTCGGCTGGGCGTTGGCCCAGGTCGAGGCGCCGGTGGTCGAGTACCGGCAGTGGCCGACCGCGATGTGCCCGCGCAGGGCGGTCAGGGCGGGCTCGTCGAAGACCTGGGCGACCAGGCCCATCTCCTTGTGCACCATGATGCGGCTGCCGTCGCTGACCGCGATGCCGGCCGATTCCTGGCCCCGGTGCTGCAGCGCGTACAGGCCGTAATAGGCGAGGTTGGCGACGTCCTCATGCGGGGCCCACACACCGAACACGCCGCAGGCATCACGTGGCGGCCGGTCTTCGGGAACGATTTCATCCGTGAGACGACCGTCGGGGGGTGTCACTACTTCAGTCTATTCACGTTATGGGCAGGTAGGACGCGAGATCGGCGCGCGGGCCGCTGGCGTGGACGGCACCGGAACGGATCCCGTCGGCCCAGTCGAGCCGCCCGGTGGCCAGCCGGATCCAGGTCAGCGGGTCGGTCTCGACCACGTTCGGCGGCGTGCCCCGGGTGTGCACCGGACCGGGCAGGCACTGCACGGCCGCGGCCGGCGGGATCCGCACCTCGAGGATCCGGCCCGGGTGGCGCTCGGCCAGCGTGTACAGCAGGTACCTGGCCGCGGTGCGCTGGTCGTCCGGCTCGGGGGGCAGCCCCGCGTCCAGCGCGCGCAGCACGGCCGTGACGCTGTCCGGTCCGCGCGGATCCGGTCGGCGGGGAGGCACGGTATTACCTCAGCCGAACAACGCGGGCAGCGTCTGGCGGTGCACGGCCGCGAGTTCGTCCAGCCCGATCGTGAAGCAATCCCGCACGGTCAGCTGGTCGCCGCCGGTCGTCCCGATGTTCTGGGCGGGCACCTCGTGCGCCGCGAGCAGCGCCGCGAAGGACGCCTCCGCCCCCGGCCGCACCGCCACCACGCACCGCCCGGCCGACTCGCTGAACAGGGCGGTGAACGGGTCGCCCGGCAGCTGGACCGTGCAGCCGGCCCCGCCCCGCAGGCAGGACTCGGCCAGCGCGACGGCCAGCCCGCCGTCGGACAGGTCGTGCGCGGCCGCCAGCAGCCCGGCGGCGGCCGCGGCGGCGAGCAGTGCGGCCAGCCGCCGTTCGGCCTCCAGGTCGGGCGCGGGCGGACGGCCGCCGAGGTGGCCGTGCCTGACGTGCGCCCAGGCCGACCCGCCGAACTCCGGTTCCGTCCGGCCGAGAAGAACGAGGTTCGCCGGAGCCTGCGCCCCGAAACCCAGGCCGAGGCGGCGGCGGACGTCGTCGTGGACGCCGAGTACCCCGATGACGGGCGTCGGGTTGATGGCGGCCGTGCCGGTCTGGTTGTAGAAGCTGACGTTCCCGCCGGTGACCGGCACGCCGAGGACGGCGCAGCCGTCCGCGAGCCCGCGCACGGCCTCGGCGAACTGCCACATCACGGCGGGATCTTCCGGGGAGCCGAAGTTCAGGCAGTTCGTCACGGCCAGCGGCCGCGCCCCGGTCGCCGCCACGTTCCGGTAAGCCTCAGCCAGCGCCAGCTGGGTGCCCAGGTAGGGGTCGAGCCGGCAGTAGCGGCCGTTGCCGTCGGTGGCCAGCGCGATGCCAAGCCCGGTCGCCTCGTCCACCCGGACCACCCCGGCGTCCTCCGGCGTGGCCAGCACGGTGTCGCCGCGGACGTAGCGGTCGTACTGGTCGGTGACCCAGCTCTTGTCGGCCAGGCCGGGCGAGGCCAGCAGGGCCAGCAGATCCGCGCGCAGGCCCGCGCCGTCCGCCGGGCGGGGCAGCGCGGCCGGGTCGTCGGCGGCCAGCGCGTCCTGGCCCGCGGGCCGCGCCAGCGGCCGGGTGTAGACCGGGCCGTCGGCCGCGGTGACGGCTGGGATGTCCACCACCGGCTCGCCGTGCCAGGTCATGACCAGCCGCCCGGTGTCCGTGACCTCGCCGATCACGGCCGCCCGGACGTCCCACTTGGCGCAGACGGCGAGGAACTCCTCCACCCGGCCGGGCTCGACCACGGCCATCATGCGTTCCTGGGATTCGCTCATCAAGATCTCGGGCGGTCCCAGCGTGGCGTCCCGCAGCGGCACCTCGTCCAGCCGGACCGTCATGCCGCCGGTCCCGGCCGCGGCGAGCTCGGTCGTGGCGCAGGCGACCCCGGCCGCGCCCAGGTCCTGGATGCCGGTCACCAGGCCGCCCGCGAAGATCTCCAGGCAGCACTCGACCAGGAGCTTCTCCATGAACGGGTCGCCCACCTGAACGCTGGGCCGCTTCGCGGAATCACCGGATTCCGCGTCCCCGAACGTCGCGCTGGCCAGCACCGAGGCCCCGCCCACGCCGTCCGGGCCGGTGGTCGAACCGAACAGGATCACCTTGTTACCGGGGCCGTGCGCTTGCGCGACCTGCAGGTCGCCGTGCCGCATGATCCCCACGCAGAGCGCGTTGACCAGCGGGTTCCCCGCGTAGCAGGCGTCGAAGTCGAGCTCGCCGCCGATGTTGGGCAGGCCCAGGCAGTTCCCGTAGAAGGAAATGCCGCTGACCACGCCGGGCAGCACCCGCCCGGTGTCGGGCGCCGCGGCGGGCCCGAACCGCAGCGCGTCCATCACCGCGACCGGGCGCGCGCCCATCGCGAGGATGTCCCGGACGATGCCGCCGACGCCGGTCGCCGCGCCCTGGTGCGGTTCCACGTACGACGGGTGGTTGTGCGATTCGATCTTGAAGGTGACCGCGTAGCCCTGGCCGATGTCGACCACCCCGGCGTTGTGGCCGATGCCGGCCAGCAGCGCGCCGGACGGCGGCGCCTTGTCCGCGAACTGCCTCAGGTGCACCTTGGAGGATTTGTACGAGCAGTGCTCGCTCCACATGACCGAGTACAGGGCGAGCTCGGCCGCGGTCGGCCGCCGGCCGAGGATGCCCAGGATCTTCTCGTACTCGTCCCGCTTCAGCCCGAGCTCGGCGTACGGCTGGGGCAGCGCCGCCGTGGCGACCGCCCGCTCGACCGTGTCGGCAGTGGTCACGCCGCTACTCCCGTCAGCACCGAGGTGAAGAAACCGAGTCCGTCGGCCGACGGACCGGTCAGCGGGTCGACCGCGTGCTCCGGGTGCGGCATCAGGCCGACCACGTTCCCGGCCGCGTTGCACACCCCGGCGATGGCGGCGGCCGAGCCGTTCGGGTTGTCCCCGGCGTACCGCAGCACGACCTGACCGGACGCCTCGAGCCCGGCCAGCGTGCCGGGGTCAGCCGCGTAGGCGCCCTCGCCGCTCTTCAGCGGCACCACGAGCTGCTCGCCGCCGGCGTAGGCCCGGGTCCACGCCGTCCGTGCGTTCTCCACTCGCAGCGGCAGGTCCCGGTTGATGAACCGGAGCCCGGCGTTGCGGGTCAGCGCGCCCGGCAGCAGGTGGGCCTCGCACAGGATCTGGAACCCGTTGCAGATGCCGAGCACCGGGAGCCCGGCCCGGGCCGCGGGCACCAGTTCGCCCATCACCGGCGCGAACCGGGCGATCGCCCCGCACCGCAGGTAGTCGCCGTAGGAGAAGCCGCCCGGCAGGATCACGGCGTCCACGCCCCGCAGCTCGCGGTCGCCATGCCAGAGCGCCACCGGCTCCGCCCCGGCCACGGTAACCGCCCGCGCCGCGTCCCGGTCGTCCAGCGACCCAGGGAACGTCACAATCCCTATCCGCACGCAGGGAAGTTTATGCGGCCGTTACTAGCTGGCTGCTCGCAAAGGGGCGTTCTCGGACCAGCGGATGTGCTTGCGCATGGTCACGACCGTGCCGCGGCCGGGACGGGTGTCCAGGGTGACGTTGTCCACGCAGGCCCGCATGACGGCCAGGCCGCGGCCGGACTCGGGCAGCTGGCCGACCGGTACCTGGGCCGGCCCGGGCTGGGCGTCCGCCTCGGCGACCGCGCGCGGCGGCAGGCCGGCTCCGTCGTCCGCCACCTCGACCTGGCAGCCGACCGCGCCGACGCTGGTCACCACCACATAGCCGCGAGCCTGCCGGCCGGCGTGGGTGAGAACGTTGGTGCAGGCCTCGGTGGCGGCCAGCAAGATGTCGTAGACGGAATCGTCGTCGACGCCGAGGCCCAGCAGGGTGTCACCGAGAACACGGCGCATGACCGGCACGCTGAGCGTTTCGCACTGGAACACCAGGCAGAATTTCACATCAGGAACCGGCATCACTCGCGTCGTGCCACCCGTACTCACAGTTCGGTGATTCCCCGTTAACGCCGCCGAAACCAGCCTTAGCCAAAACGTAAGGTAAGCGACGTGGTCACGCTCCGTCGGCGTGGAGCGTGAAGTCCTCTATGACCGGGTTCGATAGCAGATCGTGCGCCAGTTGTGTGATAGCGGTCACAGCCGCGTCGTCGGCGGGACCGTCGAGTTCCACCTCGAACCGCTTTCCCTGCCTCACCCCGGCCACCTGACCAAACCCGAGGCGGTGCGCCGCGCTGGCGATGGCCTCCCCCTGCGGGTCGTGTATCTCCTGCTTGAGCATGACTTCCACGATGACCCGCGCCACGTATCCTCCCGATGGATCAGGGCATATATCGTCGGGTGAGAGCGTCCCACGGGCAACGCGGGCGCGTGCGGTCCCACCGGGCACGCAGCGTACGCGACCGCCCCGAGACAACGAAGTCCGGGAACCCTACGCCGTCAGGCTGGCGCTGGTGATCCCAGCTCCGGCCCGGAAAGGAGTGGCACGTGACCGCCGAATCCGGCTCCGCGACCACCACCGCACCAATGAGCCCCGAAGCACCCAGCCAGCTCATCCAGTTGCTCACCCCCGAGGGCGAGCGGATCGACCATCCCGATTACCCGCTGGACCTCACCACCGCCGACATCAAGGACATGTACCGGGACCTGGTCCTGGTCCGCCGGATCGACACCGAGGCGATCGCCCTGCAGCGCCAGGGCGAGCTCGGCATCTGGGCCTCGCTGCTCGGCCAGGAAGCCGCCCAGATCGGGTCCGGGCGGGCGCTGAGCCCCACCGACATGGTCTTCCCCACCTACCGCGAGCACGGCGTGGCCTGGTGCCGCGGCATCGACCCGGTCCGGCTGCTCGAGCTGTACCGGGGCGTCAGCCACGGCGGCTGGGCGCCAGAAGAGCACAAGTTCCACCTGTACACGATCGTGATCGGCGCCCAGACGCTGCACGCCACCGGTTACGCCATGGGCATCCAGCGAGACGGCGCCGACGAGGCCGTCATCGTGTACTTCGGCGACGGCGCCACCAGCCAGGGCGACGTCAACGAGGCCTTCGTCTGGGCCCCGGTGTTCAACGCCCCCATCGTCTTCTTCTGCCAGAACAACCAGTGGGCGATCTCCGAGCCGCTGGAGAAGCAGAGCCGGATCCCGCTCTACCAGCGGGCCCGCGGGTTCGGCTTCCCCGGGTACCAGGTCGACGGCAACGACGTGCTGGCCTGCTACGCGGTCACCAAGAAGGCCATGCAGGCGGCCCGCGAAGGCCAGGGCCCCACCCTGATCGAGGCGTTCACCTACCGGATGGGCGCGCACACCACCACCGACGACCCGACCCGGTACCGGCTGGCCAGCGAGCTCGAGATGTGGAAGCTCAAGGACCCGATCGAGCGGGTCCGGGCCTACCTGGTCCGGGGTGGCCTGGCCGAGCCGGAGTTCTTCGCCGAGGTGGACGCGGAGGCCAAGCAGGTCGGCGCCCGGGTCCGCGAGGCCTGCCGGACCATGCCCGACCCGCCGCCGCTGGCGCTGTTCGACCACGTGTACGCCGAGCCCACCGCGATCCTGGCCGGGCAGCGGGAAGAGTACGCGGCCTACCTGGACTCGTTCGAGGGCCACGAGAACGCGGAGGCGGCGCGATGACCAGGCTCACCCTGTCCCGCGGCCTGAACGAAGGCCTGCGCAAGGCGCTCGAGAACGACCCCAAGGTCCTGATCATGGGCGAGGACGTCGGCAAGCTCGGCGGCGTGTTCCGGGTCACCGACGGCCTGCAGAAGGATTTCGGCGAGGCCCGGGTGATCGACACCCCGCTGGCCGAGTCGGGCATCATCGGCACCGCGATCGGGCTGGCCCTGCGCGGCTTCCGGCCGGTCTGCGAGATCCAGTTCGACGGCTTCGTCTTCCCCGCCTACGACCAGATCGTCAGCCAGCTGGCCAAGATGCGCTACCGGTCCCGCGGCCAGGTCGCCCTGCCGATCGTGATCCGCATCCCGTATGGCGGCGGCATCGGCGCGGTGGAGCACCACAGCGAGTCGCCCGAGGCGCTGTTCGCGCACATCCCCGGGCTGCGCGTGGTGGCCTGCTCGGACGCGGCCGACGCGTTCGCCATGATCCAGCAGTCGGTCAGCTCGGACGACCCGGTGATCTTCTTCGAGCCCAAGCGGCGCTACTGGGACAAGGCCGAGGTCGAGGTGGCCGACGGCGTGGCCGGTGCCCTCCCGTTCGACCGGGCCCGGGTCGCCGTCGAGGGCACCGACGTGACCCTGCTCGCCTACGGCTCGGTGATGCGCACCGCCGTGGAGTCGGCGGCGGCCGCCCGCCAGGACGGGCGCAGCATCGAGGTGGTCGACCTGCGCTCGCTCTCCCCGCTGGACGAGGACACGATCACCGCCTCGGTGCGCAAGACCGGCCGCTGCGTCGTCGCGCACGAGGCGCCGGTCTTCGCCGGGCTCGGGGCCGAGATCGCCGCCCTGGTCACCGAGCGGTGCTTCTACCATCTCGAGGCGCCGGTGCTGCGGGTGGGCGGCTTCGCCGTCCCCTACCCGCCGTCCCGGCTGGAGGATCACTACCTGCCCGACCTGGACCGGATCCTGGACGCCGTCGACCGCACGTTCGGCTACTGAGGAGGCGATGATGGCCGAGCTCAAGGAGTTCAAGCTTCCCGACGTAGGCGAGGGCCTGACCGAGGCCGACATCGTCGCCTGGCACGTCAAGCCGGGCGATCAGGTCGAGGACGGCCAGATCATCGTGGAGATCGAGACGGCCAAGGCGGTCGTCGAGCTGCCGTCCCCGTGGGACGGCACGGTCACCCGGCTGCTGGCCGAGGAGGGACAGACCGTCGAGGTCGGCGTCCCGATCATCACGGTCCAGGTCGGCTCCGGCTCCGCCCCCGATATGACCGAACGAGCCGGCGTCCCCGCCCCGGCGTCCCCCGCGAGCCCGGCGGACGAGGAACCGGCGGAGCCGGAGCGGCACGCCGTCCTGGTCGGCTACGGCGTCAAGACCGCGCCCACCACGCGCCGCGTGCGCAAGGCGCTCCCCGGCGTCGCGGCCCCGGGCGCCGCGCCTCCGGGCGTGGTGGCCGCGGCGGCCCGGCCGGAGACGGCCGAGATTCCCGCGGCGCCTGCCGTCGTCCCCGCCGAGCCGCCACCGGTGGCCGCGGATCCCGGCGTGCCCGCGCCCCGGGCCCTGGCCAAGCCGCCGGTGCGCAAGCTGGCCAAGGACCTGGGCATCGACCTCGTCGCGCTGGCCGGCAGCGGCAGCGGCCCGGATGGTTCGATCACCCGCGAGGACGTGCAGCGGGCGGCGACCACGGATAC
Source organism: uncultured Actinomycetota bacterium (assembly GCA_963756575.1). Taxonomy (GTDB): domain Bacteria; phylum Actinomycetota; class Actinomycetes; order Streptosporangiales; family Streptosporangiaceae; genus Palsa-504. Next base: position 244,286 of record CAVWOM010000001.1, on the reverse strand, counting down.
GCGGGCTCGTTCGGCCGGATCGGAAAACGGGGGGCGGACGGCCAGGCCGGTTACGGCGGCCAGCCCGGGCGGGGAGGAGCGCATTCCCGTCCGCGGGGTGCGCAAGCACATGGCCGCGGCCATGGTGTCCAGCGCCTTCACCGCGCCCCACGTCACCGAGTTCCTCCAGGTCGACGTGACCGAGACGATGGCGGCCGTGCGCCGGGTCCGGGACCTGCCCGAGTTCGCCGGGGTCAAGGTGTCGCCGCTGCTGTTCGTGGCGCGGGCGCTGCTGGTCGCGGTGGCCCGGCACCCGCTCGTCAACTCGTCCTGGGACGCCGCCGCCGAGGAGATCGTGGTCAAGCACTACGTGAACCTCGGCATCGCGGTGGCCTCCGAGCGCGGCCTCATCGTGCCGAACGTCAAGGACGCCGGCCCGCTGCCGCTCCCGGAACTGGCCCGGCGCCTGCAGGAGCTGACCGAGACCGGCCGGGCGGGCAAGGCCACCCCGGCCGACCTGGCCGGCGGCACGATCACGATCACCAACGTCGGCGTGTTCGGGGTCGACGCCGGCACCCCGATCCTCACCCCGGGCGAGGCCGCCATCCTGGCCTTCGGCCAGGTCAAGGAGGCGCCCTGGGTGGTCGGCGGGCAGCTCGCGGTGCGCCAGGTGTGCACCTTGTCGCTGTCCTTCGACCACCGGATCGTGGACGGCGAGGTCGGCTCGGCCTTCCTGCGCGACGTCGGCTCGATGCTCACCGACCCGCTGCGAATACTGGCCTGGACCTGAAACGCATGGGGCTGACGCGATAACGTCAGCCCCATGATCAGGCATATGGTGATGTTCCGGTGGGTTCCGGAAGCGACGCGGGAGCAGAAGGAGCGCGTCAAGGAAGAACTCGGGCGGCTGCCCGCGCTGATCCCGCAGGTGCGGGCTTTCCACCTCGGCGAGGACCTCGGCCTCGTCGGCGACGTCAACTTCGACTTCGCCCTCGCCGCCGACTTCGACGATCTCGCCGGTTACCTCGCCTACCGGGAGAACGAGGAGCACCGCAAGATCGTCGAGACCGTCGTGCAGCCGATCGTCGGCGCCCGCGGCGCGGTCCAGTACGAGATCTAGAAGGCGCCCTCGGGCAGCTCCATCAGGTCCAGCGTGGTCTCCTCGAGGGTCTTGCGCTCGGCCGCCAGCCGCGGCAGCACGGTGGCGGCGAAGAACCGGCCCGCGCTCAGCTTGCCCGCGTAGAAGTCGCGGTCACGGTCGCCCTCGGCCAGGTCGTCCAGCCGGGCCTGGGCGATTTCCGCGTGGGTCAGCAGCAGCCACCCGACCACCAGGTCGCCGAGCGCCAGCAGCAGCCGGGTCGTGTTCAGGCCCGCCTTGTAGATCTCGGCCGGCTGGCCCGCCGAGGCCATCAGGAAGCCGGCCATCGCCCCGGTCATGGCCTCGACGTGCCCGGCGGCCTCGGCCAGCGCGGCCCGCTCGGCCTTGAGCCTGCCGTTGCCGCCGTCCGCGGCGGCGAAGTCCTTGACCGCGGTGAGCAGCGCCCCGAGCGCCTGGCCGTTGTCCTTGACGATCTTGCGGAAGAACAGGTCCATCCCCTGGATCCCGGTCGTCCCCTCGTACAGGCTGTCGATCTTGGCGTCCCTGATGTACTGCTCGATCGGGTAGTCCTGGAGGAACCCGGAGCCGCCGAGAGTCTGCAGGGACAAGGTGAGCATCTCGTAGGAGCGCTCCGAGCCGAGGCCCTTGACCACCGGCAGCAGCAGGTCGTTCAGCCCCGCGGTGACCGGGTCCGGCTCTCCCTGGGCGGCCGCGATCTGCAGCTTGTCCTGCAGGGTGGCGGTGTACAGCACCAGCGCCCGCATGCCCTCGGCGTAGGCCTTCTGCAGCATCAGCATCCGGCGGACGTCGGGGTGATGGATGATCGTCACCCGCGGCGCGGTCTTGTCCGTCATCTGGGTGAGGTCAGCGCTCTGCACCCGGTTCCGGGCGAAGTCCAGTGCGTTCAGGTACCCGGTGGACAAGGTGGCGATGGCCTTGGTGCCGACCATCATCCGGGCGTCCTCGATGACCTTGAACATCTGCCGGATGCCGTCGTGCACGCCGCCGACCAGGGTGCCGACCGCGGGACGTTCGTTGCCGAAGGTCACCTCGCAGGTGGTGGAGGCCTTCAGGCCCATCTTGTGCTCGACGTTGGTGATGTAGACGCCGTTGCGCTCGCCCAGGCTGCCGTCCTCGCCGACCAAGAACTTGGGCACCAGGAACATGGACAGCCCCTTGGTGCCGGGGCCGGCGCCTTCCGGCCGCGCCAGCACCAGGTGGAAGATGTTGTCGGCCAGGTCGTGCTCGGCGCTGGTGATGAACCGCTTGACGCCCTCGATGTGCCAGGTCCCGTCGGGCTGCTCGACCGCCCGGGTGCGGCCCGCCCCGACGTCGGACCCGGCGTCGGGCTCGGTCAGCACCATGGTCGCGCCCCACTCGGCCTCGATGGCCCGCTCGGCGAAGCGCTTCTGCTCCGGCGTGCCCAGGTCCCACAGCACCCGGCCCATCGTGTGCCCGCTGGCGTACATCCAGATGGACGGGTTGGAGCCGAGGATCATCTCGGCCATGGCCCAGTTCAGCGAGCGGGGCGCGCCGGTCCCGCCCAGTTCGGCCGGCAGCGAGAGCCGGTACCACTCGGCGTCCATGAAGGCGCGGTAGGACTTGCGCAGCGACTCGGGCATCCGCACCGAGTGCGTGGCCGGGTCGAACACCGGCGGGTTCCGGTCCGCGTCGGCGAACGACTCGGCCAGCGGCCCGGTCGCCAGCCGCTCGAGCTCGCTCAGGACGCCGCGGGCGGTCTCCTCGTCGAGGTCCGGGTAGGGCGGCTGGCCGAGCAGGTCCTGGCGCCGCAGCACTTCGAAGAGGTTGAACTCGATGTCTCGCAGGTTGCTCTTGTAGTGGCTCATCGCTGCTCCGCCGTATCAGTGGCCCGTATCGCCGTTCGCCGGTACTGCCCCCTATGCTACCCGTTAGTAACAAGCGGCGCGAGCAGGGGTTCCCTTCGGGGCAGCGCCTGGACCTGCCGGTTTTACGGCAAGCAGACACAAATAGACGCGCACGTCACTTTTAGCGCCATCTCTGATTTTTAGGGGTTTTCACAAATCGTTGATCACTGGCGACTAGGCTTCGCATGTGTGACCGACGTTCGCAACTCCTCGGCGGGCCTGCCTGGGCGAGGGCAGGGCGCGGACGTGCCGTCTGAGATGCCGTCGTCGGGGGCGGGACGGGGAGCGATGCCGCCGCAAGGTCAATTCTCTGCTGGATCAGGTTCGTCCGGTGCCGATTTCCCTGGTTCCGATTTCCCTGGTTCCGGCCCGCTGGGTTCGGATCAGCCGGATAACGAGGCGCTAGCCCGCAGGCAGCCGGGCGCGGCCCCGCATGTGCGCCAGCCGGGCACGCCGTCCCGCCAGCCGCAGTCCCAGGCCAGGCTGATCGCGCCGGGCGGGCGCCACCGGCGCTCGATGCCCGCCAGCCTGCCCGAGGGCGCGCCGGCCCTGATCCTCGCCGTGCCGGCCGTCGGCGCCGACGGCCTGTCCGGCCCGACCGCGGAGATCGCGACCGTGCTCCGCGTCGACAACCCGGCCCTGGACGTCCAGGTGGCGGTGATCGACCACGGCGGCCGCGGCGATCCCGCCGGGATCCGGTCGGTGCTGGCCGGGGCGGCGGCCCGCCGCCCCGCGGGCTCGCTCTCGGCCGTGGTGATCCCGCAGGTGGTGACGCCGCACCCGGGTGCCTTCCGGGAACTGAACGACGCCATCAGCGCCAGCGGGGCCAAGGCGCACATCGGCGAGGTCTTCAACACCAACGCGCTGCTGGCCGAGGCCCTGCACCACCGGCTGGCCGACGCCGGGCTGTGCCGGGCCGACCGGGTGCGCATGTTCAGCATCACGACCTCGGCCGACGGCATCATCTTGGCCACCGTCGGCGGGGAGGAAGCGGTCGGCACCGCCAGCGTCACCGCCTTCCTGCTCTCGGCCCGGCTCGCGCTCCCGGTCATGGCCGCCTCGCTGGACGCCAAGCCCACCATCGAGGATGCCGCGCGCCAGCTGCACGGCATGGGCGTGACCCGGATCGCCCTCGCCCCCTGCCTGGTCGGCCCCGAGGCCGATCCGGTCGCCATCGAGGAGGCCGCCGCGGTGATCGGCGCCAAGTGCTGTGCGCCGCTCGGGGCGCACGGCAACGTGGTGAAGCTCTTCTCGCAGGCCTACGGCCAGGTGCTCAACCAGTTCGGCAGCGCGGGTCCCGACAGCGGTGTCAGCCCGCCGGGCGGACGGCACCGATAAGGCCGCCGGGGGCGTAGATGCTGTCGATACGGACGAAGGCGCCGGTGTACGGAGCGTTCACCATCATGCCGTTGCCGATATAGATCGCGACGTGATGAATCGTGCTCGGGTCGGACGTATTCGTGGCGTAGAAGAGCAGGTCGCCGCGCTGAAGCTGGTTCAGCGGGACGTGCGGGCCCTCTTGCCACTGGTACCCGGTGTAGTGCAGCAGCTGGACGCCCGCCCGCGCCCAGGCCATCATCGTCAGCCCCGAGCAGTCGTAGCGGTCCGGCCCGGAGCCGCCCCACAGGTAGGGCTTGCCCAGCTGGGTCAGCGCCCAGTTGGCCGCGATGTCGCCCTGGGTCGACGAGGCGCCGGAATCCCCGGCCCAGGACGGTGCCTGGGTACCGGCCGGGGTGCTCCCGGCCGCGGCGGTGGCCCGCTCGGCGGCCGCGGCCGCCTGCGCGGCCAGGGCATCCTGCCGGGCCGCCTTCAGCGAGGCGGCCCTGGCCTGGGCGCTGGACAGCTCCTGGGCCAGCTTGTCCCGCTTGCCCTTGGTCAGCTTGACCAGCGTCTGCTGCCGGTTCTCGGCGGCCTGGATGGCCGCCTTGAGGTCGTTCGCCGCGCGCAGGTCGGCCTGCTGGGCCACCAGCAGCTTGCGGGCCTGGTTCCGGAACACCCCGGCCACCGCGTCGTTGGCCTGGTTGGCGGCCAGCGTCTCGGTGCCCCACTGGGCCAGCACCTGCCCCATCCCCACCTGTTGCAGGTAGGCCTGGGGACCGCGGGCGTCGCCGATCATGGCCGTGACCGGGTCGAAGCCGCCGCCGGACTCGAACTCCTCGGCCGCCAGCCCCGCCACCCGCTGCCCGGCTGGCGTCCTGCTGCTGCTCAGCCTGCCGGAGCCGGGCCTGGGTGACCTTGTAGGCCGAGGCGGCCCGCTGCTCGTTCACCTGGGTCTGGTCGTAACGCTCGGTGAGCACCTCGGCCTGTGTCTGCAGCCGGGTCAGCTGCGTGCTGGCGGCCGACAGCTTGCCCTGCTCGGCGCCGAGGGCCGCCTGGTGGCGGCGGACCTGGTTCTCCGCCGCCTTGATCTGGGCGGCGCTGGGCGGCTTGGGGTGACCCTCCAGCCGGGCAGCCGCCGGGGCGGCCGGGCTGAGCACCACCAGCAGCCCGCACCCGAGCAACGCGCCCACGCCGCCGCGGCCGTTGCCGGGCCAGCTCGTGCGGCCCGGCAGGCTGCCGCGGCCTGGTGTGCTGCCACGGTCCAGCCAGCTGCGGTCTGGTGTACTGCCACGGTCCAGCCAGCTGCCGCGGCCTGGCATGCTAGCGCGCCTGCCCCGTCGCAGCGAGTCTTTGACCTTGTCCCCGACTTCCCGTGCGCCTCTCAAGCCCCCAGCACCCCCGTTAAGCCCCCCAGGCCCGCGAATCCCGATCCTTTACGCTCCCGAGCATCCATGACTACTAGGAGTAGTTACCGTAACCCGCGATGTGATGTTAGTCTCGTCGCTATCGCCGCACCGGGCGAGTCCGGAATGTGATCCCGCGCACATCTGTTCCTGCGGGATGATTCACACTTATAGGGCGCGGCCAGGACTATCGCTGGCCAGCCCGCTGGCGAGGCGGTCAGCGGCGAAGAGGCCGGCAAGGAGGATTCGGTGGAGGACGCCGAAGTTGTGCTGAGGCGGGCACCGCTTTTCGAAGGGCTCGACGAGGAAAGCGCACGGGCGCTCCGGCGGCAGATGCCAGACGTCAAGCTGTCCCGAGGTGAGCACCTGTTCAACGAGGGCGACGGGGGTGACCGTCTGTACATCGTGCTCGAGGGCAAGCTCAAGCTCACCCGGGCGGCCGCCGACGGCCGCGAGAACCTGCTCAGCGTGCTGGGACCGGGCGAGATGTTCGGCGAGCTCTCGCTGTTCGACCCGCGGCCGCGGACCTCCTCGGCCAGCGCGATCACCGACGCGACCCTCGCGGGCCTGGCCCACGACGCGCTCCGCGCCTGGCTGCGCGACCATCCGGACGTCTCCATCCACATGCTGCAGGCGCTGGCCCGGCGGCTGCGGCGGGCCAACGACGTGGTCGCCGACCTGGTCTTCACCGACGTCCCCGGACGGGTGGCGAAGAACCTGCTCGACCTGGCCGACCGGTTCGGCGAGCAGGAACGCGACGGCCTGCACGTCCACCACGACCTCACCCAGGAGGAGCTGGCCCAGCTGGTCGGCGCGTCGCGGGAGACCGTCAACAAGGCCCTGGCCGACTTCGCCGCCCGCGGCTGGCTGCAGATCTCGGCCCGTTCGGTCCTCATCCTGGACACCGACCGCCTCCGCCGCCGCGCCCGCTAAGCCCCTACCACCCACCTCGCCACCCTACACCGCCTCGCCACCCCACACCGCCTCGCCACCCACACCCCTCGCCACCCCACCCACCCACCACCGCCTCACCACCTCAGGAGCTCCAAGAGCCCCAGGAGCACCCCCGACGGCCAAGCCCTGGCCCGGGTCGATGCTCCATCAACCCGGTGGCAGCCCAAAGCCGCTTGGCTTGAGTGGATCATGAGCGTCAGCTGGGCGGCGGACGACATGAAACCGGGCTTCCAGCGCGCCCGGACGCACTCGAAGCCCGGTTTCATGACGTCACGGCTGGCCCGCGGCGCTCAGCTCGCGGCCCGCGGCGTTCAGATCGCGGTGCTGGGGGGTGCCAGTGTTACCTGAGTCGGTTCCCGGGATCCCGTACCCGGCCGCAACCGCAAGCGAAACGACATTGGGCGGCAGCCGGGTGGATGCTCCACCGACCCGGTTTCCGGCGGAGGCGCCGGTGCCGCGTGACGGCGGGGGGTAGCGGGACGGATGCGGCTACCGTGATCCTGGCTATGACTCCCGGTCGGCGAGGTAGCCGAGCTGGGCGCGGACCGACCATTCGGCGGCGGGCCACAGCGACCGGTCGACGTCGGTGTAGATCATGGCCACGATCTCGGCCGGTGTCTTGGCCCCCGCCGCCAGGGCGGACCGCACCTGGTCCAGCCGTTCCTTCCGGTGCGACAGGTAGTAGTCGAGCGTCCCGAGCGGGTCGGTGAGCATCGGGCCGTGCCCCGGCAGCAGCAGGCCGACCCCGCGCTCTTCGGTCAGGTCCCGCAGCTGGCCGAGGGTCCGCAGGTAGTCGCCGAGGCTCCCGTCGGTGCCGATGACCGTCGTACCGCGGCCGAGCACGGTGTCGCCGGTGAACAGGGCATTGTCCGCGGACAGGAGCAGGCACACCGAATCGGCCGAATGACCCGGCGCCGCCATCACCCGGAGCTCGCACCCGGCCGCCGTGACCACGTCGCCGCCGGCGAGCCCTTCCGGACCGAGCCGGTGCGCCGGATCGGCCGCCTGCACCGGTGCCCCGGTCAGCTCGGCCAGCCGCGCCGCCCCGGCGGAATGGTCCGAGTGCCCGTGCGTCAGCAGGATCCTGGCCACCCGCCGGTCGCCCGCGATCGCCTCGGCGTGCACCCGGCGTAGGTGCTCCTCACCTTCGGGCCCGGGGTCGACCACGACCACGGAGGACGAACCCGGCTCGGAGATCAGCCAGGTGTTGGTGCCGTCCAGCGTCATCGGCGAGGGGTTGGGCGCCAGCAGGCAGGTCGCCCGGGGCGTGCGGAACCCGTCGATGCCGGCGTCGCTCCCGCTCACGGGCGCTCCTGACCGGGCTGGGGCATGGTCAGCCGCACCTTCCCGTCCTCGACGACCACCCGGGGCAGCCGCGGGGTGATGACCATCCGGCGGGCCAGGACGCCATCCAGGTCGTCGTGCCCGGCGAGCTCGCGCAAGGTCACCGCGGTCGGCGGCAGCAGTGTGATCTGCCCGGCCTCGGCGGCCTCGAGCGCCGCCTCCGGCCGCAGCCAGGTCCCCGACTCCGACTCCCCGGGATCGGCGTGGCCTTCCGGCGCCGCCGTCGCGCTCTGTCCGGGCGGCAGGGCGGCGGCGAAGAACCAGGTGTCGTAGCGCCGGGGCGAGACTTCCGGCGTGATCCAGCGGGCCCAGGGGGTGAGCAGGTCGGTGCGGAACACCAGGCCGCGGCGGCCGAGCACCTCGCCGAACGACATCGCCCCGGTCAGCAGCGCATGCCGGTCGGCCGCCAGCGCAGCACTGTCACTAACCAGGTCGGCGCCGTCACCAGCCGAACCGCCCGACCCGGCCGAGCCGCCGTCGCCAGCCAGCAGGACGCCGGACTCCTCGAACGTCTCCCTGATCGCCGCGCACACCAGGGCCCGCGCGCGTTCGGCCGGGACATCGAGGAGGGCCGCGAAATCCTCCGGCGCGGGCCCAGCCCACCCGATGCCGGGGTCCGCGTCGCGATTATCCACCGAACCGCCGGGAAACACGCAGGCCCCCGGCGCGAACTCGAGCTCGGCGGTGCGCCGCAGCAAGAAGGCCTCGAAGCCCGGCTCCGCCGGGCGCAGGAGGATCACCGTGGCGGCGTCACGCGGGACGGCCGGCGTCAGCCGGCCGTCCGACAGATCGCGGGCCCGCTCGGCGAGCACGCGCGGCACCGCCGGGCCCGCGGCGGCCCCGGGAGGCTGCGAGAACCCCTCCACCTGGGGCTCGGTCATCGAGCCGGGCTCATTCGCGGACTTCGGCGATCAGCTCGACCTCCACCGGCACGTTCAGCGGCAGCTCGGCCACGCCGACGGCGCTGCGGGCATGCCGTCCGTCGTCGCCGAGCACCTCGATGAAGAGCTCGCTCGCCCCGTTGATCACCTGCGGCTGGCCGTTGAAGCCGGGCGCGCTGGCCACGAAGCCGACCACCTTCACGATCCGGCGGATGTTCTCCAGCCCGCCGGCCGCGTCCGCGGCCGCGGCGAGGGCATTCAGCGCGCAGATGCGCGCCAGCCCCGCCGCGTCCTCGGCGCTGACCTCGGCCCCGACCTTGCCGGTGCCGGCCACCTTGCCGTCCGCCACCGGCACCTGGCCGGAGACATATATGTAGGCACCGGTCCGCACGGCGGGCACGTAGGCCGCGACCGGAGCGGTCACCGGCGGCAGCGTCAGTCCCAGCGCTGCCAGCCGCTCGGCCGCGGCGCTCACTGCTTCTCCCTCTTAAAGTAGGCAACCAGCTGCTCGGCGCTCGGTCCGGGGATCACGGTGACGAGTTCCCACCCGTCATCGCCCCAGTTATCGAGGATCTGCTTGGTCGCGTGAATCAGCAATGGCGCGGTCGCGTACTCCCACTTTGGCATGGACTGACCTTACGCCTCGTCCCGGCTGGCCAGATCGGGGCTCGCCAGGTCGGGCGCGGTGACCTGACGGATCTCCTGGGTCACCTGGGACCCGGCCTCCACCTCCGGGACCGGCGGGACCTCGACCTCGTCGAGCTCGGGCACCTTGACATTGGAGATAGCCGCCTCGGCCGCCGCCACCTCGGCGTCGCCGTAGTCCTCGATCTCCCGGGGCGCCTGCTGCTCGGGGCTGGACGGGGCGGGCGCCATCTTCTCGAAGAACCTGAGCAGCTCGACCGGGACGGGCATGACCAGCGTGCTGTTCTTCTCGCCGGCCACCTCGACCACGGTCTGCAGCAGCCGCAGCTGCAGCGCGGCCGGGTCGCGCGCCATCACGTTGGCCGCAGCGGCCAGCCGCTTGGACGCCTGGTACTCACCGTCGGCGGTAATGATCCGCGCGCGCCGTTCCCGTTCGGCCTCGGCCTGACGCGACATGGACCGCTTCATTCCCTCGGGCAGCGAGACGTCCTTGATCTCGACACGCTCGACCCGGATGCCCCACGGGCCCTCGGTCGGCTCGTCGATGATCCGGCGTAGCTCCCGGTTGACGCTGTCCCGCTCGGCCAGCAGCTGGTCCATCTCGGACTGGCCGATGATCGAGCGCAGCGAGGTCTGCGCCTGCTGCGAGATGGCGAACATGTAGTTCTGCACGTTCACGGTGGCCTTGATCGGGTCCACCACGCGGAAATACACCACCGCGTCCACCCGGACGCTCACGTTATCCCGGGTGATGCCTTCCTGAGCCGGCACGGCCATGGCGACGATCTGCATGTTGACCTTGGCCAGCCGGTCGCCGACCGGCCGGATCACGTGCAGCCCGGGGCCACGCAACTCGGGCAGCACCTGCCCGAACCGGTAGATGACACCCTTCTCGTACTGCTGAATCACCTTGAGCGAACGCGCAGCCGTGATTATCCCGAGTATGACCAGGATCACGATGACGGCGAATACTGCACCCACCGGGATCACCTCTCTTCCTAGACCCCAGAGTAGTGATAAAGGAATCACGCGCTAGCCACGCCCGCCGAACCATTGGGTAACCGCACGGAGATAGCCTCCGTGGGGGGAGAGTGAGCTGGAGGCAACATCGGCATGACCACAAGGGATACCGACTGGGACGGCGTGCGGCTGCACGTGGTCACGGGCAAGGGCGGCACCGGCAAGACCACGGTGGCGGCGGCGCTGGCGCTCGCCCTGGCCAGCGCGGGCCGCAAGGTCCTGCTGATCGAGGTCGAGGGCAGGCAGAGCCTGTCCCGGCTCTTCGACTGCCCGCCGCTGCCCTACGAGGAGCGCAAGATCGCGCTCGGCCTGGGCGCCAAGGGAACCGGGCAGGGCGGCGATGTCTACGCGCTCGCCGTCGACCCGGAGGGCGCGCTGCTCGATTACCTCGAGATGTTCTACAACCTGCGCCGGACGGGCAAGGCGCTGACCCGGCTCGGCGTGGTCGACTTCGCCACCACCATCGCCCCGGGCCTGTCCGACGTGCTGGTCACCGGCAAGGCCACCGAGGCGGCCCGGCGGCGGGTGGACCGCCGCAGCGACGCCCACGTGTACCACGCGGTGGTGATGGACGCGCCGCCCACGGGCCGGATCAGCCGCTTCCTCGACGTCAGCACGGAGGTCTCCGGCCTGGCCAAGGTGGGTCCGATCAAGACGCACTCGGACACGGTGGCGCGGGTGATCCGGTCACCGCAGACGGCGGTGCACTTCGTCACGACCCTCGAAGAGATGCCGGTACAGGAGACCCTGGACGGCATCGCGGACCTGAGCGAGCGGACCGGCGGCGCCATCCGGCCCGGCGGCATCTTCATCAACATGGCCCGGCCGGCCATGCTCAGTGACGCCGAACTGGCCGCGGCCGCCGATGGCACGCTGGACGTCGACGAGCTGGCGGTCAGCCTGAAGGCGGCCGGGATCAGTGACAACCACGGGCTGGCGGCCGACTTGATGACCGAGCTCAGGGAGCACGCGCAGCAGGTGGCGCTGCAGAACCGGGAGCGGGATGAGCTGCTCACCTCCGGGCGACCGCACTACGAGCTGCCGATGATCCCGGAGGGAATCGACCTGGCCAGCCTCTACCAGCTGGCCGTCGCGCTGAGGGAACAGGGAGCCGCATAACCATGGCACCGGTAAGGCTGGACATGGACCGGCTCATCGACGACCGGCGGACCAGGATCATCGTCTGCTGCGGTTCCGGTGGCGTCGGCAAGACCACGGCCGCGGCCGCCATCGGCCTGCGCGCCGCCGAGCGTGGCCGTCAGGCGTGCGTGCTCACCGTCGACCCGGCCCGGCGGCTGGCCCAGTCGATGGGCCTGACCTCGCTGGATAACACTCCGCGGCAGGTGGACGGGGTCGATACCGACGGCGGCGGCAGCCTGCACGCGATGATGCTCGACATGAAGCGGACGTTCGACGAGATCGTGGAGTCGCACTCCGACCCGGACCGGGCCACGCAGATCCTGGCCAACCCGTTCTACCAGTCGCTGTCCTCCAGCTTCGCGGGGACGCAGGAGTACATGGCGATGGAGAAGCTCGGCCAGCTCCGGCGCGCCGACGAGTGGGATCTCATCGTGGTGGACACCCCGCCGAGCCGGTCCGCCCTCGACTTCCTGGACGCGCCGCAGCGCCTCGGAAGGTTCCTCGACGGCCGGCTGATCCGGCTGCTGACCGCCCCGGCCCGGACGGGCATGTCGGCCATGCGGGTGCTGAACGCCGGGTTCTCCGTGATGACCGGCGCGCTGACCAAGATCCTGGGCGCCCAGGTGCTGAAGGACGCGCAGACGTTCGTCACCGCGTTCGACACCATGTTCGGCGGCTTCCGCGAGCGCGCCGAGGCGACGTACCGGCTGCTGCAGGCCCCGGGCACCTCGTTCCTGGTGGTGGCCGCGCCGGAACCGGACGCGCTGCGCGAGGCGTCCTACTTCGTGGAGCGCCTCGACGCCGAGCGGATGCCGCTGGCCGGCCTCATCCTCAACCGGGTGCATACCTCGCAGGCCGGACGGCTGAGCGCCGCCCGGAGCCTGGCCGCCGCCGAGACCCTGGAAACCCAGGACAGGCCGAACGAGGCCGGCTCCGCCACCCCGCGCTACTCGATTGCGGTCGCGGCGTTGCGGATGCACGCAGAGCGCATGCACCTGAGCAAGCGCGAGCGGCGGCTGGCCGAGCACTTCACCTCGGCCCACCCGGCGATCCCCGTCGCGGAAGTCGTCGCGCAGCCCGAGGACGTCCACGACCTCGACGGGCTGCGAGTGATCGGGACGATACTGTCCCAGCCGGGCTCATAACCCGGCTGGGACAGTGTCTGCCTAGTCCGCATGCTAGTCAGGCCGGCCAGCTTCAGCCGGCCTGGGCCCAGGGCCGACTAGCCCGGGGCGGTGAGGCCCCGGGCTATCTGACCCTTGATCAGCTGTGATCTTGGCTGAGGTGCGGCCTGGCGACGCTGCCTAGACCGCGCTGAGCGGCGCTTCTTTGGGCTGCTCAGATCCGGGCTACCCGGATCTGGATTCTCAGCTGGCGACGAGCTCGTCGATGGACTGCCGCTCGTACTCCTCGCGGGCGCGCTCGAGCAGGTCCCGCCATGAGGTGACGTCCGGGCGCCGCCGGAGCAGCGCACGCCGCTCCCGCTCGGTCATCCCGCCCCAGACGCCGAACTCGATTCCGTTGTCGAGCGCATCCGCAAGGCACTCCGTGCGCACCGGGCATCCCCGGCAGATCAGCTTGGCGCGATTCTGCGCTGCTCCCTGGACGAACAGCTCGTCAGGGTCGGTTCCCTTGCATGCGGCGCGTGTGGTCCAGTCAGTGATCCACATGTGCCCACTCCTCTTGATCGGCGTGCGCGAACACACGACGGTCGTCTCGATGGGGTTGCGATCCCGGGGTCAGTGCGTGCGGCCGCCCTGCCACGGTTATCTGTTCGTGATCCAGCAACTTACGGAAGTCCGGGCGCGCTGCCAAGACCCCGGCGTGGCCATTTACCAAATAGTTCTCACGGACTATATCCAAGAACGAAAATAGTCACCCTACGGATTCGACCGTGTTCACGATGTTACATTTGGGTCCGGAATGCCTCCTGTAGGTGACATAACGTAATATTTCCGTTTTAGCTGAGGTTCAGTGAGCCTCAGGAGACTCGGACGGCCGAGTTACCGAATGTCCGGTACGAGGGCACGGTTTACTGCCGGCAGCGGCGTACCCTAAGTCCCGTGCAGCAGGGAGAGACGATATTCACCCGGACGAGCGTGCTCGGACGCCTTGTCGTGTTCGCAGCTGTCGCCGGGTTGCTCGCCGCGGCCATGGTGATTCCCATCGTGGCTGCCACCGGGGTCCTCGTCAGGAATCAGGCGGACAAGTTCACCACCTTGTCACTGAATACTCAGGGCCTCCCGCAGCGGTCGGAGATCCTGGACCGGAACGGCCACTTGCTCGCCTACGTGTACACGGTCGACGCGTTCTACTACTCCAGCGCCACCAGCGCGAGCGAACTCCACTACACCGGCGGCTGGAACCGGCAGCCGGTCGGCTACGACCAGATCTCGCCGAACATGTCGAACGCGCTGGTCGCCATCGAGGACTCCAGGTTCTGGCAGCACGGCGCGATCGACCTGCGCGGTACCATCCGGGCCGCGGTCAACGACCTGCAGCACAAACCGGTCCAGGGCGGCTCCACCATCGCCCAGCAGTACGTGAAGAACGTGCTCCTGCTCACCGCCGAGAAGGCGGGGAACACCCAGGACCTGAACGCCGCGACGTCAGAGACGCTGAGCCGCAAGCTGAACGAGCTGCGGATGGCGGTAGCCGCCGAGCACGTGCAGTCCAAGCAGCAGATCCTGGACGGCTACCTGAACGACGCTTACTTCGGCGAGCACGCCTACGGGATCGAGGCCGCCGCCGAGACTTATTTCGGCACCACCGCGGCCAAGCTCTCGGTAACCCAGGCGGCCACGCTGGCCGGCATCGTGGAGAACCCGTCGGCCTACGACCCGCACACCGACCCGACGCTCGCTATCAAGCGGCGCAACACCGTGCTCGCCCGGATGTGGCAGACCAACAACGGGCTCACCCAGGCGGATGCCGCGGTCGACGAGAAGAAGCCGCTCGGCCTGAAGTTCAGCATCTTGCCGAGCGGCTGCCAGTCGGCTTCGGTGGGCACGGCCGGCTTCTTCTGCCAGTACGTGGAGGAATCCTTCCTGCGCAACCCGGCCTTCGGCAAGACCCCGATAGACCGGGCCAAGCTGCTCGCCACCGGCGGCCTGAAGATTTACACCACGCTGGACCCGCGGGACCAGCAGGCCGCCACCAACGCGGTGAACTACGTCCTCCCCGCCCGCAGCCACACGTACAACCCCGCCCAGAACGCGGACACCGAGGCCGTCGTCCAGCCGGGCTCCGGCCAGATCATGGCGCTCGCCGAGGACCGGCCGTACGGCACCGGCAAGGGCCAGACCACGATCAACTACGCGGTAGACACCGCCTACGGCGGCAGCACCGGGGTGCAGACCGGTTCCTCGTCCAAGCTGTTCACCCTGCTCACCGCGCTCAAGCAGGGCATGCCGTTCGGCGCCACGATGTCCGCGCCTGGCAGCACCACGGTCACCGGCTTCACCGACTGCCATGGCAACCCGGCCGGCACCGACCCCACTACCGGCCAGCAGGGCGCGTTCAACGTGACGAACGCCGAAGGCCCGGGGTCTGACTCCAACCAGTCGCTGTACACCGGCACCGTCCAGTCCGTGAACACCTACTTCGCCGAGCTCGAGCAGAAGGTCGGCCTGTGCAACGTGGTGCACACCGCGGCCAGCATGGGGATGACCCGGGCTGACGGCACGTCCCTGTTCAGCAAGGACGGCAACCAGGGCCCCGCGGACGGCATCCCCTCGTTCACCCTCGGCTCGGTCAACGTCGCGCCGCTGTCCATGGCCGCCGCGTACGCCACCGTCGCGGCCCGCGGCATGTACTGCGCGCCCGTCGCCATCATGAAGATCACCGACAACACCGGCAAGAACGTGAAGATCCCGTCGGCCGGCTGCCACCGGGCCTTCTCGGCCCAGGTCGCCGACGCCGCCAACTACATCCTGCAGGGCGTGCTGACCAGCGGCACGGCGGCACCGCCGGCTGGCCCCGGCGGCATCGGCCGCCCGGCCGCGGGCAAGACCGGCACCTCGAACGTGGAAGGCGGGGGCGGCACGCCGTACGCCGCCTTCGCCGGGTACACGCCCAGCCTGGTGAGCTACACCTCGGTGTTCAACCCGTTCTCCCCGACCGGCCACACGATGACCGGCTACAGCGCCTGCTACCGGCTGGAAGACGGCGGCCAGACCTGCCCGGCCGAGATGTTCGGCGCCAACGCGCCCGCGTCGACCTGGCACATGACGTTCGACCACGCCGCGCTCGGCAAGGTCACCTACTTCGTCGCGGTCCCGCCCGACAGCCCGTTCAACGCCCTGGGCGACGGCCAGGTGGTGGCCCAGCCGAAGCCCAAGGGGAAGAAGGGCCACGGCCCCGGCGGCGGCGGTGGCGGGAACGGCGGTGGCGGGGGCAACGGCGGCGGTGGCGGGAACGGCGGCGGAGGGGGCAACGGCGGCAACGGGCCGAAGACCTAGCGGGTTCAGCCCTCGCTCAGCCGGCGCCGCACCTCAGCGGCGACCCGGGCCCCGTCGGCCCGTCCCGCCACCTGGGGGGTCAGCACCTTCATGACCTGCCCCATGCTCTTCAGGCCGGCCGCTCCGGTCTCGGCGATCGCGGTGCTGACCAGCGCGCCCAGTTCGTCATCGCCGAGCTGGGCGGGCAGGTAGGCAGCGAGTACGTCTCCCTCGGCCCGTTCGGCCGCGGCCTGCTCGTCCCGGCCTGCCGCGCCGAACGCCTCGGCGGCTTCCCGGCGTTTCTTGGCCTCACGGGTGAGCACCTTCACGACCTCCTCGTCGCTGAGGTCGCGGGCCGAGGTGCCCGCCACCTCCTCCGTGGTGATGGAGGTCAGTGCCATCCGCAGGGTGCGCATCCGCACCTGATCACGCGCCCGCATGGCGGTGTTCAGATCCGCGCGCAGCCGGTCCTTGAGTTCAGCCACAGGCCCATCCTAGGAACTCGCGCGGGGCGCCGAGCCGTCAGTGGCATACCGGCCGTCATGGCACCATGGGACCGTGAGATTGCGAACCCTGATCCCGGTCACCGCCGCCGTCGGCGCCGCGGGCCTCGGCTACGTATCGGTGATCGAGCGGAACTGGTTCGCCCTGCGCCGGTACGAGGTCCCCGTCCTGGCCCTGGGCGCCCCGCCGCTACGCGTGCTGCACATCTCCGACACGCATCTCACCCCGGGCCGCAAGCGGCTGCTGTCCTGGCTCCGGTCGCTCGACGAGCTCGATCCTCACCTGGTCATCAACACCGGTGACTCGATCTCCCACCCGCAGGCGGTCGAGCCTCTCCTGGACGCTCTCGGGCCGCTCCTCGACCGCCCGGGCGCCTTCGTGCTCGGCTCCAACGACATGTACGCACCCGAGCCGCACAACCCGGCGCGGTACCTCACCGGGGCGAGTTCCCGCTGGCGGGTGCGGAAAGAGCCCGACCTGCCCTGGGAGAAGCTCCGCGACGACCTGACCGCGGCCGGCTGGCTGGACCTCAACAACCACCGCGGCCGCCTGACCGTAGCCGGCCGTGACATCGCCCTGGCCGGGGTGCACGACGCACATATCAAGCGCGACCGCTACGAGCAGGTCGCCGGGAAGGCCGACCCAGCCGCTGACCTGCGCATCGGAGTCACGCACTCCCCCGAGCCTCGGCTGCTCGACCGGTTCGAGGCCGACGGCTACGATCTCCTGCTCGCCGGGCACACCCACGGCGGCCAGCTCCGCGTCCCCTTCTACGGCGCGCTGGTGACCAACTGCGGCATCGAACGGGAGCGGGTCAGCGGGCTGCACCGGCACCCCGTCGGCGGCCAGGCCTGGCTGCATGTCTCCGCCGGACTGGGCACGTCACCGTGGGCACCGGCCAGGTTCGCCTGCCGTCCGGAGGCCAGCCTGCTCACCCTGGTGCCGCGCGAACCCAGCTAGCTTCCCGTCCGGCCGGCGACTTGTGCAGCCGTGCACGAGCAGGCCCTGGTTTCCGCTAGACTAACGAAGTCTCGTACGGCACCGGTCAGGTACCGCACGGGCGGGGTGTAGCGCAGCTTGGCAGCGCGCTTCGTTCGGGACGAAGAGGCCGGGAGTTCAAATCTCCCCACCCCGACCAGCTCAGAGGCCATGACACACAAGCCGGTGTCATGGCCTTTAGTCATTTCCTCTGTGTTCGGGAAGAGCCGGTCCATGACCTCGTGACCTTCTGCGAAGATGTGCCGGTGGGATGGGAGACACTCGGGCAGTGGGGCGACGACGTTGTTCGCATCGAACCGCTCACTGGCGGAGTTGGCGTCAACGAGGTGTGGAGCGTGCGCGTCAACGGGCGCCTCGCGGTCGGTCGTCTCGGCCAGCGCAGCGACGCTGATCTCGCGTGGGAGACCGACCTGCTGCGACACCTCGACCGTGAAAAGATGACGGTGCCAGTGCCGATCCCGACCACGGACGGCCGGCACTTCGCCGGCGGTCTGGTGATGATGACCTACGTGGAGGGCGGGCCGCCCGAAACCGAAGCCGACTGGCGTCGCGTCGCCGACACCCTCCGCCAGCTGCACCGGTTGACACGCGGCTGGCCCCAGCGCCCGGGCTGGCGATCGTCGGCCGACCTTCTGCACGCCGAGACCGGGACAAGGGTCGATCTCGGCGCGATGCCGCCTGAGGGGGTCGTCCGGTGCCGGGCAGCGTGGGCGCGGCTCGCCGGCCGCACGACGTGCGTCGTCCACGGCGACCCCAACCCGGGCAACATCCGCATGACCGCGGATCGCGTCGCGCTGATCGACTGGGACGAGTCGCACGTCGACGTCCCCGACCTCGAGCTGGCACTGCCGCACAACGCCGCCGGTCTCGACGACGACGCGTACGACATCGCCGCGCAAGCGCGGGCCGCATGGGAAGCCGCCGTCTGCTGGGACCCCAGCGGGACCGACCCGTTCGCAGCCAAGCGGCTCACCGAAGTTCGAGCGGTCTGAGCTGGCTGGCTTCGAGACGAGGGACCCGGGAGTTCAAATCCTCCCATACCCAGTTCACGCAGTAGGACAATCGAAGGGTGGGCCGCAGTGAGATCCAGTTCGACTGCCATCATCGGAACGATCGTGGCGTGCTGGAAGTCGTCCCGTGCGTCGACGGAATACCGCTCACCGAGCTGATCGACGGGTTCGAGACCGACGCCGGAATGCAGCCCGCAGGCGGCGCCTACGGCGGTCTCATCCCGCAGTTCTTCCGGTTCGGTCCGATGAAAGACCACTTTCTCGGCCGGTCTACCGGTGCCGCGGGACCGAAGACGCCCTTGCTCGGCTGTGCATGCGGCGAGTGGGGGTGCTGGCCGCTCATGGCCCGCATCACGGTGACAGCCGACCTCGTGATCTGGGATTCCTTCGAGCAACCCCACCGCACGACGCGCGACTACACGGGGTTCGGCCCATTCCAGTTCGACCGCCGCCGCTACGACCGCGCCTTGCGAGACCTGAGCGCGGCAATAAGCGCCAACGAGACGTAAGCGCAACTCGTCGCGCCCACGCCCCTATTCGGATTCTTCGAAGCTGACCTCGCCGAAGGGGAGTACCGTGACGCCCTCGGCCGCGAGTTCGCGTTCGACCTGGGCGGAAATGGCGGACGCCGGCTGATTCTCGTCGTAGGTGGCGTGGGCGCCTGAGGCGAGAATGGCCTGAAGGCCCTGCTTCATAGCACCCCGGCTGGACTCAGCCACGCAGTAGTTGCTCTGCATCCCGGCGATGACGACCTCGGTTATCTCCTTATCGGCCAGCTCCTCGGCCAGGGCGGGATTGGCCGCGAACGTATCGGGCTGGTCCTTCCTTCACGATCAGCTCGCCGGCGCTGGCGGGAAACACAAGCTGCCAGCCCTCAGTGTCAGGCTCGTCGGGTTCGCCGGGGTCCCCGTCGTTCTGGACGTGGACCACGAAAACGCCCGCTCGGCGCGCCCGCAGCAGCAGGTCTCCGAGAGCTTCGCGAGTCGAAGCGGCCGAGGGAACCGGTGCCGGCGGCTCAAGCATGTTGCGCTGAACATCGATCAGCATCAGGGCTCTGGTCATACGGCGATCCTGTCATATCGACTCCAGCCACCCGCCCGGTCAGGCAGCCGGGAGGCGGAAGTGCCAGATGACCAGGGACGGGTGGCGGCCAGTGGCTCGCGCCGCCGACGGCAGGTAGCCCATCAGCGACCAGGGCCACTCCTGCCAGTCGCCGATCTCGGTGGCGGGCTCGGGCAGCGGCCCGTCCGGCGGTGCCGTACCCGGCTCCTCGCACCGCCTTACCTGCAGGCCGAGGTCCAGCGCCGTCCGCAGGTAGTCGCCGAGCCGGTGCCGGTAGGTGGCCACGATGCCCGGCTCGCCGGACGGCCCGCGGGCCTTGATCACCGAGCCGCGGGTGACGTGCTCGTGATGAATATCGGAGATGACCAGGTCCCCGCCGGGGCGCAGCACGCGGGCGAACTCAGCCAGGACCGGCTCGAGGCGGGGGACGTGGACCAGGGCGAGCGCGCAGACGATGACGTCCGCCGCCTCATCGGGCAGCGGCAGCCGGTCGAGCTCGCCGACGTGGAACTCACCATCGGGAACACGCCGCCGCGCGTAGGCGAGCATGTCAGGGGAGCTGTCCACGCCGATGACCTGATGCCCGCGCCGGGTCAGGAACTCGGCGAAACGCCCGGTCCCGCACGCGGCGTCCAGGGCCACGCCGGGCGCCCGGCCGCTCAGGCATTCGGCTACAACCGGCTCGTCGACCGCGAACAGCCCGCCACCCGCGTGAACGTCATAGCTCGCGGAATGCTGCTCGTAGGCGGTAACGGTGCTGGCCTGCTCGACGGGAACCCCGCGGCCGCGCAGCTTCTCGTCATCAAGCAGGCGCCGGATCTCGGCCAGCCGGGCCTCGGTGAAGGCGCGGTCGTGGTCCCCGGCCCAGGCATCCAGCAGCGCGATGCCTTCGAGGCCGAGCAGGTAAGCCAGCGGGTCCTGGTAGATCACGAATGCTGATCGTAAGCAGCCGCGAGGCAGGCCGGCCACGCATTTTCTGGTCCGTCAAGGATCACCGCCGACCGAGAACGCAGCCGCCGTCAGCCGCTGGTGCTCGGCTGGTCTTGGCCGCCGCCGACCACATGCTCGAGTTCGTCGAGCAGCTCGCGGAGGCTGTACCTGGTTATGACCGTCTCCCCGTTCTCCTCGGGGATACAGGCTTGCCGGAAGCCATCGCCGCCACCGACGTTCACTTCCGGGTGCTCTTTCTGGAACCGCAGGAGCCGCAACTCCTGGTCAGGATCTTCCGGCGTGAGGCCGGCAGGCGCTTGAGGCACCAGGCCTATGAGTCGGCCGTCCAGGCGCGCGTGGGTCATGGCCGATCACCCGGCCGGCGCAGCGTTCGTGCGTAACTGCGCCCGCCGCTGCTACGCGGCAACGGGGGCGCGGAGTGAAAACCGCACATGATGGCATGGACTTCCGCGCAAGCCGCCGCCGCGCGCCTTCTCACCGGTCCTCGCTAGCGATAATCCTGATCCCCGTCGTGACCTTCGCGTCCCGCAGGTCGGCTCGGAACAAGATGGCACGCAGGACAGGCTCATAGTCTTTGTGGAAGCCCGGGCCGAGGGCGGCGAGCATGTCGTCGGGACTGCCATCCGGGTGCTCGACCCGCCACGCCCTGACGGTGTCGCGGGCCCGAGTCCGGTCGCCCTGGGTGTCCTCGCGGAATCTCATCGGTTGCCACCCGGCGCTGAGCCTCCGCCGACGCTGCATTCAGCCGCCCGTCCCATATGACGTGCCTTTCCTCGCGTACCAAACGTGGATACCGGTAGCTAACCCCACACGTTGGGTACGGGTAAACGAACTTGCATCAGTTTGCACGCTTATTAGGCGAGGTTGTCTATGGCGGCCGTGATGACCGCTCGCGCCTGGGCGCCCCGGACGGCGATCTCCGACAGCTCACCGAACGTCCTGGCGTACGCGGCGACCTCGCGCGGCTGCGTGAGCGTTAGCCAGCCGGACACCAGCTCGACGTTCACCTGCCTGTCGTCGAAGATCCAGAAGTCCTCGACCGGCCACGCGGCATCGCGGCTCAGGCCCGTCGGAATGATCCCGAGCGAGACCGAGGGCAGCGATGCCATGGTGATCAGGTGGCCGAGCTGGCCGGCCATCACCTCCGCGCCGCCGATCACGTTCCGCAAGACCGATTCCTCGATCAGCACTAGGAACCGGTGATCCCCTTCGCGCAGGAGCCTCAGCCGGTCCGAACGGACGGCGACAGCCTCATCGACGTCGTCGGGCAGCTCCCGCCGGGCGGCGATGGCCCGCAGCACCGCCGCGGTGTAGGCCCTGGTCTGGACGGCTCCGGGGACCAGCCATGAGGAATAGGCGCGGAACACGCGGGTGCGCTCCCATAGCGGCAGGACGGCCTCCTGGGCGCGCCGCAGGCCGGTGCGCTCCATCCGCTGCCACTCGATGAACATGCCCTCGACGGTGCGCAGGAACGCGAGGAGATCCTCGGTCTCGGCCGCCTGACCGCAGTGCTCGCACCATGAGCGGATGTCGTCGGCGGACGGAGCGGTCCGGGCGTGCTCGATCCGTGACACCTTGGATTCGTGCCAGCCGCACAGACGAGCTAGCGCCCGGCCGGTGAGGCCGGCGTCCGCGCGGAGCTCGCCGAGCCGTGCGCCGAGAGCCTGCCGGGCCTGCCATGCGCTGGAAGATGACGGGGGAACGGGCATCGGTGGCGGGCCGGCGATCAGGCCGGCCGGTAGTCCTCGTGCGGGATCGCCTTATCCCAGGCGGCGTCGAACGACGCCGCGCAGAGTTTGGCGACTGCCAGGTCGTCGCACTTCTCCTCGCCGACCCAGGATCCGTCACCAGCGAAGTGGTTCCACAGCAGCACCTGGTCATCGAACACCCAGAAGTCGCTGCACGGCACCACCAGCCCGGCCGCGCCGCGCCGGGGCAGCCACCGCACTTGCTCGCCGGCCGCGAGGTTGTGCGCGGCGGTGACGTCATACTCGAACCGGACGTAGTCGGTGACCGGCTCGGACACCAGTCGCAGGCGCCGCACGGCGACGCCCCGGGCCACGGTGGCGCGGATCAGCCCGGACCAGCTAGCCCACCGGTCCTCAGGGTCGAATCGGTGTCCAGCCTGCCAGTCCAGCCAGTCGGGGTCGTCCGGCGTATAGGCGTCGCGCAGCTCCATGTGGGCCGCGCTGCGCTCAGCCGAGCGGAGCAGGCCGTACGCCAGGGGTTCTTCCGTCACCGCATGCCTCCAGGAGGAACGGCGCCATGCGCGCCGGGAGCCTCACCACAGTCTCGTGACCGGGGATCGGCTTGATGGCCGTGATCTCGGAAATCGTGTCGTCATCCGTGATCTTCCAGCCCTGGATCACGATGCTCTGGTCGTCCTCGTCGAGCCAGACGGTGGGTGATCCGTTATTGGGGGAATCAGGGTCTACGCCGATCAGCCGGAGCGCCATGGCAGCCTTCCTTGCGGGAGTGTGCACGAGCTTGCATATCCCCGACGATCCGCCGGAGGGAGCCGTAAGTCAAGGCGAGACCGAGACCGGCGCGGTGGTTTCCGGATGGCGTGAAGGCGGCGAAGGTCCAGTGGATTTCCGGCATCTGGCGGCGTTGCTAGCGCCACTCCTCCCGGGGAAGCACTAGGTAGCTCGCTTGCCCGCGGCCGAATGACCAGTCTCCGCGCTCGTTCTCGACCAGGATGACCGCTAGGTCTTCGGGCCGCAGGTCGATGCGTTCGGCCAGCAGTTCCGCCAGCCGCTGGTAGAACGCGCTCTTGGCCTCGGCCGTCCGGCCCGCGGACAGCGTCACCCTGACCATCACGAACTGATCGCTGCGCTCTATGTCCAGGTAGTGACGGTCGAACTGAAGAGTTGCCGCACTGTGCTGAGTGATGATCTGGAACCGGTCTCGCTGCGGCACATCCAGCTGTTCGACCATGGCCTGGTGCACCGAGTCACCGATCAGGCGCAGGTCCTGGTCAGTGCGGCCGTCAAGCAGATCGATGTTGACCACCGGCATGGCGAGTATTCCTCCCGATTTTTCTTCCTGAGCAGGCTTGGCAGGATGACCTCATGGAAGGCCAGGGACGGCGGGGACGGATCGTCTTGCTGAACGGGACCTCGAGCTCGGGGAAGTCGAGCGTCGCCGGGCAGCTGCTGCTGATGCTCGACCCGCCGCACTTCCACATATCCGTCGACGCTATCAACGGCATGCGGGCGAAGCAGAAGACCCGTGAGCTAGACGCCGCCGAGCTGGCCGCCGTCCTGGCCCGTACCCGGGCCGGATTCCACCGGGCCGTGGCCGGGATGGCCGAGGCCGGGAATGACGTCATCGCCGATCACGTGCTCAGTGAGCCGTGGCGTCTGCTGGATTGCCTGACAGTCATGGCGGGCTACCAGGTCGTGTTCGTCGGCGTGCGCTGCGCGCCGGCCGAGCTCGAGCGGCGGGAGCGCGAGCGCGGCGACCGGACGCCCGGTGCGGCCCTAGCCCAGGAGCCGCTGGTCCATGCCCATGGCCTGTACGACATCGAATGCGATACCACCACCGCCAGCCCTTACGACTGCGCCGTCAGGATCAGGGATTTCCTCGGCGCCGGGCAGGTGCCGACCGCCTTCGACCGGCTCAGGGCACTCCTCCTGTGAAGGCGTACCGCTACGTGGGGCCGCCCGAGATACGGGCAGCGACAGCGGCCATGGCCACGGGCCGCGTGATCGGGCTACCTGGCGACCTTGACGCCTGGCTGAGCGATGGCGGGCGCGGATAGCCCCATCCGGGCGGGTTCACCGATGAATTCGTCTTCCGCCGTTGCCCTCGATGCGAGGCGAGAGCCGCAACGTAGCCAGGGCAGGTGACTTCACCTGCGCCATCTGCGATGGGGACCTCCCGCAGCGGTGGAACTTCAAGCCGGCCGGGGAGAAGACTGAGCGATCACTGCCGTAATGCAGTAAATACTGCACTCATTACGGCGATGCCAGCGCGTACGATCCGGGGTATGAGCGACTCCTGGGACCTTTCAGCGGCGGGCATCTTGCGCCTGCCGTCGGGCAGGCTGGTGCGCGGCCGGGGGCTCAGCCGCCGTTGCCAGATGGCCCCAGCCCGTCGTTCGGTGTCTACCTCCTCGGCCGGCGGCCGCCGGCCGTTACCTGGGAGTCACGCTGGATCCGGTGGCCGGATTTCCGCCTGCCCGCCGACGAGGCTGACGTGCTGCCCACGCTGACGGAGGCCTGGGAGCGAGCCGCAGCCGAACGGGTCGAGATCGCCTGCAAGGGCGGCCACGGGCGTACCGGCACCGCACTGGCCTGCCTGGCCATCCTCGACGGCATCCCGAGTGAGGAGGCCGTCGCGTTCGTCCGCGAGCACTACGACCCGCACGCGGTCGAGACGCCCGCCCAGCGCCGCTACGTCGCCCACTGGCCCGGCGCCCGCTAAGCGGGGAGACGCGCTAAGCGGCCGCGAGGCGAAATATCGCGGATGCCGCGAACCGCACATTGACCATCACGCGCCGCCGATTCCCGCCAGCGGGTACACTATTCGCCGCCAGCCATCAGCGCGACGTAACAATTTATTTCCAATGCTATTTATCCGTGGGAGCCGAACATGCTGCGCCTTATAGCGGTGATCGCCGCCAGCGCCGCCACACTGGCTTGCGGCACCCTGCCCGCATCCGCGGCGGCCGACCGTATTCACGCGTTCAGCATTCCGGGTGTCTCCGGTGTCCGCGCCTGGGGCTCGTACCAGGACGCCGGAGCCGGAGTCCGGATCACGGTGTGCGTCAAGGACGCCGCACCGGGCGTCTACGGCGCCGCGGCGGTGGGACTGGCGTTCGATTCCAGCTACCGACGGCATGGTGACGTAAGCGCGGCCGCGATCGGCTATGACCACACGCAGTGCCAGATGACGGTCAAGCCGTACACGGGACACCTCCTCGTCGAGGCCCTGTCCGGCTACCAGAACGGCAAGATCCGCCAGCACGCCAAGCCGAAGAGGATTTACTGACGTACCTCTCGCACATGAATGTGACACCGTACCGATTCCCTCGAATTCACAGAACATCATTGTGGCTAGAAACCCGTGGATTCCCGCGAGTTACGATCCGCGATTGCGGCTGACGCCCGGCGCGTCGCAGCAGTGGCCACATTAGTCCCTGCGCTAACGGGGGCGGATCGCCGCCTCGATGACCTGCCGGCGAGAAGCGCTCGTGTTTCCCGATGCGGACTCCTCGCTTCCCGGGGAGTAGATCCACGCAATCAGCGGAAGCAGGCTGATCTCTGCCCATTAGGGAAGTCGCCAGCCGAGCGAGCCCAGGGCCTATCCGGCGGTGATCTGCTTGCGGCCGCCGCCGACCAGGCCGGTTCGCAGGCTGGGGGTGGGAATGGCCAGCGGCGCGGTACGCGTCGGCTGCGGCGGGGCGTCGGTGAGGCGCAGCGCCAGCGCCGGGCACATGTGCACCGCCTGCTCCGCGTCCTTCTCCAGCCAGGCGGGCACCGGGATGTTGAGGATGACCGGATAGCCCTGGGCATCCAGGTGGATGACCTCGGGCACCAGGTGGGCGCAGAGCCCGTGTCCCTGGCAGCGCGTCCAGTCCACCACGAGCCGCTGCTGTGCATCCTGCTCGGGACCGGTGGGCAGCGGCAGGATGCCGCGAACCGGGCGCCCGCAGGATGAATGGAAGACGTGCGCCGCGAGGTCCTCGGTGAACACGTCGAGCGCCGAGAGCACGAACCTGGTCACCCCGTCGGGGTGGGAGCAGGCGCCGCGCCCGGCCACCTGGGCGGCGGAGCGGCGGGCCACGTCGAGCGCCTCGATGCCGCCCGAACCGTCGATCAGCGCGGCCAGTGCCCGCGCGATGGACGGCAGGCCGAGCTTGCACGGTCCGCACTGCCCGGCCGATTCACCGGCCAGGTAGCTCGCGATGCGCGACACCTCGCCCAGCGGGCAGGTGCCGTCACCGAGCGGAAGGACGATCCCCGAGCCGAGGGTGCCGCCGACGGCGGCCAGGCCTTCACGGGAAACGGGCACCGCGTACGCGGTGCTGGCCGGCAGCCACATGCCGTGGTAACCGCCGACCAGGACACCGTCTCCGGCCGGGGCCTGGCAGATGTCCAGGACCGCGGCCAGCGGGACGCCGGTGGGCACCTCGACGACGGCGGGGTTCGCGGCGGAACCGCCCACGCTGAGCAGGAACGTCCCGGGCTCCTCCGGCGTGCCTACCGCGGCGAACCGCTCGGGACCGAGCAGTGCGAGCACCGCCAGCTGGGCGAACGTGCCCGCGTTGGACAGGAACGTGGGGAGATCGGCCACGCCGGATTCGGCGGCGAGCACCTTACGTCCCGGCGGTATGGGGCGCTTGCCGTTGATGCCGCGGACCAGGGCGCCGGACTCGCCGGAGATGAACCGCTCGGGCATCTGGACGACGCGGGCCAGCTTGCGCAGGCCCGGTTCGGCCGCGATCGCCGCCTCCACCGACCTGTTTGCCAGTTCGTCGCCCGCGACGCCGATCACGATCTCGTCGGCGCCGATGGCCTCGGCCACCAGCGCGGCGCCGCTCAGGATGAGGTAGGGCGAGCGGATCATGAGCATCTTGTCCTTGATGCTCCCCGGCTCGCCTTCGGTGGCGTTGACCACCACGACCGGCGCGCAGTCGTTCTGCTCGGCGTTCTTCACCACCGCGCTCAGCTTGCGCGCGAAGGGAAACGCCGCCCCGCCCTGCCCGCGCAGATCTACCTGCTCGGCGATCGAGATCAGTTCATCGGCGGTGAGCCGCGGCAACGGGCCGAAGATGTCGCGGTGGGCTTCCAGGTCGAGCCGGGGCATCCGGTCGAGCCCGGCCGTCAGCCGGGCCGCTCCGATCCTCATGATCGCGGGCGCGTCGATGCCCTTGACCGAGCTCACTCCCACTCATTACCTCCGGTCGGCCCGGGCCTGTCGCGATACCGCGGGTCAGTGGACTGAGCCCGGTGTGACGGGCGGTTGGCCGGCCTGGGCGGCGAACCGGTACGGGGCCCGGACGCCGGTTCTGGCACCGGGCGGCCGTGACGAGGGCCGCCGCCGTTCGCCCGCACCGGTCCCGGGACCGGTCGCGGCCCGGTATCCGGCCGGGGCATCGGGCCGCTGCCACCCAGCCGGGGCAGCGAGCCAGTATCCACCCGCGACATCGGACCGGTATCCGGCCGCGGCATCGAGCCGGTATCCCCGAGCGGCCCCGGCCCCGAGCTCGAGCCGAGGCGCGGCATCGACCCCGTACCCGGGCGGGGCATCGGGCCCGTGCCGTGACGCGGCGGCTGACCACCCCCGACCCGCGGCGACGAGCCGTCACCGTGACGCGGCGGCTGACCACCGCCGACCCGCGGCAACGAGCCGGTATCCACCCGCGGCAACGAGCCGGTATCCACGCGAGACATCGAGCCGGTATCCACCCGCGGCATCGGCCCCGTACCCGCACGCGGCATCGGCCCCGTCCCCGGTCGAGACATCGGGCCCGTACCGTGACGCGGCGGCTGACCACCCCCGACCCGCGGCGACGAGCCGGTATCCACCCGCGGCAACGAGCCGGTATCCACCCGCGGCATCGGACCGGTATCCACCCGCGGCATCGAGCCGGTATCGGCTCGGCGCGTCGGGCCAGTGTCCGGGCGGGGCATCGGTCCGCTGCCGAGCTGGGGCTGCGGGCCGGAAGTCCGGTCGCCCGGACGCGGTGACGCGGTGATGGCCGCCCGGGGCCGGGCGGGTTCCATCGAGCCGGGCCGCGGCGAGGTCTGACCGTCAGTGACGCTGCGGTCCCGGTACTCCTCGGGATACGGCGACACGGGCTTGGCCCGGCGTCCCCGCGACCCGTACGGATAGGAGGACAGCTCGTCATGGGGCACATCGCCGTGTCCCCGCGGCGCGCCCTCGAACCGGGGCGGGCCGTCGTACCCGGGCTCGTACCGCGGCTGCCGGGCGGGGCCGTCCAGCGCGGTCCGGTACTGCTGCGGGGATACGTAGGGACGCGTCCGCGTCACGTCCTGCGCGTCGTCGCCGTAGGGCGGCGCACCCAGCGGCGTGAAGCCGAGGTCGCTGTAGGCGTCCGTAACCGGCCGGTAGGCATCCGGGACCCGGGACGATCCGGCGTAGGCCGGGATAGGCCCCTGAGTTCCCGAGGAGGGGCCGGGCCCGAGCGCCGGCAGCGGGCCGGAGAACGGGGAGCGGCCCGGCGTCGGCAGCGCGGTCGCGGTCCACGTCGCGGCACCCGAGGTCCCGTCCCCACCCAGACCGGCCGACAGCCCCTGGGCGGCCCCGCCGAACTGAGCCCCGCCGAACTGAGCTCCGCCGAACTGAGCCCCGCCGAACTGCCCACGACCGAGCTGGGTCTGCGTCATGGCCATAGCCATCGCCGCGGCGCGCATCGGCGACGAGCTGGCGGCCCCGGCCCGGTCGACGCTCGGCGACGAGCTCAGGCTCTCCTTCGGCCGCAGTGAGACGGCCAGGAACCTGACCGCCAGGCCGAGGGCGGTGACCGCGATCGCGAACCCGTAGCTCCAGTCGACGTACGGCTTGGCCGCCCGCCCGCCGAGCAGCCCGTGCAGGACACCGAAGACGAAGGCCGCGTACGAGCTGTAGTGCATAGCCCGCCAGCGCCATGCACTACCGTTCGCAGTGAACCGCTTACGCAGGACCCCCGTTATGACGAGCAGGAGGATCAGGTCGGACGCGATAGTGCCGAGACCGATATAAAAGGTCCGGTACGGCGACAGGAAGGGCACGACCGCATCGAGGGCGTGCGATCGCTGAGCCAGGATCTCGGTCGTGATGTGGATGATGAGGAAGACCAGCGTGCCGAACGAGAAGGCACGGTGGACGGCCTGCGCCATCACCCGGTGGCCGGGTGTCATGACGATCCGGTCGGTGGCCACCAGGCCTAGCAGCACCGAACCGGTCAGCCCGACCAGCGCGAGCACCCCGGCGTAGTAGAGCATGAAGTGCTGCGTGGCGGCGGCGATGACGTGACCGACCTGGGTCAGTGCCAGCACGGCCACGATGACGACGATGGCGGAGAGCGAGACTGCGACGATCTTCCCCATGTGGTCGCCAGCCATGCCAGGTGCCCCCGAATGCACACCCTGACGGCCGCGTGGACGGCCGACGGTCGTTGGCACGCGTAACCTCCTCAGGATCGTGATAGACGAGAGAAGACCAATTGCGACGCCCGGAATGCTGACTGTTGTCCCTGACCTGGTTGCTTGTGGCCTAGCGACTATATCAGCGGCAATAACGCTTTGGCGGCAAAATGATCTGCGAACGATTTCGGGCGGATGAGACAAGCGCTAAGCCGACCTGAACTGACGACGCCTCGGGTCCGCTGTGACGGGGACCAGCGTCCGTTGCGGACCCGGCGGCCGACGTCGCCACGGGACGGTCACGTCCGCCCGCGAGGGGCAGCCATGATCCCGCCGGGCAGGTCAGCCAGGTCCGAAGCACCCGGGGGCCAGCAGGAGTGTTGCGGTATCTCAGCACTTCCCTCCTTCGCTACCCCGGCTCCGCATCTGTTATACCGCCCGCAACCGCAGCAGATCTGCCAAACCGGCAAGCTCTCTGCTTACGGAACTCTTCCCCCGTACACCTCTGCGTAGGCAGAAATATCTACTTCCGGACCTGGAAAATGAGACATTCGTTCCTATAGGGGCAGTAACGACGCACAAATCCAGGAGCCACTAGGCCGCCGCATGGCCCGGCCTATATCACGGTCACGATTAGGGCACCACCCGGCGACGGCAGCGGTAAGGGACCGGTAAGAAAGGCTTCCCGAAATCACCCAGCCGGCCGCGCGGCGGCCGGCTCGTACTCGACCACTACCGGCAGGTGATCCGAGGCCGCCCGGGTCAGATCGGTGTCGATCACCCGGTGCGCGCGGAGCGCGGGGACCAGGGTCTCGGTCACCCGGACGGCGTCGATGCGCCGCCGTACCCCGTGCGCGCCGTAGGTATCGGCCGGATGGTGGCCGGCCGTCGGCTGCCAGGGGGCGCCGATGACCGCGGCCGCGTCGTGCAGGCCGCCCGCCCACAGCACGTCCCCGGGCTCCCGGTCGGCCCAGTGCCTGCGCTGGCCTCGTTCGTCGTAGTCCCACTGGCACTGGTAAATAAGGTCGGCGAACCATTCCACGCCGGCGTAGGGGTCGGCGGGCTCGTAGAGCGTTCCGGCCGGGACCCGGTCCGCGGACTCGGCGTTCCAGTCGGCGCCGACCAGCACCGGCGGTTCGCCCCGCGGCCTAGTGACCGCGGCCACCAGGCGCTCGTTCTGGTCCGCCCGCAGTCTCCGGCCGAACGGGCTGGCGTGGAAGCTGCCGTGCCTGATCAGCGTGCCGCCCAGGTCCAGGGTGACCAGCGCCAGGCCGTGCCAGAAGTCCCGGCCTCCGTAGCAGCGCAGCGAGCCGGCCACCGGCTCGATCCCGTCCCGCCACATCAGCCCCACGTGGTAACCATGACCGCCGAACGCGATCGCGGCCTGCCCCCCACCGCACGCAGCCCCGAGAAGCCCCGGAAGCCTCAGGAAACCCAGGAACCTCGCAGTTCAAGCCGACGTCGCCCGCCAGCTGGCGCAGCCGCCGGGCGGCCGTCTCGGCGTCGGGCGCCAGGATCTCCTGGACGGCGAGCACGTCGGTGTCCAGGTCCCGGATCACCGCGGCCACCGCTCCGTAGTGCCGCCGCTCCTCCGCCGAGTCGGCCGCGAACAGATCCAGCAGGTTGTAGGTGCCGAACCGGACCACTCCCGAAGCCGCCATCACGTCCCCGCCGGGAAGGCGTAGGCGGACGGAACGGCGGCCCGCCCCGGCCGGTACGTGACCGCGATCTGGAGGTGCGGGGTCAGCAGCACCGAGCCGGGCGGCCCGGCCACCCGCGAGCCGTCGAGGTAAACCGTCACCGGCGCGGCCCGCAGCCCGCCGATCCGCTCCCGGGTCAACGGCACCTGCCACTCGTCGAAGAACTGCCCGAGGGTGAACATGTCCTGATCGCTATTCGACGTGACGTGGACGATCCCGGATGTGTCCGCGGTGTACAGTGGCGCGACGCGCCGGGTGGGGGCGTCGACGCCGATGCCGGACGGCACGATCACCGGCTGGCCGTCCACGATCACGTCAAGGTGCACCGCGAACCTGACCACTTCCCCCGGCGCGAACAGCAGCGGCAGCCCGGCGGCACGCGCCCCGGCCGCGACGGACGCGGGGGCAGGCCACGGCGGCGTCCCGCGAGCCTGGAACCCGGGGCCGTGCGAGCCGCGCAGCCCGAGCAGGAGCAACGCGGTGGCGGCGGCGCCCAGCGCCACCCGGACGCCGAACCAGTCCAGCCAGGCACGCCGCCGGTGCCTAGGGCCGCGACCCAAGCGATCCAAGCGACCCAAGCTCCCCCGCGACCAGCTCGGCGATCTGCGCCGTGTTCAGCGCCGCGCCCTTGCGCAGGTTGTCGCCGCAGACGAACAGCTCGATAGTCCGCGGGTCGTCGAGCGACTGGCGCACCCGGCCGACCCAGGACGGGTCGGTGCCGACGACGTCGACCGGGGTGGGGAACTCCGACGCGGCCGGGTTGTCGGCCACCACGACCCCGGGCGCCATCCGCAGCACCCGCCAGGCCTCCTCGCGGCTGACCGGCCGGGCGAAGGTGGCGTGCACCGCCACCGAATGGGTGGTCACCACCGGCACCCGGACGCAGGTGGCGGAGATCTTCAGCTCGGGCAGGCCGAGGATCTTGCGCGACTCGTTGCGGATCTTCAGCTCCTCGGACGACCAGCCGTCCGCCTTGAGCGAGCCCGCCCACGGCACCACGTTCATCGCCAGCGGTGCGGGGAAGGGCCCGAGGTCGCCGACGGCGGCGCGCACGTCGCCGGCCCGCTGGCCGAGCGACCGGGTCCCGGCCACCTTGTCCAGCTGCGCGTAGAGCGTGTCGATGCCGGCCTCGCCGGCGCCCGAGGCCGCCTGGTAGGAGGAGACCACCATCTCCTCCAGGCCGAACGCCCGGTGCAGCGCCCCGACCGCCACGATCAGCGACAGCGTGGTGCAGTTCGGGTTGGCGATGATGCCCTTCGGCCGATCCCGCACATCCGCCGGGTTGACCTCCGGCACCACCAGCGGGACCTCGGGGTCCATCCGGAACGCGCCCGAGTTGTCGACCGCGACCGCGCCGCGGGCCGCCGCCACCGGCGCCCACTGCGCCGAGACCTCGTCCGGCACGTCGAACATGGCCACGTCGATGCCGTCGAACGCCTCCTCGGAGAGCGCGACCACCTCGGTCTCGCGGCCCCGGACGGTCAGCCGCCGCCCGGCCGAACGGGCCGAGGCGATCAGCCGGATCTCGCCCCAGACGTCTTCCCGGGTGGACAGCAGGTCCAGCATCACAGTGCCGACCGCGCCGGTCGCCCCGACGACAGCCAGCGAAGGCCTGGAGCTCATCGGCCGGTCCCCCCGTAGACGACGGCCTCCACCTGGTCGGAGTCGAGCTCGAAGGCCTTGTGGGTGGCCGTCACGGCCAGGTCGACGTCGTCCTGTGCGACGACGACCGAGATCCGGATCTCCGAGGTGGAGATCATCTCGATGTTCACGCCCGCGTCGGCCAGCGCGCTGAAGAACGTGGCGCTCACCCCCGGGTGGGACCGCATGCCCGCCCCGACCAGGGAGACCTTCCCGATGTGGTCGTCGTAGAGCAGGGACCCGAAGCCCATGGCCTCCTGGATGCCCTGCAGCGTGGTCATCGCCCGGTGGCCGTCGTCCCGGGGCAGGGTGAAGGAGATGTCGGTGCGCCCGGTGGCCACCGCGGAGACGTTCTGCACGATCATGTCGATGTTGATGCCGGCCTCCGCGACGGCCTTGAAGATCCGCGCCGCCACGCCGACCCGGTCCGGCACGCCCACGACGGTGATCTTCGCCTCACTCCGGTCGTGTGCCACGCCGGAGATGATGGCCTGCTCCATCTCGGTTGCCTCCGCAATCTCTTTCGCGTGCCCGGCGACCCAGCTTCCGGGCCGGTTGGTGAAGGACGACCGCACGTGGATGGGGACTCCGTACCGCCGGGCGTACTCCACGCAGCGCGGCATCAGGACCTTCGAGCCGCTGGCGGCCATCTCGAGCATTTCCTCGTAGCTGATCCGCGGGATCCGCCGGGCGTTCCGCACGATGCGGGGGTCGGCGGTGAAGACGCCGTCGACGTCGGTGTAGATCTCGCACACGTCGGCCTTCAGCGCGGCGGCGAGCGCGACCGCGGTGGTGTCCGAGGCGCCGCGGCCCATCGTGGTGACGTCCTTGGTGGTCTGCGACACGCCCTGGAAGCCGGCCACGATGGGGATCGCGCCGTCGGCCAGCGCGCCGGAGATCCGGCCCGGCTTGATGTCGATGATGCGCGCCCGGCCGTGCACGTCGTCGGTGATCACGCCGGCCTGGGAGCCGGTGAACGAGCGCGCCTCCAGGCCCAGCGTGGCGATGGCCATGGCCAGCAGCGCCATCGAGATCCGCTCCCCGGCGGTCAGCAGCATGTCGAGCTCGCGCGCGGGCGGCAGCGGGCTGACCTGGCCCGCCAGGTCCATCAGCTCGTCGGTCGAGTCTCCCATCGCGGAGACGAC
Organism: uncultured Actinomycetota bacterium; assembly: GCA_963756575.1. Taxonomy (GTDB): domain Bacteria; phylum Actinomycetota; class Actinomycetes; order Streptosporangiales; family Streptosporangiaceae; genus Palsa-504. Next base: position 210,069 of record CAVWOM010000001.1, on the reverse strand, counting down.
CACCACGACCTGGTCACCGGCCTTGCGGGTGGCCACGATCCGCTGCGCGACCCGCTTGATCCCGTCCGCGTCAGCGACCGACGATCCGCCGTACTTCTGCACCACGAGTGCCACGGCCTCGCCGCACCTCCCCGTCAGGTCGTAGCTGGACCCGTTGATTTTATCTACCAAACGGGATTGGTGCCCGCCCAGCTCACCCGCTCGTGCTCTCCTCGGCGACGTCCAGGCTGGCGTGCGCGACCACGGCGTGCAGCGCGCGCAGCGCCGCCCCGCCGTGGGTGCCCCAGTGGTTGAAGTAGGAGTACTGCCACCACCACAGCGCCTCGAGCGCCCGCCCGGCCTGATAATGCTTCAGGCCGTGGATGAGGTCGGCGACCACGTCGGCGATGTCGTCGGAGATCCGGAACGGCAGGGCGGTGGGGTCCTTGTACGGGTCGAACACCTCGGCGTACTCGTCCACCGCGGCCAGCCGGGCGCCCAGGCCGGTACGCAGCGCGTCGAGGTCCGGGTCGTCGCCCACCTCCGGCTCCCAGTTGCCCGGCAGGATCACGTCGCTGCTGGCGCCGAGCTGCGCTCCGGCCAGCAGGATCTGGGATACCTCGAGCAGCAGCAGCGGGACGGTCTCGTCCCCGCCGCCCTGGGCCAGCGCTTCCACCCCGTCGATGAAGTTCTTCACGTTCACCGCGATCTGGTCCGCTAGCGGCCGCCACACGCCACCCTCCGCCGGCTCGTGAGTCGGCAGTTCAGACATCAAGCGGTCTCCGTCCCTCGAAGGCGCGGCCCAGCGTCACCTCGTCGGCGTACTCCAGGTCGCCCCCGACCGGCAGTCCGCTCGCGGGCCTGGTGACCCGCAAGCCCATGTCCTTGACCAGCCTAGCGAGAAAGGCGGCCGTCGCCTCCCCTTCGAGGTTGGGATCGGTGGCGAGTATCAGTTCTGTCACCGTTCCGTCAGTGAGCCGCGTCATCAGTTCCTTGATCCGCAGCTCATCCGGGCCGACCCCGTCGATCGGGCTGATCGCCCCGCCGAGCACGTGGTACCGGCCGCGGAACTCGCGGATCTTCTCCACCGCCGCGACGTCCTTGGGCTCTTCCACCACGCAGATCACCGTGAGGTCGCGCCGCGGGTCCAGGCAGATCCGGCACTCCTCGGCCTCGGCCACGTTGCCGCAGGTCTTGCAGAACCGGACCTTCTCGGTCACCTCGATCAGCGCGTCCGCTAGCCGCCTGACGTCGGCGTGATCCGTGGCCAGCAGGTGAAAGGCAATCCGCTGAGCACCCTTAGGACCGACCCCGGGCAGCCGCCCGAGCTCGTCGATGAGGTTCTGGACGACCCCTTCGTACACGTCAGTCCTCAGTCGTCCCTAGGTTCCCGGCTTGTCCTTGTCCTCGTTCTCGGGGTCGTGGGCCGGAGCGCCGAGTCCGAGGCTGGACAGGTCGAGGCCGCCGGGCAGGTCGAGACCGCCCGCACCCGGCATGCCGGGCATCCCGGGCATGCCGCCGCCCTGCATGGCCGCGGCGAACGGGCCCATCTGCTGCTGCTGCAGGTCCTCGGCCGCCCGGTAGGCGTCGCGGACCGCCGCGAGCACGAGGTCGGCGATCGTCCGCGCCGTCTCCTCGGGGTCGTCGGTATCCACCGCGCCCGCCGCGATGCTCAGGTCCATCAGCTCGCCCTGGCCGTTGACCGTGGCCTTGACCAGGCCGCCGCCGGAGGTCCCGGTGACCTCGGCGTCCGCCAGCGCCTGCTGGGCGCTCATCAGTTGTTCCTGCATCTGCTGTGCGGCAGCGAACAGCTGCTGCATATCCATCTGGGGTTCCACATCGCCCTCCTACGCAGAGCCTACGATGAGCCGGGGCGCGGTTTAGCCGGTCCGGCGCGCTAGTCCTCGAACTCGCCGATTACCTGGCCGCCCAGCTCGCGCTGGATGAGGTCCATGCCGCTCAGTTCGCTGTCCCGGACCGGCTGGTCGTCCGGCGACGGCTCGTCCTCGAGGCTTTCGTCGGGCGGCATGTCGTCGTCATCCGGCTCGTCGGGAAGCCCGCCGAATTCCGGCGGGACGAATTCCGGCGGGGCCGGGGCGGGATCCCGGCGGGCTGGCGCGGCCGGACGCCCGCCCAGGGCCGGCCCGCCTGACCGCGACCCGCCGCCAGGTGCGCCACCCGGGGCGTCACCTCCGGTCATGCCCCTGACCGTCACGTTCAGCCCGAAGCGGTCGCTCAGCACCCGCTTGAGAACGGCGTCGTGGCCGCTCGCGCCGAAGCCCTTCACGTCCCCGTCCCGCGGGAACCGCAAGGTGAGGATGCCGTCCTGCAGGGAGAGCACGCTGGCGTTGATGAGCAGCATCCACGCCACCCGGCGCTCCTGCTTGACCGCATCGAGGATCGCGTCCCAGTTCTGCCGCAGCGAATCCGCCCCGGCCGGGGCGGGAGCGGCCGGCCGGGCCGCGGCCGGCTCCTGAGCCCGCGGCTCCGCCGCCCGCGGGCTGGCGCCCGGATCGGGCCTGCGCTGCTCCGGACCACGCTGCTCCGGACCACGCTGCTCCGGACCACGCTGTTCGGGACGCCGCTCCGGACCACGCTGTTCGGGGCGCTGCTCCGGCCGGGACTGCTCGGGCCGAGGCTGCTCCGGTGCGCGCGAAGCGGGCTGTGCTCGTTCGGGCTGGGCCGATCCGGGCTGGGCCGATCGGGCTGGGCTCGATTCGGGCTGGGGTCGTTCGGGCTGGGCAGGGGCGGACGAAGGCGCCGGGCGGGCGGCCGCTGGACGGGGGGCCGGGGCGGGAGGCCGGGCACGTTCGGCGTCGTGGGGGGCGGGACCGGAGTACGGTGCCTGCGGTGGCGCCCCCCGCTCGAGCCGTTCCAGGCGGGCCAGCAGGGATTTCTCGTCGGTGGCGGCGCCCGGCAGGAGCACCTGGGCGCAGGTCAGCTCGAGCAGCAGCCGGGGCGAGATGGCCCCGCGCATCTGGTCCAGGCCGGTGTTGACGATGTCGGCGGCCCGGGTCAGGCCGGCCTGGCCGAACCGCTGCGCCTGCCCCGCCATCAGCTCGGCTCGGTCCGGCGCCAGGTCGAGCAGCCCGATCTCGGCCGCGTCGGGTACCGCCGCCAGCACGATCAGGTCGCGGAACCGGTCCAGCAGGTCGGCCGCGAACCGGCGCGGCTCGTGACCGCCCTCGATGACCCGGTTAACCACCCGGAACACCGCCGCGCCGTCGCCGCCCGCGAACGCGTCCACGATCTCGTCGAGCAGCCCGGCGTCGGTGAAGCCAAGCAGCGCCACCGCCCGCTCGTAGCGCAGCCCAGCCTCGTCGCTCCCGGCCATCAGCTGGTCCAGGATGGACAGCGAGTCCCGGACCGAGCCGGCCCCGGCTCGCACCACCAGCGGCAGCACGGCGTCCTCGACCGCGACGTGCTCGGACCGCAGGATGTCCTGCATCAGCTCGCGCAGCACGGAGGGCGGGACCAGCCGGAACGGGTAGTGGTGGGTCCGCGACCTGATGGTCGGGATGACCTTCTCCGGCTCGGTGGTGGCGAAGATGAACTTCAGGTGCGGCGGCGGTTCCTCGACCAGTTTCAGCAGCGCGTTGAAGCCCTGCTGGGTGACCATGTGCGCCTCGTCGATGATGTAGATCTTGAAGCGCCCGGACACCGGCGTGTAGAACGCCCGCTCGCGCAGGTCCCTGGCGTCGTCCACGCCGCCGTGCGACGCCGCGTCGATCTCGATCACGTCGATGCTGCCCGGCCCGGAAGGTGCCAGCGCGACACAGGAGTCGCAGACCCCGCAGGGCTCCGGGGTAGGTCCCTTGACGCAGTTCAGGGAGCGGGCCAGGATCCGCGCGCTGGACGTCTTGCCGCAGCCGCGCGGGCCGCTGAACAGGTACGCGTGGTTGATCCGGCCGGTCCGCAGCGCCTGCTGGAGCGGGCCGGTGACGTGCTCCTGGCCCCTGAGCTCAGCGAAGGTCGCCGGACGGTACTTGCGGTACAGCGCCAGTCCAGACTGGGCCAGGCTGGCCGGGCTCGTGTCCTCGGCTTCCGATGCGGCTGCTGCCATCAGGTCATCCTCGCCGGTGATCGGGACCGGTACATCAGGGACCCCCCGCACACCCATCAGAGCCCGCGTACCCTTGCTGCCTTCCGGCCCTGGGGGGGTTGGCGGGAGTAACGCCGTGCGGGGGGTCATCGGCCAGTCTAGTCAGACTCGGGACCGGATGTGCGAAGTGCGGCTCAGGCCGGGAGCTCCGTACCCCGGCCAGCGGCGGTTTCGGGTAAGCTTCCCGGCGGAGGATTCGCATAGTGGCCTAGTGCGCACGCTTGGAAAGCGTGTTGGGGAAACCCTCAAGAGTTCGAATCTCTTATCCTCCGCCATCAGGACCTGCGGCGACGTCAGCGCTAAGTGGCACCGGCCGCGAGGGCCCGCGTGCCCGGTCTCAGTTCCCGTCTCGCTTGCGCGGCCAAGGCGCTGCTTCTGGCGGCCTCGATCCGGTTCGGTGCCGCGCTTCTCTCCTAGTCACTAAGCAGCGATCGGCAGCAGTAACGGCGAGCAGGTGGCCCGCTGGGGCAGTACCACAGAACGAGCACACCCGGCAGTGGGCGGAAAAGATCGCCTCGTTCGATGGGTACGTCTTCGTTACGCCCGAGTACAACCACTCCACCTCGGGCGTGCTGAAGAACGCCATCGACTATCTCTACGCCGAGTGGACTAACAAGGCAGCCGGCTTCGTGTCCTACGGCGCCGTCGGCGGCGCGAGGGCCGCTGAGCACCTGCGCCTGGTCGCCGGCGAACTGCAGATGGCCGACGTGCAGCAGGTCGCGCTGTCCCTGCTCACCGAGTTCGAGAACTTCAGCGTGTTCACGCCGGGCAACTACAACCTCGCCACCCTCGACACGCTCCTCGACCAGGTCATCTCCTGGAGCGGCGCGCTGGCGCCGCTGCGCCAGCCGGCCCGGACGGCAGCCTGGTCAGCTGCCCGTCCCGGAGACGTCTGGCCCGAAGACGTCTGGCCCGAAGACGTCCGTCGCGAAGACGTCCGGCTGCGTCACCTCGGATCGCTGGGCGCTGGCGCCGTCGTAAATCGCCAGTGATGCTCCCGCCCGCAGGCGCTGGGTCAGGCCGGCGTCGGCGAGGATCTCGTCCTCGTTCGGCGAGATGACGATGATCAGCATGAGCACGAACGTGACCACGCTGGCGCCGAGCAAGAGCGGGAGCAGCAGGCTGCTCACCGGTTCGCCGGGCCTGACCATCGCGCTGCCGCCCGCGTAGACGCGCATGGCGGCCATCCCGGTGTAGTGCATGCCGGTGATGGCGACGCCCATGACGATCGACACACCGAGGCTGGCCCACACGCCGTAGACGCGCAGCCCGGCGGCCAGCGCCGCCGCACACGTCACGATCGCGATCATTACCGATATTCCGACGAGGCGCATGTCGTACTGCACGGTGCCGTGCATGCTCACCGCGGCCATCCCGAAGTAGTGCATGGCCGCGATGCCGACGCCCATGATCACGCCGCCGGCCAGCACCGGCCCCAGGCCGCCGCGGCCCAGATCGGCGACGAACAGGCCCGTGGCCACGACCGAGATCGCGACCCCCAGGCTGATCACGGTCATCGGCACGTTGTACAGGATCTCCTGGCCGGGGATCGTGTAACCGAGCATGGCGACGACGTGCGTGACCCAGATGCCGGTACCCCCGATGGCCACGGACGCGATCAGCAGCCAGGTGACGTGGGTGCGGCCGGCGCAGACGCGGGCCCGGTTGAGGCAGCGCAGGCCGAGGAAGGAACCCAGGCAGGACATTAAGCAGCCGAGGCCGGGATTGAGGATGCCGTGCGAGAACTGATTGACCTGAAGCTGCGTCACCGTACTCCCCCTACCGAGACGTTCACGCCGCGGCCAGGGCTCGGCCCTGGCCCGGCCACCACCGAACGTATCAGCTTGATCACACACAGGTCCTGAAGTGGCCCGGAAAGGGACCACTGTGACGCCCGGAGCACACCGGCCTATCTGTGCCTGGGACGCGCTTGCCCGCGCCACCGTAGATGGCGCGGGCAAGACGGGCGGGTTCCGGCGGCCAGGCCGGCCGCCGGCGGCCGGCCTTAGCTCCCCGTGATGTTCCCGTCGGTGGGGTTCTGGCCGTAGTTGTTGTTCGAAGCGTCGACCCACTGCTCGGCCGAGGAACGCGACCCGTTCCCCTGGCTCTGGTTCTGGTTCTGGCCGCCACGACCGCCACTGCGACCCTGGTTGTTGTCGCCGTCCCGGTTGTTGTCGCCGTTCCGGTTGTTGTCGCCGTTCCGGTTGTTATTGCCGTTCCGGTTGTTAGTGCCGCCCTGGTTGCTGTGGTCCTGGGTGCAGTTCTGCCCCCGGCCGTTGTTACCCTCGTGGCCGCGGCTGTGGTCGTCGCTGCAGGTGCAGCCGGGACCGTCACCGCGCCCGCGGTTGCCGTCAGAGCCCTGGCCGGAGAGGTAACCGAGACCGCCGCTCCGGCTGTGACCGTTGCCCCGCCCGCCGCCGTTGCCGTTGCCACGGCCGCCGGACTGGGTGCAGGTGTTGCCGGACGAACCCGTGCGGTACGTCCAGCTCCAGGTGCCGATGCCGGTCCCGCCGAACGTGGTGCCAGCCGGAAAGGCCTGCTTGTACCACTGGCTCGTCGTGGTCTGCGGGCTGGACGGAGCCGGGGCCCCGTTCTCGCTGACCGGCACGCCCAGGTTGCGCGCGTTGGTAGGCAGGCTCGAGGCGGTGAAGGAGTAGTTCGCGGTGCCCGTCATCGTCCCCTGCACGACGCCCGTGATTTTCTTCCCGGTGTTCGGGGCCCCCTGGTTGGGCGTGAACGCATTGGGGATGGTCTTGAACGTACCGGTGTCCGAGACGGTCGCCGTGTAGGTGTATCCCGCGCTCGTGTGACCCGTTTCCGTGATCGTGAGCGTCCGGGTTTCGGTGTCGTCGGCCCAGTCTCCGTTACCACCGCTGTCAGGACGGTTGGTCAGCGATGTCGTCGCGGTCAGGGCGTGCCGCGGAGGCCCGAAGTGTGACGGGCCGGACGGGGTCGGGAACACCGAAACTGACGCGCTCGCGCCCGTGGCCGGAACGGCGAGCGCCGCGGCCATGACGCCGCCCAGGACCAGCGCCTTACGTATGTCCATTGCTTTGAGATGCCTTTCTCGGGATTTACTCGTACGGATAAATGACGGCAGCCTGAGCCACTATCATTTCCACGCGGAATGTACCGTCGGCCGGGATTCAGTGGCGATAGTTAAGACGCAGCGCGCCTCAGTGACATCCGGCGGCTTCGCCGCAGAGGGTGCAGGCAGGCCACTGACGACTGCTGGCAGGCAGAAAATTCGCCTCGGAAACGCGCCAGCCGCCTAGGTGCTGCTGATAAGTGATGAGTTTCGCACGCGAACTCAGCTAAGCCCGACCCATCGCTGATCAAGATCGCCTCCCGGCACCCGGCCTCGACCGGGTTTCACCCCCCAAGCGGGCCGCTCCAGGCAGCGGCGTCGCACTTACATATTACGAGACGCGACGGCCGCGACGCAGGTTTACTCGCAATACCAGCAATTACACAGAGTTATTCATAATCAAGATCAACATTGGCTTCAACAGGTCCTCGAGAATGAGTAATTGCTGGTCAGAAGCCTATTCTGCCATCCTGACCGGCCTTGCATACACAAATTCGTGCTCCAGTGAAGTCCACGTTGAGACCCTTTGAACCAAAATTCACGTCGGCCCGCCTGTCCCTTTCGAACCGTCTTCACATCATTTGCCGCGCAGGCTTCTCTACGATAACCCCGGCAGCGATTACACTGAGTTGCCAAACGGCGGCCCAGAAGGCCTAGCGCTACTGCGGTACTTCCGAAACGTCACATCGCCGGCCAGAAAGGCTACGGCGAGGCGTCAGAGCATGCAACTTCATGATCGCGAAGGCTTATGTCCCCTATGAGGCACAAAATCATTCGCGATCATGGAAATCGGCTGTCGGAATGCGCTGGATGGCACCAGCGAACTTCGACGACCGGAGTTACGGTCCGGCGTCACGCTCTCGCGAGTCCCGCCCGCCTCTGGTATCACGCCTACAGGAACTCGGTGTCCCCCCGGTACCGTCTCTTACGTACCCTGTGGCCACCCAGTTCCCGCATGCGCAACCGGAAGCGCCGCCACTCCCGCGCGATACCAACCCGGCGCCCCGAGGGGGTGCTGTTAACCACCGCGATGCCACATCGTCGTTGTCCTGGCCACAGCACCGTCACACCGCGGTGGCTGCCGTCGGCCGGCGCCACCCAGGTCACGGTACCGGGGGCGATGCGAAGGAGACCGCTAGGTACATGACGGAGAACGCACGATCAGCGTGACGAATTACTGATAAAAGACGTACGCGCCTGGCCCGCGCTACCCATGAGGGCAGCGCGGGCCAGGCGCGTCAGCTCGGCTCACCAGTGACCAGCAGATCAGCTCACCGCCGGGCAGATCAGCTCACGTCGAACAGCCCAGCGGGCTGCCGAGCAAGCCAGCCGTCGTCTAACAGCCCAGCCCACCGAGCAAGCCAGGCCGCCGTCGGGTAGGCAGTTCACCTTCGAGCGGTTAGCGGGCGGCGTGCCGGCCGAGGATCGAACGTCCGGGTGCGGCGTGCCGGCCCACCGGGCGGCTACCCCAGGGCGAGCTCAGCCGGGTCGTGGCGGTCTTGATGGCGGACTTGACGTGGACCGGGAAGCTGACGGGCTCCCAGGTGAGACCGATGAGCGGTGAGTACCTCGCCTGAATCCGGGCAGCCTTAATTCCGTCGCTGACCATGGTGTCCCCTCCCATTCCTGGCCACCGGCCAGGTCTCAACCCCCCAAGCGGGCCACCGAGGTGGGTGACATCCGCTCTGACGTACAGCAGACGCGGCTGCCGGGGAGGCGGTTTACGCTCTATTCTGTTGATTACGGAAAGTAGTGCCGGATTGGCACCGCCCGGGCAATGGCCGCCACGGCAGCTGATAGCCCCAGGTCAGAGCCGATGGAAGCGCGACCGTCATCGTTCCTGCACAGGCCCTATTGAAACCGTTTCACTACCCAATTACTACTATCTGCCGCAGGGTGATGGGCATGCATTCATCCCGTTTTGCCAAGCGGGTATCGGTTATATAACGCTCAGTAAAATCACGCAGCGTAGCTGGATAGCGAGGGGACTTGATTCCCGGCCAATCGCATCCGATTGGCTCTGGTCCGGGCGCCTGGACCCGGCGAGGATGGCGATAAACAGCTGCCTGAACGCGAAAGAAGCGCCATGCTCCAGTTCCCCGCCAGCCCGATCACGGCGCTCATCGACGAGTCACCCGACGTCAACCTGAGCGAGAGCATCGGCCCCGCCCTGTCGGTGGCTGACCTCGGTGACCTGGCCGGCCAGGCCGACCCAGCCGACCCGGAGGGCCCAGCCGACCCGGCGAGCCCAGCCGACCCGGAGGGCCCGGCTGCCCCAGCGGGCCTGGCCGGCTTGGCCGAGCTGAGCCTCGGTTACGGGACGTCGGCCGGTGACCCGCGACTGCGCGCCCTCATCGCCGGACGGCTCGGCGTACCGGATAACCAGGTCCTGCTCACCACCGGCGCGGCCGGGGCACTGTTCCTGGTCGCACTCCTGCACAGCGACAGCGAGATCGTCGCCGGGCTGCCCTGCTACCCGCCGATGCTCGACGTCCTGCGCGGCGTCGGCGCCCGGGTGGTCACCGTGTCGGGGCGGTTCGAGGATGGCTACCGCTTCGACCTGGCGGCGTTCCGGGAACGCCTGTCCGCGCACACCCGGCTCGTCATGCTCGCCTCGCCGCAGAATCCCTCCGGCGTGCCGATCACGCCGGGCGAGATCGACGAGATCCTCACCGCCATGTCCCGGCGGTGCCCCGAGGCGCTCCTGCTGGTCGACGAGACCTTCCGGGAGGCCACCTACGGCGGCGCTCCGCCCGCAGCGAGCTTCGCGAGCCGGTCCGAACGCGTGCTGACCTGTTCCTCGCTGTCCAAGGCCTACGGGGCCCCGGGACTGCGCATCGGCTGGCTGACCGTTCCTGATGCGCGGCTGCGCGAGCAGCTGAGGCTGGCCAAGTTCAACTCCTCGATCTGCTGCGGGGCGCTCGATGAGTTCCTCGCGATCCGGCTGCTGACCCGGGCCGGGCCGCTGCTGGCCGCCCGGGGCGAGCAGCTGGCCCGGGCCCGCGCCGTGGTCGAGCCGTGGATCGGGGCACAGGAGGGCCGGCTGCAGTGGCTGCGGCCCGAGGCGGGGGCGTTCTGCTGCGTGCGGCTGGATCCGGAAAGGTTCGCCGCACCGGATGTCAGGCGCTTCTACGCCCGGCTGGCCGAGCGGCGGACCGCGGTCGCCCCGGGTCCGTGGTTCGGCGACAGCGCCCACGTGATGCGGCTCGGCCTGGCCTATCCCCCGCCGGGGGAACTGGAGAAGGGTCTCGAGATCATCGCCGACGCGCTGCCACCCTGAACACGGGATCCCTGCTCACCGCTTCTTGGGCTGCGCCCGGGTGCCGGGCGGCTGAGAGACGGCGGTGTGCGCCTTCTTCCGCGCGGCCGCGGCCGCGCGCACGGCCGCGGCCTTGGCCGCGGCCTTCCGGGCCGCGATCGCGTCGGCCTTCGCGGCCTGCTGCGCCAGCTGCGGCGTCATCCACTTGAGCATCGGGTCGAGGGCCGCGCGCCAGACGCTGCCCTGATGGCCGCCGCCGGGGACGATGTCGAGGGGCACGCTGGCCACCCGGGTCTGCAGCAGCTGCCTGAAGTTCATCGCGGCTGCGACATCCTGGCGGTCGTTCGCGCCGGCCGCCAGCCAGAAGGCGGGGAGCTCGGCGCTGATCGGCACCCGGGTGATGTACGACCGCGGCGAGTTGAGCTGCTGCAGGGCGGGCCGGCCGGCGAAGACGTTGACCACGCGCGGCTTCCCGCCCGGCTTGCCGCCGGCCGGGATCTGGCTCGGGATCGGGGAGAAGTACCCCGACATCACGCCCGCGGCCCCGTAGCCCGCCGGGTCCTGCAGCGCGATGTTGGCGGCGCAGTAGCCGCCCTCGGAGTAGCCGGCCAGCCCCCAGGCGCGGCCGGGCGGCTGGACCCGGGCGATCCGCGCGATCGCCTCGGGGACGTCCCGGTCGACGAAGGTCATGTCCTGGATACCGCCCGGGTCGTTGAGGCACTGAAGCTCGTACTGCAGGCCGCCGTCGGTGTCCGGCATGACCAGCACGGCGCTGTCCTCGGGGTGGACGGCCAGCTGGCTGAGGAAGGTGGGGATGACGCTCATCACGTCGACCCAGGCCTGCGGGTTGCCCGGCGAGCCGTGCAGCAGCTCGATGACGGGGAATTTGTAGTGAGCGTAGTGCTTCTGGAAGTACTGCGGCGGGAGGTAGACGTAGACGTCGCGGGTCAGGTGGCTGTGCGCCCCGGTCACCGACGTCTGGAACAGGTAGCCGACCTGGGCGTCTTCCGCGGTGCTGGTGACCCGGCCGATGTTCTGGTCGAACTGCTTGTTGGTGGCGGCGCCGGGAGCCGCGTACTTGGGGATGCTGCTCGCGCCCTGGCCGGTGAGATCGTTGATCATCCCGCCCCAGGTCTGGTAGTAGTCGTAGAACTTGTTGACGGCCGCAACCCCGAAGACCATGGCGGGCAGGAACGCCAGGCACCCGGCGAAGATGCGGAACACTAGCTGCCTGGCCAGCGCCACCCAGACCATCAGCCCGCCGAAGACCACCAGGAGCAGCAGGAAGAACCCAGTCCCCTGTGGTTCGAACACTCGGTTCTCCTCGCCCGGCATCTGGTGGCGCAGGCAGGCGGACTCACCGAGGGCAGGCCGCACCTCCGAACAACCACGCAATCATTACAGCGAACGACCGAGGCATAGCGCTAAGTTCCCCCGGCGGGGCCCCATCCGTCCGCGGGCGCGATTTCCCGCAGGCACGGCAGATACACACATATGGCCCTATGAGCGGTGGAGGTGGGATTTGAACCCACGGAGGGGTTGCCCCCTCACACGCTTTCGAGGCGTGCGCCCTCGGCCACTAGGCGACTCCACCGCAGGCGAGCTTACCTGAATCCGGACCTGCGCGGCGGCATGACCTACCCGGGATGTCTCCTCGTCGCGAAGAAGTCGCGCAGCAGGGCGCCGCACTCCTGCGCGAGCACCCCGCCGATGACCTCCGGGCGGTGGTTCAGCCGGACATCGCGCAGCACATCCCACAGTGATCCGGCCGCCCCGGCCTTGGCGTCAGTGGCCCCGTAGACCACCCGGGCCAGCCGGGCCGCCGTCACCGCGCCGGCGCACATCGTGCACGGCTCGAGGGTGACCACCAGCGTCAGCCCGGTCAGCCGCCAGCGGTCCAGGGCCTGGGCCGCCTGCCTGATCGCCACGATTTCCGCGTGCGCGGTCGGATCGCGGTCCGCTTCCCGGCGGTTGCGGGCCCGCGCCACGACCACGCCCGCCTCGTCGAGGATGACGGCACCGACCGGAATGTCTTCCGGCGCGTTCCCGGAACCCGGCGGCTGCGGTCCGGCCGCGGACGCCTCCGCCAGCGCGAGCCGCATGGCCGGCTCGAAGGAGGCGGCGTAACCGGTCACCGGCCGCCTACGGGCCGAGCGCGGTATCGAGGGCGCGGTCCACCGCGTCGCCGAACCTGAGCCGGTCGGCGATGAGGGCGACGGCGTCCTCGGGGTACAGGTCGAGGTCGGCCGAAACGGCACCGAGTTCCATCTCGTCGAGCCCGAGGTCGGCGAAGATGGACATGTCCCCGGCCGGCAGCACCTGGTCCAGCTCGTCGTCCCCGGGCACCGGAATATCCAGGGCCTCGAGCACCTGGCGGGCCAGCGGGTACTCCACCGCCGCGGTGAGGTCGGAGAGGAACAGCGATTCCTCGTCGCCGATGACCCGGATCGCGACCCAGAAGTCGTCGCCCACCCCGGCGAAGCCGATGGTGCCTCCCATGCTCGGCTGCCTGCGCAGCGCCCGGACGAAGTCGTCCAGGTCAGCGGTCACGGAGGTCGGCAGGCAATCCGCCTCCCACCGCTCCTCTTCCCGGTAGACGATGACCGCGAAGTTAGTCTCACCCACGTCTGCCACCGTCATCTCACCAGCATGCTCTGCACGGGAGGAATGCTGTCAGATGACTGGCCGTTCCGGCGGCAAAATCCCCGATCAGGGTCGTGCGGCCGGGATCTGGGCCGCGATGCCGGCAGGACGGCCATGTCCGGTCACGCACTGTTTTCATCGATGGGGCATACTGAGGACGGCGGGCGGGCATACTCCCCCCGACACGGCAGCTTCACCCCGTTAGCTTTGGCCGGTCCATCGGTACAAGCTAACATTAGGTTCTCTGGCAAGCAGGACAGTCCCAGCCGTCCAGTGGGAGTCGACGTGAATCTTAAAACCATCCTCGGATGGCTTGCTGTTGCGTTCATCGTGTGGTGGATAATCGAGCAGCCTACGGGAGCGGCTCATGTCGTCCACAACATCGCCACTTTCCTGACCTCGATGGCTCACGGGCTTTCCAACTTCTTCGCGTCGATCTAAGGCCGGCGCAAGATGAGGCTGGTCCCGAACACCGAAACGGTTCCTGCCTCGGTCAACAGGTACCTCCTGCCTCACGAGCGTCAGGTCATCACGGTCCATCAGCACCCGGCCGTACTTATCAGACCTATTTTCGAAGTTCTTATCGGTCTGGCTATTGCCGGGTGGCTGACCACGATCTTCGCCAAGAATAACGGCGTGGCGGTCCTGATCATCTGGATCCTGTGGGGGATAGTTTTCCTGCGCTTGGTGGTCAAGGTCATCGAATGGGGCGAAACTTATTTCGTAGTCACCTCTCAGCGATTCCTGCTCGCCACCGGGCTGGTGACCCACCAGGTGAAAATGATGCCGCTGGCCAAGGTGACGGACATGACCTTCGAGCGGTCCGCCATGGGCCGGATCCTCGGTTACGGCGAGTTCATCCTGGAGTCCGCGGGGCAGAACCAGGCGCTCGAACGGGTCAAGCACCTGCCCTACCCGGAGCAGCTCTATCTCGAGGTCTGCGGCCTGATCTTCAAGGACACCAGCGACGGTAGCGACTAAAGGGTTAGCAGCACCACGCCGACCGCGGCCAGGAGCAGGCCGGCGCGCTGTATCCAGCGCATCCGCTCGCCGAGGACCCAGCGCGCCAGCAGGACGGTCATGCCCGGGTACAGCGCCGTGATCACGACGGCCAGCCCGAACAGGCCGGACCGGGTGGCGAGCACGTAGCAGACGTTGGCGGCCGCGTCGGTCGCCCCGGAGGCCAGCGCGATGCTGGCCACTCCCCTCCTGGCCGTCCCGGGCGCACGGGAACGCCGCCCCGGGCGGACCCCGGCCGCCAGAGCGATGCCGACGGCCACGACGGTGCCCGCGGTGCGCGAGACCGCCACCGGCCAGAGCACGCCGGATTGCCCGGCGTTCTTCAGGCACAGGAAGAACAAGCCGAAGCCGGCCCCCGCGGCGACGCCGTACCCCAGGCCCCGCAGGCGGCTGGAGCCGGGGCGTGAACTGGCCTCGTTCGGTAGCTTCGGATTTTGATCTTCGGACCCGGACGGCATGCTGACCAGGACGATGGCGGCCAGGCAGATCAGGCCGCCGGCGACCATCGCCACGGTGAGGCGCTCGCCGCCGGCCACCGCCACGCCGACCGGCAGCACCGCCGAGGCGAGGGCGGCCACCGGGGATACCACGCTGATCGGCGCGGCGGCGAAGCCCGCGTAGAACGCGATGAGGCCGGCCGCGCCGCAGACGCCGGACGCGGCCGCCCAGCCGAACGCGTCCCAGCCGCCGAACGCGGTGGGCGAGCCCGTTCCCTGCCCGAGCACGCCCCCCAGCCACGGCGCCTGGCTGAGCAGCGCCACCACGATCACCACGACCGCGCCCGCCGAGGCCGTGGTCACCAGCACGGCGAACACGTTCGCCCGCCGCGACGCCACCCCGCCGAGAAAGTCGGCGGTGCCGTAGAGCACCGCGGCGGCCAGGGCCAAGATGGTCACCACGGTCAGCGTCCTCCGGAACGAGCGATGCCGGTCAGAGTATTGACATGCATAGTTCATTATAACGACCGAACGGGTGGGGTGCCCGCCCGGCGGAAAGGAGCCACATGCCGGATGTGCCGGACGTGACGGCGGCCGTGGCACGGACCCTTCAGTCGTTGCGCGCGGACCGGGGCTGGTCGCTGGACCAGCTGGCCGCGCGCTCAGGCGTGAGCAAGGGCGTGCTCGTCTCGCTCGAGCAGGGCCGGTCCAACCCCAACCTGGGCACCTTGACCCGCATCGGCGACGCGTTCGGCGTCCCGGTGACGCTGCTGGTCGACGTGGGCGGGGAGCCGACCGTCCGGATCAGCCGCCCGGACGCCTCGCGCGTGCTGTGGCGCGGCCCCGCCGGGGGCACCGGGACGATCATCGGTGCCACCGACCCGCCCTGGGCGGTCGAGCTGTGGCACTGGGAGGTGATGCCCGGTGAGGGGTTCGGCGGCGACGCGCACACGCCGGCCAGCCGGGAGATGATCTCGGTCGAGTCAGGCGAGCTGACGCTGACGGTGGCGGGCGAGCGCCATACCGTCAGCGCGGGCCAGTGCGCCCGCTTCCCGGCCAGCCGGCCGCACCGGTACGACAACGAGAGCGATCAGCCGGCCCGCCTGACCATGGTGGTGGTCATCCCGCCGGCCCAGAGCTAGCTCGCGCACAGCTAGCCTCGGCTGGTCACCGGACGGCCGTCCTGAGTGGCTGCGCCCTGGCTGACGAGCCAGTCCCGGGCGGCGTAGGCCGATCCGCGGGCCCCGGCCATGTCCAGGTCCGGCACCAGGGAGAGCTCCGCCACCCGGGCCTGCTCCTCGCGCAGCACGGTGCTGGCCCGCACCTCGGCGAAGAACCAGTCGCGGAAGTGCGGCGCGGCCTCGACCACGCCGCCGCCGAGGAAGTACTCGTCGGGGTCGAGGAAATTCGCCGCCATGGTGAACAGCCGCCCGATCGCCATCGCCTGCTGCCGGAAGATCGCCAGCGCCATCTCGTCGCCGTCCTCGCCGTACTTGCGGACGAGCTTGGCCGCGGTGGTGAGCGGCACGCCGGCCAGCGGGTGGTCCGGGTACCGGCTGAGCCAGTAGGGCAGCAGGTTGTTCTGGATGCCGGTGAGCGAGGCCACGCTCTCCGCGTCGCCCGACTGGCCGCAGTTGCACCCGGGCATCGACTGGTCCTCGGCTAGGAGGCCGTCGAGCGGGATCGGCACGTGCCCGAGCTCCCCGGCCATCCCGGCCGCGCCCTTGATGACCTGCCCGGCGTGGATGATCCCGCCGCCGAGGCCGGTGCCGACGATCGCGGCCACCGAGCTGCGCCGTCCGGACTCCGCGCCGAACCGCGCGTTGTGCGCGTACAGCGCGGCCGAGTTCCCGTCGTTGTTGTAGATCACCGGGAGCCCGAGCCGTTCGGCCAGCGCGCTGCGGATGTCGAAGCCGCGCCAGCCCGCGTGGCCGAAGTTGGTCGCGCCCTTGGACGAGATGACGCCATCCCCGCTGGCCGGGCCCGGCGTGTCCAGGCCGACCGCCCGCACCGCCGACAGCGGCACGCCGGCCAGCCCGAGGACCTCCTCGACGGACAGGACCAGCGCCCTGATCGCCTTGTCCGGGCCCTCGCGGACCTCGCTGGGCACCTCGGCCATCCGGTCGAGCAGGAACCCGCCGCTGGCGTCGAGGATGGTCCCGTTGTTCGTGGTCCCGCCGTTATCCAAGCCGACAACCACCCACTCGACTGGCATGCGTCCTCCTAGTCCCGCCGGTGAGGCACGCTCAGTCTAGGGAAATGCACTAGCAAAGAGCAATATCACCCACTGGCCCGCTCGCGGCGCTGCCTGACCACCTCGAACAGGACCACGCCGGTGGCCACGGCCAGGTTCAGGGACTCGGCGGTGCCGGTCATGGGGATGGCGACCTGGAGGCGGCCGCGGCGCAGATCGGCGTCGGCCAGCCCCGGGCCCTCGCTGCCCATCATCACCACCAGCGGGTCCGGGTACCGCGCCTCCCAGACGGTCTGCGTCGCCCTGGCCGACGTGGTGACGACGGCCAGGTCATGTCCGTCGGCCCAGGCGAAGAACTCGCCGCTGCCCGCCGCCCGGGCCACCGGCACGCTGAAGATCGCCCCCATGCTCGCCTTGATCGCGGCCGGGTCGTACGGGTCGGCGGTGGGACCGACGAGGATCACCGCCCCGGCGCCGGCCGCGTCAGCCGTCCTGACGACGGTGCCGAGGTTCCCGGGGCTTGCGATCTCGTGCAGCGCGACGAACGCCGACCCGGGCCGGACGGGCAGGTCCCCGAGCGGGGTCAGCCGCTGGCCGACGATCGCGGCCAGCCCGGCCGCGCCGTCGCGATCGGACAGGCGCTGGAACAGGTCGCCGCTGAGCCGGACCACCCGGACCCCGCGGCGCTCGGCGGCCAGCACCATCTCGACCGCGGGCTGGTAGCGGAGCAGGTCCGGCGCGTAGACGAGCGCCTCGATCGGGGCGCCCGCCTCCACCGCCTGCCACACCGGCTGGATGCCCTCGGCCAGCGTCACCCCCTCGCGCTGCCGGAACTTGCGCTGCGCAAGCAGGCGCATCCGCTTCACCGTCGGGTTCGCGGCGCTGGTCACCACGTCGCCCGTGGCGGTCATGCCACCGGCCATCCCCCGACGGGGTAGCCCACGGACCGCAGGTACTCGCGGGCCTGCGCCACCGCGGCGTCGACCCCGCCCAGGCTGAGGCCGACGATGTAGTCGTCCGGGTTCCCCTGGCCGTCGGTGTCGTAGCTCAGCACCCAGCCGGACCGCCAGCCGCGGCCGACCGGGTAGCGCTCGTGCCAGACGAGCATCGGCGTCCGGCTGCCGTCGAACACGACGTCGTCCGGGTCGAGATCGTCGTCGAACAGGCGGCCGCCGCGGTCGGCCGGGACGATCACCCGGATGACGGGAAGCTCCTCGTCGCGGAGCTGACCGAGCTCACCAGCCGGATGGGTCATGAATGAATTCTCTCCCGTAACCAGTGTCCCCGCGCACGCGTGGCGGGCACGGGGACCGGGGAAGCGGAGGATCGGGGATTTGAACCCCGGATGGTGTTACCACCAAACCGCATTAGCAGTGCGGCGCCATAGACCGGACTAGGCGAATCCTCCACCCGCACACTACGGTGCGGTGGGCCATAGCGTACCGGCACAGAGCCGGGCCAGGCAAAGCGTCCGCGCCGAAAGGTCAGCGGACCTCGACGATCTCGTAGTCGCCGCGCTGGAACGCCTCCCGCATCTGCCGCTTGGAGAACTTGCCCACGCTGGTCTTGGGTACTTCGTCGATGAAGCACCAGCGCTCGGGGAGCTGCCAGCGCGGGATCTGCTCGGTCATGAAGGACCGCAGTTTGTCCGCGCTCACCTCGGCCCCGGAGCGCAGCACCACCGCCGCGAGCGGGCGTTCCCCCCACTTGTCGTCGGGGACGCCGAACACCGCGGCCTCGGCCACGTCGGGGTGGGCCATCAGGACGTTCTCGAGCTCCATCGAGGAGATCCACTCCCCACCCGACTTGATCACGTCCTTGGACCGGTCGGTCAGCCGGATGAAACCGTGCTCGTCCATCGTCCCCACGTCGCCGGTGCGCAGCCAGCCGTCGTGGAACTTGGCCGGATCGTCGTCCTGGTAGTACGAGCCGGTGATCCAGGGCCCGCGGACCTCGATCTCGCCGACCGCCTCGCCGTCGCTCGGCAGCAGCGCGCCGCCGTCCCCGGACAGGCGGCCCTCCACCGTGCAGAACAGCCGGCCCTGGCTGTCCCGGTAGGACCATTCCTCTTCCTTGCTCAGGCCGGGCGGCGGGTTGGCCACGCTGGCCAGCGGCGAGGTCTCGGTCATGCCCCAGGCCTGGAGGATCCGCACGCCGAGCTCTTGGTCGAAGTTGTACTGCAGGGCGTGCGGGACCGCGGAGCCGCCGCAGAGGACCACCCGTAGCGAGGAGAGGTCGCCGCCCTCGGCCCGCATGTAGCTGAGCACGCCCGACCAGATCGTCGGCACCCCGCCCGCCAGCGTCACCTTCTCATCGCCGATGAGCCGGACCAGCGTGGCCGGCGACAGGTCCTTATCGGGCATCACCAGGGCAGCGCCGGAGAGCAGGCTGGCGTAGGCCAGGCCCCACGCGTTGGCGTGGAACATGGGCACCACCGGCAGCACGCGGTCCCGCTCGGAGAGGGCGAAGGCGTTGCCGAGGCAGGCGCCCATCGAGTGCAGGTAGGCGGACCGGTGGCTGTAGACGATGCCCTTCGGGTTCCCGGTGGTCCCGCTGGTGTAGCACATCGCCGCGGCCGACTTCTCGTCCAGCTCGGGCCAGTCGAACGAGTCGGGCTCGGCGGCGAGCAGGTCCTCATAAGAGTGCACGCTTACGCCGGCGAGCTGGCCGGTCCCGGGCGTCTCGCCCAGCGGGCCGCCGGTCACGATCACGTGCTTGACCGTGGACGCGTGCGGCAGGATCTCGGCGAACCGGGAGACCAGCGACGCGTCCACGATGACGGCGTAGTCCTCCGCGTGGGTGGCGATGTAGCCGACCTCGTTCGTCGCGAGCCTGATGTTCAGCGTGTGCAGGACCGCGCCCATCGAGGGCACCGCCAGGTACGCCTCGAGGTGCTCGGCGTTGTTCCACATGAACGTGCCGACCCGCTGGTCCGCGTCGACGCCGAGACCGCGCAGCGCGTTGGCCAGCT
Organism: uncultured Actinomycetota bacterium; assembly: GCA_963756575.1. Classification (GTDB taxonomy): domain Bacteria; phylum Actinomycetota; class Actinomycetes; order Streptosporangiales; family Streptosporangiaceae; genus Palsa-504. Next base: position 190,376 of record CAVWOM010000001.1, on the reverse strand, counting down.
GGGCGGCCCGGCGTCCGGCTTCGGCGTAAGTACGACGTCTGGTCCCGTCCCCGGTCCAGGTGACAACCTCCCGATCACCGAATACGGACGTTCCGTACCGCATGATCGATGTGATCGTCAGCGGGACATCCATCATCGTGCTCCGCACCGAGCCACCTCCTTTAGGTGCCTGACCTGCATACCTGATAGTGCCATGAGTCAGGTGCCTGGCAGTAGACCCGCCGGCCAGACCGTACCGCCCGACGGCACGGCCAAGAGGCATTTAACGGCATGAGCGAGGGTTCCGGATAAGGCGCCGGAATCTTTTCCGAGCTCGGCGTCGACACGCAGCCTGGCCACCGCCCGCGACACCGTGCTTTTCACCGTGCCCAGGCTGATGCCCAGCGTCGCGGCTATTTCCGGTTCGGTCATGTCCTCGAAGTACCGGAGCATGACGGCGGCCCGCATGCGCTGCGGCAAGCGGTCGAGCGCGCGCCGGACGACCTCGGCCATATCGCTGTCCCAGGCATGGTCGGCCACGACCTGATCGGGCAGTTCGTCGGTCGGGTATTCGTCCAGCCGGCGGCGGCGCCACCACGATATGTGCGTATTGACCATCGCGCGCCGCACGTACGCGTCGAGCGCGGCCCGGTCATTGATCTTGCTCCACGACCGGTAGGTCTTGACCAGGGCGGCCTGCAGGAGGTCCTCGGCGTCGGCCCGGTTTCCGGTGAGCATGATCGCCATCCGCAGCAGCGCGGTACTCCGCGTGAGAACATACTCACGGAACGCGGCATCGTCGTCGCAGGCTCGCGATTCGTCGGGCCAGCCGGCGCAGCTCATGCTGACTACCTTACTTAAGGTAGTCAGCATCACTACACTCCGTGCCCAGTACGGCGCGGCCTGGCCGCCGCGGCTATCCACCGGGGATGTATCTGTGTGGCCCCGGCCAGGAAGGTGCGCGAATGACTTGACGTGACTAGGCAGCACCAAGCAGGGTCCTATTAAGGCCTATGCAATCCCACGGAGGGCAAGTGCGGCATTTGGCTGACATTCCCCGTTGGTGTGACGATGTCACGGACTCAGCCGGTCCGACACGATTCGCGCGTAGATCGCTGCTGCGGGCGGCGGTCCTGGGCCGACGCGATGAATCAGACATTCCAGGCATAGCGGAGGAAATAAACAATGGCGGAGCCGCAGGCAGATCTCTTGTATACACCATTACCGGAAGAATCCTCGACGTCAGCCCGCATATCCTGGTTCTGCTCACCGAGCACGGCGAAGATCGTTTTCCGCTCTCCGCGTCGGCCGAGGCCTGGCGCGGCGGCCCGGTTTCGCCGGCCGCGCTCAGGCAAGGCGACCACGCAATTGTTCGCCGCCGGCAGGCGGGCGGCGCGGCCATCGACCGGATCTGGGCCGAGATCGGCCGGGTCACCGGGACGATCGTCGAGCGGGACGGGCCGGCCAGCCTGCTGGTGGACGAGGGCCGGCCAAGGGACGGCGGATCGTGCTCATCGGCCCCGGGGCGGCCGGCCGGATCCAGGTCCGCTTCCCCAAGCTCGAGCCGGGCTACCTGATCGACGTGATCGGCCTGAAGCACGACGGCTACCTGCAGGCGCTGATACCGGCGACGTCCCAGCCGCCCTACCGGGCCGGCCACCCGCCGGCCGCCCCCATGGTCAGCGGCCACGTACCCGATCCGGTCAGCGGCACCGCGGTCTGGCACGAGCCCGGGGAAGAACCGGAGAACCTGCTCGGCCTGGCCTACCCGGCCCTGGACCCGGAGACCAGCTGCGAGCACTCCGGCTCCGTCCCGGCCGCGTGCTCCGGTGACCCGCACACGGTCGAGGAGTACGCGGTGGACCCGCACGCCACCGGCCCCGGCTGCGTCCGGCTCCCCTACCTGTCGGTGGGCAGCGAGGTCAGCGTGCGGAACGACTGCTCCGAACGCACCCGGGTCGTCCCGGTCACCGGCTGCGGGGCGACCGCCCGGCTGTTCTGCGACCGCTGCGTCACCTGCGGGACCTCGCGGAAGGGCCGGATCGCGGACCTCACCATGGCCGCGTTCGTCGAGCTCGGCGGGGCCCTGGAGGTCGGCTGCTTCAACGCCACCATGACGATCGGCGGCTGACGCATGCTCATGCTCACCGCCATCCGCGAGGCGCAGATACCGCTGCTGGCCGCCGTCCTGCTCGGCGCGTGCGCGGCCAAGGTCTGGCGGGCGCTGCGGCCGCACGCCGACGCCGGTCACAGCGATCCCACCGCGCTGTTCCAGCCGCATCTGCGGCGCCCCATCATGATCTTGGTGTTCGCCGCCGAGCTCGGTCTCGGCCTCGGCCTCATCGTCACCGCCCTGCGCCTGCCCGGCACCGGCCTGAATGACGCGAAGCTGGCCATGCCCGCGGCGGTGGTACGCGCCGCGACCGCGTTGTTCTTCCTGGTGTCGGTGGGGGCCCTGCACGAGATGAGGCAGCGGCGTCCGGACGCGGGCTGCGGCTGCTTCGGCGAGCTCAGCGGCACGCCGATCGGGCTGCGCACGATCGGCCGGGCCGGCGTGCTGTGCGCGTCCGCCGTCGCCACCTTCGGGCTGCCGTCGCTGCGGATGCCCTCCTCGTCCACCGTGGCCGAGCTCTGGCTCGCGGTGCTGGCCTTCGAGATAGCCCTGCTCGCCTTCCTGTCCCCCGAGCTCGGCGAGATCATGGTCCGGCTGGGCTATTCCGAGCCCTGCGAGCTACGGCGGATGCCCGTCGGGCGCACCATGACCGCCCTGCACGCCAGCACGCAGTGGCGCCGGTACGAGGGGCAGGTCTCGGCCGGGGCGCCCTCCGACGTCTGGCGCGAGGGATGCTGGCGGTTCGTGGTGTACCCGGGATACGCCCGCGGCCGGCGCGTCAACATCGTCTTCGCCGTCTACCTGCAGACCCGCCGGCCCCCGATCCGCGTCGCGGTCCTCGACGCCGACACCAACGAAGTCCTCGGCCGCGCCGACACCCGCGAGTCTGCCCCTATCTAGGGAACTCTAGAACTTGCGCTAGACACCCCGATATTCGTATAGAACTAGTTCGGGCCGTCACACAGGCCCCGCCTCGGCGGTCGCGCAGGCCCAGCGCCAGCAGTCGCACAGGCCCCGCTTCAGCAGTCGCGGAGCCAGCCTCGTACCCGCAGACAGCAGCAGCCCGGCGCCACATAAGTAGCCAAGCTCCTACGACACTCCACGCCCGCCACAACAGCCACTTGTGGCACGCAGACACGCAGCCAAAAAGCTCGAACATAGATAGTAAATTTCATGATCATGAAGGCTTTTATACCCGTTTCGGGTACAGAAGTCTTCATGATCATGAACGCCGACCCCTGTTGCGCGTAGCGAATGGGAGCTCAGTGACAGGTGGGATGCTGCGGGCAGGTGTGACTGTCACGGGCAGGTGGCAGGTGGCAGGGCTCAGCCAGTCAAGGAGCCGTGAGACAGCGCTAGACGGGCTGGGAGCGCAGGAACCTGGACGGCGGCTGGGAGCGCAGGAACCTGGACGGGTAGCGGAGGAACCAGACGGGCTGGGAGCGCAGGAACTTAGACGGGCTGGGAGCGGAGGAACTTGCCGAAGTGGGGGACGGTGAACGCGATCAGGCCGCGTTCGGAGCTGTAGATGAGGCCCTTCTTGATCAGGCCGTCCCGGGCCGGCGACAGGCTGGACGGCTTGCGCCCGAGCTCGTCGGCGACCACCGAGGTGAGCACCGGGTCGTCCCCGGTCGCGGCCATCGCCCGCATGTACTGCCGCTCGGCCAGCGTGGCCCGCTCGTACCGGCTGCCGAAGAACCCGACGGCCAGCTCGCCCTCGGCCTCAGGCGCGGCCACGCGGACGTCGGCGCCCGTCACCGGGCTGGCCGCCGCCACGTCCCAGGTCACCTTGCCGTAGGCCTGGACGAAGTAGGGATAGCCGTCGGCGGCGGCGTACAGCGCGTCCAGGGCGTCGTCGGTGAACGTGACGCCTTCCCGCTCGGCCGGGGCCAGCAGCGCCAGATCGGCCGCTTCCCGGTCCAGCCGGTCGATCCGCGCGTACCTGAACAGGCGCTCGGAGTAGCTCTTGCTCGCCGACAGCACGGCCGGCAGGTGCGGCAGGCCCGCGCCGACCACGATCAGCGGGCCGCCGGTCTGCGACAGTTCGTGGCAGGCGGCGCACAGGGCGGACACGTCCGGCGTGGGAATGTCCTGCATCTCGTCGACGAACAGCGCGATCCCGACACCGAGGTCACCGGCCACCGAAGCGGCCTCGGCGAACAGCTCGGTCAGGTCCACCTCTAGGTCACCGGAATCGGCCCGGCCGCGCTGGGCCGGGGCGTCGATGCCCAGCGTGACCGTGACCGAGGTCCCCTTGGGCAGCTTGGGGTCGCGCTGGGCGAAGGCCTTGAGCACGCCGAGGAAGTACTCCACCCGGTCCGGGGCGCGGTGCCGGGGCGCGAGCTCGCGCACGGCCATGTGCAGCGCGCCCGCGACCGGCCGCCTGATCGACTGGTCCGGCCGGGCCTCGATCTTGCCGGTGCCCCACAGCCGCTGCAGGGCCATCGACCGGAACGTGTTCAGCAGTACCGTCTTGCCGACCCCGCGCAGCCCGGTCAGCACCATGCTCCGTTCCGGCCGCCCCCGGGCGATCCGCTCGAGCACCACCTCGAACTGGCTGATTTCCCGGTCGCGCCCGGTGAGCTCGGGCGGACGCTGCCCCGCACCGGGGGCATAGGGATTACGCACCGGATCCATAGATCGGACTCTATGGCCCGGTCTAGCCCAGACCCTAGATTTGCTTAGAAAGCCCTACCGGCGTGTCGCACGCGGGGTCAAAGTGCCGCGCGCCGGGGCAAAAGGCGTCAGCGGTCCTGCGGCTTGTTGATCCGCGCCAGGAAGGCGTTGTACGCGGCCAGGTGTTCGTCGTCATCGACGGAATCCGCCGTACGAGACCGGCTGGCCGGCACCCGTTCGGCGGAATTTTCGGTCTCATCGCCGTGCGAGCCGCCGTGTGAGCTGGTGCCGTGCGAGCTGGTCAGGGTGGCGAAGTTCGAACGGCGGGCCACCTCGAGCCAGCCGAGGCCGCCATCGGCGTGCTTTTCCCGGCTCCAGGCGAAGAACACCGCCATCACCAGGCCGAACATGATGCCCGCCCCGCCTACCCACATCACCGCGCCGCCGATGTGGACATCGGTGAGGGGCGACGGCGCCCAGCCCGGGCGATCGGTCGGCCAGCCCGGGGAACGGGTTCCCGCCTTCCGAGCCGAGGACCAGCCCGGTGAACGCGTCCACCGGCATGGCGATGAACAGCATGAAGATCCGGGACGGGTAGGAAACCTTCCACCTGATCGGCTCCCGGCCGATCAGCGGCAGGAAGTACAGGTAGCCGGAGATCAGGTAGAGCGCGTGCTCGCCGTCGTGCACGGCGCTGTTGGTCTCCACCAGGTTCATGAACCCGGTGAGGTGCGTGCCGACGATGACCCCGACGTAGAGCGCGACCCCGAACGGCGGCCAGGTGATCGCGGCCAGGGCCCGGGACCGCAGCACCTTCTTGGACCAGGTGTGCAGCGGGTTCCGGCTGGCGTGCAGCAGCAGCGTGGCCGGCTGCCCGACCACCAGCAGCGGCGGCGCGACCATGAGGAGCAGCAGGTGCTGCACCATGTGGTCATAGAACAGCACGTCGTCGTAGCGGCCGATGCCGCTCTGGGTGGCGATCACGATGACGGCCAGGCCGCCGAAGAACAGCCCGGTCCTGAAGGCCGGCCACGGCCGCGCCGGATGACGCCGCCGCACCCGCAGCACGCCCCAGAGGTACAGGCCTGCCGCCACGACAGCGAAGCCGGTGATCACCGGCGCGAACTGCCACCGGGTCACGACCTCGGCCACGGTGAAGGGAGGCAGTTCCATGCCGCCGAGACTACCCGCCTGAGGTCAGGCCCCGGCGGTCAGTGCCCGCCCTTAGTCGCCCGCCGTGCAGGCCCGGTCGACCGCCTGCCCGGTCTTGGCACTGGCCGCCTTCCCGGCCATGGCCACGCCCAGCGACGCGTCGAGGTGGCTGTACGCGGGATCGGCCCCGAGCTGGAGGGTCTCGGCGTGGATGGCGGTCCAGTCCGGGCCGGCGAACCACTAAGTGAGCTGGCGGGGGGGTGCCGGGATTTACGTGCTGACCAGGTGTGTCCGATCTGTGTCCTTCCCGGTGCGGCACGGCCGCCGCACCGGGAAGATTCCAGACGTCTTACCTGGTCAGAAACGCGGAGGGCGTGGGATTCGAACCCACGGTGACGTTGCCGCCACAATGGTTTTCAAGACCATCGCCATCGGCCACTAGGCGAGCCCTCCTTGGCGAACCAAGCCTACGGTAATGCCGGGCGGGACGTCATCCGCCGCGACGAGGCCAGCCCGTCTCCGACCACGGCGGCCAGCGCCAGGTAGGCCTCGGCCGTGTCGCTGCCGAGCAGCTCGAGTTCGATCTCCGCGCCCTCCTCCAGGTGCGGGTCGTAGGGGATGCGCGCCACGGCCCGGCAGCGGGCGGCGAAGTGGTGCTCGAGCCGGTCGAGATCGACGGTGCTCTTGGTCTTCGGCCGGATCGCCGACAGCACCACCACCCCGCTCCGCACCAGGTCACCGCAGCCGTGCGCCTCCAGCCAGTCCAAGGTGGCGCTGGCGCTCCGGGCCCCGTCCACCGACGGGGAGCTGACCAGGATGATCTGGTCGGCCAGGGCCAGGACGCCGGCCATGGCCGAGTGCAGCAGGCCGGTGCCGCAGTCGGTGATGCAGATCGAGTAGAAGTGCTCGAGCATCTGCGCCACGTCGCTGTAGTCCTCCGCGCCGAACGCCACCGACACCGCCGGGTCGCGGTCAGACGCGAGCACTTCCAGCCGGCTGGGCGCCTGCGACGTAAAGGCACGCACGTCGGCGTAGCGGCTGACCTGGCCTCGTTCGTTCAAAAGGTCTCTTATGGTCGCGGCCGTCTCCAGCCGCACCTTGTCCGACAGCGTGCCGCGATCGGGGTTGGCGTCGACGGCGATCACCCGGTCGCCGCGCAGGGTGGCGAGCGTGGCACCCAGCCCCACCGCGGTCGTCGTCTTGCCCACCCCGCCCTTGAGGCTGAGCACCGCGACGCGGTGATGACCGCCCGCGACCGGCGTCCGGACCCGGTTGATGAGGTCCCGGCGGCGCATCTCGGCGGCCGACTCGCCGAACCGCAGCAGCCCGCCGGTGGCCCGGTACACGCTCCGACGCCACCCCGAGCCGGGGGCCGCCCGCTTGCCGTGCAGCAGTGATTCGCTGGTCAGGCTGTCGGACGTCTCCCGCGCGGGCTCCAGGTCGGGGGCAGGCGGCAGCAGCGGCCGGGCGGGCGGCAGCATTTCCGGAGCGAGCGGCCGCACGTCCCGGGGCTCACCGAACGCGCGGTTGCCGTCCGGGCCGCCGGGCGGAACCCGCATCGGCAGCGGCGGCGCCTCGTCTTCCTGCCACGGCGAGGCCTCGTGCCACGGTCCGCCTTCTTGCCGCGCGCCGCCCTCGAGCCACGACGGGAGTTCCTGCCACGACTGGCCCTCGTCCGCCGCCTGGTCATCGACCCGCGTCTGACCCTCGCCCCAGGACGGCTGGTCGGCCCGCGTCTGGCCGTCATCCCACGACGGCTCGGCGGCCCGCGTCTGGCTCTCATCCCACGACTGGGCCGCGTCCCAGGACTGGGTCGCTTCCTCCGGCACGACCGCCACCGGCGCCGAGACCGGAACCGGAACCGGAACGGACGGCACCTTCGGCTCCTCAGCCAGGTCTGACTCCGCGGCCAGGTCTGGCTCTTCCGGCTGGCCGGGCGGGGATGGCCAGGACGCCGCGGACGGCCCGGACGTCAAGGCCGGGATGTCGAACGGCTCGTCGAGGTCCGGCAGCCGTTCCATCGGCGGCACCGGCGCCGCCCCGGGAACCAGGCCTTCCCCGGAGCCCGGATCCTCCGCGAAGTAGCCCGGATCCTCGGCGAAGCCCAGCTCACGGGGGTAGGCGTAGTCCGGCGCGTAGCTCACGCCTGGCTCGTAACGCATGCCGGGCGCGTACGTCAGGCCGCGTTCGTACCCCGAATCCGGCGCGTAGCCGGGGCTCGCCGGATAGCCCGGCTGTCCCGGACCGGGATGACGCGGGTATCCGGGCTCGCGGGGATACTCCAGCTCGTAGGACTCCGGCTGAGAGGACTGCGGCTCGTACCGCTGGGACGCGTAGGACTGGACCTCGTAAGACTGCGGCTCATACGACGGCGCCTCGTAAGACTGCGGCTCATACGACGGCGCCTCGTAAGACTGCGGCTCATACGACGGCGCCTCGTAGGACTGTGGCTCGTAGGACTGGGGCTCGTAGCCAGAGAAGGGCGGCTCCGGCACGGGCGCCACCGGCTCCACCCGGTCGCCCCAGCCGGTCCAGCCGCGGAAGGCCGGGAAGTCCTCGGCGTCCTCTTCGTCGGCGGGCGATTGCGGAAAGCCACGCGTATCTTCGCCGAAGACCTGCGGCGTATCGTTGTTCATCGGCTCGGGTCGTCTCTCTGGGACCTCATGGTGCGGTGCATGCGGGCCGGGTTCGTTCATCCCTTTGAGCGTAAGCCAAATAACTCGTTTTCGATACCCAGCGCACTGGAGTGGTTGCTCTCAGTTGCCATTTTTCGCCTCTTGGCTAGCACGAGCCACCGCACGAAGCCGCCGACATGTCGTACATGCCGAACATAAGGAGACCGAATGCACGCTGTCGTCATCACCGAGCCCGGCGAACCCGAAGTTCTGCAGTGGCTCGAGGTGCCCGACCCGGTCCCCGGTCCCGGCGAGGTGGTCATCGACATCGCCGCCGGCGGCGTCAACCGGGCGGACCTGATGCAGCGGCAGGGCCTGTACCCGCCGCCGCCGGGCGCGCCGGCCTACCCCGGCCTGGAGTGCTCGGGCCGGATCCGCGCCGTCGGCGACGGCGTCACCGACTGGCGGCCGGGGGACGAGGTGTGCGCGCTGCTGGCCGGCGGCGGTTACGCCGAGCAGGTCCTCGTGCCCGCGGGGCAGGTCCTGCCGCTACCTCCGGATGTGAGCCTGACCACAGCCGCGGCCTTCCCGGAGACCGCGTGCACGGTGTACGCCAACGTGTTCCAGCTGGCCGGGCTCCAAGCCGGGGAGACGCTGCTGGTGCACGGCGGCGGCAGCGGCATCGGCACGATGGCGATCCAGCTGGGCAAGGCCTTCGGCGCCCGGGTCGCGTGCACCGCGGGCTCGGAGCAGAAGCTGGCCCGCTGCCGCGAGCTCGGCGCCGACATCACCGTCAACTACCGGGAGCAGGATTTCACCGGGGCCCTGCTCGACGCCACCGGCGGCGCGGGCGCCGACGTGATCCTGGACATCATGGGCGCCAGCTACCTGGCCCGTAACCTGGCCGCGCTGGCCACCGACGGGCGGCTGGTCATCATCGGCCGGCAGGGCGGCAGCCGGGCCGAGCTCGACCTCGGCGTGCTGCAGGGCAAACGGGCCAGCGTGCACGCGACCACGCTGCGCTCGCGGCCCGCCGAGCAGAAGGCGAAGGTGGTGACGGCCGTCCGCGACAGCGTGTGGCCGCTCATCGGCACCGGCCAGGTCAAGGCGGTCATCGACCGGCAGCTGCCGATGACCCAGGCGCCCCAGGCGCACCGGGCCATGGCGGCCAGCGAGCACATCGGCAAGATCTTGCTGGTGACGGAATGACCCCGCCGTTGAAGGGGCCGGCCCGGGCACCGGTGCGGATCGGACAGACTAGGGGAATGAGTGACGGGATGAACCCACAAGCGCAAGAACACCCCCAGGTCCTCGTGGTGGGCCCGGAGGGCATAACGATGGGCAGCCCCGAGCAGGGGCAGGAAGAGGACGCCAGCCGCGAGCGCTCGGTCACCGAGATGGTCGAGCAGCCGGCCAAGGTCATGCGCATCGGCAACATGATCAGGCAGCTGCTCGAGGAAGTCCGGGCGGCGCCGCTGGACGAGAAGAGCCGGGCCCGGCTCAAGGAGATCCACCAGAGCTCCATCAAGGAGCTGGAGGACGGCCTGGCGCCCGAGCTCGTCGACGAGCTCGAGCGGCTGTCGCTGCCGTTCGCCGAGGAGGACGTGCCGAGCGAGTCCGAGCTGCGGATCGCCCAGGCCCAGCTGGTGGGCTGGCTGGAGGGCCTGTTCCACGGCATCCAGACCACGCTGTTCGCCCAGCAGATGGCGGCCCGGGCCCAGCTCGAGCAGATGCGCCGCGCGCTCCCGCCCGGGATGATCCCGCCGGACCAGCAGGAAATGCAGCCGCAGCGCCCCGGCTCGGGCCCGTACCTCTAAAAAACTTTTTATACCGAACGGCCTGGGTTCACCTCACGGCCGACCGAACCTCAGCCGTCCCAGCCAGGCGGCGGCCTCGGCGAATTCCGCGTCCGAGGTGCCCCGCCTGACCTGGGTGGCGCCACCCTCGCAGCGGGCGTAGCTGCCGAGGAAGCGCACGTCGCGGCAGACCCGGCGCAGGCCCATCAGCGCCTCGCCGACCCGGGCGTCGTCGACGTGCCCCTCGCAGTCGATGAAGAAGTAGTACTGGCCGAGCCGGTCGCCGGTGGGCCGCGACTGGATCGTGGTCAGGTTGATGCCGCGCACGGCGAACTCGGTGAGGATCTCGAGCAGCGCGCCCGGGTGGTCCTCGATCAGGAACGCGGCCAGCGACGTGCGGTCCGCTCCGGTCCGCGCGGGCAGCGGGCGGGGCGGCGACACCACCACGAACCGGGTGACCGCGGTGGAACGGTCGTGGACGTCGGCCGCGACGACCTCCAGGCCGTACCGGGCCGCGGCGAAGGCCCCGGCCAGCGCGCCGTCCACGGTCCCTTCGGCGGCCTGGCGGGCCGCCTCGGCGTTGGAGGCCAGCGGGACCCATTCGGCGTCCGGCAGGTGGGCGGCCAGCCAGCCGCGGCACTGCGGCATGGACTGGGGGTGGCCGCCGACCCGCTTGATGTCACCGAGCACGGTCCCCGGCCGGGCCAGCAGCGCGAACGCGATGGGGATCTGCAGTTCCGCCATGATGACCAGGTCGTTGGCGGCCGCCAGGCCATCCAGGGTCGCGGTGACGACGCCTTCGACCGAGCTCTCGATCGGCACCACGGCCCGCTCCGCGGCCCCGTCGCGCACGGCGGCCAGGGTGGCCTGGATGGTCGGGCAGGCCAGCGGCTCGACGTCGGGGTCGACGGCGCGCAGCGCCGCCTCGGAGAATGTCCCCTCGGGACCCAGGTAGGCGTAAGGCATAGCCCACATGATGCCAGCCCCGGGCGGCGCCCGTGGCGGCTACGCCGCGGGGCTGGGCTGGGCCTGCCGCGGCGGGCAGGTCCGGACGGTCACGTCGGGGGCGGCCGCTTGCTCGGCGGTGGGCAGCCCCTGCCCGAGCTGGGCCGCCCGGACCGCGTGCTGTTCCTCCGGCGACAGCGGCTGCGTGCCGATCCCGCCCCGGACGACCTTCGCGTAGGTGCGGGTCTCCGACCGCCCGTTGATGGAGCTGAGCACCACGCCGTCGCCGACCGCGTTGAGCAGCGCGACCGAGAAGGACAGCTGGCCGGACATCTCGCTCAGCGCGTCGTAGCGGACGACCGCGAGGTCGCGCAGCGCCCGGGGGTCCACCGTGCCGCGCGAGCCGACGCTGCCGTTGATCAGCTCGGTGCACTCGGCCACCGACCGGGCGGCGCGCCGGTAGGCGATGATCGCGACCAAGATGCCGATCACGCCCACACCGGGACCTATGGCCAGCGGCCAGTGGTGCTCCCAGTAGTGGCTCCAGTGGTGGATCCACGCGGCGACCGAGGTGATGACCGATATCACACGACGCACTATATCGATTACCCAGGGTCAAGAGATGGTGGCGCGCCGGTCTGCGGCGGGCAGCCGGGCCACGATCACCACGAGCGCCACGGCCGCGATCCCGAAGGCATCCTGCACCGCCCGCGCCGCCAGCGCGGGCACGGCCGCCTGGCCCAGCAGGGACTGCCCCCACCAGGGGATGGTCAGCGCGAAGAAGACGGCGGTCCCGGCCGCGATGGCCACCCGGCGGGGCGAGCGCCCGTCGGCCGCGATCGCGCCGATGGCCACCACCACGACGACGAAGTGATGGATCCAGGAGACCGGGGAGAGCAGCACCCACAACAGCGCGGTGACCGCCATCGCCTCCATCTGCCGGGAGGCCAGGGCCAGCCGCCGGACCACCGCGAAGCCGGCCACGGCCACCACGACGGCGACGGCGGCCCACAGCACGCCGGGCGCCTGGCCGGGCAGGAACTCCCGGAGCACGATGCCGCGCAGTGACTGGTTGGAGGTGCCCGCGTTGGACCCCAGCCGTCCGGACCGGAAGATCGCGCTGGTCCAGTACGTGACCGAGTCGTCCGGCAGCAGCAGCCAGGCGCCGAGCGTCCAGGCCAGCGCCGCGGCCGCCGCGGTGACCGCGGCCCGGCGCCGCCCGGACAGCCACAGGTACACGATGAACACCCCCGGCACCAGCTTGATCGCGGTGGCCAGGCCCACCAGCGCGCCCCGCGGCCAGCGCGGCGCCCGGATCGCGCAGTCGGCGACCGCCATCGCCAGCAGCACGGTGTCCACCTGGCCGAACCGCATTTCGTCCCGCATCGGGAACAGGTAGGCGCAGGCGGCGAAGATGACCGCGAACACGGCCGCGCGCGGCCCCCCGGCGGGCGCCCGGCGCAGCAGCGGCGCGAACGCGAACCAGGTGATGGCGGCGAGCGGCAGGTAGATGACAGGCACCCAGGCCAGCTGGGCGGCCGCCCAGGGCAGCAGCGCCAGCGGCACCGCGAACAGCGCGGCGGCCGGCGGGTAGGTGAACGGGAGCAGCTGCGGGGGCGGGGTCACCACGGTGTAGAGCGGCTGGCCCCGCAGCACGCTCAGGCCGCCCGCGCGGTACACGTTGAGATCGACCATCCGCTGGTCGGGCACGCTGGTCAGGTACCCGCGGACCAGCGGCTCGACCGCGGCCAGGGCCGCGATCCAGGCCAGCACGCCCAGCAGCACGAGCGCCCAGCGCGGCCAGCCGTCCAGCCAGGCGGCAAGGGCCCCCGGGCTACGGCGGCCCGCCCCGGTCGTGGCCGGGATGGCGGCCGCCACGCCCGCGGTGCCATCGCCCGCCGCCGCTTCCGGGGTCACGCCGCTCTTGGCCGTGCTCACCGCGCGGTCACCCTTGGCCGTGCTCATGGCCTCACGCGGCCTTCGCCGCGGCGGCCCGGGGGCCGCGGCCCGCCGGTCCCGGGCGGCTCGGGCCGCGCCGGACGCCTCGACCGCACCGTCAGCACGACGAGCCACACCGTAGCTGCGGCCAGGATCGCGGGGGTCACCCCGTGCCTGATCACGGGCTGCAGCCAGCCGAGGCCGGGCGGCAGCGGCGCGTCGGCCTGCCGGGCCGGGAGATAACCGAAGCCGAGCGCGGTGGTCCGGGCGAGCAGCAGCCAGCCGAGGCCTTCGGCCAGCCCGCCGCCCGTCCCGGCGGAGGTCAGCGGGACCAGCGGCAGCAGCGCCCAGCCGAGCGCGTCGTACCACGGCAGCACGTACGGCCAGGCGAACAGCCAGGCCAGCGCCAGCGCGAAGGCGATGGCCGCGTACCGGCCCGGATCCGCGCTTCGGTCCGGATCCACTGCTGGGGCCAGCGCGCGGATCAGCGGCACCGCGAGCAGCACGGCCAGCGCGACGGCGCCGGCCTTCACGACGTCGGTCGCGGCCGTCCCGGTCACCGCGAGGTGGATGACCGACCTGATCACCCGCCACGGGGACCCGATCGAGACCATGTCGCTGGCTTGTGAGGACTGCCGCAGCATGGCGGATCCGCCGATGGCCAGCGCCGTGCCGGCCGTCACCGCGAACCCCGCCCCGAGGGCCGCCAGCGCCGGCCACAGCATCGGCTGCCGTCGGCCGGGCTGCCGTCGGCCGGGCTGTCGCTGGCCAGGCCGGCGCTGGCTCCGGCGCCAGCCGCCGTAGCCGAGCGCGAGGGCGAGGCCCAGGCCGGTGAGGGCGATCGTGATCTTGACCGCGAAACCCAGCCCGATCAGCACCCCGGCGATCGCCGCGCGCGCCAGCGGCCCTGTCGTCATCGGGACCGGCGGCGCGGCTCGCGACAGCACCGGGGACATCACCGCCACGGCCGCGACGCCGAAGAAGACCGCCTGGCCGTCCACGTGCGCCCCGGCCACCAGCACCTGGAGCAGCAGCGGGTTGGCCGCCCACAGCAGGGCGGCGCGCCGCTGCCGGGCCGGGTCGGACCGGGTCATCCGGTGCAGCAGCAGCGCGGTGCCGGCGAACGCGGCCAGGTTCGCCAGGCCGAGCACGAACACGGTGAGCCGCACCGACGTCCCGCCGGCCAGCGAGGCCAGCGCCTGGATGGCGGTCGCGAGCGGCCCGTAGACCGACGACGTCCCGCGCCAGTCCTGCACCGCCCGGGCCACCGGGTCGCCCAGGGCGGCCAGCTGGGCGGGCGTGGTGGTGTACGGGTTGTGGCCGGTGACGAGCATCCGGCCGTAGGCGGCGTAGCTGAGGTGATCCGAGGAGCCGAAGGGCGGCACCAGCGTCAGCGCGGCGGCCGCCAGCAGCCCGGCGATCAGCACCACCCGGGCCGGGACCGGCCAGCCCCGGCGGGCCGCCCGCAGCGCGAGCACCAGGCCGAGCGCGCCGGACGCCAGCCCGGCCGCGGTCAGCCCGATCGCCAGGTAGGGCGACGGGTGCAGGCCCAGCGACCAGGGCGGCTGGCCCGGGCGTCCGGGCAGGGCCGGCTCCATGACCGACGGGCCCATCACGGCCACGGCGAACGTGCACGCCACGCTGACCCCGGTAGCGGTCAGCCCGGCGATCCCGGCGCGCTCTGCGGTCACCTCGGGGCGGCCATCTCGGGGGGCATCTCGGGGGCTCATCTCCGGGCGGTCATCTCCGGGCTGTCATCTCCGGGCGGTTACCGCCGGGAGGCGAGCGCCCGGGCGACATCGGTGAGCTGGTGGGCGCGATGCAGCTGGGCGGCCAGCCCGGTTCCGGTGGCCCGGTGCGCCAGTTCCACCTCGACTTCGGCGACCCGGAAGCCCTGGCGCATCAGGTCGATGGTGAGCGCGGTCTCCACGCCCCAGCCGCGCGCCAGCGGGCGCGCGGCCTCGAACGCCGCCCGGGTCAGGCACCGCTGCCCGTTCAGCGGCTGGGCCGGCTGCCACCCGACGGCCCGGCGGATGCCGGCCCCGGACAGCCCGACCACCAGGCCGTGCCCGCCGAGCTTGACGGTCGCGGCGAAGACGGCGATGGTCATGTCGGCCTGCCCGGCCAGCACCGGCCCGGCCAGCGGCCCCGCGTGCGCGGCCGAGGCACCGAGGTCCGCGTCGAGGAACAGCAGGTGCCGGGGAAGCTCCCGGCCCTCGCGCTGGTCGACGAGGCCCACCGCGTTCGCCCCGGACTGCATCGCGGCCGCCTTGCCCCGGTTGCGGGCGTGCCGCAGCACCACGGCGCCCGCCTCGCGGGCCAGCTTGCCGGTACCGTCGCCGGAGCCGTCGTCGACGACCACCACGAGGCCGACGCCGTCGAGACCGGCCGCGCCCGTCACGGTCGCGGCGATGCGATCGGCCTCGTTCCGCGCCGGGATGACGACCGCGACGTCACCGGCCTGGGACCCTGCTGACGTGGGCGGACCCGGTACATACGGCCCCGGTGCAGACGGCACTGACATGGGCCCGATACTAGGCGAACCGATCCCCGCCCGCGTCCGCTCTACTGCGGGACGGCCGGCTTCGGCAGGCTCAGGGCAGAGTCGTCGACCAGCGTGAACACCGAGTCGAGGCCGGTCACCTGGAGGATCTTGCGCACCGCGGGCTTCGGAGAGGCGATCTCGAGCTCGCCGCCCCGCTCGCGCACCCGGCGCAGGCAGGACAGCAGCACGTTCATGCCAGTCGAGTCGCAGAAGTCCACGCCTGACATGTCGATCACGACCCGCGTGGGCGTGCCGTCCACCAGGACCGCGCCGAGCTCGCTGTGCAGCCGCGGAGCGGTATAAAGATCGATCTCACCGCAAATGGTCACGATTGTGTGATCATCGTGAAATCGACTTGAGACATTTAGCTCCACGAGCGGAACCTTACCGCGCTCAGCGTCCGGAAGCCAGGCAACTACGCTGAGCGCATCCTTAGAGTTCGCTGCATAAGCCGACGGGCAGCGGCGCCGGATCCCGGCTCACCGGACAGCATAGGCTGCGCGGTCCGCCCCGGGGGCCGCATAGCTCGCTGCCCGGCACGCTGACCGCCTCGATACCACATCGTTCCAGCCTGGCCAGGGTGGCCACGTTCCGCTCGTGCGTCACCACCAGGCCCGGAGCCAGCACCAGCAGGTTGCCCGCGTCGTCCCACTGCTCGCGGCTCGCCGGGCCGAACCCGGTCTCGACGACCCGCAGCCGGTCCAGGCCCGCCGCCGCGGCCGCGGCGGCGAGAAGGGCCTGCGGGTGCGAGACCCGGGGACCGTCGCCGCCGGGGGTCAGCACCCGCGCCGTCAGCGAGTAGGCCACCGCCGGCCGCATCAGCACCGTGTCGCCGCTCAGCATGGTGCAGACGGTGTCCAGCCGCCGCTCCGGGTGGCCGAGCGGGACGGCGAGCACGGTGTGCGCCAGCCCGGCGTCGAAGACGTGCCGGGCCAGCCGGGCCACTCCCGGCGGCGGGCAGCCCGCCGCGATCACGCCCGGGGCGGCCAGCACCAGGTCGCCGCCATGCAGCGGCTCGTGGCCGGGCCGGTACAGCGTCTTGGTCCCGGCGAACAGCGGGTGGTGCGCGTAGATGACGCCGATCAGCTCGGCCGGCAGCCGGCGGCTCGCCGCGGCCGGGCTGGCCACCGCCACCTGGTCACCGATCCAGACACTTAGATCCCGGAGGAACACCAGGTCAGGCAGCGGCCGGAGGATGAATTCCGACGTCCCGAGCAGCTGGTACACCGCGCCTCGGCCGGGGCGGAACTCGCCCGCGGTGAGCCCGGTGATGAGGGACTCGGCCAGAACCTCCGGGTCGAGCCCGTCCAGATGGCGCCGGAGCTGGCCGGTCAGCTCGTCGCCGAGCAGGACCGAGCCGAGCGCGGCGGCGATCGCCTGCCGCCGGGCCGGCGCGTACTCCAGGACGTCCTGGAGCAGCTCGGTCAGGTACAGGACCTGCACGCCGTGATCACGCAGGACCTGCGTGAAGACGTCGTGTTCCTGCTGCGCCCGCGCGGCCCAGGGCAGGCCGGCGAACATCAGCTGCCCGGCGTTGCGCGGGAGCACCCGTTTCAGCTCGGCTCCCGGCCGGTGCACGATTACCGCCCGGAGCCGGCCCACCTCACTGTCCACACCACTGAACCCCGGCACAGTCCCGTCCCCCCTGGCGGTTGTGCTTCCCCCGTTACCTGCCCCGCTAGCCGCTCTCCCCGGCGACGACGGGCACCCCGACCGTCGTCATCTCGGACGCGGCCGCCAGCGGCCGGACCGGCACCTCCGCCCACACGGTAGTGCCGTCCTCGCCGGTGCTCGTCCCCCAGCGGATCGACAGCTTCTCCACGATCCGCAAGCCCCGGCCGCCGGTCGCGCCCTGGGCCGGCTCGCCCAGCTCGGGCACGGTCGGGCCGCCTCCGTCGCTGACCGCGACCAGGACGCAGGCCTGGCCGATGCGCCAGGCTACGCGTATTTTCGCTTCGGGCAGCGGCGCCGCGTGCCGCAGCGCGTTGCTGAACAGCTCGCTGATGACGAGGGCGACATCGCAGACCGCCGAATCGTAGACATCGGCCTCGATAAGATCAGACATCAGGCGCCGGCGGGCCACGCCGACACTTGAAGCGGCGAACGGGAGCAGCAATACGCTCGCCTCAGTCACCTCCATGACAGCCCCAGTTTTGTATGTCCGACCTTGAGCGAACCCGGTACGAGCGGAAATGCCCCGTCAGAGCGCTCCGGAAACACGCGAGCACTCCAGATATCTGAACGGTAACGGCGTCACAGCAGAAACCCCCGCTGGCCCCGGTACCTGCCGCGGGCACGGTAACGTCTCACCGTGAAGGTTGTCAGTCCATTCCGCCGCGCCCAGTGCCAGATAGCGCTGGCCGCCCCCCGCGCCCCGGGCCCGGTCACATGAAGGAACGAGCCCGTGACCAGGGCGGTCCCGGCACGCTGACCGACGACCTGGTCATCCCCGAGATAGATCCGTCCACGCTGGCCGGCGAGCCCCTGGCCGAGCTGGCCGCCCGGTATCACCTGCGGCCGAGCGCCGCCCGGCCTAGCGCGCTCGCCTACGCCCGCCAGCTGTGGGAGCGGCGTCACTTCATCCTGGGCTTCGCCACCGCGCGCAACATCGCGATGTACACCGAGGCGCGGCTCGGCCAGCTGTGGCAGGTGCTCACCCCGCTGCTGAACGCGGCCGTGTACTACCTGATCTTCGGCGTCATCCTCGGCACCAACCGGGGCGTGCCCAACTTCCTGGGCTTCCTGATCACCGGGATCTTCATCTTCAACTTCACCCAGCGGGCGTGCATCACCACCTCCCGGGTCATGCCGGACAGCCTGCCGCTGATCCGGGCGCTGCCCTTCCCGCGGGCCTGCCTGCCGATCGGCTACGTGCTGATCGAGCTCGAGCAGCTCGGCATGGCCCTGATCGTGCTCGCGGCGATCGTGCTGGGCACCGGCGAGCCGCTGACCTGGTACTGGCTGCTGGCCATCCCGGCCCTGCTGCTGCAGTCCGTCTTCAACATCGGCATGGGCCTGTTCCTGGCCCGGCTGGGCGCCGGCGCGGACGACTTCAGCCAGCTCATACCGTTCCTGGTGCGGACCTGGATGTACACCTCCGGCGTCATGTACAGCATCCAGACGATCGGCACGCTGCGCCACCACCCGACGATCAGCTACCTGCTGCAGATCAACCCGGCCGCCGTCTTCATCAGCCTGATCCGCAACGCCATCCTGAAGACCCAGCGGACGGCCGCCCCGGGCGCCAAGCCGTTCAACGCGCGGATCTGCGACGCCTACTATCACAACAGCAAGCTGCTCTACGACAGCGCTTACTGTCACCCCACGATCTCATCCACCCAGCTGTGGATCTACGGCGCGGCCTGGGCCGCGGTGGCCCTGGTCGTCGGGTTCCTGTTCTTCTGGGAAGCGGAAACGAGGTACGGCCGTGGCTAGCGGAACCGCAGTGAACGGTACTAAGCCGGACGGCACCGGGCCCGGCAGCGCCGAGGACAGCGGCCCCGAGCCCACCGTGGTCGTCGATGACCTGCACGTGGTCTACCGCGTCTACGGCGCGGGCGGCGACAAGGGCACCGCGGCGACCGCGCTCATGCGGGTGATCAAGCGGCAGCGCCGTCCGTCGATCCGCGAGGTGCACGCGATCAGGGGCATCTCGTTCGTGATCAATCACGGCGATGCCGTCGGCATCATCGGCCGGAACGGGTCGGGCAAGTCGACGCTGCTGCAGGCGATCGCCGGGCTGCTCCCGCCCGAGCAGGGCTGTGTCTACAGCAGCGGGCAGGCCGCCCTGCTCGGCGTCAACGCCGCGCTGCTCGATGACCTGACCGGCGAGCGGAACGTGGTGCTCGGCTGCCTGGCCATGGGCATGACCCCGCAGGAAACCAAGGACCGCTACCAGTCGATCGTGGATTTCTCCGGCGTGGGCAACTTCATCGACTACCCGATGCGCACCTATTCGAGCGGCATGGCCCAGCGGCTGCGGTTCTCCATCGCCTCCGCCAAGAACCACGAGATCCTCATGATCGACGAGGCGCTGGCCACCGGGGACGCGAACTTCCGGGCCAAGAGCCACGAGCGGATCGTCCAGCTGCGCAAGGAGGCGGGCACGGTCTTCCTCGTCGCGCACAACCTGGCCGAGATCGAGGCGAGCTGCAACCGGATCATCTGGCTGGAGAAGGGCCAGATCATGCGGCAGGGCTACGACGTCCCGGCGATCGTCGACGCCTACCTGGAGGCCACCGGCGGCGAGCCGCGCAAGCGCGACAAGCCGGTCGAGCGCGGCGCCGACGCCTGACCCGTAGTCGCGGCCGGGTGCGGGACCCCGGGAACCCGGCTCAGGTAACACTGGCACCGCCAGCACCGCGCAGCACCGCGAGCACCGCGAGCTGAGCGCCGCGGGCCGCGAGCTGAGCGCCGCGGGCCAGCCGTGACGACATGAAACCGGGCTTCGAGTGCGTCCGGGCGCGGTGAAAGCACGGTTTCATGACGTCCGCCGCCCAGCGGCCGGATCGGTGCCTCGTGCCGGTCCTAGGCCTCCTCGACGCGCAGGCGCAGGCACATGGAGGTGCCGCCCTGCGGCCGCGAGCTGGCGGTAACCTCGCCGTGCTGGGCCTCGGCCAGGCGGCGGACGATGAACAGCCCGATGCCGACGCCGCCGAACCGGCGGCGGTCGCCGGCCTCACCCTGGAAGAACCGGTCGAAGATGCGCTCGTGATCGCCCGCCGCGATGCCGACGCCCTCGTCCTCCACGATGACCTCGATCCAGTCTCCGGCCACCCGGGCCCGGACGCTGACCGTGCCGCCGTCGGGTGAGTACTTGAAGGCGTTCTCGAGCAGCTGCCCGACGATGATGTCGGTGGCCATGGTGTCGCCGCTGGCGGCCGGGAGATCGGCGGGTATGTCGGCCAGCACGACGTGCTTGTCCGACAGCGGCCGGAACGCCGCGGCGGCCCCGTGCAGCACGGCGCCGAGGTTGAACGGGCCGTTGCTCACCGGCAGCTGGTCGGCGCCGGCCCGCGAGCCGAGCAGTAGCTGCTCCACCAGCCGGCCGAGCGACCCGGCCCGCTCCGCGATGGTCCGCACCGCCGCCCGCCGTTCGGGGTCCCCGAGCTGGTCCCACCGGGTGACCAGGGTGGTGGCGAAACCCTGCACCACGGTGATGGGCGTCCGCAGCTCGTGACTGGTGGTGGCGAGGAACAAGTCCTTCGCCTCCTCGAGCTCCTTGGCCGCGGTGACGTCGCGGAAGTCGATGACCAGTTCCTCGCCGCCGGCCAGCGAGGTACACAGGACGTCGAGCCAGCGGCCGTTCGGCAGCTTGTGGGTGAGCGTCGAGCCGGATTCGGGCAGCGGGAACGACGGCGGCCTCCCGATCGCGTCCGCAGCGGCTGTCCCGGTGATACGGTGCGCGGCCGGGTTCCACTGCCGCACCAGGCCGTCCTCGTCGAGCACCGCGATGCCGTCCGCGCTGCCGTCGATGACCGCCCGCTCATGCGCCCGCTGCCGGACTACCTCCTCGAACGCCATCGCGTTGGTCAGGGCCACGCCGGCGTGCCCGGCCAGCAGCTCGAGCAGCTCGAGCTCGACGTGGCTGAGCTTGCGCCGGCTGTACAGGGCGTAGAGGGCGCCGTAGGGCTTGCCGCCCACGTGCGAGAGGCTGAGCGCGATCGTGTGCAGCCCGGCCAGCGCCGACCAGATCAGGTCGTCGAAGCCGCCCGACTCCCCGGTCGCCATCATGACCGTCTTGCCGGAGTTCATCAGCTCGCCGACCAGGCTGCTGGACAAGGCGGCGGTCTTCCCGCGCAGCCGGGCCGGCAGCCCGGCCGTGCTGACCAGCCGCAGCGAGTCGTCCTCGATGAGCACGAAGCCGCCCGCGTCGGCGCTGGTCAGCTCGCGCAGGCTGGCCGCGATGCGGTCCAGCACCGATTCCAGGTCGCGCTGCGCGTTCATGTCAGCGACCACGTCGCCGAGCCGGCGGACCACGCGCGCCCGCTCGGCCATGTAGTGCCGGGCCAGGTCGTCTTCGCCGGTCTGGTGGCAGACGTTGACCCAGCCGGTCACTTCCCCCGCGGCGTCGGTCAGCGCGCTGGTGTCGATCCGCAGGTCGATGGTGGTCCGGTCCTTGCGGATCCGCCGGGTGGCGAAGGAGATCTGGCCGCCGCCCCTGACCCGCTCCAGGACCGCGTTATGCTCGGCCTTCAGTTCCTCCGGGATGATCTGCGGCTCGAGGCCCACGACCTCGGCCGCGGTCCAGCCGAACATCCGCTCCGCCGCGGGATTCCAGAGCATGACGGTGCGATCGGTACTGAACGCGACGATCGCATCGGCGGCGCATTCGATCACGGCGCGGGCCGTGGCGTCGGTCCGGTCGCTGGTCGTCTCCGCTGGCTCTGCGGTCACCCGAACATCGTGCCACGCAGGCGCCCCCGAGTACTCCTCAAATGGCCGTGCGCTGATCTATAGTGCTTTTCAAAATACGAGTAAGGCCGTTCATCCCGGGCAATCATCACGGTATGACTGTTGAGGAAACGGTCTTCCGCTAGGACGCGGACTATGGACCAGGCAGAGTCGGGCCCGTCACCGGGCCCATCAGGACCGGAGCGGCCCGGGCGGCCGTCCGGCACGCCGCCGCCCGAGGTGACGGCGGGTTCCGGTGCTGACATTCCCAGACCGGTTCCCTCCGGTGAGCTGTTCGCGTCGGCGCTGCGGCTCGAGCATCCCGTCATCGCCGGCTACGACGGCTCGGCGTCGAGCCGCAACGCCCTGGCGTACGCGGCCGGGGTGTCCCAGCGGCTCGGCCGGCCGCTGCTCGTCGTCTACGTGTGCTCGTCCGGGGTCTACTGCGAGCCCCTGACGGGGCAGGTGGTGGGCGTGCCCCGGGACGTGGAGGCGCTGGAGCGCTGGCTCCTGGCCGAGCTCGACCAGGTAGCCGGGGATGTCGAGGTGGAGGTACACGTCCGCACCAGGCGAGGCAGCCCGGCCCGGGAACTCGCCGCGGCGGCCGAGGAATTCAGCGCGGACGCGCTCGTGATCGGGGCGCCGAAGCATATCTGGCATCGGGTAGCGGGCTCAGTATCTGGCTGGCTGGCCCGCCACGCGCGGTGTCCCGTGATCGTCGTTCCGTAAGAGATATGTGGGCGAGGAGGGATTTGAACCCTCACGTCCTTTCGGACACACGGACCTGAACCGTGCGCGTCTGCCGTTCCGCCACCCGCCCGGGCAACGACGGATAGGTTAGCACGACCGCGAGCGCTCCCGCGCCCCGGATACGATCGTGGGCAAGGGACGTGAAGGGAGGTGGCACGTTGGGGGTTCTGCAGCGCTTCGAGCGTCGTCTTGAAGGCATGGTCGAGGGTGCCTTCGCGCGTGCCTTCAGGTCCGAGCTGCAGCCGGTCGAGGTGGCGAGCGCGGTTCAGCGTGAGATGGACGACCGGGCCGCGATCGTGGCCAAGGGCCGCACGCTGGTGCCGAACGATTTCGTCGTCGAGCTGGCGGAGAGCGACCACGAGCGTCTCGACGTGTACGCCGAGAGCCTCGGCGTCGAGCTGGCCAACCTGGCCCGGGACTACGCCAAGGAGCAGGGATACTCGTTCGTCGGCCCGGTGCGGATGCGGTTCGAGGGAGTGCCCGACATGACGACGGGCACGTTCCGGATCCGGTCCGGCGTCATCCGCGGCTCGACCATCGAGGGCGGCGAGATCAGGATGCCGGCCAGCGACCTGCCGCGGACGCAGGGACGCGGGTTCCCCGGCCACCCGCGGCTGCTGGTCTCCGGTCCGGGAGCGCCGGGCGGGCAGGGCAGCGAACAGCACACCTATGAACTGCAGACACCGGTGACGCTGCTCGGCCGGGGCACCGATTGCGACTTGCGACTGGTCGATCCGGGCGTGTCCCGGCACCACGCGGAGCTAAGGGTGGAGAACGGCCAGGTGGTCCTGGTCGATCTCAGCTCTACCAACGGCACCTTCGTCAATGGTCAGCCGGTCAGGCGGGTGGCGCTCACCGACGGGACTCACGTCTCGCTGGGCCGCACCACTCTGATCTTCCGCCAGGATGGTCCTGACCGCGATGATGGCCAGGGCACCGCCTACTCGCGCACCAGCTACTAGCTACTAGCTACTCCAGGGGCTTGGCCGCAGATGAACGAGCTGTCTCTCACCATCATCAGGGTGGCGTTCCTGGCTGTGCTGTGGCTTTTCGTCATAGCGGCCATCGGAGTCGTCCGCACTGACCTGCTCGGCGGCCCGGCCTCAGGGACCCGGCGAGGCAAGGCCCGGCAGGCCCAGGCGCCCCGCCCGGGCCGCCCGGCCCGGCCCGCGAAACCCGGCCGCGGCTCGCCGCGGGTCCTGGTCGTCACCGGCGGCGCGCTGAAGGGCACCAGCATCGACCTCGCCCAGCAGCAGATCACGCTCGGGCGGGCCAATGATGCCACGCTGGTGCTCAACGACGACTACGCTTCAAGCCGACATGCCCGAATTTTTCCACAGGACGGTCAGTGGATCGTCGAGGACCTCGGCTCGACCAACGGCACCTACCTGGACCGGCAGAAGGTGACGCGGCCGATGCCCGTGCCGCTGGGCGTGCCGATCCGCATCGGTAAGACCGTTCTGGAACTGCGCAGATGACACTAGTACTCCGCTACGCGGTACGTTCCGACGTCGGGCTCCTCCGTGAAGGCAACGAGGACTCGGCGTACGCGGGGCCGCGCCTGCTCGCCGTGGCGGACGGCATGGGCGGGCACGCCGCCGGCGAGGTGGCCAGTTCCTTGACCATCGCCTCGATGGCCAAGCTCGACTCCGAGCCGCCCGGCGGTGACATGCTGGCGGAACTGTCCTCGGCGGTGGCGGCGGCCAACACCCGGCTGCAGGAGATGATCATCGCCAACCCGGCCGTCGAGGGCATGGGCACCACGCTGACCGCGCTGTTCTGGTCCGACGGGCACGCGGCCGTGTGCCACATCGGCGACTCCCGCGGCTACCTGCTGCGCGAGGGCGAGCTCTACCAGATCACCCACGACCACACGCTGGTCCAGTCGCTGGTCGACGAGGGCAGGATCAGCGTCGACGACGTCTCCAGCCACCCGCAGCGCTCGCTGCTGCTCCGGGCGCTCGACGGCCGGTCGGTCGCGGAACCCGACCTGTCCGTGCACGACAGCCAGGCCGGCGACCGCTACCTGCTCTGCTCGGACGGGCTGTCCGGCGTGGTCAGCGACGAGCTGCTGCGCGAGTCGATGGCCACCATCGAAGAACCCGACGCGGTCACCCGCCAGCTGATCGACCTCGCGCTCCGCGGCGGCGGCCCGGACAACATCACCTGCATCGTGGCTGACGTCGTGGACACCGCCTCGTCCCGGCTGCCGCCGACCGGTACCCCGGTTATGGCGGGCGCCGCCGCGAACCCCAGCGACCCGATGCTCAGCACCGACGGTGCGGTCCCGGGTTCTGCCAACGGGACGTTCGACGGCCTCGACGAGCACGCCGACGGCCACTTCACCGGGGTCTACGACCAGCACGGGCGTCCGCCGCTGACCGCCCCGCAGTCGATGCTGACCGCGGATGACCTGGACCCGCTGAATCCGGCCCTGGCGCTCGCGATGGCGGGCGAGAACGGCGCCGACCTGACCGCGGTCCGGGCCACCGGGTCCCGGGGCGGCCACCGCGGGCAGCCGAAGCGCGGGCGGCGCGCCAGCCGCCGGCGCTGGCCCATCGTGACCACCTCGCTCGTGGTGCTGCTGGCCGTTATCATCGGCGGCGGCTACGTCGCCTGGCGCTGGAGCCAGGATCAGTACTACGTCGGGGCCGACGACCACGGCCAGGTGATCCTCTACCGCGGCGTCAACGAGCGGATCGTCGGGGTCAGCCTGTCCCGGCCCTATCAGTCGACCGGGATCCAGATCGCCCAGGTGCCGACGCCCTACCAGCAGACGCTCAAGGCCACCGACGCGGCCAGCAGCCTGCACAACGCCCAGGCGATCGTCACGAACGTCCGCTCCGCGGTCAGCACCTGCCAGCAGCAGTACACGGCGCTGAAGAACTGGGTGCAGTTGGACAACGCCTACCAGGCTGCCCTGACGCAGTTCAACAAGAACAAGAAGCCGGCCAAGGACAAGCCCAAGCCGCCGCCCGCGCGCCCGGCTCAGCCCGCGCAGACATGCCCGGCGTCCACCGCGTTCGGCATCCCGGCCAGTGCCCTTGCCCCGGCGGCCGCGGGAAGCTCGTGAGTAGCGTCACCGCCCCGTCGCCGACCGTCGACCCGGCGGGCCCGCTGGTCCCGGTCGCCCGCAGCAGGCGGCGGACCGAGCTGATCATGCTCGTCTTCGCCTTCGCCCTCATCGTGTTCGCCATGGCGAACGTGGGCTTCAGCCTCAAGGGCAAGCTGCCCTCGGGCGTGGCCGAGTACCTGGCCGCCTACCTGGTCATCATCGCGGGTGCGCACCTGGCCATGCGGCGGTGGGCCCCGTACGCCGACCCGCTGCTGCTCCCGCTCGCGACCCTGCTCAACGGGCTCGGCATCGTGATGATGTACCGCCTGTCGGCGCAGGTCAACCCGAACACCGGCTTCCCCGCGCTCAGCACCTCGCAGGCCAACCTGCAGATCGCCTTCTCGGCCATCGGCATCGGGGCCTTCGTCGCGGTGCTCGTCCTGATCAACGAGCCCCGCGTGCTGCAGCGCTATACCTACACGCTCGGTGCGGCCGGGATCTTGCTGTTCGCGCTGCCCGCGCTGCTCCCGGCCTCCATCAGCGAGGTGAACGGGGCCAAGATCCAGATCCGGTTCGGCTCGTTCACCACCATCCAGCCGGAAGAGTTCGCCAAGCTGGCGCTGGCCATCTCGTTCGCCGGCTACCTGGTGGCCAAGCGGGACGTGCTGGCCCTGGCCGGCCGCCGGGTGCTCGGCCTCGACCTGCCGCGGGCCCGCGACCTCGGCCCGATCCTGCTCACCTGGGCGGCGAGCCTGCTGCTGCTCGTCTTCGAGAGCGACATCGGCACCAGCGCGGTGTTCATGGGCCTGTTCGTCGCGATGCTGTACATCGCGACCTCCCGGACCTCCTGGCTGCTGATCGGCTTCCTCATGTTCGTGGTCGGCGCGCTCGCCGCGGCCAAGCTCGTCGGCCATGTCGGGGAGCGGTTCAATATCTGGCTGCACCCGTTCACCACCGCCAACGTGGAGGGCAACTCCTACCAGCTGGTCCAGGGCCTGTACGGGATGGGCAATGGCGGCCTGCTCGGCAAGGGCCTGGGCGGCGGCCAGCCGTACATCACCCCGCTGGTGCAGAGCGACTTCGTGTTCACCGCGTTCGGCGAGGAGATCGGGCTGGCCGGGGTGATGGCCATCTTGCTGATCTACGGGCTGATCGTGCAGCGCGGGCTGCGGACCGCGATGTCGGTCAAGGACTCGTTCTCCAAGCTGCTGGCCGGCGGCCTGTCCTTCATGCTGGCCCTGCAGGTGTTCGTCATCGTCGGCGGCGTCACCCGGCTCATCCCGCTGACCGGCATCACCACCCCCTTCCTCTCCCAGGGAGGATCCTCGCTGGTCGGCAGCTGGATACTCATCGCCTTGCTGGCCCGGGTGAGCGACTCCGCCCGGCGTCCGCCGCCGCGGCCGATACAGGAAGAGGGACTGACCCAGGTGGTGACGCTGAATTGAACCGGGCCCTGCGCCGGATCTCCATCGCGGTCCTCGTGATGTTCCTGCTGCTCCTGATCAACGTCAACTACCTGCAGGGCTTCCAGACGGCCAGCCTGGCCAGCAAGCCGGGCAACTCCCGTGCCTTCTACGCGGCGCAGAACCAGTACCAGCGGGGCAACATCGTCACCTCGGACGGCGTGACCATCGCCACCTCCGGGCTGAGCAGCAGCCCCAACGACTCCATCAAGTACCAGCGCAAATACCCGCACGGCCCGGAGTACGCCTCGGTCACCGGGGCCGAGACGATCTTCGCCAACAGCGGCATCGAGGCGACGGAGAACTCGCTGCTGTCCGGCAACGACTCCGCCCTGGACGTCAGGAAGATCATCGACCTGATCACCGGGAAGACGACCAAGGGCGCCACCGTCCAGCTCACGGTCAACTCCAGGGCGCAGACCGCCGCCTACAACGCGCTCAAGGCCACCGGCAAGCCGGGCGGCGTGGTGGCGATCGACCCGAAGACCGGGGCGATCCTCGCTCTCGCCTCCTACCCGAGCTACGACCCGAACGAGCTGGCCATCCACGACGGCACCAAGTTCAACGCGGTGGACAAGCAACTGCTCGCGGACAAGGCGCAGCCGCTGCTCAACCGGGCCATCTTGGGGACCTACCCGCCCGGCTCGACGTTCAAGATCGTGACGAGCTCGGCCCTGCTGACGCAGAGCCCCGGCACCACGGTCAACACCAAGGTCGACTCGCCGACCGACCTCACGCTGCCGCAGACCGCCCACGTGCTGCACAACGACCAGGGCGAGGCCTGCGGCGACGGATCCGGCCAGGCGCCGCTGATCTACGCGTTCGCCCAGTCCTGTGACACCACCTTCGGCAAGATCGGCATCCAGGTCGGTGCCAACGCGCTCAACGACATGGCTACGAAGTTCGGCATGAACGACGCGAACCTGACCATCCCGCTGGGGGTGGCCAAGAGCAACTACGTGATACCGCCCAGCCAGCCGCTGACCGCCTTCTCGGCCATCGGCCAGTTCAGCGACACCGTCACCCCGCTGCAGGAGGCCATGCTGGCCGCGGCCATCGCCAACGGCGGCACGCTGATGAAGCCCTACCTGATCAAGCAGGTGACGGCGAGCGACCTGAGCACGGTGCAGAACACCGGGCAGTCGGTGCTGAGCCAGCCGGTCTCCTCCTCCGTCGCCGGCAGCGTGGGACAGATGATGCTCGCCGCGGTGCAGCAGCCCGAGGGCACCGCATACGCCTTCCGGCAGGGCATCACCGGCATCGAGATCGCGGGCAAGACCGGCACGGCGGAGACCGGCACGTTCAGCCTGAACGACGCCGCCTTCACCTCATTCGCTCCGTACGGCAACCCCGACATCGCGGTAGGCGTCATAATTCAAGGCGGCGGATATGGAGCCTCGGCGGCCGCACCCATCGCTGTGCAGGTCATCAAGGCATACCAGTCTGCCGTGGGGAATAAGTGAGCGAATATCTGCTGGCCGGCCGTTACCGGCTGACCGACCGCATCGCGGCCGGTGGCATGGGCGAGGTCTGGCGCGCCGAAGATAGCCTCCTCAACCGCGCGGTGGCGGTCAAGCTGCTGCCCACCGGCCGGGCGGGCGACGAGGCGTTCCTGGCCCGGTTCCGGGCCGAAGCGCGGTACGCGGCCAGCCTGTCCCACTCCGGTATCGCCCGCGTCTACGACTACGGCGAGTCCGCCGAGTTCGGCGGGGCTTACCTGGTCATGGAGCTGGTCAACGGCGAGCCGCTGTCCGCCATCTTGGCCCGGGCGGGCCGGCTGTCCCCGGACGCCACCCTGGACATCATCAGCCAGTCGGCGCGCGCCCTCGACGCCGCGCACCAGGCCGGCATCGTGCACCGCGACATCAAGCCGGGCAACCTGCTGGTGGCCGCGGGCGGCACCACGAAGATCACCGACTTCGGCATCGCCACGGCGGTGGCCGCGGCCCAGGCGTCGCACCTGACCGAGACCGGCATGGTCATGGGCACGGCGATGTACGTCTCACCCGAGCAGGCCACCGGGGCCCAGGTGACCGACTCCTCCGATATCTACTCGCTCGGCGTGGTCGCCTACGAGTGCCTGGCCGGTCACCCGCCCTTCACGGCCAGCGAGCCGCTGGCGATCGCGTTCGCGCACAAGCACGAGCCGGTGCCGGCGCTGCCGCCGGACGTGCCGGAGCCGGTCAGCGAGCTGGTCTACCACATGCTGGCCAAGACCCCGGAGGAGCGCCCGGCCAGCATGCGGGCGGTCGCCGACCGGGCCGATGTGCTCCGGGGCACGCTGGCCCTGGGCCAGACCGCGGAGTCGGCCGGGTACCCGGGGACCACCAGGTCGGACCTTCCGGCCGCGCCCACCGGGGTCATCCCCGGCGGGGCAGGTCCCGGCCCGGGGGAAGCGGCCGGCCCGCGCCGGACGGGGCGCCGTCGTCAGCTCGTGGCGATCGGCTCGACCGCGGCCCTGTGCGTCGCCGCCGTCGCGACCGGGTTCTACCTGACCAGCCACTCGTCCACCCCTACGAGCGGG
Source organism: uncultured Actinomycetota bacterium (assembly GCA_963756575.1). Taxonomy (GTDB): domain Bacteria; phylum Actinomycetota; class Actinomycetes; order Streptosporangiales; family Streptosporangiaceae; genus Palsa-504. The sequence continues at coordinate 160,492 of CAVWOM010000001.1, read as the reverse complement.
AACGTGACCAGTAACACGACGCACATCAGCTCGCCGCCCGTCACGCCGACCTCGCCGTCCAGCACCCCGACTCCGACGACGCCGACCCCGAGCCCCACCCAGGCCCGGGTGATACTGCCGTCCAAGACGCCCAGTCCGAGCGGTAACCCGAAGCCGACCAAGACCCCTAAGCCGACGAAGTCGGCCACGGCCTCGCCGACGTCGAGCCCGTCCTCCTCTGACACCACTTCACCGACCCCGACGGATACGTCGTCACCGACGACGTCCTCGTCGTCTTCACCTCCTCCTCCGCCGACGTCTTAGAGAAATCTGCCGACGTCTTAGAGAAACTAGAAAAACGCAGGGTGGTTTGGCACAGTGCGAGATATGACTCAGCCCCGTCTACTCGGCGGCCGTTACGAGCTCGACGGCGTGGTGGGCCGCGGCGGTATGGCCGAGGTGTACCGGGCGCGTGATATCCGGCTCGACCGGATCGTCGCGATCAAGACGCTCCGCGCCGACCTGGCCAGAGACCAGATCTTCCAGGCGAGGTTCCGCCGCGAGGCACAGTCCGCTGCCTCCCTGAACCACCCGTCGATCGTGGCCGTCTACGACACCGGCGAGGACATGGTCAGCGGGTTCCCGGTGCCGTACATCGTCATGGAGTACGTGGACGGCCGTACGGTGCGGGACCTGCTGCAGGAGGGCCACCGGCTGCTGCCTGAGCGGTCGCTGGAGATCATCGACGGAGTACTGCGCGCCCTGGACTACAGCCACCAGGCCGGCATCGTGCACCGCGATATCAAGCCGGGCAACGTGATGGTGACCCGCAACGGCGATGTCAAGGTGATGGACTTCGGCATCGCCCGGGCGATGAGCGACGCCCAGGCCACCATGACCCAGACCGCGCAGGTGATCGGGACCGCGCAGTACCTGTCGCCGGAGCAGGCCCGCGGTGAGCGGGTCGACTCCCGCAGCGACCTGTACTCGACCGGCTGCCTGCTGTACGAGCTGCTGACCGGGCGGCCGCCGTTCACGGGCGACTCGCCGGTGGCGATCGCCTACCAGCACGTCCGGGAGAACCCGGTGCCGCCGTCCCGGGTGGACCCGGACGTCCCGCCGTGGGCGGACGCGATCGTGCTGAAGGCGATGGCCAAGCCCCCGGGCGACCGGTACCAGACGGCCGGGGACATGCGCGCCGACCTGCAGCGCGCCGCGTCCGGCATGCCGGTGGCGGCCGCGCCGCCGACCCGGTACGACATGTACCCGCAGAACACCCAGCGGATGGGTAACACCGGCACCATGATGGCCGGGGCTACGTCGCAGATCCCGCCGGTCGAAGACTACGACTACCAGGGCCGGGACTACGACTACGCGGGCCGGGGGGGCGGGGGCGGTTCGGGCCGCCGCTGGATCCCGTGGGTCCTCGGCCTGGTCGTGGTGGTCGGCGTCGTGGCCGGCGTGGCCTTCTACCTGCTGGCCGGCGGGGGCAAGATGTACGCGGTGCCGCTGGTGAACGGCGAGCCCGTAGCCACGGCGAAGGGGCAGATCACGGCCGCGCACCTGAAGTGGGCGGTCATCAACCAGCCCAACTCCAGCGTCAAGAAGGGGCTGGTCATCAAGTCCGCCCCGCCGGAGGGCAACAACGTCGCGGCTGACACCGTGGTGACCCTGTACGTCTCGACTGGCGCGGCTCCCGTGGCGGTTCCCAACGTGCAGGGCAAGCAGGAGAACGAGGCCGCGTCGACCTTGCAGAACGACGGCTTCACCGTCGCCGTCCAGCAGGACTCCACGTCGACCCAGCCCGCCGGGACCGTGGTGAGCCAGAACCCGCCACCGGGCACGCAGGTGCCGCCCGGATCCAAGATCACCATCTTCGTCTCTGGCGCGGCCAGCGTGCCGAACGTCGTCGGCCTGAGCGAGGCGAGCGCGGAAGCGTCGCTGCAGAGCGCGGGCTTCAAGGTGGTGCCGGAGATAGTGGCCGGCCCGGCCGGCACCGGTGCGGGTAACGTCTGGCAGCAGACCCCCGGCGCCAACACCACCCAGGCCCAGGGGGCCACCGTGAAGATCCTGGTCCAGCCCGCGGCGAGCCCGACCGGGTCGCCCTCGGCCTCGGGCAGCCCGACGGCCACCGGCAGCCCGCCCGCGACCGGCCAGGGCAACGGAGACGGCCAGGGCGGCGGTAACGGCCAGGGCGGCGGCATCCCGGGATTCTTACCGGTCACCGGGCCGTGAGGCCGCGCTAGCCGCCGAAGCCGGAGGAGTCGATCGGCAGGTGCAGCACGGCCCACGGGAAGGCGTAGAACCACAGGGCCGCCAGGACGACCGCGATGATCAGGGCCAGCACCCCCGCCTTGGCGGGGGTGCGGCCGGGCAGCTGGTGCCAGATCCAGGCGTACATGCGCGCTCCTCGAAGGTCCTCTAGCGGGGCTTGGCGGAGACCAGGACACCGGTGACGATCACCCGGTGGGTGCCGGTCCAGGCCGGGTCGCAGGTGATCAGCGTGATCAGCCGCTGGACCGGCCGCTGCCGCGGATGGCCGGGCACCGGGTCGAGTACGGCCGTGTTGGCCGGCGTCACCAGCTTCTTGCCGATGACCCGGTAGGTGTAGTCGTTGAGCCGCGTCTGGATGTACACCAGGTCACCGTCGGTCATCGACGGCAGCGACCAGAACGGGTTGCCCGCCGTCACTCGGTGACCGGCCACGGCGAAGTTGCCGAGCTGCCCGGGCCACTGGGTGCCGGGCACGTGACCGGGGCTCTGGTTGAGCTGGGCGAGCGCGGTGCCCTGGATCAGGGTGAACCGCCACTGCTTGCCGAAGGCCGGGATGCGGATGAAGGCGAAGGGCTGCCCGGTGGCGACGCCGAACCGTTCCGGGCTGGCGCCGACGGCGTCGCCCCGGGCCGGGGCCTGCTTCCATTCCTGGTTCAGTTCGCTGCTCAGCGACCGCTGGGCGGCGGCCGCCCGCAGCCCGGTGCCCCAGAGGAGGTAGCCGATGAAGAGCAGCCCGATCACCCCCGCGGTTAGCAGGATCTCCCCGGCGGCACGGATAACCTGTCGCACGATCCATCCATTCATCGCGATATCAGCGCTAGAGCATGGTGACTAAGAGAAACTGAATGGTATCTATTAGTTACCATCGCTGCCCGGCAAACGCGGATCGCGCCGACTGCCGCGCGAACCGGCTACGCTTGGGTCCGCATCGCGGGGTTTGATCGCGGTTGCTTCGCCAGGTTGCTACGCAGGAGGCCGTCGTGCCCAAGTCACGCGTCCGCAAGAGGACGGTCTACACTCCTCCGCCGCAGAAGACGGCGGCGCGGAAGGTCAGTGCGCCGTGGGTCGGCCCGGCCATCGTGATCAGCCTGGTCTTCGGCCTGGCCTGGATCGTGGTGTACTACCTGTCGCAGGGCTCGATCCCGGGCTTGTCCGCTCTGGGCGCGTGGAACCTGGTGATCGGGTTCGTGTTCATCATCGCGGGCGTCACGCTCGCTACCAGGTGGCGCTGACTTCCGCCGCGCGGCGCCGCGGCCACGCGGGACGCTAACCGCTCCGTCGGGCTCAGGACACGCCGCTGGTGAGCTGGTGAGTCCTGATCACGACCGCGACCACTATCAGGGCCACGACCGCGACCGTGGCCGCCACCTGGATGACGGCGCGGTTCTTCCGGGGCGCGTACGCGAAGGCAGCGGTGAGCAGCACGCCGGTCAGCAGGCCGCCGATGTGGTCCTGCCAGGCGATGAAGCTGTGGAAGAAGAAGCCGAGCGCCAGGTTGATGGCGATGAGGAAGACGATGCCGCGGGTATCGAGACGCAGCCGCCTGGACACCACGAACCACGCGCCGAACAGCCCGAAGATGGCGCCTGAGGCACCCGCCGCCGCGTTGTAGGGCGGTACGAGGTAGTAGTACATGACCCCGCCGCCGACGGCGCTGACCAGGTATACCGCGAGGAAGCGGACCCGGCCGAGGTGTGCTTCCAGCGCCGGCCCCACGACGTACAGCGCCCACATGTTGAACAAGATGTCCGTGAGCCCCAGGCCGTTCAGGCCGGCTCCGGGGACCACGAACGCGGACGTGATCAGCCGGTACCATTCGCCCGCCGCCACGCCGTGGGCGGGACCGGGGACGGTGTACGAGGCGTACCCGAGCATCACCAGGTTGTTGACGATGGCCGGGCGGACCCAGGCCACCAGGAACAACACGACGTTGATGCCCAGCAGCGCCCAGGTCACGACGGTGCCCGCCACCGGCCGGCCGCCGAAGGCGGTCCGGGGCTGGCGGGCGGTGCGCGCGCCCTCGCCCACGCACTCGACGCACTGCTGGCCCACCGAGGCCGAGCGCATGCAGTCCGGGCACGCGAAGCGCCCGCAGCGGACACAGGAGACGTACGTCTCCCGCCCGGGGTGGCGGTAGCAGGTCGGAAGGTCCTGGCTACCGGTCCCCGGAGCTCCCCCGTCCGGCGGGAGTTCTCCGCCGGAACCGGGGTCGCTGGGCGTGCTCACGGATTGGTCCAATCAGTTTCAGGCGGTGCGCTCGATCGTGACCGAGTCGATGGTTACGTCTTCCACCGGCCGGTCCTGGCTGCCCGTCTTGAGGTGGCTGATCACGTCAACCACGTCGGCGCCCTGGACGACCTCGCCGAAGATGGTGTGCTTGCCGTTCAGCCAGGGCGTCGGCGCCGTGGTGATGAAGAACTGCGAGCCGTTGGTGCCGGGGCCGGCGTTGGCCATGGCCAGCAGGTACGGCCGGTCGAAGCGCAGGTCCGGGTGGATCTCGTCGGCGAACTTGTAGCCCGGCCCGCCGCGGCCGGAGCCGAGCGGGTCGCCGCCCTGGATCATGAAGTCCGGGATGACCCGGTGGAAGATAGTCCCGTCGTACAGCTTCTTCGTGGTGGCCTGCCCGGTGGCGGGGTCCGTCCATTCCCGGCCGCCCTCGGCCAGCTCTACGAAGTTGCGTACCGTCTTCGGCGCGTGATCAGGGAAAAGACGGATGACAACCGTCCCCTGGCTGGTGCGCAGCGTTGCGGTCAGCGTGTCAGTCATTCGGTTGACTCCTCATCCGGCCAGCTCATGCCCGGACATTTCGCCGATGTTAAAACTGCTCTCGTCATCACCGTACCGGCAGCACGCCATGATTGAACCCAGCAAAGCCGGGAAGCGTAGGAGAGCGGGATCACGCTCGGGAGGTTTTTACTGTGTCCCTTATCAACACCAAACGCACCACCGATGGGGCGGCTGCGATCGGCGCCCGCGCGAAGGATCGCGCCGCCGATGCTGCCGCCCAGGCCATCCCGGCGGGGAAGCGCGCGGGAACGACAGCGGTTCAGGGAGTCCGACAGGGCGTTCAGGGTGCCAAGGAGTGGGCCGCGCCACGGCTCGAGGACGCCGTCACCGGCGCTAAGGACTGGGCCGCGCCACGGCTCGAGGACGCTGTGACCGGGGCCAAGGAGTGGGCCGCGCCACGGCTGGAGGATGTCGTCACCGGGGCCAGGGAGTGGGCCGCGCCGCGGCTCGAGGACGCTGCGGACGCCGTCACCGGCACCGTGGCGCCGAAGGTCTCCTCGGCTCTGCGGTCGACGGCCCGCCAGGTCCGTCCGGATACGCGGCGAACCGGCGTCCGGCGGCTGCTGAACTGGCGCTGGCTGCTCGGTTTCGGCGCGGTGGCCGCTGCGGCGGGCGCCGGCGTTGCCGTCACCATGCGGCGGCGGTACACCAGTGCCACCGCCGAGGCTAAGGACGCCACCGGGTCGCCGGAAGCGGAAGGGGTGCCTCAGGACGGCACCACCGCGACCGACGCCGCCCTGCGCTCGGAGGTGAACGGCCGGGTTACGACGCCCGACGCCTAGCCACAGCCCTAGCCGGTTTCTCCGGACGCCCGCGCCGGCCCTTCACCGGGCCGGCGCGGGTGCCTGGCGTTCTGGCCGCCCGTGTTCCGGGTGATCCGGTACCGTCTAGTCACGGACCACGATGACCAGCAGGCGGGCGATTCAGTGAGCGACAGGGACGAGGCCGGGGCGGCGGCTCAGCCGGGCCTTCCCGCTCCACCCAGCCTCTCCGCTCCAGCTCGCCGGCCGGGCCTGACCAGCCTGACCGGGTGGTTCGCGGCGGCCGCCATCGCGGCCGCGGTCCTGATCATGATCGTTCTGTCGGCCGCGGGCCCGAGCGTCACCGTGCCCGCCGCCCGCGGCGTCGGCGGCCCGCCATGGTGGCACGCGCTGCACCTGACGGCGACCTTCGTGACGATCTGGCTATGGGCCGCGATGGCGCTGGGCACCGCGGGCGTGATCGTCGGCCTGGTCGCGGTCAGCCGCGGTGCGCGCCCGCCGGTGCGGCCGGTACTCGCGGGAGCGTTCCTGGCCGTGGCGATGCTGACGGTGCTGCCGCCGGCCGGCTCGACGGACTCCATCTCCTACGCCGCCAGCGGCCGGACGGCGGTCATCGGGCACAGCCCGTACGTCATGACCCCGCGGCAGCTGCAGCGCTCCGGCGACCCGGTCGGCCGGCAGATACCGGCGGCGGAGATCCCGGACAGCTGGATGAACGCGGTGTCGGTGTACGGGCCGGTGGCCACCGGCGCGGAGTGGGCCGCGGCCGAGCTCGGCGGGACCTCGCTGGCCCGCATCACGTTCTGGCTGAAGCTGGAGGAAGCGCTCGCCTTCGGCGCCGTGGCCCTGGTCCTGGACCGGCTGCTCCGGGCCGACCCCGGGATGCGGCTGCGGGCCCACCTGCTGTGGACGGTGAACCCGCTGCTGCTGTGGGAGGTCGTCGCGGGCGGCCACATCGACGGGCTGGCGGTCGCGTTCGGGCTGGCGGGCGTGACTGTCCTCCGGTCACGACCCGCCCCGGCCGGCGACGGCTCGCGGCCCGGCCCGATCCCGGCCGCGGGCGCCGCCTGGGCCGGGCTGCTGATCGGGGTGGCGGTCGGCCTCAAGGTGGAGTACGCGCTGTTCGGCCTGGCCGTGGCCTGGGCCTGCCGCCGGTCGGTCCGGGCGCTCGCCGCCGCCGCGGCCGGCTTCGCGGTGGTGGCCGTCCCGGCCTACCTGGCGGCCGGCTCGGCCGCGATCAAGGTGCTCGTCACCCGCAGCGGGGGGATCACCTGGGACACCATGTACCAGCTGTTCTGGCGGCCGGTGCTCGGGTATACGCATTTCAGCGTGTCCAGCGTCCCGCCGCACCTCGTGCTGATCTCCTACCTGCTCTTCGCGGCGGTGGCGCTGCTGGCGCTGGCCCGCTTCCCGGACCGGGTCCCGGGCCGGCCAGCCGTGGCGCCCGCTCTGGCGCTGAGCCTGGCGTGGCTCTTCGTCACGGGATTCCAGCGGCCCTGGTACGACGTGATGGCCATCGCCCTGCTCGCCCTGTACGCGGCGTCCTGGCTGGACTGGGTGGTGCTGATCCGTCTGCTGGCGGCGGCCGCCGTCTACGCCCAGGCCATCCAGAGCCCGGCCCAGCCGCACTGGCTCTACGACATCACCCAGTTCGACGGGATGTGGCTGACGCCGGCCATCCGCCTTCTCGCCGCCGTCGCGCTGGTATGGTTCTGTGTCTTCGGCCGGCGAGGCTGGCGGTCCCGGTCCGCGCCGTCCTCCGGAGGGCTCCCTGAACTGCTGCCGACGACCATCCCGAGAGCTAAGCTGCGTTCTCCACAAGCGTGACCTGTGGATAACTTATTGTGTAACGGCCCAGCATGTGGGCGCTGTCGGCAACCCAATGCACAGTTGTGTGGATTCCCCTGTGGACAAAAAACAGAGCCGGGCTAGCGCCGCTCCGGCGGATCTCCGAGTGGGTCGGCCGCCAGGTACAGCCGCGGCCACTGGCAGTCTACGAACTGGTCGAGGTAGCCGAACAGGCGTTCCTCGAAATCGTCGTCCTCGGCGCGGGCTCCGACAGCCCGTTCCACGCCGGAGAACACGTCGACGCCGAACGCCACGGCCCGCACCTCCCAGCCGTCCCGCTGCGCGGCGTCGTACCAGCGCTGTACCGTCCCCACCTGGCGGGCGCCGGTGTCACCGGTGATGGCCTGCCCGTACGTCCGCTCCCACTCCGCGCTGCGCGGGTGCGGGCCAGCTCCCGGCGTCTTCCGGTCGGCCGACTTGAGCGCGTCGAGGACGAGCGTCCAGGTGTAGGCGGGAGCGAGCCACTTCGGCTCCTCCCGCTGGCACAGCCAGCTGCCGCGCGCGATCCGGGACCTGATCGCGGTGCTGACGTGGGCCGCGAGGCCGACCGGGCTGACCCGGCTCACGATCACCGGCACCCGGACGCCGACCGCGGTGTCGGTGCTGTGGGAGATGGCGCAGTCCCGCAGCCGGGACGGCATCACCTGCAGCAGGGAAAGCAGCGTGGTGCGCGGCACCGGCATGGGCCAGCCGGTCAGGTGGGCGAGGACGGACAGTTCCGCCCACAGCCTGATCACCGGGTACTCCTCGAGGGCCCGCTGCGCGACTCGCATGTCCCGCAGGGTGCAGGGCCGGGCGGCGCAATCGGCGCCGCAGGTGACGCTGCGCGGCGACACCACCCCGGCCGGGCTGGTGTCCGGCGTCCCCTCAGCGCCCGGTCCCGCGGCCGCCATCGTCTCCCGGGCGGTCCCGTCGGGCATCCGCACCAGCAGCGGAAAGTCCATGCCCTCGGTGAACGCCGCGGCCTCGCCCGGCCTGAGCGTGACCAGGAACCGGTTCTGGGCCGGCGTCATGTTCATCGTCGCGCCCACCGCCTCGCGGTCCTGCGCCGCGGGCAGCCGGTGGGTGATCTTCACCGCGGTGTTCCTGATGACGTCGCCGAGCAGGCGCTCCGGGATCTGCTCGGTGATGACGACGCCCTCGCCGTAGGCCCGGATCTCGCCGATCAGCCCGGCGAACATCTCGACCGCCCGCGCCGCCGCTCCCCCGGCCGCGCCGTTCTCCGGGCGGCGCAGCAGCCGGTGTGCCTCCTCGATGACGATCAGGTGGCGCAGCCCGGGACCGGCCGGCCTCGCGGCCCCCGCCCGGTGCGCCATCCGCAGGTGCTCGGCCAGCCTGATCAGCACGGTCCCGATCAGGAAGGCCTTGTCGCCGTCGTCGTCCACGTCCTCGATCTCGACCACGGCGTTGGCGCCGAGCAGCCGTCCGAAGTCGAGCTGGTGACCGCCCTCGAGGAACCGGCCCGAGGTCCCGAGCCGCAGGCTGGTCAGCCGCACCCGGACGAAGCCGAGCACTTCGTCGGCGACCCGCTGGCTGTAGCCGATCTCCTGGACGATCCTGATCGCGGCCCGGTGCAGGTCGGTGAGGCTGGGGTAGCCGGGGCTCGGATCCGCCGCCGCCGTCTCGCCCAGCGCCAGGTCCCACCCCGCGTCCTCGTACGCCCTGGTCAGCGCCGCGCTGAGCACCTGGGGGAACGGTTCTTCTGACCGGAAGGACGCGAGGAAGAGCGCCTTGACCAGGTCGGCGTGAGCCTGCAGCGGGAACCGGCGGCCGCCGGCGTCCGGCGCGGGCTCGAGCGGGTTGAGCCCGGCCGCGATCGTGTCCGACTCACCCGGCCGGATCCGGATCACCTGCGCGGGCGGCCCCAGGGAACCCTCCGGGCCCGGCCGGGCCAGCCGCGCGGCCATCAGCCGGTACTCGGCCCGGGCCGGCTCTATCACCAGCCACGGGATCCCGGCCCTGGTGGCGGCCTCGAGCATCGCCCGCACCGTCTGCGACTTGCCCGTCCCGGCCGCGCCGCTGACGAGCACGTGCCGGTTCAGCGCGTCGAGCGGGAGCGCCAGCGGGCCGGCCAGGCGGTTCCGGTCCAGGACGTCGCCCACGGCGATGGCCTCCCGGCCGGGCCCAGATCCGGCGTGCTCCTGGGCCACGTCGAACTCGGGCGGCAGCGCCAGCCGGACCCCGGGCAGCTCGCGCTCGGGCGGCCGGGTCAGCGCGGCGAGCAGCTCGGTGCTCCCGTAGAACGGGTAGGCCGGCGCGGCGCCGCCCCCGGGCGGGGCCGGGGGCGCCTCGTCCAGGATCTCCGGCAGCCCGCGCCCGGCGGATCCGCCGGGACCGCCGGCCGGGACCACCGCGTACGGCAGCCCGGTCAGGTCGGCCGAGGCGCAGACCAGCCCGGCCACCCGCGCCGCGGCCTCGGCGTCGGCGCCGCCGGCCAGCAGCCGGACCCGCCACCACCCGGCCGGCAGGCCAGCCCGGGCCTTCGCTAGCTCGCCGATCTCCGCCGTGGTCAGCGGCTCGGCCACCAGCAGCCAGCCGAACGCCCCCGGCCACACCGCCAGCAGGCACTCTTCCAGCGTGGGCGGCATCCGGCCGGCCACGCCGGGCACGGTGCCCGGCAGCAGGCCGTCGCTGATCCCGGCGATCGCGCGCCAGGCGGGCAGCCCGGCCATCAGGCCGGCCAGTGCGCCCGGCGGCAGCGGTTCGGCCCGCGCTCCGCCGGGCAGCGTCAGGTAGGCGTCCTCGCCGTCCTGGCTGCCGACCAGGGCCTTACCGGCGGTGAGGATCTGCACCGGCTGGCCCGCCCCGTGCCGCACCCAGCCGACAGCAAAGGCGCTGGGCTGCCCGGCGCTGGACTGGCCGGTGCTGGGGCCGTTCTCCTGCGCGTCGATCGCGGCGTGGTAGGCCGCGGTCAGCGCGGCGATCCGCTGCGTCCGGCCCGCGTCACCCGGCTCGTCCGGCGATGACCGCCGCGGCCCGGCTCGCCGCGGGATCTCGGTGACCCGGTACGCGCCGAGCGCGTTCAGCGCGCTCCACGCTGACATCACGACGCTCCGCACCGTAGCTGTCGCGGGGACCGCCAGAACGCGGCCAATCCACACGTTTGTCCGTAGCCGATGCAAATACCTTAAGCACGCCGAGCGTGGCTCTGCTAGCCCTCGGAGCCTTTAGGAAGCCTTGTCCCGTACGGACTCCGGCAGGTCGGTCCAGGGCAGCTCGGCGGACTCGAACAGGGGGTAGGGCTCGTAGCCGGGCGGGTAGCCGTAGCGCCACTCGGGGCGGCGGCCCTCCTCGGGACCGGCGAGCGCCTGGTCCACCGGGCTGCCGTCCTCGGGGTAGGTCCGCCAGTCCCAGGGGTCGTACCGGCGCGTCCCCGCCGCGCGGCGCGAGCGCGACCTGAGCTGCAGGACTATGTACGCCGCGACGGCGATGACCGCGATCGCGATCAGCGCGACCCGGCCCGCGGACGACCCGCTCCCGTCGGTGTTACTCGACGCCAGCCACGTGGAAATCATCTGGCTCCCCGGCCTCTCTCGGTATGGGATCAGTAAGGAACTCTGGTCTCCACTCCGGCAGGGCACGACCAGCGTGACCGGTGCCGCGGCCGCCATCTGTGATGAAGGCGGTGGTCAGGCGGCCGCGGCACTGGCCACTCACCCTGGACTACGAGGAACCGCCCGGCCGCGTTCGGCGGGCCAGGATGGTGTAATCAGCCGGTAACAAGTCCTGCGGTCCGAGAACCCGGGTCAGGTAGGCGTTGCCGAACCTGCCTTCGGGGTCGACCTCGGCGCGGACCCGGCGGAAATCGTCGAACCGGGGATACAGGGCGCCGAGGCGGGCGGCGTCGAGCGAGTGCATCTTGCCCCAGTGCGGACGCCCCGCCACCTCGGCCACGATGGACTCGAACCGGTCGAAGTAGTCCTGGTAGGGCAGCCCGGTGTACTGGTGGATGGCGACGTAGGCGGACTCGCGGCCGTGGGCGGTGGACAGCCAGATGTCGTCGGCGGCCGCCACCCGGACCTCGACCGGAAACATGACGGGATCGGCCAGCCGGGGCACGGCACGGCGCAGTTCGGTGATCACGTGCCTCAGCGATTCACGTGGCACCGCGTACTCGGACTCGGTGAAGCGCACCCGGCGGGGGGTGACGAACACCCGGTGCGACGTCTCGGTGTAGGTCCGGGCCGACAGCACGGACGAGGAGAACCTGTTCAGCGCGGGAATGAGCCGCGGCCGGGCCCGGCCCAGACGGCACAGCGCCCCGAAGCCGGCGTTCTCCATCACCTCGAACTCCCAGAACCGCCGCCAGGCCGGCAGCGGCGGCGGCGCGGTGCCGCCAGCGGGCCCAGAACCCCCAGGTACCCGGTTATTCCGCTTGACCAGGGCGTGGCGGCCGTAGGGGAACCAGTAGAACTCGAAGTGGTCGTTGCCCTCCGCCAGCGTGTCGAACTGCTCGAGGACCTCCTCCACCGGCACCGGACGCTCGTCGGCCAGCAGCGTGAACGCGGGCACGCAGCGCAGCGTCACGCTGGCGACCACGCCGAGCGCGCCCAGGCCGATCCGCGCGGCGGCGAACAGTTCGGGCCGGGACGAGGCCGAGCACGCCGTCACCGAGCCGTCGGCCAGCACCAGCTCGAGCCCCTCCACCTGCGTGGCCAGCCCGCCGAGGCGCGCCCCGGTGCCGTGCGTCCCGGTGGCCAGCGCCCCGGCCAGGGTCTGCACGTCGATGTCGCCGAGGTTGGCCATGGCCAGGCCGAGGCCGCTCAGCTCGGCGTTCAGGGCGCGCAGGGTGGTCCCGGACCGCACCGTGACCAGGCCCGTCCGGGTGTCCGCGGCGACGATCCCGGTCCAGCCGGACAGGTCCAGCGCCACTCCGGAGGTCGCGGCGATCGCGGTGAACGAGTGCCCGCTGCCGAGCGCCCGCACGGTCAGCCCGGACGCGGCCGCGTCCTTGACCGCGGTGGCGATCTCGGCCTCGCTGCGGGGTCGTCTCCAGCGCGCCGGGGCGGCCGTCGCGGTCCCGGCCCAGTTCCGCCATACGCGGTGCTCAGCGGCAGTCCTCATGATCGCCCAGTATTCATATCGCGGGGGCGCTGGTCTACTGTGCGGAGCAGGTCAGCCGACTCCGGCCGCGGTCTCGCCCCCGGCGACCGGGGTCTGGATGCGGCCCGCCGAGGCGGGCGAGCCCGCCGAGCGCTTCCGCGCCTACCGCGTGCTCGGTGAGGACGGGCAGCTCGCCACCGTCCCCGCCGACCGGGGCGAGGGGAAATGCTTCGGCTAGGGCGAAAGCCGGCGTCGTTCGGCCTAAAATTTTCATCCCGAACGGGTGTATCTCCCGCCCCCCTTCAGCCTCCTCCCCTCGAAGTTGAGAAACATTGCGAGCTGAAGGGCTGGAATCGATGTTGACGACTAATGCGCGCCGGGGCGGCCGGCTGGCGGGCTGGGCCGGGGTTGTTTGCGCCACGCTGCTGGCGACCGCTTGTCAATCGGATGGCACGGCGGCCGGGCCGGTCACGCCCCCGAGTAGTGCCCCGGCGAGCAGTGCCCCGGCCACCGCGCCAGCTACCGGCCCGACTGCGAACACTACTTTCCTGGCCCAGGGGCAGGACATCAACGGGACCGTGCTGCACGCGCCGCTGTGTTCTTCTGGTTGTGTCCTTTCCGGTGATTCCACCGCCATCTTGGACAAGATGACGTGGAACACCTGGTCGGGCAGTGAGGCCGTCGGGACGGGCACGTACGAGGTGGACGGCTGCAACCCGAACTGCGCCGCCGGGCCGCTCTACCACGTGCCCGCGGTGATCACGCTGAGCAACCCGGTGAAGGCCTGCTCGTCCTCGGCCACCCGCTATTTCTGGACCCGTGCCACCTTCCGGTACCCGGACGGACTGCCCAAGGCGCTGCGGGGCGAGAACGCGCCGCAGAACCCGTGGGTGTTCTCCGCCGTGGTCACCGCGGCCCAGCAGAGCTGCGCCAGCTAACTACTTACCCGAGGCGACCTGATCCGCGATCGCCTTCAGGCCCAGGGCCAGCTGGGCGGGCGAGGGGGCCCGCCCAGGGTCGATCAGCCACTGCACCAGGACGCCGCTGACCAGCGCCTGGTGCAGTGAGCCGATCGCCCGCACGGTGTCCTCGTCGGTGTCGTCCACGCCGTACAGGAGCCGCGCCCACAGCCGGCGGCCGTCTTCGAGACCGTCGGCGACCGCGGCGCGCACCTCCGGGTCGCGCTGCGCCACGGTGAAGATGTCAAAGGTAGCCAGCCAGACCTGGCTGCTGGCCTGGAACGAGTCGATGACCCGGGTCCAGAACCGCTCGAAGCGCGCCAGGGCGCTCAGGCCGGGGTCCGGATCGCCGATGGCCTTGGCCATCTCCGCGCCGAAGTCCTCCATGGCGGCCAGCACGGCCGCGTTGAGCAGCGCCTTGGTCGATCCGTAGTGGTAGCCGATCGAGGCGAGGTTGGTGCCCGAGGCGGCGACGATGTCCCGGGCGGTGGTGTGCGCGTAGCCCTTCTCCCGCAGGCACTGGACGGCGCCGGCGAGCAGGTCCTCACGGTGGCTCATGACCGCATCCTAGCGAAGATTTATACAAACGTACTATACAAGCGTCTTATACGTTTGTATGATTCCGGTCATGGACATCACGCAGAACCGGAACATCCTGATCTCGGGGGCGAGCGTGGCCGGCCCCGCCCTGGCCTGGTGGCTGGCCCGGCACGGCTTCCGCCCGACGGTGGTCGAGCGCGCGCCGCACTTGCGCGGCGGCGGCTACGCGGTCGACTTCCGCGGCGCGGCCCACCTGTCCGTACTGACCCGGATGGGCCTCCTGGACCAGATCTGCGCGCACCAGACCCACCTGTCCGCCACCACCTACGTGGACCAGGACAGCCTGCCGGTGGCCAGCATGCCGGCCGGCATCTTCGCGGGCGACGTGGAGATCCTGCGCGGCGACCTCGGCCGCATCCTGCACGAGGCGACCAGGGACAGCACCGAGTACCTGTTCGGCGACTCGGTCACCGGGCTGCGCCAGGACGCCAGCGGCGTGCACGTCACCTTCGCCCGGTCCGCGCCGCGCACCTTCGACCTGGTGATCGGAGCCGACGGGCTGCACTCGGGGGTGCGCGCGCTGGCCTTCGACCGCCCGGATCAGGTCACCGACCTCGGCCTGTACGTCGCTATCTTCAGCGTGCCCGACCGCTACGGCCTGGACCACGAGGGCCTGCTGTACAGCGTGCCGGGCAAGACCGCGGCCGTGTTCAGCACGCCACGGCCCGGGCAGGCGGTGGCGCAGTTCTTCTTCGCCGCCCCCGGCGGCGAGCCGATCGAGTTCGACTACCGCGACCCTGGCCAGCAGCGCAAGATCCTGGCCGACGTGTTCGCCGATGTCGGCTGGCACGTACCGGACCTGCTCGGGCAGCTGGCCGCGGCGGACGACTTCTACTTCGACTCGGTGAGCCAGGTGCGGCTGGACCGCTGGTCGTCCGGACGCGTCGCGCTGGCCGGCGACGCGGGCTACGCGGCCGGGCCCGGCGGCAACGGCACCGGCACGGCTGTGGTCGCGGCCTACGTGCTGGCCGGGGAACTGGCCGCGGCCCGCGGCGACTACCGGGTCGCCTACGACCGCTACGAGCGGCTGCTCCGGCCCTACGTGGCGCGGGGCCAGAAGCAGGCCCTCGGCGGCGCGGGGTTCCTGGCCCCGCCGACCGCGAAGAAGATCGCCCAGCGGGACCGGTTCTTCCGGATGCTGCCCTACCTGCCGCCGGCCAGGAGCCTGGTCAAGCACCTGTCCACCCGGACCGCGACCGCGATCAAGTTGCCCCGCTATCAGCCCGGATAGCAGGAATCGGCCTCGATAGAAGGGCGGCCCGCCATCCTGATGGTCTTCCGCATCCTCCGCCCGTAACCTCCAGTTCCCTTCCCCGCGAGCCAAAGGGCGCCGTCGATGCCTGGACTGGCGAGCGAGGAGGGAAGGCATCGACTCAAGGGCGTCCAGCGGCGAGCGGGAAAGTACGGCATGCTTGCTGACGTGGCACCGCAGATGACTAGTCCGGTTCTGGTCGGCCGGGCGGGACAGCTGGCCGCGCTGGAGACAGCGCTGGCCGAGGCAACCCGCGGCCGCCCGTCGGCCATCATGGTCGGCGGGGAGGCCGGGGTCGGAAAGTCCCGGCTGATCAGCGAGTTCGCCGCCCGGTCACGCGAAACGGGGGCACGGGTGCTGACCGGTGGCTGCCTGGAACTCGGCGCGGACAGCCTGCCGTTCACTCCTTTCACCGCCGTCCTCCGTGAGCTGGTACGTGATCTCGGCGCGGCCGGCGTGGCCGCGCTGCTGCCCGGCGGCAGCGGCCGGGAACTGGCCCGGCTGCTCCCGGAGTTCGGCACCCCGGCCGGGCCTGACGAGGCGGGGGAAGCCCGGGCCCGGCTGTTCGAGCAGATGCTCGCGGTGCTGGAGCACCTGGCCGAAACCGGTCCGGTGGTGCTGGTCATCGAGGACATGCACTGGGCCGACCAGTCCACCCGGGACCTGCTGGCCTTCCTGATCCGCAACCAGGGATCGCTGGACGGCGTGCTGATCGTGGTGACCTACCGCTCCGACGACCTGCACCGGACGCACCCGCTGCGCCCGCTGCTAGCCGAGCTCGACCGCATCGAGCGGGTCACCCGGATGGATCTCGGCCGGCTCAGCCGGTCGGACACCGGCCAGCTGATGGCTCAGATCACCGGCCGCGAGCCGGACGACGACCTGCTGGCGGCCGTGTACCTCCGGGCCGAGGGCAACCCGCTGTTCACCGAGGCCCTGGTGGGGACCGGCGCGCTGGACTCCGGACTACCCGAGTCCTTGCACGACCTGCTAATGGCCGGCCTGCGGCAGCTGCCCGAAGAGACCCAGGAGGTAGTCCGGGTCGCGAGCGCGGGCGGCGACCGGATCGGTCACGGGCTGCTGACCGCGGTCACCGGCCTCGACGGCGCCGCGCTCAGCCGGGCGCTGCGCCCGGCGGTGGCGGCCAACGTGCTGCGGGCCGAGTCGGACGGCTACATGTTCCGGCACGCCCTGATCCGCGAGGCGGTCCACGACGAGCTGCTGCCCGGCGAGCGGGGTCAGGTTCATAGCCGGTTCGCCGAGGTCATCGCGGCCGACCCGGCCCTGGTGTCGCCGGGCCGGGCCACCGGTGAGCAGGCCCGTCACTGGCACGCGGCCCACGACATGCCCCGGGCGCTGGTCAGCGCCTGGCAGGCGGCCAGTCAGGCGGGCCACGCGCTCGCCTACGCGGAGCAGCTGGCCATGCTGTCGCGGGTGCTCGAGCTGTGGGAGCAGGTGCCGGACGCCGCGGAGCGGATCGGCGCCGATCACGTCGCGGTGCTCGAAGCGGCGATCAGGGTCGCCGAACTGGCCGGGGAGCACGACCGGGGAATCTTGCTGACTCAGGCCGCGCTGCGGGAGGTCGACGCTGCCGCGGAGCCGGTCCGGGCCGCGCTCTTGCTCCGGACCCGCGGCTACCTGAAGCACCACCTCGGCCGGAAGGACTACGCCGAGGACCTGGAGGAGGCTGTCCGCCTGGTCCCGGCCGACCCGCCGAGCCCGGCCCGGGCCCGGGTGCTCGAAGCGCTGGCCCACTACACCCTGAAGGTCCACGGCGGCTGGAATAACCCCGGGCTCCGGGCCGCCGCGGAAGAAGCCGTGACCGCCGCGCGGCAGGCCGGCGACACCGCCACCGAAGCGGCGGCGCTGGTCACCCTGGCCTGTGCCGAGCCGATCGGCGGGAACGTGGAGCGGATCCGGGAGATGCTAGCCGAGGTCCGGACGATCGCCTCCCGGGCCCGGGCCTTCCAGCCGCTGCTGAGCGCCGCCATCACCGAATCGGACCTGCTGGAAAACGTCGGGCTGCACGAACAGGCCGCCGAGGTGGCCCGCGAGGGACTCGCGGCGGCCCGCGAATACGGGGTCGCCCGCACCTACGGCGCGATCCTGGCCAACAACGTGGCCGAGCCGCTGGTCTCGCTGGGCCGGTGGGGCGAGGCGGGCGAGATCATCGAGCGCGCGCTGCGGCTCTTCCCGCCCCGGCTGAACCGCGCCTGCATGTGGCGGCTGGCCGGCGACATCGCGCTGGCGCGAGGCGACCTGTCCGCCGCGGCCGGGTTCGTCGCCTCGATCCGGTCCGTCACCGACGGCGCCAGGTACGACCCCCAGTACCACCTGCCGCTGGTCCGGCTGGAGACCGAGCTGCGGCTGGCGCAGGCGCGGCCGGCCGAGGCCCTGACCGTGGTCGAGGACGCCCTCGATCGCTACTCCCTGCCGGACAGCGCCCGCTACGCCTGGCCGGTGCTGGTCGCCGGCGCCCGGGCGTGCGCGGTAGCCGCCCGCGAGGGCACGCTCGCCGAGAGGGCGGCGGCGCTGCGCGGCCGGCTGAGGGCCGAGGCGGACCAACTGACCGCCGACGGCCTGGTGCAGTCGGCCTGCCGCCTGACCTTCGCCGCCGAAGAGCAGCAACCCAGCGACAGCTGTGCCGCCCGCGACGGGGCCACCCGGGACGGCGCCGACGGGCTTCCGGCCGAGGTCGCCGCCTGGGACGAAGCCGTCCGGGCGTGGGAGGCGATCGGCCAGCCCTATGCGCTGGCGGCCGCCCTGCTGCGGTCCGCCGAGGCCGCACTGAGCGGCGGCGACCGGGACGGCGGCACCTCCCGGCTGCGCCGCGCCGCCCCGCTGGCCGAGCGGCTCGGCGCCCGGCCGCTGAGCGATGACATCGCCCTGCTCGCCCGGCGGGCCAGGATCTCGCTCGACCCGGACAGCAGCGCGGACATCACGGTGCCCGAGCCGACGCGGCTAGGGCTCACCGCGCGCGAGTTCGAGGTGCTCCGGCTGGTCGCGGCCGGACGCAGCAACCGCGAGATCGCTACCGAGCTCTTCATCTCGGCCAAGACCGCCAGCGTGCACGTGTCCAACATCCTCGGCAAGCTCGGCGTGGCCAGCCGCGGCGAGGCCGCAGCCGCCGCCCACCGCCTCCGCCTCTTCGACGACTCCTTCCCAGAGCAAACCCCCTAACCGCTCTGCTAATCCCCCCGTCTGCTCATCCCCCCGTCTGCTCATCCCCCCGTCTGCTCATCCCCCCGGCCAGCCCGCGTCCCGGACGCATGAAGCTGGACTTTCAGTGCGTTAAAACGCACTCGAAATAGGGTTTCATGGCCCCCGGGCGGAAGCCGTACACCTGGATCGTGATGCTGCTGAGTCCGGTGTGATGTGAGTCCGGTTTCCTCGCGCGGCGCCACTAGGCAGCGGCACTGGATCATGGGACCGCTGGCTGACCAGCGGACCGTTTGGCCGGTTCCCTTCGGCGATCAGATGGCTGTGGACAAGAAACCAGCGGATAGCCCGGTGGCCCTCCGGCCGGGTTCCCGTAGCCCGGCCGGAGGGCTGCCCTTGCGCTACCGCAGCTGGCTGCCTTCGGGGCTTATAACCCCAGGCCGCCCGCCGCGGTCCCGACGGCCTGCGCCAAGCCGCCGCCCTGGGCGCTGCTGCCCTGGGCGCTGCCGCCCTGGGCGCTGCCGCCCTGGGCGCTGCCGCCGGCGCTGCTGCTCCCGGCTTGCCCCGCCGACCCGTTACCCGAGCCGTTACTCAGCACTGACACCGGCACGTTCACCGCGCTCGGCAAGGTCGCCGAGACCAGCGACCCGCCAGTGTTCTGGCTACCGCTGGCGGATGAGCTAGAGCTGCCACCGGACGCGCTGCCGTTACCCGACCCGTTGCTGGCCACCGAGACCGGCACGTTCACCGCGCTCGGCAGCGTCGCCGAGACCAGCGACCCGCCAGTGTTCTGGCTACCGCTGGCGGATGAGCTAGAGCTGCCACCGGACGCGCTGCCGTTACTAGACCCGTTGCTGGCCACCGACACCGGCACGTTCACCGCGCTCGGCAAGGTCGCCGAGACCAGTGACCCGCCAGTGTTCTGGCTGCTGGCGGTGGAGCCGCCGCCGCCGCTGGCGGTGGAGCTTCCGCCGGAGGCACTGCCGTTACCCGACCCGTTGCTGGCCACCGACACCGGCACGTTCACCGAGCCGGGCAGGACCGCCGAGATCAGCGACCCGCCGGCCTGGCTGCCGCCGCTGGCCGCGGGGCTGCTGGCGGAGGTGCCGTTACCCGAGCCGTTGCTCAGGATCGAGACCGGTAGGTTGACCGCACCCGGCAGGACCAGCGAGATCAGCGACCCGCCGGTGAAGCTGGCGTTGCCCTGGCTGCCCGTGCTGCCCGACCCGCTGCCGGACTGGCCGACGGTGCCGCCGGAGGCGCTGCCGTTACCCGACCCGTTGCTGGCGACCGAGACGGGCAGGTTGACGGCGCCGGGCAGGATCGCCGAGATCAGCGACCCGCCGGTGTTCTGGCTGCCGGTAACGCCAGGGGCGGCAGTGCCGCCGGAGGCGCCGCCGTTGCCCGAGCCGTTGCTCAAGATCGAGACCGGCAGGTTGACCGCGCCGGGCAGGATCAGCGAGATCAGGGATCCGCCGGCCTGGCTGCCGGTGCTGCCCTGGCTGCCGCCGGAGGCGCCGCCGTTGCCCGAGCCGTTGCTCAGGATCGAGACCGGCAGGTTGATCACGCCCGGCAGGTCGATCCCGATCAGCGACAGCGCGCCCTGGCTGTCACTGCCGGTACCCGCACCGGTCCCGGTGCCAGTGCCCGTCCCGGTACCAGTGCCGGTTCCCGTCCCGGTCCCGGTGCCGGTGCCGGTCCCGGTTCCCGTCCCCGTGCCGGTCCCGGTACCGGTCCCGGTCCCGGTGCCGGTCCCGGTTCCGGTTCCCGTCCCCGTGCCGGTGCCGGTACCGGTCCCTGTGCCCGTCCCTGTCCCTGTGCCCGTCCCGGTTCCGGTGCCGTGGCCTCCGTGGTAGCAGAAGGATTGGTGACCGGTGCCATGGTCGTGGCTGTGGGCGTAGCTGTGGGTGTGGTGGCTGGTCACGACCGGGACCTGGCCGGGGCCGTGCCCGATGTCTCCTGGGCTGGTGCAGGCCATCGCGCCGGCGGCCAAGATGGCCGGGAGGGTGACGCCGGCGGCTCCTGCCGCTAGGCGTCCGAAGATCTTGTTCATGGTGAGATGCACTCTCCTGATGAGGATGTACTGGCTTACTGGCCCGGGCTGTGGATGGCCGGGGCATTGCTGACGGGACGAGCCGGTCAGCTGTTTAGCCAGGCATCTCGATCGGGGAGCAGAGAGCGGATGGTGACGGGGCATCCGCGCTGCCGCGGCGGCGGGTCATGCTCAGCGCGAGCAGGCACCCGGCCGCCAGGATCGCCGCGCTGCCGGCAGCGCCGGTGCCGGTGCCGGTACCGGCGTTGATCGCGCCGCTGTCCGGGGTCCCGTCCGGCGCGGCCGGAGCGGGGGCGGCGGGAACGGGGGCGGCCGGGGCCGCGGGCAGGTTCCCGGGGCCGTGACCGGAAACGGCCGCGCTCCGCGGGAGGACACTGAGGCTGGCGCCGATGCCGGCGCCGGGGGTGCTGTCCGGGGAGACGGTCAGGCCGGTGGTGAAGCTGCTGGAGCGCACTGCGGCCGGCCCGGGGCTGCCCTGCGGCGCCCGGGTTCCCGGGCCGCCTGTGCCTGGCCCGCCCGCCCCGGTCCCTGGCGCGCCGGTGCCGGGGAGACCCGTACCGGGCGCCGTCCCGCGCGGGATACCCGCCCCCGGGAGAGGAGCCTTGCCAGTGCCAATGCCGGTCCCAGTGCTGCCACCGGTGCCGGTGCCGCTGCTGCCACCGGTGCCGGTGCCGCTGCTGCCACCGGTCCCGGTGCTGCCTGGCGCCGGGGCACCGGGGCCGGTGCTGCCGGCGCCTGTGGGCGGCCCGGAGACGATTCCGGTGACCGTGCCGGTGACCGTGGAGAGGAGCTGGCCGGTGGCCGAGCCCAGAGTCCCGGTCGCCGAGCCAGCCAGCGTCCCCACGCCGTTCACCGTGCCTGCCACCGTGCCGGTGAGCCCGCCGACCAGGGGACCGGTCACGTTCCCCGCCGTGCCGACGACTCCGTTCACCGTGCCGGCCAGGCTGGTGGTCACCGGGCCGCTCAGCCCGCTGACCGTGGTCCCGGCGTCGCTGACGACCCCGGTCACCGTCCCGGTCAGGCCGACGGTCGCCCCGCCGGTCACGCCGTTGACCGTAGTCCCGGCGTCCGCGACAACTCCGGTCACCGTCCCGGCCACGCCCTGGCCAGCGGTCCCGGCGCTGGCCGCGGCACCGCTCACGGCGGAGGTCAGGCCGTTCGTCACGGAACTGGTGAGGCCGCTGGTCGCGGTGCCGGCGTCTGCGATCACGCCAGCGACGGTGCCGGTGACCGCGCCGGTGACGCTGGTCCCGCTAGCAGTGGCGCTGGCGACCGTGCCGGTGACAGTGCTCGACACGGCGTTGACCGCGGAGCTTACGGCGGAAGCGGGCTGGCTGGCGGTCCCGGCGGCGGTGGCGGCCGCGGTCTTTGCGGAGGCAGCCTGGCTGCCGGTCCCGCCAGCTGGCACGGCCACCGTAGAGACGGCACTGCCCACGGCCGAGGTCACGCCGGTGGCGGTTGTGGTCGCGGTGCTGGCCGCCGCGTTGACCGTGCCGGTGACGGCGGAATTGGCCTGTGAAACCGTTGCGGTCGCGGCGGGAACTGTTGAGCTGACGGCCCCCGTGGTCCCGCTGACGATGCCGGATACCGCGGAGCCGAGACCGCCCCCGGCCGGACCCGTCGTGGCGGCGCTCGCCGGGCTGGCCAGAAGCAGGCCTATGCCGAATGCAACGCATAGCCCGCTCAGCACCACCCCGCAGGTGTACAAGAACACCTTCAGGGCCAGGTGACACCAGCCCTTCATGCTCGTCACGCTAATTCACACGCAACACTGATGTCCAGAGCCAGAGTGCAATTAATCCGCGATATCGATACCGGACGAGAAATGCAGAGCTGTAGCCGCCCATGCCGGATCTGGCAGGCTTTGTCAGGTTAGATCATGGTTTCGATATATCTCATCAGTCAGCTGGCAAGGCTCGCAATCAGGACATTCCGCTAAGCCGGGAATATGAGGAATGTGAATCTCTCACCAATTGCGCAGATTCGATCCACGGGAGGCGTGGTCCCGAATCGAAAACACGATCTTTTCGCGTCATCTGATTCATCGAGGCGATGATCCGGCTCTGACTCCGCTCTCTCTGGATCGTTGAGTGTCAATGCCCCCCCGATAGAGGTGCTGTGACATTCGATAATCCGCCCCCGTCACCGTAGGACTGATGTGGCTGCTGATGGGACCCCACCCGGCGTCCGCCGCAATCGCGGATCGCAGCGCGGCAAGGGAAGGGAAGGGTTCTGAACGTGAAGGCGGCCGTCGGCCTCGCGGGCTAGCCGTCGGAACGGTGCTGCGCTTCCTCGCTAGCTCGCATCCCGGCGCAAATCCGGCCGCCTACCTCGGGCATCGCCGTAGGTGGCCTTAGGCGGCAGGCCGGGCTGAGCTTAGGGAGGGCGGTGGCTAAGAACCTTCTGGCCTGGGAAATCGGGAAATCGCCCGATCCGCGGGCCCTGCCCTTAGGCGCATCCTCGAAATAGAGGCAAGTACGCACCGAGGAGACCACGATGAACCCCAGCCCCAGCATCAGCTACGAACTGGCGCAGAGCAGGATCACCGACCTGCGCCGCCAGGCCCGGCGCGAGAGCGCGGCCCGCACCGCTCTGGCCCACACGACGCAGGCGCCTACGCAGCCCCCCACGCAGCAGGCCGCGCAGCCCCCCGCTCAGGAGTCCGCGCAGCCGCGCAAGCCGCGGGTTACGCGCCGCCTGCGGCTACATCTCCGGGACGCTTAATGACGTCGGCTTCAGCGCCCTGGTCTCGATCACGGCGAAGGCGGCGGGCGGCATCGTCACCGTGTCCTGCGTGATCGCGACACCGGGGCTGGACGCGGCGAGCACACCGGTGCCGCGCTCGCCGAGCGAGAGCTGGACCGGCTCGTCGCCGAGGTTGGCGGCGATCCGCAGCCGGCCCCGCCGGACCAGCAGCCAGCGCGCGTCCTCGTCGAAGTCGGCATGGACCCGGTCCAGGCGCGGGTCGACCAGCTCGGGCTGGGACTGGCGCAGCGCGATCAGCTCGCGGTACCAGGCGAGGATGCCGAGGTGCGGATCGCGGTCATGCTCGGACCAGTCGAGCTTGGACCGACCGAACGTCGCCTTGTCCTGGGGATCGGGTATCTCGGCGGCAGCCCAGCCGTGCGAGGCGAACTCGGACTTGCGCCCTTCCGCGACGGCCTTGGCCAGCCAGGGCTCGATGTGGTCGGTGAAGTACTGCCACGGGGTGACCGCGCCCCACTCCTCGCCCATGAACAGCATCGGGGTATAGGGCGAGGTCAGCACCAGGCCCGCGCCGACCTTGACCAGCTCGGGCGAGAGCGTGGCGGCGATCCGGTCACCGGTGGCCCGGTTACCGATCTGGTCGTGGTCCTGCAGGTAGCCGAGGAAACGCTGGGCCGGGACGCGGAACACGTCGACCTGGCGGCCGTGGGTGCGACCGCGGAAGGCGGACCAGATGCCGTCGTGGAAGAACACCCGGGTATAGGTCTTGGCCAGCGTGGCCAGCGAGCCGAAGTCACAGTAGTAACCCTGCCGCTCGCCGGTGATCGCGGCGTGCACCGCGTGGTGGAAGTCGTCGCTCCACTGGGCGGCCAGGCCGTAGCCGCCCGCCTCCCGCGAGGTGACCAGCCGGGGGTCGTTGGTGTCGGATTCGGCGATCAGGATCAGCTCGCGGTTCAGCAGCGCGGCCAGGGCGCCCACCTCGGTCGCGAGTTCCTCGAGGAAGTGCAGGGCGCGGTGGTCTTCCAGCGCGTGCACCGCGTCGAGCCGCAGCCCGTCCAGGTGGTAGTCGCGCAGCCACATCAGCGCGTTGCCGATGAGGAACGCCCGGACCTCGTCCGATCCGGGCTGGTCCAGGTTCACCGCGGGACCCCACGGGGTCACGTGCGCCTCGGTGAAGTAGGGCCCGAAGTCGCCGAGCCGGTTGCCGATGCCGACGTGGTTGTACACCACGTCGAGCAGCACGGCCAGGCCGCGGGCGTGACAGGCGTCCACGAACCGCTTGAGCCCGTCCGGGCCGCCGTAAGGCTCGTGCACCGACCACAGGTTGATCCCGTCGTAGCCCCAGCCGTGCTGGCCGGGGAACGTCGCGACCGGCATCAGCTCCACCGCGTGCACGCCGAGATCGCGCAGGTGGTCCAGGTGGCCGATGGCCGCGTCGAAGGTGCCCTCGGCGGTGAACGTGCCGGTGTGCAGTTCGTAGATCACGGTCCCGTGCAGCGCGCCGCCCCGCCACTGCTGATCGGTCCAGCGGAAGGCGGAATGGTCATAGGTGCGGCTCAGGCCCTTTATGCCGAACGGCTGGCGCGGCGAGCGCGGGTCAGGCAGCAACTCGCCGCCGTCGAGCCGAAACCCGTAGTCGATGCCAGCCGTCACCTCAGGGACGTCTGCTTCCCACCAGCCGGTGGCATCGGCGCGCCCGTTTGGTGCCTGCTCGGGGCTCATCGGGTAGCTCTGCCCGGCGACCTCGACCTCGACGCGGCCCGCGGCGGGGGCCCAGACGCTGAACGCCGTCACCGGCGGCTGCCGTCGGCGTATTCCTGCTCCATCTCCCAGACCCGCTCCGGGACCAGCAGCGCGACCGGGAACCGCCTGGTCAGCGCGGCCAGCGGCGGTCTCAGCCCGGCGTGCCTGGCGCCGGTGAGCACGTCACGCCAGTGTATTTCGGGCAGCGGCAGGGCGGTGTCGCCCCAGCCGCCCCGCCGGCGCAGGCCGCCGGGCAGCCTGGTGACGACGGTGACCACGTGATCGCCGCGGCCGAACGCGAACGCGTGCTCGGCGGCGGGTCCCTCGGCCGCCAGCGGGGTGTAGTTCCCGCCGAACCAGTCCGGGTGATCGCGCCGCAGCCACAGCGCGCGCGAGGTCACGAACAGCTTCTCCGCGTCCAGGCCGGTCGCCTGGTCCGGGCCGGCCTCGAGCGCGGTCAGCAGCCGGCGGCGGCGCTGATAGTCGACCGGCCGGCGGTTGTCCGGGTCGACCAGGGACAGCCCGGTCAGCTCGCAGCCCTGGTAGACGTCGGCCACGCCGGGCATGGTGAGCTGCACGAGCTTCGCGCCGAGGGTGTTGACCCGCGCGTCCGGCGCGATCCGGGCCACGAAGCTGGCGATGCCCGCGGTCAGCTCCGGGTCGCCGAGCACGGCGCCGGCCAGGCCGAGAACGGCCGACTCGTAACCCGGGCGGCGCACGGTCCAGGACGTCCGCGTCTTGGCCTCGTGCATCGCCTTGTCCAGGTACTCGGTCAGCCGCTCGGGCCCGATCAGCCAGGCGCCCACCAGGGTCTGCCACATCAGGTACTCGAGGTCGGGCTCGGGGGCCCGTTCGGCCGCCTCGGCGGCGGCTCCGTCGGTGAGCCAGCGGGCCAGTCCGTGCCACTCGGCCGCCTGGTGTCCCCAGTCGTGGGGATACTCGGACAGCACGGCCAGCCGGGCCCGGACGTCTTCCTCGCGCTTGGTGTCGTGCGTGGACAGCGTGGTCAGGGTGGCCGGCCAGCGCCGGGCCAGCCGGCTGGCCTCGGCGTGGAACTCGCCCGGGCTGATGCCGAAGGTGGCCGGGTCGCCGCCCACCTCGTTCAGTGAGATCAGCCGCGACCACCGGTAGAACGCGGTGTCCTCGACCCCCTTGGCCAGCACCGGCCCGGTGGTCTGTCCGAACCGCACGATCAGCTCGTCCCGGGCGGCCTGCTGGTCCGCGTCTTCGGCCGTCTCGTCCAGGCCGAGCACGGCCGTCCGGACCGCGTCCAGCGCGGGATGCAGGCGCTCCTCCAGGTAGTCCCGGGCCGCGGTGGCGGCTTCGGTCACCGCCGCCACCGCGGCGGGCGACGGCGGCTCGCCCGGGGTCACGTAAGCCCGGTAGACGCGGAACCCGGCCAGCAGGGCGACCAGCACGTCGTGCAGGTCAGCAGCGTCGTAACCGTCCAGGGCCGGGTACCCGGCCCGGGCGAAGATCCGGGTCAGCCGGGCCAGCTCGGCGGCGAAGGTGCCGTCGGCGATGTCGCGCTTGGCGTCCCGTTCCACCTCGGCGAAGCTCTGCTTGCCGCCGGTGAAGCGGACGTATTCGTCGGCCATCGGGCCGTCACCGGCGGGGTCCGTGAACAGGCCGCCGACCAGGCCGAGGACGTCGTACCCGGTGGTGCCGGCACAGGGCCAGGAGGGCAGTTCCTCGCCGTGCGCCAGGATCTTCTCCACCACCACCCAGGCGCCGCTGGTCTCGGCCGACAGCCGGGCCAGGTAGCCCTCTGGGTCGGCCAGCCCGTCGGGGTGGTCCACCCGCAGGCCGTCGATCAGGCCCTCGCGCACCAGGCGCAGCAGCACGCCGTGGGTGGCGGCGAACACGTCGGGATCCTCGACCCGGATCGCGATCAGCGAGTCGATGTCGAAGAAGCGCCGGTAGTTGAGCTGGGTGGCCGCGTCGTGCCAGTCGGTGAGCCGGTAGTGCTGCTGAGCTAGCAGCACCATGAGCGGCAGGTCGGCGACGCCGTCGCGGAGCGGGAGCACGTGGTCGAAGTAGCGCAGCACCGGGCCGCGGTGCCCGGGGTTCTCCGGGGTCCGCGGGGCCGTGTCGATGATGAGGTCACGCAGGCACTCCTCCAGCGGCCCGGCCAGGATCGGCAGCAGCAGCTTGCCTTCCTGCGCGTCCCAGTCGACGTCGAACCAGTGCGCGAACTCCGACTGCCGCCCGGAGTAGAGCACGGACCACAGTTGCCGGTTGAGCGTCTCGGGCACCGGCCGGGCCATGTGGTTGGGCACCACGTCGACGACCACGCCCAGGCCGTGCCGGCGGAACTCGGCCACCATGTCGCGGAACGCGGCCTCGCCGCCGAGGTCGGCCGAGACCAGCGAATGGTCCACCACGTCGTATCCGTGCGGCGAGCCCGGGTTGGCCTGCAGGATCGGCGACAGGTAGACGTGCGTTATCCCCAGCGCGGCCAGGTAGCCGGCCTGGGCCGCGGCCGCGCCGAACCCGAAGCTGTCGCGGAGCTGCAGCCGGTAGGTGGACACCGGCTGAGTCCGTCCGGTGGTGAACTCAGCCACGACGGAGCAACTGCAGCGAATGGTTGATCAAGGTAATCGTGTCTCCCGGCTTGACCGGATTGTCGTCCTCAGGTTCCATCGCCCCGCTGGCGGTGTCCAGCACCCGGGCCCAGCGCGGGCCGTAACGGCGCGGCGGGACGGTGAACTGGAGGTCTTCCTCGCTCGCGTTGAACAGCAGCAGGAAGGAATCGTCCTGGACCCGCTCGCCCCGGCGGTCCGGCTCGCTGATGGCCCGGCCGTTCAGGAACACGGTCAGCGACTTGGCGAACCCGGCCTCCCAGTCCTCGTCGGCCATCTCCTCGCCGGACAGGGTGAACCAGCCGATGTCGCCGAGCCGGTTCCGGCCGCCGCGCAGCGCCTGGCCGGCGAAGAACCGGCGGCGGCGGAAGACCGCGTGCTCGGACCGCAGCCTGATGAGCGTGCGGACGTAGTCGTACAGCGCCTGGTCGTCCTCGGCCCGGACCGCCCAGTCCACCCAGGAGATCTCGTTGTCCTGGCAGTAGGCGTTGTTGTTGCCCCGCTGGGAACGGCCCATCTCGTCACCCGCGAGCAGCATCGGCACGCCCTGCGACAGCAGCAGCGTCGCCAGGTAGTTCCGCTTCTGCCGGGCGCGCAGCGCGAGGATGGCCTTGTCCTCGGTGGGGCCCTCGGCGCCGCAGTTCCAGGACCGGTTGTCGTCGGTGCCGTCCCGGCCGTCCTCGCCGTTGGCCTCGTTGTGCTTGTGGTTATAGGAGACCAGGTCGGCCAAGGTGAACCCGTCGTGGCAGGTGACGAAGTTGACCGAAGCGACCGGGCGCCTGCTGTCCTGCTGGTACAGGTCGCTGGACCCGGTCAGCCGGGAGGCGAACTCGGGCACGGTCGACGGCTCGCCGCGCCAGAAGTCGCGGATCGTGTCCCGGTACTTGCCGTTCCACTCGCTCCACAGCGGCGGGAAGTTGCCGACCTGGTAGCCGCCGTCCCCCACGTCCCACGGCTCGGCGATGAGCTTGACCTGGGAGACCACCGGATCCTGCTGGACCAGGTCGAAGAACGCGGACAGCCGGTCCACCTCGTAGAACTGGCGGGCCAAGGTGGCGGCCAGGTCGAACCGGAAGCCGTCTACGTGCATGTCGAGCACCCAGTAGCGCAGCGAGTCCATGATCATCTGGAGCACGTGCGGGTGCCGCATAAGCAGGCTGTTCCCGGTGCCGGTGGTGTCCATGTAGTAGCGCCGGTCGTCGTCGACCAGCCGGTAGTAGGCGGAGTTGTCGATACCGCGGAAGGACAGCGTGGGGCCCAGGTGGTTGCCCTCGGCGGTGTGGTTGTAGACCACGTCGAGGATGACCTCGATGCCCGCCGCGTGCAGGGCGCGGACCATGGTCTTGAACTCTTGCACCTGCTCGCCGCGGCTGCCGCCGGCGGCGTAGGCGTTGTGCGGGGCGAAGAAGCCGATGGTGTTGTAGCCCCAGTAGTTGGCCAGGCCCTTCTCGCTCAGGTGGCTGTCGGTGACGAACTGGTGCACCGGCAGCAGCTCGACCGCGGTGACGCCGAGTCCCTTCAGGTGCGAGATCACCGCCGGGTGGGCCAGCCCCAGGTAGGTGCCGCGCTGCTCGTCGGGGATGACCGGGTGCTCCATGGTCAGGCCGCGGACGTGCGCCTCGTAGATAACGGTCTCGTGGTAAGGGATGCGCGGCGGCCGGTCCAGGTTCCAGTCGAAGTAGGGGTTGACCACGACCGAGCGCGGGACGTGCGGCGCGGAGTCGGCGTTGTTACGCCGGTCCGGGTGCCCGAACTGGTAGGAGAACACCGGCTGGCCCCAGTCCACGGCGCCTTCGATCGCCTTGGCGTACGGGTCGAGCAGCAGCTTGTGCGGGTTGCAGCGCTTCCCCGCGTCCGGGTGGTACGGTCCGTGCACCCGGTACCCGTACCGCTGGCCGGGGTTGATCCCGGCCAGATACCCGTGCCACACGAACCCGTCGACCTCGTGCAGGTCGTACCGGTTCTCCTTGCCGTCCTCGTCGAAGAGGCACAGCTCGACCCGGTCGGCTACCTCAGAGAACAAGGCGAAGTTAGTCCCGGCCCCGTCATACGTGGCCCCCAGCGGATAGCTGTCGCCCGGCCATACGGCAGTCGCCGCCAAGTGTGCCCCATCCCTCTCGCTGAACACGCGCTCCGATCATCACACACCTTCCCATCCCGGCGGCGATCACACAGAGCTGCGCCGACCCCGGCTCGAGGCCGGAAAGCATCTCAGGAACAGTCAGTGTAACGATCCAGCATCACGAACCCTAACTATCTGTCACAAGCACACGATTTCGTTACTTATAGTGGCTCCTTAATTACGTAAGGAGAAGTTAAATGACTCGAACAATATTTCCTGTGTTCATAACGCAACACATTGAACACTAGGAGTGATCAGGAGATATTACCCTTGCCCCGCTACCTCAGCCGGAGGTGTGTATGACTTCGCGGGAAGACAGCACGGCGAGGAGCTGCGCAAGGTGACGGCGACACCCGATCTGAGGAGTATCCCCGCTCGACCAGTTAGCGGAACTCGGCACCTCTCTGCAATACCTCAAGCCCGTGCGGTACCGCGTGCTACTCGCCGACCAGGCCCTGCCGCTCACCGAAGCCGACCGCCTGCTGCTTAGCCGGGCGATCGAGGACGCGGTACGCAGCTACCAGGACCTGATCAGCGAGTCTGCTGATCGGCAGCCGGAGGCCTGGGTCGGCCTAGCCCTGGCGTTGCACCAGCTCCCCGCGTCGCCGCTCGCGGAGGCCTTCGCCGACCCGCCTACCAGTGCTGTTCGAAGTCCACGGTTACTGAGCGCCGAATGCGATCCGCTGGACGTGGATGATTGGAGGCAAGCGACTCGAAGGTTTCAACCTTAGCGACTCCCCAGAACTAGGATTTATTTCAAGGAGCGGCATTCCTTATTCGGAAACATACGCATCAAAGTGGCCGCCACTCTAATACGATCAAATTTAAAACGATCCATGAATAGCAGCCTGCCCACGCTATGCATGCCCAGTAAATGAGCAACTAGGTGTCGGCGCGCTGCTATCCGCATCGCTTGTCGGAGGAGCAGCATTTCGCGTGGCTCGTGTGAACTCCGAGAATGATCACCGTGGGGAATATTGTCCGCTCGCAATCAGCTCCGAGCTTGTCGTAAATGACGAACATCACGAAAAGATCTCACAGAGACGACAATATGGTCACAATCTGCCCGATTTCGTCCATGCCTGTCTTTAGTCGCCGCTGGCTTCACTACTTCCGCCACGCCTCTTGCCGGTCTGGTTAGCTTGAGACCAGAGGCCGCCATGGCATCAATCACTGGTGCCGTTGTGGCGTCATGCGGTCTGAGTCCGTGATTCGTCGGCGCACCTTCGGAACGTCGACGAAGACGGTCTCACCTTTTCTGCTCTATATTCGGAGATACATATGACCATGTCACCGCAGAGCATGGAGACAGCAATCCCCGACCTGAGAGACGTTACGCTGGACCAGCTGGCGGAGCTCGGAGACACCCCGCTCGCACACTCTATTGCGCTCTACCGGGAACGCCTAAAGAAGAATGGCGTGCCGCTTAGCTCTTTTAACGCAAGGATATAGAAAACCGATGAACCGGGTCGCCGCGCTCGAGACCCATAAGCTGCCGGAAACGGCATTCGCCGCACTTGCTGCTGGCGAGGGAGACTCAGACGTCGTTCGCCTGCTGCGCGAGGCGCAGCAGAGCAAGCACACCATGCTGCTGCACGCTATCGCCGGAGCCACTGGAGACGCCGATCCAACCGAGCCCGCGATAGCCGCCTTTCGGGTCGGCTACAAGTTGCTCACCCAGGTTCAGGAAGCCGACCCAGCTACCTTCTCATGGCTGCTGGGTCTGCCTCACTTCGGCGGATGGGCCAATGACGGCCTGATACACCTCGACCAGGGCACGCCTCCGGACTTCGCCTACCTGGCCTGCGCGGCGGCCTCGGCGGCGGTCCGTGCCGGTGTCCCCTTCGAGCTCGACGTCCCGATCCGCGACGGCTATGTATTGCTGCCCGGCCTGGGCCGGATAGCGGTCACCGGTGAGACTGTCAGCGACGAGCCGGCCTGGATCCGGCTACGCTACGACGGCGGCCAGCTGGCAGCCGGAGACGATGTGATGCTGGCCCGGACCATCCTGGCCCCGGATTACGGACTGGCGCCACCCGTGCCGTACTGGCACGGCACGCCCGCGGTGCACGCCGAGACCGACGGGCTCAGCTGGGACGTCCTGCTGGTGACGGACGACCCGTACCTGGACCGGTACCCGCTCCCGATGTCGGCCGGCCTGGACGCCGGCCAGCTGGAGCAGTGGCGGCCGCGCGTCCGGTCCGCGTTCGAGGTGCTGGTCCAAGAGCACCGCTGGGCCGCGGGCCCGGTCGCGGCCGGGGTGGCGGTCATCGTCCCGCTGACCCCGCACTCGGAGACCGACCTGATCACCGCGACCAGCCCGGCCGCGTTCGGCGCCATCGCGACCTCCTGGCCGCCCGACCCGGTGATCCTCGCGGAGACGCTCGTTCACGAGTTTCAACACGTCAAGCTATGTGGGCTGCTCGACCTGGTGCCGCTGGCCACCTCCGGCGGGGACACGGTCTACGCCCCCTGGCGCCGGGATCCCCGGCCCGCCGGAGGGCTCCTCCAGGGGATCTACGCGCACGTCGGCATCGTCCGCTTCTGGGCCGCCCAGCGGCACGCCGAGAGCGAACCAGACGACATCCTCCGCGCTCAGGCGCAGTTCGCCCGCTGGCGGCCGGCGATCGAGGCGGCCGTGGACACCTTGCGGCAGACCAGCTGCCTGACCGCGGAGGGCGAGCGGTTCACCGAGCTGCTGCGGGCCGAGGGGCAGCGCCTGGCCGTTGAGCCGGTCCCGGACGGCGCCCTCGAGATCGCCCGGGAAGCCGCCTTGGATCACTGGCTGACCTGGCAGCTCCAGCACGTGGCGGTCGACGCGCCCGGCGCGGCCAGCCTCGCCGAGGCTTACCGCGCGGGTAAGCCGTTCCCCGGGTCAGGCCTGCCGGGCACCTGGATAGCCGAAGACGCCCGCAAGCTCGGCTCGAACGTCCGAAGCCGCCTGCTGAACATGCGCTACCTCGAGCCGGCGCGGTACCGCGACCTGCTCGACGACGGGATCCTCCCGCTCTCCGAGGCCGACCGCCTGCTGTTCAGCCGGGCAGCCGAGGCGGCGGTGCGCGGATACCGGGACCTGATCAGCGAATCGGCTGACCCGCAGCCGGAAGCCTGGGTCGGCCTGGGCCTCGCGCTGCACCAGCTCCCCGCGCCCCCGCTCGCGGACGCCTTCGCCACCCGCCTGTCCATGCTGTTCGAGGTCCATGGCTGCCTGGGCGCCGGGTACGATCCGCTGGACCTAGCAAGCTGGCTCGGATGACGGCGCATCTCGCCCCGTGGCCGCTGCAGCAGCTCGACGTCGCCGAGGCGCGTGAGCGCGGCCACCAGCCGGTACCGTTTCAGCAGTTCATCCTCAAGGTCCACAGTCGCTGCAACCTGGCCTGCACGTACTGCTACATGTACGAAACGGCCGACCAGAGCTGGCGCCAGATGCCCCGGATGATGAGCCCAGCGATTACCGAGATGACCGCCAAGCGCATCGGCGAGCACGTCAGCACGCACCAGCTGTCCAGCGTTGACGTCATCCTGCACGGTGGCGAGCCACTGCTGACCGGAGCCAGGTGGCTCACCGAGCTAACCGGGTTGTTCCACGCCCAGATACCGGCCCAGGTCAACTTCACGATGCAGACCAACGGGACGCTCCTCCGCCGGCCCATGCTGGAAGCACTCCGCGATCTGGGCATCGGTGTCGGCGTCAGCCTGGACGGCGACGCCGAGGCCACCAGACGCCACCGCTTGTATCCCAGCGGCCGTAACAGCTACAACGCCGTAGCCGACGGCCTGCTCCTGCTCGGCTCGCCCGAGTTCCGCGAGATCTACGGCGGCATCTTGTGCGTGGTCGACGTCACCAACGACCCGGTCGCCACCTACGAATCGCTACTGAAGTTCAGTCCCCCGGCACTGGATCTGCTCCTGCCGCACGCGAACTGGAGTTCGCCGCCCCCAGGCACCGGCCACGGCGACTGGCTGATCGAAGTCTTCGACCGCTGGTACTCCGCCCCGGTGCAGGAGACGCAGATCCGCTTGTTCACCGAGCTGATCCAGCTCATCCTGGGCGGCCCGGGCGCGGTAGAGGTCCTCGGCCTGCAACCCGAAACGCTGATCGTGGTCGACACGGACGGCACGATCAAGCAACTCGACTCGCTGAGCTCGGCCTATCCCGGGGCTGCCGATACGGGGCTGCACATTCTCACCGGCAGCTTCGACGCCGCCCTCGACCATCCCACCACGGTGGCCAGGCAGCTGGGCGCCGATGCCCTGGCCGCCGAGTGCCAGGCGTGCCCGGTGATGGAGGTCTGCGGCGGCGGCCTCTATCCGCATCGCTATCGTGACGGCGAAGGATTCCGCAATCCCTCCGTGTACTGCGCGGACCTGCTGCGGCTGATCACTCACGTCAGCGACCGGGTGACCAGCGACCTGGCCGGGCTCAGTAGGAGTACGGCTCGATCTCCGCGGTGAGCCTGGCCCCTAGCTGAGCGGTGCGGGCCTCGGGATGTTCCATGGTCAGCGTCTCCGCGTAGCGGCGCAGGGTATCCTCGCGGAGCCGCTGCGCTCGCGCCTGGCCGCCCGATCCCGCTACGTCGATGGCCAGGTTAATCGCGGCCATCAGGGTGTCCGGATGGTCCGGGCCCAGCGTGCTGCGGCAGTTGGCCAGAGTGTCCTGGCCGATCCTGATGGCGTCGGCCAGTTCGCCGCACGCGGCCAGGTCGGAGGCGTAGTTGATGCTGGCCGCCAGCGTGAAGGGGTGCTGGTCGCCGTAGATGCCCATGAGTGCCTCCCGGGCCTGCTGGTCGAGCGGGCGAGCCTCGTCCGGGTGGCCGGCCGCTCGCAGCACGGAGGCCAGGTTGACCATGGCCGCGTACATGATCTCGACGGGCGAAGCCACGGCGTTGGACCGCTCGTAGATCTCTATGCCCAGGTCCTCGGCGATGGCGAGTTCACCCACCGCTCGCCGGTCGTTGATGAGGTTGGCCGCGGCCCGCAGCGTATGAGTGTGATCCAGGCCGAGGTAGTCGCGGTAACGCTGGACGACGTCCTCACTCCACTGCAGCGCGTCCCAGTGGTGACCGGCCTTACGCAGCGCGGCGGCAAAACCCGTCCGCGCGTTGAGCCAGTCGGGATTCTCCCGGCCGCCGGAGGCCTCGAACGCCCCGACGACCTTGCGCGCGACGTCGAGCGATTCCTGGTAGCGGCCCAGCCCGCGCAGGTCGATGGCCACCATGTCCTGGGAGGCCAGCGTGCGCGGGTCGGCAGGGCCAAGGATCCGGCACCGGTCATCGAAGGTGCGCTGGTCGATCTCAAGCGCTTCACCGAAACGCCCGAGGCGCCGGAAATCGGCGGCGATGTTGTTCCTCACGTTGAGGGTGCGTTCGTGATCCGAGCCGAAGACCGCCTCGAACTTGGGCAGCAGTACGCGGTCGAGTTCGAGCGCCTCGTTGAACTGGCCCCGGGTGCGCAAGTCGGAACCGTAGACGTTGTCGCAGAGCAGGGCGACCTCAACTTGATCCTGGGGGATCTCATCCTGGCCGACGTTGAGCTCATCCAGCATCGCCCGCGTCTCGAGGATCAGCCTGCGGGCGTCGGCGGCGCGGCCGCCTAGCTGCATCGCGATCGCTACCTCGACCGAAAGGGCCAGCACGTGCAGGTCGCCCGGGCCGAGCCGGTCCAGCCAGACCCGACGTATGTCCTGGCCAAACCGTGTCGCCTCGACATGACCACCGCGCAGGTGCAGCCGACGTATCTGGTCGATGAAGAGACGCCGCAGCGCTGGGTTAGGTGTGTTGAGGAAGTTGCGATCGGACTCCAGGTGCTGTAGCGACAGGTCATAGGCAGCGTCGAAACCGGCTCGATCGGGGTTACCAGGATTAGACTCAGCCAGCAAGATGTCAACGGCGTCCCGATAGGCCATGAACGCGTCCAGCCCGTTCTGCCTGAGCTGACCCCGGGTGACGGCCTGCACGACCCGGTGCATCTGAATCTGGTCCCTGGCCCCGTCCACCTTCACCAGCGACAACCGGTTCATCTGGGTGGCCGCGGCCCGAAACCGAGGCGAGGAGGAAAGAAGCTCGCGCAGCCCCGGCGGGTCACTGATAGCCCGGGCATGATTGAGGCACAGCTCCACAGCGATCGGCTCGGGGGAGAAAAACGCACACAGGTTGAACAGGTGCTCAGCGTCAGGGGTCAGCAACTCGGTCGACATCGTCCACGTGGCCGCCACCGATGCGGGGAATTCTCCCGACTGCTCGTTCAGCAGCCGGTGAGCGTTCTCCTCGAAGAGGCTGAGGTAGCCATCCACGCTGTGACCGGTCTCAGTCAAATAGGCGGCGGCATGTTCGATCGCGATAGGCAGATATCCCAGTGTCTCGGCTAGACGTCCTGCTTCGCTGATCCGGCGCTCGTTCTCGTCGGTACCGAGCTCTCGGTCCGCACCCAGGATCGCTACCCGGCGACACAGAAAGCTGACCGCTTCGTCCTTGGTGAAAGGCGAGACCGCCACGCTGTCCTTCTCGATGTAGGCAGGCCAGTTCTGCAGCCGCGAGGTAATGAGGATGTGACCATTTGGCGGGCAGATGGGCAGGTAGGGCTTCAGTTCAAGTGGCTGAGCCGCGTTGTCGTAAACCAGCAGCCAGTCCGCCTGCACGCCGTGCGCCAAGGTGTCGAGAACCGCCGCGATCGTACGGTCACGACCGCCTTCCGGGCCGGCTGGCCGGACACCCAGCCGCTGCCCCAATTGGACCAGCGCGTCCCGGACGCGGTCGGTATGCTCGGCGCGGATCCACCAGATAATCTCGTACTTGTCGCGATGTCGGTGAATATATTCGGTAGCGATTTCGGTTTTACCCACCCCGCCCATGCCGGAAATAAGCTGGGCTGGCCGGTGCGGCCGGTCTTCCCTGACGAGGTTGGCGCGCACTGCATCCAACTCAGCTGCCCGGCCGGTGAAGTGCGAATTCCGCTGCGGAATCTCGTTCGACCAGAGCCTGCGTGACGAGACGGAGCCGGCCGGCTCGGTCGAAGCAACAGGCAGATGGCTGAGAACGGACTTTCTGCTCCCAGCCGCCGGAGCTCTTCGTTCACCGGTCGGCGGCGTGGCCACCTCTTCGCGCTGCTCTACCCCCGCCTCCGAGTCTTCGGCGACGCGAGCCGCTTGCCACAAGGTCCTGTACTCCGCGAGATCGCCGCGCTAGCCCCTCGACGACCAGCTCGACGAAGCCCCATTTCGGCACCCGCGGACCACGGAACATGTTGTGGATGGTGGAAGGGCTGATGACACCGCGCCCGATCCCGGCGGCGATCTCGCGCATGGACGGCTGGCCTGCCGCTAGATGAAGAGCGTGCAGACGATCGAAGAGATCGTTGATCGGCCCCGCAGGAGTCGGTTCGCGCTTTATAGCCCCCACCGGTCAAATCCTCCTGCCGTCCAGGGGTGTCCAAGACTGTCAAAACTTGTACACTCTAGTATACGGGGTCCTTACTTCCAGGGAGGGCGAATGACGCTCCCGTTCGCTTCGTCATCCCTGGACACACGGCGGTCCGAAGACCCAGTGCACCGCTTGATCTTTGCCGTAGACATTGAGGGATCCACCGACCGGAACAACCTGGCCAAGGGACAGCTCCGGCGCGTCTTGTACGACCTGCTAAAGCAGGCGCTCAACGCAGCCGGCATCGCTGCTGGGCACCTAGAGCCGTTCACCGATCGAGGCGACAGCGTCCTGATCCTGATCAAGCCGCACGATGAAGTGCCGAAGACGCTAGTGCTCAACCGGCTGGTGCCGATTTTGGACGACCTGCTCAGTACGAACAACACCTCGGTTCGCGAACCTGAGCTGCGTATACGACTCCGAGTTGTGGTACATGCCGGCGAGATCCACGAAGACGACAATGGCTTCTACGGCGATGACCTAGACGCTGCCTTCCGTCTCCTTGAGGCAGCGTCCCTGAAGAAAGCGCTGAAAGATGCCACGGGCGCGTCCCTTATCCTCGTGGTCTCAGAAGAGATCTACAACGGGATCGTCCAGCAGGGTTACCTGCATGAGTCGTCGTACCGGCCGCTAGTCCGGGTCAGGGTCGGCCGACGGCAGCGTCGGGGCTGGGCGCATATCCCCGAGCAACTTCCCCCCGGCCGACCTGCCGCGAGCCGCCGACCGAGAGGTCAGTTGCCGTCCACGCCCCTGTCCAGCGCGCCGGTGAACGGCCGCGACGCGGCCCCAACCTGAGGCCGACGGGCCGGATCGCGGCGTTAGCGTGTTCGGAGCGCCTCGACCAAGGCGGGAATGACCTGGTGGAGGTCGCCGATGACGGCGTAGTCGGCGTGGGCCAGGATGGGGGCGCCCGGGTCGGTGTTGATGGCGATGATGTGCTTGGCCCCGGCGCAGCCGGCGATGTGCTGGATGGCGCCGGAGATGCCGCAGGCCAGGTACAGCTCCGGGGTGATCTTGGTGCCGGTCTGGCCGACCTGCTGCTTGTGCGGGCGCCAGCCCTCCGAGGTGACCACGCGGGACACCCCGACCACGCCGCCGAGCAGCTCGGCCAGTTCCTCCAGCGGGGCGAAGCCGTCCGCACCGCCGACACCGCGCCCGCCGCCCACGACGACCCGGGCCGTCGCCAGCGACGCGCCGCCCGGGCCGGCGGGCGACTCGGCCGCCCGCACCACCAGGTCGGCCTCGGCCAGCTCGGGCTTGTGCACGTGCACCGCAGGAGAGGAACGCGTTTCCGCGGGAACGTTGGCGACCGCATCCGTGGCCGCGGTGAACAGGGCGACCGGTGCTTCCATCACCGCGTCCTCGAGCAGCAGCCCGGCCCAGCGGTGCCGCACCAGCCGGTGCGTCTGCCCGCCGTCCGGCGTGACCAGCGTGCAGTTAGCCGCCATCGGCAGGCCGGTGATCGCGCCGAGGTGCGCGAGCACCTCGTTGCCGCGGTCGGTCCCGGCGGCCAGCACGGCGGTGGCGCCAGTCTCCGACGCCAGCCCGGCCAGCGTCCGCGCCCAGGCCTGGGGCGCGTACCCGTCGAGCGAAGAAGACTCGACCAGGTACACGTCGGTGACGCCGTAACGGGCCAGGGTGTCAGCAGGCGCGGCATCGGCGAAGACGACCGCGCCGACGTCGCCGAGCGACCGGGCCATGCTGACCGCCCGCAGTGACGCGTCCGCCGGCTCGCCGCCGTCGAGTTCGACCAGAACCAGGACCGTCATGAGAGCACCCCCCATTCCTCCAGGACGCGGACCAGGTCGGGTACCGCATCGAGCCCCTCGCCGAGCACCGAGGCCTGGTGCTTGCTCGACTCGGGCACCCGCAGCGCCTCCTTGCGCAGCCCGTCGGGCACATGGTCCGGCGCGGACGTGTCGACCGCGGCCCGCTTGGCCCGCAGGCGCCCCGGCAGCGACGGGTAACGCGGCAGGTTGATGCCCTCCTTGACGGTGACCACGGCCGGCAGCGGCAAGGAGTAGGCCTCCTCGACCCCCCGGTACTCCCGGCGGGCCACGACGCCATCCGAGGAGGAAGACACCGACAGGTTCTTGATCCCGGTCGCCACCGGCCAGCCGAGCTCGTGCGCGAGCCGCACCCCGACCTGGTAGTCGCCGGTGTCGGCCGCCTCGTTACCCAGCAGGACCAGGTTATAAGACCCGGACCGGACCTCGGCCGCGATGGCGGAAGCGGTCGCGATCGGGCCGAACTCGCGGCCGTCGGTCTCCAGCAGCACCGCGCGGTGAGCGCCGAGAGCGAGCGCGCCGCGCAGCTGCTCGACCGCTTCGGCGGGGCCGAGGGTCAGGACCGATACGGTGCCACCGACTCGTTCGGTAATCTGCACTGCTTCTTCGACCGCGCACTCCTCGTGCGGGCTGATGGAGAACCCGGAGGCCCGCGTGTCCACCTGCTGCCCGTCCGGGGTGACCGCGATCTTGCCGCCCACGGTGGGGACGCGCTTGATGCAG
Organism: uncultured Actinomycetota bacterium; assembly: GCA_963756575.1. GTDB lineage: Bacteria > Actinomycetota > Actinomycetes > Streptosporangiales > Streptosporangiaceae > Palsa-504. The sequence goes on along the minus strand of CAVWOM010000001.1, from coordinate 120,696 downwards.
ACCAGGATTTCCACTATCAGCTCCTGATCCGGGAGTTGGACGGGTCGAACAGCGGGGTCGACCCAGCGACAGCCACCGTGACCGGGAACTGCTCGCCCATGTACTCGACCAGCAGCGAGGTGCCCTCCTCCGCGTACGAAGCAGGCAGGTATGCCATCAGCAGGTGCTTGCCGACCGACGGGCCGGAGCCCGCGCTGGTCACGTACGACGGCCGTCCCTTGGCGTCCACGAGCCGCTCGCCGGAAGCAGACAGGATCGGCTCGCCGCCCAGCATGTACCGCAGCGACCCGTCGGCCGAGGAGTGCGAGTCCACCGTCAGCGTGCACAGGACCGCGCACGGCTCTTCGGAACGCTGCCGCAGGTACGCCTCCTTGCCGACGAACGACTGCGGCTTGACCTTGGGCCGGGTCATGCCCGCCTCGACCAGGGTGTAGTCACCGGTGAGCTCGGCGCCGAACGCGCGGTACCCCTTCTCCAGCCGCCCGGTCGTGCCGTACACCCCGATGCCTGCCGGCACCAGGCCGTGCGGCTGCCCGGCCTGCCACAGCGTGTCCCACAGCCGCAGGCCCTGCTCGATCGGCACGTACAGCTCCCAGCCGAGTTCTCCCACGTAGGAGATCCGGGACGCGAGCACCACGATCCCGGCGATCTCGATCTCCCGGCAGGTGCCGAACGGGAACGCCTCGTGTGACACGTCATCGTCCGTCACCGCGGTTAGCACGTCCCTGGCCTTGGGTCCCCACAGCCCGATCGTGGTCCAGGCCGAGGTGAGGTCGGCCAGGAACGCGCCCGGCGGGAGATGGTCGCGGATCCACTGGGCGTCGGCCATCCCGTCGGCGCCGCCGGTCACGACTCGGAACCGGTCCCCGGCCAGCCGCATCACGGTGAGGTCGGCCCGGAAGCCGCCGTTCTCGTCCAGCCACGAGGTGTACACCACGCGGCCCACCGGCACGTCCAGCTGCGCCACCGACAGCGTTCTGCACCGCGTCGAGCGCGGCCGGACCGGAGATCTCCAGGACGGCGAACGCGGACAGGTCGACTATCGCGCAGGCGTCCCGCATGGCCAGGTGCTCGGCGTTGATCACCGGCGACCACCAGCGCGACTCCCACTCCGCCGAGCGCTCCATCAGCTGGCCCGCGTACTTGTCCAGCAAGCCAGCGTTGGACGCGTACCAGAACGGCCGCTCCCAGCCCGCGGTCTCGTAGAACACCGCGTCGAGGGCACGTTCGCGCTCGTAGGCCGGGCCGACCCGGACCGGGCGGCCGGAGGCCCACTGCTCGGCGGGGTGCACGATGCCGTACATCTTGTTGAAGGCCTCGCGGGCCCGGCCACGGACATGCTCGGTCGTCTGCTGGAACGGGTAGAACCGGGCGGCGTCGGCGTGGTGCACGTCCACCGTCGGCACGCGACCGGACATCAGCTCGGCGACCGCGCGACCGCAGCCGGGACCTTCCTTGATCCACGACGCCGCCGCCGACCACAGGCCCTTGGCCTCGGGCATCTCGCCCAGCAGGGGGTGCCCGTCGGGGGTCATCGAGATCAGGCCGTTGATCGCGTACCTGATGCCGGCCTTCTCGTCGCCCAGCAGCTCGGGCATCAGCTCGAGCGCCTGCTCCAGCTGGGGGTCGAAGTCGTCGGAGGTGAACGGCATCTCGGTGGGCGAGAGGACCGACTCCTCGATGGAGGGGATGTCGTCCGGCGCGACGATGATCGGGCGGTGCGCGTACGAGCCGACCTCCATGTCACCGCCGTGCTGGCGCTCGTACATGTTGGTGTCCACGTCGCGGACGATCGGGTAGGAGATCTCACCCGGCGTGTCGGCGAACAGCGCGATCGGGCCGACGCTGATCATCTGGTGCACGCACGGGGTGAGCGCGAGCCGGGCCCCGGCCATCCGGGCGATCCGCGGCGACCAGACCCCGCAGCAGATGACCACGTTGTCGGTCTGGATCTCGCCCGCACTGGTAGTCACCGACCGCACCCGGCCTTCCGACACCGTGATGTCGTAGACCTCGGTGCCGGCCAGCACGGTGAGCGCCCCGGACTTCTGGGCCGATTCCCGCATCAGCGTGCCGGCCCGCAGCGAGTCGACCACACCCACGGTGGGGAAGTGGGCGCCGCCACCGATGACCGACTCGTCCAGGTAGGGCACCAGCTTGCGCACCTCGCCGGGGGTGATCACCTCGGCCGGGATGCCCCACGCCTTGGCCTGGCTGCAGCGCCGCTTCAGCTCGATCATCCGCTCCGGGGTGCGGGCCACCTCGATCCCGCCGCTCTCGGTGAACACCCCGAGCTCCTTGTACTGCGCGGTGCTGTCCTCGGTCAGCTCGAACATCATCTTCGAGTACTCGATGGGGAAGATGAAGTTGGAGGCGTGACCGGTCGAGCCGCCCGGGTTCGGCATCGGGCCCTTGTCCACCAGGACCAGGTCCGTCCAGCCGAGCCGGCCCAGGTGGTGCACCAGGCTGTTGCCGACGATGCCGGCCCCGATGATGACAGCGCTGGCGCGCGCCGGAGTATCAGTCATGGTCGTCATCCCGCCAGTAGTTTCTGGTCATTTCCGGTGCGCCCCAGCGCGGCCGCACGCCATTGCTCGGCCGGCTGGAGCTGGTTGAAGGTGAACACGTGCAATCCGGCCACGCCCGCGGCCGGCGCAGTGATCAACGGGGCCGCGCGGTCCAGGAACCGGTCCGGGCTGTACCCGCCGGGCACCCAGAAGCGCAGGATCCAGCCGGGATGCCGGGTGATGAAGCGGGCCGACTCGCCCGCCCCGGCCACCGTCGCCATCTTCAGCAGCTTGCTGCGCTCGGCCGGCCCGGCCAGCCCCACGTACAGCGGCAGGGTGACACCGCGGGCCCGGATCCGGCCGATCCAGCGGCCCAGCCCGGCCGGGTCGAAGCACACGTTGCTCACGATGTAGGTGGCGTGCTTGCGCTTGTCCCACATGGCCTGGACGGTGATGTCATCGTGAATCTTGGGGTGGCTCTCCGGGTACCCGGTGATGCCGACCCGGACAAACGGCCTGCCCATCTCGGTCAGCCGCTCGAGCAGCGGCAGCGCGCCGTCGAACGGCCCGGCCGGGTCGGACGCGTCGCCGCCGGGCACGAACACGTCGTCCACCCCGCACGCCGTCAGCCGGGCCACGATCGCGTCCAGGTGCGGCTGGCTTTCCACCGAACGGGCGGCCAGGTGCGGCACCACCCGGTACCCCCGCCCGGCCAGCCGCTCGGCCAGGTCGACGGTCGGCTCCAGCCCCTTGACCGGGGACGCGGTCACGGTGACGGTCATCCCGGCCGGGATCTGGTCGAGCACCGCCTGCTCGGTCGCCTTGGCCGGGATCACCTCGTAACGAGGGCTCCGCAGCAGCGCGTCCAGGCCGGTCATGATGCTTCCTCAGGGTGCGGGGAAGGACAGCTGCTCGACGAAGCGGTCGTTGAAGTCGGTGCGGTCGGAGAGCTCGACATACCTCACCTCCTCGAGCAGCGCCAGGCCGCCGGCCCGCTCGCGCAGGCTGAGCAGCGCCATCTTCGCCCCCTCGCCGGCCACGTTGCCCGCCGACACCACCCGCGTCACGGGAACCTTGGGGACCAGGCCGATCCGGATCGCGCTGGCCGCCGACAGGTAGCTGCCGAACGAGCCGGCCAGCAGCACCTGCTTGACGTCGGCCGCGGTCAGCCCGGCCTCCTCGAGCAGGATCTGCCAGCCGGTGGCGATGGCCGCCTTGGCGAACTGCAGCTCGCGGACGTCGCGCTGGGACAGGTAGATGCTGTCCTCGGCCGCGCCCCGCCAGTGCAGCACGAACACGCGCTCTTTGCCGATCATGGTCAGCCGGTCCGCCAGCCCGGGAGCGCGAGCCCCGGCTTCGTCTTCGGGTATAAACCGCCCGGAGGAGTCGAGCAGCCCCACCTTGACCAGGCCGGTCACCGCGTCCACCAGGCCGGAGCCGCACAGGCCCTGCGGCTCGGCGTCGCCGATCACCTTCAACGCCACGTCGTCGGGGGTCATGGTGACCACCTCGATGGCGCCGTCGGCGGCTCGCATCCCGCACCGGATCGCGGCCCCCTCGAACGCTGGGCCGGCCGGCGCGGCCGTGGCCAGCAGCCACTCCCGGTTGCCCAGGACGATCTCGCAGTTGGTGCCGATGTCCACGAACAGCCGCACCCGGGCGTCCCGGTCCATCCCGCTGGCCAGCAGCCCGGAGGTGATGTCACCGCCCACGTAGGCGCCGAACGCCGGGAACACCATCGCGCGGGCCCGCGGGTGCGTGATCTGGGCCAGGCCCAGGTCGGCCGCGAGCACCTCGGGCAGCAGCCGGGTGGACATGATGAAAGGGGCCATGCCGAGCGGCTCGGGGTCGATGCCGAGCACCAGGTGGGTCATGGTGGCGTTGCCGGCCACCGCGACCTCGTAGACCTCGTCCGGCTGGACTTCGCCGGCCGCGCAGACCGCCTGGGCCAGCTCGGCCAGCGTCTCGTGGGCCAGGTTCCGCAGCTTGTCCAGCGCGCCCGGGTCCATCATGGTGGCGCTGATCCGGGTGATCACGTCGGCGCCGAACGGCTGCTGCTTGTTCAGCATCGACTCCACCGCCACCGGGGTCCCGGTGGACAGGTCGAGCAGGGTGGCCACCACCGTGGTGGTGCCCAGGTCGAAGGCGATGCCGAACCGCCGGCCGGTGGTGTCGCCCGGCTCGACCGCGATCAGCACGTCGTCCACGACCACCGCGGTGACCTGGTACGCGGCCTCGCGCAGCGTCCGGCCCAGGGTCCGCAGCACGGCCAGGTCGGCCCGCGGCTCCAGGTCCTCGAGCTGGGCCAGCACCCGCTCCAGGTCGGTGGCCTGGTCGGCCAGGCTAGGCTCGGTCAGCTCCAGGTACCGCTTCTGCACCGCCGGGCGCAAGATGACCTGCCGGCCGACGCCGACGGTGGCCGCTTTCGGCCGGGTGGTCAGCGGCGGCACCTCGACCGCGGTGTCCCGGGTGGCCGGGGTCCGGCAGGCCAGCCGCCAGCCGTCCTTGATCTCCTGCGCGGTGTAGGCCCGGATGTCCAGGCTGGACGGCGCGGGCGGGTCGTCGGCGATCTTGACCCGGCACTTCTTGCAGGTGCCGTGGCCGCCGCAGGTGGAGTCGATCGCGATGCCGTTCCAGCTGGCCGCGTCGAACAGGGTCACGCCGTACGGAACCCGCACCGGTTTGTCATTAAAAAGCAGATTAATCCGAACGGGGTGGGTACCCGCCTCCTCGACCGCCGTCACGTGGCCCCCTGCGCCGACGCCTCGGCCGCCGCCTTTTGTGCCGCACGGTGCGCGGCGATCCAGCTGGCGCCCCACTCGTCGCGGTTGAGCACCAGGTCGGCCGCCTTGACCGCGCGGACGATCTGCGGCGACCGGGCGTCCATGATCGCGCTGGTCAGGCCCGCGCTGATCGCGATGGGCAGGAACGAGGACGCGATCGAGTGCCGGTCCGGCATGCCGAAGCTCACGTTCGACGCGCCCAGCGTCATGTTCACCCCGAACTCGGCCTTGATCAGGGCGATGGTCTCGAGCGTCCGGGTCGGGTGCAGGGTGTCGGCGCCGACCGGCATGGCCAGCGGGTCGATCACGATGTCCTCGAGCGGGATCTTGTACTTCCCGGTGGCCATGCCGATGAGCTTGCGGACCAGTTCCAGTCGCCGGTCCGGGTCTTCGGGGATCTCCTCCTCGTCGTTCGGCAGCCCGATCACGGCGGCGCCGTACTTCTTCACGATCGGGAGGATGGCCTCCATCCGCTCGTCCTCGGCCGTCACCGAGTTGACCAGCGCCTTGCCCTGGTAGGCGGCCAGCCCGGCGTCGAGCACCTCGATGATCGAGGAGTCGATGACCAGCGGCAGGTCGGTCAGCCCCTGGATCAGCGGGACGACCTGCCGCATGAGCTCGGCCTCGTCGGCCAGCGGGGTGCCCATGTTCACGTCGAGCAGCATGGCCCCGCCGGCCACCTGCTCCTTGACGTCGATCTCGACCCGGGACAGGTCACCCGCGCGCAACTGCTGCTGGAAGATCTTCCGGCCGGTCGGGTTGATCCGCTCGCCGATGATCGCGAACGGCTGGTCGTCGCCGATCCGCACCGTCTTGGTCGCCGAGGACAGGATGGTGTGCACGGGTCATTCTCCTCCGGCGGTTTCGTTCAGGCACTGTGTTGGTTAAACACGGGCAGGAGCGCGGCGCTGCGCGATCAGTTCCTTGGCCCGGACCACGGCGGCCGAGGCGTCGGACGCGTAGCCGTCGGCGCCGACCACGTCGGCGTACTCCTGGGTGACCGGCGCGCCGCCGACCATGACGATGACCTGGTCGCGCAGGCCGGCCTTGTTCAGCGCGTTGATGTTGGCCTTGAACATCGGCATCGTGGTGGTGAGGAACGCGGAGAACCCCACGATGTCCGGCTGGTGCTCTCTGATCGCGTCGACGAACTTCTCCGGCGCCACCTGCACGCCGAGGTCGATGACCTCGAACCCGGCTCCCTCGAACATGATGTTGACCAGGTTCTTGCCGATGTCGTGGACGTCGCCCTTGACCGTGCCCATCACGATCTTGCCGATCGTCTGGGCGCCGGTCTCGGCCAGCAGCGGGCGCAGGATCTCCAGCGCGCCCGCCATCGCCTTGCCCGCGATGAGCATCTCCGGCACGAAGAAGTCGCCCCGCTCGAACCGGGCGCCCACCTCTTCCAGCGACGGGATCAGCGCCTCGTACAGCAGCGTCTCCGGGCCGAGGCCCTGGGCCAGCCCGGCGTTGGTGAGCTCGAGCACGGCGGGCTTGTTACCGACCAGCGTCTGGTCGTAAAGCTCGCTGAGCAGCTCTTCGGTCGTCATAATCAGCCCGCCTTCCTGGTCTGCTTGGCACCTCGCTGCCGGTAGCCGAGGACGGCGGACAGCCCGGCCGCCTCCTCCGCGCAGTACCCGGCGATAGCCGGCACGCTGTCCCGGCTCATCCTGTTCGTGGGGGCCGACACCGACAGCGCCGCGACCACGGCGCCGTCGTAGCCGCGGATCGGGGTGGCCACCGCGATCAGCCCGGGTTCGAGTTCCTCGTCGGTCACCGCGTAGCCGCGGGCCCGCACCGTGCCCAGCTCGGCGCGCAGCGCCACGTCGCTGGTGACGGTCTTATCGGTGCGCCGCTCGAGCGGGGCGCCGGAAAGCTGAGCCGCGCCGAAGGCCAGCAGCACCTTGCCCAGCGCGGAGCAGTGCAGCGGCACCGACATGCCGATCCAGTTGGTGCCGCCGATCAGGAAGGTGCTGTCGACCTGGGCGATCTGCTCGACCAGGCCGTTGCTGGCCACGCCCAGGTTGATCGTCTCACCGGTGGCCTTGCCGAGCCGCTCGAGGAAGGGCTGGGCCACCGCGACCAGGCCGGCCTCGGCGCCGCCGCGCCAGGCGAAGCTGACGAACATCTCACCCGGCAGGAACCGGCCGTGGTCGTCCCGCCGGACCAGGCCGTTGCGCTCGAGCGCGAGCAGCAGCCGGGACGTGGTCGACTTGGCCAGCCCGGTGGACGCGCTCAGCCCGGTGAACGTCATCGGGTCGGCCGAGTGCACAACCTCCGCGAGCAGGCGAGCCGCGCGGTCCACGGCCTGCGTGCCGCTGGAGTTGCTCATGGCCGCCTGAGGGTTCCGTTCTTGTGCCATAGGTTCCACTTTATGGGACTGAGTTCTACTATGTGATCGTAGGGTCGGGGTCTAAGATCGGTCAAGTTGCTGCTGCTTCGTCCTAAGGGCTTGGTGAAGTCGATGTTCGTCAACAAGATGCCCAGGTACGAGATCCTTTCCGCCGACTCGATCGAGGTACTCGAACGCGGCTGGCGCCGGATCGTCTCCGAGATCGGCATCCAGTTCGCCAAGCCCGAGGCGGTCGAGCTGTTCGCCAAGGCCGGGCAGCAGGTGGACGGCGACGTGGTCAAGCTCGACCCGGACTTCATCCTGGAGCAGGTGGCCAAGGCGCCCCGGGAGTTCGACGTGCAGGCCCGCAACCCGGCCCACAACGTGCACATCGGCGGCGACCACATGGTGTTCAGCGCCGTGTACGGGTGCCCGTTCGTGCGCGAGGGCGACGTGCGCCGCGACGCCACCATGCAGGACTTCCGCCAGCTGGCCAGCCTGTCCCAGGCCTACGACGAGCTCGACTCGGCCGGCGGCGTGATCTGCGAGCCGAACGACACCCCGCTGGACTCGCGGCACCTGGACATGATCTACGCGCTGCAGACGCTGACCGACAAGATCTACATGGGCAACGTGGTCTCCGGGCCGAACGCCGCCGACACGATCAAGATGACCGAGATCTTGTTCGGCGGGCGGGAAACGATCGAGCAGACGCCGGCCACGATCTCGCTGATCAACTGCAACTCGCCGCTGCGCTGGGACGACCGGATGCTGGACGCCCAGTTCGAGTACTGTGCCGCCGGGCAGCCCGTGGTCCTGACCCCGTTCCTCCTGATGGGCGCGATGTCCCCGGTCACGATCCCGTCCGCGCTGGCCCAGCAGCTGGCCGAGGCGCTGAGCGGCATCGCGCTGGCCCAGCTGATCCGGCCGGGCACCCCAGTGATCTTCGGCTCGTTCCTGTCGAACATTGACATGCAGTCCGGCTCACCGTCGTTCGGCACCCCCGAATCGGCTCTCGGCCTGCTGTGCACCGGCCAGCTGGCCCGGCACTACGGCCTGCCGTTCCGCACCGGCGGCGGGCTCAACTCGTCGCAGACGGCCGACGCCCAGTCCGCCTACGAGGGCCTGATGACGCTGCTGCCGACCTTCCTGGCCGGCACCAACTTCGTCATGCACGCGGCCGGCTGGCTGGAGGGCGGCCTGGTCAGCTGCTACGAGAAGTTCATCATCGACATCGAGCTGCTGCGCGAGCTGCGGGTGGAATTCACCCCGCTGGAGATCACCGAGGAGTCGCTCGCGTTCGGCGCGCACACCGAGGTCGGGCACGGCGGCCACTTCCTCGGCGCCGAGCACACGATGGAGCGCTTCCGCGACTGCTTCTACCGCCCGCTGCTCTCCTCCACCGCGAACTTCGAGCGCTGGCTCAAGCTGGGCGCCAAGGACACCGCCGCCCGGGCCAACGAGATCTGGCAGAAGAAGCTGGCCGAGTTCACCCCGCCGCCGCTGGACGACGCGATCCGCGCCGAGCTCGACGACTTCGTAACCCGCCGCCGCCGCGAACTCGGCGACTAGCCCTTGTAACGCTCCTGCCCATAGACAAATCGCCCGGGCGCGGGTGAGCATGAAGAGTACGTAGGGCAGTAGGTACAGGAGGCTGCGGTGACGTTGCGACGGCATCGCCGGAACGTGGTGATCTGGAAATCGTCGCGCTCCCCGGAATACCGGGGCCGCGGCCTGTGGTTCGCGCGGGCCGAGCGCTCCGGGCGGATCCGACGGCGGCTCCGGATCACCGGGCTGCTGGTCGCCGTCGGCCTGCTCCGGGTCGCGGCCGCCGTGCGTCCGCGCTGGCGCCCCCTGGCCGCCGGAACCGTGCTCACCGTGGCCGGTTTCGTGATGCGCAGCGGCACGCCCGGCGCCGTCATGATCCCCGGGATGCTGTTCCTGACGGCCGCGCTGCTCGCCCCGGGCGGCCCGGCGGAAGCCAGCCCCCAGCGCCGCGCCCTGGAGCGTGAGCTGGCCTCCTACTCCACCCCGGCCCAGCGCCGCGACCTCGACGCGATCCTCGACCGCTACCCGGACCCCGACACCCGCGAGCTCAGGGAGATCCTCGCCCAGCAGTCCCTCGCCGCCGAGACCAGCCGCCCCTCAGCCGCGACCCGCTACTGACCCATCCCCCGCGCCCGCATTCCATGATCGTGAAGGGTTTTGTACCCTAATAGGGGGCAAAACCCTTCGTGATCATGAAAATTCGCATGCTTGTACGAATCAGCGGGGGAGCCAGCCGAGGCGGCGGGAGGCTTCGCCGGCGGCGCGGCGGACGGCGGCGGCCAGGGCCTCGACGCGGGCGGCGGGGATGCGGAAGCTCGGGCCCGACGCGCTGATCGAGGCGATCACCGTGCCCGCGGCGTCGCGGACCGGCGCCGCGATCGCGGTCAGCCCGGCCTCGAGTTCGTCGACCGCGGTGGCGTAGCCGCGCCGCCGCACCTCGGCCAGCAGCGCCGGGAACGCGGCCACGTCGGTGATGGTGCGCTCGGTGAAGCGGGCCAGCGGCGGTGCCAGGCACTCGGCGACCTCGGCCTCGGGCCGGTAGGCCAGCAGGACCTTGCCGTCCGAGGTCGCGTGCAGCGGGATGCGCTGCCCGGCCCAGTTGTGCGGGGACAGCGCCGCCGGGCCCGCCGCCTGGTCCAGGTAGAGCGCGTCGCGGCCGGACAAGATGGCCAGGTTGACGGTCTCGCCCACTTCGTGCGCCAGCATCCGGCACACCGGCCGGCTCTCCTGCAGCACGTCGAGCCGCGCGTTCGCCGCCCCGGCCAGCCGGACGATGCCCACCCCGAGCCGGAACTTCCCGCGCGCCGCGTCCTGGGTGACCAGCTCACGCCGGTCCAGCGCGGCCAGCAGCCGGGACGCCGTCGACTTGTGCACGCCGAGCTCACCCGCCACCTCGGTGACCCCGGCCTCCCCCTCCCGCGCCAGGATCTCCAGGATCCGCACCGCCCGGTCCACCGACTGCACCGACGGCTCCGCCGCCTCGGTCACCGTGTTGCCCATAGCGCAACAGTACACGCCCGCTGCCCGCCGCCACCTTGACCGAAGAGAACACGAGTGTTGCACCATTGTTGCGTATAGAGAATTTTGTTGCGCATTGAGCAACAGCCGGTGAAGGGCCGATATGGACGTAACTCAGGGCCGGGAGTACATACTCACGCTGTCCTGCCCGGACAAGCCGGGGATCGTGTACGCGGTATCCAGCTTCCTCGTCCAGCACTCGGCGAACATCCTGGCCAGCCAGCAGTACGGCGAAAGCCCGGACGGGCGCTTCTTCATGCGGGTGCACTTCTCCGTGCCGCCGCAGAACCAGTCGCCGGAAGAGTCGCTGGCCGGCCTCGAGCGCGGCTTCTCCTGGGTGGCCGAGTCGTTCCAGATGTCCTGGCAGCTGCACGACCAGGCGGCCCGGATCCGCACCCTGATCATGGTCTCCCGGCTCGGCCACTGCCTGAACGACCTGCTGTTCCGGTGGAAGACCGGCTCGCTGCCGGTGGACGTGGCCGGCGTGGTGTCCAACCACGACGAGTTCGCCGAGCTGGCCGCGTCCTACCGGATCCCGTTCCACCACATCCCGGTGACCCAGGCGACCAAGGCCGCCGCCGAGAGCCAGCTGCTCGAGGTGATCGACGGCGCGGACGCCGAGCTGATCGTGCTCGCCCGCTACATGCAGATCCTGTCCGGCGAGGTGTGCAAGCGGATGGAGGGGCGGATGATCAACATCCACCACTCCTTCCTGCCCAGCTTCAAGGGCGCCAAGCCGTACCACCAGGCCCACGCGCGCGGCGTCAAGCTGATCGGCGCCACCGCCCACTACGTGACGCCGGACCTGGACGAGGGCCCGATCATCGAGCAGGACGTGATCCGGGTCAACCACACGCTCTCCCCCGAGCGCCTGACCGAGGCCGGACGCGACGTGGAAGCGCAGGTGCTGGCCCGCGCGGTGACCTGGCATGCGGAGCACCGGGTCCTGCTCAACGGCGACCGGACCGTAGTCTTTCACTGATACCCCCAAGCGGAACTAGGACGCATCAATGGCGATCAGCGTCTTTGACCTGTTCAAGGTGGGCATCGGCCCGTCCAGCTCGCACACCGTCGGGCCGATGAGGGCGGCCGGGATGTTCGCCCGGGGCCTGCGCGACGACGGCCTGCTGCCCGAGGTGGACACGGTCCGCGTAGCCCTGTACGGCTCGCTCGGCCTGACCGGGCCGGGCCACGGCAGCGACAAGGCCGTCCTGCTCGGGCTGGAAGGCGAGGAGCCCGCCACGGTCGACGTGGACGCGATACCCGCCCGCCTGGAAGCCATCAAGCGAAACGGCACGATCCGGCTGCTGGGCGAGCACGAGATCCCCTTCACCCTCGGCCAGAACCTGGAGTTCAACCGCCGGAAGAAGCTCGGCTTCCACCCCAACGGGATGCGGTTCACCGCCTTCGGCAAAACCGGGGAAGCTATCCGCGAGCGCGCCTACTACTCGGTCGGCGGCGGTTTCGTCGCGAACGAGCAGGACGAGAAGCAAGCCAGCGCGGACGAGGCCAGTCCGGGCGAGGACGAAGGAAGCCAAGGGCCAGACGTTCCCTACCCGTTCACGACCGGCGAGGAACTGCTGGCCCACACCTCCGCCAGCGGGCTGCCGATCTCCGGGGTCATGATGGCGAACGAGCAGGCGCTCGGCCGGACCCCGGCCGAGATCCGGGCCGGCCTCGCCGAGCTGTGGCAGGTCATGCAGGCCTGCGTGGAGCGCGGCTGCCGCACCGACGGCATGCTGCCCGGCGGCCTGAAGGTGCCGCGCCGGGCGCCGCGGCTGTTCCGGCAGCTCACCTGCGAGCGCGACGGCGACGACCCGCTACGGGCGATGGACTGGGTGACGCTGTACGCGCTCGCGGTCAACGAGGAGAACGCGGCGGGCGGCCGCGTGGTCACCGCGCCCACCAACGGCGCGGCCGGCATCGTCCCCGCCGTGCTGCACTACTACGACCGGTTCGTCCCCGGCGCCTCAGCCGACGGCGTCGACCGCTTCCTGCTGACCGCGACCGCCATCGGGACCTTGTTCAAGGAGAACGCGTCGATCTCCGGCGCCGAGGTGGGCTGCCAGGGCGAGGTGGGGTCGGCCTGCTCGATGGCGGCCGGCGCGCTGGCCGAACTGCTCGGCGGCACGCCGGAACAGGTGGAGAACGCCGCGGAAATCGGCATCGAGCACAACCTGGGACTGACCTGCGACCCGATCGGCGGCCTGGTCCAGGTGCCGTGCATCGAGCGGAACGCGGTCGCCTCCGTCACCGCCATCAACGCGGCCCGGATGGCCCTGCGCGGCGACGGGCGCCACTTCGTCTCCCTCGACAAGGCCATCGCCACCATGCGCGCCACCGGGCGGGACATGCTCGACAAGTACAAGGAGACTTCGCGTGGCGGCCTCGCCGTCAACGTCATAGAGTGCTAGCCCATGAGTGGGTTTGCCCTGTTCCGTGGTGATGTGCTCGATGCTTACCCGGACTGGCCGGCCCCCGCGACGATCATCAGCGACGGCGCCTACGGCGTCCGCGGATTCCACGGCGACGCCATCGGTCCCGGCGCTCTCCCGCACTGGTACCGCCCGCACATCGCGGCCTGGACGGCGGCCGCGGGCTCGGCGACCACGCTGTGGTTCTGGAATACCGAGCTCGGCTGGGCTAACGTTCACCCGGTGCTCGCCGAACACGGCTGGGACTACGTCCAGCTCATTGTCTGGGACAAGGGGCTAGCCCACATCGCGGGCAACGTGAACGGCCAGACGATCAGGCAGTTCCCGGTGGTCACCGAGGTCTGCGCCTTCTACCAGCGGTCCTTCACCATCAACGGGCCGGACGGGCCGATGCCGCCCAAGCAGTGGGTCAGGCACGAGTGGGCCAGGACCGGGCTGTCGCTGCAGCGGGCGAACCAGGCCTGCGGGGTGAAGAACGCGGCCACCCGCAAGTACCTGACGAAGGACTCGCTGTGGTACTGGCCGCCGGGCGAGATGACCGAGCGCCTGGCCGCCTACGCCAACGAGCGCGGCCGGGCCACGGACTGGCCGTACTACTCGCTCGACGGCGAGCGGCCGGTCACCGCCGCCGCCTGGGACGCGCTGCGGTACCGCTGGCAGCACGCGCACGGGGTCACCAACGTCTGGTCGCGCCGGCCGCTGCACGACACCGAGCGGCTGAAGGGAACCCTGCGCCGGGCCGCGCCGCGGGTGTACAGCCCGACCGCGGCGAGCTCGGCCCACCTGAACCAGAAACCGCTGGAGTTCATGGAACGCCTGATCGGGGCGGTGACCCAGCCCGGTGACGTGGTGTGGGAGCCGTTCGGCGGCCTGTGCTCGGCGTCGGTCGCGGCGGTCGCGCTGGGCCGCCGCGCCTTCACCGCGGAAACCGACCCGGCCTTCGCCGACCTGGCCACCGAGCGCCTGCGGTACGCCGGATGACCGAGGCGTCCCTCGAGCTGGTCGGGCTGAGCCGCCGGTTCGGGCCGGTGGTGGCGCTGGACGGCCTGACCTTCAGCGTCCCGCCCGGCCAGGTCTTCGGATTTCTCGGGCCGAACGGAGCGGGCAAGACCACCACGATGCGCGCGATCTTCGGCGTGGTGGCGCTGGAGGCAGGCCAGGTTCGCTGGCGGGGCGAGCCGGTCACCGAGCAGGACCGCCACCGGTTCGGCTACATGCCGGAGGAACGCGGCCTCTACCCGGGCATGCAGATCCTGGATCAGCTGGAGTACCTGGGACGCCTGCACGACATGACGACCGCCGCGGCCCGCGACGCGGCCCGGAACTGGATCAAGCGGCTGGGCCTGGCGGGCCGGGAGTCAGCCAAGCTCGAGGCGCTGTCGCACGGCAACCAGCAGCGGGTACAGCTGGCGGCCGCGCTGATGCACGACCCGGACCTGCTCGTGCTCGACGAGCCGTTCGCCGGCCTGGATCCGGGCGGCGTCGACGACATGACCGAGATCCTGGCCGAGCGAGCCGACGCGGGCGTCACCGTGCTGTTCTCCAGCCACCAGCTCGACCTGGTGGAGCACATCTGCCAGTCGGTGGCGATCATTCACCGCGGCCGGGTGGTGACCCAGGGCCTGGTGGCCGACCTGGAGCGGGGCGACCGGCCGCGGCTGGCGGTCCGGGTGGCCACCGATCCGGCCGGGGACTGGGCCCGGCGCCTGGATCCGGCGGTCGCCACCATGGAGCGGGTGGACGCGGGCACGGTCCTGCTGGTGCTGGCGGCGGGCGCCGATGACCAGCGGGTCCTCGACGCGGCCCGGGCGGCCGGCCCGGTCGAGCACTTCACCTTCGCCACCCGCCGCCTGTCCGAAGTGTTCCGCGACGTGACCGGCGAGGATGCCAAGTGAGTAAGCACTGGCTGCGGCTGACCTCGATCGTGGCGGGCCGGGAGATACGCCAGCGGGCCCGGTCCCGGGCCTTCGTCATCAGCACGATCGTGCTGCTGGTCGTGGTGGCGGCCGGCGTGCTGATCCCGGCCCTGGTCGCGCACAGCGCCAAGCCGCAACGGGTCGGCGTCACCGGCGGCCAGCAGGCCGCGGCGACCGAGATCGTGCGGGAAGCCGGGCGCCTCACCGGAACGGCGGTCACCGTCGTCACCGAGCCCAGCGCGGCGACGGGAGAGGCCGCCCTGCGCTCCGGCCGGCTGGACGCCATGCTGGTGAACGGCCGCGAGGTCGTGGTGAAGCAGGTCTCGATCGCGGGTTCGGACGGCGGCACGCTGTCAAGCGCGATCGCGGACGTCGCCGGGCTGACCAGGCTGCTCGGCCAGCTGCCCCCGGGCGCGGCCGCCAACGGCGTCTCGCTGCCGGTCCGCGGCCTGACCCCGCCGTCGGCGAGCCTGTCCCGCCGGCTCACCGGGCTGTTCACCGTGGTGCTGGTGTGGGTCTTGATCAGCGCCTACGGCTCGCAGATCGCGATGGGCGTGGGCGAGGAGAAGCAGAACCGGATCGTCGAGGTGATCCTCGCCTCCGTCCGGCCGATCCAGCTCCTGGTCGGCAAGGTGACCGGCGTCGGGGCGCTCGCCCTGGCCCAGGCCCTGCTGATGGTGGCCGTCTTCCTCGGCCTGGGCGCCGCCGTCGGATCCAGCCTGGTGCACGGCGCGGCGGCCGGCATCGTGATCGTCGGCGCGGTCTTCCTGGTGCTCGGCTACGCCTTCTACTGCACGGCCTTCGCCGCGGCCGGATCCCTGGTCAGCAGGCAGTCGGACGTGGGTGCGGTGGTCATACCGGTGCAGCTCCCGCTCATCGTCACCTACGCGCTGTCCTACACGGTGATCTACGCCAACGGCGCCAGCACCTTCTTCCGCGTGCTCGGCTTCCTGCCGCCGACCGCGCCGATCGCCATGCCGGTGCTCTACGCGGCCGGCGACGTGCCCGGCTGGCAGGCGGCGGTCTCGGCCGCCCTGGTCGTGGTGGGCACGGTGTGGATGGCGCGGACCGCGGCGACCATCTACGAGCGGTCCGTCCTGCTCACCGGCACCCGCGTCCGGCTGCGTCAGGTACTGGGGCGCTCCCCCCGCACCTGAGTTACCGTGGCCGGGTGGACAGCCAGCAGTGGGACGCGCGCTACGCGAGCGCCGAGTTCGAGCGGTCGATGCACCCGAACCGGTTCGTAGCGGCCGAACTGGACGGCGTGCCGCCCGGCCGGGCCTTGGACCTGGCCGCCGGGGAGGGCCGCAACTCGGTCTGGCTGGCCGAGCGGGGCTGGCGGGTGACCGCCGTCGACTTCTCCCGGGTCGGCCTGGACGCCGGACGCAAGCTGAGTGCCGCTCACGGCGTAGACGACGAGCAGGTGGACTGGGTCGTCGCGGATCTGGGTGCGTATAGCCCGCCTCGTTCGGCCTTCGATCTGGTCCTGATCGCCTACCTCCAGGTGGGGCCGGACCTGCGCGGCCGGGTCCTAGCCGGCGCGGCCGCGGCCCTGGTCCCCGGCGGGACGCTGCTGGTGGTGGGGCACGACCTGGCCAACCTGACCGAGGGGGTCGGCGGCCCGTCGAGCCCGGAGGTGCTCTATACCCCGGAGGCGATCACCGCCGCCCTGACCGGGCTGAGCATCATCCGAGCCGAACGGGTGCGGCGCTCCGTGGAACGTGACGGCGGGCAAGCCATCGCGGTCGACACCCTGGTCCGCGCGGAACGCCCCGCTAGCTAGGCGACGCGGACGAAGGGGGGTCCGACGGCAGCGTGGACGCGGGCGAGTCCGACGCCGGCGCGCTGGACGCGGGCGGAGCCGAGGACGGCGGAGTCGAGGACGGCGGCGCCGAGGAGGGCGGGGCCGAGGACGGCGGAGTCGAGGACGGCGGAGTCGAGGACGGCGGCGCCGAGGACGGCGGCGCCGACGAAGGCGGGGCCGAGGACGGCGGGGCCGACGAGGGGGGCGCCGACGGCGGCGGAGCCGACGAGGGCGGCGCGGACCCGGACCCGGAGCCGGACCCGGAACCGGATCCCGGGCTGGAGCCGATCGACTGGTTCGATGCCGAGGTGATCGGGGTCGGCGCCAGGGCGAGGCTGGACCGGGACCTGGCCGGGGTGACGAACGTGCTCGGCGACAGCGACGCCGGGGGCGCCGTGCTCGGCCCGGCCAGCGGGCCGGGCAGCTGAGCGGGAATGGTCGCCGGGCTGCCCGCCGCGGCCTGCGGCTGGGCGGGGCCGGCCGCGGGCGTCCGGCCCGCGCCGATCAGGGCGAAGACGGCCACCGCCGACGCGATCGCCAGCCCGCCGGTGAGGCCGACCGAGGCCAGCGGCCGCGAGATGCGGTGACGTCCCGGACCGCTGGGACCCGCGGATCCCGCGGCGGCCGCGACCGCGGCCTTCGCCGCGCCCCGCCGCTGCCGACCCGAAGCAGCTCGCCCCGAAGCAGCTCGGACCGAAGCAGCTCGGACCGAAGCAGCTCGGACCGAAGCAGGCCGGGCCGCCCGCATGGCCGACGTCCCGGTCGGGGCGACCAGTTCCGCCAGCTCGGCCGGGGCGGCGGCCGACTGGGTTTGGGCGAAGCTGTTCATGATCGACTCGGCCAGCCAGCCGGGAGCCGGCTGGAGCGCGCCCACCTCGGCCAGCAGCTCACCCGCGGTCGGCCGGTCGGCGCGGTCCTTGGACAGGCACCGGGCGACCAGGGGCCGCAGCTCGGCGGGCACGTCGTCCAGCTTGGCGGGGTTGTTGACCAGCCGGTACATCAGCGCGCCGGGTGATCCGGAGCCGAACGGCCCCTGCCCGGTCGCGGCGAAGGTGAGAACCGCCCCGAGGCTGAAGATGTCGCTGGCCGGGCCGATGCCGTAGGCCATGACCTGCTCGGGTGACATGTAGCCGGGCGATCCGATCATCACGTTCTCGCCCACCGCCGCGGCCACGCTCGCCTCGGCGGCCTCGGAGATGCCGAAGTCGATGACCCGCGGGCCGTCCTCGGCCAGCAGCACGTTGGAGGGCTTCAGATCGCGGTGCACCACCCCGGCCTGGTGGATAGCGTGCAGGCCCTCGGCCAGCCCGGCGGTCAGCGCCAGCAGGCTGCGCACCGGCAGCGGCCCGTGGCCGCGCACCGTCTCGGTCAGCGAGGGGCCGGCCACGTAGGCGGTCGCCAGCCAGGGCACCGGGGCGTCCAGGTCCGCGTCCACCACGAGCGCCGTGAACAGGCCGCTGACCTTCTGCGCGGCCGCGACCTCACGCCGGAACCGGGCCCGGAAGTCGGGGTCGCTGGCCAGCTCGGTCCGGATGATCTTGACCGCGATCGGGCGGCCGCCGGCCGACATGCCCAGGAACACCTGGCCCATGCCGCCGCTGCCGAGCTGTCCGAGCAGCCGGTAGGGTCCGATTTCACGCGGATCCTCGGGCTGCAGTCCGGCGTAGCCCACTCACTCACCCCGAAAGTCGGCGAAAACTCCTATCCATGCTATATCCGGACGACGCGGTCGGAAGCTCTCAGGTTTACACGTATTCACATCTCGTAACGGCTACTTGAGAAGCTGCCTGGTCACGGGGTCGGTGACCCGGTGGTCGCCGGCAGCGGGTTGAGCACGGGCGGCGTGGTGGTGCGCGTGGCGCTGGGCACGGGAGGCGCCGTCGGCGAGCCCGAGCCGCTCGGCGTGACCGACGGGCTGACGGACGGCGACGGCGACCGCGACGGGGACGGTGACCGCGACGGGCTCGGCCCGGACCGGGTGGGGCTGGGCGTCACGGCCGGCGTGGAACTGGGGGTCACCGGCTGGACCTCGCCGGCCGGCACGGGGATCGGGCGGACCAGGATGTACAGCGCCAGCACGGCCAGGAACAGGCCGGAGATGACCAGGGTCGAGGTCCGCGGCCGCCGGCTCATGAGGCACCCCCGGTGGACCGGCCGGTGTCGAGATCGGCGGCGACGTTGATGCCCTCGTAACGGAAGGCCGACGCCACCCGGGCCCGGAGCTCACGGCCGACGTCGAACTGGATGCCGGGCAGCGTCCTGGCCACCATCCGCACCGAGAACGTATCCACATCCATCCGCTCGACGCCCATCACGGTGGGCGGGTCGAGCATCATCTTGCGCAGGCGCTCGTCGTGGTAAGCCTCGTCGCCGACGCGCTGCAGGACGTGCGTGACGTGGCTGACGTCGACCGCGACCGGAACCGGTACGTCGATGACGGCCCGCGCCCAGTCCCGCGAGAGGTTGGTGACCTGGCTGATCTGCCCGTTGGGGGTGGTGATGACCTCGCCGCTGACCGACCGCAGCCGGGTGACCCGCAGGGTCACGTCCTCGACCGTCCCGGTGACCTGCTGCGAGGAGCCGGAGATGGAGATCCGGACGACATCGCCGAAGCCATACTGGCGTTCCCCGGTGATGAACAGCCCGGCCCCGATGTCCTGGACGAACCGCTGCAGCCCGAACCCCAGCGCCGCGCTGATCAGCGCGGCGGGCGCGACCAGGCCGGCCAGCGGCACACCCAGGTTCTGCACGATCAGCACGGCCGCGACGATGTAGATGATGGCCAGCGCCGTCCAGGTCAGGACCTGGGCGACCACCTGCCGGTGCTTGGCCGCCTCCGAGCGCACCAGCTCGTCGGCCTCGATGTGGCGCGCGTCGACGCGGGCCATGAACCGGTCGCGCGCCCACACCGCGAACCGGGTCGCCAGGATCGCTCCGAGCACCAGCAGCACGATCACCAGCAGGTTGCTGCGCGCCCAGTGGCCCCAGTCACCCAGCGGGGCGATAGCGCCTGTCAATACGTGTCCTCCCGTCTCCTGACGACGATTTCAACCAGAACCGTCGGCCTTACCCGGAGGACGACCGCTTTAAGCGCGTGGCAAGCTGGCTCACCCGCTGGCCGTCCTTGCTCGCCAGCGTATGTCGCCGGGGCAGCAAGAGCGGGGTGGCCAGCAGGAGAACCCCGGCTATCGTGATCGCGGCGCGCGGGCCGGTGAAGCTGGCCAGCACGCCCCACAGGGCGGTCAGGACCGCGATGGCGGCCTTGGTGCTGACCGTCCAGGCGGACAGCGTGCGGGCGACCCGGTCGGCCGGGGTCTGCTCGAGCCGGTAGGTGGCGAGCACCGGGTTGGCCACGCCGATGCACAGGATCAGCCCGAACTCGACCACGATGACCAGGACGAGCCCGGCCACGCCGGGGCGCATGAAGCCCAGCCACACCACCCAGCCGGCCCGCAGCACGCCGCCGGTCAGCAGGACCCGGGGTCCGCCGAACCGCGCGACCAGCCGGCGGGACAGCCGCGAGCCGATCAGGCCGCCGGTGCACGGTATCGCGAAGGCCAGCCCGTACTGCCAGGGCGCGAACCCGAGATGGCCGAGCATGAGCACCGCCAGCAGCGGCTCGGTCGCCATGATCAGGCCGTTGAACATCAGCGTGCAGAAGAACAGCCGGCGCAGCCCGGGGTGCGCCAGGATGTGCCGCCACCCGGCGGCCAGGTCACCGGCCCGCGTCCGCCCGCGTCCGGCCCGGTCCGGAACCGGCTCGGGCCCGCCGATGGCGCGTATCCCGGTGGCGGACAGCAGGTAGCTGACCGCGTCGGCTAGCACGGTCGTCACCGGGCCGAACAGCCCGATCGCGGCGCCGCCGAGCGGCGGCCCGAGCACGGTGGAGGTCCAGGTGGTGGACTCCATCCGCGCGTTCGCCGCCAGCATGTCCGCCGGCGCGACGAGCGTCTTCAGGCAGGCGCCGCTGGCCGCCCGGAAGGTGATGTCCGCCGCCCCGGATACCACCGACACCGCCAGGAGCTGGGCGAAGCTGAGCCAGCCGAGCGCGTAGGTCACACCGATACTAAGCATCGCGGCGCACCGGGCCAGGTCCATCGACACCATCACCGGCCGCTTGCGGCGGAACTCCACCCAGGGACCGAGCGGCACCGCCACCGCCGCCCCCACGGCCAGGCCCGCCGCGGCCAGCGCCGACACCTCACCCGGGCCGGCGTGCAGCACGACGATCGCCATCAGCGGGAACGCCCCGAACGCCAGGCTGGTCCCGAACGAGCTGACCGCGAACGCTCCCCACAGCCACTCGAATTCCCGGCCCAGCGACCGCCTCATCCTCACCCGCGTTATCCAAGCCGGGCGGCCCCCGGCGGGGCAAACAACCGGATCGCCGGCGCGCCACAACGAGTCGTTGTACGGTCAGCAAGCGTGGACCTCGAGACCGTGCGCACCTTCGTCGCCGTCGCCGGCGCGGGCCAGTTCTCCGAAGCCGCCGACGGCCTGTCGGTCACCCAGCAGGCCGTCTCCAAGCGGGTCGCCGCGCTGGAGAAGAGCCTCGGCGTGCGCCTGTTCGCGCGCAACGCGCGCGGCGCCCAGCTGACCGCCGACGGCCAGGCCTTCCTGCCCGCCGCCCGCGAGCTGCTGCAGGCCGAGGAGCGGGCCGCCGCCTCGGTGCGCCCCGGCCGCCGCGCGCTGCGCGTCGACGTGGTCGGCCGGCGGCTCGGGCCGGCCAGCCTGCTGCGCGGCTTCCACCAGGCCCACCCCGGGACCGAGCTCGACATCGTGACCCTCTTCGACGCCGCCGCGGCCATCGCCGCGATCCGGGACGGCACGGTCGACGCCTCCTTCCGGGCGGTGACCGTCCCGGCGCGGCAACTCCCCGACGGCATCGAGGCCGCCGCCGTCTGCAACGAGCCGCTCCAGCTCCTGACCGGTCCCCAGCACAAGTACGCCGACGCGGTCGCGGTCAAGCCGGCCGAGCTGGCCGGGCTGTGGATCTGGATGCCGGGCGTCGTCCCCGGGACCGAGTGGGGTGCGTATTACGAGGCTCTGGCCGGCTCGTTCGGCCTGATGATCGACACGACGGGTCCCAGCTCAGGCACCGAGCCGCTGCTGGACGTGGTGGCGGCCTCGCCCGCGGTGGCCACCCTCGTCGGCGAGCAGACCCACCTGCTCTGGCCGGCCGAGTTCGACCTGCGGCGGATCGCCCTGCACGACCCGGCCCCGGTCTATCCGCACTCCCTGATCTGGCACCGCGACAACCCGCACCCGGCCCTGGCCGCGCTCCGCGGCCACCTCGGATCCGCGCCCGTCGGCGGCCCCGGTACCTGGGTGCCAGACTGGGCATAGTTTCTCCATGGGCAGCACACCACGCAGGTTCCGGATCGCGGCCATCCCGGCCGACGGCGTCGGCCAGGAGGTGGTGGCGGCCGGGCGGGAGGTCCTCGACGCGCTGGCGGCCGGCCGCGGCGGCGCGTTCGCGTTCGACTGGCAGGAGTTCGGCTGGGGCTGCGCGTACTACGCGCGCACCGGCCGGATGATGGCCGAGGACGGCCTGGAGGTGCTGACGGACTTCGACGCCATCTACTTCGGCGCGGTCGGCTGGCCCGGCGTGCCCGACCACGTCAGCCTGTGGGGCCTGCGCCTGGCCATCTGCCAGAACTTCGACCAGTGGGCCAACATCCGCCCGGTGCGCTTCCTGCCGGGGGTGCGCAGCCCGCTGCGCAAGGCCGACGACACCGACCTGGACTGGGTCGTCATCCGGGAGAACAGCGAGGGCGAGTACGTCGGCGCGGGCGGGCGCAACTTCGCCGGGCGCCTGCCGGGCGGCCAGGTCGCCATCCAGTCGGCCCTGTTCACCGAGACCGGCTGCGAGCGCATCATGCGCTTCGCCTTCGACCTGGCCCGCACCCGGACGCGGCGCAAGGTCTCCAGCGTCACCAAGAGCAACGCCCAGCAGTACGGCATGGTCCTGTGGGACGACGTGTTCAAGCGCGTCGCCTCGGACTACCCCGACGTGGAGACCGAGAGCGTGCTGGTCGACGCGATGGCGGCCAAGTTCGTGCTGCGGCCCGAGGACCTGTCCGTGGTCGTCGCCTCCAACCTCAACGCCGACATCCTGTCCGACCTGGGCAGCGCCCTGGCCGGCAGCCTCGGCCTGGCCGCCAGCGCCAACCTCAACCCCGAGGGCCGTTACCCGTCCATGTTCGAGCCGGTGCACGGCTCGGCCCCGGACATCGCCGGGCAGGGGGTGGCCAACCCCATCGGCGCCGTCGGCAGCGCCGCCCTGATGCTGGACCACCTCGGCCTGGCCGCCGAGGCGCTCCAGCTGAACCGGGCGATCGAGGCGACCACCGCGGCCGGCGTGCTGACCCGTGACCTCGGCGGGACCGCGTCGACCCAGGACGTCACTAAAGCCCTGATCGACGCGCTGGCCTGAGCCTCCCCACTTCAGCGCCACGTCAGGGCGGCTTCAGGGCCGGCTGGCAAGGATGCCTACCCGTCAATGGACGCCAAGGCCGCCGCCCTGCTGCACTCGCTCACCCGCAATCACGCCCTGGTTGATGGCGACAAACGCCTCGGGCTGGCCGCGGTAATCGCGTTCTACGGCCTCGACGGCCGCCGTCTCACGCTCACCAGCGACGAGGCCTACGAGCTTGTCATGAAAGTCGCCGCAGGCATCCTCGACCATGTGGAGGAAATCACGGCTGTCCTCCAGGTCGGCACCATACCCCGCACGTCCTAGCTCCCGCCGCTCGGCGGGAACGAGTCATGAGAAGACATTTAGGCTGCTCACGCATGGTTTGTGCGGCGCCGGGTAGACCGTGCCGATGACCATCATCGGCAGCGGCATCATCCGGGGCGTGACGGTCGTGCCGCACCTGGCTTACGGAATCGCCACCCACCGCGCGCTGGTCGCGCTCGATAATGAGGCCGTGCCCACTATCCGCCCCGCTACCCTCGCCCGGGCCGCCGCGCTGGGCGCGGCTTCTGGCTCGCGCAGCACCGCCGGGATCACCGCTCTCGCACTGGCCTCGCGACCGGACGACCGCGGAGTCATCGCGTCCCGGGCCGGCTGACGGCCGGCCCACGTCGTGACTCCCCTGGCCTCCGCCGGCGAACTTACCGCTGACAAGCTGCCGTCCACTCCGAGCCGCCTCGGGGCCCGGGGCCTCATCCCCCGCATCGCGCTGGGCGCGGTGGCCGCGGCCGGGATGGCCACCCGCGACGGCGAGCGGCCCGAGCCCGCGGCCGCGGTGGCGGCCGTCACCGCGCTCGGTAGTGCCGCGCTCGGCGTCCGGCTCCGCGCGCTCGCCGCCCGCCGCTTCGGCTCGGACCTGCCCGGCGCCTTCGCCGAGGATGCCATCGCCGGGACGCTCGCCTGGCTGGGCGCCCGCCGCCGCTAACCGGCCGGGCTCCGGCCACCGGGTCGCGAGCCCCGCGATGCCGAGGCTGGTCACGATGAGCAGGCCGAGGGCCAGCCGCAGGCTCGTAACCTGGGCGGTGTTGGCGCCCAGGTCGACGAAGCTGACTGCCAGCCCGTAGAGCAGCACCGCGGGCACCAGCGCGGCGAAGCTGCCGGCCAGCGCCAGCAGCACGAACGCGCCCGCGGTGCCGGCGAAGCCGATCACCAGGACCGGCCGCCGCCCACCCGGTCGGCCAGCACTCCGCCGCCGAACAACGTGACCAGACCCGCCGCGGCCGCCACGGTGACCGCGGCCCCGAGCCCGGCCGGGTCGAGGCGCAGGCCAGCCGCCAGCGGCGCGAGCTGGACGGCCCAGACGCCAACATGAAACCCGAGCATGCCGAACAAACTCGCCGCGAACAGGTAATGCGCACGGCGCGTGCGTGTGAACAACGAAGACTCCGAAGGGGATCGCAGGAAGCAGGGCTGCGTCCCGGACAGGACGCGCGGGCTCACCGCACGCGGGCTGTCTCCCCCTCGCCGAGCTGGCCGTCCTCCTGCTGAGTCACGTCTCCACTTTATTTGGGCAGGTCAAACCTTTTACCGAACGGGTGGCGTCTCCGCCCCGGTAAACACCACCTCGTGCTCCCAGGCGTCCGCGCCCTGGGTGTGCAGGCGCCAGTACTCTTCGGCGATCCGGTCCGGGTCGAACGGTCCCCCCGGCGCCACGGCGTCGGCCACCGTTACCGTGGCCACGTGGATGCCCGCGGGTCCGTACTCGCCGGCCAGCAGCGTGGTCAGCGCCCGGACCCCGGCCTTGCCCAGCGACAGGCTCGTGAGGGCCGGATCGGGTACTGGCATCCCCCCGGTGATCAGGATGGACCCGCCGCCCGCCGCTGCCATTCTGGGCGCTAGGTGGACGGCGGCCGTCATGGCCCCGAGCACGTTGATCGCGTACGCGGTGACGTACTGCTCACGGCTCAGTTCTCCCGGCCGGTCGTGCCGGATCAGCCCCGCGTTGTAGATCAGCGCCCGGGGCGCCCCGAGCTGCCCGGTAATGGCATCGAGCGCCGCCGTGAGCTGGTCGTCCTGCCCGGCGTCGGCGGTCGCTTCCGCCACCGTGACGCCGGTCGCGGCCAGCGCCGCCCGGGTGGCGCCGGTGCTCGCCGCCGTGCGGGCGATCAGCCCGGCCGGCATCCCGGCCGCCGCGAACCTGCTGGCCACGGACAAGCCGATCCCCGGCCCGGCCCCGACAATAATGACTCCTGCCATGTCTCTATGGTGCCTTCACTTTGACCCCTGGAGATCCCATGCCGAATTCGCCCCTCATCATGCACCTCACGCAGCAGCCGCCGTTCATCCCGGACCCGGCCGAGGTCATGGTGGTGACCATCGAACTGGCGCCCGGGAGCCCGGGCACCCCGCCGCACCGGCACTCAGGACCGGTCTTCGGCTACCTGCTCGAAGGCGAGATGATCTTCGAGCTCGAAGGCGAACCCGAGCGCGTGATCCGGGCCGGCGAGGCGTTCTGGGAACCAGGTGGTGACGTGATCCACTACCAGTCCGCCAACAACCTCAGCGACGCGTGGAGCCGGTTCGTCGTCACCATGATCGGAGTCCCGGGCGAGCCGATGCTGACCCTGGTCTCCGACGAAGAGCTAGCCGGACGCCGCGACCGCCGCGCGCCCAGGCCGACTGTTTCATGATCACGCTCCGGGGTTAGCGTGGATACATGCCTGAGTTCCGGCACTGCCGCCACTGCCTGGGTGACTGCCCCGGCGACTGCCTCATCGGCGGCTCCGGCCGGTGCATCCACGGCTGGAACGACAAGCGTTCGCGCCAGTTCAGGTGGCAGCTGCTCCTAGACCGCCGGTGGTGGCACCGTGTGTTCTGGGGTGTCGGGTAGCCGTGGCCGAGGAGCCAAGCGCGTGGAGCGCTTACGTCGGTGCCGTGATGCGGATCGAGGCGCCTGGCGGCGTGTTCTGGGTGCGGCCCGCACCGCAAGCGTCCACGGCTGGGGAGTACCCGGATCCGGAAGGCCGCCCGATCTACGTGCTGACGGCCCATAACCCGGGCGGCCAGGTTGTCCCTGATACGGCGAACGCCCTGGCCGAGGCGCGTCTTACGGCCGAGCTCGAACGGTGTGGGCTGACCTGGTGGCCCGCAGCCGGCGGCGATCCATCCTGGACGCACGTTGAACCGGGTGCCGCCGTGATCGACGTGGACGAGAAGGACGTCCTCGCGCTAGGCGCCGAGTTCGGTCAGGACGCGATCTTCGTGCTCACCCCAGCCGACCGCCGGATCGTAAGCTGCACCGACCAGCGAATCACGGTAACAGGCTGGTCCAGCGCTCGATCATGAATGCGGTATAGCGATCCTCCGGACTAACGCGCTCCAACGCCGCCTTTGATTCCCGCCGTGAATATGTTCCACGCTTGACGAGGGAACCGCAGTACTGGCCCGTAATGGTTCTTGCTATCGCGCACCGCCAGCTGGTCGGCCGGACGCGTGGCCACCTCCACGCAGTTACCGCCCTGGCCGCCGGAGTACGACGACTTCCTCCAGGTCTCGTCAGCGTTCATGTAGTTCTCTCCGTACCCGCCGCATTAGCTCAAGGGAGGCCCGCGGTGACAGCGCGCCGCGCGGATCATGCTCACCATCGTAATCACGTCCTGCGCCAAACGAGAGTACCTGGATCACCGTCCCGCCCCGCCGACGCGGCCGTGATGAGTCGTTCGAGCTGGGCGTCCATGAGCTCGGCCGATCCGACCACGCGGTGCAGGATGCCCTCGTCCAGGACGTACCACAGCATCGGCGGATCGTCGCGCGCCAAGATGGCCTGCCGTTCCATCCTGGCCGTAACGAGCTCTTCGACGGCAGCCGCACTGTCCTGGGGCCGGCTCACCCGGATCAGCTCGCGCGCGTACTCCTCGGTCTGCAGCAGTCCCGGGATGACGAACGGCTCCCAGCCGTGGATACGCACGGCCTTGCGCTCCAGCGGGACCACCGGCGAGAACCACGCCGGGTAGGCGTTGCGCTGGATGAGCGCATACAGCCGGACCATGGTCTCGGGCAGGCCGAACTCCCGGTCGCATCCCTTGGCGAAGTCGGCCGACGGCGGCCGCTCGCACCGCTCCACGTCCGAGACGAACGAGCCCGAGTACCCGATCTTCTCGCCGAGCACGATCTGGGACCAGCGCAGGCGGTTCCGCTGCGCGCGGACCTCGGCCGCGAACGTCGCCAGCGGGGTCGGTTCCGCACCTGTCATGGGGCCTCCGCGGGATTGCAGGAAATTCCGCAAGACGTTGCCTCATTTACGCCGTTGAATTGGCCACGCTATTTAGCTTCCAATCGTAGCCCTGGCCTGGCAATTTAGGTAGCTAATTCCCGACTGTTTACTACTCCAAAGGGCTGGCCTGCGATGACCTTTAAGCCTGGCACCATGACCGACTACGAACTCAAGGCAGAAATCGAGCGCCACCGCGCCCTCATGGCCGATCTTTTTCCCGGCGCCCCCGCCCGGGCCGCAATCGAGCTTGCCCTCGACGCCTTCCTCGACGAATGCGAGGAACGGCGCCAGCTCAGGTCCGCGCGCGGATGAAGCTAACCCGGGAGCGGTGCCGGGGCACTATAGAGCGTGGGACAGCCCCGGCGTGATCTGCCGTCAGATGCCGAGCTCGTAGATGAGGCGCGGCAGGGATCGAAGGAGCCGGTGGCGGAACTGCTGCGCAGGCACTGGGATATCGCGGTCCTGCTGGCCGGACGGGTCCTCGGTTCGCCGGACCTGGCGCGCGATGCGGTGCAGGAGGCTGCCGTCGCGGCCATGACCGACCTGGAGCGCCTGCGTTCACCGGACCGGTTCGGCGCCTGGTTCTGCGGGATAGCTCTGAACGTGTCCCGGAGGTGGCTGCGCCAGCTTCAGCCGGAGGTGCCCGGCCTGCTGCCGGATCTGGTGTCGGGTTCCCCTGACCCGGCCGAGGTGGCCGAGATCGCCGATACCGCGGCGCGCGTGCGCGATGCGATCGCCACGCTGGCCGACGGCCAGCAGCACGCCGTCCGGCTGTTTTACCTGCAGGGCCTGAGCCACCGCGAGGTAGCCGCCGAACTCGGCATCTCGGTCGGGGCGGTGAAGGCGCGATTGCACCAGGCGCGGGCCGCGCTGGCCCCGAAGCTCGTCCAATTCACGACAACCCCGGAGGTAACCACGGTGGCGACGACGGAAGCAACGGAATGGGTCGAGGTCACGGTCTCGGAGATCCGCAGGACTTCGCACGAGGAGCCGCGGCAGCGCGAGCACGTGATGATCCTGGCCGAACGCGGCGGTGACCGCAGCCTTCCCATCTGGATCGGGCCCGCTGAGGCCGCGGCGCTAGCGCTGGTGCTCGAGTCGGTCGAGACGCCGCGCCCGTTCCCCTACAAGCTGGCGGCCGGGCTGGTTGAGGCGGCCGGGTCCCAGATCACCGAAGTGCAGATCACCCGCTTGATGGAGTCGATTTTCTACGCCTGCGTCGTCGTGCGGGGGCCGGACGGCCCACGGGAGGTCGACGCCCGCCCGAGCGACGCCGTGAACCTGGCCGTGGTGACCGGCGCACCCATTCGGCTGAACAGCGAACTGTTCAGCGTGGGGATAGCACCCGACGATTCGGAAGAGCCGTCGTACCCGGTGGCCACCGCCGACATCGCAGCCGAGACCCAGCAGCGCATGCGCGAGGCCGCCCAGCGGCATGGACGGCGCTCCGACCCACAATCCAGCGGCAGCGCGACACCCGCTGATCAGTAAGCTAAGCCAGCTGGCCCAGCGGCCGGAAGGCGCCTCCGGCAATTGGACTGACGTGGGTCGTATTCAGCGTGGAGGGCGATCCGGCGCGGTTCGTCAGCGTCCACTTGACCCGGTGCAGGGCCCTGGAGCCGCCGCCATGGCCCCGGACCGAGGATCTGGGGATACAGCTGTCGCGCAGCCTTGCCGGGCATGATCACTGATCGATGGCTGGACTGCCGCCACTAGGTCATAGCGCCACGCCACGAATGGCTAGGCGGGGCCAGGACGTCACTCTGCGCCGGAAGTCCTACGAACATCCAGGTCAGCGCCATGACGTGCAAATGGCTTGAGTCCTGTCGCACCTCCTGCTAGTTTTTATTTGCATGTGCTATAAACCGATAGCGGAAGGAGGTAGGATGACCGGTGACGCGCTCCTGCGGATGCTGTCCACGCTGGCCAACCCGCACCGAATCCGGATCGTCGCCGCGCTGACCGACGAACGCAACTATGTCAGCCGCCTCGCCCGTGACCTCGGCATCAGCCGGGCGCTTCTCCAGGTCCACCTGCGCAAGCTGGAGGCGGCCGGGCTGGTGTCGTCCTCGATCGAGGTCTCACCCGACGGCAAGGCGATGAAGTTCTACGAGGTGGCGCCCTTCGCGCTGCACCTGACCCCCGAAATGATCACAGACGCGGCGCGGACATTGAGCATGGACACCGAACTGGAGGCGGAGCTGCGATGAAGCCCAGGACGACGAGAGATACCACCATCATCTGCGTGGCCGTGGTGTTCGTGGTCGCGCTGATCACGATTCCCTTCGAGCTGACTCCCACTAATCACCCCGCGGACACCAAAGGCCTGATCTGGATCCTCATGGTCGGAGTGATCGCGCTCGGGATGATCATGAGCTTCCGCTACCTCGTGCAGAAGAAGCAGGCCCAGGTCGAGCTGACCGGCGGGCAGCAATACCGGCAGTTGGCCGAGGAGTACCGTCGGCTGGCCGATCTGGCTATCACCGCGCAGGAACATACCGACATCAAGCTCGGCGACGTCAGCGCTCAGCTCGACTACCTGCGTGAGCAGAACGATTCCCTGCAGAAAATCCTGAAGGACGTCGAGTGACCACCGAAAGCCCGGCCTTGTCCGACGAGGAGTTCCTGGCCCACTTCGGCGACACCATCGACGACCGCATCGCCGAGATCCTGGACGAGCTCCTCGAGGAACGGAACCTCGCACGCTGCCCTCCGCGACTGCCTCAGCTTCTCACCCTGACCAGCCTCATCCTCGCCGCGCTGGCAGCCGGTGTCGCAGTGGCCTGGATCATCCATACCGCTCGCTGACGGCTTCGAGCAGCAGCTCGGCGGTCACCGCCGCCCCGTTCCCGACCGGGTTGATGCTCCATCGATCCCGAAGGTACGCGCCGGCCAATAACCCGTCGGCCCACACGGCGTCAGTCCTGCTGAGCGAGCTCGCCGCGGGCGAGTTATTTCTCTACGCGTGCAAGTGACCGGGTTGATGCTCCATGGGTGCGGCTCCTTTCGTGTGAGCGGCCGGGCGGCCGCTGCGAGCCGGGCCGCCCGGTATTCCCCCCAGCCCCGTCAGCCCGGCCCGGCCCGGCCGCCCCGGATCTCCCGCCCGCCACCCGGCGCCGGCCCCCGGGCAGCCACGTCAATGTGACCCTGCGGTGGCCAAGACCACGTCGATGTGGCATCGCGGTGGTTGCCGGCGCGCCCCCGGGCGGCCCCGGCCGGTACCGCACGCCCCGCCCGGATCAGGCGCCGGGACCGGGCTCAGCAGGCAGGAACCGGGGCGCCCCGGGACCGGGCTCACAGAAAGGAGCCGCACCCATGCTCCATTGACCCGGTTCTCGGCGCGGGCCGGGGCGTGACCGGTGGGATGAACGGGGACGTGAGCTTGCGCTCCTACCTCGATGACCATCCCAGCGTCTTCCTGAGGCGCGGCGCCAGCTCAGGCTCGATCCGCGCTGGCGGCCCGACCGGCGCCGCTTCGAGCAGCGCGGCGACGGCGATCGCCAGCAAGGTGGCTGGTTAGCGGATTATGAACCGTGGCCGGTGATCCGCTGGTAGTGATGGGCGATCTGGTCCCGCGTCTCCTGCGCGCCGAACGTGCCCGCGAACTCGTCGGTGCTCAGCTCCACCGCCTCGTCGAGCGGATGGTTGAGCCAGAGGCCGAAGAGCCGGCGCTGGGCCGCGGTGACCGTGCGGGTGTGGGTCGCGGTGCGCTCGAGCAGCCGCCCGGTGGCCTCGGCGAGCAGGCCGGGCTCGGTGACGACGTTGGCGATGCTGTGCGGCGGCAACTCGTCCAATCGGTAGGCGTCGCCGGTCAGGATCATCTCGCGGGCCTGGCTGAGGCCGACGAAACCGGGCAGCAGGGCCGCGTCGATGACGGACGGCACGCCGACCTTGATCTCGGGTAGGCCGAAGGCCGCCGTCGTGGTGACCACGCGCAGGTCGCAGGCCAGGGCCAGCTCGAACGCGCCGCCCAGGCAGTACCCGCTGACCGCGGCCACGGTGACGACCGGCGTCTCCCGGATGGCCCGCATGATCTGGGCGAGCTGCCCGATGAACGCCTTCGCGCTGGCCGGGTCCAGGCGGGTGAACGCCTCGATGTTCATCCCGGCGCTGAACGCCCTCGTCCCGGCGCCGGTGAAGACCAGCCCGCGGACGCCGGGGTCGAGGTGCACGATCACGTCCAGGAGCCCGGGCAGGTCCTCGGCGTGCAGCACGTTCAGCTTGTCCGGGCGGTCGAAAGTTATCCACAGATGTGGACCGCGACGCTCGACGGCGATGTACCTCAACCGCTGCTCCGTTCGGTCAGTATTCGAGAAGCCCTGCTCACCAGGGCGTGCCTAGCATGAAGTTTGTACGGGTCACGACCTACGGGGAAGGCATTGCGATGACGGACACCAAGAAGTCGACCAAGAGCGGGTTCACCGACGAAGAGCGCGACGCGATGAAGGAGCGCGCCAAGGAGCTCAAGGCGTCCACGCGCCGTAGCGGCTCCAAGACGGCCAAGGCGGACGAGGAAGGCGACGTGCTCGCGAAGATCGCCGAGATGACGGGCTCGGACCGGGCGATCGCCGAACGACTGCACGCGATCGTCAAGGACACCGCGCCCGAGCTCGCGCCGCGCACCTGGTACGGGATGCCCGCGTACGCCCGGGACGGCAAGGTTGTCTGCTTCTTCAAGCCCGCGCAGAAGTTCAAGGTGAGGTACGCCGAGCTCGGCTTCAACGACGCGGCCCTGCTCGACGACGGCGCCATGTGGCCGACGGCCTACGCGGTGACCGAGCTGAACTCCGCCGTCGAGGCGCGAATCGCCGAGCTGGTGAAGACGGCTGCGGGCTAGCCCGGTGGGCTAGCGTAGCCCGCATGGCTGATTCCGCCTCGGTGACCGACTGGCTGCTCGACTCCGACCCGGCCATCCGCTGGCAGGTGCTGCGCGACCTGCTCGACGCCCCCGAGCCGCAGTGGCGGGCGGAGCGGGCCAAGGTGGAGACCGAAGGCTGGGGCGCCCGGCTGCTGGCCTGCGAGGACGAGGACGGGCAGTGGGCGGGCGGCGCCTTCATCCCGCGTGACTTCGAGCCCCGCGAGTGGCATCAGGCGGGCCAGCCGTGGACGGCCACGTCGCACGCGCTGTCGCAGCTGCGGGAGTTCGGCCTCGAGCCCTCGTCGGACCGGGCCCGGCGGGCCGTCGAGCTGATCGGGGTCAGCTCGCGCTGGGAGGAAGGCGGCCAGCCCTTCTGGGAGGGCGAGGTCGAGGAGTGCATCAACGGCCGGACCGTAGCCGACGGCGCCTACTTCGGAGTCGACGTCTCGCCGCTGGTCACCAGGCTGGTGGGGGAACGCCTGGACGACGGCGGCTGGAACTGCGAGCGGGCCAGCGGCTCGGTCCGCTCGTCGTTCGACACGACCATCAACGTGCTGGACGGCCTCCTGGAGTACGAACGGGCCACCGGGGGCACGCCTGAGTCCCGGCAGGCGCGCTCCACCGGTGAGGAGTTCCTGCGCAAGCGCGGCCTCTACCGCCGGCTCAGCACCGGCGAGCCCGCCGACGAGGAGTTCCTGCGCTTCGCGCACCCGAACCGGTGGCACTACGACGTCCTGCGGGCCCTGGATTACTTCCGGTCGGCGGGCGAAACGCCCGACGCGCGGCTCGGTGACGCCGTCGATCACCTCCGGTCCCGGCGCCTGGCCGGACGGGACCTGGCCCCTGGACTGGAGCCCGCCCGGCCGGATCTGGTTCGAGGTGGACGACGGCCCCGGCCAGCCCTCGCGCTGGATCACCCTGCGGGCGCTGCGCGTGCTGCGCTGGTGGGACTCTCAGTCGTAGTGGCTCAGTCGTAGTGGCGGAGCCGGGGCCACAGCTGTCCCCACGGCTGGCGCGGCCCGGTGCACTCGTAGACGTGGCCGCCCTGCTCGATGTTGGCGATGCCGTCCGGGTTGGACAGCGTGGCCACGGTCCGCACGCTGGTGAAGAACTGCCTGAGGTAGGCGGCGTAGTCACCGGCGTCGTCCGGGCCGGGCGCGACCGCCAGCACGGTGGTGGCGTGCGGGTTGCCCGGCCCCCACCACCAGTAGGTGTTGTGGC
This sequence comes from uncultured Actinomycetota bacterium, assembly GCA_963756575.1. Lineage (GTDB taxonomy): Bacteria > Actinomycetota > Actinomycetes > Streptosporangiales > Streptosporangiaceae > Palsa-504. The sequence continues at coordinate 87,083 of CAVWOM010000001.1, read as the reverse complement.
CGCTCACCGCCGTCGGCAGCCCGGTGCCGCGGCCGAGCTCGTTGATCGCGGCCGCCTCACTGTAGTTCTCGGCGAAGATCACCGCGCTGGCGCGCTGGCCGGACGGGATGGCCAGCCAGGCGGTCCGGACCGTGCTGACCAGCTGCGGCCAGCCGATCGACTCGCCGGAGTCCGCGCTGGTCTTGTAGGTCCAGCCGATGTCGGCGGCCGGCAGGACGGGCAGCACGATCAGCGCGGACACCGCGGTCGTGAGCACGGTCGCCACCGCCAGGACGCGCAGCCGGGCCGGGCGTGCGTGCAGCCAGCCGTCGACCGACACCGCGCCCGCCGCGAGCAGGGTCACGTACACGCCGCCCAGGTAGTAGATCTGTGCCCCGGTGGTGAGCGCGAAGACCAGGTAGAGCAGCCCGTACGCGCACACCACGGCCCGCCACATCGGCGCCCCGGACCGCCACAGGAAACGCAGCCCGGCCACCCAGACCCACACCATGGCCAGGGTCGTGATGCCGAGCTGGCCGACGATCCAGATGGCGATGTTACCGGCGCCCCCGTTCTCGGAGTTGAGAGCGTGGCTCATGGCGATCGTGGCCCATCCGTGCTGGGCCTGCCACCACAGGTCGGGAACCATCAGGACCACCGCGATCGCCGCGCCGGCCGCGAACCAGCGGTTCAGCACGAGCCGTCGCCCGCCCGTCACCAGCGCCCCGATGACCAGCGCCCCGGCGTAGAGGGCGACCAGGTGGTTGTCCTCGGCCCCGACGCCGGCCACCGCGCCGCCGGCCAGCCACCAGCGCGGGTCACCGGTGCGCCCGATCCTGACCACGACCAGCCCGAGGCCCGCGCACCCCAGGACCATGACCGGCGTGGTGTTCGCTATGTGATCGCCGCCCAGCAGGACGGGCATCGTCGCGGTCCCCGCCGCGGCCAGCAGCTGCGCGCGCCGGTTACCGCCGAGCTCGCGTGCGGTCAGCCCGCCCACCACTACGGTGGCCCCGGCCACGAGCGCGGCCCACAGCCGCAGCCCGGGCAGCCAGACCCCGAACACCGCCAGCGATATCCGGGCCAGCAGCGGCGCCAGCACCGGCTGGTCGACGTAGCTCGCCTGCAGGTGACGTCCGCTCTCCACCATGTACAGCTCATCGCGCTGGAAGCCGTACCGGTCCGACAGCGCCATGAGCACCGCCACGACGAGCGCGCCGATCACGAGCACCCACCGGTCGAACGGCGCGGTGGCGGTCGTGGCGGTGCGTTCGGAGGCCGGAGCTGGTTCGAGCATCATGGACTACATCCTCGTGCCCGGACCGGGATCCGGGATCGCCCCGCGGTACGGAGAGCCGGTACCAGGTTCGCCCGGCCTATCTCAACCCAAGGCCGGCCCTGAGGCTGACGCCGCAGGACCGCAGGCGGGGATACTGGAAACGTGATCCAGGGCAGGCTCCGGTGGCCCACTCGCGTCGCCGCGTACGCCCTCGTCGGCATCCTGACGTTCGTCACCCAGCCGCCGGGGGCCACCGCCGTGCGCGCGCAGCTGGCGGGCTACCTGGTCACGGGAGCGGCGCTGCTGGTGTGGGGACTGCTCGACCTGCTGCTGGTCCTGCGGCCGAACGGCTCCTGGGCGCGCCATCGCGCACACTCCCTGCTCGTGATCCTCCTGGTCATCGCCGTCGCCTCCGGGTTCGCGGCCGGCGCGGGCCAGGGCGAGAACAACTGCGTCATCCTGCTGGCCGGCCTGGCCGCCACCACCGCGGGTTACGCCTTCGAGCCCCGGACGGCCTGGATCGTCACCGGCGCGGGCGTGCTGCCGTTCGAGGCCAACTGGCTCATCTACCCCGACGGCATCGGCGAGCTTTCGACCTTTCTGCTGCAGCCGCTCGGGCCCGTCGCCGCCCTGCTCCTCGGGCTGCTCCTGCGGGGCCGCCGGATCCAGGCCGAGCAGTCCGCCGCCCTGCTCGCCCAGACCCGGGAACTGCAGGCCCAGGAGCGCCAGGTCGATGTCCTCGGCGAGCGGGCCCGCATCGCCCGCGAGATCCACGACGTCCTCGCGCACTCCCTCGGCGCGCTCGGCATCCAGATCCAGACCGCCCGGGCGGTGCTGACCGACCAGCGCGACGTCGACCGGGCCGTCGACGTGCTCCTGACCGCGCAGCGGATGGCGGCGGAGGGCCTGACCGAGACGCGGCGCGCGGTCCACGCGCTGCGCACCGATCACCGGCCGCTGAACGAAGAACTCGGCCAGGTGACCGCCGATCACGGCGAGCGTTACCACGTGGGCGTCAGCTTCGCCGTCGGCGGCGTACCCCGGCCGCTGCCGCCCGACGCCACCGTCGCGCTGCTCCGCACCGCCCAGGAGGCGCTGGTCAACGCGGCCAAGCACGCCCCCGGTAAGGACGTGGCGGTGCGCCTGGACTACGACGACCGAGATGTCCGTCTCAGGGTGGCCAATGAGGTGGACGAAGGGCGTTCGGCGCGATGAAGACGGCCACCGGCAACGGCGGTTACGGGCTCACGGGCATGCGGGAGCGGCTGCGGCTGCTGGGCGGCATCTTGGTCGCCGGGCCGCGGGACGGGCAGTGGGTCGTCGCGGCCGAGGTGACGTCGTGACCCCGCTCCGGATCGTCGTCGCCGATGACCAGGCCAGCGTGCGGGACGGCCTGGTGCTGCTGCTCGGCGGCCTGCCCGACATCGACGTGGTCGGCGCGGCGGCCGACGGCCAGCAGGCGCTGGAGCAGGTGGCCGCGCACCAGCCGGACGCGATCCTGCTCGACCTGCGGATGCCCGTCCTCGACGGCATCGCCGCGACCAGGCGGCTGACCGCCGAGCATCCGGCGGTCGCCGTCGTCGTGCTCACCACCTACCTCGACGAGACCCTGGTCCTGGACGCGCTGCGGGCCGGGGCGCGCAGCTACATCACCAAGGACGCCGACCGGACCGACATCGCCCGGGCGCTGCACGCCGCGGCCGGCGGCCTGGTCGTCTTCGACCCGCGGGTGCACCACACCCTGCTGGCCGCGGCCGCGGCCGCCGAGCCGGAACCGCCGCCCGCCGCCGCGCCGCTGGACGGCCTGACCCAGCGCGAGGCGGAGATCCTGGGGCTCATCGCGCGCGGGCTGACCAACCCGGAGATCGCCACCCAGCTGTTCCTGAGCAGCCATACCGTCAAGACCCACGTCAACCGCATCTTCGCCAAGACCGGCTCCCGCGACCGCGCCGCCGCCATCTGCTACGCCCACGACCACGGCATCACGGGGACTACATGAACGAGATGGCCGTGACGGTCGAGCGCACCGACGCCCGTGAGTGGAGCGACGAGCAGATGGAAGACCTGTTCTCCGACGGCTTCCCTGCGTTCATCACCGCCGACATGCTGGCGAAGCAATACATCGGCCGGGTGCGCGAATGGTTTCCGGAGTGGAACCTGATCCTGGTCGACGCCCGGCAGAATCCCGCGGCCACCGGCTGGGGCATCCCGGTCCGCTGGGATGGCACCGTGGCCGGCCTGCCCGCCGGCTATACCGACGCCACGATCCGCGCGGTCGAGAACCGCGAACAGGGGATCGCAACGGACACGCTGGTGATCTGCGGGGCTGTGGTCGCGGGCCGGCTCCAGGGCCGCGGCCTGGCCGGGAAAATGCTGGCGGCCCTGCGCGACGCCGCCCTGGAGGCCGGCCTGACCCGGGTGATCGCACCGGTGCGCCCGACGCTCAAGCAGCAGTATCCGCTGACCCCGATCGAGACCTTCATGACCTGGACCCGGCCGGACGGCACCGCGCTCGACCCATGGATCCGCACCCATCAGCGGCTGGGCGCATCTATTCTGGCCGCTGCTCCCGCCTCGCAGACCATGACCGGCACCGTCGCCGAATGGGAACAGTGGTCCGGCATCGCCCTGCCGTCCAGCGGCGACTACGTCATCCCGAAGGGGCTGAGCGTCCTCCGCATCGACCACGAGGCGGACCTGGGCACCTACGTCGAACCGAACATCTGGATCCGCCACCGCTGAACGGAACCCGCAAGGTCCGGGTGATCTGCGGGACCGGGTGGTTCACCGGACCCGGAGCTCGTCGCCCCCGATCGCCAAGGCGACATGAAGAACCGGGTCTCGACCTCGCCAGCGCCCTTGCCCGCGCCGAACAGCGGCAGCGCGTCGGCGATCTCCATGCTCCGCGGGGCCGTGGAGCCCGCCACCTCGCCGGCAAGGTTCGACGCCGAACGCCGCAGATCGTCATCACCTCGTCCGGCTGCCGCTGGACGAGGCGGTGCAGCCCCGGGTCAAGTGCATCGAGCGCTCCGTTTGTGAATCCTCGCAAGCGTGGTCCGAAACACAGTCATGGGCCGACCCTTCCCCGTCAGCCTCCAACCGTGTATTAAGTGAATAAGGCCTAGCTATTAGGAGAAGATATGACCGAACGGGCGGCCGTAGCCGGGGTCGGTATGGTGCCGTTCGCGACGCCGAGCAAGAGCGATAGCTACGACGTGCTGGCCGGGGGGGGGAGGGGGGGAGTGGGGGGGGGGGGGGGGGGGGGGGGGGGGGGGGGGAGGGGGGGGGGGGGGGGGGGGGGGGGGGGGGGGTGTGCGTGGGTGGGGGGGTGGGGGGGGGGGGGCGGCGCCCGGCCGTCCGTTCTTCGGGGGGCGGGGCCGGTATGCGAAAAGTAGGGGGGGAGGTTCGGAGGTCGGTGAAGTCGGGCGGCACGCGGCGGCCAACCCCTACGCGGTGTTCACCGCCCCGGTGACCGCCGAGGAGGTGCTGGCCTCGCCGCCCGTCTACGGGCCGCTGACCCGGCTGCAGTGCTGCCCGCCCACCTGCGGCGCGGCCGCCGCGGTCGTCGTCAGCGAGGCGTTCGCGCGGTCCCGCGGGCTGCGCGCCGACGTGGTCATCAGTGCCCAGGCCATGACCACGGACACGCCCGCGTCGTTCGACGGGGACCTGATGCGCCTGGTCGGCTACGACATGACCGCCGCCGCGGCCCGGCAGGTGTACGAGAGCGCCGGGGTGAACCCGCGCGACGTCCGCGTGGTCGAGCTGCACGACTGCTTCACCACCAACGAGGTGATCAGCTACGAGGCGCTCGGGCTGACCGACGAGGGCACGGCCGAGAAGTTCATCGCGGACGGCGACAACACCTACGGCGGGCGGGTGGTGACCAACCCGTCCGGCGGACTGCTGTCCAAGGGGCACCCGCTCGGCGCCACCGGCGTGGCCCAGTGCGCCGAGCTGGTCTGGCAGCTGCGCGGCCAGGCGGGCGGCCGCCAGGTGGACGACGTCTCCGTCGCCCTGCAGCACAACATCGGCCTGGGCGGCGCCGCCGTGATCACCTTGTACGAGAAGGTTTCCTGAGCATGGCCATCGACGCGGACAAGGCCCGGGCGTACCGGTTCGACCCGATCGTGGTGCCGGTGGAACGCGGGCGGCTGGCGCTGTTCGCCCGGGTTACCGGGCAGGCCGACCCGGTCTACAGTGACCTGGCCGCGGCCCGGGCGGCGGGCCACCCCGACGTCCCGGTGCCGCCGACGTTCTTTTTCGGGCTGGAGCTGGAAATACCGGCCCCGTTCGGCTATCTGGTTGAACTGGGCATCGACCTGCGGCACGTCCTGCACGGCCGGCAGACCTTCCGCTACCACGCGCTGGCCTACGCCGGGGACACCCTCACGCTGACCTCCCGCATCACCGAGGTGGTCAGCCGGTCCGGCCGCGGGCTGGAGTTCCTGGTCAAGCAGACCGACATCACCCGGGACGGCGCGCTGATCGCCCAGGCCGGCTCGACGATCGTCGTGCGCCAGCCGGCGGTGACGCCATGATCGAGCTGTCCGCGCTCGGCGTCGGCGCCGAGCTGCCGCCGCTGACCGTCGAGCCGATCTCGCGGGCCACGCTGGCCCTGTTCGCGGGCGCGTCCGGCGACCACAACCCGATGCACATCGACGTGGACGTAGCCCGTTCGGCCGGATTGGACGACGTGTTCGCCCACGGCATGCTGTCCATGGCCTACCTCGGCCGGCTGCTGACCGACTGGGTGCCGCAGGAGCGGCTGCGGTCCTGGCAGGTCCGCTTCACCGCCATCACGCCCGTCCACGGCCGGCCCACCTGCACCGGCCGGGTGACGTCGATCGCCGACGGCCTGGCCACCGTGAAGCTGGCCGTCACCCTGGCCGACGGGACGGTCACCCTGGCCGGCGATGCCGTCATCGACCTGAACTGAAAGGCGGGACGGACATGGGGTTCTTCGGCTGATGCCGCCCGTGCTCAGGGGCGCCGCGGCGCGGGGGACGCGGCCGCGCAACCGGCGTGAGCTGATCCTGGTCGCGGCCGCGGACCTGTTCGCCCGGCACGGCTACGCCAAGGTGGGGATGAGCGACCTGGCCGACGCGGTCGGCATCGGCCCCTCGGCGCTTTACCGGCACTTCTCCGGCAAGCAGGACGTGCTGGCCACGGTCCTGGCGGGCGGCCTGGACGCGGCCCGCGCGCTGGTCGCCGCCCTGGACCCGGCCGACCGCGCCGCGGCCGCGGACGCGCTGGCCGACCGCGCCCTCGACCAGCGCCACCTGGGGTTGATGTGGCAGCGCGAGGCCCGCGATCTCAGCCCGGCCGCCTACCGGCCGCTGCGCGCGGTGGCCGCCGGCATCGGCCGGGGCCTGGCGGGCTACGTCCAGTCGGTCCGGCCCGGCACGCCCGACGCCACCGCCGACCTGCTCGCCTGGGCCATGGTCGCGGTGCTGACCAGCCCGTCCTTCCACCACCTCGACATGCCCCGCCCGGCCCATCAGGACCTGCTGGCCGACCTGGTCCGCACGGTGCTGGACACGGAGCTGGCCATAGGGCCGTCTACTGGCCTGGCCACCGGCCTGCCCGCCGCGGCGCCCGCGCGGCCGGACCCTGGTGCCCGCACCCCGGCCCTGGTGCCCGCCTCCCGCCGCGAGGAACTGCTCACCCAGGCCGTGCGCATGTTCGCCGCGCACGGCTACACCCAGGTGAGCATCGAGGACATCGGCCATGCGGTGGGCATCTCCGGCCCCAGCGTCTACAACCACTGGCCGAACAAGCTCGACCTGCTCGTCACCAGCCTGCGGCGCGGCGCCGCCGCCCTGGCCATGGATGTCTCCACCGCCTACCAGCTGGCCGCCGACGCGGCCGGCGCGCTGCGCATGCTCATCGGCTTCTACGTGGCGCTGAGCCAGACCCACCACGAGATCATCGGCCTGCTCATCACCGACATCGATCACCTGCCCGACATCGAGCGGCACGCCATCCGCCGGGCCCAGCGCGACTTCGTCAGCGAGTGGGTCCACCTGCTGCGCCTGGACCAGCCCGAGCTCGACCTGACCGCGGCCCGGATCCGGGTGCACGCCGCCCTGTCGGTGGCCAACGACATCGCCCGCACCCCGCACCTGCGTCGCGACCCGGCCGTCCCCGCCGCCGTCGAGACCATCTGCACCCGTCTCCTCGGCCTCAAGTTATCCACAGTTTCCGCCGTCCTGTGGGAAACCTGTGCGGGCGTACTCCCCGATCATTGCGGCCAGCGCCTCGCGCAGCGACGTCAGGCCTTCGCGATCTGCACCAGCGACAGCACCTTTAGCTTCGGATCGGTGATCGACCGGGCGATGCGCTCGGCGCGGTCCGGGTCGGTGGCCGCCACGACCTCCGCGACCTGACGTAGCGCCGCATCCCGGCGGTAGTCGGTGATCGACCGGGCCAGATGTTCGGCCCGGTCCGGATCGGTGATCGCTACCGCCTTCGCCACGTCTCGCAGCGCGTCGTCCTTGAGGGGCTTGCAGGTTTCCAGCTGGGCAAAGTATTCGGCGTCGGCGAGGAGGCGGCCCGCGCGGTCCGGGTCAGCCGCCGCTACTGCGGCCGCGATCTTGCTCAGCGCCGACGCCTTCCAGGTATCGGCGGTGATGGACTGGGCGATGCGTTCCGCGTGGTCGGGGTCGATGACCGCCACCACCGCCACCATGTCGCGCTGCGCCAGTTCCCTCTTGGCCTGGTCGGTGATCGACTCGACGATGCGCACAGCGCGATCAGGATTGGTAGCCGCCACCACCTCCGCGACGTCGCCCAGCGCCCATTCCTTCGTCTCCGGGTCAGCAATCGACTGGGCGATCCCCACGGCGCGGTCAGGGTCGGTGACCGCCACCACCTTCGCGACCTTTCGCAGCGCAGACGCCTTCTCGCCCGCGTCGGTGACCGACTGGGCGAGTCGTACGGCGCGCTCGGGACTGGCCGCTGCCACCGTCTCGTACTCGCCGGTGACCGGCTGGGCGATGGGCACTCCGCTTCCCGGAGCGGCAGCTGGCACCGCCTCGGCGACCAAGCGCAGCGCGGACGCCTTCTCGCCCGCGTCGGTGATCGACTCGGCGATCCGCTCAGCCTCGGCCAGGAGCCGCGCGGTGCGGGTCTGGCCGCTGTGGACACGCTCTGGGGCCTTAGGCTGGCCGGCAGCGGCCAGGTAGCCGCGGGCGACGGCCGCGACGGCGGGGTTGTCGGTATCGGCGACCTGCCGCAGCGCCCGCTCGGCGGTCACCGCGCGGGCGAGGTCACGGCTGGCGCAGCCAGCCGCCGAGTTCGTGGACCGCGCCGATGCGGACACCGTGGTAGCGGCTGTCGAGGCTGGCGGCCAGGTCCTCGGGCAGCGCCGCCGGGCGTACGACGATCCCGGCCGGGCTGCCGGCGAGCACGATCGCGCCCTCGCCGCCGGATAGCCACCGCTGCGGGGTCTGGCTGCGCCGCTGGCCCGGACGTAGCGGTAGGCGTAGTCGTAGGCCTCGTCCACGCTGACATATCCGTCGCCGCTGGCGTCGGCCGCTCCGGTGCGCAGCCCTTCGACCAGGCCCGCGGTGAACACTGACCCGGGCACCGCGGCGCCGGGCAGCGCCTGCCCCTCGAAGGAGTACTCACCGGCTCGGGAGGCGGTCAGCACGGCCCGGCCCCGGCCGGGTCCGGTTAGCCCGTCGCTCCAGGGCCAGATCGGCATCACCCTTGCTGCCGTGCGCGAACGCGCCGCTGAAGCAGCAGTCCAGGATCAGCACCTGCTGGCGGGCCCGGCAGTCCTCCAACCGGTCCAGCAGCCACGCCGCCGGGATGCCGGTGCTGCTCAGCAGGTCCTTAGCCGTGTCGGTGGCGGCGAAGTACAGCCGGTTGCGCCGGTCCAGCACTCCGTGGCACGACAGGTACACGACCACCATGTCGCCCCCGTCGCGGTCCGACAAGAACACGTCGATGGGCCGCCGGGCCTCCCGTTCGTCGGCATCGATCACCGCGGTGACGGTGAACGCGCCGATGCCCGGGTCGGCCAGGACCCCGGCCAGGTCCCGGGCGTCGTGCAGCCGGAGCGCGCAGCTGGCGCAGTTCCGGGTCCTCGTACCTGGTGGTGGCGAGGACCAGGGCCGCGCGCGGTCCCGGTGGCGGCTCAGGAGCCAGCCGGATGCCGGGCCAGCCAGTCATCGACGATCTTCTCCTGCTGCTCGCGGGTGAGCCCGCCCCAGCTTCAGCGTGTCCCCGCCGTAGCTGACCTCCACCATCCGGTCGTTCCGGGTCACCCAGTCCGCCACCTTCGCCAGCACCGTCCGCAGCGCCTCCGGCCCCAGCTTTACCGCCAGCCAGCCGGCCACGGCGGCCACGCCCTTCGCGCCCGGCGGCACGGCCTCGTCGGGCCGTCCGTCGACCGCGGCTACGTCCAGGTCAAGCAGCTCGTCACGCAGCCCCACCCGGCCAGCTCCGCTACTTCCCCGGCGTCATCGCCCGGCCCCGGGTACACCTGCAGGATCAGCTCTCCAGCATCGACCATCGTCCCGCCGCTCCGTTCCCCTCCGCGACCACCATTCCACGCCCGGTGCCGGACATTATGCTCCCTGGCTAGAAGCTGTCCGGTACCTCGTGGGGCCGCTGGCCGTGCAGCTGCGGGTGGGACCGGGACAGCGGCTGGCCGGCCAGCCGGGCGGTGACACCGGCGTTGAAGCTGGGACATTGCGTGATGTCCTGGTGGGGGCAGCGCAGCCCGTGCCTGATGGCGTCGCGGGCGGCCTGCGCCCGCGCGATCTGCTCGTCGAGTTCCGCGAGCTTGCGCTGCGCGACCTGCCGCCAGCCGGCCGTATCCGCTGCTATCAGAGCTTTCTGCTCGGCGAGGGTGAACCCCGCGTCGCTGTACAGACCGATGGCGGCGACGAGCCGGGCCGCCGATTCGGGGTAGCGGCGCTGCCCGGAGATCCTGGCCGGCGCGGGGAGCAGGCCGAGTTCTTCGTAGTAGCGCAGGGCCGAGGCCGTAACGCCGGCCCGGCGGGCCAGTTCGCCGATGGTGAGCAGGCCGTCGCGCGGGTTGACTTCAGGTGCACTTGAAGGCGTTGACTGCCGGCCATGAGTACACGACATGACGCAAGCATGCCACGGTTCCTGCGGCGGATGGTGACCGCCGTGGTCGAGTACGGGGTGGCGCACGCCGGAATAGGCCTCGTGCGCGCCCTGGACCGCGACGTCGTTGGCCAGGGCCATCATCCCCGGGGCGCGGCCGGGAGCGTGACCGGCTGGGTGTTCGCCCACCGCCCGTCCAACCGGCAGCGCAACCGCTGGGTAGTCTCGCTGCTCGACGTGCCGCCCGCCGGGCGGGTCCTCGAGATCGGCTTCGGTCCCGGCCTCGCGGTCGCGGAACTGGCCCGGGCCGGCGCTGGTCACGTGTACGGCGCCGACCATTCGGCCGTGATGCTCCGGCAGGCGTCCCGGCGCAACGCCGCCGCCATCCGGGCCGGCCGGATCACCCTGGTCAACGCCCCGGTCGATCAGCTTCCGCCCGCCCTCGACGGCCCCTTCGACGCCATCTTCGCCGTCAACTCGCTCGGGTTCTGGCCCGCGCCCGCCGAACGGCTCGCCGACCTGCGCCGGCGGCTCGCGCCCAACGGCCGCATCGCCATCGCGTCCCAACCCCGCTGCCCCGGCGCCACCGCCGCCACCTCTCACAGCGCCGCCGGTGAGGTCGAGAACCTGCTGCGGAGCGCCGGCTTCACCCAGATGCGCACCGAGATCCTCCCGCTCAGGCCGCCGGTGGTCTGCGTCCTCGCGGCCGCCCCAGCTCCGACGTCACCGTGACCGGCGCTCTGGCAGGATGCCAGTAGCTACCCGAACGGCCTGCGGGAGGAACCGGTGTCTGTCCGCTATCAGCTGGTCATCGACTGTGCCGACCCGGACCGGCTGGCCCGTTTCTGGGCCGCCGCGCTGGGCTATGAGCTCGCACCGGTCCCGGCTGGATTCGCTTCCTGGCACGACTTCTACCGCTCGATGGGGGTACCCGAGGAGGCCCTGGCCGACGGGGCCGACCGGATCAGCGACCCGGCGGGTCAGGGGCCGGCCATCTGGTTCCACGCCCTCCCGGACGCCAAGGTGGTAAAGAACCGGCTGCACTTCGACATCCGCGCCAGCGGCGAGTGGACGGACCCGATCGAGACCCGCCGGAAGCGGGTCGATGCGGAAGCCAGCCGGCTGGCCGCCCTGGGCGCCACCATCACGGGCGTGCTGTCCGACGACGGGAGCCTCTACGCGGTCGGGATGAAGGATCCGGAGGGCAACGAGTTCGACATCAACTGACCGCGCTGGGATCAATTCCAGCGAAGCGGCAGCGTGACCCGGACCTCAGCCGACTGCCCGGCCGCCACCACGTGGACCGAGGTGGTGCCGCGCTCGAGCGGGGGCATGATGTCCAGCCACAGGACGATCTCGTCGTTATCGCCCCGGGGGCTCGTGCCGTGCGCCTGCGTGGTGTGCCAGCGCCCGCTGCTGTCCTGGATCCACAGCACCGGCAGGGGCCGGACGATCCTGCTGTACGGCCACGTCTCCTCCAGGGTGACGCCGCTGGCCAGGATGTGCAAGATGGTGCCGGACTCGCTGTGGTGCAGGTCCAGGAGCGCGAGCCTGGTGCCATCCTGCTCGGGCAGCTCGGCCGCGGAAGTGGCCCAGCCGCCGGACGCCGGGGCTGGATAGCGCTCTCGGCCGTGGTAGCGGGCGAGCATGCTCTCCCACGGTTCCGGAAGATGGCCGGCGGGCGGCGCGGTGATGCCGTGACCGCTGACATCGAGGCGGGCGCACAGCCCGGCGAGCTGGCCAGGGACGGGGCTGCCGGCAGGCAGCGCGCCGGCCGCCTCGAGCGCGGTGACGATGTGACCCAGCCTGTCCTCGGCGGCCAGCCAGAGCAGTTCGCGCCGGGCGGCGGCCAGCTGCTCGGAGGTGTCCTGCGGGAAGGTCACCGCTACGGTGAGAAGGTGGGCGGCGATGACCTCCAGCAGGAGTTCACCTGGGCTTTTTGCCTTCTGGGTCACGATGACAGCTGGTGCCGGGGCCCGCGGGCCCGACGGGTCGAGGTCGATGCGGATAGCGCGGCTCGCCGGGCACGGTGGTCAGGTCAAGCCAGCGGATCTCCTGCGGCGGGGCCGGAGCTAGCTCGATCACGCCCGTTCTGTTCCCCGTCTGGAAGCTGAGAAGGTAGGTGGCGCCTTGGTCATCCGTCGCGGTGAACTGGCGGGGGCTCCGCCGTGGTGGCCTGCGCAGCCTCCCCCGAGCTCCGTCCGCGCCGGACGATCTGGGTGTTTCGATGGCTACCGTGAACAGCGCGCCGTCCGGAGTCTGCGCGTAAGCCAGCAGATGCAGCTCGCTGTGGAGATCGGCCTCGCTGATCTGGATCACCCGGCCGACCGGCACGACCCGCCATGAGGCCGGCTCCCTGGCGCCGGGGCCGGAGACGGGAAACGCCCTGACGGCCCGGTCGAGCTGGGCCCGCGCCAGCCCGTCCAGCCGTGCCTGTATCGCCACGGCCTGATCAGGGTCAGCGGCGCCGGGTGAGCCGGCCTGCCGCAGGGTGAGAGCAAGATCGAGTTCTGCCTGGAGCTGTTCGGCCGTGCCAGCGTCGATCGCGTCCACGGCCAGCAGGGCCTGCGCGACCAGCGCCAGCCGGTGACTCACGGCGTTGTCGGCCGGCAACGCCGGCACGCGGCGCAGCTCGGCCTCGGCCAGCCGCCGCAGGTAGGCCTCCGCGCCCTCGCGGTTCATGTCGTCGGTATCCTCCGGCAACACGCTATACCTGACGGCCATGCCGTCCCCGTTCTTAGCCGCCTCGGGTGGTGAGGGGCAGGGGCCGGTTGTCGACGATTCGCTTCATCACGATGGTTGAGGTGAGGCGGTGGATGCCTGGCAGCGTGGCTAGCTTCTGGTCCCGCAGGCTGGCGAAACTGTCGAGGTCGCGGGCGGTGACCCGCAGGAGGTAGTCGGGGTCGCCGAAGAGGCGCTCTGCGTGCCGGACCTGGGGCAGGTCGGCTACGGCGGCCTCAAAGGCGGTGACGGTGCTGGCGTCGCCGCGTTCCAGCGTGACCTGCACGAGGGCCTCGAATCCCATCCCGACGGCGGCCGGGTCTACCAGGGCCCGGTAGCCGGTGATGACGCCGCTGCGTTCGAGTTCGCGCAGCCGCCGGTGGCAGGGGCCGGGTGTGAGCCGCACTCTGTCGGCAAGCTCGGTAACCGTCAGCCGCCCATCGGCCTGCAGCTCGGCAAGGATCGCCCGGTCAACAGAGTCCATGGTGAAAGATTATTGCCGAGATCCGGTTAATAGCGGCGAAAGTTGCAAGCATTTGCCATTCCATGCGGCGTAACGTTTTATCTGATGGTTTTCGCCCGGCAGGATCACGGAGAAAGCGCCGATGCAGACGGTGTTCGCATTGTTCCCTCTGGTGGCAGCCTTCCTGGCGGTGCCGCAGTTCCTGCCGCAACTGGCCCGGGTCCGCCGCACCGGCACCACGGCGGGGGTCTCGTGGTCGTGGGCGGCGCTGACGAGCGTGAACAACGCGGCCTGGCTGGGCTACTTCGCGCTGTCAGGCTTCTGGACCGCGCTGGTGCCTGCCATCTCAGCGACCATCCTGTCGGGACAGCTCGCGGTAGTGCTGGCCCGGCGCGGCGGCGGCATGCCGAAACGGCCCCTGGTGCTCGCGTCGCTATGGGCGGTGCTGCTGCTCACCGCCGCGCTGGCGTTCGGCCGCCCGGGACTGGGCTCGGCCCTGGCTGTCGCGTTCGCGCTGCAGGTCACGCCGTCGGTGTGGACGGTGTACCGGTCGAAGGATACGGCTGGCGTCTCCCGCGGCACCTGGCTGCTGATCTTCGGGGAGCTGCTGTGCTGGGGCGCGTTCGGGATCCACGAGGCCGATACCCGGCTGATCGTGCTCGGAGCCACCGGTGTCGCGGCCAGCCTGCTCGTGCTGGCCCGCGTGTCCTGGCCCCGGGCGGGGCGAGGCTCTCAGCGGTTCATCAAGGCGAAGACACCCCAGCCGAGGTACTCGCGCCGGTACCGGGCATGCCGGGCCGGATCGGATGCCAGTTCGGCGCGCATTTCATCGGCTAGCTCGTCATGCGGATTGGCGTCGAGCCAGCGGCGGATGTTCAGCCATGACGCTGCGACGTAACGGTCCCAGCTGTCTTGATCGGCCAGCACCATCTCGACGACATCGCAGCCGAGCGGGCCGAATGACTCGATCAGCTCCGGCAGCGGCAGCCAGTCCTCATGGCCGATCCCGTCGCAGCCTTCGGCGGTGGCCTGATCGGGCGGCTCGCCGACGCCAGTACGGTTCGCCGACCAGCATGATGCCTCCCGGGCTGAGGCTGCGCCGCAGCAACTCAACCGTCCCGGCCACGCCGTCCCCGATCCAGGTCGCCCCGATGCAGGCAGCGACACCCACCGGCCGTTCAGCGACGTAGCCCGCAGCGTCCCCGTGGACGAAGGTAACCCGGTCCGCGACATCCAGCTCGACGGCACGGCCCGCGCGGATCCGATGAACGCGGTGCTGATATCAACCCCGGTGCCGGTCAGCTCGTGATCACGCGCCCAGGTGCACAGCATCTCCCCGGACCCGCAGGCCAGGTCGAGCACGCTCGTCCCGGCGGACAGGGACAACGCGCGCCCCAAGGTAGCCAGCTTCTCGTCGCTGAACGGATTGTGAATGCGGTGGCTGCTCTCCCGGATCACATACCTGCGTGGAAGATCATCCATACTGGCCGGTCCTCCGATACGGATTCCGCCACGGCTGCCGGGCTGAACCTAGCGGCTCGCCATACGCCGTGCATCCCTATTAAGCCGGACCTGGCTGGCCACGCCAGAACGTCGGCCGCGCTTCAGGCCACCCCCATGTCCCCTTCACCTGTGGACGGCGTGGGGAGAGCCTGTGGAGAGGAGTGCCCGGGAAGCAGAAGGCGCTAGCCTGCTGGCATGGGCGGCACCAGTGCGCAATCGCGGGTGATCATCTTCACCGGACTGCCTGGTACGGGTAAGTCGATGCTGGCTGAGCAGGTGGCGCGGTCGGCCGGCGTCCCGGCATTCGCCGCGGACTGGCTCATGGGAGCGATCAAGCCTGCGCTGGCCAAGGTTAATCGCTTTGAGTACCTGGCCGCACGGCTGGGACTGCTGGGAACGCTGGTCACCCGGCAGCTGATGCTCGGCCAGGACGCGATCGTCGACGCCCTGGTGAGCGAGAGCGAGGTCGTGTCATGGCGCGAGTCCGCCGCCCGGTTCCCGGCCCGCTGGTTCCTGATCGAGTGCATCTGCTCCGACGAGTCCATCCACCGCGAGCGGGTCGAGGGCCGGGTCCGTGGCATTCCGGGGTGGCACGAGGTCGGGTGGGATTTTGTCGAGCGGATGCGGGCCGAACTGCTCCCCTTGACAACGGACCGGCTCACCGTCGATGCGATGGAGCCGGTGGCGGACAATCTCCGCCTTGTCCTGGACTACATCTCGGCCTGAGGTCGTCCGAAATAATGCGTGGAGCTAAGGGGACTTGAACCCCTGACCCCTTGGATGCAAACCAAGTGCTCTTCCAGCTGAGCTATAGCCCCGAGATGCCTTCCGCCCAGGGTACCCGGTTGGAGCGCGTCCTTTACGGACCAGGTCCCAACTACTTGAGCAGCCGGGACAGCCGCCGGTCGGCCAGGGGCTTGCCGCCGGTCTGGCAGGTCGGGCAGTACTGCAAGGCCGAGTCGGCGAACGAGACCTCCCGGATGGTGTCGCCGCAGACCGCGCATTCCTGCCCGGCCCGGCCGTGCACCCGCAGGCCGCTCTTCTTCTCGCCCTTCAGGTCCGCCGCGGCCAGGCCCGCCGAACGTTTCACCGCGTCGCCCAGCGTGGTCTTGATCGCGTCGTACAGGGTGGCCACGTCGGCCGGGGTCAGGCTGGACGCGATCTTGAACGGGGACATCTTCGCGGCGTGCAGCACCTCGTCGGAGTAGGCGTTGCCGATGCCGGCGATGATGTGCTGGTCTCGCAGCACGCCCTTGACCTGGGTACGGCGGCCGTCCAGCAGGCCGGCCAGGGTGTCCACGGTGAAGTCGGCGGCCAGCGGGTCGGGGCCAAGGGTGGCCACCCCGGGCACCTCGGCCGGATCGCGGACCAGGTAGACCGCGAGGCGCTTCTTCGTGCCCTGCTCGGTCAGGTCGAAGCCGGAGCCGTCGTCCAGCCGGAGCCGGAACGCCAGCGGGCTCTTGCCCGGCTTGGGCGGCGCCGACGGCAGGTCATCGCGCCAGCGCAGCCAGCCCGCGCGGGCCAGGTGCGTGATCAGGTGCAGGCCCTGGTCGGTGGCCAGGTCGAGGAACTTGCCGTGCCGCCCGACGCCGGTGATCACATGGCCGGTCAGGTCGGTCAGCGGCGGGTCGAACGTCTTCAGCACCGAGAACGAGGCCGCGTCGGCCCGGGCGATGGCGTGGCCGGTGGCGTGCTCGCGCAGGAAGGCGGCCAGCGATTCTACTTCCGGCAGTTCCGGCATGTCTTACAGTCTGCCACGGGCCGGGGCCCTCATAACCTGGCGAAAGAGGTGGTTACCAGGTCGGGCAGTTCGCCGATGTCGGACAGCAGGTGGGTGGCCCCCGCCCGGCGCAGCCTGCTCGCGTCGTCGACGTCGCTGAGCACGCCGACGACCAAACGGGATCCGGCCCGCCGCGCGGCCAGCGCCCCGCCCTCGGTGGAGGTGACCATGGCCACCTCGCTCACGTCGCCGATCCCCGTCCGCAGGACGGCGGTGAGGACGAGATCGGGCCAGGGAAAGCCCCGGTCCACGTCGTCCGCGCTCAGCACCAGGTCGGCGCGCTGCGACCAGTCGAGGTGCTCGAGGACCAGGCCGAGCGCGGGCCTGGACAGGGAGGACATCAGGCAGATCTTGATACCCGCCGCGGAGAGCTTGGCCAGCGCCTCACTGGCGCCGGGGAGCGGCAGGACCCCGAACCGGTCCAGGGCCGCCTGGAACGACCGCTCGAAGGCGTGGCTGGCGGCCTGGGCGCGGATCTCGTCCTCGGGGAACAGGCTCCGCATGACGTCGCCGGGCGGCCACCCGCGCGTCCGGTCGAACTGGACCATCGACCTGACGTACGCCGCGGTGCCGGTGACCACGCCCTGGGTGGCGATCGCCTCGGCGAACGCGCGCTCCAGGACGCTGCCATCGACGGCGGCCGCCCCGACTACGTCACAGCAGACCAGCGATACACCAGACGTATCGCTCACCTGCTTACCTCCTAGCGCCGGCTCAGCTTCCCGGCGGCGGCCGGACATTGCCTCCGACCGCGGTTCAGTCCTCGTCGGCCGCGGTGGCCTCGGTCCACAGGTCGAGTTCGGCACGGTCGGACTGGACCTTGCGCCATACGGCGAACGCACCCAGCCCGAGTACGGCGAGCGCGATGAGCTTCTTCACAGCGAGGAATCCTCCAGCTCGATGACATCGAAAGCGGCCGGCGGGAAAAGAGTCCGCCCTCCGCGGGTGTACGGCAGCTTAGCAAAGGCCGTCTAACGGCCATGTCCGCCAGCCTAGTCCGCCGATCGGCGTGCCGCGCAGGCCGGATGGCCCGGGGGAGAGGTACGAGAACTGACAAAGGAGTGAGTGGTGGGGTTACGTGGACTTGAACCACGGGCCTCGTCCTTATCAGGGACGCGCTCTAACCGACTGAGCTATAACCCCATGCCGAACCACGGCATTATCCGCCTGACCTGCGGAAACTGGCGCGGTCATTATCCTACCGCACCCGGGAGGCGCGTTGTGCCGTGGTTTGCGACCTTACCCATCGCGGGACGCCTCGTCCGCTCCCGCGATGTTACCGTGCTTTCCCGGTACGGCGTTACTCGGTTTCCCGGAGGGTGACCTCGACCCCGCCGACGAGCCGCGAGGTCAGGTTGTACACCACGGAGCCGATCGTGGACATCGCGGTGATCAGGACGATGTTCAGCGATCCGAGCAGGGCGGTGTAGCCGAGCACCCGTGAAGCCGAGAACCAGGCCTTCGCGTTCACGCCATTCGAACCCTGGCTGGACGTCAGGCTGGACACCACGCGCTGCAGCGAGTCGAAAACGCCAAGCCCGGACAGGGCCCCGTAGAGGATGCTGACCGCCACGAACAAGATCACGAAGGCGACCAGCGAGACCACGAAGCTGAACTTCATCACCGACCACGGCTCGACCCGCGCGATGGTCAGGTGCGCCTGCCGCGCTCCCCGCTTGGACTGTGCTTTCTTGCCCTTCTGCGTACTGGCCTTGCCCGGGCCGCTTCGCGGCGGCCCGAGCGTAACCGGACCGCTCCGGGTCGAATCACCCCGGGCCGAATCACCTCGTGCCGTGTCGCCCCGGGCCGAACCGCTCTGGCCCGGACGGGTCGGGGCCGCGCCGCGCGCCGGGGCCTCGGCTGTGGCCGCCTTGCCCGCGGAGGCGGACGGGGCCGTCTTGGCCGGGGCGGGGTTCTTCGCGGTCAGGCCCGAGCGCAGGAAGGCGCGCGCCGGGGACGATGGCGAGTTGGGCGGCGGGTCCGGCATCTCCCACGCGAAGGCGGCCGGCGGCATCGACGACGTCTCGGCCGCGGCGGACGAACTGGTCCCGGAGGCGGCGGTGCCAGACGCCGAACCGCCAGACGCCGAACCGCCAGCCGGGGAACTGGTGGCGGAGGCGTCGCCGGGCGACTTCGTGGCCGCTTCCGCGGAGTAGGAGATGACCGGGTCCTCGAAGGCCGGCGGGGCCGGGGCCGAGGGCGGCGGGCCGAAGGTGGGCACGGACGAGTCGCCGGACGGCTTGCCCGGAGCCGGCTCAGACGCCACCGGCTTCGGGGCTTCCTCGGCCTCCTTGGGCTTGGCGCCGCGCGCTGACCCGATGCCGTCGGCGGGCAGCGCGGGTATACGGTCAAGGACCGTGGCGTCCGCCGGAGCCGGACGGGTGGCTTCCTTCGGCGCGCCGTTGGCCTTGGCGTCCCGGGCCGGGGCGTCCTGGGCGGCGGCATCTTGCTTTCCGCTCGCTGGTGCGCTCTTGGCCGACTTGGCCGCGGCCGGCTTGCGGGCCGACGACCTGGGCGGCGACGCGATGTCAGCCGACGGGGTGTCCTGGTCTTCGATCAGGTCGTCACCCGTGGCTCGCGAGGTCACCATGGTAGGCGAGCCTCTGCCCGGGTCACCGGGCCTATCCGTGCGCCTGTCCAAGCCGTCCTCCCTCTGATCCAGACCCTCACGAGGTTATCTCCGGACACGACGCCCATATGACCACCTATGCGAAGAAGGCCGCGTTTGACGTTCTTCGCCATACTCATGGGACGCTTCTGCCCCCGAAACCGTTGCCCGTCAGTCAGCCTGAAAAGTCAGCTGTACTAGGTGACCTTACACAATCGCCCGGATTAATCCTCCGCGTCCTCGTTCTCGTCCTCGGGATCCTCGGCGTCCGCGACCTCCGTCACAGCCAGGTCCGCCTCGCCGGACAGCCCCGCCAGATCAGCGGAAATGTCCTGGTCAGCCAGCTCGTCGTCCTCTTCGAGAGACTCCGCTTCGGCAGACTCCGCGTTGAGCGCCAAGCCCACCACGCTGTCCCCGGAAGCCAGGTTCATCAGCCGTACACCCATGGTTTGCCGGCTCGACTGCTTGACCTCGCCAGCGCTGGTCCTGATGACCCCGCCCGCGGACGTGATCGCGAAAATCTCGTCGCTGGGGTGCACCATCAGCGCGCCGATCAGCTCCCCGCGGGCCTCGACGATCTTCGCCGTGACCACGCCGCGGCCACCGCGGCCCTGCACCGGGTAGGCGTCGGCCGGGGTCCGCTTGGCGTACCCGTTGCCGGTGGCCACCAGCAGGTCGCCGCCGTCCCTGACCACGTACATGCCGAGCAGCGCGTCGCCTTCGTTGAAGCGCATCCCGATGACGCCCGAGGTAGCCCGGCCCATCGGCCGCATCGAGTCGTCGTCGGCGTGGAACCTGATGGCCTGCGCGCTCTTGCTGACCAGCAGCAGGTCCTCCTCGGGGGAGACCAGCCGGGCCGCGATGACCTCGTCGTCCTCGCGCAGGTTGATCGCGATGATGCCGCCGGACCGGGGGGAGTCGAAGTCGCTCAGCCGGGACTTCTTCACCAGCCCGCTGCGGGTGGCCAGCACCAGGTACGGCGCCACCTGGTAGTCGCGCAGCGCGAGCACCTCGGCGATCCGCTCGTCCGGCTGGAAGGCCAGCAGGTTGGCCACGTGCTGGCCGCGGGCGTCGCGCCCGGCGTCGGGCAGCTCGTAGCCCTTGGCCCGGTAGACCCGGCCCTTGTTGGTGAAGAACAAGATCCAGTGGTGGGTCGTGGTGATGAAGAAGTGATCGACGATGTCGTCGGTCCGCAGCTGGGCGCCGCGGATGCCCTTGCCGCCGCGCCGCTGCGCCCGGTACAGGTCGGTCTTGGTCCGCTTGGCGTACCCGCCGTAGGTGATGGTGACCGCGACGTCTTCCTCGGCGATCAGGTCCTCGTCGGCCACTTCGCCGTCGTAGGCGACGATCTCGGTGCGCCGGTCGTCACCGAACTTGTGGACGATCTCGGCCAGCTCGGTGCCGACGATCTGCCGCTGCCGCTCCGGCGAGGCCAGGATGTCCTCGTAGTCGGCGATCTTGGCTTCCAGGTCGTCCCGCTCGTTGACCAGTTCCTGCCGCTCCAGCGCGGCCAGCTTGCGCAGCTGCATGTCCAGGATCGCGCGGGCCTGGATCTCGTCGATGTCCAGCAGCCCCATCAGGCCCTGCTGGGCCTCGGACGCCGAGGCGCTCGCCCGGATCAGCGCGATGACCTCGTCGATCCGGTCGATGGCCTTGAGCAGCGCGGCCACGATGTGCAGCCGCTCGGTGGCCTTCCGCAGCCGGAACTTGGTGCGCCGGACGATGACCTCGACCTGGTGCGTGACCCAGTACCTGATCATCTGGTCCAGGCGCAGCGTGCGCGGCACGCCGTCGACCAGGGCCAGCATGTTGGCGCCGAACGTCTCCTGCAGCTGGGTGTGCTTGTAGAGGTTGTTCAGGACGACCTTGGCCACCGCGTCCCGCTTGAGCACGATGACCAGGCGCTGGCCGGTCCGGCCGCTGCTCTCGTCCCGGACGTCGGCGATGCCGCTGATCTTGCCGTCCTTGACCAGCTCGGCGATCTTCTGGGCCAGGTTGTCCGGGTTGACCTGGAAGGGCAGTTCCTTGGCCACGAGCTGGGCCCGGCCGCGGGCGTCCTCCTCGACCTCGACCACGGCCCGCATGATGATCGAGCCGCGCCCGGTCTGGTAGGCGTCCCTGATCCCGCGCCGGCCCACGATCAGGCCGCGGGTGGGAAAGTCCGGGCCCTTGACCCGCTCCATCAGCGCGTCCAGCAGTTCCTCGTCGGACGCGTCGAAGTTGTCCAGGTACCAGGCGACGCCGGAGGCGACCTCGCGCAGGTTGTGCGGCGGGATCTTGGTGGCCATGCCGACCGCGATCCCCTCCGACCCGTTGATCAGCAGGTTCGGGAACCGGCTGGGCAGCACCACGGGCTCGGATGACCGGCCGTCGTAGTTCTCCCGGAAATCGACCGTGTCCTCGTTGATGTCCCGCAGCATCTCCATCGCCAGCGGGGCGAGGCGGCACTCGGTGTAGCGCATGGCCGCGGGCGGGTCGTTGCCCGGGGAGCCGAAGTTGCCCTGGCTGTCGATCAGCGGCATCCGCATGGACCAGGGCTGCGCCATCCGCACCAGCGCGTCGTAGATCGCGCTGTCGCCGTGCGGGTGGTAGTTACCCATGACGTCGCCGACGACCCGCGAGCACTTGAAGAAGCCCCGGTCGGGCCGGTAGCCGCCGTCCAGCATCGCGTACAGGATCCGCACGTGGACCGGCTTGAGGCCGTCCCTGACGTCGGGCAGCGCCCGCCCGACGATGACCGACATCGCGTAGTCGATGTAGCTGCGCTGCATCTCGTACTGGATGTCAACCGGCTCGGTACGGTCGTGCCCGCCGCCGCCACCCGTGGCATCGGTAACTTCAGTCACTTTTGTGTAATCCTCAGATTGTGTGCTGACGCCCGGCAGGTTAGATGTCGAGGAACCTGACGTCCTTGGCGTTACGGGTGATGAACGAACGACGTGCCTCCACGTCCTCGCCCATCAGCACGGTGAACAGCTCGTCGGCCTGGGCCGCGTCGTCCAGCGTCACCTGGAGCAGCACCCGGCTGGCCGGGTCCATGGTGGTCTCCCACAGTTCGGTCGCGTTCATCTCTCCGAGACCCTTGAACCGCTGCACGCCGTCCCGCGGCCGCGGGTCCTTGCGGCCCTCGGCGATGCCGGCCTCGATTACCCGGTCCCGCTCCGCGTCGCTGAACGCGTAGCCGGGCTTGACGCCGCGGCCCTCCCACTTGATCTTGTAGAGCGGCGGCTGGGCCAGGTACACGTGCCCGGCCTCGACCAGCGGCTTCATGAACCGGAAGAGCAGGGTGAGGAGCAGCGTGCGGATGTGCTGCCCGTCCACGTCGGCGTCCGCCATCAGGATGATCTTGTGATAGCGGAGCTTGGTGATGTCGAACTCGTCGTAGATGCCGGCGCCCAGCGCCGTGATCATCGACTGGACCTCGTTGTTCTTGAGCACGCGGTCGATCCGCGACTTCTCCACGTTGATGATCTTGCCGCGGATGGGCAGGATGGCCTGGAAGTGCGGGTCGCGGCCGCCCTTGGCCGAGCCGCCGGCCGAGTCGCCCTCGACCACGTAGATCTCGGACTTCGCCGGGTCGGTGGACTGGCAGTCGGCCAGCTTGCCCGGCAGCGCGGTCGAGTCGAGCAGCGACTTGCGCCGGGTCAGGTCGCGCGCCTGGCGCGCCGCGATCCGGGCCCGGGCCGCCTGGCTGGCCTTGTTGATGATGTCCTTGGCTTCGCCCGGGTTGCGGTCGAACCAGTCCCGCAGGTGGTCGTTACAGGCCTTCTGCACGAACGACTTGGCCTCGGTGTTGCCGAGCTTGCCCTTGGTCTGCCCCTCGAACTGCGGCTCGGCCAGCTTGACCGAGACGATGGCGGTCAGGCCCTCGCGCACGTCGTCGCCGGTGAGGTTGTCGTCCTTCTCCCGGAGCAGCTTCTGGTCCCGCGCGTACTTGTTGACGACCGTGGTCAGCGCGGCCCGGAAGCCCTCTTCGTGGGTGCCGCCCTCGGCCGTGTTGATGGTGTTGGCGAAGGTGTACACCGACGGGGTGTACGACGCGTTCCACTGCATCGCGATCTCGGCCGCGATGCCCTCGCCCTCCTCGCCGAACTCGATGACCGACGCGTGCACCGGCTCCTTCGAGCCGTTGAGGTGCCGGACGAAGTCGGCGATTCCCCCGGCGTACTGATACCGGACTTCCCGCTTCTCGTCCTGGCGCTCGTCCGTGATGGAAATGGCCAGGTTCCGGTTGAGGAAGGCCATCTCCTGGAGCCGGCTGGACAGCGTCTCGAAGTTCCACTCGGTGGTCTCGAAGATGCCGCCGTCCGGCCAGAACGTGATGATGGTACCGAGGTCGGTGGTCTCGGCCCCGCGCTCGAGCGGGCCCATCGGGGCCCCGCGGTCGTAGGCCTGGGTCCAGACGTAGCCGTCCCGGTGCACCTCGACCTCGAGCAGGGCCGACAGGGCGTTCACCACGGACACGCCGACGCCGTGCAGGCCGCCTGATACCGCGTAGGACTTGCTGTCGAACTTGCCGCCCGCGTGCAGCGTGGTCATCACCAGCTCGACCGCCGGGCGGTGCTCGATCGGGTGCTCGTCCACAGGGATGCCGCGGCCGTTGTCCCGCACCCGGACTCCGCCGTCGGCGAGGATCGTGACCTCTATCGTGTCGCAGTAGCCGGCCAGGGCCTCGTCCACCGCGTTGTCCACGACCTCGTAGACAAGGTGATGCAATCCTCGCGGACCGGTCGAGCCGATATACATTCCCGGGCGCTTGCGAACGGCCTCAAGACCCTCGAGTACCGTGATTGAGCCTGCATCGTAGGACAAACCGAACTCCATCCTGCTTCTTCAAAGCGCAGCCCCAGCCCCCCGCGATGTGGCCATCTGTGCGCAAATTCATTTTACCTTCAGGCACCGACAGCCACGGTCGTCTTCGGGCCGGTGTCGCACCTGCCTGGGATTATCCGTACGTGTCGCCGGGACCTTTACTGCCGGGAACCCGCCATCCGCCGCGCGGCCGCGGCCCGGCCGGACCGCGGACCTTGACCCGGCGGACCGAGCCGTCGCCGAGCTCGGCGTTGAGCCGCTTGACGAGCACCGGGGCGAGCAGCCGGACCTGAGTGGCCCAGGCGGTCGAATCCGCCGTGACCGCCAGCTCGCCGTCGGCATAGCTGTCCGGCTGGGTGTGCGCGGCCAGGTCACCGCCGACGATCTCGGCCCACCGGCCGAACACCGAGCCCATCGCGGCCCGCTGCTGCCAGCCGTGCGCGTCGAGCAGCCCGCCGATGGCGCTGGCCAGCAGCTGCGGGTCCTCCCGGCGCAGACGTCCGCGCCGCCCGGCGCCCGCCGACCCGGGCAAGCCGTGGACGTCGGCGGATCCGCCCGCTCGTTCGGGATCATCGTTGTGGTCCTGCCCCTGCCCGCGGCCGAAGCCGGCCGGCATGTCGCCCCGGCCCCGCGCGTCCGCCTTGGCCACGGCGAGCGCCTCGACCGCCAGCCGCGCCCGGTCCGGACCGCGGCCCGGCCCGGTTAGATCGGGCGCCGCCCGCCCTGGCCGGGGCGCCCTACCCGGCACGGGTGACGCTGCCCGCGCTGACGGTGAACCGCGCGCCGTCGAGCACCGTCGGGATGTCGGCGGGCACCGCCGCGGTGATCAGGACCTGCTCAGCCCCGGCCACCAGCGCGGCCAGCCGGTCGCGGCGGCCCGTATCGAGCTCGGCAAACACGTCGTCGAGGATCAGCACCGGGTCCTCCCGCCCCTCGCGGAGCAGCGCGAAGCTGGCCAGCCGCAGCGCGAGCGCCATCGACCAGGATTCCCCGTGGCTGGCGTAGCCGCGGGCCGGCAGGGCGCCGACGGACAGCTCGAGCTCGTCCCGGTGCGGCCCGACCAGGCAGACGCCGCGGTCGAGCTCGCTGGCCCGGACCTCGGTGAGAGCCTTGAGAAGGGCCGTCTCGAGCGCGGCCACATCTTCGAACTCATCACTATTATTCAACGCTGAACTGCGGTAAGACATTCCGCACGCCTCGCCCGCAGGACCCGCCGAGACCGCCTCGTAGGCGGCCGCGACGTGCGGCCGGAGCGCGGCGACCAGGCGTATCCGCCCGGCCAGCAGCGGCGCGCCGACCCGGGCCAGCTGGCCGTCCCACGCGTCGAGCGTCGTGGTCATCGCCTCGCGGGCCGCGCCGCGCAGGTGCCCCTTGGCCCCGGCCGACTTGAGCAGCGCCGTGCGCTGCTTCAGCACCCGCTCGTAGTCCGACCGGACACCGGCGTAGCGCGGCGCGGTCGCGGTCAGCAGCTCGTCCAGGAACCGCCGCCGCTCACCCGGGTCCCCCTTGACCAGGGCCAGGTCCTCGGGCGCGAACAGCACCGTGCGCAGCGCGCCGAGGACGTCCCGGGGCCGCGGCTGCGGCGCCCGGTTCAGCCGCACCCGGTTGGCCCGGCCCGGGTTGAGCTCGATCTCCACCAGGGTGGAGCCCTGCGCGCCGGTCACCGCCCCGCGCAGCACGGCCCGCTCCGCCCCCCGCCGCACCAGCGGCGCGTCGCTGGCCACCCGGTGGCTCCCCAGCGTCGCCAGGTAGCCGACCGCCTCCACCAGGTTGGTCTTCCCCTCCCCGTTCGGCCCGCTGAACGTCGTCACGCCCGGCTCCAGCTCGAGTCTGATCTCCGGATAAGACCGGAAATCAGTCAGCGCCAGCCGGGTCAGATGCACATCCCGAGCCTACGGGCTCCCCCGTTAGCCGGCTGAGCGGATGGGCATCAGGACGTAGCGGTAGTCCGGGTCGCCCTCGTTCTTGCCGGTGATGACCGCGGGCTTGGTGG
The DNA here is from genome assembly GCA_963756575.1 of uncultured Actinomycetota bacterium. Classification (GTDB taxonomy): domain Bacteria; phylum Actinomycetota; class Actinomycetes; order Streptosporangiales; family Streptosporangiaceae; genus Palsa-504. The sequence goes on along the minus strand of CAVWOM010000001.1, from coordinate 60,867 downwards.
GCGAGGTGAACGAGATCCGGGCCGTGTCGGAGTCGAGCGCGCCGATGCCGTCGAGCAGGTACTGCGGGTTGAACGCGATCTGCAGGTCCTCGCCGTCGTAGGCCGCCTCGAGGACCTCGACCGCCTGCGCCTCTTCCGAGGCGCCGGCCTCGAGCACCAGCTGCCCGGCGCTGAAGGCCAGCCGCACCGGGGTGTTGCGCTCGGCGACCAGCGCCACCCGCTTGACCGCCTCGGCGAACGGAGCGGCCATGAGCTCGGCGGTCGCGCTGAACTCGCTCGGCAGCAGCGACTGGTACTTGGGGTATTCACCGCTCAGCAGCCGGGTGGTGGTCTGCCGCCCGGCCCCGGCGAACCCGATCAGGCTGTCGCCGCCGAGCGAGATCGACACCTCGGCGCCCGAGGTCAGGGCGCGGGCCGTCTCGCCGAGCACCCGGGCCGGGACGAGCACGGCCGTGCTGAGGTCGTCCTGCGTCGGGGTCCACCGCAGCTGGCGCACGGCCAGCCGGTACCGGTCGGTGGCGACCAGGGTGAGCGCGTCGCCGCTGATCTCGATCCTGATGCCGGTCAGCGCGGGCAGCGTGTCGTCGCGGCCGGCCGCGATCGCCACCTGGGCGATGGCCGAGGCCAGCGCGTCGCTGCCGACCGACCCGGTGAGCGGCGGCATCTCGGGCAGCGTCGGGTATTCCTCTTCCGGCAGCAGGACCAGGGTGAAGGTGGCACTGCCGCACTTGAGGGTGGCGCGGGTGCCGTCGGTGACGAGGTTGACCGGCTTGGCGGGCAGGGACCGCACGATCTCGGCCAGCAGGCGGCCGGAGACCAGCACTGCGCCTTCCTCGTCGGTGATCACCGGCACGGTGGCCTGCGCCGAGACTTCGTAGTCGAACGTCGAGAGCGTCAGGTCGTTCCCCGCGTGCAGGCGCATCCCGGCCAGCACGGGGGCAGTGGGCCGGGCGGGGAGGGCGCGCGCGGTCCAGGCCACGGCGTCTGCGAGATGATCACGCTCAACCTGGAGCTTCACGGGAACTGCCTCCTGGGTTCGTCGGGTCGTGAAGAGAACAGGGTGTCGGTGTGCGCGCCGCCGGGTACGGCAGCGATGGCCCCAGGCCCGGAACGCACAGGACCTACTTGATGTTGGTCTTTCCTTATTGAGAGAACCGTCATAGTCATAGGTGCGGTGGATACTGGGGAGAACCCACGTTCCCGCAGGCCGGCCGCTAGTTGCGACCCACAGGGGGTGTGTCGGGCCGGGGGACGGGACGAGCCCCCTTGTGACTGTCGGGCGGTGCCGCGCGGACTTGCCACTGGTTGTCCCCCGGTTTTCCGAAACTCATCCACAACGTTGTCCACAAACTGTGCGCATAACAAGTGCTAACCGCGGGCCGGCGCTCAGCCCGTGCGCGCCTGCTGCTTGATGCGGTTGGTCAGCTCGGTGACCTGGGTGTAGATCGACCGGCGTTCGGCCATCAGGGAGCGGATCTTCCGGTCGGCGTTGATGACGGTGGTGTGGTCGCGGCCGCCGAACTGCTGGCCGATCTTCGGCAGGGACAGGTCGGTGAGCTCACGGCACAGGTACATGGCGATGTGCCGGGCGGTGACGAGCACCCGCGACCGCGATGTCCCGCACAGGTCCTCGATGGAGAGCCCGAAGTAAGAGGCGGTCTGGCCCATGATCGTCGCCGCGGTGATCTGCGGGCCCTGGGCTTCGGGGATCAGGTCCTTGAGCACGATCTCGGCCAGCTGGAGGTCGACCGACTGGCGGTTCAGGCTGGCGAACGCCGTCACCCGGATCAGCGCGCCCTCCAGCTCCCTGATGTTGGTGGAGATCCGGCTGGCGATGTACTCCAGCACCTCGGGCGGCGCGTTCAGGCCCTCCTGGATGGCCTTGCGCCGCAGGATGGCGATCCGGGTCTCCAGCTCGGGCGGCTGGACGTCGGTAAGCAGTCCCCACTCGAACCGGCTGCGGAGCCGGTCTTCCAGCGTGACCAGGCGCTTGGGAGCCCGGTCGCTGGAGATGACGATCTGCTTGCTCGCGTTGTGCAAGGTGTTGAAGGTGTGGAAGAACTCTTCCTGCGTACCTTCTTTATTCTCCAGGAACTGGATGTCGTCGACGAGGAGCACGTCCACGTCGCGGTACCGGCGCCGGAAGCCGTCCTGCTTGCCGTCCCGGATCATGTTGATGAAGTCGTTGGTGAACTCCTCCGAGCTGACGTACCTGACCTTCAGGCCGGAGTAGAGCGTCTGCGCGTAGTGCCCGATCGCGTGCAGCAGGTGGGTCTTGCCCAGGCCGGAGTCGCCGTAGACGAACAGCGGGTTGTAGGCCTTGGCCGGGGCCTCGGCGACCGCGACCGCCGCGGCGTGGGCGAACCGGTTGCTCGAGCCGATGACGAACGTCTCGAAGGTGTACTTGGAGTTCAGCCGGGTGCCGCCGAGCCGCGGGGCCGCGGGCATCGCGCTGTGATTCCCGTGCCCGCCCGGGTGGCCCTGGTCCTGATGGGCGGCCTCGCCGGGGGCGTCATGGGCATGCGGCGCGGCCGCCTGGGGTCCCAGCCGTGAACCGGGGCCGTCCTCGGGGACCTGCGATCCCGCCAGCCCCTGTGTACCTAGTCCCGGGCGCCGCGACGCCGGGGGCTCGGACACCAGGTCCGGGCCGGAGCCCAGCGCGGGCAGCCCGGCCGGGGGCGTCATCGGCCCCTGGGGGGCCGGATCCACGGTGACGGCGAGCTGGATGTCGCGGCCGAGCTGCTGGGACAGGGCCTGGGTGACCAGGGCGCGCAGCCTGGTCTCCAGCTGTTCCTTGACGAACTCGTTCGGCGTGGCGATGAGCGCGGTGTTCTCCACCAGGCCGAGCGGCCTGGTGAGCTTCAGCCAGGCCCGCTGGTGCGGCTGAATCTGCAGGTCAGCTAGCCCGTCGAGGGATCGTGCCCAGACTTCCGCCAGGTCTGAATTCGTCACCTGTCGCGCTCCCCTCGCATCCCCGTCGCGAGCCGCGCTCACGATCCACAGAGCTATCCACATGTTGTGCACGTGGCTTCCCAGCTGCGCACCGTGACTACGGCAGTCTGGGGAGAATAGCTTTCCACAGCCTAAGACGCGGCAGCGGGGCATGGCTGCCAAACGGCGGTCTTCCAGGTGGTAGCCTGGGCGGGATCTGACAACCGCACGCGGTCATCGAGCGTGCCCGCATCACATCCCCTTACCTGGAGTTCCAGTGAGTAAGCGCACGTTCCAGCCGAACAATCGGCGCCGCGCGAAGACGCATGGTTTCCGGCTGCGCATGCGCACCCGCGCCGGGCGCGCTGTCCTTGCCGCCCGCAGGCGCAAGGGCCGCGACCGGCTGAGTGCCTGATCCTGCCACCCCAGTCCCGGATGCGCCACGGCGCCGAGTTCACGCTGGCCGTGCGCACCGGGACCCGAGCGGGCAGGCCCCGCTTGGTCGGGCACCTGCTGGTCCGCGACGACGCGCCGCACCGGCAGGAACCAGCCCGGGTAGGATTCGTGGTAAGCCGGGCCGTGGGCTCGGCGGTCACCAGAAACCGTGTGAAGCGGCAGCTTCGCGCACTTGTGCGCGGGTACCTTCAGTCGCTTCCTGGCGGTAGCCTTCTTGTGGTGCGCGCAAATGCCGCAGCCGCGCACGCAAGCCATCTGGATCTCGCTGCAGATCTGGACTCGGTGGTCAGCAGGTTGCTGCGGCGGCAGGTTGGGGCGCGCGTCGGTAATGCCAGATAGAGGTACTGCTAACGGTCCGGCCAGCACCGCGCGAGACAAAGCTACGGTGCCGGCCCGGTTGTTCATGCTCCCCATCGTCGGCTACCGGCGGTTCATCAGCCCCCTGCTCGGGCCGCGTTGCCGGTTCGCGCCATCATGCAGCGCGTACGCGCTGGACGCGCTGGCTGAGCACGGCGCCGCCCGGGGCCTGTGGCTCGCGGTGGCCCGCATCGCCCGGTGCCATCCCTTCAATCCCGGCGGCTATGATCCGGTGCCTGCCAGGAAACCCGCTAAGGTCGCGAGGAGCTAGCAGTGGCCGTGCTCGACCCGCTGAACAACGTGGTGGCATGGGTCATCATGCGCATACACGCTGGCCTCGGCGCGCTCTTCGGTGCGTCTACCGGCCTGGCGTGGGGACTGTCCATCGCGATCCTGGTCATCCTCATCCGGCTGTGCCTGGTGCCGCTGTTCGTCAAGCAGGTGCACGCGCAGCGGAAGATGGCCCAGCACGCGCCCCATCTGCAGGAACTGAAGAAGAAGTACAAGGGCGACAAACAGCGTCTCAACGAAGAGACGATGAAGTTCTACAAGGAGAACGGGGTCAACCCGCTGGCGGGCTGCCTCCCGATGATCCCGCAGATGATCGTGTTCTTCTCGCTGTTCAGCGTGCTGCGGTTCATCGCTGACTGGAAGCAGGGCTCGCCTCTCAAGTACGGGTTCACTCAGTCGATCGTGCAGAGCGCGCAGCAGGCGAAAATCTTCGGCGTGCATCTAGGCGACAAGTTCCTCTTCGCTCACCCCACGCCGCCGCTGCACGTGATCATCGTGATCATCCTGACCGTGATCGTCAGCTCTACGACGACGTTCATGACGGTCCGGCAGAGTGCCAAGCGCGGGCTCATGCAGACCGGCACCGTGGACCCCGACAACCCGATGGCCCAGTCGCAGAAGTACATGCAGTACATCGTGCCGTTCTTCTCGCTGACCGGCCTGTACTGGCAGTACGGCCTGGTGCTCTACTGGGTTACCACCAACTTGTGGACGCTGGGCCAGCAGTACTTCATGTTCAGGAACTGGGAGCCCCTCCCCACCGCCGCCGCGAGCGCGACGGCCCCCGCCAACACGGGCGCCCCGGCGCGGACCGCGCAGAGCTCGTTCCGGTCCGGTGCCTCGCGGACCGGTTCGTCCGGGCAGGCCTCGACGCGCCCGGCTAACGGCACCGCCAAGACCGCCGGCACGGCTGGTGCCGCCAAGGCGACGGGGACGGCCAAGGCGGCCAGCGGCGCGCGGAACGGGACATCGACAGGGCGGACATCCCCGCAGGCCGCAGCACGTATCAAGGCCGCCAGCGCGGCCAGCGGTACCCGGACCTCGTCCCGCCCGGCCGCCAGCAGCGCGGCGAAGGCGCCGCCGGCGGCGGACACCGGGCAGAACGGTGCGCCCAAGCGCGGGCTGCTGGGACTGGGCCGGGCGAAAGCCGAACCCGAACCCCAGGACGACGTGCCCACCACTAGGGTGGTGCGGCAGCAGCCGGTACGGCAGGCGAAAAGTAAGCGGTCGGGCAAGCGGTGAGAGCCGTCCGTCCGGGCGGCCGCCGCGGCTTAGGCGGCGCTGTCCTCGCGTAGGCACCAATGCCGGTCGTGGAAATGGCCCCGCCTTGAAGGGCCCAGACTTGAAGGACATGAAGCACAGTGGGAGGTCCGGTCGTGAGCCAGCAGGACGTTGAGGTCACCGACGCCGAGGAGGTCCTCGATGACGCTGAGGACGGCCAGGACGTCGACGACGGCCAAGATGCTGAAGACACCCGGGACGGCGGGGCATCGGGCGGCGGCCAGCTGAACGACCTCGAGCTCGAGGGCGATATCGCCGCGGACTACGTCGAGGGCCTGCTGGACATCGCCGATCTGGACGGCGACATCGACATGGACGTCGAGGGCGACCGGGCGGTCGTCTCGGTCGTCGGCGCCACGCTGGACGAGCTGGTCGGCGACGACGGCGTCGTCTTGGAGGCACTGCAGGAGCTGACCAGGCTCGCGGTGCACCGGCAGACCGGCATCCGCGCCCGGCTGATGCTCGACATCGGCGGGTACCGGGCGCGCCGCCGGGCCGAGCTCTCCGACTTCGGACGGACCGTGGCCGAGGAGGTCGCGCGCACCGGTGAGCCGAAGAAGCTGGCCGCCATGTCACCGTTCGAGCGCAAGATCGTGCACGACGCGGTAGCCGCCGCCGGCCAGCGAAGCGAGTCAGAAGGCGAAGAGCCCAACCGCCGCGTCGTAGTCCACCCCGCGTCGTAGACCCGTCCCTCCCCCGAGCCGAAGGGGCCGCGCTCGCGTCTGGACTGACGAGCGAGGAGCCTGCGACGGACGGGAGCTGCGGGCGCCCCAGAGGCGAGCGGGGGCTAGCAGAGCGAGCGAGGCTAGCAGTGAATCGTGATTTCGATACGCCTTCTTCGGTAGGTGCGGATGTCGATACTGATTTCCCCGGAGAAGATGTCGCCCTGGCGCCTCCGCCGCCCGGTGCGGTGGAGGTTTTCGGGCCTGCGCTGGACCAGGCCGTGGCGTTCGCCCAGCTCCTGGCCACCCGCGGGGTCGAACAGGGGCTGATCGGGCCGCATGAGGTGCCACGGCTGTGGGACCGGCACCTGCTGAACTGTGCCGTGGTGGCCGAGCTCATCCGGCCTGGCTACCGGACCCTGGTCGATATCGGGTCGGGGGCTGGACTGCCTGGCCTCGTACTGGCGATGGTGCGACCCAAGCTGGACATCACCTTGCTCGAGCCGATGGAGCGGCGCTGTCGGTTCCTCACCGAATGCGCGGCTGAGCTCGGCCTGGCCAACGCGAGCGTCCTGCGCGGGCGGGCCGAGGACATCCGCCTCCGGGCAGACGTCGCCACCGCCCGCGCGGTGGCACCGCTGGCCCGGCTCGTCGAACTGGCCGCGGGCATGGTACGCCCGGGCGGGATGGTGCTGGCGATCAAGGGACGAACGGCTGCGGACGAACTAAAGAAGGCTCGTCCGGTTCTGCGGCGAGTTGGTGCTCATGACGCCCAGGTTGTCCGGGCCGGGCAAGGTAAGGTCGATCCTGCGACTACCGTCGTGCGGTTCTTCGCTAGATAAGGCAGGCATTCGGTGGTGCTCAGCTATGACCGGCAGAGCCCAGCCAGTCTTCAGGCGACTGGCCGGAGCACGGTCGGCCTAGGCTGGCCACGGGGGTCGCTGGCGGCCCGGGCTAATAGCGCCACGGGTGCGGGAACCGGGGGACTTGGCTGGCCCGGGAGCTCTGATAACCGGCAAGGTTCAAGCTTGCCCCCGAGTTTCGAGGGGCGAAATGCGGTGCCGTTGCGCTCGGGGCCCACGGGCCCGGAGCCGAATGCGGGCCAGGAATTGAGGGGCGTTCAGGTGGACGAGGCAAGGTCTGAAGCCGGTAGCGGCAGGAGGCATGGACTGGGAGAGGTTTCCGGTGGTCATGACCTGGATCCCGAAGCGCCGGTTTCACGTGGAACCAGGCCCGTGGTCGTCCCGGAAATACCGCCGGATCCGCTGGATACCCCGATAGCGCGGGCGGCCCAGGCGGCTGTCGTCGGACGCGGCCAAGGGCAGCCCTGGCCTCGTCCTTCCCGCTGCCGGATCATGACCATCGCCAACCAGAAGGGCGGCGTCGGCAAGACCACCACCGCGGTCAACCTGGCCGCCAGCCTGGCGCAGCACGGCTCGCGTGTCCTGGTGATCGATCTCGACCCGCAGGGGAACGCGTCAACCGCGCTGGACGTCGACCACCACGTGGGAGTTCCCTCCGTCTATGACGTCCTGGTCGACAACCGCCCGCTGGCCGAGGTCATACAGCCGGCCGGTGACCTGCCCGGCCTGTACTGCGCGCCCGCCACTATCGACCTGGCCGGCGCCGAGATCGAACTGGTCCCGGTGGTGGCGAGAGAACTGCGGCTGACCCGGGCACTCAAGGCATTCGACATGTCCGGGCTCGACTACGTGCTGGTCGACTGCCCCCCGTCCCTCGGCCTGCTCACGCTGAACGCGCTCGTGGCCGCCGAGGAGGTGCTGCTGCCGATCCAGTGCGAGTACTACGCGCTCGAGGGCGTCCAGCAGCTGCTGAACACGGCCGAGCTGGTGCGGGTCAACTTCAATCCGGGCCTGCACGTCTCTACCGTGCTGCTGACGATGTACGACGGCCGGACCCGGCTCGCCTCCGACGTAGCCGACGACGTGCGCGCGCACTTCGGTGCCTCGGTGCTGAACACCATCATCCCGAGGAGCGTCCGGGTGTCCGAGGCGCCGAGCCGGGGCCAGTCGGTGATCGCCTACGACCCGGCGTCCAGCGGCGCGATCGCTTACACCGAGGCAGCCCGCGAGCTGGCGATGAGCTCGGCGGCCATGCGCCAAAGCGGCTAACGGAGTACGGGGCGTGAGGCACAGTTAAGAGGGCGCGGTTATACCGGCACGGTGAGATCGGGAGAGGCAGTGGCTCAGCAACGACGGGGACTAGGCCGGGGACTCGGTGCCCTGATACCGGAATCCCCGCGGCCGGCCGTTAGTGAGGCCGCCCCGGATTCCGGTACCGCGGCCCTGTCGGCCGCGGTGGGCGTCGCGGCGGACCCGGAGGGTCCGGTCGAGGTCTTCGGGGCCCACTACAAAGAGATCCCGGTCCGTGATATCACGCCGAACCCCCGGCAGCCGAGGCGGACCTTCGACGAGGACTCGCTCGAGGAGCTCGCCGAGTCGATCAGGCAGGTCGGCCTGCTCCAGCCGGTGGTGGTTCGTGCGGCCGGCCTTGACCGGTACGAGCTCATCATGGGGGAGCGCCGCTGGCGGGCGTCCCAGCGGGCCGGGCTGACCGAGATCCCCGCCATCGTCAAGCAGACTCAGGACAACGACCTGCTGCGGGACGCCCTGATCGAGAACCTGCACCGGCAGCAGCTCGACCCGCTCGAGGAGGCTGCGGCCTACCAGCAGCTGCTCGACGACTTCGGTGCCACCCACGAGCAGCTCGCGCAGAAGATCGGCCGCTCCCGGCCGCACATCAGCAACACCCTGCGCCTGCTCAACCTGCCTCCGGCGGTGCAGAAGCGGGTCGCGGCCGGTGTGCTCAGCGCCGGCCACGCCCGCGCCCTGCTCAGCCTGAACGACCCGCTCGCGCAGGAACGCCTGGCCACCAGGATCGTCGCCGAGGGCCTATCCGTCCGCAACGTGGAGGAGATCGTTTCCCTCGGCGCCGACGACACCCCGCGTAAGCGGTCCGCTCCCGCGGGCCGCCAGCCCGTCGCGCCCGGCCTGCTCCGCCTGGCCGACCGCCTCTCTGACCTCTACGAAACCCGGGTCAAGGTCGAGCAGGGACGCCACAAAGGCAAGATCATCATCGAATACGCGACCCTGGATGACCTGGAGCGCATCATCAACGCCATGACCCCCGATTCCGCAGCTGGGTCCCAGGAGGTCTTACCGGGACTCGGGGCCCTGGCATGGTGACCTCAGACGGAGCCCTGGCATGGTGACCCCAGGGCACTCGGCTGCCAGCTGTGTCCCTGCGGATCATGTCCGAGGCGCGGAACTTGGCCGTCGGCGTAGTGCAGGGATTAGTTTCCGGCTGGCGGCTTGGGCGGTGTGCCTTGAAAGCGAGCGAGTGCTGCTCGCTCGCTAGATATCGCCGACAGGGGAGACCAGCTGGACCCTTCCCGCTGGCCGGTCGAGCGCGGGGAGGAGCCGTTCGACGCGGTTATCCGCGAGGTGGCCGAGGAAACCGGCCTTGCCTCCCCAGACCGTTCGCCCACCGGCCACGTAGCCCCCCAATCCAAGTCGTCGGCCTGATCTAGCACTGATCCTGAGCCCTCCGTCGAGCCTGGAGGAGCACTGTTTCCGCCGGGTAGGACGGCACACCGGTTCTCGTGGGTCTCGTGCGGCTGACAAGAGGGCACATGGTTCTCGTGAGTTCCAAGCGACCCGGCAGGATGCATGGGTGCGGCCCTTGTGCAGTGGGGTGGCTCCAGGCTGGGGCAGCTGGTTCTGGCGAGGCGTGCGGTATCGGCCCGGGCGGTCTGTTGTGCCACCGCGATGTCACATCGATGTTGTTCTGGCCACTGCAGGATCACATCGTGGTTGTTCTGGCCACGCCAGCGTCGCATCGCGGGGGCTGCCGGGGCCAGAGTCCGGTGGCGGGCAGGACCTGTGAGGCGGGTGGGGCGGCGGGTAAGCCTGCGAGCGGCGGGGGTGAGCCCGGGGGTGGCGGGTGGGCCGGCCGGGAGCGGCGGGTGAGCCGGCCGGGAGCGGCGGGTGAGCCCGGGAGCGGCGGGTGAGCCCGGGGGCGGCGGGTGAACCGGCCGGGGCGGCGGGTGAGCCCAAGGGCGGCGGGTGAGCCTGGGAGCGGCGGGTGAGCCGAGAGCGGCGGGTGAGCCTGCGAGCGGCGGGGTGAGACCGGAGCGGCGGGGGGTGAGCCCGGGGGGCGGCGGGGTGAGCCCGGGGGGCGGCGGGCGAGGCGGGGAGCGCGGTCCGAGGCGGGGAGCGCGGTCCGAGACGGCCGTCAGGCTCCTGCCGCACCCGTTGCCCTGCCCCTGCCGCTGTCCGCCCGGGCCACCACCCGGGGAGGGGCGCTAGGCGCCGGAAGGGTTTTGCGGGCCCTCGTTTCACGTGAAACGAGGGCCTGGGAAACGGCCAGGGTGGCTCAGACGGAGACCGTGGCGCGTATGGCAGAGATAAAGGCATCCACGTCGGCCTCGGGTGTGTCGAAGGCGGTCATCCAGCGGACCATGGACCTTCGCTCCTCCCAGATGCCGAACGACCACTCCTGCTGCAGCGCGGTGATGTGCCGCGGGTCGAGCCGGGCGAAGACGGCGTTGGCCTGGACCGGGTAGACGACGTCCACGCCGTCGATTCCGGCTACGCCGTCGGCGAGGCGGCGGGCCATGGCGTTGGCGTGGGTTGCATTGGCGCGCCACAGGTCGTCGCGGAGGAGCGCGTCGAACTGGACCGCCACGAAGCGCATCTTGGAGGTGAACTGGGTCTGCTGATTACGCAGGTACGGCACGTCCTCGGCCAGGCCGGACCGCATCACGATCAGGGCCTCCGCGCCCATCGCGCCGTTCTTGGTGCCGCCGAAGCTGAGCGCGTCGGCGCACTCGGCCAGTTCGGCCAGCGAGCAGTCCAGCGAGGCGGCCGCGTTGGCCAAGCGTGCCCCGTCCAGGAAGAGGCGAAGGTCGCTGGCGTGGCAGAAGTCGGCGATCTTACGCAGCTCGGCGAGCGAGTAGCAGGTGCCGAGCTCGGTCGACTGGGTGACGGCGACCACGCCGGGCTGGGAGCGGTGGGCGTCGCCGCGGCCGGACAGCTGCTCGGCGATGAGCTCGGGGGTGATCTTCCCCTCGGGTGACGACACCGCCAGCAGCTTGGTGCCGACGAGCCGTTCGGTCGAGCCGCACTCGTCGGTGTGGATGTGCGCGGACTCGGCGCAGATGACGGCCTCGTGCCGGCGCAGCAGCAGGCTCAGGCCGAGGACGTTGGCACCGCTGCCGTTCAGCACCAGGAAAGCGTCGTCAGCGCCGAAGAGCTCGCGCAGCCCGGCCGTCGTCCGCTCAGTCCATTCGTCAGCGCCATAGGAGACCGCGTTGCCCGTGTTCGCGTCCACGATCGCCTGGAGGATCGCTGGATGGACGCCGGCGTGGTTGTCGCTGCCGAAGCTCTTGCGTTGTGTCATGCCCCGAGCCTAGGACGCGAGTCCGAGACCCTCACAACCCCCCGTGCCGGAGCCGTCTCAGGCGCCGCGGGCGGCCGCCTGCTCGAGCAGGCTCACGCAGGTACGGCCGAACGGGTGGCCCGATGCCTCCAGGGCCAGCGGGAGCGTGCTGGTCTCGGTCATCCCGGGGGAGACGTTGACCTCGAGGAACCAGGGCGTGCCGGCCTCGTCCACGATGAGGTCGGTGCGGGACAGGTCACGCAGGCCGAGAACCGTGTGGGCGGCGATCGCGATCCGCGCGGCCTCGTCCGCGACCGCGGCCGGCAGCCGGGCCGGGACGTAGAACTCGGTCTTACCGGCGGTGTACCGGGCGGCGTAGTCGTACTCGCCCTCACCGGGAACGATCTCCACCGCCGGGAGCGCCTGCGGGCCCTGACCGAGGTCGATCACGCCGACCGCCACCTCGGTGCCGGTCACCCGCCGCTCGATCAGCGCCGTGTCGCCGTAGGCGAAGCAGCTCAGCACCGCGGCCGGGAGTTCCGCGGCGGTGCTGACCGCCCCGGCGCCCAGGGCCGAGCCGCCGCGCGACGGCTTGACGTACAGCGGCAGGCCGAGCCGGGCCACGATGAGGTCGATGACCGCGGCCGCCCCCAGGTCGTGGAAGGTTTCCCGGGGCAGCGTCACCGACGGCGGCGTGGCCAGGCCCGCGGCGGTGGCCAGGGCCTTGGCCGTCGGCTTGTCGAAGGCCATCTGGCAGGCGCTGGCCACCGAGCCGACGTAGGGCACGCCGAGCAGCCCGAGGACCTCGCGGATGGCGCCGTCTTCCCCGCAGACGCCGTGGATGGCCGGGAAGACGGCGCTGGGCGGGTCGGCGCGCAGCAGGGAGAGCAGGGCCGAGTCAGCGTCCGCGACGATCGCGTGGATGCCGGACTCGGCCAGGGCGTCGCGGACCCGGTTGCCGGACCGCAGGGAGACTTCCCGCTCGGGGGACAGGCCGCCGGCCAGGACGACGATACGCTCGAGATCGCTCATGATTTTGAAATACAGCCTTAACTAGGAAACCGGGCCGAAGTCGTCCCGTAGCTGCACCTCGGTCTCGATGACCGAGGTGAGCCTGCGGATGCCCTCGTTGATCCGCTCCGGGTCGGGGAGCGAGTAGCACAGCCGGACGTGCTGGGCGCCCGAGCCGTCGGCGTAGAAGCCGGTCCCCGGCACGTAGGCGACCCGTGAGGAGATGGCCCGCGGCAGCATGGCCTTGGAGTGGATCCCGTCCGGGAGCCGGACCCAGACGAAGAACCCGCCGGCCGGCCGGGTCCAGTGGCATTCCGGCGGCATCATCCGGGTCAGCGCGCTCAGCATGGCGTCCCGGCGCTCCCGGTAGAGCTCGCGGAAGTCCTTGATCTGCTCCAGCCAGGGCTGGGTGTTCAGGTACTCGCGCACGGTCAGCTGGGAGAAGCTGGAGTGGCACAGCACCGCCGACTCGGCCGCCAGGATCAGCTTCTCCCTGATCGCGGTCGGCGCGACCGCCCAGCCGACCCGCAGGCCGGCCGCGATCGTCTTGGAGAACGAGCCGAGGTAGACGACCCCGTCCGCGTCGTCGGCGCGCAGCGCGCGCATCGGCTCGCCGTCAAAGCCGAGCAGGCCGTACGGGTTGTCTTCGACGACGAGCAGGCCCGCGCGACGGCAGATGTCCAGGATGCGGTGGCGCCGGCCGGCGGCGAGGGTGACCCCGGCCGGGTTCTGGAAGTTCGGCACGGTGTAGAGGAACTTGGCCCGGCGGCCCGCGGCGGCGGTGCGCCGGATGGCCTCCTCCAGGGCCTCGGGGATCAGCCCGTCGTCGTCCATGGCCACGTGCACCACGTCCGCCTGGTAGGACGCGAAGGCGCCGAGCGCGCCGACGTAGGAGGGCGCCTCCACCAAGATCACGTCACCGGGATCGATGAAGATCCTGGTCAGCAGGTCGAGGGCCTGCTGCGAGCCGACGGTGACCACGATCTCGTCCGGGTGGGCGCGGACCTGCTCGAGCGCCATGACGTCGCAGATCCGCTCGCGCAGGCCCAGGTCGCCCTGCGCGGTGCAGTACTGCAGCGCGGTGGCGCCCTGGCTGGCTATCAGCTGGCCCACCATCTCGCCGACGGCGTCGAGGGGGAGCGCGGACACGTACGGCGACCCGCCGGCCAGGGACACGATCTCCGGTCTGGCTGCGACGGCGAACAGAGCTCGGATCTCCGAGGCCACCATGCCGACCGCTCGCTCGGCGTACTGGCCGACGTAGCGATCGATTCGCTGGGGCTGGGATATCGGCTGCTGTTCTTCCGTCACGGCCTCTCCATGGAGTCGTTGCATGCGGTTTACCGGGAGGAACGACCCCCGCTTACGCCCCCGAGTATCATGCCAGGATACGGGGTATCTCCCGGGAGCGCTTGTGGATTACGGCCGGGGAACAGGATGTCACGTCGCATCGTCAACATCACGCTGGATAATCTCGGCGACTTGCCGCCGAAGTGCCGCGCCTGCGTTTTCTGGGAACTCGGCCCGGTCAGCCGGGCGCGAGCCGAGGAAAACGGGGACCCGGAACTCGAGAAAGAGTCCTGGGTCTCTTCCGTGCTGCTCGAATGGGGCAGCTGCGGCAAGATCGCCTACGTCGACGGCGTGCCCGCCGGGTACATGATGTTCGCGCCGCCCCAGTACGTGCCCCGCTCGATCGCCTTCCCCACCAGCCCGGTGAGCGCCGACGCGGTGCTGTTCATGACCGCTCACCTGCTCAGCGAGTTCGCGGGCGGGGGCATCGGCCGGATGCTCATCCAGGGCATGGCCAAGGACCTGACCCGCCGCGGGGTCCGGGCCATCGAGGCCTTCGGGGACCGGCGCTGGGAGTCCCCGTCGTGCATGCTCCCGGTGGACTACCTGCTCGCGGTGGGGTTCAAGACGGTCCGCCCGCACCACCACTATCCGCGACTGCGGATGGAACTGCGGACCGTTCTCACCTGGCGGGAAGACGTCGAGGTGGCGCTGGAGCGGCTGCTCGGGTCCATGACGCCGTCGACCCCCCAGGGAGCCCTGCGGCCCGTGTAAGCGGCCTGCGGGCCCCTGAGGGGCCGTTGAGATCGGTTCAGCCAGAGATCGGCTCAGATGTACTCGGACAGCTCGCGCAGGATCGCCGACTTGGGCTTGGCCCCGACGATCTGCTTGACGACCTCGCCGCCGGAGAACACATTCATGGTCGGAATGGCCATAATGCCGTAGCGCTGCGATACGGCCGGGTTCTCGTCGATGTTGAGCTTTACCACGGCGATCTTGTCCGCGTATTCGGTGGCGATCTCCTCGAGAACCGGGGCGACCATGCGGCACGGGCCGCACCATTCGGCCCAGTAATCCACGATGACCGGCTTGTCGTTCTTCAGGACCTCCGCCTCGAAGGTCTCGTCCGTCACGACCTTGGTCGCGCCCACTTGCGATCACATCCCTTGACTTGCGATGAGAAACCGTGCTGTCAGTTTTCCTTGCTGGCCAGCCAGCGCTCGGCGTCGAGCGCCGCGGCGCAGCCGGTGCCGGCCGCGGTGACCGCCTGCCGGTACGTGTGGTCGACGACGTCGCCGCAGGCGAACACGCCCTCGATCGCGGTGCGGGTGGACGGCTGGTCCACCACCAGGTAACCCTCGTCGTCGGTGGCGAGCTGCTCGGTGAACAGGTCCGAGCGCGGGTCGTGGCCGATGGCCACGAATACCCCGGTGACCGGGAGAACCTCCTCGGTGCCGTCCTTGGTGCTCTGCAGCAGCAGGCCGGTGACCTTATCCTCGCCCAGCACCTCCGTGACCACGCTGTTCCACTGGAACGTGATCTTGGGGTTGGCGAACGCCCGGTCCTGCATGATCTTCGAGGCACGGAGCGTGTCACGCCGGTGGACCACGGTCACCGACTTGCCGAACCTGGTGAGGAACATGGCCTCTTCCAGGGCCGAGTCACCGCCGCCGATGACCGCGATGTCGTGGCCGCGGAAGAAGAACCCGTCACAGGTGGCGCACCAGGAGACCCCGTGCCCGCCGAGCTTCTTCTCGCCCGGCACGCCGAGCTCCTTGTACCGCGAGCCGGTGGCGATGATGATCGCCTTGGCGTAGTAGGTCTCGCTGTCGGTCTTCACCACCTTGGGGTCGGCGGTCAGGTCGACCTCGGTAACGTCGTCCGCCAGCAGCTCAGCGCCGAACCGCTCCGCCTGCTTGCGCATGGAATCCATCAGCTCGGGGCCCATGATGGCATCTGGGAAGCCAGGGAAGTTCTCTACCTCGGTGGTCTGCATGAGCGCTCCGCCGGCGGTGACCGAGCCCTCGAAGACCAAGGGCTTCAGCTCGGCGCGAGCCGCGTAAAGTGCCGCCGTATAACCGGACGGGCCGGACCCGATGACGATGACGTTCCGGACTTCGGTCACCTGTGCCAACCGTTATCAACCCCTCATGTGACTGGCTCTCCAGTGAACCGATACTAGGGCGCGGATGTTCCCGCCGGGACCGTTGTCGTGGCGAGGACATCACGGCTGGTGGCCGAGCAACCGGGACCCGCTAGCCAGGCCGTATCGCCCGGTCCGGTGCGGGCGACGACGAGGGTGGCCGGCTGGCCCTCGAAGCGGTCGCTCTCCACCCGGACCAGGGGGGCGCTGCGGGTCAGGTTCTGCACGCACCCCCGCAGCCGCGTGGTCACGGACGACACGGCGGCGGCGGGCGGCGCGGTGCTGAGGTCCCGCACGACTTGCTGCCTGAAGGTAGCGGCGGAGAAGTCCACCGTGCCGGCGACCAGGGAGAAGTTGGCCGGGGTGAGCCGGTGCGCCTGCGGTAGCGTCCCCGCCGCCCCGCGGACCGGCGGCGACGCCGACGACCGCGGGGCGTTGACGGGGCTGCTGGCGGCGGCACTGGCTGCCCCCTTCGCGGCGGCGGGACCGGCGGCGGGGGCGGAAACCGCGCGGCCGGCCGAGGCGCCGGAGGCGGTGGTGGCCTGGCCGCCGGGGCCGATGGCGCGGCTCAGGCCGTAGCCGCCGGCGGCGAGGACGATAACGGCGACGGGGGCGAGCACGCGGGCGGACAGCCGCCGGAAGCTGGGCCGGGGCGTGCGCCGGCGGCCGCTCGCGCGGTGGGCGGGGCGGTCGGCGCGGACCCGTTCGGCCCCGTTATTTTTCGAACGAGCGGCGTTCTCCGCGGCCAGTACCACCTCGAGCCGCTGGGTCACGCTGTCCGGCATGGCCGGCCCGGGAACGGACGCGAGCAGCGCCGACACCCCGGCCAGCTGGTCGCCCAGGGCCGTGCAGCGATCGCAGCTCGCCAGGTGCGCGGTGATCTGGGCACCGCGCCGCCCGGTGATGAGCCCGGCCCCGAACTCGGCCAGGATCTCCGCGTCCAGGTGCGCCATCTGCCCCCTCATGAGTCTTTTCCTTGCCCCGGTTGGACGCTCTCGCTCGCGGATCGGTTCCCTCGCAGGTGCGATACGTAGGGGAGCAGCCGGGCCCGGGCCCGGGCGCAGCGGCTCTTCACCGTGCCGGGCGAGGTGTCGAGGATGATGGCGGCGTCGGCCACCCCGAAGCCGAGCATGTCGACCAGGACGAGCGCGGCCCGCTGCGGCGGCGGCAGCATCCGCAGGGCGGCGTCCACGTCCAGCCGGGTGTCCGTGTTGCGGGCGGGATCGTTGGCCTGCGGCACCAGCGCCTCGAAGGCCTGCTCGTCCCCGGTGGACAGGGCGGGCCGGGCGGCGCGGCGGCGCAGCCGGTCCAGGCAGGCGTTGACCACGATCCGGTGCAGCCACGTGGTGACCGCGGACTCGCCGCGGAAGTCGCCGGCCCGGCGGAACGCGGAGATCATGGCGTCCTGGAGGGCGTCGGCGGCCTCCTCGGGATCGCAGGCCGTGCGCAGCGCGACCGCCCACAGCCGGTCCCGGTGCCTGCGGAAGAGCTCGCCGAAGGCTTCGGTGTCCCCGGCCACGTGACGGCGGAGCAGCTCGGTGTCAGATGGCTCTGGCCGGCCGGGACCGGGCGAGTCCGGCATGCCGCATCAGCCCGGCTGGCCCGCGGTGGAACCCCGCACGGTGACTTCGTTGATGATCGTCTCGAAGTGACCCGCCTGGTCGGCCAGCGGCGGCAGCTGGGTGATCCAGATCAGCACGTACCGCCCGGCCGCCTTGTTCGTCACGGTGAAGGTGGTGCTGCCCGCCGCGCTGGCCGAGGTCCGCAGCGGGGTGAACGTGCCCAGGGTGGCGGCGTCGGCCGTGTTGCTGTTGCCGATCTCGATGTCGACGTGGGTGCAGCAGGTGGTGCCGAACTGGACCGTCAGCTGGCTCAGCCGCACCGGCCGGCCCATGTCGAGGATCAGCCCGGTGCCCTTCTTCAGGCCCCCGAACTGGTCGCTCAGGTAGTAGCTGGTGTGCCAGGGGGTGCTGGTGCTGCCGTCGATCGCCGCCTGGGCGCCGCTGGGGTCGTCGTCGCCGGCTTCGCCGGGCGGCGGGTTGTAGACGCTCGCGCTGACCGGCTTGAGCGGGACGGCGGCCGCGGCCGCGCTCGACGACGAGGAGGCCGAGGAAGAGGAGGAAGAGCCCGCCTGGCTCGGCGTCCCGGCCGCGGAGTGGTGCAGGTTGCGGCTGATCGACCAGGCGGCCACGCCGACCGCCACCAGGACCAGCACGACCACGACGCTGACGATGGCCCGGGCCGCGGGGGAGCGCTCGGCCGGCGGCCTGCGCCCGCCGCCGGCCGGTGCCGCGGGGCGGCTTCCGGCGGCGGGTACGCGTTGGTCGCGCCGTCTTGCTGGTACCGGTAACCGGGTGCGGTGGCCTGGCCGGACGACGGGGCGGGGGCGAACGACAGCGGCACCGGCGGCGCGGCCGCGGCCAGGGCGTCGCCGAAATCGGCCGCGGTGCTGAGCGCGGGGCCGTGCCGGCTCGCTTGCTGGAACAGCGCCCGGCAGGTTACGTCGTCGACGCCGACCGGGACGTCGGCCGATACCTGGTGCGGGGTGCACAGGGTGCCGTTGTTCTCCGGCGCGGGCGGGAGCAGCCCGGGCGCGTCCCCGGCGTCGGCCGACCCCGGCAGCACCGGCCAGTAGCCGGTCAGCGCGGCGTAGAGCAGCCGGGCGAGGTCGCGGGTGTCGGTGACCTCGGGATCGAAGACGCCGTCGTCGGGTCCGGTCAGGGCGGCCCCGGCCAGCGCGGCGTCGATGCCGAGTCCGGCGATCTTCACGCCGCCCGCCACCGTCCAGTGCAGGCAGCCGGGGTCCAGCCGCAGGTGGGCCAAGCCGATGACGTGGGCGGCCGTCATCGCCCGGGCCGCCTCTACGGCCAGCGCGGCGGCGCGCGGCGGATCGAGCGGGCCGTCCGAGAGCATGTCGAGCAAGGAGGCGGCCGCCACCCACTCGAGCACCACGTAGGCCATCTCGTCGCCGTCTTCCACGTCGAAGACCTGGGCGAACCGGGGATCGGCGAGCCTGCTCACGGCGCGGGCCGCGGTGACGGTCTCGGCGATCCGGGGGAAGCCGTTCGCGAACGTGAGCACGGTGACGGAACGGGCGAGGGTCTCGTCCGTGGCCTTCCAGTAGGTCCAGCCGGCACCCTCGCGCACCTGGTCGACCAGACGGTAGCGCCCGGCCAGCCTGGTTCCTGGTTCCGACGTGTATGTGCTCATAGGTTGCCACCCATGCTAATGCCGCCCGCTCTGCCCGCCGAACCTCGCGGCCACCGTCTTCATCAAGAATCCGAACTCGGCTACCCGCAGTGACCTGGCGCAGAACGCGAACAGGCCGAACGCGCCCCCGCCGCCGACGACGGTAACGATCAGGCCGTAAATCGCGCTCGGATTGTGCGCGATGTGGCCGGCGCCGACGACCACGGCCAGGGCGAAGACGAGCCCGGGCACGGTGGCCAGGTGCATCCGGGTCAGGCTGCGGGCGATCGCCCACCCGTCCAGGCTGCCGACCCGGCGTACCAGCAGGGCCCAGCCCGCCACGGTCCCGACCAGGTTCGCGAACCCGTACGCGATGGCCAGCCCGGCCACTTCGTGCGCACCCGGCAGCATCGCCCGGGCGACGAGGGCGCCCGCGATGCTGGCGACCATGGTGAGCACGCCGACCACGGCGGCGGTCCGGCTGTCCTGGAACGAGTAGAAGACCCGCAGCTGCAGCTGGGTGAGCATGTACGGCACCAGGCCGAGGGAGAACAGGCCGAAGACCTCGCCGATGTAGCGCGCGTCCGCGGGTGAGCTGCTGCCGTAGCCGAACAGGAACTCGGCCATCGGGCCGCCCAGCACGCCGAGGTAGATCGAGGTCGGGACGACGATGACCGAGGCCAGCCGGACCCCGATGGAGAAGTCGTCCCGGACCAGCGAGTACCGGCGGGCGCTGGCGTGCTCGCTCATCCGGGGCAGCAGCGCCGTGATGACCGAGATGCCGACGATGGCGTACGGCAGCTGGAACAGCTGCCAGGCGATGGAGTAGGCGGAATAGCCGCCCTGGCCCGATGAGGCGAGGTTGGCGAGGATCTGGACGATCAGGTTGCCGGCCCACTGCGTGACCACGTAGACCGACATCCAGCCGGCCATCCGGCCCATCTCGCTGACCTCGTCGCGGCGGAACCCGAGCGTGGGCCGCCACCGGAAGCCGGCCGCCCGCAGCGACGGGAACAGCGCGACCGTCTGCGCCACCACGCCAAGGGTGGTGCCGATGCCGAGCAGCTGAACCCCGAAGCCCGAGATGTTCGACGGGGTCTTGCCCAGGCCGACCGTGGCGTAGTAGAACCCGCCGAGGACGATCACGACCAGGTTGTTGACGACCGGGGCCCACATCGGCGCGGCGAACCGGCCGCGGGTGTTCAGGACGGCCCCGATCAGCGAGCTCATCCCGTAGAAGAAGATCTGCGGGATGAACAGGTAGGCCCACACCACCGTCAGGTTGCGCTCGGACCCGGTGAAACTGTGCGCGTACAGGGACACTAGCGGGGCGGCCAGGGCCGTCGCCAGCAGGGTGACGACCAGCAGGGCTACCGCGCCGAGGGTGAACATCCGCTGCGCGTAGGCCTCGCCGCCGTCCGGGTCGCGCCGGGCCGACCGGACCAGCAGCGGCACCACCACGCTGGTGAAGATGCCGCCGAGCATCAGGTAGTAGACGGTGTTCGGCAGCGTGTTGGCGTTGTTGTAGGCGTTGCCGAGCGCGCCGGTGCCGATCGCGAACACCAGGACCAGGGTGCGCAGGAAGCCGGTGCCGCGGGAGACCAGGGTGCCGATGGCCATCCCGGCCCCGGACCGGACCAGGCTGGACCGCTGGGTGGAGGCCGGGGCCCCGTGGCGGGTGCCCGCCGCCGGCCCCTGGGGACCCCGGGGCCCCCGGGGACCCGGCGGACCTGCGGGTCCGGGCGGGCCGGGCGCGCCCGGCCGGGCCGGGGTGAAGGTGGGCTGCGGGGGGTACTGCTGCGTCCGCTCCGGGTCGGACTCCGGTGACCCGGTCCTGGGCACCCGGCGCCAGCCGGGCGGGGCGCCGGGGCTCCCGGGTACGGGCGGGCGGTGCGGCGCGGTCGGCGGGGCCGGCCACTTGAGCGCCAGCGGCAGCGTCGTCTCGGCCGGGCTGGGGCCGCCGCCCGGCATCGGGCCGTCGAGCGGAGGCAGCGGATCCGGGGCGGCGTGCCGTCCTCGCCGCAACTGACCTGGGTCTTCGTGACCGGTGTCGTCGTAGCCTAGGTCCGGGTAGTCCACGTCGGGCTCCGGCCCGGGGTCAGGCGTCGTCGACCCAGCGTCGTGCATCGGCCAGGTCATCCGGTGCCTCCGTCGGGTATCGCGCATCGCTGGTGCCAGTCACGACGCTACCTGGTGGGTCGGCCTCTTCGTTGACGAGATTCGCGTCCCCGCCCATCCGCCGCCGGACGCCGCGGAATACCGAGGTGAGCACCAGGACGCCGATCGCGGCCGCGATGAGGAACAAGATCGCCCGGCCGTACCGGGTCGACAGGACGGTAACCGTCTTGTGCGCGATGCCCGGGAGCGGCGTCCCGTCCGCGGCGGCCAGGCTGACGTGGATGACCGTGGAACCCTGCGGGGCGCCGGAGACGGGCAGCCGGACGGTGCCCGGTGACAGGGGCGCGATGGTCAGCACCGCCTGGAAATGGCCGACGGTCAGCTGGGACGTCCGGCTGGGCGTGCGGTCCACGCCCACGATGACCTTGACCCGGATGGTCTGGTGCTGCAGGCCGTTCTGGACGGAAATGGGGACCAGGCCGGCGGATCCGCCCATCGGCACCTGGCCCGACGAGATGATCTTGACCTTCTGCTCCGCGCCCGCGATGTACCCGGACAGGCTGTCAGCCAGCGCTTCCCCGCTCGCGGCCCGGCTCCCGCGCCAGGCCGCCGACTCGGTGGCGATCAGGGCCTCGTTCACGAACTGCGTGTAGCCCGCGCTGGGCTGGTACAGCATGGCGTTGTACCCGGCCACCTGGGCGCCGGCGTCACGAACCTGGTTCAGGTAGTCGGCGCTGAGCTCGCCCGGGCTCGCCTTGTCGGCCTTCGGCTGCTGGCGGGACACACCCCGCTCGGTGTCGTGCGCCGAGCTCAGGCTGGCCAGCGGGGCCGGCGCCAGCCACGGGGCGCTCGCGGTCTCCTCCAGCAGGTCGTCGGCCAGCGCCGGGGACGGGCTCCAGTCGTACGGCGGCGCCACCACGATCGTCCGGGCCGATTCGGGCGCCTCGGCGGCGATCATGGCCGTCTGGGCCAGGAACTGCTGCCTGACGTCGAACTCGGTGTTCTTGGCCAGCGTGCCGGAGCTGGTGTCGCCGGCCCGCAGCACCCCGGTCAGGGTGCTGTCGGCGAGCAGCACGGTCATCGGCAGGCCCGCGACCCGCAGCGAGGTCACCGCGTCGTCGGGTGAGAAGCTCCCGGCGGGCAGGGCCGGCATCTCGCTGCTGGCCAGCACGACCGTGCCGATGTGCTCGACGGCGGCCAGGTTGGTGAGCACCGACAGGTCCGCGGTCCCGCCGGCCGGCCAGGCGATCTCATGCCCGAACGTCCCGCGCAGCACGCTGTCGCCGACCGTGTCGCCGAGCTGGTAGGCGCTCGACAGGTCCTTGGGCAGTCCCTGGTGGACCAGGGCCGGCATGTCCACGTTGGCGTACGGGGTGAACATGGCCGCCTGGGCCGACGTGACCTTCCTGAGCGCGGACAGCCAGCTCGCCGCGGCCTGGCTGGCCGGCTCGGAGCTGGCCCCGGTGCAGGTCGGCTCGCCGCCCACCTGGTACGGGGACGACATGGTGGCCACGTCGCTGAGCAGGGCCGGGTCGATCATCCAGGTCAGGTCGGCGCCGGCGTGGCTGGTCCCGGCGTCGAGCAGGGCGGACAGGCGGCCGTCGGGGCCTAGTTCGGCCGGCCAGGCTGTTGTCGGTCAGGGCGGTACAGGCCCGGTGGTGCGGCTGGTCGACCAGCGGCCAGATCCAGGAGATCTTCAGCCGGCTCTGCAGGGCCGCCGCCGCCCGCGAAGAGGGCCAGTAGGGGAGCAGCGTGCGATCGGAGGCGAGCACGCCGGGCGTGGCGACGGCCTGCAGCTGCGCGGCCACCGGGTACACCCCGAACGTGCTGATCCCCTCGTCGCTCACGCCAAACGAGGCGCTCCAGGAGGTGGTGGCCCCGGGCGCCAGGCTGGAGGGAACCCCGAACGCCTCCCCGGCCGGGGTCAGGCCGGCGGCCGCGCCGCTGGACAGGTAGGACTTCAGCCCGTCGCGGGCGGTGAAGGGGGACGCCGACGTGTACAGCTGCACCTCGAGCCCGGCCTGGGTCTGGCGGGTGCCGTTGGTGATGGTGCCACGCAGGTTGACCGTGGCGCCGGCCCGGGCGACGGACGGGTTCATCGCGTCGATGGTGACCGCGAGGCCGCCGGCCGCGGCGCGCTCGGCCGTGCTGGCCTGAACTGGGCTGGCCTGAACTGGGCTGGCCTGCGCCGTGGGAGCCGCCGCGAGAGCCGGGGACGCGGCCAGCGCCGTGGCCGCGATCGCCGCCGCCATGGACAGGGTCCGCCGCCTGAGGGTCGTCGCTAGCCAGCCGTGCACACCACGAATGCTAGTGTCTGCACTACCCTCAATGGCCGTGCCCATGGATGATGAACAGCGGAGAGCGGTCGCGGCGCTGCTGCGCGAGCAGGTGCCCGCGGTGGCCGGGATCGGCCGCCTGTTCGCGGGCCACGGCTACGAGCTCGCCCTGGTCGGCGGCCCGGTCCGGGATGTTTTCCTCGGTCGCAAGCCGGCCGATTTCGACCTCGCCACCAACGCGACGCCCGAGCAGGTCCTGGAGATCACCGCCGGCTGGGCCGACAAGACCTGGACGGTCGGGATCGCCTTCGGCACCGTCGGGCTGCGTAAGGGCAACGACCACTTCGAGGTCACCACGTACCGCAGCGAGCAGTACGACCGCACCTCGCGCCGGCCCGATGTCCAGTACGGCAAGTCGCTCGAGGAGGACCTGAGCCGCCGCGATTTCACCGTCAACGCGATGGCGGCCCGGCTGCCCGGATACGAGTTCACCGACCCGTTCGGCGGCTTCGATGCGCTCCGGGAGAAGGTACTGCGTACCCCCGGGCCGCCGGAGCGGTCGTTCGACGACGACCCGCTGCGTATCCTGCGCGCCGCCCGGTTCGCGGCCAAGCTGGACTTCGCGGTCGCACCGGAGGTCCGCCGGGCCATGACCGAACGGGCGGCCCGGCTCGAGATCGTGTCCGCCGAGCGGATCACGGCCGAACTGACCAAGCTGATGCTGACGCGCGACCCCGCGCTCGGCATCGACGTCCTGGTCCAGACCGAAGTCGCCGAGCAGGTGCTGCCCGAGGTGTCCAGGCTCCGGATGGAAGCCGACGAGCACCACCGGCACAAGGACGTCTACGAGCACAGCCTCACCGTGCTGCGGCAGGCCATCGACCTCGAGCCGCGGTACGGGCTCGAGGACGACCTGACCGTCCGGCTGGCTGCGCTGCTGCATGACATCGGCAAGCCGAAGACCCGGACCATGCTGCCCGGCGGGCGGGTCGCGTTTCACTTGCACGAGCGCGTGGGCGCGAAGATG
This sequence comes from uncultured Actinomycetota bacterium, assembly GCA_963756575.1. GTDB lineage: Bacteria > Actinomycetota > Actinomycetes > Streptosporangiales > Streptosporangiaceae > Palsa-504. The sequence continues at coordinate 36,435 of CAVWOM010000001.1, read as the reverse complement.
ACCAAGCGCCGGCTGACCGCGCTGCGGTTCCCCAACGAGATCATCAAGGACGTCACTCGTTTGGTCGAATTGCATTTGCGGTTCCATGGCTACGGCGAGGGCGAGTGGACCGATTCGGCGGTCCGCCGGTACGTGCGGGACGCCGGGCCGCTGCTCAGCCCGGCTGCACGTGCTGACCCGGGCCGACTGCACGACCAGGAACCGGGCCAAGGCGGCCCGGCTGGCCCGTGCCTACGACCAGCTCGAGGAGCGCATCGCGGAGCTCAGCGAGCGGGAGGAGCTGGACAGGCTCAGGCCCGAGCTCGACGGTAACGAGATCATCGCGATCCTGGGCGTGCCGCCGGGTCCGGTGGTGGGAAAGGCCCGCACCTTCCTGCTCGAGCTGCGGATCGCCGAGGGCGAGCTGGGCCGGGAGCGGGTCGTTCAGGAACTGCTGGACTGGGCCGCCGCCGAGGGGATCTCCCCGCCGCCCGCGGAGCCGGACGGGGCCTGACCCCGGCCCGCGGACAGCCAGTAGACGGCCGCGACCACGGCGAAGGCCGCCGCCACCAGGGCGACCAGGAGCGGGGAATGGCCGCTGGCCGGCATCACGAACACGCTCAGCGCGGCCCCGGCCACGTAGGCGGCGTTGAACATCATGTCGTAGAAGGCGAACACCCGGCCCCGGTAGGCGTCGTCCACCTCCTCCTGCAAGATCGTGACCGCGCAGATGGCCACGCTCTGCCGGGTGAGGTACAGGCAGAACCCGATGGCCAGGAAGGCGACCTGGAGGAAGGTCTCGCCGAGCGCGAGGGTCACCACCGCGCTCGCGATGAGCATCAGCGTGATCCAGGCCGGCTTGGCCAGCCGCCTGGTGGCCGGCGGGGTCGCCAGCGCCGCGCAGGCGTAGCCGACCCCGGCCAGGCCCACGAGCAGCCCGAAGTGGCCCTCGGCGACGCTGACGCTGGACCGGTAGAAGTAGTTCCGGTAGAGCAGGACCGACATCAGGAACAGCGGCCCGAACGCCAGGCTGAAGCCGCCGGTGGCGCCGAGCGCCGCCGCCGGGCCGCGCCGCCGGGCGATGTACCGGGCCCCGTCGGCCAGCCCGGTCGCCACCGAGGCGAGCTCACTGCTCACTGACTTGACCGCCCGGCTGCTCCTCGGCCCGGACCGGGCCGAGCCGGTCGCGGGTCATGGTCCGCGCGACGAGGCTGGCCGCCACGTAGCAGGCGCCCCCGGCCAGCAAGGTGACGGCGGCGCCGCGTTCGGTGTTGCCGGTCGCCACGTTGAGGCCCAGGGCGACCACGCCGCCGACGGTCGCCGAGATGCCGCCGATGGTCGGCGACACCGAGTTCGCCACCACCAGCTGGTCCCCGGCCACCACGTGCGGCAGCGCCACGGAGAGCGAGGACAGGAAGAACCGGTTCACGCCCAGGACGAGGAGGACCGCCACGTACAGCAGCGCCCCCCGGTTGCCCAGGGCCATGGCCACCGCGGTCAGCGCCACGAACACCGACCGGAGCAGGGCCGACCGGACCAGGATCTGGCGTCGCGACCAGCGGTCGATGAAGACCCCCGCGAACGGCCCGATCAGCGAGTACGGCAGGTACAGGACCGCGAACGCCGCCGCCCCGGCCGCCGGGCTCGGGAACGTGGTCGCGTTGAAGAAGACGTAGGTGCCGACCCCGGCGGTGACGATGCCGTCACCGGCCTGCGAGATCAGCCGGGTCGCGAACAACCGGCGGAAGTCACGCCCGGCCAGCACCCCGCGCAAGTCGGCCCAGACCGCTGACTTGGCCCCAGAATGCCCGTTGGCCACGCCTCCAGCTTAGGGGGCGTGGCCAGGGGAACGTTATCGGGCGACTTCGCCCGCGATGAACTTCTCGACCAGGTCCCGGCAAACGTCGTCGCCGAACTGCTCCGGCGGCGACTTCATGAAGTACGAGCTAGCCGAGATCACCGGCCCGCCGATGCCCCGGTCCAGGGCGATCTTCGCCGCGCGCACCGCGTCGATGATGACGCCGGCCGAGTTGGGCGAGTCCCACACCTCGAGCTTGTACTCCAGGTTCAGCGGCACGTCGCCGAACGCGCGGCCCTCCAGCCGGACGTAGGCCATCTTCCTGTCGTCCAGCCACGGCACGTGGTCGGACGGGCCGATGTGCACGGCGGCGCGCTCCATCTCGTGCGGGATCTGGGAGGTGACGGCCTGGGTCTTGGAGATCTTCTTCGACTGGAGCCGCTTGCGCTCCAGCATGTTCATGAAGTCCATGTTGCCGCCGAAGTTCAGCTGGTAGGTGCGGAGCAGCTCGACCCCGCGGTCCTCGAACAGCTTGGCCAGCACGCGGTGCGTGATGGTGGCGCCGACCTGGGACTTGATGTCGTCGCCGACGATCGGCACGCCGGCCTCGGCGAACTTCGCCGCCCACTGCGGGTTGGACGCGATGAACACCGGCAGCGCGTTCACGAAGGCCACGTGCGCGTCGATGGCGCACTGGGCGTAGAACTTGGCCGCGTCCTCCGAGCCGACCGGGAGGTAGCAGACCATGACGTCGGCGCGCGACTCACGCAGCATCTGGACCACGTCGGCGACGGGCTCGTCGGACTCGGTGATGATCTCCCGGTAGTACTCGCCCAGGCCGTCCATGGTCGGCCCGCGCTGCACGGTCACGCCGGTCGGCGGCACCTCGGCGATCTTGATGGTGTTGTTCTCGCTCGCGTTGATGGCGTCAGCGAGGTCGCAGCCGACCTTCTTGGCGTCCACGTCGAACGCGGCGACCACCTCGAGGTCGCTGATGTGGTACGGCCCGAACCGGACATGCATGAGGCCGGGAACCCGGACACCTTCCTCGGCGTCCTTGTAGTACTCCAGCCCCTGTACCAGGGAGCTGGCGCAGTTGCCCACGCCCACGATGGCGATGCGCACCTTACCCATCAGGATGACTCCTTCTCGGAAATGTTGTCGTCCCCTTCGGACTGCCCGGCCTGCCGCTCTGACGCGATCAGCTCGTTCAGCCACCGGACTTCCCGCTCCACTGATTCCAGGCCATGCCGGTGCAATTCCTCGGTGTACCGGTCCACCCGCTCCCTGGTGCGCGTGAAAGCCGCACGAATGGCCTCCATCCGCTCCTCGAGCCTGCTGCGGCGCCCTTCCAGGATCCGGAGCCTCACGTCGGCCCGGGTCAGCCCGAAGAACGCGAAGTGGACGCCGAACCCGTCGTCCTCCCACGTCGCTGGACCGCCCTCGGCCAGGAGTTCCTCCAGCCTTTCCTTGCCGTCGGCGGTCAGCCGGTACACCTTCAGCGACCGCCGTCCCGCCTTGGCCCGCGTCGTTGCGGCGCCAGGCCGGGCCAGCGCCGCCGGCGCCTCGTCCGCGTCGTGTTCCTCCGCGATGAGGCCGACGGCGAGGAGTTCGTGCAGGCAGGGATACAGCGATCCGTAGGAGAGAGCACGGAACGCACCCAGCACGGTGTACAGGCGTTTACGTAGCTCGTAGCCATGCATCGGAGTCCCGTGCAGCAGCCCGAGCACGGCTAGCTCGAGTACGCCAGAGCGGTTGCGTCCCACGCTTCCCCCAGAAGTCCGTGGTATCCCGGTTTGCATCGGTACGATGCCTCGTTGCGATACTTCGGTACGTTAGATCATTCCGTTAGATCGCCTCGATGTATCGAACCGATACATGTGGATCCTATGCAGAGGTTCGCTCGCGCGCAAGTACGGGACCGTTGCCGCTGGCAGGTAACGCTTCGGCGGCAAAGAAGAGCAGATCCGGGCTCGGCTCACGGCCCGTTCCGACGTACGCTGGCCAAATGACGTCTAGGCGATCCGTCGTGGATTACGGGCTGGCCCGCCGGGCCACGCTCGCATCCGTGCGTGCTGGGCGCACCACCGTCACCGACGTCTGCGACGCCCATCCCTACCTATTGCGGGCCGCCAAGTTCCACGGCGAGCCGACCGAAGACACCTGCCCGATCTGCCGGAAGGCCAAGCTCACCCACGTGACTTACGTCTACGGGGACGAACTGGGCCAGTACGAGGGACGAGTCAAGCAAAGTAGGGAACTTGCGGAAATGGCGGCCGAATACGGCGAATTCCGGGTCTATGTGGTCGAGGTCTGTCAGAGTTGCGGGTGGAACCACCTCGCTTCCTCTTACGTTCTCGGCACTGGCGAGCCCGCCGCACGCCGGAGGCGGCGGGCGCGGTCCAGCCAGTAGCGCTGGCTGACGAGTAACACAAGCCAGCCCATGCACATGGTCTCCAGGAGGTAACGTTTGTGTTCGGCGGGTTCACCGGATAGGGGAGCCCGCCTTTCAGGTAGAGGTCGCATTCCGACGAGCAGCGGCCTCCGAGCCACCAGCGAGGACGCTTGAGCAGCAAAGCTGATGACTTTGACGTCCGGTTTCGCGACGCGGGCCCGGCGGGGCACGGCCGCCCGGCTGACGGGGGCTTTCGGGGCAACGCCGCAGACGTCGACTACGAACTCGGCTATGACGACCCAGGCTGGGACACGCAGGGCTTCCGCCGTCCGGAAGCGGACTACCTGGACAGCGTTGACTCTCGCTACGGGCATGAAGCCGGCCGCCCCAGCGGCGGCAGGCACGGCGGAGGTGGCGTCGGCACCGCGATCCGCCCGGACGAAGGCCGCCCCGCCCGCGGTCAGCACGAGGCGGGTAACGCCCGTCCGGCCGGCCCGCCCGCGGGGAACGCCCCGGCGAGCACGGCCGCCAGCCTGTCCGCCACCGGCCGCATCCCCGGCACCGAGGACACCGGTCAGCTAGACCTGGACCCGGAGGCGACCGGCTTCTGGACGCCCGAGGCCCCGGTCCGCGGCCGCCGCGCCGTCAGCGGTGGCGGCCCAGGTGGGCCGGGCGGGCCCGGCGGACCGCGCGGCCCCCGTGGGCCGCGCGGTTCCGGCGGACCGGGGCGTCGTGGCCTGGGCCGCACCCAGGCGAAGGTCAAGGGCAGCTGGTGGCGGCACTGGACGCTGCGCAAGGCGCTGGGCCTCCTGCTCGCCCTGGTCGGCGGCATCGTCGTGATCGGCGCGGTGGCGGTGGTCATGGCCTACGAGAAGACGCCGATTCCCACCAGCGCGCTCGAGGCGACCGGCTTCTCCCAGTCGGTGGTCTACTCCAAGGACGGCACCCTCATCGGCCGGTACGGCAGCACCAACCGCAAGCTGGTGACGTACGCCGACCTGCAGCAATCGCCCGCGCTCGTCAACGCGGTGCTGGCCGCCGAGGACAGGAACTTCTACAACGAGGGCGGCATCTCGCCCACCGGCATCGCCCGGGCCGCTTACGAGGACGTCACCGGGGGCGACGGCTCGAAGCAGGGCGGCTCGACCATCACCCAGGAGTTCGTCCGGCAGTACTACAGCGGCATCGGCACCCAGCAGACGATGAGCCGCAAGATCAAGGAAATCTTCGTGGCCATGAAGGTGGCCAAGGAGAAGTCCAAGCCGTGGATCCTCACCAACTACCTGAACACCATCTACTTCGGTGACGGGGCCTACGGGGTCCAGGCGGCGGCGCAGACGTACTACGGCAAGTCGATCGAGAAGCTGACCGCGGGTCAGGCCGCGGTGATCGCCGCGATCATCCAGCAGCCGAGCAACTACCCGCTGCCGCAGTACCGGCCCCAGCTGGAGAACCGCTGGCACTACGTGCTCAACGGGATGGTCCAGATGGGCAAGCTGACCCAGCAGCAGGCCGACACCATGAAGTTCCCGGCGCCGGGCAACTACGTGCCGCGGACCCTCGGCAAGGACGTCTGGGACCCCTACATCCTGGACATGGTGCAATCCGAGCTGTCGAGCGTCTACCACCTGTCCAAGTCGCAGATCTACAACGGCGGCTACGTCATCAAGACCTCCATCGACGACAGCAAGATGGCCGCGATCTACCAGGCGGTCCGCGACAACGAGGCGATCATCGACGAGAGCAGCGTCCCTCTCAACCCCACCTACATGCACGTGGGCGCGCTCCTCGAGGACCCCAGCGACGGCGCGATCCAGGCGCTGTACCCGGGGCCCGGTTACCCGGGCGATAAGTACAACGGGACCGGGAAGGTCATCACCGCGAAGTACTGCAAGAAGATCGCCTGCGAAGTCAACATGGCGGTCTACAACAGCGAGCAGGTCGGCTCCTCGTTCAAGCCGTACGTGCTGTCCGCCGCGGTCAAGGCGGGCATGAACGTGCAGACCAGCACGCTCAACGGGTACAACAACCAGTGCATACCGCCGGACACCGCCGGCACCGCGTACCCGCAGGCGGCGTTCTTCATGTCCGATGGGCAACTCGGCTGTCACACGCCCCTGTACTACCCGGTGCACAACGACTCGGCCGCCGAGAACGGTCCTTACACCCCGCAGATCGCGATGGCCGTTTCGATCAACACCGCCTACACCGACCTCTGGCACACCGTGGGCGGCCAGGCCGTGGCCGACATGGCCAAGGAGTTCGGTGTCGACACCGACGCCGCCTGCATTACCCACAGCTGCGGTACGGGCAAGAACGAGATCCCGGCCATGCAGGACGAGGCCGGCGTGGCGCTCGGCCAGGCCTCGATGACTATCGTCGAGCAGGCCACCATGCTGGCGACGATCGACAACGGCGGTATCTACCACAGCGCCCACGTGATCACCTCGATCACCCGGCCCGCCGCCCCGGCGATCCCGCTCAAGGTCACCATGTACCCGGTGTTCAGCTCCGACCCGACGCTCAACCAGCACGAGGCCACCCAGGTGCAGTACGCGATGTCCAAGGACGACGCGTCCTACGGCACCGCCCCGGTGGCCGCGATGAGCAACGGCCAGGAGATCATCGCCAAGACCGGTACCACCAACACCGCCCAGTCGGCCTTCTTCATCGGGGCGGTGCCGAGCCAGGCGCTGGCCGTCGCGATCTTCACCAACCAGCAGGGCGAGGGCAAGGCAGACCCTGGAAAACCTCGGCGGCAGCTCCCAGGGCGGTAACGGCGGTACCTGGCCGGCCACGATCTGGCACACCTACGCCGAGAACAAGCTCGTGCCGCTCGGCGTCCACCCGTTCCTGGCGCCGGTCTTCACCGGCAGCACCTGGAACCAGGTGCCGCCGGGCCTGCGCAAGGTCGCGAAGAAGCACAAGAAGCCGAACAAGAACCCCAACGGCAACAACCCGGGCGGCGGCGGCCAGGGCGGCAACGGCGGCGGCAACCCCAACCCGTGGCCCACCTACAGCTGCGACCCGACGGTCGTGACCTGCTCGCCGGGCAGCGGTGGCACCCAGGCCCGGGGCGCCACCCCGGCCGGCGCCGCCGGCGCCGCCGTCATCGGCTTCCCCGCCACCTGTCTGTGGGTCCGCCGCCGCCAGCGACGGCGCGGGCGCGGACACGGCACGGCTTGAGACGGGGTTAGATATGGGGGTGGATGCCCCCGGATCAGCGAATACGCGGTTCGGTGACGGAGCCGGGCCTTCCGGCTCCGTCCGCCTCAGCTCGCTGATGGCCGCGCTCGGCAGCACCACGGTGCTGCTGGCCGCCTCCGTGCTCGGCATGGTGCTGGCCTTCGCCGAGAAGTCGCCGTGCCGCGCCGGGGCCTGGAACTCCTACGCCGGCCAGTTCCAGCGCGCCTGCTACACCGACATCTACCCGCTGTACTACGACGAGGGCCTGTCCGCCGGGAAGGTGCCTTACACCGGCCACAAGGTCGAGTACCCGGTCCTCATCGGCGGCGCCATGCAGGCCGCCGCGTGGCTGATCAGGAACGTCAGCGAGGCGATCAGGGGCCGCGAGTTCTTCGATATCACCGCGGTGCTGCTCGCGGTCTGCGCGGTGGCGGGCGTGCTGGCCACCGCACGGGCGGCCGGCCCGGAGCGGCGCGCCCAGGCGCTGATGGTGGCGTTGTCCCCGGCGCTGATCCTGGCCGCGTTCATCAACTGGGACCTGATCGCGTTCGCGCTGACCATGATGGGGATCGCCGCGTGGTCCGGCCGCCGCGGGGTGTGGGCCGGCGTCCTGCTCGGTCTCGGGGTCGCGGTCAAGTTCTACCCGCTGGTCGTGTTCGGGCCGCTGCTGCTGCTCTGCCTGCGGGCCGGGCGGCTACGCGACTTCGGCAAGACGCTGGCCGCGGCGGTGCTCGCCTGGCTGGCGGTGAACCTGCCGGTGCTGATCGTGGCGCCGTCCGGCTGGGCGTACTTCTACGCAGTTCAGCAAGGACCGCGGCGCCGACTGGGGCTCGGTCTGGTACATGTTCGAGTACTTCCACCTGCCGGTGCTGGGCGACGCCAACCTCAGCACGCTGAACGACCTGTCGGCCGGGTTCCTGATCGTGGCCTGCGCCGCGATCGCGGTGCTCGCCCTGGCCGCGCCCCGCCGCCCGCGCCTGCCCCAGCTGTCCTTCCTGGTGCTGGTCGCGTTCCTGATGACCAACAAGGTCTGGTCCCCGCAGTACGTCATCTGGCTGGTGCCGCTGGCCGTGCTGGCCCGCCCCCGGCTGTGGCCCTACCTGCTGTGGCAGGCCGCCGAGGTCGCCTACTTCTTCGGCATCTGGGGCTACCTCATCTTCGTCTTCTCATCCGAGGGCAACCCCGTGACCGGCTACCAGGGCATCAGCACCGGCTGGTACTTCGCCACCCTGGCGGCCCGGTTCCTCGCCGTGGGCCTGCTCGCCGCGTACGTGGTGCGGGACATTCTTTCTCCCGAACGAGATGTAGTGCGCGCCCAGGGCCGTGACGACCCGGCCGGTGGCGTACTCGACGAGGCGCCCGACCAGTTCCGGCTCCGGTGGCCCGCCCGGAGGGCTAAGCGCCCAGGTTCCCCTTCAGCCAGCTGACGTCGGCGGCCAGGCTGCCGTCCTCGTCGGGGGTCTCGCAGATGACCGGGGCGCCCGCGGCCCGGACCACGCCGAGCAGCAGGGCCGGGTCGATCGTCCCGGTCGCGATGTTGGCGTGCCGGTCCCGGCCGGAACCGAAATCGTCGCGCGAGTTGTTGCAGTGCACCAGGTCGATCCGGCCGGTGATCGCCTTGATCCGGTCGGCCGCGTCGGCCAGGTCGATGCCGGCCGAGTTGGCGTGGCAGGTGTCCAGGCAGAAGCCCAGGTTCGCGTCGTCGCGGCCGGCCGCGCCGGCCACGGCTTCCCAGAGCTTGCCGACCGCCTCGAGCGTGCGGGCCATGGCCCCGTCGCCGCCGGCCGTGTTCTCGATCAGCATCGGCAGCGGCCGCTCGATGCGTTCGACGGCCTTGCGCCAGTTCTCCAGGCCGTCCTCGGCGGACATGCCCGCGGTGACGTGCCCGCCGTGCACGATCAGGCCCTTGGCGCCGACCGAGGCGGCCGCCTTGAGGTGCTGGTCGAGCAGCTTCCGGCTCGGGATCCTGATCCGGTTGTTGCTGGTGGCGACGTTGATGACGTAAGGCGCGTGGATATAGATGTCGATCCCGGCCGCGGCGAAGGCATCCTTGACGGCCTGCGGGTCGCCGCCCGGTATCACCGGCGCCTTCCAGCCCTGCGGATCGCCGAGGAAGAACTGGGCCGCGTCCGCGCCGTGGGCGATCGCCTCGTCCAGCGGATGGTTAACGTGAAAGTGGGCTCCGATGCGCGCCATGCTCCCAGGTTAGTAGCGGCGCGCACCTTGCCGCGGCTTCCGCGGCTTCCGCGGCCGCGGTCAGGCGGTGAAGCCGCCCTTGGACAGCGCGATGGCCAGCCCGACGAACCCGGCGATGATGCCCGTGACGATCAGGATCCGCTGGTTGCGGGTGGCCGAGACCATCTGCACGTACAACCCCACCAGGCAGGCCACCAAGCCGGTGGTGGTGGTGATGACGACGACCGCGGCGCTGGTGTGGGCGTTCCGGACGATCATGCCGAGCGCGAACGAGACCAGGCCGATCACCAGCGTGAAGATGGTGAGGGCGTTCTGGACCGGGTGCGGCTGTCCGTCGGAGTTCAGGATGCTGTGGCGCTGGCCGGATTCGACGGTGCCTGCCACGATGACCACCTCCTGGCTGGCTCCTGGCTGGTTTTCACCGAGAAGTCTTCCCAGCCGCGGCGGCGCGGAATCCACAGGTTTACCGGGAGACTGGTCCGGATTGGCTGAGTGTTACCGCGCACTGATGATGTTGGGTAAACTGACCAGGCTGCGGACCACCCGGCTGTCTTGCTCGCCGGATCAGTGACCGCGACACCTCCTGCCACGGAAAGACCGTGGCCGCACCAGTCCAGAGGAGGACTCAGGACGCCCATGCGCCATTACGAAATCATGATCATCCTCGACCCCAACCTCGAGGAGCGGACCGTCCAGCCGTCACTTGACCAGTTCCTCACGGTCGTGACCGCCGGCGGCGGCAAGGTCGAGAAGACCGACATCTGGGGCAAGCGCCGCTTGGCCTATCCGATCGACAAGAAGCCGGAAGGCTACTACGCGGTGGTGGACCTGACGGCGGAGCCGAGCGTCGTGCTCGAGCTCGACCGCCAGCTCAACCTCAACGAGGCCATCCTGCGGACCAAGGTCACCCGGCCCGATCAGCACTGAGTTGATCAGCACTGGGCCCTGGCCCGTTCTCATCTGCATCATCCGTTAGCGATACCGGAGTACCCCGATGGCAGCAGGCGACACCCAGATCACGATCGCGGGCAACCTCGTCGATGATCCGGAGCTCCGTTTCACCCCGGCCGGCCAGCCCGTGGCGCGGTTCCGGATTGCGTCCACGCCCAGGTTCCGCGACAACAACAGCGGTGAGTGGAAGGACGGCGACTCGCTGTTCCTGACCTGCAACGTGTGGCGGCAGGCGGCGGAGAACGTGGCCGAGTCGCTGACCAGGGGGATGCGGGTGATCGTCTCGGGACGGCTGCGCCAGCGGTCGTACGAGACCAAGGAGGGCGAGAAGCGGACCGTGTATGAGGTCGAGGTCGACGACGTCGGCCCGTCCCTGCGAAACGCCTCGGCCAAGGTCAACCGGATCGCCCGCTCCGGCGGGGACGGCGGCTACGGCGGGGGCGGTGGCGGCCAGCGCAGCTCCGGCGGCGGCCGGTCCTCCTCCGGCGGTCAGCGGGACCAGGGCGGCTACAGCGGCGGCGGCGGTGGGGGTGCGGAAGCTGACCCGTGGGCCACCGACGGTCCCGGCGGCTACTCCGACGAACCGCCCTTCTAACCAGTACAAGCCAGAATTACCGAAAACCGAGCATCCCCGCCATAGGCGGGGCTCTAAGGAGAGCACCACGATGCCAAAGCCACCCATTCGCAAGCCGAAGAAGAAGGTCTGCGCGTTCTGTCACGACAAGACCGCGTATGTCGACTACAAGGACACCGGCCTGCTGCGCAAGTACATCTCGGACCGCGGCAAGATCCGCGCCCGCCGGGTAACGGGCAACTGCACGCGTCACCAGCGGGACGTCGCCACGGCGATCAAGAACTCCCGCGAGATGGCGCTGCTTCCGTACACGAGCACGGCGCGCTAGGGCGAGGGGAGCAAGCGAGATGAGTCGTACCCCGATGAAGCTCATCCTGACCCAGGAAGTGAGCGGTCTCGGCGCACCCGGTGACGTGGTGGACGTCGCGGCCGGCTACGGCCGCAACTACCTGATCCCGCGCGGTTTCGCGATGGGCTGGACCCGCGGCGCCGAGAAGCAGATCGACCTGATCAAGCGGGCCCGGGCCGCCCGCGAGATCCGCAGCACGGAAGATGCGAAGCTCATCCAGGCTCAGCTCGAGGGCCTCAAGGTGCGCATGCGGCGGCGGGCGGGCAACAGCGGCCGCCTGTTCGGCTCGGTCGGCTCGGCTGACATCGCCGCGGCCGTGCGCGAGGCCGGCGGCCCCGAGCTCGACCGGCGCCGGATCGAGGTCCGTGACCCGATCAAGACCGTGGGCTCGCACCAGGTCCGGGTCCGGCTGCACCCCGAGGTCAGCGCCGCCGTCGACATCGAGATCACGGCGAGTTAAGGCCTCAGCTAGTTAAGGCCTCAGCTAGTTAAGGCCCCTGCTGGTCAGCTGTCCCTCGCCGGGTCCGGCTGACTAGCAGCGCCGGTGGCCGTCCCCTCCCCAGGGGGCGGCCACCGATTATGCTGCGGTGACTGCGGCCGGCTAGCTGGGCGGATCCGCGTACCGGGATGCCAGCCGGGACATCTGCGGGTCGATCTCACGGACCATCGCCCAGATCTCGGCGATGCGCGCCTCCAGGCCGGAGGAATCCGCGTTCCAGCGGCCAGCCTTCCTGTGGTCGGCCTCGAGCCGGTCGATGGCTTCGGCCACGCGACGGAGAGCCGGCTCGTCTATCGAACACATCGTCGAAGATTATCAGGTCGGCGGTGCCTCCGGGCGTGCTTGCGAAGGTGTCGGCGCCGTATTCGCGGAACCCGGTTATCCACAGCGCTCTGACGTTTTCCTGTGGACAAAAACTGTGGATTACCGATCGGTAATTCTTGGCCAGATTTTTCTTCCGCACAGCCGGTGGATCACATTTCCCCTGCTCAGTAAGGCTTCCCGGTGGTTAGCTTCGGCGTGTCCACAGGTCTGTCCCCAGGGTGCGCACAACATGGCCGGCGTGTCTGCACACGTTATCCACACCACGGTGTTGGTGTCGGCCGCCGCGAGCCGGCAAAATGTCAGAGCCATCGGTTAGAACGGTGGAAGGTGGCCGTGACAGTGCTTGTCCGAGCAGTGCGTTCACGCCGGGGTTACCCGGACGGGGGAGGAGGGTCGTGTGAGCGTCACCGAGATCGCGCCGAGGGATGGCGACTTCGAGCGGACTCCTCCGCATGACGTCGCGGCGGAGCAGTGCGTGCTCGGCGGGATGCTGCTCTCCAAGGACGCCATCTCGGACGTGATCGAGGTGATCAGGCCGACCGACTACTACCGGCCCGCGCACCAGCTGGTCCACGAGGCGGTCCTGGACCTGTACGGCCGGGGCGAGCCCGCGGACGCGATCACGGTCGCCAACGAGCTCACCCGGCGCGGCGAGATCACTCGCGTCGGCGGCGCGGTCTACCTGCACACCCTGATCGCCTCGGTGCCGACCGCGGCCAACGCCGGCTACTACGCCCGCATCGTCAGGGAGCGCGCCATCCTGCGCCGCCTGGTGGAGGCCGGCACCCGGATCGTCCAGTTCGGCTACGCCGGCGACGCCGACGCCGACGACCTCGTGGACCGGGCCCAGGCCGAGGTCTTCGCCGTCACCGACCGCCGCGCCAGCGAGGATTACCACTCCCTGTCGGAGATCATGCCCGGCGCCCTGGACGAGATCGAGGCGATCGGCAGCCGCGGCGGCGTCCTCACCGGCGTCCCCACCGGCTTCGCCGACCTCGACGCCCTCACGAACGGCCTGCACCCCGGCCAGATGATCGTCATCGCCGCCCGCCCCGCCGTGGGCAAGGCCCTGGCGCTGGACACGCCGCTGCCGACGCCGGGCGGCTGGACCACGATGGGCGAAGTCCGCGCAGGCGACGAACTGCTCGGCTCCGACGGCAAGCCCACCCGGGTCCTCGCCACCACTGACGTGATGCACGGCCGCCCCTGCTACGAGGTCGAGTTCGACGACGGCGAGAAGATCATCGCCGACGCCAACCACCAGTGGCTCACCTGGAGTACCGCCGCCAGCATCCCTCCCCGGGTGGTCACCACCCAGGAGGTGGCCCGCAGCCTGCGCCGCGGGCCGGTGAGCCACCCTTCGAACCACGCGATAGCGCTTGCCGCCCAGCCCGCGCTGGTCCAGGCCGCCCGCGTGGCGCCCCCCGGAGCCAGTGAAAACCGGCCTGGCCGCCCGCATTGGGAACGGTGGCGGTACATCGTGGCTGTCCGGTCCGTCCTCTCGCGCCCGGTGCGGTGCGTGCAGGTGGACAGCGGAGATCACCTGTACCTGGCCGGGCGGGGCATGGTCCCGACGCACAACTCGACGCTGGCGCTGGACTTCGCGCGGGCCGCCGCCATCAGGAACAGCATGGCCACCGTGCTGTTCAGCCTGGAGATGGGCCGCAACGAGATCACGATGCGGCTGCTGTCGGCCGAGGCGCGGGTGCCGATGCACACGATGCGCACCGGGCAGATGAACGACGACGACTGGGCCCGGCTGGCCCGGCGGATGAGCGAGGTCGCAGACGCGCCGCTGTTCATCGACGACTCGCCCAACATGTCGCTGATGGAGATCAGGGCCAAGTGCCGCCGTCTGAAGCAGCGGAACGACCTGAAGTTCGTCATCATCGACTACCTGCAGCTGATGTCCTCGCCCAAGCGGGTCGAGAACCGCCAGCAGGAAGTCTCGGAGATGTCCCGCTCGCTCAAGCTCCTGGCCAAGGAACTCGAGGTCCCCCTCATCGCGTTGTCCCAGCTCAACCGTGGCCCCGAGCAGCGCACGGACAAGAAGCCCCTGCTATCGGACCTGCGTGAGTCCGGCTGCATGACCGGGGACACGGCCCTGCTCCGAGCCGACACCGGTGCACCGGTGACGTTCGGTGAGCTGATGCGAGACGGCTGGGACGGCGTCCTGGTGTGGTCGCTGGACGAGCAGAACCGGCTGGTCGCGGCCCCGGTGACCAACGTGTTCGCGTCCGGGACCAAGGAGGTCTACCGGCTGCGGCTGGCCTCCGGTCGCGAGGTCAAGGCCTCGGGCAACCACAAGTTCCTCACGCTGGGCGGCTGGGTTGCGCTCGACGAGCTGGCCGTGGGCGGCCGCCTGGCCATCCCGCGGCATTCCCCCGAGCCGATCGGCTCCGGCCTCGGCTGGTCCGAGTACCGGCTCGGCCTGCTGGCCCACCTGATCGGCGACGGCTGCGTGATCCGCAAACAGCCGGTGCACTACACATCCAACGATGTGGAGAACCTGGCCTTCGTCGAGGCGGCCGCGGCGGCCGAGTTCGGCATCACCCCACGGCGGGTCGCCCAGCAGACCTGGTGGCACAGCTACCTCCCGGCGCCGCACCACTGCACGCACGGCCGGGGCAACCCGTTGCATGTCTGGTTCCGCGAGCTCGGCATCGAGAACCTGCGGTCCTACCAGAAGCACCTGCCCGTCGCGCTCTACGCGGCGAGCCGGTCCGAGACCGCGATCTTCCTGCGCCACCTGTGGGCCACGGACGGCAACGTGACGGTAGGCGGCCCCACGACCGTTCCCAAGGTCTATTACGCCTCCTCAAGCCGGGCACTGGCCGACGGCGTAGCCGTGCTGCTAAGCCGGTTCGGGATCGTGGCCCGGATTCGCGAGGTGAACAAGGTCGGCTACCGGCCCGGCTACCACGTCATCGTGGCCGACGGGCCCAGCCTGCGAACGTTTTGCCAGGAGATCGGCGTGCACGGGGCGCGCGGCCGTTTCGTCACCGAGCTGGCCGCCTTCTTGGACGGCCGGGCCGTGAACACCAATGCCGATACCCTGCCGATCGAGATCTGGGACCTGGTCAAGGCCGAGCGCCTCCGGGCAGGCCTGACCGAGCGCCAGTTCCAGGCGGCCATCGGCACCCACTACTGCGGGTCCACCCTGTACGAAACCTGCCCGTCCCGGCCCCGGCTGCTGCGCTGCGCCGACGCCTTGGACTCGGAAGCGCTGCGCGAGGCCGCCAGCAGCGACGTGTGCTGGGACAAGATCGTCGCCATTGAACCGCTCGGCCCGCGGCCCGTCTTCGACGCCACAGTAAAAGGCACACATAACTTCATTGCCGGTGGTCTCGTCAGTCACAACAGTATAGAGCAGGACGCTGACGTAGTAATTCTTTTGCATCGTGAAGATGCTTATGAGCGGGAATCGCCGCGAGCAGGCGAGGCCGACCTTATTGTGGCTAAGCACAGGAACGGCCCAACTGCCACTGTAACGGTCGCATTTCAGGGCCATTATTCAAGGTTCGTCGACATGGCGAGCCCTTGAGCTGGTCAATTGTAAGTTGACCAGAGGTTGTGGCCGGCCGGGATGAAAAGTGGTAACCGATCCGGGGCGGCATGACGGGACCTGGCCGCGGGCCAGGTCGGCCTTGATCGAGGACGAGTCCGCGCTCATGCCGTAAAGGCGACCCGACTTCCGGCGGCCAGACCGCCGCCGGAAGTCAGGTCAGCCCTTCCGGTAAACCTAATGATGCCGTCGGAGATGGAAAACCACGTGCGACGAGTCCAGCGGGAAATACCCCGCCGACAATGTCGCGGCCGGGTTCGCGCAGGCGTCGCGGGCCGCGTGCGACGAGATAAGGCCGGTATCGACCCAGGAATAGTCGGCGCTGAACGGGCCGCTCTGGTGGACCTTGAAGGCGTAGAAGGGCTCGTTGTCGGCACCGGACCCGTGGTACCAGGTGCGCGGGCCGACGATGTAGGCGCTCGTCCCGCCTTCGACCGGGTCGTGGTAGGTGCCGGTGCACATCGCCCCGGAGAACGAGAAGGTCTCGACCGGGTTGCGGACCGTTACGCCCGAGTTCCAGCCGTGGTCGTGGGCCTGGATGTCGAACGAAACGTGCCAGTCCCCGCCAGAGACGACCTCCGACACGGTGCCCCTGGCGAGAGCCTGATCGCCGCCATTGGCGAACGCCGCGGCCGGAGCCGCGAGAGAAAGCACCACGGCCGCGCCAGCCGCGGCGAAAAGCTTGATCATCGAACCCCCGTTTTCCTGCGGAGAAGTAATTACTTCCCCGCGATATCTGGCTCCTTTGGCCTCTGGGGATGCTACCTCTCGCCGGCCGGCTGATCGAGGGTCAAAAGACGGCGCAAATGCACTCAGAAAGGGAAACTCCCGGCGCATTATGAAGGCTTGATTAATGTGGCAGGCAAGTGAGTTTAAGACCCCGTGACGTCCACCGCGCGGCTGATCACCTCGGGCAGGCGGCCGGACCGGCGGTACTCCTCGCGCTGGAAGGAAGCGCCGTTACCGCGGGCCAGCAGGGCGGCCAGCAGTTCCGCCACGGCGCCGGCGTCCCCCGCGTCGGCCAGCGCGTCCCGGCAGTGGTCGGTCAGCGCGGTCACCACGGCGGCGGCCGGCCCGGGCTTGCCGTCCAGCGGGCTGAGCAGGGCGCCGTCCAGGCCGGACCGGCTGGCCCGCCAGGCCGCCAGCCGCAGCACCTCAGTCCTGGTCTCCCCGGCTGGCCGGCCCGTCCCGCCAGGCCCGGGCCTCGGTCTCCACCAGCGCCCGGACCAGGCCGGCGATGAGCACGGCGTCCCCGGTGCGCAGGCACACGTCGGCGATCCGGACCTCGATGGTGGGGTAGCGGTCGGACAGCCGCGCGTTGAAGTAGACCATGCCCGGGTCGAGGATCGTCCCGGTCCCCACCATCTCCTCGATCGTCTCGCGGTAAGCCTGCACGGTCCCGAACGGCGCGGTCGGTCCCGACGTCGGCCAGCGCCCCCACACCTGGTACCGGAAGCTGGCGTACGAGCTGTCCCGCCCGTGCCAGAACGGCGAGTTGGCGCTCAGCGCCAGCAGGGTGGCCAGCCACGGCCCGATCCGGTCGAGGACCGCCACGCCCTCATCGTCGGAGTCGATCCCGACGTGCACGTGGCAGCCGCAGGTGAGCTGCTCCTGCGCGGTCATCCCGTAGTCCTCGGCCATCTGCTCGTACCGGCTGGTGTGCAGCGGGCTCGGCTCGACCGGAACCGGCAAGGTCGCCATCGCGGCCACCTGGGCCCCGGCCCGCCCGGCCGCCTCGGCCGCCGCCGCCCGGCACCGGCGCAGCTCGCGGTGCAGGTCCTCCAGGGACTGGCACGGCTGTGAGCTCGTTTCCAGCTGCTGCTCCTGCAGTTCGCCTTCAAGGTCAGGGACGCCGGTGCGGAGCACGCTCCCGGCCACCGCCCGCGCCAGGCCCGTCCCGGGCTCGACCAGCAGGAACTCTTCTTCGACGCCGACACTGCGAGGACTCATCACCGCACGCTGCCCACTGAGCGCGCGGTTACTCCGGCGGTCCGGCGAGCATGGTGGCCACGAGCTCGCGGCGGCTGCGGACGCCGAGCTTGTCGAAGGCCGCCGTCAGGTGCTCCTGCACGGTGTGCGCGGAGATGTGCAGTTCGTCGACGATCTGGCGGGTCGAGCGTCCCTTGATGACCAGGGCGACGACCCGGGATTGCGCGCCAGTCAGCCCGTAGGCGCTGAGCAGCAGCGAGCTGACCTGCGCCGCGGGGCGGGCGCGATGACCACGCCGATCTGCGGCGCGGGCGGGCCGCCCAGCCGGGAGGCGTGCAGCGACAGCCATGGCCCGGACCGGCTCTGGAGCCGGACGCTGGCCGACAGCGGCGGGATCGTCCCCTCCTCGATCCGGGTCAGCCGCGCGGCTGCCGCATAGACCGCCATCGGCAGCTCGCTGCCGGACGACCAGTCGGCCTCGTCGATCTCGGCCAGCCACTGCGCCGCCTCCGCGTTCAGCGACATGACCGCGAGGTGGTGGTCGAGCACGATCATGCCGGGGCCCGCGGCGCCCGACGTGACCGCGGCCGCGGCCCGGAGCGGCCCGAGCGTGACGGCCCGCCGCAGTCCTTCGGCCACGTGCGGCGCGATCCGCCGGATCAAGTCGGCCTCCCGGTCGCCGAAGCCGTGCGCGGCGTCCTCGCGGTGCAGGCACAGTACGCCCCAGCAGGCGTCGCCGGTGATGAGGGCGGCGCGCAGTTCGTCGCCGAGGCCGAGCGGGCTCATCACCTCCCGGTAGCGGGCGCTGCCGGCCCGCTGGCCGCGGGTGGCCCGGTCGAGCGAGCCGACCGGGTCGGCCGCCTCGGCCAGCGCGGCGAACTTGTTGACGTCGGCCCGGCCGTACTCGTTGTCCAGGAAAGCGGCGTCGCGGACCGCAGCGGATCGTCGGCGGCGGCCGAGGTGAACAGCAGGGTCTGCGGGTCGACGGTGCCGAAGAACGCCGCGTCCACCGTCATGATCCGGCGCAGCCGGCCCAGCACCTCGTCGCGCAGGCTGGCGGCGTCAAGCCCGGCGTAACATCGGCCGATGAGCGCGGTCACCTGGCGTCTGGCGATCGCGTCCGGCATAAGCCGACGATACGTCGGGCTGCGGTCCTGGCCATAGGGCCCGGTGATCAGGATGACGGCACCAGGCCGAGCTGGCGCATCAGGCCGAGCTCGTCGAGGCGGCCCCAGCGCTCGGTGATGCGGCCGTCGCGGACCCGGAAGACGTTGATCCCGGGCAGGGTGGCGGCCTGGCCCGAGGCGGGCACGCCGAAGAGCTCGCCCCGCTGCGTGCCACTCGCCGTGAACAGCTCGACCACCAGGTCGCCCTCGGCGACGAGGAAGCCGAGGTCACTGTGCCAGTCGGGGAACGCGGCCCGGAACATGGCGGCGGCCTGGCGCATCCCTTCCCGGCTGGCCGGGCCGCCCATGGGCGGGTCGTGGTCGACGAAGTCCTCCGCCAGGTACTCGTCGACGGCGCCGAGGTCACCCTTGGTGAACAAGGCCTGGATGAAGGAGGTGACGGTGTTCTTGTTCTGCTCGATTGTGTCCATGACCGCAGTCTCCGGTGGTCCGGCCAGGGCGGGTACCCCAATAAGTTGGGTTCTGGACACCGATGAATCCCGGCTGGAATGGCGGTCTTAGTCTCTATGAGCCTTGTCACCTGTCACATGACGATTTCCCTGGACGGCTTCGTAGCCGGCGCGGTCCAGACCCGCGAGGATCCGATCGGAGAGGGCCACCGGCTGCACCAGTGGATGTTCCGGGCCGACGAGCCCGGCCACGAGGCCGGCGCCCGGCTGCGTGAGCAGATCGTCGGCGGCCGCGGCGCGTTCGTCATGGGCCGCAACATGTACGGCCCGATCCGCGGCGAATGGGGCGAGGAGGAATGGCGTGGCTGGTGGGGTGAGGAGCCGCCCTACCACGCGCCGGTGTTCGTGCTCACCCACTACCCGCACGACCCGATCGAGCTGAAGGGCGGCACGACCTTCCACTTCGTCACCGACGGCTTCGACTCCGCCCTCGCCCAGGCCCGGGCCGTGGCCGGTGACGCCCCGGTGGACATCGCCGGCGGCGCCGCCACCGTCCGGCAGGCCCTGACGGCCGGCGCGATCGGCGAGCTCGTCCTGGACGTGGTGCCCATCCTGCTCGGCGCCGGTGAGCGGATCTTCGACGGCGTGCCCGACCCCGGCTTCACTCCCGTCGAGGTCACCCCCTCGCCGCTGGCCACCCACATCCGTTACCGGGTCGGCGCCTGATCCTTGCGCGTGGCCCGCACGACGGCGTCGTGCAGCGAGACCGCCTGGCCTTCCGGGCCGGCCGTCGTGCGGGAACGCTCTTCGGCGGTGGCAGATTGGCAAAACGTGTTGCCGAATGGCAAAATGAGGGCGTGGATGACGAACTGGACCGGACTCTCGAGGCAGTCGGGCCGCGGCTGAGGCGGCTGCGGCTCCGCCGCGACATCACGCTCACCGACCTCGCCGAAGAAACCGGCATCTCCGTCAGCACCTTGTCCAGGCTCGAAGCAGGGCTGCGGCGCCCCACCCTCGAGCAGCTGCTCCCGCTGGCCCGCGCTCACGGCGTCACCCTCGACGAGCTCGTCGACGCGCCGCCGACCGGCGACCCCCGCATCAATTTGCGCCCGATCGCCAGCAAAGACGGAGCGGTCATCTTGCCCCTGACCCGCCGGCCCGGCGGCATCCAGGCCTACAAGTTCGTCCTCCCGGCGGGCAACGACCAGGTCGAACCCGACCTCCGGACCCACGAGGGCTACGACTGGGTCTATGTGCTCAACGGCACGCTCCGGCTCGTGCTCGGCGAGCACGACCTCGTCCTCAACCCCGGGGAAGCCGCCGAGTTCGACACCCGGACCCCGCACTGGTTCGGCGCCACCAGCTCCGGTCCCGTCGAGTATCTCAGCCTCATCGGCAAGCAAGGCGAACGCGCCCACGTCCGCGTAGCCCCGAAGCTGTCCTGAACACAGCGGACGCCGGATCCGCGACGAACGCTACCGCGAATGGACCGCCGAGCCCCCCGCCATACTGGACGACCCGGTATCCGGTCCCGGACACGCCGCTCCCTCCGGGATAGGGTTGGTCTTCCCGTCATGGGTACGAACCGCGTCCGCCATGCCCTACCCTTAATGGGTACGCGTGGCCCGTGACGGGTGGCGGCAGGACAACTCAAGATCTGCGCTCGTAGCTCAACGGATAGAGCATCTGACTACGGATCAGAAGGTTGGGGGTTCGAGTCCCTCCGAGCGCGCTTCACATATCCGCAGGTCAGGGCCACTTTTCGGACGTGAGAGGTGGCCTCGCCGCTTGCATTGGGGCCGTCTCTCACAATCTCTCACAGGATATCTAGGCGATCTTGTGGATCTTGGCGAGCGCCTGGCGTCCCTGCTTCAGGTCGTCATCGCTGCGCATGGACGTAGGTCTTCATCGTGAACGCGGAGTCGTAGTGCCCCGCCCACTTGCTGATGATTGAGATGGGCACGCCGGCCTTCTCCATCAGGCTCAGCGTCGTGTGGCGCGAGTCGTGCAGCCTGATCTTGGGCAGGCCAGCCCGCTTGAGCAGGCGCGCGAACTCATCGGAGTACGTCTCCGGGTACACCGGGATGCCGAGTTCATCGGTCACGACGTACTCGTCTCCCGCGGTGTACCAGTCGAGGTCATCGAGCCCGGCCCGGTACGCGCTGCCGGCGATCCTCGCTCTCTCTCGCCTGCCGCTTGCGCAGCTCGGTCAGCGCCGACACTGCTGCGTCGTCAAGCGGTAGCGTCCGCTTGCCGTTGCGGCTCTTGGGCGGCTCGACGCGCACCTTGTAGTCCACCAGCACGCGCGCTTGATTGACGGTCAGGGTCTTCGCCTTGAGGTCGATGTCCGACCAGCGCAGGCCGAGCACTTCACCACGGCGCAGGCCGTACAGGCTGAGTCGCCATGCAGCGTGCAGCCTGTCGTCTTGGCCGACTCGCAGGAACTTGCGGACCTGGGCCTTCGACCAGATGTCCCGCTCTCCGCGGCGTGTACTCGGGAGGCTCCACGAGCTTGACCACGTTGCGGACGAGCCTTCCCTCGTCAACCGCCATCTCGAACGCGGCCTTGAGCCTGCCGAGCGTGAGCCGCACCGATCGAGGCACCAAGGCCGGTACCCGGCTTGCCGCCGCGCCTGCGGCCTGCGGTGAGCATCCAGTCGACCAGGTTCTCTATGTCGGCCTTGGTGACGGACTGGAGTTTGCGCGTGCCCGAGCCGTTCACGCACCGGGCGGAAAGCGTCGCG
Organism: uncultured Actinomycetota bacterium; assembly: GCA_963756575.1. Classification (GTDB taxonomy): domain Bacteria; phylum Actinomycetota; class Actinomycetes; order Streptosporangiales; family Streptosporangiaceae; genus Palsa-504. The sequence continues at coordinate 14,370 of CAVWOM010000001.1, read as the reverse complement.
ATACGAGACCTTGGTGGACTCGCGCCGACCGCGCGTAGCGCCCTGTGAAGTACTCGTCCAGGTACTCGCCGACCGTGAGTCTCGGACGGCTTGACGTACGTCCCTTGGTTCGTCTCGTGCCGGATCCTGGACAGCTCGTCGCGTGCCTCCTTGAGCTTGTCGAAGGTGCGCGTGATCTGCTGCCGCTTGCCGTTCTCGTCGCGGCCGATGTCCACGACGAGCCGGTACCTGACCGTCCCGTCTTTCAGTTCGATCTTGCGGATTGGTTCCTTCACCTGGTGGTTCTCCTTCGATTCGTCGGTGACCGCCACCTTGCCCGTGCATCGGTTTCCGATGCACACTAGTCTGCGTGAGCATGCATCGGAAGTCAAGGCAGACTGCCAGGATGCGGCTGCATGGAGTTGTTCGACGTGCTGGGCCGGCGTTGGGCCTTGCGGCTGCTGTGGGAGATCGGCGATGCGGCCCTGACGTACCGCGAGCTTGCGGCGCGGATTCCGGACGATGTCCACGCAGTTCTCACTCAGCGGTTGCGGGAGCTTCGAGCGGCCGGCCTGGTCGAGCATGCGCACGGCGCCGGCTACCGGCTCACGCCGCTGGGCACGAGCTGCGGACCCACCTGGAGCGGCTGCGTGAGTGGGCTGCAGCAGCGTGGGTTTCGCCGCTGGCCGCGACCTGATGCCGATCGTCGGCGAGCGCCATCATGCGGCCGGCGGAGGTCGGGTCGCTGTTCCCGCCGGGCGGCTCGATGCCCAGGACCCGCAGCAGGTCGGCGGTTGGGATGCGGTAGGAGCTTCCGATCGCGGAGCACTCGGCAGGGGAACTCGTCACGGCGGGCGAGTTCGTAGGCCGTGGAGCGGCCAAGGCCAAGCGCTCGCGCCGCCGTGGTGACGTCAACCGTGGCGGGCAGCGCGAGGAGTTCGGCGCGCGTCAGTCCGTCGCTGTCGCTGGAGGTCGACACGGTATCCACCTCCTCGCCTGCTACGTTCCGTGGTTGTCTCACGCGTTTGTCTCAGGGCCCGTGTACGCGCGTTTACGTGCAGACACGCGCGCGAGAGCGTGAGACGAGACGAACGGTGAGACGATCACTCATGGTGACGGCTCCTCGGTGGTGTTCGCGCGCCACCGTCCCACGGCTGACCTGGACGCGCGGCCGGCCTTCGCGTGCGGGCTCAGGTGCCGGTACAGGGTCGGCCGCCTCATCCCGGTGAGCGCGCATCAGCTCGCCAATCTCGCAGCCGTCCTCGGAGCCATGCACAGCGCGAGCCAGAGCGCGTCCTCGGCTGTCTCCGGCCTCGCTCGGCCTGGCCTCGGCGTCGGCTGGTCGGCTGGCGCTCGCCGGTTCGGCGCTGCGGGCTGGTGCGCTGCCGCGCCGATCGCCTGCCGCGAACATCGTCCAGTTCGGGCCGGCGGCGGCATAGCGGGCGGCGGTCTCGGCTGACGGCCTGGTCGCTGACGAGGTAGGCGCGAGCGCGGCGTGGGCGTGTCGTGCTCGGGTGCGGAGACCAGGAACTTGCCGGGAGCGTTGAGGGTGTGCGCGTGCCAGCCGGCGCTGAGCATGCCCTGCCCGAGGACGAGGTCGACGTCTTCGCGCTCGCGGACGCGAAAACAGATGCGCGATGTCCATCTGGGAGCGCACCGCGCCTTGCCCCATGGCCTTCTGCGTCGGCCGTTGCGTGGCCGCGATCAGGGTCACGGCCACCGCCCGCCCGAGCCGGGCTATCGAGTCGGTGTCCTTGAGCGCGGCCGGTGCGCTCGTCGGCCAGCTCGGCGTACTCATCGATGACAATCACCAGCGCGGGCATGCCCGGCGACGGCTCCCACACGCGGCGGCCGGTCGCGGCGAGGTGGTTAGCGCGGGCGCAGAGCCAGGGCCGTCTCCTCGCTAATATGATGCATTTTGCCCGCACCTTGCGCGCGGCAGGGCTGCCGGTCGGGCCTGGTAAGGTCATCGACGCAGTGGAAGCAGTCAGGATTGTCGGCATCACCGACCGTCGCGACTTCTACTGGACATTGCATGCGGTGTTCGTCAACCGGCCCGACCAGCGGCTGATCTTCGACCAGGCGTTTCACATCTTCTGGCGCAACCCTGACCTTTTGAAAAAAATGATGGCGCTGGTGTTGCCCGAGTTGCGGGTCGAGAGCGAGGAGGATCGCGGCGCCGAGATGGCGCGGCGGCTTGCCGAAGCCCTGCATCCCGGTCGCGATGAAGCGAAGGGCGAGCCCGAGGAGGTCGAGAGCGAGATCGACGCGGTCATGACGTTTTCCGACCGCGAGCAATTGCGCCGTATGGATTTCGAGAAGATGTCACTCAAAGAGCTGGCCCGCGCCAAGGCGGCCATCGCCCGATTGCGCCTGCCGGTTCAGGATGTTCCGACGCGCCGCTTCGCCCCCGACCGGCACGGCGCGCGCGCTGATTTGCGCGCGACCCTGCGTGCCGCGCTCCGTTCCGGCGGGCTGATCGAGCTGAAACGCAAGAGCCGGCGGCGGCGCCCTCCGCCGCTCGTCATTTTGTGCGACATCTCGGGCTCGATGAGCCGCTATAGCCGAATCTTTCTGCATTTCATGCACACGGTGACCAACGACCGCGATCGGGTTTACACTTTTGTGTTCGGGACTCGGCTGACCAATATTACCCGCTATCTGCGCTTTCGCGACGTCGATGTGGCATTGGAGCGGGTTGGCGAGGCCGTCGCCGACTGGTCGGGAGGAACCCGCATCGGGCACTCGATCGCCGAGTTCAACCGGCTCTGGTCGCGCCGCCTGCTCGGCCAGGGCGCGATCGTCCTGTTGATGACTGACGGGCTCGATCGCGACGCCGGCACCGGATTGGCACGCGAAATGGATCGGCTGCACCGTTCGTGCCGGCGGCTCGTCTGGCTCAATCCGCTGTTGCGCTACGAGGGGTTCGAGCCAAAATCTCTGGGGATGCGGGCGATGATGCCCTATGTCGACGAGTTTCGGCCGGTGCACAATCTCGAAAGCCTCGAAGGGTTGATCGGCGTGCTGAACCAAACGCCGTCGCGCCGCGGCCCGGCGCCCCCGGTCTTGCGTCATTACCAGGAGAAGGCGGCATGAGCGACACAGCAGAGATTCTGGAACAAGCCGCGCACTGGCGCGAGGCGGGAGCGGGGGTCGCTCTGGCGACTGTCGTCACCACTTGGGGCTCGTCGCCGCGCCCGGTCGGCGCCAAGCTCGCGGTCGATGACAAGGGTGCGATGGTCGGCTCGGTGTCGGGCGGCTGCGTCGAGGGAGCGGTGGTCGAGCAGGCGCTCGACGTGATCCGCGACGGCAAACCGCGGCTCCTCGATTTCGGGGTTACCGACGACCAGGCCTGGGAAGTTGGCCTTGCTTGTGGCGGCAAAATCCAGATTTTTGTCGAGCGCGTCGAATGAAGGGCCGCATCCTCGACCGGGTGGTCGCCGCCGGGCGCGAGCACCGGTCGATCGCCCTCGCGACCGATCTTGCAAGCGGACGGCAAGTGCTGCTCGACGACGGCTCGCGCGACGGTGATCTGGAGCTTGACGAAACGGCTCTCGATGCCGTGCGCGATGCGCTGCAGGCCGACCGCAACCGCACGATCGAGACGCCCGCCGGCCGCGTCTTTGTCGAGGTGTTCAGCCCGCCGCGGCGGTGTTTTGTGGTGGGTGCCGTGCACATCGCGCAGCCGCTCGTGCAGATGCTGAGCCTTGCTGATTTTGCGGTAACGGTCATCGACCCGCGGGGGTCGTTCGCAACCGAAGCCCGCTTCCCCAATGTCGAACTGAGCCAGGAATGGCCGGATGAGGCGCTGGAGCGGCTGAAACCCGATCAGCGCTCGGCGGTGGTAACCCTGACCCATGACCCGAAGCTCGATGATCCGGCCTTGGCCGTAGCATTGCGTTCGGACTGTTTTTATATCGGCGCCCTCGGGTCGCGCCGCACCCACGCCGCACGCTGCTCTCGGCTCAAGGAGATGGACTTTACCGAGGCCGATCTCGCCCGCATCCATGGACCGGTCGGTCTCGCGATCGGCGCCGTATCACCGGCTGAGGTCGCGACTTCGATTGTCGCCCAGATCATCCAGGTTTTGCGGCAGGGCAAGGTCGCGGAGGCGGCATGAAATTTGGCGAGGTTCCGGTCGCCGAAGCGGAAGGGGCCATTCTCGCCCATAGTTTGAAGCTTGGCGCGGCGGCGCTGAAAAAAGGTCGCGTGCTGTCGGCCGCCGATTTGGGGCTGATCGCCGAAGCCGGCCTGTCATCGATCACGGTGGCGCGGCTCGAACCGGGTGATGTTGGTGAAGACGCGGCGGCGGAGCGGGTGGCGGCCGCAGCCATTGGTCCCGGCATTTCGGCTGCGGCGCCCTTCACCGGGCGCGTCAATCTTCACGCCGAAACCAAGGGCGTGCTGGTCTTCGACCGAGAGCGCGTCGATCGGCTCAACCTTGTCGACGAAGCAATCACGCTGGGCACTTTGTCGCCCTTCGCTGTCGTCGAGCCCCGCCAGATGGTCGCGACGATCAAGGTCATCCCGTTTGCTGCCTCCGAGCATGCGGTCACGGAATGCGCCAGGGCGGCTATCGTCGGGGGTCCGCTGCTGCGGGTGGCTGAATTTCGTCCCCTATCGGTCGGGCTGATCCAAACCAGGCTCCCGGGTCTCAAGGAGAGCATTCTCGACAAGACCAGAGAGGTGACACTCGGGCGATTATCGGTGCTCGGTTGCAATCTCGTTTGCGAGACGCGTTGTGCGCACGTCACGGCTGAGCTGGCGGGCGCGATCGGCAAGGCGTTCGCGCAAGACATCGATCTTCTGTTGATCCATGGGGCCTCGGCGATCCTTGACCGGCGCGACGTGATCCCGGCGGCGATCGAGGCTGCCGGCGGGCAGGTCGATCATTTCGGCATGCCGGTTGATCCCGGAAACCTGTTGTTGCTCGGCCATATCGATGGGCGAGTGGTGCTCGGGCTGCCCGGCTGCGCTCGCTCGCCCAAGGTCAATGGTTTCGATTGGGTGTTGGAGCGGCTGGTTGCCGGCTTGCCGGTTGGTTCCGAAGAGATCATGCGGATGGGCAGCGGTGGGCTGTTGGCCGAGATCCCGTCGCGGCCGCTCCCACGAGCCGAAGCCAAGCCGCCCTCGGCAAAGGCCAAGGAAAGACCGCCGGGTCCGCGCATCGGTGCCTTGTTGCTCGCTGCCGGTCAGTCGCGGCGGATGGGCGGCCCGAACAAATTGCTGGCCGAGATCGACGGCGTCCCGATGGTGGCACGGGTTGCGCAGCGCCTGCTGGCGTCGCGGGCGCGGCCGATCGTGGCTGTGCTCGGCAATCGCGCCGACGAGATCGACGCGGCACTCGGGCGCTTGCCGGTTGAGCGGGTGCGCAACCCCGATTTTGCCGCGGGCCTGTCGACCTCGCTCAAATGCGGGCTTGCCGCATTACCGGCCGATCTCGACGGCGTGCTGGTCTGCCTCGGCGACATGCCGCTCGTCTCCGGTCGTCACCTCGACCGTCTGACCGCCGCATTTAATCCATTGGAAGGGCGAGCGATTATCGTGCCGACCCGGCGCGGCAAGCGCGGCAATCCGGTCCTGTGGGCCAAGCGCTTTTTCCCCGAGATGGCGCAAATTGCCGGCGATGTCGGTGCCCGGCACCTGATCGGCGAGCACGCCGAACTCGTCGCCGAAGTCGAAATGGACGATGACGCGATCCTCGTCGACATCGACACGCCGGAGGCGCTCGCGGCATTGCGCGAAAAGAGTAAATCCTCCTCGGCAGAGACCACACGCTAGACCGCAGATTGGGATGTGGTAGCATAGATAGGGACGGTTAACGGAGAGCTCAGTCCCAAGCCCCGGCACGTGATGACGACCAATGATGACCCGAGCAGAATTGGCGCAGTCTCAAAGGTCGAACAGCTTTGCCCTCGCGCTTTTTATTTGTTACCCATCTGACAATATCGTGCCCAGGAAAGCGGCGAACAGGTGATGTCCGATGCCATCTCCTGCCGCCTCGGCCGATCTGAAAGGAGCACAACCACCGTGCCCGGATCTCCGCCGCGCCGTGCGCGCTCGATCTCGTCGTTGCAATACGCGTCAGCCCGCGCACGCAATATGTCGAAAAATCGGCTCGGCGCGCGTAAGACATCATACAAGGTGAGATTGTAGCTTTCCCGCGCCAGATAGACGGTGTTGGTCGGAACGTTGGCCCGGGCGGCAGCCAGCATCAACTCCATATTCGCCGATGTCTGTTGAAAGTTCGTACTGCATTGAAAGCTGGGAGCGACCTCGATCAGTTGCGCGCCAGTGACCAGACGCGCAACTTGGGTATGGTCAAACTCCTCCTTGTCTGGCCCGGCGGCGATGCTGGCAATGATATGATGTCTCAGCGGTTGTACGTCCAAAAGCTGGAGGATTGCCGCGCCTAATAGATACAAAACGATGACAGTCTGAGGGCGGCGGAAGGCCAGCACGACCACGATGGCTATTTGCGCGTAACCGATAAGCCAGAAGAAGCGGCCACTCGACCGAAAAATCCCAAGCACCGGATTGAGAACACTGGGCATCGGCAGCTCGAGCAGCAGCCAATGCCCGACAAAGACGTGATGGGAAATGGCAAAAAAGCACAGTGCTGTGCATAAAGCCAATAGGGAGACGTGCCGTCGCAGATTTCGCCTGATCCAGCCGACTTCGGCAGGTAAAGCTATGATCGAGGCCAGCAGCAACCCCAAGCCGAGATAGTTGAAGCCTTCGTATTGGCCGCCGGTTGCGTCGATGATCCCGCCCAGTCCAGGCAGCAAGCCGCTCAACTGCGGCAAGACAGGCGAGAGCAAATTCATCGAGTATTTTCCGTATTCGGCAAAAGGCAGACCGCCTCCGTTGCCGAATTGACCGCCGAGAGCTACGACGATTGTCACCACGGTGATTGTCAGCGTCGCGATCCCAATTGCCTCGCGCGTTGTCGTCAATCCGTTCAGGCATCGCTGTATTATTGCGCAGAGCCAGACGGCACCGGCCATCGCAAAGAGGTAGAGGTTGGTCAGATAGACGAGGACAAGCCAGGCGATCCAGACCGCTGCGAGGCCGCGCCAGGCTCGCTTCTGCAACGAGAACAGGTATAGCGCAAGCGCGCCGATCAGCAGAAAATGGGATGCAAGGGCGATGTCACCCCACCGCCACAACAGAGCCGGCATCGCATTGGCAAAGATCGCACCGATTATTGCCGCGAGGGCGAAGCGAGTCTCTGTCGCGATCAGCACCAGCGTCATCATAACGCCAGGAAGGGCAAAGCACAGGAACAGATAGGCACCGTAGGGGTTTAACGTGGCGCCGGTGCAGCTGTGGATCAGCTTGCCAATAAGTGCGACGATCGGCACGGCGTCCGTGAAGATAATGTTTGTACCGGCCGGAGTGCCCAGCGCCGAGACATAAAACAGCGGCAGTTGCCACGGAGCCTGCACGTAGTAGAAATAGGCTGCAAGCACCAGCTGCATGTCAATTCCCATCGGGAATTGCCAGAACGCATGCTGCCCCGAGATGAAACTCCAATCGAAGAGGCTCACGGCCCATAGGGCGCCGACGGCGGCGGCGAGGACAAGCAGTTGCCAAGCAGGCAATTCCGCCAGCAGAGCGTGCTCGAGGCGCTGGGAAAAACTCTCCAGGCGGCTAGTTGCAAAATTTTCGCGGATCATAACAAGGGACTTGCACCAATGAGCCCAGTCGCTCTTTCCACGCGCAATTGCGTTGGAACCGCGGCGTCGTCTCGTCAATCGAACGTTCGCTCGCGCATATTGCGGTGCAGTCCTTAATACTTTACAGTAAAACTACGGCATTGATAACAAGAACCCTCTAGCTAAACGCCAGATTTGGCACTATTCAATCATTCACAGAGGTTGCGGTGCGCCGGGCAAACAATCGTTGGTGCTGCAGCAAGCCCGGGCGCCGCTGGAAGATACGAAGGGTGCGCTATTCCGCGGCGCGCCGCGAGACTGCGTCGACAAAATGCGGCATGACCTCGCGGGCAAAGCGGCGCAGGCTGGTACGGCCTCGGACACCGCCGCCCGAGCCGCCGCCATTGATCAGCACATAGCCGACGCCGGCCGCGCGCAATTGTTCGAGCCGCTCGCCGATGTGATCGGGGCTGCCATACATGGCACTCGCTTCATTCACCGCTCGCGGATCGCCGGTGGCGCGATCGGGCCCGCCATGGACGGTGCCGTCTGGCGTCGTCGCGAGTTTTAACTGCCGCAGCCGGTTGGCGAGCCGGCGTTCCATCGCCGCTTCCCGCTCCGCCGCGGTGTCGCAGACAAAAAAGGCCCGTGTTACCGCGACTGACATCGGATCGAATTGACGGCCTTGCGCCTCGGTCTCGGATTTGTAGATCGCAATGCTGTTCGCAACGTCATCGGGTGACGCGTATTGCCCAAGCAGCAGTTTATAGCCCTGCGCGGCGACACGGCGGATCGAACGCTCGCCGCCGGCCCCCATCCAGATCGGCGGGTGCGGTTTTTGCGCCGTTGGCGGCTCGACCACGATATCGGCGAACTGCCAGTATTTGCCGTGATGGGAAAACGGCTCGTCGGCGGTCCACGCCTTGACGATCACCTCGAGCGCTTCGTCAAAGCGCGCATCGGCTTCTTCCATCGGAATGCAAAAACCGGCGAACTCATTGTAGCGATAGCCTTTACCGATGCCGAAATCGAACCTGCCGCCTGACAACAGGTCGAGGGTCGCCGCCTGCTCGGCCAGCAATACCGGGTTATGCCAGGGCAACACCATGACTGCCGTGCCAAGGCGCAGCCGACGGGTGCGGGCGCCGAGCCAGGTCAGGAGGTTGATCGTCGCTGAGACTTGGCCATAGCCGGTGAAATGGTGCTCGACGACAAAGGTGCTGTGAAAGCCGAGCGCCTCGGCTTCGACATTATAGTCAATAAAATCGCGGTAGCCCTCTGCACTGTCGAATTCGGGACCACCCCGTCGCGCCGCCGCACTACCGAATAAACCAAACTGCATTCGTTTTATCCTCGATCTGCCGCGCCATGCCGGATCGGAGCCTACGCCGGCGCCGGGAATGTTCAAAATGCTGTTTGCCGATCGCCGACATAACCGCTCGGCATGTCCTGGCCGCTCGGCCTGAACCGGATTGGCCGCCTTCGTGCTTTCTGCAGCTGCTGAAAGCATCTCATATGCAAACCGAACCCAAAGGGTTAGACGAGCCGCAAGCAAACGCCAGCTTGGCTTCGCGACGCGCCTCAATTCTTATGGCCCTGTGTAGCATAGGGTGGATCCGAACACTGCTATCTGCCCGGATCCCGCACATCTCCATATCTGGGTAATCTTTGTGGGAATAGTGGTATCGCTCTTGCGCAGAGGGCTTAAGCACATGCAGCATTGTGGCTGCCCTCGTGCGGCCTGGTGCTGGGCTGCTGCTTTGAGTGCAACAGCTCCAAACATTTTACCTTGATGTAGCTTTGGCAGGCTAGGTTAGTCACAGGGGATTTTTCCCCCCTCGAGGGTACGACAGGTCTTGGCCATATTGCTCAGTAAAGGCGTGTTCGATAGCTCTCAGCAGTTTGCCGCTCGGCTTCGTCCGGATCCATGCCTCCCACCTGCTCAGCGATGATGCGCCCCAAGGGCGGGAAGGCGCCGCGTGCGACATGCTTCTCCGGGTTCCACAGATCAGAGCGGATCAGCGCCTTGCCGCAGTGGAAATAGATCTCCTCGGCAGCGACCATGATCGCGCTGCGCGGCACTTTGCCATTGACCGCGAGCGGTTCGAGCAAATCCGGGTCGGTCGTCACCCGGGCGCGGCCGTTGACGCGCAAGGTCTCGTTGATGCCCGGCACAAAAAAGATCAGTCCGACGCCAGGGCGCGCCAATAGATTGCCGAGCGTATCGATGCGGTTGTTGCCGAGCCGGTCGGGGATCAGCAGGGTCGTGTCATCGAGGACGTGTACAAAACCGGGCATATCGCCCTTCGGCGAGGCGTCGCAGCGCCCTGATGGGTCGGAAGACGCGATCACCAGAAACGGCGAGAGCGCGATGAAATTGCGGCAATGCTTGTCGAACCGAGCCAGCTGTTTTTTAACCGCGCGCTCGCTTGGCTCGCCGTAAAGTTCGCGCAGCTGTTCGGGGCTTTCGATTGTGTCCATCACTCGCCTCCTTCGACTACCGTCCGTCAATATGCGCGAGCCGCCGCGAAAGCGCTATTGGCTTTGGCGCCGCCCACGAATATCAGTTCGGGTTGAGCGATCAAGAGGCGGGAGAATAAATCTTCGTGCAATAGTTACAGATATCGAGGAGTACGGGTCCTGTTCGCTCGCCTGCATCGGGCTGAACCGGGTCCATTCTACGGGATCTATGGAATGACAATCGGCACCAACCTGTTTCGAGTGGAGCGCGAAGAGCGGCCCGAGGGCGGTCGCGTTGTGCGGCTTACCATCGACAATGCCGCCAAGCTCAACAGCCTCAATTTCGCGCTGATGGAAGAAATCATAGCGACAATGGCTGCCGTCGCTGCCGATCCCGACTTGCGGTTGGCGATCCTCACGGGCGCTGGCGGCCGCGCCTTTGTTGGGGGCGCGGATATTGCCGAAATCGCGAGCCTCGATCACGCAACTGCGCGGCGTTTCATCACGCGGGTTCACCATTGCTGCGCCGCCTTCCGTCATCTACCGGTGCCAGTCATTGCCCGCATCGACGGCTATGCGCTCGGCGCCGGGCTTGAACTCGCTGCCGCCTGCGATCTGCGCGTCGCCAGCGAAAACTCCACCTTTGGGATGCCGGAAGTCGCGATCGGCATCCCCTCGGTCGTGGAAGCGGCATTACTGCCGAGGCTTGTCGGCACCGGCCGCGCCCGCCGCCTCGTGCTGACCGGCGAGACCATCGATGCCGCCGTCGCGCTCGCCTGGGGTCTTGTTGACATCGTCGCGCCGACGGAAGCCCTCGACACGGCTGTCGAGCAACTTGCCCGGCCGATCCTCGCCGCTGGTCCACACGCGATCCGACTGCAAAAGTCGCTGATCCTCGATTGGGAGGAATTGCCGGTCGAGATGGGGATAGCCCGCGGCATCGACGCATTCGTCAGCGCTTTCGACACCGACGAGCCGGCCCGCATGGCCGGCGCCGCACTCGCCCGACTGCGTGCGCGCCGTGCCGGGGAGCCCGGATGATGATTTCGACGCCCCGTCGGCGCAAGCCGAAACAGCTCGGTGAATCCGAGGACGAGCCGCCGCATTACGCAGGCCACCGCGAAAGGCTGCGTCAGCGGCTGATTGCAGCCGGGGCTGAAAATCTGCCCGATTACGAATTGCTTGAAGTCATCTTGTTCGTCAGCAATCCGCGCGGCGACGTAAAGCCTTTGGCTAAAGAATTACTTCGTCATTTTGGCGGCTTTGCCGCGGTGATGAGCGCCGACCCCGATGCGCTGGACAAAGCCGGGCTAGGGCTTGCGGGTATCGCCGCGGTCAAATCGGTTCGCGAGGCGGCGTTGCGACTGATGCGGGCTGCAATAGAGGAGCGGCCGGTCGTCAATTCCTGGGAGCAGCTCATCAACTATTGCAGCGCTCAGGTTGCGCACGGCAAAGTCGAGGAGTTCCACATCCTGTTTCTCGACCGCAAAAACATCTTGATCAAGCATGAGCGCCACCAGCGCGGGACGGTGGACCACACCCCGGTCTATACAAGGGAGGTCCTTAAGCGGGCGCTCGAACTGCAAGCCTCAGCACTGATCCTGGTGCACAATCATCCCTCAGGCGACCCGACGCCGTCCAAGGCCGATATCGCGGTGACCCAGGAGATCAAGAAGGCCGCGGCCCCGCTCGGACTCACCCTGCACGATCATGTCATTATCGGCCGCAACCGCTATGTCAGCCTGCGCGAGCGCGGCCTGCTCTGAGGGTGCTAATCGCCCGATCTAACTTAACCTTGGTGATGGCCGGGATGGCCCGCGCGGGCAGGCCATTGCGGTGATCGGCCCGGCCGGGCATGGTGACCCGATGAGTGAGCGCTCTCTGCCGGCTCCATCGGCACCTCTTTATGTGGTCACCATTCGCGGGCTGGTGCTGCTCGCCAGCATCGGCATCGACCCGCCTGAACGCGAGCACAAACAGCGGGTGCGCATTTCGGTCGATTTGACGGCAAGTCCTTCGGCTGCTACGCCGGGCGAGGACCGCCGTCGCATTATCAATTACGAAAAAATCGTCTCCGTGATCCGCCAAATCGCTGCGGCGGGTCATATCGAGCTTTGCGAAGGTTTCGCCGAGCGCATCTGCAATGCGTGCTTTGCCGACCCGCGGGTCGAGCGCGTCCGGGTCTGGGTCGAAAAGCTCGACGTGTTCGCCGATGCCGATAGCGTCGGAGCCATACTTGAGCGCTCGCGGCCGGCATGAGTATGTCGTTCTCTTCGGCAAATCACCCGAGGCTGTTCGGGATCGTCAACATCACCGAGGATTCGTTTTCAGATGGCGGCCGGTTTCTCGATTTCGCCGCCGCGCTGGCGCATGCACGCACACTGGTTGCGGGTGGTGCGCATGTCATCGACCTCGGCGCCGCGGCCAGCAATGTCGACGCCAAGCCGGTCAGCGCCGCGGAAGAGATCCGCCGGCTCGATCCGCTGATCGCAGCCCTCCAGGCGGACGGCATAGCTGTATCGGTCGACAGCTTGCTGCCCGAGGTGCAGCGGTTTGCAATCGCTCGCGGCGTCGACTTTGTTAATGACATCCAGGGTTTTCCTGAGCCGGCCTTGTATCCGGAACTGGCGGCGGCGGATTGCCGGCTCGTGGTGATGCATGCGGTACAGGGCCGCGGCCGGGCGCAACGGTTGGAATTGTCGCCCTCCGAGGTCTGGCAGCGCATTGTCGCCTTTTTCCGCGAGCGGTTGGCTGCTCTCGAACGCGCCGGCATCGCCCGCGAGCGCATCGTGATCGATCCCGGTATGGGGTTCTTTTTGAGCAGCCAGCCCGAGGCCTCGCTCGAGGTGCTGGCCCGGCTCGGCGAATTAAAGCGGGAGTTCGGGCTGCCGGTGCTGATCTCTGTTTCGCGCAAATCGTTTTTGCGCGCGCTGACCGGGCGCTCGTCGGCCGCCGCACTCGGTCCCGCCACCTTAGCCGCAGAATTGTTCGCCGCCGGGCATGGCGCCGATTACATCCGGACCCATGATCCCGGTGCACTTGCGGACGCGCTGCGTGTCACCACTGCGCTGTGCGCCGCCGCCCGCCCCCACGTCGCTGATCGCAATTCGGCGCCGCTATGACCTGAGGCCGCGGGTAGTCTTTTCGCCCTTCTTTGGCGCATACTGCGACCAGCCTGCGATCGGGGAGGAGACAGATGCTTGCGCCACCAAATTTTCATCACCTGCACCTGAATTCGGTCGATCCCGACCATGCGATTGATTTTTACACACGCCAATTCCCGTCGACCGCAAAGGGTCAGTGGGGTGGGTTTGCGGCCCTCAAATCGCCAAATGACGTTCTGGTGCTCTTCACCAAGGTCGATCGGCCACCTTCGACTGAGCCGCAAAGCGCGATCTGGCATTTTGGCTGGCATGTGACTGACGCGCGCGCCTGCCTCGAAACTTTCAAAAGCCACTCCGAGGTCGAATTGTTGCCGCTCTATATGAGCGACGAAGGCGGCTCGGTACTGATATCAAGCGATACTTGGCCGAGCGTCGGCGGTGTACTCGGTTTGACGCGGGCGCAAATCGCCGAGGCCAAGGCCAAAGGCGTGCAGCCGGCAGGTGGAGGCGGCTTCGCTTACATGCGCGGCCCCGACAACGCGCTTGTCGAATATGCCGGCAATCATCCGACCGAGCGCTTTAATCATGTCCACCTCTACCAAGAGGACCCGATCGCGGCTTTTGAATGGTATCAACGGCATCTGAACGCGCCGATGCGGCCCGGCTATACGCCGACGCCGGTGACCGGGCCCGATGGCAAAGCGGCGCGCGGTCCCGAGCGCACTTGGCCGGCATTAAACCGCGAAGGCATGTTCCGCACGCCGCGCGCCGGGGTCGAATTCGGCGATGTCTCGATGATGTGGTATGCGAACCAAGCCGATGCGCCGCTCTGCAGCTCGCGCGGCCAGTTGCAGGACCATATCGCGCTCGGGGTCGGGGATCTCGACGCCTGGGCGCAAAAGCTCGCGAGCGAGGATGTCAAATTTCTCGAACCGATCTACCCACTCGGCAACACCCGGGCCTTTATGATCGAAGGCCCGAGCCGCGAAGCGATCGAACTGGTCGAGGTAAAATAAATAGGATCGGGATCACACGGTCCCAGCGGTAGGGCGAACGCACGCCTCACCGTAATCGATTGCTCATCATCGCAGGTGGGCAAGGCAGCCTGTTGGGTCGCCGATGGATGCAGTGTGCTCAAACCGGCACACAGCCGTTAATATCCCCTCTGC